>NZ_JARVKY010000010.1 GCF_029813785.1 Streptomyces sp. DH41
CCCGCCGCACCGCGCCCACGATGCCCTGCCGCCCGCCCAGCGCCCCAATGTCCCGCAGCACCCACCGCGGCCCGCCCCACCGCGTCGCACCCCGCCCGTCGGCCACCGCGCACCCCGCCCGCGCCGCCTGTCCACCGCGCCCGCGCCGCCTGTCCACCGCGGCCGTACCGCCTGTCCACCGCGGCCGTACCGCCTGTCCACCGCGGCCGTCCCGCCGTCCACCGCGGCCGTACCGCCGCCCGCCGAGCCGGCGATGCCCCGCCACTCGCCGCGCCCCGCCCGTACGTCAACCCCACTGCCTCAGGCCCCGGCCCTGTCACGCCCCGGCCCTGTCACGCCCCGGCCCTGTCACGCCCCGGCCCTGTCACGCCCCCGCTCGCCCGCCTCGACGAGCACCTCCCCGGCCGCGGTCCGCGAGTACAGCACCGACCGGCCCGCCCGCCGCCGCTCCACCAGCCCCGCGTCCAGCAGCACCCGCAGATGCCGCCCGACCGAGCCGAGGCCCTGCCCGGTCACGCCGACCAGCTGACTGGTGCTCATAGGGTCGCCGAGCAGGACCAGCACGCCCGCCCGGGCCGGCCCGAGCAGCGCGCCCAGAGCCGCGGGCACGGTCCGGGCACCGTCGTCCGCGAGGACACCCGCGCACGGATAGACGACCGCGTACCGCTCGGCTTCCTCCCACGACACCCAGCCGTGCCGCTGCGGGGTGATCGGTACGAGAACCAGCTCGGCCCCGGCGAGCTCGCGCGGCGGGTACGCGTTCAGGTTGATCTGGAGCCGGCTGTCGCCGAGCCAGCGCGTGCCCGGCCGCAGGGCGTCCAGCACGGCCGCCCAGCCTCCCCGGCTCACCTGCGCGATCCGCGCGACGACATCGGCCTCCAGGACCCGGCGGCGCCGGTCCCAGTCCGGCCGTACGGCCTCGGACCAGACGTACTCCAACAGCGCGGCGGCGCGTTCGGTCAGGTCGTCGCGGTCCAGCGCGGCGGGGAGCGGGCGGCCGGCGAGGGAGACGCGCAGATCCGCCCGAGCCCGGCCGGGGCGGACCGCCCGGATCCGCGCGACGCCCTCCTCGAAGGTCTCGTCCTCGCGCGGGGTGGGTGTGAGGAAGTCGGCGATCCACTCCCGGCCGACCCCCGACCGGACGAGCAGCGCGGTCACCGGATCGCCCGCCAGTCGGCTCCGGTAGGCGGGCAGGTGGGTGTCCAGCCAGGCCCGTTCGCCCGGGTGCCCGGCCACCTCGGCGTGCAGGAGTTTCAGGCAGGCGAAGGTCTCGGCGAGCGGCGAGAGGACGAAACGGCTGCGGGCGAGCGTGTCGGCGCTGATCTGCCACCAGCCCACACCGCCCCGCCCCCCTCGGTCCACACGCGCCGCGCGGGCCGCCCCCACCTTTCGCGTCCGCGCGAAACAATAACGGCCGGTACCCGGCCCGCTCCAGACTCCCCGCATGCCAGACACCAGCCGCAAGAGCTACGCGGACCTCTTCCGCACCCCGGAGTTCAGCGCCCTCTTCCTCTCCACCTCGGCGGGCATCGCCGCTCAGACGGTGAGCGGCCTGGCACTCGGCACACTGGTGTTCCGGGCGACGAACTCACCGCTGCTGTCCGCGGTGAGCATGTTCGGCCCGGCACTGGCACAGGTGGTGGGCGCCACGTTGTTCCTCTCCGGCGCCGACCGACTGGCGCCGCGCGCGACGCTGGCGGGCCTCTCGCTCGCGTTCGCCGCCGCCACCGCGGCCCTCGCACTGCCCGGCCTGCCGCTCTGGGCGATGTTCGCCATCGTCCTCGCCGAGGGCCTGATCGCCTCGCTCGGCGGCGGGGTGCGCTGGGGCCTGCTGAACGAGATCCTCGCCGGGGACGGCAGGAGCGAGGACGGCAGGAACGAGGACGGCAAGGACAGGGAAGGCAGGAACGGGGACGGCAAGGGCGGCTACCTGGCCGGGCGTTCGCTCTTCAACATGATGAGCGGCATCATGCAGATCACCGGGTACGCGGCCGGCGGCGCCCTGCTGACCCTGCTCGCGCCCCGCCTGTGCCTGCTGCTCGCGGCCGGCCTCTACGGCACCGCGGCCTGCCTCGCCCTCCGGCTGACCCGCCGCCCGCCGCGTGCCTCCGGCCGCCCCTCCGTGGCCGCCACCCACCGCACCAACGCCCTGCTGTGGCGCTCCGCACCACGCAGGCACGTCTACCTCGCCCTGTGGCTCCCCAACGGCCTCGTCGTCGGCTGCGAGTCGCTGTACGTCTCCTACGACCCCGGCGCCGCGGGCACGCTGTTCGCCTGCGCGGCGCTGGGCATGCTGGCCGGGGACGTGGCGGTCGGGCGCCTGTCGCCGGTCAGGCTGCGCCCCCGCCTCGGCATCCCACTGCTGGTGCTGCTGGCCGCGCCGTACCTCGTCCTCTTCCTGCGCCCGCCGCTGCCGCTGACGGCCGTGCTGGTCGCCCTCGCCTCCGTCGGCTTCGGCGCGAGCCTGGTGCAGCAGGAGCGCCTGGTCGCCCTGACGCCGGGCGAACTCGCCGGGCACGCCCTCGGGCTGCACTCCGCCGGGATGCTCACGACGCAGGGCGTCGCCGCGGCCCTGGCGGGCACGGTCGCCCAGTTCAGCTCGCCGGCGACGGCGATGACCGTGATGGCGGCCGGCTCACTCGTGGTGACGCTCACGCTGACCGTGGCGAGCCGGCGGAACGCGGCCGACGGCGGCCTGCTGCCGAGGCGGGCGGCACGGGCGGCGGCCTGACGCCCGTCGTAGCCGGTCCAGGCGCAGCCGGCGGGCGCCGGCCGGCGCGTCCGCCGGCCTCGATTGGGTTAAGGACCGCCCGGCCACTCCTGCGCCAGCAAACCGTTGCATAGTCTAAGAGACTGGGGAGGGACGCCTGAGAACAGGGAGAAGGCGGCTCTTGAGCGCTGCGACACCGGAGTAGTCATGACCGTGAAGAAGTCGCCATCCAGTTCCACGATGCTGTCCTGGATGCCCGTGGCGGCCATGACGGTGGTCGCCTTGGTGGACGTCACGGCCGGACCGGACGTGGGTCTTCTGCCCCTGGTGTCGCTGGGACCGGCGTTCGCCGGCCTGGTCGGCGGCTGGCGGCGTACGGCGGTGATCGGACTGGTCGCGCTGCTGCTCTGCGTGGGCCTCGGCCTGTTCAACGGGCTCTTCGACCGCCCCCGCGGCTTCACCGCCATGGCGTCGGTGGCCGGGGTGACCGGCGTAGGGATCGCGGCGGCCGTGATGCGTTCGCGCCGGGAGGCGGAGCTGGCCAACGTGCGGTCGATCGCGGAGGCGGCCCAGCGGGTGCTGCTGCGTCCGGTGCCGCTGACCGCAGGCCCGCTGCACGCGGCCGTCTCGTACACCTCGGCGCTCGCCGAGGCCCGGATCGGCGGCGACCTGTACGAGGTGGTGGCCTCCCCGCACGGCGTCCGGGTGATCGTGGGCGACGTGCAGGGCAAGGGCCTGGCGGCGGTGGAGACCGCGGCCAGGGTCCTCGGTGCCTTCAGGGAGGCGGCGTACGACGAGAAGGACCTGGTCAAGCTCGGTGAGCGGCTCGAACGCAGCGTCGCCCGCGAGCTGGAGGACGAGAAGTTCGTGACCGCGATCCTCGCCGAGATCGGCTACGACCACCAGGTCGTCCTCCTCAACTACGGCCACCCGGCCCCGATGGTCGTCCACCCGGACGGCACCGCCGACTTCCCGGAGCCGCCCGCCTACGCCCTGCCGCTGGGCCTGGCCGCGCACGGCGGCCCCGGACCGGAGCCGTTCCCAGTGTCCTTCATCCCCGGTGACCAGCTGCTTCTCTACACCGACGGGGTCACGGAGGCCCGGGACGAGGAGGGCGGCTTCTACCCGCTCGCCGAACGCGCCCACCTCCTGAAGGAACCCGACGTCCACCGCGCCCTGGACGCGCTCCGAGAGGACCTGGTGCGGCACGCGGCCGGTCCGCACCACGACGACGCGGCGATGCTGCTGCTGCGGTACCAGGGGCACGCCGGTGGAGGCGCCGCCGCCCCGGCGGCGTGAGCGGGCCGTAAGGACCCGCTCCGCGGAAGCGCCGGCAACGTGACCACGGTTGCCCGAGTGCCCGAGTGCCCGAGTGCCCGAGGTAGTGCCTGCGCTACCTCGGACCGGGTCGCAGGCGGGATGGGTTCACGCGGCCGGCGGTCCTAGCGTCGAGTTGTCCTGCTCCGCGCTTGCCCCGGAAGGCGTTTCCACCATGTCAGTGACCTCGGCCGACCTCGCCGTCAGCCTCGAACGCGTACGGAAGACGTACGGTGGTGATCAGCCGGTGGTGGCGTTGAACGACGTGGACCTCCGCTTCGTGCGGGGCACGGCGACCGCGGTGATGGGACCCTCCGGCTCCGGCAAGAGCACGCTGCTGCACTGCGCGGCGGGCCTGGACCGCCCCGACGCCGGGACGGTCCGGATCGGGTCCACCGACCTGGCGACGATGTCGGAGAAGCGGCTGACCGAACTGCGCCGCAGCCGGATCGGCTTCGTGTTCCAGGCGTTCAACCTCGTCGGCGCCCTGAACGTCGAACAGAACATCCTGCTGCCCTCCCGGCTGTCCGGGCAGCGGCCGGATCCGGCGTGGGTCGCCGAGGTCGTCGCCCGGGTCGGGCTGGGCGAGCGGCTGCGGCACCGGCCCGCGCAGCTGTCCGGCGGTCAGCAGCAGCGGGTCGCGATCGCACGGGCGCTGGTCACCCGCCCCGAGGTGATCTTCTGCGACGAGCCCACCGGCGCCCTCGACACCCGCACCGCGGCCGAAGTCCTGTCGCTGCTGCGGTCGGTGGTCGACCAGGCCGGGCAGACCGTCGTCATGGTGACCCACGACCCGGTCGCCGCCTCCTACGCGGACCGGGTCGTCGTACTCGCCGACGGGCGGGTCGTGCAGGACATGCCGCAGCCCGGCGCCGAGCGGATCGCCGAACACCTCGCGCACCTCGGCGGCCACCAGCCCGCCGCCCAGTCCGCCGCCCGGTCCGAAAACCCGTACGCCGCCCCGTACGCCGGGCAGCCCACCGCCTCGTACATCGCCCCGTACGCCGCGCAGCCCGCCGTGCGCCGGGAGGGCTGAACCGTGCTCACCCTGGCCGCGCAGATGCTGCGCCACCGCAAGGGCAGCTTCGTGGCGACGTTCGTCGCCCTCGCCGCCGGTGTCGCCGTCCTCATGGCGTGCGCGATGCTCGTGGAGTCCGGCTGGCGCTACCACGGTCAGCCGCAGCGGTACGAGAAGACGGTCGCCGTCGTCGCCGACCGGGACCTGACCGTGTCCACCGAGATGTTCGGCGAGACCGAGAAGACCGTCATCGCGCTGCCCGAACGCGGCAGCGTTCCGACCGCGCTGGCCGGCGAACTCGCGGCGGTGCCCGGCGTGGAGCGAGCCGTCGGCGACCGTTCCCTCGCCGTCACCGCCGTGCGGGCACCGGGCCTCGCGGTCACCGGCCACGGCTGGGCCAGCGCCGCCCTCGCCCCGTACCGGACGGTGGACGGAGCCCCGCCTCGCTCCGACGGGGAGATCGCCGTCGACACCCGCCTCCTCGCCGGCACCGGCCTCACCCCCGGCGACTCCATGGAGATCCTCACCGGCGGAGCGAGCCGTTCCTACCGGATCAGCGCGGTCGTCGAACCGGAGGGCGGCGACGCGTCGAGCGCCGACGCCGGCGACGCGGCGCTCTTCTTCACCGACGCGCACGCCGCCAGGCTCGACCCGCGCCCGGGTCGCTTCGACGCCATCGGCGTCCTCGCCGCACCGGACGCCGACCGCGACGCCCTCCTCGCCGGCATCCGGAAGGTGACCGACAAGGCGGGGGCGACGACCTACACGGGTGACGACCGGGGCCTGGCCGAAGAGCCCGAGGCCAGGGCCGCGCGGGACTTCACCCTCCAGGCAGGCGGGGCGTTCGCCGGTTACGCCGTAATGATCATCGTCTTCGTCGTCGCCGCCACCGTCGGCCTCTCCGTACGGCACCGCCGCCGCGACCTCGCGCTGCTCCGCGCCATCGCCGCGACCCCCGGCCAGGTGCGGGGCATGATCCTCGGCGAGGTCGGCCTGCTGGCACTGCTGGCCGCGGTGGTCGGCGTCCCTCTCGGACTCGTCGCCACCGGATGGATCCGCGACGAACTCGTCACCCGAGGATTCGCCCCCGAGACGTTCACCGTGCGGGGCGGCCCGCTGTCCGGCGCCGCGGTCACCCTCGCTCTCGCCGCGGTGGCCCTGGGGTCCGCCTGGATCGCGGCCCGGCGCACCACCCGTATCCGCCCCACCGAAGCGCTGGGCGAGGCCGTCGTCGAAACCGGCCTCGGCAGCAGGAAACGGGTCGTGACCGGCCTGGCCTTCCTCGCCGGGGGCGTCGCCCTGATCGGTCTCACCGGCGCCACCGACGGCCAGACCGCCCTCGGCGCGGCCATGGGCATGCTCTACATGTTCGTCCTGGCCGTCGCTCTGCTCGCTCCCTGGATCAACCAGGCCGCGGCCCGGTTCCTCGGGCCCGTCCTGAAGGCCGTGTGGGGCAGCAGCGGCTACCTCGCCGCCGCGAACATGCGCGCCAACGCCCGTGGCATGGTCGCCGTCCTCACCGCGCTCGTGCTCTCCGTCGGCTTCGGCGGTTCCGTCTGGTTCCTCCAGGACAACCTCCAGCGTCAGACGGTCGTCCAGAGCCGTGACGGCACGCTCGCCCAGCACGCGATCGTCGGCGGCGCCGGCCTTCCCGCGTCCACCGCCGAAGAGGCCCGCCGCATCCCCGGCGTGCGGGCCGCGACGGGCGTACGGCGTACGTCGGTCGTCGTCCCGATCGACCTGGGCGCCCAGGCCGTCGTCGCACAGGGCATCGACCCGCGGGGCGTCGAACACACCCTGGACCTGCGGGTGGGGTCGGGCAGCCTCACCGACCTGAGGAAGGACACGGTCGCGGTCTCCACCGCTCAGGCGGACTCCGCGGGCTGGGAACTCGGTGACAAGGCCGAACTGTGGCTGGGCGACGGCACCCCCGTCACCCTGAAGGTCGTCGCCCTGTACGAACGCGGCTGGGGCTTCGGCGACATCACCCTCCACACCGCGGCCCTCGCCGGCCACACCGTCACCGGACTCGACGACCGGATCCTCGTCCGCACCGCCCCGGACGCCGACGCCGGCACGGTCGAGGCCCTCACCGACCTCGCGGGCCGGTACCCCGCCGCCTCGCTGGCCGACACCGACACCCTCACCGGCGAACTCGCCCAGGACCTGGCCATCAGCGGCTGGCTCAACAAGCTGCTCATCGCCGTCCTGGTCGGCTACGCGGTACTCGCCGCCGCCAACACCCTGATCATGGCGGCTCTCGCCCGGGCCAGGGAACTGTCCCTGCTGCGCCTGGTCGGCGTCACCAGAGGCCAGGTGAAACGCATGGTCCACGCCGAACAGGCCGGGCTGCTCGGCGTGGCGCTCGCCCTCGGCGGTGCGATCGCGGCCGTCACCCTCACCTCGGTCGTCCACGCCGTCGCCGGACAACGCGTCCCGTACGTCCCGGCCGCCGGCTGGATCGCCATCGTCGGCGGCACCGTCGCCCTCGCCCTGATCGCCACGATGCTGCCCATCGGCCGCGTTCTGCGCACCCCACCGGTGCAGGGCATCGGCATCCGGGAGTAACGGCGGCGCACCGGGCCGACGCCCCCGCGCACCGGCCCCGTCACCCACCGGTGACGGGGCCGTCCCCGTCACCCTCCCCCACCCGCCGGCGGCAGCTCACCGCACGCCATCACGGCCCCGGAAGCCGCTGCGCAGTGCGATGGCACACCATATGACCGCGACCGCCAGTGCCGCAGCGGCCATCGCACCCAGCATCGGCGGCTCCGGCCGCCAGCCCAGTGACAGCCGGGCGCCCATGAACGTGGGCGCGATCGCGATCACCTCCGGGCCCGCGAGCGGAACCCTGGCGGCGACAGCCCGCAGCATGGCCGCCCCCGTCAGACCGACCGCGGCCCAGACCCCCACATACGGCCACGTCTGCCCCTCGACGGCGAGCGGAATCCCGTACTCGTCGGGCCCGAGACGGTGTGACGCGGAGACCCAGGCCACCCCCACCGCGAGGACGGTGACGACCACCACCCACAACGCATGGCGCCACAACGGGCCGGGCCGCGGAGACGCTTCGTCGTCATCCGTCTCTGAGACATCGGCAATACGCGAGTCGTCGCGCAAGAATGAGCGCCCGTCGGGGAGTGAGCTTTCGTCAGTAAGAGAGCTTCCGTCAGCGGAAGAGCGTTCGTCAGCGGGAGAGCGTTCGTCTGCGCTCGAGCCGCCGCCAGGGCTCGAGCAGTCGTCAGGGCTGGGCAGGCTGCTCGATTCAGTCACGCCCACGAGGACGCACCCCGCAGGCCCGGGGTTCCCACCCGAACCGGCGCGCGGCCGGCCGGCGATCTCGCGTACCTCGAAATCGAGGACGGAGGACTCGCCGGGCGCGACCGCCGCCGACGGGCAGGTGTAGGTGAGCCGTGGTGCCGGCAGATCGGTTCGAACGCGTCCGTGTCGATCTCCTCTGTCGGCTCCTTGCGCACTTCGGTGCCCTTGGGGCAGCGTGAGGACGAGCAGAAGGGGGCCCGTCAGTAAGCTGTCGGGCACTCAGGCAAGACGGAGGCTGGTCCTTCTCCAACCAGTTCCCCAGCTATACGCCGTTCGCCACGCAGCGCGAAGTCCAGTTCTCCTGAGACTGCTTCGCCCACGCGTGAGCTTCCCAAGCCCTTTTCGTGTCCCCCTCCACGAGGGCCCGACTGTAAGCGGAGAAGGCGTCGGCCGATACCTGGAGCCGTCTGCCGAGCTCCTTGTCGTCCGTGAGCCCAGCCGCTTCCCTCAATGCCTGGGCAAGGGGAGAGTACTTCGCAGGATTCACGTGAAGCGGCGGCGCCTCGGCAGCGTCGCTGGTTGCGGCTCGTGCCTTCTCGCACGCCCTTGCCTGCTCCGGGGAGGCAACCGCCCGTTTCAGGTCATCGAACCTGTCGATACCGAAGAACCCCAGCACCGCGATGATCGACACCACGACCCCGAGCCATGTCGCGAGCTTCTGGGCTTCACTGCTCTCGGCCAACCTCAGCTCCCCGGGTCAGATCAACCGTCAGCAAGGTGAGGAGTGTAGAGCGAGGAGAGGCCGACCGGCAGGGCATCCGGCAAGCGCCTCGGTGTCCTCCGCCTGCCGCGAGGAACTGATCACGCGAAACGTCGCCAAGCTGGACGAGCCGCCCCGCACCGACAATCGTGAACTGAAGCCGTGGACCCTCGACGAGACGCTCGACTTCCTCGCGGCATCCCGTATGGACCCGCTGTACGCGGCCTTCGTGCTCGCCATCGGCATGGGGCTCCGCCGGGGAGAGATCATCGGCCTGCGCTGGTCGGACCTCGATCTCGACAGCCGCGTTCTCTACGTCCGCCAGCAGACGCAGCGCCGTCGGGGCGTCCTCTACGACGACGATCCCAAGAGCCGCCGTCGCCGGGCCGTCCCGCTGCCTGCCCTCTGTATCGCGCCCCTGCGCTGGCACCGGATGCGGCAGGCGGCTGCACGGGCCAAAGCGGGGGAGCAGTGGCAGGAGTCCGGTTACGTCTTCACCACCCGGACCGGCCGCCAGGTCGAGCCGCGGAACGTCTACCGCTCCTTTACCCGCGTCGCCGAGTCCGCCGGCCTCCGCGTCATTCGGTTGCACGACGCCCGGCACGGCACCGCCACGCTCCTCACAGCGGCCGGAGTCGCGCCTCGCGTCGTGATGGAGATCCTCGGGCACTCACAGATCAGCATCACCATGGGCGTCTACACGCACGTCGTGCAGGACACGCAGCGTGAGGCCATGAGCCACATGGACCGGCTGCTGCGGAGGCGCCCTGGTCGTCGGTGACCAACGGAGTTCAAGCACGTAGGTATCAAGGGCCCCGGACCGTCATTGGTCTGGGGCCTTCTGGCGGGCCGACAGCAGTTCGATGACGCCGCTTGATCGCAAACTTCCTTGCGGACAGACTGCCCTCCATGGGATCAGTAGGCATGGCCACCGACGCGCAGATCAAGAAGCTGCGATGAGCACCGACCTGCCCTTCTTCCGGTATCACCCGGAACCCCTGGCAAGCGGGTCCATCCGCGCGTCCGCAGAGTCGTGTGCTTGCTGCGGCCGCAGCACGGGCTGGATCTACACGGCAACCTTCTACTCCGCGCAAGAGGTCAGCGGACGCTTCTGCCCCTGGTGCATTGCAGACGGGAGCGCGGCTGATCGTTTCGCGGGTGAATTCACCGACTCCTACGGGCTCGACGGCGTGAGCGACGACGTGTTGTACGAGGTCACCCGCCGCACACCTGGGTTCCACGCTTGGCAGGATCCGCACTGGCTCGTCCACTGCCACGACGCGGGCGCCTTCGTTGGTGAAGTCGGGTACACCGAGTTGGCGGAGCATCCCGAAGCTCTCGACCAGCTGCGTGCCGACCTGCGCATCGATGGCCACCACGACGAAAGCCAGGTTGAGCGCCTCTTGACCCGCCTGGGCGAGGGGATGACCGCCATGCTCTTCCGGTGCACCGTCTGTGGTGACCACCTCGCCTACGCCGACGCATCCTGAAGATCGGCTGCCGTGGCGAGTCTGCGACACCAGATGAGGACGCGGGCGGCAGTGACCGCCCGCGTTGATGTCAGACGTGGATGTCAGAAGGGCTCACCTCCGAAAATCCGGAGGTGGGCCCCTTCTGAACTGGTGCCCCCGGCAGGATTCGAACCTGCGACACCCGCTTTAGGAGTTTTCCCTGGGTAGGGCTGTGACCTGGGGAAATGAGGGCTACAGGTGGTCTGGCCAGGGAATCACCCCTCCGTAGTTCTCACGTCTTCGCGGGGCTTCCCGTGCTGATATGTGTTGAACCTGTGCTGTAGAGGCGCACCCGGCCCGCTCGCCCACCGGCTGGCCCGGTGTGCCGTGCAACCGCGAGGGCCGGCCGACCGAGATGATCACGAAGGGCACCAGCAGGCGCCGCGAGCAAGCACCGGAAGGCGACGGCGGATTGAAGCCGGCCGGTCCGGGGCCGGCTTCCGTGGTTCAGACGGGGGTGCTCTCGTCGGGGACGAAGGGGTCTCCGTGGCCGGGGACGATCAGGGCGGGCTTGAGGGCGAGGATCTTGCGGCGGGAGGCGCGCAGGCCCTCGTGGTCGTCGGAGGTGGGATCTTCGGCGGGGCCGTGGACGCTCCACCAGGCGTGGGTGAGGACGACGGTCCCTTCGGCGGTTTCCGCGACGGTGGAGATGTCCTGGGGAGTGTGGCCGGGCGTTTCCATCAGGCGGATCGAGGGGGAGAGCTGGTACCCGTCGGCGGGACGGTCGTACCAGAGGTGGTTGTGGTAGGCGGCCCAGACGTCGTGGGCGCGCGCGTTGGGGAACAGGGCGGCGTTGAGGGTGTGGTCTGGGTGGTGGTGGCTGAAGACCACGTCGGTCACCTGTTCGGGGCTTACGCCGGCGGCGGCGAGCGGGCCCAGGATGAGTTTGCGGTCCTCGACCATGCCGGGGTCGACGACGACGATCGTGTCGCCGTCGCGCAGGAGGCAGACGGTCGAGGCGACGTGCCACGGCTTCTCGCGGCCGTCGCGGTCCGCGTTGCGTGCGTCGAGGCTGTCGTAACCGGTGGTCAGCAGGGTGAATGTGGCCGTCATGAGAGCCGATGGTCCTTCGTTGATCGTGGGGAACGACCGGATGGAGGGCGAGTTGGGCCGTCCATGCCGGGGGCTTGAGGTCGTGCGAAACCGCGCCCCGGCGCGGGTCCGGTGAACCGGCGGCGGGGCGGGAGTGGCTCGACTCAGTCGGTGGTGGTCTGCGTGCGGCGGGCGTAGGCGCGGGCGGCGCGGGCGCGGTCGCCGCAGCGCACCGAGCACCAGTGGCGGCGCCCCGCGCGGAGCAGGTAGCGGTTGCAGGGGGTGGAGGGGCAGGCCGTCAGCCGTTCGGCGTCGGGTCCGGTGAGCAGGTCGGCGGCGTCGGCGGCGAGGATGCCGAGGGCCTGGTCGACGATCTGGTCGATGGGGTGCGGGGCGGTGCGGTGCATGCCGCGGACCGAGTCCCAGCCGAGCGGGGAGGCGGTGGGCACTCGCGTGAGGGCGTCGTTGACGGCCGCCAGCGCGGTGGCGGGAGCCGGATGCCCGCCGACCTGGGCGGCGAGCAGGGCGCGTACCTGCTCGCGCAGGGAGCGCAGACGTGCCGCGCAGATCTCCTGCATGCCGGCGTCCGCGGGGGCCAGGTTGTGGTCCACCAGCCACTGGTTGGCGCCGGAGGGCGTGCCCAACACATCGAGGAACTGGCCGCCCGGCAGGGCAATGGCGCTGTTGGCCAGGTCGAGGGCGGGGTATTGCTCAGCGCCCGGTGCCGGGGGCAGCCCCGGGCCGGCTGCGTCGACGGTGGTGGCGGTATCGGTCTCACTCACGTATCTCACGCTACAGCTTGCTTCTATCCGTGACAAACGCCTATGGTCACGGATGTAAGCCAATCTATCCGTGAGGTGATTTCGTCATGGCAGCAACCGGCGCGTCCAGCGAGCAGGTCCCCATCCGTGTCTTCGGCGGTCCGACCGCCCTCATCGAGTACGGCGGGCTGCGGTTCCTGACCGACCCGACCTTCGACGCCCCCGGCACCTACCCCTCCGGCCTGGCCAAGACCGCGCCCGCCTCCGCCACGCCCGCTGATCTGGGCCGTATCGATGTGGTGCTGCTGTCGCACGACGAGCACGACGACAACCTCGACGCCTCGGGCCGGGCCCTGCTCACCGATGTCCCCCTGACCCTGACCACGCCCAGTGGCGCGGGCCGGCTGGGCGGCACCGCACGCCCTTTGAAGGACTGGGAGTCCATCGAGCTCGACCGCCCCGGTGGCGGCACGGTCACCGTCACCGGCGTCCCGGCCCTGCACGGGCCCGGAGCACGCGCGGACCTCGAACCCGTTGTCGGCGAGGTCGTCGGTTTCGTCCTGAGTGGTGACGGCCTGCCCACCGTCTACGTCAGCGGCGACAACGCCCAGCTCTCCCTGGTCCGTGAGATCGCCGACCGGTCGGGCCCGGTGGACACCGCCGTACTGTTCGCCGGCGCGGTCCGCACTCCCGTCCTGGACCGCGCGCTGCTCACGCTCGACAGCGCTCAAGCCGCCGAGGCCGCCCGCATCCTGGGCGCCCGCCGGATCGTGCCGGTCCACTTCGACAGCTGGGCCCACTTCACCGAGGGCTGCGAGCAGCTCGTGGACGCCTTCACCACCGCCGGACTGATCGACCGCGTCGAACTGGCCTGACACCGAACGCCCCTGGCCCCGCGGCGCGCCACGCGTGCACCGCGGCGGTCCTTTCCCCGGCCCCGCCACTCGCGCCAGGCCGGCGCACCGCAGAAGGAATCCCCGTGAACGACCCGATCAGGGGCACGGCGCGCGGCTCCGCTCCCGCGCCGCTGTCCGTCCTCGACACCGCCTTGGCCGGCCGCGGCGTCAGCGCCGCCGACGCCCTGTCCGGCAGCATCGCACTGGCCGAACTCGCCGAGAGGCGCGGTTTCACCCGCTACTGGGTGACCGAACACCACTCCATGCCCGGCGTCTCGTCCTCCAGCCCCGCCGTCCTGCTGGCCCGACTGACCGCCCACACCACGCGGCTGCGGCTCGGGGCGGGCGGAGTGATGCTGCCCAACCACCCCTCACTGATCGTCGCCGAGCAGTACGGCCTGCTCCAGGCCCTCGCTCCAGACCGGATCGACCTCGGTCTGGGCCGCGCCCCGGGCACCAACCAGGCCACCGCCGCCGCCCTGCGACGAGGCCGCTCCGACGACGACGACTTCCCGCAACAGGTCGTCGAGCTGCTGCGCTTCCTCGACGACGACTTCCCCGAAGAGCACCCCTACCGCGAGCGCGTCCACGCCGTGCCCGGACCGGGACAGGACAAGGAGAACGGTCTTCCGCAGACGACCGGCCGCCCCTCGGTCTGGCTGCTGGGATCCTCCGGATACTCCGCCCAGCTCGCCGCCCGCCTGGGCCTGCCCTTCGCCTTCGCCGCGCACTTCTCTCCCGATCAGGTGGCCGGTGCGCTCCAGCTCTACCGCGACCGGTTCACCCCCTCGGCCGTCCTCACCGAGCCGTACGCACTGGCCAGCTTCGCCGTCATGGCCGCCGACGACGAGCACGAGGCCCTGCGCCAGACACGCAGCTACGCCCACAGCATGATGCGCATGCTCCACGGCAAGTCCTACCTCGTACCCACCCCCGACGAGGCGGCTTCCTACCCCTACACCGCCTCGGAGCAGCACGTTCTCGACCGCTGGACCAACACCGTCCTGCACGGCGCGCCCGACCGGGTCACCGCGCACCTCGACCGCTTGCACGAGGCCGCTCGGCCCGACGAGATCATGATCGCCAGTGTGGGCCACACCCCTCAGGCGCTTCTGCGCTCGACCGAACTGATCGCCGATGCCTACACCCTGCCGAGCACACCGGTCCCCGTGTCCGCTCGCTGACGGCCCCGGGCAGCTCGCACGGGCCACCTGGCTCGCGGCCGGACAGGACCATGTAAGGCACCCCAACACCACGCCCGCCCACAACCATTGGGCTCGTAACGGAGACACCATGCCCCACACCGCGGCTACGCCACCCAGCGTGTCGGCAGACGCCCCACCGGCCCCTCCCGGCCCTTCGCTCCCCGAGACGCAAAAGCGCATCCTGGTCATCCTGCTGGCGTCCCAGATCCTCAGCGGCGTAGGACTCGCGGCCGGCGTCACCGTTGCCGCCCTGCTGGCTCAGGACATGCTCCACTCCACCACTCTGGCCGGGCTGCCCAGCGCCCTGCTCACCGCAGGCTCCGCCCTCGCCGCGGTCACGATCGGCCGCGTCTCGCAGACCCGCGGGCGCCGCCCCGGCCTGGCCGCCGGCTACCTCGCAGGCGCGATCGGCGGTGCCGGAGTCGTCGTCGCTGCCGCCCTCGACAACCCGGCCCTGCTGTTCATCTCCCTCTTCCTCTACGGCGCCGGCACCGCCGCCAACCTCCAGGCCCGCTACGCCGGAGCCGACCTCGCCGCCCCGCGTCACCGCGCCCGCGCCCTGTCCACCGTCCTGGTCGCCACCACGCTGGGCGGCGTCGTCGGCCCCAACCTGACCGCCCCCGCCGGACACCTCGCCACCGCCCTCGCACTGCCCCCGCTGAGCGGCCTGTTCCTCGTCTCCAGCGCGGCGTTCGCCATGGCCGCACTGACCCTCCTGATCTGGCTGCGTCCCGACCCTCTCCTGCTCGCCCGCACCCTCCCCTCCGAGCCGGAGGGACCGGAGCGCACCGGCACAGGACCGGCGCCCCACGTCCAGCAGCCCGCCACACACCGCCGCCCCGGCCTGCCGCTGGGGGTACTGGTGATGGTCCTCAGCCAGCTCGTCATGGTCGCGATCATGACGATGACCCCCGTGCACATGCACGACCACGGCCACGGCACCGCCGCCTCCGGCCTCGTCATAGCCCTGCACGTCGGCGCGATGTACCTGCCCTCACCCCTGACCGGAGCACTCACCGACCGCTACGGCCCGAGCGTGACGGCCGCCGCCTCCGGACTGACCCTGCTGGCTGCCGGCATCCTCGCCGCCGCCGCGCCGGCCGACTCCGTCCTCCTGCTCACCGTCGCTCTCATCCTGCTCGGCATCGGATGGAACTTCGGCCTCGTCAGCGGCACCACCATCATCACGAACGCCGTCCCCCTGGCCACGCGAGCCAAGACCCAAGGCATGGTCGACGTCGCCATCGCAATTGCCGGCGCCACCGGCGGCATGACCTCCGGGATCGTCGTCGCAGCAGCCAGCTACCCCTTCCTCGCTCTCACCGGCGCCGCCTTCGCCCTCGCCCTCCTCCCCGCAGTCATCGTCGCCCAGAAAACCCCACTCCGTACACCGTCCTCGGAACGCTGACAGACCAGCGCCGACCGTCAGCCCCTCAGACACTCCGCAGCGACTTCAACGCCAGATGCATGAAGGCTCCTCGCCGTGGCGCCCGCCCCTCACACGGGCCGGGGCAGGGCGGCAACGAGGTGAGAGCCCTCGCCCGCCACCAGTGGAAACCCCAGGTCACGGCCAAACCGAGCATGAGGGCTGACGGCCGGCCTCGTGCAATCGACGGCTGAAGTCCTGCCACTCGTGCAGCGATTGGGGTCGGCGGGGCGCTGACCTGGGAATTTTCGGTCAAACGCGCGTTGACCTGCGACAACAACTCTCGGTGGTTCTCCCAGGTCAACGCCGTTTCCCAGACTCATGTGCCCTGGATGTGCCCTCCACGTATGCGAGTTTCACGCTCGACGGCCTACCAGTCCGGAAGGCGCGTTCGTGTGAGCCCGGACGGGATTTCCTCCTCCGTCAGTTCCTCCACCGGTGCCGTCCTTCGCGGTGGCGGAGTCGGACGCACTGCACGGAAGCGGCGTGCTTCGAGTGTTTCCCTGACCACCTCGGTGAGGGGGCGAGGCGCGAAAGTCCCGCCTTCTTCCATGGCCTGGCGTCGGCGTGTCCACCACCTGAACGCCCAGCGGGCCAAGGCGGCGACAAGCAAGCAGCTCAGGGCCCCGTAGACCAACGTCGAGATCGACGGCGCTTGTGGCAGGGGGGCTCGTGGGCTGTCAGCGGGCGCCTGCATCTTCCTGAGGGCACGGCTCCGCTCCAGGCAGAACGTCGTAATGCCCACCACTACCAGGGCAGTCAGATGGACTCGCAGCGCTGCTACGGCGCGTACTACGTGGGTGGCGACCGTCCCCGGCCTCTTCTGCATGATCTCGGCTGCTTCGGCTTGTGTGTACTCCAGTGCTTTGGTCGCCCATACAGCTGTGCGCTGCTGTGGCGGAAGGTTGCACAGCGCTCGATGCACCGCCAGGCGATTGGCAATCAAGTCGCTGAAGTCCGCGACGTGTACGTCCGCCGACTGAGCCTGCCAGGCACCCTTCGAGGTCGCAGTCGTCTGCCGTCGGACTTGTCGACTTGCGGCTCGTACGTCGTTGCGTATCACGACGTAGAGGTAGGCACGAGGATCACGAATCCCGGTCGGCGCGTTGAGGGCTTTCGTGAACGCGGTCTGCACCACGTCCTCTGCGGACAGAGTGGATTCTGGCAGGCGCTCGTCGGCCAGTAGCCGGCGGGCAAAGCCTTCCATCTCCCGGCAGTGTCCTTCGTACAGTGCTGCTAGATCAGCAGCGGTTGCTCCGCCGTACTTCTCAGCCACGGCCGTCCCCCCGCTTCCCGTTCTGCTTGTTCGCCTGGCTGCTGTTTCCTTGCTCACGACGAGCACGAATCAGAGCTGCCCTGGCTTGTGCCCGGTTTCGGTAGGACACGCTGTCCACCCAGCCCTTGAGACTCGGAGTCAGAACGGCGGCGACGGACAACAACGCGCCCATGATCTCCACGAAGACCTCCTCGAAGTAGCTGGCCGCCCTGCCCAGACGCTGGGCTGCGGCCGTACACAACTGGAGAGGTCCGGGAGGCGCATTCTCATGACATGGGCTCGGAGTTGTTTGAGCTCCCGATCTACCTCATGCCGGGCAACGTGCGCAGGTGGGCATGGAAGGCGACCGCGTGATCGACCATCGCAGCCTTCCACACGCGCTGTCGGCGCGGGCGATCTCCTCCCACACCGCAGCGTTGGCGGCGGCGAACGCTTCCTTGGCCTCCGCCGGTGCGGTGCGCCAGGAAGGGAAGCGGTGGGTGAAGGCGTCCGCTTCAGCGAGCGTGTGCCCGGCTTCGAGCAGGCCCAGGATGAGGATGGCGGGGTCGATCCAGGCGGCGCCGCGTGTGGGCCAGGCCCAGTCGATGATGTGGGCACGGTCGTCCACGATCAGGTTGTGCGGGGCGAGGTCGGTGTGCAGGAGGGTGTCGCCGGAGAAGAGGGCGGCAGATCCTGGCGGGGCGTAGGCGGCCCAGCGCTGTTCGGCGGCCTTGATGGGAACGTCCGTGGGAGCGGTGGTCTCCTGGAGTTCCGCAAGAGCGGCAGCAACGAGGGGCAGGTCTGGGGAGCCCGGGCTGTAGTCGGCGTGCCGCCCCGGGAGGACCTCGTATCCGAGGAGGCCCCAGCCGGCCACCTCAATGTGCCAGTACAGGCGGGGGCAGGCACGGGGGAGGTGTGGGTTGATCGCGGCCTCTCGACGCTGGGCCGGGGCCTGTGGGTGGTCGGTGGGGATGCCCTTGACGAAGACCGGGCCGTGATCGGTCTCGAGGAACGCGGCGATGCCCGAGTTCAGCCCTCCGTCGGCGGCGCGGGCGGCGTGGACGGGGCCCGCCTTGCCGGCGATGGCCTGGCGTGCCTCCACGGGAAGGTCGTGGAAGTGTCGGCGGATCACGGACACGGCGGGGTTCCTCGGAGAAGACGATGGGCTGCCCCGGCCAGCGTACGGCCGGGGCAGCGCGCCGGAGCGGAGCCCCGGTCTAGTAGGGCTGGTCGTCGCCGGCCGAGCAGCTGCACCCGGCGGACTCGGCGACGTCGACGTCCAGGTCGCCGATGATCCGGAACGTGCCCTCAGGGACCGGGGGCGCGGAGGTGGGCACGGGCAGGGTGCCGGTGGCCTCTGTGGGCGGGCGCAGGCCGATGGTGACCGGGACCGGTGCGGGCCGGGTCAGGGTGGCGCTGGTGGGAGTCATGCTCCGTAACCTCCGTGTTGGCAGTAGAGCGATCGGTTGTCCCCCGCCTCCTGGTGGAGCTTGGCCAGCGGTCGGCATGTCCTGCAGGTGCCGACCTTCGAGCAGCCGGAGCATCCACCGGTGCGGAGCTGGAGGGACTCGGCGATGCCGCCGAGTCGGGGGAGGGCGGTCAGACCCTCGGTCATGAGGTTCACGCTGGGGTCGCGGCCGATCTTGCAGACCGAGGCGATGCCATGCGGGTCCACGTGGAAGAAGGTGTGGCCGGCGTTGCAGCCGGTGAAGACACGGCGGGCGCGGACGTACTTCTGGGCCTGTGAGGCGAGCGGCTTCGCCTCTCCGTCGATCGTCGGGGACATGTTCGTGAAGACCTGGTACGGGAAGCCCCAGCGGTCTTCCACCAGGCGGACCATGTCGTCCACCTCGTGGGCGTTCTCCTCGGCGACGATGATGTTGATTCGCACGGGCAGGCCCGCCGCACGGGAGGCGTCCAGGCCGCGGCTGAAGCGGTCGAAGGCGCCGCGGTTGCGGGTGACGGCGTCGTAGGTCTCCCCGGTCGCCCCGTAGAGGCTCACCGTCAGGCGGTAGGGCCGCAGGCGGGCGAACAGCTCCTGCATCCTCACTTTGTGGAGCTGGCTGCCGTTCGTCGATACCTGGATCATCATCCCGAGCCCGGTGGCGTATTCGTACGCGGCGGCGAACTGCGGGTCGATCAGTGCCTCGCCGCCGGTGATCTGGAGCCACAGGACACCGGCGTCTCGCAGCATCGTGAGCAGGCGCGTCTTGTCGTCCCAGTCCAGGCCCTCGAACCGCTTCTCGCCGAGGTAGCAGAAGCCGCAGTCGTGGTCACAGCCGAGGTTGATCTCCCATGACGCCTTCGCGTACCCGTAGGTGGAGCGTTCACGGACGAGACCCGCACCCGCAAGGCGATCGACGACGCGCTCGCAGAAGAGTCCGAGGCAGAAGGGATCGGCGGCCCGCCCGCCATCCAGGGGACATCATCGTCGGACGCACCGCTGTGCCCTCGACGCGCTTCGGCTGCCTGACGGCCCCTGCAGCGCATGGCGAGGGCAGAAAGCGAATGCTCCGTTGCGAACCATGCCGGTGGCACGGGCGGAGGCGCACCGACCAAGGCCGCAGAAGGAACGATGTCAGATGATGGGGCACGCGTCTGATGGGAACCCGCGTGCTGGGGGCGGAGGCCCCTCCGGACCTCCGGCACGGAGGACGGCGCCGGTCCGGACCCAGGCGTCACCGCGAGGCAGGAGCGACGACCGTGACCATCTCGATCACTCACCGGGATCCCGCGGCGCTGGGAGGCGACGGCAGCATCCTCGTGCGTCAGCGCCGGGATCACGCCCGGCTCGACAGGATGATGAACTGCTGGCTGGCCGGGGGTTCGGACGACGAGCTTGATGCCCTGTGGCAGGACATCGTCCAGCTGGTGTTCAGTCACGCCTTCGCGGAGGAGACTGTTCTGTGGCCCGTCCTGCGTCGAGTGGCTCCCGACGGAGAGGAGCTCACCGGTCGGGTGGAGGAGGAGCACCAGGCGATCAACGAGCTGGTCGCACAGGTCGAGAAGTCGCCCGACGACCCTCGGCGGGCCGAGTGGATCCGGCAGGCGTTCACCCTGATCCGCCAGGACATCCGTGACGAGGAGGACGAGCTGCTGCCCCATCTGCGGGACGCGTTCGGCGACCGCCGGTTGCGGCGGATCGGCGCTGTGTGGGAGGCGGTTCGGGCGACCGCTCCGACTCGCCCCCACCCCGGCGTCCCGCGGCGCCCGCCGGGCAACGCTGTGCGAGGTGTCCCCCTGAGCCTTTTCGACCGGCTCCGTGACCTCGCACCGGCCGGTGGCTCCGCCGCCCGCCGCGTCGCGTTCACGGCCTTCGCTGCCGCAGGAGCTGCGGCCGCCGTATCCCGCGTGGTTCGTGCCACCCGCCGTCCGAAGGGCCGCTGACGCCGTTCATGCGGCTGCGGCTGATGGCGGGTGCTTCCTGTCGTCTGCCGGTCGTCAGCACCGCCGCCGGAGCGACCGCCTCACTTGTCGCGATCGTCGGCGGTTCGTCCGTGGCGGGAACCGGTGTACGCGGCGTCGCGGAGGCGTCGCAGCCGTTCGGTGGGGTGCAGGCGGGGCAGGTTGTGCGCGTAGGGGTCGTAGGACACGGTGCGGGAGGCCGGAGCGGGGCGCACCGCCTCCAGGCTCAGGGTGGCGAAGGTGCGCCAGGGCTCGTCTGGTGCCGCCGCCCGCAGGGCGAACCGGACGGGCCGGTGGGCGAGTTCCTGCCACGGAGTCGGCCGCACGTCCTCTCGGCGTGCGTCGGGCTCGTGCACCGGGAAGGCCGCCAGCACCCGCTCGCGATCACCCACCCGGTACGACAACAGGGTCGAGTACGGTCCCTTCAGGGCGTCGGACCGGGGGAGAGGCAGGTGGCGGCCGAACCGGCCGGGGCGGCTGGACGTGAACAGCAGGTCGAGCGCGCTGCCCGGACCGTCGGCGCCCTCGACGCGCACAGCCAGTCCCAGACCGTCCGGCAGCCCTCGGGGGAGGCCCAGCGCCCGTGACCAGCGCACCGTCACCGGGTAGGAGCCGGACCCGTCCAGCCACGGGACCCCCCACCGGGCCCCCGCGCCGGCGGTGACGGTCAGCGTCCCCGTGCACAGCACCCCGTGGGGGTGCAGGGCCGGCGCCGACCGCCACCGGGCCAGGCGCCGGGCGAGTCCGTGGGCGACCCTACTGATGATCATGCGGTCCTTCAGGGCTGGGGGCGGATGACGGCGCGTACGCAGCCGTCGGTCTTTTCCTTGAACATGTCGTACGCCGTCGGCGCCTCGTCGAGCGAGAGGCTGTGGGTTGCGAGCTGCGCCGTCTCGATCTCGCCCGCGGCCATCCGCTCGAGCAGCATCGGGATGTAGCGCTGCCCGTGCATCTGGGCGCCGCGCACGGTGAGCCCTTTGTTGATCACGGCGCCGAGCGGGAACTTGTCGACGGCGCCCGCGAAGACGCCCAGGATGAAGACGGTGCCCGCCTTGCGGCAGGCGTGGATGGCCTGTCGTACGGCGGTGGGCCGGTCGGTCTGGAGGCGGAGCTGCTGCTTGGCCTGGTCGTACAGGTGCATCGGCCCGTCGCTGTGCGCCTCCATGCCCACGGCCTCGATGCACACGTCCGGGCCACGTCCACCGGTGCGCTCGCGCAGTTCCGCGGCGACGTCTGTGGTGGTGTAGTCGATGGTCTCCGCACCGACGTACCGTTCGGTCATGGTCAGCCGCTCGGGGATGCGGTCGATGGAGATCACCCGCTCGGCACCCTTGAGGACCGCCGCCCGGGCGGCCATCTGTCCCACGGCGCCGCAGCCCCATACGGCGACCACGTCCCCGGGCTTCACCCCGGCCAGATCGGCGCCCATCCACCCGGTGGGCACGGAGTCAGAGACGAACAGGGCGCTGGTGTCGTCGATGCCCTCGGGGACCTTGAAGGCGCCGTAGTCGGCGAAGGGCACGCGGACGTACTCGGCGTGGCTGCCGCGCAGGCCGCCCATGGCGTGCGAGTAGCCGAAGATGCCGGCGGTCTCGTAGCCGAAGAGGGCCTGGCCGATGCCCGGGTTGGTGTTGGTGTTGTCGCACAGGGACCACAGATCGTTGGCGCAGTACCAGCAGCGCCCGCAGCCGACGAACGAGCAGACGACGACCCGGTCGCCGACCTTGTGCCGGCGTACGGCGGACCCGGTCTCCACGACCTCGCCGACGAACTCGTGGCCGATCACGTCCCCGGCGCGCATCGCCGGGATGTAACCGCCGATGAGATGCAGGTCGGAGCCGCAGGTCGTGCCCGCGATCAGCCGCACGACGATGTCCTGGTCGTTGCGCAGCTCCGGGTCCGGGACCTGCTCGACGGACAGTTTGTTCACGCCTTCCCAGCACAGCGCCTTCACAGCACTCCCTCCCCACCGGAGCGGCGGGTGAACAGCTCGACCAGCTTGCCGCCCGGCGTGGGACGGGTCGTCGGCGGCGCGTCGGGACGCAGCACCTCACCCGCCTCCAGCAGGGACTTGGCGTCACGCAGGGCGCGCCGCAGTTCCTGCCGCGGGTCCTGCCCGGCCAGACGCGCGGGTACGGACGTGGACGCGGCGGGCACGGGCTCCTTGAAGCGCGCGGCCAGTTCCGTGCCGCGATCACCCGGCGCCGGCCGGATCTGGACGTCGATCCGTTCCGCGAGGTCGTCCAGGGGCGGGGGCGGCTTCCCTGCCGAGCCCACGTCCATGGGCGGCCGGTTGACCGTCACCGTGAGCCACCGGTCGCCGGCCCGCTCGCCGGCCCCTTGCGACGGCCGGGACCGCCGTACGGCCGCCGCCCCGGCGGCCACGACCGGAACCGCCCACCACAGCTTCCTCATGAAACGCCCTCCGCTTCCGGTGTCCCGGCGGCCACCGTCCGGCGCCGGGTTTCCGTGGCCCCGCGGACGAAACGGCCACGGTCACCGCGGCCGGTGCCCGGCGCTCCCCCGTCGTCACCCGTCCGAATGGAACATGGAGCCCGTTCGGCCCGCGATCGGCTGGATGCGGGCGCGGTCCCGTACCGGAGCGAACTACCTTCCACGAGGGCTGGACACACCCTGCCCGAGACACACGGCCGGAGGGGCGGGACCGTCGCCGTCCAACGGCCGACCACCAGGCGCTCCGCCGAGTGAGGAACGTGATGGCGACCCATACCGAGCCGGTGGCTCCTGTGCCCGTGGCCGAGCGTCGTGGCCGGGGCCACGTCGTGGTCACCTGGCTGACCACGACCGATCACAAGAAGATCGGCCACCTTTACCTGATCACGTCGTTCGCGTTCTTCCTGATCGGGGGAGCGCTGGCCATGGTGGTGCGGGCGGAGCTGGCGCGGCCCGGTCTCCAGATCGTGTCGGCGGAGCAGTACAACCAGTCGTTCACGATGCACGGCACGATCATGCTGCTGCTGTTCGCCACTCCGACGTTCGCCGGGTTCGCCAACGCGATCATGCCGTTGCAGATCGGGGCCCCGGACGTCGCGTTCCCGAGGCTGAACATGCTGTCGTACTGGCTGTTCGCCTTCGGTGGCCTGATCGTGCTCGGCAGCTTCTTCACCACGCAGGGTGCCGCCGACTTCGGCTGGACCGCCTACCCACCGCTCAGCGGGGGTGAGCGCACCCCGTACCTCGGCGGTGACCTGTGGATCATGGGACTGGCGCTCTCCGGCTTCGGCACCATCCTCGGCGCGGTCAACTTCATCACCACGATCATCTGCATGCGGGCGCCCGGCGTGACCATGTTCCGAATGCCGATCTTCACGTGGAACGTGCTGCTGACCTCGGTGCTCGTCCTGCTGGCCTTCCCCGTGCTGGCCGCCGCCTTGCTGGTGCTGGAGGCCGACCGCCAGTTCGGTGCGCACGTCTTCGATCCGGAGAACGGCGGGGCGATCCTGTGGCAGCACCTCTTCTGGTTCTTCGGCCACCCCGAGGTCTACATCCTCGCCCTGCCCTTCTTCGGGGTGATCACCGAGATCATCCCCGTCTTCTCGCGGAAGCCGATCTTCGGCTACATGGGGCTGGTCGGCGCCACCATCGCCATCACCGGCCTGTCGGTGACGGTGTGGGCGCACCACATGTTCGCCACCGGCGCGGTGCTGCTGCCGTTCTTCTCGTTCATGAGCTTCCTCATCGCCGTCCCCACCGGGGTGAAGTTCTTCAACTGGATCGGCACCATGTGGCGGGGCTCCCTGTCGTTCGAGCCGCCGATGCTGTGGGCGGCCGGCTTCCTGGTCACGTTCCTCTTCGGCGGCCTGACCGGCGTGCTGCTGGCCTCCCCGCCGATCGACTTCCACGTCACCGACAGCTACTTCGTCGTGGCGCACTTCCACTACGTACTCTTCGGCACGATCGTGTTCGCGATGTTCGCCGGCTTCAGCTTCTGGTGGCCGAAGATGACGGGCACCATGCTCGACACACGGCTGGAGAAGGTGCACTTCTGGACGCTGTTCGTGGGCTTCCACACCACGTTCCTGGTCCAGCACTGGCTCGGCGCCGAGGGCATGCCCCGCCGCTACGCCGATTACCTGGCCGCCGACGGCTTCACCGCCCTCAACACCATCTCCTCCATCGGAGCCTTCCTCCTGGGCCTGTCCACGCTGCCCTTCCTCTACAACGTCTGGAAGACCGCCCAGCACGGCAAGCGGATCGAGGTCGACGACCCCTGGGGCTACGGACGCTCGCTGGAATGGGCCACCTCCTGCCCGCCGCCCCGCCACAACTTCGTCACCCTGCCCCGGGTCCGCTCCGAGTCCCCCGCCTTCGACCTGCACCACCCCGCGCTCGCCGACCTCGACCAGGCGGAGAACACCGGACAACGCGACGCGTTCGACACGAGCGGTCACAAGGGCGACCGGAGATGACGGACGGGCACCTCCACGGTCCGGTCCCCGGTGTCGCCCCGGGCATCGCGGCGGAGGCGGAAGGCTTCCTCCTGGCCCGAGAACACCGGCAAGACGCACACCGGGAGGCGCAGGCGCTCTGCGACGCCCTCCCCTGGCTGACCACCGCACAGGCGGAGGACCTCACCCGGCACTATGTCGCCCACCGTCTCCGCCTGTCCCGGCAGATGTTCGAGGCGACCCTGCGCCGCGCCAACGAGCTGGGACGGGAGTACGAGGCCCGGTATCTGCGGCTGCGACGCGACCTGCTGAGGCGCCACGGCGTCTGGGCGTCGTGCCTGCTGGTCTGTGCGGCAGCCGTCAGCGGTGCGCTGTGTACGGTGGCCCGCTGAGCGGACCCGGACGGCGCACCTCCGTCCGAGGCCGGGGAGTAGGTGAGCCGGGGCGCGCTGGGTACTCGGCGCCGCATGATGAAGCGCGCACTGTGGCAGGGACTGCTGGCCGGTACGACCGGAGTGCTGGCGATGACGCTGGGCGAGAAGGCGGAGCAACGGCTGACCGGCCGGCCCGACTCCCACGTTCCCGCCCGCACACTGGAACGCCTGACCGGAATGCGGGAGTACTCCGGGCGTCAGCCGGTGCCGGTGAACCTGGCCATGCACGCGGGGCAGGGCGCCCTCCTCGGGGTCCTGCGGTCGGTGATGGCGCAGGCCGGGCTGCGCGGGCCCTGGTCGTCGGGGAAGTTCGCCGTCGTCCGGGTCACCTCCGACCAGATCCTGGAGAACGCCACCGGCGTCGGCGCCCCGCCCCAGACCTGGCCCCGCCGCGAACTCGCCGTCGACCTGCTGCACAAGACGGTGTACGCCTTCGTCACCGGCGCGGTCGCCGACGCCCTGGCCGCCCGGTCGGGCCCCGGTCCCGGGCAGCGGCACGCGGCGATGCGCTCCGGCCGCCGGTCCGACGTGGGACCTCTGCCCCGGGGGCGGTGACCGCCACGTGCGCCCGCGCGGCCGCGGGGCGGTCGGGCGGGCGCGGTGTGGCGTGGTCAGTCGCCGGTCGTCCTGGCCACCAGCGCGCTGTACGTCAGTTGCAGGGCGTCCGCGCCGGCCAGCGCGGTGAGCGCGCCCATGGCGGTGCGGGTGGCGCGCGGCCAGAGTAGCTGTCCGGCGGTGAGGGTCGAGGCCACCCAGACGCTCATGCAGAACGGGCACGTCAGCAGCTCGCCGACCGTGTCCTTGGCGCCCTCGCTGTGCGCCTCCTCGTGCAGCTCGGCCGGTCCCTCAGGGCCCTGGAACGTGGTGAAGGGAGCCCTCAGCGGACTCGTCACCGACGCCTTGCTCAGCAGCCGGCTCAGCCGGAACGTCGCCACCGCCGTCAGTGCCACGTCCCAGGGCGCGGGCCGCTCCGGCAGCGGACGACCGCGCATCCTGACCACCGCCGCCCACCCCGCCGTGTAGACACCGAAAGCCGTCATGGCCGCTGCGTAGCCGCGCAGCGGGCGGTCCTCTCCCGCCGAGTAGGTGTGTTCGGTGCGTCGCAGCCGTCGCCTCAGCCGCTCCGTGAGACGGCCGTCAGATGCCGTGTCCATGACCTTCGTTCTCTCCTGTCCGCTCCTGCGCCACGGCCGCTCGACCCGGGTCCGGTCCCTCCGTCTCACCCTCACCGCACAGCCTGATCTCCACGCGTCCCTCGACGACACGGGTGTCGAAGGCGGGCTGGGGCGCGGTGGCGGGGCCCCGGACGTTCCAGCCGTCCGAGAGCCGGAAGACGCTGCCGTGCCAGGGACATTCGACACACCCGTCGGCGACCGTGCCCTCGGACAGCGGGCCCGCCAGATGACTGCACCGATCGGCCAGTGCGTGGAAGGTGCCGCCGGTCTCGCGCACCACCAGGACCGGTTCGTCGTCCACGGAGCGCCGCACGGGCCGGCCGACGGGGAACTCGTCCACCGTGCCGATCCGGTGCCAGCCCTCGCCGACGACGTGCGGCACCTCTTCGGCGTGGTTGGCGCCGGAAGCCTGCCGGTAGGCGAGGTGACCGCCGAGCATGCCTCCCAGCCCGACCGCCGTCAGCCCGAGGAAACCGTACGCGCGGCCCGCTCCGGCCCGTCCGGTGAGGCGGCACAGGAGCGAGGCGCCGTACAGTCCCACGGCGGCCGTGTTGGCCACGGCGTGCACCAGTCCCACCCGTGTCTGCTGCCGATGGAGTTCGGCCCAGTCGACCGCGCCCGCCAACGCGGCCGGACCGGCCGCCGCCAGCCCGACGCCCACGAGGAGGCCGGCCTCCCGGTTGCGGCCGGGCAGCAGGTCGAGGACGGCGGCGGACATCCAGCTGCCGATGGGCACCTGCACCATCAAGGGGTGCACAGGATGACCGAGCCACCTGCCGTGCAACGCGTCCCGAGCCCGGCCCAGGGGGAGCGCTCGCACACTCCTGGTGAGCTTGTCGATCGCCGCGTCCGCCCTGGGATCACGCTCCAGGGCGTCGAGCAGCCACAGCATCCGGTTCTGGCCCATACGGCGTCGACCTGGTGTTTTGCTCATGGGCGGAGGGTCCCCCGCAGGGCATGGGGCAAACGGCGGCCGGGCCAGGACGCCGGCTCCGCCTCCCGGTCGACCGGACGGGTGCCCCGGCCGGCCAGGAGGACGCGGAGTCAGCCCTTGCCCATGGCTTTGCGGACGGTGTCCTTGGTGCGGTCCATGAGGGCGGCGACCGGTCCGAGGGCCATGTTCTTCGCCCCGGACTCGACGCCCGGGTGGGGCCGGGTGGGTGCCATGGCCTCGGCGGCCTTGATCGCCTTGGCCATCGCGGCGAGGTTGGTGGCGTCGGTGCTGCGGCGGATGTGGGTGAACTCGTAGCGTTCCTCGGCCCGGGCGTGTGCCTGGACGTCCTTGCGCAGCTTGAGCAGTTGGGGCATGAACTTCGGGTCGTCGGTGTCCATCTCGTCGAGGGCGGCCAGCGTCTCCTTGGCCGCCTTCTCCTCGGCGAGGCGGTCCTTCACGACCTGCTCGCCACCGGGGAAACCCTTGCGGGCGAAGGGGTGGACGACCTCTTCCTCGGCGGTCTCGTGGACGGCCAGCATCCGCACCAGGCGGCGGAAGGCGTCGCGGCGTTCCTCGCCCTTGGCGGCCTCGACCTCGTCGAAGAGGTTGCGGATGTCGCCGTGCTGGCGCATCAGCAGGGAGACGACGTCGTCGTCCTTGGCCATGTCGTCCCCGGCGTGCGGGGTGTGCAGCTCGGACATCGCGGCCTCCCTACTTCTCGCGCTGCGTGGGGTCGGGGTGCTCGCCCTCGGTCTGGACGCGGTACTCGCGGCCGAACATCTCGTCATGCTGGGTCATGACCCGGTCGCTCGGCGGTGCCTCGCCGCCGTGGATCTGCTCCTGCATCTTCTCGAACCGCTCGTGCGCCTCCCGGACGTAGCCGGCACCCAGCGTGGTCAGGTCCATCTGGGTATCGAGGAGTTCACGCAGATACCCCTTGTTCGGCTCGAAGGTGAGCACGTTGGGCAGTTCGGGCGCGAGCACGGAGGCGGGGTCGCGGCCGTCGTGGCGGCGCATCAGGTCGCAGGCGGCGTGCAGGTGCTCCAGCTCCATGTTCAGGTGCAGCTCCCAGATCGCCTTGACCCTGGGGTCGCTCTCCTGCTCCATGAAGGAGTGGTAGAGGTAGCACTCGTTGTACTCGTGGTTGACCAGCTGCTCCCACCACGTCTCACCCGGGTCCACCAGGGACTCGTAGTGGGTGACGTGCTCCTCCTCGATCAGCCCGATCTCCTGGTAGAGCTGGCGGGCGATCGGCTCCATGTAGGTGGGGCCGGTGTTCATGTAGAAGTTCATGGTCTGCTGCTCCGCCGACATGATCGTCAGCGCGTGCAGCTTGGAGAGCGGGTTCGTCTCGTCCTTGGCGTACGGGTCGCGGACGTTGTCCACCGGATTGCGGTGGTGGAACCGGGTGGGCCTTCCCGGCATGACCTCGGTCAGGCCGTCGACGATCGACTCCGCCTTGCGGTGCTCGATCATCTCGTACAGGTTCGCGTACCGGTACAGGTGGTCGAAGTCCTCCAGCACACCGAACTGGTACGCCTGCTTCAGGTACGGGTCCGGCTCCATCCGCGCCACCCACGCCGTCAGGTCCACCGCGACCTGCTCGTACGCGATGGTCGTCTCCAGCACCGAAGAAACGCCCGGGAGTAGCCAGTTCACGACCTTCTGCTGCTGCGCCTCGATGTAGCGGACCCGCGCCAGCTGCCGCTTGATCTCGGGATCGACCGTGTGCCGGGCGAGCTGGTGGCTGAACAGGATCGCCTCGACCTCGATGCCGTTCATCGTGATGATCCGGCAGCGGGTGTACGGGTCACAGTGGTCCGGGTCGATCGGAGCCACGTTCAGCTCACGCCAGTTGCGCACCTGGCGGTCCAGCGGGATACCCCGCTGCTCCAGCGGATTGAACGTCATGGGCCGTGCCTCCTGATGACGAGGGGAATCCGCGCGCCGCCGGAGTACCCCGTTCCAGGCGACGAGCACAGACGTGGCTCCCAGTCTGTTCACGACGGGCGACTTCCAGCCACCGCTCACGCCCGCAGGCCGCATGGTTCCCTCTGGTGGGTCAACCGAGCGAGCGGACGGGCCGCCACCCGGGGCACATCAGCGCCCCCAACAAAACCAATGTGCCCTCAAAGTGCCCTGGCCGCCTGACGGCCCCTCCCCGGCAAGCAAAAGGGCGAGGCCCGAAGACCTCGCCCGACCCCTACGAAACCCCAGCTCAGGGCCACACCAGGCAATACGGCTGATGCCCCGCCTCATGCAGCCGGTGCGAGAAGTCCTGCCACTCGTGCAGCGATTGGTGATGGGAGGGCACTGACCTGGTGTTTCGTGAGGGCATGTGCGTTGACCTGGGAAAACTCCTCTCGGTAGTTCTCGCAGGTCAACGCCGTTTCCCAGGCTCATGTGCCCCGGATATGCCCTCGGGGCCTCTCACCAGAGGGCGCCCTGCTCGGCTGACGGACGGGTAGTGGGCGGCGTAGCCGCCAGGTTCACTCGCGTCTTGGCGTTGATGGCACGAGGTTCCGTCGTCACGGCGCCCGCCTCACGCAGCTGCCGGACGGCCTCGATCACTTGGGCGGGCCGGTAGACGGTCTCCAAGAGGGCGTATCGCTTGAGCTCCGGGATGGTTCGCCCATCGGGTGTTTCGGAGATGAAGTCGTGCAGGATCCGTCGCAGCGGAGCCGTATCAGGCTCGAACGCGAGATCAAGCATCTGCTGTTGGGTGTCCCTGGGGTCGCGGTAGCGGACGCCGTAGGAAGGGTCCACCTTCCACATGGCGTCTTTCATCTTCTCCAGCCCCAGTTCGTGCTGGGTGCCGAAGATCAGGTAGAGCATCCTGCCGCCCTCGTCGACCATCTCGAAGTACAGCGTGTGCGTGAAGCCGGCCTGGCGCAGCGTGTTCCGGTATTGCTCGCGCAGGAACGTGAACTTGCCCGAGGGGGACTGCTGGAAGACGCCTTGCCACTCCGGGCTCCCGAAGGCTTGGTCGCCGAGCTGGCGGTGACCGTCGTGCTTCTCGGCGAACCGGGTGAGGAAGCTGGGCTCGAAGGTCACCATCACTTCGGTGCTGGGATGGCGCCCCAGTTCTTGGAGGAGCGAGAAGGGGATGTCGGGTCCGCCGAAGCTGTCCAGCAGGACGAAGAGGGGTTTCCCCAACGCTCCGATGCCCCGCAGCTTCTCCAGGAGGGCCGGGTGGAAATCTCCGTGATGTACGTCGACCGCTATTCGTTTGGTGATGTCGTCCGTTTGCCGGGAGCGGACGAGCTCCATCTGGCGCTGTAACTCTTTGACGCGCCGGGCATCCTCCTCCATGAGGATCACGCGCATACGTTTCGGGAACCTGTACAGAGCGTCGGCGAAGACTTCGTAGGCGATGACCGGGGAGCCGGGCTCGCCCTGTTTGTAGATGCCGGCACCCGCGAAGCCTTCGGCGTAAGTGATCACGTCGAGTCGTGACAGCAGAATCGGCGCCCATGCGGCCAAGTACTGCTTGAGTAAGTCATGTTTGGCCGCCGTGTGTGGATCGCGTTCCCACACGGCATCCTTCGGTACGGCCACCTTCGGTCCCCCTACTCCCGTCGGCCTCGCTGGAGAGAGGGTCACACATCGTTGCCGTATGCCACCAGAGTGCGTACGGCGTCTGCTGGACTTTGGCCGTTAATGGGCTGCGACAGGCAGTCGAGGTGGCATCTCGTCCCAGGTCGCTCCGTCGAGTTCGCGGCCCCCTGACTTCGGGCTGCGGCCACCCCATTGCTTGAAGAAGAAGGGCACTCCGGCGTGGTTGCAGGCGTCGCGGATGCCCACCAGCCACTCCTCCTGTACGGGGCGATAGTGGGGCCCGGACTCGCCTCCGGCGATAACCCAGCCGATGCCGTCCAGTTGCAGACCGGTAAGCGGACCGAGAAGAGGCTCACAGGACAGAAAGCGCACGGCAGCAGGCACTTGTCGAAGGTCGTCGACACGATCCAGGCGCTCTGCGTCTTCGACGGAGACGCCCATCCACAGGTTCGAGGGCCAGTCGAGTTCGTCGGCAACGCGCCGCAACCTGCGGGCCCTCTTGGTCAGTAGCTGGTAGGTGTGCTGGGGAGTCTCGGCAATCACCTGGAAGACCTGCCGGACGAATTCCAGGGGGACCTTGGCGTGGAAGAGGTCGCTCATGGAATTGACGAAAACCATCCGTGGGGCCTTCCACTGGCGAGGAATGGCCAATGCGTCTGGGTGAGGGCTGAGGCCGAAGCCCGGGCCGGATGTCCTGGGATCCCCGTCAGTCTGGTACTTGGCAACACCCATGGCCTTGAGACGCCTGGATAACGTCAAGGCGTAACAGTTGTCACACCCGGGGGAGATCCGGTCGCATCCCGTGGTGGGATTCCAGGTCGCCTCAGTCCACTCGATTGTGCTGCGATCGCCCATGGGGTCCCCTCCCGTAGCAGTTGGGCAAGGGCCACTAGCGCTTGCCCACTCAGCGCTTCGACTGCGCTGCCTAACGAGCGACGTACCGAACTGGCACGCGACCGTGCCCATCTTTCAGGTCGAACGCGTGTTCTGTGAAGGGGGTATCTCGTGGGTGGCTGCTAGGGTCAGGCAGCCGTGGCAGGGCGCGGTTCGCCGTGGAAGACCTGCTGGGCATGCCAGTCGCGGTGAGCTGCGGCAACAGGGCGCGAGCCGGGCTGGGGGCCGATGAGCGGGCGGCCTGCGAGGGCTATGACGTGCTCGCGAGCGGCGGGGCTGTGGCCGACGAAGCGTTGTGAGACCAGGATGCGGTGATCATCCCCCACGCCGAGGACGCCCCTGTCGAAGAGCTTGTGGTGCAGCGCGCACAGGCACAGCCCGTTCTCGACCTTGTCGGGTCCGCCGAACGCCCACCAGCGCACGTGGGCGGCCTCCAGCCCGACGGATACCGCGCCGATTCTGCCGTCGTATCCGCAGAAGGCGCACCGATACTCGTAGGCGGTCAGGACCAGCTCGCGCATCTGAGGGTCTCGCTGTCTGCGTACTGCCGAGAGCCGCTCAGCTTCCGCCGCCGGCTCCAGCTCCAGGCCAACGGCTTCACACAGTTCTCCGTGCAGGGAGGGCGGGAAGTGCAGGTCGAGAAGCAGTCGCGCGATTCTGCCGAGCAGGTCCGGCTCACGTCGCAGCGCCGCTCTCAAGTCCGGTGCGAGCCGCCCGGTGGCGCCCGTCTCCCGGAGGTCCCGTACCCCGCTGCCGGGGCTGCCCGGTCCGCGATCGGTGCGGACTTCCCATACCCCGTCGCTGACCAGGTGGTGGAAGGGGTAGGCGGGTGTCGTCTTGTTGGGTGGGCCGTACTCGATGAGCAGTCGCTGCAGATCCTGTTCCACCGCAGTGTATTGCAAACCGCCGTCGGTGTCCTCCTGGAACCGGCCGAGGGCGTACAGGAGCAGCAGTGGCTTGTGCGGAGCGCGCGTTCCACTCCTGGTCCACTGCCTCAGCTTCGCGATCCGCCCCAGCCAGTCCATGGCGGCTGATCGTAGACGGCCCGCCCGCACGCTGTGGTCACTGTGCAGGCATGCTGCCTGCCTAGGGCGTGGGTGCGATGCGGGCCTGGTGCCGAGAGGGGCGGCGAGAGGGTGAGCAGGCGTTCGCTGGCCCGGGTTTCCCAGCCCGCCGCCTGCAGGGCCTCCAGCACATACAGCACTTCCGGCGAGAGATTGGGCTCGCCCAGCCGCAGAGGCCGGCCGGTGGTGACGGCTCGAAGCAGGGCGGCCACGGTCGCCCCGCGCGAGCGGAACGGCAGCACCAGGGACACCGTGCCATAGCGACGTCTGGCGGCCGCGACGCGGTATCCGGAGTCGTCCAAGACACTCCGGTCGCCGAACGCTTCGTACACCTTGAAGTGCAGATCCATCCCGCGTGCGCCGATCCGACAGCCTCCCGGCCACGGCAGCCGTGCCTCCCCGTGCCGGGCGAGCAGGGCCGGCACCAGGTAGTACGAGGCCCGGATACGCGCGGCCTGGGGCAGGTGGGGGCGCACGGGCTGGTTTTCAGTCGGCAGAATCACCGCCGCAGTCGGCTTCCCGACCGGCTGCGCTACGTGCCAGCCCGACTCTTGGAGCAGCGCGAGCATGGTCTGCACGTCCGTGTTGGCAGGGATGTTGTTCAGCCTCACCGGACAGCCGAGGGCAGCCGCGGCGGCCACCAGCGGGAGCGCCGCGTTCTTGGAGCCGTCGACAGTCACAGTCCCGGTGAGTGGTGGGCCCGGACGAACGGCGATCACCTCGGCGGCCACGCCGGGGACGCGAGTGGTCGTCATCAGCAACTCCTCTGTGCAACAAGGGAGGACACGATCGGATGGTCCGGATTGGTGGGCAGTGCGATCTCGGCCCAGCAGCACTTCCCGACCGCCGTCGGCTCGACGCCGTATCGATCCGCGAGCGCGGCCACGAGGAACAGACCTCGGCCGCTCTCTCTAGACGGATCCGGGAGACCCGGTCGGGGCAGCTCCGGGCAGTCGTCGCAGACTTCGATCCGCAGTGACTGCTCGTCGAGACGGACGGACAGGGAGACCGGGCCGGCTTCGGCATGCCGGACCGCGTTGGTGACGAACTCACTGATCACGAGCTCGGCGGTGTGCACCACCTCGTTGCCCAGCACCGTGTCCCAGCCCTCTATCGCGTCCACGGCCCGGTGCCGGGCGGCGGTGACCGCGCTCGGTGTGGCGGATACGGAGAGTGCGAACTGGTGCGCTTTCACGAGCTGCCTCCAGGGTCGGTGCGGCTGCTCCAGGCAACCGCTCCGGAGGCAAGCGGGACCATGCCGTGTGCCGGGGCCGCATCACTTATGCAGGAGCTGCATCGCGGCCAATCGATGCTCGGTTACGCTCGGTTGAGCAGGCAGGATCGGCGACGGCAGAAGGGGCCGTGGCGCAGATGGCCGACGCACAGAGTGAAGCCGGACGGATCGGCGAAGTCATCCGTCAGGCACGCGTATTACAGCGACGCTCGCAGAAGGACGTTGCCACCGCACTGGGCTACCACCAGTCGAAGGTGAGCCGCCTGGAGAACGGCAGGGGTACGGAGGACGTGCGCGTGCTGCGCGAGATCGCGAAGGTACTGGACATCCCACCGCAACGTCTCGGCCTCGCCGCTGCCCCCGACGCCAGCCCCAGCGATCCCGGAACCGAGGACATGCACCGCCGCACCTTCCTTGCCGCGAGCGTCGCCGCGCTCGCGGCAACGCCGACGCCAACCGTGGCGCACCACGACCTGATCCAGGTCCTGCTGCCGGGACCGAGCCCCGCCGCCACCGGTGACTCCTCCGGTATCGACGAGCTGCGGGAGCGAGCGCGGACCGTGCGCCGGCTGTTCTGCACGTGCGACTACGCGAAACTGGAGCAGGCCCTGCCGGGCCTGATCGCCGACCTGCGTCAGGTCGCCGGCGGCTCCTCCGGTTCGGCGGAGGCGTCCGGGTTGCTCGCGACCACCTACCAGACGTCGGTGAGCCTGTTGCTGAAGCGAGCCGACCAGGGCAACGCCTGGCTCGCGGCCGGCCGGGCCATGGCCGAGGCGGAAAGGTCCGGGGACCCTGTCGTACTCGCCGCCAGCGTCCGCGTTCACGCTCACGTGCTCGTACGGGAGAAGCACACAGCCCAAGCCGTGAACATGGTGCGCCACACCGTCGACCAGCTCAGCGGCTCCTACGATCAACGCTCGCCCCGTTACCTGGCAGCGGTCGGCCTGCTGTTGCTCCGCGGAGCTACCGCCGCCAGCAGAAACGGCGACCGCGATACGACCCACGACTTCCTCACCGAGGCCAAAGAAGTGGCCCGCTACGTCGCATTCGACAGGCCGGACGCCTGGGCGAACTTCAGCCCTACCAACGTAGCCCTGCACGAGGTCAGCGCGGCTGTCTCATTCGGCGATGCCGGAATCGCCCTCCAAACCGCTCGTCCCCTCATGCGGCGGCACATTCCCGTCCCCGAGCGACGGGCCGCGCTCTGGGTGGAGGCCGCCCGCGCCTACAGTCAGCAGGGCAGACTCGCCGACGGCTACCAGGCCCTGCGCATCGCCGAGAGCTGCGCGGCACAGGACGTCCGCCGCCCGGCCGTACGCGAACTGGTCGCCGACATGGCAGCCCGGGACCGTCGCCGGGCGCTGCCCGAGCTCCACCACTTCAGCCGCCAACTGGGAGTGCCCGCGTGAGTGACCAGCACGACAAGCCGTTCCTCCAGATCGTGGTCTGCGCGGCCGGGGTCGCTGGTGATGTCGGCCGGCTGATCACCGCGGCCCATGTGCTGCACTGGGACGTCGGTGTCGTCGCCACCCCGCAAGGACTCGGCTTTCTTGACGCGGAGGCAGTCGAGGCACAGACCGGCCGCCCCATCCGCTCGACCTGGCGGTCACCGGGCGAGCCGCGCCCGAGCCGTGCTGCGGATGCGATCGCGGTCGCCCCGGCCAGCTTCAACACGGTCAACAAGTGGGCCGCCGGGATCTCCGACAACCTTGCGCTGGGGATCCTGTGCGAGGCGCCCGCCATGGGCGTTCCGGTCGCCGTGCTGCCGTACCTGAACTCCGCCCAGGCCGCCCATCCCGCATACCGTAGGAGTCTGGATTTGCTGCGCGAGATGGGTGTCCTGATCGGTTCCTACGAACCTCACCGGCCGAAGGCGGGCGGTGGGGCCGACCGCTACCGCTGGGAGGAAGTGCTGGAGCTGCTTGCCCCGAGGTTGCCCGCGCGGTCGTGATCAGCGACGGCGTGCTCCCGGTGGCAGGGATGTGACGGTGCTTGCCTCGTGGGCCGGAGTGCTGGGTGTCCCGTCGGGCCGCACTGTCCTGTGGGCCTGTGCTGCACGGGCGCGTGCGTTGGGCGTCGGCCGTGCGCTGATGCGTTGGATCCGCCAGGCCAAAGTCCTTGCGGGGGAGCGGGCGTCATCCAGGGCACGTTGGTCGGTGGCCTGGATGAGAAGTCGTTCCGGGTCGTGCCCGAGTGCCTCCGCTTCGGCGAGTGCGGCAGTGAGGGCAGCGATGGCGGGATCTGCGATGACGTGCTCCGAGTGCTCGGGTACGGCCCGACGGATGTGGTGGACGAACCGGTCCACAGTCGGTTGTGGCGGTCGGCGCCTGATGAGGGCGGCCAGGGGCGCGGCTGCCGCCTGGTCGAAGGCGGCTTGTAGGTGGAGCAGGGCCTGCTGGGCGGCGGCGACCTGCTGGTCGTGGTGGCGGAGCTGATGCCAGCGGGTGGCCGCGATGGTGACCAGGATCGCGGCATCGAGGAGCATCGCCAGCGCCGTACCGTCGCTTGGTGCGGGCTCGCGGAGCATCGCCCGTGTGGCGCTTCGCAGGGCGCGGGTGTGGTCGTGTTCGGCCCGAATGCGGGAGCGCGTGGCGCGCTCGAAGGCGGAAGCGGCTTCGCGGAGACGAGCGCGGATGGGCGCGGGGGAGAGGAGCGGCAGGGCGTCCAGGGCTTCACCGAATGCGGCGAGGTGGGCCTGGGAGGCTCGGTCGTCGTGACCGGTGAGGTGGTGGGGGATGCGCTCGGTGGCGGAGGTGGCCTGGTGCCACGGGTTGGGAGACCGAGGAGGGCGCCTGCTCGGCTGGTCGGTGGCCTTTAGACGTGTTCGAATTCTGGGGAGGGACAGGTCCGGGGCGAGCGTGGAACCGGAGTACCAGATGGGTTCCTTGCCGGCAGTGAGGTTGTCTTTGCTGGCGACCTTGTAGCCGCGTACGTCGCCAGAAGGGAAGTACACGGCCTCGACCAACACGCCCTCGGTATGGCTGAGCAGGCGGATGAACTCCTCGGTGCTGATGGAGGCGGCCACGGCAGTGCGGACGATGTTGTGTAGGCGCTCACGAGCCGACTTGTCCTGCCCTTGGCGGTGCGCCTTTTCCTGCTCGGCGCGGGTGGAGCGTTTGGCGGCGGTGCGGTCTCCGCGGAGGACTCGAAGGAGTCCGTACTCCTTTTCGATGGTGGCGAGTTCGCGGTCTGCGGTGAGGTAGTCGTTCCAGTGGCGGGCGGGGCGGAGATCGCCGCGGACCTTGGTGGCGGCGATGTGGATGTGGTCGGGGGCGTGGCGGACGGCAACCCAGCGGCAGCCGTCCGGGTCGTCTTGTGGCGCGATGCCGGTGGCGGCCACGACGCGGCGGGCTATGTCGGCCCACTCCTCATCGCTGAGGTGGCGGTCGGTCGTGGCGGCGCGGAGGGAGCATTGCCAGACGTGCCGTTCGGGTGCTCGGCCGAGTCGGCGGGCTTGCTTGACGCGCAGGTCGAGGTCGGCCACCAGCAGCCTCTTCGTGGCGGTGAAGTCGTCCGTGCGGCCGGGGTCGGGAGCGAAGCCGTCCCAGGAAGCGACGAGGTGGGGGTCGGTGTGGTCTTTGGCCTTCTTGGTGTCGAACAGGTAGCGGATCAGGCCGGCCGTGTCCTTTCCGCTGCTGATCTTGGCGATCACCGGGCGGCCTTGTTGGTGACGGTCAGGTTCGCAGCTGCGGCGATCTCGCTGATGGCTGCTCGGACCGCGTTCAGGGTGCGCTCTGTCTGGGCGAGGGCGGCAGTGTCCCCAGGGTGTGGATGGCCGCCGGAGTTGAGCTTCCGGGCGATTTGGTTGGCGTTGTTGCCGATCTTGGCGATCTGCTCGCGCAGGGCGGTCAGCTCGTCGATGTAGTCGTCCAGCGGGGTGCGCTGGCCGGGCAGGGCGAGATCGCCGTGGATGTGAGCCATGACGACGGCACCGACGTAGTGGGCGCCAGCGATGTTGAGCGACCGGGCCTTGGCGAGGATGGCGCTCTTCTCTTCGATGCTGTAGCGCACGTCGACGCGTTCTTTGCGCTGGGTGTCTTTGCGCTTGCGGCGGCGGGCGATGCGGTGCAGGGCGGCGGCTTCGGCGGCACGAGGGAGGACGACGGGGGTGGCCTGGACGCGTTGTCCTTCCTCGGGTGCCCCCTGGCGCCCGTGGGTCTCCGCCACCCCCGGGGCGGAACTCCCGTTGGACCGCCCCTTGGACGGTCCAACGGCATACCTTGCTGGCTGGGTGACGCTCGTGGTCATCTCCCGCTGTCCGGAGGGCAGGTCACGTCGGGTTTCGCGCACCGGGGCAGTCCTTACTAGGGGTCGGCGGACGGGATGTGCCAGGGGCGGTCGGCTCCGCCCTCTGACCACTCGCTGAGCAGCGCGATGACGGGCGGTACCGACCGGTCAGCGCGCTAGGAGGCGCGCTCGGGCGTACGGTCGAGTTCGGCCTGCAGGCGGCGTGTGATCTCGGTGAGGCGGTCTTTGCCGACGGGGTGGCCCTGGGCTCGGATCGCCGCTTCGACGTGGCGGCGGGAGATACGTCCTTGGCGGCCCAGGGGCGCGGCGCGGCCGAGAGCCAGGAGCGTTTCCGTGGAAGCGCTGGGCTGCCGACCCTTGATCTGGCTGTGAGGCTGACGCGCCTCCGCCACTTCGGCCGGAGGGTCCGCCACGTCCGCGATGTCCTCCGCCACAACTTCATGCCGTGCTTGTGCCGCGTCCTTCGATGCATCGGCCGTGTCGCTGTCCGGAGCGGGTCGCAGCAAGTCCTCGACGTGAGTGTGGCGCTGAGCACTGACCGGTTCAGTCGAGTGCCGACCAGTGGGGTGGCGGCGTATGACGAGATCCAGGTGGACGGCTCCGGCGAGCGCGAGCGGGGCGATGGCCGACAGGGCGCCGACGGTGAGGTCGTCCAGGTGGAGCCCGGCGGCGTCGCTCTCCTGGTTGAGACGGACTGCGTGCAGGGCGTTCGCCCAGATGCTCGTGATGGTGGCGACGCCGACGAGGGCCCAGACGTAGAGGCGAGATCGCCAGGGGGCGGCTCGCAGGATGAGCAGGGCCGCGACGCCGATGGCGATGAACCCGTCGATCACGAGCGGGAAGGCGTACGTCAGCGCTCCGCGGATGTGGATGGCCACTGCCATCTGCCGCAGGGCGTCGTACGAGAGGGCGAAGCCGATCGTGCCGACCAGAGCGACTCCCAGGCGGATCGCGGCGGTCATCATCGGTACTGGGGTCGCGGTGGTGCGTACGGGCAAGCGGGTGCTCCAAGCGGGGAGGGATGGTGGGCAGAGAGGTGGCGGACCCGTCGCACCCGTCGCACGGCTGGTCAGAGCAGGTACGGGTGATCGTCGTGGTACGAGACGACTCGTCGCAGCGACGACACCCGTCACGGGGTTGACCTGCGATGCGACGGGTGCGACGAGTCTTTACGGGTGCGGGTGCGGGTGCGGGTGCGGGTGCGGGTCCGGGCCTGTCGGGGCGCTCTCGTCACCGTTCCCGGAGGCGGACTCCTCCGGGCAGTACCGCGCCCAGGCGTCGGTGAAGCGGAGGCGCGCGAAGCCCTTGGCCTGCCTGCCGCCCTCGAAGCGGAGGGTGGCGGCCTTGATGTCGAAGTCCTTCAGGAGGAGCCCAAGGTGGCGTGGGCTGAGGCCGGTGGTGCCGTACTCGGCCCACGGAGCCTCCTGGTCCTTGAGAAGCTCCTCCAGCAGGTCCCGGGTGCGCATGATGTCCGGGTCGCCGCAGCGGGCGAAGGCGCGCCGGATGTCCTGCAGCAGGCGGGTCTTGAGGTTGGACTCGTCGTCCTTGTCCGCCTCGGCGGCGCACATGGCCGCGCATGCAGCGCGCGCGTCCTCGGGCCAGGTGCCGCCGGCCAGCTCCGCGACGATCACGAGCGGTTCCCAGGTGTCCGCCGCGCGATCCTGCACCGGCATCCGCGGTACCACGTCCGCGGCGGTGTCCATGAGCGGACGGATCCAGGCCGCCAAGCGGTCCCGCAGAGCGTGCAGGGCTGGGATGTCGCGGCGGGAGCGGAACTGCTCGACGCGCTCGCCGTCCTTGCGGCGTTGCATGCGGATCACCACCGCCCGGTCCATGACCGTGTCCGGCAGGGCGCCGATGCCGGCAAGCGCGGCCATGGCGAAGGTAGGGAACTTCCGCGTCTTGTGCTCGGGGCCGGAGATCCGCAGGGCGGGCCGGTTGCGCTGGTGGCCGGCGTTGAGCAGGCCGCGCAGTTCCTCGTTCTTCTCGGCGGCCTTGACGCTGCCGAAGATGGTGTCGGCCTCGTCCACCAGCAGAGTGGGCGGGTCGTCACCGATGGCACGGAAGACGACAGGTGGGCTGGTGTTCACGGTGATCAGCGGGTCGTGCGCCGTCTCCGTGATCACGTCCAGCAGGCGGGACTTGCCGCACCGCTTCGCCGGCCCGACCACCGCCAGGCGCGGAGCGTGCTGCAGTGCGGGCTGGATGTGCGTGGCCGCCACCCACAGCGTGACGGCGGTCAGCGCCTCGCCACTTGGCAGGATCACGTACCGGGCGATCGCTGCGCGCAGCTCGTCCAGCAGGCCGGCGCCTTCGTTGGAGCTACCCGTCCGATCACGCTCGCTGGATGAGGGACCGGACGCCGGGCCCTGGCCGGGGATGGCCACGGGTGGCCAAGGCGGGGTGACGGCGGGTGCGGTGGGGGTTGGAGAGGTCGTAGATTCGTCCACAGGCGTTCCTCCCTGGTGAGTTCGGACGGGCAAGGTCCGGACTCACCGAGACAGATCGTTTTCTGGCAAGGGGCGATGTGGGAAGGGGCCACGCGGCTCCCGGCGGTGGCTCGCCGGGAGCCGCTTCGCTTTCCCGTGTGGTGGTCTCAGACGGCGAGGTCGTACGCGGCCTGGGCGTTCAGCCAGGCATCCACCTCGGCCCAGCGGTAGCGCAGGTGACGGCCGACCTTGTGCACGTTGGGGCCGATGCCCCGGTACTTCCACTGGTAGAGCGTCTTGACCGGCACCCCGAGGTACTCGGCGACTTCCGCCGGGGTGGCGAGGGGGCCGCGTCGGTTGGCGTCGGCGGCGGTGTGGGCAGGACGAGGGGAAAGGCTCGGCATAGGGCTCCCTTTTCGGTTTCGGACAACTGCGTGGACAACACAGCCACACCCTGGGCGGAGAAGTCCAGAGTTGGTTCTAGAAGGCTCCAGAAGTTCCCGTTGGTGAGCGCGGGAGGCGTAACCGTAAGGGTGAATCGGCGGTTGACCAAAAAGCGCGTTCCGAGATGCCCGGAGGGGTAGTGGCGGCAGGTCGCGACGGGTGCAAGCTGGCGGGGCGGGTGCACTGTGCTAGCTATTCGGTGCCCGTTGGAGCGGTGAAGGTGCTTCGTTCTACCCGTCTCCGGGGAATGTAACGGGAGAATGGCGCTCCTGCCGGAAATGGATTCTGTAGAGTTTAAGAACCAACTCTTGCCAAAAGGACTGGCCGCGAGTTAGAGCTACATGTCATGGCAACTCGACCCATTGAAATCGGCCCCGCTGGCCTCCATGCCGCCCAGGCTATAGAGCGCATACGCCTCAGCCGCGGCCTGACCCAGCATCAACTCGCCGCTGGATGCTCGGCTCTCGGACGTCCGATGACCAACACTGCTCTCAGCCGGACGGAACGCGCGTACCGCCGTTGTGATGTCGACGACCTCGTCGTGATCGCTGCCGCGCTCGGAGTTCCTCCGACGGCCCTGCTTCTGCCGTTCGCATCCTCGTCCGGTACCGACCGAGAGGGGCGCTAGTTGGCACGCGTCTGGATTGAGGACCGCATCAGCCACGCGGCCTACGTGCGGGCGGTGGCCGAGGCCAAGCGGGCGGGTCGCATGCCACCGGGGCGCTACCGGGTTCGCTGGTACGGTCCCGACGGCAAGCCGAAGATGAAGACCTTGGCCCGCAAGGTCGATGCCGATGCCGAGCGGTTGAAGATGGAGTCCCGTCTCAACGACGGCTCTTACCGCGACCCGGCTGCCGCGCGCGTTAAGTTCGCGGAGGTCGCGGACTCCTGGCTCGCCGCCCAGATCCACCTGAAGCGCCCGACGCGCAACCGGTACCGGGGCGTTCTCGATGTCCATGTGATCCCGAGATGGGGTACTACTCCGCTCGACCGCATTCACTTCGAGGACGTCGCCGAGTGGCTGGCTGACATGCTGTCCGGCCAGGCGACAGGTGGTCGGAAGCTCAGCCCACGGTCGGTCCGCAAGGCGTACGTGGTGCTCAGCCGTGTCCTCGGTTTCGCGGTAAAGGCCCGCCGCCTGGCCGTCAATCCGGCCCTTGGAGTGCCTCTGCCGAAGGCGGCCCCGACCGACCACGTATACCTCGACGACATGCAGGTCGAGGCACTGGCGAACGCAGCGGGCGCCTACCGGGTGTTCATTCAGCTCTTGGCCTACACCGGTCTGCGGTGGGGCGAAGCATCGGCGTTGAAGGTGGGCCGTGTGGATCTGGCCGTCTGCAGGGTCCACATCGTCGAGGCGTACGTCGAGGACAGCGGGAAGCTCTACCTCGACACCCCCAAGAACCACGAGCGCCGGTCCGTGCCGATTCCGCGCTTCCTGGTCGAGGAGCTAAAGCCCTATGTCCAGGAACGGGGCGATGAGGAGTTGCTCTTCACGGCACCCCAGGGTGGCCCCCTGCGGGCTCGCAACTTCCGTCAGCGGTTCTTCGCGCCGGCGGTCGCGCAGGCGGGGCTGGGGCATCTCAAGGTGACCCCGCACAAGCTGCGCCACACGGCGGCCTCGCTGGCCATCGCCAGCGGTGCGGATGTCAACGTCGTTCAGACGATGCTGGGCCACAAGTCCGCGACGCTGACCCTGGACACGTACGGTCACCTCTTCCCGGACCGCTTGGACGAGGTGTCGAAGAAGATGCACAAGCGGCGTTCCAAGCAGCTGGCCAAGGCCAAGGCCAAGCTGGAGAAGGCGGAACGGAAGGCCCGGGAGGCCGCGGAAGCAGTGGTTGCTCTGGAGGAGGATTCGGCGTGACGTGTGCCTGATCCGTGCCGGGAAGCCGTGAGCGAGGGCGCCGATCGCCGCAGCAGAGCGGTCGGCGGCGCCCTCCGCCTCGCCTGCGGTTCAGGTCAGCCGTGGTTGGCGAGCTTCGTCCCGGGCCCGGTCGATGGCGTCGGCGGCCGCATGGCCGGCCAGCCGCTCGATCTCCTCCGGAACCTCCCGTTGGTCCAGCACGAAGAGCCTGCCGTCGACGAGCTGGGTGGTCACCTTCCAGCCGAGACGTCCCCCGGCCTCCCGAGCGGCTCGCCGGACATCTTTTAGCTCGCCCACCTCCGTGAGATCGTCGCGGCTCAGGATCAGCTGACCGTAGTAGCCCTCGTACTGCGGCTTCAGGCCGGCCCGCATCAACGTCTCAAGCCGGTCGACCAGCTTCTCGTGCCGGCGCCGGGCCAGCTCGTCCTTCGCGGGCATGTCGCACAGCTCCCCACCTCTGCCCGCAGCCCGTGTGTGCCATATGTGTGCTGCGAGTACGAAGGCCCTCCCGTCCGATGGACGGAAGGGCCTCTGACCAGGTGTTTCTCTGTGCCCCCGGCAGGATTCGAACCTGCGACACCCGCTTTAGGAGAGCGGTGCTCTATCCCCTGAGCTACGAAGGCCGGTGGTGCTGTGGCTGTGCCACCGCCGACAGTGTAGCGGGTGGTCAGGTCAGGGGGACGTGGCGGAAGCGGCCCGCTACTCGGAGGTCTGCCTCGATGTGGCCCGCCGTTTCGGTGAGGGCGGGCAGGATCTCCGTCACGCAGGACCGTGTCGTCCGGCGGGCGGCGTGCATCGCCACGTTCACCGCGGCCACCACGCGGCCCGTGCGGTCGCGTACCGGGACGGCGATGGAGCGCAGGCCGGGCTCCAGTTCCTCGTCGACCAGCGCGTAGTCCTGTGAGCGGACCTCCGGGAGGGAGAGGAGGACGCGGCCCAGTGCGGTCGCTCGGGCCGGGAGGCGGGTGCCTACTGTGACGCGGGCGCTCATCACGCGGCCCGTGGACGCCCGGGCCGTGTACTGGATCTCCTCGCCCGAGTCCGCCAGGACGGCCAGCGAGGCCGACTCGTGGACGTGGTCGGCGAGGGCGGTCAGGTGGGGCTGGGCGATCTGGGGGAGGGAGGTGCGGGAGAGGGGCGGGAAGCCGAGGGAGAGGACTCGGGGGGTGAGGGTGAAGGTGTGGTCGGCGGTCTGCGTCACCAGGCCCGCGTGTTCGTGGGTGATGAGGGCCCGGCGGGCTGTCGCCCGGGCCAGTCCCGTCGCCTTCGCGACCTCCGTGAGGGTCAGCGCCGGGCGGTCCTCGCCGAAGGCCGTCAGTACCGTCAGGCCGCGGGCCAGGGATTCGATGAACTCCCGGCCCAGCTCGTGTTTGGACGCGGCCGTCCAGGTGGCGAGGCCGGTGCGGGGGGTCGCCGGTTCTGGCGGTGGGGCGGTGCGCAGGTCGTTCTCCATCGACCGCACCGTCGAGCGGAGGCGGGGGAGCAGGGTCGTTCGCAGGTCCTCGGCCGTGTGGCGGCTGGTGTGGCTCACCACGCTCGCCACGCATGCCACCCGGCCGGTGCCCGGGTCCCGTACGGGTACCGAGACCGCGACCAGGCCCGGTTCGATCAGCTGGTCGTCCAGGGAGTAGTCGTTGGTCGCCGCGGTGGCCGTGCGGTGCGGGAAGTCGTGGTCCTGGGCGGGGCGGTCGCGTGCGGGGACGGCGGGGAAGGCGCGGTCCTCCGGGTCCGCCGCCCGGCGGGTGTGCCAGTGGTGCCAGTCGGTCTCCGTCCACTCCATGGCGAGCAGCGGGCCCGGCGCGGTGCGTTCGGCGGGGAGCAGGTCGCCGATGCGGAAGCTCAGGGACATCGCGCGGCGGCGGGTGGCCTGGTGGATGAAGCGGATGCCGTCGCGGTCGCCGACCGCGAGGGAGACCGACTCGTCCAGTTCGTCGGCCAGGGCGTCGGCCCGGGAGGAGAGGAGGGCGGGGAGGCGGAGGGCGGCGAGGTAGGCGTTGCCCAGTTCCATCAGGCGGGGGGCGAGGGTCACGTCGCGGCCGTCCAGGCGGACGTATCCCATGCGGGCGAGGGTCGCCGTGACGCGGTCGACCGTGGAGCGGGCCAGGCCGGTGGCCTTCTCCAGGCCGCTGAGGCTGAGGGTGCCGCCGCTGTCGGCTTCGGTCAGCCGCCGCAGTACGGCGATGCCGCGCAGCAGCGGTGCCACCGCTTCGGCCGGTGCCACCGCTTCCCCCGGTGCCGGCGCTTCGGCCGGTGTCGGCGCTTTGGCCGGTGTCGCTGTCACTTCGTGGTTCGGTGCCGGTGCCTCGGCCGGTGGCATCTCGTCGTTCCGTGCCACCGTCTCGCCCGGTGTGCCCCCGTCGGCCCGTGTGCCCCGTGACGCGGAGATTTCCGTACCCCGTGCCGCGGCGGTCTCCGTGCCCTGTGGCGTGGCTGCCCGTTCGGGGGCGGTGTCGTTCGTGGTGTCGGTGTTGGCGGGCATCGGCTCTCCGGTGCGGCGGTCGCGGCAGGCCTACCGTAATCCCGGTCGGGAGGGCGCGGTGACCCCGGCGGCTGCCGTCCGAGGCGTCACCTGCGGGTGACCCGCACCTGGTGGTCGCCTTTCAGGTCCGCCCCGGACACCGCGATCGTGATGCCCCGGCGCGGGTCCTTGAAGGTCTCGCCCGGTGTGAAGGCGGCGTCCGAGAGTTCGGCGTGGACGTTCGGGCTGCGGGTGCAGCCGCCGCTGTCCCGGCGGGAGTCGTAGACCGTCACCGGGCCCATCCCCGTGTCCACGTCCGCGTCGATCTTGTAGATCAGTACGCCCGGACGGCACACCACCTCGTCGTTGCCCTCGCGGGTGCGCAGCTCGACCGCGTAGCCGGAGGTGCCGTCCAGCGGGACGACCACCAGCTTGTCGCCGCCCTTGCGGGCCAGAGGTGTCAGTTCGTACTCCGTCGTCCCCGGCGCCGACGCGCAGTGCACCTGGGTGCGGTCCAGCCAGCCCAGTTTCCACTTGTGCCAGCCGAGGAGGTCGTTGTTGGCGCCCCAGTCCTCGCTCATGATGTCCCAGTGGCCGACGGCTCCTCCGCCCTCCTGGGTGTAGAGGTCCGGGAGGCCGAAGACGTGGCCGTTCTCGTGGGGGAGTACCCGGTAGCCGGTGGCGTCGTAGGAGCCGGAGCCGTCGTCCTGGCGGGAGTAGACGAAGGACGCGTTGGCCACGGGCACGCCGTCGGCGACGGGGGCCTGGGTGTTGCCGGCGAAGGTGACGGACAGGACCGTGTCCAGGGCGGAGGGGCCCGCGTTCGGTGTGACCAGCACGTTCAGGAGGTCGTACGCGCGGAAGTCGACCTTCGCGTCGGCCGCGGTGACCAGGTCCTCGACCAGTTCGCGGTAGCCGGGCTCGAAGGGCGCGCCGCGCTCTATGCCGTACTCCGCGAACGACTTCGGCATGCGCAGCCAGTCGCGGATCGGGGTCTCGGGGCGGTAGTCGAGGCGGCCGTAGGAACTGGTGCTGAACCATTTCGCGGTCTGGGGGAAGAACTCCGCGTAGCGGTCGAGCGCCTTGCCCTCGCCGGGCGCGTCCGAGAAGTCGATCATCAGGTTCAGGGCGCGGACGGTGCCGGTGGAGCGGGCGTAGCCGGCGGAGGTCGGGACGCCCTCGGACATCTGGATCTCGGGGCCGCCGCTGATCATGCAGGGACCGTGCGCGGAGGAACGGGAGAGGATGGCCGGGCCCGGGCCCGCCGTCGTGGTGCCCGGCGCGAGCCGGCCGGTGCCCGCCGAGGTACTGACGGCGAAGGTCACGACCGTGACGGTCGCGATCGCGGCCAGCCGGCGCGGGCGTATCCGGCGGCTCGGCGGCTGCGCCTGCGGCGGCTGCATGCGGACCTCCCGGACCACGGCAGCCGCCCGACACCGGCTGCACCCTTGCGCTCACCCTGTGCCGAGGGGGTCGCGGGCGCGCGCTGGCGGAGCCGATCGTGGGTTTCTCGCCGGTAGCCCGCCGAGCGGGGGACGACGGTGAGGGGCCGGGGGCGTTGGTGCTCTCGCTCGGACGTCCTCACCGAGGCGTGGGTGTGTGACGCGGGTCACGGTGAATCTCTTCGGGTCTCGGAAATAACCGGGGATCCGTTCCCCGTTTAGCCCTGTGTCCGAGCGAAGCGGGGACTTCCTCCCCGGATCGCGAACCCAGTCCTCAGAGGAGTACGCCGTGCAGACCGCAACCCCCGAGCAGCACAAGGTGACCCGGCCCCGAGCCGACGCCCTGCGCAATCGGGAGCGGATCGTCACCGCCGCCCGGGAGATGTTCGTCGAGCACGGCCCCGACGTGCCGCTCGACGAGGTCGCCCGCCGGGCCGGCGTCGGCAACGCCACGGTGTACCGCAACTTCCCCGACCGCGACGCCCTCGTCCGCGAGGTCGTCTGCTCGGTCATGGACCGTACGGCACGGGCGGCCGAGCTCGCTCTCGCGGAGACCGGCGACGCCTTCGAGGCGCTGGAGCGCTTCGTGCACGTCTCCGCCGACGAGCGGATCAGCGCCCTGTGCCCCATGGTCTCCAGCACGTTCGACCAGTACCACCCCGACCTGGAGGCGGCGCGCGAGAGGGTCGAGCTGCTCGTCGCCGAGGTCATGGGCCGGGCGAAGGCGGCCGGTCAGCTCCGTGACGACGTGGGGGTGGGCGATCTGATGACCGCCGCGGCCCAGCTCAGCCGGCCTCCGGCCGGTACGGGGTGTCTGAGCGCCGACCGGTTCGTCCACCGCCATCTGCAGCTGTTCCTGGACGGGCTGCGGGCTCCGGCCCGCTCCGCCCTGCCGGGCACGGCCGTGACCCTGGAGGACCTGCGCCGGCCCTGCGACCAGTAGTTCCGCGTCTTCCGTCCGAGCAGTAGTTCCGCGACTTCCGTTCGACCAGTGGTTCCGCGAGGTTCCGCGACATCCGTACGACCAGTGGTTCCGCGAGGTTCCGCGACTTCCGTTCCATCAGTAGTTCGTAGTTCCGCGAATCCTGACCGTCTGAACACCGGACGGCGGCCGCTGTGGGCCGTCGCCGCAGGCCCAGTCGTCCCTTTACTCACCTTTTTCCGTCACGAAGTCCCGAAGTGGGTACCCCCATGTCTGCAACAGCCGTCAAGGCTTCCGGCGCCCCGAGCGCCCCCGGCGTCCCCGACGCCGGCCGCTGGAAAGCGCTCGTCTTCATCGCGCTCGCCCAGCTGATGGTCGTCCTCGACTCCACCATCGTGAACATCGCCCTGCCCTCCGCCCAGCAGGACCTCGGCATCTCCGACGGCAACCGGCAGTGGGTCGTCACGGCCTACGCCCTCGCCTTCGGTGGCCTGCTGCTCTTCGGTGGGCGGATAGCCGACCTGTGGGGCCGCAAGCGCACCTTCGTCCTCGGGCTGGCCGGCTTCGCCGCCGCCTCCGCGCTCGGTGGCGCGGCCACCAACGAGGCGATGATGTTCGGCTCCCGCGCCCTCCAGGGCGTCTTCGGCGCCCTGCTCGCGCCCGCCGCGCTCTCCCTGCTCGCCGTCATGTTCACGGACGGCAAGGAGCGTGCCAAGGCCTTCGGTATCTACGGTGCGATCGCCGGTGGCGGCGCCGCCGTGGGCCTGATCCTCGGTGGTTTCCTCACCGAGTACCTGAACTGGCGCTGGACGTTCTTCGTCAACATCCCGTTCGCGGTCGTCGCCGCGGCCGGTGCGTACCTCGTCATCCGTGAGCCGCAGGGCGGCCGCAACCGCTCGCCGCTCGACATCCCCGGCGTGGTCCTGTCCACCCTCGGTCTGGTCGCGCTGGTCTACGGCTTCACCCGCGCCGAGTCCGAGGGCTGGAGCGACGCGGTGACGGTCGGCATGTTCGTCGGTGCCGCCGTGCTGCTCCTCGCGTTCGTGCTGGTCGAGTCGAGGGTCAAGGCTCCGCTGCTGCCGCTGCGCGTGGTCACCGAGCGCAACCGGGGCGGGATCTACCTCTCGCTGGGCCTGGCGATCATCGCGATGTTCGGCCTGTTCCTCTTCCTGACCTACTACCTGCAGATCGTGCAGGGCTACTCGCCGGTGAAGACCGGCTTCGCCTTCCTGCCGATGGTCGTGGGCATGGTCACGGGCTCCACGCAGATCGGTACCCGCCTGATGACCCGGGTCGCGCCCCGGCTGCTGATGGGCCCCGGCTTCCTGGTCGCCGCCGTCGGCATGCTGCTGCTGACCCAGCTGGAGCTCAACACCTCCTACGCCGCCGTGCTGCTGCCCGGCATGCTCCTGCTCGGCCTCGGTATGGGTACGGCGTTCATGCCGGCCATGTCCCTGGCCACCATGGGCGTGGAGCCGCGGGACTCCGGTGTCGCCTCCGCGATGGTCAACACCTCGCAGCAGGTGGGCGGCGCGATCGGTACGGCGCTGCTGAACACGATCGCCGCCTCGGCCACCACGTCCTACATCGCCGACAACATCGGCGGCGCGGCCACCCGGTCCCAGCAGCAGCTGGTCCAGCTGGAGGGGCAGGTGGAGGGCTACACCAGCGCCATCTGGTTCGCCGTCGCCATCCTGGTCGCGGCGGCCGTGATCGCCCTGACCTTCGTCAACGCCGGCCGCCCGGGCGGAAACGCCGTCACGGGTTCCGGCTCCGGGTCGGGTGACGCGGTCGAGGGCGAGCTGCCGGTGCCGGTCGTCGCCCACTGACGACGCCGGACTCGGTACCACCCCTTCGGGCCCTGTAGTTCCGCAGTTCCGTAGTTCCACCCGTGCGCGGGGGGAGGGGACGCCCCTCTCGTACGGTTCCCAGGACCTGCCCCGGCCGCGCGTTCAGCGCAGCCAGGGCAGGTCCGCACCCGCTTCGCTCGGCTGAAGTCCCTCGGCGACGATCCGCATGATCTCGCCGAGGGACTTCTGCTGTTCGGGCGTGAGCCGGTCGAACACGGCCTGTCGTACGGCGTTCACATGGCCCGGCGCGGTCCGGCCCAGCACCTCGTACCCCTCGTCCGTGAGGATGGCGAACTGGCCGCGCTTGTCGGAGGGGCAGTCCTCCCGGCGCACCCAGCCGTTCTTCTCCAGGCGGGCGACGGCGTGCGAGAGGCGGGAGCGGGTGATCTTCGCGTACCGGGCCAGCTCCGTCATCCGCAGCCGCCGCCGCGGTGACTCGGCGAGCTTGACCAGCAGGCCGTAGTAGACGTGCGGCATGCCCGCGTCGCGCTGGAGCTGACGGTCGAGATGGTCCTCGAGAAGGGTGGTGGCCTCGATGTAGGAGCGCCAGACGCGCTGTTCCTCGGCGGTGAGCCAGCGGGGCTCGTCGGCGGGGGCCGGGTCGGATGCCGGGATGGGTGCCGTGTTCATGTATCCATCGTACGGAACCACTTCTTGAATCTTAAACAAAGAGTGGGTAGATTCGAGGAAGAGGAAGATTGAGAGTTCAAGTAGTTCAGTAGTTCAAGTGGTTCAAGTACCGGGAGTCGCCCTCATGTCCGCCGCCACTCAGGAGCGCATGCCCGCCCTCTACCTCAGCCACGGCGCCCCACCCCTCGCCGACGACCCCGTCTGGCCCGGCGAACTCGCCGCGTGGGCCGCCGCCCTCCCGCGCCCCAAGGCGATCCTCGTCGTCTCCGCCCACTGGGAGGAGGCCCCGCTCGCCCTCGGCGCCACTCGGACCGTCCCGCTGGTCTACGACTTCTGGGGCTTCCCGGAGCACTACTACCAGGTGCGCTACGAGGCCCCCGGCGCCCCCGCGCTCGCCGAGTCCGTACGCAAGCTGCTGCGCGCCCCCGGTACGTCCGTGCAGGACGTCCCCGACCGCGGCCTCGACCACGGCGCGTACGTGCCGCTCGTCGAGATGTATCCCGGCGCCGACATCCCGGTCCTCCAGGTCTCCATGCCGACCCTCGACCCGGCACGGCTCATGGAGACCGGCCGCAGACTCGCGCCGCTGCGCGACGAGGGGGTGCTGATCATCGGATCCGGCTTCTTCACCCACAACCTCGCCGCGCTGCGCCGGAGCGGCGTCCCCGCCTGGTCCGCGGAGTTCGACGACTGGGGCCGGCGCGCGCTGGAGGCCGGTGACGTGGACGGGCTGCTCGACTTCGCCCGCAAGTCCCCGGCGGGCCTGCTCGCCCATCCGCGCACCGAGCACTTCGCCCCGCTGTTCGTGACCATGGGGGCGGCGGACGCGGCCGGCGAGCTGGACCTGCGGAAGTCCGTGATCGACGGGTTCTGGATGGGGCTGGCCAAGCGGTCGGTGCAGTTCGGCTGACCGGGCACGGGGCGGAATACGGGAAGGGCTGGAACGGCTTGCTCCTGGAGTGGCCGCTCACCGGGCCGCCTTCCCGCTGGAGCGGCCTTCCCGCTGGAGCGGCCTTCCCGCTGGAGCGGACTTCCCGCTGGGGTGGCTTCCCGCTAGAGGGGCTTCTCGTACCAGGCCACGTCCCAGTACCGGCCGAATTTGCGGCCCACCTCGCGGTACGTGCCGACGTACCGGAAACCGAAGCGTTCGTGCAGTCGGGCGGAGGCCTCGTTGGGCTGCGCGATGCCCGCGTAGGCGCGGTGCAGGTCCTCGCTCGCCAGGGCCTCGAAGAGGGCCGTGTAGAGCAGTGTGCCGATGCCGCGACGGCCGGCGTACGGGGCGACGTAGACGGTGGTCTCCACCGAGGTCCCGTACGCGGGCTTCGCCCGGTAGGGGCTGGATGTGGCGTACCCGAGAATCTCCTGTGAGTCCGCGTCCGTGGCAACCCTCAACCGGTGCGGGCCGTCTTCAGGGTGGGAGAGCAGCCAGGGGCGGCGCTCTTCCGGGGTGAGGGGTTCGGTGTCGAACGTGATGGGCGTCTCACGGACGTAGTGGTTGTAGAGGTCGGTGAGGGCCTTGAGGTCGTCCTCGACTCCCGGCCTGACCTGGACCTCTGTGCGTCCCGACCGCATCACGCCTCCTCGTGTGGCGGCACAGGGTACTGCATGATCAGAAAAATCGGGGGGCGGGTTGGGAATTCTGTCCGGATTCCAGTCGTTGTTTCCATCGGATGCAGGGCACCCGAGGAGAGTCCCGACAGAGGCCGGAGACCGGATCCGAGACCGGAGGACAACCCCACACGGTGCCGAGTGTCCACAGGACCACCTGGATCACCCGCTGAACCACCATCGCAAGGGAGCACGCATGGCAACCCGTGCCGTCGCCCGTCGTAAGTCCGCCACCGGCGGGACCTCCGACGCGGCAACCAGCGTCCGCGCCAACGGCGGCGAGCTCGCCGACCGCGATCTGGTCGGCATGTACCTGGACGAGATCGCGCGGACACCGCTGCTCGACGCCGCCAAGGAGGTCGAGCTGTCCCAGACCATCGAGGCGGGTGTCTTCGCGCGGCAGGTCCTCGAAGGCTACGAGGAGACCGGGGCGGATGCCACCCGGGAGGAGCTCCGGGCCCTGATCGAGGAGAGCGAGCGGGCGAAGGACGTCTTCATCCGCTCCAACCTGCGGCTGGTCGTCGCGGTCGCCCGCCGCTACCCCCGCAGTGGCCTGCCGCTTCTCGACCTCATCCAGGAGGGCAACGCCGGCCTGGTCCGCGCGGTCGAGAAGTTCGACTACCGCAAGGGCTTCAAGTTCTCGACGTACGCGACCTGGTGGATCCGTCAGGCCATCACCCGGTCCATAGCCGACCAGTCGCGCACCATCCGGCTGCCCGTCCACCTGGTGGAGGAGCTGGGCCGGATCCGGCGCGTCCAGCGCGAGTTCAACCGCGAGCACGGCCGTGAGCCGGAGCCCGCCGAGATCGCCGCCGAGCTCGGTTCCAAGCCGGAGCGCGTCATCGACGTACTCGACTGGGCCCGTGACCCCGTCTCGCTGAACATGGCGGTCGACGACGAGGGTGAGACCCAGTTCGGCGACCTGCTCGAGGACACCTCCGCCGTGTCGCCCGAGCAGTCGGTGATGACGCTGCTGCGCAGCGAGGAGCTCGACGACCTCATCGGCCGCCTCGACCCGCGCACGGCCTCCATCATCAAGATGCGGTACGGCATCGACGACGGCCGCGAGCGTACGCTGACGGAGGTCGGCAAGGAGCACGGCCTCACGCGCGAGCGCATCCGGCAGATCGAGAAGCACGCGCTGCTGGAGCTGAAGAAGCTGGCCCGCGACACCGGCTTCGAGGCGGCGGCGTAGCCCGGTTCGCCGCGCGCGGCGACGGGCGGCGGCGAAGGACGGCGCGAGAGTGACGGCGTGGCGCGGACGCGATGCGGCGGCGTCGTCACCGGCGGCGTGGTGTGATGCGGGGGCGTGAGGTGACGCGTGCGGCGTACGCCGGTGGCCGAACCCCGCGCAAACATGGCCGTGTAACGCTGCTTCAACCGGCGGAGGCCGGGAAATAGAACTCCGGGCCCAGCGCTTCCCAGCAGTCCGGGCCCGGGGCGGCGGCCCTGAACGGGCCTCTCCGCCACTTCGGACCACGTCCCGACGCACTCCCCCCGGCGCCGGGACCTTCCCGAGCCGGGCTCGGCGCCTCTCCCCCCGGGGCGCCGGGCCCGGCTCCTTCCGTTGAGGGAGCGCGGACCGGCCACCGGGCGGAGAGCAGGCGGGGGAGCGGGCAGGCGGGAGAGGCGGGGCACCCCGAACCTGAACCCCGGGGTGGCCCGCCGAATGGCAGATTCTGCCACAGCGGCATAGCCTGCCGAAGTGAGCAGCACGACCACTTCATCGTCGGCGAACCCGCCCTCCCCATCGCCGCCGGACGCCGGCCTTTCCCCGTCGGCCGGCCCCGCCTCTTCGTCGGCGGCGTCCCCCGCGTCCGAACCGGCTCCCGTCTCGCTGATCGAGCGGCGCAAGGCCGAGACCCGGATGGAGATCACCCGCGCGGCGGCCCGCCTCTTCGTGGGCCAGGGACTGCGGGCCACCCGGGCCGAGGACATCGCCCGGGCCGCCGGGGTCGCCCCGCGCACCTTCTACCGCTACTTCGCGACCAAGGAGGAGGCCGTCGCCCCGCTCTACGCCCTGGGCGCCGAGCGCTGGGCGCGGGCGGTGCGGGAGGCCCCGGCCGAGCTGTCCCCGCCCGAGGCCCTGGAGCACGCCGTACGGCACACGCTGACGCCGGGCGCCGGGGTCTCCGCGACGTCCTGGGAGTGGGCCCGGGCCCTCATCCGGCTGGCCGAGAGCAGTCCGGCGCTGCGGAAGGTGTGGGCGGAGGTCTGCCAGACGGCGGAGCGGGGGCTCGTGAAGGCGCTGGCCGAGCGCATGGCCCAGGGTGACGACAACGTTGCCGCGCGACTGGAGCGCTCTCCCGCCACGCACTTCGCGGCTGCCGTCGCGGGGGCGGCGGTGCGGGTGGCGGTGGAGTACTGGGCGGCCTCCCCCGAGGGGCGCTCCTCCGAGGGGCGCTCCCCCGAGGGGCGCTCCTCCGAGGGGCGCTCCCCCGAGGGACGCTCGTCCGAGGGCTCCTCGGCCGACGGGGCGCCGGGCCCGTTGGAGCTGGCGTTGCGGAATCTCGCGGTGGTCCGGGGAGTCGATTGGGAGGGTGCTCGTACGGGGTAGCCCCAAAAGCCCGCGAGGGCGGACGGAGCCGTCATCCGCCCCCCGACGCCCTCGCCAGCCTCGCGCCCAAGCCCCGTACGCACTCCACCAGTTCCGCCGGCTCCCGTACCCGGAAGTCCACCCCCAGCATCGCGAGACGCACCGCCATCCACTCCACCGGGTCGGACACGGTCGCCCGCAGCACACACGACGCGCCGCCGTCCGTCGCCTCCGGGGTCCCGAGCCACTGCGGGAGCCGTGCCGCGACGACCTCGGCCGGCGTGTCGAAGGCGACCACGATCTCGTACGAGTCGCCGTGCCGCCGCATCGAGCGCCGCAGGTACTCCGCCGCGCTCCCGGTCGGCAGTTCCCGCGGCGCGAACCGAGCGCCCGTGGCGAACGGTTCGCTCACCCGGTCGACCCGGAAGGTCCGCCAGTCTTCGCGGTCGAGATCGTAGGCGACCAGGTACCAGCGGCGGCCCGTCGACACCAGCCGGTACGGCTCCGTCACGCGCCGCGACTCGGTGCCGTCCCCCGCGCGGTAGGCGAACCGCAGCCGCTCCCGTCCGGCCACCGTCGAGGCCATGACGGTCAGTGTCTCGGGCGCGATGCTCGGCCCGTCCCCGCTGGTGAGCGGTGTCGTCGCGGCCTGGAGCGTGGCGACGCGGTGGCGCAGGCGGCCCGGCAGTACCTGCTCCAGCTTGGCCAGCGCCCGTACCGAGGCCTCGTCCACGCCCTCCACCGCGTGACCGGCGCCGGCGCGCAGCCCGACCGCGATGGCCACGGCCTCCTCGTCGTCGAGGACGAGCGGCGGCATCGCCTTGCCGGCCACCAGCCGGTAGCCGCCGTCGGAGCCCATGCTCGCCTGCACGGGGTAGCCCAGTTCGCGCAGCCGGTCGATGTCCCGCCGGACCGTGCGGCGGGAGACCCCGAGCCGGTCGGCGAGCTCGCCGCCGGGCCATTCGCGGGGCGTCTGGAGGAGGGAGAGGAGCGTCAGGAGCCGGGCCGGAGTGTCCGTCGTCATGGATCCGAGGATGCCGCACATCTAGGACCGGATCTGTCCTACTGGGGTCTTAGCTTCCTCCCATGACCTCAACGCACACCCCGGGGAACGCTCCCGTCCAGCCCGTCGCAGGCGACCGGCGTCGCTGGTTCGCGCTCGCGATCGTGATGACCGCGGCCTTCATGGACCTGGTCGACGTCACCATCGTCAACATCGCGATCCCGTCGATACGGGAGAACGAGGGCGCCACCTACAGCCAGATCCAGTGGATCACCGCCGGTTACGCCCTCGCCTTCGCCGCCGGCCTGATCACCGGCGGGCGGCTCGGCGACATCCACGGCCGCAAGCGGGTGTTCCTCATCGGCGTCGGCGGCTTCACCCTGGCGTCCGCGCTGTGCGGCCTCGCCGTGAACCCGGAGATGCTGGTCGCCTCCCGCCTCCTCCAGGGCGCCATGGCGGCGCTGATGGTGCCGCAGGTGCTGTCGATCGTGCACGCCACCTTCCCGGCGCACGAACGCGGCAAGGTGTTCGGGCTGTTCGGCGCGATCGTCGGACTGGGGGCCGTCTCCGGTCCGCTGCTGGGCGCCCTGCTCACCGAGTGGAACCTCTTCGGGCTCGAGTGGCGGCCCATCTTCCTCATCAACCTGCCGGTCGGCGTCGCCGGTCTGATCCTCGGCAGCCGCTTCATCACGGAGTCCAGGGCGCCGCGTGCCCTCAAGCTGGACCTGGTCGGGGTCGCCCTGGTCACCCTGGGTCTGCTGATGCTGGTCTACCCGCTCACCCAGGGCCGCGAGCTGGACTGGCCGCTGTGGGGGTACCTGTCGATGGCCGGCGCGTTCGTGGTCCTCGCGGTGCTGGTGGCGTACGAGAGGCGGAAGTCGGCGCGGGACGGTTCGCCGCTGGTCGAGCTGTCGCTGTTCAAGGTGAAGAGCTTCGCGGCCGGTATCGCCGTGCAGACCGTCTTCGGGATCGCGCTGGGCATCTTCTTCCTGGTGTGGACGCTGTACATGCAGGTGGGGCTCGGCTGGACCGCGCTGCGGGCCGGGCTGACCGGCGTTCCGTTCTCGATCGCCGTCTCCGTGGCGGCCGGGGTGTCGGTGCAGAAGCTCGTCCCGCGCTTCGGACGCAAGGTGCTCCAGGCGGGCGCGCTGGTCATGGCGGCCGGAGTACTGCTCTACATCTGGGAGTCCGAGCGGTACGGGCTCGGCATCACCTCCTGGCAGATGGCGCTGCCGCTCGTCGTGATGGGCGTCGGCATGGGGCTGATCGTCGCGCCGCTGACGGACGCGGTGCTGTCCCAGGTGCCGCGCGAGCACGCCGGAGCGGCGTCCGGGCTCATCAACACCGTGCAGCAGATGGGCAACGCGCTGGGGCTGGGGCTGGTCTCGGTGGTCTTCTTCGGCACCATGAGCGACCACCTGGCCCCGGCCCGCGTCGGCCCGGCGTACGCCGATGCCTTCCAGAACGCGCTGGGCTGGGTGGCCGGGGTGCTGGCCGTCATCTTCCTGCTGATGTTCGCGCTGCCCAAGCGGCCGGCCCAGCACGTGGAAGGGGCCCAGGAGGAGGAGCGGACGGAGGAGAAGGAGTCCGCGCTGGTCTGAGGCCACCGCGCTTCGGGAGGGGCAGGGCGGAACACCGAGGAGGCGGGTCCGGTACTTCGGTGCCGGGCCCGCCTCCTTGGTGTTCCGCCCGCCTCGCGACCTGAGCCAAGGGTGTCCGTTCGTGCCCGATTGAGTCCGAGCGGTTCCGTTTCCCTGTTTACATTCCGGAATACCGGGCGTAGCCTCCACTGAAACCACAGGTTCGGGCACAGGCGGAGGCGAACGGGCATGTACGCACCGGAGCGGCAGCAGGAGATCCTCCGGCTCGCCCGGGACGGGGGCCGGGTGGACGTGGTGTCGCTGGCCGAGGAGTTCCAGGTGACGGCGGAGACCATCCGCCGCGACCTCAAGGCCCTCGACCGCGCCGGACTGCTGCGCCGCGTGCACGGCGGCGCGATCCCCGCCGGACGGCTCGACTTCGAGCCCGACCTCGCCGAGCGCGAGTCCACGGCCGCCGACGAGAAGGACCGGATCGCCAAGGCGGCCCTGGCGGAACTGCCGGCCGAGGGCACGATGATCCTCGACGCCGGTTCGACGGTGGCCCGCATGGCCGCCGCGCTCCCGCCGGAGGCGTCGCTCACCGTCGTCACCCACAGCCTGCCCATCGCGGCCCGCCTCGCCGACCACCCCGGCATCCAGCTCCACCTGGTCGGAGGGCGCGTGCGGCACCGTACGCGCGCCGCCGTGGACGCCTGGGCGCTGCGCGCGTACGGCGAGATCCGCGCCGACGTACTGGTGGTGGCGGCCAACGGCTTCTCCGTGGAGCACGGCCTGACCACCCCGGACCTCGCCGAGGCCGCCGTGAAGCGGGCCGCGGTGGCCGCCGCCCGCCGCGTGGTGCTGCTCGCCGACTCCTCCAAGCACGGCCAGGAGCACTTCGCCCGCTTCGGCGCCCTGAGCGACGTGGACCTGCTGATCACCGACAGCGGGATGAACCCCGAAGACGCCACCGCCATCGAGCGCGCCGGCACGGAAGTAGTACGCGCATGATCCTCACCGTCACCCCCAACCCCTCCCTGGACCGCACCTACGAGGTCCCCTCCCTCGACCGCGGCGAGGTCGTCCGCGCCACGGGCGAGCGCGTGGACCCGGGCGGCAAGGGCGTGAACGTCTCGCGCGCGGTGACGGCGGCCGGCCGGCGCACCGTCGCGGTGCTGCCGCTCGGCGGCCCGTCCGGCGCCCTCGTCACCGAACTGCTCGACGCCCAGGGCATCGAGGTCGCGCCGGTGCCGATCGCCGGGGTCACCCGGGCCAACATCGCGCTCGCCGAGTCCGACGGCGTCCTGACGAAGATCAACGCGCCGGGTCCCGAGCTGACGGCGGCCGAGCGTGAGCTGCTCCTGGAGACCGTACGGCGGCAGTCGCCCGGCGCGGACTGGATCGCCTGCTGCGGCAGCCTGCCCCGCCCACTGGCCCCCTCCTGGTACGCCGACCTGGTCGCCCGGGCGCACACCGCGGGCGTCCGCATCGCCCTGGACACCTCCGGGCCCGCACTCCTCCAGGCGCTGCGCGAGCGGCCCGACGTGGTCAAGCCGAACGCCGAGGAGCTGGCGGAGGCCGTCGGACGCCCCCTGGCCACCGTGGGCGACGCCGTGAAGGCCGCCGAGGAACTGCGGGAGCTGGGCGCCCGGTCCGTGCTCGCCAGCCTGGGCGCCGACGGACAACTGCTCGTGGCCGACGAGGGCACCTGGTTCGGCAGCGCCCGGGTGGACGCCGTACGGAGCAATGTCGGCGCCGGGGATTCGTCGCTCGCCGGATTCCTCGTCGCCGGGGGCGCGGGGCCGGGTGCCCTCGCCTCCGCCGTCGCGCACGGCGCCGCCGCCGTCCGGCTGCCCGGAAGCCTGATGCCGACGCCGGCCGACCTGGATCCGGGCGCGGTGACGGTCACGGCGGAGGTGCCGGTGGACCGCTCTCTGAAGGAGCCGGCGTCATGAGACCCCACCCCTTCCCGGACCTCTGTGGCCCGGGCCCTCGCCCCCACCGCAAGTCCCCCGTCCCCCTCCCCGCCCCCGCCCACCACCCCGCGTTCCGGGCGATACGCGAGCTAAGGAGCCCGCGATGAGCGACATGATCACCGCGGATCTGGTCGACCTCGACCTGTCCGCCGACACCAAGGAAGCGGCGGCGCGCGCCCTCGCCGAGCGGATGGTGGCCCACGGCCGGGTGACCGATCTGGAGGGCTTCCTCGCCGACGTGGCCGCCCGTGAGGCGCAGATGCCGACCGGCCTCGACGGCGGCATCGGCATCCCGCACTGCCGCAGCGAGCACGTCACCGAGCCGACGCTCGCCTTCGGGCGCAGCGAGGACGGCGTCGACTTCGGGGCGGCGGACGGTCCGGCCGACCTGATCTTCCTGATCGCCGCTCCGGCGGGCGCCGACGACGCCCACCTGACGATCCTCTCCTCGCTCGCCCGGCAGCTGATGAACGCCGAGTTCACGACCGCGCTGCGATCGGTGGGCGACGCGACGGCCGCCGCGGCGCTGATCCGCGGGGAGGAGCCGACCGGTGCCGAGAGCGTCTTCGAAGGCGGCGCCGAGGACTCCGTGGCGGTCTCGGCGGCGGCCTCCGCCGAGACCGCCACGGGCACCCCCGGCCAGGAGACCGGCGAACCCGAGCGTCCCTTCCGTATCGTCGCCGTCACCTCCTGCCCCACCGGCATCGCGCACACCTACATGGCGGCCGAGTCGCTGGAGAACGCGGGCCGCGAGGCAGGCGTCGAGGTCGTCGTCGAGACACAGGGCTCGGCCGGTTTCACCCGGCTGGACCCGGCGGTGATCGAGGCGGCGGACGGTGTGATCTTCGCCCACGACGTGCCCGTACGCGACAAGGACCGCTTCGCCGGGAAGCCCACCGTCGACACCGGCGTCAAGGCGGCCGTCAACCGGCCCGGCGAGCTGATCGGCGAAGTCCGCGGGAAGGCGGCCCGCGGCGAGGTCACAGCGGCTGGTTCGGCCGGTGCGGGCGGCGCCGCCGGTTCTTCCGGCGCGTCACCCGTCGAGCGCGGCGGCGGGTCCGGCGAGGGGTACGGGACGAGGCTGCGCGTCTGGCTGATGTCCGGTGTCAGCTACATGGTCCCGTTCGTCGCCGCGGGCGGGCTGCTGATCGCCCTGGGCTTCGCCATCGGCGGCTACGAGATCAACGAGGCGCCGTCGGTGATGGACCACTTCGTGTGGTCGCAGGCGGACAGCTGGGCGGCGCTGCTGTACCAGATCGGCGGCGTGGCCTTCGCCTTCCTCGTCCCGGTGCTGGCCGGTTACATCGCCTACGGCATGGCCGACCGGCCGGGTCTGGTCCCCGGGTTCGTGGGCGGCTCGATCGCCCTGACCATCAACGCCGGGTTCCTCGGCGGTCTGGCGGCCGGTCTGATCTCCGGCGCCGTGGTGATGGCGATCCAGCGGGTACGCATCCCCGTGGCCCTGCGCGGCATCATGCCCGTGGTGGTGATCCCGCTGATCTCCTCGGCGATCGTCGGATTCCTGATGTTCGTGGTGATCGGCAAGCCCATCGCGTCCGCGCAGAAGGCGATGACCGACTGGCTGAGCGACCTGTCCGGCGCCAACGCCGTCCTGCTCGGCGCCCTGCTCGGTCTCATGATGTGCTTCGACCTGGGCGGCCCGGTCAACAAGGTCGCCTACGCCTTCGCCACCGCCGGCATCGCGGTCTCCGACCCGAGCGACTCGGCGATGAAGATCATGGCGACGGTCATGGCGGCCGGCATGGTCCCGCCGCTGGCGATGGCCCTGGCCACGACCGTGCGCGGCAAGCTCTTCAACGCCGCCGAGCGGGAGAACGGCAAGGCCGCCTGGGTACTGGGCGCCTCCTTCATCTCCGAGGGCGCGATCCCGTTCGCCGCGGCCGACCCGCTGCGGGTCATCCCGTCCTCGATGGTGGGCGGCGCCGTCACCGGCGCTCTGTCCATGGCCTTCGGCGCCACACTGCGCGCCCCGCACGGCGGCATCTTCGTGGTCCCGCTGATCGGCAACCCGCTGCTCTACCTGGTCGCCATCGCGGCCGGTGTCTGCGTCACCACTGCCCTGGTGATCGTCCTCAAGGGGCTGCGCAAGCCGGTGCCGGGAGCGGCGGCCCCGGGCTCCGGCGGCGCGGACCCGTCCGCCTCGGCACCGGGAGCGAAGCAGCCGGTGGCCGCCGCCTGAGGGGCGGACGACGTCGGTGACTCACGGGCCGGGTTCCGCCAGGGACCCGGCCCGGCGGCGTCCGTACCGCCCGCCCGCGTGCCGGACAGGCCCTAGGAGACCTGCGCCGCGCGCCGCTCCATCGCGCGGCGGGCGGTGTCCTCACTCTCGTAGACCTCGCACATGTGGCGCCCGTCGGGCGTCGCCGTGTGCTCGACCTCCCAGAGGGAGACCTCCGCACCGTCCCGCAGCAGGAACGCGTGCTCGTAGAGCGAGAAACCGATCCGGGCACGGCCCGCGCGGCCGGGGCCGCCGAAGGCCTGGGTGATCTGGTGCGCGGACGCCGTCGTCAGCCGGGCGGCGAGGTCGCCGCCGGGCCGGTCCGGGTTCTCCGCGCGGCGCAGCAGCCGGCGGGCGTGGTCCGCCGAGGCGTCGGGAACGTAGGCGTGCCGCGGGGCGGGGACGGGGGAGAGCTGCACCTGCACGGGCAGTTCGAAGTCGGGTGTGTCCGGCGGCAGTCCCAGCCGTGCGGTGGCGGTGCGCAGCTCCTCCTCGTCGACGTACACCTCGCGCTGCGGTTCACCGCCCGGAGCGGTGTTGTGGACCAGCTCCCAGAGCGTGAGCGCCGAGCCGTCGGCGAGCAGCCAGGTGTGCCGGTACGTCTCGCGGTGCAGCCCCGCGCTGTGGTGCGCGGAGTGCAGCGAACCGTCGTGCGCCAGCGCGCAGTCCAGCTGTCGTAATGTCTCGTCGGGCAGCTCGAACGAGTTCAGTGCGCGACCGAGCAGTCGCATGAGGTGCTCCTCCGGAGACTCGGGCGACTCGGGTGGTTCGTACGCTGCCGTCTCGTACGGAACGCTCAAGGTTTCTCCCGGCGTTGCTGCATGTCACCTTGTGGGTGCATACCGTAGCCCCTCGGTCGGACATCATGTCCGGGAACCGAGAAAACGTACGCACGAAAAACGGCCGGGCCGCGCGAGATGTTCCCGCGCGACCCGACGAACCGTCAAAAAACGCTGCTCGGAGCGGTGTCAGACCGAGCTTCCGGCAGTCCACTCGCTCCACGGCATGTTCCAGCCGTTGAGGCCGTTGTCCGGCGCGATCGTGCCGTCAGGGGAGTTCTTGACCGCCACGACGTCCCCGATGAGGGAGTTGTCGTAGAACCACTTGCCGTCGGTGGCGCCTTGGCCGCCCTGGGCGTCCCGCAGCCCGACGCAGCCGTGGCTGGTGCCCTGGACGCCGAAGGGAGGGTTGCCCGGGTTGTACCAGTAGTTGCCGTGGATGAAGGTGCCGGAGCGGCTCAGCCGCATCGCGTGCGGCACGTCCGGGATGTCGTACTCGCCGCCGAACCCGACCGTGGAGCCGTCCATGTGCGTCTGCAGGGACTTCTCCGAGATCACCATCTGCCCGTTGTATGTCGGGTTCTCGGCGCTGCCCGCCGAGATGGGGACCGACCTGAGCGTCTTGCCGTCGCGCACGACCGTCATGGTCTGGGTGTTCGCGTCCACGGTGGAGACCTGTGCCCGCCCCACGGTGAAGGTGACGGTCTTCTTCTGCACGCCGTAGACGTCGTTCGCGCCCTCCACCCCGTCCAGGTCGATCTTCATCGTGACCTTGGAGCCGGCCTTCCAGTACTCCTCGGGCCGGAAGTCGAGCCGCTGCGAGCCGAACCAGTGCCCGACCACCTTCTGCCCGCTGCTGGAGGTGACCGTGATGTGCGACTGCACGTTCTTCTTGTCGCTGATCGCCTTGTCGAACGTGAACGACACCGGCATCCCCACCCCCACCGTGGTGCCGCCGTCCGGGGCGTACGTGCCGATGAAGCTGTTGGCCGAGGAGACGGTGGTGAAGATCGAGTCGGCGGCGGACGTGCGGCCGTCGGCGTCCTTCGCGGTCGCCGTGATCCGGTACTTCGTGCCGCGCTCCAGCTGCTCCTTCGGCTTCCAGCCCGAGCCGTCGGCGGAGATCGTGCCCGGCACGACCGCGCCCGTCTCCGGCACCGTCATCCTCACGTCCGTCAGCCTGCCGTCGCTGACCTTCACACCGGTCGCGTTGATCGAGGCGCCGGTCGAACCGTCCCTCGCGGAGATCACGACCTCAGCGACCGAGGTCGTGGCGGAGCCCGTGTCGCCGCCCTTGGCGTCCTTCCGGGCGTCGGCGCTGGCGCTTCCGCCGCAGGCGGTGAGGGTGAGGGTGCCGATCGCCAGGGCGGCAACGGCCCCCAGTACGCGCCGCGATGCTATGACCGGGGTTGTCACGGGCTGCTCCAGGTTCGGTTGTTGTGCGGGGTTCTCGCTCAGTCCTGTAGAGGCGATCGGCGGCCGACTGGGTTCCCGCCGCCCGCCCGGAACGCCGGCACGTGACAGAACCGGGACAGTTGCCCGTCGACCGGATGCGGTCAACCGGCCCTGGACGGCCTTCCGTAGAGCTCCTCGTACGACGGCCACGCCCCACCCGGCCCGTCCACCGGTCCGGCGGCCCGGACGGCCCTGACGATCGCGCGCGTCACCATGTCCGCGCCCGCCGCCAGCACCTCGTTCAGCGCGAGCGGCTGCTCGGCGTCGAGCGGACGCTCCCCGGTCGCCAGGGTGAACACCGTGTCCCCGTCGCTGAGCAGGTGCACCGGCCGTACGGCACGCGCGATTCCGTCGTGCGCCGTGCCGGCCAGCTTCTGCGCCTGGGCCTTGGAGAGGTCCGCGTCGGTGGCGACCACGGCGAGCGTGGTGTTCAGCGGGGGCGGCGCGTTCCTCGCCGCGACCTCGGCGAGTCGCCGCCCCGCCGCTTCGTGGACGTCCGGCGCCGGGTACTCCACCCGCCCGCCCCGGAACAACTCCCCGTACAACACCCCCGTTTCCGGATCCGTCACCGATCCCGCCGCGTTCGCCACCACCAGCGCCGCCACCGTGATTCCCGAGTCCAGCACGGTGCTCGCGGTGCCGATCCCGCCCTTCAGCGTGCCGACCACGGCTCCCGTGCCCGCCCCGACACACCCCTCGGTCACTCCCGCGCCCGGCGTACTCGCGTGGGCCGCCTCGGCCGCCGCCCGCCCGGTGGCCGCGTCCGGCCTGGCACGGAAGTCGCCCCCGCGCCCCAGGTCGAAGACGCAGGCCGCGGGCACCACCGGCACCACGTGCGCGGGGTCCGGGCCGACGCGTACCCCGCGCCCCCGCTCCTCCAGCCAGGCCATCACCCCGGACGCCGCGTCCAGCCCGTACGCGCTGCCGCCGGTCAGCACCACCGCCTGGACCTTCCGCACCAGGTTGCGCGGATCGAGGGCGTCCGTCTCCTTCGTTCCGGGACCGCCGCCGCGCACGTCCACGGCGGCGACCGCCCCGTCCTTTGGCGCCAGCACCACCGTCGTGCCCGTCAGCCACCCGTCGCCGGTGCGCGTCGCATGCCCCACCAGCAGACCGGCGACGTCCGTCAATGCGTCAACTGTCATACCGCCAGTCTGGTCCAGGCAGGCACCGGCGCCCACGGCGCCCACGGCGTCTGTCGGCGGCGTCGGGCAGCAGGCGCCCCAGGGGTCCGCCCCGGCAGGCTCAGGAACGCTCAGGCACGCTCAGGCACGCTCCGGGCGGGGCGGGCCGTACCCTGGAGCCATGAGCACCACCCCCGACCCCGAGCCTCGCGCACCCCGGCCCGCGCTGGTCTTCGACGACCCGCTGGACCAGCAGACCTCGGACGACACCGACCGCGGCTGGGGCGACCGGCCCGCGGGCGACAGCGCGGCCGACCTGAAGCGCTTCCTCGACGAGAAGCCGCCCCACCACCTGTGAGCCGCGCGGGCATCCGCCGCCGCCGAGCCGCCGCGACCCGGCCCGCGGACGGCCCGACGGGTCGTCCTATGGACGGTCGTGGCCCGAACCGCGCTGTGCCACCAGCGCGTCGCGGATCTCCTTGAGCACCTCCAGCTCGGAGACCTCGACGATCTCCTGCGTGCTCTCCTTCGCCTTGCGCCGGGCCTCCTGCCGGGCCAGGTACTTCGCCATGGGCAGCACCATGAGGAAGTAGACGACGGCCGCGGTGATCAGGAACGTGAGGGTGGCACCCAGCACCGAGCCCCAGAGGATCCGCACGCCCGTCGCGCTGTCGCCGGTCCCGGTGCACGGGCCCTTGAGGCAGGAGCTGTAGCTGTCCAGGCTCTGGGTGCCGAACGCTCCGATCAGGGGGTTGATGACCCCCTTCACCACCGAGTTGACGATGTTGGTGAAGGCGGCGCCGATGACCACCGCCACCGCCAGGTCGATGACGTTCCCACGCATCAGGAAGGCCTTGAAACCCTGCCAGACGCTCGGCTCGTTCTTCTCGCTCACCTCGGGGGCTCTCCTCATGTGCACAGGTCGCGGGAGACCAGGTCTCGCACGGACGGGGTGTGGAACAAAACGCTCCGCAACCTACGTCAGCGCTGGGCGGCCCTGTCCAATCAGGTCCCTCCAACGAGCGACTTGACGCGATCAGCACAGCGTCACCGCCAGCCGCGACGCGGCTCCCGCGCCGACCAGCCGGTGTGCGGTGGCGCGCGGCACCGAGACCACCACCAGTGCCCCGCCCGCCGCCGTCCCGTCCACGGGCCCCGGCACCTTTGTCACCCGCACCCCGCGCGCGATCACGGAGGCGTCGCCCGCGCCGCCGGCCCCGGCCGCCACGACGTCGACCCGGTCGCCCGGCCTGAGCAGCCGCACCGTGGCCGCGTCGGCGATCCGCACCGGCGCCGACACGAGTCGCGCGCCGTGCCGCTTGCGAACCGGCTCGGTCACCGGATGCCCGCGCGCCCGCTGGGCGTCCTGTCCGCCGGCCCCCGGGTACGGGCCCGCCGCCACCAGCGCCGCGGCGGTGACGGCGAGCCCGACAGCCACGGCACGCCGCCGGTGGCGTACGAGCCGGTGCGGCTGATGACGCCCGCCACGCACCCGGACCGGGTCGAATTGCGGCACCTCGCAGGTGGGTGGCGCGTCGGTGCCGGGCGGCAGCGGGAAGGGAACGGCGGAACGGGACACGGTGACCACCACCTGTGACGAGGAGACGAGGGATCGGCTTGCGCTCCCACGATGAGGCCTCTCGCCGTTTCCCGCCGGAGCCCGTGCGTCACCGACCGATTGTGGAAAACCCGGTCACCCGAAGGAGACGCTCCGGCCCCCGACCTCCGCTATGGCAGCGCGATCCCCGGGTCCATCCCGCCCAGCGCCGCGGCGCACGGGCAGTCCCGCTCCCCGCCCGCCGGCAACGCGGCCACCGCGTCGAACAGGACGCCCCGCAGCCGGTCCACGTTCGCCGCGAACACCCGCAGGACCTCCTCGTGCGAGACGCCCTCACCGCTCTCCGCCCCGGCGTCGAGGTCGGTGACGAGGGTCAGCGACGTGTAGCAGAGCTCCAGCTCACGGGCGAGCGCCGCCTCGGGGTGGCCGGTCATGCCCACCACCGACCAGCCCTGCGCCCGGTGCCACAAGGACTCCGCGCGGGTACCGAAGCGCGGTCCCTCGACCACGACCAGGGTGCCGCCGTCCACCGGCTCCCAGTCCCGGCCACGCGCCGCCTTCAGCGCGGCGGCCCGTCCGGTGGGGCAGTACGGGTCGGCCAGCGACACGTGCACCACGTTGGGCACCGTGCCGTCGGGCATCGGCATCCCGTCGAAGTACGTCGACGGCCGGGACTTCGTACGGTCGACGAACTGGTCCGGCACAAGCAGCGTGCCCGGCCCGTACTCGGGGCGCAGACCACCGACCGCGCACGGGCCGAGAACCTGGCGCACGCCGACAGAGCGCAGCGCCCACAGGTTGGCCCGGTAGTTGATCCGGTGCGGCGGCAGATGATGGCCGCGTCCGTGCCGGGGGAGGAAGGCGACCCGCCGGCCGGCGACCTCGCCGAGGAAGAGGGAGTCGCTGGGCGGCCCGTACGGGGTGTCCACCTCGACCTCGGTCACGTCGTCGAGGAACGAGTAGAAACCGGAGCCGCCGATCACGCCGATCCCGGCTGTCACCTTGTTCGCCATGTTCGCCATGCCCGCACCCTAGCCGCCCCGGAAAACGCCGAGGACCCCGTCGTCGGACGACGACAGGGTCTCGTGCGAAGCCTTGTGCGGTCGCCTCGCGCGGCCGAGGTACGAGTGGCCCAGGAACCCGGGCCCGGGCGTCTCGGCCCAGGAACCTCGCCGCCGAGAGAAGCCTTACGCGGCGGTGGTGCTGGAGGAGGAGCTGCCGGAACTCGACGACGAAGACGACGAGGACGACGCCGACGAGGACGACGAACCACCCGAGTCCGAGGACGACGACGAAGAAGAGGACGTCGACGAAGCGGACGACGACGACTTCGCCGGCGAGCTGCTCGACGAGCTGCCGCGGCTGTCGTTGCGGTAGAAACCGGAGCCCTTGAAGACAATGCCGACCGCCGAGAACACCTTCTTCAGGCGGCCCTGGCAGTTCGGGCACTCGGTCAGGGCGTCGTCGGTGAACTTCTGCACCGCCTCGAGGCCCTCGCCGCACTCGGTGCACTGGTACTGGTACGTCGGCACTTGTCTTCCTCCTGGCACTCTCACTCGATGAGTGCTAACGACGGTCCATAGTGACGTATTCCGCGGGATCAGTCCACTGCGGCGTGCTCGCGGTGACCGACGCCACGTGCGACCGTACGCCCCTGGGGCCGGGTCGCCAGCCGCGAACGCAGTGCCAGCAGGACCGCCAGCGCGAGCACCGTGCCGCCCATCGGCACCAGGAACCCGGCGCCGTCCCAGAGCCGGTCCTCCAGCTGTCCGGAGACGGTCACGGCCGCCGCCTGGCCGAGCGCCACGGCGCCGGTCAGCCAGGTGAAGGCCTCGGTGCGGGCGCCGGCCGGGACCAGGCTCTCGACCAGCGTGTAGCCGGTGATGAGGGCGGGCGCGATGCACATGCCGACGAGCAGTCCGAGGCCGGCCAGCACGAGCACCGAGTGCGCGGCCCACAGGCCGGACGCGGTCAGCGCGAGGGCGGCGTACCCGACCAGGAGGCGCCGTTGCGGGGCGACCTTCCAGGCGATGGCGCCGCAGGCCAGGCCGGAGAGCATGTTGCCCGCGGCGAAGACGCCGTACAGGACTCCGTTCAGCCCGGGCTCGCCGATCGACTCGGTGAACGCGGCCAGCGACACCTGCATGCCGCCGAAGACGGAACCGATGCCCAGGAAGACCACGATCAGGACGCGCACGCCCGGGATGCGCAGCGCCGACACGTGCTCCACGCGCGCGTGGTCGCCGTCGGCACGGCCGACCACCGGCTGGGTGCTCTTCTGCGCGGCGAACAGCAGACCGCCCACCAGGGTGAGCGCCGCCTCCGTGACCAGGCCCGCGGCCGGGTCCACGGCCGTGCACAGGGCGGTCGCCACCAGCGGGCCGAGGACGAAGGTCAGCTCGTCCGTGACGGACTCGAAGGCGGCCGCCGTGGTCATCAGCGGGGAGTCCTTGAGTTTCACGCCCCAGCGGGCCCGCACCATGGGCCCGACCTGCGGCACCGAGGCACCGGTGGGCACGGCCGCCACGAACAGCGCCCACAGGGGTGCGTCCGCGAGCGCGAGGGCGGTCAGAGTCAGACCGGACGCCGCGTGGACGAGTACGCCGGGGAGCAGGACGGTGCGCTGCCCGTAGCGGTCGGCGAGCCGGCCGCTGTAGGGGGCGAAGACGGCCATGGCGACGCCGGTGACGGCCGCGACGGCGCCGGCGACGCCGTAGGAGCCGGAGGTGTGCTGTACGAGCAGCACGATGGAGAGCGTCAGCATGGCGAACGGCTGGCGTGCCGCGAAGCCGGGGAGCAGGAACGTCCAGGCGCCGCGGGTGCGCAGCAGCTGCCCGTATCCGGGGCGTGCGGAGCCGGGTGCGGTGTGCCGCTCCCCCTCCGGCGACTTCTTCGACGGGGTGACCGTGGATGCCACGGCCCGTGCCTTTCTGCCGCCTGGTAGCGCGGTCCGCCTCGCGGTTGTCGCCGTGCGGGAGCGCCGAGAGCTGTCCTCTTGCGCGGACTGCGGTAGATGCCGGAGTCGGTGCCGAAGAGGGCGTTCCGGCCGCCATACGGTCGCGCCAGCTCTGCGTCAGGCAGAGTTGGTTCGATCAGGTGCCGCATTCATCGTACAGGGATCAAGAGGGGCACACCCTGTGAAAGCGAGTACCCTCCCCCGCTCACCATGCCCCCGTGTTCACCCGCGCTGCCCGTTCGTGTCGCCCGTGCCCAGCCAGCCGGCCAGTTTGCCGCCGTGGCCGACCGCGCGCAGCCGCGCCTCGGCGGCGTCCCGGACGGGGTCCGTGGCGACCACGAGGAGTTCGTCCCCGCGTCGCAGCCCCGTGGTCGGCAGCGGTACGAACGACGTGTCGTCGCGGACGACCAGCGTGACGGCGGCCCCGGTCGGCAGCCGCAGCTCGCTGACCTCGACGCCGTGCATCCTCGAGCCCTCGGGGATCGTCACGGACAGCAGGTGTCCGCGCAGCCGCTCCAGGGGTGCCGACTCGATGCCGAGGTCGGCGGCCTCGTCCCCCTTGCCCAGGCGCAGCTTGCGGGCCAGCCAGGGCAGCGTCGGTCCCTGGATCAGGGTGTAGACGACGACCAGGACGAAGACGATGTTGAAGATCCGGCGGCTGCCCGCGACGCCCTCCACCATGGGGATCGTCGCCAGGATGATGGGCACCGCGCCGCGCAGTCCGGCCCAGGACATCAGGGCCTGCTCCTGCCAGGGCACCCGGAAGGGCACCAGGCACAGCACGACGCTCAGCGGGCGCGCCACCATGGTGAGCACCAGTCCGATGACCAGGGCGGGCAGGATGTCGTCGCCCAGTTCGTGCGGGGTGACGAGCAGGCCGAGCAGGACGAACATGCCGATCTGGGCGAGCCAGCCGAGCCCGTCGGCGAAGCCGCGGGTGGCGGGCCAGTGCGGCAGCCGGGCGTTGCCCATGACCATCGAGGCGAGGTAGACGGCGAGGAAGCCGCTGCCGTGGACCATGGCGCCGGCCGCGTAGGCCGCGACGGCGATCGACATGACGGCGATGGGGTAGAGGCCGGAGGCGGGCAGTGCCACGTGCCTCAGTCCCAGCGACCCCAGCCAGCCGACCGCGAGCCCGATGGCCGCGCCGATGGCCAGCTCCAGGGCGATCTCGCCCAGCAGCACGTACCAGTGCTCGATCGGGCCGGCCGTGGAGAAGGCGACCACGAGGATGACCACCGGGGCGTCGTTGAAGCCCGACTCGGCCTCGAGGATGCCCGTTATGCGCGAGGGCAGCGGGATCCTGCGGAGGACCGAGAAGACGGCCGCCGCGTCCGTGGAGGACACCACCGCGCCGACGATCAGCGCCTGCCGCCACTCCAGCCCGGTCAGGTAGTGCGCGCCCGCCGCGGTCACACCGACGCTCACCGCGACTCCGGCCAGTGCCAGTGCGGAGGCGGCCGGCAGGGCCGGTTTCGCCTCCTTCCACTTCGTGCCGAGGCCGCCTTCGGCCAGGATCACGACCAGGGCCGCGTAGCCGATGACCTGGACCAGTTCGGCGTTGTCGAACTGGATGTCGCCGATGCCGTCCTGGCCCATGGCGACGCCGATGGCCAGGTAGACGAGCAGGCTGGGCAGTCCGCTTCGCGAGGAGATCCGGACCGCCGCCACGGCGATGAGCAGGACGAGCGAGCAGACGAGCAGGAGCTGGTTGAGGTGGTGGACAGTCAGCGGCCGTTTCCCTTCCCTGGCGCAGAGCATGGATCACACTGCGGATCACAGCACGGACCACAGTGCGGATCGCGGCACGGACCACGTCGCGGACGAACGCGCCCGCACGGTACGCGCAAGCGGACTCCGCGCGATGTACGGACTCCCCTGGCACACGAGACCGCGTGCTCTGCGGACAACTACTTCGTTACCTTACCTAACTCTTGACGCTTTCTTGACGCTCACCTTGGCAAGATCGAACGCCCGTGCCTGCCCGTACCCGACTCCGCGTCAAGGGGGAGTGGGCCCTGCGCCTACAGTTGCTCCAGCGTTCAGTACAAAGCACAGCCCGCCCCTGCCGCTCGTGTTAGGACAGCAAGGACAGCGATGCCCCCCACCAACACCGCCTCTACGGGTCAGCAGCCCGGCAAGTCCGGCAGGAAGAAGGGGCGCAAACTACGCCTTCTCGTCCTCGTGCTGGTCCTGGCCATCATCGGCGGCCTCGCCTACGGGGCGTACTGGTCCATCAGCACCGTCCGCGCGTCCTTTCCGCAGACCAAGGGCTCGATCACGCTGGACGGCCTGTCGGGTCCGGTCGACGTCAAACGCGACGGTTACGGCATCCCGCAGATCTACGCCTCCACCGACGAGGACCTGTTCATGGCGCAGGGCTACGTCCAGGCGCAGGACCGGTTCTACGAGATGGACGTACGCCGCCACATGACCTCCGGCCGCCTGTCGGAGATGTTCGGCGAGGGCCAGGTCGACAACGACGAGTTCCTGCGCACCATGGGCTGGCACCGGGTGGCGAAGAAGGAGTACGACGAGAAGCTGTCGGACTCCACGAAGAAGTACCTCCAGGCCTATGCCAAGGGAGTCAACGCCTACCTGAAGGGCAAGGACGGCGAGGACATCTCCCTGGAGTACGCCGCCCTCGGGTTCACCAACGACTACAAGCCCCAGGAGTGGACCCCGGTCGACTCGGTCGCGTGGCTGAAGGCGATGGCCTGGGACCTGCGCGGCAACATGCAGGACGAGATCGACCGCGCCCTGATGACCAGCCGCCTCGGCCCCAAGCAGATCGCCGACCTGTACCCGGCGTATCCGTACGGCCGGAACAAGGCGATCGTCCAGGAGGGCCAGTACGACGAGCTCACCGAGACGTGGGACGGCGGCGGCACGTCCGGCGGCGACGAGGACTCCTCGTCCGGATCCGGCACGGGCACCGGATCCGGCACGGGCACCGGTACCGGCACGGGCACGGGGACCGGCACGGGCATCGGTACCGGTACGGGCACCGGCAACGCGCTGCAGGGCCAACTGGGGACCCTCCAGGCGGTCCTGGACGACCTGCCCACCGCCGTCGGCGTGAACGGCAACGGCATCGGCTCCAACTCCTGGGTCGTCTCCGGTGAGCACACCATCACCGGCAAGCCGCTGCTGGCCAACGACCCGCACCTGTCGCCGTCGCTGCCGTCCGTCTGGTACCAGATGGGCCTGCACTGCCGCACCGTCTCCGCGAAGTGCCAGTACGACGTCGCCGGTTACACCTTCGCCGGCATGCCCGGCGTGATAATCGGCCACAACCAGGAGATCGCCTGGGGCCTGACCAACTCCGGCGTCGACGTCACCGACCTCTACCTGGAGAAGATCACCGGCGCGGGTTACCAGTACGACGGCAAGGTGGTCCCCTTCGAGACGCGCGAGGAGACCATCAAGGTCGCCGGCGGCGATTCCAAGAAGATCGTCGTCCGCGAGACCAACAACGGCCCGCTCCTCTCCGACCGCGACGACGAGCTGGTGAAGACCGGCAAGAAGGCCACCGTCGACACCGCCGCCCCCGACCGCGGCGACGGCTACGGCGTCGCGCTGCGCTGGACCGCGCTGGAGGCGGGCTCCACCATGGACGCCGTCTTCGCGATCGACCGGGCGAAGAACTGGGACGAGTTCCGCGAGGCCGCCGAGCTCTTCGAAGTGCCCTCGCAGAACCTGGTCTACGCCGACAGCGAGCACATCGGCTACACGCTGCCCGGCAGGATCCCGGTGCGCGCCGAGGGCCACGACGGCTCCCTCCCTGCGCCGGGCTGGAGTTCCGAGTACCGCTGGAGCGGTGAGTACATCGACCCGGACGAGCTGCCGTACGAGTACGACCCGGAGCGCGGGTACATCGTGACCGCCAACCAGGCCGTCGTCGACGAGGACGACTACCCGTACACGCTGACCACGGACTGGGGCTACGGCGCCCGCAGCCAGCGGATCACCTCCCTGATCGAGCAGAAGATCAAGGACGGCGGGAAGATCTCCACCGACGACATGCGCCAGATGCAACTGGACAACAGCAGCGAGATGGCCAAGCTGCTCGTGCCCCAGCTGCTGAAGATCGACGTCGCGGACAAGGACGTCCGCGAGGCGCAGAAGCTGCTGGAGGGCTGGGACTACACCCAGGACGCCGACTCGGCGGCCGCCGCCTACTTCAACGCGGTGTGGCGCAACATCCTCAAGCTCGCCTTCGGCAACAAGCTGCCCAAGGAGCTGCGGGTCGAGGGGCAGTGCCTGTGGGTCGACCCGGTCAACACCACCGGACCCGCGGACGAGACCAACAAGGTCCGCGAGTGCGGTCAGCGGGACGCCACCCAGGCGCAGCCCGACGGCGGTGACCGCTGGTTCGAGGTGGTCCGCACCCTGCTGGACGACCCCAAGAGCGACTGGTGGAAGACCCCCGCCTCCGGCACCCGCAAGGGCGCCGACAACCGGGACGACCTCTTCAAGCGGGCCATGATCGACGCCCGCTGGGAGCTGACCGCCAAGCTCGGCAAGGACATCGACACCTGGAACTGGGGCCGGCTGCACCGCCTGTTCCTGAAGAACCAGACCCTGGGCACCGAGGGCCCCGGCTTCCTGAAGTACGCCCTCAACCGCGGCCCGTGGAAGCTCAGCGGCGGCGAGGCGGCGGTCAACGCCGCCGGCTGGAACGCGGCCGGCGGCTACGGGGTGATCTGGGTGCCTTCCATGCGGATGGTGGTCAACCTCGGCGACCTCGACAAGTCGCGGTGGATCAACCTCACCGGCGCCTCCGGACACGCCTACAGCGCCCACTACACCGACCAGACGGACAAGTGGGCCGACGGAGAGCTGCTGCCCTGGGCCTTCTCGAAGAAGGCGGTCGACGAGAGTACGAGCGACACGCTGGTGCTGAAGCCGTGACGGCAGCCGTGGCCGACGGCTGATCCGCGGTGAAGGTGGCCCCCACGCGAGCGTGGGGGCCACTCTCATGTGAACCTGCGCACTCCCGACGGCGTGACCACCGCGTCCACCGGCCGGTCGTGCGGCTCCCCGGGGACGTGCGTGACGATCTCGGAGCCGTACAGCAGCACCAGCAGGGCAGGGCGCGCGCCCGCCCGCTCCAGGCGCGCGAGGACCCGGTCGTACGACCCGCCGCCGCGCCCCAGCCGCATGCCGCGCCCGTCGACGGCCAGGCCCGGCAGCAGCACCACGTCGGCGTCCGTCACCGCGTCCGGCCCCAGGCGCTCACCGGCGGGCTCGGACAGGGTCATCCGCCCGCCGTGCCGCACGCGCGCCAGGGAGCCCTCGCCGGCGTACTCGCCCCAGTCCAGGTCGTTGTCCGGCAGCAGCGCCGGCAGGAGGACACGCACGCCACGCGCGCGCAGCGCGTCCAGCAGCGCGAGGGTGCCCGGCTCGGCGCCCACGGAGACGTATGCCGCCACGGCGTGCGCCCGCGCGACCTGAGGCATCGCGAGTGCCTGCCCGGCCAGCGCGTCCGCGGCTTTGTGCACGTCATCCGCCGTCAGACGGTTCCTCGCGGCGAGGATCTCCCGCCGCAACGTGCGTTTGTCAGGCCCGGCCGCGGGTCCGATCTGACTCAATGGTCGCTCCCGTACCGCTCTAGTGTGCTCATGTGAGCGCTGATCATCCGGGATCACAGATTCTCCCCATTGTCACCGGATATGGTGGCGCGCATGACTCAGTCCCACCCCAGGATCAGCAAGGCTGTCATCCCCGCAGCCGGGCTCGGTACCCGGTTCCTGCCGGCCACCAAAGCCACTCCCAAGGAGATGCTGCCGGTCGTCGACAAGCCGGCGATCCAGTACGTGGTCGAAGAGGCCGTGACCGCCGGCCTCGGAGACGTCCTCATGGTCACCGGGCGCAACAAGCGCCCCTTGGAGGACCACTTCGACCGCAACTACGAACTGGAGTCCGCCCTCCAGAAGAAGGGCGACGCGAGCCGGCTGGCCAAGGTCCAGGAGTCCAGCGACCTCGCGATGATCCACTACGTCCGCCAGGGCGACCCCAAGGGCCTCGGCCACGCCGTGCTGTGCGCCGCCCCGCACGTCGGCGACGAGCCCTTCGCGGTCCTGCTCGGCGACGACCTGATCGACCCGCGCGACCCGCTGCTGCAGCGCATGGTCGAGGTCCAGGAGCAGTACGGCGGCAGCGTCATCGCCCTCATGGAGGTCGCGCCCGAGCAGATCCACCTCTACGGCTGCGCGGCCGTGGAGGCGACCGAGGACGGCGACGTCGTCAAGGTCGGCGGACTGGTCGAGAAGCCCGACCCGGCCGACGCGCCCTCCAACTACGCCATCATCGGCCGCTACGTCCTCGACCCGCACATCTTCGACATACTCCGCAAGACCGAGCCCGGCCGCGGCGGCGAGATCCAGCTGACCGACGCCCTCCAGCAGCTCGCCGAGGACGAGAAGGTCGGCGGCCCGGTGCACGGCGTCGTCTTCAAGGGCCGCCGCTATGACACCGGTGACCGCGGCGACTACCTGCGTGCCATTGTCAGACTCGCGTGCGAACGTGAAGACCTGGGCCCGGACTTCCGGACCTGGCTTCGCAGTTACGTAGCCGAGGAGATGTAACGACGTTGAGCAGCGCCGCGCACCGTGACACCGGCCACGACCACGCCGCCGCGGACTTCGGTCCCGACCGGCTGTGGTCGGTGCAGGAACACCTGGACGACATCCTCACCACCGTCCGGCCCCTGGAACCCATCGAGCTGAACCTGCTCGACGCCCAGGGCTGCGTCCTGGTCGACGACATCACGGTGCCGCTCTCCCTGCCGCCGTTCGACAACAGCTCCATGGACGGGTACGCGGTGCGCGTCGCCGACGTCGCGGGCGCGAGCGAGGAGTTCCCCGCCGCCCTCGAGGTCGTCGGGGACGTCGCCGCGGGCCAGGCCGACCCGCTCACCGTGGGCCCCGGCCAGGCCGCCCGCATCATGACGGGCGCCCCGCTCCCGCCCGGCGCCGAGACCGTCGTCCCCGTCGAGTGGACCGACGGCGGGCTCGGAGAGGGCCCGGTGGCCGGGATGCGCGCCCGCAGCCTGGCCCCCGAGGCCGCCGAGGGCCAGGTGCGCGTCTACCGCCCGGCGGAGGCACGCGCGCACGTACGCGCGAAGGGCAGCGACGTCAGGTCCGGCGACCGCGCCCTGGAGGCCGGCACGGTCCTCGGCCCGCCGCAGATCGGCCTGCTCGCCGCGATCGGCCGCGGCAGGGTCCGGGTACGCCCGCGTCCGCGCGTGGTGGTCCTCTCCACCGGCAGCGAACTCGTCCAGCCCGACGAGGAACTGGCTCCCGGTCAGATCTACGACTCCAACAGCTTCGCCCTCACCGCCGCGGCCCGCGACGCCGGGGCCATCGCCTACCGCGTGGGCGCCGTCGCCGACGACGCGGAGACCCTGCGGTCCACCATCGAGGACCAGCTGGTCCGCGCCGACCTGATGGTCACCACCGGCGGGGTGAGCGTCGGGGCGTACGACGTCGTCAAGGAGGCGCTGGCGCACGTCGGCGACGAGGACGAACCGGGCAGCGGCGTGGACTTCCGCAAGCTCGCCATGCAGCCCGGCAAGCCCCAGGGCTTCGGCTCCATCGGCCCCGACCACACCCCGCTGCTCGCCCTGCCCGGCAACCCGGTGTCGTCGTACGTCTCCTTCGAGCTGTTCGTCCGCCCCGCGATCCGCACCCTCATGGGCCTCGCCGACGTCCACCGCCCGACGGTCACCGCGACCCTGGTCACGGAGAAGGCCCTCACTTCGCCGAAGGGGCGGCGGCAGTTCCTGCGCGGTACCTGTGCCGACGGTTCGGTCACCCCGGTCGGCGGCGCGGGGTCCCATCTCGTGGCCGCCCTCGCGCACGCCGACGCGCTGATCGTCGTCCCCGAGGACGCCGAGTCCGTCGAGCCGGGCGCCGAGGTCGAGGTGGTCCTGCTCGGCTGACACCTCCTGGTTGGCGGTACCGTGTCGCGCACAGCAGGCCCACGCGCCGCACCGCGCCGGGCCCGGACCGGGAGCGCCACACGAGCATGAGTACCGAGGACCGACCCCCGCACAACGGCCAGGACGCGCACGACCCGCGCGACGGCCAGGACCCGCAGGACCGGCTGACGCACATCGACGAGGCGGGCGCCGCCCGCATGGTCGACGTGTCCGGCAAGGACGTCACCGCACGCACCGCGCGGGCGAGCGGACGCGTCCTCGTGGCGCCCCGTGTGGTCGAGCTGTTGCGCGGCGAGGGCGTCCCCAAGGGCGACGCTCTCGCCACCGCGCGCATCGCGGGCATCATGGGCGCCAAACGCACCCCGGATCTGATCCCGTTGTGTCATCCGTTGTCGGTCTCCGGTGTGAAACTGGACCTGTCGGTCGCGGACGACGCCGTGGAGATCACCGCCACGGTGCGCACGACGGATCGCACGGGTGTCGAGATGGAGGCGCTCACCGCGGTCTCCGTCGCCGCGCTCACCGTGGTCGACATGGTCAAGGCGGTCGACAAGGGAGCGGTCATCACGGACGTGCGCGTGGAGGAGAAGACGGGCGGCAAGTCCGGCGACTGGAGCCGGACATGACGCTCGACGCGTCGGCCGGGGATGCCCTGTCCGCGCCGTACGGAGCCCTGGTCGTCACCGCCTCCAACCGGGCTGCCGCAGGGGTCTACGAGGACAGGGGAGGGCCCCTGATCGCCGAGGGCCTGCGCCGCTTCGGCTTCGCCGTCGACGGCCCGCGGGTCGTCCCCGACGGTGACCCGGTGGAGGCCGCCCTGCGAGCGGGCGCCGACGCGGGCTACGACGTCATCGTCACCACCGGCGGCACCGGCGTCTCGCCCACCGACCGCACCCCCGAGGCGACCCGGGCGGTGATCGACTACGAGGTCCCGGGCATCGCGGAGGCCGTCCGGGCGTACGGGCGGGACAAGGTGCCGACCGCGGTGCTCTCCAGGGGCCTGGCCGGCGTGGCGGGCGGCACACTGATCGTCAACCTGCCGGGTTCCTCCGGTGGGGTGAAGGACGGCCTCGCGGTGCTGGAGCCGCTGCTGAAGCACGCCGTGGACCAGCTCCGCGGCGGTGACCACCCCAGACCCGCCAGTGGTGGGGGTGCGAGCTGAACAGCCCATCCTGGCCCGTGGAACTGGTGGACGGCGACATCGTCCTCAGGCCGATAAAGCTGCGCGACCAGCGGGCCTGGCGTGAGGTCAACCGGCGCAACCGCGACTGGCTGCGGCCGTGGGAGGCGACCATCCCGCCGCCCGGGCCCGGCGGTCCGCTCACGAACCGCCCGACCTACCGCCAGATGGTGCGGCACCTCCGGTCCGAGGCCCACGCGGGCCGGATGCTGCCCTTCGTCATCGAGTACCAGGGGCGGTTGGCCGGCCAGTTGACGGTGGCCGGCATCACCTGGGGTTCGATGTGCTCCGGGCACGTCGGTTACTGGGTGGACGAGGCGGTGGCCGGCCGCGGGGTGATGCCGACGGCCGTGGCGATGGCGGCGGACCACTGTTTCCGCACCGTCGGACTGCATCGCGTCGAGGTCTGTATTCGCCCCGAGAACGCGCCCAGCCGCCGGGTCGTGGAGAAACTCGGATTCCGCGAGGAGGGCCTCAGGCCGCGTTATCTCCACATCGACGGAGCCTGGCGCGACCATCTCGTCTTCGCGCTCACCGCGGAAGAGGTCCCGGAGGGGTTGTTGCGGCGCTGGCGCCGGTCACGGGACCGGAGTACGCCCAACAGCGGGAATTGAATAAACGTTCGAAATTGATCGGGCTGAGACCGTCCGGAACGGATAATTTCGCAACCCTGGTAGTCGGCTGATCGCATCGGTCGCAAAAAAAGTTCGAAATATCAGCCAGATCGTGCGACACACCGGCTCAATTGGCGGATGGCCCCACGCAAACCCCTCTACCGTGTGAGGCGTGAGCAGCAGCGGCCTCATCTACGCAGTCATCGTCGGGGCCTGGGCCGCCTACTTGGTGCCGATGTGGCTCCGTAGGCAGGACGAGCTGAACGAGGCCCGTCCGACGGAACGCTTCAGTACCGCCATCCGGCTGCTGTCCGGACGAGCGGGTATGGAGCGCCGGTACGCCAAGGACCTGCGGTCGCGCTACGCCGACGAGGCGGAGCCCGACGCCGACGCCCCGGACGCCGTCACCGACTCGGTGGACGTCCGGGCGTTCGCCGTGTCCAGAACCCGACGGCACACCCGGCCCGCCGCACCGCAGCAGTCCGCGGAGCGGCCCGAACCGGCGGGCCAGGACACGAGCGGGCGCCCGCACGGCCGCAGAGCCGGGCAGTCCGGTGACCCCGGTCACTCCTCCGACCCCGGGCAGCCCTCCGACTTCGGGCAGCCCTCCGTACCGGGACAGCCCCACGGGTCCGGTGCGGCCGCGGCGCGCAAGCGCGTGCCGCAGGCCCGGCGCGCCGCCGTCTCACCGGCGGCCGCGGCCCGCGCCCGGCGCACCAAGGCACTCGCGCGCCGTCGGCGTACGACCGTGATGCTGTTCGTGGCCTTCACGCTCGGTTCGGTCGTCGCGGCGGTCGGCGGGCTCGCCTTCCTGTGGGCGCCCGGGGTGCCTGCGGTGCTGCTCAGCGCCTACATCGCCTACCTGCGTTCGCAGGAACGCCACCGGTTCGCCTTCCAGATGGACCGGCGTCAGGCCGAGGTCGCCGCGCAGCGGCTGCGCGACGGCGACCGCCGCCCCCGCCGTCGCGCGCCCGCCGACCCCGCCGCGCCCGCCGCGCCCGCCGGCCCCGTCGGCGACCCCGACGCCGAGGAGCCGGACGACGGGCCCGAGGCGGAACTCGACGCCGGCCTGTCGGCGCTCGCCGCGGACCGGCGCGCGCTGGTGGAGCAGACCGACCACGCCGAGTGGGTCGACCAGCAGCGCGAACGCCAGCGGCGGCCGCAGGGCGACAGCTGGGACCCGGTACCGGTGCCCCTGCCCACCTACGTGACCGCACCGGTCGCCCCCCGCGCCACGCCCGACGTGGACCTCGCGGCGCCGGACGCGTGGAGCTCGGCACGCTCCAGTGCCGTCGCCGACCAGGAGGACGCGGCGGCGGCCCCCGGGCCGGACCGCCCGGCCGCCCACGCCGAGGACCGCCCGGCCCCTCACGCCGAGGACCGCCCGGCCCCTCACGCCGAGGACCGCCCGGAGGGCCCTGGCCGCAGCGGCGCCCGCCGCGCCGCGTCCGCCCGCCGGGCCCGGGAGCGCGGCCGGACCCCGCTCTTCGACCAGTACGAGGACGGGGACCGTCCCCGCGCGGCCAACGAGTAGTCCCAGGTGGTCCCCGGAACCGATTTTTGAGCTGGCCGGTCGGGGTGCTAAAGTTTCACTCGTTGCAAGGGCCTGTGGCGCAGTCTGGTAGCGCACCTCGTTCGCATCGAGGGGGTCTGGGGTTCAAATCCCCACAGGTCCACGCACATTGACGGGATCCCGTTCGATCATCACGATCGAACGGGATCTTCGTCGTTTGCGGGAGAGTGTCCCGTAAGGCAAGGCCGTCCGTACGGCCGCCCGTAAGACAGCCCCGCAGGGCCGCAACGAATCCGTGACCGGACGTCGGGCAACCTTCACTGTTACCGGTGGGTCACCTGGGCACGGTGTCACCGCAGTGGTGCCGTCCTGTCGTCTGGGGAACGGAAGAGAACCATGAGACGTAGCTCCCTGCGCACGCAGTGGGCTCACACGGCCGTGGCCGGGGTGGCCGCCGCGGGACTCGCCACGGTCGGACTGGCCACGGTCGGACTCGCCGGTGTCGCGCAGGCGGAGGAGGGCCAGACGCCCCTCCCCGTCACCATCACCGGTCCGGACAAGGTGGACCTGGCGCTGGACGGGGCCGAGGACGAGCCCGGGAGGCCGCAGATCAGCCTGGGGCTCACCGGTCCCGGGGAGTACGACCCGGACAGCGACACGGACCCGGAGCCGGTCCCGAACAACGGCTACAGCGTCACCATCGACGCCACCGCCCTCAAGGGCTTCGCCGAGGTCGGCCTGCCGCCGTCGTGCGAGGCGGACGGCGGCCTGATCGCCGTCTGCAACAGCAGCAGCCTCTATCCCGGTGACTCGTACAACCCGAGCTGGAGCATCCGCCTCGACCTGTTGGACACCGCCGGGGCCGGGGACTTCGGCAAGGTCAAGGTGACCGGCGCGGGCGAGGGCCTGGCGTTCAACGAGCACACCGTCGACGTACTGGTCGGCGGACCGGAGCTGCTGAAGAAGAAGCTCCCCGCCGAACCCGAGGGCTTCCGGGCCGGTGACACCTACGACGCCCCGCTCGGCTTCCGCAACGTCGGCAGCATGTCGGCCGACGGCGTCGTCCTGCGCTTCGGCGGCACGCGCGGCCTGTCCTTCCCCGACTCGTACGACAACTGCTCGTACGCGGAGGAGAACAAGGACGACCTGATCCGCTATCAGAAGATCGCCCTGTGCACGTTCGAGGGCGAGTTCCTGCCGGACACGGCCTACGAACTGAGTGAGCCGGTCAAGGTGAAGACCGCGGACTTCGCGCTCGGCGACATCTTCCACTACGGCTTCGACGCGGTCGGCGCCAAGGAGGCCGGTGCGCTGCGGGCGGACGCCGACTACCGCGAGGGCTCCGGCCGGACGCTGACCCTCGAGCCGGTCGAGGGCGGCTCCGCCGGCGACTACGAGAAGTACGCCGAGATCGGCCTGGCGACGCGGAACACCTACGACCTCGACCTCACCGGTGCGCGCGTCGCGGGCGAGCAGGGCGAGACCGTCACGGTCGACGTCGCCCTGAGCAACCACGGGCCCGCCTGGATCGGGGCGCTCCGCTCGGGCGGTGAGCCGCTGGACTTCACCGTGCAGGTCCCGGAGGGCGCCAGCGTGGTGGACAGCCCCTGCCGCCCCGTGAACGACGGAGCCACGTCCGAGTACCGCTGCTCGGCGGACACCCCGTTCCTCGAGGACGACCGGCGCACCTTCAGTTTCCAGCTGCGTATCGACGAGGTGGTCGCGGGCGCCAAGGGCAAGATCGCGCTCCCGGAGTGGGACGACCCCCGGGAGGGCAACCCGTCCAACGACGCCGGCTGGATCGTGCTGAACGGCACGGGTGACGAGGAGACGCCGGGTGACACCGGTGGCGCGACCGGCGGGGCCGACGGTGGCGCCACCGTCGGCCCCGGCACCGCCGGCGGCTCGGGCACCACGGGCGGCACTGACACGACCGGCGGCTCGGCTTCCACCGGCGGGTCCACCGGTGGTTCCACCGGCGGCACGACCGGCGGTGAGTCCCCCCAGGGCGGCCAGGACACCGAGGGCGGCCTGCTGGCCTCCACCGGCTCCACGGCGCTGCTCGTCTCGGCCGGCGCGGCACTGGCGCTGGCCGCGGGCGGTGTGCTGTTCGCCGTCTCACGCCGCCGCAGGGCGAGTGACGCGGTCTGACGACACGTACATCGACTGCCGACGTCGATGACCGAAGGGCCCCGGGGACGCCGTCTCGCCGTCCTCGGGGCCCTTTGCCGAGCCGCCGACCGCGCCTACGAGTGCCTATCAGTGCCTACCCGTGCCTACGGGACCTGGAGGGCCTTCGCGTAGCAGAGGCTTTCCTCGTGGAAGCGGTAGTAGCCGAACTTCCCGCACGGCTCGTAGCCGCTGGAGGTGTACAGGGCCACGGCCTCCGGCTGCTTGGTGCCGGTCTCCAGCACCATGCGGGTCCGGCCCGCCGCGCGGGCGTCCTCCTCCAGGGCGGCCAGGATGCGCCGGGCCAGTCCTCGGCCGCGCACCTGCTCGATCACGAACATCCGCTTGAGTTCGGCGTCCCCGTCGAGATTGCCCTCGTCGTTGGCGTCCTGACCGCGCCAGCCGCCGGAGGCGACCGGGACGTCGTTCTCGTCGTACGCGATGAGGTACAGGCCGTTCGGCGGCGCGAAGTCGGACGGGTCCAGGTGCGTGGCGTCGCCGCCGTCGCCGTAGCGGACGTCGTACTCGGCCTGGACCTCGTCGTTCAGTTTCACGGCGTCGGGGTGGTCGAAGGGGACCCGGCGTATGTTCATGCTTCCTACCGTTGATCGATGCGCTGTCTGGAGTGGAGCATCGTCCAGTGTGCCGGTACCGCTACCGCTCCCTGCGGCTCCGGCAGAGTGGGCAGCGGCACGGTGGCCACGTCAGGGAGTCGGGGATCCAGTCGGGGTCGCCGCCACCGGTGTAGGCGCGCTCCTTGGTCCGGCTGCTCTCGCCTCCCTCCCGGGTGACTCGGTATGTGCTGATCGTCAGGCGGGACCTGCCCGGTTCGGGCGGGGTTCCGGCGTTCACGCCTGGCCTGCCTCGGTGGACCGTGTGGTGTCGAGCCCGGTGCGCTCGGGTGACGTGCGCATCAGGCGGCCCTCTTCGCGCCGATCACGTGCCGGTCCAGGTCGAGACCGAAGTCGGCGGCGATGACGAGAGTGAGTCGGCGGCGGCGCCGGCGTGCACGTTCACGTGCGTGCTCGCAGGCGACGACGTAGGGGCGTACGAGGATCGCCGCCGCGCCGTCGAGAGGGTGGTCCGCGCCGTACGGGGAGCGGGGGAGCGGGAGGCGGGGCGCGCCGGTATGGGCGTCGTTGGTGTGCGGAGGGACGGTGCGGGTGCTCGCCCGTCGTTGCCCGGTGGCGGGCAGCAGCAGGGGCAGAGCCCAGAGAAGGAACGCGTGGATAATGCTCATTGTTGTCAGCTCCTTTGTAGCTGGCGGCCATGCCCCCGGACGTTCGCCGCGTCGCGGGGGTCTTTGCGTGAGGGAGAGCGTAGCGTGACTTGTCAGGTGGTGGCATGTGTTGTCAGGTGGCTGCATATGACAAAAGGCATCGTCGTAGGTTCAATAAGGTCGTTAGGTGACCGTTGACCTCGAAGGACCCGAGCCCCTGTACGAGCAGATCGCCGCGATACTCGCCGCCCGGATCGCCGACGGAACCTACGCACCCCGCCGCAGGGTCCCCTCGGAGGCGGGCATCTGCGAGGAGTTCAACGTGTCCCGCCCGACAGCGCGGGCGGCCCTGCAGCTCCTCGGTGAGCGCGGCCTGATCATGACGGTGCGGGGGAAGGGCTCGTTCGTCGTCGAGTCGCCTGCAGAGGGTTCCCGGGGCGACACACCCTCCACCCCCTGACTCCGCCGTCGCCGGGCGGGGCCCGGTGCGGCGGCAGGTATCGTGCCCTGGTGCTCACCGTGACCTCCGTAAATGTGAACGGTCTGCGCGCCGCCGCGAAGAAGGGCTTCGTGGAGTGGCTCGCCGACACCTCCGCCGACGTGCTGTGCCTCCAGGAGGTGCGGGCCGAGCCCCAGCAGCTGCCGGAACACGTCCGCACGCCCGAGGGCTGGCACGTGACGCACGCCCCCGCCGCCGCCAAGGGCCGCGCCGGGGTCTCCCTCTACAGTCGCCGCGAGCCCGACCGGGTCCAGGTGGGTTTCGGCTCGACGGAGTTCGACAGCAGTGGCCGGTACGTCGAGGCGGACCTGCCCGGTGTGACGGTCGCCTCCCTCTACCTGCCCTCCGGCGAGGTCGGCACCGAGCGCCAGGACGAGAAGGTCCGCTTCATGGGCGAGTTCCTCGGCTACCTCAAGGAACTGCGCGAGCGGGCTGCCGCCGACGGGCGCGAGGTCGTCGTCTGCGGCGACTGGAACATCGCGCACCGCGAGGCCGACCTGAAGAACTGGCGCGCGAACAAGAAGAACTCCGGCTTCCTCCCGGAGGAGCGGGAGTGGCTGAGCCGGGTCCTCGATCCGGCCGAGGGGGGTTACGTCGACGTCGTACGCGCCCTGCACCCGGACGTCGAGGGGCCGTACTCGTGGTGGTCGTACCGGGGGCGGGCCTTCGACAATGACAGTGGATGGAGGATCGACCTTCACGCCGCCACCCCGGGCCTGGCCGCCAAGGCCGTCAAGGGGTACGTCGAGCGCGCCGCGACGCACGCCGAGCGCTGGTCCGACCACGCGCCGGTCACGGTGGTCTACGACCGTTGAGCCCCTGGTCCGCCCGCTGAGCCCCTGGTCGGCCCGCTGAGCCCTTGGTCGGCCGCTAGTCCGCCCGCTGCTGGAACCGCCGGTCCATCGCCAGTGACAGTTCCGCCTCCACCACGCTGCGGGCCAGGGGGCGCAGGCGGTGGAGTTCCCGCTCGGGGGCGTGACGCAGGATCAGGTCGGTGAAGAGGTCGGCGAGGGCGTCGGCGTGTTCGCGGACGCGGGCGCCGGCCTGGAGGACCTCGCCGAGGGGGATGCCCTCGCGGACCAGGGCGGAGGAGACCTCCAGCAGGCGGTGGCTGATGTGGACGAGTTCGTCGCCGTCGGTGCCGACATAGCCCAGGTCCATCGCGGCGGCGAGGTTCTCGGGGGTGACCTCGCCCTCGAAGCGGGCGGCGAGTTCCTCGGGGGTGAGGCGGACCGGGGTCTCCTCGGTGGGCTCGCCCAGGCCCAGCAGGTCGCCGACGTCGCGGCCGTGGTCGAAGGCGTCGGCGAGTTCCGCGATGCCGTTCAGGGTGTGGCCGCGCTCCAGCAGCGCCGCGATGGTGCGCAGCCGGGCCAGGTGGTGGTCGTCGTACCAGGCGATGCGGCCCTCGCGGCGGGGCGGCGGGATCAGTTTGCGTTCGCGGTAGAAGCGCAGGGTGCGCACCGTGATGCCGGCCAGCCCGGCCAGTTCCTCCATGCGGTATTCACGCTTCTCGGTCACGCCCCGACCCTAAGTCGTACCGGCGGTAACTTTCTTCGGCCCGACCCCTACCCATGAGTACGGAGCTGTTCTACCCTCCCCATTGCGCCAGTGTTCACTGGCAGAGTCCTAGGCGACGCGTGGAGGCTTCGGGATGGCCGAGCACGAGCAGGTTCAGGAACACGTGCGGGTGGCGGTGGTCGGGTCCGGTTTCGGCGGGCTGGGAGCCGCGGTGCGGCTGCGGCGCGAGGGAATCACCGACTTCGTCGTCCTGGAGAGGTCCGGCAGCGTCGGCGGCACCTGGCGGGACAACAGCTACCCCGGGTGCGCCTGCGACGTGCCGTCCCACCTGTACTCCTTCTCCTTCGCGCCCAACCCCGACTGGCCGCGCGCCTTCTCCGGGCAGGAGCACATCCGGGCCTACCTGGAGCACGTGGCCGACACCTTCGGGCTGCGCCCCCACCTCCGCTTCGACTCGGAGGTACGGCGGATGGCGTGGGACGGCGAGCGGTTGCGGTGGGAGATCGAGACCGCGAGCGGACGGCTGACCGCCGATGTCGTCGTCTCCGCCACCGGGCCGCTGTCCGACCCCAAGGTCCCGGACATCCCGGGCCTGGACTCCTTCCCCGGCAAGGTCTTCCACTCGGCCCGCTGGGACCACGACTACGACCTCACCGGCAAGCGCGTCGCCATGATCGGCACCGGCGCCTCCGCCATCCAGATCGTGCCGGCCATCCAGCCGAAGGTGGGCGGCCTCACCCTCTTCCAGCGCACCCCGGCCTGGGTGATGCCCCGCATGGACCGGGCGATCAGCGGCGCCGAGCGCGCCCTGCACCGGGCGCTGCCCGTGACGACCAAGCTGCGCCGCGGGCTGCTGTGGGGCATCCGGGAACTCCAGGTGCAGGCCTTCACCAAGCACCCGGGCGAGCTGGGCTTCGTCGAGCGGATCGCCAAGCGCAACATGGCCGCCGCCATCAAGGACCCGGCCCTGCGCGCCAAGCTCACCCCCGACTACCGCATCGGCTGCAAGCGGATCCTGCTGTCCAGCGAGTACTACCCGGCGCTCGCCCGGCCCAATGTGGACGTCGTCGCGAGCGGGCTCAGCGAGGTGCGCGGCTCCACCCTCGTCGCGTCCGACGGCACCGAGGCCGAGGTCGACGCGATCATCTCCGGCACCGGTTTCCACGTCACCGACATGCCCATCGCCGAGCGCGTCGTGGGGGCGGACGGGCGGACTCTCGCCGAGACCTGGAAGGGCGGGATGGAGTCGCTGCGGGGCGGCTCGGCGGCCGGCTTCCCCAACTTCATGACGATCATCGGACCCAACACCGGCCTCGGTAACTCCTCGATGATCCTCATGATCGAGTCGCAGCTGAACTACCTGGCCGACTACCTGCGGCAGATCGACGTCCTCGGCGGCCGGGTCGCCCTCGACGCCCGCCCCACCGCCGTCCGGAACTGGAACCACCGGGTGCAGGAGCGCATGAAACGCACCGTGTGGAACACCGGTGGCTGCACCAGCTGGTACCTGGACGCGAGCGGTCGCAACACCACCGTGTGGCCCGGCACCACCGCCGAGTTCCGGCGCGCGACCCGGCGCGTGGACCTCGCGGAGTACCAGGTGCTGCGCCCGGCCGCCGTCGCCGAGGCGGCGCCCGGCGCGGAGGCGGACGCGGACGCGGAGGTGGGCGCGTGAGCCGCCTGCTGCACGTCACCGCCGGGCCGTACGCCCCGCCCGTCCCCGCCCACGAGCTGACCGTCACCGCCGCCGACGGCGCCCGGATACACGTCCAGGTGCACGGCCCCGAGAACGCCCCCGCGGTCGTCCTCGCGCACGGCTGGGCCTGCTCGACCGCCTTCTGGGCGGCGCAGATCCGCGCCCTGGCCACCGACCACCGCGTCATCGCCTACGACCAGCGTGGCCACGGTCGCAGCCCGGCGGGCCCGGCGTGCGGCACCGAGACTCTCGCCGACGACCTCGAAGCCGTCCTGGAGGCCACGCTCGCGCCGGACGAACAGGCCGTGCTCGCCGGGCACTCCATGGGCGGGATGACGGTGATGGCCGCCGCGACCCGGCCCGCGGTGCGCGCGCACGCGGCGGCCGTCCTGCTGTGCAGTACGGGCAGTTCCCGGCTGGTGGCGTCCTCGACCGTCGTGCCCCTGAGGGAGGGCCGGGTGCGCACCTGGCTGACCCGGCGGATCCTCGGCTCCCGCGCGCCGCTCGGGCCGGTCACGCCTCTCGCCCGCCGGATCCTCAAGTACGGGACGATGGGCCCCGGTTCGGCCCCGCACATGGTCGACGCCTGCGCCCGCGTCGTGCACGCCTGCCCGCGCGGGGTGCGCCACGCCTGGTCCCAGGTGCTCGACCTGCTCGATCTCGACCACGGCGTGCGCGAGTTGAGGATGCCGGTCGAGGTCGTCGTCGGCACCGCCGACCGGATGACCCCGCCCGTGCACGCCCGCTCGCTGGCCGCCGCGCTGCCCCACTGCGTGGGCCTGACGGAGCTTGTGGGCCTCGGCCACATGACGCCGGTGGAGGCGCCGGACCTGGTCACCGGGAAGATACGCGCCCTCGCCGCCACCTACATATCCGCCGCACGCACCGAGCGTGCCGTACACGCCGAGGAGAGCGCATGAGCAGCCTGAGCAGCAGGGTGAACGGCAAGGGGAGCGGCAGGGCGAGCCTGGAGGGGCGGGTCGCCGTCGTCACCGGAGCCGCGCGGGGCGTCGGGGAGCTGCTGGCCCGCAAGCTGTCCGCGCGCGGGGTGAGGGTCGCCCTGGTCGGCCTCGAACCGGACGCGCTCAAGCAGGTCTCCGCACGACTGCACAGCGACAGCGAGCACTGGCACGCCGACGTCACCGACCACGAGGCCATGGCCCGGGTGGCGGCCGAGGTGAAGGAACGCTTCGGCCGGATCGACATCGTCGTCGCCAACGCGGGCGTCGCCACCGGCGGACCCTTCACCGACTCCGACCCGGAGTCCTGGCGGCGGGTGATCGAGGTCAACCTGATCGGCTCGGCGGTCACCGCCCGCGCCTTCCTGCCGGCGCTGCTGGAGAGCCGCGGCTACCTGCTCCAGGTCGCCTCCCTCGCCGCCATCACGCCCGCGCCGATGATGAGCGCCTACTGCGCCTCCAAGTCCGGTGTCGAGGCGTACGCGCACTGCCTGCGCGGCGAGGTCGGCCACCGGGGCGTGAAGGTCGGCGTCGGCTATCTGTCCTGGACCGACACCGACATGGTGCGCGGCGCCGACCAGGACGACGTCATGCGCGAACTGCGGCAGCGGCTGCCCTGGCCGTCCAACAAGACCTATCCGCTGGGCCCGGCGGTCGACCGGCTCGTGGAGGGCATCGAGCGCCGCTCCGCCCACGTCTACGGGCAGTGGTGGCTGCGCGGCATGCAGGGGGTGCGCGGCTACCTGCCGGCCGTCATCGGCACCGTCGGCCAGCGCGAGATGCGGCGCTTCGGGGACCGGCTGAACAGTGTGCGTACGGGCCTGGTCGGCGCGGGTGGAGCGGCCGACGAACAGCGCCCGACCAGCGCGGTTACCATCCGTAAGTGATCGACATGCGCACGGTCACGGCCCATGTGAATCTGATCGAGCCAGGCCGATCCGGCCAGGCCCGAACATCACAGGAGTGAACCCACATGGGTATGAAGGACCAGTTCCAGGACAAGGCCGAACGCATGCAGCAGCAGGGCAAGCAGCGGGCCGAGCAGGCGCGGGACCAGTTCCAGAACCGCGACCGCCGTCGCGACGAGGACGAGAGCGACCCGGCCTCGCGCCGCCGCGAGTCGGAGCACCAGAACCCGTCCTCGCGCCGCCGTGGCGAGGACGAGGAGCTGCAGGACAGCTTCGACGCCTGACGCGCCGCCGCTGGAGTGAGAGGGCGCCTCCCGGCTGTTGCGGGTGGGCGCCCTTTCCCATGCCATCAGAGGTTTTACCCGTCAGAGGTTTTACCCGTCAGGGGTTTTACCCGTCAGAGGTTTTGCGGAGGTTCCTGCTCCCGCGGCGGCAGCGGCGGTCGCGACCGGTCCGGTACGTCGTCGTAACCGGGCGGCGTGGCGGGCGGGTTGGTCTCCAGTAGTTCCAGCGCCAGCCGGACCGCCTCGTCCAGCACCGGGTAGCGGCCCTCGGCCCAGTCCAGTGGCGTGCGCAGCGCCGCCACGTCGGGGTCGACGCCGTAGTTCTCCACGGACCAGCCGTACGTGTCGAACCAGGCGGCGTTCATCGGCACCGTGATCACCGTGCCGTCGCCGAGGCGGTGCCGGCCGGTCATGCCGACCACGCCGCCCCAGGTGCGCTGCCCGACCACCGGGCCGAGCCGCAGCAGCTTGAACGCGGCCGTGATCATGTCGCCGTCGGAGGACGTCGCCTCGTCCGCGACCGCCACGACCGGCCCGCGCGGGGCGTTGGAGGTGTACGAGACCGGCTGCGCGTCGCGCGTCAGGTCCCAGCCCAGGATGGTGCGGGTCAGCTTCTCGATGACGAGTTCGCTGATGTGCCCGCCCGCGTTGCCGCGCACGTCCACGATCAGCGCGGGCCGGGACACCTCCATGCGCAGGTCGCGGTTGAACTGCGCCCAGCCGGAGCCGCCCATGTCGGGGATGTGCAGGTAGCCGCACCGCCCGCCGCTCAACTCCCGCACCACTTGGCGTCGTTTGGCCACCCAGTCCTGATAGCGCAGGGGACGCTCGTCGATCAGCGGTACGACCGCGACCCGGCGGGACGGACCCGGGCCGCCTTCCGCCGGTGCGAAGGTCAGTTCCACGGTCGTGGCGCCCGCACCCGCCAGCAGCGGATACGGTCCCGTCACCGGGTCGACCGGCCTGCCGTCCACGTGGGTCAGTACCGCCCCCTCGCGGATGCCCGTGCCGGCCAGCGGCGAGCGGGCCTTGGAGTCGGAGGAGTCGCCGGGCAGGATCCGACTGACCGTCCAGTGGCCGTCCCGGCAGGCGAAGTTGACGCCGAGCAGCCCCTGCCAGCGCTGGTAGTGCGCCGGGCCCTCGTTGCGCCGGGCGGCGGCGACGTAGGCGTGCGAGGTGCCGAGTTCGCCGAGCACCTCGCGGAGCAGGTCGGCGAACTCGTCGGGGGAGGCGACCCGTTCGAGCAGCGGGCGGTACTGGTCCAGCACCGCGTCCCAGTCGATGCCGCACATGCCGGGGTCCCAGAAGTAGGCGCGGATCAGGCGGCCCGCCTCGTCGTACGCCTGGCGCCACTCGGCGGCCGGGTCGACCTCGTGCAGGATGCGGCGCAGGTCGATCCAGGTGGTCGAGTCGCTGTCGCCCGCCTCGGTCGCCGGTACGGCGCGCAGGTCGCCCTCGTCGAGCACGACCAGGCGGCTGCCGTCGCCGCTGACCCGGAACCAGTCCAGGTGGTCGACCAGTTCGGACTTCTTCGCCTTGGCGAGGTTGAAGTGCTCCAGCGTGGGCCGTTCGCTCGGGTCCGCCGGGTTGGCGAAGGTCTCGCCGAGCGCGCCCGAGATCGGCCAGCGCAGCCAGACCAGGCCGCCGCCGGCGACCGGGCACAGGGTCGAGTACTTGGACGCGGTGACCGGGAACGGCGTCACCCGGGACTCCAGCCCCTCGGCCTCGACGGTCACCGCGCCGCCCTCGCCGGTCTCGTCCTCCAGCGGGTCCAGGCCCCCGGCGGCGGGGCGGCCCTCCGGGTTCAGCGCGAAGGGGGAGGGGGTCGCAGAGGACAGCGGCACCAGGTAGGGGCGGCAGCCCAGCGGGAAGGACAGGTCCCCGGTGTGCACGTCGTACACCGGGTCGAAGCCGCGCCAGGAGAGGAAGGCGAGGTAGCGGCCGTCCCTGGTGAAGACCGGGTTCTCGTCCTCGAAACGGCCGTCGGTGACGTCGATGACGAGGGGGCCCTGCTGTTCCTGCTGGTCCTTCCGGCCGTTCTGGCCGTTCTGGCCGTTGATCCGGGCCAGTTTGATCTGCCGCAGCGAGCGTCCGATGCCCGGGTGCGACCAGGTGAGCCAGGCCCCGTCCGGGGAGAAGGCGAGGTCGCGCACGGGACCGTTGACGGACCGGATCAGCTCGGTGACGTCGCCACCGGCGGGACTGGCGGGGCCCGCGTCGCCCCCCACCGTGCCGGTGCCGGTGCCGGTTCCGGTGTCCGCCGTGGCCGATGCCTCCGCCGGGGCCCCGGTGTCCACCGCGTCCAGCGCCAGGGCGGCCTCCGCGTCCTCCTCCGAGACGTCGAGCAGCAGCAGCCGGCCGTCGTGCGAGGCGATGGCGAGCCGCTCGCCCGCCGGGTCCGAGACCAGTTCCAGGACCCGTCCCAGCTTTCCCGAGGCCAGGCGCCGGGCCGCCCGGCCGCCGGTGGCCCGGGGCAGGTGGGCGATCTCGACGGCGTCCTCGCCCTCCGCGTCCGTCACATACGCGATCCGTCCGCTGGCCCCGAGCATCTCCGGCAGCCGCACCCGTACCCCCGGAGTGTCGGCAAGGGTGCGGGCCGGGCCGTCGCGGTGGGTGAGCCAGTACAGGCTGCCGCGTACGACGACGGCGCTCGCGCGGCCCGTCTCGTCCACGGAGACGTCGCCCACGTGCTGGGCGGCGGGCACCTGGTACGTACGCCGTCCCGCGCGCGGCCCGCTCAGCCGGACGTCGAGCCGGCGCGGCACCGAGCCGGACGACAGGTCGTCGACGATCCACAGGTCGCCCGCGCACTGGTACACCACGCGGTCCCCGTCGCTCGCGGCGTGCCGGGCGTAGCAGGTGTCGTGGTCGGTGTGGCGGCGCAGGTCGGAGCCGTCGTGGGCGCAGGAGTAGAGGTTGCCGACGCCCTCGTGGTCGGAGAGGAAGGCGATCCGGCCGCCGACGAACATGGGGGAGTGCAGATGCCCCCGGAGGCCGGGCAGGAGCCGTTGTCCGTGCAGCCAGAGCCGGCCCGTGGCGCCGCCCCGGTAGCGCTTCCAGGCGGCGGGTTCGTGCGGCGGGGTGCCCGTGAGGAGCAGGGTTCTGCGTTCCCCGTCGAGATCGGCGGCCTGGATGTCGGTGACCGGCCCCCAGGGCAGTTTGCGGCCCGGGTCGCCGTCGGGAGTGACCTTGTACGCCCAGGTCAGATGGGAGAAGGGCTCGCCGTGCGAGGCGACGGCGAGGATGGCGGCGTGGCCGTCGGGCTCGGGCGGCGACCAGCCGCAGACCCGGGTGTCGAGGCCGCCCCAGTGGGTGAGCCGCCGTCCGGGGCCGCCGTCCACCGGCACGAGGTGGACCTCCGGCACCAGACTGCGCCAGCTGGTGTACGCGATGTGGCGGCCGTCGGGCGAGAAGCGCGGGTGGCCGGCCTTGGTGCGGTCGACGGTGAGCCGCCAGGCACGGCCCGGGCCGTCGAGATCCGCGAGCCAGAGGTCGTCCTCGGCCACGAAACACAGTTGACCGCCACTGAGGTGCGGAAGGCGCAGATAGCTCACCTGCCCCATGCTTTGCCGGGGTTCGGACCCCGGCAACTCGGCCCGCCACTTATGGGTATCCGACAACCGTGACCCAGACCACGAACGAAACCGTTTCGTTTCGCTAGAGGGCTGGAGTACATTCGTCATGTACGAGACGGTGTCGTTCGGATGAGTGGGCGACGGAGTGGACGAGAGGAGCGGGCGAGATGACCGAGGTCACCACCGCGCGCCGCAGTCGGATCACTCCCGAGCGCGAGGCCGAGCTGTACGAGGCCGTGCTCGACCTGCTCCGGGAAGTCGGCTACGACGCCCTCACCATGGACGCCGTGGCGGCCCGCACCCGGTCCAGCAAGGCGACGCTCTACCGCCAGTGGGGCGGCAAGGCCGAGCTGGTCGTCAAGGCCGTGCGGCACAACAAGCCCGGTGAGATCGGTGAGGTCGACACCGGCACGCTCCGGGGCGATCTGCACGCGCTGATCGCCCACGACGACGACTGCACCATCGAGCAGAACTCCGCCCTGATGCGGGGCCTGGCCATGGCGCTCCACCAGAACCCGGACCTGCGCCAGGCCTTCCGGGAACAGCTCATCGAACCCGAGATGGTGGAGTTCCGGCGCCTGCTGGAACGCGCCGTCGACCGGGGTGAGATCAGACCGGGCTGCCCGGCACTGGAGTTCCTCGTGCCCATGCTGGTCGGCGGTTTCGCCACCCGCGCGCTGCTCGAGGACCAGCCACCGACGCAGGCCTTCCTCATCTCCTACATCGACGCCGTGATCCTCCCCGCCCTCGGCGTCCCCACCACCTGACACGTCACCCCGGGACACGTCATCCCAGGACATGTCACCCCGACATGTCACCCCGACATGTCACCCCGACACGTCTCGGGCTGATCCCCACCCGAGCCCCACCTGAGCCCCATCTGACGTCACCGCTCACGTCGTCGGGCCGATCACCCCTGCCCTGAAGATCCCACGACCTGACCGGGAGTACGCCCTCGTGGCCACGTTCCTCTACAAACTCGGCCGGCTCTCCTTCCGCCGACGGCACTTCGTCGCCCTGATATGGGTGGCGCTGCTGACGCTCGCGGGCGTCGGCGCGGCCAGTGCCCCGCCCGCCGGCACCACCTCCTTCTCCATCCCCGGCACCGAGGCCCAGAAGGCCTTCGACCTGCTGGAGGAGCGCTTCCCCGGCACCAGCGCCGACGGGGCGACCGCACGCGTCGTCTTCAAGGCACCGTCCGGCGAGAAGATGACGGACGCCGGGAACAAGGCGACCGTCGAGAAGACCGTCGGCACCCTGGCGGACGGCTCCGAGGTCGCCTCGGTCGCCGACCCCTACACGGGCAACGCCGTCAGCCAGGACGGCACGATCGCCTACGCGTCGGTGAAGTACGACGTCTCCGGCATGGAGCTGGAGGAGACCACCAAGGACGCCCTGGAGGACGCCGCCCAGCAGGCGCGCGACGCCGGGCTGAGTGTCGAGGTCGGCGGTGACGCGCTCCAGGCCGTCCCGCACACCGGCACCACGGAGATCATCGGCATCGCGGTGGCCGCCGTCGTCCTCGTCATCACCTTCGGCTCGCTGGTCGCGGCCGGTCTGCCCCTCCTCACGGCCCTGATCGGCGTCGGCATCGGCGTCGCCTCGATCACGGCGCTGGCCAGCGCGCTCGAACTGGGCTCCACCACCTCCATCCTGGCGATGATGATCGGCCTCGCGGTCGGCATCGACTACGCCCTGTTCATCGTCTCCCGCTACCGCGCCGAACTCGCCGACGGCCGTGAGCGCGAGGAAGCCGCGGGCCGGGCGGTCGGCACCGCGGGCTCGGCGGTCGTCTTCGCCGGACTCACGGTCGTCATCGCCCTGGTCGGCCTCGCGGTCGTCAACATCCCGATGCTGACCAAGATGGGCGTCGCGGCGGCCGGCACCGTCGCCATCGCGGTCCTGATCGCCCTGACGATGGTCCCCGCGCTGCTCGGCTACGCCGGCCGCAGGGTCAAGCCGGCCGGCGCGAAGAGCAAGCTGCTGGGCGGCGCCCGCAAGGGCTCGGACCAGCGCGAGGGCTCGGAGCGGACGGACCGGCAGCCGAAGGAGAACCTGGGCACCCGCTGGGCGCGCTTCGTCGTCCGCCGCCCGCTGGCCGTCCTCCTGCTGGGCGTCGTCGGCCTCGGAGCCGCCGCGATCCCCGCGGCCTCCCTGGAACTGGGCCTGCCCGACGACGGCTCCCAGCCGACGTCCACCACCCAGCGCCGGGCGTACGACCTGCTCTCGGAGGGCTTCGGCCCGGGCTTCAACGGTCCGCTGATGGTCGTCGTGGACGCCAAGGGCAGCGACGCCCCGCAGCAGGTGTTCACCGACGTCTCGAACGAGATCAAGAACCTCGACGACGTCGTGGCGGTGACCCCGCCCGCACCCAACAAGGGCGGCGACACCGCGACGATCACCGTGATCCCGGACTCCAAGCCGTCCTCCGTCCAGACCGAGGACCTGGTGCACGCCATCCGCGACGCGGGCGGCGACATCGAGGCGAAGACCGGCGCGGAGACCCTGGTCACCGGCTCGACGGCGATGAACATCGACGTCAGCGAGAAGCTGAACGACGCGCTGCTGCCGTACCTGGTCCTGGTCGTCGGCCTGGCCTTCCTGCTCCTGATCGTGGTGTTCCGCTCGATCCTGGTCCCGCTGAAGGCGGCCCTCGGCTTCCTGCTCTCCGTCATGGCGGCCCTCGGCGCCGTCGTCGCGGTCTTCCAGTGGGGCTGGCTGTCCGGCCTGATAGGCGTCGAGGAGACCGGTCCGGTCATGTCGATGATGCCGATCTTCATGGTCGGCGTGGTCTTCGGCCTGGCGATGGACTACGAGGTCTTCCTGGTCACCCGTATGCGGGAGGCCTACGTCCACGGCGAGAAGCCCGACCAGGCGGTCGTCACCGGCTTCAAGCACGGTGCGAGGGTCGTCTCGGCCGCGGCGGTCATCATGATGGCGGTCTTCGCGGGCTTCGTCGGCTCCAGCGAGTCGATGATCAAGATGATCGGTTTCGGCCTCGCGATCGCCGTCTTCTTCGACGCGTTCGTCGTCCGCATGGCCATCGTCCCGGCGGTCCTCGCCCTGCTCGGCAAGAAGGCCTGGTGGCTGCCGAAGTGGCTGGACCGCGCCCTGCCCAACGTGGACGTCGAGGGCGAAGGCCTGCGCACGGCCGAGGAGCGGGGCTCGGGCCCCGACGAGGACCGGGAGCTGGTACGCACCTGACGATCCGCCTCTGACAGCCTCCTGCCGGCCCCGACAGGGCCGACAGGGCTGACAGGAGGACGACAGACCAGCCGGTGAGGGCTTCCGTGGGGACGGGGCTGCCCTCACCGGCTTCCTCTTGCGCGGGTACGCCGCGACCCGGTCGCCCGCCCGCTGCACGTACCGCTACGGTGCCGTGCATGACGACCACCGACGACACCGCGGGAACCCCCGCCGCCCACCCCCGTTTCGCCGAGGCCCTGCGCGGACTCGGCCTCGGTGAACTGGCCGGACAGGCCCGGCGCTTCCCGGAGGCCACCCGCACCGCCGCCGAGGCCGCCGCCGCGATCGGGTGCGAGCTGGACCAGATCTGCAAGTCGCTCGTCTTCGCCGCCGACGGCGTGCCGGTGCTGGTCCTCATGGACGGCGCTTCCCGCGTCGACCTGGAGCGGGTCCGTGAGGAGCTCGGCGCCCAGAAGGTCACCCGGGCCAAGGCCGACGTCGTGCGGGAGACGACCGGGTACGCCATCGGCGGCGTACCGCCCTTCGGGCACCGCAGCAGGACCCGGGTGCTCGCCGACCGTTCCCTCCTCGCGCACGAGGTCGTCTGGGCCGCCGCCGGCACTCCGTACGCCGTCTTCCCGATGGAGCCCGAGGAGCTGGTCGCCACCGCCGGCGCCACCCTCGTGGACGTGCGCGAGCGACCCGAGTGACCCCGCTGGTCACCGCCGCCGTCCTGCTCGCCGCGGTCACGCACGCCGGCTGGAACGCCATCGCCCACCGGATCACGGACAAGCTGACCGGTTTCGCGCTGATATCCGGCGGCGGGATGCTCATCGGGCTCGCGCTGCTGCCGTTCACGGCGTTCCCGGCGGCCGGCGCGTGGCCGTACCTCCTGGTCTCCGCGGCCATCCACATCGCGTACTACGCCCTGCTGATGCGGTCCTTCCGGCTGGGCGACTTCGGGCAGGCCTACCCGATCGCGCGCGGCAGCGCACCGCTGCTGGTCACCGTCCTGGCCGCCGTCTTCGCGCACGAGGTGCCGGACGGCTGGGCGACCGGCGGCATCCTGGTCTCCTGCGCGGGGCTGACCGGCGTGGCTCTGTGGGGACTGCGCGGACGCCGGCCCGACTGGGCGGCGATCGGCGCGGCCCTGGCGACCGGGGTGACCATCGCGGCGTACACGGTCGTCGACGGGCTGGGCGTACGCGCCTCCGGCTCCTCCCTCGGGTACATCGCCTGGCTGATGGCGGTGCAGGGAACGGTCCTCCCGGCGTACTTCCTGTACCGCCACCGCGCCGGGGCCTGGGCGTTGCTGCGGCCGCGGGCCGGTCTCGGACTGCTCGGCGCGGTGCTGTCCGTCGCCGCGTACGCGCTGGTCCTGTGGGCGCAGACCCGCGCCGAACTCGCGCCGATCGCCGCCCTGCGCGAGTCCTCGATCCTGGTCGGCGCGGCGATCGGCGCGCTCTTCTTCAAGGAGCGGTTCGGTGCGCCCCGGATCGCGGCGGCGGGTCTCCTCGTCCTCGGGATCGGGCTGATGCTCCGCACGGGATAGCCGGGACAGCCGGGACAGTGCGTACGGCGGCTGCGAGGTGCACCCTGGAAGGAGGTCTTCCGGAGGTGATCGTCATGATGCACACCGCAGTGGGATGGCATGTCGAGCTGGAGTTCATGGAGGACGACCAGCACACGCGGGCGGTCGCGATGGTGCGGCTCCCCGACGGCAGCGAGGTCCGCGGCCACGGCCACGCGAGCCGTCACCGCGTCGACGCCCAACAGCCGAGGGTCGGCGAGGAGGTCGCGGGGGCGCGGGCGCTGAACGAGCTGGCGATGCAGTTGCTCACCAAGGCGCACGACGACATCGACGCGGCGTCGGGGAGGGTCTCCCACCCGATCCACGTGTGAGCGGGCCGCCCGCCCTGGTCAGCCCGGACGCCCAGAGCCGGGCGAGGACCCGGAGCCCGCCCCCTCGTGGAACATGCCGCGCTTCCGCGCCGCCCGGTCAGCCGGCGCCGAGGGACGCCCGTACCGCGCGCACCAGCGCCTGCGCCCGCGGGTCCGCCGTCACGGTCCGGCGGAAGCCGTTGGTGACATAGCCGAAGGCGATGCCCGACTCCGGGTCGGCGAAGCCGAGGGCGCCACCGCGGCCCGGGTGGCCGAAGGAGCCCGGGGACAGGAGTGGGGACGCGCTGCCGTGCAGCATGTAGCCGAGGCCGAAGCGGGTGCCCACGACGAGGACCCGGTCCGGGCCGGCCGACTCCTCGGCGCGGGCCCGTTCCGTCGTGGCCGCGTCGAACAGGCGCGCGTGCCGCGTCCCGCCGTCGACCCCGCCGATCAGCGCCGCGTAGAAGCGGGCCAGCCCGTCGGCCGTCGCGATGCCGTTGGACGCGGGGAGGGCCGCCGCCCGGTACACCGGGTCGTTCTGGTCGGGGAAGGGCGTGATCGCGGCGAAGGCCCGGCGGGTGAGCGAACCGGGGTCCGCGTAGGCCTCGGTGACGGAACGTTTGGGACGCAGACGCGGTCCGTTCCCCGACGGCTCGGGTTCCTCGACGCGCCCGACCCGTCCGGCCCGCCCCGCCGCCTCCTCCGCGGCCGGCAGGCCGAGCCACAGGTCCAGACCCAGCGGCCGGGCGATCTCGTCCGCGATCCACTCACCCGTGCTCCGCCCGCCCGTCGCCCCGCGGACCAGTCCGTCGAGCAGCCACCCGTACGTCAGCGCGTGATAGCCGTGGTCGGTGCCCGGCTCCCAGACGGGTGCCTGGGCGGCGACGGCCTCCGGGCCCCGTACCGGGTCGAGCGCCTCGTCCGGGGTGAGCGGGTGGTCGAGGACCGGCAGCCCGGCCCGGTGGTTCAGCACGTGCCGGACCAGCACCCGCTCCTTGCCGTGCGCCTTGAACCGAGGCCAGTACTCGCCCACCGGCGCGTCCAGGTCCAGCACCCCGCGCTGGTGCAGCAGCAGCGGTACGGCGGCGGCGACGCCCTTGGTCGCCGAGCGCACGATCTGGGCGGTGCCCCGGCGCCACGGCTCGGTGCCGTCGATGTCCCTGGTGCCGCCCCACAGGTCGACGACCTTGCGCCCGTCCCGGTAGACGGCGACCGCCGCGCCCCGGTCGCCCAGCGCCGTGAGGTTCCGCACGAACGCGTCCCTGACCGGCTCGAAGCCCCCGGCCACCGTGCCGCGCACATCCACGATCGCGTCCACGTCCACTTCCGCGCCCACGTCCACTTTCCTACGTCCCTTCCGACCGCTGCGACAGTCGGTGCAACCGCCCCCGGCCGCCCACGATTCCGGGAACGGGATCACGGTCGATCCCACATGTGGTATACGCCCCGAAGGGTGTGGTCAGGGAAATATGGGACATTGGAGTAGGTGGCGTACGGGGTGGGCGCACAGCATTCGCAACGGCGGCACAGCGTAAGGGGCGATCCGATGTCCGTAGTCGAACAGTACGCACGAGCCCACATCCTGACGGACGCCGACCGCCCGGACGAGGACGACGGCGGAGCCATACCCGTCATGCTGCGCTACGACCCCGACCGCGATCCGCGGTCCGTGTGCGTCGCGCTGCCCGCGCGGGGCCGCGCCCCCGGCTCCCGCGAGTGGGTCTTCTCCAGGGAGCTGCTGGAGCAGGGGCTGCGCACGCCCGCCGGTACCGGCGACGTGCGGGTGTGGCCGTGCGGGCGGGTGCAGGTCGTCGTCGAGTTCCACACCCCGCAGGGCTGCTCGGTGGTCCAGTTCGAGACCAGGACGCTCATCCGGTTCCTGCGCCGGACCCGCGCGGCGGTGGCACAGCCGGTGGCCCACTGAGCCACCGGCCGCCCGTTCTCGCGCCGCCGGTCAGCCGGCGTTCTTCAGCAGTGCCGCGACGATCGGTCCCGCGGTGTCACCGCCGTGGCCGCCCTGCTGGACCACGCCCGCCGCGGCGAGGTCGCCCCGGTACGCGGTGAACCAGCCGTTGGGCTTCTCCTGGCCGTCGACCTCCGCCGAGCCGGTCTTCGCTCCGGCGTCACCGCCCACCCCGGCCATCGCCTCGGCCGCGGTGCCGTACGCCGCCGTGTAGGACATCAGCTCGCGCAGCTGCCCCAGTGTGGCCGCCGACATCGTGCGGGAGGCCGTGGCGAACTCGCGGCCGTCGACCGACCGGGCGACCAGGTACGGCTGGTGGAAGCTGCCCGACTTCACGGTCGCCGACACGGACGCCATGTTCAGCGGGTTCATCCGCACCCCGCCCTGGCCGATGAGGGAGGCGGCCATCGGGGCCGCGCTCTGCACCGGCACCGAGCCGTCGAAGGTGGGCACGCCGACGGACCAGTTGTTCATCGAGAGGCCGAACACCTCCTTCGCCTGCCTGGTCAGGTCGTCGTTCTCCAGCTTCGGGGCCTGGCTGATGAAGGCCGTGTTGCAGGAACGGGCGAAGCTCGCCCTGAAGGTGCCGTCCTTGATCTCGAACTCGTCGTCGTTCTGGAACTTCCAGCCGCCGTAGCTGAAGTACTTCGGGCACGGGTGCTTCTTGTCCATCGACGCCAGGTTCTTCTCGATCAGCATCGAGCCGGTGATGACCTTCATCGTGGAACCGGGCGCCAGCGAGCCCTGGAAGGCGGTGTTGAAGCCGTGTCCGCCGTTGGCGACCGCGAGGACCTCGCCCGTGGAGGCGCGCAGCAGGACCACCGACGCCCGCGCCTTGCCCGCCACCTGCTTCTCGGCATCGGCCTGGAGGGCGGGGTCCAGGGTGGTCCGCACGGTGCCGGGGGTGCCCTCGCTCAGCTCCAGCAGGGTCTTGTCGGAGGCCTTGGCCGCCTTCGACTCCTTGCCGCGGACCACGCGCAGCTCGACGCCCGGGGTGCCGCCGCCCTTCTCGCCGTACTTCTCGCGCAGGCCGTCCAGCACGGTGCCGAGCGACGGGTACTTCGCGGCGGTGATCTCCGCGCCGTCCCGGTCCAGCGCCTTGACCGGCGGGGCCCCGGCCTCCCCGGTGACCAGCTTGTCGCCGTCCTTCAGCTCCGGGTGGACGACGGACGCGTGCCAGTCGACGCGCGGCTCGCCGTCGCCGGCCCGGCGTACGACGGTCAGCGCGCTGTCGTACGCCAGCGGCTCGGCCGTCTTCTCGTGGGCGACGGTGGCCCGCACGGAGAACGGGACCTTCTCCCCGGCCGGGGTCCCCGCGGTGAACGCGGCGTCCTTGACGCGGGCGTCCTTGGCGTAGCCGGTGAGCAGTGCCTTCGCCGCCTCGGCGTCGTCGGTCGCGGCGGCGGCCCCGGCGACGTCGCCCTGCTGCCAGGCGGTGAGGAACCGCTGGGCCGTGGAGGTGACCTCGGTCGCCGACAGGGGGCCCGACTTCGCCTTCTCCCCGGCCGCCGCGGCCGTCGTCCGGGCCGTGTCGTCGCCTCCGGCCTGGCCGCCGTAGACCGCGTAGGCGCCGAATCCGGCACCGGCCACGACCACGGCGGCCACACTGCCGACCACGGCGGGTTTCGTCCTGTGCCGCTCGCCGGCGGCCCTTCTGCTGCCCACTGCGTCCCGTTCCTCCGCGCGCTGTCCGTCGTGGACGGAGCCGGCGGTGCCCTCGTTGCTTCATGCTTTCAACGACGGCGACCACATTAGGGTCTCCCGCCCGGCCCGTCCGACCGGATTCAGCCGCCCGCGCGCAGTACGTCCGCCACGATCGGGCCGGCCGCGTCGCCGCCGTGGCCGCCCTTCTCGACCATGGCCGCCGCCGCGACGTCGTTCCGGAAGCCGGTGAACCAGCTGTCGGACGTGGACTCCCCGTCGACCTCGGCCGACCCGGTCTTGGCGCCGATGTCGCCGCCGAGCCCGGACATGGGCTCCTGGGCGGTGCCCTGGGTGGCGGTGAGCCGCATCATCTGCTTGATCTGGGCGGCGGTGCTCTGCGGCAGGCCCTTGGCGGTGGCGAGCTCGCGGTCGTCCAGGCCGGGCGGGACCAGGTAGGGCTGGCGGAACTCGCCGGTGATGGCGGTCGCCGTCACGGACGCCATGTTGAGCGGGTTCATCTGGACCTGGCCCTGGCCGATGGCGTTGGCCGCGCGGTCCGGGCCGCTCACGGCGGGGACCTTGCCGTCGAAGGAGACGACGCCGGTCTTCCAGTCGTCGCGCCCCAGCCCGAAGCGCTCCTCGGCCTCCGCCGTCAGCGAGGCGTCCGTGAGCGGTTCCTCGTCGATGAGCTTGATGAAGCCCGTGTTGCAGGACCGCATGAAGGTGTTGGCGAGGGTGGCGCCCTCGTTGGCCGGCATGCCGGTGAGGTTCTTGAAGGTCTGGCTCTGCCAGGTCGCCGTGTCCGGGCAGGGGGCCGGGCCGTCCATCGAGGTCACGCCGTTGTCGATGAGCATCGCCGCGGTGATGATCTTCATGGTGGAGCCGGGGGCGACCCGTCCCTGGAAGGCGGCGTTGAAGCCGTCCGCGCGGTTGTTCGCCACGGCCAGTACCTCGCCGGTGCTCGGCTCGACGGCCACCACGGACGACTCGCCGTACCGCTTCACCGCCTTCTCGGCCGCCGCCTGCACGCTCGCGCTGAGTGTCGTCTCCAGCTTGCCGGGCTTGCCCTCGGTCAGGGTCAGCAGCGGGGTGTCCGGCCCGCCGTCGTTGCCGTGCCGGACCACCAGCTCCACGCCGGGGGTGCCGCCCGCCTGGGCGCCGTACTTCTCCCGGAGCGTGGCGAGGACCGGGCCGAGCGAGGGGTACTTCTCCTTGGTCAGCACGGCGCCGTCGCGGCCGACCGCCTGGATCTGCGGGGTCGCCGACTCCTCGGTCACCAGGGTGTCGCTGTCCTTCAGGTCCGGGTGGACGACGGAGGCCTGCCAGTCGACCAGCGCGCGTCCGCTGGTCTCGCCCCGCACCACCGTCAGCTCGCTCTTGTACGTCAGCGGCTTGGACGCGCCCTCGTAGGACACCTTCGCCTTCACCGTGAACGGCACGGCGGTGCCGGTCGTCGTGCCGGGCGTGATCTCGACGCCGGTGATGTGCGCTTCCTCGCCGTAGGCCGTCAGCATCGTCCCGGCGGCGGCGGAGTTGTTCGTGTGGGACGCCGCCTCGGTCGCGTCGCCCTTCTCCCAGGCCGTGAAGAACTTCTCCGCCGTCTCCTCGACCTCGTCGCCGCTCGGCGGCCCGCTCTTGACCGACCCTCCGGCGGCCCCCGAGCCCCCGTCCAGTGCCGACACGACGTTGTAGGTGCCGTATCCGGCCCCGCCCACCATCACGGCGAACACGCCGCCTATGACGGCGGCCTTCACCCCCTTGCGCATCGCGCTTTCCCCTCCCGTAAGTTCATCTGAGCCGCTTTCTGAACGCGTTCAGAAGACGTGGTCGACTCCGAACTGTATGCGGGTCAGGAGACGGGAGGCGCTGGGGTGACGCAATCGTTAGCGTGGTGAAAGCCCGCCGGGGCGCCGCCGGGGCGCCGACGCGACACCCGACGGGGCAGCCGGCCAGGACGGCTGACGGGGCGTCGGCGTGGGACGGCCGGCGTGGAGCGGCCGACGCGGAACTGACGCCGACGAGGGACGGCCACGGACCCGGGCCGGCGTCGGCCACGAGCCGCCCCCCGCCGTCCGCGCCGCCCCCGCCGTCCCGTCGGCCGTCCCGCGCGTGTCTCACTGCAGGCCGAGCGCCTCCATCAGCCGGGTCGCCGCGCCGAGCGCCGGGGCGCCCACCTCGCCGACCAGGGCCGCGATGCCGGCGATACCGGCCAGCGCCTGACGGAACCGGCCCGGGTCGGCCGGCCCCTGGTCCCGGATCACGTCCAGAGCCGTGTCGATGACCGCCCGGTCGTCGGCGCAGACCCGCTCGCGCAGCGACAGCGCGGCGCCGATCATCTGCTGAAGCGCCGCCTGCGGATCCACCGCCCCCTGGTTCTTGATGATGCCGATGTTCTGGTTGCCGAACTGCGTGACCGAGTCGCCGTTCACGTGGTCACCTTCCCGGTGTTGCGGTCGCCGTACTGGTAGATGTGGTCGCCGGTGATCGTGTACGTGGGCATCTGGAGGTGCACCTGGACCTCCGGGTTGTCCATCGCCTCCATCAGCTGACGGAAGAGGCCCTCCAGCGCCGCCCTGTCGTCCGTGGTGAGGGCGGTCTGTGGATTGCCCGACGTGGTGATCTGCAGGACGTAGAGCGTCGGGGCGTTCAGCACCTTCTGGAGTTCCAGGTAGCCGCGGACCGCGAACCCGGTCGCGACGAGGATCACCGCGATGCCGACGCCCACCGACACCTGCGCGAGCCCGAGCCCGAAGAAGAAGACGATCAGCTGGCCGATCAGGGCCTTGACGAACTTCGACCGGGCGGCGGCGCGGTCCGGGTGAAGTTCTCGTAGCGACGTGTGCGCGATGTTGCGCAGTGGATAGGTGTCCGACCCGATCCACAGCGCGCCCTTGCTGATGTGCACGTCCGTCGTACCGCGTGAGTACGCCAATTGCCGCTCCCCCTGTTTTCGGCGCGATGGGTGTCACCCACCGGGTGCGCGGTCACGCGCCTGGCCTCGATGAGGAGCCGACCGTATTGAGCCGCAGGGGACGACGGAGGTATACGGGGGAAAATGGTGTTTCGGTGACCGGATCGCTTTCAGTGCCGTCGCGGAGGCGGCCCGTCGCTTCCGGAAAGGATCGCTGGGCGGGCGTTCCGGATCATGACTCGAATCTGCCTACGAATCATGATCCCGGTCACCGCCTGTTCGGGCCGCTCAGACCCACGTATCCAGCCACATCCGCGACCGCCAGTCGCTCATCGGGATCGGGGTGCCGGTGTAGATCGGCCAGAAGTAGATGAAGTTCCACGCGATCAGCAGCACCAGCACGCCCGCCGCCGTCGCCCCCGCGACCCGCCGGGTGTCCCCGCAGCCCGGCCGGCCCACGATCGCCCCCAGCAGCATCGCCACCGCCAGGCACAGGAACGGCAGGAAGACGACGGCGTAGAAGAGGAAGATCGTGCGCTCCTGGTAGAAGAACCAGGGCAGATAGCCGGCCACGATGCCGCAGGCGATGGCGCCCGCGCGCCAGTCGCGGCGGAAGACCCAGCGCCACAGCACGTACAGCAGCGCGAAGACGCCCACCCACCACAGCAGCGGCGTGCCGAGCGCCAGCACCTCGCGGGCGCACTTCTCGCCCGCGTCGGCCGGACAGCCGTCCGAACCGGCCGCAGGCGACTCGTAGAAGTAGGAGACCGGACGGCCCAGGACGATCCAGCTCCACGGGTTCGACTCGTAGGTGTGCGGCGACGTGAGGTGGGTGTGGAACTCGAGGACCTGCGACTCGTAGTGCCACAGGCTGCGCCACCAGTCCGGGAGGAGCCAGGACCAGGAGCTGTTCCTGCCGTCGGTCGCCGCCCAGTCGCGGTAGTAGCCGCCGGTGCCGTCGGCGGGGGAGAAGATCCAGCCCAGCCAGGACAGGACGTACGTGACGAGCGCGACCGGCACCGTCGACAGGAACGCCCAGCCCAGGTCGTACCGCAGCACCGCCAGCCGCGGCCGGTGCGCGCCCGCGACCCGGCGGGTGCCGACGTCCCACAGCACGGCCATCACGCAGAAGGCCGCCATGATGTACAGGCCGTTCCACTTGGTGGCCGCGGCCAGGCCCAGCATCAGCCCCGCCGCCGGCCGCCACGGCCGCCACCCGAAGCGGAACGTCTCGGCGAGGCGCGCGTCCGGACGGACCCGGCCGTCGGCGTCCACCGGCAGCGCGGCGGCGATCTTCCGGCGGGCCCAGTCGCGGTCGGCGACCAGGCAGCCGAAGGCCGCCAGTACGAAGAACATCAGCACGCTGTCCAGCAGCGCGGTGCGGCTCATCACGAAGTGCAGCCCGTCCACCGCCATCAGCGCGCCCGCCAGGCACCCCAGGAACGTGGAGCGGAACAGCCGGCGCCCGATCCGGCACAGCAGCAGCACCGACAGCGTGCCGAGCAGCGCCGTCATGAACCGCCAGCCGAACGGGTCGAACCCGAACAGCAGCTCGCCCAGCCCGATGACGTACTTGCCGACCGGCGGATGCACGACGTACGCCGCGTCCGTCGGGATCGGGACGTCGCCGCCCGAGTTCAGGATCAGGTCGTTGGCGTTCTTCTCCCAGTTGACCTCGAAACCGCGGTGGATCAGCGCCCAGGCGTCCTTGGCGTAGTACGTCTCGTCGAATATCACCGCCTTCGGGCTGCCCAGGTTCCAGAACCGCAGCACGCCCGCCAGCAGCGCCACCAGCAGCGGTCCGCCCCAGGCCGACCAGCGCACGATCCGGTCGGCCGGCGCCTTGGACAGGCCGAGGAAGGCCCACAGGCGCGGGCCGGGGCGCGTGTACGGCGGCACCAGCCGGTCGCGGACGTCGTCGGCCGCGGGCGGTGCCGTGTAGCCGAAGCGGCGCAGCCGCTGCTGCCAGGTGGGCCGCTGGTCGGGCGGGGCCTGGTCCTGCCGGGTGTCCGTGGAGGACGCGGTACTGGTCACCGCGCCATCGTAGGGAACCGTACTGTGCACGTCCCGCGCATGCCCCGGACCGGTCGGATGCGTCCCCGTCCGTCCACCCCCGCGAGGACGCCCGCCCGCGCCTTGGAGGAAGCCCGTCCGCTCCTGGGAGGATGGGGGCGTGACTGGAACCCTTGTACTCGCGGGCACCCCCATCGGCGACGTCCGGGACGCCCCGCCGCGACTCGCCGAGGAACTGGCCGGCGCGGACGTCGTCGCCGCCGAGGACACCCGGCGGCTGCGCCGGCTCACCCAGGCGCTCGGCGTCACGCCCAAGGGGCGCGTCGTGTCGTACTTCGAGGGCAACGAGTCCGCCCGCACGCCCGAGCTGGTCGAGGAGCTGGCGGGCGGCGCGCGGGTGCTGCTCGTCACCGACGCCGGAATGCCCTCGGTGTCCGACCCCGGCTACCGGCTGGTCGCCGCCGCCGTCGAACGGGACGTCCGGGTCACCGCCGTACCCGGCCCGTCCGCCGTACTCACCGCCCTCGCCCTGTCCGGACTGCCGGTCGACCGGTTCTGCTTCGAGGGCTTCCTGCCGCGCAAGGCCGGCGAGCGGCTCTCCCGGCTGCGCGAGGTCGCCGGGGAACGCCGGACCCTCGTCTACTTCGAGGCCCCGCACCGCCTCGACGACACCCTCGCCGCCATGGCCGAGGCCTTCGGCACCGACCGGCGGGCCGCCGTCTGCCGCGAACTGACCAAGACCTACGAGGAGGTCAGGCGCGGTCCCCTGCGAGAACTCGCCGAGTGGGCCGCCGAGGGGGTGCGCGGTGAGATCACCGTCGTCGTCGAGGGTGCCCCGGACAAGGGTCCCGAGGAGTTCGGCGCCGAGGAACTGGTGCGCAGGGTGCGGGTGCGCGAGGAGGCCGGGGAGCGGCGCAAGGAGGCGATCGCCGCCGTGGCCGCGCAGGTGGGCGTGCCCAAGCGGGAGGTGTTCGACGCGGTGGTGGCGGCGAAGAACGCGGGGGCCTGATCCGGCCGCGTTTGACTCGTTCCTGACCTGTCGGCCCTTCGCGTCAAGGGCACCCCAAATCGGCTCAAACACTCGGCAGATCCGGTGCGCTCCCGCCGCCGGAGGAGTCCACTGGAGGAAGGAGCAGAAGGAACGGCCAGCGACCGAGGGAGCCGGGATGAGCATGAGTGAGAGCACGGCGCGGACCGGACTGCGCGCCGGTGCCACCGCCGTCGTCCACGAGTCGTACTCCTTCGCCTGCATGCGCTGCGGGCACGGCTGGGAGCAGTCCTTCGAGATCGAGCACCACAAGGCCGGCGACGGCCACGAGTTCGTGCTCTACGTCACGGACGGCCACGTCGTGCCGTCCCCGCTGAACCGGCCGACCTGCGCCCACTGCGACAACCACGTCGTACGGATCATGCGGCCGGGACGGGTCGCCTCGGTGCGCGGCGACGGCTCCGGGCAGCGGAACCAGGTGCCGCCGGCCGGACCGCTGCGGGTGCCGGTGGTGCCGGCCGTTCCGGGGCCGACGGGGGAGCGCCGGCACTGGCACCTCGCCGACCTCCTGCACGCCCTCCACCTCCACCGCCGGGCGGGCTGACCCGCCGGGAGGCGCGGGACCTTTCGTAGGATCGGGGGCATGCCTTCGAACGCCGCCCCGGGCCGGTCCGACAAGAACGACGCGCCTCCGCTCCCCGAACCCCTGCGGGTGCCGGTCGCCGACTCGCACACCCACCTCGACATGCAGTCGGGCACGGTGGAGGAGGGCCTCGCCAAGGCCGCGTCGGTCGGCGTGACGACGGTCGTCCAGGTCGGCTGCGACCTCGCGGGCTCCCGCTGGGCGGCCGAGACGGCGGCGGCGTACGACGCCGTTCACGCCACCGTCGCCCTGCACCCGAACGAGGCCCCGCGCATCGTCCATGGCGACCCTGGGGGCACCTCCCAGCCCCCTGGGGCTGGGGGAGGCTGGTCGCGGCAAGGGGCGCGCGAGCCCGGCGGGGACGCGGCGCTCGACGACGCCCTCGCGGAGATCGACCGGCTCGCGGCACTTCCCCAGGTCAAGGGCGTCGGCGAGACGGGCCTCGACTACTTCCGCACCGGCCCCGAGGGCAAGGCGGCCCAGGAGCGGTCCTTCCGCGCCCACATCGAGATCGCCAAGCGGCACGGCAAGGCCCTGGTCATCCACGACCGCGACGCCCACACCGACGTCCTGCGCGTCCTCAAGGAGGAGGGCGCCCCCGAGCGCACCGTCTTCCACTGCTACTCGGGCGACGCGGAGATGGCCGAGATCTGCGCCCGCGCCGGGTACTACATGTCGTTCGCCGGCAACGTCACCTTCAAGAACGCCCAGAACCTGCGCGACGCCCTCGCCGTGGCCCCGCCGGAGCTGGTCCTGGTGGAGACCGACGCGCCCTTCCTGACGCCGGTGCCCTACCGGGGGCGGCCCAACGCGCCCTACCTGGTGCCGGTCACGGTGCGCGCCATGGCCGGTGTGCGGGGCGTCGACGAGGACACGCTGGCGACGGCCCTGGCCGCGAACACGGCCCGCGCCTTCGGGTACTGAGACAGCGACTCGCCACTCTGCGTAGTCGTCCCGCTTTGTGAAGTGACGAACGCTCCGCTAGGTTCTGGGGGCCCGATCCGGACCCTGGAGCGTGTCGGCGTGAGCAGAACGCAGTTCGAGACGTACGAGACGTACGAGACGTACGCGCCGGGCGACGGGCGGGCCGCGCGGCGGCGCCGGGAGCGGTGCGCCTGGCGCGCGGACGGTTCCCTGCGCCGGCTGCTGCCGCGCGCGCTGGTCCTGGCGTTCCTCGCGGGCGGCACCACCGCCTTCGTCACCAAGGACAAGGCGGTCGAGCTGACCGTCGACGGCACACCGCGCACGCTGCACACCTTCGCCGACGACGTGACCGAGCTGCTCGCCCAGGAGGGCGTCGAGGTCGGCGCCCACGACGCGATCGTGCCCGCGCCCGGCACCCCGCTGACCAGCGGCGAGGAGGTCGCCGTCCGTTACGGGCGGCCCCTCCTGCTCACTCTCGACGGCCGCCGGCGCCAGGTGTGGACGACCGCGGAGACGGTGGCGGGGGCGCTGAGGCAGCTCGGCGTGCGGACGGAGGGCGCGTACCTGTCCACGGAGGGCCCCCGGCGCATCGGGCGGGAGGGCCTCGCCCTGGACGTGCGGACCGAGCGGGTGGTGACGGTCATGGCCGACGGGCGGACCCACACCATCCGCACCAACGCGGCGACCGTCCGCGAGGCCGTCGAGGAGGCCGGGGTCACCCTGCGGGGCCAGGACTCCACCTCCGTCCCGGCGACCGCCTTCCCCCGCGACGGGCAGACCGTGACGGTGCTGCGGATCACCGGCTTCCGGGAGGTCCGCGAGGACCCGGTCCCGTTCGGCGTGCGGCGGACCGAGGACTCCTCCCTCCACCGGGGCACCGAGGTCGTCCAGCAGGCCGGCCGGCCCGGGCTGCGACGCATCACGTACGCGGTGCGCACCGTCAACGGCGTCCGGGAGAAGCCGCGCCGCCTGCACACCGAGGTGGTGCGCGAACCCCTCCCGCGGGTCGTGCTGGTCGGCACCCGTACCCGGCCGGAGTCCGTGCGGGGAGCCGACCACCTGGACTGGGAGGGCCTCGCCGCATGCGAGTCGGGCGGACGCCCGGACGCCGTCGACCCCTCGGGGACGTACGGAGGCCTGTACCAGTTCGACACCCCCACCTGGCACAGCCTCGGCGGCGAGGGCCGCCCCCAGGACGCGCCGGCGGCGGAGCAGACGTACCGCGCGAAGAAGCAGTACGTACGCGGCGGCGCCGACTCCTGGCCGCACTGCGGGGCACGGCTGGAGGGGTGACCGACGGCGCCCCGGTGGTCGGCGGGCCGTAGCCCCGGCAACCCCGCCCCCGCGTCCTGACCGCTCTGCCGTGCCCCGTCCCGTCGCGTCCCGCCGGGGCCGGCGCACGACCCGGTCGTCCCCCGCCCGCCCCCGGCTACCCTTGCGGGGTGAGCAGCCCCACCTCCGACGCCCTCCTGGGTCCCGCCGACGTCCGCGAACTCGCGGCAGCGCTCGGCGTACGCCCCACCAAGCAGCGCGGCCAGAACTTCGTGATCGACGCGAACACGGTCCGCCGTATCGTCCGCACCGCCGAGGTACGCCCCGACGACGTGGTGGTCGAGGTGGGACCGGGTCTCGGCTCGCTCACCCTGGCCCTGCTGGAGGCCGCCGACCGGGTCACCGCCGTCGAGATCGACGACGTCCTCGCCGGCGCCCTCCCCGCCACCGTCGCCGCCCGGATGCCCGAGCGCGCCGGCCGTTTCGCGCTGGTCCACTCCGACGCCATGCACGTGAGCGAGCTGCCGGGCCCCGCTCCGACCGCGCTGGTCGCCAACCTGCCGTACAACGTGGCCGTGCCCGTCCTCCTGCACATGCTCGAGACCTTCCCGACCATCGAGCGCACCCTCGTCATGGTCCAGGCGGAGGTCGCCGACCGGCTCGCCGCCGGGCCCGGCTCGCGGGTGTACGGCGTGCCGTCCGTGAAGGCCAACTGGTACGCGGAGGTCCGCCGGGCCGGCTCCATCGGCCGCAACGTCTTCTGGCCCGCGCCCAACGTCGACAGCGGGCTCGTCTCACTCGTCCGGCGCAGCGAGCCGCTGAATACCACCGCGTCCAGGCGCGAGGTCTTCGCCGTCGTCGACGCCGCGTTCGCCCAGCGCCGCAAGACCCTGCGGGCCGCCCTCGCGGGGTGGGCCGGATCGGCGGCGGCCGCCGAGGCCGCCCTCGTCGGCGCGGGTGTGTCGCCGCAGGCGCGCGGAGAGTCACTGACCGTGGAAGAGTTCGCGCGTATCGCCGAGCGGCGTATCGCCGAACACGAGGAGTGACGAGCAAGTGAGCGTGACGGTCCGCGTCCCCGCCAAGGTCAACGTCCAGCTCGCGGTCGGCGCCGCCCGCCCCGACGGCTTCCACGACCTGGCCAACGTCTTCCTCGCCGTCTCCCTGTACGACGAGATCACCGCCACCCCCTCACCGGACGGCCCGCGCGTCACCTGCGAGGGCCCGGACGCCGACCAGGTCCCCCTCGACCGGACCAACCTCGCGGCCCGCGCCGCCCTCGCCCTCGCCGAGCGGTACGGCCGCAGCCCCGACGTGCACCTGCACATCGCCAAGGACATCCCGGTGGCCGGCGGCATGGCGGGCGGCAGCGCCGACTGCGCGGGCGCGCTCGTCGCGTGTGACGCCCTGTGGGGCACCGGCGCCTCCCGCGCCGAGCTGCTCGCGATCTGCGCCGAGCTGGGCAGCGACGTGCCGTTCAGCCTGGTCGGCGGGGCGGCGCTCGGTACCGGGCGGGGCGAGAAGCTGACCGCGCTGGAGGTCGGCGGCGACTTCCACTGGGTGTTCGCGCTGGCCTCGCGCGGGCTGTCCACGCCGGCTGTCTTCCGCGAGTTCGACCGGCTGGGGGAGGGCCTGGACATTCCGGAGCCGGTCGCCAACCAGCCGGTGCTCGACGCCCTCGCCAAGGGCGACCCCGCCGCGCTCGCCGTCGCCGTCACCAACGACCTCCAGCCGGCCGCGCTCTCGCTCTTCCCCGAGCTGTCCGACACCCTCGCGGCGGGACGTGCGGCGGGCGCGCTGGCGGCGCTGGTCTCGGGTTCGGGGCCGACGACGGCCTTCCTCGCGACCGACGCGAGGTCGGCGTCCGACATCGCCGGGGTGCTGCGGGCGTCGGGCACCTGCCGCGACGTGCGTACGGCGGTGGGGGCGGTGGCGGGGGCGACGGTGGTCTGAGAGGGCTCGGGTCAGGGCCGGCTGATTCCGCCCAGATCGATGTCGATGGCATACGGCTTGTCGACCTTGATCCGGTCGCGATGCAGGCCCGTGTACGCGTACGTCTTGGTCCTCAAGTCGAGTTCGTGGACGTGGATGACCGGGCTGCCGTCCGTGCCGCCCTTCTCGACGCGCCAGAAGTTGGGGATACCGGCTGCCGCGTACTTCAGAGGCTTTGTCGTGCGGTCGCGGGACTCGGACTCCGGGGACACGACCTCGACGGCGAGGAGGACGTCCTCGGCCTGAAAACTGGTCTGATCCAGCCCGGTGACCGCGTCGGCTCGCACCACGCTGACATCAGGCTCGGGGCCGTTGCGGTCGTCGAGGAGAACGGTCATCTCCTGCTCGACGCTGAATCCCGGGGGCAGCGAGCTTCGAAGCCCGTTGAACAGCATGTTGATCACCAGGTAATGGAAACGGCGCTGCGGACTCACGAAAACCAGGCTCCCGTCGATCAGCTCGGTGTGCGGCGGGAGATCAGGCAGTGTGAACAGGTCGTCCACGGTGTAACCGTCCACGGGCGGCACCGGCCAGCGCGGGCGGCGGTGCTCTACGGACTCGGCGGTCATGGTTCCTCCCATGGGCGGGATCCTGCTGCCTGCTCCCCACCGTAGCCGGACGGTCCGACATGCGTCACCACAAAGAGTGACGACCCCCGTCCACGTCACCCCACCCCCCGGAGGGCCTACGCTGGAAGGCTGATCGTCCCCCAGTCAGGAGAGAAATGGCCGTCAACCTGGTCAATGTCGAGAACGTCACCAAGGTGTACGGCACCCGTGCGCTCCTCGACGGCGTGTCCCTCGGCGTCTCCGAAGGGGACCGCATCGGTGTCGTCGGCCGTAACGGCGACGGCAAGACGACCATGATCCGGATGCTCGCCAGGCTGGAGGACCCGGACACCGGCCGGGTCACCCACTCCGGCGGGCTGCGGCTCGGCGTCCTCACCCAGCACGACTCCCTCGATCCCGAGGCCACCGTCCGCCACGAGGTGATCGGCGACCTGGCCGACCACGAGTGGGCGGGCAACGCCAAGATCAGGGACGTGCTGACCGGTCTGTTCGGCGGGCTCGACATGCCGGGCTTCCCGCAGGGCCTGGACACCGTCATCGGGCCGCTCTCCGGCGGCGAGCGGCGCCGGATCGCGCTCGCCAAGCTGCTCATCGACGAGCAGGACCTCGTCGTCCTCGACGAGCCCACCAACCACCTCGACGTCGAGGGCATCGCCTGGCTGGCGGGGCACCTTCGGGCGCGCCGCTCCGCGCTCGTCTGCGTCACCCACGACCGCTGGTTCCTCGACCAGGTCTGCACCCGTATGTGGGACGTGCAGCGCGGCGACGTCTTCGAGTACGAGGGCGGCTACACCGACTACGTCTTCGCCCGCGCCGAACGCGAGCGCATCGCCGCCACCGAGGAGACCAAGCGGCAGAACCTGGTCCGCAAGGAGCTGGCCTGGCTGCGGCGCGGCGCCCCCGCCCGCACCTCCAAGCCGCGCTTCCGCGTCGAGGCCGCCAACGAGCTGATCGCGGACGTGCCGCCGCCCCGGGACAGCAGCGAGCTGATGAAGTTCGCGTCGTCCCGGCTCGGCAAGACCGTGTTCGACCTGGAGGACGTGACCGTCCAGGCCGGTCCCAAGGTGCTGCTCAAGCACGTCACCTGGCAGCTCGGCCCCGGCGACCGCATCGGCCTCGTCGGAGTCAACGGCGCCGGCAAGACCTCCCTGCTGCGGGACCTCGCGAACGCCGCGTACAGCGACGGGGAGCAGCAGCCCGCGGGCGGGCACGTCAAGGTCGGCCGGACCGTCAAGCTCGCGTACCTGTCCCAGGAGGTCGCCGAACTCGACCCCACCTGGCGGGTGCTGGAGGCCGTGCAGCGCGTCCGTGAGCGCGTCGACCTCGGCAAGGGCCGGGAGATGACCGCCGGGCAGCTGTGCGAGACGTTCGGCTTCGGCAAGGAGAAGCAGTGGACGCCGGTCGGTGACCTGTCCGGCGGTGAGCGGCGGCGGCTCCAGCTGCTCCGCCTCCTCATGGACGAGCCCAACGTCCTCTTCCTCGACGAGCCCACCAACGACCTCGACATCGAGACCCTGACCCAGCTGGAGGACGTACTCGACGGCTGGCCCGGATCGATGATCGTCATCTCCCACGACCGGTTCTTCGTCGAGCGCACCACCGACCGGGTCTTCGCCCTGCTCGGTGACGGCGCGCTGAGGATGCTGCCGCGCGGCATCGACGAGTACCTGGAGCGCCGCAAGCGGATGGAGGAGGCCGCCGCGGCCAGTGCCCCGGCGGCGGCGGTGAAGCCGGCCGCGGAGGTGCCCGAGAAGAGCGCCGCCGACGTGCGCGCCGCCAAGAAGGAGCTCCAGAAGGTCGAACGGCAGTTGGACAAGGTCTCCGAGAAGGAGACGAAGCTGCACGCGCGGATCGCCGAGAACGCGACGGACTTCGCCAAGGTGGCCGAACTCGACGCCGAGCTGCGCGAACTGGCCGGTCAGCGCGAGGAGCTGGAAATGCGCTGGCTGGAACTGGCGGAGGACGCCTGAGTCAGGCGAAGGACGGCTGAGTCCGGCTGAGTCTGGCCGAAACCGTACGGATACCGGGCGCACGCCGCGTGCAGAGGGCGTGCTGTGCTTTCTGGGGGGAACCCCCCCAGACCCCCCAACGCGTAACAGAGGCATCACGGGCCGGTCCTCCCTTGGGCACAGGGGCGGACGCGGCCCGGTGTGCTGTCGTGCCCGGGTGATAGAAAGGCCGTCCGAGAACTGTCTGAGTGACTGCCGTTCGACGACTTCGAGGCCAGCGCGTACCTCGGGTCGTGGCTAAAAAACAGTAGTAATAAGGGGGAACGCGCTGATGAGCCAGCCGCCCAACCAGCCGCCGCAGCCGGGTGGCTTCGGAGCACCGCAGGATCCACCACCGGGAGGCTTCGGGGCCCCGACCCCGCCGCCCCCGCAGGGTCCGCCGTCCGGTCCGCCGCAGCAGCCGGGGTACGGATATCCGCAGCAGCCGGGGCCGTACGGCCAGCCGCAGCCGGGACAGCCCGGGCAGCCGCAGCCGGGACAGCCGGGGCCGTACGGCCAGCAGCCCGGACCGTACAACTCCGGTCCGTACGCCGCCCAGCCCCAGCAGCCCGGCCCCTACGGCCAGCAGCCCGGGTACGGCTATCCGCAGCCGCAGTTCCCGGGCGCGCCCGGCACCCCGCCGCCCGGCTCCCGCAACCCGTTCAAGGGCAAGCCGGCCCTGGCGATCGGCGCCGCGGTCGCGGCCCTGCTGGTCATCGGCGGCAGCGTGTGGGCGGTCACCGCGACCGGCGGTGACGACAAGGACGAGAAGCCCGTCGCGGGCAAGAGCGACGACCCCAAGCCCTCCGGCTCCGGCGGCGCCCCGGTCAACCCCGGTGACGGCAGCGGCGACGGCGGTGAGGACACCGAGGACCTCAACGAGGGCCGCCAGGCCGGGGAGTCCAAGGTGCTCTGGTACAAGGAGGCGCCCGACGCCCCCGGTTCCGGCGCCGACGCCCCCGGCATGTGGGTCACCGGCGACACCGCGGTGAAGGCGGCGTACAAGCAGGTCTTCGCCTACGGCGTCGGTGACGGCAAGCCCGCCTGGGACCCGATCACCTTCCCGGAGGAGATCTGCGCGGTCACCCCGCAGAAGACGGCCGCGGACAAGATCGTCGTCGCCTACATGAGCGGCTCCAGCGACCGCGCCAAGTGCAACCAGATGCAGGAGATCGACCTCGCCACCGGCGCGAAGGGCTGGAAGGGAGAGGTCGAGGACGGAGAGCTCTTCGACTCCGCCCTCTCCGTCGAACTGAACGTCAGCGACAACGTCATGATGGTCGGCCGTTCCCAGTCCGGCACCGCCTACGACGTCACCAGCGGCAAGAAGCTGTACGACAAGAAGCGGTACGGCGACGCCTGCTTCCCCGCCGGGTTCGCGACCGGACCGACGAGCATCGTCCAGGTCGCCTCCTGCGGCGCCGGCGGCAACAACGAGCACGACGAGGTGCAGGGTCTCGACCCGAAGACCGGCAAGGTCCTGTGGACCTACAAGTACGAGAAGGGCTGGCGGGTCGAGCGCGCCTACTCCGTCGACCCGCTCGTCGTCTACGCCACCAACGAGGAGAAGAAGGTCTGGAACATCTCCACCTTCACCTCCAAGGGCACGGTCCTCGAACAGGTCGGCGTCGACGAGGACTTCGCCCCCGAGTGCGGCTGGGCCATCCTCGACCGCGACCTCCAGGGCTGCGAGGGCGTCGCCGTCGCAGCGGGCACGCTCTACCTGCCGACCGAGGCGACCAGCGGCGCCAACGAGATCGTCGCGATCGACCTCGCCACCGGCAAGGAGAAGTGGCGCGCGAAGTCCCCCGCGGACGAGTCGATGATCCCGATGAAGGTCGAGGGCGACCAGCTCATCGCGTATGTGCGGCCGTCCTACGACGCGGGCGGCCAGATCGTGTCGATCGCGACCGGCGGCAACAGCCACGAACCGGCCAAGCTGCTGCAGAACCCGCAGGGTGTCGCGGACATCGAGAACAGCTTCTACTCCAAGGACATCGACTGGGTCGACGGGCGGTTCTACATCTCCACCACCCGCCTGACCGGAAACGACGAGTCGAAGGAGAAGTTGATGCTCGCCTTCGGCAAGTGACCTTCTTCTTCCGCTCCGTTCGGTTCGTGCGTTCCGTTCGGTTCGTACGCCCTGTCCGGCCGTTCCCGCCGTCCCCGCTCCCAGAGGTACTCACGTCATGACCCAGCCGCCGCCCCCGCCACCCAACCAGCCCCCGCAGGGGGGAGGCTTCGGCCCCCCGCGGAACGAGCCGCCGCAGCCGCCGACCCCGCCCTCGGGCGGTACACCGAACCTCGGCAAGGCCCCCGAGCCGGGCTACGGCTACCCGCAGACACCGCAAACGCCTCCGCCGGCCCCGCAGGCGCCCGCGGGGCCGCCGACCCCGCCGGCGGGCGGTCCGCAGCCGGGTTACGGCTACCCGCAGGCCCCGCCGCAGCCCCAGCCCGGGTACGGCTACCCCGGTCAGCAGCCCGGCCCGTACGGGCAGCCGCAGCAGCCCGGGCCCTACGGGCAGCCGACGCCGCCGTACGGCCAGCCGGGGCAGCCCGGTATGCCGGGCCAGCCCGGTATGCCGGGCCAGCCCGGCCAGCCGGGCTACGCCTATCCGCCGGTGACCGTGCCGATGCAGGCCCAGGCCGGCGGTCCGGGCGGCGGACGGAAGATCAACGCACAGCTGGCGATCATCGTGTCGGCCGTCGTGGCGATCGCGCTGATCATCGGCGGCGGCGTCTGGTACGCGAGCTCCGACGGCAAGAACGACGGCAAGGACGACACCGCGAGCTCCGGCGGCAAGGGCGGCGAGGGCGGCACGGACCAGAAGGGCGGCGAGGGCGGCGCGTCCTCCGGCGGCGAGGAGAAGGTGCCCGCCGACCCCGCCTCCAAGATGCTCTTCCAGGTTCCCGCGCCCGCGGTGGCCAAGGACGACAACAGCGTCGTCGTCTCCGGCTCGTGGCTCACCGACACGGTGTACGCCAAGAGCGGCATCGCCGAGATCGTCGGCTACGACCGCGACAAGGGCAGCAAGAAGTGGTCGGTCAAGCTGGCCGGCCCCGTCTGCACGGCCACCCGGCACGTCACCGACGACAACAAGACGGTCGTCGTCCACCAGCCCGCCATGCCGACCAAGACGAAGACCTCGCACGGCTGCTCCCAGGTCGCGCTCATCGACCTGGACGCGGGCAAGACGCTGTGGACCAAGACCGCCGGTGACCAGCCGATGACCTTCAACAACGTCACGATCAGCGGCGGCACCGTCGCCGCCGGCGGCAATGACGGCGGCGTCGCCTGGGACATCGCCAAGGGCAACGTCCTGTGGTCCCCGAAGACGACCGACACCTGCTCCGACGCGGGCTACGGCGGCGGCGAGAAGCTGGTCGCGGTGCGCAGGTGCGGCTCGTACGACGCCCGGGAGCTGCACATCCAGACCATCGACCCGAAGGACGGGAAGGTGATCTCGGAGTACAAGATGGCCAAGGGCATCGAGTACGCGAGCGTCGTGTCGACGAACCCGCTGGTCGTGGCCGCCGATGTCGGCGACTCCGCCGGTGACGGCAGTGGCATCTCGGACTTCTTCTCCATCGACAACAAGACCGGCAAGCTGCTCGCCCGCATCTCGGCGCCGGGCGACCAGTTCGCGGCCGAGTGCGACGGCATCACCGAGATGGAGAACTGCACGGGGCTCGCGGTCGGCAAGGACCGGCTCTACATCCCGACGGAGGAGCACGAGGCCAGCGGCGGCAAGTCGTACAGCCGGACCAACGAGATCGTCGCCTTCGACCTGGCCACCGGGAAGCAGACCGGGCAGCGCGCCGACGCCGGCGTCGACTACACGATCATCCCGCTGCGCATGGACGGCGGCAACGTGATCGCCTACAAGGTCCCGCCGTACGACAAGGGCGGCCAGATCGTGAGCATCGACGGCGGTACGTTCGAGCAGACCACGCTGCTGGAGAACCCGGCGACCGAGGCGGTGCGGGACGTGGAGACCAGCATGTCGCCCGAGTACTCCGAGTTCATCTACTCGCAGGGACACCTCTACATGTCGGAGGTGTACGCGAGCGAGCCGACCAGCGCGGACGACAAGGAGTACCTCGTGATCGCGTTCGGTACCGGCGGCTGAGGCCGTTCGTCGCTTCGCCGGTGCCCCGATCGCGGCCCCGTCCCTGTTCAGGGGCGGGGCCGTATTGCGGGGGATTTCGGCGATCCGGGGCGGTTATCACCGGTAGGGCAGCGCGACGGCGGGCTAGCGTGTAGCTTCCGGGGGCATGAAGGGCGGGGTCGGGGCTGGGCCGCGGGCGGGGGAGCCGGGGGCCTTGGCCGACCGTGCCGGGGGACTGGGTGACTGGGGGGTTGCTCTATGGGAGTACGGCTCATGGTGGTCGACGATCACCGATTGCTCGCCGAGGCGCTGGCCTCGGCGCTGAAGCTGCGCGGGCACCGGGTGCTCGCCGCGGCGGCGCCCGCCGCCGGCGCGGCGGAGCTGGTGATCAGCCGGGCGCCGGAGGTGTGCCTGCTGGGGACGGCGACACCCGCCGAGCCGGGGATGTTCGATCCGGTGGTGCGGATCAAGCGGGAGCGTCCGCAGGTGGCGGTGCTGGTGCTGGGGCCGGTGCCGAACCCTCGCGGGATCGCGGCGGCGTTCGCGGCGGGGGCGTCGGGCTATGTCCGGCACGACGAGCGGATCGAGGGCGTCGAGCGGGCGATCATGAAGGCGCGGGCCGGGGAGGCGGCGGTGGCGCCGTCGCTGTTGCAGGGGGCGTTCGGCGAGCTGCTGAACCCGGCGGCCCAGCCGGACGACGAGGGGCAGCGGCTGCTGCAGATGCTCACGCCGCGGGAGGTGGAGGTGCTGGTCCGGGTCGCCGAGGGCGAGGACACCCGCCTGATCGCGGCGGGTATGGGGATCGCCCCGTCCACGGCGCGTACGCACGTCCAGCGCGTACTGATGAAGCTGGGTGTGGGCTCCCGCCTGGAGGCGGCGGCACTGGCCGCGCGGACGGGGCTGCTGGACCGGGCGAGCGCCCTGGGCGGCTGAGCGCCTTGGGCGGCTGAGTGCCTTGGGTGGCTGAGCCGCCCGCACCGACGCCGGTGCCCCGTGAGCGCGGGGCACCCGGCGTCGGACGTCACTCCTTCGGTGCCTTCTCCTTCGGCGCCTCCTCGACCGGCGGGGGCGGCGGAGCCGTCGGCCTCAGCTTCAGCCACGCCAGGAAGAACAGCCCCAGCACCAGCATGCCCAGCCCGGTCCACAGGTTGATGTTCACCCCCTGCGCCTTGTCGATCTCGTCGTCGGACGCCACGAGGCCCGCGATCGTCACGATGACGCCGTAGACCACGAACAGCCCGCCGATGATCCGCCGGATGTCGAACAGCCGCGCGGCGGTGACGGACTTGGTCTCCAGCTCGGTGACCTCGTCCTGGACGTTCTTGTCGGAGTAGGAATCAGACATGTTCTCTCAATCCTCCCGCGATCAGAACGAGAACGGGATGTAGCAGGCGGCGGCCAGTACGACCGCTCCCCAGCCCAGCAGCGCCGGCTTGCGGTACCACGCGTCGTCGCCCTCGGCGGGCGCCTCGGCCATGCCGGGGGAGGTGGTGCCGTAGACCAGGCCCCGCAGCTCGGCGACCGGCTTCGGCTTGGTGAACAGGGTGACGGCGACCATGACCACCGCGCCGGCGACGAAGCCCGCGATCGCGGAGACGAAGTTGGCGCCCTGGTCGGTGGGGATGTCGACGATGCCCTGCTCGTAGAGGACGAAGTAGTTCACCATCGCCGCGGTGGTGCCCGCGATCAGGCCCCAGAAACCGGACTTCATGGACGCGCGCTTCCAGAACATGCCGATGATGAAGACCACGAACATCGGCACGTTGAAGAAGGAGAACAGCGTCTGGAGGTAGCTCATGATGTTGGAGAACGACGACGCCAGGAAGGCCGTGCCGATCGAGGCCAGGACGCCGATCACGGTGATCAGGCGGCCGAACCGCACGTAGTAGCCGTCCTCGCGGTCCTTCACGACGTACTTCGCCCAGATGTCGGCGGTGAAGACCGTGTTGAAGGAGGAGATGTTCGCCGCCATGCCCGCCATGAAGGCGGCCAGCAGGCCGGTCACCGCGATACCGAGGACGCCGTTGGGCAGCAGCTGCTGCATCAGGTACGGGATCGCGTCGTTGTACTGGAGATCCGAGCCGGGCGTGCCGATCTTCGGGACGAGTACGGCGGCGACCAGGCCCGGGATCATCACCACGAAGACGATGAAGATCTTCGGGAACGCGGCGATCAGCGGCGTGCGCTTGGCCGCCGAGAGGTTCTTCGCCGACAGGGCGCGCTGCACCTCCGCGAAGTTCGTCGTCCAGTAGCCGAAGGAGAGGACGAAGCCCAGGCCGAGCACGATGGTCAGCCAGTTGGCGCCCAGCGGGTTGTCGCTGCCGATGCCCGTGCCGCCCCATGAGGTCATGAAGTCGGCCCCGCGGGTCTGGGTGAGGGAGTCGGACAGGCCGTCCCAGCCGCCGACCTTCTTCAGGCCCAGGATGGTGATCGGGATGAGGCCGGCCAGGATCACGAAGAACTGGAGGACCTCGTTGTAGATCGCCGAGGACAGTCCGCCCAGGGTGATGTAGGCCAGGACGAAGAAGCCGGCGACCACGATGGCCACCCACTGGGGCCAGCCCAGCAGTGCCTCGACGACGATCGCGAGGGCGTAGAGGTTCACTCCGGCGATCAGGATGGCGGCGACGGCGAACAGGACCGAACTCAGCAGGTGCGCCGCCTTGTCGAAGCGCAGCAGCAGGAACTCGGGGACCGAGCGGACCTTCGAGCCGTAGTAGAACGGCATCATCACCAGGCCGAGGAAGACCATGGCCGGAATGGCGCCGATCCAGTACCAGTGGGTCGTGTAGACGCCGTACTGGGCGCTGTTGGCGGCCATGCCCAGGATCTCGGTGGCGCCCAGGTTGGCCGCGACGAAGGCGAGGCCGGTGACCCAGGCGGGCAGTGAGCGGCCGGACAGGAAGAAGTCCAGGCTGGTCTTGACCGAACGCCGGGCGGCGAAACCGATGCCGAGTACGACGAGGAAGTAGATCCCGAGGATCGAGTAGTCGAGCCAGTTGGTGGGGAGTCGAAGCTCAGCGGCTAGATATGTGGGGGTATGCATACGAACTCGCTTCGTTGCGCGAACTGATCAGAGCGGAACCTACGCCTCCGCGTTCAGTAATTGAACACTTTTGGTGATGTTCTTTGTTCGATTGTGATGATCGGCGCGCTGACGGATCGGTGGTCGGTCGCGGATGGCTCGTCGGTTCGATTGCTGATTGGTTGTGACGTGTTATGTTTGATTGTGTTGGATGATTGGGTGCGGATGCAGGTGTAGAGGAGTCCGGCAGTGAAGAAGACCTCGACCCGACTGGCCGACGGTCGCGAGCTCGTCTACTACGACCTGCGCGACGACACCGTGCGGGACGCCGTCGACCGCCGTCCGCTGGAGCCCACCGTCACCACCTCCGAGGTCCGCCGCGACCCGCTGCTCGGCGACTCGGTGGCCGTCGCCTCCCACCGCCAGGGCCGCATCTACCACCCGCCGGCCGACGAGTGCCCCCTGTGCCCCTCGCAGGGCGAGCGGCTGAGCGAGATCCCGGACTCGTCGTACGACGTGGTGGTCTTCGAGAACCGCTTCCCCTCGCTGGCCGGCGACTCCGGCCGCTGCGAGGTCGTCTGCTTCACCTCCGACCACAACGCCTCCTTCGCCGACCTGAGCGAGGAGCAGGCCCGCCTGGTGCTGGACGCCTGGACGGACCGCACGTCGGAGCTCTCCCATCTGCCCTCCGTCCAACAGGTCTTCTGCTTCGAGAACCGGGGCGCCGAGATCGGTGTGACGCTGGGTCACCCGCACGGGCAGATCTACGCCTACCCCTTCACCACGCCCCGCACCGCCCTGATGCTCCGTTCACTCGCCGCGCACAAGGAGGCGACGGGCGGGGAGAACCTGTTCGACGCCGTCCTGGCGGAGGAACTGGCCGGTGAGCGGGTCGTCCTGGAGACCGATCACTGGGCCGCCTTCGTGCCGTACTCCGCGCACTGGCCCTACGAGGTGCACCTCTACCCCAAGCGCCGGGTGCCCGACCTGCTCGGCCTCGACGAGGCGGCGCGCACAGAGTTTCCCCAGGTCTATCTGGAACTCTTGAGGCGCTTCGACCGGATCTTCGGTGCCGGTGAGCCCCCGACGCCGTACATCGCGGCCTGGCACCAGGCCCCGTTCGGGCAGCTGGAGGACTTCGAGGGCGTGACGCGGGACGACTTCGCGCTGCACCTCGAGCTTTTCACCATCCGCCGGACATCGGGCAAGCTGAAGTTCCTCGCGGGCTCCGAGTCCGGCATGAACGTGTTCATCAACGACGTGCCTCCGGAGCGCGCGGCCGAGCGACTGCGAGAGGTAGCGAGTTCATGAGCGGGAAGTACCTGGTGACGGGCGGGGCCGGTTACGTAGGCAGCGTGGTCGCCCAGCATCTGCTGGAGGCCGGCCACGAGGTCGTCGTCCTCGACAACCTCTCGACGGGCTTCAGGGAGGGCGTGCCGGCCGGCGCCTCGTTCGTCGAGGGCGACATCCGTGACGCCGCCAAGTGGCTGGACCCGTCGTACGACGGTGTCCTGCACTTCGCCGCCTTCTCCCAGGTCGGCGAGTCGGTCGTGAAGCCCGAGAAGTATTGGGACAACAACGTCGGCGGCACCATGGCCCTGCTGGAGGCGATGCGCACGGCGGGCGTCGGCCGCCTCGTCTTCTCCTCCACGGCCGCCACCTACGGCGAGCCGGACCAGGTCCCGATCGTCGAGTCCGCGCCGACGAAGCCCACGAACCCGTACGGCGCCTCCAAGCTCGCCGTCGACCACATGATCACCGGCGAGGCGGCGGCCCACGGCCTGGGCGCGGTCTCGCTGCGCTACTTCAACGTCGCGGGCGCGTACGGCGCGTACGGCGAACGCCACGACCCCGAGTCGCACCTCATCCCGCTGGTCCTCCAGGTGGCACAGGGCAGGCGCGAGGCGATCTCCGTCTTCGGCGACGACTACCCGACGCCGGACGGCACCTGCGTCCGCGACTACATCCACGTCGCCGACCTGGCCGACGCCCATCTGCTCGCCCTGGACGCGGCCACCCCCGGCGAGCACCTCATCTGCAACCTGGGCAACGGCAACGGCTTCTCCGTCCGCGAGGTCGTCGAGACCGTCCGCCAGGTCACCGGCCACCCGATCCCCGAGGTCGTGGCCCCCCGCCGGGGCGGCGACCCGGCGGTCCTGGTGGCCTCGGCCGGCGCCGCCCGCGAGAAACTGGGCTGGAACCCGTCGCGCGCGGACCTCGCGGGGATCGTGGCGGACGCGTGGGAGTTCGCGCAGCAGCGCGCGAAGTAGACCGTACGGACGAGAAGGGTGAGGGGTCAGGGCATGGGCGAGGCTGTCGCAGGGGACGTCGCAGGAGCTGTCGGCGAGCGGTTCCGGGAGCTGTACGGGACGGACCCCGAGGGGGTGTGGGCGGCGCCGGGCCGGGTCAACCTCATCGGCGAGCACACCGACTACAACGACGGCTTCGTCATGCCGTTCGCCCTGCCGCACACCGCCGTCGCGGCGGTGTCCCGACGCGACGACGGCATCCTGCGCCTGCACTCGGCGGACATCGCGGCCGGCCCCGTAGAGCTGCGCGTCGCGGACCTCACCCCCGAGTCGGACCGGTCCTGGACCGCGTACCCCTCGGGCGTGGTCTGGGCGCTGCGCGAGGCCGGCCACGAGCTGACCGGCGCCGACATCCACCTCGCCTCGACGGTCCCGTCCGGCGCGGGCCTGTCCTCCTCGGCGGCCCTGGAGATCGTCGTCGCCCTCGCCCTGAACGACCTCTACTCCCTCGGCCTGCGCGGCTGGCAGCTGGCCCGCCTGTGCCAGCGCGCCGAGAACGTCTACGTCGGCGCCCCGGTCGGCATCATGGACCAGACCGCGTCCGCCTGCTGCGAAGCGGGCCACGCCCTCTTCCTCGACACCCGCGACCTCTCCCAGCGCCAGATCCCCTTCGACCTCGCCGCCGAGGGCATGCGCCTCCTCGTCGTCGACACCCAGGTCAAGCACTCGCACAGCGAGGGCGAGTACGGCAAACGCCGCGCGGGCTGCGAGAAGGGCGCCGCGCTGCTGGGCGTGAACGCGCTGCGCGACGTGGCGTACGACGAACTCGACGCGGCACTGGAGCGGCTGGCCGACGACGAGGAGGTGCTCCGCCTGGTCCGGCACGTCGTCACCGAGGACGCCCGGGTCGAGCGGGTGGTGTCGTTGCTGGAGTCCGGCGACACCCGCGCCATCGGCCCCGTCCTGGTCGAGGGCCACACCTCCCTGCGCGACGACTTCCGCATCTCCTGCCCCGAGCTGGACCTGGTCGTCGACACAGCCCTCGCCTCCGGCGCCCTGGGCGCCCGCATGACCGGCGGCGGCTTCGGCGGCTCGGCGATCGTCCTGGCGGAGGCCGCCGACGTCGACGCCATCACCAAGGCGGTGAAGGAGGCCTTCGCCTCGGCGGGCTTCACGGCGCCCCGCGTGTTCGAGGCGGTGCCTTCGGCGGGGGCGCGGCGGGTGGTCTGACGGGGCGCGGAGGTGGTCTGACACGGCAGGACTGCTGACAGGGCCCGGGTGTGACTGGTGTCACACTCGGGCCCTGTCAGCAGTCGGAGCGCCGTCTCGTTCAGGGAGCACGCGAACGAGACAGGAGCACGCCATGAAGCACCGCATCGTCGTCCTCGGCGCCGGATACGCCGGGGCTTTCGCCGCCGGGAACCTGGCCCGCCGGCTCTCTCCCGCCGACGCCGAGATCACCGTCGTCAACGCCGTGCCCGACTTCGTCGAGCGGATGCGCCTCCACCAGCTCGCGGCCGGCCAGGAGATCGCGTTCCGCAAGCTCGCCGACGTGTTCGCGGGCACCGGGGTCCGGCTGCGGCTGGCACGCGTCACCGGCGTCGACCCCGGGCGCAAGTCCGTCGCCGTGACCGGCGAGGACGGCGACGGGGAGCTCGCCTACGACACGCTGCTCTACGCGCTCGGCAGCTCCGTGGCCCACCACGGCGTCCCCGGCGTGGCCGAGTACGCCTTCGACGTGACCGGCCGTTCCTCGGCGCTGCGTCTGCGCGAACGCCTGGCCGGCCTGGGCGCGGGCGGCACCGTGCTGGTCGTCGGCGAGGGGCTGACCGGCATCGAGACCGCCACCGAGTTCGCCGAGTCCCGGCCCGACCTCTCGGTCGCGCTCGCCGCCCGCGGCGAGCTGGGCGCATGGCTCTCCCCGAAGGCCCGCCGCCACCTGCGCCAGGCTTTCGACCGGCTCGGCGTCACCGTCCACGAGAACACCGCCGTCGAAGCCGTCGAGCCGACCCGGACGATCGCCGTCGACGGCACGGTCATCCCGGCCGACGTCATCGTGTGGTCGGCCGGGTTCGCCGTGCACCCCATCGCGGCAGCCAGCGGCCTGGAGGTCGCCGGGACCGGCCAGATCGTCGTCGACCGCACCATGCGCTCGGTCTCGCACCCGGACGTCTACGCGGCCGGCGACTGCGCCTACGCGATCGGCGACAACGGCCGGCCACTGCCGATGTCCTGCGCCTCGGCCGGCTTCACCAACATGCAGGCGACCGCCGCGATCATCGCCCGCCTGACGGGCGGCGACGTCCCCACGGTCGGGCTGAAGTACCACGGCAACCACATCAGCCTCGGACGGCGGGACGGAATCTTCCAGATGGTGGACGGGGACGTCCGGTCGAAGTCCTGGTACCTGGGCGGCCGGACCGCCGCCCGGCTCAAGTCCGGCATCCTCATGGGCGCCGGCCTGGGCATCGCCCACCCGACCTTCGGCATGCCGAAGCGCAGGCGCCGACTGGCCACCACGCCCGACCGTGGGGCCGGGGCCGGGGCCGGGGCCGGTGCCGGTGCGAAGGCCGCCGCATAGGCTGACCCGCATGGACGACGCAGCCCTCGACCGGTTCGAGGCCGGCCGGGACCGGCTGGCCTCGCTGGCGTACCGTCTGCTCGGCTCGGCCGCCGACGCCGAGGACGCCGTGCAGGACACGTTCCTGCGCTGGCAGGCCGCGGACCGCGAACGGATCGAGGTGCCGGAAGCGTGGCTGACCAAGGTCGTCACCAACCTCTGCCTCGACCGGCTCCGCTCGGCACAGGCACGCCACGAGCGGACGGCCGGTGCCTGGTTGCCCGAGCCGCTCCTCCAGAGCGACCCGATGCTCGGCCCCGCCGACACCTTCGAGCGGCGCGAATCGGTGTCCTTGGCCGTACTGACCCTCCTGGAGCGCCTCTCGCCCGTCGAGCGGGCCGTCTACGTCCTGCGTGAGGCCTTCTCGTACAGCCACGCCGAGATCGCCGGGATCCTCGACATCACCGAGTCCGCGAGCCAGCAGCACGTCCACCGGGCCCGGACCCGGGTCGCCGCCGAACGCCGACGCGGCGGCGAGGCCGACCCCGCCTCCGCGCGCCGGGTCGTCGAGGAGTTCCTCGCCGCCGCCGTGTCGGGGCGTACCGAACGGCTGGTGGCGCTGCTCACCGACGACGTGACGGCGGTATCGGACGGCGCCGGACTGGCCGGGCGGCTGCTGCGGTACCGGACGCCCGAGCGGGTCGCCTCCTTCGTGCGGGCCGGCTTCAAGCCCACGGCGGCGAAGCGGCGGCTGGTCGGCGGCTCGCCGGCGATGCACCTCGCGACGCTCAACGGCTCCCCGGCCGTCGTGGCCGTGGTCGACGGCCGGGTCGTGGGCGCCGTGGCGTTCGAGGTCGCCGACGGCAAGGTCGCCTCCCTGCGCGGCATCGCCGCCACGGCCCGCCTCACGCGCCTCAACGAGACCTGGCGGCAGCACGAACCCGAGGCGCCGGTCCTCGCGGCGTGGTGACCGGGCGACCGGATCCGGTGAGCTGAGCCGGAGTGAGCACGGCACCGGGCGGCGGGGCGATGGCCCAGGGCCGCGGAGTACACCTGAGTTGCGAGTCGGCGACGGACCGTTCGGAAGGTTGGATTCCGGGTGATCGTGGAACCATGCCTGAACTTGCCGACAAGCAGCCCTCCGGCGGAGAGGGTGATGCCGTCACTGAAGGTTGTCTCCTGCTTCTCGTGCTGATGGCGGACGTGGCGGCCGCGCTGTTGGTCGCCATCGTGCTCGCAGCCCGAGGGCTGGGCCGGACGGACGCCGGCTCCGGACAGACAGCGATCGGCGTGCCGTCCCTGGACTGGGCGCCAGTGCTGGGCTTCGGCGCTCTGGCCCTGGTGGTCGGGGTAACGGCCGTCGTGCTGCTGCGGATCGGGCACCGAGTCATCGGGGCGGTGCAGCTGACGCTTTGCGTCTTCCTGACAGTCCACACGCTGGGGTCCTGGCCCTGACCGCCGGTGCCGCCCGGCGCTACCTCCGTGCCACGGCCGGGTCATGGCGTCTGCCGCCCGACACGACGGACGACCTGGAGGCCATCACCGGGGAACTGGCCGCCAACGCCCTGGAGCACAGTGACAGCTCCACCGTCACGGTCACCTGCGCCCTCACCGCCGACACGGTCACGATCGGCGTGACCGACGACGGCGGAAGCAGGCGTACGCCCGTGATCCCCGCGCCGACCGGATCACCCGAGCCGGAGTGTGAGCGTGGACGCGGCCTGCTGATCACCGACGCGCTGGCCACCCGGTGGGGGACGCGGCGGACGAGCGGTGGCCTGACGGTCTGGGCCGGGGTCTCCGTCGGTGTCGCGTCGGGTGCGCCGGCCGGTACCTGGTGAGCAGGAGGACGCTCGCCCGCACCGGAAGGCCGGCGCCTTCTGCCCCAGTTCCGCCTGTCGTCACCCATTGTGATGACGATCAGCGGAGCCGACGGCCACCGTGGACGGGCCGGCCGAGAATCCCGTCCATGGGAGGAACCATGACCGCCGAGCCCCTCGCCGAGCCGAACGCCACGCCCGGCTGCCGCTGGCCGGTGCCGCCCCGGGACGGGTACACCGTGGACGACCTGTTCACGTTGCCGGACCTTCCGCCGCACACCGAGCTGATCGACGCGAGCTTGGTTTTCGTGAGTCCGCAGCGGCATTTTCACAGCATCACGATCGACCTGCTGATGGCCGGTCTGCGCCGCACGGTGCCCAAGGAGATGAAGGTCCGCCGTGAGATGACTGTCGTCCTGGACCGCCGCAACGGTCCCGAACCCGACATCTCCGTCGTCCGCGCCGACGCCGTCACCGGCAGGGAGCAGACCCGCTTCCAGGCCGCCGACGTCCTGCTCGCCGTCGAGGTCGTCTCCCCGGACTCCGAATCCCGCGACCGCGACACCAAGCCGCACAAGTACGCCGCCGCGGGCATCCCGCACTTCTGGCTGGTCGAGACGGGCGGCGGTGCCGGCAAGCACCCGGTGGTCCGGGTCTACGAACTGGACCCCGTCTCCAAGACGTACGACCTGACCGGTACCCATCGCGAGCTGCTCAAGCTCGGCGTGCCGTACGACATCGACGTCGACATCACCTCGGAAGCGCTCGACGATTTCTGAACACCTCAGACCGGCTGCCGCCGGCCCAGCCGCTTCACCAGCGTGTACTCCGTGATCCCCGGCGGGTAGTCAGGGATCACGCACATCACGTCGTAGCCGTGTCTCGTGTAGAAGTCCGGTGCCTGGAAGTCCCAGGTCTCCACGCGGGCGGCCGCGCAGCGCCGTTCGTCGCGGGCCGTGCGCTCCGCCTCCGTCAGGAGGGCCGAGCCCAGGCCCGCGCCCCTGCACCGGGCGTCCACCCACAGGTACGTCACGTGCAGCCAGGTCGCCCAGGTGTGGCCGACCAGGCCGCCCGCCAGGCCGCCGCCCTCCTCCAGCACCCAGACGTGCAGCGGGAATTCGCGTTCGTGAGGGGTTCCGCGCAGGGAACGGAGGGTGGAGGAGGCAACCGTGTTCGTCTCCCGCAGGCGGGTGCGCAGCAGATCGCGCCGTGCCTTGTCTACTTCTGTCACAAGACGAAACATGCGGCTCACCATAAACGCGCGGGGCTGTCAGTTCTGCAAATAGCCTTCCGCTCCCGGCGACCGTCCGTACTCTGATGAGCAGCACCGGTGGGGGCCGGTGCCGTTCAGGGGGCGAGACAGCCGGGTACGGCGCCCGGGGCGGGGGTAGCGGTTACTGCACGGCGGCGGCCGTGCGGCCGCGGCGACCTGTCCCGGAGTACCGAGCGCACAGTCGGATACGGGGCTTCGGGCGCCGTACCCGTGCCGGTGTCGTCTTCCGTGTTCCGTGGATGGACAGACGATGGGTATCCCCTGCTCCTCCAGGAGCTCGGGGGAGGGGGTTTCGTGGTTCGTATCCGAGTCCTGGTCGTCGACGACCACCGGATCTTCGCCGAGTCGCTCGCCGCGGCGCTGGCCGCCGAGCCGGACGTCGACGTCTCCGCGGCCGGCAGCGGCCCGGCCGCGCTGCGCTGCCTGGAGCGGGCCGCGTCCGAGGGGCGGCGGTTCGACGTGCTGCTCGTCGACGCCGACCTGGGAGGTCACGCGCCCGGCGCGCGTCCCGCCGCCGTGCCCGTGCGGGACGGCAACGAGGACGGGCTGGTGGACGGGATCTCGCTGGTCGCCGGGGTGCGGTCGGGGCAGCCGAGCGTACGGACCGTGGTCCTCGCCGAGAAGGACGACCCCCGGCGGGCGGCCCTCGCGCTGGGCGCCGGCGCCTCCGGCTGGGTGGCCAAGGACTGCTCCCTGTCGCGGCTGCTCAGCGTCATACGGGGGGTTCTGCGCGACGAGACGCATCTGCCGCCCGCCCTGCTCACCGGCGTCCTGCGCGAACTGACCGCCGCCCGCAAGCACCGCACCGAGAGCGAACGGCTGGTGGAGTCGCTGACCCCGCGTGAGCGGGAGGTGCTGCGCTGCATGGTCGCCGGACTCGGGCGCAAGGCGGTCGCCGAGCGGCTGTACCTGTCCCCGCACACCGTGCGGACACACATGCAGAACGTCCTGGGCAAGCTGGGCGTCCACTCCACCCTCGCCGCCGTGGCACTGGCGAGAAGGGCCGGGGTGGGGCCGGCGGACCTAACCGGGGATGTTGTCGAACGGGGCGGTCAGCTGGCGTAGCAGCGCGGCCAGTTCGCTGCGCTGGGCGCGGGAGAGTTCGGCCAGGATCGCGCGCTCCTGGGCGAGCAGGCCCGCCAGCGACTGGTCGGCGCGGTCGCGGCCCTCGTCCGTGAGCCGGACCAGTACGCCGCGTCGGTCGCTCGGGTCGGGCAGACGCTCCACCAGGCCCTTCTTGGCCAGGCGGTCGATACGGTTGGTCATCGTGCCCGAGGTGACCAGGGTCTGGGTGAGGAGCTGCCCCGGCGAGAGCTGGTACGGGGTGCCCGCGCGGCGCAGCGCCGTCAGGACGTCGAACTCCCAGGGCTCCAGATTGTGTTCGGAGAAGGCCAGGCGGCGTGCGCGGTCCAGGTGCCGGGCGAGCCTGCTGACCCGGCTCAGCACCTCGAGCGGTTCCACGTCGAGGTCCGGGCGCTCCCGGCGCCACGCTGCGACCAGCCGATCGACCTCGTCCTCCATGACGATCAGTGTAGTGGTTGTGTCGACGTGAAGTCTCTTGATGTCGATTATCTTGACGCCGAGAGAGTGTCGGGGTGACGCTGGGTACCCGTCCCACACGGACATCCCCTGGAGGCCTCATGCCCGCCACCGCCCCCACCTGGGACCCCGCCCAGTACCTCCGGCACGCCGACCACCGCGCCCGCCCCTTCACCGACCTCCTCGCCCGCGTCCACGACCTGCCCGGCGACCCGCCCCGCATCGCCGACCTCGGCTGCGGCCCCGGCAACGTCACCGCCCTGCTCGCCGACCGCTGGCCCACCGCCCGCGTCACCGGCTACGACAACTCGCCCCGGATGCTCGAACGGGCCCAGCGGCACGCCGGCCCCACACCACACGGCGGCCACCTCGACTTCGCCCCCGCCGACGCCCGCACCTGGACCCCCGACGAGCCGTACGACCTCCTCGTCACCAACGCCACCCTCCAGTGGGTCCCCGGCCACGTCGAGCGCTTCCCCGACTGGATCGCCGGGCTCGCCCCCGGCGGCACCCTCGCCCTCCAGGTGCCCGGCAACTTCGACGCCCCCAGCCACCGCCTGCTGCGCGAACTCGCCCACTCCCGGCGCTGGCGGGACCGCCTCGCCGGCACCCTGCGCCACGACGACGCCGTCCTCACCCCCGAGGCCTACCTCGCCCACCTCACCGACCTCGGCTGCACCGCCGACGTGTGGGAGACGACGTACGTCCACCTGCTGACCGGCGACGACGCCGTGCTGGACTGGGTGAGCGGGACGGCGCTGCGGCCCGTGCTCACCGCGCTCGACGACGAACCGGAAGCCCGCGACGCGTTCGTCGAGGAGTACCGGACCGTCCTGCGCGCCGCCTATCCCGCCGGGGCGCACGGCACACCGTTCCCCTTCCGGCGCGTCTTCGCCGTCGCCCGGAAGACGAACCGCTGATCCACGCGGCCCGTCACGAGACAGCAGCCGGTCACGCCAGGAGGGGCACGGCCCGGGGCCGTGCGCATCCGCTCACGCCACGCCCTCCGCGACGAGCGCGTCGACGGCCTCCCGGGACAGACCCAGCTCGCCGAGTATGGCGCGGGTGTGCTCACCCAGCGCCGGCACCGCCTCCATGCGGGGCGCGCCCCCGGCCGGGCCGGGCGGTGCCATCGCCGGGACGGGACCGGCCGGCGTCGGCACCTGGTGCACGCGTCCGCGCGCGGCCAGTTGCGGGTGGTCCCACACCTCGGCGAGCGTGTTCACCCGGGCGTTGGCGACCGGCACCGCGCTGAGCAGGGCGATCGCCTCCGTGCCGGTCAGCTCCGCGAACCGGGCCGCGATCAGCCCGCCCAGCGCCTCCCGGTGCGCGTCGCGGTCCACGTTGGTGGCGTAGTGCGGGTGATCGGCCAGCTCCGGACGGCCCAGGAAACCCGCGCAGAAAGCGCGCCACTCGCGCTCGTTCTGGACCGCCATCATGACGACGTCGCCGTCACCCGCCGTGAAGGGGCCGTACGGGTGGATCGTGGCGTGCGCGGCGCCCGCCCGGGGCGGCGGCTCGGCTCCGTCGAAGGCGTAGTAGAGGGGGAAGCCCATCCACTCCACGGTGGCCTCCAGCATCGACACGTCCAGGTGCGTGCCCCGCCCCGTCCGCACGCGCTCCAGCAGGGCGCCGAGGATCGAGCTGTACGCGTACATCCCGGCGGCGATGTCCGACACCGAGATGCCCACCTTGGCCATGTCGTCCGGCGTGCCCGTGACGGACAGCAGCCCTGCCTCGGACTGCACCATCAGGTCGTACGCCTTGCGGCCCGTGTAGGGGCCGGGCTCGCCGTAGCCGGAGATGTCGCACACGATCAGCTTCGGATGCAGCTCCAGCAGCTCCTGTGCGCCCAGACCGGCGCGGGCCGCCGCCCCCGGTGCCAGGTTCTGGAGGAAGACGTCGGCGTCCGCGATCAGGCGGCGCAGTACGTCCGCGCCGCGCGGGTCCTTGAAGTCCAGGGTGAGGGACTCCTTGTTGCGGTTGGCCCACACGAAGTGCGAGCTCAGACCACGTACGCGGGTGTCGTAGGACCGGGCGAAGTCCCCCGCCCCGGGACGCTCCACCTTGATCACGCGCGCGCCGAGGTCGGCGAGCTGACGGCTGGCGTAGGGAGCGGCGACCGCCTGTTCGAGTGAGACGACGGTGATTCCGCGCAGCGGCTGCATGTGTTTTCCGGTTCCGTTCTCCGGTTCCGTTCCCGGATACGGCCGTCCCCGGGTATGGCCGTCTCCGGATACGGCCGTCCCCGGGTACGGCCTCTAGTTCTTGCGGTGCCCTATCAGCCGCGGCTTCGGCTCCAGGCCGTCCAGGCCGTGCCACGCCAGGTTCACCAGGTGCGCCGCCACCTCCGCCTTCTTCGGGCGGCGCACGTCCAGCCACCACTGCCCGGTCAGCGCCACCATGCCGACCAGCGCCTGCGCGTACAGCGGGGCCAGCTTGGCGTCGAAGCCGCGGTTCTTGAACTCGCGGCCCAGGATGTCCTCCACCTGGGTGGCGATGTCGGAGATCAGCGAGGCGAAGGAACCCGTCGACTGCGGGATGGGGGAGTCGCGGACCAGGATGCGGAAGCCGTCCGTGTACTCCTCGATGTAGTCGAGGAGCGCGAAGGCCGCCTGCTCGCACAGCTCGCGCGGGTGACCGGCGGTCAGGGAGCTGGTCACCATGTCCAGCAGCCGCCGCATCTCACGGTCCACCACCACCGCGTACAGCCCCTCCTTGCCGCCGAAGTGCTCGTACACCACCGGCTTGGAGACCCCGGCCTTCGCCGCGATCTCCTCCACCGACGTGCCCTCGAAACCCTTCGCCGCGAAGAGGGTGCGACCGATCTCCAGCAACTGCTGGCGGCGCTCGGCACCGGTCATCCGGGTGCGACGCGCGCGCCGCGGCTTCTCATTGCTCGGGGTGCTGCTGGAGTCGGTCGCCACGCCGACCATCATGCCGCTTCGACGGTTTCCTTCCGGCGGCGGGAGCCGCCTTGGTCCGTGTTGCGGCGGGAATCGATACGCGAGCGTGACGGCCACCGCACGTCGTACGCCCAGCCGCACCGCTCGAACCAGCGGATCAGCCGGGCGGAGGAGTCCAGCTGCCCGCGCATCACGCCGTGCCGCGCCGACGTCGGGTCGGCGTGGTGCAGGTTGTGCCAGGACTCGCCGCAGGACAGGATCGCCAGCCACCACACGTTGCCCGAACGGTCCCGCGACTTGAAGGGACGCTTGCCGACCGCGTGGCAGATCGAGTTGATCGACCACGTGACGTGGTGCAGCAACGCCACCCGGACGAGTGACCCCCAGAAGAACCCGGTGAACGCCCCCCACCAGGACATCGTGACCAGCCCGCCGATCAGCGCCGGAAGGGCCAGGGACACCAACGTCCACAGAACGAACTGGCGGGAGACCGCACGGAGCGCCGGATCCCTGATCAGGTCCGGCGCGTACTTCTCCTGCGAGGTCTGCTCCTCGTCGAACATCCACGCGATGTGGGCCCACCACAGGCCCTTGATCAGGGCCGGCACCGTCTCGCCGTAGCGCCACGGCGAATGCGGGTCGCCCTCGTCGTCGGAGAACTTGTGGTGCTTGCGGTGGTCGGCCACCCAGCGGACCAGCGGCCCCTCGACCGCCATCGAACCCGCGATCGCCAGCGCGATCTTCAGCGGCCGCTTCGCCTTGAAGGAGCCGTGGGTGAAGTGGCGGTGGAAGCCGATGGTGATGCCGTGGCAGCCCAGGAAGTAGAAGAAGACCAGCAGGCCCAGGTCCAGCCAGCTCACGCCCCACCCCCACGCCAGCGGCACCGCCGCCACCAGCGCGAGGAACGGAACGGTGATGAACAGCAACAGCGTGATCTGTTCGAGTGACCGCTTCTGCTCACCACCCAGCGTGGCGGAGGGTGTGGAGGCGCCGCCCTCGGGGGGCGGCTGCGGAGCGTCTGGGATCACATCGGAACTCGTGGTCATGCGCGTCCCCTGTGGGGTCGAGGGTGGGGGTCGGGGTGGGGGTCGGGGGTGTGTCCGGTTGTCCGGTGCCGGGCTTCGGGAACCTGTGCACGGTTTCCTACGGTTCCGTAACCTACGGCGACGTAAGTATGGCAGCGCGTCACGCCGCGGCGAGAGCCCGAGGCCCTGCGCGTCCTGGTCGACACCTATCCTGGGAGTCGGTCGGACAGCGCGGTCCGCTCTGATTTCTTCCCGGACGTCCGGCCCCGTAAGCGGCTCCCGCCGCGCGAGACGCCGTCCGGGTTCCCTCCCAGACGAGCTTCAACACTGCAAGGAGCCGCACCTGTGAGCAGTGCCGACGACCAGACCACCACCACGGCCAGCAGCGAGCTGAGCGCCGACATCCGCCGGCTGGGTGATCTCCTCGGAGAGACCCTTGTCCGGCAGGAGGGCCCCGAGCTGCTGGAACTCGTCGAGAAGGTACGCCGACTCACCCGAGAGGACGGCGAGGCCGCCGCCGAGCTGCTGCGCGGCACGGAACTGGAGACCGCGGCCAAGCTGGTCCGCGCCTTCTCCACCTACTTCCACCTCGCCAACGTCACCGAACAGGTCCACCGAGGCCGCGAACTGGGCGCCAAGCGCGCCGCCGAGGGCGGACTCCTCGCCCGTACGGCCGACCGGCTGAAGGACGCCGACCCCGAGCACCTGCGCGACACCGTCCGCAACCTCAACGTCCGGCCCGTCTTCACCGCCCACCCCACCGAGGCCGCCCGCCGCTCCGTCCTCAACAAGCTGCGCCGCATCGCGGCCCTCCTGGACACCCCGGTCATCGAATCCGACCGCCGCCGCCTCGACACCCGCCTCGCCGAGAACATCGACCTCGTCTGGCAGACCGACGAACTCCGCGTCGTACGCCCCGAACCCGCCGACGAGGCCCGCAACGCCATCTACTACCTCGACGAACTCCACGCGGGCGCCGTCGGCGACGTCCTCGAGGACCTCACGGCGGAACTGGAGCGCGCCGGCGTCAAGCTCCCCGACGACACCCGCCCGCTCACCTTCGGCACCTGGATCGGCGGCGACCGCGACGGCAACCCCAACGTCACCCCCCAGGTCACCTGGGACGTCCTGATCCTCCAGCACGAACACGGCATCAACGACGCCCTGGAGATGATCGACGAGCTGCGCGGCTTCCTCTCCAACTCCATCCGCTACGCCGGCGCCACCGAGGAACTCCTGGAGTCCCTCCGCACCGACCTGGAGCTGCTCCCCGAGATCAGCCCCCGCTACAAGCGCCTCAACGCCGAGGAGCCCTACCGGCTCAAGGCCACCTGCATCCGGCAGAAGCTGGAGAACACCAAGGAGCGCCTCGCCAAGGGCACCCCCCACGAGGAGGGCCGCGACTACCTCGGCACCGCACAGCTCCTGGACGACCTGCGGCTCGTCCAGACCTCCCTGCGCGAACACCGCGGCAGCCTCTTCGCCGACGGCCGCCTCGCCCGCACCATCCGCACGCTCGCCGCCTTCGGCCTCCAGCTCGCCACCATGGACGTCCGCGAACACGCCGACGCCCACCACCACGCCCTCGGCCAGCTCTTCGACCGGCTCGGCGAGGAGTCCTGGCGCTACGCCGACATGCCCCGCGAGTACCGCGCCAAGCTCCTCGCCAAGGAGCTGCGGTCCCGGCGTCCGCTGGCGCCCAGCCCGGCACCCGTCGACGCCGCCGGCGAGAAGACCCTCGGCGTCTTCCAGACCGTCAAGCGCGCCCTGTCGGTCTTCGGCCCCGAGGTCATCGAGTCCTACATCATCTCCATGTGCCAGGGCGCCGACGACGTCTTCGCCGCGGCGGTCCTCGCCCGCGAGGCCGGCCTCATCGACCTGCACGCCGGCTGGGCCAAGATCGGCATCGTGCCGCTCCTGGAGACCACCGACGAGCTGAAGGCCGCCGACACCATCCTCGAGGACCTCCTCGCCGACCCCTCCTACCGGCGCCTGGTCGCCCTGCGCGGCGACGTCCAGGAGGTCATGCTCGGCTACTCCGACTCCTCCAAGTTCGGCGGCATCACCACCTCGCAGTGGGAGATCCACCGCGCCCAGCGCCGCCTGCGCGACGTCGCCCACCGCTACGGCGTACGCCTGCGCCTCTTCCACGGCCGCGGCGGCACCGTCGGCCGCGGCGGCGGCCCCACCCACGACGCGATCCTCGCCCAGCCCTGGGGCACCCTGGAGGGCGAGATCAAGGTCACCGAGCAGGGCGAGGTCATCTCCGACAAGTACCTCATCCCCGCCCTGGCCAGGGAGAACCTGGAACTGACGGTCGCGGCAACCCTCCAGGCCTCCGCCCTGCACACCGCGCCCCGCCAGTCCGACGAGGCCCTCGCCCGCTGGGACGCCGCCATGGACGTCGTCTCCGACGCCGCCCACACCGCCTACCGCGAGCTGGTCGAGGACCCCGACCTGCCGACGTACTTCCTGGCCTCCACGCCGGTCGACCAGCTCGCCGACCTGCACCTGGGCTCGCGGCCCTCCCGCCGCCCCGGCTCGGGCGTCTCGCTCGACGGACTGCGCGCCATCCCGTGGGTGTTCGGCTGGACCCAGTCCCGGCAGATCGTCCCCGGCTGGTACGGAGTCGGCTCCGGCCTCAAGGCCCTGCGCGAGGCCGGCCTGGACACCGTCCTCGACGAGATGCACCAGCAGTGGCACTTCTTCGGCAACTTCATCTCCAACGTCGAGATGACCCTCGCCAAGACCGACCTGCGCATCGCCCAGCACTACGTCGACACGCTCGTCCCGGACGAACTCAAGCACGTCTTCGACCGGATCAAGGCCGAGCACGAACTCACCGTCGCCGAAGTCCTGCGCGTCACCGGCGAGGCCGAACTGCTCGACGCCGACCCCGTCCTCAAGCAGACCTTCACCATCCGCGACGCCTACCTGGACCCCATCTCCTACCTCCAGGTGGCCCTCCTCGGCCGCCAGCGCGAAGCCGCCGCCGCCGGCGAGGAAGCCGACCCGCTGCTCGCCCGAGCCCTGCTCCTCACGGTCAACGGCGTCGCCGCGGGCCTGCGCAACACCGGCTGACCCGCACCCCGCCGTACACACGACGGTGCCCCCGCGCTCACCACTCGAGCACGGGGGCACCGTCACGTCCGTACGCGCCGGCGGATCACACCGCGAAGAACGCCGCCGTCAGCAACGCCACACCCGCGCCGGCCATCCCCCACGCCGCCCGCGTCCGCCGCAGACCGCCCGCCACCACCACCGAGGCGAGCAGCAACGCCCCGCCCAACGGCACCCACGCGTACAGCATCCCGGCCGGACCTGAACGCACCACGTCGTCACCGCCCGGCTTCACCACCACCGAGTACGTCCGCCCCTTCGCCACGGCGACCGAGTCCTCGATGACGACCCGCTCCCGCGCCTGCGACCCCGACGACACCGGCGAGTACGGCCCACTGCACGACCCCTCGCCGCACCGCGCCACCTCGACCGTGCCCTGCTCCCGCCCCTTGGTCAGCAGCACGTGCTGCGCCGTCCCCCAGGACGCCCACACACCCGCGATCAGGATCAGCGCCGTGACCGTCCCCATCGCCGCGACCCGGCCGAACCGCAGCACGGCGTGGGAGGCCCGGCGGGAGCGGGCGGCGGACGCGGCGGTTGCGGCTGCGGCGGATGCTGAGGCAGGCATGGCGGGGATCATTGGCCACTCCTGTGCGCTCGGTCAACTCGCCCGCGCGCCATCGACGGACAAGTCGGGAGTTGTACGTCAGGAGCCGCAGGCCAGGAGCCGCGGGTCAGGAGCCGCGGGTCAGGAGTCGCGGGTCAGGAGTCGCGGGTCAGGAGTTGTACGCGCTCTGCGCCCGCTCCAGCCCCTCGATCACCAGGGCCTCCACCGCGTCCGCGGCCCGGTCCACGAAGTAGTCCAGCTCCTTGCGCTCCGTCGACGAGAAGTCCCGCAGCACGAAGTCCGCCACCTGCATCCGCCCCGGCGGCCGTCCGATGCCGAACCGCACCCGGTGGTAGTCCGGACCCAGCGCCTTCGTGATCGACTTCAGCCCGTTGTGCCCGTTGTCCCCGCCGCCCAGCTTCAGCCGCAGGACGCCGTAGTCGATGTCCAACTCGTCGTGGATCGCCACGATGTTGGAGACCGGCACCTTGTAGAAGTCCCGCAGCGCCGTCACCGGCCCGCCCGAAACGTTCATGAACGACATCGGCTTCGCCAGGATCACCCGCCGGTTCGCCGGCCCCGGCGGTCCGATCCGCCCCTCGACCACCTGGGCCTGCGCCTTGCCGTGCCGCTTGAACCGCGCCCCGATCCGCTCCGCCAGCAGATCCGCCACCATGAAACCGACGTTGTGCCGGTTCGAGGCGTACTCGGGTCCGGGATTGCCGAGACCGGCCACCAGCCAGGGCGCGGCCGCGTCCGTCGTCACGTCCGTGTCTCCTTCGTATCCGTCACGCCGTATCCGTCATGTCGTACCCGTCACATGCAGACGAGTCGGCCGCTGCTCCGCACGGGAACAGCGGCCGACCCAACGATGACCGTGCTGAGGATCAGGCCTCGGCGGCCTCGTCGCCACCCTCGGCGGGGGCCTCCTCGGCCTGCGACGACAGCACCTGCAGGACCACGGTGTCACCCTCGACGTCCAGCTTCACACCGGACGGCAGCGTGATGTCCTTGGCGAGGATCGAGGCACCGGCCTCCAGGCCCGCCACCGACACGGTGACCTGCTGCGGGATGTGCGTGGCCTCGGCCTCGACCGGCAGCGCGTCCAGGACGTAGTCCAGCAGGAAGCCACCCGGGGCCAGCTCGCCCTCGGCCTGCACCGGGATCTCGACCGACACGGTCTCGCCGCGCGTCACCAGCTGCAGGTCGACGTGCTCCAGGAAGCCCTTGATCGGGTCACGCTGGACCGACTTCGGGATGGCCAGCTCGTTGGTCTTGCCGTCGATGTCCAGCGCGATCAGCACGTTCGACGTACGCAGCGCCAGCAGCAGCTCGTGACCCGGAAGCGTCAGGTGCAGCGGGTCCGAACCGTGACCGTACAGAACACCCGGAACCTTGTTGTCGCGGCGGATACGACGCGCGGCACCCTTGCCGAACTCGGTGCGCGTCTCGACGGCGATCTTTACCTCAGCCATGAACACTCCTCGTATGAAACAGAAACGGACGTGGTCACCCGGCCACGAACGGCCTGCTACGAAGAGCGCGTCGATAACGGACCGCCACACCCGTGAAACGGGTACGGCCTCCCTCGCCGAGCAACTTCGACAGTCTACTCGGAGAGGAAGGCCGTACCCAAAACGATCTCTGCGGAACGATCTCTGCAGAACGGTTACTGCACGACGCTCACTGCTCGTCGAACAGGCTCGTCACCGAACCGTCCTCGAACACCTCACGCACCGCACGCGCGATCGTCGGCGCGATCGACAGCACCGTGATCTTGTCCAGCTCCAGCTCGTTCGGCGTCGGCAGCGTGTCCGTGAACACGAACTCACTCACCTTCGAGTTCTTCAGCCGGTCCGCCGCCGGACCCGACAGCACACCATGCGTCGCCGTCACGATGACGTCCTCCGCACCGTGCGCGAACAGCGCGTCAGCCGCCGCGCAGATCGTGCCACCCGTGTCGATCATGTCGTCCACCAGGACGCAGATCCGGCCCTCCACCGAACCGACGACCTCGTGCACCGTCACCTGGTTCGCCACGTCCTTGTCGCGCCGCTTGTGCACGATCGCCAGCGGAGCGCCCAGCCGGTCGCACCACCGGTCCGCCACCCGCACCCGGCCCGCGTCCGGAGACACCACCGTCAGCTTCGACCGGTCCACCTTCGCGCCCACGTAGTCCGCGAGGAGCGGCAGCGCGAAGAGGTGGTCGACGGGCCCGTCGAAGAAGCCCTGGATCTGGTCCGTGTGCAGGTCCACGGTCAGGATCCGGTCCGCGCCCGCCGTCTTCATCATGTCGGCGATCAGACGCGCCGAGATCGGTTCACGTCCCCGGTGCTTCTTGTCCTGACGCGCGTAACCGTAGAACGGCACGATGACCGTGATGGAGCGGGCCGACGCGCGCTTCAGCGCGTCGATCATGATCAGCTGCTCCATGATCCACTTGTTGATCGGAGCCGTGTGGCTCTGGATCAGAAAGCAGTCGGCGCCACGGGCCGACTCCTGGTACCGCACATAGATCTCGCCGTTGGCGAAGTCGAAGGCCTTCGTCGGGACGACCCCGACACCCAGCTGATGGGCGACCTCCTCGGCAAGCTCGGGGTGGGCGCGGCCGGAAAAGAACATCATCTTCTTTTCGCCGGTCGTCTTGATCCCGGTCACAGCACTTTCTCCTCAGAGGTTTCGCAGCTGAACGTCACGGACGCTCTTCCGGCTGGGTGCGGGAGGGCGTCTCAGCTGGTGGGGTGCGGATGTGCACTTATCACGGTACGCCGTGTTCGGCGCGCCGGTTTCCGGTCAGCCTTCGCCGCCGGCCTCCCGGGACACCGCCTCGGCCGCCTTCGCCGCCGCGCTCCCCGGACGCTTCCGAGCCACCCAACCCTCGATATTCCGCTGCTGGCCACGGGCCACGGCCAGCGAACCGGGCGGCACATCCTTCGTGATCACCGAGCCGGCGGCGGTGTACGCACCGTCCCCGACCGTGACAGGAGCCACAAACATGTTGTCCGAACCCGTACGGCAGTGCGAGCCCACAGTGGTGTGGTGCTTGTCCTGCCCGTCGTAGTTCACGAACACGCTCGCGGCACCGATGTTCGTGTACTCACCGATCGTCGCGTCACCCACATAGGAGAGGTGCGGAACCTTCGTCCCCTCGCCGATCGAGGCGTTCTTCGTCTCCACGTACGCACCGATCTTGGACTTCGACCCCAGACGGGTACCGGGACGCAGATACGCGTACGGACCCACCGTCGCCTCCGGACCGACCACGGCACCGAGGGACACCGTGTTGTCCACGCGGGCGCCCGAGCCCACGCGCGTGTCCGCGAGCCGGGAGTTCGGCCCGACCTCGCAACCCTCGGACAGGTGCGTCGAACCGAGCAGCTGCGTACCCGGGTGGACGACCACGTCCTGCTCGAACGTCACCGTCACGTCCACCCACGTCGTCGCCGGGTCCACGACCGTCACGCCGGCCAGCATGGCGTCGTTCAGCAGCCGGTCGTTGAGCGTCCGGCGGGCCTCGGCGAGCTGCACCCGGTTGTTGATCCCCGCGATCTCCCGGTGGTCACCGGCCACGGACGCGCCCACCCGGTGACCCGCCTCGCGCAGGATCCCGAGCACGTCGGTGAGGTACTCCTCGCCCTGGCTATTGTCCGTCCGCACCTTCCCCAGCGCCTCGGCGAGCAGCCGCCCGTCGAAGGCGAAGACACCCGAGTTGATCTCACGGATCGCCCGCTGCGACTCGGAGGCGTCCTTGTGCTCGACGATCGCGGTCACGGCACCGGAGGCCCCGTCCCGCACGATCCGGCCGTACCCCGTCGCGTCCGGCACCTCCGCCGTCAGCACGGTCACGGCGTTCCCGTCGGCGGAGTGCGTGGCGGCCAGCGCCCGCAGCGTCCCACCGGTGAGCAGCGGAGTGTCACCGCAGACGACCACGACCGTGCCGTCCACGGCACCGCCCAGCGCCTCCAGCCCCATCCGCACGGCGTGCCCGGTGCCGTTCTGCTGCTCCTGCACGGCGGTGCGCACGTCGGGGGCGACCTCGGCGAGGTGCGCGGTGACCTTCTCGCGGGCGTGCCCGACGACGGCGACCAGGTTCTCCGGGTCCAGCTCACCGGCTGCGGCGAGCACGTGCCCCACGAGGGACCGGCCGCACAGCTCGTGCAGGACCTTGGGTGTGGCCGACTTCATACGGGTGCCCTCACCCGCTGCGAGAACGACGACGGCGGCCGGGCGAATGGCGCTCACGGGATGCCCTTCGACTGAGGGGGTGGGGGTGGACATCCGCAGGATACCGGGGTGGTTCGTGGGGGACATGAGTGCGGGCCCTGACTGAGTGGTCAGGGCCCGAACCGAGCATGGCTCCCCCGCCAGGACTCGAACCTGAAATACATCGTCCAAAGCGACGCGTGTTGCCGATTACACCACGGGGGATTACCGGGTGCAGCCTACGCGGTTCGCCGCTTGGCCTCCACCACCATGCCAGACCACCAGCCTTCGATGCGACGGTACAAATCGGCTCCTCCGCGGACATCGACGCGGAGGCAGCCGTAGTAGGTCTCGTCAGTGTTCTTGCGGTTCGTGCTGGGGTTGTGCTTTTTCAGCGTCGTCTTGAGAAGCGCTGTTCGTTCAATGCCCACATGGTCTGTCCAGAACTGCTCGGCGCCTGCCACATCGGCGGTCTCGTGGATGTGCACGGCGAACTTGAGGCGCATCGGCTCAACGCGGAGCAGGTGTAGCCAGGCGAGGAAGAGCGTGATCATGTCAGGGTCGCTGTTGACAAAGGTGACCCGCTCCTGTCGCCGGTAGGGCTTGCTCTTGGAGCCTTCAGCCCAGTAGAGACCCACGCCCACCAGGAACAGCTCACGGTCGGTCATTTGTGCGATCTCCTGGGTTGCTGCCTGCTTGGTTCGCTGACGTTCCTCTTCTCGAAGACGCAGCGTCGCCTCCCAACCGCGCTTGGCGATCACCGAAGCTTCCTCACGTGTCCGTTTCCGTCGCTCCGGCTTCGGCAGGTCACGTACCCAGAGCGAGATCGAGCTCTTGCTGCACCCCAGCTCCACCTGGATCTGGTCGTAAGTCCACCCCTGGAGCCGCAGCTCCCGCGCCCGCTCCCGTACGTCGTCCTTCGCGTTCGGGCGCTTCGTCCACTCCGGGGGTGGCTCGCCCTCCAGGAGGCGGTTGAGGATGTCGTTGTTGTCGACGTGGAGCCGGTCGCGGATCTGGCGGCGGCTCAGGCCCTCGCGCCGCAGCGCCACCGCCCGCTCCCGCAACCCTTCGAAGTCCGCGTACTTGTTCTGTGGATGTGCCATAGGCATACCGTCCGGCCGGAATCCTCCCCTCCGGAGGTGAACGGCGTACGGTTCGCCAGTTCGAGGGATATCGCGTCGTATCGCTTGTCGAAAGTCGCCGGAAATGTGCCGCCCGCCGCCCGTAGGCTGGTGGGTATGACCACGACGGGGGAAGACCACGTACCGGCCCGGGGTGGGCCTTGGTGGTGGGACAGGCGGCGCGGTGCGGTGCTCGATGTGAGCCTCGGTGTCGTGTCCGCGTTGGAGTGCGCGGCGGAGGGGGTTCCGTTCGCGCGGGACGCCGGGATCCCGTGGGCGGCGGGGGTCGTCTTCGGGTTGCTGGCCGGTTCGGTGCTGGTGGTGCGGCGGCGGTGGCCGATCGCGGTCGTGCTGGTGGCGATCGCCATCACGCCCGCGCAGATGGGCTTCCTGATGGGCGTCGTCGGCCTCTACACGCTCGCGGCGTGCGAGTTGCCGCGGCGGATCATCGGTTCGCTGGCCGGCATGTCGATGCTGGGGACGTTGATCGTGACGTTCGTGCGGGTGCGGCAGGACATGGTGCGGGAGGACCTGGGGGTCGGGGACTGGGTCCTGCCTTTCGCGGCGATCACGATGTCGGTGGGGGCGACCGCGCCGCCGTTGCTGCTGGGCCTGTACGTGGGGCAGCGTCGGCGGCTGATGGAGAGTCTGCGGGAGCGGGCGGACAGCCTGGAGCGGGAGCTGCAGTTGCTCGCCGAGCGTGCGGAGGAGCGCGCGGAGTGGGCGCGGGGTGAGGAGCGGACGCGGATCGCCCGGGAGATGCACGACGTGGTGGCGCATCGGGTGAGTCTGATGGTGGTGCACGCGGCGGCGTTGCAGGCGGTGGCGCGGAAGGATCCCGAGAAGGCGGTGAAGAACGCCGCGCTGGTGGGGGACATGGGGCGGCAGGCGCTGACGGAGTTGCGGGAGATGCTCGGGGTGCTGCGCAGTGGCGGGGCCGGTGCGCGGGCGGAGCGGGCGTCGGTGCCGTTGGCGGCGGTGGGGGTGGCCGCGGCGGCGGCGGCCTCGCGGGCCGCGGGTGACGGTGAGGGGCTCGCCGAGGGGCCTTTTCTGTCCGAGTTGGGTGAGCTGATCGGGCAGTCGGAGGCGGCGGGGATGGTCGTGGATCTGTCGGTGGAGGGGGAGGAGCGGTCGTATGCGGCGGGGGTGGAGCAGACGGCGTTCCGGGTGGTGCAGGAGGCGTTGACGAACGTGCACAAGCACGCGGCGGGCGCGAAGACGTACGTACGGCTGGCGCACCGGGTGTCGGAGGTGGCGATGCAGGTGGAGAACGAGCCGCCGCCGGAGGTGTCGTCGGAGTCGTCGGCGCGGTTGCCGTCGGGTGGCAACGGGCTGGTGGGGATGAAGGAGCGGGTGGCCGCTCTGGGGGGTGTGTTCGTGTCGGGGCCGACGGACGCGGGGGGTTTCCGGGTGTCGGCGGTGATTCCGGCTTCGTCGTAGCCGCGGGGTCGGTCGGTGGCCGGCACGGTGCTGGCCGTGAGGGTGTGCCGTGGCAGTGGCCGTCGGCGTCGGTGTGCGTCAGCCCGTGGTGAGGCGGGTCGGCTGGGTGCCGGCGACGAGGGTGGCGAGGGCCTGGTCGATGGTGGGGCCGAGGTACCAGTCGCCGGTGTGGTCGAGGGCGTAGACGCGGCCCTCAGTGTCGATGGCGATGAGGGCCTGGCTGTCGGTCTCGGCGCCGAGGGGGCAGGTCTGGGTGTCGAGGGCGCGGCCGAGGTCGCCGAGGGTGCGGGCCAGGTGGAGGCCGTGCAGGGGGTCCAGGTGGAGGGTGGCGGGGGCGATCTGGCGGCCGGGGCCGGTGGGGGTGAGGTGGAGGCCGCCGAATTCGGCCCAGGCCTCGACCGCGGCGGGGAAGACGGTGTGCCGGTGTCCTGCGGGTGAGGTGTGTTCGCGCAGGGTGTCGGCCCAGATCTCGGCCTGCTTGATGTCCCAGCGTCCGGGTTGCCAGCCGGCGTCCCGCAGGGCGGCGTCGACGGGGACGGGGAAGCGGGTGGTGGAGGTGCGGTCGGCGTGCATCTGCCCTTGGCTTCGTTTCGGTCGGCTCGGTCGGCTCGGTCGGCTCGGTGGTGACGTGCCGTGTGCCGTGTTGTGTGGCGCGGGTGGTCTTTGGCGTGGGTCGCCGGGGGTCAGTCGTCGTGCGTCGTGGGGTCGACGACTCGGACGCCGAAGTGGGCGCTGAGGGCGGTGCAGGCGCGGCACGGTGCGGCGAAGCTGCCGTGGAGGGGGTCGCCGTCCTCGCGGATGCGGCGGGTGGTGAGTTTGGCGTGTTTGAGTGCTTTGCGGGCTTCGCCGTTGGTCATGGGTTTTCGGGCGGCGCGTTTGCTGCGGGTGGCGTCCGCGGTGGCCAGGTGCCGTGAGATGAGGATGGTCTCGGCGCACCGGCCGGTGTAACGGTCTCGTTGGCCGCTGGTGAGGGTGTCGAGGAAGTCCTGTACGAGGTGGTGCAGGGCCGGGGGTGTGTCGGCGCGGGTGGCGGTGCCGGTGAGGGTGGTGCCGCGGACCGAGAGTGCGGCGGCGACGGTGGGGAGGATGCCGTCGCGCCGGTGCTGGAGAGTGGGGGTGTGGAGGGCTTCGGTGGCGCTCCAGCCGATGCGGGGGTCGCCGCCGCGGGGGTCGCCGTCGCGGAGGTGGCCGCCGCGTGGATCGCCGCCGCGGGGGCCGTCGGGCCGTCCCGTGTGGGGTCCCGCCTGTGTCGCACTCATGATCATCTTCCCCTCCTGAGCATCCCCCCGAAGGTCACAGAGTGCCAAATCCCGTGGCTGCTGCGGAAGCTGGGGCGTGTTGACACGCCCGGGCGTGGGCGTTGCGTCACGGCAGGGTGACGGCTGGTCACGGAAGTGGAGGGGCGGGGGTCGGGTGCGGGGTCCGGTGCCGGTGACCCGTCCCGTCGTACCGCATAGGCTGTCGGCACCGCGATCGCGTGCGGTGACCGGACAGTGCAGACGGATTCGGTCGGACCCAGATCAGACAGACGCCGCAGGGGGCAACCGCCATGACGACAGGTCGGCTCGGGCTGGGGGCACCTCCCGGCCGCCAGGCCGGGGGACACGCCGCGCCGCCGAACGCGGCCTATGCCGGGCAGGTCGTGCATTTCCCGGATCCGGTGCGGGCGGCGCGTCACCCGAGAGGGGTACGGGTGGACGAGGGCGGTTACCCCGTCTTCTCGCCGTACGCCCGTGCGATCGCGGAGATCGCGGACCCGCCGGAGGGGTTCGGTGTCGACGAGCTGCGGCTGACGGACTACGTGTCGGCGAACGCCGCGCTGTCGGCGTCGGGGCACGAGTTGTGGGACACGGTGCCGGCGGTGGCGACGCCGCACGGCTGGACGTGGCACCACGTGGCCGGTTCACGGCGGATGGAGCTGGTCCCGGTCGAGGTGAAGGCGCTGCTGCGCCATCACGGCGGGATCGCGACGGCGGCGGTGGACCAGGGCAAGCGCGGGACGAGGCCGTTGCAGGAGACGCGTCCGGCGCACTTCGGTCTGCCGAAGTCGGGTGTGGCCGTGTCGGAGCAGCAGGTGCAGGAGGTCGAGGAGGACCTCGGGTACCGGCTGCCGGGCGCGTACCGGTCGTTCCTGAAGGCGGCGGGTGGTTGCGCGCCGGTGGGTACGGCGCTGGACGCGGAGCTGGGGCTGCTGGTCGACCAGCCGTTCTTCACGGTGCGTGAGGAGGCGGCGGTCAATGACCTGGTCTATGTCAACAAGTGTCTGCGGGACCACCTGACGAAGGACTACCTGGGCGTCGCGTTCGTCCAGGGCGGTCTGCTCGCGGTGAAGGTGAAGGGCGAGCGGATCGGTTCGGTGTGGTTCTGCGCCTACGACGATGTGCGGGACGTGGACCCGTCGTGGCCGCCGGCGGATCGCGTGGAGCGGTTGCTGCTGCCGTGCGGTGACGACTTCGACGCGTTCCTGTCGAGGCTGGCGGGGTCCCCGCCGGAGCTGGAGACGGTGGCGAACCTGATGGTGGACGGCGGGTTCGCGCGTGCGGTGCCCGTGGCGTCGGCGTCGGTAGGGGAGTGAGCTGACGATGGTGACGTTCGCGCAGGCGCAGGAGCGCGCGGAGGAGTGGGTCAACGGCGAGCTCCCGGCGTACCAGCACCGTGAGGTGCGGGTGCGGGAGTTCGAGCTCGGGTTCGTGGTGTGGGCCGAGGACCGTGCGGACGGGCCGCGTTCGGACGGGGGCGCGCAGCGGCTGGTGCTCGCGCGGGACAGCGGTGAGGCCACGCTGTGGCCGGGGCTGCCGGTGGGTGAGGTGATCCGCCGGTACGAGGAGGAGTACGGCCGTCCCGACGGGGCCGCGGAACCGGCGCCGGCGCCTGCGGCGCGGGTGGACCTGAACCAGACGTCGTTCCTGTTGACTCCGCCGGAGTGGTTGCAGGAGGCGGCGGACAAGCTGGGCATTCCGGATCGTCGGCGGGGGGATCACGACGGCGGTGGCGGTGGTGGTGCCGGTGGTGACACCAGCGGTGCCGGTGCCGGTGGTGGTGCCGGAACCGGGGCTGGTGCGCTTCCCGAGACGCCGGCCGGGGTGCCGTCGGCGCCTGCGGCGGCGTCGGCTTCTGGGGTCCCCGGGGCTCCTACGGCTCCCGTGACGTCCGCCGCTTCGGCGGACGCGCAGGGGAGCGGTGCGGCGTGGCCCGCCGCCGGGGCGAGTGGTGCCGGCTCCGGGTCGGGCGCGGCCGGTGCGCCGGGTGCGCCCGCCGGGGCGACGCCCTGGGCGGGGACGGACACCAACGCGGACGCCGGTGAGGACCGCTCCGTACCGCTGCCTCAGACCGTGTTCGCGCCGCCGCTGAGCGGCTCCGACGATGACGGGCCGCCGCCCACGGCGACGCCGGACGCCAAGACGGCGCTGATGTCGGGCGGCAGCGGGCTTCCGCCGACGGCGCTCGCGCCGGCGCTCGACGACCCGAACACGCCGGGCGCGTCCGCGGGTGCGGGCACGCCGCCGCCCGCACCGCCGACGCCGCCCACTTCGCAGCCGCCCGCCGGTCCGGGGGCGTCCGCCACGCCGGCCCGGCCGCTCGCCCCGAACGCCGGGGACATCGCTGACGCAGCGACCAGCAAGGCGGCGCCTCCGCCGCGCCGTGGCGGTGGTTCGACCACACCGCCTCCGCCGGGTGCCCCGGGTATGCCGGGCGCGCGGCCGGGAAGCACGCCGCCGCCGACGGGGCCTCAGGCGCCGGGAGCGCAGGCGACGGGTGGCGGCGGTTACGTGCCTACGCAGTTGGTGTCGTCACTCGGCCCCGAGGGCTCGGCCGGCCCCGGCGGTCCGTCCGGTCCGGGTACGCCGCCCCCGCCTGGGGCGCCGCAGTCTCCGGCCGGTCAGGGCGCCCCGGGTACGCCGCCCCCGCCGAGTGCTCCCGGTGGGACGCCCCCCGGTGGGATGCACCATGCCGCCACGATGCTGGCCGACCCGGGCCGGACGGGCGGCGGTGCTCCCCAGCCGCCGGGTCCGCCCGGTGCTCCCGGTGTTCCTGGCGCTCCAGGTGTTCCCGGTGCTCCTGGTGTCGCAGGCGGGCCCGGTGGGCCGGGCGTGCCGCCGCCCCCCGCCGCTCCCGGCGTTCCGGGGGCGCCCGGTCCGCAGGGCTCTTCCGGGGGTGCGGGCGGTGCCGTGCACCACGCGCAGACCGTGCTGGCCGGGCCTCCGATGGGCGGCCCCGGCGCGCCTCCGCCGCCGAGTGCCCCGGGTGTCCCCGGAGTTCCGGGCGCGCCCGGCGCTCCGGGCGTCCCCGGTGGCCCGGGTGCCGCACAGCCCATGCCGGCCGGCGCCGTGCCGCCCGGTGCCGTGCCGCCGCCGGGCGGGCCGGTGCCCGGTCAGCCGCCGGCGTACGGCTATCCGCAGCAGCCTCCGTCCGGTCTGCCGACCGTCGGTCCGGGCTACCAGGCCGTGCTGCGCTATCGCGCCCAGGACGGTTCCGAGCAGCAGCTGATCCGGCGTTCGGCGCCGGGTACGCCGCACCCGGAGTGGCAGATCTTCCACGAGCTGCGGGCCATGAACGTGCCGCCGGACCAGGTGCTGGAGCTGCACACGGAGCTGGAGTCGTGCGAGCTGCCGGGCGCGTACTGCGCGCGGATGATCCGGGAGCAGTGGCCGCAGGCGCGGATCACCTCCATCGCGCCGTACGGCACGGATCACGCGAGCCGGCAGCAGGGTATGCGGCAGTTGCTGGCGCACCAGGGCGAGCTGCACCAGGTGGCCGACGGGCCGGCCCGTCCGGCGCCGGTGCGTGCTCCGCTGCCGCAGGTGCAGCCGGTGCCGCCGGTCCCGCCGGAGGCCATCGGGCAGGAGCTGGGCGGCGCGTTCGGTCCGGGTGTCTTCCGGTTCGAGCAGGCCGCGGTGTCCCGGCAGGGGGTGCCGCCGATCGTGGCGCACACGCTGGTGGCGGCGGGTCTGCCGATGGACATGGGGCCGTTCTTCTGGGCGCAGGCCCAGCCGGGGCGTCCGGTGCCGACGCTGGCGGAGCTGGCGGCCGAGCGGGGGGTGCAGCCGGCCTCGGACGCGGGTTCGTACCTCGTCGTGGGCAGTGACTTCGGCCGGGCGATCTGTGTGCAGTACGGCACGGCGGCCATCGTGGCGGTGCCGGTGGAGGCGGGGCCGGGTGGTGCGCCCGTGCCGCCGCAGTTCGTGAACACGGGGCTGCCGGAGTTCGCGCGCTGCCTGGCGCTGCTGGGCCGGATGTGGCGGCTCAGGTTCGGTCTGAACCAGGAGCAGGCGGGCCGCTGGACGGTGGACTTCCAGGCTCAGCTGGCCGCGTTGGACCCGGCGGCGCTCGGGTCGCCGGAGAGCTGGTGGTCGGTGCTGCTGGAGCAGATGTGGGACGGACTGCTGTGAGGCGGTTCGGCCGCTGACGTGACCGACGGGCGGGGCCCGGTCGACCTGTGAGGCGACCGGGCCCCGCCCGTTCGCGTGCGGTGTGTCGCATTATGAGGCCTTCCTTCCGATCCATAAAGTCGGTTAAGTCCGTTTAGTGTGACAGTTCACCGCAGGGGTGGTAGGCATGAGCAGCGCATCGGCGTCCCCTCACGGCTTCGTGACCGTACGCGGGCGTGAGCGCGGCTACCGTCCCGAACAGGTGGAGGCGTACGCGGCGGCCCTCTTCGCGGAGCGTGACGCGGCCTGGGAGCGGGCCGCCCGGCTCACCGTGCTCGCCCGGGAGATGGAGGAGGAGCTGGAGGACCTGCTGGACGTGGTCGCGGAGCTCGCCTCGCAGGACTACGAGGAGCTCGGTGAGCGCGCGCGGCACCTTTTCCGGCTCGGTCAGGAGGAGGCCGAGGCCGTACGGGAGGGGGCGCGCGGTGCGGCGCGGAGCCTGCTGGAGGAAGCCCGGGCGCACGCGGCCGGCGTGAACGAGGCAGCGCGGGCGCACGCCGACGCCGTACGCGCCGAGGCCGACGAACGCGCCCGGCATCGGCTGCTGGCGGCCCGCGCGGAGGCCGACGAGGCGCGGATCGAGGCGCGGCGCGAGGTGCGGGCGGGGCGCGCAGAGGCGCTGGCCGCACTGCGCGAGATGCGGAAGCGGACCACCGGGATGCTCGCCGAGCAGCGCAGGGAGCAGGCGGAGCGGTGGGCCGGGGAAGAACGGGCGGAGGAGGAGCGGGCGAGGGCACTCGACGCGCACCACGCCGAGCTGGAGGCCGCCGCCGAACAGGATGTGTGCGAGGCCGGGCAGGCCCTCGCCGACGCCGGGGAGGCGGACGGGCGGTGGCAGGAGGAGGCCCGGGCCCGGGCGGCCGAGGTGGTCGCCGAGGCCCGGGAGTGTCAGGAGCGGATCGCCCGCGAGACGGAGCGGGTGCTGCGGGAGCACGGGGAGCGGTGGGACGAACTCCAGGCCCACATGGCCTCCGTACGCAGCAATCTCAGTTCGCTGACGGGGCGGGCGGTGGAGTGACGCCGGGGCGGTGCGGGCGCGGCGGGGACGGGTCGTAGACCCTCCCTTCCGGGGCTCCTCGCGCGGCCAGGGGTGTGGCGCGGCGGGCCGCTGGGAGTTGAGGGGGCGGCGGGCCCCGCACGCTACCGGGCGGTTCGGCCACGCGCTGCGCTGAGGCGGCTCCAGGTCGATCGGTGAGGATGCGCGGCCCCGTCCTCGGCCCCGGGTGTCACCCCCTCGGGCAGGTACTTCGGGGGAGCGGCGGCCCTCGTCCCCGATCCTCCGCCCGCCGGGCCGGCTTCCCCTGTGCCCCGACTCCGCCCCGACGACTTGACCATCACGTAGCGGGAGGGTGGACGCTCGACGTGTCCCGGGCCGGGGGCAACCCCGAGATTCCCTCCGCCGGAGGGCGGACTACCCCTAGGGGTACCTCCGTACTACGGCCTGGGGAGGGTTCGTACCGACGGAGGACGAGACGGGCCGGGGGACGTCCTTAATCTGGCTTTACGCCGCTGGGGGGTGGCGAACCGGACCCCTGGGGGTGGGGTTTTCCACAGGAAAAGAGTGCGCTGAACACCAGCGCGGTCGACCCCATGTTCCGGACAGACTCTTCGACGTAGCAGCAACGGCACACGCACGGCGGTACGTACACCGCGAGGGATCGCAGCACCGCAGCACAAGACGTTCACCGGTACCGCTCAGGCGGACTGACGGCACCGGCGGCTCATCTGATGACCGACATAGGAGACTTGACATGACATCGGCCGTAAGTATTCCCACGCACGGGAGCACTGGAGGACGTACGGCCGTTGCCGCGCGAGCGCGGCAGGTCGTGAAGGCGTACGGATCGGGCGAGACCCGGGTGGTCGCACTCGACCACGTGGACGTGGACATCGTCCGCGGCCAGTTCACCGCGATCATGGGGCCGTCGGGGTCCGGCAAGTCCACGCTGATGCACTGCCTGGCCGGCCTGGACACCGTCACCGGCGGGCAGATCTACCTCGACGAGACCGAGATCACCGGCCTGAAGGACAAGCGGCTCACGCAGCTGCGCCGGGACCGGATCGGCTTCATCTTCCAGGCCTTCAACCTGCTCCCGACGCTCAACGCGATCGAGAACATCACGCTGCCCATGGACATCGCCGGGCGCAAGTACGACCGTGCGTGGCTGGACCGGGTCGTGGAGACCGTGGGACTCGCCGGGCGGCTCAAGCACCGGCCGAACCAGCTCTCCGGCGGCCAGCAGCAGCGGGTCGCGGTGGCGCGGGCGCTGGCCGCGCGGCCCGAGATCATCTTCGGTGACGAGCCGACCGGAAACCTCGACTCGCGCGCCGGCGCCGAGGTGCTCGGCTTCCTGCGCCAGTCGGTCACCGAACTGGGCCAGACCATTGTGATGGTCACCCACGACCCGGTGGCCGCCAGTTACGCGGACCGGGTGCTGTACCTCGCCGACGGCCGGATCGTGGACGAGATGCACAAGCCGACCGCGGACGCCGTCCTGGACCGCATGAAGGACTTCGACGCCCGGGGGCGCACGTCATGACCGTCGTCAAGACCTCGATGCGCAACTTCCTCGCGCACAAGGGGCGTATGGCCCTGTCGGCGGTGGCGGTGCTGCTGTCGGTGGCGTTCGTGTGCGGCACCCTGGTGTTCACGGACACGATGAACACCACCTTCGACAAGCTCTTCGCGATCACCTCGTCGGACGTGACGGTCCTGCCGAAGGAGGCCAAGAGCGAGGACACCCCGCAGAACGGGGTGCCCGAGTCGCTGCCGGCGTCCGTGCTGGAGCAGGTCCGCGCGGCCGACGGGGTCGAGTCGGCCGAGGGCATGGTCAGTTCGATGAACGTGACCGTCGTCGACAGTGACAACGACAACGTGGGCGCCACCAGCGGTGCCCCGACCATCGCCGGCAACTGGACGAAGAACGACCTCCGGTCGATGGAGATCACCTCCGGGCACGCCCCGCGCGGGCCCACCGAGTTGATGGTCGACGCCGACACCGCCGACAAGCACGACCTGAAGCTCGGTGACGAACTGCGCACCATCGCTCAGACCGGCGACATCAAGGCGAGGATCGTCGGCATCGCCTCCTTCACGGTGACCAACCCCGGTGCCGCCGTCATCTACTTCGACACGCCCACCGCCCAGCGCGGACTGCTCGGCGCCACCGGCAAGTTCACCCAGTTCAACGTCGTCGCCGAGGCCGGTGTCTCCGACACGCAGCTCAAGCAGAACGTCTCCCAGGCCATGGACGGCACCTACAAGGTGCAGACGGCGAAGGAGAACTCCGACGAGAACCGCAAGGAACTCGGCGAGTTCATGAACGTCATCAAGTACGCCATGCTCGGCTTCGCCGGCATCGCGTTCCTGGTCGGCATCTTCCTGATCATCAACACCTTCTCCATGCTGGTCGCCCAGCGCACCCGCGAGATAGGCCTCATGCGGGCCATCGGCTCCTCCCGCAAGCAGGTCAACCGCTCGGTGCTGGTCGAGGCCCTCCTCCTCGGCGTTGTCGGCTCGGTCCTCGGTGTCGCGGCCGGTGTCGGAATAGCCATCGGCCTGATGAAGATGATGTCGGCGGCGGGGATGAACCTCTCCACCGACGACCTGACCATCAAGACGGCGACCCCGGTGGTCGGCCTGGTGCTCGGCATCGTGGTCACCGTCCTGGCCGCCTACCTGCCGGCCCGTCGCGCGGGCAAGGTCTCCCCGATGGCCGCCCTGCGTGACGCCGGTACGCCGGCCGACGGCAAGGCCGGCCGGATACGCGGCCTGATCGGCCTGGTCCTCACCGGCACGGGCGCCGCGGCCCTGTTCACGGCGGCCGCCGCGGACAAGGCGAGCGAGGGTTCGCTGATGCTCGGCGCGGGCATCGTGCTGACCCTCATCGGCTTCGTCGTCGTCGGTCCGCTGCTGGCGGGCTTCGTGGTGCGAGTGATCAGCGCGGTGCTGCTGCGGGCCTTCGGCCCGGTCGGCCGCCTCGCCGAGCGCAACGCGCTGCGCAACCCGCGCCGGACCGGCGCCACGGGCGCCGCCCTGATGATCGGCCTCGCGCTGGTCGCCTGTCTGTCGGTGGTCGGCTCCTCCATGGTCGCCTCGGCCACGAGCGAGCTGGACAAGACCGTCGGCGCGGACTTCATCGTCCAGGGCAACCAGCGGATCGTGCCGCAGGCCGAGAAGGCGATCCAGGACACGCCCGGACTGGAGCACGTCACCCGCTACAAGGTGCTCGACGCCACACTGACCTCGCCCGACGGCAAGACGGACGACGACGGCATCACGGCCGCCGACCCGACCTACGCCCAGGACGTGAACCGTGTGACCACGGAGGGCAAGCTCTCCGCCGCCTACGGGCCGGACGCCATGTCGGTCGGCGCGGACTACGCGAAGAAGCACGGCGTGCACGTCGGCGACACGATCTCCGTCGCCTTCAAGGGCGGCGAGACCGCGAAGCTGAAGGTCGCCGCGATCACGGACGACGACGTGGCCATCGACCAGGGCGCCCGGTACATCAGCATCGAGACGATGCGGAAGTACCTGCCGGCCGAGAGCGTCCCACCGAACATGATCATGTTCGCCAAGGCGAAGGACGGCCAGGGCGAGCAGGCGTACGCCGCGCTGAAGAAGTCGCTGGACGCGTACCCGCAGTACCAGGTGGCCGACCAGACCGACTACAAGCAGGAGCTGAAGGACCAGGTCGGCCAGCTGCTGAACATGGTCTACGGTCTGCTCGCCTTGGCGATCATCGTCGCGGTCCTCGGTGTGGTGAACACGCTGGCGCTGTCGGTGGTCGAGCGGACCCGCGAGATCGGCCTGATGCGGGCGATCGGCCTCTCCCGCCGCCAGCTGCGCCGCATGATCCGTATGGAGTCCGTCGTCATCGCCCTCTTCGGTGCGCTGCTGGGCCTGGGACTGGGCATGGGCTGGGGCGCCACGGCGCAGAAGCTGCTCGCCCTGGAAGGACTGAACGTCCTCGACATCCCGTGGCCGACGATCATCGGCGTCTTCATCGGCTCGGCCTTCGTGGGCCTGTTCGCCGCCCTGGTGCCGGCGTTCCGCGCGGGCCGGATGAACGTCCTGAGCGCCATCGCGACGGAGTAGCGCCCGACAGCCACCGCACACGGGGGTTGCGGGGGAGCGCCCGGTGCCGGATGCCCTGCGGGACACCCGGCACCGGGCTCGTCGCCGTTCCGCCCCCGCCGAGGGGCGCCGCGCGTCCCGGCCCCGACACCGTCGCGGGCTCGTCGCCGTCGCGGGCGCCGCGCCGTCCCGGCCCCGTCGCGGGCGCCGCGCCGTTCCGGCCCTCCGTCCGACGCCGCCTTCCGGTCCGCCGGGCCGGGGGTGAGTGGGCATGGGCGGTCCGGGCCCAGGGGGTGGCGCCCCTGGTGGGGCCACGGCCATGCCGGTCACCGGAGGCGGACGTCGTCCACAGGCTCCGGCGCCGGCCCGCGCAGCGTCGTACGCTGGACACCCCCGGCCCTTCAGACCGCCGGGTTACTCGTGTTGTACAACCCAGGACGGAAGCGCCCCCTCCATGAGCCTGCACGGTCTGCTCGACGCCGTCGTCAAGGACACCGCCCTCGCGGAAGCGATCTCGGCGGCCTCGGACGGCAACCGCATGCACGTCGACCTGGTCGGCCCTCCCGCGGCCCGCGCCTTCTCGGTCGCCGCGCTGGCCCGCGGGACGGGCCGCCCCGTGCTGGCGGTGACGGCGACGGGACGCGAGGCGGAGGACCTGGCCGCGGCCCTGCGCTCGCTGCTGCCCGAGGAGGGCGTCGTCGAGTACCCCTCGTGGGAGACGCTCCCGCACGAGCGGCTCAGCCCCCGCAGCGACACCGTCGGACGCCGCCTCGCCGTCCTGCGGCGCCTCGCCCACCCCCGCCCCGACGACCCCGAGACCGGCCCGGTCTCCGTCGTCGTCGCACCCGTACGCTCCGTGCTCCAGCCGCAGGTCAAGGGCCTGGGCGACCTGGAGCCGGTGGCGCTGCGCACCGGGCAGAGCGCCGACCTGAACGAGATCGTCGAGGCCCTGGCGGCCGCCGCGTACGCGCGCGTGGAGCTGGTGGAGAAGCGCGGCGAGTTCGCCGTGCGCGGCGGCATCCTGGACGTCTTCCCGCCGACCGAGGAGCACCCCCTCCGCGTCGAGTTCTGGGGTGACGACGTCGAGGAGATCCGCTACTTCAAGGTCGCCGACCAGCGCTCCCTGGAGGTCGCCGACCACGGCCTGTGGGCACCGCCCTGCCGTGAGCTGCTGCTCACCGACGACGTACGGGAGCGGGCCCGGGTCCTCGCCGAGGACCACCCCGAGCTGGGCGAACTGCTCGGCAAGATCGCCGAGGGCATCGCGGTCGAGGGCATGGAGTCCCTGGCCCCCGTCCTCGTCGACGACATGGAACTGCTGCTGGACGTGCTGCCCAAGGGCGCGATGGCCCTGGTCTGCGACCCGGAGCGGGTGCGCACGCGGGCCGCCGACCTCGTGGCCACCAGCCAGGAGTTCCTCCAGGCGTCCTGGGCGGCCACCGCGGGCGGCGGCGAGGCGCCGATCGACGTGGACGCGGCCTCCCTGTGGTCCATCGCGGACGTCCGGGAGCGGGCCCGCGAGCTGGACATGATGTGGTGGTCGGTGTCGCCGTTCGCCGCCGACGACGCGCTGGACGACGCCGACACGCTCAAGCTCGGCATGCACGCCCCGGAGACCTACCGCGGCGACACCGCCAAGGCGCTGGCCGACACCAAGGGCTGGCTCGCCGACGGCTGGCGCGCGGTCTACGTCACCGAGGGCCACGGCCCGGCCGCCCGCACCGTCGAGGTACTCGGCGGCGAGGGCATCGCGGCCCGCCTGGACAGCGACCTCGGCACACTGAGCCCGTCCGTCGTGCACGTCTCCTGCGGTTCGATCGACTACGGCTTCGTCGACCAGGCCCTCAAGCTCGCCGTGCTCACCGAGACCGACCTGACCGGGCAGAAGGCCGCCGGCCGCGAGGGTGCCCGGATGCCGGCCCGGCGCCGCAAGACCATCGACCCGCTCACCCTGGAGGCGGGCGACTACATCGTCCACGAGCAGCACGGCGTCGGCCGCTACATCGAGATGGTCCAGCGCACCGTGCAGGGCGCCACCCGCGAGTACCTGGTCGTGGAGTACGCCCCCGCCAAGCGCGGCCAGCCCGGCGACCGGCTCTACATCCCCACCGACCAGCTGGAGCAGATCACCAAGTACGTCGGCGGCGAGGCCCCCACCCTGCACCGTCTGGGCGGCGCCGACTGGACCAAGACCAAGGCCCGCGCGAAGAAGGCGGTCAAGGAGATCGCCGCCGACCTGATCAAGCTGTACAGCGCGCGGATGGCGGCGCCGGGGCACGCCTTCGGCACGGACACCCCCTGGCAGCGCGAGCTGGAGGACGCCTTCCCCTACGTGGAGACCCCGGACCAGCTCACCACCATCGCCGAGGTCAAGGAGGACATGGAGAAGACGGTCCCCATGGACCGCCTGATCTGCGGCGACGTCGGCTACGGCAAGACCGAGATCGCGGTGCGCGCCGCCTTCAAGGCCGTCCAGGACGGCAAGCAGGTGGCCGTACTCGTGCCGACGACGCTGCTGGTGCAGCAGCACTTCGGGACGTTCAGCGAGCGGTACGCCCAGTTCCCGGTGAACGTGCGGGCGCTGTCCCGCTTCCAGTCCGACACCGAGTCGAAGGCGACCCTGGAGGGTCTGCGCGAGGGCTCGGTGGACATCGTCATCGGCACCCACCGCCTCTTCTCCTCCGAGACGAAGTTCAAGGATCTCGGACTCGTCATCGTCGACGAGGAGCAGCGCTTCGGCGTCGAGCACAAGGAGCAGCTGAAGAAGCTCCGCGCCAACGTCGACGTCCTGACCATGTCCGCCACGCCCATCCCGCGCACCCTGGAGATGGCGGTCACCGGCATCCGCGAGATGTCCACGATCACCACCCCGCCCGAGGAACGCCACCCGGTGCTGACCTTCGTCGGCCCCTACGAGCACAAGCAGATCGGCGCCGCGATCCGCCGCGAGCTGCTGCGCGAGGGCCAGGTCTTCTACATCCACAACCGGGTCGAGTCCATCGACCGCGCGGCGGCCAAGCTGCGCGAGATCGTCCCCGAGGCGCGCATCGCCACCGCCCACGGCCAGATGTCGGAACAGGCCCTCGAACAGGTCGTCGTCGACTTCTGGGAGAAGAAGTTCGACGTGCTGGTCTCCACGACCATCGTCGAGTCCGGCATCGACATCTCCAACGCCAACACCCTCATCGTCGAGCGCGGCGACAACTTCGGCCTCAGCCAGCTCCACCAGCTGCGCGGCCGCGTCGGCCGAGGCCGGGAGCGCGGCTACGCCTACTTCCTCTACCCGCCGGAGAAGCCGCTCACCGAGACCGCGCACGAACGCCTCGCCACCATCGCCCAGCACACCGAGATGGGCGCGGGCATGTACGTGGCGATGAAGGACCTGGAGATCCGCGGCGCGGGCAACCTCCTCGGCGGTGAGCAGTCCGGCCACATCGCGGGCGTCGGCTTCGACCTGTACGTACGGATGGTCGGCGAGGCGGTCGCCGACTACCGGGCCTCCCTGGAGGGCGGTGTCGAGGAGGAGCCGCCGCTCGAGGTCAAGATCGAGCTGCCCGTCGACGCGCACGTCCCGCACGACTACGCGCCGGGCGAGCGGCTGCGGCTCCAGGCGTACCGGTCCATCGCCTCCGCCAGCAGCGAGGAGGACGTCAAGGCCGTACGCGAGGAGCTCGTCGACCGCTACGGCAAGCTGCCGGAGCCGGTGGAAAACCTGCTGCTGGTAGCGGGCCTGCGGATGCTCGCGCGGGCGTGCGCCGTCGGCGAGATCGTGCTCCAAGGCAACAACATCCGGTTCGCGCCGGTCGAGTTGCGCGAGTCCCAGGAGCTGAGGCTCAAGCGGCTCTACCCCGGAAGCGTCATCAAGGCGGGCGCCCACCAGGTCCTGGTACCGCGACCGAAGACCGCGAAGGTGGGCGGAAAGCCCCTGGTCGGGCGGGAACTGCTCGGCTGGGTGGGGGAGTTCCTGACCTCGATCCTGGGTTCGTAGCCGCCCGGCAGGTGTGTGACGAAGCCGCCCACGGGGACAGGCCCGTGGACGGCTTCGAGGTGTTCGACCTGCGGGGCGCCCTACTGCGCCCGGCTAGTGTTCCGGCCGGCCGCCGCCCCGCTCACGCCCGAAGCCGAGCTTGCCCTCGGCCCGCTGCTGTGCGGCGTCGACCTGCTTCGCGTGCTTGCCGCCGGTCCTCTGGTTGACCTGGCGCTCGGCGGCGTCGGACATCTTCCTTGACCTGTCCTTGTCCTTGCCGGCCATGTTCTTCATCTTGTCGAGGATGCCCATGCAGGAGCTCCTTCCGAGACGTGACTCACCTCCGACGTTACGGCAGATATGTCCTGCATGCCCATTAAGGACGATTAAGGCCCACTATGGTCTGGACCTCTCTGTCGCTACGGTGAGACGGCGAACGGCAAGGGGAGGGCCCGCATGAGGCGACACAGCAGGATCCGTACCGGATGGGCGGCGGGCGCGGCCCTCGCTCTGGCCCTGGTCACCGGATGCGAAGGCGGCGACGGCGACGGGGCCTCGGCCTCCGGCAGCGCTGCCGGGGCCCCGGCCGAGGGGCGGGCCGCGGGCCAGGCCGTCAGCCCGCTGGACAACCCGGACGGTACCGAACCCGGCCTCGCCCCGGTCACGGGCGACACCCACCGGGCGACGGGCAGGAAGCTCATCGAGGGCCTGAAGACCAAGGGGCGCGGCCCCAAGACGGGGTACGACCGCGACGAGTTCGGCTACGCCTGGATGGACACGGCCGACGGCGTGCCGTACGCCCGGAACGGTTGTGACACGCGGAACGACCTGCTGAAACGCGACGGTGAGAAGGTGCGCTTCCGCTCCGGCTCCGACTGCGTGATCGTCGCCATGACCCTGGACGACCCGTACACCGGAACGACCATCGAGTGGCGCAAGCAGAAGGCGAGCGAGGTCCAGATCGACCACGTCGTGCCGCTGTCGTACAGCTGGCAGATGGGCTCCTCGCGGTGGGACGAGGGCAAGCGCGAACAACTGGCGAACGACCCGCTCAACCTGCTCCCGGTCGAGGGCCGCGCCAATTCCGCCAAGGGGGACTCCGGGCCGGCCACCTGGCTCCCGCCCAGCAAGACGGTCCGGTGCGCCTACGCCGTCCGCTTCGCGCAGGTCGCCGACAAGTACGAACTGGCGGTGACGGCGTCCGACAGGCGGATGATGCTGAAGCAGTGCGGCGGCTGACGGGGGCCTGGGGAGCGGTGACGAAAACCGCTTCCGGGCCGTCGGTGCTCCTGTCTACGGTGACGCCATGGAGCTGAAGGTATCGAGCCTCGCGGAGCGCCCGGAGATGGTGGACCGGGTCCGGGAAATGGCCGACAGCTGGCCCGCGTTCGCCGTCGAGGACCTCTCGGGCAACGCCCACTACCCGCGCATCGCCGTCGAACTGCCGGAGTACGTGCAGTTCGCCGAGGACGAGCACGGCGAGGTCGTCGCGCACGGCCAGAGTGTGCCGTTCGCCCTGCACCGGGAGGGACGCGGCACGCTTCCCGCGCGTGGCTGGGGCGAGGTGCTCGTGTGGGCCTTCAGCGACCTGCGCCGCGGTGTCCGTCCCGACACCGTCAGCGCCATCTCCGTCACCGTCGCCCCGCATGCCCAGGGGCGCGGCGTGTCCGGCCGGATGCTCGCCGCGATGCGCGACAACGCCCGCGCCCGCGGTTTCCGCGAGGTCGTCGCTCCCGTCCGCCCCAACGCCAAGCACCTCGAACCACACACGCCCATCGAGGAGTACGCCCGCCGCCTGCGCCCCGACGGCCTGCCGCACGACCCGTGGCTGCGGGTCCACGCCCGGGCCGGTGCCACTCTCGACTCGGTGGCCCCGGCCTCCATGACCGTCTCCGGCTCGCTGGACGAGTGGCGGCACTGGACGGGACTGCCCTTCGACACCGCCGGGGACGTCGTGGTTCCCGGCGCCCTGGTGCCGGTGCGCTGCGAACCGGAGCGCGGGTACGCGGTGTACGTCGAGCCGAACGTGTGGATGCGTCACGCGCTTTGAGCTTCTGGGCTTGCTTCCCAGGCATGGGCGCCGTAAGGCGCAGGCGTTCATCCGCCCGCCGGTTCCCCTCGTCCCGTTCGTCCCGTCGGTCCCGGCGCGTCAGAACTCGCCGTTGCCGAGCAGCTCGCCGTCGGCGTCGTAGACGGTGACGAGGCCGTTCTCGCTCTGCTTCCAGTCGGCGAACGCGGAGGCGATGAGATTGGCGGGGCCCGTGCCCTCGCCCATGATGCCGCCGGTGAAGTCGGTGTAGACGTCGGCCGCGTCGAGGATGTCGTTCTGCTCGTCGGCGCCCTGCACCTTGGTGACGTGGGCGATGGCGTCCTTCTCCGCCGCCGTTCCGTTCTTCTGCACGAACGCCTTGAACTGATCGGCCTGGGACGCTTTCTCGACGGCCTTGTCCTCGGCGGGCTTCGCGTCGGACTTGCCGTCCGTGCCGTCCGACTTCGCGCCGCCGGAGTTCTCGCCCGAGCTCGCCGAGGTCCGGCTGTCGCTCTTGCCGTCGCCGCCCCCGTCACCGGAGTTCGCGGACACCGCGCCGATGACGACGAGCCCCACGACGGCCCCCAGCGCGATCTTGGTCTTCATGCCCATGACTTCTGTCCCTCCCCATGCGGCAACCGCCACCTCTCGGCGGTTGCTTGTTCGCGAGGTCAATAAGAACAGAGCTTGTGAACCGAGTCAACCGCGTTCACAGGAGTGCGTGCGTACACGGGCGTGAATCGAGGAAGGCGCGGCTACGTCGGTATGCTCGCCGACACACCATCGACGAGGGGGCCGTGCGGGTGCAGGACAACGCGACAGAAGTGACCGCCGCTGGAATCGCCCGGCTCGCCGGCGTCGGCCGAGCGGCCGTCAGCAACTGGCGCCGTCGGCACGCCGACTTCCCCAAGCCGGTCGGCGGCACCGAGACCAGCCCCTCCTTCGCCCTCGCCGAGGTGGAGGGATGGCTGCGCGAACACAGCAAACTCGCCGAGGTCCCCCTGCGGGAACGGGTCTGGCAGCAACTCGTCGGCCACCCCGAGGGCCCGGTCACCGCGCTCAGGCACGCCGGCTGCGTCCTGCTGCTGATCCACGACCGCCCCACGCGCTGGCTGGAGGTGAGCGCCGGCTCCGACGTACGGCTCGCCGCGATGCTGCCCGAGGCGCTGGACCAGGTGCTGACGGCGCGTTTCGGGACGGCTGCTGTGAACGCCTCCAGCGGTGACCGCGCGGCCGCCTCTGTTCACACGGAACGCTCCGGGAAAGCGCCGACCCCTGTGAACGCCTCGCCGAGGGTTCACACCCCCGCCCTCGACGCCCCCACCGGCCCAGCCGTCCTCCCCTCCGCCCCCCTCCTGCGCGGCACCGCCGAACTCGCCGCCGAGCTCGGGGCCCGGCAGACCTTCGAGTTCCTGCTCGGCCGGCACCTCGACGCCAACCCCCGCCAGTACACGCTCACCCCCGCCGACCTCGCCGGCCTCATGGCGGACCTCGCCGGCCCCGCCCGCACCGTCCTCGACCCCGCCTGCGGCACCGGCGCCCTCCTGCGCGCCGCCGCGCCGCACGGCCCCGCCCCCCGCACCGAACAGGCCGACCAGCGGCTGTACGCCCAGGACGGCGCCCCCGACCTCGCCGCGCTCACCGGTCTCCGGCTGGCCCTGCACTCCCGGGCCACCGTGCGCGGAGCCGCCGGCGACACCCTGCGCGCGGACGCCTTCCCCGAGCTGCGCGCCGACGCCGTCCTGTGCCACCCGCCGTTCAACGAACGCAACTGGGGCCACGACGAACTCGCCTACGACGCCCGCTGGGAGTACGGCTTCCCGGCCCGCACCGAGTCCGAGCTGGCCTGGGTGCAGCACGCGCTCGCCCGCCTGCGGGACGGCGGCACGGCCGTCCTCCTCATGCCGCCCGCCGCCGCCTCCCGCCGCTCCGGCCGCCGCATCCGCGCCGACCTGCTGCGCCGGGGCGCGCTGCGCGCCGTGGTCGCCCTGCCCGTCGGCGCGGCACCGCCGTACAACATCCCGCTCCACCTGTGGGTGCTGCGCCGGCCCGAGAGGGCGCCCGCGCAGCCCGAGGTGCTGCTCGCCGACGTGGGGCGGTTCGCCGGCGAGGGACGCGGCGGTCCCGACTGGCGGGCCGTGCGGGACGCCGTGCTCGACGCCTGGCGGGACTTCGACCGCGCCGGCCGCCTCGACGACCGCCCGGGCCTGGCCCGTTCCCTGCCGGTCATCGCACTCCTCGACGACGACGTCGACCTCGCCCCCGCCCGCCACCTGCCGCCCCCCGCCGCGGCCGACGGCGCCGGACGGCTCACCGACGTACGCCGGCGCCTCGACGAGACCCTGCGCCTGACCACCGACCTCACCCCCGACATCGCGGCCGACCCCACCCCCTCGGCCGCCGGCACCGCACAGCCGGCGCCCCGCTGGCCGCTCACCACCGTCGGCGAACTCGCCCGCGGCGGCGCCCTCGTGCTGCGCACCGGCACCAACGGCGGCCACGCGCGCGTACCGGTACTCACCGACCACGACGTACTCGCCGGCACCGCCCCCTCCGGCACCCTCCCCGAAAGCGACGAGGAACCCGTACTGACCGAACCCGGCGACGTCGTCGTCCCGGTCCTCGGCGGCGGCTCCGTCGCGCGCATGATCGACGACGCCACCGCCGGCGCCGCCCTGGGCCGCAACCTCGTCCTGCTGCGCCCCGACCCCGCCGCGCTCGACCCCTGGTTCCTCGCCGGGTTCCTGCGCGGCACCGCCAACAACCGGCAGGCCAGCAGCTACGCCTCCACCGCCACCCGCCTCGACGTCCGCCGCCTCCAGCTCCCCCGGCTCCCGCTCGACGCCCAGCACCGCTACGGCGCCCGCTTCCGCGCCCTCGACGAGTTCGAACGGGCGCTCAGGCTCGCGGGCCGCCTCGGCGAGCAGCTCGTACGCGGGATGTACGACGGGCTCACGGACGGCACGGTGGCACCCGGCCGGTGACCTGGTGGTGATCGGTACGGCAACGGTTCGGTACAACCGGGGACCACTGTCGGTCCGGGCCTATACGCTCGGACTTCCACACTGAACGGCCCGTTCGTCCGTTCGGCACGTCGGCATCATGGTCCAGGAGCAGTCATGTACGGCAACAGCGCCGCCGGGCCGCCGCCCTCCCGCGGCGCGGCCACCGTCATCACCCTGCGCGTGCTGTTCGCCGCCGCGGGCTTTTTGACGTGCGGTCTGCTCGCCTGCGTCCCGCTGTTCCGGATCGCCGTGCTGCGCGGCCGCGGGCTCGACTGGACCGTGGCCTGGCTGAGCCTGCCGGTGTCGATCGGCTGCCTCGCCGTGGTCGGTGAGCTGCCGGAGAGCGACCGCCGCACGGACCTCGCCATGATCGCTCTCCTGCTGATCGGGGCCGCGGCCAGCGCGTACTTCCTCGTGGTCGACATACGCCTGCACGCCGTACCGCGCCAGTTCGCGGGCTACGCGCCGCCGCGGCAGGCCCCCGCCGCGTACTACGGCCAGAGCCACCCCGCGGGACCGTACGCGCCCACGGTCGTGTCGCAGCCCCCGCTCGCCCCGGCCCCGAGGTCCGCGCACCCCGGGTTCCCGGCGCCCCAGTCGCCGGTACACCAGACGCCGGTACACCAGACGCCGGTACACCAGATGCCGACAAGCCAGGGACCGACCCCCCAGCCGCCGGTGCCTCAGACGCCCGTGCCCCGGGGACCCGCTTCCACCCCGCCGCCCGGACATCCCACCCCCGCCCGCATCGACCAGGTCCGCGCCGAGCTCGACGAGCTCAGCGACTACCTGCGCGCCCACGACGGCAACAGCAACGGCAACGGCAACGGCGACAACCAGGGCGGAAGGTGACCGTGACGACCGGCCGTGTCGTCGCCGACCGGTACGAGCTGTCCACGCTCATCGGGCAGGGCGGCATGGGCCAGGTCTGGACGGCGTACGACCGGAGGCTCGACCGGCGCGTCGCGGTGAAGCTGCTGCGCCCCGACAAGGTGGCCGGCCAGGAGGCCGACGAACTGCGCCGCCGGTTCGTGCGCGAGTGCCGGGTGACCGCACAGGTCGACCACCCCGGTCTCGTCACGGTGCACGACGCGGGCAGCGAGGGCGAGGAACTGTTCCTCGTCATGCAGTACGTCGACGGCGCCGACCTCTCCGACCACCTCGCCGAACACGACCCGTACCCCTGGCAGTGGGCGGTCGCGGTCGCGGCCCAGTTGTGCGCCGTCCTGAGCGCCGTGCACGCCGTGCCGATCGTCCACCGCGACCTCAAGCCGCGCAACGTGATGGTGAAGCAGGACGGCACCGTCACCGTCCTCGACCTCGGCGTCGCCTCCGTCATGGACGCCGACACCACCCGCCTCACCCACACCGGCACCCCCATAGGCTCGCCCGCCTACATGGCGCCCGAGCAGGCGATGGGCGGCGCGGTCGGCCCGTACACCGACCTCTACGCACTCGGCGTACTCCTGCACGAACTGCTCAGCGGCGACGTCCCGTTCGCCGGCTCCACCGCCCTCGGCGTGCTCCACCGGCACCTGTACGAACCGCCGCTGCCCGTACGCCGTATCCGCCCCGAAGTCCCCGAGGAGCTCGAAACCCTCGTGCTGCGCCTGCTCGCCAAGGACCCGCAGCACCGCCCCGCCTCCGCCCAGGAGGTCTACGAGCACCTGGCGCTGCTGCTGCCCGCACGCGGCATGCCCACCGGCGGGCCCCTCGACCCCACCCGCCCCTTCGTACGCCCGCACGCCCCCTGGCCCGACCGCGCGCGCACCCCCGCGCCCCAGCCGGCCCCCGTGGCGCCCGCCGCCGAGGCCGAGAAGCCGGACGTGGCCCGCGCCGTCGACGACGTCAAACGCCTCCTCGGCGAGGGCCGCATCACCCAGGCCGTCGACATCCTCGGCGCGATCCTGCCCGCCGCCGCCGAACAGCACGGCGAGCGCTCCCCGGTCGTGCGCACCCTGCGCAAGCAGTACGCGGCCACCCTGATGGACGACGGCCAGTACCGGCGCGCACTGCCGGAGCTGCGCCGCCTCGCCGGCGAACGCGCCGCCGAGGCCGGCCAGGCCGACCCCCAGTCCCTGCGCCACCGCTACGACGCCGCCCAGTGCCTGGAACAGCTCGGCGAACCGGCCGCCGCCCTCGCCGAGTACCGCGCGCTGCTGCCGTACTACGAGAACCAGTACGTCGCCGGCGACCCCGGCCTCGCCCACGACGTCCGCCGCCGCGTCGGCCACCTGCTCCTCGCCCTGGGCGACCGCGCCGCCGCCCACGAGACGCTGGCCCGGCTGCTGCACGACGTGGAGAGCCTGCACGGCCCCGGCCACCCGCTCGCGGCCGAGATCCGGCGCACCCTGCAGTGGCTCGGTCAGGTACGCGGCTGACGACCGCCACCCCGCCAGGGGCGAGGCGGTGCCCGAAGTCCCGGTGAATCGTTGGTCGAATGGGTTGGCCAGAGCCCGGCCACTGCCTACCATCGATCATCGCAAGACTTTGTGCACCGTCGCACAAGCTCTCCTCGGGAGGTTTCCTTGCACCGCCGCCGTCGCACCGCGCTCCTCCTCACCGCCGCGATCGCCGTCGCGGCGCCCCTGCTCACCGCCTGCGGCAACGACGCGCATCCGGGAGCGGCGGCCGTCGTGGGCGACCAGCGGATCACCGTCGCCCAGCTGGAGAACCGCGTCGACGAGGTACGCGAGGCACAGCGGGCCGCCGTCCCGGACGACGCCCAGTACCAGCAGGTCCTCGCCCGCACCGGCGGCCTCACCCGCGACACCCTGCACAGCATGGTCCTCGACCGGGTCCTGCACCGCGCGGCCCAGGACGCGGGCGTGACCGTCACCCGCAAGGACGTCCAGCGGATGCGCGGCGGCCTCGAGGAACAGGCCGGCGGCGCCGAGGCGCTGGAGACGGTCTGGCTGCAGCAGTACGGCGTCCCGCCCGAGCGCCTCGACGACAACCTCCGCGTCCAGCTGGAGGCCCAGAAGCTCGCCGAGACCCTCGGCACCGACACCAGCCGGCCCGAGTTCTGGCAGGCCCTGTCCGAGGCCTCCGAGAAGCTCGACGTCGACCTCAACCCGCGCTACGGCGCCTGGGACGTCCAGAAGAGCAGCCGCGTCGACACCAAGGTGCCGTGGCTGCGGGAGACCACGGCGGCGCAGACGCGACAGACGGCGTAACGGCAGGGCGGGGCGGCGGACGGCCTCGCCGGACGGCACGGGACCCCGGGCTCTCGGGACCCCGGGATCTCGGGACCCCGGGATCTCGGGACCCCGGGATCTCGGGACCCCGGGGCTCCTGGATCTCGGGACCCCTGGGCCCCTGTGGACAACTCACGGGGCTGTCGGCCCTGTGCGTTACGTTCTGATGGTGAACGCAACCACCGCCGACGCCACCCCCGGCACCGCCGCCGACCCCGGCCGCGTCGTCCTGCTCACCACCAGCCACCGCGTCGCCCCCGGCCTGCTGTCCTGGCCCGCCTGGCAGGCCCTGCGCACCGCCGACCGTGTGCTGTGCGCCGACGGGACGCACCCGCAGCTGCCGTATCTGCGCGAGGCGGGCATACGGGTCGACGAGACGGCCCCCACCGCCGAGGAACTGGTCGCCGCCTGCGCCGGCGGTCACACGGTGGTGGTCGTGGCGACCGGTGAGGGCGACCCCGCCCTCACCGACGGACTGGCCCGCCTCGCCGGATCGGGCCGCCTGCGGATGCCGGACCTGGAGCTGCTCCCCGCCTCCTACGACCTTCCGGGCGCGCGCCTGCTCGACCTCGTCCAGGTCATGGACCGCATCCGCGTCGAGTGCCCGTGGTCGTCGCAGCGCACCCACAAGGGCCTCGCGAAGTACGCCATCGAGGAGGCGTACGAACTCGTCGAGGCGATCGAGGACGGCGACCGCGACGAACTGCGCGAGGAGCTGGGCGACGTGCTCCTCCAGGTCGTCTTCCACGCCCGCATCGCCGAGGAGGACCCCGACGCGCCGTTCTCCGTCGACGACGTCGCCGGCACCATCGTCACCAAGCTGATCCACCGCCACCCGCACGTCTTCGGCGACGAGACGGCGTCCACCCCCGAGGAGGTCAGGGAGCACTGGCTGCGCACCAAGGCGGCCGAGAAGCAGCGCACCTCGGTCACCGAGGGCGTCCCCCTCGGCCAGCCCGGCCTCGCCCTCGCCGCCAAGCTCGCCTCCCGGGTGCGCACGGCCGGCCTCCCGGTCCCGCTCCCGTCGGGCGAGGGCATCGGCTACGAGCTACTGGCCCTGGCGGCACGCGCCGAGGCCGAGGGCACGGACCCGGAGGCGGCACTGCGAGCGGCGGCACGGGCGTACCGGGACGCGATCAGGCAGACCGAGGGCGCCGGGGACTGAGGACGCCGGGGGACTGAGGAGGCCTCCGGCTCCCCGGATACGGTCAAGGTGTGACCGACCACCCCACGCCCGACCACCCCACGCCCGCCGGCGCCGGCCCCGACAGCGCAGCCCCCGCCGTCCCCGCCCCCGAGCTCTTCACCTGGGAGTTCGCCGGCGACCCCTACCCCGCCTACGCCTGGCTGCGCGAGCACGCCCCCGTGCACCGGACACGGCTGCCCAGCGGTGTGGAGGCCTGGCTGGTCACGCGGTACGCCGAAGCCAAGCAGGCCCTCGCCGACCCGCGGCTGTCCAAGAACCCGGCGCACCACGACGAGCCCGCGCACGCCAAGGGCAAGACCGGCATTCCGGGGGAGCGGAAGGCCGAGTTGATGACGCATCTGCTGAACATCGACCCGCCCGACCACACCAGGCTGCGCCGGCTGGTCAGCAAGGCGTTCACGCCCCGCCGGGTCGCCGAGTTCGCGCCCCGGGTGCAGGAGCTCGCCGACGACCTCATCGACCGGTTCGCCGGCACGGGGTCCGCCGACCTGATCCACGAGTTCGCCTTCCCGCTGCCCATCTACGCCATCTGCGACCTGCTCGGCGTACCCCGCGAGGACCAGGACGACTTCCGGGACTGGGCGGGGATGATGATCCGCCACGGTGGCGGGCCTCGGGGCGGGGTCGCGCGGTCGGTGAAGAAGATGCGGGGCTACCTCGCCGACCTCATCCACCGCAAGCGCGCGGCGCTGCCGCCCGAGCCCGGCCCCGACGAGGACCTCGTCTCCGCGCTCATCCGCGCCTCCGACCACGGCGAGCACCTCACCGAGAACGAGGTGGCGGCGATGGCCTTCATCCTGTTGTTCGCGGGTTTCGAGACCACGGTCAACCTGATCGGCAACGGCACGTACGCCCTGCTCACCCACCCGGACCAGCGGTCCCGGCTGCAGACGTCCCTCGCCGCCGGTGAGCGCGCCCTGCTGGAGACCGGCGTCGAGGAACTGCTGCGCTACGACGGCCCGGTGGAAATGGCCACCTGGCGCTTCGCCACCCGGCCGCTCACCATCGGCGGGCAGGACATCGCGGCCGGCGACCCCGTACTGGTCGTCCTCGCCGCCGCCGACCGGGACCCGGAGCGGTTCACGGACCCGGACACCCTCGACCTCGCCCGCAGGGACAGCCAGCACCTCGGGTACGGCCACGGCATCCACTACTGCCTCGGCGCCCCGCTCGCCCGGCTGGAGGGGCAGACCGCCCTCGCCACGCTGCTCACCCGACTCCCGGACCTGCGCCTCGACGCGGACCCTGCCGAGCTGCGCTGGCGCGGCGGGCTCATCATGCGCGGTCTGCGCACCTTGCCCGTGTCGTTCACACCCGTTCCGTCGTCATCCGCGGTCAACGGTTCGTCGCCAACGCAAAAGTGACACGCGCTCATCTCTGTGATCTTCACGTGATCTGCGCGGCATGAACTTGTGACAAGCGATCATCTGCCTATACGTTCACGGATCAGCGTGGCCGAGCATCACCGCCACGCGGTCCCCGTTGTCTCCGAAAGGTCGTCGCATGCTCTCCGGGAACGGTCGTCACCGTCGCCCCCGCCAGGCTCCCGCCCTGGTCGTCGCCGCCGGAGTGACCGGCTCCGCCATCGCGATCCCGCTCCTCGGCGCCACCGGCGCCCACGCGGCCGACGGGGCGAACTGGGACCAGGTCGCGCAGTGCGAGACCGGCGGTGCCTGGAGCCAGAACAGCGGCAACGGGTACTACGGAGGCCTGCAGCTGTCCCAGGACGCCTGGGAGCAGTACGGCGGCCTGGAGTACGCGCCGAGCGCCGACCGGGCCAGCCGCTCCCAGCAGATAGACGTCGCCGAGAAGATGCACGCGGACCAGGGCATCGCCGCCTGGCCGACCTGCGGTCTGCTCGCGGGCCTGGGCAACGACGCGGGGTCCGTGGGCGGCGGCACGGGTTCGCCGGGTGACGGATCGTCGCAGGGCTCGGGCACCTCGGGCACCTCGGGGACGCCGGACACCTCCGGCTCGTCCGGTTCCTCCGGCTCGACCGGCTCGACCGGCTCGACCGGCTCATCCGGTTCGACGGAGTCGTCGGAACCCGCACCCGAGGAGTCCTCTTCATCCCCTTCGTCCCCTTCGTCGTCCGCCTCGCCCACCCCTGACTCCTCGTCGGGCAGCGAGAACGATTCGACCAAGTCCGACACATCCACCGAATCCGACCCCGTGGAGAGCGCCGATCCGCAGGGCGTCGACAGTTCGCCCACGGCCTCTCCGGAGGTCGGTGAACCGGACAAGTCCGGTCGGACCGACGGCTCTTCGGCACTCACCGACACCGGTGAGTCCGGCGAGGGACGGCACCGCGGCGGCAGCGCCGAAGAGGGTGCGGCGAGCGGCCGTACGGCCGAGTCGTCGGGGCGGCACGCCTCGCGCGGAGAGGGCCAGGCGCGAGAGGTCGTGGACGGCGCGTACACCGTGCGTTCCGGCGACAGTCTCTGGGGTATCGCCGACTCCCTTGAGCTCGACGGCGGGTGGCGCTCGCTCTACACCGGCAACAAGGAGGTCGTCGGCGCCGACCCGGACCACATCCTGCCCGGTCAGACGCTCACGGTCGTGGGCGAATCGGGCGAAAAGTAGGGCCAGTTCGCGTCATAGTTAGAGACTGTATGTCCGTTTTGGATCACGTGAGAGATAGGTCTCAGAAGCCGTGATCGTCTTTGAAAAACCGCGGAGCGCGTGTCTACGGTCATGACCGCTCGCCATCGCGGGCCCCGGCTGCCGCAACGCCGAATCCTGCCAGCGGCCGTCCGGGAACAGTCGTCGCGCAAGCGCCGAAGGCAGGAGCGGGGGACCCAAGGTAAGTGCCGCACCGGGCAGTTGAGCCGGAGCGGCTAGGGGTGGAGCCGAGTTCCGCGAGGAACCCGGCCGGGCAACTCAACCGGCCCGAACCCGACAGCTCACCTCGCAGGCGTCGGTGAGGGGATCAACCATGCTGTTTTCCGGCAAGGGCAAGCACCGCCGCCCGTCCAAGGCCACCCGTGTCATCGCCGTCGCCGGCGTCACCGGTGCCGCCGTCGCCGCCCCGCTGATGGCGGCCGGCAACGCCTCCGCCGCCACCGCGTCCGAGTGGGACGCCGTCGCCCAGTGCGAGTCCGGCGGCAACTGGTCCATCAACACCGGCAACGGTTACTACGGCGGTCTGCAGTTCTCCGCCTCCACCTGGGCCGGCTACGGCGGTACGCAGTACGCCTCCACCGCCGACCAGGCCAGCAAGGCGCAGCAGATCGAGATCGCCGAGAAGGTGCTCGCGGGCCAGGGCAAGGGTGCCTGGCCGGTCTGCGGCACCGGCCTGTCGGGCGCCGCGTACACCGGCGGCGGCTCCGGCGAGAGCCAGGACGGCGGCTCCTCCGAGAGCTCCGGCAGCTCCGAGGGTTCCGGCAGCTCCGAGAGCTCGCAGAGCCAGAGCGGCGGCTCCACGGCCGAGCGTTCCACCGAGCAGAAGGCCTCCCGTTCCGACGAGCGCCCGGCGGCCGAGAAGAAGACCGTCACCACCCCGACCGGCAAGAAGGTCGAGAAGGGCGACGGCGAGTACAAGGTCGTCGAGGGCGACACCCTCAGCTCGATCGCCGAGGAGCACGACGTCGAGGGCGGCTGGGCGAAGGTGTTCAAGCTGAACGACGACATCGTCGACGACGCCGACCTGATCTACCCGGGCCAGCAGCTGCACCTCAAGTAGGCAGCGGCCCCCCCGACTCCCGTCCCGGTGCGTGTTCCCCCGTACGCACCGGGACGGGATTTTTGCGCCCCGGCCCCTCCCGGTTTCCGGAAACGTCTTTGTTCCGTTCGGAAACAATTTACTCTCGGTTCTGTCCACCGGGTGGGCGATCGGCTGGCCGATCGCCCGGAGCCGGTTAGGCTCGGTCCCGCAGAGCCGCCGCGGTCCTGTGGGCCCGCGCGTCACACCTAAGCGTCACATTGAAGAAGGAGATGCTCGTGCCGTCCATCGACGTCGTCGTAGCCCGGGAAATCCTGGACTCCCGAGGCAACCCCACGGTCGAGGTCGAGGTCGGCCTCGACGACGGCAGCACGGGTCGTGCCGCCGTTCCGTCCGGCGCCTCCACCGGCGCCTTCGAGGCCGTCGAACTCCGTGACGGCGATGCGGGCCGTTACCTGGGCAAGGGCGTGGAGAAGGCCGTCCTCGCCGTCATCGAGCAGATCGGCCCGGAGCTCGTCGGCTACGACGCCACCGAGCAGCGCCTGATCGACCAGGCCATGTCCGACCTGGACGCCACCGACAACAAGGGCTCGCTGGGCGCCAACGCCATCCTCGGCGTCTCGCTCGCCGTCGCCCACGCCGCCTCCGAGGCCAGCGACCTGCCGCTCTTCCGCTACCTGGGCGGCCCCAACGCGCACCTGCTGCCGGTGCCGATGATGAACATCCTGAACGGCGGGTCGCACGCCGACTCGAACGTGGACATCCAGGAGTTCATGATCGCCCCGATCGGCGCGGAGTCCTTCTCCGAGGCCCTGCGCTGGGGCGCCGAGGTCTACCACACCCTGAAGAAGGTCCTGAAGAGCAAGGGCCTGGCCACCGGCCTCGGCGACGAGGGCGGCTTCGCCCCGAACCTCGGCTCGAACCGCGAGGCCCTCGACCTCATCCTCGAGGCGATCAAGGAGGCCGGCTACACCCCCGGCGAGCAGATCGCCCTCGCGCTCGACGTCGCCGCGTCCGAGTTCTACAAGGACGGCGTCTACACCTTCGAGGGCAAGGACCGCTCGGCCGCCGAGATGACCGAGTACTACGCCGAGCTGGTCGAGGCGTACCCGCTGGTCTCCATCGAGGACCCGCTGTTCGAGGACGACTGGGACGGCTGGAAGGTGCTCACCGGCAAGCTCGGCGACAAGGTCCAGATCGTCGGCGACGACCTGTTCGTCACCAACCCGGAGCGCCTGGCCCGCGGCATCGAGGAGGACGCCGCCAACGCCCTGCTCGTCAAGGTGAACCAGATCGGTTCGCTGACCGAGACCCTGGACGCCGTGGAGCTGGCCCAGCGCAACGGCTTCAAGTGCATGATGTCCCACCGCTCCGGCGAGACCGAGGACGTCACCATCGCCGACCTGGCCGTCGCCACCAACTGCGGCCAGATCAAGACCGGCGCCCCGGCCCGCTCCGAGCGCGTCGCCAAGTACAACCAGCTGCTGCGCATCGAGGAGATCCTCGACGACGCCGCGGTGTACGCCGGCCGCAGCGCGTTCCCCCGCTTCAAGGGCTGAGCAAGGGCTGAGCGCCGCACTCGTAGTAAGCGTCGTACGTACGTCCCCGTACTCGGTCCCGTACCGTGTGCGGGGACGTACGCACGTATGGACTGGAGGCGGGGACAGACATGGCGGTGAAGGACCGGGACCGTTTCTCCACCGCGACCAGGATCCGGATCATCGGGGAACAGACCGCGGCCCGGGTCTACCGCTCGCAGACCAAGCGCCAGGCCCGTCGTTCCCGGCTGACCGGCCGGGCCGCGCTGCTCGCGATGGTGCTCTGCTCGCTCGTCGTGGCGCTCGCCTACCCGATACGGCAGTACGTCGCCCAGCGCGCCGAGATCGCCGACCTCCAGCGGGAGCGGCAGGAGACCCGGGACCGGGTCGAGGACCTGCGCGACCTCAAGGCGCGCTGGCAGGACGACGCCTACGCCGAGCAGCAGATCCGGCTGCGGCTGCACTATGTGATGCCGGGGGAGACGGGGTTCGTCGTCGTCGACCCGGACGCGGCCGAGCAGGCCCGCGCCGAGGCCGGTGCCGCCGACCGGCCCTGGTACCGGAACGTCTGGGACGGGGTCGACAAGGCCGACGCCGCCGCCCACCGGCAGTGACTCAACAGGAAGACCAGCAGAAGACAGTCATGCAGACTCCCCCGCCGACCACCCCGCGCACCGAGCCCACCGACGCGGACGTGGAGGCCTTCAAACAGCAGCTCGGGCGGCCTCCGCGCGGCCTGCGCGCCATCGCGCACCGTTGCCCGTGCGGGCAGCCGGACGTCGTGGAGACGGCACCGCGGCTGCCCGACGGCACGCCCTTCCCCACGCTGTACTACCTGACGTGCCCGAGGGCGGCCTCCGCGATCGGCACGCTGGAGGCGAACGGCGTGATGAAGGAGATGACCGAGCGGCTGGCCACCGACCCGGAGCTGGCCGCCGCCTACCGGGCGGCGCACGAGGACTACATCCGGCGCCGCGACGAGATCGAGGAGCTGACCGGCTTCCCGAGCGCGGGCGGCATGCCGGACCGGGTGAAGTGTCTGCACGTGCTGGTCGGCCACTCGCTGGCGGCCGGTCCCGGTGTCAACCCGCTGGGCGACGAGGCGATCGCGATGCTGCCGGAGTGGTGGCGCAAGGGGCCGTGCGTGACGGTCTGCGAGACGGAGAAGACCTGCGGGGAGGACGGCAAGTGACCCGTGTCGCCGCCATCGACTGCGGTACGAACTCCATCCGGCTCCTGGTCGCCGACGTCGACCCGGAGACGGGCGGGCTGACGGACCTGGACCGCCGCATGACCATCGTGCGGCTCGGCCAGGGCGTCGACCGCACCGGGCGGCTGGCGCCCGAGGCGCTGGAGCGGACCTTCGCCGCCTGCCGTGAGTACGCCGGGGTCATCGAGGAGCACGGCGCCGAGCGGCTGCGTTTCGTGGCGACCTCCGCCTCCCGGGACGCGGAGAACCGGGACGTGTTCGTGCGCGGGGTGCTGGACATCCTCGGCGTCGAGCCGGAGGTCATCTCCGGCGACCAGGAGGCCGAGTTCTCCTTCACCGGCGCCACGAGGGAACTGAGCGGACGGGACCACCTCGACAAGCCGTACCTGGTCGTCGACATCGGGGGCGGCTCGACGGAGTTCGTCGTCGGCGACGACCACGTGCGCGCCGCCCGTTCCGTGGACGTCGGCTGCGTCCGGATGACGGAGCGGCACCTGGTGCGCGACGGCGCCGTGACCGACCCGCCCACCGCCGGGCAGGTCGCGGCGATGCGGGCCGACATCGAGGCGGCCCTGGACCTGGCCGAGCGGACGGTGCCCCTGCGCGAGGCGCGCACGCTGGTGGGGCTGGCCGGCTCGGTCACGACCGTCTCCGCGATCGCGCAGGAGCTGCCGGAGTACGACTCGGCCGCCATCCACCACTCCCGCGTCTCCCGAGACCGGGTCCGTGAGATCACCGAATGGCTGCTGCGCTCCACCCACGCCGAGCGCGCGGCGGTCCCCTCCATGCATCCGGGCCGTGTCGACGTGATCGGAGCGGGGGCACTCGTCCTGCTCTCGATCATGGAACGGACGGGCGCGGAGGAGGTCGTCGTGAGTGAACACGACATCCTTGACGGCATCGCCCACAGCTGCGCCGCCGAGGCGCGCTGAGCGGCACTGCCAGGCGATGCCGGCACCGGACGGGGCGTCACGGATTGCGGCAGACGTCCCGCCGGTCGCCCCCTTTGACGACGAGGGCGACGAGTTCGCCGTCGTTGATCCGGCAGGCGATCCGGTAGCTTCCGACCCGGAGCCGGTAGAGCCCGGACGGGCCGGTGAGCTTCTTGACGTCGGCGTCCTGGCGGTACGGGTCGTCACCGAGTGCGGTCAGCGCGGTCAGGATGCGCATGGCGTCGGGTCGGCTGATGGCCCGTAGCTGCCGCTGCGCCGCAGTGGTGAACCGGAAGGCGTACTTCACGCCGCCTCGCCGTCCTGCTCGGTGAACAGGTCCGCCAGCAGTTCCGCCATCGTCACGGTGGTGCCGCCCTCCGCCAGGACGGCTTCGGCCTCGCGCGCCAACATCACGTCGGCGGCTTCCTCCAGCGCTTCGAAGTCCGAGATCGGGACCACGGCTGCCACTGGTGCGCCGTTGCGCGTGATGACGGTCGGGACGCCTTCCTCGGCCCGGTTGATGTGATCGGCGAGGTGCGCGCGGGCTTCCCGTACGGTCACGGTGTTCTCAGTCATGAACTCAGTGTACGCATCCGCGTGTACACGCCGCATCCGAAGGCGGAATCGCTTGCGTGCGCGCCCTTCTACGGCGTCGCGTGGCCATTGGCGCAGGGGTCCTCACCGTCGCGGTCTGAGCAGGACGGACGACGATTGAGCGGCTGCTGGGGCCCTTCGGGGCCCCACGGTGACATCCTGTCGGGAAACTTCGTGAAGTTCTTCACAAGGAATTGGGCCCGGTCGGACGAAGAGAGCGCGTCGGTTGACCCTTTTGGGGGTTCAACTGCCCTTTGAACGTGTTCAGGACGGTGTTCGGAAGGCCTCTCGGGCGGACGCTCCAGGAGGGTGGTCCACCGGCCTCGGAGGTGCGGAGGAGCAGCTCACGCGGCATTGACAACGGGGTGCGCCACACCCTGGTTCCTTGCTCCACCATGATCTCCGTCACGTGGGCGGCGGATGGTAGCACAGGCACCACCGAAGCTTGTGAAGGGGCGCACGAACCACCCCCCTCAGACGGGTGGATACTCGATGGCATGAGCACCACGGAGCGTCCCAGGATCCTCGTAGTAGGCGGTGGGTACGTAGGCCTGTACGCAGCTCGACGCATCCAGAAGAAGATGCGTTACGGCGAGGCGACCGTCACCGTCGTCGACCCGCGGTCGTACATGACCTACCAGCCCTTCCTCCCCGAAGCCGCCGCCGGCAGCATCTCCCCGCGGCACGTCGTCGTCCCCCTGCGGCGCGTGCTTCCGAAGGCGGAGGTCCTCACCGGTCGGGTCAGCACCATCGACCAGGACCGCAAGGTCGCCACGATCGCCCCCCTGGTGGGCGAGGCGTACGAGCTGCCGTTCGACTACCTGGTCATCGCCATGGGCGCGGTCTCCCGCACCTTCCCGATCCCCGGCCTCGCCGAGCAGGGCATCGGCATGAAGGGCATCGAGGAGTCCATCGGCCTGCGCAACCACGTCCTGGAGCAGCTGGACAAGGCCGACTCCACCACCGACGAGGAGATCCGCCGCAAGGCGCTCACCTTCGTCTTCATCGGCGGCGGTTTCGCCGGCGCGGAGACCATCGGTGAGGTCGAGGACATGGCCCGCGACGCGGCCAAGTACTACAACAACGTCTCCCGCGAGGACATGCGCTTCGTCCTCGTGGACGCCGCCGACAAGATCCTCCCCGAGGTCGGTCCCAAGCTCGGCCAGTACGGCAAGGAGCACCTCGAGGGCCGCGGCGTCGAGGTCTACCTGTCCACCTCCATGGACTCCTGCGTCGACGGCCACGTGGTGCTGAAGAACGGCCTGGAGGTCGACTCCAACACCATCGTGTGGACGGCCGGCGTCAAGCCGAACCCGGCGCTCTCCCGCTTCGGCCTGCCGCTGGGCCCCCGCGGTCACGTCGACTGCGCGCCGACCCTCCAGGTCCAGGGCACCGACTACATCTGGGCCGCGGGCGACAACGCCCAGGTGCCGGACCTCGTCGGCCGCAAGGCCGGCAACGAGAACGCCTGGTGCCCGCCGAACGCCCAGCACGCGCTGCGTCAGGCCAAGGTCCTCGGCGACAACGTGATCTCCGGTATGCGGGGCTTCCCGCAGAAGGACTACAGCCACGCCAACAAGGGCGCGGTGGCGGGCCTCGGCCTGCACAAGGGCGTGGCGATGATCGTCATGGGCAAGATGAAGATCAAGCTCAAGGGACGTCTCGCCTGGTACATGCACCGCGGATACCACGGTCTCGCGATGCCGACCTGGAACCGGAAGATCCGCATCTTCGCGGACTGGACGCTCGGCATGTTCCTCAAGCGCGAGGTCGTCTCCCTCGGCGCGATGGAGACCCCGCGCGAGGAGTTCTACGAGGCCGCCAAGCCGGCCCCGAAGGCCGCCGCGCCGAAGGCCGTCGACAAGAGCGAGACGGCCGCGAAGTCGGAGAAGACCGAGGAGAAGGCCAAGGCCTCCTGACCTTGGGTCACCTCCCGCAGTAGTTCCCCGAAGGGGCCGTCCGCCATCCGTGGTGCGGGCGGCTCCTTCGCGTTGCGCCGACGGGGCGAAAAATCTCGTGGCGTGTACAGGTATTTTGCTCAGTCGTAACGCGCGCCGGGGACTGTACGGCGGGCTCCCAGGTGTTTACGTGGTGTCGGACATTCATGTCGGACATTCATGTGGGACATCCGGGATCGCTCGTCACGGAGGTACGCCATGGCTGACGCCGCGCTGCGGCTGCAGAACCTCTTCGAACAGTTGCTGGGAACACCACTCCCGGTGCGCATCCGCGCCTGGGACGGTTCACAGGCGGGCCCGCCGGGCGCGCCGACCCTCGTCGTCCGCAACCGCCGGGCCCTGCGCCGCCTGCTGTTCAAGCCGGGCGAACTCGGCCTGGCCCGTGCCTGGGTGGCCGGGGACCTGGACGTGGACGGCGACCTCTACACCGCCCTCGGTCTGCTCGCCGGTCTCGTCTGGGAGCGCGGCGAGGATGCCCGGGGCCTCGCGGAGGCGCTCCGCGACCCCGAGGTCCGGGCCGCCGTACGCGGTCTGGTCACGATGGCCGGGCCGCCGCTGCCGCCCGCCCCGCCACCGGAGGAGGTCCGCCGGGCCCGCCGCCACCTGCACACCAAGCGCAGCGACAGACGGGCCATCAGCCACCACTACGACGTCGGCAACGACTTCTACGAGCTCGTCCTCGGTCCGTCCATGGTGTACTCCTGCGCCTACTGGCCGGCCCCGCCGTCCGAGGGCGGCACCCTGGAGGACGCCCAGCGCGACAAGCTCGAACTGGTCAGCCGCAAGCTCGGGCTGAGCCCCGGCCAGCGCCTCCTCGACGTCGGCTGCGGCTGGGGCTCCATGGCGATCCACGCGGCCCGCGAGCACGGCGTGAGCGTCGTCGGCGTCACGCTGTCCCAGGAGCAGGCCGCGTTCGCCCGCAAGCGCGTCGCCGACGAGGGGCTCACCGACCGGGTGGAGATCCGCGTCCAGGACTACCGGGACGTGGCCGACGGACCGTACGACGCCATCTCGTCCATCGGTATGGCCGAGCACGTCGGCGCCGAGCGGTACCTGGAGTACGCCGTCGACCTGTTCAAGCTCCTGAAACCCGGCGGACGGCTGCTGAACCACCAGATCGCCCGCCGCCCCCGGAAGGACGAGTCCGCCTACAACGTGGACGAGTTCATCGACGCCTACGTCTTCCCCGACGGCGAACTCGCCCCGGTCGGCAGTACCGTCACCCAGCTGGAGCGCGCCGGGTTCGAGGTGCGCGACGTCGAGTCGATCCGCGAGCACTACGCGCTCACCCTGCGCCGCTGGGTCGCCAACCTGGAGTCCGGCTGGGCGACGGCCATCCGGCTCGTCAGCCCCGGCCGGGCCCGCGTCTGGCAGCTGTACATGGCGGCCTCCGCGCTGGCCTTCGAGCGCAACCGCATCGGCGTCAACCAGGTTCTCGCCGTGCGGACCCCCGAGCCGGGCGGCTCCGGGATGCCGCTGCGCGCCCGTACCTGGAACTGACCTCCGCGCGCTCCTGGAGGCGACCTCCGCGCGTACCGCGAAGGGCCCCGCTCCTTGCGGAACGGGGCCCTGTACACACGTACCGCCTACTCGGCCTTGATGGCGTCGAGCATGTTCAGACGCGCCGCCCGGCGGGCCGGCCACAGCGCCGCCAGGACGCCCACGACGGCGGCCAGCAGGAGGAAGACGCCCATCCGGCCCCAGGGCAGGACCAGCTCGTACGTCGGTATCGCCGTGCCCATCAGCTGTCCGGCCGCCCAGCCGAAGAACACGCCGAGGCCGATGCCGAGCACACCGCCGAAGAGGGAGATCACCAGGGACTCCAGGCGGACCATCCGCTTGATGCCCTTGCGGTCCAGGCCGATCGCCCGCAGCATCCCGATCTCCTGGGAGCGCTCGAAGATCGACATGGCCAGGGTGTTGATGACACCGAGGACGGCCACGATCACCGCCATGGCCAGCAGACCGTAGAGCATGTTCAGCATCAGGGTGAACATCTTCGCGATCTCGTTGGAGATGTCCTGCTTGTCCTGGATCTTGATCGCCGGGTTGGTGTCCAGCGCCTCCACCAGGCTGTCCTTCGCGGCCGAGGAGGCCCCGTCGGACATCTTCACCATCACCTGCATGTCGACCGGGTCCGACTGGTGCGGGGCGACGGTGGGAAGGTCGACCATGATGCCGCGGATCATGTCGTTGCCCTCGTAGACCCCGGCGACCTTCAGCCGCTGCTTCTCGCCGTCCTCGTAGGCGGCGGTGAAGGTGGAGCCGGTCTTCCAGCCGTGGTCCTTCGCGGTGTCGGCGTCCACGACGACGTCGGTGCCGCCGACCTCGAAGGCGCCCTGCTCGACCTTGAGGTCGGTCAGCTCGCCGATCGTGGAGCCGTTGACGCCGGTGAGGTACTCGGTCTGCCCGCCGATGCGGGACTCCGCGTTGCGCAGCGGGCTGATGGCGGTGATGCCGTCGGCCCTGCCGAGCTTCTCGGCGATGTCCGGGCTGAGGGGGCTGCCGTTGGCCATGGAGACCACGTAGTCGGCCTCGATCGACGCCGACGCCATCTTGTCGATCGACTTCTGCAGGCTGCCGGCCATCACCGTCATGCCGGTGATCAGGGTGAGGCCGATCATCAGCGCGGAGGCGGTGGCGGCGGTGCGGCGCGGGTTGCGCACCGAGTTCTGCCGGGCGAGCTTGCCCGCGACGCCGAACACGCGCAGCACCGGTGCCACCGCGGCGATCAGCGGGCGGGAGAGCAGCGGCGTCAGGATGAACACGCCGATGATCAGCAGCACCGCGCCCATGCCCATCGGGGCCTGTCCGTCCGAGCCCTCCATCGTCGTCGCCGCGAGGACGACCGCGACACCGGCGGCCGAGACCAGCGCGCCCAGCGTGTTGCGCAGCACCAGCGACTTCGTCGTGGCCTTGGCGTGCACGCTGCTCATCGCCGCGACCGGCGGGATCTTCGCCGCGCGGCGGCCGGGCAGCCATGCCGCCAGCATGGTGACCAGCACGCCGACCGCGAGGGCGGCGACGATCGTGCCGGGGGACACCACCAGCGGCCCGTCGGGCACGACCTCGCCCATCGAGCCCATCAGGGAGCGCATCCCGGCACCGATGCCGATGCCCGCGAGCAGGCCGGTGACCGCGGCGACGACGCCGACGACGAACGCCTCGATCAGCACCGACCGCGTGACCTGCCGGCGGGAGGCGCCGACCGCCCGCATCAGGGCGAGCTCCTTGGTGCGCTGGGCGACCAGCATCGTGAAGGTGTTGGCGATGATGAACGTGCCGACGAACAGCGCGATGCCGGCGAAGACCAGCAGACCCTGCTTCATGCCGCTCATCGACGAGGCGATCATCTCCGCCTGGTCGTCGGCCAGCTCCTCGGCGGTGGTGGTCTCGACGAGGTCCTTCGGCAGCGCCTTGTCCAGTTCCGCCTTCAGCGCGGCCTGGGTGACACCGGCCTTCGCCTTGACGTCGATCTCGTCGTACGTGCCCGCCTTGCCGAACAGCGTCTGCGCGGTCGCCGTGTCGAAGAGGGTGAGGCTGCCGCCGGCCGCGACGCCGCCGTCGTCGGTGGTGAAGACGCCGACCACCTTCGGGGTGATGACCGGGCCGTCGACGGACATCCGCACGGTGTCACCGACGTCGTAGCCGGACCGCTCGGCGGTCTTGGAGTCGATGAGGATCTCGCCCTCGCCCTTCGGGGCGCGCCCGTCGGTCAGCGGGTACCGGGGGTCCTCGGTGCCCCAGTAGTTGCCGCCCCGCGTGCTCCAGCCGTCGCCGATCAGGTCGCCGTCCTTGTCGGCGACGGCGGTGAAGCCGGTGACCACGCCGATGGCGGAGGCCGCGCCGGGGACCTTCGCACTGTCGTCGAGGAGCGCCTCGGTCAGCTCGGGGACCTCGCCGACCTTATCGCCCTCGGCCTCCTGGTACTCGGTCGTGACGGCGACGTCGACGTGGTCGAAGCCCTTGGCGGAGCTGTTCTGCAGGGCGTCGGAGATGGTGTTGGTGAAAACCAGGGTGCCCGACACGAACGCCACGCCGAGCATCACGGCGAGCACGGTCATCAACAACCTGGCCTTGTGCGCGAATACGTTGCGCAAGGCGGTACGGAACATGGGTCTTCTCTGTCGGAGGTACGGCGGGTCAGGGACGGGGCCTGCCCCGGACGGGCCGGGGACGGGCCGGGACGGGCCGGGGACGGGCCGGAGGCCGGGTCAGCTGGTGCGGCCCTTGGCGTCGAACTGCTTCATGCGGTCCAGCACCGAGTCGGCCGTCGGCCCGTACACCTCGTCGACGATGCGTCCGTCCGCGAGGAAGACCACCCGGTCCGCGTAGGCGGCGGCCACCGGGTCGTGGGTCACCATCACCACGGTCTGCCCCAGCTCCCGCACCGAGTTGCGCAGGAAGCCCAGCACCTCGGCACCCGAGCGGGAGTCGAGGTTTCCGGTCGGCTCGTCACCGAAGATGATCTCCGGCCGGGAGGCCAGCGCCCGGGCCACGGCCACGCGCTGCTGCTGGCCGCCGGAGAGCTGGGAGGGACGGTGGCCCAGCCGGTCGGACAGACCGATCATCCGGATCACGGAGTCCAGCCACTGCTTGTCCGGCTTGCGCCCCGCGATGTCCATCGGGAGGGTGATGTTCTCCAGCGCGGTCAGCGTCGGCAGCAGGTTGAACGCCTGGAAGATGAACCCGATCTTGTCCCGGCGCAGCTTGGTCAGCTGCTTGTCCTTCAGGGAGCCCAGTTCCGTGTCGCCGATGCGCACCGAGCCGGAGGAGAAGGTGTCCAGCCCGGCGACGCAGTGCATCAGCGTGGACTTGCCGGAGCCGGAGGGGCCCATGATCGCGGTGAACTCGGCCTGCCGGAAGTCGACGGAGACCCGGTCCAGCGCGACCACCTGGGTCTCGCCCTGGCCGTAGATCTTGGAAAGCTCCGTGGCGCGTGCGGCCACGGTGGTGGACCGGTCGGCGATGGGTGCGGTGGTCACGGGAAGGGCGCTCCTGTCGGTACGGCGTGTGCTCGGGGACGTTCTCCATCCTTCCGGCCGCGGAGCGCCGTGTAGTCAGCCGCTGTTCCGGTTCTGGGGGGCGACTTCGGTCGGACCACGCGGGCCGGCGTCATACCTGGGGATGACAGGCGCCCCTGACAGGCTCCACCGCGGCGCCCCCGGGCGATAACAGGGCGGGCGCCCTTGTAGAGACGGTGAAATTCCGTCATTCCGCATACAAGGCCGGCCACCGCGCGCAAGGGTGTTGGCAAGTGCGGATGACCCGCCCCCCGAGCTGATGCTCCCTCAGGCGCCAATAAAATAAGACAACATCGCTCCGCCCGCCCGCTGTTCGAGGGACCCGTCCCGATAGGCTCGGGGCGCTCAACGCGGAGCCCATGGCCTGCCCGGATGGTGGAATGCAGACACGGCGAGCTTAAACCTCGCTGCCCCTTCGCGGGCGTGCCGGTTCAAGTCCGGCTCCGGGCACCACCGCTGTCACCCTGCGTGACCAGTGGCAACGGTCCTACGGGGCCGTCTCTCTCTTTCCGTTTGGTGCACCGTGAGTGCACGGGCGGCTACTTCGTCGGCAAGAGCTCAGAGTTCGCCGTCAAGGGACAGCGCGCTGATCATGACCGTCTGCTGTACGACTACTGCGACACCGCGGCGCGGTCGGCTCGTGCGGCGCCCGGCCGTCCTCCACTGCCTAGGACGACCGGGCAGCTCGGTCAGCGCTTCGTTTCACCGAGGGCGGCGCGGAGCCAGTCGAGCGAACCGGTCTCCAGGACAGCGTCCGCGAGGGCCTGGCCGCTCCTGGTGACGATCCGGCCGCGACTGTTGTCGATCCACCGCTGAGCGTTCTCATATCCCTGGGCTCGGTATTCGATGCCCTGGATCATGCACTCCAGCTTGTCGGCGTCCCGCGCGCACACCGCCTCGGGGGACTCCCGTGCCTCGTACTCGCCGATCAGGTCGGTCACGGCCTGCGCCAAGGCCTCGGGCATGCCGGTGACCTGATCGGCGGCGATCGCGCGCGCGTCGGCTTCACCGTCGGTGTACTTCTTGCCGAGGTGGTTGACGTCCCCGGTCCTGGTCTCACCGGTGTCGTGCCAGACGGCGAGGAACGCGGCCCGCGCCGGGTCGGCGCCCTCCAGCTTCGCGATGATCGACGCGATCAGACTGGTGCGCCACGAGTGCTCGGCCACCGACTCAGGTTCCCGGACGCCCGCCATCCACCATCCGGTGCGCTTGGTCTGCTTGAGCGTCCCCGCCTCGTACAGGAAGTTCGCCACCGCGGAAAGGTCGTCTGACACTTCGGGCTCCTCTCACGCCTCGGCGAGGCGGATTGCATAGTGGATGCTCTCCAGCTCCCGTCTGCCATGTGGCGAGAGCTCCCGGCTATCCAACATGATCGGTAGCCGGTCGCGCAGGGCGCGGGAGGCAGCTCCTGAGCGCAGGAGGTTGGGCCGGAGCTGGAGCAGGGACCACACGGTGTGGATGTTGAGGTCCACGTATCCGTGCTCGGGGGCCACGCCCTGGACGAGATGGTCGAGGAGCCGGTCTCCGGGCCAGGGCCGTGGCGTGCGGTCGGCGATGAAATCGTCGGACAGTTCTACGTGCTGCATCTCGCCGACCCAGTACGCCCAGTAGTTGAGGTTGGCGGTCTCGCCTGCGTCGTTGTCACGGAGGGCCGTGTCGATCCAGTGGTCCATGCGGTCGCGGTCGCCCTGGCGGGCGGCGACGGCCGCCACCGAACGACCGTTGAGCCAGCCCGTCAGCCAGTCGTCGGGGCGCTCGGTCCTCTGCTGGTGGGCAAGCCAGTCGGCGGTGTCCGTGGCGGTGTCGTACCCCGACAGGTAGAGGGCCTGACGGCGCAGCAGGAACCGGCCGGGGCCGCGGGCCTGCTCGGCGGTGGTCCGCATATGCGTGAAGAAGCGCCGGCGCTCCTCCAGGGAGAGCTGCGGCCCGGGCGGTGCCGGTCCGCGCCGGGGCCGGGCAGGGGCGGGCAGGGTCCGCACCGGCTCCGGGGGTACACCGTTGAGGGGCCACGCCAGCACGGCGCCCAGCTCGCGCTGCATCACCATCACCGCGAGAGGGCTCTCCTCGACGGGGACCTCCTCGTCGAGGACGGTTGTGAGGAGCACGTCTGCCTCGAGGGCCCTCCCCCACGCCTGGAGCAGCGCGGCCGAGACGCCCATCAACATCAGTTTGTGCCGGTACGTGAGCATCTGCCCGTACGGTACGGCGGTCAGCGGTCGGCGAGCTGTCTCCCACCCCGCGACGGTGTCCAGGCTCACGCCCAGGTGCTCGGCCGCCTCCTCCTGCGTGTAACCCTGCTGCTCCCTTATGACGCGCAGGACGTAACCGGAGATGAGGCCGGCGCGGGGACGCGGAGGCGTACCCGTACTGGCGGTCAGGGTTCGGTCCGGGCGAGGCCGCATGGGGTGTCCATCCTGACGGTTAGAGCTCAAGCCACCTGTACTCGCAGTCAGTTCCAGCCCCCACCTGCGGTTTCTAGTGTCGAGGCCATCACGGAATCGAGCGTAGAGGGGGGCAGCCAGACATGGGACCCGTTCGGCAAGTCGACGGATCGAAGGTCGCAGTCGTGACCACCGCGGGTGCGCTGGTGCAGGCCCGGGACAGGGCCGTCTCGAACTGGCTGCTCGCCGCTGCGGACAACCGCGACCGGGCCCAGAGGGAATGGAACGACCGAGGAGTGGCGCTGCTGCGCTGCGGCGGAGCGTTCACCGCCATCCGCGTCCCCGCCTCCCTGATCACCGCCGCTGCCGGCAGCGAGGAGCGTGTCAGGGTGAGTGCCTACCTGAGCGCGGCGCTCCACCGAGGGCCGGTCTTCGTCGACCAGACCGCAGGTTGGTACTACTGCCTCGTCCCCTCGAAAGCCTGCGACTCCTGGCGAGAGCCCGAGACCGAGTGCTTCGGCGATGACCACTACCTCGGCGTGCCCTGCCCTGGAATCGACTTCCGGCACCCCCGGGCGCGCTCCTGCTGGGTGGTCCCGATGGACGGACCCGCCGATCTGTGCAACCCCGACGCAATCAGCCAACTCGTGCACGTGACGAGGAAGAAGACGGCCGAAGCAGGTGCGCGGTGAGGCCCGCGGAGCCGACGGTGGACCCTCGGCAGGACTGGACTGAGGCGCTGAGCATCACTTCCTGCCTGCCGTTGCGCGTACCGGGCCGCGAGCAGGTCGACCAGCTGACCGCCCGCCTGCGCCAGCATGTCGGGCACCTGGCGCCGAAGCTGGACGAGGCGATCAACGACGAGTGCCACGACACTGCCGACCGAGACACGGCCCGCTGGCTCCTCGACCGCGTCGACCACACCCTGCGCCAAGGGCCTGGCCCGGACAACCGCACGGCCGCTGCCCACCTCGAAGACCTCGCCCTGAACTGCCGTGCTCTGGCCGCGATCTGCTCGCACAAGGAAGAGACCGGGCAGCTCGTTGCCATCCGTCTCCTGTCCACACCGTCCTGACAGTCGGCTTTCCGCTGCTGGCCGTGCTGCCCGGTGCGTACGGCAGGGAGCGGCACCAACCCCACCCGAGGAGCCTTCGTGCACTCTTTGATCGCCAGCCCGTTTCTGGAACAGCACACGCTCGTGCGGCCAGGTAGCCGTGGCGGGGCCCTCTTGCCAGAGGCCCGGTACGAGGAATTGCGCGCCCATGACCCCGCCAAACCTGCCCCGGCCTGGCTCGTCGACGCGGTCCGTGGACAGTGGCCCGACCTCGACGTGACCGGCCGGCCGACCGGGGAGTACCTCCTCGTCCGTCAGCCGTCCTCCTGGGGCTATGGCAAGGCGTCCTGGGAGGTCAACCTCGGCTGCAACTACGACTGCAAGCACTGCTACCTGGGGCTGAAAATGCAGTCCGGGATGCCGTGGGAGGACAAGCGGCGCTGCCTGGACGTCATGGCCGAGGCCGGCGTGCTCTTTCTCCAGGTCACCGGTGGCGAGCCCACCATCGACAAGGACTTCATGCGGTCCTACCGGCACGCGTTCGAGCTGGGCATGATGGTCACGGTTTCGACCAATGGGTCGCTGCTGTGGCGGGAGAACCTGCTGCGCCTCTTCCGGGAGTGCCCGCCCTACCGCGTCACCGTCTCCATGTACGGAGCGGCCAAGGCCAGTTACGACGCGCTGACGCAGCGCCCGGGTGCCTGGGACCAGTTCGTGCAGGGCATGAACGCCGCCCGCCACGCCCGGCTGCCGCTGCGCATGAGCATCGTCGTCACCGAGGACAACGGCCACGAGGAACAGAACATGGTCGACCTGTGTCAGCGGTGGGGCGTCGAGTACGAGGTCTTCACCAACATGACGCCCACCATTTACGGCGGGGGCGAGGTGCTGACCGCGCAGTCCAAGGAGCACCTGCGCGTCCGTAAGCAGTTCACCGGCTGCAACGCCGGCCACACCTTCTTTCACATGGACCCCCACGGCCTGGTGTCCATCTGCAAGATCGGCCGCGACGACCAGATCAGCCTGCCCCACGAGGGGATCGAGGGCCTGGCCCGCCTGGGCGCGATCGCGGACCGCCTGATGCTTCGCACTGGAGGCTGCTCGGGATGCAGCCTGGCCGGCTCCTGCCGGGTGTGCAGGCCCCTGGCCAAGCACTACCAGGAGGCGAAGGCCCCGCTGGCGGCGTACTGCCAGCACGGAGATAAGAAAGCAGGGTGAACAGATGACCGCTGTAACCGTCGAAATCTCACCGCGGCGTCCGCTGCCGGACGAAGGACCGACCCAGACCGGCCAGCCGTACCTGACGCGTCCCGTCCTGGTGCCGGTGGAGCCCGTGACCCGGATCACCGCCGTGAGCGACATGGACACCGTCATGGACAGCGCCAAGTGCTCGTGCGCCGCCGGTGACGACAACCCGCACTAGCCGTCCCCTGACCGGCGGGTGACGCCGCAGGCTCCGGGCCAGTTCGCGCCGGGGCCTGCGGCGTGTGCGCGGCGTGGGTAGCGTGCGGTCATGCGCTTTCACTGGGGCTGGATCGAGCCCGTGATGCCCGTGCCGTATGTGCCCACCCTCGGGCCCGCGCGCTGGGGAGACCCGCTCCACGAACTCCTGGAGGCTGTGGTGGACAGCGCCGGTACCGGCCGCTTCCTCCCGCACGACAAAGACCGCCGCTGGGCCGAGACCAAGACCGAACGGGTCTTGGTCGACGCGATCGAGCACGACCAGGCGCAGACCTTCGTCCCGACCCTCGCCGAGCGCGGCCGGGGCGTCGTCAAGGTCCACGTCTACGGGGCAGCGCCGGACAGCCTGTCGGCCGGCGCCGACCTGGCCCGGAAACTGGCCCCCGCCCACGGCGCGGCCAAGGCCCGGATCGTGTGGTTCCTGGGCGCCGACCAGCCCGACGCGTCCGCCCAGGGGACGCGCGTCCAGCTCAAGGACCTCACCGCCGGGCCCGGGGATGCGCCAGGTGTGCCGATCCAGGAGTACAAGGAGCTGCCCGAGGACGCCGGGTTCCAGGCGTTCGCCACGGCGATGGCCGAGGACGGGTTCGCGTTCCTGTACGGACAGATGCAGGCCGGGACGGTCGGCCCCGTCCTGGCTGTGCTCCACGACGGGCTGGTCGCCGGCGCCATCGGTCCGATGGAGACCATGAACGACGCCCAGGGGTACGCGCGACTACTGCCCCAGTACTTTGGCGTCCTGCCCCAGCACCGCGGCCGCGGCTACGGGCGGGCCCTGTGGCGCGCAGCGATGCGTTGGGGGCACCAGCACGGGGCTGCCTACCAGCTCCTGCAGACCGAGGTCGGGGGCGCCTCGGACCGGCTCTGCCGGGCCGAGGGGTTGACCTCGCTGGGATTCGTCAACCAAGCCGACGTGTGAGCCAGCGCCGCGCCGATAGGGACCCGTCGGCGCTACGCCGCTACCGTCACCGACCAGAAGGAACTGACCATGACCCACCGGAAGGCGAATCGGCCAGCCACACTCGCCCGATGAGCCAAAGCACGCCAGCGGGCAGTTGGGACGGAGCGTGGTACCGCGTCCGCACCGAGCAGTTCGAGGCCGCGTTCCTGCCGAATGCCGGCGAGGACTTGGAGGCCGTGGACAACGTCGATGTCTTCGTGGCTCTCAAGGACGGTTCCCGGTGGAGCGCGACCATCATCTCCCTCGCCCAGGTCGAGATCCTTATGAAGCGATGGGCCACCAGCGGAGAAGCCCTCGGAGGCCGCTACTTCTGGTGCTCGGACGGGCTCATCGTCCGCGACGCAGGAATCGACAACATGACCCAGGTCCTCACCGGTCTGATCGAGACAGGCGAGTTCAGACAGACGCTTCAACGGCTGGAGGACTGACAGCCACCTCAGCCTGCTCGTCTCATTCCGAAACGATCAGTCAGCCGGCGATGGGGATGCACCAGAGCGTGCACCATTTGACGCACCAGAACCTTCACGAGCCGGGGAGATGCGGGCGGATGCGGGAAGACCCGGGCGGATTCTCCGAGGTCACGGCGCCGACGCAGGTCAGAGGGTGTGCCGCATCGGGTTCAAGTCAGCCCCCGCCGGTGCCGTCGTCGGCCGGCGCCGTGGGAGCGGGGCGTACCAGCGCGCTGCCCAGCGTGGCCAGTCTCCGGCGCAGTTCCGGATCGTGGGCCGGCTCCGGCGCCCGGGGCGGCCCGGGCAGGGCCGACCGGAGGGCGAGCGATCCGGGGAGGCCCGCGCGGGCCGCGTGTGCCAGGGCGTCCATGTAGCTCCCGGCCCGGGCGCCGTCGTCGGGGGCGGGAGGCACGGGGCCGCCGAGCACGGTCCAGGCCAGCAGGCGGCGCACCGCCAGCACGGCCGGCCACAGCCGGTCCGCCGTGCCGGTCGTGCGGATCTCCTCGGCGGGCACGGCGGCGTGCATGTCCCACAGTTCCGCCATCCGCTGCCAGGAGGCCCCCTCGGAGGCGGACCGGACCGTTCCCGTCCGCAGGCGTTCCTGTACGGCGGCTCCCGTCGCCGCCACGGCGTTCGCCACCGCCGCGCACACCCGGCGCCGTGGCACCCCGCGCACCAGCAGGGCGGCGGCCACGCCGAGGATGAGTCCGAGGGTCAGGTCGAGGAGCCGGAAGGCGGCGAGTGTGCCCAGCCCGGTGGAGGTGGCGGCATCGACCAGGAGCAACGCGACCGGCGTGTTCAGCAGGGTGCGTACGAGGAGGGCGCCGGGGGGAACGCCGCGCGAAACCGCGTGCGCGACGGTGGCCACGACGACGGTCACCCACGTACCCGGCTGGTAGGAGTGGAAGACGAGAGCGGCGACCGCCACCCCGGCCACGGTCCCGACGAGCCGGGCCTGCGCGCGCCGCGCGGGCTGCTGACCCGGCCCGCCCTGGAGGGCGGCGGCCGCGCCCACGGCCACCCACGCCGGGTGCAGGAGCGGAAGTACGGTGCCCAGTACGGTGCCCACCGCGACGGCGAGGCCGACCCTGAGGGCGACCGGCAGGGCGGGGGAGGAGCGGGACAGTACGCGGCGCAGCTCCGCGGCCACGCTCTTGCGTGGTGGAAGCGGCACGGGCCAGAGCTCCCGCGCGGCCTCCAGGAGCTCCCGGGGCGTGTCCCGGCCGCTGGGGCCGGCTGCTCCGGTGTCCGTTCGGGTGTCCGTCGGGGTGCCCGCTCCGGTGTCCGTTTCGGCGGCCGTTCCGGTGTTCGTTCGGGTGTTCGCTTCGGGGGTAGCTCGGGTGTCCGAGTCGGCGGGGCAGGGTCCCGGCACCCGGCCCGCCGCGATGTCCGTGGCCGCGGCGCGGAGCCACGCGGTCCGTTCGGCCGGGAGCGGGGTGCCGCCCCGTTCCACCGCGTTCTGTACGGCGTCGAGCAGGACTTCCAGCCTGGCCATGAGGGCGTAGAGCAGCATCCGCCGCGGCGCGGGCGCTTCCCGCCGGCCTCCTCGGGCGTCGTCGAGCGCCGCCCACGCGCCGTGCACGGCCACATAGGCACTCCGCCCGGCGGCGGCGAGGTCACCCGGTGGGCTTGGGCCTCCCGCCCCTGGCCCGGCCCCGGCCCCGGCCCCGGCCCCGGTCCCGGTCCGCGCGTCCGCGAACGCCGCGACCGACCGGAAGGCGGCGGACACCGCCCGCTCCTCGGGCCCGTACGGTCCGGCCGGCCACCCCGACATGCCGGCCACCCAGGACACGGCGGCGCCGATGGCGAGGCAGCCCGCCCGGACCGCCGTGTCCGCGAGGCCGGCCGGCGGCAGGAAGGCCCCCATGGCGGCGACCAGGATGACGAAGTAGCTGCCCGGTCCGCTCAGACGCAGGGTGCGGACGAACAGGGTGGCCGCGACGGCGACGACGGTGAGGACCCCCACCATCGCCCACCTGTCTCCCGCGGCCAGGGATCCCGCGACGAAGGCCACGACGAACGCCGCCGAAAGGCCGGCGAGCAGCGGGCCCCGGCGGGGGTAGGGGTCGCGGGTGCCGTAGGCGTCGACGTAGCAGCCCATCGCGGTGAAGATCCCGTGGTGGACCCCGGCGACCGCCGTGACCGTGCCGAAGGAGAGACCGAAGGCCAGCATCGACCGCGCCGCGCGCCCCCGGTCGAGTCGGGGCAGTCGGGACCGCCACCCGTGCGCCGTCCGGGTGACGGCCGGGATCACCACAGGGCCTGGGCGACCGCCATGCCCGCGAACGACAGACCGAGGCCGAGGGCGACCGTCACGAACACGTAGCCGGCGGCGCCGGCGACGTGCCGGGCGCCGGCCATGGAGTGGACCTCGTTGGAGAACGTCGACCAGGTGGACAGGGCACCGCAGAAGCCCGTGGACAGCAGGGCCTGCCCGGACCGGCCGAGCGCTCCCTCGGTGCCCGCCTCGACGAGAAAGCCCAGCAGCAGGGCAGCGGCCATGTTGGCGAGGAACGTGCCCCAGTGGAAGGCGGACCGCAGGTGCTCCCGGGCCGCCGTTCCGATCAGATAGCGGGCCGGCGCGCCGACCGCTCCGCCCGCCAGGACCAGCAGCCAGTCGGTCATCGGGAACCACCGTCCTGCCGGGCCCGCGCGCTCCGGGGGCGCGTCAGCAGCAGGCGGGCCAGGAGCACGCCCAGGACGACCGCGGCCAGGGCTCCCGCCACCGTCAGCAGGAGGTTGCCCACGGCGGCGCCCGGCTGGTCGTTCTCGAACAGCCGCCGGGTGTCGTCGGTGTAGGACGAGAACGTGGTGAAGCCGCCGAGGACGCCCGTGCCGAGCAGGGGGTTCAGCAGGCGGGGCGCACGGGTGAACCGCTCCTTGAGCGCGACGGTGAGCACTCCCATGAGGAAGCAGCCGACCACGTTGATCAGCAGGGTCGTCCAGGGGAAGGCGGCCTCGCCGGTCCGCCACAGCAGGGCGGCGTCACTGCCGTTGGGCCACAGGCGGGAGGCGCCGTGGCGCAGGAGGGCGCCGACCGCTCCGCCCACCGCCACCGCGGCGACCACGGGCCCCGTCGAGCCGCCCGCGTGATCCGGATGACGGTGGAGGTGCATATCGCCAAAAAGATGCATATCGTCACACTAGCTGGCGATCGATCAAGCGGCTCCGCGCGGAACGACGACAGCCTCGCACCCGGTCGACGGCCCTTCAGGGGCCAAGTCGTGACGGACCGTGAAGGAGTCAGCGTGGCCTCTCAGCCACTTGGGAACGCCCCCGAGTCACCGTCGGCGTCGGGTCCGGTGGCGCCATCGCACTCGTGGAAGGAGACGGCGCTCGGCGCGCTGCGCGGCGTGGGCCAGGTGGACTTCCAGGCGAGCGTATGGGCCTCGCTGGTGATCCTCGTGGCCCTCTGGGTGGCGGGCTGGGAGATCGGCCTCTTCGCCACCATCGGAGCGGTGGTCTCCACGCTGACCGCACGGCTTCTCGCCGTACCGCACGACTCCGTCGTACAGGGGCTGATGACCTACTGCGGCGTGCTGGGCGGCATCGCCATGGTGGTGTACCTCGGCCACCACCCCTCGACCTACGTCATGGCCGTGAGCGCGGCCGTGATGTGCACCCTGGTGACCGCCGCCCTCGGCAACCTGCTGCGTCCCTTCGGGCTGAAGGCCTTCACCGGGCCGTTCTGCCTGGTCTCCCTGGTGATGGTCCTGGGCGCCCCCTCCTTCGAGCGCGTCTGGCACGGAACCCCCGAGTCGGCGGTCACCCCCGCCACTCCCAAGAGCCCCGACGTCAGCTGGACGGACCTGTGGCAGGGCTTCTTCTCGAACATCTCCCAGATCTTCTTCGTCGAGACCTGGTACGTCGGCCTGATCATGCTGGTCGGTCTCTTCCTCGCCGGGTGGCGGGTGGGGCTGTTCACCGTGCTGGGCAGCGTCGTCGGGATCCTCACGGCATGGGCGCTCGGCGCCCCGGCCGCACTGATCGGCGAGGGGATCTACGGCTACAACGCGGTCCTGACGAGCCTCGCGTTCGGCGTCGTCCTGCTGCGCCCCACCCCCTGGAACCACGCCTACACGGTGCTGGCCGCCGCCGCCAGCACCGGCCTGACGGCCTCCCTGTCGGTGCTGTTCGAGGACTTCGGCAGTCACACCTTCACCTGGCCGTTCAACATCACCACCTGGGCGCTGCTGGCGGCCGTGCCCGTCCTGTCACGCATCACCGTGCGCGCCGACGACTCCTGAGACCCGGCCCGCCCACGACCGCGTCGCGCGTACGCGTGACCGAGGAAGGCAGTCCCCATGAACCTGGCCCCCCGAGAGATCGACAAGCTGATCGTCTACGTCGTGGCGGACCTGGCCCGCAAACGCCGGGACCGCGGTCTCCAGCTCAACTACAGCGAGTCGGTGGCGCTCATCACCGAGGCCATCCTCGAAGCCGCCAGGGACGGCAAGTCCGTCGCCGACTGCATGGAACTGGGCCGGCAGGTGGTCGGCGAGGCACAGACCATGCCGGGCGTGCGGGAGATGCTGCCGCTGCTCCAGGTGGAGGCGACCTTCGACGACGGCAACAAGCTCGTCTCCTGTCACGACCCGGTCGGCGGCTGATCCGTGCGCACGGGTGAGGTGGTCGCCGTCCGCGGTCACGAGAGCGGCGGCGGGCACGCCCTACGCGGTCTGCTGGATCCCCGGGTGGCCCTCGTGACCGGTGGCCGCGAGCTGTTCCGGCGCGTCCGCCTCTCGCGCGCCCGCGGCGAACCCGTCTGCGTGGTGCCGATGACCCTGGGCCGCGACCCGGAGTTGGTCGCCGACGCCGCCCGCACCCTGCTGGGCCTGTCCGCGCACGAACGCGCCGGGACCGTGCTGGCCGAGCCCTTCGGCACCGCGGAGCACCTGACCGGCTGGCTCCGGGCGGCGGCCACGCGGGTGCCCGGGACCAGCGCGCTCCTGGTCACCGCTCCGTCCGGCGACCCCTTCGTCGACGCGGACCTCTTCCGGATCGCGCGTCTGGTGCGGCAGTACGGGCGGCACCGCACGGTCGAGGTGGCCCTCACCGGAGGCGATCCGGACCCGGCCGAAGGCGTACGGCGCTGCCGTGCCCTCGGCGCGGAGCGCGTCGTCCTGCTCCCGGCCGCCTGGGAGACCCCGCGGGTGCCGGACCCCGGACACTGCGAGCCCGGCGGGCCACTCCTGACGGCGTCCGCGGTGGCGGGCGTACTCCGTGCGCGTGTCGACGCGGCCTGGCACCGACGTGAGGCACACGCCGACGACGGCCTGTCCCGAGGCCTCACCGCGGCGGACGCCCACGGGCACTCCCACAGCCACGGTCCGGGCGGCCACAGTCACGGGCCGGGCGGCCACAGCCATGATCCGGGCGATCACGCCCACACCCATGACGGCCGGGATGCCCACGGTCCGGGCGATCATGCCCACTCCCATGACGGCCGGGATGCCCATGGTCCGGGCGATCACGCCCACTCCCACGGCGGGCGCGACGCCCAGGGCCCGTCCGGTGTCCCGGCCACCGCCTCCCCGGCCACCGCCTCCCCGGCCATCGCCACCCCTGTCCTCTCATCCAGCAGGAGCCTTCGATGACACTCCCCCCTCGATACCAGTACGGCGACGACCCGATCGAGATCAACGTCGGCCGGCGGACCCTCAAGGTCACGGTCCGCAACACCGGCGACCGGGCGGTCCAGGTCGGTTCGGACTACCACTTCTTCGAGGCGAACTCCGCCCTCGAGTTCGACCGGAACGCCACGCTCGGCATGCACCTCAACATCGCCGCCGGCACCGCCGTCCGCTTCGAGCCCGGCGGCACCCGTGAGGTCGAGCTGTGCGCCTACGCGGGCACCGGGCGCCTCACCGGCTTCAGCGGCCTTCTCAACGGCAGTGTCAAGTCGCACCCCGCCCGGGTGGAGGCCGTCGGCCGGGCGCTGCAACGCGGGTTCCGGGGAGCGGGCGGCGCGGCCGATGCGGAGCAGGAGGGCGGCCCGAGGCGGAAGGGCGGCCGGCAGGAGGAGGGCGGCCCGGACAACGGCGGCGCCAAGAAGTCCAAGAAGAAGGGATCCCACTGACATGCCGACCCTTTCCCGCAAGCAGTACGCCGACCTGTTCGGTCCCACGGTGGGCGACCGGTTCCGGCTGGCCGACACCAACCTCGTCGTCGAGGTCGAGAAGGACGTCCGCGAGGGCTCGTACGGCGACGAGGTGGTCTACGGCGGCGGCAAGACCATGCGTGACGGCATGGCCTCGGACCCGCAGGCCACCGCCGCGCAGGGCGCCCTCGACCTCGTCATCACCAACGTCGTGGTCATGGATCCGGTGATCGGCGTGGTCAAGTGCGACATCGGCGTCAAGGACGGGTTCATCGCGGGCATCGGCAAGTCCGGCAACCCGCAGACGCAGGACGCCGTCGACCCCCGGCTCGTCGTCGGCACCGGCACGGAGGTCATCGCCGGCGAGCACCTGATCGCCACCGCCGGGGCGTTGGACTCGCACGTCCACTTCATCTCGCCCCAGCAGTGCCAGCAGGCGCTCAGCAACGGCATCACCACCCTCTTCGGCGGCGGCACCGGGCCGACGGACGGGACCAACGGCACGACCTGCACGCCCGGCCCCTACAACATGGCCCGCATGCTGGAGGCGGCCGAGGACCTGCCGGTCAACATCGGCATCATGGCCAAGGGCAACGGCAGCCTCCCCGCCGCGCTGGACGAGCAGATCGAGGCGGGCGCCGCCGCGCTCAAGGTCCACGAGGACTGGGGCGCCACCCCCGCCGTCATCGACAACGCGCTCGCCGTCGCCGACCGCCACGACGTCCAGGTCGCCATCCACACCGACACCCTCAACGAGGGCGGCTTCTTCGAGGACACCCGGTCCGCGATCGACGGCCGCACGATCCACACCTTCCACAGCGAGGGCGCGGGCGGCGGCCACGCCCCCGACATCCTGCGGGTCACCGGCGAGCCGAACGTCCTGCCGTCCTCCACCAACCCGACGCTGCCGTACACGAAGAACTCCGTGGACGAACTGCTCGACATGGTGATGGTGTGCCACCACCTCAGTCACGACATCCCCGAGGACGTGTCCTTCGCCGACAGCCGGGTGCGGGCGGAGACCATCGCCGCCGAGACGGTCCTGCACGACCGGGGCATCATCAGCATGATCTCGTCCGACTCCCAGGCCATGGGCCGGATCGGCGAGTCCGTCACCCGCGCCTTCCAGATCGCGCACGTGTGCAAGGAGGCCTTCGGCCCGCTGCCCGAGGACTCCGACCGCAACGACAACCAGCGCGTCCTGCGCTACCTGGCCAAGGCCACCATCAACCCGGCCATCGCCTGCGGCGTATCGGACTACGTCGGATCGCTGGAGGCGGGCAAGCTGGCGGACATCGTGCTGTGGCCGATGCACTCCTTCGGGGCCAAGCCCAAGATGGTCATCAAGGGCGGCATCGTCTCCTGGGCGCAGATGGGCGACCCGAACGCCTCGCTGCCCACCCCGCAGCCCGTCTACTACCGGCCGTCCTTCGGCCAGGTCGGACGCGCCATGCAGTCGACGCACGTCACCTTCATGTCCCAGGCCGGCATCGCGGCCGGGGTGCCCGAGAAGCTCGGGCTGGAGCGGCAGGTCCTTCCGGTGCTCAAGACCCGCACGATCGGCAAGCACAACATGGTCCGCAACGACGTCCTGCCGGAGATCGAGGTGGACCCGGAGACGTACAAGGTCACGGTGGACGGCAAGGTCGCGACCATCGAACCGGCCCAGAAGCTGCCTCTCAACCAGCTGTTCTTCCTGACCTGACCGCCCCCATGTACCGCGACGAGAAGGAAGCGGCTGCCCTCGGGACGCCGGACACGCGCCTGGTGCACGACCTGCCGCACACACCGGGCCACGAACCGCCGCACACACCGGGCCACGACCTGAGGCATCTCCTCGTCAGCCTCCAGCTGACCGACTCGGCGTTCCCCAGCGGGTTCTACACCCTGTCCCACAGCCTGGAGGGCTTCGTACAGCAGGGCGCGGTCGATCAGGACTCCCTCGCCGTGCTGCTCCACGACGTCCTGCGGCACGGCGTCGGCCCCTCCGACGCCACCGCGCTGGCCCTGGCCCACCGGGCCGCCGCGGCGGACGACTGGGACACGGTGGCCGCGACGGACCGCCGGCTGCACGCGACGAAGCTGGGCCGCGAGATGCGGCAGGCGGCGACCCGTACCGGGCGCCAGCTGCTGGACCTCGCCGCCGAGGTGTTCGGCACGCCCGGCATCAGCCGCTACCACCGAACGGTGACGGACCGCCTGGCCCCCGGTACCCAGGCCGTCGCCGCGGGGGTCGTGTACGCGGCGACCGGGGTGCCGGTGCGGCAGGCCGTCGCCGCCGACCTGTTCGCGTTCTGCGCCAGCTTCACCGGAGCGGCGCTGAGGCTGAGGCTGACCGACCACCGGCTGGCCCAGGGCCTGCTGCGGCGGACGGCCCCGGTGATCGAGGAGACCACCCGCGAGGCACTGGCCCGCGGCCCCGGCGACCTCGGGGCGACCACCTTCGCGGCCGACGTCATGTCGGCCCGTCACGAGCGGGCGGAAGCCCGTCTGTTCGCCAGCTGACCGCCGGCGGTCTCCATCCGCCGGCCGCGACGGCCGGCGACCGAAGGAAGAAGAGAGAGGAAGAGGAATGCGAGACAACGTACTGCGCGTGGGGATCGGCGGACCCGTCGGATCGGGGAAGACCGCCCTCATCGAGGCCCTCGTCCCGATCCTGATCCAGCAGGGCCACCGGCCCGCCGTGATCACCAACGACATCTACACCCAGGAGGACGCCCAGCACATCCGCCGCACGCTCGACGGCGTGCTGGACGGCGACCGCGTGGTGGGCGTCGAGACGGGTGCCTGCCCGCACACCGCCGTCCGCGACGACCCGACGATGAACCTGGCGGCGGGCGCGGAGATGCTGGAACGCTGCCCCGACGTCGACGTCCTCCTCTACGAGAGCGGCGGCGACAACCTGACGCTCACCTTCAGCCCGGCCCTGGTCGACGTGTTCGTCTTCGTCCTGGACACCGCCGAGGGGGAGAAGATGCCGCGCAAGCGGGGGCCGGGCATCACCGACTCCGACCTGCTGGTCATCAACAAGATCGACATCGCCCAGTACGTGCGGACCGACATCGGCGTCATGGAGTCCGACGCCCACCGGGTGCGCGGTGACGGGCCGGTGGTGCTCACCGACTGCCTGACCGGCAAGGGCGTCGACGAGGTCCTCGCCTTCCTCGAGTCCCGGCGCAAGGTCCTGATCTGACATGCCGGCCGTCCGCGACCGCCTCGCGCCGGAGCACTACGAGCCCGTCCGGATCCCACCGGAGCTGTCGGCCTTCTCGGCCGCGCCCGAGACGCTCGGCCCGGGCTCACCGGCCAAGGTCGGCATCCTCGACCTGGGGTTCGTCCGCCGGGGCGAGCGCACCGAGCTGGTCGAGCGGTACCAGAAGTCGCCGCTGGAGATCATGCGTCCGCTCTACGTCGACCCGGCGCTGCCCGGCATGGCCTTCACCTACGTGATGGCCACGGGCGGCGGCGTCGCCCAGGCCGACCGCTACCGCCAGGACCTGCGGTGCGGTCCGGGCACCCAGGCGCTCTTCACCACACAGGCGGCCACCAAGCTCTACCGGATGGAGCAGGACTACGCGACGCAGGTGGTCCGCCTGACCGCCGCCGAGGGCTCCTACGTCGAGTACCTGCCCGACCCGCTGATCCCCTTCCAGGGGGCGCGGTTCCACCAGAACGTCGTGCTCACCGTCGACGAGGACGCCACGGTCGTCTACGGCGAGACGGTCACCGCGGGCCGGATCGCCCGCGGCGAGCGCCACGCCTACACCGCCCTCACCGGTGACCTGGAGATCCGCCGGCCCGACGGCACCCTGCTGGCCGTGGACACGCTGCGGCTCGTGCCCGAGCGGCACGGCGGGGTGAACGGCCCGGGGGTCTTCGCCGGGCACGACCACGTCGCCTCCCTGTTCGTGGTGAGCGGCCGGTGCCCCGCCACGGAGATCGCCGACGCCCTGCACGAGTCCCTGGCGGACCGTGAGGTGCTGCACGGGGCGAGTGTCCTCCCGGACGACTGCGGGGCCTGGGTGCGCGTTCTCGGCCACGAGGAGCCCCGGGTCACCGACGCCGTCCGGGCCGCGTGGGACGCCGTACGCCGGCTGCTCACCGGCCATCCCGCACCTGACCTGCGTAAAGCGTGAGCCGTAAACCGTAGTCCGACAGCCGACAGCCGACAGCCGACAGCCGACAGCCGCGCCCCGCCTCCGCCCTCGCCTCCGCCCCCGCGTCCAGGAGACCATGTCCGTGATCACCGCGCCCGCCCCCATGCCGCCCGCCTACGACTCCGGCGACACCGCCTGGATGCTGGCTGCGGCGGCCATGGTGCTGCTGATGACCCCCGCCCTCGCCTTCTTCTACGGCGGCATGGTCCGCACCAAGCACATCCTGGTGATGCTCAAGATGAGCTTCGCCTCGCTGTGCTTCGTGACCATCCTCTGGTACATCGTCGGGTACTCACTCGCCTTCGGCCCGGACGTCGGAGGCGCCGGCCTCATCGGGAACCTCGACCACGCCTTCCTGCGCGGCATCGATCCGAACACCCTGTCCGGGTCCATCCCGACCTACGTGTACGCCACCTTCCAGATGGGCTTCGCCATCGTCACGGTGGCGCTGATCAGCGGTTCCATCGCCGGCCGGGTCAAGATGCGGGGGTGGCTGGTCTTCTCGGCGCTGTGGCTGCTGATCGTGTACGTGCCGATCGCGCACTGGGTCTTCGACACGGAGAACGGCTGGATCACCCAACACCTGGGCGCGCTGGACTTCGCCGGCGGCCTGCCGGTGGAGCTCAACTCCGGCATCGCCGGGCTGGCCGCCGCCCTGGTCATCCGAGGACCGGCGGACTTCCGGCGCAAGGAGCCGAGGCCCAACAACATCCCCCTGGTCATGATCGGTGTGGCGCTGCTCTGGTTCGGCTGGCTGGCCTTCAACGCCGGGTCGGCCGTCCGCGACACCGGCACCGCCGCCACGGCCTTCATCAACACCCAGCTCGGCGCGGCCGGCGCGATGGTCACCTGGCCGCTGGTGGAGTACTGGCGTACCCGGCGGGTCACCATGATGGGCGTGGGCTCGGCGGCCGTGGCCGGCATGGTGGCCATCACCCCGGCCTGCGGCGAGATCGACCCCACCGGCGCGCTGGTGACCGGACTCGTCGCCGGCGCCGTCTGCGCGTACGCCATCACCCTGAAGTACCGGCTGAACGTCGACGACACCCTCGACGTGGTCGGTGTGCACGGCGCGGGCGGCCTGGTCGGCCTGATCATGGTCGGCCTGTTCGCCACGGCCGAGGTCAGCGGCAAGAAGGGTCTCTTCTACGGGGGCGGCGGCTCCCTGCTCTGGAAGCAGATCGTCGCCATCCTCGCCGTGGCCGCGTTCTCCTTCGTCCTGACCTGGATCCTCGCCAAGCTCGTGGACGTCGTCGTCGGTTTCGCCGACGAGGAGACGTACGACGCCGTACCGGGTGAGGACGAGGAACGCGCCTACGACTTCCGCACCGCCGAACGCCTGGACGCCCTCGCGGGCGGCGACCGGGGCCCCGACCGGGAGACACTGGCCGAGATCCAGCGGCTGCTGCGGGACCGCCGGGAGGGCTGAGGGGACCGGGCGCCGGCGGTGCGACCCCGGAGGCCGCCGCCGGCCCGTCCCTCGCATGTCCCTGGCGTCACACGATCTTCGAGGACGCGTCGCGGACCCGTTGACAGCCGCGCGCGGTGGACCGAAACTCTGCGCAGCGACGGTGAAAGAAATTTCACCACGCGAACAACAGGGCGCGGTGAGTGAAGCTCACCGCCCACCGTGACGGCAACGACGCCAATCGAAGGGAACGACCGATGCGCACCACCGTCGGCATCATCGGGGCCGGCCCCGCCGGACTCCTCCTCGCCCGGCTGCTCCACAACGCCGGGATCGACTCGGTCGTCCTGGAGAGCCGCGACCGTGCCTACGTCGAGCGGCGGCAGCGCGCCGGAATCCTGGAGCAGGGCACCGTGGACGTCCTGCGCGCGGCCGGGGCCGGGGAGCGGATGGACCGCGAGGGCCTGCCCCACGACGGCATCGAGCTGAGGTTCGCCAAGCGGCGCCACCGCGTCGACTTCCCCGCGCTCACCGGCGGCAGGTCCGTCATGGTCTACGCCCAGACCGAGGTCTGCAAGGACCTCATCGCCCTCCAGCTGAAGGACGGCGGACCGCTGCTGTTCGAGGCCGAGGCGCTGGCCGTGGAGGGCGCGGAGACCGACCACCCGCGCGTCCGCTTCCGGCGTGGCGGCGCCGAGGGCGCGGAGGGCACGGAGGAGGTCCTGGAATGCGACTACGTCGTCGGCTGCGACGGCTTCTGGGGCGTGGCCCGGGCGGCGGTCCCGGCCGGACCGGTCCGCATCTTCGAACGGACATACCCCTTCGGCTGGCTCGGCATCCTCGCCGACGTCGCCCCCTCGCACGACGAACTGGTCTACGCCCGCCACGACCGCGGCTTCGCCCTGCTCTCCATGCGCTCCCCGTCCGTCTCCCGCCTCTACCTCCAGGTGCCCGCCGACACGGACGCCGAGAGCTGGAGCGACGAGGAGATCTGGGCCGAGCTGGAACGCCGCTTCGAGACCGACGACGACTGGGTCCTGCACCGGGGCCCGATCACCCAGAAGTCCGTCACCCCCATGCGCTCCTACGTCCACGAGCCCATGCGGCACGGCCGCCTCTTCCTGGCCGGCGACGCCGCGCACATCGTGCCGCCCACCGGTGCCAAGGGCCTCAACCTCGCCGTCGGGGACGTCGTCACCTTCGCCCGCGCGCTGGCCCACCGCACGGAGACCGGCTCCGACGACCTCCTCGACGCCTACTCCGAGACCTGCCTGCGCCGCGTCTGGCAGGCCGAGCGCTTCTCGTACGACATGACGACCCTCCTGCACCGCGCCCCCGACGCCACCCCCTTCGAGAACCGGCTCCAGCTCGCCCGGCTCGACCGGATCGCCTCCTCCCGCGCCGCCGAGACCGACCTGGCCGAGGCCTACACCGGTTTCCCGATCGGGTGAACGGGCACCCGGCCGCCCGCCTGCCCCGCCGGTGAGGGGAATCACGGATCCGCGTAGCGTGTTGTCCGGCAGGAGCAGGGAAAGATCCTCCCCAAGCAGTAGGGTCATTCCTTTGCCGTTCTATTACTCTTGAGCCAAGGCTGCGTCGTGTGGCCATGGAGGAGTGAAATGAGGAGCAGAAACCCGGTCTTCTCGCGACGGGGGTTCAGCCGCGACAACGGCTACGCGGGCTTCAACGCCGCGCCGCAGGCCGGGGGCCCCGCCGTCGCCACGCAGGGCAACCCGTACGCGCAGGGCGCTCCGTACGCCCAGCCCGCCGGCAACCCCTACGCGCAGAACCCGTACGCCCAGCAGGACCAGCAGTACGGCGCGCCGCCGCAGGCGCCGGCCACCACCGGCCGCATGACGATGGACGACGTCGTCATCCGGACGGCGAGCACGCTCGGCGTGCTCGTGGTGACGGCCGCGCTCGCCTGGGCGCTGCTGCCCGTGGACGACGCCAACATCGGCCGTTCCATCGGTGTCGGTGTCGGTGCCGCGCTCGTCGGCATGGTCCTGGCGCTCGTCCAGTCCTTCAAGCGCAAGGCCTCGCCGGCGCTGATCCTGACGTACGCGGCGTTCGAGGGTGTCTTCCTCGGCGTCATCTCCAGCGTCGTCGACAACCGCATCGCCGACGGCGCGGCCATGCAGGCCGTGATCGGCACGATGGCGGTCTTCGCCGGTGTGCTGATCGCGTACAAGGCCGGCTGGATCCGCGTCAACCGCCGTTTCTACGGCTTCGTGATGGCGGCCGCGCTCGGCTTCGTCTTCCTGATGATGGTGAACCTGCTGTTCGCCGTCTTCGGCGGCGGTGACGGCCTCGGCTTCCGCAGTGGCACCCTCGGTGTCGTCTTCGGCATCGTCGGCGTCATCCTCGGCGCCTGCTTCCTGGCCATGGACTTCAAGCAGGTCGAGGACGGCCTGGCCTACGGCGCCCCGCGCGAGGAGGCCTGGCTCGCCGCCTTCGGTCTCACGCTGACGCTGGTGTGGCTGTACCTGGAGTTCCTGCGGCTGATCGCGATCCTGAACAGCAACGACTAGCGACGTCCGCCGCTGACCGGCGACGGTCGGTGACGGCCGGCACACGAAGGGCCCCGGGCTTCGAGCCCGGGGCCCTTCGTCGTCGTCAGGCAGGCCGGCGCTTCTAGCGCAGCTTGCGCGCGGCCCTTCTCAGGTCGTACTCGTGGATGATCGCCTTCGCGTGGCCGTACGCGAGGTCGTGTTCGTGACGGAGCCAGCTGACCTTCTCCTCGAAGCGGAAGAGGGAGGGGCCGTCCTCGACGGCGCGCAGCCAGTCGGAGATCTCACGACCGGTGCACTGGGGGATGCGGGCGAGCATGTTGCGATGGGTCTCCTCGGAGAAGACGTGGGACATCGGCGCCTCCGGGCGAAAGGGTATGTAAGCCGGTCCTTCAGGTCACCGTGCCTGAGCGTTTGCCCGTTGGCAACAGTCCCGGAGGGGCGCGTACGCTCGCGCCGTGGTTGATACGACGCCTTTGACCCGAGCCGTGGACGACTTCGCCGACCGGTTGCGGGCCGCCCCGCAGAGCAGGCTGCAACGCGGGGCCGCCGCCGAGGCGCTGGAGCTGGCCAGGGAGCTGGCCCGGCGCGCCCAGCTCGTGGAGGAACCGGGGACGGAGCCGCGCGAGATGCCGGACGCGGGGATGTTCGCCGCCGCCGACCAGATCGTCGTCGCCGCGCACGATCTGGCCCTCGTACTGACGGACGAGGGTCAGGTGGAACAGGCGGTGGGGCTGGTGGAGGAGGCCCGCAAGCGGGCCGGGGTCTGATCGCCCCCGACCACCGGCGTGACCAGAGGCGTGACCGGCGTGACTAGAGGGACGCGATGACGCGGTCCGCCAGGATGTACACGTTCTCCTCGCCGCAGGCGAAGGTCAGCGTGTAGGCGCCGGAGATCCCCGAACCGCCGAGCAGGTACGGCGTCCTGCCCGCGCCCAGCGCGGCGGCCAGGCGCTCCGCGGTCTCGCGGTGTCCCGGGGTCATGCACAGGGTGGTGCCGTCGGCGAAGACGTACACGTCCAGCGTGCCCAGCGGGCCCGGACGGACGTCCGCCAGCGCGACGCTCGACTCGGCCAGTTCCTCGAGGGTGGCGACGGTGCGCTCGTGGTCGCCCACGGCCGGTGCCGGGTTCGGTACGAAGTCCGGGTGCGAGGGGTGCCGGCGGCGGGCGGCGGCCAGCTCGGCGGACTCCCTGGGGCCCGCGTCCACCGCGTCCACCGCGTCCACCGCGGACGGTTCGCCGGTGTCCGTACCGGGCTCCGCCACCGGCTCCAGGCCCACGAGGTCGGCCTGGCGGGGCAGGAACAGCTCGCTGTCGGACAGGCCGAGCAGCAGGGGCGCGTCCGAGGCGTCCCGGGAGTCCTGGGCCGCCCAGAAGGCCCGCGCCTCGGCGAGCTCCCGCTCGCGCTCCTCGGCGAGCGCCTCCGCGACGGCGGCGCGTATCTCCTCGGCGTCCGCGCCGCCGCGGGCGGCGGGTACCCGGCCCCGCGTCGACGCGGCGCGGCTCTCGGCCAGCTCGGCGCGCAGCGCCGCCACCTGGCGGCGCAGCACCAGAATGCTGCGCAGGACGGCGACGCCCACGGCGCCGGTGGCGGCCGTGGTGAGCAGCAGGGCGATCGGCATGGCGCTCACTGACGTACTCCCGGTTCAAAGTCGACCCCCGACTTCCTACATCAGCTTGAAGGGAGGACTAACCGTCTGTCAGTGCGTAACGTCACGAAACGGACAGGACTTTGGGCCTGGACGGTGGGGGTGTGGCTGGTCTGACCTGCGTAAATCAAGGGGTCTGGAGAGGTAGGTCACATCCTGGGGCAGATTGGGTCACAAAACGGCCCGGAACCCTGGGGCGAGCGGGGTTCCGGGCCGTGGTGTCACGGGGGGTCCGCAGGGGACTACTGACGGTCCCTCGGTGATGTCAGCTCAGGCGCTCGATGACCATGGCCATGCCCTGGCCGCCGCCGACACACATGGTCTCCAGGCCGAACTGCTTGTCGTGCCACTGGAGGGAGTTGATGAGCGTGCCGGTGATGCGGGCGCCGGTCATGCCGAAGGGGTGGCCGACGGCGATGGCGCCGCCGTTGACGTTCAGCTTCTCCAGCGGGATGCCCAGCTCGCGGTAGGAGGGGATGACCTGCGCGGCGAACGCCTCGTTGATCTCGGCCAGGTCGATGTCGTCGATGGTCAGCCCGGCGCGGGACAGCGCCTGCTTGCTCGCCTCGACCGGGCCCAGGCCCATGATCTCGGGGGAGAGGCCGGAGACGCCGGTGGAGACGATGCGGGCGAGCGGGGTCAGGCCCAGCTCACGGGCCTTGGTGTCGCTCATGATCACGAGGGCGGCGGCGCCGTCGTTGAGCGGGCAGCAGTTGCCGGCGGTGACCAGGCCGTCGGGACGGAAGACGGGCTTGAGGCCCTGGACGCCCTCCAGGGTGACGCCGGCGCGGGGGCCGTCGTCCTTGGAGACCACCGTGCCGTCCGGCAGCGTGACCGGGGTGATCTCGCGCTCCCAGAAGCCGTTCTTGATGGCCTCCTCGGCGAGGTTCTGCGAGCGGACGCCGAACTCGTCCATGTCCTGCCGGGTGACGCCCTTGGCGCGGGCGAGGTTCTCGGCGGTCTGGCCCATCGCGATGTACGGGTCGGGGACGAGGCCGTCCTCGCGCGGGTCGTGCCAGGTGGTGCCCTCCTGCTGGGCGACCTCGGCGGTGCGCGCCTCGGCCTCGGCGAAGAGGGGGTTGCGGGTGTCCGGCAGGCTGTCGGAGTTGCCCTTGGCGAACCGGGAGACCATCTCGACGCCGGCCGAGATGAAGACGTCGCCCTCGCCGGCCTTGATGGCGTGCAGGGCCATGCGGGAGGTCTGCAGGGACGAGGAGCAGTACCGGGTGACGGTGCAGCCGGGCAGGTGGTCCATGCCCATCTCGACGGCGACGATCCGGCCGAGGTTGTTGCCCTGCTCGCCGCCGGGCAGGCCGCAGCCGAGCATCAGGTCGTCGATGTCCCGGGGGTCCAGCTCGGGGACCTTGGCGAGGGCGGCCTGGATGATCGTGGCGGCGATGTCGTCGGGGCGCAGGTCCTTGAGGGAGCCCTTGAAGGCGCGGCCGATGGGGGAGCGGGCGGCTGAGACGATCACGGCTTCGGGCATCACGGCTCCAGTGGCATGAGAAGGGGCGGCTGCTGGGGAAGTTACCCGGACGTATGGCCTGGGTCACGGGTGCGGGGGTGTGACATGGACCGCAACTTTCTAAGCGCTTGCTTTTGCCCCGGCGCTCGGGCGGTCCCGTATGCGGAGGTTGTGCGCGGGGCGCTCAGGGCGGCGCTCAGGGCGGGTGCTTGCGGTAGACGCTGAGGGCGGGTGTTCCTGGGGGGTGCGCCCCCAGGACCCGCTTCGGTCCGGACGGCCTCGTCCTCAGACGCCGGACGGGCTGGTGGGTTCCGTCTCCGCCACCCGGCGCCGCCGCCGGCGCTTGAGCAGCGCCCAAGGCCCCCGCGGCCCCGTGGGCATCGCCGCCGCGACCTCCGTGCCCGCCTCCGACGCGGCCTCGGCCGCCGCCCGCGCCACCGGCAGGAAGCCCTCGCGGCGCAGCGCGTCGGGACGCTCCTCGTCGGCCGGCCACAGGCCGAGCGCGGCGCACACCGACGGCAGTACCGCCATCGCGGCCGTGGCGTACCCCTCGGCGGAGGGGTGGTAGTTGTCGGGGCCGAACAGCTCCCGCGGGTTCTGCGCGAACTCCGGCCCCAGCAGATCACCCAGTGAGACCGTGCGCCCGCCCTGCTCCACCGCGCCGATCGTCTGCGCCGCCGCCAGCTGCCGCGAGGCCCGCCGGGCCACCCAGCGCAGCGGCTGCCGCACCCGCTCGATGGTGCCCAGGTCCGGACAGGTGCCGACGACCACCTCCGCGCCGGCCGTGCGCAGCCGCCGTACCGCCCCCGACAGGTACCGGACCGAACGGGTGGGCGGCATCCGGTGCGTGACGTCGTTCGCCCCGATCATGATCACGCAGATGTCGGGCACCAGGCCCGGATCCGCGAGCACCAGCGCCACCTGCCGGTCCAGGTCGTCCGAACAGGCCCCCGGCGCCGCGACCGACCCCAGCTCCACCGGCCGCTCCGCCACCGCCGCGAGCCCCGACGCCAGCAGCGCCCCCGGCGTCTGCCCGGCCCGGCGCACACCCTGCCCGGCCGCCGTGGAGTCGCCCAGCATCATCAGCCGCAGGGGCGGCCCACCGACGGTCGGCAGCGAGTCGCCGTACAGCCCCCGCGCGTTCGGCACCCGTTCGGGTCCGCCGACACCCACCCGGCGCCTGGCCAGCTGCACCTCCGCCAGCAGCAGACCGACCGTGGCCGCACCGGCCAGCCCGATGCCGCCGCCGCCGTACGCCGCGCCGGCCGCGATCCGCCGGGCCACCCTCGCCCTCGACATACTCGTCATACGTCGCCGCCACCTCCTCCAACCCGTACACCCAGTGCTTGCCCCGTACGGACGGTCGCCCAATCTCAACGGGGTGTGAACGACCGTCACGGGGTAGGGAGCGGGCCGGCGGGACGTCGGCTTGCCCGGCGGATTCCCGCCGCCAGGCCATAGGCTGGCCGAACCGATAACGACCACCTCTTTTGCAGCATCCGGAGACCACGGTGCATTTCCACGACTCGATGATCAGCCTCGTCGGCAACACCCCGCTGGTGCGGCTCAACAGCGTGACCAAGGGCATCAGGGCGACCGTCCTGGCCAAGGTGGAGTACTTCAACCCGGGCGGCTCCGTGAAGGACCGCATCGCCCTGCGCATGATCGAGGCCGCGGAGGAGAGCGGAGCCCTGCGGCCCGGCGGCACGATCGTCGAGCCGACCAGCGGCAACACGGGCGTGGGCCTCGCGATCGTGGCCCAGCAGAAGGGCTACAAGTGCATCTTCGTCTGCCCTGACAAGGTGTCCACCGACAAGATCAACGTGCTGCGCGCGTACGGCGCCGAGGTGGTCGTCTGCCCGACGGCCGTCGACCCCGAGCACCCGGACTCCTACTACAACGTCTCCGACCGCCTGGTCCGCGAGACGCCGGACGCCTGGAAGCCGGACCAGTACTCCAACCCGCACAACCCGCTCTCCCACTACCACTCGACCGGCCCCGAGCTGTGGGAGCAGACGGAAGGGAAGATCACCCACTTCGTCACCGGCGTCGGCACCGGCGGCACCATCTCCGGCACCGGCCGGTACCTGAAGGAGATCAGCGACGGCGCGGTCAGGGTGGTTGGCGCCGACCCCGAGGGCTCGGTGTACTCCGGCGGCTCCGGACGCCCCTACCTCGTCGAGGGCGTCGGCGAGGACTTCTGGCCGACGGCGTACGACCGGGACGTCGCCGACGAGATCGTCGCCGTATCTGACAAGGACTCCTTCCAGATGACCCGCCGCCTCGCCAAGGAGGAGGGCCTGCTGGTGGGCGGCTCCTGCGGCATGGCCGTCGTCGCGGCGCTGCGCGTCGCCGAGCGGCTCGGCGAGGACGACGTGGTCGTCGTACTCCTCCCGGACAGCGGGCGCGGCTACCTCAGCAAGATCTTCAACGACGAGTGGATGGCCGACTACGGCTTCCTGGAGGACGCCGGACCCAGCGCGCGCGTCGCCGACGTCCTGAACCACAAGGAGGGCGGCCACATCCCCTCCCTCGTCCACATGCACCCGGACGAGACGGTCGGCGAGGCCATCGAGGTGCTGCGCGAGTACGGCGTCTCGCAGATGCCGATCGTCAAGCCCGGCGCCGGCCACCCGGACGTGATGGCCGCCGAGGTCGTCGGCTCGGTCGTGGAACGCGAGCTGCTGGACGCCCTGTTCGCCAAGCGCGCCTCGCTGGAGGACCCGCTGGAGAAGCACGTGTCGGCCCCGCTGCCGCAGGTCGGCTCCGGCGAGCCGGTCGCGGACCTGATGTCGGTGCTCGGTACGGCGGACGCGGCGATCGTCCTCGTCGAGGGCAAGCCGACCGGTGTGGTGAGCCGTCAGGACCTGCTGTCCTTCCTCGCCAAGAGCGGGAAGTAGCGGGAAGCGGCGGGAAACGAGGGACGTGGCCGGAGAAGTGGCGGGGCTGCGGGGACCCGCGGTGAACGCCGGGTGAACCCACCGTTGTGCCACCGGCGTCGAGGCACCCGACGATCTTCGCGGACTTCGCGGAAGTGGTACGCGCACGTCACGTCGGCGCAGCACACGCTTAACACGGGCCCGGCAGAGTAGCGGTTGTCGGCAGGGGAGGCGAGGGTGCCTCCCAGGCGTTCAGCACTGGGAAGGGCTCCCCGCCCCGCCGGCACCGAACGGCGTCAAGGACCTTCCGGAGCGGCTCCCGGACCTCCAAGGACGCCACGGACGCGCCGCCCCGGCCGTGAGGCCCGGCACCGCGCGTCCACCGCGGGGACCGCCATCGTCCCGCCCCCCAGCGATGGGGGTGCGGCGGTCCCCGCGCGGTCTTCTCCCGCGCCCGCCTCAGTTCTCCCAGGCGTCGTCCCTGTCGGCGCGGCGGCGTCGCCCGAAGAGGCCGGGGTTGGTCCGGGCCACCTGGACGACGTTGACCCCGACGATTCCGGCCCAGGCGACCAGCAGCCCGGGGAGGTCGCCGACGCCGCCGCCGATCGCGGACAGCGGGATCGCCAGGACCAGCGACACGATGCCGAAGCCGAAGCGCTCGCCGAAGGAGTCCATGGGCTTCGGCGAACGGCTGTCCCGGGCCGCCGTCATCTGCTGCTCGGCGAGCTGCCGGCGCACCCGGCGCTCCACCGTTCCGTCGATGCGCTGGTCGACCTTCTCCAGGAACGAGTCGACCAGCGCGGCCTCGTACTCCTCGCCCAGCTCCCTGCGGGTCTGCAGGGTGGCGTCGAGTTCCTTCTTCAGGTCGGTCTCCCGCCCGTCCATTCCCGTCATGCCCCCAACGTAGGCAGACAGGACTCGGGAGACACTGGGGCCAACCCCCCTATCGGCCCGGGGGCTGGCGGTCCTGCCCGTCACCCGCCACTGGCCACCACCGACGTCCGAGGCCCCGCGCCCGCGCCCGGCCTTCCCCCTGCCGCCCGCCATCCGACCCGTCGAAGCCCTCCGGCGCTGAGCGGCCGGGCTACTCCCCGCACATCTTCTCGTCGGCGCGGGACTGGTCGACGTCCACCTTCTTCGGTGGGGCGACGGGGACGCCGGCCTCCTTGAAGTCGGGGCCGAGGGTGAGCGTCATCGGCTCCGTGTCAGCGGCGTCCGTCGTGCCGGGCTTCAGGGCCGAGGCGGGCAGGCCCATCAGGTCGGCGAGCTTGCGGGCCTGATCGGCCTGGTTCGGGGCGTACTCCAGCCGCGTCTTGTCGACGTCGGCCGGGGCGTTGCCCTTGTTCGTGGCCCTGGGCACCCCCTCGCTGGTCTGCAGCCATGCCAGGGTGTCCTGCGCGGCACCCTGCGGTCCGCCGCCGTTGAGGACGTCGACGCGTATGCCGGACGCTTCGGCGCGCGGCCCCTTGAGGAGTGCGGCCTGCTTGTCCTTGGCGTCCTTCTCCTTCTTCTTCACTTCGGTGAAGGAGACGTCGTTCTGCAGCATGCTGAAGACCTTCGGGGCCTTGACCGGGTCCAGGACGACGGTGACGGGTACGGGCTCGGCCGGGTTGTCCTTCACCGGCACGGTCATCAGGGTGATGTTCTTCAGGTTGATCTTGCTGAGTCCCTTGGCGAGGGTGAGCAGCTTGCTGGGGCTTCCTATGGCCTTGTCCACGGTGAGGGAGTCGGTGGCCGCGTCGGCGATGTCGAGCATCTTCGACGGGCTGTCCAGTGTGCCCTTGAGCTGGCGGATCATCGACGCGACGAACTTCTGCTGCATCTCGATCCGGTCCAGGTCGCTCTCGTTCTTCAGGCCGTGCCGGTTGCGGAGGAAGGAGAGCGCGTCCTCACCCTCGAGCGTGCTCGGCCCCTTCGGCAGATCGAGTCCGGAGCCGCCCTCCAGGTCCTTGATGGGCTTCTCCAGGCACACCTCGACGCCGCCGACCGCGGTGGACAGCGTCTTGACCGCGTTGAAGTCGAACATCATGAAGTGGTCGACCTCGAGGCCGGTGATCTGCTCGACCGTGAGCATGGTGCAGCCCGGGTCACGGCCGTTCACGCCGAAGGACTCGTTGAACTTGGTGGGGACCGTCGAGCCGGGGATGTCCTTGGCCGAACCGTCGGGCTGCTTGGCCGTGCAGTCCGGGATCATGATCATGAGGTCGCGTGGAATGCTCATCACGGTCGCGTTGCTCCGGTCCTCGGCCACGTGGAAGAGGAGCGTCGTGTCGGCGTGGCCGGTGACGTTGTCCCGGTTGCCGTATTTCTCGTTGCCCTCGCCGGTGCGGACGTCGTTGCCGATGATCAGGATGTTGACCGGCCCGTCCTTCAGGACCGTGTCACTGCCCACGTCACCGATGTCGACGGTGTCGATGTTGCCGTCGAGGCGGTCGTACCAGTAGTAGGCGAAAGCCGAACCGCCGACGAGGACCAGGCCGAGGGCGCCTCCCGTCCACATCAGCGCCTTCTTCTTGGCGCTCTTCTTCTGCTTGCGCTTGCGGCGGCCGGAGTTGCTCCCGTGGTCCGGAGCGGGGGCGGAAGCGGGGGCGGGGGTGGGAGCGGCGCGGCGGCCGCGCTGGCGGGGGACGCGGCCCGGGCCGGGGCCGGTGGAACCGGCGTGGGGGGCGCTGCGGGGGCGGGGCGTCTCGGGCTGCTCCGGGGAACTGTCCAGCCGCAGTTCGTAATCGCCGGTTTCAGGATTGAGTAACCACTGGTCGGCAGGATCGGTCCCGTCCGCCTGCCCACGACTCTGCCCGTCCATGATGGTTCCAGTCCTCCGTCGGATACCCGTGCGGGCCGCCTGTTCTCAAGGCGCTCTTTTGTTCGACGCGTTAGGCTATCCGGCTCGTGCGGATGCGGTGACGACTGTGACGGAACCAAGAAGAACGAACTGGGCGGTGACCTCCGCCCGTCGTGACGCGTGAACAGCGCGATTCCGCGTTCGCCTGTATAACGGCATGCAGGCTTTGCGACGGGTGAATAGGCCGAGGGGCCGAGGGGAGAGTCACGTCATGAGCGGCACCGAGAGCCCTGCCGCGCGCCTCCAGGCGCTCTTCGAGGGGCACCGGCTGACGCCGACCCAGCGACGCATCGCGCACAGCATGGTGCGGCGGGCCGCCGACGTGCCCTTCCTGTCGAGCGTGGAACTGGCCGAGCTGGCCGGAGTCAGCCAGCCGTCCGTGACCCGCTTCGCCGTCGCCCTCGGCTTCGACGGGTACCCGGCGCTGCGCCGCCATCTGCGCGAGGTCGCCCCCGCGGAAGCGGCGGCGGACACCGGCTCGCTCAACGAGTACCAGCAGGCCGTGGCGGCCGAGATCGAGAACCTGCGCCACCTGGCGGAGGCGCTGGCCGACCCCGGACCGGTGCGGGAGGCGGGCCGGACCCTCGCCGCCAGCCGGCCCCTGCCGGTCCTCGGGCTGCGGGCGGCGGCTGCCCAGGCGCACGGCTTCGCCTACTTCGCCGCCAAGGTCCACCCGGACGTGCGGCTGCTGGGCGAGGGCGGCACGATGCTCCACGACCGCATCGACGCCGCGGTCCGGGCGGGCGCGACGGCCCTGCTCTGCTTCGCCCTTCCCCGCCATCCGCGCGAGGTCGTCGACGCGCTCGCCCACGCCAAGGAGGCGGGGCTCACGGTGGTGACCGTCGCCGACTCGGCCTTCGCGCCGGTCGCCAAGATCTCCGACCTGCTGCTGCCCGCCGCCGTCGGCACCGGCCTCGCCTTCGACACCGCCTGCGCGCCGATGCTGCTCGGCCGGGCGCTGCTCGAGGTCATGTGCGACGACCTGCCGGACGCCCAGGCCCGGCTGGAGGAGTTCGACACCAAGGCGGCGGCGCGGGGCCTCTTCGTGGACTGAGGCGAGGTGCCGGCCCAGGCGGCCCGCCCCTTCTTCTCAGACTCGTCTCACCTTCTCCCGTTAGCCTGCCTCGCCGCACACCCTTCAGACGCATTGCGGAAGCAGAACGGAAGAGGAGGCCGGACGTGGCGCGCGGAGGACAGGGACTGGCTCGGGTCGCCGTCGTCGTACGGGCGGGGGCGGCACCGCTGTGGTGGCTGGGCGTATTCGCGACGGGCATCGGGGTGCTGGTGCCGGGACTGACCGGTCGCCGGATCGGCGTCCTGGCGGGCGCCGCGCTGTTCATCCTCGCGGCGGCGGTCGTCGCGCCCGTGCGGCGCGGGCGGTACACGGCCCTGGCCCGCTCGGCCGCCCACGCCGGCAAGCACGACGTACTCCAGGACCGCGGGGTGACCCTGCGCAACTGGCGCCGGGGCCACCGCTGGTGGCTGCTCCTCGCCTTCCTCGCCGCCCTGGGCAGCGCCTTCGCCGTGCCCGCCGCCGCCGGGCTGCTGATGGCGGGCTGCGGCGCCGGACTGTGGCTGAAGTCCGCCTGGATCGGCCGCCGTGAACAGGCCGAGGACGCCCTCCTGTGGGTCCGCGTCGACTGGCTCGCCCACGGTGCCGGCCGCCCGGCGGGCAAGGCCGTCCGCGCCTACCGCGGCACCGGCATCGCGGCGGGCGACGCCGCGCCGGGCGGGGCGAGGCGGAAGACGGCGGTGCCGGTGTGACGCGGAGGGTGCCGGTGCGGGGGCGGGTGCGGGGGCGGGTGCCGGTGCGAGGGCGGGCGCGGGGGCGGGTGCCGGTGCGAGGGCCGGCGCGTCGTGGCTGGCCGCGTGGTTCCCCGCGCCCCTGGGGCGTCACCTCGGCCGCGTCATGACCCGGACGGGGACGTCAGCGCGTCCGCGTGCGCCCCGCCCGCCTCCGCCACGATCTCCGCCACCGACTGGGCCTCCCGCACGGTCGCGAAGGCGACGTTGCCAGAACCGTCCGCTGCGAACCCGTACACCCCCGGACGCGCGAGCGAGTTGTACGCGTAGTGGTGCGCGAAGTAGTACGCCCCCGTGTCCAGCGCCGCCGCGTAGTCCCCCTGCTCCAGCAACGGCATGGCCCGGCCCACGGCCAGCAGGTCCCCCGCGAAGCACGCCGGCCCCGCCACGTCCTGCACCACGTCCGGCCCCTCCTTCGGCGACCCCTCGCCGTCGTACGCGGAGATCCGCAGCGGCCACGCCTCCGGCGTGTACACCGTCCGCGTCGCGACCTGCACGCCCGCGTGCGTCACCGCGACCGGCCGCCCCCCGGCGCTCTTGGCGTACTCCACGCGCGCCACCACCGTGCCGTGCTTGGCCAGCAGTGACCGCCCGAACTCGGTGACCAGCCCGTACCGCCCGTCGAACAGGCCCGGCACCACCTCGCGCAGCACACGCGCGTACTCGGCGTACGTCGGTGTGGTCTCGTCCGACGCGAAGTTCACCGGCAGCCCACCGCCGATGTCGAGCGTGTCCACCTGCCGGCGTCCGGCCCGCTCGTTGATCTCCTCGGCGAGCGCGTACGTCGCGGCCACGCCCTCGGCCATCAGGGCCAGGGGGATGCCCTGGGAACCGGTGTGCGCGTGCAGCCGGGTCAGCCACGGCCGGTCCAGATATGCCCGCACCACCCACTCGCGCGCCCCCTCGTCGCGCAGCGCCACCCCGAACTTCGAGGTGGCCGTCGCCGTCGACAGCGCCTCGATGGAGCCCCCGCCGACCTGGGGGTTGACCCGCATGCCGAGCGGGGAGGCGCTCGCCCCCTCGGCCATCAGGGCGTCGACGCGCTCCAGCTCCTGCGGGTTGTCCGCGTTGACGGCGATGCCCAGGGCCAGCGCCTCCCGCAGTTCGCCCGGCGTCTTGGCGGGCGAGTCCAGCACCGTCCGCTCCGACGGCACCCCCGCCGCCCGTGCCAGCGCGAGCTCGCCCGGGCTCGCGACCTCCGCGCCGATGCCCTCCCCGTGCAGCAGCCGCAGCACGGGGACCAGCGGGGTCGCCTTGACCGCGAAGGCGTGCAGTACGGACGTCCCGGGCGCCGTCACCGCCTCGAACGCCGCCCGCAGCTCCGCCGCCGACTCCCGTATCCCGGCCACGTCCAGCAGCCCGACGATCGGGGCGTCGGGCCCGAGCAGCCCCTGCTCCACGGCCGCCCGCACGGCCTCGTCCCGCCGGGCCGCCCGCACGGCCCGCTCCCGCCGCGCGACTTCCTCAGGCCGCGCGCCCGTGTCGCCGAGGCCACCGCTGACACCCGTGCTCGTTCCGTCGCTCACGCGACCCTCCGTCCCTCGTTGCCTGCCGGTACGTCTCGCTGCCTGCCCCACACATCCAGCCAAACACCCGCGACGCGTCCGCGCCGGGACACGAGACGTATTGACTAGCTCTATTCACAAGACGAGTATGTGAATATCCGTAGCAACAATCCGCCGGGAGCAAGCCACCAGGAGGCAGACCATGTCCGGACCCCGCACCGTCCGAGCGCCACGCGGTACGACGCCGAGCGCCCTGGGCTGGCAGCAGGAGGCCGCCCTGCGGATGCTGCAGAACAACCTCGACCCCGAGGTCGCCGAGCACCCCGACAAGCTCGTCGTCTACGGCGGTACGGGAAAGGCCGCCCGCGACTGGCGTTCCTTCGACGCCATGGTCCGCACGCTGCGCACCCTCAAGCAGGACGAGACGATGCTCGTCCAGTCCGGCCGCCCCGTCGGCGTCATGCAGACCCACGAGTGGGCCCCGCGCGTCCTCATCGCCAACTCCAACCTCGTCGGCGACTGGGCCAACTGGGAGGAGTTCCGCCGCCTGGAGGCCCTCGGCCTGACCATGTACGGGCAGATGACGGCCGGCTCCTGGATCTACATCGGCACCCAGGGCATCCTCCAGGGCACCTACGAGACCTTCGCCGCCGTCGCCGCCAAGCTGCATTCCACGGGTAAGGGGGTCGGCGGCACCCTCGCCGGGACCATCACCCTCACCGCCGGCCTCGGCGGCATGGGAGGCGCCCAGCCCCTCGCCGTCACCATGAACGACGGTGTCGCGATCTGTATCGACTGCGACCCGCGAGCCATCGACCGCCGCATCGAGCACCGCTTCCTCGACGTGAAGGCCGACTCCCTCGACCACGCCCTCCAGCTGGCCACCGACGCCCGCGACCGGCGCGAGCCGCTCTCCATCGGCGTCCTCGGCAACGCCGCCGACATGGTCCCCCAACTGCTCGCCATGGGCGCCCCCATCGACATCGTCACCGACCAGACCTCGGCCCACGACCCGCTGGCCTACCTGCCCACCGGGATCGCCTTCGAGGACATGGCCGACGCCGCCGCCAAGGACCCGGCCGGCTTCACCACCCGCGCCCGCGAGTCCATGGCCCGGCACGTCGAGGCCATGGTCGGCTTCCAGGACGCCGGCGCCGAGGTCTTCGACTACGGCAACTCCATCCGCGGCGAGGCCCGGCTCGCCGGCTACGACCGGGCCTTCGCCTTCCCCGGCTTCGTCCCCGCCTACATCCGCCCCCTCTTCTGCGAGGGCAAGGGCCCCTTCCGCTGGGCCGCGCTGTCCGGCGACCCCGCCGACATCGCCAGGACCGACAAGGCGATCCTCGACCTCTTCCCCGAGAACGAGTCCCTCGCCCGCTGGATCAGGATGGCGGGGGAGCGGGTCCGCTTCCAGGGACTGCCCGCCCGTATCTGCTGGCTCGGCTACGGCGAGCGCGACAAGGCCGGCGAGCGGTTCAACGACATGGTGGCGAGCGGCGAGCTGGCCGCGCCCCTCGTCCTCGGCCGCGACCACCTCGACTGCGGCTCCGTCGCCTCCCCGTACCGCGAGACCGAGGCGATGCTCGACGGCTCCGACGCCATCGCCGACTGGCCGCTGCTCAACGCCATGGTCAACGTGGCCTCCGGCGCCTCCTGGGTCTCCCTGCACCACGGCGGCGGCGTCGGCATGGGCCGCTCCCTCCACGCCGGTCAGGTCACCGTCGCCGACGGCACCGCGCTGGCCGGCGAGAAGATCCGCCGCGTCCTCACCAACGACCCCGGCATGGGCGTCATCCGGCACGTCGACGCCGGGTACGACATCGCCGACTCGGTCGCCGGGGAGCGGGGCGTGCGGGTGCCCATGCGCGAGGGCGACGGGACGCGCGAGAGTGACGGGACGCGCGAGAGTGACGGGACGCGCGAGAGTGACGGCGCGCGCGAGGGTGGCGACGCGTGAGCTTCCACAGCATGTGGGCGGAGCTGCTGCCGGTCGGCCGCAGCTCCGCCTCCGGCGGCTACCGCCGCTACGCCTGGACCGGCGCCGACGCCGACTGCCGGACCTGGTTCCGGGAGCAGGCCGAGGCCCGCGGACTGACCTACGAGCTCGACCGCAACGGCAACCAGTGGGCCTGGCTCGGCGACCCCGCCGCCCAGAACGCCGTCGTCACCGGCTCCCACCTGGACTCCGTGCCCGACGGCGGCGCCTTCGACGGCCCTCTCGGCGTGGTGTCCGCCTTCGCGGCCCTGGACGAACTGCGCGGGAGGGGAGCGCGCCTCGCCAGACCCCTCGGCATCGTCAACTTCGGCGACGAGGAGGGCGCCCGCTTCGGCCTCGCCTGCGTCGGCTCCCGGCTCACCGCGGGCGCGCTCACCGTCGAGCAGGCCCACCGCCTGACCGACGGCGACGGCATCACGCTCCCGCGGGCCATGGAGGCCGCCGGGTACGACCCGGACACCATCGGACCCGACCCCGAGCGCCTCGCCCGCATCGGCGCCTTCGTCGAGCTCCACGTCGAACAGGGCCGCGCCCTCGACCTGTCCGGCGACCGGATCGGCCTCGCCAGCGCCATCTGGCCGCACGGCCGCTGGCGGTTCGACTTCCGCGGCGAGGCCAACCACGCCGGCACCACCCGGCTCCCCGACCGGCACGACCCCATGCTGAGCTACGCCGAGACCGTCCTCGCCGCCCGCCGCGAGGCGGAACTCGCCGGTGCCGTCGCCACCTTCGGCAAGATCGCCGTCGAGCCCAACGGCGTCAACGCCATCCCGTCCCTCGTACGCGGCTGGCTCGACTCCCGCGCCGCCGACCAGGAAAGCCTGGACACCGTGGTGACCGGCATCGAGAAGGCCGCCCGCGAGTACGCCGCCGCCCACGGCGTCGACCTCGACGTCGAACGCGAGTCCTTCACGCCCGTCGTCGATTTCGACCACGCCCTGCGCGACGAACTCGCCCGCATCCTCGGCGGCGACACGGAAGCGGATCCCGAGGTGCCCGTCCTCGGCACCGGTGCCGGACACGACGCCGGAATCCTCTCCGGACGCGTCCCGACCGCCATGCTGTTCGTACGCAACCCCACCGGCGTCTCGCACTCCCCGGCCGAGTACGCCGCCGAGGACGACTGCGTGGCCGGGGTGAGCGCACTCGCCGACGTACTGGAAGGGCTGGCCCGCACGTGACCCCCACCGACACCGAGCGGACCCGGACGTACTGGCTGGAACACGCCTGGCTCGGCACCCACGTCGAGCCGGGCGTCGCCCTCGACGTGCACGCCGGTCGCATCACCGCCGTCCGCCAGGACACCCCCACCCCGCCCCCCGGCGCCGAGATCCTGCGCGGACTGACCCTCCCCGGCCTCGCCAACGCCCACAGCCACGCCTTCCACCGCGCCCTGCGCGGCACCGTCCAGGTCGGCTCCGGCACCTTCTGGACCTGGCGCGAGGTCATGTACTCCGTCGCCGACCGGCTGACCCCCGAGGCCTACCGTCAGCTCGCCCGCGCGGTGTACGCGGAGATGGCCCTCGCCGGCGTCACCACCGTCGGCGAGTTCCACTACGTCCACCACGCCCCGGGCGGCACCCCCTACGCCGACCCCAACGCGATGGGCGAGGCCCTGATCGAGGCCGCCGCCGAAGCCGGCGTCCGCATCACCCTCCTCGACACCTGCTACCTGTCCGCCGGTTTCGGGCAGCCCCCGAACACCCACCAGCTCCGCTTCCGCGACGGCACGGCGGAAGCCTGGGCGGAACGCTGTTCACTTCTCAAGGAACGGGATCACGCACGGATCGGAGCGGCGATCCACTCCGTACGGGCCGTGCCCGCCGACCAGCTGGCGACCGTGGCGCGCTGGGCCGAGGAGCGGCGGGCCCCGCTGCATGCGCACCTGTCCGAGCAGACCGCCGAGAACGACGCCTGCCGCGACGCCCACGGCTGCTCCCCGACCCGGCTCCTCGCCGACCACGGCGTGCTCGGCCCCCGCACCACCGGCGTCCACAACACCCACCTCACCGACGAGGACATCGCCCTGCTCGGCGGCAGCCGCACCGGCACCTGCATGTGCCCCACCACGGAACGCGACCTCGCCGACGGCATCGGCCCCGCGGCCGCCCTTCAGCGGGCGGGCTCCCCGCTCTGTCTCGGCTCCGACAGCCACGCCGTCGTCGACCTGCTGGAGGAGGCCCGCGCCATGGAGCTGAACGAGCGCCTGCGCACCCGCACCCGCGGCCACTGGACCGCCGCCGCCCTGCTGCGCGCCGCCACCGCCGACGGCCACGCCGCCCTCGGCTGGGACGACGCCGGGACCATCGAGGCCGGGGCCCGCGCCGACCTCACCACCCTCGCCCTCGACTCCGTCAGAACAGCGGGGCCGCTGCCCAGGCTCGGCGCCGAGACGGCCGTATTCGCGGCGACGGCAGCGGACGTGCGGCACACGGTCGTGGGCGGACGGCACGTCGTACGCGACGGGGCGCACACCCTCGTACCCGATGTGCCACAGGCCCTCGCGCGGGCCGTCGAAGCCCTGCGCGCGTGACCGCGCCCGCCCGCCCCCACTTCCGCTCCCGCCCCCACATCCGCTTCCGCCCGCACGAGGACGTCACGGACACCATGAGCAGCAGCACCGTCATCACCAACATCGCCGCACTCGTCACCAACGACCCCTCCCTGGGTGACAACTCCCCCCTCGGACTGGTCCGGGACGCGGCCGTCGTCATCGACGGCGACCGCGTCGCGTGGACCGGTGAATCAAGCAAAGCACCCGCCACTGACAACCGCCTCGACGCCGGCGGCCGGGCGGTCCTCCCCGGCTTCGTCGACTCCCACTCCCACCTCCTGTTCGGCGGTGACCGCACCGAGGAGTTCAACGCCCGCATGTCCGGCCGCCCCTACAGCGCCGGCGGCATCCGCACCACCGTCGCCGCGACCCGGGCCGCGAGCGACGCGGAACTGGAGGCGGGCCTCACCCGTTACCTCGAAGAGGCCCTGCGCCAGGGCACCACCACCTTCGAGACCAAGTCCGGCTACGGCCTGACCACCGCCGACGAGTCCCGCGCCCTGCGGGTCGCCGCCCGCCACACCGACGAGGTCACCTTCCTCGGCGCCCACATCGTCGCCCCCGAACTCGCCGACGACCCGGCCGCCTACGTCGCCCTCGTCACCGGCGAGATGCTCGACGCCTGCGCCCCGTACGCCCGCTGGATCGACGTGTTCTGCGAGAAGGGCGCCTTCGACGGCGACCAGGCCCGCGCGATCCTCACCGCCGGCAAGGCCAAGGGACTGCACCCCCGCGTCCACGCCAACCAGCTCTCCCACGGCCCCGGCGTCCAGCTCGCCGTGGACCTCGACGCGGCCAGCGCCGACCACTGCACCCACCTCACCGACACCGACGTGGACGCCCTCGCGAACAGCCGCACCGTCGCCACCCTGCTCCCCGGCGCCGAGTTCTCCACCCGCGCCGAGTGGCCGGACGCCCGGCGCCTGATCGACGCCGGCGTGACGGTCGCGCTGTCCACCGACTGCAACCCCGGCTCGTCCTTCACGTCCTCGGTGCCCTTCTGCGTCGCGCTCGCCGTACGGGACATGGGGATGACCCCCGACGAGGCCGTCTGGTCGGCCACCGCGGGCGGCGCGGCCGCCCTGCGCCGCGACGACATCGGCCGCCTCACCCCGGGCGCCTACGCCGACCTGACCCTCCTCGACGCCCCCAGCCATGTCCACCTGGCCTACCGGCCCGGAGTTCCCCTGGTCGCGGGCGTGTGGCGACGGGGCGTACAGATGGTGTGAGCGGCGCGCGCTTCGGCGGGAGCGCAGCCGAGAGGGCGGCGCGGCCCTCGACAGCCCGAAGGGGGGCGGCCCGGTTCCGGACCGCCCCCCTGGAGGGCAAGCGTCGCGCGGTGAGGGTTTACTCCTCGACCGTGAGCCCCTTGCGCAGTCGTACGAGTGTCCGCGACAGCAGGCGCGAGACGTGCATCTGGGAGATGCCCAGTTCCTCGCCGATCTCCGACTGGGTCATCCCCGCGACGAAGCGGAGCGAGAGGATCTTCCGGTCCCGGGACGGGAGTTCGGCGATCAGCGGCTTCAGCGACTCGACGTACTCGATGCCCTCGAGTCCGTGGTCCTCGTAACCGATGCGGTCGGCCAGCGCGCCCTCGGCGTCGTCCTCCTCCGGCTGGGCGTCCAGCGAGGAGGCGGTGTAGGCGTTGGACGCCGCCATGCCCTCGACGACCTCGTCCTTGGACAGGCCGAGGTGCTCGGCCAGTTCGCTCACCGTGGGGGCGCGGTCGAGGCGCTGGGCCAGCTCGTCGCCGGCCTTGGCCAGGTCGAGCCGCAGCTCCTGGAGGCGGCGCGGGACGCGCACGGACCACGAGGTGTCGCGGAAGAAGCGCTTGATCTCGCCGATGATGGTCGGCATCGCGAACGTGGGGAACTCCACACCGCGGGACGTCTCGAAGCGGTCGATCGCCTTGATCAGGCCGATCGTGCCGACCTGGATGATGTCCTCCATCGGCTCGCTGCGGGAGCGGAAGCGGGAGGCGGCGAACTTGACCAGCGCGAGGTTGAGCTCGACGAGCGTGTTGCGTACGTACGCGTACTCGTGGGTGCCTTCCTCCAGCGACTCCAGCCGCTCGAAGAGGGTCTTGGACAGGGCCCGGGCGTCCGCCGGAGCAACCTCGTCGTAAGCGGGGATGTCCGGAAGCCCGGCGAGTGCGCCGTCGTGGTCGACGACCGCGTCATGATGCTCGATGGGATCCAGATGTTCCGGAGGGAGTGTCGACGTCGCTTCTTGGGTACGCGATCCGTCGAGCCGGGGTGACATGATGTCCTCCATCGTTCTCGGCATACGGCTGCCGAAGCCAGTTACGTGCACTGCGGTGTGCGGCGCCTCCAAAGCCGGCCGTGTCGGTTTACGTGTCCTACTAGCCCTACCGGGTTTACCGAGCCCACCGCAAGTGTGTTATGTGCGAGTATGTCCGTTTGTGTGCGGTTGTTCGGGTGTCGGAGTGCGCTGGGAAGGCGTAGTGTTCGAGGGCGTCAGCAAGCAGTCACGACCTCGGGAGAGAAAACGGCATGGACCGCGGGACGGTCGGCAGTGCCCAGTCGGGCCGGCTACTGGTGGAGGTGCGGGACGAGGGCCCCAGTGCCGTCGTGACTCCGGCGGGTGAGTTGGATCATCACACCGCCGATTTGTTGCGCGAGCCCCTGGAGGACTGTCTCGCCAAGGGATTCAACCGGCTTGTCGTCGACTGCTCGCGTCTGGAGTTCTGCGACTCCACAGGGCTCAACGTCCTGCTCGGCGCGCGGTTGAAGGCGGAGGCCGCGGGGGGCGGTGTGCATCTGGTGGCCATGCAGCCCGTAGTGGCTCGCGTGTTCGAGATCACGGGGGCCGAAGCGGTCTTCACCCTCCATGACACGCTTGAGGCCGCCCTGGCCGACGCGACCGGCTGAGCCGGTCCTTGTCCAGCCGGCGACGGGTCTCGCGCGCCCCCTGGGGCAGGGGTTTTCGCCCCGTCCGAGGTTTCGTGCCGAATACAGGGGTGTTCGGACGGTCCGGTCGGGCAGGAGACCCCCTGAACCGACTGTGTACGACGTACGACTTTGAAACGTGAACTGGTGAATCGGTGAGGTGAAGCGCTGATGAGCACCACCCGGCCCTACTCGCCGGGCGACCGTGGTCCGGAGCCCAGCGGCGCTTCCGGGGCGTCCGAGGGGGGCGCGTCCGGGACCGGGGAGTCCGAGGGTGGCGTGCCCGCCGGGCAGTCCGCCGTGATCGGGGGGTCCGTGTCCTCGTCCCCGTCCCCGCCCGCGTCCGGGGCCGCCGCGTCCGCGGGGGTCCCCGCCGGTGGCGGAGGGCGGCAGGTCCGCCGCCTCAGCTTCGACGACCAGAGCGGGGTGGTCCCGCTCGCTCGTGACTTCACCCGCCAGGCGCTGTACGCCTGGGGCTGGCTGCCCTCCGCCACCGCGGACCAGCGTGCCGCCGCCGAGGACGTACTGCTCGTGGTGTCCGAGCTGGTCACCAACGCCTGTCTGCATGCCGAGGGGCCGGACGAGCTGTGGATCACCTGTGAGAAGAAGGTGATCCGGCTGGAGGTCTCCGACCGGGGCACGGGGCAGCCGGCGCCGCGCACCCCGCACCGCGCCGGGCGTCCCGGCGGACACGGCATGTTCATCGTGCAGCGGCTGTGCCTGGACTGGGGTGTGGTGCGTACGCAGGGCGTCGCGGGCAAGAGGGTGTGGGCGGAGCTGGGGGCGCCGGCGTAGGCGTGTGCCTGCGGCGCTCTTCCGGCCTTTTCCCACCCGCCCACCCGTCTCGGTCGGCCGAGGAGGCCCCCTCCTGGGGCTCCGCCCCAGACCCCGGCGGGGCCCGCGCCCTCGGCGCTACCCCCTCACCTCGAACCACAGCAGCTTCCCGGCGCCCCTCGCGAGCAGGTCGTCACCCAGCGACCATCCACCCCACGAGTCCGCGCACGCCCGCACGAGGTGCAGCCCGCGCCCGCCCTCCGCGTCCCCCGACGGGGCGGGCGTCGTACGGCGCTCTCCCGGCGGTTCCGCGAAGGGCGAGGGAATGTGCGGGTGGCTGTCCCACACCCCGACTCGCAGCCGCCCGTCACTCAGTGCGGTGAGGCGCAGCGAGCACGGTCCGCGGGTGTGCCGGTAGGCATTGGTGACCAGCTCCGACGTCAACAGCTCGACGGTGTCCAGTACTCCGTGCCGCCCGTGCCCACCGAGGGCGGCCCGTACGGTCATGCGTGCGACGCGTGCGGCTCTCGGGTCGTGCGGCAGGCGGAGGGCGTACGCCCAGGTGTCGGACGGGGATACGGTGCCCATGAAGCAGCCTTTCTGGAGCGAGGGGGTTCGGCTGCCCAACGGCCGCGCCGAGCGGTGGCTGTGCCTGTGGGGGTGCGCTTCCGGCTTACGGGGGCGGGAGGTTGGGCGGTGAAGCGAAACTCACCATAGAGGGTTCGATGTGATACTTAACATCGAACAGAGCAGAGGATTTACATTTCCCTCGTGCGAGTGACGCGAGGGAGCGCGCCGTGACGAGAGAAGGACCGTGCCGCCCAGCACCCCGCCCACCTTGCGCCAGCAACGCCTCGGCGCCGAACTCCGCAAGCTCCGTGAACACTCGGGCCTGACCTCGACCGCTGCTGCGGCACTCCTCGGTCTCAAACAGGCGCAGATCAGCAGCATCGAGTCGGGCCGCTATGCCGTGGGCGCGGAGCGGGTGCGTACCCTCGCTCGCGCGTACAGCTCCCCCGACGAAGCACTGGTGGAGGCGCTGGTCGCCATGACGGGCGGCCGCACCCGTGGCTGGTGGGACGACTACCGGGAATATCTCCCGGTTGGCCTGATCGATCTGGCGGAACTGGAACACCACGCGACGGCGCTGCGCGTGGCCCTCCCGCTACACATCCCCGCGCTGTTGCAGACTGCCGATCACGCCCGGGCCATGCTCAGGGAAGCCGTTCCGCCCTTCCGGTCGTACGAGCTCGAGCACCGCCTCTCGTACCGCATCAAGCGGCAGGAGGTCCTCCATCGCGCCGGAGGCATCCCCTACACGGCCCTGGTGCACGAGGCAGCGCTGCGGATGCAGTACGGAGGACCTGACGTCACCCGTGCCCAGCTGCTCCACATCCTCGAACTGAGCGAACAGGGCAACGTGACCGTTCGGGTCATCCCGTACGCCTCGCCTCACTTCCCGGGTAACGGTCAGCCCTTCGACTACGCGGCTGGCCCGGTCCCTCAACTCGACACCGTCCAGTTGGACACCCACCACGGCGGGTGCGAGTTCTTGGACGCGGAGGCCCAGCTCTCGAAGTACCGGACGCTCCTCGACCGCATGGAGACCTGCGCGCTCGATGCCGCCGAGTCCCGCAAGTTCATCGAACACCTCACCCAGAGCCTCTGAAAGGAAGAACGTGCAGCCTCTCACCTGGCGCAAGTCCACCTACAGCCCCGACGGTTCGAACTGCGTCGAGATAGCCACCACCGCGACCGTCACCCTGGTCCGCGACTCCAAGACCCCGACCGGATCACGCATCGCTTTCCCCCGCACCGCATGGGCGGACTTCCTCTCGGGCATGGCGAGAGCAGGCGCGGAGAGCCGCCCGTAATCTCCGGAGCCCCCCGAACGCCCGGAGGGCCACCGCGTCCACCCGGACGCGATGACCCTCCGCGGAACAGGACCGCCAGGCCGGATCGGCTCAGCGCACGTCGCCCATGAGTTCCTTGACGCGCTTGCGGTACATCCAGATCGCGATACCGGCGACCACGGCGAGCGTGGCCTCCGCGGCCACGATGCCCGTCTTGTTCAGGTCGACGCCGGCGATGGAGAGCAGACCGGTCGTCGCGTCACCGGCGGTGACGGCCAGGAACCAGACGCCCATCATCTGCGAGGCGTACTTCACGGGCGCCATCTTCGTGGTGACCGACAGGCCGACCGGGGAGAGCATCAGCTCACCGCAGGTCTGCACGAAGTAGATCGCCACCAGCCACAGCGCGGCAGCCTTGTGGCCGCCCTCCGCGATGGACAGCGGGGCCAGGAAGAGGAAGAAGGACGCGCCGACCAGGACCAGGCCGAAGGAGAACTTGACGATCGTGCTCGGCTCCTTGCCGCGCCGCGCGAGCGCCAGCCACACCGTGGCGAAGACCGGGGCCAGGGCCATGATGATGACCGGGTTGACCGACTGGAACCACGAGACCGGGAACTCCCAGCCGAAGACGCTGGTGTCGGTGGAGGAGTCGGCGAACAGCGACAGGGTCGAGCCGCCCTGGTCGTAGATCATCCAGAAGACGGCCGCGGCGACGAAGAACCAGATGTACGCGGACATCTTCGACTGCTCGGCGCGGTCCAGGTCCTTGTCGCGCTTGATGCGGGTCAGCACCAGCACCGGGATGATCACGCCGAGCAGGGTCAGCGGGACCAGGATCCAGTTCAGGGTGTAGTTGCCGGAGAAGCCGACGATCGCGTAGAAGACGACGGCGAGGGCGGCCCAGAAGGCGGCCTTGCGCAGGGTGGAGGTCTTCTCCGCCGTCGTCAGCGGCTTCGGGACCACGCTGGAGTGCGGCGCCAGGTGACGGCTGCCGAGCAGGAACTGCACCACGCCCAGACCCATGCCGACCGCGGCGAGCGCGAAGCCCAGGTGCCAGTTGACGTTCTCACCGATGGTGCCGATGATCAGCGGCGCGGCGAAGGCACCGAGGTTGATGCCCATGTAGAAGACGGTGAAGCCACCGTCGCGGCGCGGATCGTCGGGGCCGCTGTAGAGCTGGCCGACCATCGTGGAGATGTTGGCCTTCAGCAGACCCGAGCCGATGGCGACCAGACCGAGGCCCGCGAAGAACGTGCCGGAGGACGGCAGCGCCAGCGTGAGGTGGCCGAGCATGATCACGCCACCGGCGACGGCGACGGTCTTGCGGGGACCCCAGACACGGTCGCCGAACCAGCCGCCCGGCATCGTGAGCAGGTACACCAGCGAGAGGTACACCGAGTAGATCGCGGTCGCGGTGCCGGCGTTCATGCCGAGACCGCCGGGGGCCACCAGGTACAGCGGGAGCAGGGCCCTCATGCCGTAGTAGGAGAAACGCTCCCACATCTCGGTCATGAAGAGAGTGGCCAGTCCGCGGGGGTGGCCGAAGAAGGTCTTCTCGGATCCGGGGGTGCCCGGAGAGACCGAGTCCTTCGTCAGGCTGGACGCCATGGTCGATCCTTGCTGGTCGGGACGCGCTCATGAGGCGATGCGCGCCCGGTGGGGGAGGCGGCCGGCACCGGCGGCTCGTCATCCGTCCACCCCACGCCTGAGGGATTCCGCTCCGGATCACGAAGCGGTGGACGGCGGCCACCGGGATCCACGCCTCCGCGCGCGGCACTGCACGCGTTGAGGCCCGGCCACAGGTCATTCCTTTCAAGGCCGGCCGTGGGGGCCGGCCCGCACACAAAAGAGACCCTCAGCGTCGTACTGTCGCCAAAGGGTCCCCTGGGTGCTACAGGCGCTGATTCACCATACGGCAGGACACCGCCCGGTATGGAAGGACTTGAGACGCGGATCACAGGTGATACTGGAACCGCGAACGATCTTTCGAAGGTCCATCACAGGATGGCACCCCACAGCCGCAGGTTCGCACAAGGGGTCGGCGGTGGGCCGAGTGGGCAGGTCACGCGGCGGGTGCCCGGCTTGTCCGCAGGTAAGAGATCCTCGGGTCGATCACGCCCCGGGCGCTGCTCCGAGCGGACTACCATCAGCTCATGACCCGTGTACTGCTCGCCGAGGACGACGCGTCCATCTCGGAGCCGCTGGCCCGCGCACTGCGCCGGGAAGGGTACGAGGTCGAGGTGCGTGAGGACGGACCCACCGCACTCGACGCCGGCCTGCAGGGCGGCGTCGACCTGGTCGTGCTGGACCTGGGCCTGCCGGGCATGGACGGGCTGGAGGTCGCCCGCCGGCTGCGCTCCGAGGGCCACGCCGTGCCGATCCTGATCCTGACCGCGCGCGCCGACGAGGTGGACACCGTCGTCGGCCTGGACGCGGGCGCCGACGACTACGTCACCAAGCCCTTCCGCCTCGCCGAGCTGCTCGCCCGGGTCCGTGCCCTGCTGCGGCGCGGTTCCGTCGAGCCTCCACAGCCGCCCGCGACGCACGGTGTGCGCATCGACGTCGAGTCGCACCGGGCCTGGATGGGCGAGGAGGAGCTCCAGCTCACCGCCAAGGAGTTCGACCTGCTGCGGGTGCTGGTGCGCGACGCCGGCCGGGTCGTCACCCGCGACCAGTTGATGCGCGAGGTCTGGGACACCACCTGGTGGTCGTCGACCAAGACCCTCGACATGCACATCTCCTGGCTGCGCAAGAAGCTGGGGGACGACGCGGCGAACCCCCGCTACATCGCCACCGTGCGCGGCGTCGGTTTCCGTTTCGAGAAGAACTGAGCGCCCGCAGGGCCTGCCCGGGTAAGAGGACATGCGCCGTCGACTGATCCAGTCCACGCTCGCCGTGGTGCTCATCGTGATCGCCGTGTTCGGCGTCTCCCTCGTGATCGTCGAGACCCGGACGATCAGCAGCTCCGCGCAGGAGCGGGTCGACCTGGAGGCGGTGCGGCTGGCCAGCATCGTGGACAGCCGGCTGCTCGGCACCGGATCGGTCGACGCCAAGTTCCTGCGGGAGCAGGTCCGGGACGCCCGGTACGCCGAGATCAGGATCCCCGGCAAGCCGGTCATCGAGGTCGGCAGCCGGCCGACCGGCGAGGTCATCCGCGGCAAGGCCACCGGCGAGGAGGGCGAGACCGTCCTCGTCGAGGAGCCGAGCTCCGCGGTGACCCGTGAGGTCGGCCGGACCCTGCTGATCATCGGCCTGGTGGCGCTGCTCGCGGTGATCGCGGCGGTGCTGCTGGCGATCCGGCAGGCCAACCGGCTCGCCTCCCCGCTCACCGACCTCGCCGAGACCGCCGAACGCCTCGGCTCCGGCGACCCGCGCCCGAGGCACAAGCGCTACGGCGTCCCCGAGCTGGACCGCGTCGCGGACGTGCTGGACTCCTCCGCCGAGCGCATCGCCCGGATGCTCACCGCCGAGCGCCGCCTGGCCGCCGACGCCTCCCACCAGTTGCGTACGCCGCTGACCGCGCTGTCCATGCGGCTGGAGGAGATCACCCTCACCGACGAGCCGGAGACGGTGAAGGAGGAGGCCACGATCGCGCTGTCGCAGGTGGAGCGGCTGACGGACGTCGTGGACCGGCTGCTGACGAACTCCCGCGACCCGCGCAGCGGCTCCGCCGTCACCTTCGAGCTGGACGACGTCATCCAGCAGCAGATCGACGAGTGGCGCCCCGCCTACCGGAGCGAGGGACGGGCGATCGTCAGCTCCGGCAAACGGCATCTGACGGCCGTGGGCACCCCGGGCGCCGTGGCGCAGGTGCTGGCGGCGCTGATCGAGAACTCCCTGATGCACGGGGGCGGCACGGTGGCCCTGCGGACCCGGGTGACCGGCAACCAGGCGGTGGTCGAGGTCACCGACGAGGGACTCGGCGTCCCGGCCGACCTGGGGGCGCGGATCTTCGAGCGCGCGATCAGCGGGCGGAACTCGACGGGCATCGGCCTCGCCGTCGCCCGCGACCTGGCCGAGGCGGACGGCGGCCGGTTGGAGCTCCTCCAGGGCCGCCCCCCGGTGTTCGGCCTGTTCCTGTCGCGCACGCCGCCGTCGAAGAAGCCGTCCGGGGACTCGGGGGAGACGGTGCGCTAGGCGTACCGCACGACGGTGCGCCAAGGCGTACCGCACTGGGCGTCACGCGTCGAGAGGGTGGCCTCGGTCGTCCTCAGCGCTGCGCCGCGGGGGCGCCGTCGGGGGCGCGTACGGCCGTCGGCTCCTCGTGCTCCAGGAAGGTCTCCGCCCGCGTCACCGGCCGGCGGGCCGGCCGCGTGCGGAAGACCCAGCTGCGGTACGACCAGAAGCGGAACAGCGTGCCGATGCCGATGCCGAGGAACTTGAAGATGTTGCTCTGCAGCGGGCTGTCCCAGCCGAAGCCGTACGTCGCCGTGTACAGCACGCCGTTCTCGATCACCAGCCCGACCGCGCTGAACAGCAGGAACAGCGACATCTCGCGGGTTTGGCGGCTCTTGTCGCGGTCCCGGTAGGTGAAGTAGCGGAACCCCAGGTAGTTGAAGGCGATCGCGACGACGGTCGCGACGATGCTGGCCCGCACCACGTGGAGGTCGGTCACGTGCCGTACCAGGTTGAAGACGAGGAGGTTGACCAGGACCCCCGCGCCGCCCACCGCGCCGAACTTCACGACCTCGCGGACCAGCCCTTCGAGCCGATGCCGCACCGGGCCGCGCGGGGCCGGGGGCGTGGGTGATGCCGGGGGTGTCGCGGGAGCCGTATGAGCACCCGAGGAACCATGTTCCATGGTCGTGCAGGCCCCCGTCCGTCGGTTGGCGTCAATCCGTTCATGCTAACCACCCGGACGCGCGATCTTCCTGCGGACGGACCCGGAGCGACGCTCACGGAGGTCGGGACCGTCGGGGAAACGGCCGGTAAACAGGTGGGCCCCGCGCGGCGGATACGCTAGGGGGGTGACGTTCCCGGTAGTCGGTATGGTCGGCGGTGGCCAGCTCGCTCGTATGACACACGAGGCGGGCATCCCGTTGGGCATCAGGTTCAAGCTCCTCAGTGACACTCCTCAGGACTCTGCGGCGCAGGTCGTGAACGAAGTCGTCGTCGGCGACTATCGCGACCTGGACACGTTGCGCGAGTTCGCGCGCGGCTGTGACGTGATCACCTTCGATCACGAGCACGTGCCGACCGAGCACCTCAGGGCCCTGGAGGCGGACGGCATCCCCGTGCGTCCCGGTCCTGACGCGCTCGTGCACGCCCAGGACAAGGGCGTGATGCGCGCGAAACTCGACGCGATCGGCGTGCCCTGTCCACGGCACCGGATCGTGCGCGATCCGGCCGACGTGGCCGCCTTCGCGGACGAGGGTGACGGTTTCCCCGTCGTCCTCAAGACCGTGCGCGGCGGCTACGACGGCAAGGGGGTGTGGGTGGTGGACTCCGTCGAGGAGGCCGCCGAGCCCTTCCGCGCCGGTGTGCCCGTGCTGGCGGAGGAGAAGGTCGACTTCGTCCGCGAGCTGGCCGCCAACGTGGTCCGCTCCCCGCACGGCCAGGCCGTGGCGTACCCCGTCGTCGAGTCCCAGCAGGTGAAGGGCGTCTGCGACACGGTGATCGCGCCCGCCCCCGGCCTCGACGAGGCCCTGGCGCTGCGGGCCGAGGAGATGGCGCTCGGCATCGCCAAGGAGCTGGACGTCGTCGGCCACCTCGCCGTCGAGCTGTTCCAGACCCGCGACGGCCGCGTCCTCGTCAACGAACTGGCGATGCGCCCGCACAACTCCGGCCACTGGACGATGGACGGCGCGATCACGTCGCAGTTCGCCAACCACGTCCGCGCGGTCCTCGACCTCCCCCTCGGCGACCCGCGCCCGCGCGCCCCGTGGACGGTCATGGTCAACGTCCTCGGCGGTGACTATCCGGACATGTACTCCGCGTACCTGCACTGCATGGCCCGCGACCCCCAGCTGAAGATCCACATGTACGGCAAGGACGTGAAGCCCGGCCGCAAGGTCGGCCACGTCAACACGTACGGCGACGACCTGGACGACGTGCTGGAGCGCGCCCGTCACGCCGCCGGCTACCTGAGAGGGACGATCACCGAATGAACGCGGTAAGCCCGGTGAGTCCGGTCGTGGGCATCGTCATGGGGTCCGACTCCGACTGGCCCGTGATGGAGGCCGCCGCCAAGGCACTCGACGAGTTCGAGATCGCCTACGAGGTCGACGTCGTCTCCGCGCACCGCATGCCGCGCGAGATGATCGCGTACGGCGAGCAGGCCGCCGGCCGCGGTCTGAAGGCGATCGTCGCGGGCGCCGGGGGCGCCGCCCACCTGCCCGGCATGCTCGCCTCCGTCACCCCGCTCCCGGTCATCGGCGTGCCGGTGCCGCTGAAGTACCTCGACGGCATGGACAGCCTCCTGTCCATCGTGCAGATGCCGGCCGGCGTCCCCGTCGCCACGGTCTCCGTCGGCGGCGCCCGCAACGCCGGCCTGCTGGCCGCGCGGATGCTCGCCGCGCACGACGAGGAGCTCCTCGCCCGCATGCGCGAGTTCCAGCAGGACCTGGGCGACCAGGCCACCGAGAAGGGCAAGCGGCTGCGCACCAAGGTCGAGGGCTCCGCGGCCTTCGGCTTCGGGAAGTGAGGCCCGTGACCTCCCTCGACCAGGCCCGGGAGCTGCTGCGCGAGTTCCCCGTCGTCGACGGCCACAACGACCTGCCCTGGGCGCTGCGCGAGCAGGTCCGCTACGACCTCGACGCCCGTGACATCGCCGCCGACCAGTCCGCCCACCTGCACACCGACCTCGCCCGGCTGCGGGCCGGCGGCGTCGGCGCGCAGTACTGGTCGGTGTACGTCCGCTCGGACCTGCCCGGCGCGGTGACCGCGACGCTGGAGCAGATCGACTGCGTACGGCGGCTGATCGACCGCCACCCCGGGGACCTGCGCGCCGCGCTGACCGCCGCCGACATGGAGGCCGCGCGCGCCGAGGGCCGGATCGCGTCCCTGATGGGTGCCGAGGGCGGGCACTCCATCGACAACTCGCTCGCCACGCTCCGCGCGCTGTACGCGCTCGGCGTGCGCTACATGACCCTCACCCACAACGACAACATCGCGTGGGCGGACTCGGCGACCGACGAGCCCGGCGTCGGCGGTCTGTCGGCCTTCGGCCGCGAGGTCGTGCGGGAGATGAACCGCGAGGGCATGCTGGTCGACCTCTCGCACGTGGCGGCGACGACGATGCGCGACGCGCTGGACACCTCCACCGCACCGGTGATCTTCTCGCACTCCTCCGCGCGCGCCGTCTGCGACCACCCGCGCAACATCCCGGACGACGTCCTGGAGCGGCTGCCGGCCAACGGCGGCATGGCGATGGTGACGTTCGTGCCGAAGTTCGTCCTCCAGGCGGCCGTGGACTGGACGGTCGCCGCCGACGAGAACATGCGCGCGCACGGCTTCCACCACCTCGACGCCGGCCCCGAGGCGATGAAGGTCCACCGCGCCTTCGAGGAGCACTCCCCGCGTCCGGTCGCCACGGTGTCCACGGTCGCCGACCACCTCGACCACATGCGCGAGGCCGCGGGCGTCGACCACCTCGGCATCGGCGGGGACTACGACGGCACGCCCTTCACCCCGGACGGTCTCGGCGACGTCTCCGGCTACCCCAACCTCATCGCCGAACTGCTCGACCGCGGCTGGTCCCGGGCCGACCTGGCCAAGCTGACCTGGAAGAACGCGGTCCGGGTGCTGGGCGCCGCCGAGGACGTGGCCCGTGGCCTTCAGGCGACCCGGGGGCCGTCCAACGCGACGCCGGAGGAGCTGGACGGCTGAGCCGGCCCCTCCTCGTCCTCGCCCGGGTGGGGCGCTCGTACCCCCGAACGCCCCACCCGCCAGGAAGCCCCTCCCGCTCCGTGCGACGGTGACCGTAACGCACGACGACCGTACGGAGCCGGCCATGGCAGACCTCCAGGACGACCTGCACACCAGCACCGGGGCCGGCGGGCTCGACGATCTGCCCGTGCCGCCCGCCGCCCAGGCCTTCCCGCCGGAGCCCTACGCGCCTGTGTCCGACCCCGACGACGAGCCGCTGGCCCGGGCCCACGCCGTGCTGGCCGCCCACCCCGTCGCCGACGGCTACAGCGGTCTGCCCCGCACGCTCAAGCACCTGCCCTGGTACGACCTGGAGCTCGGCGAGAGCGCCGTCGACACCGACCTGCCGCGACTGCGCGAGGGCCGTGTGGGCGCCCTGTTCTGGTCGCTGCACCTGCCCGAGGCCGTCGACGGCGACCGTGCGGTCGGCGCGACCCTGGAGCAGTTGGACCTGGTCAAGACGGTGGTGCGGGCCTACCCGGAGGGACTGCGCCTCGCCTACGACGCCGGGCAGGCCATCGACGCGCGCAACTGCGGCCGGGTCGCCGTGCTGCCCGGACCCGCCGGCGCCGCCGCCCTCGGCGACTGCCTCGGCATCCTGCGCTCCCTGCACGCTCTCGGCCTGCGCGTACTGACGCTGACCGGGGCGAGTTGGGCGAGTGAGGCGGGACTGACGCGGTTCGGCGAGGAGGTCGTGCGCGAGATGAACCGGCTCGGCGTCGTCGCCGACCTCTCCGGCGCCTGTGCCGACACCATCCGCCGCACCTTCGCCATCTCCAAGGCTCCGGCGCTGTGCACCCGCTCCGCGGCCCGCGCCCTGCGCCCGCATCCCGCCAACCTCCCCGACGACCTGCTCGTCGAGCTGGGCGCGGCCGGGGGCCTGTGCATGGTGCCGCTGACCGCCGAACAGACCGGCCCGACAGTCCGGGACGTCGCCGACCATCTCGACCACGTCCGCACGGTGGCCGGCCCGCGGAGCGTCGGCCTGTCCGGCACCTACGACGCGGGCACCGCCCATCCGCTGGAGCTCGGCGACGCCTCCTGCTACCCGCGGCTCATCGCCGAGCTGCTGCGGCGCGGCTGGGACGAGGCCGACGTGGCCCTGCTGACCTGGGGCAACGTCCAGCGTGTACTGCGGGGAGCGGCCTTCACCGCCCGCGCGGCACAGCTGCGCCGGGAGCCTTCGACGGCGACGATCGCCGAACTCGACGGATGACCGTCACGCGTGCTCGATCCGGCACAGGCAGAACGGATGCCCCGCCGGGTCGGCGTACACCATGAAATCCTTCTTCTCCCGGTCCTCCAGGTCCAGCGGCCGGGCGCCCAGCGCGAGCACCTTCTCGTGCGCCGCGTCCATCTCCTCCCAGGTCGCCCCGCCGTCGAAGTCGAGGTGGAACTGCTGGGCGTCGCGGTCGGCGCGCGGCCACTGAGGCGGGGTGAGCCCCGGCGCCCGCTGGAAGGACAGCCTCGGCCCGCCGGGCACCTGGAGCACCACCCAGTCGGGATCCTGCTCGTCGGGGGTGCCGCCGCCGACCCGCGCGTAGAAGCGGGCCAGCTCGCGGGGCTCGGGACAGTCGACGACGACGGAACGCAAACGTGCCACGGGTGCCATGGGGAACCTTCCGGTGTGGGCGGTCCGGGTCTCGCTCAGCAGGCGCAGAGGCAGAACGGGTGCCCGGCCGGGTCCGCGTAAACCCGGAAGGTCCGGGCCCGGTCCTCCGCGTCCAGCGGCCTCGCGCCCAGCTCCAGCACGGCCTTCTCCGCCGCGTCCAGGTCCTTCACGTCGAGGTCGAGGTGGAACTGCTGCGCGCCGTCGGGCCCGGGCCACTTCGGCGGTACGTAGCCGGGGGAGCCCTGGAAGGCCAGCGTCCGCCCGCCGGGCAGGTTCAGGTCGACCCACTCGTACTGGTCGTCGCTCTTGTCCTCGACGGTGCCGCCGAGGACGTCGGCGTAGAAGCGGGCCAGTGCGTGGGGGTCGGGACAGTCCAGGACGACGACGCCCAGTTCGGCGACAGCCATGACTTCCTCCTTGAAGTCCGCGTCCTTCGGTTACCGGCAAAGTACGGGTAACCAGTAACGGTTACTGCATGCTGCCGTATTGCCGGTAACGTCGCAAGCATGAGTGAGAGATCGCCCGCGCCGGGAGGCCTGGACCTGGTCGAGACCCTGGTGAACACGCTGGACGTCGAGACGGGCGCCGACTCGCTGGACACACCGCAGGGCCGGGCGCGGTTCGGCCTGACGGAGGACGACGTACCGGGGGTGCGCGAGCTGCGCGAGTCGCTGCGCGCGACCCTGCTCGCCCACGCGGGCCACCCGCCGCACCGCGTGGTGACCCCGCTGGGCGAGCTGCTGGCCGGGGCCCCGCTGGTGGTGACGGTCGACGCGGCCGACGGCTCCGCCGCCCTCGCTCCGGCCGGGGACGGCTCCCTGCCCGCCCGGGTCGCCGCCGCCGTCGCCGAGGCGCTGGTCGCGGGCACCTGGACCCGGCTGAAGGCCTGCGAGGCCGCCGACTGCCACTGGGCGTACTACGACCGCAGCCCTGCCGGACGCGGGCGCTGGTGCTCGATGCAGGTGTGCGGGGCACGCGCCAAGATGCGCCGGTACCGGGCCAAGGAGGCGTGACCCACAGGGGTTCACCGGCCGCCGGGCCGCCCGTGGGGCAGAATGCGGATGACGCCGGTTCGGCCGACTGAGCCTCGGCCGAACCGGCGTCACCCGTCGATCGGCCGGGGCTACGCCGTCGGACGGCCCATCGCCCGGTACGTCCAGCCGGCCTTCCGCCAGGCCTGCGGGTCCAGGGCGTTGCGCCCGTCGAGGATCACCCGGGCCGCCACGGCCTCGCCCAGCGCCTCCGGGTCCAGCTCGCGGAACTCCCGCCACTCCGTCAGGTGCAGGACGACGTCCGCGCCCCGCACCGCCTCCAGCGCGGAGTCGGCGTAACCGAGCGTCGGGAACAGCCGCCGGGCGTTCTCCATGCCCTTGGGGTCGTACACCGTCACCTGGGCGCCCTGGAGGTGGACCTGCCCGGCGACGTTCAGCGCGGGGGAGTCCCGTACGTCGTCCGAGTCGGGCTTGAAGGTGGCGCCGAGCACCGCGACCCGCTTGCCGAGGAAGGGGCCGCCGCCCAGCGCCTGCCGGGTCAGCTCCACCATCTGGCCGCGCTGGCGCATGTTGATCGAGTCGATCTCGCGCAGGAAGGTCAGCGCCTGGTCGGCGCCCAGCTCACCGGCGCGCGCCATGAACGCCCGGATGTCCTTCGGCAGACAGCCGCCGCCGAACCCGATTCCGGCCCGCAGGAACTTCTTCCCGATCCGGTCGTCGTACCCGATCGCCTCCGCCAGCTTGGCCACGTCGCCGTCGGCCGCCTCGCACACCTCCGCCATCGCGTTGATGAAGGAGATCTTGGTGGCGAGGAAGGAGTTCGCGGAGGTCTTCACCAGCTCGGCCGTCGGGAAGTCGGTGACGACGAAGGGCGAGCCCTCCGACACCGGCGTCGCGTACACCTCGCGCAGCAGCTTCTCGGCCCGCTCGCTGCGCACGCCGACCACGATCCGGTCGGGGTGCAGCGTGTCCTTCACGGCGAAGCCCTCGCGCAGGAACTCCGGGTTCCAGGCCAGCTCGGCGTCGTCACCGGCCGGCGCCTGCTCGGCGAGACAGCGGGCCAGCCGGTCGGCGGAGCCCACGGGCACGGTCGACTTGCCGACGACGAGCGCGGGGCCGGTCAGGTGCGGGGCCAGCGAGGCCAGCGCGGATTCGACGTACGACATGTCACAGGCGTACTCGCCGTGCTTCTGCGGCGTGTTCACGCACAGGAAGTGCACGTCGCCGAAGGCGGCGACCTCGGCGAAGTCGGTGGTGAAGCGCAGTCGCCCGCTGGACCCCTCGATCCCGGCGACGTGCTTGCCCAGCAGCTCCTCGAGCCCCGGCTCGTACATCGGGACCTGGCCCCGCTGGAGCATCTCGATCTTCTCGGGCACCACGTCCAGGCCCAGCACCTCGAACCCCAGCTCGGCCATGGCCGCCGCATGGGTCGCGCCGAGATAGCCGGTGCCGATCACGGTGATCTTGAGGGCCATGGGTGCTCCAGAGGTGTACGGCTGAGGTGCGCGCCCGAGCATATCCGGGACGCGGCGGAAGCCTTTCGGGCGGCTGTCGTCAACCTCACCTATCCACGGCGCGGAGGGGGCTCTAAAATTTGGGTTACTTAACGGTAGTTAGCGTGCCCAGCATCACAGCGTTTTGGAGCGTGAGAGACCTTGGCCGGATCGGCTGACTTCGACCTGTACCGCCTGTCCGAGGAGCACGACATGCTCCGGGACGCCGTCCGCTCCCTGGCCGAGGCGAAGATCGCGCCGCACGCCGCCGCGGTGGACGAGGAGGCCCGCTTCCCCCAGGAGGCCCTCGACGCCCTGACCGCGAACGACCTGCACGCGGTGCACGTCCCCGAGGAGTACGGCGGCGCGGGCGCCGACGCCCTCGCCACGGTGATCGTCATCGAGGAGGTCGCCCGCGTCTGCGCGTCGTCCTCCCTCATCCCCGCCGTGAACAAGCTCGGCTCCCTCCCGGTGATCCTCTCCGGCTCCGAGGAGCTGAAGAAGAAGTACATGGCCCCGCTCGCCAAGGGCGACGGCATGTTCTCCTACTGCCTCTCCGAGCCCGACGCGGGCTCCGACGCGGCCGGCATGAAGACCAAGGCGGTCCGCGACGGCGACCACTGGATCCTGAACGGCGTCAAGCGCTGGATCACCAACGCGGGCGAGTCGCGGTTCTACACGGTGATGGCCGTCACCGACCCCACCAAGCGCTCCAAGGGCATCTCCGCCTTCGTCGTCGAGAAGTCCGACGAGGGCGTCTCCTTCGGCGCCCCGGAGAAGAAGCTCGGCATCAAGGGCTCGCCCACGCGCGAGGTGTACCTGGACAACGTCCGCATCCCCGCCGACCGCATGATCGGCGAGGAGGGCACCGGCTTCGCCACCGCGATGAAGACGCTGGACCACACCCGCATCACCATCGCCGCCCAGGCCCTCGGCATCGCCCAGGGCGCCCTCGACTACGCCAAGGGCTACGTCAAGGAGCGCAAGCAGTTCGGCAAGCCGATCGCCGACTTCCAGGGCATCCAGTTCATGCTCGCCGACATGGCCATGAAGATCGAGGCCGCCCGCCAGCTGACGTACGCCGCCGCGGCGAAGTCGGAGCGCGGCGACGGCGACCTCACCTTCCAGGGCGCCGCCGCCAAGTGCTTCGCCTCCGACGTGGCGATGGAGGTCACCACGGACGCGGTGCAGCTCCTCGGCGGCTACGGCTACACCCGTGACTACCCGGTGGAGCGCATGATGCGCGACGCGAAGATCACGCAGATCTACGAGGGCACGAACCAGGTCCAGCGCATCGTCATGGCGCGCAACCTGCCGTAGGACCCGGGCCGGACGCGGGGCTGTGCCCCTCGGGGCCCTGTGTCAGTCCTCGTACCCCTCCGCCACCCGCCGCTCCCGCAGCTCCATGATCGCGCGACGGCGGGCCAGGCGGTGGGTGCGACGGATCTGGGCCTCCTGGTAGCGGCGCATGTCCTTCCCGGTCTCCGGGAGGACCGGCGGGACCGTGCGCGGCTTGCCGTCCGCGTCGACCGCGGCGAAGACCAGGTACGCCGAGCCGACCTGGGTGGCGGGGGTGGACTCGTTCCAGCGTTCGGCCAGGACCCGGACGCCGACCTCCATGGAGCTGCGGCCGGTCCAGTTGACCTGGGCCTTCACATGGACGAGGTCGCCGACGCGGACCGGTTCGAGGAACGCCATCTCGTCCATGGACGCGGTGACGGCGGGGCCGCCGGAATGCCGTCCGGCCACGGCGCCCGCCGCGTCGTCGACGAGCTTCATGATCACTCCGCCGTGCACCGTGCCCAGAAGGTTGGTGTCGCTGTGGGTCATGATGTGGCTGAGCGTGGTGCGGGACGCCGAGGTCGGCTTGCCCGGGATCTCCGGAGTCGCCGAGTGCGCGGCTGAGGCCTGTTCTGCCTGGTCTGTCATGGCATCCACCTTATGCCGGGACGACATCGGAGTAATTTGTGTCAGCTTCGCAACAGCGCTGACCTTATTTTCCGACGGCCCTTATGGCCCGCAGCGCGGACCTGCACACTGGTGCGCATGACTGATTGGCCCGAGGCATCGACCGGTGACAACCGCGGCGGCCGGTACGGACGCGGCAGCGCGAGCGCGCGGCCCGAGAGCGCCCGCGTGATGCGACAGGTCCGCCGCGGCCAGGCGCCCCCGCCCGGCCCGGGCCCTGCGGCGCCGCCCTACGGCGGCTCAGTGCCGCAGCAGCCCTCCTACGTCGACGGTCACGGCGGCCAGGACACGTACGACAGCGGCTACAACACCGGCCAGGTCTACGGCAGCCCCGGCGGCCGGGGCTCCGGGCCGGGCCCCGGCGGTCCCGGTCCGGGCCGGCCCGCGCCGGACTGGCGGCGCCGGATCAAGTGGACCGCGATCACCGTGGTGACCGCGCTGGTCGTCACCACCGTCGGCACCTACTTCTGGGCCGACTCCAAGCTCAACCGCGAGGTCGACCTGTCCAAGGTCATCGAGCGGCCCGGGGCCGGTGAGGGCACGAACTACCTGATCGTCGGTTCCGACAGCCGCGAGGGCATGACCGACGAGCAGAAGAAGGACCTGCACACCGGTTCCGCCGAGGGCAAGCGCACCGACTCGATGATGATCCTGCACACCGGGGACAACGGGTCGACGCTGATCTCGCTGCCCCGTGACTCGGACGTGGAGATCCCGAGCTTCGTCGGCTCCGAGTCCGGCAAGAAGTACGAGGGCACGGGCCGGCGCGTGAAGCTGAACGCCGCGTACGCGGAGGACGGCCCCGAGCTGCTGGTCCGCACCATCGAGCACAACACCGGGCTGCGCCTGGACCACTACGTGGAGATCGGCTTCGCCGGCTTCGCGAACATCGTGGACGCGGTCGGCGGCGTCGAGATGGACATCCCGCAGGACATCAAGGACCCCAAGTCCGGCGCGGACCTCAAGAAGGGCAAGCAGACCCTGAACGGCGAGGACGCCCTCGCCTTCGTCCGCACCCGCTACGCGCTGGCCGGCTCCGACCTGGACCGGACGAAGAACCAGCAGAAGTTCCTGTCGGCGCTGGCGAGCCAGGTGGCCACCCCGTCGACCGTCCTCAACCCGTTCAAGCTGTACCCGACCATGGGCGCCGGCCTGGACTCCCTCATCGTCGACAAGGACATGGGCCTGTTCGACCTGGCCGGCATGTTCTGGGCGATGAAGAGCGTCAGCGGCGGTGACGGCACGTCGATGAACATGCCGGTCTCGGGCAGCGTCGGCGGAAACCTCAAGTGGGACGACGCCAAGGTGAAGCAGCTCGTGGAGCAGCTGAAGAACGACGAGAAGGTCACCGTCAAGGGCAACTGACACCCGTGCGCACGCCCGGCCCCGGTCACCGCTTCCCGCAGGCCACCTCGTCGCCGCGCACCACGGTGCCCGACTCCCGCGGCGGGTCCGCCGGTTTCACCTTCACGACCTCCTCGAAGCCGGCGCCCGCGATCACCTTCAGCGTCGGGCCCTGGCCCTCGACCGGCCGCAGCTCGCTGCCCGGCAGGGCGGCGGCCAGCGACTTCGCGGAGCGGTCCCAGCGGGGGTCGAAGGCGACGACGGTCCGCTCGACCGCGCGGTCGACGGCGTTCCTGGGCACCCGGGTGGTGCGGAACCCGGCCGCGGCCAGCGCGTCGTCCACCCGCTTGCCGAGTCCCGGCGTGCGCGTGCCGTTCTCCACCTGGACCCGCACCTGCTCCGGGTCCACCGGAACACGTACCGGCGCCGGACCCTTCGGCTTCGGCTCGGGCGCGGCCAGCCGCCGGTCCTCACGCAGGGCGTCGAAGATCCGCTCGGACTCGGCCGGATCCCACTTCAGGGTCGAGCCGACGCCTTTGACGTCGTGACCCATCTGCCCGATGGGCACGGTGGTGAACTCGGACGACGACGGGGAGAAGTTCCGCATCGCCCGCCCCAGCGCCAGCAGCTCGTCGGTGCCGAAGCCCTCGTCGGCCCGTACCGAGCCCAGTACCGCCTGGGTGACGTCGCGGAACTTGAGCGGGTTCAGCAGCAGCCCGGAGGAGGTCGCCCGGTCGACCAGGGCGGCCAGGAAACGCTGCTGGCGCTTCATCCGGCTCAGGTCCGAGGCCCCGTCGAGGTGGCGGGCGCGGACGTACTGCAGCGCCTGCCCGCCCATCAGCCGGTGGGTGCCGGCCGGCAGGTCGAGCCCGGTGTGGCTGTCCTTGAGCGGCTCGACGGTGCAGATCTCCACGCCGCCGAGGACGTCCACCGTCTTCATGAAGCTGGTGAAGTCGACCTCCAGATAGTGGTCGATCTTCACACGGGTCATGTTCTCGACCGTGCGGATGGTCAGCTGCGGGCCGCCCTCGGCGTAGGCCGCGTTCAGCTTGAGGGGGTGCCCCTTGTGGTGCTCGCCGGTGGTGCGGTCGGTGTGGTCGGGCGTCTCGGCGTACGAGTCGCGCGGCAGGCTGACGACGCTGGCGCGCTCCCGGTCCTCCGAGATGTGCACGATCATGACCGTGTCGGTGCAGTGGCAGGGGGCGCCGCCGAGGCGGTACTTCTGCCGCTCCTCCTCGCTGATCCGGTCGCGGCCGTCGGTGCCGACCAGCAGGATGTTCATGCCGTCGCCCGCCCGCGGCCGGTTCTTCATGTCCTTGAAGGCGTCGACCCGCGAGATGTCCGCGTCGAGGCCGGCGAGCACGGCGTGTCCGATCCCCGCGGAGGCGAGCACCACCACCGACAGCGCGGTCACCGCCCGCACGGCCCAGCGCGGCCGCTTCCGTCGTACGGGGGGCCTCGGCGGGCGGCGGGACGGACGCGCGCCGCCGGGCCGCGGCTCAGGACCGCCACGGGGGGACGCGGCCGGGACCCGGGGGGAGCGGGGCGGCGTGGGCAAGGTGACACCTCCGCGGGGACGGGCCGTGCGGCCGGACGTGGGATCCGTGAGCACCGTAGGCCCATACGATCTGCTGCCCGGGGCAGTGACCCCGCGGCGCGCACCCTTGTCCCCCGTTCGCGGTAACGTGAGCACCGATGAACGCCAAGTCCGACGTGCGGCTGCCCGCCGTTTCCGTGATCATGCCCGTCCTCAACGAGGAACGGCATCTGCGCGGCTCAGTCCGCGCCATCCTCGCCCAGGAGTACGCCGGCGAGATGGAGGTCGTGATCGCCCTCGGTCCCTCCACGGACCGTACGGACGAGATCGCCGCAGAACTCGTCGCCGAGGATCCGCGCGTACACACCGTGCCGAATCCCACCGGCCGTACGCCCGCCGCGCTGAACGCCGCGATCAAGGCCTCGCGCCATCCGGTCGTCGTCCGCGTCGACGGCCACGGCATGCTCTCGCCGAACTACATCTCCACGGCCGTACGTCTCCTCGAGGAGACCGGCGCGCAGAACGTCGGCGGCATCATGCACGCCGAGGGCGAGAACGCCTGGGAGGACGCCGTCGCCGCCGCGATGACGTCGAAGATCGGCGTGGGCAACGCGGTCTTCCACACGGGCGGCCGGGCGGGCCCCGCCGAGACGGTCTTCCTGGGGGTCTTCCGCCGCGAGGCGCTGGAGCGGCAGGGCGGCTACAACGAGGAGTTCATCCGCGCCCAGGACTGGGAGCTGAACTTCCGCATCCGCGAGGCCGGCGGTCTGATCTGGTTCTCGCCGGAGCTGAAGGTGTCCTACCGGCCGCGGCCGAGCGTGCGGGCGCTGGCCAAGCAGTACAAGGACTACGGCCGCTGGCGGCACGTCGTCGCCCGCTACCACTCCGGCTCCATCAACCTGCGCTACCTCGCCCCGCCGACGGCCGTGTGCGCCATCGCGGCCGGCGTCGTGGTGGGCGCGGCGCTGACCCCGTGGGGTTTCGTCGTACCCGGCGGCTACCTGGCCGCGATCGTCGCCGGCTCGCTCCCGGCGGGCAAGGGGCTGGGGCCGAAGGCGCGGGCGCAGATCCCGGTGGCGCTGGCGACCATGCACATGTCGTGGGGCTGGGGTTTTCTGACCAGCCCGCGGTCGCTGGCCAAGCGGGTCATCGCCTCGCGGCGCCCGGCGGTCGTCGACCCGAAGGCGGACAGGCCCTAGGACTCGGCAGCACCGTGTGAACGGGGGCGGGGCCCATCGAGGAGATGGGTCCCGCCCCCGTTCGCAGGGCCGGTGCTTCGGCAGTGGTCAGTTGCATCCCAGGGCGAAACTCGTCCACTCGTGGTTGGGGACCTTGGTGTTCAGGTAGACGCACGTGCTGGGCGCGTGAACGTAGACCGGTCCGGCGTACGTGGTGTAGGAACCGCTGTCCCGGTGCCAGCTGCCGCCGGCGGCCCTGATGGCGACGCTCATCGAGCTCGGCGAGCCGTAGTTGCTGTTACCGCTGTCCTTCACGAGGACGGCACAGTTATAGCCGTTGGAGGGGTTGTAGAGCAGTACGTGCCAGTAGTACCGGTTGGGCAGCCCCTGATCGCCCACTTCCACCGTGACGTTGTAGGCGGAGCCGCAGGCGGATCTGGCCAGACTGACCGCACCGCTCTGGGTCGTCGCACTGGCGTTCGTCGCCAGGGGGGCGATGATCAGGGCTATCGCCGAGAGGAAGACGGCGGCGATCTTCTTGCGCATGGGTACAGCCTCCTGAGGGGTGCGAAAAAGTCGTGGGTATTCGATCACCGATCACATGTTCGAGACCCGCTCAGGTGTGCTTCTGGCTTGTTTCCGGCGAGACAATGGCCAGTTGGAGGTACTTGACTTCCCGCACCCGGACGCCGCCGGAACCCGGTGACGGGCGGCGGTACGCGGGGACGGTGGTCAGGACCAGGTGAACGCCGGGTTCACGTGCATGCAGGCGCTCTCGTCGCCGCCGTTGAGAGCCTTGGCCGAATCGGGGGTCTTGTCGTCAGCCGCGGGTGCCTTGTACGCCGTACCCTCGCGCCAGTCGGCGCCGACGACGAGCGTGACGCCCGAGACGTCGGTCGACCTGTGCACCGAACTCGTCGGAATGCCCAGGGACTTGGCCACGCGCTGCGCGTCGCCCTCCAGGTCGGCGGTCGGGTAGCGGACGACCGTGAGGCTCTCGCTGGGCAGTACCGAGGAGTCGGCGACCGCTTTGGCGAAGCCCTGCTCCACCAGTAGTCCGGCGACCGTGGTCGCACGTCCGCGGGCCAGGCCCAGACGGTCGGTGCGGGTGCCGTTGCGGACCCGGACCGCGATCTCGTCGTCGGCGGCGGCCGGGTCGTCCGAGACCTTCGGCTCGTCGTCGGAAGCCTTCTTCTTCGCGTCCTTGCCGTCCAGCGCGATGTCCTCCCGCACCAGCCGGAACAACTGTTCCGCGTCCTCGGTCGGCTCCACCCGGGCGCCCACGTACCGGTTGGGCATCGTGGTCATGGTGATGCGCTCCGGCTTCACCCCGCGCAGTTCGTTGCTGAGGTCGTACAGCTTCTTGACGGTGTCCAGGCCCGGGTCGACCGTGAGCGCCCCGGTGGCCTCCTCGGCCAGCCTGCGCAGCTTGTTCGGGCTGCTCAGGGTCGCGTTCTCGCGCAGCGTCCGGACCATCGAGTTCAGGTACATGTGCTGGGCCTTGGCCCGCGCCAGGTCGCTGCCGTCCTCGAAGCCGTAGCGGGTGCGCAGCCACTGGAGGGCCTGTTCGCCCTTGATGGGATGCGTGCCCTTCTCCAGTTTGAGACCGGAGCCGTGGCCCTGGCCGTCGCGCGAGTGGATGTTGGCGTCCACACAGACCGGGACGCCGCCGACGGCGTCCGCCATCGACACCACGCCCGCGAAGTCGACCATCATGAAGTGGTCGATGTGGATGCCGGTCAGCTCCTGCCAGGTGGCCACCGTGCAGCCGGGACCGCCGTGTCCCAGGCTCTGGTTGGTCATCGTCCGGCCCTCGCTCGCCGGGTAGACCTCGCCGTCGTCGGGGTCGGTGCACCGGGGTATCTCGACGAGGGTGTCGCGCGGCATGCTCACGACCGACATGTTGCTGCGGTCGGCGGACAGGTGCACCAGCATCTGTACGTCCGCCAGCGGGGTGGAGCCGAACGTCTCGCGGGCGCCGCCGAGTTTCTGGTTCTCCTCGCTGTCGCGCGCGTCCGAGCCGATCACGAGGATGTTCAGCGGGGTCTGCCCGGCGGCGTTCGGTGTCGGCGGGGCGACCTTGCTGTCGCCCAGGTTCAGCGGGACCTTCTTGATGTTGTCGTTGAGGTGCTCGTAGTAGAGGTATCCGGCGCTCGCCGTGCCCACTATGAGCACGGCGAGTGTCACCGCGGTCCAGCGCAGCGCACGGCGTCCTGCGCGGGGCCGGCGTCTGACGGCCTCGGCACCGCCGTCGCCGTCGTCGGTGCCGGGGGTGCCGGCGGCGCTCGTGGAGCCCGCCTCGCCCTCCGTCCCCTCTGTCCCGTCCGCGCTCTCGACGGTGGTCTCCGCACGCCCGGGGGCGTCCGATGCGCCCTTCAGCGTGTTCTCCCCCTGCACACTGCTCCGCGTCATGTCCGCGTCCCCTCCCCACCCCGCGCCAAGACCGCGGGCCCGTCATCGTCCTGTGAGACGTACGACAGGCCCGTCAGGTCAACTGGCGCACTGCTTCTGGTCGGCCGTGGTCTTCGGCAGGTCCGGCGTCTCGATCGATTTGGCGTTGAGTTTGACGCCGGCGCCCTTGAAGTCCTTGCCGAGGGTGAGGGTCATGGTGGGCAGGCCCTGGGCGTTGGCGGTGCTCTCGCCGGGTTTCATGGCGGCGCCGGACAGGCCGAGGATCTCGGCGAGGGCGCGGGCCTGGGCGGCCTGGTCGGGGGCGTACTCGAGGGTGGTCCTGGCGACTTCCGCGTCGGCGTTGCCGGCGTTCTCGGACTTGGTGACGCCGGCCTCGGTCTGGAGGTAGGTCAGTTCCTGCCCCGCGCTGCCGGCCGGGGCGCCGCCGTTGAGGACGCGGACGCGGACCTCGGAGGGGTCGGACTTCTCGCCCTTGAGGCGGGCCGCGACGGCCGCGGCCTCCTTCTTCTCCTTCTGCTTGACCTCGGTGAAGGAGATGTCGTTCCTGATCATGTCGAAGACCTGGGGCGCTTCCGTCTCCAGGGGGACGACGGTCGCCTTGACCTTCTCGGCGGGGTTGTCCTTCACCGGCACCGTGAGGAACGTGATGTTCTTCGTCGGCACCTTCTTCAGCTCCAGGGCGATGTCCTTGAGCGTGCCCACGTTGCCGATGGGCTTGTCCACGGTCAGGGCCTTGGTCGCGGCCTCGGCGAGCTTCACCAGTTTGGTGGGGCTGGTGAGGGTGTCGCTCGAGGACATCTTCCGCATGAGCGAGCCCAGGAACTGCTGCTGCACCTTGATGCGGTCCAGGTCGCCCTCGTTGCCGAAGGCGTGTCGGGTGCGGACGAAGGCGAGGGCGTCCTCGCCCTTGACCACGGACTCGCCCGCGGGCAGCTCGAGTTTGGACTTCTTGTCGTTGACGGCGTGCTCCACGCAGACGGTGACCCCGTCCACCGCGGTGGTCAGCGTCTTGACCGCGTTGAAGTCGGCCATCATGAAGTGGTTCGGCTGGATGCCGGTCGCCTCCTTCACCGTGCGCATGGTGCAGCCCGCGTTCCGGCCGCCCTCGCCGAGGCTCCTGTTGAAGCGGACGTCCTGCTCCCCGGGGACGACCGTCTTGGTTCCGTCCTCCTGCGTGGTCTCGCAGTCGGGGATGTCGACGATCAGGTCGCGGGGGATGCTGAGCGCGGTGGCGTTGGAGCGGTCCTTGGCCACGTGCAGCAGGATCGTGGTGTCGGCGTGGCCGACGCTGCCGGCGTCGCCGTACCCCTCGTTGCCCGCACCGGTGCGCTTGTCGGTGCCGATGATGAGGATGTTGAAGGCCTCGTCCTTCTTGAAGCTGCTGCTGCCGGCGTTGCCGACGTCCGTCGTCGAGACGTTGCCCTCGAGGTGCTTCAGGTAGGCGTAGCCGCCGACACCGGCCACCAGGACCACGAACGCCGTGCTGCCGCCGGCCCACAGCAGGGCCTTCTTGCCCTTCGACTTCTTCTTCTCGGGCCGCCGCCCGCGCCGCCCCGGCGCCGTCTCCTCGGGTGCCGGACGACGCCGTCGCTGGGGCGGGACCTCGCGGCCGGGCGCGGCCGTACGGCGACGTGCCGTGCCGGCGCCGCCGTCGGCGGCGGAGGAGTCCGTGGCGTCGCCCGCACGGCGGGCGCTCCTGCGGGGGCCCGGGACGGCCGACTGCGGTGCGGAAGGAGACAGTCGCAGTTCGTATTCACCGGTGCGCGGATTCAGTACCCACTGGTCTGCGGGATCGACGTTGTCTGCCCGCCCACGTCCTTGCGCGTCCACGGTCTCCCAATCCTCCGGCGGCGCCACGCGGCACCTTCCCCGGAAGGTGCACGATAAAGGGTCAACATGTGCACGACGCCAGGGCGGACCTCGCGGCGGGGGCACTGGAGCGCTCACACTATCGGCCCAGTTCAGCGTCGAACGACACTGGTGACAAATTCGACGGCCCTACAACAGGGCAATTCCTCCTATTTTCATGAACTCCTACCATCGGTAGGGCTGGTACACGTCCATGCACTCGTCGGTGTCCGAACCGTTCAGGGCGTTGCTGTTCTCCGGCAGGTCTCCGGCCTCGGGCGTCTTCTGTTTCGGATAGGACGTCCCCGAGCGCCAGTCCGCTCCCACCACGAGCGTGATCCCGGACACGTCCGTCGACTCGCGCACCGCGCTCGCCGGAATTCCCAGCACCTCGGCGACGCGCCGGGCGTCGCCCGCCAACTCGTCGCTCGGGTAACGGACCACGGTCCTTTCCTCGGAGAGCGCGGACGAGGTGTCCTTGGACGCCTTGCCGAAGCCCTTCTCCACCAGCGCCTGGACGAGGGCGCCCGCACGGCCGCCGACCGGACCGAGAGTGGCGGAGCGGGTCGCGTTCTGGACGAGGACCTCTATCTCGGAGTCGGGGGCGGGGGAGTCCCCGGAAGGTTTCCGGTCGGCGTCCTTTCCCGCCTCCTTTCCGGTGGCGGAGTCCTGCGCGTCCTTGTCGTCCTTGCCCCCGTTGTCGTCGTAGGGCACGTCGTCGCGCAGCATCGCCCACATCCGCTCCGCGTCGGCGCCGTCCAGGAGCAGGTGGTTCTCGTTCCGGTGGTCCTGGACGGTGGGTATCGTCGTCATGGTGATGCGGTCGGTGGGCACCGTCTTGAGCTGCATGCCCAGGTCGAAGAGCTTCTTGACCGTGCCGATCTCCTCGGAGACCCCCAGGGACTTCGTGGCGGCGTCGGCCAGGTCCATCAGCCGGCCGGTGTCGGTGAAGACGTTCTGCCCCTTCAGGGTGCGGATCATCGAGTTCATGTACATGTGCTGCGCCTGGGCCCGCAGCACGTCGCTGCCCCAGGCGTGCCGGGTGCGCAGCCACTGGAGCGCCTGCTCGCCCCGCACCTTCTTCGGGCCGGAGGACATCTTCAGGCCGGAGCCGCCCGGCACGCCGGGCAGCGGGCGGTCCCACACGTTCTGGTTCACGCAGACCTCGACCCCGCCGACGGCGTCCGCCATCGACACCACGCCCGCGAAGTCGATCGTCATCCAGTGGTCGATGTAGACCCCGGTGAGGTTCTCCCAGGTGGCCAGGGTGCAGCCGGCGCCGCCTCGGCCCAGCGAGTTGGTGATGATCGCGTTGGTCGCCGGGTAGGTCTTGCCGGTCTCCGGGTCGGTGCACTCCGGGATGTCGACCCGGGTGTCACGAGGGATGCTGACGACGGAGGCGTTCTCGCGGTCGGCCGACAGATGGACGAGCATCTGCACGTCGCCCCGCGGCGGTTCGTCGCGGGTGTCCCTGCCGCCTCCCAGCGCCACGTTGGCATCGGAGGCGCGGCTGTCGGAGCCGATCAGCAGGATGTTCAGGGGAGTCTGCCCGGCCGCGTTCGGCTCGGTCCGGCGCGCCTTGGAGTCGCCGCTGCTGCGCTCGCCCTTCTCGATGTTGCCGTTCAGATGCTCGTAGTAGAGGTATCCGGCGCCGGCCGTGCCGAGTATCAGGACCGCGAGGGTCGTCGCGGACCACCGCAGCGCGCGATGCCGGCGCCCGGAGCGTCGCCGTCGCCTGCCGTTTCCGCGCCCAGGGCCTCCCTGCCCGCCCGTGCTCGCTCCGCCGTCGTCACGGGCGCGCCGGACGGCGCCCGCTGGTGTTCCCTCCCCGTGCACACCGCTCTGCGTCATGTCCCTCTCCCCCTCGGGCCCGCGAACGCGTCCCTGTACGCGACCTCTTCGCGCAGTTGGACGTACGGGCCCCCTCGTTGGCTGTACGGACGTCCCGACGGACTGTCAGACGCGCGCGGGGCCCGTCAGGTCACTTCGGGCACGCGACCTTCACGGGGGCGGCGTCGAGTCTGAAGCCGGCGCCCCGAAGTCCGTGCCGAGGAGGGGGAGGAGGGGGAGAGGGAGGGGAAGGGGGCGGGGGAGTCCTGACCGGTCCGGGCCGCCCCGTCGCAGGGCACGTCGCGCCCGGCGGCGAAAGCGGTCAGGTGCCGCGTGATCGCTCCCGCGGCCTCAAGCCGTCCGGTGGGTCGCTGTCAGCCGCAGTGGACGCCGTAGTTGATACGCGTGTAGTTGGACTCCGCGCGGCCGCCCCAGTCGATGCACGAGCCCGGGGCGTAGAGGTAGACGGGACCCGCGTAGTAGTTGTAGACCCCGTCGTCCTGCGTGCCGGCCGGCCATGAGGTGGACGTGTTGTGGCGCCGCAGGTTGGCCCCCAGGATCTGGGGCGTCCCCGGGGCGTCGCCCACGGTCACGACGCAGTTGTACCCGGTGGAGCTGTTGTAGGTCAGGAACGTGTTGCCCCCGCCGACATCCATCGAGTTGATCACCCTGTAACCGGAACCGCAGGCGTTGTTGTAGGAGGCCGCCTCGGCGGTGCCGGCCGTGACGGCCATTCCCGCGGTGGTGAGGCCGAGGACTGTAGCGGCGGACGCGAGTCGTCTGGGCAGACGCATGAGTGAACTCCTGTCGGTTCGGCGCGACGTCGAAGGAACCTGGTTCGTGGCGCAGGTCGTCGCCCGGGGATGGCCGAGGGCGGCGGCCTGGAACCGCTCAAGATCATGACATGGCTGGATCAAGTGCGGTGATCCCGCGCAGGGAATGGCCGGATAGGCAGGGGTGATGGCCGACACGTGCGGTCACACGCCCGTGGGGCGGCCCGTCAGGTCACTTCGCGCACTCGACCTTGTCCGCAGTGGACTTCTGGGCCTCTTCGGGCGCTTTCCCGAAGGTGGCGTCGAGTTTGACGCCGGCGCCCTTGAAGTCCTTGCCGAGGGTGAGGGTCATGGTGGGCAGGCCCTGGGCGTTGGCGGTGCTCTCGCCGGGTTTCATGGCGGCGCCGGACAGGCCGAGGATCTCGGCGAGGGCGCGGGCCTGGGCGGCCTGGTCGGGGGCGTACTCGAGGGTGGTCCTGGCGACTTCCGCGTCGGCGTTGCCGGCGTTCTCGGACTTGGTGACGCCGGCCTCGGTCTGGAGGTACCGGAGCTCCTGCTGGGCACTGCCGGCCGGGGCGCCGCCGTTCATGACGCGGACGCGGACCTCGGAGGGGTCGGACTTCTCGCCCTTGAGGCGGGCCGCGACGGCCGCGGCCTCCTTGTCCTCCTCCTTCTTCTCCTTGCGCTTGACCTCGGTGAAGGAGATGTCGTTCCTGATCATGTCGAAGACCTGCTGGGCGGGCCCCTCCTGAAGGACGACCGTCGCCTTGACCTTCTCGGCGGGGTTGTCCTTCACCGGCACGGTGGCGAAGGTGAGGTTCTTGGTGTTGAGCTTGCCCAGCTCCAGCCCGAGGTCCTTCAGCTTGCCTATGCTGTCCAGCTTCGAGTCGACGGTCAGCGCCTCGGTGGCCGCCTCGGCCAGCTTGACCATCTTCGAGGGGCTGGTGAGCGTGTCGTTGGACTTGAGCTTGCGCATCAGCGAGCTGAGGAACTGCTGCTGGATCTCGATGCGACTGAGGTCGCCGCCGAAGCCCACGGAGTGCCGGGTGCGCACGAAGGCCAGCGCCTGCTCGCCCTCGATGGTGCGTTTGCCGGCCCGCAGATTGAGGTGTGAGTCGGGGTCGTTGATGTCCTTCGCCAGGCACACCTCGACTCCCTCGACCGCGGTGGTGAGCGTCTTGACCGCGTTGAAGTCGGCCACCATGAAGTTGTCGGGTGTGACCCCGGTCAGCTCGGTGACGGTCCGCATGGTGCAACTGGGCGTACGGCCGCTCTGGCCGAGGCTGTTGTTGAAGCGGACGCCGGTGGAGCCGGGGATGACCTTCTTGGACCCGTCCTCCTGCGTGGTCGGGCAGTCGGGGATGTCGACGATCAGGTCGCGGGGGATGCTGAGCGCGGTGGCGTTGGAGCGGTCCTCGGCCACGTGCAGCAGGATCGTGGTGTCGGCGTGGCCGGCGCTGCCCGTGTCGCCGTAACCCTCGTTGCCCACACCGGTGCGCTTGTCCGTGCCGATCAGCAGGATGTTGATCGCCTTGTCCTTCTGGAAGCCACCGGTGCTCGCACCGTCGTCCGCGACGGACTTGATGTTGTCGTTGAGGTGCTCCAGATAGAGGTAACCGGCCGTACAGGCGGTGAGGACGACGAGCGCCATGGTGCCGCCGGTCCACAGCAGGACCTTCTTGCTCTTCGACTTCTTCTTGGCCGGCCGCCGTCGGCCGCGCCGGCCGGGGGGCGGCTCCTCGGGTGCCGTACGGCGCCTGCGGGGTGGGGGGACCTCACCGCCGGGGGCGGCCGAGGACGCGGGCGCCGACGCCTGTGCGCCGCGGCCGCGTGACCCGTTGGGTGTGCCGGAACCGCGGGAGCCACGGGTTGTGCCGGGTGTCGCGCCACGGGGGCGGGGGACGGGTGACTGCGGTGCGGAAGGGCTCAGTCGCAGTTCGTATTCACCGGTGTCCGGGTTGAGTACCCACTGGTCTGCGGGGTCGATGTCCTCCGACCGCCCACGGCCTTGCGCGTCCACGGTTGTCCGAATCCTCCGTCGGGGCCACGCGGCGCCCTCCCCTCCAGGCGCCCGGTCTCACTCGGTGCACGGCCCTGGGCTGAGTTTCATGGCCAGGCGCACCGGATCGCTCACACTAACCGCCCTGTCCGGTGCGGGGCGACGGCAGTGCCGCATTCCACGGAACTTACAACTGGGCAATCCGGCGCATTCCTTGGAGAATTGTCCGCCTCTTTCACAGCATCCCCGCCCCAGCCCCGCGTTCGCCCCGCCTGTGCCGCGCGCCTTATTGAAACGCTCTTTACCCGCAGATGTCCTCCGCGGCGGTGTTCCCGCTGAACGTCGGCGCCGGGGAATCGCCGGCGCCGGGTTCGCGGGAGTTCCCGGAACCGGTCGCCTTGTCCCGCTCGGTCGCCGCCGTGATCGCCACGGGTTCGTCCGTCCGCAGGCGGGTGAACAGCTTCTCGGCGGCGGGCTCCACGAGTTGGTCGCGATTGGCGTCACCCGCGTACGACTCCCTGGGAACGGTCAGGAACTGCACGCGTTCGGTGGGAATTCCGCGCAGCCCGCGCACGAGGTCGTACAGACCACGCAGGTTCGCCAGATCCGGATCCGTGGTGAGCGACGACGTGGCCGCGTCCAGAACGGGATACAGCTTCACCGGATTCAGCAGTACGTCATTGCTCTGCACCTTGTTGACGAGCGCCCCCAGGAAACGCTGCTGCCGGTCCATCCGGTCGGTGTCGCTGCCGTCTCCTAGCGACTTGCGGGCGCGGACGTAACCGAGCGCCTGCTCGCCGTCGAGCGTCACCCGGCCCGCGGGCAGCTTCAGCTTGGCGTCCTTGTCGTCGACCGGTTTCCGCAGGCACACCTCGACGCCGTCCAGCGCGTCCACCATCTCCTTGAAGCCCTGGAAGTCGACGACCACATGATGGTCGATCCGGATACCGGTCAGCTTCTCCACCGTCCGGACCGTGCACGCCGAACCGCCCGCCGCGAAGGCGTAGTTGAACTGCGTGAACACCGGCTCGGCGCGTGACCCGTCGGGGCGGCGGCAGTCGGGCACGTCCACCATCAGGTCGCGGGGGAGGGAGACGGCGGTGGCGCTGTCCCGGTCGGCGGCCAGGTGCAGCAGGATCGTGGTGTCCGACCGCTCGGTCCCGGAGTCCCGGCCGTAGCGCGCGTTGCCGTCACCGGAGCGCGAGTCGGAGCCGATCAGCAGGACGTTCCGCGCGTCGCGGACCAACGCGGTGGGCCGCTCTTTCTCGTACCGGGCGAGTTCGGCCGCCGCCGCCTCGTCCGACGTGATGTTGCCGTCCAGCTTGGTGTACACGGCCCACCCGGCGCCCACGGCACCGGCGGCCAGCACGGCGATCGCGAGCCCCGAACACCCCAGCCGCCGCCTCCGACGCCGCCGCCTCAGCCCCTTCCCTGTCGCGGAAACCCCCGCTCCGGGCCCCGGGGCACGCTCGGCGCCGCCCTCACCGAGGGGCGCGTCCGCGTCGTCATCGCCCACGTCTCCCTCCGTCCCGCTCACGTGCGCTCCTACGACCATGACCCGGTCGAGCGCCCGGGGCGGCACGGGACTGACCCGAACGGGTCACGCACACCCGGATCGTCCGGCAGCGCCACCGCCGTGCCCGGCCCCCACCGCGCAGGTCCCACCCCGGGGGACTGCCCCGCGCCGGCACGGACGTCGGGCGCCCCGCCAGCCCCGGGTCGCGTCCGGCCTGGCTTCCGGGACGGGCGCCCCGTCAGCCCCGGGTCGCTTGCGCCCCGTACCCACGGCGGACCCCTCGTCAGCGCCGGGTCACACGTCCCAGGGCCCCACCCCGACACCGAGTCCCCGCCCCCCCCGGGGCAGGCACCTCACCGCGCCGTGGCCGAAACCCTCTCCGACTCGATCCGCTGGTCCACGACACCGGCACCGGCCTGCTCCAGATGCCGGCACAGCACCACGGAGCCCCCGCTGGCCAACGGCCCGTACAACCCCGCGCTCAACCCCTCCCACGTGTCGTACGGCAACCCCGACAGGATCCGCGCCCCCGACCCCGTGAGCCCCAGCCCGGACGCCTCCGCCCGAGCCCGCTCCACGACCTCCGCCCCGCTGAACTCCCGCCCGGCCACGATCAGCGCGGGCGTCTCCGGATCCACCGGCACGTACGGCACGAACCGGTCGCCCTGCCCCGGCACCTCCACCGCGTAATCGGCGAAGCCCTCCGGCGGCCGCGGCACGAACCGCCCACCGAGCGGCCGCAGCGCCAGCGCGACCCGCGCGCCCGAGCACGCCCGTGCCGCCTCCAGCGCCTCAGGCTCCGGCCCGCTCACGACCACGTCGGCCGCCGCCGGGTCACCCGCCACGTCGGCGACGACACCCACCGACGCGCACGCCAGCAGCCACACCGCCGTCTGCCAGTGCGCGGGCAACAGCAGAGCGACCCGGTCGCCGGGTTCGACGGACAGTTCGTCCTGGAGCAGATTCGCCGTCTTGGCCACCCAATTGGCGAAGGTGGCGACGGACAGTTCGACGCGTTCGCCGGTGGCGTCGTCGTAGAAGGTCACCAGGGGGCGTCCCGGGTCCGCGGCGAGCGCGGAACTCAGCAGGTCGGCAGGGGTGCGGTCGGTCGCGTTCATCCGCGCAAGCGTACGCGGGCCCTGGGGCGCGCACCGAGCGTACGGCGTACCGCGCGGCCACCGGATCGGACGAAAACGCCCTACAGCCCGTCAGGTCACGAATGGACAGATTTGTACGACAATGTCAACGATCAATGGCATGCGTGGATTTCTTGCTTCCTCGATCGGTGTCACGTGCGCGGCGGCCCTGGCCCTCCCGCTCGCCCCGCCCGCGGCGGCGGCAGCCACCTCCGCGGCCGAGCCCACGACCGGAAGAACGGCACGGTCCGAGGCACACGTCCCCGGCAGCACCCAGTCGCTGCCCCTCGCCCCCCTCACCCACAACCGCGCCCCCGGCGCCGCCGAACAGGGCGTGCCCCGCCGCGACGTACGCCACTTCTCGCTGGTCGGTGTCGTCTGGGACAACCCGGACACCGACCTGCACGGCCACGTCCAGGTCCGCACCCGTGCCACCGCCACCGGCACCTGGTCCGGCTGGCAGGAGCTGGAGACCCACAACGCCGACCACGCCGCCGACCCCGGCACCCCCGAAAGCACCTCGGGCCGCGTCCGCGGCGCCACCGCCCCGCTGTGGGTGGGCGAGTCCGACGGCGTGGAGGTACGGGTCAGGGCGGAGCGAATTCCCGAAGCCGTCAAGGCCGCGGAGGCCACCGAGGCCGCCGCCTCCCCCCTCCCCACGGGCATGCGCCTCGAACTCGTCGACCCCGGTCAGGCCACCCCGCCCCCGGCGGCCCCGGGCCCGGAGGAGGGCCCCCGCACCACGGCCATGACGGCCGAGTCCGCGAAAGCCGTCGCCGCCTCCGCCGTCAACGCCGGCCTCGCCCCGCTCGGCGCCACCGAGATCCCGGCGGCGGGGCAGAGAGCGAAGCCGTACGTCGGCCCCCGCCCGAGCATCACCACGCGCCGCGGCTGGGGCGCCGACGAGAGCCTGCGCGATCGGAAGTTCGTGTACACGAAGAAGGTCAAGGCGGCCTTCGTGCACCACTCGGCCACGGGCAACAACTACACCTGCAAGCAGGCGCCGTCAGTCATTCGCAGTATCTACCGCTACCACGTCAACAGCATGGGCTGGCGCGACCTCGGCTACAACTTCCTCGTCGACAAGTGCGGAAAGATCTACGAGGGGCGGGCCGGGGGCGTGTCCAAGGCGGTGCTGGGCGCCCACACCCTGGGGTTCAACTCCAACAGCATGGGCATCGCCGTCCTCGGCACCTACAGCTCCAAGAAGCCGTCGTCCGCCGCCGTGAAGGCGGTCGCCCGCCTCACCGCGTGGAAGCTCGGTCTGAACGGCATGAATCCGCGCGGAAAGACATACCTGAAGTCCGGTGGTGGCAATCTCTACCGAAAAGGCAAGAACGTACGACTGAACGTCATCTCCGGTCACCGCGACGGCTTCGCCACGAGCTGCCCCGGCAAGGCGCTCTACGGCAAGCTCGGCACGACCCGCTCGACGGCGGCGAAGTACCAGGGCCGCTGAGGACGTACACCGCCGCACCGCTACACCGCACGACCCACCGCACGGCCATCGAAGACGCCATGGAACGGTCTGCATACACTGGCCGGCCGAAAGAAAGTTCGGCCGGTCCCGGCAGGAAGCAGAGACGACGGTGACAGAAGCGATCCTCCTGGTCGGCGGCAAGGGCACGCGGCTGCGTCCGCTCACGGTGCACACGCCCAAGCCCATGGTCAGGGCGGCGGGGGTGCCGTTCCTCACGCATCAGCTGGCGCGGGCGAAGGCGGCGGGCGTCGACCACATCGTCCTCGCGACGAGCTACCTGGCAGAGGTCTTCGAACCGCACTTCGGTGACGGCTCGTCCCTGGGCCTCCACCTCGAGTACGTCACGGAGGAGGAGCCGCTCGGCACGGGCGGCGCGATCCGCAACGTGGCGTCCCGGCTGCACTCGGGCCCCGACGACCCGGTCCTCATCTTCAACGGGGACATCCTGACGGGCCTGGACATCGGCGCGCTGGTCCGCACGCACGAGACGACGGGCGCGGACGTCTCCCTGCACCTGACGAAGGTGACCGACCCGAGGGCGTACGGCCTGGTCCCGACGGACGACACGGGCCGGGTGCTGGCCTTCCTGGAGAAGCCCCAGACCCCCGAGGAGATCGTCACCGACCAGATCAACGCGGGGGCGTACGTCTTCCGCCGCTCGGTCATCGACACGATCCCGCACGGCCGCCCCGTCTCGGTCGAACGCGAGACCTTCCCGGAACTGCTGGCCACCGGAGCCCACCTCCAGGGCATGGTGGACTCCACGTACTGGCTGGACCTGGGCACCCCGGCGGCCTTCGTACGCGGGTCGGCGGACCTGGTCCTGGGCCGTGCCCCGTCTCCGGCGATACCGGGCCGCTGCGGCGACCGTCTCGTCCTCCCCACGGCACGGGTCGCGCCCGACGCCAAGCTGGCCGGCGGCACGGTGGTCGGCGAGGGCGCCTTCGTGGCGGAGGGCGCGCGCGTCTTCGGCAGCACGATCCTGCCCGGCGCCGTCATCGAACCGGGCGCCGTCATCACCGACTCCCTGATCGGCACCCGGGCCCGCGTCGGCACCCGCTCGATACTCAGCGACACGGTCATCGGGGACGGCGCCGTCATCGGCGCCGACAACGAACTCCGCTCCGGCGCCCGCATCTGGTGCGACGCCCACATCCCCCCGGCATCCCTGCGCTTCTCCTCAGACGCGTAGCCACGCACTCGCGCCACTGCGGGCAGTCGTGCCTCCCCCAGTGCCTGAACGGCCTGGGAGGCACCCCGCAGCGCCGGGCCACGCACCCACCCCCGCCCCACACCCACGCCGGGCAACCGCCCCACACTCATGCCGGGCAACCGCCCCACACTCATGCCGGGCAGCCGCCCCACACTCATGCCGGGCAGCCGCCCCACACTCATGCCGGGCAGCCGCCCCACACCCGCAACCGGCAACCGGCCCTCACCGTCCCGGCGCGCCAACCTCAGAGCCGCTCAATCCCCCGCGGAGCCATCCGCGGCGCCCGCCGCCCCGGCACTCGCCCACTCAGCAACACCAACCGGGCCGCCCGATGCCGCTGCCCGGCATACGGCTCCAGCAACCGCAGCATCGCCAAGTCGTCCGCGTCCCGGTCCCCGCCCAGCGCGAACCCCACGATCCCCGGCAGGTGCAGATCCCCCACCGTCACCTCGTCCGGAGCCCCATGGCTGCGCTGCACGGTCTCGGTGGACGTCCACGGTCCGATCCCGGACACGACCTCCAGCCGCTCCCGCGCCGCCACCGGCTCCATCCCGGCCGCCTCCTCCAGCCGCGCGGCGACCCGCACCGCCCGCAGGATCGTCGACGCCCGCTTGTCGTCCACGCCGGCCTTGTGCCACTCCCAGGACGGGATCAGCGCCCACGTCCGCGCCGCCGGCATGACACACATCCGCCCGGGCGCGGGTCCCGGCGCCGGCTCCCCGTACTTCCGTACGAGCAGCCGCCACGCCTGGTAGGCCTCCAGCGTCGTGACCTTCTGCTCCAGGATCGACGGAATCAGTGATTCCAGGACCAGCCCGGTCCGGGTCAGCCGCAGCCCCGGCCGCCGATGCGCCGTGATCGCCAGCAACCGGTGCCGCGGCACGAACGCCGACGGGTCGTCGTCGGCGCCGAGCATCCGTGGCAGCCGCTCCAGCAGCCATTCCGCCCCGGGCCCCCAGGCCTCGCCCCGCACCTCACCGCCGCGCGCGGTGACTCGTAGCGTGCCCGGCCCCGCGGGCGTCCGGCTGGCCCGCCACACCGACCCGTCCGGCATCGTCCGGAACGTCGGATCGCCCGGACCGCGCCGCAGCGGGCCGAGGACCAGCCCGATCTCCAGCGGCCCGTCCGGCGTCCACGCCCGCACCTTCGCCGGCGCGGCGGCCTGCCGGGGCACACCACCCGCGGGTACGACGGCCTCCCCGGCGCGTACCGAAGCGCGCGCGGGTCGGGGAGCGAAACGTCCTGCCACGAAAGAGGTCCTTGGGAACGGGGGAAACGCGAAGGCGAAGTCCCTACGAGGGTAGAGGTTCGCCCCGACAGCTCACCGCACCTCGATGAACGCCCCCGCGTCCCGCTCCGGCCGTGCCTTCGGTTCCCGGGCGGGATGGCCGACCGCGACCGCGCCCATCGGGTCCCAGTCGCCCGGCAGCCCGAGCACCTCCCGTACGACGTCCCGGCAGAACATGGTCGAGGACACCCAGGCCGAACCCAGCCGCTCCCCGGCGAGCGCGACGAGCAGGTTCTGTACGCCCGCGCCGGTGGCGACCACGAACATCTCCCGCTCGGCCCCGTCGCGGCGCGCGTCGCCGTACGTGTGGGAGCCGTCCATGACCAGGCAGGGGACGACGAGGTACGGCGCGTCTCGCAGTACGTCGCCGCGTCTGACCCGCTTGGCGACGGACTCCTCGCTCTTGCCGTCCCGCCGCAGGTCCGCGATCCAGGCGTCCCGCATCGCGTCCAGCAGCCGGGTGCGGGAGGCGGCAGACTCCAGCAGCACGAAACGCCACGGTGTCGTGTGGTGCGGCGCCGGCGCCGTCACCGCCGCGGCGACCGCCCGGCGCACGGCATCCGGATCGACCGGCTCGTCCGTGAAGGCCCGTACCGTACGGCGCTGGGTGACCGCCTGCCGTACCGCCTCCGACGTGCCCAGCCGGAACATGTCGTCGCGCGCGCCGCGCACCATCGCCCGCGCGCCCTCGCCGTCGTCCTCGGCCACGACCTGAGGCAGCCCGCGCACGACGGCGACGGGCAGCCCCGCGGCCTTCCCCTTGACCAGGTCCCCCGCGGCGGCGAGCTCGTCGGCGGTGGCGACGACGGTGGCGCCGAGCGGATTGCCGTGCGCGTCCGTGCCCCCGCGCAGGTCGTCGAGGACCCGCACGCCGGCGGCACCGATCGCCACGTCCGTGAGCCCGGCCCGCCAGGGCCGGCCGAACGTGTCGGTGACGACCACGCCGACGTTCACGCCCAGCGCGTCGCGCAGAGCGTCGCGCAGGCCGCGCGCGGAGGCGTCCGGGTCCTCGGGGAGCAGCAGCACCGTCCCGGAGGGGGTGTTGGAGGCGTCGACCCCGGCCGCCGCCATGATCAGCCCCTGGCGGTTCTCCACGATGCGCAGCGCGCCGCGCCGGGCCACCACCCGTACGGTCTCCGCGTCGATCGCGGCCTCCCGGTCGGTGGCCCGCACGACACGCCCCTCGGCCTTGGACACGATCTTGGACGTGACGAGCAGCACGTCCCCGTCGGCCAGCCCGGGCTCGGCCGCCGCGATCAGCTTGGCCAGGTCGTCGCCCGGCTGGACCTCCGGCAGGCCGGGGACGGCCCACACCCGGTAGCCGTGCCGGTTGTCACTCCGGTGGTCGCCCCGGTGGCCATCGAGGTGGTCGTCCCGGTGGCCATCGAGGTGGTCGTCCCGGTGGCCGGACGCCTCCGCGCGCACGCCGCCGCTCGCCCCGTCGCTCACGCCTCCCCCACCTCCTGCGCCAGCGTCAGGGCCTCCCGGGCCATCCGCGCCGTCGCGTCGAGGTCGGTCATCATCAGCGGGACGGCGCGGCAGAGGATGCCGGCCGCTCTCACGCGTGTGACGGACTCCGCGTCGACCGTGTCGACCAGCCAGCCGTCGAGCAGCCCCGAGCCGTAGTGCTCGGCGACCGCGGCCGCCGTGGACTCCACGCCGACCGCCGCGAGGACCTTGTCGGCCATCCCGCGCACGGGCGCGTCCCCGACGATCGGGGACAGGCCCACCACCGGTACCCCGGCGTCGGCGATCGCCTCCCGGATGCCGGGCACGGCGAGGATCGTGCCGACCGAGACGACCGGGTTGGAGGGCGGGAAGAGGATCACGTCCGCCTCCGCGATGGCCTCCAGGACGCCGGGCGCCGGCTTCGCCTGCTCGGCACCCACCGGCACCACGGCCTCGGCGGGGACCGAGGCCCGCAGCCGTACCCAGTACTCCTGGAAGTGGACCGCCTTGCGCTCCCCGGGGCCCTCGGCGGAGCCGCTGTCGGGCAACGTGACGGCGACGTGCGTCTCGACGCGGTCGTCGCTCATCGGAAGGAGGCGCACGCCCGGCTTCCAGCGGTCGCACAGTGCCTGCGTCACCGCGCTGAGCGGATACCCGGCGGCCAGCATCTGCGTCCGCACGATGTGCGTCGCGAAGTCGCGGTCGCCGAGGCCGAACCACTCCGGCCCGGCCCCGTACGCCGCGAGCTCCTCCTTGAGATGGAAGGTCTCCTCGGCCCGCCCCCAGCCCTGCTCCTCGTTGATGCCGCCGCCGAGCGTGTACATCACCGTGTCGAGGTCCGGGCAGACCTTCAGCCCGAAGAGGTGGATGTCGTCCCCGGTGTTGCCGATGACCGTGATGTCCGCGTCCGGCGCGGCCTGCTTCAGACCACGCAGGAACCGGGCACCGCCGATGCCGCCTGCCAGAACCACAATGCGCATGGCCCCAGTCTTGCAGGCGGGTACGACAGTGCGTCAGGCAGTCGTCACGGCACCAGCACCAGCACCAGCACCGGCACCGACGTCCGAGCACTGTGCCGAGTGCATCGGCATGTCCGTCAGCCCCGGGTGGTAGACGTGCAGGCTGACCGCCGGCCGCAGCGCGTCGTTGACCACCTCGTGGACGTAACCCGGCGCGAACACGCGCTGGGCCCCCGCCCGCAACTCGCGCGTGCCGCGCGGCGTTCGCTCGGTCAGGGAGCCGTCCAGGACGGTCAGTACTCCGGAGGAGGGCCCGTGGTCGTGGAGTCCGCTGCCCTGGCCGGGCACCCAGGACAGCAGCCAGACCTCGTAGCCGGGGCCGGTGCGCAGCCGGTGGTACCAGCGTGTCGTCGCGTCGTACCGGACGAGGTGCTCCCACTCGGACCGGTCGGCGGCGATGGAGCGGGCCAGGCCGGCGAACTCGGCGACGGTGGCCGGGTGCTCGCGTGGCGCTTGCAGGAGATGGGGGACTTCGAGGATGTCGCCGGCGATCTGGAGGTCGCTGTCGCTGTTCATGGGTGCGGTGGGTCCTCGGCAGAAGAGTGCGGGGGAGTGGCGAAAAGCGAAGAAAGCCCTGGTCGGGCGGGCAAGGGAGAGCCGAGTCGCGTGGACTCGGGGACAGCCGGAGCGTGGTGGCTCAACAGCTGGAACGGCAACAACAGCTACAGCGAGCGCGGGCAGCACCGTGGGACCCGGCGGTGCGGGTCGAGGTGAGCGCCAAGTTCGCGAGCATGCCCACAAGGACAGCGGCTCACACCGGCACTGTCAACTCGCTGACCGATATGTGGGACATGTTTCACCTCATCCGGTTCATCTCGGAGGTGAAAGGTTTGCTCAGGCGGCTTCCGGGACACATGGCGCACAAGCCGGGCGCACAACCCCCGTTGCGAATGTGTGATCCGAATGTGATCAGCTTCGCTTCGGCGTGTGTATCGGAACGGGATCGAACGCCGAGGCGTCCTTCCTGATGCAGACGCTGTGCGGGGCGGGTGCCCTTGCGGCCCTCGTGGGTATGTCGAGGTTTAGGTCGATTTGAACACTTTCTGCTTGGCCTTGGTTCCGCAGAGTGAATAAGGGGCCCAATAGCAGATCTCGGCTTGACTCGCCCGGAGCAGCACACTTGTAATTTCACTCGTGTCGTTCAGCCGGAATCGGTAACGGCTGGATCACGGGGACGCGAAAGACGGACGAGGGGCGCACATGACCGAGCTGGTGCAGCAACTGCTGGTCGACGACGCGGACGAGGAGCTCGGCTGGCAGGAGCGCGCACTGTGCGCCCAGACCGACCCCGAGTCCTTCTTCCCCGAGAAGGGCGGCTCCACAAGGGAGGCCAAGAAGGTCTGCCTCTCCTGCGAGGTCCGCTCCGAGTGCCTCGAGTACGCCCTGGCCCACGACGAGCGCTTCGGCATCTGGGGCGGCCTGTCCGAGCGGGAACGCCGCCGCCTGAAGAAGGCCGCCGTCTGACCCGCGGGTCGGCATGCGGTGCACCTCCACGCGTATGCGGTGCACCTCCACACGTACATGCGGTGCACCTCCACATGTACATGCGGTTCACCTCCACACGTACATAACGGCAGGAACGGCCCCTCGCGGGCGGGTTGTCCACAGGCGGCGGGTCGCCGCCCTGCCCAGCCGATAGTGTGGGCGCTCGTCCGAGACGCCCCGCCGCCCCCAACAGGCACGGGCGTCCACCGCAGTCCACCGAACCGGGGCCCGTACCTCGATGTCCGTGCACAGCCACACGGCAGCCCAGCAAGACCTCGCTGCCACACCTGAGTTCCCGCGTCACGTGGTGACCGCGGTCCTCGTCGCCCACGACGGAGCCCGCTGGCTGCCCGACGCCCTCGCCGGGCTGCTCGGCCAGGAGCGCCCCGTCCAGTACGCCGTGGCCGCCGACACCGGCAGCGCCGACGACTCCGCCCGGCTGGTCACCGACGCCCTCGGCGACGACCGCGTGCTCCACCTCGCCCGGCGCACCGGCTTCGGCCAGGCCGTCGAGGAGGCCGCCCGCACCGCCCCCCTCCTCACTCAGGACGACCTGTCGTACCTGAGGCGGCCCAGCGGCTGGGACCCCGTCACCCACACCTGGCGCGACGACACATACGACCTGCCGGAGCTTCCCCACGGAGAACCGGTGCAGTGGCTGTGGCTGCTGCACGACGACTGCGCCCCCGAACCCGACGCCCTGGCCCAGCTGCTGCGCGTCGTGGACAACGAGTACGAACTCGGCCGCGACGACGTCGCCGTGGTGGGCCCCAAGCTCCGCGGCTGGTACGACCGCCGGCAACTGCTGGAGGTCGGCGTCTCCATCGCCAACTCCGGCCGCCGCTGGACCGGCCTGGACCGCCGCGAACAGGACCAGGGCCAGCACGACCACGTCCGGTCCGTCCTGTCCGTGTCCACCGCCGGCATGCTGATCCGGCGCGACGTCTTCGAGCGGCTCGGCGGATTCGACCGCCGGCTGCCGCTGATGCGCGACGACGTCGACCTGTGCTGGCGCGCGCACGCCGCCGGACTCCGCGTCCTCGTCGCCCCCGAGGCGGTCGTACGCCACGCCGAGGCGGCCTCCCGCGAACGCCGCGCCGTCGACTGCGCGGGCCGCACCACCGCCTCCCCGCACAAGGTGGACAAGGCCGGCGCCGTCCACACCCTCCTCGTCAACGTCCGTACGGCCGCCCTGCCCTGGGTGCTGCTGCGCATCGTCCTCGGCACCCTGCTGCGGACCCTCGCCTACCTCGTCGGCAAGGTCCCCGGACAGGCCCTCGACGAGATCCGCGGCCTGCTGGGCGTCCTGCTGCGCCCCGAGCGAGTCATCGCCGGACGGCGCGAACGCGGTCGCCCGCAGGTCGAGAAGGACGAACTGCGCCCCCTGTTCCCGCCCCCCGGCGCCACCATCCGCGTCACCGTCGAACAGGTCGCGGGCAACCTGGCCGGCAGCTCCGACGCCGAGACGGCCCCCGGGGCCGGACGGCACGGTGGAGCCATCGAGTCCGGACCCGGCGGCGACGACGCCGACTTCCTCGAGGTGGAGCAGTTCGCCCGCCTCAAGCGCGTCGCCCGCAAGCCCGGCCCGCTGCTCTTCGTCGTACTGCTGCTCGTCTCCCTCGCCGCCTGCCGCGCACTCCTCGGCGGTGGCGCGCTGGCGGGCGGCGCGCTGCTGCCCGCACCGGCCGGCGCCGGTGAGCTGTGGTCGCGGTACACGGACGCCTGGCACACCGTGGGCACCGGCGGCACCGCCTCCGCGCCGCCCTACCTCGCGATCGTCGCCACGCTCGCCTCACTGCTGCTGGGTTCCACCGGGCTCGCCGTCACCCTGCTGCTGGTCTGCTCGGTGCCGCTGGCGGGCGTCACCGCGTACTTCGCCTCCCGCCCGCTCGTCACCTCCCGGCTGCTGCGCGCCTGGGCGGCCATCGCCTACGCCTTCCTGCCCGCCGTCACCGGCGCCCTCGCCGGTGGCCGTATCGGCACCGCCGTCCTCGCCGTGCTGCTGCCGCTCATCGCGCGCGCGGGCGCCGCGGCGGCCGGCCTGACGAGCGCGTCCGGCGCCCGCGGCAGCTGGCGCGCCACCTGGGCGTACGCGCTGCTGCTGACGATCACCACCGCCTTCACACCCATCGTGTGGCCCATCGCGCTGCTCCTCGGTGTCGGTGTCCTGGCCCTGCGCCGGGGCGACATCACGGCGTACGGACCGCGCTTCCTCGCCCAGCTCGGCACCCCGCTGCTGCTCCTCGCCCCCTGGTCGCTGTCGCTGCTCCCGTTCGGCTTCTTCGACGAGGCCGGACTGGAATACGGGGCTTCGGCCGCCTCCGCCCTGGACCTGCTCGGGGCGAGCCCCGGCGGCCCGGGCTCGGTCGGCGGGCTGGTCCTCATCGGCATCGTGCTGGCCGCGCTGGCCGCCCTGCTGCGCTCGGAGCGGCAGTTGGGCGTCCGCACGGCCTGGGCCGTCGCCCTGGTCGCCCTGGTCTTCGCGGTGCTCTCCAACCGCTCCGCCTGGGCCGGTCCCGCCACCCTCGTCCACGGCATCGCCCTGCTGTCCGCCGCGACCCTCGGCGCCGACGGGGCACGCTCGCGCGTGGCCGAGCAGAGCTTCGGCTGGCGTCAGCCCGTCGCCGCCCTGATCGCCCTCGCCTGCGCCGTCGGTCCGCTGATCGCCGCCACCGGCTGGATGATCGGGGGCGCCGACGGGCCCCTGGAACGACGCGACCCCGTCCAGGTGCCCGCGTTCGTCGCCGAGGAGAGCCGCACCCGCGACCAGGCCCGCACCCTCGTCCTCGACAGCGACTCCCCGGCCCATGTGAGCTACATGCTGGTCCGCGGCTCCGGAGCCCGCCTCGGCGACGGCGAACTGGCCGCCGGGGACGGCGGGAACAGCGGACTCGACAAGATCGTCGCCAACCTCGTGGCCGGTTCCGGCGCCGACCAGGCCGACCAGCTCGGCGGCTTCGCCGTGCGCTACGTCCTCGTACACAAGGGCGCGCCCCGAGAGGTCACCCGAGTCCTGGACTCCACACCCGGCATGAGCCGGCTCAGCCAGCAGGACGGCAGCGGGCTGTGGCGGGTGGACCAGGAGGTCGCGCGCGCGACCATCGTGCCCGGGGACGACTCCGGTGACGGCCCCGACACAGGCGCCGGCTCCGGCGCCGGTGAGCCGCAGCCCGTCGCGGCCGGGCCCGTCGAGATCCACACCAAGATCCCGTCCGGCTCCGAGGGCCGTGTGCTGCGCCTCGCCGACACCGCCGCCGAGGGCTGGACGGCCAGCCTGGACGGCAAGCCGCTCACCCGCACCACGGTCGACGGCTGGGCCCAGGGCTTCGAACTCCCCGCCTCCGGCGGGAAGCTGGACGTCACCTACGACGCCCCCTTCACCCACACCCTCTGGCTGTGGGCCCAGGGTCTCCTCGCCGTCGTCCTGGTCGTCCTCGCCCTGCCCGGCAGACGCCGAGACGTCGACGACGACCTGCCCGACGAGCCGGTCGTCCCCGCCGAGGCCCTCGAAGGCGAAGGCCGCAGGGCCCGGCGCCTGCGCGCCCAGGCCGAGGCGGAGGCGGAGGCCGGCACCGATCCGGTGACCGGGACCCCGGACGCCACCGAGGAGGCCGGCCCACCCGCGCAGGCCCCCGTGCCGGTCCCGCAGCAGCCGGCGTACGGCGAGTGGGACTCGGCGGGGTACGCCGGCGCCGAGTACGGCACGTACGGCGGCGAGCAGTACCAGGGCGCCCAGCAGTACGACCCGGGCGCGTACGGACAGCAGCGGTACCAGGGCGACCCCTATCAGGCGGACGCCTATCAGGGCGGCCAGGGCGGCCAGGGCGGCCAGGCCGGTCAGAGCGACCAGGCCGGTCAGTACGAGGCGGGCCAGTACGACCCGTACGCCGCCTACGTCGACCCGTCCCGGCCCGGCACGTACGACCCCGCCTACGACCAGGCGTACGGCCAGGGCGGATACGACACGTCGTACGACCCTTCCCAGCCCCACCACCCCCACGGCACGGGCAGTGGGCGTCCCGACGGGAGCCAGCAGTGAAGCGCACGACCCTGTCCCTGTTCGCCGGCGCGACCGCGCTCGCCGCCGTCACCGGGTTCGCGGCGGTGTCCACACCGGATGCCACCGGAGCGGACACGGCGGGGCCGGCCGCCCGGCTGCCCGTGGAGCGCACCAGCCTGCTGTGCCCGGCGCCCAGCACCTCCGACCTCGCCGAGACGTCGTACACGTCCTTCACGCCCGTCACGAAGGGCGCCGACGAGAAGGGCGAGGCCGCACTCACGGCCGGAGCCACCAAGGACGAGGAGACCGGCGAGAAGTCGGAAGAGAAGAAGCAGGGCGAGAAGGCAGGGACAGAGAAGGACGAGAAGGCCGAGAAGCCCGTCCTACAGCCCAAGGCGCCCGGCACGCCGGTCACCGGCAAGGCCTCCGGCGCCGACACCCCCGCGCTGATCGGTACCGCGGAAGGTGGCTACGCGCCCGGCTGGACGGTCCAGCAGACCACCGAGGTCGCCGCCGGGACGGGCCGGGGCCTGCAGGGCGTCAACTGCACCGCCCCGGACACGGAGTTCTGGTTCCCGGGCGCCAGCACGGCGACCGACCGCACCGACTACGTGCACCTGACGAACCCGGACGACTCGGCGGCCGTCGTCGACATCGAGCTCTACGGCAAGGACGGAGCCCTGAAGTCGACGGTGGGGGAGGGCATCACGGTGCCGGCGCACGCCAGTGAGTCGCTCCTGCTGTCCACGCTCGTCGACGAGGAGCAGACCGACCTCACGGTGCACGTCGGCGTGCGCAGCGGGCGGGTCGGGGCCGCGGTGCAGGCCCTGGACGACAAGACGGGCGGCGACTGGCTGACCGCTGCCGCGGACCCGGCGAGCGACCTCGTGCTGCCGGGCATCCCCAAGGACGCCACAGCCGTACGCCTGGTGCTGTTCACGCCCGGCGGCACCGACGCCGACCTGAAGGTGCGGCTCGCCTCGCCGTCCGGGCTGATCACGCCCGCCGGGCACGAGACGGTGCGCGTCAAGGCGGGCATGACGACGGGCGTCGACCTGGGCGAGGTCACGCGCGGTGAGGCGGGGTCGCTGGTGCTGACGCCGACGAGCGGGTCCGTGCCGGTCGTGGCGGCGGTCCGGGTCGTGCGGGGCAAGGGCGGCGAACAGGAGTCGGCGTTCATCCCGGCCTCCGACCCGGTCGGGGCGCGTGCGACGGTCGTGGACAACCGCGCCAAGAGCACGACTCTCTCCCTCACCGCCCCCGGAAAGGGCGCGAAGGTCAAGGTCACCGCGTCGGCGGGCACCGAGGGCGGTACGACGGCGACCAAGACGTACACGGTCGAGGGCGGCACGACCCAGGACGTGGACGCGCCGGTCCCCGCCGGACTCAAGGGGACCTACGCGCTGACGGTCGAAACCGTCTCGGGCGGCCCGCTCCACGCGTCCCGCACCCTGACCGGGCAGGACGACGACGTGGCGTCCTTCACCGTGCAAACCCTGCCCGACGACCGGGGAACGGTCTCCGTGCCGAACGCGGACGAGGACCTGTCGGTACTGCAGAGGTAGCCGGGTCGCTCGGCCCGCGGGCGTCCGCGATCGCGTCAGGCCCACAGAACCGGCCCCGGGCCGCCGTCGGACACGGCCCGGGGCGGCCTCCCGCGGCGCACTCCCGCCGCTCGCTCAGTCCTCCCCGTACCGGGGATCCACCGTATCCGGCGTCAACCCCAGCAACTCCGCGACCTGTTCCACCACGACCTCGTGGACCAGCGCCGCCCGCTCGTCCCGCCCCTTGGTCCGGATCTCGACCGGCCGCCGGTACACGACGACCCGCCCCCGCCGCCCGTCCCGCGAGGGCACCGTTCCCCCGAGGGGAACCGCCTCGTCGTCCCAGGCCTCCCCGGGTCCGGCGGCGGCGTCCAGTCGCGGCACGTCGAGGACGAGGAAATCGATGTCGGCGAGCTGCGGCCACCGTCGCTCCAGGCGCTCCACGGAGTCCTGCACCAGGTCCGCGAACAACTCGCCGCGGCTCGCGGCGAGCGGTACCTGCGGAGGTGCGACCGGTCCGCGCATGCCCCGACCGTGGCGATCACGACGGCGGGGCCCTGGGCGGCCGGCATCACGGGGCGTCACGGGGTTGTCCATCACTGCTGAAGGGTAGTCCCCGCGCGGTCCGCGCGCCGGTCCGCACACGCACACCGCACCACGCCCGGGCCCCCCGCGCCGCATGTCGCCGGATGACCATTCCAGCCAAGGTTGGGCTCGATTCCGTATCTCTCCGCGACCGTGGAACTCGAGGCAAATGTCGCTGTTTGTATCAGGTCGTGACCGCTTCCGAAGCCGCCAGGTAGCCCGAGAACCGGTGTCACCGCAGGTCAACGGGGTGTGTCCGGAGGGCTCCGTCGAGCGTTTCGCACCACGACACGGTGGTGTGACCTGGTGGAGAGTCGTCGCGGCCCGCTCAAGAGTGCGGTACCGTCCAACATCGTGAGCCCTGTACGTCGCTGTTCGCGCACCGCCTGCGGTCGTCCCGCCGTCGCGACGCTGACGTACGTCTACGCCGACTCGACCGCGGTCCTCGGCCCGCTCGCCACCTACGCCGAACCCCACTGCTACGACCTGTGCGCCGAGCACTCCGAGCGCCTCACCGCCCCGCGCGGCTGGGAGGTCGTCCGCCTTCTCGACGGCTCGGCCCCGGCCCGCCCCAGCGGCGACGACCTGGAAGCGCTCGCCAACGCGGTGCGCGAGGCGGCCCGCCCCCAGGAGCGGGCGGCCGAGGCCGGCGGCGGACCGAGGGCGGCGGCCGATCCCATGGAGGTCGCGCGCCGCGGCCATCTGCGCGTCCTGCGCTCGCCGGACAACTGAGCCCGTTCACTCCGACCGTGCCCGCTCACTCCGGCTGAGCCCCCGGCTCCCGCACCGCTCCGGCCCCCACACCCGGCTCCCGCACCCGGTCCCGTCACCTTCACCGCATCCGTCGCCGCAGACCCATTGACGCACCGTTGTCGCGGACACAACCATTCCGGAAGTCGCGAGAAATCCCTTTCGCATGGCGGAATTCAGGGAGGCGCCCGTGTACGTCCAGGAACTGGAACCCGTCGCCGGTTCGCTCGGCCTGTCCGCCCTGGTGGCGGCCCTGCCCCTGGTGATCGTCCTCGTCCTGCTGGGCGGCGTCCGGATGAAGGCGCATCTGGCGGGCCTCGCGGGCCTCCTGGCGGCCGTACTCGTCGCCTGGCTCGCCTACGGCATGCCGCTGGACCAGACGGCCTCCAGCGCCGTCCAGGGCGCCGTGTTCGGGATCTTCCCCATCCTGTGGATCGTCGTGAACGCCCTGTGGGTCTACCGGATGACCGTCCACACCCGGCACTTCGACATCCTGCGCCGCTCCTTCGGACGACTGTCCGACGACCCGCGCATCCAGGCCCTGGTCGTCGCCTTCTGCTTCGGCGCCCTGCTGGAGGCACTCGCCGGGTTCGGCGCACCCGTCGCGATCTGCTCGGTCATGCTCGTGGCCCTCGGCTTCGACCCCGTACGCGCGGCGGTCGTGGCGCTGGTCGCCAACACCGCACCGGTCGCTTTCGGCGCGATGGGCACCCCCGTGGTGACGCTGGCCCAGGTCACCGGGCTGCCGCTGGACGACGTCGCCTCCGTGGTGGGCCGCCAGACGCCCCTGCTCGCGCTCGTCGTCCCGTTGCTGCTGGTCGCGTTGGTGGACGGGCGGCGCGGACTGCGCGAGACCTGGGTGCCCGCGACGGCCTGCGGGGTCGCCTTCGCCGTCGCCCAGTTCGTCGCCTCCAACTACGTCTCCGCCCAGCTCGCCGACATCGGCGCCGCGCTCCTGGGGGCCGGCGCCCTGGTCGCCGTACCGCAGTCCCGCAAGCCCGCCACCGAGCCCGTACGCGCGTCCGTACTGACCGGCGTACGCAGCGAGGAGCTGGACGAGCGGGACCCCGGCCGGGAGGTCCTGCGCGCGTACGCGCCGTACGCGCTGATCGTCGCCGTCTTCTCCGTCGCCCAGATCCCGGCGGTCAAGGACTGGCTGGCCCGGTCGACCCAGACCTACGACTGGCCGTTCCTGGACGTCGCCGACCCCGAGGGGAACCCGGTCGGCGGCAACGTCTTCTCCTGGCCGATCGTCTCCACCGGCGGCACGCTCGTGCTGTTCGCCGGCCTGGCCACGGCCGTCGTCCTCGGCGTGCACGCGCGCGTCGCGGTCAGGGAGTGGCTCGCGACCGTGCGCGAACTGCGCTTCGCGATCCTCACCGTGACCTCCGTGCTGGCCCTCGCCTACGTCATGAACCTCTCCGGGCAGGCCGCCACCATCGGCCACTTCGTCGCGGCGGCCGGCGCCGGACTCGCCTTCCTGTCACCGGTGCTCGGCTGGTTCGGCGTCGCCGTCTCCGGTTCCGACACCTCGGCCAACGCGCTCTTCGGCGCCCTCCAGGTGACCGCCGCGCGGGAGTCCGGTCTGTCGCCCGAGCTGCTCGCCGCCGCGAACAGCTCGGGCGGTGTCCTCGGCAAGATGATCTCCCCGCAGAACCTCACCATCGCCTGCGCGGCCGTCGGCCTCGCGGGCCGCGAGGGAGACCTGCTGCGCAAGGTGCTGCCCTGGAGCCTGGGGCTGCTGCTGGTGATGTGCCTGATCGTGGTCGGGCAGTCCACGCCGGTCCTGGGCTGGATGCTGCCCTGACCTTCGGGAACCGCCCGACACCCGGCCGGCGGTTGCGGGTAGTTTGTGGGCTCCGACAGGACTTCCAGGAAGGTTGGCCGTGGCTGCTGCTGATCTGTCGCAGATCGTGAAGGCGTACGACGTACGCGGTGTGGTCCCGGACCAGTGGGACGAGTCGCTGGCCGAGCTGTTCGGCGCGGCCTTCGTCGAGCTGACCGGCGCGGACGCCATCGTGGTCGGCCACGACATGCGGCCCTCGTCCCCGGGCCTGTCCGGCGCATTCGCGCGCGGGGCGACCGCCCGTGGCGCCGACGTCACCGAGATCGGCCTGTGCTCCACCGACCAGCTGTACTACGCCTCCGGCGCGCTGGACCTGCCGGGCGCCATGTTCACGGCCTCGCACAACCCCGCCCAGTACAACGGCATCAAGCTGTGCCGCGCCGGCGCCGCCCCCGTCGGCCAGGACACGGGCCTCGCGGAGATCCGCGAGTGCGTGGAGCGGTGGAGCGCGTCCGGCCCCCCGCAGCCGTCGTCCCGGCCGGGCAGGGCCACCCGGCGCGACACGCTCGCCGACTACGCGGCCCATCTGCGCTCCCTGGTCGACCTCACCGCCATCCGTCCCCTCAAGGTCGTCGTCGACGCGGGCAACGGCATGGGCGGCCACACCGTCCCCTCGGTCTTCGCCGGCCTGCCCCTCGACCTCGTGCCGATGTACTTCGAACTGGACGGCACCTTCCCCAACCACGAGGCCAACCCGCTCGACCCGGCCAACCTCGTCGACCTGCAAAAGCGCGTCCGCGAGGAGAGCGCCGACCTCGGCGTCGCCTTCGACGGCGACGCCGACCGCTGTTTCGTCGTCGACCAGAACGGCGACCCCGTCTCCCCGTCCGCGGTGACCGCCCTCGTGGCCGCCCGTGAACTCGCCCGCAACGGCGGCAAGGGCACGGTCATCCACAACCTGATCACCTCCTGGTCCGTGCCGGAGGTCGTGCGGGAGAACGGCGGCACTCCGGAACGCACGCGCGTGGGCCACTCCTTCATCAAGGCCGAGATGGCCAGGAGCGGCGCCATCTTCGGCGGCGAGCACTCCGCGCACTACTACTTCCGCGACTTCTGGAACGCCGACACCGGCATGCTGGCCGCCCTCCACGTCCTCGCCGCCCTCGGCGGCCAGGAGGGCCCGCTGTCCTCCCTGGTCGCCCAGTACGACCGCTACGCCGGCTCCGGCGAGATCAACTCCACCGTCGCCGACCAGGCCGCCCGCCTCGCCGCGATCAGGGCCGCGTACGAGGGCCGCGACGACGTCACCCTGGACGACATGGACGGCCTCACCGTCACGGCCGCCGACTGGTGGTTCAACGTCCGCCCCTCCAACACCGAGCCGCTGCTGCGCCTGAACGCGGAGGCACGGGACGAGGCGACGATGACGAAGGTGCGGGACGAGGCACTGGCGATCATCCGGGCGTGAGGGGCGGCTCGCCCTTCAGCCGGCCGAGCCGGCGGCCGGTGAACACAGGCCCGGGGCCGGTGGGCACAGGGCCCGAGGCCGGCAGGCGGTGCCCCTGACGGGGTCGCGGGGGCGGCACCCCACACCCGCCCCCCACCGGCGGTACCCTGACCAGCACATCCGCACAAGCCGAACCGCCCCCGAAGGGAACCCCCATGCCGCTCGAAGCCGGCCTCCTGGAGATCCTCGCCTGCCCGGCCTGCCACGCACCCCTCGAGGAGCGGGACGCGGAGCTGATCTGCACCGGTCAGGACTGCGGCCTGGCGTACCCGGTCCGCGACGGCATCCCCGTCCTCCTCGTCGACGAGGCCCGCCGCCCCGAGTAGCCGAGGGCCCGCGCACCGCCCGGCGACCCGCGTACCCGAACACGAACGCATCCGGCGATCGGAGACTGCCGCCATGCTCGACGAATCGCTCCTCGACGCCCCGGAACGCCTCACCGAGGCCGACCGCCGCGGCCTGCTCCGCGGCGCCGCCGAGGCCGGTGCGCGCGTACGCACCGCCGCCCGGCACGCCGCCGAGGCCGGAGTGGGCAACCTCAAGCCGGACGGGCGCCCCCGCGCCGTCCTGATCGCCGGCCCCGGCGCAGCCGCCACCCAGGCCGCCGACCTCCTCGGCACCCTCGCCGGCGCCGGCAGCCCCGTCACCCGCCTCGCCCCCACCGGCGTCGCCCCCGCCGCGGGCGCCCTGCGCTGGGAACTGCCCGGCTGGGCCGGCTCCGTGGACCTCCTGCTGATCGCCACCCCCGACGGCACCGAGCCGGGCCTCGCCCTGCTCGCCGAACAGGCCTACCGCCGGGGCTGCACGGTCGTCGCCGTCGCCCCCGCCCGTTCCCCGCTCGGCGAGTCGGTGAACGGCTCGCACGGCCTGTTCATCCCGATGGCGACCGCCCCCTACGACCACGACGAACCCCTCGCCGGTGCCGCCCCCGGCGTCCTGTGGGCACTGCTCACCCCGTTCCTCGCGCTGCTGGACCGCACCGCCCTGCTCGACGCACCGCCCGACGCCATCGAGAAGGTCGCCGACCGCCTCGACCGCATCGCCGAGCGCTGCGGGCCGGCCATCGTGACCTACAGCAACCCCGCCAAGACCCTGGCGTCCGAACTCGCCGACTCCCTCCCGGTCATCTGGACCGAGGGCACCTCGGCCGGTCCGGCGGGCCGCCGCTTCGCCGCCGCACTCGCCGAACTGGCCGGCACCCCGGCCGTCGTCGCCGAACTGCCCGAGGCGCTCGCCGCGCACAGCGCCCTGCTCGCCGGCCAACTCGCCGCCGGCGCCGACCCGGACGACTTCTTCCGCGACCGCGTCGATGAGGCACCCGCACTGCACGCGCGCGTGGTGCTCCTGCGCGACCGCCCCAGCGGCGGCCTCACCGCCGCCCCGGGCGCCCGTGAACTGGCCCTCGGCCACGACACGCCGATCAGCGAACTGGAGCCGGAAGCCGGTGGCGAACTGGAGACCCTCGCCGAACTGATCGCCGTCACGGATTTCGCCGCCGTTTACCTGGCGCTCGCCTCGGGCGCCTGATCCCGTACGCACGATCTCGTACGAACCATTCCGTACGCACGATCTCGTACGCACCAGCGTCACGTACCAGGACACGAACTCGGCGCCGCGTACCAGAACACGCACCGCGGCACGACACCGGCAGAGAGAGCCCATGGACCGCCTCGACAACACCGTCCGCCCCTACGCCTGGGGTTCCACCACCGCGATCCCGACCCTGCTCGGGACCGAGCCGACCGGCGAGCCGCAGGCGGAGATGTGGATGGGAGCCCACCCCGGCGCCCCCTCCCGCACCGGCCGGGGCACCCTCGCCGAGGTCGTCGACGCCGACCCCGAGAAGGAACTGGGCGCCGCCTCCGTCGCCAAGTTCGGCCCCCGGCTGCCCTTCCTCCTCAAACTCCTCGCCGCCGGCGCCCCGCTCTCCCTCCAGGTCCACCCCGACCTGGCCCAGGCCAGGGCGGGCCACGAGGACGAGGAACGGCGCGGCGTCCCCCTGGACGCCCCGCACCGCAACTACAAGGACGCCAACCACAAGCCCGAACTGGTCTGCGCCCTCACCGAGTTCGACGGCCTGTGCGGCTTCCGGGCCCCGACCGAGACGGCCGACCTGCTCGACGGGCTCGGCGTCGCCTCCCTCAAGCCCTACGTCGACCTGCTCCGCGCGCACCCCGAGGACGCCGCCCTGCGCGAGGTCCTCACCGCGATCCTCACGGCCGACCCCGAGGAGATGTCCCGCACGGTCGCCGAGACCGCCGCCGCCTGCGACCGCCTCGGCGGCGCCTACGCGCCCTACGCCGGCATCGCCCACCACTACCCGGGTGACCCCGGCGTCCTCGCCGCGATGCTCCTCAACCACGTCCGGCTCCAGCCCGGCGAGGCCCTGTTCCTCGGCGCCGGCATCCCGCACGCCTACCTCGACGGCCTCGGCGTCGAGATCATGGCCAACTCCGACAACGTCCTGCGCTGCGGCCTGACCCCCAAGCACGTCGACGTCCCCGAACTGCTGCGCATCGTCCGCTTCGAGGCCGGCGACCCCGGCATCCTCCGACCGGAGGCGTCCCCCGACGGCGAAGAGGTCTACGACACCCCGATCGACGAGTTCCGCCTGTCCCGCTACGTCCTCCCCGACGGCTCCGGCGTCCACGACCTCACCCTGCCCACCCCGCAGATCCTGCTCTGCACGGCCGGCACCGTACGGACGGGCGAACACGAACTGGCGCCCGGCAGGTCCGTCTTCGTCCCAGCAGGTGAAAAGGCCGAAGTGTCGGGATCCGGCACCCTCTTCCGGGCCACCGTGCTCGCCTGACGCAGGCCTGACGGGCGTACGACGGGGCAACCGGCATGTCGGGGCCCGCGAGGGCTGCAACAATGACGCACCGCCAAGGAGGGGCAGAGCCGGTGACCGGCCGAGCCCTCACCGGCGTACGGACGCAGACGAAGGCGAAGGGACAACGCGACACATGAGCGCGTCAGGCGGAACCAAGGCGATCGTGGCGGCACTGTTCGCCAACCTCTCGATCGCGGTAGCGAAATTCGTGGCCTTCATCTTCAGTGGATCGTCATCGATGCTCGCGGAGTCCGTGCACTCCCTCGCCGACTCCGGCAACCAGGGACTCCTGCTCCTCGGCGGCAAGCGCGCCGAGCGTGAGGCCACCCCTCAGCACCCGTTCGGCTACGGCCGCGAGCGCTACATCTACGCCTTCCTCGTCTCCATCGTGCTCTTCTCGGTCGGCGGCATGTTCGCCCTCTACGAGGGCTACGAGAAGATCAAGCACCCGCACGAGATCGAGCACTGGTACTGGCCGGTGGGCGTCCTGGTCTTCGCGATCATCGCCGAGACCTTCTCCTTCCGGACCGCCATCAAGGAGTCCAACGCCCTGCGCGGGAAGAAGTCCTGGAAGGAGTTCGTCCGCCACGCCAAGGCCCCCGAGCTGCCGGTCGTCCTCCTCGAGGACCTCGGCGCCCTCGTCGGCCTGATCCTCGCCCTCGGCGGTGTCGGGATGGCCCTGCTCACCGGCGACGGTGTCTGGGACGGCATCGGCACCCTGTGCATCGGCGTGCTGCTCATCCTGATCGCGCTGGTCCTGGCCGTCGAGACCAAGTCCCTGCTGCTCGGCGAGGCCGCCGGTCCCGAGGCGGCGCAGCGGATCGAGGCCGCGATCGTCGCCGGCGACACGGTCACCGGCGTCATCCACATGCGCACGCTCCACCTCGGCCCCGAGGAGCTGCTCGTCGCCGCCAAGATCGCCGTCCGCCACGACGGCACGGCCACCGAGATCGCCTCCGCGATCGACACCGCCGAGGCCCGTATCCGCGAGGCCGTGCCGATCGCCCGCGTCATCTACCTGGAACCGGACATCTACAGCGAGTCCGAGGCGACCAGGGGCCCGGACCGCGAGGCGACCCCGGGCGGCCCGGCCACGCCGCCCGCCGCCCACTGACACCCGCGCCTCCCACGCCCGACGGGGCCCGCCGGTCCGCCCGGCGGGCCCCGTCCGCTTCCGTGCCCGCGCCACCCCGTGACTCCTCGCTCCACTCCTCCTCGAGAACGACCTGAAGTGTTCGGAGGCGGACTGGGGGCGGCGGGCGCCCTCGGTGTAGCTTGGGACGGAGCCAGACGTCGCTGCTGATGGCGGTCGGGCGGTCCAGTACGGACCGGCCGAGGGAGAGAGGGCCTCCGACGGACTGCGCTGCGCGCACGCGGGCATGCCTGTGTCCTCCTTCGGGGCACCCCTGTGTCCGCCGCCGCGCAGGTCAGCCGTACCCACCTCGACCCAACCCGAGGAGCAGCCCGTAATGACGACTGTCGACAACCAGCAGGACTTCAAGGTCGCCGACCTCTCCCTGGCCGCGTTCGGCCGCAAGGAGATCACCCTCGCCGAGCACGAGATGCCCGGCCTCATGGCGATCCGCAAGGAGTACGCCGAGGCCCAGCCCCTCGCCGGCGCCCGCGTCACCGGCTCCCTGCACATGACCGTGCAGACCGCCGTGCTCATCGAGACCCTGGTCGCCCTGGGCGCCGAGGTCCGCTGGGCCTCCTGCAACATCTTCTCCACCCAGGACCACGCGGCCGCCGCCATCGCCGTCGGCCCGAACGGCACGCCCGACAACCCGCAGGGCATCCCCGTCTTCGCCTGGAAGGGCGAAACCCTGGACGAGTACTGGTGGTGCACGGAGCAGGCGCTGACCTGGCCGAACACCCCCACCGGCGGCCCGAACATGATCCTGGACGACGGTGGCGACGCCACCCTCCTCGTCCACAAGGGCGTCGAGTACGAGAAGGACGGCAAGGTCCCCTCGGTCGACACCGCCGAGTCCGACGAGCACCGCGTCATCCTCGAACTCCTCACCCGCACGGTGAGCGAGAGCCCGCAGAAGTGGACCCAGTTGGCGTCCGAGATCCGCGGCGTGACCGAGGAGACCACCACCGGCGTCCACCGCCTGTACGAGATGCACCGCGACGGCACCCTCCTGTTCCCCGCCATCAACGTCAACGACGCGGTGACGAAGTCGAAGTTCGACAACAAGTACGGCTGCCGCCACTCCCTGATCGACGGCATCAACCGCGCCACGGACGTGCTGATCGGCGGCAAGACCGCGGTCGTCTGCGGTTACGGCGACGTGGGCAAGGGCTGCGCGGAGTCCCTGCGCGGCCAGGGCGCCCGCGTCATCGTCACCGAGATCGACCCGATCTGCGCCCTCCAGGCGGCGATGGACGGCTACCAGGTCACGACGCTGGACGAGGTCGTCGGCCAGGCCGACATCTTCGTCACCACGACCGGCAACAAGGACATCATCATGGCCGCGGACATGGCCAAGATGAAGCACCAGGCCATCGTCGGCAACATCGGTCACTTCGACAACGAGATCGACATGGCCGGCCTCGCCGCCATCCCCGGCATCGTCAAGGACGAGGTCAAGCCGCAGGTCCACACCTGGACCTTCCCCGACGGCAAGGTGCTCATCGTCCTGTCCGAGGGCCGCCTGCTGAACCTGGGCAACGCGACCGGCCACCCGTCGTTCGTGATGTCCAACTCGTTCGCGGACCAGACCCTGGCCCAGATCGAGCTGTTCACCAAGCCCGACGAGTACCCGACCGACGTCTACGTGCTGCCCAAGCACCTCGACGAGAAGGTCGCCCGCCTGCACCTCGACTCTCTCGGCGTCAAGCTGACCACGCTCCGCAAGGAGCAGGCCGACTACATCGGCGTCAAGGTCGAAGGCCCGTACAAGGCGGACCACTACCGCTACTGAGCAAGCCCGCGTCGCAGCCGGCGGGGGCGCGTCCGTGCACCGACGCGCCCCCGGCCGACTGCCGGCTCCTCCGAGACAGGCCCCCGCACCCCCGTGCCGGGGGCCTGCCCCGTTGGCGCCTCAGCGGCCGGACCAGCAGCCCGTCACCACTCAGGACCACCATGCCCCGCGGCCGTTATTCGCTCCACGATCCGCACGACCACACCCCCCTCGCAGAAGAACACTTCCAGTGCGCACCCGGCCCCTCCGGCTGGCGCTACGTCTCCCGGCTGACCACACCCGCCGGAGACCACCACGGCTCCGTCGACCTCGCCCTCGACGAACTCGGCCGGCCCATCCGCCTCGAGCTCCAGGCCGCGAGCTGGCAGGTCCGAGGTGCGGCCATCGACGGCGTCACCTGGGTCCGTACCGACCCCACCGGAGTCCACGCCACCGAAGGCAATGCGCGCGCCCACGCCTTCACCGGCACCTCCCCGGCCTTCCTCGTCGCGGTCACCCGTCTCCTGCGCCTCACCCCCTCCGCATCGGCCACCCGCGTACGCCTCGTCGCCCTCACCGACCCGGTCCTCGCCCCGCGCACCGTGGATCAGTCCTGGGCACTGCTCGACAGAGAAGCACACGCCACTGACAACGGCCCCCTCGTCGTGGACGAATACCAGGTCACAGCCCTGGACACCGGCGAACAGCACGCCGTGCACATCGCCGGCGACGTCGTGCTCGCGGCCCCCGGCCTGGAGCTGGAGGACCTGGAGTCACCGCCGTCCGTCTTCCCGTGAACGACGTCGGACGGCAAGCGCCGCGGGGCCGCGGGGCTACAGCCCGCCCGGCCTACGCGGGCGGTACGAACCCGGTGCCGGGACGGGCGTCCGGCGGAGTGTCCTCCGACGCCTCGGGCCGGCCCTCCGGCGATGGCGCGACGGGCGGCGCCGCGGGAGTCACCGCAGGCGGCAGCACCGGCGACGCCTCAGGGAAAGCCACCGGAGGCGAACCGGCGGGCCCTGCCGCCGTCTGGCCCGTGTGGCCTGTGCCGCCGATGTGGCCCGTGTCGCCCATGTGGCTTACGGGGGCACCAGGGACCGCACCGCCCCTGAACGCCCGCCGGGCCTCCCGGTGCTGCCGCTCGTGCAGCACCGCCGCCAGATAGGCCGCCGGCGGTACACCCTCCGGCGCCGGAGCACCGGTACGAGCCGCCACATCGGCGGCGAGCCGTTCCGCCATGCTCCAGCCGACGTGGGGATCGAGCTGCCCCATCCTCGTCAGGTACTGACGGACGGCGAGCCACAGAGCATCGGGCACGGCGGACAGGTCGAGCCCGGAGAACCGCCCCGCCAGCCACGGCGGAGGCGGCGGCATGAAGCCCGCCGTCGACACCGGCACCCGTTCCCGCACGACGAGAGTCCCCGCGAACACATCACCGAGCCGCCGCCCCCGCGCCGACACCAGCGAGGCGATACAGGCGACGACGCCGAACGTCATGAGGATCTCGATCACCCCGATCAAGCCCCGCACCAGCGAGTGCCGGAACCGGATCGGCCCGCCGTCGTCCCGCACCACCCGCAGACCGCAGGCCATCTTCCCGAGCGACCGCCCATGACTGAGCGTCTCCACCGCGATCGGCCCTCCCACGAGCACCAGGACGAAAGCCGCGATCGATATCGCTGTCTGCGCGGCCATGTCCAGGGAGGCGGTGGAGACCATCAGAGCGACGGTCACGGCCACATAGACGGCCACGGCCACCGCCAGGTCGAGCAGCACGGCCAGCGCCCTGCTGGGCAGCCTCGCGGGGCGCAGCTCCAGCGCCACCGCCTCGCCCGTCACCAGCTCACTCACGCCTGCCGTCCTTCCCCTGACTGCCCCCGTCCCCGCCAGTCTGCCAAGCTGAGGACACACCGCGCCGCAGTACGACAAGCTGATCCACGACGAGCCGCCGACGATAGCCGAGGAGCAGGCACACCGATGGACCTCGACGTCTTCGTCTCCGCCCACCGCGCGGAGTGGGACCGCCTCGACGCCCTGCTCCGCCGCCGGCGCCGTCTGACCGGCGCCGAGACCGACGAGCTCGTCGCCCTCTACCAGCGCACGGCCACCCACCTCTCCCTGATCCAGTCCAGCGCGCCCGACCCGCAGCTGACCGGACGGCTCAGCCAACTGGTGGCACGCGCGCGCAGCGCCGTGACAGGAGCTCGTCGAGCTTCCTGGCGCGACGTCACCCGCTTCCTGACCCACCAGTTCCCGGCCGCCGTCTACCGGGCACGCCACTGGTGGGTTCCCACGGCACTCCTGTCGACCGCCGTCGCGGCGCTCCTGGGCTGGTGGATCGGCACCCACCCGGAGGTGCAGTCCACCATCGCGGCACCCAGCGAACTGCGGGAGATGACCCGCCCCGGCGGCCAGTACGAGACGTACTACTCGAGCCACCCCGCGGCCTCCTTCGCCGCACAGGTCTGGACGAACAACGCCTGGGCCGCCGCACTCTGCCTGATCCTGGGCGTTTTCCTGGGCCTGCCCGTCCTCTGGATCCTGTTCCAGAACATGCTCAACCTCGGCGTCGGCTTCGGCCTGATGTCGTCGGCCGACCGCCTCGACACCTTCCTCGGCCTCGTCCTGCCTCACGGCCTGCTCGAACTGACCGCGGTCTTCGTGGCCGCCGGCACCGGTCTGCGCCTCGGCTGGACCGTCATCGACCCGGGCCCGCGCACCCGGCGCACCGCCCTCGCCGAGGAGGGACGAGCCGCCATCGGCATGGCGATCGGCCTTGCCCTGGTCCTCTTCCTCTCCGGCGCCATCGAAGGCTTCGTCACCCCGTCCGGCCTGCCCACCTGGGCCCGGATCACCATCGGAGTCGTCGCCGAGCTGGCCTTCCTCGCCTACGTCTACGTCCTGGGCGCCCGTGCGGTGCGCGCCGGCGACACGGGTGACGTGGAGGCGGCCGAGCGCAGCGCCACCGTGCCGACGGCCGCCTGATGTGCGTCCGCCCCCGGTGAGCTGCTAGTGTCCTCTTCGTTCCCGCAAGAGCCGTTGACACGGAGCTAGCGGGGAGGTAGATTCGAACAGTTGCCTGGAGATGGGTTCACCCCAGAGGGCAACTGTGAGTACCTATCTGCTTCACTCCGGATCATCGAATTCGGCGAAGCACTCTCCCGATGAATCGGAAATGAACGGCCGGTCAGACCGGCTCAGAATCTCTGATAAAGTCGGAACCGCCGGAAAGGGAAACGCGAAAGCGAGAACCTGGAAAGCACCGAGGAAATCGGATCGGAAAGATCTGATAGAGTCGGAAACGCAAGACCGAAGGGAAGCGCCCGGAGGAAAGCCTGAGAGAGTCTCTCGGGTGAGTACAAAGGAAGCGTCCGTTCCTTGAGAACTCAACAGCGTGCCAAAAGTCAACGCCAGATATGTTGATACCCCGACCTGAT
>NZ_JARVKY010000011.1 GCF_029813785.1 Streptomyces sp. DH41
CACGGGCTCAGCTACCTCAGCGGCAAGATGACCGGCCACGCCCGGACCCTGAAACTCGAACACGGCGACCGCCTGGTCCGTCTGGACCTCAAGAAGCTCACAGTCGTCGCCGACACCCTCGAGGGCATCACCGAGCTGCTCCGCATCGGCAGCGGCAAGAACCACGTCGGCTACCACGTGGCCGCCCATCTCGCCCTCCACCAGTACTTCGTCGCCAACAGCCGGCCCGTGCCCCGCTTCCTCATGCTCGACCAGCCCACCCAGCCCTACTACCCCTCCGACATGGCCAAACAGCGCGGACGACTGGAAGACCTCGCTCTGGACGAAGACCGCGTGACCGTCACCCGCCTCTTCGAACTCATGCACCAAGTCGTCAGGGAACTCGCCCCGAACTTCCAGATGATCGTCAGCGACCACGCGGACCTGCCCCACGACTGGTACCAGGACTCCGTCCGCTACAACTGGCGCAACGGCGAAAAACTCATCCCCACCACCTGGCTAGACGACAGTCCCACTCCGTAGCCAGGCACCCTCCCCACTCTCCGCCGCCGGCATCCGCCCTGGACAGAACCAACAACAGCGCTCTTCGACCGCGCCTTCGTGCCACCGACTGACAGCTGCTCGGCAACATGCAGGCGAGGGTGCGGCCCCCTGCGTCAGCGGCGGATAGCGACGACTTCGACCTCCGCGTTCATCGCGCGCAACCGCCTGACTGCCTGGAGCAGCGAGACCTGGGCAAATGCGAAGAGCGAGTCAACACGGATGTCCTGGCCATCCTTCAGAAGGATCCCGAAGACCACCCGGAGCGTGCCGAAGTCGTCGAGCAGGCGGTGGTCCGGCGTGTGTGCGGCGATCTGGTCAAGGAATTTGGCCCGTACTTCTAGGTCGCTGCGCAGCGTCTCGACGGCCACCACGCCCTGGGCGAAGAGGTGGTTGAGGGGAGCCGTGCTGGCAGGTGCCTTCTTGATGCAGATCAATTGGTTCTCGGGGCCGAGAACGTCGCAGATCTCCAGGCCTCCTCCCCTGAACTTCCCCGTGACGACGTCTTTCTTGTCGAAGAGCAGGTACCCGTCCGACTTCGCCGCTTGGTGGTTGAACCAGTCCTCGTCGTGAGAGTCGCGGCCTTTGGAATCGAGTGGACCTTTGGTCCAGCGTGGGAGGGTGACCGTCTGCGGCTGGGTGAACAAAGCGGTGAGTTCTTCTTCCAGGGTCTCAAGGAAGCCGGCCCCTACCTCGAACCATTTGCCGTTGCCGTAGAACAGGCGGTCTGTGCCCATCGTGATGTCGGCGATGAGCCACTCTTTCCCGTTGGTGGTGACGCTGGCCGGGGTCAGGAAGTCGTCGTCGCTGAACATGGTGACCCGTACGTCACCGAGGGCTTTGAGCCGTTCTCCCTCAGGCTTATCCTGTACGAAGTGCAGCAGGTGGTGCAGTTCCAGGTCGTTCGTCTCGATCGTGCGGGTGCCTCGTCTGGCGCGGAACGCCTGGGCAGAGCTGTAGCTTTCCTGGCACGAGTCAGGAATCCCAATGGTCAGGCGGGGACTGTCCGGGTCCGCAAGGTGCTTTTCCAGGATGGCCTGGGCCTGCACCGCCTTTTGGCTGCGGCTGTCGAGGGTGTGGACCCTGCTGACAAAACGCAGTTGCGGCAGCGGATCAGGTCTTGCACACACCTCCTCGATCGCCTGCAGGTCGCTCAGGAACTGCTCCACGGTGGTGGCAAGGGGAAGCTTGATGGTGGCCTGTGAGCACTCGACGCGGACCTGTCGTGTCCTGCCGCCCTCCAGGGAAGTCAGTGACAGTCCGCTAACAGTGCCACAGATACGGCGGACGACGGCACCGAAGCGGTCCAAACCAAAGTCGTCGATCCGCTCGCCCCGTGACACTGAGTACTCATCGACCCGACCTCTGCCGTCCATGATCTGGTTGCGGATTTTGATGACCCCGTCGTCGTCGAGGCAGCGGGTCGCGAACTCCAATCCGAACTCGTCGTCACGGAAGTAGGGGTCCAACATGTGCTGCCCCACCCCGTAGCTCAGCGCATAGGTGCCGCGGCCGGTGCGTATGAGAATGAGTCCCGCCGCGGCGCGGCTGCGTTCATTGACTTCCAGCCCGGTGATGGATTCCACCGCGCTGCACCAGTCGGCGCGCTCTCGGGGAACGCCTCCGGTGATCAGCAAGCCCTCCATCCCCTGGCGGGTGAACTCCCTGGCCTGGTAATCCTCACTGTCGAGGTATCTCTCGCGGACGAACGTGCGCAGTTCCGGGGTGGTGCCCTCAGAGGGCCTGAGCCGGTGGAGGGTGGACTTACGGGTGGCGGATCGGGATGTGCGGCTACTACCCAAGACGGCCTCCACGCGCGCGAAGCAGTTGAAGACACTACGAAAGCAGACAGGGTGCCGTCTTCACCACCGAAGAGATCTATCCGGTCCCAAGGGGAACGCCGGACGGACGGAAGCCGCACAGAGCATCCACCGGCAAGCTCCTCGAACTACCCACCGACGGCACCCCAGGCTCTTGGCCCTCTACACCGAACTCTCCGGCGTCCGTGTCCACCACCAACCCCGACACCACCTGACACGGCCCCACCAAGTAGCGGCTCATTGGAACTGCACAACACCCGACCATTCGACGCAGACGGCATACGCGCAGGTCAGACAACCACCACCCCGCTCAGATCTACACTCCTAGCACTCCAGGAACCGCCAAAACCACCCAGAAAATCTGAAAAACCCCAGCTCACAGGAACAGCCGCAGCTCAGAAAAACTGGGCGCCGACAGCAAGACCCTGCTGGACGCGCCGGAGGCCGGGATGCTCTGGGAGCCGGGCGAGGAAGCGTGGGAGGCCAAGCTCGCCGCGCTGCGGTCCTACCGGCGGGCCATGAGACACCTCGCTCCGCGTCAGGACGCGGTGTGGGGCGAAGGCGAGGCGATGGTCCCGGTCGGCCAGCACATGGCCAACCTGCGCCGCAAGGGCGGCCTGGGCAAAGACCCGGAGCGGGCCGCCGTACGCGCCGCGCAGCTGACGGAGATCGACCCGGACTGGAACTGCCCATGGCCGCTCAACTGGCAACGCCACTACCGGGTGCTCGCCGACCTGGTCGACGCCGACGGCCAACTGCCCGACATCGCACCCGGCGTGCTGATGGACAGCGACGACATCGGCAAGTGGCTCCAGCAGAAGCAGCCAGCCACCTGGGCACAGCTCCTGCCCGAACAGCAGGAGCGGCTGTCCCACCTGGGCATCACGCCCGCTGAGATGCCGTCTCCCGCCCCGGCCGCCAAGGATGCGACGAAGGGGCCGAGCAAGGCACAGCAGGCGTTCCAGCGGGGCATGGCGGCCCTCGCCCAGTGGGTGGAACGCGAGGGCGACCGGCCAGTGCCGAGGGGGCACAGCGAAGAGATCGCGGTCAACGGCGAGGCGGAGCCGGTGACTGTGAAACTGGGGGCGTGGGTCTCGAACACCAAATCGAGGCGGGACAAGCTCACCTAGGACCAGCTGGCCGCACTGCGGGAGCTGGGCGTCAAATGGGCGTAAGACAGGACAGGAGGAAGCCGGTCGTGGAGCGCCAGGCAGCCTTCCCCTCCTTGTCCAGATGTGGCCGTCAGCTCTCGGGTTCGCCGATGTAGGTGCTCGGCATAATGATCTGTTCGACGCCAGGGGCGAGAAGTGATACTGCTACGGCCTGCGTAGAAATTACCTGTGCGCCGGTGGCTTGGGCGGCATCGGCAATGTCGCGGAGAACTTCGTGAACGACGTCGCTTGCGATTCCCTGCTGGAAGGGGTTGTCGAGCATGAGGAGTCCCGGATACGGGCAGTCGTCCCCCAGGTCCCTGGCCAGGAATAGTAGGGCCCTGCTATAGGCGAGGAAGAACAACACTCGCGCTTCGGCTCCGAGAACTTGGTTCCAGGGGCGGGTGCCGACGTAGAAGGTCAGGTCGTCCGCGCTGATCGCCACATTCCCTGCCACCCAGACATCATCGCGGTGGCGGTTGAGGAATTCGTTCATCCGATCAGCGAACAGGGCGCAGCGGTCGATGGGCGTTCTCCCTGTGGTGGGGGTTTCATCGAGTTGCCGCTTCAGTTGGTTCAGTCTGTCTTGGGCCGCCTGGCACGTCTGCGTGGCGGCAGTCTTGCGGGTGAGCATCTGCTCGATGGCGGGCAGCGCCATGAGTTTTTGCTCCAGGGCGGCGGTCTGGGCGGCCATCTCTTCGAGTCTGGCCATGAACGGTGCGAGGCGGGCGGCCCGGTCGACGTTTAGCTGCCTGGCAATGTCTTGATGGGTGCTCTGGGCGTGCCGGTGGTCGGCTTTTGCTTGGTCGAGGTCGCGGCTGGTTCGGGCGATGACTTCCTGGAGGTCGTCGGCCTCTGCGGCCAGGGACCGCTTCTCCAGTTCTCCGCGTCGTCTGCGCTGGTCCTCGGTCACTGGCTGGGTGCAGACGTAGCAAGTGCCCTCTGGGTGTTCGCGATGGATGTCGATCTTCTGCTCGCAGGCAGGACACAGGCGCACCGGCAGGCTGTCGAAGATGTCGACGGAGGCTAGAAGGCGTTCCATGCGAGCGATCTCTGCCCGGACCGTGTTGTGAGACTGCTTGTGGGCAGTCAGGACCTGCTCGAGGCCGGCGACGGTCTCGGCGCTGCTCGTGAGGCTCTGGGTCGCGTGCTCGTACTGCTGCGACAGAGTGGCGTCGTAGCCCACTGCCCCGGCATCGCCTTCTTGGCGTCGTCCGGCAACAAGCTGCTCCACTTCGCTGGTCAGCTGGGAACGTTGCCTGACAACCGCGTCGAGTTCGGCCCGCAAGTCGGTTCTGATGGAGTTGACCTGCTGTTCGCTCCTGGGGGTCGGCAGATGCAGGTTCTCGCAGACGGCTGCGACGGCTCGGTCTGTGCTGTCATGCACCTCTCGTTCGGCCGCCTGTGCCTGTGCGAGTCGGCGTTGTGCTGCCGCAAGCTCGAAGTCGTGGTTGCTGTACCTGGTCGGGGCGAAACCCAAGAGGTAGCTAATGACGGCTCGCCGCAGGAACTCTTGTTCCTTGTCAGCGAACTGAGTCCACGAGTCCTCGTTTCGGTAAATGTGGCGCAGCACGCTGCGGAACGTCAGAGGTGTGAGCTCGGTGGCGGTCGTGGCCTGGATGCCTTTGGGAATACTAAGGATCGGCCAGCCAAGCTTGTGCAGGATGCGGTCGGAGAACTCGCCGACAGGGAATTCGTCGCCGTCCAGTACGACCTTGTTCTGGCGCCCGTACTGGAGGCTGCGCCGGATTTCCGTTGGAGTGCCGTCCAGGGTCAGTTCGATGCTGACCTCTACGTACTCGTCGGCGACGGCCGCCTTCAGGGCCTCGGTCGGGCTGTCTCGATTGCCGAGACAGTAGTCGATGGCCTTGAGCGTGGTGGTCTTCGAGCTGTTCCTGACGCCAGACAGAACGCTGAGGCCAGCGGTGTTGAACGCGTACGTATCCATCTCGCCCGACGTGTGCACCAGCGTGACCGACTCGACTCGCAGCCCTTTGCGGAAGGGTGTCGGGGGCGTCGTCATGGCCTGATCTCCTGGTGGTAGGCGAGGTCCGCCACTTCCTCGGGGAAGAGTTGGTAGACAAGGTTCTTCAGATCGGTCCCGGACCACTCCGCCAGGTTGCCCCTCATGGCGCGGCATCGAGTGACGATGGGGTGGAACTCGTCCATGTCCGCCAGCGCTGCGGCCGCTCGCTTTCCGCCCGAGGTCAAGCGGACACGCTCTGGTCTGTGACTGGAGGTGATCGTGACGAGACCGCGGGCCATGAGGAAGGCCAGAAACTGGCGGTAGCGGGGATCCCAGGGACCGAACCGGTACCGGATCATCGGGGCCTCTACTTCCTCGGGCATCGATGCACGAAAAGCTCCCTGTCCGCCCAAGGTGTCGGCTAGTTCCCTGTGCGCGCGCTCGAGGAAAGCCGGGTAGCGCAGAAAGAAGTCGAGCTTCGCGAGCTTGGTGCGGCCGGCGATATGAGGACCGGGGGCACTGCCGCACTCGGCAACCAGGAGCAGTAACCGAGAGGCGTGAAAGTCCGGCGAGTCGTCGGGGTCCCATGGCCGGTGGGGCGGCGGGACGGCGCTCGCGCCGATTCTATGAAGCATCGGCGTACCGGTTCTGACAGCGAGCGGTGATGTCCGCAAGTACGGCGTGAGCTCGAGCGAGGGACACGGTGCCGCTACTCACCGCGGGGAGGCCTTCTACACGGGTCAGGGTCTCGAAGTATGCCTCTGAGCCAGCGGGGGTGCGTCCGGCGCGTCGTTCAGCCATGACGCGTGAGCAGATGGCGTGGACTTCGTCGGCGAAGGCGTCCATCGCCTCGCGGGCTGGACCGAGGCTGGCACGCCAGGCACGACGGTACTTCAGCGCGTTGTCCAGATGCCCTGCCGCTTCGTCTGCCGGGACCCCCGCGACGGCGAGCTTGTCAGTGAGTTTCGTGAGAGGCGCAGTGCTTCCGTCCGGCCTTCGCCCGGTGGCCCGTGTGATCGCATCATGAAGCATGTCCTGGAAGTCACGGGTGCCCACTTTGCGTGGTACTGGAGCAAGCGCGTCGCGTGCGATGCGAACTCCGAGCCAGACCAGGACGTCTTCGATGTCAGTAGTCAAGGGCGGCTGCCCCAAGATCTTGGTCACGATCGACCCGAGCCGACGTAGAGCCCTGTCCTCAACCTGCTCGATCGTGCGGCCCTCAACAAGGACCTCTAGACGGTCGACGCACCAGCCGATGTCCCGGCCTTCAGGAAGATTCACGCCTTTGAGCCGAACAATGATGTCATCACGAATCTTCAACGGGACAGGCCCACGCTGCTGTCCGCGATCGACGACGAACGCATGGAAGTCGACGTGCGGACTCTCGTTGACGATGAAGGTGAACCGAGTCTCGGCTGGAAGAGGTTTCCCGAGGAACAGCTTTCCCAAGTAGCTCGTCTCTGGCTTCTTCGGAATGTCCGGTGCACACACGTTGGCGACACTGTGCCGCTTGCCGGCTTCTTCGATGGTCTTCACCTGGCGGTATGCGGGCGCGTCACCGTTGCTACAGACGATGTCTTCCAGATCCTCCCAAGAGACCTGAGTCCACATGCCCTCATGCATGTCGAGGCAGTCCAGCAGTGTCACCGCGTCTTGGTAGGCGAAGCCGCGCCGACTTCGGCGTCCGCCGTCAGCCGGCGCTGCAGACATCGGCGCCCCGACGCGTCAGGCGCCCGTAAGGCGACGCAGAACTGGCCGACAACCCTGTGGCTCGCACCCACACCCCCTAGATCATTCAAGGCGGCCAAGTACACCACCCAGTAACAGAGTGTGGCAATACGCATGACGATCAGCGACAAAGCCACCCGCCTCAGGGGCTCGGCACCGGAAGGACAGCGCCTGGACGCAGGCGACGTCCGTCCCGGCCCCCGTCACCGGGCTGACGGTGGAGCGGCGAGGCGTGGCGGCCCCGGCCGACGCGCAACCAGCCGAGCGCGCCCCGATCCCCAGCCGCGGCCGCGCCGCCCATCCCGCCCGTCCCTTCCTCCTTCACTCCAGCCAAGGGACATGGGCAGAGCAGCCGCAACGGGGATGTCAGCGATCCGACCACGGCAAAACAGCGTGGGGACCTGCAGGACACGGAGACAGTCCTGCGGGCCGCGCAACACCTAGCGCAACCCTTGGCGCAACCTCGTGCTCCTGGTCGACCGGGGCGACCGGTCACGCGGCCCGGACGGCTCCGTGAGCGCGGGCGAGGTGGCGCAGCTCGGACCGTGCCGCCGGCACCGAAGGGACGGTCTCCCAGTAGGGCTGCCACCACAGCCGTACGGACAGGAGCAGCAGGCGGCAGCGCAGGGCGGTGGTGTCGCGGGGGCGGGGTGCGGCCAGTGCTTGGTAGGTGGCGTTCCAAGCGGCTTGCGTCTGCACCAGGTCGTCGGGGCTCTGGCGCAAACGAAGTCGCAGCCGGGGTACGTCGGTGAATCCGGTTGACCGCCCTGCGGCTCGACGCAGATCCTCACAGAAGTAGCCAGGACGACGGAGGCCCCCCAGTGCGCGACGACGGCAAGGACTTTCACTTCCCGCCCCTTACCAACGGGCTCGACTTCCTCGTCAGTGCTGTCACCTTCCTCGCGGCTGAAGGCAGCCCCGTCCCCCGCGAGCTGAAGTACGCCACCCTTCATCTCCAGTGCGCAGCCGAGACCCTGTTCAAGGCGCGCCTCGAGATGTACGAGCCTGACCTCGTGTGGACCAAGCCCACGGAGTACGACAAGGGCAAGCACCAGAGCGGCGATTTCACCAGCTGCGGCATCAAAGATGCGATCAAGCGTCTCAACGCTCTCGCCCAGGACGGAACCATCACGCTCAGCACCACCCTCGACCCCGCCAGCAGCGACTTGAAGGACCTCGGCAATCTCCGGAACCGGCTCATGCACTTCGGCTGGCGCGACACCACCGTAGCCGTGAAGACCCGTACCCTCCCCGTCCTGACCCTGCTCTTCGACTTCGTGAACCACGACGTCCTGCCGTACACCGCAGACTGGGAGGCAGCACGGCAGATGGACGAAGTCCGCAGCCAGTTGAACCACCTCACCGACTTCGTCACCCAGCGACAGAAGTCCATATCCGGCCAGCTCGCCGGCCATGAACACTCCACCACCGCATGCCGCTCCTGCGGGCAGTACGCCGTGGTCCTCGACGGCGGCGCCCACGACCTGAAGTGCTTCTTCTGCGACAAGTCGTACGGCACCCGAGATGAAGCAGCCTGGGAGTTCACCGGCGAGAACCGGCACATCACCATCAAGCAGGGTGGCAACGACCTGGCCACCTGCCCGGCCTGCGCCGCCTCGGCCATTGTTCCGGTGCGCACCCTGGGCTATCCCGCCGCAGACTCGTACATCTGCTTCGGGTGCGGCAGCGACTGGGAAGGGATCTGCGAGTGGTGTGGGAACGGCGGGTACATAGTCCCGGAAGCGGACATGTGCGATGAATGCTACGACATACGCCTCGCCAACTTTTGAGGTCCAGGCCCGGCCTGCTCGACGGGTACCAGGCATCGCCCGCGATGCGGTCTCTTGGTGCTCAGGCCGTCGGTGGTCTGGATACGGCCGGTCATCGCCCATTCATGCGGCAGGCACGGGCGCTGTCTTGGGCGGGGGTGAGCTCCTCACGGATGGCTTCGTCCCCATCGTGGGGCCGGTCTGCTTCAGGGCGCCGAGCCTTCGTCGGCGCGCGGACGATCCCCTACGCCTCGCGTACGGCGGTCTGCGGCGGCCGCGGCTTCGGCGGCTAGCTCCTGGGCGACGCTGTCGGTGGTCGTGATAGCTGTGGTGCAGGCATTTTCCGGACGTTGTCTGCAGGCCCCGGCGGATCACCGCCCAGTTGGGCAGACTGGTGAGCCGGTGCACGCCAGCTGGAACTGGGGGGAACACGTGATCGTCAGGCACTTCCTGGGCAAGGACGACGAACTGGCCCGGCACCTTGTTCAGGAACTCAACACCCCACTGGACTGGCCGGAAGAGGGACTGAGTACTGGGCACGTTGCGAGGATCTCGTCTGCCGCGGCCTGCGACGTCTCTTACGATCAAGCGGCCAACGGACATCTGGCCGACCTCTTTGCCGCGCTTCCCTTGCCAGGCACGCCCGATGGTGCTGAGTTCTGGCGTTCCTTGGGGCAGGCGGGAGGTGACGCCGCTCTCTACATCGGTCCCGGCAACGCGGGTGGTCCGTTCTTCGAGCGCATTCTTGAAAGCAACGAGGGAGGCATCGCAGACCGCGTACTCAGCTTTCTGGGAGAACTCTCCGACCAACAGCGCGACGCTGTAGCCGACGTGCTCGGTGACGCATTGGCGCGTGACACGTTCACCGGCGGAAGTCGGTACCTGGGGCGGCTGTGGCTGCGCGACGCTGAGACCAGTGCCTGGCACGTTCTACTCGCCAGCCGGCGGACGGACGACCGCACACGCTTCCTCGAAGCCTGGGGCAACGCCTGAGCAGCCTGGGCGATGAGTGGGCGCGGGCCGCGCCGAACACGTCGTCGAGTCGTAGACGGTGCCCGGGACGGCGTCGGCGAGCAGCTGGTGGACACAACTCCCAGTCCGCGAGCTCCGCCGGGCCCCGGACGTCGTCGGCCGGGTCCTCGTGCCGGGACGCCTGCCGGGCATCGAGCCGCGCTTCCTCGAGGGCCGCTGCAACAGCGCCGGCGTCCATGGCCCGGTGACGGCGGGGCAGGGTGAGCGGTCGGCGGGTACCGCCGTCGGGCAGTCATATCCTGGTCGTCTTCGACCTCGCATTCGTGGTGAGAAATCAGAGCGGACCGCCGCCAGAACGCTTCTGAGGCTACCCGCCGGATTTCTTTATAGCAGGCTGGAATTCGACTGCGTCAGAACAGGAAATCCACAGCTTGAACGTGCGTAAAAATCCGCACGCAGACCATGGGCGCGAGTGCCCCACTCAGTGAAATACGACTCGGTGATGGCCTCCACGACGAGGGGATGCAGGTCTTCCTCCGTCGCTCCGGCCTCCTGGAGGTCCAGGATCTGCTGCACGGAGGTGGGCGAGATCGGGGTGGTGATGGTGCGTGTACGGCCGTTGTCGGAGCTGCCCGAGGCGATGAACCCGAAGTAGGCGGTCACCTCCACCATCATCCTGCTGGAGGTCGACACCTTTTTCCGAGTCTGATCCCTGACCTGCGGTTTCCCCTTGCATTGAGTCTCCTCGACCAGGGCGGCCTGCAGACGCTTTTGCGGGGTCTTCAGCGTTCCGGAGCGGTAGCGCTCGATGGTGCGGCGTGAGATGCCCAGGCGCTCCGTCAGGACTTTGGTCGAGCCCTGCGCCCGCGTGAGGAGGAATTTCATCGGGGCTGTTGCGGATTTCGGCGCGGGACGGGTAAAAGCTCTCCTGTTCTCAGATCCCGTGTCATTTTCTCAGTCGCGGTGTCATGTGACTGGCCGAACTGGCACGGGATTGAGAATCGCTGGCCACTGCCGTCACTCGTTTGAGGACTCCGTTGCCAGCGGGATACCGCACCGCGGGCAGCCGTTTGCGTGGTCGTCCGGGCAGACGTAGCCGATGGCACCGTCCACGCACCATTCGGCGGCCTCCTCGGACAGCAGGTCGGGCCCGGCATGGAGCAGCCGACGAAATTCCGTGGTGTCCGCAATGTCGGCCGGGCGGTTAGTGAACCACTCGTCGAACCAAGGCTTGTCCCGGTGCATGCGCCAGTGCGCATTCTTCCGGTCGTCGACAGCCGTAAGGAACCGATCGACGATGCGCCCCCAACTCGGAGCTCCGAACCAGCCGCTGTCGGACGCGCAGAAGGATTCGATCAGGGTTCGCAGGCCGAACTCCTTCTCGTGAAGGCAGTACCTTCGCCCCCATGAGATCGCGACCTGTGCCATCTCCGCGAGTTCTTCTCGCGGATCAACCTCGTGCGCCGGGTCGTCAGGGTTGTGGCAGGACAGCCCAAGCTCGAGCACAGACTGCGCGGTCGGTAGAACCCGAGACGGGTTGACGATCGCGAGACCGACAGCGATCCAGTCGACATGGTCGAACGACAGCATCGAGCGCACGAGTCGGGTGGTTGCCGTGTTGATCCGCATCATTGTGCCGTCGTGCAGCGGACTCTTCCCGGCATGCCAGTTCTCGACGGGTGTGTTGCGCCACACCGCGAGCGTGATGCGGGTGGCGGCCAGCCACAGCAGGGCGTCGTCGTCGAGGTTCCCGAACCGCTTGGCACACTCCTGGGCGCCGTAGGTGATCAACTCTTCCGGTTTCGGCCACCTGTGGCTGTCGGGCCCTTCAGGCCCTTCAGGCGCGTACTCGTAGTCGTCGGCGTACTCGTCGAGGATCGCGCTCAACTCGGCTGCGCTGTAAGCCTCGCTGTACTCGGAGCTCTCCGGCTCCTCGACGGTGTACATGTCGTGGTCCCAGGAGACATATACGTCGCCCCAGAGCACGACGTCTTCGCACTCGCTGGCGTTGTCCGTCACAACCGGCCTGATGGTGATCGGCGCAGTACGTCCGTCGGTTCGCTCGCCGTCCTTCTCGGCGGCCCATGCAGTGATGACCCCGAGCGGCTTCGCAAGGAGAGGACCGACCTCGGTGATGCTGAACGGCTCGTCGTCGTCATCGGTGTCGAACCGGCTGTTGACGAACGCGACCGCCTCGGAGGGCGTGCTGACGATGGACTGGCTACCACTCTCGTTGTCAACCACTCGCCACAACGCGCTGTTCTTCACGATGCTCTCCGATCGCGGTGAGCGCACCCGGGGCGGGTGCGCTGTGCCGGGTCGCTCGGCACTGACTCCGATTATGGGCTGATCAACTGTCCGTAGTCCCGCAGGCGCTTGTCGGCGACGAAGCTCGGGACGTTCGTGTGCAACCTGCATCCCCGATCTCTATACGCGCCCCTGGAAGGCGTTTGGTCATGCATGGATCAGGATTAGGTACTCACCTCGGGTGTTGGCTGGTGGAGGCCGCGGTCGTTGGACACGGCACGTGTGCATGAACATCCGAGCCCCCACGGATACGCAAGCGAGCCCGGACCAACTGGGCCCGGCTCGCGGCCTGTTCGGGGCGGGCTGCTACAGGTCGAACTCGAGGTGTTCGACGTCGGTGAACCGGACCTCTTCCAGGCTGCCGGCGCGGCGGCCGCCGTCCTGGAAGTAGACCTCCTTGAGGGCTTCGGCCGCGATCTCCTGGAGTTCGGTGTCGCTTGCGCCGGCCGCTTGGGCGTCGAAGAGGCGGGCAGCGTAGCGGGGCGGCAGGGCGACGGTCAGGTGCCGGATGCGGTCCTGGTCGGTCGAGCCGATCGGCGCGGTGTAGCCCATGCGGGCGCGGGCGTCGATGACGATGCCGCCGGTCGTCGTGGCCTTCTTGCGGGCCTTAGCCCGGATCTGCGGCTGCCAGCGCTTGATTACCTCGCGCTCCAGGCGGGCGGCGAGGTCGGGGCGCGGCTTCTTGGCTGTGCCCGCTACGTACCGCTCCACCTGCCGCTGGGACATGCCGAGCAGTTCGGCGACCGCTTTCGTGCCGCCGAGCTGCTTGACCATGTACCGCATCTGCGGGCCCGCGGACTTGGGTACGGGGCGGGTGAACGCCTTTTGCACCGCCTTGTCCAGGCCGTCCCCGAACATGCTCATCGCTTGCCTGCTCCCCTACTCGCCGTTGTCGATGTCGGTGACGGTGGCGTCCTTGATGTACCGGGCGAGGTTGAGCTCCGGGGCGTTGAACCGCTCGCGAACCTCCTCGCCCCACAGCACAGACTGAGTACCTTCGTGCTTGACCAGGCCGGGGTTGACGCCGAGCTTGAAGCCGCCCGGCAGCGGCTTGCCGTCGCGGTAGGGCAGGAAGTCCAGCGGGGAGGGCCCATCGGCGGCGTAGACGACGCAGTCGGACAGGACCGCGACCGGGTACTGGCCGGTGAACGCGGCGTGCTTGATGATCTTGCGGTGCAGGTTGATCCGGGTGCGGGAGATGACTGCCGCGCGGATGTCCGGGCGCCACGTCGGACGCGACAGCGCTCGCCACGGCTCGCCCGGCTTCCAGCCCTCCCCACGCGGGCGCTCGCGCAGCTTGCCCAGGCCGCCCTTGACCGTGGCCTTGATGGCCGAGACGACGATCGCCAGTTCCGGGTCGCGGTCCTTGTAGCCGTCCATCGCGGTGAGGAAGTCGGCCGGGGAGAGGTCGGCGTGGACGCCGAGGTCGGCCATCGTGGCGAGGTACGCGTCGCGCAGCCGCTGGTACCAGCCATCCAGATAGCGGCCGTTGTCATACCGCAACCAGGCCTCGACCGGCGTGACGTCGTAGCCGAGCTCCTGCGCGTAGGCGACAGTCGGTGTCGTGTACCAGGCCGGGCCCTCGGGCCGGTCTCCCTTCGGCGTGAACGGGCTGGGCAGCAGACTCGCGTCCAGGTCTGCCCACTTGTCCTTGCCGACCTTCACCCGGGACAGGGCGACGTGCGAGAGGTCCACCAGCCACGATCCGGGCAGCTTCGCATCGAACTCCGGCGCTGTCACGTGCGTCGGTGCGCCCAGGCCGACGATCAGGCCATTGGCGCCGGCGGCGAAGGCCAGGTTGACGTCGATGCCGACCAGGTGCCGCTGCATGCATTCGGCGTCGGTCATCGGCCGCGCCCAGTCGTAGGCCTCCTCGAACAGCTTCTCCGCCGAACCCCGGACGTGGAAGCGCGGCAGGTCCTGAAGGAGCGGGTGTCCGTCGGGGGCCTCGCACGGCGCCGGGTCGACCGGATCCCTGCCCAGGGATCCGGGGTTGTGCTCGGAGTGGCGCTTGCCGTCGGCGTCCGGCTCGGAGGCCCTGGTCGGAGGGTGCAGCGCGGTCATCAGCTCCAGGCCGGTCACCGCGGTCGATCCGCAGGGGGTCATCACCCGGGACGCGTACACACCCAGGACGCGGGCGAGTTCGGCCGGCGGGAGCTGCGCGGCGTGGCCCCAGTGCCGGGCGCCCAGCGCGTTCCACGACGGAATGCACAACTGCACGCAGGCCCGCTCCGAACCGGTGGCCGGGCGGTAGATCCGCGCCCACGGCCCGAACCCGCGCTTCGTGAGCTTCCACTCCGCACGGACCAGCTGCTTGACGACCTTGTGGCCCTCCGGGATCCGACCGGCGAGGCGCTCGTCGTCGGCGAGGGTGACGGGCAGTCCGTAGCGCTCCAGCGCGGCCTCTGTGAGCACGAGCAGCGGGTCGCCGTCCTTACCGGGGCCGGACAGTCTCGGCTGGCCGAGCTTCGCTTCCTTCAGGGTCCAGTCCACCAGGGTCGGCAGGGACTTGGCGGGCACGTCCAGGATCAGGCCGCCGGCGCAGTACGCCATCACCTGCCCGTCCTCGACGTCGACGACCGCCAGCGGCCCGTTCTCGAACCGCGGGTCGGCACCCTCGGTCGGGGTCCCGGCCGGGGCCGCCTTCCGCGCGGGCGGACGACGCGACGTCGACGACGGCCCGGTAGCACGCGAGGGACGCGGTGCACCCTCCGAAGCCGGGGCGACGGGGGCAACAGGTGGCTGGGGGTGCTCAGTTACGGTCCCGGCCGCAGCCTCGGGTCCCGGACTGGGGGGGGCACGGGGCGCGCCTGCTCCGAGGCGGGCGCGGGTGCTGCCGGGGCGGGCGTGCCGGCGACCGCGGTGGGCGCCGGGGCTGCCGGCTCTTCCGGGGCGGGGTAGAGCTCCGCGAGTTGCCGCAGCAGCCGCGCATACGCCTCACGCTCCCGGCCCCGCGGCTCGACCGGCTTCGTCAACGACTCCCAGCCCGACACCGTGGCCCGACGCACCTGCAACGCCGCAGCAACCTCATCCAACGTCAGACCGTGCGCGGTACGCAGCCGCTTACGCTCCACCGCAGGCGGCAACGGCGAGCGAGATGCGACCAGCGCATCCACCGCATCAAACAACTCGGACATGCAGCACCTCCAGAGCACCACCCTACCTTCAATAACCGTACGAAGTGCGTACGTAGACCGTACGAATCGCGCTCTATCGGCGTCCGAGGGGAGCTACTTCTCGGTCTCGGTCAGAGGGTGTTCGCGGCCGCATGTGCTCGCTCTGCGACGCCGCGCAATATCTTGGTGAGCTGCTTCCGGGTCCGCCCGCGCGTCTTGACCGCGTGACAATTCGGGCAGAGTGCGACCATCACTCGTGGGTGGTCGCGGCCGCCCCCGGCAATCTCGTCTATGTGATCGACTTCCAGTAGTGCTTGGCCGGCATCCGTGACATCGTCTGGCTGGCCGGTGCACGCCGGGTTCTCGCACCGACCTTCGCACCGCTCCAGCACCGCTTTGCGGGCCTCCGGAATTCGCACAGGCCGAGCTGCTCCAGCGGCCCCTTTCCCTCGCGCCGCCTCCTCTTTCCGCTCGACCAACGCAACCAGCCGTCGGTACTCCCCTGATCCACGCGGCTCCGACACCAGGGCAGCCTCCGACAAGGCGGGATCCGTAGTCTCGTTCTCATGCGACCGGCTCCTCGCCTCGCATCGCTGGTGCCGGAGCCAGCCGCGCGGGAGGTCGCCCTTCTTGCACACCGGGCACACACCCTTGACGGCTTTCCCTGTCCGGCCAGAGACGCTCGACGCTTGCGCGGGAATCGACCGCATGGGCGTCACGGTCAGGTCCGGCTTCTTGCTTATGGGAGTTACGCCTTGGTCACCTGCTTCCAAAGTCCTCCTGGTCTGGAGGATCTCTTGGTATCGGGCGTTGTCCTCCTTCCGCCTGCGGGCGGCCTCGCTCTCGCCTCGCCCATTGACGAAGCGCTCCATGTCCCGCTCATGCCGCCCCGGCTCGCGCCGCGCCTGCTCCAGCCGAATCTGGTAGAGCCGCACGAGTTCGCGCTGGAAGCGGGCGCCGCTGACGCGCTGGAGGATATGGGCCCGGCGATATTTCCTCCCCCGAGGAAGGGGACCCAGCTCGGTGATCAAGTGTCGGCTCCAGCCTAGGGCCTCCAGGTCGGCTGCGGTGCACAACGGCTGCGCGGCTTTGGGGAGAAACACAAGAGCACTGATCGGCAGACGAGCCATGTCCTTTTCATGCCGCTTTGTGAACTTTTGGGCTCGGATCACGCCTGCCAGGAGCTTCGTGCTGTAGGTCAGCGTCCGCTCCAGGTGATCCGGCTGCGGAGCTGGCACTGCCTCACCACTTTTCAGTCTCGGCTTTCTGCCCCTGTCACGCTTACGCGGCTTCGGCGCGACCTCTGGAAGCGGGTTGGCGAGAACGTTCTTCCATCCCTTGGCAGCGCGCTCAGCCGGGGTGGCTGTGGCACCTGCGGGGACTGCGCCGTCGAGCAGGCCGCGCTCACGGTACAGCTGAACGAGCCGGGCTTGGGCACGGCCAAGAGCGACTTTTGCATCGTTGGCGGCCTGGATGTCTCCCCCCTCGAAGCTGATCCGCTCTCGTGTCCGCAATCGGGCAATGGCCAGGGTCAGCTCGTTCGCATCGGAGTAGCCCTCGAAGTCCTGGTTGCTCACTGGCCACTTGCCCCGTCCTAGTCGCCGCTCAACTCATTGTCGTTGCAAGGCATCGGCCGCGGCGGGACTTCAGTCGATTGGAAGCCGATCCCAGCCCAGTCGCTTCGGTCCCATCGGCCATCGACTCCCGGCATGTAGACGGCCAGCGCACGCCTTTGGGGCTGGTGGAAGGCACCGGCGGCACGCCGGCTACTCCGGCAGAGGTCGGGGTCAGGTGATGTCAGGCCGAGCGGGGAACGGGACGTCTCACCGCAGCGCGGGCGGTCCAGAACGAACTTTCTGCTGCAATGAAATGAGAACCGCAGCACTACCCGGATCAGAGCTCCTGATGCGGCTCTAAGATCTCCGAGCCGAGTATCAAGGGGGCAACGTGGCTATCGCCATAGTCGACGCGGTCAGGCTCGCGAAGACGAACCAGCAGAGGAAGGAACAGCTGAACGAGCGCCAGGAGAAGCTCAATCAGCGGGCCGCCGCGGAGAATGTTGCCCAGCAGAAGGCGCGGCAGACCCTCTACGACCAGGCCATCGTCCCCTTCCGTGACATTTTTCAGCGTCTCAAGCACATCGATCCGGTCGAGCTGGCCGAACTGAGCAAGCTGTCCGTGATCGTGATGCCAACCGTCGCCGACGAAGTGGATACCGAGCATTGGGAGCTGCGCGAGAAAGCCGTGACGGCCGCTGTCGGATCACTGGCAGGCAGCGCGCTCACCGGTTACAGCGTCGGGGCAGGCACTGTTTTCGCAGTGGGAGCCTTCGCTTCCGCCTCCACCGGCACGGCGATCTCGGGGTTGTCCGGAGCTGCGGCCACCAGTGCCACGCTCGCGTGGCTGGGCGGCGGGTCTCTTGCCGCGGGCGGTGGCGGGGTGGCGGCCGGAACAATGGTGCTGACCGGGCTCGTCGCTGCTCCGGCCGTCCTCTCGCTGGCTGCTCTCGGGGAATGGCAGAGCCGCAGACTCAGACGCAGCGAACAGGAGAAGGCACAAGAGCTGGAGCGGCTCGAAGCACAGATGCGCGAGGCGGAGGACGCTGCGCCCGCCCTGGACGCGCGCAGCAAGGACATGCAGCGCATCCTGCAGGGTCTCCAGTTCACCCTGCTGAGACGGCTGCCGTCATTCACCTCACTGGTCGAAACGTGCGACGACTTCACCCAGTACGACCCACCTCGGCGCGCCGAGGTGGCGGAGATGGTGGATCTCGCCAGCCTCGCCGTCATGGTCATGGGCTGCCCGATCACTGACGCAGAGGGACGGATACCGAGGGACCGCGACAGGTCGTCGCCTACGCCGAAGCCCGGCTGCAGTCGCTGAACACCGAGGTGTAAGTTCCGCACCCGGCCGGTCCGGGCAATTCGTCTCATCGCGGCACGGGCCGGGGAACCTTCGGTTCCTTTGCGGGAAGACTGTGCCTTTTGCCGTGCCGGGCGCAGCGGGTGGATGGGGCAGGGGGTGACGTTGTCGGGTGGTCGTGCTTGACGCCGTTCTCCGGAACCACCCAGTCGAAGGTCAGATCGGTTGGTTCCACCGCAACCACCTCGTCCCGGGGCCGGAGGTCGCGACGCTCACCGAGCTCAACGGGATGATCGATCGGTGGGGCCAGGAGGACGAGAACCGACGGATCCGGTCCCGCCCTCGCACGATCGGCGAGTACCTCGCGGCCCGGCAGCCGTGCCGGCGCCGCTGATACTGCCCACGTGCTGCGCCCACGTACAGAGCCGCACGCGAATCGAGATCAGCCCCGCCCCGGTGCCCGCCGGGCAGCCCTGCCCAAACGCCCAGTCGAGTCCTCGGGCCAGGCTCGCCCTTCCCCGCCAACGCGGCCGGACGGACCGGGACCGCGGCAGCGATGCCGACCTGGCCGTCGGCAAGCTCGGACAGGCCAGCTGGCGGACCGCCGCTGGGCGGGCACCCGGGCGCGCGATAGGAAAGCAGCAGCGGCGGTCGCATGGCTTCCTGCTGTCCGCTGCAGCGCAGCCCGGGAGGGTCCGGCCTGCGCGGCCATAGTCGGCCGTCATGAGCGGTAGATTTAACTCACTTTCCTTGCTTGCCGGCGGTATTTGGGTAGGAATCCTTGCCTCTGGAGACTTCCGGGAGCGTGGGAGGTCGTTTTTCCGCATGAAACTTGCCCCCCGAAGCCGTCGCCCGCGAGCACCATCTACACGACATCCACTACAAACCCCGGAACAGGTGCGTTTCAGCGGGCCAGTTTGACCGTGTGAGACGACGTGTTCGTCGAAGATGTTCCGGCGCAGCTATCGCGCCAGTGCTTGTAGGCCGCTGACTAGATCGGCCTGTGCCAGTTCGTCGCGCTGGGCCGATGTGAGCCAACGGGTGGACGATCCGGCAGGCGTCCGCTCCACCAGCAGCACGTCGTCGACGGCCTCGGCAACAGCGTGCAGGTGGCTGATCACCATGACAAGGCGATTCCCGTTGGCTTGGGAGCGCAGTACCTCAAGGGCGGAGTCCAATGCGGTGGTGTCGAGGGCGGCGAAGCCTTCATCGAGGAACAGGGAGCCGAGAGCCGGGCCGCTGCGGGAGTGCAGTTCGGCGAGCGCCAGGGCCAAGGCGAGTGACGCTTGGAACTTCTCTCCTCCGGATAGCCGGTTCGGGGGGTGGGCGACGCCGGAGTTGCGGCTGACGATGTCGAAGCTGTCAGCGAAGCCGAAGCGCCCGTCGGACATTTGGCCAAGCAGGTCGCTGGCGACACCGAGCAGTGCCTGGGTACGCAGCATGGTGAGGTGGTTCAGGAACTTGGCGTCAACCAGTTCGCGGCGCAGGACTTCCAGGGCTTCACAGCGGGCCTTGCCAGCGGTGATGGCGAAGTCCAGGTCAGCGGCCGGCTTGATCAGGTCCTGCGCTTCCCGCTGTTTCTGGCGCTGGTCTTTAGCTTCTTTGGTTGCCTGTCCGACTGCGGCAACGAGGGGGTGGAGCGCTTCGGGTGTTGTCAGATCGGCGTGGGTATCGAATCCGTCGACATCGGTAAGTGCGGCGGCGCACTCGCTGAGGCTGTTCTCGGCAGTGGCTGCGTGGTCTGCGGCGGCGATGGCACGCTGGGTGAGCTTGTCGCCCAGCGTTGAGGTGGTCGTCGACAGTTCGGAGGCGTACGTGCGCACTTCGGCGATCTCTGACTGGGCCGGGGCCTTCGGCGCCTGGTGCTGGTCGGAGGCATCGAGATGCGTGAGGGCCTCAGTGACGGCCTGCGCCCACACGTCCAGTCGGCCGCGCAGTTGGTTCAGCGGATGCTCCAGCCGGACCTGAGTGTCCTTGTCGAGGGCACGTTGTTCGCCAAGTACCTCGGCTTTCTCCGCCCTTGCCTTTTCCCTTTGGTCGAACAGCTCTTGGACTTCTGCCTGCCGGGTGGTGACAGCGGCGGCGGCAGCGGCTGCCTCATCGGTGAGGATGTCGATCGCGTCGTGCGGCAGCATCGCTTGGATGCGGGAGGGAAGCGTGCTGACCTGGGTGGTGGTCCTGGCCACAGCACGGGTGTGAAGCGCGGAGGCCTTCGCGGTGTCGTCGGTGTGGCGTTGATGGGCTCGCGTGCGCTCGGCCAGCGCAGTGCGGCCAGCTTCGACCTCGGCGATGCGGCGATGCCCTTCGGCCTGCAGTTGCTCGGTGTGCCTGACGGCTGCCCGCTCGCATGCGGCGACCGCGTCGGCGATCGGTGCTGTGTTCTGCTCGAGTGGTGCAGGACCATCAGCGGTCGGGACAGCCAGGGCTGCGGTGGCAGCGCTCAGTACGAGTGATGCTGCTTCGGCGTCGAAGCCTGCGTCGGTTTCGTCGGCCAGAGCAGCGAGGTCTGCGAAGGCGCGCACCGCGTCTGCACTGGTCTCCTGTGCTGTCTGCTGTGCGCTGTGGTGCTCTCTCTCGCGTGCAAGGACCGCCTCTTCGGCGGCGGTCATATCGGCACGGGCTTTAGCAAGCCGTTCGACGGCCGTGTCACGTGCGGTTTTTGCCCGGCTCAGCCGGTCCGTCGCCGCGGCCAGCTCGGCCGTATGAGTATCCGTCGAGGGTGCGAAGTTGCCCGGGACCTGCTGGTGGCATACAAGGCAGTCGTCACCGGGGCGCAGTTCGGCGGCGAGCGCAGCAGCCGTGTTGCGTTGTCGCAGCGCCTCCAGATGAATGTCGGCTTCCTTGACAGCTTTGCGTGCTGCCTCTGCTTTCACCTCCACTGGGCCGAGATCGTCACGGGCGGATGTGCGCCGGTCCACTGCGGCGGCGTGTGCGCTCGCGGTGCCAGCGACGCGGCGGGCCGCCGTGAGGGCTGTGGTCAGCGCGGTGCGGACGGTGGTGGCGCACGTGCGGATCTGGTTGCTCGTCTTTGCGGCGGCACTGGCCTGCTCGGCCAGCGGTTTTGCGTGTTCGGCGTCCTCGTCCAGTTCTGCCTCGGCTTCGGTGATGGCGTCGCGTTCGTCGGCGAGTTGTCCGGCGAGAATGGCAAGCCGGTCACGCTCACTGCGGTGTTCCTCGGCGTCTGCCGCGAGGGTCTTCAGGATCATGGCGGCTTGGGCCAGCGCGTCCTGGCCTTCTCCTACCGCGTCTGCCGCGGTGATCGCTGCGGTCAGTTCGAGTTCACGGGTTGCGGCGTGTACGGCGCGCTGGTCCAGGGCGTCGTGGCGTGCGGCGATGTCGGTGGCGACGGGCTCGAGTGCGTCGAGGACGGCTCCGGCGTCGGGCACTGCGCACGTTGACAGTGTTTCGGCGGTGCTGGTGGCCGACGCCGCAGTAGCCCGGGCTGCCAAGACCTCGCTCCGCAGTGCGGTGATGCGCTCGATGGCGGTCTTCAGCCGTTCGGCGTTGGCGGTGGCTGCGTCGGCGGCTGCGTCGGCTTCTGCGGCAGTCTGCTTGGGGTTGTCCGGCATGGGGGCGCGTTTGGCTCTCGCGTCGCTCAGCAGTGCCTGGAGAGTGTGGCTGTGGCGGGCGGCCATCTGCTGGACCAGTTCCAGTGACTCGGCGCCAAACAGTTCCCGCAGCCGTGGGCTGCGTTCCTTGGGTGTGGCGGTGAGGAGTTGGTCGAACTTTCCTTGTGGGAGCAGTCCGACGCGCAGGAAGGTGTCGTAGCCCATCTGCAGCACCGCTTTGATGCGGTTGTCGACGGCGGTGGCGCCGTCGGTCTCCTCGCCGGTGTCCAGGTTTTTCAGGTGATGCCGGGCGGCGTTCGGGTTAGTGGCGTGCATGGTCCGGTGTACGTGCCAGCGTTGTCCGTCGTGCAGGAAGGTGAACTCGACGCTCATGGCCTGTGCACCATCGGCGATGAGGTGCCGGGGTTCTCTGGCATCCCAGGTGCTTTTGCGGAACAGGGCGAAGACGACGGCGTCGAGCAGGCTGCTTTTGCCGGCGCCGGTGTCGCCGAGGGCTGCGACCAGGCTTTTGCCGGTGAAATCGATCCGGGCCAGGCTGGGGTAGCTGCGGAATCCGGTGAGAGCGAGTACCAGCGGTTTCATCGTGCCGCCTCCGCTGTGTTGGTGTCGGTGCCGGTCAGCAGGCCGGAGCGGTCGATGCTGTCGAGGGGGCGGCCTGCGATGGCGGCGGTCAGCAGGGTCTCCTCGCAGCACGGTGCGGGATCGTCGGGGTCGGGTTCGGCCTGCAGCTGGGAGAAGGCGGCCATGACACGGTCCAGGGCCGGCCCGGTGGTGCCGCGGCCGGGCAGATATTCACGCAGCAGGTCTTCGATGCCCGGCAGTTCCCTGGTGGAGGTCTCCCGGTCCAGCACGCGGTGGGCTGCATCGGCGCGGCGTTCTTCGACGTCGACGATCGTCGCGTGCGGCAGCATCGTGGTGAGGGTGTTGGACAGGGACGGGTTGAAGGCTTCGACGTTCACCACTGCCTTCACCCATGCGTCTCCGACCCGGCCGGCGCGCTGCGCGATCTCTTCCAGAGTGCCTTCCAGGCGGATGAGCCGGCGGCCGGAGGTCAGCGGCACGGTCTCGATGAGGGGCTCCCTGCCCGGGCCGATCTCAGCCAGCACGACGCTCTTGGTATCGCCCTTCTCGCCGAAGTCCATCTGCAGCGGGCTGCCGGCGTAGTAGGCCGGGAATCCGGCGCGGGCGACGCGCTGTGGCTTGTGGATGTGGCCGAGGGCTCCGTAGGCGACGCCGGGCATGTCGGTGGCTGCGGCGGCGTAGTCGTCGGCGATGGAGATTTTCCTCTCCGAGTAGGAGGGGGCGGCTCCTTCGATGAACAGATGGGCGGCGAAGACCAGAACGTCCCGGGCGCCGCTGCCCGCGGTCAGGCGGCGGTAGGCGTCGGCCTGGACGGTGCGCATCCGCTGGGCGTAGGTCGCGGTCGTCAGGGCGGGATCGGCGAAGTCGTAGGTGAACCGGTTGGGGTGCAGGTAGGGCAGTGCGCCGATGCGCAGCGTCAGGTCCCCGTCGTTGGCGGGGTAGTCGGCGACGAGCAGCCGGTCGGGGCGGGCGTCGGTGGCGAAGCGGACCCGGGCCTGGTCGTGTTCGCGGCTGCCCATGTCGTTGAGGACGTACTCCACGAAGGCCAGAACGTGAGTGGTGTCGTGGTTGCCGGCGACGACAACCACGGGCGCGATCGCGCCGAGGCGGCGCAGTGCCTGTGCTGCGCGGCGTATGTCGTCCAGGCCGGGGCGGGAGCTGTCGAACAGGTCGCCACTGTGCACGATCAGGTCGGGGGCGAACTCGTCGGCGATGTCGATGATTTCGTCCAGGACGGCGTCGACTTCGGCGTCGCGTCGGTAGCGGCCGATCTGGCGGCCCAGGTGCCAGTCGGAGGTGTGGAATACGCGTGCCGTCACGGGGCGCCTCCAAGGGGACGGTCTGCGGGCGGCCGCGGGTTGCGCCGCTCGGCCGGAGGTTCGGTGGCGCCGACTGTACACCGAATCTCAGGAAGAAGTCTGGAAAACTCTGGAAGTCTGGTAGTGTCTGGGGCATGAGTGATCCGCTGGACGCCCTGGAGAAGAGCATCAGCACCCTGCGCCGCGCGATCCGCGACGCTTCCGCCGCCGGTGACACCGAGCGCGCAAGCGAGCTGCGGGCGCAGCTGCGCCGTGCCGAGCGGGCCTGGGACGCCCTCCTCGACGCCGACGAACCGGCGCCCGCACCGCCCCGGCCCGCGCCGGAAGCGGCCCCGGCCGCCCGGGGAGCGCAGCTCCCGGCACGTGAGCACGTCCACCGCGCCCTGATGCTGCTCGGGACCCCGGCCGCCCCCAAACTGATTGTCGGCGTGCACGAGGCGTTCTTCCCGGGCGAGTTGTCCGCGTCCAAGCTGTCCAGCCTGCGCCGGGACGAGGAGCGCTCCTACCGCTCCAGCCCCGGCGCCCGGCCGTACTACCTCCCCCCGGCACTGGCGCACGACCTGCTGACACCGGTGCGGGCGCTCGTCACCATCAGCACCTGGACGCTGGAACAGCGCATCATCGGACCGCACTCACCACGCGTCGACTTCCTCACCGGCGCGATCCGCATCGCCGAGGCGGTGCACACCGCGGCGCAGTCCGCGGGAAACGGACCCAGCCCGGAGGCGCTGCGGCTGCTGTGGCGCTTCGCCGTGAACATCCCCGACGCGATGCCGAAAAGCGCCTCCGGTCACGAGAGTGCTCTGGATCCGGAGCAGGTGATCGAGGCCGCCCGGGCCGAGCTGGACGTGCACGCCGACGCCGACCGAGCCGTCCGGGCCGAGGCTTCGCGGCGGGCCCGCAAGTCGCTGAGCGACGACCAGCAGCTGTTCGGCGCGCCCTCGCAGGGCGTCACACACCTGCGGGCCCGGGCCTGACCCTCTCCTTCAACAACAGTCCCCTCTCCCCTGCAAGGATCTCCGACACCGTGAAAGCACCCGTCGACGACCGACTGGCCGCGCTGCGCGGATCCGCAAAGCGCCGGCCCTACAACGCCCGCTCGCTGGCCGCCCTGGAGAACAACCCGCGCTGCACGCTGCGGGCCCTGCTGGACGCCTCCGGATCCGACAAGGCCGCGATCGCCGAGCACGCCGGATACCCCTCCCCCTTCGGCCAGTCCGCCTTCGCCTTCGCCCGCGGCAACGCCTTCGAGGCGATGGTGAAGGACAACGGCTGCGCGGAACTCCTGCGCGTCCTGCGCGAGACGCTGAAGCTGACGCTGCCCGAGGTGGCGTACCTGGACCTGAACGACGTCGGCGGCGACGGCAGCAACGAGACCCGCCGCGACCGCACTGCCGAGGTGCTGCTGCAGGCAGCCCAGGGCACCGGCGACGGCACCCTGTTCGACCACCCGATGCTGTACCTCGAGGTCGGCGGGCAGGAGGCGTTCCTGGAGCCGGATCTGGTGGCTTTCCGTATCGACGGCCGCTTTTACATCGTGGAGATCAAGAGCTTCCCGATCATCGACGGGCAGGCAGACCCAGCGCAGGTGCGGTCGGCGACTACACAGGCGTGCGCGTACGTCATCGCGCTGCGCGCTCTCCTCGAGGAGGCCGGGATCGGCCCGGAGGCCGTGTCCGACACCGTCGTGCTGGTCGCACCGAAGGACTTCACCAACCGCCCGACCGCGGCGTTCGTCGACGCCCGCAAGCAGGTATCCGCCCTGACCCGTCAGCTGGCCCGCCTCGAGCGCATCAGCGACCTCGTGGACCTGCTGCCCGAAGGACTCACCTTCGACCTCGACATCGACAAGGACGACAAGCGGCCCCGCCGCCCGGCCGAAGAACTGGCCGAGGCGCTGGAACAGGTGCCCGCGACGTACCGCCCGGACTGCCTGAACCACTGCGAGATGGCGTACTACTGCCGCGCCCGCGCCCGCGCGGAAGCCTCACTGGACGTACTCGGCCCGGCGGTGCGCGAACAGTTGGGCGGGATCGACACCGTGACCATGGCCCTCGGACTGGCCCGCGGGCAGCTGACACCGACCGCTGACCAGAGCGACATGGCCGCCGCGCTGCGGCACGCCGCACGGCTGCGCGCCGAGCTGACCGGAGAAGTCGGGGGTGCCGCGTGAGCATGCTGTCTGCGTTGGCGCATGTAGAGGCGATGGAAACCTTGGAGGCGGTACACCAGACCGAGTTCCGCCACCGGCGCCTGTCGGGGCGGCCACTGGTGATCATCCCGTTGACCATGGCCGGAGAAGCCGGAGCTCCGCTGGCGGCCATGGTCGGCACCGCCAAGAGGGACATGACGCTGCTGGTCGTGCCGCAGCCCCGCAACCGCGACCAGAGGTTCACGTTCGCCGCCGAGCTGGGCCAGATCGTGATGAGGTACATCGACTCCTACCGCCAGGACCGCCGCGGCGACGGCGAGCGCTCCCATTACAGCGACGCGCCGCAGATCCTCGTCCCCAACCACGGCGGCATCAAAGCCCTGGCCGACCTCGGACGCATGTGCCGCTTCCGCTCGACGTCCGGCCCCTACGCCGTACCAGACGTCGTCCGCGAGTTCGGCATGTGGCTGACGTTCCTGGTCGACACGTCTGAGCAGGCTGGCACCTCCATGCTGATGCCCGTCACCGCGATGCTCAGCGAGCACTGGGCCACCGGCCAAAGCACGCTGGAGGACCAGAACCTGGCGTCGCTCATGGCCTGGATCGCGCCCCCGGACGGGCTAAGCGTCGAGCAAGCCCTGGCCGACGCGGAGAACCCGGACATCTGCCCGCCGGCGGGCCCGGCGACGTCCCCGGAGTTCGACAACCGGCACCTGGCACCTGCGATCCAACGGTTCGACGCGGCCCACACCCTCGGCGACCCGCACGACCTGGCCACTGCCCAGGCCGAGTTGCGCGACCTGGTCGCGGAACAGGTCAAGCCCACCTGGCGCATGATGTGGACAGCCATATCGCTGCTGCGGTCCGTCCCCGAAGCACCGCGGACCGCCAAGCGCTTCGAACGCGACTGCGTGTCCTTCACCTCCTACTCCGACTACCGGGATGCCGGCGGCTTTCCCCAGCGCAAGCGGGACACCGCGATCGGCGCGGCACAACGCCTGAGCCGGCTGGAGCGAGCGCTGGCCGACTTCGAAGCCGATATGGCGTTCGACGACCCGTTCGTGCTGGCCGACCGGCGCAGCGCCGGGGAGGCATTCGCGGGAACGGTCGAGGAGAGCGTGCCCGGCCGAATGGTCACCACGGCCAAGAACAGACGGGTGCCACGCCCGTACGTCACCCTCCGCACCGACGACCCTGTACGGCTGGCCGCCGGCACCAAACTGATCAGCCCGTCCATGCCGGCAGGCCACAAGGCCGTCATCGCCTCCGTCCACCCCGACGGCGACACCACGCTGGTCACCGTGGAGGTCACCGGCGGCATGGGACGCTCCCGCACCCCGAACCCGGGCACCGTCCCGGAGCCCGGCCAGCGCCTCGCCTACCTTCCCGACCCGGGCTGGCGCCCGACACCCGTATTCCCGGCATCCGATCACACCCCGTGGACACACAGCCCCGGCCCCGACGAGCCGGACACCGACTCCGCCGTACCCGAGGACGCCGCCGCAGAGGAGTGGGGCCATGAGGACTGACGACACCACCGCACCCGACCCGGCCGCAGCCGCGAATGTCGCCACCACGGCGATCCTCGCCGACCTGGCCGACACCCGGCACAAGGCCGTCGTCGTCGACTCCCCACCGGGCGCTGGCAAGAGCACCCTGGTCATCCGGGCCGCCCAGGAACTCACCGCAGGCGGCGAACGCCCGATCATCGTCGCCCAGACCAACAACCAGGTCGACGACCTGATCGAGAATCTCACCGAAAAGCACCCCGACATCCCCGTCGGCCGACTGAGCGCCACCGGCTACAGCCCGCCACCGGCCCTGGTCGGCCTGGCGAACACGACCGTCGGCCGTACCCTGGACGACCTGGCCGGCTGCCAGATCATCGTCGGCACCGCCGCCAAGTGGGCCACCGTCCGCGACAGCACGTTCGGCTGGGCGATCCTGGACGAGTCCTACCAGATGCGCTCGGACATGCTGCTGCAGATTGTCGAGCGCTTCGACCGCGGCCTGTTCGTCGGCGACCCGGGCCAGCTGGACCCGTTCACGATCGTCGGCACCGAACGCTGGATCGGGCTGCCACACGACCCGACACAGAACGGCGTCAGCGTGATGCTGGAGCACAACCCGGGCATCCCCGTGCACCGGCTGCCGGTGTCCTGGCGCCTCCCGTCCTCCGCCGCGCCCACCGTCAATGAAGCCTTCTATCCGTTCACCGGCTTCACCGCCGGAACCGACCACGGCACCCGCGCCCTGGGGTTCGACACCGCCGGATTCGGCAGCACCGACCTGGACGAGACCCTCACAATGGCCTTCACCACCGGCTGGGCCCTGCACGAACTCAAGCGCCGCCACGTCCCGCGCACCGACACCGAAACCATCCAGACCGCCGCCAATCTCGCCGGTCGGCTGCTGGAGCGCGGAGCGGTCGCCACCTGCGAACGCAACCCCGACGGCCGCCCCCTGACCGCCCGTGACATCGCCATCGGCGTCGTCCACCGCGATCAGGCCGACCTGGTGCGCACCGCACTCACCCGGACCGGCCACCCGGACGCTCCGGATGTGGCGGTCGACACCGCGAACAGGCTGCAGGGCCGCGAGTTCGAAGTCGTCATCGTCGTACACCCGCTGTCCGGCCGCCGGGACGCCACAGCCTTCCACCTGGAGACCGGACGGCTGTGTGTCCTCGCCTCCCGCCACCGGCAGGCATGCATCGTCGTCGCCCGCGAAGGAATCGCCGACCTCCTCGACAGCCACCCCTCGATGGATCCGGTGCACCTGTCCGTGCCGGCCAAATTCCCCGACGGCTGGGAAGCCAATCAGGTCATGCTGGCAAAACTCTCCCAGCACCGGGTCGCCGCATGATTCCCGGGCAACACCCTGACTGGGTATGCAGCTTTCCCGTCGAAATCGAAGATCCATTCTTTTTCTGGGATTCGTCAGTACCGGCGGCCGGGACGGCGAAGTACTGATGGGTGGCGCTTGTGTCCTGGTGGGAAACGGCCGTTGTTCCCAATTCGTGAGAGATCTGTCAGCGGTGGCCTTCAAGCTAGGAAGCTCTGTACACGTGGGGAACGTACGAGGCGAGGGGCGGAATGGATCAATCGCGACAGTGGTGGCGGAGCGTTCTGTCCAGCGACTGGACTGTGTTCGCCCTGCCCGAGGACCTCGTGCGGGAACGCTATACGGCCCTGCTGGCTGCGTTGGAGGAACTGTCTACCCGCGGCCCGATGTGGACACCGGCTCAGATCCTCGAGCAACTGCGCACCGTGGGTTACCACGATGGGCTGGCCGAGGAGCAGTTGCTGTCGTCGCTTGAGCAACTGGCCAAGTGGGAGCTCGCCAAGCCGTTCAGGGACTATGCGGCGCCGGTGCGCAATTATCGCGGGGTGATCTCGCGGCAGGAGGCCTGGGCGTTGACGCTGCGGGGTCGGGCGCTGGTAGCCGCCGTACGGGCAGCGGTGCTGGACTCCCGTCGTGCGCTGCAGCTGCCGAGCCGGCTGCTGGACGGGGTGGAGCAGACGGTCCGCCGGATGCTGGAGCATTTCACGAGTGATCCTGGGCTGCTGACAGGTGATCTCGATGACGTGCGGACCCGGATCGACGAACTCCAGCGGGTTACAGCCGACTTCTACGGTGCGCTGGCGCAGATGGTCCAGTCCGATGTCACTGACGACGACGTGTTCGGCAGGAACCGGGACCGGGTGCTCGAGGCGCTGCGGCAGTTCCCGCGGGAGTACGGGCGGGCGCTGCGGCGGGTGGGGGACGCGCTGGCGGCGTTGCGGGAGGTGGGCCACGGTCCGGTCGTGGAGACCGCGGCCGTGCACGCGGGGCTGGTGGATCCGGCCGAGCAGCAGCGCTGGGTGGACGAGCGGATGCGTCGCTTGGCCGACTTGGAGGCGTGGTTCACGCCGGACGGGACGGTTTACCGGTTGATCGCTTCGGCGACTGGTGCTGTGCACACGCTCCTGATCGCGATCGACCGGCGGTACGCGGCCAGGAGGCGGGGTGCGGATCTGGGGGCTGACTTCCGCTCTGTGGCGCGCAGTTTGCACCGGCAGGGCGGCGAGGAGCAGGCGCGGCGCGTGTACGGGGCGGCGTTTGGGGACTGGCCGGCGTGGCACGCTCAGATCGGGCCGGCCGAGGAGGACGTGGCGCATGCGACGGTGGCTGCAGCCGGACTCACGGTGCACCGCGTAGAGGTGACGCTGCGTGAGCATGAGCGGGTGGGGAAGCCTGGGGGCAGGCCCCGGAAGCTGGCGGACACCACCGTGGACCGGGAGGGCGCGCTGGCGCAGGCACGCGAGGCGGCGCAGCTGCGCCGCCGGTTTGCCCGGGTGCTGGTGACGCCCGGAGAGGTGGGGCTGGAGCATTTCGCGGGGTTGGCAGCGGATGCTTCGGTGATCTTGCTGCGGGCGGTGGAGGCGGCGCTGCAGGAATTCGACCCGGTGCTGGGGTTCGGGTCTGCGGTAGCCGAGGGGGCCAACGTCGTGGTGCGGGTACGGCCGGGGATGGCAGACCGGCAGGTCCGGGTGGAGTTGGCCGAAGGGGTGCTGACCGGCCCGGATCTGCGTATCCGTGTCGATGCGAGCGAGCGGGCCGACGAAGCGGACGTGCAGGGGGCGGCATGAGCGGCGAGGTGTTGGAGGCCGATCTGCGGGATGCGGCCCGGGTGCTGGTGGATCGGGGACGGCTTCGGGCCGAGGCTGAGCCGGAGCTGTACCGGGCGGCTGTAAAGGGGCAAGCCTCGTTGGCGGGGCTGTTCCGGTCGGAACTGGGCTGGACGTTCGAGGTACTGGAGGTGGCGCAGCTGGTCCGGCTGCACAAGCGGCGTGTGGATGTCCCTGGCGACCGGGGGCCTTCGGTGACCCGCGGCGGAGGCCGTCCGGTGCTGCTGTCCCAGGAGGCGCTGGTGCTGGTGTGCCTGGTGTGCGAGCAGTTGTGGCGGCGGCCGCGGTTGAGCGTGCGGGAGTTGATGCAGGCGCTCGCGCAGGTGTGCGCAGAGGAGGCTACCTCTGGTGGGCTGCCGCGGGTGCAGTGGGTGGCAGGGGAGGGGACGTCGAAGCAGGAGGCCCGCTGGCACCGGCAGAACCTGGTGGACGCGTTGCAGGTGCTGGAGGCCGAGGGTTCAGTGGAGGCCGACTCCGACCTGGAGCGGGTCGTGATGGACGAGGACGCTGACCTTGTGGTGACGGCCTCGAGGGACCGGCTGGCGGCACGGTTCTCGTCACTGTCCCCCGCGCTGCTCGGCCTGGACGCGCTGCCTCCGCAGGAGCACGCGGCGGCATTGTCGACCGCTTCGCTGCTCGACCCGATGACGCCGGAGCCGGATCAGACGGCGTCGTTGGAGGAGCGGCGGCTGCAGGCGCTGCGGCGGCTGGTGGACGACCCGGGCGTGGATCCCTTCGACGAGCAGACGCCGGGGACGGCATACCTGCACACGCTGGCCGGCCGGGAGCGGGGGCTGGCACTGCTGGCCAGCCTGGGATTGGGGGTGACAGTGCGCCGGGACTGGTGGGAGGTCACCAATCCCAGCGGGCTCGGGACCGCAATGGACTTCCCCAACGGGCGGCGGATGGAGCGGCAGGCCGCGCTGGCGCTACTGGCTCATCTGTCCGAGCGGGGCCGGACTGGTTCGGTGGTGCAGGTGGGCGACGTAGTGGAGCTACTGGAGGAGGTGCGGGCGGTGATGCCGAACTGGGCGGCCGGTCACAAGGCACAGCTTCCCGCGTTGGCGCGGGCAGCGATTAGTGAGCTGGCGGCCGCGCGGCTGCTGGTGCCGGTGGTAGGTGAAACGGAGCAGTGGCAGGCGACGCCCGGGGTGCATCTGTGGCGGGTGCGGGTGGCGCACGCCGCCCGCGGAGCAGCGGGGCCAGAGCCCGGCGAGGCGTCCGGTGCCGAACCGGCTGAGGGGGACGCGTGATGATCGCCGGAAACGGGCCCGTCCAGGCCGGTGGCCTTGGGCTGGGAATGCCGGTCGCGGAGGGCCGCTGGCAGCCCACACGGGCCGGAGTGGTGAACTCCTGGGCCTGGGCCGAGGAGGAACTGCTGTTCGCCAACGGGTGGCTGACACTCGCGGGACCGAACGGGTCGGGGAAGTCCTTGTCGGCATCGATGCTGGTCACGGTGCTGTTGGACGCGGATGTGTCGCAGACCGCCTTGTCGGTGTCGGGGAAGGCAGCGGGGACGTTGCTGAGCCGGCACACCGACCGGGACGAACAGCAGGACCGCACGGGGGTGTGGTGGCTGGAGTACGGGCGGCGCACCGATGGCGGGACTGTGGAGTATGTGACGACCGGGTTGTGGCTGAGGGCAGTCGGCAAGACGGTGCACCGGGTGTTTTTCCTGGCGCGGGGACGAGTCGGGGAGCAGCTGAGTCTGCAGGTGGACCGGGAGCCGGTGCGGATCGGTGACCTCGCAGCGCAATTGGCTGCCTGTCAGGGGCAGGCCTTCACCTCCAGCTCCTCGTCTGCGGCCTCGAACCGGGCGCGGTTGTCGGAGCATCTGCGGGTGGTCGGGGACGAGCACGACTACCGGCGGGCGGTACGCGAGGAGTTGTTCGCCCCGCTGGACGAGGTGCAGTTCGACGCGCTGGTGGGAGTGCTGCGCAGCCTGCGCAGTGTGCGCACTGCCGAGGCGATCTCCGCAGCCGAGATGGGCCGGCTGCTGTCCAGCGCACTGCCTGCGCTGGACAGCGAGCGGCTGACGGTGATCGCTCAGGCAATGGAGCGGATCTCCGAACTGGAGGACCAGTTGGGGCGCGCCCAGGCGGAAGAGAAGCTGCTGCAGGGCGCGGAACGGGCGTATCGCCGGTACGTGGAGGCGGTGGCGGTGGTCGAGGCCGCCTCGCTCATCGCGGCGAACACCGGGTTCGACGCTCAGACCAGGCGTGAGCGCCAGGCGAGTGAGGAGGCGCAGCAGGCCGCGGCGCGGGAAGCCGAGGCCGTGGAGCTGCTGGCCGGGACGCGAGCCGAGATCGGGGAGTTGGAGGGGCGCAAGAACGCGGCGGAGGAGGAGCTGCGTGGACACGCGGGCGCGGTCCTTCCGCAGCGTGAGCAGCGGGCGGTCGAACTGGCCGCTGCCGCCCGCACGGCGGCCAAACGGTCGGATGAGGTCGGCGGCGAGGCTTCCCGGGCTGAGGGCGCCGCCCGGGAGTCGGCGGATGGCGTCCGGTCGGCGCAGGGCGCCGTGTCGGCGGTGTCCGGGCCATTGCGGGTGGTGGGGGGCCGGCTGGGCGCGGATGCGGCCCTGGAGGGACTGCTCACCCTCGACGAGCGGCTGGTGGCGGCCGAGGCCGCGGCAGTGGCCGCAGACGTGGTCGACGAGGCGTGCGCGGCACCGCTGGCGTGGGTGGACACCCGGATCTCCCAGATGCGGAAGGTAGAAGCCGCGCTCGGAGACCATGCGACGGCGCAGGGAATGGAAGTCGCGGCGGCGGCCGATCTGCGCGAGGCCGAAGGGGTCGAGGAAACGGACCGGGCCACGGCCGACCAGGAGGGCAGGACGCGGGCGCAGGCCGAGGACACGCTGCTTGAGGAGATGCGGCAGTGGGCAGATGAGGCAGTGGAGTTGCGCGGTCCCGCCCTCGAGCTGCTCGTGCGGGACGGTCGCGGCGACGGGGAGCGGTTGCCCGTCGGGAAACTGACAGCAGGGCTCGCTCAAATCGCGGGCGAGGCGCGGGCGAGGATCGACGCGGCAGGGCACCATCGGCAGGCAGTCGCGGACCGCGCGTTGGCCGAGCAGGCGACCGGGGCATGGGAGCAGGCACGCACGCTGTGGGAGCAGGCACTCAGCGCAGCCGAGCAAGCCTCGAAGGCGTTGCGCGGGGCGCAGGAGGAGGCCCGGGAGCAGGACGCGGCCGAGCAGGAGGCCCGGGAGCAGCACCAGGAGACGCACCGGCGTCAGGTCGCACAGGCGGAGGCCGCCGTCGCGCAGGCTCAGGAGGCAGCGGACGGGGCCGGATCGGCGGCCGTGGCGGCCTGGGAGCAGTGGCAGGGCCTGGTCGGCGTGTGGCGGCATGACACGGTACTGATCGACGTCGGCATGGTGCCGGAGCCGACCGGGGACGGGGCCACGGTCGACGCCGCGCAGACAGTCGCGCAGATCCAGGTGTCCCTGGAGCGGGCGCACGCCGCGGCCGCCGGACGGCTCCAGCGTGCGGTGGACGCCGCCGACCAAGCGGCGGGACTCGCGCAGGAGACGGTCCGCGACTTGGAGCAGCAGCTGGAGCAGGCCCGACAGGCGGCGCCGGTGCCACCGGCACCGCTGTGGCGCAGTCGGCAGCCCGTGGACGGCACCCCGTTGTGGGCGCTGGTGGACTTCGCCGAACACCTGACGGACGGGGCCAAGGATCGCCTCGAGGGTGCTCTGCTGGTCAGTGGCCTGCTGGACGCACTGGTCCGTGCCGACGGGCAGGCGGTGGCAGGGGATGTGACCCTGCGACCTGGAGCTGCGGCGGCGTCGGGAGCGAGTCTGGCGGACGTGCTTCGGCCCGACGCGCAGGGCCGGATCGCCCCCGAGCGGGTCCACCAGCTGCTGCGGTCGATTCCTCTGGACCCGTCGGCGGGCGATCAGGTTACGATCGCGGTGGCGACCGCGGTCGCACCGGCCGGCTACCAGGCGCGGTTCATCGGGCGAAGTGCCCGCGAACGCGCCCGGTTCCAGCACGTAGCTGGCCTGGAGCAGCAACTCGACCAGGCGCAGGGGACATTGCACCGGGCACGCGAGGAGACTGCGCGTGCTCGTGCCCGGGTGAACGCCGCCGCGATGGAGCGGGACCGGTTCCCCTCCCCCGCCGGGTGGGAGCAGGCCCGTGAGAGGTGGCAGGGCCTTCTTGAGTCGCTGCAGGAGACCCGCAACCGGTCCGCTCAGGATATCCGCCTGGCTGAACGCGGGCTTGCGCAGGCACTGCACGCCCTGGACGCGGCTGCCGCGCGGCGCCGCAGCTCGCTGGAGCTGCTGGCCCAGGAGGCACGGCACACCGAACAGGTGGCGACCGCGGCACTGGCCGCAGCCCGGACGGCTGAAGTCACGGCGCGGGAGACGGCCGGGACCGCGGCCGCCAGTCACGCCGGGTGGGAGCAGGCAAAGGACGCCCAGGCCCACGCCGATGCCGAACAGGCCGGTTTCCCGCCGCTGGGTCAGGTCTTCTCGGCCCAGCAGCAGGAGGACGACGCGAGCGAGCAGTTGCAGCACTCCATCAGGCGTACGGCCGACGCGCGCGAGCGGCACCGCCGGGCCGGCGAGGCCGTGCGTCAGGCGCTGCGGGCGCTGAGCCGGGCCGCCGACGCGGGGGGCGGCACCGTGTTGCCCACGGATCCGAAGGCGGCCGATGCCCACCGCGAGGACACCACCTTGATGTTCCGGCAGGTCGAGGCATGGCGGGGCGCCGCAGGGCGGGTGATCGACCTCGCGGGACGGGCACGCCAGGATGCGGCAACCGCTGGGCGCTGGCGGGCCTTGGCGGCCGACGCCGCCCGGGAGGCGGAGCAGGCCGCCGTGGACGCGGGGCGCGAGAAGGCGGCTGTCGAGGAGATGCGGCGCCTGCACGGCGCCGAGTACGAGGAGCTGCGCGCCTCGCTGCAGGAGGTCACCGGTGCGCTCGACCGCGCCCGGGCACGAGTGGAGGAGCTGCAACGCGCCAAGGAGGAGGCTGCTGCTGACGCGGCGTCGGCCCGGGCGCGGCTGGACGAGGTCGCGCCGCTGCGCCAGGCGGCCGAGGAGCGCCGCGATGCCTGCCTTACCCGGTTGGGCCGGCTCGTCGACGAGGGCCTGGCACTGGTCGACGAGGACATCTCGACCGGGCCGGAGGGCCGACCTGCGAACCTGACCGCGGGACTGGCCTGGGCCAGGCACCTGCTGGCCGACCGCCCCACCGGGCCAGGCGCGGGGGTGGGGGCGGACCGGCTCGCCGCAGCGTCCCGGGCCCGGGACGTTGCGCTGAAGACCCTCGAGGGCGCCGCCCGCACCGCCAACAGCGCACTGGCCCGGTTCAACCGTCAGGTCATCCTCACCAACATTTCGGGCACCGGTTGGCAGCGTGCCGAGGTCGCCGATCCGGCCGCCGCCCGCGGCCAGGACCTGCGGGCCGCGGTGGAGGCGCTGCGCGCGGCTGTCGCCCAGCTAGAGCAAGACCTGCGCGCCGACATCAAGAAGGCCATCAAGACCAGCATGTTCGCCCAGCTGCAGCGCGACGTTCAGGTCCGCCAGGATCTCGCGCAGCAACTGGTGCGGCAGATTGGCCAGACCTTGAAGGACGTGCGTACCGGGGTGGCGCGGGTGGGCGTGAAGGTCGAGTGGGCGGTGCGCAAGGACGCGGACGCGAAAGCCATGGTGGAACTGGTGAAAAGTCCTCCCTCGGACGAGATGTTCGAGCGGATGTATGACGTGCTGCGGCAGCGGATGGACGAGTCCGTCGGGGACACATGGGCGGATCGGGTCGCGCACACCTTCGACTACCGGGCCTGGCACGAGTGGACGATCTCGGTGACACATTCCTCGTTCAGCGACGGGGACGGTGACCGCTTCAAGGAGGTCAAACCGCGCGGCATGAACCCGCTGGAGACGTTGTCGACCGGGGAGCGCCGCCTGGCCACGATGCTGCCCCTGCTGGCGGCCGCGTGGTCGATGTACAGCGGGGAGTACCGCGGGCCGCGACTGCTGTCGATCGACGAGCTGGATGCGGCGTTCGACGACGCGAACCTTCGGCAGATGCTGGGACTGCTGCGCCGGTGGGAGTTCGACGTGTTGGCGACCGCGCCCTCGATGACCCCAGTGATCAAGAAGGAGGCCGGGCAGGTCGTCATCCACCAGGTCATCACCAGCGGGAAGCACCGCGTGACGGTGCCGTGGCTGTGGCAGGGCCACGGGGAAGCGCAGCCGCTGACGCTGGACCTCGGCCAGGGCTTCGACGGCGGGATGGCCGACTGATGGGCACGACATGGGAATGGGTCGCGGACGATGAGGCACTGGCCCCGCTGTGGGCCGCCGTGCACGACCGGCTGTGCGCCGGGACGGATCCGGCAGCAATGGCGAGTGTGCGCGTGACCGGGCTGCCGCCGGCGGGGGTAGCGGCGTTGCGGGCGTGGCTGGATGACGCGGGGCGGCTGCGGCGCGGCACCTCCGCAGTGGTCGTGGACGCCCGCGGGGCGCGAGTGCCGGTACGAGCGCTACGTCAGGTGCTGCGGCTGGAACCGCAGGACTTGGTGGCGCTGGTGGAGCATGCTGTGGGACAGCCGGTGATCGACCGCGCGCGGCAGCGCATGAGCGACGCGGTGCTGCGCCAGGATGTGTGGCAGTACGCGGCCGCACAGCTGCCGGCGTGTCCGGGGCTGGTCTCGCGGATGCGCGCCGCCGGGATCGGCGTCGACGAAGGCGCAGGGGTGCGCAAGCTGGTCGACGCCCTCGCCGCCGTGGCGACACGGCTGCCGGCCGACCCCCCGGTCTCGCTGCCCAAGCTCGCCCACGACACCGCTGGCGATCCCCATTTCTTCGACCTCGACACCCTCGCCGGCAGCCGGCTCGTCACACTGATCGCCGAACTGACCGGACAGGTGGAGCCGACACGGCCGGACCGGATCCGCGCCCTGCTCGAGCAGACCGGAGTCGTCCCTGACCGGCTCACCGCCACCGTGCTGCTCCACCACGTCCAGGCCATCGGCGACGGACCGGTCGACCGGCGCCTACGCGACGCCGTCGCGCCCGTCGCGCTGCACCTGTTCGACCTGACCCGCACTCCCCCACGTCTGGACCCGACCCAGGTACTCACCGTGGTGGAGAACCCCTCCGTCCTCGAAGCCGCCTTCGCCTACGGCCACACCGCGCCGCTGGCGTGCACCAGCGGACAGTTGCGCGCCGTCGACCACGCCCTGCTGCAACTCGCCGTCGACCAGGGCGTGGCGCTGCGGTATGCAGGCGACCTGGACGGGCCGGGGCTCGCCATCGCGCACACCGTCGCCCGCCTGTACGGCGCCAGACTCATCGCCATGGACCTGGCCACACTCCACGACGCCGGAACCCACCCATCCGCAGTGTTACTGGGCCCGCTACCCGCCGAAGACATCGACCTGCAGCTCGCCCGCGAACTGCGCAACGTGGGGCGGGTGGTGTTCCAAGAACACGACGCCGTTCTGGACCGCCTCCTCCCACCCGCTTCCACCTACTGAGCTTGACTCATGAAGTCGTTGGGGTGAGGGACAGTCCGGTCCCGGTGAGGCCGGCCGTCCGCCAGACAGACGACGTCCTGTTCAAGATCAAGCCTGCCACGGTCTCTTTCGCCCGAGCGGCTGTCGCACACTCAAGATCGTGCTCCTGCCTCATCCGTATTGTCTGGAGCGGCTGTGTCGTACTGGCGGCTGGTGTCGTGGATTCCCCTTCCGCGCGCGAGGGTCCAGTGCAGGTCTCCCGAGTCTGGGCAGGCCTGCCATGACCTGAGCAGCCCGATTGCTACCAGTTGGTCAAGCAGGGTGGGCAGTTCCACGAGCGGGACGCCACAGGCGCGCGCCATCTGGTCGAACTCGCTCAGGCCGCTGCCTTCTTGCGGGTTGGCGTGTGCCGAGAGGTAGGCGCTCGCCAGTTGCGACAACGGTCCGATTACCTTTGCTGTCGAGGAGGAGCTGACGCGCAGCGCCCAGTCCGCGGCACGCATCCGATCGGGGCGGGCCGGGGCTTGGCCTAGCAGCGCAGCGTCGAGTAGCTCGGCAACAACCTCGTTGGCCGCGTTACCGGGGATGATGCGCAGCCATCGCGCGTGCTCTAGCTCGAGCCACGGGTCCTGGACGGCGTTGAGGCGGAGGCTCCGCAGCACGCCATTGGGCAGCCGGACGTGCATTCTGATGTTCACGCGGAGCGCGCACTGCAGCGCGAGCAGGCGCGCGGCGGCCGAAGTGCCGGCTGGAAGGGCAGCGGCCAGGTAGCTGAGGATTTCACGTACCCGGGTCTGTTCGCCGGGCCCCTTGGGGCGGCGTCTGCGCCGCCGGGCGGTTGTCGGGTGCAGCGGTACGTGGGCGAGGACGGTGTCGGGCACTACGGCGGCCTGTGCTGTCGCTGCGGCGCAGGCGCTGCAGGCGTCAGCGAGCCGCCATAGTCGTCCGCCCCTTTCGCGTGCGAGGAGGAGGCGGATGGGGCCAGCGCAGCCCCGGTGGCGGGGGTGCCAGTGGCAGCCGCGTTCATGACATTGGCAGATCCGTAGGTGCGAGGGGAGGAGGTTGCCGCGTGCGTGCCGTGCGAGGTGGGCGAGGGCGGTTGCGCGTGCGGACGCTGCGGTGATCTGCCCGCTGGCGTGCGGGCATTGCCGGCATACGAGAGCAAGCCCGCCGGCGTGCGGGCGCAGTTCCACGGTCCAGGCGCGTGGTGTCGTCGGACATGCTGGGCGCAGCCTCATGGGCGCGTGTTCCTCCTTGTCACGTCCGCGCCGGTCCCGTTCTTGGGTGGGGCGGCCGCTAACCGTAGTGCAGACCTCTGCCCTGTTGCGGGCGCCGTCACCTGGGAAAATAGGGCAGAGGTATGCACTGGCAGTGCAGGGGTCTGCACCGTCGGATGGACGGGTGACGATCTTGCCGCCCGATCCGGACCTGACGGCGCTGCGGTTCGAACTCGCGCGCCTGCGGGCCGCGCGCGGGTGGAGCTATGACGAGCTTGCCTCCCGCAGCGGCCTGGCCAGACGCACCGTCATCGAGATCGAGCAGGGCCGCACCATCGGCACGCTGAAGACCTGGCACGCCCTCGCTCACGCCCTGAACACCCCGCTCGACGAGCTCTTCAGCACCCTGTGCCGCGGGCACGACCTGCCCGGCCCGGCCCAGGACTGACTCCCCGCCCGAACGCCTGTCGCAGATCACCCGAACCGGCGAGACCCTCTCGAACACGCAATCATGCATTCGCACTCCAGTCGCACCGTATGAGGCTGACCGGGCGATCCGGCATAGCTGCTGCCGCGGATCCAGCGTGTTGGCTGGCAGGTTCGTCCGTATGCGCTCCACACCTCCTCCCCCGGCCCGGCGCTGGGACGGAAGCCCTCTCGTCCACCGCGTGCGCCGTTCCCTGCACGTCTCCCCCGACGGCGTCAGCCGGCTGCTGCGCTGCGGCCAGGGCGACCGGTGCCGCGACTGCGGCAACCGGATCGAGTGGTACCATCGCGGCGCTCAGCGGCCTGTCCGCCTTCATCCGCACGAACTTCCGGCCGCTCGGGTGCCCGCCGTGTGCCGCTGGCACGTCAGCTCCGGTGTCGCCTACCCCGGTGGCGACGGCAGCAGCTGGTGCCGTCTGCCGCACGCCGCCGTCTGCCCCGCCCGCGACACTCCCCCGCCCCCTCCCGAGCTGATGGGGCTGCGCCGGTCGCTGGCCGTAAACACCCGTCGTCTGATCGACGCCGGCGCCTTCACTCCGTGCCCGGCCTCTCCGGGCAGCCCGGCCCAGCGAGGGGACGCGGCGGCCTGCCGCCCGGCCCGCCCCGTCGTGCAGCTGCTGTACATGCGCTACCTCGCCGCCCGCCCGGTGGACGAGATCCAGTGCATCGCCCAGACCCGGCGCCGTCACCGCTGCACCAGCACTCTGCTCTCCCCCGAGACCCCGGCCGGCACCTGGAGGCTGGTCCCGGCCACCGCGACGAGCGGGCAGCTGGCCCTGCCCTCCGCGGTTATGGCCATCTACGACCTCAGCGCCATCCCGTACGCCGAGCAACTACGCTGGCGCACCCAACGCTGCCCGCAGCACGCCGCCATCCCCACCGCCGCTGACCTGGCAGTGGCCGACTGGGAGCCCTTCGACCCCCTGGCCCACCACGAGCACATCCACAACCGCCTGCCCACCCGCACCCGACGCCCAGGCCCCACCGGCAGGACACGCAAGGCAGCCCACCCGCCCTTCCACGCCCTCGAGCTCACCCCACCAAGGCCCGCCACCTGCACCGAGCTCGGCAAGCCCGGGCAAGCGTCCGGACGGCCGCGAACGCGGACCATACCCGTCTGATGACGGTGCAGACCGCGCAGCCTGGACGGTGCCCTGCACGCGCCGCGGCACCAACGGGACACTCGACTGCCGATCGACGTCCTGATCACGCACCACCCCAGCCGGCGCGACCGGGTTCTGCCCGACATCACTCTCGGCTCCTTGAGCCGTTGTGGCCCTGGGCAGCGGCCGCAGGATGTGCTCAGCCGGTGCGTGGCCGCGGACCGTGCCCAGCATGAGCAGGAACGCGCTCGGCGCCCGGCGAACCCGCTCGAGAGCCTGCCCGCCCACCCCACCGTCGAAGAAGTCCTGGGCTGCGCGGCCCGAATCCTGCACAGCCGGCATCACCACTGCATCCCGGCAATGCTGTGAGCCCATCCCGGGCGCTGCACCTTGCCGGCATGGCAACTACCACCACAACCCTTGCTTATCGCTCTTTTCCCCCTTCCAACGCTTTTCTCTTTCGCGGAGTTCTTGTTGCATACGCCCACCGACGAACAGGCGCACACCGTAGACGTTTTCCGGGCCGGCCACCATCTCGTCCTGCAGGCCGGCGCCGGGACGGGGAAGACCAGCACCCTCGGCCTCCTCGCGGCCGGAACCCACCGCCGCGGCCGCTACCTCGCCTTCAACAAGAACATCGCGCAGGACGCCGCCGGCCGCTTCCCCCGCACGGTGCTGTGCAAGACCGCCCACGCCACAGCCTTCGCCGCCGTCGGTCACCGCTACACCCGCCGGCTCAACAGCCCCCGCCAGCCCGCGTGGAAGACCGGCCAGGCGCTCGGCATCACGCGTCCGGTCCGCATCGGCTCTCACGAGATCGACCCCCGCGCGCTCTCCCACACCGTGCTGCGCACCGTCACCCGCTACTGCTACTCCGCCGACCGCACCCTGGCCCGCCACCACGTGCCACGACTGCGCGGCCTGGACACACCCGGCGACCATGCCCGACTTGCCGACGAGGTCATGCCGTTCGCAACCAAGGCCTGGGCCGACCTGCACAACCCCGACCAGGGCGTGGTCCGTTTCGAACACGACCACTACCTGAAAATGTGGGCCCTGACCGGGCCGGTCCTCGAAGCCGACTTCCTCTTCCTCGACGAGGCCCAGGACACCAACCCGGTCCTGGAAGACGTCTTCACCGCCCAGCGCGGTCACGCACAGCTCGTCATGGTCGGCGACTCCGCCCAGGCCATCTACGGCTGGCGCGGCGCCCGGGACGTGATGACCGGCTTCGACGCCACACCTCTCACCCTGACCCGCTCCTTCCGCTTCGGCCCCCTGATCGCCGAAGAGGCCAACCGGTGGCTCACCCTCGCCGACGCCCCCATCCGGCTGACCGGCAGCGACACCATCCCCACCGACATCGGCAGCCTCGACCGGCCGGACGCGGTGCTGTGCCGCACCAACATCGGCGCCATGGCCGAAGTCATGCAACTGCTCGCCACCGGCCACCGCGTCGCCCTCACCCGCGGAGGACAGCAGCTGGCCGCGCTCGCCCTCGCGGCCCGCGACCTCAAAGGCGGCCGCCGCACCTCCCACCCCGAACTCGTGCTCTTCGCCTCTTGGGGCGAACTGCAGGACTACACCGCCCACGACCCCGCAGGACGCGACCTCCAGCCCTTCGTCGACCTCGTCGACACCCACGGGCCCGACGCCATCCTCACCGCCGTCGACCAACTCACCGATGAACAGCACGCCAACGTCACCGTCTCCACCGCCCACACCGCCAAGGGCCGCGAATGGCCCACCGTCAAAATCGCCGACGACTTCCCCCCGCCCAAGGACACCGACCAGCACGACGCCCAAGGACGCCCCATCCCGGAACCCGTCAGCGACACCGACGCCCGTCTCGCCTACGTCGCCGTCACCCGCGCCCGCCACCACCTCGACCTCGGCGGCCTCTTCTGGATCAACACCCACCCCCCTGCAGCGAGCGCGGGCTGAAGCCGCACAACGGGTAGCGTCATGACCTGCGCGGGTTAACGCCCGGCTCCCCGCCGAGCAGCAGGCCCACCGGCCAAAGGAGGCCACACGATGACATTCACGGCCGCGGAACGAGAAGCGATCGCCGCCCACTCCACCGCTCTCGGCCTGTCCGCCGATGAGTACATCCGTCAGACGGCAGCCGCCCGGGCCCTGTCCTGGCAACGCGAGCGGGAAACCTTCCACGCAATGGCGCAGCGACGCGGCTGCACCGCCGACGAGCTGGTGCAGCGCGGAACCCTCACCGACAACAGCCACTAACAGCCCGCACCCACAGCCCCCGGGGACAGCTGCCACGCGAGAGGTGCGGCTCGTCCGACAAGGCCACTGCCTGTGGCCGACCGCCTGTTCGGCCCGGTTCGCGTGCTCCGCCTTGCCCTCCGGCAGAAGGCACCGCTGACTGCCGCCCGGACCACACGAGTAAGACCCTCTATCGATAAAGTCGGCCTCGCAGGTCAGCAAGGGGCCATCCCCACGTAAGTAGGGGTCTATCCACGGCCGCACCACCGGCGGCGTCACCACCTGGTTCTTCCCCACGCGGGTGGGGGTCCGCCCTCAACGAACGCGGCCAACCAGCTGCTGAGCAGTAAGCGGGCGCCGGTCGAGTACTGCTTCGTGGACCGAGACGGGGCTCCGGAGCAACCGGCCCGTGTGGGGGCCCTGGCGGGTACAGCCAAGGACGACTTCTCGGAGTTGGCGGGTGCTGAATCGCCGGGTAGGGGCTGCTGGGTAGTCAGCGTTTGATGCGTCCGCGGATGGCGAGTGCTCCTAGGGCGAGGAGGGTGGGTTCGAGGGGACCGGAGGTCATCTCAATGTAGGTGCCGATGGTGGTGAGGTTCTGCCTGGAGGAGCGGAACACCACGGAGTTGACGACGACATGGGTGGCCCTCTCTGCGCGGGCCCAAGACCACCGCTGTGCCCATTCCTCATATAAGACAGGGCCGGGAGTGCTGGTGTGGAGACTGATCTCGCTGCCGTTCAGGGTGCCGGTCGTAGCAAGATCGGGATCGCGGGTAGGCAGACCGAAGACCCGGCAGCAGCGCGGTCAGTGACATGGCGGCAAGCAGCCAAGTGAAAGCGCGAGAGGCGCGCAGCCCGTAGCCGGAAGTGCCTGCCGAGTGAGTTCGGCTGGCCATGACGTCGTTCAGCGGCGCTGAGGCTGGCGCGTGAGGCCCAAACGCCGTGCGGGTGACAGGAGGTTGCCCCGCGGCCTGCCTCCCGCTGTCCACCCGCCCCTGCCTCTGAAGCACTCCGGGACAGGCCGGAGCCCCCATCAGACCCAGAGCGCTTCTCCCGTCCGAGTGGACGTTTACAACAGAACGGCGTTCTGGTCAGCAGGTTGCGTTTGGGGCAGGGCGCGGGCAATCGACAGGGAACCACCAGCCGGTTTGTGACTTCTTCGAATTCACTCTACGGTCTGTCTTCAACTTCGTCGGCCCGGCGGCCTCTTGGGTTCGATCCTGAGGACTGAGGGACTGACTTGCCCCTGAGGAGAAGACACCGTGTTACGCGCATCGCTGCCGAAGACCGTTCGGCGAAACCTGGGCGAGCATCCCGTCGCCAAGGAGTTCCACCCTGAGCGCAATGAGGGACTGACAGCAGAGGAGGTGCCCTACAGCTGGAAGACCAAGGTGTGGTGGCAATGCTCTGCGAACCCTGCTCACGAATGGTCCGCAACGGTCAACAATCGCACCAAGCCGCAGTCCACCGGTTGCCCAGCCTGCCGAGGCAAACGCCTCAGCGGACAGGTGCCCTTTGAGCGAAGCCTGGCCGCCATCTCTCCAGACGTAGCCAAGGATCTCAACCCGGAACGTTCCGGATTCACCGCCTCAGAGGTGCTCAACGGCAGCAAGAGCGTGGCCTGGTGGCGGTGCCTGGCGGGACACCCGGACTACGACATGAGCGTGAACTCCCGGACCAATGCGACCCGCCCGCAGGGCTGCCCGTACTGCGCACGCAAGCGTCTGGCTCGCGAGCACAGTCTCGCCGAAGTCGCCCCCGACGTGGCACTGGAGTTCGACGCGCCGGTCAACGGCACGACGGCCCACGAGATCTTCGCCCAGGACAACCGGGTCCTGGCCTGGTTCTGCCGGAGTCACCCGGAGCACCGCTGGACGGCCAGTCCGAACAACCGGGTCGGCAAGGGGTCTCGATGCCCCTTCTGCAGCGGAGCCCGGGTGTGGGACGTTAACCGCCTGGCGAGCAACCGGCCTGATATTGCCCGCCAGTGGGACCACGAGCGCAACGGCGCGCTCAGCCCGCGCGACGTATCGGTCGGCTCCAGCCGGATCGTCCACTGGGTATGCCGGAAGGGGCCCGACCACCGCTGGCAAGCTCGGGTCTACAAACGAGCCAGTGGGCAGGGCTGCCCTTACTGTGCCGGAAACAAAGTGTCCACCACCAGCAGCCTTCTCGCCGTGCGCCCCGATCTGGCCGTCCAGCTCGATCCGGTCAGATCCAAGATCAGCGCAGCAGAGCTGACCTCGGGCAGCAGCATGAAGGTCCACTGGATCTGTCCGATCAACCGGGAGCATGCCTGGATCGCCACCGTCACAAACCGCACAAGGGGCGGCACGGGCTGCCCCCACTGCAACATCCCGGGAACCTCCGCCCAGGAGGTGCGGCTGGCCGCGGAGCTGTCGGTCGTCCTCCCTCTGGATCCCGACCGCCGCACCATCCGCACCGCCAAGGGCATCGAACGGGTGGACATGTACATCCCGGAACTCTCTCTTGTTCTCGAATTCGACGGCTCGTACTGGCACGAGAGCACAGCCGAGATGGACGCAGCGAAGTCACAACGCCTCGCCGATGCAGTCGACCATGCGGTCCGTGTCCGAGAGCATCCGCTCGAACTACTCAATCCCATAAAAGATGTGAACGTGCCTTTCCTGTCTCCGGCACACGAAGCTGCAGTCATAGTTCTCGAGCACCTCGTCCGGCTCCGAGTCATCCCGCCACAAGTGCTGACTCGCTATACCAGCTCACAAGGCCCCAGGGCAGCCGAAGCCGCCGAAGCCCGCCTCGACGAACTGCGCCGCCGAGCCACCCAGAAGTGATCGCGAACCGTTCCTGATGTCAGCGATCGGTCATGCCGCGTTATGGGTAGTGCTCGTCTCGGTGCTGCCCGGGGTGCTCCTGGCGGTGACCCGGAGCTTCAACGAGACGCTCGCCGGTATCTCCCGCTTCCACACGGAGTCGATGCGGCGCCGGCGCGAAGACGAGTTGCTGGGCAAGATCATCGACATTGACGCGAATGGAGGCCTCGGACACATCGAACGGGTACGACACGAGCGCCCACTATGTGCTGCCACGCCCGCCGTTGACCCGGCCCCTCCCACCCCGTCGGGCGACGCCCTGCCGTCCGATTCACCCCCATGATCGCGGAGGCCACGGACAGCAGCCCCGCCTGCCCCTACGAGGCGCCGGGCCTGGCTGGCTGCCCAGTTCGGTTTCGGGCAGCACGGCCCCTGGACGGCTACGGTGGGCCATACGTGACAGGGCCTTCAGTCGACGTGGCGTTGGGTGGGGTCGAGGCGACTGAGGACGGCGCGCACCAGGTCCCGGCTGTAGGGAGGAAACGGTGCGGCTGCGCCCTCTGGCGCAGCCGGTTGCGGCGGACCCGCGCTACCGGGACCCTTCGCGTCGGTGCCGCCGTGCTCGTCCCAGAGCAGGTAGGTGATTTTGGCCCATTGGCGGAAGTTGCCGTGGCAGGCGACGTCGTCGATCCACAGCAGTTCGTCTGCGGGTACGTCCGCCCACAGCGGGTGGTACTTGGGGATGACGGTGAGGACTTCGGCGGGTGTGAGGGGCTTGTAGCGCTGCCAGACGAGGATGCGGGAATCCAGCGCCGGACGGTTCTTGATCTTCTGGTAGCAGGTCTCGGCGCCGACCAGGACGACGGCGAGGCGGGTGTCCTCGTCGTCCCAAAGCTCGCGGATGAATTCGAAGGCCCGGGTGTCCAGCCACTGGGCTTCGTCGACGACCAGGACGCGCGGGGTTTCCGACAGGGCTTCCTTGAGGATGGTTTCGCAGCGGGTGCTGTTGAGGGGGGCCTCGCCGGGAAGGTCGAGCTTTTTGTACAGGGAGGCGCGCAGGGCCTGGATTTTGGCGGAGCCGACTTTGATGCGCAGGGTGGTGTGGGGGGCGAGGTCGTCGAGGTGGCTGTTGACGGCGAAGGTCTTGCCCAGGCCGACGCCGCCGTGGACACACATGATGGCGCCCTTACCGGCGTCGGCGTTGAGGGTGGTGTGGAGGTTGGCGTAGGTCTCTGCGCTGGCCTGGGTCAGCATGGCGCGGGCGCCGGGCAGGCCCATGTAGTGGTAGTTGGAGCCGGCGGTCGGCTGGTTTTCGGGCGTGGTCGGGTGGGTCACGCGGTGTCCTGGGGTTTGGGGTCGGTCAGGGGTTTGGTCCAGCGGGCGGAGTCGGGCTGGGGTCGGTTGAGGAGGTCGGGCCGGGCCTCGGCGTGCAGGTGAACTTCCGGTGTCTGCAGCTCGCGTAGCTGGGCGGCTGCCTGGCTGGCGGTGAGCCGGTTGAGGGGTTCGGGCGCGGCGGCGACGGTGGTGGCGGCGTAGCGGGGGTTGGCGTTTTTGCGGGCTCGGCGGGCTTTGGCGGCGTAGCGGTCGGCTTCGCGTCGGCGGGCATTGTGCAGTGCGCGGGCTTGGCGGGGGCTCATTTCGTCGCTGCGGAAGGCGGGGCCGCGGTAGGTGAGGGTGTCGGCGTCGTAGAGTTCGACGCGGTGGTAGTGGTGGGGTCTTCGACGGCTCCGCGAGACGCCGGGCGAGGTCGGTGAGCTCCAGGAAGGTGCTGGGCCAGCCGTGGGTCAGCACGATCGGCAGGGCGCCCGGTCGCTTGCCGTCGAACCGGAGGTAATGGACGGGCGTGCCGCCGGTGGTGGCCGTGTGGTGCGGCAGGGCGTTGATCCGCGCCTCGTGGGTGCGCCAGTCATAGCCCGCGGCCCAGTACTCCGCCAGGCGGCGCATCTCAGTGCTGTCGGCGCCCGCTTCCCAGCCGTCGACGGGCCACCGGGTGGGCCACCGGGTGGCGCGTAGCCGCGCGCGCAGGTCGTCGAGTTCCGCATCGGTCACAGCGATCAGCGGCGGGGGGCCGGTCATGTGCCTCTCCTGGTCGTGCTCACGTGCTCAGTGCTGGTCGACGATGTCGCCGGCCCGCGCCGGCCTGCGGTTACCGCGTGGCGGTGGCCAGTGCCGCGCAGATGACGTCGTCGCCGGCGGGCCGGCCCTTCTCGTTCGAGTACGGCCCATAGGGGGCGCCCCACACGGGTGTGCCCGTGGCCTGCCGCCAGCTGTCGGCCAGCGGGCCCGCGTCCACCACGCCGTACCCGATGGAGTCGATGAAGTCGGTGACCGCCGCCTTCGCCGGCGCCGAGTCCGCGGCGATCGGCAGGTACGACCGGTCGGCCGCCCCCGCCGGACGGGCGAGTGACAGCAGGTGCTTGAAGTAGATGGTGTTGAACGCCTTTACGAGCCCGGCGTCCGGGACGTACCGCAGCAGCAGCTCGCTCGAGGTGAGCGATCCACTGTCGAGCTCGGGGATGTGCCCGTCACGCTCGGGGCCGTAGTTGCATGTGTCGATGACCGTCTTTCCCGCCAGTGGCGCGGCGGGAAGGCCGGGGAAGGCCGTGACCGGCACCGTGACCACGACGATGTCACCGGCCTCCGCGGCTTCCTCGCTCGTCGCCGCGGAGGCCCCCGGACCCAGTCTCGCGACCGTGTCCGTGAGCGTCCCGGGACCGCGCGAGTTGCTGAGCACGACCTGGTGGCCGGCCTCGACGGCGAGCCGTGCGATGGTGCTGCCGATGGCTCCGCTTCCGATGAATCCCACAGTCGTCATGTTCTCGGCGTCCTTCCAGGAGAGCCTTGTCCTTGTACGAGCCTTGCCCTTTCCCTGCTGTCAGCCGGCGGGGAAGTAGTGGCCGTTGTCCAGATTGGCGAGCAGGCGGGGCTGACCCGGCCCCCAGCCGAGGGTCCGGCGGGTGATGAGGTTGGAGGTCGGGTAGCTCTGCGTGACGACGCTCGTAAGGAACCCGAAATGTGCCGGCAGGATCAGCTCGTCCAGGGGAACGCTCACGGCGGGCAGGCCCAGGCGGCTGCCGATGGCCTCGGCGATCTCGCGGAACGGGACGCCCCCGTCCTCGACCGCGTGCCAGTAGCTGCCGGCCGGGCCCTTCTCCAGCGCCAGACGGAACAGGGAGGCGGCATCGCGGGCGTGCACGGCGTTCCACCGGTTCGCGCCGTCTTCGGGGTAGCCGGCGAAGCCCTTCTCCTTCGCGAGCGCGATCAGCATGGGGAGAAAGCCACGGTCGGTCGTGCTGTGCATGATGTTGGCGATCCGCACGACCGAGGACCGTACGTTCTGCTCGGCGAGTCCGATGACGGCGGACTCCACGACATTACGGGCCCGCAGGGTGCCCTTGTGCTCGTCACCGACGGGCAGGGCCGGGTCTTCCTCGGTACCCGGCCGGCCCAGGTACGTTCCGGTTCCGGGCGAGCCGATGCTTCCCGCCGCGACCAGCGGCTTACCGGTCCCCGCGAGGGCCTCGCCGTACGCGAGCATGACCGGGAGCTCCGCGGCGGCCACGGCGGCCATCCCGCCGGAGGGAAGCAGGTCCTGCCGGTGCGCGACGTGGATGACGCCGTCGGAGTCCGCGGCCGCCTCCTTGAGCCCGTCGAGGTCCTGGAGGTCGCCGCGGCGTATCTTCGCGCCGAGCGCGGACAGTGCCGCGGCGGCCGTGTCCGACCGGACGAGGCCGGTGACCTCGTGTCCTGCGGCGATGAGTTCGGGGATGATGTACGAACCGGAATGGCCGGTCCCGCCAGTGACGAAGACTCGCAACGTACTGCTCCTTGTCGGTGATGTGGTGCGCGAAGTGGTGGTGCCGGGTGGTGGTGCGGGTGTGCTCAGCCGCGGAGTTCGACGCCGATGGCGACGTCGAAGGTCCCCGCGCCGTTCCGGGCCAGGCCCATCAGCAGCGGCCCGATCCCTTCCAGCCAGCGGGCCATCTCCAGGCCGCCGACGTCGAGGGGACGCAGTCCGAGGCTCGCGATGAACGCCGACACGTCGGCCTTGGCCCGTGCGTCGTCTCCGGCGAAGAGCACGTCCAACGGACGCTCCTGGACCAGGACATGGCCGAAGACTGTGTTGAACGCCTTCACGACATGCGCGCCCGCCGGGGCCGCCTTGGCGATCTCCTGCGCACCGGACGTGCCCTCGGGAGTGACCACCCCGGTGGCGTCGGCGTCGAAGGTGTTGGAGATGTCGATGATGACCTTGCCGGCCAAGGCATCCCCGTACTGGGCGACGACCGGCACGGCGCTGGTGTAGGGCACGGCGAGGACAACGATGTGTCCCACAGGGACGGCGCCGAAGGTCCCCACCGTGGCCCCGGCGCCGAGCTCGGCGGCCAGGCCCTTGGCCTTGGCGGCGTCGCGGCCGATCAGCTCGACGGAGTTACCGCCCGCTACCGCACGTGAGGCGATGGCGTGGGTCATGCCCCCGAGACCGATGAAGCTGATGCTGCTCATGGTGAGTTCTCTCTTCCTCTGGCTTCTTCGGTGGTCGTTTCTTGGGTGTCACAACCGGCCGGTACGCTCGATCACCTGGCCGGCGAAGTCGAGTAGCTGGTCAAGGCCGGCGAACATCGTGAAGGCATCGAAGTACGCCTCATCGACACCGGATTCGGCGTACCGCTTCAGTTGGTCCGCGACCGAGTCGACGGACGTGCCCGGCTCGAGGTTGATCCGCATGGCCGTCTTGAGTGCGTCGGGATCGCGGCCGGCCTCCTCCGCCGCTCGACGCGCGATCGACCACAAGCGACCGGCGCCCTCGTCCTGGCTACTGGCCGACGCAGCGGGCGCCGGCCCTTCGACCCCGAGCCAGCCGACCCCGCTGCGGCCGACCCGGCGCATCGCGGCCTCACTGGCACCCCCGATCCAGATGGGCGGCCCGCCCGCCTGGACCGGACGGAGGTCGGCGTGGACCGGTGGCATGGTGAAGAACTCGCTGTCCCAGGACACGGGGCTGGTCGTCCACCACGCCCGCAGGAACGCCAGCGTGTCATCGAGCATCTTGCCGCGTCGGCTCCAGTCCGCGCCGCGGACGATGTCGTACTCCTGCTTCATCCACCCCACCCCCACGCCCACGCCGAGGCGGCCGCCGCTGAGCACGTCGAGCGTGGTCAACTGCCGGGCCAGGTGCGGCGGCTCGTAGTAGAACGTGCTGAGCGTGCTGGTGTTCAGGCGTACCCGGTCGGTCGCCGCCGCAGCGACGGTCAACAGCAGCATCGGGTCGAAGGAGCGGGCCATCTGCGGCCCCCGGTCCAGATAGCCGTTGCCCAGATCAACCGGCGTGACCAGGCGATCGCCGACCCACAGGGTGTCGTAGCCGAGGTCCTCGAGTCCGCGGACGAAAGCGCTCAGGGCGGGGGCGTCGCCGACCGCGGGCCCGACAAGGGGAATCACGAAACCGAGCTGCATTGCGTTGCGCCTCCTCGGGCGAACTCTTTCGCCACTATTGATATCTGGAATCTGACATCTGGCATCTGGCATCGACGAGTCGGTGGTTCCGTCAATTGGCCGGAGCGCACGGCGCGCTATTCGTCGACTGTTCGGTCAGCCCCGGGGGTCAGCCCGTAAACTCGTTGACACCCAGGGCGAAGTTCACGTGGCCGATTCCGTTGCCGGCGAGGCCTACCGTGAGCACGCCCGCTCCTTCGAGCCAGTGCGCCATCTTCAGGCCGCCGACGTCCAGCGGGCGCAGTCCGAGGCTCTTGATGAATGCCGCCACGTCCGCCTTGGCCTGCGGGTCGTCACCGGCGAAGAAGACGTCGGGCCGGCCGTTCTCCAGAACGCCACGAAAGATGGTGTTGAAGGCCTTGAACACGCTGGCGTCGGCCGGGGCCACCTTGGCGACTTCCTGCGCGATCGAGGTCTCCTCGCTGTGGGCCAGGCCGTCGCCCGTGGTGTTGAAGGGGTTGCTGATATCGACGATGGTCTTGCCCGCGAGGGCGTCCCCGTACTGGGCGACGGCCGGAACGACCCCGTCGTACAACATGGCCGTGATGACGATGTCCCCGGCCGGGACGGCGCCCCACTCACCCGTCGTCGTGCCGCCGCCCAGAGCCTTGGCCAGGACCTCGGCCTTGGAGTGATCGCGTGCCATGATCTCGACGGTGTTGCCGCCCGCTACCGCGAGTGCGCCGATCGTGCGGGCCATGTTCCCCGCACCGATGAAGGTGATGCTGCTCATGAGCTGTGCTCTCTTCCTGTTCGCGGGGGCGCCTGTTCTTGAGGCGCCGCTCTGTCTCGTTCGCGCGTGGCCCGGCCTCGTTCGTGCATGACCCGGTCTCGTTCGTGCATGGTTCAGATAGCGGTGGTGCCGCCGTCGGCGACAAGCTCCAGACCGTTGACGTAGCTGGAGTCGCCGGAGGCCAGGAACAGGGCGATCGTGGCGATCTCCTCGGGGCGGCCCATCTTTCCGCGGGGGATCAGGGACTCGAAGGCAGTCCTGGTCGCCTCGTCGAACAGCTCTTCCTGCTTAGCCGTGCCGACCTGGCCGGGGGTCAGGACGTTCACCCGGATCTTGCGGTCGCGCAGCTCGTTGAGCCAGACACGGGCGAAGGCCTGCTGGACCGCCTTGCTTCCCGCGTAGAGGCTCCAGCCGGGGAAGGCGCCGAGGGAGGCGTTGGATCCGGTCATCAAGACCGAGCCGTGGTCGTTGATCAGCGGCAGTGCCTTCTGCACGGTGAACAGGGTGCCGCGGGCGTTGAGCGAGAAGGAGCGGTGGAACTGTTCCTCGGTGATCTCGCCGAGCATGGCGGGCTCACCCATCCCGGCACTGGCCCACAGCACGTCGATCGAGCCCTTCTCCCGCTTGACGGTGTCGTACAAGCGGTCCAGGTCGTCCAGATCGGACGCGTCACCCTGGACCGCGGTGACGTTGCGGCCGATCAGGGCGACGGCCTCGTCCAGTGCTTCCTGCCGCCGGGCCTGGATGAATACATGCGCTCCTTCCTCGACGAAAAGCTTGGCCCCGGCCAGTGCCAATCCGGTGGATCCCCCGGTAATCACCGCTACCTTGCCATCGAGCTTTCCCATGATCACTCCATTGAATTGATGAGCAGCAATTACCGATCCCGAATTCTTGTACCGAATTCTCTCGGCCCTGTGAACGATGCCATTGGCCCGAGCGGGTGTCCAAGACCCGTTTTAGCCGTGGTGATAACCTCAAGGCATTGCCGGACCGGGAGGGGCTCCATGGATCTGGATCTGCGCAAGTTGCGCTACTTCGCCGCCGTCGCCGACAGGCTGCACTTCGGACGCGCCGCCGAGGACCTGCACATCGCGCAGCCGGCGCTCAGCCGGCAGATCCGCGCGCTGGAACAGGACCTCGGCGCCCCCCTGTTCACCAGGGACAGCCACGGCGTCACGCTGACGGACGCGGGCCGACAACTCCTGGCCGACGCCGGTCCATTGCTCGCCTCCGCGCAAGCGGTCAGGCGCCGGGTGACCGCGGCTTCCCGTGGCGGCCGGCGGCTGGTGGTCGGTTTTCGGGCGGGGATCCCGGTCATCCCCGCGGCGCGAGAGTTCGGTGGCCGCCATCCGGACGTGGTCGTGGACGTGCAGCGCATGGAATGGGACGACCAGGTCCCGATGCTGCTCGACGGCCGCGTCGACGTCGGCTTTGTGCGGCTGCCTGTCGACGAGACCGGCCTGCGCCTGACCCCGCTCTACACCGAACCGCTCATGGTGGCGCTGCCCGCGGACCACCCGCTGGCCGGCAAGGAGGAGGTCACCGAGGCGGACCTGGCCGGTGAACCGCTGATCTGGCATGCCGACCCCAGCACGCAGCCCACGAGGCGCCCGCTTCCCGACTCCGGGCTCCGGGTGCGCGGGGTGGAGGAGAAGCTCGAGCACGTCGCGGCCGGCCGTGGCATCTCGTTCGTGGGGCGCTCGGAGACCGTGTTCTACTCACGGCCGGACATCAGGTATGTACCCGTCCCGGACCTGGCGCCCGACCAGGTGTTCGTCGCGATGGCGGCGTCGCGCACCTCGCCGCTGGCCGACGACTTCTTCGCCGCGGCTCAGGCGACGGCCGAGATCACGGCAGAATGCGGGAACTACGAGATGTGGCAGCTTGTGAACGATGCCGCTGCAAAGCGCGGTTGAGCAGTTCGGCTGACAACAGCCGAAGGGCCTTGGCCCTGGATGTTGAACACACGAGACACTGGATCCTGAGGATCTGAGGACGGACGTCTCGTGGTCATGAAGAACTATCCGCCGCAGTTCTAGGCGGACGCGGTCGCGTTGTACGAGTCGCGGCCGGAAGCGATGATCAGGTCGGTCGCCGCCGATCTGGGGATCAATGCGGAGACGCTGCGGAACTGGGTTCGGGCAGCCGGGGTGAGCCGTCCCCGGGGACGGCGGACGCAGGAACCGTCTCAGCCGCCGGCGCCGCTGGAGGCGGAGAACGCCGCTTTGCGGAAGAAGGTCCGTGAGCTGGAGGAGGAACGCGAGATCCCGCGCAAAGCGGCGAAGTATTTCGCCGGGGAGAGGCGCTGGTGAACCGCTTCCAGTGTGTCGCCGACCTCCAGCGCCGTCACGGCGTCGAGCGGCTCTGCAGCATCCTCGGCGTCAGCCGCTCGAGCTTCTACTACTGGTGCCGGACAGCCGCTGACCGGGCCGCCAGGCAGGCGGCCGACGCCCGCCTGGCCGCCCGGATACGGGCGGTGCACCAGGAATCGGGGGGGCGCCTACGGAGCCCCGAGGATCACTGCCGAGCTACGCGAGGAGAATGGTGAGGCGCTCCACCACAAGCGGGTCGCCAGGATTATGCGGGCGTTGGGGATCGAGGGGGTCCGGTGGCGCCGTCGGCACCGCACCACCGTCCCCGCCCCGGCCGCCGTCAAGGCCCCGGGCCTGATCGGCCGCGACTTCACCGCGGACAAGCCGAACACGAAGTACGTCGGCGACATCACCTGCCTGCCCGTCGACGGCGGGAAGTTCTGCTACCTGGCGACCGTCATCGACCTCGCCTCGCGCCGTCTGGCCGGCTGGGCGATCGCCGATCGACGCCTTCAGATGGCTCCACCGCTACAACACCCGACGCCGACACTCCCGCCTCGGACAACGACCACCGATCGCCTACGAGAACGCCCTCCAACTGACACCAACTACGCTGGCACAAGCCGCATAACCCGTTTCCAGGATTCGGGGTCAAGGCCCGTGAACATCTGCACCATGCGGTGGCACAGTCGGATGCCTTGCGCATTGCCGCTCAGTTCGGCGGGCCTCGCGAGAGCTGGGCACGATGGGGGTCGGCCACGCAGTCACCGGGTGCTCCTGTCCGCCGTCGCGAAGTGGGTGTCGATGTAGCTCTGGAGCGTCTCCAGGTGGCCGGCGCCGAAGCCTTCGTAGGCGGTGTCGGGCAGCTGCACGGCACGCCGGTACAGCGGCCGAGGCCGGTACTGGCGTGCCAGGGATGCGAACGACATCGGCTCGTCGGTGACTTCGCCGCTGTGGTGATCTCCGTCGCTCTTGTCCGGGGCGTCGGAGTTCACGGGGAGCGCACCGAGCGGTCTGTCGCCGTAGAAATCGATCGGCCGCGGGCCGCTGCGCGGCCTGTTGGCCGCCAAGGGCAGCTGTACCAGGTGGCGCAGCGGATCTTCCACGCAGCCCAGCAGGACCGGGCCTTCCGGCGGGCATGACCGGCGGCCGAGAAGCAGGGGCCGGTGCGGGTCACACAGGGCAGCGGCGCATGCGTGCAGCAGCGCTTCGTCATCGGATGTCAGCGCGAGCGTGAAAGCAGCGTCGGCCAGGTAGAGACGCTTGGATACCGGAGTGCCCTTACCCTCGGAGCGGTGTTTTCTCTCGTGCTTCAATATTCTACATCTCGAAGCGCGAGGAACGGCCGCCTCGCGCGTCCCGGAATCCTGGCAGCTCAGCAGGTCGAGTGACCTGCGATGTTGAACGCCAAGCTCGGGGGGGGGGGGGGGGGAGCGCTCCGGCTCTTGGGCGAAGGGTGCGTTTACCCGCCCAGGGAAGATCATGCGTTCAAGATACACATGACGGTCGCTAGAGCACTGACGGAACAGGGTTGACCTCTTCCCATTGCATGTCGAAGATTGCACTGCCCAATCGGATGACATCACTACGGAAGGTCCCATGAGCCTGCCCGAGCATTGGTGGAGTAAAAGTCGTAGTTATGTCTCGGAGATTCTCGCGCTGCTCGCAGCCGCGCCGGGTCGAGATGTCGTCTACTGGCGTGGTAAGGCCTTCTCCGGCAGTGATCTGATTCAGTCCGTGACTGAAACTTTCCTTGCGCTGCGCAATAGCGGAGTAGGTAAGGGGGATATGGTAGCGATCCTGGTCGCGCCCAACAGCCCTGAGATGCTCACCGTGCGGTACGCGACGCATTTGCTCGGCGGCGCCGTATGCTATCTGCGAACCACTAATCCCGGTACCAGGACGACGGTCCTTCCGCTGGATCAACAGATCCAGATCCTGCGCGAGACCGAAGCCGTGACCATCTATGCCGATGCCGAAGGCTCCGAGCGCGCGGTGGAGCTCGCTGACGGAAGCGGGATCCCGGTGACGCGGCTTCCGCACGGGGAGCGCGACGAGGCCGGCCGAACCGGTGGTGCCGATGCCCCGGACGCCGTGTCGTGGGAGCCGAACGCGCTGGCCTTCATCGGCTTCACGAGTGGCAGCACGGGGCGGCCCAAGGGCATCCGGTTGTCGGGCCGAGCGTGGGAAGCCACCTTGAGCGCATGGATGGAGCTCGGCCGTGAGGCCGACTGCGCGACGATACTGGTGTCGACCCCTCTGAGTCATGGCGTTGCCCCGATGGCGGACGCAGTCCTCACCCTGGGCGGAGCGCTGTATCTCCACGAGAGTTTCGATGCCGGGAAGTTCGTGGACACCGTCTCGGCGGAGAAGGAGGTCTCGTGGACGTTCATGGCGTCGAACCACGTGTTCCAGCTCATCGACCACCTGCTCGAGCGGGGAATCCGCGACACTGACGCGGTGGAGGCCGCGGGCCTGTCTTCACTGAAGCGGATCGTCTACGGCGGCAGTCCCGCGGCACCCGCAAGAATTGCCCAGGCCTTCCGGATTTTCGGCCCTGTCCTGTGGCAGGGGTATGCCGCGACCGAATGTGGTCGAATCACGACCCTGACTCCTCCGGAGCACGGCGACCCGGATCTTTCGGCTACCGTCGGGCGGCCCTTCCCCTATGTGGAGATCGCCGTATGCGACCCGGATACGGGTGCGCAACTGGCGACGGGCGAAACCGGCGAGGTTCACGTCCGATCTCCCCAGATGATGGACGGCTATCACGGGGACCCGGAATCGACGGCACGAGTTCTTCGTGACGGCTGGTACTCCACCGGAGACATCGGCTTTATCGACGAGCGAGGCTACCTGACACTCATGGGCCGGGTGGCCCATGTCATCAAGGTGGGTGGCGTCAAGGTGCATCCCATCGTTCTCGAGGCGGAAATCCTTTCCCACCCGGGCGTCCGGCATGCCGCCGTCTACAGCGTCCGGGACGAGGACGGAAGCGAGCACATACACGCTGCGATCGAATGCGATCCGGCCGAGGTCGCCGAAGTGGAAGATATCCGCTCGAGAATTGCTGAGGCACTGTCCCCGATTCACGTGCCCGAGAAGATACACGTCTTGAGCACGCTGCCGATGAACAGCAACGGCAAACCCGACAAGGTGCTCCTGAAGTCACAGTTTTCCTAGCGTAGACCTCGTGCGCAGGCCAGTCCAATCGCTACGTCGAGAAGGCGAGTAAATGAACGTTCACCTGGCGTCCTACCTGAGTAGCAAAACCGCTGGAGATCTCGCTGAAAGCAAGCGTGAGTTCCTGGAGATCGGCCGTCGTTCCGGTCACTACCCCCTGGCCTCTGCCCGGCGTGACGGGGTGGATTCGGAAGTAAATGTGTGGTGCAGCAACGACTATCTGGGCATGGGGCAGAACCGACAGGTCATCGAGGCGATGCAGGCCGCGATAGAGACCCATGGCGCAGGCTCCGGAGGGTCCCGGAACATCGGCGGAACCAACCACCACCACGTCCGTCTGGAGAACGAACTGGCGGATCTGCACGGCAAGGAGGCCGCGCTCCTCTTCACCTCGGGCTATACCGCCAACGAAGGCGCCCTCACCGTGCTGGCGGGAATGCCGAAGGACACCGTCGTATTCTCCGATGCGAAGAACCACGCATCGATCATCGACGGACTCCGGCACAGCGGCGCGAAGAAGCACATCTTCAGGCACAACGACACCGCCCACCTGGAAGAACTGATCGTGGCGGCTCCCGCCGACTGCCCGAAGCTCATCGTCGTGGAATCGGTCTACTCCATGTCGGGCAACGTCGCGCCGCTCGCCGAGATCGCCGACATCGCCGACAAGTACGGTGCCACGACCTTCATCGACGAGGTTCACGCGGTCGGCATGTACGGCCCGCAGGGCGCCGGCATCGCCGCGCGGGAAGGCATCGCCGATCGCTTCACCGTCGTGATGGGTACCTTGGCCAAGGGGTTCGGAACGGTTGGCGGCTACATCGCGGGACCGGCGGCCCTCGTGGACGCGGTGCGGACCTATGCGCGCTCGTTCGTCTTCACCACCTCGCTGCCGCCTGCGGTCGCGGCCGCTGCGCTGGCGTCGGTTCAGTATCTGCGGTCCTCCGACGCCGAGCGAAAGCTCCTCTCGGAGAACGCGCAGCTTCTGCACAGCCTTCTGATCGAGGCCGACATCCCGTTCGTCTCGACGGACTCCCACATCGTTGCGGCCTTCGTCGGGGACGACGATCTGTGCAAGCGGGCGTCCCGGCTGCTGTTCGAGCGGCACGGGATCTACGTCCAGTCCATCAACGCCCCCAGCGTGCCCGCGGGTGAGGAGATCCTGCGGATCGCTCCGTCCGCCGTACACGATCAGAACGATGTCGAGAACTTCGCCCATGCTCTTCGGGGAATCTGGAAGGAACTGAGCATTCCGACCGCGAGTGCCCGGGACTGGTTCACGTCCGAGCTCTGCGGTGGCGGCATCCGCAGCGCCGCGAAAGCCGAAGTGCTGCCGTAATGACGATGTCAGTTGTCGGCGTACTGGCCGGCACGGCGGCGCAGCGACCCGACCACCCGGCCGTGGTCTACGAGTCCGAGCACTTCACGTACGGGTGGCTGTGGGATCAGGCTCGCCGCTACGCCTCCGTGCTGCGCGACAACGGGGTACGGCCGGGGGACCGGGTCGCCATGCTGCTGGTCGACACCCCGCAGTTTCCCGTCGTGTACTTCGGCGTGCTGGCAGCCGGTGCCGTCGCGATCCCGCTGAACGTCATGGCGACGGCGGCGGAGACCGATCACGTACTGACCGACGCCGACGCCCGTTTCCTGGTGTGCGCCACCTCCTTGCTCGACCGGGCGAGGCAGGCGGCGGAGCGGCGGGGCACGGTCCTCCTCACCGTCGGCCCGGGCCCCGCGGGCACGGTCGACCTGGAGCACGCGGCACAGGGCACGGCGCCGATCGACGAGGCCGCCGTGCCGGGACCCGACGATGTCGCGGTCGTGTTCTACACGTCCGGTACGACGGGCGAGCCCAAAGGCGTGATGCTCACCCACCGGAACATTCTGTACAACGTCGAGAGGATGGTCACCACTCCGTACGCGTTCCGGGGTGACGACGTCCTGCTCGGGTGCCTGCCGCTGGCTCACGGCTTCGGGCAGATCTGCGGCATGCTGACCGGCTTCCGGGCCGGCGTCTCCCTCGTCATGATGCCGAAGTTCTCCGGCCCGCGGGCCCTCGAACTGATGGCGAAACACCGGTGCACGGTGTTCATGGGCGTGCCGACCATGTACTCCAAGCTGCTCGACGCGGTGGCTCAGGGAGAGCAGGTCCCTCGGCTCGACCGCGTGTACAGCGGGGGATCGGCGCTTCCCGTCAAGACCCTCGAGGCTGTCCGAAGCACGTTCGGATGCCCTGTGTACGAGGGCTACGGGATGACCGAGACCTCCTGCAGCGTCGCCTACCACTACCCCGGCCTGACGTTTCGCCCCGGAACGGTCGGTGTTCCCATCACCGGCATCACCGTCGGCACAGCTCGGCCGAACGCCGACGGGATCGACCTCCTGCCCGTCGGCGAGGTGGGCGAGATCGTGGTGCGAGGCCAGAACGTCATGGCCGGATATCTCGGCCGCCCGGACCTCACCGCCGAGGTGCTGATCGACGGTTGGTTCCGCACCGGCGATCTCGGCAGGCTGGACGACGACGGCTACCTCTCGATCGTGGGCCGCAAGAAGGACCTCATTCTGCGCGGCGGCTACAACGTCTATCCGCGCGAGATCGAGGAGATCCTCATCGGGCATCCGGCCGTGGCACAGGTGGCGGTCATCGGTGTTCCGCACCCCGTGCTCGGTGAGGAGGTCTGGGCGATCGTCGTGCCTGCCCGGCCGGAGGACGTCACCCCCGGATCGGACGAAGAGATCACCGAATGGGGCAAACAGCGACTCGCCGCATACAAATACCCTCGTCGAGTCGAATTCGTCGACGCCCTCCCGCTCGGGCCCAGTGGAAAAGTCCTGAAGCGAACGCTCGTGGCGAAATACGAGAAGCATTCTCCGCAGAAAGCGGCATGAATTGGTGTAGCACTCGCGACACAGCTGCGGGTGCTACTCCTCCGTTCAAGCATCGAACATAACAGGGGGCAGCTCCACCATGGCCGAATTCCAAGCGGACATGTCGGTATCGACAGAGGCGATCGCCGTCGTCGGTATGTCCTGCCGACTGCCGCACGCGGAGAACCCCGCTCAGCTGTGGCGACTGCTGAGCGACGGCCGCAGTGCCATCGGCGCGCCTCCCGCGAGGCGCCCCGAACTGCCCTCTCGACCGGGCGGCTACCTCGAGGACGTCAGCGGCTTCGACGCCGGCTTCTTCGGCATCGGTCCGCGTGAGGCATCGTCGATGGATCCGCAGCAGCGGCTGATGCTTGAACTCGCCTGGGAGGCCTTGGAGGACGCCAGGATCTGCCCGTCCGATCTGGCCGACAGCCGGACCGGCGTCTTCGTCGGTGTCATCGCCGACGACTACGCCGCCCTCACGCACCAGCACGGGACCGATGGCATCACCCGTCACACCCTGACCGGACTCAACCGCGGCGTCATCGCCAACCGGATCTCCTACACCCTGGGTCTGCAGGGACCGAGCGCGGCCGTGGACACCGGCCAGTCCTCCTCACTGGTCGCTGTGCACCAGGCAGCCGAGAGCCTGCGCCGCGGCGAGTCCGCCATGGCCCTCGCCGGCGGTGTCAACCTCAACCTGGTACCGGACAGCACCATCGGCGCGGAGCGGTTCGGCGCGCTGTCACCGGACGGTCGCAGCTTCACCTTCGACGCGAGGGCGAACGGATACGTACGCGGTGAGGGCGGCGCCTTCGTGGTGCTCAAGCCCCTGCACGCCGCCGTGGCGGACGGCGACCCGGTCTACTGCGTGCTGCGCGGCAGCGCGATGAACAACGACGGAACGACCGAGGGTCTCACCGTGCCGAGTCCGGCCGGCCAGCAGAACGTCCTGCGGCAGGCGTACGAGCGTGCCGAGGTGCCCGCCGAGCAGGTGCAGTACGTCGAGCTGCACGGCACGGGTACCAAGCTGGGCGACCCGATCGAAGCGTCGGCGCTGGGCGCGGTGCTCGGCGACGGCCGCGTGGACGGAGCCGACCTGCGGGTCGGATCGGTCAAGACCAACGTCGGACACCTTGAGGGTGCCGCCGGCATCGTCGGCTTGCTGAAGGCGGCACTCTGCATCCGGCACCGCGAGCTCGTGCCGAGCCTGAACTTCGAAACCCCCAACCCGGACATTCCACTCGACCAGTTGAAACTCGCCGTACAGCGCGGCCGCGAGCCGTGGCCGCGGCCGGACGAGCCGCTCTACGCGGGTGTCAGCTCGTTCGGCATGGGCGGTACGAACTGTCACGTCGTGCTCTCGGACTGGCGCGCCGAGCCGGCGGCGCGGGAGGAACCGTCCGGCGTCGAGTCCGGCGCAGGCGTGGTGCCGTGGGTGGTGTCGGGCAGGTCGGCCGAGGCCGTGGCGGGCCAGGCGGATCGCCTGGTGTCCTTCCTGGAGGAGCGTCCGGAGCTGGACGTCGCGGCGGTCGGCCGCTCGCTCGGCGTGACGCGTTCTCGTTTCGATCACCGCGCGGTGGTCGTGGGCCAGACTCGCGAGGAGTTGCTGGCCGGAGCCCGGGCGTTGGCCGAGGGCGTGCCCGCGGCCGGTGTCGTCACGGGTCGTGCGGCGCAGGACGGCGCGCTCGCGTTCCTGTTCTCCGGGCAGGGTAGTCAGCGTGTGGGGATGGGGCGTGAGCTGTACGCGGCGGAGCCGGTGTTCGCGGCCGCGTTCGACGAGGTGGTCGCGGCTCTTGACGTGTATGTGGATCGTTCGCTTGCCGGGGTGATCGCGGGGGATGCGGGGCTGCTCGAGCGGACGGTATTCACTCAGCCGGCGTTGTTCGCGGTCGAGGTGGCGTTGTTCCGGCTGCTGTCGCATTACGGGGTGACACCGGATTACCTGCTGGGTCATTCGGTGGGTGAGCTGGCGGCGGCCCATGTGGCGGGTGTGCTGTCACTCGAGGACGCGGCGCGTCTGGTGTGTGCCCGGGCCCGTCTGATGGAGGGGGTCGCCGCGGGTGGGGCGATGGTGGCCCTGAACGCGGGAGAGGAGCGCGTCGGAGGGTGGCTCGAGGGGCGTTCGGGTGTGGAGGTGGCGGGGGTCAACAGCCCTGTCGACACGGTGGTCTCGGGTGACGAGGCGGCCGTGCTCGAGGTTTTGGAACTGGCTCGTGGGGAGGGTGTGAAGGCGACTCGTTTGAAGGTGAGTCATGCGTTCCACTCGGCGCATCTGGACGGGGTGCTGGCGGAGCTGACCGAGGTGGCCCGGACTCTGACCTATTCTCCTGCGCGGATTCCGGTGGTTTCGAATGTGACCGGCGAGCTGGTCGAGGAGTTCACGGCCGAGTACTGGGCTGTTCAGGCCCGTCGGGCGGTGCGCTTCGCCGACGGTGTCGCGACGCTGGCGGGTCTTGGTGTGACGGCGTTCATGGAGCTGGGGCCGGACGGGACGCTTGCGGGTCTGGCGAGTGGGTGCCTGGCGGATGCCGAGGGCAGGGTCATGGTTCCGGTGCTGCGCGGGGACCGTGCCGGGAAGCGTTCCCTCCTCGCTGCCCTGGGCGCGGTGCACGCACATGGTGTGGACGTCGACTGGAAGCGGCTCCTGCCGGGTTCCGCTCTGGTCGAGCTGCCGACATATGCCTTCCAGCGCCGGCGCTTCTGGCTGGACGGTTCGGCGAAGGGCCCCGTCCAGGTCCGTACCGACGCGACAGGGCAGAGCAGTTCGAAGCAGGTCACGCGAGGCGACACGCTGGAACTGGTGCGTGCGCACGCAGCGGCGGTGCTCGGCCACGGATCGGCGCGCGACGTGGACGTCGACACGACCTTCAAGGAAGCGGGCTTCGACTCCCTCTCGGCCGTCGAACTGCGGAACGCGCTGAACGCAGCCACCGGGCTCTCGCTGCCTTCCAGCCTCCTCTTCGACTACCCGACCCCGGCCAGACTCGCCGAACACCTCGACGGTCGGCTCCACGGCCCGGACCGGAGCCAGGGCCGGGATGACGCCGCGTATGAGGCCACCGCCCTTGACGAGCCGATCGCCATCGTGGGCATGGCATGTCGGCTGCCGGGCGGAGTCGCCTCCGCGGAGGACCTGTGGCGCCTGGTCAGCAGGGAGGCCGACGCGGTCGGCGGATTCCCGACCAACCGCGGCTGGGACCTCGATTCCCTCTTCACCCCCGATCCGGACAGCCCCGGCAAGACCTACGCCGCCCAAGGCGGCTTCCTGCACGACGCTGACCGGTTCGATGCCGAGTTCTTCGGCATCAGCCCCCGCGAGGCAGCCGCGATGGAACCCCAGCAGCGGCTGCTCCTCGAGACGGCCTGGGAGGCCTTCGAACAGGCGGGCATGGACCCCGCCGCGCTGCGCGGCACCCGTACCGGCGTGTACGTGGGCGCGACGGCGCAGGAGTACGGGCCGCGGCTGCACGAGCCGTCCGACGGACACGACGGCTACCTGCTGACGGGCAACACCGCCAGTGTGGCCTCGGGCCGGCTGTCCTACACCTTCGGTCTGCAGGGGCCGGCGGTGACGGTCGACACCGCCTGTTCGTCCTCGCTCGTCGCGCTTCACCTCGCCGCGCAGTCCCTGCGCCGGGGCGAGTCCTCCGTGGCCCTCGCCGGCGGTGTGTCCGTCATGGCCACACCCGGCATGTTCGTGGAGTTCTCCCGGCAGCGCGGGCTGTCGCCGGACGGACGCTGCAAGGCGTTCTCCTCGTCGGCGGACGGCACCGGGTGGGCCGAGGGCGTGGGGCTGCTGGTGCTGGAACGGCTGTCGGACGCGGAGCGCAACGGGCACCGGGTGCTCGCGGTGATCCGTGGCTCCGCCGTGAACCAGGACGGTGCGAGCAACGGCCTGACGGCGCCGAACGGGCCCTCGCAGGAGCGGGTCATCCGCGCCGCGCTCGCCGACGCCCGCCTGGCGGCGTCCGAGGTGGACGCGGTCGAGGCGCACGGCACCGGCACCAAGCTCGGCGACCCGATCGAGGCGCAGGCGCTGCTGGCGACCTACGGCCAGGACCGCGAGGTGCCGCTCCGCCTCGGCTCGCTGAAGTCGAACATCGGTCACACGCAGGCCGCGGCGGGTGTCGCGGGCGTGATCAAGATGGTCATGGCGATGCGTAACGGGGTTCTCCCTGCCACGCTGCACGTGGACGAGCCGACTTCGCACGTCGCCTGGTCGGCCGGCGCGGTCGAGCTGCTGACGCAGGCGCATGAGTGGCCGGAGCTCGGCCGTCCGCGCCGGGCGGGCGTCTCGTCCTTCGGTATCAGCGGGACCAACGCCCACCTCATCGTCGAGCAGGCCACGAAGACCGAAGCCCCGTTGGAGGAGCCGGCGGTGCCGGGTCCGGTGCCGTGGGTGGTGTCGGGCAGGTCCGGGGCCGCGCTGTCGGAGCAGGCGGACCGGCTGGTGTCGTTCCTGGAGGACCGGCCGGAGCTCGACGCCGTGAGCGTGGGCCGTTCGCTGGCCTTGTCGCGTGCTCGTTTCGAACACCGTGCCGTGCTCGTGGGGGAAACCCGTGAGGAACTCCTCGACGCTCTGCGGGCGCTGACGCCGGGCGAGCCCGTCTCGACGGGTTCCGTCGCGTTCCTGTTCTCGGGCCAGGGCAGTCAGCGCCTGGGCATGGGCCGTGAGCTGTACGCGGCGGAGCCGGTCTTCGCGGCCGCGTTCGACGAGGTCGTCGCGGCGCTGGACGTCCACTTGGACCGGTCGCTCGCCGGGGTGATCGAGGACGAGCCGGAGCTGCTCCAGCGGACGGCGTTCACTCAGCCGGCGTTGTTCGCGATCGAGGTGGCCCTGTTCCGGCTGCTGTCCCATCACGGAGTGACCCCGGACTATCTGGTGGGTCATTCGGTTGGTGAGCTGGCGGCGGCCCATGCGGCGGGTGTGCTGTCGCTCGAGGACGCGGCGCGTCTGGTGTGTGCCCGGGCCCGTCTGATGAACGGCGTCGCTCAGGGCGGGGCGATGGTCGCCCTGAACGCGGATGAGGCGCGTGTTGCGGGGTGGCTCCAGGGCCGTTCCGGGGTGGAGGTGGCCGGCGTCAACAGCCCCGCCAGCACGGTGATCTCGGGTGACGAACCGGCCGTGCTCGACGTCCTGGAGCTGGCGCGCGGGGAGGGCGTGAAGGCGACCCGGCTGAAGGTGAGCCACGCCTTCCACTCCGCGCACCTGGACGGAATGCTGGCGGAGCTCACCGAGGTCGCCCGGACCCTGACCCATGCGGCTCCCCGGATCCCGGTCGTCTCGAACGTCACAGGTGAGGTGATCGAGGAGTTCACCGCCGAGTACTGGGCGGTCCAGGCCCGATCGGCGGTCCGTTTCGCCGACGGCATGGCCACGCTGGCCGACCTTGGTGTGACGGCGTTCCTGGAGCTGGGCCCCGACGGGACACTCGCGGGTCTGACGGGCGAGTGCCTGGCCGACGCCGACGGCATCGTCGTGGTCCCGCTGCTGCGCAAGGACCGGGCCGAGAAGCGTTCCCTCCTCGGCGCCCTGGGCACTGTGCACGCGCATGGCGTGGGCGTGGACTGGGAGGGGTTCCTGCCGGGCTCCGGTGTGGTGGAGCTGCCCACGTACGCCTTTCAGCGTGAGCGCTTCTGGCTGGACGCACCGCGTTCCGGTGACGCGGCGGGCCTGGGCCTGACGGCTGTGACCCACCCGATGCTGGCCGCGGCGATCACGGACCCCGATGGCGATGCCGTGCAGTTCTCGGCCTCGGTGTCGTTGTCCTCGCATCCCTGGCTGGCCGACCACGCGATCGGCGGGACGGTCCTGGTCCCGGGGACGGTGTTCCTGGAGCTCGCGGGCACCGCGGCCGAGCACCTGGGTCATGCCACCGTCGAGGAACTCACCCTCCAGGCACCCCTGATCCTCTCGGAGAAGACGGGAACCCAGCTGCGGCTGACCGTCGACCGGGCCGACGCGCGCGGCGATCGTCGGTTCACCGTGTACGCGCGGACCGGCGAAGAGCCGTGGACCGGCCACGCGGCCGGCCTGCTCACTCCCTCCGTCCCCTCGCCGGGCGTCTCCCTGAGCCAGTGGCCGCCGGCCGAAGCCACCCCCGTCCCCGTGGACGGCGTCTACGACCGCCTCGACGACCTGGGCTACGGCTACGGGCCGGCCTTCCACGGCCTGCGCGCCGCCTGGCGCGCAGGCGACGACATCTTCGCCGAGGTCGTCCTGCCCGACCAGCTCCGCACCGAGGCCGCGCGCTTCGGCGCGCATCCCGCCCTCCTCGACGCGGTCCTGCACCCTCTCGTCCTCGAGGCCGCGGACTCGGCGCAGGACGACAGCACGATCCGTCTGCCGTTCTCGTTCTCCGGCTTCGCGCTGCACGCGGTCGGCGCCACGGTGCTGCGCGTCCGCTGGACCCGCACCGGCCAGGACACGGCCCGTCTCGTTCTGGCCGACGGCACCGGCGCCCCTGTGGCGGCGATCGAGTCGGTCGCCCTGCGGCCGATCGCCCGCGATCAGCTCGCCGTCGTCAGCCCGGCCGTGGAGTCTTTGTACCGGATGGCCTGGGAGGCCGTCCCAGCGGCCGAGCCGGTCGCCGACCAGCGGTGGGTCCGGCTCGGCGAGGCGCCCTGCACCGACCTCGCCGCGCTCGGCGCCGCGGTCGACACAGGGGCCACCGCGGCGGAGTTCGTGGTGATCGGCGAGAAGCAGCTCGCCACAAGCACCACCGGTGACGAGCTCGCCCGGACCCACGCCACGGCGGCGCGCGGGCTCGAGGCGGTCCAGGACTGGCTGGCCGCCCCGCAGTTCGCGGACAGCCGCCTCGTCCTCGTCGTACCGGACGGTGCGCTGCACACGGCCCCGCTCGTGGGCCTGATCCGTACCGCGCAGTCCGAGCAGCCGGGCCGACTGGTCCTCGTCCACGTGGATGAGGACGGTGAGGAGCTGCTCCCCGCCGCGCTGGCGTCCGGCGAGCCCGAGGTGGCGGTGCGCGGCGGCGGGTTGTTCGTGCCGCGTCTGGCGCGCGCCGCGGGTGCCGTGACGAAGACGGTGAGGGGCCTGGACCCGGAGGGCACGGTCCTGGTGACCGGCGCTCTGGGCACGTTGGGCCGCCTGGTGGCGCGCCGTCTGGTGACGCATCACGGTGCGCGGCATCTGCTGCTGGTGTCGCGTCGAGGTGCCGAGACCCCGGGCGCCGCCGAGTTCGTGGCGGAGCTGGCGGAGTCGGGCGCGCGCGCCCGGGTGGCGGCGTGCGACGTGTCGGACTTCGACGCGCTGGCGGGTCTGCTGGACGAGGTCGCGGCCGAGCGTCCGCTGACCGCCGTGGTGCACACGGCGGGTGTCCTGGACGACGCGACGGTCGCCTCCCTGTCGGCCGGTCAGCTGGAGCGGGTGATGCGCCCGAAGGTGGACGCGGCCTGGAACCTCCACCGCCTCACCGAGTCCCTCGCCCTCACCTCGTTCGTCATGTTCTCGTCCATCGCGGGACTCATGGGCAACGCCGGCCAGACCAACTACGCGGCCGCGAACACCTTCCTCGACGCCCTCGCGCAGCACCGCCATGCCCGGAACCTGCCTGCCACCTCCCTCGCGTGGAGCCTGTGGGACAGCGCCGACGGCATGGCCGGAACGCTCGCGGACGCCGACGTCGCGCGCTGGAAGCGGAGTGGCATCGTCCCGCTGACCCCGGAACTGGGGCTCGACCTGTTCGACGCGGCGCTCCCCTCGACGGAGCCGCTGCTGGTCCCTGCCGAATTCGACCTGGGCGCCCTGCGCGCCCTGGGCGAGGAGAACACGCTGCCCGAGCTGTTCACCGGCCTGGTCCGCGTCCGCCGCCGGCAGGCGGCAGGCACCGACCGCAGCGCCGACTCGTCCTGGGGCCGGCGGATGAGCGCACTGCCCGCTGAGGAACGGGCGCAGGCCGTGCTCCAGACCGTACGGGAGACCGTCGGGCTGGTCCTCGGGCACGGGGCCGACGCCGGCATGGACCCGGCCAAGGCGTTCAAGGACACCGGCTTCGACTCCCTCACGGGTGTCGAACTGCGCAACCGGCTGGGCTCGGTGACCGGGCTGCGGCTGCCCACCACCCTCGTGTTCGACCACCCGTCGCCCCAGGCGGTGGCGGACTTCCTGCTGGACCGGCTCGACGCGACCGGAGCCGCCGCCGTCCCGTCGGTGGCCGCCCACGCCCCGGGACTGGACGAGCCGATCGCCGTGGTCGGTATGGGCTGCCGTTACCCGGGCGGGGTCTCCTCACCGGAGGACCTGTGGCGGCTCGTGGCAGAGGGCCGGGACGCGATCGGCGACTTCCCGTCCGACCGCGGCTGGGACGTGGAAGGCCTCTTCGACCCGGACCCCGAGAAGATCGGCAAGTCGTACACGCGCAAGGGCGGATTCCTCCACGACGCCGCGGATTTCGACGCCGAGTTCTTCGGCCTGAGTCCGCGTGAGGCGATCGCGACCGACCCGCAGCAGCGTGTGCTGCTCGAGGTCGCGTGGGAGGCGCTGGAGCGGGCGGGAATCGACCCCGCCGCGCTGCGCGGCTCCTCGACCGGTGTCTACGCGGGTGTGATGTACAACGACTACGGGTCGCGGCTGGCGAGCGCTCCGGAGGGCTTCGAGGGGCACCTGCTGACGGGCACGATCGCGAGCGTCCTGTCGGGCCGGGTCTCCTACACCTTCGGACTCGAGGGACCGGCGGTGACTCTGGACACGGCATGCTCCTCCTCGCTGGTGGCGGTCCACCTGGCCGCTCAGGCGCTGCGCCAGGGCGAGTGCTCGATGGCACTCGCCGGCGGTGTCACCGTGATGTCCACGCCGACGACCTTCGTCGAGTTCTCACGTCAACGCGGTCTGTCGCCGGACGGGACCTGCAAGTCGTTCGCCGCTTCGGCGGACGGTACGGGCTGGGGCGAGGGCGCGGGCATGCTGGTGCTGGAGCGTCTGTCGGACGCCCAGCGGCTCGGGCACCACGTCCTCGGTGTGATCCGTGGTTCCGCGGTCAACCAGGACGGTGCGAGCAACGGCCTCACCGCCCCCAACGGCCCCTCCCAGGAACGCGTCATCCGCCAGGCCCTCGCCAACGCCCGCCTCGCCCCGCACGAGGTGGACGCGATCGAGGCGCACGGCACCGGCACCCGGCTCGGTGACCCGATCGAGGCCAACGCGCTGCTGGCCACCTACGGCCAGGACCGCGGCGAGCCGCTGCGCCTGGGATCGATCAAGTCGAACATCGGTCACACCCAGGCCGCCGCCGGCGTCGCGGGCATCATCAAGATGCTGATGGCGATGCGTCACGCGGAGCTCCCGGCGACGCTGCACGTGGACGAGCCGACGCCGCACGTCGACTGGTCGACCGGTGCGGTGGAGCTGGTCACCGAGCATCGGGCCTGGCCAAAGGTGGCGCGTCCGCGCCGCGCGGCCGTTTCCTCGTTCGGCATCAGCGGTACGAACGCGCATGTGGTCCTGGAACAGGGCCCGGAGCCGGTCGTGGCCGGTGAGCCCGCGGTGGCGGGGCTTCCGCTGGTGGTCTCGGCGAAGAGCGAGGCGGCCCTGGCGGCCCGGGCCGGCCAGATACGCGAGCTGCTGGCCTCGGAGAGCGCCGCCCCCGCGCGGCTGGCGTCGGCTCTCGCCACCCGCGTCCCGCACCTCCCCCTGCGGGCGACGGTCTCGGGTGCCGACCGGAACGAACTGCTGGCAGGCCTCGACGCACTGGCCTCGGGCGGGACCGCGCCGAACCTGGTGCAGGGCACGGCCACGGACGCGGGCAAGACGGTGTTCGTGTTCCCGGGACAGGGCTCGCAGTGGCAGGGCATGGCCCTGGAACTCTTCGACTCCTCCCCGGTGTTCGCCGCCCGGCTCGTGGAATGCGAGCGGGCGCTGGCGCCGTTCACGAACTGGTCTCTGCTGGACGTCCTGCGTGGTGTGGAGGGCGCGCCCGGATTCGACCGGGTGGACGTGGTGCAGCCGGCGCTGTGGGCCGTGATGGTGTCCCTGGCCGCGCTGTGGCGTTCGGTGGGCATCGAGCCGGACGCGGTGATCGGCCACTCGCAGGGCGAGATCGCGGCGGCCGCAGTGTCCGGCGCGCTGTCGCTGGACGACGCGGCGAAGGTCGTGGCGCTGCGCAGCCGGGCGATCGTGAAGCTGGCGGGTACGGGCGGGATGGTCTCGGTGGCCCTGCCCGCCGACGACGTCCGCGAACTCATCACCCGCTGGGACGGCGCCATCGACATCGCCGCACACAACGGCCCGCGTTCTGTGGTGGTCGCCGGAGAGGTGCCCGCTCTCGAGGAGTTGGTCGCCCACTGCAAGGGCAGCAGGACGCGCGCCAAGCGCATTCCGGTCGACTACGCCTCCCACTCCGCGCACGTCGAAAGCCTGCGGGACGAGCTTCTCGACGCCCTGTCCTCGCTCACTCCGCGCGCCGCCGAGGTGCCCTTCCTCTCCACCGTCACCGGTCAGCCGCTGGAGGGCACGGAGCTCGACGGCGCCTACTGGTTCCACAACCTGCGCAGGACCGTCCATCTGGAGGAGGCCACCCGGACCCTGCTCGATCAGGGCCACCGCGTCTTCATCGAGGCCAGCGCCCACCCGGTGCTGACCATCGCGCTCCAGGAGACGATCGACGACACGTCCTACGACAGCGCCGTCACCGTGCCCTCGCTCCACCGTGACGAAGGTGGACTCGACGATTTCCTCGCCTCCGCGGCGCAGGCGCACGTCTCGGGCGCTCCGCTCGACTGGACTGCCGTGCTGGGCGGCCCCGGCGCGGTCGTCGCCCTGCCGACCTACCCCTTCCAGCGCCAGCGCCACTGGCTGGAGGGCCCGGCGCCGGCCGGGGACGCGGGCGGGCTCGGCATGGCCGCAGAGCGGCACCCGCTCGTCGGCGCCGCGCTCTGGCCGGCCGACGCGGACAAGCTGCTCCTGAGCGGCAGGATCGCCCTGAACACGCACCCCTGGCTGGCCGACCACGCCGTGGCCGACACCGTGCTGCTCCCCGGCACCGCGTTCGTGGACCTCGCCATCCGGGCGGGTGACCACGTCGGCCTCGACCAGCTCGACGAACTGACCCTCCAGGCACCGCTGGTGCTGTCCGGCCGCGGCGCGGTACAGCTCCAGGTCGTCGTGGACGCCCCGGACGAGGAGGGCCGGCGCGCCCTGTCGGTGCACTCCCGCCCGGAGCCCGACTCCGACGACGCCCTGATCCACCCGTGGACCCTCCACGCCACCGGCGTACTGGGCCACGCGGAAGGACCTGCCGGCGTACCGGCGGACACCGCCTGGCCCCCGGCCGGCGCCGAGCCGGTCGACCTGACGGCGGCGTACGACACGCTCGCCGAGCGGGGCTTCCAGTACGGGCCCGCCTTCCAGGGCCTGCGGGCGATGTGGCGCACCGGCCAGGAGACGTTCGCCGAGGTCGCGCTCCCAAAGGAGGTCTCCCCGGGAGAGTTCGGGATCCACCCGGCCCTCCTCGACGCCGCCCTGCACCCGCTGGCGCTCGCGGAGGACGGCCGCCTGGTGCTGCCGTTCGCCTGGACCGGCGTTCGGCTGCACGCGGTGAACGCCGGCGTGTTGCGCGTACGGATCACCCCGGAAGGCTCGGGTGCCGCCCTGTCCCTCGCCGACACGGGCGGAGCGCCGATCGCGTCGGTGAGGACGCTCAGCCTGCGGGCCGTGGACCCCGCGCAGCTGACCGGCCCGGGCACGTCCCGCCGGCCGGTGCTCCAGGTGGAGTGGACGGCCGCCCCCGAGGCCGCCCCGGCCGCGGGGTGGGCCGTCCTCGACGACCGCGGCCACGGTCTGCCCGCCCCTGCGGGCAGCTACTCGGACCTCGCCGGCATCGTCGGAGACCCGCCGCTGGTCGTGGTCCCCTTCTCGGGTGAGGACGGCCCCGGCGCCGTGGCACACCGGGCCCTGCGGCTGGCCCAGGAATGGCTCGCCGAGGACCGGTTCGCCGACTCGCGCCTGGTCTTCCTGACCCGCGACGCAACCACCGCCCGCACGGAGGCCGGACTCGCGTCGGCCCCCGTCTGGGGTCTTGTGCGTACCGCCATGACCGAGCACCCCGACCGGTTCGGCCTGCTGGACCTGACGGACCGGGACCCCTCCGAGGCCGAGCTCGGCCGTGCACTGGCCGTACCGGAGGCGCAGGTGAGCCTGCGGAACGGGGCCCTGTTCGTACCGCGGCTGGTCAAGTCGCCCAAGACGGACGGCACCGTGCCCGCCCTGAACCCCGAGGGCACCGTCCTCGTCACGGGCGCCACCGGCACCCTGGGGCAGCTCTTCGCCCGCCACCTCGTCGCCGGACACGGCGTACGGCATCTGCTGCTGGCGAGCCGCCGGGGCCGGGACGCGGCGGGCATGCTCGAGCTGGAGGCCGAACTCACGGCCCACGGTGCCCACGTGTCCGTGGTCGCCTGTGACACGGCCGACCGCACGTCGGTCGCCGCAATGCTGGACGCGATCCCCTCATCGCACCCGCTCACCGCGGTCCTGCACACCGCCGGCGTCCTCGACGACGGCACCCTGCACGCCCTCACGGCCGAGCAGCTCGACACCGTCCTGCGCCCCAAGGTCGATGCCGCACGGCATCTGCACGAGCTGACGGCCGACCTGGACTTGGACGCGTTCGTCCTGTTCTCCTCGTTGGCCGGTACGGTCGGCACCGCGGGACAGGCCAACTACGCCGCGGCCAACACCTATCTGGACGCCCTCGCGCAACACCGCCAGGCCCTGGGCCTGCCCGGTACGTCGCTGGCCTGGGGCCTGTGGGCCGAGGGCAGCGGGATGACCGGTCACCTGACCGACGCCGACCTCGCCCGCATGTCCCGGGGCGGCATCGCCCCCATCGGCAGCGAGCAGGGCCTCGCACTGTTCGACGCGGCCCTCGCCACCCGCCGGCCGGTGCTCGTCCCGGCGTTCCTCGACCACACCGGACTGCGGGCCCGGAACGAGGACGGCACGCTGCCCGCGCTCTTCCACGGCCTGGTGCGTCTGGTGCGGCGCGCCGCCGCCGGCGCACAGCCGGGCGGGAACACCCTCCGTGAACGCCTGGCGCCCCTGGCTCCCCAGGACCAGGAGCGCGCGATCCTCGAACTGGTCCGCGGCGTGGTGGCCTCCGTACTGGGGCACACCGACGCCGAGCAGGTCGCGCCCGGCCGGGCCTTCAGCGAGCTGGGCTTCGACTCGCTCAAGGCGGTGGAACTCCGCAACCGGCTGAACGCGGCCGCGGGCCTGAAGCTGCCCGCGACGCTGGCGTTCGACCACCCGAACACCAGCGAGCTGGCCGGCTTCCTGCGGACCGAACTGCTGGGCTCGGCCGCCGAACCGGTCGAGGCCGGACCGGCTGTCGGCGCCCGCGACGAGCCGATCGCGATCGTCGCGATGGCCTGCCGCTACCCGGGCGAGGTCGGCTCCCCGGAGGAGCTTTGGGCACTGCTGTCCGACGAGCGGGACGCCATCGGCCCGTTCCCGACCGACCGCGGCTGGGATCTGGAGAGCCTGTACGACACGGACCCCGACCACGCGGGCACCTCGTACACCCGGCACGGCGGATTCCTCTACGGGGCTCCGCAGTTCGACCCCGAACTCTTCGGGGTCAGCGCGCGGGAGGCCACCGCCATCGACCCTCAGCAGCGGCTCCTGCTGGAGATCTGCTGGGAGGCCTTCGAGCGCGCGGGCATCGACCCCACCTCCCTCAAGGGCACCCAGACCGGTGTGTTCGCCGGCGTCATGGCCAACGACTACGCGGCACGCCTGAAGGACACCCCCGAAGGGATGGAGGGCTACCTGTCGGTCGGCAGCACGGTCAGTGTCGCCTCCGGCCGCATCGCCTACACCTTCGGCCTGCAGGGCCCGGCGATCACCGTCGACACCGCCTGCTCCTCCTCGCTCGTCTCCATCCACCTCGCCGCCCAGGCACTGCGCAACGGCGAATGCGGGCTGGCCCTGGCCGGCGGCGTGACCGTGCTGGCCGCGCCCACCCTGTTCGTCGAGTTCAGCCGGCAGCGCGGCCTGGCACCGGACGGCCGGTGCAAGCCCTTCTCCGCGCAGGCGGACGGTGCGGCCTGGGCCGAAGGCGCCGGAATCCTCCTGCTGGAGCGGCTCTCCGACGCCCGGCGCAACGGCCGCCGGATCCTCGGCGTGATCCGCGGAACCGCCGTCAACCAGGACGGCGCGAGCAACGGCCTCACCGCCCCCAACGGCCCCTCCCAGGAACGGGTGATCCGCCAGGCGCTGGCCAACGCGGGCCTGACCACCGCGGACGTCGACGCGCTGGAGGCCCACGGCACCGGCACCACGCTGGGCGACCCGATCGAGGCCCGGGCCGTACTCGCCACCTACGGGCAGGCGCGCACGTCCCCCCTCCTGATGGGCTCCCTGAAGTCCAACATCGGGCACTCCCAGGCCGCCGCCGGTGTGGCCGGCGTCATCAAGATGGTCAAGGCGATGGAGCACGGAGTGCTCCCCAAGAGCCTCCACATCGACGAGCCCAGCACGCACGTGGACTGGTCCTCGGGCGAGGTGGAACTGCTCACCGAGGCGGTGCCGTGGCCCGGGACCGAGCGGCCGCGGCGGGCGGGCGTGTCCTCCTTCGGCATCAGCGGCACCAACGCCCACGTCATCGTGGAGCAGCCGCCGGCCGAGGGGACGGTCCCGCCGGCCGAGCCGATGCCGGTCGTGCCGCTGCTGCTGTCCGGGCACAATGACGCGGCCCTGCTGGCACAGGCCGACCAGGTGGGCGCGGTGCTCGCCGAGGCCGGGCCGCGGGACCTGGCATCGACGGGCCGGACCCTGGCCGTCGGACGAGCCGTCCTCCCGCACCGTGCCGTGGTGGTGGCCGCCACCACCGCCGAAGCGGTCGACGCACTCGCGGCACCGACCGTGCGGGGAACACCCGTGGACGGCCGCACCGCCTTCCTGTTCACCGGCCAGGGCAGCCAGCGGCTCGGCATGGGCCGGGAGCTGTACACCGCCTACCCCGCCTACGCCCAGGCCCTGGACGCCGTGTGCGCGGAGCTCGACCCATGGCTGGAGGAGCCACTGCTCGACATCCTCTTCGGCGAGGACCCGGCGCCGCTGGACCAGACCGGCTTCGCGCAGCCCGCCCTGTTCGCCACCGAGGTCGCGCTCTTCCGGCTCCTCGAGGACTGGGGCGTACGGCCGGACTTCCTCGTGGGTCACTCCATCGGTGAGCTGGCCGCCGCGCACGTCGCCGGCGTCCTCTCGCCGGCGGACGCGGCGCAGCTCGTCGCGGCCCGCGGCCGGCTGATGCAGGCACTGCCCGGCGGCGGCGCGATGCTCGCCGTACAGGCCGGGGAGCAGGAGGTGCTGCCGCTGCTCGACGGACGGGAGGACCTGCTGGCCATCGCCGCCGTCAACGGCCCCGTCTCCGTGGTGCTCTCGGGCGACGCGCAAGCCGTCGAGTCCGTCGGCGCCGAACTCTCGGCCCGGGGGCGCAGGACCAAGCGGCTGCGCGTCAGCCACGCCTTCCACTCCCCGCACATGGACGCGATGCTGGACGAGTTCCAGACGGTCGCCAAGGGGCTCACGTTCGCCGCGCCCACCATCCCTGTCATCTCCACCCTGACCGGGCAGCCGGTCGGCGCCGGGGAACTGACCACGCCCGAGTACTGGGTCCGGCACGTCCGCCGGCCCGTGCGCTTCCTGGACGCGGCACGCGCCCTGGAGGCCGAAGGCGTACGGACCTTCATGGAACTCGGCCCCGACGGTGTGCTCAGCGCGATGGGGCAGGACTTCCTCGACGCGGGATCGCTTCTGGTCCCGGTGCTGCGCGGCGGGCGCCATGAGCCGCACACCGCCGTCACCGCCCTGGCCCACGCCCACGTACGGGGCGTGCCGGTCCACTGGCGCGCGCTGTTCGGCGAGAACGCCGGACCCGCCGCGGACCTGCCGACCTACCCCTTCCAGCGCCGGCGTTACTGGCTCACGGAAGGGCCCGGCGGCGGCGACGTCACCTCGGCCGGACTCGACTCCGCCCGGCACCCGCTGCTCGGGGCCGCGGTGCCGCTCGCCGACTCCGACGGCGTCCTGTTCACCGGCCGGCTCTCGGCCCGCGACCACACCTGGTTCGCCGACCACGCCGTCGCCGGCACGCCGCTGGTTCCTGGCACGGCCCTGGTGGAACTCGCGCTCCACGCGGGCGCCGCGCTCGGCTGCGAGCACCTGGAGGAACTCGCCCTCCAGGCGCCCCTGGTCCTCCCCGACGAGGGCGCGCTCCAGCTCCAGATCACCGTCGGCGGCCCCGACGCGGACGGCCGCAGGCCCATCGCCGTCCACTCCCGCGGAGAACAGGAAGGCAGCGTCTGGAACCGGCACGCCACCGGAACCGTGATGGCCGCCGTTCCCGCCGTCCCCGAACCCGACCTCGCGTCCTGGCCTCCGGCCGGCGCCGAACCCCAGCCGGTCGAGGACCTGTACGACCGCCTCGCCGACCAGGGCTACGGCTACGGCCCCGCCTTCCAGGGCCTCCAAGCGGCATGGCGGGCGGGCGACGACCTCTACGCCGAGGTACGGCCGTCCGCCGACCCCGACGGATTCGCCCTGCACCCGGCACTGTTCGACGCCGCGCTGCACGCACTGCTCCTGGAGGAGTCGGCCGAGCTCCGGCTGCCCTTCTCCTTCGGCGGCGTCCAGCTGACCGGGGCCCGGAGCGGCACCGGCACCCTGCGGGTCAAGCTGTCCGCCGGCCCGGACGCAACGGTCGCGGTCGACATCGCCGACGAGACGGGCGCGCCGGTGGCCACCGTCGCCTCGCTCGCCCTGCGGGCCCTGCCGGCGGGGACCGCGCTGACCCACCCTTCCGGCCGGCACGTGTACGCGGTGGAGCGGGCCGGTACGGAACTCTCCGCCGGCGGCGCCACGAGCATCGTGGTCCTCGGCGAGGCCGACCTCGGACTCGCCGCCCAGCACTACGCCGACCTCGCCGGGCTGGCCGCCGCGGCGGCCGGCGGCGCGGCCGCACCCGACGTCGTCGTCCTTCCGGTACGCCCGGCCCCCGTGCACGAGACCGGCCGGGTCACTCAGGAAGTGCTGGCGGTCCTGCGGCAGTGGCTCGCCTCCGACGCGCCGGCCGGAGCGCGGCTCGCCGTGGTGAGCACCGGGGAACTGGCGCACAGCGCGCTGTCCGGGCTGATGCGGACCGCCGAGTCGGAACACCCGGGACGTTTCCAGCACGTGATCACGGACGGCCTGCCGGCCGGCCGCGAGCTGCTGGCCGCGGCCCTGGCCGACCCCCGGCCGCGGCTCGAACTGCACCAGGGACAGGTCTACGTGACCAGGCTCGCCAAGGTCCCGCACCCGTTGCGGATGCCGGACGCCGGCGATGCGTTCGACCCGGAGCGCACGGTGCTGATCACCGGCGGCACCGGCGCGCTCGGAGCCCAGGTCGCCCGGCACCTGGTGACCGGCCGCGGCGCCCGCCGCCTGCTGCTCACCAGCCGGCGGGGCGGGGCGCAGGACCTCGTCGCCGAACTGACGGAGCTCGGTGCGGAGGTACGGGTCGCGGCATGCGACGCGGCCGACCGTGACGCCCTGGCGGCCCTGCTCGCCTCGATCCCGGACGCGCACCCGCTCACCGCGATCGTGCACGCGGCCGGAGTCGTCGAGGACACCACGCTGGAGGCCTTGAGCCCGCAGAGTCTCTCCCGGGTCCTGCGGCCGAAGGTGGAAGCCGCCTGGAACCTGCACGAACTGACCGCCGGACTGGAGCTGACGGACTTCGTCCTCTTCTCCTCCGTCGCCGGCCTGGTGGGCAACGCCGGACAGGCCAACTACGCCGCCGGCAACACCTTCCTGGACGCGCTCGCCGCACACCGGCGCGCCGAGGGCCTGCCCGCCGTGTCCCTCGCCTGGGGCATGTGGCAGGACGGCATGGCGAACGACCTCGACCGTGCCGACCGGGCCAGGCTCGCACGCAACGGGATCCTGCCGATGCCGACCGACCAGGCCCTCGCGGCCCTCGACACGGTCCTGGCCGGAGCCGGAGCACCACGACCCGGCGGCGATGCGGTGACCCGGCCGGTACTCGCCCCGGTGGCCCTCGACCTCGCGGTACTGCGCAGCCTCGGGGACACACTGCCCGAGCTGTACCGGGACCTGGTGCGCACCGAGCGCCGGGCCGGCCGGCCCGCCTCCGCTCCGGCACCGACCACGCTGGCGCAGCGGCTCACCGGCCTGAACGGGGAAGAACAACAGCGGCTGCTACTCGACTTCGTCAGGGAACAGGTCGGCATCGTCCTCGCCCACCCGTCCCCCGGGACGATCGACGTCCAGCGCGGGCTGCTGGACCTGGGCCTCGACTCCCTCACCGCGGTCGAACTGCGCAACAGGCTGAACACCGCCACCGCACTGCGGCTGCCCAGCACGCTCGTCTTCGACCACCCGACCACCCGGGCCATCGCCGCGTATCTGCAAGGCGAACTGGTCGGCGAAACGGCGGACCCGGTCCAGGCGGCCCTGGACGCACTCGAGGCCGCTCTCTCGGCCGCCGGCCCGTCGGACGGCGACGGACCGGCGGAAACGTACGCCGCGCGGCTGCGCGGCCTGCTCCGGACGGTGGCCGGCGGCCCCGACGACGCCGACATCGATCTGGCGAGCGACGACCAGCTCTTCGCAGCACTTGACAACGAACTCGGCAGGTAGACATGAGCAACGAGCAGAAACTCCGCGACTACCTCAAGCGGGCGACCGTCGACCTGCGGGAGAGCCGTCAGCGTGTGCGGGAACTGGAGGAGCGCGCACACGAGCCGATCGCCATCGTGGGCATGGCCTGCCGGCTCCCGGGCGGTGTCGCCTCCCCGGACGACCTGTGGGAACTGTTGCGCGCCGAACGCGACGCGGTCGGTCCCTTCCCGAAGGGCCGCGACTGGGACCTGGAGAACCTGTACCACCCCGACCCCGACCACCTCGGGACCTCGTACACCCGCGAAGGCGGCTTCCTGTACGGGGCGGACCGGTTCGACGCCGAGTTCTTCGGCATCAGCCCCCGCGAGGCGGCGGCGATGGATCCCCAGCAGCGGCTGCTCCTGGAGACGGCGTGGGAAGCCGTCGAGCACGCGGGCATCGACCCGACCGCGCTGCGGGGCACCCGTACCGGGGTGTACGCGGGCGTCATGTACGACGACTACGGCTCCCGGACTCCCCGCGCGCCCGAGGACTTCGAGGGTTACCTGCTGACCGGCAGCGCCGGCAGCATCGCGTCGGGCCGGCTGTCCTACACCTTCGGTCTGCAGGGGCCGGCGGTGACGGTCGACACCGCGTGCTCGTCCTCGCTGGTCGCGCTGCATCTTGCGGCTCAGTCGCTGCGCCAGGGCGAATGCTCCATGGCGTTGGCCGGCGGTGTCACGGTGATGGCGACACCGGGCACGTTCGTGGAGTTCTCCCGGCAGCGCGGGCTGTCGCCGGACGGACGCTGCAAGGCGTTCTCCTCGTCGGCGGACGGCACCGGCTGGGCCGAGGGCGTGGGCGTCCTGGTGCTGGAGCGGCTGTCGGACGCACAGCGCGACGGGCACCGGGTGCTGGCGGTGCTCCGCGGTTCCGCGATGAACCAGGACGGTGCGAGCAGCCAGCTGACCGCGCCGAACGGGCCCGCGCAGGAGCGGGTCATCCGGGCCGCGCTCGCCGACGCGCGGCTGTCGGCGTCCGAGGTGGACGCGGTGGAGGCGCACGGTACGGGTACGCGTCTGGGTGATCCCATCGAGGCGCAGGCGCTGCTGTCCGCCTACGGCCAGGCCCGTGGGGACGACAACCCGTTGTGGCTGGGTTCGGTCAAGTCGAACATCGGTCACACGCAGGCCGCGGCGGGTGTCGCGGGCGTGATCAAGATGGTCATGGCGATGCGAGAGGGCGTCATGCCCTCGACCTTGCACGTGGACGAGCCGACCCCCGAGGTCGACTGGTCGGCGGGCACCGTGAGACTGCTGACGCGGGCTCGGCCGTGGCCCGATCTCGACCGCCCGCGCCGGACGGGTGTGTCTTCGTTCGGGATCAGCGGGACCAACGCGCACGTGATCCTCGAAGAGGCGCCGCGCGACCGTGATGCTGCCGCACAGGAGCGGGAGCCGGGGCAGGAGCCGGGCCGGCCGGCTCTGCCGGCGCCGTGGTTGCTCTCTGCCAAGTCGGAGACCGCGCTGCGGGCCCAGGCGAGCCGACTGCTGGAATGGCTCGCCGAGCACCCCGAGGCCGAGGACGCCGACGTCGCTGCCGTCCTGATCACCGCGCGCGCTCAGCTGGGCCGGCGTGGTGCGGTGCTCGGCGCCGACCGGGCGGGTCTCCTCGCCGGCCTCACGGCCCTCGCCGCCGGTTCGGCGTCCCCGCACGCGGTGTCGGGTGCCGCCACCGTCGGCGAGACGGCCTTCCTGTTCACTGGCCAGGGCGCGCAGCGTATCGGTATGGGCGCGGGGTTGGCTGCGGCGTTCCCCGTCTTCGCCGCCGCCCTCGACGAGGTGTGCGCGGAACTCGATGCCCTGCTGGGGGTATCGCTGCGCGAGGTCATGTCCGGCGGGGCCGGCGGTGCCGGGAACGGCGTCGGCGACACCGAGCGCGCCGCCCTGCTGGACCGGACGGAATTCACGCAGCCCGCGCTGTTCGCGTTCGAGGTGGCCACGTACCGCCTTCTGGAGTCGTTCGGCGTGACCCCGGACGTGGTGGCCGGGCATTCGATCGGCGAGCTGGCCGCAGCCCACGTGGCCGGTGTGTGGTCGCTGCCGGACGCGTGCCGGCTCGTCGCCGCCCGCGGCCGGTTGATGGGGGCGCTGCCGGCCGGCGGCGCGATGCTCGCCGCCGCGGTGCCGGAGGCGCGGGCGCGGGAACTGCTCGCGGCCGGGACGGTTTCACTGGCGGCCGTGAACGCGCCTGAGGCGGTGGTGTTCTCGGGCGGGACGGCGGCGATCCTCGCGCTGGAGGACCGGCTGGCCGAAGAGTGGGTGAAGACCAAGCGGCTCACGGTCAGTCACGCCTTCCACTCGGCTCTGATGGAGCCGATGCTCGCCGAGTACGAGCAGGTCGCCGGATCGGTGGAGTACCGGACGCCACGCATCGGCGTGTGCTCCACGGTGTCCGGCGCGCCGGCCGGACCCGAACTGCTGACGCCGCAGTACTGGGTGCGGCAGGTGCGCGAGGCCGTGCGGTTCGCCCCCGCGGTGCGGTCACTCGCCGACGCCGGCGTGCGCCGGTTCGTCGAGGTGGGTCCGGACGCGGTGCTGGCGGCGCTGACCCGCCAGACACTCAGCGACGAGGAGACGTCCCGCTCGCTGGTCACGGCGGCGGCACGGCGCGGCATCGACGAGGCCGAACAGTTCCTGCGGCTGCTCGCCGCCGCCCACTGCTCGGGCGTCGGCGTCGACTGGGCTCCGCTGACATCGGACGGGCCGGCCGGCCACCTCGACCTGCCCGTCTACGCCTTCCAGCACCGCCGTTACTGGGTACAGCCCGACGACGACGCGCTCGGTGACATGAGCCGCGCCGGCCTCCACGCGCTCGATCATCCGATGCTGCGCGTCGCCGCGCCGCTCGCCGGACGCGACGAATGGCTGTTCAGCGGCCGGCTCTCCACCACCGACCAGCCGTGGATCGCCGACCACACGGCCTTCGGGACGGTGCTTCTGCCCGGCACCGGTTTCGTCGACCTCGCCCTGGCCGCGGGCCGCCGACTGGACCTGCCCGTCCTGGACGAACTCGTCCTGGCGACACCGCTGCTCTTCGACGGCACCGCTGCCGTGGACGTGCAGCTCTCGGTGAGCGAACCCGACCACACCGGCCGCCGACGCCTGTCGGTCCACTCGCGTGCCGTCACCGGCACCGCGCCGTCCCACCCGGGCGAGCCGGAGTGGACGCTCCACGCCACCGGCACCCTCGCCCCCGCTGACAGCGGAACACCGCACTGGACCGACCCCGACTGGCCGCCCGCCGACGGCACGCTGGTCGACGGGGCACGCCTGTACGACCGGCTCGCCGACCTGGGATTCGGCTACGGCCCGAGCTTCCAGGGCGTGCGCGCCGCCTGGACCGGTGGCGACGAGGTGTTCACCGAGGTGACCCTGGACGAGACGGCGGCGGGCCGGGTGGCGGGCTTCGGGGTGCATCCGGCGCTCTTGGACGCGGTCTTCCACGCCGCGATCGACGTGCTCGCCGAGGACCTGCCCGACGGCAGGCTGCCGCTTCCGTTCTCCTTCGGCGGTGTCCGCGTGTTCCGTCCCGGCGCCACCGCGGTCCGCGCCCGCGTCATCCGCTCGGGTCCCGAGAAGGTGCGCGTCGACGCCTGCGACGCCGGCGGCGCCGCGGTGCTGTCGATCGACGCCGTACTCGCCCGCCCCGCGGACGCGAGCGCGCTCGCCGGCGCCCGCAGCCCGCTCTACGCCTTCGACTGGACGCCGGTGACGGCGCCCGCGGCGCCGGACCGGCAAGTGGTCGCCCTGGGGCGGTCCGTCGCAGGCTGCGCCGAGACCTTCGAGGACGTCGCGGCGTTCGCGGCGGACGGTGGTCACACCGGCGCGGCCGTCGTCTGGTCGCCCGAGACGGTGCCGGCGGACGGCGACGACGTCCCCACAGCCATTCGCACGGCCGTGCACAGCGCCCTTGCGGTGCTGCGCGCCTGGCTCACCGAACCTGGCTGCGCCGACTCGACACTGGTCGTGCTGACCCGCAACGGGGCAGGTCTGCCCGGTGAGACGCCGGACCCCGCGGCAGCGGCCGTCCGCGGCCTGGTACGCAGTGCGCAGTCGGAGCACCCGGGACGCATCGTGAACGTCGACCTCGGCATCGACCCCGACGACGTCGCGGACCTGCGTCAACGGATCGTCGCCGCGGCCGCCACGGACGAACCACAGCTCGCGATCCGCGACGGCGCGACCGTGGCACCGCGGCTGGCGCGTGCGGCCACCGGCGAACCGGCCGGCGGACACTTCGGTGACGGCACGGTCCTGATCACCGGCGGCGCGGGCGGCCTGGGCGCCGTCACCGCACGCCACCTGGTCACCCGGCACGGGGTGCGCACCCTGTTGCTCGCCTCGCGCCGCGGCTCCGCCGCGCCGGGTGTCGAGGAGCTGGTCACCGAGCTGACCGCCCTGGGCGCCGACGTACGCGTCGCCGCGTGCGACGTCAGCGAGCGCGCCGAGGTCGCGGCGCTGCTGGAATCCGTACCCGCGCACGAACGGCTGACAGCCGTCGTGCACACCGCGGGCGTGTCCGACGACGGCACCGTCGAAACCCTGACCGCCGAGCAGGTGGACCGGGTGCTCGCCCCGAAGATCGACGCCGCCTGGCATCTGCACGAGCTGACCCGCGACATGGACCTGTCGGCGTTCGTGCTGTTCTCCTCCGCCGGGCCGCTGCTCGGCGGGCAGGGGCAGGGCAACTATGCGGCCGCCAACGCGGCGATGGACGCGCTCGTCCAGGTGCGCCGCAGCACCGGCCTGCCCGGGCACTCGCTGGCCTGGGGACTGTGGAAGCGCGGCATGGCCGAGGCGTTGAACGACGCGGGTGGCGAATATCTGGTGCGTCAGATCCGCACCCGTCTCGGTCTGTCCCCGATCGAGCCGGACACCGGCATGCACATGCTCGACAGCGCGTTGACCTCCGACGAACCGATGCTGATGACCGCGCTGCTCGACACGCCCGCCCTCACCGCGCTGGGCCGGCTCGGCACGCTGCCCGCGGTCCTGCGCGGCCTGATCCACGTACCGTCGCGCGGCCGGATCGCCGACAGTCCGTTGCGTCAGCGGTTGCTCGACGCCCCCGCCGAGCAGTGGGAGACGCTGATCCGCGATGAGGTCCGCGCGATAGCCGCCGCGGTCCTCGGCCACGAGTCGGCCGACGCCATCGCCCCCGAGGCACCGTTCACAGAACTGGGCTTCGACTCGCTCGGCGGAGTCGAGTTCCGCAACAAGGTGACCGCCGCCACCGGTGTCCAGCTCCCGTCCACGCTGGTGTTCGACTACCCGACCGCCGCCGCGGTCGCCGGCTTCCTGCTCACCCGGGTCGACGGTTCGGAGCCGGCGCGACCGCGCACCGCCCCGACCCGTGCCAGGTCCGCTGCCGGGGCCGACGAGCCGATCGCGATCGTCGGCATGAGCTGCCGGTATCCCGGCGGCGTCGAGAATCCCGACCAGCTCTGGGACCTGATCGACGGGCGCGTCGACGCGATCACCCCGATCCCGGGAGACCGCGGCTGGAACGTCGACCACCTGTACGACACCGACCCCGGCAAACCAGGCAAGATCTACACCCGGGAAGGCGGATTCCTGCACGCCGCGGGCGACTTCGACGCCGCCTTCTTCGGAATCGGCCCCCGCGAGGCGGCGGCGATGGACCCTCAGCAGCGGTTGCTTCTGGAGGCGTCCTGGGAAGCGCTCGAAGACGCCGGTATCGATGCAACCTCGCTGCGGGGCAGCGACACCGGGGTCTACGCGGGCGTCATGTACCAGGACTACGGCTACACGGCGCGCGAGGCCGCCGACGGCGCCGCGGAAGGCTATCTGGCGACCGGATCCGCCGGCAGCGTCGTCTCCGGCCGGGTGTCCTACGCCCTCGGTCTGGAAGGGCCCGCGGTGACGGTGGACACGGCGTGCTCGTCGTCGCTGGTGGCCCTGCACCTGGCGGTGCAGGCACTGCGCGCGGGGGAGACCTCGCTGGTCCTGGCCAGCGGAGTGACGGTCATGTCGACTCCGCTGCTGTTCCTGGAGTTCTCCAGGCAGCGGGCGCTGTCACCGGACGGGCGCTGCAAGGCGTTCTCGAGCGGTGCGGACGGTGTCTCGTGGGCCGAGGGCGTCGGCGTGCTCGCCCTCGAGCGGCTGTCCGACGCGCAGCGCAACGGACGCCCGGTACTGGCCGTGATCCGCGGCAGCGCCATCAACCAGGACGGTGCCAGCAACGGCCTGACCGCCCCCAACGGCCCCTCCCAGGAGCGGGTGATCGCCCAGGCACTGGCCAACGCAGGTCTGGCCGCGGCCGACGTGGACGCGGTCGAGGCACACGGCACCGGCACCACACTGGGCGACCCGATCGAGGCGCAGGCGCTGATCAACGCCTACGGACAGGGACGCACCGAGCCGCTGCGGATCGGTTCGCTGAAGTCGAACATCGGGCACACGCAGGCGGCGGCCGGAGTCGGCGGTGTGATCAAGATGGTGCAGGCGCTGCGGCACGAGGTGCTGCCGGCCACCTTGCATGTCGACGCACCGTCACCACACGTGGAGTGGGTGGCGGACGCGGTACGGATCCTGACCGACGCCGAGCCGTGGCCGACCGGGGAGCGGCCGCGCCGGGCGGGTGTGTCGTCGTTCGGGATCAGCGGGACCAACGCGCACGTGATCCTCGAAGAGGCGCCCGCGGCCTCGCCGCGGCCGGTCGGCGCACCGGGCCCGGCGGCCCTGCCGCTGCTGCTGTCCGCGCGGACGCCTGCCGCCCTGCGGGCCCAGGCGCGCCGCCTGCACGACACGCTACGCGAACGCCCCGAACTCGATCCGGCCGACGTCGCGGCGACGTTGGCGCTGCACCGCGCACAACTCGAGGAGCGCGCCGCGGTCGTGGGCCCGGACCGGGAGTCGCTGCTGGCGGCCCTGGCGCGCCTGGCGGCCGGCGAGCCGGGCCCGGGCATCGCCGACGGCGACGGCCGGACAGGTACGACAGCGTTCCTGTTCACCGGTCAGGGCGCGCAGCGGATCGGGATGGGCGCCGGACTGTACCAGGAGTTCCCGGCCTTCGCGGCGGCGCTCGACGAGGTGTGCACGGAACTCGACGCACACCTGGAGCATGCGCTGCGGGACGTGATGTTCGGCGCGAGCGGCGAGACCCTGCTCGATCGCACCGAGTACGCCCAGCCCGCGTTGTTCGCGTTCGAGGTGGCGATGTACCGCCTCTTCGAGTCGATGGGCGTGACACCGGACGTGGTGGCCGGGCATTCGATCGGCGAGCTGGCCGCAGCCCACGTGGCCGGTGTGTGGTCGCTGCCGGACGCGTGCCGGCTCGTCGCGGCCCGGGGCCGTTTGATGGGTGCGCTGCCGGCCGGCGGGAGCATGCTGGCCGCCGCGGTGCCGGAGGCGCGGGCCGCGGAGCTGCTGGCGGCGGTCAATACCGATCCGGCCGCCGCGGTCTCCCTGGCCGCGGTCAACTCCCCCGAAGCGGTGGTCTTCTCCGGAAACACCGACGCGGTGTCGGCACTGGAGTCGATGTTGGCGGCCGAGGGCGTCAGGACCAGCCGGCTGCGGGTGAGCCACGCGTTCCACTCCGCCTTGATGGATTCCATGCTGCCCGAGTTCGCGGAGATCGCTGCGGACCTGACGTACCACGAGCCGCGTATTCCTCTGTGCTCCACGGTTTCCGGAGCCTTCGCCGACGAACACCTGGGCACGCCCGAGTACTGGGTACGGCAGGTGCGCGAGGCGGTGCGCTTCGCCCCGGCCGTGCGGTCCCTCCTCCAATCGGGCGCCGGCCTCTTCGTCGAGCTGGGCCCCGACGCGGTGCTGACCACCATGGCCCGCGCCACGCTGGCGACTGACCCCGCACAGCGCGCGTCGGTCGTCGCGGGATCTCGTCGCACGGTTTCCGAACCCGAGCAGCTGGTCACCGCGCTGGCAACAGCGCACTGCGCGGGCCGGCCGGTGCGGTGGGCCGCCTACTTCGGAGCTCGACCGCAGGCACGGATCGCCTTGCCCACCTATCCCTTCCAGCACGAACGATTCTGGTTGCAGCCCGCGGAGACCGCTGCGCCGCTCGCCGGTGCCGACTCCGCCGACCATCCGCTGCTGCACGCCCGGATGCGGCTCGCCGGCACGGACGAGTGGCTGTTCACCGGCAGGCTCTCGCAGCGCGCGCACCCATGGCTCGCCGACCACACCGTCCTCGGCACGGTCGTGATGCCGGGCACCGGATTCGTGGAACTGGCACTGGCCGCCGGTGCCCGGCTCGGCGTTCCGCGCCTGGCGGAACTGGCGCTCGAGGCGCCGCTGATCCTCCCGGCCGAGGGCGGCGCGGACCTGCAGCTCTCCGTGGGCGAACCCGACGCCGACGGGCACCGGACCGTGGCCGTCCACGCCCGCGTCGCCGACACCTGGGTGCCGCAGGCCCGTGGCCTGCTCAGCCCCGCCACACCGGCCCCGGCACCGGGGTGGCCCCGGGTGTGGCCTCCGGTCGCGGCCGAACCGGTCGACGGGCCAGAGGTGTACCGCGTGCTCGGCGACCTCGGATTCGCTTACGGCCCGGCCTTCCGGGGGGTCCGCGCCGCGTGGTCGCGCGGGGAAGAGGTATTCGCCGACCTGGCACTCGACTCCGGCACCGCGGCGCGCGCCACCGCCTTCGGGCTGCACCCGGCACTGCTGGACGCGGTGTTCCACGCAGCCGTCGGCCCTCTCGCCGAAAGCGGGCCTGACGGCCGGGTGCCCCTGCCCTTCGCCTTCGAGGGTGTCCAGCTGGCACAGTCCGGCGCGGGTGCCCTGCGCGTCCGCATCGTCCGCACCGCGCCGAACACCTTCCGCGTGGACGCCGTCGACGCGACCGGTGCTCTCGTACTGAGCGCGGAGTCGGTGCGGGTCCGTCCGATCGAGCGGGCGGCACTGGCCCAACTGCGCGGCTCGGCGCCACTGTTCGACTTCGAATGGGTCACCGTGCCCGCCGCCCCCAAGGCGGACGCCCGGCGCATCGTCGTGCTCGGCGATCCCGCGACCGTCGATGCCCCCGAGCCTCCCCCCGGCTGCGCCGACCTGGCGGAACTCGCCGCGCTGCAGGAGGTTCCCCACACGGTGGTGTGGCAGGCGCCCCGCACAACCGCGGGCGGCGCGGCGGACGTACACGCCGGTGTGCTGACGACGCTCGCCCTCCTGCAGAGCTGGACCAGCGCCGAACACCCCGGCCGGCTCGCGATCGTGACGCGCCGGGCCGGCGGACTGCCTGGCGAGGAACCCGATCTGGTCGGGGCCGCCGTGGCCGGTCTGGTGCGCAGCGCCCAGTCGGAGCACCCGGGCCGGTTCCTGCTCATCGACCACGACGGTGACGCCCTGCCGATCGCGTCGCTTGCCGATGCCGTGGCCCAGGACGAACCGCACCTGGCCGTTCGCGATGGCCGGCTCCTGGCACCGCGCCTGCAGCCGCTGCCTGCGACCGAACCGGGCGTACCACCGTCGTTCGATCGCGGCACGGTCCTCATCACCGGCGGCACCGGGGGCATCGGGGCGATCGTCGCCCGGCATCTGGTCGCGGAGCGCGGCGCTCAACACCTGCTGTTGGCGTCGCGGCGCGGTCCGGCCGCGGACGGCGCCGACGAACTGGTCGCCGAGCTGACCGCTCTCGGTGCCCACGTCCGGGTCGTGGCGTGCGACGTCACCGAACGTGCCGCCGTCCAGGCTCTGTTGGCCGACATCGACACCGACGCCCCGCTGACCGCTGTCATCCACACGGCGGGCGTCCTGGACGACGGCACGCTCGACACCCTCACCACCGCGCAGACGACGCGGGTGCTGGCACCGAAGGTCGATGCGGCACTGCACCTGCACGAGCTGACCCGCGACCTGGATCTGTCGGCGTTCGTGCTGTTCTCGTCCGCGGCGCCGCTGCTCGGCGGACAAGGGCAGGGCAACTACGCCGCCGCGAACAGCGCGCTGGACGCGCTGGCGCGCGTGCGGCGCAGTGCGGGCCTGCCCGCACATTCACTGGCCTGGGGACTGTGGACCGTCGGCATGGCAGGGGTGCTCGGCGGGGACGGCGGCGATCAGTACGCCCGCCGGATCCGGACCAGGCTGGGCCTGGTCCCGATCGACCCGGAATCCGGCATGGCGCTGTTCGACAACGCACTCGCGATGGACCGCGCGACACCGATGACCGCACTGCTGGACACGGCGGCGCTCACCGACCTGGCGCGCGGCGGCACCCTGCCCGCGACGCTGCGCGGCATGATCCGGGTCCCCCCGGCCGCCGCGAGTACCGATGTCGGCCTGACGCGGCGATTGGCCGCACTGCCCGACGCAGACCGCGACGGCGTGATCCTGCGCGAGGTGCGCAACGTCACGGCGGCGGTCCTCGGCCACCGGTCGGGCGAGGCGATCGACCCACACGCGCTGTTCACCGAGCTCGGATTCGACTCCCTCGGCGCCGTCGAATTCCGCAACCGGCTCGGCCGACTGACCGGTCTGGAGCTGCCGTTGACGCTGATATTCGACCACCCAACCGCCGCCGACGTGGCGAAGCTCGTGCGATCGCGGATCGAGGAACCCGACACCGATGTGGTCGAGCACGAACCGGCCGGCGTGCGCGGCACGCTCACCGACCTGGTGTCGGCGGCACACCGCCGCGGTGAACTGGCAGCGGCGATGCCCCTGCTGATCGCGAGCTCGGCTCTGATGACCACGTACGCCGCCGGCGAGGCCGCCGGACGGCGTCCGGCCGCGGCGCAGCTCCTGGCGCGCGGCGCCGCGGCCCCGGCACTGGTCTGCGTCCCGTCGTTCCTGGCGGGATCGGGCCCTCACCAGTTCGCCCGTCTGGCCCGTGAGCTGGGCGGCGAGCGGCAGGTCAGTGCGCTGCGGCTGCCCGGGATGCGCGCAGGCGAGGACCTGCCGGCGACGTGGGAGGCGGCGATCGAGAGCCTCGCCGCGGCCGTCGCACCGGAACTCGAGCGAGGCCCGGTGGCACTCATCGGCTATTCGGCAGGAGGTGCGGTCGCCCATGCGGTCGCCCGGCGGATCGAAGACGACGGCGGCGAACTCGCGGGCCTCGCGATGATCGACACCTACTCCCCCGACGAGCACGAACCGACCCGCCGCGTCCTCACCGACGCGCTGGGGCAGATCCTGTCCCGGGACAACGCACTGACCCCCGTCGACGACCACAGCCTGGTCTCCATGGGCGGCTACGTGCGGATCTACCCCGAGCGCGGGGCCGAGCGGATCGCCGCTCCGACACTGAACCTGCGGGCCACCGTGACGCTGAGCAGCTTCGGCGACGTCGACCCCGTCCCCGATTGGCAACACCGTGGACCGGCCGAGTACATCGAGGCAGATCACTTCTCCATCATCGAGGATCAGGCGGCAGAGACCGCCGCGCGCCTTGGGCCCTGGCTCGATTCACTCAAGAGCCATTCCGTCCGGCATTTCGATATACGGAGCAGCGGAATGCGCGACACGTAAATATGGTCAGCCATAGAGGCATAGCCCCAACAGGCAAGTCAAGACTTACCTTTAGGGAGCTTTGACCGTATGGTGTGGCTCGAATCGAAGGAGCTTCTTGTTGTTGAAAACGAATGATTCTGCCGTGCGTGCGGTTGCGTCGGAGCGGAATTATGTGTCCTCGTTGTACGAGTTGCTCACCGAGCGGCTTGCCGAGGCGCGAGTAAATCGAGCGCGTGTGCTGAAGGCCCCGACGGACAGCGTCGGTGAGGCATACGAGAGAGAAGTCGCCGCCGAGCGTCTTTCCAAGGAAATCGGCCGGCTGGAGGGCGCAGAGAAGGGGCTGGTCTTCGGGCGCATCGACTGGACGGATGGCACGGCCCTGCGCATCGGGCGGATCGGACTGCAGACCGAGGAGGACGACCTGCCGCTGCTCGTGGACTGGCGCGCGAACGCGGCGCGGCCCTTCTACGAGGCGACACCGGTCCACCCGATGGATTTGCGGCGGCGCCGGCACCTGCGCCTCGAGGACCGCACCGTCGTCTCGGTGAGCGACGAGCTGCTGGACGGGACCGTCCCGACCGACGAGGACGTCGTGGGGGACGGCCCGTTGACCGAGGCTCTGTCGGCACGGCGTACGGGCAGGATGAACGCGGCCGTCGCGACGCTGCAGGCCGAGCAGGACGAGATCGTCCGCTCCGCCCACCGCGGGGTGACCGTGGTGCAGGGCGGGCCCGGCACCGGCAAGACGGTGGTCGCCCTGCACCGGGCGGCCTATGTCCTGTACGCGTTCCCGCGCGCCGCGGAGGAGGGCGTCCTGGTGGTGGGCCCGAACGCCCGGTTCCTCGACTACATCTCCCAGGTCCTTCCCTCGCTCGGAGAGAACGACGTCGTTCTGGCGACCTGCCAGGAACTGGCCGCAGTGCCCACGGACGTGGCGGACCCGTTCGACACGGCACGTCTCAAGGGCAGTTCCGACCTCGCCGACGCCCTGGCCGCCCTGCTGCGCGGCCACCAAGCCCCCGCCGGTGACTTCACCGTGCGGGTAGGACAGGAACTGGTCCACCTCTCCGAGAAGGAAGTCGCCACGGCACGCGACGCCGCCGTGGCAGCCGCACCGGGGCACAACCCCGCGCGCCAGGTGTTCAAAGAGCTCCTGGCCGACGCCGTCACCGACGCGATGCGACGAGACATGGGCGACCTCCTGGAGCAGATCGACGCCGACGCCGAAAGGATGACGGGCCTGAACCTCGACCGGTTCACGGGAGCCGCCCAGCGCCGTGCCGAAGGCGCGGCCGACCCGGGCCCGGCCCACGAGCTGGACCTGGACGCCATCCGAGCCGACCTCCTCGACGACGCCGGCGTCGACCGGGCGGTCGAGGAGCTGTGGCCGCGGCTGGTACCCGGTGACCTGGTGAATGCGCTCCTGACGAACGCCGGCGCTCTCGCCGAGCACCTGCCTGGCGTGAGCGCGCAGGAGCGGGCCCTTCTGCTGCGCGGTCCGGACGACCCGTGGACCGATGCCGATGTGGCGTTGCTGGACGAGGCGGCGAGCCTGGTCGAGGGTCCTCCCGAGCGGACGTACGGGCACGTCGTCGTCGACGAGGCGCAGGAACTGACCGCCATGCAGTGGCGGATGATCGTCCGCCGCTGCCCGGCGAGGGCGATGACGCTGGTGGGTGACTTCGCCCAGGCAGGCCCGGCCGCGACAGCACGCGACTGGCAGGAAGCACTGCGCCCCCACGTCGGACCGCGGTTCAAACTGCACAACCTGACCGTCAGCTACCGCACCACGCGGGAGATCCTGGAGAGCGTCCAGGACCTGCTCACGCGGATCGCTCCGGACCAGAAGCCCACACGGTCACTGCGAAGCGGTGAGAGCCCTCGCACCGTGACCACACCCCCGGACGGGGCGGTCACCGCCGTCATTCAGGAACTCCGCGCCCAGAGCACCGCGCACCCGGGCGAGCTTCTGGGGGTGATCTGCGCGGACACCAGGGTGGGCGAACTGACGGCCCAGGGCGTCGCTCACCACGCACGCATCGTGCCGGCGTCCGAAGCGCGCGGCCTGGAATTCGACGGGGTCGTCGTCTTGAACCCCGAGGAAATCAACACGGCCCGCACCGGCGGGGAAAGGGACTTGTACGTAGCCCTGACCCGGGCCACCAAACGCCTTTGCACCATCACCGCCCAGCCCGCCTGACGATTCCGCGCCCGCGGTGCCGGCCCGGGCGCATCCGGCGGTCACAGCAGCCGGTCGACGAGCCCGTCGACGTACTCCGGGGTGAGTTCCATGCCGAACAGGACGCGGATGTACATCGGGGCGAGGATGTGGTCCAGCACGTCGAGCGCGGCGGGGACCCGCTCGCCGCGTTCGACGGCGCGGTCGAGCATGGACTGCATCTGCCGGGTGCGTTCGTCGCGGAGGCCGTCACGTGCCTGCTGGCCCTGTTGGCCCTGCTGGTCGGTGCCGGCGCCGGTGAGGGCGACGGCGAGGCGTACGAGTGCCAGGCCGTCGGGTCCGGTGATCTCGCGGGCGACGTTGGCCGCGTAGGCGTGCAGGTCGCCGGCGAGGCTTCCGGTGTCGGGCATGGGTGACTGCGCGTTGAGGCGGGTGAGCGTCACCTCGGAGAGAAGGTTCTCCAGGCTGCCCCACCGGCGGTAGATGCTGCTGTCGGCCACGCCCGCGCGGGCTGCGACCTCCCCGACGGTGAAGGTGCCGTAGCCCCGCTCGCTGATCAGATCGGTCACCGCCTGATGCACCTGTGCGCCGACGCGGGCGCTGCGCCCGCCGGGCCGCCGGGCTCGCTGTCGTTCGTTCATGCCTCCACCTTAACGCAGGTGAGACTTGCGTTTTGAAGTGACCCTCTATACAGTCTGCTAACGCAGCCACTGACTGCCTTAAAGCGCCCGAAGGCTGACCACGCCGGTCGTGGCCGGGCGCGATCGACGATTGAGAGGGATTCCCCATGGCTGCATCGCCTGCGACAGTGGGCAGCCGGCCGAACCGGGCCGTGCTGCTCGCGGTGACCTGCCTGGGCCAGTTCATGGTCCTGCTCGACAACACGATCGTCGGAGCAGCGCTGCCCGACATGCAGCACCGGCTCCACACGGAACTGACCGGCCTGCAATGGATCGTCGACGCCTACGTACTGCTGGTCGCCATGCTGCTCCTGTCCGGTGGCGTCTTCGCCGACCGGTTCGGCCGCAAGCGGGTGTACCTGACCGGCGTGGCGGTGTTCACCGCCGCGTCACTGTTCTGTGCCCTCGCGCCCTCGGCCGGCTGGCTGATCACCGGCCGGGTACTGCAGGGCATCGGAGCCGCGGCACTCGCCCCCGCCTCGCTCGCCCTCCTCGCCGCCGCCTACCCCGTACCGCAAGAACGCGTCAAGGCGATCGGACTGTGGGCCGGACTCAGCGGAATCGGCCTCGCCGCGGGCCCCGTGGCCGGCGGCGTGCTGACCCAGGCCTTCGGCTGGCCCGCCATCTTCCTCGTCAACCTGCCCATCGGGGTGGTCCTTCTACTGGTCGGCCTGCGCCACCTCACCGAGTCCCGCAACCCGAACGCCCCCGCGATCGACATCCCCGGGACGGCACTGTCCGTCCTGACCGTGGGCGTGCTGACCTACGGCCTGATCGAGGGCGGTGCCCGCGGCTGGACGTCACCGGTGATCCTGGGCAGCTTCGCTGCCTCAGTGATCCTCCTCGCCGCCTTCATCGCCGTCGAAGCCCGCCGCACCGCGCCCATGCTGCCCCTGCGGCTGTTCAAGCAGCGCCTGTTCACTGTGTCCAACACCGCCATGGTCGTGGTCGGGTTCGCCCTCATGGGCTCCTCGTTCTTCTTCTCCCAGTTCTTCGTCTACGTCCAAGGCAGCTCGATCCTGCGTGCCGGCCTGCAGACCCTGCCCCTGTCCCTCGCCATGGTCATCGTCAGCCCGTACGCAGGACGACTCGCCGCCCGATACGGCTTCCGCATCGTGGTCACCACCGGCCTCGCCCTGGCCGGCCTGGGACTGCTGGCACTCGGCACCGTCCACGCCGACACCGGATACGGGAATGTGTGGTGGCGCCTGGCAGTCGCCGGCACGGGATTCGCCCTGGCCATGTCCCCACTTACGGGAGCCGCCATCCAAGCGGTCAGCCCGCAGGAAGGCGGCCTCGCGTCCGGCGTCAGCACCACCGCCCGGCAGATCGGTGCCGTCTTCGGCGTCGCGGTACTCGGAGCCATCGTCCGCTCCCGGCAATCCAGCGGCGCCACCTTCGAGACCGGCCTCAACAACGCCTTCCTCACCGCCGGCATCGTCACTTTGGCCACCGCCGTGTTCACCGGACTACGGCTGGCGAAGCCCAAGCCCGCGGAAGGCTCCGCGGCACCGCGACGTTCCACCGATACGGACGCGGTCACCACTTCGCACGACGCACCCGTGACCGGCCGTTGACGGCGACACCGACCATGGCCGGGAGGAGCGCCGCCACAGGCCCCGGCGGGATGTGAGCCGGAATCCGGCCTCGTCCTCGAAGACGATCCAGGAGCCGGACGCCGCCGCGAGTCGTTTACCTGCGGCCACACCTCCCTCTTCCACAGTTCCACCGTGTGCTCGTCGCGCTCGAGTGCTCTGCGGGCGGGTGCCTGCCAGGACCAGCCGTGCCGTTTCAGCAGCCGCCAGACCGTCGCCACCGACAGGCTCACCCCCAGACGCCGGCGGATCACCGTCTGCACCCGTGCCAGGGTCCAGCGTTCGTCTTCGAAGCCGTGAGCTGCTGGTCCCTTGCCGAGTTCTTCCTCGAGCACGGCGAACTGGGCGTCTTTGACGGTCGGGCAGTTCGCCGGACCCGCCGAGCGCAGGGCCTCCATGCCGCCCTCGCGCCAGGCACGACGCCAGCGTTCCACCGACCGCACACTCACCCGCAGATCCTTCGCGATCACCGCCGACTTCTCGCCCGCCGCGAACCTCTGCCCGGCCTGAAGCCGGATCCCCTCACGAAACGCCCGACGCTCAGCGGTCAGGCCCCCACCCTCTGGATACCTCACCTCATCGGCATACCTCAGGGATCATGAACCGTCACCACCCGACGACAACCCGAAAACCTCAGTAGCTCGCGCAGCGCCTGCCGGTCGTCACGGAAGTGCGCGGCGCGGCAGCCCTCGGCCTTGGCCGCCTCGCAGTTCACGGCGAGGTCGTCGACGAGCACACACTGCCCGGGGTCGATGTCCGCGGTCCTCGCCGCCAGTCGGAAGATCTCCGGGTCGGGCTTGGGGAAACCCACCTTGCAGGAATCGTTCAGGAAGTCGACCTTTCCGGCCAGCTCCACCATGGGGTGCCAGTACGCCTCCCACTCGACGACGTTGTTCGACAGGATCCCCGCGGCGACCTCGCTCCCGCGCACGCATCGAACCGCGTCCGCCATCACCGGGTTCGCTGTGGCGCCCTCGAACTATTGCTCGCCGAAGGCTTCCACCGTCAACTCGCGGGTGCGGGCCTCGATGCGGACTACGCCTCCCGCCATCCAAACTCGTTCCACCCGCACCGCAACGAGGTGCGGAGACATGATCCATATAGGTGCTGCACTCGTCGACACCGCTGCTATGGGTGACGGTGCGTCACCGGCGCACGGTCGCACCCAGCGTCACGGAAACCTTGTGAGGGCCAGGAAGGTCCGTACGCCGACACCAGGACCGATCCCCCGAGCGAGCTACGTGTTTTTGTCCTCCCTGGGGTGACGCGCGCCACCGGTGGCCTCCTGTTGACTCGAATCGTCAGCGCAGCGGCCGGACAAGGCCGATCAGCCCAGTAGCCAAGGACAACACCATGACCACGACACGCAGTTCCGCGCAGCACGGTTTCACCAGAGGCCGCCGAATCGCCGCAGCTCTGCTGGTTTCCACGCTGGGAGGAACCACACTGGTCGCGTGTAGTGCCGACGCCAAGGACTCGACACCGGCCAAGGTCTCCGACAAAAACGTCGGCGAGACCGCGGGTGCCGCCAAGATAGTGTGGGGTACGTGCCCAGCCCTGGCCGAGGGAAAAACCCGTGACCCCGACCTCGCCTGTGGAACGCTGGAGGTGCCACTCGACTACCAGAACCCGGGCGGTACGAAGATCGACCTGGCGGTCTCCCGGCTGTCCACCGCACAGCCCGGAAAACGACATGGCGTTCTGCTGCTGAACCCCGGCGGGCCGGCCCTGGGCGGTCTCGGCATGCCCGAAACCATGGCGTCCACACTGCCGAAGTCCGTACTGGACCGCTACGACCTGATCGGTTTCGACCCGCGCGGCGTCGAACACAGCACTCCACAGAGTTGCGGTCTGAAGGACCCCGGCGTCCCCGGGCTCTTCCCCTATCCTGCCGCGGACGGCTCGATCACCAAGAACGTGGCCCTCGCCGAAGCCGTCGCCAAGAAGTGCGCCGACACGGTGGGCGAGGACCTGCGGCACTACAACACCGCCAACACCGCCCGCGACATGGACCGCATCCGCCAGGCGCTCGGTGAGCAGAAGGTCTCCTACTGGGGCCAGTCCTACGGCACCTACCTGGGCGCCGTCTACCGCTCCCTCTTCCAGGACCACACCGACCGGATGGTCCTGGAAGGCAACGTCGACCCCACCAAGGTATGGGCCAACCAGGTGGCGGACACCTGGGGCAAGGGCATGGCCGACCGATTCCCCGATGCCGCCCGCGTCGCCGCGGCGCAGGCCGACACCCTCAAGCTGGGCACGAGCGTCGCGCAGGTGACCCAGACCTACCTCACCCTCGCCGACCGGCTCGACCGCACGCCCGCGGCGATTCCCGGCGCACCGGTGTCGCTGGACGGGGCGCTGCTGCGGAACATGACCTACGCCCTGCTTCTGGACAACAACACCCTTCCCGTACTCGTCAAGTTCTGGAAGGCCGCCGACAACCTGGCCCACGGCAACACCACGGCCGCCGACCTCGCGGTTCTCAAAGAGGTGTTCGCCGCCGCACCGACGTCCCCGGGCATCCCCGCGGACAACCAGGCCACCATGTTCCTGGCTCTCACCTGCGGTGACGCCGAATGGCCGCACGACGTCGACGGTTACGCCGCCCGCACCGCCGCCGACCGCGAGAAGTGGCCGCTCACCGCGGGCATGCCCGCCAACATCTGGGCATGCGCATACTGGGACAAGCCGGCTGAGGCGGCTGTCAAGGTCGTGAAGGGCGGCCCGCGCAACACCCTGATCCTGCAGAACCGCCGGGACAATGCCACCCCGTGGGAAGGCGGCGTCGGGCTGCACGAGTCCCTCGGCGACGGCTCTGCCTTCGTCGGTGTCGACAACGGCGGGCACTCCGTCTACGGCGCGGGCTCAGCCTGCGCAGACAAGGCCACCGTCGGCTTCCTCGCCACCGGCCACCTGCCGGACAAGGACGTCTACTGCACCGACGTCACCCAGAAGTAAGCCGCCGGACCGCGGTGCTCCCAGTCCGGCCCGCTGTCCGGTTGGAGTCGCCGGGCCTGTCAAACCTATGGTGCAACCGGGGTAGTCGGGGCTGCTGGCGGGCTGCCGACAGGCGGCCCGTCGGCGTACGCGTGAACGTGGCCCTGGCGAGATTTTCGTGATGCTGGGGTGTGCCACCGTGCGCCGGTGACGCTCCGTCACGAGTACCGGCACTGTTGGCGAGTGTGGTGACCTCATATGGATCATGTCTCCGCACCTTGATGCGGTGCGAGTAGAACGAGTATGGGTGGCGGGAGGCGTAGTCCGCATCGCGGCCCGCACCCGCGAGTTGACGGTGGCGTGTCCGGACTGCGGTCGCGGTTCCGCGCGGGTGCACAGCCGCTATGGCCGCGCGCTGACCGATGTCGCTGTGAGTGGCCGACCGGTGGTGATCAAGCTGTCGGTGCGGCGGTTGTTCTGTGACGGCCCGAGCTGCGGTCGGCGGACGTTCGCCGAGCAGGTCGAAGGGCTGACGGCGCTCTACCAGAGCCGCAGCCCCCTGTTGTAGCACCTGGTGGAGACGGCCGGGGTACTCCTCGCCGGCCGTGGCGGCGCCCGGCTCCTGCAGATCCTGCAGGTACCGCTGTCGCCGACCAGCGTGCTGTCTCGCTTGATGCGCTTGCCCCTTCCGCCGGCAGTTGCCCCGCGGGTGTTGGGCGTGGACGACTTCGTGCTGTACTCGGACGTCTACGGCACCCTGCTGGTGGATGCCGGCACCCGGCTGCCGATCGAGCTGTGGGTCGGCCGCGACGCCGAGCGATTGGCCGCATGGCTGCGCGGACACACGCCGGTGTTGACGTGGTCTGCCGGGACGGCTCGCTGGTCTACCGACCGGGCATCGCCGACGGCGCCCCCAACGCGATGCGGGTCAGCGACCGCTTCCACCTGTGGCAGGGACTGTCGAAGCGGGTCGGAGATGTTGCCGCGGCCCACCGAGGATGCTTGTCCGCTGCGGTCCCCGAGCCCGAAGCGGCATCGCTGCCCGCGAGCCCGGCGGCACCGCCCGACGAGGCCGACACCCCCGCCCATCGCCAAGCGAAGCGGCTGTTCGAGGCCGCGCACGCGGTGACCGACGCCGGCCGCTCGCTCAACTCGGCAGCCCGCGAACTGGGCCTGCGCCGTCGCACTGTGAGCAAGTACGCCCGGGCAGCCACCTGGCAGGAATGCGTACGCCGGATCCCGCCTCGCCGACCGAGAAGTCTTGATCCATACCTGGAGTACCTGCGGCAGCGCTGGGAGGAGGGCGAGCACACCGCGACGGTGCTGCACGAGGAACTCGTCGCCAAGGGTTATGGCGGCCACTACCAATGGGTCAAGATGGCCATCGCGCCATTACGCCGCGGCCTTCCGATCGACACCCCACGCAAGCGACCGTCCTCACCACGCCAGGTCACCCGCTGGATCACCACCGCACCATCCCGCCGCGACCTCCACACCACCGAAGTCCTCCGACGGCTGCTCGACCACTGCCCGGAACTGGCACGAACCCACGACCTGGTGCGCCAGTTCGCCGCCATGCTCGACGCCGGCGACGCCCGCCCGCTGGCGCGCTGGCTCGAGCAACTGTCCGGTGCGCGCCTCCCGGCCCTGGCCAGCCTGGCCAACACCATCCGCGAGGACCAGCCCGCAGTCGTGCAGGGCATCACCACCCCGTTCGACTCCGGCGTCAACGAGGGCCGCATCACCGACTGAAACTTTTGTGTGGCGACCACCTACCATGGCGCCAGGGGAGGGACAATCGCGAGGGGGCGGATCGAGTTGACGCACGAGGACGTCCACGCCGGTGAGCACGGTACCCGCGCGCGGTGTCTGCCCGAGCCGTGGATGTGCGATGTCTTCCATCTCGATGGCAGCCTGAGGGACATTCGGGTCCTCGACGCGACCCGCGTTGAGTGGATCGCGGTCCTCGAACGCCTGGGTGTCGTAGCCGACGAGACCGAGGTGGAGCACCCCTACCCCCGGCTCGATCCCGTTCGGCCGTCCTTCGCCGACCTCTTCCGGGTCTGGGCAGACGAGCCGGAGGGCCAGGGGACGAGTTTCGCCTTCCGGGCCCGCTTCGGCGCCGTGTGGTTCTTCGCCCTGCCGTACGAAGAAGAGGAGATCGAGTTCTCCGTCTGGCCCGAAGACGTGCTTGACGGTGCGGGGGTGGCCGCCGTGCTGCGGTTCCTGGTCGAGGTCGCGACGGCCAGTCAACGGCCGGCCCTGCTGACCGCCGAGGTCGTCCGGTATGCCCCGGGTCTACCCACGCTGATCTCCCACGACCCCGTCACCGGCCTCACTTCTCACATCTGAATGGTGTGGTGGATGGTTAGTGTCCTTCGGCTCTGTCGGGACCGCCGTCGATGCGGTCCGCCGTCACCTCTCCGCGGGCGACAACGGTGTGGATATCGCCGTAGCGGAGAGCGAGTTCCCGGTTGTCGACGATGACCGGGGTGGCGCGGCGCAGACAGGCGCCGTCGAGTTCGCGTTCGGCCGGGGCGTCGGCGCCGAGGGCGGTGATGTGCTGGCCGGGACGGAGCCAGGGGCCGAACAGGATGGGGGTGGGGCTGGCCGTCGCGGTGACGACGATGTCGGACCGGCGCACGGCCCGCTCCGGATCGGTGACCGTGGTGACGTCGACGTGTGGGAGTTCCCGGCCGAGTCGGTCGGCGAGGGCGGTCGCGCGGCGGTGGTCGCGGTCCCAGAGCCGGAGCTGGCGGACCGGACGTACGAGGGTCAGGGCACTGGTCTGGAGCCAGGCCTGTCGGCCGGTGCCGAGTACGGTCGCGCGGATTGCGTAGGGGCGGGGCAGCGCGCGGGCGCAGACGGCTCCGGCGGCGGCCGTGCGGAGGTCGGAGAGGTGGTGCTCGTCCTCCAGAACGGCGGTGACGGCGCCGGTCGCCGCGTCGAAGAGGGCGACGAACCCGCCGCCTTCCGGCATGCCGCGTGTCTGATTGCCCGGGAGCCAGTTGGCGATCTTGACGAGGAAGTGACGGCCTCCCGGCAGGTGGGCGGCCTTGATGTGGGAGTCTCCGCCGTCGGCGACGTGCGGCACCATGACCGGCGCCTGGGCTCCGTCGGTGGTGCTGAAGGCGGTGAAGGCGTCGGCGACCGGCTCCACGAAGTCGGGGAGGCCCGGCGGCGCGGATGCGGTCGGCCGCGTACAAGGGGAAGTCGGGCAGGGGGTCCAGGGTTCCCCTGGCCACCGGGGTCACGTCGCCGCCGACCCGGATGTTGTGCAGTGCGTCAGGGCTGCCCTGGGGCAGGACGGTGAGCCGGCGCGGACGGCCGGTGAAGCGCCCCTGCCGCAGTACGAATTCCTCCTCGAGGGGTACGACGCGGCGCCGAGCCAGGTACACGCCGACGCAGCCGGCCGCGCTGCTGGTCGCGACGTCCTTCAGGACCCCGTCGTTGTTCCAGTGCCGGCCGCCCAGGGCCTCCACGTCGAGCAGATACGCGAACTGCGCTCCGTACCGTCCGGCCAGCTCCGCGAAGTCACCGCGGACGATCCTCGCCTCGGCCAGACTCGCCACCACCGGCACGATGAGATAGCGCAGGCCGGTGGAGACGACGCGCAGCGGAAGATCGGCGAGTGCCCGGCCTGGCAGGTTCAGGGCCGCGGCGACCTCCACCCTGTCCTTCGCCGACACAGTCGCTCGGAACTCCGGGGCTCCCTGGTCGAGTTCCGCGTGGAACCCGACGGGGGTGCGCCGCGTGGGCACCTCGATGGTCCTGCCGTTCATCAGATGGAGCGTCCAGCTTCGAGGTTCGGGGTTGCCGTCGCGCTCGTGCAGGACGGCGGCTGCGCCCAGGGCCGGGTGTCCGACGAACTCGAGTTCATCGAAGAGGTCGAAGACCCGGGCGGTGACGTAGTGGGGCCCTTCCGAGGCACTCAGGAAAATCGTCTCGAAGTGGCGAAGCTGAGCGTCTGCGCGGCGGACAGGCCGGGGTTGTCGGGGAAGACGGCCAGGGAGTTTCCGGTGTACGCCTTGCCGGCGAACACGTCGACATAGCGGTAGTTCAGGGGCCCCGGAGACTCGGCGACTGGCGCGCCGGCGGCGGAACGCCGGCGCGGCGGCTGGCCGATGCCATGGAGAAGGCCGTCCGCGACGGCCGGCTACCGCTCGGCGCGCAGCTTCCGGCCGAGCGTCTGCTCGCCGGTGAGCTCGGTTTCGCCAGGGACACCATGACGGCGAGCTACCAGATCCTGCGCGCCGAACAGCCGATCGTCACCCGGGCCGGCTCCGAGACAACCCTCGGCGGGCAGCCCTGGGTATGGCGGGCCTCGGACAGCAGCGCGAGAGGCGGTCCATGACCGCAGCAGCTCCATCCGCGACCTGCGCGGATACAACCTCGACAACCAGACCCGCTCCGACTGCGCTGCTTCGTAGACCTGTGGCGACGGCCCGGCTCGTAGGCTCGCGAATGGAGTGTGCGTCTATTGGCTCCAGCGCCCCATCCCGAGCCAGGCGGTGCGCGCAGCCACGGGCGCGGAACCAGCGCAGTACCAGCACGGCCTGCCAGAAGGGCTCCAGCCTCCGGGAGCCCTTCGGCGTGCCGATCCGGCGGCGGTGGGCGGCCGGCAGGCGTGCGAGGTACTGCACCACGTGGTGCGGAACATCGAGCGGGGCAACATAGGTGACCAACGCGGAGCCTCTGGTAGTTGCAGACATGATCTTGTGGTGACTGTCCTACCGGGGGCCTCACGCCTGCCTCCAAAGCGGGCTCGCACATCCGGCATGCCGTCTGCACACGAGAGGTCCACGTGGACACCGAACTGCGTTCCGCTGTCGTCCTGATCACCGGCGTGATGGCGGCGGGGAAGTCCACCGTGGCCGAACTGCTGGCCCGGCGACTACCCCGAGCCGCGCATGTGCGTGGCGACGTCTTCCGACGGATGGTGGTATCCGGCCGGGAGGAACTGTTGCCTGAAGAGACCGCCGAGGCCAGGTCCCAGCTGGAACTGCGCTACCGACTGTCCGCGCTGGTGGCCGACGAGTACACGCGCCACGGCTGGACCGCGGTCGTCCAGGACCTCATCCTGGGGGAAGACCTGAGCCGGTACGTCACCAGGCTGCATACACGGCCTTTGTACGTCGTCGTGCTGGCTCCCTCCGCTACAGCCGTACACAGAACAGAGAAGCCGAGCGCCCGAAGACGGGATATGGCAGCGCCTGGACGGTCGACGCCCTCGACCACGCTCTGCGCGAGGAGACGCCGCGCATCGGGCTCTGGCTGGACACGTCAGAGCAGACGCCGGACCAGACGGTCTCAGCGATTCTCGACAACCTCCCCGCCGCCCGGGTTCAAGCCGGCTGAAGGTCGACGCCAACTCGACCGGTGTGAGGTAGCCGAGCGCGGAGTGCCGGCGGCGTCGCTGGTCGTACGACCTCCAGCGGGTCAGTTCCGGGCGGGCCTAGGCATTCCCGCTACAGGGGACGTCGCTCGGGTGAGCTGAAGTGGTAGCCGGGGGGGGTGAGTCTGAGGGTGCCTGCCCAGGGTGGGGGCCACTTGCTGCCTCTACTGCGCGAGCGGGGCATGGTGCGGGTTCACGGGAGAGGGCGGGGACCGCTGTGCGGTCCCCGCCCTCCGGGCTGTGGGCCGGGCTGTCTGTGCTCGAGTCAGACCGGGATGGGAGTCTCGTCGCGCGTCTCCGCGGCCAGTTGCCGGTTCAGCTTCTCGCCCTCGATGTCGAGGTCGGGCAAGGCTTTGTCGACGGGCCCCGGCAGCCACCAGGCGGCACGGCCGAGCAGCGACATCACCGCCGGGACCAGCGCCATGCGAACGACGAAGGCGTCGACGACCACGCCGACGGCGAGGGCGAACCCGATGGATTTGATGATCGGGTCGTCCATCAGGACGAAGCCCCCGAACACGGACGTCATGATGAGCGCGGCGGCCGTGACGACGCGGGCGTTGTGGCCCATGCCGCTGATCATGGCCGCCTGCGGGTCGGCGCCGTGGACGAAGTCCTCGCGCATGCGGGAGACGAGGAAGACCTCGTAGTCCATGGCGAGGCCGAACAAGATGCCGATGAGCAGGATCGGCAGGAAGCTCACCAGCGGGCCGGGGGTGTCGACGCCCACCAGGCCGGCGAGATGGCCCTCCTGGAAGATGGCGACGGTGATGCCGAAGGTCGCGCCCACGGTGAGCAGGAAGCCCAGAGCCGCCTTCAGCGGCACCAGGACCGACCGGAAGACCAACATGAGCAGCAGGACGGACAGGCCCACCACCAGGAGCAGATACACCGGCAGGGCGTCGGCGAGCTTCTGCGAGACGTCGATGCCCAGGGCGGTCGCCCCGGTGAGGGCGATGTCGGCGCCCTCGATGTCCGCGACCCGGTCACGGATGTCGTGGACGGCGTCCTCGGTGGCGACGGCGGTCGGGCCGGCCTCGGGGATGATGGCCAGCAGGGCGGTGGTGCCCTGCTCGTTCAGCTGCGGCGGGGCCACGGTCAGGATGCCGTCGGTGTCCTTGATGAGGACGGTGGCCTTTTCGGCGGCCGCCCCGGTGGACCGGGCGTCGTCACCGTTGACGACGGCGATGAGACGGCCGTTGAAGCCCTCTCCGAAGCCCTCGGACGTCAGGTCGTACGCCTCGCGTGCCGGGGTGCCCTCAGCAGCGGTACCCGCGTCCGGCAGGGCGATGCGCATGTCCTGGGCCGGGAGGGTGAGCGCGCCCAGCCCGAGGATGCCGACGACCAGGAACGGCACACGCAGCTTGGCGACGAACCGGCCCCAGGCGAAGCCGAAGCCCTCGGCAGGAGGGCCGTCCTCGGCGGCGTACCCGTCCGCGTGGCGCTGCCTGCGCGGCAGGATCTTCTTGCCGGCGAAGGAGAGGAAGGCCGGCAGCAGGGTGAGGGCGACCAGCACGGCGACGGCGACGGTGCCCGCCGCGGCCAGGCCCATCACGCTCAGAAAGGGGATGCCGACGACGGAGAGACCGGCCAGGGCGATGACGACGGTGGCACCGGCGAAGACGACTGCGGAGCCGGCGGTGCCGGTCGCGCGTCCGGCGGCCTCCTCCGGCTTCAGACCCTCCGCGAGGTACTGGCGGTAGCGGGAGGTGATGAAGAGCGAGTAGTCGATACCGACGGCCAGGCCAAGCATCAGCGCCAGGACGGGCGCGGTGGAGGTCAGTTCGATCACACTGGTCAGGGAGAAGAGGCCGGCCATCCCTACCGCGACGCCGATCAGCGCGTTCAGCAGGGTCATGCCGGCGGCGACCAGTGAGCCGAAGGTGATGACCAGGACCACCGCGGCGACCAGGACGCCGAGCGCCTCGGTGGAGCCGATCTCCACCTCACCGCCCATGACCTCGCCGCCGTGCTCGACCCGCAGGCCCCCGGCGTCGGCGCCGACTGCCTCGTAGGCCGACTTCTGCTCGTCGGTGACCTCGTCGGCGGCCTTGTCGAACTGCACCTGGATCAGGGCGTAGCGGCCGTCCTGGGAGACCGAGCCGGTCTGGAACGGGTCCATGGCGGCGGTGACGCCGTCGATCCCGGAGGCTTCCTTCACCAGGGGCGCCACCGCGACGGGATCCAGCTTTCCGCCCTCGGGCGCGGCGAGGACGATGGTGCCGGTGGCTCCGCCGGCCTGCGGGAACTGCCGGGCGAGGTCGTCCAGCGCCCGCTGGGACTCGGTGCCCGGCATGGAGAACTTGTCGCTGGTCGGGCCCATCAGGGTGGCGGCGCCGACGCCCAGGAGGGTCAGCAGGAGCAGCCAGAAGGCGGCTATTCGGCCTCGTCTGCGGAAGGAGAACCGCCCGAGCCGGTACAGCAGAGTCGCCATGGAGGAAGAGTCTTTCCGTTGAGGGGTCAACTGGGGGTGTGGTCAAGCGTCCGCAGCGCACTGCGGATCATTTCGGCGCGCAGCACCTCCTCCGGCGCCACGTCGTCATCGGCGGCACTGGTGATGAAGACGGCGCCCAGCACCATCCATGCCGCCACCCGGGCCGGCGCCCGTTGGGAGCGGCCGGCCAGCGCGTCCAGCAGCCCGTCCGCCAACTCCCTGACGTTGAGGTCCTGATGGCAGGACATCTCGGCGATGTCCTCGAAGAGAAGCCGGATCTCACGGCGGAATCGCAGCGTCAGGTCGACGTATCCGACGACGGCCTCCTCCACCAGCCGGCCGCCGTCCAGCCCGGCCACCCGGTCGAGCAGCGTGGCGAGGGCGTCCCGGGCCGGGGTCAGCAGCTCGGTGAGGATCTTTTCCTTGCCGGCGAAGTGGTAGAGGAGTGACGCCTTCGAGCAGCCCGCGTCGGAGGCGATGTCCTGCAACGAGGTACCACGGAAGCCGTGCACGGCGAACAGTCGCAGTGCCGACTCCAGGATCTGACCGCGCATGGCGGAGGCGGAGCGTGCCATTCCCCAACCATAACTGTCCGATCGGTCAGTTCTGACCGATCGGACAGTGTGTCGCTGCGGATTGCATCACTCCTGCCCGGGACCTGTACGGGAAGCGGGGCCGACTTCGTCGACCCGAGCACCGAAAGCGTCGCCCATCGAGGAACACGGTGCTTCGGGGCTGCTTGCCGCCGGAGCCGGCCAAGGTGCCTGCCGGCCCGTCTTCCAGGCCCTGACCGCCGAGGTGGTCGACGCCGGTCGCAGGCAGCGGGCCAACGCTGCCATGACCCTGGCGGTACGGGTCACCACGTTCGTGGGACCCTCCCTGGCCGCGCTGCTCGCCGTCTTCCTGGACACGTGGGCGCTGCTGGTGGGCATCGGACTGCTCTGGCTGGTCTGGCTCGTCGCGACCTGCGTTCCCGGACGCGGCACACGGCCTGGGGCTGCGGAAAACACGCCGGAGCCTTCGGCCGGGACGGGCAGGGCGTCCTTTCTGGCCGAGTTTCACGGAGGGTGTCCGCAAGGCGCGCAGTCGCCCTTGGTTCTTCGCCGGTCTGGGCGCACTGGCGGCCGTCAAAGCCACCGGCTGCACCGCGACCGGTGTCGCCCTGCCGATCCACCGCGTCCCCGACATGGAACACGTCCGCCCCCAACTCGCCCGCCTGAACGATGCCGTGCGCGGCGTCGAACCGTCGCTGCCGCGTTTCCGTCTCAACGAGGGCGACATTCTGGTCCTCGACCACTACCGCTGCTGGCACGGGCGGGATGGCCGAACCGGTGAACGCAAGGAACGGTGGTTGCGCAAGCTCCCAAGCCCGGGGGCGCCCGCGGCCCTGACGCCTCTTGCTTGAGGTGTCGGGCCGCGTACCGGGCATCCCACCGCTCCGAGATCCCCGCGTCACCGCTCCGGCCACGAGGCGAGGAGAGCGGGTAGAGCGCGTCTCGCACACCGGATACCTGGTCAGGGAGCAGAGGAGGGTCACCGCCACCGCTGACGACGCCGCGCGGGCCTCGCCAGGGCCGTTCGGGAGCATGGTGAGGCCCATCCCCCGACGTAGTGGCCGTCGGTACTCCGAGGTCCGAGGGCGTCCGGGCGCCACGTGGTCGTGGTCAGGCGGCCGCCCCCGGCGGTTGGGCCCGCTCGGCGTCGTACAGGTCCGCATCAGGGAAGCGCGGGCCGGCCCTGGCGACACGGGAACGGGCGGACCCGGACGGGCATTCGCTGAGCACGGCCGCCTCCGCATGAGGAAGGCCGCCGAGTTGGGTGAGGACGAACGCCTCTCGGCGCTCCTCGGGCAGCGCGGCCAGCGGCCCGCTTCCCTCGGCACGCGGTGGTTGCAGGAGACGTGCGGGCGGGGGACGCTGGGCCGGGCAGGCGCCGCCCGTTGTCCGACCCTGACTCCGTTCCTATGCCGGCAGGTGCGGACTCGGCCGCTCGGTGTGGGTCACGGTGAGCCGGTGAAGAGCACGGGTGCAGGCGATGTAGAGCAGAGCGCAGTCGGCGGCCGATCCGTACTCGGCCGCCGACGCCTGGGCGACGATCACCGCGTCGAATTCGAGCCCCTTGGCGAGCGCGACGGGCAGGACCGTGACGTCGTGTTCGAACACGCCGCGTGAGTCGGCTGTCGCCAGGGCGATCTCGTCAAGTTTCTCGGACAACTGGCGGTGCAGGCTCTGTGCCCGCGCACGCGAGCGGGTGACGATCGCGAGGCGGCCGCTCCGTGCCGCGCGGAAGCGGCCGACTTCCTCGGCGATCCAGCCTGTCTCTGCCTCACTCGTGTCGAAGGCGAGCACCTGGGGCACGTCTCCGTGCCGGTCGATCGTCGCGACGTGGTGGCCACGGACCTTCGCGGCGAACTCCATGATCTCGGTTGTGGAGCGGTAGCTGCGGTTCAGCTCCATCACACGTGCGTCGTCGAACAGCCTCGAGAGATCGTCCAGCGTGTAGTTCTCGGTGTTGCCGAGCGCCTGGCCGACGTCGCCGAGAACCGTCATGTCGCAGGGGAAGATCTGCCGCAGCACCGCGTACTGCGTCGGGGAGTGGTCCTGCATCTCGTCGATCACGAGGTGTTGGATCTGCTCGTGGACGTCCGGTCCGTCGAACTTTCCCGCGACGAACAGAAAGGGGTAGACGTCAGCCCACTCCAGGGTGCCCGCCGCCGGCGCCCGGAACGTCGTCGGGGCGTCGTCGCGGCGGAAGAGCCCGCGGTACAGGGCCCGCGCACTCTTGACCGACAGCATGGCGGTGAGCGCTTTCGTCACCTCCCCGGCCCGCGGGTGGGACACGGCGAAGGGCCGGTCCACGCGGTCCCGTTGGCAGATGTACTCGGCCATCATGCGAAGGCGAGTCCTGACCGGCAGCGAGGGCATGCGCTCGTAACGCTCGCGTAGTTCCTCGGCGTCGACACGGCATCCCTCGACACGCAGCTCACGGGGTTCGAAACAGCACAAGACGGCTTCGGCAGCGGCCTGTTCCAACCACCGGTGGAACGAAAGCGTTGCCTTGGACAGGGCGCGAGCAAGGCCCGCGTCACCGACCGGTTCGGCGGAATCAACGGGTTCGATCGGATCGGTGAAGCTCAGGCGGTGACGCGCGAGCTGGGTGCGTGCGACGCCGGCGAGGTCGAGCGCGACGACCGGTTCCTCGCCCAGTTCGGGCAGTACCTCCGAGACGTACTCGGCGAAGAGTCCGTTGGGGGACACGATGGCCGTGTTCCGTGCCTTCAGCCGGCCACGTCGGCGGTACAGGAGGTAGGCGATGCGGTGCAGCGCGATGGAGGTCTTCCCGGAGCCGGCGACCCCCTGAATGACGAGAGTGCTGTCCGATTCGTTACGGATGATCGCGTTCTGCTCGCGTTGAATGGTCGCGATGATGGAACGCATGTGGGCGTCGGTCGTGCGCCCGATCTCTTCCAGCAGGATGTCGTCGCGGATGGTGTCCGACGTGTCGACCACGAGCCGCAGTCGCCCGTCCTCGATCTTGAGCTGGCGCTTGCGTCCGATCAGTCCGCCGATCTTTCCCGCAGGGGCCTCGTAGCTTGCCCTGCCGGGTTCGGCTTCGTAGTACATCCCGCCGAGCGGTGAACGCCAGTCCACTACCACTGTGCCCTCGGCGTCCTGCAGCGCGTCACGTCCGATGTAATGGATCTCCGGGATGCATGTCGTGTCTGGGGTGAAGTCGAGGCGGGCGAAGTAGGGGGTGCGGCGCATGGCCTCGAGCCGCGTGCGGCGGCGCACGGCGTGAGTGCCCTCAGCATCGATATCGCGCAGGAAGAGTTCGTTCTGGTACATCTCGCCGGGATCGATCTCGCCACGGTTGTCGGCCATGTAGGACTTCACATGGCGGTAGTCGAAGTCGTGGGCCTCGAGTGCCTCGGTCAGCGATTCGATCTTGCGTTCCAGGCGGCGCAAGGTGGTGGTGAGGTGGTCGGCTTCCACCCGATGGGCATCCGACGTCTCGGTGGTCACTGTGGTGCTCCTGAGGGGTCCAGATCAAGCAGTTGTGTGGGATAGCCGAACTCCACACACAACGGGGCGGGCCGGAATCCGAGGTCGAGAAGGGCTCGGCGATGGCCGAGGTCGGCTCTGTCACCTTCCCGGAAGGTGGTGACGGACAGTTGCGGATGACGCTCCCGGGCTGCGTGCAACAGTGTGTGCAGCACGGATGACCTGCGGACCAGTGGATGCACGGCGAGATACTCGATGTGCCCGGTCCTCGGTTCGATGATCATCGCTGCCGCGCCCTGTCCGTCGCGGTGGGCGAGCAGCACCTGGTGTGCGTCGATCCGGCGCAGGGCCGCGGTGTGCTCTTCGACGTCGAGCATCGGCAGCATGTCGACCGCCGCCAACGAGAGGGGGAGGAGGGTGTCGGTGTCTACCCGGTCGGTGATCTCCAAGCCGTCGGCTGTGCGGCCGAGGTCCCATCCGGTCTCATGGAACCGGTACGGCAGGAGAAGCGGGAAGAACCGCTGCGCATGTCGCCAGGCTGCCGGTGGCACGCCGTAACTCGCCGAGAAGGCGTTGGTGAATGACTGCCGCCCGCGGAATCCGTGGCGCAGGGCGACGTCGATGATCGGTTCGGACGTGTTGATCAGCGCTCGCGCCGCTTCCGTGAGCCGTCTGCGGTGGACGTACGTGTGAAGCGTGAGGCCGAAGACGCGGCGAAACGAGCGATGGAGGTGGTAGGGCGAATAGCCCACATGGGCAGCTATACGTTCAAGGCGCAGATCAGCCCGCAGGGAACGTTCGACGAAATCGACCGTAAGGGCGTGCTCGGTCGATCGCATTGTCTCCTCACAGTTAATTCCGCCCATATCCGGGCGTTGCCGGCAGATCGTGTGTGCCTTCAAGGCTAACCAGCGGCCGGACTGAAGGTTTACGCGATCTTGCGCAGTCATGGCCGTGTGTGAAGGTCGACCAGCCCCACGTCACCCGCCGGCATCTCCCGCCGGGCACGGAGCCTGGGACTCCCACCAGCGTTTTCGCCTAGCCCGCCTCGCCTATCACTGCTCGCGTCGCTCGCCGAGCCGGCCTGCGCCCCCCGTATCGCAGCGGCCCACTGTCGGTGCCGGCCCGGTGCCCCAGGACGCCGCCCGGTCTGTGACGGACCGGCTGGTGGGCAAACTCCTGTCAACCCGTCCGAGCTGGCTCAGAGACCCTCCAGGCCTCGGAGTCGGCGACGCCGGCGTCTTCGAGGAACTCCACCACACCGTGTCGCTGAAGGCGGGTACCCGAGGGTCTCGCCATGGCCGCTGCGGTGCAGGGTGACTCCCCGACCACCGAGGGCGAGGGCCGGTGCACGCCGAAAGAAGGCTCTGCAAGTGCGCTTCTGGTTCGGGGGGTTACGACCCGCTCGCCTGTCTCAGGCGGCTGCTGTCTCATGACCAGCCGTCGAGTCCGGCATCCGGCGGGCGACGCTCCAACGGTGCGGCTACGCATACGGAGACCCAAAACAAATTGGTGGAAGTGTCAAACAGAAGGCTCTACATTACTGATGTTCACGATCCACATGTTCTCAACGAGGTGTCTTCGATGACGGTCCGAGTATCGGCAGCCGACTCCGGTCGACTGTCCCCCCGCAACGCCATGACCTCATCGAACCGAAGGAACACCTCACGTGGATCTTCCACGCATCTTCACCGTTCGCGAAAGTAGCCACCGCATCCACAACCCGTTCACCCCTGGCAAGCTCGCCGCCCTGGGCCAGGCCCTGCACCTGGTACCCGGGTCACGCGTGCTCGACCTCGCCAGCGGAGCTGGCGAGATGCTGTGCACCTGGGCCCGTGACCACGGCGTCGTCGGGACCGGGGTGGACATCAGCACGGTGTTCACCGAGCAGGCCCACGCCCGCGCCGCAGAACTCGGCGTCACCGACCAGGTCACCTTCGTACACGGCGACGCCTCCGGCTACGTCGCGGACGAACCGGTCGATCTCGCCGCGTGCGTCGGCGCCACCTGGATCGGAAACGGCGTCGCCGGAACGACCGAGCTGCTCAGCCGTAGCCTCCGCCCCGGGGGCCTGATGCTGATCGGCGAGCCGTACTGGCGGCGGACCCCTCCGGACGAGGAGACCGCCAAGGCATGCCACGCCACCGGCATCGCCGACTTTCTGCTGCTCCCGGACCAGATCACGCAGTTCCAGGATCTCGGGTACGACGTCGTGGAAATGGTGCTGGCCGACCAGGACAGCTGGGACCGCTACACCGCGGCCCAGTGGCTCAACATGCGCCGCTGGCTCGACCGCAACATGGATGACGAACTGGCTGCCCAGGTACGGGAGGAGCTCACCACCGAGCCCGCCCGCTACGCGCGCTCCACGCGTGAGTATCTCGGCTGGGGAGTGTTCGCCCTCATGAAGCGCTGATGCTCCCGTCCCGTGCGGGGCCCGGCATACGGGCCTCGCACGGGGCACAGCGTCACGTACCGGTGTCCGTCGCGATCTGGCTCCGAGCGTGAACCCCTGCACGCCTCAGCGGTAGAAGTCCTGGCCCCGGTGTCTGGCATTGCCGCGCCGAGTGTTCCTGGAGGACGACCCCGTGCCGGAATCGAGGAAGCGACCCGGAGCAGCATCCGGTGTGTCCGCCGGGCACGACGGTGAGGTAGTCGGCCAGCAGCAGTACGCCGAACTCACCGTCAGCAGCGAACATTCCTCACGAACTTCTGCGGGTGCGGCGTTACGATGTGCGTCATGCGCCACTGAACCTGAAGTCCCACATGCCCGGCAGCTCGCCGCTCTCTGTGATGCCGTCCCTTCGGCTCCAGTGACTCCCGGCGCTGCCCATTCGGTATCTCCGTGACCAGGCAGGCACTCCTCGTTTCTCGGCGCTCACCCCTTTCAACGCACCTCACCCCAGGTGTGCCAGCCCGCGTTGAATCGGCTTCACGCCCTCCTGCTGCACGCACGAGACGCCGGTCTTCCTCATCGCCAAGACACTGCAAGGAAGCCCTCTCATGTTCGAACAGCTCTCGGCTGTCAACGTCCGCCCCGACGTGTACTCCACGATCACGACCCCGGAATTGTGGAGCGATCCCCACATCTCACAGCGGATGCTGACCGCCCACCTCGATCCGTACCTCGACCTGTCCTCGTATCGGGCGGCGTACGTCGAACAGGCCGTGTCCTGGATGATCGACCGCTTCGACGTCGGGAAAGGCCGTCGCATCGCCGACTTCGGGTGCGGCCCCGGCCTCTACACCACGCGCCTCGCCCGCACCGGAGCGAGCGTCACCGGACTGGATCTGTCAACTCGCTCGCTCGACCACGCCAGGGCAGTCGCCTCTGCCGAGAGGCTGCCCATCCGCTACCTCTGCCAGAACTACCTCACCTACCAAGAGGCGACACGCTACGACCTGATCATCATGATCATGCGGGACTACTGCGCACTCCCACCCGACGGGCGACGGGCAGTGCTCCGCACCGTTCACCGGCATCTGCGCGCCGGCGGCTCCTTCGTCTTCGACGTCGACTCCGCCACCGCCTTCAACGACGTACGCGAGCAGGCGTCCTACGCCCCCTCCCTCATGGACGGCTTCTGGTCCCAGCACCCCTACTTCGGCTTCCACAACACCTACCGCTACGAGCACGAGCGGGTGTCACTCGACAAGTTCGAGATCTTCGAAGCCGATCGCCAGCGGGTCTTCCTCAACTGGGTACGCTACTTCTCCCCGGACGAACTGACCGCTGAGCTCAACGACGCGGGGTTCACCGGCATGGAGATTCTCGGTGACCTCACTGGTTCCCCCTACGACGGCGAGGCGTCCCAGTTCACCGCCCACGCCACAAGCAGCGGCTGACGGCAGTACGGCACACCGGCGCCGAGACCTGCCGGAACACGACGGCGCGGTCAAATACGGAGAGGCCGTCAAGCAGGCCTACGAGCGTCAGGTACCCAGAAAGCACGTCTGGCCGGCCCCAAAGGTACGGTGACCGCAGTGATCACCGCGCCCCACTGTGGTGGGCATCGTCTTCGCACCGTCACTCGCCGTCGCCCCCGATGACCGCCCCGTCCGGCTGTCCCCGGCCCCGTAGCGGGCCGCAGCAGTACCACGTCAGGAAGCCGGCTGTACCGAGCATGATTCCGCCCTGCGGCAGGTCACCCCTGTACAGGGAGACGGCCCCCGCTACGGCAAGGCCCAGCGCGAGGGGGACCAGAAGCACGAGGGCCAGCACGGTCCAGACTCGCCACATGGTCCGCGCCGTGCCACTGGCAGCGTTCCACACCGCCCGCGCCACGTCCGCACCGTCCGCACCCGGCGTTCCGGTATCCGACGTCCCACTGCCCGGTGCCACCGGGGAAGGTGAGGGACTCGAGAGCGGTTGCGGCGGCCACGGCGGCACCTCCGGACCAGCGGTAGGGGGGTGAGGGGCAACCGGGAGGGCTGTCGGTCGGTCAGGGCTCTGCACCTGTGGGAGACCGGCCCTTCCCAGGAGTGCCTGTAGTGCCTTCCAGAACAAGACTCCCGCGCCGCACCATAACGCGAGCGACCCGATCAGGCCGATCCCCAGCGCGTCCCAGTACCAGGCCAGCAAGCCACACCCTCCGGCCATGCCGCACAGAGCCAGGGCCAGGCAGACCCGGAACTTCCACATACGCACGCCTCCACGGATAACAGGGACTCCTTGTGGGTGACGCACTCGTTGAGCTCTCAGTTGCGACCGGCCGGACCATCGCCGCGGCACACGCGGTAGCCACCGCGAGTTGCTCCTCGACCCGATCCGGTCCACGCAGTCGAACTCTGACCGCATCACGGACCGACACCGGCGAGGTGGCGCTCTGCACAAACCCTCCAGGCTTCCTGGAAGGGACCGCTACTCCCCCTGCACTGTCACACGCGCCGCACTGATCGACGAGGTTCGTGCCGGCTACAGCGGCCGGCGCGGCCTCGACGTGCATCTGCTGCTTCTCTGCGCCCTCGCGAACGCAGCCGGAATAGCAGGGGCCTCTCACTCAGGCTGACCTGGCGCCAGTGGCTGGATCGGTCCCGGCGCACCGGGGTCTTGAAGTCTGTTCCCGAGGACTTGCGGCACACCAGTAAGTTGCTCCGCTTCATGGTGCCCAGCCCGGAGGTTCAGGGACTTCGAACTCGATGACTGCGCTGCTCCCCGGGTGCGGATCATGGGGTTCCGTCGGCCTTGTGATGGCTCCGTGGTGTGGTGTCGAGGCATTGCCGCCGGTGAGGCGCCGGGGCACCTACGCGATGCGGGAGATCGAGTACGTGAAGAAGCGACGCCCTGTCGAACCGCGTTCGCTGTGCACATCCATGGTCAGGAGGGGGACGAGGCTGCGCGGGCGGCCTCCTCCAGTTCACGGACGACGGCCCTTTCGTCCTTTCCGAGGATCACCTCCTCGAGGCTGTTGTCGTCGAGGCGGGAAAATCGCTCGCCGCGTGCGAAGTCCTCCTCGCTCAGCACACGACCGCACCACTCCCCCAGTCCCGCGGTGCGGTCGTCGAAGGGGACGGAGGCGCCCTCGCCCAGCACCACCCACCGGCCGGCGGCCCACCGGAGCGCCAGCAGATAGGTGTGACCGGATTCCAGGCGAGGCGCGGCGCCCGTCGTTCTCGCGACCCGCCTTCCGCTCTTCCGGTACTCCGACCACCCGGCGGCCACCATTCCGAAGTCCTTCCCCAGCACGTGGCGAGGACGGCCGGCGGACCAGAGGACGTCGTCCACCGTGAACGTCACCATCCGCTGGATCTCCGCCCTGACCGGACCCTCGGCCATCTCACGGCGGTCGCCGTCGCGTTCTGCCGTCGCCGTGACCACGGCGACGTGGTCGGCGTGGGCGATCCAGTCCTCCGCCGTCCGTGACGGGTACTCGCCGCCGGGGCTGCCACAGCCGACGACGGTCCCCATCCCGCCGTACGCGACGAGGACGCCGGAGACAATCCCCACCACGGACATGACTGCGACTACCGGACGGCTCATCAGGCGGCCGGAGAAGATCGTGCGCACGTTGACCCAGACTCCTGTTCGTTCACTGGTCGCAACAGGTCGCCGGGCTGCCTCGCGTCAACGACGTCGCATCGATAGAGATGCTGAGTGGGTCACGTTGGTGCCAGGAAGGTGGGAATACTTACTGACCTTCGAAGCGAAGCGTGGTGTCGGAGGGCTGACGCCCCATGATCCCCGCGCTGTCCCGAGTACCTGAAACATGCTCAGGGCGGTGGCATGACCGACGAACGCCGGGCCTTCCGCGAGAAATTGCGGTTGGTGGCTGCCGAGCGGTTCCGGCACGGCGAGGAGAGAGCGGTCGTCGCACACGACCTGCGCGTCAGCGTCCGGTCGGTGCAGCGCCGGCGCAAACCCTGGTCCCGCGGCGGACCGAAAGCCCCGGCCTCAAGAGGGACGGCATCACTGCCGCCGCTGAGCGACGAACTGTTCGCTGTGCTGGAGCGTGAGCTGCTCAAGGGTCCGGTGGCACACGGCTGGCCGGACCAGACCTGGGCCCTGTCGCGGATCAAGACCCTCTTCGGGCGCCGGTTCCGCAAGAGCTACACCAAGAGCTGCACCGTGCAAGGGGTGGCCGCCCTGCTCAAGCGGCACGACTGGACCTGCCAGGTCCGCGCCCGCCGCGCGAGCCGTCCGGCCTGCCCTGCGGGGAAGGCATGGAGGGTCGCCTTCCTGGAAGAGCATGTCCGCCTGAGCATCGATCAGTTGAATGCCCAGTCACTGCTGTCCCGCTGATCAGGGACCGGTAGGTTTGTGTGGGTGACTGGCAAACATGCAGAGGAGATCGCCGGTCGGTACCTCCTGCTGGAACGTCTGGGCAGTGGAGGCATGGGTACGGTCTGGCGTGCCACCGACCGATTACTGGAGCGCACCGTCGCGGTGAAGGAGGTGCACCTGCACGGCGGTGGAGAGGATCTCGCCCAGCGGTTGCGTCGTGCGCACCGTGAGGCACGTGCTATCGCCCGGATCTCCCATCCCAACGTCATCAACATCCACGACCTGGTCCACCACGAGGACCGGTTGTGGCTGGTCATGGAACTGGTGGAGGGCCCGTCCCTGGCCGAACACGTAGCCGCGCACGGTCCCCCGACCGTGAAACGGGTCGCCGAGATCGGCCTTGAGCTGCTGGGCGCCCTCAACGCGGTGCACTCCGCCGGCGCTCTGCACCGGGACGTGAAACCGGCGAACATCCTGCTGCGCGCCGACGGCAGGGTGGTGCTCTGCGACTTCGGGATCGTGGAACTGGCCGACACCGAGTCACTCACCACTGGCGGGGTGATCGGCACCGTGGAGTACCTCTCTCCGGAACGCATGGAGGGCCGGCAGGCTGGGCCACCCAGTGACCTGTTCTCCCTGGGCAGCACCCTGTGTGCGCTGTTCACCGGCCGCTCGCCGTTCGCCAGGCCGGAGCCCGCCGCGGCGGTGTACGCCTTGGTCAACGAGCCGCCGGTGCTGCCCGAGGCAGCCGGGGCATTGCGCCCGGTGCTCGCCGGGCTGCTGCGCAAGAACCCGGCCGAGCGGCCGTCGTCCGACGAGATCGCCACCGCGCTGCGGTCGGTGGCCGCACTGCCCGGGCCCTCCGTCCAGCCGGAGCGCCCCATGGTGATCGGTGAAACGTTGTCCACACCGAAGGAGCGTCGCCGTCGCCCTCTCCGGACGGGCCGCTGGGCGGCCCTGCTGGCGGCGGTACTGCTCACCGGCGGTGCCGTCACCGCCCTGTTGGCCAACCGCTCGTCCGAGCAGCAGGGAGCCGGGGCAGACGGCGAGGCGGGTGTGGAATCACCGGAGCGGTCGACCGTCGTGCCGACGTCGACGAGGATCGATGCCGCGTTGCCCGCGCCGGACGACCCGTACAAGGCATGGTTGGTCTCGGGCGACCAGTACCTGTTCGTCTCCGTGTCAACCCATGATGAACCCATACAGAACAGGGAAAAAGGCCCCGCCCCCGTGACGGACTGGACCGGGATCTTCGAGGACCTTCCCGGCTTCCGCGACGGCATCGACGCGGTGCTGCCCGTCTTCGGGGTGCTCAACGAATACTGGGTGTTCTCCGGCGCGGAGTACATTCGCCTGCACGTCGCCGACGGAGATCACAGCGTCACGCAACTGACGGACCCCGCCCCGCTCGAGCAGTGGCGCGAGGCGTTCTGCGGGGAAGACGACTTCGTGGAGGGCATCGACGCGGTGATGACGGTCCCGGGCAATCCGGCACAAGCCTGGGTCTTCGCGGGCAACAGCTACGTCAGGACGACTCTCGACGCCACGGAGGCCGGCGGGACCTGCGTCATCGGCCGGACGCCGCTCAGCAACTGGTCGGGCACATTCAAGTACTACGACAACTTCAAGCGCGAGATCGACGCGGTTCTGCCGGTTCCGGAATCCGAGAGCGACTACTGGGTGTTCTCCGGCGACAAGTACCTCAGGATCCGCCTCGACAGCGAAGACTACTCGGACACGTCGAACGGCCCTGCCAAGCCGCTGCCCGACTGGAGCACATTCTCCTAGCCTCGAAGTTCTGTGATGGTCTGCCGACGGAGTCGGTGGACGATTCTCGCGTTGCGGGCCGAGGTGGGGCAGGACTCAAGCCCCAGCCCCACCTCGAGGTGGCAGCGTCCTGTTCGGGCGGCCGATCGTTGACGCCTTGCGTCCGCAGTGGCTTCGGCAGGCGCATGACGCGGTCTGACCGGACCCGGCCGACCAGTTCAACGGGCGGACAGCGCAGGACCCGGGCCAGGCGGGCGACGTCGTAACCTGCGTCGGCAGGACCAGAGGCCCGCCCCCGACGTCACGCGTCCGACGGCGCGGGGCGCATGCCTTCGAGCAGGGTGTCAAGGTAGCGGTGGGCGGTTTCGGTCTTGTCGGCGGGGGTGCCGCCGTGGACGGTCACCGCATGGGCGATGCCGCACATGAGCGGGACCAGGTCGCGGGCGGCGAGGTCCGGGCGGACGGCTCCGGCTTCACGGGCCCGGTCGAGGAGCTCGGTTCCGACCGACGCGAGTGACTCTTTGAGTTCCGTGGTCCGCGGCAGGGCGTCCACGGCGGCGGAGGCGACCGGGGGCAGCGCGGCATCGGTGAGCTGGGCTTCGAGGACGCGGGACAGGAAACCTTCCAGCGCCCGCCAGGGGTCGGCGTCGGCCAGGGCCTGCTTACCATGGCCGACGAGGTCTTCGAGGCAGGGGGCGGCGACGGTCTCCAGCAGTGCCTCGGGGGTGGGAAAGTGCCGGTAGACGGTGGCGACCCCGAGGCCGGCCCGGTGTGCGACATCGTTGAGCTGCAGGGGGGTTCCCTGGTCGACCAGGGCACGGGCGATCGCGACGATCCGTTCCCAGTTGCGGGCGGCGTCCTTGCGCAGCGATGCGGTAGTCATGGGAAGTGTCCAGGTTGCTCGTCTTGGTTCGCGGGCCGGTCAGGTGATCATATGCGGGCGTTTCCGGGCGGGTGGTGGCTTCCGGTGGCGGGCCGGGTGACGGGCGCACTGCCTGGCCCGTCCACTGGTTCGGCTGCTCCAGGAACGGCAGGTGTCCGGTGGCCGGCTCGGTGGGCTGCGCGCCGGGGACGGCAGCGGCCAGTTCGTACTGGAGGGTCGCCGGTATCAGGGAGTCGGCGGTGGTCTGGGCGAAGGTGCCGGGCGGGAGCGCGAGAACGCTCTGCTCGGCGGCCGTGCGCACCTGGGCGGGCGTGAAAGAGTTCAGTGCCGGGGTCCTGACGGCCGAACTCTGGTGTCGAACGTGCCGGCCGGCGCCAGAGCGACACCGTCACGGAGAGCCACTGGAGCGAGATCATTTTGGGGAGTAGCTCGAATCCGGCTCGACCGTAGAGCTGTCTCGATCTTCTTGATCCCGTTGACGGCGCCCTCGGTGCCGCCCGAGCTCCCGTCCAGGGTGTGCCCGGCTGTCACAGCGTCGAGGTCCCGGGGTAGGTGGAGTGCGCAGCCGGTGAGGCCGGGTAGCCGGTCGGCATCGACTGCGCCCATCCGGGCCGGGAGGAAAGCTACCAACGGCACTCGCCCTCCTCCGGCACGTACTCCGAAGTGCGAACCAGATCCGGCAACGTGTCACCGGCTGATGACTTGCATCGGCGTGCTCGGGAAGTGTTCCGGGTACGCCCTCGGGACCGTCCGCCGCAGGACTGGGGACCCGGCGAGGTCCTGCCGGGCTGTGAGGCCCGGGCATCGCAGGCGCTGCCGGTGGGGCGCGCCGGTGCGATCACCTGGTCATGAGCCGGTCCGGCCGAGGGCCTCTGCGACGAGTCGGCGCGCGTACGCGGCGTCGAGTCCGTCCGGGCGGAAGAGGATGCGGTACATGATGGGCGCGACGACGCGGTCGATGACCGCCTCGACGTCGGGCGTCTTCTCCCCACGTTCAGCTGCTCGGGTGAGGATGAGGTTGATCTGCTCGGCGGCGTAGGCCGAGCACTGGCCGGCGTTACTGCCGTCCGGGTCGCCGAGCAGAGCGTCGCGGATATAGGCCCGGCCGGTGCGGGAGGCCATCTCGTCGAGGAACTGCTCGGCCCAGGCCGTCAGGTCGGACGACATGGCACCGTGGTCGTTGGGTGCGGTGTCGGGCCGCAGCCGCTCGACCGCTACGTCCGACAACAGCTCCTGCAGGTCCCCCCAGCGGCGGTAGATCGTCGACGGTGTTACTCCCGCACGCTGGGCGATCAGGGGTACGGTCAGGGCGTCCCGGCCGACTTCCGACGCGAGTTCGCGTACGGCGGTGTGGACCGATGCCTGCACCCGGGCGCTGCGCCCCCCAGGGCGCACCATCTGCCTGCTCATAGAACCCATCTTAAAGCAAAATCATTGCGTCTAGCGAGCCACCCGCCATACCTCCGTGCGGTGGTCCTCTCCGTGCGGCAGCCGGCCGGTCGCAGTCGGCCGGTCACAGTCGGCCGGTCGCGGACGATCGGTGCTTTCGGCCCGGCCGGAGTGATCAGGCCGGGCCCAAGGCACTCGGTCACGCCGCGCGCGCGAGCTCACGGGCGGGCTGCGTCCGCTCGTAGGCGTGGCCGGCCCGCAGGAGCACACTCTCGCCGAGCGGTCGCCCGAGCAGCTGCATGCCGATCGGCATGCCCGCCGCATCGTGACCGATGGGGACGGACAGGGACGGCACCCCGGTGATGTTGGCAGGGGACGAGAGGCGTACGTAGGCGTCGGAAACGCCCTCGACGGTGCCGTCGGCCCAGGTGATGGTCTCCTGGCCGGCCTTGACCGCGGTCGCCGGGACGGAGGGGGCGGCGATCAGGTCGACCTCCTGCAGCATCCGCGCCCACTCCTGCCGCATGAGGGTGCGGGCACGCTGGGCGCGCAGGTAGTCCCCGGCGGGCATGAGTTCGCCGGCCTCGAGGAGGACGCGGACGTCTGTCTGGTAGAGCTCGGGGACCGTGCGCAGGGTGTTCTCGTGGTAGGCGGTTGCCTCGGGCACCATCAGGCCCCACTGGGTGGCGTGGATGTAGCGGGTCATGGGGATCTCGACCTCGACGAGGCGTGCGCCGAGGGCCCGAAGCTGGTCGATCGCGCGCCGTACGGCGGCTTCCACCTCCTCGTCGACGTGGTCGAAGTAGTAGTTGCGCGGCACGCCCACGCGCAGCCCCGTCAGGTCCGCGTCCGGGGCCGGCCGGTAGTCCGTACCGGGTGTGGCCAGGGAGGCGGGGTCTCGGGGGTCGTGTCCGGCCAGGGCGGTCAGGACCAGGGCCGCGTCCTCGGCGGTGCGGGTGACCGGGCCGGCGTGGTCCAGCGACCAGGACAGGGACGTGACGCCGTGGCGGGGGACGAGGCCGTAGGTCGGCTTGAGGCCGACCACCCCGTTCAGCGCGGCGGGCACGCGGATCGATCCGCCGGTGTCGGTGCCCAGGGCGAAGGTCGCGGTGCCGGCGGCGACGGCGACGGCGGATCCGCCGCTGGAGCCGCCGGCGACCCTGCCGGTGTCCCAGGCGTTGCCGGTCTGCGGGGTGGTCAGCCCGTAGGCGAACTCGTGGGTGTGGGTCTTGCCGACCAGGACGGCTCCGGCCGCCGACAGACGTGCGGCGACGGTGCTGTCGGCCTGCGCGCGGTGGTCGGCCCGGACGCGGGAGCTGGCGGACGTAGCCGCGCCGGCGACGTCGATCAGGTCTTTGAGGCCCATCGGGATGCCGTGCAGCGGACCGCGGTAGCGGCCGGCCGCGATGTCGTTCCCGGCTTGGCGCGCGGCCCGGCGGGTGTGCTCGGCGGTGACGGTGACGTAGGCCTGAAGGTGCGGCTCCACCTGTTCGACGCGCTCCAGGACGGAGTCGGCCAGCTCGACGGGGGACAGCTGCCGGGCCTGGATCAGGTCCGCGGCCGCACTCAGGGACAGTTCATACGGCTGCATCGTGGTTCTCCTGTTCCGCGCGGTAGGCGGGGGCGGGCGGGGTGTCCCCGAAGTCCAGCTCTCGCAGGACCGCGACGACGGAGTGGATGTGGTTGGCGGTGGCCGCGACCGCGGTGTGGCGGCCGTCCGGCAGCGGGAGCCCGGCGCGGGCGGCCCAGCGGGCCGCTTCCGGCGGAGTGAGTTCAGCGGAGGACATGGAGGTTCTCTCCTCAGGGCTGGAGGGTGGAGCGACCCTCGACTTCTAAAGCAAAGGGTTTGCTTTAGCTGACTGTAGAGCCTACGGTGCTTTAAAGCAAACCAATTGCGTTTAGCGCGAGGAGTCCCATGTCCACCGCCACCCCCCGCGCACCTGCGCGATCCAGCCACCCGGGAGCCCGCACCGCGACCGCCCACCGCGCGGCATCCTTCGTCCTGGACGCCTCGATCCTGGCCGCGCTCCTCGCGGCATCCAGTGCGCCGACGCCCCTGTATCCCCACTACCAGGACGTCTGGGACCTGTCCGCGCTCACCGTCACCGTGGTCTTCAGCGCCTACTCCCTGACGCTGCTGCTGGCCCTGCTCACCACCGGAGCGCTCTCCGACCACCTCGGGCGGCGCCCCGTCCTGGCGGGCGCCATGCTGCTGGAGGCCGCCTCCATGGTGCTGCTGGCCTCGGCGGACGGCGCCGGAGCGCTGATCACCGCCCGGATCCTGCAGGGAGCGGCCACCGGCGTGGCCACCAGCGCCGCGGGAGCGGCTCTCCTCGACCTTCAGGATCCCCTGCGTCCGGGCCGCTCAGCCCTGACCAACAGCATCGTCCCGGTGGCGGGCATGGCCGTCGGCGTCCTGGCCTCCACCCTCCTCGTCCACTTCGCCCCCGCGCCCACGGTCACCGTGTACGTCCTGCTGGCGGCTCTCTTCGCCACCCAGGCGATCGCGGTCACGTTCACCGCGGAGACGGCACGCCCGCACGCCGGCGCCCTGCGGTCGCTGCGCCCTCACCTCACCGTGCCGCCGTCGGCGCGCAGCGCCCTGCCGACGGTCGGCACCGCTGTCGTCGCCGTATGGGCGCTGGGCGGCTTCTACTCCTCCCTCGGACCGGCGCTCGTGCGCCTCGTGGCCCCGGGTGCCTCACAGGCGGCCGGCGGCATGGTCTTCTTCGTGCTCACCGCCGCGGCCACGCTCACCGTGTGGATACTGCGGCGCACGGCGCCGCGCGTCGCCGCCGCCGGCGGAAGCCTGGCCGTCATCCCGTCCGCGGCCCTGAGCCTGCTCGGTCTGCACGGCGCCGGCCTGCCCGCCGTCTACGGTGGCGCGGCCCTGGCCGGCGTCGCCTTCGGCGCCGTCTCCCAAGGGGCGCTGCGCATGACGCTCGCCTCGCTCGACGGGCAGCACCGCGCCGCGACCCTGGCCGCCTACTACGTCCTCAGCTATCTGTCCATGAGCCTGCCCGCCATCGCCGCGGGCGCCGCCACCCAGCACTACGGGCTGCGTACCACCGCCCACGCCTACGCCATCGCCGCCGCCCTGCTCACCGTCGCGGCCCTGACGGCACTCGCCGTATCGAGGGGCAAGGCAGCCCACAGCGCACACAACGTCCTTCCGTAACGAGACACGAGGAAACGACCGACCATGAGCATCGAACCGGCCACCGACCCGTCCGCCATCCCCTCCTGGACCATGGGCGACATCACCGTCCACCGCATCGACGAGGTCCTCCTGCCGCCCGCCACCGGACCGTGGCTCCTGCCCGGCGCCACGCCGGACGTCGTCACCGGGCAGGACTGGCTGCGCCCCCACTTCGCCGACGACGAAGGCGTCCTGCACCTCGACAGCCACAGCTTCGCGTTCACCGTCGGCGGACTGCGCGTCCTGGTGGACACCGGCATCGGCAACGGCAAGGAGCGGGCCAACCCCGCCTGGCACAACCTGGACACCGACTACCTTCAGCGCCTCACGGCCGCCGGATTCCCCCCGGACTCCGTCGACCTGGTGATCCTCACCCACCTGCACGCCGACCACGTCGGCTGGAACACCCACGAGGTGAACGGCGAGTGGGTCCCCACCTTCCCCAACGCCCGCTACATCACCTCACGCGTCGAGCGGGAGTTCTGGGCCGGCTACGACATGGAGGAGGCGCGCGAGCAGATGTTCCGCGACTCCGTGGTCCCGGTGGAGGAGGCGGGGCTGCTCCACCTCGTCGACGTCCCCGCCGACGGCGTCGAGGTCATCCCGGGCGTGCGCCTGATCCCCACCCCCGGGCACACCCCCGGCCACGTCGCCCTCCAGCTGACCAGCCGCACAGGGACGGCGCTGATCACGGGCGACTGCGTCCACCACCCCGTCCAGCTCGCTCACCCCAGCATCGGGGCCTGCGTCGACATCGAACCCGAGCGGTCCGAGGCCTCGCGCCGCACGCTGCTCGACTCGCTCGCCGGCACGGACACCCTCGTCCTGGGCACCCACTTCGCGCCGCCCACCGCCGGCCGTGTCATCACCCACGAGGGCGCCTACCGCCTCTCGCCCGTCCCCGCCGACTCGCACTGATCCGGTGCCGCCCCAGCCCTCGTCCGGTCGGTCCTCCACACGGCCGGACAGGGCCCGGACAGCGCTCCCGCGGCAAGCCGATCCGCTCGATGAGTCAGCGGCTGGTGGACGAGGACACCCTGGCCAGCGATGACCGGATCCACGACACGGCGCGGATCGGCGTCGTCGTCGGCGTCGGCGTCGTCTTTGTCGGCGGCATCAGCGCCGAGCGCTTCGCGGAGATTCCCGCCGGGAAGACGGTAGGCGCCGAGAACGGCGCTTCGGCCCTCTCCCCGCCCACCACGGACAGACCCGCCCCTTCAGCGACGCCATCACCGACACCGATGGCACGGTCACGACTCCCGGAGAACCGGACTCAATTCCCCACGCCGAGACTGGACATGAACGCGGACGGGTATCGGTCGCCGCGCGCCGCGCCCGGCGGCACTGCCTTCTCGATTTCGGCGAGGTCGTCTGCGGTGAGGTCCAGCTCCATCGCGGGCAGCGCCTCGGACAGCCGCTCGCGGGTGCGGGCGCCGACCAGCGGCACGATGTCCTCACCCTGTGCGGCCACCCAGGCGATGGCCAACTGGGCGACGGTGCACCCCTTCGTCTCGGCGACCCGGTGCAGCGCCTCTACGAGGGCGAGGTTGTGTTCCACGTTCCCGCTCGAGAACCGCGGGTTGAAGGCGCGGAAGTCGCCGGGGCCCGCGGTGTGGCCGGCGGACCAGTGCCCGGAGATGAGGCCGCGGCTGAGGACGCCGTACGCGGTCAGGCCGATGCCGAGCTCCCGCAACGTAGGCAGAATGTCCCCCTCCACCGCGCGGGACAGGAGGGAGTACTCGATCTGCAGGTCGGCGACCGGGTGCACGGCGTGCGCCCGGCGGATCGTCGCCGCATCGACCTCGGAGAGGCCGAGGTGCCGCACGTACCCGGCGTCGATCATCTCCTTGATCGCGCCCACCGTCTCCTCGATCGGTACCGCCGGGTCCAGCCGGGCGGGACGGTAGATGTCGATGTGGTCGGTGCCCAGACGGGTCAGCGAGTAGGCCAGGAAGTTCTTCACCGCTGCGGGACGGCCGTCCTGCCCGCCGAACTCGGGGCCCGGCCCCCGCAGCATGCCGAACTTGACGCTCAGCCGGTAACTGTCCCGGTCCCGGCCGCGCAGTGCCTCGGCGAGCAGCAGCTCGTTATGACCCATGGCGTAGAAGTCGGCGGTGTCGATCAGCGTGACGCCGGCCTCCAGCGCGGCGTGCACGGTGGCGATGCTCTCCGTGCGGTCGGCCGCGCCGTAGGCGCCCGACATGCCCATCGCGCCCAGGCCCAGCCCGGAAACGGCCGGGCCGGTGCTGCCCAGGGTTCGTATCTGCATCGAGTTCTCCTTCGTCGTGGACCCATCACCCACTGTGCGCCCACGTCGCGATGTGCGGGAGCGGAGCGTTCATCATGGGAGAGCCGCTCCCTGGCTCGGCTCCCCCTCGCGCGGGATCATGGGGCCATGGAACGTGACGAGCTCGCCGACTTCCTGCGCCGCCGCCGCGAGGCGATCCGCCCGGCCGAGGTCGGCATCGCCGACAGCCCTCGCCGTCGCACCAAGGGCCTGCGCCGGGAGGAGGTGGCCATGCTCGCCGGCATGTCGGTGGACTACGTCGTACGCCTCGAACAGGGCCGCAGCAGTCAGCCCTCGACTCAACTGCTCGGCGCGCTGGCCCGGTCGTTGCGCCTCTCGGACGACGAGCGCGACCACCTGTTCCACTTGGCCGGCCACCGGCCCCCGCCCGCCGACGGGGTGGCCCGCCTGGCCCGCGCCGGCCTGATGCGTATGCTCGACCTGCTCGGCGATACCCCGGCCCTGGTGCTGTCCGACCTGGGTGAGGTTCTCGCCCAGAACCGGGCCGCCCTCCTCCTCATGGGCGACCACACCGGCTTGTCCGGCGACCGCCGCTACGTCGTGCACCGCTGGTTCACCGACCCCGCTGCCCGCGCCGTCTGCCCGCCCGAGGAGCAGGAGTACCACGCCCGCCAGCTCGTGGCCGACCTGCGTGCGGCCGTCGGCCGCCGGTCCGGCGACTCCACGGTCGCCGGACTCGTCGACCGCTTGCAGGCCGCGAGTGCCGACTTCCGCCGGCTCTGGGCCGAGCACGAGGTGGCGGTCCGGCGCGCCGACCGCAAGACCTTCCTACGCCCGGGGGTGGGTCGCCTGCTGATGGACTGCGAGACCCTGGTCACTCCCGACCGGGGTCAGCAACTGCTGGTGCTCACCCCGGCGGACGCAGAAACCCGCGAGCGGCTGGATCTGCTGCGGGTACTCGGCACCCAGCAATTCCCCACCGGGCAGACCGTCCCGCCCGTACGGTGAAACGTCGGCCACGGCTCACCGGTTCGGTATCCGGCGGTCCGGTCCGCGGAGCAGCCGTCGCCGCCCGGTACTCCCAGCACGACCCGTCCCACGGCTGGGTTCGCAGGCAAGAAGGACCGAACGGCTGGGGTTCCTTGTCAATCGCCTCGATTGCCCGGAGGCGCCGGCCGACGGGGCGAGGTGGACGTCTTCACCGCGTTCGAGGCATTGCGCTCCCCGGGAACCGTGGCGTGCTCTGAGTGTGGCGCCGACGTCGCCCTCGGACCGCTCGCACAGAGTGGCCGGGAGCGCTCATCACCATGATGACCCGGCGCCCGACCGGCAAGAAGCCGTCACGGAACTGGGCGGGCAAGCGCAAGGCCACGATCGTCAGGTCGGCTGCCTCAGCGAACCCACTCCCTGGCCTTCCAGGTCGTTGAGCGCCACGCGCCGTCCCATGATGGTGAGAAGCAGTGAAAGCGCAGGCCCGGTTACTTCCATACCATCGCCAATCGACACATCGGCGTCCGTTGCCGTGAGCCGGAGAGAGGCTACGACTTCCTTGGCGCCGCCGAAGGACACCGGGGTGTGAGCCTGCAAGCGAAGCGCCCTGACGACGGCATCTTGGGGGTAGGAGCGGATGAGTCCCAGCGGGCGGCGGATGTCCTCACCGTGGACGACCTGCTCGACGATCCGGCTGTCGAGGGGCGCCGGAGGCGTCGACGTCCGCGAGGCCACCTGACGAAGCCGCGCCAACGTCTCCAGCGGTGAGGCACCGTGCTCGCGCGCCACACCGTGAGCGTTCTGGCGGTGGAAGTCGAACCGTGCCCGCGCGAGGCCGACCACGAAGCCGAGACGCGTCGCGCGAGCTGAGTCGACCAGGTGGGCGACGACGTCATGGACCGTCCACCCCTCACAAAGTGACGGCCGCTCCCACTGCTTGTCATCGAGACCCTCAAGGTCGTGGATCAGTGCCGCACGCTCCGCGTGCACGATCTGCCAGACATCTCTGACGTGCTCCGGATTCCCCATGGCCATCTCTCCTCAATGATCGGCTTGTTGACCTCGTAGAGACACAGACTCCCGATCACCGCAAAGCTCATCGCGAAGGGCAGTCCTCCACCTGCGCCACCGTGTCCCGCGCCGCCTCCAGCATGATCTCCACAGGATCGTGCCACGGCGCCGACACGCACCTCAGCCGCCAATCTGATCGGCGCTTTCGCGGTTCGGGTTGTCCGAATCTTCCGGCCGTCGGGGAACATGCCCGCGTCGGAACAGCCCACTTCTCCGCCCGCCCCTCCGGTCCGGCCCAGCGGGCCGTGATCAGCTCACGAAGGTCCGGTCCAGCATCCCTGGCCGCCGGGCGCACCTCACGCCCGGATCGTACGGACAGGCACCTCGCGCACGATCGATGGAGAGGCGGGTGCCTCAGCCGCGGGGATTCGGGCTTGGGCGGGGGGCCGGCCGGGGCGCTGGACCTGGGTCGGCTCTGGCAGGGCGGGCCAGTAATGCTCGGTGAACAGGCGGGCGACCAGCTCGCCTCGGCTGGAGACGCACGCCTTGTTGAAGATGGTCTTGAGGTGGTCGCGGACCGTGTGCGGGGAGATGGTCAGCGTGGTGGCGATCTCGGCGGTGGTCGTCCCGCGCGCGACGAGCTGAGTGATCTGGAGCTCCCGTGAGGTCAGGCCGTACGCCTCGGCGACCAGGACCGCCAGGTCGGCGGGTGCCGCGGGCTCGATGACGAGGGCGACCGGGCCGGGCCGGCCGCCGGGGCCGGTGAGAGAGGAGGCGTGACAGTTCAGCCACCGGCCTTCGGTGTTACGGATACGCACCCGGGCGTTGCCGTGGTCGCGGCCGTTGGCGATGGCCCTTGCCTGGAGGGCCGTGCCGAGCACCCAGATGGGCAGCTTCAGCCCCAGCGGTGAAGGGAAGGACGGCCCCTTCGGCAGCAGCGCGAGGTGATGCCGCGCCTCGTCATTGATCGACATGGCTTCCCCGGACTCGTCGAAGAGGATCAGGCCGGGCGCTGGCGAGTCGTCACGGGGTACGGAATCGGGCGGCCGGGCGAAGTCGCGCAGCCGCGCGGCCAGCGGGCGAGAGAGGTCGGCGAGCAGCACGACCTCGTCCGGACGGAACGCGTCGGCGGTGCGGAACAGGCTCACCATGCCCCATGGCCGGTCGCCGATCCGCAGTACAGCGCGCAGCTCGTCGTACACGCCTTGGCCGAGAAGGATGCGCCGGAAGCGGGCACTGCGGGCGGGCAGACCGCCGGTGGCCGCGCGCAGGCCGGCCGCCGGTACACAGGCGCGGGCCAGCTCACGGAACGGCACGACGTTCTCCTCGAGAAGTTCGCTCTCCCAGTAGGCGGCACAGCCTTCACCAGAGCCGACGTTCTCCACCAGCATCGGCGCCGTGATCAGCCCGGTCTCCGGGTCGGCGGCCGTCCACACGGCCGAGTGGAACGGCACCAGCCTCCGCAGCCCGGCCGAAGCCCGGCTGAACAACTCCACCGCGTCGGTCGCCCGTTCCGCGGCCAACAGCACCGGCCGGCATCGATCGGTCATGCGCATCCCCTCCGCCGGTCAGCCTGCCTGGCCTTCTGCACGGCGCCAACCCCTTGTTTGAGGGGGTCGTCCCAGGCCGACCGCCCCCGCCCGGGGGATGGGGTTCTTCGACGGCGTTGGCGAAGGTCAGTGGCACACCACCACGGAGAGGGAGACCATGGATACCGCGATTGTCGGAGGGGGCTCGGCAGCGGTCGGCCTGCTGGACGCGCTGGCCGGCCTGGAGGGCGAAGCCGCCGACGGGGGCGAGCCCGGCACGATCACGGTTTTCGAGCCGTCGCCGCAGCTGTGGCGGGGGCGACCGTACGGCCCGGACCTGGATTCGGTGCTGGTGAACTCGCCCCCCGCCCTCATGTCGATCCGCCACGGCGACTTCGGCCACTACGCGGCCTGGCTGGGAGCGCGGGGCGCCGACCACGTCGACGAGCTCCTGGGCCAGCCACTGGTCCCGCGTGCGCTCTACGGCGAGTACCTGGCGCACACCGCCGAGAAGGCCATGGCGGCCCTGGGTGAGCAGGGTTGGCTTGTGCGCGTCGTGGCCACCCGCGTGACCGCGGTCGCCCGACGCGGAGCCCGCCTCGTGCTGCGCACGCACGACGCGCAAGAGCACGAGACCACCCGTCTGGCGTTGTGCGTGGGCGGAGGAACACCCCCGGACCTGTACGGCCTCGCCGGTAACCAGGGCTTCACGGCCGACCCTTACCCGGTGGCCGACACGCTCGACCACGTCCCCGCCGGGGGTGACGTCGCGATCGTCGGCAGCGGTCTGACCGCCGTGGACGTCGTCGTGTCGCTCGCCGCGCGCGGGCACCGGGGGCGGATCACGCTCCTCTCACGCAGCGGGGTGCTGCCACACGTCTGGCAGCGCCCTGACGGCCGGCGCCCGCGGCACGTGACCGCCGAACGTGTGACGGGCTGCACGAGGCTCGAGGGAAGATCGTGCTCGACGACCTCATCGGGCTGCTGCGCACGGAGCTGGCGGACGCGGGCGAGGACTTCGAAGAGTTCGCGGCCGAGCTGCTGGACACCGAGGCCAAGGACCCGGTCCAGCGGCTCCGGCGGCAGATCGCCGCCATCGACGACCCCCGCATCGGCCGCCGTGTGCTGCAGCAGACGGCGCACAGCGTCGGCCCGTACGCGTGGCGGTTGCTGCCCGAATCCGATCGCGCGTGGCTTCGACGCCACCTCCGCACGGCCACCAGCGTGGCCTCGCCCATGATTCCGGTGAACGCGTCCGTCCTGATGCGGCTCCTGGATTCCGGCCAGCTCTCCGTCGCTGACGGCGTCCACGCGATCGAGCCGGTGAACGGGCGGTTCCGGGTCCGGCATGACGACGGCGAACGCACCGCGGAGATCGTCGTCAACGCCGTGAACCCGCCACCGCAAGCGGTGCCGGCCGCGGCCCGACCCCTGATCCGGTCCTTGGTGAGCACCGGCCTGGCCACGCTCCACCCGGCCGGCGGCCTGACCCCCGCCGACCCGCGCGTACATGTGATCGGAGACCTGACTGGCGGCGGCTCGTTCATCACCTCGAGCATTCCCGGCGTCGCCGCCCAGGCGTCCGGCACCGCCCAGGCGCTCCGTACACCGAGAGGGCGTCCAGCTGCGACTGTAAGGCGAGACAGGTGACGGGCACTCAGTACCGCACGAGCGGCACAGCCACGACCTCTCGACGTTCCAGAACGGGCCCACCGGCCAGTGCCTGACCGTCCCCGAGGACGGCCGCTTCCTGCCCACCGCTGGCTGCGAACCCTTCAACTCCTCGCAGCAGCAGGGTCCCGGCCGTCGCGGGGCGCGCCGGCCGACGCTCGGCTACGACCATGGCAAGTACGGTGCCCGCTCCGGCAGCGCGGGATCCGCCCCGTGATCGCGAGGCGGGGCGAGCCTCACGGCACCGGCCTGGGCATATTCCGTGTCCTCGTTCGCCACGCCGACGTGGTCGAGGGCCGCGTAGGCACCGCGCCGGGCGACCTCCAGGGGCGCGCCGGGCGGCGACGGCGTCCTTGCGGTCGAGTCCGCCGACGGCGACGCGGCCGGCGGGAAGTTCTTCGTCCAGGACGACACCGAGGTCGTGCACGGCGTCGTTCCCGTAGCGGATGGAGACCGCGACGCCGGTACTCAGGGCCGTGCGAGCCGCACCCCGGAAGAGGCTCTCGTCGGTCGCCGTCATGCCCCGGAGGTGGCGGTGTTCCCGCGAACCGGGCCGGAAAAGATTCGGCGGTGATGTCGAGAACCCGTTGTCGGCTCCGTCCCCGGGGTGAACGCGACCACAATGGGTCGTACCAGCACCGAGGAGAGACACCATGGCGAAGTACCTGCTGCTGAAGCACTACCGCGGCGCCCCGGCTCCGGTCAACGACGTCCCCATGGACCAGTGGACGCCTCAGGAGATCTCGGCCCACGTGCAGTACATGAACGACTTCGCGGCCCGGCTCGAGAAGACCGGCGAGTTCGTCGACGGCCAGGCGCTCGCCCCCGAGGGCACGTTCGTCCGGTACGACGGTGCGGGGCGCCCGCCGGTCACCGACGGCCCGTTCGCCGAGACCAAGGACCTGATCGCCGGCTGGATGGTGATCGACGTGGACGGCTACGAGCGCGCCCTGGAGCTGGCCGGCGAGCTGTCGGCCGCCCCGGGTGCGGGCGGGGAGCCGATCCACGAATGGCTAGAGCTGCGCCCGTTCCTCGCCGCGCCGCCCACCGTCACGGAGTGACCTCGTCGATGGACGAGGCCCTGCTCCGGAGCCTCACGCCGAGCGTGCTCGGCATCCTCGTCCGCCGCGGAGCCGACTTCGCGGCGGCCGAGGACGCCGTGCAGGACGCGCTGGCAGAAGCGGTCCGCGTCTGGCCGGCCGACCCTCCCCGGGACCCCAAGGGCTGGCTGGTCACCGTGGCCTGGCGGCGGTTCCTCGACGCGACCCGGGCGGAACTGGCCCGGCGCCGCCGTGAGGACCTCGTCGACGAGGAGCCGGCGCCCGGTCCCGCGGTGGCGGTGGACGACACCCTCCAGCTGTACTTCCTGTGCGCCCACCCGTCGCTGACGCCGTCGTCCGCGGTCGCCCTCACGCTGCGCGCCGTCGGCGGGCTGACCACGCGCCAGATCGCCCGGGCCTACCTGGTGCCGGAGGCGACCATGGCGCAGCGGATCAGCCGGGCCAAGCGCACCGTCTCGGGGGTGCGCTTCGACCGGCCCGGCGACGTCGCCACCGTGCTGCGCGTCCTCTACCTGGTCTTCAACGAGGGCTACTCCGGGGACGTCGACCTCGCCGCCGAGGCCGTCCGGCTCACCCGGCAGCTCGCGGCCGCGATCGACCACCCCGAGGTGGCGGGGCTGCTCGCGCTCATGCTGCTGCACCATGCCCGGCGCGCCGCCCGGACGGCGCCCGACGGCAGCCTGGTGCCGCTGGCCGAGCAGGACCGCGAGCGGTGGGACACCGAGTCGATCGCCGAGGGCGTGGCGATTCTGCGGGCGGCCCTCGCCCGCGACCGGCTGGGCGAGTTCCAGGCCCAGGCCGCCGTCGCGGCACTCCACGCCGACGCGCCCACCGCCGAGGAGACCGACTGGGCACAGATCGTCGAGTGGTACGACGAGCTCGCGCGGCTGACCGACAGCCCGGTCGTCCGTCTCAACCGTGCGGTGGCCGTCGGTGAGGCCGACGGGCCACGCGCCGGCCTCGCCGCGCTCGCCGCGCTGGACGGCTCGCTGCCTCGCCACACCGCGGTGGCGGCGTACCTCCACGAGCGCGACGGCGACCTGGCGACCGCGGCGCGGTTGTACGCCGAGGCCGCCCGGAAGGCACCCAACCTCGCCGAGCGCGACCATCTGACGCGCCAGGCGGCCCGGCTCAACTCCCGCCGGCGCCCCTGACCGGTCGCACCCGGACGCCTCCGCGGCACTCGGCGCGACCGTCGCGGTCACCCACCCCGATCCCGCGCCCCTCACGCATTGACATGAACGCGTCTCAGCGCAACGCTGAGAGCGCTCTCAGAATCGGTACGGACCAATTCCCCCCACACCCGCACGGAGGTGGAGAGTGCTCGCAAGCCTCAAACACCGTCTGCTCGCCGTGGCCACGGCCGCGGGCCTGGCCGGCGCCCTGCTCACGTTCGGCGCCGCGCCACCCGCGGACGCCGCGGTGCCCGCCACCATCCCCCTGAAGATCACCAACAACTCCAGTCGCGGCGAGCCGGTCCACATCTACAACCTGGGCACCTCGCTGACGACGGGGCAGCAGGGCTGGGCCGACGCGAACGGCACCTTCCACGCCTGGCCCGCCGGCGGCAATCCACCCACTCCCGCCCCGGACGCCTCCATCCCCGGGCCGGCCGCGGGACAGACCAAGACGATCCGGATACCCAAGCTCTCAGGACGCGTCTACTTCTCGTACGGCCAGAAGCTCGACTTCCGGCTGGCCACCGGAGGCCTGGTGCAACCGGCCGTCCAGAACCCGAGTGACCCCAACCGCGACATCCTGTTCAACTGGTCCGAGTACACGCTCAACGACTCCGGGCTGTGGCTGAACAGCACCCAGGTCGACATGTTCTCCGCGCCCTACACGGTCGGCGTGCAGCGGGCGGACGGCAGCGTGAGCAGCGCCGGGCGGCTCAAGGCCGGTGGGTACAACGCGGTGTTCAACGCTCTGCGCGCGCAGCCCGGCTGGGGCGGGCTGATCCAGACACGGTCCGACGGCACCGTCCTGCGGGCGCTGTCCCCGCTGTACGGGCTGGAGACCGGGGCGCTGCCCGCGTCGGTCATGGACGACCACATCAACGGCGTCTGGCAGAAGTACACGACGACCACCCTCACCGTCACGCCGTTCGCGGACCGGCCGAACACCAAGTACTCCGGGCGCGTCTCGGGCGGCGTCATGCACTTCACCGACAGCGCCGGTGCGGTCGTCACGAGCTTCCAGAAGCCCGACGCCTCCAGTGTCTTCGGCTGTCACAAGCTCCTGGACGCCCCCAACGACCAGGTACGCGGGCCGATCTCCCGCACACTGTGCGCCGGCTTCAACCGCTCGACGCTGCTGAGCAACCCGGACCAGCCGGACGCCTCGGCGGCGGACTTCTACAAGGAGTCCGTGACCAACCACTACGCCCGGGTCATCCACGACCGGATGGCCGACGGCAAGGCGTACGCCTTCGCCTTCGACGACGTCGGCCACCACGAGTCGCTGGTGCACGACGGCGATCCGGCCGAGGCGCGGCTCACGCTCGACCCGCTCGACTGACCCGGCAACTGACCCGGCGCACGAAACCGCCCCCGGCCTCCGCTCATACCGGAAGCCGGGGGTGGTCTCACGAGGGGGGCCGTCGCCGGGGGCGGCTGTGCGATGCCGCGGCCCGCGCCCGCGTCCGCGCTGCCGGCCGGCGTTCCGGGAACGGCCGTCGGGTCTACCCTTCCAGGGCCGTCGGCCGCGGGGCCGGCCGGGCTGTGATGAGGTCCGCCGCGCGTTCGGCGGCGAGCAGCACGGTGACCATCGGGTTGATGGTCGGCATGGTGGGGAAGACGGACGCGTCCACGATCCGCAGCCCGTCGTGTCCACGCAGCCGCAACTGGGGATCGACGACCGCCATGGGGTCGTCCTCGGCACCCATCCGGCAGGTACCTGCCGGATGGTAGACGGTGTGGGCGGCGCGGCGCCCGTACTCGGACAGGTCGGCGTCCGAGCGTACGTCCGGTCCCGGCGCCACCTCGCGCAGCAGCCAGTCGCTGAGCGGGGCGGTGGACGCCACTTCGCGGGCGATCCGCAGGCCGTCGACGATCGTGCGCTCGTCGTACCCGTCCGGGTCGGTGAAGTAGCGGAAGTCCAGCGCCGGTTTGACGTCCGGATCCGCGCCGCGCAGCCACATGCGGCCGACGGAACGGGCACGCGGCACGTTCGGAGTCATGCAGACGCCGTGCTCGGGGACGGGATAGCCCAGCCGTGCGGTGTTGGTGGTGAACGGCACCTGGTAGAAGTGGAACATCAGGTCCGGGCGCGGTCCGCCCGCCGGGTCGCGGCGCAGGAAGAGGCCGGCGTCGGAGTCCATGGCCGAGTTGGGCGGCAGCGGTTCACGGGTCTCCCACACCATCACCGACTCGGGGTGGTCCAGCAGGTTCTCCCCCACCCCGGGCAGGTCCGCGCGGACCTCGATGCCCACATCGCGCAGTTGGCCGGCCGGGCCGATGCCGGAGAGCATCAGCAGTCGGGGCGTGTCGATCGCCCCGGCGCACAGGAGCACCTCGGCGTCCGCCTCCAGCGTCGAGAGGGAGCCGTCGGGGTTGCGCACCTGGACGCGGGTGAAACGGCCCTCGCTGTCCGGCAGCAGCCGGTACGCCCAGGTTTCCAGACGCAGCGTCAGGTTCGGCCGGTCCAGGACGGGGTGCAGGTAGGCGACGGAGGCCGAGGAGCGGGTGTTGGTCGCCGGGTCGTAGGCGAGGGAGAAGAAGCCGGCGCCGTCGGTGAAGGGGCGGGCGTTGAAGTCCTCGACGCGCTGTACGCCGAGCCGGGTGGTGGCCGCCGTGACGAAGTCCTCGGCGATCGCGTTGCGGTCGTCGGCACCGACGGGCACGATCGTGTTCTGCAGTCGTGTCCGGTACGGCAGGATCGTTCGGGGCTCCCACCCGGCGCAGCCGCGCTCCACCCACTCGTCGAGGTCCTGCGGGAACGGCAGGAAGCTGATCAGCGTGTTGTGCGAGGAGCAGCCGCCGAGCACGCGGGCGCGGGAGTGCAGGATGTGCGAGTTGCCGCGCGGCTGCTCCTCGGTGGTGTAGCCGTAGTCGAACTCGGAGCCGAGCAGGTTGATCCAGTTGCGGAGCCGCAGGATACGTTCGTCGCCGACATCACTGGGGCCGCCCTCCACCACGCAGACACGGCAGGCCGGGTCCTCGCTCAGCCGTGCGGCCAGTACGCAGCCGGCGGTACCGCCGCCGATGATCAGGTAGTCGTAGGTCGTCGTCTCGTCGTCCATGGCGTCGCCTTCTCTCTCGCCCTGCCCGCTCAGCCCTTGAACCAGCCGGAGACGGCCGGCCGCAGGTTCTGGTAGATGTGCTTGGCCTCCTGGTATTCGCGCAGGCCGGTGGGCCCGAGTTCCCGGCCGAAACCGGAACGGCCGAAGCCGCCCCACTCGGCCTGCGGTACGTAGGGGTGGAAGTCGTTGATCCAGACCGTGCCGTGCCGCAGCCGGCCGGCGACCCGCTGGGCACGACTCGCGTCGTTCGTCCAGACGCCGCCGGCCAGGCCGTACCGGGTGTCGTTGGCCAGTTCCACGGCCTCCTCCTCGGTACGGAAGCGTTCCACTGTGACGACCGGGCCGAAGACCTCCTCCCGCACGATGCGCATCGAGCGGTCGCAGTCGGCGTAGACGGTGGGCAGCAGGAAGAAGCCGCGGGAGAGCTCGGGGTCGTCCGGGCGGCGGCCGCCGCACACCAGCCGGGCGCCCTCCTCGCGGGCGATCTCCAGATAGCCTTCGACCTTCTCCCGGTGCTGCGCCGAGCTGAGCGGCCCGCTCTCGGTCGTCGGCTCGAGACCGCTGCCGAGCCGGATGGTCCGCGCGCGGATGGCCAGCCGTTCGACGAAACGGTCGTGCAGGCTGTCCTCGACGAGCAGCCGCGAGCCCGCCGAGCAGACCTGCCCCGAGTGCAGGAACGAGGCTTCGAGGGCGTGGTCGACGGCGGCGTCGAAGTCGCAGTCGGCGAAGACCACGTTGGGGTTCTTGCCGCCGAGTTCCAGGGCGAGGTTCTTCACTCCCGGCGCGCACGCCTCCATGATCCGGCGCCCGGTGGCCAGGCCGCCGGTGAAGGAGACCAGGTCCACCTCGGGGTGGGAGGACATCGCCGCGCCCACGGTGCCGCCCGGGCCGAGCACCAGGTTCGCGACCCCGGACGGCGCTCCCGCCTCGGCGATCAGCCTGAGCATGTGGATCGTGGACAGGGGTGTCGTCTCGCTGGGCTTGAGCACGAAGGTGTTGCCCGCGGCCAGGGCGGGGGCGACCTTCCAGGAGGCCTGCAGCAGCGGGTAGTTCCACGGTGCGATGAGGGCGCAGACGCCGATGGGGTGGTAGGTGACCCGGCTGAGCACATCGGGGCCGACGTCCACGACCCGGCCGCCGTCCTTGTCGGCGATCTCCGCGAAGTAGCGGAACGCGTTGGAGACGTCCTCGATGTCGATACGTGCCTCGGCGAGCGTCTTGCCTGTGTCGAGGGTCTCGACGCGGGCGATCTCCTCCTGGTCGCGCAGCAGGAACCGCGCCACCCTGAGCAGCACATCGGCCCGCTCCCGGGTGGGCGCCGACGGCCAGTCGCCCCGGTCGAAGGCCTGCCGGGCGGCTCGTACGGCCCGGTCGACGTCGGCCTCGTCGGCGTCGTCCACCTGCTGGATGACGGACGCGTCGAAGGGGTTGATCACGTCCCGGCGCGCGCCGTTCACGGCGCCCGTCCACTCGCCGTCGATGAACAGTTCCGGCATCGCAGGCTCCCTCGCTCGTACCCGTCCGGTGCCGACACAGCCACCGGCACGGCACACCTGGCACCAACATCGTCCGAGGGACCGGCACCGGTCATGCGGACGCACCGGCCGAGGGAGGGTTGGGCGGGGATGTGACCTGGTTGGGCTAGCCTTCCCGCCTACGCGGTCGGCCCGGGCCGGGCGGGCGGCACCCGCCGGCTGCTTGACCGTCTCCTCCGGTCGGCCCACGTCGGCCGGCACGCGTTCTCCTCACGCACCGCGTCCAGCCACCGCCACGGTCTGGTCTTGTGCGGGGTGAGGCGCGGGCGGGCGAGTTGGTGAGGGATGCGGCACATGGTGCCGGGCGGCGGTTCGCTCAGGCACGTCGGCGGGCGGCTGCCGGTGGCTTTCGGGGCCGGGCACCGGGTGCCGGGCGGAGGCTCGCTTCTCCGGTCACTCGTCCAGTTCGCGGACCAGAGGGTGATGCGCGCAGCGGAAGCCGCCGGCGAACGCGGCCACCGCGTCGAAGGGAAACGTGTGGACGGTGACGTTCCGGGCGGTCAGCGCTTCGGCGAGTTCCGCCAGACGTTCATCGACGAGCACCTCCCCGGGACTCATGACGAGGCTGTTCCCCGCGAGGAGGTCCACGGCGGCCCGCAGGCTGACGTCGATCAGTTCCCAGTCGGCGACCGGCGTCGGCAAGCCGTCGACGAACTGCTCGCGGCAGACGACCGCCAGACCCTCACGGACGGTGGTGAGGCCGTCGTCCAGATGGATCACCTGGTCGCTGACCGGCACCTCGTGGACGCGGTAGCCGTCCCCGAGCAGCCGCGCCAGCCACCGCGCGCCCTCCGCGTCGGACGCCGCGCCGCCCCGGCCGTGGCCGACGAGGATGTCCCGGCCGAGGACCATGACGTCACCGCCTTCGAGGAAGGGACCCGTCGCAGACGCGACCTCGGGCACCGCTACCGGCGACGGCGGCGGCATCACCGAGTAGCGCGCGCCGCGGGACACGGTCTCCGCGAAGACGGGACGCAGCCCGAAGCGCTCCTTGAAACGGGCGGGCAGCCGCAGGGCGGCCTCGATGACGTGGTCGCCGACCACGATCATCGGGTCACGGACGAAGGTCTGCATGCTGAACCGGTCGCCGTCGTTCTCGTACACGCCCAGTTCGTGTTCGGTCAGCTTCCGCGGCCGGCGCACGCTCACTCCGCGACCGGTCAGGAAGCGGACCAGTCCGTCGATCTGCTCGACGCTTCTCGTGTATCCCTCCGGGTCCGCTTCGGACCAGAGCCTTCCCGCCCAGCGCGGCAGGTCCCGCCGGGTCGGGCCGGGGAGGAAACGCAGTGAGTCCGGCAGCCCCGCACCGAGGCGTTCCGGAACGCGGAAGTCGATGACGCGGCCCACCACGGCCTCCTTCAGGACTCCCCATTCGTGAGTGACGTTGACGCGGTCGAACGGTCGCACGGTGGCCATGATCGTGTGACTCCTTGTCCTGTCCCGGTGAGCGGCCCGAACCTCGTAAGGCCTGCGACCTGCTGATATGTCCAGCGTTTCACGTGAAACCGGCTATTACATCACCGAATGGACGCAAAGGGCGCTGGTCAGTCCGGACGAACCGCGCCATCGGACCCTCACTCCTCAGGAGGACATCCGTGCCGCCCGCGGACCGTGGGGCGCGGGTGTGGATGTTCACGGGACGCGTTCCAGCAGCAGCAGTTGGACATTCGCGAAGACCATGGTGCGTGTGGTGCGGAACTGTCTCAACAGGCGTGACTTCCGCTCCTCCATGCCGGCGAGCGGGTTGCTGCCCCGGCCTGCGGAGACGAGTCAGATCCGCTGGTGTCCGACGGCGCAACGACCGGGGTCCGGGCATTCTCCGGCTTCGTAGTCCCCGCGCCGCTGCGGGGTCTCGTGCAGGAAGACGTCCCTCGGTCTCGGGCCTTCACGCAGCTCGTGGTCGAGGGCGCGGCGCGCCTTGCGGCGGTGGGTGTAGGCGATGCCGTCGCCCGGGCGCTGGTCGGCGAGGACCGCGGTGGCGACGGCGTGGTAGTCCGGCTCGCGGGGGGTGTTGCGCGCGATGTCGCTCCGGCCGGACGGCACGGAGGCGCACAGGACGGCGATCAGCGTGAGGGTGACACCTCGGGCCACGGCGGGCCGGGGAGCGAGCCGGGTGGTGAGCCACTCGATGCCGATGGCCGCCAGCAGGATCCAGGCCGGGACGGTGAAGAGCAGGTAGCGGTCGAGAAAGAGATGCAGCCACTGGACTGTCACCAGGGTGATCAGGGACGGGGCCAGAGCCCACAGCGTGAGCGGGGTGAGGTACGGATCCGGGTCGGGGCAGGTTCCCGTCCCTCGGTGTCCGCGCCGCTCTCTCGCCCTGGCGAACACGACGGCCGCGCCCGCGGCCACGACGGTGGTCACCACCGGGGGACCGGAAGAGCATGTACGGCATGGCGGCGGCGTCGTTCCAGGCCGGCGTGTTCCACGCGATCTGCCGAGCCTGCTCACGGGCGAGGACGACCAACGGAACGACGGGCACCAGACCACCGAGCGCCGAGGCGCACCACGCGGTGACGACACCTCGATCGCCCCGACGCCGCACGCGCAGCACTGTGCCGAGGTGGGCGGCCAGCACCGTCAGGGCCACCAGGTGGGGCCAGCCCATGAGAGGGACGGTCACGGCGTACAGGACCCACCGTCGCGGCGCCGGCCGTTCCAGCGCACGCAGCAGCGCGAGGAAGCTCAGCAGTGCCGCCGTCATGGCGAAGGCGTACGGCCGCGCTTCCTGCCCGTACCGCGCGACGGTCGGGACGAGTGCGAAGAGGGCGCCGGCGACCAGTCCGCCCCGCGTACTGCCCGATACCCGGCGGCCGAGCAGTCCTACCAGTCCGCCCGCCACGGCCATGGCGAGTGCGGAGGCCAGCCGCAGGGCGGTGAGGGAGTCGCCGAACACCGACATCCACAGGTGCGTGAACACGTAGTAGGGCGCGAGAACGAGGTCGACGTGGAGCGTGAGCTCGTACAGGTCCCGAAAGGCCAGCGATGCCGCCCACCAGGTGGCGTGCTCGTCCCGCCAGGCGCTCCGGTCGCCCATCCCCCACAGACAGGCGAGCAGTGTCGGCGACGCGGGGGCGTGGAAGACGACACCGAAGCGTCGCCTTCCACGCCGGTGGCCGGTTGTGAGGTGGCCAGTTGTTCCTCGCCCGGAGCCGGCCTCGACGTCCCCCGTCACGGAGCCGAGGATCTCCAGCCCGCCGGATCACCATGTGTACGGCGCGTCACCACGAGGCGAACACCTCGCTCACGGCGGTACGTCACTTCCCTCGGGCGCCTGCCGACAAGTGGGGGTCACGCCGCATGGCCCACAACACCGGCCCTCCTCCCGGCAGTCGGAACTCGTCGCGCACGGTGAAGCCGAAGTGCTCGTAGAAGGGGAGGTTGGACGCTTTGGAGGACTCCAGGGCGACGGGCAGGCCCGCCGCGTCGGCCTTGGCCAGGCCCGAGCGCAACAAGGCGGCTCCGTGTCCCCCGCCCTGCGCGGCCGGGTCGGCGCCGATCACCGCCAGGTACCAGTGGGGTTCGCGCGGTGTGTGCCCGGCCGCGGCCTCGACGGCCTCGCGGAACAGCTGCGCCCGGTCGCCGAGGATGTTCTGGAGTTCCCGAACGGTCTCCGCGTCGGGAACGGCCTGCGCCTGTCCCTGGGGCGGCACCCAGAAGGCAGCCGCCTCATCGGTGCGCTCGCACACACCGTGCCGGGCGTACTGCCGGGTGAAGAGGGTGGTGAAGTAACGGCCCAACGACGCCTCGCGCGCGGAGTCGTCGGGGAAGAACCAGCGCATCATCGGGTCGTCGTCGAAGGCACGTGCCAGAGTTCGGCCGACCAGTGCCGCGTCGTCGACCGTTGCCGTCTTCGGAATGCTCGTCATCGACATACCGATCATTCTGGCCGCCCGATGATCTTCGACGGTCGGCGGGTCCCGGCAGGCCGACGGAGGCCGGGCGCGTGCCGCGCCCGGCGCCCGCCACCCTGTGACGACCGTGACGAGATCCTGATGAGACCCGTGGGGGGTCAGTCGCTCCTGACCGCCACCAGAACGGCGCTGTCGCCGAACTGCCAGACCGACGCGACATGCCGGAAGCCCGCCCGGCGCAGCAACTCGGCGTGGCGGTCCGCCGCGAGGTCCTCGTCGGCCCCGGTCCCCTCATGGGCCGCGCGGCGCTGGGCGCGCTCGGCGAACAGGTCGGCCAGTTCGGGATCCCGGGCCGCCGCGGCCCACCATTCCCGCCAGTCCTCGTGGGCGTGGCCGCCCGTCCGCTCGGCGCGGCGGCGGCCCACGTACGCGGTGATGTCCGAGCAGGGTGCTTCGGCGGGCGGGAAGTGGTCGCCGTTGACGAGTACGCCGCCGGGACGCAGCAGCGCGGCCAGGCGGCGGTACGTGTCCAGCAGTACCGGTTCGGGGAGGTAGTGCAGAGCCGTGGTCGAGACGGCGGCGTCCAGGGGGCGATCGAGTCCGAGGTCGTCGGTCCAGCCGTCGGCGCCGATCACGGTGTCGACGTAGCGGGCGGCGTTCGCGTGGTGGGTCCGTCCCAGTTCCAGCAGCAGGGGATCCATGTCGGCGGCGACGATCTCCGCGTCCGGCAGGCGGCCGGCGAGTCTGGCGGCCAGGGAGCCCGGCCCGCAGCCGAGGTCGAGCAGGAGCGGCCGGGTGCGGCCGGCCGTCACGTACTCGACGACATCCGTGATCACCGTGAACCGCTCCTCGCGGTCCACGGCGTAGCGCTGCTGCTGTCGCTCCCAGCGCTCCACCCACGTCCTGGCCATCGCCATGCTGATGCCCATCTGGTCGCGCCACCTCTTCCGTTGCTCACCCGTCGCGGACGCGACCGAATCTACAGGTGGAAACGGTTATCACTTGCCATATGGCTCGCGCTTCACGCCAATGACGCCAGTACGGTGAACAGGCGGTCGACTTCCTCCCCCGTGTTGTAGACGTGCGGGCTCACGCGCACCGACCCGTCCTTCTCCGCCGCGCCGGCCTGGCAGAGGCTGTCGGCCCGCACCATGAAACCGTGGCTGTAGAGGATGAATCCCAGGTCGTCGGACGGGATGTCGTGGTGCCGGAAGGTGACGATGCCGTGGCGGCGCTGGGCCGCGGGGAGCGTGGAGCCGGCGGCCAGACTGGTGGGGCAGCCGAGGATCTCGTACGCGTCGAGGTGCCTCAGCCGGTCGGTCAGCCGCGTCGTGAGGCCGGAGGTCCAGCGGGCGATCCGGTCGGGACCGGCCGTGTCGAGCCAGTCGAGCGCCGCCCGCAGCGACACGATGCCCACCGTGTTGGGTGTGCCCTGCCAGCCGGCCGGCCGGAACGCGGGCCCCCGTGCGTTGCGCGCCCAGACCGCTCCGGTACCCGGCAGGGCCATCGTCTTGTGCCCCGAGAAGACCACGAAGTCGACGTCGAGCGCGGGATCGGCCAGGTCGACGGGCAGATGGCCGACGCTCTGGGCCGCGTCCAGGCAGATCGGCACGTCCGGGCCGACCGCCGCGCGGAGGCGATGCACGTTCATGTCACCGCCGTAGACGTGGTGGACGTGTGTGGCGGCCACGAAACGGGTCCGCGGACCGACGAGGTCGCCGAGGGCTCGGTGGTCGTAGTCGCCCGAGACCGCCTGGTGGGGCAGGGCACGTACGTGTACGTCGACGCCGCGGGCGGCCAGCAGGCGCCGCGTCTCGAGCCAGGGGTCCAGATTGGCCCGGTGGTCGGCGAACGGCACGAGGATCTCGTCGCCGTCGGTGAGGTACGGCACCAGCCAGTCGCGGGCGACGGTGCGCAGGCCCTCGGTGGTGCCGCTGGTGAAGTGGACGGTGGAGTGGTCCGGTTCCGGGTCGTGGAGGAATTCCTTGACCCGCTCCCGGGTCCCCTCCACCAGCTCCGTGGTCCGGTTGGCCCAGGGGTAGGTGCCGCGGCCCGCGTTGGCGTTCGACGTCGTGAGGTAGTTCTGGACGGCGTCCAGTACGGCTCGCGGCTTCTGGGACGTCGCCGCGCTGTCGAGGTAGGCCGACTCCGGATGTGCGGTGACGATGGGGAACTGCTCCCTCAGTTCCCGTTGCCAGGCGGCGTCATCGCCGCTGTTCTCGTCGTGTTCCGCCCCGGGGAGCGGACCGGCCGCGCTCATTCGCGCACCAGCGGTGCGCCCGCGTCCCGCCAGGCGACGATGCCGCCGGTCAGGCTGCGCACGTCGGGGTGGCCCAGGCGCGTCAGCAGGGCGGCGTAGCGCAGTGACCTCTCGCCGACGGGACAGGCGAGCAGTACCGGTGTTCGCTTGCTGAAGGGGAGCCCGCCGCGGACGAGTTCCTCGAACAGTTCGTCGACGATGTTGACCGAGCGCTCGATGTGCAGGGCGGCGTAGGCGTGCGGACTGCGCAGATCGACGACGAGCGGCCGGGGTTCTCCCTCCGTGATCCAGCGGCGGGCCTCGTCCACGGTCGCGGACCGGCCGCCCGCCCGCACCTCGTCCTCGGTGAGGGTGGCGAGGGTGGGCCCTCGGCTCGCCCTCCCCAGCAGCTCGGGGCGGCGGGCGCGCACGTAGCTCAGGTAGCTCTCCGCCCGGTCGCACACGATGAACACCGCGGTCTCCCGGCGCCCCGACCCTTCCAGCGCCGCGTCGGCGTCCCGCAGATGCCGGACCGCGCCCTGGTAGGCGGCGCCCCCGGTCGGGCCCGTCAGCAGTCCGCAGCGGCGGATGAGGGTGAGCATGCCGTCGACGGCCTCACCCGAGGTGACGGACTCGATGGTGTCGTACGTGGCAGGGTCGAACAGGCCGACCTGATGGACCTCGTCGATGGTGCGGATACCGGGGATGAAGTCCGACTTGTGGGCGACCAGGCCGAGCACCCGCACGTCCGGGTCGTGTTCGCGCAGCACCCTGGCGACGCCGGTCGACGAACCGGCCGTGCCCACGCAGGCGACGAACCAGTCCGGTGCGCGCCCGTCCAGGTCCTTGACTATCTCGGGGCCGGTCCCCTCCGCGTGCGCCTCCACATTGCGCGGGTTGAAGTACTGGTCGGTGTGCAGGTACGTGCTTCCCGGTTGCGTGAGCGCCTGGTGGAAGTGGGTCAGCGGATCGTCCGTGTCGGTCGGGTCGAGGCACTCGCTGCGCCCCGGCAGCTCCTCGATCTCGGCGCCGAGGAGCAGGAGCAGCTCCTTGATCTCCGGTACCCGCATGCGGTTGGTGACGCTCTTGAACCTCAGTCCGTGCATGCCGGCCAGCAGGGCGAGGGCCTTGGCCGTGTTGCCGCTGGAGAGTTCCACGACCGTCCCCTCCCCCTCGGCCGCGCCCTCCAGGTGGGGGCGGGCCATGTGCCAGGCGGGGCGATCCTTGACGGAGCCGAAGGGGTTGAGCATCTCCAGCTTGGCGTAGAGGTCGATGTTGCGCAGCCCGTGCACGGCGGGGTCGATGCGTACCAGCGGTGTGTTGCCGATGGCCTCCGTGATGCTGTCGTACCTCATGCGGGCGTTCCCCCCGGGGTTGTGATCGGCCAGTAGTCCTCGTCCAGGCACCAGCGCCAGGAGTCGCCGTCCTTCTCCACCGCCACCGTCCGCGCGAGGGGCTGCCGTTGCGCGTGGTGGGCGTGGAAGTCCATGGCGTACCCGGCGGTGTTGGCGAAGGCCAGCAGGTCGCCGGCGCGCGGCAGTCTGGGGAGGAAGACCATACGGCGGGTGATCAGATCGGCCTCCAGGCACAGATTGCCGACGAGGTGGACTCCGACCGGCCCCTCGTCGTCGTCCTTCTCCGGTGCGCCGCGGGGCAGCAGTACGGGGTCCATGAGGACTCCGTGCTCCTCCAGGCTCACGTCCCCGGCGTTCATGCCGAGACGCACCAGGTACGGGGCGGAGTCCTCGCCGGTGCGCCGCACGTCCAGCACCCGGGCCAGCGACAGCCCGCACTGGTCGACCAGGGAACGGCCGGGCTCGATGTGGAGGTCGTGGAGGTGCTCCAGGAGCAGGGTGCCCGGCCCCCGGCCCAGGACAGGTGCGGGCAGCGAGAGGAGTTCGTCGAGGTAACCGGGGCCGGCGGTGGGGCGGTGGCCGGGGTACAGGGCGACGGACCCGCGCACCGTGCCGCCCTCGTTGCGCAGCCCGTAGCCGTGGCCGCGCCAGGTCAGGGGCGGGCGGCCGCCGAGGACCGCCTCGCTGAGCGCGGTCGTCCAGCGTTCCCACTCCTCGGCGTCGGCGACATAGCCGACGCCGAACCCGCCGCCGATGTCGACGGCACGCGGTGCCAGACCCCGCGCCCGGCATGCGTCCATGAGCAGCACGCACTGCTCCAGGGCCCGCCCCTTCTCGGCCAGGCCGGTGGTGTCCAGGTGGTAGGCGAGGCCGGTCAGTTCGACGGCGTCCGCGTGCCGTTCCACGGCCGCCAGGAGCGCCTCGGCGTCCCGCGCCGGGGTGCCGAAGCGACTGCGGCGCGACAGCATCCGGGTGCCCGCTCCCCCGTGGCCGGTGGCCGACTCGAATCCGGACAGGCGCAGCAGCACCTCGGTCCGGCCGAGTCCGTACTCGCGGACCAGGCGGGCGAGTTGTTCCAGCTCGCCCGGCGAGTCCAGGTTCACCGTCGCTCCCACGCGGGCCGCCAGCCACAGGAACTCCCGGTCCTTGGGACCGGTGGCCATGACACGATCCCCGGTGAAACCGCAGCTCAGGGCGTGCCGCAATTCCTCCAGCGAGGCGACGTCGACACCGACGGCGGCCGGATCCTCGGCCGCCAGCCGCCGCACCAGGGCGCTGGAGCGGTTCGCCTTGTGCGCGAAGTACACCCGTCCGGCGAGATGGTGGCGGCGGTAGACGGCCCGGAAGCGCTCGGCGTTCGCGGCGACGGTCTCGGGGAGCAGCACGTTGAGCGGAGACCCGAGCGCGTCGACGAGCGAGTGCAGGAACGGTGCGGCCCCCAGCAGTGAGGCCAGCGGTTGGTCCACCCGCGGCCTCAGGTATAAGGGCACATCCACGAAAGACCCCTCCCCGTGTCGACCGACTGTCGTTGCGACGACCGTTCGGGAGTAGTCGTTTCCAGGTACACACGCCGCTAAGCCTCGGGGCGCGGCCGGGGGCCGGAGCGGCCGCTTCCGCGGTCATGGACATCGGTGGCCGCGCCCGCCGCTCTGCCGGGGCGGAACAGGCCGTCGACGCCGGCCCGGTTCAGGTCGGCCGTGGAGACCCCGTCGCCGCACGCCGCCGATCCCCCCTCGCGCGCCAGTTCCGGCGGGACCCCGGCCGTGCCGTGCAGCCACCGGGACGCCGGCGGGGCGAACGCCTCGGCTCCCGCGACTCGGCCCAGTCGCCCCTCCGACGGGCGGCTTTTCCCGGGCCACCGAGCTTTGTCACGGTGTGCAGGCCTCGGCGATGGACAGGCTGTTCTCGTAGAGGTGATGCCGGGTGATCCGGCCGTCCTCGACGGTGAGGCGGAGTGCGAACGGCCCCTCGAAGGGCTTTCCCGTGGCGCGCACGACCCCCGACAGGTGCCCCGTCAGGACGGCGTCGGTACCGTCCACGAGAAAGGCGTCCACCGAGGCACGCGCGTCCTCGGGAACGGTGTGTTCCATCAACTCCGTGAACTGTGCGGCGCATTCGGCGGCGGTGGACCGGGGCCTGATCCACGCAACGGCGGGGTTCTCGGCGAGCAGCCAGTCGACCTCGTCGGCGAAGAGCTCGACGAGCCGCCCGGTGTCCCCGGCGACGCGGGCGGCGAGGAACTCCCGCACGACGGCCCGAGTGGCCTCGGCGACCGTGGTGGCGCTGCCGACGGAACTCGCCTCGGTGGCGGTGGGCTTGGTGGACATCCTGCTCTCCTAGCGACTGCGGCCGGATTCCGGCGGGGGTTCCCGTCGACACACGTGATCCTGCCGGGGGAAGGGAGAACGGTCGATTACCCCCGAGGTAAGGCGCCCCGGGGCGAGCCCGGGTCTCCTCGATCGGCGTTCACCCGTCCGGCTCAGCCGCCGGGCCGGCCAGGGCGACCGGAAGTCACTGCTTTGACACACACCGCCATCGGGCGTTGACTACCGGTACGGCGCCAGAGCCATGCCGCCCCGGGGAACCCGGTGATCCAAGCAACCCAGGAAAGCGGCTGATGACGATGTACGACCAGACACGCGCACGGCAACCATCGGACCAGGCCCCGCGCCGCCCCGAGCACCACTCCACGGCGCCGGACGCCCTCCTGCCGTCGGACGAGCGCGACGCGGTCCTGCTACGCCTTCGCCAGGCCATCAACACCTTCGCCGACACCCCGCGTCAATCGCTGGAAGAAGCCGAGGGCGCCTTCGACGACGCCGTCGCCCACCTCGTGGACGCCCTCGCGCAGCGGCGCCAGGCCCTTCACGACAGCTGGCAGGACGGGGACCCCGAGACGCAGGCCGAAGAACTCCGGATCGCGCTGCGGCAGTACCGGGAGATCACGCAGCGGCTGCTGCGCACATAGCGGCCCGGGACGGCCCCGCCACGGCGACCGGTCAGGCCGGCGCCGGGTCGCCGGCGCGGCGGAACCTCCAGGTTTCCGCAGGAGGAGTCCGGGGTGCCGGAGGAGCGGGCGGCGACCCGGTAGCGGTTGCAGTAGGAGTCGTGGCATGGAGAACATCGTCCCGACGACGAACCTCCCCCGGTTCCGGCAGACGCCCTGCTCCAGCGCGACCGAGGCGACCCGACCTTGTTCGATCGGCAGATGGAAGGAGCCCCCGTCATGTCACTCTGCCACGTCCACAATTTCTCCGTCTCGCTCGACGGCTTCGGCACCGGTGAGGGCCAGAGCCTTGACGCGCCGTTCGGCCATGCCGGTGAAAGGCTGCACGAGTGGATGTTCGCCACGCGGTGGTGGCACGAGATGACGGGCCGGGCCGGGGGGACCGGGGGTCTCGACGACGCCTTCGCACGGCGGTTCGCCGCCGGGATCGGCGCCGAGATCATGGGCGCCGGCAAGTTCGGTCCTCCCGGATGGCACGAGGACCCGGAGTGGAGGGGGTGGTGGGGGGCCGACCCGCCGTTCCACACACCGGCCTTCGTGCTCACCCGTCGTCCGCGTCCGTCGATCGAGATGGAGGGCGGCACGACGTTCCACTTCCTCGACGCCACCCCCGACGAGGCCCTCGCGGCGGCTCGCGAGGCCGCGGGCGGCAAGGACGTCCGCATCGGCGGAGGGCCCGCCGTGGTCCGTGACTTCCTCGCCGCCCGACTCATCGACCACCTGCACGTGGTGGTGGTCCCGATCCTGCTCGGCCGAGGCGTACGCCTCTGGGACGGGCTGGAGGGCCTCGACAAGGACTACGCGGTCGAGACCGTCTCCTCGCCCAGCGGGGTCACCCATGTGACGTTCACCCGTACGGCCTGAGATTCTGATCGGCCGAGGAGGCGGGGCAACCCGGTGGAGGCGCCGGCTAGGCGCTTCTCGGCTTGCGGGCCGGGGGTTTGCGGGCGGGTGACCTCTTCGCGGTCGCCCGTTTCGCGGCCGTCTCCCTCGGCGCGGTCGTCCCCCTCTCCCCGGTCGCCTTCTTGGCCGCGGTCTTCTTGGCGGGCGTCTTCTTGGCCGGCGTCTTCTTGGCCGCGGCCTTCTCCTTCGGCGCGGGCAGTTCGTGCACCTCGGCGTGCCCGTCCTCGCCCCGGGACTCCTTCGCCTCGGAGACGGACTGCCGCAGGGCCGCCATCAGGTCCAGCACCTGACCCGGCTGCTCCTCGCGTTCCACCGCCGCCGGCGGCTCCTTGTGCTCACGCTTCGCCTCGATCAGCTCCGCGACGGCGTCCGTGTAGGTGTCCCGGAACTCCTCACCCTCCAGGTCGTCGCGGGTCATCGTGTCCATCAGCGCGAGCGCCCCTTCGATCTCCTCCTCGGACACCTCGACCTCAGGTGGGGTGAGGGAGGAGGGATCGCGGATCTCGTCGGGCCAGCGCATGGCGTGCAGCACGATCGCCTCGTCCCGCACCCGCAGCAGGCCCAGCCGCTCCCGGCCCGACCACGCGTACCTCGCCACCGCCACCTTCGACGACCGAGCCAGCGCCTGCCGCAGCAGCTTGTACGGCTTCGCGGCCACCTGACCGTCGGGCTGCAGGTAGTAGCCGTCGCCGATCCGGATCGGATCCACGGACGCCAGCGGAACGAACGCCACGATCTCGATGGCCTTCGCGGCCGGCAGCGGCAGCTCGCGCAGGTCCTCGTCGGTCACCGGCACGATCTGCGTCCTGGTCAGCTCGTAGCCCCGGCCGATCTCGTCGGAGCCGACCTCCCGGTCCTCCAGCTCACAGATCTTCCGGGTCCGGATCCTCCCCTGGTCCGCCAGGTGGTACCGGTGGAACCGGATGCTGTGGTCCTCGGTCGCGCCGACCACGTGGATCGGCACGGTGACGAGACCGAACGAGATGGCACCGCTCCAGATCGACCGGGGCATGGACAGACCTCTCCGCAGCAAGCCCCGAGCAGCACCAGACTAGGAGCGGCGGGACGGCCCCGCACGCGCACGGCCGCCCGCACGCGCCGTCGGCGCCGGCCGTACACCGGCCCATCACCGCCCTCGCATGCCATCACGACGATACGGGCGTAGTGTCCTCATATGTGCGATGTTCGGTGTGGCTGGCGTCGAGCAGCCCTGCCGGAGCCGGCGCGGATTCGGGCGGACCTCTGATGGACACCGCGATGGCCGCCGTGATGCGGGAGAGCGGGGCGTTCGGAGGGCTGTTGTATGTGCTGCCGCCGGGTGACAACGCCCTCTGGCAGGTCCTGGTGGCGGGGGTCCCCCAGGAGTTCGCCACTCCGTGGCGGCGCGTCGCGCTCACCGATCCGATGCCGGTGGCGGACGCCGTCCGCGAGCGGCGCCTGGTGTGGGTCGGCGGCCGGGAGGAGATGGCGCGCCGGTATCCGCGGCCGGCGCTGGTACTGCCGTACGACTTCGCGCTGGCGGCCACGCCGCTCGCTTCGGGCACCATCCTCCGGGGCGGGCTGGTGCTGCTGTGGCCCGGGGCCCATTCGGCGCGGCTGAGCCCCGAGGAACGCGATGTCGTCCAGAGGGGCTGCCGCCACCTGGGCGGGCTGCTTCAGCAGGCGGCGGAACGCGGCGACCCGCTGGTGCCCGCGGACCGGCCCCGGGCGGTGCCGCCGCCGGCCGTGCGCGCTCCCTCCCCCGGCGAGGCGGCCTCGCTGTCGGCCTTCGTCGACCGCCTGCCGGGCGGGTCCTGCTCGCTGGACATCGACGGACGCATCACCTTCCTCACCCCGGCCGCGGCAGACCTGCTCGGTGCCGGCCGAGCCGACCTGGTGGGTGCCCTGCCGTGGGAGGCGCTGCCGTGGATGGACGTCCCCCACGTCGAGGACCGCTACCGGGCCGCGCTGGTCAGCCGCCGCCCCCAGGCCTTCACTGTCCTGCGTCCCCCGGAGACATGGCTGGCCTTCGAGCTGTACCCGGACGCCACCGGCCTGAGCGTCCGCATCACCCGCGGCGGTCCGGCCGAGGACGCTCCCCCGTCGGGGTCCGTACCGACCGCCGGACCCAGTCGCGCCACCGTTCTGTACCACCTGATGCATCTGGCCTCCACCCTCACCGAGGCCGTGGGTGTCCAGGACGTGGTCGAGCAGACCGCCGAACAGCTGCTGCCCGCGCTGGGGGCGCAGGCCATGGTGCTGATGGCCGCGGAGGACGGACGCCTGAAGATCCTCGGCCACCGCGGCTACCGCGGCCACCGCTCCGAACTCATGGACAGCTTCGACGCCATCCCCCTGAGCTCGGACATCCCCGGCGCCGACGTCCTGGCCACCGGGGTCCCGGGGTTCTTCGCGTCCTTCGCCGAGATGCGGCGCGCCTACCCGGCCACCGTGCACGAGGACGGGATGGCCGCGTGGGCCGTACTGCCGTTGATCGCGTCCGGCCGCCCCATCGGGTCCCTCCTGCTGTCCTACGAACGTCCCCATGCCTTCCCGCCCGGCGAACGAGCCGCTCTCACCTCACTGGCGGGCCTGGTCGGGCAGGCTCTGGACCGTGCCCGCCTCTACGACGCCAAACACCACCTCGCCCACCGCCTGCAGTCCGCCCTGCTGCCGCACACCCTTCCCCACGTGCCCGGTCTGAAGGTCGCCGCCCGCTATCTTCCGGCTGCCCGGGGCCTGGGCATCGGCGGCGACTTCTACGACCTGATCCGCCTCGACGAGCACACGGCCAGCGCGACCATCGGCGATGTGCAGGGCCACAACGTGGACGCCGCGGCCCTCATGGGGCAGGTCCGCACCGCCGTCCACGCCCACGCCACCGTCGGGGCGACCCCGGACGACGTCCTGGCCCGCACCAACCGCCTGCTCACCGACCTGGACCCTGGCCTGTTCACCAGCTGCCTCTACGTCCACCTCGACCTCGCCACGCACCGCGCCTGCCTGGCCACCGCCGGCCACCCGCCGCCCCTGGTGCGCCATGCCGACGGACGCACCGAACTCCTGCGGGTACCACCCGGACTCCTGCTCGGCATCGAGCCCGACACCCTCTACCCGGCGCTGGAGTTCGCTCTGCCGCCCGGCAGCGTGCTCGCCCTCTACACCGACGGACTCGTCGAAGCCCCCGGAGTCGACCTCGACGACGCGATCGCGGCCCTCGCCGGGCTGCTCGAGCACGCCGACCCCAGCGACCTCGACGCCATGGCCGACACCCTCATACGGCACGCGCCCACCCCGGGCGACGACATCGCCCTGCTCCTCATCAGTCCCGGTGCGTGACGCCGGGCACTCCCCAGAGGGGCGGATCGTTTCACAGGCAACCAGGACGGACGCCGGTCGACGCGGGCCGGCAGCGGAGGAGAAGACCCCTGATGAAGCACCAGAAGGTGTGCGATCTGATGAGCGACGCCGTGGTCCGCGTCCAGCGCGGCACACCGTTCAAGGAGATCGCCCACCTGCTGCAGGAGTACGACATCACAGCGGTGCCCGTCGTGGACGAGGAGGACCGTCCCGTGGGGGTGGTGTCCGAGGCGGACCTCCTGCAGAAGATGTGGGGCTCGGACCCCGACGGTTCGCCCGCGCACGAGGAGCGGTCCCGGCCCGGCGGCGGCAAGGCGCTCGCCACGGACGCGGCGGGGCTCATGACCTCACCCGCGGTCTGCGCCCGGGAGAGCTGGAGCGTCGTCGACGCCGCCCGGGTGATGGCCCGGCACGGCATCAAGCGGCTCCTGGTAGTCGACGAAGCGGGGCGGCTGGTCGGAGTCGTCAGCAGAAGCGACCTGCTGCGGGTCTTCCTGCGCACCGACCGGGCGATCCGAACCGAGATCATCGAAGAGGCTCTGGTCAACGCCCTCGGTCTGGCTCCCTCGTCGGTGCAGGTGGACGTGGAGCACGGGCATGTCGTCCTCAGTGGCCGGCTCCCCGGCCACGTGTCCGTCGCCGCGCTGGAGGAGCACTGCCGACGCGTCGACGGCGTCGTCGCGGTGGAGTTCAGACCGGTGGGAGAGGTAGGCGCCCAAAGCTCGGCGAGCGGACCGACGCCGCGGCTGGGGTAGGACACGCCGGTGCCCGCCTTCGGGGCCGGGTGACGCCGGCTCCGGCCGGCCGACGAGCTCCGGCACGCCGACGGACTCCGGTCTCTCACGGCTGCCGGGCGTCGTCACGCGGCCCGGCCAGGGCCGGGATCTCCGGATGGGCGCGCAGTGCGGCGATGACCGCGTTCACCGCCGCGCGCCGCGTGGTGCCGTGCCGCACCACGACGGCGACGTTGCGGTGCACCGGGGGGCTGAGCTCCCGGGTGACGACGGCGTGGTCCGCGGTGACGGCCAGGGCGGGCAGCAGGGCGATCGAGCCGGTCGACTCGACGTGCCGCAGCAGCATCAGATAGTTGCTGAACCGGCACGCCACCCGGGGTTCGAATCCCGACTCCCGGCACAGCCGCACTGTCAGGTCCGCCATGTACGACTGCGGTCGGTCACACGCCCAGGTCTCTTCCTTGCACGCCGCGAGGCTCACCGCCGTACGGGAGGCGAGCGGGTGGCCGCGCGGCAGCACCAGCACGACCGGGTCGGCCCCGAGGGACATGACCTCGATGTCCGCGCCCCAGGAGAGACCGGCGTAGTCGGTCGTGGTGACGATGACGTCCGCCTCCCCCGAGCGCAGGGCGGGTCCGCTCTCGTGCGGCTCCATCTCGATCAGTTCGAGGCGCAGGTGCGGATGGGTGGTGGCCAGGCGCGTCGCCGCCGGGACCGCGAGGGTGTAGATCGCGCTCTGGAACACCCCCAGCCGGACGGTGCCGATGGGTTCCTCGTTCAGGGCCCGCAGTTCGGCCTCCGCCTCGGCCATGCGGTCCAGGATCTCCCGGCCCCGGCGGGCCAGCAGAAGACCGGCCGGGGTCAGCCGTACCCGCCGCCCGGTCCGCTCGAGCAGCCGGCACCGGGTCTCGGTCTCGAGCACCGCCAGTTGCTGGGACACCGTGGACGCGCTCAGACGCAGTGTGTCGGCGACCGCGCGCACGGTGCCGAGCGTGTCCAGCAGGCTGAGCAGTTGCAGCCGTCCCGAGTTGAGCATCCCGCGATTGTACGGTTCTGCCGTACAGCTATGTCGAACTTGTGCGATGGACACGCGCAGTGGTGCTCTCCTACGGTCGGTCGCATGCCTTCCGACGAGACATCCCGCGCCGACCCCGAGCGCCACCTCATCCGCTACTCCGGCCACGCCGACTTCTCGCCGGAGGTCGTCGTACGCGCCGCGGGCACGTCGGTGTTCACCGAGAGCGGTCGTGAGCTGCTCGACTTCACCTCCGGTCAGATGAGTGCGATCCTCGGGCACTCCCATCCGGCGATCGTCTCGACGGTGCGCGAGCAGGTCGCGCACCTCGATCACCTGCACAGCGGCATGCTGAGCCGTCCGGTCGTGGAGCTGACGCGCCGGCTCGCCGGTACCCTGCCCGATCCGCTGGAGAAGGCGCTGCTCCTGACCACCGGGGCGGAGGCGAACGAGGCCGCCGTGCGGATGGCGAAGCTCGTCACCGGCCGCCACGAGATCGTCTCCTTCGCCCGGTCGTGGCACGGCATGACGCAGGCCGCCGCGAACGCCACCTACAGCGCCGGCCGCAAGGGCTACGGGCCCGCCGCACCGGGCAACTTCGCGCTGCCGGTGCCGGACCGCTACCGTCCCGGTGTCGTCGACGCCGACGGCTCACTGGACTGGCGTCGCCAGCTCGACCTCGGCTTCGAGATGATCGACGCCCAGTCGGTCGGCAGTCTGGCCGCGTGTCTGGTCGAGCCGATCCTGAGCTCGGGCGGCGTCGTCGAGCTTCCGCCGGGCTATCTCGCCGCCCTGGCGCTCAAGTGCCGAGAACGCGGCATGCTGCTGATCATCGACGAGGCCCAGACCGGCCTGTGCCGCACCGGCGACTGGTACGCCTTCCAGCACGAGGGCGTCGTCCCGGACATCCTCACGCTGTCCAAGACGCTCGGTGCGGGCCTGCCGCTGGCCGCGGTGCTGACCAGCCCGGAGATCGAGCAGCAGGCCCACGACCGGGGGTTCCTGTTCTTCACCACCCACGTCAACGACCCGTTGCCGGCCGCCGTGGGCAACACGGTCCTCGACGTCCTGGTGCGGGACCGGCTCGACGAGCGTGCGCGCCGGCTCGGCGCGGCACTGCGCGGTCACCTGGACAAGCTCGCCGCCCGCCACGACGTCGTCGGTGACGTCCGCGGCCGGGGGCTGCTCCTGGGAGTGGAACTGGTCGGGGACCAGGTCCTGGGCGCCGGTGGCGCGGACCGGCTCGGTGCGGACGTCACCCGGCGCTGCTTCGAGCTCGGACTGCACATGAACATCGTCCAGCTGCCCGGGATGGGGGGCATCTTCCGTATCGCGCCCCCGCTGACCGCGAGCGACGACGAGATCGCCCGGGGCGCCGCCATCCTCGACGAGGCGCTGACCGACGCCGCCCGGGACCTCTGAGGATCTCGCCTCCTGTCAGTCCGCCGCGTCGGCCGGGTCGTCCGCCCACCGGCGGAGGGTGGCCGTGGCCTCGGCGCGGGCGGCGGGCGGGAGGTCCTCCAGGCCCGCGCTGTGACTGGCGCCGGGCGCCCAGTGGACGCGGGAGTCGCGGGTGCCGGGGCCGATACGGAAGTGCTCGGCGACGGCCGGGTCCTGGTCCCCGTTGACGAAGAGGAGGCGGCTGCCGTGTCTGCGGACCCAGCGGTCGACGTCGGGCATCGCACGGCGGTCGAAGCGCATCGGGATGTCGCGGGGCACGAAGTTGCGGGGCTCGACGGCGTCCGGATAGCGCAGGAGGCCGGCCAGATGGGCGGTCTGGACGTCGTAGTACCCGAGCTGGGTGCCGAGTTGGTAGAAGTACGGGACGTGTTGCTCCACGACCGGGTCGGTGTAGGCGGAGAGCAACGCGGTGGCGTCCAGCCAGCGGTAGAGCTCCTCGCTCGTCGCGTCCGGCGCGGGAACACCGGGGCAGGCGGACGCCCCCCGGCCCTGCCAGAACATCAGCGGGGCGCGCAGCACGGCCGTTTCCAAGGCCTTGTCGGCGCTGCCGACGATGCGGAAGGTCCGGCCGGTGGACGCCGCCCATGCCTCGTAGAGGGTGACCAGCTCCTCCCGGCGCAGAAGAGCCTGTCGCTGCGCCGTCTTGAGGGCGTCGCGGCAGGAGGCGGTGCCGACGGTGTCGAGGAACCGCAGGTAGGAGGAGTCGTCGCGGTCGTCCACGTTGTTCGGCGCGGAGTACGCGATGGTGCCGTCCACGTCGTCCGGATGGAAGCGGCGGTGGTAGACGGATGCCATGCCGCCCTTGCTGCCACCCGTCGAGATCCAGGTGCCGCGGTAGAGCCCGCGGAACAGCCGCACCACACGGTGATGGTCCTCGGCGGCCTGGCGGACGGTCAGGTGGGACCAGTCGACGGTCGCCGGGCGCGAGGTGCCGAAGAAGCGGTGCTCGACGCCTATCTGGTTGCCGTCGAGCAGCACGGTCGGCTCGGCCCGCCGCGGTGACAGCGGCACCTCGTAGCCCGTGGTGAACAGCACCGTGGGGCGGTCCGTCGACTTGTGGAGCAGGGTCAGACGCTGCTCGAAGGTGCCGGCCGACGGATCGGTGTGGTCGACGGGCTGGCGCAGGCCGAGAACGAAGAACCGGTACCCCGCCTCGGCCCCCGGCCGCTCCTCGACGACCCTGAGCCCCGGCAGGGCCCGCAGCGCGTCGAGCACGTCGCCCTGCCACTGCCCTCCGCCGTCGCCGGCCACCGTCACGGCTGCCGCCCGGGCGGTCGTCGTCCCCGGCGCCACGGGCACGAGCGCGAGGGACAGCACCCCCATGGCCGTCGCCTTCAGCAGGCGCCTTCTCCAGACACGCATCCTGATCTCCCTCCCCGCCCCGGCCGCGGTGGGCGGTGCCCACCGCGGCCGGGGTCCGTCCGTCTGTTGCCGACCGCTCCAGTACAGCCGCCGGAGAGTCCCGGGGGATCCCCCGCGGGCGGGGCGCGTCTCCCCCGTACGAGGGAGACGTCCGAGGCGTCGCGGTCGGCTTCCGTCCGCGACCGCTCGGCCGTCCTTCCTGTCGTCCTGCCAGCCTGCCGCTCTGCGTCCTGCCGTCCTGACGTCCTGCCGTCCTGCCGTCCTGCCGTCCTGCCGTCGAGCACACCGGCACGCGAAGGCCCCGGTGGCCTGGAAGGGTTCCAGGTCACCGGGGCCTTACGCGTGGATGTCAGACTCCGGCCGTCTCCGGCTCGCGGGCAGGCTCCGGGGGCGCGGCGGTGTCACCGAGCTCCTTGTGGAGCTTCTCGCCCTCCACGTCGACGTTCGGCAGCAGTCGGTCCAGCCACTTGGGGAGCCACCAGGCCTTGGTGCCGAGCAGGGCCAGCACGGCGGGCACGATGGCCATGCGGACCACGAAGGCGTCGAAGAGGACCGCGATCGCGAGGCCGAAGCCCATCATCTTGATCATGTTGTCGTCCTCCATGATGAAGCCGGAGAAGACGCTGATCATGATGACCGCGGCCGCCGCGACGACCCGGCCTCCGTGGGTGAAGCCCGTGGTCACGGATTCGGCGGCGGACGAACCGTGGACGTACGCCTCACGCATGCGTGTCACCAGGAAGACCTCGTAGTCCATGGCCAGGCCGAAGACCACGCCGATCATGAAGATGGGCATCATCGACATGATCGGGCCCGGCTGGTCCACCCCGAAGAGGTCCGCGAGCCAGCCCCACTGGAACACCGCGACCACCGCGCCGAGCGCCGCGGCCACCGAGAGCAGGAAGCCGAGGGCCGCCTTGAGCGGGACGAGGATCGAGCGGAAGACCAGCATCAGGAGCAGGAAGGCCAGGCCGACGACCAGGGCCAGGTACGGGATGAGCGCGTCGTCCAGGGTCTGCGAGAAGTCGATCGTCATCGCGGTCGCGCCGGTGACCAGCATGGTCGCGCCCGTCTCGTCCTTGATGCCGCCGGACAGCCCGCGGATGTCCTTCACCAGCGACTCGGTGGCCGCCTCGCTCGGCCCCGTCTTCGGCACGACCGTGAGGACGGCGGTGTCGCCCGCCTCGTTGAAGTTCGCCGGGGTGACGGCCGCGGCCTCGCCAAGGCCCGTGATCTCCTTGCCGACGGTGTCGGCGGCGGCCTTCGCGTCGTCCGCGTCCCGGGTGTCGATGGTGACCATCAGCGGGCCGTTGAACCCGGCGCCGAAGGACTCGGACAGCATGTCGTAGGCCTTGCGCTGGGTGGTCTCGGGCGCGGAGCTGCCCTCGTCGGGCAGGCCCAGCTCCATGCTCGCGGCCGGCACGGCGATGGCGCCGAGGCCGAGCACCGCGGTCAGCAGCACGGTCACCGGTCGCCGCAGTACGAACCGGGCCCAGCGGGTGCCGAGCTTCGGCTTGGCGGACTCGTCGCGCTGTCCGGCGGGCGCCTTGCGGTCCTTGCGGCTGAGCGCCTTCTTGCCGGCGAAGCCGAGCAGCGCCGGGGTGAGGGTGAGCGCGATCAGCACGGCGATGCCGACCGTGGCCGCGGCGGCCAGGCCCATCTTGGTGAGGATCGGGATGTTGACCACCGCGAGGCCCCCCAGGGCCACGATGACGGTGAGTCCCGCGAAGACGACCGCGGAGCCCGCGGTGCCGACCGCGCGTCCCGCGGCGTCCTCGGGGGTGCGGCCCTCGGCGATCTCCGCGCGGTAGCGGGAGACGATGAACAGGGCGTAGTCGATGGCGACCGCGAGGCCGATCATCATGGCGAGGGTGGAGGTGGTGGCGGAGAGTTCGAGCGTGCTGCCGAGCGCCCCGATGCCGGAGATGCCGATGCCGACACCGATGATCGCCGAGAGCAGGGGCATGCCCGCCGCGACGAGCGAGCCGAAGGTCAGCAGGAGCACGATCGCGGCGACGCCGATGCCGATCAGCTCGGCGGTGCCGCCCATCTCCTGCTCGGCCATGACCGCGTCGCCGCCGGTCTCGACGATGAAGCCGTCGCCGCGCGCGTCGTCGGTGGCGGCGGTGAGCGCGTCCCGGGCCTGGTCGGTCAGCTCCATGGCGTTGACCTTGTACGTCACGGAGGCGTACGCGGTCGTGCCGTCCTCGCTGACGGCGTCCGCCTCGAACGGGTCGGCCACCGAGGCGACCTGCGGTCCGTTGCCGAGGGCCGTCACCAGTTCCTCGACCTGGTCCTTGCCGGCCGGGTCGGAGATCTTCCCGCCGTCGGGGGCGCGGATGACGACGCGCGCGGTGGCGCCCTCGGCGCTGGCGGCCGGGAAGCGCTCGTCGAGGAGGTCGAACGCCTTCTGGGACTCGGTGCCGGGCATGGAGAAGGAGTCTTCGGGCGGGGCGGGCGCCGTGGACGCGGCGACGCCGGCGCCCACGAGTATGGCCACCCAGAGCAGGGCGACGAGGCCGCGGCGCCGGAACGCGCGTCGGCCGAGCCGGTAGAGGAACGTAGCCACCTGGGACCAACCTTCGGATTATGGGCAGGACGAAGACCCGGCACATGGGGGGAAGGCGGAGGCGCTGACCGGGGTACGTTTCCATGCTCACCCGGGGGGTCCCGCGTTTGATCCGACCCTGGGTCTGGACCGGCGTACTCCACAGGGTGTAGTGCGCCCCGGCGCCCCTCTCCCCCGGGTGTAGACCGCGGCGATGTGTGTACGCCGCACTTCGTTGCCGCGGGCAGCCGATGCCTTTCAGCCGGTCACCGGGTCGCGCTGCCTGTCCGGTCCGCGGCGGGCCCTCGTCCGCATCGGGAACTCCCGCGTCCCCGAGTGCGTCCGCCGTGGGTACGGTGCTCCGGAGGCGCAATGCGCGCTCCGTCCCCCCGGACGGGTCACCTGGCGCATCGGCTACTGGGGGACGGCCACCCTCCGCCACTGCTTCCGGGATCCGGCGCCGTCGGAGCACGACGAGGTGTTCGGGCCGGGCACCGCCCAGGGCGCCGTGGAATGACTGCGCGGACTGCACGAGCGGTGGTGGGCGCGGCTGGACGGCCTCACCGACGCCGAACTCGACTCCACCGAGAGGACCGCGACCCTTCCCCGGGGCGCGGGCATGTCCCTGGCGGACGTGGCGGGCTGGGTCAACGTCGAACTGACCAAGAACGTCCCGGAGATCGGACTCCCGCGCATCCTGCGCGGCGCCCGGAACGCCCACCCCTGACCACGGCGCGGACGCGGGTGCCTTCGACGCCGGCGGCGGGCCTTCCGTCCGGCGGCTGAGTGCCGCGCACCGGGTTGCCTTCGCTCCCTCGGCACCTGCCGCATGGCGCCGTACGGACGAGTCAACCCGTCGCGGAGTCTCCGGCCGGCCGGAACATGTCGCCCGTCAGCGCGCGAAAGGCCTCTTCGGGGTCCTGCCCGTCCAGCAGGCCGTCCAGATTGTGGGAGAGCAGCAGCGACGCGAAGCCGTGGGCCATCGACCAGGCCGCCATGAAGCCGACGGCCGGATCGTCGGCGTAGCCCGCCACCGCCACGCGGAGCCGGCTCCGCGTCCGCTCGCGCGCCGCGAGCAGTTCCGGGTCGTCCGGGCGGAGGAGTTCCGGCCGGAACATGACCTGGAAGTGCGCCGGGTGCGCGATGGCGAACCGCACGTACCGGACGCCCAGGTCACGCAGGTTCCTCGTCTCGCCGAAGGTGGCGGACAGGAGGCCGTACCCCTCGGTCGCGATGGCGGTGAGAAGGCCCGCGCGGTCCCCGAAGTGGTGTGCGGGCGCGGCATGGGAGACGCCCGCGCGACGGGCCAGGCCGCGCAGGGACAGGGCTGCCGGGCCCTCGGTGGCGATCACGTCGAGGGCCGCGGTGAGCACGGCCCGTGGCAGGTCTCCGTGGTGGTAGGCGGCGCGTTCTGCGGTCATGGGAGCAGGTTAGCGCAATCTAGTCATTGACTAGACTCGGCCCCGAATGCCAATCTGGTCACTGACAAGATGTGAGGGTCGCGAGAAGAGAAGAGTCATGGACATCACGGGTATCGACCACGGACGTGTTCGGCAGATGTGGCACCTTCTGGAGCCCCTGCACGCCGTCGTCTACTACGCGCCGCAGGTCTTCGAGGAGGCCGAGTCGCTCGGCTACGACACCGGCGAGCGCTGGCCGAGCTACTTCGCCTGGCGGGCGGCTCCGCTCGGGGCGCCCGGATGCCGTCGGGTGACCTCCGCGTTCTACAGCTTCAGCCCGGGCCTGGTCGCCGAGCACGTTCCCGGCGCCTGGGAGACCGCCGCACCGGACAAGGTGATCGAGGCCCGTACGCGCGGTGTCGACCGGGCGTACGGCGCGCTCATCGGTGAGCGGACGGGCGGCCCCGACATCAGGGAGGCCGCCGCACTCGCCCGCCGGGCGGCACAGGCCGCGCCCACCGAGGGCCGCCCACTCGCCGCCGCCAACGCCGCGCTGCCCTGGCCCCGGGAGCCGCACCTCGTGCTGTGGCAGGCCGCGACGATCCTGCGCGAGCACCGCGGCGACGGTCATCTCGCCGCTCTCCTGACCGCGGGTCTCGACCCGGTGGAGGCACTGGTGTCCTTCGCCGCGGTCGGCGCGGCACCGGCCGGCGTCTTCGCGAGCCGCGGCTGGAGCGAGCACGAGTGGGCTGCCGCCGGCGAACGGCTCCGGAGCCGGGGACTCCTGGCGGCCGACGGCACCGCGACCGAGGCCGGCCGCGCCCTGCGGGCCGAGGTCGAGCGCCGCACCGACGAACTGGCCGCCGCGCCCTGGCAGGCACTCGGCGCCGAGGACACCGCGCGGCTCGCCGAGCTTCTCGGACCGGTCTGGCTGGATGTGCTCGGCTCCGGACTGCTGCCCCGCGAGACCACGCTCGGCATCGGCAAGGTGTGAACCCAGGCGCCGGGAAAGCGTCCCGGCGGGCGCCGGGCCGATGACGACGAGTGCCGCGTCCGCGCTCCGGTACGCGTCACACCCGCTGGGTCTGATCCGCGCCGGCGGGCTCGGTGGCCAGGCCGCCTTCCGCGCCGGCGGGCTCGGTGGCCAGGCCGCCTTCCGCGCCGGCGGGCTCGGTGGCCAGGCCGCCCATCACGATGCGCGACCGGCTGTGCAGCCGCAGCGAGACGGCGGCGAACGCGATCGCGACCAGGGTCATCGCTCCGCCCGCCCAGGCCGTGGCGGTGTAGCCGAGGCCCGCGTCGATCACCGTGCCGCCGAGCCAAGGGCCGCCGGTGTTGCCCAGGTTGAACGCGGCGGTCGTCGTCGCGCCCGCGAGGGTGGGCGCGACGCCGGCGACGTTGAACATCCGCGCGTTGAGCGCCGGCGCGGTGTAGAAGGCGGAGACACCGAGCAGCAGGGAAAGGACGATCACGGCGGCGGGGCTCGACGCGAACAGCGCCAGAGCGGCCAGCAGCACGGTCGAGGCGGTGATGCCGGAGAGCAGCACGCCGAACAGGTGCGCGTCGGCGACCCGGCCGCCGACCGTGGTGCCGATCAGCGCGCCGATACCGAACAGCGCCAGCACGCCGGGCACCCAGCCGTCGGCCAGTCCGGCCACATCGGTGAGCAGCGGCGCGAGGTACGAGAAGGCGCAGAACACGCCACCGGCGGCGAGCGCGGTCATCACGACGGACAACCAGACCTGACGGTCGCGGTAGATCGCCAGCTCGCTCTTCAGCCGGGGCCGCCGCTCGGGCAGCGGAATCCGCGGGATCAGGGTCACGACACCCACGAGCGCGACGGCGGACGCCGCCCCCACGGCCCAGAACGCGGACCGCCATCCGAGGTGCTCACCGAGGAACGCGCCCACCGGGACACCCAGGACGTTGGCGATCGACAGTCCGCCGATCATCACGGCCATCGCGCGGGCGCGCGAGGTCTTCGGCACCATCGCGATGGCCACGGCGGCACCCACCGCCCAGAAACCGGCACACGCCAGGGCGCTCACGACCCGTGAGACGAAGAGGATCTCGTACGTGGTCGCCAGCGCGCCCGCGATCTGGCCGAGGCCGAACACCGAGATCAGCGCGACCAGCGTGATCTTCCGCGGCAGCCGCAGGGTCGCGACCGCGAGCAGGGGCGCGCCGACCACCATGCCGATCGCGAACGCGGATATCAGCAGCCCGGCTTGCGGGATGGACACGTCCATGTCGTCGGCGATGGGCGGCAGCAGTCCGGAGAGCATGAACTCGCTCGTGCCGAGCGCGAAGACGGAGAGGCCGAGAATGTAGACGGCGAGCGGCATGCGGGATGCTGCGGGCCGTGCGGAAGATGCGGGCATGACAGATGTCAACGAAGCGCTTCTTCCCTCCATTCCCCCGCGAAGGGCCGTCTCACGATGCGGCGGGCGGTGGCCGGGCCGATTGTCAGTGGTGGGCGGCATGATGCCCCCCATGACGACTCCCGCAGCAGTGATCGTGGACGCCGCCGCCTACGCACAGGCGGTCGAGGATGCCGCGCGTGCGGCGGCCGCCTATTACGCGGGCGGCTCCTCGCCACTGGACGACGACACCTACGACCGGCTGGCGAGAGGTATCGCCGCGTGGGAGGCCGAGCACCCCGACGAGGTGCTGCCCGACTCCCCCACCGGGAAGGTCGCCGGCGGTGCGGCCGAGGGCGACGTCCCGCATATGGTGCCGATGCTCAGCCTCGACAACGTGTTCTCACCCGAGGAGTTCACCGCCTGGACGGCGTCCCTGGCCCGTCGGCTGGACCGGGAAGTCACCCGGTTCTCCGTGGGTCCCAAGCTGGACGGGCTCGCGGTCGCCGCCCGCTACAGCGGTGGCCGCCTCACCCGGCTGATCACACGCGGGGACGGCACGGCCGGGGAGGACGTGTCGCATGCCATCGGCACCGTCGAGGGACTGCCCGAGACGCTGGCCGAGCCGGTCACCGTGGAGGTGCGCGGCGAGATCCTCATGACGACGGCCCAGTTCGAGCACGCCAACGAGGTGCGCACAGGCCATGGCGGCCAGCCGTTCGCCAACCCGCGCAACGCCGCGGCGGGCACGCTGCGGGCGAAGGAGCGCGCCTACACGGTCCCGATGACGTTCTTCGGGTACGGCATGCTGCCCCTGCCCGAGACGGAGGCCACGCTCGCCGGGCGCCTGGAGGAGCTCGCGCACAGCGACCTGATGGCGACGGCGGCCGGGCTCGGTGTGCACACCAGCGCCGGGACGGCGGTCCCGGACGTCGTCGTCCAGACGCCGGAACAGGTGGTGGCCCGGGTCCGGGAGATCGCCGCGCTGCGTGCTCAACTGCCGTTCGGCATCGACGGGATCGTCGTCAAGGCCGACCTCGCCGCCGACCGGCGGGCCGCCGGATCGGGCTCCCGGGCGCCACGGTGGGCGATCGCCTACAAGCTGCCTGCCGTGGAGAAGATCACCCGGCTGCTGGAGGTGGAGTGGAACGTCGGCCGCACCGGCATCATCGCCCCGCGCGGCGTCCTGGAACCGGTGGTCATCGACGGCTCCACGATCACCTACGCCACCCTGCACAACCCGGCCGACATCACCCGTCGCGGTCTGCGCCTGGGCGACCACGTCATGGTGCACCGCGCCGGTGACGTCATCCCCCGCGTCGAGGCACCGGTCGCCCACCTGCGCACGGGTGAGGAGCGGCCGATCACGTTCCCCGAGCTGTGCCCGCGCTGCGGTTCGGACATCGACACGAGCGAGGAGCGCTGGCGCTGCGCACAGGGCCGCAACTGCCATCTGGTCGCCTCTCTCGCCTACGCCGCGGGCCGCGACCAGTTGGACATCGAGGGCCTGGGCACCACCCGTGTCGTCCAGCTCGTCGAAGCCGGTCTCACCGCCGACCTCGCCGATCTGTTCACCCTCCGGCGCGAGGAACTGCTCGGCCTCGAGCGGATGGGTGAGACCAGCACCGACAACCTGCTCGACGCGATCGCCAAGGCCAAGGAGCAGCCGCTGTCACGGGTGCTGTGCGCGCTCGGCGTCCGGGGCACGGGCCGGTCCATGTCCCGGCGCATCGCCCGGTACTTCGCCACCATGGACCACATCCGCGCCGCCGACGCCGACGCGATGCGGCAGGTCGACGGCATCGGGTCGGAGAAGGCGCCCTCGATCGTCGCGGAGATCGCCGAACTGGCCCCGCTCATCGACAAGCTCGCCGCCGCCGGTGTCAACATGACGGAGCCCGGCGCCACCGCGCCCCCGGCCGCCGGCGCCGACGGCGAAGGCGAAGGCGAAGGCGAAGCCTCGGGCGAAGGGGAAGGTGCGGCCGCGGCGCCGGCACAGGGCGGCCCGCTGGCGGGGATGCGGGTGGTGGTCACCGGTGCGATGACCGGAAGTCTGGAGAAGCTCTCGCGCAACGAGATGAACGAACTCATCGAGCGGGCCGGCGGGCGCTCCTCCTCCAGCGTCTCGAAGAAGACGACGCTCGTCGTCGCGGGCGAGGGGGCCGGTTCCAAGCGGGCCAAGGCCGAAGAGCTCGGCATCCGCCTCGCCACGCCGGACGAGTTCGCCATACTCGTCGCCGGCCTCCTCGACTGAGCCGGCGCGACACCGACCTCCGACTTCGAAGAATCCTATGGGATCTGCCGCCCTCTTGACGAGGCGATCCCACCTGTCACACCATCAGGGCGGCAGAATCCTATTTGATTCCAATGGGGAAGCGACCATGACCGCGGCGCGCATCACCGAAGTCGACGTGATCGACATCCGTTTTCCCACCTCGCGCGAGCTCGACGGCTCCGACGCGATGAATCCCGATCCCGACTACTCGGCCGCGTATGTGATCCTGCGGACCGACGCGGGCGACGGACTGGAGGGCCACGCGTTCGCCTTCACCATCGGGCGCGGCAACGACGTGCAGGCCGCGGCCATCGCCGCGCTGCGCGATCACGTCGTGGGTCTGTCCGCCGAGGCGGTGTGCGCCGATCCCGGTTCGCTCTCCCGGGCCCTGGTCGGTGACAGCCAGCTGCGGTGGCTCGGCCCGGAGAAGGGCGTGATGCACATGGCGATCGGTGCCGTCGTCAACGCGGTGTGGGACCTGGCGGCCAAGCGCGCGGGCAAACCCGTGTGGAGGCTCCTCTCCGACGCCGAACCGGAATGGCTCGCGGACCAGGTGGACTTCCGCTACATCGAGGACGCCCTCACCCGCGAGGAGGCCGTGGCCCTGCTCCGAAAGGGCAAGGACGGCGCCGCCGGGCGCGAGTCCCGGCTCCTGGCGAGCGGCTACCCGGCGTACACCACCTCTCCCGGCTGGCTCGGCTACTGTGACGACAAGGTGGTCCGGCTCGCCGAGCGGGCGGTCGCGGACGGCTTCACCCAGATCAAGCTGAAGGTCGGCGCCGATCTCGCCGACGACGTCCGCAGGATGCGCGCGGCGCGCGCGGCCGTCGGCCCCGGTGTCCGGATCGCCCTCGACGCCAACCAGCGCTGGAACGTCGCCGAGGCCGTCGAGTGGACCAACGCGCTGGCCGAGTACGCCCCGTACTGGATCGAGGAGCCCACCAGCCCGGACGACATCCTCGGGCACGCGACCGTACGCAGGGGGGTGGCCCCGGTCAAGGTCGCCACCGGTGAGCACGTCCACAACCGCGTCGTCTTCAAGCAACTCCTCCAGGCGGAGGCGATCGACGTACTGCAGATCGACGCGGCACGGGTGGGCGGGGTCAACGAGAACCTGGCGATCCTGCTCCTCGCCGCCAAGTACGGCGTCCCGGTCTGCCCGCACGCCGGCGGCGTCGGCCTGTGCGAGCTGGTGCGCCATCTGTCGATGTTCGACTACGTGGCACTGACCGGTACGACCGAGGACCGCGTGATCGAGTACGTGGACCATCTGCACGAGCACTTCAAGGACCCCGTGACCCTCGTGAACGGGCACTACGTGGCTCCCACGGCGCCCGGCTTCTCCTCGGAGATGCACGCCGCGTCGATCGCGGCGTATCACTATCCGGGCGGCGCCTTCTGGGTCACCGACGCCGCCGGCCTCGCCCAACCCCAAAAGGAGACGGACCGATGAGCGAACTCTCCGGATTCAGAGCCCTGGTGACCGGCGGCGCGTCCGGCATCGGCAGGGCCACCGCCGGTCTGCTGGCCGCCCGCGGCGCGGACGTCGCCGTACTGGACCTCGATCCGCTCGGCCTCGATCCGCTCGACCTCGACTCGCTCGACTCCGACCCGCTCGGCCTCGGTCCGCCGGCTGCGGGCGAACCCCTGCGCGGGTACCGTGCGGACGTGTCCGACGACGCCTCCGTACGGTTCGCCGTCGCCGCCGCCGCCGAGGAGCTGGGGGGCCTCGACATCCTGGTCAACAACGCCGGCATCGGCGCGGTGGGAACGGTCGAGGACAACGACGACGCCGAGTGGCACCGGGTCCTGGACGTCAACGTCCTCGGTATGGTCCGCACCACGCGCGCGGCCCTCCCCCATTTGCGCGCCTCCGCGCACGCCGCGGTCGTCAACACCTGCTCGATCGCGGCCACGGCCGGGCTCCCGCAGCGCGCCCTGTACAGCGCGAGCAAGGGCGCGGTCCTGTCCCTGACCCTGGCCATGGCGGCGGACCACGTCCGGGAGGGCATCCGCGTCAACTGTGTCAACCCCGGTACGGCGGACACGCCCTGGGTCGGCCGACTCCTCGACCGGGCGGCGGACCCGGTCGCCGAGCGGGCGGCGCTGGACGCCCGGCAGCCCATGGGCCGGCTGGTCACCGCCGAGGAGGTCGCCGCAGCCATCGTGTATCTGGCGAGTCCGGCCGCCGCCTCCGTCACCGGCACCGCGCTCGCGGTGGACGGCGGGATGCAGGGCCTGCGGCTACGGCCGGAGGGACGGTGACGCGGCCGGACGGGAGCGGTGACGCGGCGCTGCCGAGCCGCGTCCTCGGCCGCAGCGGCGTGCCCGTCACCGCCCTCGGCTTCGGCGCAGCGGCCGTCGGCGGTCTCTACGAGGACGTGGGCGAGGAGGAGGCCGCGGCCGCCGTGGACGCCGCCTGGGAAGCGGGCGTCCGCTACTTCGACACCGCCCCGCACTACGGCCTCGGCCTGTCGGAGCGCAGACTGGGCGAGGCCCTCGGGGCCAGGCCCCGCGACACCTTCACCCTGTCCACCAAGGTGGGACGGATACTCGTCCCGCACGAGGGCGGCGGTGACGACCTGGCCCACGGTTTCGCCGTGCCGGCCACCCACCGGCGGCGGTGGGACTTCAGCGCCGACGGTGTACGCCGCTCGCTGGAGGACAGCCTCACCCGCCTCGGGCTCGACCACGTCGACCTCGTCCTGCTGCACGATCCGGACGACCACGAGGAGCAGGCGTTCCGGGAGGCCTATCCGGCCCTCGAGGAGCTGCGGGCGCAGGGAGTCGTACGGGCGATCGGCGCGGGAATGAACCGGACGCGGATGCTGACACGCTTCCTGACGGACACGGACGTGGACGCCGTGCTCTGCGCGGGGCGCTACACCCTCCTCGAACAGGGCGCGCTGGACGGCTTGCTGCCCTCCGCGGCGGCGGCCGGCAAGAGCGTGATCGTCGGCGGAGTGTTCAACTCCGGCCTGCTGGCCGACCCCTCGCCGGGCGCCACCTACGACTACGCGGCGGCACCCCCGGACCTGCTGCACCGGGCCGTTCGGATGCGCGACGTCGCCGAGTCGGAGGGCGTGCCGCTGCGCGCGGCCGCGCTGCGCTTCCCCTTCGGACACCCGGCGGTCGCCTCCGTCCTGGTCGGGGCTCGGTCGGCCGCCCAGGTCCGGGACGCGGCCGAGCAGTTCCGCCGGCCTTTCCCCGACTCCGTGTGGGAGGGCCTGCGGGCGCGGGGACTGTTGCCGGGTGAGGTGCCGGTCCCGGCCGGGGCGGTGTCATGAGTGTCGTCGACGCCCACCACCACGTCTGGGACCTCGGTGTACGCGACCAGGAGTGGATCACCGGTCCGGAACTCGCCCCGTTGCGCCGCTCGTTCCTCCTCGCGGATTTCGAGACCGAGGCCCGCGAGGCGGGGGTGGTGGCGTCGGTGCTCGTGCAGACGGTCACCGTGGCCGAGGAGACCCCGGAGCTGCTGGCGCTGGCCGCGGACAGCGAGGTGGTCGGCGCGGTCGTCGGCTGGACCGATCTGACGTCAGCCGGGGTCGCCGACGAACTGGCGCGGCTGCGCTCGTTGCCCGGCGGCGGCTTCCTGCGCGGCATCCGGCACCAGGTCCAGGCGGAGCCGGACCCGGACTGGCTGACCCGGCCCGAGGTGCTGCGCGGGTTGCGCGCGGTCGCGGCGGCCGGACTCGTCCACGACCTCGTCGTCCTCCCGCACCAGTTGCCGTCGGCGACGCGGGCGGCAGCCGCCGTCCCCGGACTCACCTTCGTCCTCGACCACCTGGGCAAACCACCGATCGCGTCGGGTCGCCGGGAACCGTGGGCCCGCCATGTGCGTGCGCTGGCCGCCCTGCCGAACACGGTCTGCAAGCTCTCCGGCATGGTCACCGAGGCGGACCGGCGGTCGTGGACGGTCGACGACCTCAGGCCGTACGCCGACACGGTGCTCGACGCCTTCGGTCCCCGGCGGCTCATGTTCGGCTCCGACTGGCCGGTGAGCACCCTCGCCGCCCGCTACGGCGATGTCCTCGCCGCCACCCGGGAGTTGACCGGCTCGCTCACCGAGCCCGAGCGTGACGAGGTGTGGTCGGGCACCGCCCGGCGGGTCTACCGCGTCAGCGCATGACCGGGCGACCGGCACCGGCGTCCACGGCGGGTGGCCGACGCCGTGTCGGCCCGGCCGGAGTCAGCCCGGCCCGAGCCGGCTGAGCCGGCGCTCCAGGCTCCGGGTGAGGTGGTCCGCCATCGCCTCGGCGGCGCGTTCGGCCCTGCGGCGCAGGATCGCGCGCACCACGCGCTCGTGCTCCGCGAGGGTCGGGGCACCGTCGCTCTGGAGGTTGCTGAGGCGGAAGATGTGCAGATGGGAGTGGAGCCGCTCCACCGCGTCCGCGAGCAGGGGCCGATGGGCGGCCTCGGCGACCGCGTCGTGGAATCGCTGGTCCTGAGCGGCGAAGTCCCGGTAGGCGGCGTACGGTCCGGCGGGGCCGGGGTGGGCCTGCATGTCCTCCAGGATCGCCTCGACCGCGTCGAGCTGTGACTCGTCGGCGTTGCGGGCGGCCAGGGCGGCGGCTCGCGGTTCGAGGAGCAGCCGCATCTCGAACAGTTCCTCCACCCCCCGCCGGGTCAGCAACTCGGTGGCCCGGTACCCGGACAGGGAGCGCTTGACGACGAGACCGTCGGACTCCAGCCGGGCCAGGGCCTCGCGCACGGGGGTCGGTGAGACGTTGAGCGTGCGGGCCAGGGCCTCGATGCCGACGCGGGCGCCGGGGGCGATCTCATGGTCCATGACCATGGCCTTGATGTCCTCGTAGACGCTGTCGGACAGCACCTGCCGGACCGGCACCGCCGGCGCCCCTCTCGCCCCGGACGCATCGTCGGAGACGGACGGGTCGTGTGCCGGCATCCGGGGCTCCTCAGTGCGCTGTGCGTTACGGCGAGCGCCAGTTTAACGAGGTGGGGCGGCCGCTTCGAGGTCGGCGACGGTGCCCGACATGATGGTCCGCACATGCTGGGTGATGTGGTCGGCCGGCCGGTCCCACCAGGCCACCGCGAGCAGCCGGGCGATGTCCCCGTCGCCGAAACGGGTGCGGATGAGACGGGCGGGATCGCCGCCGACGATCCCGTGGTCGGGCACGTCCCGGGTGACCACGAAGCCCGCGCCGGCGATCGCGCCGTGTCCGATCCGTACGCCGGGCATGACCGTCGCGCCGTGCCCGAACCAGACGTCGTTGCCGACGACGGTGTCGCCCCGGTTCGGCAGGCCGGCGAGCAGGTCGAAGTGCTCGGCCCAGGAGCCGCCCATCGTGGGGAACGGGAAGGTCGAGGGGCCGTCCATACGGTGATTGGCGCCGTTCATGATGAACCGGGTGCCGGTCCCCAGCGCGCAGAACCTGCCGATCACGAGCCTCTCCGGGCCGTAGTGGTAGAGCACGTTGCGCGTCTCGAACGCCGTCGCGTCGTCCGGGTCGTCGTAGTACGAGTACTCCCCCACCTCGATCAGCGGCGAGGTCACCAGCGGCTTGAGGAGCACCACCCTCGGCTGCCCGGGCATCGGACGGAGCACCGTCGGGTCTGCGGGCACGGGCATGTCGGGCGGCTCCTCGAGGATCGCGTGTGGTGACTCGGCCCCATGATCGCCGCTTCGGAGCTCGCGGTACACCGGTTTGTCACGAGTGTACGTTCGTACGCTTGCGCCTGTAGTCTCCGCGCATGACTGTTGACGTTCTGCGCCGGCCCACCCTGGCCGAACGGCGGGCTCGCGTGGCCGTCGCCGTGCTGTTCTTCACCAACGGGGCCCTGTTCGCCAACCTTCTGCCGAGGTATCCGCAGATCAAGGCGGACCTCGGTATCGGCAACGCCGCCTACGGGCTGGCCGTGGCGGCGTTCCCGGCGGGCGCCATCGCGGCCGGGCTCGCGGCCGGCCTGGTCGTCCGCCGGTTCGGCTCGGCGCGGGTGGCGGTCGGTGGCACGCTGCTGACCGGAGTGGGCATCCTCGCCGCCGGCCTGGCCGACTCGGTGGTGCTGTTCGCGGGCGCCCTGCTGCTGGCCGGAGCGGCGGACGCCTTCACCGACGTCGCGCAGAACGCCCACGGTCTGCGGGTACAGCGCCGCTACGGACGCTCCATCATCAACTCCTTCCACGCCATCTGGTCCATCGGCGCCGTCGCCGGCGGGTCCATGGCCGCCGCCGCGATCGCGCTCGACATCTCCCGGGGCGGGCACCTGCTGTTCTCCGCTGTGGTGTTCGCGGTCGCGGCGTGCGTCGCCCTGCGGTTCTGTCTGCCCGGTCCCGAGGCCGAACCGGAGGAGCAGGCCGGCGCCGAGGGCCACGCGCCGCGGCAGGCCCGGCGTGCGGCGCCGGGGGCGCGTACGGGCTACGTACTCGCCGCGCTGGTCCTCATCGCCACGGCCGGCACGCTCGTCGAGGACGCGGGGAGCTCCTGGGCCACCCTCTACCTCTCCGACTCACTGCACGCGTCGGTCGCGCTGGCCGCCTCCGGCTATGTCGCCCTGGTCGGGGCCCAGTTCGTCGGCCGGCTCATCGGTGACCGGCTGGTGGACCGGTTCGGCCAGCGCGCGGTGGCCCGCTCCGGCGCTCTCGTCGCCGCGGCCGGCATGGGCCTGGCGCTGGCCGTGCCCACGGTGCCCGGGACGATCCTCGGGTTCGCGGCGGCCGGATTCGGGGTGGCGACCCTGGTTCCGGCGGCGATGCACGAGGCCGACGAGTTGCCCGGCCTGAAGCCCGGGTCGGGGCTGACCATGGTCTCCTGGCTCATGCGGCTGGGCTTCCTGCTCTCCCCGCCGATCGTGGGGCTGGTCGCCGACGCGGCGAGCCTGCGGGCGGGGCTGCTGGTGGTGCCGCTCGCGGGGGTTCTCGTCCTCGCGTGCTCCGGTGTGCTCCAGTCCCGCCGGCGCTGAGCGCAGCCACCGGGCGGGGCGTTCCCCAGGCGACACGCCACCCAGGAGTGTACGTTCGTACGCCTCAGGGGTACGATCGTGCGCATGCCGACGGACTACTTCGCGCAGGACCCTCGCACGAACCTCGAACGCATGGAGGCGGGCGACCTCTACATCGCCGACGATCCCGAGATCGCCCGCAGGCAGCAGCAGGCCGTGCGGCTGGCCGCCCGCTACCAGGCCGCCTATGTGGAGGACGCGGCGGCCGCGCAGCCGATCCTCGCCGAACTGCTCGGCTCTCTGGGCGCCGAGGCGCACGTGCGGCCACCGCTGTACGTCGACTACGGCAGCAACATCACGATCGGCGCGCGCACCTTCGTCAACTACAACCTGACCGCGCTGGACGTCGCGGCGATCACCATCGGCGAGGACTGCCAGATCGGGCCGGGCGTCCAGCTGCTCACCCCCACGCATCCCCTGGAGGCCGAGCCCCGGCGGGACAAGCTGGAGGCCGCCCGGCCCATCACCATCGGTGACAACGTCTGGCTGGGCGGTGGCGCCGTCGTCCTGCCCGGCGTGACCATCGGCGACAACTCCGTCATCGGCGCCGGAGCGGTCGTGACGAAGGACGTGCCCGCGGGCGTCGTCGCCGTCGGCAACCCGGCCCGCCCGGTGCGGAAGGTGTAAGCCTGCTCCCATGGCAACGGGACACACGGATCCGCAGCGGCGCGAACGCATCATCGCCGCCACACTCGACCTGATCGCCGAGGAGGGCATCGCGCGCGTCTCCCACCGGAAGATCGCCACCCGCGCCGGGGTCCCCCTGGGCTCGATGACCTACCACTTCAGCGGCATCGACCAGTTGCTGCGGGAGGCGTTCGGCCGCTTCACCGACCACATCGTCGCCGTGTTCGACGCCCACCTCGGCGCGGCGGCCGACCGCGAGCAGGCCCGGGAAGCGGTGGCCGACCTCGTACACCTCCTGTCCGAGGGAAGCCGGCGGGACCTGGTGCTCACCCAGGAGCTGTACACCCTCGCCGCGCGCCAGCCGGCCTACCGGGAGCTCACCCACGAGTGGATGCGCCGCAGCCGTGTCCACCTGGAGAAGCACTTCGACCCGGACACCGCCCGCCAGCTCGACGCCCTCATCGAGGGTCTGACGCTGCACCGTGCGCTGGCCCGTGAGCCCCACGGCAGGGCACTCACCCTGGAGGCCATCGCCCGCGTCACCACCACGGAGCGGCGCGCCCCGTAGCCGCCCGTGCGGCACAAACCTGACCCCTGTGCCGCACGGGCACCCCCTGTTCCGGTGATCGGCGTCGCCCGGCTCGGGTGTCAGCAGACGCCGTCGCCCGGCTTGGGGTTGCCCAGGCCGAACAGGGGACGCAGCTTGAGGCCCACCCAGGTACCGGCCAGCGCGAAGGCTCCCCACAGCCAGCCGCTGAGGCTGCCCGAGGCGATGCCCGCCAGATAGGCGCCGATGTTGCAGCCGCCTGCCAGGCGGGCGCCGATGCCCATCAGCACGCCGCCGAGGACCGCCGCGAGCGCCGTGCGCCAGGGGATGCGCCGGTGCAGGGCCCAGGTGCCGCCGACCGCGGCCGCGAGAGCCGCGCCGATCATGATGCCGATGTCGGTGAGGCTGGTCTTGTCGGCGAGTACCGGGCCCGCCAGCATCTCCGCGTTGCCCGGCCGCTGCCACCACGTCCAGTTCTCCGGGTGGCCGCCGAGCGCGCCCACGAGCTCCGAGCCCCACAGGCTGAAGGCGCTCGTGACGCCCCAGGCGCCGCCGGAGACCAGCAGGACGCCCGCGCCGAGCACGGCCAGCGCGAGGGCGCCGGCGGCCAGCGGCCAGGAGCCGCGCAGCGCCCGGACGGCCGCACCGCGCGCCGAGGGCACGGCCCCGAGGGGCGGCGGGTTGCGGCGGGCCTGGACGCGCCGCGTGACCAGCACCACGAGGAGCAGCGCGAGGATGGTCACGGCCCAGGAGCCGAGCCATCCGATGTGGTCGGACATGACGACGGGTTCCCAGGCCGGGAGGTCCTTCCACAGGTCGAACTGCCAGGCGGCGAGGGTGGCGCCCGCGATGAAGCCGCCGAGGGTCAGCACCACCGACCCCTGTCCCGAGCCGACGGCGAAGAGGGTGCCCGAGGCGCAGGCGCCGCCGAGCTGCATGCCGATCGCGAAGAGCACCGAGCCGGCGAGAAGACCGACCCCGATCGACCCGGCGGACGGGGCCGGCTGGGAGCCGAAGAGTCCGGTGCCCGTGCCGATGAGCAGCGCGAACAGGGTGGCCGTGGTGCCGAGCAGCAGGGCGTGTGCCCGCAGCCCGGCTCCGTTGCCGACGGCGACCAGCTGCCGCCAGGCGGACGTGAAGCCGAACCGGGAGTGGAAGAGGGCGACGCCCAGGCCGAGGCCGAGCAGGAGCAGTACGCCCGGTTTGGCGCCGTGCGCGGACCACACGTAGGCGGTCAGGGCCACGGCGAGCAGGCCGGACACCGCGAGTGGCGTCCGCCGCACCGGGGGCAGGGGCGGCGCCTCGGGCCGTGCCGAGGAGGTCGGGGACGGGGAGAACAGGGCGGCGGGCGCGCGCGGCGGCGCGGCCGGGGTCGACCCGGCTGGGGGCGCGGTGGTCACGGAAGATCTCCGGGGTGGTGCGCGGGGACGGCGGGCGGTGGCGCTGACGGACCGGCGGCATGGATGACGCGGCCGGTGTGGGGGTCAGCGGCGACAGAGGCCGTCGTCGACGCACCACGCCGAGTTCGCGAAGAGCGCGAGGCACAGCAGCGGAGCCGATGCATACATGCGTGCGAATATACGGAATGCGGCGCTCCGCACGCCAGGCTGTCTCGCCATGCGGATGGCGAGGTGGACAGGGGGCGTCCCGGAGCGCCTCCCGGGCGACGCCGCCCTCCGTTCCTCACGGGTCAGCGGCCGACCGTCGCACGCGCCTGCGGCGTGCGCGTTCGATCACCACCGGCCTGCCCCTGCCGGGGTTCCTGCCGTAGCCCCGTTCCCCGAACGCCACGATCTCGTGGCGTTCGGGGCGGGCCCGGCACGGACCGGCGTGGTTACAGCGTGCGCTCCAGGCGGTCGGCGACCAGCTTCACGAAGCGGGCCGGCTCCTGCGGCCGGCCTCCCTCGGCGAGTACCGCCAGGGCGTGGAGCAGTTCGGCGGTCTCGGTGAGCTCCGTCCGGTCCTGCTGCCCGGTGTAGGCCCGGTTGAGGGACTTCACCAGCTGGTGCTCCGGGTTGAGTTCGAGGATCCGCTTGGCGTGGGGCACCTCCTGGCCCATCGCCCGGTACATGTTCTCCAGCGCGGGCGTGAGTTCGTTCGCGTCGGAGACGACACAGGCCGGCGAGACCGTGAGGCGCGAGGAGAGGCGGACCTCCTTGACGTCCTCGCCCAGGTGCTCCGTCATCCAGCCGAGCAGGCCGGCGTACTCCTCGCCCTGCTTGTCCTTCTCGGCGTCGGTCTTCTCGTCCTCGGCGCCGCCGAGGTCGATCTCGCCCTTGGCCACCGAGCGCAGGGGCTTGCCCTCGTACTCCCCCACCGCGTCGACCCACACCTCGTCGACGGCGTCGGTGAGCAGCAGGACCTCGACACCCTTGGCCCGGAAGGCCTCCATGTGCGGGGAGTTCTCGATGGACTGCCGGGACTCGCCCGTCATGAAGTAGACGGCGTCCTGGCCGTCCTTCATCCGCTCCACGTAGCTCTTCAGCGTGGTCGGCTCGTCGGCGTCGTGCGTGCTCGCGAAGGAGGAGGCGGCGAGGATCGCGTCGCGGTTGTCGGAGTCGGTCACCAGTCCTTCCTTGAGGACGGCGCCGAACTCCCGCCAGAAGGTGGCGTAGCGGTCCGGCGCGGACGCCATCAGGTCCTTGACCGTGGCCAGGACCTTCTTCGTCAGGCGGCGCTGGATCATGCGGATGTGGCGGTCCTGCTGGAGGATCTCGCGGGAGACGTTGAGCGAGAGGTCCTGCGCGTCGACGACGCCCTTGACGAAGCGGAGGTACGGCGGCAGCAGTTCCTCGCAGTCGTCCATGATGAAGACGCGCTTCACATAGAGCTGTACGCCGCGCTGGTATCCCTGGGTGAACAGGTCGTGCGGGGCGTGCGAGGGCACGAAGAGCAGGGCCTGGTACTCGAAGGTGCCCTCCGCCTGCAGCCGGATCGTCTCCAGCGGTTCGCGCCAGTCGTGGGCGATGTGCTTGTACAGCTCGTGGTACTCGTCGTCGGACACCTCGTCGCGGGGACGTGCCCACAGTGCCTTCATCGAGTTGAGCGTCTCGGCCTCGGCCGCCTCGGCGCCGTCCTCGGCCGGCTCCGGCAGCAGGCGGACCGGCCAGGTGATGAAGTCCGAGTAGCGCTTGACGATCTCCTTGATCTTCCACTCGGAGGTGTAGTCGTGGAGCTGGTTCTCGGAGTCCGCCGGCTTGAGGTGGAGGGTGACGGAGGTCCCCTGCGGCACCTCGTCGACCGTCTCCAGGGTGTACGTGCCCTCACCGCGCGACGTCCAGCGGGTGCCCTTCGTCTCACCGGCGCGGCGGGTCACCAGGGTGACCTCGTCCGCCACCATGAAGCCGGAGTAGAAGCCGACACCGAACTGTCCGATGAGCCCGTCGGCCCCGGCGGCGTCCTTGGCCTCACGCAGCTCCTGCAGGAACTTGGCCGTACCCGAGTTGGCGATGGTGCCGATGAGGTGTGTGACCTCGTCGTAGGACATCCCGATGCCGTTGTCCCGCACGGTGAGGGTGCGGGCCTCCTTGTCGACGTCGAGTTCGATGTGGAGGTCGGTCACGTCGACATCGGGAGCGTCGTCCCGCAGGGCGGCCAGGCGCAGCTTGTCCAGCGCGTCCGAGGCGTTGGAGACGAGTTCGCGCAGGAAGACATCCTTGTTCGAGTAGACGGAGTGAATCATCAGCTGCAGGAGCTGACGCGCCTCTACCTGGAACTCAAACGTTTCGGTCGACATGGCTGGTGAGTACCTCACGGGTCCGCGGTCGTGTGAACTGACGGTAGTCACCTTAGAACAGCCCGGGTTCCCGTCGCCGCCGCGTCCAGCGGGGCAACGGCCGTCTCCCTCGCCCGCGGCCGCAGGTCGGACTCCGCCTCCCACTCACCGTCGGGCAGGGCGCGGAGGTCTCCCCGTGCCTCGGACAGGAGCCGTGCCGGCTCCAGACGCCGTTCGCCGGCGGACGGTGCCGGCCCCGCTCCGTCAGCGGCCGGGCTTCCGGAGCATGCACCAGGTCCGCGGGCCGTCGTCCGGAAGGCTCACCTCCGCCGTCACCTCGAAGCCGAGGCGTTCGTAGAACCGCACGTTGCCCGTGTCCGAGGTCTCCAGGAAGGCCGGGAACCCCGCGCGCTCGGCGGCCTCCAGACCGGGCCGGAGCACCGCGGTGCCCAGACCGGCGCCCTGGGCCCGCGGCTCCACCCCCACCGCGGCGAGGAACCACACCGGCTCACCGGGCCGGTGCGGCGCCAGCGCGCGCTCGGCGGACTCCAGTGCCACCGCCCGGTCGCCCGCCAGCTCGGCGACCAAGGGCCCGACCTCGGCGAAGGCCGGCCCCGGGTCCCGGTCCGGGGTCGTCCACGCGGCGACGGCCCGTCGGTCGTCGGTGACCCAGGCACGCCCGTACGCCATCGCGACCCGCGCCAGGAAGAGTTCCTGGAAGCGGCGCACGCGTTCTTGGTGGTCGTCGGCCGCGACCACGTGCCGGGTGAAGGGGTAGTCCGCGAAGGCACGGGCCAGCGTCCGTACGGCGGCGGGTACGTCGTCGTGGGTCGCGGGGCGGACCTGGGGCGCGGGGTCGGGCACGGTGTTCCTCCAGGAGGAGTTCGAGGGCGGGAGCGCGTCCGCGCCAATGATCATCTCGCCTTGTCGGCATATCCTCACCGCACGCCTCGAGGGTGGGCAACGTCTTTCCGCGTCCGGCCGACTCCCCCTCCACGGGTCCGGAAGTTCGTTCGACTCCGGGCGATCCGCTGCAAGAAGTTGCGTCGACAGCGTTGACGCAAAGTCAGGGCACGTGCACATTACTTAAAAGTAGAACTGATCGGTAACCACCGGTCGTACTCCCGCACCCCTCCCCCGCCCAGGTCCCGAGAAGAGAGAGCCCATGCCGAAGCATGCCCTGCGCCGTGTCATGACCGCGACAGTAGCCGCCGTCGGCACGCTGGCCCTCGGTCTCACCGACGCCACCGCGCACGCCACGCCCTCCCTGGACTACGTCGCTCTCGGCGACAGCTACAGCGCCGGCTCGGGTGTCCTGCCCGTCGACCTCACCAACCTGCTCTGCCTGCGCTCCACGGCGAACTACCCCCACGTCATCGCCGACACCACGGGCGCCCGTCTGAAGGACGTCACCTGCGGCGCCGCCCAGACCGCCCACTTCACGCAGGCCCAGTACCCGGGCGTCGCTCCCCAGGTGGACGCCCTCACCTCCGGCACGGACCTGGTCACGCTGACCATCGGCGGCAACGACAACAGCACGTTCATCAACGCCATCACGGCCTGCGGCTCCGCGGGCGTCCTCAGCGGCGGCAAGGGCAGCCCCTGCAAGGACAGACACGGCACGTCCTTCGACGACGAGATAGACGCCAACACCTATCCGGCGCTCAAGAACGCTCTGCGCAGCGTGCGCGCCAAGGCTCCCAACGCCCGCGTGGCAGCCCTGGGTTACCCGTGGATCACGCCGGCCTCCGCCGATCCGTCCTGCTTCGCGAAGCTGCCGATCGCCGCCGGTGACGTGCCCTACCTGCGGAGCATCCAGGCGCACCTCAACGCCGTCGTCGAGCGTGCCGCCGAGGAGACCGGGGTGACCTATGTGGACTTCTCACAGGTGTCCGAGGGCCACGACGCCTGCGAGGCCGTCGGAACCCGGTGGATCGAACCGCTCCTCTTCGGCCACAGCCTCGTCCCCGTCCACCCCAACGCCCTCGGCGAGCGGCGCATGGCCGAACACACCATGAAGGTCCTCGGCCTGAGCTGATCGGCGTCCCCACGTACGCTGTCCCGCGTGCCGTCCTCCCCCCTGCGTCGCGTCGCCGTCCTCGTGCTCGAGGGTGCCAAGCCGCTCGACGTCGGTATCCCGGCGCAGGTGTTCACGACGCGGGCGAGCATGCCGTACGAGGTACGGGTGTGCGGCGCGGAGCCCGGCCTCGTCACCGGCGGTGACGGCCTGTCGTACCACGTCGCCCACGGCATCGACGCGCTGGCCTGGGCCGACGTGGTCTTCCTCCCCGGGTACCGGTCCCCCGACCTCGACGATCCGCCGCGGACCGTCGTCGAGGCGCTGACGGCGGCCCACGACCGGGGCGCGAGGCTCGCCGCCATCTCCACGGGCGCCTTCGCGCTCGCCGCCACGGGCCTGCTCGACGGCAGACGCGCCACGACGCACTGGCACTACACGCGGGCGCTCGCGGCGAGGCATCCTCGCGTGCGGGTCGACGAGAACGTGCTGTTCGTGGACGAGGGCAGCGTGCTGACCTCCGCCGGCGCCGCCTCCGGCATCGACCTGTGCCTGCACATCCTGCGCGGCGACCTCGGGGTGGCCGCGTCGAACCACACCGCCCGTCGCCTGGTCGCGGCCCCGTACCGCAGCGGTGGTCAGGCGCAGTACGTGCCGCGCAGCGTTCCGGAGCCGCTGGGCGAGCGGTTCGCCGCCACCCGCGAGTGGGCGCTGCGCCGGCTCGGCGAGCCCCTCACCCTGGAGACACTCGCCCGGCACGCGGCGGTGTCGGCGCGCACGTTCTCGCGACGCTTCGTGGAGGACACGGGATACACACCGATGCAGTGGGTCATGCGCGCCCGCATCGACATGGCCCGTGAGCTGCTGGAGCGCTCGGAGCGGAGTGTCGAGCAAATCGCCGCCGACGTCGGTCTCGGCACCGGTGCGAACCTGCGGCTGCACTTCCAGCGCATCCTGGGCACGACACCGAGCGATTACCGGCGCACCTTCGCCCAGGGCGGGTAGCCGCCGCCTCCGCACGGTCCCCGGATTGGCGAGAACCTTGCGAACCGTGGCACTCACGCCGCTGCCGCGGGCGGACGCCGCGCGCGAACCTGGTGGCACCGCACGGCGCAACGGAAGGGCATCCCTCATGACTCGCATCGGCATCAACGGATTCGGCCGCATCGGACGCAACGTGCTGCGCGCGCTGCTCGAACGCGACAGCAAGCTCGAGATCGTCGCCGTGAACGACCTCACCGAACCCGCCACCCTCGCCCGGCTGCTGGCCTACGACTCCACGGCCGGCCGGCTCGGCCGGCCGGTGACCGTCGACGGGGACACCCTCGTCGTCGACGGACACCGCATCAGGGTCCTCGCCGAGCGCGAGCCCGCACGGCTGCCGTGGGCCGAGCTCGGCGTCGACATCGTGCTGGAGGCCACCGGCCGCTTCACCTCGGCCGACGCCGCCCGCGCCCACCTCACCGCGGGCGCGAAGAAGGTCCTGGTCAGCGCGCCGTCGAACGGTGCCGACGTCACCCTCGCGTTCGGCGTCAACAACGACGCGTACGACCCGGCCGCGCACACGATCGTCTCGAACGCGTCCTGCACGACCAACGCGCTCGCGCCGCTGGCCGCGGTGCTCGACGAGCTCGCCGGCATCGAGCACGGCTTCATGACGACGGTGCACGCCTACACGCAGGAGCAGAACCTGCAGGACGGTCCGCACCGCGATCCCCGCCGGGCCCGCGCCGCCGGGGTCAACATCGTGCCGACCACGACGGGCGCCGCGAAGGCGATCGGCCTCGTGCTGCCGAACCTCGACGGCAGGCTGTCGGGCGACTCGATCCGCGTGCCGGTACCGGTGGGTTCGATCGTCGAACTCAACACGACCGTCGCCCGCGACGTGACGCGTGACGACGTGCTGGCGGCCTACCGCGCCGCCGCCGAGGGCCCCCTCGCCGGCGTGCTCGAATACTCGGACGACCCGCTGGTCTCCTCGGACATCACGGGCAACCCCGCCTCGTCGATCTTCGACTCGGCCCTGACCCGCGTCGACGGCCGCCACGTCAAGGTGGTCGCCTGGTACGACAACGAGTGGGGCTTCTCGAACCGGGTGATCGACACGCTCGGACTGCTCGCCACACGCTGAAAGGACGGCCGGTGCGACATCACGAGGGCTCACAGGTCACAATGGTGCGATGAGCAATTCCAAGGTTTACTTCGACATCGACATCGACGGTCAGGATGCGGGCCGCATCGTCTTCGAGCTCTTCGAGGACGTCACCCCCAAGACCGCCAAGAACTTCCTCGAGCTGTCCACCGGCGAGCACGGCTTCGGCTACGCGGGTTCCTCGTTCCACCGCGTGATCCCGCAGTTCATGCTCCAGGGCGGTGACTTCACCCGGGGCGACGGCACCGGCGGCAAGAGCATCTACGGCGAGAAGTTCGCGGACGAGAACTTCCAGCTGAAGCACACCGAGCCGTACCTGCTGTCCATGGCGAACGCGGGTCCGAACACCAACGGCTCGCAGTTCTTCGTCACCACCGTCCCCACCCCCTGGCTGGACGGCAAGCACGTCGTCTTCGGCAAGGTCGTCGAGGGCACGGGCGTGGTCGACAAGATCGAGGGCTACGGCTCCTCCCCGGCCGGCCGCACCTCCGCCAAGATCACGGTGCGGGAGTCCGGCAAGCTCTGAGAGCTGATCGGCCGCACAAGGACGTGAACCCGACGGGGCCCATCGCACACGGTGCGGTGGGCCCCGTCCCGTCCCGTCTGGTGAGGGGCGCCAGGTGGTGCGACGCTGGGGTGGAGAGCGTTGGAGGAAGGCGACCCCGGGAGGACCGATGGGACGGGACGTCCCGGCGCTGGTCTTCACCCGCGAGGACCGCCGCCGGTACCGGATCAAGATGCAGGAGTGCCTCGAGGCCTTCGCGCAGATGCTGGGCGAGTCACGGTTCGAGACCGAGCGGCCCCAGGTGGGGCTGGAGATCGAGCTGAACCTGGTCGACGACGAGGCCGAGCCGGCGATGTGCAACAGCGACGCGCTCGAAGCGATCGCGGACCCCGCCTGGGCCACCGAGCTGGGCCGGTTCAACCTGGAGATCAACATCCCGCCCCGCCGGCTGACGGCGGGCGGCCCCGACTCCTGGGAGACCGAGATCCGCGCCGCCCTGAACCACGCGGAGGACCGCGCCGAGTCGATCGGCGCTCATCTGATCATGGTCGGCATCCTGCCCACGCTGCGCGAGGCGGACGTGGGCGAGGCCGCCCTGTCGGAGAACCCGCGCTACCGGCTGCTCAACGACCAGGTGTTCGCGGCCCGGGGCGAGGACCTGCACATCGAGGTGGACGGCGTCGACCGGCTGCGGGCCTACGCGGACACGATCATGCCGGAGGCCGCCTGCACCAGCACCCAGTTCCACCTCCAGGTGTCCCCCGACGAGTTCGCGGACTACTGGAACGCGGCCCAGGCGATCGCCGGGGTCCAGGTGGCCCTCGCCGCCAACTCGCCCTTCCTGCTCGGCAAGGAACTGTGGCACGAGAGCCGTATCCCGCTGTTCGAGCAGGCCACCGACACCCGGCCGCAGGAGATCAAGGCACAGGGGGTGCGGCCCCGGGTGTGGTTCGGGGAGCGGTGGATCAACAGCGTCTTCGACCTCTTCGAGGAGAACCTGCGCTACTTCCCCGCACTGCTGCCCCTGTGCGACGAGCAGGACCCCGCCCAGACGCTGGACCGCGGCGACATCCCCGACCTGGGTGAGCTCACCCTCCACAACGGCACCATCTACCGCTGGAACCGGCCCGTGTACGCCGTCGCCCACGACAAACCGCACGTCCGGGTGGAGAACCGGGTGCTGCCCGCCGGTCCGACCGTCGCCGACACGCTCGCCAACGGCGCCTTCTACTACGGGCTCACCCGCGCCCTGGTGGAGGAGGAGCGGCCGGTGTGGTCGCGAATGTCCTTCTCGGTCGCCGAGGACAACCTGCACACCGCCGCCCGGCACGGTATCGATGCGCGGCTGTACTGGCCCGGTATGGGCGAGGTGACCGTGCCCGAGCTCGTGCTGCGGCGGCTGCTGCCGCTGGCGCACCGGGGACTGGAGCTCTCCGGCATGGACGCGGCCTGGCGGGAGCCGCTGCTCGGCATCATCGAGCAGCGGTGCGTCACCGGGCGCAACGGCGCCGTCTGGCAGAAGGAGATGTTCCACCACATCGACGCCGGCGCCCATCCGGGCCGTCACGAGGCCCTGCGCCGGATGACACAGCAGTACATGGACTACATGCATCTCAACGCCCCGGTGCACACCTGGCCGGTCGACTGAACGTCCGGGGCGACCCGCGCGGCGCGCGCCGAAGACCAGGGAGGCGGCAGACGATGTGCCGATGGCTTGCCTACTCGGGAACGCCCGTGCTGCTGGAGACCATCCTCTACAAGCCCGAGCACTCTCTGATCGACCAGAGCCTGCACGCCCGGATGGGGGTCGAGACGACGAACGGGGACGGGTTCGGCGTCGGCTGGTTCGGCCCGGAGATGACGACCCCCGCGATCGTCCGGGAGATCGGGCCGGCGTGGAGCAACCGCAATCTGCGGGAGATCGCGAGCCATGTCCGCTCATCCCTGTTCTTCGCTCACATCCGGGCCTCCACGGGCAGCCCGGTGCAGCAGACCAACTGCCACCCGTTCCGCCACGGCCGCTGGATGTGGATGCACAACGGCGCGATCGCCGACTTCCACCGGGTCCGGCGCGAACTCGCGCTGGCCGTCGACCCTCGGCTCTTCCTGGACATCGAGGGTTCGACGGACTCGGAGATGATGTTCTTCCTGGCGCTCACGTTCGGCCTGGAGGAGGACCCTCCGGCGGCCGTGGCACGGATGGCGGGGCTGGTGGAGGAGGTCGGTCATGAGCACGGCGTCCAGTACCCGCTGCAGATGACGGTCGCCGTGACCGACGGACGGCGGCTGTGGGCCTTCCGCTACTCCAGCCAGGGCGCCTCACGGTCCCTCTACTACAGCTCGCGGGTGGAGAGCCTGCGCGCGCTCCACCCGGACCTGCCCTTCCTCCGGGAGGCGTCCGACGAGACCCGCCTCATCGTCTCGGAGCCCCTGGGCGATCTGCCCGGCGTATGGAACAAGGTGCCCGAGAGCAGCTACGGCGTCGTCCAGCCCGAGGGGGACGTCATGCTCCCTTTCACCCCGCGGCCGGTCCGGCCCGGTTGACAGGGACCCTGGAAGATCACACAATCGGTGCCATGACCACATACCGGTTCGGCATCACGGCGGAGTGTCCCCGCGTGCCCGAACGAACCGGGTGTGAGCGCTCCGGCCGATAACGGCCGTCCGCGAGCCGAGGTCCCGACGCGCGCGCCGCGTCCCGAACCGACCGGCCTTCCTTTCCGGCGAACAGCCCGGAGCATCTGCGTTTCCCATTTCTTTTCCCTGGCCAGTCGGCGATGACGCGTACCGCCATGGCCCGGCTGACCCGGCCCACCGCAAGGGGAGGACTCCCATGACCGTCACGACCGCCGGCCCGACCGTCGATCTTCGCGAAGCACACATTCCGGGGGACGGTATGTACGAGGGCCGGCGCACACTGCGCCGACTGCCCGAGGGCTGGGAGGAGCGGCCCTACGAACACTTCGAGGTCGTTCCGCAGGCGCGCACCATCGGGGCCGAGATCCGCGGCGCCGACCTCTCGCGCCCGCTCGGTGCCGCCCTGCGCGAAGAACTGAACCGCGCCCTGCTGGAGTGGAAGGTGCTCTTCTTCCGCGCTCAGCACCTCACCTCCGACCAGCAGCGCGACTTCGCGGGCAACTGGGGCGAGCTGGAGACCAACCCCCTGCTCGCCGCCGGTTCCAGCGACGACGTCGTCCGCTTCGACAAGAGCGCCGGGTCCGCCCCGACGTACGAGAACGTGTGGCACACCGACGTCACCTTCCGCGAACGGCCCGCGCTCGGCGCCGTCCTGCAGCTGCGCGAGGTGCCGCCGTTCGGCGGGGACACCATGTGGGCGGACATGGCGGCCGCCTACGACAACCTCCCCAAGGAGGTGAAGGACCGCATCGACGGCGCCCGGGCCGTGCACGACTTCATCCCCGGCTTCGCCAGGTTCTACGGACCCGAGCGGCTGATCCCGCACCAGGACCTGTTCCCGCCCGTGGAGCACCCCGTCGTGCGCGTCCACCCCGAGACCGGGCGGCGCATGCTGTTCGTCAACACCTCCTTCACCACCCACATCACCGGCATGGACCGTGACGAGAGCGACCGGCTGCTGCGCTTCCTGTTCCAGCAGGCACACGTCCCCGAGTACCAGGTGCGCTTCCGCTGGCAGCCCGGCGACATCGCCTTCTGGGACAACCGCGCCACGCAGCACTACGCCGTGGGCGACTACGGCTCGGACCGGCGCATCGCCGAACGCGTCGCCATCGAGGGCGACCGTCCCTTCTGACACCGCGCGACCGGAGGGCCGGAGGCGATCGCCGCCTTCGGCCCCCGGAGGTTCGCTAGGCCGGGTCCTGGTCCTCGATCGCGGCCGGGCGCAGCTGCGCGGCACGGATGCGTCCGACGTCGAGTTTCAGGCCGCGGTCGAACCGGTAGATGCCGTTCTGCTCCTGGAAGACGTCGGTCAACTGGGTGTAGCAGTAGCCGAACATGTCGCGGTCGCCCAGCAGCACCTCCGTCAGGCCGCTGAACCGTTCGTGGAACTCGTCCTCGTTGCGGACCCGTTCCCCGTAGCCCCAGGACTCGGTGCGGTCCTCGCCGGAGCGGTCGGCGGCCGCCTCGGGGTCCCACCAGATGCCGCCGAACTCACTGACGAAGTACGGCTGGCCGCGGTAGGGCTGGGAGTAGGGGGCTCCGTCGTCGTAGGCGTTGACGAAGGGGGCGTCCTTGGCGAGGCCGGACATCAGCTGCCGGAAGGCGGCCGGGTCCTGCTCGTAGTTGTGGGCGTCGTAGATGTCGGTCTCGGCGACCCGGTGGGCGTAGCCGGAGGCGTCGATGACCGGCCGGGTGGTGTCCATGGCCTTGGTGGCCAGGAACATCGCCCGGGTCACGGCGTCGAGCTGGGTGACGCGGTCGTGCAGCTTCTGGTAGGTCTCGTTGAGCGGGCACCAGCCGATGATCGAGGGGTGTGAGTAGTCGCGTTCGAGGGCTTCGAGCCACTGGCCGACGTAGGAGGCGTCGGGCTGCTGGTTGTCGCCCGAGGAGCCGCCGGTCTCGCAGCCCCAGTCGCCGAACTCGCCCCAGACCAGGTAGCCGAGACGGTCGGCGTGGTACAGGAAACGCTCCTCGAAGACCTTCTGGTGCAGCCGGGCTCCGTTGAAGCCGGCTTCCATGGCCAGCTCGATGTCCCTCACCAGCGCCTCGTCGGTCGGGGCGGTCATCAGCCCGTCCGGGTACCAGCCCTGGTCGAGGACGAGCCGCTGGAAGAGCGGGCGCCCGTTGAGGGTGACGGCCTTGCCGCGCAGTCCCACGGCGCGCAGCCCGGCGTAGCTCTCGGCGCTGTCCACGACCTGCCCGGCGGCGTCGAGGAGTTCGAGGCGCAGGTCGTACAGGTGCGGGTCGCCGGGGCTCCACTCGCGTCGCCGGTCGTCCGGCACCGGCAGGTGCAGGCGCGGGGCGAGGTCCAGGTCGGCACGTGCCTCGGCGCGGGCCACCTCGCCGTGGGCGTCGCCGAGGACGGCACGTACCCGGTGGCCGGGCCGGTTGCCGGACAGGGGCAGTTCGAGGTGGAAGGCGGAACCGGCCAGGTCGGGCGTGACGCGGGGGCGGCGCAGGTGGAGGTCGGGGACGGGCTCCAGCCAGACGGTCTGCCAGATGCCGGTGACCCTGGTGTAGTTGCAGTCGTGGTTGGCGTACCGCACGGCCTGTTTGCCGCGCGCCTGCGGGCCGGACCTGGGGTCGCGGGCGCGGACGGTGACGACGACCTCGTCCCCCGCCCCGGCGACGTCGCCGAGGTCGGCGGTGAAGGGGGTGAAGCCGCCGCGGTGCCGGGCGACCTCCTTGCCGTCGGCCCATACGGTGGTGTCGTAGTCGACGGCGCCGAAGTGCAGCAGCACGCGGCGTCCGGCCCACGCCGCCGGCAGGGCGATGGCGCGCCGGTACCAGACGGCCTCCAGGAAGTCGGTGTCGCCGATGCCGGACAGTTCGGACTCGGGCGGGAAGGGTACGAGGATCTCGCCGCGCAGTTCCCGGTCGAGCAGACCGCGCTCGAGTCCGCTGTCCCCCCGGTCCGTCTCGAACTGCCAGGCGCCGTTCAGGTTGAGCCAGTCGCGGCGCACGAACTGCGGTCGCGGGTACTCCGGGCGCGGTGCGGAGTGAGTGGGCACACATGCTCCAGTCGATCGGTGGGCCGGCGCGAGCGCCGGACCCGTGTGTACGGCTGTGGGGGTGTGATTCAGGAACCGCCGAGGCCGGTGGTGGCGACGGAGTTGACGATGCGGCGCTGGAAGAGGAGGAAGACCACGATCAGCGGGAGTGCCGCGAGCAGCGCGGAGGCCATGGACTGCGCGTACTGGATGCCGTAGGCGTCCTTGACCGTGGCCAGGCCCACCGGGAGGGTCATCAGGTCCGGGTCGTTGGTGACGATGAACGGCCACATGAAGTTGTTCCACGCCCCGATGAAGACGAAGATCGCCACGGCGGCCACGATCGGCCGCGAGAGCGGCAGCACGATCGACCGGAAGACGCGGAACTCGGAGGCGCCGTCGATCCGGGCCGCCTCCTCCAGCTCCTTGGGGATGCCGTCGAAGAACCGCTTGAGGATGAACACCATCATGGGTGCGACGACCTGGGGCAGGATGACCGCCGCGTAGGTGTCCACCAGGTCGAACAGGAGCATCTGCTCGAACAGCGGCACGACGAGCAGCTGCGGCGGGATCATGATGGCGGCGACGGTGACGGCGAGCAGTGCCCGGCGCCCTCGGAACGTGCCGCGCGAGAAGCCGTACGCCGCGAGGGTGGAGACCACCACCGTGATCAGTGTGACCAGGCCGGCGATGAGGAAGCTGTTGAAGGCCCAGACGGTGACGTTCCCGCGTTCCAGGATCTGCTGGTAGGCGTCCAGGGTGAAGGCGCCCTTGAACGGGGACAGGCCGGCGGTGGCGATGTCCTTCTCGCTCTGCAGCGAGGTGATGATCGCCCACAGGAAGGGCACCAGCCAGACGACTGCCAGGACGGTCAGTGCCGTGCCGGCCAGGACGCGGGGCAGCCGGCCGTGGCCGAGGAGCAGGGGGGCGCCGGTCTCCGCACGGGGTGGACGGCGCCGCGGGCGGACGGTCGTTGCGGTTGCGGACACGGTCAGTCCTCCTGGCGGAAGAGGCGGAGCTGCACGAGCGAGACGACGACGATGAGCGCGAAGAAGAGGTAGGAGATGGCCGAGGCGTAGCCGAGCCGGTAGCCGGTGAAGCCGACGTCGTAGACGTACTCCAGGACGGGCCGGGTCGAGCCGCCCGGTCCGCCCTTGGTGAGGATGTAGATCTGGTCGAACACCTTGAGCGACGCGAGGATCTGGAGCATGGCCACCAGCGCGGTCGTCCTGCGCAGTTGCGGCAGGGTGATGGACCACAGGCGCCGCCAGGCGCCTGCACCGTCGAGCGCCGCCGCCTCGTCGAAGGTCGAGGGCAGGGACTGGAGCGCCGCGAGGTAGAGCAGGAAGTTGAAGCCGACCGTCCACCAGACGGTGAGGGCGGTGACGGACCACATGGCGACGGACTCGTCGGACAGCCAGCCGACGGGCTCCATGCCGAGCGCGCCGAGAAGCTGGTTGCCCATGCCGAGGTCCGGCTGGTAGAGCCAGGTCCAGATGATGGTCACCACGGTGACGGGCAGCAGGTAGGGGGCGAAGAACGCCAGTCGCCACGCCCACTGTCCGGCGAGCCCGCTGTGCACCAGCAGTGCCATCGCCAGCGCGACCAGCACCAGTGGCACGCTGGAGATGGCGGTGAAGAAGAGCGTGTTGCCGAGGCTGCTCCAGACGTCCGGATCGCCGAGCGCCTCGGTGTAGTTGTCGAAGCCGACGAAGCTCGTGTCGCGCAGGGCGAGCGAGCTGTCGGTGAAGCTCATCCAGAGCCCCTGCACGATCGGCCAGACCATGAAGAGGCCGAAGACGAGCAGGAACGGCAGGACGAAGACGAAGCCCGAGCCCGAGCCCGGGGTGACGCGCAGGCGGCGCAGGACGGCGCGGCGGCCGCCCGCGCGTGCCTGGGGCGGATCGGTCTTCACCTCGGCGCCGGGGGGTGCGGTGGTGGTCACGTCGGTCACTCCTTCTCCTGGTCAGGCCACCGGGTCGGGCTGCCGCAGCAGCGCGTCCGCCTCGCGGACCATCTGACGTACCGCCTTCTCGGCGGACGTGTTGCCCAGCAGCGCCGACTGGAGCGGCTGACACATCCGGTTCTGGAAGTTCGAACCGGCGCCGACGAACCAGTTGGGCGGGTCGAGCACCGCCACCTTCGCCGCGTCCGCGTAGGAGGACTGCGGCTCGAGGGCGGCGTACCCCGGCTCCGCGAGCACGGGCTGATAGGCGGGTATGTGGCCCGCGCTCGCCCAGGTGAGGCTCTGCTTGAGTATCTCGGCGACGTACCGGTGGGCCTCGCGGCGCCGCGCGGGGTCGGGGTTCTCCTGGTGCGGGAGGACGAAGCTGTGGCTGTCGGTGTAGACGGCCGGCCTGTCGAAGACCTGCGGGAAGGGGGCGGCGCCCAGGGGGAAGCCGGCCTTCTTCAGCGTCGGCAGTTCCCACTCCCCGAGCATGGCCATGCCGCCGCGGCGGCTCGTGAAGGCGGCCAGCGCTGCGTTGTAGTCCAGGTTGTTGGGGTTGGTCCGGCCGTCGAAGAGCTGTTTCATCAGCGTCACGACGCGTATGGCGGCGTCGGTGTCGATCTGCGGCGCACCGCCGTCCGGCAGGGTGAACTCGGCGCCGGTCTGCGCGTAGAGGCCGGCGAACAGGCGCCAGTTCTGTGCCGTGTCGGTGACGTGACCGAACAGGATGCCCGCCTGGCCGGTCGCCTCGGCGAGGGCCTTGCCCGCGTCCAGGAGGGCTTCGGGCGATCCCATCGGAGCCAGCTCACCCGAGGGGTCCAGGAGCCCGGCGCTCTCCGCGGCCTCCTTGTCGTAGAAGACGATGAACGGGTGGACGTCCAGCGGGATCGCGTAGACGGTCCCGTCGTGCTGCGTTCGCTCCCAGACCGCCGGCGTGAAGTCCTTCCGCGTGACACCGAACTCGGCGAGCAGGTCCAGGTCGAAGGGGTCCACCAGACCGCCGGGCGCGTAGCCCGCCAGCCGGGACAGATGCATGGCGGCCACGTCGGAGGCCCGGCCGCCGGCGGCGGACATGGCGAGCTTGGTGTAGTAGGACGGACCCCAGTCCAGGATCGTGCGGTCGATCTCGAAGCCCTTGGCTCCCTCGGGCCCCTTGGTGCCCCCGGACCCCGTGGACACGGCCTCGATCATCTCGTCCATCAGCATGCCGTCGCCGCCCTGGAACAGGTCCCAGACGCTCAGCGCGGAGGCTCCGGAGGCGGAGGCCCGTGAGGCGCAGCCGGACAGCGGGGCCGCGGCGAGCAGGGCTCCCGCTCCGGCCATGGTGTGGCGCAGAAGCCGACGGCGGCTGAGGCGGCGTACCGGATCGGACACGGACGACACCCCCTGGGCAGGCAAACGGGAACTCATCGCGGACCTTTCGACGGCCGGACGCTCATGCGGTGGCTTGTTTTTACATCGATGTACATTGGCTGTAAAGAGCTGGGGCGGTCCGTGCGGTTCCGGGACATAGACTCGGCAGTCGCGTGAGAGGCAGGGAGGTCTCGGTGGCACGGCCCAGGATCAAGGACGTCGCACGTCATGCGGGCGTTTCGGAGAAGACGGTATCCAATGTCATCAACGACTACGCCCATGTCTCCGACCGGACCAGGCAGGTGGTGCGCGAGGCCATCGAGCAGCTCGGGTACCGGGTGAATCTGGCAGGCCGTCATCTGCGCAAGGGCCGTACCGGCATCATCGCCCTGGTCGTTCCCGAACTGGACATCCCGTACTTCGCCGAGCTGGCCCGGCATGTCATCCGCGAGGCCGAGCAGTGCTCCCTGACCGTCCTGATCCATCAGTCCGGGGCGGACCGCGCCCATGAGCTGGCGGCGCTGGCCGGTTTCGGTTCCACCTTCGTGGACGGGATCATCCTGAGTCCGCTCGCCCTGACCGCCGACGACCTGCGCGATCGCGTGGGTGCCCCGCCCACCGTGCTGCTCGGGGAGCTGCTGGAGGAGGGCGCGGACCATGTGGCCATCGACAACGAGCGCGCCGCACGCGAGGCGACCCACCATCTGATCGGTCTCGGACGCCGCACCATCCTCGCCGTCGGCGGGCGCGACGACTCGGGCCTGGGGACCGCGGAGGCCCGCACCCGCGGCTACCGTGCCGCCCTGTCGGAAGCGGGCATCGCCTACGATCCGGCCGCCCTGCTGCCGGTCGACTCCTTCAGGATGCCTGACGGCGCGGACGCCGTGGCGCGGGCGCTGCGCGACGGCGCCCGGCCCGACGCCCTGCTCTGCCTCAACGACCAGCTGGCACTGGGCGCGTTGCGCGCCCTGCACGAGCACGGGGCCAAGGTGCCCGAGGACGTCGCCGTCATCGGCTTCGACGACGTGGAGGGCGGGCGGTTCTCCGTACCGACGCTGAGCACGGTGGCCCCCGACAAGGCGGCGGTGGCCAGGGTCGCCGTACAACTGCTGCGGCGTCGCATCGAGGAGGCGACGGGACCGGACGGCGCGAGCGCGGCCACCGAGTCCGGGGTGCTGTCGCCGCAGGACCGCATCGTGGCCCACCGGCTCGTCCTGAGGGAGAGCACGGAGGGCCGCGAGCGGCTCTGACGTGGTGGTCGGCCGGGCGTGTCAGTTCACGTAGACCTCGGCGCGGTCGACGCTCACGAAGGACGCCCCCGACTGGGAGTTGTGCTCGCCCGTCACCCGGATCCGCAGGGTGTGGTCGCCGTACGCGAGCCGTGGGCTGACGTACTGCACCGCCTCGCCGACGCGGATCGGGCCGTGGAAGTCCAGCCGCCGCTCGGGGCCGCCGTCGACGCTGACGGCCGCGTAGCCGTTGCCCGTGTCCTTGACGGAGAGCAGGACGATGCGGGTACCGGTGAAGGAGAAGGTGGCCGTGGCACCGGCCCGATCGCTCCAGTGGTCGTCACCCCAGAAGCACTGCGTGGCGCAGCCCGTGCCGGAGTTCCAGGCACCGGTGTAGGTGACGCCACCGGGGCCGGCGGCGCGGCCGTCGTCGTTGATCCAGTAGTTGCCGGTTCCCGGGTCGCCGGACGGCAGGTTCTGGGTGGCACCCGTGGCGAGCGGCCGGCCGAAGTCGGGACTGCCGTCGGCTCGCCAGGTGAACTTCTGTGCCCGTGTGGTGCGGTTGGTGTAGGTGTACGCGGACGTGCTCTTGGCGTGGTAGACGATCCAGTCCTCCGTGCCGTCCGGGGACGTGAAGAAGGCGTGGTGGCCCGGCCCGAAGACGCCCCGGTCGTCGGCCCGGGAGAACACCGCGCCCTGGTGCTGGTGCCAGTTCCCCGGCACGAGCGGGTCGGCGTCCAGCGGCATCGACATCATCCACACCTGGTAGTCGGGCTTGCCCGTGTCGCAGGTGGAGTACGTCATCCAGACCCGGCCGCCCCGGTAGAGGAACTCCGGTCCCTCCCGCACCTCGGGGCATCCGCCGGCGGCGTCGATGGCGACGGCGTCGCCGGAGACGGTGTACGGGTCGGACAGCGGGGCGATGTTGATTCCGTTGTGCTGGTACTGGTTGATGCCGCTGTACGCGAGGTAGAGCCGGCCTCCGAGTTGGAGGATGCCCGCGTCGATGGCGAAGTCGTCCGCGTGGTTGGGCGGGGCGAGTTTCGCCTTGAAGTGGTACGGGCCGGCCGGGTCGTCGCGCTCCGACTCCAGGACGTAGAGGCGGTGGTGCTCGTCGACGCCGTCGTCGGCCGTGTAGTACAGGTACCAGCGGTCGCCGAAGCGGTAGAACTCCGGGGCCCAGATGTTGCGGTCGCGGGACGGGTCGGTGTCCGTCCACACGGTGACCGGGTCGGCGGTCGCCAGCGTACCCAGCGACGGGGAGCGCCACATCTTGATGCTGTCGCCCTGCGTCGTCGTGAGGTGGTAGTTCCCCTTCCAGTGCGTCATATACGGGTCCGGCCCGGTGTTGAGCGGGTTGCGGAACGTGCCGGACGCAGCGGCGTCCGCACGGGGTGCCGGTGACCGCGAAGCCGCGGCGGCCGGCGCGGTGAGCGCGGGCAGCAGGCCCACGACGAGGCCGAGGAGGGCGGCGACGAGCAGGCCGACGTGCACGCGGGGACGGTGCGAGGGGCTGGGAAGAAGCACGGTGGTCCTTTCCACAGCTCTTTACATCGATGTAATGGCGGGGCGCCAGGCTAGGGACGCCTCGCATCACTGTCAACAGGGCCGCAAAATGGTATTCCATTTGTCGCAGACCTCTTGACGATGTTCTTCGGCGATAACTACGTTCTGTTCATCGGAACGCCGCTTCCGCTTTGTGGAACTCTCCAACTCCCCGCATCCTGATCCCAGGAGTCCCGTATGACTGCCCTGGAAGACCGCCGCTCGTCCACGGAGACCAGCGACACCGCCACCAGCTCCGGCCTCTACACGTACGACCTGGCGCCGACGAAACGGGAAGGGCGCCGCTGGGGGGCCTACAACGTCTTCACGCTCTGGGCCAACGACGTGCACAGCCTGGGCAATTACGCGTTCGCCCTCGGTCTGTTCGCCCTCGGACTGAACGTGTGGGGCATCCTGGCCGCCTTCGCGCTCGCGTCGGTCCTGCTCTTCCTGCTGCTGACGCTGTCCGGGTTCATGGGGCACAAGACGGGCGTGCCGTTCCCGGTGATGAGCCGCATCGCGTTCGGCATCAAAGGGGCGAAGATCCCGGCCGCCGTCCGAGGCATCGTCGCCATTGCCTGGTTTGGTATCCAGACTTATCTCGCCGCCGCGGTGCTGAGCACTCTCCTGGTGGCGATGTTCCCCGGCCTGGCCCGCCTGGACACGAACTCCCTGCTCGGCCAGTCGACGCTCGGGTGGATCACCTTCCTTCTCCTGTGGGGCCTGCAGGTGCTCATCGTGAGCTACGGGATGCAGATGATCCGCCGGTACATGGCCTTCGCGGCGCCCACCACGCTGCTCACCATGTGCGCCCTCGCGGTGTGGATGTTCGTCCGGGCGGACGGCTCGGTCTCCCTGTCCAACGGTGAGCCGTTCACCGGCGGCGCGATGTGGCTCCAGGTGCTGCAGGCCGCCGCCCTGTGGGTCGTGATCTACGGGACGTTCGTCCTGAACTTCTGCGACTTCACCCGGTCCGCGAGGAGCCGCGGCGCCATCGTCCGCGGAAACGTGGTCGGCATCCCGGTGAACATGCTCTTCTTCGCCGGCATCGTGGCGGTCCTCAGCGGCGCGCAGTTCACTCTCGACGGACACGTCATCACCAGCCCGACGGACATCGTGCGGACCATCCCCAACATGTTCCTGCTGGCCGTCGCCTCACTCGCCCTCATCGCGCTGACGGTGGCGGTGAACCTGCTGGCCAACTTCGTGGCACCGATCTACGCCCTGGTCGACCTCTTCCCGCACCGGCTCGACTTCCGCCGGGCCGGCCTGGTGAGCGCGGTCCTGGGCCTGGTGATCACACCCTGGAACCTCTACAACAGCCCGGTCGTAGTGAACTACTTCCTCGGCGGGCTGGGCGCCCTGCTCGGTCCCCTCTTCGGCGTGATCATGGCGGACTACTGGCTGCTGCGGAAGTCCCGGGTCAACGTGCCGGCCCTGTACACCGAGGAAACCGGCGCCGAGTACCACTACCGCCGCGGCTACAACCCGCGGGCCGTCGCCGCCTTCGTCCCCAGCGCCGCGATCGCCGTCGTCGTCGCACTGGTGCCCTTCTTCCACGCCGCGGCCGGGTTCTCCTGGTTCGTCGGCGCGATCATCGCCGCCGCGCTGTACGCGGTCATCGCCGACCGTGCCTCGCCGATCCGCGACGTGGACGGCGAGACCATCGCCGTCGCCGCGGAATAGCCCACCTCAGCGGAAGGCCCACCCATGCGCATCCTCGTGGTCAACGTCAACACCACGCAGTCCATCACCGACGCGATCGGCAAGCAGGCGGCCGATGCCGCCTGTCCGGGGACCGAGATCGTTCCGCTCACGCCCGCCTTCGGCGCCGAGTCCGTAGAGGGGAACTACGAGAGCTACCTCGCCGCGGTCGCCGTCATGGAGACCGTCCTCGCCCATCCGGAGCCCTTCGACGCGGTGATCCAGGCCGGATACGGTGAACACGGCAGGGAAGGGCTGCAGGAACTGCTCGACGTCCCCGTCGTCGACATCACCGAGGCCGCGGCGAGCACCGCCCAGTTCCTGGGCCGACGCTACTCCGTCGTCACCACCCTCGACCGCACGGTCCCCCTGATCGAGGAGCGGCTGGAGGTGGCCGGGCTGGGCGCCAGATGCGCCTCCGTACGCGCCAGCGGGCTCGCCGTCCTCGAACTGGAGCGGGACGGACAGGCCGCCGTGGAGGCCATCGCCGAACAGGCCGCCCGTGCCGTCGAGGACGACCGGGCCGAGGTGATCTGCCTGGGCTGCGGCGGCATGGCCGGCCTCGTCGAACGCGTGGTGGCACGTACCGGTGTCCCCGTGGTCGACGGGGTCGCCGCCGCCGTGACGATCGCCGAGTCACTGGTCCGTCTCGGCCTGACCACGTCCAAGGTACGCACCTACGCACGCCCGCGCCCCAAGCGGATCGTCAACTGGCCCCCGAAGGCCGGATGACACGTCCCGTGCCGTCCCTCGCCCCCGGCCTGCGGCCGACCACGGGTCATGCCGGCCGCGGGGTATTCTGACGAGCCGCCCGACCGACGCTCCGCACCGGCGCGGCCGGCGCGACTCGGAACGGGGAGACAGACGAAGGACGGCGATGGCTGCGTCACAGGGCTTCATGCCCGAGTCCGATCGGGTCACGCGGCAGTTGCGCGACGAGATCATCGACGGTGCGCGACGGCCGGGCAGCCGCCTGGTCGAACGGGAGCTGGCCGAGGCACTCGGCGTGAGTCGGCTGCCTGTCCGGGAGGCTCTCAAGACCCTGGTGTCCGAGGGCCTGGTGACGCCGCGACCGCGGACCTGGGCGGTGGTACGGGAGTTCACCACGAGCGACATCGCCGACCTCGACGAGGTCCGCTCGGGCCTGGAGACCCTGGGTTTCCGGCTCGCCGCCCAGCGGCACACACGCGCCGGGCTGGACAAGCTCCGCGCGACCGTGGACGCCGAACTGGAGGCGGCCCGCGCGGGCGACGCGGTACGGGCCCGCAGGGCGGCGGCCGACTTCCACCAGACGGTCATCTCCCTGGCAGCCAACGAGCTGCTCAACGAGCTCGAGCGCGTCCTGCGCAGCCGGCTGCGGTGGCTCATGGGCCAGCACGACGACCTGCTGGGCGTGGCACTGGAACACGAGGCCCTCTGCCAGGCCATCGCGGAGCGCGACGTGGAACGCGTACAGGCGCTCGTCCTGCACCACCTGGCGACCAGCCGCAGCGCGGCCCTGGGCCATCACGCGCGGGAGCAACGGGAGAGCCGGGGACCGGCGGAGCAGGCGCAGGGAGAGGGAGGGTCCTGACCACGCGGGCCGGACGGCGGTGACATCACGACTCCCCGGACGGATCCCGGCCCTCCCGCATCCACGGCCGCAGCTTCTCCGGATTGCGGACCACCCAGATCCGGGTGACGCGGCCGTCGGTGACTTCGAACGAGGCCACGGTCACGACGGCGCCGTCGCGCCGGGCCACCAGGCCCGGCACACCGTTGACCGACCGCCGCAGGAGTTCGAGCCCAGGAGCCTTGTCGGCGATGGCGACCATGTACTGGGCGATGCGCGTGCCGCCCTCGATCGGACGTAGGGCGGTACCGGCCATGCCGCCCCCGTCGGCGGTCATCACAGCGGCCGGATCGAGGAGGTCGACGAGGGCCGCGATGTCCTTGGTCTCCCATGCCGCTTTGACCTGCCGTACCGCGTCGGCCTGCCCGGCCGCCGCCGTCGGAGCGCGCGCGGCGCGCGCCCGCCGCCGGGCGGAGGCCGCGAGCTGCTTGCAGGCCGCGGGAGTCCGGCCGAGGACGTCGGCGATCTCGGCGAAGGGGTAGCGGAAGACGTCGTGCAGGACGAAGGCCACCCGCTCGGCGGGTGTCATCGACTCCAGGACGACGAGGAAGGCCATGGCCACCGATTCGTCCAGGACCATCTGGTCGGCGGGGTCGGTGCCATGGCCGTGGTCCCACTCGGCGTGGTCGGGCAGCGGATCGGGCAGCCACGCGCCGACGTAGCGTTCCCGCCTGGCCCGCGCCGAGCCGAGCACGTCCAGGCAGACGCGGCCGGTCACCGTCGTCAGCCAGGCGCCGGGGGACACGATCTGCTCCCGCCGGCCTTGTGGCAGCGCGTACCAGCGCGCGTAGGCCTCCTGCACGGCGTCCTCGGACTCGGCCAGTGAGCCGAGCAACCGGTAGGCCACATTGATCAGTTGGCGTCGCTCACCGGCTGTCTCATCGGTGCGCGCCCCCGCCGCCCCCATACTCCCGACCGCCTCCTCGCCTTACCTTTCGCGGGCCCGCGTCGTCGGGCTGGTGAGACCTTACCGATCTACCGCCCGTGGGCGGAAAGAGGGGACCGTGACATGGCAGCCTCGGCAACGACACAGCGCCGCTTCTCGTTTCTGCGGATCGCGATCGCCGTGCAGACCCTGACCATCTTCCTCCAGGCGGTCTCCGCCGGACTGCTGATGTCCTCGTCCTACGGAGAGGTGCTGCACAGTGCCGGAGCCCGCGTGATGTACGGGGCGTCGATGCTGTACGTGCTCGCGGCGGTGCTGGCGTGGAAGCCGGGCGGCGGCTCGCCCCGGCCCGTCTGGCACGCGTCCGGCTTCCTCGTCCTCGCCTCGGTCCAGGTGGTGGTGGGCATCGCCCACGTGCCGTCGGTCCATCTCCCCCTGGGCGTCCTGATGTTCGGTCTGAGCGTGCTGGCGCTGGCGCGGCGCTGAGGTCCGGCGCCGGGGCCGTCAGGCGATCACGGCCTCCCAGGTGTCGACGGCGTAATGGACCATCATGCCGTTGCGGGCGTAGAGGCGGGGGGCGCCCGTGGCGTTCTCGGTGTCGACACCGAGGCCCACCGTGTCCCGGCCCCGGGCGGCGAAGTGGGCGAAGGCGTGGCGCAGGAGGAGCGCGCCCAGGCCGCGGCCGCGGGCCTCGCGCAGGACACCGATGCTCCGGATCCAGCCCATGGCCTCGCGGTCGTCCCGGGCCAGCAGGAAGCCGGCGTCCCCAGCGTCGTCGGTGCCGGCGATCCACACCAGGGACCAGTCCAGCCGCTCGGCGTGGATGTCGTTCAGCCAGAGCCGGTAGTCGCGCGGCTGGAAGTCGAAGTGGTCCGCGAACGCCTTCTGGTACAGCTCGTACACCCGGACCCGGTCCGCCTCCGTGGCGCAGGCCCGCAGCCGCACTCCCGCCGGGACGTCGGGCGGGAGGTCACGCGTCGGGTCCACGGCTCGGCGCAGCACCTGGTGACGCCGGACGATGCTCCATCCCCGGGCGGTCAGGAGTTCGGTGTCGGTCGTGGGCCGGGCGGCGAGGTGCAGGTGGACGACGGCCCGCGCGGCTCCGTTGGCCCGTGCCCGGTCCAGGGCGCGGGCCTCCATGGCCGCCAGCACGCGCAGCCCGGTCCGCTGGTGGTCGGGGAGCACGTAGTGGTCGATGTCGACGCGCTCCCCGCCGGACTCGTCCCACAGCAGCCCGTACACCACCAGCCGGCCGCCGTCGAAGGCCAGCCACGAGTCCCGCTCCAGGTCCGTCCGCGGATGCTTCAGGTCGGCTTCGACGGTGTGCTGGTCGGTCTCGGGCCGGCCGATCTCGATCCGGTCGATCTCATTGAGGAGTTCGGTGATGGCGGGGGCGTCGGCAAGGGTGGCCGAACGCGGCTCAGCAGGGGACATGGATGCAGGGTTGTGGGTGCCGGTGGGTTGCCGCAACGGGTTTTCCGCCGGCCGCGGCACCCGCGTGCGGCCCCGTCGTGATGCCGGCGCCGATCCGGGCACGTAGGACGGCGAACCGGGGGCATACGGATGTCCCGAGGCCCTCTCCGTCGCCGACCAACGGGAGTTCCCTGTGACGCCGAGCCTGCGCACCGCCCGCGCGTGCCGTGCCGCCGCCGCCCTCCTCCTCGCCGCCGCCGGCTACGCGGCCACCCACCACCCCTGGCTCGCCCTGCCCGGCCTGTACGCCGCCGCGGTGTTCGCCTGGTGCGCCGCCCGAGCTCGGACGGAGCACCGGCTGCGTCTCGCGCGGGCACAGCGCGCCGAGCGGCTGGCACGCCCCCGCCGGCAGCGGCCGCTCGTCGTCCTCGCACCGTGCTGCGCGTTCTGGCAGCAGTCCGACGGCGCCGTGCACGGCCCGAAGTGCACCCGCCCCGCCGCCGCGCGCGTCCCCCTCCGGGACGACTGCTGCGAGCGGTGGTGGACGTCTCTGGGCGCACGGCACGACGCGGGCTGCCGACGGTACGCCGGTGCTTCGTGGGAGGACCGGGCCGGCACGACTCCGCAGTAGGACCGTCGGCCGCCCGAGAGGCCGGCGGACCCGGCGGCGGAGGTGAACCGCTGCCCGGTCCTCCCCTCGGCCGCGCCGACGACGGCGTACAACGGGTGGGCCCGTCCGGCCGTTCACCGCGGTGGGTCCCACCCGCTGGTCCACGACACGGCCGGCACCGACCACGAGGAGTGCCGGCCGTCCTGCGCCACGACTTCGCGACGGCCACCCGCTCCGGCAGACCGACCTCGCTCGACGCACAGCGGGGCTCGGCCGGGCGCCCCGGTGCCGCGTCAGCGGGTGTCCGTCAGACCGCCGGTGACGGCGATGACCTCACCGACGGTGAAGCTGGAGTCCGCGTCGGAGGCCAGGTACACGTACGCGGGAGCCACCTCCTCCGGCTGGGCCACCCGCCCCATGGGAGCCGAGCTTCCCAGGTCGGTCAGATAGTCGTCGGGGAACCGCTGGCCGGCCAGGTTGAGCACCGTCCAGGTCGGCCCCGGGGAGACGATGTTGGCGCGGATGCCGCGCTCGGCGAGGTGGGAGGCGATGGACTTGGTGAAGACGACCAGAGCCGCCTTCGAGGCGGCGTAGTCCATCATCATCTCGCTGCCCTTGAGCGCCTCCTCGGACGCGGTGGCGATGACGGCGTCGCCGTGGGAGAGGTGTGGCAGGGCCGCCATCACCAGGTGGAAGTAGGCGTAGACGTTCGTCTTGAAGACCCGGTCGAAGTCCTCGGCGGTCAGGTCGGAGAGGCTGTTCTGGCTGTTGAGGTAGGCGGCGTTGCTGACCAGGACGTTCAGGCCGCCCAGCTCCGCGACGGTGCGTTCGACGACATCCGCGCAGAAGGCCGGTTCGCACAGGTCGCCCGGCAGCAGCAGACAGGTGCGGCCCTCGTTCTCGACCGCCTTGCGGGTCTCGTCGGCATCTCTCTGCTCCTCGGGCAGGTAGACGATGGCGACGTCGGCCCCTTCGCGGGCGTAGAGGACAGCGACCGAACGGCCGATCCCCGAGTCTCCCCCGGTGATCAGCGCGACCTTCCCGGCGAGCTTTCCGGAGCCCCGGTAGTTGGGGGCGAGGTAGCGCGGGCGCACTTCCATCCGCTCTTCCAGCCCGGGGCGCTGCTGGCGCTGGAATCGGTAGGGCGGAGAGAGCTCCGCCTCCTCCTGGGGCATCGCCGGACGGTCGAGCGGTCCGCTCCCCGTTCCGTTCCTCTCCGCCATCTGGCCTCCACACGATCGCACGCACGGTCGGCGCCACCGTCCGGCGGCGCCCGGCATTCGGATGTCCCGAGCTCAGGCACTCAAACACGTCACGTCGGAGGCCGCGGGAGAGCAGAGCCGGCCGGGCAACGGCCTGGATGCCGCCGAGGGCCGTCCTGGACACACGCCGGGTCCAGGAAGGCCGGGGCGCGCGGTGCCGTCATTCCTGGCGTGGCGTGCAACCTGGATCCCAGTCGGCCGCACTTGGCGTTTCCTGTGAGTGAGGTGCCCCGGCCGTGGATGGCCGGCGGGCGGTACGCCGCGGGAGCGCCGGATTCCCAGAGTTCTCCCAGAAGCTCCCAGGAACCGGTCGGCCCGGCCCGTCAGGATCTCGCCCATGACAAGGATCGACGTACAGGGACTGACCAAGCGGTACGGGCCCGACACCGTGGTGGACGACCTGTCGTTCACCGTGGAACCCGGGCAGGTGACCGGCTTCCTCGGCCCGAACGGCGCGGGCAAGTCCACCACCATGAAGATGATCATGGGTCTGGCAGCCCCCACCCGGGGCTCGGTCACCATCGGCGGTCGTGGCTACCGCGACCTTCCCGTGCCGCTGACGGAGGTGGGCGCGCTGCTCGACGCCGGCGCCGTCCACGGCAGCCGGAAGGCGTACGACCATCTGCTGTCCCTCGCGGTGAGCAACGGCCTCTCCCGTGGCCAGGTCGGTGAGGTGCTCGCCCGGACCGGGCTGGAGGGTGTGGCCGGCAAGCGGGTCGGCGGGTTCTCGCTCGGTATGCGTCAGCGGCTCGGTATCGCGGCCACGCTGCTGGGCGACCCACAGGTGCTGATCTTCGACGAGCCGGTGAACGGACTGGACCCCGAAGGCATCCGCTGGATCCGGGACTTCATGCGTTCCCTCGCCCGCGAGGGCCGGGCGGTACTGGTCTCCAGCCATCTGATGAGCGAGATGGCGCAGACCGCCGACCATCTGGTCGTCATCGGCCGGGGCCGGATCATCGCCGACACCGGCATGAGCGAGTTCCTGCGGACCAACGGGGTGAGCAGCGTACTCGTCCGCACGCTCGAACCCGGCGCGTTCGCACGACAACTGACCGCCGCCGGGGCCACCGTTCGGGACGGCCGCGAGTCCTCGCTCGTCGTCTCCGGCATGACCAGTGAGGACATCGGCAGGCTCGCCGTCCACCACGGTGTCGCGCTCAGCGAACTCGCCCCGCAGCGCCCCTCTTTGGAGGACGTCTTCATGGAACTGACCAAGGACAGCCTCGAATACGAGGGGGCGACCGCGGCATGAGCGCGCCGACCCCGTCCGGGGTGACCTTCGCCCACACCTTCCGCGCAGAGTGGATCAAACTCCGCAGCCTGCGCTCCACCTGGTACACACTGGCCTGTCTCTTCCTGGTCGGACTCGGCATCACGGCCGTGTCCATGAGCTCCGCCGGTCAGGAGTACAAGACCGCGACGGCCGCGGAACGGCAGACCTGGGATCCGACCAGCCTCAGCCTGACGACGTACATCGTCGCCCAGTTGATCATCGGCGTGCTGGGCATCGTGGTCGTCACCTCCGAGTACGCGACCGGCCTGATGCAGACGTCGCTCACCGCCACGCCCCGCAGGCATCGGCTGCTGGCGGCCAAGGTGGTGCTGGCCGCGGCCGTCACCCTGGTGGCGGGTCAGGCGCTGATGTTCGCCGCCTTCCTCCTGGGACAGGCCCTCCTCACCACGCAGGACGTGCCGTACGCACGGCTGGGCGACCCCGGTGTGATCTCCGCCGTGGCGGGCGGCGGCCTCTATCTCTCGGCCATCGCACTGCTCGCCGTAGGTCTCGGCACGATCATGCGGGCCACGGCGGGAGCCCTCGCCACCCTGGTGGGGATCGTCTTCCTGGTCCCCGGCATGGCCGGCCTCTTCCCCTCGGCGTTCCAGGGCCTGGTCGACTTCTGGCCGACCGCGGGCGCGGCGGCGGTCCTGGAGACGGTCCCGAACCCCGACTTTCCGCACCCTTGGCTGAACCTGGGCGGAATGTGCCTGGGAGTGGCCGCCGTGCTGGTCTCCGCGTTCGTCGTCTTCCGACGCCGCGACGTGTGACGCCGGGGATGGCCGGGGTGACCGGGACCGCGGCGCCACGAGGGTACGGGTTCCGCGGCCGGGCCTCCGTATCCTGGCCGGCATGGAACGGTCGGGTGGGACGGTGACGCCCCGAGGGGGTACCGAGCAGCTGCTGGTGGTGGACGACGAGGCCACCGTCCGGGAGCTGCTCTGCGCGGCACTGCGTTTCGCCGGATTCCGGGTGACCTCCGCGGCGACCGGCACCGAGGCGGTCGCCGCGGCCACCGAGGAGCCCCCGGACCTGGTGCTGCTCGACGTCATGCTGCCGGACATGGACGGCTTCGAGGTGGTCCGGCGGCTGCGCGACCAGCGCCCGGCCGGCCGTGGCGGACCGGTGCCCGTCCTCTTCCTGACCGCCCGGGACCGGCAGGCGGACAAGGTCACCGGGCTCTCCCTCGGCGCCGACGACTACGTGACGAAGCCGTTCGACCTGGAGGAGCTGATCGCCCGGATCCGCGCGATCCTCCGCCGTACCACGGGCCACCAGACCGATGTGCTGACGGTGGGCACGCTGACGCTCGACGCCGAGGGGCACCAGGTGACGCGGGCGGGGCTGCCCGTCCGCGTCTCCGCCACGGAGTTCCGGCTGCTGCGGTATCTGATGGAGAACGCCGGGCGTGTGGTGTCCAAGGCACAGATCCTCGACCGGGTGTGGCGTTACGACTTCGGCGGGGACGCCAGCATCGTCGACACCTACATCTCGTATCTGCGCCGCAAGGTCGACACCGAGGAGCCGAAGCTCATCCACACCGTGCACGGTGTCGGCTACGTGATGCGGGAGCCCCGGCGATGAGGCGCCTGCTGAGCCGGTTCTCGCTGCGGGCCAGGCTGCTGCTGCTCACCGCCGGGCTGCTGCTGACCGGACTGAGCCTGATCAGCGCGGCCGTCTCCGACCGTTTGCAGGACTACCAACTCGACCGGCTCGACAGCCAGTTGCGCTCGCTCACCGCGCTCGTCCAGCGAAGTTCCGCCATCGGGCCGTCCGAGATCGAGGACCCCGCCTCCCGCCCCGAACTACTCGGCCCCGGCCTCGACCTGCTCGGCGCCCCGTACCTGGTGTTCCTGGACGCGGACGGCGAGGTGACGCGGCGCGTCCACACGCCGGGACTGGACAGCTCGTTCCTGCCGCCGTCCGACGAGCTGCGCACGGTCCCCACCGACGCCACGGCCGTCGATCTCCGGTCCGCGAACGGCTCGGAACGCTGGCGGGCCGTCGCCCGGCCGACCGACGCGAGGGACGCAACGGTGGTCGCGGCGGCGCCGCTCGCGGAGGCCGACGCCACCATCGACCGGCTCCGCACCAGCAGCGTGATCAGCGGTGCCGTCCTGCTCGTGCTGCTGACGGGAGTCGGCTGGTTCGCGCTCGGCCGAGGCCTGGGTCCGTTGCGCCGCATCGAGCACACAGCGGCCGCGATCGCCGACGGGGACCTCACCCGGCGCGTGCCCGGGCTCGCTCCGCCCGGTACGGAGATCGGCCACCTCGCGGCGTCGCTCAACACGATGCTCGGCCAGCTCGAGCGAGCCTTCGCCGACCGGGCCGCTTCCGAGGCGCGGATGCGTGCCTTCGTCGCGGACGTCAGTCACGAGCTGCGCACCCCGCTCTTCGGCATCAAGGGGACGACCGAGCTCTACCGGATGGGCGCGGTGCCGGAGCGGTCCGACGTCGACGAGGCGATGCACCGCATCCAGCGGGAGGCCACCCGGCTCACCGCCCTCACCGAGGACCTGCTGCTGCTCGCCCAGCTCGACGAGGCGCCCGAGGGACAGCTCGACCCGGCCCCGATGGACCTGCGCACTCTCGCGGGCGGCGCCCGCCACGACCTACGCGCCCTCGACCCGTCCCGACCGGTGGAACTCACCGGGCCGGGAGGCGTCGGCCCGCCCGGCCCGGCCCCCGTCCACGCCGACGAGGCCCGGCTGCGGCAGGTCGTCACCAACCTGGTGGGGAACGCCGTGGCCCACACCCCGCCGGGCACACCGGTCAGGATCGGCGTCGGCACGGAGGGTGGTCGCGGCGTGCTCGAAGTAGCCGACGAGGGCCCGGGGTTGACGGCCGAGCAGGCGGATCGCGTTTTCGACCGCTTCTACCGGGCCGACCGTTCCCGGAGCCGCTCGGACGGCACCAACGCCGGGCTCGGTCTCGCCATCGCCCGTTCCCTCGCCCGGGCACACGGCGGCGACATCGAGTTGGAGACAGGGGTCGGCGAGGGCGCACGCTTCCGCCTGACACTCCCCCTGCCGGCCCAGGGCTGAGCCGCTCGGAGCGTGTGGTCGGGCCACGGTACGGCTGTTCAGTCGACGACCGCGGTGGCCTCGACCTCGATCAGGTGCTCGGGCACGTCCAGTGCGGCGACGCCGAGCAGGGTGGCCGGCGGCGCCGCGGTGACCCCCAGCTTCGCGGTCCCCCGGGCGATCCCCTCCAGCAGCAGGGGCATCTTGTCGGGGGTCCAGTCGACGACGTAAACGGTCACCTTCGCCACGTCGTCGAAGGAGGCACCGGCCTCGGCCAGAGCGATGCCGACGTTGAGGTAGCACTGTTCGGCCTGCGCCGCCAGATCGCCTCCGCCGACCGGGTTTCCGTCGGCGTCCCAGGCGACCTGGCCCGCGATGAAGACCAGCTTCGATCCGGAGGCGATCGACACCTGCCGGTAGACGTCGACTTCCGGCAGTCCGGCGGGGTTCATCAGGGTGATGGCCATGACTTCTGTCTCCTTGCCCGTTCGCTCTCTTGTGGTTACTCGGGAACCGTAAGAGAGTGACCGCTGACATGGAAGAACGCACTTTTCAGTAACTGGGGAACCCGATGGTGACCAAGCAGTACACCGGCTCGCTCGACGACGCGGACCTGACCCGCGCGGACTCCCTGGCTCGGGAGATCTTCTCGGACATCGCCAACAAGTGGGCGCTTCTGATCATCGAGACGCTGGGCGACCGCACCCTGCGCTTCAGCGAGTTGCGCGCCGAGATCGAGGGGGTCAGCCACAAGATGCTCACGCAGAACCTGCGCATGCTGGAGCGCAACGGGCTGGTGGAGCGGTGCGTGCACCCCACCGTGCCGCCGCGGGTCGAGTACACCCTCACGGAACCGGGCCGGGGACTGCTGAAGACGACGCACTACATGTGCGACTGGACCCACCGGTACCTGGGCCACATCGAGGCCTCCCGGCGCAGCTTCGGCGCCTGACGGACGGCGCGCGGTCCGGCGCGGGCGGCGAGCGGGTCAGCCTCGCCGGCGAGCGGGGCTGCCAAAGACCGCCAGCCGCAGGACGACGAAGCGTACGACGGTGACGGCGACCGACGTGGCGGCGAGGACCCCGGTCTCGGCGGCCGGCGAGGCGGCGGGCTGCGCGTGCTTGAACCACAGCACCGCACCGGACGTGAACAGATAGCCGAGCAGGAAGAGGCCACCGGCTCCCAGGTGGGCCCGGGCCGGCCCCGCGGCCGCGTGCCGGAACGTCAGTCGCCGGTTCGCTTCGGTGTTCAGCACGGTCAGCACCAACAGGGAGACCAGATTGGCGGCGGCCGGGGGCCACCACAGGCGCAGCGCCCAGTACAGCAGTGCCTGCCCGGCCGTCGACACGACGCCGATCGCGACGAACCAGCCGACCTCCCGCGACCACATCGTGCGCCGTGTGGAGGGAGCGGTCGAAGCGCCGAGCGGCTCGCCGGGCCCGGCCGCGGCCGATGACGCCTTCAGCCGAGCCACGCGCCACGCTCCCACCCGGCCGACCGACCGATCGTCAACTGCTGGAATTCCGCGCAGCCTACTACGCCACCGTGAGACACTTTGCCTGGTCTTTGCCTTGCGGGAACCGCGCGGCCGTCGGGTGCGTTCATCCTGGTAGCCGCGAGAGATCGCGACCGAGGGTCAAGACAGATCAAGACGGACAAGCAGCAGCAACAGAAGCCGAGGTGGCACGAGTGGCGATGTGGGACAAGATCAAGGACCAGGCCAAGACCTTCCAGCAGTCCCAGGGCACTCGGGGAGCGAGCGGGACCGGGCAGGGACCGCAGGGGTATCAGGGACCGCAGGGACATCAGGCGCACCAGGGGTCCGGCCAGCCGGGCTCGTCCTCCGGCGGCTCCAAGGCCCAGCTGATCGGGATGTTCAAGACCCAGCTCGCATCGGTCAAGACCGAACTCAAGAGCGGCGCCTACCGGGACGCCAGCATGGCCATGTGCGCGCTGGTCGCCGCGGCCGACGGGCAGGTTGAGCCGGCGGAGCGACAGCGCGTGGAAGAGCTGATCGTTTCCAACGAAGTCCTGCAGAACTTCCCGGCGGACCAGCTTCGTCAGCGGTTCAACCAGCATGTGGACCGGCTCGTCGGCAACTTCGAGCTGGGCAAGAGCGAGGCCCTGCAGGTGATCGCCAAGGCCGCCAAGAAGCCCGCGGAGGCCCGCGCGGTCATCCAGACCGGCATGGTCATCGCCGGGGCCGACGGCGTCTTCGAGCCGTCCGAGCAGTACGCGATCCGCGAGGCGTGCACCGCTCTCGGCGTGTCTCCCTCGGAGTTCGGCGTCTGATCCCTGGCCCGTCCCGCGGACGGAAACGCGCTTGACGGCCGTCGGCGCCGAAGGATCGGATGACGTCCATGAGTTCAGGGCAGCCGATGCATCCGGGCCTCCAACCTCTCGACGACCGTCTCGTACGGCGCCTGGTCGCCGGGCAGTTCCCGCAGTGGGCGGGACTGCCCGTCGAGCGCTTCCCGTCCGGGGGCACGGTCAACGCGATGTACCGGCTGGGCGACGACATGGTCGTACGGCTGCCGCTGGTCAAGGGCGGGGCCGGGGACGTGCTGGCGGAGCGGGAGTGGTTGCCCCGCCTGTCGCCCCTGCTGCCCACCGCCGTCCCCGAGGTGCTCGGGGCCGGTGAACCCGCCGAGGGATATCCGTGGCCGTGGTCGGTGTACCGGTGGCTGCCCGGCGAGGTCCCGGTGGCCGGAGCACTGACCGAGCCCGGGCTGCTGGCCCGGGATCTGGCCGGGTTCGTGGCAGCGATGCGGGGCATCACTCTGCCGGGAGCGCCCAATGCCCATCGCGGCGGACCGCTCGCCACCCTCGACGCGGCGACCCGGGCCGCGATCGGGGAGCTGCGCGGCCTCCCCCAGGAAGGCATCGACTGCGATGCCGCGGCCGCCGTGTGGCAGGACGCGCTGCGGGCCCCGGACCGGGACGGCCCGCCGGTCTGGCTGCACGCCGACCTGATGCCCGGCAACCTGCTGGTGGACGGGGGCAGACTGTCCTCGGTGATCGACTTCGGGTGCATGGGGGTGGGCGACCCGGCCTGCGATCTCTTCCCGGCGTGGAACCTGCTGCCGGCCGGTGCGCGGGGGGTCTTCCGGGAGGCGCTCGGAGTGGACGACGCGGCCTGGCGGCGTGGCCGGGGACGGACGCTCTCCCAGGCGCTGATCGCGCTGCCGTACTACCGGGAGACCAATCCCGCGATGGCCGGCAACGCCCGTCATGTGATCCGGGCGGTGCTGGAGGAGGACGACTGAGCGTCGCCCCCGCCCGGACGGCCCGGCGTACGGCAAGGGCCCGGCGTACGGCAAGGGCCTGAAGCCGGCTCGCGCCCTCACCGGCGGTGACAGCGCCGCCCCGGCGCGCCGGCCGAAGGCGGGTGCCGTCCGCTCAGCTGTCGTAGTCCACGGTCAGCTTCTCCGAGACCGGGTACGACTGGCAGGTCAGGACGTAGCCGGCCTCCACTTCCGCCGCTTCGAGGGCGTAGTTGCGGCGCATGTCGACCCTGCCGTCGGTCACCAGGGCGCGGCAGGTGCCGCAGACTCCGCCCTTGCAGGCGAAGGGCAGGTCGGGCCGGGTCTGCTGGGCTCCGTCGAGGACGGACCGCTCCCGGGAGAGGGCGGAGGTCGTGGAGCGGCCGTCCAGGGTGATGACGACCTCGCTGACGGGCCCCCGCGGGCCGGCCTCCTCGTGGTGGACTTCGCGCACGGGCTCGTCCTCGGCGTAGAACAGCTCCCGGTGGACTCGGCCCGCCGGGACGCCGAGGCCGGTCAGGACCTGCTGCGCGTCGGCGACCATGCCCTGCGGGCCGCACAGCCACCAGTGGTCCGCGCTCTCGACGTCCACCAGGGAGTCGATGAGCGCCGCGAGCCGTCCGGCGTCCAGGCGGCCGGAGAGCACCTCGGCCTCGCGGGGTTCGCGGGAGAGCACATGGGCCAGGTGGAAACGGGCCGGGTGGAGGTCCTTCAGGTCGGCCAGTTCGTCGGCGAACATCACCGTGTCGGTGCGGCGGTTGCCGTAGAAGAGGGTGACGGCCGAGCGGTCGTCGGCGGCCAGCACCGACTCGGCGATGGACACCATGGGCGTGATACCCGAGCCGGCGGCGATCAGCACATGGTGGCCGGGGGTGGTCAGGTCGGGTGTGAAGAGGCCGGTGGGGGCCATCACCTCGACTGTGTCGCCGGGACGCACCTCGTTCACCAGCCACGACGAGAAGACACCGCCCGGCACCACCCGGACACCGATGCGCGGGTCCGTGCCGGCCGGTGCGCAGATCGAGTACGAGCGGCGCTCGTCCCGGCCGTCGACCTCACGCCGCAGGGTGAGCGACTGACCCGGCGCGAAGGCGAACTCCCCGGCCAGTTCGTCCGGGATCTCGAAGCTCACGGCCGCCGCGTCCGCGCACAGCCGCTGCACGGCGGCGACGCGCAGGCGGTGGAAGGCGGGACGGCGGCGGGCACGCGCCGGTGCCGGGCCGGAGGCGGTCGCCGAGGCGGGGGCGGTCGGGGCCATCAGATCTCCTTGACGTACTCGAACGGCTCGCGGCAGGCCCGGCAGCGCCACAGCGCCTTGCAGGACGTGGCGGCGAAGCGGGAGGTCTCCTCGGTGTCCGCCGAGCCGCACCGGGGGCAGGGCACCGCGGGCCGGACGGGCGACAGGACGAGGGAGACCGGGCCGCGGGGCGCGGCACCGGGCGGGGCGATGCCGTGCTCGGCGAGCTTGCGGCGGCCGGCCTCGGTGATCCAGTCGCTGGTCCAGGGCGGGTCGAGGACCGTACGGATCTCCACGCGCGCGTAGCCCGCGTCCCGCAGGCGCGCGGCGACGCCCGCCCGCATCTCGGCCATGGCCGGGCACCCCGAGTAGGTGGGGGTGAGGCTCGCGACCACGGTGCCGTCCCCGGTCACCTCGACGCCGCGCAGCACGCCGAGGTCGGCGAGGGTCAGCATGGGCAGCTCGGGGTCGGGCACCTGCTCGGCGACGTGCCGGGCGCGGTGGGCTTCCAAGGGCCCCAGGCCACCGGTCACCATGTCGCCTCCGGGTGGGCGCGTGCGACGCTCTGCAACTCGGCCAGGAGCGGGGCCAGATGCTCGGTGTGCTCGCCGGCGCGGCCGGAGCCGGGCAGCGGGCGGTACACCGGCAGGGTCAGCCCTGCCGCCTCGGTGACCTGGCGCAGGACGTCGGCGACCTCGTCCCGGACGTCGTACGCCGTGTGCAGTTCGCCGAGGTACGGGGCGACCTGTTCCAGCGCCGCGCGCATCCTGCGGTGCGACTCGTCCGTGCCGTCGCCGAGACGCACGGCCCACTCGGCGGCGTACTGCCGGTGGTACGTCAGCTCCTTGACGCCCTTGGCCGCGACCGCCGCGAGGACGGGGTCGGGGTGGGCCTGAAGACGCTGGAAGTGGGCCAGGCGCCAGCTGGAGAGCACCAGCAGCCGCACGATCGCGAACGCGAAGTCGCCGCCGGGTAGTTCGGCCAGGGTCACGTTGCGGAAGTCACCGGCGTCCCGGAAGTAGGCGTAGGCGTCCTCGTCGCGGCCGGTGCCGTCGACCTGACCCGCGCGGGAGTAGAGCAGGCGGGCCTGGCCGAGGAGGTCGAGGCCGATGTTGGCCAGCGCCACCTCCTCCTCCAGCTCCGGCGCACGCGTGACCCACTCGGCGAGCCGCTGCGCCAGGACCAGGGCGTCGTCGGCCAGCGCCACACAGTCCGCGGCCAGTCCACCGGCGTCGACGCCCTCGGGCACGGTGGTGTCGACGCCGTGCAGCGGGTCCTCGAAGCCGGTGCCGTAGGCCCAGCGGGTGTCGTCCTCGTGTCCCTCGGCCAGGGTCAGGTAGACGTGGTCGTCACTCATGCCCTGCTCCTAGATGTGGGGGACGTCGTCGGGGATGTCGTAGAAGGTCGGGTGGCGGTAGACCTTGTCGGCGCTGGGGGCGAAGAAGGGGTCCTTCTCGTCGCGGGTGGAGGCGGCGATGTGCTCGGAGCGCACGACCCAGATGCTCACGCCCTCGTTGCGCCGGGTGTAGAGGTCGCGGGCGTGGGTGAGGGCCATGGCGTCGTCGGCGGCGTGCAGCGAGCCGACGTGGACGTGGTTGAGGCCGCGCTTGCCGCGCACGAACACCTCGTACAGCGGCCAGCCCTGCTTCTCGGCGCTCATGCCGCCGCTCCCTTCTCCGTACGGGCCGCCTGCTTGGCCGCGTGGGCGGTGGCCGCCTCGCGCACCCAGGCGCCCTCCTCGTGGGCGGTCCGCCGCCGCTGGATCCGCTGCTCGTTGCACGGGCCGTCGCCCTTGATGACGCGCGTCAGCTCGTCCCAGTCCGGAGTGCCGAAGTCGTGGTGCCCCGTCTCCTCGTTCCAGCGCAGCTGAGGGTCGGGCAGGGTGACGCCGAGCTTCTCGGCCTGCGGGACGGTCATGTCGACGAAGCGGCGGCGCAGTTCGTCGTTGCTGTGCCGCTTGATCTTCCAGGCCATCGACCGCGCGGAGTTGGGCGAGGCGTCGTCGGGCGGGCCGAACATCATCAGGGACGGCCACCACCAGCGGTCCACCGCGTCCTGGACCATCTCTCGCTGGGCGTCGGTGCCGCGCATCATCGTCATCAGCAGCTCGTAGCCCTGCCGCTGGTGGAAGGATTCCTCCTTGCAGATGCGCACCATCGCGCGCGCGTACGGCCCGTAGGAGCTGCGGCACAGCGGTACCTGGTTGCAGATCGCGGCGCCGTCCACGAACCAGCCGATCACACCGACGTCGGCGAAGCTCGGGGTCGGGTAGTTGAAGATCGACGAGTATTTCTGGCGCCCCTCGATGAGCCGCTCGGTGAGGTCGTCGCGGTCCGCGCCGAGCGTCTCGGCCGCCGAGTACAGGTACAGCCCGTGGCCGGCCTCGTCCTGGACCTTGGCGAACAGGATCGCCTTGCGGCGCAGCGACGGCGCCCGGGTGATCCACTCGCCTTCGGGCTGCATGCCGATGATCTCCGAGTGGGCGTGCTGGGCGATCTGCCGGATCAGCGTCTTCCGGTAGCCGTCCGGCATCCAGTCGCGCGGTTCGACGCGCTGGTCGCGCGCGATCGTCGCGTCGAAGTGCTCCTGCAGCCCGTCCGGGGGCGGCGCCTCGGCGGCGTGTGTCGTGGTCATCGTCACCAGCTTCCCAACCGACCATTCGTTCGGTATCAGTGTGACGCGTTTCCCGGTGCCGGGCAAGACCCGCACGCACACCGACCGCACACTTGACACGGCGACCGCACGGCTGGATTACTGGGCCCTGCCGCGAGCTGACCGAATGATCGGTCGGGAAACAAGGTGGTGGGACCACGTGGTGGGAAAGGTGTCGCAGGCCGCTGAGCCGACGCCCACGGAGGTGATGTTCGCCGCGGACGAGGCGTCCCGGCGACTGGGCATCGAGCTGGTCGAGCACGGTGAGGGGACCGCCGTGCTCCGTATGACCGTGACCCCGGCGATGGTGAACGGGCACCGGATCGCCCACGGCGGCTACCTGTTCCTGCTCGCCGACACCGCCTTCGCCTGCGCGTGCAACAGCCACGGCCCCGTGACCGTGGCGGCGGGGGCCGACATCGTGTTCGTCGCGCCGGCCCGCGCGGGCGACGTGCTCGTGGCGCGCGCAGAGGAGCGCGCCCGGTTCGGCCGCAGCGGTGTCTACGACGTGACCGTGCGGCGCGCCGGAGAGGTGATCGCGGAGTTCCGCGGACGCAGCCGCAGTGTGCGGGACACTACGGCGCGCGAGACGCCGGGCACGACGAAGGAGTCGCGATGAGCAGCGAGCCGACCGCCGGGGCGTCCCCGGCACCCCGCCTGGGAGAGCCCCTCCCCCACGACCTGCTGGACGAGGCCGAGCGGCTGTCCCGAGAGGGGCTGCGGGAGTTGCAGCTCGACCGGCTGCGCGCGACGCTGCGGCACGCCTACGAGAACGTGGAGCTGTACCGGAAGAAGTTCGACGCCGCCGGGGTGACGCCCGAGGACTGCCGCGGCCTGGCGGACCTGGCCCGGTTCCCCTTCACCACCAAGGCCGACCTGCGGGACACCTACCCCTTCGGCATGTTCGCCGTCCCGATGGCCGACGTGCGGCGCGTGCACGCCTCCAGCGGCACCACCGGCCGTGCCACCGTCGTCGGTTACACGGACAACGACCTTTCGATGTGGGCGGACGTCGTCGCCCGCTCCATCCGGGCGGCGGGCGGCCGGCCGGGCCACAAGGTGCACATCTCCTACGGCTACGGCCTGTTCACCGGAGGCCTCGGCGCGCACTACGGCGCCGAACGCGCCGGGTGCACGGTGATCCCGGCATCCGGCGGCATGACGGCGCGGCAGGTGCAGATCATCCAGGACTTCCGGCCCGAGATCATCATGGTCACCCCGTCCTACATGCTCACCCTGCTCGACGAGTTCGAGCGGCAGGGCGTCGATCCACGCACCACCTCACTGGAGGTCGGCATCTTCGGCGCCGAGCCGTGGACCGAGGAGATGCGCCGCGAGATCGAGGAGCGCATGGACATCCACGCCGTCGACATATACGGGCTGTCCGAGGTGATCGGCCCCGGCGTGGCGCAGGAGTGCGCCGAGACCAAGGACGGGCTGCACGTGTGGGAGGACCACTTCTACCCGGAGGTGGTCGACCCGCTCACGGACGCCGTGCTGGCCGAGGGCGAGGAGGGCGAGGTGGTCTTCACCTCGCTCACCAAGGAGGCGCTCCCGGTCATCCGGTACCGCACGCGCGACCTGTCGCGGCTGCTGCCCGGTACCGCCCGGCCCGCCTTCCGCCGGATGCGGAAGGTCACCGGCCGCTGCGACGACATGATCATCCTGCGCGGGGTGAACGTCTTCCCCACCCAGATCGAGGAGATCGTGCTGCGCACCCCCGGCGTCGCCCCGCACTTCCAGATCCTGCTCACCGAGCGCGGCCGGATGGACCACATGACCGTGCGGGTCGAAGCCCGCCCCGACGCCGGTCCCGAGCAGCGCGAGGCCGCCGCCAGGGCGATCGGCCAGGGCGTCAAGGACGGCGTGGGCGTCACCGTGGAGGTGGAGATCGTCGGCCCGGAGACCCTGGAGCGCTCACTCGGCAAGCTCCGCAGGGTCAGGGACCTGCGCCGGGCCTGACCCTTCGGCCCGCAGAGGGGAGAAACGTGAGCACCGACACGTCTGTTCGCCCCTCGGACTGGTGTGCGCGGCGATACGGATGGGCAGTGAATGCATGATCGGGGGAGATTGAGTACGTCCTGGGGGTAAATCCCGTGCGTGTGTGTGTGATCGGTGCAGGTCTGTCGGGGCTGGCTGTGGCCCATGCCCTCAAGGAGCGGGGCATCGGGTTCGTCTGCCTGGAGAGGGCTGCCGACGTGGGCGGGATCTGGCGTCAGCCGGAGGCCGGCGAGCGGGGCCCGGGATACCAGTCGCTGCACCTCAACACCGCCAAGCAGCTGACCGGTTACGCCGGCTTCCCGATGCCGGACTCGTACCCGCTCTACCCCCGGCACAGCCAGGTCGCCGCCTATCTGCGGTCCTTCGCCGAGTGGGCGGGCATCCGCGAGAACGTCGAGCTGCGGACCGAGGTCGTGTCCGTGGCACAGGACGCGGACGGCATGTGGACCGTCGTCAGCCGGGACGCGGACGGCGCGACGACGTCGCGGCGGTTCGAGCGCGTGATCGTCGCGTCGGGACACCACACCGACCCCGCACTGCCCGACACGCTCCCGGCGGGTTCCGAGACCTTCGCCGGAAGGATCCTGCACTCCCTCGACTACCGCGACGGCGGCGACTTCGCCGGACAGCGCGTCGTCGTGGTGGGCCTCGGAGCCTCGGCGGTGGACATCGCCGCGGACCTGTCCCGGCACGCCGCCGAGACCGTCCTCTCGGTGCGCCGGGGTCTGCACATCGTGCCCAAGCAGCTGTACGGGCAGTCGCTCGACGAGATCGCCGAAGCGCCCTGGTGGAACGAGATGTCCTTCGCCGAGCGGCGCAAGTGGGCCGAGGAGGCCCTGCTCGTCGCGCGCGGCAGGCTGGCGGACTACGGCCTGCCCGAGCCCGACCATCCGCTCTTCTCCTCCGCCACGACCCTCTCGGACGAGATCCTCAGCCGGATCCGGCACGGCGCGGTGACGCCGAAGCCCGCGATCGCCTCCTTCGACGGCGACCGGGTCGTGTTCACCGACGGCACCCGGGTGGCGGCGGACGCGGTCGTGTACTGCACCGGTTTCCACATGACCTTCCCCTTCCTGCCCGCCGGCTGTCCGGTGGCGGCGGACGGCTCGGTCGAGCTGTACAGACGGGTCGTCCCGGCCGACCGGCCGGGCCTGTACTTCGTCGGGCTCGTCCGGCCCGTGGGCGCGATCACCCGGCTGGTGGAGGCCCAGGCGCGGTGGGTGGCGCGGATCATCGGCGGGGAGGCCGAGCTGCCCGCGGCGGACGAGATGCGCGAGGAGATCGGCACGTATCTGGCCGGCATCGTCCAGCGCTACGGCCGGACGCGGGGCGCCTCGATCCAGGTGGACGTCGGCCCGTATCTGGCGGAGTTCCGGGAGTCGCTGCCCGTGTGACCGCCCGCCGGGCGCCGGCGCCCGGCCACCACGTTCACGACCAGGGCTCCCGGTGCGTTCCACCGGGAGCCCTGCGGTGTCCGGACGGTCGGTTCAGCGCACCGCCACCGGATGCGGGACGGCCTGAGCGACCGGCGGCCTGACCGCGTACGCCTCCGAGGAGAGGTAGGCCGTCACCCGCGGCGGGCGGTCCTGCTGATGGGCCAGCGCCAGGTAGGCGATCAGCCCCACGCCGTCCTGGGGCCGCCGCTCGGTGACGGCGGCCAGGGCGCGGCCGAGCACCGAGGCGTCCATGCCGTGGTGGCGCATCACCCGCTCACCCCGCGCCAGGGCCTCGCCGTCGTGCCGGGCGTAGTCCCTGACCGGGATGTGCAAGGTGAAGCCACTCGGCCGCCCGGTGGCGGTGTCGGTGAAGGAGTGGCAGGACAGGCCCGGCCGCCTGCTGAGCCCCGTCATGTCGGGGCCGAGGCCCGCGGCCGTGCGGTAGAAGCCCTCGATGCCCGCGGGGCCCGGACCCGCTTCCATGCGGGACAGCCGCCCGGCCTGACCGGCCGTGAGGTTGTCGTGGCGCACGTAGACCTTCACCCGGGGTTCGGACCAGTCCCCCAGGTCCAGGGCCAGGAACGGGTATCCGACTCCCTGCGGCAGGCCGGCGAAGGCCCGCCGGTGGCCCAGCCGGTGCAGCGCCTCGCGCACCGTCGCGGCGGAACGGTCCGCCCCGTTCGCGGCCGGGTTGAGATAGACCTTGACCTTGGGCACACCGCCGGGCCTCAGTTCCAGGGCGCACCACAGGGCCAGGGGACCTTGCGGTGCGGGCGGCAGGAAGAGGTCCCGCAGGTCGTCGAGCGGGCCGGTGGAGAAGTGCCAGCGCCGCGCCATCGCCCTGATCGCCTCGAGTCCGACGCGGCCGTTGTGGGCCAGGCTGTCTGCGCCGCAGCCCGGTTCCAGGAGCACCCGCAGGGCGGGAGCCGCGTCCGGCTGGAAGGAGAGGGAGAACTCGACGGGGGTGTGGTCGTCGGACAGGAAGCTGCGGGTGGGCGGCGGCAGGTTCAGCGGTCGCTCGGCCACCGCGCCCAGGGTGTCCGTCAGGACCCGGGCGTAGGTCTCGGCGTCGGCCTCCGACAGGCCGGCGACCGCGCCGAGTCTTCGCAACTGACCGCCCGTGAAGGCTCCGAGCGTCGGTGTGCCTCGCAGTCCGTCGCCCGTCGCTCTGGCGGTCACCTGCCCGGCCCCCGTCGCAGCCGCACAAAGTGATACCCGCCTGGGGAGGCGGGTATCGGGGGGTGCGGCGGCGGGTAAGCGGCGTTCGTGGATATGTGGTCCACGACACCTCCTTTTACTCGTAAGCAACTTGAATGCCGCGTTGCTCACTACCCGTGCCGTTGGATCTTCATGCGGGAGGGGCAGAGGTGAAGGGTGTTACGCACGTCACCTGGTGAGCCAGTTGAGGAACTGGCTCCACATGCCGCTGCGTTCGGCCGGGCGGGCCGGGCTCGCCGCGTCCTCCCGGGCGGCTGCCCCGGTGCCCGACTCCTGGTCGCCGCGCCGTCCGGACCGCACCGGGGTGAAGCGGGCCGGGAGCGTGGCCAGAGCCCGGTTGAAAGGACCCGGACGCCACGTCAGGCTGTCCTCGGGAACGGCGAGTTCGACGTCGGGCAGCTCGTTGAACAGGTGCTCGATGGCGGTGACGGTGATGTGCCGGGCCGGTTCCTTGGACGGGCAGGCGTGCGGACCCGCGCTCCAGGCCAGGTGCGCGCGGTTGCTGCCCGCCTGGCGCGATGCCTTCAGGGCCGGGCCGGTGTTGGCCGCGGCGAAGCTGACCAGGACCAGATCGCCCGCCCGCAGGTGCTGTCCGGCCAGTTCCGTGTCGGCGGCCGGGTAGTGCGGCGCGTAGTTCGACATGGGAGGGTTCTCCCACAGCGTGTCGTCGAGGGCCTCGTCGATCAGGCCGCCCTCACGGGCGTACCGCTCGTGGGTGAGCAGCCGGTGCAGGGTGTTGCCGATGAGGTTGCGCAGCGGTTCGGCGCCCGCGCCCAGCAGCAGCGCGAGCTGGTGGACCATCTCCTCGTCGGTCAGCCGCGCCTCGTGCCGCATCAGCCAGGAGGTGACGTCGTCACCGGGCTTGCTCCGCTTGAGCGCGACCAGCTCCTCCACCGCCTGGAACAGCACCGCGGTGGCCTTGTCGGCGTTGACTCCGTCGAACATGCCGGAGATGCCGAACAGCACCCGGTCGCCGATGTCTGCGGGGCAGCCGAAGAGTTCGTTGAACACGAACAGCGGCAGCTGCCTGGCGTAGTCGCCGAGCAGGTCGGCCGAGCCGCGGCCGCCGAACTGGGAGATGAGGTAGCCGGAGATCTGCTCGGTGCTCCGGCTCAGCCGGCGGCTGTCCACCCGCGCCATGCTGTCGGTGACCGCCTGCCGCAGGCGCAGGTGGTCGGCGCCGTCGGCGAACATGCAGTTGGGCCGATAGGCCAGCAGCGGCGCGACGGGGCTGTCCGGGCCCACCTTGCCCTCGTTGAAGGCCCGCCAGCGACGCGCGTCCTTGCGGAAGGAACCGGAGTCCTGCAGCAGCTGGAGCGCGGCGGCGTAGTCCGTGACCAGCGTCGCCTCGACGCCGGGGGCCAGTTCGACGGGCGCTGCGGCGCCGTAGTGGCGCAGATACTCGTAGTACGCCTGCGGGTGGGCGGCGAACTCCGGCCCGTGCAGCGGCACCCGGGCCCCGGAGCCGTGGGCCGGGCACCCGGGCGGCGGCACCGGGGCGGTGTCGTGGGCGTTCATGTCTGCTCCCAGCTCCTAGCGGGTGCGGTCCAGCAAGTAGCGGACGAGGGTGGTCAGTGCGGCGGCGGAGGACTTCTCGTCGCGGGCGTCGCAGGTGACGACGGGGGTGTCGTCGAGCAGGTCCAGTGCTTCGCGCAGCGCCCGCTCGTCGCGCAGCGGTACGCCGTCGAAGTGGTTGACGGCGATGGCGTAGTCGAGTCCGTAGTGCTCGATGAGGTCGATCACGGGGAACGAGTCGGCCAGCCGCTCGGGGTCGACCAGTACCAGGGCGCCCAGCGCGCCGCGGGCCATGTCCTCCCACATCTGGACGAAGCGCTGCTGGCCGGGCGTGCCGAACAGGTAGAGCACGACGCGGTCGCTGATGGTGAGGCGGCCGAAGTCCATGGCGACCGTGGTGGTGGTCTTGCCCTGGACGCCCTTGAGGTCGTCGACCGCCTCGGCGGCCTGCGTCATCGTCTCCTCGGTGGAGAGCGGCTCGATCTCGGAGATGGAGCCGATGAGCGTGGTCTTGCCCACCGCGAAGTGGCCGACGACGAGGATCTTCACCGCGGTCTGGGTCGCCCCGCCGCGTACGTAGTCCTGCTCATCCAAACTTGGCGCGGAGACCATTGAGCACCTCCTCCAGGATTTCCTTGTCGGCCAGGCGTGCACGGGCCACGGGCGGGCGGGTCGTGAGATGGCCGCCCTCCATGAGCGACGCCAGCAGGATCCGCACCACGCCGAGCGGGAAGTGGGTGTAACCGGCGATCTCGGCGACCGAGAGGTAGCCGGCGGAGCAGAGATCCAGCAGGCTCCGCTCCTCGGGGGACAGCCGGACCGGCCGTCGTGTGTCCTCGGCGGAGGCGGTGACCAGGGTGATGAGGGAGAGGTGCTCCTCGTCGGGCAGGCCGCGGCCCTTGGTGATGACGTACGGCCGCACTAATTCGGCGGCCTCGGGCTCCCAGCCGTCGTGGCCGTTCATGAGCGGTTGCCGAGGTTCTCGCGCGGCGGTGTCGTCAGCCGCTTGCCGAGCTGGGCCACGAGCTGCTGCATCCGGAAGGTGATGTCCGCCATGTCGACCTCGGGGGAGGCGGAGACGCCGAGGTAGGCGCCCTCGCCGGCGGAGATCAGGAAGACCCAGCCGCCGTCGAACTCGACCAGGGTCTGCCGCCACGCCTGGTTCGGGTCCTCACAGAAGAAGGCGAGAGTGCGGCTGAGCGACTGCACACCGCTCATCGCGGCGGCGACCCGGTCGGCGTCGTCCTTGTCGAAGTCCTGCGTCCGGGCCATCAGCAGTCCGTCGGCGGATATCAGGACGGCGTGCAGGGCCCCGGGAATCTCCAGGGCGCTGTCCAGCATCCATGACAGATCGTCGTTCACGAGTCCTCATGTCCTTCGCTTCTTGCACCGGGTGTTCTGCTCGTCCGGTCCGTCTCCTCGGGCCGGGTGACACGGCCGGTCTGCGTGCCCCGCTGGAAGGCGGCCATGATCTGCGCCTGCTCGGAGTCGGAGCGGCCGGCGGAGCGCGGGGTGGACGCGCTGCCGGGCACGATGGCCATCGGGCGCTTGCGGCGCCGCCGGGGCAGACCGTCGTCGGTCTGCGACGAGGTGAGCGCGGCTTCCGGTCCGCCGTCCTGGCCGGCCCGGGGCGTGGCACGGGCGGCCGGGGCGGGTGCCTTCTTCTCCGGCATGGCGGTGAGCAGTTCGTGCGGCAACAGCACCACCGCGCGTACACCTCCGTAGGGGGAAGAGGAGTCCACCGACACCTCGAAGCCGAATCGCTCGCACAGCAGGCCGATGACGGCGAAGCCGAACTGCGGCGGATTGCCGAGGCCCGCCACGCCCGAGGCCCGCTCGGTGGCGAGCAGCCTGTCGGCGCGGGTGCGCTCCTCGTCACTCATACCGACACCCGCGTCGTCGACGACGACGCAGATGCCCTTGGGCACGGTCCGGATGTTGATCTCGACGACGGTGTCCGGGCTGGAGTAGCTGGTGGCGTTGTCGAACAGCTCGGCGAGGGCCAGGGCGACGGGTTCGACCGCCCGGCTGGTGATGCCGAAGTCGACCTGGGAGAGGATCTCCACCCGGCGGAAGTGCCGGATGCGCCCCTGCGCGCTGCGCACCACGTCGTACACCGAGGCGGTGTCACGCCGGCCACCGAGCCAGCCGTCGCACAGGACCGCGATGGACTGGGCACGCCGGCCGAACTGCGAGTTGGTGTGGTCGATCTCCAGCAGGTCCTGGAGGAGTGCCGAGTCGCCGTACTTGGTCTGGAGCCGTGAGAGCACCAGCTGCTGTTCGGCGGCGAGGCCCTGAAGGGTCCGCATGGCCGATTTCAGGACGGTCTTCGTCTCGTCCTCGGCCCGCTCCTGAGCCGCCCGCACGGACTTGCCGTAATCGTTCTCCAGCTCTGTGTAGTGATCCCTGAGCCCCTGGACCTGTTGTCGCAAAGCTCGCGCCGCCCTGCGCTGGCGGCTGATGAGCGCGACGGCGGCGACGAGGGCGACGAGGGCGACCCAGAGCAAGGGGTTCCCCATGTATTCCGTCATAAGACTCTCTTCAGGCGACTGAAGGCCGGCTTGCTGAGTTCCCGTCTACGCGGGCGGTCCGGTGGACTGCCCGCACCGGCCTTGCCGCCCGGGCTGTCCCTGAAGTCGGGAATGGCGTCCTTTGACCCATCCGCCCGCTCCGCAAACGCGGTGATCGTATCACCGCATGATCAGGTGAATTCACGTCAAGAAGTGCCCAGCCGGGACCGGTTGGAGACCGGCTCTCGGCGGGTCGTGAACGATGGGTACAGTCGGCCCCGTGAAAGACGCACAAGACACCTTCCGGCCGGGCCCGGGGCCGGCGCGGGACGGAACGGCGTGACGCCGGAGGCCATGGCCGCGGTGTTCACGGCGGGCTTCGGGGCCGGCGCGATCAACAGCGTCGTCGGCTCCGGAACGCTGATCACCTTTCCGGTCCTGCTGGCCACGGGACTGTCGCCCGTCACCGCCACGGTCTCCAACGCGCTCGGCCTCATCCCCGGTTCCGTCAGTGGGGCCATCGGCTACCGGAAGGAACTGAGCGGCCAGCGCTCCCGCGTCCTGAAACTGGGCGTGGGCGCGCTGGCGGGCGGTCTCGTCGGCGCCACGCTGCTGCTGGCCCTGCCGGCCGACGCGTTCGAGACGATCGTGCCGGCCCTGGTGGGTCTGGCCCTGGTCCTGGTGGCACTCCAGCCCCAGCTCGGCAGGCTGGTCCAGCGCCGCCGGGAACGCACCGGCGCCTCCCCCCGTCGTGACGGCGGCCCGCTGCTGTTCACCGGACTGACGCTCGCCAGCGTCTACGGCGGCTACTTCGCCGCCGCGCAGGGGATCATCTACCTGTCCCTGATGGGCATGCTCCTCGACGAGTCCCTGCAACGCCTCAACGCCGTCAAGAACGTGCTCTCCGCCCTCGTCAACACCGTCGCCGCGCTCTTCTTCCTCTTCGCCGCGGACTTCGACTGGACGGCCGTCGCGCTCATCGCGGTCGGCTCGGCCCTCGGTGGTTACGCCGGAGCCAAGGTGGGCCGCCGCTTCAGCCCTCCGGTCCTGCGGATCCTGGTCGTGACGGTCGGCACCTTCGCCCTCGTACAGCTGCTGCTGCGCTGACCCGGCGGCCGGGCCGCGGCTCTCGCGGACCGCCGGCCGCAGGGCGGCCGCCATCGGTTGAAGGGCGCCCGAGGGCGGCATCTGCCCCACCGCTCCCCCTCCCAACCCTTCCCGCGCCCGCGGGGCGCGTGGCATACACCACGCCGTGGCGCGGATTGCCCCGGGGAGTGATCAGGGAAGCCATGGAGGCGCCCAAGATCGACTCGAAGGGACACGCCCTCGTGACGCTCGTAGCGCCTCCCCCCATACCCAGGGCAGCGGGCTCGCTCCCGTTTCTGGGTCACGCGATACAGCTCCTGCGCGACAACCTCGGCTTCATCGCCTCGCTGCGCACCGCCTACGGACCGCTCGTCGAGATCACCCTCCAGCCCGGCACCCGCACCCTGGTCGTCCAGGACCCCGAACTCATCCGCACCATGCTGACCGACCTCGGACCGAGCCTCGACAAGGGCCGGTTCTTCGAGAAGATGGGCCAGTTGCTGGGCGACTCCGTCGTCACCGCCGCCGGCCAGGTCCACGTGCGCAAACGACGCCAGCTGCAACCGGCCTTCGCCCGCGACCGGATCGCCCGCTACGTCGACACCATGCGCGGCGAGACCGAGGCCGCCCTCGACGGCTGGGCCCCGGGACGGAGACTCGACGTGCGCGAGGCCATGGTCGGGCTCAGCCTGAACATGCTCGCCAAGACGGTGTTCTCCGGCAGTCTCGACGAGGACACCTTCCGCCGGCTGCGCGCGGACCTGTCGGTGGTGATGAACGGCGTGGGCGCCCGCGTCATGCTGCCCGACTGGGTCGAGCGGCTGCCGCTGCCCGTCAACCGCCGCTTCACCGCGGCGCGCGACGCCGTACGGGCCACCATCGACCGGGCGGTCACCGACCTCCAGACCTCCGGCCACGACACCGGCGACATGCTGTCCCTGCTCCTGCGCACCACCGACGAGGAGACCGGACGGCCGCTGACCGGGCACCAGATCTCCTCCGAGATCCTCACCCTGGCCGTGGCCGGCACCGAGACCACCGCGTCGGTGCTGTCCTGGGTGCTGTACGAACTCGCCCGGAACCCCGGCATCGAGGCGCGGGTCCTGGAGGAACTGGACGACGTCCTCGGCGACCGACCGGTCACGTTCGACGACCTGGGCCGGCTGCCCTACCTCGGCCGGGTCGTCGACGAGACCCTGCGACTGCACCACACCGGATGGCTCGTCACCCGCCGCACCGTCACCGAGACCCGGCTCGGTCCCTGGACCGTGCCCGCCGGGACCGAACTCGCCTACTGCCAGCACGCTCTGCACCGCGACCCGGAACTGTTCACGGACCCACTGAGCTTCGACCCCGACCGCTGGCTGGACAGCGAGCAGCCACGCCCCACGCACGCGTTCCTGCCCTTCGGCGCGGGCAAGCACAAGTGCATCGGCGACCGCTTCGCCCTCACCGAGCTCGTCACCGCCGTCGCCACGATCACCCGGCGGGTACGGCTGGAACTCGCCCCCGGCCAGACGGTACGGCCCGTCGCCGCGGCCACCGTGCGGCCCCGGACCCTGCTGATGACCGTACGCGACAGAAGGGACACCGCGGCCCCGTCCACCCGCTGAACCGACGTGCCGGGCCGGTCCGCGGGCTCCGCCGGCCGGCCCGGGCCTTCGGCATAACGGCGCGTTATGAGAAGTCGGGATTGGTGGCCCCGGATCCGCGCCGGACATGCTGAGCGGCGCCCCACACAGCCACACGCGCCCCCACGCGTGTCGTCGGAATCGAGGAGCCTTGCGCATATCCAGACTCGTCCCCACCTTGATGGCCGCTCTCATGGCAGCGCTGCTGTCCGCCCTCACACTCGCGCCGAGCGCCTGGGCGGCGGAGCCCCGGCCCGGTGACGGCGGCCCCCAGCCGATCATCGGCGGCGGCTACGCACAGAACGCCCCCTGGGCCGCCCGGCTGTTCTCCAACGGAGCCCAGACCTGCTCCTCGACCATCATCTCCCCCACCTGGATCCTGACCGCCAAGCACTGCGTGAGCGGCGGAGGCCTCTCCTTCCGCATCGGCAGCCTCGACCAGAGCTCCGGCGGCACCGTGGCGAACGGCGTCCAGACCGTCACGCACGCCTCGTCGGACCTCGCGCTGGTCCGGCTCGACCGCTCCGTCTCCGCCACCTACGCGCGGCTCGGGCAGCCGGGCACGGTACGGGTCGGCCAGACCGTGCAGGTCTACGGCTGGGGCGCCACCTCCCGGTGCGGCTCGGAGATCAACTGCCAGTCCCAGCGCCTGAAGGTCGCGAACCTCAGCGTGACACGTGGGTGTTACGACGCCTACTACGGTTCGGCGATCTGCGCCCGCCCCGGCGACGGCATCACCGCGGGCGGTGACTCCGGCGGCCCGATGATGGCCGGCGGCGTCCAGGTGGGCGTCGCCTCGACCAGCGACCGGCAGACCACCACGGCGTACACGAACGTGACCGCCTACCGCTCGTGGATCCAGTCCGTCGCGGGCGTCTGACCCGTCCCGCCCCGACGACCGAACCGGGCTCCTGCCCGACTCCTGCCTGCCTCCGTCCCGGCGGAGGCAGGCGCGCGGGGCCCGGGCCGTCACCAGTGGCGGCCGGAGGACCGGCGAACCCCGGTGCCCGGCGTCCAGGAAGCGGACGGCCCGGCAAGCGCGTGGTGATTACACCTAGCGTTCGGCGTGAACGATCGGCGTCCCGCGCGAAGGAGCTCCGGTATGGCCGGGCAGTCAGCCACATCCCCGTCGAACGAACACGAGGCGGCCGTACTGCGGCTCCAGGACGTGAGCGTGCGCCGCCACACGACGGACCAGCTGATCCTCGACGGGATCGACTGGACGGTCCGGCCGGGAGAACACTGGGCCCTGCTGGGGGCCAACGGCGCCGGGAAGACCACCCTGCTGCGGCTGCTCGGCGCGCTCATGCACCCCACGGCCGGTACCGTCGACGTCCTCGGCAGCCGGCTCGGCCGGGTCGACGTCCGCGAGCTGCGCGCACGCATCGGCCATGTCACCTCCGCCCAGCGGGTGCCGCAGGACCTCACCGCCCACACGGTCGTCCTCACCGGCCACAGCGGCACCGTGCAGCCCCTGTGGCGGACGTACGACGACGAGGTCCGTCTCCGGGCCCACGAACTCCTGACCGAACTCGACGTCAAGGACCTGTCCGACCGGCCGTACGGCGTCTGCTCGGGCGGGCAGCGGGCGCGCGTCCTCATCGCCAGGGCGCTGATGGCCGACCCGGCCCTGCTGCTCCTGGACGAGCCCTTCAACGCCCTGGACCTGCCGTCCCGCGAGGACCTCGTCGAGGCCATGCACCAACTGGCCGAGGGCCGCCCGCGGCTGGCCACCGTGACGGTCACCCACCACTTGGAGGAGCTGTTCCCGGCCGTCGGTCACGCCCTGCTGCTGCGCGAGGGCCGGACCCTGTCCCGGGGAACCGTGGACGACGTCCTGACCGACTCCCTCCTGACCGCGTGCTTCGGCCGTGACATCACGGTGGCCCGGCGCGACGGCCGCTGGTCCGCCTACTCGGGTCGGCGCACGCGGAGTTGAGATTCCGCCCTTCCTGGACACCATCATCGACAACAAAGGTTTACATCGCCCGACGCGGTAACTACGGTTGTCACATGGCTTCGTTTCAGATCACTCCCGAAGAACAGGCAGAGCTCGACAAGGCTCTCTACGACGCACTCGGCCCGCTCGCGTCGGCCGTGCGGTCCCGGACGTCGGGACTGCCGGAGGACCGCATGTGGGAGGCGGACCCCCTTGAGGTGACGCTGTCCGTTCTGGCCGCCTGGAAGGTGGTCGACGCGGAGGTCGAACGGCTGACGGCGATCGCGGCGGACACCGCCGGGTCCTACGGCGCGAGCTACCAACAGATGGGCGTCGTCTGGGGCATCACCCGGCAGGGCGCCCGCAAGAAGTGGCCGGGAGCCGTCGACCGCACGGCGGCGCCGGCCGGCGGCACGCTCGAACTGTGCGGCGGAACGGCCGAGCTGACGCGGGAGCCCTCGTCCGGGGGCTGGCGGTGGACCGGGGAAGGCGCGGACGGGACGCACGGGGCGGCCGACCCCGGCTCCTGGTACGCGACGAAGGAGGAGGCCGCGGCCCACGCGGGAGCCTTCCTGAAGGAGCACGCCCCCAACCCGGCCTGACGCGTGCCTCTTCGGCCGTTTCGAGCGGGGGCGGGTTCCGCCTGGCCTCCGCGGTGCGGCTGCTAGGTTCGACCCTCGTGCATCCACAAGTATTCGACATGCGCTTCCGTGAACGCGGCCGCCGGACAAGAAGCATCGGTTTCGGCCTGCTGGCCGTCGCGAGCGTGCTGTGGGTGTGGTGCGGCGTGCTGCTCGCCACCCCTTACGAGATCGAGCGCGAGTACTCGACCTCCCCCACTGAGTGCGAGTCCCGCCTCTTCACCGACGACGGGACCGCGAACGAGGGACCGACCAAGGACCCCTGCGGCGACGAACGGGACTGGCCCGAGGCGCTGACGCTGCTCGGCCTCTCGGTGCCCCTGTCCGTGGCGGGCGCGGCGCTCTTCACCTACGGACTCATCGGTGTGCGGGTGAGCGAGCACGCCGCCGAACTGGCCCGGCTGCAGGAACTCGCCGGCCGGGACAAGGGGCGGACCGGCGCGTAGTCCCTCCCGCGCCGCGCGGGAAGGCCGCGAGGGCGGCCCCGGACGTATCGGCGTTCGGAACGTCCGGGACCGCCCCTCGGCTCCCCCGCCGGGGGACTGCCCAGCCGCCGGCCGCGGAAAACGGGATCCGGCGGTGCGCGGCACACATACACGCCCACGGGTTACCCCGGTCAACACGGCGAGCGGGTCCGGACGCCGCCGCGAACGCCGAAAGTCGTCCGCGCCGCGCTGCCCGGCCCGTTCCCGGGCATGCGCTTGAGTGGAAGCCCCCGACCTCGTCCGCCCCGCCCCGAGGAGCAGCCGCACCGTGGGAACCGCCGTCCACGTCCCGCAGACCCGGGACATGCTCGGAGAAGAACTCTCCGGCGACGAAGCCCTGACCGCCCTGCGCCGGTACGGCGGCCTGCGGCTGCTGACCGACTCCTTCGCCCGGTTCCGCTACGCGGACGGCTTCACCAACGCGCGGGCCCTCGCCTTCCAGGTGGTGATCGGCCTGGTGCCGTTCACCATCGCGCTCGTGGGCCTCGCCACGTCGGTGCACACCGAGGGCGTGGGCCGGGTCATCGAGCTCACCCTCGGCCGGATCGTGCCGGGCGCCAGTGCCGACGTCGTGGAGCAGGCGTTCGAGGGCACCCGGCGCAGCGCCGGCAGCGACGCGTGGAGCACGCTCGCGCTGTGGCTGGGCCTGGCGTTCGCCGTGCTGAACCTCGCTTCCGCCATGGGACAGATCGAGCGGGGCGCCAACCGCATCTACGGCATCGAGCGCGACCGTCCCTTCCCCCGCAAGTACGCGAGGGCGCTGGTGCTGGCGCTCACCGCCGGCCTGCCCATGGTGCTGGGCTTCCTCGTACTCGTCGCGGGCGAGGCCGTCGGGGACGCCGTGGCCCGCTCCGTGGGCGACCGGGACGGCGGTGCCGGGTGGTGGGGGATGCTGCAGGTACCGGCGGGACTGCTGCTGGCCTGGGTCGCCTCGGCGGTGATCCTGCGCTGGTCGCCCCGCCGCGACCAGCCCGGCTACACCTGGCTGGCCTTCGGCTCGGCGGTCCACCTCGTACTGTGGGTCTCGGCGACCTGGCTGCTCGCCCTGTACATCGGTCGAAGCGGCGCCTTCGGCAGCGTCTACGGTCCGCTCACCGCCTTCATCGCGCTGCTGCTGTGGGCGAACCTCACCGCCGTGGCGCTCTTCCTCGGCATCGCGTTCGCCGCCCAGCTGGAAGCGGCCCGGGCGGGCATCCGCACGCCGGTACGGCCGGACCCGGGGCCGGGCGCCTGACGGGCCCGTCGGGCAGGCCGGTCCGACGCCGGCGGCGAACCCGGGGCTACGCCTCCTCGCGCGGCGGAGTCAGCGCCCAGCGGATGCCCGCGGTCACGGCCACGCCGAGCGGGCGTACGCACACGCCCTCCGCCGCGGGAACGCGCGGCAGCCACAGGGCGCGCGAGGCCCAGCCCGGCAGCAGTGAGACCGCGTTGGCGGCGACGACTCCGTACGGAAGGCGTGCGAGCAGCGGCACGGGCGGCTTCAGCAGCAGGAACCGCGCGGTGCTCCGCGCCTCGCCGGTGGCGCGCAGTTCGCCGCGGTAGGCGGCCAGTCGCTCCGTGAGCCCGGCGCGGTCCACGGGCGGGTCCGGGACACCGAGCGCGGTGGCGACGCGCGCCATGTCGGCCACGTAGGCGTCGCACCCGTCGTCGTCCAGGGGCTGGGCGCCGTAGCGCTGGTGGGCGCGCAGGAAGCTGTCGACCTCGGCGATGTGCACCCAGCACAGCAGGTGCGGATCGGCGGCGGCGTAGGCCTGGCCGTCGGAGGTGGTGCCGCGCACGGTGTCGTGGACGGCCCGTACCCGCTCGCACGCCTCCCGCGCGCTGTCGGCCGGTCCGTAGGTGGTGACGGCCAGGAAGGTGCTGGTCCGCTGCAGCCTGCCCCAGGGGTCGCCGCGGAATCCGGAGTGTGCGGCGACGGCGGCCATGGCCAGGGGATGGAGGGACTGGAGCAGCAGGGCGGACAGGCCTCCGATGAACATCGAGGCGTCCCCGTGCACCCGCCTGATCGGTCGCTCCGGGCCGAACCAGCGTGGACCCGGTGCGTCGTGGATGCGGGCACGGTTCTCCGGCCCCCGCGGCCCCGCCACCCTGGAGAAGATCATGTCGCCGAGCCGTGCGCGCGGGGAGGGAAGGCTGGGGCCGGGGAGAAGTGTCATGGCTGCCGAGCCCTCCTTCCCCTGCCGCGGCCGGGCGGCTCACATGACTACTTCTGCCCGGCTCCGCCGCGCGGGAACATCAGGCGCAGCCCCAGGCCGACATTCCCTGGATACGGGCCAGGCGCTTGGCCACGGCGATCTGCTCCCCGCGGGAGGCCAGGTCCGCGCGCGGGGCGTACTCGAGGCCGCCCGCCGCGATCCAGCTCGACCGTGCGAACTGCAGGCCTCCGTAGTAGCCGTTGCCGGTGTTCGCCTCCCAGTCGCCGCCGGATTCGCAGGCGGCGATGGCGTCCCAGTCGGTGCGCGGGGGGACCGACGGTGAAGCCGCCGCTTCGGTGGTCGCACCCAGTGCGGTCGCGGCGAACAGGACCACCACAGCGGTCCGGATCCTTCGGCCCTGCGAACTGCGCGCGCCGCTCAGATGAGCATTTCGTTTACAGATCATACAGAGACTGTTACACCACGTGATGACGGTGCGCCGCGCAGGCCGCGCTCTCCGTACGCCAGTCGGAGCAGGCGAACCCTCGTCCGCGTGCCGCCCTTCGGCGGATCGCCCCTCACGACCACAACTCGCCGCTGTCGCACACCTGGGCGCCCATGTTCCGCTGCATCATGCGCAGCGCGGCGTCCGCCAGGTCGGCGTGGATGTGGGCGACCGCGTCGCGCGGAACGATGACCCGCAGATGGCGGATGTGGGCGTCGAGCGCCGAGTAGAGCACACACTGTTCGGTCACCTGCCCGCACAGCACGAGCCGGTCGATCCCCTGCTCGAAGAGCAGGTTCGTCAACGGGGTCTCGAAGAAGATCGAGTGGCGTGCCTTGACCACGAAGAGGGAGGACTCGTCGGGCCGCAGCGGCTCGACGAGGCGGCCGTGCGGTCCGGAGAGCGCCTTGTCGAGGATCTCGCCGTGGTGCGAGCGCCACTCACCGAAGTTGTCGTTGACGTAGATCACGGGAACGCCCTGACGCCGGGCCCGCTCGAGCAGGCCGGTCAGCGCCGGCAGCACGGATTCCACGGCGGGAATCAGCAGCTCGGCGTCCTCGTGGTCGTAGGTGTTGATCATGTCGATGACGATCAGCGCGGTCTTGCCCATGCCGCCCAGATTGCCACTGGACGGCGGGAGAATCGCTTCGCCCCGGCGGGCGGCGGGGCGCGGAGTGCCCCTAGGGGTCACTGGAGGGCCTGGTCCGAGGTCTGAGTCCCGTCCTTCACGAGGAAACCCGGCGCCCAGGGCGCCGGCCCCAGGCCCTCGCTCCAGTCGCGCAGTCCCGCCTCGTTCACGCAGACTATTCCGCACCGCTCGGCGTACTCGACGGCCGGTGCGGTGAATTCGCTGCTGGTGACGAGGACCGCGACGTCGGCCTCGTGGACGGTGAAACAGGTACCGCCGAAGCGCTGCAGGTCCTGGGAGCCGACCTTGTTCTCGTCGCCGTAGCGCTTGCACTGGATGACGACGCGCCGGCCGTCGGGGGCCACCGCCACCACGTCCGCGCCGAGGTCGCCCGCTCCGCCCACCACCTCCACCTCGGCGCAGCCGTCCCGTACGCAGAGACCGGCTATCGCCTGCTCGAACTCGTCGGGGCTGAGCGCCTCGTGGCCGGTGGCCGCCGCCGTGGCGGACTCCTCGAAGCCGGGCGTCTCGACGCCGGGTGCCTCGTCCTCAGGTATCACCGTCCGCCGCTCCTCCAGCGCGTCCAGGGCTGTCGCCGTGGCCTCCTCCAGGGCGCCGGTGGTACGGCGCGCCAGCCTGGACGGGGAGAACCCGGAACGCCCGCGCCAGCAGACGACACCCGCCACCACTCCCCCGAGGACCAGGACGACGGCCCAGACGGGACGCCGCTGCGCGACGTCGACGGCCATTCGGCCGACCCACCCCACGATGATCAGACCGACAGCGGCGAGACCGAAGAACATGGCGGTCGCGCGGAGGTCGAAGCGGCGCCCGTGGCGTCTCGGGCGGGTGCGGCGTTCAGGCACGGTCACGATGGTCATTCCTCCCTGCGGCCGACATGTTGATCACTTACGCCGTCTGCCCGGGAACCACCGGATCACCGGCCGTTCATGACACGCCGTCGGATGGCTCATCCATCCCGTGCGTGAATCTTTCGGGCATAACGTGCGGAATATGAAGAAATGCCATGTCGTGTACCTGGTGTGCACCGCAGCGATGATCGGAACGGGGCTCGGCGCGGCCCCGGCATCCGCCGACCACACGACCCACGTGGTCCACCCCGGCGAATCAATCCAGAAGGCGGTGGACGCCGCGAAGTCGGGCGACACCGTTCTCGTCACCTCCGGCACCTACCACGAGAGCGTCAAGGTGAGCACGCCCGGGCTCACCCTGCGGGGCGTGGGCCGCGGCACGGTCATCAAGCCGAGCACGGAGAAGGCCACCGACAACACCTGTGCCGAGGGCGGCAACGGCATCTGCGTGATCGGGACGAAGGACAAGAACGTCAAGGGCATCACCGTCGCCAACCTGACGGTGACCGGCTTCAAGCGAACCGGCCTGTTCTCCATGGCCACCGACGGCCTCACCGTGCGGAACGTGACGGCGGTGAAGAACGGTGTCTGGGGCATCGCCCAGGAGCGGTCGGTCCACGGCGCCTTCGTGGACAACATCGCCCGCGACAACGGTGACGCCGGCATCTTCCTCGCCAACACCATCAAGGCCGAGGAAGGCGCCGCGGACACCGAGGGCACGGTCGTCGCGCACAACCGGGTCGAGGGCAACCGGATCGGCATCACCGTCCGCCGTCTGCGCAACCTCGCCGTCGCGGACAACTACATCGGCGGCAACTGCGCGGGCGTGTTCGTCGTCGGCGACGAGAACAAGCCCATGGCCGGCGACCTGGTCGTGCGCGACAACCACGTCGTCCGCAACAACAAGTCCTGCCCGAAGACCGACCGGCTGGAGGCGCTCCAGGGCTCCGGCATCGTCCTGACCGGTACCGAGAAGGTCCTGGTCACCGACAACACGGTCGAGGGCAACTCCGGCAAGTCGTCGATGTCGGGCGGCATCGTCCTGGCCGCCAGCATGGTGGGCGCCCCCAACTCGAAGAACGAGGTCAACGGCAACAGGCTGCGCGACAACTCCCCCGCCGACCTGGTGAACGCCGGGACCGGGGAGACCGCCGAGAGCAACACCTTCACCGGCAACACCTGCGGCGCCTCCAAGCCCGCGGGACTGTGCTGACCGGCCGGCCGTAGCCACCCGAGGACCGAGGAAGAAGGAAGGACGCGGCACATGACGACCGCACAGACTGCCCCGCCCCCGCCCATGCGGCTGAGGGAGCTCGTGTTCGGGGCGGCATGTGCCGCCGCCCTCCGCGCGGCCGCCCGGCTCGGCGTGGCCGACGCGCTCGGCGACAACCCCACGGCCGTGGAGGACCTCGCGGCCGCGGTGAAGACCGAGCCGGGGCCGCTGCGCCGGCTGCTGCGCGCCCTGACCTGCTACGGCGTCTTCGCCGAGCACAAGGACGGGACCTTCGCGCACACCGCCATGTCCCGGCTGCTGCGCGAGGACGACCCGCACAGCCTGCGCTACATCACGCTGTGGTGCACCGAGCCGTGGACCTGGGACGCGTGGCCCCAGCTGGACGAGGCGGTGCGTACCGGCGGCAATGTCGTCGAGGGCCTGTACGGCAAGGAGTTCTTCACCTACCTCAACGAGGACGCTCCCGAGTCGGCCGAGATCTTCAACCGCGCCATGACGACCTCCAGCCGGCAGTCGGCCCAGGACGTCGCGGCGCTCCTCGACCTGTCGGGGTGCACGTCGGTCGCCGACATCGGCGGCGGCCAGGGACATGTGGTGGCGAGCCTGCTGGAGAAGTACCCGTCGATGCACGGCACCCTGCTCGACCTGCCACGGGTGGTGGAGAACGCCGACCCGCGGCTGCGCGAGGGCGGATCGCTCGCGGACCGGGTGCGGATCGTGCCGGGCGACTGCCGGGTGGCGGTCCCCGTCCAGGCCGATGTGTACATCATCAAGAACATCCTCGAATGGGACGACGACAGCACCGCCCGTGCGCTGCGGGGCGTCATGGCGGCGGGTGGGCCCGGGGCCCGGGTCGTGGTCATCGAGAACCTCGTCGACGACACGCCCTCGATGCGGTTCAGCACCGCCATGGACCTGCTGCTGCTCCTCAACGTCGGCGGCGCCAAGCACACCACCGACAGCATGGTCGGCCGGCTGACCGACGCGGGCCTCGTCATCGACGACATCCGCCCGGTCAACCCCTACCTGCACGCGTTCGACTGCACCGTGCCCGAGTGAACTGACCCGAAGACGCGCACGCGTCGGCCGCCGGACCGCCCCCGCGGCGGTCCGGCGGCCGAGGTGTGCGCGCCGTGGAGGGGCGGATCAGGCGTCGGGGGCCCGGCGGTCGGTGACCAGCTCCATCCGGGCACCCTCGAGAGCACGGGCGAGGTCGCCGCCCGCCGGCGCGGATCCGTCGGTGCCCGCCGGGCCGTCCAGGAGCGTCGTCAGCTCGGCCACCTGGCCGGGGTCCGAAAGGCCGAGGGACACAGCCGGGCCGGCGGCCTCCAGCCCGCCCCGTACGTCGACCAGCCGCACCACGACGTCGTCGCGCTGGAAGATCGTGCTGCACAGGACGGGGCCGTGCGGGTCCTGTGCCGCCGCCTCGTCGCGCTCGGCGAGCAGCCGGGCCAGCCGCATGCCGCAGCCCGGCCTGGCCGGGTACGACAACGCGTGCCGCCGCGCCGCCGGGTCCTGGTGCCCCACGGTCACGTGGTGGACGGCGGGCAGTGCCGCCCGTGTGTAGAAGATCCGGGCGGACTCCGGGTCGCCGAGGTCCCGGTCCTGCTCCAGATACGGGTCGAGGGCCTCCTCGACGGCCCGCACCTCGGGCTGCTCGGCCACGTGCCGCAGGGCCGCGAGCAGGTCACCGCGCACCTCGATGGCCCGTACCACCCGGTTGCCGTGCAGGAACAGGGAGGTACGGCACAGCCGTGTGGTGTCGTCGACCCGCGGCTCGGGCGAGGCGTAGTCCGCGAGGACCTCGGCGACCGCCTCCTCGCTGCCCGGTTTCACCGTGAAGGTGAGCGCGTGCCGGATCACGCCGTCACCGAGGCGGGGCGACGTCTGGAGCCCGCCCCGGGCGGCCTCGGCACCCGCCGCCGGGTGGCCCGTCTCACGGACGACGTGGAAGCGGAGCGACCTGGTGTGCCGCACGCAGTTGTGCAGCGGCTTCACCATCCGCACGTGCTCCTCGCTGCTCACCCAGGTCAGGAAGGGCGGAGCGCTCTCCCATTCGCTGGTGATGAGCCACTGGGAGGGGTTCTCGATGGACTGGCACAACTGCTCGCCCAGGTGGCCGGGGACGGACTCGACGTGGCTGCGCAGTTGTTCGTACGTCTCGAGGAACTGCTGCTGGGCGCCGTCGTAGACCTCGACCAGCAGGACGACCCGGAGCCGGGAGCCGTCGAACACGGACTGGGAGACATGGTGCGACGCCTGTCGCGTCAGCGGTTCCGAAACAGGGGTGGACGTGGTGGTCATCCTGCGCACATCTCCTTCGCGGGTGCGGAACTGAACGTCGGCCGCGGTGATGCGACGCCAGCGTTCCTCGATCGTGTGCCCGGCCCCGGTGGCGCGCGACTCGTGTGCACTGCGCGGGTGACCGGCACCGCCGGCACCGCGCCGCGGGACTCAGACGAGGTGCGCGAAGACCACCAGGTTCTCCGTGTAGTCCTTGGCCTTGCGGTCGTAGTCGCCCGCGCAGGTGATGAGCCGTACCTCGGCCCGGTCCGCGTCGCCGTACACGCGCTTGCTCGGGAAGTCGTCCTTGTCGAACGTCTCCAGGCCGTCGACCTCGAAGGACGCCTGGCGTCCGTCGGCTCTGCGGACGTGGAAGACGTCTCCCTCGTCCAGCTGGCCGAGGTACGCGAAGACGGCCGCCGACGTTTTCGTGTCCACGTGCCCGGCGATGATCGAAGTGCCCCTCTCCCCGGGGGAGGCGCCCTTGGCGTACCAGCCGACGAGGTTGGTGTCGTCGGGCGGCGGAGGTTCCAGTTGCCCGTTCGCGCCGATGGCGAGGTCGGTGAAGGGAGCGTCGACGGAGATCTCCGGAATGAGCAGACGCACCGGCTTCGAGCGCGGCAGGTCCGTGCCTGTGCCTGTGCCTGTGTCCGTGTCCGTGTCCGTCCCCGCCTGACCACCGGCGGCGGAAGGAGCCGACACACCGGGCTGTGCGGCGAGCGGTGGGCGGGAGGAGTCGGCCGACGTGTCGTTGCCGCCGACCAGACTCACGGCCAGGACCAGGAGGGCCACGGCACACAGCACCGTCATGCCCGGGCGGGACCCGGTCGGCGCCTGCTCGTCGTCGGCGGGAGAGGAAGGGGGGACTGGCATCGAGGACCACCTCACTGGGGCACGGGCGGCGGACAGGACGGGGCGAGCGAGCCGGGCCGCCACGCGGTGCCTGGGTGGCGGCCCGACGGCTATCGCGCCCGGCATGACTCACGCCGTCCCGCGAGCCGACTTCCTGCGCCGGACGGCGTACAGACCGGTCGCGGCGACGCCCAGGACGGCCAGTCCGCCCGCGGTCGTGGTCGGCGCGTCCAGCCCGCCGCCTCCGGTGTGCATGCCGCCGCGCGGCTTCTCGTGCTCGCCGCCGCCCCAGGACTTCTCGCCCTCGTCCTGCTTGTAGGTCTCCGAGTCGTGCTTGGACGTCTCCGAGCCCTGCTTGGAGCCGCCCTCCCAGTCGCCCTCGTTCACCGCGGTCAGCGCACCGCCACCGGTGTGCATGCCGCCGCGCGGCTCCTCGTGCTTGCCTCCGTTGTCGTGCTCCTTGCTGTAGGAAGAGTCGTCGTGTTCCCAGTCGCCCCCGGCCGCCGCGTAGGCGCCGGGAGCGCCGAGGACGAGGACGGCGGAGGCCGCCGCCGTGGTCAGGAGCATGCGAGCAGAACGCATCTGAGTTCCTTCCGTCATGACCGGGCAGCTGGTGCTTCGTCAGCTGAGGGGACCCGGCCCCGACGTGAATCACCGTCAGCCAGCCCTCCGATTCGCACCACTCAAGGCGATCAGCCGGGTGAACGTCCGCCCGGACGGCGGCCCGCGCAGGCGTGGGAGCGCACGGGGCCCCTCCACGGGCCGGGGGTTGTTCCCCCTCTCCGGGTCCGCCGTTCGGTGGACGGCGGGTTCGGGTGAACGGAAGCGGCACACGTGGGCGCGGCGCCGCCGGCCCTCCCCGCCCTACTCGTCCGGGTCGACGTGTGTCGTGTCCTCCACCTCGGGCTGCTGACGGCGTGAGCCCGGAGCGGCCCGGTCGGGTGCCGCCTCGCTGTGCGCGGACTGGGACGGTGGAGGCGGTGCGGTGTCCCCCGGGGCGCCGGCACCGGCGCCGGGCAGGCGCAGGGCGAGCAGGGCGACGTCGTCGCCGCGCGGCGTGATGCGGGCGAGCAGCTCGTCGCAGAACGCGTCGATGCTCCGTCCCTCCAGCCGACGGGCCAGGACGCCTGCGTGGTGGCGGAGCTTGGCCATCCCGAGGTCGATCGGGCGGTCACGGCTCTCCACCAGGCCGTCGGTGTAGAGCAGGAGGATGCTCTCCGGCGGCAGGTCCTCGTGCGCGTCGGGCCAGTCCAGACCGAGGCGCAGGGTGGCGCCCATGCCGATGAGCGGTCCGTGGCCGGCCCCCAGGAAGCGGGTCCCGCCGTCCGGTGTGATCAGCAGGGGCGGCGGATGGCCGGCGTTGACCCAGTGGAACTGCCAGGGGCCGCCTTCGGGACCTTCGACGCGGGCGAAGACGAGCGTGGCCATGGGGGCGTCACTGGTGTTGGTCACGGCCTCGTCGAGACGCCGCATGATCACGCTGGGCGGCTCCTGGTGGTCCCAGGCCAGGGCGCGCAGCATGTTGCGTACCTCGGCCATGTGGGCGGCGGCCTGCAGGTCGTGTCCGACCACGTCCCCGATGACCAGGGCCATGACACCGTCGGCGAGCAGGAAGGCGTCGTACCAGTCGCCGCCGATCTCCATGGCGCTCTCGGCGGGCCAGTACCGGGCCGCCATACGGAGGTGGTCGACCTGCGGGAGGGGCGTCAGCAGCTGACGCTGCATGGTCTCGGCGACGTTCTGCTGCTCGCGGTAGAGGCGGGCGTTGTCCAGGACCAGTCCGACGCGGCGGCCGATGTCGGCCAGCAGGGCGACCTCGTCCTCGGTGTGCGCCGGGTGCTCCTGCGCGCGTGCCACGGTCAGCATCCCGTACGTCCGTTGCCGGGTGCGCAGCGGGACGACGACGGCCGAGTGTCCGCCGAGCCGCTCGAACAGGACCCGGTGGGTCGCGGCGAGAGGGTGGTGGGGGTCGTGCGACAGGTCCTTGGCGCTCAGCGGTGCCGGGCGGTCACCGTTGACCAGCCGGGTCAGCGCGGCGCGGGCCGGGTCGGGCAGCGACGTCACCCGCCCCCTCAGCCGTCCCGCCCGGTGCGGGTGTGCGCTGCTGCGGACGGCGACCCGCTCCAGGACGTCCGAGTGCCCCGGGTAGACGTCGACCGCGGCCCACTGGCCGAGTTCCGGCACCAGCAGGCGCAGGAGCCGGCGAATCGTGGCGGAGGTGTGCTCGGTGGGAATCAGCACCGTGGAGATCTCGGCCACCAGGTGCAGCTGGGCGGTGAGGGCCTCCAGGGCTGCGGTGCGCGCCTCGGTCTCCTCGGCGGCGCTGCGGTGCAGGCTGAAGTCGTGGAAGACGAGCACCAGTCCCTCCGGCCGGCCCTCCCCGGCCAGCGGGGTGGTCGCCCAGATGATCGGGACCGTGGTGCCGTCCGCCCGCTGGAAGTACTCCTCGCTCCCCTCCTCGGAAGGCGTCCCGCTCAGGGGGTTGCGCAGCGAGCAGCGTTCGCGCGGCACGGGGCTGCCGTCGGCGTGCCGGTGCAGGAGGTCGTGCGCGTCGTGTCCGATCATGTCCCGCGCGGACCGCCCCAGCAGGTGCTCGGCCCAGGGGTTCACCGAGGTGATCCGGCCGGACGTGTCCAGGGTGAGGACGCCGGCGCCGAGGGCGTGCAGGACGGCGCGGGAGTCGGGTCCCGGGGCGCTGTCCGCTCCGTCGGCTCCCGGCTCGCCGCCGTCCCGGTGGCCCGCCCAGCGTGATGTCACGACCCTCACAGCCTTCCGACGCCGTCCATCCCGCCAGGTTCCCTCAGGTGGCGGGGATGAACCGCTCCGGAAGGCCGAAGGGGGGAGGTCGGGTAGGCTCCCGGTGCTGATCTTGTACCTGGAGGGTTGCGTGCGGACGAAGAACACGACCACGGCGGTGACCGTGCTGACCTGTCTGCTGGCCGGGGCCCTCGTGGCGGGGTGCGGCAGCGGCGACTCCGGCGGGAACGAGTCCGCCGACGACATGTTCGAGGACGCCAACGCCGCGATGCGGGCGCTGAAGTCCGTGCGGGTCGACTCCACCAGCACCGCGGCGAAGGGCGGTACGGTCACCGTTCGGCTCGTGACCGACCTCGACAGCCGGTGCACCGCGAAGACCGAGTTCTCCCAGGGCGGCACCCTCGACCAGATCCGGCTGGGCGAGACCGACTACGTCCGTCCCGACCGTGCCTATCTCGAGAAGTGGAAGCCCGGTAGCGTCACCAGCGAGCAGCGGCTGTGGATCAAGACGCCCGCCGACGCGGCGCAGCCCGGTGACGGGCTCTCCTCCTGCACGCGCCCCTTCGAATCCTTCGGTACGGCGAAGAAGGGGAGGAACACCCGCGTCGGTGACCGGGAGGCGGTCGAGCTGACCGTGACCGACAAGGAGGACAAGGGCGGCACGTACACCTTCTACGTCGCCACGAAGGGCAAGCCGTATCTGCTCAAGGCGGTCTACGAGGGGGCCGAGTACGACACGACCACGTCCTTCGCCGGCTTCGACGAGCCGCTGGACATCCAGCCGCCGAAGGCGGCCGAGGTGATCGACGCGCAGGACGCGCTGCGGTGAACCTGAGAACGGGCGGGTGGTCCGTTCGTCCGGTCGCTCCGCGGGCCCGTCCCCGGCAGGTTGCCGGGATGTCCGGGCCGAGTGCCCGTCCGCCTGGGGACAGGGCTACGCCACCGGGGCCGCGCGAGCCGTGGTGACCCACGCCCTCGACGACCTGGGCGTGCCCGGGGATCAGCGCGCCGCGGCGTGGTGTACCGGCTCCGGGCCGGGATCAGGACGGGCGGCCGACGGCGGTGCCGTTCATGTCGTCGGCGAGCCGCACCGCGGCCCTCATGCGCTTTCCGACCGGCTCCCGGTGCACTTCGAAGCTCTGGCAGACGGCCATCACTATCTCCAGCCCGTGCCGGCCGATCCGGCCCGGGTCCGCCGTCTCGGCCACCGGCAGTACCGGGTCGCTGTCCCACACCGTGACCTCCACCCGGTCCTCGGCCAGCTCCAGGTCGACCAATGAGGGCCCGGGCGCGTATTTGCACGCGTTGGTCAGCAGCTCGCTGACCACCAGTTGCACCAGGTCCGTCGCGCGGTCGGACACCGGGAGGCCCTGCGCCGCCCGTACCCGTGCCAGGAACCCGCGGGCCAGCTCCCGGCCCCGGGCGATGTCGCCGGGCATGCCCTCGTACTCTGCCGAAACCCTGACCAGCTCGTTTCTCAGCTGGTCCCCATTCTGGGCAGCCCTGTCCATCCGATCCGCCCTCTTCCTGAGCCTTGACCGTTACGCCAGCCCGTCTACCCCCAAAATCCGGGAAACATCAGAGAACGCCCGTCCGATCACGAGAACTGCGTGGTCTCACCACTCAGTCGCTCGTCGGGCGCAGGACGAGGCAGAGGAAGCCCATCGAGTCCCGGTAGACCCGCATCCATTGCTCGCGATGGGTGGTGGCCGCCTCCAGTGCCTGGGCGCTGTCCGGGTCGGTGGGGTGGTCCAGGGCCCACGAGGCCAGCGACCCGGTCCAGGACCACTCGTAGTCGTCGAGTTCTCCGCGGGTGCTGACGTGCCCGCCGACAGGGGTCCAGCCGTCCGCGACGACCCGGTCCAGCGTGGTCGGCAGGTCGGTGAGGTCGCCGAGCATCTCGACGGCCTCGGCGGACGGTTCGCTCTCCCAGTAGCCGTCGCCGACCAGGACGCGTCCGCCGGGCGCCAGGTGTTCGCGTGCGGCGGCGAGGGTGGCGGGCAGGCCGCCGAAGGCGTGGGTGGAGCCGACGCAGAGGACCAGGTCGAAGCGGTGCGGGGCGGTGAACCGCGTGGCGTCCTCGCGGTGGAGGACGAGGCGGTCCCGCACGCCGAGCCGGGCCGCCTCCTCCTCGGCGTGGGCGAGCGCGGTCTCGGAGGTGTCGACGCCCTCGGCCGTCAGCCGCGGGTGCTGGGCGAGGGCACGCAGGAGCCATTCGCCGCCGCCGCAGCCCAGGTCGAGGACGCGCGCGTCGCCGCGCGGGACACCACGTGCCAGGAGCCGGCGTACCGAGTCGTCGTCGAGGGGGACGGCGATCGGGTGATCGGCATGGGCGATTCGGGAGATCTGTTGACGGTCCACCGGCGGATCATCACACGCCGGCCCGGCCGTACGCACCCGCTTTGCGCTTCGCCGGCCACGGCACATCGCCCGGCACGGCGAGGGGTTGTGCCCGTAGGATGGCCGCCGTGGATCTCCTGGCCGTACGCACCTTCGTCATGGTCGCGGAGGCCGGACAGTTCCAGGTCGCGGCCGCCGGGCTGGCGGTCTCCCAGCAGGCCGTCTCCAAGCGTGTCGCAGCGCTGGAGAAGGACCTCGGGGTGCCGTTGTTCACCCGTACCGCGCGCGGGGCCCGGCTCACCGTCGACGGGCTGGCGTTCCTGCCGCACGCGCGTGCGCTGCTCGACGCCGAGGAGCGGGCCGCCGCCTCCGTACGCCCCGGCCGGCGCCCCCTGCGGGTCGATGTGATCGGCAGACGGACCGCCGTGGCCGGTCTGCTCCGCGGCTTCCACCGCGCGCACCCGGACGTCGACCTCGATGTCGTCATCCTCTTCGACGTGGACGCCGACGCGGCCGCGAACGCCATCCGGTCCGGGGAGATCGACGCGTCCTTCCGCTGCGTCACCGTGCCGGGGCGGGATCTCCCCGAGGGCATCGAGGCCATGCCCGTCCTCGACGAGCCGCTCCAGCTGTTCACCGGGCCCGCCCACGAGTTCGCGGCGGCCCCGGCGGTGGCCCCCGCCCAGCTCGCCGGTCATCGCATCTGGATGCCCGGCAACCTCCCCGGCACCGAGTGGTCGGCCTACTACGACGCCCTCGCCGCCGCTTTCGGTCTCACCATCGACGCCGTCGGTCCGAACTTCGGCGTCGAGGGCCTCCTGGACACGATCGCCGAGTCCTCGACGGTGGCGACCTTCCTCAGCGAACGGACCCCGCTCGTCCGGCCCGCCGTCCATGGTCTGCGGCGCGTCCCGCTGCGCGATCCGACGCCCGTCTATCCGCACTCGCTGCTCTGGCACGCCGGCAATCCGCACCCCGCGCTGACCGCGCTGCGCGCCCACCTCTCCTCCCGGCCGTCCGGCCGCCTCGACACGGAGGTCTGGACGCCGCCGTGGGCGCTGCGCTCCCACCCGCGGCACGGTCGTACCCGGTCGTGACGTCCCGCGTCCCCGGCTCGACGCGTCGCGGGGGTGGTCAGCGGTCGGCGCGTGCGTGATCCTGTGACCACGCCGGCGAGCCGGGCGGCACCGGGGCCGTCCGGCGGACGGACCTGGGGGTGCCCGCGTGGTGCACGACGAACAGGACTCCGCGCGCAAGGCCGGCCGGAGGCGGGGCCGGGACGGCGTGCCCGGTCGGCCGCGCGGCGGACGGAACGTGGCAGGTGCGCGACTACGCGGCCGCGCGTGCGCTGCTGCGCGGTCCCGGCACCGTCCAGGCCGGTCTCGGCATCGAGACGGTGGAGAAGCTCCCGCCCCGAGTCCGCCGGCCCGTGCTCTACCGGGACGGCCCCGAGCACCGGGAACACCGCCGGCAGACCGCGCGCTTCTTCACTCCCCGCCGGGTGGACGAGCACTACCGCGACCTGATGGTCCGCATCGCGGACGAGCAGGTGGCGGCCCTGCGCGCGGCGGGCGAGGCGCCGCTCTCCGATCTGGCCTTCGAACTGGCCATCGGCGTGGTGAGCGAGGTCGTCGGACTGCGGTACGGCAGGCCCGGCATCCGCCGCAGGCTGGAGCGCTTCTTCCCCGAGGAGTTCGGCGAACCCGGCCTGACCAGCGTGCGGGGCGTCTACTGGTGGGTGCGGCAGAACACCAACTGGCTCCGCATCCACCTCGCCGACGTCCGCCCCGCCATCCGCGCGCACCGTCGCCACGATCACGACGATCTGATCTCCCACCTGATCGCGGAGGGCTGCTCGGACGCGGAGATCCTCGGTGAGTGCCTGACGTTCGCCGCGGCCGGCATGGTCACCACGCGCGAGTTCATCTGCCTGGCCGCCTGGCATCTGTTCTCGGACGCCGGTCTGCTCGACCACTACCGCTCGGCGGACGAGACCGGGCGCCTCGCCGTCCTCCAGGAGCTGCTGCGGCTGGAACCGGTGATCGGGCACTTGCGCCGGCGCACCACGGAGGCCGTCGAACTGGCCTGTCCCGGCGGGCCGGTGACCGTCGGCCCCGGCGAGTACGTCGAGCTCCTCCTGGACGATGCCAACACGGACCCGAAGGCCGTGGGCGACGATCCCCTGCTGATCAGGCCCGGCCGAGCCCCGGAGGTCGGTGCGGGACTCTCCTTCGGCGACGGGCCGCACCGCTGCCCGGGGGCGCACATCGCCCTCCTGGAGACCGATGTCTTCCTCAGCCGTCTGTTCGCCCTCGACGGTGTCCGGATGGGCGGGGAGCCGCGCGTCGCCTTCCAGGAGGCGATCGGCGGCTACGAGATCCGCGGGCTGACCGTGGCACTCCCCGGGGCCGGTCGTCACTGACCGGCCCCGGGGGCCGGTGCGGTGTCGGGGCGTGCCGTACGGCGTCAGCCGCCCAGGGCGCCGAGGACGACGAGCTTGGCCTCGTCCTGCACCTGCCGGAGGTGGTCCGCCCCGAGGAACGACTCCCCGTAGATCTTGTACACGTCCTCGGTGCCGGAGGGACGGGCCGCGAACCAGGCGTTCTCGGTGGTCACCTTGATGCCGCCGATGGGCGCGCCGTTGCCCGGCGCCTCGGTGAGCACGCCGGTGACCGGCTCTCCGGCGAGGGTGTCGGCGGTGACCTGGGCCGGGGACAGCTTGGCCAGGCGGGCCTTCTCCTCGCGGGTCGCCGGGGCGTCGATGCGGGCGTAGGCGGGTTCGCCGAAGCGTGCGGTGAGAGCGGCGTAGTGCTCGGAGGGCGTCCTGCCGGTGACGGCGGTGATCTCGGAGGCGAGCAGCGCCAGGATGAGGCCGTCCTTGTCCGTGGTCCACACCGAGCCGTCCCGGCGCAGGAACGACGCCCCCGCGGACTCCTCGCCGCCGAAGCCGAGCGTGCCGCCGACCAGCCCGTCCACGAACCACTTGAAGCCCACGGGTACTTCGACCAGCCGTCGGCCGAGGTCGGCGGCGACCCGGTCGATCATGCCGGAGGACACCAGCGTCTTGCCGACGCCCGCGTCCGCCGGCCAGTCGGTGCGGTGGGCGTAGAGGTAGGCGATCGCGGTGGCGAGGTAGTGGTTGGGGTTCATCAGCCCGGCGTCGGGGGTGACGATGCCGTGCCGGTCGGCGTCGGCGTCGTTGCCGGTGGCGATGGTGAAGCGGTCGCGCTGCTCGATGAGCGAGGCCATCGCGTGCGGCGACGAGCAGTCCATGCGGATCTTCCCGTCCCAGTCCAGCGTCATGAACCGCCAGGTGGGGTCGGTGAGCGGGTTGACGACGGTCAGGTCGAGGCGGTGCTGTTCGGCGATCCGGCCCCAGTACGCGACGGAGGCGCCGCCCAGCGGGTCGGCACCGATCCGCACGCCCGCCGACCGGATCGCGTCGAGGCCCAGGACGCTCGGCAGGTCCGAGACGTAGGCGCCGAGGAAGTCGTAGCGGCCGGTGCCGGGCGCGGCGAGCGCCCGGGCGTAGGGGACGCGCCGTACGTCCTTCAGGCCGGCCGTGATGATCTCGTTGGCCCGGTCCTGGATCCAGGAGGTCGCGTCCGAGCCCGCGGGACCGCCGTTCGGCGGGTTGTACTTGAAGCCGCCGTCGGCGGGCGGGTTGTGAGAGGGGGTGACGACCACGCCGTCGGCCAGGCCCGAGGGACGGCCTCGGTTGTGGGTGAGGATGGCGTGCGACACCGCCGGGGTGGGGGTGTAGCCGTCCGAGATGTCGATGAGGACGGTCACGTCGTTGGCGGCGAACACCTCCAGTGCGGTGATCCTCGCGGGCTCGGACAGGGCGTGCGTGTCGGCGCCCAGGAAGAGCGGGCCGTCGGTGCCCTGTGCGGTGCGGTACTCGCAGATGGCCTGGCTGGTGGCGGCGATGTGGTCCTCGTTGAACGCCGCCGCCAGGGACGATCCGCGGTGCCCGGACGTGCCGAAGGCCACGCGCTGCCCGGGCTCGGCCGGGTCCGGGTGCAGGGCGTAGTACGCCGTCACCAGCCGGGCGACGTCGATCAGGTCCTCGGGGCCGGCCGGCTTTCCGGCTCGGTCATGCTGCATGCGCCCACTCCTCCGCATCGGTCGGGACTTCGCTCGCGGTCCCATCTTCCCCTGTCCGGGGAGCGGTGCCGGACGTTCCGGCCGAGGCCGGGGCGGACGTCGTGCCCCGGGTGGCGGTGCCGCGCCTGTAAGGGCGGTCCCCCGGATGCCTGTTGACCGACGGGCGGCAGGCCGAGGCCGCGCGGTGTCCGCCCCACTGGCACCGGCGTCCTCGCCCCGCGGAAGCCCCGGCTCACCGGGCGGGAGCCGGCGCGCGTACTTCCACGCGGTCCCGGGTGCCCCAGGTGCCGACCTGCCAGCAGGTCGCCATGGCGTACAGGTACAAGGGCCGAAGCACCGTCAGCCGCCACAGTCCGGCCAGCGGTGACAGCAGGAACATGAGGAGCTGATGCCCCAACGTCTCGTCTGTTCGCCGGATGGCGAACAGACGGAGGCTGATGAGGTAGTTCATGGCACAGCCGATGACCACGGCGTACTGGGCCAGCGACCCTGTCTGCAGGCGGAGTTCCGGTGAAGCGAGAACGGCGATGGGTACCAGCAGGGCCAGGATGAGGTGCGCGTACTCGACCACGGGCATCCAGAAGGCCAGCGAGCTCATCGGCATGTGGCGCAGCCACCACAGGTGCCGCACGGTGGTGCCGCGCATCCAGCGCAGTTGCTGGCGGAAGTAGTGGCGTGTCCTGTCGGGTACCAAGGTGAAGCAGACGGCGGAGGGCTGGTGGACGGTCCGGCCCTCCATACGCGCGTACATGGTCAGCATCGAGTCGTCGTTCATCTGCATCGGGACGCCGCGGAAGGTCTCCCGCTCGTAGACCCCGGCATGCCGCCGCACGACGTCGGCACGGTAGAAGGCGAGCGTGCCGGAATTGATCAGAACGGAGCCGAGCACGGACTGCGCGCTGCGCAGGCCCCGGGTGAAGGGGACGTACAGCACCGTGGTGAGCCGGGTCAGGAGGTTGGTCTTCATGTTGAGCGGGACGACGAGTCCCGCCACGGATTTCACTCGCGGGTCGGCGAACGGCTTCAAGCCCTCCGCCACCGCCCGCTCGTCCAGAACGGAGTCACTGTCGAGGGTGACGAAGACATCGGCGTCGTCGTCGGCGAGAACGTGCATCTGCGCCCACCGCTTGCCGCGGTTCTCGGTGCGGTCCCAGGTGGCTTCGATGCCGAGCCTGCCCGCCTGGGCCAGGAGATGGGCACGCTCGGCGGCGTAGAGGAGCGGTTCACCCGTTTCGCCGTCCGCGGAGCCGTCGTCGACCACGCGCACACGCTGGACACGGCGGGACTGGGCGAGCACCGACTCCAGACAGGCGCGGAGTGCGTGGGGGTCCTCGTTGTAGACGGGGATCTGAACCGTTACGCGCAGTCTGTCGATGCCTGGCCGCTGAGCTTCCGTGATCCCGGCCGGACGCTCCAGCCAGCACACCGGCAGCCACCAGAGCAGGAGGAACGACACCAGCCAGACGAAGCCCAGGCCCGGATCGGCGCTGTCACGCCACACGGTGACTGTCAGCAGGTGCCAGGTCGCCCAGCAGACAACGGCCACGAAGGGCAGCCCACCGAGCGCCCCCGGGCCGCCCACAGGAACGTACGTCGCCCCGGGCGTGCGAAGCCGTTCCTGACGCCTGCCGGAGTTCACAGCTTGGCTTCTAGGCCTCATCCGCGCCCTTGCCCCGCCGGAACGTGCACCGGACGAGGAGCGCACCCCCGAGCGTCAGCGCGAAGGCCACGGCCACCAGCCAGGTCTGGCCCGCGGCGACGCCGAACAACAACAGGCCGGAACCGGTTGTCGCCAGTTCGTCATAGGTCATGCCACAGTCCTTCTAGGTTAGAAGATTTGCGACATAAGATACAAAGCGCACTGGCGACACCTGGACTCCCGGAAGGAGTGTCGCGTCGGAATCATCGATCGGCGGCACGCCACGAGCCCGGATCCGCGGTCTCCGTAGGCCGGGTGGACCGCCGGGCCGGGCGACGTGACGCGGCCGTCCGTGGGACGTCAGATCCGGCCGCCGGTGAGGCGGGTGAGGGGGCCGTGCGCTTGGTGGCCCGCGCGGCGGCCCACCGCGTACGACGCGGCGCTCAGGGCGGTGATGCCGGCGCCCACGCCCGCGGCGACGAGCTTGCGGTGGGCGATGACCGTCCACGCCGTCTTGGCCGTGGCCGCGACGTGTCCCGAGGTGGTGACGACCGCCTGGCGGCCGGCTTCGACGCCCTTCGCCGCCGTCTGCACGGCGCCGTTCGCGGCCTGGGCCGAGCGCTGGGCGCCGGCCTTGGCGGCTGACGCCGCGTCACCGGCCTTGCCCGCGGCGGCCTGCCCGGCTCGCGACGCGGGGGCGGTCGCCTTGTCCGCGGCGTCACGCGCCTTGGCATCGGCGGTCCGGGTGGTGGTGGGCTTCTGGCTCGTGTCCTTGTTCGGATCGCTCATGGACACCGCCTTGCCTTTCGGGTGGACGGTAAACACGCGCGGCGAGTTGAGCGGCCCGCGGCCGGCGCGCGAAGCCCCGGCTCAGCCGGTCAGGACCGCGTAGAACTGGTAGAGCGTGAAGCCGGATCCCCAGCCCGAGAGGGTCAGGCCGAGGAGTGCGACCGCGAGCATGGCGATCTGCTGGGCGGGGTGGAGGCGCGCGGCGGCCCGCTCGGGTCTGCGCGGGTCGAAACTGAGCTCAAGGGTGCTGCCACCGGCCGAGTCGCGGTAGAAGTGCCGCGTTCCGTGGTGGTCCGTGTACCGGTACACCCGCGTGCTGTTGGTGAAGTGGTCGAACTCCGCCACCACGGTGATGCCGTGCTTCGGCAGACGCCGAGCGTAGTAGAGACCCTCGCCCGTGAGGACGAGGATGAGGACACCGATGACACCGAAGACCTGGAAGAAGATCATCGCGCCCACGATCTGCCCGCCGCCCCCGAGGGTCCCCACCGCCACGTCCAGCGCGGCGGCGACGGCGATCGCGGCGAGGACGCCGATCACGCGGCCGGACGGCCACCGCCGGGTCGGCGAGCGTCCTTCGTCCGTCGTCACCAGGTCCTTCCCGTCAGCACGGGGCTCGCCCGGATCCCGTGCGGGCAGCCGGGCGTGCACCGCCTCGACGAAGGCGAGCGCCCCCGCCGCGCTCACTTCCGTCACCTCGTACACCGCCGGACCGCGGTCCGGCGGCGCCGTCAGGACGATCTCGAGCGTCCGGCCCTCCCCCGCCGCACGGACCACTTCGACGGCCCGCAGTGGAATACGGTGCGTGGTTCCGTCCTGTCGCCATGTCAAGTGGTCGCCGTCGGCGTCCACGCGTGCCGTGGCGTCCCGTCCGCGCAGGACGAGTGAGGGCGGGGAAGGTGTCGTCGTCACGCGGTTATGACCGGCCGGGCCGGGCAAAGGTTGTGCTCGGCCTCGTCGGCGCTCCGTGGCCGGGGTGACTGTCCACCCACGGCGGGCGTGAAGAGGCGCGCGCCGCTCCTCGCCGCCCACCCTGCCTCCGACCACGCCGGCCGGACCCGGTACGTGCCGGTGGCGAAGGTCGGGCCGTCCGGTCACACCACGCGGGGCAGCGCTCGCGGCTCGACCCGCTCCTCCACCGCGCGGTCGCCGTCGCGGGTCACCACGTAGGCGCCCTTGCCCGGGATCTCCGTCACCGCCTCGACCAGCTCGGTGCCTCGGTAGACCAGACCCACGCCGTCGTCCGTGCAGTGGGCCTCGGGCAGGGTGCCGTCGGCGACGAGCCGGTGGGTCAGCGGACGACGGCCCTCGTCCACGTCGTAGTGCACACCGTTGCCGTAGGGCAGGAAGCCAAGGGCGTCGGTGACCGGGCGCAGTCGGGGACCGAAGGAGTCGGTCGCGCCGCCTCGGAACCAGCACAGGGATCCCGCGCTCACCCCGCTGAGCACGACCCCGGCCTGCCAGGCCCGGCGCATGACGCGGTCGAGGCCGTGCACGCGCCACACGGCCAGCAGGTTGGCCACGGAACCGCCCATGACCCAGACGACGTCCTGGGCGAGCACCGTCTCCTCGACGTCCTCCACGTTGGGCATGGGGAACAGGTGCAGCGGCGTCAGATCGAAACCGGCGACGCGGGCCGCCTCCGTCATCCGGGCGGTGAAGTGCTCGGCGTCCCCGATGGCCGTGCCGACGTACAGGACGCGGGGACGCCGGCCGTGCGCGCCCGAGAGGTCCACCGCGTGGTGCACCAGGGCGTCGAACGACACCATGGTCCGGCCACCCGCGCGGTGCCCGCCGGAGGTGGCGAGAATGGTCGGTTCCGGTGCGCTCATGAGGGGGATCCTAACGACCTGGCGGTCAGGCCGGACCAGGGTCACCCGGGCCGGCGCGGGTGAACCGCCCGCCGGGGCCGCCCTGTTCGGCGACCGGGGGCTGCGACGGGTGACGTCCGCCCGGCGACGCCCTCGTCACCGGGCCGCCGCCGTCGGCGGCAGCTGGGCCGGGCTCACCTGCTCGCCCAGCACCTGGGCCAGGAACCGCACCAGCCACCGCTGCGCCGGGCTGCGCGAGGACTCGTGCCGCGCGTACAGGGCGATCTCGATCGGTTCGGTCTCGAAGGGCAGCCGGACCAGGCGTACCCGGTGGGAGGCGGTGAAGACCTCCCCGACGTACTCGGGGACGATGGCGATCAGGTCGGTCTGCTCCAGCAGGTAGGGCAGCATCGAGAAGCGGGTGGCGTCCACGGCCACCCGTTCCAGGAGTCCGTGCGCGGCCAGCACCGCCCGGGGCGCGACATGCCCGCTCGGCCCGAAGACCGTGGCGTGGTGCTCGGCCGCGAGGTCCGGCAGCGTGACCGCGTCGCCCCGCACGCGCGGATGGTCCGCGGCGACCATGAGGACGTAGCGCTCCCGGAAGAGCGGGATCCGCACGGTCAGGTGCGAGGTGATCACCGGGGTGGCCACGAACGCGTCGAGATCGCCGCGGCGCAGCTGGCTCTCGGCGTCCTCCACGTCGAACGGGCGGACGGTGAACGAGACCCCCGGCGCGCGCTCGCGGGCCGCGGCGAGGAGCCTCGGCAGGAGGGTCGCCTCGCCGAGGTCGGAGAGGGCGATCGTGAAGCGGCCCGACATGGTTCCGGGGTCGAAGGCGTCGCCCTGCCGGACGGTCCCGTCGATCTCCGCCAGGGCGCGCTGCAGCGGCTCGTACAGCCGGCGGGCGCCGGCCGTGGGCGTCAGTCCGCGCCCGTTGCGGCGGAACAGCTCGTCGTCGAAGTGCCGCCGGAGCTTGCCCAGGCTGTAGCTGACGGTGGGCTGCGTGACGTGGAGCGTCTCGGCGGTGGCGGTGACGCTCCCGGTCTCGTACAGGAGGACGAAGACGCGGGCCAGGTTGAGATCGAAGGTGCCCATATCGATGAACTCTATATCGGCGTGCCGAAACATCTATTGGTGCCCATGTCGCGGGGTGCCTAGCGTGTCCGGCGTCACTGCGAAAGGAACCGTCCGTGCCATCCGTGCGTCGTGTCTCCCACGAATTCCTGGAGCGCCAGGGGCTCACCACCGTCTTCGGCAATCCGGGCTCCAACGAGCTGCCCTTCCTCGCCGAGCTGCCCGAGAGCTTCCGCTACGTCCTCGGCCTGCACGAGGGCGCCGTCGTGGGCATGGCCGACGGCTACGCCCAGGCGACCGGCCGCCCGGTCCTGGTCAACCTGCACGCCGCCTCCGGCTCGGGCAACGCGATGGGCGCGCTGACCAACGCCGTGGCCTCCCGTACCCCGCTCGTGGTGGTGGCCGGCCAGCAGGTGAGGCCCGCGATCGGTCCGGAGGCCAATCTGGCCAGCGTCGACGCCCCGGCCCTGATGAAGCCGCTGGTCGGCTGGGCGGCGGAGCCGGCGTGCGCCGAGGACGTGCCGCGCGCGCTCGCGCAGGCCGTCTTCGAGGCACGGCTCCAGCGACGGCCCACCTATCTCTCCGTGCCGTACGACGACTGGTCGGCCGACGCCGACGACAACGCCCCGGCCGTGCTGGACCGGCGGGTGGAGCGGGCCTCGGTGCCCGGCGGCGAGCAGAGCGACTGGCTCGTACAGCGGGTCGCCGCCGCCCGCCGCCCCGCGCTGGTGCTGGGCGGCGACATCGACTCGACGGGCCTGTTCGACGACGCCGTCCGGCTGGCCGAGCGCCTGGGCGGTCCGGTGTGGGCGGCGCCCTCGCTCTTCCGGCTGCCCTTCCCCAACCGGCATCCGCAGTTCCGGGGCGTGCTGCCGGCCGGGATCGCGCCGGTCTCGCAGGCCTTCGAGGGGCACGACCTCGTGCTCGTGCTGGGCGCGCCGGTGTTCCGCTACCACGAGTACCTCCCCGGCCGGTATCTGCCCGAGGGCACCCGGCTGATCCAGGTCACCGAGGACGCGTCGGCCGCGGCGCGGGCGCCGATGGGTGAGGCGCTGGTCGCCGATCCGGGAGCGGTCATCGACCTGCTCCTGAAGTCGCTCGGCGAGCCCGCGACGCCCGTCGAGGCGTACCGGTCCGCGCCCGAACCGCTCACCGCCGAGGGACCCGGCCTCCACCCCGAGCAGGTCTTCGCCGCGCTGCGCGACGAACAGCCGAAGGAGACGGCGTACGTCGTCGAGTCGACGTCGACCAACTCCGCGTGGTGGCGCCAGATGGACCTGCGCCGCCAGGGCTCGTACTACTTCCCGGCGGCCGGCGGGCTCGGCTTCGGCCTGCCCGGCGCGGTCGGCGTCGCGATGGCCCAGCCCGACCGCCCGGTCGTCGGCGTGATCGGGGACGGCTCGGCCAACTACGGCATCACCGCCCTGTGGACGGCCGCGCAGCACCGGGTCCCGCTGACCGTCGTACTGCTGCGCAACGGCACGTACGGGGCGCTGCGCTGGTTCGGCGGACTGCTCGGCGTGCCGGACGCCCCCGGGCTGGACATCCCCGGGCTGGACTTCACCCGCATCGCCGAGGGCTACGGCGTCCGCGCCCAGCACGTCGGCGGCGCCGAGGAGCTGCGCGCCGTACTCGCCGAGCGGCCGGACCGTCCCCGTCTCATCCAGGTGGACACGGCGCTCACCACACCCTCCTGACCCGACAGACACTTCGAAGACACCCGAGGAAAGGGCAAGCGATGACATTCCTGGACAGCGACGTCTGGGGCCGGAAGTTCTTCAGCGACGGCTGGCGGGACTCCCCCACCGAGCACCCGGTGACCGAGCCGGCCACCGGCGACCGGCTCGGCGCCGTCGGCCTGGCCACGGCCGAGGACGTGGGCCGCGCCGCCGCACGGGCCGCCGAGGCCCAGCGCGAGTGGGCGGCGACCCCACCGCAGCGGCGGGCCGCCGTGCTGCGCCGCGCGGGCGAGCTCTTCACCGAGCACGCCGCCGAGATCGAGGACTGGCTGGTGCGCGAGGCCGGCTCGGTGCGGTCCAAGGCCGGCTTCGAGGTGGGGCTCGCCGTGGGCGAGTGCTTCGAGTGCGCGGGCCTGCCGACGCACCCCCAGGGCGAGGTGCTCACCTCCGAGGAGGCCCGCTGGTCGCTGGCCCGCCGCCGCCCGGCCGGTGTCGTGAGCGTGATCGCGCCCTTCAACTTCCCGCTCATCCTCGGCCTGCGTTCCGTGGCCCCGGCGCTCGCCCTCGGCAACGCCGTGCTGCTCAAGCCGGACCCGCGCACCGCGGTGAGCGGCGGTGTCGTCATCGCCCGTGTCTTCGAGGAGGCCGGGCTCCCCGCCGGCGTCCTCCACCTGCTGCCGGGCGACGGCTCGGTCGGCCAGGCGGTCGTCGAGGCCCCCGAGGTCCGGGTCGTCTCCTTCACCGGCTCCACGCCGGTCGGCCGGGCGATCGGCGAGCGGGCCGGACGGCTGCTGAAGCGGGCCCACCTGGAGCTGGGCGGCAACAACGCGCTGGTCGTGCTGCCCGGCGCGGATGTGCGGAAGGCCGCCTCGGCGGGGGCGTTCGGCTCGTACATGCACCAGGGGCAGATCTGCATGACGACCGGCCGCCACATCGTGCACGAGTCGCTGGTGGAGGAGTACACCGCCGCGCTCGCCGCGAAGGCCGGGGCCCTGCCGGTCGGTGACCCGGCCCGCGAGGACGTGGCGCTCGGCCCGATCATCGACCGCCGTCAGCTGGAGCGGGTGCACGGCATCGTCACGGACAGCGTCGCGGCGGGCGCGAAGGTCGCCGCGGGCGGTGAGATCGACGGCGCCGGCTACCGCGCCACCGTCCTGACCGGTGTGACGACCGACATGCCGGCGTGGCGCGAGGAGATCTTCGGTCCCGTCGCCCCCGTCATCGGCTTCTCCACGGTGGAGGAGGCCGCGCGGATCGTCAACGACTGCGAGTACGGACTGTCGGTCGGCATCCTCGGAGACGTCGGTACGGCGATGAAGCTCGCGGACCGGATCGACTCCGGCAAGGTCCACATCAACGAGCAGACGGTGAACGACGAGCCGAACGCTCCCTTCGGCGGGGTCAAGGCGTCCGGCACCGGGTCCCGTTTCGGCGGCGCCGCGGCCAACGTCGAGGCGTTCACCGAGACCCAGTGGGTCACGGTCCGCCCGGACATCGCCGACTACCCGTTCTGACCCTTCCGGCCGCCCTCGGCCGGTCCGGCCACCCCGGCCGTTCCCGCTCCGCTCACTCACACCCGCCCCCGGGGGGAGACTCACCATGGCTTCCGCCACCACGTCCGACGCGCCCGAGCAGTCCGGCCGCGCCGGCAGCAGCACCTGGACGGTGATCCTGTGCTGGATCACCGTCCTGCTGGAGGGCTACGACCTCGTCGTCCTCGGCGCCATCATCCCCACCCTGCTCAAGACCCACCACCTCGGCATGACCGCGGGCGACGCGACCACCATCGCCACGCTCTCGCTCGTGGGCGTCGCGATCGGCGCGGTCTGCGTCGGTCCGCTGGCCGACCGGCTGGGGCGCCGCCGTCTGCTCATCGGTTCGGTGGTGCTGTTCTCGCTCCTCACCATCGTGGTGCCGCTGGCCGACTCCGTCGCGATGTTCGCCGCGCTCCGCCTCCTGGCCGGTCTGGGCCTGGGCGCGTGCATGCCCGTCTCGCTCACGATGATGGCCGAGCACATGCCGGCCAGCCGCCGGGCACGCGCCAGCACGCTGACGATGACCGGCTACCACACCGGTGCGGTGATCACCTCGCTCCTGGCCCTGCAGGTGACCGACGACTGGGAGATCCTCTTCTACCTGCTCGGCGTCGTCGGTCTCGTGGTCGCCGCCATCCAGTGGTTCAAGCTGCCGGAGTCGGAGGCCTTCGTCCGGGCCAAGCGGGACGGGGACCGGCGGGTGCCGTTCACCGAGCTGCTCAAGCCTGCGTACCTGCGTGCGGGCATCGGCATCTGGGTCGCGTCGTTCATGGGGCTGCTGCTGGTCTACGGCCTCAACACCTGGCTGCCCAAGCTGATGAACGACGCCGGCTACCCCGTACCCACGGCCGTCACCCAGCTCCTCGTACTCAACGTCGGCGGTGTCGTCGGCCTGGTCCTCGGCGGGTTCGTAGCCGACCGGCGGGGCATCAAGGGCACCACGATGGGCTGGTTCGCCATCTCGGTGGTCATGCTCGCGTGCCTGAGCATAAAGATGGAGAGCGACCTGCTGCTCAACGTCGTCGTCTTCTTCACCGGTGTGTTCGTCTTCTCGGCCCAGGTGCTCGTCTACGCCTACGTGACCAACTTCTATCCGGCCTCCGTGCGGAGCACGGCACTCGGCTCGGCCTCCGGGATCGGCCGGATCGGCTCGATCGTCGGCCCGTCGATCACCGGGGCCCTGGTCTCCTCGGGGGTCGGGCACCCGTGGGGCTTCTACTTCTTCGCGGCGGTGGCGGTCTTCGGCTTCCTGGCCGTGCTCACGCTTCCGCGCACGGTGGCGGGCGGGCGGACGGAGGCGGGCGGGACCGCCGGCTGACCTCTTCGGGCACGCACGACGGGAGCAGGCGGGTGACTCCACCCGGCTGCTCCCGTCGTGTTTCTTCGGTTCCTTCTGCGGTTCCTTCTGCGGTTCTTCTTGTGGTTCTTCTCTTCTCGCGGTGCGTCTCGCGGCGTTGCGGGGCGGCGCTCAGTCGCGGTCCACGTCCTCGCGCAGGATCTTGCCGTTCGTCGCGTCGACGTCCACGGTGGTCTTGTTCCAGTTGTCGGTCGACACGACGTCGACGGACCACAGGAGCTGCCGGCTGTCGTTCTCGTCCAGCTCGACGCCGGTGACGGTGCCCTTGGTCTTGTCGGTGGCCACCTTCACGGCCTGCTCCGGCGTCTGGGTCGCCTTCTTGAGCCGGTCGGCGAGCTGCTGCTTGTCGTCCGCGTCCTGGTCCTCGACCTGGGTGCGAAAGACCTTGCCGGAGACCGCGTCGACGTCGATCCGGTGCACGGTGCCGTCGGGGGCGGCGACCTTGGCCTCCCACTCGGGGGCGCCCTGGCTGGGGGCCGGGTTGGGCATGCTGGGGCTGGGCGAGCCGGTCGACGCGGTGGCCTCGGCGGACGTGGGCTTCAGTTCGAGGTCGACGAGCTTGCCCTCGGGGACCTCCTTGACGGCGGTGTCGGCCGCCTTGTCCCAGGTGACCTTGGCCTTCGGGACCAGAGCCTTGCGCTCGGACTGGTCATCGGTCAGGGTCTCCGACGGAGAGGGAGAGGCGGTGCCGGTGGCGGACGCCGTGTCTGTGGCGGACGCCGTGTTGGTGGCGGACGCCGTGTCGGTGGCGGAAGCGGTACTGGTGGGGGGAGTGGTCTGAGCCGCCTCGGCGACACTGGAGCGTGTCGTGTCGGCGTTCGTGCAGCCGGTCATCAGCAGGACGGAACTGCCCAGGGCACAGATGACGGCCATCGAACGAAGAGGCGGAAGACGTCGCACAGAGCTCATACACCTGTCCGTAACCGTATGACCGTCTTGCCATACCGGTTCGGGTGGGAAACCACCGCAATGGCCGATATCGCTCAGCTCGCCGGTACAAGACGTGGCCCGGCGTGTTCCAGCCATTCCCGGTAGGCGGTGGACTGGCGGGCCACCTCCCAGTACGCCTCCTCCAGCGCCGGGTAGACGGCGTCCAGCTCCGCACGGGTGCGCGCGGCCAGCAGCAGTCGTACGCCGAGGGGGTCGCCGTACAGGCGCCGTACCGCCGTGTCGGGGCGTGACTGGGAGCTGGGCTGGCACACGGTCACCACCTCGCCGGTGGCGACGAGGGACGCGGCGGTGTGGTAGTCGCCGTGCAGGACGCGCGGGGCGAGGCCGACGGCGCGCAGCATGCGGTGCACTCCGTCCCACTCGCCGTCGACGGTGGGGTCGACCATCCAGCGGTCGTCGGCCAGGTCGGCGAGGCGGACGACGGGCCGGCCGGCCGCCGGGTGGTCGGCCGGCAGCATGACGAACTGCGGTTCGCGCTCGACGAGGACCCGTGTCCGCAGCCCCTCGGGCACGTGCAGCGGGCAGCCTTCGACCTCGTGCACGAAGGCGACGTCGAGTTGGCCGTCGGTGACCCGGCGCAGCAGCGCGTTGGCGGAGACGTCCATCTGGAGTGTCGGTTCCAGGCCCGGCCGTCTGAGCCGGCGCAGCCAGCCGGCCAGGGCGCGGCTGGCCGTGGAGCCGACCCGCGGCCGGCTGTCGCCGCCGGCCGCGGCGGCGCGGGCCTCGCGGACCAGGGTGCGCATGTCGGCCAGCAGCGGACGGGCCCTGCCGAGGACGGTGCGGCCGAGCGGGGTGGGGCGGCAGCCGGTGCGTTCGCGGATGAACAGGGGTCCGCCCAGGGCCTGTTCGATACGGTTCAACTGGGTGCTCAAGGTGGGCTGGGCGACGCCCAGTTGGCGTGCCGCCCGGTGCAGGCTGCCGGCGTCGGCGATGGCGCACAGTGCGCGTAGGTGCCTCACCTCGAGCTCCATGCAGGGAGCGTAGGGCGGAACAGTTGGTTGCGCCAGGTGAACAAAAGGCTGCGGATCAGGGCGAGTTCTGCACTCCGGTCCAAGCTGTCCCCGGCTGGTGCGCGGTGGGTGATAGCCCTGTCCTATCGCCTGCTGCCATCATCACAGCGGGCTCATGGCGCTCCACACTCACCGATGACGACTTCTCCCCACTCCCCCACGCAAGGAGTCATCGATGCGCATCAGTCTGCCCCTGCTGTCCACCGCGGTCGGCCTCGGCCTGACGGCGGCCGTGCTCGGCACCGGCCCGGCCGCGACCGACGCCGCGCTCCAGACCCAGGACCGGGCCGCTCACGTCGGCTACCAGCCCACGGCCGGCTCGGGCGAGGACACCCGGGCCAACCGGGCGTTCTTCGAGGCGGTCATCAAGTCCGTCGCCGAGAAGCGCGCCGCCGCCCCGTCCTCCACGGCGGCCGTCACCGTCTACTACAGCGCCACCAACGCGCCCAGCTTCCGTTCGCAGATATCCCGCTCCACCCAGATCTGGAACGGCTCGGTGTCCAACGTGCGGCTGGCGGAGAGAAGTTCGGGCGCGGACTTCGCGTACTACGAGGGCAACGACTCGCGCGGCTCGTACGCGTCCACGGACGGACACGGCAACGGCTACATCTTCCTCGACTACCGGCAGAACCAGCAGTACGACTCGACCCGTGTGACCGCCCACGAGACCGGGCACGTGCTCGGTCTGCCCGACCACTACTCCGGCCCGTGCAGCGAGCTGATGTCGGGCGGCGGCCCCGGCCCGTCCTGCACCAACGCCTACCCGAACGCCAACGAGCGCGGCCGGGTGAACCAGTTGTGGGCGTACGGCTTCCAGGCCGCCCTCGACAAGGCGCTGCAGAAGACCTCCCAGCGCTGACCACCTGAGGCGGCGTACGTGCGTGGGGGCGGTCCGGACCGGGTCGCCCCCACGC
>NZ_JARVKY010000012.1 GCF_029813785.1 Streptomyces sp. DH41
GCCAGAAGGCGTCGAGCCGGCCCTTGCCGGTGTGGGGTCCCCCCGGGGACCGGATCAGTCGGTGCCGAACTCCATCGCGGCGCGGTCCAGCAGCTCGTCGTCGCCGGAGACCTCGCCGCGGGAGGCGATGGCCTGCGCGCCGCCCTCCGGCATGGCGCCGATCAGCCCGGTCGAGGCGGCCTGGGCGGCACCGATGGCGGGGTTGGCGGTGCCGATCAGACCGAGCCCGGCGTACTGCTCCAGCTTGGCGCGGGAGTCGGCGATGTCGAGGTTGCGCATGGTGAGCTGGCCGATCCGGTCCACCGGGCCGAACGCGGAGTCCTCGGTGCGCTCCATCGACAGCTTGTCCGGGTGGTAGCTGAACGCCGGGCCCGTGGTGTCGAGGATCGAGTAGTCCTCACCGCGCCGCAGCCGCAGCGTGACCTCGCCGGTGACCGCCGAGCCGACCCAGCGCTGCAGCGACTCCCGGATCATCAGCGACTGCGGGTCCAGCCAGCGGCCCTCGTACATCAGCCGGCCCAGGCGCCGTCCCTCGGCGTGGTACTGGGCGAGGGTGTCCTCGTTGTGGATCGCGTTGACGAGGCGCTCGTACGCCGCGTGCAGCAGGGCCATGCCGGGGGCCTCGTAGATGCCGCGGCTCTTCGCCTCGATGATCCGGTTCTCGATCTGGTCGGACATGCCCATGCCGTGCCGGCCGCCGATGGCGTTGGCCTCCATCACCAGGTCGACCGGGGAGGCGAACTCCTTGCCGTTGACCGTCACGGGGCGGCCCTGGTCGAAGCCGATCGTGACATCCTCGGCGGCGATCTCGACCGACGGGTCCCAGAACCGTACGCCCATGATCGGCTCCACGGTCTCCACGCCGGTGTCGAGGTGCTCCAGCGTCTTGGCCTCGTGGGTGGCGCCCCAGATGTTGGCGTCGGTGGAGTACGCCTTCTCCGTGGAGTCCCGGTAGGGGAGGTCGTGGGCGATGAGCCACTCCGACATCTCCTTGCGGCCGCCGAGCTCGGTGACGAAGTCGGCGTCCAGCCACGGCTTGTAGATCCGCAGCTGCGGGTTGGCGAGCAGACCGTACCGGTAGAACCGCTCGATGTCGTTGCCCTTGAACGTGGAGCCGTCGCCCCAGATCTGGACGTCGTCCTCGAGCATCGCCCGGACGAGGAGCGTGCCCGTGACGGCACGGCCGAGCGGCGTGGTGTTGAAGTAGGCACGCCCGCCCGAGCGGATGTGGAACGCCCCGCAGGTGAGCGCGGCCAGGCCCTCCTCGACCAGCGCCGCGCGGCAGTCGACCAGACGCGCGATCTCGGCGCCGTAGGCCTTGGCGCGGTCGGGCACCGAGGCGATGTCGGGCTCGTCGTACTGGCCGATGTCGGCGGTGTACGTGCAGGGGACGGCGCCCTTGTCACGCATCCACGCGACCGCGACCGAGGTGTCGAGGCCGCCCGAGAAGGCGATACCGACGCGCTCGCCGGTGGGGAGGGAGGTGAGGACCTTGGACATAGGAAGAGTATGCATGATTACGCATGACCATGCAAAGCCCGGTGGTCACCGCACTGCCGGCCCGGTGGTCACCGGGCCGGCATCGCGACGTACTGGTACTCCAGGAACTCCTCGATGCCCACCGTTCCGCCCTCGCGGCCCAGTCCCGACTGCTTGACGCCGCCGAAGGGCGCGGCCGGGTCGGAGACGAGGCCGGTGTTGAGGCCGACCATGCCGACCTCCAGGCGTTCGCTGACGCGCAGGGCGCGCTCGAGGCCCTCGGTGAAGACGTACCCGACGAGACCCCAGGGGGTGTCGTTGGCGCGGCGTACGACCTCGTCCTCGTCATCGAAGGTGAGGATCGCCGCCACGGGACCGAAGATCTCCGTGCCCATCAGGCGGCTGTCCGGACTGACGCCGGTGAGCACCGTGGGCGGGTAGAAGCGGCCGGGGCCCTCGGGCGTACGGCCGCCGACGAGCACCCGGGCGCCGCGCTCCACCGCGTCGGAGACCAGTTCCTCGACCTTGGCGCGTCCGGCGGCGTCGATGAGCGGGCCGACGTCGACGCCGTCCCGGGTGCCGGGGCCCACGACGAGCGAGCCCATCCGGGCGGCCAGGCGCCGCGCGAACTCCCCGGCCACGGACCGGTGGACGAAGAAGCGGTTCGCGGCGGTGCACGCCTCGCCCATGTTGCGCATCTTCGCGACCATCGCGCCGTCCACGGCCGCGTCCAGGTCCGCGTCGCCGAAGACGATGAACGGCGCGTTGCCGCCCAGTTCCATCGAGGCGCGGACGACGGTGTCGGCGCACTGGGCGAGCAGGAGCCGGCCGACCCGCGTGGAGCCGGTGAAGGACAGCTTGCGGATCAGTCCGCCGCGCAGCAGCGGCTCGCACACCTCCCCGGCCCGGGAGGTGGTGACGACGTTCAGCACGCCGTCCGGCAGTCCCGCCTCCTTGAGGATCGCGGCCAGGGCCAGGCTGGAGAGCGGGGTCTGCGGGGCGGGCTTGAGCACCATCGTGCAGCCGGCCGCGACCGCCGGGCCGATCTTGCGGGTGCCCATGGCCAGCGGGAAGTTCCAGGGAGTGATCAGCAGGCAGGGACCGACCGGGCGCCGGGAGAGCAGCATGCGGTTGCGTCCGTCGGGGAGGACACCGTGGCCACCGCCGACGCGGACGGCCTCCTCGGAGAACCAGCGGAAGAACTCGGCCGCGTACGCCACCTCTCCCCTGGCCTGAGCCAGCGGCTTGCCCATCTCGGACGTCATCAGGCTGGCGAGCTCGTCGGTGCGGTCGAGCACGATCTCGTACGCGCGGCGCAGGATCTCGCTGCGCGCCCGTGGTGCCGTACGGGCCCACTCCTCCTGGGCCTGGACCGCCGCGTCCTGGGCGAGCCGGGCGTCCTTCGGGCCGGCGTCGGCTACATGGCGGAGGATCTCGCCGGTCGCCGGGTCGTCGACGGGCATGGTGGCGCCGTCCGCGGCGTCCGCCCAGGCACCGCCGATGAACAACTGGGTCGGGGTGTCGGTCATGGGGTTCCTCCTGGTGCCCGGCCGGTGGGCCGGGCTCGGTCTCCGTGGGCCGGCGTGCGGTCGCCAGGTGCTGGTGTGGGGTGTGCCGGTGTGTGGTGAGTCGTGTGCGGTGTGCGGTGTGCGGTGTGCGGTGTGCGGTGTGCCGGTGTGCCGGTGTGCGGTCGTCGTTGCTCGGTACGGGCGCCACGACCCGTGCGGGCGCCGTGGTCCGTGCGCGGGCGCCGTGGTCCGTGCGGGCGCGTTGAACCGCTGCCGCCGTGGGCGGACGGCGGCAGCGGTTCAACGCGCCCGCCGTCACCGGTCCGCCGCCCCCGACGTACCGGCCTCGACCGCCGCGGCCCATGCCCGGAGCCCGTCGTCGACGGCCGACTCGTCGATCACCAGCGCCGGGATCATCCGGACCACCTGGTTCCAGGCACCGCAGAGCAGCAACAGCAGGCCCTCGTCGACGGCGGCCCGCTGGACGCGGGCGGCGGTCTCGGGGTCCGGGTCGCCGTCCTCGGTGACGAACTCACTCGCCAGCATCAGCCCCATCCCCCGTACGTCCCCGATGGCCGGCGTGCGGGCCGCCACCGCCTCCAGCCCGCCGCGCAGTCGCGCCCCCATGGCCTCGGCGTTCTCCACGAGCTTCTCGTCGCGTACGACGTCGAGCGTGGCGCAGGCCGCCGCGCACGCCACCGCGTTGGCGCCGTACGTGCCGCCCTGCGAGCCCGGCCACGCCTTGCGCATGAGTTCCTCGGGGGCGGCGATGCCGGACAGCGGAAAGCCGCTGGCCAGGCCCTTGGCGGTGATGAGGATGTCGGGCGTGACACCGAAGTGCCCGTGGCCCCAGAACCGGCCGGTGCGGCCCACACCGGTCTGCACCTCGTCGAGGATCAGCAGGAAACCGTGGCGGTCCGCGCGCTCCCGCAGGCCCTCCATGAAGGCGCGGGTCGCGGGTACGTACCCGCCCTCGCCGAGCACCGGTTCGACGATGACGGCGGCGGTGTCGGCGGGAGAGGAGATGGTCTGGAGGGTGTAGTCGAGTTCCCGGAGGGCGAATCGGGTGGCGGTCTCCTCGTCCCAGCCGTAGCGGAAGGCCGTCGGGAACGGGGTGACGACTACACCGCTCATCAGCGGTGAGAAGCCGGACCGGAAGCGGGTGCCGGAGGTGGTCATCGAGGCGGCGGCCACGGTCCGGCCGTGGAATCCGCCGTGGCAGACCAGGACGTTCGGCCGGCCGGTGGCCTGGCGGGCCAGTCGCAGCGCCGCTTCCACGGCCTCGCTGCCGGAGTTCATGAAGAACAGGCTGTCCAGGCCGTCCGGCAGCACCTCGCCGAGCTTGTCGACGAGGTGCCGCAGCGGCTGGTGCATGACGGTCGTGTACTGGCCGTGCACCAGCGTGCCCACCTGTTCCCGGGCGGCGGCGACGACCCTCGGGTGACAGTGCCCGGTGCTGGTGACGCCGATGCCGGCGGTGAAGTCGAGATAGCGGCGGCCGTCCTCACCATGGAGGTGGACGCCCTCCCCCCGGACCGCCACGACGGGCGTGGCCTGGCGAAGGTGCGGCGACAGTGCGGTCATGCTCGTCTCCCGGCCTGATCGTCGGTCTGCTGCTCCCCCGAGCCTTCCCGGGGCGCGGGGCCCGGCAACGCGTGATGTGTCCGGCCGGGCCGCGGTATCCGGACGTTGTGTCAACCATTCGGGTCCCGCCGCGCGCCCGGGAAGTGCCACGGCCGCCGTCCGAGCGCTCTTGCGCAGGTCAGTGACGCTTGTCAGAGTGACGCCAGGCGCGCGAGGAGGCACTGTGGGCGAGAAGCGGCACCCGGGCCCGGTGGGACATTCCCTCACCGTGGCCGACGTGCTGGCCCTGCCCGTCCTCGCCGCGGGAGAACCGCGGGTGGTCACCGGCCTGGATCACATCGGCCGGCCGGTCCGCTGGGTGCACATCACCGAGCTGACGGACCCGGCCTCCTTCCTCAAGGGCGGTGAACTCGTCCTCACCACCGGCATGCCCCTGCCCGACGACCCCACCGCTGTACGCCGCTACGTCGACGAACTCTCCGCGGTCGGTGCCGCGGCCCTGGTCATCGAACTCGTACGCCGCTATCACCGGCCGCCCGACGCCCTCGTCGACGCCTGCCGGACCCGTGGCCTGCCTCTGGTCACGCTCGCCAAGGACGTCAACTTCCTGGAGGTCACCCAGGTCGTCCACACCCTGATCCTCGGCAACCAGGCGGACGCGATGCGCAGGACCCAGCGCGTCCACGAGGCGTTCACCGCCCTCACCCTGCGCGGCGCCGGTCCGCAGGACGTGCTGCGTGCCGCGGCGGAGATGTGCGGCCGCACGGTCGTGCTGGAGAGCCTGGTCCACCGGGCGCTGCTCTGCGAGCCCTTGGGCGCTGCGACGGAAGCGGCGCTCACCGACTGGGAACAGCGCTCCCGGGCCACCCCGCCGGCCGACCGTACGGGGCTCTTCGGCCCCGAGGGCTGGCTCGTGGCCCCGGTGGAGTACCAGGGTGAGGACTGGGGGCGGGTGGTCATGCTGCCCGGTCCGCCCAGCGCGTCCGGCACGTCCGCGTCCGAGGTCTTCGGCCCCGAGGACGTCACCGTGCTGGAGAGGACCGCGATGGCTCTCACCATCGCTCGCCTCACCCACCCCACTTCCTGGGAACGCACCGCACACCGCAACGCCCTGCGGGACCTCGTCGAGCAGCGGCACCGCTCCCCCGCGGACGCGCGCGCCCGGGTGGCGGCACTGGGGCTGCCGACGGAGCGCGCCCGTTTCGTCGCCGTCCTCGCGGACGTGCCGGCGGAAGAGGACACCGTGAGGGCCGAGACCCGCATCGCCGAGGAGCTGGGGCCGACGGGGGCCCAGGCGCTCGTCGGCCGCCTCGCGCCCACCCGCCTCGGAGTCCTGCTGGCGCTGCGCCCGTCCGGGCCCTGGCGGCAGGCCGTGGAGCGGCTGAGCCGCACCGCCCGGGACGCGGTACCGGGCACGACCATGAGCGTCGGCTCCCCGGCCTCGGACCTCGCGGACGTCGCCCGTTCGTTCCGCGAGGCGGCCCGGGTGGCCGAGGCCACCGAGCCCGGTCAGCCCCTCCCACCGGACCGCTCCTTCCACGAACGGTCCGACATCGGCCTGCGCCGCCTGCTCTTCGCGCTCCGCGACGACCCCCGGGTCCAGGACTACGCGGAACGGCAGCTGGGCCCGCTCCTCGACCACGACGCCCGGCACGGCACCGACCTCCTGGCCACCCTGCGCGGCTACCTGGACGCCGCCGGCAACAAGACCGTCGCCGCGCGCGCCGGCGGCCTGTCCCGGGAGACCGTCTACCAACGACTGCGCACGATCGAACGGTTGCTCGGCCGCGACCTCGAATCCGGCGGGCAGCGCACCGAAGTCCACGTGGCGCTGCACGCACTCGACGCCCTGCGCGGCCGCTGACCGCTCACCGCCCTCCACGTCGCCCGTTCACCCAGCCGAGCAGGACCATCGAGCACACCGCCGCGAACGCGCACCACGTCGAGACGAACTCCAGCCGCCACAGGGCCCAGCAGATCGGCGCGCCCGCGCCGGTCAGGTACCCGAGCACGCGCAGGCCCCGGTCGCCGGACAGCAGCAGGGAGCCGACCGTGGCCACCAGGTAGCCCACGACCAGCGGCCCGGCGTGGGGCAGGTCCACCGCGTAGCCGACGGTGTGGCCGCGGATCTCCGCCCGCACGGGGCGCGTGGCGAGTACGTACGAGAGCACCGTCGCCGTCGCGGCTCCGGCGGCGAGCGGCACGGCGAGTCGACGCCGTGCGGACCGCGGCGCGGCGCACAGCACGCCCGCCGGCACCCACAGGGCCAGCAGTGGGAGGGCCATCACCGTCCAGGCCAGGGTGGCCTGACCGGTCCCTCCGTCCGAGGCCCAGACGGCCGCCTCGACCATCTGATGGGCTCCGAGCAGCAGGGGCAGCGCGGCCAGCGGAAGGTCACGGCCCCGTCGGGTCCGCGCCACGCAGGCCACGCCGACGGTGGCGACCGCGACGCCCGCGACGAGGTCGGCCTCCGCGCTCCAGCACATCCTCGCGTCCTCGGGTCGGCCGACGGGCCCCCATCCTCACCGATCCGGCGGGACACGACCGTGTCGACACGGCCGCGCCTCCGAGAGTCGCCCCGCCTGCCCGCCGTCCCTCCGGCCGGCCACCCCGGAACGAGCGGTGCCACCCGGGAGTCACCGGGTGGCACCGCTCGTAGAACTGCCGGCGGATCAGGCGTCGGCGGTGGCTCCCTGGTCGAACGCGGCGTGCAGCCGCCGCGTGTGGTCGACACGGCGTTCCGGGCCGGTGAGGGTCACCGTCGCCGTCAGGAGCGCGTCGGTACTGGACGCGGCGAGCCGCAGTTCCAGGTCGCCCGGCTCGACGACACGGTGGCCGTCGCGCCCGGTGAAGGAGGCCAGGTCGGCCGGGACCGTGACGCGCACGCGGCGTCCCTCGCCGGGGGCCAGCGGCACCCGCGTGTAGCCGACGAGGCGCTGTACCGGCTGGACGACGGTGGCGACCGGGTCGTGCAGGTAGAGCTGGACGACCTCGGTTCCGTGCCGTTCACCCGTGTTGCGGACGGTGAGTTCCAGCTGGAACTCGCCGTCGGTGGGCGCCTCCTCGGTGTCCACCGTGAGGTCGCTCCAGGCGAACGTCGTGTAGGTGAGGCCGTGCCCGAAACCGAAGGCCGGTGTCGGGTCGATGTTGGACACCTCGCTCGCGTGGGCGAGCCGCGCTCCGAGATAGGTGGTCGGCTGGGAGCCCGCCCCGCGCGGCACGCTGACGGGCAGCCTGCCGGTGGGGCTGGTGCGCCCGCTGAGCACACCGGCGATGGCGGCGGTGCCCTCCTCACCGGGGAAGAACGACTGCACGATCGCGGCGGACTCGGCCACGGCGCGGCCCAGGGCGTAGGGCCGCCCGGCGAGCAGCACCGTCACCACCGGCTTTCGGGTGTCCAGCAGCGCGTCGAGGAGCTGCTGCTGGGCGCCGGGCAGGGCCAGCGACTCGACGTCGCAGCCCTCTCCACTGGTGCCGCGGCCGAACAGTCCGGCGCGGTCGCCCAGGACGGCGACGACGACATCCGCGTCGCGGGCGGCCCGGACGGCCTCGGGGATGCCGAAGACGTCCCCGTCGTCGACCCCCGTGCCGCGCACGAGAGTGATCTCGGCGTCGGGGAACTCGGCTGCCAGGGTGTCGCGCAGGGTGGGCAGTTCGATGCCGACCGGGTTCTCGGGGTGGTGGACGCCGATGTGCTGGGGGAAGGAGTAGCAGCCCAGCACGGCGGTGGCCTCGTCCGCGTTGGGGCCGACCAGGGCGATGCGGCGCGGCCGGTCCAGGGGCAGGGTGCCGTCGTTGCTCAGCAGCACCACCGCTTCCTCGGCGACCTCGCGGGCCAGCTCGCGGTTGTCCGGGCCGTCGAGGTCGATCCTGCCGCGCAGGGCGTCCGGGTCGTCCAGGTCGACGCCGTCGAGCGCGGGCGGCAGCGGGTCCCAGTCCGGGTCGAGCAGCCCGAGCGCCGCCTTCTGGGTGAGTACCCGGCGCAGGGCGCGGTCGATCACCGTCTCCGGCACGCGGCCGTCGGCGACCGCTTCGACCAGGGTCGCCCCGAACGTCTTGACCGTGGGTAGTTCGACGTCCACGCCCGCCCGCAGCGCGGCGCCGGCGGCGCCCGCCCAGTCGGCGGCGATGCCGTGCAGCGTCTTGAGGAAGGCGATGCCGAAGTAGTCGGCGACGACGGTGCCGTCGAAGCCCCATGTGTCGCGCAGCAGCCCGGTGAGGAGGTCCTCGTCGGCGGCGGCGGGCATGCCGTCGATGTCGGTGTAGGCGTGCATCACCGATCGGGCGCCGCCCTCGCGGATCGCCATCTCGAAGGGGGGCAGCAGAACGTCGGCCCGCTCCCGGGGGCCCACGGAGGAGGGCGCGAGATTACGTCCGGCGCGGGAGGCCGAGTAGCCGACGAAGTGCTTGAGGGTGGCGACGACACCGGCGTCCTCCAGGCCCCGCACATAGGCGGTGCCGATGGTGCCGACGAGGTACGGGTCCTCGCCGATCGTCTCCTCCACCCGGCCCCAGCGGGCGTCGCGCACCACGTCCAGGACGGGTGCGAGACCCTGGTGGACTCCGACGGCCCGCATGTCGCGGCCGATGGCGAGGGCCATGCGGGCGACCAGGTCCGGGTCGAAGGTGGCGCCCCAGGACAGCGGGACGGGGTAGGCGGTCGCTCCCCAGGTGGCGAAGCCGGCCAGGCACTCCTCGTGCGCGACGGCGGGGATGCCGAAGCGGTTCTCGGAGGCGATGCGGGCCTGGGTGCGCATGAGGGAGAGCGCGCCGAGCGCCGGGTCGACGGGGGCGGTGCCGAAGGGGCGGGTGAGTTGGCCCAGTCCGGTGGGCAGGAGGGCGTCGAGGTCGACGGCCTCCTCCATGTCGTGCTGATGGGGGGCGACGTCTCCGCCCTCGTTGGACGCGCCGACCCACACGCCGTACAGCTGGGCGATCTTCTCCTCGGGGGTCATCGCCTCGATCAGCGCGGACACCCGGTCGGTGAGGGATCGGTCGGGGTCGTTCCAGAGGGGGACTTCGGGGGTGGTCTCTACGGCCACGTTGGCGGTCACTTTCCTCCGGCACCCATCAGGCCCTGGACCAGGGCGCGACGGGCGAACAGGTAGACGAGCAGGATGGGCACCATGGACAGCACCACGGCTCCCAGCAGACCGGGGATGTCGATGCCGTGGGCGGTCTGGAAGTTGTACAGGCCCAGGGTGACCACCTTGGTGGACTCGGACTGGGTCAGGACGAGCGGGAACAGGAAGCCGTTCCACGCCTGGAGCGCGGAGAACACCACGATGGTGGACAGTCCGCCGCGGGACAGCGGCAGGACGAGCTGGAAGAACACGCGGCGCGGGCTGGCGCCGTCCATCGCCATGGCCTCGTACAGCTCCTGCGAGATGTCACGCATCGCGCCGCTGAGGATCAGGGCGGACATCGGCAGGCAGAACGCGGCCGTGGGCAGGATGACGCCGAGGAGGTTGTCGTACAGCCCGGCTTCGCTGATCAGGTAGAACATCGGCACGATCACGGCCTGGGCCGGGATGGCGAGGCCGAGCAGGAACAGCCGGAAGATCGCCGACGTGGTCCTGCCGCGGCTGCGGACGATCGCGTAGGCGAGCGGCGGGACCAGCAGCAGCACGATGCCGATCACGGAGGCGGTGACGAGCAGGGTGTTGAGGAAGTACTGGCCGAAGCCCGAGTCGAAGGCACCGGTGAAGTTGTCCAGCGTGAAGCTGTCCGGGAACGAGACCGGGCCGTTCTCGGCGTAGTCCTGGCGGGTGCGCAGGGTCGCGGAGAGCATCACGTACAGCGGCAGGCCGACCAGGAGGAGCCAGAAGAGCGAGCCGGCGCCGGCCAGGTAGTTCGGTCGGCGTCTCATGACACACCCTCCGCTGAGCCGCGCATCTTGTCGTAGCCGGAGACCCGGACGACGATCAGCGAGATGATCGTGGCGGCGACGACCAGGGCAAGGGCGATCGCGGAGCCGGTGCCGTAGTCGAAGCTCTTGAACGCCTTGTCGTACATGTAGTAGGCGCTGATGGTGGTGTCGGTGCCGGGGCCGCCCTGGGTCAGGATGAGGACCGTCTCGAACGTGGTCAGACCGCCGACGATCATCAGGATCCCCGAGGTGACCATGGAGGTGCGCAGCTGCGGCAGCGTGATGTGGAAGAACTGCCGGTAGCGGCCCGCCCCGTCGATCTCCGCGGCCTGGTACAGCACCGGCGGGATCGCGCGGGCGGCACCCTGGTAGATCAGCGTGTGGAACGGGGTGAACTGCCAGGTGCTGACGAACGCCAGTACCCCGATGGCCGTGGCCTGTTCACCGAACAGGTTGCCGTCGCCGAACAGCCAGGTGGCCTCGGCCGGGATGCCGAAGTTCGGGTCGAGCAGCGCCCGCCACAGCACGGAGACGGCCGTCGCGGACAGCAGCAGGGGGATGAAGTAGATGACCGACAGGACGGCGCGGTTGCGCTGGTGACCGGCGGCCCAGACGCCGAGCAGGATGCTCAGCGGGGTCTGGAGGACCACGCCGAGCGCGGTCAGCAGCAGGGTCAGCCAGATGCTCTTGAGCATGACCGGGTCATCGATGAGGCGCGACCAGTTGTCGGTGCCGACGAACTCGGGCGAGCTGAGCCCGTCCCAGCTCATGAAGGACAGCACCGCCACCATGATCAGCGGGACGATCGCGAAGAGGGCGAAGAAGACCGCGGCGGGCAGCGCCCAGGCGAAGCTCGGGCGGCCTATCTTCGTTGCGGACGAGGCGGGCGGCCGCCGCCGGGACCCCTTGCGGGGTTCGGCGGGCGGCCGGGCGCTCGTGGTCTGTGTGGTCATGAGCCGTTCGTCACTCGGTCGGGAGGGCCTGCATGGCCTTGATGAAGCCGTCCGTGTCGAGCTGTCCGTTGAAGAACTGCTGGATGGCCTTGTGCATGTCCGAGCTCGCCTTCTGCGGGAACGCCTGGTCCCAGGAGAGCTGGAACGACGGGGCGTCGGAGACGAGGTCGTACTGGAAGCGCGAGTACTCGGGGGTGCCCGAGGTGTCGATGAACTTGTCGGTGTTGGTCGTGGTCGGCAGGTTGCCGATCTCCAGCTGCGCCTTGACGAAGTCGTCGGAGTACATGAGCTTCAGGAACTCGGCGACGGCCTCGGGGTGCTTGGTCTTCTTCATCACCGAGTAGTAGTTGTTGGTGTTGCCGGCGACGTTGCCCGGGTCGCCCTTGCCTCCCTCGACGGCCGGGAAGGCGGTGTAGCCGAGGTCCTTCTCGGCGAAGTCCGGGTGGTCCGTCAGCTGCTGGGAGTAGTACCAGGAGCCCATCAGCTCGAAGCCGGCCTTGCCCGAGGCCACCAGCTGGACCGAGCCGCCGTTGGTGTACTTGACGGAGTCGTAGTTCTTGCCGAAGGCGCCGGCGTCGACGAGCTCCCGGATCTTGTCCAGGGCCTGCTTGCTCTCCGCGCTCTCCCAGGCGGCCTTGTCGCCCCCGACCGCCTTCGCGAACAGCTCCGGACCGGCTATGCGGTCGTAGAGGTACTGGAACCACATCTGGGTGGGCCAGACGTCGCCGCCGCCGAGCGCGATCGGCGTGACGCCCTCGTCCTTGAGCTTCTCCACCGCGGCGAGCAGTTCGTCCCAGGTCTTCGGCGGCTGGACGCCGGCCTTGCCGAGGACCGCCTTGTTGTGGAAGAGCAGGACCGGCTGGGTGCCGCGCATCGGGATGCCGTACGGCTTGCCGTCGACGACCGCGCTCTCGAAGACGTTCGGCAGGAACTTCTTCTCCAGGTCCGGGTTCTTCTTGATGAAGTCGTCGAGCGGCAGCAGCAGGTCGGCCTTGACGAACGGCTTGATGCTGCCGCCGCCCCAGTTGAAGAAGACGTCCGGGGCCTGGGGGGTGTTGATGATCGTCTGTAGCTTCTTCTGGTAGTCCGCACCCGGGATGGTGTCGAGGACGACCTTGACGTCGGACGTCTTGTTGAACGTGTCGACGAGCTTCTTCTCGACCTTGTTGGTGGCGTCCCCGTAGACCAGGACATGGATCTTGCCGTCGTCGGACGACGCCCCGCCGCTCCCGTCACCGCAGGCGGACAGGCTCAGCGCCATGGCGAGCGTCGCACCGGTGGCGACCAGTCTGGGCAAGCGCGCACGTGTCTTCATCGTTCGCCTTTCGAAAGTTTCGGCATCATCACCGAAAGTCCATGCTGGTCGGACAGTAAAGTCAGTCGGGATTTCCGGTCAATGGTCGTGCGGGTGCCGACTCAAAACGTTATCGATCGGATGGCCTATCCTTCCTGCATGCACGATGAAGTTGAGGTGGGAGCGAGGGTCACCCTGGCCGAGGTGGCGAAAGAAGCAGGGGTCTCCCCTCCGACAGTTTCGAAGGTCCTCAACGGTCGTTCGGACGTCTCCAGCACCACCCGCGTCAAGGTGGAGCGGCTGCTGGAGGCCCATGGCTACCGTCGCCGTACCTCGAACCCGTCACGCTCCCCGCTCGTCGAACTCGTCTTCCACGAGCTGGACAGCGTCTGGGCGATGGAACTCGTCCGGGGTGTGGAGGACGCCGCCAAGGCGAACCGGGCGACCGTCGTGCTCACCAGGAGCGGCACCCGGCACGCACCCGCGCCCGACTGGATCGAGGGGGTGCTCCGGCGCAGGCCACTGGGCGTGGTGCTGGTCTTCTCGTCACTCCCCGCCGAGATGAAACACCGGCTCCGGTCGCGGGACATTCCCTTCGTCATCGTCGACCCGGCCGGCGACCCGGACCCCGACGTGCCGTCCGTGGGCTCCGCCAACTGGGCCGGAGGCCTCGCCGCGACGCGTCATCTCACCGACCACGGGCACGAACGCGTCGCGATCATCACCGGGTTCGAGGACATGCTGTGCTCACTGGCCCGTCTCGACGGGTACCGGTCGGCGATGACCATGGCGGGCCTGACGATCGACCAGCGCCTCGTCCGCTTCGGCGACTTCGACGTGCAGAGCGGTTTCGAACACGGCATGGACCTGCTGGACGGCCCGGACAGACCGACGGCGATCTTCGCGGGCAGTGATCTGCACGCCCTCGGCGTGCTGGAGGCGGCCCGGGTCAGGGGCCTGCGCGTACCCGAGGACCTCTCGGTCGTCGGCTACGACGACGTACCGCTGGCCCAGTGGTCGAGCCCGCCGCTGACCACGGTCCACCAGCCGCTGCGGCACATGGCCGAGGAAGCGACCCGCATGCTCTTCCGCCCGGACGGCCCGGGCCGCGCCGCCCAGCGCATCGAACTGGCCACGCACCTCGTCGTACGGCAGAGCACGGCGCCACCGGGAGGAGTCGCCGCCGGCGCGTGACGACGACCCGCCGGTCACTGCCGCCGCTGTCGGTGGATGGCTCCCGGGCCGATCACGGCACCGCGCAGTGCGCCACCGCACGGTGCGCCACCACGCCGTCACGCCGTCACGCCGTCACGCGGACCGTGAGCGGCCCGGACCGGTCCGGGAGGCCACAGCGAGCCATCCGGCCGACGCGCCGACCGCGTACCAGAACAGGTCGGGTGCGTTGAAGGTGGAACCGAGGACCAGGCGGGCGACGGCGCTGTGCCGGGACAGCTCCGCCGGCACCCCACTGAGCTGCGAGAACTCCACCACCCAGCTGAACGCCAGGGCGACCGCGCCGGCTTTCCACGCTGTCATCCGCGGCGCCCCCAGGACGACGAGGGCGACGATCAGCAGGGTGTACAGGGCGTCTCCGCCGTACTTGGCCACGTCTCCCGCCGCCACGGCCCTGAGCCCCAGCCCCGCCCCCACGGTCGCCAGGGCGGCCGCAGCCGCCGCGAGGCGGATCCGGTTCCCTTCGCTGTCGACACCCGCACCGGTCTTGGGAGGAGAGGCCATGCGGTCATTCTGCGGGACCGGCTCCGCTCCGCTCCTCGGCGGGGCGGGTGCGGCCCGTCCTTGTCATGGCGTACGGCGTCATGGCGTACGGCGTCATGGCCTGCGGCGCGGACCTCGCTCCACGCGAGAGAGCGGCGGGGACGGACAACCCAGCTTCGTTCCTCGGTCCTTGTGCGGGAGGCGTCAGCCCTTGCGCGGGGAGGTGCGCGGGGAGGCGTCGTGTTCGCGGAGAACCTCGATGACCTCGTCGTCGCTCACCTGCTCGAAGTCCTCGTACCAGTGGCCGACCGCCCGGAAGTCCGGCGGCCGGTGCGGACAGACCACGTCATCGGCCTCCGATTCCATCTCGGCGGCGGTCTCGGGGGCGCTGACGGGAACGGCGAGGACCAGCCGCGCGGTACGCAGACGGCGCAGGTGCCGCAGGGCGGCGCGGGCGGTGGCGCCGGTGGCCAGTCCGTCGTCGACCAGGATCACGGTCCGGCCCTCGACCCGGGGCGGCGGCCGGTCGCCCCGGTACAGCAGCGCGCGACGGTGCAGTTCGGTGCGCTCGCGGGCCACGTCCGGGAGGAGGCGGTCCTCGTCCAGGCCGAGCATGTCGAGCGCCCGCCGGTCGAACAGCGGCGGGTCGTCGCCCACGATCGCGCCGATGCCCGTCTCGGGTCGGCCGGGAAGGCCGATCTTCCGTACGACCAGCACGTCCAGCGGCACTCCGAGCGCCCGGGCGACCTGGGCGGCCACGGGGACGCCGCCCCGGGGCAGCGCGAGCAGGAAGGGGTCGGGGAGGTCGCCGCCGGAAGCCCGTTCCATGAGGCGGGCGGCGAGTTCCTGGCCGGCTTCCCGGCGGTCGTGGAATCGCATGAGCGGGTATCCGCCTTTCTCACGAGGGAGAGGGGCCTCGGACGGGGTTGCGTGACCGACCGGAGCGCTCGTCGTCCGCCCGCTCGGTCAGGTGGTCACGGAACCAGCCGGCGGCGGCCTCGGTGACCTGATCCAGGGCACCGGGTTCGGGGAAGAGGTGCGTGGCCCCGGCTACGACGTGAGTCCGGTGAGGTACGGACAGTCTCCCCGCGGCTTCGCGGTTGAGATCGAGCACCACCGGGTCGCTGCCGCCGACGACGAGCAGGACCGGGGCCACGACCATCGGCAGCACGTCGCCGGCGAGATCCGGCCGTCCACCCCGCGACACCACCGCCGCGACCTGCTTCGGCCGCTCCGCCGCGGCCACCAGGGCGGCCGCCGCGCCGGTACTCGCCCCGAACAGACCCACGGGGAGGTCCGCGGTGTCCGGGCGACGCTCCAGCCAGTCGACGGCATCCACGAGTCGCCGGGCCAGCAGCGCGATGTCGAAGCGATGCCCGGCCGTGGCCACGTCCTCGCGCTCCTCGTCCCCGGTCAGCAGGTCCAGCAGCAACGTGCCGAAGGCCGCCCGGCGCAGTCCGGTGGCGACCTCCCGGTTACGGGGACTGAGGCGCGAACTGCCGCTTCCGTGCGCGAACAGGACGAGTCCCCGCGCCCCACCAGGGACGATCAGGTCCCCGTCCAGCGTCACGTCGCCCGAGGGGACCAGTACGGATTCGGAGATCACGCGTGTTCATCTCCCCTGGTGCTGTCCGATGGCCGCTCACGGGTACCCGGTCGAACGACAGGACACACCGGGACACACCGGATATGTGGGAAGCACCGGACTGCCCCGACGCTCGACCCCGCCCCGTTCCCGTCCCCGTCCCCGTCCCCGTCCCCGTCCCCGGCTTCCGGTGTAGCGGCGGAACTCCGGGTACTCGCCCCTTGCCCAGCTACCGGCTCTCTCGGCCGGAACGCACCATGAGGAAGGACGCCCACCTCATGCAGCATGACGAGATGATCGGAAAAGTTCAGGCGCTCGCTCAGTTGCCCGACCGGGGTTCTGCCGAACAGGCGACGCGGGCCGTACTGGAGACACTGGCCGAGCGGCTGCCGTCAGGGCTCGCGGATCACACGGCCGCCCAACTGCCTCCCCCGTTGGCCACCACCATGCGACAGGTGACGGGCTCCTTCCCCGACGGTCACTCGGACACGTCGGCCGAACGATTCGACCTCACCGTCTTCGCCGGCCGGATCGCGGGCCGCGCGGCGACGGACGAGGACCAGGCCCTGCGCGAGGCCGCCGCCGTGCTGGAGGTGCTCGACGCCGCCCTCACTCCGGAGTTGACGGAGAAGGTGGCCGGGGCGCTGCCCGCGGACATCCGCGAACTCCTGCCCGTGGGCCGCACCGTGGACGGCGACTGAACCGCGACCGCGCCACCGCGCCCGGCGCCCGGCCCGGCTCCTGAGCCGTCACCGGGTCCTCGTGCGACGTCGAGGTCTTCCGGACGGGCTTGGTGCAGGAACCCCCTTCCTAGGAAGACCTCGACGCCTACCCGGCCACCGACGCGGGGTGAGCTGCCACCTCCGGTGTGACACAGCGCTGGGGCATTCAGCGACCGATGACGTCCAGCTCGGTCAAGTCCTCCTGAGAGAGGGAGAGTCCCGCGCCGGAGATGTTCTCGCGCAGGTGAGCTGTCGATGACGTGCCGGCGATGAGCAGGATGTTCGGTGATCGCCGCAGCAGCCAGGCCAGTGCGACGGACATCGGCGACGCCTCCAGTCGAGCGGCTACCGCCGAGAGCGCCGAGGACTGAAGCGGGGTAAAGCCGCCGAGGGGGAAGAAGGGCACGTACGCGACGCCTTCGGTTGCGAGCCGGTCGATGAGCTGGTCGTCGTGGCGGTGGGCGAGGTTGTACATGTTCTGCACGCACACGATCGGCGCGATGCTCTGTGCCTCGGTGACCTGCTCCCCGGTGGCGTTGCTGACCCCGAGATGGCGGATCAGGCCCTGCTGCTGCAGTTCCACGAGCGTCTCGAACGCCTCGGCGAGCGAGCCGGGCTGAGGACCTTCGGCGTTGCCGAGTCTGAGGTTGACCAGGTCGAGCACGTCGAGCCGGAGGGACTTGAGATTGTCGTGGACCTGGCGGCGCAGATCTTCGGGTCGCCGGGCCGCGGGCCAGCCACCCTGTTCGTCGCGGGTCGCGCCCACCTTGGTCACGATGTGCAGCGACTCGGGATAGGGGCGCAGCGCCTCACGGATCAACTCGTTGGTGACGCGTGGCCCGTAGGCGTCGCTGGTGTCGATGTGTGTGATACCGAGGTCGACCGCTTCACGCAGAACGGCCAGGGCACCCTCGCGATCGGCAGGCGGCCCCATGACCCACGGGCCGGCCAGTTGCATGGCGCCGTAGCCGAACCGGGTGACGGTCAGGTCACCCAGAGGCCAGGTACCGCCGGGAAGGGAGAGGGAGGGTGTGCTCATTTGTCGCCTTTCGTCGTGCGCTTGGGGGTGGCGTCTGCTGCCTCCCTGCCTCAGCATTGGAGAGAAACTCCCTGCTGGGAAGTAGGCACCTGAGAGTGCGTAACCCACCCATCCGTGAGAGGTGCGACCAGTGACGACGATGAAGGCAGCCCAGAAGAGGGCTCAGGCCAAGGTGGAGTACAACGCGTTTCTGGCAGGGTGCCCCAGCCGACAACTGCTCGACCGCATCTCGGACAAGTGGGTCATCCTGATCCTGTGCGCGCTGGGGGGCGACAACAGCCCCGGCCAGTCCGGTGCAGCACACGCAGACGCTCCGAAGGCGATGCGTTACTCCGAGATCTCTCGCCTTCTGGCCGGGGTCAGCCAGAAGATGCTGACCCAGACGCTACGGTCGCTGGAGCACGATGGTGTGCTCACCCGTACCGTGACGCCAACCGTCCCTGTCACCGTCTCCTACGAGCTGACCGACCTCGGCCTCTCGCTCCATCACATGACGCGCGGGCTCAGAGACTGGGCGCAGACGCACATGGCCGAGGTCCTCGCAAACCGCGAGAACTACGACGCTCGCACCTCCTGACGCCTCACATCCGACCGTCCAGCAGCGCTACGTTCCCGGCCTCACACCCTCAACTCCGAAGAGCCGGTGCACGCGAACGACGACTCATCCGACCAGGGCTAGGACCTGCGGTTTTCCATGATTCCGGCCTTCGAGGTCAGCACGGAACCAGCACGGGGCCCGTGGCGTGTCGACTCGGTGCCGGCCGACCTGCGTCGCAGCGTGCTCCCCTGCCCCGACGGCCTCCAAACACGGTTACCCAGTGTCACCAACAACCCGAGCCGACAGGGATAAGCCAACCGCCCGTGCCGTAGATCTGGCGTTGGGCGAGGACCTGGCCGCATCGGGTCATCGTGGCGAGCAGGGCGGTGGCCGGCTGTTTCGTGGTGCGAGAGCCGCGGAGTGTCTTGCCGTCGACGGCGATCACCTTTCGTCCGAGGGCCGGGACCTGGCGTTCCCGGAGGAAGTGACCGATGGCCTGGCCCAGGGCATCGCCGTCCGCGGCGGCCAGGAGGAGGCGGAAAGACCGTGTCCTACGTGGTGAGGCATCGTTGAACTCAGTCATCTGGTTACGGTGCCCTGATCGAGGGCCTGTCGAGGCATCCGTCACCCGTGGACAGCCCTGCTCACCGATGCGGCCTGCGCCGTCCTGTCCGGCGCCGCCTCGATCACAGCGATCGGCGAGTGGATTGCCGATCCCCGCAGCGTGTTCTGGCCCTGCTCGGATTCCCGCCCGACCCGCTGACCGGCCTGATCCACCCGCCCCACGCCACGACCAAGGTATCCGTAAGAGCGGTCCCTCCCCAGCGACGCTCTAATCCTGGTCTCAGGTTGATCGGGGACAATGAGCGGCAAAAACATCGACTGGAAGAGGGCGGGCCGGCGTGCGGATCATGATCGCGGATGATGAAGCGGCCATCCGTGAGTCGCTGGAGCGGGTGCTCCAGGTCGAGGGTTACGACACCAGCACCGTCGCCAACGGTTTCGCCGTGCTCGACGGGGTCGTTGGGGCCGGCGGTGACACGCTGGATCTGCTGATCCTCGACGTGATGATGCCTCGCCTCGGCGGGTTGGAGACCTGCCGGCGGTTGCGGGCCGCGGGTCGGGATCTGCCGGTGCTGATGCTGACCGCCCGTGACCAGGTCTCCGACCGGGTCACGGGGCTGGACGCGGGCGCCGACGACTACCTTCCCAAGCCGTTCGCCACCGAGGAGTTGCTGGCCCGGGTGCGGGCCCTGCTGCGCCGGCGCACGCCGGCCGACGGGGAGTCGCAGATCCTGTCGTTCGCCGACGTCCGGCTCGATCCCGACAGGTTCGAGGCGTGGCGGGGCGGGCGGCCGCTGCGCCTGACCCGGACCGAGTTCTCCCTCCTGCAGGTCCTCATGAGCAACGCGACCCGGGTCGTGACCCGCGACGCGCTGTTCGAGGCGATCTGGGGCTTCGACATGAGCGCCACCGCCAACAACCTCCAGGTATACGTGAGTTACCTGCGCCGCAAGCTGGAGGCCGAGAGTGAGCCGCGATTGATCTACACGCTGCGCGGCCTGGGATACACGTTGCGGGAGACTCCTCCGTGAGCAGGCCCGCCGGCCGGAAAGCGCGCCGACTGACCCGATGGTGGCGCCGGAGGTCCCTGCGGACCAGGCTGACGGTGATCGCGGCGACGGCCATCGCGGTCAGCGTGTTCGTGGCCTTCCAGGTGGCCAGCGAGCTACTGGACTGGGAGCTGCGGGACACCGCCGAGAATCAGCTACGCGCCGACTCCCGCATCCTGGCGGCGAACGCGCAGCGCGCCGGTCTGGCGCAGGTCCAGCTACCGCCGTATCCCGGATCCGGTCGGCTGGTGCGGGTCATCCTGCCCGACGGCTCGACCCGGACGCCGGCCGGCCAACCCGCGCTGCCCCCCGTCAGCGAGCACGCCGGCCGCGTGGCGCAGGGCGCGTCGGCCGACCTGATGGAGTCGAACGACAGCGAAGAGGGCTACCTCATCTACACGCTGCGGGCGGGCGACGGCGCGGTCCAGGTGGCCCAGGTCGCCGACGACAGCCCGATCAACCAGTTCGGGTTCGGCATGCTGCTGATCGGGCTGTTCTGCGTGGCCGGCGGCGCCCTTGTCGGGCGGACCGTGGCGCGGACCGGGCTGGCACCGATCGACCGGCTGACCGCCGCCGCGGTACGTGTCGCGCACACCCGGGATCTCGACGCCGACATCCCGGACGAGGGCGGTGGGGAGATCCGGCGGCTGATCCAGTCGATCAACGACATGCTCGCCGCGCTCCGGGACTCCCGGCGGGCCCAGCAGCTGCTCGCCGAGGACGCCGCCCACGAGCTCAAGACCCCGCTCACCAGCCTGCGCCTCAACGTCGAGCTGCTGATCCGGCTCGATCGGCGCGGCACCCTGGACAGCGCACTACCGGCGGAGAGCCGGACCCGGCTGCTGACCGATCTCGGCGCCCAGGTGGCCGAATTGAGCACCCTTGTCGCCGAGCTGACCGACCTGGCGCGCGGTGACGTCAGCGACGAGAACACCGAGCTGCTCGACCTCGCCGACGTGGTGGCGGCCGCCGCGACCCGGGCACGTTCCCGCACGCCCGACATCGAGGTCGCGCTCGACGTGACCTCCGTGTGGGTGAGCGGGCGTCCCGCTGCCCTCCAGCGGGCGGTGCTCAACCTCATCGACAACGCCGGCAAGTGGTCCCCCGCGGACCAGCCGGTCCAGGTCCGGCTCCGTGCCGAGGACGCGTCGGTGGTGCTCGAGGTCGACGACGCCGGGCCGGGCATCGACGCCGCCGACGTACCGCGGGTGTTCGACCGGTTCTACCGTGCCGACAGCGCCCGGGCGTTGCCGGGATCCGGTCTGGGGCTGTCGATCGTGCAGCGGGTCGTCGACGCCCACGGCGGCCGGGCCACCGTCGCCCGCTCCGCACGCGGTGGCGCGCTGCTTCGCTTCGACCTTCCGGCCGCTGCCCCACCCGCCCCGCCCGCGCGGCTCACCGGCGGGGAGGACACCGCGGCGTGCTGACCCGCCCCGGCGGCGCGGCGCGGGACAAGGGACGGCGGCCCTCGGCCATGGCCCCCCGCGGCTCACCACCGGGGCAGGACACCGCGACGCGCCGACCCCAACCCCGGCGCGTGGCGCAGGACCAGAGGGCGGCGGCCGTCGGGCCCACGAAAAGGATCCGGGACGGGCCTGGGTCCCCGTCCCGGATCTCGTCCGTGCCGCCGCGCTCACCGTTGCAGCGCGGGCTCCTCCTTACCGGCGAGCGGCTGTTGACCGTCCGGCAGCTTTGCCGCTGGACGGGACAGCCGGCTCGGCCACCACATCCGGCGGCCGATCAGCAAGGTAAGAGCGGGCACCAGGACCGACCGCACCAGCAGGGCGTCGAGCAGCACGCCGAAGGCCACCAGGAACCCGACCTCGACCAGCATCACCAGCGGAAGTGTGACGAGGACCCCGAACGTGGCCGCCAGGACCAGGCCTGCCGAGGTGATGACGCCACCGGTGGCCGAGAGGGCTTTGAGCATGCCCTCTCTGGTGCCGAGACGCACGGTCTCCTCCCGGGCCCGGCTGGCCAGGAAGATGTTGTAGTCGACGCCGAGCGCCACCAGGAACAGGAACGCCAGCAGCGGCACCGAATAGTCGATGCCCTTGAACCCGAGGATCGTGTCGAAGACGAACACGCTGCCGCCGAAGGCCGCGGCGAATGAGACGATGACGGTGGACATCAGGACCAGCGGGGCCAGGACCGCGCGCAGCAGCAGCCCGAGGACGATCAGGACGACGACGAGCACCAGCGGGATCACCAGCTTCTCGTCACGCCTGGTGGTCACCTCGGTGTCGAGGTTCTCCGCACTCGGCCCGCCGACGATCGCCTCCGCCCCGCTCACCGCGTGCACGGCGGTGCGCACCCGCTTGATCGTGTCGTACTCCGCGGCGGTGTCCGGCGCGTCCTTCGGGAACACGGAGATGTTGGCCCAGCCACCGACGGTCTCCTCCGGGACGGCCAGGGCCACACCGCGAGTGTCCTCGACGACGTCGAGCACCCGCTCCTGGTGCGCCGGCCGCGTGAAGATCGTCATCGGCTGGCCGCCGAGCTCCGGGAAGTGCTCGCGCACAACGGTGAAGCCGGTGACCGACTCCGGCGCGGACAGGAACTGGTCCTGCTCCCGCAGGGCGCCGGTGTTGTCCGCCAGCCCCAGGGCGAGCACGCCGAGCACTCCGAACGAGCCGAGCGTCGCCACCCACCGGCGGCGGCTGACGGCGGTGCCGAGCCGTCCCCACAGCCCCGGCTTCTCCTCCACGACCGTGCTGAACCGCGGGATGGCCGGCCAGAAGATCCGCCTGCCGAGCACCACGAGCACCGCCGGGAACAGCGTCAGCATGGCCACCAGCGCGCACAGGATGCCGGCCGCACCGATCGGGCCCAACCCGCTGGTGCTGTTCAGGTCCGCGACGAGCAGACACAGCAGGCCGGCGACCACGGTGGCCGCGGACGCGACGATGGCCGGCGCCGCGCCGCGCAGCGCGTGGACCATCGCGACCCGGACGTTCTCATGGTGGCGCAGTGCCTCCCGATATCGGGCGATGAGCAACAGCGCGTAGTCCGTTCCCACGCCGAACACCAGGATCGTCAGCAGCGCCGAGTTCTGGTCGTTGACCACGATGCCGGAGCCCTTGACGAGCAGGTAGACGGTCCCCATCGAGGTCAGTGCGGCCGCGCCGACGGCCACCAGCGGGATGATCCACAACACCGGGCTGCGGTAGGTGAGGATCAGCAGGAGCGTGACGACGGCAATGGTGGTGAGGAGGACCTGCTCGTCGATGCCGTCGAAGACGGCATCCATGTCACCGTCGATCGCGCCCGGTCCCGTCACCTCGAGTTCCAGACCGGAGGGGCGGTCCTTCGCGGCGTCACGCAACGGGCCGACGATCTCCTCCGGTGGGCCGTAGGCCGTGCTCACATCGAGGGTGAACGTCATCGCCTCGCGGTCGGTGGAGAGGCTCGTCGGTGAGCCCTCGTCGTCCTCGCCGGCCGCCTCCGTCGTCTTCGGCGGGTACCGTTTGGCAAGGGTGTCGTAGTGGCGCTCGACCGTCGCGCGGTCGGCGGCGGTCATGCCGCCGGCCCGGTGGTACACGAAGACGAACGTGCTGTCCTCACCACCGGGGAGACTGTCGTCCAGCGCCGCCACCCTGGTGGACTCGGCACCGGCCGGCAGGGTGTCCACGGCGCTGTCGGTGGTGACCGAACTCAACTTCCCGCTCAGCGGCACCATGCCCGCAGCCAGCACCAGCCACAGGCCGATCACCAACCATGGCACCCACCGGCCTGCCAACCGACCGGCCGGCGCTTTCCCGGACGGCGCTGTGTTGACTGCCATCACTAGCCTCCTACATGCGAGTTGCATCGCTCATCTGGATGCGCACTTCCTACTGAGCGAACCTGAGACGACCGTTAATGGGCTGCTCAGGCCGGTTGGCAGAACCATGTGCCCAGCGCGCGCGCCCGTGTGATGGCGTGGGACTGCTCCCACGGACAGGTGATGCCTGACCTGGTTTGCTGAGAGGCGGCCTGAAGTGTTCAAGCCGTAGCCGAAGGGGTTCCACGAAGGACGTCGTGCGGGTCGCGCGCAGCCGCGGGCCGGCGTCTCGCCAGAACAGATCGCCCCCGACTTCGGCGTCCACCCGATCACGCTGTCCAGGTGGCTGCGGCGCGCCACGCAGAGGAGGGCGCCGGGTGCGGCATATCCGTCGCAGGCGAACCTGCCGTCATGATGATGTACCCGCTCGTCCGCGAGATGGCCACCACCGCAGCCCTTCAGCTTGACTCTGTCGGGGATCTTGGAGTTTCCCGGTGCGACAGCATGATCGACGGGCATGCTCGGGTAGTTCCTCCGATCGATGCAGCTGTCGAGGTGCCCGTTGTCCCTCCGCCCCCGTTCCGGTGAGCATGTCCCGCCTCTGACCGCGCAGGTCGCGCAGGCGAGCAACACGGGTGGCACGACGGCGATATGGGTAGGTGACCGCCTCGATGGGCTGTGGTGCGACGAGGATTTCGCCGACTGGTACCCGCGGGACGGGCGTCCGGGTCTCTCGCCTGCTCAGCTGGCCACAGTCTGTGTGCTGCAGTTCCTGCTCGGCCTGTCGGACCGGCAGGCCGCCGAGGCGGTCCGCTGCCGCATCGACTTCGAGTACGCCATGGCCATGGAGCTGGACGATCCCGGTTCGTCCACCACATCGACAAGGCCGGAGACCGGCCCCGCATGGGCCTGTTCTTCCGTGCCCGCGCCTGGAGCGGCGAACCAGAACTGCGCGAACCGGACAAGTGCACCCAGTGGAAGTTCTGGGACCCCGTCACGCTGCCCGACAACCTCGTCCCCTACACCCGGGTGGCCATCGGAAAGATCCAGAACGGGGAGCTGTACAGCGAGACGGGATGGCCCGCATGACCGGCACACCGAGCGGCGCACACCGCCGTGTATCCACTGCAACCACGGCCGGCCGTCAGGACACCCACCTCGTGGTGATCCGCGGCAACTCGGCGTCAGGCAAGTCAAGCGTGGCCCAGGGCTTGCGAGATCACTACGGCCGCGGTATCGCGATCATCGGCCAGGACGTGATCCGCAGGAACGTGCTCAGGGAACACGACACCGCGCGCGGCGCCAACATCGCCCTGCTGGGCAGGATCGCACGCGACGCACTGAACGCCGGCTTTCACGTGGTGCTGGAGGGGATCCTGTACGCCGACCGCTACGGCCACATGATCACGTCTCTGGTACGCGACCACCGCGGCATCTCGAGCTGCTACTACCTGGACGTACCGCTGGAGGCAACGCTGGCCCGGCACGCCTCGAAGGCGGATGCCGCCTACCTGGAGCAAGTCACCGACGACCACCTCACCTCCTGGTACCGCGAGCTGGATCTGCTGCCCGGCGGTCTGGAGACCGTGGTCCCGGCCGACAGCACGCTGCAGGACACCATCGCGCGCATCCTGCGCGAAACCGACCTGGCCTCTGCCTCCCCCATCCCACCGCCGCAGTGCAAGCCGTCGCAGGGAGACTCGATGAGCAGTCCGGTGTTGATGTCCGATCCGCGGGTCGCCGCGGTCCCTGTGCGCGAGTGCGGGGAGCCGCTCGTCGACGTGCGTGACCACGGCTTCCGCGTCGATCCCCGCAAGCAGGATCCGTTGGGCGCGTTCGCCCACGTCCGGGAGGGCGTACTGGCCCGGCTGGAGCACGCCCGCTCGCTCCTGCCCGCCGGCACCGACCTTCTGTTCATCGAGGGCTACCGGCCGCCGGCCCTACAGCAGCGCTACTTCACCGAGTACCGGGACGAGTTGGCCGCCGCTCACCCCGACTGGGCAGCTGAGCAGCTGCACCAGGCCGCCAGCCGGTACGTGTCGCCGCCGGAGATCGCGCCCCACTCCGCGGGCGCGGCCGTGGACGTAACCCTCGTCGACCAGGACGGCCACGAACTCGACCTCGGCACCCGCGTCAATGCCTCCCCCGAGGAGAGCGACGGGGCCTGCTTCACTCAAGCCCCGAACCTCAGTGATCGCGCGCGCCACCACCGCACGCTGCTGCTCAACGCTATGGAGAACGCAGGTTTCACGAACTATGGAACCGAGTTCTGGCACTTCTCGGTAGCGGATCGGTACGGCGCGCTGATGCGGCAGGAGCCGCACGCGCGCTACGGACCGATCGAACTGCCCTAGCGAGCCGGCATCCTCGTCCACTTTCTCGCCACCCACGCCGGTCCGGAACCACAGGAGCGCGGCCACCGCACCCTGGCGCGCCTGCGATCCCAAGGCCGCAACGGACGGACCGCATCGAACGGAGGCACGTGTGCCTGACGACACCCAGCAGGCGATCCCAGCCGTCCCGAGTCCGGCGACCGGAGACGAACCACAAGAGCACCACATGCACCTGCTCGGGCGGTACTACCGCCAAGTGGAAGCAGGCCGCAAGACGATCGAAGTGAGGGTGGCCACCCCGCAGAAGCGCGCCGTCGCAGTCGGTGCCACGGTCGTCTTCCACGACCGGGACACCGGGCGGGAACTCGATGTCATCGTGCAGCGGATCACCCCGTACCACTCCTTCGAGGATCTGCTCAGCTCGGAGGACACCGTGCGCATCGACCCGGACGGGCCGCCCGGAGAGCTGCTCGCCCACCTCCGCAGCATCTACTCGCCGGCCAAGGAAGCCCTCGGCGTTCTCGCCCTCGCATTCGACCACCGCCCGGCCCGGCCCGGCCGCCCCATGCCGATGACGGCCGAGGAGTACGCGCAGACCGTCCCCCACCATACGGTGTACGGCTGCCTCTACATCCGCGACGAGCACGACCGGCCCGTCCAGCTCCGCTCGGTCTACGGCTCAAGACTCTGGCAGTTCCCGGGTGGCAACCTGGACGCCCCAGGTGAGGACCCGCTGCAGACCGCACGGCGAGAGGCGATCGAGGAGACGAGCCTCGAACTCGGCCTGGACACACCGAAGCTGCTCCTGACGCACTTCCTGCACGCCGGGCCGCGCCTGCCGCTGAACAAGGTGGGGCTCATCTTCGACGGAGGCCGGCTGACCGCCAGCCAGCTCGGCCGGATCCGCCTCGATCCCGCCGAGCACGACATGTGGGCCGTCCACGACCTCGCCACCTGGCAGGAGCTGATGGCACCGCGCGCCTTCGCCCGCCTCGACGCCATCGAACGAGCCCGGCGCGGCGAAGGCCCCGCCTACCTGATCACGCACACCTGACCCCCAGCACACCCACCAGGAGGCAGCCGTGCACGCCGAGGATGCTGGTAGTTCCGGCTATCAGAAGTTGCGCAATAGGTGCCCCGCGGGCGGCTCGTAGTGCCCGAGCTGCCCTTGTGTGCGACGGGTGGGAGTGGCACCTGCCCGGCCCCGGGCACGCTGCCGCGATTCACACGATTCGCAGGAGCAGGGTGGCGGCGCAGTGCTCGGCGATGGCCATGGTGGTGAGATTGGGGTTGGCGGAGGGGAGGGACGGCATCACCGAGGCGTCGATGACGTACAGGTTCTCGAGGCCGTGGACGGCACCGGTGGCTGACACGACCGCTTCGGGGTCGTCCGCCTGGCCCATGCGGCAGGTGCCCACCGGATGCTGGTAGGTGGCCAGGGTCTGCCGCAGCGCCTGCAGTAGCTGCTCGTCACTGGCGGAGGGCCCAGGGGTGGTTTCCTCGCCCAGCAAGCCCTGAAGCGGCGGGGTGTGCGCCAGGCGGCGGGCCACTCGCATTCCCTTCACCAGGCGTTCGCCGTCCCGTGGGTCGCTGAGGTAGCCCGGGTCGATGAGGGGCGACTGCCGGGGGGGCGGTTGAGCGCAGCAGCAGCCGGCCGCGGGAGTGGGGTCGCAGTAGCCCGACGAACAGGGTGAGCACGGCGTTCCCGTCCTCACCGGTCTCCGGGCCCAGGGGGAAGATGTGCAGGTCCGTCTCGCCTCCCGCAGTGGAGGAGCAGGTGAGGAACATCTGCAGGACGGCGGCGTGGGGGTCGGGCAGGTCGGTATCCGCGGGGAAGGAGAGGGTGACGGTCGGATGGTCGTGGAGGTGGGCGCCCACGCCCGGAAGGTCGGCCACGACGGGGATGCCGAGGTCGCGCAGGTGCCCGGCCGACCCGATCCCCGAGCGCAGGAGCAGAGGCGGGCTGCCGTAAGAACCGGCCGCGAGAACGACCTGCCGCGCCGCAGTAGGGACGCCTGCTCGTCCGCGAGCCGGACCCCGACCGCCCGGCCCCGCTCCACCACGACACGGTCCACGAGGGTTTGCGCCGGATGGTGAGGTTACGGCGCCCGCGAGCTTCAGGAACGGGCATGTCGGTGACGGTGAGCTCGTCAGGGGCGACGGGTCCGGACAGGAGGATGGCGTGCATGGTCTTGGGCATGACGGTGTTTTTCTTCCGGTGCTCGGGTGGCGTCAGGTTCCCTCGGGCCGCCGGCTGCGGGGAGCCGAGCCGAGTGCCAGGTCGTAGGAGTCGGTGACCAGGTTCTCGACGAGGGCGGCGGTGATGCCCGGGCCGGCGCCCACGGAGACCCAGTGCGTCTTGTCGAGGTAGCGCCCGGCGGTGATCGAGGGATGCGAGACCCGAAGGCTCCGTCCGTGTTCCGGATCGGCCTTGACCGTGATGATCCGCTCGTCGGGGTCGTCCGTGACGATCAGGAAGACCTTCCCGGCGACCTTGTAGACATCGAGCTTCTCGGTGAACGGGCGCCCGCTGCTGGTGCCGGGCAGTGCCTCGGCCGCGCGGCGTGCCGCCTGCTGCAGCCGCACCCCGGTGAGGGTCATCGCTGGGTCCGGTCATGCCCGGCGAACGTTGCCGGGTCCACCGGCTGCTGCGCCTTCGGGAGATTGGCGACCACCAGCAGATAGGAATCGGTCACCAGCTCCTCGACGAGACCGCGGTCGAGGGAGCCGCCGCCCTCCAGGGTGATCCAGTGCTTCTTGTTCATGTGGTAGCCGGGAGTGATCTCGGAGTGCTGCTCGCGCAGCGCCGCCGCCTCGTCGGGGGCGGACTTGACGATCACCATCGGCTCCCCGGTGACGTCGGTGATCAGCATGAAGACCTTGCCACGCACCTTGTGCACGTCCCACTCCGGACCGAAGGGGTGCTCCAGTGCTGTGCCGGGCAGGCCCTCGGCGCACTCGGCGGCCATCTGCTGCAGCTTCTTGCCGTTCATGATGTTCAGCTCCTTGCTCCCTGCGCGACGGGGCCCAGTGCTCGGCCAACCGTCGGCTCCGCTTTCCCGGCCCTTCTTTCGCAGACGCTCACGAGGAGGCCCCTGCTGCGCCGCAGAGGGGCGCACCCGCGGCCTGACACCCCAACGATTACCAGCCACCACGTGAACGATCAGGGTTCGCCAGGCCGGGCGATGCGCTCAGACGATTTCTTCAGCTGAGCCGAAGTCCATGTCCATGGGCCGAATGAAGGACCATGTGGAGTGGATGACGCGCCACTGCGAATCCTCCTCCTTCTGGTAGAGCTCGATGCAGTTGTACTTCATGTCGATGAGGTTGGTGTCCGCGTACACCTGGAAGGTCAGCAACGCCATGTCGTCGCCGAACTGCACGCGCGGGCTGCGCATGTCGTAGGCATCAGCGTGAAGCTTCCCGTCCAGCTCGTCCAGGAACCCATCGATGCTTTCGTGGTCCTCCACCCGCTGCCGCCTTCCTGTCCGACGCCCGGGCGGCCACCGGTTCGATCAGGTCCTCCATGCGGCACTGGAGGATGTCCAGCAGCGCCATCAGCGTGGTCAGGCTCAGCCGTTCCGGACGCTCGACCACCAGCCGGTAGACCTGGCTGGCCGACAGGTCGATTCCGCGTTCAGCCAACAAGGGCCGCAGATCGGTGGTGGAGAACATGCCGCGGGTGGCCATGACCTCCCGCAGATGCCATCTGTAGTCCAGCTTCGTCGTCACGTCGTCTCCCTACTGTTCCTGGTGCAGGGCCTTGTCCAAGACCTTGCGCATCATCGTGTTCATGAAGTCCCCGCTCACCCCCGTGCAGAGCGCCGTCGTCGAGGCGTAGCGGTGACCGACCTGCCGTTGGACGAACGCCGGGTCGGCGCCGTCCTCAATCCGATGGGTGACGTGGCCGTGCCGCAGACAGTGCGGCACAAGATCGGAGTCCAGCCCAAGGGCGTCGCGGTACTCCGCGAAGCGGTCCTCGATCTCCCGGCTCTGCAGCCGGCCAGCGCGCTCGGTGGGCCACAGGGCCGCGCCAGCCGCGGCACGGTGGCGGGGTCGGATGTCGGTGACGTAGTCGTCGACCGCCTCCACGGCCCAGGGCATCACGCTCAGGACGGTCCGCCGACGGGGCGCAGAGCCCTTGGAGCGGGTTCCGGTGCACGATCCGACGACCGCGGCCGAGGAGTAGTACCCAGCGCGGCTACGGTGGTCGAGGGGCCCGGTACTGCGTCCCCCGTCGGTACCGGGCCCTTTCGCGCGCCGTCAGGCCCGGCCGCGGAGGCGCGCCCACATGGATGAGCGGGGCTGGGATACCGCTACGACGGCTTGTCCGAACGCTTCGAGGGCCGTCTCAAGCCGGGTGGTGTTCTTGATGTCACCGACGGCCGCAAGAAGTTCGTTCGTCGTCTCGACGACACGCTCCCACGGATGACCACCGCGTTCGGCGTACGTCGGCACTGCCCATGCCTACGCCACCACCATCGTCGACCACCTCTCAGTGGGCGCCCGGGCCGCGATTCCTCGCGACCCGTACGACTTCCTCGCGGAACTCTTCCGGATAGGGCTTGGGCACAGCGACATCCTTCCCACCCGCCCCACAGGGCGAGCCAGTTCAGATGTCACCCGATCGTGCAACAGACCCTTTCTCATGATGTACCGCCAGCGGACGAAGAACCTCCTGGGACCAGGATGCACCGCGCCCAGACACAGCGCCTTGCCCACGCCGACGGCGGCTGAGGGGCAAGCCGGTCTCGGTCTCTCAGTCCGGTCGCCTGCCATGCAACGACTCTGAGGCGATCAATCCCAGATGCCCGAGTTCCACGGAGCGTAGTCAGCACCAAACCAGCACGGGAGTCAGCACCGTACTGTCAAATCACCCTGAACTGCGCGTCCCGGACGGCACATCACAGGATTCCCCATCGCACGGTCGTCCCGGCAGCCCTGTGGAGAACCCGGACCGCCGAGGGCACCACCCGGCTCGGTGTGCGGGCCGCCCCTCTTGCTCAGTGCGCGGTCCAGCCGCCGTCCAGGACCAGTGAGGTGCCGGTGACGAAGGACGCCTGCGGGCCGCACAGGTAGGCCACGGCCTCGGCGACCTCCTCCGGTTCGATGAGCCGCCGCACGGCGCTGTCCCGCAGCAGTACGTCGGTCAGCACCTGCTCCTCGGGAATGCCGTGTGTCCGGGCCTGGTCGGTGATCTGCCGCTCGACGAGCGGGGTGCGCACGTAGGCGGGGTTGACGCAGTTCGAGGTGACGCCGTGGGGGGCGCCTTCGAGGGCGGCGGTCTTGGACAGTCCCTCCAGCCCGTGCTTGGCGGAGACGTAGGCCGCCTTGTAGGCCGAGGCCCGCAGGCCGTGGACGGAGGAGATGTTGACGATGCGGCCCCAGCCCTGCCCGTACATGTGGGGCAGGGCGCCGCGGATGAGCCGGAAGGGGGCCTCCAGCATCACGGTGAGCACGGTGTGGAAGACGTCCGGCGGGAACTCCTCGATCGGCCGCACCAGCTGCAGTCCGGCGTTGTTGACGAGGACGTCGGTGCCGGCGGCGGCGACTTCCGCGGCGTCCAGGTCGGTCAGGTCCAGGACGTGGGGTTCGACGCTGCCCGCGAGGCCCCCGCAGCTCCCGGCGAGGGCGTCCAGCCCGGCGGCGTCCCGGTCGATCGCCCGGACCTTGGCCCCCGCGGCGGCCAGCCGCTGCGCACAGGCACGGCCGATGCCGCCGGCGGCGCCGGTGACGAGGGCGGTACGGCCGGCGAGGTCGAGCGAGGAGGCGTGGGGGGCCGGAAGGACACTGGGCGAGGTCATGTTCCGACCCTAGGCAGGGCCCGCCCCGCTCCCCATGTGGGCGCGCCCCACACTTCAGACGGAACCAGTGGGGTCGAACCATGTGGGGGCGTCGGACAGTGCCTGCTTGACCCGGTCCTGCCCGAAGTTCCTGAGGTCCGGCAGGGCGTCCACGGCGAACCAGCCCACGTCCAGCGACTCGTCGTCGTTGACCCGGGCCTCGCCGCCGACGGCCCGGCAGCGGAAGGTGATGTCCATGTACTGGCAGACGTCACCGTTCTCGTACGTGACCGGGTTCAGCGCCTCGACGAGGACCACCCGCTCGACGGCGCACCGTACGGCCGTCTCCTCCTCGACCTCGCGCACGGCGCAGGCGGCGGGCTGCTCCCCCGGTTCCGGGATGCCGCCGATCAGGGACCAGCGGCGGTTGTCGGACCGCCGGTTCAGCAGTACCCGGCCCTCGTCGTCGAAGACGACGGCGGTGACTCCGGGGAGCCAGAGCAGCTGGTGTCCGGCCGTGGCGCGCAGGTCGCGGATGAAGTCGGGAGTAGCCATGCGTACGACCCTAACGGGCCCCTCGGGCAGCTCCCGGCGAGACCGCGGGGCGTGCGGCGGGCGTACGGCTACACGTCGCGGGCGCGTCGCCCGCGCACACCGGCACCGACGGCCCAGCCGAGTGCGCCGGCCGCGGCCAGTACCAGAGCGATCTCGGGTACCACTCCCAGCCGGGTGGCGGGCGTCTCGGAGGAGCGCAGGGGCACCTCCTGGACCAGGGAGTCCGCCACGAACATGCCGGTCTTCTGGGTGACCCTCCCGTCCGGCATGATGATCGCGCTGACCCCGCTGGTCACCGGCACGGTGACGGTCCGGCTGTGCTCGACCGCGCGGACGCGGGACATGGCGAGCTGCTGGTAGGTCATCTCGCTGCGGTCGAAGGTGGCGTTGTTGCTGGGCACGGAGATCATCTGGGCGCCGTCGGTGACCTCGGAGCGCACCGCCCAGTCGAAGGCGGCCTCGTAGCAGGTGACGAGCCCGACCTTGGTGCCGGCCATGGTGAACACGCCCGGTTCGGTGCCCCGGCTGAAGTCCTGGCTGACCATGGAGGTCCAGTCGTCGTTGATCGCTCCGATGAGCGAGCGCAGCGGGAGGTACTCGCCGAAGGGCTGGATCTGCCGCTTGTCGTAGGTGTCGACCGGGCCCTTGTCGGGGTCCCACAGGATCTGTTCGTTGAGCAGCTTGCCGTCGCGTTCCACGACGCCGCCGACCGAGATGGGCGCGCCGATCTCCTTGGCGGCCCGGTCGATGACGGCGCGGGCGTCGGGGTTGGCGAACGGGTCGATGTCCGAGGAGTTCTCCGGCCAGAGCACGAAGTCGGGCCGGTCGACCTTGCCGGCCTTGATCTCGGCGGCCAGGCGCCGCGTCTCGCGCGCGTGGTAGTCGAGTACGGCCCGCCGCTGGGCGTTGAAGTCGAGACCCGCGCGCGGCACGTTGCCCTGGATCACGGCGACGGTCGCGGTGCCGTCCTCCGCCTTGTCGCTGACCAGCGGCCGGGCGGCCACGGCGCCCACGACGGGTACGGCCACGCTGAGGAGGGCCACCGCGGCCGCGCCGCGCGGTACCTCTCGGGTGCGGCGTGCCCGGACGGCCAGGCGAACGGCTTCGCCGAGGCCGAACCCGCACAGGACGACGGCGAAGCCGAGCACCGGTGTGCCGCCGGCCGCGGCGAGCGGCAGGAAGACGCCGTCCGCCTGACCGAACGCGACCTTGCCCCAGGGGAAGCCTTCGAAGGGCACGCGCGCGCGTGCGGCTTCTCCCGCGGTCCACAGCGCCGCCGCCCACACGGGCCAGGCCGGCAGCTTAGACACCGCGGCGACACCCGCGCCGACCAGCGCGACGAAGATCGCCTCGATCGCGGCCAGGGCGAGCCATGGGCCGGGGCCGACCTCCACGCCGGTCCACACCAGCAGCGGCAGCAGGAAGCCGAGACCGAAGAGGTAACCGAGGCCGAGGCCCGCCTTCCAGCCGCGGCCGCGCAGCACCCGGCCGAGGACGGCGAAGGCGGGCAGGGCCAGCCACCACAGGGTGCGCGGCGGGAAGCTGACGTAGAGCAGCACTCCGGAGAGCGCGGCGGCAGCGGCCGGGAGGAGGCGCAGGAGCCGCGCGGCGACGCGCGAGGCGGGTGTGGTCTGCGGCTGTGTCCGGTCCGACTCGCCGACGGAGGTTGCGGTGGCTGTCACCCCCCGGAGTGTACGGCGGGTGACCGTGCAGCCGACAGCTCGGTCCGCGGTCGCCGCGAGGCCCTGGGCGACCGGTGCCGGCCGGTGCGACACGCGGTCGTGGAGCCGCTCCGCTCCGGGGCCTCGCGGCGGCTCAGCGCCGGGGTGCGCTCAGTGCGCCGGTCCCGGTGCCTTGGGCCGCAGCCGGTCCTTGATGACCTGGACGGCCGCTTCCGCGTCGTCCACGGTGATCGTGAAGGTGTGGCCGTCCCACAGCCGCAGGATCACGCCCTCCCCCCTCCGTACGACGACGGCGGTGCCCTTCTCCGGCCGCCATCGGTAGCCCCAGCCGCCCCAGTGGCGTGGGGTGACGTGCGGGGCGAACTCGGCGCCGACGACGTGCGAGAGGGGGATGCGGCGACGGGGCAGGCCGATGTGGCCGCAGCGCACTTCGAGGCATTCCTCGTCGACTCTCAGGGCGACGTGCACGAACGCCAGTGTGCCGAAGAGGACCAGCAGTCCCGCCGCGATGCAGCCGACGACCGCCATGGCCAGCGGGGCGACGCCCGACTCCCAGGCCGATTCGACGGCCAGCGCGATACCGAGTGCCACGCAGGCGGCGCCGATGAGCGCCAGCAACCACTGGACCCGGTTGGTGGCACGTCCGGTCCAGACGTCCGGCTGGGGGGTGGTCTCGCCGTGGCGATGCCTCATGGATATGAGGTTACTCATGTTTCGCTGCGCGGGTACCTCGTCGCGCAGGGTGACTGGGCCGACCGGGCGTCCCCGCCGGTCAGCGGGCCGGCGTCACAGCTCGCAGGAGCCGGCCCTCGTCGTAGGCCAGCGCGGGCGCGGGCAGCGGGCCCTCACGTCCGCTCAGCAGCACGGTGAGGGTGCCCTCGGCCGGCGCCCCGGGGTCGGGGCGGGCACCGATCCGGCGCAGCGCCTGGGCGGCGACCGCACCGGCGGAGCCGTGCAGGACGAGGCGCGGGGCGCCGGGGCGCTGCACGGCGGCGCGGATGCGTTCGGCGACCAGTTCGTAATGGGTGCAGCCCAGGACGACGGTCGTTACCGCGTCGGGTGTCAGGGCCGCCGCGGCGGCCACGGCCGCGGCGATCGCGTTCTCGTCCGCGTGTTCGACGGCGTCGGCGAGCCCCGGGCACGGCACCTCGGTGACCGTCGCTCCGTCGGCGAACCGCTCGATGAGACCGCGCTGGTAAGGACTGCCGGTGGTGGCGGGCGTGGCCCAGATCGCCACGGGGCCGCCACCGGCCGCGGCGGGCTTGATCGCCGGGACGGTGCCGATGACCGGCAGCGCGGGTTCCAGCCGGGCACGCAGTGCGGGCAGCGCGTGGACGGTGGCGGTGTTGCAGCCGACGATCAGGACGTCGGGACGGTGCGCGGCGGCGGCCTCGGCGACGGCGAGGGCCCGCTCGGTCAGGTCCTCGGGGGTGCGCGGTCCCCACGGCATGCCGTCGGGGTCCAGGGAGAGGATGAGATCGGCGTCCGGTCGCAGGCGCCGTACCGCGGCGGTGGCCGCCAGCAGACCGATTCCGGAGTCCATGAGAGCGATCTTCACCGAGCCACCATAGACGATGGGCCGCTGCGGGCCCCGGCCGTGGGGCAGACTGCGCACGTGAGCGCCGATGCGTGGACCTCCGTCGTGACCGTCGTGACCGCCCTGTCTCTCGCCGCCTGGCTGTGGCTGCTGCTCGCCCGGGGCTTCTTCTGGCGTACGGACGTCAGACTGCCGCTCCTGGAGGAGCCCGATGCCTGGCCCTCCGTGTGCGTCGTCGTCCCGGCACGTGACGAGGCGGCGATGCTGCCCGCGAGCCTGCCGCCGCTGCTCGCCCAGGACTATCCGGGGCGGGTGGAGGTCTTCCTGATCGACGACGGCAGCACGGACGGCACGGGGGAGCTGGCGTGCGAGCTGGCCCGGCGGCAGGAGGGTCTGCCGCTCACCGTGGCCTCGCCGGGGGAACCGCCCGCCGGCTGGACGGGCAAGTTGTGGGCGGTGCGCCACGGCATCGAGCTGGCGCGCGCGCGTGAGCCCGAGTACCTGCTGCTGACGGACGCCGACATCGCCCACGCGCCGGACAGTCTGCGCCGGCTGGTGGCGGCGGCCGGCGCCGGCGGTTTCGACGTCGTCTCGCAGATGGCCCGGCTGCGGGTGGAGAGCGTCTGGGAGCGGCTCGTGGTGCCTGCCTTCGTCTACTTCTTCGCGCAGCTGTACCCGTTCCGGTGGATCGGCGAGGACCGCACCGGCGCGAACGGGGGCACCGGGCCGACGCGGACACGGACGGCGGCAGCGGCGGGTGGCTGCGTGCTGCTGCGCACCGAGGCCGCCGAGCGGGCGCGGATTCCGGACGCCATCCGGCACGCCGTCATCGACGACGTGGCCCTGGCGAGGGCCGTGAAGGGCGGCGGCGGCCGCGTCTGGCTGGGGCTGGCCGACCGGGTGGACAGTGTGCGTCCGTATCCGCGGCTGCGCCACCTGTGGCGCATGGTCTCGCGCAGCGCGTACGCGCAACTGCGGCACAACCCCCTGTTGCTGGCCGCAACGGTCGCCGGCCTGGCGCTGGTGTACCTGGTGCCGCCGGTGGCGGTGGTCGTGGGCGCGGCGACGGGGAGTGCGACGGCTGCCGTCCTCGGCGCCGCCTCGTGGCTGGTGATGGCGGGGACGTACGTGCCGATGCTGCGTTACTACCGGCAGCCGGTGTGGCTCGCCCCGCTGCTGCCGTTCACCGCGTTCCTGTATCTCCTGATGACGGTCGACTCCGCGGTGCAGCACTACCGGGGGCGCGGTGCGGCGTGGAAGGGCCGCACCTACGCCCGGCCGGACGCCGTGCCCGAAGAAGGCTGAGCGCCTGGGCCCGGGGGTTCCTCACTTCCGGCCGGGGGTCCAGTTCATGCCCCATCCGTAGGCGTGGTCGACGGTTCGCTGCGGGCTCACGCCGCGTTCGGGCACCAGGTAGCGGGCCTCGCGCTGGACGACCAGGTCGCTGCCGGTGTTGGTGATCAGCGCGAGGGCGCACACCGTCGAGGGGACCGTGCACTCGTCGAGCGAGAAGTCGACCGGGGCGCCGTGCTGCGGCTGGAGGGTGACCGTGGCGTTCAGGTCGGCGAAGGAGCGCGCGCCCTGGTAGATGGTGACGAAGACGAGGACGCGCCGGAAGTACTGCTTGTGGTCGAGGTTGACGGTGAGGTTCTCGCCGGAGGACACCGCGCCGGTGCGGTCGTCGCCGTCGAGGTGGATGAAGGGTGGCTGCCGCAGGGACCCGAAGGCGTTGCCGAGGGCCTGGACGACTCCCTTGCTGCCGTCGGTGAGTTCGTACAGGCAGCACAGGTCGAGGTCGAGGTCGTCGTGCGTGGCGACCGGGCGGCCCAGTTTGCGGGCCCAGCCGGAGAACTGCTTGCGCACCTGCCAGTTGAGGTTGACGCGCAAGGCGCCCGAGGTGCCGCCCTGCTTGGTCAGCGACACGGAGGGTGCCGCCTTGGTGAGCGTGACCTTGGTCAGGCGGACCGGCTCGGCGGAGGGCGCCGTGGGCGGGGGCGGCGGGGTGGCGGTGGGCTGTGCCGCGTGAGGAGCCGGGGGTGTCGGCGAAGGCATGGTGACAGCGGGTGCCGGTGGGGCGGGCGGGGATGCCGGTGGGGCCGGCGGGGGCGCGTGCTGCGGCTCGTCCACCGAGATGCCGTAGTCCGTGGCCAGTCCCTCGAGCCCGCTGTCGTAACCCTGGCCGACGGCGCGGAACTTCCACGCGCCCTGGCGGCGGTAGAACTCGCCGAGCACGAAGGCCGTCTCGACGGTCGCGCCCGGGTTGTCGAAACGGGCCACCACGGTGTTCCGCCCGGCGTCGCGGACCTCGATGTACAGATCGGGGATCCGCCCGAACGGTCCGCCGTCCGAGGAGGCGGCGAGGAGCACGGTCTCGATCGCGGGCTCCACGCGTGCGAGGTCGACGAGGAGGCTGTCGGTCACCCGGCCGCCGGCGTCCCGCTTGCCCTCGTGGCGGACCGCCCCTGAGGAGTGCGCCGGCTGGTTGTAGAAGAGGAAGTCCGCGTCGGAGCGGACCTTCCCGCCCACCAGGAGCAGGGCCGAGGCGTCCGCGTCGGGCACGCCTGGACCGGATCGCCAGCCCAGTTCCACCCGCAGCGCCGTCGTGGGCACCGGCGTGTTCGACCCTTTCGACATTGACATGTCCGCCCCCCATCGCGTGTCACCGGACCGGGCCGCGCCCCGGCGGTTCGCCAAGTCCTCCGATCCCAACCTATTCCCCCCCGCCGCGCGCCCCTCACGCCGAGTACGGGAAGGCGCCCGGACAACCGCCGGTAACCTGCCCGGAACTCGGCCTTTACCCCAAGATCTCTTGACGTGACGCCCTATTTTGCGAAGTTCGCTCGTATTGGGGATGCCAGGTCACGGCGGACACGGAAAACAACCCTCTTATCGGTCTCCCCAACCAGCACATCGTGGGCTTAACTTATGTGCCATGACCTCCCCCCGCTCCACTTATGGCGGCGGCTATTACTCCGCCTCCTTCCCGGACACTCCGATCTACGACTCGCTCGTGGCCGAGCGGGGCACCCCGCAGATCGCCCCGATCCGGGTCCCCGCCGCGTACGACGCGCCGGGCAGCCACCTGCCCGCGCTTCCCTCGGCTCTGCCCGCCCTCCCGGCGGGCCCGTCCCAGCCCTCCTACGGCTACCCGCAGCAGGCACCGCAGCCCGCCCCGCTGCAGCAGGCCCCGGCCGCGTACATCCCGCACCAGGCGACCGCGCCGCGCGGGTACCCCGGCCCCCAGCAGCCACAGCAGCCACGCCCGGCCGCGCCCGGGCCCGCGGGGTACGAGGCGATGCGCCCCGCGGCTCCCCGGCCGGCCCCGGCGCCGTACCAGGACCCGTACAACCAGCAGCAGTACCGCGGCTACTGAGCCGTCCCCGGGGTCGCCGGTGCCACCTGGCACGATGACCTCATGGGGAACGCGCGACTGCAGTCGATTCACGTCCATCCGGTCAAGGCGTCCCGGAGCCTGTCGCTCCGGGAGGCCGTCGTGGAGCCCTGGGGGCTGACCGGAGACCGCCGCTGGATGCTGATCGACGACGGGGGAAAGGTCGTCACGCAACGCCAGCAGCCGCGCCTCGCCCTTGCCGCCGCCGAGCTTCTGCCCGGCGGCGGCGTACGGCTGTCCGCTCCCGGCCTGGAGCCGCTCACGGTGCCGGTCCCGCGCGCGGTGGGCACCGTCGTGGCGCAGATCTTCCGCGACAAGGTCGAGGTGCTCCCCGCCCAGGACGCGGCCGCGCATGCCTGGTGCAGCGCCTTCCTCGGAGCGGACGTGCGGCTGGTGTACCTGGACGATCCCGCCACGCGCCGGCCGGTGGACCCGCGGTACGCGCTGCCGGGCGAGACCGTCTCCTTCGCCGACGGCTTTCCGCTGCTGCTCGTGACGACGGCCTCCCTCGACGCCCTCAACTCCCTGATCGCCGAGGGCGAGCACGCGGCCGAGGGCCCACTGCCCATGAACCGCTTCCGGCCGAACGTGGTCGTCTCCGGCACCGCGCCGTGGGCCGAGGACGGCTGGTCCCGCATCGCCGTCGGTGAGGTCTCCTTCCGGGTCGTCAAGCCGTGCGGGCGATGCGTCGTGACGACCACCGACCAGGGCACCGCCGGGCGCGGCAGGGAGCCCCTGCACAGCCTCGGGCAGCACCGCCGCGTCGGCGGCAAGCTGGTCTTCGGGCAGAACCTGGTCCCGGTGGGCCGCGGCACCATCCGGGTCGACGACCCGGTCCGGGTCGTCGAGTGACGGCCGCTGTCCCTTCCGTGAGCCCGCCGGGAGCCCGTTTCCCCTCCCGAGGGCCCGTCGCGGGTAGCCGCCGATGGGCGGGAACCCGGTCCCGGGCCCGCGCGTTGAGCTTTATGAGACGTTCATGAGAAACCGGCCGGGAGGTGCCACCGAGAGGAGGTGGCGCGCGCTGCCTGACCGAACCGCGCGTGAACGGCTCGGCCGGGGGAGGCACGGAGCGGGAAGGGGGCGGGCGTCGTGCGGGCGATCACGGGGCTTCGGCGCTGGCGGCACAACCCGCTGTGCCGCACGACCGACCTGACCGAGGCGTGGGTGGCTCTGGCCGGACTGCTGCTGATCCTGTCGGTGGCGCCGCTGGCCGGCGCGCTCGTGGGTGGCGTCGCACAGGACGCCCTGCAGCGGTCGGTGCGCGAACAGCACGCGTCCCGGCACCGGGTGGCGGCCACCGTGATCCGTGTCCTGGAGCGTTCACAGCTGACGATCGATCCGGAGGGGACGTCCGCCGGGGGCCTGCGCGGCCGGGTCCTCGCCCACTGGACGGCACCGGACGGCTCGCGGCACGAGGCCCCCGTCCTGGTGGGCATCGAGGATCCGCGCGCCGGAGACCGGTTCGCGATATGGACGGACGCGCGGGGCCGGACGCTGGCCCGCCCACTGGACTCCGCGACCGCGACGACGCACGCCGTACTCGCCGGGGTCGGCGCCGCGGTGTCGGCCGCGGCCCTGGTCGAGACCGCCCGGCGGATCGTCGTGTGGCGCATGGTCCGCCACCGTCACGCCCGCCTGGAGCGGGAATGGGGGCGGGTGGGCCCGGACTGGGGCAGGACCGGCGCGGACAGTTGACGGGCTTCCGCCTCCGGTCAACTCACCACCTGTGCGCACGCTACGGTGGACCGGCCGAACGAAATCGGCGACAACCCGCGTACGACGAGGTGGGGGCACGGCAACGCCATGGCACAGGGCACGGTCCAGGTGACGCACACCGGCACCTCGCGGTGGCGGCGCCGCACAGGTGAGTACGCATCGCTCGCCGCCGCCCTGGAGGCCGCGGCCGACGGTGACGTCCTCACCATCGCCCCCGGGACCTACCGGGAGAACCTCGTCGTCCAGCGGGCGGTGACCCTGCGCGGGCCCGAGGGCGCCCAGGGTTCCGTCCGGATCGCGCCCGTCGACGGCGTCCCGTTGACCGTGCGCGCCTCGGCGGTGGTCCAGGACCTGCACGTGGAGGGCCAGGACGCGGCGGCGCCCGCGGTGCTCGTCGAGGAGGGCACGCCGGAACTGCTGGGGCTGCGGGTGGTCACACGTTCCGCGTCCGGGATAGAGGTGCGCGGCAGCGCCCGTCCGACGGTGCGGCGTTGCAGCGTCGACAACCCCGCCGGTGTCGGCATCGCCGTCCTCGACGGCGGGGGCGGCGTCTTCGAGGAGTGCGAGGTCGTCTCGGCCGGTCAGGCGGGCGTCGCGGTGCGCTCCGGCGCGCACCCCCGGCTGGAGCGCTGCCGGGTCCACCACGCCGCGGGTTCCGGCCTGACGGCGACGGGCGAGGGATCCTCGCTGGAGGCCGTGGGCTGCGAGGTCTACGAGGTGCGGGGCAGCGGCGTGCAGGTCACCGGCCGGGCCACCGCCCACATGACCGACTGCGACGTGCACCGCACCACCGGCGACGGCGTCACGCTCGACACGGACGCGGTGCTCACGCTCGCCGACTGCCGTATCCACGAGATCCCGGAGAACGCGGTCGACCTGCGCTCCCGCTCCGTCCTCACCCTGACCCGCACCACCGTGCGGCAGTTCGGGCGCAACGGCCTGTCGGTATGGGATCCGGGCACGCGCGTGGACGCCAACCAGTGCGAGATCTTCGACAGCACGGGCGACTACCCGGCGGTCTGGGTCAGTGACGGCGCGACCGCGGTGCTCGACTCCTGCCGGGTGCACGACGTGCCCGACGCGCTGTTCGTCCTCGACCGCGGATCGCGCGCGGACGTCGTCGACAGCGACCTCTCCCAGGTGCGCAACACGGCCGTGTCGGTGAGCGACGGCGCGACCGCGCAGCTCGACGACTGCCGCATCCGGGACGCCGCCACGGGCGCCTGGTTCCGCGACCACGGCAGCGGCGGCACCCTGAACAACTGCACCCTGGACGGCAACCGCACCGGCGTGATCGTCACCAAGGGCGCCGACCCCACCATCGAGCGCTGCACGGTCGACTCCCCCTCGGAGGCGGGGGTCTACGTGTCGGCCGGAGGCCGCGGCAGCTTCCTGAACTGCCGCGTGACGGGCAGCACCGGCTACGGCTTCCATGTGATCGACGGCTGCCGTACGACACTGCGCAAGTGCCGTACGGAGCGGTGTGCGCGGGGCGGGTACGAGTTCGCGGACGGCGGACCGGACACGGCGTACGACTCCGGTCCGCTCGTCGAGGACTGCACCAGCGACGAGAGCGGCGGCCTGACCCCGCCCGCCGCGCCGGAACCGGTCGTACAGACGGCGAGCCACTCCCCCGGCCTGCTGGGCTCCATCCCCGGGCAGCGCAGCACCGAACAGGAGCCCCTGATCGCGGGCGCCGGGCCGCGGGAACCGGCCCGGACCTCGAAGGCCGTCCTCGGTGAACTGGACGCGCTGGTCGGTCTGGACAGCGTCAAGCGCGAGGTGCGGGCCCTGACCGACATGATCGAGGTTGGCCGGCGCCGGCGGCAGGCGGGGCTGAAGGCCGCGTCGGTCAAACGGCACCTGGTCTTCACCGGCTCCCCGGGCACCGGAAAGACCACGGTCGCCCGGCTGTACGGCGAGATACTCGCCTCCCTCGGCGTCCTGGACAAGGGGCACCTCGTCGAGGTGTCGCGGGTCGACCTGGTCGGCGAGCACATCGGCTCCACGGCGATCCGCACCCAGGAGGCTTTCCAGCGGGCGCACGGCGGCGTGCTGTTCATCGACGAGGCGTACGCGCTGTCCCCCGAGGACGCGGGGCGGGACTTCGGCAAGGAGGCCATCGACACGCTGGTGAAGCTGATGGAGGACCAGCGGGACGCGGTCGTGGTGATCGTCGCGGGGTACACGGCGGAGATGGAGCGTTTCCTGTCCGTCAACCCGGGTGTGGCGTCCCGGTTCTCACGGACCATCACCTTCGGCGACTACGGGCCCGAGGAGCTGCTGCGGATCGTGGAGCAGCAGGCCGACGAGCACGAGTACCGGCTGGCGCCGGGTGCGGCCGAGGCGCTGACGAAGTACTTCACGGCGATCCCGAAGGGCCCGGCCTTCGGCAACGGCCGCACCGCCCGCCAGACGTTCGAGGCGATGGTGGAGCGGCACGCGAGCCGGGTCGCCCAGGTGGCCGACCCCAGCACGGATGACCTGACCCTGCTCTACGCCGAGGACCTGCCGGAGCTTCCGTAGCGGGGCCCGCCGGGACCGCCGCGGTCAGCGACCCCGGCGGGTGCGCGTCCGAGCGCCTCAGCGGTCCCCGGCTCCGTCGTCCGCCGGGGCGGCGGGCGCCGGCCGGTCGGTGTGGCGCGGCGCCGGTACTTCGGGGCGCAGCCGGGCCAGCAGGCGCTGCCGTTCCTCGGCGAAGGCCGGGTCGGCCTGGTAGTCGGAGTGGCCGAGGATCGGCGCGGGCAGCGGGTGGAGTGCGGTGCGGCCGTAGGTGAGCGGGTCCTTGAGGGGCGCGCGGTCCACCGCGGGGCCCGAGTCGCCGGGCAGCCGCATCGGGCCGCCGATGGGGTCGGTGCGCCGGTAGAGGTTGCGCCAGCAGTCGACCTCCTCGTGCAGCGAGCCGAGCGCGGCCGGTCCGAAGTGGGCCGGGAACCAGCGGCCGTACAGCCGCTCCAGTGGTGAGCCGTAGGTGAGCAGGGCGACCCGTTTGCGGGCGGACGGCTCCAGTTGCCAGGCCGCGGAGGCGGCGAGGACGCTGCCCTGCGAGTGCCCGGAGATGACCAGCCGCCCGCCGGTGGCCCGGGTCCAGGTCGCCATCCGCCAGGTGAGGTCGGGCACCGCGCGCTCCGCGTAGCAGGGCGGTGCGAAGGGGTGGGCGGCGCGCGGCCAGAAGGTGCCGACGTCCCACAGGATGCCGATGGTGCGCCGCGCGGAGGCGTCCTTGTAGGCACGCCTGCCCCAGGTGACAAACAGTATGAAGCCGAGGCCGATGAGCCAGGAGCCCAGCGCCTGCGCGGTCTGCGCGGCGCCGTGCACGACGGCGTACGTGCCGCGCGCGGCCTCGCCGGGCACCCGGTCGGTCGCCAGGGCGCCCACCAGGGCTCCGGCACCGAGCAGCAGGGTGGCGGCGGAGGTGATGGCGACGAGGAGGGGGGCCCGGTCGGTGAGGGTGGCCATGGCGCGGGTGAGCGCGATGCGCCGGGTGCGTCCCGGGTCCCCGGCCTCCCCGGCGAGGTCGCCCTCCACGGCGTCCCGTTCGGCGCGGGCGAGGCGCCAGGTGTGCCGGGCGAGCGCGGCGCACAGCAGCAGTACGACGACGAGCAGCGGCGGGATGACGGACGCCTGCCAGGTCAGCAGGACGGGCGGGCCGTCGATGGAGGTGCCGGTGCCGTCCAGCCAGTCCGACACCCGCTGGGAGACGCCGCCGGACATCACGCCGCCCAGGGCGCAGGCCAGCATGGCGACGGCGGGGCCGCCGAGGCCGCGCATCGCGACGCGGGCGTCGGGGAGGCTGCGGTGGAGGACGTGGGCGACCACGGCGAGGGCGATGACCAGCAGTCCCTGCACCAGGGTGATGCCGCCGAACGTCATGTCCCCCGGCAGCCGCCCGGCCGACGTCCACTCCGGGCGGGCCCAGCCGCCGTACAGCACAGCGAGGACGAGCAGGGCGAGGGCGGCGAGCGGCAGGCGTCGTACGAGGTGTTCGTCGAGTTCCCGGTCGAGACGGTTCTCGCTGCGGCCCCGGCGGCAGACCACCGCCACCACGGTGACCGCCCCGGCGGCCAGCGCCGTCTCCAGGACCCAGCCCAGCGTGTCGAGCGGCGCGGATCCCCCCGCCCCGCGGTCGAAGCGTGCCGCCGGTGCGCCGACCGCCGCGGCGACCGTCAGCAGGGCCGCGGCGGTGTGCGCGGCGCGCAGCCGGGCCACCAGGCGGCGCCCGTACCAGAACCCGGGCCGGCCCAGGGCGGTGCGACCGGGGTCCTCCTCGGGGCCGGACTCGCGGTCCGTCGGCGGCTGGGACTCGTACGCCCGCCAGGTGCGCAACGACAGGTACCACAACAGGCCGGTGAGCGCGGCGGGCACCACGGCCGCGAGGGCGAGCCTGCGGCCGGGCGTGCTCCACCAGCCGCCGTCCGACATCTGCGGCGACAGGAAGCCCAGCCAGGAGTGCCGCTCGGCACACGCGCGCGTGCCCGCGCACTGCCACGCCACGAGGTCGAGGGCGACCTCGCAGGCCGCGGCGACCAGCAGCACCGTCAGGGTCAGGCCCACGAGCCGCACCAGCAGCCCGTACAGGCGCACCGCCCGGGTCCGGCCCTGGGCGGTGGGCCGCATCCAGTGGGCGAGGTTGACCACCATGAAGGGCAGAAGCAGCAGCCACAGGGCGCGGGTGCCGTTGCCGGAGGTGAGGTTGCACCAGACGTAGGCCTCGGGCACCGGCCGTCCCCGGTAGTCCTTTGGCCGGGACTCGGCGTCGGCGTCCTCGGTGCGCCGGAAGACGGCCGCGATGTGGTCGCCGGTGACCCGCACGGTCCGCGGGTCGTCCAGCATCTCGGCGGGTGTCGTGCCGCCCACTCCGTGCACCAGGAGTTCCAGGGCGGTGCCGGTCCTCCCCTCTCCCCCGCCTTTCCCCCGCGCGCCGTCTCTCCCGTTCGCCCCGTCTGTCCCGTCGCGCGGTCCGGGGGCGTCCTGTCCGCCCGTACCGGCCGATTCCTGCGCCTGCTCCACTGTCCGCACTCCCCCGTGACGCGCCGTCGGCTCTGCCCGTGCGGGCACCAGGATCTCCGCTGAGCGGGCGGCGCACACCCCTCGGCACGGAATCTCCCCGAACCGTGCGCCAGGTGACGCCGGAAGGGGACGGAAGGGACGGGTGCGCGGCTGACAGGCGGTGGCGCGGCCCCGGGCGTGGCGTGCGAGGATGGGACGTCCGCGCACAGGAGTGGGGAGTAGTCCTCATCAGAGCGAGTGCGTCGGCGTGTCGGGCGGTTTTGCGGCGAAAGGACCGAAGCGTACGTGAGTGAGAATCCGAACCTCCTCGCGGAGCAGCGTCGCGCCCTGATCCTCGACGAGGTGCGCCGCCGGGGCGGGGTCCGGGTCAACGAGCTGACCCGCAAGCTCGGGGTGTCGGACATGACGGTCCGCCGCGACCTCGACGCGCTGGCCCGGCAGGGCGTGCTGGAGAAGGTGCACGGCGGCGCGGTCCCGGTGGTCGAGGCGAGTACGCACGAGCCGGGGTTCGAGGCGAAGTCGGGTCTGGAGCCGACCGCCAAGGAGGACATCGCGCGGGCCGCGGCGGAACTGGTCGCGCCGGGCGCCGCGATCGCCCTGTCGGGCGGTACGACCACGTACGCGCTGGCGCACCGGCTGCTGGACGTGCCGGATCTGACGGTGGTCACCAACTCGGTGCGGGTCGCCGACGTGTTCCACGTCGCGCAGCGCACCTCGGGTGCGCGGCAGGGTGCGGCGACGGTGGTACTCACGGGTGGTGTGCGCACTCCCTCCGACTCCCTGGTGGGCCCGGTCGCCGACCAGGCGATCGCCACGCTCCACTTCGACGTGCTGTTCCTCGGTGTGCACGGGATATCGGCCGAGGCAGGCCTGTCGACCCCGAATCTCGCGGAGGCCGAGACCAACCGGCGGCTGGTGCAGTCGGCCCGGCGTGTCGTGGTGGTCGCCGACCACACCAAGTGGGGTGTCGTGGGCCTGAGTTCCTTCGCGGCGCTGGAGCAGGTGGACACGCTGGTGACCGACGCGGGTCTGCCGGCGGACGCCCGCACGGAGATCGCGGAGCACCTGGGACTGGTCGTGGCGGGCGAGCCGGAGACGACCGGCTGACCTCGGCGGACGCCGGTCCCCGCCCGTGGTCCCGCTGACACCCGGCGCGAGCCCGGCTATCGTGACGCCTCCCGGACGACCGTCCGCATGCGTGGTTTCGCTCAAGGGGGTTGTGCGCATGGCGCACCGTCTGCGTCCGGTGGGCCTCGACTTCGTCGAGACGGCGCCGGTTCGGCTGGTCTTCGCGCGGGAGATCTCCGCCGCTCCGGGTCCGGTCTTCCGCGCGCTCGCCGAGGACGTGCCGGGCTGGACCACCTGGTTCTCGGCGGTGACGTTCGCGCGGCCCATCGGTGAGGGAGCGGGGCGGGAGATCCGGCTCAGGGGCGGTACGCGCTTCGTGGAGACGGTGCTGGCTGCCGAGCGGCCCGAGGTGTACGCCTATCGCGTGGACGTCACCAACGCGCCCGGCGCCCGGGCCATGGTCGAGGAGTGGCGGCTGGCGCCCGCCGGGGCCGGAACGCGCGTGCGGTGGACGTTCGCCGTGGACGGTACGGCGCCGTTCCGTTTCGTGCTGAACCGCGCGCGTCCGGGTCTGGGGCGGGCCTTCCGGGACGCGGTCACCTCGCTGGACCGGCGGCTCACCCGCCCGTAGGCGTATTGATCCGCGCGGCCCGCGACTCATGGGTCCTCGGTCAGCCGGGCCAGGCGCCCGTGTGCAGCAGGGACTCGATCGCCGCCGTGTACGGGCCGATGTCGAGGCCCTGTTCGGCGAGCCAGGCGTCCGAGTAGTACTTGTCGAGGTACCGGTCCCCCGGATCGCACAGCAGCGTCACCACACTGCCCCGGCGTCCCTCGGCCACCATCTCGGCGACGATCTTCAGCGCGCTCCACAGCCCGGTGCCCGTGGAGCCGCCCGCCTTGCGGCCGATGGCCTGTTCCAGGGCCCGGACGGCAGCCACGCTCGCCGCGTCCGGCACCTTCATCATGCGGTCGATCGCGCCGGGCACGAAGCTCGGTTCCATACGCGGCCTGCCGATGCCCTCGATCCGGGAGCCGCGGTCGCAGGCGACGTCCGGATCGCCGGTGGTCCAGCCCTCGAAGAAGCAGGAGTTCTCCGGGTCGGCGACGCAGACGCGGGTGTCGTGCTGCATGTAGTGCACATAGCGCGCGAGGGTCGCCGAGGTCCCGCCGGTGCCGGCCGTGGCGACGATCCACGCCGGTTCGGGGAACCTCTCCAGCCGCAGCTGCCGGAAGATCGACTCGGCGATGTTGTTGTTGCCGCGCCAGTCAGTGGCGCGCTCGGCGTAGGTGAACTGGTCCATGTAGTGGCCGCCGGTCTCGGCCGCGAGGCGGGCGGACTCCTCGTACATCCGGCGGGAGTCGTCCACGAAGTGGCACCGTCCGCCGTGGAACTCGATCAGGCGGATCTTCTCCGCGCTGGTCGTGCGCGGCATGACGGCGATGAAGGGCACGCCGATCAGCTTCGCGAAGTACGCCTCGGAGACGGCCGTCGAGCCGCTGGACGCCTCGATCACCGGCCGGTCCGGCCGGATCCAGCCGTTGCACAGGCCGTAGAGGAACAGCGAGCGGGCGAGGCGGTGTTTGAGGCTGCCGGTGGGGTGGGTCGACTCGTCCTTCAGGTACAGGTCGATGCCCCACCGCTCGGGCAGCGGGAAGAGGAGCAGGTGGGTGTCGGCCGAGCGGTTGGCGTCCGCCTGGACCTTGCGTACGGCTTCTTTCAGCCATGCGCGGTAGGCGGTGTCGCTGTGATCGACGTCGAGGGTGGCGCCGGTGCGGGACTGCTGGGGGGTGCTCACGACGGGGCTCCTTAGGCTGCGCGCCGACGGCGCGTCGCGCGGCCGACGCATCGATCATAAGCACCTTCCACACGCTTCTCACCTGCATAAACACACCTTTGGGCGTCTCAAAGGCACCCCTGGGGGCGGGCACCCGGTCCGGTGGGGGCGCATTCGCGCGAGTGCTCCGGTCGCCGCCGGAAAGGAGCGGCGCGTACTGGTGCTCGGCGCGCGGTGCGGGCAGACTGCCAGCGGGCGGGACCGGGTTCCCGCCGCGGGCGCACACTGGAGCACGAAACGAGCCGGTACCGGTCGCACCGATGTGCACGGTCCGGCAACCGACGCGCACGAGGGGGCGACGGCATGGCGGAGCCGGAGTTCAGGGCGACGGGGGTGCGGATAGGCAAGCGGCTGCGCTCGCTCACCCGGGCCGGCACGGTCCGGATCAGCGGTGGCAGGGTGGAGTTGCTCACCAGCTACGGCAGTGAGATCGACAGCGCGCCGGTGCAGGCGGTGCGCGCCTCCCGTCCGTGGTACGCCCCCGAGGACCGGGCCCTCGCCGACCTCAACGGCAAGCGGTACCTGCTGACGCTCGGCGAGCGGGACCCCGCGCCGGGCGAGCCGGGTCCGCCCGCGGCCCGCCGTTTCATCGAGGCGGTGCGCAGGGCTGCCGGGCACCGCGTGTGAGATGTCCGTAAGTTGCGGTGCCTCACCCCTTGCGTCACGCTGGTCTCACGTCACTCTGGGTTTACCGGCGATAACGCTGCGAACCAGCCCGCCGGCCAAGACAGCAGGCGGCGATGCGCCGCGTGCGCCCTGCTGGATCCGAACTCCGTGTTCTTCCGGACCTCTATGTCGGGGAGTCGCAGCCGTGATCAGTCACCCAAGCAGACACTGCACGGTGGAGCTCCAAGCCCTGCCGTCGCGGATCGGCCAGGTCCGCAGAATCGTATCTGCGCAATTGCGCTACTGGCATATGGATCCCCTGATCGACCGGGCCGCGCTCGGCGTGACGGAGTTGTTGACCAACGTCCACCTGCATGCCCGGCCCGACAAGACGTGCACCGTGGAGATAGAGCTGATCCTGGACCGGCTCACCGTCTCGGTGCGCGACCATGATCCGCGTCTTCCCGTGGTGGACGACGCCGAGCCGCTCGCGACCTGCGGGCGCGGGCTCTCCATGGTGGCCGCGATGAGCGAGAGCTGGGGCGTCCGGCCGGACGGCGAGTCCGGCAAGGTCGTCTGGTTCACGCTCCCGACGGCCGTCTCCGTGGCGCCGCCCCCGGCGTCACCCGTCGCCGCGCGCCCACCGCGGCGCCTGGTCGGTGAGGTGCCGGCCGCCGCGTTCGCGGAGGTCGAGCAGACGGCGGACCTGGGCAGATCCCAACCCGCTCCCGCCCGGTCGGCCGTTGCCGGCTGACCGGGCGGTGACCGTTCGCTGCCGCGGGCCGTGCGGGCGCGTGCGTGCCCACCGCCGCTCGGTGGGCGGGCCCGGCGGGCGCGGGGCGGCCCGCGGCCGCCGCGCGGCGCGGGGGCCGGTGGTACGCCGCTCCGCTCCGGCTCCACGGCCGGTCGTGAACCGGACAGCGGCGGCTGGTCCGCAGGTTGTGCGCACGCGTTGCGCGCGCCCGTTGTGTGCACCGGCGACAGTCGGGCGACGCGGGCGCCGGAGCCCGCCTGTCCGTCTTCAACGGGTCAGGTGGTCGCGGTCATGCCGCACCTCCCTTGCCCGTCCGGCCGAACCGCTCGTCCAGCACGGACAGTCGGCGCCAGTACTCGTCCTCGTCGATCTCGCCGGAGGCGAACCGGTGGCCGAGTACGGCGATGGGTGAGTTCTCGTCGACGGCGAACCGTCCGGGGCCGCGGTGCCCGCGCCGGACGGTACGGCGCAGCAAGGTGATGCCTCCGCCGATGACCAGCGCCCAGATCAGCAAAATGAGCAGGATCCACGGGCCGGGGCCGCCGTCGCCGAAGTGTGCCAGGGTCTGCATGTCGTCCAACTCCTCGGTGGCCGGGTTCTTCGTGATGTCCTCGGTGACGTCCTGACGTCCTTGGTGACGTCTTGTTCGACTCTTCCGAGCGTCGCCCTCGAGGTGGGTCCGGGGCGTCGTACGGCCGGCGGCGGTGTGCGTACCTCACGGGGAGTACGCGGTCCGCCCGCCGCTGCTTCCCGGGCAGCCGACGCCTAGGCTCGGCCCATGCTGAGAATCGGTATCCCTGTCATCGGCGTCACGGACGTGCCCCGTGCGGTGGCGTTCTGGACGGCTGCGCTGGATCTGGTCGCCACCGAGGAGTGGGCGAGCGAGACGTGGCGGACGCTCGATCACGCCGACGGTTCCGGGCGGGCCCTCGGCCTGCTGCGCAGCGAGTCACCGGCCGAGTCGCGGCCCCGTCTCCACCTGGACCTGTTCACGGACACGGCGGAGGAACAGCGGGCGGAGGTGCGGCGGCTGACCGGTCTCGGCGCGCGGACCGTCGACTGGGACCTGTACCCGCCCGACCCCGACTTCGTCGTCCTCGCCGACCCGGACGGCAACATCTTCTGCGTCGTCGACCTCAGTCACGCCCCGAGCGGCGGCGACCGGCCGGCCGGCTGAGCCGGCCCGGCCGGGCACGGGCCGCTACGCCAGCGCGCCCAGCGGATCGTCCAGCACCGGCTGCCAGGCCAGTTCGGCCGCGCCGACCAGGCTGTTGTGGTCCAGGCCGCACGGCAGGATGGGTACGCCGCCGCTCTGGCCCCACAGGCTTCGGCCGGCGACGACCGCGCGCAGACGCCCGGGGTCGGCGTCGAGGAGTTCCCGGTGGAGTCCGCCGAGGACGATGCGGTCGGGGTTGAGGATGTTCACCAGGCCGGCGAGGCCCAGCCCGAGACGGTCGATGAGGGTCTCGGTGGCGGCGCGGACGGCCGGGTCGGCGTACTGGTCACGGATCAGGTCCTTGGACCGCTGGAGCAGGGACACCTCGGGTCCGGGCTCGCGGCCTGCCGCCGTGAGGAACGCCAGGGGGTCGGTCTCCACGTCCAGGCAGCCGTGGCCCCCGCAGTGGCAGGGGCGGCCCTCCGGGTTGACGGTGAGGTGGCCGACCTCCAGCGCGAGACCCGAACTGCCCGTGTGCAGACGGCCGTCGAGGACCAGCGCGCCGCCGACCCCGCGGTGGCCGGTGGCCACGCAGAGCAGGTCGCGGGCTCCGCGCCCGGCCCCGTGCCGGTGCTCGGCGAGCGCGGCGAGGTTGACGTCGTTCGCGGCGAACGCGGGGCCGTCGATCCCGGCGGCGCGCACCTGCTCGGCGAAGATCCGCCGCACGGGCGCGCCGGCCGGCCAGGCCAGGTGGAGCGGGTTCAGGGCCAGGCCGTCCGGTTCCGCCACGGCTGACGGTACGGCGAGGCCCGCGCCGACGCAGCGGCGTCCGGTCTCTCTCAGGAGTTCCGCGCCCGCCTCGACGACGGAGCCGAGCACCTTCGCCGGATCGGCGTCGACGACCTCTCGGCCGGGCGCGGTGGCGACGATCCGGCCGCCGAGGCCGACCAGGGCGGCCCGGAAGCCATCGGCGTGGACCTGGGCGGCGAGGGCGACGGGTCCGTCCTCGGCGACCGCGAGGCGGTGCGAGGGACGGCCCTGGGAACCGGCCGCCGCGGCGGGACGGGCGTCGACCCGGATCAGGCCGAGCGCCTCCAGTTCGGCGGCGACCGCGCCGGCCGTGGCCCGGGTCACGCCGAGTTCGGCGGTGAGGACGGCCCGGGTGGGGGCGCGTCCGGTGTGCACGAGCTCCAACGCGGGTCCGAGCGCGCCGCGCCCCCGGTCCAGCCGCGCCCTCGAGGTGGTCCCTTCCCCCGCCGTCCGGGGGTCCGCCTTGCCGCTCATGAGGGGGAGTCTCCCATGATCCGCCAGGGGCGCGGAGCCTGGATGCCGCTGACCCGGAGCGTGATGTTCAGCCGCCCGGTGAGCCCCAACTCGGGCGGCGCGGTGCCCGCGTGCACCCGGGGCACCCCGTGGTACGCGAGCCGGGACGGCCCGCCGAAGACGAACAGGTCGCCGCTGCGCAGCTCGACGTCGGTGTAGGGGCGGGTCCGGGTCGCGGGGTTGCCGAAGCGGAAGACGCAGGTGTCGCCGAGGCTGAGGGACACCACGGGCGCGTCGGACCTCTCGTCGGCGTCACGGTGCAGGCCCATGCGGGCGTCGGAGTCGTAGAAGTTGATCAACGCGATGTCGTACGGCTCCTCCGGCACCGCGTCGGCGCCGAGCGCGTCGGTCACCGCCCGGCGGGCCAGGTCGCCGAGCCGGTCCGGGAAGGGCTTCACGGGGGTGCCGTCGCCGTCGACGACGGTGGAGGCGTAGGCGTACGGGTACCAGTGCCACCCGAGGCACACCTGCCGGGCGGTCATCGTGCCGCCGCCGGGGGTGCGGACCGTGCGCAGTCCGGCCGGTGGCCGGGCCCACTCCCGGCAGGCGTACAGCAGCTCGCGCTGCCGTTCCGGGTCCAGCCAGTCCGGCACGTGGACGGCGCCGGGCGCGGCCTCGGCACGGGTCCTGGGGAACAGCTCGGCGTCCATGCCGTACATCCTGCCCGGGTCCTGACTCACTCCGCCCGGCACGGCCTGAGCTGCGGCTCGGCTAGCCTGGACGCACGATGAACGACCGCAGCGACCGTATGACGACGCCCTGGGGCGAGCATGTGCTGGCCCGCTTCCCCGAGGACCCGCGCGACCGGCTCCGCGCCTGGGACGCCTCCGACGAGTATCTGCTCGGGCACCTCGCGGAGCGGGAGGTCCCGCTGTCCGGCACCGTCGTGGTCGTCGGCGACCGCTGGGGCGCGCTGGTGACGGCGCTGGCGGCGCACCGGCCGGCGCAGATCACCGACTCCCACCTCGCACGGGAGGCGACACGCGCCAACCTGGAGCGCAACGGCGTCGAGCCGGCCTCCGTTCGCCTGCTCACCACGCAGGACCCGCCACCGGAGCGCGTCGACGTGCTGCTGGTGCGCGTACCGAAGAGCCTGGCACTGCTGGAGGACCAGCTGCTGAGGCTGGCGCCCGCGCTGCACGAGGGCACGGTCGTCGTCGGCACGGGGATGGTCAAGGAGATCCACACCTCGACGCTCAGACTGTTCGAGCGGATCGTCGGGCCGACCCGGACCTCGCTGGCCGAGAAGAAGGCCCGGCTCGTCTTCGCCACGCCCGACCTCTCACTGAGGCGGCCCGCCAACCCCTGGCCGCTCGCCTACCGGCTCCCCGACGACGCCGGGCCGCTCTCCGGCCGGACCGTCGTCAACCACGCCGGTGTGTTCTGCGCCGACCGGCTCGACATCGGCACCCGTTTCTTCCTCCAGCACCTGCCGGACGCCGGCGGATCCCGGCGGGTGGTCGACCTCGGCTGCGGCAACGGTGTGGTCGGTACGGCGGTGGCGCTGGCCGACCCGGCGGCCGAGGTGCTGTTCACCGACGAGTCCTTCCAGGCCGTCGCCTCGGCCGAGGCGACGTACAAGGCGAACGGGGCGGCGGGGCGGGCGGAGTTCCGGGTCGGTGACGGGCTGGCCGGGGTGCCGGACGGCAGCGTCGACCTGGTGCTCAACAACCCGCCGTTCCACTCCCATCAGGCGACGACCGACGCCACGGCGTGGCGGATGTTCACCGGGGCGCGGCGTGTGCTGCGTCCCGGTGGTGAGCTGTGGGTGGTCGGCAACCGGCATCTGGGCTACCACGTCAAGCTGCGGCGCCTGTTCGGCAACAGTCACCTGGTGGCGAGTGACCGGAAGTTCGTGGTGCTGAAGGCCGTCAGGAAGTAGTCACCGTCAGGAGACGGTCCGGGCGACCACCTGGATGATCGTCGCCACCGTCCGTGCCATGGCCTCCCTTCCCGCGGTGAGGTAGCCGCGGGAGTCGACCGCTTCGGGTCGGGCGGCCAGGAACTCCCTGATCGCGCCGGTCATGGCGAGATTGAGCGCGGTGCCGACGTTGACCTTGGAGATGCCTCCCGCGACGGCCGCGGCGAGTTCGCCGTCCGGGACTCCGGAGGAGCCGTGCAGCACGAGCGGCACGTCCAGCGCGCCCGAGACTTCCTTGAGCAGGTCGTGGTCGAGGGCGGCGGTGCGCGTGGTCATGGCGTGGGAGCTGCCGACCGCGACGGCCAGGGCGTCCACGCCGGAGTCGGCGACGAAGGCGCGCGCCTCGGTGGGGTCGGTGCGGGCTCCGGGTGCGTGGGCGTCGAGCGGCGGTGCGCCGTTCTTGCCGCCGACCTCCCCCAGCTCTGCCTCGATCCACAGTCCCCGGGCGTGTGCCCAGTCGGCGGCGGCCCGGGTCGCGGCGAGGTTCTCGGCGTACGGCAGCCGGGAGGCGTCGTACATCACGGAGCTGAATCCGGCGTCCGGGGCCTGGCGCAGCAGGCCGTCGCTCTGGACGTGGTCGAGGTGCAGGGCGACGGGTACGGCGGCGCCCTCGGCCGCCGCTACGGCCGCGCGGGCCAGGGGCAGCAGCCGGCCGTAGCGGTACTTCACGGCGTTCTCGCTGACCTGGAGGACGACGGGGGTGTGCACGGACTCGGCGCCGGCGACGACGGCCTCGATGTGCTCCAGGGTGATGATGTTGAAGGCGGCGACGGCGGAGCGCGCGGCCGCGGCACGGCCGACCAGGTCGCCGGTGGTGGCGAGGGGCACGGTCTCTCCCTTCCCGGGAGTCGGAGCGCGGGTGTCGGGGCAGGTGTCCTTGAAGCCGGCGTCAGGGGGCGAGGATCACCGAGCGGGTGAGATGGCGGGGCCGGTCCGGGTCGAGGCCGCGGGCGGCCGCGACGGCGACCGCGAGGCGCTGGGCGCGGACCAGTTCGGCGAGCGGGTCGAGCTCCCCGGGCACCCACAGCGCGCCGGTGTCGCGGACCTGGCCGGCCAGCCCCTCGGGCGCCTCGCCGAACATCCAGGTTGCCGTTGTGGCCGTGCTGATGCTGATGGGGCCGTGTCGGTACTCCATGGCCGGGTAGGCCTCGGTCCAGGACAGGGAGGCTTCTCGCATCTTCAGGCCGGCCTCGTTGGCGAGGCCGACGGTCCAGCCCTGGCCGAGGAAGGTGAACTGGGTGCGCTCGACGAGCCCTTCGGGCAGCTCTGCCGCGAGTGCGGTGCGCGCGTCGGCGACGACCGCGTCGGTGTGCAGTCCCAGGTGGGCGCGGAGCAGGGTGAGGGCGGTGGTCGCGAACCGGGTCTGCACGACCGACCGTTCGTCCGCGAAGTCGAGGACCACCACGTCGTCCGCGGCGGTCATCACGGGCGTGTCCGGGTCCGCGGTGAGCGCGACGGTACGAGCGCGGCCCCGCAACTCCGTGAGCAGCTCCAGCACTTCGGTGGTGGTCCCGGAGCGGGTGAGGGCGACGACACGGTCGTACGCGCGACTGAGCGGGAATTCGGAGGCGGCGAACGCGTCCGTCTCGCCCTGGCCCGCGCCCTCGCGCAGCGCCGCCGCGGACTGGGCCATGAAGTACGAGGTGCCGCAGCCGACGATCGCCACCCGCTCCCCCGGCGCGGGCAGCGCCGCCGTGTGCCGTGCCGCTTGGGCGGCGGCGCGTGTCCAGCACTCGGGCTGGCTGTTGAGCTCGTCCTCGACATACGTCATGCCGCACACTCCCCGATCACTGCCCCATGATCATCCGGGCTCTTGTCTGATTGTTCCTGCAAGATATAGCGATATTTCAAGCACAATCAAGCAGATCAGCGAGAAGAGTGGGGTGCGCTAGGGTCGGCGGGAGATCGAGGAACGGAGGCGCGGATGTCGCGCGACGCCCGCTGGAAGGCGCTGCTGGAGCTGCTCGTCGAGCGTGGCCGGCTGGACGTCGAGGAGGCGGCGACCGAGCTGGAGGTCTCGGCCGCGACGATCCGCCGTGACTTCGACCGGCTCGCCGAGCAGCAGATGCTCGTGCGCACGCGCGGTGGCGCCGTCGTGCACGGGGTGTCGTACGAGCTGCCGCTGCGCTACAAGACGGCCCGCCGCGCCTCGGAGAAACAGCGCGTCGCACAGGCGGTCGCCGCCCTGCTGGCGCCCGGCGAGGCGGTCGGACTGACAGGAGGCACGACCACCACGGAGGTGGCTCGCGCCCTGGCCGTGCGCCCCGACCTGGCCTCCGGTACCCCCGCGCTGACCGTGGTCACCAACGCGCTCAACATCGCGAACGAGCTGGCCGTCCGGCCGCAGTTCAAGATCGTGGTGACCGGTGGGGTGGCCCGGGCGCAGTCGTACGAGCTGATCGGGCCGCTCGCGGACGGGGTACTGGGGCAGGTGACCCTCGACGTGGCGGTACTGGGCGTCGTCGCCTTCGACGTCGCGCACGGCGCCGCGGCCCACGACGAGGCGGAGGCGGCCATCAACCGGCTGCTGTGCGAGCGCGCCGAGCGCGTGGTCGTGGCGGCCGACTCCAGCAAGCTGGGCCGGCGGGCGTTCGCCCGGATCTGCGCGGCCGAGTCGGTGGACACGCTGGTCACGGACGGTGCGGCCGACCCGGACCTGGTCCGGCAGTTCGAGGAGGCCGGGGTCCGGGTCGTCATGGCCTGAGCGGTCGGCCGGCGATCCATGGCCGTCAGTGGCCGTGAGCGTCGCCGTGCCCCGTCGTAGCGGTCGGCGCGGGTTCCTCCACGCCGGGCGCCGATCCGGCCCGTACGGTGAACGCCGCGGTGTGGACCTCGCCCCGGTGCTGGAAGTCCAGGAAGAGGCGGTACGTACCGCCGCTGGGCGCGGTGGCCGTGAAGGAGATCTCCGGGCCGGGCTCCGTGCTGCCGTCGCCGGGTTCGCCGTTCGGGTGGACGTGGAGGTGGGCGAGGTCGCCGGAGCGCAGGGCGACCAGGTGGCCGTAGGCGCCGAGGTAGGGCTGGAGGTCGGTGACCGGTTCGCCGTCGCGGGAGACCTTCAGCTTCAGCTCGCTCGCCCTGCCGGGGCGCAGGGAACCGGCGAGTTCGACCCGGTAGCCGTCGGTGTGGGCGGTGTCGCTCGGGGCCGGCGGGCGCGCGGGCTCGTAGCGGCCCAAGGCGGCGAGGTCGGCGCCGAGGGTGAGGTTCTCCGCGTTCTTCTTCGCCGGGGTGAAGTCGGCGAAGACCCGGTACCCGCCCGCGCGGGGCAGGTCGACGGGGGTGCTCCAGGTGCCGTCGGCGGCGCGGGTGGGGTGCAGGTGGCGGTAGGTGATCAAGTCGCGTGAGGCCAGGATGAGGTGGAGTTCCTTGTCGTGCTCGCGTTGGTACGCCGTGACGGCCTCGCCGTTGTCGTCCCGGACGGTGAAACGCAGGTCGGTGCGCTGACCGGCGGTGACGCGCGCGGTGGCGAGGTCGAGGGTGTAGCCGTCCTCGGAGATCCGCAGTCCGCCGGGCGGGGTGGCCTCATGCCCTTCGCGTGCGCCACCGTCCCCCGTCTCCCCCGATCGCGCCGATGGCCGGCTGTGCTCGTCGTGGGGCGCGGGCGCGCTCTCCGCGACGACCGGGTCCAGTCCCCTGCCGACGCCGTAGGCGGTGCCGAAGATGGCGGCCAGTGCGGCGGCGAACGCGGTGATCCTCAGTCCGGTGTGCATGACGGTCGCTCTCCTCGGATTCCGGGTCTCCGGCTCGTGCGGAGGCCTCCTCATGCACCTCACCATACCCCTGGGGGGTACTCAGTCAAGAGGCGTCAGGGAGTTGCGTTCTGTACCCCCCAGGGGTATACATGGACTCGGCAGGGATACCCCGGCCCCGTATGCGACGAGATCCTGGAGGAAGCCATGGCTTCGACCGTCACCACCCCCGCCACCCAGCCCGTCCGCACCACCTACGCGGTCGCCGGGATGAGCTGCGGACACTGCGAGGCGACGCTCACCCGGGTGATCGGTGAGCTGGACGGCGTCACCAGTGTCGACGTGCAGGTCGGCACCGGCCGGGTCACCGTCACCGGGCCCGCCGAGCCGGACGACGCCGCGATCGCCGAGGTCGTCGACGAGGCCGGCTACGAGCTGACCGGCCGCGTCTGACCGCCCCGCACTCCCCCGCCGCACCGCCGGGACCCGCGCGCCGGGTCCCGGCCGACGACCCCGCATCAGGAGCAGCCATGACCACCAGTACGACCAGCGCACCGGCCGAGGTGGAACTCGCCATCGGCGGCATGACCTGTGCCTCGTGCGCCGCCCGGATCGAGAAGAAGCTCAACCGGATGGACGGGGTCACCGCCACCGTCAACTACGCGACGGAGAAGGCCAAGGTCCACTACACCGGTGACGTGTCCGTCCCGGAGCTGATCGCCACGGTCGAGGCGACCGGCTACACCGCCCGCGAGCCCGAGCCGGTACGTGTCGAGCCCGCGCCCGGCACGGAGAGCGCCGAGGCCGCCGACGAACTGCGGCCGCTGAGAGAGCGGCTGATCACCGCGGTGATCCTGGCCGTCCCGGTGATCGCGATGGCGATGGTGCCGGCGCTGCAGTTCGAGTACTGGCAGTGGCTGTCGCTGACCCTGACGGCGCCCGTGGTGACCTACGCCGCCTGGCCCTTCCACAAGGCCGCCCTCACCAACGCCCGGCACGGCGCGGCCACCATGGACACGCTGATCTCGGTCGGCACGTCGGCCGCGTTCCTGTGGTCGCTGTGGGCGCTCTTCCTCGGCACCGCCGGCACTCCCGGCATGACCCACCCCTTCGAGCTGACCATCGCCCGCACCGACGGCGCCGGGAACATCTACCTGGAGGCCGCCGCCGGGGTGACCGCCTTCATCCTCGCCGGCCGCTACTTCGAGGCCCGCTCCAAGCGCAAGGCCGGTGCCGCGCTGAGGGCCCTGCTCCAGCTGGGTGCCAAGGACGTCACCGTGCTGGGCGCGGACGGCGGTGAACGCACCATCCCCACCGGCGAGCTGGCGGTCGGCGACCGCTTCCTGGTCCGCCCCGGCGAGAAGATCGCCACCGACGGTACGGTCGTCGAGGGCACCTCCGCGGTCGACGCCTCCATGCTCACCGGCGAGTCGGTGCCCGTCGAGGTCGGCGTGGGCGACGCGGTCACCGGCGCCACCCTGAACGCGGGCGGCCGTCTGGTGGTCGAGGCAACCCGGATCGGCGCCGACACGCAGCTGGCGCGGATGGCGAAGCTCGTCGAGGACGCCCAGAACGGCAAGGCCGCCGCCCAGCGGCTCGCCGACCGCATCTCCGGTGTCTTCGTCCCCGTCGTCATCGCCCTGGCACTGGCCACCCTCGGCTTCTGGATCGGCAACGGCGCGGGGCTGACCGCCGCCTTCACCGCGGCCGTCGCCGTCCTGATCATCGCCTGCCCCTGCGCCCTGGGCCTGGCCACCCCGACCGCGCTGATGGTCGGCACCGGGCGCGGCGCCCAGCTCGGCATCCTCATCAAGGGCCCCGAGGTACTGGAGTCCACCCGCAAGGTCGACACCATCGTCCTGGACAAGACCGGCACCGTCACCACCGGCCGCATGACCCTGCTCGCCGTGCACACCGCCGACACCACGGACGAGACGGACGTACTGCGACTGGCCGGCGCGCTGGAGCACGCCTCCGAGCACCCGATCGCCCAGGCGGTGGCGGCGGGAGCGGCCGACCGCGTCGGCGTGCTGCCCGTCCCGGAGGACTTCGCCAACATCCCCGGCCTCGGCGTGCAGGGCATCGTCGAGGGGCACGCCGTCCTCGTCGGCCGCGAGCAACTGCTCGCCGAGTGGGCCATGGACCTGCCCGTCGGCCTGGCACGCGCCAAGGCGGAGGCCGAGGCCGCGGGCCGCACCGCGATCGCCGTCGCCTGGGACGGCGAGGCACGGGCCGTCCTCGAAGTCGCCGACGCCGTCAAGGACACCAGCCCCGAAGCGATCACCCGGCTGCGCGCCCTCGGCCTGACCCCGATCCTGCTCACCGGCGACAACAGGGCCGTCGCCGAGGCGGTGGCCGCGCAGGTCGGCATCGACCAGGTCATCGCCGAGGTCATGCCCGAGGACAAGGTCGACGTCGTCAAGCGCCTCCAGGGCGAGGGTCGCTCGGTGGCGATGGTCGGCGACGGTGTCAACGACGCCGCCGCGCTCGCCCAGGCCGACCTGGGACTGGCCATGGGCACCGGCACCGACGCCGCCATCGAGGCCGGCGACCTCACCCTCGTCCGCGGCGACCTGCGCGCCGCCGCGGACGCCATCCGCCTGGCCCGCAAGACGCTCGGCACGATCAAGTCCAACCTCTTCTGGGCCTTCGCCTACAACATCGCCGCACTCCCGCTCGCCGCCGCCGGGCTCCTCAACCCCATGATCGCCGGAGCGGCCATGGCCTTCTCGTCCGTCTTCGTCGTCGGCAACTCCCTGCGGCTGCGCGGCTTCAAGGCCGCCGGCTGACCGGCCTCCGCGCCGGTTGAGCCGTCGGCCGCCCCCATCGGGCGGCCGGCGGCTCACCGGCGTTCGCGACCGCTCGCCGGTCCCGCCGGTGGGTGCCGACGACGGCCAGCGCGGTCGGGGCGGGGGCTACGGTGACCAGCCGGTTCCACGCCTCGAACGGCAGGGCGTGCGCGACGACGGCCGACCAGTACCGGTCGTCGGAGACGACGAGCGGCAGCACGAACAGGACGGCCACGCACGCGGTCGTCGTGGCCACGGTCTGCCGCACGAGGGTGCCGAGGGCCAGTCCCGTGAGGGCGCACACGAGGCGAGCAGCGCGGAGGCGACCACGACCCGCAGCGCGGCGCTGGCTGGTCACCTCGCCTACGAGACGGGCCTGGTGTCGGCCTCCGGGTGAGTGGCCCGGGGGGCGAGGTCCGCGTCGGCGTCCCCCGGACGGGTGCGGCCGGCGCGCCGTGCGCGCGGAGACGGACCAGGCTGGTGCGGCGACGACCACACGCGGTGCGCCCACGGGCCAACGGCGGCCCCGGGTGCCACCCGGCCCCGCCCGCGGAGCAGGAGCCCCATGACCGAACCGACCAACGCCGACGGGGACACCAGCGGCCCGCTCGCCCCGGAGCCCGGCCCGGCGCGTTCGCGCGGGCGGACCCTCAGCGGCGTACTCGGTGATCTGCGTGCCGTGGACGGCGCGCTGTACGCGGCGGTGGCCGCCACATCCACGCCCACGCTCGACCGGGCGCTGCGCCGGCTGTCCCACGCCGCCGACCGTTCGAAGGTCTCGCTCGGGATCGCCGCCGTGCTCGCGGTGAGCGGTGCGCGGCCGCGCCGGGCGGCTCTCGCCGGGGTGGGTGCGGTCGCCGTGGCGTCGGCCTCCTCGAACCTGCTGGGCAAGCGGCTGGTGCGCCGGGCACGGCCGGACCGGGAGGCGGCGCGGGTGACGGTGGACCGATATGTGCCCATGCCCGCGTCGGCGTCCTTCCCGTCCGGGCACACGGCCTCGGCGGTCGCCTTCGCCACGGCGGTCGGCGTGGTCCTGCCCGCGGCCGCCGTCCCGCTCGGCGCGCTGGCGAGCGCCGTCGGCTACTCCCGGGTCCACACCGGCGTGCACTATCCCGGTGACGTGGCCGCGGGTGCCGTCCTGGGCATCGCCAGCGCGGCCGCCGCGCTGGCGGCGGCCGCGGCCGTTCCGGTACCGGGCCTGCGGTCGGTCTACTCGCCGGCGGCGCCGTCCGCGCCCGGGTAGGCGGGCGCGGCGCGCACCGTCATCCGAAGGCCTTCACGGCCTGGTAGTACGTCCACGCCGTGCTGTTGCAGGCGGCCTTGGTGGCGCTGCCGTAGCGGGCGCAGACTCGTTTGAGGTCCTCGTAGAAGGCGCTGTCGAGGCGGGACTTGTGGGCGCTGAAGGAGCCCGCGTCCTTGTAGTTGCGGTAGCCGAAGTCGTGCCGTGCGCAGGAGGTGCTGAACGGGAAGCCGAACGGGTTGTCCGGCGAGGAGGAGCAGTAGTCGGTGGTCCAGTCGAACCCGTAGGCGGCCCAGGCGGACTGGTTCGACCGCGCGGCGGTCCAGGCGTTGTAGCTCGACGCGCTGGTCTGGGTCCAGTTCGCCAGGACCTGCGGTTTGTCGGCGGGGGCTGCGTCGGCGGTCGCAGCGGTGGCGACGACGGTGGTCACGGCCAGGGCCGAGGCGGCGAGTCCGGTGGCGAGTCTGCGGCGCATTCCACACCTCCATGAGGCTGCGACCCGCCCATCGGGCCGCAGGTTCATGTCAAGATGATGCGCATCCCGGCCACCCCTTCACACATCTGTCGCCCTAATGGGCCATGAACTCTTCGGCCCGGCAGGGGATCGGGGACTGAACAGTCGCCGTCCCGGGCTGACTCGCGATCAACTCCCTTGCACAAGAGTGCGCCACGTCGACCTTCGCGAGCCGCACCGTGCGTCGGGCTACTCCCCCTGGTACGGCAGCGTCGTCCCCGGCAGCGCGTACTCGTCGCGGCGGCCGCACATGCCGTGGCCGCCGCGCCGGGTGGGCGCGGTCTCGTAGGCGGTGGCGTCGGCGAGGTACGCCGGGTCGCCGTCGGTGAGAGCGTCGAGCTGGGCGCCGGTGCGCTCGACGGTGGCCAGCGCGCCGGCCCGCCACAGTTCCCGCCAGCCGGGCACCCTGCCGCGCACCAGGTGGGCGGCGGCCCGCTGGAACTCCCGGTACGGGCCGGCGTCCCCGGCGACGAGAGCCTCGCGCAGGGGAAGGTAGCCCTCGACGGCGAGGTCTCTGCGGCGCCGGGCCGCCGCCTCCGTCTCCGGTCCGGTGCCGGGCGGCAGCGAGGCCGCGGCGGCGTACGCCTCCGGGTCGGCCAGCACCTCGGGCGGGAAGGTGAAGACGGCGTCCCCGGCCTCGGGCAGGCCGCTGTTCTGCATCAGCACCGTGACGCGCAGATCGCCGCCCCGCACCATGCGGTGCGCCGTGCCCGGCGTGAACCAGGCGACCGTACCGGGCTCCAGCGGGATGTCACGGTAGCCGTCGGGGCTCAGCGTCTGCACCGCGCCGTGTCCGCCGGTGACGACGTACGCCTCCGTGCACACCAGGTGCAGATGCGGGCTGCCGCCGCGGACCCCGTCGACGGCCTCCCAGTCGTAGGCGCTCAGGTGGGACAGGCCGACCGCTCCGGGCAGGGGGCGGGGAAGCCCGGGCGTGGCACCGCTCACCACGGCAGGCTCGCCAGGTACGTCCCCACCCGGTCGGTGTCCCAGGCGCCGTCGGCCACCACGACGCGATAGCGGTAGGCGAAGGACTCGCCCGGCGGCAGCTCGAACTCCTCGAAGAACGCCCAGGAGAACGCCACGGTGGGGATCGGCTCGGCGCGTACGAACCAGTGGGAGGGGTGGATCGCGGTCTGCTCGTCGAGGTTCCCGGGCGCGTGGGCGAAGACGAGCGTGGAGTGGGCGTCGACGTCGTCGTGCTCGGTGGTGAAGGCGAGCCACGGGCTCCGGGTGCCCATCAACTCCCCGGCGCCGACGCCCGCGTTCGCGTCGGTGTCCTGGGCGAAGACGTCGCCTCCCGTGAAGTCGCGGGAGCCGCGCCACTGGAGGCCGGTGTAGCCGGCCATCTCGCGGCCGGCGGTGGTCGGGGAGCCGAACACCAGGGACTCGGGGCGGGTGTTGGTGAGCCGGATCGTCCAGTCCAGGGCCCAGGCGCCGGCCTCCTCGTCCACCGAGTGGACGGTGAGGCCGCGCTCCTCGCGGGCCCACTCGGCACCGCCGTTCTCGATCCAGGTGAGGTTCTCGGTGATGGCGAGCAGGTCGTCCTCGACCTTGAAGCCGGGGAAACCGTCGTGCCGCATCGAGCCGATGCGCTCGGGCAGGGGCAGGTAGCCCTCGCCGTGGACATAGCTGTTGCCGCCCCAGAAGTTCTGGCCGGAGAGGTGACTGGCCGTCATCTGCAGGCCCTTGTGCCAGCGGTGGTCGCTCGGGCGGTAGCCGGTCACCGTGCGTCCGGCGAGGGTGCGCACCGGGTGGGCGTACGGCTTGCGGGACTCGAAGGGCTCGGGGTCGGGGCGGTAGACGTAGCGGAGGATCTCGGTGCCGTTCGGCGCGGTGACCGCGATGTGGTCGCCGTGGGTGTGGCTGACGCGGAGGGAACTCATGCGCGCTCCTCGGGGGCCCAGTCGGGGTGGTCGCCGTGCATGGCCGCGTGGAAGGGGTCCCCGGGCGCGATCTCGCCCGCGAGGACCGGCTGTCCGGTGAACGCCGCCTTGTACAGGGCGGCGGCGAACTCCAGCGTGGCGCGGGCGTCCGGACCGCTGCCGGGCGGCCGCACGCCGGCGTCCCAGGCATCCAGTACGGCGCCGAGCTGTGCGGTGTGCGAACTGGGCACGTCCGTCGCCGGGGTGCGCCAGGCGGCGGCGCGTCGAGGGGTGACGTGCCGGGCCGGAGTGTAGGTCCAGTCGTCGTTGCGGTGTCCGTACAGGTGCGTCAACTCGACCGTGGCGTCGGCGCAGTCGACGCGTACGCGGCTCACCTCGTCCGGGGAGAGGACGCTGTTGACGACGGTGGCGAGGGCGCCGTTCTCGAACCGCACCAGGGCGGTGGAGACGTCCTCGCTCTCGGTGTCGTGGACCAGCCGCGACGCCATGGCCCGCACCTCCGCCCACGGGCCGAGCAGGTGCAGCAGCAGGTCGTACTGGTGGATGCCGTGGCCCATGGTCGGGCCGCCGCCCTCGGTGGACCAGCGTCCGCGCCACGGCACCGTGTAGTAGGCGGCGTCGCGGTGCCAGGTCGTCTGGCAGTGCGCGACCAGCGGGGCGCCCAGCTCGCCGCCCGCGATCAGTTCCCGGGCGTGCGCGGCCCCTGAGCCGTACCGGTGCTGGAAGACCACGGACGCGTACGCGCCGGACGCCTCCTCGGCGGCGGCGATGTCGTCGTACTCGGCGAGGGAGAGACACAGCGGCTTCTCGCACAGCACCCAGGCACCCGCCTTGAGCGCGGCCACCGTCTGCTCCCGGTGCAGGGACGGCGGCGTACCGACGAGGACGAGGTCGGGGCGTACGGCGTCCAGCATGGCGCCCATCGACGTGTACCCGGCGACGTCGCCGCCCGCCTCGGCCCGGAAGGCGTCGAGCCGGCCCTGGTCCACGTCCACGGCGGTGACCAGTTCGGTCCGGTCGGCGTGGGCCGTGAGGGCGGCCAGGTGACTGCCGGTGACGATGGCTCCGGTACCGACCACGGCGACCCGGCGGCGGGCTGGGCGTGGGGACATGCGGTCCTCCTCGGACGCCGGCGCACGCCAGGCACGTACGCCGCTAGAAAGCGCTTTCACTCCGGCAGACCCTAGGCGGGGAGCGAATGCCTGGACAACCCCCCAGCGTTTGCGGGCTCGGCATGCGGCTGGTCGACTGTCGCCGGGGGGACCGGAGGCGGTCGTACCGCGCCGGCGCAGTCTTCAGTCCTCGTCCCGAAGGAGTTCAGGCGTGAGCAACCCCAAGTCGACGTCCGTGGAGCACCGGTCCGACGGCAGCCAGCCCTGGCTGCACCAGAAGGGCCGGACCATCCAGGAGTTCGGCACCGTCAAGCAGTTCCCCGTGGCGCTGACCATGGAGACCCGCCTCTACTCCTGCCAGCGGCTCAACAAGGTCCTGGCGGACACCCGGATCCTGCACGACCTGTACAAGAAGTACCACTGGCTCATGCGCGGGGCGACGTTCTACCAGCTGCACCTGCTGCTGGACAAGCACGCGGGCGAGCAGCTGGAGCTGATCGACACCATCGCCGAGCGCGTCCAGACGCTCGGCGGCGTCGCGATCGGCGACCCCCGCCACGTCGCCGAGATCACCACCGTGCCGCGTCCGCCGGACGGGGTGGAGGAGGTCCCGTCGATGCTGTCGCGGCTGCTGGAGGCGCACGAGCTGATCCTGGCCGACTGCCACGACGCCGCCGGCCGCACTCAGGAGCTCGGCGACGACGGCACCAACGACCTTCTCGTCTCCGAGGTCGTGCGCACCAACGAGCTGCAGGCGTGGTTCGTGGCGGAGCATCTGGTGGACACGCCGCTGGTGCACGCCTGACCGCGATCCTGATTCCGTCGCACGCGACCACCGCGACCACCGCGACCACCTCGGCCCGCCGGGCCGCCGGTCACGCTCCGTGCTCCCCCGGGCGACGGCGCTCTTGATGCCCTTTCGCCCCGGCCGTGAAAGCGTCCGTGACATGGCCCACATGTCCCACGGCGCCCATGCCCAGCCTCCGACGCGCGGGCAGCGGTGGTCCACGTTCCGGCAGTCGCCGTTCTGGCCGGCCACCGTGCTGGTGCTGATCCTCGCGGCGGCCGCGGGTCTCTTCGCGGGCTCGTACACCTACTCGATGGCGGATCCGACGCCGCATTCGATCCCCACCGCCGTGGTCGGCTCGTACGAAGAGGCCCGTGGCCAGGCCTTCCTGGGCGGCCTGGAGAAGGCACTGAACGCCTCGGTCAAGGTGCGTCCCTACGGCGGTGAGGCCGAGGCCCGGGAGGCGATGCAGGACCAGGAGGTCTTCGCGATCTTCGAGCTGCGCGACGACGGACGGACCGCCGTGCTCGACCTGTCCAGCGCGTCGGGCGCCTCGGTCGCACAGGTACTGGCCGACACGGCACCGGCCGTGGGGAAGAAGACCGGTGTCGAGGTCACCGTCCGGGACATCAACCCCTTGCAGGAGGGCGACCCGCGCGGCCTGGCGATCTTCTACATCTCCCTGGCCGCGGTGATCATCGGCTTCGTCGGGGCGATCCAGCTGAGCGTGCACGCGCGCTCCCTGACTCCGTTCGAACGCATCCTCTTCACGATCGCCTACGCGCTGCTCGGCGGGTTCGCGATCGCCGCGACCGTGGACTGGCTGCTGGGAGCGCTCGACCTGCCGTTCGTCGAGTCGTGGCTGATCCTGGCGCTCACCATGTTCGCGTCCGGCATGGTCTTCACGATGTTCAACACCCTGTTCGGACGCTGGGCGATGCTGCCGACCTGGGGGCTGATGGTGCTCCTCGGCAATCCCTCGTCCGGCGGCGCGGTGTCCTGGCCGCTGCTGCCGTCCCCGCTGGGGGCGATCGGCCAGTGGCTGCCGCCGGGGGCCTCGGTCAACGCGCAGCACACGGCGGTGTACTTCCAGGGCCACCAGCACGCGTTCCCGTTCCTCGTGCTGGGCGGGTGGGCGCTGCTGTCCTGCGCGGTCTTCTGGATCTGGCGGCACCGTCATCCCGGCGGGCGGGACAAGAAGCCGCCCGAACACGCGCCGGAGGCCGCCGCGTCCTGAGGTTCCCCGGGCGCCGGCCGGACACGGCGGCTTCTCAGGGGGAGGTCAGGGCGCGGCACGCCATCTGGAGGGCGAGCCGGTTGCCGGGGTCGTCCAGAGCGACGCCGAGGCGTTCGCGGACCTGGCGCAGTCTGGCGGTGACGGTGTTGCGGTGCAGGCCCAGGGCACGGGCGGTGGCGGCGGCGGAGCCCCCGTTCTCCAGGAAGACACGCAGGGTGGTCAGCAGGTGGGCGTGCGCGGTGTCGCGCAGTGGGGCGAGCGCGGTCTCGGCGAAGGCGCGGGTGATGTCGGACTGCTGCCAGGCGGCCAGCAGTCTGCCCACGCCGAGTTCGTCGGTGTGCTCCACGGACGGCCGGAACTCCCGGGCGGCCGCGAGACGCGCCGCGTTGCGGGCCTCGGTCAGGGTGTCCGCGAGGCCGCCGGAGCCCTGGCGGGGCCAGCCGATACCGGCCACCAGCCGCCAGGCGGCGGGCAGCTCGGCCAGCGCCCTGCGGACCTGACGCAGCAGCAGCCGGGGTTCGTCGCCGGCGGGCCGGCGGCTGCTGCTGGACCACAGCGCCCAGTCGCCGTCGCCCTCGGCCACCGCCTGGGTGGTGACGCCCTGCCGGGCCAGGGCGGCGAGCAGCGGTGCGGGGACGGTGTCCGGGCGGTCGACGGCGGGCGGCTGCTCGGCTCGCACGGCCAGACCGACGTGCCAGTCCTCGAGGCGCCAGCCGAGGGCGACCGCCTGCTCGACGGCCTCCCGGCTGACGGTGCCCCGGCCGGTGACGACCTCCGTCAGCAGGCGGCGGCGGACGGCGCTGTCGTGGTCGGCGCGGGTGCGGGCTCCGGCGAGCCAGGACCGGACGAAGGGTTCGAGTACGGCGAGGCCCAGCGCGACGGTGTCGGCGCGTTCCTCGTCGGCCGGTTCGACGGGCCACACCAGCCACGCGGTGACCGGCGCGGTGCCGCCCGGCCGGTCCCCGGCCGACGGGACGGCGTGCACCGGGTGCGCGAGGAGGCCGGGGGTGCGCTGGGGCACGGCGAGTTCCGGGCGCAGGGCGCCCGGAACCACCGGGTCGCCGACGATGGCTCCCCCGTCGGGGGTGACGAGGCTGACGGCGGCGGCGAGCACCGTACGGGCCGTGGCGATCAGGTCCGGTCCCTCGGTGCGGGTGGCGAGCCGGCGGACCAGGGTCTCGACGGTGCGGGCCCGCGTCACCTCGGGAGCGCGGACCCGCAGGGTGAGATCGAGGGCGAGCCGGAACGGGTCGTCGGTGGCGGCCCACAGCACGGGAATCCGCAGCCGGTCGGCCAGCCGTACGGCGGACAGCGGCGGCCGGGCGGTGTCGTCGGCGGTGACGCACAGCGCCGCGGCACCGGCCTCCTGGGCGCGGCGGACGAGGGCGTCGAGCCGGTAGGCGGGCGTGGCGTCCCGTACGTCGCAGAGGACCAGGTGACCGTCGACGGCGGTGAGGGTGCCCCGGTAGGCGGTGACGTCGCGCACGGGCCGATCCAGCCCGGCATGCCCGGCCAGTGTGCGGGCGTCCCGAAGCAAGGGGTCGGCCAGCAGGCCGGCGACGTCGGGGGTCGAGGTCATCACGGGCCTCCGGGCGCGCCCCGGCCACGACTCCGGTCCGGCCGGCCGGGGGCGGCGGCCTCGCCGGTGGGCGGGCCGCCGCCCACCGAGACGGATCCGACGGTTGCACAAGCGTTCCGGCCGGCCGACCGGCCCCGGCTCTCCGGGGCCACGCCGACGGCCACGAGAGCCTGCCGGATGGGCGACCAGCCGCGGAGGCGGCCCGGACGGCCGGGCACGCGGCCACGACCTCGGTACCGCCGGCCGAACGGATGACCGCAGCGCCGGTGCGGGTGTCCGGACGCACAGCCGCGACCGAAACGGTTCGGGCCACCACGGCGCCGGTCACAGGCCGTCACGGCGGGGCGGGCCGGGGAGTCGTGCGCCACCGGGTCGGCCGGCCCGGTGGTCTGTGGGACGGCGCGCCTCCGCTCACCGCTGCGCACCCCGCCCACCTCCGCCCGAGGACGTGCCGCCGAAGGGGGAGGCGGCGGGGACGCCGCGGCCGAACGGACGCGCGGCGGCCACGGAGGCCGGTGCCAGGTCGAGGCCGAAGGCCGTCGGGCCGACCAGCGGATCGGCCTCGGGGGGCCAGTCGTGGAGGGCGGGGAGGCGGAGCAGGACCAGGTGGCGACCGGTACGGAGCTGATCGGCGCGCAGGGGCCGGCGACCGTTGGGGTCGACGGCGGCGATGATCTGAGGGCCGACGGCGCGGGTGACGCCGTCCACGGTCACGGCCAGGTACTCGTCCAGCAGGTCCACACGGACCACGGCACCGGTGCGCCCGTCGACGAGGGTGGCCCAGCCGGGGGTCAGGTCCTGGCGGGGGACGATCTCCTCGGCGCGGCCGACGGCCAGCAGCTCGGCGCCCAGCGCGGTGGCCAGGCCCTCGGGCGTGCCGCCCGCGTCCTGCGCGGCGCGGAGGCGGTCGCCGAGGCCGAGGCAGGCGGAGACGGAGCCGCGCACCCCGATGGCCGCGAGCCGGGAGGCGGGCAGCGGGTGGACGGCGAGGGCCGCGGCCCCGCCGAGGGCGAGGACGTTGGCGCGCAGCAGCCGTTCGGCGGAGCGGCGTGCGCACTCCCGGACGACGACGGTGTCCCCGCCGGTGCCGACCAGGACGAGCGGCGCGGGGTCCACGCCGTGCAGGGCGGCCACGGTCTGGTCGATGCGGGGAAAGGCGCGTCCCATGAGGTCGCCGTCGACGAGCGGCAGGCCCAGCCGGGCGGCGGCGACCGCGGCGACGACGGCGTTGAGTCCGCCGATCTCGATGACGCCGACCGCGCCCGCCCTGCCACCCGCGACCTCGGCGGCGGTGCGTACCGCGTGCGCGAAGTCGTCGGGATCGGCGAGCCGTTCGGCCAGTACGTCGGGTGCGCCGACGAGTCCGGCGTGGACGACGAGGGTGTCCGGCTCCAGGGCGGTGGCGGGGACGAGCGGCACCGGACCGGCGGCCAGCTCGCGGCGCAGCAGCAGCGCGCCGGTGGCCACCTCTCCCCCGCCGCCGGAGCCCAGCAGCGTGGCCCCGGCGGCCAGCGCCGGCACCCGCGCGGCGGTCAGCGGCGCGGGTGACGCGGGCGAAGGGGCCTGGGCGGGCGTGCGGGCCTCGGCGGGCGTGCGGGTCACCCTTCGATCATCACACTTCGGCGCCCCGGAACGGGACGTAGTCGTGCGCGTAGCCGAAGTATCCGGGCCCGGCCAGGGCGAGGCCCTCGGGGGTGCGCCAGCGCGGGTCGCAGGGCACGCCGAGGACGCTGACCCGCAGCCCGTAGCGGAGCGTCTCGGTGGTGACCGGTTCGCCGGAGTCGGTGTCCAGGACGCAGATCAGGTCGGGGACGCTGACGACGACCTCGCCGTCGCGGGTGGCGACGAGGTTCTCGTTCTGGAAGGACAGCTCCAGTGCGGACCCGGTGTCCGCGTCAAGGCCTGTGAGCCGGGCCGCGCCGCGGGCGAAGCCGCCGCTGGTGGTGCGCCGCACGTCGACGGTCTTCCCGGTGAAGACCGTCCGGCCGCCGAGGACGCCGGCCGCCGCGGCCACGGGGTCCTGGTGGCCCTCGCGGGCCTCGCGGATGACCCGGCCGACCCGCTCGCACAGCGTCAGGGTGCCGGGCACCAGGTGGTCCTTGGCCTGACGGCCGCTGAGCGCGTAGAGGCTGACCGCCGCGCTGCAGCCCATCTCGACGGTGGCGGCGCGGGCGAGGCGTTCCGCCCAGGCGTTGTCGTCGGTGCGCAGGGTGACGGAGTTGCCGCGTTCGTCGGCGAGCGCCATGGGGGACGCCTTCACACCGCCGAGGGTGGGCAGCAGCATCTGCAGTTCGGGGAAGGCGCGGCCCATGCCGTCGGCGTCGATCAGCGGGACGCCCGCCTCGGCGGCGGCGACGAACGGCGACATCGAGTTCAGGCCGCCCGCCTCGATGGAGACGGTGTGGGTGGCCTTGCGGCCGAGGAGGTCCTCCAGGGCCCGCATGGCGCCGATGATCTCGTCGCCCGAGGGGAGCTTCTCCAGCATCACGGTGGGCGCGCCCATGAAGGCGGTCGGGATGATCAGGGCGTCGTCGTCGGTCTCGTCGAGGTCCAGGAGGGTGACCGGGCCGTTCCGCTTCAGCGCCTGCTGGGCGAGGAGGCGGCCGACGAACGGGTCGCCGCCTCCGCCGGTGCCGAGCACGGCGGCTCCGCGGGCGAGGTCGGAAAGGTTGTCGGCGGTGATCTCACGCATGGGGGCCTCCCAGGCTCAGCTCTCCGACGGCCTTGACGCGGATCCGGGTGGCGTTTCCCGGCAGGTAGGCCAGCGGTACTTCCTCGATGTCGACGATCTCGACGGACCCGGGCCGGGCGCCGGCCGCCACGGCCCGGTCGACGGCCTCCTGGCGGGCCTCGTCGAGTACGGTGTCCCGCTGCTGCGGGACGACCGAGTAGATCCGGTCGACCTCGCCGCCGACCTGGGCGATCGCCGCGCCGATGGCGTTGGCCACGGCGAAGTGGTCGGGGCGGACGACGCGGGAGGCGCCCGCGAGGTCCTCGGGCACCAGGATGCTGCCGCCGCCGACGGCGACGACGGGCACCGGTTCGGCGGAGGCCCGCATCCGGTCGACGACCTCGGCGAGCCGGTCGTCGACGGCGCGCAGGGCGGCGTCGACCACCGCCTTGTCGAGGTGGGCGACGAGCGAGCGGTCACCGACGTCGGCGCGCCCGCCGGCCACCGCGATGTCGGTCGCGGTCAGGCGCGTGCCGCCGAAGACGAGGGCCTCCTGGGCGAGCCGGTAGCCGACGCTGGCGGGGCCTACGGCGGTGCCGGACGCCTGGTGCACCACGTGGCTGCCGCCGCCGATGCCGAGGGAGAGCACGTCGGGCATGCGGAAGTTGGTCTGGACTCCTGCCACGTTGACGTCCGTGGACGCCTCGCGCGGGAAGCCCTGCTGGAGGATGCCGACGTCGCTGGTCGTGCCGCCGATGTCGACCACGGCGCAGGAGGTCAGCCTGGACAGGAACGCGGCGCCGCGCATGGAGTTGGTCGGGCCGGAGGCGAAGGTCGCCACCGGATAGCGGCGGGCGTAGTCGACGTCCATCAGGGTGCCGTCGTTCTGGCTGAGGAAGACCGGGGCGTCGATGCCGGCCTCGGTGACCGTGCGGAGCAGTCCGGTGGCGACCTGGTCGGCGAGGCCGCGCAGGGCGGCGTTGACGACGGTGGCGTTCTCCCGGCCGAGCAGGCCCATGCGGCCGATCTCGTGGGAGAGGCTCACCGGGGCACCGGGCAGTTGCTCGTCGATGATCTCGGCGGCGCGGGTCTCGAACTCCGCGTTGACCGGCGAGAACACCGAGGACAGTGCGAAGGAGGTGGCGCCGGCGGCGACGGCCCGGTCCAGGACCGCGCGGAACTCGGCCTCGTCGAAGGCGGCGATGTGGCTGCCGTCGTACTCGTGACCGCCGTGGCAGAGATAGCTGTGGCCGCCGATCGCGGAGACCAGGCGGTCGGGCCAGTCGACCAGCGGGGGCAGGGCGCGGGTGGCGGGCAGCCCGAACCGGATGGCGGCGGTCCGCGCCAGGCGCTCGCCCTCCACCAGGGCGTTGATGAAGTGGGTGGTGCCGATCATCACCGCGTGGACGGCGGCCGGGTCGAACCCGGTGGCCTGCCGCAGGTCGCCGAGGGCGGTGACGATACCGCCGGTGACGTCGGCCGTGGTGGACGCTTTCACGGCGCCCAGCACCCGGTCGTCGTCGATGAGGACGGCGTCGGTGTTGGTGCCGCCCACGTCGATGCCCAGTCGGAGCATGTGGGTTGTCCTGCCTCTCTCTTTCGGTGGCCGCGCCCGCCGGTGGCGTCGCGGTCGGGCGGCGGGGACGCCGGGGGCGTCGGTGTCCGTCAGGGGGCCGGCGCGCAGTCGGTCGTGTCCGAGAAGGACACCATGGGGACTCCAGGAGTGCGGGCGGGGACGGACGGGAGCGGATGGCCGCCGAGTGCGGTTCGTCGAGCCTAGGCTGCCGCCCCTGAGTGGTCACCGTGCACCAGGCACTGGCACGGGCCGTCGACAGGGCACTGTGCACAGGCGGAATTCGGCCGGGTGAGGTCTCGTCCACGTCCGCGGTGCGGCCTGCACGGCCACGGTGGCCCGGCTGTGCGGGCCGCACCTTGTGGCGTTCGACGGGTCCGCGCAGGGTGGGCCGACCGCCCCGCTCGCCCCACCCGGAGGTGCTGTGCAGCTCACGGTCGTGCTTCCCGCATCACCGACGCGTTCACCGGGGAGGTCCGTCAGGAAGTCGGCGCCTGGGTGCCGGTACGAGGAGGCGCCGGCCGGCCCGGGCATGCCCGACGCGTTCGGCGAGGCCACCGGGGACGGCGCGGAAGCGGTGTTCGTCAGCTGCTTCGGCGGCGACCCCGGTGTGCGGGCGGCACGGGAGATCGTGGACATCCCGGTGGTCGGCGGCTTCGAGCCCGCCGTGCTTCCCTCTCTCGCACTCGGCGAGCGCACCGGCGTGATCACCGTCCTGTCCTCGACCCCACGGGGGCTGCGATCATGTGGCTGGAGTCTCAGGTGCGGCTGGGGGTGCGACCCTGCGACCCAGCCGCACCACGTACCTGCCGCCCCGGCCGAAGGACCGCGTCGCCTGACGCGGTCTGCCCCGTCCGTTCCGCCCGTTCGCCCCTCTCCTGCTCGTCCGCCACCCCCATCCGTCCGTCTCCCTCTCATCCGTCCGGCCCCCACGTCCCTGGAGTTGAGTCATGGCCCTCGATGTCGCCGCGATCCGCGCGCACGTGCCCGCCCTGAAGTCCGGTACCGCGAGGTTCGACGCGCCGGGCGGTACGCAGACCCCGCAGCCGGTGATCGACGCGATCGCGTCGGCGCTGACCACCCCGCTCGCCAACCGGGGACGGAACACCGAGGGCGAGCGCAACGCGGACCGGATCGTCTCCGAGGCCCGGTCCGCCCTGGCCGACCTCCTCGGCACCACTCCGGGGACGGTGGTCTTCGGGCGCAGCGCCACCCAGCTCGTCTACGACCTGTCCCGGACGCTCGCCAAGGGCTGGGGCCCGGGCGACGAGGTGGTGGTCACCCGGCTCGACCACGACTCGAACATCCGGCCGTGGGTGCAGGCCGCGGAGTCGGCGGGGGCGACCGTGCGGTGGGCGGACTTCGATCCGGCCACGGGCGAGCTGCGGCCCGAGCACGTCGAGGCGGTGCTGAGCCCGCGTACCAGGCTGGTCGCGGTCACCGCCGCGTCCAACCTGATCGGGGCCATGCCCGACCTGCCGGCGCTCGCCGCCCTCGTCCATTCGACCGGCGCGCTCTTCCACGTCGACGCGGTGCACTACGCCTCGCACGCGGTGGTGGACCTGGCGGCGATCGGCGCGGACACGCTGGTCTGCTCGCCGTACAAGTTCCTCGGGCCGCATCTGGGCGTGCTGACCGGCCGGGCGGAGCTGCTGGAGTCGCTGCGCCCGGACAAGTTGCTGCCGTCCGCCGACACCGTGCCCGAGCGGTTCGAACTGGGCACGCTTCCGTACGAGTCGCTGGCCGGGTCGGCGGCGGCGGTGGACTTCCTGGCGGGGCTGGACCCTCGGGCCCGAGGCTCTCGCCGGGACCGGCTGGTCGCCTCCTTCGCGGCGCTGGAGGCGCACGAGGACGCGCTGCGCGAGCGGATCGAGCGGGGCCTGGCCGACCTCGGCGGGATCACCGTGTACTCCCGGGCCGCGCGGCGCACGCCGACCCTGCTGTTCACCGTGGCGGGCCTGCGGCCGGCCGACGTCTACCGGGAGCTGGCCGAGCGGGGGGTCGACGCGCCGGCCGGCTCCTTCTACGCCGTGGAGGCCTCGCGCCGGCTGGGGCTCGGCGACGAGGGCGGCGTGCGGGTCGGGCTCGCGCCGTACAGCAGCGCGGACGACGTGGACCGGCTGCTGACGGCGCTGGACTCCCTCCCCCGCTGACGCACGGCGGCATGGGCGCGTCCGTCCCGGTGAGCCGCCGTGCGTACGGCGGCTCACCGGGACGGTCCCTCCGCTCCCGGCCTCACCCCAGGGGGACGGTCACCTCTCCCGTGCCCTGCGCGCTCGCGCCGCCCGCGACGCGCACCGTGAACGGACGGTCGGTACCGCTCGCGGTGACCCGCAGGGTGTCCCCGTCCCGCCGCGCACGGAACGTCGCGGCGGGCGTGCCCAGCAGGTCGGGCACGGTGATCTCGGCCGCGTAGTCGGGTCCGGCGGGCGGGTGGACGAGCAGGGTCGGGGCGTCCAGCCAGTCCCCGTCGGGGCGCTGGTCGTCCGAGGCCAGCGGCAGGACGGCGCCCTCACGGACGTACAGCGGCAGGCTGTCGTAGCCGTGCCGCTCGGTGCGCCAGACCGGGCCGGTGACGCGCTCGCCGGTCAGGAGGTGGGTCCAGGTGCCCTCGGGGAGGTACACCTCGACCTCGCCGTCCTCGGTGAAGACCGGGGCGACCAGGAGGTCGGAGCCGAGCATGTACTGGCGGTCCAGCGGGCGGCAGCCCGGGTCGTGCGGGTACTCCAGGACCATCGGCCGCATCATCGGCACGCCGGTGCGGTGGGCCTCTGCGGCGACGCCGTACAGGTAGGGCATCAGGCGGTGCTTGAGGAGGGTGAAGCTCCGGGCGACGTCGACCGCCTCCTCGCCGAACTCCCACGGCACCCGGTACGAGGAGGAGCCGTGCAGGCGGCTGTGCGAGGAGAGCAGGCCGAAGGCCAGCCAGCGCTTGAAGACCGCGGGGTCGGGTGTGCCCTCGAAGCCGCCGATGTCGTGGCTCCAGAAGCCGAAGCCGCTCAGGGACAGGGACAGGCCGCCCCGCAGCGACTCGGCCATCGCCTCGAAGGACGACCAGCAGTCGCCGCCCCAGTGGACGGGGTACTGCTGGCCGCCCGCGGTCGCGGAGCGGGCGAAGAGGACGGCCTCGCCCTGTCCGCGCTCCTTCTCCAGGAGTTCGAAGACGGTCCGGTTGAAGAGGTGCGTGTAGTAGTTGTGCATGCGCTCCGGGTCGGAGCCGTCGTGCCAGACGACGTCGGTGGGGACGCGCTCGCCGAAGTCGGTCTTGAAGCAGTCCACGCCCTGGTCGAGCAGCGGCTTGAGCTTTCCGGCGTACCAGTCGCGGGCGGCGGGGCTGGTGAAGTCGACCAGACCCATGCCGGCCTGCCACAGGTCCCACTGCCAGACGTCGCCGTTCGTCCGGCGCACCAGGTGCCCGAGGGCGGCGGCCTCGTCGAAGAGGGGGGACTTCTGGGCGATGTAGGGGTTGATCCAGGCGCTGACCTTCAGCCCCCTGGCCTTGAGCCGGGCGAGCATGCCGTCCGGGTCGGGGAAGACGTCCGGGTCCCACTGGAAGTCGCACCACTGGTACTCGCGCATCCAGAAGCAGTCGAAGTGGAAGACGGAGAGCGGGATACCCCGCTCGGCCATGCCGTCGACGAACGACGTCACCGTCTCCTCGTCGTAGGAGGTGGTGAAGGACGTGGTGAGCCACAGGCCGAAGGACCAGGCGGGCGGCAGGGCGGGGCGGCCGGTGAGGGCGGTGTAGCGGGTGAGGACGTCCTTGGGGGTGGGGCCGGCGACGACGTAGTACTCCAGCGTCTGGTCCTCGACGCTGAACTGCACCTGGCCGACGGACTCGGAGCCGACCTCGAAGGAGACCGAGCCGGGGTGGTTGACGAAGACGCCGTAGCCGCGGGAGGAGAGGTAGAACGGGATGTTCTTGTAGGCCTGCTCGCTGCTGGTGCCGCCGTCGGCCTGCCACATGTCGACGACCTGGCCGTTCTTGACGAACGGGGTGAAGCGCTCGCCGAGGCCGTAGATCTGCTCGCCGACGCCGAGCGCGAGCCGGCTCAGCATGTGGTGCGCGCCGTCGCCCGTGGTGGCGAACGCGGTGCTCTTGGCGCCCGCGTGGGTCAGCTCGCGTCCGTCCGCGTCGTGGAAACTGAGGCCCCAGGGGCCCTCACGGTCCAGGCGGAGGGTCAGCGGGCCGCTGGTCAGCTCGGTGACCGTGCCGTCCTGGCGCACCTCGCCGGCGCCGTCCGCCGCGCCCGCGAGGGCGAAGTCGGGGCCCGGCCGACGCTTGCCGGCGTGGTGGGTGACGCGGACGCCGATGACGCCCTCGGTGGGAGAGAAGCACTCGACCGTGAGGAGCGGCGCGTTGAGCGTGTCCCCCCTCCGCGTCACCTTCTTCACGGCGGCATACGTGGTGAAGCGCTTCGATTCGGGGCGCACATCGCGTACTTCGGTGGCGTACGAGAGATGCACGCCGTCACGGATGAGCCAGAAGCCGTCGGTGAACTTCATGATCTTCCTTGGGTGCGGCGGGAGGTGTCGGATGGGGAGCACGGGGGCCGTCTCACAGCGTTTTGATCGTACACAAAACAAATCCGGCCGCAGAGGGCTTCGCGAAGTCTTCACCGCGCTGAACAGGCGTGATCACTCACCAGAACAGCCCACTCACCCCACGGAGTAACGAGACCGAGGCCACTTTCCTCTAGCGCGGCAGCACGTTCGTGACGTATTAGTCATCACATCAAACAAAACGGTCCGGCAAGGAAGCCGGACGGTACGACAGCAAGGGCCCCGCACCATGTCGAAGCGCTTCACCTCGCTCGCCTTGACAGCACACCCTCCGGCTGCCACGCACCGCGGGCGAGGACGCTCACGCCGAGCCGTCGCCCCGTTCGCCGCCGTCTCCGTCCTGGTCGCCGGCGCGGCGCTCACGGGCTGCGGGCAGCAGCGAGACGCCGACGTGTACACCGTGATGAACTCCTCGACCGACGAGTCCTACCACCGCTGGGACGCGGAGGCGATGGCCCGCTGCGGCAAGCAGCTGGGCATCACCATCGAGCAGCAGAGCGTCCCGGCGTCACAGGTGATGACGAAGGCGCTGCGCATGGCGTCGTCCAAGTCGCTGCCCGACATCGTGCAGTTCGACGCGTCCGAGATGCCGACGTTCGCCGACGCGGGCGGGCTGGTCGACCTCGAATCCCTCGGGCTGAGCACCGACGGCATCCCCGAGGGCATCGTCGACTTCGGCTCGTACGAGGGGACGTACTACGGCGCGGCCCGGTCCGTGAACACGCTCGCGCTCTTCTACAACAAGGACGTCCTCGACAAGGCGGGCATCGAGGTGCCCGCCACGTGGGCACAGCTGCGGGAGAGCGCCGAGAAGCTCACGCAGGGCAACCAGTACGGGCTGGCGCTCAGCGCGGGTGGCGCGGAGGACGGCGTCTTCCAGTTCACGCCGTTCATGTGGTCCAACGGCGGTGACGAGACGGACCTGGACAGCCCGCAGGTCGTCGAGGCCCTCGACTACTGGAAGGGCCTGCTGAAGGACGGCTCGCTCTCGAAGTCCACGGTCAACTGGACGCAGGCGGACGTCAACGACCAGTTCATGGCCGGCAACGCGGCCATGATGATCAACGGGCCGTGGCAGGTGGAGACGCTCAACACCGACAAGTCGCTGGACTGGGGCATCGCCCCCATCCCCGTGCCGGAGGCCGGCGACGACTCGGTGGGTCCGCTCGGCGGCGCCGTGCTCACCGTGCCCAACACCGGTGACGAGGCGCGGGAGAGGACCGCCGCGAAGATCGTGGCCTGTCTGGCGAGCGAGAAGGAACAGCTGACCTACGCGCTCAACAGCTGGATGGTCCCGGCCAACGCGAAGGCCGCCGCCGTCTGGCGCGAGAAGGTGCCCGAGCTGGACTCCCTCGCCGACCAGGTGGCCGTCGCACGGTCCCGGACGGCGAAGCTCGGCGCCGGCTGGTCGAGCGTGTCGCTCGCCCTGCAGAGCGCCTTCCAGTCCGCCCTGACCGGCCAGTCCAGTGAGACCGCCCTGAAGCGCGCCCAGCAGCGGGCCACGAGCGGGAACTGAGGAAACGCGCCCATGACCACGTCCACCGTCACCACCCAGACGCCCGCCGAGGCGTCAAAGACGGCCGCCGCGCCGGACCCCGACCGGCTCAGGCGCCGGCGCCGGCTCGCCCAGTGGGGGTTCGTCGCCCCCGCCGTCGTCTTCATGCTGCTGTTCTTCGGCTACCCGCTCGTCCGCAACGTCGTGATGAGCTTCCAGCACTACACACCGAAGACCTTCTTCACCGGTGAGGCGCCCTTCAACGGCGCCGACAACTGGTCCAACGTGTTCCAGGACGCCCTGTTCGGCAAGGCGCTGTGGCACACCCTCGTCTTCACCGCGGGCTCGCTGATCGGGCAGTTCTGCATCGGCATGGCGCTCGCGGTCTTCTTCAGCCGCCGGTTCCCGCTCAACGGGGTGCTCCGCTCACTGATCCTGCTGCCCTGGCTGGTACCCATGGTGGTGTCCGGCATCGTCTGGCGGCGCATCCTCGACCAGGACACGGGCGTGCTGAACTCGTTCCTGGACACCGTCGGGATCGGCGGCAGCACGCCCTGGCTGACCAGCCCGGAGATGGCTCTGGTGTCGGTCATCCTGGTCAACATCTGGATCGGCATCCCGTTCAACATGGTCATCCTGTACGGCGGTCTCCAGGAGATCCCGAAGGAACTGCACGAGGCCGCCGCCCTGGACGGCGCCTCGGCGTGGCGGACCTTCCGCTCCGTCACCCTGCCGATGCTCAAGCCCGTCATCACCGTCGTGCTCGTGCTCGGTTTCATGTCGACGGTCAAGATCCTCGACCTGATCCTCGCCCTCACCGACGGCGGGCCGGCCGACGCCACCCAGACGCTCGGCACACTCACGTACCAGAACTCGTTCGTGCAGCTGGACTTCGGCGCGGGCGCCGTCGTCGGCAACGTACTCATCCTGATATCCGCCGTGTTCGCGGTGTTCTACCTGCGGGCCAACCGCACCGAGGGGAAGTGACGTCCATGGCCTCCCACACGCCCACAGCCTCCCGGCGCCGCTGGGGTTCCACCGTCGCCGGCGTTCTCGTCCTCGGCGTGATGCTGTTCCCGCTGTACTGGATGCTCAACACCGCGCTCCAGCCCGAGTCCGGGCTGCTCCAGGTCGACCCGGTGCCGGGCAGCCTGGACCTGTCCGGGTTCTCCAAGGCCATCAGCGACCAGGGCGGCAACCTGCTGACCTCGCTGGCCGTCTCGCTCGGCGCGGTCGCCATCTGCCTGGCGGTCTCGGCGCCGGCGGCGTACGGCCTGGCGCGGTTCGGGCTGCGCGGCTCGCGCACGATCGTGTTCGGCACGTTGATCACCCAGATGGTGCCGGGCATCGTCATCGCCAACGCCCTCTACAACTCGTACGTCGACCTGGGCCTGGTCAACTCCTACTTCGGCCTGATGCTCGCGGACGCCTCGCTGGGCATCCCCTTCTCCATCGTGCTGATGCGCGCCTTCATGGTGTCGATCCCGGGCGAGGTGATCGAGGCCGCGCAGATCGACGGCGCCGGGCCGGTGCGGACGTTCGTACGGGTCGTGCTGCCGATGAGCCGCAACTCGCTGATCACGTCCGGGCTGTTCGCGTTCCTGTTCTCGTGGAGCGACTTCATGTTCGCGCTCACCCTGAACACGACCGACGACGTCAAGCCCATCACGCTGGGTATCTACCAGTACATCGGCGCGCACGTCGGTGACTGGGGCTCGGTGATGGCCGCCTCCGTGCTCTCCGCGGTCCCGGCGGCGATCCTGCTCGTCCTCGCCCAGAAGTACATCGCCGCCGGGATCACCGGTGGTTCCGTCAAGTGACCCCCCGGGTGCACCTCGGGGTGCACCCTCGTACGCATGGAGATGAGCTGCACAGCATGAGTGACTTCCCCAGTTTTCCGCCCGGTTTCGTGCTCGGCGCCGCGACCGCCTCGTACCAGATCGAGGGCGCGGCACGGGAGGACGGACGCGGTCCGTCGATCTGGGACACCTACAGCCACACCCCCGGCCTGGTGGTGAACGGGGACACCGGTGACGTGGCCTGCGACCACTACCACCGCTACCCCGAGGACGTGGCGCTGCTGCGCGACCTGGGTGTGGACTCGTACCGCTTCTCGATCGCCTGGCCGCGCATCGTGCCCCAGGGTTCGGGCGCGGTGAACCAGAAGGGCCTGGACTTCTACTCCCGCCTGGTCGACGAGCTGCTCGCCGCGGGCATCGAGCCGGCCGCCACCCTCTACCACTGGGACCTGCCGCAGGCCCTGGAGGACCGGGGCGGCTGGCGGACGCGGGAGACGGCGGAGCGGTTCGCCGAGTACACGGCGGTCATCGCCGAGCACCTGGGTGACCGGGTGCCGCGCTGGATCACGCTCAACGAGCCGTGGTGCAGCTCCTTCCTGGGCTACTCCATCGGGCGGCACGCTCCCGGCGCCAAGGAGGGCCGGGGCGCCCTGGCCGCCGCCCACCACCTGCTGGTCGGCCACGGTCTGGCGGTGCGCGCCCTGCGGGCGGCCGGGGTGCGCGAGGTGGGCATCACGCTCAACCTGGACCGCAACCTGCCGGCCACCGACTCCCCCGCCGACCTGGCGGCCGTGGTCCGCGCGGACACCCAGCACAACCTGGTGTGGACCGAGCCGATCCTCGCGGGCCGCTACCCGGCCACCGAGGAGGAGACCTGGGGCGAGCTGATCACCGGGGAGGACTTCCGGCGGGACGGCGACCTGGAGCTGATCTCCCAGCCGCTGGACTTCCTCGGCGTCAACTACTACCGGCCGATCGTGGTCGCCGACGCCCCGCACCGCGAGAGCGACCCGGCGCTGCGGGTGGCCACGGACAACCGCTACGAGGAGGTCCGGCACCCGGGCGTCCGGCACACCGCGATGAACTGGCCGGTCGTCCCGGACACCTTCACCGACCTGCTCGTCCAGCTCAAGAAGCAGTACGGTGACGCGCTGCCGCCGGTCCACATCACGGAGAACGGCTCGGCGGAGGACGACGCGCCCGCCGCCGACGGCGCGGTGCACGACGCCGACCGCGTCGCCTACCTGCGCGACCACCTCACCGCGCTGCGGGCGGCGATGGACGCGGGAGTGGACGTACGCGGGTACTACGTGTGGTCGCTGCTGGACAACTTCGAGTGGGCGTACGGCTACGACAAGCGCTTCGGCATCGTCCGGGTGGACTACGACACGCAGGAGCGCACGCCGAAGGACAGCTACCGCTGGTACCGGGAGATGATCGCCGCCAACCGGGGCTGACCTGGAACGCGGAGGGCTCGGCCGGGCGGGCGGCCCCCCGCGTTCAGCTCTGCTCCCGCTCCGCGCACGCCGCCGGGTCGGCCAGCACCTCGCGGACGATCACACCGGCCGCGCCCCGGGCCGCGTCGCCGAGGGAGGAAGAAGGCCGCAGCCGCTTCCCGTCCTCGCTCCACAGTCCGGAGACCACGCGAAGGGCGAGCTCCCGGTCCACGGCGGGGGCCAGCCAGTCCATCAGCTCGCGGTAGACGCCGCCGAGCATCACCGCGTCGGGATCGAAGAGGTTCACCGCGCCCGACACGACGACGCCCAGCCGCCGCCCGGCGCGCTCGATCGCCGACAGGGCGACCGGGTCGCCCCGCCGGGCGCGGCGTTCCAGTTCGGCGACGCCCTGCACGCCCGCGTCCGCGTCGATGCCCGCGGCCGTGAGCAGCGCGGCCTGTCCGGCGTACTGCTCCAGGCAACCGTGGGCCCCGCACCGGCACAGCGGTCCGTCCGGGTCGACGACCATGTGCCCGATCTCCCCGGCGAAGCCGTGCGCGCCGCGCAGCAGTTCACCGCCCAGCACCAGGGCGCCGCCGATGCCGATCTCGCCGGTCAGGTAGAGGAAGCTGCGCACGCCCTCGGTGCCCGCGCCGAACCACAGCTCGGCGAGGGCGGCGGCGTTGGCCTCGTTGTCGGAGCTGACCGGCAGGGGGCGGTGAGCGGGGCGCAGGGCGAGGAGCGCCTGGGCGAACAGGCCTTCGACCGCGACGCGCTGCCATCCCAGGTTGGGGGCCTGGCGCACGCTGCCCCCGGTCACCAGGCCCGGCAGCGCGACATGGACGCCGGCCGGCACGAGGTCCTGTTCCGCCGCCGAGCCGATGGCGCGGGCCGCCAGCCGGGCCGCGCGTGCCAGTACCTCGGCAGGCTGGACCCCGCGGTTGTCGAAGTGCTCCACGAGCCGGACCCGGTCGGTGCCGGCGAGGTCGACGACGCACACGGTGACGTAGTCGATGTTGATCTCGACGCCCAGGCCCGCCGGGCCCGACCGGGACACCTTCAGGACGGTGCCGGGCCGGCCGGCCTGGCCGCTGCTGGTCTTGCCCCACTCGGAGACGAAGCCGTACTCCAGCAACTGTTCGACCAGGGACGACACCGCCGCCCGGGTCAGTCCGACATGCGTGGCGATACCGGCCCGGGTCGCCTCCCCCGCGTCGTGCACGGCTCTCAGGACCAGGCTGAGGTTGTGCCGTCTGACCGTGGCCTTGTCGGCCTTCGGCTCCAGGGGGGTGAGGGTGTTCTTCATGGTGGTGTCGAGCGTATGCGACGCCGAGGGCCCCGCCCCGCGCCCCCGTGCCCGGTCGGACGCCCTTGCTCCTCGCCCGCCCTCGCCTCTAGCCTGATTTTGTGCCGCAAATAAACAAAACCCGATCGCACAACGCCGTGCCGGGCCCCAGCGACAACCTCACCCGCCTCCGCATCGCCCTGACCGCCTTCTTCGCCCTCGACGGCTTCGTCTTCGCCGGCTGGGTCGTACGGATCCCCGCCATCAAGGAGCAGACCGACTCCTCGGCCAGCGACCTGGGGCTGGCGCTGCTCGGTGTCTCCGCGGGTGCCGTCGTCACCATGACGCTCACCGGACGGCTGGTCCGCCGCTACGGCAGCCACCCCGTCACCGTCGCCTGCGCGGTGCTGCTCTGCCTCAGCATCGCCCTGCCCCCGCTCACCCACTCCGCGCTCGCGCTCGGCGCCGTCCTGCTGGTGTTCGGCAGCGCGTACGGCGGGATCAACGTCGCCTTCAACAGCGCCGCCGTCGACCTGGTGGCCGTCCTGCGGCGCCCGATCATGCCCAGTTTCCACGCGGCGTTCAGTCTCGGCGGCATGATCGGCGCCGGGCTCGGCGGGCTCGTCGCCGGGTCGCTGTCGCCGGTGCGGCACCTGCTCGGTCTCGCCGTGATCGGCCTGCTCGTCACCCTGGTCGCGGGGCGCGCCCTGTTGCGCTGCGAACCCGCCGTCCCGCCGGACCGCACGCCCGAGGACGACAGCGCCCCGCGCCGGCTCGACCGCCGTACCCGCCGCCTCGTCATCACCTTCGGCCTGATCGCCCTGTGCACGGCGTACGGCGAGGGTGCCATGGCCGACTGGGGCGCTCTGCACCTGGAGGCGGACCTCGACGCCTCGCCGGGCATGGCGGCGGCGGGCTACTCCTGCTTCGCGCTCGCCATGACCGTGGGCCGGCTGACCGGCACGACGCTGCTGGAGCGCCTCGGCCGGACGACCACGGTGGTGGCCGGCGGCACGACCGCCGTGGCCGGCATGCTGCTCGGCTCACTCGCCCCGTCCGTGTGGGCGGCGCTGTTCGGTTTCGCGATCACCGGGCTCGGGCTCGCCAACATCTTCCCGGTCGCGATCGAACGGGCCGGGGCACTGGGCGGCCCCAGCGGCGTCGCGACCGCGTCCACCCTGGGCTACGGCGGCATGCTGCTCGGGCCGCCCGCGATCGGCTTCATGGCCGACTGGTTCTCCCTGCCGGCCGCGCTCACCAGCGTGGCGGCGCTCGCGGCGGTCGCGGTGCTCGTCGCGGTGGCGACCCGGCGTGCGGGGGTGCCGGGCTGATCCGCCGGGCGCCGCTCGGGCTGCCCGGGCTGCCCGCCGGGGACTGCACGGTGGTTCGCGCCGAGGCGCCCTCGCATCCGGGTACGTCCTGTCTACGCCACCCCGGTCAGACGGTCGAGACGATCACGGTGCGCGGAGGTCATCTCGAGACGTCCCGCGGCGATGTTCTCCTCCAGGTGATCGATCCGGCCGGTGCCGGGGATCGGGAGGATGACGGGTGAGTGGCCGAGGAGCCAGGCAAGCGCGACCTGCGTGGGGGTGGCGTCCAGCTCGGCCGCCACGGAGGCGATCTCGGCCTCTGCCCCCGACTCGCCCCAGGCGACCGGGCGCCACGGCAGGAAGGCGATCCCCGCCGCTTCGCAGGCCGCGAGTACGGGCTCGTGCTCGCGGTCGAGCAGGTTGTACCGGTTCTGCACGCTGGCGACATCGACGATCGTTCGCGCCTGGTCGAGTTGGTCGACGGTGACCTCGGACAGCCCGATCCGACCGATCTTGCCCTCTGCCCGCAGGTCCCGCAGCGTGCCCACCTGGTCGGCGAGCGGCGTGTCGGGGTCGACGCGATGCAGCTGAAGCAGTTCGATCCGCTCGACGCGCAGTCGGCGCAGGGCCCGCTCGACCTGATCGCGCAGCACGGCAGGCCGGCCGTCGAGCTTCCACTCTCCCGTGGGACCCGACCGGGCGACACCGACCTTGGTGGTGATCTGCAGTCCGTCCTCGTAGGGATGCAGGGCCTCGGCCAGGAGCTCCTCGTTGGTGCCCCCGCCGTACATGTAGGCGGTGTCGATCAGCGTGACGCCCAGTTCGACGGCCCGCCTGGCGACCGCGAGGGCGTTCTCGCGGGGCGGCCCCTCCTCCGTGGGCAGGTGCATGGCACCGAACCCCAGCCGCCGCACTTCCAGATCCCCGCCGATACGAAACGCGGATGTCACGTGCTGACCCCTCTCCCCGTTCAACGGGGCAACGTTAACAGCCCAGTTGACCATGACCTGTTGACCATGACCGGTCGTTCGGGGCTGCCCTGGAGCCCGCTCCATCCGGCACACTGCCTGACATGGAGATCACCGCGTTCGTCGAAGTCGTGGCCCACGAGGGCGCGTTGCTCGCCGCGGCCGCCGAAGCTGCGGGCACCGGCGCCAAGGTGCCGACCTGCCCCGGCTGGCAGGTGCGGGACCTGCTGCGGCACACCGGGATGGTGCACCGCTGGGCGACGGCGTTCGTCTCCGAGGGGCACACCGGCCCGCGGCCCGACGGTGGCCTGCCCGAGGTCGACGGCACCGCGCTGGTGGCCTGGTTCCGGGAGGGACACGAACAGCTCGTCGACGCACTCGCCGACGCCTCGCCCGACCTGCGCTGCTGGCACTTCCTGCCCGCGCCGTCACCGCTGGCGTTCTGGGCCCGGCGGCAGGCGCACGAGACGACCGTGCACCGGATCGACGCCGAGTCGGCCAGGGGCGGCGACCCCACCGGCATCGGCGTGGCCTTCGCGGTGGACGGCATCGACGAGTTGCTGTGCGCCTTCCACGCCCGCCCGAAGAGCGCGGTGCGCACCGAGGAGCCCCGCACACTGCGAGTACGGGCGACGGACGCGCCGGCCTCCGTGTGGACCGTGCGGCTGTCCGCGCAGCCTCCCGTGACCGAGCGGGACGACGCCGGGGACGCCGACTGCGAGCTGAACGGACCGGCCGCACAGCTCTACTCGGCGCTGTGGAACCGCCGGCCTTTCCCGGAGGTGACCGGCGACGCCTCGCTCGCCGCGTTGTGGCGGGAGAAGTCGGGCGTCACCTGGAACTGATCCGGGCCGCGCCGCAACGTCGGTCAGTCGGTCAGTCGGTCAGTCGGTCAGCATGCGGTGCAGCACGGCCCGTTGCACCGGGAGCACCTGGCCGTACATGACCCGCCCCTTCGGGGTGAGCGCCACCCGCACGCCCCGCCGGTCCTCGGGGCACATGGAGCGCTCGACGAGTCCGTCCTCCTCCAGCCTGGCGACCAGCCGCGACAACGCGCTCTGGCTCAGGTGGACCCGCTCGGAGATCTGCTGGACCCGGTATCCGCAGGGGCCGGAACCGTCCTCGTCCAGCGCGCCGGCCAGCACGTCGAGAACCTCGAAGTCGCTACCGCACAGACCGTGCCGGTGCAGCGCACGGTCGAGTTCACACTGGATGCGGGCGTGCAGGGACAGAATGCCGCGCCACTGGGTCACGAGTGCCTGTTCGACGTTCTTCGCCGCCATGGGGCGCACCGTAGCAGAGCGGTCGCGATCGGCGTCCGACTGCCGAATCGGCGCGGGTCTGGGAAAATCGCCGGCATGGACACCTACGGGGGACGGCGTACGCAGGGCGAGCGGGACGCGATCACGGTCGAGATCGGATACGCGCTGTGCAGCGCGGCGTTCGCGGGGGCCGTGCTGTTCGGGGCCGTGGCCGGACCCGCGTATCTCTTCGCACCGCCGGCCGGTGTGCGGGGCGCGCTCGTCGGCTCGGGTGTGGTGCTGGCCGTCGTGGTGTTCCTCGTCCGTGTGGTGAGCGTGCTGGTCCGGTTCGCGCGCGGTGGTCAGCCGAGCCAGCCCGGCCGCACCAACCCCGACTCGTAGGCCAGGACGACCAGTTGGGCCCGGTCGCGGGCGCCCAGCTTCACCATGGTGCGGCTGACGTGGGTCTTGGCGGTGAGCGGGCTGACGACCAGGCGCCGGGCGATCTCCTCGTTGGACAGGCCGATGCCGACCAGGGCCATCACCTCCCGCTCCCGCTCGGTGAGCCGGGCCAGTTCGCCGGCCGCCGCGGGCTCCTTGGAGCGGGCCGCGAACTCGGCGATCAACCGGCGCGTCACCCCCGGTGAGAGCAGTGCGTCGCCGTCGACCACCGCCCGTACGGCGCGCAGGAGTTCGTCGGGCTCGGTGTCCTTGACCAGGAAGCCGGAGGCACCGGAGCGGATCGCCTCGAAGACGTACTCGTCGAGTTCGAAGGTGGTGAGCATGACGACCTTCACGTCCCGCAGCCCTGCGTCCCCGGTGATCCGGCGGGTAGCGGCCAGGCCGTCGAGGAGGGGCATGCGGATGTCCATCAGGACGACGTCGGGGCGTAGTCCGCGGATCGCGCGCACCGCCTCCTCGCCGTCGGCGGCCTCTCCGGCCACCTCGATGTCCGGCTGGGCGTCCAGCAGCGCCCGGAAACCGGCCCGTACCAGTGACTGGTCGTCGGCGAGCAGTACGCGGATCACCGGTCGTCCTCCTTGGCGTCGTCGACGTCGTTGACATCCGTGGAGCGCTTCACGTCGTCGGCGGGCTTCGCGTCGTCGGCGTGTTCCGCGTTGCCGGAGGGCTTCGCGTCACCGGAGGGCTTCGCGTTGCCGGAGGGCTTCGCGTTGCCGGAGGGCTTCGCGTCACCGGAGGGCTTCGCGTCACCTGCGGGTTTCACGTCGATCGGCAGGGTCGCGAGGACCCGGAATCCGCCGTCGGGGCGTGGTCCCGCCTCGATGGTGCCACCCAGCGCCGCCGCCCGCTCCCGCATCCCGGCCAGTCCGTTGCCACTGCCGCCCGCCTCGGCGCCGGTCGCGGGCCCGTCGTCGTCGACGCGCAGTCGCAGCGCGCCGCCGTCCCGGCCGAGGCGCACGCGCGCGTGCCGCGAACCCGAGTGCCGTACGACGTTGGTGAGGGCTTCCTGGACGATGCGGAACGCGGCCAGGTCCGCGCCGGGCGACAGCCGCGGTGGCTCCCCCTCGACCTCGACGGTGAGACCCGCGCTCGCCGCCTGCTCGACCAGTTCGGGCAGCCGGTCGAGGCCGGGAGCGGGCGCGCGCGGCGCGTCGCCGGGGGTGCGGAGGGTGTCGAGGACCTGGCGCACCTCGCCCAGCGCCTCCTTGCTCTTGGCCTTGATGGTGGTGAGAGCGGAGCGTGCCTGCTCGGGGTCGTTGTCGAGGAGGGCGAGGCCGACGCCCGCCTGAACATTGATGACGGAGATGCTGTGGGCGAGGACGTCGTGCAGTTCACGGGCGATCCGCAGCCGCTCCTCGTCGGCGCGCCGTTTGGCCGCCTGGGCCCGTTCGGCCCGCTCCCGCGCCCACTGCTCACGCCGGGTCCGGGTCAGCTCCGACAGTGCCACGATGGCCACCACCCAGGTGGCGATCACGATCTCCTGCCCCCAGGACGCGGCCGCGTCGCCGGACGGAGGCAGCCACCGGTAGAGCCAGTGCGTCAGCAGGGCCAGCCCGGCCCACATCACCGCCATCGCGGCCCACGCGGCCCGGCGGTGCCCGGCGACGACGGCGTTGAAGCAGGCCACCGCGACGGCCACGAACACCGGCCCGTACGGGTACCCGACGAGCAGGTAGACCAGGGTGGTGACCGCCGTGCCGAACACGACGGGCACCGGATACCGGAGCCGCCACAGCAGGACCGCTCCGGTCAGGAACAGCAGCACGCACGCGAAGGGGTCCAGCGGGACCCGTTCGCCCACCTGGGCGTGGGCGGCGAAGTTGGAGCCGAACAGCACGAACGCCGTGATCAGCGTCGTGGAGCGCCAGGGCCACCGGGAGCGGTGTGCCTCGTCGCCCCGGTCGTTCCACCACGGGGGCCCGTGCCGCCACCACTGCGGCGACCCGCCCCCGTGCTCGCGCCTTCCGTCCATGACCGCCACGCTAGACGCCGGGCGCCGGGGGCGGCGTCACCCGCGCGTGGTGATCACACGTACTCCCGGGGAAGTACGCCCTCCCCTTCCCCTCCGTCCGGGCCGTCCGCTCCGTTCGCACCGTCCGCTCCGGACGCCGTGGGTGTGCGCGCCGGTGCCTCCTTCAGCCTGAAGCGGCGCAGCGGTCGCGGTGCCCACCAGTTCGCGCGCCCCGCGAGCCGCATCGTCACCGGCAGCAGCACCACCCGGATGAGGGTGGCGTCGACGAGGATCGTCAGGGCCGTGCCGATACCCAGTTCCTTGAGGAAGACGACGCCGCCGGTGGCGTACGACAGGAAGGACAGCGCGAGGATGCCGGCCGCGGCGGTGATCAGCGGGGCGCTGCGCCGGATGCCCTCGCCGACCGCGCGTACGGTGTCCCCGGTGCGCTGGTGCTCCTCGGTGATACGGGCCAGCAGGAAGACCTCGTAGTCCATGGACAGGCCGTACGCCACGCAGAACATGAGCACCGGGATGCTCGGCTCGATGGATCCGGTCGGGGTGAAACCGAGCACCCCGGACAGGTGCCCGTCCTGGAACACCCACACCAGGCAGCCGAACATCACGGACAGACTGAGCAGGTTCAGCACGGTCGCCTTGGCGGGCAGCAGCACACTGCCCGTCATGAGGAAGAGGATCACGTACGTGGCCACCAGCACGATCCCGACGGCGTACGGGAGCCGGTCCAGGAGCGTGGCGCGGAAGTCGGTGGTCTCGCCGGGGTAGCCGCCGACCAGGGCGGGCGCCGGGGCCGGGGTGTCCCGGACGCGTTCGACGAAGGCGGGGACGTCGCCGTACATGGCCTCCTGCGTCGGTACGACAGCCAGCCGCACCCGCCCGTCCCGTGCCGTCAGACGGTCCTGGCCGGGCGCGCCGGTGCGCTCGCCCTGGCGGTAGGTGCCTTCCGGCGCGTCGACCTGGAACACGCCGGGGAGCCGGGAGAGCGCGGCGGCGTACCCGCTCGTTCCGGCGACCTGATCCGGGACGCCTCCTTCCAGGACGACCTGGACCGTGTCCGTGGGTTCGGCGGGGAACTCCCGGTGCACGATCTCGGAGGTGGTGCGCGAGGAGGTGCCCTCGGGCAGGGTGCGTTCGTCGGGCAGTCCGAAGCGCAGGCCCAGCAGCGGAGAGGCGGCCACCAGCAGGACGGTGAGGACCCCGGCGCCGGCCAGGAACGGGCGGCGCATGGCCGCGAGCGCGGTGCGGTGCCAGAAGCCGGAGGCGGGCGCGGTGGGCCGCTCGACGCGGTGGCCCCAGCGGGCGAGCGCGGCGGGCAGGAACAACACGGCCCCGGCGACCGCGGTGAGCACCACGAAGACACCCGCGTACGCGAACGAACTGAGGAAGAAGAACGGGAACACCAGCAGCGCGCACAGCGACACCGCGACCGTGACCCCGCTGAAGAGCACCGTCCGCCCGGCGGCGCGGGTCGCACCGATGACCGCCTCCGGCTGGGCGTGCCCGGCGGCGCGCTCCTCGCGGTAGCGGTTGATCACGAACAGGCCGTAGTCGACGCCCAGTCCCAGGCCGAGGACGAGTGCGAGGTTCGCGGCGAACGTCGACACCTCCGTGACCTGCGCGACCGCCCGCAGCCCGGCGAGCGTGCCGACCACGGAGAACAGGCCGACCGCCACGGTCAGCAGCGCGGCGACGGTGCGCCGGTAGACCAGGATCAGCAGGAGCAGTACGGCCGGCAGGGCGAACAGCTCGGCGCGCAGGAAGTCGGTGCGGGCCTGCTCGCCGACCTGCCGGGAGATCTCCTCCTGGCCGCCCACCCGGACGTCGAGTTCGGGTGTCGTGCGTGTCAACTCCGCTGACCGGGTGGCGAGTTCCTCGCGTGTCTCGGTGGCCGTGCCTTCGAGGCGGGCGAGGATCAGGGCCCGGCGGCCGTCCTCCCCGCGCAGGGCCGCGCTCCCGGCGTCCCAGTAGGCGGTGACGTCCGTGACGAGCGGCAGATCACCTACCTCGGCGGCCAGTTCACGGGCGGCCCGTTCGGTGCGCGGGCTGTCCACGTCGCCGTCCCGGGCCGTGATCAGGAGGGCGAGGTTGGGGTTTCCGGTGCGGAAGTGCTCGCGCAGCCGGTCACCGGCGCGGACGGACTCCGTGCCGGGAGCGTCCCAGCGGGAGAGGTCGAGGTCGCTCTGCGCGCCGGCGCCGTACGCGCCGAGGCCGATGAGGGCGAGCAGGAAGCCGAGCAGCACCGCACGGCTGCGCCGCACGGCCAGGCGGCCGAGCCGGGTGAGCATGGGAGGGGCCTTTCTTCCGAGGGGTCGGTCCGCACACCTTCGGCCCGGACGCTGGAAGGACGACTGGAAGGACCGCTGGAAGATCCACTGGAATGCGGCGCCCGGGATACGCTCGACGGATGGGTGAGGGGACACCGAGGACACCGGCAACACCGGGAACACCGGCAACACCGGGGACACGGGCAGCGCCGAGGGCACCGGGGGCTTCGGCGGCACCGGGGACTACGGCGGCATCGACGACAGTGGCGGCACCGGTGCCTACGGGAGAGGCCGGCGCGACGAGCACCCTGCGCTGCGAACTGCTCGGCCCCCTGCGCGCGTCGCGCGACGGCGTCGAGATACCCCTCGGCCCGCCGAAGCAGCGCGCGGTGCTCGCCGTGCTGCTGCTCCAGGAGGCGCGCCCCATCTCGTACGACGGTCTGGTCGAGGCCGTGTGGGGCGGGGCGCCACCGGTGCACGTGCGCAATCTCGTACAGAAGTACGTCTCCGGGCTACGCCGCGCGCTCGGCGACGATGCGGAGCTGACGTGGACCGGCAGCGGCTACCGCCTCACCGGGGTCCACGCCGACGACCTGCGGCAGCGTCGGGAACTGGTGGCCGAGGCAGTGGCCGCCCGCGACACCGGCGAGCTGCGCCGAGCCGCCGAACTGGCCGGGCGGGCGGAGCGGTTGTGGCGTGGCGAGTTCGCCGAGGGGCTCCGGACGCCCTACCTGGCGGCGGAGAGACTGCGCTGGGCCGAGAAGCGGCTCACCGTCCTGGAGGCCCGGCTGGCCGGCCTGATCGAACTCGGGCACTCATTCGAGTGCGTCCACGAACTCGTCCGGCTCGTGGCCGCGCACCCCCTGCGGGAACGCCTCAGCGAACTGCTGATGCTCGCGCTGTACCGCGCGGGCCGCCCGTCCGACGCGCTCACCGCGTACGAGGCGGTACGGCAGCGGCTCGCCGAGGCGATGGGCTCCGACCCGGGGCCGGGACTGCGGTCCCTGCACGCACGCGTCCTGCGGCAGGACCTGGCACTACTGCCTCCGCCGAGGGTTCCGTCCGGGTGAGGGGCGCCTCAACGGTGGGGGGAAGGCTGTGGGAAGACCAGGCCCACCGCGTGGGCGAGCCGCTCCGCCGCGTGACGGAAGAACGTCTCCCGGTCCTCCACGACCCGGTTGAACTGCCCGAACACCTCGAACCCGACCAGCCCGAACAACTCGGCCCAGGCCGCCGTGAACGCCGCCACCGTCTCCGGCGGCAGATCGGGGGCGAAGTCCGCGGCCATCCGGTGGGCCTCGGGCCTCAGTTCGGCGGGCAGCGGCGGCTTGGCGAGGCCCGTTCCCCGATGGGCGTCGCGCAGGACGCCCATGAACACGTAGGCCACCCGGCCGGCGGCGGGGACCGTGTCCACGGGCGCGGTGTAGCCGGGCACCGGTGATCCGTAGATCAGCGCGTACTCGTGGGGATGCGCCAACGCCCAGGCGCGTACCGCCTCGCACACCGCGGTCCAGCGGCGGGTTGGTCCGGCGTCGGCCGCCGCGTCGTGGGCCGCCTCGGCGGCCTCGCCGAGCGCGTTGTAGGCGTCGATGATGAGGGCGGTCAAAAGATCGTCGCGGCTGGGGAAGTAGCGGTAGATGGCCGACGACGCCATGCCCAGCTCGCGGGCCACGGCCCGCAGCGAGAGCTTGGCGGCGCCCTCCGCCGCGAGTTGTTCGCGCGCCTCGTCCTTGATGGCGGCGGTGACCTCGATCCGGGCACGGGCGCGGGCGCCGTGTGTGGTGCTGCTCATGCGTTCCAGTGTCCCACGTCGCCAGAGCAGTGCACACAAACGAGAGCACTGCTCTTGCTTTTCCGTGGCGACGCCGGGCATACTCAAACGCAGAGCGAGAGCAGTGCTCACAAAAGAGAGCGGCGCTCTCGCTATCGCTCCAGCCACCTCAAGCGACCTGGGGGTCACCGATGTCATCAGCGCCGTACTACCGCAAGGGCAGCCCTGTCACCGTCCGGCTCAACGGCGTCATCGGCTGGCTGGCCCGGCACGGTGTCAGCCTCGCCGGCGCCGCGGAGATGTCCGTCCGCGGCCGCAAGAGCGGACAGATGCAGCGGATCCCCGTGAACCCGCACGTGTACGGCGACGGGCAGTACCTCGTCTCGGCCCGCGGTCACTCCCAGTGGGTGCGCAACATGCGCGCCGCCGGCGGCGGGGAACTGCGCGTGGGACGCAAGGTCCGCACCTTCACCGCGGTGGAGCTCCCCGACGAGCAGAAGCTCCCCATCCTGCGGACCTACCTGGAGAAGTGGGGGTGGGAGGTGAACCAGTACTTCCAGGGAGTCACCGCCAAGTCCTCCGACGAGGAGATCGTCGCGTCCGCCGCCGACCACCCCGTCTTCCGGATCGAGGTCAGGAGCTGACCCCACCACCCGCGGCGCCCGCGGCCCCCGGACCGCTCGGACCGCTCGGACCGTCCGGAGTACCCGCGCCGTCCGAGCCGCCCGCGCTGCCCGAGCCGCCCGCGCTGCCCGGAGCGCCCGCGGAGTCCCCCGCGACCGCGGTCCGGCGGTCGATCACCGCCAGCGCCCGCTGCGCCAGCGGGTGGCTGCGGACCAGCTCACCCAGCGAGGTCGAGCCCTGCGTGATGTCCTTGAACGCCTTCCAGGCCGGGCGGAAACCGGTCAGGGCCGCGTGGAAGAGCCCCGGCCGGCGCTCGAACAGCGCCAGCATCCGCTTGCCGACACTCATCTCGACGCCGAGCCCGGCCTTGATCGCGAAAGCGTAGTTCAGGGCCTGCTTGCGCGCGTCCACGGCGTCGTGCGCCTCGGAGATCCGCACCGCCCACTCCCCCGCGAGCCGTCCGGACCGCAGCGCGAAGGAGATTCCCTCACGGGTCCACGGTTCCAGGAGCCCCGCCGCGTCCCCGCAGACCAGGACCCGCCCGCGCGACAACGGCGAGTCGTCGGCACGGCAGCGCGTCAGATGACCGGAGGAGATGCTCGGTTCGAAGCCGGCGAGGCCGAGCCGGGCGACGAAGTCCTCCAGGTACCGCTTGGTCGCCGCGCCCTCGCCGCGTGCCGAGATCACCCCGACCGTGAGCGTGTCGCCCTTGGGGAAGACCCAGCCGTAACTGCCGGGCAGCGGCCCCCAGTCGATGAGGACCCGCCCCTTCCAGTCCTCGGCCACCGTCTCCGGCACCGGGATCTCCGCCTCCAGACCGAGGTCGACCTGGTCGAGCTTCACCCCGACGTGCGCCCCTATCCGGCTGGCGCTGCCGTCCGCGCCGACGACGGACCGCGCCAGTACCGTCTCCCCGCCCTGCAGGACGACGGCGACCGTGCGCCGGTCCGGCACCGCCGCCCCGTGCTGCTCCACCCGCGTCACCGACACACCGGTGCGCAGCTCGGCGCCCGCCTTCTGCGCGTGCTCGACGAGCTGCTGGTCGAACTCGGGTCGGTTGATCAGCCCGAACAGCATCTGCCGGGAGCGCCGGGTCCGGGTGAACCGCCCGTTGTTCGAGAACGTCACCGCGTGCACACGGTCCCGGAAGGGCAACTCGAAGCCGGGCGGGAGGGTGTCGCGCGAGGGACCGATGATGCCGCCGCCACAGGTTTTGTAGCGGGGCAGCTCCGCCTTCTCCAGCAACAGCACGCGCCGCCCCGCGACCGCCGCCGCGTAGGCGGCCGAGGCCCCCGCCGGTCCCGCGCCCACCACGACCACGTCCCAGACCTGACGCGTGTCGTCCGCCGAAGAGTTCTCGCTGCTCACGATGGTCTACTGCTCCCAACAAACCGCATGCCGCACCTGACCCCCGCATCCTACGGCGGGCATCGCCGCAGGCCACTGTGGGAGGATCGGGCCTACCAATCCCCGTACTCGTCGTACTCCTGTACTGCTCGTACTCCTCGGTACAACGTCGCACCCACAAGGAGCGTGCCCATGTCGTCGAATCCGGTCGCCGAGACCGTCTCCTCCCTGATGCCCAGGGCGAAGGAGGAACTCACCGCGCTGGTGGCCTTCAAGTCGGTGGCGGACTTCGACCAGTTCCCGCGCAGCGAGAGCGTGGGCGCCGCCAACTGGATAGCGTCCGCACTGCGCGCCGAGGGCTTCCAGGACGTGGACCTGCTCGACACGCCGGACGGCACGCAGTCGGTCTACGGATACCTGCCCGGACCCGAGGGCGCCAAGACGGTCCTGCTCTACGCCCACTACGACGTGCAGCCGCCGCTGGACGAGGACGGCTGGGCGACCCCGCCGTTCGAACTGACCGAGCGCGACGGGCGCTGGTACGGGCGCGGCGCGGCCGACTGCAAGGGCGGCGTGCTCATGCACCTGCTCGCGCTGCGCGCGCTGAAGGCGAACGGCGGCGTGCCGGTGCACGTCAAGGTGATCGCCGAGGGTTCGGAGGAGCAGGGCACGGGCGGCCTGGAGCGGTACGCCGAGCAGCACCCCGAGCTGCTGGCCGCCGACACCATCGTCATCGGCGACGCGGGCAACTTCCGGGTCGGGCTGCCGACGGTCACCTCGACGCTGCGGGGCATGACGCTCGTCCGCGTGAAGGTCGACACGCTCGAAGGCAACCTGCACTCCGGCCAGTTCGGCGGCGCGGCGCCCGACGCGCTGGCCGCCCTGATCCGCGTACTGGACTCCCTGCGCGCCGAGGACGGCTCGACGACCGTCGACGGACTCGCGGCTGACGGCGAGTGGGAGGGCCTGGCCTACGACGAGGAGCAGTTCCGCCGGGACGCCCGGGTGCTGGACGGCGTGGAGCTGATCGGTTCCGGCTCGGTCGCCGACCGGATCTGGGCGCGGCCGGCCGTCACGGTGCTCGGCATCGACTGCCCGCCGGTCGTCGGCGCCACCCCGTCGGTGCAGGCGGGCGCCCGCGCGCTCGTCAGTCTGCGGGTGCCACCGGGCGTGGACGCCGCCGAGGCCACCAAGCTGCTCCAGGCCCACTTGGAGGCGCGTACGCCGTGGGGTGCGCGGGTCGGCGTCGAGCAGATCGGCCAGGGCCAGGCGTTCCGCGCCGACACCGCCAGCCCGGCGTACCGGGCCATGGCGGACGCGATGGCGGTGGCGTACCCGGGCGAGGAGATGCAGTACGCCGGTCAGGGCGGCTCCATCCCGCTGTGCAACACCCTGGCCGGGCTCTACCCGCGGGCGGAGATCCTGCTGATCGGCCTGAGCGAACCGGAGGCGCAGATCCACGCCGTGAACGAGAGCGTGTCCCCCGAGGAACTGGAGCGGCTGTCGGTGACGGAAGCACTGTTCCTGCGCAACTACGCGGCGAGCTGAGCGGTCCCGGTCGGGAACGAAGACGGCTGCTCCGGTCACCGGATCGCGGTCACCGCGATCCGGTGACCGTCCGGGCGTCGGAGGCACTCCGGGAACCGGCGCGTGCCTACGGGGCGGTCGGCCGACGTCAGCCGACCGGAGTGCCCGCCTCCAGGTACAGTGCCGCACCGCGTTCCCGCGCCCGCAGGGCCCAGCGCAGCCGCTCGTAGCGGACCGGGGGCAGCAGGCCGCCGGCCTCGTCCTCGGTGACGAAGCGCCAGGCGCGCAGCTCGGGGCCGGGCAGCAGTACCCGGCCGGCGTCGGCGGAGTCGAGCCGGCCGCCGTCGAAGAGCAGGCGCAGACCGCCGTAGCCCGGGGGCGTGGGCGGTTCCCAGTCGACGACCAGCAGGGCGGGTACGTCGTCGAGGCGGATCCCGGTCTCCTCGGCGACCTCGCGCATCCCGGCGCGGGCGGGCGCCTCACCGGGTTCGACGATGCCGCCGGGGAACTCCCAGCCGGGCTTGTAGGTGGGGTCGACGAGCAGCACCCGGTCCTGTTCGTCGAAGAGCAGGACGCCGGCCGCGACGGTCTCGGCGGTGGGCTCGGGCGTCTGCACGATGTCGCAGGCCGGCGCGGAGCCGGTGCCGACGGCCTCGGCTATCTTGGCGGCGGCCTCGTACGGGGTGAGTGCGCCGGTGTCGACCGGGTGGGCGTCGGCGGTCAGCCAGGAGGCGAGGGCGGCCCGGTACGGCTCGATGTGGTCGTACGACCACTGCCGTACGCGTATCTCGCCGTCGGACAGGTCCTCGGGTATCTCGCGGCCCGCTATCCGCTTCCGCAGGATCGTTTCCGCCGGGGCGAGCAGGACGTGCCGGACCGCGATGCGGCGGGCGGCGAGACCGCCGAAGATCTCGTCGCGGTACTCCTGCCGCAGCAGGGTCATGGGGACGACGAGGGTTCCGCCGAGCTCGGCGAGCATCGCGGCCGCGGTGTCGGTCACGAGGCGGCGCCAGATCGGCAGGTCCTGGAAGTCGCCGACCTCGGCGAGGCGTTTGGGCGGCAGCAGATGCGCGAGCGCTCCGCCGATGACCTCGGGGTCGAAGAGTGTGCTGTTCGGGATCAGTTCGATCAGTTCCCGTGCGGTGGTGGTCTTCCCCGCACCGAACGCGCCGTTGATCCAGACGACGGTCACAGGTCCCCCTCTTCTGTTGGCCCCCTGAGGCTTGCCCGCTCCACCCTGCCACGGAAACCAGGCGCAGATGAGGGCGTACGACAGCGGCGCCGGCGCCCCTCGGGAAGGGGCACCGGCGCCGCGTGGTCTCCGGGTGGTGCGTGACGGACGGTGTACGTCAGCCCCGCTGCCCGCGGGCGTCGTCGCCCAGGGCCAGGTTCTCGGTGTCGACCGTGTCCTGGACGGTGCCGACGGCGCCCTCCACGTCGAGGCCGAGCGGGAGTTCACCCGGAGCGGCGTGGGAGGGCGTGACGGCCGCGACGACGAAACCGGTGGCCAGGGTCGCGAGGGCGAGCATGCTGCGCTTCTTCATGCCTGGTCCAACTGCGTTGGCCGGGTGGCGGTCACGGCCGGCCACCCATGTGGCACCCACAGGTGTCCACTCACCATCACCCCTCCTCTTCCAACACAGTCGGACACGTCCTACCGTGAGCGCTCTGCGCTGACGTGAGCATGGCCTTCTGCCCTGTCCGTCGCGTTCGCCGGTCGTTCCACCTGTCGCGGATCCGGAGGAACGTAGTGACACGCCCCCTTGCCACCCGCGCGTCCCGCAGGCGCACGACCGGGTCGCTCCTCACCGCCCTGCTGTGCGCGGCGGGACTCACCGCGCCCGCCACCGCCGGGCCGGCCGGCCGGGAGCCCGCCGCACCCGCCCAGGAGCACGCCTCACCCGCCCTGGACGCCGGACTCGCCCTCACCCCGCCCATGGGCTTCAACAACTGGAACTCCACGCACTGCCGTGCCGAGTTCGACGAGGCGATGGTCAAGGACATCGCGGACCTCTTCGTCGAGAAGGGACTGAAGGACGCCGGCTACGAGTACGTCAACCTCGACGACTGCTGGGCGCTGCCGGAGCGGGACACCGAGGGCAGACTCGTACCGGACCCCGCGCGCTTCCCGAACGGCATCGAGGCCGTGGCCGACTACGTGCACGCCAGGGGCCTCAAGTTCGGCATCTACACCAGCGCCGGCACGAAGACGTGCAGCGACATCGGCTTCCCCGGTGCGCTGGGCCACGAGTACGGCGACGCCCGGCAGTTCGCCGACTGGGGCGTGGACTACCTCAAGTACGACAACTGCAACAACCGGGGCGCGGACGCCGTGCGGCGGTACACCACCATGCGGGACGCGCTGAGGGCCACCGGCCGGCCGATCGTGTACAGCGTCTGCGAGTGGGGCGAGAACAAGCCCTGGCGGTGGGCGGGCGGCCTCGGGCACCTGTGGCGGACCACCGGCGACATCCGCGACACCTGGGGTTCGATGCTGTCGATCCTGAAGAAGAACCTCCCACTCGCCGAACACGCCGGCCCCGGCCGCTGGAACGACCCCGACATGCTGGAGGTCGGCAACGGCGGCATGACCGGCACCGAGTACCGCACCCACTTCTCGATGTGGTCGGTCATGGCGGCCCCGCTCCTCATCGGCACCGACCTGCGCGACGCGTCCGAGGAGACCTTCGAGATCCTCGGCAACCGGGAGGTCATCGCGGTCGACCAGGACCCGCTGGGCAAGCAGGGGAGCGTCGTCTCCTCCGAGGGCGGTCGCTGGGTCGTCGCCAAGGAGATGCGGGACGGCAGCCGCGCGGTGGCGCTGTTCAACGAGTCCGGCGGCCCGCAGCGGATCACCACCAGCGCCGAGGCCGTCGGCCTGCCGGACGCGCCCGTCTACACCCTGCGCGACCTGTGGCGGCACGAGAGCTCTCACACCGCGGGCACCGTGTCCGCCACCGTCCCCGCGCACGGCACGGTCCTCCTACGGGTCCGGGCCGGGTCCGGCCGGCCCCACCACCCGCCCGCCGTCGCACTCGGCCCGGACGGCGCCACCCTGCTCGAGGCGGGAGTCCGGCGTCGCTGACCAGCTGACCCGGCGAGCCGCCCGCGGAGGGACCGCATGCGGCGGCCGGGTACGCCCCTCGTGCTCAGACCCGCGCCGGAGCGGCCCCCGCCGCCCTCGTCAGCGCCGCCGCGGCCGCTCCCACCAGCCCCGCGTCGGTGCCCATCTGGGCGGGGACGACCGCGAGGCGCCGCACGAAGGACAGGGTCGCGTATTCGGTCAGTGCCTTGCGCAGGGGGGCGAAGAGCACCTCGCCCGCCTTGCCGACGCCCCCGCCGACCACGGCGATGTCGATCTCGACGAGGGTCGCGGTGGCGGCGATACCGGCGGCCAGCGCCTGCGCGGCCCGTTCGAACGACGCCACGGCGACGGGGTCGCCCAGCCGGGCGGCGGCGGCGACCGCCGCGGCCGAGGTGTCGTTGTCGGGGCCGGGGCGCCATCCGGCGTCGAGGGCGCGCCGCGCGATGTTGGGGCCGCTCGCTATCCGCTCCACGCAGCCGCGCGCGCCGCACGGGCACGGATCGCCGTCCAGGTCCACGCTGATGTGGCCGATGTGGCCGGCGTTGCCGGTCGGTCCGGGATGCAGCCGGCCGCCCAGGACCAGACCGCCGCCGACGCCCGTCGAGACCACCATACACAGCGCGTTGTCGTGCCCGCGGGCCGCGCCCTGCCAGTGTTCGGCCGCCGTGATGGCCACGCCGTCGCCGATCAGCTCGACGGGCAGGTCACCGGCGGCTTCGCGGACCCGCCGGACGAGCGGGTAGTCGCGCCAGCCGGGCACGTTCACCGGGCTGACCGTGCCGGCGGAGGCGTCCACCGGGCCGGCGCTGCCGATGCCGACGGCCGTGGCCCGCCCCCACAGCGGCGACGCGGTCAGCTCCGTGAGCGCCGCCTCGACGGCCCGCATCACGGTGTCGCCGTCCTTCTGGGCGGGCGTCGCCCGCTGGGCGCGCGCATGGATGCGGCCGTGGCCGTCCACCAGCGCCCCGGCGATCTTGGTGCCGCCGATGTCCAGCGCTGCCACTAGGTCGGTGTGCATCAGAGTCGGATCTCCCCGTCGGACCGAATGAAGAATGACGAACACAAGAGTGCGCAGCGGACCGGTCCCGCGGTGGGGACGAGGACCGGAGAGTGCGACGAACAGTGTCTCCTCCATCTGACAACGTTGTCCAGGCTCTATGCTCGACGCCACATCCTCATACAACCCCATGACCGACACATCCCTCGTGGACGAGCAGGAGCCGACGCAATCCCGTGGACGACAGGACAGGACACCGCATCGTGCCCGACACGACCCGCCGCGCAGCCCACCTTCCCGGGAACCGATACGGCAACCGCCCGACCATGAAGGACGTGGCCGCCCGGGCCGGGGTCGGCCTCAAGACCGTCTCGCGGGTGGTCAACGGGGAGCCGGGCGTCACCCCCGAGACCGAACGCCGCGTCCAGGAGGCCATCGACGCGCTCGGCTTCCGCCGCAACGACAGCGCGCGGGTGCTCCGCAAGGGCCGTACCGCCAGCATCGGCCTGGTCCTGGAGGACCTGGCCGACCCCTTCTACGGGCCGCTCAGCCGTGCCGTGGAGGAGGTGGCCCGCGCCCACGGCGCCCTGCTGATCAACGGGTCCAGCGCGGAGGACCCGGACCGCGAGCAGGAGCTGGTGCTGGCGCTGTGCGCGCGACGTGTGGACGGGCTGGTGGTGATCCCGGCCGGGGACGACCACCGGTACCTGGAGCCCGAGCTGAAGGCGGGCGTCGCCACGGTGTTCGTGGACCGTCCGGCGGGCCGGATCGACGCGGACGTGGTGGTGTCCGACAACTTCGGCGGCGCCCGCGACGGCGTGGCCCACCTCATCGCGCACGGACACCGCAGGATCGGCTTCATCGGTGACATGCCCCGCATCCACACCGCCGCCGAGCGGCTGCGCGGCTACCGGGCCGCCATGGAGGACGCGGGCATACCGGTGAAGGACTCCTGGATGTCCCTGGGCGTCACCGACCCCGTGCGGGTGCGCCGGGCCGCCGAGGAGATGCTCGCCGACCCGCACCCGGTCACCGCGATCTTCACCGGCAACAACCGGGTGACGGTCACCGTGATCCGCGTGCTCGCCGATCATGCCCGCAGGGTCGCCCTCGTCGGCTTCGACGACATCGAACTGGCCGACCTGCTCCAGCCGGGCGTCACCGTGGTCGCCCAGGACGCGGCGGCCCTCGGCCGCACCGCCGCCGAGCGGCTCTTCCGGCAGCTGGACGGCACGCTGCTCGCGCCCGACCGCATCGAACTGCCGACCAGGCTGGTGACCCGCGGCTCGGGCGAGCTGCCACCGGCACAGTGAGCGGCTCCTGACGGACGGCCGCGCGGGTCGACGAGGCGGACCGGCGGCCACGCCGCCGCCGCGCACCATGCCGGAACTCGAGCGGCCGGCCCGGACACGGCTGGCCCTCGTGCCCCCGCCAACCCACCACCGGCCACCGGCCACCGGCCACCGGCCACCGGCCACCGGGAGGTAACCACACCGTGTCGAAGCCATTCGGTCAGGCCCGGGCGACTGCCCGGTCACCGGATAGCGACCTCGCGCCGACGCGACCGCCCGGCGAGGACCGGACGCTGCGGTCGCTCGGGATGGCCGGGGTGCCGCGTGAGGAGCCGCTGCTGTACCCGGGCGTGTGGCCGCGGGAGTCCGGGCTGCTGGACGGGGACCGGCTGCTGCCGCTGGACCGGCCGGTCCACGAGGACCGCGTCGACCGCGTCCCCGTACTCGCGATCGGCTCCAACGCCTCCCCCGGCCAGCTGCGGCACAAGATGGCCGAGTTCGGGATCGACTCGCCCATCCCGATGGTCAAGGCGCGGGTCACCGGGGTCGACGTCGGCGTCTCCGCCCACGTGAGCCGTATGGGCTACGTGTCCGCGTCACCCGTGGGCACCCCGGGCCTCGTACGTGAACTGTTCGTCCTGTGGCTCGACGCCGAACAGCTCGCCGTGATCGACGCGAGTGAAGGCGTACCGATGGCGACCGGCAACTTCGACCGCGCCTGGCTCTGCGGGCCCGGCGTACGCGTCGAGCAGGCGGAAGGGGACGGCACCGCGGTGCTGCGCGGCGCGTACGCCTACGTCAACCGCCACGGTGTCCTGCGCGGCGGCACCGGAACGCCGCGGCGGCACCCGGGCGACCAGCGCACCCTGATCACCGAACTGCTCCAGGGGTCGGCCCGGCTGCGGGAGCTGTTCGGGGTGACGCCCGAGGAGTTCTGCGCACGGGCGCGGGCCGACCGGCGGCTGTGCGAGCGAGGGACGCGGCTGTTCGCCGAGGAGAAGCGGGTGACGGCGTCCGGCCTGGAGCGGTACGTGCGCTCCGGCCGGACGGACGAGCCGCTCGCCGGGACCCGGCCGCCGCCTACTGCGCCGATGCCGTGAGGTCACCGCGTCGCGGGGACGAGAAGCCTTCCAGGTCGGCGCGGGTCAGTCCGGTCAGCCGGGCGACCTCGCCGATGTCGAGGGCACCGCAGTCCAGTCCGCGCAGCAGGTAGCCGCTCAGGGCCTTGGCGGTGGCGGGCTCGTCCATGACGTCGCCACCGGTGCGGTTGGCGTAGCGGGCGAGGCGGGCGGCGGCCTGCTCGAAGCCCTCCCGGTAGAAGGCGAAGACGGCCGCGTACCGGGTCGGGATGTGACCGGGGTGCATGTCCCAGCCCTGGTAGTAGGCGCGGGCCAGCGCACGGCGGGTGAGGCCGAAGTGCAGGCGCCAGGCGTCGTGGACCTTCTCGGTGGGGCCGACGGGCAGGACGTTGGTGGAGCCGTCCGAGACGCGTACGCCGGTGCCCGCGGCGGCGACCTGCATGACCGCCTTGGCGTGGTCGGCGGCCGGGTGGTCGCTGGCCTGGTGGGCGGCGGAGACGCCGAGGCAGGCGCTGTAGTCGAAGGTGCCGTAGTGGAGGCCGGTGGCCCGGCCCTCGGCGGCCTGGATCATGCGGGCGACGGCGGCGGTGCCGTCGGCGGCCAGGATGGACTGGCTGGTCTCGATCTGGATCTCGAAGCCGATGCGGCCGGGCTCCAGGCCGCGGGCCTTCTCGAAGGCCTCCAGGAGCCGCACCATGGCGGTGACCTGTTCGGGGTAGGTCACCTTCGGCAGGGTGAGGACCAGCCCGTCGGGCAGTCCGCCGGCCTCCATCAGGCCGCTGAGGAAGACGTCGAGCGTGCGGATGCCCCGGGCGCGCACCGGAGCCTCCATGCACTTCATGCGGATGCCCATGTACGGGGCCGCCGTGCCCTGGTCGTACGCCTCGGCGATCAGCCGGGCCGCGCGGGCGGCGGCCTCGTCCTCCTCGGCGTCCGTGCGGTTGCCGTAGCCGTCCTCGAAGTCGACGCGGAGGTCTTCGATCGGCTCGCGCTCCAGTTTGGCGCGTACGCGGCTGTACACCGGCTCGGCCAGGTCGTCGGTGAGGCCGAGGACGGCGGCGAAGGACGCGGCGTCGGGGGCGTGTTCGTCGAGGGCGGCCAGCGCCCGGTCGCCCCAGGAGCGGATCGTGTCGGCGGCGAAGACGTCGCCGGGGACGTAGACGGTGTGGACGGGCTGGCGGGTGCCCGGGTCTCCGGGGTAGCGGCGCTCCAGCTCCGCGTCGACCGGTGCGAGGGAGGCACTGATCTCCTCGCCGACGGCACCCGCGAGACTCGTCGCCACCTTCTCCTGCTGACCCATCCCACACCCTCCTGTTTTCCGCTGAACGGAATCAATAATCCGTAGAGCGAAGTTATCTGTCGGTCCCTCGCGGGTCAACACCATCCTGCGCAGACGCCGAGGCCCCCACGACCAGGACGGTCGCGGGGGCCTCGGCCGGAGTCCGGAACTCCCAGGGGATGCTCAGCCCTTGCGGGTCTTCACTTCCTCGGTGAGCTGCGGGACGACGTCGAAGAGGTCGCCGACGACGCCGTAGTCGACCAGGTCGAAGATCGGGGCCTCGGCGTCCTTGTTGACCGCCACGATCGTCTTCGAGGTCTGCATGCCGGCACGGTGCTGGATCGCGCCCGAGATACCCGAGGCGATGTACAGCTGCGGCGAGACCGACTTGCCGGTCTGGCCGACCTGGTTGGTGTGCGGGTACCAGCCGGCGTCCACCGCGGCGCGCGAGGCACCGACGGCCGCGCCGAGCGAGTCGGCGAGCGCCTCGATGATCGCGAAGTTCTCCGCGCCGTTGACGCCACGGCCGCCGGAGACGACGATCGCGGCCTCGGTCAGCTCCGGACGCCCGGTCGACTCGCGCGGCGTGCGCGCGGTGACCTTGGTGCCGGTCGCGGCGGCGGAGAAGGACACCGACAGGGCCTCGACGGCACCGGCGGCCGGGGCCGGCTCGACGGCCGCGCTGTTCGGCTTGACCGTGATGACCGGGGTGCCCTTGGAGACCCGGGACTTGGTGGTGAAGGCGGCGGCGAACACCGACTGGGTGGCCACCGGGCCCTCGTCGCCGGCCTCGAGGTCGACGGCGTCGGTGATGATGCCGGAGCCCAGGCGCAGCGCCAGGCGGGCGGCGATCTCCTTGCCCTCGGCGGAGGACGGGACCAGCACGGCGGCCGGGGAGACGGCCTCGTGGGCGGCCTGGAGGGCGTCCACCTTGGGCACGACCAGGTAGTCGGCGTACTCGGCGGCCTCACTGGTGAGGACCTTCACCGCGCCGTGCTCGGCGAGCGTGGCGGCGGTGTCACCGGCGCCGGCGCCCAGCGCCACCGCGACCGGCGAACCGATGCGGCGGGCGAGGGTCAGCAGCTCCAGGGTGGGCTTGCGGACGGCACCGTCCACGTGGTCGACGTAGACGAGAACTTCAGCCATGGGACTTCTTCTCTCCTGCTTGCGAGATATGAGGGGCGGTCGGCGAATCCGGGGCTCAGATGAGGCTCAGATGAACTTCTGGCCCGCGAGGAACTCGGCGAGCTGCTTGCCGCCCTCGCCCTCGTCCTTGACGATCGTGCCCGCGGTACGCGCCGGGCGCTCGGCCGCCGACTCGACGACCGTGTAGGCGTTCTCGAGACCGACCTCGTCCTCGTCGATGTCGAGGTCGGACAGGTCCCAGGCCTGAACCGGCTTCTTCTTGGCCGCCATGATGCCCTTGAAGGACGGGTAACGCGCCTCGCCCGACTGGTCGGTGACCGACACGACGGCCGGCAGCGACGCCTGAAGCTGCTCCGTGGCGGAGTCGCCGTCACGACGGCCCTTCACGGTGCCGTCCTCGACCGACACCTCCGACAGCAGCGTCACCTGCGGCACGCCCAGGCGCTCCGCGAGCAGCGCCGGTACGACGCCCATGGTGCCGTCGGTGGAGGCCATGCCGGAGATGACCAGGTCGTAGCCGGCCTTCTCGACGGCCTTGGCCAGCACCAGGGAGGTGCCGATGGCGTCGGTGCCGTGCAGGTCGTCGTCCTCGACGTGGATCGCCTTGTCCGCGCCCATGGACAGCGCCTTGCGCAGCGCGTCCTTGGCGTCCTCCGGGCCCACCGTCAGGACGGTGATCTCCACGTCGTCGTCGGAGTTCTCCGAGATCTGGAGTGCCTGCTCGACCGCGTACTCGTCCAGCTCGGAGAGCAGGCCGTCCACGTCGTCCCGGTCGACGGTCAGGTCATCGGCGAAGTGCCGGTCGCCGGTGGCGTCGGGCACGTACTTCACAGTGACAACGATCCTCAAGCTCACGCCGGCTCTCCTACTGCATCGACATTTCAGTGCTGCCTGCTTGCAGGCAGCATAGGCGCCCCAAGCGGCCGATCCCGGTCGGGGCGACCTGCGCTCCCACCGGAATATTACTCGTCAGTACACCCAGTTCTTTCCCGCTAAGCAAGCGCTTTGAACTGTGACCTTCGCAACGCAGCGTAACCGGAACCCGACGGCTTCGCAGCAGTGTCCCGGTGACCGGTCAGTCGCGCAGTCCGCTGTAACGCCCCTGGTGGTACAGCAGAGGACTGCCGGCACCCGCGGAGTCACCGAGGAGAACCTCCGCCAGCACGATGCGATGGTCCCCCGCGGGCACGCGGCCGACGACGCGGCACACGATCCAGGCGAGGACGCCGTTCAGCACGGGCACGCCCTCGGGGCCCTCGCGCCAAGCGGTGGGCGGGGCGAAGCGGTCGGCGCCACTGCGGGCGAAGGTGGCCGCGAGGCCCTGCTGGTGCTCGCCGAGCAGGTGGACGCCGACGTACTCGGCCTCGGACACCGCGGGCCAGCTGGAGGAGCCGGTGCCGATGCCGAAGGAGAGCAGCGGCGGCTCGGCGGACACGGAGGTGAGGGACGTGGCCGTGAAACCCACCGGGCCGGCGTCACCGCGCGCGGTGATCACGGAAACCCCCGCCGCGTGCCGCCGGAAGGCGGACCGCAGCAGGTCGGAGGCGGCGAGCCGCGGCGCGGCGAGGTCGGGTGTGGCCGTCATTCGGAATGTCCTTCTGCGTTGCGCCTCGGCCCGAGGAGGGGGAGTGAAGGCATACGGGCCGGCTGCCGACGGGTGGCACACACAGTCAAATACGCCCGGGGAGGGGGAAGCTGTGGAGAACGCCTCACCGACGACGTGGCGGTCATCACACCGCCACGCCCAGCGCGGCGATCACGTCCGCCTTGCGCGGCTGCCCCACGGCGCGCCGCACGACGCGGCCGTCGGCGTCGAGGACCAGCACGGTCGGGGTCTTGAGTACGCCGAGGGCGCGGACGAGTTCGAGGCGGTCCTCGGCGTCGATCTCGACATGGGCGACGCCGGGGACCATGCCGGCCACCTCCCCGAGGACTCGCCGAGTGGCCCGGCAGGGAGCGCAGAACGCGCTGGAGAACTGAACGAGCGTGGCGCGGGCGCCGAGGTCCGAGCCGAGGTCGGCCGCCTCGAGCCGTGGGCCGGACGTGTCGTGCCGCCTGTCGTCGCCCTGCCCGCGCACCCGCGCGCCTCCGTTCCGCCGCCACCGCGGCACTCATGAGCGCGCGTCACCCGCGCACGCCACCGGCCCGGCCCTGGTCCCGGTCCGGTCCAGCGCGGCCCGGTCCAAGTCCGGTCGTCCACAGGTGCAGCGTTCACGGGCCGGCGAAGATTCCCGGCTCACCGTCGTTTTTCGGCCACGAAAAGGCGGATGACGTGATGAGGATCTCGCCGCGAGCGGGCACCAAGGCTGGTACACCGGCCGTTCTTGGGGCACGATCTGCGTCAAGCCGCAAACCTACGGCTGCGTAACTTTCGACTGGGAGTCCCCTTCCCAGGCTGACAAGGAAGGGTCCGACCCGCCCATGGCAGAACTCGCCTACCGCCCGGCCATCGGTCTCGCCCGCACCCTGTTCAAGGTGTGGGACCTCAAGATCGACTGCCAGGGTTCGGAGAACATCCCGCGCTCGGGCGGCGCCGTGCTGGTGAGCAATCACATCAGCTACCTGGACTTCATCTTCGACGGCCTGGCGGCGCTGCCCCAGAAGCGGCTGGTGCGCTTCATGGCGAAGGAGTCGGTCTTCCGGCACCGGGTCTCCGGTCCGCTGATGCGCAACATGAAGCACATCCCGGTGGACCGCAAGCAGGGTGAGGCGGCGTACGCGCACGCCCTCGACTCGCTGCGGTCCGGCGAGATCATCGGAGTCTTCCCGGAGGCCACGATCTCCGAGTCGTTCACGCTGAAGAGCTTCAAGTCGGGCGCCGCGCGCCTGGCGCAGGAGGCCGGCGTCCCGCTGATCCCGATGGCGGTGTGGGGTACGCAGCGGCTGTGGACCAAGGGCCACCCGCGCAACTTCAAGCGCAGCCACACCCCGATCACCATCCGGGTCGGCGAGGCGATGGAGGCCTCCCGCGAGCAGTACGCGGGCGCCATCACCCGACGGCTGCGCGAGCGGGTGCAGGAGCTGCTGGAGGCCGCGCAGCGCGCCTACCCGGTGCGCCCCAAGGGAGCGGACGACACCTGGTGGATGCCGGCCCATCTCGGCGGCACCGCCCCGACGCAGGAGCAGCTGCGCACGGCCGAGGCGCGCTGAGCCGAGCGTGTCACAGGGTGGGCGGCAGCGTCGCCCACAGATGGGAGCGGTCGGTGGCCTCCCGCAGGACACCGACCACGACCGGATGCGGCGCGGCGTACAGGTCCGGGTAGTCCTCCTCGCCGGCCGCCGTGTCCGGCGTGAAGGCCAGCTGTTCCCGCCCCAGGGTGAACTGGGCGTTCACGCCGGGCTTGTTGCCGCGCGGGTCCTGCCGGTGCCAGGCACCGTCGAACCGCACGGCGACCAGCCCGTGCACCACGTCGAAGCGCTGGTAGCACAGGGCGGTCGGGATGTCCTCGGCCCGCAGCAGCGCGGCGAGCGCGTGAGCCTTGGCATAACAGATGCCGGTGCGCCGCTCCAGGACGTCGGAGGCGCGCCAGGTGACGCGCGGGTCACCGGAGTCCTGCGAATGCGGGATGGTGTCGCGCACGAACTCGAAGGCCAGTCGCGCATAGGCATACGAGTCCTCCGCCTCCTTGGCGAGCTGCCCGGCCACCTCCCGTACGCGCGGGTGGTCGTGATCGATGACCTCGTCGGCGGCCAGGTAGGCGGACAGGTCAGGGGTTTTCTGGATCAGCTCCATACTCGCAGAGCATAGGAAAGCGATCACCCGTCAGTCAATGACTTTTCAGGTGACCGCATACCTATGCATTGCCCTGGGTGGGCTCGTCAGCGCGCCATCTCCTCCTTGAGGGCGGCCACGAACGCGTCGACGTCGTCCTCGGTGGTGTCGAAGGCGCACATCCAGCGCACGTCGCCCGCGGCCTCGTCCCAGAAGTAGAAGCGGAACCGCTTCTGCAGACGCTCGCTCACCTCGTGCGGCAACCGGGCGAAGACCGCGTTGGCCTGGACGGGGTAGAGGATCTCCACCCCGTGCACGGCGCGCACGCCCTCGGCCAGGCGCTGGGCCATCTCGTTGCCGTGCCGGGCGTTGCGCAGCCACAGGTCCTTGGCGAGCAGTGCCTCCAGCTGTACCGACACGAAGCGCATCTTGGAGGCGAGCTGCATCGACAGCTTGCGCAGGTGCTTCATGTGGCGCACGGCGCCCTGGTCGAGGACCACGACCGCCTCACCGAACAGCGCGCCGTTCTTCGTGCCGCCGAGCGAGAGCAGGTCGACGCCGACCGCGTTGGTGAACGTCCGCATCGGCACGTCCAGCGACGCGGCGGCGTTGGCTATCCGGGAGCCGTCCAGGTGCACCCTCATGCCGTGCGCGTGGGCGTGCTCGCAGATGGCGCGGATCTCGTCCGGCGTGTACAGCGTGCCGAGCTCCGTGCTCTGGGTGATCGAGACGACCTGCGGCATCGCGCGGTGCTCGTCGTCCCAGCCGTACGCCTGCCGGTCGATCAGGTCGGGCGTGAGCTTGCCGTCGGGGGTGGGGACGGTGAGCAGCTTCAGGCCGCCCATGCGCTCGGGGGCGCCGCCCTCGTCGACGTTGATGTGGGCGCTCTCGGCGCAGATCACCGCGCCCCAGCGGTCGGTGACCGCCTGGAGCGCGACGACGTTGGCGCCGGTGCCGTTGAAGACCGGGAACGCCTCGGCGCCGGAGCCGAAGTGGCTGCGGATCACGCGCTGGAGGATCTCGGTGTACTCGTCCCCGCCGTACGCGACCTGGTGCCCGCCGTTGGCCAGGGCCAGGGCGGCGAGCACCTCCGGGTGGGCCCCGGCGTAGTTGTCACTGGCGAAACCGCGGACCTCGGGGTCGTGATGGCGACGCGCGTCGGTCTTCGGGGCGTTCACGGCTTCTCGGTCAGCCACAGACGGTTTCCGTTCACTTCCGCGGCGGGCTTCTCCCAGACTCCGGCGACGGCCTCGGCGAGGTCCCGTACGTCCGTGAAGCCCGCGAACTTCGCGTTGGGGCGCTCGGCGCGCATCGCGTCGTGCACCAACGCCTTGACCACCAGGATCGCAGCCGCGGACGTCGGCCCCTGCTCGCCCCCCGCCTTGCGGAAGTAGTCCGCCATCGCCAGCGTCCACGCCTCGGCGGCGGCCTTGGCGGCCGAGTAGGCGGCGTTGCCCGCGGTGGGGTTGCTCGCGCCGGCGGCGCTGATGAGGACGTAGCGACCGCGGTCGCTGCGCTGCAGCGCCTCGTGGAAGGCGAGGGAGGTGTGCTGGACGGTGCGGATCAGCAGCTTCTCCAGGAGGTCCCAGTCACCGAGGTCGGTCTTGGTGAAGGTCTGGCTGCCGCGCCAGCCGCCGACGAGGTGGACCACGCCGTCGACCCGGCCGAAGTCCTCCTCGATCCGGTCGGCCCACGCACGGGTGGATTCGAGGTCGAGCAGGTCGACGGTCTCACCGGTGACCGTGGCGCCGCCGTGCGCGTAGCGCGCCGCGTCCACCGCCTCCGCCAGCCGCTCCGGGTCGTTGTCCGAGCCGACGACCGTCGCTCCCGCCTCGGCGAGCCGCAGCAGCGCGGCCCGCCCGGCGGGTCCGCCCGCTCCGGCGACCGCGATCACCGCGCCGTCGAGCGCCCCGTTCCCCATGGTCCTCGCCTCCTGTACCTGTGCCTGTGCTTGCTGAGCCTGTGCCTGCCGGGCGTGCTCCCGCGTGCCGCCGCCCTCGCTCACGCGGCGGCCCGCTCGGCGCCGTCCGCCGTGGCCGTGATGCCTCGGGTCGAGGCGATCACATTCTTCAGCTTCTTGGACAGTGCCTCGTAGAACATGCTCAGCGGAAACTCGTCCGGAAGCACGTCATCGACGAGTTTGCGCGGCGGCAGGGTCAGGTCCAGGGCGTCGGGGCCCTTGGCCCACTTCGACCCCGGGTGCGGGGCGAGGTAGGTGGAGACCAGCTCGTACCCGGCGAACCAGTGCACGATCTTGGGGCGGTCGATGCCGTCCCGGTACAGGGTCTCGATCTCGGTGCACAGCTGGTTGGTGACCTGCGGGGCGCGCTGCCAGTCGATGAAGAGCTTGTTGTCGGTCCAGCGCACGACGTCGTGCTTGTGCAGGTAGGCGAAGAGGAGCTGGCCGCCGAGACCGTCGTAGTTGCGCACGCGTTCGCCGGTGACCGGGAAGCGGAACATGCGGTCGAAGAGGACCGCGTACTGCACATCACGGGCCTGCGGGACGCCGTCGTCCGCAAGTTTCACGGCCTCCTTGAAGGCGGTGAGGTCGCAGCGCAGCTCCTCCAGGCCGTACATCCAGAACGGCTGGCGCTGCTTGATCATGAACGGGTCGAAGGGCAGGTCGCCGTGGCTGTGGGTGCGGTCGTGGACCATGTCCCACAGGACGAAGGCCTCCTCGCAGCGCTTCTGGTCGTCGACCATCGCGGCGACGTCCTCGGGCAGCTCCAGGCCCAGGATCCCGACGGCGGCCTCGGTGACACGGCGGAAGCGGGCGGCCTCGCGGTCGCAGAAGATGCCGCCCCAGGAGAAGCGCTCGGGCGCCTCGCGCACGGCGATGGTCTCCGGGAAGAGGACGGCGGAGTTGGTGTCGTAGCCGGCCGTGAAGTCCTCGAAGGTGATGCCGCAGAACAGCGGGTTGTCGTAGCGGGTGCGCTCCAGTTCTGCCAGCCAGTCGGGCCAGACCATGCGCAGTACGACCGCTTCGAGGTTGCGGTCGGGGTTGCCGTTCTGCGTGTACATCGGGAAGACGACCAGGTGCTGGAGGCCGTCGGCGCGGTTCGCGGCGGGCTGGAAGGCCAGCAGCGAGTCGAGGAAGTCGGGCACCTGGAAACCGCCGTCGGCCCACCGGCCGAGGTCCGTCACCAGGGCCTCGTGGTAGGCGCGGTCGTGCGCGAGGAGCGGGGACAGCTCCTCGACGGCACCGGCGACACGGCGTACGGCGTCCTCGGCCGCGGCCCGGTCGGGAGCGCCCTCGGCGTCGAAGTCGATCGACCCGTCCTTGGACTGCCATGGCCGGATCCGCTCCACGGCATCCTTGAGCACGGGCCATGCCGGGTGCTCCACCACCCTGCTCACCGGAGGAATATTCCCCTCCACACCCACCTGCACAAGAATTTCCGTCATGTCCCATCCTCCACGGGAGAAGCTCGCGTCAGGACACCGTATGCATACGAGGTTTCTCCCAGCAAGGGGAGTCTCCGTAAATTATCCTGCCTGACCCTGGGCTTCACCGCATTTTTTCCTGCGGGATGCCGGACTCCGTATACCAGGCGCGGCAGAGGGGAAACGGTCCCGCAGGGCCGTTAGGCTGCGCCCTGCCATCGCCGCCGTCGACGGAAGCGAGTCGAGCCTTGAACTTCCTCACCATCGGTCACCGCGGAGTGATGGGTGTCGAACCCGAGAACACCCTGCGTTCCTTCGTCGCCGCCGAGCAGGCCGGCCTCGACGTCGTCGAACTGGACCTGCACCTGAGCAAGGACGGCGCGCTCGTCGTCATGCACGACGCGGACGTGGACCGCACCACCGACGGCACGGGCGCGATCGCCGAGCAGACCCTCGAGGAACTGCGCGCGCTGGACGCGGGCCGCGGGGAGCGGGTCCCGGTCTTCGAGGAGGTGCTGGACGCCGTGTCGGTTCCGTTGCAGGCCGAGATCAAGGACGCGGCGGCCGCACGGACACTCGCCGAGGTGATGCGCCGACGGGACCTGGTGGACCGGGTGGAGGTGATCTCGTTCCACGACGAGGCCGTGGCGGAGATCGCCCGGCTGGTACCCGGGGTGCGGACCGCCCTGGTCGCGCAGTACTACGGCCCCGAGGTCGTGGACCGTGCCGTGAAGGCCGGTGCGGGCACGCTGTGCCTGGACATCAACCGGATCACGCTGGAGATCGTGGAGCGGGCCCGCAAGGCCGGTCTGCGGGTCTTCTGCTGGACGGTGAACACCCAGGACCATCTGCGGCTGGTGCGCGCCCTCGGCCTGGACGGTGCCACCACCGACTACCCGGAGATCAAACGCACCGGCCGCTTCACCGCGTGAACGCCACGCGGGTCGACGTCAGGCCAGCGGCTTGACGAGCAGCTCGAACCGCAGGTCGTCGCGCTGCGGAATGCCGAAGCGCTCGTCGCCGTACGGGAAGGGGGTCATCTCTCCCGTACGGCGGTAGCCGCGGCGTTCGTACCAGGCGATGAGGTCCTCGCGTACGGAGATCACGGTCATGTGCATCTCCGTCACGCCCCACGCCTCGCGGGCCTGCCGCTCCGCCTCCGCGATGATCGCCTTGCCCAGGCCCTCGCCCTGGAGCACCGGGCTGACGGCGAACATCCCGAAGTAGGCGTGCGCCCCGCGGTGCTCCAGCTGGCAGCAGGCCACGATCCCGCCGTTCCGCTCGACCGTCAGCAGTCGGCTGTCCGGTGCCTCGACGACCTCCAGCACCCCCTGCGGGTCCGTGCGCCGGCCCTGGAGAATGTCCGCCTCGGTGGTCCACCCGGCACGGCTGGACTCCCCTCGGTACGCGGACTCGACGAGCGCGACGATCTCGTCCACGTCCGCGCCGGTGGCGTCACGGTAGGTCAGCGGGCTGGCGGCGGTGTTCATGGGAGGTGTCTCCGGTTCGTTTCGGGCGCGGCGCGGGCACCGATGAGCGTAACGCTGCCAGTAGGGTCGGGGCGCATGGTGCATGTACTCAGCAGCCGGATCCTGCTCCGCCCCACCGACCCCGACCGCTCCCGCGCCTTCTACGGCGAGCGGCTCGGCCTCGCCGTCCACCGGGAGTTCGGCACCGGTCCCGAGCGGGGCACCGTCTACTTCCTCGGAGGTGGCTTCCTGGAGGTCTCCGGCCGCTCCGAGGAACCCCTCTCCCCCGCGCTGAAGCTGTGGCTCCAGGTGGAGGACGCGACAGCGGCCCACGAGGAACTGCGCGCCAAGGGGGTCGAGATCGTCCGGCCGCCGGTCCAGGAGCCGTGGGGCCTGGTGGAGATGTGGATCGAGGACCCGGACGGCACGCGGATCGTGCTGGTGGAGGTGCCCGCGGACCATCCGCTGCGTTACCGCCCCGGCATCTGATCCACCGGGGCGGTACGTGCCGGATGGCCGCGGCCCGGACCCGGCCTTAGCGTGCTGGAGGGGGACGGACGGTCTGCGGCTCTGCGGAAGGACGCCCCACGCGATGAAGCTCCACGAACCGGTGCCCGGCGGGCCCTGCTGGGCCGAGCTGGGTACCAGCGATCTTGTGGCCGCCAAGCGGTTCTACACCAAGCTGTTCGGCTGGCGCCCCGAGACGGACTCCCGGCAGCAGGCGGGCGGCTACACGATCGCCCGCCTCGGCGACGCGGCGGTCGCCGCCCTGACGCCGCTGTACCAGCAGGCCCAGCCGGTCGCCTGGAACGTGTCGTTCGCCGTGCGCGACGCGGACGCCGCCGTACGGCAGGTGACGGCGGCCGGCGGGGCGGTGCCGCAGGGGCCCACGGACGTGTTCGACTCGGGCCGGTTCGTGGTGGCCGCCGATCCGACCGGAGCGGTGTTCCAGCTGTGGCAAGGCCGCTCGTTCCCGGGAGCCGGACTGTTCAACGCCCCCGGCTCACTGGGCTGGGTGGAGCTGCTGACCCGGGAGCCCGACCGGGCCGCCGACTTCTACACCACGGTGTTCGGCTGGACCGTCACCGCCTCGGACCGCTATCCGCAGTGGGGGATCGACGGGGCGGACTTCGGCGGCATGGTGACGATGGACGACAAGTTCCCGCACGAGGTGCCGGCGCACTGGCTGCCGTACTTCGCGGTGGCGGACGTGGACACGGCGGCGGTCGACACGACCGACGGTGGCGGCACCGTGCTGATGGAGCCCACCTCGCCTCCCGACGGACCGCGTATCGCGGTGCTGCGGGACCCGCAGGGCGCGATGTTCGGGGTGTACCGGGCGGGTGACGAGCGCTGAGTCGGGGAAGGCCCCGCGCGGGTGCACACTGCCGCGCGGTACACACTGCGCGGCGGGCCGGGACTGCCGGTGGACAAGCCGGCTATCGGCACCGCCGCACGGTCCACCCGGTCCACGACGTGCTCTGAGCACAGGACCGCACCGGACCGTGCCCCCGACCCCGCCGGACTGCCGCCGGGCCGTCGTGCCGCCGGGCCGTCAGACCCGCAGCGCGTCCAGGCGGCCCTCCAGCCGCCCCAGCAACGCCCCGAGGAGCGCGGCCAGCTCGCCCTGCTCGGTGCCGTCGACACCGGACAGGACGGCGGACTCGTAGGCGAGCTGCTCCGGCAGGATGCCGTCGACGAGGTCGCGTCCGGCGTCCGTGAGGCGGACGTGGGCGACCCGGCGGTCGCGGGTGTCGCCGCGCCGCTCCACGAGCCCGCGCTCGGTGAGCTGCTTGAGGCGCTTGGTGACGGCGGCGCCGGAGGAGAAGGTCTCGCGGGCCAGGTCGCCGGGGGTCAGCTCGTGCCCGGTGCGGCGCAGCGCGCCGAGCAGGTCGAACTCGGCACGGCTGAGGCCGGCCCGGCGCAGCGGTGCGTCCTCGGCCTGCTGGAGGAGGGCGGCGCAGCGGTTGATGCGGCCGATGATCTCCATCGGGCCGGTGTCCAGGTCGGGGTGGACGGCCCGCCACTGCCGCACGACCGCGGCGACGGTGTCGCCGCCCGGTCCGCCTCTCGCGTCACCCTCGGTCGCCGAGCCCCCGTCGGTTGCGGTCATGGCCGTACGTCCTCCGTTCTCGTGCCCGTGTCCCGGTCCGGACGCGTTGCCTGGCGTCGCACCGTTGCGGCGAGCGTACGGTGTCCGGACTGCTCGGCGAGCACGACCCTCTCCTGGGGAAGCGCGCGTCCCCACCATTCGCCGGCCGCCGCGTCGACGGTGGTCCGCAGGTCGGTCAGCGCGGCGGCCAGTCCCCGGCGGGCCGCCTCCAGGGCGCCGGGGGCGGGGGCGGACTCCGCGAGGAGGCGGGCGGCGCGTTCGCGGGCGCGGTCGGCCGCGGTCACCGCCTGTTCGACGCGGTTCCCGGCGCGCCGGTTGGTGACGGCGACGGCTGCCAGGAAGCCGACCAGGGCGCCGACGAGGGTGTCCACCACCCGCTCGGTGATCAGCTCGCCGGGTGCCTGGTAGCCGGCGAACTCGGTGATGAGCAGGGCCATCGGGGTCACACAGACGCTGCCGAGCCAGTAGTTGCGGGTGATGAGCGCCTCGGCGCCGAAGTTGAGGGCGAGGCAGAGCAGGACGAGGAGAGCCTGCCCGAGGTGGGCGAGCGGGGCGATGGCGGCGAACAGCAGCACCCCGGCGATGTTGCCGACGACGCGCTGGACGGCACGGCTCCAGGTCAGGGCCATGTTGGCCTGGTAGAGCGCGGCGGCGGTGACCAGGGCCCAGTAGGGGCGTCCGATGCCGAGGGCGAGGGAGGCGTAGCCGGCCAGGGCGCAGCCGAGGGCGGTGCGGGCGGCGATCGGGGCCAGCGGGCCGAGCCGCTCCCACAGGGGTGCGGGGCGGGCGGCGAGTTCGGCGTCCACGCCGAGGAGTTCGTCGGCGGCCCCCGGGGTGGCGCCGGTGCGGGGGATCCGGCCGGTGCCGCGCAGGGCCCGCGCCCATTCGCGCAGCCGCTCCGGGTCGGTGTCGGCGGGCGCGGCGAGGGCGACCTCGGCGCGGACGACGAGGTGTTCCAGGGCGTGCCGGGTGGTGGCGCGGGCGCCCGTCGCCGGAAGGGACAGCAGCGTCTGCCAGGCGGCCTGCACGGCGGCGTACCCGGCGGCGCGGGCGGGGGTGTGGCCGTCACCGGTGCCGCGGGTGCCGGCGTACGCGGCGGCGGCGTTCAGGGCCTGGGCGGTGGCGCGGCGTTCCGGACCGTGCGGGCGGACCAGGGCGGGCGCCATACCGACGAGCCAGGCCCAGGCGCCCGCGGCGGCTGCCAGGGCCAGGTGTCCGGGAACCTGGCCGAGGGTCTGCGGGACGAAGAGGGCGGCGGAGCTGATGAAGGTCAGGACCACGTTGCCCGGCGGGCCGACGCGGGTGGCGTCGCACAGGGCCTTCTGTACGGCGGCGAGCAGGGCGCCGACCGTGACGAGGACGACGGCGCTCTGTGTGAGCGACGCGGTGACCAGGGCGACGGCGACGCCGCCGAGCATGCCGAGCACCACCCAGGCCAGGGTGCGGGCCCGGGCGGCGTAGGGACGGTTGTGCGCGTAGAGCGCGCACAGGGATCCGGCCATCGTGTACATCGCCAGGTCGAGCCGGCCGAGCGACAGCAGGATCAGGTTGGGCGGGGCGACGGCGGCGACCGAACTCAGGGCTGGCTTGAACCAGATCTCGGAGGGGCGGCGCAGGCGCAGCACGCCCGCCAGGGACAGGCGTCGGCCGAGTGAGATGCCGGAGGTGGGGGTCGCACTGCTCATAAAATAAGATTAACAGGTGTTTTACTAGTAAAGGAACTCGTTCGGTGTGACGTCGCTCCCGCCGCCCACCAGCCACGATGCGACGCGCTCCCCCGAATACCCCCCGTGTACACCCTTGCGCTCGCGTGCGCGCCGCACGGCCCGGGCAGTCCTTGACCGACCGTCGAGCGTCGAGCGAGGAGGCACCTGTGCACGGACCGGCGTCGTCCGGCTGGCTGCTGGTCGCGCTCTGCGCGGCGACCGGCGCCTACTGCCTGCTGCGGATGCGCAGCAGCGTCGAGGAGCAGCGCCGTGCCGCGGGCGGCGAGGCCCTCATGGGGTTCGCCATGGCCGCCATGGCCGTGCCCGCGGCGGTGTTCACCCCACCCGGATGGGCCTGGCCCGTCTACGCGGTGGTGTTCGGTGCCGCGGGGCTGCGCGCCCTGTGGGCGGCCCGGTCCGGGCGTCACCATCTGCACCATCTCGTCGGGAACGGGGCCATGGTCTACATGGCGGTGGTCATGGCCGGCTCGCCCGCCCACGCGCACGGCACCTCCGGGGTCCCCGTGCTGACCGGGACCCTGCTGCTCTACTTCACCGGGTACGTGCTGCTGACCGGTGTACGCCTGATACCCGTGGTCGCCGTGGCGGGGGACGGTCCCGTGACCGGCGGTGGTCCGGCGACCCGAGCCGGGCCCCCGGCCCGAGTCGGTCACCCGGCCGGGTGGGGCGACCGGCCGGAGCTGGCCCGGGCCTGCCGGCTCTCCATGGGGATCGCGATGCTCGCCATGCTCCTGGCCATGTGACATCCGGCAGCCGCCGCGCGACGCGGGCCATGCGCCACCCGGCGACCGCACCGCACCGCACCGCACCGCACCGCACCGCACCGCACCGCACCGCATAAGCGGCATACCCCGTACGCAGCCGTTGCCTGCGTCACTTTGCGCGGTGGGCCGTACTGCCGGGAGCGCGACGCTCATAGGCTGCCCTCATGACTCTCCCCGCGGCACTGCTGCTGCTCGGTGCCCTGACCGCCGTGCTCGCCCCCAGGCTGCTCGCCCGGGCCGACTGGCCGGACCGGGAACCGGTGGTCGCCCTGTGGGTGTGGCAGTGCGTGGTGGCGGCCGTGCTCGTGTGCTGCGCGCTGTCGATGACGCTCAGCGCGGCGGCGGCCTGGCACGCGGTGGGCGTGCCCGTCTTCGCGACGGCGCCCGGCCCGGTGGTCGAGGCCTACGCGCTCGGCACGTCCGGCCTCTGGGCGGACACGACCGCCGTCGCGCTGGCCTGCGGCGGGTTGTGGAGCGTCGCGATGCTGGCCCGGGAGATCGTGCGGGCCCGCACCCGGCGCCGGCGACGCCGGGCCGAACTCCTGCTGCGCGCACCGGCGTTGCCCGGCGAGGTACCCGGATCGGCGCCGCTGGTCGTCCTGGAGGGTGAGCGGCCCGACGCCTGGTGGCTGCCCGGCACTCCCCCGCAACTGGTCGTCACCACCGCCGCGTTGCGCCGCCTCAAGGGCCGGCAGCTCGACGCGGTCCTCGCCCACGAGAAGGGGCACGCGCGGGCGCGGCACGACTGGCTGCTGCACTGCTCGGCCGCGCTGGCGGACGGATTTCCGCGGGTCCCGGTGTTCGCCGCGTTCCGCGACGAGATGCACCGCCTGGTCGAACTCGCCGCCGACGACGTGGCCTCCCGCCGCTTCGGCCGACTGACGACCGCCCTGGCGCTGGTCGAACTCAACGAGGACCGGGGCGTGTTCGGCCCGTGCCCGACCACCCGGGCGCACGTTCCGCAGCGGGTGCACCGGCTGCTCACCCCGCCGAACCGGCTGACGGCGGCCCGGCGGCTGCGGTTGACGGCGGCCGCGCTGGTCCCGGTGGTGCCGGTACTGGTGGCTTTCGTGCCGGGGCTACGGGCTCTGGGATAGTCCCTCGCCGCTCTTCCGCCCCCAGGGATGCCCCGCGAATTGGCCCCGGACCCCCTGGGTCGGCGAGTATCGCAGCATGCACACGCCGCGCATCGACTCCCCACCCGGTCCACCGCAGCCCCGCACAGCCCTCCGCGTCACTTGGGTGCTGGTCGTGTGCTCCGCGTTGCTGCTCACGCTGGTCGCCCTCGAGTGGCACCCGTTGATCAACCTGGACGACGACATCGCGGGCACGACGCACCGCTGGGCGGTCGACGAACCGGGCATCACGCACGCCATGCGGATCCTCACCGACTGGGTGTGGGACACGTGGACGATGCGACTGCTGTGCGCGGTAGTGGTGCTGTGGCTGTGGTTTCGGCACGGGGACCGGTGGACGGCCGTGTGGCTGGGGATGACCTGTCTGCTGGGCAGTCTGGCGCAGCAGGCTCTGAAAGCGGCGGTGAACCGCGCCCGCCCGGTCTGGCCCGACCCCGTGGACTCCGCGCACTACGCGGCCTTCCCCTCGGGCCACGCCATGACCGCCACGTTCGTGTGCGGCCTCCTGGTCTGGCTCCTCCACCACTACGGCGCCGCCCGCTCCCTGCGCCTGACCGCTCTGGCGGTGGCGGTGGTCTCCGTGGCCGGCGTCGGCGTGACGCGGGTGTGGCTCGGTGTCCACTGGGCCACGGACGTCGTCGGCGGCTGGCTCCTGGGCGCCATGGTCGTGGCCCTCGCGGTGCTGGTGCACCGGCACCGGCACCCGTGACGACCCCGGTGGGCGGCCCCCGGTACCCAGGGCGTCCGAACCGCGGGCTGCCGAACGCCGTCTCGTAGGATCCGCCTCATGGCTGCCGTGCTGTTCGACTTCTCCGGGACCCTCTTCCGTATCGAATCCACCGAAGCCTGGCTGCGCGCGGCGCTCACCGGTGCCGGACTGACACTGTCCGGTCCCGAGTTGGCCGAGACGGCCCGGGCGCTTCAGGCGGCGGGGGCCCTGCCCGGCGGCGCCAACCCGCTGCGGGTGCCGGAGGAACTCGCCGGCGTGTGGGAGGTCCGGGACGAGAGCTCCGCCGCGCACCGGGCCGCGTACACCGGCCTCTCCCGCAAGGTGCCGCTGCCGGATCCGGGGCTGCACGACGTGCTGTACGACCGGCACATGACGCCGGGCGCGTGGACCCCCTACCCCGACGCCGCCGAGGTGCTGAGCGCCCTGCGCGGACACGGGGTCGCGGTGGGCGTCGTCAGCAACATCGGCTGGGACCTGCGTCCGGTCTTCCGCGCGCACGGCCTCGACCGGTACGTGGACACGTACGTCCTGTCGTACGAGCACGGCATCCGCAAACCCGACCCGCGGCTCTTCGAGACCGCTTGCGCGGCACTCGGCACCGAGCCGGGGCAGACGCTGATGGTCGGGGACGACCGGCGGGCGGACGGCGGTGCGGCCGCACTCGGGTGCGGGGTGCACTTCGTGGACCACCTGCCGGTGACCGAGCGTCCGGCCGGGCTGCGGCCGGTGCTGGACCTGGTGTGCTGACCGGAGGCCGACGTCGCGGCCAGGACGTTTCCCGAGGCAACCGTCCGGACGTCCGTCCGCCTCGGACGATCCCCCGTGTCGCCCGAGGCAGACGGTAGCCGGACCGGGCCCGTCGAGGCCCGTCCGCCTGCGCCGAGTATAGTTGGCTGCCAGCCAGTCAACGCAGGAGTACAGCATGTCCCCGCGTAGCGCCTCGGTCAATGAAGAGTTGCGGCGGCGTTCGAAGGAGCGGCTCCTGCAAGCCGCGGTGGAGCTCGTCGGCGAGCGCGGGTACGACGCGACCACACTGGGGGACATCGCCGACCGGGCGGGGTCGGCGCGCGGTCTGGTCTCGTACTACTTCCCCGGCAAGCGACAGCTGGTGCAGTCCGCCGTGCACCGGCTGATGCACCGCACGCTGGAGGAGGCGCTGGAGCGTCCCCCGCGCACCGCCGAGGGGCCGGAGCGGATGGCTCGGGCCATCGACGCGATCCTGAATCTGGCCCGTGATCGGCCGGTGCTCATGCGCCAGCACATGGCGGGCCTGCTCCAGGCCGAGGTGGGTTTCGTGCCGTGCCCGGAGCAGCGGCGGCTGGCGGAGCTGCTGCGGGACACCGTGGCCCGGCACGGCTCACGGGACGTCGACCGCGACTACCCGATGCTGCGCGCGCTGCTGATGGGCGCCGTGTTCGCCGCCCTGGTGCCAGGGGTGCCGATGCCCGTGCGGGTACTGCGCGCCGAGTTGTTCGAGCGCTACCGGCTGGAGTGGGGGCTGGGTGCCCCGCCGGACGCCGAGGCGCCCGACGGGACGGCGTGCGACACGGACCTGTCGCGGTTCTTCGCGACCGGCGTGCCGGGTCGGCCGGTCCGGACGGACCCGCCCGGACCGGCCCATGAGACCGGTCAGACCGGTCAGACCGACCGGACGGCTCAGTCGAAGTAGTCCGGCTGCGTCTGCGTGTTGAGCTCGCGCAGATGGACCCGCTTGGCCGGGTCGGTGCGCCGGTCACTGAGCTTGAGGACGTCGAAGCCCTTGGCCATGTCGTTCGAGTAGATGTAGCCGTTGTAGTAGTACGCCGACCAGGAACCGCCGGTGGTGATGCCGTCCGTGGTCAGCGGGCCCCGCTCGAAGTAGGCGATCTCCTTCGGACGCTCGGAGTCGGTGAACTCCCAGACGGACACGCCACCCTGGTACCAGGCCTGGACCATGATGTCGCGGCCCTTGACCGGGATCAGCGAGCCGTTGTGGGCCACGCAGTTCTCGGTGTCCGCCTGGTGGCGGGGGATCTTGAAGTAGCTGCGGAAGACCAGCTCGCGGTGGTCGCCCCTGCCCACGATGTCGTAGATGCCGTCGGCGCCGCGGTTCGGGCCGATCTCCGCGTTGCAGGTCGCCGCGCTGCCGCCGCCCAGCTCGTCGGTGAAGACGACCTTGTTCGCCTTCTGGTTGAAGGTCGCCGAGTGCCAGAAGGCGAAGTTGACGTTGTCCTGGACCCGGTCGATGACCTTCGGCCGCTCGGGGTCCTTGATGGAGAACAGGATGCCGTCGCCCATGCAGGCGCCCGCCGCCAGGTCCTTCGAGGGCAGGACGGTGATGTCGTGGCAGCCGGTGGTCTTGGAGACACCCGGGTTGGTGGGCCCGCCCGGGTTGCCGCCGCCGTCGGGGCCCTCACCGGGGAACAGCACCGGGAAGTCCACGACGGCCGCCCGCTCGGGTGCCTTGCGCGGCACCTTGATGACGGAGATGCCGTCGTGCGGCGGCCGGCAGTCGGGGTAGGCGGCGTTGGGTGAGTACGAGGAGACGTAGACGTAGACGTTCTTGCGCTCGGGCACCAGCGTGTGGGTGTGCGAGCCGCAGGCGGTCTCGACGGCGGCGACGTACTTCGGGTTCCGCTTGTCGCTGATGTCGAAGACCTTCATGCCCTCCCAGGAGGACTTCTCGGTCGCGGGCTGCGTGGTGCTGTTGCAACTGCTGTCGCTGCGCGAGGAGTCGGTCGACAGGAACAGCAGGTCACCGGAGACGGAGATGTCGTTCTGCGAGCCGGGACACAGCACCTGGGCGACGGTCTTCGGCTTCTTCGGGTTCCTGATGTCGAAGATGCGGAAGCCGTCGTAGTTGCCGGCGAAGGCGTACCGGCCCTGGAAGGCCAGGTCCGAATTGGTGCCGGGCAGCGCGTCCTTGGGGATGTTGGCCACGTGCTCGATGTTGTCCGAGTGGACTATCTCGTCCTGGCCGGGTATCTCGCCGCTCTCGATGGCGTCGCGCACCTCGGCGCGCGCGCTCTTGGACACCTCCTTCGACGCGTCCGGGCTGTCCCCGGGGTCGGGGGTCGCCACGGCCGGGCCGGCGGTGAGCAGCGCGGACAGGAGTCCGGCGGCGGCGGCCGCGACTCCCAGGCGTCTGCGCCGCGTTCGCGGGTCGTTGAACAGGGTCACTGTTTCCTCCCTACGTCCGTTCCCGTCGGAACGGTTCACGCACCTCCGCAGTATCGTCTTCACCATGCACATATCAACAGGGGGCAACAAACACGCAATGAAGTTTTTCGATCACTGACGCGCGGAAGCGTGCTAGGACGGTCACCACACCCACAAGGTGTTCCGCATCCCTCCCCCCTCGGGGGCACCCCCAGCCACAGGAGGTCGTTGTGTCCCTTCGCCCCGCGCTGTCCCGTGCCTCGCTCGTCGCGGCCTCACTGACCGCACTGGCCGTGCTCGCGCTCGGGGCCTGCGACTCCGGTTCGGACACCGGATCGGCGGCCGCGGCCGGACCCTCGGTGATCGCTCCGGGCAAACCGGGCGAGGGCAACCGGACACTTTCCGCCAAGGACGCCGAGGAGCAGCGCGCCGACGACGACTCCCCCAACTCGGCGGACGTCTCCTACGCGCGGATGATGATCCAGCACCACGAACAGGCGCTGGAGATGACCGGACTCGTCCCGGAGCACGCCGAGTCCGGCCAGGTCAAAGCGCTCGCGGAACGGCTCTCCGCCGCCCAGGGACCGGAGATCACGGCGATGAAGGGCTGGCTGAAGAACCACGACGAGAAGGAGAAGGGCGGCGGCCACGACCACGCCGCGATGCCGGGGATGGCGACCGAGGCCCAGTTGGAGAAGTTGCGCGCGGCGCGGGGCAAGGCCTTCGACCAGCTCTTCCTCACGCTGATGATCACTCACCACGAGGGTGCGATCACCATGGCCACGGAGGTGAAGTCGCAGGGCAACAACGTGCAGGTCGAGGAGATGGCCGACGACGTGGTCGCCCAGCAGACGAGCGAGATCTCGCGGATGCGGAGAATGCTGTGACGGCCCGTCGGAAACACTTCAGCGCCGTGCGCGACGCGGAGCCAGAAAGCCGTCGTCGCGCGCCTGGCCGATCAGCCTGAGCGACTTCCGCCGGCTGTGCCCGGTCGCGCGCATCACCGCGAGGACCGGGTCGCCGCCCTCGTCCCGGGCCGCCCGGTACTCCCGCGCGACCAGCCGGCGCCCTTCCCTGCCGCCCGGCCACGCGGGGCGCGCACGCCGCGCGGCGGCCGGTACGGCACGGACGGAGGCCGGCACGCAGGCCTCGAAGAGCGGATCCTCCAGCCACTCGGCGAGTACGGCCAGGTCGTCGAGGGACAGCGGCGGTTCGGCGCGTACGTCCTCGACCCGCACGTCCTGACCGGACAGCACGGCGAGCGCGTCCACCCGGGCGCCGTCGGCGAACGTCAGCCGCACGTCGAACCACGAGGTGGTGGTGCCGCCCTCGTCCACCACCCAGGTGTGCCGCACGGACATCTCACCGTCGTCCGGACAGCGGTCGGAAAGCTGAAGAGAACGATCAACGAAGGATGCTTCGAGCACACACCGTACGTAACCTCATGATCACATTCCATAAGAACAGAACACGCGCAAACACGCACCGTTCACCGGGCGCAGCACCCTGTCAGCGGAGCCCAGGCGGTGGGATGCTGGAGACGTCAGTACCCCCTCCGACTTTCCGGACCGTCCGACTTCCGCGCCATCCGGCTCCCGCGCCATCCGGCTCCCGCGCCGTCCCGGCTCTCGGACCCTCCGGCTCCCGGACAAGGAGGTCCGCCGTGCTGCGTGTCGCCGTCGTCGGCTCGGGACCGAGCGGGTGCTACACCGCCCAGAGCCTCGTCCAGCTCGACCGGGATGTGCTCGTGGACGTCCTGGACCGTCTGCCGTGCCCGTACGGACTGGTGAGATACGGCGTGGCGCCGGACCACGAGAAGATCAAGTCGCTCCAGAACACCCTGCGCACGGTCCTGGAGGACGAGCGGGTGCGGTTCCTCGGTGGCGTCCCGATCGGCCCCGGGGGCGTGTCCTCCGCCCGGCTGCGGGAGCTGTACCACGCGGTGGTGTACTGCGTGGGCGCCGCCACCGACCGGCGCCTGGGTATCCCCGGCGAGGATCTGCCGGGCAGCTGGTCGGCCACCGAGTTCGTGTCCTGGTACAGCGCCCATCCGGACGCCGTGGACGACGGCTTCCTGCGCGGGGCGCGGTCTGCGGTCGTGATCGGGGTGGGCAACGTCGCCGTGGACGTGGCACGGATGCTGGTCCGCGGCGTGGCCGAGCTGAGCGGCACCGACATGCCGCAGGCCGCGCTCGACACACTCGCCGCCGGCCAGGTGGCCGACGTGCACATGGTGGGCAGGCGGGGCCCGTCGCAGGCCCGCTTCACCACCAAGGAGCTGCGCGAGCTGGGCGCTCTGCCGGGCACGGCGGTCCTGGTGGACCCCGCGGAGCTGGCACTGGACCCGGCATACGGGGACCCCTCCGGGCTGCCCGGTCCGCAGCGCCGCAACGTGGAGGTGCTGCGCGGCTGGGCCGAGCGGCCCGCGCCGGACACCGCCCGCCGCATCCGGCCGCGCTTCTTCCTGCGCCCGGTGGAACTGACGGCGGACGACGACGGCCACGTGGGCGCCGTGCGCTTCGAGCGGACGGTGCCGGACGGCCGCGGCGGCGTGACGGGCACCGGACGGTACACGGAGATCGAGGCCCGACTGGTGCTGCGGTCGGTGGGCTACCGCGGGGTGCCGCTGGAAGGGCTGCCGTTCGACGCGGCGAGCGGGACGGTGCCGCATCGGGCGGGGCGCGTCCTGCGCGCGGGCGCCGTCACCCCCGGCGAGTACGTGGCCGGCTGGATCAAGCGGGGCCCCACCGGCGTCATCGGCACCAACCGCCCGTGCGCCAAGGAGACGGTGACGTCCCTGCTGGCGGACGCCGCCTCGCTCGTACGCCGGGACCTCCCCGCGGACCCCCTTCGCCTCCTGCGTGCCGAAGGCGTCGAGCCGGTCGAGTGGGCCGGGTGGCGGGCCATCGAGCGGGCCGAGGCGGACCTCGGCGCCGCACTGGGACGACGCGTGGTGAAGCTGCCCGACTGGGAGGCGCTGCTGACGGCGGCACGGGCGGCGACGGCCTGAGCACGCCGGCCGGCACGCCTGCCCCGGCCCTCCGTCAGCCGGTGCCGAGGCGGGAGGCCTGACGGGCCGCGGCGGCCAGAAGGGCGTCGAGCAGGCCCGGGAAGAGGTCGTCCAGGTCGCTCCTGCGCAGACCGTTCATCTTGGCCGTGCCCCGATAGGTCTGCCGGATCACCCCGCTCTCCCGCAGTACCCGGAAGTGGTGCGTGGTGGTGGACTTGGTGACCGGCAGGTCGAAGTACGAGCACGAGAAGAGCTCGTCGCTGTCGGCGGCGAGATCCCGCACGATCCGCAGCCGCACCGGGTCCGAGAGCGCGTGCAGCACCTCCTCCAACCGGATCTCCTCGCGCGCCGGGTGCGGCAGGTCGCGGGTGCCGGCGGCAGTGGCGGCGGGGGTCACGGCGGCTCCAGTTCGTCCGGGAAGGCCCACCGTTCAGGATCAGGAGTGGCCTTGGCTGGGCGTTCAGCGGGTCTTCATTGTACGAGGGCATTGTACGAAAGACATCGTAGTTTGACATCCACCGTACTACGAGAGCTATCGTACGAGCCGTTCCGTCCTGCCGCGACCAAGGGAGCAGCTCTCATGACCGCCCTCTTCCAGCCCCTACAGCTGCGTGACACCACGATCCCGAACCGGGTCTGGATGCCGCCGATGTGCCAGTACTCCGCCGCGCCGCAGGGCCCGTCGGCGGGCGTTCCCGGCGACTGGCACTTCGCGCACTACGGCGCACGCGCGACGGGCGGCACGGGACTGATCGTCGTCGAGGCCACGGGTGTGTCGCCGGAGGGCCGCATCTCCCCGCAGGACCTCGGCCTGTGGAACGACACCCAGGTCGAGGCGTTCCGCCGGATCACGGACTTCCTGCGGTCCCAGGGCACGGTCCCGGCGATCCAGCTGGCCCACGCCGGCCGCAAGGCGTCGACCGCGCAGCCCTGGAAGGGCGGGGCGCCCGTGGGCCCGGACGCGTACGGCTGGCAGCCGCTGGCTCCGAGTGGGCTGGCGTTCGACGAGCGGCACCCGGTGCCCACGGAGCTGTCGCTCGCGCAGATCCGCGAGGTGGTCGGCCAGTTCGCGGACGCCGCGCGCCGGGCCCTCGCCGCCGGTTTCGAGATCGTCGAGATCCACGGCGCCCACGGCTACCTGATCCACGAGTTCCTCTCGCCGCACTCCAACCACCGCACCGACGCCTACGGCGGCTCGTACGAGAACCGCACCCGGTTCGCACTGGAGGTCGTCGACGCCGTACGGGAGGTGTGGCCCGACGACAAGCCGCTGTTCTTCCGCGTCTCCGCCACCGACTGGCTGGACGAGGGCGGCTGGACGGCCGACGACACCGTCCGCTTCGCCCGCGACCTCCAGGCCCACGGCATCGACCTCCTCGACGTCTCCACCGGCGGCAACGTCGCGCGCGTCCGGATCCCGACCGGACCCGGCTACCAGGTCCCGTTCGCCGCGCGCGTGAAGGCGGAGACCACCCTTCCGGTCGCCGCCGTCGGCCTGATCACCGAGGCCGGGCAGGCCGAGAAGATCCTGGCCAACGGCGAGGCCGACGCGGTGCTGCTGGGCCGGGAGCTGCTGCGCGACCCGTCCTGGGCCCAGCACGCGGCGCGGGAGCTGGGCGCGGACGTCCGGATGCCGGACCAGTACGGCTGGGGCATTTGAATCCTCCCCTCCCTGAAGGCAGAGGGGATTCCTGGCTCAGGCCGCCTCCTGGAGCAGCGCTCCAGGAGGTCTTCCGCCGTCGGCACCAGCCGGGTTGAGACCAGCCCGGACGAGCATGACGCGTGCGGAGTTCTTGTCCCGTGGGGACGTGGTCCCGCAGGCGGTGCAGGTGTAGGTGCGTTCACCCAGCGGCAGGGCGTGCTTGGCTCTCGCTCCGCACTGCGCGCAGTCCATCGTGGTGTACGCGGGATGTACCAGGCGGATGTCCCGCCCGTGCTTGCGGCCCATCTCGATCAGGGCGGCCTTGGTGGCGCCGATGGCGGCGTCGGCGGCCTTGCGGGCCATCGTGGACCTGGCCAGGAACCTCGGACGGAAGTCCTCGATCGCAATGACGTCGTGGTCACGGACCACCTTCTTGGCCCACTTGCGGCCGGTGTCCGCCCGCTGCCTCGCGACCTTCTTGTGGGCCTTTGCCCGCAGTCTCCGCGCCGTCCGGTAGCCCTTCGATGCGGGCTTGCCCTTCTTGGGTCTGCGGCGGGCCATCATCCGGTCGTACCGGGCCAGCCTCACCCTCGCCTTCCCGCCGTGCCCGACGTCCGGCAGGTCGTGCGCGTCGGACGTGGTCGTCACCGTCTCCCGCACCCCCCAGTCGACACCGAGGACACGGCCGGTCTCCGGCAGGGGCTGGAGCTGGGCGGGGACGACGAACGAGCAGTACCAGTGCCCGAGACTGTCCTGGTACACGCGCACCGAGGACGGCTCACCTGGCAACTCCCGCGACCACACCACCGACAGGACAATGCCGCCCGCCAGGTGCAGCCGGCCATCCTTCAACCGGAACCCGCGCTTCGTGTAGTTCAGGGTCGGCAACGCATCACGCTTGGTCTTCCACTTCGGCATCCCGGTTCGGCGCGCCATGGGCAGGCGCGCTGTGATGTCCTGGTGGGCCTTGGTGCGAGAGCGGCCGAAGTCGCGGATGACCTGCTGCTGGGGAACGGACGAGCCCTCCCGCAGCCACGGTGTACAGGCACGGGCTCCGGTCAGCATCCTGTCGAGCTGGGCCGGGCCGCACGTGGCCTTCTCACCGGTCGCCCTGTTGTGCAGGTGCACGGCCATGCACTTGGCGACGCACTCGTTCCACACCCATCGACACCGACCCCACTCCGCCATCAAAGCGGTACGAGCAGCGGACGACACCCGCAATCGGTACATGTACCGGACATGCCCGGCCCCCACGCCCGCCCCCACCCGCGCCATCCCGCCCCCCTTCACGACCCCGGCAAGGACACCGTGCCGTCCCGAAACCCCGCAAAAGACCATACGTACGACAGCCGCACGAACACTCGCCAAACCAGCAACCACCACCCCGACCAGCGACCACAGGAACACACGTTCACATCTCGGCAGCGGTACGGGCGCTCCGCTCCCTGAGCCCGGGTACGCCGACGCTTCACGTCGCGACACCCGGATGCGATTCCTCCCCGGCGTGAACGCCGAGGCCTCCTCGCAACAAATCAGGTGGGGCAAGGCGTGCCGGAGCCTCCTCAGCGCACGCCGCCACCTGGGCGACTCCCCGAGGGCAGCGAGGGAGTCTCCTCCACCATCCCGGTCTCCGGGCACCAAGAAGTACGGGATGAAGCGCTTCTACGGCATGAATGATCCCGGCTCCGGCGGTCGGGACGAGGACCAGGGCCCGATCCTGGAACTGTCCGCCCGGCGAGGCCGGAGCGGCTCGCGCGAAAACCTCTCGCCGGGCCCGACGCCACCGTCCTGACCTGCGGCGACAGCCTTTCCAGAGGTGACTGTCAGTGCCGGGGTGCAGACTGGCCCGTGTCCGAGACAAAGGCGTCGACGACGACGCCGCGGAGGTGATCGGCATGACCGAGGTACTGCTCGCCGTAGGCACCCGCAAGGGCCTGTTCATCGGGCGCCGGCGGGGTGGCACCTGGGAGTTCGACGAAAGTCCCTACTTCAACGCACAGGCCGTCTACTCGGTCGCCCTCGACACCCGCGGCGACACCCCGCGGCTGCTTGCCGGCGGCGACAGCGCGCACTGGGGACCGTCGGTGTTCCACTCCGACGACCTGGGCCGCACCTGGACGGAACCGGCGCGGCCGGCCGTCAGGTTCCCCAAGGAGACGGGTGCTTCGCTGGAGCGGGTGTGGCAGCTGCACCCGGCCGCCGCGGAGCCCGACGTGGTCTACGCGGGCACGGAACCGGCCGCACTGTACCGCTCGGAGGACCGCGGGGAGAGCTTCGAGCTGGTCCGCCCCCTCTGGGAGCACCCCACGCGGTCCCAGTGGGTGCCGGGTGGCGGTGGCGAGGGGCTGCACACCGTCCTCACCGACAAGCGCGACCCGAAGTCGGTGACGGTCGCCGTCTCGACCGCGGGCGTGTTCCGCACGGGCGACGGCGGGGCGAGCTGGGCGCCGTCCAACTCCGGGGTCTCCGCGGTGTTCCTGCCGGACCCGGACCCGGAGTTCGGCCAGTGCGTGCACAAGGTCGCACGCGACGCGGTGACACCGGACCGGTTGTATCTGCAGAACCACTGGGGCGTGTACCGCAGCGACGACGCCGGCGCCCGGTGGACGGACATCGGCGAGGGCCTGCCATCCACCTTCGGTTTCGCGGTGGCGGCCCATCCACACCGCGGCGACACGGCGTACGTGTTCCCGATCACCGCCGACTCGGACCGGGTCCCCGCCGGCCGCCGCTGCCGGGTCTACCGCACGGCGGACGCGGGCAAGACCTGGGAGCCGCTCACGGCGGGTCTGCCCCAGGAGGACCACTACGGCACGGTGCTGCGTGACGCGCTGTGGACCGACGACGCGGAACAGGCGGGCGTGTACTTCGGCAACCGCAACGGCGAGGTGTTCGCTTCGGCGGACGACGGGGACAGCTGGCGGCAGTTGGCCTCGCACCTCCCGGACGTGCTGTGCGTGCGGGCCGCGGTCGTCGGGTGAACCGGCGGGCCGGAGCACCGGTGCGAGGGCCGGCGCTCCTCCCAGTGGGGCTCCGCGCGCTGGGCCTCCGTCCACGGCCCGCGCCGGCCCGTCTCGCGGGGCTCGTCGAGGGAGGAAGGCGGGGCGGCCCCGATGAGGGCGGCCCTGATGGACGGCCGTGATGAGGACGGCCCCGGTGAGGAGTCACCGGGGACGAGTGCGTGAGCGCCCCGGTCCGGTCCGGCCCGGGGCGCTCGGTGCCGGACGGGCGGTCAGGCCCCCTGAGGCTGGAGGTAGCGGGCCAGCAGGTCGTCCAGACTCACCATGCCGGTGAGAGCACCGGTGCCGTCGCGGACCACCGCGAGGGAGGCCCGTCGTCGGCGGAGCAGCTCGATCGCCTCGGCCACCGTGGTGTCCTCTGCCAGTTCGGGCACGGGGCGGGCCAGGGCGCGGGCGCTGGTGGGCCGGCCCTGGGCGCGGGCGACCAGGACGTCGCGGGCGTGCACCGAGCCGAGCACCTCCCCGCCCGTACGGACGAGGAGCCGGGTGCGGTCGCTGCCCGCGGCCAGAGCAAGGATCTGTTCCGCGTGGGCGTCGGCGTCGACCGCGGTGATGTCGGCTGCCGGGACCCGCAGGTCGCGCACCGGGGTCTCCGGCTCGGTCAGTGAGCGGGTGAGCAGGTCGGAGTCGGTCTCGCTGATCAGGCCGAGCCGCTCGGACTCCTCCACCAGGTGGGTGAGCTGCTCGCGGTTGTGGACGGAGGCCAGTTCGTCGCGCGGGGTGACGCGGCACAGCCGGACCAGGGCGTTGCTGATGCGGTTGAGGACCCAGATGAGCGGGCGTACGGCCTTCACGATCCCGCGGAAGGGCGCGGAAAGGAGCATCGCGGAGCGCTCGGGGTGAGCGATGGCCCAGGACTTGGGTGCCATCTCGCCGAGCACCATGTGCAGGAACACGACCACGATCATCGCCACGGCGAAGGCCACGCCGTAGCTGAGCGCGGTGGGCAGACCCAGCTTGTGCAGCAGGGGGTCCAGTTCGTGGGAGATCGCGGGCTTGGACACCGAGCCCAGGCCCAGGGTGCACACGGTGATGCCGAGCTGGGCACCGGCCAGCATGAGCGAGAGTTCGCGCATACCGGCCAGGGCCGCCTTGGCGCCGCGCTGCCCCTCGGCCACGGCCTTCTCCATGCGGTGCCGTTTGGCGGCGACCAGCGCGAACTCGGCCGCGACGAAGAACCCGCTGCCCACGAGCAGCAGGACGGTGACGAAGAGCGCCATCGGAAAACTCATGCCTGCTCCTCCGTCTTCCCGGACAGCCGCTCGATCCGGACCCGTTCCGGCACGTGCCGGTCGAGGGTGCGTACGTCGATCGCCACGCCCTCGCCGTCGGGCAGTGCCACCGTGAGATGGTCGCCTATGGCCGGGAAGCGGCCGAGCCGGTCGACGATCAGGCCCGCCACGGTCTCGTAGTCCTCGTCCTCGGGCAGCTCGACGCCGGTCACCTCGGCCACCTCGTCCAGGCGACGCCCGGCGTCCACCAGCCAGCCGTCGCCGTCCGCGACCGCGACCTCGGTGACGGTGTCGGACTCGTCGGCGATGTCGCCCACGAGCTCCTCTGCGACGTCCTCGTAGGTGACGACACCCGCCACACCGCCGTGCTCGTCGAGGACCACGGCGAACTCGTCGTCCCGCTCCCGCATCCGCTCCACGGCGTCCGGCAGCGGCAGGGTGTCCGGCAGCAGCAGCGGCCCCCGGGCCACCGCACCGGCCGTGAGGGAGGTGAGCCGGCCGGCGGGCAGCCCCATCAGCTCCCGTACGCCCAGCACACCCGTGACGTCGTCCGGATGGTCGCCGAGCACGGGGTAGTTGGAGTGGCCGTGCTTGCCGATGAGGTCGATGGCCTCGGCCGCGGTGGCCTCCTTGCGGACGAAGACCGCGTCGACCCGCGGCACCATCACCGCGTGCAGCGTCCGCTCGGAGAACTCCAGCGCGTGGTCGATCAGCTCGGCGGTGCCGCGCGGCAGCTGTCCCTGCTCGTGGGACTCGCCGATCAGGTGGCCCAGCTCCTCCAAAGTGGCGCCGTGGTGCAGTTCCTCGACCGGTTCGATGCCGACCTTGCGCAGCAGTCTGTTCGCCGCGCCGTCGAAGATCCGGACCACCGGGCCGACGACCTTCAGATAGGCCAGCGTGGAGCCGGCCAGTGACTTCGCCAGCCGTTCCGGGACGGCGATGGCGAGGTTCTTCGGGGCCAGCTCGCCCAGCACCATCTGCACGATGGTGGCCAGGACGAAGGCGAGCACGACGGAGATACCGGTGACGGCACCGTCGGGGATGCCGACTCCGGACAGGACCGGCCTCAGCAGCGCGGAGACGGACGGCTCGGCGATGAAACCGACGACCAGACCCGTCACGGTGATGCCGAGCTGAGCGCCCGAGAGCATGAACGACAACCGCTCCAGCACCGTCAGGGCACGGGCGGCCCTCCGGTCCCCGGCGTCGGCCTCACGCGCGAGGGCGAGCCGGTCCGCGGAGACGTACGCGAACTCCTGGGCGACGAAATAGCCGGTGCCCGCGGTCAGCACGAACACCGCCAGCACTCCCAGCCAGGCTTCCACGGCACTCATCCGGCACCACCCCGTCGGGAGCCGTGCTCAGGACGTACTGGGCGGAATGGCCGGGGACTGTGCCCCGAAGGGTCCGTCGATCTGGCGGACAAGCGCTGACTCCTCGTCTGTGCGTGCTGGTACGACAACGATTGTGGCCGAAAACAGGTTCCCGATCGCCACCCACGCCGGACCGTGATGGGGCTCATCGTCGGATCCCCGTCAGGCGGACGCGGGAGAGGGAGCCCCATGCCATCAGGGTTCCCTGGCCAGCTCAGGAGCGTTTTTCGGTCTTTCCCGGCGGGCCGGCCCCGAGCGCGCTCCGTGCCCGCCGACGCAACTCTATGCTTCTACTCGCTTGTAGAAACAGGCCCGGCCCCCTGTCCGGGCCGTACCCCCTTGGAGAGACACATGGCTTCGATCGATCTGGACACGGTGCTGGACAAGGCATGGGCGGACAAGAGGCTGCCGGAGATACTCGCGGCGCCGGTGGCGGCACTGAAGGGGGTCTCCGACCGCGACGGCGAGCTGCTCCAGGAGGCCTTCGGGGTCAGAACCGTCGCGGACCTGGCCGAACTGAAGTACGCCCGCTGGGCACAGGCACTCGCCGCTCTCGAAGCGGCCAAGTAGCCCCTCACGGAACATCACGCACGCAAAAGGAGTGGACGCCACCATGGTGTTCAAGCGACTTCTCGGCTCGCTCGGCGTGGGCGCCCCCACGGTCGACACGGTCCTCGACCCGGCCCCCGCACTGCCCGGCGGCACCCTCACCGGACAGGTGCACCTCAAGGGCGGCCAGGCGGACTTCGACATCGACCACATCACACTCGAACTGGTCGCCCGGGTCGAGGCGGAACACGGGGACGGCGAGAGCGAGGGCGCCGTCGTCTTCGACCGGTTCACCGTCGGCGGCGGCTTCCGGCTCGCCGCGGAAGAACCGCGCAGCGTGCCCTTCAGCGTCATGCTGCCGTGGGAGACGCCCGTCACCGAGCTGTACGGGCAGCCGCTGGGCATCGTGCTCGGTGTGCGCACCGAACTGGCGGTCGCCGGCGCCAAGGACAAGGGCGACCTCGACCAGCTCACCGTCGCGGCCCTGCCCGCCCAGGAGGCGGTTCTGGAGGCGCTCGGACAGCTCGGCTTCGGCTTCAGGTCCGCCGATCTCGAGTACGGGCACATCGGCGGCACCGGGCAGCAGCTGCCCTTCTACCAGGAGATCGAGCTCACTCCGGCGCCCCGGTACGCCCACCAGGTCAACGAGATCGAACTGACCTTCCTGGCCGGCCCGGGCGGGCTCGAAGTGGTGCTGGAGGCCGACAAGCGTGGCGGCCTCTTCTCCTCCGGCCACGACGCGCTCACCCGGTTCGCCGTCGGACACCACGACGTGCGCGACTGGACGGCCGAAGTGGACGGCTGGGTACGACAGCTCGTCGAGCACCGGACGGCGTACGGCCATCAGGCTGCGTACGGCCACGCCGCCCCGCACACCGACCACGGACACGGCGGGTTCCACGGGCCCGACCGCCCTCACGAAGACCGTCACCGTTCCGGTCCCGGCATGGGCACGGCTGTCGCGGCGGGCGCGGCCGGACTGGCGGTCGGCGTCGTCGGCGGCATGGTCGCCGCGGAGGTCGTCGACGAGGTCGGGGACTTCTTCGAAGGCGACGAGGAGGACGAGGGCTGAGTGACGAAGCCACCCGCCTGGTCCGCGGCGGTCCCCCGGCGCAGGGCGAGCACGCGCCGGGCCGGGACCCGGCGGGTGGGCCTTCCGAGCCGCCAGGCACACTCTGCCTGATGTAGTTTTGTCGACAGAGAAAGACCCGCACATGATCACGCTCACCAAGGAAGACGGACCGGCAGACCTGGACGGAGTGACCCACCTGTCCATCGGAGTCTCCTGGGACCCCACCGCCGGCAGCAGCGGCGGTGTGCTCGGCAAACTGCGCCGCAAGACCGGCACCGACCTCGACCTGATCGCCGTCGCCCTGCAGGGCGGGGACCCGGTACGCCTCGCCGGCCTCGACTCCCTCGACCCCATGGGCAACGGCTCACTGCTCCACAGCGGCGACAACCAGACCGGGCACGGTGACGGGGACGACGAGACGGTGACCGTCGAGTTCGCCCAGCTCCCGACCGCCATCACGTCGATCGTGTTCGTCGCGGCCGCCTACAAGAAGGGCAGCTCCTTCCAGAAGGCCCGCAACATCAGCTTCAAGGTCTACGACGCGACCGGGGGCAGCACGCAGCAGGTCGCCGACATCTGGCCCAGCCTGCTCAGCCAGGACAACGGCTGCGCCGTGGCCAAGGCCGTCCGGGTGGGCGGCACCTGGAAGCTGGAGGTGATCAACGAGACGGGGAAGGTCAAGCAGGGCGACGAGCACGCCCTGATGCGCTTCGCCGTGAGCAAGTAGCGCACCGGACAGCACCCCGTGCCGGTCTGTCGTCCCCGGTCGAGCCGGGGAGGACGCCGGTGGCGACCGCGCGGCCGTCGGCCACCGGCACGCCCCGGCCGGACACGGCGGGCCGACGCCTACGGCAGCTGCCAGTCCACCGGCTGGACGCCCTGCCGCACCAGCATGTCGTTGGTCCTGCTGAACGGACGGGAGCCGAAGAAGCCACGGTCCGCCGACATCGGCGACGGATGGGCGGACTCGACCGCCGGGAGGTCCCCGAGCAGCGGCCGCAGATTACGCGCGTCACGCCCCCACAGAATGGACACCAGCGGCTTGTCACGGGCGACCAGCGCTCGGATCGCCTGCTCGGTGACCTCTTCCCAGCCCTTGCCCCGGTGCGCGGCCGGCTTGCGCGGCGCCGTCGTCAACGCCCTGTTGAGCAGCAGCACGCCCTGCTCGGTCCACGGTGTCAGGTCCCCGTTGGACGGCCGGGACAGCCCCAGGTCCGTATGCAGTTCCCGGAAGATGTTCTCCAGACTGCCCGGCAAGGAGCGCACTTCGGGCGCCACCGCGAAACTCAGCCCGATCGCCATCCCCGGCGTGGGGTAGGGGTCCTGACCGACGATCAGGACACGGACGTCGTCGAACGGCTGCTGGAAGGCCCGCAGGACGTTCGCCCCGGACGGCAGGTACGTCCGGCCGGCCGCTATCTCCGCCCGCAGGAAGTCTCCCATCACGGCGATGCGTTGAGCCACAGGTTCCAGAGCCTTCGCCCAGCCTGCTTCGACAAGTTCATGCAAGGGTCGTGGTGCCACGGCGCGTCACTCTACTGGCATGCGACCGGTCCCCGCACAGCCCCCGAAGCCCCCGCGCGCGGACGCCGTCCTCAGCGCTACTCTTCCTCCACGTCGAGGTCATCGCGCCGGTCCGACAGATCGCGTGGCCGGTCGCCGGAAAGGCGGGGAACCTGTTGCATCCAGTGGTCGCGCCACTCCGTCGTCGCCATCACGTCCCGCCCGCCTCTCGCCGTCGAGAGCCGGCCCCCAGAACTCCCGCGTACGCGGTGGGGCCGCCCCCCGTCCCGCGGGGCCGTGGCGACCGGTGCCTGCCGTGAGCGGCGGCTTCCTGGCCGTCGACTCCGGCGGTTCGGGTCTGCGCGTCGTCGTCGGTACGGCCGGCACCGACGGGCGCGGGCGGCGTGCGTCGCGAGAACCGGTCCGCACCGGTGCGCGCGGCATCGATACCGGGCATCTGCTGGCACAGCTGCTGCCCATGGCCAGGGCGCTGACCGCCGAGACCGGTGTGACCCGGCTCGGCACCGTCGTCGTCGGGGCCGCCGGGCTGGCCACCCTGGGTGACGCGCTGCGGGCCGAGCTGCCGGGCGCGCTGGCCCGGGAGCTGGGCGTGCGGACGGTCGCCCTGGTCGCCGACGCCGTCACCGCGTACGTCGGCGCCCTCGGCCCCCGGCCCGGAGCCGTGGTCGCCGCGGGCACCGGCCTGATCGCGACCGGCACCGATCTGACCCGCTGGCACCGGGCGGACGGCTGGGGTCATCTGCTGGGCGACTGCGGCGGGGGTGCCTGGATCGGGCGGGCCGGCCTGGAGGCGGCGCTGCGCGCCCACGACGGGCGCCGGCGCGGCTCCGTCCCGCTCCTCGCCCGCGCCGAGGAGCGGTTCGGCCCGGTGGCGGGCCTGCCCGGTCAGCTGTATCCGCGTACGGACCGTCCCGCCGTCCTCGCCTCCTTCGCGCCGGAGGTGGCCGCCTGCGCGGCCGACGACCCCGTCGCCGCGGGCATCCTGCGGGCCGCCGCCCGGCACATGGCCGACTCGGCCGCCGCGGTCTGCCCGCCGGGTGGCGAGCCCCGCGTCGCGGTCACCGGTGGTCTGCTGAAGATGGGCGCCCCCCTCGTCGTACCGCTGGAGGAGGAACTGGCCCAGCGGCTGCCGCATGCGCGGCGGACGACCGCCGAGGGCGATCCCCTGCACGGTTCGGTGCGGATCGCGAACGACCTGGCGACCGGCTCACTCACCCTTCCGAGTGACGACAGGATGCTGTGGGTGACGACTGTGCCGGACGGCCGATAATCGGTCCGCGGCGAGGTGAATCATGCCGATGTCGGCCGATCCGTACATCACTCATCAGACAAAACCGGACGGATACCGCTCACCTGCACCCTCCCCGAACAGGGAAACCCCGGAAACCAGTAACATGCGGCGCCATGAGCTCCCCCACTGGGCCCGCGTCCGGCCTGCCAGTACGAATGCCGCGCCCCCGCCAGCCAGGACGGCACCGCCGTCCCGAACCCCTGGTGGCTCCCGAGGGCGCGCCGGCGCTCGTCCTCGCGGTGCCGGGGACGCCCAGCAGCACCACCCGGGGCCTCGCCGACGAGGTCATCAGCATCGCCCGCTCCGAGCTGCCCGGCCTCGACGCCCGGATCGGTCACCTCGACGGGGACGACGAGGAGTTCCTCTCCCTGTCGACCGTCCTCGTGCGTGCCGCCGAGGAGCGCACCGCCCGCTACGAGCAGGCACGCGCCGCCGGCCTGGACGTGAAGGAGCCCGAGGGCCCCGTCGCCGTCGTCGTACCGCTGCTGGCCGGCCCGGACGGCGCGCTGCTGCGCCGGATCCGGCAGGCTGTCATGGACAGCCGGATCGCGGCCGAGCTGACCGACGTCCTCGGTCCGCACCCGCTGCTGGCCGAGGCGCTGCACGTGCGGCTCTCCGAGGCCGGCCTGGCCCGCGCCGACCGCGCCCGCCTGTTCACCGTGGCGACCGCCGCGGACGGCATCATCCTGGCCTCCGTGGGCGGTGACGAGGCCGTCCAGGCGGCCGGGATCACCGGCATGCTGCTCGCCGCGCGCCTCGCCGTGCCGGTGATGGCGGCGGCCCTGGACGACGAGGGCTCGATCGCGTCCGTGGCCGAGCAGCTGCGTTCCTCGGGCTCGCAGCAGCTGGCGCTCGCGCCGTACCTGATCGGCCCGGAGATCGAGGCGTCCCTGCTGGAGGAGGCGGCCAGGGAGGTGGGTTGCTCCACCGCCGAGCCGCTCGGCCCGTACCCGGCGATCGGCAAGCTGGCGCTGGCCAAGTACACGACCGCGCTCGGCATCTCGCCCCAGCAGCAGCCGCAGAGCACGCCGGTCCGCTGACACAGGGGCGCCCGCCCCGAGCACGACCGAAAGGGCCCGCTCACGTACCGGAGCGGGCCCTTCGTCATGCCGTACGGCGAACCCGCGGGCCACCGCGGGGGACGGCTGACGACCGCCCGGGCGCGCGGTGGGCCCCAGGACCGAGGATCCCCCTCGGGGTCGCGGCGGGCCGCCGGCAGCCCGAGGAGCCCTTCACCGGTGGGCGGCGGGCCGCCGGCCCGGTCAGCCGAAGACCACGCAGGACGCCGCCGGTACCGCGAGTGAGCCGGTGCGCCGGGGCACTCCGGTCTCCGGGTCGAGCGCGAACCAGGTCACGTCTCCGGATCGTTCGTTGGCCGCGTACAGGAAGCCGTCCGACTCGGCGATCTCCCGCGGCCAGTGCCCGCCGCACGGCACGGTCCCGAACAGCCGCAGCCCGTCCGGCTCCACGACGAACACGGACAGGACGTCCTCGCCCCGGGTCGCGGTCCACACGAAGCGGCCGTCGGGCGAGACCACGATGCCGGAGGGGAAGGCGTCGCCGGCCGGTGCCCCGGGCAGCACCGGAACCTCGCTGAGGGGCTGCAGCACGCCCTCGGCGGCGTCCCAGCGGCAGACGGTGACGGTGGGCGCCAGTTCGTTGACCACGTAGGCGCGCGAGCCGTCCGGGTGGAAGGCCAGGTGCCGCGGGCCCGAGCCGGGGCGCAGAGCGGTCTCCCGGTGCACGGCGAGGGCGCCGTCCCTCAGGGTGCAGACCCGCACCGAGTCGGTGCCGAGGTCCACGCTGACCGCCCACCGCCCGCTCGGGTCGGGCCGCACCTGGTGGGCGTGCGGCCCCTGCTGGCGCTGGGCGTGCGGACCCGAGCCGGTGTGCCGCAGGACGCCGGAGGCGGACCGGGCGAGGGTGCCGTCGGGGCGGACGGGCACGGCGGTGACACTGCCGGAGCCGTAGTTGGCGGTCAGGACGTGCCCGGCGTACAGGCTGAGGTGGGTCGGCCCGTCGCCTCCCACGGACACCGGCCGCCCGGCGGGCTCGGGTTTGTCCCCGCTCACGCGGAAGGCGGCCACCGCGCCCTCGGCCGTCTCGCTGACGGCGTAGAGCATGTCCCCGTCGGGGGTCAGGGCCAGGTAGGAGGGGTCGGGCAGGCGGTCCGTGCCGCTGAGGACCGTGAGCGCGCCGCTGTCGGGCGCGACGGCCGCCGTCACGATGCCGGGGCCGCCGGCCGCCGTGAACGACCCGATGAACGCCCGCCGCTGCCGCCTGCCGCCGTCTGTCACCGCTGCTCCCTCTCGTCCCGCGCCGTCCCGCGCCGTCCCGGGTGGTCGCGCCGTCCCGCGCCTCGTCGAGTGCCGACTGATCGTCTGCCCCGGGGTGACGGTAGCAGTCGATCACGCGCGGTCTAGACCAAATGGGGGACGCGGGGCCGGACGGGTCAGGCGCCGACGAGCGGCGAGCCGGAGGGGGCTCGCAGGGGCGCGGCGAGTTCGGCCAGGGCGCGTTCCAGGTCGTGGAGGTGGGCCAACGCGGGCTCGGCGGCGCGCGGCCCGTCCGCGCGGGCGGGGAGGGGCCTGCCGCCGGTGAGTGCCTCGACCGCGGTTTCGACACGCCAGCAGGCGGCGGCCAGCCGGGCGTCGTGCGAGGCCTCCGGGTCGGCGGCGACGGCGACCAGGCCGCGGATCTCCCGGGCGCAGTCGTCGAGCAGGGCGAGTACGCGGCGGGCGCGCCGCTTGCGGCCGTACATCGGGTTCAGCGGGTGGACGAGCGGGGCGACCGACAGCCGTACCCGGCCGAGCATCTGTTCCAGTTCGGCCACGCGCGGCGCGGGGTCGGCGCCCTGGGTTCCGGCGAGGCGGGCGGCGGCCTCGGCGGTGCAGGCGTGGACGCAGCGCAGGGCGCGCTGGATCCAGGCGTCGGTGACGGCGTGCGTGGTGACGGGCAGCACGAAGAGCACGGCGAGCGCGGCGCCGAGCGCCCCGACGCCGGTCTCGGCGAGCCGCAGGGCGAGCAGGCCGGGGCTGAGGAAGTCCAGGAGGCCGTAGAGCAGCTCGGCGAGCACCGTCACGCAGAGCATCATCCAGGTGTAGGAGACCGCGGCGGTGTAGAAGATGCCGAAGACGCAGACGGCGGCGAGTACGGCCGTGGGCACCGCGGATCCGGCGAGCGGGACGGCGATCAGGAAGCCGAGGCCGATGCCGACGACGGTGCCGAGGACCCGGCGGAAACCGCGGACCAGGGTGTCGCCGCGCGAGGTGGTGTTGACGAACACCCACCAGGTGGCGCCGACGGCCCAGTACCAGCGCTCGTCGGACACCAGTTGGCCCACGACCAGGGCGAAGCCGGCGCCCGCGGTGGCCTGGACGGCCTGGCGGGTGGTGATGCGGGCGAGTCCGGTGCCGGCGGGCGGTGCGAGGACGGCGGGCGGGGGCAGGCGGCGCTCGTAGCACCACAGGCCGAAGCGCACCGCCGCGGCGGCGGCCACGGACAGCAGGACGGCGGCGAACATCTCGGGCAGCCGGTCCGTGGTCGCGTGCAGGAACTGGGCGATGAAGAAGGTCATGAAGGCGAACACGCCGAGGCTGTGTCCACGCGGGCCCCAGCGCCTGGCGTACACGCCGGCGCCCACGACGGCGAGGAAGGTGAGGTCCCGGGCCACGGGGTGGTCGTGCAGGGCGGCCGCGGCGGTCAGCACGGGCAGTCCGGCGACCGGCAGCAGCGCGGTGGTGACCGCCTGCCCGCGCACGGTGGCGTCGGTGACGGTGAACAGCGCGAGCAGCGCGGCGAGCCCGCCGATGACGGCGCCCACGAGAGAGGTACCGGCCAGGCCGCAGACCACGACGGCCAGCCCGATGCCGAGGACGGCCCGCGCGGCGAACCGCAGCCGGGACCGTCCCGGATCCGGGCTCACGAACACCTTCTTCAGCACTGATTACCGCCCCCTCGTATACGGGCGCCCACGGGCCCCAGGTCACTGGCATGAAAAAGGCGCCGCGGGATCCGCAGCGCCATCGACCCCTCCATAGGAGCATCTCTTCCACCAGTGGCTCAACAGGCCCGCGCTGCAGTGGGCCATTGGTATAGTCATCGCGATATTTCCACGGCCACCGAAGAGCCAATGGCCGACGAGGGGACCGGACGTCATGGCCGTCGACGAACTCGACACCCGCATCCTGCGGCTGCTGCTGGAGCAGCCGCGCACCAGCGTCCGGGAGTACGCGCGCCTCCTCGGGGTCGCCCGCGGCACGCTCCAGGCCCGGCTCGACCGCCTGGAGCGGGACGGCGTGATCACCGGCACCGCCCCCTCCCTCTCCCCCGCCGCGCTGGGCCACCCGGTACTGGCCTTCGTGCACATCGAGGTCACCCAGGGCCACCTGGACGAGGTGGGCGACGCGCTGGCGGCGGTCCCGGAGATCGTGGAGGCCTTCTCCATCACGGGCGGCGGCGACCTGCTGACCCGGGTGGTGGCACGCGACAACGCGCACCTGGAGGACGTGGTCCAGAAGCTGATCAGTCTGCCCGGGGTGGTTCGCACCCGCAGTGAGGTGGCGCTGCGCGAGCGCGTGCCGCACCGGCTGCTGCCCCTGGTGGAGTCGATCGGGCGCACGGCGCGAAAGTGATCCCCGGCTCCTTGGCATCCTGGACCCCATGAGCACTCTCGGCGGCATCTCGGTCATCTTCGATCTCGACGGAACGCTCGTGGACAGCGAGCCGAACTACTACGAGGCGGGCCGGCGGACCCTCGCCGAGTACGGCGTACCGGACTTCACCTGGGCGGACCACGAGGGGTACGTGGGGATCAGCACCCAGGAGACGGTCGCCGACTGGAAGCGGCGGTACGGCCTGCGGGCCCCCGTGGAGGAGCTGCTCGCCGTCAAGAACCGCCACTATCTGGAGCTGGCCCGCACCTCCGCCCGCGCGTACCCGGAGATGCGCGCGTTCGTCGAACTCCTGGCGGCCGAGGGAGTGCCGCTGGCGGTGGCGTCGGGTTCGTCGCCCGGGGCCATCGAGACGATCCTGTCCCGCACCGGTCTGGACGCGTGGCTGCGCACGGTCGTCTCGGCCGACGAGGTCGCGCGGGGCAAGCCGGCGCCCGACGTCTTCCTGGAGGCGGCGCGCCGGCTCGGCGCGGACCCGGCCGACTGCGTGGTCCTGGAGGACGCCGCCCCCGGGGCCGCCGCCGCGCACGCGGCCGGGATGCGCTGCATCGCGATCCCGTACGTCGCGGCCCAGGCCGACGCGCCCGAGTTCGCCACCGCCGGCCTGCTGGTGCGCGGCGGCCAGGAGGAGTTCACCGCGCGGGCGGCGTACGACTGGCTCGCGCGAGCGGTCCGGACCGCCTGACACGCCCGCCGACCGCACTCGTCGGGACCGCCCGACCCGCCCCCTGGCCGTACTCGCCGGACCGCCTGACACGCGCTCTGGCCGTACTCGTCGGTAGCGTTGACGCCCCCCTGCCTCCTGCCTATCTTCTGGGCGACCTTCCGAACAGCGTTCGGTATTTCGAATGAATCGAGGAGCACATGGCAGCGCCCCTCTCCCGGCGGAGCCTTCTGCTGGCCACGGCGGTCGTCGCGGGAACGCCCGCGGTCTCGTACGCGGCGAGCGGCGGGCCCGGCGCCGCGCCGCAGGCCCCCTCCGCGCTCGCGGGCCCCGCGGCACCGGCTGCCTGGTCCGTGCGGCCGTTCGGGCTGGAGGACGTGACGCTCGGCCGGGGTGTCTTCGCCGACAGACGACGGCTGATGCTGGACCACGCCCGCGGCTACGACGTGAACCGGCTGCTCCAGGTCTTCCGCGCCAACGCCGGTCTCCCCACCCTCGGGGCCGTCGCCCCCGGCGGCTGGGAGGGACTGGACGGCGAGGCCAACGGCAACCTCCGCGGTCACTACACCGGCCACTTCCTGACCATGCTGTCCCAGGCGTACCGCAGCACCGGGGAACGGGTCTTCGCCGAGCGGACCGGCACCATGGTCGGCGCGCTGACCGAGGTGCGCGAGGCCCTGCGCCACGACCCGGCCGTGCTGAGCACGGAGGGCCGCTTCGGCGCCGCCGCCGAGAACGTGCGCGGCTCCCACCAGTACGTCGACCTCCCCGCCGGCGTCCTCGGCGACACCTCGGCGATCACGCTGGCCGCCTGGGTGAAGCCCACCCACGACGGCGACTGGGCCCGCGTCCTCGACTTCGGCGACGACACGAACCGCTACCTCTACCTCGCCGCCCGCAACGCCGACGGCGTGCCGCGCTTCGCCATCACCGACAGCGGCGCCGCGGGCGAGCAGGGCATCGACGGCACGGCCCTGCTGCCTCTGGGCGAGTGGAGCCACCTGGCCGTGACCCTCGCGGACGGCACGGGCACCCTCTACGTCGACGGCACCGCCGTGGCGCGGAACACGGCCATGACCCTGACCCCGGCGGTCCTCGGCCCCCTCGCCCACCACTGGCTCGGCCGCTCGCACTACCCCGCCGACCCCGTCTTCGCGGGCGCCTTCGAGGAGTTCAACGTCTGGTCACGCGCCCTGAGCGCCGCCGAGATGGGCGCGCTGCGGGAGAACCGCGCCGCCGACACACCGGCCGGCCGGGGCGACCTGGCGTCGTACGCCTTCGACGAGACCGCCGGCGGGACGTTCGCGGACTCCTCCGACCGGGGCCTGACGGCCACGCTGCGCCGCACCTGGGGCGGGCCCAGCCACCCCGGGTTCCTCGCGGCGTATCCGGAGACGCAGTTCATCGAGCTGGAGTCGATGACCGGCAGCGACTACACCAAGGTCTGGGCGCCGTACTACACGGCGCACAAGATCCTCAGGGGCCTGCTCGACGCCCACCTCGCCAGCGGCGACGACCGGGCGCTGGACCTCGCGTCCGGCATGTGCGACTGGATGTACGCGCGGCTGTCCGCCCTGCCCGCGGCCACGCTTCAGCGGATGTGGGGCATCTTCTCCAGTGGGGAGTTCGGCGGCATCGTCGAGGCGATCTGCGACCTGCACGCGGTCACCGGCGAGGCTGACCATCTCGCGCTGGCCCGGCTGTTCGACCTCGACCGGCTGATCGACGCCTGCGCCGAGAACACCGACGTCCTCGACGGCCTGCACGCCAACCAGCACATACCGATCTTCACCGGCCTGGTACGCCTGTACGACGAGACGGGCGAGGAGCGCTACCTCACCGCGGCGAGGAACTTCTGGGGCATGGTCGTGCCCCACCGCATGTACGCCATCGGCGGCACCAGCACCGGTGAGTTCTGGAAGGCACGGGACGTGATCGCGGGCACGATCAGTGCCACCACGGCCGAGAGCTGCTGCGCCTACAACCTGCTCAAGCTGAGCCGGACCCTGTTCTTCCACGACCAGGACCCGGCGTACATGGACTACTACGAGCGGGCCCTGTACAACCAGGTGCTCGGCTCCAAACAGGACCGGCCGGATGCGGAGAAGCCGCTCGTCACCTACTTCATCGGGCTGACGCCCGGCCATGTGCGCGACTACACGCCCAAGCAGGGCACGACCTGCTGCGAGGGCACCGGCCTGGAGAGCGCCACCAAGTACCAGGACTCGGTGTACTTCGCCGCAGCCGACGGCAGCGCCCTGTACGTCAACCTCTACAGCCGCTCCACCCTGACCTGGGCCGAGCGGGGCGTCACCGTCACGCAGACCACGGACTATCCCCGGGAACAGGGCAGCACCCTCACCTTCGGCGGCGGCCGTGCCGCCTTCGCGCTGCGGCTGCGGGTACCGTCGTGGGCCACGGCGGGGTTCCGCGTCACCGTCAACGGGCGCGCCGTACCGGGGACTCCGACGCCCGGCAGCTACTTCACCGTGTCCCGGACCTGGCGCCGGGGCGACACCGTGCGGGTCCGGGTGCCCTTCCGGCTGCGGGTGGAGAAGGCACTCGACGACCCGTCGCTGCAGGCGCTGTTCTACGGTCCGGTCAACCTGGTCGGCCGTGATCCGTCCACCGACCTCCTGGAGTGCGGGCTGTACCGCGACGCGGGTCTCTCCGGCGACCTGCTGCCCACGCTCACGCCCGTGCCCGGCAAGCCGCTCCACTACACGCTGGACGGCACCGAGTGGGCGCCGTTCGCCGAGGGGACCGAGGATCCGACGCACGCCTACTTCCGCCGCTCGGAACCCCGGGTGGTCCTCGGCGGCACCGACTCGGGCGTCGCCAACCCGGCGAAGGACGACGGCACCACCCTGCTCGACGAGATCTGGGCGGCGGCCCCGTTCCGTGACAAGGGCGCACTGGTGACGCACGTGCGTTCCACGGTGGACGCGTGGGTGGAGGCCGGGCTGCTCGGGGACGACAAGGGCGAACAGGTGGTGCGGACCGCGCGGAAGGCGTCTTACGCGGACTGACGGCGCGGTGGGTCTTCCACCCACGGCAGTCCTACCCGCGGAAGTCCACGCGGAAGTCCTGCCCGCGGAAGTTCTTACTCGAGGAAGTTTTTGCTCGCGGAGGTGATCGGTTCGCCGCCCGCATCCGTACCTCCTGGTGTCCGAGCCTGTCTTCGCCCCAGGAGGCACGATGCGCATCACGCGCACCACGGCAGGGACCGCCTTCGTGGGCGGTGCCCTGGTCCTCACCCTCACCGCGCTCGCCTACCCGACCATGCTCGGAGTGCGGAACACGGTCAGTACCCAGGACCGCGTCATCACCAACACGGTGTTCGGGCCGCTCACCGAGGCGGACCGGGACTTCGTGGTGAAGGTCCGTGCCGCCGGGCTGTGGGAACACCCCCTGGGGCTGATGGCCATGGAGCGGGGCTCGACACCGGAGATGAAGGAGGCCGGCGAGCACCTGGTCGTCGGGCACGCCCGGCTGGACGCGACCTGCCGCAGGATCGCGCCCGAGCTGGGCGTCACCCTGCCCAACCTGGCCTCTCCCCAGCAGCAGCAGTTCGTGTCGACCGTGGACGGGGCGACGGGCAAGCAGTTCGACACCACCGCGGTCAACATCATGCGCATCACGCACGGCCAGATCTTCCCGGTGATCGCCAAGGTCCGCGCCAACACCAAGAACTCCCTGGTGCGTCAGCTGGCCGACCAGGCCAACGACACCGTGCTGGACCACATCACCGTGCTGGAGAAGACCGGCCTGGTCAACTTCGACCAGGTCAACTTCCAGCAGTCGGCCCCGCCGGACCTGCCCAAGGCGCAGCTCACACCGCCGGCGCCGCAGCCGGGTGAGCCGGTGCTCTCGCTCACCGCGCCGCCCGGGCTGGAGGTCAACACCTCGGCGCCGACGCCCAGTCCGACGGTCCGCTGACCGACACGAGGGAGCGTGGCGTCGCCCGTGTCAACCGCGGCGGGGCTTGCCGCGCCCGCCGCCGCCCTTGGTGCCGCCGCTCTTGCCGCCGCTCCTGACGTTGCCCCTGCTGCCGCCCTTGGCGGCGCTCCTGGTTCCGCCCTTGGCGCCGCTCTTGCCGTTGCCGACGGTGCCGCGCCGCGCGCCGCCGGTCTGCTTCCCGGCCCCCGGCCTGCCCCGCGCGGCCGATTCGGTGCGCTCGCCCTTCGCCGGGGCGGGGGCGGGCTGCCGGCCCCGGGTGCTGTTGACGGTCCGGCCTCGGACGATGCCGATGAAGTCCTCCACCCGGTCCGTGTGCGCGTCCTCGGGCCAGGCCAGGGCCACGCCCGACTCGGGGGCGTCCGTGACCGTCCGGTACGTGAGGTCCTTGCGGTGGTGCAGCCGCGCCAGCGACAGGGGCACGAGGAGCACGCCGATCCCGGCCGCCACCAGCTCGACGGCGTCCGCCGTGGTGGCCGGACGTTCGAGTGCGGGCCGGCCCGGCAGCCGCTCCCAGCCGAGGACGTCGTCCAAGGGGTGCAGCACGATCTCGTCGGCCAGGTCCTCGACGGCCACCTCGTCGGCCGCGGTGACCAGGTGGTCCTTGGGGATCACCACGACCGTGGTCTCGGTGTAGAGCGGGATCGCGCTGAGAGCGCTCCGGTCCACGGGCAGCCGCACCAGCCCCGCGTCGGCGTCGCCGCCCAGCAGCACGCCGCCCGCCTCGGCGGGGGCGACCTGGGTCAGGGACAGCGGGACGCCGGGCAGCCGCTCGTTCCAGATGCGCACCCATTTGTCGGGCGTCACCCCCGGGACGTACGCGAGCCGGAACGAGGGGGATTCTTCCGAGCCTGTCACCCGGCCAGGTTACCGGGCGTGGGCAGGGACGGCGGTCACCAGGCACGGCCGGGAACCGCGGTCACCGCGCGTAGCCGGCGGTCACGCTCCCGGGCGTGGTCGGCGGTCGCGCAGACGCTCGATACCCTTGACACCATGACGTCGCACCAGAACACCCAGACCATGAAGCCCGCGACCGCGGCGAAGAAGCTGGGTGTGTACCTCGAGGCCACACCCGCCGAGTTCCGGGAGGGCGTCGTCACGCGCGCCGAGCTGAACGCGCTCCAGACGGACCCGCCCGCGTGGCTGCGGGACCTGCGGCGCGACGGCCCGCACCCGCGGCCGGTGGTCGCGTCCAAGCTCGGTGTCTCCATCGCGGGTCTGCACCGGGGCGGGGTCGCGGAACCGCTCACCACGGAGCAGATCGAGGCGCTGAAGCAGGAGCGCCCCGAGTGGCTGGAGCGGGAGCAGGCCGTCCAGGCCGACGTGCGCAAGGAGGCGGCTCGCGTGAAGGAGCTGCACGCCGAGCGCGCGCAGCGGGCCGAAAGCGCCGAGCGCGACTGACGCTCACTCCTGGCCTTCCGCCCGGTCACGCGCTCACTCCTCGGCCTTCTGCTCCGTCACGCTCCACGCGTACTGCAGCCAGTCCGACAGCACTACGGCGCTCAGGCCCGCGCACAGCAGCCGGGCGGCCCGGGGCGCGACGGCGTAGCCGCCGACGAGCCCGCCGGCCACCCAGGTGGAGGTGCAGAACGGGCAGGACACCAGGTCTCCGACGGCACGGCGCAGGCCGCTGCCGCGCGGCGCGTCCATCACCTCGTTGGCGTTGCTCTCACGCTCGCGTTGGGTGAACGGCGCCCGCAGGAAACTGGTGACCTTGTCCTTGGTCAGCAGTCGGGACACCTTGAACGTCGCCGTTCCCAGCAGGGCCACGTCCCAGGCCGGGACGGTGTCCGGCAGTCGCAGCCCGCGGCGCCACGCGATCGCGGCGAACGTTCCGGCTCCCGCCACGAAGGTCGTCGCGAGTGCCATGTATCCGCCGAGGGGGGTGTCGCCCTCTTCGTCGTAGCGTTCGCCGGAGCGCCACGCGTCGTGGTGCTGCTCGCCGTCCGTCATGAATGCCTCCTGTGCGGGGACCGCATCTTCGCCGGGACCGGGTGCCCGCTTCCTCTCGTCTCCAACGCGTGCCCGCGGACCGCTCTCAGTACGGCGCCGGCCCGCCGAAGAGGTCGGCGCAGTCCGCCGGCAGGTGGGCCAGCAGGTCGTGGACGCGTTCGCCGGGCACCGCTTCGGTGAGGGTGGAGAGCACGGCGCCCGCGTCCCATTCGGCGGTGCGCGGCCGGGCGCCGGTCTGCTGCGCCACGCGCCGCAGGAACTCGTCGCGGCCGAAGGACTCGGGGCGCCCGCGTTCCAGGCGCAGCGCGTCGTCCAGGGGCGCGGGCAGGTCGGAGGCCAGACCGGCTGCCTCCTCCGGGGCTATGCGGGACGCGATCACCCACAGGACGGCCGTACTGACCTGCTCGGCCTCCTCGTCGCTGTGGTACTCGCCGCGATCGCGGACCAGGGTCAGGAATTCGTCGAGCCGCACGGCGTCGCCTCCTTCCGCCGGTTCTCGCCGCGGACCGGGTGCCCTCCGCCCGGGCCGGGGAAACCGGCGCGGCCTCACCGGCGTGCTCGCTCCGCGTCTGCGAGGGCTGCCACCCGGGTCATGGCGTCTTCCCTGAACAACGCGTGTCCGGCGGCGATCCGCTCGGTCCGGGCCGGTCCCGGGGCGGTGAGCCGGCGCAGCGTGCCGAGCAGCACGGTCTCGTCCTCGGCGACGTCCGACACACCCAGCGCGGCCATCCGCCGGACGCCGTCCGCGCCGTGTCCGGGTATCGGCCGGTACCCCACGACCGGCAGTCCGGCGGCGAGGGCCTGTACGGCGGTCTGGCCGGCGGCGTTGTCGATCAGGGCGCGGGCGGCGTGCAGCAGGCCGGGCATGTCCGTCACCCAGCCCAGCGCGACCACACCCGGTGTGCCGGACATTTCGCGGCGCAGCCTCTCGTTGTCCCCGCAGAGCACGACCGGCAGGATGCCGTGGTTCGTCAGGTGCCGGACGGTGGCGCCCAGGTGCGAGCCCACACCCCAGGCGCCGGCGGACACCACCACGGCGGGCCGCCCGGGACCGAGACGGTCGAACAGCCCCCGCCACCCGGCCGCTCCGGGAGCGTCGGCGGAGAACTCCGGGGCCACGACCGGGCCGCACGTCCACGCGGACGTGCCGGTGCTCTCCCGCACCTCGCGCGCCACGTCATCCGTGAGACACAGGCAGTGGTCGTTGCCCGGATGGAGCCACTGCCGGTGGACGGCGAAGTCGATCACGAGGACGACGCTGGGCACGGACAGCAGGCCCCGGGCGCGGAGATGGCCGGTCAGCTGGGCGCCGAGGTGGAAGACGGGGACGACCACGTCCGCGCCCGTACGCTCGGCCAGCTCGCGCAGCCGGCCGCCGGCGAGCCGGGCGAGCGGCGTGCCGCCTGGACGACGGCCCGCGCCCGGGCGCAGGAACAGGCGGTACAGGGCGGCGTACGCCCAGGGGAAGTGGCGTACCGACCCGCGGTAGAAGCGCCGCAGCGCACTGCCCACGCCGTACGGCAGCAGCGCGAGGACGTCGACGACGTGGGCGTCGTCACCGCGTTCCCGAGCCCGGCGGACCAGTTCGGCGGCGACCGTGTCGTGCCCCGCGCCCATGCTCGCGCTGACCACCAGCAGCCGTCTGCCCTCGCCCGGGGCGTCTGGGGCCGCCGGGCGGCGGGGCGCTGATGAGCTGCGAGGATGCACGGCGATCCAGGTTGCCCGCCCGGCACGTTCCAAACCACCTCATAAGCGGGCGTTTCGGACTTCTTGTCAGGGATACTCCGTGACCGCCCGTCCGGCCGGACGCCGGAGCCCGACCGCCTGGTCGGTCGCTACCCGGCGTCCGCCCCGAGCCAAGGTGGTTCCATGGTCCATGCGTTCTCCCGCCCCCGGCCCGTCCCCGGCCCGCCGGCCGTCGCGCCCGACGCGGCCCACGCCAGGCCTCGGCGGGAGCCCGCCGGCGCCCGGGGCACGCGGACGCGCACGGCCCTCGTGACGGGGGCGTCCTCCGGCATCGGCGCGGCCGTCGCCCGTCGGCTGAGCGACGAGGGCGGCTGGCGGCTGGTGCTCAGCGGACGTGACCCGTCCCGGCTGCGCGAGGTCGCCGAGAACGCGTCGGCCACCGCCTTCGCCGCGGACCTCACCCTCCCCGGCGCCGACCGGCGGCTCGCCGACTTCACGCTGGCCACGGTCGGGCCGGTGGACCTGCTGGTGGCCGGTGCCGGGGTCGGCTGGGCCGGGGAGTTCCTGGACATGCCCCCGCACACCATCGACGAGGTGCTCGACGTCAACGTGCTGGCCACGCTGCGACTGGTGCGACTGGTGCTGCCGGGCATGGTGGAGGCGGGGTCGGGGCGGGTGGTGCTCGTCGGCTCGCTGGCGGGCAGTGTGGCGGTGCGCGACGAGGCCGTGTACTCCGCCGCCAAGGCCGCGGTCGGCGCCTTCGCGGACGCCCTGCGCTACGAGTTGCGGGGCACCGGCGTGGGGGTCACGCATGTGGTCCCCGGCGTCGTCGACACCCCGTTCTTCGAACGCCGCGGCGCCCCCTATCTGCGTTCCTGGCCGCGTCCGGTACCCGCCGAGCGGGTGGCCGACGCCGTGCGGACGGCGGTGGCGCGAAGCCGCGACGAGGTCTACGTGCCCGGCTGGCTGCGACTGCCGTGCCGGGTACGGGGCGCGGCTCCGGGGCTGTACCGGCGGCTGGCGGCGCGGTTCGGATGAGCTCCGGATGAGCGGGAGCGCGCGGCGGTGAGTGTCCTCAGCGTCGTCCTGGCCCTGTTCGCGGCGCTGTCCAACGCGGCGGCGTCGGTACTGCAGCGCCGGGCCGCGGCGCAGGACGAGAGCCGGGCGGGCGCCGTCCACACGGTGGTGCGCTCACTGCTTCGGCTGGTGCGCGACCGGTACTGGGTGGGAGGCGCGGCGCTGCTGGCGCTGACGACGGTGCTGCAGGCGGCCGCGCTGGCGGTGGGCAGTCTGGCCGTCGTCCAGCCGCTGATGGCCAGTGAGCTGCTGTTCACCCTGATGGTCGGCAGTGTTGTCTTCCACCGGCGGCCCGACCTGCGGACCTGGCTGGCGTTCGTGGCCCTGGCCGTGGGGCTCGCGTTGTTCCTGGGCGCCGCCGCGCCGTCGGCCGGCCATGACACCGCGTCCCCGGGCCGATGGGGCTGGGCGGGTCTGGCGCTGTTCGTCGTGGTGACGGCTTTCGCCTCGATCGGCAGCCTGGTACGGGGCGCGCCCCGGGCCGCGCTGTTCGGATCGGCGTCCGCGGTGGCGTTCGGCGGTACGGCGGGGCTGCTGAAGGAGGTCACCGGGCGGCTTCCCCAGGGGGTGGGTGCCGTCCTGACCCAGTGGCCGCCGTACGCCACGGCGGTGGTGGGGGTGATCGGCTTCCTGCTGCTGCAGAGCGCGCTGCGGGCGGGGACCCTCGCGGCGTCACAGCCGGCGCTGACCCTCGGCGACGCGCTGACCAGCGTCGCCCTCGGCTGGGCCCTGTTCGGCGAACAGATCGCCCTCGGGGTGCGGGTGCTGCCCGAGCTGATCGGCGTGGCACTGATCGGGCTCGGCAGCGTCGGACTGGCCCGCGCGCCGTCGGTCCACGGCGCGTGGGACACGGTGCCGGCGGCGCGGGACGGCCCCGGGCCGGGCAGCCGGACACAGGAGCGGCCGGGGCCATGACGACCCCACCGGGCGACACGGCGACACCCCGGAACAGCCACACCACGGAACAGCCCAGCACCGGAACGGCGGGCCGACGAAACGCCGGAACGGCACAACCGTTGAGGACAGGGAGGCACACGGATGCGTGAGAGGTCTCACGCCGGACCGGCGGTGTACGCCGTCGCGCCGGTCGTCGTCGCGCTGGCCCACATCGGTCCGGCCGCGACCTGGCTGCCCGGGCTGCGCCGGCGCCGGTTCCCGGGCCTGGCCGGACAGGGCCGCCCCGACCACATCGCCCTGACCTTCGACGACGGCCCCGATCCGGCGTCCACGCCGCACTTCCTCGACCTGCTGGACGGGCTCGGCGTACGCGCGACGTTCTTCGTCCTGGGCGAGAACGTCGTACGTCACCCGGCGCCGGCCCGCGAACTGACCCGGCGGGGGCACGAACTCGCCGTTCACGGCTGGTCGCACGACCGCCCCTGGCTGCCGTCGCCGGCGCGGGACACGCGCGAGTTGCTGCGCGCCGTCCGCGCGGTGGCCGAGGCCGCCGGTCGCCTCCCGCGCTGGTACCGCCCGCCCTACGGCATCCTCACCTCCGGGCGCTGGGCCGCCGCCCGCCGGGCCGGACTGCGGCCGGTGCTGTGGACCGCGTGGGGCAGGGACTGGCGGCAGGACGCCACGCCCGCCTCGGTACGGGCGACCGTCGCGGCGGATCTGCGCGGGGGCGGCACGATCCTCCTGCACGACACCGACCACGCCTGCGCCCCGGGCAGCTGGCGGGCCACCCTCGGCGCCCTGCCGGACATCGTGCGCGACTGCCGCGAGGCGGGACTGACGGTGGGGCCGCTGGACGAGCACGGAGTGGCCGGGACGGCCCCGTACCCGGGAGCCGGGCCGTCGGTAGGCGCCCCGGCGGTGTCGTGGGCGTCGCCGTTTCGGTCGGCGGCGCCGGGACAGCCGTAGCGTCATGACGGACAGAGACGATCAGTGCGCGGCGACGCCGGATCCGGCGTCTCCTCCCTGGGCCCTGCGCGAATACGCCGTGCTCGCCGACGGTGAGCGTGGCGCGGTCCTGGACCCGCGGGGCCGGATCGTGTGGCTGTGCGCCCCGCGGTGGCACGACGACGCGGTGTTCTCCGCGCTCATCGGCGGCGCCGGGCACTTCGCCGTGGAGCCGGCGGACCCCTGGCACGTCTGGGGCGGCTCCTACGAGGAGGGCACACTGATCCGGGTGAGCCGGTGGGTGACCACCGAGTGCGTGATCGAATGCCGTGAGGCCCTGGCCCTGCCCGCCAGAACCGACCGGCTCGTCCTGCTGCGCCGGATGTGCGTCGAGCGGGGCGAGGCCCGGTTGTGCCTGGACCTGGACCCGCGGCCCGGTTTCGGAGACCGCCGGATGCGCGGCCACCGGCGGGAGGACGGGGTCTGGACGGCCGAGGCGGAAGGGCTGCGGATGCGGCTCGCCGGGGCCCCGGAGGCGGTGTGGCGGGCCGGCGCCGGACTGTGCGGCGAGTTCCGGCTGCGCGAGGGTGAGACACACGACCTGGTACTGGAACTGGCCGAAGGGCAGGAGACCGGACCGCTCGACGCCGGCGCGCTGTGGCGGGCCACGGAGCGCGAGTGGCGGCGGGCCGTCCCGGACTGCTCGCGGCTGGTGGCACCACGCGACGCCCAGCACGCGTACGCCGTGCTGCGCGGGCTGACCAGCGTCTCCGGCGGCATGGTGGCCGCCGCGACCACGTCCCTGCCGGAGCGGGCCAACAGCGGACGCAACTACGACTACCGCTTCGCCTGGCTGCGCGACCAGTGCTACGCCGGTCTCGCGGTCGCCGCGCACGGCCCGCACCCGCTGGCCGACGACGCCGCGCGCTTCGTCGCCGAGCGCATCCTGGAGGACGGCGACAAGGTCCGCCCCGCCTACACGGTCGACGGGCGGCCGGTCGGCGAGGAACGTTCCCTGCGGTTGCCCGGCTATCCCGGCGGCACCGACCACGTCGGCAACGACGCGGGTGCCCAGTTCCAGCTGGACACCTTCGGCGAGGCGCTGCAGCTGTTCGCCGCGGCGGCCGCGCACGACCGGCTGACCGAGGAAGCGGAACGGGCCGCCGCCGTGGCCGTGGACGTCGTGGAACGGCAGTGGCTCAAGCCGGACGCCGGACTGTGGGAACTGGAGGACCGCTGGTGGACCCACTCCCGGCTGAGCGTGGTCTGCGGTCTGCGGCGCATGGGGGACGTACTGCCCGGGAAGGCGGGGCGCCGTTGCGCCGAGCTCGCCGCCACCGTGCTGGGGGAGACCCGGCGCCGGTGCCTGGACGCCGACGGCCGCTGGCGGCGGGCCGCCGACGACGACGGGCCCGAGGCCGCGCTGCTGGTGCCGATGGCCCGCGGCTGCGCGTTCGGGGACGACGACGGTGCCGCCACCCGCGCGTACATCGAGTCCCGCCTCGCCGAGGACGGGTACCTCTACCGCTTCGAACACCCCGGGGAGCCGCTCGGTGACGCCGAGGGGGCCTTCCTGCTCTGCGGGTTCACGATGGCGCTCGCCACGCACCGGGTCGGTGACCGGGCCGGCGCGTTCCGCTGGTTCGAGCGCACCCGGGCGGCCTGCGGACCGCCCGGGCTGTTCGCCGAGGAGTACGACGTGCGCCAGCGGCAGCTGCGCGGCAACCTTCCGCAGGCCTTCGTGCACGCGATGATGCTGGAGTGCGCCGTCCGCCTGGCCGGCGAGTCGGTGCTGCCCTGACCCGGCGGACGAGCGCCCGCCCCCCTGGGCACTCGTCCCGCCCGGTCCGTCAGGCAGCCGCCCCGGTCAGGTCCCGGTGGATCGGCTCCGCCCCGCCCGTCAGCGGCACGCCCGTGCCGCCGCGCCGGGCGGCGACGATCTCCGCGGCGATGGACAGCGCGGTCTCCTCGGGCGTCCGGGCGCCGAGGTCCAGGCCGATCGGCGAACGGAGCCGGGACAGCTCGTGCTCCGTCAGGCCTGCCTCGCGCAGCCGCCGGTCGCGGTCCTCGTGGGTGCGGCGCGAGCCCATCGCGCCGACGAACGCGACCGGCATCCGCAGGGCCTCCGTCAGCAGCGGCACGTCGAACCTGGCGTCGTGGGTGAGCACGCACAGCACCGTGCGTCCGTCGGTCGGCGTACTCCGCAGGTAGCGGTGCGGCCAGTCGACGACGACCTCGTCCGCCTCCGGGAAGCGGGCCGGGGTGGCGAAGACGGACCGGGCGTCGCAGACCGTCACGTGGTGGCCGAGGAACTTGCCGGCCCGCACCAGCGCCGCCGCGAAGTCGACCGCTCCGAAGACGATCATGCGGGGCGGCGGCACACTGCACTCGACCAGCAGCGTGAGCCCGCCTGGACAGTGCGAACCGTCCTCCGAGAGACCGACCGTGCCGGTGCGGCCCGCGTCCAGCAGGGCCCCGGCCTCGGCCGCCGCCGTGCGGTCCAGGTCCGGATGGCCGCCGAGACCGCCCTCGTACGAACCGTCCGGGTGGACGAGCAGGGACCGCCCGAGGAGGCCGGCCGGCCCCTGGACGACCCGGGCGAGGGCCGCGGCCCGGCCCCGGGCCGCGGTCGACAGCGCCGCCCGGAACACCTCCCGCCAGGGCGCGTCCGCGCCGACCGGCGTGACCAGCACGTCGATGATCCCGCCACAGGTCAGCCCGACCGCGAAGGCGTCCTCGTCGCTGTATCCGAACCGTTCGCGCACCGTCTCGCCGTCCCGGAGGGCCGCGGCGCACAACTCGTACACCGCGCCCTCCACACAGCCGCCGGAGACCGAGCCGATCACCGTTCCCTCGCTGTCGACGGCGAGGGCGGCGCCGGGCCCGCGCGGGGCGCTGCCGCCGACGGAGACGACGGTGGCGACGGCGAACTCCCGGCCCTGACCGAGCCAGCGGTCCAGCTCGTCGGCGATGTCAAGCATCCGTCCCGCCCCCGGCGGTGGGCACCGTCGCCGACAGCACGCGGTCGGGCCGGATCGGCAGGTTCCGGTGGCGTACGCCGGTGGCGTGCCAGACGGCGTTGGCGACGGCCGCCGCGGCGCCCACGATGCCGATCTCGCCGACACCCTTGATCCCGACCGGGTCGTCCGGGTCGGGGTCGTCCACCCAGTCCGCCTCGACGTCCGGGACGTCGGCGTGCGTGGCGACGTGGTAGCCGGTGAGGTCGGGGCCGTAGAGACCGCCGCTCGCCCGGTCCCGGACCGCTTCCTCGTGCAGGGCCATGGAGATGCCCCAGACCATGCCGCCGACGAGCTGGTTGCGTGCGGTGAGCGGGTTGACGATGCGGCCCGCGGCGAAGATGCCGAGCATGCGGCGCACCCGTACCTCGCCGGTGGTGGTGTCCACGGCGACCTCGGCGAACTGGGCCCCGAAGGAGTGCCGTTCCTTCTGCGCGAGGGCGCCCAGGGCCTCGGTGGAGTCGGAGCGTACGGTGATGCCCTCGGGCGGGATGCTCGTGCCCAGCGCGAGCCGCTCCCGCAGTTCGCCGGCCGCGATGGTGATCGCCCAGGCCCAGGAGCGGGTGCCCATCGAACCGCCCGCGATCATCGCCGGTCCGAAGTCGCTGTCCCCGATGCGGACCCGGACCCGCTCGGGCGTGACCTCCAGCGCGTCGGCGGCGACCAGGGTCAGCGCGGTGCGGGCGCCGGTGCCGAGGTCGGCGGCGGAGATCCGCACGGTGAAGGTGCCGTCCGCCTCCGCGGTCACGAGGGCGGTGGACGGAGCGGCTCCCGCTTGGAAGGAGGCCGCCGCCGTGCCGGTGCCCAGCAGCCAGCGCCCGTCGCGGCGCACCCCGGGGCGCGGATCGCGCTCCGCCCAGCCGAAGCGGCGGGCTCCCTCGCGGAAGCAGGCGGCCAGGTTGCGGCTGCTGAACGGCAGCCCGGAGACCGGGCCGGTTTCCGGCTCGTTGCGCAGCCGCAGTTCGATCGGGTCGACGCCGCAGCGCTCGGCGAGTTCGTCGAGCGCCGCCTCGATCGCGAAGGACCCCGGCGCCTCGCCCGGCGCGCGCATGAACGTCGGGGACGGTACGTCGAGCCGTACGACGTGGTTGGCCGTGCGGTGGGCGTCGGCGTCGTACATGATCCTGGCGACACCGGCACCGGGCTCGACGAACTCGTAGAAGGTCGACGTCTGGTTGAGCGAGCGGTGCTCCAGGGCGCGCAGTCGGCCGTCGGGGTCGGCGCCGAGCCGGACGCGCTGGGTGGTGGGGCTGCGGTAGCCGGCCAGCGAGAACATCTGGCGCCTCGTCATCACCACCCGTACCGGCCGTTGCAGCACGGTCGCGGCCATCACGGCGGAGACCTGGTGGGCGCGCAGGCCCTTGCTGCCGAAGCCGCCGCCGACGTGTTCGGAACGCACCCGCACCGCGGACTCGTCGAGGGAGAACATCTTCGCGAGTTCGCCCTGGACCCAGGTGGTGCCCTGGTTGGAGTCGACGACCTCCAGCCGGCCGCCGTCCCAGAGGGCGGTGGCCGCGTGCGGCTCCATCATGCTGTGGTGCTCTTCGGGGGTGGTGTACTCCTCGTCCACCACGGCGGCGGACGCCGCGAGGCCGGCCGCCAGGTCGCCCTTCTCGGTCTCCGCGGGCATGTGTCCGTCGACCGGGTAGGCGTCGGTGCGGTCGGCAAAGAGCGCGATGTCGTGCGGTTCCTCGTCGTAGCTGACGACGAGTGTCTCGGCGGCCTCCCTCGCCTGCTCGGGCGTCCCGGCGACGACGAGGGCGACCGGCCATCCCGCGTGCGGCACCCGGTCGTCCTGGAAGACGGCGGCGGTCGGGTCCGGCGGGATGCCCAGCATGCCGACGTAGTCGGTGTCGACGCGCGGGGCGTTGCCGTGGTGGAGGACGGCGAGCACGCCGGGCATGCCGAGGACCGGATCGGTGTCGATGGAACGGATGCGGCCGCGGGCGACGGTGGACAGCACCAGCCAGCCGTGCGCGAGGTCGGCGAAGGGGATCTCGCCGGCGTAGCGGGCCGCTCCGGTGACCTTGTCGCGGCCTTCCACGCGCGTGTGCGCGGTGCCGACGGCGCCCTCGACCGTCGTACGGCCGGTCGTGGCGGTGGTCATCGGGCGGCCTCCTCGGCGAGTTCGGTCAGGACGGCCACCGCGAGGTTGCGCATGAGGGTCACCTTGTATCCGTTGTCGGGCAGCGGCCTCGCGGCCGCGAGTTCGGCGTCCGCGGCGGCGGCGAAGGTGTCGCCGCCGGCCGGCCGGCCGATCAGCACGCGCTCGGCCGCGCGGGCCCGCCAGGGCCGGGAGGCGACCGCTCCGAAGGCCAGCCGCGCGTCGCGGACGACACCGTCCTCGATGTCGAGCGCGGCGGCGACCGAGCCGATCGCGAAGGCGTAAGAGGCACGCTCGCGCACCTTGCGGTAGCGGGAGCGGGCGGCGACCGGGGTGGGCGGCAGGGTGATGCCGGTGATCAGCGCGCCGGGCGGGAGGGCGGTCTCCCGGTCCGGGGTGTCGCCGACGGGGAGGTAGAAGTCGGCGAGCGGCGACTCGCCCGGCCCGTCCGCGGTTTCGTAGGTGACGGCGGCGTCGAAGGCGGTGAGGGCGACGCCCATGTCCGAGGGGTGCACGGCCACGCAGTGGTCGGAGGCGCCCAGGATGGCGTGGTTGTGGTGCTCGCCCGTGATCGCGGGACAACCGCTGCCGGGGACGCGCTTGTTGCACGGTTTGCTCACGTCGGTGAAGTAGCCGCAGCGGGTGCGCTGGAGCAGGTTGCCGCCGACGGTGGCCATGTTGCGCAGCTGACCGGAGGCGCCGGCCAGGACCGCCTGGGCCAGCGCCGGGTAGCGGCGGCGCACTTCGGGGTGGGCGGCGAGGTCGCTGTTGGTCACGGTCGCGCCGACGCGCAGGCCGCCGTCGGCGGTCGGCTCGATGCCGTCCAGGGGCAGTTCGCGGACGTCGACGAGGCGGGCGGGGCGTTCGACGCCGGTCTTCATCAGGTCGACGAGATTGGTGCCGCCGCCGAGGAAACGGGCGTCCGGATCGGCGGCGAGGAGCGCCACCGCGCCGGAGACGTCGTCGGCGCGCTGGTAGCCGAACTCCCTCATGCCGCCGCCTCCTTCGCGTTCTCCGTCCGGGACTCGTCCCGGTTCGCCTCATGGGCCTCGGCCGCGCGGGCGACCGCCTGGACGATGGAGACGTAGGCGCCGCAACGGCACAGGTTGCCGCTCATCCGTTCGCGGATCTCGTCCGGCGTCAGGGGTGGTGGTCCGGCCTCGGGCCGTACGTCGTCGGTGGCGGCGCTGGGCCAGCCCGCCGCGTGCTCCTCGATGACGGCGACGGCCGAGCAGATCTGGCCGGGTGTGCAGTAGCCGCACTGGTAGCCGTCGAGGTCGAGGAAGGCCTGCTGCACCGGGTGCAGCCGGTCGCCCTCGGCCATGCCTTCGATGGTGGTGATCTCGCGTCCGTCGGCGGCGACCGCGAGGCTCAGACAGGAGACGGCGCGGCGTTGGTCGACCAGGACGGTGCAGGCGCCGCACTGCCCCTGGTCGCAGCCCTTCTTGGTGCCGGTGAGATCAAGGCGCTCGCGCAGGGCGTCGAGCAGGGTGGTGCGGTGGTCGACGGTCAGCTGGTGCTTCTCACCGTTGATGTTCAGGGTGACGGCGCTGGACGCCGGCGGGGTCACTGGGGCCATGAGCAGCCTTCTGTTGTGTCTGGTGACAGAGAAAACGGGCTGTAGGCGGTGGGTTCGTGTGTGGTCGGAGGCCACCGGTCGCATCCGCCGCTAGAGTGGGCAGGTAACCGGACAGCTGTCCGCTCACTGGAAACGTAACGGACAGTTGTCCGCTTAGCAAGAACGGGATTCAGCCACGAACCCGTGAGGAGGACGAGTGCCGCAATCGAAGAAGGACAAGCCGGACACTCCCCTGCGCTCGGACGCCCAGCGCAACCGCGAGCGCATCCTGCACGTGGCCACGGAGGAGCTGACGCGCTGCGCGGACGCCCCGCTGAGTTCCATCGCCAAGAAGGCGGGCGTCGGACAGGGCACGTTCTACCGCAACTTCCCGAACCGCGAGGCACTGGTCCTGGAGGTCTACCGCTACGAGATGCGGCAGGTGGCCGACGCCGCGCCCCAGCTGTTGTCCACCCGGGAGCCCGAACAGGCCCTGCGCGAGTGGATGGACCGCCTCGCCGGGTTCGCCATGACCAAGGCCGGCCTGGCCGACGCGATCCGGCTGGTCACCAGCGCGCCCGGAGGGCCGGAGAAACCGCGCCCCACTCCGGTCATGGACGCGGCCCAGCTCCTGCTCCGCGCCAACGAGGCGGCCGGCACCATCCGGCCCGGGATCTCCGCGGACGACTTCTTCCTCGTCATCGGCGGTCTCTGGCTGATCGATCCCGGCGAGGACTGGCAGCCGCGGGCCACCCGGTTCCTGGACTTCGTCATGGACGGACTGCGGGCGGGAGCACCTGGCCGGTGACCGCGCCCCGGAACACGTAGCGGCGCTCGGGGCGGCCCGCCACGCCGTAGCGCAGGGAGACCTCCGCGCTGCCGACGGTGTGGAAGTACTCCAGGTAGCGTCGGGCGCTGACCCGGGAGACGCCGGTCAGCGCCGCGCACTCGCTGGCGGACAGGGTGCCGTCGGCCTCACGGAGGGTGCGTTCAACCAGCTCGGCGGTCTCCACGCTCATTCCCTTGGGCAGTGCCGGTACCGCGGCGGCCGGCGCCGCCGCTCCCGCGAGTACGCGGTCGACGTCGGCCTGGCTGCGTACCACCGTGCCGAGCAGCCTGCCGCGCTGGACGGCGTAGCGCTCCAGCCGGACCCGCAGGTCCTCGAACTCGAACGGTTTGAGCAGGTAGTCGACCACGCCGTGCCGGACGGCGCCGCGCACCGCGTCCGCCTCCCTGGCCGCGCTGATGACCATGACGTCGCAGTCGTGACCGGCCGCGCGGAGCCTGGGGATGACGTCGAGGCCGAAGACGTCCGGCAGGTACAGGTCGAGCAGGACGAGGTCGGGGCGCAGTTCCCCGACGGCGGCGAGCGCCTGCTCCCCGGTGCCGGCGACCCCGAGGACCCGGAAGGGCTCGACGCGCTCGACGAAGGCGCGGTGGACGCGGGCGACCATGAAGTCGTCGTCGACCACGAGCACGCCGATCCCGGCACCGACGGTCTGGGGCGCCGAACCCGCCGTGGCGGCCGCGGGGGCCGGACCCGCCGTAACGGCCGCGCTGGCCGAACCCGCCGTAACGGCCGCGCTGGCCGAACCCGCCGAAGTACGCGCGTGTGCCGTACCGGTCGAGGTGACGGCGTCGGCCGTGCCGGTCCGGGCGCTCCCGTCGGTCCCACCGGCCCAGGTGCTCGCGTCGGCTGTGCCGCTCGTACCCGTCATCGTGCTGCTCCTTCCGCCACCGCGTCGGTGAGGTGGCTGACGGTCATGCGTGCGGTGAACATGGCCCCCTCGGGGGTGTTGGTCACCGAGATCTCACCGCCGTGACGCTCGCAGACCAGCCGGGTCAACGCCAGGCCGATGCCGCGTTCGCCCTGCCGGGCGGCCTTGGTGGTGAAGCCGTGGGAGAAGACCTCGCGGGCCAGTTCGGGCGCCACGCCGGGCCCGGAGTCGCGGACCACGATCTCGACGCTGGCGGCGTCCTGCCGCAGCTCGACCTCGACCCAGGCATCGTGGTCGGCGCCGGGCGCCGCGGCCGCGTCCACGGCGTTGTCGACGAGGTTGCCGACCACGGTCGCCACGTCCGCCGCGTCCTGGGGAGCGAGCCGGTCGAGCGCCGTACGGTCCGACACCCGTAGGGCGACCCTCCGCTCCGCCGCGAGGGAGGACTTCGCCGTCAGCAGCGCGGCGACGGCGGTGTCGCGGACCCGGCGGCTGAGGGTGACGTCCAGGGACTGGCGGCGCTGGTTGAGCGCGCGGATGTAGCGCACCACCTCTTCCTGCTCGCCGATCTGGATGAGCCCGGAGATGGTGTGCAGCTGGTTGGCGAACTCGTGGGCCTGGGCGCGCAGCAGTTCGGAGGTGCTGCGGAAGGAGCCGATCTCCCGTTCCAGGCGGGCCAGTTCGGTGCGGTCGCGCAGGGTGGTGACCGAGCCGAGCGGGTGGCCGTCCTTGGTGACGGTCATACGGTTCATCACCAGGACCCGGCCGTGGCGGACCACGACCTCGTCGCGCGGCTCGGCCTCGTGCGCCGCGGCGCCGGACAGGACGTCGCGAAGCCTCCCGTCGATGCCGAGGCCGTCCAGGCTCTGGCCCACACAGTCGGCGGGCAGGTCGAGCAGGCGCCGGCCCATCTCGTTGACCAGCGTGAGCCGGTGCTGTGGATCGAGGGCGACGACGCCCTCGGCGATGCCGTACAGCATCGCCTCCCGGTGCTCGGCGAGACCGGCGATCTCGCGCGGCTCCAGGCCGAGGGTCTGTCGTTTGACACGCCGGGCGAGCAGCCAGGAACCGGCCACGCCCAGCCCGCTGGCGATGCCGAGGTAGGCGAGGAGGTAGGAGGAGGCGCCGCTGAGCCGCTGCCACACCGTCGGATCGGCCTCACCGACCATCACGGTGCCGAGGTGCCGGCCGAGGGTCTGCCGGGTGTCGCCGAGCACCGGCACCTGGGCGACGAGCTCCCGGCTGCCCTGCACCGTGAGCGGGCCCGACCAGCCGCGCCCCTGTGCGGCCCCCTCGCCGCGCGGCAGCCGGCCGTCGATCATCGTGGGGTCGGTGGAGCTGACGACGCGGCCGTCGGCGTCGGCCACCGTGACCGAGGTGACCCCGGACTGGGTCTGCGTGGAGTTCACCAGCGGGGCCAGGGCCTCCTGCGGCACGGGGCTCAGGAGCTGGCTGCGGACCAGCGGCGTGGCAGCCAGTTGCTCGGCCAGAGCGGCGACCCGGCGGCCCTCGACGCGGTTGAAGGTGGCCTTGGACTGGGCCAGCGAGACGGCGGCGACCGCGAGCAGCACCACCACCACGATGGCGAGCTGGAGGACCAGCATCTCGCCCGCGAGGGTCTGACGGCGGAAGGTGGGGGCCACGGCGGACTCGATCTCGACTGACGGGGGCGGGGCAGCGGCAGGTGTGCCGGGTCGCCATCATGGCGCCCACCTGCGGCGAAGAAAAGGGATGTGTCGTCTTCGCAATGAACCGGCGATGTGCCGATGACGCATCGGGGACGCACCGGGGATGCACCGGCACGGCACCGGGGACGTACCGGCACGGCACCGGGCGATTCGCCGGCGACCGCAAAGACCACAACCTCCCTTGGTTCCGCAAGGAAGACAGGCCGCCGGTCCGCGGGCACCATGTGGCCCACGTCACCCTCCCCCACAGGGCTTTCCCCAACCCGATCTACCCAACCGACAGGTGGTGTCATACGTGCGCCTGCGCACCCCCCTTGCCCTGCTCGGGGCCGCCGTGCTCGTGCTCGCGGGACCGCCGTTGCTCTCCACGGGCAGCGACGCCGAGACCGGCACGCAGATCCCCGGCCTGCGCTTCATGGTCCCCAACACGCCCGGCGGCGGTTACGACATCACCGCCCGCACGGCCGCGAAGAACGCCGAGGACGCCGGGCTCACGCACAACATCGAGGTGTTCAACCTGCCCGGCGCGGGCGGCACCGTGGGCCTGAGCCGGCTGGTGAGCGAACACGGCAACGGCAAGCTCGCCATGTCCATGGGCCTCGGCGTGGTGGGCGCCGTCCGCTCCAACCACGCGCCCAAGACCCTCGCCGACACCACGCCGATCGCGCGGCTCACCGAGGAGCAGGACGTCGTCGTGGTCGGCAAGGACTCGCCGTACAAGACGATCGACGAACTGATCACCGCCTGGAAGAAGGACCCGGGCAAGCTCCCCGTCGGCGGCGGTTCGTCGCCGGGCGGGCCCGACCACCTCGCGCCCATGCTGATGGCGCAGGCCGCCGGGATCTCCCCCAAGTCGGTCAACTACATCCCCTTCGACGGCGGCGGCGAGCTGCTCGCCTCGATCCTCGGCAACAAGGTCGGCTTCGGGGTCTCCGGCGTCGGCGAGTACCTGGACCAGATCAAGGCGGGCGAGCTGAGGGTGCTCGCGGTGACCGGCCCGGAGCGGGTCGACGACCTGAAGGACGCGCCGACACTGAAGGAGTCCGGCTACGACGTGGACTTCACCAACTGGCGCGGCATCGTCGCCCCGCCCGGCCTCTCCGAAGCGGAACGGAACAAGCTGACCCGCTTGGTCGAGGAGCTGCACGACTCCCCCGAATGGAAGAAGTCCATGGACCAGAACGGCTGGGACGACGCCTTCCTGACCGGTGAGAAGTTCGGCGCGTTCCTGGATGCCCAGGACAAGCGCGTGGTGTCGGTACTGAAGGAGCTGGGACTGTGACGACACGGACCGGTCCTTCCCCGGACCCGACCCCTCCCCCGCCCCCTGCCCCGGCGGCCGAGCGGCGCTCGTGGCTGCGCGACCACTCCGAACTGGGCGTGTGCGTACTGCTGCTGGCGCTCGGCGTGCTCGTCCTGACCGACGCGCTGACCATGGACGTCGACATCACCCAGCGCGGGCCGGTGGGCCCGAAGACGGTGCCGATCGTGGTCGGCGTCGGATTGCTGGTGATCGCCGCGCTGCTCGCCGTCGACGTGCTGCGCGGCGGCCGGGGCGAGGCCGAAGGCGGCGAGGACATCGACCTGTCCGAGCCGGCCGACTGGCGCACGGTGCTGCTGCTCTCCGGGATCTTCCTCGGCGCGGCCGTACTCATCGAGCCGGCCGGCTTCCCCTTCGCCGGGGCGCTGCTGTTCTGGGGTGCCGCCTTCGCCCTCGGGAGCCGCCGCGTGGACCGCGACCCGCTGATCGCCGCGGTGCTGTCCCTGTTCACCTACGTCGTCTTCGACAAGCTGCTCGGCGTACCCCTGCCCGGCGGTCCGCTGATGGGAGTGCTCTGACATGAACGCCTTGAACTCCCTCATGGACGGCTTCGGGACGGCCCTGTCCCCGCTCAACCTCCTGTGGGCCGCCCTGGGTGTGCTGCTCGGCACGGCCATCGGCGTCCTGCCCGGCATCGGCCCCGCCATGGCGGTGGCACTGCTGCTGCCGGTGACGTACGGGCTCGATCCGGTCGCCGCGTTCATCATGTTCGCGGGCATCTACTACGGAGCGATGTTCGGCGGTTCGACCACCTCCATCCTGCTCAACACCCCCGGCGAGAGCGCCGCCGTGGTCGCGGCCATGGAGGGCAACCCGATGGCCAAGGCGGGGCGCGGCGCCCAGGCGCTGGCCGCCGCCGCCATCGGTCACTTCGCGGGCGGCATGATCGGCACGATCCTGCTGGTGGCGCTGGCGCCCACGGTCGCCGACCTGGCGGTGGACATCGGAGCGCCGGACTACTTCGCCATCATGGTGCTGGCGTTCATCGCCGTGACGTCGGTGCTCGGTTCGTCGCGGGTCAGAGGTCTGGCCTCTCTGCTGATCGGTCTGACGATCGGCCTGGTGGGCCTGGACCAGATGACGGGACAGCAGCGGCTGACCTTCGGTTCGCTGCAACTCGCGGACGGTGTCGACGTGGTGATCGTCGCGGTCGGTCTGTTCGCGATCGGCGAGGCGCTGTGGGTGGCGGCCCACCTGCGGCGCGGGGCGGCCGAGCCGATCCCGGTGGGCCGTCCCTGGCTCGGCCGTGACGATGTGAAGCGGACCTGGAAGTCCTGGCTGCGCGGCCCGTTCATCGGCTTCCCGTTCGGCGCGATCCCGGCGGGCGGCGCGGAGATCCCCACGTTCCTGTCGTACGTCACGGAGAAGCGCCTGTCCAAGAACAAGGACGAGTGGGGCAAGGGCGCCATCGAGGGCGTGGCCGGCCCGGAGTCGGCGGCGTCGGCCTCGGCGGCGGGCACGCTGGTGTCCATGCTGACCCTGGGGCTGCCGACGACGGCGGTCGCGGCGGTCATGCTGGCCGCCTTCCAGCAGTACGGCATCCAGCCCGGCCCGCTGCTCTTCGAACGCGAACCCGAGCTGGTGTGGGGCCTGATCGCGTCCCTGTTCGTCGGCATGGTGCTGCTGCTCGCGCTCAACCTGCCGCTGGCACCGGTGTGGGCCAAGCTGCTGCGCATCCCGCGGCCGTACCTCTACGCGGGGATCATGTTCTTCGCGGCGGTCGGCGCCTACGCGGTCGGCGGCGAGGTCGTCGACCTGGTGACCCTGCTGATCATCGGCCTGATCGGCTTCGGCATGCGGCGCTATGGCCTGCCCATCCTGCCGGCCGTGATCGGCGTCATCCTCGGGCCGAACGCCGAGCAGCAGCTGCGCCGGGCCCTGCAGATCAGCGACGGCAGCGTGACGGGTCTGGTCGACACGCCGTTCGCGGTGACGGTGTACGCGGTCATCGTGCTGCTGCTCGCGTGGCCGTTGCTGAAACGGCTGGTGCGCCGGGGACGTGGCTGACCCGGCGGTCACCGACCATAGGCTCTGGCCACGGTTTCGCCCGAGTCGCCTCCCGCAGCCCGTCGACTCGACCGCGGGCGTCGTCGGCGCCGTCATCGCCAGACAGCAGGACGACGCCGACCTCGTGCGCCGGCTGGCCGAGCAGGGGCACGAGCCCCAGGCCACCTGGGTTGCCGACGGCCTCCTGGCCGAACTCGGCGAAAGGATCGACCGGAGCAAGACGCACCGGCACCTGGTCGAGTAGCCGATTCACGCGTCGGAGGAGAACCCTCGGGGACGTTCGTCAGCCGCCGGACCCGGCGGAAGCGGTGATCGAGACGTCCGGCCCGTCCTCACCGACGGTGGACGCTGACGGCATAACCGCCCCCGTCGTACGGGTCGGCGTCCCAAGTGGCGAAGCGGTCGACGAGGGTGAGGTCGGACGCGGCGCAGCAGTCGTCGTATTCCGACAGCGTGAGGCTCGGCTCCACCGGCAGGTGAGCTTCGACCAGGCCGAATCCGGCGACCAGCAGGCCGCCCGGGCGCAGGGCCGCGGACAGGTGTTTGACCACCGTGGCCTCAGTGCCGGGAGTGAGCAACGGGAACACATTGCCTGCGGCGACGACAAGATCGAAGTCCGAGGCGAAACCGAGGGAGGCCGGCTCGAACTCGGCGAGATCGACCTGGAACCAGGGCAGTCCCGGCGCCTGCTCCCGCGCCACTGCCAGCATCGACTCGTCGAGATCCACCCCGACGCAGTCGTACCCGAGCTCCGCGAGCCGGATCATGATCCGTCCGGTACCGCACCCGGCGTCCAGCACCCGCGCTCCGGCAGGCACGAGAGCCGCGCAGAACCGTGCCTCACCGTGCACGTCCTCGCCGCTACGGGCCAGGCTCGCGAACCGTGCGGCGTAGTCCTCCCCGGATGTCTTCCCTGCCATCTCCGTCCAGCGACTCATGAGGCCAACTGTAGACCGGGGGACGAAACCCGCACCTGGCGGCTGGCCGGTCCCGCTACGCGCCCGCACCTCCCGGCTCACGGGGGGCAGCGGGAGCACCACTTCGATCGCGGTGCCGTGCGAATCCCGGATCTCGGATCGGTGGCCACCCGCGCGTCTTTCCCCCGCTTCGCCTGAGTGTGAGGAACATCCGCGGCCACACAGGGCCTCTTGACCCCGGCCGTCGGCTCCGTCTCCGGCCAGGACGGCCTCCGCGTCGGCGCCACCAGCCGCCGCCCGCCCCGCGTGGCCCGGCCTGTCCCACCGAACCGAGAGCTGGTCGAGGGTGACGTGCACAAGATGCTGGGGCTCGACGTAAACGCACCGGACCATCTTCTCCCGTCACGGCGGTGTGTACGGGCCGGTCCGGTGGAGTTCCAGGGTTGTGGCGAGGCGGATGACGGCGGTGTGCCAGTGGGAAGCGGCGGGGGCCGGGCCGTGGGTGCGGAGGGTGGTCGTCACGGCGGAGACCTGGTCCGCGGTGGTGTGGAAGCCGGTGCGGTGCAGGAGGGCGGCTGCTGATTCGAGGGTGTCGTGGTCGGTGGCAGTCAGGTTCCTCAGGCCGTGGTGGGCGGCCTCGGCGAGGGCGGCGAGGGCCTGTTCCAGAGCGGTGGTGAGGGGGTCGTCCGGAGGGTGCGGGGCGACGGGGAGGGCGGTGTCGCCGTCGCCGGGGGCGAGGTCGGGGACGAGGACGCCGTGGGAGGTGCGGACGGCGAGAGGGGCGAGAAGGACCCTGCCCCGGTCATGGCGGAGGGAACCGCTGATCCGGTCGACGGTGCCGGAGGCGAGGGCGTCGGCCAGGGCGTCCAGGGTGCCGGGGCAGTGGGGGTTGTGCGCGGTGCTCAGCAGGGCCTCGTTGCCGGCCGGGTCGTGAAGGACGGCTTCGAGGCGCTGTCCGGCCGGGTCGTACCGCACGGGTCCGGCCTCCGCGACGGCGAGGACGCGCATGGACTCGGCCTCCACCCGAGGGCGGACGAGGCGGGGAGGGATAGTACCGGGGGCGGGGAACTGTGCGGCGAGGTCGGTGACCAGCAGTCCGGGCGGCAGGTCGTCCCAGGCGGTGCCGACGGGGGTGACGGACGTGGTGGCGATCCGGCCGCGGGAGATCTCCACGGCGCGGCCGGCTGTGCGGGAGGTGGCCTCGCTGACCACGTTGGCGGCGGCAAGGGTGCGCAGGTTCGTACCGAGGATCCTGCGGGAGCCGAGGTCGTGGCCGGTGGGCGCCTGACCGTCGGGCAGCTCCCAGCGTTTGTGCAGAACGAGGACGATACCGGCATCGGGGTGGGCGAAGAAGACGTCGGCGGTGCGGTCGCGGGCGGAGCCGTCGACGTGGCAGCCGAGGGCGACGAGGCGGACGCGGCGCAAGGCCGTGCGGGCCGTCTCGGCGGTGCCGAGGACGGCTGCGGGGTCGGTGGGGGCGGCGCGGTGGCGGGCGTGGAGTTCGGCGAGGAGCAGGGCGTGGGTCTCGCGGTCGTGGCGGGCGCCGCGGGCGGCGTGCTCGGCGAGCTGGTGGCGTACCCCCTCGAGGGCCGCGGCGGGCCAGTGGCGTCCGGCGGCCGTGAGGGCGGCGCCGGCACGGCGGAGGGTTCCGTCCAGGACGGGGCCGGCCTGGGGGACGCCTTCGACGAGGAGTTCGTCGACGAGGTCCATGGCCGTGCGGTGGGCGCTGTCGCCGTTGTCCGGAGTTGCTTCCTTTCCTCCGACGGTGACTCGGTCGCTGCCCTCGGAGTCGGCGGCTCGGAAGGCCCAGACGGCAAGGACGACCGTCGCGCCGCGCAGCGGCTCGGCGGCGTCGGTGACGGCGAAGCCGGGGCGGTGGGGCACGGGGAAGCGGACGGTGCAGGCGGGGAGTTCGACGGCGGGAACGGGGTCGGCGGGGGTGGGGCGGTGGAGGACGGCCTGGTAGCCGCGGTCGCGGGTGCGACGGGCTGCGGTGAGGGCGGGCCGGCCGAAGGCCTCGGCGAGGGCGGTGTCGTCGATGCTTCCGGGGGACCAGTCGGTGAAAGGCCGCGGGGTGTCCGCCGCGGTCGCGGTGCGCTGGTAGGCGAGGACGAGGCCGATGCGGTGGCGGCAGACTCCGTGGGCCTCGCAGCTGCAGCGGGCGTCCTGCAGGGTGGCGCCGGGCGGCAGTCGGGTCTCGGTGCCGTCGGGAAAGCAGCCGTGCACGGTGTGGTCGCCGGTGACGTCCAGGTCGGGGCCTGCTCCGGCGTCGAGGTCCTTGGCGGCGCGTTTGACCAGGCCGCGGTTGGCGAGGGCGGCGAGGGTGTCGGGGGTGAGGGCGAGCAGGTCGGTGCGGGTCATGCCGTTCGTCCTCCGTGGGCCATTCTCTCGGCGACGAATTCGGCCAGGTGGCCCGGGGTCATGGCGCCGATGTGCGCGCCGGCCTCGGCGAGACGGCCGGCCAGGTCGCGGTCGTAGGAGGGGGTGGCCTCCTCGTCGAGGGCGGCGAGGCCGAGGACGGTGACGCCCTGTCCGGTCAGGTCGCGGACGGTGCGGGTCAGACGGTGGGCGTCACCGCCCTCGTAGAAGTCGGTGATCAGGGCGACGATCGTGCGGCGCGGGTTGTCGACGAGGCCGGCGGAGTAGTCGACGGCGCGGGCGATGTCGGTGCCACCGCCGAGCTGGACCTTCATCAGGAGTTCGACGGGGTCGGTGACGTCGGAGGTGAGGTCGACGACCTGCGTGTCGAAAGCGACCAAGTGGGTGCGCAGTCCGGGCAGGCCCCACAGGCAGGCAGCGGTGACGGCGGAGTGGATCACGGATCCGGCCATGGAGCCGGACTGGTCGACGAGGAGGATCAGCTGCCACTGCTCGATGTGGCGGCGGGTGCGGGAGTGGAAGTGCGGCTGCTCGATGAGGATGCGGCGGTCCTCGGGCCGGTAGTGGGCGAGGTTGGCGCGGATGGTGGCCCTGAAGTCGAAGTCCCGGGCGCGGGGGGTTCGGCTGGGGCGGCGGGAGCGGGCTCCGGTGAGGGCGCGCCGGATCTCCGGCCTCAGCCGCTCGGTCAGGTCGCGCACGACGGCTTCGACGATGCGCCGGGCGGCGGCCAGGATCTGCGGGTTCATCAGGTGTTTGGTGCGCAGCACGGCCCGCAGCAGGCTGGTGCTGGGTTCCACGCGGAGGAGAACGTCGGGATCGGTGACGATCTCGTCGATGCCGTAGGTCTCCACGGCGTCGCGTTCGAGGCGTTCGACCGTCTCCCGGGGGAAGAGACGGTGGATGTCGTCGAGCCAGTCGACGACGGCGAGCGTGGAGGGGCCGTCGCCGCCCTCCCGGCCGTCGGCGGTGCCGCGGCGTTCACCACGGCGGGCGAGCTCGTCGTCGCGGCCGTAGAGCCACTGGAGGGCGGTGTCGCGGGCGGCGTCCGGGCCGTCGAGGCCGCCGGTGCGGCGTTCGGCGGGGGCGCCGAGGATCAGCCGCCAGCGTTCCAGTCCCGCGCGGGGGTCGTCGGGGGTCATCGGGGTGCTCCGAGGGCGTGCCGGTCGAGCAGGAGGTCGGTGTGTTCCTCGAGGGCCGCGGCGCGGGCGAGGAGCAGCGGGTCGGCGGTGGTGCGCAGCAGGGTGCGGGCGGAGCCGTGCAGGTTCCGGCGGTCGAGGAGGAGTTGTGCGACGCGTTCGCGTTCACGGGGCGGGAAGAAGGCGAAGGCCTGACGCAGGGCGGGCAGGGCGTGGAGGAAGACGTCGTCGGTCATGGTGGTGACGACGCCGTCCAGGGTGTCGAGCAGGGACTGTTCGCCCTTCGGGGCGGGCCGCAGGACTTCTTCGCGGGCGAGGGCGAGCAGGCCGGCCAGCCAGTCGCCGAGGACGGAGGGGTCGGCCGCGACGGCGAACGCTTCGGCCTCGCCGGCGGGTTCGGCCAGGGCTCCGAGGGCGCGGCGCAGGCCGAGGGCGGCGCCGCGCAGGTCGGCGGGGGCGTGCCGGTCGCGGGCGATACGGGCGGCGGTCGCGGCGGCGGTTTCCGGGGTGAGAGTAAGGGCGGGTGCGGCGTGGAGGAGGGCGTCGCGGGCGGTGGTCAGGGCGCGCAGACGGGGGACGTCGACGCCGGGCGGGCCGCCGTGGAGGCCCTCCACCAGGTGGAAGAGCCGGTCGACGGCGTGGTCGAGGACGGTGCCGAGCAGCGGGTCACGGGCGGTACCGAAGACGCGGTCATGGCGCCAGAGGCCCAGGACCACGGCGAGGGCCCGCCCGAGGGGGCCGGGGTCGGCGGTGGTACGGATCCGGTGGGCGAGGCCGTCCAGGAGGTCGCGGGAGAGGGTTCCCGCTCCGCAGAGGACGGCGTCGAAAAGGAAGGCGGCGGCGGTCCCGGCGTCGGCGGCTGTACCGGTGTCGCGGAGGCGGCGGGCGAGGAGGGCCGTGGCGGCCTCGTCGGGGCGGGCTCCGTAGGCGCCGGCCTCGGTCAGTGCCGCGTCGCGGCCGGTGCGGGGGCGCGGTTCCCAGGTTTCGTGGTCGCGGGGGTCGGCTCCGTGGTCGGGGCCGGTGAGGCGGGTGTGGCCGGGGATGCCGAGGATGCGCAGCTGGTGGAGGAAGCGGCTGCGTTCGAGCCCTCGGGGGTTGGTGAGGTCGAGGTCGAGGGTGCGGTCGCCGTCAAGGCCGAGGCGGATCTCCTCGGCGGTCACGTGGTGGACCAGGGGTGGCAGCGGGGTGTCGGGGTGGAGGCGGCCGGTGCGGTCGCCGGTGCAGGCGACGACCGTTTCGACGACGGCGGGGTGGGCGCCGGGCCTCAGGGGGCCGTCGGTGTTCCAGGGGAGCGGCTGGTCGAGGTCGTCGGTGATCAGTGCGGCGGCGAGGCCGTCCAGGACGTCGACTCGGGCGGGGCGGGGGTGTCCGCGGAGGGCGGCGAGGCCTTCGGTGAGGGTGTGGGCGGAGATCAGGGCGGCGGTGGAGGCGGGGAGGCCGCGGGCGCGGAGCCGTTCCACGACGGTGCGACGGAGGGTTTTCGCGGCCGCGTCGGGGCCTTCGTCCCACAGGTGCTGGTAGTAGCCGGGGGACGGCATGCCGGACTGGTAGCCGGCGAAGGCGTCCATCTGGCGGAAGGAGTAGGGCACCAGGAAGCTGCCCCCCGCGGCCCCGTCGGGCGGGACGGGCACCGGGGGCCATGCGGCGGGTGCCGCGCCCGCGGACGTGCCGGGAGCGGCGGTGAGGGCGCGCAGGGCGGGCTGGTGGAAGCCGCCGGTCACCACCAGGACCGGCCGGCTGCCGGCGTGTGCGACTGCGGCACGGACCCAGGAGGCCATGTACTGCTCGCGGGCGCGGTCCCCGTCATCGGCCTCGGTGTCGCCGCGCACCAGGGCGAAGTAGGCGTCCAGGCGGTCCTGCAGGCCGTCCGGATCGGCGATCTCGAAGACGCGGTCCCACAGGGCGTCCACGGTGTCGACCCGGTAACGGGCGCGGAGCCGTTCGGTGGCGCGGCTGTAGCGGGCCTCGGCGTCGGCGTAGCGGTTGGCCGCGCCGTCGGGGCGGTCGGTGAAGGCGCGGTGCCAGGCGGGCAGGTCGATGAACCGGACCTCGGCGCCCGCGGTACGGCCCTCGGTGAGTGCCACCCATTCCGGCGAGTACGCGCACAGCGGGGCCCAGGAGGTGACGACCCGTTCGGTGCCGCGGTAGTGGCTGAAGACGGCGATGGGCAGTTCGTGTCCGAGGAGCAGTTCGCCGATCCGGTCGTTCATGTCGGCGGGGCCCTCGACCAGGACGTATGCCGGGCGCAGTTCGCGGATCGTGCGGCGGACGAGGCCGGCGCAGGCCGGTGAGTGGTGGCGCACCCCCAGGAAGGTGACGCGGGCATCGCTCACCGTTGGTCCAGCAGGTGCCGGGCCTCGTGGAGGGCCTGCCACTGGGGGCCTCGGCGCAGGCGGGCCCGCTGTTCGAGGAAGCGGCGCAGGAGGGCGAGGTCCTCGGGGCTGTCCTTGGCGGCGGTGCCGGCGAGACAGGAGACGATGTCGGCGGCGTTGCCGGCCTCGCCGCGCAGGAACCAGCCGCGCAGGCCGACGGCGTGGGCCGTGGAGACGGCTTCGGCGGTGCTCATCACCGCGGAGGGCCGGTCGCCCTGGCCGGGTGCGTCGCGCAGTTCGCGGAAGGTGCCGACCAGGACCTCGAGGACGTCCCGGTCGGGTGCCCGCTCGACTCCGGACTCGCGGAGCAGAGCGGTGGACTCGGCTTCGACGAGGGCGAGTTCGGTGTCGAGGTCGGGTATCGGGAAGACGGTCTCGAAGTTGAAACGGCGTTTGAGGGCGGCGCTCATCTCATTGACGCCACGGTCGCGGGTGTTGGCGGTGGCGATGACGTTGAAGCCCTGGCGGGCGAAGACCATGCCGTCGTCGCCGTCGAGTTCGGGGACGGCGACGACGCGTTCGGAGAGCAGGGAGAGCAGGCAGTCCTGAACCTCGAGGGGGCAGCGGGTGATCTCCTCGAAGCGGACGACGCGTCCCTCGGCCATGCCGCGGAGCATGGGGGCGGGCACCAGGGAGCGGCGGGAGGGGCCTTCGGAGACCAGCAGGGCATAGTTCCAGGAGTACTTGATCTGGTCCTCGGTGGTGGCCGCGCCGCCCTGCACAGTGAGCGTGGAGGTGCCGCTGACCGCTGCCGCGATGAGCTCGGAGAGCAGCGACTTGGCAGTGCCGGGTTCGCCGACGAGCATCAGACCCCGGTTGGTGGCCAGGGTCACCAGGGCCCGTTCGACGAGGGAGGGGCTGCCGACGAACTTGCGGCTGATGCCGGCGTCGGGGTCTCCGACCACGAAGCGGAGGGCGGCACGGAGGCTGAGCCGCCAGCCGGGCGGCCGCGGGTCGGTGTCCCCGGCACGCAGCTCGGCGAGTTCGTCGGCGTGGCGCACTTCTGCGGGCGGGCGCTGCAGGCGGGGCGGGTGCGGGTCGCTCACTGTGGTCATGGCGGGGCTCACTTGGCGGTGATGTCGGTCAGGTCGGCGAGGATCTCGGAGGCGATGACGGGGTCGATCTCGCCGAGGCGGTGCGGGTACGTGTGGCTGCGCCAGTAGTCACCGGGAGCGGTGTCGATCCATATGGTCTCCAGGGTCTGGTCGGGAAACTCGTCGACCATGCCGACGGCGATGCCGTCGTCGAGGGCGATGACGAGGTGGCGGTCACGGGCGATCGGGCGGGAGAACCAGCGTTCCACGCCGTTGTCCTCGGGCGTGCCGCGTTCCCAGCCGCGCTTGGTGAGGCCGAGGAGTTTGCCGACGGGGACGGTGACGCCCTCGAAGCGGGTCAGCCGGTGGCCGCCTGCCTCCGCGTCGGTGAAGGCGTGCACGGGGCGCCCGAGCTGTGGGAAGGGCTGGAGAATCTCGTAGTCGGCGAAGAGGTCGGCCCAGGCCTCGATCGTGTCTCCCAGCTGGAGGGGGTGGGCGAGGCGCACGGTGGCGTCGGCGGGGAGGGTCCATGCGTCGTCGTGGACGTCGGCGAGGGTGAGGTCCTCGGCGACACGGAACGCGGTCACCATGCCGTCGCCGTCGCCGTCGCCGAGCCAGACCAGGCGGCGCACCAAGTGGCGCAGAAGGGGGTGTTCGACGAGCAGTTCGCGGAACTCGGCGGCGGTCCAGGATCGGCCGGTGACCATGGCGGCCTCCAGGCGGCGCAGCTGGTCGGAGGCGATGGTCCGGACCTCCTTCTTGAGGGCGGCGAACCGCTTGCGCTCGGCGGGGGCGAGTTCCGGGTCGTCCTTGACGCCCGGGGCCGGCAGGGCCTTGCGGAGCTTGCCGGTCTCGTCGCGGACACAGGGGCGGAGCTGTTCGTCGAAGGTGACGGTGAAGCGGCGCGGGCCGTAGTCGATGACGGTGCTGCCGTCGTCGGCGAGGCCGAGGTCCGGGACCAGCCGGTCGGCGAGCTGGTCGGTGGTGAGGCCGAGCCCTTCGGCGACCTCGTCGATCTTCTCCCGGGCTCGCTTCTTGAGGGCCTTGAACGGCACACGCTGGGAGATGCCGTGCAGATGACGCAGGGCGGTGTCGGTGCCGATCTCAGCGAGGACGGTGAGGCCCTCGACGGCCCGGTGGTGGGCGTTCTCGCCGGGCCAGGCACGCACGAGGGGGGTGAGACGGCGGACGGTCTCGTCGTCGCCGAGGAGGCCGAGGGCGTGGAGGGCCCAGCTGTCCTTGGCCGGCATGCCGTGGAACCGCCACGTCTCGAAGAGGGCCCAGGCGAACTCGGCGAGGGAGCCGGCGTCGCAGTGCTCGGTGACGGTGGCGAGGCCGGGGTAGACGTCACCGGGCTTGGAGATCTGCAGCATGGTCGTCACGTGGCGGACGGCGTCGGCGGGCAGGGCGCCGCGGTCGCCGGTGAGCCGGATCTGCGGGAACAGGGCGGGGTCGGCCCAGGTGCAGGGGGACGGCATCCTCGCCGGGAGGGCGGCCTCCAGCGGGTCGCCGGCGAGGAGGTCGGCGACGATCTCCTCGGCCTCGGCGCCGCAGCCGGCGGCGATCTCCCGCACGGCCTCGGCGCCCACCTCTGCGGCGAGTTGCCGCAGGGCGTGTTCGGCGTGGGTGCGGGGCGGGCCCGCCGGGCCGACGGCGTCGGGAACGAGGAAGGCGGCCGCGGCCCGGCCGTGGCGGCGGAGCCAGGCGAGAACCGTGGGCCTCAGCGACTGACGGCGCACCAGCCACCCGGCCATCTGCCGGGCCACCTCGACGCTGCGGTAGGGCAGCAGCAGGCCGCAGGCGGTGGCCGGGTAGCGGGCGGCGAGCCGGCTCAGCATCGGCAGGGCGTGCAGGCCGTGGCGGGCGGCGACGGGCCTGAGGTGGCTCTCGGTGTCCCAGACGTGCTCGGGGGCGAAGGCGTCGAGCAGTGGGCGTACGACGTCCTCGGGACCGGTGACGAAGAGGCGGGCGGCGTGGATGTTGCCCCGCCACGTCCCCTGCTGCATCTGCCGGATCTCGCGGGACCAGTCGTACTCGCGCCACCAGGGGGTTTCGGCGATGACGGTGGCCGCCCAGGCCTCCTGCTCCCCGGGCTTGAAGGCCACCTCGGCCTGCGGTGCCCCGGGGACGTCGCGGGCCACGCGGGCCTTGCGGCTGGTGCGCTTCCGGGTCCACGGCGGGGCGGCCAGAAGGGCGGGGAGCGCCTCCGCAGGCGCTTCCGCGTCCCGTTCGCCCCGCTTCAGCAGCGGGGCGACGACGGCTGCGGACGCCTCGGGCAGGGCGGGCAACGTCTCCTTCGTGAGCTCCGGGTGGGTCACCACGTGCAGGGGCAGCAGCATCCGGGAGAGGGACGCCTGTTCGCTGTCGCCCGCCGCGGCGGCGGAGAGCAGCCGCAGGGCCCGACGAGGGTAGCGGTTCATGGCGTCGAGCAGGGCGGGGCGGACATTGCGGTCGCCGCCGTTCATCAGCAGCAGGCGGAAGGCATCGTCGGTGGGCAGTTCGGCGGCCCAGCCCGCGACGTCCCGGTGCCCGTTGGATCCGTAGGCTCCGTCGAACGCGTCCTCCAGCAGGGACCCGACGTCGGGACCGAGCCGGTTCGCGAGGGTGGCGAGCAGTTGGAGGTTCCAGCCGTTCCAGCCGAGTCGTGCTCCTTCGCCGATGCGGGCGATCTGCTCCGGCCGGTACAGAGAGAGAAGGAGCATGCGCCGCAGGACGGAGTCGTTCGGTATCGGGCCGTCGCAGCACTCGTCGACCCAGGCATGCTCCTCGGGTACCAGGTAGGAGACCACGATGCGGCGCTCGGCGCTGTCCCGGAGGCCGGCGAGACCTTCGACGGCCCGCTGTCGGGTCTCCTCGTCGGCCGCCGCGAGCAGGTCCCGGATACGGGCGGCGGTCTCCCGCACGTAGTAGGTCTGGTATCCGGCCTCTCTGCGCAGCGCCGCGTCGTACCGTCGGGAACCTGCCTGCATGTAATGGGGGTTGACGCATCCCAGCTCCACGACGGCACGGGCGGCGAACGGCAGGCCGTGTTCGGTCACGCAGGCGTCGACGAGCACGTCCACCATCGCGTAGTGCCAGCCAACGGCGATCTCCACGGCGGCTCCGAGCGGAGAGGGACTGCCCTCCCGGTGGGCCCGGCCCTCCTTCACCAGCTCCGGGTCGCTGCCGGAGGAGGAGAACATCTCCTCGAACCAGGCCGCCTCCTGCGCGTAGCGGCGAGCGGCCTTCTCCACCGCGTCCTCGGCCGGCTGCGCGGCGGCCCGGAGCACGGGCAGGGCCCGCAGCCAGGCGGCGGGCATCTCGAACCGGTCCTCGTCGGCAATTCCCTGGTGCATGACGCTGTTCCTCCCCGTCACCCGTCGCACGGGGACCTCATGAGCAGTTACCGATCACGTTAGACCTCGGCACTGACAACGGCCGGGCCCGTGCACGCCCGGCGGCGGCACATCCGCATCGCAGGATCCTCCGCCCCTCACGATCAACTTTCTTGTGCTGCTCGCGTTTTCGACCTGCATCAGATGTGCGGGGCACTGTCTTCCCGCAGATCGCCCTCCCGCACCGATCGCGGCACCGGCGAGGTGCTGTGCGACTGGAGGGAAGCCGACCCAGACGAACGGAGACGGGAGAGCTCGACGCCGCCGAGTGAAGGACGCCCGGATGAACCTCGGCGCGCCGTATCCCCGGGACCGATCAATCGCGGCTCGAGCCAATTGCATTGCAGTGATGCGCCGGCACCTCTGACGCCGATCACGCTCGTGACGTCAGCTCCCCGGCGACCGGTGGCGCCTCGTTCGGTGCGGCCGGATGCCACTCCTACAGTGACGTCGGACGCGGCACTATCCGAGGAACGACAACCGGACCGTACGGTTGGTATTCGAGACGTTCGTGTCCACCAAACTCCGTTAAGGCAACACCAGCCTATCCGGATGGCAAGGGCCGGGGCCGGCCCTTGCCACAACCCCGCGGTCATTTCTCCGGCAGGGTCACAGGGGCCTGAGGACGAGGAGGTGGCAGTCGAGGATCTGACGGGCTTCCCTCCGGCGGGAGCGGCGGGGGTGCAGCAGGGCGACTCTGACGATGACGACGTACACGGTGATCCAGATGTGCAGGACGGTGATCAGGCCCCAGAGCAGGGGCCCGGTGGTCGGGAGCGGGGCGGTCAGTGCAGTGAGCATGGTTCCTCCTAATGTGTCGCCGGGCCGTGCGCTGCGGCGGTTCCCCCAGGTCACCAGGCCCGGTGCGCCCGGCCCGGGTAAAGGTGGTGGGTCTCTAATTCCCGAAGGCGCGTCCTCTTCCGACGGAAGTAGGTAGGTTCGCGGCATGTCTTCTCCTGGTCCGGTCTCCGCTGATCAGCAGCTCGTCGAGCACGCGCGTCAGCACGGTTTCGTGGTGTCAGCGAACCAGCTTGCGTCGTGGCGGCGGGCGGGGCTGTTGCCGGCACACACGAAGCGGGCGCTGGGCCGCGGGCGCGGGAGCACGTCGGTTCCGGACGACGAGGCATTCGGTCTGGTCGTGGCGCTCGCCCGGCTGGCGCGGAGGGGCGCCCGGCCCTCTCATCTGGCGCTGGCGCTGTTCGGCGAAGGGCACCCGGTGCCGGAGGAGACCGTGCGGGACGCCTTCGGCAAGGCGGTCCGGGGCCTGGGCGCCGGACTCGGCGAGGAAGGTCCGGAAGAGGGAGAGAACGAGGAGGAGTGGGCGGAGCGCGTCGCCGACGAGGTGCTCGCCTCGGGACAGCGGGTGCGGCTCATTCCCGCGCGGGTGCGTCGGATCGATGAGGGCATCGCCCGGTACATGCGTGACCGGGGGGTGGTTTGGCCCCCTCCCGAGCTGGCCGACCTGGACGCGAACCCGGAACCTCCGAGCCTGTCCGGCGGGGAGGTCACGGCTGCCGCAGTAACCACGGCGCTGCGTGGAGGTGCCGCCGTCACGCCGCAAGGGATCGGTGACGTGCTGCGGGCCGCTCAGCCGACGGGGTGGGGCAACCCGGGGGCGTCACTGGCCGAGTACACGGTCGATGACGTCCCTGATGCCGTCCAGGAGGTGTTCCTCCCGGACGGCGGGATGAGCACCGTTCCCGACGGTGACGTCCGCGGCGCCCTGCTCAGTCTGGCGGAGACGGCCACCCTGGAAGACCTGCGGGACGCCTGGGAGGTGAGCGGGGCGACCCGCGAGTGGCTGCTCGGATCCCCCGCCGTGCTGCCTGCCCCGCTGATCCCGTTCCTCCAGCCGCGGCACGCCTCCGAGATCCAGTAGGAGAATCATGATCCAGAGCCCTCGTGAGACCGTGGCGGCGGCCATGGCCGAAATGGCGGTGCTGCGTGCTCTCCAAGTGGCCGGTCGGCGCTTGCTCGCGCGGCGGAGCCGGGCGGTACGGGGCCCTCTGCGGACCGTCCCTCCGTGGGAGCTGCATGTCCATCTGCCGGTTGGCGATACCGATCTGGCGCTGCTCCTGCGGGATGCGTGGGTCATCCCGCAGGCCGTCGGCCTGCCCTCGACCATGATCGAGGAACTGGATCAGCACGTGCGAATTCTGCTTGCCGCGGGGCTCGGGTACCGCCGGGACGACTTGTTCAAGACCTTGTCTCGTCTGCCGCTGGAACAGCTGGTACTCCCTTGGGACGCGCCTGCGGGGACGGACGAGGCTCATGCCCCGAGCAAGTGATCCGGTGGAGCTGAGGGCGGCAGGCGTCCTGCGGTACTGCACGGGTGAGACCGTCGAACCGTATGACCACTGCCCCCGGTGCGGTGATTTCCATGAGGTGCGCGCGGACCCCAACGGGCGCTTCGACTTCATGTGCGGCGGTGATCGGGCGGTTGAGGTCACACAGGTGACCAGCAGCGTGGCTGAGCAGAACCGGCGCTCCTGGGAGCCGTACCTCAAGGAGCATGCGGTGCCCGAGCTAAATCTAGGCTGGCACGTAGTGTTCGAGAGCACGGCGAAGGCAACCTACGGGGGCCGCAAGGGGCACCCTCGTTTCAAGGATGCCCTGACCGTCATCAGCCCGGCCCTGGCCGAGCTGGAACGGCGTGGCGTGAACCGCTTCGGCCCCGGCACGGCCTGTATCGAGCGGCCATTCCATGAGGAGGCGTGCCCGTACGGCGTCCTGGGCAGTGCTGGGGTGGCCTTCGGTTGTTCAGTGCCCAGCGAGACGAGTACCGGCTACATCAGCGCAGGCCTGCTCACGGGGTACGACCAGATGCCGGCTTTCAACCCGGACCACTGGGCCGGGAAGGCCGAGAAGAACCGCCGCCAGGGAAAGCCCCCACCGCCCTCTCCCCTCCCGGAACCACTCCGGATGGGCCCGGTGCTGTGGTCGTTCGATCCGGACTTCCTCGCTTCACTGGAGAAGCGCCGGACCGAGGACGAACGGAAGTCGGCCGAGACGACGCGAGCCCTTTTCCCCGGTCGCCACACCGATGCTGAACTCGCCGAACTGGCCCGCCGGGACGTGAGCGAACGGATCACCCTCGCACGATCCCTGACCTGGCGGACCGCGCTCCCGGCGAACCCGCCGCCCATCGCTGACGCCGACGGCGGAACGGATCTGGTGGACTTGCTGGAAGTCGAGTTCGGGCTGCACGAGGACCTGGCCCTGAAGCTCAACGCGGCTTCCGACCGACCGCGCCGAGAGGTGTTCTTCTGGCTCACCTGGATGCGTTCCTCCGCATGGCACCGTCTCGCCGCCCCAGGCCTGCTGCCCCAGCGGTCTCCGAACGTACCGGCCGGCATCACCGGCCTCTGGGTCGGCTGCCTGCTGGACGAGACCCACGTTTTGCACTGGGACCACGACACCGGCTGGACGCGCCACCCGCTACCGAACCCGCTGCCCATACCCCGATTCCCCGGCTGCCCCTGACGCACGACTGGACAGCGCAGCGGCATTTCGGCCCCCTCCTGGGCCGGGGTCGGACTCTGAGGAGGGACCCGCTTTCCAGCTATAGGCATGCTCCGCAGTTGTCCAAGTTGCTAGCCCTCGACTCCACCAAACTTCGCCAGGACAGCCCCAGCCCATCCGGATGGCAACGCACGCCGGGCCAGCCGCGGCCGTCACCTCGCGGGGTGACCACCACGGCTGAAGCATCCGCTCAGCAGGCGGTGGCGGGCCATTCCCAGCCCATCACGCCGGCGTCACGGTTTCCTTGCCGACCCGGATTACGAGTCGTAGCGTTCGGTCACCACCATCGCTGTCCCTGCGAGTACCGCTCCCACGGGCGTCTCAGCCCACTCGGCGAGCAGCAGCGGCTTCTCGTCCACGGAATTCAGCAGATGAGCGATCTCCTCGGCGGTCGGCGCGACCGGAAGGGCACAGTCGACCATGTCGTGGCCTGTCGCGCTGGTGTGGTTCCCGGGCTCCTCCTCGGGATCGTCCGGCACCCATCGGCCGACCTCGATCTCCCACGAAGTCTCGTCGTCGCCTGACTCCGGCGCTTCGATCGTCAGGTAGAAGCCGTCGGAGTCGTACGGCTCCACGAAGAGGCGACAGCTGGGGTCGTCGAGTGAAGCCCCCACGTCGCCGCCCTGGGCGTGCGCGGTGACCAGCACCCGGAGGGCAGCGACCGCCTTCTCCCGTTCCTCCGAGGTGAATCCCGACTCGCGTCGGTCGAGTTGCTCGCGCGTCTCGTCGCTCAGCGTGTCCAGCCCGTCGTCGTACTTCACGAAGGGGTGGCCGAATTCCCAGCAGCGCTCGGCCCCCGGATCCTCCTCCGAGGAAGTTCCCGAGAAGTCCGCGAATCCTGCCTGCAACCCGTGCTTCTCTGCCTCCAGTTCGGCCCGGATCGCTCTGCTGACCGTGTCGGGGAGAGCCGCCATGGCACTTTCCAGGTCGACGAGCGCCTGGTGAAGCCGTAGGCAGACGTACTCGAACCACAGACTGTGGGAACCATGGAGAAGAGCGGTGCGGGCGGCAGGGTCTGTCAGCGCGGCAAGCTGCGTACGCGGGTAATAGCCCACACGCCGTTCCCGGCGGTCGTGGATGCTGACAGGGACGGTGGCGAAGGCGGAAATTCGATTGAGGGCGTCGACGACCGGGCCCCCGAGGCGAGGCTCGGCAAGACTCGTCACGGTCTTGGATACAACGCCGTCCGGACCCTCGTAGGTCGCCAGGATCTGAGTCTTTCCACGGGTGGCGTGCTGAGAGTAGATGGTCACGGAACGCCTTTCGGCCGTCCGGCACACGACGGCCGGACAGAACAGGTGCGCAGGAAGTGGGTAGGAGGTGGTGGCGAGGGTGCTTTCCGACGCTCCGTACCTCAAGACGATCGGAGGTGGCCCAGGTACCGTCCCAGGCTCCATTCCTGCCCGCAGGGTAGCGCATACCCTGCGCTTCGTAAGCAGATATTCAGCGGGTCTGCCACACGAATCAGGTGACATCTGAACTGGTGTGCCTTATGGGGTGGGTGGGACGGATTTGGCTGTGTCCAAGCCTCATCCGGAGGAGTTCCGCCAAGACGTCGTGCGGGTCGGAAGAAACCGCGGCGCGGGCCTGACGGTCGAACGGGTGTCCACTGCCTTTGGAGTCCACCCGATGACGCTGTGGAAGTGGATGCGTCGGACGGACATCGACGACGGGACCAAGCCCGGAACGGCCGGTCAGGAGAATACGGAACTTCAGGAAGCACGGCGGCGGATCAAACTGCTGGAGCAGGAGAACGAGATCCTGCGGGGGACTGCGGCGTATCTATCGCAAGCGCATCTGCCGGGAAAGGGATCTACCCGCTCGTGAGAGAGCTGGCCGGGGACGGGTTGCCCGTCACGTCCAGTTGATGCAGCCGGACTTCGCAACAATCAAGCCTGGCACACGTCCGCGGCATTTTCGGCCACTCAACGACGGCGCCCGGCTGCTCCGCGTAACCTCACCGGCATGGGGGCATCAGAATCCGGTCCGGGCCAGGACTCCGATGAGGAGGCACGGCGGCGGCTAAACGCGTACACGTACCTCAGCGCGCCCGAGCGGCTGGAGCACGTCGCGATCATGCGGGTCTTCTGCGGAACGCTGCTGGCGGATCTCGCCGTACCGGACATCATGGTGAAACTGCGCCAGGCCGGAACTTTCGCCGCGGGGCTCGACGCCGACACCCTCACAGTCCGGCTGGAACAGCTGGTGGCCTGGGGAAACCTGCTACGCAGCAGCCACACGGTGAACGCGTCCAGCATCAGCGAGTACCAGCGTTCCCGCTCGCGCTACCAGCTGTCGAAACTGGGCGAACGTATCCAGCGGGACGCCGACGGGGTGCTGACCGAGGCCGACGCCGCCCGCGAGGTCAGCAACGAACTGCTGGCCCTGGTCGAGCGCGGACTACGGGAGCTGGCCGACCTCGTGACCGCGCCGGGCGGCGTCGAGCCGCAGGACGGACTGGAGCGGATCAGCACGCTGTTCGTGCAGTTCACCGAGTTCGCGGACTCCATACGCGACTTCTACGCCTACCTCGGCCAGGTGCTGTCCCGCTACGACCTGGACAGCGCCGAGTACCAGGGCTTCAAGGAGCTGCTCCTGGACTACGTTGAGGCAATCACGGAGGACGTGGCGTTCCGCGCACCCCGGATCTCGGCGGCGTTGGACGCCCTGTGGCCACACATCCCGGCTCTGCTGGGCCGGCTGGACTCCCACGCCCAGGGGCTCACCGGGCTCTCGACGCAGGCGCAGGGCGAAAGCCGACCGGACGTCCGGATCCAGCGCAGCCGGGGCCGCGAATTCGCGGACTGGGAGGGCCTGCGCGGCTGGTTCAGCAACACCGACGGCCAGGGCAGCCAGGTCGACCAGTTACGCGATGCCACTCTGCGCGCGTTGCAGTCGCTGCTCGCCAACGCCAAGCGGATGCTGCGGTCGGCCACCGGGGAGATGTCCCGGCGCAAGGATCTACTGCGGCTGGCCCGCTGGTTCGACGAAGCGGCGCCGCAGGACGCACACGACATCGCCGTGGCCGCGTTCGGGCTGTACGGCGCCCGCCATCTGGGCATACCTCCGGCCACCGACGAGGTGGTGCCCGCCTACACGAGCTGGTGGACCGGTCCGGTGGTCGAGGTACCGGTGGCCCTGCGTGAAAGAGGCAGCCGCGCCCAGCGGGGCCGGGCCTCCGCGGTGGAGAACCACTCCGCGCAGAAGCAGCTGCTGAGGGAGGCCGCACGGCAGCGGGCAGCGGCCAGAGCAGCGGCGGCGGACGAACTGCGCAGCGTGTCCGGCCGGTTCGCTGAGGTACGCCTCACGTCAGCGGCGCTCGGCCTGCTCTTGGAGCTACTGGCCACAGCGCTCGGAAACGCACAGCTCAGCAGGCCCGTCAGCACCGACGGGGAGAGGACGGCGGTGTTCGACCTCGACTCGGCCAGCAGTGAAGACGCCGAACTGCGTATCCGTCTCAGCGTGCGCCGGACGGCGGGCGCGCGAACGGTGCTGTACTCGGCCGAGGGCGACCTGCTTCTGGACGACCTGGAGCTGGACATCGGTCGCACCTCCGCCGCGGTCGGCGGCGAAGCGGAGGCGAGCGTTTCATGACCCTCCCCTCGACTCACGATGTAGCCCTGGCAGCCGAGCGCCGCACCGCCGCCCGGCTGCTGCTCGCCCACCCGCTGATCGCTTCGGACGGCCCCCACGCCGACCTCTTCCCGCTGATCCGCAGGCACGCCGACTGGCTGGGCAAACGGTTCCAGCAGGTGCTCGGCTACCGCCTGCTGGTCGACAGCTCCTACGCCCGCCTGTTGAAGGCGGGGCTGGGGACGGGTTCGGGTCATCGGCTGGAGCGCTCCACCGGCACCCCGTTCACCCCACAGACGTACGCCTGTCTCGCGCTCGCCCTGTCCGTGCTGGTGACTGCGCCCGAGCAGATGCTCCTTTCACACCTGGTCGCCGATATCAGGGCTGCCGCAGCCGACGCCGGAATCGAGTTGGCGGAGACGGGCCGAGCGGCCGGGAAGCGGACCCTGGTCGCGGCTCTGCGTCAGCTCGTCGACTGGGGCGTGCTCGTCGAGACCGAGGGCCATGTGGCCGCACTTGTGCAGGAGGCGGGCGGCGAAGCCCTGATCACGGTAGACCGGGAGCTGGCACGCGTGGTCGTCGCCGGCCCGCTCTCCCAGGCTCGAAACGGCGCCGACCTGGTCCGGCGGGCAGCGGACCCGGGCTTCGGCGGACCACGCACCTACGTGCGCCGGATGCTCGTCGAGACACCCGTCGTCCACCTCGACGAGCTCACGGACGCCGAGCGTGACTGGCTGCGCACCCGGCAGCGCCGGGAGGCCCAGGCTTTCTCCGAACTCCTCGGTCTGGAGATGGAGATCCGTGCCGAGGGCGTGGCGCTGGTGGACCCCGAGGAAAAACTCACGGATCTGCACCTGCCGGGCACGGGGACCGTCGCACAGGCCGCGCTGCTGCTGGCGGAACGGCTCGTGGAACGCCTTCGGCCGCAGGAACCGGGGCATCCGGCGACCGGCGGGACACTCATCATCGGGGTGGCCGTCCCGGACGGCCTGGTGGACGAGGTGCTCGCCGAGCTCATTACCGAGTACGGGCAGCGCAGCAACTGGCAACGCGGCTACCTGGAAGACCTTCCCTCCCTGCGAGAGGCCGTACTGGACTTGCTGGTCCGCATGCGGCTGATGGCCCGCGCGGGCCGACTGCGCGCCGAGGGCGAAGGACTGCCGGAGGGGTACGTCGAAGAGGCATCGGAAGGACGCACGGTGACCGATGTCCATGGCGCACGGCCCGGCGGCGACGGCTGGGTGCTGCTGGCTGCAGCGGCTCGCTACGCCACCCAAGTCATGGTGCGCCCGGCCACCGCAGTCGGCAAAGGCACGGACGTTCAGGAGGAGTTGCCGCTATGACCACCGACGCGCGTGGCCTCGTTCCGCTGCCGCGCTTCGGCCCCGTGACGACCACCGGCGCGCGCTTCCGGCTGCACCGGGCAGGCATCCAGAACGTCTGGCAGTACGACGAGCAGGAGTTCTCCTTCGGCGACGGACGGCTGCTGCTGCGCGGCAAGAACGGCGCGGGCAAGTCCAAGGCCCTGGAGATGCTGCTTCCGTATCTTCTGGACGGCGACTCCCGGGCACTGGACGCGACAGGCACCGGCCGGACCACGCTCGCCTGGCTGATGCTGGACGGGTTCGAGCAGACCAACCGTCTCGGGTATCTGTGGGTGGAGTTCCGGGGCACGGCCGACGACGGCGGTCACCGCCACCTGACGCTGGGTGCCGCCATCCGCGCTTCGAAGTCGACGCAGAAGGCGGTGCCAACGTTCTTCGTCACCCCGCTGCGGATCGGTGAGGACCTGCATTTGGTCGAGGCCGGTAAGCCGCTGCCGGTCGACCGGCTCAAGGAGATCGTCGGCTCCGACAACACGACCGACCGTGCGGTCCAGCACCGTTCACGAGTGGCCCGGGAACTGTTCGGCATCACCGACGCGACGCGCTACCGCAACCTCACGCAGCTCCTCCATCGGCTGCGGCGCCCGACGGTCGGCGACCGGATCGAACACGGGGGCCTGGTCTCCCTGCTGAGCGAGACCCTGCCGGGGCTCGACGAGGACGTGGTCGAGAAGGTGGCGCGCAACCTCCACGACCTCGACGCCGTACGGGACGAACTCGGCCGCCTGGAACGCACCGACGCGGCCTTGCGCACGTTCCTCACCAGTTACCGCGGCTACCTGGCCGGGGTCCTGCGCACCTCCGCCCAGAAAGTGAGCCACGAGCTGGGCGTCCTCGCTCAGCGGCGCCGGGCGGCCGGAGACGCCGCACAGCGGACGAGCGACCTGAGGACGCAGGAGAAGGATTCGGAGGGCCGGTTGGAGACCCTGCGCGAGGAGGAACAGGCTGCCCGGACCGACCTGGCCGCCCTGCACGCCAGTCACGCCTACCGCAGCCTGCGCGAACTGTCGGAGCGTCGCGGCACGGTGGAGGCACTGCACACTGCTGCCGTGGCCGCGTTCACCACCCTGCGGAACGCACACGACGCGGAGGAGGGCTCGGCGGAGCGGCTGGCCGAAGGTGTCGAACACCTCGGAAGTCGGCTGGCCGAGCTGGGAACCGAACACCGGGAGTTGCTGACGCAGGCGGAGAAGGCCGGGCTTCCTACCGGCCACCTCGGCGAGGCGGTGGCTCTGCCGCGCACGGTTCTCGCCCAGGCCACCGAGACCGGGCTGACGACTCCGGACGGGGAGACGCGCACCGTACGGCACCGGTCGGTGGCCCGAGTGGACACGGTCACGGCGCAGGAAGGGCTGCAGTCCTGGCAGAACCAGTTGGAAAACGCCGAGTCGGTCGCGAGGAACCGGGCCCGGATGGTTCAGGAGGTGACACACCTCATCTCACTGGCGGACGAAGCCCGGGCCGGGGCAACCCAGGCTGATGCCGAGCGAGAACGGCTGGAAGGCGAAGCAGAAGACGCCGCCGGCCATCTCGACGGCAGCCGTGAGAAGGTCACTGAGGAGAGCGGCGCCTACTCCCGTCAAGTCGCTGAGTGGGCGGCACGCACGCGGAATGCGCTGGGTGCCGACTGCCCGTCGTTTGGCGCCGTCCACGCCGTCGTCGGCCTCGAGACTTCTACCGATGCGCCGTTCGCGGACCGCACGCTGCCGCCCGCTATCGACAGCCAGGCGTGGCTGACCGCTCAGGCCGCGTTGGAGCCGTACGGCGAGAAACTCACCGAGCGCCGCGACGCCCTGGTACTCGGCGTCAGCCGACTCGGCGAGGAGCTCGACCGCCTGGCGGAGCAGAAGCGGGACTGGGAGCAACGTACCGACCCCGAGCCACCGGCCCCGCACCATCGCGCCGCCGCGAGGACGCCGGGCAGTGGAGCCCCTTTCTACCGGCTCGTGGACTTCGCGGACGACCTGGCTCCGGCCGACCGAGCCGGTCTGGAAGGGGCGCTGGAGGCGAGCGGAATCCTGGACGCGTGGGTGAGTGCGGACGGCGTCCTTCTCAATCTACGCACCCAGGACACCCTTCTCCAGCCGGGTCCCGTGCTATCCGACGGACCGACTCTCGCCTCGGCCCTGCGCCCAGCCCCTGAACCGGATTGCGGCGTCACCTCCGAGCAGGTGGGGAGTCTCCTGGCCACCATCGCACTCGCATCGGCACAGGAGACCTCCGCGCACAACGCGGCCTTCTACGACGGCAGTTGGCGTCTGGGCGTACTCAGCGGTCGTCATGACAAGGGCGCCACCGAGTACGTGGGGGCCGCCGTACGCGCCGAGAATCGGCGACGCATCCTCGCCGACTTGGAGGAGAGGATCGCGCATACGGAACAGCGGCTGGCCGAGGTCCGCGAAGAGCTCGCCGCAGCCGATACCATGCGCCGGGCTCTCACGCTCGCGGAACGGGACTTCCCAAAAGCACGGAATCTCGCTGACGCATGGAGCAGGAGTGAATCAGCCGAGCGGACCCTGCGCGACCTGACCGCCAAGGCGACCCGAGCGGCGCGGCTGGCTGAGGAGGCACGCGCTCTCGCGGTATCGGCGCGGACCAGGGCGGAGGCCACCGCCTCCGCCCACGACCTGCCCGGCGACCCCGCCTCCCTGGACCGTGTGCGCACCGCACTGGCTGGCCTGCTCAGCGGCATCGGGCATCTGCGCAGGGCCGTCAGCGGCACGGGCGAGCGGCTCGGTACTAACCAGGCCGATGCCGACCGGTACGGACGCGCCCAAGAGGATCGCCTGGCCGCGGACGAGAGCTACCGGCTCCACCTCGCCGGACTGCGCACCGCTGAGCAGGACCTGCGCACCCGCGAGGAAGCCATCGGGTCGTCCGAGGAGGAGATCCTCTCTCGCGAGCAGGAGGCCAAACAGCGCATCGCACACGCCGTCCGCGTCCTGCCCGGGGCGCAACGAGCCCGCGACGACCTCCACGACCTCCGCGTGCGCGCGGAAGAGGACGAGAAGCGCTTGCGCGGGACCCTGGCGGACCAGGAAACGATGGTCATCGACACCGGCAGCGCTCTTCGCGCTGCTCTCGGCCGGCCGGAGGTGGTGCTCGGCGCCGGCCTCGACCGGTCCTCGCTGCCCGAGTACGTGTCGGACGATCCCGCCGCGGACGTGCGCAGCCGTCTGCGAGCGCTGCGGGCCCTCGCCGACGCCGTGGAGCAAGCCCTCGGCCGCCCGAAGGGCGAGGTGTCGGACAGCACCCTGCTCAACCGCCACACCGATCTGCGTGACCAACTGGCCGGCGGATTCGACGCGCAGCTGGAGGAGCGAGACGGGATCAAGGTGTGCCGTCTGGTCGACGACCATGGGTCCCATGACGTCGCGGCCGTGGGCGAGCGGATCGCAGTCCAGGCGGCGGAGGCCCGGGGACGGCTCACCGAGCGCGAACGCGAAGTGTTCCAGCGGTTCCTGACCGGTGAGCTCGGCGACCACCTCTCGGCACAGGTCATCACCGCAGCGAACCTGGTCGCGGCTCTCAACGACACCCTGCGGACCGTGCGCACCTCCCACGGCCTCGGTGTCGAGCTGCTGTGGAAGCTGGACGAGGACGTGGACGCGGATGTGCGCGCGGCCGTCGAGCTGCTGCGCAGTCCGTCGAGCCTCAGGACGCGCGACCAGACCGAGCAGCTGCGCGAGGTGCTGCAACGCCGAATCGAGGACGCCCGCCGTGCCGACCCGTCAGCCGGTTACGCCGCCCATCTGCGGACCGCGCTGGACTACCGCGACTGGTTCCGCTTCCACACCTTTGTGGTCGAGGACGCGGCTCCGGGCCGCCGTAGGAAACTGACCGGCCGGACCGGTCTCAGCCAGGGCGAACAACGAGTTCTCTCCTACCTCGTGCTCTTCGCCGCGGCAGCCGCCCATTTCACCAGCGTCGCCGAGTCGGCACCGCATGCGCCACGCCTGATTCTCCTGGACGACGCCTTCGCCAAGGTCGACGAACCCACCCACGGCCGGCTGGGCCGTATCCTCGTCGACCTCGATCTCGACTTCGTCCTCACCAGCGAGCGGCTCATGGGCAACTGGCCCGAGGTTCCGTCCCTGCACATATACGAGTGCCTCCGTGATCCACACGTGCGCGGGGTAGCCACCCTTCACTACACCTGGAACGGCCGGCACCGGCGTCTGGTGTCCGTATGAGCGGGCTGCCCGCCGCGGCGCGCGAATGGCTGACGGGACCTGGACTCACCCGGCTCTGGCAGGGGGCACGCAAACGCCTGGAGAGCAACGGCGTACGGGCCACGGGTTCGCTCCGACTGACCGCGATGAACGCCCAGGAGCGCAACGACCTGTCTCTCCTGCTGGGCAAACCCCTCACAGGTGCCGCCGTGACCATACGGCTCGCCGTGCTCGACGCACGGCTACGCGCGTCGGCTGCCGGACTCGGGCTAAGGCAGACGCTGGAGGAACTCGGCCCGCCCCTCACCGACCGCCGTGCCGCCCGCGCGGACGCGACGGCACGGCGGGAGCAGGTCTGGTCGTCTCTTGCTTCGTCACTGGACGCCTCCCCACTCGCCGACCAGGCATGGCCCCGGCAGTGGTACGACCTGCTGCGCCGTTCCGGTGTTCCGAGAGGAGTGACGCCCGAAGCGGCGATACGGACACTCCAGCAGGCGGTCCAAGTCCTCACCGTTCTCCTCGGACCCGACGGACCTGAACGCAACGGCACACGCGGTCGAGGAGAACTCGCCGCCATGACGACCGGCTCCGCGCACGGCCTTGACGACGGCACCTGGCTGGCACGCCTCGTCCAACGCGGGGTCGCCCTCGCCCACGGCACCGAGTTCCCCGACGACGCGGCCGGCCGACGCGCTCTGTGGCGGCTGGTGTCCGTCACGCCGGACGAGGTCTCCAGCACGGTGCTGACGTACGGACTGCGACCCGACGGCGTGGGCTGGCGGGAGCGTGCTCTGCGGGAGCGAGCCGACCATCACGCCGAAGTTCACGTCACACCACGCGACCTGCGTGGCCTCCGGCTGCAGCTCTCCGCCGGAACTCTTATCCACATCTGTGAGAATCCGCGCGTGGTGGAAGCCGCGGCGGACGCGGCCTGCATCCAGCCCTTGGTGTGCACCTCCGGCAGCGCGGCCACCGTGGTCTTCACTCTTCTCGACGCCCTCGCCGCCACGGGTTGCCAATTCGTGTACCACGGCGACTTCGACTGGCCGGGGATCACTCTGGCCAACCGGGTCATCCGCCGCTACGAAGCCCTGCCGTGGCGCATGGACACTGCGGACTACGAGCGCCTGGCCGCCCGCAGTCAAGCCGAAGGCATACCTCAACTGGCCCTCGACGGACAGCCGGTCGACGCAGACTGGGACCCGGACCTCGCCCCCGCCATGACCGTCCTCGGCGTGGCGCTCCACGAGGAGGCCACCCTCGATCTGTTGGTGGCAGACCTGTCATGCCAGGTGTAGTGCGACGTCAGTATCATGCCGAACTCATCTGGATTGTCAGTCCCTTTCGGCATCATTGACGCTCACACCTGATACGACACCGTGCCCGGGTGGCGCTGACCAGAGGATCACGTCGCGGGGCGGTGCCGACGATTGGAGTCCGATGGCCGCGGCGGAAACACGCCTGTCTCTTCCTCACGACTTCCTGCGTACGGTCATCGCGCGGGCGTCCGACGATTCCCCGCCTACCCGCATGGCTGTCGAGGCGATTCGCGCGGCGCCCCCGGGCACGGATCGGGACGGCCTGGCCATGTCCCTGCTTACAGGACCGCTCGCAAAGTCCGCGCCCGAGTGGCTGTTGGCCATGGCAGTGAAGAGCGATCTCAGTCGCGAACCGCGCCCGCACACGACGTCCGAGCGCATGGACCTGACCCGCGTCGCTCTGTCGCACCAAGCCTGCCCGGAGGCATACAGGGCGCAGGTCCTGCAGAAGTGCCCTGAGGCGCGACTCGGTGCCCTTGGCCGGAGAGAGGGTGGCGCAGCACTCATCCACGCCGTCGTCGCTGAGCTCCGCCGGCGGTCGACATCGCGCCTGCCCATCGCCCCCGAGCTGCTAAAGGTTCCAACGCCCGCCCAGGTCGTTCTTGGTGAACACGGCCTGCACGAGGACGTGTTCGTCGCAGCCCTCGACTGCCTACCGCTCGGGCCGGACAAGCTTGACGGCGAAGAAGACGTCGACGCGTGGATGGAGCGTCACCGCGCCGCATCCGACGCCTGGGAAAGCATGTGGGACGGCGTCCTACGGGTCCAGACCGAACATCACCGCCGCCTGCTGGAATGGTCCGCAACGCACCCCGCAGCCGATCGCGTGGTGCGTGAGCACCTGCTCGGATCCATACCGTGGCACGTAGAACCAGCCTTGTTGGAGGAAGTCGCGGCACACAACCTGGAGTCCTTCGAGCGCGCGGTTCTCGTCACCCGGATTTCCCGGTCCTGCCGGGACGGGCTGACGCCCACGCAGGCTCGGGAGCGCTACGCCGACGCGTTGGCGGCCGCGTCCCAGGACGAGCGCGACTACGTGGAACGATTCCTCGACGAGGAGATGCAGTCCGAGTCCATCCAGACCGTTCTTTGCCGCCTCGCCGTCGACTGGGTGGAGCGGGCAGGAAGCCAGACCTGGCGGTTCCTCCTCAACCCCGGAGAGGCCCGGCGTTACGGCCGGCCCCGAAAATGGCTGGCGTCCCAGGAGCTCGTCGCCGCCCTCGCCACGCGGTTCGCAACCATCTGCCTTTCTGCTCTGAACCTCTGGGAACCGGAACCCGCCTCGCGCTATCGGGTCGTGCGCGACCTCGGCTGGTTGCACGCACTCCTCGTCCATCTCCCCGAAGTCACGGAGGAGACGCGGCAGAGGGCGCGTCTTGTAGTTGAGGACACCAGGCGGTCCCTGGCTACCCGGTCCAGCGCATACGGCTACCCCTCCAACCATTCCGCGTGGGAAGAGAACCAACGGGCCGAGAAACTGATGGCCACCATCATGCCGCTCGTCACGGATCCCGTCCCTGCCCTGCCGGGCCGACGCACGGCCTCGCTCGGCGGCCCACAAGGCATCCGGTTCAGACAGCTTGCCGACGCCGACGAGGCCGTTCTCGTCGCGTACCTGGACCGGCACACGGGGAACGACGCGCTCGTCGAGGAGGCCCTGCTCTCCTTCGCCGCCCGCTCCTACCGAAAGTCCCTCACCTTCGACGACCTACTGGCCCGTCACTCCGCTCCGCAGCAGACTCTGCTCGACCTCACACTGCACCTGCGAAGGCGCCTGGGCGGTGGGCCCGAACTGCGAAGAAGCTGGGCCGAGATCATGCTGGCCCGGCCCGAGTGCCCTCCGGAGCTGCTCCGGCTGCTGCCTGCCTGGTCAGCGCTCAAAGCCCGTGGTCCGCGCTATGACACCACTCATCCCGCAGTCGCGGCCTACGTGTCCGAGGTGCTCGGAGACAGCGATGCTGCTTGGCAACGGTTCGCGGCAAGTCCCATGTCGCACGCCGGTCCGGGTGCCTGGCATCGGCTGGGCGACCTCCTCGGTGCGGCGGTCGAGGGAGTCGCGTGGCCGGCACCTCCGCCAGGACGCTGACGGCCTCCGTGTCGATCAGCCTCAGCCTCGTGGACCTAAACCCGATCGCCGCGCCACGTACGGAGAGGCGTCAATGGCAGGTGCGGGCGGTTCGATCCCTGGGAGCCATCGGGGAGCCAACCCGCTTCCCGGGCCCCTTCGAAACCACCCGCGCCCGCGACCCCCCGACGCTCTGAACAGAAAGAAGCGACTGTTGCATGATCAGGTGACACCTTGACCTGGCTTGCTGAGCGGCGACCCGGAAGGATGTTGCAGTGCCCAAGCAAAATGATGTACCCGCTCGTCCGCGAACTGGCCGCTGCCCCTCACAGGGTGCCAGCGGCGGTGACTTGCTGGGTACTCAAGATGGCCCGCCAGCCCTACTACCGGTGGCTGGCCGCACCGGCCACCGACACCGAACTCGCCGCGGCGTACCGGGCGAACGCCCTGTTCGACGCGCATCGCGACGCCCCGGAGTTCGGCCACCGTTTCCTGGCCGACGAGGCCCGCGCGGCCGGTGAGCCGATGACCGAGCGGACCGCCTGGAAGATCAGCCGCGGCAACCGCTGGTGGAGCACGTTCCGCAAGCGCCGGGGCCGCGGGAAGAGTGTCAAGGCCGGCCCGCCGGTTTCGGCCCACGTAAGCTCTGAACGTCGAGCGTCGCGCTGCCGGTTGCACCAGGAGGCCATCGTGGATCACCTCTTCACCGTCATGGGCGAGGCGGCCACACCGATCGCGCGCACCGGGTTGGCTGCGGAAGGCCTCCTTGAGAGGCAGCACTTGCAGGAGTGGGTGATCGCCCACCCGCAGGTGCTCGGGGAGTCGGTGCTCGTCGTTACCGCGGAGTACGACCGATGGGCCGACACAGACGGCGTGCCGGCGCGCGACCGGCTGGACGTCCTGGGACTGGACGCAACAGGGCGCCTCGTCGTGGTCGAACTGAAGCGCGGAACAGCTGATCGGGACGTGCACCTCCAGGCGATCACCTACGCCGCCCTGGTGTCCCGGTTCGACCTCAGCACCCTGACCCAGGCGCACCGCGACTTCCTGTCGCGCAGGGGACAAAACCTCGACATCGATGCATGCAGGCAGCGCCTGCTCGATCATGTGGACGGGGAGTGGAGCCCGGAGCTGCTCCAACGCCCTCGACAGGTGATCATCGCCGCTGACTTCCCCAAGCAGGTTACCCACTCCGTGGTCTGGCTGTCGGAAATGAGCCTCGACATCGACCTCATTCAGGTGGGGCTGTGGAAGGTGGCGGGACACGTCGTCGCCGGCTTCACCAAGGTCTATCCGACCCCGGAGGTAGAGGAGTTCACACTCGCACCTGCCCGAGTCGAAGGCGAGGCAGCAGCCAAGAAGCTGCAGGAACGCGCACGCTCACGCAACGCCGTCCACGTACTCGTCGGCGCGGGACTGCTGCCCGAAGGCACCAAACTGCTCATGACACCGCGCCATGGCACAACGGAAGCCATCCGTAATGCCATCAACGCGTGGGTAGAAGAGGACATCAGCAGAGCAACCGCAGTCTGGACCAACAACACTGCCCAGCCACTGGTCTGGGATGCCGACGGCGCGTCCTACTCCCCCACCGGACTGGCCAACCACATCTTCACGAGCGTGACGAGCCGCACCGCCGACGGCATACAGGGCACAACATGGTGGGACGTCGACACCAGTCAGGTTCCCAGCGATGTCGACAGCGAAGAATGGGCCGCCCTGGCAGGACTCAACCTCTCAGGGCTGGCCAAGCAACTCAACGGCACCCGCAAAGACTGGACGGAGCTGCACACCCTGCTGGCCGCAGTCCCTGCCGGACGATGGACCACCTACGGTGACGTGGCAGCAGTGATAGGCAGCCACGCCGTTCCGGTCGGAAGACACCTGAGTACCTGCGGCCAATGTCCCAGCCCCTGGCGTGTCTTGAATGCAGCAGGACGCGTCAGCAACGGCTTCCAGTGGGCGGACCAGACCCGAACGGACACCCCCGCAGAAATCCTCGGAACCGAAGGAGTCCGCTTCAACGGGGCTGTCGCCGATGCGGACAAGCGCCTCGGCCCGGACGCCCTCCGGCAACTACTCGACATCTGAGAAGCGACCGCCTCTGGGGAGCACCGCGCGTACGACACGGCACCGAACGGGTGTGCCATTAAGCGCTCGGCGCATGCTCCGCAGTTGTCTAAGGTGGTGACCCTCGACTCCACCAACCTCCGTTAAGGCAACCCCAGCGTAACCGCAAAGGTCCGGGGTCACGGAGGTCCCGCTCTCGCTTCGAGCGTCGCTGTCTGACCTGAACGGAGGGCGAGGAACTGTCGTCCCCGCACGCAGCACCGGGCCTTGCGTCGTACTTATGGAACAGCACCTCAAGGTGACCACGTCTTCCCGGGGGAGACGTCGCAGAAGCAGCCCTGTCAGACCCGTCCGGCATGATGCTCCCCTCAGCTATGACCGAGAGGGCACAACCGATGAGAAGTGATGAAGTCGCGGACCTGGCGAAGTTCCTCCGGGCTCGTATCGACGAGGACGAAGCCACGGCACAGGCTCTTGAGCCCGGCACGGCCGAAGACACCACAGGGCTGAAGGCCCGGGTTCTTGCCGACGTCGCTGCCAAACAAGGCATCCTGCGCTTCGTGGAGCGGATGCAGCAAGATGCCGAGCACACCGACTTCATGGTTCACGGTCCCGCCATGATCGTGCTCTCTGCGACAACGTTCCCACTGCGCCACCTTGCTGCGGCATACGCCACCCACCCCGACTTCCGCCCTGGCTGGGAGCCGAACGAGGAGGAAGACAAGCCGGATCCGAGGTTCAGTCGCCCTGGCCGGGCATAGGTCACAGGATGCACAAGGAGATACAAGCCCTGTCACCGCTGCGCGCGGTGGCGGCGCTTCACCGCTCTGGTCGCCCAACTACCGTGGAGATCACTCACGGCAAGCGCCCGCTGACGTCGCCCCGCCAGTGAGAGATACTACGGAAGGTCCTGACTGACGATCATGCACTGAGCTGGGGGAAGAGAGTCGCGGGCGGGAACGATCCATACGCACGGGAACTCGCGCGGCAGGCCAAGGAACGGGAGAAGGCGAGGAAAGCCGCCGAGGCCGAGGCCAAGCGAAAGGCCCGCGAGGCAAAACTCGCGTACGAGGCTGCCCGCTCTCAGGAAGCGAGCGATCGCACCAGCGTGGCTGAGCACGATGCCGAGCAACTGTCGAAGCTGCTTCGCACAGCAGTACTCGATCAGCGGCCGTTGACGTTCGACCGGCTGAGGCAAGATTTCGTGGCCCAGCCATTCGTGCCGCCGAAGGGACGCACCAAGGCCGCGCCCCTACCGCGCTGGGAGGAGTTCGAACCGTCAGCGCCTCGGGGCATTCTCGGTGCCTTGGGGTTCGGCCGACGGGGTTACGACGCGGAGGTCGAAGCTGCCCGCAAGCGGTTCGACAGATCCCTGCGCGACCATGCGCGTGAGGAGAAGAAGCGCGTCGAGAAGCTGGAGAAGGCTCGCGTTCAACACGACAGGCGCAACCGGGACGAGGCGGCCCGGGTTGAGGTGTGGAACGCCGAACTCGAGCAGCGTCGTACCGCCTACAGGGACAGGGATGTGGACGCTGTCGAGTGGTTCGTGGACCAAGTGCTGGCCGCGTCCGTATACCCACACGGTTTTCCGAAGGCACATCAGGTGTCGTATCAGGCCGACACCGGCGACCTGTTGGTCGAGATCGACCTGCCGCTGGAAGATGTGGTACCAGCAGCTCGCGCATACCGATACGTCAAGACACGCGACGAGATCACGCCGGTGCCACGGCCCGAGAAGGAGCGCAAGGAGCTGTACTCATCAGTCCTCGCTCAAACAGCTCTGCGTACCGTGCACGAGATCCTCGCATCCGACACCGAAGGCGTCATCCAGTCCGTCGCCTTGAACGGACACGTAGCGACCATTGACCGGGCCACCGGACGTGACGTTCATCCCTGCTTGATCACTCTCCAGGCGGATCGAGACGAATTCGGTCAACTGGTGCTCACCCAGGTGGAGCCGCAGGCCTGCCTGAAACGGTTGCGGTCGATCATCTCACCGAACCCGTATGAGCTCGAGCCGGTACGGCCGCTGGTCACGTTCGACCTGTCCAAGTTCCGCCTCATGGACAGTCTGGACGTCGTGGCGGGTCTGGACAGCCGGCCCGTGCTCATGGATCTGACACCCACAGAGTTCGAGCACCTCATCCGGCAGTTGTTCGAAGCCATCGGCTTGGACAGCGTCAACACTCAACCATCGAGCGACGAGGGTGTGGACGCGGTCGCGATGAACACGGACCCCGTCATGAAGGGGCTGTGCATCATTCAGGCGAAGCGCACCAAGAACGTGGTGCCGTTCGAGACCGTCTCGGCGCTCGCCGGCGTGGTGGAGCACAAGCGCGCGGCCAAGGGCATCCTCGTGACGACCTCATGGTTCGGCCGGGCCAGCGAAGCGTTCGCCAACGAGCACGGGCGACTGGAACTCCTGGACGGAGCGAACCTGGTGCACCTGTTTAAGGAGCACATGAACCTGGACGTCATTCCTGGCCCGGTGCCGCCGAAGCGGCGCCCACGGTAGAAGGACGCGGCGGTGACCGCGACTTGGTCCTCACCGCTGAGGAAGAGGCTACTTATCGCCGTCCAGCCCAGTCCCGGGTCGGCCTGCGCGGCGTCAGAAGCGAATACTACGACCGGCAGCTGGCTTGTCGCGTCGATCTAACTGGCCGATCGGACACGGCGCGCACGCGCACCACTCATGTTCATCCGCCAAGTCAGCATGGGCTTGCTGACTCCGTACTGGAGTATTGCTTCTTCGGAGCTGGTGCCGCGCCGGGCGATGGACCAGGCCGCCTCGTTGGTGATGAGGAGGTTGCCGGCGAGCCAGTCGGCTTCTTCTTCGATCTCCCCGTCCCAATGCCTGCATCCGCGGAAGTCGAGCGCAGGACCAGGCGGATGCATCAGGAGAGCGTGGGCGATCTCGTGGTGTGCCGAGCTGTTTTGGCGCCCCAGATCATGGGAGTCGTTCACCCAGATCGCCCGCCGCGGCCCGGCATGTACGGTCACAGCACTGACTGCCTCACACTCAGTGGTGAGGAGCCGGCCGACCAGTTCGTCATGGGCGATCGCGGAACTGAAAGTCTCGACCGGGATCGCCAGGTGCTCCGCGAGCAGCGCCGGAGCGAGAGGCGACGTGGGATGGAGCCCCAGCTCCGCCCGCACCTGCACCGCCAGGCGATTGGCTTCGGCCTTGAAGCCGTGACGCAACGACATAGGGAGCTCCCCTACTCCGGCTGATCGTTCGCCAATTGGTTGTAGGCGACAGTGATCAGGGCTTCGAGGGCTTCCGCGGCCTCGGGCGTGAGGTTGCGGTCGCCCCGTAGATGCGTAGCCACCTTGGTCAACGTGTCCTGGCTGCGCGGCTCATCGGTCCGGCGAACGAAGTCATCCGCGCTCAGATTGGCCCATGTGACGAGAGCCGCGAGTCCATCCACGTCGGGCCGGCGCCCCTGAGCCAACCTCGTCAACGTCGAAGCGCTGACACCGGCCTGCTGAGCTACATCCTTCCAGAGAAGGCCACGTTCCTGACGCGTGCGATCCAGGGCCGTGTGAAACGCGACCGCGTCAAACCGTCCTGCTGCAATCCGCTCGCTCACGATCGTCTCCTCCCAGACGTGGAGATTACACATCAGGCACCACTTGCGAAAGTCGAACCACACCCTCTACTCTCGGATTGCTAGATCGGTATCCCTATCGATCTAGCAATCGGCCCTAGCGCCCCGACCTCGAAAGGTGGCGGCCACATGGCCACGAACACCGGCAAGGGCTTCCGTCGCGGCAGTGTCTCCCGACGAAGCCAGGTCCTCAATCCCCGAACTGGCACGTGAATGAAGCGAGGCGAGAACGGCTGCTTCATGGACGCGAGGACAGGCGGCACACCGTTCAAGGGTGTCCGCCGAGAGAAGTAGTACGTCTCGCCCCGGTGGGTGGCCGGGTCCCGGCCATCCACCGGCCGCCCAGGAGGTAACGATGGTCCGCAAGCAATCCCTCGCGCAGCTCCTCGACGAAGGGCGCCGCAAGATCCAGGTGACCGACGAGGAACTCACCGAGGCCAAGCGCCGCCGCACACTGCTCGCCGCATCCGTACGGCGGGCCTTTCCCGGCTCCACCACCTACTTCAACGGCAGCGTCGCGCACGGCGACGCCAACACCCCCTTGACCGACGTCGACCTCGGCACCGTCCTCACCAAGAAGGACGCCGAGCCGTACGGCCCTGGCAAGAAGAGCGCCCTGACTCTGATGGAGATCGCCCGCGACGCGATCCACGAGGACCTCGACGACGAGTTCCCTAAGCTCACCATCGAGGTCGAAGGGCGCCGCCGCGCCGTTCTCGTACGCTTTGGCGACCCGGTTACCCCGGGCCAGGCCGACTTCACGGCGGACGTCATGACCGCGATCCCGCACCCTTCAGGACGCGGCCTATACATCCCGAACACGAAGATCGCGACCCAGTGGGACCGGGCCGACCCGATCACTCACACCCGAATGGTGCTGCAGGCCATCAAGGAGACGAAGGTCGTCTTCGCCCGCACGGTCCGGCTGCTGAAGCACTGGAACGGCACCCACAGCAAACCCATGTGCTCCTGGAACATCAAGGCCCTGAGCCTCAACTGCCTTGATGAGCCCATGCCGCTGATCAACGCCCTGCGGGTCTTCTTTACCTACGCGGCGGACGAGATCGGCAAGGGCCCGACGCCCGACCCGGCCGGCGTAGCCGGCCCCATCCCGCTCAACATGCCGCGCCCCGACGTCCACAAGAGGCTCTGCACCGCCCGGAAGTACATCGACCTCGCCATCGAGCACGAGAAGAACGGTCGACCAGGCCTGGCCCAGCACGCCCTGCACCAAGTCCTCCCGGAGCTCGTGGCGAAGCCCGACGCCACGGAAGAGGAAGCCGACCGCCTCGGGCAAGCTGCCCGGGCAGGCGCTCCGGCCATCTCTGGACTCGGACTCGTCACCGGGGTTGTCACGCCGACCCGGACCCGAGCCTGGGGAGAGTGACACCGTGCCCCTCTGGTACGGGGCCCAGCCTGTCTGGTGGGCCCCGCTCGAACGGGACGCACGGCGATACTTCGGTGATGCTCTCCGCCACACGTATCGCGGTGGTTCGCTGACATACGAACTCACCGGGCTGGACGTCGTCGGCGAACCCGACCCGGTCAACGTCCAGATTCGCTTTTATGCGGATCCGCCCTACCCAACCTATGGTCAGTTGCCCCAGGACTTCCCACGCGTCCACGCCAATCACGGAGCGGCATCGAAGCACCGGTATTCGCCTGACGACGCCCTCTGCCTCTGGTACCCGCTCGATCCGGACGAACGTCGCTGGACTAGTTCGAAAGGGCTGCTGGACCTCATCGAGATAGTCCGCACACACTTGTTCCTCGAACACTACTGGCGGCTCACCGGCGGTGAGCAAGGCGGCCAGTGGGTAGTGGAGGACGCCCCTCACGGCATGCCGGGGAGTGATGTGTGCAGGTCATCACGACGGCACAGACGACGGACAGCGGCTGGACCTGGACTCAGACAGCCGCGCTGATCGTCCCCTGCATCGCTCTCCTAGGTGCCTACCTGACCTACACCCTCGCTCAGCGGGCGGTACGCAGGGAAAGCCGGGCCAAGACCTTCGCCGAAGCATTGACCACGGTCGAGGAGTACCTGGAGATGCCGTACCGCATACGGCGCCGGCCCGAGTCCTCCCCCGCCGTGCGGCAACAGCTCACCGACGAGGTCAGCGGCCTGCTCGCACGGATGGCCTTCCACCAAGCCTGGCTGCAGATCGAGGCATCAGCCGTCGCGGGCCCCTACTCAGCTCTCGTAGCGACGGCCCGAGCGGAAGCTGGCGCGCAGATGAGCCTCGCCTGGCAGCAACCCCCGATCACCACCGACTGCGGGATGAACCTCGGCGTGCCGTATCCCCGAGACCGGTCAATCGCGGCTCGAGCCAATTGCATCGCAATGATGCGCCGACACCTCTGATGCCAACCACGCTCTTGACGTCAGTTCGCCGGCGACCGCGGATACTCATCAGTCTCCACCAGACGCGACAGACTGCACGGTGTGGCGGAGGCCAGTCCTTACGCGGTGAGCTCCGGCCCGCCTGCGGCAATGCCCTGACGGGAGAACTGCCGGATGGAGCGGCTATGACCGCTCCAGCGGGCGTCTCGTTTGGTGCGGCCGGACGTGACTCCTACAGTGACGTCGGACGCGGTACTACCCGAGGAACGACAAGCGCACTGTACGGTCGTGATTCGAGACGTTCGTGTCCACCAGGCACACCGACTGCCAGGTGCCGAGCTCCAGGCGTCCGTCGATCACCGGCAGCGTCGCGTGCGGCGGTACGAAGGCGGGCAGGACGTGGTCGCGGCCGTGGCCGGGGCTGCCGTGGCGGTGCTGCCAGCGGTCGTCGGCGGGGAGCAGGGTGTGCAGGGCGGCCAGCAGGTCGTCGTCGCTGCCGGCGCCGGTCTCGATGATCGCGATGCCGGCGGTGGCGTGCGGGACGAAGACGTTGAGGAGGCCGTCGCGGCCGGCCGCCGCCTCGCGGAGGAAGGTCTCGCAGTCACCGGTGATGTCGGCGACCCGCTCCGACGAGCCGGTGGCGAGGTTCAGGACTCGGGTGGTGAAGGCATCTGGCATGTCTCCCATCCTGACGTACGCGGCGAGCCGGGCGCGGGAGCGTCGGGCCCGTGATCGTCCTGGGGCGGATCCGGGGAAGATCGGGGCCGCCGGCTTCGTTGGTAGAAGCGTGAACAACACACGCGAGGTCGAGGTCGTCGTCATCGGTGCCGGTCAGGCGGGACTCGCCGCGGCCCATCACCTGCGGCGCACCGGGTTCGAGCCCGAGCGCGACTTCGTGGTGCTCGACCACTCCCCCGGGCCCGGCGGCGCCTGGCAGTTCCGCTGGCCGTCGCTGACGTACGGCAAGGTGCACGGGATGCACGCGCTGCCGGGTATGGAACTGACCGGGGCGGATCCGGCGCGGCCGTCCGCCGAGGTGGTCGGCGAGTACTTCGCGGCGTACGAGCGGACCTTCGATCTGCGGGTGCGGCGCCCCGTCGACGTGCGGGCGGTGCGCGAGGGGACGGGCGGGCGGCTGCTCGTCGAGACCTCGGCCGGGACGTGGTCGACTCGGGCGCTGATCAACGCGACCGGCACCTGGGACCGGCCGTTCTGGCCGCGCTATCCGGGGCAGGAGACCTTCCGGGGACGGCAGTTGCACACCGCGCGGTACGCCGGTCCCGAGGAGTTCGCCGGGCAGCGCGTGATCGTGGTGGGCGGGGGCGCCTCGGGGACGCAGCACCTGCTGGAGATCGCCCCGTACGCCGCGGCCACCACGTGGGTGACCAGGCGGCCCCCCGTCTTCCGCGAGGGGCCCTTCGACGAGGACGCGGGCCGGGCCGCGGTGGCACTCGTGGAGGAACGGGTGCGGCAGGGGCTGCCGCCGAAGAGCGTGGTGTCGGTGACCGGGTTGCCGTTGAACGACGCGATCCGGGCGGGCCTCGCCTCCGGTGTGCTGGACCGCCGGCCCATGTTCGACCGGATCACGCCCGACGGCGTGGCGTGGCCGGACGGGCAGAGCGTGGCCGCGGACGTCATCCTGTGGGCGACCGGGTTCCGGGCCGCCATCGACCATCTGCGGCCGCTGCGGCTGAGGGAGGCGGGCGGTGGGATCCGGGTCGAGGGGACGCGCGCGGTCGCCGACCCGCGGATCCATCTCGTCGGCTACGGGCCGTCGGCCAGCACCATCGGCGCCAACCGGGCCGGACGCGCGGCCGTACGGGACATCAGGCGGCTGCTGGCGGACCGGGAGCCGGTCGCCGCGTGACGCCCCGCCGGGTCACTTCGCCTCGGCCGGCTCCTTCGAGGCGCTCTGCCTGACGTGATTGAACTCGGCGACGTTGCGCTGGTGTTCGGCGTAGTCGGCGGTGAAGCGGGTGTCGCCCGGCTTGACCGTGACGAAGTACAGCCAGTCGCCGGGGGTCGGGTTGATCGCGGCGCTCATCGCCTCGTCGCCCGGGTTCGCGATGGGAGTGGGTGGCAGGCCCATGCGCTGGTACGAGTTGTAGGGACTGTCGATCTTCGTGTCCTGGGGCGTCGTCTTGAGGGTGGAACGCCCCATGGCGTAGTTGATGGTGGAGTCCATCTGGAGCGGCATACCGCGTTCGAGCCGGTTGAAGATCACCCGGGCGACCTTGCCCATGTCCTCCTTGGTGGCGGCCTCGGCCTGCACGATGCTGGCGATGGTGACCGCCTGGTAGACGTTCAGCGCGTTGCGCTGGGCGCCCGCGGCGATCGGCGCACCGGTGAACTTCTCGTTCGCCTTGTCGACCATGGCCGTCAGCAGCTGCTCGGGGGTCGGGTTCTCGCCGAGCGGATAGGTCGCGGGGAAGAGATAGCCCTCGGGGTTGCCCTCGGCGTCGTTCGGCAGCTTGAGGTCGGCCTTGGCCACGGACTTCTTGGTGGTACCGGGGGGCAGGGCGAGGGTCTTGTCGACGGCCTCGTAGACCTGGGCCGCGCGCCGGCCCTCCGGGATGACCAGGGACGTGGGGCGGGACTCGTCCTCGTCGTCCGTCATCAGCAGCGGCACCGCCACGGCGGTACCGGCCACGACGGCGCCGGTCACGATCAGGGCGATACGCCCCCGGCGCGTCAGTCGGATCGTTCTCCTGCTGCCTCTCGTTCTCCGTGGCGGAGTGTTCGTCTGCATGCGGGCACGGTAACCCCCATCTGCACGCAAACCCGGCATATCGTCATCTTGTCGGTTCCAGTCGGGCGTCCCGGCGGACGAGGGCCGCGTACCGCCCGTCCCGCTCCAGCAGCTCCTCGTGTCTGCCCTGTTCGGCCAGGCGCCCGGAGTCGAGGACCACGATCCGGTCGGCGCCCCGGACGGTGGACAGGCGATGCGCGATGGTGATCGTGGTGCGGTTGGCGGACAGGGCGTCGATGGCCTCCTGCACGGCGGCCTCGGTACGGGTGTCCAGGGCGCTGGTCGCCTCGTCGAGGACGAGGACGGGCGGGTCGCGCAGGATGGTGCGGGCGATGGCCAGGCGCTGCTTCTCGCCGCCGGAGAAACGGTGTCCGCGTTCGCCGACCACGGTGTCGTAGCCGTCGGGCAGGGCGGCGATGTGGTCGTGGATCTGGGCCGCCCGCGCCGCCGCCTCCAGTTCCGCGTCGGTGGCGTCCGGCTTGGCGAAGCGCAGGTTCTCGGCGACCGAGGCGTGGAAGAGATACGTCTCCTGCGAGACGACGCCGACCGCGCGGGCGAGGGTGTCGAAGTCGAGGTCGCGCACGTCGACCCCGTCGAGGGTGACCCGGCCGCCCGTCACGTCGTACAGCCGCGGCACCAGGTGGCCCAGCGTGGACTTGCCGGCGCCGGTCGGGCCGACGACGGCGAGGCTGCTGCCCGCGGGGACGGTGATGTCGATGCCGTCGAGGACCGGGCCGCCCTTGCCGTCGTAGCGGAACTCGACGTCCTCGAAGCGGACCTCGCCCCTGACGCGGTCGAGGCGGACGGGGTTGTCGTGCTCAGTGATGTCGACCGGAAGGTCCAGGTACTCGAAGATGCGCTGGAAGAGCGCGAGCGAGGTCTGGATCTGGACGCCGGTCGACAGCAGGCTCACGGTCGGGCGGAACAGGCCCTGCTGGAGCGAGACGAAGGCCACGATGGTGCCGAGGGAGACGTCGGGGCCACCGAGTTGCAAGGCGACGCCCGCGGTCCAGTAGATGACGGCCGGCATGGCGGCCATGACGATCGTGATGACGGCCATCCGCCAGCGGCCCGCCATGTTCGACCTCACCTCCAGGTCGACCAGGCTCTCGGACTCGTCGGAAAAGGCGCGGGTGAGCGAGTCGGAGCGGCCCATGGTGCGGCCGAGCAGGATGCCGCTGACGGAGAGCGACTCGGTGACCGTGGCGGCCATCGCGGCCATCTGCTTCTGGCGCCGGGTGGTGATCTTCCGGCGTTCCCTGCCGACGCGGCGGCTGATCCAGACGAACACCGGCAGAAGGAGGAGCGAGACGACGGTCAGACGCCAGTCGAGGACGACCATGGCGGCGATCGTGGCGATCACACTGGTGAGGTTGGAGACCAGGGAGGTCGCCGTGGAGGTGACGGTGGCCTGCATGCCGCCGATGTCGTTGGCGATCCGGGACTGGACCTCGCCGGTGCGGGTGCGGGTGAAGAAGGCGAGTGACATCTGCTGCAGCCGGCCGTAGACGGCGGTGCGCAGGTCGTGCATGACGCGCTGGCCGACGGTCGTGGAGATCAGCGTCTGCAGCACGCCGAAGACGCTGGTGAGGACGGCGCCGAGGATCATGCCGAGGGCGAGCAGGCTCAGCAGGCCCGTGCGCCCCTCGGGAATCGCGACGTCCAGGATCTCCTTCAGCAGGAAGGGGGTGGCGACCGACACCAGCGACGCGGCGCCGACCAGCAGCCCGACGATCACGAGACGGCCGCGATAGGGGTGGAACAGCTTCAGGATGCGGCGCACCTGCCGGGGCTGTTCCTTGGCGTCGGCGGGTGCGGTCCAGGCGGAGTCGCGATCGGGGTGCATGGGCTCCTTCGGAGGACGGCGGAGGAGGCCGGCGTGGTCCGCGGTTCGGCGGACCTCCTGCGGGCCTTACGGATCACAAGCCATTGTTACCTATACTCACAATGAACATCATCCTGATATTGTTCCCCCATGACCGCCCCCGATCCCGACGGCCTGCTCGCCGAGCAGCTGCTGCGGCTCACCCGCCGGGTGCACCGCATCCAGAAGCGCCACCTCGAGCACCGTGACCTCGGCATCACACCGGCCCAGTCCCGGCTGCTGCGCACCCTGGCGCACTACGGCTCACCGCCCCGCATGGCCGATCTGGCCGAGCGCCTGGAGGTCGTACCGCGGGCGGTGACGACGCTGGTCGACGGACTGGAGTCGGCCGGGAAGGTACGCCGCGTCCCGGACCCGGCCAATCGCCGGGTGATCCGGATCGAGCTCACCGACGACGGGCGCGCGGCGCTGCGGGAACTGCACGGCGCGCGCCACTGTGCCGCGGAGGAGATCCTGGCCCCGCTGACGGACGAGCAGCGTGTGGTGCTCGGCGGTCTGCTGGACACCCTGGTCGACGGACCCGACATGGAGCGGGGCCGACGGACGGCGTGACCGGGAGGCGCGTGGTCAGGCCGACAGACGCGCCCGGTCCCCCATGACCACCACCGGGTGCCGGTCCGGGTCCAGAGTGCGCATCAGGTGCTCCATCGCCGGCTTGGGCAGGCTGACGTACCACTGCCGTGGTCCATATGCAGCCAGATTCCCCCACCCTTGGACGCGCCTTCGGGGCGGGTCGGGTCGTTCGGCGCGGTGCCCTCGACCCGGTTGTAGTCGATGGCGATGACGTAGTCGAAGTCGTGCCAGTAGGACTTGGCCCACCAACGCGGTGCCGCGAAGGCGGCGGACCGGGTGTACGGCAGCCCGGCACCGGGGGCCGGGTCCGGGTCCGGGAGCACGCCGCCCGCATCGCTGAACGTGAACACACCGACGGGGCTGCGCCTGTCGTCCTCATGGTGGTCGGTCGTCCACCCCTTCACGCCGTTGTGCGCCGGCCAACTGCGGTCGCGGTGCCAGGCGGAGCCCTGTTTCGTGTAGAGGACGACCGTGGAGTCGGCGGAGTCCTCGCCCTCGCCGTACACCGCGACGACCTGACGGGACTCGGCCGGGATACGCCCCTGGAGGCGGTCGCCGACGCCGGGGACGCGTGTCGGGTCGGCCGTGGCACTGCTTTCGCGCGCCCCGCCGCCGGGGCCACTGGCTCCGGCGTCCGCGCCGTGCCCGGACGGGCCTCCACAGGCGGACAACGCCGCCACCAGGGCCCCCAGTGCCACCGTCGCCACCGCCGTACGCCGCGCACCACTGCTCCGCATCGGTCCATGGTCGCACTCGTGCCGCACCGGCGCGGGAGGGGTGCGACAGACGGCAGCCGGATTCGTACCTCATCGCGGAAAACCGCTTGATTTTGGGCACGCCGCGACGCGAACCTTTCACGGTTTGCAGCCTCTTGATGCCGTCGCGAACGGCACCCCCTGACACGAGCCACTGGGACGCCATGCAGATCCGAGACCTTCCGTTTCCCGACCCGGGCGTGCCGGACGCACGTTCGGGACCCCGATTCCTGTGGTGGCTGTTCCGGAACCAGCTGAGCGGCCAACTCAAGTCGCTGGCCTGGGGCCTGCTGCACTTCGCCTCCGTCTCCGCCCTGCCCTTCTGCGTCGGTCTCGCCATCCAGGCCGTCGTCGACCGTTCCGGCACCCGGCTCGCCCTCGCGGGCGGGGTCATGGTGCTGTGCTGCGCCGGCAACGCGATCGGCGACACCTTCCTGCACCGCGCCGCCGTCACCAACTGGATCACCGCCGCTGCCCGCGTCCAGCAACTCCTGGCCCGCAAGACCGCGCTGCTGGGCTCGGCACTGACCCGCCGCGTCGCGGCCGGCGAGGTCGTGGCCGTCTCCACCGGCGACGTCGAGAAGATCGGCTGGTTCGTGGAGGCCGTCTCCCGCTTCACCGCGGCCGCGCTGACCATCGTGCTGGTCTGCGTGGCCCTGGTCGTCTACGAGCCGGCGCTCGGCGTCGTCGTGATCGCGGGCCTGCCGGTGCTGGCCCTCGCCGTACTGCCCCTCCTCCCCCGGGCCACCCGGCGGGCCGACGTCCAGCGTGAGAAGGCCGGCCGCGCCACCGAACTCGCCTCGGACACCGTCGCCGGACTGCGCGTACTCCGCGGCATCGGCGGCGAGGAACTCTTCCTCGACCGCTACCGCAGCGCCTCCCAGGAGGTACGCCACGCGGCCGTGCGCAGCGCGCGGATGTGGTCCCTGATCTCCGCGATCCAGGTGCTGCTGCCGGGGCTCCTGCTGGTCGCGGTGGTCTGGCACGGCGTCCACCTGGCCCGCGAGGGCCGCATCGGCGTCGGCGAGCTCGTCACCGTCTACAGCTCCGTCATGATCCTCACCTACCCGCTGCGGCACTTCGAGGAGATCGCCATGGCGTACTCCTTCTCCCGCCCCTCGGCCACACGCGCCGCACGGGTGCTGGCGCTGGAACGTGCCACGGACACCACGGGATCACGCCCTGCCCAGGCCCCGGCCGGGGACCTGTACGACCCGACCACCGGTCTGCTCGCGCGGGAGGGCAGGCTCACCGCCGTGGTGTGCGGCGACCCGGACGCGGCCGGGCGCCTGGCGGAACGGCTCGGCGGGCACCCCTCGGAGGAGGGCACGTCCGCCCTGCTGGGCGGCGTACCGCTGGACGAGCTGCCCCTGAAGTCCGCGCGCACCGCCGTCCTGGTCCAGGACAAGGACCCGGTGCTGCTCTCCGGCACGCTGCGCGAGCTGCTCGACGTACCCGCGTCCGGCGCCGTCGGTGCCGAGGACGCGCTGGCCGCCGCCCAGTGCGCGGACGTACTGGCGGCCCTCGCGCAGGGATCGCTCGGCGCCGACGACCCGATGGACGCCCCGATCACCGAGCGGGGCCGCTCGCTGTCGGGCGGCCAGCGCCAGCGGCTCGCGCTGGCCCGGTCCCTGATCACGGACCCGGAGGCGCTCGTCCTGGACGAACCGACCTCCGCCGTCGACTCGCACACCGAGGCAAGGATCGCGGAGGGCCTGCGGTCACTGCGGGCGGGACGCACCACGGTCGTGTTCACCTCGTCGCCACTGCTGCTGGACCGCGCCGACCGGATCGTCTTCCTGCACGACGGCGAGGTCGCCGCGGTCGGCACCCACCGGGACCTGCTGCACACCGAACCCCGGTACCGGGCGGTGGTGACCCGCGAGACCGACGAGGAGACCGCGGCACACCAGGACGGAACCACGGCCGGGGACGAGGCGACGAAGACCCTGGGCCCGGCCCTGGACGACGATGTCCTCGGCGACGACGACGTACTGCACCGACTGGAAGAGATCGAGGAGACGGCATGATCGGCGTCGCGCCACCGTCCTACGACCCGGCGGCCCCGACGACGGCGGGCACCCTGCCCGTCGGCGCGCCCGCGACCGTACGCGCGTACGCGGGAGAACTGCTGCGCCGGCACCGCCGCGCGTTCCTCTTCCTCGTCGCCGTCAACACGGTCGCCGTGATCGCCTCGATGGCGGGCCCCTACCTGCTGGGCGGGCTGGTGGAACGGGTGTCGGACGACACTCGCGAGCTGCGCCTGGGGTTCACGGTCACGCTGTTCGTACTCGCGCTCGTCGTCCAGGCGGTGTTCGTACGAGAGGTGCGGCTGCGTGGGGCCATGCTCGGCGAGCGGATGCTGGCGGATCTCCGCGAGGACTTCCTCGTGCGGTCGGTCGGGCTGCCGCCCGGCGTGCTGGAGCGGGCCGGCACGGGTGACCTGCTCTCCCGGATCACGACGGACATCGACCGGCTCGCCAACGCCATGCGCGAGGCCGTGCCTCAGCTGGCGATCGGCGTGGTGTGGGTGGTGCTCCTGCTCGGCGGGCTGGTGATCACGGCCCCGCCGCTGGCGCCCGCGGTACTGCTCGCGGTGCCGCTGCTGGTGATCGGCTGCCGCTGGTACTTCCGGCGGGCGCCCTCCGCCTACCGCTCGGAGGCCGCCGGGTACGCCGCCGTGGCCGCCGCGCTCGCCGAGACCGTGGACGCCGGGCGCACCGTCGAGTCGCACCGCCTGGACGCCCGTCGTATCGAGCTGTCGGACCGCCGGGTCAGGGAGTGGACGGCCTGGGAGCGCTACACCCTCTGGCTGCGGTCGGTACTCTTCCCGGTCATCAACGTCACCCACGTGACCGTGCTCGCCTCCGTCCTGCTGATCGGTGGTGTGTTCGTCCTGCAGGGCTGGATCGGGGTCGGCCAGCTGACCACGGCGGCGCTGATGGCGCAGATGCTCGTCGACCCGGTGGGCATCATTCTTCGCTGGTACGACGAACTGCAGGTGGCGCAGGTGTCCCTGGCCCGGCTGGTGGGCGTGCGGGACATCGAGCCGGACGCGGGTGACCCGGCACTGACCCCCGACGGACGGCATGTACACGCCGACCGCGTGCACTTCGGCTACCTCGAGGGCGTGGACGTCCTGCGCAAGGTGTCGCTGGAGGTCGCCCCCGGCACGAGACTCGCCCTGGTCGGTCCCTCGGGCGCCGGCAAGTCCACGCTGGGCAGGCTGCTGGCCGGTATCTACGGTCCCCGTGACGGCCGGATCACCCTGGGTGGCGCGGAGCTGTCCCGGATGTCCGCCGAACGGGTCCGCTCGCACGTCGCCCTCGTCAATCAGGAGCACCACGTCTTCGTGGGCTCGCTGCGCGACAACCTCCGTCTCGCCCGGACCGGCGCGACCGACGCCGAGCTGTGGGCGGCGCTGGGGGCGGTCGACGCGGACGACTGGTCCCGCGGGCTCGACGAGGGCCTCGACACCGAGGTCGGCTCGGGCGGCTTCTCGCTCACTCCGGCGCAGGCCCAGCAGATCGCGTTGGCCCGCCTGGTCCTGGCCGACCCGCACACCCTGGTGCTGGACGAGGCGACGTCCCTGCTCGACCCCAGGGCCGCACGCCACCTGGAACGGTCCCTGGCCAGGGTCCTGGAGGGCCGCACAGTCGTCGCGATCGCCCACCGTCTGCACACCGCCCACGACGCGGACGTCATCGCCGTCGTCGAGAACGGCCGGATCAGCGAACTGGGCAGCCACGACGAGCTCGTCGCGGCGGACGGCGCGTATGCGGCGCTGTGGCGGTCGTGGCACGGGTGACCCCGCTCCACCCGACAGTCGCCCGGGCGGCGCGATACGCCCCGCCCGGGCCGTGGCCGGCATCGGAGGGATGCGGTCGGTACCGGGCCGGACACGGTGAGGGCCGGTTGCGGTCCGGCTCGGGCCGGTCGCGGTGGAGAAGCCTGGCGCCGGGTCGAAGTCGTCCGGTGTTCGGCCCGAGTCGACCTGTGTGCGTCCGGGTGTGTTCGTACCTGATGGGAGGGGTCCGGCGCTCCGGCTGACTCCGCCCGTGCCCCTCGGCGCAGACCAACGCACTGATGGTCCTCTCCCGCACCCGATCGGAGGATGCCGGTGCTCGAACGACCCGCTCCGTGCTCGGCAGGGACGAGGCCGGTGCCCGGCAGGAGCAGGCCGGTACTCGATGGGCTTCCGGCCCCTGGTCGGCCGGGGCGGGCGACCGGCGGGTCCGGGAGTGTCGGGTACCCGGTCGGCGGTCGTGCCGTTGCGCGGTCCCGAACGGGAGTGGAAGGCTGGGAAGAGGCACCGGCTCGGGGCAGGCCCTGGAACCGCGCGGTTCTGCGACGGGTGACGCCTGTGCCCCGTGCAGCGGCGGCCCGCCGCGGTCCACGGAGAGAAGGGGCCCGTCCCCACCCCCTGGAGGTACCCGTGAACAGCGCCGACGGATGGGGAGATGACGTCTACCAGCCCGACGGATCCGAGCAGAGGGAAGACACCGGGATACTCGACGGCGAGGACACCCTCGAGCACGACGGTGTCGACGATCCCCTCGACCGGGGCTGGTCCCCGCCCGAGCGGCCCTGGGCGGTGGAGCACACCGGTGTGACGGCCGCCGAACGCCACCGGGGCGAGACGCTGGAGCAGCGGCTCGCCGAGGAGCGACCGGACCTGCTCGCACCCGACGGCGACGGACTGGGCGACTCCGACGGTACCGACGGCGAACTGCTGGACAACGAGGTCGGTGCGGGCCGGTCCGGTCGGCTCGTGGCACCCGACGAGGGAGCGCACGAGGACGAGGAGCCGGCACTGGTCGCCACGGACGTGGGCATCGACGGCGCGGCCGCCTCCGCCGAGGAGGCCGCGATGCATGTCGTCGACGAGGACTCCCTGCCCGGCTGACACCGCTCGCGGCGGCGTTCTCGCACCGTCGCCCCCAAGATCCGCGCCACCCGAGGAGCAGCCATGCAGCAGGACAAGCACCCCGAGTACCGGCCCGTCGTCTTCCGTGACCGCAGCGCCGGGTACGCCTTCCTCACCCGGTCCACCGCGACGAGCGACCAGACCATCGCATGGGACGACGGCGAGACCTACCCGGTGGTGGACGTGGAGATCTCCTCCGAGAGCCACCCCTTCTACACGGGCAAGGCCCGGACAGTGGATTCGGAGGGGCGTGTCGCCCGCTTCGAGCGGCGCTACGGCGCCGGCGAGGGGCAGGGCACCGGCGGGACCGGCTGACCGGACCGCATCCCCCTCATCCCTCAGATGAAGTTGAGCGCCGCCGCACCGCCCACTCCCCCGAGCAGCATGAACGCCGGCATCAGCACCTTCAGCTCCACCCAGCTGCCCGCCCGGAACCGCATGGCCTTCGGGGGGCCTATGGGGTACCAACGCTTGCGGCCCACCGGTATCGGCCACAGCACGGGGCAGCCCGAAACGGTCAGCGCGTCCCCGATGTCGTGCACCAGCGCGCCCAGCACGATCGGCAGCCCCAGCCACAGGTACTCCTGGCCCGGTGCGGTGAACAGCCAGTCCGCGCCACCGTCCGATTTGTCCAGTATCCCGGCCAGGATCCAGGCGCTGGTCGCGGCCAGCAGCCAGACCAGCACGTCGCTGCTGGAGCCGCGGGTCGCCCGCCAGAGCAGGCCCTCGATGGCCAGCACCATGTGCACGAACAGGATCGCCAGGACCGCCCAGCGGCCGCCCGTGATGGCCAGAACCGAAGTGCCCCCACCGATGAGGACCGCCCACAGCCAGGTGTGCGTCAGCGTGCGGTGTCCACCGGAGCGGCGCGGGTCGCCCTGCTTCTTCGTGGCCTTGTAGACGGCGTACGACAGTTTGTCGACGATCTCGCACAATCCCCGTGAGACCGGTCCGAAGGCCCGGGAGATGGTGGCCGCCTTGTGGTCGAGGTCCGGGGCGAGCGCCGCTCCGGCGCAGATCAGGGCTCCGGCGAGCAGCACCGGCCAGGGCATCGAGTGCCCTGCGGCAGCGGTCGCCGCCCCGACGCCGAGCCACGCCGCAGCGCCCGACAGTGAGTGCGCTGGTCCCATCATCGCCGTTGCCCGCCCCATTCCTCTTGTGCCACTGTGCAGTTGTCCGGGTCCACTGATGCCTCGTGAGCGACCCAGCGTAGCGTTCGTGATCTTCACGCGGACAGCCGATTCCCCCATCAGGACTCGGGGCAGGCAAGATGGGGGCGTGACCCTCATCGACCAGCTGCCGCGGACCGCCGACCCCGATGCCCTGTACGAAGCCTTCGAGGCGTGGGCCCAGGAGCGCGGTCTCACGCTCTACCCCCACCAGGAGGAGGCGCTGATCGAGGCTGTCTCCGGCGCGAACGTGATCGTGTCGACGCCCACGGGCTCCGGCAAGAGCATGATCGCGGCGGGCGCCCACTTCGCCGCGCTGGCCCGGGACGAGGTCACCTTCTACACTGCCCCGATCAAGGCGCTGGTGTCGGAGAAGTTCTTCGAGCTGTGCAAGATCTTCGGCACCGAGAACGTCGGCATGCTGACCGGCGACGCCTCCGTGAACGCCGACGCCCCTGTCATCTGCTGCACCGCCGAGGTCCTGGCGTCGATCGCGCTGCGGGACGGCAAGCACGCGGACATCGGCCAGGTCGTCATGGACGAGTTCCACTTCTACGCGGAGCCGGACCGTGGCTGGGCCTGGCAGATTCCCCTGCTGGAACTGCCGCAGGCCCAGTTCGTCCTGATGTCGGCCACGCTCGGTGACGTCTCCTTCTTCGAGAAGGACCTCGCGCGCCGCACCGACCGTCCCACGGCGGTGGTCCGCTCGGCCACCCGGCCCGTACCACTCTCCTACGAGTACCGCTACACGCCGCTCACCGAGACGCTCTCCGACCTTCTGGCGGCCCGGCAGGCTCCTGTCTACATCGTGCACTTCACGCAGGCGCAGGCCGTGGAGCGGGCACAGGCGCTGATGAGCATCAACATGTGTACGCGTGAGGAGAAGGAGCGGATCGCCGAGTTGATCGGCAACTTCCGCTTCACCACGAAGTTCGGCCGCAACCTCTCGCGTTACGTCCGGCACGGCATCGGTGTCCACCACGCCGGCATGCTGCCCAAGTACCGGCGGCTGGTGGAGAAGCTCGCGCAGGCCGGCCTGCTGAAGGTGATCTGCGGAACGGACACGCTCGGGGTGGGCGTCAACGTCCCGATCCGCACCGTGCTGTTCACTGCGCTGAGCAAGTACGACGGCACCCGGGTGCGCACGCTGCGAGCCAGGGAGTTCCACCAGATCGCCGGCCGGGCCGGGCGTGCGGGGTTCGACACGGAGGGCTTCGTCGTCGCCCAGGCGCCTGAGCACGTCGTCGAGAACGAGAAGGCGCTCGCCAAGGCCGGTGACGACCCGAAGAAGCGACGCAAGGTCGTCCGCAAGAAGGCCCCGGAAGGCTTCGTGGCCTGGTCGGAGAGCTCGTTCGAGAAGCTCATCACCTCCGAACCGGAGCCGCTGACGTCCCGATTCCGGGTCACGCACACCATGCTGTTGTCGGTGATCGCCCGGCCGGGTGACGCCTTCGCGGCGATGCGGCACCTGCTGGAGGACAATCACGAGCCGCGCAAGCAGCAGCTCAGGCACATTCGCCGGGCGATCGCCATCTACCGCTCGCTGCTGGACGGCGGCATCGTCGAGAAGCTCGACGAGCCGGACGCCGAGGGGCGTGTCGTCCGGCTCACGGTGGACCTTCAGCACGACTTCGCGCTGAACCAGCCGCTCTCCACGTTCGCCCTGGCCGCCTTCGAGCTGCTGGACCCCGAGTCGCCGTCGTACGCGCTGGACATGGTGTCCGTCGTCGAGTCCACGCTGGACGACCCGCGACAGATCCTCGCCGCCCAGCAGAACAAGGCGCGCGGTGAAGCCGTGGCAGCGATGAAGGCGGACGGTGTCGAGTACGAGGAGCGCATGGAGCGCCTCCAGGACGTCACCTACCCGAAGCCTCTGGAGGAGCTGCTCTTCCACGCCTACGACACCTACCGCAGGAGCCACCCGTGGGTCGGTGACCACCCGCTGTCGCCGAAGTCCGTCATCCGGGACATGTACGAGCGGGCGCTGACCTTCACGGAGCTGGTGTCCCACTACGAACTGGCCCGCACCGAGGGCATCGTGCTGCGCTACCTCGCGAGTGCCTACAAGGCCCTTGACCACACGGTCCCGGACGACCTGAAGTCCGACGACCTGCAGGACCTGATCGAGTGGCTCGGCGAGATGGTGCGTCAGGTCGACTCCAGTCTGCTGGACGAGTGGGAGCAGCTCGCCAACCCGGAGGAGATGACCGCCGAGGAGGCGCAGGAGAAGGCCGACCAGGTGCGGCCGGTCACCGCCAACGCGCGCGCCTTCCGTGTCCTCGTCCGCAACGCCATGTTCCGCCGCGTCGAGTTGGCCGCCCTCGACCAGGTCGAGGCGCTGGGCGAGATGGACTCGGACGCCGGCTGGGACGCCGACGCGTGGGGCGAGGCCATGGACAAGTACTGGGACGAGTACGACGACCTCGGCACCGGTCCGGATGCCCGCGGTCCCAAGCTGCTGGTGCTCCAGGAGGAGCCGCAGAACGGGCTGTGGCGCGTACGACAGATCTTCGACGACCCGAACGACGACCACGACTGGGGCATCAGCGCGGAGGTCGATCTCACGGCCTCCGACGCGGAGGGCCGGGCGGTCGTCCGCGTCACCGATGTCGGTCAGTTGTGAACACAGGAGAATCCCACCGATGACGAATCCGGCCGAGAGCCTCGTCGCCCTGCTCGACCTGGAGCAGATCGAGGTCAACATCTTCCGTGGCCGCAGCCCCGACGAGTCGCTGCAGCGGGTCTTCGGCGGCCAGGTGGCCGGCCAGGCGCTGGTCGCCGCGGGCCGCACCACGGAGGGTGACCGCCCGGTGCACTCGCTGCACGCGTACTTCCTGCGCCCGGGACGCCCGGGCGTCCCGATCGTGTACCAGGTGGAACGGGTGAGGGACGGGCGGTCGTTCACGACTCGCCGGGTCACCGCGGTGCAGCAGGGCCGCACGATCTTCAATCTCACCGCTTCCTTTCACAAGCCTGAGCAAGGGAGTTTCGAGCATCAGCTGCCGCCGGCCCGCACAGTGCCGGATCCCGAGTCCCTGCCGACGGTCGCCGACGAGGTGCGGGAGCATCTGGGCACGCTGCCGGAGCAGTTCGAGCGGATGGCACGCCGCCAGCCCTTCGACATCCGCTATGTCGACCGGCTGCGCTGGAGCGCCGATGAGGTCGAGGGCGCCGAGCCCCGCAGCGCGGTGTGGATGCGTGCGGTCGGACCGCTCGGGGACGACCCGCTCGTGCACACCTGCGCCCTGACCTACGCCAGCGACATGACGCTCCTGGACGCCGTGCGCATCCCGGTGGAACCTCTTTGGGGTCCGCGGGGCTTCGACATGGCGTCGCTGGACCATGCCATGTGGTTCCATCGGCCGTTCCGAGCGGACGAGTGGTTCCTGTACGACCAGGAGTCGCCGATCGCGACCGGTGGGCGGGGTCTGGCCCGAGGCCGGATCTATGACGCGGAGGGGCGCCTGCTGGTGTCCGTCGTCCAGGAAGGGCTGTTCCGGGCCCTGTAGGTCACGAGTCTTGGCGCCAGATCCGGCCGAGCAGGCCGCGGAGCCGTCCGGTCTCCTCCGCCGTGTGCGGCGTGGGTTTCCGGCCGGGCGGGGGCGGCGGCACCGGGCGAAGGGCCGGGCGCGGCGCCGGACGCTGTCGCCTGGCGGCTTCTACCGCGCCCGCCAGGTCCGTGCGGAGCCAGTCGATCTCGTCCGGGTCGGTCGCCGTCATGATCTCCTCGGTCAGCCGCGTGGCCGGTGAGCCGGGCGTGCCGTGGGCCGGGGGCGCCGGGCGGATCCGGTGGAGGTGGGAGCGCTCGTAGGGGTCCCTGACGACCTCCGAGACGTCGACCGGGGACAGCAGTGATGCCATGGCCGCGGCCCGCGACCACGGGTCGTGAGCCTGGCGGAGCAGGAATCCCAGGTGCCGCCCCCGCCAGTTGCGGGGGCGCAGGTCCAGACCCTCGGTCAACTGGTCCCGCAGCCCCTCGGGGGTCCGGCCCTTCAGCAGGGCGGAGTTCCTCTCGTCGGCCGCGAACTGTCGTAGGTCGTCGGCCAGGTAGAGCCAGACGACGGCGCGGTAGCGGTTGACGTAGAACGTCATCGGCACCAGCAGCCCCAGCCGTGCGAGGCGGGTGAACCGAGACTTGGTCATTTCCATGAGGGCCGCGCCCTCCGTGGTCCCGACAGCTCGGACGCTGTCCCGCAGCGCTTCGGGGAAGCCCTCCCCCGCCCGGATTCGCTCGATCTCGTCGCGGGCGACGCGCCGGCCGCCTCCCTTCTCGTCGGGCACGGTGCGGATACGGCCGAGGCGTACGGCGAGGTCGAAGTCACGGCGCCTGAGGCCGAGCTCTCGCGCCGCACGGCTCGGCGCGAGCGAGGTGTCACGGACCGTGCCGCGAGTGGTGCCGGTCTGCTCGGCAGTGGCCGTGATGTCGTGTGTGATGGTGTTGCCGGACATGCTCTCGTCCCCCGTGGAATGTGCGGCCGGCGCCGTCCGCGCCCGCCTGACACAAGAACGTAGCCAGTGTCACGGCATCCGTGGCGAGCCTGTGGATAACTCCGCGGCAGACCTCTCGGGAGCGTTGAATGCCCAGGTCAGAGCTCTTCAGATGATATCCGGCCCGGTTGTCGCGCATCGACGTCGAGGTGTTCACCCACCCGGTTCACGAGCAGCGTCATCTCGTAGGCGATCTGCCCGATGTCGGTCTCCGCGCCGCTGAGCACGCACAGGCAGCTGCCCGAGCCGGCGGCGGTGACGAACAGCACGGCGTCGTCGAACTCGACCATCGTCTGCCGTACCTGACCAGCGCCGAAGTGGCGGCCCGAGCCCTTGGCCAGGCTGTGCAGACCGGACGAGACGGCGGCGAGGTGCTCGGCGTCCTCGCGTCGCAGGCCCGTACTGGCTCCGGTGACCAGCCCGTCGTTGGACAGGACCAACGCGTGCCGGACGTGTTCGACGCGCTCGGTCAGGTCGTCGAGCAGCCAGCCAAGTCCCTGGTTCTGCGCCATGATCCGTTCTCCCCGTGTTGTTTCGTGCGGTCCGTGTGGTCCCGTGCGCATGGTCGCCCCCTGCCCGGGGGACCTGTCCGCCAGCCTTCACCACGCTCGTGCTGCGGGCAAGGAGGATGGGGGCATGGCACAGAAGATGACCGATGAGGAATGGCGGGCGTTCGTCTCGGACGGCACCCGCACCGGGAAGCTGTCGACCGTTCGGGCGGACGGCAGCCCGCATGTGGCGCCGGTCTGGTTCCTGCTGGACGGGAACGACGTGGTGTTCAACACCGGCAAGGACACTGTGAAGGGACGCAATCTGGTCCGTGACGGCCGGGTCGCGCTGTGCGTGGACGACGACCGGCCGCCCTTCGACTTCGTCGTGCTGCAGGGGCGCGCCCGGATCTCGGAGGATCTCGACGAGCTCCGGCACTGGGCCGCCCGCGTCGGTGCCCGGTACATGGGAGAGGAACGCGCCGAGGAGTTCGGAGTCCGCAACGGCGTTCCGGGCGAGCTCCTCGTCCGCGTCACCGTGGACAAGGTCACGGCTCAGAAGGCCGTGGCGGACTGAGGCACGCCGGCCTCCATGCGGGCTGGTCCGCTCAGCGCACGGAGTCGAGCAGCCGGGCGGTGTGGACCCGTCCGGCGTACTCGACGAGCCGGATCAGCACCTCCTTTCCCGAGTCGCGGTCCCGGGCGCTTCTCTCGGTCCGGGTGGTCGTGAACGTTCTTGCCGGTCATGACCTTTCGGCCTCCTCTACAGCGCGCGGTCCGTCGATCACTTCGCGCGGGATCCGTTCGTCGGGCATCGGCGCGGACGACGAGCATGGCGACGAGCAGTCTCCTGAGGGTGGGCGGCACGTCGTAGCGGATGTCTGTGCCGCCGACCCGGAAGCCGAGCATGGCGACGAAGTGCACCGTCCGGATGCCCGTGCCGATCGCCGAGGCGGCGGTGAGCAGCCAGTTGCGGCGTGCGCCCGGTGGCTGTGACGGCGCGCACGGTGCGGCGCAGGCCGAGGGCCGCGCCGGTACAGGCCATCGCGTACGACAGCACGGGGGTCAGTCGGCCCAGGGCGGCGTGGTCCATGTGTCCCATGACCCCGGGACGCTGGACCCGGCAAGGGCGCACATCAGGGGCGCTTTTCGAAAGGTGTTGCTATCTGACGCAGGAAGGTGTTGGAACGATCGCGTCACGTTCGAACGCGTGTGCTGCGACGCCCTCTCCGCGCCAGTGGGGAATCATGCGGAGTATGAGCAACGACCACACGCATGTCCAGGAGTTCTTCGGCGCCCGCGCCGCCGACTGGGACAGCCGGTTCCCCGACGACGGCCCCGCCTACGCGTCCGCGGTCGCCGAACTTCGCCTGCGGGAGGGGGCTCACGTGCTCGACGCGGGCTGCGGCACCGGACGTGCCCTGCCCCCGTTGCGTGCGGCCGTGGGACCTTCGGGCCTGGTCGTCGGGGCCGATCTGACCCCTGGCATGCTCCAGGCCGCCGTACGAGCCGGGAGGGACCGTGACGGACGGTTGCTGCTGGCCGACGTCGCGGCGTTGCCGCTGCGGTCACGGTCGCTCGACGCCGTGTTCGCGGCGGGCCTCGTCGCGCACCTGCCGGATCCCGCCGGGAATCTGCGGGAGTTGGCGCGCGTCGTACGGCCCGGCGGCACACTGGCACTGTTCCACCCCATCGGGAGGGCGGCGCTCGCGGCCCGGCAGGGGCGGCGGATCACGCCGGACGACCTGCGTGCCGAGGCCAATCTACGGCCGTTGCTGGCCGGTTCCGGCTGGCGCATGACGTCGTACGTCGACGAAGACGCACGCTTCCTGACCCTGGCCGTGCACGAGGGCTGACCGCCCGTATCAGGGTCGGCCACTCGTATCAGGGCTGACCACTCCTGTCACAGCGGGCCGCTTGTCCCAGGGCCGACCGCCTGCTCGGTGGCCGACCGTTCAGTCCGTCCCGCGACCGCTGCCGCGAACGTGTCGGGACGGTCGAACATGACGTTGTGCCCGGCCCCCGGCACGATCACCACGCGCACGCCCGCGGCCTCCAGCGCTTCCCGGCCCACGCGCGTGTCCGCCGTTGACGAAGTCGTCCTCCGTATAGGAGGCGATGCCACCGCTGCCCGCGGTCGAGGGCGGGGAGGCGTCGAGGTTGGCCTCCGTGAGGACCAGACGTGAGACCAACTCGGGCCTCCGGTGGGCGAGGACGCCGGCGACGGCGCCGCCCGTGCTGCGCGCGATCAGTCCCGCGCCGGTCAGATCCGCCGCGTCCAGTACGGCGGCCAGCGCGGCGGCGTGGTCGTCGAGGGTGTGTAACCGAAGTGCTCGGGCCGGTCGCTGATGCCGTGCCGGGCAGGTCGACGAGAAGACTACGCCGGCCCGCGAGGTCCGGCTTCTTCTACGCCGGTGACCGGTCGCCACACGCCGAGGAACTGGACGCCCCCTTCCGGCGTGGCGTGCTGACCGTCGCGCGAGCCACGTCCCGGGCCGAACTCAGCCGGCTGCGGGAGACGATCCGTTCACTCGACGGCTGACGTGTCGATGTGGCGGATCGGACAGCCCTGTACGCCGGGGGTCGGGCGGGTGCCCAGTTCCGCCAGCCGGTAGCCGTTCGGATAGCCCTTGATCTCCCGGTTCTGCCGGGCGTGGTGCGGGGCGCGCCTCGGCGGCATCAGGCGGACCGCGCGCCCGCGCAGTCGTACCGCGCGACGCACGAGCGCGCGGGTGGCGGGACTCGGCGGGGTGTACCGGAAGGCTCGCAGGAGCGGCTCGTCGAGCAGGGCGAGGGTCCCGGTACGCAGAAGCGGGGCGAGGGGACTCGGATACCAGGAGGCCATCAGGCCGAGAGTGGCGTCGGAGACCCGGCGCGCCCCCTCGTCCCAGGCGAAGTGGGCCTCCTCATATGCGTCGAGGCAGGCTTCGAACTCCTCGTAGGTACCGGGGATGTCCCTGATGCCCATGTGCCGCCCCAGCGTGCGGTAGTGCACGGCGGACGCGATGGTCTCGTGGCGTGACAACCGGCGCCATCCGTAGGCGTCGATCCAGCGTTTGGGGGTCACGACGAACGTGCACAGGACGTACCGCATGTCGTCGTTGGAGATGTCGTAGCTGCGGTGCATCTGGTTGATCCGCCGGATGGCCGTGCGGCCCTGCTCGCTGCCGAAGCCGTGCTCGACGACGGCGTCGAGCAGCAGCGCCGTGTCGTCGTACCGCTTCTGCGGTCGGCTCGTGAACTGAGCCGTCTCGGCCAGCAGTCGGCCGATGCTCGGTACGGCGTAGGTGCGGTAGAGCGCCAGCTCGAGGGCTCGGGTGAAGTCCCACGGGAACTCGTAGGCCGAGGCCAGCCGGTAGATCTCCGAAGCGTCCTCGTAGGGGTCCATCCGCCGGATCTGTGCCAGCCGCTCGAAACGCTTCACCGTGGCCATCCCCTTCTGCCGCCGAAGCTGCAACTCTACGTCGAGTAGCAGGAGATGCACGATCGGCAATGGCGAACGGCAGGGAGGGGTGGTCCGCTTGTTCGGCAGGATCCGCGAGGCCTGGGAGAGATCTCGCACCGCTCGGCGCACGAAGGGGCAGACCGGAGGGGGACAGCGCCCGCACAATCTGTTCGAGGCCGCCGCCGTATACGTATCCGCGTGCGCGGACGACGACCAGGAACGGATCGACGAGGCGGCGGCCTGGGTGTCGCCGGAAGCCCTGTCGTTCGGGGTGAACGAGCTGGCGTGCCGGGCTCTGATCGTGCTCGCCCGGGAACGCGGCGAGTCGCCGCAGGACGTGGCCCGTTCGCTCCTGGGACTGCCCGCGGCCTGACCCGCTCGTCCGGCGCGGGTGGTCGATTCGCCCCCCTCCAGCCGAAAAGCCGCAGCTCGGGTGCGTCTGGGAGTCGTGACAAGGACTTCCCGGTCGCACTAGGGTGCGCGCCATTGGACACACCGATGGGGAGGCTGGGATGGCCGGGACGGACGAGAACGCCGTCGCCGCCGCGGACGACGCGCTCTATGTGCTCACGGCGGTGCTGCTGACACCGGCGAAGTTCCCGAGTGTGCTGGGCGACGACTATCCGGAGGCGTGCGCGGCGCTCGGTCTCCCACCTCTGGCCGACGGCTACGGCCTGGTACTCGGTCAGGACGGCGACGGGGCCCGGTGGACCGTCGTCATCGACGACGTCTCACTGGTCGCCGTCGCCGTGGCGTCCTGGGACTGCGGCATGGAGTACGACCTGTCGCCGGACGAGCGCACGGTCGTCGCGGCGCTGCCCGGCTGGCCCCTCGCGGTCGCCGTGGCGGCCCCCGGCCTGCCCGCCCCGCACGATCCCGACCCCGAGTCGGCCGACCGGCCCGCGCTGACGCCGCCGGACACCACTGTCTGGGGGCCCGCGCAGCGGCGCCTGGGGGCCGACGAGATCGCCCTGCAGTGGGCGCGGTGGCGGGAGCAGATCGACGACGCGGACTTCCCGGTGGCGGGCGGCGCCGGTCCGGCGGACGACGCGCCGGGAGACGCACCGGACAGTGACGCGGAGGGAGACGCGAGCACAGGCGCGGGCGCGGAGGTCGGCGCGACGGACGGGGCCGGTGCCGCGGAGGAGAAAGCCGACGCCGGTGATGGGGAGGCCGGTGCCGGTGCCGGGTCCACCGGACACGGCGGTGTCCGGAGGGTTCTCGCGGAGGCCCGCGCCTACGTCGACACGCCCCCGCCGCTCGGCCGGGTCCGGTCGTCGTTCGCGCCGGGGGACGCGCGAACGCTGCGTGCCGACGGCCCCGGCTGGTCGCTCGTCGCCAGAACCGACGACATCGCCTTCATCCTGCTCGACGACGAACCCGGTGAGGTCCTGCCGGTGGGCCGGGGACCATCGCTGCCCGGACTCCTGGAGGCCCTCGACAAGATGGCCGTACGACCGAGCTGACCCGGAAGCACCGCGGTCACTACCGCTCGGAGTCGGGAAGTACCGCGTCCCGCCTGTATCCAACCTCTATGCCCGGCACCTCTTCCATGTGGCTCCAGCCGATGGAAGAGGTCGCGATGGGCCCGCACGATGGGCAGCCCTCAGCTCCACTCCCCCGTCGCGCCTGGAGGCCCTGATGAGTCTGTCCCGTGGTGCTCCTTTCCTCGTCGCGGCTCTGACCGAGGTCTCACTGCCCGGCCCCGCGCCGGCCTCCGCGACGGCCCGCGACGGCGGACACCGCGCCCGCCAGGACCGCGTGCGGGTGCCGGGCGCGGCCCTGCAGGTCAGCGCATGTAGGCTCCGAGCGATCCTGCCCTGCTTCCGGTCGGCGTTCGACGCGCCGACCGCGTGGGTGGACCGGGGCACCACGCCCCCCGCGGACCACACGATCGGCAGGCCCGCGGACGGCGGTGTGGTCAACTCCTGTGCCGTCGCCGGGACCGCCGGGACGCGGCGTTCAGCACCTCAACCGCCGATCTCCTTACGGTTGACGCGGCGCAGCCTGCGTCGCTGCGCTGGGTCCAGGGTGAGGTACGCGGCGGCCGGGACTCCCAGAACTATGAGCAGGGCGGCCCACCAGGGCAGCCAGATCAGCAGGATGAGCCCGACCGCCACACCCCCTGCTGCGACCTTGGCGTTCTTCGACATGGTGTCGCCTCCTTCGCGGCCACTGCCGCTCTCTGTTCTGAAAACGGGCCCGCGCTCCCGACGGTTCCGTACCGCGGCCCTGAGACGTCCCTGAGGCCGTACCCTTACGCACCCCTGAGACCCCGTCGGCGACTCCCTCCGGAGAGAACACCCCTCCTCATGGATAGTGACCCACGCCACATCCCGGCCACACCCCGTAATCACGGGAATCCTGTACAGTCGGCGACCGCGTCCCCAGCTAGTCAAATTTGAGGAATAAGCCATCGCTGCACAGACCACCCTCCCGGCGACACTCTCCGAGATCTCCGAACTCGCCCGCTGCTGTGCTGTTCTCATCCCCGGTGATCCCGCCCGCACCGGCAGAGTCGCCTTCTGGCGGCCCGACGGCGAGGCCCCCGTGGCCGTCTCGTCGGGCCGCGTGGAAAACCTGACGGTCGTGCTGCCGGACGGTGACGGCGTGGGTCCGGTGCGCGTGCCGGCGGTGCTGCTGCCGGTGCGGGCGGCCCTGCCGGTTCTCACACGCGCGCGTGTCCGCGCCGACGGCCACCGGGCGACCGTGTTCTGGGGCGCGGTCGCCGTCGAGGCGCTGCACCTCGTGGCGCGCGGGCTGCTGCTGCCCGGCCTGTCCGCGGCCGACCACGACGCCTGGCGCACGGGTCCGCTGGGCACAGAGGAGACCGAACGGATCCGCCACCTCGCCGCAGTCATGCCGCCCGAGGCACACGCAGTACCCGTGGACGACGCCGAACCCCTGCGGCTGCCCGACCAGGAACGGCTGGTCCGCGCCTTCCTGGACGCCGTCGCCGACACGCTCCCCCGTTCCCCCGCCGCCGAGCTCGTGACGGCCGGACCCGCCTACGCCTCGCGGGAGTCCCGGCGTACGCCCGAGCTGCGCGAGTGGGCTGCCGACATCGCCGCGGGACACGACGCGGGCGTCCGGCTTTCACTGCGCGTCGAGGTGCGGGGCCTGTCGGACGCGGCTTCCCAGGAAACCCAGCCGGCGTTCCGGGCCGTGCTCCAGGTGCACGACGTGAGCGATCCCGCGCTGGTCGCGGACACCGCCGAGGTGTGGGCGGGCAACGTGGACGACGCGTTCGGCACTCGCGCGCGCATGGACGCCCTGCTCGCGCTCCGCCGTGCGGCAAGGGCCTGGCCCGCGCTCACACCCATGCTGTCGGCCGCTGTGCCGGACGCCGTCGAACTCTCCGACGAAGAGGTCACCGAGCTTCTCGGAACGGGTTCCCGGGCGCTCGCCGGCGCGGGAGTCGACGTGCACTGGCCGAGGGAGCTGGCCCGTGACCTGACCGCCCGCGCGGAGGTCGGACCACCCGACGACGAGCCGTCGCCGCGCACGGCCTCGTCGGACACCGGCCCCTCGTTCCTGTCCGCCGACGCGCTGCTCGCCTTCAACTGGTCGTTCGCGCTGGGCGGGCAGCGGCTCACGCGCGAGGAGCTGGATCTGCTCGCCGAGGCGAACCGCCCCGTGGTGCGCCTGCGCGACAAGTGGGTGCTCGTCGACCCCGAGGAGGCCCACCGCGCCCGCGACCGGCAGGACCACAAGGTCACGCCGGTCGACGCGCTCGCCGCGGCCCTGACGGGCTCGACGGAGGTCGACGGGCGCCGGGTCGAAGTCCGGCCCACGGGCTGGCTGGCGTCCTTGCGGGAACGGCTGGCCGACCCCGAGGCGCAGGATGCCGTCGCGCAGCCCGCCGCCCTCGACGCCACGCTGCGCGACTACCAGCGCAGAGGGCTCAACTGGCTGGCCCGTATGACGTCGTTGGGCCTGGGCTGCTGTCTCGCCGACGACATGGGGCTGGGCAAGACCATCACGCTGATCGCCCTGCATCTTCACCGGCAGACCGAAGAGTCCGCCGCCGGGCCCACCCTGGTGGTCTGCCCGACCTCCCTCATGGGCAACTGGCAGCGCGAGATCGAGCGGTTCGCACCCGGCACGCCCGTACGCCGCTTCCACGGCTCCCGGCGCGACCTGGAGGAGCCGGCAGACGGCGAGTTCGTACTCACCACCTACGGCACCATGCGCCTGGACACGGGCCGGCTCTCCACCGTGCGGTGGGGCATGGTCGTGGCGGACGAGGCCCAGCACGTGAAGAACCCGTACTCGGAGACCGCACGGCGGCTGCGCTCCATCAGCGCACGCGCACGCGTGGCGCTCACCGGCACGCCGGTGGAGAACAACCTCTCCGAGCTCTGGGCGATCCTCGACTGGGCCACCCCGGGGCTGCTGGGCCGGCTCGGCGCCTTCCGCAGGCACTACGCACAGGCCGTCGAGGGCGGCCAGGACCCGGCGGCGGCGGAGCGACTGGCACGGCTCGTACGCCCCTTCCTGCTGCGCCGCCGCAAGTCGGATCCCGGAATCGCGCCGGAGCTGCCGCCGAAGACCGAGACCGACCACCCGGTGTCACTGACCGCGGAACAGACGGGGCTGTACGAGGCGGTGGTACGCGAAGCGCTCGCGGAGATCGCCGGGACCGACAGCATGGCGCGACGCGGCATGATCGTGAAGCTGCTGACGAGCCTGAAGCAGATCTGCAACCACCCCGCGCAGTTCCTCAAGGAGGACCGGCCGAGGATCACGGGCCGCTCGGGGAAGCTGGAGCTGCTGGACGAACTGCTCGACACCATCCTCGCCGAACAGGCGAGTGTGCTGGTCTTCACCCAGTACGTACAGATGGCGCGTCTTCTCGAACAGCACCTGACCGCCCGCGGCGTGGGCTCGCTGTTCCTGCACGGCGGCACGTCCGTCACGGCGCGGGAGTCCTTGGTGCGGCGGTTCCAGGACGGAGAGGTCCCGGTCTTCCTGCTGTCGCTGAAGGCGGCGGGCACCGGCCTGAACCTCACGCGCGCGGAGCATGTCGTGCACTACGACCGCTGGTGGAATCCGGCGGTCGAGGCGCAGGCCACCGACCGCGCCTACCGCATCGGCCAGACCCGCCCCGTGCAGGTGCACCGGCTGGTCGCCGAGGGAACCGTCGAGGACCGCATCGCAGCCCTGCTGAACCGTAAGCGGGCGCTGGCCGACGCGGTGCTGGGAACGGGTGAGGCCGCGCTCACGGAGCTGACGGACGCGGAACTGGCCGATCTGGTCGAGTTGCGAGGAGGTATGCGATGACCCGGTACGACGACGAAACGGAACGAACGTTCGCCGCACTGCCGCCCGCACACGGGAGGGGCTTCGCGCAGACCTGGTGGGGCAGGGCCTGGCTGAAGGCGCTGGAGGACGCGGCCATGGACGCGGCGCAGGTGAAGGCGGGCCGTCGGCTCGCACGCGCGGGAGCTGTCGGCGCGGTGTCGGTACGTCCGGGACGCATCACCGCGGTCGTCCAGGACCGGGACCGCACGGCGTATCGGGCCGACGTCCTGCTGGAGAAGCTGTCCGACGCGCAGTGGGACCGTTTCTCCGACATGGCGATCGAGCGGTCCGGGCATGTCGCGGCGCTTCTGGACCGCGACATGCCGCCGCACCTGGTGGAGGACGCCGCACATGCCGGCATCGACCTGCTTCCGGGCCTGGGCGACCTGGAGGCGGAGTGCGACTGCGGTGCCTGGGATCACTGCGGGCACACCGCGGCACTCTGCTATCAGGTGGCCAGGTTGCTGGACCAGGACCCCTTCGTGCTGCTCCTGATGCGCGGACGTGCGGAGAGCGCCGTACTGGACGCTCTCCAGACGCGCGGAAACGCGCCCACGGAGGATGCCGCCTTCCGCCCGGAGGGTGTGAACGCCGCGGAAGCGTATGCGGCGGGGCACCTGTTGCCTCCGCTGCCCGACCTGCCCGGTCTCCAGGAGGGACCGGGTGCACCGCCGTCCCTGGACACGGAAGGTACGGCGCCTCCCGGCGTGGACCCGGCCGCCTTGGCCTTCCTGGCCTCCCGGGCGGCGGCGGAGGCGCACCGACTGCTCGCCGAGGCCCTACGGAGCGGGCACGGCCGGCAGGTGGTGGGCACGGAACCGGCCGCCTCGCACGACGCGGTGCGCCTGGCCGCGGGCGATCCCGGGCCAGAGGTGCTGCAACGCCTCGGGGACGGCTCGGGGCGCACGCGGGAGGCACTGGCCGTCGCCGTACGCGCGTGGCGTCTCGGGGGCGTGGTCGCCCTGTCCGTGCTCGAGGAAGAGTGGACGGTGGAGGGCGACACGCTCGCACGCGCGCGTGCGGCACTGGAATCGGCCTGGGACGAGGACGAGCGACCGTCGTTGCGGGCGCGGAACAACCGGTGGACCGTCGTCGGCGCGCCGCATCAGCTCCGTCTGGACCCTGACGGCCACTGGTGGCCCTACCGCAAGGAGAGCGGTCGTTGGGCCCCCGTGGGCGGCGCCGCGCAGGACCCTGCGACGGCGCTGGCCACGGCGGTACTCGCGGCCGGGGACGCGGCCTGATGCCCCGGCCCCGACCTCGGCCCGGCGCCGGGGACGCACAGGTCGATGCCTGGGACGAGCGCCGTTGCGGGGCCGTCCCGGCTTCGGCGCCCAGAGCGCCGGGGACCGGGCGAGGAGCAACGCCCGTGACGAGAGCGGATGCCGGGCCGTCCCGGCATCCGTGAGATGCGTGGCCGGGCGAAGCACTACCAGCCATGTCGCGAACGACGCCCAGGCGTCTACCTGAACGACCGGAGGCGGCTGACGCCCCGTGCCGGCTCGGTCGGGGGGCGGGGGCGGCGCGGACGCTTCCGGCAGTCCGGTCCCGTGCCGCAGCCACCCCTCGGTCGCCGTGCGTCGCCCGCCCGGTAGTCGTCACCGCTGCCGGGCGGGCGGCGACGTGCGTACGGGCTCCGGCCCCGTCCGTGAACCGGAGGGGGCCGGAGCCTTCCCACAGAGGCCGTACCGCTCAGCGGGCGCCGAGGAGGTGGTCCATGGCGAGCTGGTCGAGGTGCTCGAAGCCCATGCCGCGGGCGGCGGCCGCGTCCACGTCGAAGGCGTCGAAGGCGGTCGGGTCGGCCAGCAGAGCCGCGAGACCGTCCTCGGCGGTCGGACGCGCCAGTTCGTCCAGCCGGGACGCCGCGAGGGCCTCCTGCACCCGCGGGTCGGCACGGAAGGCCGCCGCCCGGTCCTTGAGCATCAGGTAGTTGCGCATGCAGCCCGCCGCCGACGCCCACACTCCGTCGAGGTCCTCGGTCCGCGGCGGCTTGAAGTCGAAGTGGCGCGGTCCCGCGTACCCGGCCCTCTCCAGCAGGTCGACGAGCCAGAACGCCGCCCGCAGATCGCCCGCGCCGAACCGCAGGTCCTGGTCGTACTTGATGCCCGACTGGCCGTTGAGGTCGATGTGGAACAGCTTGCCCGCCCACAGCGCCTGCGCGATGCCGTGGGGGAAGTTCAGCCCCGCCATCTGCTCGTGGCCGACCTCGGGGTTCACGCCGTACAGCTCCGGACGCTCCAGCCGCTCGATGAACGCCAGCGCGTGGCCCACCGTCGGCAGCAGGATGTCACCGCGGGGCTCGTTCGGCTTGGGCTCGATCGCGAACTTCAGGTCGTAGCCCTGCTCGGTGACGTACTCGCCCAGCAGGTCGAAGGCCTCCTTCATCCGGTCCAGCGCGTCCCGCACGTCCTTGGCCGCACCGGACTCCGCGCCCTCCCGGCCGCCCCAGGCGACGTACACACTCGCGCCCAGTTCCACCGCGAGATCGATGTTGCGGATCGTCTTGCGCAGCGCGTACCGGCGCACGTCGCGGTCGTTGGCGGTGAACGCGCCGTCCTTGAACACCGGGTGCGTGAACAGGTTCGTCGTCGCCATCGGCACCTTCATGCCCGTCGCGTCCAACGCCTGCCGGAAACGCTTGACGTGCTCCTCGCGCTCGGTGTCGCTCGAGCCGAACGGGATCAGGTCGTCGTCGTGGAACGTGACCCCGTACGCACCCAGCTCGGCCAGACGCCGCACCGACTCCGCCGGGTCCAGCGCGCGCCGGGTGGCATCACCGAAGGGATCCCGGCCCTGCCAGCCGACCGTCCACAAACCGAACGTGAACCTGTCCTCGGGAGTGGGCTGGTAGTTCATTCCGTGGCTCCTCGCTCGCTGCCGATCACTTGCCGCCGACTATTTCGTCATGGCGCTTTACAAATTAGTATGCACACACGGTCCTGGGAAGGCACAAGGTGTCCCCGAAGGAGTGACATCCGGGTCGCGAGGACCAGAAGAACCGCGAAACCCCTGCTCAGCGCAGGTCCGTCCAGACAGTTCAGTCAGATCCCGCAGAGCCGCGGAAGAGGGAGAAACCCGATGTCAGCAGCCGAGGGTCCGCTCGTCGTCGGCGTGGACACGTCCACCCAGTCCACCAAGGCGCTGGTCGTCGACGCGGCCACCGGCAGGGTCGTGGCGAGCGGTCAGGCGCCCCACACCGTGTCCACCGGAGCAGGCCGCGAGAGCGATCCGCGCCAGTGGTGGGAAGCCCTGTGCGAGGCCCTGCACCAGTGCGGTGACGCCGCGCGCGAGGCCGCCGCGGTGTCGATCGGCGGGCAGCAGCACGGACTCGTCACACTGGACGCCCACGGCGACCCGGTGCGCCCGGCCCTGCTGTGGAACGACGTGCGCTCGGCCCCGCAGGCCCGCCGCCTGGTCGAGGAACTGGGCGGCCCCAAGGCCTGGGCCGAGCGCACGGGCAGCGTGCCCAGCGCCTCGTTCACGGTCACCAAGTGGGCCTGGCTGACCGAGCACGAGCCGGAGGCGGCTCGCGCGGCGAAGGCCGTACGGCTCCCCCACGACTACCTCACCGAGCGCCTCACCGGCGAGGGGACCACCGACCGCGGCGACGCGTCCGGCACCGGCTGGTGGGCGTCCGGCACGGAATCGTACGACGAGGAGACCCTCGCGCGCGTGGGACTCGATCCCGCGTTGCTGCCCCGCGTGGTCCGGCCCGGGGAGGTGGCCGGCACCGTGCGCGACGGCCACGGCCTGCCGTTCGCCAAGGGCACCCTGGTCGCCGCCGGCACCGGTGACAACGCGGCCGCCGCGCTGGGTCTCGGGCTGCGCCCCGGCATGCCGGTGATGAGCCTCGGCACGTCCGGCACCGTGTACGCCGTGTCGCGACGCCGCGCCGCCGATCCGACCGGCACCGTGGCGGGCTTCGCCGACGCTCGCGGCGACTGGCTGCCGCTGGCCTGCACCCTCAACTGCACGCTCGCCGTCGACCGCGTCGCGGCCCTGCTGGGCCTGGACCGGGAAGCCGTCGAGCCGGGCACCGACGTCACGCTCCTGCCCTACCTGGACGGCGAACGCACACCGAACCTGCCGCACTCCTCCGGCCTCCTGCACGGCCTGCGCCACGACACGACCGCGGGCCAGCTGCTCCAGGCCGCGTACGACGGCGCCGTCCACTCGCTGCTCGGCGCCCTCGACCTGGTCCTCGACGACGATGCGGACCCGTCCGCACCGCTGCTGCTGATCGGCGGCGGCGCCCGCGGGGCCGCCTGGCAGCAGACCGTACGACGACTGTCGGGGCGCCCTGTCCAGACCCCCGAGGCCAGGGAACTGGTCGCCCTCGGCGCCGCGGCGCAGGCGGCCGGCCTGCTGACCGGCGAGGACGCGGCGGCGGTCGCCCGGCGCTGGAACACGGCCGCCGGACCGGTACTCGACGCCGTGGAGCGGGACGAGGCGACACTGACCAGGATCACCGGGGTACTCTCCGACGCGGCACCGCTGCTGGAACCGAACGCGGACTCCCGCTGAGGACGTGCTCACACGGGCCACGCCACCGGCGGGCACCTGCACGGGCTGTTCCGCCGGGACGCGCCACCGAGGCGTCGTCGGCGGCACGTCGGTGTGAACGGCGACCGATACGCACTGTCGGAGGAGGGTGGGAGCGTGGACCGCGACCGGTCGGAGGGTGGAACCGTGGATCACGGCCGCGCTCACCGGCGGAGTGCGTCACCGGACGTCCCCGGCTGTCTCCCTGACGGCGCCCTCGGTCGCCGCCCGCCGGGCGCCGTCGAAGACGACGCGGACGTCCGGCGGCCCGCGCCGAGGGGGTACGTGGCCGAGGAACGGACCGACCGAAGACCGACCAAGGACTGACGGAGGCATGACCGCACCGCCGCACGAAGCACACCCGGCCCGCCCCGGACGCGCGCTGCCGGACACCCAGCAGGGCATGCGCCGCCGTAATCTCGCCCGGGTGATGCACACCGTCAGCGCCGAGGGGCCGCTGTCCCGGGCAGCCGTCGCCTCACGGATCGGGCTGACGCGTGCGGCGGTGTCGACCCTCGTGGACGAACTCATCCGCTCGGGGCTGCTGGACGAGCTGGGACCCGAACGTCCCGGCCGGGTGGGGCGGCCCGGGTCGGCGCTCGCCGTCAGCGCGCAGGGCCCCGCCGGCATCGGGGCGGAGGTCGGCGTCGACCACCTCGCGGTCTGCGCGGTCGACCTGCGTGGCCGGCTGCGGTCGCGTGTCGTGCGGTACGGCAGCAACCGGGGCCGCTCACTCGAGCCCGTGACCGAGCAGCTCACCGGTCTGGTGCGGCAGGTCGTCTCGGAGGCGGAGGCCGAGGGGCTGTGGCCGGCCGGGCTCGCGGTCGCCGTTCCGGGTCTCGTGGCGCGGGACGCCCGTACCGTGGTGCGCGCTCCGAACCTGGACTGGCACGACGCGGATCTGGGCGCGCGGCTGCCCTCGGACCTGCCGCTGACCGTGGACAACGAGGCCAACTTCGGCGCGCTCGCCGAGCTCTGGCTCGGTGACGGCACTCCCCGGGACTTCCTGCATGTCTCTGCCGAGATCGGTATCGGCGCGGCCGTGGTCGTCGACGGACGGCTGCTGCGCGGTACCCGGGGGTTCGCCGGCGAGTTGGGTCACGTGCCGGTCAGCCCCGACGGACCGGAGTGCGCGTGCGGCGGGCGAGGGTGCCTGGAGCAGTACGCCGGTGAGAAGGCGGTGCTGCGCGCGGCCGGCGTGGAGGCGGGCGAGGGTCGTGTCGGCCTGCTCGCCGGGCGTGCCGCGGAGGGCGACGAGGCCGTGCGGCGTGCGCTGCGGGAGGCGGGCACGGCGCTCGGCATCGCGCTGACCGGGGCCGTCAACCTGCTCGACCCCGAGAGCGTGGTGCTGGGCGGAGCACTGGCCGGACTCGCACCGTGGCTGCTGCCTTCGCTGCGGGCCGAACTGGCCCGGCGCACGGCGGGTCCGGCCTGCCCGGTCGCCGTGTCGGAGCTGGGCTCCGAAGGGCCCCTGCTCGGCGCCGCGCACTCGGTCGTACGGGCCGTCCTGGACGACCCTGCGATGGTGGCGGAGCGGGCTTGAACCCGGTCGGGTGACGGTTACGGAGCGAGCCCGGATCCGACCCTGTGTCGGACACGGAGCAAATCCGAAGCCGTCCCCGTGTCGGATACGGCCCTGGTCTCGTAAAGCTACGGCGAACGGACATGTAGCGCTGCGTGACTCCTGCGATCGTCGTTTCCCCTCGCTGGACTTTCCGTTGAGCTGAACGAGTGATCTCGGCGGGGCGGAGGAGCGCGGGTGTGCCAGGACTGGGAGCCGGAGGACCTGATCGAGGTCGGGACCCTGCTCGAAGACGGTATGAAGCGGGTGCGGAAGGAAGGCGGAGCAAGGCGCCGTCCGACAGCCGTCGCTTCCTCCCGGGCCATCCGGCGATGCGCGGACTGGAAAAGGCTGTGGCGCCCCAGGGAACAGGCCCCGGGGCGCCACAGGAGCGGTCAGACGCCGAACGCGGCGGGGTACTGGATGGTGCCCGTCGGGACCGGGCGAGTGTCGTCCAGAGCCATGGCCATCATGGCCTCGTCAGGTACGTCGAAGGGGGCTCGGATGCCGAAGCGGGAAGCCGGCGTGAAGCCGAACCGAGGGTAGTAGTCGGCGTGCCCCAGGACGACGACGAGGTTCTCTCCCGTGGCCCGGGCGGCGGCCAGGGCGGCGCGGATGGCCGCGGAGCCGGCACCGGTGCGCTGGGCCGACGGCAGTACCGCGCACGGCGCCAGGGCGAGGGCGGGTTGACCGTCGACGTGGCAGCGGGTGAGCAGCGCGTACCCGACCGGGGTGCTGTCGGGGGCCGCGGCGACCATCGACAGTCCGTCGATCCACGCCTTCGGGTCAGCGCGCAGGGCGTCGACGATGTCGGCCTCCAGGGCGGTGGGGAAGGCCGCGAGGAGGATGTCACGGACGGCGGGGATGTCGTCGGCGGTTTCGGGACGTGCGGTCCAGGTGGTCATGGTTCCGTTCTCAGTGGTGTCGTGGGGGCGGAGGATGTAGGCGGCGTAGTCGTAGTCGCTGCCGTGTTCGCGCCGCATGTCGATCTCTGTCCGGTGTGCGGCCAGGGCCTGCGGCATGCCGGGCTGCTGCGGATCCGCTCGGTCCATGCGCTGGGAGAGTGGCGTGTAGTACTCGTCCCACCAGTCGCTTTCCGGCAGCGGCCAGTGCGCGCGGAGGCGATAGCCGGCGGCCCGCGCGGCGTCGGTGTTCGCGGTGCGGGTGCGCGGTGGGTAGGCCGCGTCCCAGTAGGCGCGCACCGGGCCAGCGGGGTTGGGCACGGCCCATTCGATTTCGGTGACGACGAGGACGCCGCCCGGGGCGAGCAGGCGACGCCAGGCGCGCAGGGCGACGTCGAAGCCGATGGTGTATACGGACCCCTCGGCCCAGATCACGTCGAAGCTGTGATCGGGGACGGGCAGCCGGTCCATCGAGCAGTTGACGACCGTGACCTGGTCGCCCAGGCCCCGGCGGGCCGCCTCGGCGGCGAGGCCGTCCAGGAAGGGCTGGTGCAGGTCGACCGCGGTCACGTGCGCACCGGCTTCCTCCGCCAGCAGCAGGGTGGAGCGGCCGGGGCCGCAGCCCGCGTCCAGCACCCGCGGGCACTCGGGCAATGGCCCGGCCGTCTCCAGCAGGCGCCGAGTGGTGGCGTCCGAGCCGGGGCCCTGCCGGGGCAGATCGTGGTGCAGGGCGAAGAACGCCTCCGTCACCGGGTCGGTGCCAGGAGCGGGGTCGGGTGTGTCGGTGTCGTTCACAGCTGGCGCTCCCGGAACTGGTAGGTGGCGCGCAGGTGCCGCGTGATGTCCCTTTTGACGGCCTCTCGGTCGGTGCGCAGCCGAGCGTCGGTGCGGGAGGCCGCGTAGGCGTTCTCCCTCAGCAGTTGGCGGTAGCTGTCCAGACGGCGCTGGGGAACCTCGCCTGCCTCGACGGCAGCCAGCACCGCGCAGCCGGGTTCGCTCACATGTGCGCAGTCCGTGAACCGGCAGCCCTGTGCGAGGTGTTCGATCTCGGCGAAGGTCTGCTCCAGCCCTTCCTGGGCGTCGTGCAGGCCGATCGCGCGCAGACCGGGTGTGTCCAGCAGGACCCCGCCGCCGGGCAGCGGAGTCAGCTCCCGCCATGCGGTGGTGTGCCGCCCCTTGCCGTCCACGTCGCGCACGGCGGCGGTCGCCAGCCGGTCCTCGCCCAGCAGTTGGTTACCCAAAGTGGACTTACCCGCGCCGGAGGGGCCCAACAGCACGATGGTGCCGTTCAGGACGGCCGTCAGGGTGTCCAGGCCCAGCCCGGTCACGGCACTGGTGACCAGCACATCTGTGCCTGGTGCCACCTCGGACACCTCGGCTGCGGCCAGTTGCGCGTCGGCACACTGGTCGGCCTTGGTGAGCACCACGACCGGCTGGGCGCCGCTCTCCCAGGCCAGGGCGAGCATGCGTTCGGTCCTGCCGTGCTTCAGCGGGGTACCCAGCGACACCGTCACCACGACCGTGTCGACGTTGGCGGCCAGGACCTGACCGCGGGAAGTACGCGAAGCGGTGGATCGCACCAGGGCGGTGCGTCGCTCCAGTATCGCGTGCAGCACTGGTCCGTGATTCGTGGTGGCAGGACGCAGGGCGGCCCAGTCGCCCGTGCATGGCGGCGACAGCGGATTCTTCTGATCGGCGGCACTGGTGATCTCCGCACGGAGGATTCCGGCGTCGGTGACTGCTTCACACGAGCCGCGTTCGGCTCGCACGATACGGGCCGGGATCAGGCCGGCATCGCGATGGGGCGCGAAGGCGTGCTCGCACGCCTCGTCCCAGCCGTAGTCCGCGAGGGAGTACGGCTGAGCATGGCGGAAAGTAGATTGAGACAACGTAGAGACCCTTGAACAGGGACCCCGATGAGCGCGAAGCTCCTCCCCCGTGAGCCATCGGGCTTGGGCGGGGGTGAACGTCAGGTCAGACCGAGGCCCGGGACGTGAGGATGGTCCGGCGTGCGCTGCACACGGCAGCGGCCTTCACGGCAGACATCAACTCACCTCCCCCTTCTGGTCCCGCAGCTGACCCGATTGTCCCTGCTCCACTAACGCTAACACGTCCATGCCCCGGCGCCGGACAACACCGGGGCGGAGGGCGTCGGTACACGGGGGCTCAGGTCCGGCCTGGCGGGAGCGGGACAGAACATCGGGGTGGAGGTTCCGCCCTCTGCGTCGTGCGTCAGGACGCTGTGACGGAGCCCGGTGGAGCGTCCACCCGTCCAGCGTCGTCGTCCCGGCCGGCGCCCTGCGCATTGCGATCTGCGATCAGTTACGAGAACAGGGCCGACCGCACCCGCCAGGAGACGCCTCGGCTGCCCCAGGTCCACACCCTCGTCACCCGATCGAGTGAGCGCGGTGTCCACAAGGCGGGGGCTGTCCACGGAACGGCGCGGCGCCCTTCTGCGCAATCCCCGTTCGCCGTACGGTGATTCGCGCGGACACCCCTCGCCCGACAGCCGGCGAACGTCCGCCTCAGCGTTCTCCTTCTCAGCCACGCGCACAGCTGAGCACCCCCACACAAGGGGCCCGAGGGGTCCCACCGACGAAAGGGCAGTCCCATGGAAAGGGAAAGGACAGCACCGGCTCCGACCAGGCGACGGCTCCTGAAGGGCGCCGCGCTCGCCACCGTCCCGTACGCCCTGTTCTCCGGCACACGGGCCACAGCACGACCCCGGGCCGTCGACTACCCCTCCGCCGAGTGGCAGCCGGCGACCACGTCCAACTACAGCCGGTCGAACCGCCCCACGGCCTATCCCGTCGACCGCGTGGTCGTCCACGTCACGCAGGAGACGTACGCCGACACGCTCTCCATCTTCCGCAACCCGGAGAAGCAGGTGTCCGCGCACTATGTCGTCCGGTCCTCCGACGGGCACGTGGCGCAGTGTGTCCGTGAGGCGGACATCGCCTGGCACGCCGGGAACTGGGACTACAACACCCGCAGCATCGGGATCGAACACGAGGGCTGGGTGGACCGGCCCGAATACTTCACCAACGCCCTGTACGAGCAGTCGGCCCGGCTCACCGCGGCGATCTGCGCCACGTACGGCATCCCCAAGGACCGCGCACACATCATCGCCCACCACGAGGTACCGGGCAGCGACCACACGGATCCGGGGCCCCTGTGGGACTGGACCCGCTACATCAGAATGGTCAACTTCGCCTGACCGTCGCCGTGCCCCGCGTCTCGGGAGATCCGGCTGGTCGAAGAGGTTGTCCGCGCCTGTCCGCGGAGTGACGATGTCCCCCTCGCACCACCGACAGCAGCACCGTCCGGGGAGGCCGAGTTGACTGATTCATGGCTGGCTCTGGAACCGGGGGCCGACCCCGTCGAACGCGCGCGGACGCTGCGGCGCGCACACGAGACGTTCACCGAGGCGGGAACGGTACCGCGCCCCGTGCGTGCCGTGGTGGCGGATTCCTGGCGGCGCTCGGTCCGGGCAGGCGTCGGCCCGGACGGCACCGCGAGCGTGGAGCTCATGGACGGTGACCTCGGCGCCTACCGGGCCGAGCATCCGCTGGCACGGGTGATGCCCCTGGTCCGCGAGCTCCTGGGTACGTTCGCCGCGGACGGCGAGCACCTGCTCGCGGTGTGCGACGCGCACGGCAGACTGCTCTGGGTAGAGGGGCATCCGGCCACCCGGCGCCGGGCGGGGCGGATGAACTTCGTGCCGGGTGCCCGGTGGGCGGAGTCCGCGGTCGGGACGAACGCGCCGGGCACGGCGGTGGCCGTGGGACGGCCGGTCCAGGTCTTCGCGGCCGAGCACTTCATACGACGGGTCCAGCCGTGGACGTGCGCGGCGGCTCCGGTGCACGACCCCCGCACCGGTCGGGTGCTCGGTGCCGTGGACATCACCGGCGGGGATCGTCTGGCGCATCCGCACAGTCTGGGCTTCGTCCAGGCGGTCGCGCGCGCCGCCGAGTCGCAACTGGCACTGTTCACCCCGCAGCGCTCCCCGGCCGAGGCGGCCGAGCTGACCGCGCTGGGCCGTGACGAGGCGCTGCTGAGCGCGGACGGCCGCCGAGTCCGGCTGAGCCGACGGCACAGCGAGATCGTCGTACTGCTGGCCCACCACCCGGAGGGCCTGACCGGCGAAGAGTTGCTGTGCGCGCTGTACGAGGACGAGGCGGTGCCGTCCGTGACCCTGCGTGCCGAACTGGCGCGACTGCGCGGGATCCTGGGGCCCGGCCGGCTGGCGTCCCGACCGTACCGGCTCGCGATGCCCGTCGAGTCGGACGCCGCCGTCGTGGAGCGTCGTCTGCGGGCCGGTGCGGTGACGGGGGCCGCGGCGGCCTACCCCGGTCCGCTGCTGCCCGGCTCACGGGCTCCGGCAGTGGTACGGCTCCGGCGGCGGCTCGCCGACGGACTGCGCGCCGCACTGATCGACTGCCGGGATCCCGACCTGCTGGCCGACTGGGCGCACGCGCCGTGGGGCGAGGACGACCTCGACGTGTGGCGGGCGCTGGCCGCGACCCGGCCCACACCGGCGGTCCGGTCCCGGCTCGCCGCGCTGGAGTCCGAGCTGACGGCGCAGAGCGCCTGGTGACTGCCCATCGGCGCGGACCGGCCCCGGCCTGGCGGTCGGTGACCGCCGCACGTGCAACGTCACTGCAACGTCCCGCTCCCTAGCCTGGCGCTCAGGGCTGTCCAACGGCGGGCGGCCTCGACGAGGGAGGCAGACAGGATGACCCGTTACGCGGCGCCCGGCTCCGAGGGCGCGATCGTCTCCTACCAGTCGCGCTACGACCACTTCATCGGTGGCGAGTACGTGCGGCCGGCGCGCGGGCAGTACTTCGAGAACCCGTCACCGGTGAACGGTCAGCCGTTCACGGAGGTCGCGCGCGGTACGGCGGAGGATGTCGAGCGGGCGCTCGACGCGGCGCACGAGGCCGCCCCGGGCTGGGGCCGCACATCGGTGACCGAGCGTTCCGGCATCCTGCTGAAGATCGCCGAGCGCATGGAGGCCAACCTGGAGCGACTGGCGGTCGCCGAAAGCTGGGAGAACGGTAAGCCGGTGCGGGAAACGCTGGCGGCCGACATCCCGCTCGCCATCGACCATTTCCGCTACTTCGCGGGCGCGATCCGCGCTCAGGAGGGCTCACTCGGCGAGCTCGACGACGACACCGTCGCGTACCACTTCCACGAACCGCTGGGCGTGGTCGCGCAGATCATCCCGTGGAACTTCCCGATCCTGATGGCCACCTGGAAGCTGGCCCCGGCTCTCGCCGCCGGCAACGCCGTGGTCCTGAAGCCCGCCGAGCAGACCCCGGCCTCGATCCACTACTGGCTGAGTCTGGTCGCGGACCTGCTGCCGCCCGGCGTCCTGAACGTCGTCAACGGCTTCGGCGCGGAGGCGGGCAAACCGCTCGCCTCCAGCCCGCGGGTGGCGAAGATCGCGTTCACCGGGGAGACCACGACCGGGCGGCTGATCATGCAGTACGCCTCGGAGAACATCAAGCCGGTCACGCTGGAGCTGGGAGGCAAGTCACCGAACATCTTCTTCGACGATGTCTGGGCGCAGGACGACGACTTCCGCGACAAGGCACTCGAGGGCTTCACGATGTTCGCGCTCAACCAGGGCGAGGTGTGCACCTGCCCGTCCCGGGCTCTGGTCCAGCGCGGCACGTACGCCGAGTTCATGGAGGCCGCCGTCGCCCGCACCGAGCTGATCAAGCCGGGTCACCCCCTCGACACCGACACGATGATCGGCGCGCAGGCGTCCAACGACCAGTTGGAGAAGATCCTCTCCTACCTGGACATCGGCCGGCAGGAGGGCGCCAAGGTGCTCACCGGCGGCGAACGCGTCGAGCATGAAGGCGAGTTGAAGGGCGGCTACTACGTCCAACCGACGATCTTCGAGGGCCACAACCGCATGCGGATCTTCCAGGAGGAGATCTTCGGCCCGGTCGTGTCGGTCACGCCCTTCGACGACTTCGACGACGCGATCAAGACGGCTAACGACACCCTGTACGGTCTCGGCGCCGGTGTGTGGACCCGCGACATGAACACCGCCTACCGCGCGGGCCGCGCCATCCAGGCGGGGCGGGTCTGGACGAACTGCTATCACGCCTACCCGGCGCATGCCGCCTTCGGCGGCTACAAGCAGTCGGGGATCGGCCGGGAGAACCACAAGATGATGCTGGAGCACTACCAGCAGACGAAGAACATTCTCTGTTCCTACAGCCCTAAGAAGCTCGGGTTCTTCTAGAACTCAAGTCGGCGACTGGTGGGCTTGGTGCCACTCCCACACTCCTGGACCTCCTTCACGATCCATGCCAGTTGCGGGAGGGCTGTTGAGGTGGATGCCGATCAGCCGCTGCCGCTCCGGGGCGACGAGGCCGAGCTCTCTTTCAGCGCGCTACCGCGACCGCCTCTACGTGCCGCACCACGGGGAGGTCACCGCCCGCGGCACGCCCGCCGAGGTGCTCACGTCCGCGCTCCTGGCCGAGATGTACGGGGTGACGACGGAGGGTCTCGGTCCTCCCCCGCTCCGCCGCTCCTCGGTCCCTCTGCTCCTGCGCTCTCCTTCTCCTCCGCTTCGGGAACTTCCGTGTGGCGAGGGGACGTTGAGGCCGGTGCGGGGCTGAATAGGAGCGGACATGACACAGGAGCTCGCGCGGAATCCGTGGCGGCTGCTGCTGATAGAGGACGATCGGGAACTGGTCGGCATGCTCTCCGAGGTCCTGCGGGACGAGGGCTACTCGGTCGATGTCGCGACCGACGGCCAGCGGGGCCTGCATCTCGGCCTCACCCGGCAGTACGACGTGTTCGTCGTCGACCGGCGGCTGCCGGTGCTGGACGGCCTGGACCTGCTGGGCAGGCTACGGACCCGCGCGGTCCGCACACCGGCGCTGATGCTGACAGCGATGGGCACCGTGCACGACCGGGTCGACGGCCTGGACGCCGGAGCCGACGACTATCTGGTGAAGCCGTTCGAGCTGGACGAACTCGGGGCCCGCCTGCGGGCCCTGTGCCGGCGTTCGCTGGAGGGCGGGGACGTGCTGCGGATCGGCTCGGGGCGTCTGCACGTCGGCCCGCGCGAGGTCGAGTCGGCCGACGGCGAGCGGATCGCCCTCGCCGCGCGGGAGTTCGCCCTGCTGTGGGTGCTCGCCTCGCGCCCCGACACCGTCCACACCCGGGCGGAGCTGCGCCGGCTGGTGTTCCAGGAGGCGCCGGCGTCCTCCATCGTCGACACCTACGTCTACTATCTGCGCCGCAAGCTGGGCCGGCAGGTGGTGCGCACGGTGCACGGTCTCGGCTACCGGCTGGGGGCGCTGTGAAAGCGTCGGCTTCCACGGAACGGGGGGCGGTCCGCCGGGCACGGCTGCGCATCGGCGTACTGACCGGCGCGATCATCACCCTGCTGGTGACGGTCGTCGGCGGGATCGCCGACACGGTCATGACACGTGCCCAGAGCGACCAGGTGTGGCGAGAGCTGCGCTTCGGCGCGGCCCGCGGCGACCTGTCCAGTCCGCCGGTGTGCACCTGGCTGTTCGCACGCGGCGCGACCCCGCTGGCCAACGCCCCGGCGGGCTTCCCGTTGGGCGGCGACATGCGTCAGGTACACCGGACCCACGAGGCCGTGGAACGCACCCTGCGGCGCGACGGCACCCAGTATCTGGTGCGCACCCAGGTCAGGGCGGACGGCAGGGTCGTGCAGGCGGTGTTCGACATGCGCTTCCAGTTGGCCGACCGCCGGCATCTGTGGTTCGCGCTGGGCGTCGCGGAGGTGGTGGGCCTGCTGGCCGCGGCCGCCACCGGCGTGGTGCTCGGGCGGCTCGCCGTGTCCCCGCTGGCCGAGGCGCTCACCCGGCAGCGCCGGTTCGTGACCGACGCCAGCCACGAGCTGCGCACCCCGGTCACCCAGGTGTACACGCGGGCGCAACTGCTGGCCCGGCAGGCGGCGGCGCAGAGCATGCCCGCGCCGCACCGCGAGGGGCTGACCCGGCTGGTCGGCTCGGTCGGCCGGCTCGGTGAGGTGCTGGACGACCTGCTGCTGTCCGCGAGTCTCGCGGCGGGCCCGGCCCGGCCGTCGGAGCACCGTCCGGTCGATCTGGTGGCGCTGGCCCGTTCGGTGGTCGCGGAGGAGGCGGACCGGGTACGCGACGGTCGTCTCACCGTCGTCGTGGACGGTCCGCCGTACCCCCTGTTCGTCGATGGTGTCGAGTCGGCGCTGCGCCGGGCCGTCGGCGAGTTGCTGTCCAACGCCGTCGGCCACACCCCAAAGGGCGGACGGATCGAGGTCGCCCTGGTACGCGCCCGCGACACGGTCACGCTGACCGTCGCGAACACCGGGACCGGCTTCGCCCCCGCCGAGGCGGAACGGCTCTTCGAGCGGTTCCACCGGGGCGGGGGCGGCGGCCGGTACGGGCTGGGGCTCGCGCTGCTGCGGGAGGTCGTCACCCACCACGGCGGGACGGTCGTCGCGACCGGACGCCCCGGGCACGGCGCCCGGTTCACCATCCGACTCCCCCTGGACGGTGCTCCGGACACCGCCGTCCGGCCAGCGCGGAGCAGAGTGCCCCGCGTCGGAGCACGCCGGGTCAAAGCCGGTCGTACCTGACCAGGAGGCGCGCGGCGGCTCGGACGTCCGCGTCCAGCGGACGGTCCGGGTCGACCGGTGGGATGGCATCGGCGAGGGCGTCCAGGAGTCCGCCGCACCGTGGTGCGGCGGGGTGGCGGGCACCGACGTGGGCGGCCTGGCGCAGGCCGAGGGCGAGCGACCCGCACAGCAGGCCGAGCAGTTGGGCCATGTCGTGGGCGCGCAGGGCCGCCTGCGTGCCGAACGGGACGACGTCCTGGTTGTGCAGGTTCGTCGGCAGGCTCTGCATGCCGGCCGGTGTCGCGGCGCGGCGGATCTCCGCCACGAACGCGGTGGTGGCCAACTGCACGCCCTGCAGGCCGTGCTGGGCTCCGGGTGTGGTGGCCAGCATCGGTGGCAGCCCGCCGTTTCGTGCCGGGTCCACCAGGAGGTCGAGTTGGCGTTCGGCGAGATTGCCCAGCTGGGCGGTGACGGAGGCGAGCAGGTCGGCGGCGAACGCGGCGGGCTGCCCGAAGAAGTTCCCACCGTGGACGACCTTTCCCTGCCCCACGTCGTCGGTGCCGGACCATGAACCGGGTCCGGCTCCGGGAAAGAACAGCGGATTGTCGCTGACCCCGCCGAGGTCGGCGGCGACGACACCGTCGACGTAACGGAGCGCGTCCTCGGCGGCGCCGAGCAGTTGCGGGGCACAACGGATGCTGTACGGCTCCTGCAGTGGCCGCGTGCCCGAGGGCGTGCCGCCCTCCAGGGTCCGCCGCATCCGGCTGCCCACGTCGACGGCGCCGGGGTGGCCGTAGGCCCGGAGCAGGTCGGCGTCGAGGAAGCCGGTGTCGCAGCCGAGGAGGTCGGTCAGCAGGCAGGTGAGCGCGGTGAGCGAGCGGTGGGCGGCGCGGACGGCGTCGAGGGCCAGCGCGGTGGCCGCGGTGGTGAGTGAGGTGCCGTTGACCAGGGCGAGCGCGTCGCGTCCGTCGAGGGCGAGGGGGTGCAGCCCGGCGGCGGTCAGCGCGTCGCCGGCGGGCATGCGCCGGCCGTCCAGGTAGGCGTGGCCGCGGCCGCGCAGTGCCTGGGTGGCGTAGGCGAGGGGGATGAGGTCGCCGCTCGCGCCGACGGAGCCGTAGCGGGGGACGGCGGGTGCGAACGTGGTGGCGAACATCGCCGCGAGCCGGTCGAGCACCTCGGGCGACACACCGGACAGTCCCCGGGCGAGGGAGCGGGTGCGCAGCAGCAGGGCGGCGCGGACGATCTCGGGTGGCAGGTCCGGGCCCTGGCCGGCGCCGAGGTGGGCCAGGGTGTTGTCGCACTGGTCGGCGTCGGTGGCCCGGCCGGCGTAGCCGACGAGGGCACCGAAGCCGGTGTCGGCTCCGTAGATCCGGCGGTCCGCGCCGCCAGGCGCGTGCGGCGGGTGCGGCGGGTGTCGCAGCGCGTGGAAGAGACGGCGACCGCGTTCGACGCGTGCGCGGGCCTCCTCGTCCACCGTGACGGTGAGGGGGGACGCCGCGTGGCGCAGGGCGGCGACGTCCAGGGGGCCGGTGAGCGGGACGGTGTCCGTTGGAGTGAGCACACCGGGAAACGTAGGCCCGGGTTTTCAGAGCGCTCTGAAATCCCGTGGCTACCTTCCGTGTCATGAGCCATGACTGCCATGACTACCTCATCATCGGAGCGGGCCCGGCCGGCCTGCAACTCGCCTCCTTCCTGGAGCGGGACGGCGCGGACTACGTCGTCCTGGAGCGCGGCAGCGTTCCGGGCGCGTTCTTCACGCGCTTCCCCCGGCACCGCAACCTGATCTCGAACAACAAGGTGCACACCGGGTACGACGACCCGGAGCTGCGGCTGCGGATGGACTGGAACTCGCTGCTGAGCGACGACCCGGAGCTGCTGTTCACCCGGTACAGCCCCCGGTACTTCCCGCCCGCCGACGACCTGGTGCGCTACCTGGGGGACTTCGCCGCCCGGACCGGGGTGCGGGTGCGCTACGACACCGCCGTCCGGCACGTCACCCGCGACGCCGGGGGGTTCACCGTCACCGACGCCGGCGGGACGGCGTGGCGGGCGCGGCACCTGGTGGTCGCCACCGGCATGCCGGTGCCGAACCTGCCCTCGATCCCGGGTGCCGAACTCGCCGAGCGGTACGACACGATCGACACCGACCCGGCGGCCTACACCGACCAGCGGGTGCTGATCATCGGGCGGGGCAACTCCGCGTTCGAGACCGCCGAGAACCTGATGGAGAACGCGGCGGTCATCCACGTCGTCGGCTCGGGTTCGCTGCGCATGGCCTGGCGGACGCACTACGTGGGACACCTGCGCGCGGTCTACAACAACTTCCTGGACAGCTACCAGCTCAAGTCCCAGAACGCACTCCTCGACGGCCGGGTGCTCGGCATCCGGCGGGCCGCTGACGGCGGCTACCGGGTCCAGGTGGCCTTCGAGCGCAACGAGGACGTGCTCAAGGACCTGCGCTACGACCGGGTGATCGTGGCCACCGGGTTCCGCTTCGACGTCTCGCTGTTCGACGAGACGTGTACCCCGGACCTGATCGTCGACGGGCGTTTCCCGGAGCTGACGCCCCTGAGCGAGTCGGTCAACGTGCCCGGGCTGTACTTCGCCGGGACGCTGATGCAGGGCCGTGACTTCAGAAAGGCCACGACCGGCTTCATCCACGGCTTCCGCTACATGGTGCGGGCCCTGCACCGGGGACTGCGGCAGCGCCACCACCGGGAGCCGTGGCCCGCGACGGAGCTGGGAGACGCCACGGAGCGGGCCGTGGACGCCGTGATCACCCGGATCAACCGGTCCTCGGCCCTGTGGCAGCAGTTCGCCGTCCTCGGCGACCTCCTGACGCTCGCCCCGGACGGCACGATGCGCTACGCCGAGGAGGTCCCCGTCGCCCATGTGCCGGACGCCGTGCGCGCCGGGGACTTCGGTGACGTCGAGGCACACGCGGTGATCACCCTGGAGTACGGCAAGGACCACGACCTCGTCGACCCCTTCGACGTGTCCGCCGGCCGCCGGTCCCAGTACGACGTCTCCGGAGTGGACGGCCGCTACCTCCACCCGGTCGTGCGCTGGTACCGGCAGGGCGAGTTCGTCGCCGAGCACCACCTCGCGTCGAACCTGGAGAACGAGTGGGACAGCGAGGAGTTCCACCGGGCCCCGCTGCGGGCGTTCCTCACCGCCCACCGCGGCGCGGTCGCCCCGGTGGCACCGTGACCCTCCGCGAACTGCGCGAGGCGGCGCGCGCGGCGCTCGACCCCGTCCACTACGACTACGTGGCGGGCGGTGCGGGCGAGGAGCGCGCGGTGGCCGCCAACGAGCGGGCGTTCGACCGGTACGCGCTGCTGCCCCGCGTACTGCGCGGCGGCACGGAACGGGACACCGCCGTCGACCTGCCGGGCGCCCGGCGGGCGGCGCCGGTGGTGGTCGCGCCCACCGCGTTCCACCGGCTGCTTCACCCGGACGGCGAACGGGCCACGGCGCGGGCCGCCGCGGCCGAGGGCGCCGTCCTGGTGACGGG
>NZ_JARVKY010000013.1 GCF_029813785.1 Streptomyces sp. DH41
CCCCGGGCCGCCGCCCTCTTGCCTGCCCGCCCACGCGATCGCCGTCACCGGGCCCCGGACGGCGCCGGCAGCCGTGCGCCCGGCTTGTGCACCGGGATCTTCTCGCCGTCCGAGCCCACGACCGTCCGGTCGCCGAGCGGCTCGTCCAGCCGCACCGTCCGCTCATACTCCTTGGCGATCAGGATGCAGACCTTCTCCGGACGCGGGGTCTCGGTCACCGTGACCGTCACCTTGCCCCCGCTCTCCTTCGCCGTGGCCTCGTAGTCGGAGCACACCCCGCCCGTGAAGTGCGCGGTCAGCTCCCCGCCCTCGGCCGTGTAGCCGCTCACCCGTACGTCCCGCGGGTCAGCCGGAGCCGAGGACGGCTCGTCGGACGGGGACGGTGAGGGCGAGGCGGGGGCCGCGGTGGTCAGGTACTTCGGGTCGACCGCCGGATAGGTGACCGTGACGGCGTCCTCCGTGCCCGGCGCCCGCACCTCGAACAGCCAGGACGGCACCAGCGTCTGCCGCCCCCGCACCGGATGCGCGGCCAGCCCGAACACCGCGTCCTCGACCGTGACCGTCCGCTTCCGCGGCTTGTCCGGTGTGCCCGTCGGCAGTGCGCAGGGCAGATCCGCGCCGTCCTGGTGCGGGACCGGGCTCGCGCAGCCGCCGATGCCGGACCCGGCACCGCCGCCCGGCGTGTTCAGCAGCGCCAGCGTCTCCTCGGCGCCCAGGACGGGGTACGTGTCCCCCTTGACCGGCGTCTTCACCTGGCCGCTGCCGCCGACCACGTCGCCCCGCGCGCCGACGACCACACCGGTGGTCCAGCCGTACGTGGGCAGCCCGCCGACCTCGGGTTCGGCGTTCACGGCCCGCCGGGCGCCCATGACCTGGCCCGCGTCCAGCTTGGCGTCGTCCTGGCCCAGCGCCTTGAGGACCGGCGCCGCCGCCTTCTTCGCGGCCGCCTCGCTCACCGGGCTCCCGTCGGCGGACGGGGCCTTGCACACGGCGCCCTTCGCGCAGTCGTCGGTGCCGGGCGTGTAGCGGTGGAAGGTCCAGGTGCCCGGCGCCTGCCGGTTCACCGTGAGCAGGGGCCCGGAACCGTCCTTGGCGTTGCCGACCTTCCAGGCCCCGCCCTGGACCCGGGGCGCCCCGTCGACTCCCAGGGCCTCGGCCAGCCGGGCCACCTCCGCCTCGGCGACCTCGCCCTCCGCCCGGTACACGGGCGCCGAGCCGGGCCCCTCGGGGAGGGTGCCGTCGGCGCGGTAGGTGACGCCGTACGGGTCGGGTTCGCCGGGCGCGATGCCGTTCGTGCCGTCCTGGCCGCCCGGGGAGGGCGCCCCGTGGCCGTCCAGGGCGAGCGGCGGGGGAGTGTCGTCGCCCGATGCCCCGGACGCCGTACCGCCGCCCGCGCCGCCACCGGAGGCGGACGCGGCCAGATAGGCCCCGCCGGTCCCCACGAGCAGCACGGCGGCGGCCACGGACGCGACGGCGACGGCCGGACGCCGCCGCGCGGGGCGCCCGGTGCCGGCCTCGTCGGCGGCGGTGGCGTCGTCGTTGTCGGGTCGCTCGGTGTTCACCGCATCGCTCCTTCGGCTGTTACTGGGGACAGCGATGGGACGCGGTGGAGGTGGATCCGGTTCCCGGCGACGCCACGCGTCGCCCGAACGGCCGCGAGGCCGCCCGGCGGCGCTCAGTCGCCGTAGTCCGACATGGCGTCCAGCAACCGGGCCGACGTCTGCGGCACTCGCACGCCGTGCAGGAGCGAGACGGGGACGGGGCGGGCGGAGACCTTCACCGGAGCCTCCCAGCGCGGGGCCATCCGGGCGCAGTCGCCGCGCAGCGACGCCAGGTCGCCGTCCAGGTCGGCCGGGGCGGGGTCGGCGGTCCTCAGGTTCGTCATAACAGAACCGTAGGCACGTTCCGGACCGCGAAGAAAGTTGTACTACCGGGTAGTTTTGCCTGCTTCGGGCCGGGGGCACTCCCGGGTAGCGTGAACTGTCAACCCGCCTCCCCCTCAGGAGAGAGTCCACGCCGTGCGCATCGCAGTCACCGGCTCCATCGCCACCGACCACCTCATGACCTTCCCCGGTCGCTTCTCCGACCAGCTCGTCGCGGACCAGCTGCACACGGTCTCGCTCTCCTTCCTGGTCGACCAGCTCGACGTACGCCGGGGCGGCGTCGCCGCGAACATCGCCTTCGGCATGGGCCAGCTCGGCACCCGGCCGATCCTGGTCGGCGCCGCCGGCTCGGACTTCGACGAGTACCGGGCCTGGCTGGACCGGCACGGCGTCGACACCGGCTCGGTGCGCATCTCCGAGACCCTGCACACCGCCCGCTTCGTGTGCACCACCGACGCCGACCACAACCAGATCGGCTCCTTCTACACGGGCGCGATGAGCGAGGCCCGCCTCATCGAGCTCAAGACCGTCGCCGACCGGGTCGGCGGCCTCGACCTGGTCTCCATCGGCGCCGACGACCCGGAGGCGATGCTCCGGCACACCGAGGAGTGCCGCACGCGGTCCATCCCGTTCGCCGCCGACTTCTCCCAGCAGATCGCCCGGATGAACGGCGACGAGATCCGGATACTGCTGGACGGCGCGACCTACCTCTTCTCCAACGAGTACGAGAAGGGGCTCATCGAGACCAAGACCGGCTGGAGCGACGAGGAGATCCTCGGCCGCGTCGGCCACCGCGTCACCACCCTCGGCGCGCGGGGCGTCCGCATCGAGCGGGCCGGCGAGGAGACCATCGAGGTCGGCGTCCCGGACGAGGAGCGCAAGGCCGACCCCACGGGTGTCGGCGACGCCTTCCGCGCGGGGTTCCTGTCGGGACTGGCCTGGGGAGTGTCCCTGGAGCGGGCCGCGCAGGTCGGGTGCATGCTGGCCACCCTGGTCATCGAGACGGTGGGTACGCAGGAGTACCAGCTGCGGCGGGTGCACTTCATGGAGCGGTTCACCAAGGCGTACGGCGACGAGGCGGCGGCCGAGGTCCAGGGGCACCTGGGCTGAGCCGTCGGTCGCGGGTGCGCGGGGCCGGCCCGGCTCACGCGGCGAAGCCGCGTACGGGCACGGCCCCGCACCCTGGAACACGCCGGGCGGGGTCGGCCCAGGCGCCCACGGGCGGGGTCAGCCGGCCCGGCGCACCACGTAGGCCGTTCCCCGGTCCGCCCGCTCCTCGCCCACGTACTCCTGCCCCCGCATCTCGCACCACGCCGGGATGTCCAGCCGGGCCGCCTCGTCGTCGGACAGGACGCGGACCGTGCCGCCGACGGGTACGTCGCCGATGACCTTGGCCAGTTCGATCACCGGAATCGGGCAGCGCCGGCCCAGCGCGTCCACGACCAGGTCCGCTCCCGCCTCCCGGGGGGCCTCCCCGGCCACCGGCGCCCCCAGCTTCTCCCGCACCGCGGCCACCGTGCCCGGCAGCACCTCCAGGAACCGCTCGACGTCCTCGGCCGGTGTCCCCGGCGGCAGCGACACCCGGACGTTGCCCTCGCTGAGCACCCCCATCGCCTTCAGGACGTGACTCGGCATCAGGGTGCTGCTGGTGCACGACGAGCCTGAGGAGACCGAGAAGCCCGCACGGTCCAGCTCGTGCAGCAGGGTCTCCCCGTCGACATAGAGACACGAGAAGGTGACGGTGCCGGGCAGCCGGCGCACCGGGTCGCCGACCACCTCCACATCCGGGACCAGGGACGGCACCCGGGTACGGATCCGCTCCGTCAGTTCCCGCAGCCGGGCCGCCTCCCCGGCCGCCTCGGCCCGAACCGCCCGCAGCGACGCCGCCGCGGCCACGATCGCCGGCAGGTTCTCGAAGCCGGGAGCACGGCCCGACTCCCGTTCGTCCCCGGGCCCTTGCGGCGCGAACCGCACACCCTTGCGTACGACGAGCAGCCCGACCCCCGAGGGACCGCCCCACTTGTGGGCGCTCGCGGTGAGCAGCGACCAGCCGCCCGCCACCTCCCCCCAGCCCAGCGACTGGGCCGCGTCCACCAGCAGCGGCACGCCCGCCGCCCGGCAGACCTCGGCCACGTCCGCCACCGGCTGCTCGGTGCCCACCTCGTGGTTGGCCGACTGGAGACAGGCCAGCGCGGTGTCGCCGCGCAGGGCAGCCGCGTACGCCCCCGGGTCCACCGCCCCCGTCCGGTCCACGGCGACCTGGGTGAGCGTCCCGCCGCCGGCCTCGTGCGCTTCGGCCGCATGCAGTACGGAGGAGTGTTCGACGGCGGACACGATCAGGTGCGCTCCCGCGCGGCGCCGCCCGGCCAGCGCCCCCGCGACGCCCGAATGCACCGCCCGCGTCCCCGAAGGAGTGAACACCAACTCGTCCGCCCGGCACCCCACCGCCTCGGCCGCCGCCTCCCGCGCCGCGTCGAGCAGCAACCGCGCCCGCCGCCCCTCCCGGTACAGCCGCGCGGGATCGGCCCACCCCTCGTCGAGGGAGGCCAACAGGGCCTGGCGGGCGACGGGGTGGAGGGGAGCGGCGGAAGCAGCGTCGAAGTAGGCCACACGGCAACGCTATGACGTCCGGCGGGGGGATGCCGACCAGGGGCGCCGGACCGCGCCGATGTCCGGCTCCGCCGCGCGGGCGCGAGCGGCCGCGACGCACCGTCAGCCGCCGGACAACCCCCGGTCCCGGCTCCGTGGGCGCCCGAACCCACCCTTGGGAGTGACCGACGGCGCGTATGCCACCCTCCCCGCGAACCCCCGGAGGGCGTCGGCTAGGGTTTGGTCCGCATAAACATCAAACCCCTGCCCGACGCAGGGCGGCGACCGACCAGCGAGAAGGCCGCAGCCGAACAGCGCGGGCGAGACTCTCGGGAAGGCGCTACGTGAGTCCCAACGGCTCCGACCGCTCGCCGCGGCGCCCCATGCGGCGGAAGCTGCTGCAGGCACTGACCGCGGGCCTGGTCCTGGCGACCGCCACCGGTTGCACATGGGAGGACTTCCCCCGCCTCGGCATGCCCACCCCCACCACGGAAGAGGCTCCGCGGATCCTCTCCCTGTGGCAGGGGTCGTGGGCTGCCGCGCTGGTTACCGGCGTGCTGGTGTGGGGCCTGATCCTGTGGAGTGTCTTCTTCCACAGGCGCACCCGCACCAAGGTCGAGGTCCCTCCGCAGAACAGGTACAACCTGCCCATCGAGGCGCTGTACACCATCGTTCCACTCGTCATCGTCTCGGTGCTGTTCTACTTCACCGCCCGTGACGAGTCCGAACTCATGAGCCTGGAGGACAAGCCCGACGTCACGGTCAACGTGGTCGGCTTCCAGTGGAGCTGGTGCTTCAACCACGTCGAGAGCGTCGAAGGTTCCTCCGGCGACGCCAAGACCTCCAAGGAACTGGCCGCTATCCCGGACCGGTTCAAGAAGGACTTCCCGGCGAACGCCGGCGGCGTCTACGACTGCGGTGTCCCGGGCACGCGGAACCCCCAGAACAACAACCCGGGCCCGACCCTCTGGCTCCCCAAGGGCAAGAAGGTCCGCTTCGTCCTGACCTCGCGTGACGTCATCCACTCCTTCTGGGTGGTGCCGTTCCTCATGAAGCAGGACGTCATTCCGGGCCACACCAACGCCTTCGAGGTGACCCCCAACAGGGAGGGCACCTTCATGGGCAAGTGCGCCGAGCTGTGCGGCGTGGACCACTCCCGGATGCTGTTCAACGTCAAGGTCGTCTCCCCGGAGCGCTACGAGCAGCACCTCCAGGACCTCGCGAAGAAGGGGCAGACCGGTTACGTTCCCGCAGGCATCGCGCAGACGAGCCACGAGAAGAACCGGGAGACGAACAACCTGTGAGCATCCTCAATGAACCCCAGGGTGCCTCGGCAGCGGAGGACTCGTACGAGAACGAGCTGCCGGTACGGCGCAAGCAGCCCGGCAACGTCGTGATCAAGTGGTTGACGACCACCGACCACAAGACGATCGGCACGCTGTATCTGGTGACGTCGTTCGCGTTCTTCGTGATCGGCGGCGTGATGGCGCTGCTCATGCGCGCCGAGCTGGCCCGTCCGGGCCTGCAGATCATGTCGAACGAGCAGTTCAACCAGTCGTTCACGATGCACGGCACGATCATGCTGCTGATGTTCGCGACGCCGCTGTTCTCGGGCTTCGCGAACTGGATCATGCCGCTGCAGATCGGCGCACCGGACGTGGCCTTCCCCCGGCTGAACATGTTCGCCTACTGGCTGTACCTGTTCGGCTCGCTCATCGCGGTGGGCGGCTTCCTGACCCCGCAGGGCGCGGCCGACTTCGGCTGGTTCGCCTACTCCCCGCTGTCCGACGCGGTGCACTCGCCCGGCATCGGCGGTGACCTGTGGATCATGGGTCTGGCCTTCTCCGGCTTCGGCACGATCCTCGGCTCGGTCAACTTCATCACCACGATCATCTGCATGCGCGCGCCCGGCATGACGATGTTCCGCATGCCGATCTTCACCTGGAACGTGCTGCTGACCGGTGTGCTGGTCCTGCTCGCCTTCCCGGTGCTGGCCGCGGCCCTGTTCGCCCTGGAGGCGGACCGCAAGTTCGGTGCGCACATCTTCGACTCGGCCAACGGCGGAGCGTTGCTGTGGCAACACTTGTTCTGGTTCTTCGGGCATCCAGAGGTGTACATCATCGCGTTGCCGTTCTTCGGCATCGTCAGTGAGATCATCCCGGTCTTCTCCCGCAAGCCGATCTTCGGCTACATGGGTCTGATCGCCGCGACGATCGCGATCGCCGGTCTGTCGGTGACGGTGTGGGCCCACCACATGTACGTCACGGGCGGCGTGTTGTTGCCGTTCTTCTCCTTCATGACCTTCCTGATCGCGGTCCCGACCGGTGTGAAGTTCTTCAACTGGATCGGCACCATGTGGAAGGGGTCGTTGTCCTTCGAGACACCGATGCTCTGGTCCACCGGCTTCCTGATCACCTTCCTCTTCGGTGGTCTGACCGGTGTCATCCTGGCCTCGCCGCCGCTGGACTTCCACGTCTCGGACTCGTACTTCGTGGTGGCGCACTTCCACTACGTGGTGTTCGGCACCGTGGTGTTCGCGATGTTCGCCGGCTTCCACTTCTGGTGGCCGAAGTTCACCGGCAAGCTGCTGGACGAGCGGCTGGGCAAGATCACCTTCTGGACGCTGTTCATCGGCTTCCACGGCACCTTCCTGGTCCAGCACTGGCTGGGCGCCGAGGGCATGCCGCGCCGGTACGCCGACTACCTGGCGGCCGACGGTTTCACCGCCCTGAACACGATCTCGACGATCAGCTCGTTCCTGCTCGGCATGTCGCTGCTGCCGTTCTTCTACAACATCTGGAAGACGGCCAAGTACGGCAAGAAGGTCGAGGTGGACGACCCGTGGGGCTACGGCCGTTCGCTGGAGTGGGCGACCTCCTGCCCGCCGCCGCGGCACAACTTCCTCACGCTGCCGCGCATCCGCAGTGAATCCCCCGCCTTCGACCTGCACCACCCCGAGATCTCCGCGCTCGACCAGCTCGAGAACGTCGGTCACGGTGAGAAGGCACTCGCCGGCGGCAAGGAGGCCGGGAAGTGAAGATCCAGGGCAAGCTCTTCATCTGGCTGAGCGTCTTCATCCTGGCCGTCGCGATCGTCTACGGCTACTGGTCGATGGAGCCGGTCGGCACCACGGCCCTCTTCATGGCCTTCGGCCTGGCCATCATGATCGGCTTCTACCTGGCCTTCACGGCCAGGCGGGTCGACGCGGGCGCCCAGGACAACAAGGAAGCGGACGTCGCGGACGACGCCGGCGAGATCGGGTTCTTCAGCCCGCACAGCTGGCAGCCGCTGGCGCTCGGGATCGGCGGAGCCTTCGCCTTCCTGGGCGTGGCGGTCGGCTGGTGGCTGCTGTACTTCTCGGCACCGATCCTGCTGATCGGCCTGTTCGGCTGGGTCTTCGAGTACTACCGCGGTGAGAACCGCACCCAGTAGCACGCGCCGAGCGCCGAGGGGCCCGGACACTCCGTCAGGAGCGTCCGGGCCCCTTCGTCTGCCGTGCCCGCCTCACTCGTCCGGGTTACCCGCCGTGCCGCCATTGACGCCGCTCCCTAGCGTGAGGTCATGAGCAACACGGTTCACTTCCAGGCGCGGGGGCGTACGGTCGTCGGCTGCACCCTGCTGGTGATCGCCCTCGGCGCGAGCGTCACCGCCTGCACCGGCGGCGACGACGACCCGCTGTCCGCCGCGCCGTACGACGCGGCCGGGCAGATCTCCTTCAACGGCCCCACCGAGGCCGGGAAGAAGGCCGACCCGGACAAGCCCCTGGAGGTCGTCGCCGAGGGCGCCGACGGGCGCATCACGGACGTCACGGCCATGGACGCGGCGGGCCGCCACGTCGCGGGCGAACTCTCCGCCGACGGAGCCCGCTGGCACAGCACCTCCCCGCTGGCCGCCGGCGCCCGCTACACGGTGCGGGTCAGCACCGAGGACGGCGACGGCGCGCCCGGCCGCAAGGTCCTCACCTTCGAGACCGGCCGGCCCAGCACCAAGAAGACCCTGGACGTCTCCTTCGGGCCCGATGCGGGCGCGTACGGCGTCGGGCAGCCCGTCACCGCCGAACTCAGCCAGCCGGTCCGGGACAGCGCCCAGCGAGCCATAGTGGAGCGTGCCCTGAAGGTGGACTCCACGCCCGCGGTGGAGGGCGCCTGGCACTGGGTGGACGACAAGAAGCTCCACTACCGGCCCAAGGAGTACTGGCCCTCCCACGCCACCGTCCAGGTCCGCAGCACCCTCGACGGCATCAAGATCGGCGACCGGATGTGGGGCGGCACCGCCAAGCCCCTCACCATCACCACGGACGACCGCGTCGTGGCCGTGACCGACGCCGCCGCGCACACGCTCACGCTCTACCGGGACGGCGAGGAGGTCAGGCAGATGCCCGTCACCGCGGGCAAGCCCGGCTTCGAGACCCGCAACGGCGTCAAGGTCGTCCTGGCCAAGGAACCCTTCGTACGCATGCGCAGCAGCACCGTCGGCATCGCCGAGGGCTCCTCCGAGTCGTACGACCTGCCCGTGTACTTCGCCACCCGGGTCACCTGGAGCGGCGAGTACGTGCACGCCGCCCCGTGGTCCGTCGGCTCCCAGGGCGCGGCCAACGTCAGCCACGGCTGCGTCGGCATGAGCACCGCCGACGCGGAGTGGTTCTTCGACGCCGTGCAGGAGGGCGACCTCGTCGAGGTCGTCAACTCCGGTGGCGAGACGATGGAACCCTTCGGCAACGGCTTCGGCGACTGGAACCTCGACTGGACCGAATGGCGCACGGGAAGCGCCCTTACGAGTGGTACCCCGAACGGCCAGGGCACGGCGGAGCAGGCCAGGCTGAGGCCGCAGAGCGTGTGAGCGCGCCCCGGCGGCGGCGCGCCCCCGGCCCCCGCCAGGGGCCCCTAGACGCCCTCCAGCCTCTTCTGGCGCAGCAGTGAGGCCAGCGCGCCCGCGAACTCCACGGGCTCCACCGGCAGCGTCACAGCCGCCTCCGCCCGGCTCCACGTCGCCAGCCACGCGTCCTGCGGCCGGGCGATGAGCAGCAGCACCGGCGGGCACCGGAAGACCTCGTCCTTGATCTGACGGCACAGGCCCATGCCCCCCATGGGGACCGCCTCGCCGTCGAAGACGCAGACGTCGATCCCGCCCTTGTCCAGCTCCTTGAGCGCGGCGGCCGCAGTGGCGCACTCCACGAACTCGACCACGGGCACGTCCGGAGCCGGCCGGCGACCGGTCGCCAGCCGCACCTGCTCGCGGGTGTTGGAGTCGTCGCTGTAGACCAGCACCGTGGCGGTCGGCTGCATGCTTCCTCCGATACGCAGTGAAACAGTCGTAGCCCGTCGCGCCGGATGCTACTCCCTCGAACACCTCGTCAACACTGGTTCGGACAGGGCTTCGACACGGCTTCGAGGGCCCGTTCGATGGGCCATACGGGCAGTACAGACGGTGCGGACACTCCGAACGGCACCCCCCGGGGTGAGGGCGGGATAAGCGACCGACATAATGTCGGTCGTGGCGACAGCAACGACAGTAGAAACCGGGCACGCGCACCCGTCGGTCAACCGGCCGAACCTCACCAGCGTCGGAACCATCATCTGGTTGAGTTCCGAGCTGATGTTCTTCGCGGCCCTCTTCGCGATGTACTTCACCCTGCGATCGGTGACCGGCCCGGACTTCTGGTCCGAGAAGGCCGACGCGCTGAACCTTCCGTTCTCCGCGACGAACACCACGATCCTGGTGCTTTCCTCCCTCACCTGTCAGCTCGGCGTGTTCGCGGCCGAGCGCGGTGACGTGAAGAAGCTCCGGATGTGGTTCATCGTCACCTTCGTGATGGGTGCGATCTTCATCGGCGGTCAGGTGTTCGAGTACACCGAGCTGGTCAAGCACGAGGGCCTCTCGCTCTCGTCGGACCCGTACGGCTCGGTGTTCTACCTGACCACCGGCTTCCACGGACTGCACGTGACGGGCGGCCTCATCGCCTTCCTGCTGGTCCTCGGCCGCACCTACGCGGCCCGGAGGTTCACCCACGAGCAGGCGACCGCCGCCATCGTCGTGTCCTATTACTGGCACTTCGTCGATGTGGTCTGGATCGGCCTGTTCGCCACGATCTACCTGATCAAGTAGTCGCGGCGCGCACCCGCGCAACACCAGAAGCATCGACAGCATCGACGCAGAAGATCCTGACACCGGGGTAATCCGTGAAAAAGCTCTCCGCACGACGACGCCACCCGCTGGCGGCGCTCGTCGTCCTACTCCTCGCGCTGGCATGCACAGGGGGGCTGTACGCCGCGTTCGCACCCGCGAGCAAGGCGCAGGCCGATGAAACCGCCCAGTCCCTCGCCATCGACGAGGGCAAGAAGCTCTACGCCGTCGGCTGTGCCAGTTGCCACGGCACCGGGGGTCAGGGCACCACCGACGGTCCGAGCCTGGTAGGCGTCGGCGCCGCCGCCGTCGACTTCCAGGTGGGCACCGGACGTATGCCGGCCCAGCAGCCCGGCGCACAGGTCCCGCGCAAGAAGGTGATCTACTCCCAGGCCGAGATCGACCAGCTGGCGGCCTTCGTCGCCTCGCTGGGCGCCGGCCCGGCCGTCCCGTCGGCGGAGAAGTACGGCCCCCAGGGCGCGGACATCGCCAAGGGCGGTGAGCTGTTCCGCAACAACTGCGCGCAGTGCCACAACTTCACCGGCAAGGGTGGCGCGCTGACGCACGGCAAGTACGCGCCGAGCCTCGAGGACGTCGACCCGAAGCACATCTACGAGGCCATGCAGACCGGCCCGCAGAACATGCCTTCCTTCCCCGACAGCACGCTGACGGAGCAGAACAAGAAGGACATCATCGCCTACCTGGACGCGGTCAACTCGGACGACACCGTGAACCCCGGCGGTCTCTCGCTCGGCGGCCTCGGGCCGGTCAGTGAGGGCCTCTTCGGCTGGATCTTCGGTCTCGGTGGCTGCATCGCCGTCGCCGTGTGGGTCGCCGCTCGGACCGCAAAGGCCAAGAAGTCATGAGTAGCCAAGACATTCCAGAAGAGAACCTGCCGGCAGAGCAGGGCGGCACGCACGGCGTGCCGAAGCCCGCGGACGAGAAGCACCCGTTCGCGGACCCGGGGCTGCCGCCCCACGAGCACCGGATCCAGGACATCGACGAGCGGGCCGCCAAGCGGTCCGAGCGCACGGTCGCCCTGCTGTTCACGCTGTCGATGCTGGCCACCATCGGCTTCATCGCCTCCTTCGTGGCGATCCCGCACGACAAGTCGATCTACGTCTGGCCGCTCGGGCACATCAACGCGATGAACCTCGCGCTGGGCCTGACCCTCGGCGTGGCGCTGTTCGCCATCGGCGCGGGCGCCGTCCACTGGGCGCGCACCCTGATGTCCGACGAGGAGGTCGCCGACGAGCGGCACCCGATCGAGGCGTCGCCCGAGACCCGCGCGAAGGTCCACGCGGACTTCAAGCAGGGCGCCAAGGAATCCGTGATCGGCCGGCGCAAGCTGATCCGCAACACGATGTTCGGCGCGCTGACGCTGGTGCCGCTCTCCGGCGTCGTCCTGCTGCGCGACCTCGGCCCGCTGCCCGGGACGAAGCTCCGCCACACGCTGTGGTCCAAGGGCAAGCTGCTCGTCAACATGAACACGAACGAGCCGATGCGTCCGTCGGACATCGCGGTCGGTTCCCTCACCTTCGCCAAGCCCGAGGGCCTGGAGGAGCACGACCACGGCTTCCAGAACGAGATCGCCAAGGCGGCCCTGATGATCATCCGGCTGGAGCCGGAGGCCATCAAGGACAAGCAGGAACTCGAGTGGTCGCACGAGGGCGTCGTGGCGTACTCGAAGATCTGCACCCACGTCGGGTGCCCGATCTCCCTGTACGAGCAGCAGACGCACCACGCGCTGTGCCCGTGCCACCAGTCCACCTTCGACCTTGCCGACGGTGCCCGGGTGATCTTCGGTCCCGCCGGCCACCCGCTGCCGCAGCTGCGGATCGGCGTGAACGACGAGGGTTACCTCGAAGCGCTCAGCGACTTCGAGGAGCCCGTCGGTCCTGCATTCTGGGAGCGCGGATGAGTACTGCAGCGAGCAACCCGAACCCGTCCGCCGGCGCGTCGGCGGACCGATCGCGCGGAAAGGCCCCGGCCGGCGAACGTGTCGCCGACTGGGCCGACGGCAGGCTCGGGATCTACTCCCTGGCCAAGGCCAACATGCGCAAGATCTTCCCGGACCACTGGTCCTTCATGCTGGGCGAGATCTGCCTCTACAGCTTCATCATCATCATCCTCACGGGTGTGTACCTGACGCTGTTCTTCCACCCGTCCATGAACGAGGTGGAGTACCACGGCTCGTACGTCCCGATGCAGGGACAGCTGATGAGTGAGGCGTACAAGTCGACGCTCGACATCAGCTTCGACATCCGGGGTGGTCTGCTGATCCGGCAGATCCACCACTGGGCGGCGATCATCTTCCTCGCCGGCATGTTCGTGCACATGATGCGCGTCTTCTTCACCGGCGCGTTCCGCAAGCCGCGTGAGATCAACTGGCTGTTCGGCTTCCTGCTGTTCGTCCTGGGCATGTTCACCGGTTTCACCGGCTACTCGCTCCCGGACGACCTGCTCTCCGGCACCGGTGTCCGCTTCACGCAGGGCGCGATCCTGTCCGTGCCGATCGTCGGTACGTACATCTCGATGTTCCTGTTCGGCGGGGAGTTCCCGGGGACCGACTTCGTCGCCCGGTTCTACTCGATCCACATCCTGCTGTTGCCGGGCATCATGCTCGGGCTCGTGGTCGGCCACCTGATCCTGGTCTTCTACCACAAGCACACGCAGTTCGCGGGTCCCGGCAAGACCAACAAGAACGTCGTCGGCATGCCGCTGCTGCCGGTGTACATGGCGAAGGCCGGAGGCTTCTTCTTCCTGGTCTTCGGTGTGATCGCGGCCATCGCCGGCCTCGTGGCGGTCAACCCGATCTGGGCCATCGGCCCCTACCGGCCCGACATGGTCTCCACGGGCGCCCAGCCCGACTGGTACATGGGCTTCGCCGAGGGTCTGGTCCGGGCGATGCCCGGCTGGGAGATCAACTTCTGGGGTCACACACTGGTCCTGGGTGTCTTCATCCCACTGGTGATCTTCGGTATCTTCCTGATGCTGATCGCGCTGTATCCGTTCATCGAGTCCTGGGTGACCGGGGACAAGCGCGAGCACCACATCCTGGACCGTCCGCGCAACGCCCCGACCCGCACCGCGTTCGGTGTGGCCTGGGTCACCGCCTACATGATCATGCTGATCGGCGGTGGCAACGACATCGTCGCCACCCACTTCCACCTGTCGATCAACGCGGTCACCTGGTTCGTGCGGATCGGGTTCTTCGTCGGACCGGTCATCGCCTTCGTCGTCACCAAGCGGATCTGCCTCGGCCTGCAGCGCCGGGACAAGGAGAAGGTGCTGCACGGCCGCGAGTCGGGCATCATCAAGCGCCTGCCGCACGGTGAGTTCATCGAGGTGCACGAGCCGCTCAGCCAGGAGCAGCTGCACACGCTCACGGCCCACGAGCAGTACAAGCCGGCCGAGATCGGCCCGACGGTCGACGAGAACGGCGTCGAGCGCAAGGTGAAGAGCACCGAGAAGCTCCGCGCCAAGCTCAGCGAGGCCTACTACGGCGAGGACGCGCAGATTCCGAAGCCGACTGTCGAGGAGTACAAGGAGATCACGAGCGGCCACGGCCACCACTGACCCTCCAGCGTCGCCACACGACGGCCGAAGGGCCCCGTCCGTTCCTCGGACGGGGCCCTTCGACGTGCCCGGCGCTGGATAGGGTGGGACCACGGTCCCTTTCCACCACACACACGATGCAGGAGCGGCTCATGAGCGCTGTGACCCCCGCTGGAGGCGACACCGCGGCGGGCCGCTCCTGGCCCGCCGTGCTGAACAAACTGCTGGACGGCCACGACCTCTCCGCGGACGACACCGCGTGGGCGCTGGACGTCATCATGCGCGGCGAGGCGACCGACGCGCAGATCGCCGGCTTCGCGGTGGGCCTCCGGTTCAAGGGGGAGACGGTCGAGGAGATCTCCGGCCTCGTCCGCACCATGTACGCCCACGCCAACGTGATCGAGGTGCCGGGGGAGACGGTCGACATCGTCGGTACCGGTGGCGACGGCGCGAAGACCGTCAACATCTCCACCATGTCGGCGATCGTCGTGGCCGGTACGGGCGCCAAGGTCGTCAAGCACGGCAACCGGGCCGCCTCCTCGGCGTCCGGGGCCTCCGACGTCCTGGAGAAGCTCGGGGTCAACCTGGAGCTGACGCCGAAGCGGGTGGCGGAGGTCGCCGAGGAGGCCGGCATCACCTTCTGCTTCGCCGTGAAGTTCCACCCGTCGCTGCGCCACGTGGCGGCGGCCCGCGGCCAGCTGGGCATCCGCACGGTGTTCAACTTCCTGGGCCCGCTGACCAACCCCGCCAGGGTGAAGTCCCAGGCGATCGGGGTCGCGCACGCCCGGATGGCGCCGATCATCGCCGGTGTCTTCGCCGAGCGCGGCCACTCGTCGCTGGTGTTCCGCGGTGACGACGGCCTCGACGAGCTGACCACCACGGCCACCTCCAGGGTCTGGGTGGTGCGGGACGGCCGGGTGACCGAGGAGAGCTTCGACCCGCGCGACGTCGGCCTCGAACTGGTGCCGGTCGAGGCGCTGCGCGGCGCCGACGCCTCCTACAACGCCGACGTCGCCCGCCGTCTGCTGGCCGGCGAGCGGGGCCCCGTACGGGACGCGGTGCTGCTGAACTCGGCGGCGGCCCTGGTGGCCCTGGCGCCCGGCGAGGCGCCGCTGACCGAGCAGCTCCGGGCCGGCATGGACCGGGCCGCCGAGGCGATCGACTCGGGCGCCGCCAAGCGGGTGCTGGACCGCTGGGTGGCCGTGAGCAACGCGTAACGCCCTCTCGTGTGACGTGCGTCCCGCGATCCGGACTCGGGTTGCGGGGCGCCGATCACTTCCCATAGGTTTTCCGACAGGTCATGAGTGACAGTCATGAGGCCCCGGCCGACTGTCCGGCAACCCTCCGTCCGTGGCGGGGTGCCCCGGGTGAAGACCAGGTCGTGGACAGCAAGGTCCACGGCAAGCGCGGACCCCTCGCACTCTTCCGAGTGATCAGCCCAGGGGTCCTGGTCGTTCGAGGGAGCCTCCCGTGAACCAGCGAATGCGATAGGGCCGCAGAGCCCCGCCTCCGCACCCCCCTTTCTTCTCCGTCCTCACGCTCGAGCCGCCGCGGTTCGCGTGGTGACGGCACCTGCCTTCACGGGAGTACACCCATGTCCGTCTCCACCGCTGCCGTCGACCAGTCCCTTTGTGCCCCTCTGCCGGTTCTGGGACGAGATGTCACCGTCCCGCTCGTCACCGGCGGCGAGGTCACGTACGCCGCGCTCGACTACGCCGCCAGCGCGCCCGCGCTCCAGCGGGTCTGGGACGACGTGGCGGCCTACGCCCCGTACTACGGCAGCGTGCACCGGGGCGCCGGATACCTGTCGCAGCTGTCGACCGACCTGTTCGAGAACGCCCGGACGACCGTCGCCGGGTTCCTCGGCTGCCGGGAGGGGGACCAGGTGGTCTTCACCCGGTCCACCACCGACTCCCTCAACCTGCTCGCGGGCGCGCTGCCCGCCGGCTGCCGGGTCTTCGTCTTCGAGACCGAGCACCATGCCTCGCTGCTGCCCTGGCGCGGGGCCGACGTGACCTGTCTGGACGCCCCGCGCACCCCGGCGCAGGCCGTGGAGACGCTGGAGCGCGCCCTCGCCGCCCGTGAGCCGTACGGGCCCGCCCTGGTCTGCGTCACCGGCGCCTCCAACGTCACCGGTGAGCTGTGGCCGGTGCGCGAACTGGCCGCCGCCGCGCACGCGCACGGCGCCCGGATCGTCCTGGACGCCGCCCAGCTCGCCCCGCACCACCCGGTTTCCGTGGCCGACCTGGACGTGGACTGGGTCGCCTTCTCCGGACACAAGCTGTACGCCCCCTTCGGCTCCGGGGTGCTGGCCGGCCGCGCCGACTGGCTGCGCGAGGCGGAGCCCTACCTCGCCGGGGGCGGCGCCAGCCGCAGCGTCACCCGGCGCGCCGACGGGGGCGTGGACGTCGAGTGGCACGACAGCGCCGCCCGGCACGAGGCCGGGTCGCCCAACGTCATCGGCGCCTACGCCGTCGCCTCCGCCTGCAAGGCGCTCACCGAGGCCGGGTTCGACACCCTGGTCGCCCGCGAGGAGCAGCTGATCCGGAGGGTACGGGAGGGTCTCGCCGAGGTGCCCGAGGTGCGGATCCTCTCCCTCTTCGGAGACGACGCCCCCCGCGTCGGTGTGCTCTCCTTCGTCGTCGAGGGCTGGAACAGCTCGCACTTCGCCGCCGCGCTCTCCGCCGAGTACGGCATCGGTGTGCGCGACGGTCTGTTCTGCGCCCACCCGCTGGTGCGCACCCTGCTCGGCGGCGACCCGCAGGCGCAGGGCGAGTGCGGCGCCCCCGAGGCGGCGCCCGGCGAGAAGTCCCTCAACGCCATCCGCGTGAGCTTCGGCGCGGGCACCCCGGACGAGCACGTCGAGCGGTTCACGCACGCCGTGCGGGAGCTGGTGAGCGAGGGTGCCCGGTGGAACTACCGCACCGAGGACGGCCGTTGCGTGCCCGACACCACCTCCGCCGACACCACCTCAGCCGACACCACCTCTGCCGACACCCTCTCCGAAGCGGCCGGCGCCTCCGCCGGCTGAGCGGCCCGGCCCGGCAGCCGTGACCCCAGCACGATCATGCGCAGCGCCCGCTCCGTGGCGTCCGTGAGCAGCTCGGCGGCGCGCAGCAGCGCGTCCGCCAGGGCCATCGGCGCCGGCATGATGCCGTGGCAGGCGTCCACCCCCGGCACGTCGTGGGCGCCCTCGCCGAGCGTGCCGGCCAGGGCGAGGACGGGACGGCCGTAGAGCTTGGCGCGGCGGGCCACCTCGGCGGGGACCTTGCCGCGCGGCGTCTGGTGGTCCAGCGCCCCCTCGGCGGTGAGCACGAGGTCGGCGCGGGCCAGGCGGGCGTCCAGGTCGAGGTGGTCGAGCAGCACGTCGAAGCGGGGCAGCAGCCGGGCCCCGACGGCGGCCAGCCCCGCGCCCAGCCCGCCGGAGGCGCCGGTGCCGGGGCCGTGGCGCAGGTCGGTGCCGGTGACACCGAGGTCGCGGGTCAGGACGCGCGCCCAGTTCTCCAGCCCGGCCGACAACTCCTCGACCTGTGCGGGCGTCGCCCCCTTCTGCGGGCCGAACACCCGGGCCACGCCGCGTTCTCCGCACAGTACGTTGAACGGGTTGCAGGCGACGAGCAGTTCGGTGTCCTTCAGCCGGGAGTCCAGCCCCGACGGGTCGATGCGGGCGAGGCGGGTCAGCTCCCGTCCGCCGGGCGGCAGTTCGAAGCCGTCCGCGTCCAGCAGCCGGGCCCCGAGCGCCTGGAGCGCGCCCGCGCCCCCGTCCGACGTACCCGAGTCGCCGCAGCCGATCAGGATCCGCCGCACGCCGGTGTCGAGCGCGGCGCGGAGCAGCTCGCCGACGCCGTACGTCGTCGTGGCGCCCGGGTCGCGCAGGGCGCGGGGGACCAGGGACAGTCCCGCTACGGCCGCCATCTCCACCACCGCCGTGTCCCGGGCGCCGAGCAGCGCGAAATGGGTGCCGACGGGTTCGCCGACCGGCCCGGTGGCGGCCAGCGCGACCAGCCGCCCACCGGTCGCGGCGGCCAGCGCGACGGCCGTGCCCTCGCCGCCGTCGACGAGCGGGATCAGGTCGATCTCGGCATCCGGCAGGACCCGGCGGACGCCCGCCGCGATGGCGTCGGCGGCGGCCTGGGCGGACAGGGACTCCTTGAAGCCGCTGGGGGCCACCACGACACGGTTCAGCACGGAGGGCACGGAGGGCACGGCGGGCACAGCGGTCACGGCCGACACGGCGGGCACAGCGGTCACGGCCGACACGGCGGGCACAGCGGTCACGGCGGGCACGGCGGATACAGCGGGTACGGCGGGTACGGCGGATACGGCGGGCATGGCGGACATGAAGGGCTCCTTCAACGGGTCACGGGTACGCCGAGCAGCGGCCAGACGGCGGCGGCGAAGAACAGCACGAGCGCGGCGGTCAGCGGTGCCAGGACGGCGGACAGCCGCAGCAGGTCGCGCGGGGTGTAGGTGGGGGTGCCGGGGATGTCGGAGAAAAGCGTGACCGGCTTGGCGGAGGCCGGGAGGGTGTGGCAGAAGCCGGCGGCGGCGGTGGACGCGAGCGCGGCGGTGACCGGGTTGACCCCGGCGCCCACGGCCGCGGCGATGACCAGCGGGACCAGCACGGAGGAGCGGGCCGAGCGGGACTGGAGGACCAGGTGGGCCGCCGTACTGACCGCGATCACGATCCCGAGGAAGACGGCCGGCGCGACCCCCGCGGGCAGCCCCGACACCAGCCACTTCGCCGCGCCGGAGTCGGCGAGCGCGACGCCCATCGCCATGGTCGCCGCCATGAACAGCAGCAGCGACCAGGGGACGGTCTTCAGCGCGTCCTTGAGCCGCACGGTGCCGAGCGCGGGGGAGGAGGCGACGACCGCACCGATCAGCGCCACCACAGCGGGCGAGACATGGTGCAGGGGCTCGCTGCACCACAGGGTCACCACCGTGGCCAGCAGCGCGGCGCAGCGCTTCTCCGCCTGCGTCCAGGGGCCGGTGACCGGGCTCTCGGTGTGCCGCTGTATCTCCTCGGCGGTGATGCGCACCGGGCCCTTGCGCTCCGCCCGCCGGGTGGTCGTCAGCAGGACCGTCTCGGCGGCCAGATGGGAGGAGGTCACCGCCAGCGGCAGACCGAGCAGCAGCCACTGGGTGAAGCCGATCCGGTCGCCGGTCGACTCCCACAGCACCGACACGGTGATCAGATGGGCGCCCGCGCCGATCAGGGTCGCCACCGCCGACAGAAGGATCACGGTCGGAAACAGCAACGCGAGCATCACGACCAGTCGCTTCCGGTCGGCGAGGGCCTTGGCGAGGGCGAGGAACACCGGCAGCGCGAGCGCCGCCCGGCCCGACGTGGCCGGCACCGCGAACGCGGTGACGACCAGCGCGGCCGTCGTCAGGTGCACCAACTGCCGTACGTTGCGCGCCCCGCCGACCAGGAAGGCCGCCGCCCGCCCCGCGAGCCCGGTCCGGGCCACCGCCGCCGCCAGCACGAAGGCGCAGATCAGCAGCCACACCGTGTCGTCGCCGAGGGTGCCGAAGAGGGTGTCGCTGCTGATCACGCCGGTCGCGGTCAGCGCCAGTCCGGCGCCCAGCGCGATGTAGGTGTCGTCGATCGGCGTACCGATCCAGGCGCAGGTGGCCAGCGCGAACACGGCGAGGGTGAGGCGCGCGTCGCCGCCGAGGGCGGGGAAGTTGGCGGGTACCGCCAGCAGCGCGCACAGGGACAGCGCCACGCACAGGGCCGCCGCGAGGCGGAGGTTCAACGTCACGTCATCGAGGGTTCTCCCGGGCGGTGAGCCCTCAATGAGTCCGACATGAAGGAAACTTCACCAAATGCCGCCCGGTGGGCCGATACGTACGTCAGCCCGGCAGCCGGTACCCCATGCCCCGTACCGTCTGCACCCGCTGCGCCCCCAGCTTCTTGCGCAGCGCCCGCACGTACACGTCCACGATGTTGGAGCCGGGGTCGAAGTCGTAGCCCCACACGTGCGACAGGATCTGCTCCCGGGACAGGACCTGTCCCGGATGCCGCAGGAACAGCTCGAGCAGCACGAACTCACGGGCCGTCAGGTCCACCAGCCGGTCCGCGGCACGGGCCCGGCGGGTACGCAGGTCCAGGGAGAGGTCGCCCGACCTCAGCACCGTCACCTCGGGCGCCCTGGCCGCCGTACGCAACCGCAGCCGTACCCGGGCGAGCAGTTCCTCGAACCGGAACGGCTTGGTCATCCAGTCGTCGGCGCCGCCCTCCAGGCCGGCCACCGTGTCCCGTACGGAGTCCCGCGCGGTCAGCACGATCACCGGGGTCGTCACCCGGGACTCGCGCAGCTCGCGCAGGACCGTGAAGCCGTCCCGGCCGGGGAGCCCGATGTCCAGGACGACCAGGTCGAAGCCGCCGGTGAGGGCGTACTCGTAGGCGGCGTCGCCGTCGGCGACGGCGGTGGTGGTGAAGCCGTTGGCGCGCAGGCCCTTCTCGACGAAGGAGGCGATGCGCTCCTCGTCCTCGACGATGAGGATGCGGTTCATGGGCGTGCCTCTTCCGGAGTCAGTCCAGTGTCAGTACGAAGGTGGCGCCGCCACCCTCGGTGGTGCGCAGGGCGACCCGCCCGCCGTGGCCCTCCGCGATCGCCTTGACGATCGACAGTCCGAGCCCGGCACCGCTCCCGCGCGCCCCGCGCCGGGCCGTGCCGCGCCGGAACCGCTCGAAGACGACCTCGGCGTCCTGCGGCTGGACGCCGGGCCCGGAGTCGGCGACGTACAGCTCGACGCGGGTGCCGTCGGCGCGGGAGCCGATGCGGATGGTCTGGCCGGTGGTGGTGTGCTGCACGGCGTTCTGCGCGAGCTGCACCATGGCCTGCGTGATCCGCTGGGGGTCCAGCCGGGCCTCGCGGTCGGCGACCCCGTCCAGCACCCAGTCCCGGTCGCCGAGGGTGCGGGCCTTGACGTAGACGTCGGCGGTGAGTTCGGCGAGCTGGACCGGCTCGGGCGTGACGAAGTCGGGGCGTTCGGCCTTGGCGAGCAGCAGCAGGTCCTCGACGATGCGGCTCATCCGGTCCAGTTCGTCGGTGACGAGGCGGACGGTCTCCTCGCGTTCCGCCGGGTCGTCGCCCATCAGTTCCAGGTGGCCGCGGACGATGGTGATCGGGGTGCGCAGTTCGTGGCTCGCGTCGTCGACGAACCGGCGCTGGGTGGCGAAGGCGCGTTCCAGCCGGTCGAGCATGGCGTTGAACGTCTCGGCGAGCGCGGCCACGTCGTCGTGTCCGTGCACCGGGATGCGCCGCGTCAGGTCCTGCTCGGTGAGCTGCGCGGCGGTGGTCCGCACCAGCCGGACCGGTTTGAGGATCCGGCCCGCGACCACCCAGGCGATGCCGGTGGTCATCAGCAGGGCGACTCCGGAGATGGCGAGCAGGACGCGGAACACCTCGTTGGCGCGCGCCTGTTCCCGCCCGGGATGGAAGGCGACCACGAACGCGGCCGCCGGTTCGCCGCCGTACCGGGCGACGGTGACCTTGGCCCAGCGGATGTCCCCCTGCGGCCGCTCCAGGGTGCCGGTGGAGTCGGGCGAGGCGTAGATGCGGCGCCTGGCGTCGGCGTCCTTGTGCAGGGGCAGGGCGACCGGGATCTCGCGCTGCTGGATGATCTGGGTGGGCCTGCTGCCCTTCTCGCCCACCAGGCCGACCAGTTCCTCGTCCAGGTCGGCGTACTGCCTCTCCAGGAAGACCCGCAGCAGCCGCCCCGGGTCGGTGAACGGGCGGCCGGTCTCCGGGTCGAAGCCCTGCTCCTCGAAGTTGGCGAACTCGCCGGCCTCCTGCGCGAGCAGGCCGTTGATCCGCTGGTCGGTGTCGTGCAGCAGGATCGACCGGGTGGTCGCGGCCACCGAGGCGAGGGCGACCGCCATCACGAGCAGCAGCCAGAGCAGGATGCGGACACGGGCCGAGATCCGGCGGCGCTCGCGGTCAGCCGTCGTCGCCGGATCCGTCGTCGGCGCCCGAGTCGTCCCCGGTGTCCCTGGTGTCCTGGCCTCGGTCGTCGTCATCGTCGTCATCCGGAGGGCTGTCGGTCACCGGTGGCCGGGTCACCACCTGGTCGCTGGGCGTCGGTGCGGGCGAGGAGGAGGTGGGGGTCGGCGTCGGGGAGCCGCTCTCCAGCTCCACCTTGGCCGGGACCTTGGGTTCCTGCGGACTGTCGGTGAGGGCGAAACTGGTCGCGGCGATGCCGAGCGGGATCAGGACGACGGCCGCCAGGGCCGCCATCCGGCGAGAGAAGACCATGTCCCCGATCCTGCGCCCGGTACCCGTCGTCCCGGATGAGTCCGCGATGAAGAACTCTTCATCAGCGTCCGCCGGACGTCGGTACCGGTCGTCAGTTGTCGAGCCCGATGGCGAACGCCGCCTCCAGGTCGTGCTGTGAGTACGTCCGGAACGCCACGTGCGTGTCCGTGCCCTCCACGCCCGGGATCTTGCTGATCCGGCCGGGGATGACCTCTGCCAGGTCCTCGTGTTCGTTCACCCGCACCATGGCGATCAGGTCGTAGGTGCCGGTGACGGAGAAGACCTCGCTGACGCTCTCCAGCGCGGCGATCTGCTCCGCGATCTCTGGGATCCGGTCCACGCTGGTCTTGATGAGGACGATCGCGCTGATCACGGCTGTTTCTCTCCCTCGGGGGCCGCCACTGGAACGCTCTTCACTTTAGAGCCTCCCCGGCGGACCATGCCGCGGGCGCGGGGTCTGGCACACACATCTGCGGCGTTGTCGTCACTCTCCCCCACTCTCGGCTTCGCTCGAGCGGGAGGGGCCCCCATCGCTCCGCGTCGACTCCCTCCTCCGCCTTGCAGCTGCACGCACCAGACCCCGCTCACCGGCGCGGACAGGCTTCCGTTGCTTACCCGCGGCCTGGTCCGCCGGGCAGGCTCTAGTCGTACGCCCGAACCGCACCCACGCGAAGACGAAGCCCAGCCCGAAGCCCACCAGGTGTGCGAGGTACGCCACCCCCGGGCCGTCGCCGGCCTGCCCCGCCGCCAGCCACTGCAGGGCCGCCCAGAACGGCAGCACGACCCAGGCGGGGAAGCGCAGCGGCAGGAAGAAGAGGAAGGGCAGGAGGCTGGTCACCCGGGCGTGCGGGAAGAGGAAGAGGAACGCACCGAGGATCGCGGAGATCGCCCCCGAGGCGCCGACCAGGGACTGCTGGGAGTGGGCGTTGGCCCCCGCGTAGCCGAGCAGGGCCAGGTAGCCGCAGCCGAGGTAGAACAGGGCGAACTGGAGCCGGCCCATCCGTTCCTCGGTCATCGCGCCGAAGACGTAGAGGAAGAGCATGTTGCCCAGCAGGTGCACCCAGCTGCCGTGGACGAACAGTGCCGTGGCGGGGGTGAGCGCGGACCCGGGGGAGTCCTCGAACAGTTCTGCGGGGATCACGCCCCACCGCCGGAAGTGGGCGCGCTGCGCGGCCAGCAGTTCCTCCCCGGTGCCGTACGCCGGATTCAGACCCGCCGCCGGGCTGAGCAGGAACAGCAGGCAGCACAGGGTGATCAGCCCGTACGTCACCGGCGCGGACCGGCCTCGGGCCGTGCGGGCCGTGCGGGCCGTGCCGAGCGTCCTGACCGTGCCGAGGGCCGCCGTGCGCCAGTTGCGGATCATGTACACAGAGCATGACGTAACGGGACGCAACCGCCCAGGCCGCCTCGCCGCCGTGGACACGCGGGCGTCGGGTACCCGCCAGGCCGTAGGGTTACGAGCCACACGCGCCGGGAAGACCGGCGGGTCACCGACACCGGAAGAGAGCGAACAGCCACGATGACGGTTCCCCAGCCGACCGACACGACGCGGTGGCGCTGCACCCTCTGCGGCAACCTCACCCGCTTCGACGTGACCCGGGCCTCGAAGGTCGTCGAGTACGTGCACCTCGATCTGGCCGGTGAGCCGAAGGTCGAGGAGCGCGAGGTACTCAGTGAGACCATCGAGTCGGTGCGGTGCCGCTGGTGCAACGCCGTGGACCAGGTGGAACTCGTGGACAGGCCGGGTGCCGCCTCCTGATGACGGGAGCGGCCCCCGCATGAGGTGATCCCGAGCGGGATCGCGCAGAGGCATTGGGGTGACGGATGGTGGAGACACAGGGCGGGGAGCCGGGCGACGGCGCCGCCGAGGTGCTCGACCGGCCGCTGCCCGACGGCGTACGCCGCAGGGTCGTGCAGATCGTGTCCGACGGCTTCGGCGGACTCACCCTCGGCGAACTGCCCGCACAGCTGAGACAGTACGCCCGGTTCACCCCGAACCGCAGGGCCAAGTTCGCCGGCAACGCCATGGCCGCCGCCGTGGAGAGCGACCCCCTGTTCCGCCAGCGCATCGGCGAGAAGCTCCGGGAGGCCCAGGCCGAACTGGCCGGCGCCCTGGACGCGGGTTCCCCGCCGCCGGCCGCGGACCCGCTCGACGTGGCGGCGGCGGCCTACGTGCTGCGACCGCACGGCTGGGTCAAGCTGGTGACCGCCGCCGGCGAGGAGGCGCAGCGCGCCGACGCCGAGCGTGCCGGTGAGGAGAGCCGCGCGGAACTGGAGCGGCTGCACGAGGAGCTGGCCCGGGCCCGGGAACACACCAGGACCGAGACCGAGCGGCTGCGCGCCGAACTGGACGCGGCGAAGAAGGAGGGCGAGTCTCTGCACCGCAAGCTGCGCTCCGCCCTCAGCGACGTCAAGCGCGGTGAGGCCGCGCTGCGCAGGATCCGGTCCGAGATCGACGCCGTCCGCGCCGAGGGGCACGCCCAGGTGTCCGCCGCCGAGAGCGAGACCCGGCGGCTCAAGACCCGGCTCGGGGAGGCGGAGGCCGCCCTGGAGGCCACCCGCAAGGCTGCCCGCGAGGGACGCAGCGTCGAGGACATGCGGGTGCGGCTGCTGCTGGACACCCTGCTGGACGCGACGCAGGGGCTGCGCCGGGAACTCGCGCTGCCCCCGGTGTCGGTGCGGCCCGCCGAGACGGTGGACGCGGTCGAGCCCGGCCGGATGACCCCCAAGGACATCGCCGCCCGCGCCCTGTCCGAGAACGACCCCGCGATCCTCGACCAGTTGCTCGCACTGCCGCAGGCGCACCTGGTCGTCGACGGCTACAACGTCACCAAGACCGGCTATCCGCAGATGCCGCTGGAGAAGCAGCGGCTCAGACTGCTCGGCCAGCTCTCCCAGCTCGCCGCGCAGACCGGCGCCGAGATGACCTGCGTCTTCGACGGCGCCGAACTGGCGGCGCCGGTGCTGCTCGCGCCGCCGCGCGGGGTGCGGGTGCTGTTCTCCAAGCCCGGCATCACCGCCGACGAGCTGATCCGCCAGCTGGTGCGGGCCGAACCGCCGGGCCGACCCGTCATCGTCGTCTCCACCGACCGGGAGGTCGCCGACGGCGTGGCCCGGGCGGGCGCGCGGCCGGTGGCGTCCGTAGTGCTCCTGAAGCGGCTTTCCTAGCCTCTGCGTCACTTCCGTCCCAAGCGCAACGTAGGGGCTCTATGCCCCAATTGACGGAACCGTCACGCAACGTAGCGTCAGGAGAGGGTCACCGCAGGTGAGTTGTGGCAAAGAATGCGGTGCGTAACCGGCCTTTTTCGGCGGAGGATTTGAACTGATCACGAGTGGGTCACTAGGGTCAGCCATCGAACCCTCGAACGGGTGATCCCTCTCAAGAAGGAGCTCGTCTCCGTGGCGTCCCACCGTCGTCCCAAGCAGCCGAGCCGCACGCGTGTGACCGTGCTCACCACCGCTGCCGCCGCCGCCGTCGCTCTCAGCTCGCAGGCCGCCAACGCCGCTCCGAGCGAGAAGCCGAGCAAGGACGAGGTCAAGGCCAAGGTCGACAAGCTCTACACGGAGGCCGAGCAGGCCACCGAGAAGTACAACGGAGCCAAGGAGAAGCAGGAGAAACTCCAGAAGGAGATCTCCACCATCCAGGACAACGTCGCCCGCGGCCAGGAGGAGCTCAACGAGCTGCGCGACGGCCTCGGTTCGATGGCCAGCTCCCAGTACCGCTCCGGCGGCATCGACCCCTCCCTCCAGCTGTTCCTGTCGGCCGACCCGGAGAACTACCTGGACAAGGCCTCCGCGCTCGACCAGCTCAGCGGTCAGCAGGTCGAGACGCTGAAGAAGGTCCAGGAGAAGCAGCGCGACCTCGCCCAGCAGCGTGCCGAGGCCGGCGAGAAGCTCAAGGACCTCGCCTCCACCCGCACCGAACTGGGCAAGAAGAAGAAGGAAGTCCAGGGCAAGCTCTCCTCCGCGCAGAAGCTGCTCAACACGCTCACCGCGGCGGAGAAGGCGGCCCTCCAGCAGGAGGAGCAGCGCTCCACCCGCAGCAGCGAGCGCGAGGTCCTCTCCAGCTCCGGGACCCCCTCCGGGAAGCCCGCCTCCGGCCGGGCCGCCGCCGCCTTCGCCGCCGCCCAGAGCAAGATAGGCACGCCCTACGTCTACGGCGCCACCGGCCCGTCCTCCTTCGACTGCTCGGGTCTGACCTCCTGGGCCTACGCCCAGGCCGGCGTCGGCATCCCGCGCACCTCCGAGGCGCAGACCGGCGCCGGGACGCGCATCTCCTCGATGAGCCAGCTGCAGGTCGGCGACCTGGTCTTCTTCTTCAACGACCTGCACCACGTCGGCCTCTACGCCGGCAACGGCCAGGTCCTGCACGCGCCGCGCACCGGCACGGTCGTCCGCTACGAGTCGATGAGCACCATCGGCGGCCCGTTCATGTTCGGCGTCCGGGTCTGACCCGAGGCCGCCGAACCCGACGGGCAGGCCTGCCCCGCACCCCGCACACGATCCGAAGTCGTCCTCGTCGTACCGCCCGTTCGGGCGAATCACGGCACGGCCTTCTGACCCCCCGCCCCGCCGGTGACCTGCGTCAGCGGCGGGGCGTCGTGCTGCGCGGCCCCCGAGGTCGTTGGCCGGTGCCCCGCCACGGGGTTACTGTCTGCCGCGTTTCCCTGTCCGCCAGCGGAAGGAGTGCGGCTTCCCGTGGGGTCCCATCGCCGCCTTGCACCAACCGGGTTCGACCGCGGCGCCGTCGCCGCCGTCGGCCTGCTGTCCGTCGCCGCCGCAGTCCTGGGCGCCGTACCGGCCACGGCCACCCCGCACGACGACCGGCGGGCGGAGGTGGACCGGCTCCACACGGAGGCGGAGCAGGCGACCGAGGCCTACAACAAGGCGGACGCGCGCACCGACGCCCTGCGCGAGGAGGTCAGCGCCGCGCAGGACGACATCGCGCGGCAGCAGGGGCGGATCAACACCATGCGGGACGCGCTCGGTTCGCTCGCCGGTGCCCAGTACCGCTCCGGCGGCATCGACCCGTCACTGGCGCTGCTGCTCTCCGCCGACCCGGACGACTACCTGGACAAGGCCTCCGTGCTCGACCGGATCACCACCCACCAGGCCGGTGAGCTGAAGAAGCTCCAGGGGGCCATGGTCGACCTCGCCCAGGACCGCGCCGAGGCCGGCCGGAAACTCACCGAGCTGGAGAAGGGCCGCAAGGCCGTCGCCGCCCACAAGAAGACCGTGGAGCAGAAGCTCGCCAAGGCCCGCGAGCTGCTCAACGCCCTCCCGGACGAGGAGCGCGCCGCCTACGACCGCGGTTCCCGCTCCGGCCGCACCGACCTGACCGGTGCCGGTCCGGGCTCCGGTCCCGGCGAGGCCGCTCCCGCCTCCGGCCGCGCGGCGGCGGCCGTCGCCGCCGCCCGCTCCGCCCTCGGCAAGCCCTACGTCTGGGGCGCCAACGGGCCCACCGGCTTCGACTGCTCGGGCCTGACCCAGTGGTCGTACGCCCAGGCCGGCATCGGCCTGCCGCGCACCTCGCAGGCGCAGTCCGGCGCCGGGCAGCGGGTGTCCCTGGCCCAGGCGCGACCCGGGGACCTGGTCGCCTACCGGGACGACGCCAGCCACATCGGCATGTACGTCGGCAACGGCCAGGTGATCCACGCGCCCTATCCCGGCGCGCCCGTGCGCTACGACCCGGTCGGCATGATGCCGGTCTCCTCGGTCACCCGGGTCTGACCTTCGCCTCCCCGGTCCCCTGCCCCCGGCGGTCCGGCGCCCGTACGATCGGGAAGATGGCTGGTCGAACGCGGGTGTCGGGTTCCTCGGTGGTGGCGCTGTGCCTGCTGCTCGTCTCCCTCGTGGCCTGCGGCGGCCGGACCGCCGCCGACCCCGCCCGCGCTCAGGTGCAGCGGGTGCTGGACCGGCGGGCGGCGGCCGTCCTCGACCAGGACCGGACCGCCTACGCGCGCACGGGCACCGGCGTCGGCTTCGACAACCTGAGCGCGGTGCCGCTGGCCGCGTGGTCGTACCGGGTGACCGACGTGGACCGCACCGGTGACACCGCCACCGCCGGCGTCGAACTCCGCTACCGCGTCGAGGGCTACGACCGGGGCCCCGTCACCGCCGCCCGCACCGTGCGGCTGAGCAGGGACGGCCCGGAGGGGCGGTGGTCCGTCGACTCCGAGAGGCCCGCGAAGGAGTCCGGCCAGCAGCCGTGGGACCAGGGCGTGGTCGAGGTCGTCCGGGGGACGCACAGCCTCGTGCTCGGCGTCGGGCAGTCCACAGGGGCGCTGCGCGGCTACGCGGACCTGGCCGACCGGGCGGTGCCCGCCGTGTCGGACGCCTGGGACGGCGACTGGGCCCGCCGGGTCGTCGTACTGGTCCCGAAGTCGCTGGAGGGGATGGCGGGCCTGCTCGGGTCCCCCGCCTCGTCCTACCGGGGCATCGCCGCCGTCACCACCGGCGAGACGGGCGGCCGGGAGCGGGCCCCGGCGGACCGGATCATCGTCAACCCCGACGCGTACGGGCTGCTCGGCAGCCTCGGCAAGCAGGTCGTGCTCACCCACGAGACCACCCACGTCGCCACCCGCGCCGACACCACCGCCGCCACCCCGCTGTGGCTGTCCGAGGGCTACGCCGACTGGGCCGGCTACCGCGACAGCGGCCGTACCCCCGCCCAGGCCGCCCCCGAGACGGCTGGCGCGGTCCGGGAGGGCCGGCTCCCCGCGGGGCTGCCGACCGACGAGGACTTCGGCTTCACCGCCGACGCGGACGAGCTCGCCCGCGCCTACGAGGGCGGCTGGCTGGCCTGCCGGATGATCGCCGACCAGTGGGGCGAGGACCGCCTGGACGCCTTCTACCGCGCCGTGGGCGCGCACGACGACCGCGCGGGTGCGGTCGAGGACGCGATGAACGAGGTGCTCGGGACGGAGCCGGAGGACTTCACGGCGCGGTGGCGGGAGTATCTGCGGGCGGAGTTCGACTGAGCCGCCCCGACCGTCCGGCGCGCCCGGACCGACCGGGCCGCTCGGGGTGCCCGCGCGGCGCGGTGTCGCGCCACAGGGCGTGGGCCGCGACGAGCGCCGCGGTGACCAGCAGGCCGTTGCGGACGGACAGCAGCGCGATGCCGAGCGGGTCACTGGCGACGACCCGGGCGAAGAAGACCGGGAACTCCAGCGCCGTCACCGGGCTCGCCGTCAGCACCAGGGCGACCGGCACCCGCATCCGGCTCGCCCGAAAGCACCGGCAGACCGCCGCGAGGCCGATCAGCCACACCATGTACTGCGGGCTGATCACCCGGCTCGTGACCGTGAACACCAGCACCGCCACGAAGGCCGCGTCCGCGGCCGTGTGCGCCGCGAAGCGCGAGGCCGCGAGCCGCCACAGCAGCAGCCAGCCCAGCGCCAGGGCGGTGAGTACGAGGGCGACCGTGCTCACCGTGCCCACGTACGGGCCGAGGAACTCGACCGAGCCGTAGTTGAGCAGCACCTCGCCGTCCCAGCCGAAGTGCCGGCCGACATGGAAGACCAGCGAGCCCAGCGACTCCACCTCGGTACCCCGCTCGCGCTGGAACGTCAGGAACGCGAACGCCCCCGGCATGGTCACGGCGAACAGCGCCGCCAGCCCTGCACCGCTCAGCGCGGCGGCGACCCACGGCGCGCGCCCGCGCATCCCGATCAGCACCAGCGCCGGCCACACCTTCAGCAGCGCCCCGAACGCCGCCAGGCCCCCCGCCACGCGCGGATGCCGGCCGGCGGCGAGCAGTGCCGCCACCGCGACGGCGGTGACCATCACGTCGTAGCGGGCGTACACCGTCGGCCCGAGCAGCGGTACGCCCACCACCCACACCCACGCGCCACGCGAGGAGCGGCCGCCACCGCGGCCCGCCCGCCACAGCAGCGCGAGGACGGCCAGGTCCGCGGCACAGGCCAGGGCGAAGAAGGCCGTCGGGTACGAGAGGAAGGGCAGCAGCGCGGGGGAGAGGATCGCGAGGGCCGCGGCGGGCGGGTACTGCCAGGTGACGTCGTCCAGCGGGAACGTTCCTGTGCGCAGGACCTCGTACCAGTCCCGGTAGATGACGGACACGTCACCGGTGACGTCCGGCCCCGGGAAGACCAGCACCTTCAGCACGAACAGCAGCAGCACCAGCCGCGTGGCGCCCCAGACCACCGGCAGCCACACCGGTGACCGTCTCGCGCCCGCCGTCTCGTCCACCTGCTCCCCGCCCGTCCGCGTCTCGTGCCGGTGGGCCCATGGTGACCCGGGCACCTGCGCGTCTGCCACCGGACGCGGCCGGGCCCCGGCCCGTGCGGCGGATTCGGTAGGGTCGGCGGCGTGCGCAAGACCTTGATCGTGACGAACGACTTCCCGCCCCGTCCGGGCGGCATCCAGGCCTTCCTGCACAACATGGCGCTGCGGCTGGAGCCCGAGCGCCTCGTCGTCTACGCCTCCACCTGGAAACGCGGCCAGGAGGGCGCCCGGGCCACCGCCGCCTTCGACGCCGAGCAGCCCTTCACCGTCGTACGGGACCGTACGACGATGCTGCTGCCCACGCCGGGCGCGACCCGGCGGGCCGTCGGGCTGCTGCGCGAGCACGGGTGCACGTCGGTGTGGTTCGGGGCGGCCGCGCCGCTGGGCCTGATGGCGCCGGCGCTGCGGAGGGCGGGGGCCGAGCGGCTCGTCGCCACCACCCACGGCCACGAGGCCGGGTGGGCCCAGCTGCCCGCGGCCCGGCGACTGCTGCGCCGGATCGGGGAGTCCACGGACACGATCACCTACCTCGGCGAGTACACCCGCTCCCGGATCGCCGGCGCGCTGACGCCCGAGGCCGCCGCCCGGATGACGCAGCTGCCGCCCGGCGTCGACGAGAAGACCTTCCACCCGGACAGCGGTGGCGAGGAGGTGCGGGCCCGGCTCGGACTTTCCGAGCGTCCCGTGGTGGTGTGCGTCTCGCGGCTGGTGCCGCGCAAGGGGCAGGACACGCTGATCCGGTCCATGCCGCGCGTCCTCGCCGCCGAGCCCGACGCCGTCCTGCTGATCGTCGGCGGCGGCCCCTACGAGAAGGACCTGCGCCGCCTCGCCGCCGACACCGGCGTCGCCGCCTCCGTCCACTTCACCGGCGCCGTCCCCTGGTCCGAGCTGCCCGCGCACTACGGCGCCGGCGATGTCTTCGCCATGCCGTGCCGCACCCGCCGGGGCGGCCTCGACGTCGAGGGCCTCGGCATCGTCTACCTGGAGGCCTCCGCGACAGGCCTGCCCGTCGTCGCCGGCGACTCGGGCGGCGCCCCGGACGCGGTGCTCGACGGAGAGACGGGATGGGTCGTACGCGGCGGCGACGAGGAACAGGCCGCCGACCGCCTCGTCACGCTCCTGGGCGACGCCGAGCTACGCCGCCGCATGGGAGAGCGGGGCCGGGCGTGGGTCGAGGAGAAGTGGCGCTGGGACCTGCTGGCGGAGCGCCTGAAGGCGTTGCTGTAGCACGGGGCGCCTTGAGAACGGGCAGGGCCGGCACGCCCATGAGGGGCGCGGGGCCGTGCTCATATGCGGCTCCGCCGCGTGGGCGCGAGGAACCACGGCGCACCCGCCCACGGCGCACTCGCCCACGGCGCACCCGCACCCGCCCACGGCGGCAAAGGGGCACCCCGGAAGGCGCCGCTACTTGGCGTAGATCGCCTCGACCTCGTCCGCGTAGTCCTTCGCCACCACGTTCCGCTTCAGCTTCAGCGACGGCGTCAGATGCCCCGACTCCTCGGTGAACTGAGCGGACAGCACCCGGAACTTCCGCACCGACTCCGCCTTGGAGACCGCCGAGTTGCCGTCGTCGACGGCCGACTGGATCGCGGCGAGCAGATCCGCGTCCCCCCGCAGCGACGCCGCCGTCGAACCGGCCGGCTTGCCGTTGTCCGCGCACCAGCGGGCGAGGAACTCCTCGTCGATGGTGACCAGCGCGCCCACGAACGGCCGCCCGTCGCCGACCACCATGCACTCCGCGACCAGCGCGTGCGCGCGGATGCGGTCCTCGATCACGGCCGGGGCGACGTTCTTGCCGCCGGCGGTGACGATGATCTCCTTCTTGCGGCCGGTGATCGAGAGGAAGCCGTCCTCGTCGAGGGTGCCGATGTCACCGGTGTGGAACCAGCCGTCGGCCAGCGCCTCGGCCGTCGCGTCCGGGTTGTTCCAGTACTCCTTGAACAGGTGCTCGCCGTGCAGCAGCACCTCCCCGTCGTCCGCGATGCGCACCACGGAGCCGGGCAGCGGCTGGCCGACCGTGCCGATCTTCTGCCGGTCCCACGGGTTGAAGGCGGTGGCCGCGCAGGACTCGGTCAGGCCGTAGCCCTCCAGGACCGTGAAGCCGATGCCGCGGAAGAAGTGGCCGAGGCGCTCGCCCAGCGGGGCGCCCCCGGAGATGGCGTACTCGCCGCGTCCGCCGAGGACCGTGCGGAGCTTGCCGTAGACGAGCTTGTCGAAGACCTTGTGCTTGATCCTCAGACCGAGGGACGGGCCGGACGGGGTGTCCAGGGCCCTGCTGTAGGCGATCGCCGTGTCGGCGGCCTTGTCGAAGATCCTGCCCTTGCCGTCGGCCTGCGCCTTGGCGCGCGCCGAGTTGTACACCTTCTCGAAGACGCGCGGCACGCCGAGGATCAGCGTGGGCCGGAACGCGGCCAGCTCGTCGGTGAGGTTCTTGATGTCGGGGACGCAGCCCAGCTTGATCGGCGCGATCATCGGCGCGACCTGCACCAGGCGCCCGAAGACGTGCGCGAGGGGAAGGAAGAGGAGGACCGAGCACTCGCCCGTGCGGAAGAGCGGACGCAGCCGCTCGACGACGTTGCCGCACTCGGCGAAGAAGCTGCGGTGGGTGAGCACACAGCCCTTGGGACGGCCGGTCGTGCCGGAGGTGTAGACGATGGTCGCCGGGTCGTCGGCCTTCGCGATCGAGCCGCGTTCCTCGACGGTCCGGTCCGTGACGTCCTGGCCCAGGCGCCCCAGCTCCTCCACGGCCCCGGTGTCGATCTGCCAGACGTGCTTGAGGGCGGGCAGCCGCTCGCGCACCGACTCGACGGCGGCCAAGTGCCCGGCCGACTCCACGACACACGCCGTGGCGCCCGAGTCACCGAGGATCCACTGCACCTGCTCGGCCGAGCTGGTCTCGTACACCGGCACCGTGATCGCGCCCGCGCTCCAGATCGCGAAGTCCAGCAGGGTCCACTCGTAGCGCGTACGGGACATCAGCCCGACCCGGTCGCCGGGCTGGACACCGGAGGCGATGAGGCCCTTCGCGGCGGAGCACACCTCGGCGAGGAAGTCGCGGGCGCTCACGTCCTGCCACACGCCTCCCACCTTGCGGGAGATGACGGCGACGTCCGGGTGCTGCGCGGCGTTTCTCCGGACGATGTCGGTCAGGTTTCCGTCCGTGGGGACCTCGTACAAAGCCGGAAGGCTGAACTCGCGCAAGACTGCTGCTCCTCATAAGGCGCCGGCGCCACGACGTTGTGCGATGCGACGGTGCGGTCCAAGGCTCGGGCAAGTGCTGAGGACAACTCATGCGGGATTCACATGTTGAAATCCAGAGCACGAATGGACTGCCCGGACGTTACCCGCCGGTATGGCTTCTCCGACAGGGGGTCCCCGCGAGATGTTCGCTGCGTCACACGGAAGGGGTTTGCTTTGCGCACAGTAGTCGACGGATCAACCGACCAGCCAGTAACCGCAGGTCCGACCGCTACTGTTCACAAGAGGCACGCGCTGCTTACGCTTGATCGCCATGGCACCCACACCCGCCGGTAATACGACGACCCGCGTCCACGTGATCAGCGACGTCCACGGCAACGTCCGCGATCTGGCCAGGGCCGGCGAGGGCGCCGACGCCCTGGTCTGCCTCGGGGACCTGGTCCTCTTCCTCGACTACGCCGACCACTCGCGCGGCATCTTCCCCGACCTGTTCGGCACGGCCAACGCCGACCGCATCGTCGAGCTGCGCACCGCCCGCCGCTTCACGCAGGCGCGGGAGTTCCAGGCGCGGCTGTGGGCGGGCGTCGGCGGGGACCGGCGGGCACTGATCGAGGGGGCGGTGCGCAAGCAGTACGCCGAGATGTTCGCCGCCTTCCCCACCCCCACGTACGCCACCTACGGCAACGTCGACGTGCCGCCCCTGTGGCACGAGTACGCCCGCCCCGGCACGACCGTGCTCGACGGACAGCGGGTGGAGATCGGCGGCCGGGTCTTCGGCTTCGTCGGCGGCGGACTGCGCACCCCGATGAGCACGCCGTACGAGATCGGCGACGAGGAGTACGCCGCGAAGATCGAGGCCGTCGGCGAGGTGGACGTGCTGTGCACGCACATCCCGCCGGAGGTGCCGGAACTGGTCTACGACACGGTGGCGCGGCGCTTCGAGCGGGGCAGCCGCGCGCTGCTGGACGCGATCCGCCGCACGCGCCCCCGCTACGCCCTGTTCGGGCACGTGCACCAGCCGCTGGTACGGCGGATGCGGATAGGGGCGACCGAGTGCGTGAACGTCGGGCACTTCGCGTCGACGGGCCGGCCGTGGGTCCTTCAGTGGTGAGCGGGGGCGCGCCCGGGGCGGCCGGGCGGGAGCCGGACTTGCGCAGGTAGGTGGTGACATCCGCCCTGCCCGTGCGCGATAGCCTGCACGCGGCACACGTGCGCACGACGGCGCACGACCACCTCAGTACCGGCCCGCATCTGGAGGAGCCACAGCGATGGCGGAACACACCAGCTCGAGCATCATGATCGAGGCGGCACCGGCCGACGTCATGGCGGTGATCGCCGACTTCGCCCGTTACCCGGACTGGACCGGCGAGGTGAAGGAGGCGAAGGTCCTCGCGACCGACGCGCGGGGGCGTGCCGAGCAGGTCCGACTCGTCATGGACGCCGGGGCGATCAAGGACGACCAGACGCTGGGGTACACCTGGACCGGCGAGCACGAGGTGTCCTGGACGCTGGTGAAGTCTCAGATGCTCCGCTCCCTCGACGGCTCCTACCTGCTCCGGCCGGCGGGCACGGGCACGGAGGTCACCTACCGGCTCACGGTCGACGTCAAGATCCCGATGCTCGGCATGATCAAGCGCAAGGCCGAGAAGGTCATCACCGACCGCGCCCTGGCAGGCCTGAAGAAGCGAGTGGAGTCGGGCGAGAAGTAGCTCCCGCCCCCCCAGCTGCGGGCAGGCGTGAGTAGTTCCCCCCCCCCCCCGAGCTGCGGGCAGTCGTGCCTCCCCCAGTGCCTGAACGGCCTGGGAGGTACCCCCAGGGGCGGCACGGGTGGGCGGTGGGGGTGCCCCCGCTCGAGCGAAGCCGAGAGCGGGGGAGGCACCCGGCCAGCGCCGGGCCGCGTCACGCCGTGCGGTGCCCGGGACGCCGGGTGCCCCGTATCTCCGAGGCACCCCGCGCCGAGGCAACCGCACCCGAGGACTCGCGACCGCGTCACCCCCCGCCCACGCGGGTACCGTTCACCCCCATGCGCACCATCCTGATCACCGGCCCCGGCGGCAGTGGCCGTACCACCGTCGCCGCCGCCACCGCGCTCGCCGCCGCCCGCCGGGGCACCCGCACCCTCCTCCTCGGCGCCGACCGCGACGACAGCCTCGGCGCCGTGCTCGGAGTGCGCACGGGCCCCGCACCGAGCACCGTCGAGCCCCGCCTCACCGTCTGGCGGCCCGACCCCGCCCAGGGCTTCCGGGACGGCCTCACCGCCCTCCAGGACCGCGCCGCCTCCGCCCTCGACCTCCTCGGCGCCGCCCGCCTCGACCCCGAGGAACTCACCCCCCTGCCCGGCGCCGACGAACTCGCCCTGCTGCGCGCCCTGCGCGACGCCGCCCTCGCCGACGGCCGCGACGACCACGAACTCCTCGTCGTCGACCTGCCGGCCGCGCCCAGGGCCCTCGCCCTGCTCGCCCTGCCCGAGGAACTGCGCCGCTACCTGCGCCGCCTCCTCCCGCCCGAGCGGCAGGCGGCCCGCGCCCTGCGCCCCGTCCTAGGCCGGCTCGCCGGCGTCCCCATGCCCGCCGAGGCGCTGTACGAGGCCGCCGCCCGCTGGGACCTGGAACTCGCCGCCGCCGAAGCCGTCCTCGCCGACCGGAACACCGTCGTACGGCTGGTCGCCGAACCCGGCCCGGCCGGCGCCGACGCCGTCCGCTCGGCCACCCTCGGTCTCGCCCTGCGCGGCCTGCGCACCGACCTGCTGGTCGCCAACCGCGTCCTGCCCGAGGACACCCCGGCGGACAGCTGGCTCACCGGGCCCCTCACCCAGCAGCGCAAGGCACTGGAGGAGTGGCAGGGCACGTACGACGTCCGCACCGTCGCCCACCTCGGGCGCGACCCGCGCGGCGCCGACGACCTCGCCGCGCTCGCCGCACCGGGCGTCAACCCGGACGTCACCCCGGTCGAGTGGCCCGTCACCGACCGGCTGGCCGAGGACGGCGTGCTGGTCTGGCACATCCCGCTGCCCGGCGCCATACGCGACGAACTCGATCTGATCCGCCGCGGTGACGAACTGGTCGTCACCGCCGGGCCGTTCCGCCGGATCGTTCCGCTTCCGTCGGCGCTGCGCCGCTGCACCGTCGCCGGGGCCGCCCTGCGCGAGGGCGTCCTCGCCGTCCGGTTCACGCCGGACCCGCGGCTGTGGCCGCAGAGCCGCTGAACGCGCCGCACCCGTTCGGGTAACGTCGTAAGGACGAGCCGTAGTCAGGAGTCCGTCATGAGTGAAGAGCTCCCCCCGTCCGAGGCCGCTCGCCCCGACGAGGCCGACGCGGTCGACGAGGTGCGTGCCACCGACGCCGACGCCTGGGCGACGGCGTGCGCCGAGGACCTGGAGGCGGAGAAGGCCCGCCGCCGTGCCGAGTACGGGCCACCGCCCGGCTCGGCCGCCGAGGAGCTGCGCCGGCTCGTCGACACCGTCGCGGACAAGCTGTCCGGCCTCCAGTCCCCGCTGCTCGGCCAGGTCGCCGGGCCGGCCGCCCAGCAGGTGGTCCGGCAGGTCGTGCAGCAGGCCAAGGCCGCCGTCGAACCGGTCATCGAGCGCAACCCGGACGTCTTCGACCACCTCGCGGCCGCCGGCGGTGAACTCCTCGCCGCCTACCGTTCCGCCGTCCAGAACCAGGAGAGCCGCTGGACCACCGGGGCCTCCGGAGCTCCCGGGACTTCCGCGGACGACCCCCGCGACCCTCGTGACCTGGACGAACCGCGCGACGGCCAGAGCGACACCGGACGCGAGACCGGACGCGACGAAGGACGCGACGACGGCGACGAGGGCACCGGCCCGGGCCAGCGCATCGACTTGGACTGACACCGCCCTCGGGTACGGTTGGCCGTAGCGGGGCTCGACCGAAACTGAGGGATTCATGGGACTCACCATCGGCGTCGATATCGGCGGCACGAAGATCGCGGCGGGCGTGGTCGACGAGGAAGGCAACATCCTCTCGACCCACAAGGTGCCCACCCCGGGCACGCCCGAGGGCATCGTGGACGCCATCGCCTCCGCGGTGGAGGGCGCGCGCGCGGGTCACGAGATCGTCGGCGTCGGCATCGGCGCCGCCGGATACGTCAACCGCCAGCGCTCCACGGTCTACTTCGCGCCCAACATCGACTGGCGCCAGGAGCCGCTCAAGGAGAAGGTCGAGGCCCGCGTCGGCCTCCCGGTCGTCGTGGAGAACGACGCCAACGCCGCGGCCTGGGGCGAGTACAAGTTCGGTGGCGGCAAGGGCCACCGCAACGTCATCTGCATCACCCTCGGCACCGGCCTCGGCGGCGGCATCATCATCGGCAACAAGCTGCGCCGCGGCCACTTCGGCGTGGCCGCCGAGTTCGGCCACATCCGTATGGTGCCGGACGGCCTGCTGTGCGGCTGCGGCTCGCAGGGCTGCTGGGAGCAGTACGCCTCCGGCCGCGCCCTCGTGCGCTACGCCAAGCAGCGCGCCAACGCCACCCCCGAGCGCGCCGAGGTGCTGCTCGCGCTCGGTGACGGCACGCCGGACGGCATCGAGGGCAAGCACATCTCGGTCGCCGCCCGCCAGGGCTGCCCGGTCGCCGTCGACTCCTACCGCGAGCTGGCCCGCTGGGCCGGCGCCGGCCTCGCCGACCTGGCCTCCCTCTTCGACCCGTCCGCCTTCATCGTGGGCGGCGGCCTCTCCGACGAGGGCGACCTGGTGCTCGACCCGATCCGTAAGTCGTACAAGCGGTGGCTGGTCGGCGGCAACTGGCGCCCGGTCGCCGACGTGGTCGCCGCCCAGCTCGGCAACAAGGCCGGTCTGGTGGGCGCGGCCGACCTGGCCCGGGAGCCCGACCCGATCATGTAGGCGTACGGCGCTCCGACGCTCCCGAGGGGCGCGGGACTCTGTGAACACGCGGCCCGGCCGCGTGCGCGACGAGCCGGCCACGACCGGCGGTCGCCCGCAGACCTCGCGCCCCGAGCTGTTGGACGTACAGCGACGCTGTGGACGTACAGCGACGCTGTGGGGCGTACATTGATCCACATGGAGCCGCTCCCCAACTCCCGCACCGAATCCGACGGTTCCGCCGTCGTCCGGGTCCTCAGCTACAACATCCGCTCGATGCGCGACGACACCGACGCCCTCGCCCGGGTGATCGCCGCCTGCGCTCCCGACCTGGTCCTCCTCCAGGAGGCCCCCCGGTTCTTCCGCTGGCGCAAGAAGCTCACCCGGCTCGCCGCCGCCTCCGGGCTGGTCCTCCTCTCCGGGGGCGGCACCGCGGCGGGGCCCGCGCTCCTGTGCTCCCTGCGCGCCACCGTCGAGCGCACTCAGGACGTGCTGCTCCCCCTCACCCCCGGTCAGCACCGCCGCGGCTTCGCGACCGCCGTGGTCCGGATCGGCGGGGCCCGCCTCGGCGTCCTGAGCTGCCACCTGTCACTGCGGGCGGACGAGCGGTACGAGCAGGCGGGCCTGCTCCTCGACCGGCTCGCCGGGCTCGGTGTGACGCACGCGGTGGCGGGCGGCGACCTGAACGAGCGCCCAGGGGGCCGCACCTTCCGGCGGCTCGGCGACGGCCTGCGGGACTGCTGGACCGCCGCACCCTGGGGCGGCGAGTACACCTTCTCCCCGGCCGCCCCCGACCGGCGCATCGACGCGGTCTTCGTCACGGAGGGCGTCGAGGTACTGGGCTGCGGGGTGCCGGTGGGCCTGCCCGGGGTGGCCGAGGACGACCTGAGGGCGGCCACGGACCATCTCCCGGTCCTGACCGCCCTCCGCGTGCCCGCCTGCGCGAGCTGATCCGCCGGACCCCCCTGACACTGCCCAGGGGGGTGTCCGAACGGCACTCCCTAGACCACCGCGCCCCGCCCCGGGTCGTCGTCGTCCTCGTCGCCCGTCCGCATCCGCATGACCAGGGTGGCGAAGCCGCCGAGGAAGCCGCCGATGCTCGCGGTCGTCAGCCACCAGCTCATGTCCCAGCCGAGCACCACCGCCAGCAGCAGCAGGACGGGCCCGCCGAGCACTCCCAGCCACGCGAACTTCGCGGTGGTGTCCCCCTCCGGCAGCGGCGGCGGCTCGGGCGGCACGAAGTGGCCCTCGTCGTCCTCGCCGAAGTCGTCGTCCGACGGCTCGGCCGGCGTGTGGTCGCGGGGACCGGGACCGACGCCGGGGGCGAAGGCGACCGAGCCGCCCAGCGGCCGGGCCGAGGCGGGCCGGTCGGCCCCGGGCTTGTCGTCGTTGGTCTCGGGCTCCAGGAGCGCCAGGTCCTCCACCGACTTGAACGGCTTCGCGCCCGGCGGGTCCGGCGGCTCGTCCCCGTAACCGGCGACGATCGCGTCCCACGCGGCGTCCTCGTCGAAGGGCGCACCCTGCTCCTCGGGCCCGCGGTCCACCGGGCCCTCCCGTCCCTCGCGGTGCTCCCGCTCCCGCGCCACGTCCCGTCCCAGGTCCCCACCCAGGCCCCGTTCCAGGTCCCGCTTCTCGCGTTCCTCGCGTTCCTCGCGGTCGGAGTCGTACTCAGCCACCTGCGGCCGTCCCTTCCTTGCCGAGACCGGGCTCCGGTTCCCTGACGGAACCGGGCGCGAGCCGGCCGATGAACGCGACACTCTCCGCGAAGATCCGGTCCGCGTCGTGGTCCAACGTCGCCACGTGGTAGCTCTGTTCCAGCAGGACCTCCGTGACATCCGTCGAGGACACCCGGCCGAGGACGCGGGCCGAGTCGGCCGGCGGCACCACGTGGTCCTGCGGACTGCGCAGCAACAGCAGCGGCTGCGTCACCTGCGGCAGGTCGCCGTCGGTGAGACGGAAGAACGTGCGCAGCGAGTGCGCCGCGTGCAGCGGCACCCTGTCGTATCCCAGCTCCGTGCCGAGCGGCTTGGCGATGTCACTGGCGATGCCCTTCGTCGCGGGCAGCAGGTGACGCAGGACCGGGAGGGCGTGCTGGGCCACCCCGTGCATCCGGTTCGCCGGGTTGACGACCACGACGCCCGACACCGCGTCCCCCTGCTTGGCCGCGAGCCGCAGCGCCAGCGCACCGCCCATGGACAGGCCGGCCACGAAGACGCGCCCGCACCGCTCCCGCAGGGCACGCAGCTCGCGGTCCACCTCGGCATACCAGTCCTGCCAGCCGGTGACCTGCATGTCCTGCCAGCGCGTGCCGTGCCCGGGCAGCAGCGGCAACGCGACGGTCAGACCGCGCGCGGCGAGATACCGGGCCCAGGGGCGCAGCGACTGCGGGGACCCGGTGAACCCGTGGCAGAGGAGGACGCCGACCTCACCGCCCTCGTGGCGGAACGGCTCGGCTCCGGGCAGGACCGGCACGTCTCGGTCTCCTGTCGTCAGGGGGCCGGCACAGCCGGCACGTCGGGTGCGGTACATGCGGGTGCGGTACTTGCGGGAACTTCACCGTACGCGACCGCACTGACACCGACCAGGGCCGTCGGGGCCATTGACGGTGCCCCGGGATAGGGTCTGTCCGGTGGAGCAGGCCGCAGGTCAGCCACGGCGCCTCGTCAGAACCCGCGTCTGCGGCGTGATCCGCCGGGCAGACCCTAAGGTCTGACCCACAGACACAGGAGGCACTCGCTTGTTGTACGGCGCCATGAAGGTCACCGTCGGGGGTTCGCTGAAGCTCGCCTTCCGGCCCTGGGTGGAAGGCCTGGAGCACATCCCGGCCGACGGCCCCGCCATTCTGGCGAGCAACCACCTGTCGTTCTCCGACTCGTTCTTCCTGCCCGCCGTCCTCGACCGCAAGGTGACCTTCATCGCCAAGGCCGAGTACTTCAACACCCCCGGGGTCAAGGGCAGGCTGACGGCCGCCTTTTTCAAAGGGGTCGGCCAGCTGCCCGTGGACCGCTCCGGGGCACGCGGCGCGGGCGAGGCCGCCATCAAGAGCGGCATAGAGGTACTGGAGCGGGGCGAGCTGTTCGGCATCTACCCCGAGGGCACCCGCTCCCCGGACGGCCGGCTCTACCGGGGCAAGCCGGGCGGCCTCGCGCGCGTGGCGCTCGCCACCGGCGCGCCCGTCGTCCCGGTCGCCATGATCGACACCGAGAAGATCCAGCCGCCCGGCAAGGTGATGCCGAAGCTGATGCGGCCCGGCATCCGCATCGGCAAGCCCCTCGACTTCACCCGCTACCAGGGGATGGAGCACGACCGCTTCGTGCTCCGCGCCGTGACCGACGAGGTCATGTACGAGATCATGAAGCTCTCCGGCCAGGAGTACGTCGACATGTACGCGACCGCCATGAAGCGGCAGATCGCGGACGCGGCGAAGGCCGAGAAGGAGGCGGGCAAGGCAGCGAAGGCCGCGCTCGCGCAGGCGGAGAAGGAACAGGCCGCCAAGGAGAAGGCGGCGGCCGAGCAGGACCGCCCCGCCGACGACCGGTAGCGGCCGGACGGGGCAGCGGCCGGACAGGGGTGCGGTCGGACCAGGCAGCGGAACGTACTGGCAGCCGGGGGACGGGGGAGACATGGCCAGGCGCGAGAGAGTCATGAGGATGTCGGTCGAGCAGCCGCTGTGGCGCGCGCTCGCCGGCTACCGCGTGCTCACCATGTTGTACGCGATCGGCTTCTTCACCACCGCCTACTCCGGCTTCGCCCGCCCCTGGCTCGCCGTCGCCTACTACGCCGTCCTCTTCGTCTGGACCCTGGCCACCCTCCCCAAGGTCTCGAGCGCGGCGAGCTGCACCAAGCGGTTCCTCACCGCCGACCTCACCATCGCGCTGACCGGCATCCTGCTCACGCCGTTCGCCGACGCCCACGAACGGGTCATGGACGGCGGCCCGACGCTGCCGTCGATATGGACCGCCGGCTCCGTCCTCGCCTTCGCCGTCAAGGGCGGCTGGCGCTGGGCGGCCGTCGCCTCCACCCTCGTCGCCGTCGCCAACCTGGTCGAACGCGGCAGCCCCGCCCGCGACACCGTCCACAACGTCATCCTCGTCTGGGTCGCCTCCATCGCCATCGGCTACGTCGTCGAGGTCGCTCGCGCCTCCGAACGCACCCTCGCCCGCGCCCTGGAGATCGAGGCGGCGACCAGGGAGCGGGAGCGGCTCGCCCGGGACATCCACGACAGCGTGCTCCAGGTGCTGGCGATGGTGCAGCGGCGCGGCGCCGTCATCGGCGGCGAGGCGGCCGAGCTGGGCCGGATGGCCGGTGAGCAGGAGGTGGCACTGCGCACCCTGGTCTCCGGCGGCCTGGTGCCCGTCTCCCGCGTCTCGGAGGACACCGCCGAGGGCGCGGTCGTACGGGCGGTGGACGAACCGGAGGGGAACGATCCGGAGGGGAACGATCCGGAGGGCCCCGTCGACCTGCGGGCCCTGCTCGCCCCGTACGCCGGCTCCCTCGTGAACCTCGCCGAGCCGGGCGCGCCGGTCCCGCTGGCCCCCCTCGCGGCCCGGGAGCTCGCGGCCGCCGTGGGCGCCGCCCTGGACAACGTGCGCAAGCACGTGGGTGAGCACGCGCGCGCGTGGATCCTGGTCGAGGACGAACCGGACGAGGTGATCGTCACCGTCCGCGACGAGGGGCCCGGCATCCCGGAGGGGCGGCTCGCCGAGGCGGAGGGCGAGGGGCGCCTCGGCGTGGCCCTGTCGATCCGGGGCCGGCTGCGCGAGCTGGGCGGCACGGCCGAGCTGATCTCGGTGCCCGGTCAGGGCACGGAGGTCGAACTGAAGGCACCGAAGAAGACGACCAGCAGTACCACCGCACGGGGGAAGGCAGCGGAGTGATGACCGAACGACAGGAACCGATCAGGGTCATGGTGGTCGACGACCACCCGATGTGGCGCGACGCCGTCGCCCGGGACCTCGCCGAGTCCGGCTTCGACGTGGTCGCCACCGCCGGCGACGGCGACCAGGCGGTGCGCCGCGCGCGGGCCGTCGCGCCCGACGTCCTCGTCCTCGACCTCAACCTGCCCGGCAAGCCCGGCGTGCAGGTCTGCAAGGAGGTCGTCGGCGCCGACCCGAAGCTGCGTGTCCTCGTGCTCTCCGCGAGCGGGGAGCACGCCGACGTGCTGGAGGCGGTGAAGTCCGGCGCGACCGGATACCTGCTGAAGTCGGCCTCCACCGAGGAGCTGCAGGACGCGGTGCGCCGCACGGCCCTCGGCGACCCGGTCTTCACCCCGGGGCTGGCCGGACTGGTCCTCGGCGAGTACCGCCGCCTCGCCTCCGAACCGGCCCCCGCCGCGGAGACCGGTGAGCCCGGGGCGCCCCGGCTCACCGACCGCGAGACCGAGGTGCTGCGCCTGGTCGCCAAGGGACTCAGTTACAAGCAGATCGCCGAACGCCTCGTCATCTCCCACCGCACCGTGCAGAACCACGTCCAGAACACCCTGGGCAAGCTCCAGCTGCACAACCGCGTGGAACTCGTGCGGTACGCGATAGAGCGCGGCCTCGACGACGAGTGAGCGACGCGCGACACCGACATCGTCCGCGTCCCCGTCCCCGTCCCCGTCCCCGTCGCCGACGCCACGGCCCGGCCCGGCCCGGCCGAAGACGGTCGCCCCGAAGCTGTACGACGAGGTCGGGGTCTTCTCCGGCTGACCGGCGGCCGACGGCGCGGCGCCGTATATTCGGCCCGGAGCCCCGGCAGCGGTCCGGAGCCCCGCGGCAGCCCGGAGTCCGGCAGAAACGGGAGCGGTCATGGAGATCCTGGTCTTCGGTGCCCAGGCCGACGAGAAGCCCCTGATCGAGCAGGCTTTCCAGGGCCACGACGAGGTCCGCTGCCTCGACGTCTTCCTCAACGAGGACACCGCCCCCATCGCGGCCGGCCACGAGATCGTCTCCACGTCCGTCAACGCCGACCTCGGCGCCGGCGTACTGGAGATCCTCGCGGCCGGCGGCACCCGGATGGTGGCCCAGCGCTCCACCGGTTTCAACAACATCGACCTCGACGCGGCCGAGCGGCTCGGTCTGACCGTGGCCCGGGTCTCGTACTACTCGCCCCACTCGGTCGCCGAGTTCACCTGGACCCTGGCCATGGCCGTCAACCGCCGGATCGTGCGCGCCGCCACCCGCACCCGCGACTTCGACTTCCGCCTGCACGGCCTGATGGGCCGGGACATGCACGGCCGCACCGCCGGCGTCATCGGCACCGGCAAGATCGGCGAGGCCTTCGCCCGGATCGCCCACGGTTTCGGCATGCGGCTCCTCGGCTGGGACGTCGCCGAGAACCCCGCCTGCATGGAACTCGGCATGAGCTACGTCCCGAGGGAGGAACTGCTCGCCCGGTCCGACCTGATCACCCTGCACGTCCCGCTGATGCCCGAGACCCGGCACCTGATCGACGCGACCGCCCTCAAGTCGATGCGGGACGACGCCATCCTGGTCAACACCAGCCGCGGTGGCCTGATCGACACCACCGCGCTCGTCGGCGAACTGCGCGCGGGGCGCTTCAGCGGCGTCGGCCTGGACGTGTACGAGGCGGAGGCGGGCCTGTTCTACCTCGACAAGTCCCTGGAGGTCATCGTCGACGACACCCTGGCCCGCCTCGTCACCTTCCCGAACGTCCTGGTGACCTCGCACCAGGCGTACTACACCGAGGACGCCGTCGGTCAGATCGTCGACGCCACGGCCCGCAACGTCCTCGACTACCGCGAGGGCCGCCGCTCGGAGAACGTGCTCGTACCGCGCAGCTGACCGGCCAGCTCGCGCACGATCGCCGCGCCGTCGAGCGTCAGCACGGACTCCGGGTGGAACTGCACCCCCGCGAAGCCCGGACCGCGCAGGGCGTGCACCTCGCCGGTGGCCGAGCGGCTCACCTCGACGCCGTGCGCGGCCAGCTCCGCGGCCGCCCCGTCGTCGCAGCGGGCGGTGAAGCTGTTGTAGAAGCCGACGGTCTCGCGCCGACCGAACAGGTCGATCTCCGTCTGCGCCCCCTGGTACGGCACCTCCTTGCGGACGATGTCCAGCCCCAGCTCCGCCGCGATCAGCTCGTGCCCGAGGCAGACGCCGAGGACACCGTGCCGGTTCTCCCGGAGCACCTCGGAGGTCAGGGCGCGCAGGAAGGCCATCTTGGGATCGGCGGGGTCGCACGGATCACCGGGGCCGGGCCCCAGCACCACCGGCCCGTCGTGCCCGAGCACCGCTTCCCGCAGCCCCGGCTCGCTGTACCGCCGCACGCTCACGGTGAGCCCCGACGAACGCAGTACGTGCGCCAGCATCGCCGTGAAGGTGTCCTCGGCGTCGACGACCAGGGCGTGGCCCTCCAGCGCGTGGGACGGCTCCTGCATCCGCAGCCAGAACGGCGCCAGGGAGGAGCGGCGCCCGTCCAGCGCCGCCCGCACGCGCGGGTCGTCGGCCAGCTTCGGCCGCCCGGCCTCCGTACGCGGCCGGGAGGGACGTACGCCCAGCGCCGCCAGCACCCCGGCCGCCTTGGCGTGGGTCTCCGCGACCTCGCCGGCCGGGTCCGAGCCCCGCACCAGCGTGGCGCCGACCGGCACCCGCAGCCGTCCGGCGGCGTCGATGTCGGCGGTGCGGATGAGGATGGGGGAGTCGAGGGTCTGGGCGCCGCCGGAGTCCCTGCCGAGCAGCGCCAGGGCGCCCGCGTAGTAGCCGCGCCCTCCGACCTCGTGCCGTTCGATGACCCGGCAGGCGTTCTGCACCGGCGAGCCGGTGACCGTCGCCGCGAACATGGTCTCCTTCAGCACCTCCCGCACGTCCAGCGAGGAACGGCCGCGCAGCTCGTACTCGGTGTGCGCGAGGTGCGCCATCTCCTTCAGCCGCGGCCCGACGACCACACCGCCCATGTCGCCGACGGTGCACATCATCTTGAGCTCCTCGTCGACCACCATCGACAGCTCCTCGATCTCCTTGCCGTCCGCGAGGAAGCCGAGCAGGTGGTCGGGGGTCGGTCCCTCGGCGGGGTAGCGGTACGTCCCGCTGATCGGGTTCATGACGACCGTGCCGCCGGACATCCGCACATGCACCTCGGGGCTGGCCCCGACCAGCGTGCGGTCGCCCGTGTGCACCACGAACGTCCAGTACGCGCCCCGCTCGCCCGCCAGCAGCCGACGGAACAGCGCCAGCGCGTCGGCCCGCCCGAAGCCGGGGATCAGCCCCCCGTACGTCCGCCGGATCACGAAGTTGGCGCCCTCGCCGCCGCCGATCTCCTCGTCCAGCACGCGCCCGACGATCTCCGCGTACTCCTCGTCGTCCACGTCGAAGCCGCCGTCCTCGACGTGGACGTCGTGCGCGGGGAGCCTGTCGAGGGCCTCGGCGAGCGGGATGTCGTACCGCTCCTCGGGGGTCAGCACCAGCAGGGGCGTGCCGTCGTCGCGGACGTCGAAGCCGCGCTCGCGGATCTGCCGGAAGGGGACCAGCGCCAGCCCCTCCTCGGGCAGGCCGGCGAGTCTGTCGTGCTCCGTGACCGGACCGAGCAGCAGTTCCACGGTGTCGTGATCATGGCCCGGCGTACGGCGGCGGAGCAGGGCGAACGGGCGGGAGTCGTCCAGAAGGCGGTCGATCGGTGCCATGGGGGCGATCGGTGTCATGGGTCCGTGTCCCTCTCGGTCTCTCGGCGAGAATCTCGGTGGGAGGAACGGCCCGGTCGCGAAAACACGAAGGCCGCCCCTCGGGCGGCCTTCGCGAAGTCTTGCGTACGCGCAGTCAGTGGGCCGCCGGAAGAGCGGTCCACCACCAGTTCTGGATCGAGTGCGCGAACATACGGCGCAGCGTACCGCACGGCGGCCCGTCCGCAGGGCGTTGTGCGCGTCTCATTCCCTGGGCACGGGGCGGGAGCGGCGGTCCGACCCCGTAATGTTGGGGCCGTGACCGTGAACGCTAAGACCAGCGCGAGCGCTGGCAACACCTGGCGAGACCTGCCCGCGGCGCAGCAGCCCGAGTACCCCGACACCGAGGCTCTGCGCGCAGTGATCGCGGACCTCGAGTCGTATCCGCCGCTCGTCTTCGCGGGCGAGTGCGACCAGCTGCGCGCCCGGATGGCGGCCGTCGCCAAGGGAGAGGCGTTCCTCCTTCAGGGAGGCGACTGCGCCGAGGCCTTCGACGCCGTGTCCGCGGACCACATCCGCAACAAGCTCAAGACGCTGCTTCAGATGGGCGCCGTACTCACGTACGCGGCGTCCGTGCCCGTGGTGAAGGTGGGCCGGATCGCCGGCCAGTACTCCAAGCCGCGTTCCAAGCCGACCGAGACCCGCGACGGCCTGACGCTGCCGACCTACCGCGGCGACTCCGTCAACGGCTTCGACTTCACCGAAGAGGCCCGGATCCCGGACCCCGAGCGGCTCAAGCGCATGTACCACGCGTCGGCGTCCACGCTGAACCTGGTGCGCGCCTTCACCACCGGCGGCTACGCCGACCTGCGCCAGGTGCACGCCTGGAACCAGGACTTCGTGAAGTCGTCGCCGTCCGGCCAGCGCTACGAGCAGCTCGCCCGGGAGATCGACAACGCGCTGAACTTCATGCGGGCCTGCGGGACGGACCCGGCCGAGTTCCAGACGGTCGAGTTCTTCTCCTCGCACGAGGCGCTGCTGCTCGACTACGAGTCGGCGCTCACCCGCGTCGACTCGCGCACCGGGCAGCTGTACGACGTCTCCGGGCACATGGTGTGGATCGGTGAGCGCACCCGGCAGCTGGACCACGCGCACATCGAGTTCGCCTCCCGGATCCGCAACCCGATCGGCATCAAGCTCGGCCCGACCACCACGGCCGAGGAGGCGCTGCAGTACATCGAGCGCCTCGACCCCGAGCGCGAGCCCGGCCGGCTGACCTTCATCGTCCGCATGGGCGCGGACAAGATCCGCGACAAGCTCCCCGAGCTGGTGGAGAAGGTCACCGCGTCCGGCGCGACCGTCGCCTGGATCACCGACCCGATGCACGGCAACACCTACGAGGCGGCCTCCGGCCACAAGACCCGCCGCTTCGACGACGTGCTCGACGAGGTCAAGGGCTTCTTCGAGGTCCACAAGTCGCTCGGCACCCACCCGGGCGGCATCCACGTGGAGCTGACCGGCGACGACGTCACCGAGTGCGTGGGCGGCGGCGACGAGATCTTCGTCGACGACCTGCACCAGCGCTACGAGACGGCCTGCGACCCGCGGCTGAACCGCAGCCAGTCGCTCGACCTGGCGTTCCTGGTGGCGGAGATGTACCGGGACCAGTGACGACCCGCCCGTCGGACGAGGTCGGACGGGCGCTGGGGACATGGAATGGGGCGCGGGTCACATACGATCCGCGCCCCCTTCTCTTTTGCCGCCCCCGCGTGATGGGTAAGGTTAGGTTTGCCTCACCGAACAGTCGGAGTCTCCGGTCGTCGGTACGGCACGACCCTGTACCCCGCCCGGGAGGTGAACCACGTGTTCGTCTGCAGCTGCTTCGGTGTCACCGAGGAACAGGTGAAGAGCCACGCGGACGCCGGTGCCTGCACTCCCCGGCAGATCGCCTCCGCCTGCAAGGCGGGCACCGACTGCGGCGGCTGCGTACGCCGCATCCAGGCGCTGCTCGGTCGTGGCGCCTGTCCCCGCCGGCAGTCGGCCGACCAGAACGAACCGGTCCTCGCGAAGCTCCCGGAAGCGGCCTGACCCGAGCGGCACGGCCCCGGCCGGAGCGTGAGCGGTCCGGCTAGAGCGAGCCGGGGCCCGACGGATCCGGCTGGGTCTGCTCGATGACCGTCGACAGGTAGAGCGACTCGCCCAGCTTCTCGATCAGCTCCAGCTGGGTGTCCAGGTAGTCGATGTGGTGCTCCTCGTCGGCGAGGATGGCCTCGAAGACGTTGGCCGACGTGATGTCGTTCTTGGCCCGCATCACCTCGACGCCCCGGCGCAGCCGGTCGATCGCCTCGACCTCGATCTCCCGGTCGGCCTGGAACATCTCGGTCACGCTCTGGCCGACCCGCACGTGGAAGAGCCGCTGGTAGTTCGGCAGGCCGTCCAGGAGCAGGATGCGGTCGGTCAGCACCTCGGCGTGGCGCATCTCGTCGAAGGACTCCGCGCGCGTGTACTTCGCGAGCTTGGTCCAGCCCTTGTGGTCCTGCAGCTTCGCGTGCAGGAAGTACTGGTTGATCGCCGTGAGCTCGGCGGTCAGCTGCTCATTGAGGAACTCGATGACCTCGGGGTCGCCCTGCATCGCTTGACGCTCCTTCGAACGGGAACTGGCGTGTTGCGCCGCATGATTGCACCGGCTCCGAAGATCGTCCAGTAAGTCTCTACTTAGTAAGTAAGTACAGGCTTAGTCCACCTTGTGCCTGTTTGACCGAATGTAAGTGGGGTGGGTCAGGGGTATCGGTCCGGGTCTGTCAGGATGGAGGCATGGGTCAGCCGGTGGGAAACGAATCGGGAGAAGGCGGTTCGGAAGGAGCGTCTCGGTTCGAGCTCCCGCCGGGTCAGCGACTGCAGCGCGGCTGGCCGGTCACGCACTACGGACCGGTCCCCAAGTTCCGCCCCGAGCGCTGGGAGTTCCGGGTCTTCGGCACCACCGCGGACGGTGGGAAGCGCGGCTGGAGCCACGAGGAGTTCACGGCCCTGCCGTACACCACGGTCGTCGCCGACCTGCACTGCGTCACGAAGTTCAGCATGCTCGGCTCCGAGTGGGGCGGCGTGCCGACCGCCGCGATCCTGGACCTGGCCCCGCCCGCGCCCGCCGTCACCCATGTGATGGTGTGGGCGGAGTACGGCTTCAGCTCCAACCTCCGGCTGTCCGACTTCGCCGCCGACCGCACCCTGTTCGCCACCCACAAGGACGGCGAGCTGCTCACCGCCGAGCACGGCTTCCCGCTCCGGCTGGTCGTCCCGCACCTGTACGCCTGGAAGGGCCCGAAGTGGGTCCGCGGCATCGAGTACATGACCGCCGACCGCCGCGGCTTCTGGGAGGAGCGCGGCTACCACAACATCGGCGACCCGTGGCGGGAACAGCGCTACTCCTACCAGGAGGAGCCCGGGGACGGCCCCGAGCTCTGAGCCGCCGTACGCCGGGCCGTACGCATGGCGTACCGCCTGACCTCCGGTGTCAGCCGTCGCGCAGCTTCTTCAGCCGCTCCACGTCGGCCGCGTGCCCCTCCTTGCCGCCCGGCGTCTCGATGACCAGCGGCACCCCCTCGGTCGCGGGGTGGGCCATCAGTGCCCGGAACGGGTCCTCACCGATGTGACCGGCGCCGATGTTCTCGTGCCGGTCCTTGTGCGCGCCGGCCACGTCCTTGGAGTCGTTGGCGTGGATCAGCTTCAGCCGGCCCTCGCCGACCGTGTCCACCAGCAGGTCCAGCGTCTGGTCCATGCCCGTCGGGCCGGTCAGGTCGTGCCCCGCCGCGAAGATGTGGCAGGTGTCCAGGCACACGCCGAGCTTCGGATGGGCGTCCAGCGCCTCGAAGTACGGCCCGAAGTCCCAGGTCCGCGAGCAGAGCGAGGCACCCTGTCCGGCGGTCGACTCCAGGAGCAGGTACGGGTCGTCGTCGTGGGTGAGCTCCTCGAGCAGCGGCAGCATGTACTCCCGTACCTGCTTCAGCGCCACCGACCGGTCCCGTCCGCCGGTCGCGCTGCCGGTGTGCACGACCACGCCCAGCGCCCCGATCGCCCGCGCGCGCCGCAGCGAGTGCCGCAGCGACTCGACCGACCGCTCCACCGTCGCCTCGGTGTGCGAACCGAAGTTGATCAGGTACGGCGCGTGCACGTACGCGGGGACCGACCCGGCCGCGCAGGCCTCCCGGAACGCCTCGTCCTGCTTCGGGTTGCCGGCCGGCGTGGCCCAGCCGCGCGGGTTGGCGACGAAGACCTGCACGGCCTCCGCCCTCAGGTCACGGGCGTAGGACAGACCCACGGAGTGCAGACCGCCGGCCACGGGGACATGACCGCCGACGGGGTTGCGGGGGAGTGTGGGGGAGGGGGCGGACTGTTGACTGTTCACCCATTCAGGGTGTCATGCGGGGGTACGCGTCCGGACCGTGAGAGCCGTCACCTGATGGTGATCCTGATGGTGGAGCCCTTGGGCGCCGTGTCCCCGCCGTCCACCGACTGGTCCTTCACGGTGTCGCCGAACAGCCCGAGCAGACCGCGGTCCTCGTCCACCTGGAAGCCCGCGTCCCTCAGCTCCCGCTTGGCGTCGTCCACGCTGTCACCGACGACGTCCGGGACCTCGATCATCTCGGGGCCCTTGGACACCGTGAGCGTCACCGTGTCGCCCTTGGCCGCCCGGCTGCCCGGATCCGGCGTCTGCCGGGCGACCCGGCCCTTGTCGTGCTCCGAGTTCACCTGCTCGGTGGCGACCTCCACCTTCAGGCCGGCCTCCGTCAGGTCGGCCCTGGCGTCGGCCAGGTCGTCGCCGGTGACGTCCGGGACGTCCACCGGGCTGCCCTTGCTGACGACCAGCGCGACCGCCGAGCCCGCGCGCACCGTGGTGCCCGTCGCCGGCTTGGTGGAGACCACGAAGCCCTGGGGCACGTCCTCGCTGAACGCCCGGGTCACCATGCCCGGCTCCAGCCCCTCGTCCTTCAGCAGCTTCCGCGCCCGGTCCAGCTTGTAGCCCTGGATGTCCGGCAGCTTCACGGTGTCGGGGCCGTCGGAGACCGTGAACGACACGGAGTCGTTCTTGCGGATGCGGGTGCCCACGCCGGGGTCGGTGCTGATGACCTTGCCGCGCTCCACGGTGTCGCTGTAGGCGTGCCGGACCTTGCCGACGTCCAGGCCGGCGTCGTCCAGCCGGTCCCGGGCCTGCGCCTCGGTCTTGGAGAGCACCGGCGGCACCTTGGTGAACTGGCCGGAGTTGATGTACCAGACGCCCGTACCGACGCCGAGCACCAGCAGGACGGCGACGACGATCGCCAGCGGGCCGCGACGCAGCTCCGGCAGGCGCCGCCGCCGGGGCGGGGCCTGCGGGGGAGCCGCCAGACGGCTGGTGCGGTTGACCCCGTCGGCGGGGAACCCGGCGCCCGTGCCCTCGTCCTCGTTCACGGGCAGCGGCCGGGGCATGGTGAGCGCGCGCGGGATCACGCTCGTGCGGTCCTCGGCGTTGTCGTGCTCCGCGGCGAGCGCCTGCGGCGGCACCGCGTCCAGCTGGTCGACGCTCAGCGCCCCGCGCGTCTCACGGGCCCGCGCGAACAGTGCCACGGCGTCGTGCGGACGGATCTCCGGGTTGCGCGCGGTCGCCGAGGCGACCAGCTCGTCCAGCTCGTACGCCATCCCCGGCACGGCGGCCGACGGCGGCGGCACGTCCTCGTGCAGGTGCTTGTAGAGCACCTGGGCGGGGGAGTCCCCGTCGTGCGGCTTGCCGCCGGTCAGCATCTCGTACAGCACGACACCGCACGCGTACACGTCGACCCTCGGATCGGCGGTGCCGTGCTCGATCTGCTCGGGTGCCAGGTAGGAGACGGTGCCGAGGACGGACCCGGTGGTGTTCGTGACCGTGTCCACGGCCCGGACCAGGCCGAAGTCGGCGACCTTGACCCGGCCGTCGTCCCCTATCAGGACGTTCTCCGGCTTCATGTCCCGGTGCACGAACCCGGCCCGGTGCGCGGCGCCGAGCGCGGCCAGCACCGGCTCCAGGATGTCCAGCGCCGCCCGCGGCCTCAGCGCCCCGCGCTCGCGCAGCACGTCGCGCAGGGTGCAGCCGGCGATGTACTCCATGGCCAGGTAGACGTACGCCCCCTCGGCCCCCTGGTCGAAGACCTGCACGACGTTGGGGTGGTCGAGCCGGGCCACCGACTTCGCCTCGCGGATGAACCGCTCCACGAAGGTGGCGTCGGTCGCGAGCGTCGGGTGCATCACCTTCAGCGCGAGCACGCGGTCCAGGCGGGTGTCCACGGCCCGGTAGACCGTGGCCATCCCGCCGACCGCGATCCGCGCCTCGACGCGGTACCGGCCGTCGAGCACCTGCCCGACGAGAGGGTCCTGAAGGGTCGTGTCCACGCAGCGAGTCTACGAGTCACCACGGACACCCGGCGTCGCCGCCGACGATCGGGGGCGGTACTGCAGCGGACCTGTGACGCTTCTTACGCACGGTCGGCCGCCGACGGCGATGAGCCCCCACGGGCGAGGTCCACCTCCTGCCCGACTGGAAACGGTGGTGCGTGGGTGGGAGAAGAAGGCGGCAGGACAGCCCGGGCTCACCGAAAAGCGGGCCGCTCCGGATCAAGAACCGCCAGGCCCTCCGCGGGGGACGACGCCTCGGCGAAGTGCCGTCGCGGAATCCGCCCCGCCCGCCGCGCGAAGCGCCCCGCCTCCACCGCGCACCGCATCCCCTCCGCCATCAGCACCGGCTCCTGCGCCCGCGTCACCGCGGAGGCGAGCATCACACCCGCACACCCCAACTCCATCGCCAGCGTCACGTCCGACGCCGTACCGGCCCCCGCGTCCAGGATCACCGGCACGCGCGCGTGCTCCACGATCAGCTCGAAGTTGTGCGGGTTGCGGATGCCGAGCCCCGACCCGATCGGTGAGCCGAGCGGCATGATCGCGGCGCACCCGACGTCCTCCAGCTTGCGCGCGAGGACCGGGTCGTCGTTCGTGTACGGCAGGACCGTGAACCCGTCGTCGACCAGTGTCTCCGCCGCGTCCAGCAGCTCGATCGGGTCCGGCAGCAGGGTGCGCTCGTCGGCGATGACCTCCAGCTTGACCAGGTCGGTACCGAGGGCCTCGCGCGCGAGGCGGGCGGTGAGGACGGCCTCCCCGGCGGTGAAGCAGCCGGCCGTGTTCGGCAGCACACGGATGCCGAGCCTCTCCAGCACCGACAGCACGGACCCGTGCACCGAGGCGTTCACGCGCCGCATCGCGACGGTCGTCAGCTCCGTCCCGGAGGCGACCAGCGCCCGCTCCAGCACGTCGAGGCTGGGCGCCCCGCCGGTACCCATGATCAGGCGGGACCCGTACGTCGTACCGCCGAGGACAAAGGGATCGTCGGCCATGGTCAGCCTCCTTGGACGGCGGTGAGGACTTCGACGCGGTCGCCGTCGGCCAGCGCGGTGGCGGACCACCGCGCGCGCGGGACGACGGTTTCGTTCAGGGCGGCGGCCACGCCGGACGGTGCCGCGGTGAGCGTGCCCACCAGGGCGTCCAGGGCGGTGCCGGGAGCCACCTCGCGCGGCTCGCCGTTGACGGAGATGTTCATGCGGGCTGCTCCGAGAGGTTCGGGAGTGCGGGGGCGGCGGCGAAGCGCCGGGGGCTGAAGGGCAGCGCCTCGGCCGGAAGCTCCCCGGTGGTCAGGGCGTCCGCCATGACGTCGCCGGTGACCGGGGTGAGCAGGACGCCGTTGCGGAAGTGTCCGGTGGCCAGCAGCAGGCCTTCCAGCCCGGTCGGGCCGAGCAGCGGGGCGTTGTCCGGGGAGCCCGGTCGCAGACCCGCCAGCGTCTCCTTCAGGGGCAGCTCGGTGATCCCGGGCACCAGCTCGTGGGCGTCGCGCAGCAGCTCGTAGACGCCGCCCGCGGTGACCGTCGTGTCCCAGCCCAGTTCCTCGCTGGTGGCGCCGACGACCAGCTCGCCGCTCTCCCGGGGCACCAGGTAGAGGGGGTTGCCGCGCACCACGGCACGCACCGTCCGGTTCAGCAGCGGACCGTGCGTCCGCTCCATCGCCAGCCGCAGCACCTGCCCCTTCACGGGCCGTACCGGCGGCAGTACGTCGTCCGGGACGCCCGTGAGCCGCCCGCTCAGGCTGCCCCCGGCCAGCACCACCTGCCCGGCCTCCAGCGCGGTGCCGTCGGCCGTGACGACGCCCGTGGCCCGCTCGCCGCCGCGCCCGACGGTGAGCCGGTCGGCCCACACCCGGTGGAAGACGACACCCGCGCGTTCGCAGGCGGCCACCAGCGCGCCCGCCAGGCGCCGGGGGTCGATCTGGTGGTCGCCGTCCACCCGGAGCCCACCCCGCACGCCCGGCGCGAGCATCGGCTCCAGACGCCGGCACTCGCGCCCCGACAGCCACTCGGACTCCAGGCCCGAGCGCTGCTGGAACGCGTGCAGTTCCCGCAGGTGGGCGCGGTCGTCGGTGTCCAGCGCGACGGCGAGGGTGCCGCACCGGCGGTAACCGAGGTCGTGGCCGGTGAGGTCGGCCAGCTCGGCCGCGAACTCCGGGTAGCGGCGGGCCGAGGCGAGATTCAGCGCGAGCAGCGTCTGCTCGCCGTAGTGCAGTTCCGTGACGGCGGCCAGCATCCCGGCGGCCACCTGGGCGGCCCCGCCACCCGGTTCGGGGTCCACGAGTGCCGTGACGAGCCCGCGCTGCGCGGCCCGCCAGGCCGTGACCAGGCCGATGATCCCGCCCCCGACGACGAGGACGTCGGGTGTGTGTGACGGCGTGCGCGACGTCGTGTGCGGCGTCGTGTGCGACGGTGACGACATGGGCGTCCAGCCCCTCCCTTCGCCGGCATGACCCGGATCAGGTTCGTACGGTCGGAGGCCGCCAGCCTCCCTCTCAGCCCGGTGCGTCCGGGCTCCCGCGAGTGCCTTGCGCCGGCCAGCCTAGCCCGCGGAACGTCGCACCCGTAAGGGGAGTCGCCCCGCGCCCGCGTACGGCCCGTACAGCCCGTACGGCCGGGCGGTGTGGAGCAGGTCACCGCGCACGACCCCTGACTGACGACAGGCCGGTGTCTAAGGTGATCACGTGAGCGAGCAGACGCAGGAGCGGGCCCGGGAACGGGAAGCGGACGCGGAACGCCGCGTGGTCGTCGTCGGCGCGGGCATGGCGGGCGTGCAGACCGCCGTCGCCCTGCGGGAGCAGGGCTTCACCGGCCCCGTGACCCTGATCGGCGCGGAGCCGCACCAGCCGTACGACCGCCCTCCGCTGTCCAAGGCCGTCCTGCTCGGCACGGCCGAGGGCTCCGCCTTCGACGTCGACTTCGAGGCGCTCGGCATCACCCTGCGGCTCGGCTGCGAGGCCCTGGGCGTCCGACCCGCGGAGCACGTCCTCGACACCTCCGCGGGGCCCGTGCCGTACGACGTACTCGTCCTCGCCACCGGCGCCGAACCGCTCCGCCTGCCCGGCACCGAGGGCGTGCCGGGCGTACATCTGCTGCGCACCCTGGACGACGCCGAACGGCTGCGCCCGGTGCTCGCCCGGCAGCACGACGTCGTGGTCGTCGGCGCGGGCTGGATCGGCGCCGAGTTCGCCACCGCCGCGCGCGAGGCGGGCTGCGCCGTGACCGTCGTGGAGGCCGCCGACCGGCCCCTCGCCGGCGCGCTGCCCGACGAGGTCGCCGCGCCGATGACCGCCTGGTACGCCGACGCGGGTGCCGTACTGCGCACGCACACGCGCGTGGAGCGCGTCGAGCCGGGTGGCCCCGCGGAGCCCGGGCACGTCGTCGTCCTGGACGACGGCTCACGGCTGCCCGCCGGCGCGGTCGTCGTCGGCATCGGCGCCCGGCCCGCCACCGCCTGGCTCGCCGGCTCGGGGATCGCTCTCGGCGCGCAGGGGGAGGTCCTGGCCGACGACCGCCTGCGCACCTCGGCGCCGGACGTCCACGCGGTCGGCGACTGCGCATCCTTCCCCTCCGGCCGCTACGGCGAGCGGCTGCTGGTGCACCACTGGGACAACGCCCTCCAGGGGCCGCGCACGGTCGCCGCCGACATCGTCGGAGCCGTCGGCGGCGAGGCTGTGGCGGCCTACGACCCGGTGCCGTACTTCTGGTCCGAGCAGTTCGGCCGCTTCGTCCAGTACGCCGGTCATCACACGGCCGCCGACACCACCCTGTGGCGCGGTGACCCCTCGGGGCCGGCCTGGACGGTCTGCTGGCTGCGCGAGGGCCGCCTGGCCGCCCTGCTGGCGGTGGGCCGCCCCCGGGACCTGGCCCAGGGCAAACGCCTGATCCAGGCGGGTGCGACGATGGACCCGCGGCTGCTGGCCGACCCGGCGAGGCCGCTGAAGGCGGCGACCGCGTAGTCCCTCCGGCGGGTGCCCGGCCCGGGCCGGACGGGTCCGGCTTCCGACTGTCAGTGCCAGATGGCAGGCTTGGGTCGTGACCGAGATTGACGCAAAGACCGATGCTCTCGTGCCTGCCTGGCTCACCGTTCCCGACATCGCCGAGATGCTCGGTGTCGAGGTGACCCGCGTACGCCAGCTGATCAAGGAAGGCCAGCTCATCGCCGTACGCCGCGGTGAGAACCGCGCGCTGCACATCCCCGCGGCCTTCATCGACGAGGACAAGGTCGTCAAAGGCCTGGTCGGGACCCTGACGCTGCTGCGGGACGACGGCTGGACGGCCGAGGAGATGCTGGAGTGGCTCTTCACGCCCGACGAGACCCTGCCCGGCACCCCCGCGCAGGCGCTGAGCGAGAATCGCGGCACGGAGGTGAAGCGCCGCGCCCAGGCGCTCGCCGTCTGACCTGACACACCACCGTGCGTGCGGGCCGCGGCCCACGGCCCCAGCGGCCGGTCCGCCGCCCGCACGCCACATGCCACACGCCATGCCACACGCCACGACCGCGATCCACTGCCGCCGAGCGGGGGACATCCGGGCCGTGGCGGCGCCCGCGGCGCCACCGCGGCACGCAAGCCAAGGCCGTGCGGCCCCGCGCGGGCCCCGCGCCACCGAACCCTGGGGGACACCAGCATGCCCGGCACCGACGCCACCGCCACCGCCCGATCCCGGCTCGCCGACGCCCGGCTCTACCTGTGCACGGACGCCCGCCGTGACCAGGGCGACCTGCCCGAGTTCCTGGACGCGGTGCTGGCCGGCGGCGTCGACATCGTGCAGCTGCGCGACAAGGGCATGGAGGCGGGGGAGGAGCTGGAGCACCTCGAGGTCTTCGCCGAGGCCTGCGCCCGCCACGGCAGGCTCCTCGCGGTGAACGACCGGGCGGACGTCGCCCACGCCGCCCGCGCCGACGTGCTGCACCTCGGACAGGGCGACCTGCCGGTGCCCGCCGCCCGGGCGATCCTCGGCGACGACGTCCTCGTGGGCCGCTCCACGCACGCCGAGTCCGAGGCCGCCTCCGCCGCCGTCCAGGACGGCGTGGACTACTTCTGCACCGGCCCGTGCTGGCCCACTCCCACCAAGCCCGGCCGCCACGCGCCCGGCCTCGGCCTGGTCCGTCACACGGCGTCCCTGGGCACCGACCGCCCCTGGTTCGCCATCGGCGGCATCGACCTCGGCAACCTCGACGAGGTACTGGAGGCCGGTGCCCGGCGCGTCGTCGTCGTCCGGGCGATCACCGCGGCCGACGACCCGGGCGCGGCGGCCGCCGAGTTCGCGAAGCGACTGCGGCAGGCGTAGATCGAGGACTGTGTCCAAGGAGTGGACAACAACTCGACAATGCGGACAAATATCCCGCATCCGGTTGGGTGACCGCCGCCCCCTGGCTAACCTGCCCGTATGGCCCTCGGAACCGCAACCACCAGGACTGATCGCGCACGCACCGTGCGCGACATGCTCGCGTCCGGCAAGACGACGTACTCGTTCGAGTTCTCCGCGCCGAAGACGGCCAAGGGCGAGAAGAACCTGTGGAGCGCGCTGCGGCGGGTCGAGGCGGTCGCGCCCGACTTCGTCTCCGTGACCTACGGCGCCGGCGGTTCCACACGCGCGGGGACGGTCAAGGAGACCGAGCAGATCGTCGCCGACACGACGCTGACCCCCGTGGCCCACCTCACCGCCGTCGACCACTCCGTCGCCGAGCTGCGCAACATCATCGGTCAGTACGCGGACGCCGGGATCCGCAATATGCTGGCGGTGCGCGGCGACCCGCCCGGCGACCCCACGGCCGACTGGGTCCCGCACCCGCAGGGGCTGACCTACGCCGCCGAACTGGTCCGGCTCATCAAGGAGTCGGGCGACTTCTGCGTCGGCGTCGCGGCCTTCCCGGAGATGCACCCGCGCTCCGCCGACTGGGACACGGACGTGACGCACTTCGTCGACAAGTGCCGGGCCGGCGCCGACTACGCGATCACGCAGATGTTCTTCCAGCCCGAGTCCTACCTGCGCCTGCGCGACCGGGTCGCCGCGGCCGGCTGCGAGACCCCGGTGATTCCCGAGGTCATGCCGGTGACCAGTGTGAAGATGCTGGAGAGGTTGCCAAAGCTCAGCAACGCCTCGTTCCCGGCCGAGCTGAAAGAGCGGATCCTCGGAGCAAAGGACGATCCGACCGCTGTACGCTCCATTGGCATCGAGTTCGCCACGGAGTTCTGCGCGCGGCTACTGGCCGAGGGTGTGCCCGGACTGCACTTCATCACGCTCAACAACTCCACGGCGACCCTGGAAATCTACGAGAACCTGGGCCTGCACCACCCACCGCGGGCCTAGACCGGTCGCACGTATTTACGACACACTGCGTAACGGCCACTGGGAGAGGGGCGTACATGGGCTGGACGGTCCTCTACATCGCGTTCGGCGGCGTCGCACTGTGGCTGCTCGGTGAGGTGCTGCTGCAGTACAAGGCGCGGCTGCGCTACCGGCTGCTCGCCTTCGGCGGCTTCCTCGGTGTCGTGATCGGTGTCCTGATCCCGTCCGTCGTCGTCATCGGGCTGGGCGCGGCCGCCTTCGCGGTCGGTCAGACCTACGTCACGCTGTCGTTCCGCCGAGGCTTCGAGGCCGGCTGGGCGGTCAACGCCCCGTCGAGCCTCGTCGGCAAACGCGGCCGTCCCGAACGCGGCCGCCGGGAACCGACGTTGGAGGTCTCCGGTCTCGAAGCGGCCGAGGGCGCCCGGCACGACCACGACGCCTACGGTGACGGCGCACAGAGCCATGCCGCGGGGCAGGGCGGCCTCCCGTACGGCCACGACGACTACGGCCACGACGACCGCGACGACGTCTTCACCCCGGCCCGCGCGGCCGACCCCACGGCCGCGGAGACCACCGCCGTCTACGAGCCGCAGCCCATGCCGGACGACACCGGCTCGTACGGTGTCTACGCCGACGCCGGCTTCGGCCACGACCAGCAGGCACCGGCCGGGGCCGCGCAGGGCGCCGACCCGTCCTACGCCTACGACTACCCGGGCTACGGGCAGCAGCAGGGGTACGGCTACGACACCGGCGGCCAGCAGCAGTACGCCGCCTACTCCGACCCGTACATCGGCACCCACAACTACAGCGGTGCGTCGTACGACACCGGCTCCTACGACACGACCGGCGGGCAGCAGTACGGCCAGCAGGGCTACGGGCAGGACCAGTACGCCACCGGCACGCCCGGCGGCTACGGCGGCGAGACCCCGGCCGGCGGGGTCTGGGTGCCGCAGCAGCGCAGCACCGACGACCCCTACGGCGGCGAACTCCCGCAGGAGCAGACGTACCCGTACCAGGGCGACGGCCGGCCGCAGGGCCAGAACCAGGGCCAGGGCTACGACGAGCAGTACCGTTTCTGACGCGGCCCGCGTGGCCTCAGCCGCCCGGTGAGGGGCGCCCGCCCGCTCACTGGGAGCCCCGGAACTCCGGTCCCTCCACGACGAGTCCGGCGACCAGCGCGCCCGACATGCCCGCGTGCGGCAGGCCTCCACCGGGGTGGGACCAGCCGCCGGCCGTGAACAGCCCGCCGACGCGCGTGCCGTTCGCCGCGTGCAGCAGGCGTCCGCCGCCCCCCGCCAGCGCCGGAACGGGCACCGCGCCGCCCTCCGCACCGGTCGCCTCCGCGACATCGGCCGGGGTGCGCACCTCCTGCCACAGCAGACGCTCACGCAGATCCGGAATCGCACGCTCGGCGACCTCGACGAGGCGCCCGGCGAGGTCTCCGGCATCGGCCCCGCCGCCGGCGGGCACCACCGAGGTCAGGGTGACCGCCTCGTGGTCCGCGTCCGGGACCAGCGCCGCGTCATCGGGGCGCAGGACCGTGACGGTCGGACGCGCGGGCACGCCGGGTGCCGGGCCGAACAGCGCGTCCAACTCGGCCGCACGGTCCGGCGCGTGCACCACCGTCCGGTGCGCCGTGCCCGGGGGACGGCCGCCGCGCAGCGCCAGCAGCACCGTCAGCCGGCTCGCCCCACCGCGCTGCGCGGGCACCTCGCCGTCGCCCCGCACCGCCGACCCCCCGCACAGGCGGTCCAGCACACCGGGCGCCACACCGGCCACCACGAACTCCGCCTCGGCGACGCCGCCCTCGGCCAGCTCCACCCCCGCCACCCGGCCGTCCTTCTCGACGACTGCCGTGACCTCGGTGCCGAAGCGGAACTCGACCCGGCGGGCCAGACACCGCTCGTACACCGCCCGCGCCAGCTCCCGCAGACCGCCGCCGCGCACATACCACACACCGAAGGCGTACTCCATGTACGGCAGCACGGCGGCGTTCGCCGGGGCGGTGCGGGGGTCCAGGCCGTACGCGAGCGCGTGGCTCTCCAGGAGGGCGGCGAGCCGGGCGTCCCGCAGCTCCCAGGCGCCGACCTCGGCGAGCGTGTCGGCCCGGCGGGTGCGCAGCAGCCGCTTGTGCGGGACCGCGGGATAGGGCTCGCGCTCGGCCAGCACCTCCCAGTTCGGCCACAGCGGCTCCTCCAGGAGCGGGCGGCGCGTCCGGTCCCAGGTCTCCCGGGCCCGCACCAGGAAGTCGCCCCAGCGCTGTCCGGCGGCCCGGCCGAGCGCCTCGTCCAGGGAGGCGACGACGCCCGCCCGGGAGGCGTTCGGCAGGGAGACCTCCGTGCCGTCCGCGAACACGTGCCGTGCCGACGGGTCGACCTGGACCAGCTCGACACACGCCTCCAGCGGCTCCTTGCCGGTCTTGACGAACAGATCGCGCCACACCGCGGGCAGGGGCAGCAGACCGGGGCCGGTGTCGAAGGAGAAGCCGTCCCGCTCGAAGCGGCCCAGGGCGCCGCCGTACGTCCGAGCCCGCTCGTACACCGCCACCCGGTGGCCCGCGACGGCCAGCCGGGCGGCGGCCGCCATCGCGCCCATCCCGGCGCCGATCACCGCAATCCGTGCCATGCCAGGGACTTTATCCGCCGCCACCGACAATCCGGCCCCAGGGGCCACCGGGCCGCACACCTGCGGGAACGGCCGGACACCTGCGGGAACGGCCGGACACCTGCGGGAACGGCCGGCGACCGACCAGTTCCGGGTACCGCGACGGGCGCGCGTGACCGGCCGGGGACACACCGCTGTGGGCCGGGGTACGCACGACTGAGTACCCGTACCTAGCCCGGTAGATGAGTACCCGCGCGGATGGGCCACCACCTGCGAGAACGAGAGAGTGGAGGCACGGAGAGGGGCACGGCTCCGGAACCGGCGACACGGGGCGCCGGAACGGAGCCGGGCCCGCGATCCGCTCCTTCCGCCGACCGCGGTCGGCGGGAGCGAGGCACGGGGGATCCCGGGGGAACGACCGAGGACGGGAGTTCCGACGGGGGGACGTACGGGGGAGCAGGAGAAGGCGCCGGTCCGACGGTGGCCCGCGGGGGACGCGGCCACCACGGGCCGGCGCTCTTCGCACGCGGCCGGTCATCCGGGCGCGGTCCCCGGCTCAGGGGCGTCCGCTCACGCGCCCCTGCAGCAGCCGCGACAGGGCCGCGTGCACGTCGTCGAGGGAGCGTTCCGCCTGGAACGCCTTCCAGTCCAGCGCCGCCACCAGGACCATGCCGACCAGCGCCGCAGCGGTCAGCGGTACGTCGATCTCCTCGCTGAACTCACCGCTCGCCACGCCCTCGCGCAGCACGCCCTCCACCACCGCGACGGCCTCCTGCCGGACCACCAGCAGCGTGGACTGCCAGGCCCGGTTGGTCCGCCACAGCTCGGCCACGTAGAGCTGGGTGAAGGCCGGGTAGCGGTCGATGAAGACGAGCCCCGCGCGGACCATCGCGTCCAGGGCGTCGACCCGGCCGCGGCCCTCCCGCGCCGTCCGCTGTGCCGCCTCCCGCAGCGACGCGGTGAGGAGCCCGACACCATGGCGCAGCAACTCCTCGAAGAGGACGGACTTGCTGGCGAAGTTGTAGTAGACCGTGCCCTTCGCGACCCCGGCGCGTTCGGCGATCTCGTCCACGGTGGTGGCGGAGAAGCCCTGCTCGGCGATGAGGGTGACGGCCGCCTCGTAGAGCTTCTGCCGGGTGGCCTCGCGACGGCTGCCGCCGTGCGTGGCGGCGCTGCTGCTTTCCATGGTCCCGATTGTCACAGCACCTTTCCGGACCAGCCGACTCGAACCTACGACCGAAGCAAAAGTCCAGGTCGGGGCGGATTGTCAGTGGCATACCTCACGATGGGCACATACGGCACCTCCTGCCCGGGCGTGCCGTCACGGAGACGACAGGAGGATCGTCATGGCCCACTCGTCCGCAGCCGCCGCCCGGCGGCGCCGCGCGGCCGGCCCTGCACCCTCACTGACCGGCCCGGCGAGCGACGTGCACCCCGTGCTCCGCCGGACGACCGCCCCGCCCGCCGCCCTCGACCTGCTCGCCCAGGCCCGGACCGGACTGGAGGAGGCCACCGTCCTCGAAACGCCGAACGAGCGCTACGCGACGGCCCATCTCGCCGCCCTGCGCACCGCGGCCGCGGTGCTCGCCGCACGAGGCCGTCCCGAGACCACCCCACGGGCCCGGGCCCGCATCCGCAGCGCCTGGGAAGTGCTGCCCGAGATCGCCCCCGAGCTCTCCGACTGGAGCGCGCTGTTCGCCGCGGGCGCCCGGCGCCGGGCGCGGGCCGAGGCGGGCATCCAGGGCGCCGCCAACCGGCGTGACGCCGACGACCTGATACGCGACGTGGCGATGTTCCTGCGCCTCGTGGAGCGGATGCTGGTCCTCCAGCCGGTGCTGCCCCAGCCCCGCCCCGACGCGGACCGGCCGGAGACGGACCGGCCGGACACGGACCGCCCCGCCGCCGACCGGCCCGGCGCCGACCACCCATCCGCCGACCGGCCGGGCTTGAGCGGACCGGGCTCCGACGGACCGGGCTCCGACCGTCCGGGAGGCGGCCGGGCGGGAGACGGCCGGGCGGGTCACCACCTGCCGGACGTGGGATGAGTGCTTCGGCGAAGGGGGCCCGGGCTCCCGCGGGGCCGGTGGTACGGGATGACCGGTCGGCGCACCGGAGGCAATAGGGTGGGAGGCGCCTGAAGCCTGCCCCTTCCCGGTACCCGGGCCGGGGCGGCAGCCCGTTCGCTCCGCCCGTGCCGAGGCGGTGCCGCGCCGAGGAGTCAACTGCCGTGTCGGACCCGATGCGCCCGCCCGTCTCCCCCCACCGCCCGCAGACGGCGTCGCCGCGCTCGGAGCCCTCTCGTTCCCGCGCCGCCCTGCGTACCGCTGTGGTCTGGGACGTTCTCCAGGACGCCCTCGACCGTCGGGTCAAGGCCACGGGCCGCCAGGCGCTGGACGTCCTGGACACCGGAGGCGGCAGCGGCAACTTCGCCGTGCCCGTGGCCCGCCTCGGCCACCGCGTCACCGTCGTCGACCCGAGCCCCAACGCGCTGTTCGCCCTGGAGCGCCGCGCCGCCGAGGCCGACGTCGCCGACCGTGTGCGGGGCGTCCAGGGAGACGCCCACGGCCTCTTCGACGTGGTCGAGCGCGGCGGCTACGACGTGGTGCTGTGCCACGGCGTCCTGGAGTACGTGGACGACCCCGCGGAGGGCATCCGCAACGTGGTGGCCGCCCTGCGCGCCGAGGGCGTCCTCAGCCTGCTCGCCGCGGGCCTCGGCGGGGCCGTGCTCGCGCGTGCCCTCGCCGGCCACTTCACGGAGGCCCGGCAGGCCCTCGGTGACCCGGACGGCCGCTGGGGCACGGGTGATCCCGTGCCGCGCCGGTTCACCGCCGAACAGCTCACCGGACTGGTCGAGGCCGCGGGGCTGCGGATCGGCGCCGTGCACGGCGTACGGGTCTTCGCCGACCTCGTTCCGGGAGTACTGGTGGACACGGAGCCCGGAGCCATGGAGGCGCTGCTGAAGCTGGAGGCCGCGGCGGCCGAACTCGCCGCGTTCCACTCCGTGGCCACCCAGCTTCACGTGCTCGGTGAGACGCGAGGGACCCAGGAGGCCTGAGCCGCCCGGTGGGGTAAGGCGCTGATCAGGGACGCGACTGCAGATGGAGTACGCCACAGGCCCCCCGAACGGCGGCCAGTCGCCGTATGATCGAGGGAGACCGCCCGGCATGACGGGTCGGCCGCTGGGGAATGGGAACTTCAGCGAGCCGGCACGGCCATGACGGAGACCGGTTGGCCAATTGGCGTAGAGGGGCGGGTTTCACGGGGGCGATTCCCTGCCTATCCTGAAGGGACCCCCCCGGGTCGCCCCGGCGACTGCACGATGAGGAGGACTCCGTGCCGCTCTCGGAGCACGAGCAGCGAATGCTCGAGCAGATGGAGCGAGCGCTGTACGCCGAAGATCCCAAGTTCGCGACAGCGCTCGAGGGAAGCGGGCTGCGTACGTACACCCGGCGACGGGTCTACCAAGCGGTCGCGGGCTTCCTCGTAGGTATTGCGCTCCTCATGGCCGGTATGGTCGCCCAGCAGGTCTGGCTCAGTGTGGTGGGCTTCCTCGTCATGCTGGGCTGCGCGGTTCTCGCCGTGACCGGCTGGCGCAAGGCCCCGAAGCCGGGCGAGCAGCCCGCCGCCGGCGCAGGTGGTGGCGGGGCCGGTGGAGGCGGTGCCGGAGGTGGACCGCAGGCGCGCCGTCAGGGGCGGCAGAAGCGCTCCATGATGGACCGCATCGACGAGCGCTGGCAGCGCCGCAGGGATGAGCAGCAGGGCGGCCAGTAGCCTCCCAGCAGCCGCTCAGCAGAACATCCGCGTGAGGGGGTGACCACCGTCCGGGTGGTCACCCCCTCACGCGTACCCATGTGTGCCGGAGGTGCCGGAGGTGCCGGAGGCCGCGGAGCGGGGGCGGTCGGTCACCCGGCGAGCGCGATGGGTGTCCCGGAGGGGACACGGTGGGCAGCCCGACGGGTCCGGGCCGGGCCGGGGCCGGCGCATCCGCGCGGGCTTGGCGCCCCTGGCCGCCCAGTGCAGAGCCTCTGGCAGCCCAGGCCACACCACCGACTCGTCTCCACGTCCCGGTCCCGCGCGGGACGCGGCCCCGCTCCGTGGGTTCAGCCCGGTCGGTCCGGCCGGTGGGTTCAGCCCCGTCGGTCCGGCCCGTGGGCTCAGCCCGGTCGGTCCGGACCGACTTCGGCCCGTCGGCTCTCAGCCCTGCTGCCCCGATGCCTTCCGCCACGTGGGCCGGGCCGCCACGGCCCGCTGCTTCAACGCCGCCCACCGGGCCGAGACCGCCCAGACCACCCGCACGGTCGAACGCGGTGCGAACCGTGCGCGCAGCCGCGTGCCACGGCCGACCGCGGCCCGCAGACCGGCGCTCGCCCGGTGGACGTCCTCCGTGAGACCCGCCGTCAGGCGCGGCCGGGGCGCGTAGAGAACCTGCTCCACGGCATCCGCGACCCGGTGCACCGCCGCCGCGGCCGTCGGCTCGAGCCGGCCGAGCCGAACGATCCGAGCCGCCGCCTTGCGCGGGGTCTGAGACTCCTCCGGCAGGATCCCGAAGTCCCATGCCGTATCGGTCAGCTCCTGCCAGACCGCGAGGGTGTGCGGCCCCGCGTCCGCCTCGGCGCGGCCGTGCGCCCCCAGCCGTACCGACCGGGTGCGCAGCCGCCACAGCATCGGCGCGAGCGGGATCAGCGGCACCGCGAGCCCGCCCAGGACCCAGGCCAGCACCCCGTACCACTTCGGACCGTCCCCGCCCGTGACCGGCACGGCCACCGCCGACTCGCCACCACAGGCGTCCAGCTTCTTGTCCTGGGCCGTGCAGCTCTCGCTCGTCGAGGGCGCCGCCGACGGCTCCGTCTCCGCGTTCCGGGACGGCAGCGCGGGGTCCGGAACGGTGCTGCCCGGCGTCTCCGTCTGCGTGTACGACGGGGTCGTCCCGCGGGTCGGCGTCGGCTCGAAGCGGGTCCAGCCCACGCCCTCGAAGTACACCTCGGGCCAGGCGTGGGCGTCCCGCAGCCCCACCGACACCGAGCCGTCCGCCTGCGGGGAGCCCGGCGCGAAGCCGACCGCCACCCTGGCCGGTATGTCCAGGGAGCGGGCCATGGCCGCCATGGCGAAGGAGAAGTGGACGCAGAAGCCCTGCTTGTCCTTGAGGAAGCGGGCGATCGCCTGCGAGCCGCTGCCGACCTTGACCTCGGTGTCGTACTCGAAACCGCCGTTGACCGCGAAGTACTCCTGGAGCTTGACCGCCTGCTCGTAGGAGTTCGCCGCGCCCGCGGTGACCTGGCGGGCGGTTTCGGAGACCACCTCGGGCAGCGAGTCCGGCAGCTCGGTGTGCTCCCGCTTCAGTGCCGCGGGCGGCGGCGGAGCGGCGGCGAGCTGGTCCGCCGTCGGCTGCACGTTCAGGCTCCGCACCTCGTACGTCAGCCCGCGCGTGTTCTGCCCGTGGTCGCCGACCAGTGTCATGCCGACGGGCTCGTAGCGCCAGCTGCCCGCGATGCGCACGCCGCTCGGCGGGTACGGCATCGGCAGCCAGTCCTGGGCGTACCAGTCCGCGGCCGAGATGGTGGTCCGGGTCTCCACCCGCTTGGTGTCGGGGCCGAGGCCGACCGGTGTGGGGAACGAGCCGTCCGGCACGGCGGTGATGTGCCGCTTGGACGGCTTCCAGGTGGTGCCGTCGAAGTCGTCCAGGGAGACGATGCGCAGGTACAGGTTCGACAGGTCCTCCGAGTCGGTGTCGACGGAGAGGACCTCCCGGTTCTCGTCGACGTTGAGGCTGTCGCGCAGGGAGACCAGGGGGTTCACCGCGGAGATCGTGCCGCCGCCCCCGCTCCCGGAGCCGACGCCCGTCTTGGCGCTGTCCAGCAGCCCGCCGTCCATCGCGGGCAGGGCGAGCGGTACCACCAGGGCGACGCCCAGCGCGAACGCGCCGATGCGCCGCCCGGTGCGGACCGGGGCGACCGCGCCGCTCCGCTCCCCGCCCGGAGTGCGCGGTGTGCCGCCGAAGACCCGGCCCCACTGCGAGAGCCGGTCACGTCCCTCGGCCAGGAGCAGCATCAGGTAGCCGGCCGCCGCGACGAGGAACCACAGCCAGTCGGTGCCGCCCTCGGACAGCCCCGCGGCCACCGAGTACAGCGCGAGCAGCGGCAGCCCGGCGGGGGCGGCGCTGCGGAAGGTCACCGCGAGGGCGTCCACCAGCAGCCCGATCACCAGGACACCGCCGACCAGCATCAGCCGGATGCCGTCGGACTCCAGCGGCGCCGGGATCGCGTACCGGGCGATGTCGTCGCCGCCCTGTCGCAGCAGGTCGGCGAAGCGCTGGAAGGCCTGCGGGCCGGGGACCAGCCCGGCGAGCGCCTGCTGCCGGGCGAAGACCAGGGTCAGGAACACCAGCGTGACCAGGGCCTGCGCGGCGATGGTCAGCGGCCGGGCCAGCGGAACCCGGCGGGCCGCCGCGCCCACCCCGGACTGGACCGCCAGCAGCAGCGCGGCCTGCAGGATCCAGGTGGCCGGGTCGACCAGGGGCAGCAGCGCGCACGCCGCCATCAACGTGGCCGCCCACGCGCACAACGCCAGCCGCGCCCGCCCGCTCATCGCGTGCCCTCCCGGCCGGTGGCCGTCGTGGGCCCGGTGTGCTCGTGGCCCGCCGGTGGCCGGTGTCGCTCAGGCGTGCCTGCCCGGGCGTGTGCCGCAGGTCGTTCCGTCGCGCTCATCGCGTGCCCTCCCCGCCGCTCGCCGCCGTCAGGCCCGTGCGTTCGTGGTCCGCCAGGCGCCACAGCTCCTCCATGGTGGCCCCCCGTGGCACGATCACGGCGGTCCAGCCCGCCTCGCGCAGCATCCGCAGCCGTTCCTCGCCCCTGTCCGACGGACCGGGCACGTCGGCCGGTTCCCGCGCCCAGGTCTCACTGTCCAGGACGAAGGCGACCGCGCCGCCGCTGCGCTGCCGCATCTTGGCGGCCACCGTGGCCTGCTCCTCGTCCAGGTCGCCGAAGAACGCCACCAGCAGCCCCTCGTTCCCGCCGCGCAGCATGTCGTACCCCTGGGACAGGCCCGTGCTGTCGGAGTGGTCGATCACCGCGAGGGTGTCCATCATCAGCCCGGCCGCGTCGGCCGTGCCCTGGCTCGCGCCGGCGAAGCCGTCGGTGCCCTCGCCGGGCACCGAGTTGCCGGTGTCCGTGAGCAGCCGGACGGAGAAGCCCCGCTCCAGCATGTGCACCAGCACGGAGGCGGCGCCGGAGACCGCCCACTCGAAGGCCGAGTCGGGCCCGGTGCCTTCGTAGGCCACGACCCGGGTGTCCAGGAGCACCGTGCAGCGGGCGCGCTGCGGCTGCTCCTCGCGGCGCACCATCAGCTCGCCGTAGCGCGCGGTGGAGCGCCAGTGCACGCGGCGCAGGTCGTCGCCGTAGCGGTACCCGCGCGGAATCACGTCGTCGTCGCCCGCCAGCGCGAGCGAGCGCTGCCGGCCCTCCCCGTATCCCTTGGCCTCTCCGCTCAGCCGCACCGGAGGCAGCGCCTCCACGCGCGGGATCACGGTCAGGGTGTCGTACGTCGAGAAGGAGCGGGTCAGCTCGCACAGCCCGAACGGGTCGGTCAGGCGCAACTGGAGCGGGCCCAGCGGATAGCGTCCGCGCAGGTCCGAGCGGACCCGGTAGGACACCTCGCGGCGACCGCCCGGCTCCACCCGGTCGAGTACGAAGCGGGGGCGCGGTCCGAGGACGTAGGGCACCCGGTCCTGGAGCATCAGCAGGCCGGTGGGGAGCCGCGAGACGTTGTCGACTCGCAGATGCACCCGGGCCTCGCTGCCCGCGGGCACCCGCCCGGGGGAGAGCCGGCGGCTGCCCGCGACCCGGTACCGGGTGCGGTAGAGCACGGTCGCGCAGACCAGCGGCAGCACACCCAGCAGCAGTCCCACCCGGAGCAGGTCGCTCTGGCCGAGGACGTAGGCACAGACCGCGGCGGCGATGCCCGCGGCGAGGAAGGAGCGCCCGCGGGTGGTCAGCCCGGTCAGGGCGGTACGGATGCCGCCGCCCTCGCCCCGGTCGTCCTGTGACCGGTCCGTCCCCCCGGCGTCCATCACAGCCTCCGCGGCGCTTGGTGGTCGTACGTCGACGAGCCGCGGCCGGTGCCGAAGCCCGTGGCCTGCTGGGATGCCGCGGGCACCGGGGTGCGCTGGAGGATCTCCTGGACGACCTGCTCGGCGGTGCGGCGGTTCAGCTGCGCCTGGGCGGTGGGCAGCAGGCGGTGGGCCAGGACGGCGACCGCGAGGGCCTGCACGTCGTCCGGCAGCGCGTACTCCCGGCCGCTCAGGGCGGCGGACGCCTTCGCCGCGCGCAGCAGATGCAGCGTGGCGCGCGGCGAGGCGCCGAGTCTGAGATCCGGGTGGGTGCGCGTGGCGGCGACCAGGTCCACGGCGTACCGCCGGACCGGGTCGGCGACATGGACGCCCCGGACCGCCTCGATCAGCTTCAGGATCTCGTGCGCGTGCGCCACCGGTTGCAGGTCGTCCAGCGGGTTCACCCCGCCGTGCACGTCGAGCATCTGCAACTCGGCGTCCGGGCTGGGATAGCCGATGGAGACGCGCGCCATGAAACGGTCGCGCTGGGCCTCCGGCAGCGGGTAGGTGCCCTCCATCTCGACCGGGTTCTGCGTCGCCACCACCATGAAGGGGCTGGGCAGCTCGTAGGTCTGGCCGTCGATGGTGACCTGTCGCTCCTCCATCGACTCCAGCAGGGCGGACTGCGTCTTCGGCGAGGCGCGGTTGATCTCGTCGCCGATGACCACCTGCGCGAAGATCGCGCCCGGTTTGAACTCGAAGTCCCGGCGCTGCTGGTCCCAGATGGACACCCCGGTGATGTCCGACGGCAGCAGGTCCGGCGTGAACTGGATCCGGCGCACGGAACAGTCGATGGACCGCGCCAGCGCCTTGGCCAGCATGGTCTTGCCGACTCCCGGGACGTCCTCGATCAGCAGGTGTCCCTCGGCGAGCAGCACGGTCAGCGAGAGCCTCACGACCTCGGGCTTGCCCTCGATCACGCTCTCCACCGAACCGCGCACCCGCTCGACCACAGCGGTCAGATCATCCCCAACCCTTGAATACGCTTGGGCGGGGGCGCCCCCATGGCTCGCCTGATCGTCATAGGTCGTCACCGGCCCTCCTCGGCCTTTCCCCGCGCTTCCTGGGAAGCGGGAGTACCCCAACTTGCCGGGCGGGCCCCCGCATCGCGGACCGGCCCACCCCGAATCACGGACAGCGCGCGAAAATAGTTCCGCACGACACCACTTCCCCGCATTCTTGCTGCCGTTACCGATTCGTGTCACTCGCCTGTGGACAACTGGCCGCGATATGTCGGGCCTTGCGTCCTTTGCGGCGCTTGCGCGGCGGGACTCGTCGGGGTGGGCGACGGGATCAGGCGGGGTCGACCTCGCGCAGCAGGCCCGTCCTCACGTCGAAGACGAAGCCGCGCACGTCCTCGGTGTGCAGCAGGAACGGCGAGGTACGCACCCGCTCCATCGACTGCCGCACGTCCTGGTCGGCGTCCCGGAAGGCCTCCACCGCCCACGCCGGGCGCTGGCCGACCTCCAGCTCCAGATCGTGCCGGAACTCCTCGGTGATGGACTCCATGCCGCAGCCGGTGTGGTGGATGAGGGCCACACTGCGGGTGCCGAGCGCCCGCTGGCTGATGGTGAGCGAGCGGATCACGTCGTCGGTGACGACACCGCCCGCGTTGCGGATGGTGTGGCAGTCACCGAGCGCCAGGCCGAGCGCCGCGTGCAGGTCGAGACGCGCGTCCATACAGGCCACGACGGCGACGCGCTGTACGGGGCGGGCGTCCATCCCGGGGTCGGTGAACGCGGCGGCGTAGCGCTTGTTCGCCTCGACGAGCCGGTCGGTGACGGTGTGGTCGCCGACCGTGGCGGATCCGGAGCCGGCGGGTACCGATGCAGAAGTCGTCATATCCATGACGTTACTGGCCGTCCCCCCGCGCGGCCCGCTGTGAAGCGGGACAAAGAACGCCATCGAGGCCGGTTGTGAGCCAACCCACAGGGGGAGCGGACGCGTCCGTACGAGTGAAAAGCCGTACGGCACCGGTTTGCGGACGCCGTACCCGCGACGCGCAGGCCGGTTGATTGACCGGGCGACAGGGTGGACTAAAGTGACGCGAAGCGGGAGGCGAGGCTCTCCCTGCTGGACTGAAATCCCCGGAGACCTGGGCGACGTCCCGCCAGATCTCCCCACGTGCGCGGCGCGTACGTACGGCTCGGCCTCCTCCCGCTCCCGGCCGGCCGACGCTTTTGGCGCCGGCAGGCCTCCCCTTCACGAGCGGGAGGGGACCCGGCGGTGCGTGACGCCGCGCCGGACCTGAGAGGCCGCCCCACTTGAGCCAGAGTCGACACGTCCCGGTGATGCTCCAGCGGTGTCTGGACCTGCTGGAGCCCGCCCTGACGGAGCCGGGCGCCGTGGTCGTCGACTGCACGCTGGGACTCGGCGGGCACAGCGAGGCGCTCCTCGAACGCTTCCCCGAGGCCCGGCTCGTCGCCCTCGACCGGGACAAGGAGGCCCTGCGCCTGTCCGGCGAGCGGCTCGCGCCGCACGGTGAGCGCGCCACCCTCGTGCACGCCGTGTACGACGAGCTGCCCGACGTACTGGACCGGCTCGGCATCCCGCGCGTCCAGGGCGTGCTGTTCGACCTCGGCGTGTCCTCCATGCAGCTCGACGAGGCGGACCGCGGCTTCGCCTACGCCCAGGACGCCCCGCTCGACATGCGGATGGACCAGACGACCGGCATGAGCGCCGCCGAGGTCCTCAACACCTACCCGCCGGGCGAACTGGTCCGCATCCTGCGCGCGTACGGCGAGGAGAAGCAGGCCAAGCGCATCGTGTCCGCGGTCGTGCGCGAGCGCGAGAAGGAGCCGTTCAGCAACAGCGCGCGCCTCGTGGAACTGATCCGCGCCGCGCTGCCGCAGGCCGCCAAGCGCACCGGCGGCAACCCGGCCAAGCGCACCTTCCAGGCCCTGCGCATCGAGGTCAACGGGGAGCTGTCCGTCCTGGAGCGGGCGATCCCGGCCGCCGTCGAGGCCCTCGGCGTGGGCGGGCGGATCGCCGTGCTGTCGTACCACTCCCTGGAGGACCGGCTGGTCAAGCAGGTGTTCGCGGCCGGCGCCGCCAACACGGCGCCGCCCGGACTGCCGGTCGTTCCCGAACGCTACGCGCCCCGGCTCAAGCTCCTCACCCGTGGTGCCGAACTTCCCACCGAGGAGGAGATCGCCGAGAACCGGCGGGCGGCACCGGCACGGCTGCGCGGAGCCCAGCGCATCAGGGAGTCCATCGGGTGAAACGAGCGAGGCAGGCCAGGAGCGGGCCCGGACGGCCCACCCGGGCCCAGGGAGGGCGAGTGAGCGGGAAACCCGAACTGAAGGGGAGGGCGGCCCGGCTGGCCCGGCTCCTGCCGCCCGCGGGCGGACGCGGCCAGGCGGCCCGGGCTCCGTTCGTCCTCCTCGTGGTCGTCCTCCTCGGCGGCGGCCTCATCGGGCTCCTGGTGCTGAACTCCGCCATGAGCGAGGGCTCGTTCCAACTGGACGACCTGAAGCAGAAGACCAAGGAGCTCACCGACGAGGAGCAGGCGCTCCAGCGGGACATCGACGCGTACTCCGCGCCCCGGGCCCTCCAGCGCCGCGCCCGTGAACTGGGCATGGTGCCCGGCGGCGATCCCGCCTTCCTGGCCCCCGACGGCACCGTCAAGGGCTCGCCGAGCCCCGCGCCCGCCGCCGCCACCCCGCTGGTCCTCGCCCCCGAGGCGCTCACGGCACCCCCCGCCACGGCACCCCCCACCACCGCGGCCACCCCCACCAGCACGACCACCCCCGCCCCGACCCCGACTCCCGGCAGGTGACGGAAGTGTCCGACAGGGAACCGCCGCGCCGCCGAGTGCCCGGACCCGCCAGGCCCGTCCGCCCCGGCGGACGGCGGCAGCCCGGTCCCGGCGCCCGGCCCGCCCGCCGGCCGGGCCCGCCCCGGCCCGCCGCACCCCGCACCATCCGGCTGGGCAGCCCCCGCCCGCGCCTGCGCATGATCGGCCTCGCGCTGACCCTGGTGCTCTCCGCCTTCGTCGTGCGGCTGCTCCAGGTGCAGGCCGTCGACGCCGGCACCTACGCCGCCAAGGCCGAGCAGAACCACTACGTCGTGCACGCCCTGCCCGCCGAGCGCGGCGGGATCACCGACCGCAACGGCGTCGCCCTCGCGTCCACCGTGGACGCCTACGACATCACCGCCGACCCCACGCTGTTCACCCGTGAGCAGCTGGACGTCGGTGACGGCCCCGAGCAGGCGGCCGCGCTCCTCGCGCCGATCCTCGGCGAGGACCCGGCGGACCTGGTCGACCGGCTCCGTCCGGAGAACGGGAAACTGCGCTACGTCGTCCTCGCCCGCCGGCAGACCCCGCAGGTCTGGAACCAGATCAAGGACCTGAAGACCGCGCTCGCCAAGAAGGCGGAGACGGACAAGTCCGCGGTCAACGTCCTCGCGGGTGTCCTCGCCGACCCCAGCAGTAAGCGCGTGTATCCGGGCGGCGACCTCGCGGCCGGCGTCATCGGCTGGGTCGGAGCGGACGGGAAGGGCGGCGGCGGCCTCGAACGGAAGCTGGACAAGACGCTGGCCGGCAAGGACGGCGAGATCCGCTACGTGCAGTCCGGCGGCCGGCAGGTGCCCACCGCCGGCTCCACCGGGACGCCCGCCGTGCCCGGCAGCGACGTCGAGCTCACCATCGACCGCGACATCCAGTGGGCCGCGCAGCACGCCATCAGCGAGCAGGTGGAGAAGTCCAAGGCGGACGGCGGCTACGTCATCGTCCAGGACACGGCCACCGGAGAGATCCTCGCCATGGCCAACTCGCCCGGCTTCGACCCCGCCGACCTCGCCCACGCCGACCCGGACGCGCTGGGCAACGCCGCCCTCCAGGACGCCTTCGAGCCCGGCTCCACCGCCAAGGTGATGTCGATGGCGGCCGTACTGGAGGAGAACGCCGCCACGCCGATGACCCACCTCGTCATCCCGAACCGGCTCAAGCGCGGAGACCGGCTCTTCAAGGACGACATCGACCACCCCACCTGGTACCTCACGCTCAACGGCGTGCTCGCCAAGTCCAGCAACATCGGCACCATCATGGCCACCGGCGAGCTGGGCAGGACGCAGGAGGAGGCCAACAAGGTGCTCTACTCCTACCTCCGCAAGTTCGGCCTCGGCAGCCACAGCGGTCTCGGCTTCCCCGGCGAGACGAAGGGCATCCTGGCGCCGCCCGACCAGTGGTCGACCTCGCAGCAGTACACGATTCCTTTCGGCCAGGGCGTCTCCGTGACCGCGCTGCAGGCGGCCTCCGTGTACTCGACCATCGCCAACGGCGGCGTCCGCGTCGAGCCCACCCTCGTACGCGGCACCAAGGGGGAGGACGGACGTTTCACCCCGGCCGCCGAACCCGAGAAGACCCGTGTGATCAGTGAGAAGACGGCGAAGACCCTTTCGCAGATGCTGGAGTCCGTCGTCGACGACGAGGAGGGCACCGGCACCAAGGCACGCATTCCCGGCTACCGGGTCGCGGGCAAGACGGGCACGGCCAACCGGGTGGATCCGGCCACCGGCAAGTACCACGGCTACACCTCGTCGTTCGCGGGTTTCGCCCCCGCAGACAAGCCTCGTGTCACCGTCTACTGCGCCATCCAGAACGCGACCGAGGGCAGCTACTTCGGCGGCCAGATCTGTGGCCCCATCTACAAGCAGGTCATGGAGTTCGCCCTGAAGACCCTCCAGGTCCCGCCGACCGGGGCCGACCCCGCGAACCTCCCGGTCACCTTCAAGCCCTGACCCGGGGCGACGGACCCGGACCAGCACCCAGCAAGCCAGAGCCAATACCGAGCCCGTACCGAGCCAGCGCCGATTCAGTACCGAGCCACCAGGAACCACCCGTGACGACGATCACCCCCGATCCCGGGAACCAGAGCACCTCCCCCACCTCACTTCGCCCGGAAGCGGGTACGCCCGGTACGCTCACCGCCGTGCCACACGCTGATCAGTCCCAAACCACCCAGAAGGGCCACCCCGTGACCTATCCGGGACCGCCCCGGCCGGCGCGGATCTCCGCCACAACCCTGGCGGAACTCGCCGGTCAGCTGGGTGTCACCGCACCGGACAGCAGCGCGGAGGTCACGGGCATCACCCATGACTCGCGTGCCGTCCGCCCCGGTGACCTGTACGCCGCCCTCCCCGGAGCCCGCGCCCACGGCGCCGACTTCGTCACCCAGGCCGCCGGCCTCGGCGCCGCCGCCGTGCTGACCGACCCGGCCGGCGCGGAGCGCGCCGCCGCCACCGGTCTGCCGGCGCTCGTCGTCGACGACCCGCGCGCGCGGATGGGTGAACTGGCGGCCACGATCTACGGCCACCCCGGCCGCGATCTCCTCCAGATCGGCATCACGGGCACCTCCGGCAAGACCACCACGGCCTACCTCGTCGAGGGCGGCCTGCGCACGGCGAAGTCCACCGGGCTCATCGGCACGGTCGAGATGCGCATCGGCGACGAGCGCATCAAGTCCGAGCGCACCACGCCCGAGGCCACCGACCTCCAGGCGCTGTTCGCGGTGATGCGCGAGCGCGGCACCGAGGCGGTCGCCATGGAGGTCTCCAGCCACGCCCTCGTGCTCGGCCGGGTCGACGCCTGCGTCTTCGACCTCGCGGTCTTCACCAACCTCAGCCCGGAGCACATGGAGTTCCACTCGGGCATGGAGGACTACTTCCAGGCCAAGGCGCAGCTGTTCACGCCGGAGCGCAGCAGGCTCGGCGTCGTCAACGTGGACGACGAGTACGGACGCCGCCTCGCGAACGAGGCCACCGTCCCGGTCGTCACCTACTCCGCCGAGGGCCACCCCGACGCCGACTGGCGCGCCGACGAGGTCGAGGTCGGCCCGCTGGACTCGACGTTCACCGTGCTCGGGCCGAAGGGCGAGCGGATCGCCGCCAAGTCGCCGCTGGCCGGCCCGTTCAACGTGGCGAACACGCTCGCCGCGATCGTCGCCCTGGCCGCGGCCGGCCTCGACCCGCAGGCCGCCGCCGACGGCATCGCCGCGGTGCCGGGCGTGCCCGGCCGCCTGGAGCGCGTGGACGAGGGCCAGCCCTACTTCGCGGTGGTCGACTACGCCCACAAGACCGACGCGGTCGAGTCCGTCCTCAAGGCGCTGCGCAAGGTCACCGAGGGCAAGCTGCACGCCGTGCTCGGCTGCGGCGGCGACCGGGACACCACCAAGCGGGAGCCGATGGGCGCCGCCGTGGCCCGGTTCGCCGACACCGCCGTACTGACCTCCGACAACCCCCGCTCCGAGGACCCCCTCGCGATCCTCGCCACCATGCTCCAGGGCGCGTCCTCCGTGCCCGCGTACGAGCGCGGCGAGGTGCAGGTCTTCGAGGACCGGGCCGCCGCGATCGCCGCCGCCGTCGCCCGGGCCGAGCCCGGCGACACCGTGCTGGTGGCGGGCAAGGGCCACGAGCAGGGCCAGGACATCGCCGGGGTGGTCCGTCCCTTCGACGACCGCCAGGTGCTTCGCGAAGCCATCCAGAAGACCCAGGGATGAAATCCCGCATGATCCATATGATCCAGGGGACGAACTTGTGATCACCCTCTCTCTCGCCGAGATCGCAGAAGTCGTCGGCGGGCGGATGCATGACATACCGGACGCGTCCGCGCAGGTCACCGGGCCGGTTGTCCGGGACTCCCGGGAAGCGGGGCCCGGCTGCCTCTTCGTCGCCTTCGTCGGCGAGCGGGTGGACGGCCACGACTTCGCGCCGGCGGTCGTCGAGGCGGGCGCGGTGGCCGTGCTCGGCTCCCGCCCCGTCGGCGTGCCCGCGATCGTCGTGGACGACGTCCAGGCCGCCCTCGGCGCCCTCGCCCGGCACGTCGTACGACGCCTCGGCGCCACCCTCGTGGCCCTCACCGGGTCCGCCGGCAAGACCAGCACCAAGGACCTCATCGCCCAGGTGCTGCGCCGCGAGGCGCCCACGGTCTTCACGCCCGGTTCCATGAACAACGAGGTCGGGCTGCCGCTCACCGCGCTCACCGCCACCGAGGAGACGCGCTTCCTCGTCCTGGAGATGGGCGCCCGCGGCATCGGCCACATCCGCTACCTCGCCGAACTGACCCCGCCGAAGGTCGGCCTCGTCCTCAACGTCGGCTCCGCGCACATCGGCGAGTTCGGCGGCCGGGAGCAGATCGCCCAGGCCAAGGGCGAGCTCGTCGAGGCGCTGCCGCCGGCCGAGGAGGGCGGCACCGCGGTCCTCAACGCGGACGATCCCCTCGTACGGGCCATGGCCTCCCGAACGAAGGCGAAGGTGATCCTTTTCGGAGAGTCCGACGAAGCGGACGTACGCGCCGAGAATGTGCGACTCACGGACAGCGGACAGCCCGCCTTCAGGCTTCACACACCCTCCGGTGCAAGCGATGTGACCATGCGCCTGTACGGTGAGCACCACGTGTCGAACGCGCTCGCCGCGGCCGCCGTCGCCCACGAGTTGGGCATGTCCGCAGACGAGATCGCCACCGCGCTCTCCGAGGCGGGCTCCCTCTCCCGCTGGCGGATGGAGGTCACCGAGCGCCCGGACGGCGTGACGGTCGTCAACGACGCCTACAACGCGAACCCCGAGTCCATGCGAGCCGCCCTGCGCGCGCTCGTGGCCATGGGCAAGGGACGTCGTACGTGGGCGGTGCTCGGCAAGATGGCCGAGCTCGGGGACGAGGCGCTCGCCGAGCACGACGCGGTCGGGCGGCTCGCCGTCCGGCTCAACGTCAGCAAGCTCGTCGCGGTCGGGGGCAGGGAAGCCCGATGGCTGCAACTGGGCGCATACAACGAGGGTTCGTGGGGTGAGGAGTCGGTGCACGTGTCCGACGCACAGGCGGCGGTCGACCTGTTGCGCAGCGAGTTGCGCCCAGGGGACGTCGTGCTCGTGAAGGCGTCCCGTTCGGTGGGTCTGGAGAGCGTCGCCACGGCGCTGCTGGAGACCGGCGCCGAGGGTGAGGTTGCCGCCCGATGATGAAGCAGATCCTGTTCGCGGGAGTCATCGGCCTCTTCCTGACGCTGGTCGGCACTCCGCTGCTGATCAAGCTCCTGGCCCGCAAGGGCTACGGCCAGTACATCCGCGACGACGGGCCGCGCGAGCACGCCAGCAAGCGCGGTACGCCGACGATGGGCGGTATCGCCTTCATCTTCGCGACGGTCGCCGCGTACTTCCTCGCCAAGGTGATCACCGGCTACACGGACCCCGAGGTCGACGCCGCGCCGACCTTCTCGGGCCTGCTGGTGCTCGGCCTGATGGTGGGCATGGGCCTGGTCGGCTTCCTCGACGACTACATCAAGATCGTCAAACGGCGGTCGCTGGGCCTGCGGGCCAAGGCGAAGATGGCCGGCCAGCTGATCGTCGGCATCGCCTTCGCCGTGCTCTCGCTGCAGTTCGCGGACAACCGGGGCAACACCCCGGCGTCCACGAAGCTGTCGTTCATCACCGACTTCGGCTGGACCATCGGCCCGGTGCTGTTCGTCATCTGGGCGCTGTTCATGATCCTCGCGATGTCGAACGGCGTGAACCTGACCGACGGCCTGGACGGTCTGGCCACCGGCGCCTCCGTCCTGGTCTTCGGCGCCTACACTTTCATCGGCGTCTGGCAGTTCCAGGAGTCCTGCGCCAACGCGCTGACCCTGACCAACCCGGGCGCCTGCTACGAGGTGAGAGACCCCCTCGACCTCGCCGTGGTCGCCTCCGCGCTGATGGGTTCCTGCCTCGGCTTCCTGTGGTGGAACACCTCGCCGGCCAAGATCTTCATGGGTGACACCGGCTCGCTCGCGCTCGGCGGCGTGCTCGCGGGTCTGGCGATCTGCTCGCGCACCGAACTGCTGATGGCCATCCTCGGCGGCCTGTTCGTCCTGATCACCATGTCGGTGGTCATCCAGGTCGGCTCCTTCCGCCTCACCGGCAAACGGGTCTTCCGGATGGCGCCACTCCAGCACCACTTCGAACTCAAAGGCTGGTCCGAGGTCCTTGTCGTGGTCCGCTTCTGGATCATCCAGGGCATCTGTGTGATCGTCGGACTGGGCCTCTTCTACGCGGGATGGGCAGCGGACAAGTGACCTCCTCCTCGGTGCCTTTCGACTTCCAGGGCACGCACGTCACCGTCGCGGGACTGGGCGTCTCCGGTGTCCCGGCGGCCAAGGTCCTGCACGGCCTGGGCGCGCGCGTCACCGTCGTCAACGACGGCGACGACGAGCGCGCGCGGGCGCAGGCGGCCGAACTGGAGGCGCTCGGTGTCACCGTGCGCCTCGGCGACGGGGACACGCTGCCCGACGGCACCGAGCTGATCGTCACGGCGCCCGGCTGGAAGCCCACCAAGCCGCTGTTCACGGCCGCCGGGGAGGCCGACGTCCCGGTCTGGGGCGACGTCGAACTGGCCTGGCGCCTGCGCGGCCTCGACGGACGGAAGGCCGCGCCCTGGCTGGCCGTCACCGGCACCAACGGCAAGACCACCACCGTGCAGATGCTGGCGTCGATCCTGAAGGCCGCGGGCCTGCGCACCGCCGCCGTCGGCAACATCGGCGTCTCGCTGCTGGACGCGGTCACCGGCGAGACGGAGTACGACGTCCTGGCCGTGGAGCTGTCCAGCTACCAGCTCCACTGGGCGCCCTCCCCGCGCCCCCACTCGGCCGCCGTGCTCAACCTCGCCCCCGACCACCTCGACTGGCACGGCTCCATGGAGGCCTACGCCGCCGACAAGGGCCGGATCTACGAGGGAAACACCGTCGCCTGCGTCTACAACGTCGCCGACAAGGCGACCGAGGACCTGGTCCGCGAGGCCGACGTCGAGGAGGGCTGCCGGGCGATCGGCTTCACCCTCGGCACCCCGGCACCGGGCCAACTCGGCGTGGTGGAGGGCATCCTGGTCGACCGCGCCTTCGTCGAGGACCGGCAGAAGAACGCCCAGGAACTCGCCGAGGTCTCCGACGTCGACCCGCCGGCCCCGCACAACATCGCCAACGCCCTCGCCGCGGCGGCCCTCGCCCGTGCCTACGGCGTCCCCGCCGCGGCCGTACGGGACGGGCTGCGCGCCTTCACGCCCGACGCCCACCGCATCGCGCACGTCGCCGACGTCGACGGCGTGGCGTACGTGGACGACTCCAAGGCCACCAACACCCACGCCACCGAGGCCTCGTTGGCGGCGTACGGGTCGATCGTCTGGATCGCCGGCGGGCTGGCCAAGGGCGCGACCTTCGACGAGCTGGTCGCGGGGGCGGCCGAGCGGCTGCGCGGGGCGGTGCTGATCGGCGCCGACCGCGCCCTGATCCGCGAAGCCCTGGCGCGACACGCCCCCGAGGTACCCGTGGTCGACCTCGACCGGACCGACACTGGGGCGATGCTCCAGGCCGTCCGGGAGGCCCAGCGGCTCGCCCGGCCCGGCGACACGGTCCTGCTGGCCCCGGCCTGTGCCTCGATGGACATGTTCACCAACTACAACAAGCGCGGTGACGCGTTCGCGGAGGCCGTTCGCGAACTCGGCGCCTGACCCGCCGCCTCCTGCGCCGGGTGACTTCGGGAGGACGGGTGGGACGGTCCATGCCGACGTACAGCGGAGGCCGCGATGCCGGGTAGCCCCCAGAGCCGTACCGGACGACCGCCCGCACAGCGGGCCGTCAAGCGATCCGCCGCGCCGGGGCCGCCGCACGAGAACCCGCTGCTCCGCCTGCACCGCCGGCTGCGCCGCGCCTGGGACCGGCCGCTGACCGCGTACTACCTGATCTCCGGCGGCAGCGCGCTGCTGACCGTGCTCGGCCTGGTGATGGTCTACTCGGCCTCCCAGATCACCGCGCTCCAGCTGTCGCTGCCGGGGTCGTACTTCTTCCGCAAGCAGGCCCTGGCGGCGCTGATCGGCGCCGGACTGCTGGTGGCCGCGATGAAGATGCCGGTGAAGCTGCACCGGGCGCTGGCCTACCCGATCCTCGCCGGTGCCGTCGTCCTGATGATCCTGGTGCAGGTACCGGGGATAGGGATGGCGGTCAACGGCAACCAGAACTGGATCGCGCTGGGCGGCTCCTTCCAGATCCAGCCCAGCGAGTTCGGCAAGCTGGCCCTGGTGCTGTGGGGCGCCGACCTGCTGGCCCGCAAGCAGGACAAGAGGCTGCTGACGCAGTGGAAGCACATGCTGGTGCCCCTGGTGCCGGCGGCGTTCATGCTGCTCGGGCTGATCATGCTCGGCGGCGACATGGGCACGGCGATCATCCTGACGGCGATCCTGTTCGGCCTGCTGTGGCTGGCCGGCGCGCCCACGCGGCTGTTCGCCGGTGTGCTGTCGATCGCCGTGCTGCTCGGCTTCATCCTCATCAAGACCAGCCCCAACCGCATGGCCCGGCTGGACTGCATCGGCGCCACCGACCCGGGCCCCGGCGACGCCTGCTGGCAGGCCGTGCACGGTATCTACGCCCTCGCCTCGGGCGGACTGTTCGGTTCCGGACTCGGTGCCAGTGTGGAGAAATGGGGCCAACTCCCCGAAGCCCACACCGACTTCATCTTCGCCGTTACCGGTGAGGAACTGGGCCTGGCGGGGACGCTGTCGGTGCTCGCCCTGTTCGCGGCTCTAGGCTATGCGGGTATCCGCGTGGCCGGACGTACGGAGGACCCCTTCGTGAGGTATGCCGCGGGAGGCGTGACCACCTGGATCACGGCCCAGGCCGTGATCAACATGGGTGCGGTCCTCGGGCTGCTGCCGATCGCCGGTGTCCCCCTCCCGCTGTTCTCCTACGGGGGTTCGGCCCTGCTGCCGACCATGTTCGCCATCGGACTGCTCATCGCCTTCGCGCGCGACGAGCCCGGTGCGCGGGCGGCGCTTGCGCTGCGGCAACCTCGCTTTGGTAGAAAGCGGGGAGCCGGGGTTTCCGGGTCCAAGCGGAGCCCCCGGAGTTGGAACACGATGCGACGGCGTGCCTCTGGGGCGCGTTCGTCCGGAGAGCGGTGAATTTCGGTGCATGTCGTACTCGCCGGCGGAGGAACCGCGGGCCACATCGAGCCCGCGCTCGCCCTCGCGGACGCCCTGCGCAGGCAGGATCCCACCGTGGGGATCACGGCCCTGGGCACGGAACGCGGCCTCGAGACCCGCCTCGTACCCGAGCGCGGGTACGAACTGGCGCTGATCCCGGCCGTACCGCTGCCGCGCAAGCCCACCCCCGAACTGATCACCGTCCCGGGCCGGCTGCGCGGGACGATCAAGGCGACCGAGCAGATCCTGGAGCGCACCAGGGCGGACGCCGTGGTCGGCTTCGGCGGCTACGTCGCCCTGCCCGGCTACCTCGCGGCCAAGCGGCTCGGGGTGCCGATCGTCGTCCACGAGGCCAACGCCCGCCCCGGGCTGGCCAACAAGATCGGCTCGCGGTACGCCGCGCAGGTCGCCGTCTCCACCCCCGACAGCAAGCTGCGCAACTCCCGCTACATCGGCATCCCGCTGCGCCGTGCCGTCGCCACCCTGGACCGCGCCGCCGCGCGTCCCGAGGCCCGCGCGGCGTTCGGGCTCGACCCCAATCTGCCGACGCTGCTGGTCTCCGGCGGTTCGCAGGGCGCCCGCCGCCTCAACGAGGTGGTGCAGCGGGTCGCGCCCTGGCTCCAGCAGGCCGGCATCCAGATCCTGCACGCGGTCGGGCCCAAGAACGAACTGCCGCAGGTGCACCAGATGCCGGGGATGCCCCCGTACATCCCGGTAAGTTATCTGGACCGGATGGACCTCGCGTACGCCGCGGCCGACATGATGCTCTGCCGCGCGGGTGCGATGACCGTCGCCGAACTCTCCGCCGTCGGACTCCCGGCCGCCTACGTCCCGCTGCCCGTCGGCAACGGCGAACAGCGGCTCAACGCCCAGCCGGTGGTCAAGGCCGGCGGTGGACTGCTGGTCGACGACGCGGAACTGACGCCCGAGTGGCTCCAGCACAACGTCCTGCCCGTGCTCGCCGACCCGCACCGGCTGTACGAGATGTCCCGCGCCGCCGCCGAGTTCGGCCGCCGGGACGCCGACGACCTGCTCGTCGGCATGGTGTACGAGGCGATCGCCGCTCGTGCGCACCGCTAGGGAACGTATCGGCGAGTGAGGCGTTCCGGAGGTGAACCGAGCCAGGAAAGGGAGTGCGCGTGGCCGGAACGACCGCCGCCGAGCGCGGTGAACGCCAGCGGAAGTCGTCCGGCCCGCCCCGTGCGGGGCGGTTCGGCCCACCCCGCCTTCGTACGATCATCATCCTGGCCGTTGCTCTCGTGCTCGTCGCGGGCGCGACCAGCTGGCTGCTCTACGGCTCGGACTGGACGCGGGTGGAACGCGTGTCCGTCTCCGGTACCCGTGTTCTGACGGGCGCTCAGGTGCGCGCGGCCGCCGACGTGCCGGTCGGTGACCCGTTGGTCTCCGTCGACACCGAGGCGGTCGAGGCGCGGCTGCGACAGGAATTGCCCCGCGTCGACGAGGTCGTCGTGGAACGTTCCTGGCCGCACGGAATCGACCTGAAAGTGACGGAACGTACCCCGGTTCTGATTGTCCAAAAGGGCCGAAAGTTCGTGGAAGTGGACGATGAAGGCGTCCGTTTCGCCACGGTTTCCCGGGCGCCGAAAAACGTGCCCACGCTGGAATTGGAACCCGCCCGGTCGGGGACGGCGGCGGCGAGTCTGCGGCGCTTCGACGAGGACCGCCTGGTGCGGGAGGCGGTCCGGGTGACCGGCCGGCTCCCGGACGCGGTCGCCAAGGACACGCGGGTCGTCAAGGTCCGTTCCTACGACGACATCTCGCTGGAGTTGAGCGGCGACCGGACTGTGGCGTGGGGGAGCGGTGAACGGGGTGTACGGAAAGCGCGTGTACTCACCGCGCTGATGAAAGCGGCGCCCGACGCGCGGCACTTCGACGTGAGTGTCCCCACCGCCCCGGCGTCATCGGCAAGTTGACGGGTATACGTGCAGGCCAGCACCCTGGTTGGGCAGCGCTACGGCTGATCACATAGGGTGAAAAGAAAAACGGGAGGTTCGGCGTGTTCGTTGAACGTGCGCCACTTGTCGACTTAGTGTCCTGTTCAGAAGACTCCAAGGAACAGACACACTGGTAACCCTAAACTTCAGCGTTAGGGTTCGGGTCGGCGCTACGGACCGTCCCATTCGGCATCAGTCGTCGGGTCGCGGGGGCAGCAGTGCTCCGGCGGATCGACGACACGTAACTCGAGGCGAGAGGCCTTCGACGTGGCAGCACCGCAGAACTACCTCGCAGTCATCAAAGTCATCGGTGTCGGCGGCGGTGGTGTCAATGCCATCAACCGGATGATCGAGGTCGGTCTCAAGGGCGTCGAGTTCATCGCCATCAACACCGACGCGCAAGCTCTGTTGATGAGCGACGCCGACGTCAAGCTCGACGTCGGCCGCGAACTCACCCGCGGACTCGGCGCCGGAGCCAACCCGGCAGTCGGCCGCAAGGCCGCCGAGGACCACCGCGAGGAGATCGAGGAGGTCCTCAAGGGGGCCGACATGGTCTTCGTGACAGCCGGAGAAGGCGGCGGCACCGGCACCGGCGGCGCGCCCGTCGTGGCCAACATCGCCCGCTCGCTCGGCGCCCTCACCATCGGCGTGGTCACCCGCCCGTTCACCTTCGAGGGACGGCGCCGGGCCAACCAGGCCGAGGACGGCATCGCCGAACTCCGCGAAGAGGTCGACACCCTCATCGTCATCCCCAACGACCGGCTGCTGTCCATCTCGGACCGCCAGGTCAGCGTGCTCGACGCGTTCAAGTCCGCGGACCAGGTGCTGCTGTCCGGTGTGCAGGGCATCACCGACCTCATCACCACGCCCGGCCTGATCAACCTGGACTTCGCCGACGTGAAGTCGGTCATGTCCGAGGCCGGTTCGGCCCTCATGGGCATCGGCTCGGCCCGCGGCGACGACCGCGCGGTGGCCGCGGCCGAGATGGCGATCTCCTCGCCGCTGCTCGAAGCCTCCATCGACGGCGCCCGCGGCGTGCTGCTCTCCATCTCCGGCGGCTCCGACCTCGGCCTGTTCGAGATCAACGAGGCCGCCCAGCTGGTCAGTGAGGCCGCCCACCCCGAGGCCAACATCATCTTCGGCGCGGTCATCGACGACGCCCTGGGTGACGAGGTCCGGGTCACCGTGATCGCGGCCGGCTTCGACGGGGGCCAGCCGCCGTCCAAGCGGGACAACGTCCTCGGCTCGTCCTCGGCCAAGCGCGAGGAGCCCACCCCGGTGCGGCAGGCCGAGAGCCGTCCGTCCTTCGGGTCGCTCGGCAGCGTCAAGCCGAAGGAGGACCCGGAGCCGGCCCCCGCGCCGGAGCCGGTGAGCGACCTGCCGCCGGTCTCCGCGCCGCCGGTCCCGCCGTCCCGGACCTACTCGGACAGCGCCGCCGAGGAACTGGACGTGCCGGACTTCCTGAAGTGATAGGACAGCGCGACACCGTGAACGGCGCGCACTTCGGCTTCACCGACCGGTGGGGCGGAGTGAGCGCCGTTCCGTACGAGGAGCTCAATCTCGGCGGCGCGGTCGGTGACGACCCCGGCGCCGTCACGGCCAACCGGGAGCTGGCGGCCAAGTCGCTGGGCGTCGAGGCGGCCCGGGTGGTCTGGATGAACCAGGTGCACGGCGCCGACGTCGCCGTGGTCGACGGCCCCTGGGGAGAGGGCCCGGTTCCGCTGGTCGACGCGGTCGTCACCGCCGAACGCGGTCTCCCCCTCGCCGTTCTCACCGCCGACTGCGTGCCCGTCCTGCTGGCGGACCCCGTCGCCGGCGTCACCGCCGCGGCCCACGCGGGCCGGCCCGGCCTGGTCGCCGGGGTGGTCCCCGCCGCCGTACGGGCCATGGCCGAACTCGGCGCGGACCCCGCCCGGATCGTCGCCCGCACCGGACCCGCCGTGTGCGGCCGGTGCTACGAGGTGCCGGAGCGGATGCGGGCCGAGGTCGCCGCCGCCGAACCGGAGGCGTACGCCGAGACCGGTTGGGGCACACCGGCGGTCGATGTGTGCGCCGGCGTGCACGCGCAGCTCGAACGCCTCGGGGTGTGCGACCGGGCGCGGTCGCCGGTGTGCACCCTGGAGTCGAAGGACCACTTCTCGTACCGACGCGACCGCACCACCGGGCGGCTCGCGGGCTATGTCTGGCTGGACTGATGGGGCATGACGGACCGTAAGCAGGAACTCGCCGCGAATCTGGCGAAAGTGGAAGAGCGCATCGCCGCCGCGTGCGAGGCCGTGGGCCGTCGCCGCGACGAGGTGACCCTGATCGTGGTCACCAAGACCTACCCGGCGGACGATGTGCGCATTCTCTCGGGACTGGGCGTGCGCCATGTCGCCGAGAACCGCGACCAGGACGCGGCCCCCAAGGCCGCCGAGTGCTCGGATCTGTCGCTTTCGTGGCATTTCGTCGGCCAGTTGCAGACCAACAAGGTGCGGTCCGTGGTCGGCTACGCGGACGTCGTGCAGTCCATCGACCGCGCCAGGCTCGTCACGGCCCTGTCCAAGGAGGCCGTGCGGGCCGGGCGCGAGGTGGGCTGCCTGCTCCAGGTCGCGCTCGACGCGGGGGAGGGCGGGCGAGGCGAGCGTGGCGGCGTCTCGCCCGGGGGAATCGAAGAGTTGGCCGACCTCGTCGCCGGATCGGAGGGGCTGCGGCTCGACGGACTGATGACCGTCGCCCCGCTCACCGGCGCATACGCGGGACGCCAACAGGCCGCCTTCGAGCGCCTCATGGATTTGTCGACCTACGTGCGCCGAACCCATCCGGCTGCGAACATGGTCTCCGCAGGGATGAGTGCGGACCTCGAGCAGGCCGTGGCAGCCGGAGCGACACATGTGCGCGTCGGCAGTGCGGTACTCGGAGTCCGCCCCGGGCTCGGGTAACGTCGCCAAGAAGTCGGACCACAGCAGAAAATATGGTCATTACCGCCGAAAGGCGGACGCAACGACCTCGTGGATCGCGGGCATTTGGCAGTCGTCAGCCGATCCACCACAGAGCGGAGGACTCAGAGCATGGCCGGCGCGATGCGCAAGATGGCGGTCTACCTCGGCCTCGTGGAGGACGATGGGTACGACGGCCGGGGGTTCGACCCCGATGACGACTTCGAACCGGAACTGGACCCGGAGCCCGAGCGGGACCACCGGCGGCACGAACCGGCGCACCAGCCGCATGTGTCACATCAGCCCCTAAGGGACGAAGAGGTACGAGTCGTACAACCGCCCGCGCAACGCGAGCCGGTGCCACGTGCCACTTCGCTCGCGGCGGAATCGGGCCGCCCGGCGCGTATCGCGCCCGTGGCATCCATCACACAAGAACGCGCGAGCCTGGAAAAGAGCGCACCGGTCATCATGCCCAAGGTCGTGTCCGAACGAGAGCCCTACCGGATCACCACGCTTCACCCCCGGACCTACAACGAGGCCCGTACCATCGGGGAACACTTCCGTGAGGCCACGCCGGTGATCATGAATCTGACTGAGATGGATGACACAGATGCGAAGCGACTTGTCGACTTTGCGGCCGGTTTGGTGTTTGGTCTTCACGGCAGTATCGAGCGGGTGACGCAGAAGGTGTTCCTGCTGTCTCCTGCTAACGTCGATGTCACGGCGGAGGACAAGGCCCGCATCGCAGAGGGCGGGTTCTTCAACCAGAGCTGAGACGCACCACCGGTACAGAGCAAGAACGCGGATCCGAGAACGGGTCCGAGAGATGGTTCAGGGGAGAGGGAAGCACAGGTCATGAGCGTGGTCCTGGATGTCGTCTACATCGCGCTGATGTGCTTCCTCATCGTGCTCATCTTCCGGTTGGTCATGGACTACGTGTTCCAGTTCGCCCGCTCGTGGCAACCCGGCAAGGCGATGGTGGTCGTTCTGGAGGCCACCTACACTGTCACCGATCCACCGTTGAAGCTTCTGCGGCGGTTCATCCCGCCGCTGCGTCTCGGGGGCGTGGCGCTCGACCTGTCCTTCTTCGTACTGATGATCATCGTCTACATCCTGATCTCGATCGTGAGCCAGCTGTGAGCGATGACAGAGATACGGGCTTGCCGAATGCCGACGACAACGTTGAGGTGAAGAGATGCCGTTGACCCCCGAGGACGTGCGGAACAAGCAGTTCACGACCGTCCGCCTCCGAGAAGGCTATGACGAGGACGAGGTCGATGCCTTCCTCGATGAAGTCGAAGCCGAACTGACCCGCCTGCTCCGCGAGAACGAGGACCTGCGGGCCAAGCTGGCCGCGGCGACGCGCGCGGCTGCGCAGAACCAGCAGAACATGCGCAAGCCTCCGGAACCGCCGCAGGACCAGCAGCAGCAACAGCAGCATCAGCAGCAGCACCCGCCGCAGCAGGGGGGTATGCCGCAGCAGGGCATGCGAGGTCCCGGTGCTCCGGTGCCCGCCGGCATATCGGGCCCGCCGCAGCAGCAGATGGGTGGCCCCATGGGTGGTCCGCCCCAGCTGCCGAGCGGTGCCCCGCAGCTGCCCGCCGGCCCCGGCGGACAGGGCGGCCCGCAGGGTCCCGGCCCGATGGGTCAGGGTCCGGGGCCGATGGGCCAGGGCGGCCCCGGACCGATGCAGGGCCAGATGGGCCCCGGTCCGATGGGCGGCCCCATGGGCGGCCCGCAGGGGCACGGCGGTCCTGGTGGCCCCGGCATGCCCGGTCAGGGCGGCCCCGGCGGCGACAGCGCCGCGCGTGTCCTCTCGCTGGCCCAGCAGACCGCCGACCAGGCGATCGCCGAGGCCCGTTCCGAGGCCAACAAGATCGTCGGCGAGGCACGTTCGCGTGCCGAGGGTCTTGAGCGGGACGCCCGGGCCAAGGCGGACGCCCTGGAGCGGGACGCGCAGGAGAAGCACCGCGTCGCGATGGGCTCCCTGGAGTCCGCCCGCGCCACGCTGGAGCGCAAGGTCGAGGACCTGCGCGGCTTCGAGCGCGAGTACCGGACGCGGCTGAAGTCGTACCTGGAGTCGCAGCTGCGTCAGCTGGAGACCCAGGCGGACGACTCGCTCGCCCCGCCGCGTACGCCCGCGACGGCCTCTCTGCCGCCGTCCCCGGCGCCTTCCATGGCACCGGCCGGCGCGAGTGCCCCGTCGTACGGCGGCGGCAACCAGTCGATGGGCAACGGGCCGAGCCAGAACGGTCCGTCCTACGGCGGTCAGCAGCAGATGTCGCCCGCGATGACCCAGCCGATGGCTCCGGTGCGGCCGCAGGGGCCGTCGCCGATGGGACAGGCGCCTTCGCCGATGCGCGGGTTCCTGATCGACGAGGACGACAACTGACGGGTTGACGAACGGTAGTACGGCGTAGCCGTCGGCAGCGTTCAGGGCGGGCCCCGGGTTTCTGACCCGGGGCCCGCCCTTTTGCCGCGCGCGGGGCCGGTGCGCCACCCCGTGCGGGCGCGGCTGTGCCGGCATGACGAAAGGCCCAGCCCCCGCGGGGACCGGGCCTTTCGCGGTCGGTTACCGCTTGCGCAGACGGAACGTCAGGGACAGCCCCTCGTCCGTGAACGGGGCGCCGTACGTGTCGTCCGCCTCGCCCTGGCCGAAGTCCGTCGCGAGGACCTCGTCGGAGATCAGGTCCGAGTGGCCGGTCAGGGCGGCGATCGTCGCCGGGTCCGTGGCCGTCCACCGCAGCGCGATCCGGTCGGCCACGTCGAGGCCGCTGTTCTTGCGGGCCTCCTGGATCAGGCGGATCGCGTCCCGGGCGAGGCCCGCCAGGCGGAGCTCCTCGGTGATCTCCAGGTCCAGGGCGACGGTGGCGCCCGAGTCGGAGGCGACCGACCAGCCTTCGCGCGGCGTCTCCGTGATGATCACCTCGTCGGGAGCGAGGGTGACCGTCTCACCGTCGACCTCCACCGAGGCCGTGCCCTCGCGCAGGGCGAGGGAGAGCGCGGCGGCGTCCGCGTTCGCGACGGCCTTCGCGACGTCCTGGACGCGCTTGCCGAACCGCTTGCCCAGCGCACGGAAGTTGGCCTTCGCCGTCGTGTCGACGAGGGAGCCGCCGACCTCGCTCAGCGACGCGAGGGACTCGACGTTCAGCTCCTCCGTGATCTGCGAGTGCAGCTCGGGGGAGAGCGTCTCGAAGCCCGCCACCGCGATCAGCGCGCGCCTGAGCGGCTGCCGGGTCTTGACGCCCGACTCGGCGCGCGTGGCGCGGCCCAGCTCGACCAGGCGGCGGACCAGGACCATCTGCTTCGACAGCTCGGGGTCGATCGCCGACAGGTCCGCCTGTGGCCAGGTGGACAGGTGCACGGACTCGGGGGCGCCCGGGGTGACCGGAACGACCAGGTCCTGCCAGACCCGCTCGGTGATGAACGGGGTCAGCGGGGCCATGAGCCTGGTGACCGTCTCGACGACCTCGTGCAGCGTGCGCAGCGCCGCCTTGTCGCCCTGCCAGAAGCGGCGGCGGGAGCGGCGTACGTACCAGTTCGACAGGTCGTCGACGAACGCGGACAGCAGCTTGCCGGCGCGCTGGGTGTCGTAGGCGTCCAGCGCCTGCGTGACCTGGTCGGTCAGGGCGTGCAGTTCGGAGAGCAGCCAGCGGTCCAGCACCGGGCGGTCGGCCGGGGCCGGGTCGGCCTCGCTCGGCGCCCAGCCCGTGGTGCGGGCGTACAGGGCCTGGAAGGCGACCGTGTTCCAGTAGGTGAGGAGCGTCTTGCGGACGACCTCCTGGATGGTGCCGTGGCCGACGCGGCGGGCCGCCCACGGGGAGCCGCCGGCCGCCATGAACCACCGGACGGCGTCGGCGCCGTGCCGGTCCATCAGCGGGACCGGGTCCAGGGTGTTGCCGAGGTGCTTGGACATCTTGCGGCCGTCCTCGGCGAGGATGTGGCCGAGGCAGACGACGTTCTCGTAGCTCGACTTGTCGAAGACGAGGGTGCCGACCGCCATCAGTGTGTAGAACCAGCCGCGGGTCTGGTCGATGGCCTCGGAGATGAACTGCGCCGGGTAGCGGGACTCGAACAGTTCCTTGTTCTTGTGCGGGTAGCCCCACTGCGCGAACGGCATCGAACCCGAGTCGTACCAGGCGTCGATGACCTCCGGCACGCGCGTGGCCGTCCTGCCGCACCCGTCCTGCGGGCAGGCGAAGGTGACCTCGTCGATGTACGGGCGGTGCGGGTCCAGGGCGGACTGGTCGGTGCCGGTCAGTTCGGTCAGTTCGGCGCGGGAGCCGGCGACCGTGAGGTGGTCGTCCTCGCAGCGCCAGATGGGCAGCGGGGTGCCCCAGTAGCGGTTGCGGGAGAGCGCCCAGTCGATGTTGTTGTCCAGCCAGTCGCCGTACCGGCCGTGCTTGACCGAGTCCGGGAACCAGTTGGTCTTCTCGTTCTCCTCGAGGAGACGGTCCTTGACGGCGGTGGTGCGGATGTACCAGGACGGCTGCGCGTAGTACAGCAGCGCGGTGTGGCAGCGCCAGCAGTGCGGGTAGCTGTGCTCGTACGGGATGTGCCTGAAGAGCAGGCCCCGGGTGTCCAGGTCCTCCGTCAGCTTTTCGTCGGCCTTCTTGAAGAAGACGCCGCCGACCAGCGGGACGTCCTCCTCGAAGGTGCCGTCCGGGCGGACGGGGTTGACCACCGGCAGGCCGTAGGAGCGGCAGACCTTGAGGTCGTCCTCACCGAAGGCGGGGGACTGGTGGACCAGACCCGTGCCGTCCTCGGTGGTGACGTAGTCGGCGTTCACCACGTAGTGCGCCGGCTCCGCGAACTCCACCAGCTCGAACGGCCGCTGGTACGTCCAGCGCTCCATCTCGGCGCCGGTGAAGGACTGCCCGGTGGTCTCCCAGCCCTCGCCGAGGGCCTTGGCGACCAGCGGCTCGGCGACGACCAGCTTCTCCTCGCCGTTCGTCGCGACGACGTAGGTGACGTCGGGGTGTGCTGCGACCGCGGTGTTGGAGACCAGGGTCCACGGGGTCGTCGTCCAGACGACCAGCGCGGCCTCGCCTGCCAGCGGACCGGAGGTCAGCGGGAAGCGGACGTAGACGGACGGGTCGACGACCGTCTCGTAGCCCTGCGCCAGCTCGTGGTCGGACAGGCCGGTGCCGCAGCGGGGGCACCAGGGGGCGACGCGGTGGTCCTGGACCAGCAGGCCCTTGTCGAAGATCTCCTTCAACGACCACCAGACGGACTCGATGTACTCGGGGTCCATCGTGCGGTACGGGTCCTGGAGGTCTGCCCAGTAGCCCATGCGGGTGGTGAGCTCTTCGAAGGCGTCGGTGTGGCGGGTCACCGACTCGCGGCACTTGGCGTTGAACTCGGCGATGCCGTACGCCTCGATGTCCTGCTTCCCGGAGAAGCCGAGCTCCTTCTCCACCGCCAGCTCGACCGGCAGACCGTGGCAGTCCCAGCCGGCCTTGCGGCCCACGTGGTACCCGCGCATGGTGCGGAAGCGGGGGAAGACGTCCTTGAAGACGCGGGCTTCGATGTGGTGGGCGCCCGGCATGCCGTTGGCGGTGGGCGGGCCCTCGTAGAACACCCACTCGGGGCGGCCCTCGGACTGCTCCAGGCTCTTGGCGAAGATCTTCTGCTCGCGCCAGAAGTCGAGCACCGCGTGTTCGAGCGCGGGCAGGTCGACCTGGGCGGGCACCTGGCGGTACTGCGGCTGCGTATTCAACGAGCTTCCTCCGGCGGACGTGCTGCCTTCCGTCGGAGGGACGAGAGCTGTGCTCCCGCGGTACCACCCTCCTTGGCTCCCCGGTGCTTCGTGTGCGCCGGTGAGCCCCCTCATTGGGGTCGCGAGCCGGTTCTACTCGCCGTGACCGTCCCGTCACGGCTTTCCTCCGGCGGCTCCGGGGTGATCTTCACGTCGCGCTCGCCCCCGGGCTCACACCGTCCCCGGGTCGCTCTGGGCCGCTTACGCCGCTACTCGTCCCCATCCACGCCTTTCGCTGCGCCCAGTGTACGGCGCCGCGCGGACAGCGGCCGACCGGTTTTCGGCACCGCGGGGAGCGGGGGCGCTCCAGGGCCTCCGTCAGGCTGGGCGTGACCCGAATGCCGTCGAGGGCGTCCGGCTCCCGGGCGGTCCGGCCGGGCGGAGTCGCGGCGGATTACCGCGCGGGGAGCTGGGCACAACGCATGCATGCTCGCCGCGCGGCGCACGGTGGGCGGGCGAATCGGGCGGCGTGCCCCGTTGCCGCGGGACCCGAGTCGATTTATCGTCCCAGCACGATTCGCGCGCAAGATCGCAATATGTGAAGGGGCCGCGGCCATGGTGGGGAAGAAGACCGCCGTACAGCAGTCGGAGGCGACTGCGAAGAAGACCGCGGCGAAGAAGGCCGCGGCGGAGGAGAGCACCGCGGCGAAGAAGACGGCGGAGAAGAACACGGCGGAGAAGAGAACGGCAGAGACGACGGCAGAGGACGCGGCAGAGAAGACCGCGGCGAAGCGGCAGGGTCCGGCGAGCAGGACCGCGGCGAAGAAGACCGTGGCGAAGAAGACCGCGGCCAAGAAGAGCACGGCGAAGAAGAGCACGGCCAAGAAGGCGGGCGCGGCCGAGGCCGCGGAGCAGACGGGAGCCACGACGGTGGTTGCGAAGAAGACTCCTGGCACGGCCACGGCGGCCAAGTCCGCCGTTCCCAAGGCCCGCGGCGCCGCGGACCCCGGTGACCTCGCGGTACGCCCCGGCGAGGATCCCTGGACGCCACAGGAGGTCGAGGAGGCGCGCGGCGAGCTGCAGTCCGAGTCCGACCGGCTGCGCTCCGAGATCGACTCCTCCGAGCGGTCGCTGCAGGGCATGATGCGGGACTCCGGGGACGGCGCGGGCGACGACGAGGCGGACACCGGCAGCAAGAACATCACGCGCGAACACGAACTGGCGCTGGCCGCCACCGCGCGTGAGGTGCTCACCCAGACCGAGCGCGCCCTGGAACGCCTGGACGCGGGCACCTACGGCCTGTGCGAGAACTGCGGCAACCCCATCGGCAAGGCGCGCATGCAGGCCTTCCCGAGGGCCACCCTGTGCGTCGAGTGCAAGCAGAAGCAGGAGCGCCGGTACTGATCCGCCGCCGTTCGCCGCCGTCCGCCTCCGTATGCGTCCTGAGCACGTACGGGACGCAGGACGTGCCGTACCCTCGTCCTCAGTCAGGTACCTAGGTTGAGGGACTCACGTGGCAGAGGCGGAGCGCATCATCGGTACGCCGGACACCCCGGACGCGGCCGGGGACGGACAGGAGCGGCCCGACGCCGAGCAGGAGCAGCCCCCGGAGCGCCCCCGGGGCAAGCGGCGGATCGCCGTGCTGTTCGCGGTCGCCGCGTTCGCGTACCTCCTCGACCTGGTCAGCAAGATGATCGTGGTCGCCAAGCTGGAGCACCAGGAGCCCATCGAGATCGTCGGGGACTGGCTGCGGTTCGTGGCGATCCGCAACGCGGGCGCGGCCTTCGGCTTCGGCGAGGCCTTCACCGTGATCTTCACGGTGATCGCGGCGTCCGTGATCGTCGTGATCGCCCGCCTCGCGCGCAAGCTCTACAGCCTGCCGTGGGCGATCGCGCTCGGCATGCTGCTGGGCGGCGCCCTCGGCAACCTCACCGACCGGATCTTCCGCGCGCCCGGCGTCTTCCAGGGCGCGGTCGTGGACTTCATCGCGCCCAAGCACTTCGCCGTCTTCAACCTCGCCGACTCGGCGATCGTCTGCGGTGGCATCCTGATCGTGATCCTCTCCTTCCGGGGCCTGGACCCGGACGGGACCGTCCACAAGGACTGACCGTCGACAAGGGCTGACCGTCCGCGAGGACTGAGCGCGCGTTCGGGTGTGTCCGGTCCGTCCGGCATACTCGACGGGTGAGCACGATTCCCGAGATCCGTACCCTGCCCGTGCCCGACGGCCTGGAGGGCGAGCGTGTCGACGCCGCCATCTCCCGCATGTTCGGCTTCTCCCGTACCAAGGCCGCGGAGCTCGCCGCGGCGGGCAAGGTCCAGGTCGACGGATCGGTGGTCGGCAAGTCCGAGCGCGTCCACGGCGGCGCCTGGCTCGAGGTGGAGATGCCGCAGGCGCCCGCGCCGGTGCAGGTGGTCGCCGAACCCGTCGAGGGTATGGAGATCGTGCACGACGACGACGACGTGGTCGTGATCGTCAAGCCGGTCGGCGTCGCCGCCCACCCGTCCCCGGGCTGGAACGGCCCGACGGTCATCGGCGGACTGGCCGCCGCCGGATACCGCGTCTCCACCTCCGGTGCCGCCGAGCGGCAGGGCATCGTGCACCGCCTCGACGTGGGCACCTCCGGCCTGATGGCGGTGGCCAAGTCGGAGCGCGCGTACACCTCGCTCAAGCGCCAGTTCAAGGAGCGCACGGTCGACAAGCGCTACCACACGCTCGTGCAGGGCCACCCCGACCCGACCAGCGGCACCATCGACGCCCCCATCGGCCGTCACCCCCAGCACGACTACAAGTGGGCCGTCACGGCCGAGGGCAAGCCCTCCGTCACGCACTACGACCTCATCGAGGCCTTCCGCGCCGCCTCCCTGCTCGACGTGAAGCTGGAGACCGGCCGCACCCACCAGATCCGCGTCCACATGGCCGCCCACCGGCACCCCTGCGTCGGCGACCTGACCTACGGCGCCGACCCCACGCTCGCCAAGCGGCTGCGCCTGACCCGCCAGTGGCTGCACGCCGTACGGCTCGGTTTCGAGCACCCCGGCGACGGCCAGTGGGTCGAGTACGCCAGCGACTACCCGGAGGACCTCCAGCAGGCCCTGGACCTGGTCCGCGAGGAGACCTACGGATGAGCGCCCCGGCCCGGACGCCCTCGTACGAGGTGCGGCTCGCCGAGGACCTCGGCGACCGGGAGGCGTGCTTCGCGGTGCGCAAGGACGTCTTCGTCGGCGAGCAGAAGGTCCCCGAGGACATCGAGTACGACGCCTACGACGCCGACGCCGTGCACGTCCTGGCGGTCCGGGAGGACGGCGTACCGCTGGGCACCGGCCGGCTGCTGCACGGAGCGGCCGCCGCGGCGAAGAACGGCGACGGCGACCCGGCCGTCGGCTCCCTGGGCAGGCTCGCGGTGGCCGCGCACGCCCGCGGGCTGGGCGTCGGGGCCGCGCTGGTGCGGGCCGTCGAGGACGCGGCACGCGCGCGGGGACTCACCGCGGTGGACCTGCACGCGCAGACCCACGCCCTGGGTTTCTACGAGCGACTGGGGTACGAGGCGTACGGACCCGAGTTTCCCGACGCCGGGATTCCCCACCGCGCGATGCGCCGCGCCCTGTGACCGGGGCGCCGAACGGGCTGGTGGGGCCGGCGACGTGGCAGGCTTGAGGTCCGCCGTCTGAACGCCGAGACCCCACCGGAGCGCTGACCGTGGATCAGTTGGCCCTGTTGTTCCTGCTGCTGCTCGGGGCCCTGCTGAGCGTCCCGGTCGGTGCCCGGCTCGGGCTGCCGGCGCCGGTGCTGATGACGGTCCTCGGGATCGTCCTGGCGCTGCTCGAGTTCGTGCCCAACGTCGACATCCCGCCCGAGCTGATCCTGCCCGCGCTGCTGCCGCCGCTGCTGTACGCGGCCGTGCGGCGCACGTCCTGGCGGCAGTTCGCGGCCAACAAACGCCCGATCTTCCTGCTGGCGGTCGCGCTGGTCCTCGTCACCATGACCTGTGTGGCCGCGGTGGCGAGCGCCGTCGTGCCGGGGCTGCCGATCGCCGCCGCCTTCGCGCTGGGCGCGCTGGTGGCGCCGCCCGACCCGGTCGCGGCGACCGCCGTCGCCGGGCAACTGGGACTGCCGCGCCGCCTGGTCTCCATCCTGGAGGGCGAGGGGCTGTTCAACGACGTCACGGCCATCGTCCTGTACCACGTGGCCATCGCCGCGGCCGTCGGCGGCACCTTCTCGCCGTGGCGGGCCGGACTCGACCTGGTGCTGTCCGCCGTCGTCGCCGTCGCGGTCGGCCTCGCCCTGGGCTGGGCCACCAACAGACTGCTGAGCGTACTGGGGGACGCCACCCTGCAGATCGGCCTGACACTGCTGGTGCCGTACGGGTCCTACGTCCTGGCCGAGGAGCTGCACGGCTCCGGAGTGCTCGCGGTGCTCACCACCGCGATGTTCCTCGCCGAGTACGCCTTCGACGCCGACGACGTGATGACCCGGCTCGCCGGACACACCGTGTGGGACGTCGTCGACACGCTCGTGACCGGCGTCGCCTTCGGGCTGGTCGGCCTGGAACTGCACAACGCGATCCGCACGGCCTCCGGACGCTGGACCGAACTGCTCGGCTGGGCCGCGGTGATCGCCGGCGTGGTGATCCTGGTGCGGCTGGTGTGGCTGCTGCCGGCCACCTGGCTGACGAAGCGGCTGCACGCCAGGCGCGACCACGACGAGGACATCCCCATGTCCGTGCGGGAGACCGTCGTCATGTGGTGGTCGGGCATGCGGGGCGTCGCCTCGGTCGCGCTGGCGCTCGCGATCCCGCTGGAGACGGACGACGGGTCCGCCTTCCCGCACCGCGAGGAGATCATCTTCGTCGCGTTCGGCGTGATCATGGTCACGCTGCTGCTGCAGGGGCTGACGCTGCCGTGGCTGGTGGGCCGGCTCGGGGTGCGGGCGGACACCGAGCGGGAGAAGGAGTACGAGAAGGAGCTGGCCGTACGGGCGGCGAAGGCGGCGAAGCAGCGGCTCCGGGAGATCGAGTCGGTCGAGGAACTGCCGGAGGAGCTGGCCGAGCAGTTGCTGCGGCGGGCCTTCGACATCGGGATGCGGATCAGCCCCGACGTCGGCGACGAGGAGCGGCGCGAGGCGCAGGAGCAGCGGGCCAGGCGGGCGAAGCGGATCCGCCGTATCCAGGGCGAGATGATGAGCGCCGCCCGGCACGAGGTGCTGGCCGCGCGCAGCGAGGCCGGAGCCGACCCGGAGATCGTGGACCGCGTACTACGCCAGCTCGACGTCCGCAGCCTGCGCTGAGGCGGCCCCGCGGCCCGCGCCGGGGCGGGCCCGCCGTCCGCGCGGTCACAGGCTCTTGGCCGGCTGTTCCGGGAAGCGGCGGGGGCCGCCGTCGGAGGAGCGGCGGGGGCGGGGCGGGCCGTCGAGGGGCGGGCGCGGGACCGCGTCCGCCGTGTTGATCCGCGGCAGGGCGTACGGGTGCTCGTCGGCGAGCCAGCGGATCATCCCCTCGCGGACCGTGACCCGTACCGTCCAGATGTCGTCCGCGTCCTTCGCCGTCACCAGGGCCCGCACCTGCATGGTGTTCGGGGTGGTGTCCGTGACGGTCAGGTTGTAGTCGCGGCCGTCCCAGGCCGGGCACTCGCGCAGGATGTCGCGCAGCCGCTCCCGCATCGGCTCCAGCGGCGCCGAGTGGTCGAGGTGCCAGTACACGGTCCCGGTCATCTGCGGGGTGCCGCGCGACCAGTTCTCGAACGGCTTCGACGTGAAGTACGACACCGGCATGGTGATCCGGCGCTCGTCCCAGGTGCGCACGGTCAGGAACGTGAGGGTGATCTCCTCGACGGTGCCCCACTCCCCGTCCACCACGACCGTGTCGCCCATGCGCACCATGTCGCCGAAGGCGATCTGGAACCCGGCGAACATGTTGCCCAGCGTGGACTGGGCGGCCACACCGGCGACGATGCCCAGGATGCCGGCCGAGGCCAGCAGCGAGGCGCCCGCCGCCTGCATCGCGGGGAACGTCAGCAGCATCGACGACACGGCGACCACGCCGACGACCGCCGAGACCACCCGCATGATCAACGACACCTGCGTACGCACCCGCCGGACCCGGGCCGGGTTCCGCTGGGCGTGGGCGTGCGCGTAGCGGGAGTACGACGTCTCGACGACCGCCGCGGCGATCCGGATCACCAGCCAGGCCGCCGAGCCGATCAGTACCAGCGTCAGCGTCCGGCCGACCCCCTCCCGGTGGTCGGGGAACACCTGTGCCTCGACGTACGACCCCCTCAGCAGCGCCGAGCAGAGGAGGAGCTGGTAGGGGATGCGGGCACGGCGCAGCAGCCCCCACAGGGGCGTCTCGGGGTGCCGTCCGTCGGCCTTGCGCAGCAGCAGGTCGGTGGCCCAGCCGATGACCAGGGTCAGCAGGACGGAGCCGCCGACCACGATCAGGGGGCGGAGTATGGTCTCCATCCCTCGAACGTAACCGCACCCACCGCGCCGCGAACCTGTGACTTCCGTCCCGTCCCGGGTATCGCCGCGCACCGCGTTGTCACACCCGGCTGGCACCATGGCCTCATGAACATCGTGCTCTTTCACTCGACCCTTGGCCCCAGGCCCGCGGTGCGGCAGGCCGCCGACCGGCTGCGCGAAGCCGGGCACCAGGTGTGGACACCGGACCTCTTCGAGGGCCGGACGTTCGACACGGTCGAGGAGGGCATGGCCCACCAGGAGGAGATCGGCAAGGAGGAGCTGCTGAAGCGCGCCGTGCTGGCCGCCGCCCCCTATTCCGAACGGGGACTGGTGTACGCCGGGTTCTCGCTCGGCGCCTCCATCGCCCAGACCCTCGCCCTCGGTGACCACCGTTCCCGTGGTCTGCTGCTCCTGCACGGCACGTCTGACATCGCGGCCAACGCCTCGGTCGACGACCTGCCGGTCCAGCTGCACGTCGCGGAGCCGGACGCCTTCGAGACGGACGACTGGCTGAGCGCCTGGTATCTCCAGATGGGCCGGACCGGCGCCGACGTCGAGGTGTACCGATACGCCGGGGCCGGCCACCTCTACACCGACCCCGGCCTGCCGGACTACGACGAGGAGGCGGCCGAGGCCACCTGGCGGGTGGCGCTCGGCTTCCTCGAGACGCTTCAGGAGGCGGACGCCTCTCAGACGGGCGCGTAGACCCGCTGCACCCGCTGCGTACCGCTGCGGGTGCGGTACGACCGCGCCCACTTCGACGTGGCGTCCGGCTCCGTGCGGTCGGAGACGACGTAGTAGTCCATCTGCGTCCGGTCCGCGGTGATGTCCAGCACGCCGTAGCCGTGCCGGTCGGTGTCGACCCAGTGGACGTGCCGGTTCGCGGCCCGGATGAACGGTGCGGCGATCGCCGAGACCGTCCCCTCGGGGACCTTGAGGATGTCGTCGAGGTTGTCGGAGGTCACCGAGGTGACGACGAACTCCGTGGCGGCCGAGGCGGACAGCGGGTACGTGGCGGCGTTGTGCGGCACGTCGTTGGCCCAGGCCATGTGGATGTCGCCGGTCAGGAAGACCGTGTTGCGGACGGCGTTCGCGCGCAGGTGCGCCAGCAGTTCGCGGCGGTCGTCGGTGTACCCGTCCCACTGGTCGGTGTTGAGGGCGAGGCCCTCCCTGGGCAGCCCGAGCAGCTCGGCGAGGGGCCCCAGCAGTTCGGCGGGGATCGAGCCGATGGCGAACGGCGAGATCATCACCGAGTTGCCGACCAGCCGCCACGTGGTGTCCGAGGAGGCGAGACCCGACTTGAGCCAGTCGAGCTGGGCGCGGCCGGTGAGGGTGCGCTCCGGGTCGTCGACCTCGCCGTCGCCGAGCGCCACCTGCTGCGAGCGGAAGGAGCGCAGGTCCAGCAGCGACAGGTCGGCCAGCTTGCCGAAGCGCAGCCTGCGGTAGGTGGTGCCGGCGATCGCGGGGCGCACCGGCATCCACTCGAAGTAGGCCCGCTTGGCGTCGGCCTGACGCGCCGCCCAGGTGCCCTCGGCGCCCTCGGTGTGGTTCCCGGCGCCGCCCGACCAGGTGTCGTTGGCGATCTCGTGGTCGTCCCAGATCGCCACGACCGGCGCCGCGGCGTGCAGCGCCTGGAGGTCGGGGTCGGTCTTGTACCGGCCGTGCCGGGTGCGGTAGTCCGCGAGGGTGAGGATCTCGTGCGCGGGCGCGTGCGGGCGTACGACGGTGTCGCGGGTGCCGTACTCGCCGGTGCCGTACTCGTAGATGTAGTCGCCCAGGTGCAGCCAGGCGTCCAGGTCGCCGCGCGCCGCGAGATGCCGGTACGACGAGAAGTGGCCGGCTTCCCAGTTGGAGCAGGAGACCACGCCGAAGCGCAGGCCCGCCACCGCCGCGTCGGCCGCGGGGGCGGTGCGGGTGCGGGCGGCGGGGGAGTCGGTGGGGCCGGCGGAGAAGCGGAACCAGTAGTCCGTGGCGGGTGACAGGCCCCGGATGTCGGCCTTGACGGTGTGGTCGGAGGCGGCCGTCGCCGTGGTGGACCCCTTGGTGACGATGTTCGTGAACGCCTTGTCCGTGGCGACGACCCAGCTCACCTCGGTGTCCGGGCCGGCCCCGGAACCCGGTATGGACTCGGGGGTCGGGGTCACCCGGGTCCACAGCAGGACGCCGTCGGGCAGCGGATCGCCGGAGGCGACGCCGTGCAGGAAGGCGGGGGCGACGCCGGCGGCACTGGCGGGCGGCGCCGCGGCGAGCGGGGCGGCCAGGACGGCGCCGGCCGCCGCGGCCTTGACGACCGTACGGCGGCTCGGGATCAGGGTGTTGGCCCCGTCGGCGGTCGACGGAACGGTGTTCTCGGATGGTCTGTGTCGACTGGTCACGACCGATCAGGTTACTGATCGGTATGCGAGCGGGCGGGCGAACTCGGGAAGTTCGCCCGCCCGTTCACGCGGGATTCACTTCGTGACGCCCGCGTCCTTGAGGGCCTTCTGCCACTCGGCGTCCGTGCCCGGCGTCTCGATCACCTTGTCGTTGATCTTGACGGTCGGGGTCGACTGGACGTCCTCGGCCTTCTGGAAGGCGTCGCTCATCTTCATCGCCCAGGCGTCGTAGGTGCCCTTCTCCACGGCGTCCTGGAACTTCTTGTTGTTCTTCAGGGCGTCGACCGTGTCCGCCACCTCGATCAGGTAGTCGTCCTTGGCGAACTCGTCGGTCGACTCCGACGGGTGGTGCTCGGAGGAGTAGAGCGCCGTCTTGTAGTCGATGAACGCCTCGGGGCTGACGTTCAGCGCGGCACCGAGCGCGCTCAGCGCGTTCTTCGAGCCCTCGCCGCCGAGGTTCCCGTCGAGGAAGGTGCCGATCGTGAAGGACAGCTTGTAGGTGCCGTCCTCCATGCCCTTGTTGACGGACTCGCCGACGCCCTGCTCGAAGGAGGCGCAGCCCGGGCAGCGCGGGTCCTCGTAGAGGTGGACGACGTGGTCGGACTCGGAGTCGCCGACGAGGACCGTGGTGCCGTTCTTGCCGGAGGTGTTGGCCGGGGCCACCACCTTGGCCTCGGCGGCCTTGTCCCAGCCCGAGGGCTCGTTCATCTGCATGACGGCGTAGCCGATGCCGCCGGCTATCGCCAGTACGCCGACGATGGAGCAGGCCACGACGACCTGCCGCTTGGTCTTGTCGCGCTTGGCCTGGCGCTCGCGCTCCTCGCGCAGGCGCTCACGCGCCGCCGTCTTGGCCGCCTGGGTGTTCCGCTTGCTCATGGTGGTGATCTCTCCGGGGACGCGCACACGGGGGTGTGCGGAGTGCGTATGGGGGACTGCCGGGTGCTCGGTGACGGGTCACACGAAGGCGGCCGGGCACGGTGGTCCGCGCCGTCCCAGGGAGTGCGTGAGGATCCGCTCGCGGGCGCCGGTGGTGCGGCGGGCCGGGGCCGCCGGGCAGCGCACCTCGGGGGGCCGGCGTACGCTCACGGCCGCGACGGCGAGCAGCAGCGGCCGGAAGGTGGTCGCGGCCATCGCGCTCAGCAGCTGGGCGAGCGCCCGCTCGCCGCGCCGCAGCCAGGCCGCCGCCAGCAGGCCGACGCCGACGTGCGCGCCGAGCAGCAGCCAGGCGGTCGCGGGGCCGGAGTCGGCCAGCACGGTCGCCAGCCGGTCGGTCTCGGCGCCCGTCACCCGGGTCAGCGGGGCGGCGACGCCGGCGTGGACGCCGGTCCCGCCGCCGCACAGCACGTCGAAGCCGACGGAGCGCAGCGGGCCCGTGACCGGGCCGCCCGTCCGTCCGTAGCAGACGTGCTGGCCGGTGGTGAAGAGCGTGTCGGCGGCCAGCTCCAGCGGGATCAGCAGGGCGGCGATCCGCCCGAAGCCGCGCTCGCGCCGCCCGGCCAGGGCGTACGCGATCAGGAAGACGGCGGCGGCGACCCCGGCCACGGTGGGCAGCGGCAGCGGGACCCCGGACAGCAGCACGTGCGACGCGGTGCTGAGTGTCACGACGAGTGCCGTGAACAGCGCCGCGCGTACGGCTCTGAGCGGGGTTCCGGATATGTCCATAGCGATTGAAGAGTGTGTCATGGGACCCGGTAAGGGACCCCTAAAGGGTTCCTGTGCGAGAGCCGACGGTTACAGACCCGGGATCCGGCCGTTGCGGAAGAGGTCGACGAAGGTCTGGTGGTCGGCACGCGCGCGTGCGCCGTACCGGTGGGCGAAGTCGACCAGCAGGGGGGCGAAACCCTCCTCGTCGGCGGCGATGGCCGCGTCGATGGCCCGCTCGGTGGAGAAGGGCACCAGGGACTCGCCCGACTGGTCGTCGGCCGCCGCGTGCATGGCGGCCGTGGCCCGGCCCAGGTCGGCGACGACCTCGGCGATCTCCTCCGGGTCGTCGATGTCACCCCAGTCCAGGTCGACGGCGTACGGCGAGACCTCCGCGACCAGCTGGCCCGAGCCGTCCAGCTCGGTCCAGCCCAGCCACGGGTCGGCGTGCGCCTGGAGGGCGCGCTGGGAGATCACCGTGCGGTGGCCCTCGTGCTGGAAGTAGTCCCGGATGGCCTGGTCGTTGATGTGCCGGGAGACCGCCGGGGTCTGGGCCTGCTTGATGTAGATCACGACGTCGTTCTCCAGGGCGTCGCTGTTGCCCTCCAGGAGGATGTTGTACGAGGGCAGGCCGGCGGATCCGATGCCGATGCCGCGGCGGCCGACGACGTCCTTCACGCGGTAGGAGTCCGGGCGGGTCAGGGACGACTCCGGGAGCGTCTCCAGGTAGCCGTCGAAGGCCGCGAGCACCTTGTAGCGGGTGGCCGCGTCCAGCTCGATGGAGCCGCCGCCCGGGGCGAAACGGCGCTCGAAGTCGCGGATCTCGGTCATCGTCTCCAGCAGCCCGAAACGGGTCAGGGAACGGGCGACACGCAGGGCGCCCAGCAACGGCCCGTCCGCGGTGTCCAGCGTGAACGGCGGCACCTCGTCGCTCTTGGCGCCGGTGGCCAGGGCGCGGATCCGCTCGCGGTACGCGTCCGCGTACACCCGCACCAGCTCGGTGATCTGCTCGTCGCTGAGCGCCTTCGCGTACCCGATCAGCGCGATGGAGGCGGCGAAGCGCTTGAGGTCCCAGGTGAAGGGGCCGACGTAGGCCTCGTCGAAGTCGTTGACGTTGAAGATCAGCCGGCCGGTCGAGTCCATGTACGTGCCGAAGTTCTCCGCGTGCAGGTCGCCGTGGATCCACACCCGGGAGGTCCGCTCGTCCAGGTACGGGCCGCCGTGCTGCGAACCGAACTCCTGGTCCACGGTCAAATCATGGTAAAACAGGCCTGCCGTGCCGCGGTAGAAGGCGAAGGCCGAGGCAGCCATCTTCCGGAACTTCACGCGGAACGCCGCCGGATCCGCGGCCAGCAGCTGGCCGAAGGCGGTGTCGAAGACGGCGAGGATCTCCTCGCCGCGGTGCTCCTCGTTGAGCTGCGGGACCGACATGCCTGGTGCCTCCTGGTGCGGGTGGTGCGTGACGAGTGGAGCGCGTCTCCACTCGGACCAACGTTCGAAGGGGTGCGGGAGTGCCCGCGCCCAGGGGCCCGCCCCGACACGCGGGCCCGCCCCCGAAGGTACGCGTGGATCGCCTCGGAGTGTCAGTGGCGAGGCATAGACTTCGACGCTGACCCCCGGACCGACCGCGGCCCGCCGCCGGCCCGTCGCCCACCCGTCGCCCGACCGCCACCCCCCCATCGAGGCGCCGCGCGCCACAGCATTCGACTCAAGGAGGCCGAACGTGTCCAAGCCGCCGTTCACGCACCTGCACGTCCACACCCAGTACTCGCTGCTGGACGGTGCCGCGCGGCTCAAGGACATGTTCGACGCCTGCAATGAAATGGGCATGTCGCACATCGCCATGTCCGACCACGGCAACCTGCACGGGGCGTACGACTTCTTCCACTCCGCGAAGAAGGCCGGAGTCACCCCGATCATCGGGATCGAGGCGTACGTCGCCCCCGAGTCGCGCCGCAACAAGCGCAAGATCCAGTGGGGCCAGCCGCACCAGAAGCGGGACGACGTCTCCGGTTCGGGCGGTTACACCCACAAGACCATGTGGGCGACCAACAGCACCGGCCTGCACAACCTCTTCAAGCTCTCCTCCGACGCGTACGCCGAGGGCTGGCTGCAGAAGTGGCCCCGGATGGACAAGGAGACGATCTCCCAGTGGTCCGAGGGGATCGTCGCCTCCACCGGCTGCCCCTCCGGCGAGGTGCAGACCCGGCTGCGCCTCGGCCACTTCGACGAGGCCGTCCAGGCCGCCTCCGACTACCAGGACATCTTCGGCAAGGACCGGTACTTCCTGGAGCTGATGGACCACGGCATCGACATCGAGCACCGCGTGCGCGAGGACCTGCTGCGGATCGGCAAGAAGCTCGGCATCCCGCCCCTGGTGACGAACGACTCGCACTACACCTACGCGCACGAGGCGACCGCCCACGACGCCCTGCTGTGCATCCAGACCGGCAAGAACCTCTCCGACCCGGACCGCTTCCGGTTCGACGGCACCGGCTACTACCTGAAGTCGACGGACGAGATGTACGCCATCGACTCCTCCGACGCCTGGCAGGAGGGCTGCGCCAACACGCGCCTGATCGCCGAGATGATCGACACCACCGGCATGTTCGAGAAGCGCGACCTCATGCCGAAGTTCGACATCCCCGACGGCTTCACCGAGGTCACCTGGTTCCAGGAGGAGGTCCGCCGCGGCATGGAGCGCCGCTTCTCGGGCCAGGTCCCCGAGGACCGTCAGAAGCAGGCCGAGTACGAGATGGACGTCATCATCCAGATGGGGTTCCCGGGCTACTTCCTGGTGGTCGCCGACTTCATCATGTGGGCCAAGAACCAGGGCATCGCGGTCGGCCCCGGCCGAGGCTCCGCGGCCGGTTCGATCGTGGCGTACGCCATGGGCATCACCGACCTCGACCCGATCCCGCACGGTCTGATCTTCGAGCGGTTCCTCAACCCCGAGCGCGTCTCCATGCCCGACGTCGACATCGACTTCGACGAGCGCAGGCGCGTCGAGGTGATCAGGTACGTGACGGAGAAGTACGGCGCCGACAAGGTCGCCATGATCGGCACGTACGGCAAGATCAAGGCGAAGAACGCCATCAAGGACTCCGCGCGCGTGCTGGGCTACCCGTACGCCATGGGCGACCGGCTCACCAAGGCCATGCCCGCCGACGTCCTCGGCAAGGGCATCGACCTCAACGGCATCACGGACCCCACGCACCCGCGCTACAGCGAGGCCGGCGAGATCCGCTCGATGTACGAGAACGAGCCGGACGTGAAGAAGGTCATCGACACCGCCAAGGGCGTCGAGGGCCTGGTGCGGCAGATGGGCGTGCACGCCGCCGGCGTGATCATGTCCAGCGAGCCCATCGTCGACCACGCCCCCATCTGGGTGCGGCACACGGACGGCGTGACCATCACGCAGTGGGACTACCCGCAGTGCGAGTCGCTCGGCCTGCTGAAGATGGACTTCCTCGGCCTGCGCAACCTCACGATCATGGACGACGCCGTCAAGATGGTGAAGTCCAACAAGGGCGTCGACCTCGACCTGCTGTCGCTGCCGCTGGACGACCCCAAGACCTTCGACCTGCTCCAGCGGGGCGACACGCTCGGCGTCTTCCAGTTCGACGGCGGACCGATGCGCTCGCTGCTGCGGCTGATGAAGCCCGACAACTTCGAGGACATCTCCGCCGTCTCCGCGCTCTACCGTCCCGGCCCCATGGGCATGGACTCGCACACCAACTACGCGCTGCGCAAGAACGGCCTGCAGGAGATCACGCCGATCCACAAGGAGCTGGAGGAACCCCTCCAGGAGGTGCTGTCCGTCACCTACGGCCTGATCGTCTACCAGGAGCAGGTGCAGAAGGCCGCCCAGATCATCGCGGGCTACTCGCTCGGCGAGGCCGACATCCTCCGCCGCGTGATGGGCAAGAAGAAGCCCGACGAACTGGCGAAGAACTTCGTCCTCTTCCAGGAGGGCGCCCGCAAGAAGGGCTACAGCGACGAGGCCATCCAGGCCCTGTGGGACGTGCTGGTCCCCTTCGCCGGCTACGCCTTCAACAAGGCGCACTCGGCCGCGTACGGACTGGTCTCGTACTGGACGGCGTACCTGAAGGCGAACCACCCGGCCGAGTACATGGCCGGTCTGCTCACCTCGGTCAAGGACGACAAGGACAAGTCGGCCGTCTACCTCAACGAGTGCCGGCGCATGGGCATCAAGGTCCTCCCGCCCAACGTCAACGAGTCCATGTCGAACTTCGCCGCGCAGGGCGACGACGTGATCCTCTTCGGCCTCTCCGCCGTCCGCAACGTCGGCACCAACGTCGTCGAGTCGATCATCAGGTGCCGCAAGGCCAAGGGGAAGTACGCCTCCTTCCCCGACTACCTGGACAAGGTGGAGGCCGTCGTCTGCAACAAGCGGACGACGGAGTCGCTGATCAAGGCCGGCGCCTTCGACGAGATGGGGCACACCCGCAAGGGCCTCACCGCGCAGTACGAGCCGATGATCGACAACGTGGTCGCGGTCAAGCGCAAGGAGGCCGAGGGCCAGTTCGACCTCTTCGGCGGCATGGGCGAGGAGCAGAACGACGAGCCCGGCTTCGGACTCGACGTCGTCTTCGGCGAGGACGAGTGGGACAAGACCTATCTGCTCGCCCAGGAGCGGGAGATGCTCGGTCTCTACGTCTCCGACCACCCGCTCTTCGGCCTGGAGCACGTGCTGTCCGACAAGGCCGACGCGGGCATCTCCCAGCTCACCGGCGGTGACTTCGGCGACGGCGCGGTCGTCACCATCGGCGGCATCATCTCCGGCCTCCAGCGCAAGATGACCAAGCAGGGCAACGCCTGGGCCATCGCCACCGTGGAGGACCTCGCGGGTTCCATCGAGTGCATGTTCTTCCCGGCGACGTACCAGCTGGTGTCCACCCAACTCGTCGAGGACGCCGTGGTGTTCGTCAAGGGGCGCCTGGACAAGCGGGAGGACGTGCCCCGGCTGGTCGCCATGGAGCTGATGGTCCCCGACCTGTCCAACGCGGGCGCCAACGCCCCCGTGGTCCTCACCATCCCGGCCACCCGGGTCACTCCGCCGATGGTCAGCCGCCTCGGCGAGATCCTCACCCACCACCGGGGCGACAGCGAGGTGCGGATCAAGCTCCAGGGGCCGAGGAAGACGACGGTGCTGCGGCTGGACCGGCACCGGGTGAAGCCCGATCCGGCCCTGTTCGGCGACCTGAAGGTGCTGCTCGGTCCGTCCTGCCTGGCGGGCTGAGCACGCCGGGCGGCCGAAGCGGCCGGGGCCCTGGAGGGGTCCGAGGTTCCCGTAGTGACCGAGGGGCGTACCCGTTGCCGGGTGCGCCCCTCGGGTGTGCGGGCCGCAACGGCCCGTCCTGCGGGTGTCAGTTGTGGCCGAAGCGCTTCTGCCGCTTGCGGGAGGCGACGTCGCCGGGCGTCAGCTGCGGGCCGTGCTGCTCCTCGCGGTCCATCACGGGCGACTCGGCCGTCTGCTGGGCGCGCTCGGTCTGGGGCTGCTTACGATCACGGTTGTTCTTGTTCTTGGCCATGGTGATCTACCTCCTGAGGGGGATCTGGGGGCCAGGTCCGGGATCAGATTCACATAGGCCAACCAAGAACGCATATCGGGCAATTACCGTCCGTGACGCGGGCTCGTCGGGGCGCGAGGGCGAACCGGTTGTGCGGAAACGCCACGCCGAAGATCGAGTTCGGGCCGTTAACCTCCGCGTGGTCGGGCAGACTCGAAGGAAGCCCGAAGCAAACCTCCCGGAAAGAGGGTGGATCGCGTGGACCGCTGCATCGTCCTGGTGGACGCCGGGTATCTGCTGGGGGCCGCCGCCAGTCTCCTCGCCGGAGAGCCGTCGCGCTCACGCATCACCGTCGATCACGCCGCCCTCATCCAGGGGCTCCGCGATCGCGCCGAGTCCGACACGCAGCAGCCCCTGCTGCGCATCTACTGGTTCGACGGCGCCCCCGACCGAGTCCCGCAGCCCGAACACCGCCGGCTGCGCGTCATGCCACGGGTCACCGTCCGGCTCGGCGCCCTCACCCGCAGCGACGGCCGCTGGGCGCAGAAGGGCGTGGACGCCGCCATGCACGCCGAACTGACCGAGCTCGCCCGCAACCGCGCCTGCTCCGACGTCGTCCTGGTGACCGGCGACGGTGACCTGCTGCCCGGCATGATGGCCGCCAAGGAGCACGGCGTCGCCGTCCACCTGTGGGCCGTACAGGCCGCCGACGGCGACTACAACCAGTCCGAGGACCTGGTCGCCGAGGCCGACGAACGGCGCGTCCTGGACCGTACGTGGATCACCAAGGCCGTACGCGCCAAGGAACTCGGCGGATTCTGCGCGCCGCCGCCCGCGCCCCGCCCCGAGATCGCCGCGATCCTCTCCGCGCCGCTGCCCGAGTCCGCCCTCTCCGCGGCCGCCGAGCGGCGGCCCGCCGAGGAGCCGGAGCACCCCACGACGACCAGCGCCGCGCACAACGGCACCGAGGAACGCGTACCGCCCGCCAAGGGCGTCCCCACCCCCAAGGACCTCGCCGCCCTGCGCGCCCCCGGAGCCGCCCACCCGGCCCCGCACCCGCCGACCGCCACCCTGCGCTGGTCCTCGGACAAGGGCTGGGTCGACCGGTCCGGCGCCGAGCCGCCCGAGGCCGTCTCGCTGCCGACGCTGGCCCAGCTCACCACCGCCGAGCAGCGCTGGGCCGACCGCGAGGAGGACATCACCACGGTCGGCGGCGACTCGTACGAGGTCGGGCAGGTCTTCGCCCGCCGCTGGCTGGAACGCCTCGGCGACCACGGCCACCTGCAGAAACTCTCCGGGATGTACCCCCGCATCCCGCACCGCGTCGACGGCGAGCTGCTGCGGTACGCGGCCCGCTTCGGACTGCTGGCCCACAAGGACGACCAGATCGACGAGCACGACCGGTACGCGATCCGGGCCGGATTCTGGCGGGAGATCGACGTCCGGACGGCGACCGAGCGCACCCCGGCGGTGGAGTGAGACTCCCCGGCGCTCCTCCGCTTCCCTCCGGCTCACCCTCGGTGTCCCCTCGGCTTCCCTCCGGCTTTCCCGGCTGAATCGACACTTATGGGCGGACCCGAGGGCGGGGCGGAGGGGCGGACCCCGTACTCTCGTCCCTTGTGAGTACGCGCGCGGCACAGGCACTTCGACCCGGTGACGATGCCGTGTGCGTGGTGCGCGGACTGACCAAGACCTATCCGCCGGTACGCGGCAGGCGCGGCGCTCCCGCCACCCCCGAGGTACGGGCCACCGACGACGTGACCCTGGAGATCCGCCGCGGCGAGATCTTCGGACTGCTCGGACCGAACGGCGCCGGCAAGTCCACCCTCGTACGCCAGCTCACCGGGCTGATGCGCCCGGACCGCGGCAGCGTGGAGATCCTCGGGCACGACATCGTGCGCCACCCGCAGCGGGCCGCGCGGATCCTCGCCTACCTCGGGCAGGAGTCCAGCGCCCTGGACGAGCTGACCGTCTCCCTCGCCGCCGAGACCACCGGACGGCTGCGCGGCCTGGAGGTGCGGCAGGCCCGCGCCGAACGGGACGCCGTCCTCGACGAGCTGGGCCTGACCCCGCTCGCCGCCCGCCCGATCAAGAAACTCTCCGGCGGACAGCGCCGCCTGGCCTGCTTCGCCGCCGCGCTGGTGGGGGAGCGCTCGCTGCTCGTCCTGGACGAGCCGACCACCGGTATGGACCCGGTGGCCCGGCGCGCGGTGTGGGGGGCCGTCGACCGGCGACGCGCCGAGAACGGCGCCACCGTGCTGCTCGTCACCCACAACGTCATCGAGGCCGAGACCGTGATGGACCGGGTCGCCGTCCTCGACCGGGGGCGCGTGATCGCCTGCGACACGCCCTCCGGGCTCAAGGAGAAGGTCGCCGGAGAGGTCCGCGTCGACCTGGTGTGGCGCGAGACGGCGCCACTGCATGTCCCGGAGGTCGCCGCCCTGCGCGACCGCGCCACCGAGTCGGGCCGCCGCTGGACACTGCGGCTCGCCCCCGAGGAGGCCCGCGCGGTCGTCGCCACCGTCACCGGCGGCGCCGCTTTCGCCGCACTGGACGACTTCACCCTCGCCACGCCCAGCCTGGAGGATGTCTACCTGGCGCTGGGCGGTGCCGCGCGACAGGGACTGGTGAGGGCTTGACTCCGCGAACGGTGAGCACCCCGGCCGCCGCATCCGTACCCATCAGGGCGACCGCTTCGAACGACCCGACCGAAGGGGAGCAGCGCGACGTGAGTGTCGTACCCGCCGATGTCCTGCCGGGCGGCGCCCTGGCCGCCGAGAAGCAGGGCGCCACCGGCGCGGCCGAGCTCGGCCCCAAGGCACGGCTGTGGCCCTCCCTGGTGGCCGTCTACCGGGCACAGCTGTCCCGGGCGCGGGTCGCGCGCATCCCGCTGCTGTTCGTGGCCACCTTCCAGTCGGTCGGGATCATGATCCTGATGCGCGGGGTCGTGGACGGCGGCGGCGAGGCGCGGGCCGTGGTCGCCGGTTCGGCGGTACTCGTCGTGGCCTTCGTCGCCCTGAACCTCCTCGCCCAGTACTTCGGCCAGCTGCGCGCCAGCGGCGGCCTCGACCACTACGCGACGCTGCCGGTGCCGCCCGCCGCGGTGGTGCTGGGCGCGGCGGGCGCGTACGCGTCCTTCACCGTGCCGGGGACCGTGGTGACGGCGGTGTTCGGGTGCCTGCTGTTCGGGCTGCCGATGACGCATCTGTGGGTGCTGGTGGCCGTGATCCCGCTGGCGGGCGCCGCGCTCGCCGGGCTGGGCGCGGCTCTGGGCCTGCTCGCGCCCCGGCCCGAGTTCGCCACGCTCCTCGGCCAGCTGGGCATGTCGGCGGCGCTGCTGCTGGGCGTGCTGCCGGCCGAGCGGCTGCCGGAGGTGGTCCGCCTGGCGCGGGACCTGCTGCCCTCCACGTACGGCGTGGAGGCCTTCGCGCGCACCTTCGGGGAACGACCCGACTGGGCCTTCGTCCTCGGTGACCTCGCGGTGTGCGCCGTCGTCGGCGTGATCTCGCTGGCCGTGGCGACCTGGGCGTACCGCCGGGCCGCCGTCCGGTGACGCGCCGCACAGGCGGGTTTGGCACGATGGCGGGGTGACCGCACCTCTGAACCCGCCGCCGCCACCGAACGAACACTCGTCGTATCAGGGCGGGCCGGTGCCACCGCCCGTCGGTGCGCACGCGATGGGCACCGCGCACGGCGCCCCGCACGACCACCACGGCGAACAGGACGGCCCCGGGATGCTGACCGAAGTGCGTCAGGCCGCCGTGACCGTGGTGGCGGTGGCGCTCTCCGGTGCGCTGCTCGGAGTGCTGTGGTGGAAGCTGGCGCCGAGCGTGCCGCTGGTCGGCGGCGTGCTGGGCGACGGCTGGACGGTCGTCCCGGAGAACCCGGAGGGCGAACGGGTGATCGGCGTCGACGGCGTGTTCACACTCCTCGCGCTGGCGTTCGGCGCACTCAGCGCGGTGGTCGTCTTCCTGCTGCGGCGGCGCGGTGGCGTGCCGCTGGTGGTGGCACTGGGCGTCGGCGGGCTGCTCGGGTCGCTGCTGGCGTGGCGGGTCGGGGTGTGGCTGGGCCCCGCACAGGACGTGATCGCCCACGCGAAGGACGTGGGCCAGGGCGTGACGTTCTCCGCACCGCTGAAGCTGAGCGCGAAGGGGGCTCTGCTGGCGTGGTCGGTGGCCGCGCTGGTGGTGCATCTGGGGCTGACGGGGTTGTTCGGACCCCGGGATCCGGAGCCCGATCCCTGGCCCGGGCCGCAGCAGCGGCCGACGGAGCCGTACGGGAAGAAGCCGGCGTAGGCGCCGCCAGGCGGGGCCTACGCCGGCTCAGGCCCCGCTAGGCGGGGCGGCGACCGTGGTTCGCCTTGCGCTTCTTGATGCGCCACCTGCGTTTGCGGGTTCTCTTCGACATGTTCTGTCTGATTAGCCGAGAACGGGGCGCCCGTCGAGGGGGTACGCGCGGTCACGCCCGGCCGATCGGGGCGAGGACCGCTTCCGTCAGCTCGGCCAGGGCCTCGGGGGAGAGTTCGACCTCCAGGCCGCGGCGGCCCGCCGAGACGCAGATCGTGGCGTGATCCGAGGCCGACGCGTCCAGGACCGTCGGGAGCCTCTTGCGCTGGCCCAGGGGAGAGATGCCGCCCCGCACATAGCCCGTGGTGCGCTCGGCCAGCGCCGGGTCGGCCATCGCCGCGCGCTTGCCGCGCACCGCGGCGGCCAGCGCCTTGAGGTCCAGCTGGCCCGCCACCGGCACCACGGCGACCGTCAGCGCGCCGTCGACGTCCGCCACCAGCGTCTTGAAGACCCGCTCCGGCGAGACACCCATCGCCTCGGCCGCCTCCTCGCCGTAGGACGGGTGGGAGGGATCGTGCTCGTACGCGTGGACCGTGTACGTCACTCCGGCCGCCGCGAGCGCCACCGTCGCGGGGGTGCCACCGGACTGCTGCTTCTTGGACTTCTTCGCCATGGGGACCAGTACCTCAGTTGAGACTCGTGGGACCGCGCGTCAGGTCCACCGCCGGCAACGACGGCAGGTTACGGATGACGGCCGTCTCGGAGCGAAGGAGTTTCAGCTCGTCCCTCAGGCGCGAGGCGGTGTCCGGAGCCTGGAGCAGACGCTGCTTCGTCGGCGTGTCCAGCATCATCGCGGCGGCGACCAGGTAGGAGACCACGCCCGGTTCGTCCGGCAGCTCGGCGCCGGTCGCCAGCGACCGCTCGCGTGCCCCCGCCAGCCGCTTCTGGTACTGCCGGAAGGACCGCAGCACCCCTTCGGCCAGCGCGCCCGCCTCGTCGCCGTCGTCCTCGGGCAGCGGCTCCAGTTCGGCCGTCAGGAAGGGGCCCGAGGCCTCCACCGAGAGCAGCCGCACCCGGGTCGTGCCGGTGGCCAGCACCTCGAAGGTGCCGTCGGCCCGCTCGCGGATCGTCGCCGCGTCCGCGACGCAGCCCACCTTGTGGAACGCCTTGACCGGGTCGGGCCCGAACCCGGCCGTCGGTCCGCGCTCGAGCGTCGTCGTCGGGTCGGGCAGGCCGGGCGCGCTCCGGGCCACCTCGTAGCCGTCGCGGATCGCCACGACGGCGAACCGGCGCGGTTCGTCCTCGGGAGTCTTCAGCAACTCGCGCATCATGGCGCGATAGCGCTCCTCGAAGATGTTGAGCGGGAGCACCAGCCCCGGGAACAGGACCGAGTTCAGGGGGAAGAGGGGGAGCCGGACGGTGGTCACGACCCAGAAGCCTAATGGTCGCCGGGGCGGACGCGACCGCCGTGCCCACTTCGTGGATGACCTGAACCTGTCGTCTCCCTCGCCGAGGCCACCGCGGCACGGACGTCGGCGCGCACCTGGAGGAAGCGGCCGAGCGGGTCGTCCGCGGCTCGGTCCCCGTCCCGGCCCCATGGGAAGGACGTGACGTACGGGCCGGTCAGACGCAGTTGCTCCGCCGCGTCCTGGTGGCGTTCCAGGCGCACCAGGACGTACGCCAGGAGGTTCCGCAGCTCGGCCGGCCAGGGGTCGGCAGCCGGGCGGGCGGCGGAGAGGGCGATCGCACGGTCGGCGGCCGCGTCCAGCCGGTCGCGGTGCGCGCCCGCCGCGTCGTCGCCGCTCGTCGTCAGGCAGATGAAGGCCGCCCTCAGCGGCAGCGCCCGTACGAGCGCGTCCTCGGGCGCGTCCTGCGCCGCCGTCTCGGCGAAGTCCAGGCACTCGCGGTGCGCGCCGGGTGAGGCGGCGGCCAGGTAGTCGAGGGCGGCGACATGGCAGCCGTAGTGGTGCGGGGAGCGGCGGACCGCCTGCGCCCACAGGCGCTCGAACTCGGGGTGCCCGGCGCGTGCGCCCCGAGCGGTGTCCAGCGCGGTCCGCCACGGCACCGGGTCGGGGCCGGCGGCCTCGGCGGCGGCCGTGACGGCGGGGGCGATCTGGCGCAGGAGCTCCGTGCGGGCCGGCGAGTCCCAGTGGCGCTCCACCGTCAGCCGGGCGGCGACCAGCAGGGCGTCGGGGTCGTCGGGAGCGGTGGCGCGCCAGTCGTCGAGCCACTCGGAGCGTGAGCGCGCGAAGGCGGCCAGCCGGGTCGCGTAGCGGTCGCGGTGCTCCCACTCGGCGTTCTCCCGGGTGCCGGCGAGGAGGGCGGCCGCGGGAGCGGACTCGCCGCGGGCCGCCGCGACGAGGACGGGGGCGAGGTGGTCGTCGGGGGCGTCGAGGAGTACGTCGTCGTCTTGGGCGGGCCGTGACGTCCGGGGGCGGGCGGCCCGGGCCGCCGTCCGGAGGAACGCGCGCAGCATGGCCAGTACGACGGCCGACGGTTCGTGATGGTTGTGCGGCTCGGCTTCGCCTTCGGCCGTCTGTGTTCCCACCCGCACCACCGTGCGGCTTTCGTCGTCGGGTGCGGGTGGCCGTCGGGGAGTGTGCTTCCCTCGGCCGGGTGCCGGGTGCCGGGTGCCGGGTGCCGGGTGCCGGGTGCCGGGTGCCGGGTGGGGAGGCGTGCTGCCCGGGTCTGGAGTGGTGTTTTTGCCGGGCCGGGGCCGGGGCCGGGTGCCGGGCGCCCCGTGGCGGGGAGGCGGTGCGCCGGGCCGGGGTGAGGCGGTCAGTTCCGGCGGAGCAGCCGTGTCGCTCCCGCCGCGACCGTGGTCGCCAGGATCCAGCCCAGCAGGATCAGGGCGGTCGCCAGCCACTGCCAGCCGTCCCGCAGCTGCCAGAAGCCGGCCTGTCCCAGGTCGATGACCGGCAGCAGCAGATCGAGGGCGAAGAGGGCGGGGTTCCAGTCCGGATGCTCGCCGTTCTTCAGCGGCGGCGGGTCGGCGCGCGCGAAGGCGAGCGAGCCGGCCGCCCACAGCACCGCCATCCACACCGCGGCCCGGCCCGGCCGGTAACCGTAGGCGACCGTCCAGTCCTGCGCGTATCCCACCAGCTTCGCGGCGATGGGCAGGCTCTCGCGGCGCCGGCGGTGCTTGGCGAGCAGTACCTCGCGGGCGTCCTCGTCCTCGCCGCCGGCCCGCAGCACCGCGGCGAGGCGCTCGTACGGCTCCGGGTGGTACTCGGCGGTCGCGGCGCCCACCCAGCGCAGCCGCTTCGCCAGCGGGAACGGCCCCCGCGGCACCAGGTTCTCGTAGGCGAAGCCGCCCATGTGCAGCCGTCCCGGCCCCGGCCAGCTGGCCGCCCGGTCCATCAGGTTGACCACCCGCGCCCCCGACAGCACCACCCGGCCGCGCGCCGGCCGCTCGCCGAGGAACCGCAGCTCGGGCGTCTGCACCCGGCGCAGCGACAGCTCCTGCTCGTCGGTGAAGGTGAACCGGGCGTACTCGAAGTCGACGGCGTCGCCGAACCGCCCGTCGTCCAGCCGCACCCCGCCCTCGCACTCGAACCGCTGGATCCGCGTCCCCTGCGCCGGAGTCGTCCCCCGCAGCAGCGGGCTGCCGATCCCGGCCGGGGTCAGGTACAGCGTGCGCTCCACGGTCAGCTGCGGGGCGTTCAGCGCGTGCCGCGTGTACGGGTTGAGGAGCCGGGCGCCGCGCAGGCTCAGCGAGACGCCGACCTGGGCGCTGCGCAGACTCACCTCGCCGTAGGACTCCAGCATCTCGGCCTGGAGGTCCTGCCCGACGCTCAGACCGTCCGCGGCGATCGAGCGCCCGCTGCGGTCCCGGTGCACGATCGCCTGGTTGAGCAGCAGGTCGGTGCCTATCTGCGCGTCGGTGAGCCGGATACCGGACCGGAACCGGCAGCGCGGCAGATGCAGATCGCCCTCGGTCTGCAACCGGGCCGCCTCCAGCCGCGGCACCGCGCAGTCCACCAGCCGCACGGTCGTGAAACGGGTCTCCGGCAGCAGGACCTCCCGCTCGAACCGGCAGCCCCGCAGCTCGACGTAGGGCACCACGGTGCCGCCCGCGAGGTTCATCGTGTCGCTGATCCGCACACCCACGAGCTGCAGCGAGGACACCCGGCCCGCGAGCGCGGGCGGACCGTCGAGAAGCAGCCAGCACACGATGCGGGCCCGCACGGTCCGCTCGGGTCCCCACGGATGCCCGCCGTGCGGGTCGTCGGCGAGCGCGTCGCCGCTGCTGAGGTCGTACACGCTGCCGTTGCGGAAGGCCTGCCACATGCCGGCCTCGGTGGCGGTCAGGTCGTCCGGCAGCTCTCCGTCACGGTGGCCGTCCCCCTCGGTCACGGCGCTTCACCCCCTCCCCAACTACTCGTCGGTCGCTCACACTTCGTACAACCGTTCATGCCCACTGAGTGACCCCTTGAACACACATAGTGAGCACGATCTCCCCGAGCCCCGGCGTGGCCCGCGCGGACCCGTCGCGTTCTGTATCAGCCATTGATACGCGCGGACAGTGCCCGACGCGGGTCTGAGAGAATTGGTTCCGTGATCTCCCGAATCGATCTGCGCGGCGACGCCCTCCCCGAGGGCCCCGCCCTGCGCGACCTGCTGCCCCGAGCCGACTTCGACGTCTCGGCCGCCCTGGAGAAGGTGCGTCCGATCTGCGAGGACGTGCATCATCGTGGCGACGCGGCGCTGATCGACTTCGCCGAGCGGTTCGACGGCGTCCGGCTCGACCGGGTGCGGGTCCCGGCCGCCGCGCTCACACGCGCGCTGGACGAGCTCGATCCGGCCGTGCGCGCGGCGCTGGAGGAGTCCATCCGCCGCGCCCGCCTCGTCCACCGCGCGCAGCGCCGCGAGACGCACACCACACAGGTCGTGCCCGGCGGCACCGTCACCGAGAAGTGGGTGCCGGTCGACCGCGTCGGCCTGTACGCCCCCGGCGGACGCTCGGTCTACCCCTCGTCCGTGATCATGAACGTCGTACCCGCGCAGGAGGCCGGCGTCGAGTCGGTCGCGCTCGCCTCGCCGGCGCAGGCCGAGTTCGACGGCCTGCCGCACCCGACGATCCTCGCCGCGTGCGCCCTCCTCGGCGTCGACGAGGTCTACGCGGCCGGCGGCGCCACCGCCGTCGCGATGTTCGCCTACGGCACCGAGTCCTGCCCGCCCGCCAACATGGTCACCGGTCCCGGCAACATCTGGGTCGCCGCCGCCAAGCGCTACTTCACCGGGAAGATCGGCATCGACGCCGAGGCCGGTCCGACCGAGATCGCGGTCCTCGCCGACGCCACCGCCGACCCGGTGCACGTCGCCTCCGACCTGATCAGCCAGGCCGAGCACGACCCGCTGGCCGCCGCCGTCCTGGTCACCGACTCCGCCGACCTCGCGGACGCGGTCGTCAAGGAGCTCCAGCCGCAGGTCGAGGCCACCAAGCACATCGACGACCGGATCGTCCCGGCCCTGGCGGGCCGTCAGTCCGCGATCGTGCTCGTCGACGGCATCGACGAGGGCCTGCGCGTCGTCGACGCCTACGGCGCCGAGCACCTGGAGATCCAGACCGCCGACGCCGCCGCCGTCGCCGACCGGGTCAGGAACGCCGGCGCGGTCTTCGTCGGCCCCTGGTCCCCCGTCTCGCTCGGTGACTACGCGGCCGGGTCCAACCACGTCCTGCCCACCGGCGGCTGCGCCTGCCACTCCTCGGGCCTGTCGGTGCAGTCCTTCCTGCGCGGCATCCACATCGTCGACTACACGCGGGACGCGCTGGCCGAGGTCGCGCACCACGTGGTGACGCTGGCGGAGGCGGAGGACCTGCCCGCGCACGGCGCGGCGATCAAGGCGAGGTTCGAGTGGAAGGTCCCGCAGAGCAAGTGACGTTCGGAATCGACGACCTCCCCGTACGGGACGAGCTGCGCGGCAAGTCCCCCTACGGCGCGCCCCAGCTGGACGTGCCGGTACGGCTGAACACCAACGAGAACCCCTACCCGTTGCCCGAGGCGCTGGTCGAGCGGATCACCGAGCGGGTCCGCGAGGCCGCCCGCGACCTCAACCGCTACCCGGACCGGGACGCGGTCGAACTGCGCACGCAACTCGCGGAGTACCTGACGAAGACCTCCGGGTACGCCGTGGACACGCGGGACGTCTGGGCGGCCAACGGCTCCAACGAGGTCATCCAGCAGCTGCTGCAGACCTTCGGCGGGCCGGGCCGCACCGCGATCGGCTTCGAACCGTCGTACTCGATGCACGGCCTCATCGCGCGCGGCACCGGCACGGGCTGGATCTCCGGCCCGCGCCACGACGACTTCACCATCGACCTGCCCGCCGCCGAGAAGGCCGTCGCCGAGCACCGCCCGGACGTCGTCTTCATCACCACCCCCAACAACCCCACCGGCAACGCGGTCCCCGCCGAGACGGTCCTCGCGCTGTACGACGCCGCGCAGGCCGCCAAGCCGTCGATGGTCGTCGTGGACGAGGCCTACGTCGAGTTCAGCCACGGCGCCTCGCTGCTGCCGCTGCTGGCGGGCCGGCCGAACCTGGTGATCTCCCGCACGATGTCGAAGGCGTTCGGCGCGGCGGGCCTGCGCCTGGGCTACCTCGCCGCGCACCCGGCCGTCGTCGACGCCGTCCAGCTCGTACGGCTGCCGTACCACCTGTCGGCCGTCACCCAGGCGACCGCGCTGGCCGCCCTGGAACACACGGACACGCTGCTGAAGTACGTCGAGCAGCTGAAGACCGAGCGGGACCGGCTGGTCGCCGAACTGCGCGCGATCGGTTACGAGGTGACCGAGTCCGACGCGAACTTCGTCCAGTTCGGACGGTTCGCCGACTCGCACGCCATCTGGCGGGAGATCCTCGACCGGGGCGTCCTGGTCCGGGACAACGGCGTACCGGGCTGGCTGCGGGTGACCGCCGGCACCCCGGAGGAGAACGACGCGTTCCTGGACGCGGCCCGTGAAGTACAGCGTTTTGTGGGGGAGACCCCCACACCCCCTAAGGAGCAGGACGCATGAACCGCGTAGGGCGCGTGGAGCGCACCACCAAGGAGACCTCGGTCCTCGTCGAGATCGACCTCGACGGCACCGGCAAGACCGACATCGCCACCGGCGTCGGCTTCTACGACCACATGCTCGACCAGCTCGGCCGGCACGGCCTGTTCGACCTCACCGTGAAGACCGACGGCGACCTGCACATCGACTCCCACCACACCATCGAGGACACCGCCCTCGCGCTGGGTGCCGCCTTCAAGCGGGCCCTCGGCGACAAGGTGGGCATCTACCGCTTCGGCAACTGCACGGTCCCGCTGGACGAATCCCTCGCCCAGGTCACCGTCGACCTGTCCGGCCGCCCCTACCTCGTGCACACCGAGCCCGAGAAGATGGCGCCGATGATCGGCGAGTACGACACGACGATGACCCGGCACATCCTGGAGTCCTTCGTCGCCCAGGCGCAGATCGCGCTGCACGTGCACGTGCCGTACGGGCGCAACGCGCACCACATCGTGGAGTGCCAGTTCAAGGCGCTGGCACGGGCCCTGCGCTACGCCTCGGAGCGCGACCCGCGCGCGGCCGGCATCCTGCCCTCCACGAAGGGCGCGCTGTAACCCATGACCGGCACGTCCACCGTACTGATCGTCGTCGGCCTCTTCTTCATCGGCGGCATCATCTCCTTCGCCAAGCAGCAGATGCCCAAGGGTCTGATCGTGCTGCTGTCCATCGGCGCCGCGATGTGTCTCTTCGCGGGCGTCCTGAGGCTGGAGGTCTGGAATTGACCGCCAAGCGGGTCGTCGTCTTCGACTACGGCTTCGGCAACGTCCGCTCCGCCGAGCGTGCCCTCGCGCGCGCGGGAGCCGACGTCGAGATCACCGGTGACTACGACAAGGCCATGAACGCCGACGGGCTGCTGGTGCCGGGCGTCGGCGCCTTCGCCGCCTGCATGGACGGCCTGAAGGCCGCGCGCGGCGACTGGGTCGTCGACCGCCGGCTGTCCGGCGGCCGCCCGGTGATGGGCATCTGCGTCGGCATGCAGATCCTGTTCGCGCGCGGCATCGAGCACGACGTGGAGGCCGAGGGCCTGGACGAGTGGCCCGGCACCGTCGGACCGCTCCAGGCCGAGATCGTCCCCCACATGGGCTGGAACACGGTCGAGGCACCGGCCGACTCCCGGCTCTTCGCCGGCCTGGACGCGGACGCCCGCTTCTACTTCGTGCACTCCTACGCCGTCCACGAGTGGTCCCAGGAGTCGCACAACCCGCTGATCGCCGCTCCCAGGGTCACGTGGTCCACGCACGGCAAGCCCTTCGTGGCGGCCGTGGAGAACGGCGCCCTGTGGGCCACCCAGTTCCACCCCGAGAAGTCCGGCGACGCCGGAGCCCAGCTCCTCACCAACTGGATCGAGACCCTGTAGAGATGAGCCCGGTAGAGATGAGCAAGCTCGAACTCCTCCCCGCCGTCGACGTCCGCGACGGCCAGGCCGTCCGCCTCGTGCACGGCGAGTCCGGCACCGAGACCTCCTACGGTTCCCCTCTGGAGGCCGCCCTCGCCTGGCAGCGCTCCGGCGCCGAGTGGCTGCATCTCGTCGACCTGGACGCCGCGTTCGGCACCGGGGACAACCGCGAGCTGATCGCCGAGGTCGCCAGGGCCATGGACATCAAGGTGGAGCTCTCCGGCGGCATCCGCGACGACGCCACCCTCGCCGCGGCCCTCGCCACCGGCTGCACGCGCGTGAACCTCGGCACGGCAGCCCTGGAGACCCCCGAGTGGGTCGCCAAGGTCATCGCCGAGCACGGCGACAAGATCGCGGTCGGTCTGGACGTACGCGGCACGACCCTGCGCGGCCGGGGCTGGACCCGCGACGGCGGCGACCTCTACGAGACGCTGGCCCGCCTCGACAACGAGGGCTGCGCCCGGTACGTCGTCACCGACATCGCCAAGGACGGCACCCTCCAGGGCCCCAACCTGGAGCTCCTGAAGAACGTCTGCGCGGCCACCGACCGCCCGGTCGTGGCGTCGGGCGGCGTGTCGTCCCTGGACGACCTGCGCGCCATCGCCGGCCTCGTCCCGGCCGGTGTCGAGGGCGCCATCGTAGGGAAGGCCCTGTACGCGAAGGCGTTCACCCTGGAAGAAGCCTTGGAGGCTGTGGCGTCATGACATCCGAAGCCGTACGGCGCGTGCAGAGCGGAAGTCCCTGGGAAGAGTCCTTCGGGTTCGCACGTGCCGTGGCGGCGGGTGATCAAGTCATCGTGGCCGGCACGACCGCCTTCAAGGGCGACCTGCTGTACGGCGACGGCGACCCGTACGAACAGACCAAGGTGGCCTTCGCCACCGCGGTCGAGGCGATCGGCGAGTTCGGGCTGGGCATCGAGTCCGTGATCAGGACCCGTGTGTATCTGGCACACTCCCGGGACGTCGATGAGGTGGGCCGCGCCCACAAAGAGCTGTTCGACTCCGTACGCCCGGTCACGACCCTGCTGGTCGTGGAGGGCTTCATGGACTCCCGGGTCCTGGTGTCGGTGGAGCTGGAAGCATTCAGAGGACAGTAAGAGGCATCGAAGGAGCCGTGGATTCATGACCCTGGCGGTCCGAGTCATCCCCTGCCTGGACGTGGACAACGGCCGGGTCGTCAAGGGCGTGAACTTCCAGAACCTGCGCGACGCGGGCGACCCCGTCGAGATGGCCAAGGTGTACGACACCGAGGGCGCCGACGAGCTGACGTTCCTGGACATCACCGCCTCGTCGGGCGACCGCGAGACGACGTACGACGTGGTGCGCCGCACCGCCGAGCAGGTCTTCATCCCGCTCACCGTCGGCGGCGGGGTACGCACCGCCGACGACGTCGACAAGCTGCTGCGGGCCGGCGCGGACAAGGTGGGCGTGAACACGGCCGCCATCGCCCGCCCCGACCTGATCCGCGAGATCGCCGAGCGCTTCGGCCGCCAGGTGCTGGTCCTGTCGGTGGACGCCCGCCGCACCGAGGCCGGCACCTTCGAGGTGACCACCCACGGCGGCCGGCGCGGCACCGGCATCGACGCGGTGGAGTGGGCGCACCGCGCCGCCGAGCTGGGCGCGGGGGAGATCCTGCTGAATTCGATGGACGCGGACGGCACGAAGGACGGCTACGACCTGGAGATGATCGCGGCGGTTCGTAAGCACGTGACCGTCCCCGTCATCGCCTCCGGCGGCGCGGGCCGCCTCGCCGACTTCCCGCCGGCCGTCGAGGCGGGCGCGGACGCGGTGCTGGCGGCGTCCGTCTTCCACTTCGGCGACCTGCGGATCGGCCAGGTGAAGGAGACGCTGCGGGGGGCGGGGCATCCCGTGCGCTAGTTCGAGGTGTTGCTCGTTGGTGGCGGCTGCGGGACCGCGCGCGATGCTCTGTTCGAAGGCATGGCGGCCAGGTGTCAGGAGCGGGACTCCAGGGTTTAGGAAGGGAAAGTTGCGCAAGTTTTATTGCGTAACTTTTCTTTCCTGACTACGGTGACGTCATGACCCGCGAGGAGAACCGCCCCATCACCGACCTGGGCACCCTCAAAGCCTTGGCGCACCCCCTGCGCATGCAGCTGTACCGCGGGCTGTGCGTGGCGCGCACGGCGACCGCCTCACAGCTCGCGGAGCAGGTCGACGAGGCGGTCTCCCTGGTCAGTTACCACCTGCGCAAGCTGGCCGAGCACGGACTGGTCGAGGAGGCCGAGCGGCAGAGCACGGACGGCCGGGAGCGCTGGTGGCAGCCCTCCTCGACCAGCGTGAGCATCCGCGACGAGAACTTCCGCGACGCCCCCGAGCGCGCGGCCGCCCACCTCGCGGCCACCCGGCTCTTCCACGAGCAGCGCGTCGGCATGTACCGCCGCTACCTCGACGAGCGCCCCACCTGGGGGCCGGAGTGGAACACGGCCGCTCCTGACAACGAGTCCCTGCTGCGCCTGACCCCCGCCGAACTGGCCGAGCTGGGTGCGGAGCTGCTCGCCCTGGCGGAGAAGTACGACGAGAAGGGCCGTGCCGCGGAGGCCGCCGGCGACACCGAGGGGCGCGAGAACGTGGCGCTGCACGTGTACGGGTTCCCGTTCCGTGTCTGAGGGGACCACGCCCGTGCCGGACACGCTCATACCCGGGGCCACCACCGCCACCACCGCCGTACCCGCCCACCGCGACCCCAACGTCCTGCGCTGGGTCGCCGCCTACACCGCCTCCATGGTGGGCGACACCGTCTTCTTCCTGGCGCTGTCCTGGGCCGCCGTGCGCAGCGGCAGCCCCGCCGAGGCCGGCATCGTCACCGCCGTCAGTGCGGTGCCGCGCGCTCTGCTCATGCTCGGAGGCGGCGTGGTCGCCGACCGGCTGGGACCGCGGAAGGTCGTCATCGGGAGCGACGCCGTACGGTGCGCCACGGTCCTTGCCGTCGCCGCCGTGCTGTTCGCCACCGACCCCGGGCTGTGGCTCCTCGCCCTGCTCGCCGTCGTCTTCGGCACGGTCGACGCCCTCTTCCTGCCCGCCGTCGGGGCGCTCCCGGCCCGGATCACCGGCAAGGACCAGCTCGCCCGGGTCCAGGGCATGCGCGGCCTCGCGGTCCGCTTCGCCGCCGTCGTGGGCGCGCCGCTCGGCGGGCTCGGCGTGGCGGTCGGCGGCGCGGCGGCCGCCTTCGCGTTCGCGGGGCTGCTGATCGCCGTGTCGGTGCCGCTGCTGATCTCCGTACGGATGCGCGAGCTGCCGCCCGACGACGCGACCGCCACTGCCGCCGCGGGGGACACCACCGCGTGGCGGGACCTGGTGGGCGGGCTCCGCTACATCCGCCGGCACCGCGTCCTCGGCCCGCTGATGGTGACCATCGCCCTCGGCGACCTCGGCTTCGTCGGCCCCCTCAACATCGGCCTGACCCTGCTCGCGGACGAGCGCGGCTGGGGCGCCTTCGGGATGGGCTGGGTGCTCGCGGGGTTCGGCACGGGAGCCGCAGTCGCCGCCCTGCTGCTGACCGTACGGGGGCGCCTGCCGCGCGCCGGGTGCGTCGCCGCCGGTGCCATCATCCCCGGCGCGGCCGCGATCGGCGCCCTCGCACACGCGCCCGGACTCCTCGCGGCCGTCGGCATCTCGGTGATCATCGGGCTGCTCACCGGGCTCAGCGGCGCCATGTGCGGAGCCCTGCTGCAGACCCAGTCCGAACCCGCCTACCTGGGGCGCGTCACCGCGGTCGGCGGAATCGTCAGCCTCGGCGTGGCGCCGCTGAGCATGCCGCTGTCCGCCGCCGCCATCGGCGTCTGGGGCACCGGCCCGGTCTTCGCCGTCAGCGGCGCGGTCTGCGCCCTCGGCGGGATCGTCGCCCTGAGCGCGCCCGGCGTGCGGCGGGCCGAACTGCCCAAGTAGCGGCCCCCGCGCTCAGATGCCGAGCTGCTTCGTCTCGTGCAGCCGGGCGATCGCCTCCTTCTCGCCCTCCAGCTCCACCTTCGCGGCGCTCTGCCGGCCGTACGCGAACAGCAGCAGTTCGGACGGCTCGCCGGTCGCCGTCACCACCGGGGTACCGCGGTGGGCGACCGTCGTCTGGCCGTTCGGCCGGCGCAGCACCAGGCCCGTCGGGATGCCGCGGCCCATCAGGCGGGCGCTGCGCTCCAGGCGGGACCACAGGGTGTCCTGGAAGACGGGGTCCAGCTCGCGAGGCGACCAGTCCGGCTGGGCACGGCGGACGTCCTCGGCGTGGACGTAGAACTCCACGATGTTCGCCGCCTCGTCGACCTGCTTGAGCGAGAACGGCGAGAACCGCGGCGGGCCGGTGCGGATCAGCTGGATCAGTTCCTCGTACGGCTTCGCCCCGTACTCCTCCATCACCCGGTCGAGCCGGGACGCCAGCTGCTTGATCAGGGTGCCCCCGGCGGCGTCCGGCCGGCGCTCGCGCACCACCACGTGCGCGGCGAGATCACGGGTCCGCCAGCCGTCGCACAGCGTCGGAGCGTCCGGCCCCGCCGTCTCCAACAGGTCCGCGAGCAGAAGTCGTTCACGCTTGGCGAAAGTCGACATGGAGTCAGCCTACGGCCGCCGGCCGGGTCCGCCCAATGGACAGCGCCGGGGCGTGTCCGTCCCGCGCGGCACAATGGGCGCATGACCAGCAGCTCCCCCCGGCCGACCAGCCCGCTCGCCCCGGAGATCGCCGACCGCCTCAAGCGCGGCGCCGACGGTCTCCTGCCCGCCATCGCCCAGCAGTACGACACCGGTGAGGTGCTGATGCTCGGCTGGATGGACGACGAGGCACTGCACCGCACCCTGACGACCGGGCGCTGCACCTACTGGTCGCGCAGCCGACAGGAGTACTGGGTCAAGGGCGACACCTCCGGACACTTCCAGTGGGTGAAGTCCGTCGCCCTGGACTGCGACGCCGACACCCTCCTGGTCAAGGTCGACCAGGTCGGCGCCGCCTGCCACACCGGCGACCGCACCTGCTTCGACGCCGACGTGCTCCTCACGGACGCCTCGGACGGCACGGGCGGCGTGACGGGCGCGGGTGCCGACGCGCCCGCAGCGGATCAGTAGGGTCTGCCGCCATGGACGTCATGGACCTGGACACCTTCCGCAAGCTGGCCACCGACCGCCGGGTGATCCCGGTCAGCCGCAAACTCCTCGCCGACGGCGACACCCCGGTCGCGCTCTACCGCAAACTCGCCGCCGAACGCCCCGGCACCTTCCTGCTGGAGTCCGCGGAGAACGGCCGCTCCTGGTCCCGGTACTCCTTCGTCGGCGTCCGCAGCGCCGCCACCCTCACCGAAAAGGACGGACAGGCCCACTGGCAGGGCACCCCGCCCGTCGGCGTCCCCACCGACGGCGACCCGCTCGCCGCCCTGCGCGCCACGGTCGAGGCCCTGCACACCCCGCGCGACCTCGCCCACGACCTCGGCCTGCCGCCCTTCACCGGCGGCATGGTCGGCTACCTCGGCTACGACATCGTGCGCCGCCTGGAGAAGGTCGGCCCGGGAGAGCGCGACGACCTGAAGCTCCCCGAGCTGACCATGCTGCTCACCAGTGACCTCGCCGTCATGGACCACTGGGAGGGCTCGGTCCTGCTGATCGCCAACGCGATCAACCACAACGACCTCGAAACGGGCGTCGACGAGGCCTACGCCGACGCGGTGGCCCGCCTGGACGCCATGGAGGCCGACCTCACGCGCGCGGTGGCCCAGCCCCCGGCCGCGCTGCCGCCGTCCGAGCTGCCCGAGTACACCGCGCTGTGGGGCGGCCCCGACTTCCAGGAGGCCGTCGAGGACATCAAGGAGCGCATCCGCGCGGGAGAGGCCTTCCAGGTCGTGCCCTCCCAGCGGTTCGAGACGCCGTGCACCGCGAGCGCCCTGGACGTCTACCGGGTGCTGCGGGCCACCAACCCCTCCCCGTACATGTACCTCTTCCGCCTCGACGGCTTCGACGTGGTCGGCTCGTCCCCCGAGGCGCTGGTCAAGGTCGAGGACGGGGGCGCCATGGTGCACCCCATCGCCGGCACCCGGCCCCGCGGCGCCACCCCGCAGGAGGACCAGGCGCTCGCCGACGAGCTGCTCGCCGACCCCAAGGAGCGCGCCGAGCACCTCATGCTCGTCGACCTCGGCCGCAACGACCTCGGGCGGGTCTGCGAACCCGGCTCGGTCGAGGTCGTCGACTTCATGTCCGTCGAGCGGTACTCGCACGTCATGCACATCGTCTCGACGGTCACCGGCCGGGTCGCCCCGGGCCGCACCGCCTTCGACGTCCTCACGGCCTGCTTCCCGGCCGGCACGCTCTCCGGCGCTCCCAAGCCGCGCGCCCTGCGGATCATCGACGAACTCGAACCGTCCCGCCGCGGCCTGTACGGCGGCTGCGTCGGCTACCTCGACTTCGCGGGCGACTCCGACACCGCCATCGCCATCCGCACCGCCCTGCTGCGCGACGGCACGGCTTACGTCCAGGCGGGCGCCGGAGTCGTCGCGGACTCCGACCCGGTCGCCGAGGACACCGAGTGCCGCAACAAGGCGGCGGCGGTGCTGAGGGCGGTGCACACGGCCAACCGCCTGGGGCGATAGGGCGAACGGGACGGGGCGGCAGGGGCGATCCGGCCGCCCGGCAGCGGGCTCGGGCGGGGGCGGTGGGGGCTCGGGCGGAGGCGGTGGGGCGATTCTCACGTCCGCCAATCCGAGCCCCGCGTGATGGTTCGCCCGGGGTTCGGGTGATAGTGGAGTACGTGACAGCTGTTCCTCACCCCCGTACCCCAGCCGCAGGACCCGCCCGGGCCGGCCGCCGCAGCCTCGCCGCCGCCCTGCTGTGCGGTGCGCTCGGCGCGGCCGTCGCCCTGCTCGCCACCCGGCAGGAGTGGGCGGAGGGCACCGCCATGGTGGCCGGCGGCGCGTTCCCCCTGACCGCCAAGGGCAGCGACGTCACGGGCGTACCCGCGGCGCTCGCCATAGTGGGCCTCGCCGCACTCGTCGCCGTCTTCGCCGTGCGCCGCGCGGGCCGGTTCGCCGTCGCCGCCCTGCTCGCGCTGAGCGGCGCGGGCACCGTCGCCGCCGCCCTGGCCGGGGCCTCCGACAGCTCCGCGCTGGACGAACAGGCGGCGAAGGCCGCCGGCGACACCTCCGCCACCGTGGACGCCCTCTCCCACACCGCCTGGCCCTACGTCGCGGCCGTGGGCGGCGCCCTGCTTCTGCTGGCCGGACTGCTCGCCCTGCGCTACGGCCGCCTGTGGCCCGCGATGTCCGGCCGCTACGAGCGGGACGGCACCCCGCGCCCGCGCCGCACCCCCCAGACCGTCGACCCGAACCGCCCCGAGGACCTCTGGAAGGCCATCGACCGGGGCGAGGACCCGACCGGCGCCTGACAGGCCCCGGGCCGGCGGTTCACCCGCGCGCACGGGGGCACCCGTCGACACGGCACGCGCGCCCCGGGCGCCGGGCGATCGCCACGCGCGCGTGGGCAGCGGCCCGCGCGTGGGAGCAGCCCGCGCGTGGGGACCACCCCCGCTCACACCGCGCGCGCCCGTGCGGGACAATGGGCACGAGCGTCCTGCTCAGACTTGGCACACAGCAACGAGGAGCAAGCAATGTCGGGCAGCAGCCACGGTCACACCCCGGCCGCCTGGACGGGTGTCATCATCGCCTTCATCGGTTTCTGCGTCGCGGGCGTGTTCATGGTGGCGGCCCAGCCGGTGGGCTTCTGGGCCGGCATGGCGGTCGTGCTTCTCGGCGGTGCCGTGGGCGGCATCATGCGCATGATGGGTCTCGGCCAGCCGAAGTCGAACCACCCCGTGCACCAGGTCGCCGGCGAGCGCGAGCCGGCCGGCGCCAAGGGCTGACCGGGCACGGCGGTCACGCCGCTGCCGAGGGGCGGATCGGCACGAGGGTGCCGGAGCCGCCCCTCACGTGCGCTCACGGCCCGGCGGGGGCAGAATGCGGTGCGTGGATGCCGAGACGGGGAAGCCGACGCGGAGCGGGGCCGTGACACGGGGCACGCCCACGCTCCTGGGCCTGGCCGTCCCGGCCGGAGTGCTCGCGGCCGTCGTCGGCGCCTTCACCTACGTGCGCAACGTGGACCCGGGCGAACCCGGCCACTACCCCGTCTGCCCCCTGCTGCGCTTCACCGGCATCCTCTGCCCGGGCTGCGGCGGCCTGCGCAGCGCCCACGCCTTCGCCCACGGTGACCTGCTGACCGCGCTGCACGCCAACGCGCCGGCCGTCCTCGGCTATCTGGGCTTCGCCGTGCTGTGGACCGTCTGGGTGGTCCGCGTGGTGCGCGGCCGTCCCCTGCGGATCGATCTCGGACCGGTGCACCTGTGGACGCTGGGGACGTTGCTGCTGGTCTTCACCGTTGTCCGGAACCTGCCGTTCGGTGGCTGGCTCGTCCCTTGATCACCTGGTGAACGTCCAGGTAGTGGGATCGCCGTCAACCGGATGCGAGGCCCTTGCCGCGCTCCGGATACCATCACAAGTGACCACAGGTTTCGCCGTCTGAAAGGGGGCCGCTCGCGTGAGTGTGCTCGACGAGATCATCGACGGAGTCCGTGCCGACCTCGCGGAACGGCAGGCGCGCGTCAGCCTCGACGAGCTCAAGGAGCGCGCGGCCAAGGCTCGCCCCGCCAAGGACGGCGTGTCCGCCCTGCGCGGCGACGGCGTCAAGGTCATCTGCGAGGTCAAGCGCTCCAGCCCGTCCAAGGGCGCGCTGGCGGCCATCGCCGACCCGGCCGGACTCGCCGCGGACTACGAGGCGGGCGGCGCCGCCGTCATCTCCGTCCTCACCGAGGAGCGCCGCTTCGGCGGCTCGCTGGCCGACCTGGATTCGGTCCGCGCGAGCGTGGACATCCCCGTGCTGCGCAAGGACTTCATCGTCACCTCGTACCAGCTGTGGGAAGCCCGCGCGCACGGCGCCGACCTCGTGCTGCTGATCGTCGCGGCCCTCGAACAGCCGGCGCTGGAGTCGCTGATCGAGCGCGCCGAGTCCATCGGGCTCACCCCGCTCGTCGAGGTGCACGACGAGGACGAGGTCGAGCGCGCGGTGGACGCCGGCGCCAAGGTCATCGGCGTCAACGCGCGCAACCTGAAGACGCTCGAGGTCGACCGCGGCACGTTCGAACGGGTCGCCCCGGAGATCCCCGCGCACATCGTCAAGGTCGCCGAGTCCGGCGTCCGCGGCCCGCACGACCTCATCGCCTACGCCAACGAGGGGGCCGACGCCGTCCTGGTCGGCGAGTCCCTGGTCACCGGCCGTGACCCGAAGACGGCGGTCTCCGACCTCGTCGCGGCCGGGGAGCACCCGGCACTGCGGCACGGGCGCGGCTGACCCCGCTAGACTCGCCGACGATGACGCTCCCGCTCACCCCGACCCCCAGGGACCCGTACGCCCGCCTCGCGCGCGGCTGCCGGCCCCGGGGCTGCCGCGCGCCCGCACGCAGGGTGCACGGCCGCAGGGTGCGGTACGTCATCGGAGACGAACCCGGACAGGTCAACGGCATGCGATGGCAGCAGCGCCCCGTAAGGGGCGCGGGGCTGTACTGAACATGCGACTCCGTCGCGCGGGCGCGACCAGCCACAAGGCCCGCAGTCGGCAGACGACAACCCGCGCCCCACGGCGAAAGTGCCCACACCAGACACTCACCGTGAGGTTCACGCATGCCCAGCAACTTCTTCATCCCCGACCCGGAGGGTCAGATCCCCAGCGCCGAGGGCTACTTCGGCGAGTTCGGCGGCAAGTTCATCCCCGAGGCCCTCGTCGCGGCGGTCGACGAGGTAGCCGTCGAGTACGACAAGGCGAAGGCCGATCCCGAGTTCGCCCGTGAGCTCGACGACCTGCTGGTCCACTACACCGGCCGCCCCAGCTCCCTCACAGAAGTACCCCGCTTCGCCGAGCAGGCCGGAGGCTGCCGCGTCTTCCTCAAGCGCGAGGACCTCAACCACACCGGCTCACACAAGATCAACAACGTGCTCGGCCAGGCCCTGCTCACCAAGCGCATGGGCAAGACCCGGGTGATCGCCGAGACCGGCGCCGGCCAGCACGGCGTGGCGACGGCGACGGCCTGTGCGCTCTTCGGCCTCGACTGCACGATCTACATGGGTGAGATCGACACCCGCCGCCAGGCCCTCAACGTGGCCCGCATGCGCATGCTCGGCGCCGAGGTCATCGCCGTGAAGTCCGGCAGCCGCACGCTCAAGGACGCGATCAACGAGGCCTTCCGCGACTGGGTCGCCAACGTCGACCGCACCCACTACCTCTTCGGCACCGTCGCCGGCCCCCACCCCTTCCCGGCGATGGTGCGCGACTTCCACCGCGTCATCGGCGTCGAGGCCCGCCGCCAGCTCCTGGAGCAGGCCGGACGCCTCCCCGACGCCGCGATCGCCTGCGTCGGCGGCGGCTCCAACGCCATCGGCCTCTTCCACGCCTTCATCCCCGACGCGGACGTCCGCCTCATCGGCTGCGAGCCCGCCGGACACGGCATCGAGACCGGCGAGCACGCGGCCACCCTGACCGAGGGCGAGCCCGGCATCCTGCACGGCTCACGCTCGTACGTCCTCCAGGACGACGAGGGCCAGATCACCGAGCCGTACTCCATCTCGGCCGGCCTGGACTACCCGGGCATCGGCCCCGAGCACTCCTACCTCAAGGACTCCGGCCGCGGCGAGTACCGCGCGGTCACCGACGACGCCGCCATGCAGGCACTGCGCCTGCTGTCGCGCACCGAGGGCATCATCCCGGCCATCGAGTCCGCCCACGCGCTGGCCGGCGCCATCGAGGTCGGCAAGGAGCTGGGCAAGGACGGGCTGATCGTCGTCAACCTGTCCGGCCGCGGCGACAAGGACATGGACACCGCCGCCCGCTACTTCGGGCTGTACGACACCGACGCCGAGGTCGCCGCCGACGAGGCCGGCACCGCCGAGATCGAGGGGGACGCCAAGTGAGCGGGAACGTGCGACTGCTGAACGACACCCTCGCCGCGGCGAAGGCCGAGGGCCGCTCCGCCCTCATCGCCTACCTGCCGGCCGGGTTCCCCACCGTCGACGGCGGCATCGCGGCGATCAAGGCCGCGCTCGACGGCGGCGCCGACGTCGTGGAGGTGGGCCTGCCGCACAGCGACCCCGTCCTCGACGGGCCCGTCATCCAGACCGCCGACGACATCGCCCTGCGCGGTGGCGTCCGCATCGCCGACGTGATGCGCACCGTCCGGGAGGCGCACGCGGCCACCGGCAAGCCGATCCTCGTCATGACGTACTGGAACCCCATCGACCGCTACGGCGTCGAGCGCTTCACCGCCGAACTGGCCGAGGCGGGCGGCGCCGGGTGCATCCTGCCCGACCTGCCCGTCCAGGAGTCGGCGCTGTGGAGGGAGCACGCCGACAAGCACGGGCTCGCCACCGTCTTCGTGGTCGCGCCCAGCAGCAGGGACGCGCGGCTCGCCGAGATCACCGCGGCCGGCAGCGGATTCGTCTACGCCGCCTCCCTCATGGGCGTCACCGGCACCCGCGAGTCGGTCGGCGCGCAGGCCGAGGACCTGGTGCGGCGCACCCGCGCCACCACCGGCATCCCCGTCTGCGTCGGGCTCGGCGTCTCCAACGCCGCGCAGGCCGCCGAGGTGGCCGGCTTCGCCGACGGCGTGATCGTCGGCTCGGCGTTCGTCAAGCGCATGCTGGACGCCCCCGACGACGCGGCCGGCCTGGAGGGCGTCCGCACGCTCGCCGCCGACCTGGCGAAGGGCGTGCGCGGACAGGCGTGACGCCAGACACGTGCCGGACAGGTAGGCGACAGACAGGCACGTGACAGACAGGCACGTGACAGGGGTCCCTCGTACGAGTGGACCTGGGACCGGGGAGGCGCGCTGCGCCTCCCCGGTTCGTTCTGCGGGGTGTGAGCGAGAAGAACCGAGAGGGAAAGCGCACCGCCCGTCAGAAGCTGGCGGCCGAGCGCGAGAAGCAGAAGTCCAAGGACAAGCGCCGGCGCGCGCTGATCGTCGGCGCGAGCGTGGTCTGCGTCCTGGGGCTCGCGGCGGTGATCGGCGTGCTCGGCGCGAACGCGGGCAAGGACGACGGCGGCGAGGAGGCCGGCCCGGTCGTGGCGCCCTCGGGCGCGCAGGGGAAGGACAGCCTCGCGATCCCGGTCGGCAAGGAGAGCGCCAAGTCGACGCTCACCATCTGGGAGGACTTCCGCTGCCCCGCATGCAAGACCTTCGAGCTGGCGTACCGCGACACGATCCACGAGCTCACCGAAGCCGGGCAGCTCAAGGTCGAGTACCACCTGGCGACGATCATCGACGGCAACATGGGCGGCACCGGCTCCCGCAAGGCGGCCAACGCGGCGGCCTGCGCCCAGGACGCCGGGAAGTTCACGCCGTACCACGATGTGCTGTTCACCAACCAGCCGGCGGAGAGCGACGACGCCTTCGCCGACGAGAACAAGCTGCTCGACCTGGCACGCGAGGTCGACGGCCTCGACACCACCCTCTTCCAGGAGTGCGTCAAGAACGGTACGCACAACAGCTGGGTGGAGAAGTCCAACGAGGCCTTCCTCGACGGCGGCTTCGGCGGCACACCGACCGTCCTGCTGGACGGCAAGAACATCTACCAGGACCGCTCCATGACACCGGAGAAGCTGAAGCAGATGGTGTCCGACGCCGACAAGTAGCGCGGCGGTGGGACGGCGGCGGAGCGCGCCCACGGGGTGTCCTCGGGTGTCCGTGGATGCCTGGGGGCGTCCGTGGGCGTCCGCCGGATGTCAGAGGGGGCGCTCTTTCCGTCCGCTCGTTACGGACCCGTAGCCGGGCTGCCCGCCGCGGGCCCCGTCCGACACGGTAGCGTCGACCCTGCCATGGAACTTGCCTTCATTCCCAGCCCGTCGCGCGGGGTGCTGAACCTCGGTCCCATCCCGCTGCGCGGCTACGCGTTCTGCATCATCATCGGCGTCTTCGTTGCCGTCTGGCTCGGCAACAGGCGCTGGGTCGCCCGGGGCGGGCGGCCCGGCACGGTGGCCGACATCGCGGTCTGGGCCGTTCCGTTCGGCCTGGTCGGCGGCCGGCTCTACCACGTGATCACGGACTACCAGCTGTACTTCAGCGAGGGCCGTGACTGGGTCGACGCCTTCAAGATCTGGGAGGGCGGCCTCGGCATCTGGGGCGCGATCGCGTTCGGCGCGCTGGGCGCCTGGATCGGCGCCCGGCGCATGGGCGTCCCGATGCCCGCGTACGCCGACGCCGTCGCCCCCGGCATCGCCCTCGCGCAGGCCATCGGCCGCTGGGGCAACTGGTTCAACCAGGAGCTGTACGGCAAGGCCACCGACCTGCCCTGGGCCGTGGAGATCACCTCGTCGGCCGACGGCCGGGTACCTGGCACGTACCACCCGACGTTCCTGTACGAGTCGCTGTGGTGCGTCGGCGTCGCCGTGCTCGTCATCTGGGCCGACCGCCGCTTCAAGCTCGGCCACGGGCGGGCGTTCGCGCTGTACGTCGCCGCGTACTGCGCGGGCCGGTTCTGGATCGAGTACATGCGCGTCGACGACGCCCACCACATCCTGGGCCTCAGGCTGAACAACTGGACCGCGCTCTTCGTGTTCCTGCTCGCCGTGGTGTACATGGTGCTCTCGGCGCGGATGCGGCCGGGCCGGGAGCAGGTGGTCGAGCCGGGTACGGAGTCCTCCGACGGCGACGCCGGGGACGACGCGAAGGACGACTCCGACGCCGGCTCCACGGACGCCGACGCCGTTTCCGAGAAGACCGACGCCGGTCCCCAGGACGAAGAGGACGGCACGGAGAAGGACGTGAAAGACGTGAAGGGCGTGAAGGACGGAGCCGACTCGGCCAAGAAGGGCTGACGGACCGCCGCCGTACGTCGCCGAGGGCGCCCGGAACTCTCCGGGCGCCCTCGGCGTGTGTCAGGACAGGACGGGCCGCCGGGCCAGCGACAGGGTGCGCTGGGCCGTCGCCACCACCGCCGCGTCGACGAACCGCCCGTCCGGCAGCGCCAGCGCGCCCGGCTGCGCGGTGGCCGCCTTGACGATCGTCTCCGCCTCCTCCAGCTCCCGCTCGGTGGGCAGATAGGCCCGCTCGATGATCGGCAGCTGACGGGGATGGATCGCGGCACGCCCGAGGAAGCCCAGCGCGCGGCCGTGGGCGCAGGACGCCGCCAGGCCCTCCAGGTCCCGGGTGTCCGGATGCACCGTCTGCGACGGCGGCGCCAGCCCCGCCGCCCGCGCGGCCACGACCACACGCGAGCGCGCCCAGTCCAGGCCGGTGTCACCGCGTACGCCCAGGTCGGCGCGGAGATCCGCCTCGCCGAGAGCGATGCCGCGCAGCGAGGCGTGGGCGCCGGCGATGAGGTACGCCCGCTCCACGCCCAGCGCTGTCTCCAGGAGCGCGTACAGGGGCGGCCCGCCGGTGGCCGCCACGACGCCGGTGATCTGCTCGGGGGACGTCACCTTGGGCAGCCGCAGCCCGGAGAGCCCCGGCAGCCTGGCCAGTGCCGTCAGGTCCGCGGCGGCGAGCGGTCCGTCCAGGGCGTTGACGCGGACGTGGACCGGTACCGGCTGCGGCTCGCCGAGCAGCTCGGCGGTGGCCTCGCGGGCGTAGTCCTTGCGGTCCGGGGCGACCGCGTCCTCCAGGTCGACCACGACCACGTCGGCCCCCGCGGCGAGCGCCTTGGCGACCACCCGGGGCCGGTCCCCGGGGGCGTACAGCCAGGTCAGCGGGGATGCTGCGGTCATACGACGCCCTCCTCACGAAGCTCCTTCACGTCCGCCGGGGTCAGGCCCAGCCCGGTCAGCACCTCCTCGGTGTCCGCGCCGTGCGGGCGCCCCGCCCAGCGGATCGCGCCGGGGGTCGCGGAGAGCCGGAAGAGGACGTTCTGCATGCGCAGGGGGCCCAGCTCGGGGTCGTCGACGGTGGTGACGCTGTCGAGGGCCTGGTACTGGGGGTCGGCCATCACGTCCCGCACGTCCTGGACCGGGGCGACCGCCGCCTCGGCCTTCTCGAACTCGGCCAGCACGTCGGCGCGGCTGTGCCGGGCGATCCAGTCGCCGACCGCCGCGTCGAGCACGTCGGCGTGCCGGGCCCGGTCGGCGCCCGTGGCGAACCAGGGCTCGTCGATCAGCTCCGGGCGGCCGACCAGGCGCATCACGCGCTCGGCGACCGACTGGGCCGAGGTGGAGACGGCGACCCAGGTGCCGTCGGCGGTGCGGTAGGTGTTGCGCGGGGCGTTGTTCTGGGAGCGGTTGCCGGTGCGCGGCTGGACGTGGCCGAGCTGGTCGTACCAGGTGGGCTGCGGGCCCAGCACGGTCAGGATCGGCTCGATGATCGCCATGTCGACGACCTGCCCCTCGCCGGTGCGTTCGCGCGCGGCGAGCGCGGTCATCACGGCGTACGACGTCGCCAGGGCGGCGATCGAGTCCGCGAGGCCGAACGGCGGCAGCGTCGGGGGCGCGTCCGGCTCGCCGGTCATCGCGGCGAAGCCGCTCATGGCCTCGGCGAGGGTGCCGAAGCCGGGGCGGCGCGCGTACGGGCCGAACTGCCCGAAGCCGGTGACCCGGGCGAGGACCAGGCGGGGGTTGACGGCGGACAGCTCGTCCCAGCCCAGGTCCCACCTCTCCAGGGTGCCCGGGCGGAAGTTCTCGATGACGACGTCCGCGGTCGCGGCGAGGCGGAGCAGGGTGGTGCGGCCGGCGCGTTTGGACAGGTCCAGGGTGATCGTGCGCTTGTTGCGGCCCAGCAGCTTCCACCACAGGCCGATGCCGTCCTTGGACGGGCCGTGGCCCCGGGAGGGGTCGGGCCGGTCGGGGTGTTCGACCTTGACGACGTCGGCGCCGAAGTCGCCGAGCATGGTGGCGGCCAGCGGGCCCGCGAAGAGGGTGGCGAGGTCGAGGACGCGCAGACCGGTCAGCGGGGAGGCCGGGGAGCCCGGGGAGCCCGGACCGGCGGGGGACGCGGGATCAGCGGTCAGGTGGGGCTGGGGCATGGGCGGGTGGCCTCCCGGTGGGTGAGGTGGGCGAGGGTGTCGAAGCCGGTGCCGTCGAAGTCGCCGACCGAGGTGGCCAGGCGGTTCTTCAGCGGGGCCGTCCAGTGTTCGGGCAGGGCGGCGGGACAACCGGCGAGGAGTCCGGCGACGCTGCCGGCGGTGGCGCCGTTGGAGTCGGTGTCCCAGCCGCCGGACACCGCGCGGGAGACCGAACCGGTGAAGTCGCCGTCCGCGTGCGTGAGGGCGGCGGCGATCAGGGCGGTGTTGGGAACGGCGTGGACCCAGTGGTGGGTGGGGGAGTGGCGGGCGTGGAGCGCGTCCACGACGGCGTCGAAGTCGGCGTGCGTCTCGGCGAGGTGGACGGCGTGCCGGACGGCTTCGGCGAGGCGGGAGCCGGGCGGTACGACCGTGAGGCCGGCGCGCAGGCAGGCGTGGACGTCGTGGGCGCCGGTGGCGGCGGTGGCGATGACGGCCGCCGCGAACATCGCCGCGTGGACGCCGCCCGCGGTGTGCGTGAGGGTCGCGTCGCGGTGCGCCTGCTCGGCGGCGGCTGCCGGGTCGCCGGGGTTGGTCCAGCCGTGCACGTCGGCGCGGATCAGGGCGCCGATCCACTCGCGGAAGGGGTTGCGGTGGCGGGCGGTGTGCGGGGGTTCGAGGCCGGCGAGGAGGTTGCGGTAGGCGAGGCGTTCGGCGGTGAAGGCGCGGCCCGCGGGGAGTTCGTCGAGCCAGACGCGGGCGACGTCGGCGGTGGTGAAGGTCCTGCCGTGGCGTTGGAGGAGCAGGAGGCCGAGGAGGGGGTAGTTGAGGTCGTCGTCCTCGGGCATGCCGTCGATGTTCTCGGCGAGGGAGGTGGGCGCGGAACGGCGGTTCCACGGGTACGCGCCGGTGAGGTCCTCGGACAGGCCACGGGCGGTGAAGTAGGTGGTCGGGGGCCAGTTGCCGGTGGCCTTGGCGAGACACCGGATGCCGGTCAGCGGGAGCTTCTCGACGGGTTTGCCGAGGAGGCAGCCGACGGCTCTGCCCAGCCAGGCGGCTTCCAGGCGGGCACGGGACACGGTCGCGGGGCGCGGCGTGGGCCAGTCGGGGCACAGGGCCCGGATCCGGTCCAGGTCCGTCGGCTCCGCGTCCGCCAGGGGACTCGGCAGGCCGGCCAGTTCGTCCAGTAGGTCTTCCGCCAGGAGGCGCAGGCGGGGGGAGGCAGGCCGGGAGGACGCGCCGGCCCGGGCGGGGGCCTCGGAGCCGCCGGCCGCTCGCCAGCGCGCCGCGATCGCCGACGGGTCGCGGCCGTCCTGCGCCGCCTGGCGCAGCTCGTGGCCGATCAGGTCCTCGGGCTGTACCCAGGTCAGTCGGAGCATCCCGCCCCTCCGATCGCGGTGAACGCCCGCTCGTGGGCGCGGCGCCGCGCCCTGTCGCGTCCGAAGACCTCCCGGGCCACCGCGGTGAGCGTCGCGGCCGGTTCCCAGAGGTCCAGGCGGCTCGCCTCGGCGACCGTCTTCGCCCAGTCCTCCGGGACCGGCGATCCCAGCGCCCCGGCCAGCGCGCCCGCCATCGTGGCGATGGAGTCGCAGTCGCGGCCGTAGTTCACCGCGCCGAGGACCGCGTGCCGGTAGTCGCCGCCGGAGACGAGCAGCATGCCGAGGGCGACGGGCAGTTCCTCGATCGCGTGCACGCGGGACGGGCGGCGGGCGGCCAGGGAGGGCGCGCGGTAGTCGGGGCCCACCGTGTCGTACGGCGCCACCGCCTCCCGCAGCGGCCCCAGCGCGGACTCGAAGTCCGAGTACCGCGAGGCCGCCTCACAGACCGCCTCGATCGCCGCCCGGGTGCCGTCCTTCGCCAGGGACAGACAGGCCGCCACCACCGAGTCCGGCGTCGCCCCGGGCGCGCAGGCCGCGGCCACCGCCGCCGCGAGGACACCGGCCGCCTCCCGGCCGTACGACGACTGGTGCGCGCCCGCGATGTCCAGCGCCTCGGCGTAGGCGCCCGCCGGGTGGGCGGCGTTGACCAGGCCGACCGGGGCCATGTACATCGCGGCACCGCAGTTGACGATGTTGCCGGTGCCCGCCTCGCGGGGGTCCACGTGGCCGTAGTGGATCCTCGCGACCAGCCATTTCTCCGCCAGGAAGATCCGCTGGAGCGGGAGCGCCTCGGCCTCCAGTTCCGGGATCCAGCGTGGGGCGGTCATCAGGTCCGGGACCAGGTGTTCGGCGACCGAGTGGGCGTCGAGGTGGTCGCGGACCGTGCCGTACACCCGTACCAGCGCGTGGGTCATCAAGGTGTCGTCGGTGACGTGGCCGTCGCCCTTGTGGTACGGGGCGATGGGGCGGGCGGTGCGCCAGTCGTCGCCGTTCCAGGGGCCGACGACGCCGTGGACGCGGCCGCCGTGGCGTTCGAGGATCTGCTCGGGGGAGTAGCCCTCGACCGGGCCGCCGAGCGCGTCGCCGACGGCCGCGCCGACGAGGGCGCCGGTGACGCGCTCCTCCAGGCTCGCCGTGCCGTTGCCGGCCGTGCCGGTGTCCGTTGTGGCGTTGTCCGTTGTGGCGTTGTCCGTTGTGCCGGGTGTCCTCATGTCGTCTGTCGCCCTTCTGGTCGGGACGGTTGCGTGGCGTACAGGCGTCCGGCGAGCTCGACCAGGTCGGTGCCGGTGAGCCGGGGCAGTACGCAGCCGGGGAGCGTGCGGCAGGTCTCCCGCCAGGGCGCCGGGATCGACGTGCCGCCGCCCAGTGCGCCGGTGAGGGCGCCCGCCAGGGCGGGGGCGGAGTCCGCGAGCCGGGAGAGGCAGGCCGCCGCCGGTACCGCCTCCGCGAGGCGGCCCCCGGCGGCGGTGGCCAGTGCGAGGGCGACCGGGACGGTCTCGGCGGCGGCGATGCCGTAGCTGTAGACGTGGTCGACGATTCCGTGCTCCAGCAGCGGGACGAGGGCGAAGGCGCTCTCGGCGTCCGCCGCCAGCGCCAGTGCCTGGCGGGCGTTGCGGGCGATCTCCGTATCCTCGGGCAGCTCGGCGAGCGCGGCCGTCACACAGGCGCGCACACCGGCGCCGTCGAGGGCGCACGACAGTGCCGCCGCCATGGCCCGGGCGCCGTGCACGCCGTCGCCGTCCTGGGTGTACCGGGCGTCGAACTCGGCGAGGTCGGCGGCGAGACGCGGGGCGCCGGGGTGGGCGACGGCGAGGACGCAGGCCCTCACGCAGGCGGCGTCGTCGAAGTAGTGCGGGTTGTCGTGGCCGGTGGCGGGCGGGCGCAGGCCGGTGGCGAGGTTGCCGAGCCCGGCTCGTACCGAGATGCGGGCGCGCAGCGGAAGTACGGCCGACTCGACCTCGGGGGCGCGTTCCGCCGCGGCGGCCACCTCGCTTGCCACGGCGTTCCAGGTCAGGTCGATCGCGGCGCGCATCCGGCGTTCCCGGCTCAGGTCCCCGAGCGCGCTGTCGTCCCCGGCGCGCAGCACCGCCTCCGCCGCGAACGCGGCCCATTCGGCGTCGTCCGACGGGCCGAGGCGCAGCGGCTCCGGGGGCTGGTTCAGGGCGATGGGGACGGGGAGGGTGGTGGTCGCGTTCCGCTCGGCGAAGGTGTCCAGTTCGCGGGTGAGGCGGCGCGTCCACTCGGGCATCCGGGCGGCCCGGTGCCGGGCGGCGGGCCAGCCGGCGGCGTCCCCCGCGGCGAGTCCGAGGAGGAGCCCTTCGACGCGGTCGGGGCGCGTTGCCGGGTGGGGCGGTGTGGCGGGCGCGGTCCCTGGTGTGCGGGGCGGTGTGGCGGGCTCGGTCCCCGGCCGGTGCCCGCTCCCGGTGGGCGCGGCCTCCTCCGGGGCGCCGGGCGGGGCGACGTACGCGGTGGTGACCGGTTCCTCACCTGCGGGACGTGCCCTGCTCACGGTGTCACCCCCGCCCTCGCGTCGCCGTCCGGCACGGGTTCGTTCCCTTCCCGCCCGGCGAGGCTCGCCTCCGGTACGGGCGCACCGTGCCGCGCCGGGCGCCGGCCCGGTGCCGCGAGGGTGTCGATCCGTACGGAGTCGCCGTGCCCTGCGAGCGCGTGGCCGGGTGCCGGAGCGCTCCTGCCCTCCGGTTCCGGGGCGGGGCCGTCGCCCGGTTCCGGGGCGAGCCCATGGCCTGGTTCCGGGGCGGGGCCGTCGCCCGGTTCCGGGGCGTGCTCATGGCCCGGTGCGGGCCTGGGCCTTCGATCCGGTGTGGGCTTCTGCCCGTGCTCCGGTGCGGGCGCCTGTCCCTGGCCCGTTGCGGGCCCTGGTCTTGGCTCCGTTTCCGGAGCGAGGTCGTTGCCCGGCCCGTGCGCCGTTGCGGGCCCTGGTCTTGGCTCCGTTTCCGGAGCGAGCCCATCGCCGGGCCCGTGCCCCGCTGCGGGCCCCGGCCCGTGCCCCGGTGTCCGCGCCGGCCCGGTGGGGTCCGCGCCGACGGGGCCCGGTACGGATCCGGCGTGCGGTGTGGCGCGTTCGGCCGGGGTGTCGCCCCGGTGAGGGGGCGCGTCCCGCGGGGTGTCCCCGGGCCTGGTGGTGCGGGAGCGGTCTTCCGGGGCTTCCGCGTCCCGCGTCAGCAGATCCGCCACCTCCAGCACATGGTGTCCGGCCATCGCCGGCAGGCAGCTGCCGCGGGCCGGGCCGATGGCCGCCGCCCACTCGGCCGGGATGGCGGCGGCCCCCTGGGTGGCGCCGGCCAGGGCGCCGGCCACCGCTGCCGTGGTGTCGGCGTCGCGGCCCATGTTGACGGCCGTCAGCACGGCGTCCGTGAAGTCGCCGTCGGCCGCCGCGTACGCCCCGAAGGCCAGGGCGACCGCCTCGGGCGCCAGGTCGGTCCAGGGGTAGCCGCCGATGACCACCGCGGAGCGGACGGCGCGTTCGCCGAGATGGGCCGCCGTCATCGCGCGGCGCAGGCAGCGGGCCGTCCAGGAGTCGTCCGGGACGACGGCCAGGGCGGAGGCCACGACCGCGACGGGCGGCGCCCCCGCCATCGCCGCCGCGACTCCCGCCGCCACCGCCTGGCCGCCGTAGATGCCCTCGCCGTCGTGGCTGACCGACCCGTCGATCGCCACCAGCCGGGCCGCCTCGGCGGGACGGCCCGCCGCGAACACACCGTGGGGCGCCGCCCGCATGGCCAGTCCGTCGCTCCAGGCATGACGGTGCTGGGCGGAGACCGGGGCGGCCAGACCGCGGCGCAGGTTCTCCAGGGTGCCGCGTTCGCTGAAGCCCGCGCCCCGGAACGGGCCCTCCTCCCGGTCCGCGATCCACTCGTGCCACGCCGTCTCGACATGGGCCGGGGTGAGCGCGGAGCCGTAGCGGGCCAGCAGCAGGCCCGAGAAGATCGCGTACTCGGTGTCATCGGTGCCGGCCGGCTTCTTGGCCACGTAGCCCGTGATGCGACCCCAGCGGGCTCGGATCTCGGAGGGTTTCATGTTCTCGGCCGGAGCCCCGAGGGCGTCCCCGACGGCCAGTCCGAGCAGCGCGCCCCGGGCCCGTTCGCGGAGTCCGACGGCGTCCCCGGACGCGGGGGCCGGGGGAATGCAGGCGGTTGATGCCATGCGGCCTCTCCTCTCCCTTTGCGGATGTGTCCCCGGTGCGGTGCGCCGCGCAGCCTCTCAGGCCTCAGCGTCACCCGGTCGACATGTGTGCAGCCAAGATCACGGATGAGCGCCAGAGGGTAAAACCGCAGGTAAGCCCAGCCTTTCCTTGCTGGCGACACGGAAATGACCGGCGTAGATTGGGTGTTGTCGAGAAGTAGAACTTGTCCAAACTGGCTTCCGAACCAACCTCCCGGGGGGACCCTCATGGCCATCATCGAAACCGCGGCGCCGCTGCACGAGGCGCACCGTGACAACCACACGCACCGCGACGTGAACGGCGGCTGGCTGCGCCCCGCCGTCTTCGGCGCGATGGACGGCCTGGTCTCCAACCTCGCCCTGATGACCGGTGTCGCTGGCGGCGCGGCCGGTCAGCAGACCGTCGTGCTGAGCGGCCTGGCCGGCCTGGCCGCCGGCGCCTTCTCCATGGCTGCCGGCGAGTACACCTCCGTCGCCTCGCAGCGCGAACTCGTCGAGGCCGAGCTGGACGTGGAACGCCAACAGCTGAGGAAGCACCCGGCGGACGAGGAGGCCGAACTGGCCGCGCTCTACGAGGCCCGCGGCGTCGAGACCGGCCTCGCGCGCGAGGTGGCCCGTCAGCTCTCGCGCGATCCCGAGCAGGCCCTGGAGATACACGCCCGCGAGGAGCTGGGCATCGACCCCGGCGATCTGCCCTCGCCGCTGGTGGCGGCCGTGTCGTCGTTCGGTTCGTTCGCGCTGGGCGCCCTGCTCCCCGTCCTGCCGTTCCTGCTGGGTGCCAGTGCGCTGTGGCCCGCGGTGCTGCTCGCGCTGGCCGGGCTGTTCCTGTGCGGCGCGGTGGTCGCCAAGGTGACGGCCCGCAGCTGGTGGTACAGCGGACTGCGGCAGCTCGCCCTCGGTGGAGCGGCGGCCGGTGTGACGTACGCCCTGGGCAGCGTGTTCGGAACGGCCGTAGGATAGCCCGGCTCGGAACTTATGCGGCAGTCCGCATAAGTAGCCGTTACTCGCTGGTTTCGAGTGCGTGATCCCCGGGCATGAGCCGTAAGCGCTGTAGGCAATGAAGCCTGCCGCGCATTCGCGGAGTGAGCGACGACGCTTCCTCCGCGCCCCCCCCCGCACCGACGGACATCGATCTGTCCCCCTCGGTCACCACAGGCACACCCCAGCCTCCACCGCCGGGCGCGGTACCCCTCCGGGACCGCCGCGACCCCCTCGGTGTCCGCATGCTGGAACGGAATATCCCGCTTTGCGAGAACCGCTCCATCATGTAACCTGCACCAAATTTTGCACTCAAGCAGAGGGCCAGCGTCGTCCCTCGGCACTCGCTCCCCCGGCGCCACCAGGCCCTGGGAGGCGCCCCCAGCCAGATGACGACGACGGGAGAGCCGATGCGTACGCCGCGCCAGCCGTCCCAGCATTCCGCGAATGGCCAGAACTGGTCCTTCATGGATGCTCGCCCTGCCGCGCAGGGTATGTACGACCCCCGCAACGAGCACGACGCCTGCGGCGTCGGATTCGTCGCCACCCTCACCGGCGAGGCGTCCCACGCCCTGGTCGACCAGGCGCTCACCGTGCTGCGCAACCTGGAACACCGTGGCGCCACCGGCTCCGAGCCCGACTCCGGCGACGGCGCGGGCATCCTCTCCCAGGTGCCCGACGCCTTCTTCCGCGAAGTGGCCGGATTCGAGCTGCCCGAGGCCGGGGCGTACGCCGTCGGTATCGCCTTCCTGCCGGTGGACGACACCGAGGACGCCGTCTCGCGCATCGAGACGATCGCGACCGAGGAGGGCCTCACCGTCCTCGGCTGGCGCGAGGTCCCGGTCGCCCCGCAGATGCTGGGCGCCACCGCCCGCTCGACCATGCCGGTCTTCCGCCAGATCTTCGTGGCCGACGGCGAGTCGCAGGGCATCGCCCTCGACCGCCGCGCCTTCGCGCTGCGCAAGCGCGCCGAACGCGAGGTCGGCGTCTACTTCCCGTCGCTGTCCGCGCGGACCATCGTCTACAAGGGCATGCTGACCACCGGCCAGCTGGAGCCCTTCTTCCCGGACCTGTCCGACCGCCGCTTCGCCTCCGCGATCGCGCTCGTGCACTCCCGGTTCTCGACGAACACCTTCCCGGCCTGGCCGCTCGCCCACCCGTACCGCTTCGTCGCGCACAACGGCGAGATCAACACGGTCAAGGGCAACCGCAACTGGATGGTCGCCCGCGAGTCCCAGCTCGCCTCCGGACTGTTCGGCTCGTCCCCGGACCTGGAGCGGATCTTCCCGATCTGCACGCCGGACGCCTCCGACTCCGCCTCCTTCGACGAGGTCCTGGAACTGCTGCACCTCGGCGGACGCTCCCTGCCGCACTCCGTGCTGATGATGATCCCGGAGGCGTGGGAGAACCACGACTCCATGGACGCCGCCCGGCGCGCCTTCTACCAGTTCCACTCCACGATGATGGAGCCCTGGGACGGCCCCGCCTGCGTCACCTTCACCGACGGCACCCAGGTCGGCGCCGTACTCGACCGCAACGGCCTGCGCCCCGGCCGCTACTGGGTCACCGACGACGGCCTCGTCGTCCTCGGCTCCGAGGTCGGCGTCCTCGACATCGACCCGGCCAAGGTCGTCCGCAAGGGCCGCCTCCAGCCCGGCCGCATGTTCCTCGTGGACACCGCCGAGCACCGCATCATCGAGGACGACGAGATCAAGGCCCAGCTCGCGGCGGAGGAGCCGTACGCCGAGTGGATCGAGGCCGGCGAGATCGAGCTGTCCGACCTGCCCGAGCGCGAGCACATCGTGCACACCCACGCCTCGGTCACCCGCCGCCAGCAGACCTTCGGATACACCGAGGAGGAGCTGCGCGTCATCCTCGCGCCGATGGCCAAGGCCGGCGCCGAGCCGATCGGCTCCATGGGCACCGACTCGCCGATCGCCGCGCTCTCCGACCGCCCCCGGCTGCTCTTCGACTACTTCACCCAGCTGTTCGCACAGGTCACCAACCCGCCGCTGGACGCGATCCGCGAGGAACTGGTCACCTCCCTGCGCTCCTCGCTGGGCCCCCAGGGCAACCTGCTCGACCCGACGGCCGCCTCCTGCCGCACCGTCCTGCTGCCCTTCCCGGTCATCGACAACGACGAGCTGGCCAAGCTCATCCACATCAACGCCGACGGCGACATGCCCGGCTTCAAGGCCGCGACCCTTTCCGGCCTCTACCGGGTGCACGGCGGCGGCGACAGCCTGGCCGCGCGCATAGAGGAGATCTGCGCCGAGGCCGACGCCGCCATCGAGAACGGCGCCCGGCTGATCGTCCTGTCCGACCGCCACTCGGACGCCGAGCACGCGCCGATCCCCTCGCTGCTGCTCACCGCGGCCGTCCACCACCACCTCATCCGCACCAAGCAGCGCACCCAGGTGGGCCTGCTCGTCGAGGCCGGCGACGTCCGCGAGGTCCACCACGTCGCCCTGCTCATCGGTTACGGCGCCGCCGCCGTCAACCCCTACCTGGCCATGGAGTCCGTCGAGGACCTGGTCCGCGCGGGCACCTTCCTGCCCGGCGCCGAGCCCGAGCAGGCCATCCGGAACCTGATCCACGCCCTCGGCAAGGGCGTCCTCAAGGTCATGTCCAAGATGGGCATCTCCACCGTCGCCTCCTACCGCGGCGCCCAGGTCTTCGAGGCCGTCGGCCTCGACGAGGCCTTCGTCGCGAAGTACTTCAACGGCACCGCCACCAAGATCGGCGGCGTCGGCATCGACGTCGTCGCCAAGGAGGTCGCCGCCCGCCACGCCAAGGCCTACCCGGCCAGCGGCATCGCGCCCGCCCACCGCGCGCTCGACATCGGCGGCGAGTACCAGTGGCGCCGCGAGGGCGAACCGCACCTGTTCGACCCGGAGACGGTCTTCCGCCTCCAGCACTCCACGCGCTCCGGCGAGTACGACATCTTCAAGAAGTACACCGAGCGCGTGAACGAGCAGTCCGAGCGGCTGATGACGCTGCGCGGCCTGTTCGGCTTCAAGAGCGACCGGCAGCCGATCCCTCTCGACGAGGTCGAGCCCGTCTCCGAGATCGTCAAGCGCTTCTCCACCGGCGCCATGTCGTACGGCTCCATCTCCCAGGAGGCGCACGAGACCCTCGCCATCGCCATGAACCAGCTGGGCGGCAAGTCCAACACCGGTGAGGGCGGCGAGGACCCGGAGCGCCTGTACGACCCGGCGCGCCGCTCCTCGATCAAGCAGGTCGCCTCCGGCCGCTTCGGTGTCACCTCCGAGTACCTGGTCAACGCCGACGACATCCAGATCAAGATGGCCCAGGGCGCCAAGCCCGGCGAGGGCGGCCAGCTGCCCGGCCACAAGGTCTACCCGTGGGTCGCCAAGACCCGGCACTCCACCCCCGGCGTCGGCCTGATCTCCCCGCCCCCGCACCACGACATCTACTCCATCGAGGACCTGGCGCAGCTGATCCACGACCTGAAGAACGCGAACCCGCAGGCGCGGATTCACGTCAAGCTGGTCTCCGAGGTCGGCGTCGGCACGGTCGCGGCGGGCGTGTCCAAGGCGCACGCGGACGTCGTCCTCATCTCCGGCCACGACGGCGGCACCGGCGCCTCGCCCCTGACGAGTCTCAAGCACGCCGGCGGCCCCTGGGAGCTCGGCCTCGCCGAGACCCAGCAGACCCTGCTGCTCAACGGCCTGCGCGACCGGATCGTCGTACAGACCGACGGCCAGCTCAAGACCGGCCGCGACGTCGTCATCGCCGCCCTCCTCGGCGCCGAGGAGTTCGGTTTCGCGACCGCGCCGCTCGTCGTCTCCGGCTGCGTCATGATGCGCGTCTGCCACCTCGACACCTGCCCGGTCGGCATCGCCACCCAGAACCCGGTCCTGCGCGACCGGTTCTCCGGCAAGGCCGAGTACATCGTGAACTTCTTCCGGTTCATCGCCGAGGAGGTCCGCGAGATCCTCGCCGAGCTGGGCTTCCGCACCATCGAGGAAGCCGTCGGCCAGGCCGAGACCCTCGACGTCACCCGCGCCGTGCACCACTGGAAGGCACAGGGCCTCGACCTCGAGCCGCTCTTCCACGTGCCCGCGCTGCCCGAGGGCGCGGTGCGCCACCAGGCCGTCGACCAGGACCACGGCCTGGAGAAGGCGCTCGACAACCAGCTGATCAAGCTCGCCTCCGACGCGCTCGCCGGCGCCGACGCCACCGAGGCCGCGCCGGTACGCGCCCAGGTCGCGATCCGCAACATCAACCGCACCGTCGGCACCATGCTCGGCCACGAGATCACGAAGAAGTTCGGCGGCGCGGGCCTGCCCGACGACACCGTCGACATCACCTTCACCGGCTCCGCCGGCCAGTCCTTCGGCGCCTTCGTCCCGCGCGGCATCACGCTGCGCCTGGAGGGCGACGCCAACGACTACGTCGGCAAGGGCCTCTCCGGCGGCCGTGTGATCGTCCGCCCCGACCGGGGCGCCGACCACCTCGCCGAGTACTCCACCATCGCCGGCAACACCATCGGCTACGGCGCCACCGGCGGCGAGATGTTCCTGCGCGGCAAGGTCGGCGAGCGCTTCTGCGTCCGCAACTCCGGCGCGCTGGTCGTCTCCGAGGGCGTCGGCGACCACGGCTGCGAGTACATGACCGGCGGCCACGCGGTCGTCCTCGGCGAGACCGGACGCAACTTCGCGGCCGGCATGTCCGGCGGCGTCGCCTACGTCATCGACCTCGACCGGGACAACGTCAACGCCGGCAACGTCGGCGCGATCGAGGCACTCGACGACACCGACCGGCAGTGGCTGCACGACGTCGTGCGCCGCCACCGGGAGGAGACGGGCTCGACCGTCGCCGAGAAGCTGCTCGCCGAGTGGCCCACCGCCGTGGAGCGCTTCAGCAAGATCATCCCCAGCACGTACAAGGCAGTGCTCGCCGCCAAGGACGCCGCCGAGCGAGCCGGTCTCTCCGAGACCGAGACCACCGAGAAGATGATGGAGGCGGCGACCAATGGCTGATCCCAAGGGCTTCCTGAACCACGGACGCGAGGTCGCCCAGACCCGCCCCGTCGACGAGCGCGTCAAGGACTGGAACGAGGTCTACGTCCCCGGTTCCCTGCTGCCGATCATCAGCAAGCAGGCCAGCCGGTGCATGGACTGCGGCATCCCGTTCTGCCACAACGGCTGCCCGCTCGGGAACCTGATCCCCGAGTGGAACGACTACGCCTACCGCGAGGACTGGCAGGCCGCGCAGGAACGCCTGCACGCCACCAACAACTTCCCGGAGTTCACCGGCCGCCTGTGCCCGGCTCCGTGCGAGTCGGCGTGTGTCCTCGGCATCAACCAGCCGCCGGTCACCATCAAGAACGTCGAGGTCTCCATCATCGACAAGGCGTGGGAGACCGGGGACGTCGCCCCGCAGATCCCCGAGCGCCTGTCCGGCAAGACCGTCGCCGTCATCGGCTCCGGCCCGGCCGGTCTCGCCGCCGCCCAGCAGCTCACCCGGGCCGGCCACACCGTCGCCGTCTACGAGCGCGCGGACCGCGTCGGAGGCCTCCTGCGCTACGGCATCCCCGAGTTCAAGATGGAGAAGCGGCACATCAACCGCCGTATCGAGCAGATGCGCGCGGAGGGCACCCGCTTCCGCACCGGTGTCGAGATCGGCCGCGACCTCAAGGCCACCGACCTGAAGAAGCGCTACGACGCCGTCGTCATCGCCGCCGGCGCCACCACCGCCCGCGACCTGCCGGTCCCCGGCCGCGAGCTCCAGGGCATCTACCAGGCCATGGAGTACCTCCCCCTGGCCAACAAGGTCCAGGAGGGTGACTACGTCGCCCCGCCGATCTCCGCCGAGGGCAAGCACGTCGTCGTCATCGGCGGCGGCGACACCGGCGCCGACTGCGTGGGCACCGCCCACCGCCAGGGCGCGGCCTCCGTCACCCAGCTGGAGATCATGCCCCGCCCCGGCGAGGAGCGGAACCCGGTCGCCCAGCCCTGGCCGACCTTCCCCATGCTCTACAAGGTCACCTCGGCACACGAGGAGGGCGGCGAGCGGGTCTACGCCGTCTCCACCACCCACTTCGAGGGCGACGAGGACGGCAACGTCCAGTGGCTGCACATGAGCGAGGTCGAGTTCATCGACGGCAAGCTCACCCCGAAGCCGGGCACCGAGCGCAAGATCCCCGCCCAGCTGGTCACCCTCGCCATGGGCTTCACCGGCACCGACCGGGAGAACGGACTGGTCGACCAGTTCGGCCTGGAACTCGACGCACGGGGTAACATCGCCCGGGACGCCGACTTCCAGACCAACGTGCCGGGTGTGTTCGTCGCCGGTGACGCCGGCCGCGGCCAGTCGCTCATCGTCTGGGCGATCGCGGAGGGCCGCTCGGCCGCCCGCGGCGCCGACAGCTTCCTGACCGGAGCCAGCGAACTGCCGGCCCCGATCCGCCCGACGGACCGCGCCCTCGCGGTCTGACGGACGGGACAACCGTCCGACGGACGGAACAACCGAAGAACGTCCCGCACAAAGGCGTGCGGAACACTGATGGCGCCTGCCCCGTCCCCGACCGGACAAAGGGCAGGCGCCGTCGCATCCGCCCCTACGGCAGCCGGTACGTCTCCCCGTACATCTCCCACACCAGCGGTGTGTCCAGCTTCAGGTTCCCGGCCTCCAGGAAGCGGCGCTGCGCCGTGTCGACACGGGAGGTGTCGATGCCCGGACGCTTCGCCCGCATGGCGTCCCGGCGGACGTCCAGGAAGGTCTTCAGGTAGGCCTTCTCGGTGCCGCCCTGGCCCGGCGTCCTCGCCTTCCGCATGGCCTCCTCACGCAGCCCGTAGAAGCCCCCGGCGTCCGTGTCGGGACCGTGGAAGACCATCGCGTCGAAGTAGACGAACTGGCCCAGCGTGCCGAGGCCGTCCAGCTTGGCCAGGCGCACGGCCGGCTCGAAGTAGACGCGGTCGCGCTCCTCCTCCTGCGCCTCGCGGAACGCCGGAAGCTTGGCCTCCGCCTGCCAGGCGGCTGTGAAACCGGGGTCGAGACCCTCGTGGGAGTCGCTGCCGTCCACCTCGCGCAGGGCGGGCAGGTACGTCGCCAGCCCGTTGTCCGGGTGGGCCTCGGTATAGCGCTCGACCAGGGTGAGCAGGTCGTGCGTACCGGTGCAGAAACCGATGATGCCCGCCGTGTAGCCGCACCCGTCGCCGAGATCCTCGATGGTGCCGTAGGAGGTACGCCACTTCGTGGTCGAGTTCTCGGCGCTGGACACCAGCTGCTGGGCCAGCTCCTTCTTCGCGGGAGCGGCGAGCCCCGCGGGCAGGTCGGCGATCAGCGCGTCGTCCGCCGCCCGCTCCTCCTCCGCCCGGCTCTTGGCGTCCTCACGCGACGACTGCGTGGTGGCCACGGGCGGCGTCACCGGCGCGTCGGCCGAGTCCGTCGGCATCACGAAGTACACCCCCGTGGCGATCACGGGAACGGCCGCGAGGAGCAGCACACCGGCACGTTTCATAGGGGAATACCTCCGCCTGTCAGTTCCGACACCTTGACCGCCGCCGTCACCGCCAGCAGCACCACCAGCCCCGCGCACACACCCGCCTGCACCGCCACCCGCCGCCCGTCCCGGGGCGCGTACGCGTACGCCAGGGCCACCACGCCACCCACCAGCAGCCCGCCGAGATGGCCCTGCCAGGAGGTGAGCCCGGCGGACACCACCAGCCACAGCAGCAGGAACGCCATGAATCGGTTGACGGAGGCCATGTCCGCGCCGACCCGGCGGGCCAGTACGTAGTAGGCGGCTCCCAGTCCGAAGATCCCGCCGGAGGCGCCGACCGAGAACTGACCGGGATCGGTGAGCAACAGTTCGAGAACCGAACCACCGAGCGATGACAGCAAGTACAGCACGGCAAGACGGACGCGGCCGAGCATAGGCTCCACCACACGCCCCAGTTGCCACAGAGCGACCATGTTCATCACGATATGCAGCAGGCCGAACGTGCCCTCGGTGGGCTGCAGATGGAGGAAGGAACTGGTGATCATCCGCTCCCACTCACCGGCGGCGACCCCCTCGGCGCGGAAGCCGTCCGGGAGCACGTCCTGGTAGACGTAGTAGCCACCGTCCGGACCGACCAGCCGCGCACCGACCATGGCGAACCGGTCCACGATCTCCGGCCGCACCACCTCCGCCAGATACGCGAGCACGTTCAGCCCGATCAGCACGTACGTCACCACAGGCGTCGTCGAGACCCGCCCGCCGACGATCGTCCGGGCCTGCCGGACCGACCGCGCGCCCTCCTTCACGCACTCGGGGCAGTGGTGACCCACGGACGCCTCGCGCATGCAGTCGGGGCAGATGTGGCGCTCGCAGCGGGTGCAGCGGACATGGCACTCCACCGCGGGATGGCGGTAGCAGGTGGTGACGGTGGACTCGGAATCCACGGCCGGCTCCTCGGGACTGGACGGACGGTGAGCCGGTGGGGACGGCGGCGAACAAAATAGCGAATGCCTGTGGACGAGCTGAGAGGCGGGGTGCGCGGTGCCGTAACCTCGGCAGCCAAATGCCGCAAGTCCAGGGGTGACGGGGGAGTCCACATGGCCGCGATCAGTCTCACCAAGATCCAGGAGACGGCGCCCGCGCTGGTCGATCTGTACAAGAGCGCCGGAGTGTCACTGAGCAAGCACGCGCTGGAGGACACCCGGGCGGCGGTCTACCTCGTCGTCGACTACTCCGGGTCGATGAAGCCGTACTACAAGGACGGCAGCGTGCAGGCGCTCGCCGACCGGGTGCTCGGGCTGTCCGCCCACCTCGACGACGACGGCACCGTACCGGTGGTGTTCTTCTCCACGGACGTCGACGCCGTCACCGACATCGCCCTCGCCGACCACCGGGGACGGATCGACCGGATCGTGGCCGGCCTCGGACACATGGGCAAGACCAGCTACCACCTGGCCATGGACGCCGTCATCGACCACTACCTCGACAGCGGCGCCCGCCACCCCGCCCTGGTCGTCTTCCAGACCGACGGCGGCCCCGTCAACCGGCTCGCCGCCCAGCGGTACCTGTGCAAGGCGGCACCCCTGCCCCTGTTCTGGCAGTTCGTCGGCTTCGGCGACCCGGACAGCCGCCAGTTCGACTACCTGCGCAAACTCGACGACCTCGCCGTCCCGGCCACCCGGGTCGTCGACAACGCCGGCTTCTTCCACGCCGGCCGCGACCCGAAGAAGCTCACCGACGCCGAGCTGTACGACCGACTGCTGGGCGAATTCCCCAAGTGGCTGGTGGCCGCACGCGCCCAGGGCATCGTGCGGCCCTCCTGAACCCGGCGGCGGGTCAGCGCGTCAGCGCGTACCCCAGCACCACACCCGCCGACACCTCCACCATCCCCGGCGCCAGATCACCGGCCGAACCGCCGCCCCCGCCGCCGTGACCGCGATACCGGACGAAGGACTCGGCGTCCACGTCCTGGATGTGCACCACCGCGCCCAGCCGCACACCCGCCGCCTCCGTGTACACCTCGGCCTTGCGCCGGGCGGCGGCCACCGCCCTGCGGCGCGCCTCGTCGCGCATCGCCGGCTTGTCGTGCACGTCGAACTCCACATCGTCGATCCGGTGCGCGCCCGCGTCGACCGCGTCCACGATCAACTGCTGGAGGCCGTCCAGCGCCCCGGACTCCACGGAGTACGAAGCCTGACAGCGATAGCCGGCGAACGTCCGCTCGCCGCCGTAGCCGTCGTACTCCGAGCTGAGCCTGAGCCGGGAGCCCGAGACCGAGGCATCCGCCACCCCGTGCCGGCGCAACACGTCGCGCAGTCGCGACACGGCCGCGCCCGCCTCCTGGAAAGCCCGGTCCGGCGCGGGCTCCAGCACGTCCACCGCCAGCCTCACCCGCACCAGCTGCGGCTCCACCCGCACACTGCCCGCACCGAACACACTGAGCCCCCAGGGCTCCCTGATCGTCTCCGTCATATCGCCTCCGTCATCGGGGCATTGAAGCACCGTTCACCCGGCCCATGCCGGTCCACGCACCAGTCCACGCACACGCGTCAGTCCGTGTGCCGGTCCATGCGCCTGCCTACGTGTCGCACTCCAGCACCGTCCGGCACAGCCCGCACCGCGCCCGCACCCGCCCCCGCACCGGCACCCTGATCCGCTGATGACACGTCGGACAGGGAAACGACACCCGCAGCGACTCGCGCCCGCCCGGCGTGAAGGAATACGGCCCGTCCGCGGCCAGGACCACCGCGGCGTGCGGATCCTGGGCGTGACGGCGATCCCGGGCATAACGGCGCCGGCCCGCCCAGCCGGCCGCCGTGAGCGGCGGCTGCCGCTCGTCCCGGCGCGCCCGGTCCATCCCCTTGACGTACGCCGTGTAGGCCTGCGGACTGGTGAACCACACCGACGGATCCTCACCGAACACCAACGCCCGCTTGGCCAGCACGTACCCGAACTCCTCCGGCGTCAGATACCCCAGCTTCTGCGACGACGCCGCGTCCTCCCGGTAGGCGTCCAGCAGCAGCCAGCCGGCGCCCAGATACGCCGTCGCCGTGTCCGTCAGGATCTCGTTGTCCCGGGTACCGGCGAAAGACAGATCGAGACGATGCAGATACACGTGCATCACCTCGTGCGCGAGGGCCGCGCCGATGTCCCGGCGATGCGTCCGGAACCGGTCGTTCAACTCGATGAAGTACTCGGGCCCCGCCGCCAGCTCCACACTCGCCGCATGCGTCATCTCCCGGAACGAGACGATCATCCGGGCATCGGGCAGACGGTAGTGACGCACCAGCTCGCGCGCCACCCGCTGCGCGCCCAGATACAGATCGTCCGCGTCACAGAACGCCACGTCGGCCGGCACCACACTGGCCGAGAACGACCGCACCGTGTCGTACGACAACCGTCTGTACAGCGCGGTGACGGCCGCCCGCACCGTCTCCAGGTGCGGAAAACCGTGCTCGACCGGTCCGCCGTTCGCCACGCCCGACCCCCAAGACGCCCGAAGCCTCCTCCCACTGTACGAGGAGAGCCGGGCCACCGGGCGTTCAGCGCCTGAGACAGTCTGCGACGCCCCCGGATCCGCCCGTAGGGTGGACGGTCATGACCACCAGCAACACCGGTACCGGTGCCGTCGACCCCGCCGTCCGCGAGGAACTGGCCCGGCTGCGGGACAGTATCGACAACATCGACGCGGCCGTCGTCCACATGCTCGCCGAGCGCTTCAAATGCACCCAGCAGGTCGGCCACCTCAAGGCCCGCCACCAGCTGCCGCCCGCCGACCCGGCCCGTGAGGCCAAGCAGATCGGCCGGCTGCGCACCCTCGCCGAGAACGCCAAACTCGACCCGGCGTTCGCCGAGAAATTCCTGAACTTCATCATCGCCGAAGTGATCCACCACCACGAGCGCATCGCGGAGAACAACGGCAACGGCACGACCACCGCCTCCGGCTGAACACCCCCGCGCGCCCGCGCCCCCGCCCACGGGGGCGCGCGCCGGAGAGCACGCCGGCCACCGCGATGACCCGGACAAACCCCGCGTACCGATCCGCCCCTGTGCCCTGCCCACCGCATCAGGCAGCATGTCGTGCATGTCCGTACTGACGCGCGACGAAGCGCAGACCCGAGCCCGGCTCCTCGACGTCCACCACTACACGATCGACCTCGACCTGACCCGTGGAGACGACACCTTCGACTCCCACACCGTCATCCGCTTCACCGTACGCGGCCAGACGGACACCACGGACACCTTCGTCGAGGTCAAGCCCGCCGAGCTGCGCACCGCCACCCTGGACGGACACCCCCTCGACCCGGCCACCCTGGACGAGAACCGGCTGGCACTGAAGAACCTCACCCCCGGCGAGCACGAACTGCGCGTCGAAGCGGCCATGCGCTACTCCAGCACCGGCGAGGGCATGCACCGCTTCACCGACCCCACCGACAACGAGACCTACGTCTACACCCAGCTGTTCATGGACGACGTCCAACGCGTCTTCGCCGCCTTCGACCAGCCCGACCTCAAAGCCGTCTTCGATCTCACCGTCACCGCACCCCAGGGCTGGACCGTCCTCGCCAACGGCATCACCGAACACACCGGCGACGGCCACTGGAAGGCCGCCACCACCCCGGTCATCTCCACCTACCTCGTCGCCGTCGCCGCCGGACCCTGGCACTCCGTACGCACCGAACACCGCGGCCTGCCCTTCGGCATCCACTGCCGCCGCTCCCTCGCCCCCCACCTCGACGCCGACGCCGACGAACTCCTCGACGTCACCCGCGCCTGCTTCGACCGCTACCACGAGAAATTCACCGAGCCCTACCCCTTCGACTCCTACGACCAGGCCTTCGTCCCCGAGTTCAACGCCGGCGCCATGGAGAACCCCGGCCTGGTCACCTTCCGCGACGAGTTCGTCTTCCGCTCCGCCGTCACCGACACCCAGCGGCAGACCCGCGCCATGGTCATCGCCCACGAGATGGCCCACATGTGGTTCGGCGACCTCGTCACCCTCAGGTGGTGGGACGACATCTGGCTCAACGAGTCCTTCGCCGAATACATGGGCTACCAGACCACCGCCGAAGCCACCCGATTCACCGACACCTGGACCGACTTCGGCGTCGCCCGCAAACCCTGGGGCTACGACGCCGACCAACGCCCCTCCACCCACCCAGTCGCCCCCGAGAACGTCCCCGACACCGCCTCCGCCCTCCTCAACTTCGACGGCATCTCCTACGCCAAGGGCGCCTCCGCCCTGCGCCAGCTCGTCACCTGGCTCGGCGAAAAAGACTTCCTCGCCGGCATCAACACCCACTTCGACCGCCACAAGTTCGCCAACGCCACCCTCGCCGACTTCATCGACTCCCTCGCCGCCGCCACCGACCGCGACGTCCACGCCTGGGCCGACGCCTGGCTGCGCACCACCGGCGTCGACACCCTCACCCCCCACATCACCGGCGACAACGGCACCCGCGCACTCACCGTCGACCACACCGGCACCCGCCCCCACCGCATCGCCGTCGGCCTCTACGACCAGGACCTCACCGACGAAGGCCGCCTCACCCTGCGCGAACGCCTCGACCTCGACGTCCCCCAGACCGAACCCCGGCCCATCGGCAAACGCCCCGCCCTCGTCGTCCTCAACGACGGCGACCTGAGCTACGCCAAGATCCGCTTCGACGCCGAATCCACCCGAACCATCCGCGCCGCCCTGTCCGGCCTCCCCGACCCGCTCACCCGCGCCGTCGTCTGGAACGCCCTCAGGGACGCCGTCCGCGACGGCGAACTCCCCGCCACCACCTACCTCGACATCGCCCGCACCCACCTCCCCCACGAAACCGACCTCGCCCTCGTCGACGGCGTCCTCACCTTCGCCACCACCCAGGTCGCCGACCGCTACCTCACCCCCCAGCAGCGGCCCGCCGCCCTCACCACCCTCACCGACCTGTGCCGCGACCTCATCCGCCGCACCGAGGACGGCGACCACCCCGGACTGCGCCTCATCGCCGTACGCCACCGCGTCGCCACCGCCGCCCACCCCGACACCATCGCCGCCTGGCTCGCCGACGGCACCGTCCCCGGCGGCCCCGAACTCGACCCCGAACTGCGCTGGCGCATCCTCACCCGCCTCGCCGTCCTCGGCGCCACCGACGAGAGGGCCATCACCGCCGAACTCCGACGCGACCCCAGCGACACCGGCCAGGAAGGCGCCGCCCGCTGCCGCGCCGCACTGCCCGACCCCGAGGCCAAGAGCCGCGCCTGGGAAACCATGTTCGCCACCGACGACCTCTCCAACTACCTGTTCACCGCCACCGCCAAGGGCTTCTGGCAACCCGAACAGGCCGACCTCCTCCGCGACTACGTACCCCGCTACTACGCCGAAGCCGTCGCCGTCGCCGCCCGCCGCGGCCCCGCCATCGCCGACGCCGCCGGACGCTGGGCCTTCCCCGCCCACGCCGTCGACGCCGACAACCTGCGCCTCGGCCGGGAATGCCTCACCGACGCCGCCCCCACCCCCGCCCTGCGCCGCAAACTCGCCGACCAGCTCGACGACCTCGCCCGCGCCCTGCGCGTACGAGAAGCGGACACGGACACACACTGACCCGCGACACGGCCGGCCCCCCACCCGGGACCGGCCGCCGGGATACCCCTTTCGGGTAGTGATCTTGAGCTGTCCGGGCGTACGCGCACATCCACGTACAAGCTGGAACTCCCCGCCCACCCGTCACCCGGCCGCCGCCCCCCGACGAGGCACCGCGCGCCGCGACGCATCGCGCCCGGAGGACAGCCCATGGGCCTGCCGCCCCTCGCCTCGGGCCCGCACGGCCCCGACGCCCTGCGCCCCCTGCTCGACACCGTGCTCCACGCCCTGCACACCGGCGCCGCCACACGCGGCGGCCCGCTGCCCGCGGGCGGCCCCGACACCGTCGCCGCCCGGGTGGCGGACGCCGCCGGCGACATCCTCCCCGACCACGGCGACCCCGACGCACTCCGCACCCTGGTCACCGCACTCGCCGAAGGCGCCGCCGACCCCGCCCACCCCCTGTGCGCCGCCCACCTGCACGGCCCACCCCTCGCCGTCGCCACCGCAGCCGACCTCGCCGCCTGCGCCCTCAACCCCTCACTCGACTCCTGGGACCAGGCACCCGCCGCCTCCGCACTCGAAACCCTCGTCACCCGTACCCTCGCCCGGGAAACCGGCGCCACCGACGCCCTCGTCACCACCGGCGGCACCGAATCCAACCAACTCGCCGCCCTCCTCGCCCGCGAAACACACGGCCCCGGCCTCCGGCTCATCCACGGAGCCAACGCCCACCACTCCGTGCCCCGCGCCGCCTGGCTCCTCGGACTGCCCGAACCCGTCACCGTCCCCGCCCCCACCGGCACCCTCGACCCCGCCGCCCTCGACGAAGCCCTCACCCAGATCCCCGGACCACACCTCGTCATCGCCACCGCCGGCACCACCGACGCCGGCCTGATCGACCCCCTGCCCGAAATCGCCGACCGCTGCACCACCCACGGCGCCCGCCTCCACATCGACGCCGCCTACGGCGCCGGCCTCCTCTTCAGCGACCACCACCGCCCCAAACTCGCCGGACTGGAAGCCGCCCACACCATCACCCTCGACCTGCACAAACTCGGCTGGCAACCCATCGCCGCCGGCCTGCTCACGGTGAAGAACCCCAACGACCTCACCGCACTCCACCACCACACCCACTACCTCAACGCCGACGACGACACCGACGCCGGACTCCCCGACCTCCTCGGCCGCTCACCACGCACCAGCCGCCGCCCCGACATCCTCAAAATCGCCGTCACCCTCAAAACCCTCGGCCGCACCGGACTCGGCACCCTCGTCGACGAAGTCTGCACACGCGCCGACCAACTCGCCGCCCTCATCCACGACCACCCCGCCTTCGAACTGCACGCGCCGCCCACCATCAGCACCGTCCTGTTCCGCCCCACCCACGCCACCGACCACGACGTCGCCACCCTCCGCCGCACCCTGCTCACCACCGGCCACGCCGTACTCGGCCGCGCCCACGCCGACGGCCGCCTCTGGCTCAAAGCAACCCTCCTCAACCCCCACACCCGGCCCGACGACCTGACCACCCTCCTCACCCTCGTGGAAAGCTCCCTGGAAGGACACACCCCACGATGAACACCCCCGCCCCCCACATCCCCCGCGACCTCGTCGGCATCGGCATCGGCCCCTTCAACCTCTCCCTCGCCGCCCTCGCCGACCCCCTCACCGGCCTCGACACCGTCTTCTACGACCAGCGCCCCGCCTTCCACTGGCACCCCGGCCTGCTCATCGACGGCGCCCGCGTCCAAGTCCCCTTCCTCGCCGACCTCGTCACCCTCGCCGACCCGGCCAGCCCCTGGACCTTCCTCAACCACCTCAAGACCCGAGAACGCCTCTTCCCCTTCTACTTCGCCGAACGCTTCCACATCCAACGCGCCGAATACGACGCCTACTGCCGCTGGGTCGCCGACAACCTCCCCGCCCTCCGCTTCCACCACCAGGTCGACGCCGTCCGCTGGAACCCCGAACGCGGCCTCTTCGAAGTCGACTACACCCAACTCGACACCACCGGAGAAGCCGAAGCCCTCGGCCGCACCTACACCAGGAACGTCGTCCTCGGCATCGGCACCGAACCCCACGTCCCCGACCCGCTCAAACCCCTCGCCGACGCCCCCGGCGTCCCCGTCATCCACGCCGCCCACTACCTCGACCACCGCGAAACACTCCTCGACGCCGACCACATCACCGTCATCGGCACCGGCCAGTCCGGCGCGGAAATCTTCCTCGACCTCCTCCGCCACCGCCCCACCGGCCACGAGAAGCTCCACTGGCTCGGCCGCACCGAAGCCTTCGCCCCCATGGAGTACTCAAAACTCGGCCTCGAACACTTCACCCCCGACTACACCCACTACTTCCACACCCTGACCGAACCCGTCCGCGACCGGCTCATCACCGCACAGTGGCAACTGCACAAAGGCATCGACGCCGACACCGCCGCCGCCATCCACGACGAGCTCTACCGCCGCACCCTCGACGGCGGCTGGCCCGACACCGTCCTCACCCCCGGCGTCCACGTCCGCACCGCCGGCCGCCTCTCCACCACCCAGGTCGAACTCCACCTCGAACACACCCAGCAGAAAACCCGCACCCGCCTCACCACCGACGCCGTCATCCTCGCCACCGGCTACCGCGAACGGCCCCTCGGCCGCATCCTCGCCGGCCTCGACCCCTACATGCGCCGCGACAACCGCGAACGCCCCCGCGTCGACGAACACTTCCGCCTCGTCCTCGACCCCAGCGTCACCGGCTCCGTCTACGTCCAGAACGCCGAAACACACACCCACGGAGTCGGCGCCCCCGACCTGGGCCTCGCCGCCTGGCGCAGCGCCACCATCCTCAACGACCTCACCGGACGCGAACCGTACCCACTGCCGCACCGCACCGCCTACACCACCTTCGGCCTGCAAAACGGACTGCCCCAGATCCCCTCCGCACGCCACCACAGGGCACTCACCCCACTGACGGAAGGAACCTGAGGCAGCCCCAGGAGAAACCCGCTCAGAACACCGGCACACCCTCCCGCGTCAACGACCAGCCCACCGACGCGAAGTCCGCCGGATCCAGTACACCCCTCGCCGTCGCCCACTCCGCGATCCGCGTACGGATCTCCGTCGACTCCGACCACAGCTCCCTGGCCGACGCCACATGCGGGAAAGCCCCACCGCCGTTGGCCCGGTAGTTGTTCACCGCCAGCACGAACTGCCCCGCGTCATCCAACGGAGCACCACCGAAGGACAGGTTCCTGATCCGTGAACCGGCCGCCTGCGCGATATCGATCTCGTACGACAACCCCGACACATAGTCGTAGTTGTAGTCCGGACGGCCGTTCGCGTTCGTCAGCTTCTCCACGTCCACCGGCGCACCGGCCGCCGTCCGCACGTAGTACTCCGCCGAGAACTCCAGGTACGCCCGCAGCTGAGCACCCGTCATCAGCTTGGCGACCAGCGTGTTGTCGTACACGTACAGACTCGACAGATCCCGGATCGTCACGTCCCCGGCCGGAATCTCCGAAGTCCGCGAGAACGGTGACGCCTGCGCCACCACCGGCAACGACGCGAACTCCGTCCCCGCCAACGCCTCCCTGACCACATCCTCCTGAACCTTCGTGATCAGGTCGATGATCGGAGCGTCCTTGTACCGCGCCTCCACCGTCGTCAGCGTCTCGGTCGCCGTCCCGACCACCTGATTGACATACGACACCACCACCGCGTGCTCATCCGCCAGCAACTCCGTGATCCGCGGATCGTCGGCGACCGTGTTCGAATTCCGCAACGACGCCCTCACCGACTCCACCTGCCAACGACCCCGCTCGAAGACCAGCTCGAAGTCGAAGAGAGTGAGCCGCTCGGCATAGCACAGCGGCTCGGACAGAACGACCGTCCGCCCGGTCTCCTCGTTGACGACCTTCAGCTCCGCGATCTCCGTATGCGCGTGCCCGACCAGGATCGCGTCGACACCCGGCACCAACCGCGCCACATTGGCCGCCGCGTTCTCCACGTACGGCACCTGATCACCGTAGGACGACGTACCCGACGAACCCGAGTGCGCCGACACCACCACCACGTCCGCCCCCATCGAACGCAGCTTCGGCACCCACTTGGCCGCCTGCTCCTCCAGCCCCGGGAAAGCCAGCTTCCCCTGCACATACGCCTTGTCCCAGATCGCGATACCCGGATTGGTCAACCCCAGCACCGCCACCTTCACCGGCGGCGCGCCCTTCACCCGGAACGTCTTCATGAAGTACGGCGGGAACGCCGGCCTCAACGTCTTCGCGTCCACCGCGTTCGCGCCCAGCAGCGGGAAGTCACACTGCTCCTCGAACCTGCGCAACGTCTCGATGCCGTAGTTGAACTCGTGATTTCCGAGCGCCACCGCGTCGTACCCGATCGCGTTCATCGCCTGCGCCATCGGATGCACCGGACCACCCTCGGCGGTGATCGGATCGACCTTGGCGTAGTAGTACGTCAGCGGGGTGCCCTGGATGGTGTCGCCCGCGTCGATCAGCATCGTGTTGCTGCGGCCCTTCTCCGCACGGACCTGGTCCACCAGCGTGGACACACGGGCCAGCCCCTGGGCATTGCCCGCCGTGTCCGCGTACTCGGCGTCCTTGAAGTAGTCCCAGTTGAAGACGTGCCCGTGCAGGTCGGTGGTGCCCAGCACCGTCAGCGCGTACCGCTTGCGCCCACCGCGCCCCCGGTGCGCGGAGGCCGCCTCGGCCGCCGGAGCCGCGGCCGCGCCCGCCAGCGCGACACCCGCCCCCGTCACGGCGGACCTGCTCAGGAACTTCCGGCGGTTCAACGACATGGCTGACTCTCCTCGGTGACCCGTGAACAACAGTGGCAACGCGCGTAGATTCTGTCCTGAACATGCCGCCTGTCAAGAGCGGCAGACGGACGAAACGCTCATCGGAGCGGACGGGCGCACATATTCAATACTTGTCAATAACCCTTTACTCAAAGGTTGTTGAGCGGACATGCGTGGCCAATTCGCTACCCGCCGGTAAGTCATAGGCTCGAACCATGCGCCGAGCAAAGATCGTCTGCACACTTGGGCCCGCCACCGACACATACGACCAGATCAAAGACCTGGTCGACGCCGGAATGGACATCGCCCGCTTCAACTTCAGCCACGGCACCCACGCCGAACACGAAGAGCGATACCACCACGTCCGCAAGGCCTCCGACGAAACCGGCCGCAGCGTCGGCACCCTCGCCGACCTTCAAGGACCGAAGATCCGACTCGGCCACTTCACCGAAGGCCCCGTACTCCTCGAACGCGGCGACACCTTCACCATCACCGTCGAAGAAGGCACCACCGGCGACCGCCACACCTGCGGCACCACCTACGCCGGCCTCGCCACCGACGTCACCCCCGGCGAACGCATCCTCGTCGACGACGGCAAAGTCTGCCTCCAGGTCACCGACATCGACGGCCCCCGCGTCCACACCGAGGTCATCGAAGGCGGCATGGTCTCCGACCACAAAGGCCTCAACCTCCCCGGCGTCGCCGTCTCCGTCCCCGCCCTCTCCAAAAAGGACGAAGACGACCTCCGCTGGGCCCTGCACGCCGGCTTCGACGTCATCGCCCTCTCCTTCGTCCGCACCGGCCGCGACATCCAGGACGTCCACCGCATCATGGACGAAGAAGGCCGCCGCCTCCCCGTCATCGCCAAGGTCGAAAAACCCCAGGCCGTCGAGAACATCGACGATATCGTCGCCGCCTTCGACGGCATCATGGTCGCCCGCGGCGACCTCGGTGTCGAAATGCCCCTCGAACAGGTCCCCATCGTCCAAAAGCGCGCCATCAAACTCGCGAAGCGCAACGCCAAGCCGGTCATCGTCGCCACTCAGATGCTCGACTCCATGATCGACAACGCCCGCCCCACCCGCGCCGAGGCCTCCGACGTCGCCAACGCCGTCATCGACGGCACCGACGCGGTCATGCTCTCCGGCGAGACCAGCGTCGGCAAACACCCCATCGAAACGGTGCGCACCATGGCCCGCATCGTCGAAGCGGCCGAGGAGGACATCCTCGCCAAGGGCCTCCCCCCACTCACCGACCGCAACAAACCCCGCACCCAGGGAGGCGCCGTCGCCCGCGCGGCAGCCGAGATCGGCGACTTCCTCGGCGCCAAGTTCCTCGTCGCCTTCACCCAGTCCGGCGACACCGTCCGCCGCCTCTCCCGCTACCGCTCACCCATCCCCCTGCTCGCCTTCACCCCTGAACCGGCGACGCGCTCCCAGCTGAGCATGACCTGGGGCGTGGAGACCTTCTGCGGCCCCCACGTGGATTCCACGGACGCGATGGTCGACCAGGTGGACGAGCTCCTGACCCGCTACGGACGCTGCGAGAAGGGCGACGTGGTGGTCATCACGGCCGGCTCACCACCGGGGGTGTCCGGCACGACGAACCTGGTGCGGGTGCACCACATCGGTGAGGACGACCGTCCCAAGTAGACCGGCCGTCAGTACTTGGGCCCGACGTGGGCGTCCATGAGGGCTACGGAGGCTTTGCGGGCGACGGAGATCGTGACGGCCGCGCGGCTTTGATTGAGCGACTTCCACTCGACACCGACGCGGTCGAGAGTGGCGGTGAAGAGCCTGATGATGTCGGTCGACGTGTTGGTGAAGAAATACCGGGGGTACTCGTAACGCTTGTACTCACCGGCAACCAGGCGGGTCGTCCAGTTGGTGATGCGACAGCCGTCGGAGTGGATGAGTCCGCGGGTGAACTCCCAGGGCTGGGCGTCCACGATCGTCTGCTGCCACGGTGCGAGGGCGATCCTTCGCTCGTGCTTCTTCCCTGGCCCGTGTTGAGGAAAGAAGCATGGCCAGTGCCCGCTGTAGCCGACCACAGAGGTGTACCCGACGGCTTGGACTCGGTATGCCTTCCCGTTGGGATTGATGGCTTCGATGGCGGCAGCGCACGCGTTGATGAGCCCGGGCCATGCATCGGCGCATGCGATTCGGAGGAAGTAGCCCGACCTCATGCCGGGACTGATGCAGCCATCGCCGAGATAGAGGCCGAGCAGGTAGGCGTATGCCGCCCTGTACTTGGGTGGCTCTGCGTTAGGACCGCACAGCGAGCATGAGGTTTGCCGCATACGTGGCAGAGGCTCGATGCGTGTCTGCCACGAGCGGATGGCGGCGCGGGATATCCCGGTTTCCTTGCTGACGGAGTTCAGGCTCCGTCCCTGTGCCACCAGTGCCAATGCACGCTTGCGTGTGCTGGTGTCGTACATGCGGTCACTCTGTGGCGAGGTTGGCAACGACACGCAGTAAAAAGTGGATGTTCACGAGAACGTGGACATCCACTTACTGGCGTAAACCTTGGAAAACAAGGAAAAGTGCCCCGGGTCGGACTCGAACCGACACTGTATGGGTTTTGAATCCATTGCCTGCTGCCAATTGGGCTACCGGGGCCCGCGGAATCGAAGGTTTCCCCTGACCCTCCGCGCGTACACCTTACCGCAGCTAGGTAGGCTCTTGTCAGCAGTACCCCTGCCCTGAACGAGGAGCCCTACGTGACCGCCCCCGAGTCGCCCCAGCCCGTAGACGTGCCCGAAGACGACAAGTCGCACGTTCCTCCGCTGACGACCCGTGTCGTCATCGCCGAGGACGAGGCGCTGATCCGACTCGATCTCAAAGAGATGCTGGAGGAGGAGGGCTACTCCGTCGTCGGTGAGGCCGGTGACGGTGAGCAGGCCATCGAGCTGGCCCGGGAGCACAAGCCCGACCTGGTGATCCTCGATGTGAAGATGCCCAAGCTGGACGGCATCTCCGCGGCGGAGAAGATCGCTGAGGAGAGCATCGCGCCGGTGCTGATGCTGACCGCGTTCTCTCAGCGCGATCTGGTGGAGCGGGCGCGGGATGCCGGGGCGATGGCGTACCTGGTGAAGCCGTTCTCCAAGAGTGATGTCGTGCCGGCGATCGAGATGGCTGTTTCGCGGTTCACGGAGTTGAAGGCGTTGGAGAAGGAGGTCGCGGACCTGAGTCTGCGGTTGGAGACGCGGAAGCTGGTGGACCGGGCGAAGTCGGTGTTGCAGACGGAGTACGGCCTGACGGAGCCGGCGGCGTTCCGGTGGATTCAGAAGACGTCGATGGATCGGCGGATGTCGATGCAGCAGGTGGCTGAGGCGGTCATCGAGGACGCGGAGGAGAAGAAGGCGTCCAAGGGCTGAGCTCGCCCCCGAAGGAGCATTGAGGCCCGCGTCCCCGTCTGGGGGCGCGGGCCTCGTCGTGTGGTCGGCCGGTTCGGTTCAGTCTTCGCCGAGGTAGGCCTTGCGGACGGATTCGTCGTGGAGGAGGTCCGCTCCGCTGCCGGAGAGGACGATGTTGCCGACTTCCATGACGTGGCCGTGGTCGGCGAGGGAGAGGGCGGCTTGGGCGTTCTGTTCGACGAGCAGGATGGTGGTGCCCTGGGATTTCAGTTCGGCGATCGTGGCCATGATCTTTTGCATCATGATCGGTGAGAGGCCCATGGAGGGTTCGTCGAGCATGAGGAGTTTGGGCTGGGACATGAGGGCGCGGCCCATGGCGAGCATTTGCTGTTCGCCGCCGGAGAGGGTGCCTGCGGCTTGTTTGCGGCGTTCGCCGAGGATGGCGAAGAGGTCGTAGGCGCGCTGGATGTCTTTTTCGATGCCTGGTTTGTCGTTGCGGAGGAAGGCGCCGAGGCGGAGGTTGTCCTCGATGGTCATGCGGGGGAAGATGTGGCGGCCTTCGGGGGAGTGGGCGAGGCCGAGGGAGACGATTTGGTGGGCGGGGACTTTTTTGAGTGATTTGCCGCCGAACTTTATCTGGCCGCCGACTGGTTTGAGGAGGCCGGAGAGGGTGCGGAGGGTGGTGGTTTTGCCGGCGCCGTTGGTGCCGATGAGGGTGACCACTTCTCCGGCGTCGACTGTGAAGGAGATGCCTTTGACGGCTTCGATCTTGCCGTAGGCGACGCGGAGGTCTTCGACCTCGAGGAGTGCGGTCATCGGTCGTTCTCCTTGCCGGCCGCGGTGTTCTCGGTGGTGTCGGCCTGGGCGGCTTCGGCGGCCTCGACTTCGGCGGCTTCGGCGGCGCCGGGGTCGTTGGGGAGGGGTTCGCCGAGGTAGGCGGCGATGACGCGTTCGTCTCCCTGGACGGTGGCGCTGTCGCCTTCGACGAGTTTTTCGCCTTGGACGAGGACGGCGACGCGGTCGCAGAGGTTGAAGATGAAGCGCATGTCGTGCTCGATGACGAGGATGGCGATGCCCATGTCGCGGATGGCGAAGACGAGTTCTTCGGTGGAGCGCGTCTCCTGCGGGTTCATGCCGGCTGTGGGTTCGTCGAGGAGGAGCAGGCCGGGTTCGCTGGCGAGGGCGCGGGCGATTTCGAGCTTGCGTTGTTCGCCGTAGGGCAGGTTGCGTGCGAGGTGGTCGGCTTTGGCGGCGAGGCCGACGAAGTCGAGGAGTTCCATGGCGCGTTCGCGGCTGGCTGCTTCGGCTTTGTGGAAGCCGGGGCCGCGTAGGACGGCTGACCAGAAGCCTTCTTTGGTGCGGGTGTGGCGGCCGACGAGGACGTTTTCCAGGACGGTCATGTTGGCGAAGAGGCGGATGTTCTGGAAGGTGCGGGCGATGCCGGCGGCGGTGACTTTGAAGGATTTGGCGGGGAGGATCTGGTCCTTGTAGCGGACTTCGCCTTCGGTGGGGATGTAGAGGCCGGTGAGGCAGTTGAAGAAGGTGGTTTTGCCGGCGCCGTTGGGGCCGATGAGGCCGACGATTTCGCCGCTGTTGACGGTGAGGTCGACGCCGTTGACGGCGGTGAGTCCGCCGAAGCGCATGGTGACGCCGCGTGCGTCGAGGACGGTGGTGCCGGGGGCGGGGGTGCCCGGTGCGGTGTCCTTGGTGGTGGTGTCGGTGGTCATGGTGGTCAGGCCCCTGTCTTGCTCAGGACTGTGGGCGCTTCGGCCTCTTCGTGGAATTCCAGTTTGCGGCGTTTGTTGGCGATGAGGCCTTCGGGGCGGAAGCGCATGAGCAGGACGAGTGCGAGTCCGAAGGCGAAGAGCTGGTAGTCGCCGAGGAACTGGAGTTTGTTGGGGATCAGGAAGAGCAGTGAGGCGCCGATGAGGGGGCCTGCGATGGTGCCCATGCCGCCGAGGACGACGGCGGCGAGGAGGAAGGCGGAGTTGGGCGGGGAGGTGCCGGCGAAGAGGTACTGCTCGGGGGTGACGGTGTAGGTGACGTGGGCTTGGACGGTGCCGGCGAGGCCGGCGAGGGTGGCGCCGACGGCGAAGGCGATGAGTTTGACGCGGAAGCCGTTGATGCCCATGGCGAGGGCGGCGGTTTCGTCTTCGCGGATGGCGACCCAGGCGCGGCCGATGCGGGAGTCGCCGCTGCGTCGGAAGACGAGGACGACGACGGCCGTGATGACGAGCATCAGGAAGAAGTAGTTGGCGAACCGGCCGATGGTGAAGCCGGCGATGTCGTGCTGGATGCCGAGGTCGAAGCCGAGGATTTTGAGGTCGGGGATGGAGGAGATGCCGTTGGAGCCGTTGGTGAGGTCGGGTCCGGAGGTGCCGTCGAGGTTGTTGGCGGCGATGCGGAAGATCTCGCCGAAGCCGAGGGTGACGATGGCGAGGTAGTCGCCGCGCAGTCGCAGTGTCGGGGCGCCGATGAGGACGCCGAAGACGAGGGAGGCGGCGGCGCCGACGAGGACGGCGGCCCAGAAGGGGAAGTGGACGCCGAAGGGGGAGCTCTGGGAGCCGGAGACGAGGGAGGCGGCGTAGGCGCCGACGCCGAGGAAGGCGACGTAGCCGAGGTCGAGGAGGCCTGCGAGGCCGACGACGATGTTGAGGCCGAGGGCGACGGTGGCGAAGATGAGGATGTAGACGCCGATGGTGGCGTACTGGTCGTCGGTCTGGGTGAAGGGGAAGCAGGCCGCCGCGATGAAGGCGCCGCAGATGGTGATGTTCTGGTGGCGTGCGGTGAGCTGGGTGACCTGGGAGATCAGGCCGGAGGCGTTGAGGGCGGCGAAGCCGAATCCGGCCATGATGAGGAAGCCGACGAAGAGTTCGTCGTACTCGGTGCCGATGCCGTAGGTGAAGACGAGCAGGGCGATGGCGAGGACGGCGACGATGATGAGGATCTCGGCGTAGGCGGGGAGTGCGCGTACGGGGCGGGGGGCGCCGGGGGCGAAGGCGGCCCTGATGGTCTGCCAGTTCTGGGCGGTGGTGTGCCTGAACTTCTCCCAGCCGGTGTCGTCGGGGTCGAAGGGGTCGGGTTCGGGGCGTTCGAAGGGCAGGGCGAGCGCGCCGAGGAGGGCGATCAGGGTGACGGCCGCCGCGATGTATCCGCCGGGCTCCAGGTTGACGAGGCCGCCGAGTTGGGCGCTGATCGCGATGATCGTGTACCAGGTGGTGGCGAAGGTGGCGAGGGCGGCGAATCTGATGGCCGCGTCGGCGCCGGAGGGGGCGAGCCAGCGGAGTCCTTTGACGCCGTAGGAGGCGAGGCCGAAGAGGGTGGTGAGGGCTCCGCCGATGAGGGCGAGGACCTGTAGGCCGCCGGGGTAGCCGTAGACGGTGAGGTCGCCGGGGAATTCGGCGGTCCAGGTCCAGGCGAGGAAGGTGGAGATGATGGTGAGGAGGCCGCCGCCGGTGGCGAGGGCGCGGCCGATGTGCGGGGGTATGCCGATGAGGCCGGTGCGGGTGTCGGGGGCGGGGGTGCCGGCGGTCTTGGGGGCGGTGGTGTGTGTGGTCATCGGTGTCACGCCCTGTCCGCGACGCGTTCGCCGAGCAGGCCTTGCGGCCTGAGCAGCAGTACGAGGATGAGGAGGATGAAGGCCCAGACGTCTGCCCAGGACTGGCTGCCGAACTGGTCGAGTCCGGGGACGTCGGCGATGTAGGCGGTGGCGAGGGTTTCGGCGACGCCGAGGACGATGCCGCCGATCATGGCGCCGTAGATGTTGCCGATGCCGCCGAGGACGGCCGCGGTGAAGGCCTTGAGTCCCAGGATGAAGCCCATTTTGAATTCGATCTGGCCGTACTTGAGGCCGTAGGCGACGCCTCCGACGGCGGCGAAGACGGCGCCGAGGGCGAAGGCGACCACGATGATGCGGTCGGTGTTGACGCCCATGAGTTTGGCGGTGTCGGGGTCCTGGGCGGTGGCCTGCATGCCGCGTCCGGTGCGGGTCTTCATCACGAAGTAGGCGAGGACGGCCATGCTGATGGGTGCGGCGGTGAACAGGAAGATGTCGCCGGTCTGGATGGTGACGTTGCCGATGTGGAAGGGGCCGCCGTCGATCTGGGGGAAGGTGCGGGCGGATTTGGCGTCGGGGTACCAGGCCCAGACCGCCTGCTGGAGGGCGAGGGAGAGGCCGATGGCGGTGATGAGTGGGGCGAGGCGGGGCGCGCCGCGCAGTGGGCGGTAGGCGAACCGTTCCGCCCCGACGGCGACGGTGGTTGAGACGATGACCGCGCCGATGAGCATCAGGGGCAGGGCGATCAGCATGGAGGTGCCGTCGGGCAGGATGTATATGTAGACCGTGAGTGCGCCGAAGGCGCCGGTCATGAAGATCTCGCCGTGGGCGAAGTTGATGAGCTGGACGATGCCGTAGACCATTGTGTAGCCGATGGCGACCAGCCCGTACATGGATCCCAGTAGCAGGCCGTTGACCAGCTGCTGCGGCAGTTCGTTCACCGCATGTCCTCCGAGACTTTCGGACGTTCGACGGATGTGGCCGGATGCGAGTGAGCGCGGGGCGCTTGTGGCACAGCGCCCCGCGCGGCTCTTCCGTGGTGCGGGTTTCCTGCCGGTCGGGTCAGCCGGTGTAGGTGCCGGACTTCACGGTGCTCCAGTCGCCGTTCTCGACGGCGTAGACGGTGAGCTGCTTGTTGGTGGCGTCACCGAATTCGTCGAAGGAGACCTTGCCGGTCACGCCGTCGAAGGAGACGTTCTGCATGGCCTCGGTGACCTGGGCGCGGGCGTCGTCGGGGAGCTTTCCGTCGTTCTTCTCGACGACTGTCTTGACGGCTTCGATGATCGCCCAGGCGGAGTCGTAGGAGTAGCCGCCGTAGGCTTCGAAGGGTTCCTTGTAGCCTTCGGCCTTGTAGTTGGCGACGAATTCCTTGGCCGAGGGGAGTTCTTCGACGGGTGCGCCGACGGAGGTGGCGAGGTCGCCGACGCCTTCGGGGCCGGCGAGCTTGATGAAGTCGGCGCTCTTGATGCCGTCGCCGCCGACCAGGGGGATTTTGGCGCCGGCGGCCTTGATCTGCTTGCTGAGGGGGCCGGCCTGCGGGTATTCGCCGCCGTAGTAGACGACGTCGGCGCCGGAGTTCTTGACCTTGGTGGCGACCGCGGCGAAGTCCTTGGTGTCCGGGTTGATGTGCTCGGTGCCGACGACCTGGCCGCCGAGTTTCTTGAACTCGTCGGTGAAGGTGGCGGCGAGGCCGGCGCCGTAGGTCTTCTTGTCGTCGATGACGAAGACCTTTTTCTTCTTGAAGTCGTTGTAGACGTACTGCGCGGCGAACGGGCCCTGGATGGCGTCGGTGGTCGCGGTGCGGAAGTACGAGTCGTACTGGCGGACCTTCTTGGTGCGCCAGTCCGGGCCCTGGGTGAGGCCGGGGCCGGTGTTGGCGGGGGAGACCTCGACCAGTTTGGCGGTGTCGAAGACCTTCTGCATGGACTCGCCGACCGAGGAGTTCAGCGGGCCTACGACGCCGAGGACGTCGTCGTTGGCGACGAGTTGGGTGGCGTTCTGCTGGCCGACGGAGGGCTGGCCCTGGTCGTCGAGGGCTTCGACCTCGAAGGTGATGCCGTCGACGGTCTTTTCCTTGTTGGCGGTCTTGGCCGCGAGGTCCACCGAGTTCTTGATGCCGAGGCCCAGCGCGGACAGGTCGCCGGTCAGCGGGGCGTCGACGCCGATGACGACGGTGGTGCCACCGCCGCCGTTGCCGGAGTCCGAGCCGCCGTCGTCGTCGCGTGAACCGCAGGCGGTGAGGGTGAGCGCTCCCGCCGCCAGAGCAGCGGTGATGGAGATGAGCGAACGTTGACGCACGATCAGTCCTTTCCCTGGCACAGCCGCTTCCCCGTGGAGGCGGCCGAGTCGAGCGCTGGGCCGAAGTGACAATCGGACGGCGCGGTGACTGGCCGTGACTCTAAGCGGGTGTGGGGAACGTGGAGGAGGGTCTGACTCAGGCTGTGACGCTCTTGTTATGACACGGGGTAATGCAGAGCGGTACTGGCTGGGAAGAAGGGCGGAATTCCGGCCGATTCGCCCTGTCCACATGTTGAGAACCTGCAGGACCGACGCTCCGCGCTCAGGAGTCTCGGGTGTTTTGGTGATTACCGGGAAACGTTGCCGCAGGTGGCTTCCAGGGCATGTGAGAGGTGCTGTGCATAGCGTGGTCCGAGGATGAAACTGTGGGCCTCTATTGCGTCCGTATTACGCAGCGTTACATCCAGGAAAGGGAGTCCGGGGTTCCGCGGTGTTTTATCGCATTCCGTCACCCGCACCGTGAGGATGATCTTGCGGGCGGAATGCGTCTTTGTCTGGAAAGGTGCCGCGGGTGACGACGTCATCGAGAGGCCGGCGTAGGGCTGGGTCAGTCCCGTCACGGTGACGGGCGGTCCGGACCGCACGCTCAGCCGCACCGCGAAGCTGAAGTCGCCGGGGTCGGCGCCGCCGGGGCCGGGCACCGCGTCCAGGTAGTCGAGGTCGACCGCCTGGGAGGCGGGCGGCGGCGGGGGCGGCGGCGGCTGCCGCGGCCGGTCGGCGTACAGGTAGCCGCCGCCCGCCAGGACGACGAGCGCCGCGGCGGCCGTGAGGACGGCCTGCCGGTGGCGGTCGTAGCGCCGGGCGATACGTCCGCGTGGCCGGACGCGGGGCCGGGGCGCGTCCGAGGCGTCCCAGGCGCGGGTGCCCTCGCCCGGCTCGACGGGGCCGGTGCCGCTCACTGCCACGGGCCGTCGCTCGGACCGCCCTCGCGGTACTGTTCGGCGCACGCCGCACGCACCTGGCGGTCGGTCAGCTCCTCGGCGGCCCGGACGCCCTGATGGCGTTTCGTGGCTCGCGCGGCCTCCATGACCTCCCGCAGGATGTCGTACTGGCGGTTGGACAACCCCATCGACTGGTAGTCGCCGTAGGGCTCGCCGTCGTGCGGCATCTCTCGCGCCCAGTGGCCGACGGTGCTCGTGCACCACCGCGCCGGGGACGGCGTCCGTCGGACCACCGCCGGCGCGGTCGCTTCGGTGGCGGCGGTGGGACCGGCCTCGTTGGTGCCAGGGTTGCCGCTGCCGCAGGCCGTCGCCAGGGCCGCGGTCGGCAGGGCCGGCGCGAACACGAGCAGCGCGGGCGCGATGCGTGCGTGCGCGAGCCGTCGGTGCGTGGCGTGTGCGTGCGCTGTCCGCTCGTGCGTGGCGTGTGTGTGCGTGAGCCGTGCGTGCGTGAAGCGGAACCGCCGAGCCGCCGCCCCCGGCCTGGGGGCCCCTCCCCGTCCCATGCCCCGACGCTAGAGCGCCGGGTCGCCGGCGGCAATGGCCGTGGCCGGGAGGGACACGATGACCGGGGACGACGAGGCGGCCGGGGTCGGTGGGGCGGCCGGGGGCGGTTTCGTGCCCGGCGGTACGCCGCTCAGCCCGTCGTGCCGGCCGGTGCCCCGTCGCCGGGGTTCACGTCCCGCAGCAGGCAGGTCAGCCGGGCGGTGCACACGCGGCGGTCCTGGTCGTCGCTGATCACGATCTCGTACGTCGCCGTCGACCGGCCCCGGTGCACCGGCGTGGCCACCCCGGTGACCAGACCGGAGCGGGCCCCGCGGTGGTGGGTGCAGTTCAGGTCGACACCGACGGCGATCTTGGAGCTGCCGCCGTGCAGCATCGAGCCGACCGAGCCGAGCGTCTCGGCCAGCACCGCCGAGGCGCCGCCGTGCAGCAGCCCGTACGGCTGGGTGTTGCCCTCCACCGGCATGGTGCCGACGACACGGTCGGCCGACGCCTCGATGATCTGGACGCCCATGCGCGTCCCGAGGTGTCCGGCGGAGAAGAGCGCGGGCAGGTCGACGCCGAACGCGGCGTACTCGTCGATGACCTCCTGCGGGAACTGCACCTGCTGCTGCTCGCCCATGGGCCGGCTCCGTTCGTTGCTCCGTCTGCCTGACTCGCCGGTCGGCCCGGTGCGGCCGGCGGCTCGACTGAGCAAACGCTCAGTCGGTCGCCGATTGTTCCAGACGGACGACGACGGACTTGCTGGCCGGGGTGTTACTGGTGTCCGCCGTGGCGTCCAGCGGCACCAGGACGTTGGTCTCCGGGTAGTACGCCGCCGCACAGCCCCGGGCCGTCGGATAGTGCACGACGCGGAAACCGGGCGCCCGCCGCTCCACCCCGTCCTTCCACTCGCTGACCAGGTCGACGTACGAGCCGTCCCGGAGGTTCAGCGTCCGGGCGTCCTCCGCGTTGACCAGGACGACCCGGCGGCCGTTCCTGATACCGCGGTAGCGGTCGTCCAGGCCGTAGATCGTGGTGTTGTACTGGTCGTGCGAGCGCAGCGTCTGGAGCAGCAGCCGCCCCTCGGGCAGCTCGGGGTACTCGATCGGCGCGGCGGTGAAGTTGGCCTTGCCGGTGGCCGTCGGGAAGCGGCGCTCGTCGCGCGGGGCGTGGGGGAGGGCGAAGCCTCCGGGGTGGGCCACGCGCGCGTTGAAGTCCTCGAAGCCGGGGATGACGCGTCCGATGCGGTCGCGGATCGTCGCGTAGTCCTTCTCGAACTCCTCCCACGGCGTGCGGCTGTCCTCGCCCAGTACGCGGCGTGCCAGCCGGCACACGATCGCCGGTTCGGACAGCAGCCGCGTGCTCGCGGGCTCCAGCCGGCCGCGGGAGGCGTGCACCATGCCCATGGAGTCCTCGACGGTGACGAACTGCTCGCCCCCGCTTTGGAGATCGCGCTCCGTACGGCCGAGGGTCGGCAGGATCAGCGCACGCGCGCCGGTGACGGCGTGCGAGCGGTTCAGCTTCGTCGACACGTGCACGGTGAGGCGGGCGCGGCGCATGGCCGCCTCGGTGACCTCGGTGTCGGGGGAGGCGGCGACGAAGTTGCCGCCCATGGCGAAGAAGACCTTGGCCTCGCCGTCGCGCAGCGCGCGGATGGCGCGTACGACGTCGTAGCCGTGCTCGCGCGGCGGGGCGAAGCCGAACTCCTTCTCCAGGGCGTCCAGGAAGGCGGGCGCGGGGCGCTCGAAGATGCCCATCGTGCGGTCGCCCTGCACGTTGGAGTGACCGCGCACCGGGCAGACACCCGCGCCCGGGCGGCCGATGTTGCCGCGCAGGAGGAGGAAGTTCACGACCTCGCGGATGGTGGGTACGGAGTGCTTGTGCTGGGTCAGTCCCATCGCCCAGCACACGATGGTGCGCTTGGAGGCGAGCACCATGCGCAGGGTTTCATCGATCTCCGCGCGGGTGAGGCCGGTCGCGGTGAGCGTCTCGTCCCAGTCGGCGGCGCGGGCGGCTGCGGCGAAGTCCTCGTAGCCGTGGGTGTGTTCCTCGACGAAGGCCTCGTCGACGGCGCCCTCGGTCTCCAGGATCAGCTTGTTCAGGAGCCGGAAGAGGGCCTGGTCGCCGCCGAGGCGGATCTGCAGGAACAGGTCGGTGAGCGCGGCGCCCGCGGTGAGCCCCTTGGGGGTCTGCGGGTTCTTGAAGCGCTCCAGGCCGGCCTCGGGCAGCGGGTTGACGCTGATGATCTTCGCGCCGTTCGCCTTGGCCCGTTCCAGTGCGGAGAGCATGCGCGGGTGGTTGGTGCCCGGGTTCTGGCCGGCCACGATGATCAGATCGGACTTGTAGAGGTCCTCCAGGAGGACGCTGCCCTTGCCGACGCCGATGGTCTCGGACAGGGCCGAGCCGGACGACTCGTGGCACATGTTGGAGCAGTCCGGCAGGTTGTTGGTGCCGAGCTCGCGCGCGAAGAGCTGGTAGAGGAAGGCGGCCTCGTTGCTGGTGCGGCCGGAGGTGTAGAAGACGGACTCGTCCGGCGAGTCCAGGGCCGCGATCTCCTCCGCCACGATGTCGAAGGCGCGCTCCCAGGTGACCGGCTCGTAGTGCTCGCCGCCCTCGGGGAGGTACACCGGGTGCGTGAGCCGGCCCTGCTGCCCCAGCCAGTAGCCGCTGCGGGTCGCGAGGTCGGCGACGGGGTGCGCGGCGAAGAACTCCGGGGTGACCCGGCGCAGGGTGGCCTCCTCGGCCACGGCCTTCGCGCCGTTCTCGCAGAACTCCGCCTTGTGCCGGTGGTCCGGTTCCGGCCAGGCGCAGCCCGGGCAGTCGAAGCCGTCCTTCTGGTTGACGCTCAGCAGCGTCAGCGCGGTCCGCTTCACGCCCATCTGCCGCTGTGCCATGCGCAGGGTGTGGCCGATGGCCGGGATACCCGCCGCCGCGTGCTGGGGCTCTGTGACCTGCGGCGCGTCCTGAACCGGATCACCCTTGGGCGGCTTGGTGGCCATCGCGCGCTCCTTCGCGTACACGTGTGAGGTACGTCTCCGATCCTCGCACGCCCCGCCGGCACCGAGGACGGCCGGGCGGGCCGGGGTGCGGTGGCGGTGGCCGCGGCGGGGGAGGGCCGCGCCCATGCCACCGGTGAGCGCGGGGCGGAGTGTCAGTGGTCCGTGGCAGGATCGGGGACGTGGCCAAGACAGCAGCGAAGAAGACCGACAGCACCTCCGGCGGCGGCCGTCCGCGCCTGATGCTCATGGACGGGCACTCACTGGCGTACCGCGCGTTCTTCGCGCTGCCCGCGGAGAATTTCACGACCGCGACGGGGCAGCCGACCAATGCGATCTACGGCTTCGCGTCGATGCTGGCCAACACGCTGCGTGACGAGGCGCCCACGCACTTCGCGGTGGCGTTCGACGTCTCCCGCAAGACGTGGCGGTCCGAGGAGTTCACGGAGTACAAGGCGAACCGCTCCAAGACCCCGGACGAGTTCAAGGGCCAGGTCGAGCTGATCGGCGAGCTTCTCGACGCGATGCGGGTCTCCCGTTTCGCCGTCGAGGGCTTCGAGGCGGACGACGTGATCGCCACGCTCGCCACGCAGGCCGAGGCCGAGGGTTTCGACGTGCTGATCGTCACCGGCGACCGGGACTCCTTCCAGCTGGTCAGCGAGCACACCACGGTCCTGTATCCGACCAAGGGTGTCTCCGAGCTGACCCGGTTCACGCCGGAGAAGGTCTTCGAGAAGTACGGGCTGACCCCCTCCCAGTACCCCGACTTCGCCGCGCTGCGCGGCGACCCGTCCGACAACCTGCCGGGTATCCCGGGTGTCGGCGAGAAGACGGCCGCGAAGTGGATCAATCAGTTCGGGTCGTTCGCGGAGCTGGTCGAGCGCGTCGAGGAGGTCAAGGGCAAGGCCGGGCAGAATCTGCGCGACCACCTGGAGTCCGTCAAGCTCAACCGCCGGCTCACCGAGCTGGAGCGGCGGGTCGAGCTGCCGAAGGCGGTCACCGACCTGGAGCGGCCCGCGTACGACCGCAAGGGCGTCGCGGTGATCCTGGACACCCTGGAGATCCGCAATCCCTCTCTGCGGGAGCGGCTCTTCGCCGTCGATCCCGGGGCCGAGGAGGCCGAGGAGACGCCGGTCGTGGCGGACGGCGTGGAGCTGGACGGCACGGTGCTGGGCACGGGCGAAGTGGCCGGCTGGCTCGCCGAGCACGGCACGCGGCCCCTCGGTGTCGCCACGGTCGACACCTGGGCGCTGGGCACCGGTTCGGTAGCCGAGGTCGCGCTCGCCGCGTCCGACGGCAAGGCCGCCTGGTTCGACCCGTCCGAGCTGGACGAGGCCGACGAGACGGCGTTCGCGGCCTGGCTGTCCGACGCGGACCGGCCGAAGGTCTTGCACAACGCCAAGGGCGCCATGCGTGTCTTCGCCGAGCACGGCTGGAGCGTCGCCGGCGTGGGCATGGACACCGCGCTCGCCGCGTACCTGGTCAAGCCGGGCCGCCGCTCCTTCGACCTGGACGCGCTGTCCCTGGAGTACCTGCACCGCGAGCTGGCCCCCGCCGCCGCGGCCGACGGCCAGTTGGCCTTCGGTGCGGACGAGGGTGCCGAGGCCGAGGCGCTGATGGTGCAGGCCCGCGCGATCCTCGATCTGGGCGAGGCCTTCGAGGGCCGCCTGGCCGACGTCGGCGCCGCGGACCTGCTGCGCGACATGGAGCTGCCCACGTCCGCGCTGCTGGCCCGCATGGAGCGGCACGGCATCGCGGCCGACCGGGCCCATCTGGAGGCCATGGAGCAGATGTTCGCGGGCGCCGTGCAGCAGGCGGTGAAGGAGGCGCACGCCGCGGCCGGACGCGAGTTCAACCTGGGCTCGCCCAAGCAGCTCCAGGAAGTCCTCTTCGGCGAGCTGAATCTTCCCAAGACCAAGAAGACCAAGACCGGTTACACCACCGACGCCGACGCCCTGGCCTGGCTCGCGGCCCAGACCGAGAACGAACTGCCGGTGATCATGCTCCGTCACCGTGAGCAGGCCAAGCTGCGCGTCACGGTCGAGGGCCTGATCAAGACGATCGCCGCGGACGGCCGCATCCACACCACGTTCAACCAGACGGTCGCCGCGACCGGCCGCCTCTCGTCCACGGACCCGAATCTGCAGAACATCCCGGTCCGCACGGACGAGGGCCGTGCGATCCGCCGCGGCTTCGTCGTCGGCGAGGGCTTCGAGTCCCTGATGACGGCCGACTACAGTCAGATCGAGCTGCGGGTCATGGCCCATCTGTCGGAGGACGAGGGCCTGACCGAGGCGTTCACCTCGGGCGAGGACCTGCACACCACCGCCGCCGCGCAGGTCTTCTCCGTCGAGCAGTCCGCGGTCGACGCGGAGATGCGCCGCAAGATCAAGGCCATGTCGTACGGACTGGCGTACGGCCTGTCGGCCTTCGGCCTCTCCCAGCAGCTCAACATCGAGGCCGCCGAGGCCCGCGGGCTGATGGACGCCTACTTCGAGCGGTTCGGCGGCGTACGGGACTATCTGCGCCGGGTCGTCGACGAGGCACGGGCGACGGGCTACACGGCGACCCTCTTCGGCCGCCGCCGCTACCTGCCCGACCTCAACAGCGACAACCGCCAGCGGCGCGAGGCGGCCGAGCGCATGGCGCTGAACGCCCCGATCCAGGGCACGGCGGCCGACATCGTCAAGATCGCCATGCTCAACGTGGACAAGGCGCTGCGCGAGGCCGGTCTCGGCTCCCGGATGCTGCTCCAGGTCCACGACGAAATCGTCCTGGAGATCGCCCCCGGCGAGCGCGCGGCGGCGGAGGAACTCGTCCGCCGCGAAATGGCGGACGCGGTACGGCTCAGCGTCCCCCTGGGCGTCTCGGTGGGCGCGGGCCCGGACTGGGAGTCGGCAGCGCACTAGCCTCCGGCGGCTGGCGGCCGGCGGTTCGGGGCCGGGGGCGGCGGCGTGAGTCTTCGGGCCCGCGCCGTCCTCGCGGCCCACGCGGGCGTACTCGCCGTGCCGGAGCACGGAGCACGGAGCACGGAGCACGGAGCACGGAGCGCGGGTACGGGCGCGGGCACGGAAGACGGGGCACCGCCACCACCCGGCCAACGGCCGGACGCCCCGCCCCCGCCCGCACCGCGGGCCCCGTCACTCAGGTGGCCCCCGCGGAAACGCCCCCGCTCCTGTCTCCCCTGAGGATGCGGGCATGGGTATACGCATGCTCCACCACCGGACGACACCGGCACGGGCAAGCACAGACGGACCCGCCCGCGTGCCACTCCTACGAGTCCCGGTCGTCGCGCCGGGCGCAAGTACCGGCCGCATCCCCGCCACCGTCACGACGGCCCTGCGCCGCACCGCGGCGGACCTCCGCCGCCGACTCGCCCACCGGGACCCGACCGCGGCCACCTCGCGCGAGACACCCGCCTGGCGCCTGTGGGCCGACCTGGCCCGCGGCTACCTGGCGCTCGCCCTCACGCTGCTGCCGAGGCCACGCCCCGCCCACACCTTCACCGTGTTCGTCGCGCCCGCCGACACCCTCAGCGCAGGACCCGGCGGTCCGGCTCCGTACCGACACCTCCCGGGCTTCCGGGGACCGGAGCCGGGCGGCGCCACACCCTGACCCCCACGGCGTACAGCAGCAGCCCCGGGACGAGCCCGGCACCCGCCCCGAAGCACACCGTCGGGATCAGCTCCCAGGGCTTCGCGACCTCTCCCCAGTAGTCCCACCACCGGGTCGCCCGCTTCACCGCCCCGGCCACCGCACAGCCGCCCAGCAGCGCCCCGGCACACCACCGGTCCCGTACCGAGAGGACCGGAACACCCAGTGGCTCCGCCCGGGGCGTCCGGCGCAGTGCCCGCGCCAGGAACACGGCGATGACGACCGCGGCCACCGCGGAACCGCCGTACTGGAGGTACCAGTAGAGCGGCGAGCCCGCGATCTCCCGGCCCAGGGCGGGGAACACCCGCATCCCCCAGCGGTCGAGGTGCGTGAACGCGTCCCACACCACGTGTGTCAGCGCCCCCAGCACCGCCGACGCGTACCAACGCGCCACGAGGGACGGCCGCACGCGCGCACGGGCGGCCCCGCAGCGCAGCAGGGCGGCGGCGCGTCCCTGCCAGGCCCGCGGCAGCAGGGCCACCAGCGGCTCGCGGACCAGCAGCCACAGCCCCACCAGCGCCCACGCGATGATCACATCGATGGTGAAGACGCCCGGGAAGGAGTGCGTGACATCGCCGAACTCCATCGCCCCGGACAGGAAACTCGCCGCGTAGTAGGTCATGTCGGGCGCGAAGGACCCGGCGACCAGCACGGCCGGGACCAGTCGTCCCCGGCCGGTGCCGTCGCCCCGCACGGCGGGCAGCACGGCGGCCGCATGACTGAGCGTGAAGGGCAACGAAACTCCTCATATGGCCAACTGGTGAAAATCGGGCACGAACGGGTGCCCGCGCAAAGCAAGTTGTCGTAGGGTCGCCTGCGGCACCGTACTGGTCGAACAGACGAACAACACGCCCGGAAAGTTGCGGTGCAACCATCGCCCCGGACCGGTCGTCACAACAGGGCGGGTACCGCGGACGAGACAGCCGAGGGCCGACGGATACGGACGCGCGGGCGTCCACGGGAGGGGTTCACTCTATGGTGGCGCACTTCGACAGGAGACTCCGCAAGGCGGCGGTCACCACCACCGTGGCGGCGGTCGCGGTCGCGGCCCTGTCCGCGTCCCAGGCTCCCAACGTGACGGCCGACTCCCACGGCAGACAGACCACCGCCGACAACGCGCCCGCGTCCGACACGCCCCCCTCTCAGAGCGCCACCGGCAACTCGCCGTACTACACGGACCTGCCGCCGCTCAAGAGTCCGAGCCCCGCACCCACCATCGGCACCCCCGCCTCCCGGGGCACGTCCGAGGCGGGCATTCCCGCGACCGTCCTCGACGCCTACAAGAAGGCCGAGACGGAGCTGCGCCGGTCCAAGCCCGGCTGCAACCTGCCCTGGCAACTCCTCGCGGCCATCGGCAAGGTGGAATCGGGCCAGGCCCGCGGCGGTCGCGTCACCGCCGACGGCACCACCACCAGCCCCATCATCGGCCCCCAGCTCGACGGCAACGGCTTCGCGCTCATCAAGGACACCGACAACGGCGTCCACGACGGCAACAGCAGCTACGACAACGCCGTCGGCCCCATGCAGTTCATCCCCTCCACCTGGGCGTGGGCGAGCCGTGACGGCAACGGTGACGGCAAGGAAGACCCCAACAACATCTACGACGCCGCGCTCGCCGCCGGCCACTACCTGTGCCGCTTCGGCTGGGACCTGTCCACGCAGGCCGACCTCGACAGGGCGATCCTCAGCTACAACAACTCGCAGGACTACCTGCGCACGGTCCTGTCGTGGCTGGAGCACTACCGCAAGGGCACCCACGAGATCCCGGACGGCACCGGCACGCTGCCCGTGGACCGCAGTGACGACGGCACCGACGTGACCGGGCCCAGTCCCTCGCCCGGCGGATCCGGCGCGAGCACCGTGCCCCAGACCCCCGGCACGGCGACGCCCGGCCCCGGGAAGCCGGACAAGCCCACCGAGCCCAGCGCGCCCGCCGATCCCACCAAGCCGTCGGACCCCGGCACCGGCTCCCCGAGCCCCGGACCGACCGACCCGGAGACACCGCCGCAGACCGAGACCCCGACCGACACGGTGCACCACCTGGAGAACGCCGGTGCCACGGGGCTCACCGCGATCGCGGGCGACACGTTCAGCAAGAGGATCAGCACCCGCGCCGAGACCAAGAACGGAAAGGCCGTCGGCAAGGTACGGATCCGCTTCACCGTCCTGGGCGACACGGACGCCACCTTCGCCGGCGGCGAGAAGGTCGCCGCGGTCATCACCAACGCCTCCGGAGTGGCCGTCGCGCCCGCGCTGGTGGCGGGTGAGAAGACCGGCGGGTTCACCGTGCGTGCCACCGTCGTCGGCCGCGCCGTCGCCGGCCTGGACCACAGGGCCACCGTCACCGAACGCGTCGCCGACGCCCTCGCGCGCACCGGCGACAGCGCCCTGACCTGTACACCGGGCGGCGAGTTCGCCGACCGGGTCGCGGTGAAGGCCACGCACAAGGGCACCGCCGCGGACAAGGTCGCCGTCACCGCCACGCTCGTCAAGTCGGTGCTCGACCCGGCCGAGAACGACAAGGGCCCCTTCTTCAAGGACGCCGACGGTACGGCGGTCCGCACCCTGACCGGCCTGAAGACCGACGCCAAGGGACTGCTGACGCTGCCGAAGCTGTACGCGGACGACACCGCCGGCACGTTCGTGCTCCGCCTCACCACGGCGGGCGGCGCCACGCTCAACGTACAGCTGACGGTCGCCGAGGCCGAGACGGAGCCGTCACCGGCCCCGTCCACCGACGCCTCGCCCAGCCCGTCCACGGAGCCGTCGACCGAGCCCGGGGCGTAGACGCGGCCACTGCCCGGACACCCGAGGGCGCCCCACCGCTTCGGCGGCGGGGCGCCCTCGTCACTCGACGCCCTCGCCACTCGGTAGCTCACCCACTCGGCAGCTCCGTCACTCCGTTACTCCGTCACTTCGCGAGCCGCGCCTTCGTGTGCCGCGTCGGCTCCGCCGTGGCCGGGTCCTCGGGCCACGGATGCTTCGGATACCGGCCGCGCAGCTCCGCCCGTACGCCCTTGTAGCCGTCCTTCCAGAAGGAGGCCAGGTCGGCGGTGACCGCGGCCGGACGGCCGGCGGGGGAGAGGAGATGGACGAGGAGCGGCACCCCGGCGATCTCGGGCGTGTGCTGGAGCCCGAACATCTCCTGCAGCTTCACCGCCAGGACCGGCCGGCCGGGATCGCCGTAGTCGATCCGGATCCTGGACCCGCTGGGGACGGTGATCCGCTCCGGAGCGAGTTCGTCGAGCCGTGCCGCCTCCCCGCCCGCCCACGGCAGCAGCCGCGCCAGTGCCTGCCCGGCGTCGATCCGGGCCAGGTCGGCCCGCCGTCGGGCCCGGCTCAGTTCCGGTTCCAGCCACTCGTCCACGCGCGCGTGCAGTGCTTCGTCACCGACGTCCGGCCAGGGCTCGCCGAGCTGCCGCCGCAGGAAGGCGAGCCGCTTGCGCAGTACGTCCGCGTCGGCCGACCAGCGCAACAACCCGAGCCCCTCCTGCCGCAGCCCCTCCAGCAGCGCGTTCCGTACGAGACCGGGGCCGGCGTCGGCGAGTGGTCGCACGGCGAGTTCCACGGCCCCGAGTCGTGCGACACGCCGGGCCACGACGTCGCCGTCACCCCAGTGCACCTCTTCCCGCTCCTCCAGCAGCGCTCCCGCCGCGAGCCGGGCAGTCGCCTCGTCGACGACCGCCCCGAGCTGCACGCGCGCGTGCCCCTTCCCCACGGGCCGGTCGGCCACGGCGACCGCGATCCACGGCGCGCCGCGCAGCGCCGACGCCTCCGGCAGCTCGGCCCGGGTACCGGAAACCATCAGATACGAACCGCCGTCCTTCCGGGCCACCCGCTCGGGAAAGGCCAGAGCGGCCACCAGCCCGGCGAGAGCGTCCTCCGTGAGTCCCCGTGTCCGCCGGCCGTCCCCTTCTTCCTCCACGGCGCCGCGCAGCCGCCGTACCTCGCTCCGCCACCGCGCCCCATAGGCGTCCCCCGCTCGCCGGGCGGCCCTCAGCGCGGACGCCAGGTCGTCCCCGTACTCCCGCGGCGGTTCCTCACTGAGCAGGGCGACCACCTCGACGACCGCGTGCGACGCGCCCGCGTCGAGCAGTGCCCGCCCCAGCCGCGGATGCAGGCCCAGGCGGGCCAGTCGTACGCCCCGCGTGGTGGCGCGGCCGGCGGGGTCCACCGCGCCCACGGCCGTCAGTACCGACCGGGCCGCCGCCATCGCCCCGCCCGGCGGCGGATCGAGCAGCGCCAGCCCGGACGCCTCCGGGTCGCCCCAGCAGGCCGCCTGCAGCGCGAACGCCGTCAGGTCGGCCACCTTGATCTCCGGCGCCGGGAACCGCGGCAGGCGGGCGTCCTCCGCCTCCGTCCAGCAGCGGTACACCGCACCCGGCGCCTCACGCCCCGCCCGCCCGGCCCGCTGCCGTGCCGCCGCCCGCGACGCGCGGACCGTCGTCAGGGCGCTCAGCCCGCGCGCGTGGTCCACCCGCGGCTCCCGCGCCAGCCCCGCGTCCACGACCACCCGCACGCCCGGAACCGTCAGCGACGACTCGGCCACCGCGGTCGCCAGCACCACCCGGCGCCGCGACCCGGGAACCAGCACCGCGTCCTGCACGGCCGCCGGTGCCCGCCCGTGCACCTGGAGCACGTCGACGCCGGCGGGACTTCCCAGCTGTCCGGCGACCCGGGTGATCTCCCCGACGCCCGGCAGGAAACACAGCACGTCCCCGTCCCGCTCCGCCAGCGCCCGCCGTACCACCGACGCCACGTGCGCGAGCAGCGCCGGGTCCACCCGCATCCCGTGCGGCGGCCGTACCGGGCGCGCCGGCGGGGCCCACACCACCTCCACGGGGTACGACACGCCCCGCGCCTCGACGACCGGCGCCCCGCCCAGCAGCCGGGCCCAGCCCTGCGCGTCGGTCGTCGCCGACGCGGCCACCAGCCGCAGCTCCGGCCGGAGCGTCTGCCGCACGTCCCACAGGAACGCCGCCGTCGTGTCCGCGTCCAGATGCCGCTCGTGGCACTCGTCGAGCACCACCACGTCGACGCCCGTCAGCTCCTGGTCCCGCTGGAGCCGCTGCAACAGCACACCGGTCGTGACGACCTCCACGCGCGTGTGCCGCCCCACGACCCGCTCCCCGCGCACGGTGTACCCGACGCTCGCGCCGGGCTTCTCACCCAGCAGCCACGCCATGCGCCGGGCCGCCGCCCGCGCGGCGATCCGCCGCGGCTCCGCCACGACCACACGCCGCTCGGGGCCCTCGCCCAGCAGCCCGGCCAGCGCGAGCGGCACCAGCGTCGTCTTGCCGGTGCCGGGTGGCGCTACCAGCACCGCGGTGCCGTGCCCCTCCAGGGCGTCGTGCAGCGCGGGCAGGGCACCGCGTACGGGCAGGGCGTCCAGGGCGTCGTAACGGATCACGCCCCCAGTGTCGTACGTCGGCGAAACCACCCTCCACGCGCGCGTGCACACGTGGGCGGAAGCGGACGGCGTGGACTCAGTCGCGCTCGCACACGAAGATCGCCGTGCCCGGGATGAGATGTCCGCGCAGGGGCGACCAGCCGCCCCACTCGGAGGTGTTCCACTCCGGCCACTCCGGCTCCACCAGGTCCACCAGCCGGAACCCCGACGTCACGACGTCCCGGACGCGGTCGCCGAGCGTCCTGTGGTGCTCGACGTACACCGCGAGGCCTTCGTCGTCCTGCTCGACGTACGGTGTGCGGTCGAAGTAGGAGGCGGACACCGACAGTCCCTCCGGGCCCGGCTCGTCCGGGAACGCCCAGCGCAGCGGGTGCGTGACGGAGAAGACGAAGCGTCCCCCGGGCCGCAGCACCCGGTGCACCTCCCGCAGTACCAGCCGCGGGTCGGCGACGAAGGGCAGCGCCCCGTACGCCGAGCAGGCGAGGTCGAAGGATCCGTCAGCGAAGGGCAGCACGGCGGCGTCGGCACAGACCAGGGGGACGTCGCCGCCGATGCGCAGGGCGTGCTGGAGCTGGCGGTGGGAGAGGTCCAGGGCCACCGGACGGGCGCCCTGGGCGGTCAGCCAGCGGGAGCACTGGGCGGCGCCGGCGCCGATCTCCAGGACATCCCTGCCCTTCAGGTCCTCCGGCGGGCCGAGCAGCTCGGCCTCCACCTCGTCCAGACCCTCGGGGCACCACACGAAGCGGTCGTCGCCGAGGAAGGTTCCGTGCTCGACCTGGTACTCGTCCGCGTTCCGGTCCCACCAGCCACGGTTGGCGCGGGAGCTCTCCGTGACACCGGCGGCACGCCGGGTGGCTTCGGGCTCGGCCTCTGCGGCTTCGGACGTCTCGGGCTCTTGGATGACCGGCTCCCTGGTATTAGTCTGCGGGCTCTTCCGTGCCGCCCGTCCCGCGTGTCACGCAAGGGCCGTATGGGGGTTCGCGTGGCCTCGGGAGACGGCTTTTGTGCCGGGTATGCGGTGATCCGCCCCGGGTGTGCGGCTTCGCGCATTGACCCTGCCCGGCTGCCCCCGTATGCTACAAGTTGCGCTGCGGGCCTGCGCACCTCAGACGTAGCAGGTCGCGCTCGCATCTGTTGTATGTCCCCTCGGTTCTCGAGGTGTCACCCCTGGTTTCGGTGACGCTTCCTTGGCTGTCCGGCTTCTGCAGAGCGAAACGGGCTCCCGGCGTAAGCAGTACCTACGACTTCAATGTCCGTACCGGAGCCCTTTCCCACATGACGAGCAGCACCGAGACCACCGCCACCACCCCGCAGGTTGCGGTCAACGACATCGGTAACGAGGAAGCCTTCCTCGCCGCGATCGACGAAACGATCAAGTACTTCAACGACGGCGACATCGTCGACGGCGTCATCGTGAAGGTCGACCGGGACGAGGTCCTGCTCGACATCGGTTACAAGACCGAAGGTGTCATCCCGAGCCGCGAGCTCTCGATCAAGCACGACGTCGACCCCAACGAGGTCGTCGCCGTCGGTGACGAGATCGAGGCCCTTGTTCTCCAGAAGGAGGACAAGGAAGGCCGCCTGATCCTCTCGAAGAAGCGTGCCCAGTACGAGCGGGCCTGGGGCACCATCGAGAAGATCAAGGAAGAGGACGGCATCGTCACCGGTACCGTCATCGAGGTCGTCAAGGGTGGTCTCATCCTCGACATCGGCCTCCGCGGCTTCCTCCCGGCCTCCCTGGTCGAGATGCGCCGTGTCCGCGACCTCCAGCCCTACGTGGGCAAGGAGCTCGAGGCGAAGATCATCGAGCTGGACAAGAACCGCAACAACGTGGTCCTGTCCCGCCGTGCCTGGCTCGAGCAGACCCAGTCCGAGGTCCGCCAGACGTTCCTCACGACCCTCCAGAAGGGTCAGGTCCGTTCCGGCGTCGTCTCCTCGATCGTCAACTTCGGTGCCTTCGTGGACCTGGGTGGCGTCGACGGTCTGGTCCACGTCTCCGAGCTGTCCTGGAAGCACATCGACCACCCCTCCGAGGTTGTCGAGGTCGGCCAGGAGGTCACCGTCGAGGTCCTCGACGTCGACATGGACCGCGAGCGTGTCTCCCTGTCGCTGAAGGCGACCCAGGAAGACCCGTGGCAGCAGTTCGCCCGCACCCACCAGATCGGCCAGGTCGTGCCCGGCAAGGTCACGAAGCTGGTGCCGTTCGGTGCGTTCGTCCGCGTGGACGAGGGCATCGAGGGTCTGGTCCACATCTCCGAGCTGGCCGAGCGCCACGTGGAGATCCCGGAGCAGGTCGTCCAGGTCAACGACGAGATCTTCGTCAAGGTCATCGACATCGACCTCGAGCGCCGTCGCATCAGCCTCTCGCTGAAGCAGGCCAACGAGGCCTTCGGTGCCGACCCGTCGGTGGTCGAGTTCGACCCGACCCTGTACGGCATGGCCGCGTCGTACGACGACCAGGGCAACTACATCTACCCCGAGGGCTTCGACCCCGAGACCAACGACTGGCTCGAGGGCTACGAGACCCAGCGCGAGGCGTGGGAGACCCAGTACGCCGAGGCGCAGACCCGCTTCGAGCAGCACCAGGCGCAGGTCATCAAGTCCCGCGAGGCGGACGAGAAGGCCGCTGCCGAGGGTGTCGACACGGCGGGTGCGGCTCCGGCCGCGTCCAGCGGTGGCGGCGGCGGTGGCGGCGGCTCGTACTCCTCCGAGGGCGGCGACAACTCCGGCGCCCTGGCGTCGGACGAGGCGCTGGCCGCGCTGCGCGAGAAGCTGGCCGGCGGCCAGAGCTGACCGCAGGCTGAGCAGGAGCTCCTCATCGAGCGTTAGCTCGTGAACCGAGGGCCCGCACCCTTCCCGGGGTGCGGGCCCTCGGCGCGTTCGCGGCCGTCGGCCGTCCGCCCGTTCGGCGGACGCACGGGGAATGCCCGGGCCAGGCCCCTTGTTGTCCAGTAGGAACACGAGGAGGGGAGCGGTCACTGTGCTTGATCCGCAGGGTTTGTACGCATGGGAGCCGAAGGGCTTGGCCGTCGTCGACATGGCACTCGCCCAGGAGTCGGCCGGACTGGTCATGCTCTACCACTTCGACGGATACATCGACGCCGGCGAGACCGGCGACCAGATCGTCGACCAGGTGCTCGACTCGCTGCCCCACCAGGTCGTCGCCCGCTTCGACCACGACCGGCTCGTGGACTACCGGGCGCGCCGGCCGCTGCTGACCTTCAAGCAGGACTCCTGGACGGACTACGAGGTGCCCGCCATCGAGGTGCGGGTCGTCCAGGACGCCACCGGAGCACCCTTCCTGCTGCTGTCGGGCCCCGAGCCGGACGTCGAGTGGGAGCGCTTCGCCGCCGCCGTACAGCAGATCGTCGAGCGGCTCGGCGTCCGCCTCGCGGTCAGCTTCCACGGCATCCCCATGGGCGTCCCGCACACCCGCCCGGTCGGAATCACCCCGCACGGCAACCGCACCGACCTGGTGCCGGGCCACCGCAGCCCCTTCGAGGAGGCGCAGGTCCCCGGCAGCGCCGAAGCGCTCGTCGAGTACCGGCTCATGCAGGCCGGCCACGAGGTGCTGGGCGTCGCCGCGCACGTCCCGCACTACATCGCGCGCTCCCCGTACCCGGACGCGGCACTGACCGTCCTGGAGTCGATCACCGCGGCGACCGGTCTGGTCCTGCCGGGCGTCGCGCACTCCCTGCGCACCGACGCCCACCGCACCCAGACCGAGATCGACCGGCAGATCCAGGAGGGCGACGAGGAACTCACCGCCCTCATCCAGGGCCTGGAGCACCAGTACGACGCCGCCGCGGGCGCCGAGACCCGCGGCAACATGCTCGCCGAGCCCGTCGAGATCCCGTCGGCGGACGAGATCGGCCGCGAGTTCGAACGGTTCCTGGCCGAGCGGGAGGGCGACGGCTGACGCCGCTCCGCGGTGGGGCGACGTCCGACGCCGCCCCATGACGGGCCTATGCTTCCGCTCATGCTGAAGGTTGGCCTGACCGGTGGAATCGGCGCCGGCAAGAGCGAGGTGGCACGGCTGTTCGTCGAGTACGGCGCCGTACTGATCGACGCGGACCGGATCGCGCGCGAGGTCGTCGCGCCGGGAACCCCGGGGCTCGCCGCGGTCGTGGAGGCGTTCGGCGAGGACGTGCTCACCGGCGACGGCAGCCTGGACCGGCCGAAACTCGGCTCCATCGTGTTCGCCGACCCGGAGAAGCTGGCCGCGCTGAACTCGATCGTCCACCCCCTGGTCGGCGCCCGCTCCCGCGCCCTCGAGGAGGCCGCGGACGACGACGCCGTCGTCGTCCACGACGTCCCCCTGCTCACGGAGAACGGCCTGGCACCGCTGTACGACGTCGTGGTCGTCGTCGACGCCGACCCCGCCACCCAGCTCGACCGGCTGGTACGGCTGCGCGGCATGACCGAGCCGGACGCACGCGCGCGTATGGCCGCCCAGGCGACACGGGAGCAGCGGCGGGAGATCGCGGACGTGGTCATCGACAACGACGTGCCGCTGGACGCACTGCGGGCCCGCGTGAAAAAGGTGTGGGCCGAGCTGACCCGCAGAGCGCACGCGCCGCGCTGAACGCCCCGGCGGCCGGCCGTCGGAATAGCCGTCCCCGCGCGGGCGTTGATCCCTCTGAGTGAGGGAAGGACTCTGCCGTGCCCGAGACCAGTGGTTCGACCGGACGTACGCCGGAGACGGATGTCATCGACTTCCGTGCCGCCGAGCAACTGCTCGCGGCACGGGACCCGCAGGGCGCGGTGAAACTGCTCGACGGGGTCATCGCCACGCATCCGGAGAGTACCGCCGCGCGACTGCTGCGCGCGCGTGCGTTCTTCGCGGCGGCACAACTGAGACCGGCCGAGCTCGAGTTCACCATCGTCCTGGAGCGTGAGCCGGACAACGCGTTCGCGCACTTCGCGCTCGCCCGCACCTTCGAGCGCCGGGGCTGCCCCGACCAGGCCAGGCGCCACTTCCGGCTGGCGGCGGCTCTCGACCCCAACCCGGAGTACCTGCAGCAGGCGCGGTTCGACTCCTGACGGGCGATTCCTTCTTCCGACGGCCGGGGAGACACGAGGGGGAACAGGCAGTGCCACTGGACCGACCCGTCCTGCCGGACGCCGACGACCTGCCCGAAGTACTGCTCGACCTCGCGGTGCCGCACGAGGACATCAACGCACTGGTGCGCCTGAGCGGGGCGGTGACGCACGACGCCGCAGTGACGCGGCTGCTGGAGGAGTGCGTCCGGGAGCTGGTGCGGGACCTCGGCGAGGTGACCGGGGACAGGGAGGGCGTGCGGCGGTTCGAGGAGCGTCTCGCTCAGGCTCCGCAGGCGCTGGGCGCGTACTTCGCCGCGTACGTGTTCGTCGCCGCGCTGCCGTACACCCGCGCGTACCACCGGGAGCGCGGCGTCCCGGCCGAGGTCACCCGGCACACCCTCGCCGACCTGGGACGGAACATGGCGAGCCACCGCAGGCGGCACGGCACGGGCGGGGTGCGGGCCCCGCAGTGGCTGACGCACCACTTCCGGGGAGAGCTGTACCAGCTGGGGCGGCTGCAGTTCGAGCGGGCCACGATCGGGCAGCGGACGGCACCGGTGCTGCGGGCGGCAGGGCTGGACGCGGTGCCGGGCGAGCCCTGTGTGAACCTGCACATCCCGGACTACCGCGGGCCGCTGACACCGGCCGCCTGCGACCGCTCGCTCACGCTCGCCAGGCAGTTCTTCCACCGGCACTTCCCCGAGGAGCCCTACCGAACGGCGACGTGCCACTCCTGGCTTCTCGACCCGCAGCTGAAGAGGTACCTGGCCGCGGACTCCAACATCGTCCGTTTCCAGGAACGCTTCCGGGTGACGCGCGAGGACACCGAGCCGGCCGACGAGGAGCCGGTCCGCTTCGTCTTCGGGAACTCCTGTCTGCCGATCGAGGATCTGCCGCGCCGCACCTCGGTGGAGCGTGCTGTCGGAGACCATCTACGGGCGGGCGGCCACTGGTACATCGGGTGCGGCTGGTTCCCGTTCTGAGGGCACACCGCTGTGCCGATCGCCCCGCTCCGGACGGACCCGCGTGTGTTCACTCGAGCGGGTGAATCGATGCTGGTCGGGAACGGGCGTGCGAGAGCGGCCCGTTGGACGGGCATGGAGCTGAAAATGCGAGAGGGACACCAGGGGACGGGACCCGGAGCCATCACCCCGGACGGCTGCGCCGTCGAGCTCTACTCACGGCTGCCCGCCGGAGCCGAGCCGGACATCGTCGCCGCCGCGGCGCCCGAGGGCGCGCGCATCCTCGAACTGGGCAGTGGCGTGGGACGCATGACCCATCCGCTGCTGGAGCGGGGCTTCGACGTCACCGCGGTGGACGAGTCCGCCGAGATGCTGGAGCACGTGCGGGGGGCACGGAAGATACGCAGCCCGATCGAGGACCTCGACCTGGGTGAGAGCTTCGACGTGGTGATGCTGGCGTCGTTCCTCGTGCACACCGGCGACATCGAGGTGAGACGGGGGCTGCTGCGCACCTGTGCCCGTCATGTCGCGCGGGACGGCTGTGTACTGATCCAACGAGAGGGTGAGGACTACCACACGAACCTGCCGCGTGAGCGAGTGGATCCCAGCGGCTTCACCGTGCGGATCGTGTCGTCACAACCGGTCGGGGACGGCGTCAACTCGGTAAGGGCGGAGTACGAGTTCCCGGACGCGGTCTGGACGCAGACCTTTCGGGCCCGGCCGCTGAGCAGGGAACAGTTCGAGGAGGCACTGGGGGAGGCGGGGCTCCGGGTGGACCGGTATCTCACCGATGACGGGACGTGGGTGAGGGCGGTCCCCGTGAAAGAAGGATAGGAGATCGGCGATGAGTTCCGAGCCGGCGAGCGGTCTGTACTCCCGACAGCAACACTGACCGCTCAGCTCAGGAGACCCTGTGCCCGTGACCTCCGCTCCCGTCGCTCCCGCCGCACCTGGTGCTTCCGTCACCTCCGCTGCTTCCGTCACGCCGTCCCGCGGGCGTGGCGCCCGGATCGCCCTACGCGCGGTGCAGGTGCTCCTCGCGCTGTTCTTCGCCGTCGCGAGCGCCTTTCCCAAGTTGATCGCGCATTCCTCGGCGGCCGACACTTTTGCCGAGATGGGCTGGGGCAACGCGGGCATGTACACGATCGGCGTCCTCGAGCTGGCCGGAGCGATCGCCCTGTTGGTCCCGGTGCTGCAGTCGGCGGCGGGGGCTGCGCTGAGCGCGCTGATGGTCGGCGCGTTCGTGGTCCAGCTCACCTACTTCGACGGAGAGCAGGCGGCGACACCGCTCATCCTGATGGTGCCGCTCCTGCTCGTCGCCTGGGCCCGCCGCGGGCACAACGAGGAACTGTTCCGGCTGATACGACGCGCCTGACGATGCGCCCAAGGACGTGCCTGACCGTTCGCGTGCCCTGCCGCCGACGTCGCCGTCGGCGTTGCCGGCAGGGCACAAGGGCGGTCCACGGACTCAGGGCCTGGTCTCGGCTTCACTCCGGGCGCGGCCCAGGCTCTCAAGCCCTCGCAGGCGTTCCAGCTCGCGGCGGTCGCGCTTGGTCGGGCGGCCGGCGCCGCGGTCGCGGATGCCGGCCGGAGCGACGGCCTCGCGGGGCGGGGGCGGCGGGGAGTTGTCGAGGTAGCACTGCACGGCGACCGGGGCACCGACGCGCTTGCGGATCAGCCGCTTGACGACGACGACGCGTTCCCTGCCCTCCTGTCGCAGGCGCACCTCGTCGCCGACGCGCAGGGAGTACGCGGGCTTCACCCGCTCGCCGTTCACCCGGACATGGCCGCCCCGGCAGGCGGTCGCGCCGAGGGAGCGGGTCTTGATGAGACGGACGGCCCAGATCCAGCTGTCCACGCGGACGCTCTCGCCGTTCTTCGGCCCGGCCGCCTCGGCGGCGGCGATCGCGGAGGCGGTCTTCGGGTCCGGAGACTGGGCGGCGGCAGCGGCGCCGTCGCCGCCAGTGTCCTGTGGGTGGTCGGCCGTCCCGCCGTTCCTGCCCTCGTCATGCTCGGAAGCCATGACTCGACCTTAACCGCCCGGCCAGGCGAAAGGGGCTCCCTTTTCCGGCGGCGACCGAGGTGGGCGGTCGCGTCCGATGCCCGGCGGACGAGGCGTCCCGGCGCGCGTCGGGACGCCGGGGCTCGACGACAGGTCCTCTAGTACCGCGTGGGGAACAGCTGAAGTGTGGCCTTCTTGCCGGAGACCGACTTCACCCAGACCTTCAGGTTGTTGAACTGGACGGTGCCGCCCGGGCTGGAGCTGCCGCCGAGGCGCCCGCCGGCGGCCGACATCTTCACGGACCGGGGGCTGACGCTCGTGATCTTCAACTTCCCGAACCCGAACTTGCGGCTGTCGACCTTGATGGTCCTGGGCGCCGACACGGTGGTCGTGCACCGCCCGTCGTAGCAGGGCCCGTTGGCGGCCGACGCCACCGGCGTCATCGCGCCGAACCCGAGTGTGCCCGCCATGGCCAGCGTCACGGCAGCCGACGCGGCCCGCCGGCGCGCACCGGCGGTGGTCACCGGGAGTGAGGCTGTCAGTCGGTGGATACGGTTCACGTCATCGTCCTTCGGTCGATCGAAAGCGGTACGGCGGGGAGTTTCCGCGCCGCCCGAGCGCGAGCCCGGGCCCGGGCACGGCACCGGTGCGCTCGGAGTCGAGACGGTCGGTCGGTGCCCCGCTGCACCGAGTCCAGCACCCACCCGGTTGTTCAGGAACGTGCTCCGTACCCCTGAACAACTCGCGGCGCGGCTGCCGCCAGGACGGGACGGGGACGGGACGGCACCGGCAGGCGCAAGGCGCCTCGGGGCTGGACGGCCTTACGGTGGAGGCATGGACACCACCGGCCTCTCCGTACTCGACCAGCGGATCGCGGGGTGCCGGGCCTGTCCGCGGTTGGTCGACTGGCGGGAGGAGGTGGCCCGTACCAAGCGGGCGGCCTTCGCCGACTGGACGTACTGGGGCCGGCCGGTCCCGGGCTTCGGCCCGCCGGACGCGCGTCTGCTGATCGTCGGGCTCGCCCCCGCGGCACACGGCGGCAACCGCACTGGCCGGATGTTCACCGGCGACCGCTCCGGGGACGTGCTGTACCAGGCGTTGTACGACGTGGGCCTCGCCTCGCAGCCCACCGCGGTCTGCGCCGACGACGGCCTGGAACTGTACGGCGTGCGCATCACCTCGCCGGTGCACTGCGCCCCGCCCGCCAACAAGCCGACCCCCGCCGAGCGGGACACCTGTCGTTCCTGGCTCGTTCAGGAGCTGGGTCTGCTGCGGCCGACGCTACGGGCCGTGGTGGTCCTCGGCGCCTTCGGCTGGCAGGCGGCGCTGCCCGCGTTCGCCGAGGCGGGCTGGCCGGTGCCCCGGCCCCGTCCCGCCTTCGCGCACGGCGGCCACGTCACACTGGACGCCCCGGACGGGGCCGGCCTGGACCTCTTCGGCTGCTTCCACGTCAGTCAGCGCAACACGTTCACCGGCCGGCTCACCCCCGAGATGCTCCGTGAGGTGCTGCGCACCGCGGCCGAGACGGCGGGGCTGCCCACCCGGTAAAGGGGCGAGTGTCCCAGCCGACGGCGCTACGGCGCCCCGCTGGGCCTGCATCCGGAGACCGAACCGCACGACCACGGCATGCTCGGCATCGCCTGGCGGCTCCGCCACGCCTGACCGGCCGCGGGCCTCACCGGCCGGTCCGTCCCTCGGCCGTGCCCGGGTCCGTGTCCGCGCGCCAAGGCCACCACACGTACCGCACGTCCGGCTCCCGCTCCTCGTTCCCGGCGCCGTCCGTCCACTCCACGGCCGTGAAACCGTGCCGTTCTTGAAGTGCTCTCCCGGCTGAAGCCGGGAGATTCCTGCTTACCTTGCGGTAGCGGGCTTGACGCGCTTTGCGCGCCTGACGACTGCCCTTCCGGCAGCCGGGATGAGCGCGAGGCCCATCCGGTACAGGTGCAGGACGTTGCGGGCCGCGTTGTGGTCGGCGTTGCCCGACCAGCCGCAGTCCGGGCTCTTGCACACGAAGACGGCCTGGGACTCCCGGCTGCCGGGCGTGGTGAGACCGCACGCCGAGCAGCGCTGGGAGGTGCCGGGGGCAGGGACCTTGTGCAGGGTGCCGCCGTGCTGGGCGGTCTTGTACGTCAGCAGGGTGACCGTGCGGCCCCATGCCTCCTGGTTGATGGAGCGGTTCAGCCCGGACTTCTGGGCGACGTTCTTCCCCGGTGTCTCGGTGGTTCCCCTGGCGGATTTGACCATGTTCGTGATGGTGAGTGCTTCGACCACGATCGTGCCGTAGGTGCGGGCGATGGTGGTGGTCGTCTTGTGCTGCCAGTCCAGGGCCCGGCGCTTGGCTTTCGCGCGGAGCTCTGAGATCCGGTCGTAGGTGCGGCGCAGCCGGCGGCTGGTGCGCTCGCCGGGTCTGCGGTGTCGTTTACGCTGGGCGGCGCGCTGCTCCAGGTGCAGGAGCCGTGTCTTCTCCTTGTCGGTCAGCCACTCGTCGTGCTCGTAGGTTTCGCCGTTGGAGAGGGCGAGGGGCACGTTGATCCCGACGTCGATGCCGACTTCGGGGCCGGTGTGGGGTTCGGGTCTGGTTTCGAGGGTCTGGACGCGGAAGGCGAGGTGCCATCCGAGGGCGTCTTTGACCAGCCGGGCTCCGGTGATCCGGTTGCCGTCGCCGGCGTGTTTGCCGACCGGGAGGTCCTTGGTCCAGCGGAAGCGGACCCGGCCGATCCTGGGGATGTTGGCCATGCCCCAGCGTCGGTGCACACGGCTGATGTTCAGGTCCCGGCCCTGCGGAACGTCCACGGACATCACCGAACGGAGGCGGCTCTTGAAGTCCGGAGCGTTCGCCCGCCCGTCCCAGCAGTTCTTCCACGCCCGGAAGTAGGTCTTGAGTACCGCTTGCGCGGCCTGGGCGGGGAGGGCGGCGAGGAAGTCGATGTCCTTGCGGGCCTGTCGGATCGCGGCGTCCGCGTTCGCGAGTGTCCGTTTCTCTTTCGGCATCATCTGCCACCACGCGTGCAGCAGGTTCCACATCGTGCGGGCGGCGTGTGCCTGGTCGTCCGTCTTCAGTACCTCGGCAGGCGACAGTGCGAGCCGGGCACGGTGCCCGAACTGTCGTGTGACCAAGGTGTCTTGTTTCACGAGCGTGAGATTAGCATTGGTTTATGTCACCACGCTGGGAACCGAATCCGGATGTCAGAACCGGTCGCCATGTTGTCCACCACTTGCACGTTCACTTGGTCTTTGTCACCAAGTACCGGCGGAACGCGTTCACCGACGCCATGCTGACCCGCACCGAAGAGATCATGCGGGAGGTCTGCACCGACTTCGAGGCCGAGCTGAAACAGTTCAACGGCGAACAGGACCACGTCCACCTGCTCGTGCATTACCCGCCCAAGGTGCAGCTCTCCAAGCTGGTCAACTCCCTCAAGGGCGTCAGCTCCCGCAGACTCCGCCAGGAATACGACAGCCACGTCCGCCGGTACCTGTGGGGCGGACACTTCTGGTCCGGCTCCTACTTCGCCGGATCATGCGGCGGAGCACCGCTCACCGTCGTCCGCCAGTACATCGAGAGCCAGCAGCGACCCATCTGACCGTCACCACAAAGGCGCAGAGAACTCCAGCGCTTCGCGCCTCCGCACCAAGGATGCGCCTCACCTCCGCCCTGAAGGACTCCGTTGGGCCAACGGAGTCCTGAAGGACGGAGCACTGCGCAAGATCAGAGGTAGAAGCGGTGCGCGGGCGCGTTGACCTGGAAGGTCCACAGCGAGAGCCCGCCCGGCCGGAGTTCCTTGGCCAGTGCGACGAACCGGTCCCCGATCCCGCGCCCGCGCCAGTCCGGGGCGAGGTACAACTGCGACAGTTCCCCCTCCGCCAGCACCATTACGCCGACGACGGCACGGTCGGTCGCCACCTCCGCCACCCAGGTCTCACGCAGGGGCACCAGCACGTGACGGAAGTAGCCCTGGACCTCGTCGTCGGTGCGGGGCCGGACCACGGTCGGCAGCGCGGCGGCGAAGGACCGCAGCCAGACACCCGCCGCCGCACCCGCGTCGGCGGCCACCGCCCGCCGTAGGACCACTCCGCCGCCCTCCCGGCTCACGGTCGTATCTCCTCCGGAACGACGGCCGTCGCCGTGATCTCCACCAGCTGTCCCGGATACCCGAGGCAGCTCACCCCGAGGAGCGTCGAGGAGTGCGGGCCGGTACTGAGCCCGGACGCCTCGACGACCTCCCAGACGGCGGACAGCGCGGAAGTCTCACCGCTCACCACGTACACGTCGGTCGAGAGCACGTGGCTCAGCTCGCTCCCGACGGCACGCAACTGCTCGGTGAGGTTGGCGATCACCTGCTCGGCCTGACGGACCGGATCGCCCTCACCGACCAGTGCCCCCTCGGCGTCGAGCGGAACGGACCCGGCGAGGAACGCCAGCCTCGTCCCGGCCTCGACGACGGAGGCATGGGAGTAGGTGGGCGGCGGGAACAGACCGGGCACGGTGACTCGCTGGATCACTAGGGCTCCTGAGACGGTGAACGACGATCTCCCCGATCGTCCGTTCGCCGGACCGCCTCCGCATCCGAATTTTCCCGTATCCGAATTCCCCTCGCGGTCCGCGACCGGCCTCCCTAGGCTTCCGGTGTCCGTCACGCAGCCCCCACCGCCAGGAGCCCGAAGCAGTGCCCACCCTTACGGACCAGGCCTTCCTCGACACGACCGCCGACCGGCTCGCCGGCCTCCCCACCGTCCGGGCGGTCACCCTCGGCGGCTCCCGGGCCCAGGGCACGCATGGGCCCGACAGCGACTGGGACCTGGCGGTCTACTACCGGGGCACCTTCGACCCGGACGACGTCCGTGCCCTCGGCTGGCCCGGCGAGGTCTCCGGGATCGGCGCATGGGGCGGCGGCGTCTTCAACGGGGGCGCCTGGCTGACGATCGACGACCGCCGGGTCGACCTGCACTACCGCGACCTCGACGTGGTGGAACACGAGGCGGCGCGGGCGGAGGCGGGACGCTTCGACGTCGAGCCGCTGATGTTCCATCTGGCGGGCATTCCGACGTATCTGGTCGTCGCGGAGCTGGCGATCAACGAGGTGCTGCGCGGCGAACTGCCCCGCCCCGCCTACCCGCAGGCCCTCCGCGCCACCGCCCCCGACCGCTGGTACGGAGCGGCCACCGCCACCCTCGCCTACGCCAGGGCCGGCCACGCGCCCAAGGGCGCCCTCACCCAGGTCGCCGGCGCGATCGCCCTCGCCACGACCCAGACGGCGCACGCGGTACTGGCGGCGCGCGGGGAGTGGGTCACCAACGAGAAGGGGATGGTCGAACGGGCCGGGCTGAGCGGGATCGACGCGCTGTTGACGGGCCTGACGCCGGAACCGGAAAGCCTGACACGGACGATCACGGAATGCGGGACGCTGCTCGGCCAAGCCGTCCGGACCGCCCGGCAGGCGGTGTAGGCGCTGTCAGTCCTGCGCGGCGTACGAGGCGCCGGCCTGGTGAACCGTCCCGCCCGACGCCACTGTGGCTCCCATGGCAGCACTTCCGCCCGACACGGCCGCGCTCATCGTCGCGGTGCCGAACTGGCCCTGCCGCGCTGACCGGCCCGGCATCAGCCCGTAGGCGCGGATCGGCACCGTACGTTGGCGGGATGACGCCTTCTTCGCACGAGAAGCCGGCCGACTCCCGCGAGCCCGCCGACGCCCATGAGAAGACCGCCGACGCCTGTGGGGAACCCGCCGATCTCGTCATCACCGGCTGCACCGTCCTGGTGCACGACGACCGGGCACGGATCGGCTTCCAGGAGGACGCGGCCGTCGTCGTACGGGACGGAGTCGTCGATGCGGTGACGAGCGCCGCCGCCGTGGACGGGCTCCCCGCCGCCGACCGCATCGACGCGCGCGGTCAGGTCGCCCTCCCCGGTCTGATCAACTGCCACACGCACGCGCCGATGGTCGCCCTGCGCGGACTCGCCGAGGACCTGCCCACCGAGGAGTGGTTCAACGACGTCGTCTGGCCCGTCGAGTCCAACCTCACCGCACGGGACGTGGAGCTGGGTGCCCGGCTCGCCTGCGCCGAGATGATCCGCGCGGGCGTGACGACGTTCGCGGACCACTACTTCGCCATGGACGCGGTCGCCGCCGTGGTCGCCGAGTGCGGGATGCGGGCGCTGCTGGGGCAGGCGTACTTCTCCTCGCAGGGTCCCCGAGGGCGGGAGGCGTCACTCGAGTTCGCGCTGCGCCACCGCGACACCGCCGGAGGCCGGGTCACGACCGCTCTCGCCCCGCACGCCCCCTACACCGTGACCGACGCCGACCTCGCCGCCACTGCCGTGCTCGCCCGGGACCACGGCCTGCCCGTGCACCTGCACGCAGCCGAGAACCGCGCCCAGACCGACGCCAGCCTCGCCCGGCACGGCGTCACCCCCGTGGAGGTCCTGGAGCGCACCGGCATCCTCGACACCGACGTGCTCATCGCGCACGGCACCGGCATCGTCGAGGCCGATCTGCCGCTCCTCGCGCGCGCGGGCGGCCGTACGGCCGTGGCGACCGCGCCCCGCGGCTATCTCAAGTTCGCCTGGCCCACCACCACGCCTGTGCGCGCCCTGCGCGACATCGGCGTCCCCGTGGGGATCGCCACGGACGGTGCCGCCTCCAACAACTCCCTGGACGTGTGGGAGTCGATGGCGCTCACGTCGCTGGTCCAGAAGTCCACCGAGGGCGACCCGCGGTGGCTGACCGCCCGCCAGGCGCTGCACCACGCCACCGTGCAGAGCGCGGACGCGGTCGGGCTCCGCGACACCGTCGGCCGTATCGCGCCGGGGTGGCGGGCCGACCTCGTCCTCGTCGACCTCACCGGCCCGCACACCCAGCCGGTGCACGACCTCGCCGCCACTCTCGTGCACAGCGCCCGGTCCGCCGACGTGCGCACGACGATCGTCGACGGGCGCGTCCTCATGCGGGACCGCGAGCTGCTGACCCTCGACGTTCCCGCGGTGGTGCGGGAACTGGGGGAGCGGCTGCCCGCCCTGACCGACCGCGGTCACGGCCGGCGCCTCCAGGAGTACGACACCTGAACCTCGTAGGAGACCTGAACCTCGTACCAGACTGAACGCCCAGGTCAGCGGCTTCCCGGCGTCCTCCCGAAAAGAATCTTGCCGGGCCGCGATGAGTTCCGCTCCGTCCGCCGGTCACCACCCCGACGGACCGATGGACCGATGGAGACGTCGCACGCAGCACGTCGCACGTCGCACAGGAGGAGCTGGACCCATGTCGTTGCCCGAGATCGTCACCCGCGCGGACTGGCGCGCGGCGCGCGAGGCACTGCTGGTCAAGGAGAAGGCCGCCACGCGCGCGCGGGACGCGCTCAACGCCGAGCGGCGCGGGTTGCCCATGGTGGAGGTCGGCAAGGAGTACGTGTTCGAGGGCGGCGACGGCAAGGCCACGCTGCTCGACCTCTTCGAGGGACGCGACCAGCTCGTCGTCTACCACTTCATGTTCGCGCCCGAGTGGGACGCCGGCTGCCGCAGCTGCTCGGCGTTCCTGGACCAGATCGGGCACCTCGCGCACCTGAGGGCCCGCGGTACGTCGTTCGCGACCGTCTCCCGGGCGCCGTACCCGAGGATCCTGCCGTTCAAGGCGCGGATGGGCTGGACGCTGCCCTGGTACTCGTCGTACGTCAGTGACTTCAACACCGACTTCGAGGTGACCCTCGAGCACGAGGGCGAGCTCGTCGAGCGGCCGGGCCTGAGCTGCTTCCTGCGGGACCGCGACCGGGTGTTCCACACCTACTCGACGTACGAGCGCGGCCTGGACGGAATCGGCTCGACCACCACCCTGCTCGATCTGACCGCCCTCGGCCGGCAGGAGCGGTGGGAGAAACCCGAGGGTCGCGCGTCGGCCCTCGGCGCGCCTGCGGGCAGCGAGAACATCCGTTACCACGACGAGTACGAGGGCTGACACGCACCGTAGCGAAAGGGTCCGAACGGCTGAGGTGCCGCTCACACTTTGCGGTGAACGAGTGTCAACTATGTCTCAGTACCATCACCGCGCGAGGTGTTCGCTCCATGGTTGGCGTTTAACTCTACGAGTACAGCGCTACATGGAGGTGCGGGGTGAACGGGCGAACGGTGCTCGAACGCTTTCCCGCCGGTGGACCGCGAGGATCCTGGCCGGCGGAGGAGTTCGCGAACGCGCGACGTCTGGAGGGTCTGCCCGCCGAGGTCGTCATGGACCTCGCCACGGACATGTTCCTGGTCATCGTCCGCGGCGACGCCGTCGGCGGTGCGGCCGCCTGAGCGCGGCGGTGGCTACGCGCTCACCGGCCGAGACCATGTGGGCGTCGTGTCCGTCAGCCGGCACAGCGCCAGGTAGAGCGGAATCGGCGGGGTGTACGGAACCGTGCCGTCCGGGCGGTGAATGAGGCCGGGGACGTCCGGGGCGTCGGGGACGACCGCGCCCGTGGCGTACCGCGCGGGCGCGGGCCACTCCAGGGCGTAGTCGGAGTCGGACGGGACGATCCACCACCAGTGCGCGTCGTCGGCGTAGACGCAGCCCACGCGCGGCAGCCGGGGCAGTACCAGGGGGCCGAAGCGGGCGGGCACCGCCACGGCGTCGCAGCCCAGCGGGGCCGTCATCCCGTCCGGTACGGGCAGCCGCCGGAGCGCCCCGGGGGCGCGCAGCCCGCGCTGGAGGCGGACGAGTGTGTCCAGGCCGAGCGGTCGTATGCCAAAAGCGGCCCTCATGGCCATTCGGTCCCCGTTCCGCGGCGCGCCTCAAGGTGGCGTCCCTCCGCCTCGCCGTCGTCCCCCGGCCCGCCGGCGGGGCCGGGTTTCGGGCGGGCGCCCCAGCCCAGGTCGTTGTGGGGCTCCGACGGATCGCGCGGCCCGTCGGCCTTGCGTGGCAGCTCGGCCCAGACCAGCAGTCCGGGGCCGTGCTCGTGGGCGCCCCAGGCGTCGCACAGGGCGTCGACGAGGAGCAGCCCTCTGCCGTGTTCGTCCTCGGGCTGCTGGTCGGCCGAGGGGTGGGGCTTGCCCGGGGCGCAGCCCTCGTCGCGTACGGCTATGCGGACCAGGCCGGCGCCGTCGTGCAGCTCGCACACTATGTGTCTGCTCGCGGTGTGCACGATCGCGTTGGTCACCAGCTCGGAGACCACCAGGGCCGCGGTGTCGCAGGTGTCCTCGCACACCGACCACCCGTTCAGCCGGGCGCGTGTCAGGCGTCTGGCCTGCGCGGGGGAACCCGGATGGGCGGCCAGCTCGAAGCGGAACCGGCGCTCGGCGGCGGCGGTCCCCGAAGGGCCGGCTCCCATGGCGGCACCGAGGCCCAGGGAGCCCGCGGTGGCGTCTGTTCCTAAGGGCGCGGACGGAATCACGCTTGCCACTATCGCCCCGCCGTGAACACTTGGCAAGTGTCACTCTGAAAAATGCAGAGTGCTGTGTGACGGTCTGGACGGCCGTGGCACACTGCTCGCAACAGCACGTCGAGCGGCGCCACTTCAGACCGCCGGGAGCCCGATCAGGTTCTCGAACAGGTCTTCGAATGGCGCCGCCGGGCTGTCCGCACAAAGACGCGTCAGGACTCTTTCGGGACTCTTCAGGAGGTGGGCGGTGAGCGAGCCGCGGTCCGCGCCGACGGTCGGCCAGGTCGTCCTCGGCCGGCGCCTGCTGGACCTGCGCGAACGCGCCGGTCTCAAGCGCGAGGAAGCCGCCCGCATCCTGCGCGTCGCCCCCGCCACGGTCCGCCGGATGGAGATGGCCGAGGTCGCCCTCAAGATCCCGTACCTCCAGCTCCTGCTGAAGGCCTACGGCATCGACGACGAGGAGGCCGACGCCTTCGTCCAGCTGGCGGAGGACGCCAACCAGCCCGGATGGTGGCAACGCTTCCACGACATCCTGCCGGGCTGGTTCTCCATGTACGTCAGCCTGGAGGGCGCGGCCTCCCTCATCCGCTCCTACGAGCCCCACTTCGTCCCCGGAGTGCTGCAGACGGAGGACTACGCGCGCGGGGTGCTGCGCTCGGGAGCCATCGGGCAGACCCGGCCCGACGACATCGAACGCCATGTCGACCTGCGCATGCAGCGCCAGGAACTGCTCACCCGCGAGGACGCGCCCAGGCTGTGGGTCGTGATGGACGAGACCGCTCTGCGCCGCCCCGTCGGCGGCCCGGAGGTGATGCGCGCCCAGATCGACAGGCTGCTCGAGGCCACGAAGCTGTCCAACGTGACGCTCCAGGTCGCCCCGTTCTCCAACGGGCCGCACCCGGGCACGTACGGGCCCTTCGTGCTGTTCCGATTCGCCATGCCGGAACTGCCGGACATGGTCTACAGCGAGTACCTGACCGGCGCCGTCTACCTCGACGCGCGCGCCGAGGTGGCGACCCACCTCGAGGTCATGGACCGCATGGCGGCGCAGGCCGCCACGGCACATCGCACGAAGGAGATCCTCCGGGATCTCCGCAAGGAGCTGTGAATGAATCGCATCAAACCCCAGCGCTCGCCGTACAACCGCGTCGAGCGGCTCCGCAGCGAGCGGATCTACAACGGCATGCCCGCCCGTGAGCTGGGCACCGAGGGCTGGCACAAGCCGTGGAGCGGCGGCAACGGGGGCAACTGCCTGGAGGCGATGAAGCTCGCCGACGGCCGGATCGCGGTACGGCAGTCCACCGATCCCGACGGGCCGGCGCTGATCTACACCTCCGCCGAGATAACGGCCTTCATCGAGGGAGCGAAGGCGGGAGAGGCGGACTTCCTGCTGTCCTGAAACGCGCGCTCTGTTGATGCTTGTTTTCTAAGCTGTTTGGCACTGAGTCGATCACCCACCGCGTCACCTCCAGCCATCACCCTTAGCCATCACCTGTAGCCCTCACCCGTAGCTGTCACCCGTAGCCATCGCCTGTAGCCCTCACCCGTAGCCGTCGTCCGAAGTCATCACCCCTCGCCGTCGCCGTTGTCCGCGGCCGTCACCCACCCGCGTCGTTCTTCGACGTCACCCTTCGCCAGGGAAAACCCAACACCTTGGAGCTCGTCATGACCGGGCAGCACCACGCCGAGATCGACACGAGTAGGCCGCATCCCGCGCGGATGTACGACTGGTATCTCGGTGGCAAGGACAACTACCCGGTCGACGAGGCGATGGGCCGGCAGATGCTCACCCTCGACCCGAGGGTGCCGGTGATGGCGCGGGTCAACCGCGCCTTCATGCACCGCGCCACCCGCTGGCTCGCGGGCCAGGGCATACGGCAGTTCCTGGACGTCGGTACCGGCATCCCGACCGAGCCCAACCTCCACCAGGTCGCCCAGGAGACCGCGCCCGACGTCCGCGTCGTCTACTGCGACAACGACCCCATCGTGCTGGCCCACGCGGCGGCCCTGCTGCGCGGCACGCCCGAGGGGGCCACCGAGTACCTCCAGGCCGACGTCAGGGACCCGGACGCCATCCTGGACGGCGCCAGGAAGATCCTGGACTTCGACCGGCCCGTCGCGCTGTCCCTGGTCGCGCTGCTGCACTTCGTCTCCGACGAGGACGGCGCGCACGACCTGGTCGGCCGGCTGCTGTCGGCGCTGCCCTCCGGCAGCCACCTGGTGATGACCCACGCGACGGCCGACTTCACGCCCGAGGAGTCGCGGGCGGCAACCGAGAAGCTCAGGGCCGCGGGTGTCACCCTGGCCCTGCGCTCACGCGAGGAGTTCGCCCGCTTCTTCACCGGCCTCGACCTGGTCGAGCCCGGCGTCGAGGTGCCCCACCTGTGGCACCCGGAACTGGGCGAGCCGGTCGCCGGGCAGGAGGACGGGGTCATCCCGGGGTACGGGGCGGTGGCCCGTAAACCGTGAGTCGTTGACGGAGCGCTCCGCACGCTCAGGCGAGGGCCAGCACGTACGCCACCGCCGCCGCGGCCGAGGCAGCCGTGCGGACGTGGTTCCACGCCGTCCACTCGCGCACGTACGAGGACCAGTGCGCGGCCGCCTCCGCGGTGCCGGGCTCCAGCCGGAGCAGCGCCGAGTTGCGCGGCACGTTGGCGGCCGCGGTCACCCCGAACGACCCGAACAGGAACAGCGCGCTGCCCAGCAGCAGCTCCACCGCGGCCCCCTCCGGCCACCGTACGAACGTCACCACGGCGATCACCGCGGTCAGCACCGACGTCCCGAGGAACACGGACATGAAGGCCGGCCGCACCGCGGCGGTGTTGACCGCGTTCATCGCGGCGACTCCCTGCGCGGGCGGCAGCGCCGCGAGCCCCCGCATGACGAAGGTCGAGAACGCGCAGAAGACGCCGGCCGTCAGTCCGGTCCCGAGCACCCCCAGCACCGTCAGCACGAAGTACGGTCCGTCGGTCATGTCGTGTCAGCTCCCACCCGTCGCTTCGATGCCCGCTCGGCACCGTCGGCCACCGATCACTCCAAGTCAACCTCCGCACGGGCACGGTGACCATGGCCGATCGGCGCGAGCGCATACGCGAGCGTCCAGGCGGGCGGGCCGGCGGCTGACGCATCATGGGCGGGTGCGACTGGAAGCGATCACCTGGGACCGGCTCGGCGACCTGCTCGCCGATCGCCTGCTCGACCTCGAGCCCGCCGACGGCGGTGCCTGGCCACGCGTCGCCTTCGACGGTGCCCCGGCCGCCCGCCCCGGTGACCTCGCGGACCGGGTCTCCGCCGCGCTGCGCGTCCGCGGCCGACCCTCCCTCGTCGTCGGAACGGAGGGCTTCCTGCGCCCCGCCTCCCTCCGCCTCGAACACGGGCACCAGGACGTCGAGTCCTACTACAACGGCTGGCACGACACCGGCGCCCTGTGGCGCGAGGTCTTCGACCCCCTCGGGCCCGGTGGCGACGGGCGTGTCCTGCCCGACCTGCGGGACCCGGCCACCGACCGCGCCACCCGCAGCGCCTACGTCCCCCTGCCGCCCGGTGGTGCGCTGCTGCTGCACGGCCCCTTCCTGCTGCACCACTGGTTCCCCCTCGACCTGAGCGTCCACCTCGTCCTCGGCCCCGGAGCACTGCGCCGCCGTACCCCCGAGGCCGAGCACTGGACCCTCCCCGCCTTCGACCGCTACGAGGAGGAGAGCGACCCCAGCGGCACCGCGGACGTCCTGGTGCGCGCCGACGATCCACGGCATCCCGCGTGGAACGGCTGACGCGCCCGGCGGACGGACCGCCCGCGCACCGGTGCCGCCGCGTGCGCAATCGGTCGGTCGCGACGCGGGCGACAGCTGTCACACGGCTGGCACGAGACCTGTCACCAGGCCTGCCACTAGGCCTGTCACGCGGCCTGTCACGCGTACGGCCGAGCCGTGGCCGTACCGTCGGCGCGGGCTCCCGGCCGGCTCCGCGGGGACCTCGCGCCGGAGCGTCGACCACTTCGGGCAAGCCGGACAACTGGGATGATCGGCGTATGACGCGAACCGACGGATACCTCCTCGACAACCGGCGGGCCGAGGCGGCGGAGCGCTTCGACGCCTTCGCCACCCTCTTCGACCCCACGACGTTCCGGTACCTCCAGGCGCTCGGCGTCGGCCCCGGCTGGCGTTGCTGGGAGGTCGGGGCCGGGGGCACCTCGGTGGTGTCCTGGCTGGCCAAGACGGTGGGGCGGACCGGCAGGGTGCTCGCGACCGACATCGACACCTCGCGGGTCGCTCCGGCCGGCCGGCACCCGGTCGAGGTGCGCGTGCACGACGTGGGCGCGGAGGAACCGCCGGGGGAGGGCTTCGACCTGGTGCACGCCCGGCTCGTGCTCGTCCACGTGCCGGACCGGGAAAGGGCGCTGCGGTCGATGGTCCGGGCCCTGCGACCGGGTGGGCGTCTCCTGGTCGAGGACGCCGATCCCGCGCTGCAGCCCCTGCTGTGCCCCGACGAGCACGGCCCCGAGCAGCAGCTGGCGAACCGGTTGCGGCACGGCTTCCGCCAGCTGCTGGCCCACCGTGGCGCCGATCTCTCCTACGGCCGGCGGCTCCCGCGTCTGCTCCGGGAGGCCGGGCTGCGCCGTGTGGAGGCCGACGCCTACTTCCCGGTCACCTCACCCGCGTGCGCCGCACTGGAGTCCGCGACGGTCCGTCAGGTCCGCGACCAGCTGGTCGGCGCCGGGGCGGCCACGCACGAGGACATCGACCGCCACCTGGCGAACGTCGCGTCCGGCGGCATGGACCTCGCGACGGCTCCGATGATCTCGGCGTGGGGGCGCAAGCCGTAGGGGCGAGGGCCCGGCGGGCCGCATCCCGCGTCGCGGAGGACCGCATGACCCACCATGGACTCCTGACGCCTCGTCGACCACGCGCCCCCGCGCCCACCTGCCCGGCCGGCCGACCGTCAGTCAGCCGCCCGTGGAGGTCTCCCGCCCACTCGTTCGACCGCCCTCGCTCCCGCCCGGCACCCCGCGACCGCCGCCTCCTCGGGCACCGCGCCCGCGAGCAGCGCGGCGAGGAACGCGCCGGTGAAGGCGTCACCGGCACCCGTACTGTCCCGCGGTGACGCCGGGGTGGCGGGGACACGCGCGCACACGGCGCCGGACCGGGCCACCAAGGCACCCTCCGCGCCCTGTTTGGCGACCACCAACGGGACGTGCCGGCTCAGCTTCGCCGCCGCGTCCGCGGGGTCGGGCAACCCGGTGAGCAGGCACGCCTCGTCACGGCTGGGCAGCAGGACGTCCACTCCCGCGACCAGGTCCAGGAAACGGCCGACGCCCAACGCGGTGAGGAAACCCGCCGACGCCGGGTCCAGACTGACCGGCACTCCACGCGCGCGTGCCGCCGCCAGGGCGACCGGCACCAGAGCGCGGCTCGGTTTTGAGAACAGGAGGTAGCCCGACAGGTGCAGCCGGGCCACGCCGTCCAGCAGCCTGTCCGACCAGTCCCCGGGCCCGATCCGGAGCGACGCCCCGCTGTCCGTCAGGAACGTCCGCTCGGCCGAGTCACCCGTGTCGACCAGACAGATCACCGTCCCCGTCGGCACCTCCGGGTCGACGACCAGGACGGGACGCACACCATGGGCGGCCAGCTCCCGCTCGTGCCAGGCCGCCGAGTCGGCGCCGACCCGCCCCAGCATCCGTACGTCTCCGCACCCTCCGTAGGCGGCCCAGCAGGCCACGTTGGCACCCGCCCCGCCGGGCAGCCGGCGGATCGAGGCGGCCGTGTCCGTGCCGACGGCCAGGGGTCCCCGGTGCCGGGCGACGACGTCCGTGACGACGTCCCCGACGACCAGCAGCGCGCCGCCCGGCTCCGCGGTCACACCCCGGTCCAGGCCGCCGCGACGCGCGCCGCCAGCCGCACGTTCCCGCGCACGGCCGCCAGGTTGGCGCTCAGCGAGGCACCGTCGGTGTGCCGCACCAGATAGTCGAGCAGGAACGGTGTGACCGCCTGGCCCGTGACCCGCTCCTCCTCGCACGCGTGCAGCGCGTCGGCGAGCACCCGCCCGTGCAGCGCGGGGTCGAGCTGCTCCTCCTCGGGGACGGGGTTGGCGACCACGAGTGCGGACCGCGGCCCATCGAGCGTGTCCTGCGCCCGCATGACCGCCGCCACCTGTTCCGGGGTGTCCAGCGTCCAGTCCACCGGATGGCCCGAGTCGGACAGGTAGAAGCCGGGGAAGCGGTCCGTACCGTAACCGGCCACCGCGACGCCCAGCGTCTCCAGTCGTTGCAGGGTCGCCGGCACGTCCAGGATGGACTTCACGCCCGCGCAGACCACCGTGATCCGGGTGCGTGCCAGCAGGGCCAGATCCGCCGACTCGTCCTGTGTCACCGTCCACTCGCGGTGCACACCACCGAGCCCGCCGGTCGCGAACACCCGTACGCCCGCCAGGGCCGCCAGCAGGGCGGTGGCCGACACGGTGGTCGCGCCGCTCGCGCCGGCGGCCACCGCGAGCGGCAGGTCGCGGTGGCCCAGCTTGCGGATGCCGTCCCCGTTCGCGACCCGCTCCAGCTGCTCCTTGTCCAGGCCGACATGGGGATGTCCGTCGAGCACGGCGACGGTCGCCGGTATGGCGCCCTCCTGCCGCACCGTCTCCTCCAGCTCCCGTGCCACCAGCAGATTGCGCGGGCGCGGCAGCCCGTGCGCGATGATCGTGGACTCCAGCGCCACCACGGGGTGACGCGCGTCGATCGCCGCCCGTACCTCTTCCGACACCATCAGCGTCACGCGCCTGCCTCCTGTCCGTCGGTCCTCCCTCATCTCTGGCGGGCGGGGGACCGGGCCAAACCCTCGCCGAGTCCCTGCCGGACTCTTGCGAAGCAGGAGGGAGGGCACGAGGCTGGCAGCCATGACGGACAACACGACACGTCTCGACCATGTCGTCCTCTGGGTGCGTGACCCGGTGGCCGCGGCCGGTTTCTACGAGAAGACCCTGGGGCTGGAGCCCCTGCGGCTCGACGAGTACGCCGCGGGGACCGTGAGCTTCCCCTCCGTACGCCTCAACGAAGAGACCATTTTCGACCTGGCACCGCACTCCCTGGCGGAACGCATGCGCATGCTCCCCGGCGCCGACGGCAGTGCGGGCCATCCCGTCAACCACGTCTGCGTGACACTGTCACGGCATGACTTCGAGGCACTGCGCACCCGCCTGGAGGAGCAGTCGGTGCCGGTCTCGGAACTCTCGTACGACTCCTACGGCGCCCGCGGCGCGGCCCGGCGCAGCTTCTACTTCGGCGACCCGGACGGCAACATCTTCGAGGCACGGCACTACGAGTAGCCCGGCCCGGCACCACGCGGCGGCCCGGCGCACCCGGCCGCCAGGCACACGCGTGCGGCGGCCCCTCAGAACAGCGGCTCGGGCAGCACGCCCTCCAGGGCGAGCAGCTGCCGCTTGGTGTCCAGGCCGCCCCCGAACCCGCCGATGCCGCCGTCGCTCTCCACGACCCGGTGGCACGGCACGACGACCGGCAGCGGGTTGGCCCCCATGGCCATGCCCACCGCCTGGGCGGCGCCCGGCCGGCCGACCCGGCCGGCGAGGTCGCCGTAGCCGACGACCGAGCCGTAGGGGACGCCCGATGCCAGCTCGCGCAGCACCTGCCGGTTGAAGCCCGCGATCAGCGACCAGTCCAGCGGCAGGTCGAAGTCACGCCGGCTGCCCGCGAAGTACGCCTCCACCTGCCGTATCGCCTCGGTCAGCAGCGGGGAGCCGGGCGCCTCGACGGGCTCCGTGCCCAGCCGGGCCGCGAGCCCTTCGAGTGCCTGGTCGCGCGCGGCGTCGGTGGCGTGGAACACGACGTTGACCAGACCCTCGCGGGTGGCGGCCAGCAGCAGCGGACCGATGCCGGTGCCGACGACGGTCCACACCACCCGCTGTTCATACTCCCCATGGCTGTCCATGCGCCCACGGTACGGCCGGGCACTGACAACGAGTCACCGGCCGGCGTGGTCCCCGTCCCGGTCCCCGTCCTCCTCCACGGCCTCCCGAACCACGTCGGGTTTGTTGGTGATGATGCCGTCGACGTCGTACCCGGCGGCCCGCCGGGCGGCCTCCGCGTCGTCGACCGTCCAGGTGAAGACCTCCAGCGGCCTGCCGTGCGGTCCCGTGAAGGCGTGGACCGAGGAGACGTAGCTCATGGAGAGGGAGCCGTAGGACGGATTGATCTGGTCGGTGAACTCGGCGTACTCGGGCAGATCCGACACGGGAGGCGTGCCGAGGAACCCGGTCCTGACGGCCGGCTCGAGCTCGTGGACGGTACGGACGCTGTCCGCGCTGAAGCTCTGCACGACCAGCCGGGCCGCCACATGCCGCCGGTCGAGCCAGCCCTCGTTGGCGAGGACCTTGAGGGTCTGCTGCTCGATGCCCGGGTACATCTGGGGGTTCTTCAGCTCCAGCAGCAGCTTCTGGTGGTTGTGCTCCACGCGGTCCACATACTGCTTCAGCGTCGGCACGCGCGCGCCCGCGTACTCGGAACCGAACCAGCTGCCCGCGTCCAGCCGCGCGACCTCCGCGGCGGTGAAGTCCTTCACCTTCCAGGGCGACCGGTCGGGGAAGACCTCCTCCACGTTCGTCGTACGCCGCAGGCTGTCGTCGTGGAGGACGACGAGTTCGCCGTCACTGGTGCGCTGGACGTCGTTCTCCACCCAGCGAATGCCCAGCTCGGCCGCCTTGTCGACGGCGGCCAGCGTGTTCTCCGGCGCATACCCGGAAGCGCCCCTGTGGGCGACGACCGAGGGCTCGTCGTCGCCGCTCTGGGCGGTCCGGGCGTGCGAGAGCGGAGCGAGCAGGGCCACTCCCAGAAGCGCGGTGGTCGTGACGGCAACTGCGCGCACGTGCATGCGTACTCCTCGCGTCGAGTGATCACGGACAGCACCACTGTGGCATCAGAGAGTCAACAAAAGAGGGGTGCGGAATGGCCACAGGCTTAATGGAGTTGCTCAACTCCGCTCACCGGGGCCGCACAAGTGGGGCAAACCCGTGATTATTTGCCGGAGAATCGTTCGACCATTCCGGTGGGAGTCATACTCTCTGCCTCGACCCTGACCGTTCACGCGGTTCTGGGAGGGGGTGCACACCAGCGAATTCCGGGACGTAACCGGGGCGTAAGGAAGCGGAAGGGCAGCCGCACATGCAAGGCACGGTCGAGGGATTCAACTACGGACTCGTCACACCGCTGGTGGCCTATCTCATGGCCTGCCTCGGCGGTGCCCTCGGGCTGCGCTGCACCACCAGGTCCATGCGGGTCACCCGGTCCTGGCGCCCAGGATGGCTCGCCCTCGGCTCGGCGGCGATCGGCTCCGGCATCTGGACCATGCACTTCATCGCGATGATGGGGTTCACGATCGAACACACGCCGGTCCGCTACGACTGGCTGATGACCTTCGCCAGCCTGGCCGTCGCCATCGTCATGGTGGGCATCGGGATCTTCATCGTCGGCTACCGGGGAGCGCGGGGCACGGCCCTGTTCACCGGCGGCACCATCACCGGCCTGGGCATCGCCTCGATGCACTACCTGGGCATGGCCGGGATGCGCCTGGACGGGCAGCTGACGTACAACACGTTCACCGTGGCCGTGTCCGTCGTCATAGCCATGGCGGCCGCCACCGCCGCGCTGTGGGCGGCCGGACAGGTCCGGGGTTTCCTGTGGAGCGTGGGCGCCAGTCTGGTCATGGGGCTGGCCGTCACCGGCATGCACTACACGGGCATGGCCGCCCTCGAGGTCCATCTCCACGGCACCACCGACCCCGCCACCGGAGGGTCCCCCGCCGAACTGCTCGCCCCCATGCTGATCGGCCCGCTCGCCTTCCTCCTCCTGGCCGGCGTCGTGGTCATGTTCGACCCGCTGATGGTCATGGGGCAGCCCGGCGGAACCCCCGTCGAGCGGAAGCCGGGCGTCCCCGCCCACACCGAGGCCTCGCGCACGGTCCGCCACCCGGTGCACCACCCCGGGCACCACACGCGCCGCCCGCTCGTCCACCGGCGTTCCCGCGCTCCGCAGAACCGCTGATCCGGGCCCGTTGTCAGTGCGGGGTCGTACGGTGGAACCCATGCGGCCCGTTTCCCAGATCGAACGCACGGTGGCGCCCTTCGAGGTCGTCAGCCCCTACCAGCCGAACGGCGACCAGCCGGCGGCCATCGCCGAGCTCGCCCGGCGTGTCGAAGCAGGCGAGAAGGACGTCGTCCTGCTCGGCGCGACCGGCACCGGCAAGTCCGCCACCACCGCGTGGATGATCGAGAAGCTCCAGCGCCCCACCCTCGTGATGGCGCCGAACAAGACACTGGCCGCCCAGCTGGCCAACGAGTTCCGCGAGCTGCTGCCGAACAACGCCGTCGAGTACTTCGTCTCGTACTACGACTACTACCAGCCCGAGGCGTACGTCCCGCAGTCGGACACTTACATCGAGAAGGACTCCTCGATCAACGAGGAGGTGGAGCGCCTGCGCCACTCGGCGACCAATTCACTGCTCACCCGCCGTGACGTCGTCGTGGTCGCCTCCGTCTCCTGCATCTACGGCCTCGGCACCCCGCAGGAGTACGTGGACCGCATGGTCCCGCTCCGGGTGGGCGAGGAGCACGACCGGGACGAGCTGCTGCGCCGCTTCGTGGACATCCAGTACACGCGCAACGACATGGCCTTCGCCCGCGGCACCTTCCGGGTGCGCGGCGACACCATCGAGATCTTCCCGGTCTACGAGGAGCTCGCGGTCCGCATCGAGATGTTCGGTGACGAGATCGAGGCCCTGTCGACGCTGCACCCGGTCACCGGCGAGATCATCAGCGACGACCAGCAGCTGTACGTCTTCCCGGCCTCCCACTACGTCGCGGGACCCGAGCGCCTGGAGCGTGCTGTCAACGACATCGAGAAGGAGCTGGCCGAGCGACTGACCGAGCTGGAGAAGCAGGGCAAGCTCCTGGAGGCTCAGCGACTGCGGATGCGCACGACGTACGACCTGGAGATGCTCCGGCAGATCGGCTCCTGCTCCGGCGTCGAGAACTACTCCATGCACTTCGACGGCCGCCTGCCCGGTTCCCCGCCGAACACCCTGCTGGACTACTTCCCGGACGACTTCCTCCTCGTCATCGACGAGTCGCACGTCACCGTGCCGCAGATCGGCGCCATGTACGAGGGCGACGCCTCCCGCAAGCGGACCCTCGTCGACCACGGCTTCCGGCTGCCCTCCGCGCTGGACAACCGCCCGCTGAAGTGGGAGGAGTTCCAGGGCCGCATCGGGCAGACCGTGTACCTGTCGGCGACCCCGGGAGCCTACGAGCTCTCCCGCTCGGACGGCGCCGTGGAGCAGATCATCCGTCCCACCGGCCTCGTCGACCCGGAGGTCGTCGTCAAGCCCACCGAGGGCCAGATCGACGACCTGGTGCACGAGATCCGCAAGCGGACCGAGAAGGACGAGCGCGTCCTGGTCACCACGCTCACCAAGAAGATGGCCGAGGATCTCACCGACTACTTCCTGGAGCTCGGCATCCAGGTCCGCTACCTGCACAGCGACGTCGACACCCTGCGCCGCGTCGAACTCCTGCGTGAGCTGCGGGCCGGTGAGTACGACGTCCTGGTCGGCATCAACCTGCTGAGGGAGGGTCTCGACCTGCCGGAGGTCTCCCTGGTGGCGATCCTGGACGCCGACAAGGAGGGCTTCCTGCGCTCCGGCACCTCCCTGATCCAGACCATCGGCCGGGCGGCGCGCAATGTCTCCGGCCAGGTCCACATGTACGCCGACAAGATCACACCGGCGATGGAGAAGGCCATCGACGAGACCAACCGCCGCCGCGAGAAGCAGGTCGCGTTCAACAAGGCGAAGGGCATCGATCCGCAGCCGCTCCGCAAGAAGATCAACGACATCGTGGCGCAGATCGCCCGTGAGGACGTCGACACCGAGCGGCTGCTCGGCTCGGGCTACCGCCAGTCGCCGGACGGCAAGGGCGCCAAGGCTCCGGTGCCCGCCCTCGGCGGCCGGGCGGCGGCCGGGACGAAGGCGGCCAAGGGCAGGGCGAAGGAGACGGCGGTGACCGACCGCCCCGCGGCGGAGCTCGCCGAACAGATCGAGGATCTCACCACCCGTATGCGGGCGGCCGCCGCGGACCTCCAGTTCGAGATCGCGGCCCGGCTGCGTGACGAGGTCTCCGAGATGAAGAAGGAACTGCGCCAGATGAAGGAGGCCGGCCTGGCCTGACGGCCCGCCCGGGCACGCGCTGTGTTGCAAGACCGACACAAAGTGCGGACCGGGGTGGGGCGCTGTCAGTGCCCCTGCGTAGGGTTCTGCTCAACCGCGGTGACCGCGGTAACAGGGGACAGTCCGAAGAGGGGATCAGCGCGTGACCGTCAACATGACCAAGGGTCAGGCCATCAGTCTGCAGAAGAACGACGGCGGCAGCCTGACGTCGGTGCGCATGGGCCTCGGCTGGCAGGCGGCTCCCCGGCGCGGCCTGTTCGGCTCACGCACCCGCGAGGTCGACCTGGACGCCTCCGCCGTCCTGTTCGCGGACAAGCAGCCGGTCGACGTCGTCTTCTTCCGCCACCTGGTGAGCGACGACGGCTCGGTGCGCCACACCGGTGACAACCTCGTCGGCGGTGTCGGTCAGGGCGGCGACGACGAGGCGATCCTCGTCGACCTGCAGCGCGTCCCGGTCCACATCGACCAGATCGTCTTCACCGTGAACTCCTTCACGGGCCAGACCTTCCAGGAGGTGCAGAACGCCTTCTGCCGCCTGGTCGACGAGACCAACGGCGAGGAGCTGGCCCGCTACACGCTGGCCGGCGGTGGCGCCTACACGGCCCAGATCATGGCGAAGGTGCACCGGGCGGGCCCGGGCTGGTCGATGACCGCCATCGGTTCCCCCGCCAACGGCCGCACCTTCCAGGACCTGATGCCGGCGATCCTGCCGGTCCTGTAGCCGACCGGCGCCGACCGGCCGGTCCCGTGAGCAGGACGGACGGGCGCCGCACGACACATCACGAGTGACACAGGGGGAAAGGCGATGACGGCCGAGCTGACGCGGGGACAGAACCACCCGCTTCCCCGGGCCCGTCTCGAGATCCGGGTCTCGGCCGGCACGCCGATCGTGGCCGGAGCCACACTCGGCGACGAGAACGGCGAGGTCCACGGCGTCGAATGGGTGGCCCACCCGGGCACGCCCACCCTGCCGGGGCTGGAGGTCTCCCGGCAGGCAGCCGCCGAGCACCGCCTCGCGGTGGACCTGGAAGCCGTGCCGGACGCCGTGCACCGCGTCAGTGTGCTGATCGCCCTGCCCGTCGGCGGGGCGGGCCCGGCCCGTTTCGGGGCTGTCCCCGCCCCCTTCGTCGCGGTCACCGGCCTCGACGGCAGCGAGGTCGCCAGCTACACCATCACCGGCCTGGAGGCCGAGTCCGCCGTCGTCGCTCTCGAGCTCTACCGGCGCCAGGGCGACTGGAAGGTGCGCGCCGTCGGCCAGGGCTACGCGGGCGGCCTCGCCGAGCTCCTCACCGACCAGAATCTCCCCCAGGCCCACCAGCTCGCCGGGAGCATCCAGGAGGCGGTGGCCGGCGGCCTGGCGCGATCCGTGCCGGCACCCCCGGCTCCCGGGGCCCGCACGGCCGACGGCAACCGCTCCCGGCAGGCCGCCGCCCCGGCACACGGTCCGGACCACGGCGCCACCGCAGCCCAGGGCGCCCCCGGCCCCGTACCCCCGGCGTCCCCGTACGATCCGCAGGGTGGCTCCGGCCCGCGCACGCCCGGAGCCCCGGGGCAGCAGGGTCCGCAGCAGCCGTACCCGGGCGGGCCGGAAGGCTCCGGCACCGCCGGGCAGCCGGCCGCGCCCGGCGGCAGCGGCCCGATCGACTACAGCCATCCGCGCCGGCAGAACGCCGCTCCGCCCCCACCCCCGCCGACCGCGCCCCCGGCCGCACCCGGGCAGCCCGCCCGGCCGGTCGCCGGCGATGCCACCGGCTGGTCCATGGAGGAGCGGCTCTACAACCAGGTGTGGGGCATGTTCGAGGACCTGGCGCGCACCACGGCCGCCTACCGGAGCGCCGTCGACTTCGCCGACTCGCGCATGGAGAAGGAACTCGACCAGGCCCTGTCCGACCCGCGCGGCCGGATCGGCGGCCAGGGCGACGCCGCCCGGGAGGCGGCGCGCGCCCGGCACGCCCAGCTCGTCTCCCAGGCCCAGGAGGTCCTGGACCGGGACGTCGCTCAGCTCGCCGCCGAGGCGGAGGTGGTCGAGCCCGCCCTGCCGGCGGCCTACGCCCGCTGGGACAACCCCGTCTGGCACGCCTACCGCGTGCCCATGGAGATCCCCATGGCCCTGCGGCTGGGCGATCTCCATCTGCCCGAGTCGCCCCGCATCAGCATCCCGCTGCTGGCCCGGCTGCCGCTGGAGCGCGGCCTGTGGATCGACAGCGGGCGTTCCACCTCGCTCGACGGTTCGTTCACCGACTCCCACGAGGTGCGGCGGCTGGGCCTGGAGACCGCGGTCGCGCACGCGGCCAGGCTGCTCGCCGTCTATCCGGCGGGCGAGTTCACCGTGCATGTCATCGATCCGGCCGGATCGGGCACGCGGGGACTGGCACCACTGGTGCACAGCGGTGTGCTCGCGGCTCCGCCCGCGCTGGGGGCCGCCGGGACGGCGGACGTACTCGCCCGCCTCACCCAGCGCGTCGACCTGGTGCAGATGGCGTTGCGCGGAGGCGCTCCCGACGCGCTCCCGCCCGGCCTCGACACGTCCCAGCAGCTCCTGATCGTCAACGACTTCCCGCACGGCTTCGACGACCGGGCGGTGAACCAGCTGCGCTACCTCGCCGACGAGGGGCCGGCCGTGGGCGTCCACCTGATGATGGTCGCCGACCGTGAGGAGTCCGCCGGGTACGGACCGCTGCTCGACCCCCTGTGGCGCTCGCTGCTCCGGCTGACGCCGGTGGCCGACGACCACCTCGCCGACCCGTGGGTCGGGCATGCCTGGACGTACGAGCCCCCGCTCGTGCCGCCCGGCAGCCAGGTGCTCCGGCAGGTGCTCGACCAGGTCGCCGCAGCCCGCCGCTCACGGGAGCTGTGACCACACCCGAGCTGGGCTTTTGAGCTTAATTTGCGAATCTCTTTACCATCCCTTGGGGAATGGGGTACTGTCGTCCGTACGGAGGGGAGTACTCCCTGTCTGTGCGGCGTACCCGTCAATACGGATCAGGCCAGATCCCGGGGCGTCGGCCCGTGGAATCCGAACGCGTCATGCGTCCCGGACCCGGGTGGAAGAGACCTCCGGCAGCGACGACGCTGACATTTGCCGTGTGACGTACTGCCGGAGGCGTAGTAGTGGAAGTTTCTGTGACCCTGTGGGTCCTGACCGTCGTGGGCCTCGCCGCCCTGATCGGCGCCGATTTCTTCATCGGCCGCAAGCCGCACGACGTATCGATCAAGGAAGCCGGGATCTGGACGGCCGTCTGGATCGCCCTGGCGGGCCTCTTCGGAATAGGCCTGTTCGTCTTCGGTGGCGGCCAGGCCGGCGGCGAGTTCTTCGCGGGCTACATCACCGAGAAGTCCCTGAGCGTGGACAACCTCTTCGTCTTCATCCTGATCATGGCGAAGTTCGCGGTGCCCACGCAGTACCAGCAGCGAGTACTCCTCGTGGGTGTCCTCGTGGCCCTGGTCCTCAGGACCATCTTCATCGCGGCGGGCGCCGCGATCATCGCCAACTTCTCCTGGGTCTTCTACATCTTCGGGGCCTTCCTCATCTACACCGCCTGGAAGCTCATCCAGGAGGCGCGGGCCGACGAGGACGACGAGGAGTTCGAGGAGAACAAGCTGCTCAAGGCGGCCGAGCGCCGCTTCGGCGTCGCCGACCGGTACCACGGCACCAAGCTGTGGATCGAGGAGAACGGCAAGCGCGTCATGACCCCGATGCTGGTCGTGATGCTCGCGATCGGCACCACCGACGTGCTCTTCGCACTCGACTCCATCCCGGCGATCTTCGGCCTGACCCAGGACCCGTACATCGTGTTCACGGCCAACGCGTTCGCCCTGATGGGTCTGCGACAGCTGTACTTCCTCCTCGGCGGTCTGCTGAAGAAGCTGGTGCACCTCTCCTATGGCCTGTCGGTCATCCTGGGCTTCATCGGCATCAAGCTGGTGCTGCACGCCCTGCACGAGTCCGGTGTCCACGTTCCCGAGATCAGCATCCCGGTCTCGCTCGGTGTGATCTGCGGCGTCCTGATCGTCACCACGATCACCAGCCTCCGCGCCTCCAAGAAGCAGGCCGAGGCGGAAGCGGCGGCCACCAAGGACGACGACGCTCCGAAGGACAGCATCGAGGCCTGACCACGTACGGCCCTTGGGGTCGAACGAGACAGACCACCGGGAGC
>NZ_JARVKY010000014.1 GCF_029813785.1 Streptomyces sp. DH41
GGTGACGGGTGTCGCCGCGACGACGGCGGTGTCCGCCGTCGTCGCGGCGGCCCGCGAGACGGCCCCGGACCCGGCCGTGTGGTTCCTGCTCTACCCGCACCCGCGCCGGGAGGTCACCGAGGCGTTGGTACGGCGGGCCGAGGAGGCCGGCTGCTCGGCCCTGGTCGTCACCGCCGACTCGCCGCTCCTCGGCCGGCGCACCCGCGACCTGCGCAACGGGTTCACGGATCTGCCGCCCGGCTGTGCCGCGGAGAACATGCGCGATTTGCCCGGCGCCGCGCCGGGCGCGCTCACCGACATCCCACTGCACCCGGCGGCCTCCTGGCGGGACTTCGCCGAGACGGTGGGCATGACCTCGCTGCCCGTGTGGATCAAGGGAGTGCTCCATCCGGCGGACGCGCGTCTGGCCGTCGGACACGGCGCGGCCGGGGTGATCGTGTCCAATCACGGGGGCCGCCAGTGCGACGCCGCCGCCGCTGCCGTCGACTGTCTGCCCGCGGTCACCGACGCGGTCGCCGGTGCGGTGCCTGTCCTCCTGGACGGCGGGATACGCCGGGCCGACGACGTCGCCGTCGCCCTCGCGCTGGGTGCGGCGGCCGTCGGCGTGGGACGCCCCGTGCTGTGGGGGCTGGCGGCCGCGGGCGAGGCAGGCGTCCGCGAGGTGCTGCGGACGCTGCTCGCGGAGTACGACCACACGCTCGCCCTGTGCGGCGGGCGCCGCAACACCGATCTGAGCGCCGACATGGTCGTCCGCGGGGACGCGAGGTGGTGAGCGGCACGGAACGGCCCGCCTCGTGGTGGCTGCCGCGCGCGGTGGTGGCGTTGCGCGTGCGCGTCTTCGAGAAGGTCAACGGCGACCGGGTGGTGACCCTGCCCAACTCCGTCCACGGCCCGGAGGTGTTCGAGCGGGTGTACGCCCATCCCGCCGCGAACGGCCGGAGTGCGGGCGCGGGCCTGTCCGACCTGTTCTGGTACTGGCTCGCGCCCGGGCCGGAGGTGCACCAGGAGCACCTGGAGCCCGGCGAGCGCTACGACGAGGTCGCCGCGACGACCCGGCGCATCCTCGCTGGCGCCTCGGCCGGGCTCGCGGAGACGGCCGGGCGGGCCGTCGCGGAGGCTCTGGACGCGCTGCCCGGCACCCGCGTCAGCCTGGTGCGCCTACGGGACCTGATGATGCCCGCCTGGGCCGCCTTCGCCTACGAACTGGTCTTCCGCCGGCCGTGCCCGCCGCACGCCCGGGACCTGATCACCGCGCACGCCGACGACGTGATCACCGCCCTCAAGTGCACCGGGCTGCGGCACCCGCGGCGCCGGGACCGGCTGACGGCGTACCTGCGCGAGCGCGTCGCGGCCGGGGACGTACCGCACCGGCTGCCGGCCTCCCTGTCGCCGGCGGAGCAGGCGCACTACCTGCAGGGGACCTTCTTCAACACCGCGGTCGTCCAGTTGTCCGAGGCCAGTGCCCACGTCCTGCTCGCGCTGGCCCGCCACCCACGGGTGCAGGCACGCCTGTCGGCGGACCCGGACGACGAGCGGTACCTCTCGCACGTGATCGACGAGACGCTGCGCCTGTACCCCCTGTTCGGCATCGCCCACCGCATCACCACGGGCGAGATACCCCTCGACGACACGACGGTGCTGCCGGCCGGGTCCGTCGTGTGCTTCAGCTATCCGGACTACCAGGCCACCGGTCACGAACGGTCCGACGCCTTCGACCCCGACCGCTGGTCGGACCCGGCGGCCGGGCGGGACCGGTACATCCCGTTCGGGGTGGCGGCGAACCGTCCCTGCCCCGCGTGGCGGGTGTCCCCGATCGTCCTGCGCGTCGCCGTGCGCGAGGTGCTGCACCGGTTCCGGCTGGACTCGACGGCTTCGCACACCCGCTCCAACCCGCACCGCGCGCCCTGTCTGCTGATCCCCCGCGGCCTGTCCCCGGGCCGGCGCCGGCTGGCGGCGATGCGCCGGTTCGTCCGGCTGCGCGACGGGGTCGAGGACGTGACCCGGGGGGTGCGGCAACTGCTGCTCGGCACGCTCATGGTGCTGCACGCCCGCCGACTGCGGCCGGCGGCCAGGTACTTCGAGGAACCGCGTACCGGAAGCTGCCCGGTCGCCCACCACAAGGAGAGCAACGGATGACCACCACCGAACTGGGGCCCGCGTTCTTCCTCGCGGTCGTTGTGATCCTCGTCGTCTGCCGGGTCGTCAGCAGGCTGCTGCAGACCGTCGGGCAGCCACCGGTCGTCGGGGAGATGATCGCCGGGGTGGTCCTGGGCCCGTCGGTCCTGGGCGCCCTGCTGCCCGGCGTCGAGTCGGCGCTCTTCCCCACCGAACTGCGGCCGGTGCTCTACGTGGCGGGGCAGATCGGGCTCGTGGCGTTCATGTTCCACGTCGGCTGGGACTTCCGCGTGGACCGGCTGAAGGGCGTCGCCCGGCCGGCCGGGCTGGTGTCGGTGGCGGGGCTGGTGGTGCCGATGCTGCTCGGTGTGCTGCTCATCGCCGCCGTCGGTGAACGCACCGGGGTCCTCGCCCCGGACGTGTCCCTGGCGGTGTCCGGCCTGTTCGTCGGGGTCGCGCTGGCGGTGACGGCGTTCCCGATGCTGGCCCGGATCATCGCCGAGCGCAATCTGGCGAAGACCCGGTTCGGCGCCCTGTCCCTCGGTGCCGGAGCCGTCGACGACGCCGCGGCGTGGGTGCTGCTCGCCGGGGTCTTCGGCATCGCGGGCGGCAGCGCCGGGAAGGTCACCGTGGCCGTCGCCGGCGGCTGCGCCCTGATCGCGATGATGGCCGTGGTCATGCGACTGCGCGACCGTACGGCGCTGCTCGCCGAACGCACCGGCCCGGACCAGCTCCTGCTCGCCCTCGTGGGTGTGCTGTTCGTGGTCGCCTGGTACACCGACGTGATCGGACTGTACGCGGTCTTCGGCGCGTTCAGTCTCGGTGTCGTCTTCCCGCGTTCGCAGCGGCTGGACCACGCGGTCGAGACGCTGAAGCCGGTCGGTCTGGTCTTCGTGCCGCTGTTCTTCACCTACTCGGGGCTCAACACCGACTTCACCCTGCTGGGGTCCGGGCCGGTCCTGCTCTTCACCGCGGCGTGCGTGGCGGTCGCGGTCGTCGGCAAGTTCGGCGCCTGCTGGCTCGCGGCGCGGGCCGCCGGGGAGTCCGGCCCGGTCGCCCTGCGGGTCGGGGCGCTGATGAACGCGCGCGGGCTGATGCAGTTGGTCGCGCTCAACCTGGGTCTCGCGGCGGGCATCGTGACACAGGCGATGTTCAGCGCCCTGGTGGTGGTCGCCATCACGACGACCGTCATGGCCACGCCCCTGCTGGCCCTGCTGGACCGGCGGGACCGGGTGCGCGCCGGTCGTCCACGCGAGGCCGTCGCGACCGGCGGTCGGTGACGGTCGGTGACACCTGGTGCCGGGAGGTGCAGGGGGTGCCTGGAGGTGCCTGGAGGTCAGGAGGTGAGAGACGGGCCGGTCCCGCGGCGGCGGGGCCGGCCCGTCCGCCCGTCCCGTTCAGGTACCCGGCGTCAGCCGCCGCTTGTCCGGCTTCCCGGCCTCGGTGAGCGGTACCTCACCGATCAGGGTGAGGCGTGTCGGCGCGCACGCCTCGCCCAGGTGCGCCGTCACCAGCAGGCGAAGGTCGTCCAGGGCGGGTGCGCGCCCGGCCGCGGGGACGACGAAGGCGTGCACGGCCTCACCCGTGCCCTCGTCGGGCACGGCGACGACGTACGCCTCGGCCACCGCCGGGTGCCGGGCGAGCAGCCGCTCTATGGGACCCGTGTAGTACACGTTGGCGTCGACGATGACCACGTCCCGGGTCCGTCCCGACAGCCACAGCCGGCCCTGGACGTCGAGGCTGCCGAGGTCGCGGGTACGGACCCAGCCGTCCACGAAGACCTCACCGCTGAGGTCGGGTCGTCCCCAGTACCCGGTGCCCTGCGACGGCGTACGGACGTAGATCTCCCCCTCGGTGCCGGCCGGGACGGGGCGGCCGGACGGACCCCGGACTTCCAGGTCGACGGGCGGCACGCCGAGTGAGCCGGGCGGGTCGGCGGGCGTGGCCATGGAGATCATGCCGGTCTCGGTCTGCCCGTACCCGTGGAAGAGGACCGGGCCGAGCACCCGCGCGGCCTCACGCGCCCGGCCCGGCTCCAGCGGCGAGCCGGAGACCATCAGCGCGCGCAGGGCGCCGAGGTCGACGGGCGAGGAACGTACGCTCGTCATAAGTCGGTTCAGCCGGGCCACCGTGATGACGCTCGCGGTCGCCCGGTGGCGCACGAGGGCGTCGGGGAGGTCCGGCCGGTCGGGGGCGACCAGGACGCCGCCGGCGGCCAGGGTGAGCAGGCCGTACTCGAGCATCACCTGGCTGGCCAGGGTGCCGAAGACCAGGAACCTGTCCAGCCGGCCGGCGAGTTCGCGGATCGCGGGCGGCCAGTCGTCGGGCCGCAGGGCCCAGGCGGCGGTCATCGCGGCGTACGTCTGGGCGCACGCCTTGGGCAGGCCGGTGCTGCCGCTGGTGTGAATGAGCCGGGCGACATCCTGCGGCCGTGCCGAGACGCGGGGCCGAAGGCCGTCGTCCGCCGCTGAGAGGAGTTCGCCGAGCGCCAGGACGACGCCGCTCGGCGAGTGGTCCGGCCCGCCCGGTCCGTCCGGTCGGTCGGTGATCGTGAACTCGACCTCGCGGAGGAGGGCTTCACGCTGGCGGGCGGTCAAGCCGGGCCGTACCCCGACCACGCGGGCTCCGACCGCGTGCGCGGCGACGACGGCGGCGAACGCCTCGGGGCCGACGCCGAGCAGCAGGGCGACGGCGTGCCCGGGTCCGAGGCCGCGCCGCCGCAGAGCGGTCGCCACCCGCCGCGTCATTCCGAGCAGTTGCCGTCCGCTCACCTCCCGGCCGTCGTGCTCGAAGACCGTGCGGCCGTCTGCCGCGTCGAGGAGGTCGAGGACTGCGCCGGGAAACTGTTCGGTCATGGCACTCCTTCACGGAACCGGCAGTGGCACGGGGGGCGGGAGCGAGGGCGACGACCAAGGGATCGCGCAACACGGCCGGAGGTTAGCGGCACGGAATCAGAAGGCTCTGAGATGTGGGCCGCGAACCCGGTGGTTCACCCTTGTGCCGGGCAACTCGGTGGGTCGTGCCGGCGTCCTCGGTCATGGGTCGACAGAGGGGAAACCAGTGGGTTCGCACGCCGACATCGTCACGTCACTGCCGGAGCTGCTGAAGGGCCATGCCCGGCGCCTCGGGGACAAGGTCTGCTTCCAGGACCCGCTCAGGCGCGTGACCTACCGGGAACTGGAACGCCGGACCGCCCGGCTGGCCGGTCACCTGACCGGACTCGGCCTGGCCCGTGGCGACCGGGTGGCGATCCTGCTCGGCAACCGTGTCGAGGCGGTCGAGAGCCTGTTCGCCGTCACCAGGGCGAGCGGCGTGGGCGTCCCGCTGGACCCCGAGAGCTCCGAGGCGGAGCTGACACGTCTGCTGGACGACAGCGGGGCGCGGGTGCTCATCACCGATGACGCGTGCCTGGCACGGCGGCGGTCGCCTGCGTCCCGCCCCGGGTTGACCGTGGTGGTGGCCGAGGGCGCCGAGACCGCGGCCGGGACCGGGACCGGGACCGGGACCGGGACCGGTGGCAACGAGGACCGGCGGGCCTCGCGCGGGGATGGCGTGCTGCGGTACGAGGGGCTGGCCGGCGCCGAACCACGGACACCGGCCCGGGACGACCTCGCACTGGACGAGGTGGCCTGGCTGCTGTACACCTCCGGATCCTCCGGCTCGCCCAAGGGGGTGCTGTCCACCCAGCGCAACCGGCTGACGCCGGTCGCGGCCGGCCTCGTCGGCGTCCTGGGCCTGTCCGAACGGGACCGGGTGCTGTGGCCGTTGCCCCTGCACCACGCGATGAGCCAGGTGGTGTGCGTCCTGGGGGTGACCGCGGTGGGGGCGAGCGCGGTGCTGCTGCCCCGGTTTTCGGTGGCGGGAGTCCTCGGCGAACTGCGCCGTCAGGACGCCGTGTTCACCTTGCTCGGCGGAGTCCCGACGACGTACGCGGCCCTGCTCGACGCGGTCCGGGGCGAAGGCGGCAGCAGACTCGGTGACGAGGACGACAGCGAAAACGGCGGCAACGGCAAGCTCCACGGCCAGCACGACAACGGGGTCGACGGCGACGGCGGCGGCCAGGACGACAGCGTGAGCCACAAGGCACTCGGCCGCGAGGACGGCCGGGAGAGCCGCGGCGGGCTCGGCGCGCCCGCGCTGCGGGGGTGCGTCAGTGGCGGCGCCGCGGCGGGGCCCGGGTTCCGCGAGGTCTTCGAGGCCGTCTGCCGTGTGCCCTACCTGGAGCACTACGGCAGCACGGAGGCCGGCCCGGTCACCATGGCGGCGCCGGGCGAGGCGACGGCTCCGGGGACGTGCGGCCGCGTGCTGCCCGGAACCCGGGTCCGGGTCGGCGGGGGCGCCGACGGACGGGACACGGGAGAGGGTGAACTGTGGGTCGGCGGGCCGGGGGTGATGGCCGGCTACCACGGCAGGCCGGAAGCGACCGCCGAGGTCCTTCGCGACGGCTGGTTACGCACGGGCGACCTGGCCAGGATCGACGACGCGGGCGAACTCGCGCTGATCGGACGGGTGGGTGACCTGATCGTCCGGGGCGGGGTGAACATCCATCCCTCGGAGGTGGAGGCGGTGCTGCGACGGCTGCCGGGGGTGGCGGACGCCGCCGTGGCGGGCCGTCCGCACCCCGTTTTCGGCGAGGTGCCGGTCGGCTACCTGGTCCCCGAGCCGGGCGGCGGTGCGCTGGACCGGGGGCGCGTCCTCGCCGCGTGCCGTGCGGAGCTGTCCGGCTTCAAGATCCCCGCCGAGCTGTACGAGGTGGCGGACATCCCCCGTACCGTCTCCGGGAAGATCCGCCGGCGGGAACTCGGGAGCCGGCCCGCGCGGGCGCTGGGTGCGGAGACCGCCGGGGAACCGGCACAGGACCTGCTGACCCTGGTGCGCGAGGAGGCCGCGGCGGTGCTGGGCTGTACGGCCCAGGCGGTGGAGCCGGGCACGGCCCTGCGGGACCTCGGCATGGACTCCCTAGCGGCGACGGTCCTGCGGGAGCGGTTGTCGGCGGCGACGGGCGTGCCGCTCTCCGAGGCTGTGGCCTTCGACTTCCCCACGGCCGCCACGCTCGCCGCCCACCTCGGGGCGCGGCACGCCGCCGCGCCGGCCGGTGCCGGGAGCGCGCGCCGGAGCGTGGCGCACACGGATGACGACCCCGTGGTGATCGTGGGGATGGCGTGCCGTTACCCCGGGGACGTGACGTCACCCGAGGAGCTGTGGCGGCTGGTGGCCGACGGGAGGGACGCCATCGGCCCGTTCCCCGCCGACCGGGGCTGGGACACCGGCACGCTGTACGACCCGGAGCCGGGACGCCCCGGACGGACGTATGTGCGCGAGGGCGGCTTCCTGACGGGTGTGGACCGCTTCGACCCCGCCTTCTTCGGCATCTCGCCCCGCGAGGCGCCCGCCATGGACCCGCAGCACCGGCTGCTGCTGGAAGTGGCGTGGGAGGCCTTCGAGCACGCGGGGCTGCTCCCCGCCGCCCTGCGCGGCTCGGCGACCGGGGTGTACGTCGGGCTGATGTACAGCGACTACGCCCGGCGCTTGACGAACACGCCCGAGCACGTCGAGGGTTACCTCGGCCTCGGCAACGCCGGGAGTGTCGCCTCGGGGCGTATCGCATACACGTTCGGTCTCGAGGGCCCGGCCCTCACCGTGGACACGGCGTGCTCCTCGTCCCTGGTGGCCCTGCACCTGGCGGCTCAGGCGCTGCGCCGGCGTGAGTGCGCCTTCGCGTTGGCCGGCGGTGCCACGGTGATGTCGGGGCCGTCGTCGTTCGTCGAGTTCAGCCGGCAGCGGGCGCTGGCTCCGGACGGCCGCTGCAAGGCGTTCGGCGCTTCGGCCGACGGCACGGCGTGGGCCGAGGGCGCCGGAATGCTGCTTCTGGGCCGGCTGTCGGAGGCGCGCCGGGCCGGCCTTCCGGTACTGGCCGTGGTACGAGGCTCGGCGGTGAACCAGGACGGGGCCAGCAACGGGCTGACCGCACCCCACGGACCGGCGCAGCAGCGGGTGATCCGGCAGGCGCTCGCCGACGCCGGGCTGACTTTCGACGACGTCGACGCGGTGGAGGCGCACGGCACCGGCACCCGGCTGGGCGACGTCATCGAGGCGGAGGCCTTCTTCGCCACGTACGGGCGGCAGGGGCGACGGCGTCCGCTCCGGCTGGGCTCGGTGAAGTCGAACATCGGTCACTCCCAGGCCGCCGCCGGGGTGGCCGGTGTGATCAAAATGGTGCAGGCGATGAGGCACAGTGTGCTGCCGCGCACGTTGCACGCCGACGAGCCGACGCCCCGGGTCGACTGGTCGACAGAAGGGATCACGCTGCTGAACCGGGCCGAGGAGTGGCCCGCGGCGGACCGTCCGCGCCGGGCGGGAGTGTCCTCCTTCGGCATCAGTGGCACCAACGCCCATGTACTGCTCGAAGAGGCACCGCGGAACGGGGAGGCCGCACCGCGGTACGCCGTGGGTGACGGCCGGGCCGGGGCCAGCGGCGGTGGTGCCGCGCCCGGGACCGGCGGCGCCGGGCTCACCCCGTCGCCTGGGGACGCGGTACGCGCCGAGCCGGCCGCGGTGGCCTTTCCGGTGTCGGCCAGGAGCGTGCCGGGGCTGCGGGCCCAGGCACGGCGGTTGCACGACCACGTGGCCGCCGCCCCCGAGGCGGACCCCTTGGACGTCGCGTACTCCCTCGCCACGACGCGCACGGCGTTCGAGCACCGTGCCGTGGTGGTGGCCCGGGACCGCGCCGAACTGCTCGGCTCCCTGCGAGCCGTGGCGGGGGGCGGCACCGGGGCCGAGGCGGCGGGCGACGGCCACCGGCCCGGAGTGCACACGGGCGTCTCCCGTCGGCGTGGGCCGCTGGCCCTGCTGTTCACCGGCCAGGGCAGTCAGCGCGCGGGGATGGGCCGGGAACTGTACGCGTCGCGGGATCTGCATCCGGCGTTCGCCCGCTCGTTCGACGAGTGCTGTGCGCTTCTCGACCCGCTGCTGCCGGTGCCCCTGCGGGAGGTGGTGTTCACCGAGCCACGTGGGCGGACGGACGAGCGGGCCGCCTCACTCCTGCACACGACCCGGTACACGCAGCCCGCTCTCTTCGCCCTGGAGACGGCCCTGTTCCGTCAGTTCGAGGCCTGGGGCGTACGTCCCGACCTGGTGGCCGGGCACTCGGTCGGCGAGGTGACGGCGGCACACGTCGCGGGAGTCCTTTCGCTCGCGGACGCCTGCACGCTGGTGGCCGCCCGGGGCCGGCTGATGGACGCGCTGCCTCCGGGCGGCGCGATGGCCGCCGTGGGGGCCGGCCCGGACGAGGTGTCCGCCCATCTCGCCGCGAGCGGATGCGCCGCGGAGATCGCCGCGGTCAACGGGCCCTCCGCGGTGGTCGTCTCCGGCGACGAGAGCGCGGTCCGCGAAATCGTCGCGCACTTCCGCGAGCGGGGTCGTGCGGCGAGGCCGCTGCGGGTCGGCCACGCCTTCCACTCGGCCCTGGTGGAGCCCGTGCTCGCCGACTTCGCGGACGCGGTCGGGCGTCTGTCCTTCGCCGCGCCCCGGCTGCCGCTGGTCAGCGCCGTGCCCGGCCGGGAGGCCACCGACGAGGAGCTGAGCACACCGGAGTTCTGGGTGGAACACGTCCGCCGCCCGGTCCGCTTCGCCGAGTCGGTGACGCACCTGGCGGAACGGGGCGCGGCGCACTACGTCGAACTGGGACCGGACGGGGTGCTCACCGGCCTGGTACGGGACTGCCTCGCCGCGTCCGGAGAGGGCGGGACGCCGCGGGACGCTGACCCGGCGCCCGGCAGCGGGCGGGGACCGGCACCGCAGGTCCTGCCGACGCTGCGCGGGAATCGGCCGGAGGCAAAGGCGTTGCTCGACACGCTCGCCGCGCTGCACGCGCGCGGCGTGCCCGTCGACTGGCGAGCGGTCTTCGCCGGACGCGGCGGCGGTCGCGTCGCCCTGCCCACGTACGCCTTCCAGCGCCGCCGGTACTGGCTGGAGCAGGAGCCGGCTCCGGAGCGTCCGCCGGTGTCCTCACCGGCCGGGCCGGCCCATCCGTTCCTGCGGTCGGCCACCCGGACGGCCGACGACGACGGGATGCTGCTGACCGGACTGCTCTCGGTGCGCGAACAGCCGTGGCTCGCCGACCACGTGGTGGCGGGGGAGGTACTGCTGCCGGCGACCGCCTTCGTCGAGATGGCCCTCCACGCCGGCGAGGCGGTGGGCGCGGCCGTCGTGGACGAACTCGTCCTCACCGCGCCGCTGGCGCTGCCCCGGGAGGATGCCGTCGAGTTGCAGGTGAAGGTGGCGGGACCGGACGACGCGGGACGACGGCAGGTGCTGTTCCACTCGCGGCCGTACACGCCGGTGGGTGACCGGCCCTGGCTCCGGCACGCCGTCGGCACGCTCGCGCCGCGGCAGCCGCTCTCGGGCCCGGACGCCTCTACCGAGTCCCCCGGCGGCCCACGGCCGTACGCGCCCTGGCCCCCGGAGGCTGCGCTGCCGCTGCACGCGCACGCCGACGGTCCGGGGAGCGGACCGTACGAGCGGCTCGCCGCCGCGGGGTTGCGCTACGGTCTCGCCTTCCAGGGCATGCGCGCGGCCTGGCGGCACGGAGAGGAGCTGTACGCCGATGTCGTGCTGCCCGACGCGGCCCGGGTCGCGCACCCGGAGACGGACGGCCCACGGTTTCTCCTGCACCCCGCGCTGCTCGACGCGGCGCTGCACGCCGTAGCCCTGGACGGTCTCGTCACGGACCTGTCCGGGACGGCGGGCCCGGCGGGCGCACGGTTGTCCCTGCCGTTCGCCTTCGGCGGAGTGCGCGTGCGTACCACCCGTGTGGAGCGGGTGCGGGTACGCGTGACGCCCGGGGCGGACGGGCGGGCCGCGGTGGAGCTGACCGACGAGACGGGCGCACCGGTGGTGTCGGTGCGTTCGCTGGCGCTCCGGCCGCTGCCACGGACCGGATCACCGGTGCTGGACGCACGCTCCGGTGCCCTTCACCGGACCGACTGGGTGCCGCTCGCCGAGCCGCCCGCACCCGCGACGGCGGTCCGGTGGGCGGTGCTGGCGACGGCGGGTACCCGGATGGCGGACTCCCTGGCACCACCGGGTTCCGGCGTCCCGGTCCACTCCGGCCCGGCGGCGTGCGACGCGTCGCACGGGGTGGTCGTGGCGCCGTGCCCGTCGCCGCCCGGCACGTCCGGCGACGGGCGGGAACCGGCTGCCGGGCTGTTGTGGACGGCGGGCTGGGCGCTGGACCTCGTACAGCGGTGGCTCGCCGAACCGCGTCTGTCCGGCTCCCGTCTCGTCCTGGTGACGTCCGGTGCCGTCGGACCCACCGACGGCGATGCGAGTGCCGAGGGCACCGGTCGCGGCGCCGCCGGAGGTCCCGGCGCGACGGCGTCCGTGCCGCCGCACACCCCGGTCTGGGGACTGGTCCGCTCGGCCGTGCGGGAGAATCCGGGCCGCTTCGCCCTGATCGACGTGGACGAACACCCGGACTCCTGGGAAGCCGTGCCCGCCCTCGCGACCGCACCGGTACCGGAGGCGGCCGTACGCCGGGGAACGGTGTACGAACCGAAGCCGACGCCCTTGGCCACCGGAGAGCCGGAGCCGGGAACCCGACGGTCGCTCGACCCGGAAGGCACCGTCCTGGTCACCGGCGGCACCGGCTCCCTGGGCATGCTGGTGGCACGGCACCTGGTCGCCGCGCACGGCGTCCGGCATCTGCTGCTCGCCGGCCGACGCGGGCCGAACGCCCCGGGCGCACGGGATCTCGTCCGGGAGCTGGGTGAGGCGGGAGCCCGGGTGACCGTGCACGCGTGCGACGTGGCGGACCGGAGGGCGCTCGCCGCTCTGCTCGACACGGTGCCTGCGGCCCACCCGCTGACCGGTGTGGTGCACACCGCGGGCGTGCTGGACGACGGTGTCGTCGCGGCGCTCACCACCGACCGCCTGGAGCGGGTCCTGCGGCCCAAGGCCGACGCCGCGCTCGCGCTGCACGACCTGACCCGGGGGCAGGACCTGGCCATGTTCGCGCTGTTCTCCTCGGTGGCCGGTACCTTCGGCTCGGCCGGGCAGGCCAACTACGCGGCGGCCAACTGCGTACTCGACGCCCTGGCCCGGCACCGCGTACGGCTCGGACTGCCCGGTACGTCGATCGTCTGGGGCCCGTGGCGGCAGACCGACGGCATGACAGCACACCTCGGCGACGCGGACCGGCGGCGGATGGCCCGCTCCGGGTTCGGCCCGCTCGCGCCGGAAGAGGGCCTGGCCCTCTTCGACGCCGCCGTGGCCGGTGACGACCCCGTGGTGGTGGCGGCCCGCATGGACCGGGCCGCCACGGACGGCGGCGGCCCGGCGGCGGACCCGCTGCGGACGCCTGTCGCCGGCGGGGAGAACGAAGACCGGCTCCGTCGGGCGCTCGCGGCCGCTCCCCCTGGCGAGCGGGGCGGGCTGCTGCTCGCGCGGGTCCGGGCCCTGGCGGCCCGGGTGCTCGGCCATCCGGAAGGCGCGAGCGCGATCGACGAGGACGCGCTGCTGGCGGACCTGGGGCTGGACTCCCTCGCCGCGGTCGATCTGCGCAACGCGCTCACGGCATCGACGGGGCTGGACCTGCCGTCCACGCTGGTGTTCGACTTCCCCACTCCGGCCTCGATCGCCGCCGAGCTGACCCGGCGCCATGCCGCCGAGGCACCTCGCCCCGGTAGCGCGGCCCACGACCCCGTGACCGGCGGCAGCCCGGACACCGACGACCCCGTGGCCGGCGGCCCGGTGATCAGCCGCTTGGTGACCAGCGACGTCCCCGGCGCCTTCGCGGGCTCGGTGTCCGGCGACCCGGCACGGCTCGCCGCGGCGGACCCCTCACCCGGTCGGCCGGCGCGGCGCGTCCCGGACGGCGATCCGGTCACGGCTCCGGCCGCCCGGCCGGGATCCGAGGTACGGGCCGGGGGCGTGGCTGACACCGGGAGTGCTTCCGATTCCCTGAGCGCGCTCTTCCGTGCCGCGTGCGCCCGGGGGGAGACCTGGAACGGCATGGCTCTCCTCACCGTCGCCGCACGCCTGCGCCCGGTGTTCGGCCGGGCCGGGGCCCTCGGCGCGACGCTCGAACCGGTCCCGCTCGCGGTGGGCGGCGCGGGACCCCGTCTCCTCTGCTTCCCTGCGCTCAGCGCGCTCTCGGGGCCTCAGGAATACGCGCGACTCGGCGCCGGACTGCGAGGACTTCGGCCGATTTCCGCGGTGCGGCATCCGGGCTTCGGCCCCGGGGAGGCGTTGCCCGGCGCCCTGGACGCGCTCGTCACCGCCCAGACCGCCGCCGTCCGCGCGGCCGCGGCCGAGGGTCCGCTGGTGCTGCTGGGCCGGTCGGCCGGTGGCTGGGTGGCCCATGCCGTCGCCGAACGGCTGGAGTCCGAGGGCGCCGCGCCGGTGGCCGTCGTCCTGCTGGACACGTATCCCCCCGGTCACGGCGACCGGGACCGGGCGCTGTCGGCGATGACGTCGGACATGCTGCGCCGGGCGGCGGAGTCCGCCTCGGCCGACCTCGACCGGCTCACCGCCATGGCGGGGTACTTCGAGCTCTTCGGTGCCTGGAAACCCGCGCCGCTCGCCTGCCCCACCCTGTACGTACGGGCGCGTGACCCGCTGCCCGGCGCCGAGCCCGCCCCGCACTGGCGCCTGCCTCATGCGGAAGTCACCGTGCCCGGGGACCACTTCACCATGCTGGAGGAGCACGCCCGTACCACCGCGCTCGCCGTCCACCGGTGGCTGTGCGACCGGACCTGAGGTCGCCCCACGAGGCGGCCTCGCCCGGCCCGTTCAGCCCGTTCGGTCCGTTTGGTCCGTTCAGTCCGTTCGGTCCGTGTGGAATCGTCCCGTGCCATCTCCTGACCGGACCGGGCGCGTCTGGTCGTTCTGCTTGACGATCTTCAGGGGCTGTGGCCTGTCTCTGTGCGCGGCGCCCGGATCCTCTGTTGGACCGGTCGGTCCGGCGACGCGTTCGGCCCTCTCCCGGCGCGGTCCGGGCTTTCCCCGTTCGTCCCGGCCGAACACCTTCCAAGTGTTCACCCGAGCGGCTGAACCTGGCGCGTTGGGGCATTGGCGATCTGGGACGTACAACCGCCCGAAGGCCATGCGCTCTTGGGCTCCCCCCAGCCTTGTGCCGATGCAACCGGTGTCGCATGTTCGATGCGAGGCGCGGCGCGGAGTGCTCCGGGAACCGGCCGCGTCCCCCGGCTTCTTCGTGGTGAGGGACTGACAGCCCATGCGTGTGCGATCCGGCGTCGAGGAACCAGGAGCGGGTCGGGACGAACCGGTCGCGGTCGTCGGAGCCGCCTGTCGGTTCCCTGGTGAGGTGCGCTCTCTCACCTCCCTGTGGCGGTTGCTGATGGCACGTCGGGACGCGGCGCGGGAAGTGCCTCGTGAGCGGTGGGCGCAGGCGGAACTGGCCGGCCTTCCCGCCCAGGTGGCGGAGAGACTGCGCTACGGCTGCTTCCTGGACGACGATGTCTACGCCTACGAGCCGGAGTTCTTCGGGATCAACGCGCAGGAAGCGCCCTGGGTGGATCCGGAACACCGGTTGCTGTCCGAGGTGGTCTGGGAGGCCATCGAGCACGCCGGCATTCCCGCCGAACGGCTGTCGGGCACGCCGACGGGCATGTTCTTCGGTATCTACCAGAAGGACTACATGCTGCGGGTGCAGCGACCTCTTGAAGAGGTCAACGCCTACGCGATGTACACCGGCTTCGACAGCATCGGCCCCGGCCGCGTGGGGTTCATGCTGAACCTCAGGGGACCTCAGGTCGTCGTGGAGAGCGCCTGCGCGTCCGGGCTGGTCGCCGTGCACACCGCCTGCCAGAGCCTGCGGAGCGGCGAGTCGGATGTCGCCCTGGCCGGGGCCGCCATGCTGACTCTGGGACCCGAGGGCGTCATCGCCCCCGCGCTGTGGGGCGTGTTCTCCCCCACCGGCCGCTGCCACGCCTTCGACGCCGCCGCCGACGGCTACGTACGCGGAGAGGGCTGCGGCGTGGTCGTACTCAAGCGCCTTTCGGACGCGGTACGGGCCGGGGATCGCGTACTGGCGGTACTGCGCGGCACGGCGGTCAACCAGAACGGCCGGGGCACACGGCTGAGCGCTCCCTCGGAGCCGGCACAGATCGATCTCTACCGGCTGGCACTGGAGCGCGCCGGCGTAGAGGCCGGTGACGTCGGCATGGTGGAGGCGCACGGCCCGGGCACCGCGGTGGGCGACCCCATCGAGTTCGCGGCGGTGGCCGCGGTCTACGGCAAGGGCCGGGACCGGTGCGCGCTCGGCTCGGTGAAGACGAACATCGGCCACACCGAGCCGGTGTCCGGCGTAGCGGGACTGCTGAAGGCGATCGCCTCCTTGCGGCACGGCACGGTGCCGGCCAGTCTGCACTTCCGCGACTGGAATCCGCAGATCGACCCCAGCGGCACACGGCTGTTCGTGCCCACCGAGAGCACCGAGTGGCCGGTGCGGGGCCGCACGCGGCTGGCCGCCGTGTCGTCCTTCGGTATCAGCGGCACCAACGTCCATGTCGTGCTGGAGCAGCCTCCCGCTCCCACCCCCTCCCCCGCCCGGCGCGCGACCCCTTCGGTTCCCGTCGGCGGTTCCGGCACGGGCCAAGGTGGCGACGCGTTGCGTGTGTTCCCGTTGTCGGCGGGCACGCCAGTGGCCCTGCGGTCCGCGGCCGGGCGCCTGGCCCAGTGGCTGAGGGCGGGGGGATCGCGGGTACCGCTCGGCGACGTGGCGCACACGCTTGCCGTGCGGCGCTCGCCTGCCCGGGAACGTGCCGCTGTCGTCGCCGCCGACCGGTCGGAGCTGACGGCACGGCTGGAGGAACTGGCGACGGGGGCCGCGCCCCTCGCCGGGGTGGCGACCGGCAGGGCGGTACGGGACGCCGGACAGGGCGTGGTGTGGGTCTTCTCCGGGCACGGCTCGCAGTGGGCGGGGATGTGCCGGCGACTCCTCGACCGAGACCCGCGGTTCACCCGGGTCATCGACGAACTCGAACCACTGGTCGCCGAGGAGTCCGGCTTCTCCCTGCGTGAGACCCTGGACCGCCCCGAGGTGGTGACCGGGTTCGACCGGGTGCAGCCGGTGATCTTCGCCGTCCAGTTGGGGCTGGCGGCGATGTGGCGGTCCCACGGTGTGGAGCCGACGGCCGTGATCGGCCACTCCATGGGCGAGGTGGCCGCCGCGGTCGCCGCGGGGGCGCTCAGCGTCCGGCAGGGGGTGCGGGTCATCTGCCGGCGGTCGCGTCTGATCCTGCGGACCGCCGGGCAGGGGCTGATGGCCTCGGTCGCACTGGGGCGTGCCGAGGTCGAACGGCTGCTGGCGGAACAGGACGTGCGGGGGGTCGGCGTCGCGGTCGTCGCGTCGCCGGAGAACACCGTGATCGGCGGGGATGCCGACCGCATCCGCCGGCTCGCCGAGGAGTGGGACGCGCGCGGCGTGGGCATCCGCGTGGTCGAGGTGGACGTCGCCTCGCACACCGCCCACATGGACCCCATCCTGCCCGACCTCGCCGACGCCCTCGCCGACGTCAGCGGCGGGCCGCCGGTGGCGGCCTTCTACAGCACCGTCACCGAGGACCCGCGCGCGCACACCGCTTTCGACGCCGCCTACTGGTCGGACAACCTCCGCCGTGAGGTGCGCTTCGCCGACGCGGTGCGGGCCGCGGCCGAGGACGGGCACCGGCTGTTCGTCGAGATCGGTCCGCATCCGGTACTGGCCCACCCGGTGCAGGCCACTCTCAGCGCCCACGGTCACAGCGGCACCGCGGTCGTACCGTCCCTGCTCCGCGACACCGACGACGCGCTGGCGTTCCACACCCACGTGGCGGCGCTGCACTGCGCCGGCCACCCGCTGGACTGGGCCGACCGGTACGGCGACGGCGACCTGGCCGACGTACCGCCGACCACCTGGGAGCGCACGCGGTACGTCGTCGAACCCTCCCCGCTGCGGCAGTCGGCCGGGACCCACTCGTCCCCCGCCGCGCATCCGCTGACCGGGCCGCACACCGCGGACCCGGACGGTGAGGGCCGCCACCTGTGGCAGACCCGCGTCACCCCGGCGACCCTGCCCTGGCTGGGCGCACACCGCGTCAACGACGTCGCGGTGGTACCCGGCGCCGCTCTGTGCGAGATGGCCGTCGCCGCCGCGGCCGACCTGTTCAACGCCGGTGCGGAGCGTCTGCGCGTCACCGGCGTCGAACTGGAACGGCTGCTGCTGCCGGCCGCCGACGGCACGCCGGTCACCGCCACCGCCGAGGCGGCCGGCCCGGACATCGCACGCTGGCGCCTGCTCAGCACCGTTTCCGACGGCACCTCCGTCCAGCACGCGCAGGCGCGTCTGCACGTCATGCCGGAAGACGGACCCGTCCCGCAGGGCATCGATCCGCAGCGGCTGCCGGCGGAGTTCCCGGATGCCGTGGACGCGTCGGACGTCTACCGGCAGATGCGCGAAGAGCGGGGTGTGCACCACGGCCCGGCGTTCCTCGGCCTGCAGTCGCTGCACGCCGACGGGGCTCCGGCGGACCGTGCGGGCGCCCGCCTCCTGGCCCGTCTTCGGGTACCCGACGAAGGACGGGCCGGAGCGCAGTCCCTGCACTGTCATCCCGTGGCCCTGGACACATGCCTCCAGGCCGTCGCGGGCGCCGTACTGCGTACCGGCACGGTGCCCACCGGTGGCATCCTGCCCCGGCGCGTCGAGGAGCTTCGGCTGTACGGGAGGGTGCCGCTGAGCGGGTACTGCCTGGTCACTCTCACAGGGGTGGAGGGCGGCCGGTACACGGCGGACTTCCGGCTGTGGGCCGACGACGGGTCGGTGGCCGCCGACGCCACCGGAGTGGAGTTCCGGCACGTGCCCGCCGAGAGCGCCCAGGAGCGCTTCGCCGCCCGTCTGCTCCAGGTCTCCTGGGAGCCCGGTGAGAGCCCGGCGTCGAGCACCGCGACCGGTACCTGGGCCCTCCTGGCCGAAGCCGGACGTGAACCGTACGCGAGAGACCTGGCCGCGGCTCTTCAGGAGCAGGGCGCCACTGTGGACGTCCGGGCGCTCGCCCGAGACGGAGCCCGGGAGGACGGCACCGCACCGGTGGGGACGCCCGGGCCCGGCGATCCGGCACCGCAGGCAGTGGTGTATCTGCCGGCGTCGGGCACGGAATCCGACGGTGTGTCTCCCGACCACCGGGCGCGGGAGCAGGTCGCCCGCCTGGTGGAGACGGCGCGTGCGCTCGCACGGACCGCGGAGGGCGAGAGGGTGCCACGTCTGTGGACCCTGACCGCCACCGCGCAGCGGGTCGCACCCGGGGACCGGCCGGACCTGGGGCAGGCGGGTCTGCGCGGGCTGGTCCGCGTCCTGAGCTACGAACACCCCGAACTGCGCCCCAGCGTCCTGGACGTCGACGTGCGGACGCCGGTCGCCGAGGTCGCCCGGGAACTGCTGTCCTGCCCCGACGAGCAGGACGAGATCGCCTACCGGCTCGGGACCCGCCACCTGGCCCGGTTGTGCGGCGCGCCGCTGGACGGACGCGAGCGCCGTCGCATCACCGTCGACCGCGGGCACGACCGGGTGGCACTGCACCTCGCGCGCCCCGGTGATCTGGACTCCTTCGAGTTCGTCGCCCAGTCCCGCCACCGGCCCGGCCCGGGCGAGGTCGAGGTCCAGGTCGACGCCACCAGTGTCAACTTCATCAACGTGCTCCAGACCATGGGCGTCTATCAGCGCTTCGGCGTGGGCGAGGAGCGCCCGGACGTCAGCGCGTTCGACGGTGCGGGCGTCGTCACCGCCGTCGGCGACGGCGTCGAGGGCGTGCGGGAGGGCGACCGGGTCGCCGCGATGTTCGTGGAGGGGAGCCAGACGACCGTCATGTCCTCCTTCGCGACCGTCCGCGCCGACTGCCTCCTGCCGGTGCCGGACGAGGTGCGGACGCAGGTCGCCGCCGGCCTGCCGTGCGCCTACCTGACCGCCTGGTACGCCCTGCGGCACCTGGCGCGGCTGAGGCCGGGAGAGAAGGTGCTCATCCACTCGGCGAGCGGCGGCACAGGTCTGGCCGCGCTGAGCCTCGCGCGGGCCTGCGGCGCAGAGGTCTGGGCGACCGCGGGCAGCGAGGCCAAGCGGGCCTACCTGCGCGGCCTGGGCGTCGCGCACGTCATGGACTCCCGCACGCTGGACTTCGCCGACCGGGTGCGCGACCTCACCGGGGGCCGCGGCCTCGACGTCGTACTCAACTCGCTCACCGGACCGGCACAGTCCGCCAGTCTCGGCCTGCTGGCGCACCGGGGCCGGTTCCTCGAACTCGGCAAGCGGGACATCTACGCCAACACCCGGCTGGGGCTGCTGCCCTTCCGCCGCAACGTCACCTTCGCCGCCGTCGACGTGCTGATGATGATGCAGCAGGACCCGGGCCTGCTCGCCGAGGGCTACCGGGAACTCGGCGGCATGCTCGCGGACGGCACCCTGCCGCTGCTGCCGGTCACCGGGCACCCCGTCACCGAGGCGTCGTCGGTGTTCCACACCATGGCATCCGCCCGGCACACCGGCAAACTCGTCCTCACCTGGCCCGCCGAGGGAGCCGACACCCTGCCCGTGCGACCGGAGGACGTCCCCGTCGTCCGGCCCGACGCGAGCTACCTGGTCACCGGTGGCCTCGGCGGACTGGGGCTCCTGGTCGCCCGGTGGCTGGCCGGGCGGGGTGCGGCGGCCGTCGTACTCACCTCCCGCAGCGCCCCCTCACCGGCCGCCCGAACCGCCCTCGACGCCATCGCCGCCGACTTCGGCACGCGCGTCGAGGTGGTGTGCGGGGACCTCGCCGAGCCGGGCGTCGCCGACACCCTCGTGCGAGCCGCCCTGGAGACGGGTCACCCGCTGCGCGGCGTCGTCCATGCCGCGGCCGTCGTCGAGGACGCCACCGTCGCCAATCTCTCCCCCGGTCTCCTGGAGAAGGTCTGGCGTCCCAAGGCGACCGGTGCCTGGCTGCTCCACCACGCCACGGTCGGCCAGGAACTGGACTGGTGGGTCAGCTTCTCCTCCGCCGCGTCCCTGCTGGGCAACCCCGGGCAGGGCGCCTACGCGGCCGCCAACGCCTGGCTGGACGAGTTCACCTCCTGGCGCCGGGCCCAGGGTCTGTCGACGACCTGCGTCAACTGGGGACCGTGGGCGGAGGTCGGCCGCGGCGTGGGGATGGAGGACCGCGGCTATGCCATGATCACGCCCGCGGAGGGCATCGCCGCCCTGGAGCGCATCCTCTCCCACGACCGCGACCGCACCGGCTACACGCCCGTCGACCTGTCGCGGTGGCTGGATTCCTATCCCGCCACCGGCCGCACCGCCTTCTTCGCCGGGCTGGCCGCTCCGGCGGCGGGCGCGGACACCGCCGACGCCCGCGGCGCGCTGCTCCGGTCCCTGCGGGAGACGGACAGTCCCGAGCAGCGTCATCAGCTGCTGCGGTCCCGGGTCGTCGAGCACATCGCCGCGGTCCTGCGACTGGAAACCGGCCGGTTCGACGCCGACACGTCCCTGGTGACGCTCGGTCTGGACTCGCTCATGGCCCTCGCCCTGCGCAGCCGCCTGCAGAGTGACCTCGCCCTGGACATCCCCACCACGGTGATGTGGACCCATCCGACGGCCTCCGCGCTCACCCGCTACCTACTGGGCCGTCTCCACTCCGAGCAGGGGCAGGACGACGCATGTGCCGAGGCGGTGCCGGCCGGCACCGGGTCAGCCGGCACCGGCTGACGATTCCCCACCCGCCCGTTTCACCCGACCTCGAGGTGACCACCGTATGCCTCCTCCTTCCCCTCCCACCCGCACACCCGGCACCTGGGACGTGATCGTCGTCGGTGCCGGCCCGGCCGGTGCCACCGCCGCCCGCGTCGCCGCCGAGAACGGCTGCGAGACACTGCTGCTGGAACGAGCGGCCATCCCCCGCTACAAGACCTGCGGCGGCGGCCTCATCGGCGCGTCCCTGGCCGCCCTGCCTCCCGGCCTGCCCCTGAACATCTACGACACGGCCCGGCAGTTCACCTTCAGCCTCAACGGCCGCAGACAGCGCACCCTCACGTCCAGTTCCCCGACCATTTCCATGGTCTACCGCAGCGAGTTCGACGCGGCACTGACCGAAGCCGCCGCCGCGGCAGGCGCCGAAGTCCGGGACAGCACTGCGCTGACCGCCCTGGAACAGCAGGGCGGCACCGTCACCGTGAAGACCAACCGCGGCGACGCCCTCCGCGCCCGGGCCGTCATCGGCGCGGACGGCAGCGCCAGCAGGGTCGCCCGGTACGTGGGGGTGCAGTGCGCACAGGTCGATCTCGCGCTGGAGGCCGAAGTGCCGGTCGACGAACGGACGGCGGACCGATGGCGGGGCCGCCTCCTGATGGAGTGGGGGCCACTGCCGGGCTCCTTCGGCTGGGTCTTTCCCAAGGGTGACGTCTGCACCGCCGGAGTGGTGGCCGCCCGTGGCAACCCCGCCGCCCTCCGTGCGTACAAGGACGACTTCCTCAGACGCCACGGGCTGCTCGGACCCCGCCCCTTCCACGACACCGGCCATCTGACGCGGTGCCGCCGCCCGGGCTCCCCGCTGGCCCGCGGGCGCGTTCTGGTCGCCGGCGACGCCGCGGCTCTCGTCGACCACTGGTCACGGGAGGGCATCTCATACGCCCTGTGTTCGGGGAGCCTCGCGGGTCACGCCGCTGTCCGCCTCGTCACCGCGGCCGACGAGGCGGAGGCGGACAGCACCGCCGACGACTACGGACGGCAGGTCGACGACGTCCTCGGCGTGGAAATGCGCGCCAGCGGTACGCTGATGGATCTCTTCGCCCGCAATCCCGGTCTCGTTCACACAGCCCTGACCCGCCTGCCACCGGCGTGGCATCGTCTCGACGCCTACGTCTCCGGCCGTACCAGTGTCGCCGGAATCATGACCACGCCGTTGGCGCGCACCGCCGCCGCCTTGGCCACCCGGCTCCCGCTCGGGCCTGCGAGAACGCCCTCGGACAGCCCGCCCGGGTCCTGAGCCGCGCGATGCCCCGGCTCGTCGTTCGCAGCCCGCTGCCCGGCGGGCGGGTGGCATCTGCGGCAACTGCGCCCTGAACCGCTGCGACCTCCACCGGTCGGAAGCCGGCGCCGCTCGTTCGACGGAGCGTCCCGCCCGGTTGCTCAGAAGGCGAGTTCGTTCCACCACCACGCGATGGACGGCAGCCGCCGCGGGTCCTGTCGGCTGGTGCGGGGGGTACCGGTCCAGTGGCTGGTGTCCGTCTGGGCGGGGATGCGGGCCCGCGAGGTGGCGGCGACGCCGTCCGGGCTGTGGTAGCGGGGCGCGCGCAGTGCCCATTCGATGTTGCCGCGGATTCCGTGCCCGAGGTCGCTGAGGTAGTGGCGCAGGGGGGCGCTGGCGCGTGGGAGGACCCGGTCCCGCAGACCGAGGAACCGCTCCAGCACGGCGTCACGCAGGGCGATGGCCTCGTCGACGGCTTGGTGCGGGGAGTAGCGGTGATGGGCCACGAGGACGCTGACGATGTTCTGTTGGGTCTGTCGACGGCGGATCTCCCGGATGTGCGAGTGCTGGTCGTTGTCCAGTGACGCGACCATCATGGCCATCTCGGTCAGGGCGCGGACCGCGGGTGAGTCCATCTCGCGGTCCGGTACGTCGATGTTGTTGGCGATTTCGAGCATGGCGTAGGTGGGTCCGCCGCCGGCCGCGTGCAGGCGCATGCTCAGATAGTCGTCGAGGTCGGGCATGCGGCTGGTGGCCCGGTTGCCGATCTGCCACTGGACGCCGGTGAGCCAGGCCCGGTGGGCGTGCTGGAAGCGGCGGTTCTGTACGGGGCCGGCCGCTGTGCGGAAGAGTTCCCCGATCTCGTGTACGGCGGCGGCGTAGGGGTCGGCGCAGTGCAGGCGGCCGGGTACCTCCAGTGCGCGCTGAACGGAGAAGGCCATGGTGGCGAAGGCGGCGGGGTCGGCGGAGAAGGGCCCTTCGTCGCAGCGTGCGTCGTCGAAGGCGAAACCCCAGTAGACCCAGCAGGCCGCGATCCACAGCCGGTCGGGGTCGGCGTGCGGGGCGAAACGGGCGTAGAAGTCGGCGCTGCGGGTGCCGGCGTACCGGGCGCGTTCGCCCTCGGACCGGCACAGGCCGCTGCGGTCGATCCACGCCAGAGCGCGTCGCTCGACCTCCTCGGCGTCGGGGTGGATGGCGGATTCGATGGGGCAGTAGAAGGGCGGTGGGTCGACGGCCATACCGGCCACTGGTTCTCCTCTCACGCGGCGTAGGTGGCACATGGGGCACACGTGGCACACGGGCACACACGGCAGCCGCGCACAGGGGTGCGCGGGGCAGGCCGGGCACATAGGGACGGCGGCGCGCGAGGGTGCAGGGGTGTGCAGGGGTGCAGGGGTGCAGGGGTGCAGGGGTGTGCAGGGGTGTGCAGGGTGCAGGGTGCAGGGGTGTGCGTCGGGCGTGGTCAGGCGGTCCGGATGGTGGCGCGGTGTGCGATCTGCCGCAGCGCGGCGGCGATCGGCGGCGCGAGCAGGTCGGTGTCGAGGGCGGCCAGCGCCCTCTCGTACCGTTCGGTGATCATGGACTCGACGGTGTCCCGGGCACCGGTGTGCCGCAGGATGCGCCGGACGCGCGCGCAGTCCTCTTCGCCGAGGTCGGCCCGGCCGACCTGCGCGTCGAGTGTCACACGCTGCTCGGGCGTGGCCCGCCGGGTGGCGACAGCCATGAGGACGGTGGCCTTGCCCGAGCGGAGGTCCTCGAGGACCGGCTTGCCGGTCAGGGCGGGGTCGCCGAAGACGCCGAGGAGGTCGTCCCGCAGCTGAAAGGCCTCTCCGAGAGGGAGTGCGTAGGCGGAGCACAGGTCGAGCAGGCCCTGGTCGGCGCCGGCGAGGGCGACGCCCAGGTGCAGGGGCCGTTCGATGGTGTACTTGGCGGTTTTCAGGCGTGCGATGGCCATCGCCTCGTCGATGTCGCCGGTGGGCCGCCCGGCAGCCAGCAGGTCCAGGTGCTGGCCCAGCAGTACCTCGCCGCGCATGGCATCGAGCAGCGGCAGCACCGTCTGCCGCTGCCGTGTGCTCAGTTGGGCCGAGTTCATCAGGGCGTCCGAGCAGACCAGGGCGAGGTCGCCGAGGAGGAGCGCGACGTGGACGCCGAAGGCGTCGGCGTCCGGCCTGGCCCGTCGGCGGGCCGCGAAGGCCCGGTGCGCGCTGGGGCGGCCCCGGCGGGTGGGGCTGTTGTCGATGATGTCGTCGTGGATCAGGGCGAAGGCGTGGAAGACCTCCAGGCTCGCCGCCATCCGCCACAGGCTTTCCTCGTCTTCGCCGCCGCCGGCCGCATGCCAGCCCAGGACGCACAGCAGGGGCCGGATGCGTTTGCCGGGTGCGAGGACGAAGTCGGTCAGGGCCCGGGTCAGTTCACCGGCCCGGCTCTGGGAAGGAATGCCGGCCGGTGGATGGCGCAGGAACTCGGCGAGGACGGTCTCGACACGATCGCGGAGGGCGTCGAGGTCGAGCGTGGGGGCCAGGTCGGTGCTCACGCGGTTCCCTCCCTTCGGGGGGTCCTGCGGTCGTAAGTGGGGGTCGGGAGGGAGGAGATGGGGGCTGGGAGAAGGACGTGGGAGGACGCGGACGGGGAGGGGGAGGAGGACGGGGACGGCGGGTGACGCACCGGTCAGCGGTCCTTGGTGTAGTGGTTCCAGAGCATGGCGGTGGCGAGCGCGAACGACATGTCCGCGGCACCTTTGCGCAGGCCGGTGGAGCGTCGGTCCGAGCGGGACCCGTGGAGGTTCATGCGCATGGTCAGGTCCCGGTTGGTCAGGTCTTTGGTGAGCCCTCGCAGTTGCTGGGGCGCGGCGGCTCCGGCCGTGATCACTTCCAGGGCCGTCCGGACCGCCTGCTGGGGGGAGAGCGACTCCTTGACCAGTTCGGTGACGATGCCCACCAATTCCTCGGAGAAGACGTCGATGAGGGAGAGTTCCGGGCACAGGTGCCGGATGGACCCCTCGATGTTGGCGAAGGACTTGCCCAGGATGGAGACCATGGGGCTGGTACGGATGCCACGGCGGGTGGAGTGCTGCAGCACGGCGGTGAGGGTCACCCCGAAGTTGAGTTCCTCCAGGGAGGCCGTGGCGATCTGCGGTACCAGCGAAGCCATGTCCCCCGCGAACGCGGAGGTGTTCGCCCACGAGGTGGCGCTGCCCATGTCGATCCAGGCCCGGGCGGTACCCGCTCCGTCGTTCATCGCCAGATTGAGCAGCAACAGCAGGATGCTGGTGCTCATCGGCCGGTCGATGCGTCCCACCATGCCCCAGTCGATCACGGTGGCGGGGTGGCCGGGCGCGACGAAGATGTTGCCCGGGTGCGGGTCCGCGTGGAAGATGCGGTCCACGAAGTAACCCCGGTACATGAAGGCCAGCAGGTCCTGCCCGATGGCCTTGCGCTCCTCGGCGTCGAACCGGTCCTTGTCCGCCTCCCGGATCGGCGTGCCGGGAGCAAGGCTCTGCACGAGGACCCGCCCGGTGGCTTCGACCACCTCGGGGACCTGGACGTAGTCGAAGTCCTCCGCCACCTTGGCCGCCTCGGTCATGTTCCGGGCTTCCATCACGAAGTCGAGCTCTGGCCGCATCGCGTCGAAGACCACGTTGAGCATGGCCTCGATGTCGATGACGTCGTTGAAGCGCCAGGCCCGTCGGGCGGCGAAGTGGGACAAGGAGCCCATGAGCTTCATGTCCGCCTCCACCGTCTCGCGCACGCCGGGCCGCTGGATCTTCACCGCGACCGGTCGGCCTCCCGGCAGCCGGGCCCGGTACACCTGGGCCAGGGACGCCGTGCCCAGGGGACGCTCGGTGTCGAAGTCGCGGAACCGCCCGGCCCAGCCCGCTCCCAGCTCCTGCCGGAGCACTGGCTCGAAGTCGCTGAAAGGGGCGGGCGACGCCTCGTCCTGCAGCTTCTCGAACTCGTCGATCATCTCGGGGGTCACGATGTCGGGCCGAGTGGCCAGCATCTGACCGACCTTCACGTAGAACGGCCCGAGACTCTCCAGCGCGCGACGGACGTTGCCGGCACGTCGTACGGCCCGGGCGTCCCCTCCGTCCGTCGCCCGGGCCGCGGGCGTGGCCGCGAGCGCCGCCTCCTGGCGGACGAGGTGGGTGAGCGCCCGCATCAGCACACGCCCCCGGCCCGCACTCATCGCTCGTGCTCCCGTTCCGGGCCGCTCCCTCCGTGCGCTGCCCGGCCGAGGAACGGCCGGGACGGGCACGGTGAACGGCGGACCGGTACAGGGTCAGCGCGCATCGCGGATACGGTCGATGCGATCGGCCAGCCGCGCCAGTTCACCCTTCAGGGATTCCGCGTCCTCCGCCCCCCGCGCCCGCGGCACCCGCCCCCGCTCCCGGTCCCCGGGGCGGTCCTCCTCGCGCCAGCGCCTGTCCATCCGCCCCCGCAGCAGCTCCAGCTGGTCCTTCAGCGCCATGAGCTCGTCCGGGTCTTCGTAGGGCTCCCCCTCGTCCGGGCCGAGCCGGCGGCGGGGCCCGTCACTTCGGCGACGGCCGGGTCCGCGCCGGTGCCGACGGTCACCGTGCCCGTCCCAGTCGTCATCGTCGCGGTCGCGGTCGTCGCGGTCGTCGCGGTCGCGGTGGTCGTCGTAGTCGTCGTCATCCAGCGCCCGACTGACCGATCTCCGCAGACCGCATTCGAATTCCCCCGCCCTGTCCAGGGCATCGTCCACGAGATCCTCCGTGGAACGCACGATATCGCGCAACGCATGACTGAATGAGGTACGAGAACGGCGACGGGACATGTAATGAACCCTTTCCGGGAAAAGATGAGTGAAATTGCCTTCGCAGGCTCAGTGAGAAGGCGGAGCGAAGTCGCATCCTCCCGCACAGAATCGCAGATCGCTTTCTTCCTGCTTTCTCCATTCTGGCCCACACCTCCGAGAGGAAACGCCCTCCCTGTCGGATTCATTCAATTGAGTGAAGCGACTTCCTGACGAGTTCCGTGCGAGTTGTGTGCAAGTTCCGTGCGCCGTCGCACGCCGGATATCAAAAGGGGCGCAATGAACACCGACCGGCGCCCGCATCCGCTATCTACATATCACCGCACCGGTTTCAGGAGGGTGGCGGCTCAACTCGACCATCGCAACGAAGAGAACACGCAGCAGCCCGACAAGAAAAGGCATCGCACCTCAAACGGATTCAGCGCCATGTTTCGGGGGGATCAGTCCTGAAAGACCCGGAAGTGACCGGCCGGGGAAACTCGGCGGAGAAAGGAGCACCTCTCATGGCAAGGATTACGAGGATCGAGGCGCATGTCCGCACGGCCGACGTACCGCACGGGGGGACACAGGGATGGGTGTACCTGGGCATCGCCGGCCGCGAATTCGTGCTCAACGCCTCCGGGACCGCCGGCGGCACTCGGACCGGCAACAACTGGACCTTCGTCCTCGGTGAGGACGCCAACGTCGAGAACCCCGCCTACAACGACCCGCGAAGGCCGCAACTGGACACCGACAACCTCGACCGCTACCCCACCTATGTGAGGTTCGAGCCCGTGGGCCCCGATCCCGCGTGGTGCCTCGAACGCATCGTCGTCGGCGTCAACGCCGACACCGACCATCCGCACACCTTCGACAACCCGGACCTCGCCGACTTCGGGGACGACCGACGCCTGTGGCTGGGCCAGGAATACGGCAAGCAGCTGTACCTCAAGCGGTACGACGACTGACGGTCGGGACGGCCGTGGTGACGCCGCGGGTGGGTCCCACTCGCCCCCTGCGTCGATCCGTGTCCAGGATGCCCTCGATCCAGGCTGTGGATGGTCGGGAGCGGCGGCAGTCTGCCTGCCCCGAGGTCACCGGGAAGCCCTGCCCGGCTGCCCGCCCTGGCTCCGGCCCCGACCCGCCCCCGGCCCTGGCCCTGGCCCCGGCCCCGGCCCCGGCCCGCGATCAGACCGCGGGCACGCCGGCCCGCGATCAGATGGCGGGCACGCCGGCGAGGCGCCGGCCGACCCGCTCGGCCGTCTCCCGCAGCCAGATGTGGGCCGCGTCGTGCGTGTGCACCGGGTGCCACCACAGCGCCTCCCGCAGTGGCACCGCCTCGTACGGCGGCTCCACCACGCGCACCGGGGCGAGCGGCCCGAGCAGCCGGGCGAGGCGGGCCTGGACCAGGGCGACGCGGCGGGTGCCCGCCACCAGCAGGGGCAGTAGCTGGAAGCTGTCGACGGAGACCTCGACCCGGGGTTCGATGCCGAGCATGCCGAGCTGACGCACGGCGGGGGCGTCGTAGGTGCGCTGATAGGTGACCCACGGCAGTCGGGCGAGGTCGTGGCGGGTGAGCCGGTCGTCGACGCTCGGATGGTCGCCTGCGACGAGGAAGACCCAGCGGTCCTCGTAGAGGTCGGTGGCGGGGAAGTCGCTGATGACGCCGTGCGGCATGAGCAGACCGTCGGTGGCGCTCAGCAGGGTGGCGGTGTCGTCGACGACGGTCGGCGGGGTCTGGGCGAAGCGCAGCCGGATGCCGGGGGCCTCCTCGTGCACTACGCGGGCGAGTTCGGTGCCGAAGACGGCGACGGCGTAGTCGGAGGCGATCAGTTTGAACTCGCGCCTCTCTTCGGCCGGGTCGAAGTCAGCCTGGCTGGCGAAGAGGCGTTCCAGCAGGTCGTAGGCGGTGGAGGTGCGGTCGAGGAGCACCTGGCCGAGCGCGGTGAGCTCGTAGTGGCCGCCGACGCGGGCGAGCAGGTCGTCGTCGAAGTGGCGGCGGAGCCTGGCCAGGGCGGCGCTCATCGCGGGCTGGCTGAGGCCGACACGCTGCCCGGCCCGGGTGACGTTGCGCTCCTCCAGGAGAGCGCGCAGGGCGACGACGAGGTTGAGGTCGAGGCGGGCCAGATTCACGTGACTTCCTCTTGGCGGTACGGCGCCGACCAGGGGTAATTGATGTGCTGGATGCAGAGCATCCACGGAATCGATTTCCCTGATCGCGGGTGACGGGTCCAGATTAGTGCCACCGCCACCAGGAGGACATGTCCGTGATACCTGAACCCTCGTCCGCGCTGTTCGCGGGCCCCTTCGCCCTCGGCACGCTGTCGGCCCCGGACGGGCCGGCCTTCCCCGCCCTCGTCACTCCCGACGCCCAGGTGCTCGATCTGCGCGTGGCCTTCGGCGACGAACGGCTGACCACCCGGAGTCTGCTGGAGACCTGGGACTCGGCGCTGCCGCGACTGCGGGCGCTGGCCGGTGACAGCGGCCCGGACCGGAAGCCGCTGACCGGCTTCCGGGTGCACGCGCCGGTCACTCCGCGCCAGGTGTTCCAGTCGGGGGCGAACTACCGGCAGCACGTGATCGACCTGCACGTCGCGCACCGGGCCCCGGGCGACGACCGGCCGGAGGAGGAACGGCGCGCGGAGGCGGCTGCCATCATGGACCGGCGGGCCTCCGGAGACCTGCCGTACGTGTTCATCGGTCTGCCGAGCGCGATCACCGGTCCCCACGACGACGTCGTGCTCCCCGTCTGGGCCGAGAAGCCCGACTGGGAGCTCGAGTTGGCGGCGGTGATCGGCCGGCCGGCCCACCGGGTCTCCGTCGATGAGGCGCCCGCGTACATCGCCGGTTACACGATCGCCAACGACCTCACCGACCGGGCGACCGTCTTCCGCCGGGACATGCCGCAGATCGGCACGGACTGGCTGCGCAGCAAGAACGCGCCCGGTTTCACGCCGCTCGGGCCCTGGATCGTGCCCGCCGAGTCGATCTCGGACCCCGGCGACCTGCGGCTCACGCTGAAGCTCAACGGCGAGACCATGCAGGACGAGACCACCAAGGACATGATCTTCAACGTCGCGCGCGTGGTGGCCCACGCCTCGGAGACCGCCCGCCTCCTGCCCGGCGACCTGGTGCTGACCGGCAGCCCGGCCGGTAACGGCATGCACTGGGGCCGACTGCTGCGCGACGGCGACGTCATGGACGGCACCATCACCGGTCTCGGCGCCCAGCGCACCCGTTGTGTGACGGAGACGGCGCAGTGACCCCGGACGGCACCGAGACCCCGGACCGCGCCGAGATCCCGAACCGGACCGAGACCCCGGACCGGACCGAGATACTGGATCGCGCCGACCCCGAGGGATCGATCGCGCGGGCCGTGAAGGCGTGTTCCAACTGGGGCCGTTGGGGCGAGGAGGACGTGCTCGGCACCCTGAACTTCCTCGACGAGGCCAAGCGCCGCGAGGCCGCCGGACTGGTGCGGCGGGGCGTGAGCTTCTCCCTGTCCCAGCGCTTCGACATGAACGGCCCGCAGAAGGGGTGGCGGCGGCGCACCAACCCGGTGCACACCATGCTCGACACCGGCACCGACGCCGCCCTCGGCAACCAGGGCTTCCCGCACGGCATCGGCGGCGCCGACGACGTGATCGCGATGCCGTTGCAGTGTTCCACGCAGTGGGACGGGCTCGGGCACATCTTCGACCACGGCAAGGCGTGGAACGGGCGCCCGGCGGAGCAGGTCGTCACCTCCGACGGCGATCTGGTCACCGGCATCGAGCACATGGCCCCGCACGTCGCCGGACGGGGTGTGCTGCTGGACGTCGGACGGGTGATCGGCGAGGAAGGCGAGCTGCCGGACGGTTTCGCGATCACCGAGGAACACCTGACGGCGACCGCCGAGGCCCATGGCGTGTCCGTCGGCCGGGGCGACATCGTGCTGGTCCGCACCGGTCAGCTCACCCGGGTCCGACGCGACGGCTGGGGCGACTACGCGGGCGGTCCCGCGCCCGGACTGTCCTTCACCTCGGCCGGCTGGCTGCACGGCGGCGAGATCGCCGCGATCGCCACCGACACCTGGGGGTTCGAGGTTCGCCCGAACGAGTTCGAGCACGCCTTCCAGCCACTGCACCAGGTCGCCATCCCGCACATCGGCCTGCTGATCGGCGAGATGTGGGACCTGGACGCGCTCGCCGAGGACTGCGCGGCCGACGGAGTGTACGAGTTCTCGCTCACCGCCGCGCCCCTGCCCATCACCGGCGCGGTCGGCTCCCCCGTCAACCCGATCGCCGTGAAGTAGCGATCAGCCCGAGGAACAAGGGAGTTCCCATGACCCAACCCCGCACGGTCCTCGTCGTCGGCGGCGGCGCGGCCGGCAACGCCGTCACCGTCCTGCTGCGCCGCGCCGGTGTCGCCGTGGACCTCGTCGAGGCCAAGGCCGACTGGAACGCCACCGCCGGCTCCGGCATCACCCTCCAGGGCAACGCCCTGCGCGTGCTGCGCGAACTCGGCGTGTGGGACCAGGTGGAGGCGTCCGGCTTCGGCTTCGGCTCGGTCGGCATCACCGCGCCCGACGGCACCGTCCTGCACACGCAGGACGACCTGCGCACCGGCGGCGACGACCTGCCGGCCACCGTCGGCATGCGGCGACCGCGGCTCCAGCAGATCCTGATCGAGGCCGTGCGTGCCAGTGGCGCGTCGGTCCGGCTGGGCACCACCGCCGAGATCCTCGGCCAGGACGCCGACGGCGTCTCCGTCCGCCTCAGCGACGGCAACGAGGGCCGCTACGACCTGGTCGTCGCCGCCGACGGCCTGGGCTCCACGACCCGTTCCGCGATCGGCATCACGGCGAAGCCCGAGCCGACCGGCATGGCCATCTGGCGCGTCGCGGCCCCCCGCCCGACGGGTGTCGTCCGCACCGACCTCGCCTACGGCGGCCCCGCCTACATCGCCGGGTACTGCCCGACCAGCGAGACCACCCTGTACGCGTACGTCGTCGAGGCCAACCGCGACCGCGCCTCCATACCGGCCGAGTCGTACGCGGACGAGATGCGGCGCCTCACCCAGCACTACGGCGGCTCCTGGCCGGAGATCACCGAGCACATCACCGACCCGGCGAAGGTCAACTACACCTGGTTCGACCGGATGCTGGTCGAGGGCTCCTGGCACCGCGGCCGCGTCGTCCTCGTCGGGGACGCCGCCCACTGCTGCCCGCCCACACTCGCCCAGGGCGCCGCGATGTCCCTCGAGGACGCCTGGGTGCTCGCGCAGATGCTGACGGGGGCCGACGAGTGGGACGACGCGCTGTTCCAGGCGTACTACGAGCGGCGGATCGCCCGAGTCCGTCCGGTCGTCGAGGCGTCGGTGCAGATCGGGCAGTGGCAGCTCGACGAGGTGCGCGACGCCGACGTGCCCGGCCTGATGGCCCGCACCATGACCCTGCTCAGGGACCTGCCATGACCGCCATGACCGCCATGACCGCTGCGACCGCCATGACCGAGGCCACCGAGGCCACCGAGGCCACCGAGGCCACCGAGGCCCGGCCTACCGTGGACGTGCACGCACACGTCCTGCTGCCCGAGATCGACGCACTCGTGGCCCACCTGCCCGGGCACGCCGAGGCCCGGGCACTCGACGCCCGGCGCAACGGCCCCGCCTCCCTCGCCGTCAACGGGCCCATGGTCCGCGAACGCGTCCCCAGGATGACCGACCCCAGCGTGCGCCTGGCCGCGATGGACGCGCAGGGCGTGGACGTGCAACTGGTCAGTCCCTCGCCCTCCCACTACCACTACTGGGCGGACGAGGAGACGGCCGAGAAGGTGTATCTCCTCGCCAACGAGGCGACGGCCGCGCACTGTTCCGCCGCCCCCGACCGGCTGCGCGGCCTCGGACTCGTACCCCTCCAGCACCCGGACCAGGCGGTACCCGCCCTGGAGCACGCTCTGGAGCAGGGGCTGGTGGGCGTGGAGATCTCCAGTCACGCCCCCGGCCGGGAGCTGTCCGACCCGGCGTACGAGCCCTTCTGGTCCCGGGCCGAAGAGAGCGGCGCGATCGTCTTCCTCCACCCCTTCGGATGCACGCTCGACGAGCGCCTGGACCAGTGGTACCTGTCCAACACGGTCGGCCAGCCCACCGAGAACGCCGTCGCCCTCTCCCACCTCATCTTCTCCGGGGTCCTCGACCGCCACCCCGGGCTGAAGGTGATCGCGGCGCACGGCGGTGGCTACCTGCCCACCCACATCGGCCGCTCCGACCACGCCTGGGCGGCCCGCTCCGACGCGGGCGCCGGCTGCACACACCCGCCCAGCAGCTACCTCGAGCGGCTGTACTTCGACTCGCTCGTCCACGACCCGCACGTACTGCGGGAGTTGGTCCGGGCCGCCGGAGCGGACCGAGTCCTGCTCGGCTCGGACTTCCCCTTCGACATGGGCACCGAGGACCCGCTCGGCGCCCTGCGCGCCGCACAGCTGCCCGAGGCCGACTTCCACGCCGTCCGCGGCGGCAACGCGGCGGCCCTCCTCCGAAAGGACTGACACCATGCGCCTGCTCACCCACCTGCGGCACGTCGACCTCGCCGTGCCCGACTACGACAAGCAACTCGACTTCTACTCCGGCGTCTGGGGTCTCACCAAAGTCTCCGAGGACTCCGGCATCTCCTTCCTGGCCGCCGAGGGCTCCCCCGAGCAGTACGTCGTCCGGCTCCGCAAGGCCGAGGAGAAGCGCCTCGACCTCGTCTCCTACGGTGCCGCCAACGCCGCCGACGTCGACACCCTCGCCGAGCGGCTGCTCGCGGGCGGCGTGCAGCTGATCAGCCGGCCCGGCAAGGTCGACACCCCCGGCGGCGGCTACGGCTTCCGCTTCTTCGACGTCGACGGACGCACCATCGAGGTCTCCGCCGACGTCGAGGTCCGCCGGCACCGCAAGATCGAGGAGAAGGAGTCCATCCCGGTCAAGCTCTCCCACGTCGTCCTCAACTCCCCCGACCTGAACCGCACCCGCGAGTGGTACGAGCGCCACCTCGGCTTCGCCCTCTCCGACACGCTCAGCTCGCCGCACATGGGCGAGGTCATGCACTTCATGCGGATCAGCAACCAGCACCACTCCATGGCCATCGCGCAGGGCCCGCACACCGCCCTGCACCACGTCTCCTTCGAGATGCGCGGCATCGACGAGTACATGCGCGGTTCCGGACGTGTCATCCGGGCGGGCTTCAAGAAGATCTGGGGCCCGGGCCGGCACATGGCGGGCGACAACACGTTCACGTACTTCCTCGACCCGCACGGCAACACGGTGGAGTACACCACCGAGCTGGAGAACCTGGACGAGGACACCTGGCACCCCCACGTCTACGACTTCTCCCAGCCCGAGGTCACCGACCAGTGGGGCACCGCCAATCCCATGAACGAACTGGTCGCCAAGGAGTCCTTCAACGACCCCGACCGCGGCGTGTTCGTCGCCCCGCCGGTCTGATCCTCCCTCCCGTCCGCCGGGGGCGCGGCGCCGGTGTCCACGCCCTGGCCCACACCGTCGCGTCCCCGGTCCCGTGCGCCGGGATCCGTCTACCGCCTGTTCCCGGCCGCCCCGCCTCTGGAGCCGCACCATGCGTTTCGCCGCTTACGAACACCGACACCGCCGGCGGGTGGCCGTCGTGGAGGACGACGGCACCCTCTTCCCACTGCCGGGCGTCTCCTCGCTGTCCGCACTGCTGACGGAGACCGACGGCCTGCCCGGGCTGCTCGCCGCCGGCCGGCAGGCGCTCGGCGTTCCGCCCGGCCCGCACGTCTCCAGGGTTCGGCCGCTGCCCCCGCTCCGGCCCGCCTCGGTACGGGACTTCGTCACCTTCGAGGAGCATGTCGAAGGCGTACGCCGCTCCGTCGACGGCGTCGCCGGTGTCCCCGAGCAGTGGTACGCGGCGCCAGCCTTCTACTTCACCAACCCGCACGCGGTCTACGGTCACCGGGACGACATCCCGGTGCCGCCCGGCTCGGCCGTGCTGGACTTCGAGCTGGAGGTGGGCGCGGTGATCGGGCGGGAGGGCCGCGACCTCACTCCCGAGCAGGCCCGCGACCACATCGTCGGCTACACCGTGTTCAACGACTGGTCGGCGCGAGACCTTCAGGGCGCGGAGATGAAGGTCGGCCTCGGTCCCTGCAAGGGCAAGGACACCGCGACCGCCCTCGGCCCGTATCTCGTCACCGCCGACGAACTGGAGCGGCACCGGGACGCCGACGGGTTCCTGCGCCTGGCCCTGACCGCCGAGGTCAACGGCGAGAAGGTCGGTGAGGACCTGCTGTCCAACATGAGCTGGACCTTCGAGGAGATGACCGCCTACGCCTCCCGCGGCACCCGCGTCGTACCGGGTGACGTCCTCGGCTCCGGCACCTGCGGCAACGGCGGCTGCCTCGCCGAACTGTGGGGCCTGCGCGGAGAGCGGACTCCTCCGCCGCTGAAGCCCGGCGACACCGTGTCCCTCACGGTGGAGGGCATCGGCACCCTGACGAACACCGTCGTCCCCGGCTCCGATCCGGTACCCCTGCCGACGGGCCGGCGTCGCAGCCGGGAGCGGCCGTGAGCGACCCGCGTTCCAAGAGGCTGCTCGGCAAGGTCGTCGTGGTCACGGGCGCCGCCCGCGGCCAGGGCGCCGCCGAGGCCGAGGCCCTCACCCGCGAGGGGGCCCGCGTCATCGCCACCGACATCGAACCCGCGGACGGCGGTCGCCGCCTCGACGTCACCGACGGCGACGACCGGGCGGCACTGGCCGCCGAGTTGAAGGACACGTACTTCAATCCGCTCGCCGCCATGGCCGGACGCGTCACGGTCGCCGAGGTCGAGGACGGCCTGGCCCTCGTCGAGACCGCTCCGGGCGTCACCGTCGAGGACATCACCGAGCGCCCGGCCGCCCCCTCCTTCTCCTTCAGGACGGCGTAGCAACCGGCACGCGCCGGACAGCGTGACGAGGCCCGTTCGCCGGGGACGGGGGTGCGGCCGTCGGGGAGGGCAGCGATCCCGTCGTGGATGCCGGCGGCCCGGGCCGCGCGCATCAGTTCGCCGTCCTGGTCCGCACGACCATCCTCAGCCGCCGCGGACCTCGGTGTTCTGGCCGGCGTGCAACAGCCAGCTCCCGTCATCCTGCCTGGTCATGACGTACAGCGGAGCACCCTCGGTGTCGCCCTCGGCCGAGTGGTACACCTGCCGGACCTTGACGGCCGCGACGTCGGGCCGCAGAAACCGGGTGTGCACCACCTCGTAGGTGACGTCGCCGTCCCAGGCGGCGTCGGGGAGCACGGCACGGGTGAACTCGGCGATCTCGTCGAAGCCGAGGAGGACCTTGCCGTGGGCGGTCGTCCAGAGCGCGTCGGGGTGGAAGAGAGCGAGGAACCCCTCGGCGTCCCTGGCGCGCTGGGTGCGCTCGACGGTGGCCACGACCTGCTCGATGGCCTTGATGTCTGCGGCGTCGGCCCTGTTGTCCGCGGTATCGGTGTTCATGCGGATCAGCCTGCTTCCTCAAGCGCGCTCGAGGTCAAGGGCCGGGGCGCGCGGAGCGGGCCGGACGGCCGAGACGGACCGGGACTCCGGGTGAGTACAGGACGCTGACGGGGGCTTCGGTGGGGGCCGGGATCCCGGCGCTCGCCACCAGGTTCTCGTCGCAGGTGACGAGCTCGGCGCGGTACAGCGGCCAGCGGGGATGGTGGTTGGGCAGATACGCCGCACCGCCGAAGAACGCGTTGTGCATGCCCCAGCGGGCGGTCAGGAAGTGCTCCAGTCCGGTGGGTTCGTGGATGCGTTCGCCGGGCCGTACGGTGATGCGGCTGTACGCGCCGCGCGGGCCGGGCCAGCGGCGGGAACTGGTGTAGGTCACGGTGTCGCCGACGGTGCGGACGGTCATGCGGGACCACAGGTAGGGCAGCCGGAAGCCGAAGCGGCCCATCACCACCGGCATCAGCCGCGAGGCGTCCATCGACCGGAAGACGACACCGCGCCGCCCGTGCGCGTCGACCGAGTACAGCCGCACGTTGGTCTCCGGAAAGGAGCCGAAGTACGGCACGCCGGGCAGCCCCAGCCAGCCGACCCGGTGCATCCGGAAGGCGACGAGCCCGACGTACGTGAGTCCGTCGTGCGTGTCGGGGACGGCTCCGCGCGGCATGAGCCCCGCCACGGCGGCGGGCGCCACGGCCCAGTGGATGAACGCGAGGTCGAGCCACTCCTGGGTGAGGAGCGGCGTCCGTATGGTCACGGGGGCGTCGGGCGTGACGGCGGTGGGCTTCTGCACGCCGCAAGAATGGCAGACGGCGGGCGCGCGCTGGGCCAGGGTGCGGTGGGCCGGGGTGGGGTAGGCCGGGAAGGGGTGGGCCGGGGTGAGGTGGGCCGGGGTGCTGCGTGGGGCCGCTCGCCGGTCGAGACGGGTCGGGGTGGGGGGGCACTCCGCAGGACCGCTCGCCGGCCCGGGCGGGCCATGATTGACCCTCGACCTGGTCAAGGGCTCAGGGTTGCGGACGTGGAGAGCGAGATGCGCAGCATTGGGGAGATGGCCCGCGACAGCGGACTGGGCGTGAGTGCCCTGCGGTTCTACGACCGGGCCGGGGTGCTGGTCCCCGCCTGGGTAGATCCGGTGAGTGGCTACCGCTGGTACGCCTCCGAGCAGCTCGACGAGGCCCGGCTGCTCGCCCGGCTGCGGCGGGCCGGTATGCCGCTGGCGGACATCCGGCTGGTCCTGGCCGGCTGGTCCAGTGCGGACACGGACCTGGTCCGCGGGCTCCTCCAGGCGCACCTGCGCCGTCTCGAACTGGGGCTGGCCGATGCCCGCAGCGAGTTCTCCACGCTCCGAGCGCTACTCGACCACAGGGAGAATCCCATGACCGCGGCACCGCGCACCGACACCGTCCGACTGTCCGTCTCCGCGCCCGACCTGGCCTCCGCGCTGGACTCGGTCCGCTTCGCCACCGGCGGCGACCCCGAACTGCCCATGCTCGGCGGAGTCCTGTTCGACCTGGAGGGGGAATCGCTCCACCTCGTGGCCACCGACCGGTACCGGCTGGCCGTCGCGCGGACGAGTACCGCCGGACACGGCGGGCCGCGCGTACAGGTCATCGTGCCCGTCCCGCTGGCCGACGCGATGCGCGCGCTGCTGAGCGGCGACGAGTCCGTCGCCCTGGCCGTGGACGGCGACCGTGTGACGCTGGAGGCCGGAGACCGTCAGACGGCCGGGCAGTGCCTCGCCTACGACTTCCCGGACTACCGTCGACTCGTCCAGCTGCCCTCCGGGCGGCCGGCTCACGTCGACGTGCCCGCGTTCCTCGAGGCTCTGGAGTCCGGCCCCGTCCGCGCGAGCGGGGTGCGCGAGCAGGACGGTGCGTCCCACGAACTCAGTGTGCTCAGGGTGACCGACGACGGCACGGTGACCGTCTGCGCGGACGGTGACGACGGTCCGGACAACGTCGCCGTCAACCGCGGGTTCCTGCTGGACGCGCTCGCCGCCGGAGACCGGAACCGGCTGATCCTGGAGTTCGGCGCCCCCACGGCCCCCCTCGCGGTCCGCCGGCCGGACGACGAGACGGCCTTCTCCCTGCTGATGCCGGTCCGCATGGACGACTGACGCCGGACGACCGCCGGCGGGGCGGGGCAGTCGTCCCCGGCCGTGCCCGCCCACACGCCCGCTCCCGCCCGTCCCCTGCCCCCGCCGCATTGTCAGTGGGCTGGCCTAGAGTTTCAGCACTTGATCACTGCGGTGCGGGGAGGCACTCATGGGGTGGGTGACGGCCGGGGACTACGAAGTGGCTCTGGACGACGGGAAGGTGGTGTGCCGCAACGCCGCCGGACGACGGCTCAAGTCGGTACCGGCCAAACTCGCGGACGATCCCGCCGTGGTCGGTCTTCGACAGCTCACCGAGTGGCTGGAGCGGCACGAACGCCAGTGCCTGACCGACGTGGAGCGGTGGATGGTGCGGTCCCTGCCCGTCCCCCTCGCCGTGCTCACCCGGGTATGGCCCGACCCGGCCTGGCGGTCCGCCCTGCGCGACCTTGTCGTCACCGGCGCCGACGGCGAGGTCGCCGGGTTTCTGCGGGACGCCGACCCCGTACGCGGCCTCGGTCTCGTCGACCTCGACGGAGACACCGTGCGCATCGCCCCCGACCTGGTCCGTCTTCCGCATCCCGTGCTCCTCGAAGACCTCGAGGAGCTACGGGAGTTCGCCGTCGAGCTCGACGTCGAGCAGCGCGCCCAGCAGCTCTTCCGCGAGGTATGGCACCGCCCCGCCGCGCTCGACGCCGACAGCACCTCGGTCGAGGAGTACGCGGGCGGCGCCTTCAAGGAACAGCGTTTCCTGCACGGGCGGGTCACCCAGCTCGGTTACCGCGTGCGCGGCGGGTACGCCGTCTGCTCCGTACGGGAGGGGGAGCAAGGCGTCGAGGCTCGCGTCTGGGTCGGCGACTATGACGGCTACGCGGAGACGGAGACCGGTCCCCTGATGTGGACCGACAGCGCCGGACGCGTGCTGAAGCTCGGCCGGATCGGGCCGGTGGCCTGGTCGGAGGGTATGCGCATGGCGGCCGCGCTGTACGCCGGGCGCGACATCGAGGACGAGGAGCGGGCGGCGTGAGCACCATGAACGGGACCACCGTGACAACCGACGGAACGACCGCGCCGGGCGGGGTCACCACCACACCCGCCGAGGGCACCACCACACCGACCGGAGGCGCCGCCCGAGACGGCGCCGCACGCGGCACTCGTGGGGCCACCGTCTACGACGACACCACCGCCGCCGCCCTGCTCGACGCCGGCGCGCTCCTGCCATGGGGCAGTACCGGCCGGGAGGACGCCGACACCCTCACCGTCCGCACCTACACCCATGCCGCACTGGGCGACCGCAGCGTCGTCCGGCTGGTGCCGGGCACCCTCGGCGGGGCCGAGGACCTCGCCCTGGACTTCCTGGGCCTCGTGCGCGACGCGGAGACACCCGAGGTCGGGCAGGTCAAGCGGGAGACCCTCGGCTTCCCCGCCTGGGCACTGGTCAACGACCCGGCCAACGGACATCACGCGCTGGCCCTGGTCAAGGACGTCGAGCGGCTCACACGGCAGGCGAAGTCCCGCCCCGGCACCGCCAAGGAGGGCTTCGAGGCACTCGGTGAACGGCTCGGCCGGGCGGTGCCGCACTTCCTGCCCACCTTCTACGAGCAAGCCGCCCGCATCTTCCTCCAGTACGACAACACCACCTACGCCGCCGCCTTCTTCGGCAAGGCCCGCGACGCCGAGCGGGTGCACGCGCTCGCCGTCGACGAGGAGCGACAGCGCGCCGTTTTCCTGGAGTTCGCGTTCGCCGGGGCGCTGACGGTCAAGGCGCTCAAGCAGCATGTGAAGGATCTCGCCGGCCGGCTGGACGCCGCCGAGGCATGGGACCAGTTCCGGCAGCTGGCGGTGGAGCGCTGCGCGGCCGGTATGCCGCCGTACGCGTCGCTGCCGCAGGACGCGCGGACGCTGATCAAGGCGGCCGGGCTGCCCCGGGTCGACACGGAGTGCGACCTGGTCGCCGATCTGGTCGCCTCTCCCGCCGCCGTCCGGGCGCCCGCCTCCTTCTGGACCGCCTACCGGGCCGTCCTGCCCGTCCTCGCCGGCCGACGACCGGCTGTACGGACCCGGTTGCTGGAGATCATGCCTGCCGGGCTGGACCACGACCTGGCGAGCGACGACTTCTGGCTGACGCTGCTGGCCGAGTGCGCCGCCGACCGGTTGCTGACCGGCGAGGCCGGGTGCGCACAGGACGCCGACGGCGCGGACGGGGCCGACGGGGCCGACGGGGCCGACGCCGCGGACGGGCCCGGCACCGCGGCGGACGGTGTCGACGCGGCGGACTGGCTCAGCCGTTGGGCAGCCCACCGCAAGCACGGGGCTACGGTATGCGGCACCTCACCGGCCACCCTCGACCTGGTGACCCGGATGGCGCCCCGGCTGCGCGCCGACGGACGGCCCGTCGACCTGTTCACCGGACGCCGGCACGCGGGCGCCGACATCGGCCTGCTGGACCTCTGCGTGGCAAAGGACATCCCCCTCGTCCTGCCGGACCCCGGCACCGAGGTCCATCTAGGACTGGACCGCTGGGCGCGGGACACCCGGCCCGAGCGGCGAGATCTGGCCGCCGTCGCGGCTGATCCGCGTCTGCGTCCCCTGCTGCTGCGGGCCGTCGGTGCCGTGGGCCAGGATCACCAGTCGGGCGAGGTACTGGAGCACCTCGCCGACCATCCCGTGCTGACGGACGTGCTGCGCGAATGGCTGGACGGCGCGGTCGGGCAACTCACCGACGCCGTGGGTCTGCCCGGAGCCCGCGAGGCACTGCACCGGCTGGGCCCTTTCCGGGCGGTGGCTCCCCGGGCCAACCCGGAAGCGGTCGCCCGCGCCGCCGGGTACGAGACGGCTCCGCTGCTCGGGCGCACCCTGCGGGCCGGCATCCTCGACGAGCTGGGCTGGCCCGCACTCGAGGACGCGCTGCGGCTGCTCGACGGCGGGACACGCAAGGACCGCGACGACACGCTGATCGTCGACGAGGCCTGGCCCTGCCTGATCCTGAGCCGCGGTCAGCAGGCGGTCGTCGTCGGCCCGGACGGGGTTGTGCTCGAACACGACCTGCGGCTCCCGGCCGATCTGGACCGCTGGCAGCGCCCGCGGTTCCGCTACACCGACGGGGAGCTGCTCGTGGTGTGGTGGCAGGAGGGCAGGCAGCACGGCTACTGGTCCACCCGGCCGTCCGAGGTGGTCACGCTCACCGGTGAACAGATCTCCCACCGGTGGCGCAACGACAGCGCCGGCGCACCGTCCCTTCCGCTGCCCGGCGGCGGACGGGCCACCGGCGGGCGCACCCTGCACGCCGGTGACACCGTCCTGCCCGCGAGCCGTCGCGTCATCGGGGACGGCACGTTGTACTGGCGAGAGGGCAGGCAGGGCCGGCAGCAGGTGTGGCTGGAGTACGACCCGGCGACCGGCACCCACGGGCGCGCTTCCCTGCCCGCCTTCCTGCGGTCCGGCATCAGGGACGACGCGACGCTGCTGCAGGGCCAGTGCGAGGTGCTGCCCCTGCAACCAGGCCTGGAGCGGAGCCCGTTCGGCACGGACGGCACCGTTCTGGGCCGCTGGGTGCGTGCCGGGGACGAGGCCGGCGAGACCCTGACGACCACCGGGACACCCGACGGCCGCACCGTCACGCTGCGGGCTTCCGAGCACGGCGGCGCCGTCGTGCCGCTCGGTGCGCTGCGGCTGCCCGGGGGCGCCGCACCCGTGGTGGCCCGGGAGTGGCGTCGGATCGCCCTGTTCGCGCAGGGCGACGGTACCGACGCGGGCCTGCTCGGTCAGGTGACACCGAACCAACGGGGCGGGGAGTTCGCCGCGGGCACCCCGCTCGTACCGCCGGTCGCCTTCTGGCACGCCCTGCGTCCCCGTGACGAACGTGCGTCGGCCGTGCTGCGCGCCCTCACCGACGAGCGGGCGGCCGAGCTGGTGCGCGACGCCGCGCGGGCGCTGACCGAGCGCCAGGCGCTGGTGAGGGCGGCGGCCGAGGGCATCGACGAGGGAGCCAGTGGTCCGGCCGGTGGGGCCGGGGGCCCAGGTGGTGGGGCCGGGGGCCGGGGTGGTGCGACCGGGGGGCCGGACGGCGCGAGCGCCGACGGCAAGCCCCCCGTGCCGACCGCAGAGGAGGTCGTACGGCAAGCCGTGTCCCGGTCACTGCCCGGCCTCACCGACGAGCGGCTCCTCACCGGCGTGGCGGCCCTGGTCCGCACGACACTCCAGATCACCGACTCGGTCACCAGGTTCGTCACGTCACCCGTCGAGCAGGCGAAGCCGGAGCTGAAGCGGGTCGAGGGCATGTTCGCGGACTACCGCCCGGAGCACGGTGACGACCACACCTTGCGCACGGCCACCGACGGCCTGGCCAATCTGTGGGGGGCCTGGGGCGGCAACAGCCAGTGGACCGCGCTCCGGCAGATCCGCGCCGTGAACCACGTGCTCTCGGGGAAGCCCGCCGACGGCAGGCAGTTGCCCGATCACGTCCGCCGCGCCGCACTCGGTGACGGGTGGCAGAACGACGAGTACACCGTCCCCCGCATCGACATGGTCTGGCCGTCCCTCCTGACCGTGCTGCGACCGCTGGCCTACCGGGCCGCCGCACCGACCGTGCCGGATGCCGAACGCGAGGCACTGCTCCTTCTGTTCGAGGCGCTCGTCGAAGGGCCGCTCGCCGATCCGGGGGACGCCCTGCGGGAGATCGTGCTGGGTGAGCCGCTGGACAAGCGCAAGCGGCACGGCAATCAGGAGCGCGCGGGACAGGTGCTGCGGCGGGGCGACCGGACCGTGGTCGTCCTCGGCCGCAGGGACGTCGACTACGGCCGCGACCGCGTCAACTGGCTCGCTCTCGACCACGATCCGACGGGTGCGTTCGGTGCCGTCGCGCACTTCACTCTCGGGAAGGAGACCCGGCACACCTCCGCGTTCCCGGCCGACGGGCTCGCCGCCGTCATCCGGCTGATCCGGGACAAGGGAGCCGCGCCCTGGTATCCCGAGGCACCCGGCGCGCTCGCCGCGGCGACGCACGCGGGCCTGGGTCCGCTCCAGGCCGCGGTGCTGCTCGCCGGGCAGCCGGAGCAGCCCGGCGGCGACGCGCTCGCCGTGACCGGGCTCAAGCAGCGTCAGCTGAACGCGGGCAGGGGCATGCTGAACTCGCTCCCCGCCGCCGACCGGGAGGCGCTCGTCGGCGCCCTGCTGCCCGACGACCCCGCCGAGTTGTGGACGACAGGGCCCGACACGGGCGCCGCGGGCCGGGTGTGGGCCGAGCGTCTCGGTTCCCTCGTCCGCGTGCCCGAGGATCTGGCGCCCGCTCTCGACGGCCTGCCGACCGCCTCCGCCCAGGACGTCCTCAATCCGGCACGCACCGCCTGGCTCAGCCGCACGACGGTCCAGCGGCCCGACAAGGACGGCCGCCTGGTCGCGGAGGATCCCGCCGCGGTGCCCGGATGCCACCACCTGACCGGTGCGGTCGCCGCCCTCGCCTCGCTCGCCTACGCCCTGCCCTACGGGCACCCCCTGCGCGCGGCCCTGCCCAAGGGCCTGGCCGCGCTGCGCCGCCGCGTCGCCGACCCGGGGCTACTGCTCGGCCTGGACGTCGAGTGGACGGAGAAGGGTGGAACCACGGCCGCCGAGCTGCGCAAGGCGTACGGACTGCCCGCCACCGGAGGCGCCGACTCTGACGGCACCACGTGGGTCGGTGAGGCGCTCGCACTACGCCCCTGGCACAGCGACAGGGAGACCGTGCTGGTGCGCCCGGCGGGCCTCACCGGCCCGGACGACGCCGTGTTCGGGCTCCTCGAAGGGCTGGTGGGTGCCTCCCACGCCACCGGGCTCCGGGCCCTGCGGTCCGTCCTCGGTGACGAACTCGACCGGGCCCTCACCGCCGGCCTCGATCCCGAAGGGCCCTCCGGGCCCGCCCAGGACCCCACAGTCTGCGTACCGGCACTCGTCACCGAGGTCGCCGCGGCCCACGGTCTCGGCGAGGACGCGGCGACGCTCTATCTGCAACTGCTCGCCCTGCCCGACCCGACGGACCGCAACTGCGCCCGCTGGACCGGCTGGAAGCCCGCCCGGCTGAAGAAGGCCCGGGCCGAACTCGCCGCGACGAAGCTGGTCGTGGAGGCCAAGCGGCCCCGGGCCGGCCGCTCCCTCTTCCTTCCCTGCGGCTGGCGCGACCTCAAGACGCCCGCCCTGCCGGTGGAGACGTGGAAGGAGAACCTCTACCCCGTCAGCGAGAGGATCCGCGCCGTTCCGCTCCTCCCGGTGCCCGAACTGTTCGCCCACGCCTGGGGCCGGGTGCGGGCCGGAGAAGCGCCCGGCTACGAGGAGCTCACCACCCGCGCCACGCGGAAGGGCCGTCGGCGGTGACCCGAAGGCGAGTCCACCCGGCGCCCCCACCCCTGACCACTGCCCGAGCCCACCGGAAGATCCGTCGATGACCACCACCCTCTCCCCCGACCACACCCGTCAGATCGTGCCGCCCGAGGAGCGGTACGCCACCGAACTGGCCTTCCTCGCCGCCTACGACGACGGGCCCCGCCCGCCGGCCTGGCGGCTCACGCCCCGGGCCGTCGTCACCTTCGTCATGGGCAGCGACGGCCGGGCGCTGCGGTTGCCCGAGGACGCCGAGGCGCCCGAGGGCGTACCGCGCCGTCTGGTGGTGGAGGGCAAGTTCGTCGGCGACCGGGCGCTGGTCGAGCGGTGCGTCGTCACCCTCGCCGGAGAGCGCGGGCTGCTGCTCGTCGGCGAGCCGGGCACCGCCAAGTCCATGCTGTCCGAGCTGCTGTCGGCAGCCGTGTGCGGTACCAGCGGCCTGGTGGTCCAGGGCACGGCGGGCACGACCGAGGACCAGCTGAAGTACGGCTGGAACTACGCCCTGCTGCTGGCCCAGGGACCCAGCCGCAAGGCACTTGTGCCCTCCCCGGTCCTGACCGCGATGGGCCGGGGAGGCATCGCCCGCGTCGAGGAGGTGACCCGCTGTCTGCCGGAGGTGCAGGACGCCCTGGTCTCCCTGCTCTCCGAGCGGCGCATCGCCGTCCCCGAGCTCTCGGGCACCGACGACTCGCTGGCGCACGCCACGCCCGGCTTCAACCTCATCGCCACCGCCAACCTGCGCGACAAGGGCGTCTCCGAGATGTCCGCCGCGCTCAAACGCCGCTTCAACTTCGAGACGGTCGGCCCCATCCCGGACCTCGACGCCGAGACGGCGCTGGTCCGCAGCCAGGCGCGGGCCTGCGTCGAACGGGCCGGCGCGCCGTTCCAGGTCGACGAGGCCGTCCTGGAGGCTCTCGTCGTCGCCTTCCGCGACCTGCGCGAGGGCCGTTCCGCGGAGGGCTGGGAGGTCGAGCGGCCGTCCACCGTGATGAGCACCGCGGAAGCCGTGTCCGTCGCGGGCGCGCTCGGGCTGGCCGCGGCGTACTTCCCGGGCGACCGCGACGTACTGGGGCTGCTCCCGGGGCATCTCCTCGGCGTGGTCCGCAAGGACGACCCGGCCGACGCGGCGCGACTGCGGGGCTACTGGGACGGTCCGGTCCGGCGCCGCGCCGAGCAGGGTTCGGCCACCTGGCGCACCCTGTGGGACCTGCGCACGGTCCTGGAGGGCTGACGTCCGTGTCCCGCTCCTCGCCCTGCCCCGGCTCCCCGACTTCTACCGCTTCCTCGTCCTCACCGGTTTCCTCATCCTCTCCGGCCACCGCGACCTCTCTCGCCTCCTCGCCCTCTCTCGCCTCGTCGTCCTCTGTTGTCTCCTCGGGCCTGTCTCCCGACGAAGCGGTCGCCGCGCTCACCGATCCCGCGGCGCCCTGTCTCATCGGCGTACGGCATCACGCGCCGTCCCTGGCCGCGGCCGTGCCGGCGCTGCTGGACGGGGCCGCTCCGGACGTCCTGCTGGTCGAGCTTCCCGCCGAGATGCAGGAGTGGCTGCCCTGGCTGGGCCACGAGGAGACACGGGCGCCGGTCGCCCTCGCGGCCGCGTCCACCGAGAAGGGGGGTGGGCCGGCCTTCTACCCGTTCGCCGACTTCTCCCCCGAGCTCGCCGCCGTGCGCTGGGCCGCCCGGCACGGCGTCCCGGTCGTCGCCTGCGACCTGCCGCTGGCCGACCGGGCGTGGCACGAGGGCAGGCGCCCCGGCGCGTCCACCGGCCCCACCCCGTCCACCGATCCCACCGCGCACGCCTCCGGCGCGCCGGAGTACGACCGTTCCGGGCTCACCGTCGCCCTCCGGGCCCGGCTCACCGGCCGTCCCGGTGAAGACCTCTGGGACCGTCTCGTCGAGGCCACCGCGCCCGGCTCCACCCCGGAGGCGCTGCGCCGTGCCGCGCTCCTCACCGGCTGGGCGCTGCGTGAGGAGGCCATCGCCTCGGGAGGCGTGCCCGAACTCGATCTGCGGCGTGAGCGGTGGATGCGCTCCTGCCTGGCCGCCGCCACCGTGGACGGCGCGCGTGCCGCGGTGGTCGTGGGTGCCTTCCACGCCCCGGCGCTGGTGTTCCCGGCCGCCGAGCCCGAGCCGGACCTCCCCGGCGGTAGTGGCAGTGCCGGTAGTACCGGTCGTCCCACCAACTCCGACAACCCCGACAACCCCGACAGCCCTCGCGGCTCTCTCGGCTCTCGCCGCCGTCGCGGTCCGGCCGACCTGCCCGGCCCCTTGGCCGGCCGCCCCGGTGCCGCCCCCGGCCACCCCGGTCACCCGGCGAACCGCCCCGATCCCACGGATCCACCCGGCCCTGCCGCCCCCTCCGGATGGATCACGTCCCTCATCCCGTACACGTACGCCCTCCTGGACGAGCGGTCCGGTTACCCGGCGGGCATCCGGGACCCTGAGTGGCAGCACCTCGTGCTGCGGGCGGCAGGCGATCCGGCGGCGCTGGAGGAGGCGCTGACCGGGGCGGCCGTACGGGTGTGCGCGGGACTGCGTGCCCTCGGGCATCCGTCGGGGCCCGCCGACGCGCGCGAGATCACCCGGCTGGCCTCGGACCTGGCGCGGCTGCGTGGGTTGCCCGCCGCGGGCCGGGGGGAGTTGGTCGAGGCGGTCCAGACGGTGCTCGCGCAGGGGGAGCCGTACGGCAGGGGGCGGGCCGTCGCCCGGGCGATGGAGCAGGTCCTCGTCGGGACGCGCGGCGGCCGTCCCGCTCCGGGCACGCCGCGCAGCGGCCTGGCCCCGGCGGTCGAGGCCGAACTGTCGGCGCTGGGACTGCCCGGACCGGGCACCGCTGGACCGGGCACCCCTGGACCGGGGGCGGTCGAGCCGGGGGCGGTCGGGCCGGGGGGCACCGGGCCGGGGGCGGCCGCCCGGGATCTGCGACTGGATCCCTTGCGGTCCGACCTCGACCGTGAGCGCGATCTGCTGCTGCGCCGCCTGACGGTGTGCGGGGTGCCGTACGCGGAGGCGAAGGTGGTCGTCGGCGCGGGCGGTGCGGAGACGCTGACGACTCGGTGGGAGGTGCGCTGGACTCCGGCGACCGAGGCCATGTTGTCCGCGGTCGGCGTACGCGGTGTCACTCCCGCCCAGGCCGCCGAGGGGGTCCTGCGTGAGCGGTGGCGTGCGGAGCGGGACGAGGGCGGGCCGGTGGCCGCTCAGACGCTGGAGGGACTCCGGCAGGCGGCGGAGTGCGGCCTGCCGGAACTGACGGACGCACGTCTCGCGGAGGCCGCCGAGGTACTGCCGCGCACCGCCGCACTGCCCGAACTCCTCACCGGCCTGGCCCTGCTGGACCGGTTGCGCGCGGGCCACATCGCGGCGCTCGGCACCGACAAGGACCGTGCGGTACGGGCCGGCGCCGTGGCCGGACTCCTGACCTCCGCCGCGGTTCGCCAGGTGGACGGTCTCACCGGGGCCGAGGACCCGGCGGACGCGCACGCTCTGCTGGAGCTCGCCCACCGGGCGGACGTCCTCGGTGGCGTCCGTCTGACCGACGCCCTGGCCCGGCTGGCACACGACGGTTCGCCCCTGATGCGTGGGGCCGCCGGAGCTGTCCGGGTGCTCCTCGGACACGAGGACGCTCAGGCCCTGGGCGGCCGCGTCGCCTCCTGGGTGGACGCGGCGAGCGACCGCGCCTCCCGGTCCGCGCTCACCGCCCGGCTGACCGGGCTGCTGACAGCCGCCGGCCCGCTGCTGGAGTCCGCGGCTCCCGCACTGGAACCGCTGCTCGACCGGGTCTCCGAGCTGTCCGACCGGGACTTCCTCGACCGGCTGCCCTCGCTGCGCGGCGGCTTCGACACGCTCAGCCCGGCAGGCCGCGACCGGCTCCTCTCCGCCGTCGAGGAGCGTCTGGACATCGGCCGGCCGGCCGACACAGACGGGGTGGACCCCGACGCCCTCGCCCTGTGGACCCGCGCGGACCTCACGGCCCGAGCCACTCTCGACCGACTCGGGCTGCTTCCCGCACCCACTGCCGACGGCACCGGCGCACCCGAGTCCCCACCCACTGCCGACCACACCAGCACACCCGAATCCCCACCCACGGTCCCCGGCGCCGGCGCGCGACCCGTCGCCCCCGGGGATCACCGCCTCGCCCCCGCCGACCGCTGGCGGCTCGTGCTCGGCCGTCGTACCGACCGGCTGCCCCCGTCGGCGGCCTCGTTGGCCACCGCGTTGGACGAGCTGTACGGCAGCGGGCGGGGCGAAGGCAGCCGGGGCGACCTGACCGGGCCCGGCCGCGGCGGCGGTGGTGGCCGGGAGGCCGCCTATCCGGGTGTGCGTGAGTGGTCCGAGGATCTGGCGGTGCTGTTCGGGCCGGGCATCCGCGAGGAGGTCCTGGCGGCGGCCGCCGCATCGGGCCGGCCGGACGTTCTGGCCGAGCTGGACCCGGACAGCGTGCGGCCCTCCGTGGACCTGCTGCGTACCGTGCTCCGCCATGCGGGCGGTCTGCCCGAGGCCCGCCTGGCCGCGCTCCGGCCGCTCGTGCGGCGCCTGGTCGACGCACTGACCCGGCAGTTGGCCACGCGGCTGCGCCCGGCGCTGCACGGCACGGCCCTGCCACGCCCCAGCCGCCGCCCGGGCGGTGGCCTGGACCTGCCCCGCACCCTCCGTGCCAACCTGGCCTCGGCGCGCCGCCTCCCGGACGGCACGGTCCAGGTCCTCCCCGAACACCCCGTCTTCCGTACCCGCGCCGCACGGGCCACCGACTGGCGGCTGATCCTGGTGACCGACGTGTCGGGATCCATGGAGGCGTCCACGGTCTGGGCCGCCCTCACGGCCTCGGTGCTGGCCGGAGTGCCCACGCTGTCCACGCACTTCCTGGCCTTCTCCACCGAGGTCATCGACCTCACCGACCACGTCGAGGACCCGCTGTCCCTGCTGCTCGAGGTCAGCGTGGGCGGCGGCACCCACATCGCCGCGGGGCTGCGGCACGCCCGCGAGCTGGTGACCGTGCCGTCCCGCACCCTCGTCGTGGTCGTCAGCGACTTCGAGGAGGGTTACCCACTGGGCGGACTGCTCGGCGAGGTGCGCGCCCTGGTCGGGGCCGGCTGCCAGGTCCTGGGCTGCGCGAGCCTCGACGACACGGGCCGCCCCCGGTACTCCACCGGTGTGGCGGGTCAGCTCGTCGCCGCGGGCATGCCGGTCGCCGCCCTCAGCCCGCTCGAACTCGCTCGCTGGGTAGGAGAGAAGATCGCGTGAACCCACAGCTTCCGCCGGTCGTCCCGTCGGTGACCGCCGAGCTCGTCGCGGCGCTGACGCCCCGGCTGCGCAAACGGCTCGACGCGGGCGTCGCCAAGGTGGCGGCACGGCCGACGGCGCGTGCGGGCGACGTGGTGCGCATCGCCGTCGACGACGACACCGACCTGGAACTGCACGCTCCCGGCGGGGTCGTGACCAGCGCCGGGGCGATCCGCTGCGGTTGCCTGCTCGCACCCGGCTGTCTGCACCGGGCCGCCGCGGCATCGGCGGCCCCGGTCGCCGACCCCACGGAGCCGTCAGCGACAGAACAACCGGCGACGGCACCACCGGTCACGGCACCACCGGTCACAGCCGCATCGGTCACGGCACCACCGGTCACGGGCTCGGCACAGCCGCCGCCCGGCCCCGCCCCAGCCCCAGCCACCGCCCCCACCACCCCCACCGCCGAAACGGCCACCCCCGACCAACATGTCGCCGCGGCCGCCCTGCACGACGCCGCGGCCGCCGTGCTCGAGGCGGGCACCGACGGTGCCGGTGCCGTGCTCCAGGCGGAGCTGCTGCGCGCCGCGCACACCGCGCGGCTCGCGGGACTCCCCCGTGCGGCGAGCCGCGCGGTCGCCGTCGTCACCGCGTTGCGCGCGGCCCGGAGCACGGACCCCGCCTACCGCCTCACCGACCTCACCGCCGCCCTCCGCGACGTCCTGGCCATCGCCCACCGTCTCCCCCGGGCCACCGGCCCCGAACTCGCCGAACTCCGCGGCACCGTACGGCAGCCGTACACCCCGGACGGATCCCTGCGCCTGTACGGGCTCTTCTCCGAGCCCGTCCTCACGGCGACCGGATACGCGGGCGCCGTCACCTGGACCGCCGACGCCTCGGGACGGCTCTACTCGATCTCCGACGTGGCCCCGGGCGGCGCCGGGCGGGCCACCGGCGCGGCCGACCGCGCCGTACGCGTCGGCGACACGTCCCTGACCCACCGTGAACTCTCGCGCGCGGGACTCGCCGTGTCCGGTGCGACCGTGTCCCCGACGGGCCGCCTGGGTGCGGGCGCGGGCGTACGGGCCGTACGCGCGGCCGGCGCCGCGTGGCATGCCGAACCTCTCGACCGCCTGTGGGCGGTGCCGGTGGCCGAACAGGTCTCCATGGCCCTGGCGGGCGACCGGGACCTGTTGTTCCTCGACGTCACGCTCACCGGCACGGTCCGCGAGGCGATGGGCGAGTGTCTGGTCGCCGACTGCGGCGGCCGGCCGCTCCGGCTCGCCGCCGCCCATGACGATCCCGCGCTGCCCGACCGCGAGAACCTCCGCCTTCTCGCGTCCGTCCGGGGCGCCCGGCTGCGCGTCGTCGCCCGGCTCACGCCGGCCCCGCAACCCCGCGCCCTGCTCCTGGCCGTCAGCCATCCCACCGACCCCGGCGCCCGCCTCGATCTCGGTCTGGACCGGCTCCGCCGCGCGGACCTGCCCACCGCGCCGACGCCCAGGGGCGCGCCGGGCGGACCCGCCGGCGACGAGGCCCCGGTGCATCTGCTGCGGCGCCGGGTCCACCAGGCGGCCTCCGGAGGCCGCCGTGTGCTCGCCTTTCCCGGGAACCGGGACACCGAGGGCGCGCGTCTTCGTCGGCACGGCCTCGTCACCGCCGGTGAGCTCCTCGCCGCGCTCCACGCCGCCGCCGCGGAGCGCGTACGCGACCCCTTCGGCCGGCTTCTCCCGGCCGACCCGGGCCGCTTCGCCCGCGCCTGGCTCGGTGCCGCCGTCCACACCGAGGAACTCGACCGCATCCTGTGCGCCGCCGCGTGGGGAGCGGACCTCACCGACGCCGCGGACCCGGCGGACCCCGCCGATCCCGGGGCGCCCTAGCGATCGGCCCGCCGAGCCGAGCGGGGAGCCGTAGTATCGGATGATCTCGTAGGGGGTGGCGGGCATGGGCAGGCAACGTCCCGGTACGCCGACGCTGGAGGAGGTGGCCGCCCGCGCCGGTGTGGGGCGGGGCACCGTCTCCAGGGTCGTCAACAACGCGTCCGGTGTACGGGATTCGACGCGCCGCGCCGTGCAGCAGGCGATCGCCGAACTGGGCTACGTCCCGAATCTCGCGGCCCGTTCCCTGGCCGGCCACCGCGCGGACGCCGTCGCGCTGGTCATCACGGAGACGGACTGGCGGCTGTTCGGGGAGCCCTTCTTCACCGAGATCGTCCATGCCGTCGGCGACGCCCTCACCGACACCCCGGTGCAGCTGCTGCTCACCCTGGTCCGTACGGACACCGAGCGGCAGCGTTTCGTGGAGTACGCGCGCGGCGGCCGGGTCGACGGCGTGCTGCTGATGTCCGTGCGCGCCGAGGACCCGCTGCCGGACATGCTCGCGAAGGCGGGACTGCCCACCGTCATGCTGGGCCGGCGTTCCGGCGACGAGAGCGTCACCTATGTCGACGCCGACAACGCCGGTGGCGCGCGCGGCGCGGTCACGCACCTGCTGAACGGCGGCCGGACCACGATCGGGGCCATCACCGGACCGCTCGACATGTACGTCGCCCAGTGCCGGCTGCGCGGATACCGGGAGGCCCTGGAGCTGGCGGGCGTGGAGGTCAGGCCCTCACTGATCGTCGAGGGCGGCGACTTCACCGAGGAGAGCGGGCGCAGGGCGATGGCCGGGCTGATCGCCCGTCATCCGGAGCTCGACGCGGTCTTCGCCGCCTCGGACTCCATGGCCTCCGGGGCACTGAACGCGCTGCGCACGGCAGGCCGACGGGTGCCGCAGGACGTCGCGGTGATCGGCTTCGACGACTCCCAGCCCGCCCGGCCCACGGATCCGCCGCTGACGACGGTCCGGCAGCCGCTGGAGGAGATCGGCCGCACGATGGTACGGCTCCTGCTGGAGGAGATGGAGGACACCCCCGTCGCCTGGCGGCACGTCATCCTCCGTACGGAACTGGTGCTCCGGGACTCCGCCTGACCGACGTCGACGGCCGGGGGCACTCCCCCGGCGCCCGCGTCTGTCACCTGGGGTTTCGAAATTTCTTCGACAACTCCGACGCGCACAGTCTTGTCAGGAACATGAACCGCTCCTACAGTCCCCAGTCAACCGGTAAGTGGGAGCGCTCCCATCAGTGGGGAGTTGGGAGCGCTCCCGCACCGGCCCCTCCTTCCCCCCGCACCCTCCGGAGAGGCCCCCCATGCGACCGTTACGACCCCAAGTCCGCTCCCTGCGCGGCCTCCTGGGCGCACTGCTCGCGACCTTCGCGGTCGTCGCGTCGCTCATGACCGCGGCGGCGCCGGCCCAGGCGGACACCACGATCTGCGAACCGTTCGGCACGACGACGATCCAGGGACGGTACGTCGTCCAGAACAACCGCTGGGGTTCCACCGCCACCCAGTGCGTCACGGCCACGGACACCGGCTTCCGGGTCGACCAGGCCGACGGCTCCGTGCCGACCAACGGGGCGCCGAAGTCGTACCCGTCGGTCTTCAACGGCTGCCACTACACGACCTGCTCACCGGGCACCGCCCTCCCCGCCCGGCTCGACACCGTCTCCGAGGCGCCCTCCAGCATCTCGTACGGCTTTGCCGGCGGCGCCGTCTACAACGCCTCGTACGACATCTGGCTGGACCCGACTCCGCGTACCGACGGGGTGAACCAGACCGAGATCATGATCTGGTTCAACAGGGTGGGCCCGATCCAGCCCATCGGTTCCCAGGTCGGCACGGCCGCGGTGGGCGGACGGACCTGGGAGGTGTGGACCGGCAGCAACGGCTCCAACGACGTGCTGTCCTTCGTCGCACCGTCGGCGATCACCGGCTGGAGCTTCGACGTCATGGACTTCGTCCGGGCGACCGTCGCTCGCGGACTGGCCGAGGACGACTGGTACCTGACGAGCGTCCAGGCCGGCTTCGAGCCGTGGCAGGGCGGTGCCGGACTGGCCGTGAACTCCTTCTCCTCCACCGTCGAGACCGGCGGCGGAGCGGGCGACCCCGATGGCCCCGGCGACCCGGGTGACCCCGTGGCGTGCGAGGTGACGTACGGCACGAACGTCTGGCAGAACGGCTTCACCGCGGACGTCACCGTCACCAACACCGGCACGACCCCCGTCGACGGCTGGCAGCTCGCCTTCACCCTGCCCTCCGGCCAGCGGGTGACCAACGCCTGGAACGCCTCGGTCACCCCCGCCACGGGCACCGTCACGGCGACCGGCGTGGGACACAACGCCCGGCTCGCACCCGGCGGCAGCCTGACGTTCGGCTTCCAGGGCTCCTACAGCGGGGCGTTCGCCGAGCCGGACGGCTTCCGCCTGAACGACGCCGTCTGCACCACGCCCTAGCGACCGCGCACAATCCCGCGCGCAAGCCCATCGCCCCCTCACCCCCCTCACCCCCCTCGCCCGTCCGGTCGAAGCGCCCTCCCCGGGCGGGCGGGGGTTCCATCCCTCTACGTGCCGTCCCCGAGCATCACCCCCTGATCACGCGCTTCAGGAAAGACCCAGCACCCGGAAACAGGAGCCCCCTATGGTTCGACGCAGCAGATCCCTCTCTCTCGCGGCGGTACTGGCCACCCTGCTCGGCACGCTCGGTGTGACCTTCCTGCTCGGGCAGGGGCGGGCCGACGCGCACGGCGTGGCGATGATGCCCGGCTCACGCACCTACCTCTGCCAGCTGGACGCCAAGACCGGCACCGGCGCCCTGGACCCGACGAACCCCGCCTGCCAGAGCGCCCTCGACCAGAGCGGTGCGACCGCGCTGTACAACTGGTTCGCCGTGCTCGACTCCAACGCCGGTGGCCGTGGCGCCGGTTACGTGCCGGACGGCACCCTGTGCAGCGCCGGCGACCGGTCCCCGTACGACTTCTCCGCCTACAACGCCGCCCGGTCCGACTGGCCCCGGACGCACCTGACGTCCGGCTCGACGATCCAGCTGAACTACAGCAACTGGGCGGCCCACCCGGGTGACTTCCGGGTCTACCTGACCAAGCCGGGCTGGTCGCCCACGTCCGAGCTGGGCTGGGACGACCTGGAGCTGATCCAGACGGTGACCGACCCGCCCCAGCGGGGCTCGGCCGGTGCCGACGGAGGCCACTACTACTGGGATCTGGCGCTGCCTTCGGGCCGCTCGGGTGACGCGCTGATCTTCATGCAGTGGGTGCGATCGGACAGCCAGGAGAACTTCTTCTCCTGCTCCGACATCGTCTTCGACGGCGGCAACGGCGAGGTGACCGGCATCGGCGACTCGGGCGGCACCCCGACGCCGACCCAGCCCCCGACGACCGAGCCTCCGACGACCCCGCCGCCCACGCACTCCGGTTCCTGCATGGCCGTCTACAACGTGGAGAACTCCTGGGGCGGCGGCTTCCAGGGCTCCGTCGAGGTGATGAACCACGGGACGGAGCCGCTGAACGGCTGGGCCGTAAAGTGGCAGCCGGGCAACGGGACCACGATCGGCAGTGTGTGGAACGGCTCGCTCTCCAGCGGCACCGACGGTGCGGTCACGGTACGGAACGTGGACCACAACCGTGTCATCCCACCGGACGGCAGCGTGACCTTCGGCTTCACCGCCACGTCCACGGGCAACGACTTCCCCGTGGACACGATCGGCTGCGTGGCGCCGTAGTACGGCCTCGGGAGGCGCCGCGCCCGGCCGCGCGGCCTCCGTGCGGCGTCTCCCACCGGCCTTCGGCACCCCCGCGCACCTCACGTGCCGGTTACAAATCGCTCAACCTCTGGTTGCGGGGCGGTGATCGGGCGACTATGGGGCCATGACTCTGGCTCAGCGCGCCCTTGAGCGGCTGCAGGCCTGGCCCGACCTCACCGCGGGCCCGGCCAGTTGCGGAACCGGACGGGCGCTGCGCTCCGTTCGTGACGAGATCGTCCACTTCCACTCGGACCGGGATGTGGACCTCCACCTCACCCACCGGGCCATCCAGCGATTCCGGTACGACCTCGGCGCCTCCAGCGCCATCCACATGATCCCCGGGTCCCGGTGGGTGACCGTGCACCTGGACTGCGACACGGATGTCGACCTGCTGCTGAGCCTGGTGAGCATCGCCCTGAAGGCCCATCAGGCCCGGCCCCCGGCGGATCTGCCCTCGAAGTGCAACTTCCACCGCGTCACGGTGCTCCCCCGTTCCGCGGCCGGGGAGTTCTGAGACACACCGACGGCGGCGCCCCGACTCGGAGGGGCGCCGCCGTCCACGCTCTCAGTGGCCCGCGGGCTGGTCCGCGCCGCGCCGGATACCGACCGCGGCGAGCGCCGCGCCGAGCACGCACAGGACGCCGGTGACGATCACCGCCACGTGGACGCCGTTCATGAAGGCCTGCCCGCTGCCCTCCACGACGGCGGCCCGCAGGCCGGCCGGCATGTCCCCGGAGACCGGCGCCACGCCCATCGCCACGGCGTCCTTGGCCTCCAGCAGGCCGTGTGCCACGGCCGAGGGCACGCCCGCGCCGGTCAGCTCCCCGGTGAGGGTGGACCCGACCTTGCTGCTGATCAGGGAGACCAGCACGGACGTACCGAGCGCGCCGCCGATCTGCAGGGTCGTCGCCTGCAGACCGCCGGCCACACCGCCGTCCCGGACGGGGGCGTTGCCGACGATGGCGTCGGAGGAGGCGGCCATCACCATGCCGACGCCGAGGCCGAGCGCGATGAACGGCGGCCACATCGTGGCGTAGGAGGAGTCGGTCTGCCAGGTGAGCATGCCGAAGCAGGAGGCCGCCTGGAGCAGCATGCCCAGCGGCATGGTCAGACGGGGGCCGAAGCGCTGGGTCAGGGCCGCGCCCAGCGGCGAGGCGACCAGCGAGGCGAGGCTGAGCGGAAGCGTCCGCACGCCCGCCTCGACCGGCGTGAAGCCGCGCACGTTCTGCAGGTACAGCATGACGAAGAAGATCACGCCGAGCATGACGAAGAAGTTCAGCGCGGTGATGATCGCGCCGATCGTCAGCGCACGGTTGCGGAACAGGCGCATCGGGAGCAGCGGATGCTCCACACGGGTCTCGAACCAGCCGAACACGAGCAGGAGCACGAGGCCGGCGGCGACGGAGCCCAGGGTGCCGGCGGAGGTCCAGCCCCAGGTCTCGCCCTTGACGACTCCGAAGACCACGGCCAGCAGGCCGAGGGCGAGCAGGACGAGGCCGGGGATGTCGAAGCGTTCCCGGCCGGCGGCGTTGCGGCTCTCGGGCAGGACGACGATGCCGAAGACGATGGCGATGACGCCGATGGGTGCGTTGATGTAGAAGACGGACTCCCAGTTGACGCTCTCCACGAGGAGACCGCCGACGATGGGTCCGAGGGCCGTGGCGACGGCGGAGACCATGGCCCAGATGCCCACGGCCATGCCGAACTTCTTCGGCGGGAACACGGAGCGGAGCAGTCCGAGGGTGTTCGGCATCAGCAGTCCGCCGAAGGCGCCCTGGAGGGCGCGGAAGGCGACCACGCCCTCGATCGACCCGGCCAGGCCGATGGCGACGGAGGCGAGGGTGAAGCCGGCGACGCCCACGAGGTAGTAGGTGCGCCGGCCGAACCGGTCACCGAGCTTGCCGCCCAGGATGAGGGTGGCGGCGAGCGCGAGCAGGTAGGAGTTGGTCACCCACTGCAGTTGGGCGGTCGACGCGTGCAGGTCGCTGCCGATCTCGGGGTTGGCGATGGCGACGACGGAGCCGTCGAGCTGGACCATGAACAGTCCGAACGCGACGGCGAGGAGGGTCAGCCAGGGGTTGGACCGCAGGCGGCGGACCGCCGGTTCGGCGGTCTCGGCCGCGGGCGTGGTGGGGTGATCCACGGACGTGGACGGCATGGGTGAGCCTTCTCTTCCAGGTTCAAAGGGTGGTGCGGGGGACGGGGCGGCCCACGGGCGCACGGCGGGCCGGCCGCGGGCACGTCGGTGTGCCCGCGGCCGGCGGGAATGCCTGGGCCTCGCCCGGTCAGCGGGCGGTGGGGTGGAGGTGCCGCGTCAGCGCGTCGAGGGCGTCCAGGGCGGAGCCGAGCGCGCCCTGCTGGCCCTCGGTGAGGGGGGTCAGGGCGTGGCGGATGAACGCGGTCTCCAGTTCCCGCACCTCGGACAGCCGCTCACGGGACGTAGCCGTGAGGTAGAGGTGGGCGACCCGCCGGTCGGAGCTGTCCTGCCTGCGCTCCAGGTCGCCCTGCTCGGTGAGCTGGGAGACCAGGGCGCTGACGTTGTTCGGCTTCATCAGCAGGGCCTCGGCGGCCTCGCGCACCGTGGCGCCCTCGCGCTGGGCGACGAACCGCAACAGCGCGAGCTGGCTCTCCGGAGGCTTGGGGTGCGGGTACTGGGCGGAGACCTGTCGGTCCAGCGCCCGGTGCAGCGCGGGAAGGCATGCCGCGAGCCCGGAGGCCACGCGGTCGATGTCCCGGCGATGGGTGCTGGAGTCGGTCACCCGGACACATTAGATATGACCAGATAGGTATGTCAAAAGAGGTAAATCAGCGAAGGCAGGGCCGCCCGTGCAACGCTCTCGCAACCTTCTCCGTGCTGGCATGCACGGTATGCGCGACACATACGAGGAGACTCCCCGCGTCGAGCTCACCCCCGAGGCGGCCGCACTGCTGCGGCGGCTCCGCGAGACGCACGGCCCGCTGATGTTCCACCAGTCCGGCGGCTGCTGCGACGGCAGCGCCCCGATGTGCTACCCGGCCGGCGAGTTCCGCACCGGAGCCGCGGACGTCCTGCTCGCGGAGTTGGCCGTCGAGGGCGTCGGGGAGCCGGTGGCGTTCTGGATGTCGCGCAGTCAGTACGAGGTGTGGAGCCACACCAGACTGATCGTGGACGTGGTCGCGGGCCGGGGCAGCGGCTTCTCACTGGAGGCGCCCGAGGGGGTGCGCTTCCTCATCCGTTCCCGCGTCATCGACGCGTAGCGCACGCCCCGGGGCCACCGGCGCCTCGTTGCCTGCCACCCCCTCCCGTCCACCGGCCGCCGGCCGTCCGCCGTCTACGGCCTGAGACTGCCGACGATGTCCGCCGTCGCGGTCAGACCGCTGTGGATGGTCGGTGCGATGTTCGTACCGGCCAGATAGAAGCCGAGCAGCAGGCACACCAGCGCGTGCGAGACCTTCAGCCCGCCGTTGCGCAGGAAGATCACCGCCAGGACGGACAGCAACAGCACCACAGAGATGGAAATGGCCATCGTCAACCTCCTCCGCCACGTCCACTTCGCGGCGTTCGGCCGTAAGTGTGGCGTAGCGGAGGGTTCGTCCGGGCGGCTGACCTGTCCTCCGAACGAGTACTGTTCCGTCGGCGTCCTACGCGTCCCGGTGGGAGTCGAGGAACGCCTCGAGGCCGGCGAGGTCGTCGGTGTTGAGGTGGTCGACGCCGGCGGCGAGCAGTTCGGTCCATACGGCGTCCCGCGCGGGGCCCGCCACGTCGGGCGTGGCCCAGAACCGCACCCGCTGCCCGCGGGAGTGCGCCGCGCCGACGATGTCCCGCAGCTTGCGCCGTTCGGCCGCCGGGAAGGCGCCCACGCCCTGCCAGGTGAAGTTGAGTGTCCAGTTGTCGCTGATCAGCGGGACGAAGGAAGCCGGTGCGGAGCTGCCGAGGTCGGTGAGGCGGCCGTCGTAGAAGGCCCGGCGCGTGCGCTGCGCCTCCATCGGCGCACGGGCCGCCCGGTTCCCGGAGATCACCGCGGTGACCGCGCCGGGGAAGACCCGCCCGTGGGCGTAGTTGGTGAACAGGTGCCTGTAGCGGCGCAGCTGACGGTCGAGCTCGAGGTACGTCGACGATCCCTCGGTCTTGAGGTCGATCAGGAGTTGCAGGGCGCGGCGGTCCCGCCGGTACACCCGGCCGTGCTGGGAGCGGACGCGGGCGGCGAGGGGGGCGAGGTAGAGGGATTCCAACGTGCGGGCCGGGTCGAGGTCCTCGGGGTCGTGGGCGACGAGGAGTTGGCCGTCGACCAGGTAGATGTCGGCCTCGACGCTGCCGAAGCGGTGGTCGAGGGCGTCGAGGAGGGGGCGGGGGTGCTCGTAGTCGTTGTGGGCGTGGGCGCGCCACAACGGGCGCGGCCCGTGCCTGCCCTCGCTCGCCAGGGCGGTGCCTGCGGGCAGGGCGACCGCGCCGGCGAGGGCGGCGCCGAGAGTGGTGAGGGCTCTGCGTCGGGTGGTGAGGGCCATGCTCTGCCTTCCTGGAAGTGCCGTACGGGACGCCTGTGAGTATGGGGTCCCGATGCCTTCGCAGAGCAGAGCCGTGCGGGGAGTTGGCCGGACCGCCGCCGGTCGTTCATCTCGTCCCACGGCGGGTACGGTCGATGCCCGCCCCTGGTGGGACGGGCATCGGCCGGGCAGGACGGCCGGACGTCAGGGTGCTCGCAGGTCGACCAGTTCGGCCAGCGCGTCCCGGTGGGTGCCCGCCGCGCCGTAGGCGATCGAGTCGGCCTTGGCGCGCTTCAGGTACAGGTGGACCGGGTGTTCCCACGTCATGCCGATGCCGCCGTGCAGTTGCACCGCCTCCTCCGCGGCGTGGACGGCGACCTGTCCCGCGTACGCCTGGGCCACGGCGACGGCCACGTCGGGCTCCTCGCCGGTCGCCAGCGCGTCGGCCGCGTTGCGGGCCGCGGCGCGCAGGCCGGCGACCTGAAGCCACAGCCCGGCGAGCCGGTGCTTGAGGGCCTGGAATCCGCCGACCTGGCGGTTGAACTGCTTGCGCTCCTTGAGGTAGCGGACCGTCTCGGTCAGCAGCCAGTCGGCGAGGCCCAGTTGCTCGGAGGCGAGCAGCCCGGCACCGGCCCGCAGCGCGCGCCGTACGGCGGGTCCGGCGTCGCCGAGCCGGCGCCCGGACGCGCCGTCGAGGGTCACGCGCGCCACCGGCCGGGTGAGGTCCAGGGACACCTGCGGGGAGACGGTCGCGTCGGCGGCACGGACCGCGTACAGTCCCCCGTCGTCCGCGGGCACCAGCAGCACGTCGGCGACGGCCGCGTCGGCGATGCCGGTCAACTCCCCGTGCAGGCGTCCCTCTTCGAGCCGTACGTGCGGGACGGCACCGCCCGGCGCCACGTGCAGGCCGACGGCGAGTGCGGCGATGGTCGTCGCGGACGCCAGTTCGGTGAGCAGGTCGTCGGCTCCGCAGGCCAGCAGCGCCTCGGTGGCGACGACGGCGCTCGTCAGGTAGGGCACCGGGGCGACCGCGCGTCCGAGCTCCTCCAGGACCACGGCGGCCTCCCGGTGGGTGGCGCCCTGGCCGCCCAGCTCCTCGGGGATCAGCAGGCCCGCCAGGCCCATCGAGTCGGAGAGCGCCTTCCACAGCGACACGTCGTGCGGGGCGGCCGACTCGGTGCGGGTGATGACGCCCGCCGGGTCGCAGCGGTCGGTGAGCAGGTCCCGGACGGCGGCGCGCAGCGCCTCTTCCTCCTCCGAGTAGAGAAGACCGGGTTCCGACTGTGCGCTCATCGGGCGAGGTCCTTCCATGCGACGTCCTTGTCGGTGCGCGGTTCGGCGGGCAGGCCCAGGACGCGCTCGGCGACGATGTTCAGCAGGACCTCGCTGGTCCCGCCCTCGATGCTGTTGCCCTTGGAGCGCAGGTAGCGGTACCCGGCGTCGCGGCCGGTGAAGTCCACGTGCTCGGGGCGGCGCATGGTCCAGTCCTCGTACAGCAGGCCCTCCTCGCCGAGCAGTTCGACCTCCAGGCCGCTGATCTTCTGGTTGAGGCGGGCGAAGTTCAGCTTCATGCCGGCGCCCTCGGGGCCCGGCTGGCCGGCCACCAGCTGCTGCCGCAGGCGTACCCCGGTGAGGCGGGCGACCTCGGCCTCGACCCACAGGCCGAGCAGCCGCTGGTGCAGGTCGTGGGTGCGCAGTTCGGGGCGTTCCCGCCAGGTGGCGGCGATCTTGCCGATCATGCCGCCCTCGCGGGGGATCGGGGTTCCGCCGATGGCGACGCGCTCGTTGTTCAGCGTGGTCTGCGCGACCCGCCAGCCGTCGCCCCTCTCGCCGAGGCGGCGGGAGTCGGGGATGCGGACGTCGCTGAGGAACACCTCGTTGAACTCGGCCTCGCCGGTGATCTGGCGCAGTGGCCGGACCTCGACGCCGGGGTCGGTCATGTCGCACAGGAAGTAGGTGATGCCCCGGTGCTTGGGCAGGTCCGGGTCGGTGCGGGCGATGAGGATCGCCCAGCGGGCGAGGTGCGCGCTGGACGTCCACACCTTCTGCCCGTTGACGACCCAGTCCTCGCCCTCACGGACCGCCCGGGTGCCGAGCGCGGCCAGGTCGGAGCCGGCGCCCGGCTCGCTGAACAGCTGGCACCAGACCTCCTCGCCGGTCCACAGCGGGCGCAGGAGGCTGTGCTTCTGCTCCTCGGTGCCGTACTGGAGGATGGTCGGGGCGGCCATGCCGAGGCCGATGCCGATGCGCCGGGGGTCGTTGTCGGGGGCGCCCGCGGCCGTCAGTTCGGCGTCCACGACGGCCTGGAGGGAACGGGGTGCGGCGAGCCCGCCGAGGCCCTCGGGGTAGTGCACCCAGGCCAGTCCGGCGTCGAAGCGGGCCCGGAGGAAGTCCAGGCGTTCGGTGGTGGCCGGTGGATGCGCGGCCAGCAACTCCTTGGTCCGGCGGCGCAGTTCCGCTGCGTCGGTCATGCGGCGGCTCCCTTCTCCAGCTGTTCCGGTACGACGGCCACCCGGCCGGTCGTTTTGCCGTCGGCGACGCGCTGCACCGCGTCCGCGGCTCCGTCGAGCGGCACCCGCTCGCTCACCAGCGGCTTGACGGCACCCCGCGCGGCCAGCTCGGTGAGCTGTTCGTGGCAGTGCTGGACCAGCTTCGGGTTCTTGGTGTTGTACAGGCCCCAGTGCAGGCCGAGGATCGCGTAGTTCTTCACCAGGGCGTGGTTCAGCGCGGCGCTGGGGATCGTGCCGCTCGCGAAGCCGACGACGACGATCCGGCCCTCGAAGGCGACGACCTTGGTGGACTGGGTGTATGCCTCGCCGCCCACCGGGTCGTAGATCACATCGGCGCCGCGGCCGCCTGTGGCCTCCTTGACCGCGGCGATGACGTCCTCGCCGCGCCGGTCGACGACCACGTCGCAGCCCAGTTCGCGGGCGACGGCCGCCTTCTCGGGGCCGCCGACGACGCCGATGACGGTGGCGCCGGCGGCCTTGCCGAGCTGCACGGCCGCGCTGCCGACCCCGCCGGCGGCGGCGTGGACGAGCAGGGTCTCGCCGGCCTCCAGCCGGGCCCGGCGGTGCAGGCCGAACCAGCCGGTCTGGTATCCGATGTGCAGGGCGGCGGCCTCGGCGTCGTCCAGGGCGTCCGGCGCGGGCAGCAGGGCGCGGGCGTCCGCGACGGCGTACTGGGCGAAGCCGCCGTGCGGCAGCGCGGGGTTGGCGAGGACCCGGCGCCCGTCCTCGGTCTCGCCGCAGATCTCCACGCCCGGCGTGAAGGGCAGCTGCGGCTTGACCTGGTACTGGCCCCGGCACATCAGCGCGTCCGGGAAGTTGATGTTCGCGGCGCGGACCTTCAGCAGGACCTGGCCGTCGCCGGGTGTCGGCGGCGCCACGTCCGCGAGGCGCATCACCTCGCCCGGCTCGCCGTTCTCGTGCACCTGCCATGCCTGCATGCGGGGCCTCCACCGACTGCGTCGTCCGACCGGGTCTCTCGCATACTAAGCGGTCGCTTGCCGATCAGGGAACAGGTCGCGAGGAGTCACCCCCGCGTGGGCCGCGCCCGTACGTGCATCCGCTCCCCCTGCGGGCCGAACAGGCTGAGGAACTCGGCCGGCCCTTCCCCCGTCGACCCGAACCAGTGCGGCACCCTGGTGTCGAACTCCGCGGCCTCCCCCGCAGACAGCACCACATCGTGGTCGCCGAGCACGAGCCGCAGCCGACCGGAGAGGACGTAGAGCCACTCGTACCCCTCGTGGGTGCGCGGGTCCGGCTCCTCCTGCCGCGCGGGCTCCAGCACCTTGAACGCCTGGAGGCCGCCCGGCTGGCGGGTGAGGGGCCAGTGGGTGCGGCCGTGGCGCATGATCGGCTTGGCGCGTACCCGCGGGTCGCCGACCCGCGGGGCACCGACCAGCTCGTCCAGCGGCACCTGGTGGGCCTGGGCGATCGGCAGCAGCAGTTCGAGGCTCGGTTTGCGCAGCCCCGACTCCAGCCGAGACAGGGTGCTCACCGAGATGCCGGTCGACTCGGACAGCGCGGCCAGTGTCACCTCGCGCTCCTTGCGCACCTGGCGGAGCCTCGGGCCGACACCGGCGAGGACATCGTCTGCAGTCGTCATGCGCTTATTGCAGAACCGGCAAACACATTTGTCAATCCCGCCGTGTCCGAGCGATCTTCTACGTGGAGGTGGTCACCGTGACCCAGAACAAGGACCTGACCCAGGACAAGAACCTGACCGAGAGCAAGGACCTGGCCGAGACCTACGACGTGGTCGTCGTCGGCGGCGGTGCGGCCGGACTCTCCGCCGCACTCGTCCTGGGCCGCTCGCGGCTGCGCACCCTGGTCGTCGACGCCGGGGAGCCACGGAACGCGCCCTCGGCCCACATGCAGGGCTACCTGACCCGGGACGGCATGTCGCCCGCCGAGTTCCTGGAGCTCGGCCGGGAGGAGATCGCGCGCTACGGCGTGGAGCTCGTCCGCGACCGGGCGGTGGACGTGTCCCGGGGCGAGGGCGAGGGCGAGGACATCGCCGTGGAGCTGGCCGGCGGGCGCGCCGTCCGTGCTCGCCGGCTGATCGTCACCACCGGCCTCGAGGACGAGCTGCCGGCGGTGCCCGGCGTCGCCGAGCGGTTCGGCAGGGACGTGCTGCACTGCCCGTTCTGCCACGGCTGGGAGGTGCGCGACGAGCGGTTCGGCGTCCTCGCCGCCGGCCCGCTCAGCGTGCACCAGGCGCTGATGGTGTCCGGCTGGTCGGACGACGTGACGCTCTTCCTGCACACGGTCTCGGAGGAGGAGCTGTCCGACGACGACCTGCGCCGGCTCGCCGCGGCCGGGGTCAAGGTGGTGCCGGGCGAGGTCGCCGGCCTGCGGGTCGAGGACGACCGGCTCACCGGGGTCCGGCTGGCGGACGGCACGGAGCACGACCGTTCGGTGGTGTTCGTCGGTCCCAAGGCCGTACCGCAGACCGGCCTGATGGAGCGGCTCGGCGCGGAACTCCAGGAGACCCCGTTCGGCGCCTACCCCGTGGTGGACCCGACCGGCCGGACCACCGTGCCCGGCGTGTGGACCGCCGGCAACGCGATGGGGTTCGGCGAGCAGGTCGTCCACGCGGCCAGCGGCGGCTACCGCGCGGCGACGGCGATCGTCGGCGACCTGATCATGTCGGACCTGGACGCGGCCGTCGCGGGCCGGTGACTGCCCGGAACACCGGGCCACAAAGACGCCGCGGCAGCGGACCGGCACGGGTGAGGGCACGCCGACCGGCCGGCGTGCCCGTCCCCCGCGGCGAGGAGCGGCCACCGCCCGGGCCCGGCGTACGCGGCGTACTCGCCGGACGGATGCCCCGCTCGCCCCGGCGGCCCGCCGCCCCTGACGCGGACGCTCGGCGGCGCACCGCCCCGAAGGCCCGGCACCCCCGCACCCCCGCACCGGTGTTCACGTACCACGAAGGGCGCCCTCTTCCGATCGGAGGAGGGCGCCCTTCGGGTTGTGGCCGGCGGGGCGTCAGCCGCTCACGCCCCGGCCCAGCTCCCACAGCTGGAGCGTCGAGGAGGAGTTGAGGACGTAGGCCGTGCCGGTGATGTCGTCCCGGGCTGCGACGTACTGCTTGCCCTGCCACAGCGGGATCATCGGGACGTCGTCGGCGGTGATTTTCTGGATCTCGGTGAGGGTGTCGACGGCGGAGAGCCGGTCGGCCTCACGCCGGGACTCGGGGATCAGGGTGTTGATGATCTCCGGGTTCAGGTACGGCGAGTTGAGGGTGTTGCCCTTGTCGAGGAACGGCGCGATGAAGCTGTCCGCGTCGGGGAAGTCGGGGAACCAGCCCATGCCGAAGACGTCGTACTCGCCGTTCAGCTCGGCCTCACGGAACTTCTCCCAGGGCGTGCCCTTGATGTCGACGTCGAAGAGGCCGCTGTCGTTCAGCTGCTTCTGCAGGTGCTCGAACTCCTGCTTGGTCGCGGCACCGTAGTGGTCCGTCGTGTAGTCCATGGTGAACTTCACCGGAGTGCTGACGCCCGCGTCCTCCAGTACGGCCTTGGCCTTGGTGACACTCGGGTCGCCGTACTTGTTGAAGAACGAGTTGGAGTGCCCGGTGATGCCGGCCGGGACCGTCGAGTACAGCGGCTCGGCCTGGGAGCCGTAGACCGCGGAGACGAGTGAGCTGCGGTTGATGAGCTGGGCCACCGCCTTGCGGACAGCCTTGTCCTTCACCGTCTGCGCGTCCGTGTTGAAGGCCAGGTACCGGATCTCGAGGCCGGACACCTCGATCAGGTCGACGTCGCCGTCCGTGGACTTGGACAGCGTCTGGATCTGCTCCGGCGTCATCGCACGGGTCATCAGGTCGATGTCGCCCTTGTCGAGCGCCTCACCCATGGCCTCGGCGTCGGCGAACGACACCATCTCGACCTTTTCGTTGCCCACCTTCAGGCTCCCCTTGTAGCTGGGGTTCTTGGTGAACACGGACTTGGTCAGTACGCCGTCCTCGACCTCCGCCTTCATGGTGTACGGGCCGGACCCGTCCAGTTCGAAGCCCTCGCGCAGCTTGTCCTTCGCGTAGTCGTCCTTGTTGACGATGCCCGCGACCGGGGTCGTCAGCTTGTACGGGAAGGTGGCGTCGGCGGTGTTGAGGTGGAAGATGACCTCGCGCTCGCCCTGGGTCTCGACGGTGTCGACGGTCGACAGCAGGGTGTACACCTTGCTGTCGGCCTTGAGGGCCAGGGCACGCTCGATGGAGTACTTCACGTCCTCCGCGGTGATGGCGTCACCGTTGGCGAACTTCAGGCCGTCACGCAGGGTGCAGGAGTAGCGCTCGTTACCGGTGTCGGTGAATCCGCACTGCTCGGCGGCCTCGGGTACGGGTTCACCGTCGCCACGGGGCTGGATCATCAGGGTCTGCGTGGTCTGCCGCAGGATGTTCCAGAGGCCGACGTCGTAGGCGTATGCCGGGTCGAGGGGCGCGGGTGCCGCCTCCGCGGTGAACCGGTCCGTGGTGCCGACGACGATCGCGTCCCCGTCGCTGCCGCTGTCGGACCCGCCGCAGGCGGCGAGCACCGGCGCGAGCAGGCCCACGACGGCCGGCAGCACCAAAGTCTTGCGGTTCATGCTCGAGTTTCTCCAGAGCTGTCGGTCCGTGTATCCGGCATGCAGGGGGTGTCGCGGCGGATCACGGGGGTAGTGGCCGATGTTCTTGCGACGAGATTAGTCCGCGCCCGCACGGGGGTTCGCAGCCACCGGAGTTGAGCCCTCATCACGGAGTGAAACCGGGCGTGGACGCACCGAAAACCCGACAGTGGAAGGATTAGTGCAGCGTTTCACCAATCAGGACACAAGGGCACCTCGACAACGTTCGCCAGGCATCCGGCAGCACAGCCGGTCCGACCTGTCGACCCCTGACGGCGTGGGGAACATCACACAGAAGGTTCTGCCGATAGCTGCCTGAATTCGGCCATCCGAACAGCGGGAATTCCCACCGCGCGCGCCCTCGCGTCGCCTCGCGCGGCGGTTCCCGGAATTGCCGCGTTAACGCGGCTGCACGCTGGGTGAACGCCTAACGCATTTGTGTCATCAGGCCGCGCAGAAATGTCAGGTCGACGTCTTCCAGGGAGTCGACCACCGTGCGCCGGGCGGCCGGAGTGATGGGCGCGACCGAAGGCACCGCCACGACGTGGCAGCCGGCGGCCTCCGCGGCGGCGACCCCGGTCGCCGTGTCCTCGACGACGGCGCACCGGGCCGGGTCCACGCCGAGTCCGGCCGCGGCGGCCAGGTACGGGTCCGGGTGGGGCTTGGTGCGCGGCACCTCGTCGCCGGCGACGGTGAGGCCGAAGTGCTGGGAGCCCAGCGAGGTCAGCACGCGGTCGATGATGCGCCGGTGCGAGGCGGAGACCAGGGCCGTGGGGATCTCGTGCGCGGAGAGCTCCGCGAGCAGTCGGGCGGCTCCCGGCATGAGCGGCAGGGTACGGCCGATGCGCTTCTCGAAGCCGTCGTTGAGCAGCACGCTGAGTTCGGCGAGCGAGATGCCCGCCCCGGTGGCCTCGATCAGGAATCCCGCGCTGCGGCTCATCGGGCCGCCGACGACCACGTGGCGCCAGGAGTCGTCGAGGGTGTGGCCGAGGGAGGCGAAGACCTCGACCTCGACGTCCCACCAGAAGCCCTCGGTGTCCACCAGAGTGCCGTCCATGTCGAGGAGCACGGCCTGCAGGGCGGATCCTTCGGCCGTACGGGTTCCGAGCGCGGGGACCGTACTGGTCATCCACGTACCTCCTTGAGGGACGATCAGGCCGGTTCCCACGGAGGGAACCGGCCTGCGATGGACCGACTAGTGTACGTCGTGCGGGACGAGAACGCCGGATGTGGCCTGTGGAGCGGGTACCGGGCGCCTCAGCGGGCGTTGAAGTACTTCGCCTCCGGGTGGTGGATCACGATGGCGTCGGTGGACTGTTCGGGGTGGAGCTGGAACTCCTCGGACAGGTGGACGCCGATGCGTTCCGGCTGGAGCAGGTCGGCGATCTTCGCGCGGTCCTCCAGGTCGGGGCAGGCGCCGTAGCCGAGGGAGAAGCGGGCGCCCCGGTACTTCAGGGCGAACATGTCCTCCATCTGGGCCGGGTCCTCCCCGGCGAAACCGAGCTCGGAGCGGACGCGGGCGTGCCAGTACTCGGCGAGGGCTTCGGCGAGCTGGACGGAAAGGCCGTGGAGTTCGAGGTAGTCGCGGTAGGCGTTGGCCTCGAACATGCGGGCCGTCTCCTCGCCGATCCGGGAGCCGACGGTGACGACCTGGAAGCCGACGACGTCCGTCTCGCCGGACTCCTCCGGGCGGAAGAAGTCGGCCAGGCACAGGCGGCGGCCGCGGCGCTGGCGCGGGAAGGTGAACCTGGTGCGCTCGTTGCCGTCGTCGTCGAGGACGATCAGGTCGTCGTCCTTGGACACGCACGGGAAGTAGCCGTAGACCACGGCCGCCTCCAGCAGGTTGTCCGTCTGGAGCCGGTCCAGCAGCCCGCGCAGCCTCGGCCGGCCCTCGGACTCGACCAGTTCCTCGTACGAGGGCCCCTCGCCGGTACGGGCCTGCTTCAGGCCCCACTGGCCCTTGAACAGGGCGCCCTCGTCCAGCCAGGACGCGTACTCCTTGAGCTGGATGCCCTTGACCACCCGGGTGCCGCTGAAGGGCGGGGCGGGCACGGGGTTGTCGGTGGCGACGTCGGAGCGGACGTTGCCCTCCTCGGGGCGCTCTTCGACCTCCACGGTGGCCGCGCGGACCCGCCGCTGGCGCAGTTCGGGCAGTTTCGCGCCGGGCACGCCCCGCTTGATGCCGATGAGGGCGTCCATCAGGCGCAGGCCCTCGAAGGCGTCGCGGGCGTAGCGGACCTCGCCGTCGTAGATCTCGTGGAGGTCCTGCTCGACGTAGGCGCGGGTGAGGGCCGCGCCGCCGAGGATCACCGGGTAGTCGGCGGCCAGCCCCCGCTGGTTGAGCTCCTCCAGGTTCTCCTTCATGATCACCGTGGACTTGACCAGCAGCCCGGACATGCCGATCACGTCGGCCCGGTGCTCGTCGGCCGCCTCGAGGATCGCGGAGACCGGCTGCTTGATGCCGAGGTTGACGACGTTGTAGCCGTTGTTGGACAGGATGATGTCGACGAGGTTCTTGCCGATGTCGTGCACGTCGCCGCGGACGGTGGCCAGCACGATGGTGCCCTTGCCGTCGTCGTCGGTCTTCTCCATGTGCGGCTCCAGGTGGGCCACCGCGGTCTTCATGACCTCGGCGGACTGGAGCACGAACGGCAGCTGCATCTGGCCGGAGCCGAACAGCTCACCGACCACCTTCATGCCGTCGAGGAGGGTCTCGTTGACGATGTCGAGGGCCGGACGCTGGGTCAGGGCCTCGTCCAGGTCGGCCTCGAGGCCGTTCTTCTCACCGTCGATGATGCGGCGCTTGAGGCGCTCGTCCAGTGGGAGGGCGGCCAGCTCCTCGGCCTTGGAGGCCCGCAGGGACTTGGCCGTGGCGCCCTCGAAGAGCGCCATGAGCTTCTGCAGCGGGTCGTAGCCCTCGCGGCGGCGGTCGTAGATCAGGTCCAGCGCGGTGGTGACCTGCTCCTCGTCGAACCGCGCGATCGGCAGGATCTTCGAGGCGTGCACGATCGCCGAGTCCAGGCCGGCCTTCACGCACTCGTCCAGGAAGACGGAGTTGAGCAGGATGCGGGCGGCCGGGTTCAGGCCGAAGGAGATGTTCGACAGACCGAGGGTGGTCTGCACGTCCGGGTGGCGCCGCTTGAGCTCGCGGATGCCCTCGATGGTGGCGACACCGTCGCCGCGGGACTCCTCCTGGCCGGTGCAGATGGTGAAGGTGAGGCAGTCGACGAGGATGTCCGACTCGTGGATGCCCCAGTTGCCGGTGAGGTCGTCGATCAGCCGTTCGGCGATCTCCACCTTCTTCTCGGCGGTGCGGGCCTGGCCCACCTCGTCGATGGTCAGGGCGATCAGGGCGGCGCCGTGCTCCTGCGCCAGCTTCGTGACCTTGGCGAACCGGGACTCGGGGCCGGCGCCGTCCTCGTAGTTGACCGAGTTGATCACCGCGCGCCCGCCGAGCTTCTCCAGTCCGGCGCGCAGCACGTCGACCTCGGTGGAGTCCAGCACGATCGGCAGCGTCGAGGCGGTCGCGAAACGCCCGGCGAGTTCCTCCATGTCGGCGACGCCGTCACGGCCCACGTAGTCCACGCACAGGTCCAGCATGTGCGCGCCCTCGCGGATCTGGTCGCGGGCCATCTCCACACAGTCGTCCCAGCGGGCCTCCAGCATGGCCTCACGGAACTTCCTCGACCCGTTGGCGTTCGTCCGCTCGCCGATCGCCAGGTAGGAGGTGTCCTGCCGGAACGGCACGCTCTGGTAGAGGGAGGCCGCGCCCGCCTCGGGGCGCGGGTGGCGCTCGGTGGGGGCGGTGCCCCGTACCCGCTCCACGACCTGGCGCAGGTGCTCGGGGGTGGTGCCGCAGCAGCCGCCGACCAGGGACAGGCCGTACTCGCGTACGAAGGTCTCCTGCGCGTCGGCCAGTTCGGGTGCGGTCAGCGGGTAGTGGGCACCGTTCTTGCCCAGGACCGGCAGACCGGCGTTGGGCATGCAGGACAGCGGGATCCGGGAGTGGCGGGCGAGGTAGCGCAGGTGCTCGCTCATCTCGGCCGGGCCGGTCGCGCAGTTCATGCCGATCATGTCGATGCCGAGCGGCTCCAGCGCGGTCAGCGCGGCGCCGATCTCGGAGCCCAGCAGCATCGTGCCGGTCGTCTCCACCGTCACCGAGCAGATCACCGGCAGGTCGAGGCCCAGGGCGTCCAGGGCGCGCCGGGCGCCGAGCACGGAGGCCTTGGTCTGCAGCAGGTCCTGCGTCGTCTCCACCAGCAGCGCGTCCGCGCCGCCCGCGACCAGACCCTCCGCGTTGCGCTGGTAGGCGTCCCGCAGCAGGGTGTACGGGGCGTGGCCGAGGGTGGGGAGTTTGGTGCCGGGGCCGATGGATCCGAGGACCCAGCGTTGCCGGCCGTCCCGCGCGGCGAACTCGTCGGCGACCTCGCGGGCCACCCGGGCGCCGGCCTCCGAGAGTTCGTGGACACGCTCGGGAATGTCGTACTCGGCCAGCGCGGAGTGGTTGGCACCGAAGGTGTTGGTCCCCACGCAGTCGACGCCGGCGGCGAAGTACTCCTCGTGCACCGAGCGCACGATGTCCGGGCGGGTCTGGTTCAGTACCTCGTTGCACCCCTCCAGCTGCTGGAAGTCGTCCAGCGAGGGGTTCTGCGCCTGGAGCATGGTGCCCATCGCGCCGTCGGCGACCACCACACGGGTGGCGAGCGCCTCGCGGAGGGCGGAGACACGGGTCCGGGTGTCGGCGGACGGGGTGGACGGCGACGAGGCCATGAAGGGGCTCCCTAGGATGCGACGGCTGTCGGCTTTGCGCTGCCCGGTGCCGTCCGCAGGGAACGTCCCGGGAGAGAACGCACGCCGCCAGGGTAGCCGGGACCGAGGGAGTGATGGTCGAGGCGTCCACGAGGCGGACGAGTACGGCGGGGCGGATGCCCGCCGAAGGGGTGACCTTTCGGCCCCGGAACGGTCCCGTGAAACGGACCGGGGAGGGCCGAGAACGAGCCGGGAACGGACCGGGGAGGGCCGAGGACGGGCCAGGAACGGGCCAGGAACGGACCGGGGACGGAACGGGGACAGAACGGCGGCGGCCCAGGGGACGGAACAGGCACGGGACAGGGGCGCGACAGCCACGGGCCCGGGAACGAGGCACTGACGAGACAGCCACGGCCCTGCGGACGAATCGGGCACGGGCCGGGAACGGCCACCCGGGTAGAGGCCCGGTGCCAGTCGGCATCCGCCCCTCCCCGGCCACTGCCGGAGGGACGGTCCGGGCCACCGGGACGTGGCCGAAGTGCAACAGTTGCCCGCCGACCATTAGCGGGAGGTCGGCATGGACCGGTATTGTTCGGCATTGCCGAACGACGTCAGCGACGCCGAGGTCGGCAGTCGAAGGGGACGGAGGCAGTACGTCGATGGCACGGAACATCCAGTCGCTCGAACGGGCGGCCGCGATGCTGCGCCTGCTCGCGGGCGGCGAGCGGCGGCTCGGCCTGTCGGACATCGCCTCGTCGCTGGGCCTGGCCAAAGGCACCGCCCACGGCATCCTGCGCACCCTCCAGCACGAGGGCTTCGTCGAGCAGGACGACGCCTCCGGGCGCTACCAGCTGGGCGCCGAGCTGCTGCGCCTGGGCACGACGTACCTCGACGTGCACGAGCTGCGGGCGCGCGCCCTGGTGTGGACGGACGACCTGGCCCGGTCGAGCGGTGAGAGCGTCCACCTCGGCGTTCTGCACCAGCAGGGCGTCCTGATCGTGCACCACGTCTTCCGGCCCGACGACAGCCGGCAGGTGCTGGAGATCGGGGCCATGCAGCCGCTGCACTCCACGGCGCTGGGCAAGGTGCTGTCGGCGTACGACCCGGTCGCGCACAGCGAGGCGCTGGAGGCCGAGCGCAGGGCGTACACGGACCGGACCGTCTGCGAGCCGGACGGGTTCGAGCACATCCTGGACATCACGCGCGCGCGTGGCTACGCGGCCGACGTCGAGGAGACCTGGGAGGGCATCGCGTCCATCGCGGCCCCCATCCACGACCGCAGGCGCATGCCGGTCGGCGCGGTCGGCATCACCGGGGCCGTGGAACGGCTGGGCCGGGACGGCGAGCTGCGGCCCGAGCTGGTCGCGGCGGTACGGGACTGCGCCCGCGCGGTGTCGCGGGACCTGGGCGCCGGGCGGTTCTAGCCGGCCGGCCGACCGGCCGGGGCCCGCGGAAACGGTGCGGGACAACAGTGCGGGACAACAGTGCGGGACAACGAAGGCCGGAACGCCGAACGCGTTCCGGCCTTCGGCGTTCCCGGCGGGGCACACCTCACCCAAGAGCACGCCCCCAAGATCGATAGTCCGACACGATCAATAACGATCGTGTTTTCGATAACAGGGCTCTTGACGCCTACGTGACGTCAGGACGAGACTCGCGTCCATCGGTCGGCATTGTCGAACACCTACCGGCAATACGCGTTAGAGTGTGACAACGCCAAGGGCCGCCATCGCTCTCACACCGAGGGCGCCGGAACACCCGGAGGGACCCGGGGGTTCGGCTTTCCCTGGACGAAGGACAAAGGAGTCGCGGGTGTCCAGCTCCGACATCTTCATCGGCGAGACCATCGGTACCGCCATACTCATCCTGCTCGGCGGCGGCGTCTGTGCCGCCGTGACGCTCAAGGCCTCCAAGGCCCGCAACGCCGGCTGGCTCGCCATCGCCTTCGGCTGGGGCTTCGCCGTCATGACGGGGGCGTACATCTCGGGCCCGCTGTCCGGCGCCCACCTCAACCCGGCCGTGACGGTCGGCATCGCGATCAAGGACGGCGAGTGGGGCAACGTCCCCACCTACTTCGCCGGTCAGATCCTCGGCGCCATGATCGGCGCGGTCCTGGTCTGGATCGCCTACTACGGCCACTTCCAGGCCCACCTGACCGACCCGGAGATCGTCGGCGCGCCTGGCACGCGGGACACCCCGGCCAAGGCCGTCGAGGCCCAGGAGAAGGGCGCCGGCCCGGTGCTGGGCGTCTTCTCCACCGGGCCCGAGATCCGGAACGTGGTGCAGAACCTCGCCACCGAGATCATCGGCACCTTCGTCCTGTTGCTCGCCATCCTCACCCAGGGCCTGAACGACGAGGGCAACGGCCTCGGCACCCTGGGCGCCCTGATCACCGCGTTCGTGGTGGTCTCGATCGGCCTCTCCCTCGGTGGCCCGACCGGCTACGCGATCAACCCGGTCCGCGACCTCGGGCCGCGCATCGTGCACGCCCTGCTGCCCCTGCCCAACAAGGGCGGCTCCGACTGGTCCTACGCCTGGGTCCCGGTCGTCGGTCCGCTGATCGGCGGCGCGATCGCCGGAGGTGTCTACAACGTCGCGTTCGCCTGAGCGGGCATCCGCTCGGCCATCATCGAGCCGCAGCACACGCGCCGTACGCACCGACCACCACACCACGGAAACCCAGGAGCACACCGTGACCGACGCTCACACCGCAGGCCCCTTCATCGCCGCCATCGACCAGGGCACGACCTCCTCGCGCTGCATCGTCTTCGACCGCGACGGGCGCATCGTCTCCGTCGACCAGAAGGAGCACGAGCAGATCTTCCCCAAGCCGGGCTGGGTCGAGCACGACGCCACCGAGATCTGGACCAACGTCCAGGAGGTCGTCGCCTCCGCGGTCGAGAAGGCCGGCATCACCCGCGACGACATCAAGGCCATCGGCATCACCAACCAGCGCGAGACCACCCTCGTCTGGGACAAGAACACCGGTGAGCCCGTCCACAACGCCATCGTCTGGCAGGACACCCGCACCGACGCCCTCTGCCGGGAGCTGGGCCGCAACGTCGGCCAGGACCGCTTCCGCCGCGAGACCGGCCTTCCCCTCGCCTCCTACTTCGCCGGCCCCAAGGCCCGCTGGCTGCTCGACAACGTCGACGGTCTGCGCGAGCGCGCCGAGGCGGGCGACCTGCTCTTCGGCACCATGGACACCTGGGTCATCTGGAACCTGACCGGCGGGGTGAACGGCGGCAAGCACGTCACCGACGTCACCAACGCCTCCCGCACCATGCTGATGAACCTGCACACCATGCAGTGGGACGAGAAGATCGCCGAGTCCATCGGCGTGCCGACGCGGATGCTCCCCGAGATCCGCTCCTCCGCCGAGGTCTACGGCGAGATCACGGGCGGCCGCCTCGGCGAACTGCTCGGCGGCATCCCGGTCGCCTCCGCGCTCGGCGACCAGCAGGCGGCCCTGTTCGGCCAGACCTGCTTCTCCGAGGGCGAGACCAAGTCGACGTACGGCACCGGCACCTTCATGCTGATGAACACCGGCGACAAGATCATCAACTCGTACAGCGGCCTGGTGACCACCGTGGGCTACCAGATCGGCGACAAGAAGCCGGTCTACGCCCTGGAGGGCTCGATCGCCGTCACCGGTTCGCTGGTGCAGTGGATGCGCGACCAGATGGGCCTGATCTCCACCGCCGCCGAGATCGAGACCCTGGCGATGCAGGTCGAGGACAACGGCGGCGCCTACTTCGTACCGGCCTTCTCCGGCCTGTTCGCCCCGTACTGGCGCTCCGACGCCCGCGGTGTGATCGCCGGCCTCACCCGGTACGTCACCAAGGCGCACCTCGCGCGCGCCGTACTGGAGGCCACTGCCTGGCAGACGCGGGAGATCGCGGACGCCATGACGAAGGACTCCGGTGTGGAGTTGACCGCCCTCAAGGTCGACGGCGGCATGACCTCCAACAACCTGCTGATGCAGACCCTCGCCGACTTCGTGGACGCCCCCGTGGTGCGCCCGATGGTCGCCGAGACCACCTGCCTCGGCGCCGCCTACGCCGCCGGTCTCGCCGTCGGCTTCTGGAACAGCACCGACGACCTGCGCGCCAACTGGCGTCGGGCCGCCGAGTGGACCCCCCGCATGGACGCGGACATCCGCGACCGTGAGTACAAGAGCTGGCTCAAGGCCGTCGAGCGGACCATGGGCTGGCTCGAGGACGAGGAGTAAGAACCGCAATGACCACTCAGTCCACCCTGCAGTCCGTGCCTGCCCTGGGGACGCACCCGGCCTCCGGCTCGAACCCGAGCCGGGCCGAGACCCGGGAGCAGCTCTCCAAGGCGTCGTACGACCTTCTCGTGATCGGCGGCGGCATCCTGGGCATCTCCACCGCCTGGCACGCCGCGCAGTCCGGCCTCAGGGTGGCCGTGGTCGACGCCGGCGACTTCGCCGGTGCCACCTCCTCCGCCTCCTCCAAGCTGCTCCACGGCGGTCTGCGCTACCTGCAGACCGGCGCGGTGAAGCTGGTGGCGGAGAACCACTTCGAGCGCCGTGCGGTCTCCCGCCAGGTGGCCCCCCACCTGGCGAACCCGCTCACCTTCTACCTCCCCGTGTACAAGGGCGGGCCGCACGGCGCGGCGAAGCTCGGCGCCGGTGTCTTCGCGTACTCGGCGCTGTCCGCCTTCGGCGACGGAGTCGGCCACCTGCTCTCGCCGGCCAAGGCCGCGCAGGACGTGCCGGAGCTGCGCACCGACAACCTCAAGGCCGTGGCCGTGTACGGCGACGACCAGATGAACGACGCCCGCATGGCGCTGATGACCGTCCGCGCGGCGGTCGATTCGGGCGCGGTGGTCCTCAACCACGCCGAGGTCACCGGCCTGCGCTTCACCAAGGGCCGGGTGACCGGCGCCGAGCTGAAGGACCGGCTGAGCGGCGACGAGTTCGGCGTCAGCGCCCGCCTGGTGCTCAACGCCACCGGCCCCTGGGTCGACCACCTGCGCCGTATGGAGGACCCGAAGGCGGCCCCCTCCATCCGGCTCTCCAAGGGCGCGCACCTGGTGCTCAAGCGCACCGCGCCCTGGAAGGCGGCGCTGGCCACCCCGATCGACAAGTACCGGATCACCTTCGCCCTCCCCTGGGAGGACATGCTGCTGCTCGGCACGACCGACGAGGAGTTCGAGGGCGACCCGGCGGACGTCGCGGTCAACGACAAGGACATAGCCCAGATCCTCGACGAGGCCGCGTTCTCCATCCGCGACCAGCAGCTCGACCGGGACCTGATCACGTACTCCTTCGCGGGTCTGCGCGTGCTGCCGGGCGGTCCCGGTGACACCGCGAAGGCCAAGCGCGAGACGGTCGTCAGCGAGGGCCGGGGAGGCATGCTGTCCGTCGCGGGCGGCAAGTGGACCACCTTCCGCCACATCGGCCGCACCGTCATGCAGAAGCTGGAGGCGCTGCCGGGCCACCCGCTGGGCGACGACTTCGAGCCGATCGCCTCGCTGCCGAAGAAGCTGCCGCTGCCCGGCGTCGCCAACCCGCGCGCGGTGGCCCACCGGCTGCTGGTGGACGGCCCGGCACCCGGCCCGCGCATGGCGGCGGACACCGCACGGCACCTGGCCACCCACTACGGCTCGCTGGCCTTCGACATCGCCCGCCTGGCCAACGACAACCCGGAACTGGCCGAGCGGGTGCACCCCGACGCCCCGGAGATCTGGGCGCAGGTCGTGTGGGCCCGGGACAACGAGTGGGCCGAGACGCAGGACGACGTGCTGCGCCGGCGGACGACGCTGACGATCCGCGGCCTGGCCACGGACGACGTCCGCGCCAAGGTCCAGGACCTGCTCGACAAGAAGTAGGACCCGGCCACCCGCCGGGTGGGGGCGGCGGCTCGCGCCGATGGAGCCGCCGCCCCCACGCGCGTGCGCCTCGCCGGCCGCGCCGACCCCCATAATGTCGTAAGACATCGGATGTCTGAGGGGCATCTTCGAAGCACAGGGAGGTCGGCCGTGGCGGTCACCGACGAGGCCATCGAGAAGATCAAGGACATGATCGTCTCAGGCGCGCTGCGGCCCGGCGACCGGCTGCCCAAGGAGAGCGAGCTCGCCGCCGGCCTCGGGCTGTCCCGCAACTCCCTGCGCGAGGCCGTACGCGCCCTGTCCCTGATCCGGATCCTGGACGTGCGGCAGGGCGACGGCACCTACGTCACCAGCCTGGATCCGCAGCTCCTGCTGGAGGCCATCGGCTTCGTCGTCGACTTCCACCGCGACGACACGGTGCTGGAGTTCCTCGCCGTGCGCCGCATCCTGGAGCCGGCGGCGACCGCGATGGCGGCCTCCCGGATCAGTGAGCGGGAACTGGACGCGCTCGGTGCGCGGTTGGACGTCCTCGGCACCGAACCGTCGGTGGAGGAGCTGGTCGCCTCCGATCTCGAGTTCCACCGGGGCATCGTGGGGGCCTCGGGCAACTCGGTGCTCTGCTCCCTCCTCGACGGTCTGTCCGGCCCCACCACCCGGGCCCGTGTCTGGCGCGGACTCACCCAGGAGGACGCGGTCGGCCGCACCCTGCGCGAGCACCGGGCGATCCTCGCCGCACTGCGCGACCGGGACGCGGAGGCGGCGCGCTCCTGGGCGACGGTGCACATCGCCTCCGTGGAGCAGTGGCTTCGCTCCACCCTCTGATCCGACTCCCATCCGGCTCCCCTCCGGCTCCGGCCCGGCTCGATCCGGTGGTGGCGGCGGGTGTCCGGCCGCCGGGAACGGGGCAGTGATGCGTTCACTCCCCCGTGCGAGGGGGCTGCGGGCGGCCCCTCGGCACGCCGTAAGGTTGGGGGGTACGCGAGGGCACGTCGGAAGGAGGCGCTGGGTGATCGAGCTCGAGGGGGTTCCCGAGCTGGTCGACCCGGTCATGGTGGCCGCGTTCGAGGGCTGGAACGACGCCGGCGACGCCGCCTCCACCGCGGTCGCGCATCTCGACAGGGAGTGGAAGGGCGAGGTGTTCGCGGCGCTCGACGCCGAGGACTACTACGACTTCCAGGTCAACCGTCCCACGGTGTTCGTGGAGGCGGGCGTCCGCAAGATCACGTGGCCGACGACGAGACTGTCGGTGATCCGGGTCGGCGGCGACAAACCGCGTGACCTGGTGCTGGTCCGCGGTATCGAGCCGTCCATGCGCTGGCGCTCGTTCTGCAACGAGCTGCTCGGCTTCGCCCACGAGCTGGGCGTCGAGCTGGTGGTCGTCCTGGGCGCCCTGCTGGGCGACACCCCCCACACCCGTCCGGTCCCGGTCAGCGGGACCACGTCGGACGCCGACCTGGCCCGGCGCATGGACCTGGAGGAGACCAGGTACGAGGGGCCCACGGGCATCGTCGGCATCCTCCAGGAGGCGTGCACGCACGCGGGCGTACCGGCCGTGTCGCTGTGGGCGGCGGTGCCGCACTACGTGTCGCAGCCACCGAACCCGAAGGCCACGCTGGCCCTGCTGAACCGGCTCGAGGACCTCATCGGCGTGCGCATCCCGCTGGGCGAGCTGCCCGAGGACGCGCGGGCCTGGCAGGTGGGTGTGGACCAGCTGGCCGCCGAGGACAGCGAGGTCGCCGAGTACGTCCAGTCGCTGGAGGAGGCCCGGGACACCGCGGAGCTGCCGGAGGCGTCGGGCGAGGCGATCGCCCGCGAGTTCGAGCGGTATCTGCGGCGCAGGGACGGCTCCGGTCCCGGCGGTACGGGCGGACCGGGTGGCCACGCCACGGCTGACGGCACGGACGGCGCGCCGGGGACGCCGGGGACGCCGCATCTGCGGGACAGCCCCGGCGGCCGGTCCCGTCCGCCGAGGCCTCCGAGGCCGCCGAAGGCGAGTGGGGACGACGAGGAGTCGTCGGAGGACTGAGCCGACGGGACAGGGGCCGCTTCCCGCCGGGAAGCGGCCCCTGTCCGCGTGGTTCGCCTGTTGGTGGTTCGCCTGCTTACAGTGCTACGCCCAGCAGCGCGTCGACCGCGCGGGAGACGACGCCGGGGGCGCCGATGTCCGTACCGCCGCTCTCCTGCTGGAGCGCGGCCCAGCGGTCGACGGCCTCGAGCGCGGCCGGGGAGTCCAGGTCGTTCGCGAGGGCCTCGCGAATCTCCTCGACGAGCGCCTCGGCGGACGGGCCGTCGGGCCGGGAGACGGCCGCGCGCCAGCGCTCCAGCCGGGCGAGGGCGTCCTGGAGCACCTGGTCGGTCCACTCCCAGTCGGAGCGGTAGTGGTGGGCGAGCAGCGTGAGCCGGATGGCGGCCGGGTCGACGCCCTCGCCGCGCAGCTTCGAGACGAAGACCAGGTTGCCCTTGGACTTGGACATCTTCTCGCCGTCGAGACCGACCATGCCGGCGTGGACGTACGCCTTGGCCATGGGGAACTCGCCGGTGAGCGCCTGGGCGTGCGAGGCGCCCATCTCGTGGTGCGGGAAGGCGAGGTCGCTGCCGCCGCCCTGGACGTCGAAGCCCATGCCGAGGTGGTCGAGGGCGATGGCCACGCACTCGATGTGCCAACCGGGGCGTCCGCGGCCGAGGGAGCCGCCGTCCCAGCTGGGCTCGCCCTCCCGGGCCGCCATCCACAGCATCGGGTCGAGCGGGTTCTTCTTGCCCGGCCGGTCCGGGTCGCCGCCCCGCTCGGCGGAGAGCAGCCGCATGGCGGCGGCGTCGAGGTGGGACACGCCGCCGAAGTGGGGGTCGGACTCCACGGAGAAGTAGATGTCGCCTTCGAGCTCGTACGCCGCGCCCCCGTCCCGCAGGCGCTCGACGAGCGGGACGATGCCGGGTATGGCCTCCACGGCGCCTATGTAGTGCCGCGGCGGCAGCATCCGCAGCGCCGTCATGTCCTCGCGGAAGAGGGCGGTCTCCTTCTCGGCGAGGGCGGTCCAGTCGACGCCGTCGCGCACGGCCCGCTCCAGCAGCGGGTCGTCCACGTCGGTGACGTTCTGGACGTAGTGAACCTGCCGCTTGGTGTCGAGCCACACGCGCTGCACGAGGTCGAACGCGTTGTAGGTCGCCGCGTGTCCCATGTGGGTGGCGTCGTACGGCGTGATGCCGCAGACATAGATGCGGGCGACGGGACCGGGGTCGAGAGTGACCAGGCCTCCGGTCGCGGTGTCGTGGATCCTCAGGTCGCGGCCCTGACCAGGCAGGGCGGGGACCTCGGAAGCGGGCCAGGCATGCATGTCATGAGCCTAACCGGACGGATGTTCCGTACACGAACCGGACCGGTCCGGATGGCCGGTAAGGCGCTCTTGCGTCACACCGCCCGCTGTGCGGGGACACCGGCCGTCGTGCTTGTCGAGCGACACCGGGTGGCTACACCGGCGGCCAGGGGATGGCCGGCCACTCGCCGCTCGGTTCGGGGTGCTTGCCGGCGGCCAGCAACGCCTCCACACGCCCGCGGGTGGCGTCGAGCTCCGCCGGGGTGATGAGCGGGCCGAGCCGGACCGCCAGGGGCCCGTCGTCCGTCAGGGCCTGCCTGAGGGCGTCGAGCACCGCCAGGGCCTCCCCGGTGAGGGGATCGCCCGCCCAGCCCCACAGCAGGGTCCTCAGCTTGTTCTCGGCGTGGAAGGTCACCCCGTGGTCGATGCCGTACAGCCGCTCATCGGCCGAGGGCAGCAGATGGCCGCCCTTGCGGTCGGCGTTGTTGATCACGGCGTCCAGGACGGCGAGCCGGCGCAGCCGCTCGTCGTCGGCGTGCACGAGCAGCGCGGTGCGGCCCTCGCCGACCTCGGCGAAGACGACCGCCTTCCAGCCGGGGCCGGGCTCCTCGTCCTCCACCAGGGCGAGCAGTTCCGTCTCCGGCACCGTCTCGATCCACAGCTGGCACATGCCCTCGCCGTACGGCCCGTCGCGCAGCACGGTGGGCGGCACGAGGCCCCAGCCGGTCGCCTCGGAGACCTCGTAGGCGGCGACCTCGCGCCGGGCGAGGTCGCCGTCGGGGAAGTCCCACAGGGGCCGCTCCCCGGCGACCGGCTTGTAGACGCAGGCGGCCTCGCGCCCCTCGTGCGTCACCGTGCAGTACAGCGCCGCGTTGGAGGCGTCGCGGATGCGTCCGCGTACGGTCAGCTCGCCCAGCGCGAGCAATTCGGCGGCCGCCACGTCGGTGGTCACGCTCCGCGGCGGTATCCGTTCTGGCGCGGACATACGTGTCCTTCCGGGTCGAGCGGGAGGCTGCACAGCGGGCACGGCGGCCGCCCGGCGTTGACTACGTCGAGGGCGCGTTTGGCGAAGGCCCTGGCCTGCGCGCCGGTGAGCCGGACCCGCAGCATCGGGGGGCCGTTCTCCTCGTCCTGGAGCAGCCGCTCCTCGGCCTCCGCCAGGTCCTCCTCGGACTCGGCGTCCAGCTCCACGAGTGCCTGCGCCTCGACGATCATGCGCTGGTCGTCGCCGTCCCAGGCCAGCGCCATGGTGCCGACCCTGAACTCTTCCTCGACGGGGGCGTCCAGCGGGGCGGTGTCGGCGGGCTCGGTGGGAGCCATGGCGGGGACGACGGTGCTGCCGCCGCTGCGCCGTACGACCTCGTCGAGGAGTTCGTCCATGCGCTCGGCGAGGGCGGCGACCTGGGTCTTCTCCAGGGCCACGCTGGTCACCCGGGAGCCTGCGGTGGCCTGGAGGAAGAACGTACGGCGCCCGGGCAGCCCGACCGTACCGGCCACGAAACGTTCCGGTTGGTCGTAGAGGAACACCTGACGGGACACGTCCTGTCTCCATGGAAGTCGGGGGAAGCGGGGAAAGCGGGAATGCGGGGGCACTGCTGCGACCGCCTCACCCTACTGCGGCCGACGATCACGGTGCGCCCGCACCACCACCGACCGGGGCCTGGTCGCCCGGGGGTTCCTCGTGGGGGGCGAGGGAGGCGAAGTCGCCGGTGTCGCCGAGGCGGACGAGGAACGGGCGCAGCCGGGTGTAGCGGATCGCGGTGACGGAGCAGGGCTCGACGGAGATCCGCTGGAAGAGGTCGAGATGCAGGCCGAGGGCCTCCGCGACGAGGGACTTGATGATGTCGCCGTGGGAGCACATCAGGTAGACGGCGTCGGGGCCGTGGTCGCGCTCCACGCGCGCGTTCCACTCGCGTACCGCCTCGGCGGCGCGGGTCTGCATCGCGCGCATCGACTCGCCGCCGGGGAACGCCGCGGCGGAGGGGTGCGCCTGGACCACCTCCATCAGCGGCTCGTCCGCCAGCTCGGCGAGCTTGCGGCCGGACCAGTCGCCGTAGTGGCACTCCCCGATCCGTTCGTCGGTGTGCGCCTTCAGCTCGGGCCGGGCGTCGAGCAGGGGGCGGATCGTCTCCTGGCAGCGCTGCAGCGGGCTGGTGACGACCTCGGAGAACGGCAGGGCGGCGAGCCGGCCGGGCAGCGCGGCGGCCTGTGCGGCCCCGCGTTCGTCGAGGGCGACGCCGGGCGTCCAGCCGGCGAGCAGCCCCTCGGTGTTGGCGGTGGAACGTCCGTGCCTGACCAGGATCAGCGTGGGCATGCGCACAGGGTAGGCATACGGCGCGGTGCGCGGGCACCGGGGTGAGGGGAGAATGCGTTCGGTGATCGTCGACTGTGCCATCTACCGGGACGGGCGCCGCACGGACGGGCCCGAGGACCTCTCCGACGCGCTCGGCGAGGCCCGGACCGCGGGCGCCTTCGTCTGGATCGGGCTCCACGAGCCGACGGAGGAGGAGTTCGACCTGGTCACCGAGGAGTTCGGGCTGCATCCACTGGCGGTGGAGGACGCGCTCAAGGCCCACCAGCGGCCCAAGCTGGAGGTGTACGAGGACTCGCTCTTCGCCGTCCTCAAGCCGGTGGTGTACGAGCCGGAGAGCGACGCCGTCTCGACCGGCGAGCTCATGATCTTTTTGGGTGACGCGTTCGTGGTGGTCGTCCGGCACGGCGGGGGCGCCCCGCTGAAGGCCGTACGGCAGCGTCTGGAGCACGAGCCCGAACTGCTCGGCAAGGGGCCCACCGCGGTGCTGTACGCGATAGCGGACGCCGCCGTCGACCACTACCTGGAGGTGGCGGTCGAGCTGCAGAACGACCTGGAGGAGCTGGAGGCGGAGGTCTTCTCGCCGGACGGTGGCGGCTCCCGGCACACCGCGTCGCGGATCTACACGTTCAAGCGGCAGGTCCTGGAGTTCCGCCGGGCGACGGGTCCGCTGGCGCCGCCGCTGGCCCGGCTGGCCGGGGCGGGGGCGTTCGGCGCCGGCGTGCCGTTCGTGGACGACCGGGCGCGGCCGTTCTTCCGCGATGTGAGCGACCACCTCACGCGCGTGAACGAGTCGGTCGAGGCCCTGGACCGGCTGGTCTCCGACATCCTTTCGGCCCATCTGGCGCAGACCGGCGTCCGGCAGAACGACGACATGCGGAAGATCTCCGCGTGGGCGGCCATGGCGGCGGTCCCCACGATGCTCGCGGGCGTCTACGGCATGAACTTCGACCACATGCCGGAACTGCACTGGGAGTGGGGCTACCCGGCGGTGATCGTGGTGATGGCCGCTCTGGAGGTGCTGTTGTTCCGGCTGTTCAAGCGCCGGGGCTGGCTGTAGGGCCGCAGGCCGCGTAAGGGGCGGGCCGCGGAGTCGCGGAAGGGCCCGGCGCCGTCAGGCGACCTCGGGGGCCGCGGCGGCGGGTCCGCCCAGCGCGTCGCGCCGTTCCGGTGTCCGCAGGGTCACCATGCGGTGCCGGCCGGCCAGTCGCTCGTAGGCGTACATCGCGTGGATGCCCGCCGCGAGCAGCGCCGACCTGGCGCGCGACCAGCCGAGGAGGCGCCCCATGCGGGCCATCACCGCGAGGCTGACGTCCCGGTGGACGCGGATCTCGGCGAGCGCGCACTCGCGCAGCGTCCGCCGGATGTACCGGCCGTGCCCGGCCGCGGCGTAGCGCAGCAGCTCCTCGTGGGTGTAGGCGAGGTGGTTGTCCTCGTCGGCCGAGATCATCCGGACGGCACGGCCCAGGTCCGGGTGGTCCGCGAAGTACTTGAGGAGCATCGCCATCTGTTCGGCCGCGCGCTGCTCGGTGACCCTGCTGTGCGCGAGGTAGGTGATGATGTCCCGCACCGTCAGGGGCTGGTCCGCCTTGAGTTTCTCGTGGGAGAGGCCGATGCCGCGCCGCTCCAGGAGCATGGTGTAGTCGGTCTCGGGGGGCACCTCCACAGGGTCGAGACCGCGTTTCTTCAGCAGGGCGTAAAAAATCCGTCCGTGCTTGTCCTCGTCCGCGCCGTGCCGGGTGATCTTGGGCGCGAGGGCGCGCTCGCTCTCCGGCACCAGCGCCGCGATGCGCGCGTTCTCCCAGCCGCCCTGCGACTCGCCGCCGGCCGCGATGGAGCAGAAGAGACGGAACGACTCGTCGTTGTCGAGGATCTCCTGGAACAGACTCTTGGCCGAAAGCATCGCTGGCACCTCTCTGCCGCCGCGGCACTTCGCCGGCTCCGCGGGCTTCGCGAAGTACGAGTCAAGTGCGGGAGAGGGGACTCGGCAACAGGTGCGGCGGCCGACTCAGCCAGAAGAAGGACGCGCGGGGACACGAGAAGGCGTAACCCCTCACGCGCGGGAGCGTTGTTCTCCGTGACGGCCGTGGCGGGGAAGACCCCCGAGCCCCCACCACGGCCGCGAGAACCTACCGGCACCCCTGACCTCCTAGGCCAGTCCGGCGCGCTCCAGGGCCTCGGTGCCGGCGCGGAGCGCGGCGATCCGCTCGTCGAGCGTGAAGCCGGCGGGGGCGAGCGTCAGCGTGGTGACACCGGCGGCGGCGTAGGCCTTCATCCGGTCCGCGATGCGGTCGACGGAGCCGAGCAGCGTCGTCCGGTCGATCAGGTCGTGCGGTACGGCGGCGCCGGCGCCCTGCTTGTCGCCGGACAGGTACTTGTCCTGGATCTCGGCGGCCTCCGCCTCGTACCCCATGCGCTGGGCCAGCTGGTTGTAGAAGTTCTGCTTGCGGCTGCCCATGCCGCCGACGTAGAGCGCGGTGTACGGGCGGAAGGTGTCGGCGAGCGTCGTGACGTCCTTGTCGTCGCCGAGGGCCAGCGGCAGGGTCGGGCAGACGTCGAAGCCGTCGAGGGTCTTCCCGGCCTTCTCGCGCCCGGCGCGCAGGTGCCGGATCGCGGTGTCCTCCAGGTGGTCGGCGGACGGGAAGATGAGCAGGGCGCCGTCGGCGATCTCACCGGTCTGTTCGAGGTTCTTCGGGCCGATCGCCGCGACGTAGAGCGGGATGTGCTCGCGCTGCGGGTGCACGGTCAGCTTGATCGGCTTGCCGGGGCCGCCGGGCAGCGGCAGCGTCCAGTGCTGTCCCTCGTACGACAGCCGCTCCCGGGTCATCGCCTTGCGCACGATCTCGACGTACTCGCGGGTGCGGGCGAGCGGCTTGTCGAACTTGACGCCGTACCAGCCCTCGGAGACCTGCGGGCCGGAGACACCGAGGCCGAGGCGGAAACGGCCCTTGGAGAGGGAGTCCAGCGTGGCGGCCGTCATCGCGGTCATCGCGGGCTGGCGGGCCGGGATCTGGAAGATGGCCGAACCCACGTCGATGCGCTCGGTCTGGGCGGCGACCCAGGTGAGCACGGTGGCCGCGTCGGAGCCGTAGGCCTCGGCGGCCCAGCACACGGCGTAGCCGAGCCGGTCGGCCTCCTGGGCCACGGCCAGGTTGTCCGCGTCCATTCCGGCACCCCAGTAGCCGAGGTTGATCCCGAGCTGCATGGCCGATTCCCCTTACTGATCAGTAACGTCTTTGGTGCCCCGACCTTAGCGTGGGAATTCGGTTGTCCACAGGCCCCCACAGCGCAAGCCGTGGCCAGTAATGTCGGCGTTCATGGAGCAGAGGCATCTCGGCCGCACCGGCCTGCGCGTGTCCCGCATCGGTCTCGGCACCCTGACCTGGGGCCGGGACACGGACGAGCACGACGCCGCGGACCTCTTGAAGACCTTCTGGGAAGCGGGCGGGACCCTCGTCGACACCGCGGACGTGTACGGCGACGGGGAGTCCGAGTACCTGCTCGGGCGGCTCATGGAGGGCCTGGTGCCGCGCCGGGACCTGGTGATCTCGACGAAGGCCGGCAGCGTGCCGGATCCCGACCGCCGCTTCGACGGTTCGCGTGCCCATCTGCTCTCCGCCCTGGACGCCTCGCTGGCCCGCCTCGGCACGGACCACGTCGACGTGTGGCACCTGCACGCCTTCGACCCGCACACGCCGCTGGAGGAGACCCTGCACGCCCTCGACGTGGCGGTGAGCAGCGGCCGTACCCGGTACGCGGGTGCCTCCAACTTCTGCGGCTGGCAACTGGCCAAGGCCGCGACCTGGCAGCTGGCGGCGCCGGGTGTACGGAACCGGCTGGCGAGCACGCAGATGGAGTACTCGCTGCTCCAGCGCGGCATCGAGCGCGAGGTGCTGCCGGCCGCCCTCGACCTGGGGATCGGCCTGCTGCCCTCCTCGCCGCTGGGGCGCGGCGTCCTCACCGGCAAGTACCGGGGGGAGGCGACGCCGTCGGACTCGCGCGGCGCCTCGGAGCATCTGGCCCCGTTCGTCGCGCCCTACCTCGACGAGACGGCCGGCCACATCGTGGACGCGGTGGCGACGGCGGCGGACGGCCTCGCGGTGACCCCGCTCCAGGTGGCGCTGGCCTGGGTCCGCGACCGGCCCGGCGTGGTCGCCCCGATCGTCGGCGCGCGCAACGCGCGGCAGCTCACGGCGGCGTTGTCAGTGGAGACCCTTAGTCTTCCTGACGAGATCTGCCGGGCTCTCGACGACGTGTCGGCGCCCGTGCACCGCTATCCCGATCACGACTGGAGCACGCTGTGAGCACGGAGCCCGAGCCCGCCTCTGAGGACACCGCGGACGCCGTGGACACCGGTCCGAAGACCCCGGGCACCGGGAACGGGGCCGAGCCGGACACCGCCGGAGGCGAGGCACCGGCCGACGGCCGGGCTCCCGGGACCGAGGCTGCCGACGTCGGGACCGGCACCGAGGAGGCCGGGCAGCCGGCCGGCGACAGCGCCGACGGCGACGGTGCGGCGGCGCAGGTGTCCGAGGCCGAGGCCGAGCTGGCCGCTCAGCGGCTTGTGCGGGAGCGGATCGAGCGGCGGAAGGCCGAGAAGCAGGCACCGATCGGCGCCGGGGCCAAGCTCAGCGGCACGGCGGCCGATCTGCTCGCCGCCGTGCGGGCCGTGGAGAGCGGCGAGAAGCCCGCGGCCACGGTATTCGGTGACCCCACCCCCGCGCCCCGCCGCCCCGCCCCGGAGCCGGTACGACAGCCGCAGCCGGTGCCGGCCGGGACGGGCGCCGGGCCCGCGGGCCCCGCACCGGAGACCGTCGAGGCCGTGCGGCGGGTACTGACCGAGGGCGGCGCCCCCGAGGCGCTCGCCGGCCAGGCCGCCGCGCTCCTCGGCGAGGGCGCCCAGGAGGCGCTGCGGACGGACCCGTGGCAGCTGCTCCGCGTCGGCGGTGTACGGCCGGAGCAGGCCGACGGGTTCGCCCGGGCACTGCTCGGCGCGGCGTGCGGCCCGGACGACGAGCGCCGTGGCCGTGCGATCACGGTGTGGCTGCTGGAGCAGGCGGCCCTGGCTGGTCACACGGCCCTGGAGCTGTCGCGGCTCACGGCCACGCTGGCCCAGCGGGGCGTCCCGGACCCCGACGCCGCCGTGCAGAGCACGCTCGCCGAGGGCGATGCGCTGGCCTTCCAGGACGCGCTGGAGGACACCGGCGTCCGCCCGGACAACACGCCGAACGCGCCGGACGCGTCGGGCGGGACGCAGGGTGCGCAGGGCACGGACGAGGGTGAGGGCGAGGAGCGCCCGGTCCGGGTCCTGGTCGGGCTGGAGCGGTACGCGCTCGCCGAGGAGAGCCTCGCCGACGGTCTGGCCCGGCTGGTCGGCTCGGCACCGAAGCAGGACGGTTCGGCGGCGGACTGGGAGCAGGCCGCCGTCGGCGCGCAAGGTGCCGCCGCCGACCTGATCCGCGCCGTCGCGGGCCACGGACTGGTCCTGCACACCGGCGGGGAGAGCGCCCTGGCCGAACCGGCGGCCCTGCTGCACGCCGCGCACGCCCTTGGCCTGCGCGCCTGGGCCGCCGCGCCCGGGCCCCTCGGCCGCGACCGCTTCGCCGCCCTGCTGGGCGACCCGTCGTCCGGGACACGCCCACCGGCATCCACGGCCCCGGACTCCCCCGCCCCGGACTCCCCCGCCCCGGACTCCCCCGCCCCGGACGACCCCGTACGGGTCTCCACCACACCGGACGGGGCCGTACCGGCGGGCCCCGCCGCCGTCGTCGTCACCTTGGCCGGGCTGCTGACCGGGGCCGAGGGGCCGGGCCGGGACGCGGACGGTGCGCTGGACCTCGATCTGCTCGTCGTGCTCGACGCGCCGCAGCTGGACGTCGAGTCGGGCGCCCTGCTGGCGGAGTCGCTGCCGGACGGGGCACGGCTGGTGCTCGCGGGGGATCCGGCGGTGTTGTGGTCCGTGGGCCCCGGGCGGGTCTTCGCGGATCTGCTGGCGGCGCGGGTCTGCCCGCAGATCGCCTCGCGGCGTCCGGACCCCGGCCCGCTCGGCGAACTGGTCTCCGGCATCGGCATCGGCGAGCTGGGCCAGGTGGAGGCGCCCGGCAAGGAGGTCGTGATCGTGCCGGTGCGGGACGCGGGCGAGGCCGTGCACCGCACCGTCCAGCTCGTCGCGGACTCGGTGCCACGCGCGATCGGGGTCCCCGCCGAGGAGACCCAGGTGATCACCACGGGCCACGGCGGCGCCGCGGGCACCCGGGTGCTCAACGCGGCACTGAAGGAGCGGCTGAACCCGGGCCCCGGCCGCTTCGGCGGCTTCGACCCCGGCGACCGTGTCGTCCACTCCCCCGCGCCGGGCCGTACGCTGCCGGGCCGGGTGGTGAAGGCCGACGCCGACGGGCTGCACCTGTCGTGCGCGGGCGAGGCCGTCGTCGTACCGAAGGAGCGCGTGGAGCAGTCCGTACGCCACGGTTGGGCACTGACCGCGCACCAGGCGGTGGGCGGCCGGTGGCCCGCGGTGGTGGTGGTCCTGCCCGGCGATGCCGCGCAGACCCTCAGCCGCCCGTGGGTCTACACGGCGTTCGGCCGGGCCGCGCGCCATCTGTCCGTGGTGCACGGCGTGGAGCAGGCGCTGCCCCGTGCCGTGGCCGAGACCCCGGCGAAGCCACGCACGACCCGGTTGCCGGTGCTGCTGGCGCCGCAGGTCCCCGTGGCCGACTGACTCGGGTCTCCCCCGTCGCCCGCCGCGGGCACCCCGGGCGACGGCGGCGGTGGTGGTCACGGGGGCCGTCCCCGTGACCACCACCGCCGTCCTGCTACCGGTCCCTGCTCCCGCCGCTCAGCGATTGGCCTCCGGCCGCACCGGCTCACCGTCCTCGTCCCGGTCGTCGTCCTCGTCCAGATCCGTGTCGAGGTCTGCCTCCAGCTCCTCCAGTCCCTCCACGTCACCGACGCCGGCCTCGTCGTCGTCCTCGTCGTCCTCGAGGCCGTCGTCGAACTCGTCGTCGAACACGGCGCTGACGTCGAAGCGGCAGACCACCCGTTGCGGATCGGCTTGTTCGAAGGGGGCCTCCAACCACTCGCCGGGTTCGGCGGCCTCGTCCGCGGCCGTCACCCAGAGCGTGGAGTCGCCCTCCTCCAGGCCGAACTCCTTGTGCCGGGAAGCGATCTCGTCGGCCTCGAACTCGCCGAACAGGAGGCCGAGCGCCCCGTGAACCGTGCCGGAGGCCTCGACGCCCGCCCCCTCGTCGTCCGCCGCCTCGACCCGCCGGGCCTGGGCCATCAATCGCTGCGGCTCGGCCACGGCGTAGTCACGGCGGATCAGGACGCTCAGCGCGTTGGGTTCATCGGGGCCCGTGTACGGCGGCAGCGAGTCGTCCGCGCCGGGGATCTCGAAGGGAGTGACCTCGTCGTAACGGTCGTAGAGCAGTTCGTCGTACGCCTCCGCGGCCGCGGCCAGCTGGTTGAACGCGTCGTAGACGGCCGGGTCGTCCTCCCCCGACCGGCGTTCGACCGCGGCCAGGTGGCGGTCGAGCGCGGTCTTGACCGCCTCGGCGGCGGCGCGTACCTCGGCAGCGGTGGGCTGCGCAGCATCAGACATAGTGCAGACGCTATCCGTACCGGGCCCCAGCCCGCACAATAGATGCGATGCCGGAATACGAATTTGTCGACGTGTACCTGCCGCGCGGGGTCTCCCGCAAGGAGACGACACGTCTGCTGACCGACCACGCCGAGTACGGACACTGGGAGTTGTACCGCCTGAGCCTGCTGCGCGACGGCAGCCGCAAGGTGCGGCTGCGGCGGCGGATCATCCGCCAGGTACGCGCGACCTGGTGAGCCGATGACCGCGCTCGACCGGACGCGGGTGACGGAGACGGAGCGGGCCCCGCCGGTGCGGGGCCCACTGTCGTACCGATCCCGCTGACGTACCGAGCCCGCCGGCGTGCCGGCCTCTCGCGTCACGCCGAGGCGCGTGCCTTGCGGTAGAGCACCGTGCCCGCGAGCAGCGCACCCGCGCCCACCGGCAGGGCGAGGCCCAGCGGCAGGCCGCTGCCGGTCTCGGCGAGCCGCGCGTCGTCTCCGGGCTGGGCGACGGTCTGCGTGTCCGGCCGGCTGACGTGCGAGGAGTCGCCCGGCGTCTCGTCGTCCGAGTCCGACGGAGTGTCCGGAGTGCCGGGGTCACCCGGATCGCCCGGTTCACCCGGCTCACCGGGGTCACCCGGCTCCCCGGGATCGCCCGGCTCCCCGGGAGGCGTCTCGTGACCGCCGCCGGGCGGCGTGGAGTGGTCCCCCCCGCCTCCGTTGGCGCAGTCGTTGCCGGTGGTCGGGTTGAGGACGCCGACGACGTCGACGCTGTTGCCGCACACGTTCACCGGCACGTGGATCGGTACCTCGACGTGGTTGCCGGAGGCGACGCCGGGCGAGTCCGTGGCGTGCCCGTCCGCGTGCGAGCCTCCGTGCGCGTCCCCGTGCGAGCCGTCCTGACCCTCGGAGTCGCCGTACCCGTCGGACGCACCGCCGCCCTGGTTGGCGCACGAGTTGCCCATCGCCGGGTTGAGTACGCCGATGACGTCGACCGTGTTGCCGCAGACGTTCACCGGCACGTGCACCGGCGCCTGCACCGTGTTGCCGGACAGTACGCCGGGCGAACCCGAACTCGAGCCGTGCGCTCCCGAGTCCGCGTGGGCGGCGCCGCCCGCGGCGGCGATCACGCCGGTGGCCGCCGCCATCGTCATCAGGCCCTTGCGGGTGACCTGTCGCATTTCCTGAATCCCTGCCTTGCCCTAGTCCCGTAAGCAGCGAGAGTGCTGAGAATTCCGACGTTGCCGTCGTCCCCGTCCATCGAAGGCCTTCCAAAGTCCGTCGGCCCCGGAGCGCATGGCGTGCGCTCCGGGGCCGACGGACTCAGGCCCTCAGGGGGCGGAGCACAACGTCACTTGTTGACGCAGGCGTTGCCGAAGGCGGGGTTCAGCAGACCGATCACGGAGATCGTGTTGCCGCAGACGTTCACCGGGACGTGGATGGGCGCCTGAACGACGTTGCCGGAAAGGACGCCGGGCGAGTGCACGGCGGCACCCTGGGCACCGGAGTCGGCGACGGCCATGCCCGCACCCGCGAGAACCAGACCACCGGTAGCAGCCGCGGCGGCGACGACCTTCTTGAGCATTGTTCCTCCTAGTTGGCAAACGCGATCCCAGCTTGCTGATCGCATCACCTGTAACGAGGAGGAACTAATGAGGCTACGAGCTTATGAGCGCATTCACTCGTCCCGGTCGGCTCCCGCACGCCCGGCCGAATACCGTCGCGTGCGGAAGTCGCGTTTCAGCGGGCGGTTCAGGACGCGTCGATGAAGCGGTCGAGCACCCGCACGCCGAACTGGAGCCCCTCCACCGGCACCCGCTCGTCCACCCCGTGGAACATGCCCGCGAAGTCCAGCTCCGGCGGCAGCTTGAGCGGCGCGAAGCCGAAGCAGCGGATGCCGAGGTCGTCGAAGGACTTGGCGTCGGTGCCGCCGGAGAGCATGTAGGGCACCGCGCGCGCGATCGGGTCCTCGGCGCGCAGGGCGGTCTGCATGGCGTCGACGAGCCGGCCGTCGAAGCCGGTCTCCAGCGCCTTGTCGGCGTGCACGTCCTCACGCCGCACGCGCGGGCCGAGGATGCGGTCGAGGTCGGCGAGGAACTCCTCCTCGTAGCCGGGCAGGAAGCGCCCGTCGACGTGGGCGGTGGCCTGGCCGGGGATGACGTTGACCTTGTAGCCGGCGCCGAGCTGGGTGGGCGCCGCCGAGTTGCGCAGCGTGGTGCCGATCATGCGGGCGATGCCGCCGAGCTTGGCGAGGGTCTCCTCCATGTTCTCCGGGTCGAGTTCGGTGCCGAGCGCGTCGGAGAGCTCGTCCAGGAAGGCCCGTACGGTCTTGGTGACCCTCACCGGCCACTTGTGCCGGCCGAGCCGTGCCACGGCCTCGCACAGCTCGGTGATCGCGTTGTCGTCGTTGGTCATCGAGCCGTGGCCGGCCGTGCCGTCGACGGTGAGCCGCATCCAGTGCATGCCCTTCTCGGCGGTCTCGACGAGGTAGAGCCGCAGCTTCTCGTTGACCGTGAAGGAGAACCCGCCGACCTCGCCGATCGCCTCGCTGACGCCCTCGAACAGCTCCGGGTGCTCGCGCACCAGGTGCTTGGCGCCGTACGTCCCGCCGGCCTCCTCGTCCGCGAGGAAGGCCAGCACGATGTCGCGCGGGGGCTTGCGTCCGGTGCGCAGCCGGTCGCGGACGACCGCCAGCGTCATCGCGTCCATGTCCTTCATGTCGACCGCGCCGCGCCCCCACACGCAGCCGTCCGCGATCTCGCCGGAGAAGGGGTGGTGGGTCCAGTCGTCCGCGTTGGCCGGGACGACGTCGGTGTGGCCGTGGATGAGCAGCGCGGGCCGGGACGGGTCCTCGCCCTCGATCCGGGCCACCGTGGAGGCGCGTCCGGGGTGGGACTCGAAGATCCGCGGTTCGAGTCCCACCTCGGCGAGCTTCTCGGCGACGTACTCGGCCGCCTTGCGCTCGCCCGGACCCGAGTGGTCGCCGTAGTTGCTGGTGTCGATCCGGATCAGCTCGCGGCAGAGGTCGACGACCTCGTCCTCGCCGGTGACGCTCCTGGCCGTGCCCGAGTCGCTCACGTGGTTCCTCCCGCTGTCACTGCTGGTGGGTCCCCCTCATCCTCCTCCTCGGGCCGCCCGGGCCCAAGGAGGGGGTGATCGGCCACCCCGGAAAGCCTGGTAATGTTTACGTCGTCGCCAAGGGCAAAACCCCGCGCGACAGACACCTTGTCCGGGTGGCGGAATGGCAGACGCGCTAGCTTGAGGTGCTAGTGCCCTTTATCGGGCGTGGGGGTTCAAGTCCCCCCTCGGACACCAGAAAGAACACTGAAGGGCCTTCGGACACCGAAGGCCTTTCAGTGTTACCGCACGGATCGGCGGCTCATTGCAAGCTGCGGGCCGGTCAGTGCCCCGGCAGGAGCACCGTACGGACTTCCGGGTCACGCAGCAGCATGAGGGCGTCCGGCTGGTCCATGAGGATGTCCTCGGCACCCGGGGCGAGCGCCTGAGACGTCCCGCGTCCGGTTCGGTGTCCGGCAGCGGCTCTGGATCCGGTGCCCGTACCGGCTCCGCCTGGCGCTGGAGGACGTCCGCGAGGAATGCCTCCGGCAACGGCGGGTAGGTCTGTGCGTCAGCCGGCACCCCGGAGTCGAGCAGATGGCCCATGGCCTCCTCCAGCACGCTCTGTGCCGTCGGCCGGTCCTCCGCGTCGTAGGACAGGGTACGGGTGACCAGGTCGGCCCCTTGGCCTGCTCGGGTGCCATGTAGGCGAGGGTGCCGAGTGCCGCGCTCGCCGTCGTCAGGCCGGTACCGCCATTGACGTGACTGATGCCGAAGTCGATGACCCGGGCACCGTCCGCCGCGACCAGGACGTTGGCCGGCTTGAGGTCCCGGTGCAGCAGCCGCACGGAGTGGATGTGCATCAGGGCGTCCGCCAGTCCGGCGGCCAGCCACCACGCGCCGATCTCGCTGACCGCTCCGCACTGGTCCGGCATCGCCAGCAGTGACGGGGCGTGTATGTACTGCGTGGCGATCCACGGTGTGTCCGCGTGCGGGTCGGCGGCGACCAGGGCGGCGGTGTGGAAGCCGCCCACGCGCCGGATCGCCTCCAGCTCCAGGGCAAAGCGCCTGCGGAAGTATTCGTCCTCCGCGAGCTGCGGCCGGACGACCTTGACGGCCACGGGGCGGGTCGAGCGGTACCCGAGGTACACCACGCCCATCGCGCCCTGGCCCAGTCGGCCATCCAGCCGGAAGCCGCCGATCCGCTTGGGATCGCCCCGCCCTGAGCGGCTGCAGCACCATTCCCCCCACCGTGTCCCGACCCGAGCGGACAAAGGCGAGGTCATCAGCGGCTCGGTTCACCGTTCCTGCACATCCGGAGACTGATCCTTCTATGCGGACCCAGTGGTCACGGATGACTGCGGGATGCTTTCGGTCAGACCGGGTCAGACCTCGCCACCGGGGCGCGCGGCGAAGCCGGTGAAGGCGGCCCACGCGGCAGAAGTGACGGTGAGCGCGGGACCAGTGAAGCGCTTCGAGTCACGGACGTGGACGGACCCCTGCGAGGCCGCTACCTCTACGCAGTCGCCACCCTCAGCACCGCTGTAGCTGCTCTTCGACCACTCGAAATCCTGAACCACGGCCGGGTTCCCTCTGGCGTTCATAGCTCCCCAAGCAACTTCTCGACGTAGGCCAGCGACTCAGATGGAGTGAGGGCCTGCGCACGGATAATCCCATAGCGCGCGGCGAGGGCGCGGACCTCTTCGCGATCAGTCACCAGTGTGCTACGTCCTTGCGCCTCCGTATAGCCGATCTGCTCTCCTCCCGTGCGGGTGAAGAGTGTGAACCCCCCGTCCACACCGGCGTTGTCCTCCCTGTCGAGCGGCATCACCTGCACCTCGACGTTGCGTTTCTGCCCAATGAGAAGGATCTGCTCAAGTTGTCCCCGCTGGACTGAGCTCCCGCCCAGTCGCCGCAGCAGTACGGACTCCTCCATGACGAAACTGAACAGAGGAGCGGGCCACTTGTTGAAGATCTCCTGGCGGGACAGCCGTGCCGCAACCCTTTGCTCGATCGTGTCCTTGTTCAGCAACGGGCGACGCATGTTCAGTAGCGCCCGCATGTACTCCTCAGTCTGTAGCAGTCCCTTCACCACATGGGTGTCGTACGTCTGCAGCTCAACGGCCTCGGCCTCCAGCCGCGCCGCATCCCGGAAGAACGCCGGATACCGCGCCCGCGCAACCTCTTCCTTCATCGCCCGCAGGACGCCCCCGGCGTCCAGTACCTCGTCCGCCTTGTCGATCAGCTCCGGTTTGGGGATGCGCCGGCCGAGCTCGACCGACGTGATCTGGTCCTCCCCGTAACCGAGCCGGGATCCCAACTGCCCCCGGGTCAGTCCGGCCCGCTCGCGCAAAAGCTTCAACTGCCGCCCGAAGCACCGCAGGAAGCTCGCCCCGTCGTCCTGTTCCACCATGACCGCCGCCTCCGGCACCTCATCACCCACGGTTCTGGTACGCGGCTGTACAGGCCGGGGCCGTGCACACAGCGCAAAACACAACGCTACGCACAGTGATGAAGGGCTGATCCCCGAAAGCCCACAAGTCCCTCGGACGAGAACCCGCTTCTACGTGTACGCACTTGGCGGCCACCTGTACAGACCCGGCCAGTACAGGCGTTTCCGCTGGTCAGCGCCGTTCCGTCTTCGGCAGGCTCGGCGTCATGGAAACCTCGGACACCACCACCGCACAGGCACCCGAAGTCCGGACCGCCCCGCACGAGTTCGCCATGCAGTTCACCTCCACCCCACGCGGTGCCCGTCTCGCCCGGCGTCTCGTCTCGCACCGGCTCGACCAGTGGGGGTACGGGTACGACTCCCCCGTCAACGAGACCCTGACCCTGATCGCGGCCGAACTCACCTCCAACGCCGTGCGACACGGCCACGTCCCCGGCCGGGACTTCCAGCTCCGGCTGACCACAGCGCCGGAGGCACTCCGCATCGAGGTGACGGACACCCGCACCGAGCAGGTGCCGCCCTCGTCCGTCCATGAGGTGCCCGGCGACGCGGAGGTGGGCCGGGGACTGCTCCTGGTGGCCCGACTGGCCACTCGCTGGGGCACCGCTCCACGGCCCACCGCACCCGGCAAGATCATCTGGGCGGAGCTCATCCCGGAAACCGGCAAGGCAGTACACCCTTGAGCCTCGGGCCCGCTCGGTCTACCAGAAGCCGTACCGTCGGTCTTCGTGCTCCGAAAGGATGTCGCTCCCCCCTGCCCACTTCACCCCGCAGACATGGCACTGCACATGCCATTCGTCACTTGGCTCCAGAAAGATGGTCCTTCCCCGCTGTCCCACGCCCGGACACTCTCGCCCCACGTTCGAATCAAGGCTCAGCCCCAAGGACGAGAGGCCGTAGAGCATCTGCTGCACCAGATCCTCGGACTCCTTCAGCTCCCTCGGACCATCAGCCCGATATAGGCTCTCGTCGGCATCGCCGCGTCTCCCGTGGAGGGTGACCTCGAAGTCGGTTGCCCGGCTGTCCGGATCGACAGCACGGTCAAACACGCTGAAGGTCCACTGCTGCGCCTGCGTCGCCGATGCACGGCTGTCCTGCGTCAGGACAAGCGCCTCATGATGCCGAAGGCGTCGGCGTAGGCGCACGGCGATCGTCCCGTTCGGAAGAGCGCGCCACGGAGGCTCATCCTCGGTCCGCCTGTTGTCCCGTAGCAAGGACTGTCGCAGCTCGCTGTAGTCCACAGCGACGCGAGACATCGCCACCGCGCTCTCGGCGACCTGTGTCTCCATTTCCGTGGCATCGCTCAGATCGCAGGAAGCGGTCAACTGCCGGCGGACGGCAGACCTCAGAAGGGGGTCCAATGCGCCCAGCTCCCATGCCTTCTCCGCTGCCTCCACTGTGAACAGCGCACCACGGCACAGGTCGCGTCGGCCGACCCGCCTGTCTTCCTCCTCATGATGTCCGCAGTCTTCTGTCGCGAGGTCTCCCCCGCGGCCATGAAAATCGACCATTTCCCACCCTCTCGTATCAACGATCGGCGACACTGTGATCGTCACTCCGTCGTCCGCCTGTGCGGGATCACAGACCACTCTGCCCCGTCCACGCCATCAACGTCCCAACCGCATCAGCCAGTTCCACGTCAGCTCCGTGTGAGGCCGAGGACTGTTCGTGCGGACGCAGCTGCCGGTGCCCTCCGATGGACCGACTAGGACAGGGCATCCAAAGAGCTCGGCCCGCACCGCGGGCCACTGAAGACTCGGAAGCGACCGGGCAGAATAGCCGCCATGACCACCCCTTCCTGCCCCTGCGGGCTGCCCGACCCGTACGAGAAGTGCTGCGGCCGTTTCCACGCGGGGGAAGCCTCCGCGCCCACCGCCGAGACCCTCATGCGCTCGCGCTACAGCGCCTTCGGGCGTCTGGACGCGGGCTATCTGCTGCGGACGTGGCATCCGAGGACGCGCCCCGAGCGCCTCGATCTCGACCCCGGGACGCGGTGGACCGGTCTGGAGATCCTGGACACGACCGACGGGTCCGCCTTCCATTCCGCCGGGACTGTGACCTTCCGGGCGTCCTACCGCGGCGGTTCGCTGCACGAGCGGAGCCGGTTCGAGCGGGTGGACGGGGCGTGGGTGTACGTCGGCGGGGAGTTCCTCGCGTAGAGCCCGGCCCGGGCCCCCGTCCGCGCGCTACGGCGCCAGGATGTCCAGCTCCTGGAGCGCCCCGACCGTGATCTCCCGGGTCAGCCGCTCGGCGCGCTCGGCGTCCCGCGCGCGGACCGCCTCGGCGACCTGGACGTGCAGGGTGACGGCGGCCGGGTCGGGGTCCTCGAACATCACGTCGTGATGGGTGCGGCCGGCCAGGACCTCGGCGACGACGCCGCCGAGGCGGGCGAACATCTCGTTGCCGGAGGCGGTCAGGATGACGCGGTGGAAGGCCACGTCGTGGAAGAGGTACTGCTCCAGCTGGTGACCGCTCGAGTTGGCGACCATGCCGAGCGCGCACTCGGTCAGCTCGGCACACTGCTCCGGTGTGGCGAGCCGCGCCGCCAGACCCGCCGCCACCGGTTCGACGGCCGACCGCAGCACGGTCAGGGAGCGCAGCTGCCGCGGGCGTTCGGCGCCGGCCAGGCGCCAGCGGATGACCTGCGGGTCGTAGACGTTCCACTCGTACTCGGGCAGGACGGTCACGCCCACCCGGCGGCGTGACTCGACCAGGTGCATGGACTCCAGCACCCGGACCGCCTCCCGCATCACGGAGCGCGACACCTCGAAACGCTGCGCCAGCTCGTCCGTGCGCAGAACGCTGCCCGCGGGGTACTCGCCCGCTGTGATCGCGGGGCCGAGGGTGTCCAGTACGCGGCCGTGCAGCCCTCGGCCCGGTGTGCTCATGCACTCAGCGTACGGGGCGCGTCACGGGAACAAAAAGTCAGACTTATATGTCACACCCTCTTGAATTCGTCGTACCTAATGGGTTTCAGTTACGTCGACATCACGTGTCGACGAAGACAGCAGACAGCGAGAGTGCGATGCAGCGACTGCACACCCCCCACGTCGTCGTGGTCATGGGCGTAGCGGGCACCGGGAAGACCACCATCGGTCCCCTGCTCGCGGCCCGGCTCGGCGTTCCCTACGCCGAGGGCGACGACTTCCACCCGCCGGCCAACATCGCCAAGATGACGGCCGGCACCCCGCTCACCGACGAGGACCGCGGGCCCTGGCTGGACGCCATCGGCGGCTGGGCGCACGGGCGGGCGGGGCTCGGCGGGGTGGTGAGCAGTTCGGCGTTGAAGCGGTCGTACCGTGACCGGCTGAGGGCCGCCGCTCCCGGTGTCGTCTTCGTGCATCTCACGGGCAGCCGCGAGCTGATCGAGGACCGGATGTCGAACCGGCAGGGGCACTTCATGCCGACGGCCCTGCTCGACTCCCAGTTCGCCACGCTCCAGCCGCTGGAGCCGGACGAGGCGGGAGTCGCGGTGGACGTCGCGGGAGCCCCGGAGGAGATCGCCGAACGAGCGGCGAACGCCCTGAAGGATCTCCCCGAGCCGGTCCAGTAGCTCCCCCCTCCCCCCTTCCCCCCCACCCTCCCCCGGGGTCGTGCCGCCACCCGCGGACACGGCCCCGTCCTCCCCCCTGACCCCCATTACGCAAGGGATCCACCGTGACCAGACTCAGCGTCGAGGTGCTGGCAGCGGACACCGTCGAGCCGATCACCTCGGCCGGTCATGCCCAGCTGGGCATCGCCGTGCTCCTGGGCATCGCCGTCATCGTCCTGCTCATCACCAAGTTCAAGCTGCATGCCTTCCTGTCGCTGACCATCGGGTCACTGGCGCTCGGCGCGTTCGCCGGGGCGCCGCTGGACAAGGTCATCACCAGCTTCACCAGCGGACTCGGCTCCACCGTCGCGGGTGTCGGCGTCCTGATCGCGCTCGGCGCGATCCTCGGCAAGATGCTCGCCGACTCCGGCGGCGCCGACCAGATCGTGGACACCATCCTCGCCAAGGCGACCCCGCGGTCGATGCCGTGGACGATGGTGCTGATCGCCTCCGTCATCGGCCTGCCGCTGTTCTTCGAGGTCGGCATCGTCCTGCTGATCCCGGTCGTCCTGATGGTCGCCAAGCGCGGCAACTACTCCCTGATGCGCATCGGCATCCCGGCGCTGGCCGGCCTGTCCGTGATGCACGGTCTGGTCCCGCCGCACCCCGGCCCGCTGGTCGCGATCGACGCGGTCGGCGCCAACCTGGGTGTGACGCTCGCGCTGGGTGTCCTGATCGCCATCCCGACGGTGATCATCGCCGGTCCGCTGTTCTCGAAGTACGCGGCCCGCTGGGTGGACGTCCCGGCCCCCGACCGCATGATCCCGCAGCGTGCCTCCGAGGACCTGGAGAAGCGCCCCGGCTTCGGCGCCACCCTGGCCACGATCCTGCTGCCGGTCGTGCTGATGCTGGCCAAGGCGCTCGTCGACATCATCGTCGACGACCCGGAGAACGTGGTTCAGCGCACCTTCGACGTGATCGGCAACCCGCTGATCGCCCTGCTCGCCTCCGTGATCGTCGGCATCTTCACGCTGCTGCGTCCGGCCGGGTTCGGCAAGGACCGCCTTTCCGGTCTGGTCGAGACGGGCCTCGCGCCGATCGCGGGCATCCTGCTGATCGTCGGCGCGGGCGGCGGCTTCAAGCAGACGCTGATCGACTCCGGCGTCGGCGAGATGATCCTGCAGATCTCCGAGGACTGGTCGATCCCGGCGCTGCTGCTGGCCTGGCTGATCGCGGTGGCGATCCGGCTGGCGACCGGTTCGGCGACCGTGGCGACCGTCTCGGCGGCCGGTCTGGTCGCGCCGCTCGCGGCCGACATGTCGACCACGCACGCGGCCCTGCTGGTCCTGGCCATCGGCGCCGGCTCGCTCTTCTTCAGCCACGTCAACGACGCCGGCTTCTGGCTGGTGAAGGAGTACTTCGGACTGAACGTCGGGCAGACCATCAAGACCTGGTCCGTGATGGAGACGATCATCTCGGTGGTCGCGGGGGCTCTGGTCCTGCTCCTCTCACTGGTCATCTAGCCGCACGACGCCTGTGTGACCTGGGGGCCGTACGGCTCCCAGGTCAACGGTCCCGGCCCGCGCCGCCGCTCCCCGGCACTGCCCCAGCACTTCCCCGGCTGGGCGTGCGCCCGGATGATGGAAGGTCCCCGGTGCGTGTCCGGGGACCTGGTCACGTCGGGGGGCGTCATGGGGATCTCGCTCGGCACGCGGATCGCGGGGCTCTGCCTCGCCGGGACGGTGGCGGTGGTGGTGGCCTCCTGTGTCGCCGACGGCTCCGGTGCGCCCCGCGGCGACCGGGACGTGAGCGTGGCGGGCGGATCGTCGAACGGCGGCCCGGACGGTACGCCGCGCGAAGCGGCCGAACCCTCCGCGGCCGCCCCTTCACCCCCTTCATGGCGGCCGGACGGCAGTGGTGGCCCGGTGGGCGTACCGCGGGCCGACAGTCCGGTGCCTGTGCCACCCCCGGCCTCCACCGCCGTCGCGCCCTTAACCCCCCGCCCGGCACCACCGGCCGAGGACCACGGTGCGCGGCCCCTCGCCGTCCCCGCCTGGCTCCCGCCGGGCCCCGTCTCCCCCGACACGGACGCCGTACCGGATCCGCGGAGCCTCTACGACCGGCTCCGCGCGCCCGCCACCGGCTGCGGGGACGTCCTGCGCAGCGTCCCGCTGGTGGCGCCGACCGCCGACTGGCGGTTGCTGCGCGGTCTGGCGAACGCCTGTCTGGCGGTGCAGGGCCGGGGCGGCAGCTGGGAGACGGCGGCCCGCGACCACGCGGAGCTGGCCGGGCGCCTGGACGGCTGCAAGAACGACGCCGCCTACGACGTACTGACCGGCCTGCTGGAGTTCCACCGGCTGCGTCCCGGCGCCACGGTGCGGCTCGGGGCGGCTCCGGACGGCGCCCCGGCGTGCGACTACGGCATCGCCTCGGTGGACGCGGGTCCCGATGGAGCCGCCCGGCCGGGCGACCTGATCTCGATCGAGCTGCGTGGCACGTACTTCGACCACGCCGAGCTGCTGCGGGACGGCGGCGTCTTCGTCGGCGGGGTGAGCGTGCCGGGCCCCCTCGCCTCGCTGCCGGCCGACGGGAGCGACCACCTGCGTCTCACTGTCACCGTCCCCGCGGTGTCCGCCGCCCCGGGGACGCCGGTCGACGTGCGTGTCCGGTACGGCGGGACGGAGCCGGCCCGCGAGGGCGCCTTCGTGCTCGCCGCCCCGGAGCCGCCCACGCCCCCGGTGTCCGTGTCAGTGTCCGCGTCCCCGTGAGGCTCAGGAGGACGCGGCCTTGTCCAGCTGGAACGCCTCGTTGCCCTGGCCGATGCGGGCGTGCCGCTCGGGTGCGCGGGAGCGCAGGAGCAGACCCTGCGCCAGGCCGGCGATCGCGGCGAGGCCGATGATGCCGGGCAGCACCCAGCTCAGGGAGGAGTCGGGTCCGGCGCCGACGAGGACGTCGAAGTCCTTGACCGTGTAACCGGCGATCACCAGCAGGGCGACGCCCGCGACGGTGGAGGTGGCCAGCCGCACCCCCTGGGCACCGGCGGCGCCACGCCGTACGAAGAAGGCGACGACGGAGAACGAGGCCGCGGCCATCAGCACGATCACACCCAGGGCACCGATGTTGCCGCCCCAGGTGAACAGGTGCAGGACGGGCTGGGTGGGATCGCCGTCGGGCTTGTCGTCGGCGATGGCGAAGCCGACGACCACGACCGCGGACACGGCGGTCTGGAGCAGCGAGCCGGTGCCGGGCGCGCCGCTGGAGCCGCTGGTGCGTCCGAAGGCGGCGGGCAGCAGCCCCTCGCGCCCCATGGCGAAGGCGTACCGGGCGACCACGTTGTGGAAGCTGAGCAGGGCGGCGAACATGCCGGTCACGAACAGGATGTGCAGGACGTCGGTGAAGGTGCCGCCGAGCCGGGACTCGGTGAGGAAGAACAGGAGCCCGGCGCTCTGTTCCCGCGCGGTGCCGACGATCTGGTCGGGTCCGGTGGCCACGGTCAGCGCCCAGCTGCTGAGCGCGAAGAAGACCGCGACCCCGCCCACCGCGAGGAACATGACGCGCGGCACGAGTACGTGCGGCCGGCTGGTCTCCTCGGCGTAGACGGGTGCCTGTTCGAAGCCGAGGAAGGCGGCGATGCAGAAGCACAGCGCGGTCCCGACGCCCGCTCCCGTCAGGGTGTCCGGGTCGAAGGCGTGCAGCGACAGTCCCTGCGCGCCCGGGTCGGTCACGGCGGCGATGTCGAACACGACGACGAGCACGACCTCGATGAGCAGCAGCACGCCCAGTACGCGGGCGTTGACGTCGATCTTCAGCCAGCCCAGCGTGCCGACCGCGAGCACGGCCAGCAGGGCCGGTATCCACCAGGCCACCTCCAGGTCGGCGTAGGTGGCGAGGAGTCCGGAGACCTCGAAGCCGAAGATGCCGTAGATGCCGACCTGGAGGGCGTTGTAGGCGACCAGGGCGACCATGGCGGCACTCGCGCCGGCGGTGCCGCCGAGCCCGCGGGAGATGTACGCGTAGAAGGCGCCCGCGTTGTGGACGTGCCGGCTCATCTCCGCGTAGCCGATGCTGAACAGGATCAGCACCACGCCCAGCAGCACGAAGAGCAGCGGCTGTCCGACGATGCCCATCACCGCGAAGGTGGTGGGCATGACCCCGGCGACCACCATGAGGGGGGCGGTGGCGGCGAGGACGGACAGGAGCAGGCCCCCCGTGCCCAGCCGGTCGGCGCGCAGCGCCCGCTCCTGCCCCTTGAAGGTGCTGATGCCGCCGTCGCTCTTGGGTCCGCTCGTGCGCGAACTGCCCGTGGTCATCGGAGGACGTCCTTCTTTCCTGTGCGTCGCGTTGGCCGGGTCTGCCGTACGTGTCCAGTGCCTTGATTGAGTCCGGTGAGTCCAGTGAGTCGAGCGGGGTGTCAGGGCGTGCCGAGCGCGCTCGCGCGGGCGGCGCGGAAGGCGGGGTACGGGGCGCGGTCCGGGTAGGACCACGGGGCGGGCGTGGCGTGCTCGCCGATGCGGTGGAACAGGGCGGCGGCCTCGGCGCCACGGCCCTCGCAGGACTTCGCGTGGGCGAGGAAGTTGAGGTCGATCAGCCGGCGGGGGTGGCCGTCCTGCTCCCACTCCAGCCACCAGTCGAAGGCCGCCTTCATCACCAGCCGGGCGCGGCGGCCGGCCCAGTGGCCGGAGGCGTTCGGGTCGGCGGACTCGTGTCCGGCGGCGGCCAGGACGCGGTAGCGCTCGGCGTGCGCGACGACCGGGAGGATGGCCAGCGGGGAGTCGGCGGGGGCCTGCTCGGCGGCCCAGTTGGCGAAGTCGTACACCTCGTGCAGCGGGTCGGGGCCGTCGTCGCCGCCGCGCTCGGCGAGCCGGGCCACCATCAGCTGATGGGCGTGATGGTGGTCGGCGTGCCGCCCACGCACCTGGTCGAAGGCCCGGACGACCTCCTCGTCGGCCCCCAGCGAACGCTCCAGCAGGAGGAGCCCGAGCCAGGGCGTGGGATCGTCCGGGGCGAGTGCGGCGGCGTTCCGGCACGTCTCCCGTACCCGGGCGGGCTTCTCCTTGCCGCGCAGGGCCCGCTGGACCAGGGCGAGGGCGAGCAGTACGGACGCGTCGGCGGAATCGGGTTCGGCGAGCAGCCACTCGCGGGCCCAGGCGGCGCAGTAGGGCTCCTTGGCGAGGACCGTCACCCGGTGCCCCCGGCGGTCCCAGTCGTCACCCGTGTGGACCAGCAGAGAGCGGGCCGACTGCCACCGGCCCTGGGCGAGCGCGAGTCGGGCTGTGATGAGTTCGGCGTCGTCGAGGGCGTCGTCGAAGGCCTGGGCCGCGCGTTTGCGAGCGCGGCCGAGGGGAGGCGGAGGTGGGGACACCGCGGGAACTTCCTCACGCGACGCGCTGGGTCGTCGTAGCCGGTTTGCCATGAACTGATCACGCACAGCAAACCGGCAGCCAACGCTTTCCGTCAAGGCCCCGAAGCCCGTTACACGCGTCAACTCACGTGACAGCAGCGGAACTTGTCACGCGCCGCCGCGCCTGCCCCCGCTCCACCACCCGGATGCGGCGCTCGCCCGGCGGGCCGCACCCGTCGCGACTAGAGTCGGCCCCTACGCACCGTGACCCGACTGACGATCGAGGTACGCAGCGTGTCGGTTCTGGTTCTGGTTCTCGCCGTGAGCGCCGCGTGCTGCCTGGGCTTCGGTTTCGTCCTCCAGCAGAACGCGGCCCAGCGCGCTCCGCTGGGCGACTTCCTCTCTCCCCGCCTCCTGCTGGACCTCGTGCGGGTGCCTCGCTGGCTGGCCGGCATGGGGCTGATGGTGACGGGCATGGTGCTGGGCGCCCTCGCGCTGGGCGGCGGCGAGCTCACTCTCGTCGAGCCCCTGCTGGCCACGAACCTCCTCTTCGCCCTGGCCCTCTCCCGCGTGCAGACCCGGCAGCGGCTGGGGCGCCAGGGCTGGGCCGGCCTCGTGCTGCTCGCGGGCGGGGTCACCGCGTTCATCGTGGCGGGCGAGCCGCGGGGCGGCAGCGCGGTGACCGACCCGGTACGGCACTGGCTGATCGTCGGGGGGATGCTGGGCCTGTCCGTCCTGCTCACGGCGGGCGCCGGGCGTTGCCGGCTGACCTGGGGACCGACGCTGCTGGCCGTCGCCGCCGGGCTGGTGTACGGGGTGCAGGACGCGCTGACCCGGGTCAGCGGCCGGCGCTTCCTGGCGGGCGGCCCGGCGGAACTGCTGACCGGCTGGCAGCCGTACGCGGTCGTGGTGCTCGGCGTCACCGGCCTGATCCTGGTCCAGAGCGCCTTCGAGACGGCACCGTTGCGCAGGTCGCTGCCCGCTCTGACGGCGGCCCAGCCGCTCGCGGGCATCGCCTGCGGGGTCGGTTTTCTCGGCGACCGGCTGCGGACCGGCGCCGGGGCGCTGGCGTGGGAGGCGGGCGGACTCGCGGCGGTGGTGACCGGCATCGTCCTGCTGGGCCTGCATCCGGTGATGCCGCAGGGGACTGGGGCGAGCGGGCGTGCGCCCGACCTGCAACGGCGCTGACCCGGCGACCGCCGCACGCGCGGGCACGCGATCCGCGACCGCGCCTCGCCGGCGACCGCCGCACGAGCAGGCACGCGCCCGACCCGCGACCGCGCCGGGCGGGCCGCCGCCGCTGCTTGGATGGGCGGATGAGCGCTGCTGACGAGATCCTCGACATCGTCGACGAGAACGACCGCGTCACCGGGCGGGCCCGGCGGGGCGACGCGTACGCCCGGGGGCTGCGCCACCGCTGCGTGTTCGTGTGGGCCCGGGACGCACAGGGACGCGTCTTCGTCCACCGCCGCACGCCGACGAAGCTGGTGTTCCCCTCCCTGTACGACATGTTCGTCGGCGGGGTGGTGGGCGCGGGCGAGTCCTACGACGACGCCGCGCTGCGGGAGGCGCAGGAGGAACTGGGGGTGGCGGGGCTGCCGCGCCCGGAGTACCTCTTCAAGTTCCTGTACGACGACGGCGCCGGGCGGACCTGGTGGTCGGCGGTGTACGAGGTCCGCTGCGAGGGGCCGGTCGCTCCGCAGGTGGAGGAGGTGGCGTGGCACGGGTTCCTCACGGAGGCGGAGCTGGAGCGGCGGCTCGGGGAGTGGGAGTGGGTGCCGGACGGGTCTGCGGCGTACGGGCGGCTGCGGGCCTGGCGGAGGTGACGTCCCGCACCGGAGGCCACGGGACGCACGCCCCCGCCCCCGGGCCGCCCCTGCCGGGCCGCCGTGGGCATCGCGCCCTCGCCCGATAGGGTCCCCGGGTGATCGAATTCGTGCGGAACGCCCGGCTCTGGTTCGCACCCGAGGAGGTCCGGCGGGAGGGCGACACCCCCGACTACCGGTTCTCGCTGGCGAACGAACGCACCTTTCTGGCCTGGTTGCGCACCGCCCTCGCCCTGATCGGCGGCGGATTCGCGGTGGACCAGTTCCTGCCCGACCTGCGCTGGGGCTGGCGGGTGGGGCTCGCGCTCGCGCTGCTCGCGGCCGGTGTCCTGTGCTCACTGCGCGCCGTGAACCACTGGGTGCGCTGCGAGCGGGCCATGCGCCGCGGCGAGGACCTCCCCGCCTCACGTTTCCCGGCCCTGCTCAGCCTGGTCGTCGCCGTGGTCGCCGTGGCGATGGTCGTCATGGTCCTCGTCGGGTGGGAGGGCTGAGCGTGGGCGCCGACGCACCCGCGGGGGGAGACGCGGGCGCCGCCCCGTCCGGCCCCGACCGCGACCCCGGGCTGCAGCCCGAGCGCACCCGGCTCGCCTGGCGCCGCACGACCCTGTCCGGCACCGTCGCCGCCGTACTCGCCGGGAAGACCGCGCTGCACGGCGGCGCGACCCCCGCCACGGTCGTCACCACCGCCCTGTGCTGCGCCCTCTGGCTGGCCTTCCTGGCCATCGCCCACGACCGCATCCGCACCCTCGCCTCGGCGAACAGGCCCCGCGCCCTGACCCCGCCGTACGCGACGGCGGCGGCCCTGTGCACGGTGGCGCTGGCGGTGTGCGGCGCGTTCCTCGTCCTCTAGGACGCGCCGGAGCACCGGGCGGGACGGATCGCCTTCATGGCTCCGCCCCTCCGGGGTACCCGGGCACCACACAAGCTGAATGTCCGGATATGCACCGTTAAGGTGAGCGTCATGACCACCCTTCACCAGGAACACACCGCCCACGACCACGCCCACGGCCCGCACTGCGGCCACGCCGAGGTGCCCCACGGCGACCACGTCGACTACGCCCACGACGGCCACCTGCACCGCGAGCACGGCGGCCACTGGGACGAGTGCGAGCCCTCCGGGCACACCGCGCACGAGAGTCACGACCACCGCCACAGCGAGGACTGCGGGCACGCGCGCGTGCGCCACGGCGACCACGTCGACTACCTCCACGACGGCCACCGGCACGCCGCGCACGACGGCCACTGGGACGACCACTGACCGCCACCCCCAGGCGCACACCCCGCACCCCGGGGCCCGTATCCCCGCACCTCCTACGCGCCCGCTCCACACCTCCTCCATACGTCCCCCGCGACAGCTCCCCGCGCCCCAGCGCCGGGAGCTGTCGGTCTGTCGTGGCACGGATCACGTTCCGTCCCCCTACTGGACGGCATACCGACTGGTCGGCATCATGACTCGGGTACTGTTCACCTGCCCGTAGGAGCGACGATGAGCCCCGACCACCCGCCCGGACTCGATCTCGACCGGTTGCGCGGCCTGCTCGACCGCGAGCGGCCCGGCCTGGTGACCGGCCCGCTGTCCGGCCGGCTGATCGAGGGCGGACGGTCGAACCTCACCTACGCGGTCTCGGACGGCAGCGCCCACTGGGTCGTACGACGCCCCCCGCTCGGCCATGTCCTCGCCACCGCGCACGACATGAGGCGCGAGCACCGCGTCATCAGCGCCCTGCACCCGACGAACGTACCGGTGCCGCGTCCCGTCCTGCTCTGCGAGGACGAGGAGGTCATCGGCTCGCCCTTCTACGTCATGGAGTTCGTCGAGGGCACCCCGTACCGCACCGCCGAGCAGCTCGCCCCGCTCGGCCCCGAGCGCACCCGGGCGGCCGTGCTGAACCTGGCCGACACGCTCGTCGACCTGCACGCGGTGGACCCCGCCGAGGTGGGCCTCGCGGACTTCGGGCGCCCCGAGGGCTTCCTGGACCGGCAGCTGCGGCGCTGGGCCAAGCAGCTGGACGCCTCCCGCAACCGCGATCTGGCCGGCATCGACGAGCTGCACTCCACCCTCGGCCGTCAGCTGCCCCGCTCCCCCGCCCCGACCGTCGTGCACGGCGACTACCGCCTCGACAACGCCCTGATCGGCGGCGAACACGACGAGATCAGGGCCGTCCTCGACTGGGAGATGTCCACCCTCGGCGATCCCCTCACCGACCTGGGCCTGCTGGTGATGTACAGCAGCCCGCTCGGCATGCCCGACTCGCCGGTCTCCACCACGGCGCAGGCCCCCGGCCACCCCGCGCCCGCCGAGCTGATCGAGCGGTACGCCGCACGCTCGGGGCGCGACGTGTCCGCCGTCGCCTGGTACACGGCGTTCGCCTGGTTCAAGCTCGCCGTGATCCTGGAGGGCATCCACTACCGCTACACGCTGGGCCAGACGGTCGGCCGCGGCTTCGACCGCATCGGCGATCTCGTCCCCGTCTTCATCGAGCACGGCCTGACCACCCTTCAGGAGGGCTGATCCGCAATGGACTTCGCGTTCGACGCACGTACCGAGGAACTCCGCGCCAAACTGCTCGCCTTCATGGACGAGCACGTCCACCCCGCCGAGCAGGTCGCCCACGAGCAGCGCGCGCGCCTGGCCTCCCCCTGGGACACCCCGCAGGTCGTGGAGGACCTGAAGGCCGAGGCGCGTCGCCAGGGCCTGTGGAACCTCTTCCTGCCCGACCCCGAGCACGGCGCGGGCCTCACCAACCTCCAGTACGCGCCGCTCGCCGAGATCACCGGCCGCAGCCCGCAGTTGGCGCCCACCGCGACGAACTGCGCGGCGCCCGACACCGGGAACATGGAGGTGCTGGCCCAGTTCGCCGACGAGGCGCAGAAGAAGCAGTGGCTCCAGCCGCTGCTCGCCGGTGAGATCCGCTCGGCGTTCGCGATGACCGAGCCGGACGTGGCCTCCTCGGACGCCACGAACATCACCACCCACATCGAGCGCGACGGCGACGAGTACGTCATCACCGGCCGCAAGTGGTACATCTCGGGCGCGATGAACCCGGACTGCCGGATCTTCATCGTGATGGGCAAGACCGACCCGGACGGCGAGGACATCCGCCGCCAGCAGTCCATGGTGCTGGTCCCCCGCGACACGCCGGGCGTCACCGTGGACCGGGCCATGCATGTCTTCGGCTACGAGGACCACTACCACGGCGGCCACGCCGAGGTGACCTTCGACCACGCGCGCGTGCCGGTGTCCAACCTGATCGGCGAGGAGGGCGGCGGCTTCGCCATCGCCCAGGCCCGCCTCGGTCCGGGCCGCATCCACCACTGCATGCGGCTGATCGGCATGGCCGAGCGGGCGATCGAGCTGATGTGCCGGCGGGCGGTCTCCCGCGACGCGTTCGGCAAGTCGCTGGCCCAGCAGGGCGTGGTCCACAACTGGATCGCGGACGCGCGCGTCACCGTCGAGCAGTTGCGGCTCCTCGTGCTCAAGACCGCCTGGCTGATGGACACCGTCGGCAACCGGGGCGCCCACACCGAGATCCAGGCCATCAAGATCGCCACGCCCCGCGCGGTGGTCGACATCATCGACCGGGCGATCCAGCTGCACGGCGCGGGCGGCGTGAGCCAGGACTTCCCGCTGGCCGAGCTCTACGCGGGTGCCCGGACCCTGATGATCGCCGACGGCCCGGACGAGGTCCACCAGCGCTCGCTGGCACGCCGGGAGATCAAGAAGTACCTCTAGACCGGGAAGTACCTGTGCTCGAGGTGACGGCCCCCCGGAACCCGGGGGGCCGTCACCTCACGGACGCAGGGCCCGCAGCAGCAGGTCGGCCAGGTGGTCGGCGACCTCCTGCGGGCTGAGCGGGCCGTCGGGCCGGTACCAGGTGGACAGGTGGTGGATGGAGCCGAAGTGGTAGTCCACCACCAGGTCGGCCGGTGTCTCCTTGGTGAAGACGCCGGCCTGCTGGCCCTCCTCGATGAGCGCCCGGAAGCGCTCGTGGTAGCGCCGGCGCTCCGCGCGCACCTGCTTGTTCTTCTCCGGGCTCAGCTGGTGCATGGAGCGGAAGAAGATCGACGCGTCGTCGAGGTTGTCGATGGTGGTGACGACGACGTCGGCCGCCGCGTCCCGCACCCGCTTCTCGACCGGCTCGTCCGAGTCCGCGAAGGCGTCCAGGCGTTCCTGCTGGAGGCGCAGCACGCGCGCGTACACCTCGTGCAGCAGGTCGTCCTTGGAGCCGAAGTAGTGGTACAGCGCTCCCTTGGTGACGCCGGCCGCCTCCACGATCTCCTGTACCGAGGTGCGGTCGTAGCCCTGCTCCGCGAAGAGCCGGGTGGCGGCGGCCAGGAGCCGCTGCGGCACCGGAGTGCCGTCCCCGTCCGTGGTCCTGGGCACTGCCGTCACCTGCCTTTCCGTTTTCAGTGTCCGTTCACTGTCCGTCCTGGTGCGTACGGGAACGCAGTTCCCGACGGAGGATCTTCCCACTCGCCGTCTTCGGCAGGTCGGGCAGGATCTCCACCTGGCGCGGGTACTTGTACGCGGCCAGTCTCTCCTCGCAGTACGCGGCGAGTGCGTCCGGGTCCGTCACGGCACCCGGACGGAGGCTGATGTACGCCTTGACGGTCTCGCCGCGGTACCCGTCGGGCACACCGACGACGGCGGCCTCGCGCACCGCCGGATGGGTGTAGAGGACGTCCTCGACCTCGCGCGGCCAGACCTTGAAGCCGGAGGCGTTGATCATGTCCTTCTTGCGGTCGACGACGTAGAGCCACCCCTGGGCGTCCATGAAGCCGATGTCGCCGGTGCGCAGCTCACCGCCGGGGAAGGTCTCGGCGGTGGCGTCGGGGCGCCGCCAGTATCCGGGGACGACCTGCGGGCCGCTGACGACGATCTCGCCCTGTTCCCCGAAGGGCACCTCGGCGCCCTCCTCGTCGACGATCCGGACGGTGCTCTCGGGGCCGGGCACGCCGACGGCGAGGGTGCCGGAGACCGGGTCGACGGGCGCCTCCAGGTGCGGCGGGACCGACGCGCAGGGGGCGGTGCACTCCGTGAGTCCGTAGCCGTTGCGGATGTACGGCCCGAAGCCCGCGCGGAACTTCTCCACCAGGGCGGGCGGCAGCGGGGCGCCGCCGGAGGAGATGTTGGCGAAGGAGGCGAAGTGCTCGCGGGTGACGGACGGGTGGGCGGCCAGCGCCATGAAGGCGGTGGACGGGCCGACGGTGTAGTGCGGCCGGTGCTCGGCGAAGGCGTCGAGCACGACGCCCGTCTCGAAGCGGTACGCCAGGACGAGGGTGCCCACGCTGTTCAGGCAGGCGCCGAGCTCGCAGACCATGCCGGTGATGTGGAACAGCGGCGCGAGCGCGAAGTAGACCGGCGCCTCGGGCAGGCCGAGCCCGGTGCGCTGCCGCTCCGCGTTGTACATGATGTTGCGGTGCGTGTTGGTGGCGCCCTTGGGTGTGCCGCTGGTGCCCGAGGTGTAGCTGATGAGCGCGGTGTCGCCGGGCTCCGGGTCACGGTCGGCCGGGGCCTTGTGTCCGGCGCGGGCCGTGACCGCGAGGTCGTCGGCGTCGGTGGCCGCGGGCAGCCGCTCGAAGGTCAGTACGCGCGCGTCCTGACGGGTCTGGAAGTCCAGCTCGCACCCCGTCAGCACGATCCGCACCGGCGTGCCGGCCGCCGTCTCGCGCAGGTACGACTCCCAGGCACGGTCCGAGCAGATCAGCGCGGCCACCTCGCCGTCCCGCAGGACGTGGCCGACCTCCCCCGACTTGTACATGGGGTTGACGGGGACGACGACCGCGCCCGCCTTCCAGGCGCCGAGGACGGCGAGCACGAAGTGCGGGGAGTTCTGCAGCAGGACCGCGACCCGCTCGCCGCGCTCCAGGCCGCGCGCGGCGAGGTACCCGGCGACGGAGTCGCTGAGCTCGTCCACCTCGCGGTAGGTGAGGCGGCCGTCGAAGTAGGCGAGGAAGGCGCGGTCGGGTGCTACGGCCGCGGCCCGGCGCAGGGCGTGCACCAGGGAGGCGTCCGGGTCGAGCGGGGCTTTCTGGGCGTCGGTCAGCAGGTCCAGCCAGGGCTTGTCGGCGTAGCGGGGGCCGGTCATCGGGCGGTCGCCTCCTCCCACTGCCGCTGGAGCCGGTTCATGCCGCGCAGCCAGCGGTCGGGTTCGACGGCGCGGGCCTGGTAGTACTCGGCGACCTCGGGGTGCGGGAGGATCAGGAAGCGGTCCTCCTCGATGCCCTTGAAGAGGGCGTCCGCGACGTCCCCCGGCTCGATCGCGGTGGGCTGGAGTACCAGTTCGCCGGCGCTGCCGCTCGCGGTGAGCATGTCGGTGCGCACGCCCTGCGGGCAGATGGCGTGGACCTTGATCCCGCGGTGGCGGTAGGTGAGGGACAGCCACTCGGCGAAGGCGTACGCGCCGTGCTTGGTGACGCTGTAGGGCGCGGCGCCGATCATGGTGAGCAGTCCGGCGGCCGAGACGGTGGAGACGAAACGGCCGCTGCCGCGCTCCAGCCAGTCGGGGATCAGCTCGTGGGCCGCGCGTACGTGTGCCATGACGTTGACGTCCCAGGCGAGCGCCCAGACGTTCTCGTCGGCCGCCTCCGTGCCCCCGGAGGCGACGCCCGCGTTGGCGCAGTACACGTCGACCGTGCCGCCCAACGCGTCACGGGCCTCGGTGATGATCGCGGAGGCGTCGCCCGGGACCGCGATGCCGCCGATCTCGTCGGCGACGGCCTCGGCCCGGCCGGCGTCCAGGTCGTTGACGACGACCCGGGCGCCCTCGGCCGCGAAGCGGCGGGCCAGCGCGGCGCCGATGCCGCCTCCCGCCCCGGTGACGACGACTCCGGCATGCTGCACGGCTTCCACCATCGGTCTCCTTCGACACACGGCTCGGGCGCTGCTCGCTCCCCGTTGCAGCGCCAGACTAACCAGTCGGTATGTGCGACGGAAGAGGTGAACCGCGGTTCGACTCGTTCCGTGCGGCAGGGGGCGCGGGTTAGCGTGCGTGCGCATGACACCCGCCGCGATCACGGAGGTCACCGCATGACGCTGTCCAGACGGTCCCTGCTCGCCACGACGGCCGCGGTGACGGCCGCCACGGCCGCCACCACCGCCGCCACGACCGGCACGGCGCAGGCGGCGCCCGGGGGCCACGGCGGCCGCCGGCCGCGCACCGGCTTCGAGAACCTCGCCGACGACGGCTACGCCCTCCTCGGCGGACAGAAGGTCGGCGTCGTCACCAACCCGACCGGCGTCACCCGGGACGTGCGCCACATCGTCGACGTCATGCACGCCGACGACCGCGTGAACCTGACCGCCGTCTTCGGCCCCGAGCACGGTTTCCGCGGCACCGCGCAGGCGGGCGGCTCCGAGGGCCGCCACGACGACCCCGCGACCGGCCTGCCGGTCTACGACACGTACCTGAAGAGCGGGCAGCCGCTCGCGGACATCTTCACGGCCTCCGGCGTGGACACCGTCGTCTTCGACATCCAGGACGTCGGCGCGCGCTTCTACACGTACATCTGGACGCTGTTCGACTGCATGGAGGCGGCCCGGCTCGCGGGCAGGCGGTTCGTGGTCCTGGACCGGCCGAACCCGGTGACGGGGCGGGCGGCCCTCGGCCCCGTCCTGCACAAGGAGTTCGCGACCTTCGTCGGCCGGCAGCCGATCTCGCAGGCGCACGGCATGACGGTCGCCGAGCTGGCGCGACTGTTCAACGGCGAGTTCCTGACGTCGCCGGTGCCGCTGGAGACCGTGACGATGTCGGGCTGGAAGCGCTCGGAGTTCTACGACGCCTCCGGGCTGCCCTGGGTGCCGCCGAGCCCGAACATGCCGACCCCGGAGTGCGCGCTGGTCTACTCGGGCACGTGTCTGTTCGAGGGCACCAACCTCTCGGAGGGACGCGGCACCACTCGTCCCTTCGAGCTGATCGGAGCCGAGGGCATCGACGGGAGCTGGGCCGCCGCCGCGAACGGCCTCGACCTGCCTGGCGTGCGCTTCAGGGAGGCGTACTTCGCGCCCACCTTCTCCAAGTTCCAGGGGAAGACCGTCGGGGGCGTGCAGCTCCATGTGCACGACCGGGCCGCCTTCGACCCGGTACGCACGGGGATCGCCCTCCTGGTGACCGCGAAGCGGACCTGGGACGGCTTCGCCTGGCGGCCGGACAACTGGATCGACAAGCTCACCGGCTCCACGCGGGTGCGCACGATGATCGACGCGGGCGCGGACACCGACGAGGTGGTGGGCGGCTGGGAGAGCGAACTGGCGGCGTTCCGCAGGACGCGCCGCCAGTACCTCCTCTACCGGTGACCGGTTGCCAGTGCCTCCTCTACCGGTGACCGGTTGCCCGTACCTCCTCTACCGGTGACCGTGGGGCCGGCCGGTCACCGGTGTGACGTGAACTCCACGACCTGCTGGTAGGTCGGCCGGTTCTGCCAGCCGATGCCGCCGTGCCTGATGCCGCCGAGGGTGCGGTGGATCACCGAGTCGGCGCACCACTGGTCGCCCGCCGAGCAGTTCTCGTCGCCGGGATAGACCTGGGCGGGCGTCCGGCCCGCCGCCTCCTTCAGGGTGGAGACCAGGGTGTCCCGGCAGGCGGCGAGGTCGCCGTCGCCGCAGTACTCGCGGGCCAGCGGCCCCTCGACGGGCTCGCCGAGCACGGACCGGATGTCCTTGTCGACATAGCTCCACCAGCCGTACTGGAAGGCGCTTCCGGCGTGCGCGCCGGTCGGGCCGTGGGCGCTGGACGGGGACTCGTCGACGGGGAGGTTGCGGGTGAAGGCGGTGTACAGGTCACTGCCGAGGCCGGGTTCGAACTCGGCCTTCACCAGCAGCGGCCACCAGGCGTCCAGGGTGCGGATCGCGTCGGCGTGGGCGTACTCCTTCGAGCCGGCCGAGCTCTCCGCGCGCAGGGCGCCAGCCGCACGCCACGCCTTCAGCCGGTCCACGGCCGCCCTGGCCGCGGGGTCGGTCACCGGCGCCGAGTCGATCACCTTCAGCAGACCGGGCAGTACGTCCGTGGCTCGCAGGTCGGCGAGGCCGGCCTCTGCCATCGCCCGCACCAGCGCGGCCCGGGTGACACCGCCGTCGGCGACCAGCTTCCCGACGCGGTCGTCGAGCAGGTTGCCCCGGTGGACCGAGCCGTTGCCCCAGGGCGCCGAGGTGTGGTCCCTGGCCTGTTTGTTGTTCCAGGAGACGTAGTAGTCCTGGTCGGCGGACTGAGGGTGGGCCGAGGCCGGCGTGTACCGGGCCGTGTTGGCGGCCGGGTCCCAGTCCCGCCACTCGTACGCCTGACGCGCCCAGGCCGGGAAGTCGGCGTCGACTCCGTCCGCCCGCACCGGGTTGTCGCCGCTGTTGTAGTACGCGGTGTGCTCGGAGTCGGCGTAGAACCAGTTGAAGGTGTAGTTGATGTTCTTCACGGCGCTCCGGAAGCGCTCGGGGCTGTTCAGGTACTCCGGGTCGTTCAGCATCTGGAAGCCGATGATCGAGTCGGCCTCGTGCAGGTACGAGGAGCGCAGGCTGGTGTAGGCGACCTTCTTGCCCCCGACCGTGGCGCGGTACTCGACCGGGCCGTACTTCGTGCGCCAGACCCGCATCGTGTAGGAGCCGGCCTCGGTGGAGTCGGCGACGGTCGGCTTCCAGGCGTTCTTCCGTTCGATCTTCTCCATCGGCGTGCAGGTGCCGCGGTAGAGGTAGTGGTAGTCGTCCTGGCACAGTTCGATGGCGAAGGTGTCGATGATGTCCTGGCCGGAGGTGGTCGCGCTCCACGCGTAGTCCTGGCCTCGGCCGAGTTCGACGTACATGCTCAGGCCCGCGAAGGAGGCGCCGCGGGCGCTGATGCCCGGGCCCTGGATCTCCTGGAGCATGAGGAGCTGGGGTGCGAAGTAGCCGGTCTGCGGACCGAAGACGGCGACCGGGTGGCCGCTCGCGGTGTGCTCGCCGCTGACGACGAGGGCGTTGGACATGCCGCGCCGTGCCGAGGTGACGGCCGCGTCCGCCGCCGTGGCGGAGGCGCCGGTCGCGCTCTCACCCGCCGCGCCGCCGGTACGGTCGTACACCAGCGGTTCCGCCCGGACCGAGCCGGCGTCGGGCATGGCGGCACCCCGCGGGTCGTCCGGTTTGGGCAGGTACGGGAAGCTGCCGGCGTGCTGGGTGAGGACCGCCTCGGGGTCGTTGCGCTGGCGGAAGGACTCCCAGACCTCGGTGCCCTCGGCCACGCCGTACTTCTCCTGGGCGGCGAGCAGTGAGAGCGCGTTGCTGACCTCGCCGCCGCCGCCCGCGCCGAAGAGCGCGCCGATGACGGAGGCCAGCGCGATCAGGTCGGTGCGCTTGAAGTGCTCGATGGTGCCGGCGTTGGTGATGGCGTTCTTGTGGCCGGTCAGGACGTACTCGCCGGGAAAGTAGCGGCCCTTGTCGGAGGCGTCTATGTAGGCGTTGATGCCGGCGACGTAGGCGTCCAGGTCGGCCAGGGCCAGCTCGCCGCGCTCACCGGCCTTGGCGGCGGCGCTCTCGACCTGGGCCGCGAGGTCGGCCTCGGTGTACGGGGCGGTGCGCCAGAACTGCTGCTCCAGTCCCTGGTTGGCGGGGTCGCCGCCGGCGAAGGGGGTCAACTGGCCTCGACCGACGTGCCGGAAGAGGTCCATGAGCCACAGCCGGTCCTGGGCCGCCGCGTAGCCGGCGCCGAACTCGGTGCCGTAGCGGGTGGTGCCGGTGATGTGCGGCACACCGGTCTTCTTGTCGCGGACGATGGTCACGTCGCCGCGGCCGGCGGGACGGACGGTGGAGGCGACCTGGCCCTCGGGGACGCCGAAGGAGGCGTCGTTGAAGAAGTCGTCGATCTTGTCGTCGGTGAGGCCCGAATAGCCGGTGGCGAGGTCCGCGTAGGGCCCGAGCTGGTCCTCGGCGTGTGCGGGCTGGGTACCGAAGGCCTGGTTGAGGAGGATCTGGGCGAGGGTGGCGTTGCCGTTCTGGCCGGGCGGCAGGATGTCGGAACACTGGCCGCCGCAATGGTCGTTCGCCGCCGACACGGAGATCTTTTCGTTGATCTTTTCCGTGGTCTTTTCGGTGGTCGCTTCGGCGGCTCTCTCCGAGGTCAGGCCCGTTGTGGCGGCCATCGCGGGGGAAAGCGGCGACAGAAGTCCGGCGACGAGGGCGCATACCGACGCGCCCTTCAGGAACCCGTGGAAGCCGCGGGGAGTTCTCAGTCTGTCAAGGGCGTTGCGTGGGGTGCGCCGTGGCATGGCAGCTCCTCCCGACTGGGGGTGGGCCCGGACGTTACCGCCGGTATCCCCGAGTTGGAAGATGAACATGCGTCACTTTTTTTGGAGCGGGTGGATCGGCTTATGAGGGGCATCGGAAATCGGATGGAGCCGAATCGCGTGTCGATACGTCTATTCGGCGACGTCCGTACGACGACGCCGAAGTGACCGAAGTGCAGGTGCAGGTGTGACGGAGGTGCAGGGCGATGGCCGGTTTCCGGAGTCTGGCGAGACAGGTCCGCGATCCACGGTGCGACCTGGCGCTACGGCGCTATTCGCTGCGCAAGTGCCTTGAGCGGTTCGCCCCTTACGGGCACAGGGCGACCTGGGACCATCTGTGTTCCCGGGCCGGGTTCGGCCCCGAGGACCGCTCCCCCGAACCGGCGCGGCTCGTGGCCGCACTGGAGGAGCTGGAGGCGGCGCGTTCGGTGTGGCTGGCCTACGAGGCCGGGTTCGCCGAGCGACGCAGGAAGGAGAAGCACGACGGGCTGCGCAGGCCGGGCAGCGTGGACGACTGGCACCGGCTGACCTGGGGCGGTTTCGGTGTCGCGTGGTGCGACGACCCCCGGGTCCATCCCGACGGACCGCTGGCGGAGGTGCTGCGCGGCCTGATCTCCGCGCTGGAGCGCGAGCCGGGGTCCGTGTGCCCGGTGTGCGACGGGGAGCGCCTCGTCTGGAAGTACGCCCTGGACCACGAACCCTCGACCGGTCCCGTCTGCACGGACTGCGGAATCCTCGTCCCGCGGCCCGTCCTCACCCCCGACGCGCTGGCGGACGCCCGGCGCGGACGGTTGCTGATGTCGGCGTAACCGGCCGGCGGGTGTGGTCAGTGGCGCCCTGCACCATGGGGGATGGTGCGGGTGTGCGTGGAGGGAGCCCGTGGCGGCACCGACGGCAGCCGGTGCCGCTACCGCTGCCGCGCCTGACGGAGTGGTCCGTGGCGCGGCGGGTGGCACGTGACGCGAGGTCAGGTCGAAGGCCCGGTCCGGTTTCCCGGGGCCGGGGTCGGCTGCCCGGGGTCAGGGCCGTATCCGGGGCCGGTTCCCGGGCCGGGTCACCGGGCCGGGTCACCGGGCCGTCAGTCGCAGCACTGCGACTCCGGCTCCGGCTCCCGCTCGCGTGCGCGGCTCGCGCGCCCGCGGCGGGTGGTGGAGTCGCGGCGCTCCACCATCAGGCGGGAGCCGGTGAGGCGTTCACCGAAGACGTCGTCGGGGTTGGACAGGACGCAGGTGTCCAGGGACAGGCAGCCGCAGCCGATGCAGTCGGTGAGGTGGTCGCGCAGCCGGTTCAGCTGCTTGATGCGCTCGTCCAGTTCGGAGCGCCAGGACTCGGAGAGCCGGGCCCAGTCGTCCTCGGTGGGCGTGCGCCCCTCCGGCAGCTCCGCGAGGGCCTCGCGGATCGTGGCGAGCGGGATGCCGACGCGCTGCGCGGCGCGCACGAAGGCGACCCGGCGCAGCGCGTCCCGGCTGAAGCGGCGCTGGTTGCCCGAGGTGCGACGGCTGGTGATCAGGCCCTTGGACTCGTAGAAGTGCAGGGCGGAGACGGCGGCGCCGCTGCGCGCGGCGAGCTGGCCGACCGTGAGCTCGTGAATCTTCTCGGGAATCTGAGGCACTCCTCGAACCCTACCGACCGCTTCACCCTCGTGGCCCTCCGGTCCGTTGACACGGGCTGCCCGGGCGACCATGCTAAGCAGTCGCTTAGGTTATGGCGTACAAGTCGGGCGAGCAGGCAGCGCGAGCAGAGAGGCCGGGACATGGCAGAGCCGAGGATCTTCACATCCGCCGACGAGGTGAAGGCGGCGGTGGGCGAGCAGCTGGGGTACACCGACTGGCTGGACGTCGACCAGAAGCGGATCGACCTGTTCGCGGAGGCGACCGGCGACCACCAGTGGATCCACGTGGACCCGGAGAAGGCCGCCGCGGGCCCGTTCGGCACCACCATCGCGCACGGCTATCTGACCCTGTCGCTGCTCCCGCTCTTCGGACCGCAGCTGATCAAGGTCGAGGGCGTGAAGATGGGCGTCAACTACGGCACCAACAAGGTCCGTTTCCCCTCCCCCGTCCCGGTCGGCTCGCGGCTGCGCGCCACGGCGACGATCACGGGCGTCGAGGACGTCAAGGGAGGGATCCAGGTGGCCGTCGCCTTCACCGTGGAACGCGAGGGCGGCGACAAGCCGGTGTGCGTCGCCGAGTCGGTCTCCCGCTACTACCTCTGAGCGGCGCCGGGCGCTTCGGCTCCCACCATCCGCAGGACGAGGTCGGCGTAGAGCGCGCCGACCTCGTCGGGCGTCCGGGGGCCGTTCACGTTGAACCAGCGGGCCACGTCGATGCAGAGCGACAGCACGGCCAGCGTCGTGCCCTTCACGTCCGGCACGTCGAACTCGCCCGACGCCACACCGTCGTCGATGATGCCGCGCACCTCGGCGTCGCACTGCCGGCGCAGCGCGAGGATCTCGTCGCGGGCCCCGGGGCCGAGCGCGTCCAGTTCGTACTGCACCACCCGCGCGGTCGTGCGCCGTCCGGCGTGCCACCGTACGAAGGAGCTCACGGCGTCGGCGAGCCGCTCGGTGGCGCCGCCCTCACCGCGGGCCGCCGTCCGCAGGATGGCGACCGCCCGGTCGTGGCCGATCCGGCTGATGCGGTGGAGCAGCTCTTCCTTGGTCTTGTAATGGATGTAGAGCGCGGCCGGACTCATGCCGGCCCGCCCGGCGATGTCGCGGGTCGTCGTCGCGTGGTAGCCGCGCTCGGCGAAGGCCTCCACCGCTGCGACCAGGAGCCGCCGGGCCGCGTCCGGGGTGACCTCTTCCCACGGCTCGGTGTCGCCGCCCGTCGTCTCGGCCGCCGTACTCATCGCTTGTTCGCCCCTCTCGGTGACAGGAGCACCACCATACCGCCGAAGCTGAGCGGGCGCTTAGGGGCGGCGTCCACGGCACGTCAGCCCAGCTTCTCGAAAGGGTCGTGCTCGGAGAGGAGCTTGTCGAGCCGGGCCTGGTCGACGCGGCTCACGAGCTGCCCGACCTCCTGACGGTCACGGATGATCTTGGCCAGCGTGAAGGCCGAGGTGACGAGGTACAGGACGGCGACGGCGAGGAAGGCACGCACCCAGGCGTCGGCCTGGAGGTTGTAGATGCCGACGGCGGTGGCGATCATCGCCACCGCGAACGAGGCCACGGCCTGCCCGTAGAAGGCCGCCGTGCTCTGCTGCTTGACCGGTGTGTCACTCATGGGAACAAGCATCGGCGGATGTGGTCCCCGCCACATCCGCCGGCCTACTCAGTCCTCGTACTCAGACAGCTCCCGGTTCCGGTGGGGATCAGAATGCCGAAACCCCGGTCAGCGCGCGCCCGATGACCAGCTTCTGGATCTGGCTGGTGCCCTCGTAGAGGGTCATCACGCGGGCGTCGCGCAGCAGCTTGCCGGCCGGGTACTCGTCGATGTAGCCGTAGCCGCCGAAGACCTGGAGGGCGTTGTTCGCGGCGCGGACGGCGGCCTCCGAGGCGAACAGCTTGGCCTTGGAGGACTCGACGGTGAAGGGCTGCCCGCGGTCGATCAGGTCGGCGACCCGCCAGGTCAGCAGCCGGGCCGCGTCCACGTCGAGGGCGATGTCGCTGATCAGCTCCTGCACCAGCTGATGGTGGGCGATGGTCTTCCCGAACTGCTCGCGCTCGCCCGCGTACTTCACGGCCGCGTCCAGGGCGGCCTGGGCTATGCCGACACAGCCGGCCGCGACCGACATCCGCCCCTTGGCGAGGGCGGACATGGCGACCGAGAAGCCCTTGCCCTCGGGGGCCAGCATGGCGGAGGCGGGAACGCGGACGTCCTCCAGCACCAGCTCGGCGGTGGCCTGGCCGCGCAGTCCGAGCTTGCCGTGGATGGTGCGGCGGGTCAGCCCGGGCGTGTCGGTGGGCACGAGGAAGGCGGAGACGCCCTTGTGGCCGGGGGCGTCCGTGGAACGCGCGAAGAGCAGTACGACGTCGGCCCAGGTGCCGTTGGTGATGAACATCTTCGTGCCGTTGATCACGTAGTCGTCACCGTCCCGCACCGCGCGGGTGGAGAGGTTCCCCGCGTCCGACCCCGTGCCGGGCTCGGTGAGGCCGAAGCAGCCGACGTACTCGCCGGAGGTGAGGCCCGGCAGCCAGCGCCGCTTCTGCTCCTCGTCGCCCCAGGCCGCGATGGTCTTGGCCACCAGACCGAGGGAGACGGACACGATTCCGCGCACGGAGCTGTCGCCGCGGCCCAGTTCCTCCGTCACCAGGCAGTACGCGAGGTGGTCACCGCCACTGCCGCCGTACTCCTCGTCGACGGTGAGGCCGAGGAAGCCGACCTCGCCGAGCTTCTTCACGATCGACCGGTCCACCTCCTCGGCACGGTCCCAGGCGACGACGTGCGGGGCGATCTCGCGCTCCACGAAGTCCCGCGCGAGCTGCCGTACGGCGCTCTGCTCCTCGCTGAGCTCCAGGTTCATGCCGAGTCACCCCACAGAAGACGGATATTGAACGGCGGACCTTTAAATTAGCACTGCTAGTTTAGAGCCGCAGCCCTACTATGTGCGCCATGGCCCGACCGCGCAAGCCCCTGCTCAGCACCGACCGGATCGTCGCGACGGCCCGCGCGCTGGTGGACGCGGAGGGCCTCGCGGCCGTCTCCACGCGCCGGCTCGCCGCGGAGCTGGGAGTCAGCGGGCCCTCGCTCTACAACCACTTCCGCACCAAGGACGAGATCCTGGAGGCGGTCGCCGACTCGGTGAGCGCGCAGGTCGACCTGTCCATGTTCGAGGACGGCCGGGAGTGGCGGACCGCGCTGCACGACTGGGCCGTCTCCTACCGGGCGGCCCTGCGCGCCCACCCCAACATCGTCCCGGTACTGGCCCACGGCCCCGGCCGCCGCCCGGCCGCGCTGCACCTCGCGGACGCCGTCTACGGCGCGATGGTCGCGGCGGGCTGGCCCCCGGCCCAGGCCACGTCCATCGGCGCGCTGATGCGCTACTTCATCATGGGCTCGGCGCTCGGTTCCTTCGCCGGCGGCTTCGTGGACGACGCCGGCGCCTACGATCCCGCCGACTACCCTCACCTCCAGCAGGCCCATCTCCTGGCCGAGCAGCAGGAGAAGATCGACGAGCGGGCCTTCGAGACCGGGCTGACGGCGCTGCTGGACGGGCTGGCGCAGCAGTACGCCCAGGTGGCACAGGGCGTCTGAGGACACTTCGGCGCCCGCCGAACCGTGCGTACCGCATCCTGGGACGCATGACCGAGAGGGACGCCGAGGCGCCGGGGCTGGCGCGGCTGGCCGGGCTGATCGCCGACGAGACCAGGGCCGCGTGCCTGCTGGCGCTGCTCGACGGGCGGGCGTGGACCGCCGGTGAGCTGGCCCGGCACGCGGGGGTCGCCGCCTCCACGCTCAGTGAGCACCTGGGCAAGCTCGTCGCGGGCGGACTGCTGGCCGAGGAGCGGCAGGGGCGGCACCGGTATGTGCGACTGGCCGACGAGCGGGTCGCGCAACTGGTGGAGGACCTGGCCGCGCAGGTCGCGCCCGAGGCCGCGGCACGGCGCCCGCGCACGCTGCGGGCGTCGAGCGCCGGGTCGGCGATGGCCCGGGGCCGCACCTGCTACGACCACCTCGCCGGGCGGCTCGGCATCACGGTCACCGACGCGCTCACCGGGCGCGGGCTGCTGCGCCAGGACACCGGCTTCGCGCTCACCGACGCGGGCCTCGGCTGGTTCGCGTACGCCGGGATCGTCCTGGAGCCCACCGGTCGCCGGCCGCTGGCCCGTGCCTGCCTCGACTGGACCGAACGCCGTCCCCATCTCGCGGGCGTCGCGGGCGCGGCCCTGTGCCGGCACGCCCTGGACACGGGCTGGTGCGTACGCATCGGCTCGGAGCGGGCGGTGAAGGTGACACCGGCGGGCGAGGAGGCGCTCTCCGTGCTGCTGGGCATCGACGCGGCGGCGCTGCGCTGAGGCGGCGGCCTCCGCGCAGCGCCGCACGAGGAGGCGAGGAACCCCGGACGTGGACGCCCGGGGTTCCTCGCGGGAACGACCCGAAGAGGCCCGTCTAGAACACCACCAGGGCCCGCCCGCCCTTGCCCGCCAGCATGTTCTCGAAGGCCGCCGGGATGCCGTCCAGGGCGATGCGCTCGGTCACCAGGGCGCCGAGGTCCAGGCGTCCGGCGCGGACGTGTTCGGCCAGTACCGGGAGGTCCCGGGCCGGGTCGGCGTTGCCGTAGACGCAGCCGGACAGGGTGCGGCCCCAGTGGAAGATCTCCAGGGCGTTGAAAGTGACCTGCTGGTCCTTGCCGCCGATACCGACGACCGTGGTGCGGCCGCCGCGCCGGGTGGACTCCCAGGCGGTGCGGATGGTGACGGCCCGGCCGACGCACTCGACGGCGACGTCGACGCCCTGCTTGCCGGTGAGGGCGCGGATCTCGCGGGCGGTGGTGTCGGAGGCGATCAGGTAGTCGGTGGCTCCGGCGGCGCGGGCCAGCTGCTCCTTCTCGGGTGACACGTCGACCGCGACGATCTTCGAGGCGCCCGCGATGCGGGCCGCCTGGAGGGCTGCGAGGCCCACTCCCCCGACGCCGAACACCGCGACCGTCTCGCCCTCGCGCACCTTGGCCGAGTGGTGGACGGCGCCGTAGCCGGTGAGGACGGCGCAGCCGAGCAGGGCGGCGTCGGTGAGCGGGATGCCGTCGGGGACGGGCAGGAGGCACCCGGCGTCCACCACCGTCTCCTCGGCGAACGCGGCGACGTTCAGGCCGGGGTGCAGGTCGGTGCCGTCGTCGGCACGGCGTGCGTGCGTGTTCGCCGCGCCGGCCAGGGCGTTCGCGCACAGCCAGACCTCGCCGAGCGAGCAGGCGTGGCAGGTGCCGCAGGACGGGGCCCAGTTGAGGACGACGTCGTCGCCGGGGGCGACGCGGGTGACGTTTTCGCCGACGGCGAGGACCGTGCCGGCGCCCTCGTGGCCGAGGACGGCGGGGAGCGGCACGCGCATGGTGCCGTTGGACAGGGACAGGTCGGAGTGGCAGACGCCGGCGGCGGCGAGCCTCACCCGGACCTGGCCCGGGCCGGGCTCGGGCAGCTCGATCCCGGTGACCTCCAGCGGGGCGCCTACGGCGGGTACGACGGCGGCACGGACAGCGGTACGGACGGCCATGACGTGGACGACTCCCCTGGAACTAGTACTGGAGGGACTTGGTCTGGAGGTACTCGGACAGGCCGTGCGCGCCCAGTTCGCGGCCCACACCGGACTGCTTGTAGCCGCCGAAGGGCGCCAGCGGGTTGAACCGGCCGCCGTTGATGTCGACCTGGCCGGTGTCCATCCGGCGGGCGAAGGCGGCCGCCTCGGTCTCGTCGCCGGCCCAGACGGCGCCGGCGAGGCCGTAGACCGTGCCGTTGGCGATCCGCAGGGCGTCCTCCTCGTCCGCGTAGCGGAGGATGGACAGGACCGGCCCGAAGATCTCCTCCTGGGCGATGGTCATGTCCTCCGTCACGTCGGCGAAGACGGTCGGGGCCACGAAGTAGCCCTGCTCGCGCGGGGCTTCGGGGCCGCCCGCGACGAGGCGAGCGCCCTCGGCGACGCCCTTCTCGATGTAACCGCGCACGCGTTCTTGCTGCTTGGCGTTGACGACCGGGCCGATCCGGTCGCCGTACTTCGCGGCGGCCTCGGCGGCCAGCTCCACGGCCTCGTCGTACCGGTCGGCGGGCACGAGCATGCGGGTCCAGGCGCTGCACGTCTGGCCGGAGTTGGACATGACGTTGGCGACACCGACGTTCACGGCCTTGGCCAGGTCGGCGCTGGGGAGGATGACGTTGGCGGACTTGCCGCCGAGTTCGAGGGCGACCCTCTTGACGGCGGCGCCGGCGGTCGCGCCGATCCGCCGGCCCACGGCCGTGGAGCCGGTGAAGGAGACCAGGTCGACGCCCGGGTGCTCGGCGAGGGCCTGCCCGGCGACCGGACCGAGGCCGGTGACCAGGTTGAAGACACCGGCCGGGACGCCGGCCTCGTGCACCGCCTCCGCGAAGAGCTGGGCGGTGAGGGGGGTGTCCTCGGCGGGCTTCAGCACGATCGTGCAGCCGGCCGCGAGCGCCGGGGCGACCTTGGCGACGATCTGGTGGAGGGGGTAGTTCCAGGGGGTGATGGCGGCGACCACGCCGACCGGCTCGTGGTGGACGACGGAGTTGCCGACCTTCTCCTCGAAGGCGTACGTCGCCGCCAGCTCGGCGTACGAGCCGGCGACCGCGATCGGGGCGGCGGCGTGCACGGCCTGTGAGAGCTTCGGCGGCGAGCCCAGCTCGGCGGTGACGGTCTCGGCGATCTCGTCCTTGCGGGCCACCAGTACGTCCCGCAGGGCGGCCAGGCGTGCGGCCCGCTCGGCGGGCGGGGTGGCGGCCCAGCCCGGCAGGGCGGCGCGGGCGGCCCGTACGGCGGTGTCGACGTCCAGGGCGTTGCCCGCGGGGACCTTGCCGATCACCTGCTCGTCGGCCGGGTTGACCACCTCGATCGTGTCCCGGCCGTCGGCGGGCCGCCAGGCTCCGTCGATGTACATGCCGTCGTGTGCCTTCATCGCGTTCCCTCCGGGCGGGCCTCGTCGTCCGACCCCAAACTAGCGCCGATAGTTTTACGGCACCAGGGGCGGCCACCATGGTGGCGTGGCTCACCCTCCCGGCGGGCCGGATGCCGACGAAGTCACCTGTTTCTTGCGAGGAGGCCCCGGCGTTCACACCGGGGAGGAATCGCGTCCGGGTGTCGCGACGTGGAGCGTCGCCGTACTCGGGTTCAAGGCGCGGAGCGCCCTTACCGCTGCCGGTATCGTTGAAATGATGTGAACGTGTGTGCCTGTGGTCGCTGGTGGGGGTGGCGGCTGTGGGTTCGTGGCGTGTTTTTGTGCGGCTGCCGTACGTATGGTCCTTCGCGGGGTCCGGGACAGCACGGTGTCCTGGCCGCGGCCGTGGAGGACGAGATGGCGGGTGCGGGGGCCGGGCATGCGCGGTACACGTACCGGTTGCGGGTGTCGTCCGCTGCCCGCACCGTCCTGGGGGCGGAGTGGGGCCGGTGTCGTTGGCTGTGGAACGAGTGCGTCGCCAAGTCGAGAGCCGTGCACCTGCGCAACAGGGTGGCCGGTGAGAAGGCCACGTGCGGCCCGGCCCAGCTCGACAGGATGCTGACCGAGGCCCGCGCCCGTACACCGTGGCTGCGGGAGGGCTCCTCGGTGCCCCAGCAGCAGGTCATCCGCGACTTCGGCCGCTCCCGCACCAAGGCGCAGCGGGACATCACAGCGCGCCTGCCCATGGCGCGCCGGGCCGGGATGCCGAAGTGGAAGACCAGGCGTGAGGCGCTGCCGTCCCTCAATTACACGAAGCGCGGGTTCCGGCTGAGGGACGGCCGGCTGCACCTGGCGGGCGGCACCGTCCTGTCGGTGGTGTGGTCGCGGGAGCTGCCGGGTGAGCCGTCCTCGGTGCGCGTGTATCAGGACAGTCTCGGGCACTGGTACTGCTCGTTCGTTGTCCCCGCCCAGGTCCAGTCCCTGCCGGAGACCGGCCGGGTCCTCGGTGTCGACTGGGGCGTGCGGGAGACGGCGACGACCACGTCCTGCCACACTCCGGGCACGGCGGGAAAGCCCGGGTGAAGCTGGCCCGGTACGACCGGATGATGGCCCGCCGCAGGCCGAAGAGGGGCGAGCCCGCATCGAAGGGCTACCGGACGGCGAAGAAGCTGCGGGCGAAGGCCCACAAGAAGGTCGCCAGGCAGCGCGCGGACACCGGCCGCAAGTGGGCGAAGAAGGTCGTCCGGGACCACGACGTCATCGCGGTCGAGGACTTCCGCCCGAAGTTCCTCGCCAAAACCACGATGGCCCGCAAGGCCGCCGACGCCGCCATCGGCGCCACCAAGACCGCCCTGACCGAGATGGGCCGCAAACACGGGCGGGACATCCGCCTCGTACACCCCGCGTACACCACGATGGACTGCGCACAGTGCGGAGCGAGAGCCAAGCACGCACTGCCGCTGGGTGAACGCACCTACACCTGCACCGCCTGCGGGACCACGTCCCCACGGGACAAGAACTCCGCACGCGTCATGCTCGTCCGGGCTGGTCTCAACCCGGCTGGTGCCGACGGCGCAAGACCTCCTGGAGCGCTGCTCCAGGAGGCAGCCTGAGCCAGGAATCCCCTCCCTTCAGGGAGGGAAGGATTCAATCCTCCAGGTCCGGCAGCCGCGCCGGGGCGGGGCAGATCCGGTCGCCGTGCTGGTCGAAGACGAACAGGTGGGCGAGGTCGACGAGGAGAGGGACCTGCATGCCGTGGCGGAGGTCGATGTCGGGGGTGGTCCGGACGATCAGGTCGCCGGGGAGGCGGCCGTCGGGAGCGGCGACGGCTGTTCCGGCGGCCGGCGCCCCGTCGTCCCCCGGCCCGTCCATGACGGCCACCGGGCCGGCCCGCAGGGCGCCCGCCCGCTCCTTCAGCCGGTCCAGGACCGAGCCGTCGCGGCGGCGGCGCCCGGCCGGGCGGGCGGCGGGGCGCGGAGCCTCCAGGTCGGGCACGACGGCGGGCCGCGAACCGGTGTTGAAGTGGACGAGGACCTCGTGGCCTTGGAACTCGACGTGCTCCACCAGGCCGGTGAGCAGCACCTCGCCGGGACGGGCGGAGGCGGGCTTCGCGATCCGCACGGCCTCCGAACGCAGGCCCACGATCACCTCACGGCCCTGCTGGACGCGGAGCAACTGGTGGTCCAGGGAGAGCGGTTCGGGCAGGCGCAGGAACTGCTTGCCCAGGCTGATGGTCATCGCCCCGTCGAGCGGCGCCCGTACGAGGCCGCGCAGCAGGTTGATCCGCGGGGTGCCGATGAAGGCGGCGACGAAGACGTTGCGCGGCAGGGCGTACACCGCGCGCGGGCTGTCCACCTGCTGGAGCACACCGCCGCGCAGGACGGCGACGCGGTCACCGAGGGACATGGCCTCGGACTGGTCGTGGGTGACGTAGATCGTGGTGACGCCCAGTTCCCGGGTCAGTTTGGTGATCTCGGCGCGCAGGTGGTTGCGGAGCTTGGCGTCGAGGTTGGACAGCGGCTCGTCCATCAGGAAGGCGGTGGGGTGGCGGGCGATGGCCCGGCCCATGGCGACGCGCTGGCGTTCGCCGCCGGAGAGCTGGGCGGGGAAGCGGTCGAGGAGGTCCTCGATGCCCAGCATGCGGGCCGTGGCGTCCACGCGGGGGCCGGGGTCGGCCTGCGGTGCCTCGACGCGCAGCGGGAAGCCGATGTTCCCGCGGGTCGTCATGTTCGGGTACAGGGCGAAGTTCTGGAAGACCATCGCCATGCTCCGCTCGGAGGGGAGCAGGTCGTTGCCGTACTCGCCGTCCAGCAGCAGTCGGCCGTCGGTGATCTCCTCCAGGCCGGCGATCATGCGCAGCACGGTGGACTTGCCGCAGCCGGAGGGGCCGAGCAGGACGAGGAACTCGCCGGGCGCGATGTCCAGCGACAGCCGGTCCACCACGCGGACGCCTCGCGCGTAGGTCTTGCTCACGTCGTGCAGGGAGATGGCGCGTGTCATGGGAGGTGCCCCCGGGGGCTCACTGAGCGTTGGCGCTCCGCGGTCGGACGCCCTCGTGCGGGTCGTACGGGGCGTGTGAGTCACGGAAGTTAACGGAATGTGCGCGGCGGGGGGAAGACGCTGGACCCAATCCGGGTGCGGGTGTCCATCTGGTGAGAAAGCGGACGGCCGCATTCAGGGGCGTGGTGTCTCAGGAGACGGGCGCCTCGGGACTCGGACACCTCATGACGCGGGCGCCTCGGGACGTGGGCGCGAGGACGGTGGCACGATCCGGCGCCGGGGCCGCCCGACCGGCACGCTTCCGTCGTACGTCCGTGGATCTCCGCCGCGCCCGCCGCGCCCGCGCACGGGCCCCTAACGGGCCGTCCGGCGCGGCGCCCGGCGGCGCGGGGCGTCCGGGGTGTCCAGGGTGTCCTCGGGTTCGTCCCCGGCGGACGGCCGGTTCGCGGCCGGTCCAGTGGACGGGGCGCGCAGGGCGATGCCCGAGGACATGAGCAGCAGGGCGCCGAGCATCACGAACGGCGCGGCCACGCCCGCGACGCCGGCGATCAGGCCCGCCGCGGCGGGCGCGGCGACCTGGCCGAGGCGGTTGCCGGTCAGGCGCAGGGCGAGGGCGGTGGAACGGGCTCCGTCGGGGGCCGCCTGGACGACGGTCGTCATGGACAGCGGCTGGCCGACGCCGAGGCAGAAGCCCAGGACGACCAGCATCAGCCCGAGCGCCCACACCGGCACCGGCAGCGCGACCCCGGCGCACAGCAGGGCGGCCAGCAGGCAGGTGGCCGTGAGCAGCACGGTGCGGCCGAGCAGCCGCAGCAGGGGCGTCAGCACCAGCCGGCAGGCGATCGTGGCGGCGGCCCGCAGGCTGAGCAGTACGCCGATCACGACCGGGGAGATGCCCCGGTGCTCGCCGACCACCGGCAGGTAGGCGGTGAGGATGTCGGTCGCCGACAGGACGGACAGGCTGATCAGGATGCCCGCGGGCACGCCCCGGGCACGCAGGATGCTGCCGACGGGGACACGCGCGCCCTGCTCCGTACGGGACTTGGCGGCCGTCGGGTGCTCTATGCGCCACAGCGACGTGAACGCGACCGCCGCGCCCGCGCCGGCCACCACCAGGGCCAGGGCGCTGCTGGCCGCCATGTCCCGGCCGCCGATCAGCGCGCCCGCCGCGACGGGCCCGACCAGCTGGCCCAGCGAGGCGCCGATGGTGAAGTGGCCGAAGTTGCGGTCCTGTTCGTGCGGCGCGGACTGGCGGGCGACCAGCGACTGGGCGCCGATGACGAAACAGAGGTGGCCGAGACCCATGACGCCGCTCCACAGCGCCATCGCCCACAGGGACCCCGCGACGCCGCTGAGCGCGCAGCCGCCGGCGATGAGGACCACGCCGACGGGCAGCAGCGGCGCGCAGCGGCCGTGGTCGGTGCGGCGGCCGAGCGGGACGGCGGCGAACAGCGGCAGCAGCGCGTACACACCGGCGATGACCCCGACCGCCTGTTCGTCCGCGCCCAGCGCGAGAGCCCGGTAGGAGACGGCGGGCCGGGCCATCGACACCGCCCCCTGCGCGAAGCCGAAGGCGATGACGAGGCGGAGCAGCCAGCCGCGGTTGCCACCGGGCGCCATGGTCGTGTCCCTCCTGGGCGTCCGGCTCCCGCACGGTCGGCGAGAGCCGGGCAGATGATCAGATGATGCCGAACAGGATGCCAGCGGCGAGGATCACCAGGCTCGTGAGGACCGCCCACTTCACCACGAACCGCGTGTGGTCGCCGAACTCGACCTTGGCCATGCCGACCAGGACGTACACGGCCGGGACGAGCGGGCTGGACATGTGCAGCGGCTGGCCGACGATCGAGGCGCGGGCGATCTCCAGCGTCGACACACCGTGCGCCTGACCGGCCTCGGCGAGCACCGGCAGGACACCGAAGTAGAAGCCATCGTTCGACATGAAGTAGGTGAGCGGCAGGCTCAGCAGGCCGGTGACGAGGCCCATGTGCGGGCCCATGCCGTCGGGGATGGTGTCCACGAGCCAGTTGGCCATGTGGTCGACCATGCCGGTGCCGGTGAGGACGCCGGTGAAGACCGCGGCGGCGAAGACCATGCCGGAGACGTTGAGGACGTTGTCGGCGTGGGCCGCGATGCGGGCCTTCTGGTCCGGGATGTGCGGGAAGTTGACGGTGAGCGCGAGCGCGGCGCCGAGCAGGAAGAGCACCGGGATCGGCAGCAGCTCCGTGATCATGGCGGTGAGCAGCGCGACCGTGAGCAGCGCGTTGAACCAGTACAGCTTGGGGCGCAGGGTGGGCCGGTTCGGGTCGAGGCCCTGGAAGTCGTCGTCGGACCCGCCGTCCTCGGCGGCGGCGTCCTCGGACCCACCGGAGCCCGCGGCGGCCTTCCCCGAACCGGCGCCCGAACGCGAACCCGCACCGGCACGGACCCCGGAAGCCGACCCCGGCCCCGAGCCAGCACCCGCACCCGCACCCGCACCCGCACCCGCACCCGCACCGACCAGCGCCGTCTCGCTCTCCGGCTCCCGCACCAGCGCCTCGTCCAGCGTCAGCGTGCCCACTCGCCTGCGCTCGCGCAGACCGAGCACGTACGACAGGGCGACGACCGCGAGCAGACCGACGGCCAGGGCCGGGATCATCGGGACGAAGATGTCGGTGGCGTCGACCTTCAGCGCGGTGGCGGCGCGGGCGGTGGGGCCGCCCCAGGGCAGGGTGTTCATCACGCCGTTGGCCATCGCGGCGACGCCGGTCATCACGACCAGGCTCATCTTCAGGCGCTTGTACAGCGGGTACATCGCCGAGACCGTGATCATGAAGGTGGTGGAGCCGTCGCCGTCCAGCGAGACGATGGCGGCGAGCAGGGCCGTACCGACGACGATCCGCATCGGGTCGGCCTTGCAGAACTTCAGGATGGCCCGGACGATCGGGTCGAAGAGCCCGACGTCGATCATCACCCCGAAGTAGACGATCGCGAACATGAGCATGGCCGCGGTGGGCGCGAGGGTGGACACGCCGTCGATGACGTAGTCGCCGAGTTCGGCGCCCTTGCCGACGAACACGCAGAACAGCGCGGGGATCAGCACGAGCGCCGCGATCGGCGACATCTTCTTCATCATGATCAGGACCAGGAAGGTCGCGATCATGGCGAAGCCGAGGATGGTCAGCATGAGTGAGTACCTAACGTTCGCCCTTGAACATCCCACCGGGGCAGGCGGTGCGAGCGACGTTAGGTGCCGTGAAGCCGCGTTAACAAGACGTTGACATGCGAGCAATAAGCGCAAAACTCCAGGTCACAGCTTTGCGTCGGTCGGCATGGGCTCAGGGGCGGCTCACGGGGACGAGCTCCACGGGTACGCCGTTGAGGACCGCGTTGCCGGAGAGCGGGTCGAGCATGCTGCCGTCGAGGAGCTGGTTGACGTTGACGCCGGGTTCGGCGGCGGCGTGGGTCAGGCGGGTGCCGGGACGGTCGTGCCCCCAGCCGTGCGGGAGGCTGACGACACCCGGCCGGACGGCGTCGGTGACCTCGGCGGGGGCGGTCACCTCTCCCCCGGCGCCCTTGATCCGTACGGGCTGCCCGGCGCGCACACCGAGCCGTTCGGCGTCGTCGGGGTGGAGATGCAGGGTGCAGCGGTTGGAGCCGCCGGTGAGGGCCGGGATGTTGTGCATCCAGCTGTTGTTGGAGCGCAGGTGGCGGCGGCCGACGAGGACGAGCCCGTCGGGACGCTCGGCCAGGGCCTGCCGCAGGCGCGGCAGGTCGTCGGCGATCGGGCCCGGCAGCAGCTCCACCTTGCCGCTGCGGGTCTTCAGCGGCCCCGGCAGGCGCGGGCGCAGCGGGCCGAGGTCGATGCCGTGCGGGTGGGCGAGCAGCCGCTCGAGAGTCATCCCGTCCGCCCGGGCGCCGAAGCCGTCGCCGTAGGGGCCGAGGCGCAGCATCAGGTCGAGGCGTCGCTCGGGACCGTTGTCCCCGGTGAGCTGTGCGGTCAGTTCGCCCGGGTCGCGTCCGTGCACGGGTGAGTGCGGGTCCCGTACCGCCTTGCCCAGGGTCTGCTCGATCACCATGGCGTCGACGGCGGCCGGGTCGGTGCCGTGCGTGCCGGTGGTGGCGAGGGTGAGCCGGGCCAGGATCTCGGTCTCGGCCATGCGGCCGGGTTCCAGAGGGACGGCGGGGCGGGTGTAACGGACCTGGTTGCGCACGGCCAGGGTGTTGAGGGCGAAGTCGTGGTGAGGGCTCTGGGCCGGCGGGGGCGGCGGCAGGACGACGTGGGCGTGGCGAGAGGTCTCGTTGAGGTAGGGATCGACGCTCACCATGAAGTCGAGCGAGTCCAGCGCCTTGTCGAGCCGGTCGCCGTCGGGTGCGGAGAGCACGGGGTTGGCGGCGATGGTGAGCAGCGCGCGGACCGGTTCGCCGATGCCGGTGGCGGTGTCGATCTCCTCGGCGAGCGCGGACAGGGGCAGCTCGCCCTTCGCCTCGGGATGTCCGCTCACCCGCGAGTGCCAGCGGCCGAGCGCGAACCCGCGGCCGGGTCCGGCGGGGCGTGGGGTGCGGTCGGTGGCGGCCTGCGGGAAGAGGGCGCCGCCGGGCCGGTCGAGGTTGCCGGTGAGGATGTTGAGGACGTCCACGAGCCAGCTGGCGAGGGTGCCGTGCGGGACGGTGCAGCTGCCGATGCGGCCGTACACGGCGGCGGTGGGGGCGGCGGCGAGTTCGCGGGCGAGGGCGCGCGTCACGTCGGCGTCCACGTCGCAGGCGGCGGCGACGGACTCGGGGGTGAAGTCGCGTACGGCGTCGCGGACTTCGTCCTTCCCTTCGACGTATGGGGTCAGGGCGCCCAGGTCGACCAGGTCCTCTTCGAACAGTACGTGGGCCATGGCGGCCAGCAGCAGCGCGTCGGTGCCGGGGCGGATCGCCACGTGCCGGTCGGCGAGCCTGGCGGTGCGGGTGCGGCGCGGGTCGATGACGGTGAGGGTGCCGCCGCGGGCCCTGAGCGCCTTGAGCCGGCCGGGGAAGTCGGGGGCGGTGCACAGACTGCCGTTGGACTCCAGCGGGTTGGCGCCGATCAGGAGCAGGTGGTCGGTGCGGTCGAGGTCGGGGACCGGGATGGCGTTCGCGTCGCCGAAGAGCAGCCCGCTGGAGACGTGCTTGGGCATCTGGTCGAGCGTGGAGGCGGTGAAGAGGCTGCGGGTGCCGAGGGCGCCGCGCAGTACGGCCGGGTAGAGGGCACCGGCCACGGTGTGGACGTTGGGGTTGCCGAGGACGATGCCGACGGAGTGCGGTCCGTACCGCTCGACGACGGGCCGGATCCCGGCGGCGACCGCGTCGAACGCCTCCTCCCAGGTTGCCTCGCGCAGCTCGCCGTCCCTGCGTACCAGGGGTGTGCGCAGCCGGTCGGGGTCGGCGTCGGCGGCCCCGAAGGAGGCGCCCTTGGGACAGACGAAGCCGCGGCTGAAGACGTCGTCGCGGTCGCCGCGGGCGGCGGTGACCGTGGTGCCGTCGATGGTGAGGGCCAGGCCGCAGGTGGCCTCGCACAGGGGGCAGATACGCAGGGCGGTGCGGGACACGGGTCCTCCCGGTGGCGGCGGTGACGCACGGACGTGGAACCTCGCGGCGAGCATACCGACCGGTAGGCATGTTGGGGAGGCTTCGCGCCGACGGTTGTGTGAACGGCCGTGTGACATCGACCCGACGACCGAGCGCGGCCGGCCCGTCAGCCCGAGTCCGGCCGGCCTGACAGCCCGAGTCCGGCCGGCCCGTCAGTCGAGCACGCGCCCCAGATAGGCCCGCAGCAGCTCCCGGGCCTCCTCGATGATCTTCTCGTCCCCTTCCGGCGCGACCCGGAAGGCGAGTTGCACGAGGGCGTCGGCGGTCTCCACGGCGACGAGGAAGGCGCGGCGCAGGTCGTCGTCGGGGCGGCGGCCCAGGTAGCCGGCGAGCAGCTCGGTGAGCCGGTCGGCGACGCGGTGGTTGGGCACGGCGTGGCGGCCGCCGACCGGCATCTGGTTGCCGAAGTCGATCAGGGAGAAGCCGGGCGCGGTCCGCTTCATCGCCAGGTACTCGTCCAGCACCGCGTCCAGCGCCCCGCGCCAGCCGCCGTCACCTGCCTCCGTGAGGCGTTCGGTCACCCGCTCCGCGTAGTGCTCCAGGTTCCGCTGGGCCAGCGCGTCGGCCATCTGCCGCTTGTTGCCGAAGAAGCGGTACACCGAGCCGATGGGGACGTCCGCGCGCAGCGCCACGGCCCGGGTGCTCAGGGCGTCGTAGCCGACCTCGTCGAGGAGGTCGGCGCAGGCGTCGAGGATCCGGGTCAGCCGTTCGGCGCTGCGCCGCTGCACGGGGGCGCGGCGGAGCGAGGTCGCGTGGGACACGGTCTTCATGATGCCCTTTCGCAGCGGTCCGGTGAACTGTGACCTTCAGTACGGCGCCGGCCACCGGCTCCACTCACCGGGCCGCCGTGCGCGCGGGCGGCGCCTGGTCCTCGATCTCCTCGGGCTGGGTCGCCTCCGTCGGCTCCGCGTCCGACGCCGTGATGTCCGCCGTGCTCTGGACGGGCTCGCCGTCGACGGCCCAGACGGTGCCGTCGTCGGCGTACAGGCGGGCCGTGAGCTGGTGGGTGCCGCGCGGTACGAGGTCGTCGGCGAGGCGGTACTCCGGGCCGCGCAGGCGGACGAGGAGGTCGCCGTCGAGGAAGAGGTGGGCGACGCCGCGACCCGCCACCGCCTTCGCCTCCGTCCCGGCCGGCGAGAACCGGAAGTCGCGGACGGTCAGGCGTACGTCCCAGCTGTCGTCGGTGTCGGGCTGCACCTCGACACCGACCTCGGGCGCGTGCTCTTCGTCCACCTCCCGATAGCGCCGGCCCTCCTCGTCGGTGGCGTCGAGCAGCCTGCCCACCGGCGTGGCCGAATCCCTGGCCTCCGGTTCGCCCGTACCGCCCGTATCACTGGAGCCGCAGCCCGCGGATCCGGTCAGCAGCAGGACACAGACCGCGAGCACGGCCAGCACTCTCCGCATCCACGACATGACGGGAGACTAGAACACCGGTCCGACAGTCCGGATCCCCCGGGGGTCCGGTTCGGTCATCCTCCCCCGGGATGACCTACGTGGACCCGAACCCCGTACGAGCTCTTGCGCGCGGGAAACCGCAATCCTACGGTGTCCCATAGGAATCGGGTGGGAATCGGTTTGCGAGGGAGCGATCAATGAGCGGGGACGCGCGGAAGACCGCGGAGGGACTGGCCTATCTGTCCGGTTTCGGCAACGAGCACAGCTCGCAGGCCGTTCCGGGGGCGCTGCCCGAAGGCCGGAACTCGCCGCAACGGGCGCCCCTGGGCCTGTACGCGGAACAGCTGAGCGGCACGGCGTTCACGGAGCCGAGGGCGGAGAACCGGCGTTCGTGGCTGTACCGGATCCGCCCGTCGGCCGCGCACCCGGCGTTCACCCGCACGGGCAACGGCGCGATCCGCACGGCGCCTTTCACCCAGGCCGTACCGGACCCGAACCGGCTGCGGTGGAACCCGCTGCCCGAGCCGGAGGCGGGGACCGACTTCCTGGCGGGCCTGTGGACACTGGGTGGCAACGGCGACGTCACCCAGCGCTCCGGCATGGCCGTGCACCTGTACCACGCCACGGCCTCCATGGAGCGCGTCTTCAGCGACGCCGACGGCGAGTTGCTGATCGTCCCGGAGCGCGGCGGTCTGCTGCTGCGCACCGAGTTCGGGATGCTGCACGCCGAGCCCGGCCATGTGGCGCTGATCCCGCGCGGGGTCCGCTTCCGCGTGGAACTGCTCGACGAGGACGCCCGCGGCTACGTCTGCGAGAACTACGGCGCCCCCTTCCGCCTCCCCGACCTCGGCCCGATCGGCGCCAACGGCCTGGCGAACGTACGGGACTTCATGGCACCGGTCGCGGCGTACGAGGACGTCGAGGGTCCGGTGGAGGTGGTCAACAAGTTCTGCGGCAACCTCTGGACCGCGACCTACGACCACTCCCCGCTCGACGTGGTCGCCTGGCACGGCAACCATGTCCCGTACGTCTACGACCTGCGGCGTTTCAACGTCATCGGCACCATCTCGTACGACCACCCGGATCCGTCGATCTTCACGGTGCTGACCTCCCCGTCGGACACCCCCGGTCTCGCGGGCGTCGACTTCGTGGTCTTCGCGCCGCGTTGGCTGGTGGGCGAGGACACCTTCCGGCCGCCGTACTTCCACCGGAACGTGATGAGCGAGTACATGGGCCTGATCGAGGGTGCCTACGACGCCAAGGCGGAGGGCTTCGTGCCGGGCGGCGGCTCGCTGCACAACATGATGTCGGCGCACGGTCCGGACCGGGAGACCTTCGAGCGGGCGAGCGCGGCCGAGCTGAAGCCGCAGCGGATCGACGACGGGCTGGCGTTCATGTTCGAGACGCGCTGGCCGGTGACCCTCACGCCCCAGGCGGCCCGCGCCGAGCACCTGCAACCGCGCTACGACGACGTCTGGCGGGGCATGGAGCGTCACTTCCGCCCCTTGCACTGAGGATTCCCTACCGGTACGGATGGCCCGTGACCTCCTTCGCCCCGGACTCCATCGTCCTGAACCGCAAGCTGCCGCTGTGGTACCAGGTGTCGCAGTCGCTGCGCGCGTCGATACTCGGCCGCTCCCCCCGGGACCCGCTGCGCCTGCCCACGGAGGAGCAGTTGGCCGGCCACTACGGGGTGAGTGTGCTGACCATGCGGCAGGCGCTGAAGGAGCTGGAGGACGAGGGACTGATCACCCGTCATCGGCGGCGCGGCACGTTCATCGAGCCCGACGCCCGGCGGGGGGCGCCGGTGCGGCTGCTGGGTTCGGTCGACGCGATCGTGGCGCAGCAGTCCGGTATGAAGGCCGAGTTGCTGGGCCACGGCACCGGCTCCGTGCCGCCCGAGCTCGCCGAGTACTTCCCGGACCTGGCGGAGACGGCGACGTACCACCGGCTGCGCTGCGACGAGCAGACGGGCGAGCCCACCAACCACGCCCGCAACTACGTCCGTCCCGAGGTCGCCGCCCGCATCGACGTGGACGACCTGGCCCGTTGGCCGATGACCAAGGTGCTGCGGGACGTGGTGGGCATGGACATCAGCCGGATCACGGACACCGTGGAGGCCCGGCTCGCGGACCCGGAGACGGCGCGGCTGCTGGAAGTCCCGCTGCTCAGCCCGATCCTGCACTACACGGGCATCACCTACGACACGGTGGGGCGGGTCCTGGACGTGGCGGTCATCCACTACCGGGGGGACCGTTTCTCGTTCACGGTCACCCTGGATGCCACGTGAGGCCGTGGCGGCCCGTCGTACGATGCCAGGCGTGACGCACGACGACGACGCTCCGCCGCTGGCGGACCTCATGCCGTGGTCCGTCGCACCGCCGCGGCTCGGCCGGGCGTGGCCGGCGGCCCCCGACGCGGCGTCCCTGAAGGCCCGCTGGGAAGCCCTGGTGAAGGCTGGAGGACCCGACCGCGAGGCCCTGTTCGAGCCGACGCGCTCGCGTACGCCGCACACGGCGGTCGGGCGGCTGCCGGGCGGCTTCGGCGGCACCGGAAGGCTGGCGCGGGCCTCGGGACCGTGTCCGGAGCCGGTGCGCGTGCTGCGCGCGCCCTTCGACGAGCAGTGGCTGATTCCCGACCACCGGCTGATCGACGCGGCCCGTCCGGAGCTGTGGCGGGTGACGGACGAGCGGCAGGTGTTCGTCGTGGAGGCGTCCGGAACCACCGCCGGTCCTCCGCTGCTCCTCGCGACCTCCCGGCTGCCGCTGCTCGGCGGCGCCCGGATACGCCCGCTGTACCGCCGTCCCGGCGGGACGGAGCCGAACCTGGCCCCGGGCCTCCTCGACCACCTGGCCGCCCGGCTCGGCCGGCGCCCCGACCCGGTGGAGGTACTGGCCTGGGCGGTGGCCACCGTGCGGGAGGGCCCCCGGGTGCCGCTCACCGCGGACCCCGCGCTGTGGGAGCGCGGCGTCGGCCTGGGCCGGCGCGCCCTGTGGCTGATGCGCCGCGACGGCGAGCGCCCCAGGCTGCCCGGCGGCCGTCGCCCGTACGTCCGCGCCCCGCTGCCCGCGCGCCCGGTGACCGTGCGCTACGACCGGGACGAGGAGGCGCTGTATCTGGACGAGGGCCGGGTCTCCCCCGTGCCGCCGGGTGCCTGGGACTTCGAGGCGGGCGGGGCGCGGGTGCTGGAGCAGTGGTTCGCGGCCCGCACCGCCGAGGGCGAGCCGGGCACGCTGGCGGCGATCCGCCCGGCCACCTGGCCGCAGACGTGGACGTCGGAGCTGCTGGAACTGATCACGGTCCTCGCCCTGCTCGCCGAGGTGCGGCCGCGGTGCCTGGAGCTGGCGGTGACGGAGGAGATCACGGCGACCGAGCTGCGCGAGGCGGGCGTGCTGCCGGCTCCCCCGAAGGCCCGCCGGCCGGCCTCCGTGCTGGACGGCCGGGAGGAGGGGCCGGAGGGGCAGCTGACGCTGCTGTGAGCGTGCGCGTGCTTTTGTAGGCCTCCCGGCTCAGGCGAACCCGTCCAGCACCCGCGTCACCGCCGGGTGGGAGACGGCGGGACGAGGACGTGAGAGCACGTACGGAGGTGTACGGGACGTACGGGGTGTACGGGGGCGTACATACGGACGAACCCGTGGGGCGAACACGGGGACGGGCGTACGGGGGACGGAGGGGGAATCACCCGCGCTCGGGAACACACCGAGGCGCCGCTGCGTGCCGTGGGGATGACGGACGAGTGAGCGGCGGCGCCGCGCCGGGACGGTGTGACCGCCGGCGCGCGGGCCTCAGTTGCTGCCGAACAGTGAGCGACGCAGTCGGCGCAGTGGCGCGAACAGCGAGACCCGGCGCACCCTGGCGCCCCTGCTGCTGCGCTTGTGCGCGGGCTCACGCGCGGTCAGCTCGCGCATCAGCGACGTCGCCTCGACTGTCTCCCGTTGCGGGAGGGCAGGCCCTCCGAGCACCGCGAGATGCCGGTCGAGACGCGAGCTGGTCGCGCTGCCTCCGCACGTGATCGCAGGGACCCTTGCCCTGCTGCGCACTGTTATCTGTTCCATGTCACTCCCCACCCGTACGAGTCCACCCGGCCCGGGCAGAGTAACCCTATCGCCCCGGTACGGCATGCGTGTATCGCGGTCACAGGATTCACCTTCCCCGTAAGGGGGTTGACGATCACTCTCCGAATCCGACAGATTCCAGGGCGAGTTGGACAACCGGCCTGCTCGTCGGTCGGGCCGAGCCCCCTTCGGGTTCGACCGTCACGGCCAGTGAGGTGGCGGACCGGCTCAGACCGGAGGCGTACAGGGGCACGCCGGTGTCGAGGAGCCCCAGGGAGCGCGGCCCGGCGCCGGGGCGCATGAGCCACAGTTGGCGCACGCGGTCGGCGGACGGCTCGCCGTAACCGCTCAGGGTGACGACCGCGCGCCCCTCGGACGCGGAAGCGACCACCTCGACACCGCGCCCCTGTTCGTCCTGGCCACTCGTCGCGCGGACGTCCGGAGCGGCGAGAACGTGGGCGATCTCACGTGCCCGGCCCCGCGCGGAGCCTGTGCGGGGGTCCACGCGCCGGCCCGCGAACGGGCGCGGGCTCTCGCGCGGTGGTGCGTACTCGGGAGGAGTTACGGATCAGCGGGCGCACAACGCGAAGCGGACGGGCACGTGGTGGTCGCGGAACCGGATCCCGGCTCTGCTCAGGGGGTCGCATCCGCCCTCGGCTGAGCTACTTTTGGGAGGAATACGGGAGAAGTACGGGCCCGTTCCCGGGGCATGTCCGCGTGAGAGGCCGTAGGGGGCGCCGGTGTCCGAGGAACCGGGCGGGGAGCGCGTGGTCGCCGGCCGCTACCGTCTCCTGGCCCCGCTCGGCGAGGGCGGCATGGGCACGGTGTGGCGCGCTCGCGACGAGGTGCTGCACCGCGAGGTCGCCGTCAAGGAGGTGCGCGCGCCGGCCGGGTTGCCGGAGGCCGACGTGCGGCGGATGTACGCGCGGCTGGAGCGCGAGGCGTGGGCCGCCGCCCGGATCTCCCACCACAACGTGGTCACGGTGTACGACGTGGCCACCGACGGCGGCCGGCCCTGGATCGTGATGGAGCTGGTCCGCGGGCTGTCGCTGGCCGACCTGCTGGAGGGCGAGGGCCCGCTGGAGCCGCCGCGTGCCGCGCGGATCGGTGCCGAGGTGCTGGCCGCGCTGCGGGCCGCGCACGGGGCGGGGGTGCTGCACCGGGACGTGAAGCCGGCCAACGTGCTGCTGGGGAACGACGGCCGTGTGGTGCTCACCGACTTCGGGATCGCCAGGGTCGAGGGAAGTTCGGCGCTGACCATGACCGGCGAGGTCATCGGTTCGCCCGAGTTCCTCGCCCCGGAGCGGGCGCTGGGCCGCACGCCCGGCCCCGAGTCCGACCTCTGGTCGCTGGGCGTGCTGCTGTACACGGCGGTCGAGGGCGCCTCCCCCTTCCGCCAGGACACCCCGCTGAGCACACTGCGGGCCGTCGTCGACGAGGAATTGCCGCCGCCGCACCGAGCGGGTGCGCTCACGCCCGTCGTCGAGGGCCTGCTGCGCAAGGACCCGGCCGAGCGGCTCCCCGCCGAGCGGGCGGAGCGGGAGCTGCGGCTCGTGGCTGCCGGGGGCGCCCCCGGGGGAGGCGCACCGCGCGCGGACACGGTGCCGCCGGGTGCGTACGCCCCGTCGGTCGCGGCCCCTGCCGAGCCGGGGGCCTCGCCGACTCCCCCGGTGCCCGGTCCGGCGACGGCTGCCACGTCCGCGTCGGCCCCCTCGCCCTCGGCGTCCGCGGGCCGGGACCGGCGTGCGCGGTTCGCTCTGGTCCTGGGGTCGGCGGTGCTCGCACTGGCGCTGGCCGGACTGACGTACGCGCTGCTGGACCGTTCGGACGGCGGTGGCGGCACGGCGGGTTCGGGCGGGAGCACGGACCCCGGGGCGAGTTCGGCCGCGCCGAGCCGGACCGAGCACGGCGAGGAGCCGAGCCGGTCGGCCTCTTCCCACAGCTCCAGATCGGCAAGCAGCCCTCCCCCGCAGTCGGTGAGGGTCTCCGTGGCGGGCTCGCACACCGGCTACTCGGGAACCTGTCCGCCCCCGCACGCCCGGGCGCCCGCCTTCACGGCGACGTTCACGGTGGGGCGGCTGCCCGCGCGGGTCGGCTACCGCTGGGTGACGGAGGACGGGTCGGTCTCCGACCCGGGCTGGAAGACGCTGTCCTTTCCCGCGGACGGTGACCGCTCGCGGCAGGATTCGGTCGTCGTGACGACGAACGCCGGCAGCGGCACGTTCGAGAGCGCCGTCCGCGTGGAGGTGCGGACGCCGGTGGAGGCCACGTCGAACTCGGTGGCGTTCTCCATGACCTGTGAGGCGGGGACGGAGACGGGGACGGAGACCCCGACGGGCGGGGCCTCCCCTTCCTCTTCTCCTTCTCCTTCCGTTTCCGGTCAGGCGGCGCTGTCGAGGACCGGCAGGTAGCCGCCGGACTGGCCGGCCGCGGTCGGGTGGTACGACTCGCCGATGTTCAGCCAGTTCACGCTGTGCAGCCAGGAACTGCCGGAGCAGATCTCGTGGCCGGTGAAGGGTGCTCGTACGTCGCCGAAGGTGAAGCCGTGGTCGGCGGCGCGCTTGGCGATGGCGGTGTTGAGGTGGTCGGAAGCGTCGTTGATCGCCTTCCGCTTGGCCTCGGAGAGGCCGATGCAGGAGGTCCCGAGCTGGTAGAAGCGCGGGTAGCCGATGACGACGACGTGGGCACTGGGCGCCTTGCTGCGGATCGCCGAGTAGACGTTGTCGAGGTTGCCGGGCAGCGTCGAGTCGACGTACGCCCTCGCGGTGGCGATCCGCGAAAGGCAGGAGCTCTCGGACTGGAGCACACACGTCATCATGACGTCGGCGAAGCCGGCGTCGTTGCCGCCGACACTGATCGAGACCAGGCCGGTGGCGGAGCTGAGCGGGCCGAGCTGTCCGGCGAGAACATCACCCGTACGGGCGCCGGAGCAGGCGGTGAAGTCGAACGTCGAGGGTGAATGGGCTGCCGCCCACAGGTACGGGTGGGACTTGGTGCTGCGCTTGCAGTCGCCGCTGGAGCTGATGTAGCCGCCCGCTCCGACCCCGGAGGAGTAGGAGTCGCCGAGCGCCACATAGCCCTCGGCCGCGGTGGGTTGGGCCGCCTGAGCGGTCGCGGCCCCGGTGAGGGCGGCGCCGGCGGCGAGGAGGACTGAACTCAGGAAGCCGACAAGTCGGAAACGTCTCATGGAACCTCCCTTAGCAGAATCTCTGCCACAACCGTGGTAGCAGCTACGCGCGTTGACTGGAAGTGTCCATGCCAAAGATTGGCTGACAGTCATTCAATATCGGACGAAAGTCAGCGGGAAGGCCGGTGCGGTCTTGACGCTCTCCGGCGAGCTGCGTCACATTGAGGCCCGGCATCTTGGGCTTCGGGGGGCAAAGCGGAACGGTCCGGGGGACCCACACCGCGCGACAACACCCCACAAGAAGAACGGATGACGGCAAACCAACAAAAACGTGAGACCTGGCTCCAGGTCTTGCCATACGGGTTCAATCGTCAATACCGTCATACATCTTCCGCATCGGTACGTCGGCAAGCGGCCCAGGGGAGGGCTCGAGGCCGCGGCGGACCGGGGCGGGACGCGCGGTAGGGGGGTGCCGTGCTCGGTGACCGCACCGGTGACCGGGCCGTGCCGCGCAGTCGGTCGCCGTTTCTTTCCGGCGCCGGCAGGCTTCGCCAGCTCACCTGACACGCACGGAGATCCATGCCGTCGCGCCGTGGGTGATAACCCCCCTTTCGAACCGGATACAGAGCCGGACCGCCCCTGGGGCGGGCGGTCCGCCGGACGAGAGGGACCAGACTCATGAGCTCAGTCCTGCAGCCGGCGTCGACGGGCAACGAGCCGTCGCGCGAGCCGTCTTCCGATCCGACACCCGCCGGGAAGTACCGGCCCGTCTCCTCGCACCTGGCGATAGCACCGCCGGTGAGCGTGGTGATACCCGCCATGAACGAGGCGGAGAACCTTCCCTACGTCTTCAAGACACTGCCCGACTGGGTCCACGAGGTGGTCCTGGTGGACGGCAACTCCACCGACGACACCGTCGAGGTCGCCCGGGAGCTGTGGCCGGACGTCAAGGTCGTCGAGCAGCGCGGCAAGGGCAAGGGTGACGCGCTGATCACCGGCTTCGAGGCGTGCACCGGGGACATCATCGTGATGGTCGACGCCGACGGCTCGGCCGACGGCCAGGAGATCGTGTCGTACGTCTCCGCCCTCGTCTCGGGCGCGGACTTCGCCAAGGGCTCGCGCTTCGCCAACGGCGGCGGCACCGACGACATGACCTTCATCCGCAAGCTCGGCAACCGCGCCCTGTGCGCGGTGGTCAACCGGAAGTTCGGCGCCCGCTACACCGACCTGTGCTACGGCTACAACGCCTTCTGGCGGCACTGCCTGGACAAGATCGACCTCGACTGCACCGGCTTCGAGGTCGAGACCCTGATGAACATCCGGGTCGTCAAGGCCGGTCTGAAGGTCCAGGAGATACCCAGCCACGAGTACCTGCGCATCCACGGCGTCAGCAACCTGCGCGCCGTACGGGACGGGCTGCGGGTGCTCAGAGTGATCCTCGACGAGCGTTCCAACCGGCGGGCGCTGCGCAGCCGTACGCACGCGCCGACGCTGGCCTCGGTCGGCCCCGTGGGACCGGTCGGTCCGGCGGGCCCGGTCGTCCCGGCCGTCCCGGCCGTCCCGGTCCGGAGGAAGGCGTCTTGAGCGGTTCCGACGCCGCGCTCACGATCTCCGTCGTGATCTGCGTCTACACCGAGGACCGCTGGGAGGACATCCTCGCGGCGGTCTCCTCGGTGCGGGGGCAGTCCCACCCGGCCCGGGAGACGCTGCTGGTCGTCGACCACAACCAGGCGCTGAGGGACCGGCTGCTGAAGGAGTACAAGGAGACGCGGGAGGTGCGGGTGCTCGCCAACGCGGGCCCCCGCGGCCTGTCCGCCGGCCGCAACACCGGCATCGCCGCCTCGCGCGGGGAGGTGATCGCCTTCCTCGACGACGACGCCGTGGCCGAACGCGACTGGCTGCGGCACTTCGCCGAGGGGTACGCCGACCCGGCGGTCGTCGCCGTCGGCGGGCGCACGGTGCCGGTCTGGGCGTCCGGACGCCGGCCCGACTGGTTCCCGGAGGAGTTCGACTGGGTGGTGGGCTGCACGTACCGGGGCCTGCCGCCCGGCCGGGTCCGGGTGCGCAACGTGCTGGGCGGCAACGCGTCCTTCCGGCGCGAGGCGTTCGACGCGGCGGGCGGCTTCGCCACCGGTATCGGGCGCGACGGTGACAAGCGTCCGCTGGGCTGCGAGGAGACCGAGCTGTGCATCCGGCTCTCCCGCGCCCGGCCCGACGCCGTACTGCTGATCGACGACCGCGCGGTGATCCACCACCGGGTGCCGAAGGCGCGCGAGCACTTCGGCTACTTCCGTACCCGCGCCTACGCCGAGGGCCTGTCCAAGGCCCTGGTGGCGCGCAGCGTCGGCGCGGACAAGGGCCTGGAGTCCGAACGCCGGTACGCCACCCGCGTCCTGCCGGCCGGCGTGGTGCGCGGGCTGCGGGACGCCGTACTGGCCCGGCCGGGCGGCGCGGGCCGGGCGGGCGCGATCGTCGCCGGGGTGCTCACGGCGGCGGGCGGCTACGTGGTGGGGAGCCTGCGGGCACGGCGGGGCGGGGCCGCCTTCTCCGTGGCGCCCATCGAGGGGGGCGCGCGTGGCTGAGGCGGACGAGGCCGACGCGCGCGTGCCGGCCCTCATGTACCACGCGGTCGCGGCCGAACCCAACGAGGCGACCCGCGACCTGTCGGTGACTCCGGAGGCGTTCGCCGAGCAGATGGCGGCGATCGCCGACCGGGGCCTCACCCCGATCGGCACGGCGGAACTGGCCGCCGCCTGGCGCTCCGGACGCCCCCTGCCGAAGCGACCCGTCCTCATCACCTTCGACGACGGCTACGAGGGCGTGCACCGGCATGCCCTGCCCGCCCTCGCGCGGCACGGCTTTCCGGCCACCCTGTTCGTCTCGACCGGCTGGCTGCGCGGCCCGTACGACACCGGGGGCGCCCTGGACACCATGCTCGACTGGGACCAGGTCCGCGAACTGGCCTCCGCCGGCGTGGAGATCGGCGGGCACAGCCACACCCACCCGCAGCTCGACCAGCTCGCCGAGGAGCGGCTGCGGTACGAGCTGATCCACTGCAAGGAGATCGTCGCCGACCAAGTGGGCACCGTACCGGCCTCGTTCGCCTATCCCTACGGGTACTCCGACCGCCGGGTGCGGCGGGCGGTGCGCGAGACGGGGTACGCGCAGGCGCTCGCCGTCGGCAACGGCCTGGCTCGCCGCGTCCAGGGGCCGTACGCCCTGCGGCGGGTCACCGTGCGCAGGAGTACGGGGCCCGACGAGTTCGCCCGGCTCGTCGAGGGCCGCGCGATCGCCCGTACCTTCGCCCGGGACCGGGCTCTCACCAAGGGATACGCCGTACTGCGCAGGGCCCGGCAGGTGCGGGGGCGGGTACTGGGGACCGGTGCCTGAACCGCCGGCCCCCGGCCGCCCCGGCCGCCCCGTGCCGAGTGGGCCGGGTGCGCCGGGTGCGCCCGGGAAACCGGGTGCACGCGGCAGCCGGGTGCCGGATCATGGCGGCATGTCCGTGAACCCGCACGACACCCTGCCGATCCGGCTCAACGTCGACGACAGCGACTCCCCGTCCGATGTCGTCGACGCGCTGTTCCTCGGCCGTTTCGCGACGGGCGAGCAGCCCTTCGCGCACGCGGCGAACATCGACCGCGTGCGGTCCGGGGCGACACTGCTGCCGCCCGGCGCCCGCGTGCTGCGGCTCGCCCGCGACGACGACCGCAGCGCGACGCTCGCGGAGGGCGACGGCTGGACGCTGCTGATCTCGCGCTGGAACCGGGGCGCCGACGTCACGGTGACGGCGACCAGCGCCGACCTGGCCGAGAAGGTGCTCGCCGACGCGACGGACGGCGCGGCGGACGAGCCCGAGCCGCAGCCGGAGAACGTCACGATGGGCTTCTGGTACGTCTCCCCGCGCCGCGGCCCGCACCGCACCACCCGGCAGATCTCCGCGGGCACCTGGGACGAGGTCCGAGCCAACTACACGGCGCCGGTCGCGGACGCGATGGACGGCCTGATGAAGACGACCCCCGAGGACATCGCGGGCCGGCTGCTGCTCCTGCACGGGCCGCCCGGCACCGGCAAGACGTCGGCGCTGCGCACGCTCGCCCGGTCCTGGCGGGACTGGTGCCAGGTGGACTGCGTGCTGGACCCGGAGCGGCTCTTCTCCGACGTCGGCTACCTGATGGACATCGCCATCGGCGAGGAGGACTCGGCGGGCAAGGGCCGCTGGCGGCTGCTGTTGCTGGAGGACTGCGACGAGCTGATCCGCGGCGAGGCCAAGCACACCGCCGGCCAGGCGCTCTCGCGGCTGCTGAACCTGACCGACGGGCTGCTCGGCCAGGGCCGCAACGTGCTGGTGGGGGTGACCACCAACGAGGACCTGGAGCGCCTCCACCCCGCCGTCGTCCGTCCCGGCCGCTGCCTGGCCCGCATCGAGGTCGGCCCGCTGACCCGCCGGGAGGCGGTGGACTGGCTGGGCACCGAGGAGGGAGTGGGCCGGGAGGGCGCCACGCTGGCGGAGCTGTACGCGCTGCGCCGGGGTACCTCGCCCACCGCGCTGCCGGAGCCGCGGGCCGGGGCGGAGGCCGGCCTCTACCTGTAGCGGGGACGGTCGGGTGTTTGATGGGGGTGTGACCCTTTTCGTCGGCACGTCGGGCTGGCAGTACCGGGACTGGCGGGGCGTCCTGTACCCGCCCGGCCTGCCCGTGCGGCTGTGGCTGGAGCGGTACGCGGCCGGTTTCGCGACGGTCGAGATCAACAACGCGTTCTACCGGCTGCCCACGCGCGAGACGTTCGAGGCGTGGCGCGATCGGGTCCCGGCGGACTTCGTGGTCGCGGTCAAGGCGAGCCGCTATCTCACCCACATCAAGCGCCTGCGGGACCCCGAGGAGCCGGTCGACCGCCTGATGACCCGCGCGGCGGGCCTGGGCGACCGCCTCGGCCCGGTCCTGCTGCAACTGCCGCCGACGCTGCGGGGCGACGCGGGCCTCCTGGACGCCTGCCTCGCCCGCTTCCCGCCCGGCACCCGGGTCGCGGTGGAACCCCGGCACGCATCCTGGTGGACGCCCGAGGTGCGCGGGGTCCTCGAGTCCCGGGGCGCGGCCCTGTGCTGGGCCGACGTCCGGGCCCGCCCGGTCGCCCCGCTGTGGCGCACCACGGACTGGGGCTACGTCCGCTTCCACCAGGGGCGTGCCGCGCCGTGGCCGCGCTACGGACGCCGGTCGCTGACGACGTGGATCGACCGCGTCGGGTCAACCTGGCCGGACGACCACGACGTCTTCGCGTACTTCAACAACGACCCGGACGCGGCGGCCGTCCGGGACGCGACGACGTTCGCCGGGCTGGCGCGAGCCGCGCGGCTGACGGTCACCCGCACACCCCGGGGGGCACGGGGCTGAGACAGGGTGCGGCTTCGCGGCGCGGGCGCGACGAGCCGCGACGCGCCCCCGGCCGAGCGCGGGCCCCCGGCGAAACGGCGCTCAATCCCCGTAGGCCGCCCGCAGGGCATCCCGCACCGCGCCCAGCGCATCCGACTCCGTACCCCCGAGCCGCCGCGCCCGCGAGGCGTACTCCTGTGCGGCGGACGCCAACTCCCGCTCCGCCGCCGAGCCCGCGGCCGCGACGAACGTTCCGTTGCGCCCCCGCGTCTCGATCACCCCGTCCCCCTCCAGCGCCCGGTACGCCTTGGCGACCGTGTTCGCGGCGAGCCCCAGGGACTCGGCCAGCCCGCGCACGGTCGGCAGCCGGTACCCGACCGGCAGCGCCCCCGACCGCGCCTGTTCGGAGATCTGCGCGCGCACCTGCTCGTAGGGCGGGGCACCGTCGTCGATATGGATCTTCAAGGTCACGCGGCGATTGTCCCGCATCCCCCGGAAAATGAGAGGCATCCGACCGCCCGCCCGCCGTAGCGTGCGCCCACATGACCGTTCTTGTGCGCGATCTGCGTCTCGACGACCCGGCCGACGTCGCGGCCTTCACCCATGTCCGCCACGCCGCCCTGCCGTTCATCCTGTGGACGCCCGAGGCCGTCGTCCACCGCCTCGTCCACACCCACCCGGACGCCCGGAGCCGGTCCCTCGTCGCGGAGGAGGACGGGGAGACGATCGGCACGGCACAGATCGGACTGGTCCACGACAGCCCCGAACCCGGCCAGGCGTTCCTCAACGTCTACGTTCACCCGGACAGGCTCCGGCGCGGTGCCGGCGGGCTGCTGGTGCGTACGGCCGAGGAGTACCTGACCACCGAGGGGGCGACGAAGCTGTTCGCCTGGGCGCTGGACGGGCCCGCCGACCTGGCCTTCGCCGAACGGCACGGTTACCGGCGGCGGCGCTCCGCCCACTTCCTCCGCCTCGACCTGGCGAACGGCACGCTCCCGCCCCTGCCGCCCCTTCCCCCGGGCGTCGAACTGCGCACCGCCGCCGACTTCGCCGACGATCCCCGCCCGATGTTCGAGCTGGACGCGGAGACGCTGGCGGACGAACCGGGCGACATCGACGTCGAGTTCACGGACTACGAGGCCTGGCTCGCGGAGACCTGGCGGCATCCGCTGCTCGACCGTGAACTGACCTCGGTCGCGGTCGTCGACGGCCGCCCCGTCGCCTTCAGCGTCGCCTACACCGACGGCACCCGCTACTCGACCGCCATGACGGGCACCGTCCGCGCCCACCGCGGCCGGGGTCTGGCCAAGCTCACCAAGACCGATTCCCTGCACCGGGCCCGCGCCGCCGGATTCACGGAGGCGCTCACCGGCAACGACACCGACAACGGTCCGATGCTCGCCATCAACAAGTGGCTCGGGTACGAGGTCTGCGCCACGGAGGTGCGTCATGTCCGCGAACTCGGCTGAGACGACGGGCGGGACGGACGTCGTGGACGTCGTCCTGGTCAAGGCGGGCCGTACGAAGATCCGGTACGCGAGCGGGCTGCTGCACGACGACGGCACCCGCCTCGCCGTCCGTGCCCCCTGGGCCGGTGCCTGCGTCCGCGACTTCGGCTTCGTCCGGTTCGAGGCGGGCGACGTCTTCACCGAGTACTACTGGCGCGACAGGTGGTACGCCGTGAAGGAGGTGCGCACCGGCACGGGCGTGCTGAAGGGCTGGTACTGCGACATCACCCGCCCCGCCGTGCTGACCGGCACGGAACTGGTCGTGGAGGATCTCGACCTGGACCTGTGGCGCTCCGCGGACGGCACGGACGTACGGCGGCTGGACGAGGACGAGTTCGCCGAGAGCGGTCTGGCCGAGCGGGATCCCGCGGCCGCCGCGGCCGCCGCGGCCGCGTTGGACGAGCTGGAACGGCTGGCCCGCGGGGACGGCTTCACGGACCTGCTGGAATAGCGCGGGGCCGGGACCCGGCTCACTCGGTCGTCGCGACGACCGCGTACCGCTCGTCGGCCACTTCCCTCCCCCACAGCGACGGGTCGTCCGACAGCCGCTCCACGCGCACCTGACCGGCGAGCGGGGCTAGGAGGGCGGTGAGCCGGCCGGCGGGTATGCCGGCCGGCGCGACGGTCCCCCACACGCCCTCGACCAGGACCAGCCGCCCTCCGGGACGCAGCAACTCCCGCCAGTGTCCGAGGACCCGGCCGGGGTCGGGCAGCGTCCACAGCACGTGCCGGACCAGCACGGCGTCGAAGCGCCGCTCACCCACCGGAGGTGCCGCGGCGTCACCGGTGAGAAACACCGCGTCACGACCGGCGAGTTTGGCCCTGGCCAGCTCCACCATGGCCGGGGACCGGTCGACGCCGGTGACGCGATGCCCCTGCTCGGACGCGAGGAGTGACAGACTGCCGGTGCCGCAGCCCAGGTCGAGGACGTCGCCGGCCCGCGCGGGCAGCCAGGATTCCAGGCGTGCGGCCCAGGCCCGGCGCACGTCGGCGTCGCGCAGACCGTGGTCCGGTTCGTCGTCGAACGCCGCGGCCTCCGCGTCCCAGTCGATACCCGGCGCGGTCGTCTCGTCACTGTCGTTCGCCATGCCGCCAAGAGTGACACCCGCCACTGACAACGGGGTCGGGACGCCGGATCGTGACAACCGCCACTGACAGTCACGCATCGATGAGTAAGTCTCGGGGAATGGGTCTACCTCCGTGAGAACGCGGAACCCGGTGGATCCGTAAGGAGGCAGCCATGCGCCGTCTGACCGTGCAGAAGCCCCTGAAGAAGACCGACGCCCGCCGAGTCCGTGAGGAGACCGACGAGCGTCCCGCGGGGCGCCCGGAGGTCCGCAAGGACATCGCGCGCACGTGGTGGCCGGACAGCTGAGGGGCCCGGTCGTCTCATGAGACGCCTCTGAGCAGCCGCTTACGGTAGTGGACGCGGTCGTAGGGCCCGTCCACGCGGCGTTCCACGACCTCGTACCCGTACCTCGGGTAGAGGTCCTGGTTCTCCCACATCATCGCGTTGGTGTAGAGCCTGACCTCGGGCAGGCCCAGGGCACGCGCGCGTGCGTCCACGAAGCGCAGCAGCCGCCGTCCCACGCCCCTGCCGTGCGCGTCGGGGTGGACGGCGACGCTGTCGAGGAAGAGATGGTCCGCGAACGCCTCCAGGACCACGAGGCCCGCGACGCCCACCACGGGCCCGCCCGGGGCTTCCGTGACGAACACCTTCCCCGCGGCCACGTCCGCCGCGTGATCCGCCTCCATGGGCTGCGGTACCACCCCGATGCGCTCGACGTAGGGGCGGTAGGCGGCGTCGGTGACGGCCCTCACCGCGGGCACGTCGGCGGTGACCGCCTGCCGGATCCGCTCTTCCCACTCTTCCCGCTCTTGTGCCATACCGCGAACGGTAACTACCTCAGCGCAGCCTGAGCACTCCCTTAACGCGACCATAAGGATCTCCATCTCCCCTCGCCGACAGGCGATTTCGCGGTTTCCGGGGGCTAGCTTGCTGATCACCCCCACGGGTTCCGGGCCCGAGCCCGCGCAAGCCCCACGTTCCCAGTGACCGTTCGAGGAGTTCCCCATGCCCGCACCGTCCGCGCCCCGCAAGGCCGTCGCCGTCGCCGTCGCCGGCCTCGCCCCGCTCGCCCTGACCACGCTGGCCGCCGCCCCCGCGGTCGCCCACGGTTCGATGGGCGACCCGGTCAGCCGGGTGTCGCAGTGCCACGCCGAGGGCCCCGAGAGCCCGAAGTCCGACGCGTGCAAGGCGGCGGTCGCGGCCGGCGGCACCCAGGCGCTCTACGACTGGAACGGCATCCGCATCGGCAACGCCGCCGGCAAGCACCAGGAGCTGATCCCGGACGGCAAGCTGTGCAGCGCCAACGACCCGGCCTTCAAGGGCATGGACCTGGCCCGCGCCGACTGGCCCGCGACCAGCGTGAGCAGCGGCTCGTACACCTTCAAGTACCGCGTGACGGCCCCGCACAAGGGCACCTTCAAGGTGTACATCACCAAGCCGGGTTACGACCCTGCGGGGCCGCTGGGCTGGGGCGACCTGGACCTGTCCGCCCCGGTGGCGACGGTCACCGACCCGGCCGCCTCGGGTGGTTTCTACACCTTCTCCGGCACGCTTCCCGAGCGCTCCGGCAAGCACCTGCTGTACGCGGTGTGGCAGCGCTCGGACAGCCCGGAGGCGTTCTACTCCTGCTCCGACATCTCCTTCGGCGGCACCGACGGCGGGGCGACGGGCGGCGACACGGCGAGTGGGGACGCGGTGAGCGGGGACACCGCGGACGGTGCCGCCCCGGCCCCCGAGGCCTCCGCCCCGTCCGAGGAGCAGATCGCGGCCGCGGCCGACAAGTCGACGATCGAGCACAACGGCCACGGCGACCAGGACGCCGAGACGACGACGGACCCGACGGATGCGGCCGCCCCCGAGGAGGCGCCGGACGCGGCCGCGGACACCGCCGCCGAGGCCGCCGGTTCCGGCGAGCCCAACCAGGTCAAGGCCGCCGGCGCGGGCACCGAGAACCTCGCCGAGACCGGCGGGGACAGCACCACGCCCTACATCGCCGTCGGGGGCGCCGCCGCTCTGGCGGTCGGCGCGGCCGTCCTGTTCGCGTCGGTGCGCCGGCGGGCGACGACCGGTGGCCGGCACAGCGGCTGACCCACGACGCGGGGGAAAGCGGGGTCTGTCCGGCGGCTCAGGCCGGACAGACCCCGTTCGGCGTGCCCGGGCGCCCGCCTGTCGATGACGTCGGGTGACGGGAGGTCACCAGGCGGGTCGTATCCGCCCGCCGGGCGCCACACGCAGCAGTCGGTCACGCAGCGCGCGGACCTCGCTCTCGCCCAGCACGTCGACCCACGCGCGCACGGCCTCCGCCGCCGCCTCCTCCGCGGCCCGCGTGCAGGCCCACCCCGACTCGGTCAGTACGACCAGCCGGGCCCGCGCGTCGGCGGGGTGCGGCCGGCGTTCGACGTACCCCCTGCGGACCAGCTCGTCGACGAGCTGGCTGGCTGCCTGCTTGGTCATCCCGAGGTGCGTGGCGAGGTCGGTGACCGTCGCACCGTCCGGGGCCAGCCGGACGAAGGCGAAGCCGTGCGCGGGCCGTACTCCTTCGAAGCCGCGGGCGACGACACCCTCGTGGATGCGCTGCGTGAGCTCTCCGGCGGCGGCAAGCAGGGCGGTGGACAGGGCCATGGCGTCGGAATTCTGCACGGGGCATTGAAACACCCTTGACGTATTGGTCAAGCAGCTTGACCATAAGGACCGGCAAAGTAGTCAAGTTGGTTGACCAATACACCGGCAGGAGTCCGCCATGCCCGTCGTCCGCTCGTCCGAAGCCGTCACCCACGAGATCCACGGCGCCCGTTTCGTCTCGTACGCCACTCCCCGCACCGGCAGCAAGGAGCTGTGCGCCTGGCGGGGCGAGATCCCGGCGGGCACGAAGGCGCCCGCGCACAGCGTCGACCGGGAGGAGATCTTCCACCTGCTCACCGGCGAACTGCTGATCACCCTCGACGGCCGCACCGAGCGCGTCACCGCGGGCGACACGGTGATCATCAATCCGGGGGCGACCCTCGCCGTGGAGAATCCGACCGACCGGACCGCCACCTCCTGGGTCACCACGTCCATCGGCCTTCAGGCGGAGCTGGCCGACGGCACCCGGCTCACTCCCCCGTGGGCCAACTGACCCGCGGGGGTCTCACGCCGCCAGTGACCCCGGCATCACCGCCCTCGGCCCGAACTTCGCCCGCGCGCGGTCCGCGACCTCCTCGATTCGGCGGACCTTCTCGTCCACGGGGTCGAAGGTGAGCTGGTGGGAGGCCTGCTCGGCGGGGGCGAGGCCCTCGGCGCGCAGAGCGACCGAGCGGACCCGGGCACGCTGGAGGCCGAGCGCCTCGTACATGTCGTACGCGGTCCGGGTCAGCGCCGCCGAGTGCGCGGTCGGCTCCTTCAGGGTGCGGCTTCGGGTCGTCGCGGAGCGGTCGGCGTAGCGCACGGTGAGGGTGAGGGTGCGGCAGACCTTGTCCACGGCGCGCAGCCGGGAGCCCAGTTCCCCGGCGGCCGAGAGCAGGGCGCGGCGGTGCCGGCCGGGGTCGAGTTCGTCGCGGGTGAAGGGGCGTTCGGTGGCCAGGGACCGTGAGACGCCGTTGGGTACGACCCGGCCGCGGTCGACGCCCCCCGCCTTCTCGCGCAGTTCGCGGCCCGCCTTGGCGCCGACCAGCCGCTGGAGCGTGGACAGGGGTGCGGCGGCGACCCGGCCGAGGGTGTCGAGACCGTACTCGCACAGGGTGCGGGCGGTCGCGGTGCCGACGCCGGGCAGTGCGGCGACGGGCTTCTTGGCGAGGAACTCCCGCTCCCCGCCCTCGGGTACCGCGCGGGTCAGCCCGGGCCGGGCGTCCCGCAGGGCCATGCGGGCCAGCATCGGGCCCGGTCCGGCGCCGGTCACGCAGTCGACGCCGTACAGCGCGAGGGCGCGGACGCGGATCACCGAGGCCAGTTCCACGGCGTCGCGCCCGAAGTACCGCTCGGCGCCGCGCAGGTCGGCCAGCGCCCCGTCCGGCGGCAACGCCTCGACGACCGGCGTGAACTCCTCCAGCAGCCCCAGCAGCTGGGGCAGGGCCGCCTCGTACATCGGCGGCAGCTGGAAACGTACGCAGAGAATGGTCATCCCGCACTCCCCGGACTCTGGTGCCACAACTTCCTTCCCACCGCGGGCCCTTCGCCCGCGGGGCGCAGGTCGGCCCATGGGTGCATCTCGTACCCCGTGGACATGCGGATGCGCCGCTGTTCCATCGGGTCCTGGGCCGCGGAACCCGTCGGCGCCGGCTGCCCGTCCGAACCGGCGAGGCGGCGGCGCGCCGGGCCGTCGCCGGAACCGTCGCCCCGGGTTCCGCCCGCTTCGGACGTTCCGCCCGTTTCGGCCGTTCCGGCCAGCAGGGCCGCGACGCCCTCCAGCCCCTCCTCCCGGCGCACCTCCAGCAGGTCCGCGAGGTTCCAGACGGCGGAGCCGACCACGCTGAGGCTGCGCGGCCCGCGCCGCTGCACCACCCCGCGTACCAGCAGCAGCCAGGAGTGGAAGACGGTGTGCGCGCAGGCGTCGTGGGAGTCGTCGAAGAAGGCGAGGTCGACCAGGCCGGTGCCGTCGTCCAGGGTGGAGAAGATGACCCGGCGGCCGGAGCGGATCGGGGGCGTCTGGGTGGCCGCCTTGGCGCCCGCGACCAGCACCGTCTCCCCGTGCCGGGCGTCGCGCAGCCTCTTGGCCGACATGACGCCCAGCTCGTTCAGGAAGGTGCGGTGGTCGTCCATCAGGTTGCGCGAGGCGTCCATGGAGAGCACGCCCAGTTCGGCGCTGAGTTTCTCCGCCGAGGTGAGGTCGGGCAGCCCGGCCGGGGCGGTCCTCCGTCCGCCGGACAGGGGGAGCTGGTCGCCGCGTCCGGCCCGGGCGCCGCGGTGCAGCTCGGTCAGGTGCAGTTGCAGGTCGCGGCGGTTGGCGCCGAACGCGTCCAGCGCGCCGACCTGGGCGAGCCGCCCGGCCAGCGGCCTGCTGGGGCGGGCCCGTTCCCAGAAGTCGAGCAGGGAGGCGTACGGCTGCCCCCCGGCGATCCGCTCCGCCTCCGCCTCGCTGATGCCGTGCACGTCGCAGAGGGCCAACCGGAGCCCCCACACTCGCGATTCAGACACCAGTTCGATCCTGTGTGCGACCCCCGACTTGTTCACGTCCAACGGCAGGATCGGCACCCCGCGCCGCCGCGCGTCCGCCAGCAGCAGCCGCTTGGGATACATGCCGGGGTCGTGGGTGAGCAGGCCCGCGTAGAAGGCGGCCGGGTGGTGCGCCTTCAGCCACGCCGACTGGTAGGTGGGCACGGCGAAGGCGACGGCGTGCGCCTTGCAGAAGCCGTAACTGCCGAAGGCCTCGACGATCTCCCAGGTCCGCTGAATCGTTTCCGCGTCATATCCGTTCGCCGTCGCGTGCTGCGCGAACCACACCTTGATCCGCCCCTGCGCCTGAGGGTCGGACAGTCCGCGCCGCACCCGGTCCGCCTCGCCGCGCCCGCAGCCGGTCATGATGTCCACGATGTCGATGATCTGCTCGTGGAAGACGACGACTCCGTACGTGTCCTTCAGGGGCTCCGACAGATCGTCGTGCGGATAGCGCACCGGCGCCCGCCCGTGCCGGGCCTCGATGAACGGCCGCACCATGTCGGCGGCGACCGGACCGGGCCGGAAGAGCGAGATGTCGACGACGAGATCGTGGAAGGTCGCCGGCTGGAGCCTGCCGACCAGGTCCCGCTGCCCCGGCGACTCGATCTGGAAGCAGCCCAGCGTCTCGGCGGAGCGGATCATCCGGTACGTCTCCGGATCACCGTCCGGCACCGCGTCCAGGTCGACCTCGGTGCCCGACGCCCGCTTCACCTCGGCGACCGCGTGCGCCATCGCCGACTGCATCCGCACGCCGAGCACGTCCAGCTTGAGCAGCCCGAGGTCCTCGACGTCATCCTTGTCGAACTGCGCCATGGGGAAGCCCTCGCCGCTGGTCGGCATGACCGGCGTACGGGAGAGCAGGGAGGCGTCGGAGAGGAGCACTCCGCAGGGGTGCATGGCGACGCCGCGCGGGAGGGCGTCGAGGCCCTCCACCAGCTCCCACAGCTTCCCGTACCTCTCCTTCTCCCCCGCCAGCTCCCTCAGCTCGGGCAGCTCCTCGAGAGCCGCGCGGGCGTCGCGGGCGCGGATGTGCGGGAAGGACTTGGCGAGGCGGTCGATCTCGGCCGGGTCCATGGACAGGGCGGCGCCGACGTCACGGATGGCGTGGCGCACCCGGTACGTCTCCGGCATGGCGACCGTGGCGACCCGCTCGGTGCCGAAGCGGCCGATGATCGCGCGGTAGACCTCCAGGCGGCGCGCGGACTCCACATCGATGTCGATGTCGGGCAGCACCACCCGCTCCCTGGACAGGAAGCGCTCCATCAGCAGCCCGTGCTCGACCGGGTCGGCGTGCGCGATGCCGAGGAGGTGGTTGACGAGCGAACCCGCGCCGGAGCCGCGCGCCGCGACCCGGATGCCCATGTCCCGTACGTCGTCCACCACTTGGGCGACGGTGAGGAAGTACGAGGCGAAGCCGTGGTGGGCGATGATGTCCAGCTCGTGGTGCATCCGCTCCCAGTAGTGCCGCGCGCCGGGTGAGCGGTCGTAGCCGCGCCGCACCATGCCCGCCGCCGCCCGGGAGGCGAGCGCGCGCTGGGCGGTGCGGCGGCCGGCGCCCACGAGGTGCGGTTCGGGGAAGTGGACGGCGCCCATGCCGAGGTCGTCCTCGGGGTCGACCAGGCACTCGGCGGCCGTCGCCCGGGTCTGCTCCAGCAGGCGGTGGGCCACCTCGCGACGGAAGCCCGCGGCCTCCACGACGCGCTCGGCGGCGTGCCGCATGGCGTCCGCGTCCTTGAGCCAGGCCTCACCGGAGTCCAGCTCCTCGGTGGCGCCGATGGGGACGAGGCGGCGGGCGGCGTCCAGTACGTCGGCGACCTGGCCCTGGCCGGGGTCGGCGTAGCGGACGGCGTTGCCGATCACCGGCCGGACGCCCTGCTCGGCGGCGAAGCCGACGGTACGGGCGGCCAGGCGCAGGGAGCCGGGGCCGGTCCCTTCGCGGCCGTGCCAGACGGCCTCCAGGCGCAGGGCGTCGCCGTAGACCTCCCGCCAGGGGGCGAGGAGCCGGGCCGCGCGGTCGGGGCGGCCTGCGGTGAGGGCCCGGCCGACGTCGGAGTCGGGGCCGAGCAGGACGGTCAGGCCGTCGGCGCGGTTGTCGGCCCAGGGCAGCAGGGGGGTGCCCGTCGCCGTGTGGGCGGCGGAGACGAGGCGGCACAGGTCCGCCCAGCCGCGGGCGCCGTCCCGGGCGAGGAAGGTCACCCGGGGGGCCGACTCGTCGACGAAGGCGCCGCCGCGCACGGGGGCGCGGCGCCGGTCCCGGCGCACGGAGGTCTCGGTGCGGTCCGCTTCGGGCTCGGGGGCGGCCACCGCCAGCTCGGCGCCGAACAGCGGACGGATGCCCGCCTTCGCGCAGGCCTTGGCGAAGCGGACCGTGCCCGCGAGGGTGTCGCGGTCGGTGAGGGCGAGGGCGTCCATGCCCCGCTCGGCGGCGCGCTCGGCCAGCCGCTCCGGGTGGGAGGCGCCGTAGCGGGCGGAGAACCCGGAGACGGTGCGCAGATGCGTGAAACCCGGCACACGCACCTCCCGAACTCATGAACCGACGCCTTATCGAACGTCTGTTCCCAACTACCTCACCCCCACCATAGACCAATTTTCGAATACGTGTACGACATCCGTTCGGACCCGCCCCACCTGCGCGAACACCCTCCGACCCGGACCGTGGGGACATGTCGCACACCCCAGGCACCGGCACCCGGAGCGTCTCCTTCCGCGACGAGGTGAAGGACGCCGTCACCCCGCGGGCCACCCTGCTCGTGCTCGGCGTGATCGCGCTCCAGCTGCTGTTCATCGCCTCCTACGTGGGCGCGCTGCACGACCCGAAGCCGAAGGACGTGCCCTTCGGGGTGGTCGCGCCCCCGGCGGCGGCCGAGCAGACGGTGAGCAGGCTGGAGCGGCTGCCCGGGTCACCACTGGATCCGCGCGCGGTGACCGACGCGGCGAGCGCCCGGCAGCAGATCGAGGACCGGGAGATCGACGGCGCCCTGGTCCTCGACCCCTCCGGCCCCACCGACACCCTGCTGGTCGCCTCCGGCGGCGGCACCGTCCTCGCCACCACCCTGGAGAGCCTCGTCACCAAGGTGGAGCGGGGCCAGGGCCGCACGGTACGGACCGTCGACGTGGCCCCGGCCTCACCCCACGACTTCGACGGGCTGTCGTCGTTCTACCTGGTCGTGGGCTGGTGCGTCGGCGGCTATCTGTGCGCCTCCATCCTGGCGATCAGCACCGGCGCCCGGCCGGCCAACCCGCACCGCGCGGCGATCCGGCTGATCGTGATGGCCCTGGTGTCGATCGCCGGCGGACTTGGCGGCGCGGTGATCGTCGGGCCGATCCTCGGCGCGCTGCCCGGCAGCGTGGTGGACCTGTGGGGGCTCGGCGCGCTGATCACCTTCGCGGTGGGCGCCGCCACGCTCGCCCTTCAGGGCGTCTTCGGGATCGTCGGCATCGGGCTGGCGATCCTGCTGGTGGTGGTCGCGGGCAACCCGAGCGCGGGCGGCGCCTTCCCGCTGCCGATGCTGCCGCCGTTCTGGAAGGAGATCGGCCCGTGGCTGCCGCCGGGCGCGGGCACCTGGGCGGCCCGCTCGATCGCCTACTTCAAGGGCAACGACACGACCGTCTCCCTGCTGGCGCTGTGGGCGTGGGCGGTCGCGGGGACCGTGATCACGGTGCTGGCGTCCGTGCTGCGCCTCAGGCGGCAGGAGGCGGAACTGCCCACCCGGGCCGGCTGATCCTCCGTACGCACGCGGAAGTCCCCGCGCCGTACGCACGCGGAAGTCCCCGCGCCGTACGCACCCCGGACACCCCGCGCCGTACGCACGCGGAAGTCCCGCCCCTCGCGCGCGGGACGGGACTTCTGCCTGCGGTGTGTGTGCGCTCAGCCGATCTGCGTACCGGTGGCCGACAGGGCCTCCGTCACCGGCTGGAAGAAGGTCTCGCCGCCCGAGGTGCAGTCGCCGCTGCCGCCGGAGGTGAGGCCGACCGCCTGGTCGCCCGAGAAGAGCGAGCCGCCGCTGTCGCCGGGCTCGGCGCAGACGTCGGTCTGGATCAGGCCGTTGACGATGTCGCCGCTGCCGTAGTTCACGGTGGCGTCCAGGCCGGTGACCGTGCCGGAGTGCACCTGGGTGGTGGAGCCGCTGCGGGTCACCTCCATGCCGACGGTGGCGTCGGTGGCACCCGAGATGGCCTGCGAGGAGCCGTCGTACAGGTTGACCTCGCTCGGGTGGTCGACCTCGGCGGTGTACTTGACCAGGCCGTAGTCGTTGTCCGGGAAGCTGGACACCTCGTTCTCGCCGATCACGTTCCCGGAGGAGTCCGACCAGCTCGTGATGCCCTCGGTGCAGTGACCGGCGGTGATGAAGTACGGCTCGCCGCCCTTGGTCACGTTGAAGCCGAGGGAGCAGCGGCCGCCGTTTCCGGTGATGGCGTCGCCGCCCGCGACGAAGGGCTTGTACTCACCCTTGGTCCGCTTGAGCTCGGCCTTGGCGCCCAGCCCGTCGACCACCTTGGTCAGCTTGGCCCACTCGGCCTCGGAGACCGTGCGGTCGGCGGTGACGACGACCTTGTTGGTGGTCGGGTCGGTCGCCCAGGAGGTGCCCGGGATGGTGGCGTCCTCGGTGAGGGTGGCGCGCGCGCTCTTCAGCTCGGCGAGCGAGTGCTCGACGACTCTCGCCTCGGCGCCGGCCTCCTCGACGGTCTGCGCGGCGTCCTCGTCGAGCACGTTGACCACGAGGCTCTTCGCCTGCGCGTCGTAGTACGTGCCCGCCGCGTCGGTGCCGAGGTCGCCGAGCAGCGTGGAGGCGAGCTTTCCGGCCGCCGTGACCGAGAGGGTCTCGGGTGCGGTGGCCTGCGGGGCCTCGCTGGCGTTCGCAGTCTGGAAGGTGACTCCCGCGGCGACCAGTGCGGTGATTCCCGCACCTACTACCGCGGCACGCCGCCTGGGTATGCGTCGGTGCTTCAACTCACGTCCTCCTGTGGGGGGTCGGCCCGGGAAGTTGTGGGGACCTCACGGGCCGGAAGGCTGGTTGACGAGCGCTAACTCTTCCAAGCCCACAGGGGGCACACAAGGTCGACTTCAGGACGTGCGCACGACAACTTCAGTGCGTACACACGTCCTTCACCATTCATGTCGCTTCCAGCAGGATTCGCGGAGCGAACACTCCAGCAAACGCTACGGGCGAGTAACCGGCGACCGGTCGACCAGGTCCAGCCCTGTCTGAAAACCGCCTCTTGCGTACCGTCCTTCATATGTGCGTCTACACGCGGTGGTGGCGGCGGTGACGGCACCCGGACCCTTGCCCGGGCCCGGGCAAGGGGGAGCCCCCGCACACCGGTCGGTGTGCGGGGGCTCGTCGTGCCGCTGGCTGCGCTTCGGTGGACGGACGCTCAGTAGACGCTGACACCGTAGGCGTTCAGGGCCTCCGTGACCGGCTGGAAGAACGTCGTACCGCCGGAGGAGCAGTTGCCGCTGCCGCCGGAGGTCAGACCGTACGCGGTGCCGTTGCTGCCGTAGAGCGAGCCACCGGAGTCGCCGGGCTCGGCGCAGACAGTGGTCTGGATCAGCCCGCCGACGACGTCGCCGCCGCCGTAGTTGACGGTGGCGTTCAGGGCGGTGACCCGGCCGCTGTGCGTGCCGGTGGTGGAACCGTCACGCAGGACGGTGGTGCCCACGCTCGGGGTGGCCGCGCGGGTGATGTCCACGCCGTTCGCGGTGCCGGGCCTGCTGACCGACCCCGAGTACCGCACGATGCCGTAGTCGTTGCCCGGGAAGCTGGAGCCGGCCGTCGAGCCGATGACCGAGGTGCGCCCGGAGTTCGAGTACCAGGTGCCCGCGCCGTCGGTGCAGTGACCGGCGGTCAGGAAGTACTGGGTGCCGCTGCTGCTGCGGACGTTGAAGCCGAGGGAGCACCGCCCGCTGTTCGAGTAGATGGCGTCACCGCCCTGGATGAGCTTGTTGAACGTGCCGGGAGTGCGCTTGATCGTGAGCGCGCCGGCCTTGTCGCCGGCCTGCTCCTTGATCTTCGCGATCTCGGCCTGGGAGACCGTGCTGTCGACCGTGAGAAGCACCCGGCCGCTCTTGCTGTCGACGGCCCAGGCGGTGCCCGGGACGTCGGCCTTGAGTACCGCGCCGCTGGCACTGCCCAGTTCGGCGGCGGTGAAGGTGGCCGGGGTGGGTGCCGCGTTCGCGCTGGGGATCGCGATCGCGGCCGCGGCGACGAGGCCGGAGGAAACGGCGATCAGCCGGGTCCGTCTCGTGATGCCGCTGCGGGGGGTGGTGCGCTTGATCCTCACTTTTCGTTCCTCCACAAAGGAAGTCGGGGGCCCTCTTGTGGGGTGGGGCCCGTGAGGCGCAGCCAGGGATGGACGTCCGGGTTCGGGATGCGTCGTGACCCTGACAAGCGCTGAGGTTGGAGTATTCGGCCGAACGACCGGTCGGCGCAAGAGTGCCTTTCGGCCGTCAATCTTTGAACGACTTTCACCAACCCCCGGCGGACCTCAGCGCAGTTCGCGCTCCCCCGCCTCGATCCGGGCGTCCAGGGTGTTCCCCGGGGGCGGGAAGGGGCAGACGAAATGGTCGGCGAACGCGCACGGCGGCAGCAGCGCGCGGTTGAAGTCGACCACCGTACGGCCCTCGGCGTCCGGCGCGGCCGGGCGCAGGAACCGGAAGCGGTAACTGGTGCTCCCGCTGGTGGCGTCGGCGAAGACGGCCCACAGCGAGCCGTCCGCCTCGACGCCCACCTGAAGCGTGCGGTGCCGTCCGTCCAGGGTGAAGGCCAGCTCACCGCCGAGGCCGAGCCCGCGTTCCCGCCCGTCCGCGTTGGGCACCCGCACGCTGCGCGGCCCGGTGCCGTAAGGGGTGAAACGCCCCGGCACCGACCAGCGCGGATCGTAGGGCGTGGCCGCGATGCCCCGGAACGCACGGCGTGCCCCGGCGGCCGGGTCGAAGTCGCGCACGCCCCAGGCGCCCTCGCGCAGCAGGACGACGATCCGTCGCTCGCCGCAGGCCACCCGGGCCGCGTTCGCCGGTCCCGGGTCGGCCGTGAGCCGTACCTCGCCGTCGAGGGGCCGCCCGTCCACGGTGAGCCGGTCCGCCCCGGTGGCCGTCAGCAGCACCGCGTCGCCGGCCGCCGTCCAACTCCCGGGGATGTCCGGAAGTTGCCCGTCCGGATAGTCCTCCAGCCAGTGGGTTCCGGTCAGCGCGAGCGGCCCGTAGGGCGCCGACACCGTCGCGATGCGCTGCTCGTGCCACCGCTTCCACTCGTCGGATGCGTCTGTCGTCATGGGGGCAACCCTCGCATGCCGGACACCTCAGCAGCTGCAGTCGCAGCCGCAGCCGTCGCAGCAGCCGTCCTCGCCCCCGCAGTTGCCGCAGCACTCGCAGCAGCTGCAGCAGTCACCGCACCCACCGCAGTCGCAGTTGGCGCATGTCCCCTCCTTGCGCTCCCCGCTCCAGGGGTCGTGGTAGGTGCCGCAGCACATCTGGCACGTACAGGCCAGCCCCAGCCACACGGCGCACCCCGCGAGCAGCCCGCGCCGGTCGCGGCGGGGCGGCTCCGGTGGCACCGGCGCACCGGGGCCGCCCGGAGCGCCCGGGGTGCCGGGCGGGGCGTAGGGATGGCTGCCGTGAGCACAGGAGACGGTGCCGAACGCGCGGTCGACGGAGGTGCCCAGCTCGTGCACGAGCAACCGGTGCACCAGCCGGCCATCCCCGCCGTGCCCTCCCGGGGAGACCCCGGACCCCCAGGCGACCTCGCGCAGTGCGAGCCGCACCCCGTGCACGGCGCCGTCGGCCAGCCGCCGGGCCTCCGTGAGCGAGGTCCCCGTGGCGGTGAGCGGGTTCCAGGCGCCCGACGCGGCGTCAGCCTCCTTGTCCTCCACGGCGTCGAGGAGGTGGGCGAGCCGGCCGAAGAGGCGCCCGGCCTCGGCGAGCGGCTCGGCGTTCTCCGGCCGCCCGGCGAGACGCGCGGTGTGCGCGAACGCGGCGGCGGTCGCGGTCTCGGTCGGCTCGGTGACGGTGAGCAGGGGCGTGCCGGGCCCGGCGAGCGCCTCGATGCCACCCTGCCGGTCCACGGCGTCGACCAGTACGGCGGTGTCGAACCCGACGGCGCCACCGCCGCGGGCGCCGGCGGCGTCCCAGCCCGTGGCGATCCGGCGGGCGGCCAGGGCCACCGGCCGCCGGGCCAGCATCCCGTCCCCGTCGGCGACGTGGTCGCGCACCTTGGCGGAGGCCAGCACCAGGGAGACGGCCGCCGCGAGCCGGGCGCCCTCACCGTGCGCGACGGACGCGGTGCGCATTCCGCGCAGTGGGCACGGCCCGGCCTTGCGCCGCCCGGCGCCCGTGCCGCCGCGGCCGGCCTGAGCCTCCGTCAAAACCGATATGAGCAGCCCGTCATAGTTCGTCACGATCCGCGCGAACTGTCCGTGGTCCTTGCGCAGCGCGAGGCACAACCCGCACAAATGCGCCATCCACTGGCTCGTGAGGCTCTCTCCGAGCCGGTGCCTGCAAGGCCTGACGATTCCGAACACGACATTCCCCCGTGTCTCGTACGACGCTGAGCTGCGGCATCGTATCGATCGTCGCGTTCACCCGTACGCACCCTCCCTCACCCGTCCGCCGGGAAGAATCATATTTCACTCACAGTCAGCATCCGTTTGGGAAACAACCCTTGGGACACAAGGACTCTCGACGGATCCGCTGTGCACCAGTACCGTCACAAACCCCCCGGGCGGCGTCCATCCACTTGGCGCGACGTCCGCATCATGGATGACCATAGGGATGCGGAAGCACGAAAGACCGCTGTGAGAGGAGGCGTCCATGGGATCGGTACGCAAGGCGAGTGCGTGGCTCGGCCTCGTCGACGACAACGATGACGAGCGTTACTACGACGACGACTACACCGAGGGCCCCGAGTCCCCGTCCCAGGACGCCTGGGTCACGGACCCGCGGGTGAGGGTGGCCACGGACGTGGCCGAGGAGAAGGGCCGCCGCATCGCCACGGTCACCCCGGATAGCTTCCGGGACGCACGTGCCATCGGCGAACTGTTCCGGGACGGCGTCCCGGTCATCGTGAACCTGACGGCCATGGAGGGCTCCGACGCCAAGCGCGTGGTCGACTTCGCGGCCGGGCTGATCTTCGGCCTGCGCGGTTCGATCGAGCGGGTGTCCACCCGGGTGTTCCTGCTGAGCCCGGCCGACACCCAGGTCATCAGCGGCGAGCCGGCCGCGCACCGTTCCGACGGTTTCTTCAACCAGAGCTGAGGCGGGGCCGCGCACCACGGCCCCGCCTCCCCCGCCGGCCCACCGGGTCCGCCGCCGGAGTCCTACCGGAAGGCGTCGAGTCCGGTGAGGGCCTTGCCCAGCACCAGCTGGTGCATCTCGACGGTGCCCTCGTAGGTGAGCACCGATTCCAGGTTCGTCGCGTGCCGCATCACGGGGTATTCGAGGGAGATCCCGTTGGCGCCGAGGATCGTACGGGCCGTACGGCAGATGTCGATGGCCTCGCGTACGTTGTTGAGCTTGCCGAAGCTGACCTGCTCGGGACGCAGGCGGCCGGCGTCCATGCGCCGCCCGAGGTGGTGGGCGAGCAGAATCCCCTTGTGCAGTTCGACCGCCATGTCGGCGAGCTTGGCCTGGGTGAGCTGGAAGGCGCCGATGGGCCGCCCGAACTGCTCCCGCGTCTTCGCGTACCGAACGGCCGACTCGAAGGAGCTGCGGGCCGCGCCCATGGCGCCCCAGACGATGCCGTAGCGGGCGTGGGAGAGACAGCTGAGCGGTCCGCGCAGACCCGTGACCTCGGGCAGTACGGCGTCAGCGGGCAGCCGTACGTCGTCGAGGACGAGCTCACTGGTGACGCTGGCCCGCAGCGACCACTTGTGCTTGATCTCGGGCGCCGAGAAGCCGGCGCTGTCGGTCGGGACGACGAAGCCGCGGATCCCGTCCTCGGTCTGCGCCCAGACGACGGCGACACCGGCCACCGACCCGTTGGTGATCCACATCTTGCGCCCGTTGAGCACCCAGTCGCCGCCTTCGCGCTTGGCGTGGGTGCGCATGTTGGCGGGGTCGGAGCCGTGGTCGGGCTCGGTCAGCCCGAAGCAGCCGATGACCTCGCCGGCGGCCATGCGCGGCAGCCAGGCCCGCTTCTGCTCCTCGCTGCCGAAGCGGTGGACGGCGTACATGGCGAGGGAGCCCTGCACGGAGACCAGGGAGCGGATGCCTGAGTCGGCCGCCTCCAGCTCCAGGCAGGCCAGTCCGTACTGCACCGCGCTCGCGCCGGCGCAGCCGTAGCCCTGGAGCGACATGCCCAGCGCGCCGATGCCGCCGAGCTCGCGGGCCAGTTCCCGGATGCCGGGCAGCTCGCCCTTCTCGTACCAGTCCGCGACGTACGGCAGCACGCGGTCCGCGGCCCAGTCCCGCACGGTGTCCCGGATCGCGAGGTCCTCCGGCTCCAGGAGGTCGTCGACGCCGAGCGGGTCGGCGGGGTCGAACGCGGGCGGCTTGGGGGACGAGGCCATGGGGACACCCTCCGGGACTGTGAAAACTAGCGCTGCTAGTTACGGTTCTCCTGCCGACGTTACGGTGCACCGTGGCGAACGTCCACCATGCGTCTCCCACCCACGCACCACCCGTTCACCGCCGATCGAGAGGTGAGCGTCGCCCGTGGGGCCCGAGCACCGCCGGCGGCCGCGGGCAGTGCCCCTCGCAAGCCGCCCCGCCGGGCGACGTCCCCCTCGTGACGGGCGGCAAACGGGCGATGCGCGGGTGGCAGACCATGTCGCTCACACCGACACGCGTGACTCCACCGCGTCCCGCGGCGCCGGCACCGCGACCGCCTCGCACTGCATCCCCCGCGGCAACCGCAAGGCCATCACCGCCCCCAGCAACAACAATCCCGCGCTCACCACGAGCGTCACATGCAGCCCGTGCACGAACGCGTCGGCCGCGGCCCGCCGCAGAGCGGCCCCCGCGGGCCCCCCGAGCTGCCCGGCGACCTGGTACGCCTCCCCCAGCGAATGCCCCGCCGCCACCGACGCCGACGCCGGCACCCCGGGCACGCCCCCCGCCAGCCCGGGCGCGTACGCCGCGTTCATCACGCTGCCCAGCAGGGCTATCCCGATTCCGGCGCCCAGCTGGTACGAGGTCTCCCCGATCGCCGCCGCCCCGCCCGCCTGCTCCTGCGGCGCCTCGCTCAGCATCGACTCGTACGCCCCGAAGAGCGTCGTCTCCAGTCCGAAGCCGAGGAGCACGAACCCGGACACCAGCAGCGCGCTGTTGTCCGCACGGCCCATCGCCGTCAGCAGCAGCACCGCCACGGCCGTCAGGCAGAACCCGGCGCACACCATCCGGCGCGGCCCGAACCGCCGCAGCATCCGCGCGCCCGCCAGCCCCGCCGCCATCGCCGCGAAGGTCAGCGGCAGCAGCCGCAGCCCGGTCTGGAGCGGCGACAGCCCGAGCACCAGCTGCAGGTACTGCGCCGCGACCAGCTCCAGACCCACCAGTGCCAGCATCGCCAGCACGATGCACCCCACCGACGTACTGAACGCCGGCCGCCGGAACATCTCCAGGTCCACCAGCGGATGCGCGCGTCGCCGCTGCCGTCGCACGAAGGCGGCCAGCAGGGCCGCGCCCACGACCAGCGGCAGCACGGTGAGCACGCTCGCCACCGGCTCGCCGCCGCCCAGCCGCTTCACACCCAGGACGACCCCGAACAGGCCGCCCGCCGCCATCAGCGCGCCGACCACGTCCCAGGGCCCGCGGCCGTCGCCCTTCGACTCGGGCAGCAGCAGCCGCCCCACCGGCAGGCTGACCAGCATCAGCGGGATGTTGACGAGGAAGACCGAACCCCACCAGAAGTGCTCCAGCAGGAAGCCGCCGAGCAGCGGCCCGAGAGCCGCGCCGACCGCGGCCACGGCACTCCAGACGCCGATGGCCAGCGCCCGCTCCCGCCGGTCGGGGAAGACCTGGCGCAGGATCGACAGCGTCGCCGGCATGATCATCGCGCCGCCGACACCGAGCAGCGCGCGGGCCATGATCAGGACCTGGGCGCTGTCGGCGAGGGCCGCCAGCACGGAGGCGACGCCGAAGAGCGCGTAGCCGAGCAGCAGGATCCGTCTGCGGCCCACCCGGTCGCCCAGCGTGCCGAACAGGATCAGCAGCGAGGCGCAGACGAGCGGGTAGACGTCGACGATCCAGAGCAGTTCGATCGCGCCGGGCCGCAGGTCCTCGGTGACGGCGGGGACCGCCACGTGCAGGACGGTCGCGTCGACGGCGACCAGCAGCAGGCTGACGCAGAGGACGACCAGGACCACCCAGCGGTTGGCACCGGCCCCGGCCGCCCGGCGGCGCAGCGCGGCGGCAGCGGCCGTGGTCGTCCCGGACATGTACGTACCTCCAAGGAAGTTCCCTCGCGTCCGGCGGGCCGCGCGGGGTGGGGACTCCCCTGCGGCTCGGCCGGAGAGGAGCGGGGTCTCCGGGCCGTGCGACGGGACGCGAGTGACTCGTCAGAGTACGCGAGACCTCCTCTCACGCACGTGGCGGGCCTCACACATCCCGCGTCACCTGTGTGGCATGCGCCACCGCGGCCACTGCCCCGCCCGCCCCGGCCCGCCGGTCACCGCCGCCCCCAGCGGATAATCGAGCCCGTGACCGATCTTGAAACGCGCACGGCGGGCCGCCCCGGTGCCCTGCGCCGGGCCGCCCCGGCGCTCCTCGGCTACGCGGCCGTACGCGCCCTGGGCCTGCTCGCCCTGGCCCTGTGGAGCGCCGCGCGCGACAAGAGCGCGTACACGCTGCTGACGGCCCGCTGGGACTCCCTCTGGTACACCAGGGTCGCCGAACTGGGCTACGGCTACGAGGTACGCCTGCCGAACGGCGACGTCCACTCCAACCTGGCCTTCTTCCCGCTGCTGCCCTGGCTGGAGCGGCTCGGCGCGGCGGCGGGGCTGTCGTACGCCGACGCCGGGTTCGTCGTGAGTCTGCTCGCCTCGCTCGCCGCGGCCTGGGGGATCTTCGCGGTGGCCGAGCACCTGTACGGCCGGAATGAGAAAGGCGCGCAGCGCGGCCTTGGAAGGGTGGTGGCGGGAGACGGGCGGGCCGGGGTGTACGCGGTGCTGCTGTGGGCCGTGCTGCCGGTCGGGATCGTGCAGTCGATGGCGTACAGCGAGTCCCTGTTCACGGCGCTCGCCGCCTGGTCGCTGTACGCGGTGCTGACCGGGCGCTGGGTGACGGCGGGGGCGCTGGCCGCGCTGGCCGGGCTGACCCGTCCGGTGGGGCTCGCGGTGGCGGCGGCGGTGTGGGTGGCCGCGATCGTGGCATTCGTGCGAACCCGGAGCGAGGCCGTCACGGACGGCGCCCACGGCTCGCCGCGCGCCCCCGGCGAGGGCGCGCGGCGCGTGTTCGGCATGCTCCTCGCGCCCCTGGGCGCCGCCGGGTACGTGCTCTGGGTCGGACACCGCACCGGCGAGGGCCCGCTGGGCTATCTCGACGTCCAGGCCGGCTGGCGCAACGGCTTCGACGGCGGCGTGGCCTTCGCCCGTTTCGTCGCCGACAAGTTCACGTCGCTCCCGTCGGCCCTGGCGGGCGTCGGACTGATCGCCGGGGTCGCTCTGCTCGTGTGGCTGTACATCGGCTGCGTACGGCAGCGCCAGCCGCTCGCGCTGCTGGTGTACTCGGGGATCGTCACCGTCCTCGCCCTGTGCGCGTCGAGCTACTTCGGTTCGAAGCCCCGGCTGCTGATGCCCGCCTTCCCGCTGCTACTGCCCCTCGCCCTGGCCCTGGCCCGGACGCGAACCTCCAGGTCGGCCCTGATCGTCGGCGGTGTCGCGGTGGCGTCGGCGGTGTACGGGGCGTTCTGGCTGAACGGCTCCGGCCCGCCCTGACCGCTCCGGGTGCCCGATGGCCACCGGGAGAATTCCGTACCAGCATTCGGTGAACGGAATTCATAAGCACGATAAACCGCCGACCGGACCGATCAAAGGAATTGAAGTCCACAGCGGGACCGAATTACGGATTCCTCGGAAAGAAACCACCGCCTGAGAGGAATCCCACATCACATCGTCATCACAAAGCCGTTGATTCGTCCGGGATCACTCCTCACTCGCTGTAACGTCGATTGTGTGCGTACCGAACGGAACCTCACCCGTCTGGACCGGGTGTTCGCGAGACTGGACCGGGAGCCGGAACGACCGGCCCACCTAGATGTGCCGGAGATGAGCCGGCACAGGATTGCGCTGTTCTCGGGAACCCTCGCGTTCTACGTGGCGATCGTGTGGGCCGTGCTGATCACCTCGTGGCTGGTCCGGCTCGACTGGCAGGTCATGTTCTTCCGGCCCTACCAGCAGTGGCCGGAGCTCCACGCGTTCGTCGACTACTACGTGGTGCTCGGCCAGCGCGGCCCCACCGCGGTGATGGTCGCGGCCTGGCTCGGCTGGCGTTCCTGGCGGCAGCACACGCTGCGGCCCCTGCTCGCGCTCGGTGTCTCCCTGCTCCTGCTGAACGTCACGGTCGGTGCCGCCAAGTACGGCATGGGCCGACTGGGGCCGCACTACGCGACCACGATCGGCGCGAACGAGATGTGGCTCGGCGGCGATATATTTCCGAGCGGTCACACCGCGAACGCCGTCGTGACCTGGGGCATCCTGGCCTATCTGGCCTCGACGCCCAGGGCGCGACGCTGGCTGTCGGCGCTGTCGGCGGTCACCTCGCTCGGCGTGGGCCTGTCCACCGTCTACATCGGTACGCACTGGCTCAGCGACGTGGTCCTCGGCTGGACGGCGGGGCTGCTGATCCTGCTGGCGCTGCCGTGGTTCGAGCCGCTGATCACCCGGGCCGAGGCCTGGATCCTCGGCCTGCGCGACCGCTGGTTCGCCCGCCGCGGACGCACGACGACGGCGAAGCAGCCGGTCAGCACGCCCGTGGTCCTCACTCCGCCCGACTCCGACCGGGAGGAGACCCCGGCCCGCGAGCCGGTCGCCGCGCCGCGCACCCGAGCCCCGGCGTACCTGGCTCCGGGCCCGCACACGGCCCGCTCGGACCGTACGCCGGTGACCCCGGCCGGCAGCCGCCGGCCACCGCACGCCGACCGTCACCCGCGAGGCGCGGCCCCGGCCGCACGCCCGCTGTCGGGCGGCTGACCGTTCACCCCACGACGCGGGGGCCGGTACGCACAGCCTCTCCCCCGCGGGTCAGCCCTTCCAGGCCCGGGCCACGCGGCCGTCCTTCACCTCGAAGTTGAGGCGGCCCACGCGGTACTCCATGGTGATGACCGTCCCCGGCGCCAGTGACCGCACCGTCGACCATCCCCGCTCCCGCGCGAGCCGTTCGGCCGCGTCGGACGCGAGGCCGACGTAGGTGTCCGGACTGTCCTGGGGTTCGGCCGGGGGTGTCGGAATCGGTGCCATGCCGCCACGCTATGCCCTGCTCCACGACCGGGGAAGTCCAGGCCGGTAACACGGGCGACCGAGGCACCCACGGTCACACTTCTGTCACAGGATCACGGTCCGTGTTTCGGTCGAACTCCGTCACACGGACGGACGGATTCGTACGCCTTACGCGGGCCCCAGTGGTGAATTTCCGCGTGTCGCGTCACTCCTTCGAATAAGCGGACGGAAAAGGCTTCGAAGCGCTTCGGACGCTCCCCGCATTCCGCGTCCGAACATCTCCGGAGATCCCCGAACGGACGTACGGGCGACTTGCGGGAGACCGGACATCCGCACAGGAAACACACTCCCCGCTCACAGGTTCGCCCCGGGCGTTCCGGGTCGCTCGGTCCGGGACAGGGCGCGGGTGAGCCGGTCCCGCGCCGTCCGGATCGCCTCCGTCAGCCCGTCCGGCTCCAGCACCTCGAAGTCGAAGCCCAGCATCATCACGTGCACCACCATGACGTCCAGACTCCCGGCGCCGGTGCGCAGGAGGCAGCTGTCCGGGCCCTCCGCCTCCAACACCCCGGCGGTGGGCGAGATCCGCTCGGCGGCCTCCTGGAGGGGCGACAGCAGCCGGACGACCGCGTGTGTGGCGTACGCGCGCGTGGAGACGCCCTCGGAGACGTAGGCGGCCAGGTCCTCGGCGGGCGGTCGGCGCGGGACGAAGCGGGGGCCGTGCGGCGGCTTCGGCGTGACGCGGTCCACCCGGAACGTGCGCCAGTCCGCGCGGTCGAGGTCGAAGGCGACCAGGTACCAGCGGCGCTCGGAGCACACCAGCCGGTACGGCTCGACGGTGCGGCGGCTGTCGGTCCCGTCGTGGCCCCGGTACGCGAAGCGCAGCCGCTCCCCGTCGCGGCACAGGTTGGCCAGCTCGGTCAGGACACCCGGGTCCACGGCCGAGGGCTGGGGCCCGCGCAGCATCGGCACGGTGAAGGCGTTGAGGGCGCCCACGCGGCGCCGCAGCCGGCTCGGCAGCACCTGCTCCAGCTTGGCGAGGGCGCGTACGGAGGTCTCGCCGATGCCCTCGATGCCCTGCCCGGCGGCCGTGCGCAGCCCCACGGCGACGGCGACCGCCTCGTCGTCGTCGAGCAGCAGCGGCGGCAGCTCGGCTCCCGCGCCCAGCTGGTATCCGCCGCCGGTGCCGGGGCTGGCGTTGACCGGGTAGCCCAGTTCGCGCAGCCGGTCCACGTCCCGGCGCACGGTGCGCGGGGAGACGCCGAGGCGGTCGGCGAGGTCCGGGCCGGACCACTCCCGGTGGGCCTGGAGGAGGGAGAGCAGGCGCAGCAGTCGTGCCGAGGTCTCGAGCATGGCGCCGAGTCTGCCAGCGGTCGCGGACAGGGAGTGTCCGCGGTCAGGGGTCGCTCCCTGTCCGGCGGTCGCCGCCGGTCCCGCGGTCGCCGCCGGTCCCGCGGTCGTCAGAGTCCCGCGGCCGTCAGAGTCCCGCGGTCGTCAGAGCTCCAGCGGCGTGACCGAGAGCGACAGGTCGTTGTCACGGGTGTAGTACGGACCGGCCTCCACGGGACCGTGCGGCGTGCGCACCCGCGTGCGTGGATGGGCGAGGAGGGGATGCTTGTCGGCCACGTCGTCCAGCAGCCGCGCCAGCCGCACGGCCGGCCCGTGCTCACCGGTGGGCCGCAGCCACAGGTCCCACTCGCCCGGCGTCAGGGCGTCGTAGGGCACGGTGAAGCCGAACTCCGCCCGGTCCGCCGCGACGTCCAGCAGGCGTACGCCGTCCTCCGGGGCGCCGGACCGGGGCCGCAGCTCCGCGTGGGCGCCGGGAGCGAGCTGCGTGCCGTACACCCGTCCGCGTACGGTCAGCCCGCCCTCCACGAGACGAAGCTCCCCGGCCTCCGCGTGCGGTGCGCGCAGCCAGCTGCGGACGGTGAGGTTGCCCTGCCGGGTGGCGTACGGGATGCGGACGGCGACGTGGCCGAGCAGCCCGCCGGGGGTGCGGTCGGCGAGGGAGCGCAGGTCGGTGACGCCGGGCACCAGGCGCCGCGGCTCGCCGTCGGACACGCGCGCGTAGGCGTCCCAGCGGCCCTCGGGCAGGGCCACACTGCTGGGCAGCGCGGCGCGCAGCCGGCCCTCGGCGGCCGGTGCGAGCGGCAGGCTGACCGTGTCGTCGGCGGCATCGGTGTCACGGCGGCGCAGTATGAGGAGGGCCGCCCCGGTGTTGTCGGGCGCGGCGACGTCGAAGGTCAGACCCCCCGCGGAGTCGCCGATGCAGTCGGCGCGCAGCGGGGCGGCCGGTGGGGCCGGCGGCGTCATGCGGTGCGAATCCTCCCTGGGCTTTCTCGTCGTCCGGTCAGACCCGGAACCCCGCCATCTGGTTGTCCGTGTCCGGTTGCGATGTGGTCACGACCGGACGGCGGGGCCGACGCGCCGGGTGGAGGTGGAGAAATCCAGCCGTTACCTCGGGTATCAGCCATTTCCGGACATCCACTTCATTCCCTGATTTCCTGATTTGTCGACCAGGAGGCATGGCGATCCGCGACCCACTCGGATGCCTCAATGGCCTTGCGCCGCACCCCAGTTGACGGCCTTCGAGCGGTGCGGACCGACGGATGCCCGGGCGCGCCGGATGGTTCGATTCGGTGGGCCATGGGGCGTGACTCCCGCCACGGATCGCCCGTTGTCTTCTGCATGAGCCGGGGACCCGCCCGGACCACGGCCCGGGAGCCACCCGGTCCGGTCACGCACCGCATCCCGAGGGAGCCACCCGTGCCGCGCATGCTCGACGTCAGCGACGACGTACGCGCCGAGATCGGCGACGAAGAAGCCGACCGCCTGCTCGCCGGGGAGTCCGCCCCGGGCAGCTACGACTGCACGTCCTGTCGCACCCCGGGCGACTGCGCTCAGGAGCGCACCAGCACCGTTCTGTTCATCGGGGACGAGACCGCGGTGCTCGCCTTCGCCCACGCCGGGTGTCTGCCCTCGCAGGTCGTCAAGGTCACCGAGGAACAGCTCCAGGGAGCCGTGAAGTCCATCAACTCGGACAACGCCGGGCGCGAGCAGGCCGCGCCCGAGAAGCTCGCACCCGAGCAGGCCGTGCTCGGCGTCACCAGCGGACTGATCCTGATCGCCGGAGAGCTCCACCCGGCCCTCGTGGTGGAGCCGACCGCCCCCGTCGCCCGGCCCGGCACGGTCGGCGCCGGCGACGACTTCCTCCCGCTGCTCATCGAACAGGGCTTCATGCCGGTCACCGAGCTGACCACCGCGCCGGCCGTGCTGCACGGCTGGTCGGTGCTGCTCGCGATGGGCCAGCTGCACGCGGTGCTCCAGCCGGGGACGAGCGGCGGCCGGCCGGTGGCCTGGTGGCAGGCGCACCAGCCCCTCCAGGTCACCGAGGGCTGGCGCACGGCGGCCAACAAGCACCAGCAGGTGCTGATGTTCGCGGCGCCCGTCGGTTCGATCGGACGGCAGCCACGCGAGGACCTGCTGCGGGACGCGCTGGACAAGGCCGCGGCGAACGGGCAGCTGGTCGCCGCGGCACTGCCGCTGGCCGGAACCTGATCACCGTCCGAGCGGCTGCCGGACGGCCACTGCCTGGGCCGCATCTCTTCCAGCGCGGTGTCGTTTGGACATACGTGTACGCATACGACGCCTTCCACCGCCAGGGCGGCCCCTCGGCCACGCCGATCTACGACGCGCTCTACGCCGAGTACGTCAGGTCCTTCCGATCGCTGCCGGGCGATCGCAGCGGCGAGGAGGAGCTGGGATTCACGGCCTTCCGGAGCATCCCGCGCAGCAGAGGCGCCTACAGCGCCTACAGCGCGGGGGCCCACAGCGCCCGCGTCGGCCAGCAGACGGTGTGGCAGCGTGTCGGCACACACCACGTTCCGGCAGCTCTGCCACCGGCCCCGCGCAGAGGCGCCTGACAGCGACGTGAGTGACTACTTCTTCTTCGCGCCGCGCTTCTCGCGCACCCGCACCGAGATGTGGATCGGCGTCCCGTCGAAGCGGAACTCCTCGCGCAGCCGGCGCTCGATGAAGCGCCGGTAGCCCGCCTCGATGAAGCCGGAGGCGAAGAACACGAACCGCGGGGGCTTGGTACCCGCCTGCGTACCGAACAGGATGCGGGGCTGCTTGCCGCCCCGCACCGGGTGCGGGTGGGCGGCGACCAGCTCACCCAGGAAGGCGTTCAGCCGGCCCGTCGGGACGCGGGTCTCCCAGCCGGCCAGCGCGGTCTCGATCGCCGGGACCAGCTTCTCCATGTGCCGGCCGGTCTGCGCCGAGACGTTGACCCGCGGCGCCCACGCCACCTGGCCGAGCTCGGTCTCGATCTCCCGCTCCAGGTAGTAGCGGCGCTCCTCGTCGAGGGTGTCCCACTTGTTGTAGGCGACGACGACCGCGCGGCCCGCCTCGACGGCCATGGTGACGATCCGCTGGTCCTGGACCGAGATCGACTCGGAGGCGTCGATGAGGATGACGGCGACCTCCGCCTTCTCGACGGCGGCGGCGGTGCGCAGTGAGGCGTAGTAGTCGGCGCCCTGCTGGAGGTGGACCCGCTTGCGGATGCCCGCCGTGTCGACGAACTTCCAGGTCACGCCGCCCAGCTCGATCAGCTCGTCGACCGGGTCGCGGGTGGTGCCGGCCATCTCGTTGACGACGACGCGCTCCTCGCCCGCCACCTTGTTCAGCAGCGAGGACTTGCCGACGTTCGGCCGGCCGATCAGGGCGATGCGGCGCGGGCCGCCGACGCCGGTGCCGAAGGTCTGGGCCGGGGCCTCGGGCAGGGCCTCCAGGACCCGGTCCAGCATGTCGCCGGTGCCGCGGCCGTGCAGCGCGGAGACCGGGGAGGGCTCCCCCAGCCCCAGCGACCACAGGTAGGCGGCGTCGGCCTCGCCGCTCTGGCCGTCCACCTTGTTGGCGCACAGCACGACGGGCTTGCCGGCCTTGCGCAGCAGCCGTACGACCGCCTCGTCGGTGTCGGTGGCGCCGACCTTGGCGTCCACGACGAAGACGACCGCGTCGGCGGCCTCGATGGCGTACTCGGCCTGCGCGGCCACGGAGGCGTCGATGCCGAGGACGTCCTGCTCCCAGCCGCCGGTGTCGACGACCTTGAAGCGGCGGCCGGCCCACTCGGCCTCGTAGGTGACGCGGTCGCGGGTGACGCCGGGCTTGTCCTCGACGACGGCCTCGCGGCGGCCGATGATCCGGTTCACCAGGGTCGACTTGCCGACGTTGGGACGGCCGACGACGGCGAGGACGGGCAGCGGGCCGTGCCCGGCCTCCTCGATGGCGCCCTCGACCTCCTCGATGTCGAAGCCCTCTTCGGTGGCCAGCTCCATGAACTGCGCGTACTCGGCGTCGCCGAGCGCCCCGTGGTCGTGCTCCTCGCCCGAGCCCTCGGAGTGGATGTGGTCGTTCATGAAGTCCGTACCTCGTTCATCGTGGTGATCGTGGCGCACCCTGATTTCGCCGGGCGGGCCACTACTCAGTGTCGCCTAGCGCCCGGTGAGGCGCCTGGCGTTTTCCAGGTGCGCGGTGAGCTGCTTCTGGATGCGTTCGGTCGCCTCGTCCAGCGCCTTGCGGGTCCGCCGTCCGCTGCCGTCGCCCGCGTCGAAGGGGTCGCCGAAGACGACATCGACGCGCGAACGCAGCGGGGGCAGTGCCTTTATCAACCGTCCGGGCCGGTCGGAACTTCCCAGCACCGCGACCGGGACGATCGGGGCGCCGCCGCGGACCGCGAAGTACGCGAGCCCCGCGCGCAGCGCGGCGAAGTCGCCCTCGCCCCGGGTGCCCTCGGGGAAGATGCCCAGCACGCCGCCGTTCTCCAGGACGCCGAGCGCCTGGGTGATGGCGGTGCGGTCGGCGCTCGAGCGGTCCACCTTCAGCTGGCCGATGCCGAGCAGGAAGGGGTCCAGCGGACCGATGAACGCCTCCTTCTTGATCAGGAAGTGCGTCGGCCGGGGCGCCACGCCCATGACCATCGGGCCGTCGACGTTGTGCGAGTGGTTGACGGCGTAGATCACCGGTCCGGTCACGGGCACCCGCCAGGCGCCCAGCACCCGCGGCCGGAACAGCCCGTACATCAGTCCGACGCCGATGCGCCGTCCGATCTCGGCCCCTCTCTCGGAGGGCACGGAGGGTGCGGTCACTTCCCCGCCCGCTTCTCCTCGACGAGGGTGACGACACACTCGATGACCTGCTGGAGGGTGAGGTCGGTGGTGTCCACCTCGACCGCGTCGTCCGCCTTGGCCAGCGGGGAGGTCTTGCGGCTGGAGTCGGCGGCGTCCCGCTTGATCAGGGCCTCGCGCGTGACGTTGACGTCGGCGCCCTTGAGCTCACCGCTGCGCCGGGCGGCGCGCGCCTCGGCCGAGGCGGTGAGGAAGATCTTCAGGTCGGCGTCCGGCAGCACGGTCGTCCCGATGTCACGCCCCTCGACGACGATGCCGAGCCGCGCGGCGGCGGCGATGGTGCGCTGCAGCTCGGTGATCCGGGTGCGGATCTCCGGCACGGCGCTGACCGCGCTGACCTTGGAGGTGACCTCCTGGGTGCGGATCGGGCCGGCCACGTCCACGCCGTCGACCGTGATGGTCGGCCCCGCCGGGTCGGTGCCGGAGAGGATCTCGGGCTTGCCGGCCGCGGCGGCGATCGCGTGCGGGTCGTCGGTGTCGATGCCGTTGTTGACCATCCACCACGTGATCGCCCGGTACTGGGCGCCGGTGTCCAGGTAGCTGAGGCCGAGCTGCTCGGCGACGGCCTTCGACGTGCTCGACTTGCCCGTGCCGGAGGGGCCGTCGATGGCGACAATCACGGCCGGGGCGGTCGGGGCGGCGCCGTTTTCCACGAGGGGACACCTTCCTGGTGCGGTGCGGTGAGTGGTGTGCGGGACGCGAACGCGTCCCGCACAAGGTTACTGGCTCCGCGAGACCCCTCCGACAGTCGCCCGGGGCCTCGGCATCACCACCGGGCTCCCGGGGTCACTGCCGGATCGCCCAGCCCCGCTCCTTCAGGGCCGCCGTCAGCACGGAAGCGGCCTTCGGCTCGACCATCAGCTGCACCAGACCGGCCTGCTGACCGGTCGCGTGCTCGATCCGTACGTCCTCGATGTTGACCCCGGCCCGTCCCGCGTCCGCGAAGATGCGGGCCAGCTGGCCGGGCTGGTCGTCGATGAGGACGGCCACGGTCTCGTAGACGCGGGGCGCGCTGCCGTGCTTGCCGGGGACCCGCACCTGTCCGGCGTTGCCGCGCCGCAGCACCTCCGCGATGCCGGTGCCGCCCTCGCGGCGCTTGTCCCCGTCGGAGGACTGCAGGGCGCGCAGGGCCGCGACCGTCTCCTCCAGGTCGGCGGCGACGTCGGTGAGCAGGTCGGCGACCGGCCCCGGGTTGGCGGAGAGGATGTCGATCCACATCCGGGGGTCGGAGGCGGCGATCCGGGTCACGTCGCGGATGCCCTGCCCGCACAGCCGTACGGCGGCCTCCTCGGCGTGCTCCAGGCGGGCGGCGACCATGCTGGAGACCAGGTGGGGCATGTGGGAGACGAGGGCCACGGCGCGGTCGTGGGCGTCCGCGTCCATCACCACCGGCACCGCGCGGCAGTGCGAGACCAGTTCCAGGGCGAGGTTCAGCACCTCGGTGTCGGTGTCCCGGGTCGGGGTCAGCACCCACGGGCGGCCCTCGAACAGGTCGCCGGTGGCGGCCAGCGGTCCGGACTTCTCCCGGCCGGACATGGGGTGGGTGCCGATGTACGCGGCCAGGTCGAGCCCCCGTGCCTCCAGCTCACGCCGGGGACCGCCCTTGACGCTGGCCACGTCGATGTACCCGCGGGCGGCACCGCGCGCCATGGCGTCGGCGAGCACGTCGGCCACCAGGGCCGGCGGGGCGGCGACGATCGCGAGGTCGACCGGACCGTCCGGGGCCCGCTCGGTGCCGGCGCCCAGCGCGGCGGCCGTACGGGCCTGCTCGGGATCGTGGTCGGCGAGGTGGACGGTGACGCCCCGCTGGGTCAGCGCGAGGGCGGCGGAGGTGCCGATGAGGCCGGTGCCGATGACGAGTGCGGTTCTCACTGGGCGATGTCCTTGCGCAGGGCCGCGGCGGCGCCGAGGTAGACGTGGGCGATCTCGGCGCGGGGCCGGTCGGACTCGATGTGGGCGAGGATCCGGACGACGCGGGGCATGGCGCCCGCGATGTCCAGCTCCTGGGCGCAGATCAGCGGGACGTCGGTGATGCCGAGCCCCCGCGCCGCGGCGGCCGGGAAGTCGCTGTGCAGGTCGGGCGTGGCCGTGAACCAGATGCTGATGAGGTCGTCGCCGGTCAGGTCGTTGCGCTCCAGGACGGCGGTCAGCAGCGCCGCGACCCGCTCGTCCATGTGCCCGGCTTCGTCCCGCTCCAGTTGGACGGCGCCCCGGACCGCTCGTACCGCCACGGCGATGCTCCTTGCTGACGTGCGTATCGGTTCTTGGTCCGTCCAGCGTAGTCAGCCCGCCGCGTGCCGGTCCGGGGCGCCCGTCTCCTGAGACGCTGGCCCCGGCCGGAACCTCCCCTCCCCCGGAGCTGCGACATGACCCATACCCCGACCCGCCGTACGGTCCTCCTCTGCACGGGCGGCGCCGCGCTCTGCGTGGGCTGCGGCGGCGGAGGCGACGACGGCGACGCCTCGGCCGCGTCCCCCGGTCAGGAACTGGCGCCGACGAGTGACATCCCGGTCGGCGGCGGCAAGGTCTTCGCGGACGAGAAGATCGTGGTGACCCAGCCGGAGCAAGGCGAGTTCAAGGCGTTCTCGGCAATCTGCACGCACCAGAACTGCCTCGTGTCGGACGTACGGGACGGCTCCATCGACTGCGCCTGCCACGGCAGCAGGTTCAGCATCACCGACGGTGCGGTGGAGCAGGGCCCGGCCACCAGGCCGCTGCCCGAGGAGCGGATCGCGGTGGACGGAAACTCGGTCCGCCTGGCGTGAGGCGTCCGCGTACGCTCCCGGCATGGAACCCGGGACCCTGGTACGCGACCACACGATCTACGCCTGTGTCATGGGTTCGCGCGCCTTCGGTCTGGCGACGGAGGACAGCGACACCGACCGCCGGGGCGTGTTCCTCGCCCCGACTCCCCTGTTCTGGCGCTTCGAGAAGCCGCCGACGCACGTGGAGGGCCCCGCCGAGGAGCAGTTCAGCTGGGAGCTGGAGCGCTTCTGCGAGCTGGCCCTGCGCGCCAACCCGAACATCCTGGAGTGCCTGCACTCCCCGCTCGTGGAGTACGCCGACGACACCGGCCGCGAACTGCTCGCCCTGCGCGAGGCGTTCCTCTCCCGCCGGGTCCACGAGACGTTCACCCGCTACGCGCAGGGCCAGCGCCGCAAGCTCGACGCCGACGTGCGCACCCACGGCGCACCCCGCTGGAAGCACGCGATGCACCTGCTGCGGCTGCTGACGAGCGCCCGCGACCTGCTGCGCACGGGCACCCTCACCATCGACGTCGGCGACCGGCGCGAGTCGCTGCTCGCCGTGAAGCGCGGCGAGGTGCCCTGGCCGGAGGTCGAGTCCCGGATGGCCCGCCTGGCCGAGGAGGGCGAGGAGGCCGCCCGGCGCGGTCCGCTGCCCGGGGAACCGGACCGGCGCCGCGTCGAGGACTTCCTCGTCCGCACCCGCCGCGTCTCAGCCCTCCGGGCGGTCCAGACGGATCCGTACGACGAAGTCGTGCAGGGCGTCGTGCGAGGTGGCGGCGTCGGGCAGGGCTGACGCCGCCTGCGCCTCGTCCAGTACGCGGTGCAGCCGCTCCACGTCGGCGCGCACGCGCGCGTGGTCGACGCCGGCGTCCCCGTGCTCGCGCTCCGCCTTGGCGGCGATCAGCTCGGGCAGGTAGTCCGGGGCGGCGTCGACCTCGCCGAGGAGCGTGGGCAGGTGGGGCCGCACCTCGCCGCCGCGCATCAGATGGATGCCCGTGAGCAGCGCCCGGAAGGTGTACAGCAGCGGCTTCAGCTCGCCGGTCTTCTCGAACAGCCGCCACTGGGTGTTCGCGAACCCCCGGTAGTGGTGGGCGTGGTGGCTGGTGAGGACGCCCGGCGCGAGGGCGGCGAGCTCTCGGTGCGCGTCGGTGGTGTGCACGACCAGCGGTGACAGCAGCTGCTCCAGCACGTAGCCGTTGCGCCGCAGCATCAACCGTACGAACTTGCGCAGGTCGTGCGTGACCAGGTCCATCTCGACGCCGTCCCGGTCCCACATCCGCGACCTGGTCTCCTCCGGCTCGCGCAGCCCGACCAGGTCGGCGGCCGGCAGCAGGTGCACGCCGCGCAGGTCGACGTCCGAGTCGCGGGAGGGGAAGCCGTAGAGGTGGGCGCCGGAGACGGTGGCGAACAGCACCGGGAAGGGCTGTTCGGCCACCACCGGGGCCAGGTCGATGTCCAGGGCGTCGATCACGCGCTCAAGCGTCCCAGAGCGCCCCGAGGGCCAGCAGGTCGCCCCGGTACTCGATGCGGTCGGCCCACTCGGCCGGCCAGGCGTCGGCGCCCAGGTACGCGCCCGCGAAGGCGCCCGCGAGGCAGGCGATGGAGTCGGAGTCGCCGGAGGTGCAGGCACCGCGGCGCAGGGCGGTCAGCGGTTCGTCGACGAAGAGCAGGAAGCAGAGCAGCCCGGCGGCCATCGCCTCCTCGGCGATCCAGCCCTCGCCGACCACCAGACAGGGGTCGGTCTCCGGCGAGACGGTGCGCACCGCGTGCTGGAGGCGGTCGAGTATCGCCAGGCACTCGTCCCAGCCGCGGGCGATGAAGTGCTCGGGCGTGGGGTCCTGGGCGCGGGTCCACAGGTCACCGAGCCAGCGCTCGTGGTAGCGGGTGCGGTTGTCGTAGGCGTACGACCGCAGCAGCCCGACGAGCCCGGTCGGCTCGGCGCCCTCGCGGAGCAGCCGGACGGCGTGCGCGGTGAGGTCGGAGGCGGCCAGCGCGGTGGGGTGCCCGTGCGTGAGCGCGGACTGCAACTGGGCGGCTCCCGCCCGCTGTTCGTCGCTCAGGCCGGGGACGAGTCCGACCGGCGCGACGCGCATGTTGGCGCCGCAGCCCTTGGAGTGGATCTGGCTGGCGTCCTGCCAGGGGCGGTCCGGCCGCTCCAGGAGGTCGCAGGCCCTGAGGCAGGTGTTGCCCGGGGCCCGGTTGTTCTCCGGCGACCGGTTCCAGGCGATGAACTCCCGCCGCACGGGCTCGGCCATTCCCTCGGGCGTCAGCACTCCGCGATCCATGGCCGTCCGCAGCGCCTTCCCGAGCGCCAGCGTCATCTGGGTGTCGTCGGTGACGATCGCGGGCCGGGGCAGTTCCATCTCCCGCCAGGGGCCGCACTTGGCGAGGATCGCCGGGACGTCGTTGAACTCGGTCGGGAAGCCCAGTGCGTCCCCGAGGGCGAGGCCGGTGAGCGCTCCGGTGGCGGCGCGCTTGGTGACGGTGGTCGTGGTCATGCGGGGCGTCCTTCCCGAGGGGTGCGGAGCAGGGGCGGGTGCAGGGTGGTGGCCGGGCCCGCGCGGTACAGCGCGGCCGGTTTGCCGCGGCCGCCGGTGAGGCGGGCCTCGCCGGGGACCTGTTCGACGAAGCCCGGGGTGGCGAGGACCTTGCGGCGGAAGTTGGGCCGGTCGAGGGCGGTGCCCCACACGGTCTCGTAGACCTGCCGCAGCTCGCCGAGCGTGAACTCGGCCGGGCAGAAGGCGGTGGCCAGGCAGCTGTACTCCAGCTTGGCGCCGACGCGTTCCCGGGCGTCGGCCAGGATCCGGTCGTGGTCGAAGGCGAGGCCCTGGGCCTTGTCGTACGGGGTCCAGCGGGCCTCGGCCGCGTCGCCGCCGCCGCGCGGTTCGGGAGCGTCGGGCAGCAGGGCGGCGAACGCGACCGACACGACCCGCATCCGGGGGTCGCGGCCGGGTTCGCTGTAGGTCCGCAGCTGTTCCAGGTGCAGTCCGCTCACGTCGGACAGGCCGGTCTCCTCGGCCAGCTCCCGGCGGGCCGCCGTCTCCGCCGACTCGTCCGGCAGCAGAAAGCCGCCGGGCAGTGCCCGGCGGCCGGCGTACGGCTCCTGCCCCCGCTCGACGAGCAGCACGTGCAGCGCGCCCGCGCGGAGCGTGAGGACGGCGAGATCGACGGTGACGGCGAAGGGTTCGAAGGCGTACTTGTCGTAGCCGTGCACAGTCACCCACCCCCTTAATAGTCACTCAGACTATAAAGGGGGTGGGTGGCCCGTCACAACCCTCGGAGGGGATCGGCGGCTTAGAGCTCGACCTCCTGCATCAGCATTCCGACCTCCGTGTTGGACAGCCGGCGCAGCCAGCCCGACTTCTGGTCGCCCAGGGTGATCGGGCCGAAGGCGGTCCGCACCAGCTTGTCGACGGGGAAGCCCGCCTCCGCCAGCATCCGGCGGACGATGTGCTTGCGGCCCTCGTGGAGGGTGACCTCGACCAGGTAGTTCTTGCCGGTCTGCTCGACGACGCGGAAGTGGTCCGCGCGCGCGTACCCGTCCTCCAGCTGGATGCCGTCCTTGAGGCGCTTGCCGAGGTCGCGCGGGATCGGGCCCACGATGTGCGCGAGGTAGGTCTTCTTCACGCCGTACCGGGGGTGGGTCAGGCGATGGGCCAGCTCACCGTGGTTGGTGAGCAGGATGACGCCCTCGGTCTCGGTGTCGAGCCGGCCGACGTGGAAGAGCCTGGTCTCACGGTTGGTGACGTAGTCACCGAGGCACTGCCGGCCGTCCGGGTCCTCCATGGTGGAGACGACGCCGGCGGGCTTGTTGAGCGAGAAGAACTGGTACGACTGCGTGGCGACGGTCAGGCCGTCGACCTTGACCTCGTCCTTCTCCGGGTCGACGCGGCGGCCCTGCTCCAGCACGATCTCGCCGTTGATCTCGACGCGCGCCTGCTCGATCAGCTCCTCGCAGGAACGCCGGGAGCCGTAGCCCGCGCGCGCGAGGACCTTCTGCAGCCGCTCACCCTCCTGCTCGGCGCCCGGGAAGGTCTTGGGCGGCTTGACGTCCTTCTTGCCCGCATACCGCTCGCGGTTGCGCTCCTCGGCCCGCGCCTCGTACTCGCGGGACGTGGCCGGGACCGAGCGTCCCCGCTGGAGGGGCTTCTTCGGCCCGCCCTTGGCGCCGCCGCGGGCCGCCGGGCCGCGACCCGACTTCGGGCCCTCGTGCGTGGCGCCGGGACCCACGTCGTAGCGCCGCTCCTCGGGGCGCGGGTTCTTCGGACGGCCGGCGCCCTGCCTGTCGTCACGGTTGCCACCGGCGCCGCGGGGGTTACCGCGGCCACCGCTGCTCTGGCCGCGGGGGTTACCGCGGCCACCGCTGCTCCCGCCGCGGCCGCCGCTGTTGCCACCACGGCTCCCGCCGTTGTTTCCGCTGCTGTTCCTGCCGCTGCTGCTTCGCATCAAAGTTCCGTATTGTCGTCTGCGTCCTCGGAATCCGGGGCGTCCGGATCGAACGACGGGACCCCTTCCAGTGTCTCGGCCTCGATCGCCGCCGCCTCCGGGAGGAAGGGCGCGAGCTCCGGGAGCTCGTCCAGGCCTCGCAGGCCCATCCGCTCCAGGAAGTAGTTCGTCGTCACGTACAGGATCGCACCTGTTTCGGGTTCCGTGCCCGCCTCCTCCACCAGACCCCGTTGCAGGAGGGTGCGCATCACGCCGTCGCAGTTCACGCCGCGCACCGCGGAGACGCGGCCGCGGCTGACCGGCTGGCGGTAGGCGACCACCGCGAGGGTCTCCAGCGCGGCCTGCGTGAGGCGGGCGTGCTGGCCGTCCAGGACGAAGCCCTCGACGGCCGCCGCGTACGCGGGGCGGCTGTAGAAGCGCCAGCCGCCCGCGATCAGGCGCAGCTCGAAGCCGCGGCCCTGGACGGTGTACTCGTCGGCCAGCTCGCGCAACGCGTCGGCGATCTGCCGCCGGGGCCGCTGGAGTATCCGGGCGAGGTGCTCCTCGGTCGCGGGCTCGTCGACGACCATGAGGACGGCTTCGAGGGCGGGCCCCAGTTCGAGGTCGGCGACGGACTCCGGCCCGCCCGCGGCCTCCGCGGTCTCCTCACTCACGCCTTCCGCTCCTCCTCGGTCTTCTCCGGCGGCCGGTCGAACTCGTCGGTCACCACCGGCTCGGTGTCCCCATCCCCGCCCGTCCAGCGCACCAGCAGGTCGCCGAGCGCGGTCTCCTGGTCCAGCTCGACGGCCTTCTCCCGGTACAGCTCCAGCAGGGCGAGGAAGCGGGCGACGACGGTCAGGGTGTCGTCGGTGTCCTCGACCAGGAGGCGGAAGCTGGCCTCTCCCAGTTCCTTGAGCCGGGCGACGACGATCCCGGCCTGCTCCTGCACGCTGACCAGGGGCGCGTGGATGTGCTCGACGTACACCTGCGGCTTGGGCCTGGGCTGCATCGCCTTGACGGCCAGCTTGGCGAAGCCCTCCGGCCCGATGCTGATGACGACCTCGGGCAGCAACTCGGCGTGGTGGGGTTCCAGGCCGACGGTACGGGGGTGGCGCCGGGCCTCGGCCTCGAGCCGTTCGTTGAAGATCTCCGCGATCTGTTTGTACGCGCGGTACTGGAGCAGCCGCGCGAAGAGCAGGTCGCGGGCCTCCAGCAGTGCCAGGTCCGCCTCGTCCTCCACCTCGGCGGCGGGCAGCAGCCGGGCCGCCTTGAGGTCGAGCAGGGTGGCCGCGACCACCAGGAACTCGGTCGTCTCGTCGAGGTCCCAGTCCGGTCCCCGCGCCCGGATGTGTGCCATGAACTCGTCGGTCACCTTGGACAGGGCGACCTCGGTGACGTCCATCTTGTGCTTGGAGATCAACTGGAGGAGCAGGTCGAAGGGCCCCTCGAAGTTGGCGAGCCGCACCTTGAAGACACCGTCGCCGCCGTCGTCGGGCACACCCTCGGGGTGAACGGGTGACGCCTCCGCGACCTTCGGCGGGCGCTCGGCCCCACCTCCCGGCGGCCCCGTCGACGCCCCGGACCCGGAGGAGGCGCTCGCCGTCTCACCGTCGACCGCTGCCACGGCGGGCTCCGGAGCACCCCACGCCACGCTCTCGCGGCCCGCGGGCCCGTGTGCCGCCCCGGGAGCCTCCGGAGCGACGACGGACGCCTGCGGCCCGCTTCCCGGGACGACGGCGGGCGCCGGCGCCACGGCGGGCGGCTGCGGCACGGGCTCCGGCCGAGGGGACGCCGGGGCCGTCTCCGGCTCGTCCCGCGGACCGGCCTTCGGGCGGGAGTCCTCAGCCTCCGGCTCGGGTGCCGTGGGCGAGGCCGCCGCAGAGGTCGCGTCGTCCCATGACGAGGGCGCCGAGACCGTGGTGTCGGGCGGCTGCCCGGATGCCGCCCGCGCGACCGCGGGCCCGGGGGGCTCGTCGGCGGACGGCACCGCGTCGGGGGCGCGGGGCGCCTCGGGGCGCCGCGGAACCGGCGGAGCCACCCGCTCTCCCGGTCCTCTTCCCAGCGCACGCCGACGGCCGGCGCGGGCGCCGGGGCGGGGGGTGTCGTTCGAGGTCATGGCCCCCGCAGGCTACCGCTACCGTCCGCGCAGCCGTCGTACGAGGATGCTGGCGTCCCCGCGGGTCTCCAGGTCGGCGAGGACCACGGCGACCGCCTCGCGGACGATGCGGCCGCGGTCGACGGCCAGTCCGTGCTCGCCACGGAGCACCAGGCGGGCGTGCTCCAGGTCCATGAGCTCCTCGGCGGAGACGTACACGGTGATCTTCTCGTCGTGGCGCTCACGGCCGCTGGGGCGGCGCGAGGGGGAACGTCCCCGCTTGCGCGGCTGCGCGGTGGCAGAACCTTCCTGCGCGCCCGCACCCGGACCGGAGCCCCGCGCGGAGCGCTCCGCGCCCCGGCTGCGCGACTCGCCCGCCGAGCCCGGTTCCGCGTCCGCCGCGGCGTGCTCCGTGCCCTCGCCGTCGCCGCCCTGCGCGGGCACCGACTGCGGCGCGTCCTCGGCGGCGGCCTGGTCGCTCTCCCCCGCCGGCGCCGGCACCCGGGCTTCGCCGCCCGCCGGTCGCCGCGGGGAGGACGACTGGAGCGCCGTTCCCCCTGTCGTACGGAAGAGTTCGTCGGCCCCCGGCAGACTCACTCGGCGTGACACCGGGCGAGCACCTCCCTGGCGAGCTGGCGGTAGGCGGCGGCACCGACGGAGTTGGAGGCGTAGGTGGTGATCGGTTCACCGGCGACCGTGGTCTCCGGGAAGCGGACCGTGCGCCCGATGACCGTGTGGTAGACGTGGTCGTCGAAGGCCTCGACGACACGCGCGAGCACCTCACGGCTGTGCACCGTGCGCGAGTCGTACATCGTGGCGAGGATGCCGTCGAGCTCCAGGTCGGGGTTGAGCCGCTCCTGGACCTTCTCGATCGTCTCGGTCAGCAGCGCCACACCGCGCAGCGCGAAGAACTCGCACTCCAGCGGCACGATCACCTTGTGCGCGGCCGTCAGGGCGTTGACCGTGAGCAGGCCGAGCGAGGGCTGGCAGTCGATCACGATGTAGTCGTAGTCGTCCATCAGCGGCTTGAGCGCGCGCTGCAGCGTGGACTCGCGCGCGACCTCGCTCACCAGCTGGACCTCGGCCGCCGACAGGTCGATGTTGCTGGGCAGCAGGTCCATGTTGGGGACCGCGGTCTTCAGCAGTACCTCGTCGGCCGCCATGCCCCGCTCCATGAGCAGGTTGTAGACGGTGAGGTCGAGCTCCATCGGGTTGACGCCGAGACCGACCGAGAGCGCGCCCTGCGGGTCGAAGTCGACGAGCAGCACCCGGCGCCCGTACTCGGCGAGCGCGGCACCCAGGTTGATGGTCGACGTGGTCTTGCCGACGCCGCCCTTCTGGTTGCACATCGCGATGATCTTCGCGGGGCCGTGCTCGGTCAGCGGGCCCGGGATCGGGAAGTAGGGCAGCGGACGCCCGGTCGGACCGACGCGCTCACGGCGCTGACGGGCCGCGTCGGGCGCGAGCGTGGCGGCGTACTCGGGATCGGGCTCGTACTCCGCGTCCGGGTCGTAGAAGTGCCCCTCGGGCAGTTCGTCGTAGTCGGCGAAGTGGTTGCGGGACGCGCCACTTCCGTTGCCGGCCATGGCGTTCACGTGTTGGCCATCCATACTCATGTGTGCTGTCTGAGTTGCCTGCGGACTCTGGTGGGCTGCGAAGGTGCGTACAGCGACGGAGCCGACAGCCTCGAGACGCCCCGGGCTGTGGACCCGCGCAGGCATTCCTGGTTGACCACCCCCGGGAGTAAATGTCGACTCATTCACAAGTCGTCTTACCTCCTTGGTGACCAGGAAACTTCTAGACAGGTCAGCGTGGCACCATGCCGACGTTCGGCGACTCTATGGCGTGTCGGCCGTCCGCAGCAACACAATCCGCCGGACCCGGCCTGATGTGTCGGCGATGAAACATCCCTCTGTCAAGGGCGTAGGACCGTCGCACAGCAGGTTTCACCGGTGCGCGAATCGGTTGAAGCGTTACGTTCGAGGCGAGTTGGCCGAGAATCGCAAAGTGACCATACACACACCCGGCCGGACCTTGTCGGGCAAGGTCCGGCCGGGTGTGCGGGGTTGACGGCGACTGTTGACGTATCGCCTTTTCCGGTTGATGACTTAGCCGACTTACCGGCCGTCGACGACGGCCGGCGGCAACGGCCGACGGCCGCCGGCGGCTCGTGCGGAGCCTCAGGCGAGCAGGGAGGCCAACTCCACGTGCTCCAGGCCGTGCGCCTGGGCGACCTCCTTGTAAACGACCTTGCCGTCATGGGTGTTGAGACCCTTGGCCAGTGCGGGGTCGCGGCGCAGCGCCTCGGCCCAGCCGCGGTCCGCCAGCTCCACGATGTAGGGCAGCGTGGCGTTGGTCAGCGCGTAGGTGGAGGTGTTCGGCACCGCGCCGGGCATGTTGGCGACGCAGTAGAAGACCGAGTTGTGGACCGGGAAGGTCGGCTCGGCGTGGGTGGTCGGGTGGGAGTCCTCGAAGCAGCCGCCCTGGTCGATCGCGATGTCGACAAGCACACTCCCGGGCTTCATCCGGGACACCAGCTCGTTGGTGACCAGCTTCGGGGCCTTGGCCCCCGGGATCAGCACGGCGCCGATCACCAGGTCGGCCTCCAGGCAGGCCTTCTCCAGCTCGAAGGCGTTGGAGACGACGGTCTGGATCTTCGTGCCGAAGACCTTGTCGGCTTCCTTGAGCTTGTTGATGTCCTTGTCGAGCAGGGTCACGTGGAAGCCCATGCCGATGGCGATCTGCGCCGCGTTCCAGCCGGAGACACCGCCGCCGATGACGACGGCCTTGCCGGCCAGCACGCCGGGGACGCCGCCCGGCAGCACACCGCGGCCGCCGTTGGCGGCCATCAGGTGGTAGGCGCCGACCTGGGGGGCCAGCCGGCCCGCGACCTCGGACATCGGGGCCAGCAGCGGCAGCGCGCGGCTGGGCAGCTCGACCGTCTCGTAGGCGATCGCGGTGGTGCCGGACTCGACGAGCGCGTCCGTGCACTCCTTGGAGGCGGCCAGGTGCAGGTAGGTGAAGAGCGTCTGGTCCTTGCGGAGGCGGTGGTACTCCTCCGCGACCGGCTCCTTGACCTTCAGCACCAGGTCGGCGGTGGCCCAGACCTCGTCGGCGGTGTCGAGTATCCGCGCGCCGGCGGCGACGTACTCGGCGTCCGGGATCGAGGAGCCGACGCCGGCCTCACGCTCGATGACGACCTGGTGACCGTGGCGCACCAGCTCGTGCACGCCGGCGGGGGTGATGGCCACCCGGAACTCGTTGTTCTTGACCTCGCGGGGGATACCGACCTTCACGTCGATCACGGTCCTTGGCTCAGAGGATGGGGCTGTACGTACACATACCCGCGCACGCGTGGGCACAACGGGAGAGACCGCAAGAACGTGCGGCAGAGCCAGTCTAATGAAGGTGTTCTCTCTGTCCAGCCTTTCAAAGCATCAATCTTCGGACGACGCGCTGCGGATTTCGCAGGCTTCGGCGGGATCTTCCTTCAGCATGTGCTCCGCCGTGCTCCGGTGCAGGCCGGCCGCCGTGTGATCGCCGAGGCGGTCGAGCGTGTCGGCCAGCCGCAGGTGCAGCGCGGCCTGGAGCCGGACGTCGTCGGCCCGGCGGGCCCAGTCGACGGCCTCCTGGCAGGTGCGCAGCGACTCCTCGGGCCGTCCGGCGTACTCCTGGACGCGGGCCAGTTCACTCAGCGCCCGCGCGTGCGCGGCCACGTCGCCCGCCCTGCGGTACCCGGCGACCGCGGCGCGCCAGCACCGCAGCGCCTCGCCGTAGCGGCCCGCGTAGGTGTGGGCGGTGGCGATGCGGCCGTAGACCCGGGCGGCGTCGGCACGCTCGTTGCGGGCGAGCCGCTGGGCCAGGGCCCGGCCGAACCAGTCGGCGGCCCGGTCGTAGTCGCCGAGCTCCAGGTGGGCGCCGCCCACGGATTCCATCGCGCGGCCGGTCGCGTACGGGTCGTTCGCCTCGCGTCCGGCGTCCAGCGCGGCGCGGTAGCGCACCAGGGCCTCGGCGGTACGGCCGGTGCGGGCGTCCAGGTCGGCCAGGTTCAGCAGCGCCGCCGCCTTCTCCCGGGGCAGCTCGCGGCGCTCGGCCACGTCCAGGACGAGGCGGTGGACGCCGTACAGGTCGGGCGCCGCCGCCTGGGTGCCGAAGTGCGCGACCATGGCCCGCACCAGCTGGGACAGCAGTCTCCGGGCGAGGGTGTCCAGCTCCCCGTCGGCGACCGCGAGCCGGGCCGCCGCCAGCAGCGCCGGCCGGCGGACCCGCAGCCAGTCGGCGGCGGCCCTCGGGGTCGGAAAGCGCAGGGCGCGCGGCATCTCGAGGAGCTTCTCGCGGGCCTGCGGACTGTCGGTCTCGGTGACCGCCCGGCAGGACTGGAGCAGCCGTACCGTCCGCTCCAGCATGCGGGCGCGGGCGAGCTGGAGCTCGGCGGGCCGGTCGTGGCTCTCGGCGAGGGCCGCCAGCCGGCCGTGCAGGCATCCGGGCACCTGGTACTCGGGCAGCGGGGAGTCGACCGCCCGCAGTATGCCGAGGGCGACGAAGTCGTCCAGGGTGGTGCGGGCGCCGTTCACGGAGCAGCCGGCCAGCGCGGATGCGGTGTGCGGGTCGACCATTCCGGCGGGGGCGAGGGAGAGCAGCCGCAGCATCCGGGCGGCGGTGCTGGGCAGCGAGGCGTAGGTGAGGCGGAAGACGCGGCTGAGCGGGGTGCCCTCGTCACCCTCCGTGTGCACGTGCTTGGCGAGGTCGGCGACGGCCGCCTGGGGGCGGGCGGCGAGCCAGCCGCCGGCCAGGGCCAGCGCGGCGGGCTGGGCCTGGCAGACCTCGACCAGCTGCTCGGCGGCCCGGGGGTCGACGGTGATGCGGACCGAGCCGGTGTGCCGGGACAGCAGCTCCACGGCCGACTTGGTGTCCAGGCCCCCCAGCGTGCAGGGGCGGACGTCGGCGATGCCGGTCAGCGGGCCCCCGGCGACGGTGACGGCCAGGCAGTCCGGGGTGTCCGGCAGCAGGGCGTCGACCTGCTCGGCGTCGGCGGCGTCGTCGAGCAGGAGCAGGACCTTGCGGTCGGCGAGGGCGGTGCGCAGGGCCTCGGTGAGGTCGTCCTCGCCGGCGCCGGGCGGGGCCTGGGCGTTCAGCTCGGTGAGCAGTTCCCGGGCGAGCCGCCCGACGGGCACGCGCGTGCCGTCCGGTTCGCTCAGCCGGGCGCGCAGCACACCGTCGGGGTAACCCTCCGCGACCTGCGCGACCAGCTCCTCGGCGAGCGCGGTGCGGCCGGAGCCGGGCCGGCCCGCGATGAGCAGCACGCGCGCGCGGGGGGCCTTGCGGCCGGAAAGGGTGTCCAGACCCGCGCGCTCGATGTCGGCGCGCAGCTCCTTCAACTCCCGGGTGCGGCCCAGGAACCGATTCTCCTCAGCAGGGTCCCCCGACAGCCGTACGCCGTCCGTGTCCACCGCCTGATCCGTCACGGGCCACACTCCCGATCCCACCGCACGCCGGCGCCCGCCGGAACCCCGGTTCGGGCGTTTCCAGAGCCTAGTTCACGCTCTGCTACGTTCCCGGCGGAGCGCGGCGGGTACATCCCCCGATCGGATCAACCTATGGTCACACCGTGCCGGGATCCGGAGTGGGTCAGGCCTCGAACGGGCGCGCCGGCCACGGCGCCTGAGCGGGGCGGAGGGTGTCGAGCCCGTCGCCCTGCTCCGCCGCGACCAGTGACAGCACGCCCACGACCAGGCAGTTGTTGTGCAGCTCGCCCGCGAGCACGCCCCGGACCAGGTCCGCGACGGGCACCCGGGCCAGCTCCATGTCGGCCTCTTCGTCCTCGACCTCGAAGCGCTCGCCCTCGACCTCGGACAGGTCCCTGGCGAGGAAGATCCGTACGGCCTCGTCACAGCCGCCCGGGGTGGTGTAGACGTCGGTCAGCACCCGCCAGTCCTCGGCCTTGACGTGCGCCTCCTCGTACAGCTCGCGCTGCGCGGCGTGCAGCGGGTTCTCGCCGGGGACGTCGAGCAGACCGGCCGGGATCTCCCACAGCTTCTCCCGCACGGGGTGCCGGTACTGCCTCAGGACCAGGGCCCGGCCGTCGCCGTCCAGGGCGAGGACGGCCACGGAGCCGGGGTGGACCTGGTAGTCGCGGGTCGCCACGGAACCGTCGGGCATGACCACGTCGTCCGTGCGGACGGAGGTCTTCTTGCCCCGGAAGGGCGTCTCGGTACCCCGGACCTCCCACTCCTCGGGGACATCCTTGATCGTGCTGCCCGTCATGCCTGACCTGCCCTTCCAGACGTACGCGAAAAGCCGGGGCTCGCGCCGTCGAATGCGCGCGCCCCGGCCACCGTACAACCGGTGTGCTACTTCGACTTCGCCGTCTTCCGCTCGACCGCGGCCTTGACCAGCCCGGCGAAGAGCGGGTGCGGGCGGGTCGGGCGCGAGCGCAGCTCCGGGTGGGCCTGCGTGGCGACCAGGTAGGGGTGGACGTCACGGGGGTACTCGACGTACTCGACGAGCTTGCCGTCCGGGGAGGTGCCCGAGAAGAGGATGCCGGCCTTCTTCTCCAGCTCCGCGCGGTAGGCGTTGTTCACCTCGTAGCGGTGGCGGTGCCGCTCCTCGACGTACTCCTTGCCGTCGTAGACCTCGCGCACGATGGAGCCCTCGGCCAGCTTCGCCGGGTACATGCCGAGCCGCATGGTGCCGCCCATGTCGCCCTCACCGGCCACGATGTCCAGCTGCTCGGCCATGGTGGAGACGACCGGGTGGGCGGTGGCGGGGTCGAACTCGGTGGAGTTGGCGTCCGAGACGCCGGCCAGGTTGCGCGCGGCCTCGACCACGATGCACTGCAGGCCCAGGCACAGGCCGAGCAGCGGGATCTTGTTCTCGCGGGCGTACTTGATGGCGCCGACCTTGCCGGTCACGCCGCGCTCGCCGAAGCCGCCCGGGATGCAGATGGCGTCGACGTCACCGAGCTGCGCCTTGGCACCGGCCGCCGTCTTGCAGTCGTCGGACGTGACCCACTTGATCTTCACGCGGGCCTTGTTGGCGAAGCCGCCCGCGCGCAGCGCCTCGGTCACCGACAGGTAGGCGTCGGGCAGGTCGATGTACTTGCCGACCAGGGCCATCGTGATCTCGTGGTCGGGGTTGTGGACGCGGTCGAGCAGGTCGTCCCAGGTCGTCCAGTCCACGTCGCGGAAGGGCAGGTCCATCTTGCGGACGACATAGGCGTCCAGGCCCTCGGTGTGGATGACCTTGGGGATGTCGTAGATCGAGCGGGCGTCGGGACAGGCCACCACGGCGGCCTCGTCGACGTCGCACATCAGGGAGATCTTGCGCTTGATCGCGGTCGGCACCTCGCGGTCGCAGCGCAGCACGATCGCGTCCGGCTGGATACCGATGTTGCGCAGCGCCGCGACCGAGTGCTGGGTCGGCTTCGTCTTCAGCTCGCCGGAGGGGCCGATGTACGGCAGGAGCGAGATGTGGACGACGAAGACGTTGTCGCGGCCGACCTCGTGCCGCACCTGGCGGACGGTCTCCAGGAACGGCAGCGACTCGATGTCGCCGACCGTGCCGCCGACCTCGGTGATCACGACGTCCACCTCGTCCGTCGCCATGCGGCGGATGCGGTGCTTGATCTCGTTGGTGATGTGCGGGATGACCTGCACGGTGTCGCCCAGGTACTCGCCGCGCCGCTCCTTGGCGATCACCGTGGAGTACACCTGGCCGGTGGTGACGTTGGCGGAGCCGTCGAGGTCGCGGTCGAGGAAACGCTCGTAGTGGCCGATGTCCAGGTCGGTCTCGGCGCCGTCGTTGGTGACGAAGACCTCACCGTGCTGGAAGGGGTTCATCGTGCCAGGGTCGACATTGAGGTACGGGTCGAGCTTCTGCATCACGACGCGCAGACCCCGTGCCTTGAGCAGCATGCCGAGGCTGGAGGCGGTCAGCCCCTTGCCGAGCGAGGAGGCGACACCCCCGGTGACGAAGATGTGCTTGGTCGTCGAAGCTGTGCTGTTTCGAAAAGCAGCGGGCGGCATGGCCAAGAGGGGGCTCCCGTGGTCGCGGTCTGGGGTGCGCTGCGCTCGTCGTCCGGCCCGGTCGTCCCGGGTTGTCGTCGGCGGCGCCGTCGCTGCGGTTCCGGGGTTTCTCTCCCACCGGTCCACGGGCTACCAGCGTAACAGCGCCTCGGGGCGGCGGCTTCCGGCCACCCTCCGCGCACACTCCGGCACTCAGACGCGCGGCTCACCGTTTCGTCACCCGGTGGTCACCCTTTCGGTGGACCCGGGTTGCCCGGAGCGGCACACAGATCATCTACGTGCGTCGTATCCTGCTCGGACGTTCGCTGCCGAGCCCACCCGGCGACATGGCACCACCCCTCGCCCGTCAGCACCGGAACAACGAGAGCTCGTCAGTTCGCTAGTTCGCTAGTTCGCTGAGCAACAATTGTCGTTTGCGGCACAGCGTTTGGCTTCACGGCCGGACGGCTGCTTTGCTTCATGGCTCAACGACGCATGACACCACCCCTTGACCGCACCAGCGACCGCCCCCATGCGGGGTGACGTGGCCGTTCGACTGGAGTTGCACGTGGCCGGGCGCATCGAAGACTACGCACTCATCGGAGACATGCAGACCGCCGCCCTGGTCTGCCGGGACGGCACAGTCGACTGGCTGTGCCTGCCCCGCTTCGACTCGCATGCCATCTTCGCCGGTCTGCTGGGCACCGGGGAACACGGCTTCTGGCGGATGGGCCCCGCCTACGCCCCCGGAGCCGAACCGCCCACCGCCAACCGGCGGACCTACCGCGGCGACTCACTGATCCTGGAGTCCGAGTGGGACACCCCGCGCGGCACGGTCCGGGTGACCGATTTCATGCCGCCGCGCGACGGCGCGCCGCAGCTGATCCGGATCGTGGAGGGCGTCTCCGGCCGGGTGCCGATGCGCTCGGAGCTGCGGATGCGGTTCAGCTACGGCCGTGTGGTCCCGTGGGTGCACAAGCACGAGGGCCGTACGGTGGCCGTCGCGGGCCCCGACTCCGTGTGGTTCGACACGGAGGCCGAGACCTACGGCAAGGCGCTCACCACGTACGCGGACTTCACGGTCACCCCGGGTGACCGGATCGCGTTCACCATCTCCTGGGAGCCCTCGCACAAGGAGCCGCCGCCGCTGCCGGAGCCGGAGCAGTCCCTGGAGGCGACGGAGGACTTCTGGCACGACTGGGTCGAGCACTGCACGTACCACGGGCCCTACCGGGAGGCCGTGGTCCGCTCCCTGATCACGCTGAAGGCCCTCACGTACGCCCCCACCGGCGGCATCGTCGCCGCCCCCACCACCTCCCTGCCGGAGGACATCGGCGGCGTCCGCAACTGGGACTACCGCTACACCTGGCTGCGCGACGCGGCGATCACCCTGTCCTCGCTGCTGCGCACCGGCTACCGCGAGGAGGCCCGCGCCTGGCGCGAGTGGCTGCTCCGCGCGGTCGCCGGCGACCCGGAAAACCTGCAGATCATGTACGGCATCGCCGGTGAGCGCGAGCTCGGCGAGGCGGAGCTGGACTGGCTGCCCGGATACGAGGGCTCCACACCGGTCCGGGTCGGCAACGGCGCCGCGCACCAGCTCCAGCTGGACGTCTACGGCGAGGTCACCGAGGCCCTGCACCTGGCCCACATGACGGGCCTGTCCCGCAACGACTACGCCTCGGTGCTCCAGCTCAAGCTGATCCGCTACCTGGAGGACCACTGGCAGGAGCCGGACGAGGGCATCTGGGAGGTGCGCGGCCCGCGCCGCCACTTCGTGCACTCCAAGGTGATGGCCTGGGTCGCCGTGGACCGCACCATCAAGCTGATCGAGTCCGGCGACGCCGACGGCCCGCTGGAGCGCTGGAAGCAGCTGCGCGACGACATCCACCGGGACGTGTGCGAGAAGGGCTACGACAAGGAACGCAACACCTTCACGCAGTCCTACGGCTCCCAGGAGCTGGACGCCTCGCTGCTGCTGATCCCGCAGATGGGCTTCCTGCCGCCGGACGACAAGCGGGTCATCGGCACCATCGAGGCCATCCAGCGCGAGCTGTCCACCTCGGACGGCTTCATCCTGCGCTACCCGACGGAGGGCGGCAGCGAGGGCGTCGACGGCCTGCCCGGCGACGAGGGCGCCTTCCTCGCCTGCTCGTTCTGGATGGCCGACGACCTGGCGATGATCGGCCGCGTGGACGAGGCCCGCAGGCTCTTCGAGAAGCTCCTCTCCCTCCGCAACGACCTGGGCCTCCTGGCCGAGGAGTGGGACCCCCGCCTCCAACGCCAGGTCGGCAACTTCCCCCAGGCCTTCAGCCACGTACCGCTGATCGACACGGCCCTGCGCCTGACGGCGAGCGGAGCGTACGGAGGCTGAGCCGGCCGGCCGGCCGCCGCTGCGGGCAGTCGTGCGCGTGACTGCGGGCCGTCACGCGCGCCGCTGCGGGCAGTCGTGCTGCTGGGGCGGCACGGGTGGGCGCGGCGGCACCCCGTGAGCGCCGGGCCGCGCGACCCACCCCCGCCCCGCCCCCACGCCGGGCACGCCAAAGGCACCGCGCACCGCGCACCGCGGATGTACCCGCCCCCACCCCGCGGGTACCGTCCGCTGCATGACCATCCCCAGCGCACCCCCGCCCTCGGGGATCACCGTGCAGCGCGCCCTGGAGCTCCCCGGCCTCCGCAGCGGCCTGCCGGAGATCCTCGCCGGCGCCGACCGCCTGCACCGCACCGTGCGCTGGGTGCACGCCGGCGAGGTCCCCAACATCGCCTCCCTCCTCAAGGGCGGCGAACTCCTCCTCACCACGGGCTACGGCCTCGGCACCCGCCCCGCCGAGCAGCGCGCGTTCGTCCGCACCCTCGCCGAGCGCGGCATCGCGGCCCTCGTCATGGAGCTCGGCCCGCGTTTCGCGAGACTTCCCGCGGCCCTCGTGGACACGGCCCGCGCGGCCGGACTGCCACTGGTCCAGCTGCACCGCGAAGTGCCGTTCGTGACGGTCACCGAGGAGATCCACACCGAGATCGTCAACGGCCACTACGCGCTGCTCCAGCGGGCCGAGGAGGTGCACCGCCGCTGCACGGAGGCTCTCCTCGGCGGCGGCGGGGTGCCCCAGGTGCTCGGCATCCTGGCCGACTTCGGCGACAACCCGGTCTTCCTGGAGACCACCGACGGCCGCCTGCTGTACGCCGCCGGATCCGGCCCCGAGGGCGCGGACCCGCTCCAGGTGTGGGAAGGGCTGCGCGGCCCGCACAAGGACGCCCCGCCTCCGGCGGGCTCGGTCCTGGTGGACGTGCCCGGCGGCGGCCCGGGCGCCGGGTCGGTACGCGCCCGGCTCGTCCTGCTGCCCGTACGGTCCCCGCTGGCGCCGGTGCACCGGATGGCGGCGGAGCGGGCGGCCGGCATCCTCGCCGTGGTGCTGATGCAGGCACGTCAGGAGGAGGAACTGGCGGCGCGCGGGCGCGGCGACTTCCTCACCGATCTCGCCGAGGGCCGGATCACGGCGCAGGACGCCCCGGCGCAGGCCCGCGTCCTGGGCTTCAAGCCGGGCGGCAGCCCGCTTCTCCCCGTGGTGATGCGCCTCGGCGACACCCTGTCCCCCGCCGGCGGCGGCTGGGCGGTGCTGGCGCGCGCGGTCGCCGAGGAGCTCGCGTCGGTCGGGGTGCCCGTCCTGCTGGGCGTACGGCCGGTGGAGGGGCGGGTGCCCCTCCTGCTGGGCCTGCGCTCGGAGTCGGAGCGGGCCGCGGTCGCGGACCGGGTCGCGGCGGCACTGCGGGCGGGCGCGGAGCGGGCCGGCATGCGACAGCCGGGGGCGCAGCCGCCCGTCGTGGTCGTCGGGGTGGCCGGCGGCTGGGCGGCGGCGTCGGCGGGCCTCAGACACGCGGCGGAGACGGCGACCGCGGCCCAGGGCCTCACCGACCGGCCCTGGTACGACGCCCGGCGACTCGACATCGACCTGCTGCTGTGGCGGCTGCGCGACCATCCGGATCTCGCGGCCTTCGTGGACCGGGCGATCGGCCCCCTGCGCGACCACGACAACCGCTCCAAGCCTTCTCTGCTGCCCACCCTCCAGACGTACCTGGCGCACGCGGGCCGCAAGGCGGAGACGGCGCGCGAACTCCATCTCAACCGGCAGACGCTGTACAACCGGCTGGCGAGGATCGGGGAGTTGCTGGGCACGGACCTCGACGATCCGCAGACCGTCCTGGCGTTGAGCCTGGCCCTGCGGGCGCGCCGCCACGTGCCGTGAGACAGCACGCCGGAGCGGCGCGCTCAGAGCAGCGGCGTGGGCTGCGTCAACTCGTCGTAGACACTGAGGACCTGGGCGACGGTCTCGTCCTCGGTCGGCCAGGTGGCCGCCTGCCGTACGCCCTCGTCCCGCAGCGCCTCGCGTCGTCCGGGGTCGTCGAGCAGCCGGACGACGGCGTCGGCGAGCGCCTCCGCGTCCCTGGGCGGGACCAGTTCGGCGGCGCCGCCGACGAGTTCGGGAATGCCGCCCACATCGCTCGCGACGAGCGGCACACGCGCGTGGAGGGCCTCCTGGGCGAGGACGGAGCGCGCCTCCCGACGGCTGGGCAGCAGGGCGAGGTCGGCCGCCCCCAGCAGGTCGGTGATGTCGTCGCGGCTGCCGATGAGCACCACCGGCAGCTCCTCGTCCTCGATCCGCCGCTGCAACTCGCCGCGCAGGGGGCCCTCCCCGGCGACGACGACCAGGGGGGCCGGGTCGAGGCGGCGCCACGTGCGCGCGGCGTCGAGCAGGACGTCGTACCCCCGGTGCCGCTCCAGGGAGCCGACCGAGATCAGCAACGGGCGTGCGATGGCTCCGAGTTCGGCCCGGATCTTGGCACGCCTCAGGTCCGGGTCATCGGGCTCGGCCGGCCGGCACGGTCGGGCGGGGAGCGCGACGGGGCCGAGCCGGGCGTCCCGCGCGCCGGTTCGCCGCGCCCGGTCGACCAGTTCGGAGGTGGCGCCGAGCACCACGGTGGCGGCCTTCATCACCCGTCGCTCCAGTACGCGCAGCAGTTGGGCGCGCGCTCCTTCGGCATGGACCCGGTCGTGCCAGGTGACGACGAGCGGAGTGCGGACCCGCCGTCCGCCGAGGGCCAGCGCGGCGCGGAAGGAGGCGTGCAGCCCATGCGCGTGCACCAGGTCGGCGTCCGTGCACACCGCGCGCAGCGCTGCCACGGAGACGGGATCGCTGCTGCGCGGCACGGGCACGTGGCCGGCTCCGGCACCCGTGAAGTCGTAGGTGCGTTCCGCATCGGAGGGGGCGCACACCGTCACTTTCACGCCCCGTGCGACGAGTCCCGCGGCCAGGGAGCGCACATGCGTGCTACTGCCGGCGTTGCCGCCGCCCAGCACCTGCACGGTGCGCAGCGGCGACTGGCCGTGCGGCGAGTGGCTGCTCACGGGGGTCACGTGGCCGGGGACTCCTGGTTCGGCGGGGGACGGTCACGAAGAACGTACAGAAGGATGGTGCGGGGAGGGCGCGCCGCGCGGTTTCCGGCGTGCTGCTCCGTCAAGGATGCCAGGCCGTACGGGTGTTCCGGGAACGATGGCCCTCGCGAGAGGGGACCGTCGGGCAACGGGACAAGGCCAGTTCACTCACACGAGTGAGCGTGCCGCCTCGCTCACCTTCTCCCCGTACGCCGCCGCGGCCACGAGGGCCACCGTGTGCGCGGCGAGCCCCGCCCGGCCGTTCCCGGCCACCACCGCGACGCCCAGGGCCGCGCCCAGCGCGTGTGCTCCCGTGTCACCGAGCATCGTGCGCTCGGCGAGGTCGTCGGGCAGTACGGCCGACGCGGACCCCATGGCGGCGGCGGCCGCCTCCGCTCCGGGGCCCCCGCGCAGCAGCCCCGGCGCCCCGAGCGCGAGGACCGACGCACCCGCCCGGCCCGGGCGTACGTCCACGAGGTTGACGAAGTGCGCGGCCCCGGCGATGACGGCGCCCGCGAGCACCTTGTCCAGCGGCCGTTCCTTCATCACCGCGCCGGCGACGAGCCCGGCCGCGGAGATGCCGAGCAGCTTCACCGCCCCGCTGGTGACCTCGCCGTTCCGCAGCGCCGACAGGTGCGCCCGGAACCCGCGCCGGGGATCCTCGGCGCCCACCGCGTCGTCGTAGGCCCCGCAGACACCGGCGGCGAGCACGGCGAACCCGGCGGCGGGCCGTACCCGTGCCGTCCCCACCGCCGCCGCCACGGCGCACGCGGGTCCGGCGTAGAGGTCCACGGTCCGTCCGGCGTGGTTCTCGCGCTCCCAGCGTTCCCGGCGGCCCGGCGCAGTGGCGCGCAGCGCGGTCAGGCCGGTCCGCGCGAGGGCGGCGGCGAGGGCGAAGGAGGTGCCGGTCCGGCGGGCGCGCTCGATCATCGGGCCACCCTACGGGACCCCCGGCGAGTGGCCTCTCCCGAACGCCGGCACGGCGCCGCGCCGGACGGCTTCACGGCACCGCACCGAACGCCCGCACGGGCACCGCGCCGGCGAAGCACCCGCTGAACCCACCGCGGTCGCGTCCCGCCGCCGGAGTGCCGTGCCGCCAGGACGCGCAGGCGGCATGGGATCCTGCCGGTCCTCGTCGGCGCCGAAGGCACGCCCGGAGCACCTGGCCCGCCCGGAGCGCCCGGCCCGCACGAAGCACCTGGCCCGCACGGAGCACCTGGGGCGGCACCGGACGTCGCGCCCACCCGGGCTGCGGTTCCGGTGGGCCGGCCGGTTCCGCACCGGGCACCGGTTCGTGACCGGGCCGGGCCTCTACGCGTCCGCCCTGGCCGTCTCGAGCAGTTCCTCCGCGTGGGCCCGGGCCGTCTCCGAGTCCTCCTGGCCGGCCAGCATCCGGGACAGCTCCCGGATCCGTTCCTCGCCCTCCAGCACCTTCACGCCGGACCGGGTCACCGATCCGTCGCTCGTCTTCTCCACCAGCAGCTGCCGGTCGGCGAACGCGGCCACCTGCGGAAGATGCGTGACGACCACGACCTGCGCGCTCTTCGCGAGCCGCGCCAGGCGCCGCCCGATCTCCACCGCCGCCTTGCCGCCGACACCGGCGTCGACCTCGTCGAAGAGGTACGTCGGCACCGGGTCCGTACCCGCGAACACGACCTCCACGGCCAGCATCACGCGCGACAGCTCACCGCCGGACGCGCCCTTGGCGATCGGTCGCGCCGGCGTGCCCGGATGCGGGGCGAGCAGCAGCTCGACCTCGTCGGCGCCCGACGGCCCGTAGGCGACCGTGCGTCCACCGACCTCCACGCCCTCCGGATCCTCGGCCTGCCGGATCGCGAACGACACGCGCGCGTGGGGCATCGCGAGCGAGGCCAGCTCGGCGGTCACCGCGGCGGCGAACCGCTCCGCCGCCTCCGTCCGCGCGTCCGTCAGTGCCTGCGCCAGCCCGCCCAGCTCCGCCCTGAGCGCGTCCCGCTCGGCGGTCAGCTCACCGATCCGCTCGTCGTCGCCGTCCAGCTCGGTCACCCGCGCGGCGCTCCGCTCGGCCCAGGTCAGCACGGCGCCGACGTCCTCGCCGTACTTCCGGGTCAGCGCGGTGAGCGCGGCCCGGCGCTCCTCGACCGCCGCCAGCCGCAGCGGGTCGGCGTCCAGGTCGTCGGCGTACCCCGCCAGCTCCCCGGCCACGTCGCGCAGCAGGATCCCGACCTCGCCGATCCGCTCGGCGAGCGCGGCCAGCGCCGGGTCGTGCGACCGTACGGCCTCCAGGGCCCGCTGAGCGCCCGCGACGAGCGTCGCCGCGTCCACTCCCTCGGGGTCCTCCGGATTGCCCGCCAGGGCGGCGTGAGCGGCCGTGGCCGCCGACGCGAGCGCCTCGGCGTGGCCCAGCCGCTCCGCCTCCTCCGCCAGCTCGGCGTCCTCACCCGGGCGCGGCTCGACGGCCGAGACCTCGTCGAGGCCGTAGCGCAGCAGATCGGCCTCCTGGGCGCGCTCACGCGCGCGGGTGGTGATCTCGTCCAGCTCCGTGGCGACGGCCCGCAGCCGGCGGTAGGCCCCGGCGTACTTGGCGAGCGGTCCGGCGACCGCGTCACCCGCGTACCGGTCCAGCGCCTGCCGCTGCCGGGACAGTTTGAGCAGTCCCTGCTGGTCGGTCTGCCCGTGCACGGCCACCAGTTCGTCGGCCAGCTCGGCGAGCATCCCCACGGGCACCGACCGCCCGCCGAGGTGCGCGCGCGACCGCCCTTCGGCGGACACGGTACGGCTGATCAGCAGCGCCCCGTCGTCCAGCTCGGCCCCGGCCTCCTCGGCCCGGACGGCGACCGCGGCGTCCGCGGGCACGGCGATCCGCCCCTCGACGACCGCGCTCCTCGCGCCGATCCGCACGAGCGCCGCGTCCGCGCGTCCACCCAGCAGCAGGCCCAGGCTGGTGACCACCATGGTCTTGCCGGCACCCGTCTCACCGGTGACAGCGGTGAACCCGGGCGACAGCTCGACCACGGCGTCGTCGATGACTCCGAGCGACCGTATCCGCATCTCCTCAAGCACGCACCCGACCTTACGAGGTCCGAGCGGGCAAGCGCACACAGGCCGCCTGTGTCACCCCGGGAAGTGCATGCCCTCAGGGACGCGGGACCGCGCTGATGGCGGCTGCGCCGCGGGGCGCGACCAGCCACGACGCACCCGCGGCCCGCGAGGTGACGAACCACCCCATCGAGTCCGCTAGTGCGGAGCGCCCCGCCACCCGGACACCGGCAACGCGAACTTCGCCACCAGCCGGTCGGTGAACGACGCGTGATGCAGCCGGGCCAGCCGCACCGGGACCGCCCCCCGCCGTACCTCCACCCGCGCCCCCGGCGGCAGGTCCACCGTCCGCCGCCCGTCGCACCACAGCACCCCCGGCGGAATGTGCGGCAGCACCTCCACCACGAGCACCGAGTCCGGCGAGGTCACCAGCGGCTTCGCGAACAGCGCGTGCGCGCTGATCGGCACCATCAGCAGCGCCTCGACCTCGGGCCACACCACCGGCCCCCCGGCCGAGAAGGCGTACGCCGTCGACCCGGTCGGCGTCGACAGCACGATGCCGTCGCAGCCGAAGCCCGTCACCGGCCGGCCGTCGATCTCCAGCACGACCTCGAGCAGCTTCTCGGCACCGGCCTTCTGCACGGCGGCCTCGTTCAGCGCCCAGTCGGTGTGCACGATGTCGCCGTTTCGGTGCACGACGACGTCGACGGTCATCCGCTCCTCGACCTCGTACGCCCGGTTCACCACCCGGTCGACGACCTTGTCGAGGTCGTCGCGCTCGGCCTCCGCGAGGAAGCCGACCCGGCCGAGGTTGACGCCGAGCATCGGGACCCCGGAGGCGCGGGCGAACTCCGCGCCGCGCAGCAGCGTGCCGTCACCGCCGAGCACGATGAGCAGCTCGCACCCGTCGAGGCACTGCGTGGTGGCCTCGCCGACCAGTTCCACCTCGTCCGGCAGCGGCAGATCACGCGCCTCGTCCTCCAGGACGCGCACGCCGATCCCGGCGAGCAGCAGCCCCTTGACCACGAGCTCCGCACTGCGGATGGCCGCGGGACGCCCGGTGTGGGCGAGCAGGAAAACAGTACGCGCTCGGTTCTGTGTCAACTCGGCCCCTCCGCCACTGCACGGTCAACGTCGGCCGGGTCCAGTGCGTCGGCCCCGGCCCGCAGCCACAGAAAATACTCGACGTTCCCGGAGGGACCGGGCAGCGGACTGGCGGTGACCCCCTCCACTCCGAGTCCCAGCTCCCCGGCCTTCTGGGCGACCGTCCGCACGGCCTCGGCCCGCAGCTGCGCGCTGCGTACCACTCCCCCGCTGCCCAGCCGCTCCTTCCCCACCTCGAACTGCGGCTTCACCATCATCACCAGGTCGGCGTCCGGCCGTGCGCACCGCACCAGCGCGGGCAGTACCAGTCCGAGCGGGATGAAGGACAGGTCCCCCACGACAAGGTCCACGGGCTCCCCACCGATCGCCTCCGGCGTCAGTTCGCGTACATTCGTACGGTCCTTGACGGTGACGCGTTCATCCTGCTGGAGAGACCAGGCGAGCTGTCCGTATCCGACGTCGACGGCCACGACGTGCGCGGCGCCCGACCGCAGCAGTACGTCGGTGAAGCCTCCGGTGGAGGCTCCGGCGTCCAGCGCCCGGCGCCCCTCGACGACGAGCCCCCGCGGGACGAACGCCGACAGGGCGCCGGCCAGCTTGTGGCCGCCGCGCGAGACGTAGTCGGGGTCGCTGTCGTCGGTGGTCACGACGATCGCGGCGGCGGTCTCCACCTGCGTGGCGGGCTTGGTCGCGACGGTCTTGCCGACGGCGACCCGCCCGGCGGCGATCAGCTGGCTGGCGTGCTCACGCGAGCGCGCCAGCTTGCGGCGGACCAGCTCCGCGTCGAGACGGCGGCGTGCGACTCCTGCCACGTTCGGTTCAGCTCCTGTTTTCGTGAGGTGGTGGGGGCCCCGGAGGTCCCGGGCGGGCGTCGAGCGCGGTGAGCGCGTCGCGCAGCCCCCGGTGTACATCCTCGTACACCTCGACATGTCCGTCCGTGGCCAGGTGGTCGGCGTCGGCCAGTCGCGCCAGCCGGGCGTCCACCTCGGCGTTTCCGGTGGGGGCGCGGGGGACGTCCAGGGGGGCGGGCGCGGCGGGCTCGTACGCGGGGTGCGCCTCCTCCGCCTCCTGCGGCTCCGGTACTGCGTCGCTCATGCCCTGACGCTACCGCGTGCGGCTGGGGTACGGTCGGTCCCGATGGCGACGACTGAGGAGTGCCGCGCCGCACTCGAAAAGCTCTCGGACGACATGCGGGGCGCCGAAGGGGACGTGCGGTCGGCCACCGAGCTGGACCGCTCGGTGAGCTGTCACATCACCGACCTGGACGTCACCTTCACCGGACGCATGGCGGACGGCCGCGTCGACGTGCGCGAGACCCTTGAGGGGCCGCCGCGCGAGAAGGCCGAGATCCGGCTGGCGATGACCGGCGACGACCTGGTGGCCCTGGTCGACGGCGAGCTGAACTTCGCCAAGGCCTGGGGTTCGGGCCGGGTGAGGCTGGAGGCGGGTCTGCGTGACCTTTTCCGCCTCAGGAAGCTTCTGTAGCCGCCACCTTCTCGCCCGCCTTCCCGCTCGTCTTCTCGCTCGTCTTCTCGCCCGCCTTCCCGCTCGTCTTCTCGAGCCGGGCGTCACCCGCGCCCCGTGCCTTGCGCGCGGCCGGCACCACCAGCGGCGTGCCCGTCTCCGGGTCGTCGATGACCTGGCAGCGCAGCCCGAAGACCCGCTCGACGAGTCCGGCCGTGACGATGTCCTTCGGCGCGCCCTCGGCGATGATCTCGCCGTCGCGCAGGGCGATGAGGTGGGTGGCGTACCGGGCGGCGTGGTTGAGGTCGTGCAGGACGGCCACGAGTGTGCGGCCCTGCTCCTCGTGGAGTTCCGCGCACAGGTCGAGGACGTCGATCTGGTGCTGGATGTCCAGGTACGTCGTCGGCTCGTCGAGCAGCAGCAGCGGGGTCTGCTGGGCGAGCGCCATGGCGATCCACACACGCTGACGCTGGCCGCCGGAGAGTTCGTCGACGTAGCGCTCGGCGAGGTCCAAGATGCCGGTCTGGGCCATCGACTCCTGGACGACCCGCTCGTCCTCGGTCGACCACTGGCGCAGGATCCCCTGGTGCGGGTAGCGGCCCCGGCCGACGAGGTCGCCGACAGTGATCCCGTCGGGCGCGATGGACGACTGCGGCAGCAGGCCCAGGGTCCGCGCGACATGCTTGGCGGGCATCGACTGGATGACCGACCCGTCCAGCAGCACCCGGCCCTGGGTGGGCTTGAGCATCCGCGACAGGGCCCGCAGCAGGGTGGACTTGCCGCACGCGTTCGGGCCGACGATCACGGTGAAGGAGTTGTCGGGTATCTCCACCGACAGCTTCTCCGCGATGACACGCTGGTCGTAGGCGAGGGTGACGTTCTCGGCGGTCAGGCGGTTCACGTTGCTCCTTTGGTTGTTCAGCCCGCTGCGGACACCGGTTCCGGCGCTCATACTCGGCCCGCCTTCCGCTCGGTGACCAGCAGCCACAGCAGGTAGACGCCGCCGAGCACGCCGGTGACCACACCGACGGGCAGCTGGTCGGCGCCGAAGGCCCGCTGCGAGATCCAGTCGGCGCTGACCAGCAGGGCGGCACCCATGCAGAGGGACGGCAGCAGGTTGGGACCCGGCGAACGGGTCAGGCGCCGGGCGAGCTGCGGCGCGGTGAGCGCGACGAAGCTGACCGGTCCCGCGGCGGCGGTGGCGGCGGCGGTGAGCAGCACGGCGGCCACCATGAGCAGCGCCCGCACGCGCTCGACACGCACGCCGAGGGCGTACGAGATGTCGTCGCCCATCTCCATCATCCGCAGTGCCCGTCCGTTGGTGAGCACCAGCGGAACGAGCACGGCGCACAGCGCGAGCAGAGGCCAGACGTGGTCCCAGTCGCGGCCGTTGAGGGAGCCGGTCATCCAGACCACGGCGCGGGAGGCGTCGACGATGTCGGCCCGGGTGAGCAGATAGCCGTTGACCGCCGTGACGATCGCGGACATGCCGATACCGACCAGGACCAGCCGGTAACCGTGCACGCCCCGCTTCCAGGCGAGCAGGTAGATGGCGAGTCCGGTCACCAGGCCGCCCACGAGGGCGCCGACGGTGACCTGGGCCGAGCTGCCGGAGAACAGGACGATCATCGTGAGGGCTCCGGCCGTCGCACCCTGCCCGAGGCCGAGCACGTCCGGACTGCCGAGCGGGTTGCGCGAGATGGCCTGGAACAGCGCCCCGCCCACCCCGAGGGCGGCGCCGACCAGCAGTCCGACCAGGACCCGCGGCAGCCGCAGTTCGTTGACGATGAACTCCTGACCCGCGTTGCCCTCGCCGACCAGGGTCTTCAGCACGTCGCCTGCCGGTATCGGGAAGTCGCCGGTGCCGATCAGCACCACGCTCGCGGCGAGCGCGACGCCCAGCAGCAGGACGACGACGGCCACGGTCCGGACATCGAGGCGGAACGAGAGCCCGCCCGGGCTCCGCACGGCTCGGGTGGTCTTCACGGCTCGGGTGGTCTTCATGGCCTTCCCGGCCTTCCCGGTCTTCCCGTTCTTCACAGCTGGGCCGTCCTCCGCCGTCGTACGAGATAGATGAAGACCGGCCCGCCCAGGACGGCGGTGACGATGCCGACCTGGAGCTCGGAGGGCCGTGCGACGATCCGGCCGAGGATGTCCGCGCCCAGCAGCAGCACGGGCGACAGGATCGCGGCGTACGGCAGGATCCAGCGCATGTCGGGTCCGGTGAAGGAGCGGACGATGTGCGGCACCATCAGCCCGACGAACACGATCGGCCCGCAGGCGGCGGTCGCGGCCCCGCACAGTACGGTCGCGGCGAGCATGGACAGCGCCCGGGTGCGGTTCAGGTGGGCACCGAGCGCTCTGGCGGTGTCGTCGCCCATCTCCATGGCGTTGAGCGGCCGGGAGAGCGCGAGGGCCAGGACGGTGCCCGCCACGAAGAACGGGAGCACCTCCTTGATGGTGCCGTTCGTCGCCGACGAGAGCGAACCCACCGTCCAGAAACGCATCCTGCCCAGCGCCGCGTCGTCCATGATCATCACGGCCTGGAGGTAGCCGAAGAGCGCGGCGCTGATCGCGGTGCCAGCCAGCACCAGCCGTACCGGCGTGGCTCCCCGGCTGCCGCCCAGGAACCAGACCAGCGCCCCGACCCCCGCCGCGCCGGCGAAGGCGAACCACACGTACCCGGTCAGCGAGGTGACGCCGAAGAAGCTGATGGCCGTGACGACCGCCGCCGAGGCGCCCGCGTTGATGCCGAGCAGGCCGGGATCGGCCAGCGGATTGCGGGTGAGCGCCTGCAGCACGGCTCCCGCGAGGCCGAGCGCGGCACCGGCGAGCAGACCGAGCACGGTCCGCGACAGCCGCTCGCCCACCACTACGTCGCCGTACGTGCCCGAGTCGTGGAACAGGCCGTGCCAGACCTGCGCCAGGGACAGGTCCTTCGCGCCGATCGCGATGCTCGTCAACGCGATGAGCACCAGGACCGCCGCGGCGACGGGCAGCCCGACGGCACGTAGGACGCGGCGCTTCGGGGGCGGCGCGGGGGCGGTCTCCGCGCGCTGTTCGGGGGGACTGTCGACCAACACCCGGTTAGGTTAGCCTACCCTGCCAATCGATCACGATCCCGAGGATCTTCCCAGTCCCGAGGGATGTCCCGGGGGCCTTCCGGGGACGTCCTGGGGGGGCATCACTCGCTCCGCCGCCGGGCGCCTTCCCCGTACGACGGCTCACAACCCCAGTCGTGCCAACGCCTTCCCGGAGTCCAGCTCGCACCCCGCCTCCCCGCCCGCCGTCCAGGCCGCCGCGCACAACGCACGCAAGCCGTCGAGCGCCGCGCCGTCGCCCTCCAGCTCCAGCCGCTCCTCGCCGGCCGTGGCCTTCCAGCCGCCGCAGCGGAACCCACCGCTGCCGTCTCCCTCACCCGTGACCTCCGGCTGCCCGGTGAGCAACCCGCGCAGATCGGCGTCGACATACGTCGGCCGGTGCCGCGGCTGCGCCGCCAGCAGCCGCGCCCCGTCGGTCACCCCGGTCAGGACGAGCAGCGAGTCGACCTCCCCGTTGAACGCGCCCTCGATGTCCGTGTCCAGCCGGTCGCCCACCACCAACGGCCGCTGCGCGCCGGTCCGCAGGATCGTCTCGCGGTGCATGGGAGGCAACGGCTTCCCCGCGACCTGCGGATCGGCACCGGTCGCGATCCGTACGACCTCCACCGCCGCCCCGTTGCCCGGTGCGATGCCCCGGGCGCCCGGGATCGTCAGGTCGGTGTTGGAGGCGTACCAGGGCACGCCGCGCGAGATCGCGTAGCAGGCCTCCGCGAACCGCCCCCACGGCAGCTCCGGCCCGCCGAACCCCTGCACCACCGCCGCCGGATCGTCCTCCGCCGACTCCACCGGTTCCAGGCCGCGCTCGCGCAGCGCCACCCGCAGCCCGTCGCCGCCGATCACCAGTACGCGCGCACCCGACGGCACCTGCTCGGCGATCAGCCGGGCCACCGCCTGCGCCGACGTGATGACGTCGTCGGCACCCGTCGGTATGCCCAGCTCGGTCAGATGCTCGGCGACCGCGTCGGGGGTCCGGAGCGCGTTGTTCGTGACGTACGCCAGACGCATGCCGCCCGCGTGGGCCGTGGTGAGCGAGTCGACCGCGTGAGCGATCGCCTTCCCCCCGGCGTACACCACGCCGTCCAGGTCGAGCAGCGCCGTGTCGTACGCCTCGCTCAGGCCCCGCCCACTGCCCTCGGGCCTCGTCCTGACGCTCCGGCTCATGTGGCATCGCTCCTCGTTCGACGGCTTTCCCCCGATCATCCCCCATGCCACTGACACACGTACGATGCCGGGATGAACACTGCAGGTCACCCGGAAGCAACGGCGCGCCGGGGCCTGGAACTCACCCCGTTCCGAGGCCTCCGCTACGACCCGGACCGGGTCGGCAGCCTGGCCGCCGTGACGTCCCCGCCCTACGACGTCGTGGTCCGCCCCGACGGCCTGCTCCACCTCGAGTCGGCCGACCCGCACAACATCGTCCGCCTGATCCTTCCCCAGGCCGCCACGCCCGAGGCGCGCAACGACCAGGCCGCCCGCACTCTGCGGCGCTGGATGACGGAGGGCGTCCTGATCGCCGATCCCGAACCGGGTCTGTACGTCTACGAACAACGCGACGGCGCGGGCATGCTGCAACGCGGCATCATCGGCGCTCTGCGCGTGTCGGACCCCTCGGAGCAGGTCGTCCTGCCGCACGAGGACGTCATGCCGCACGTCGTCGCCGACCGCGCGGCGCTCATGCGGGCCACCTCGGCGAACCTCGAGCCCCTGCTCCTCACCTACCGCGGCGACGGCGCCACGACGGCCACGACCTCTCTCGTGGAACGCACCGCCGAGCAGCCGCCGCTTCTCGCGACGACCACGGAGGACGGCTTCCACCACCGCCTGTGGTCGGTGACCGAGCCCGCCGAACTGGACCGCGTCCGGTCCGAACTGGCCCGGCACCAGGCCCTCATCGCCGACGGCCACCACCGCTGGGCGACCTACCGCACACTCCGCGCGGAGCACCCCTCCCCGAGCCCCTGGGACCACGGCCTCGTCCTCCTGGTCGACACGGTCCGCTACCCACTGCGCGTCCGCGCCATCCACCGTCTGCTGCACGACCTCCCGGTACGCGACGCCGTAGCCGCCCTGGACGGCCACTTCCGCGTCCGCCGTCTCGAGACACCCCTGGCGGAGTCCATGCACGCGCTCGCGAGGACGGCCGAGGCGGGCAACGCCTTCCTGCTCGCCGGTGACGGCGCGTTCCACCTCGTCGACCGGCCGGACCCCGGCCTGCTGGCCCGCACGGTCCCCACCGACCGGCCCGAGGCCTGGCGCGCTCTGGACGCCACGGTCCTGCACGCCACGCTCCTCACCCACGTCTGGCACGTCCCGGACGACTCCGCCGCCCACGTCTCCTACATCCACGACACGGCGGCCACCGTCGCGAAGGCGGAACGCGACGGCGGTACGGCCGTACTGATGCACCCGGTCCGCGAGGAGGTCGTCCGCGAGCTGGCCCGGCAGGGCGTCACGATGCCTCGCAAGTCGACGTCCTTCGGACCGAAGCCGGCCTCGGGCCTGGTGCTGCGCGCACTGGACCTCTGACACGGCACGACGAAGGGGCGGGACCGTGTGCCGGTCCCGCCCCTTCGTCGTCATGCGATGGACGTCAGTCCTCGTCAGTCCTTCTCGCCCTCGCCGTCGGCGTCCTCGTCCGCGTCGTCGGCGTCGTCCGCGGCGGCGGAAGAGGTCGCCACGTCGCTGTCACCCTCACGCTCGTCAAGGGCGTCCATGAACTCCACGCCGTCCAGCTCGGCGAGCCGGTCGGAGGCGTCCGTGCTGCCGTCCCGGTCGGACTCCACGGCCTTGGCGAACCACTCACGCGCCTCCCGTTCCCGGCCGGCGGCCAGCAGGGCGTCGGCGTAGGCGTACCGCAGACGGGGGGTCCAGGGCTGTACGGAGTTGGAGGCCAGCTCGGGGCTCTGCAGCGTCACGATGGCCGCGTCCAGCTGCCCCATGTCACGCCGGGCGCCGGCCGCGACGAGCCGCATCTCGACCTGACCGGCCTTGTCCAGCTTGTGCACCTCGGGGGCACCCGCCATGTCCAGCGCCTTCTCCGGCCGGCCGAGCCCGCGCTCGCAGTCGGCCATCACCGGCCACAGCTCGACAGAGCCGGTCATCCGCCGTGCGGCCCGGAACTCGGCCAGCGCCTCGCTGTACTTCTGGTTGGCGTACGCGGCGAACCCGCCCGCCTCCCGTACGGCTGCGACGCGGGACGCCAGACGCAGGGCCACCTTGGAGTAGCCGTACGCCGCCTCCGGGTCCTCGTCGAGCAGCCGCGCGACCATCACCAGGTTCCTGGCGACGTCCTCCGCCAGCGTCTTGGGCAGGCTCTGCAGCTCCTGCCGTACGTCCTTGTCGATCTCGTCGCCCGTGACCTCCTCGGGGATCGGCAGGCGCTTGATCGGCTCCCGGTCCCGGTCCCGCTCCTCGCGGAATCGGCCACCGCCGCCGTGCCGGTCGTCACGCCCGTGGAAACCACCGGGCCGCCCGCCCCGGTCGTCGCGCCGGGGCCCACGGCCCCCGCGGTCGTCCCGGCCACGGAACCCGCCGCGGTCGCCACCGCGACTGTCGTCACGCCGGCCGAAGCCGCCGCGCTCACCACGGTTGTCGTCACGGCGGAAGCCACCGCGGTCACCACGGTCGTCACGCCGGAACGACGGACGGTCACCACTCCGCTCGTCGCGGCGGTCGTCGCGGCGGAAGGGGGGACGGTCGCCACTCCGGTCGTCGCGACGGAACGAGGGACGGTCACCCCGGTCACCCGGACGGTCACCACGGTCATCGCGACGGAAGGCGGGACGGTCACCACCCCGGTCGTCGCGACGGAACGAGGGACGGTCACCCCGGTCATCGCGACGGAAGGCGGGACGGTCACCACCCCGGTCGTCGCGACGGAACGAGGGACGGTCACCCCGGTCACCCGGACGGTCACCACGGTCATCGCGACGGAAGGCGGGACGGTCACCACCCCGGTCATCGCGACGGAATCCACGGTCGCCGCCACGGTCACGGTCGTCACGACGCGGCCCGCGGTCACGGTCATCACGACGCCCGTACCCGCCACCACCACGGTTGTCGTCGCGGCGCTCGTCACGACGGTCATCCCGCCGGTCGTCACGGCGGAAGCCACCGCGCTGCCCACCGCGGTCATCTCCACGGTTGTCGCGGCTGTCACGGCTGTCACGGCGGAACCCACCTCGGTCACCGCGCTGACCGCTCCGGTCACCACGGTCACCACTGTCCCGTCGCCGCTGGTCGCGCTCCGGTCGGTCGTCGGGAGAGTTGGTGGGCATCGGTGACTCCTGTCTTCGGTACTGCAAGTCATTCTCACGCAGCCGGGTACCCGGTGCGTCCTGGAAAAACGAAAGGACCCCTGGTCCCCAGCTGAACGCTGGGGACCAGGGGTCCTTTCCAAAGATTGTTCGGCGGCGTCCTACTCTCCCACAGGGTCCCCCCTGCAGTACCATCGGCGCTGTAAGGCTTAGCTTCCGGGTTCGAAATGTAACCGGGCGTTTCCCCTACGCTATGACCACCGAAACCCTAATGGTTTCGAGCGAACAAGCACACTCTTTAATTGTCTGTTCCAGCTCGAAAGCCGACAACTGTTCGTTGTCTCAGAACTAACACAGTGGACGCGAGCAACTGAGGACAAGCCCTCGGCCTATTAGTACCGGTCACCTCCACACCTTGCGGTGCTTCCAGATCCGGCCTATCAACCCAGTCGTCTACTGGGAGCCTTAACCCCTCAA
>NZ_JARVKY010000015.1 GCF_029813785.1 Streptomyces sp. DH41
GCGCGGGGGGACCCCCATCGCGTCGACGCCCTCCTCCGCCTTGCAGCTGGACGCACCAGCCCCCGCTCACCGGCGCCGATCAGGCACCGTGACTTTCCTGCGACCTGATCCGCCGGACAGGCCCTAGACCGAGGAACCGGCGGTGTTCCTGATCATCTGCTGGAGCACCTTCAGTGTCGTGACGTAATCGGCGTCGTCGATGCCCCGGTGGATGTGGTCCCGGATGGCCGGGGTGTGCTGCCCGAGGCCGGCCCGGGCCTCCTCGCCCGACTCGGTGATCCACAGCCGTCCCTCGGCGTCGAGGGTCAGCCAGCCGCGCCCCAGCAGGACTTCCGCCTCCGCCCCCAGGTCGTCTTCGGACCTGAGGTACGAGTTCATGGCCTGCTGGAGTTCGGGGATGGTCATACCGTGGCCGTCGGGTGAGATGTCGTTCTCCGACAGGTTGCGCAGCAGCCAGAACTGAGGCTGGGTGAAGCCGAGTTCGGCCTGTCGGGCCCGGATGAACGAAATGACGGCCTCGTAGGCCATTCCGGTCCAGTACCCGGCGGGCTGTGCGGCGAGTTCGGCGTCGGACGTGGGTGCGTTCGTCATGCGGGTGCTCCCTCAGGAATGGATGACTGGTGATGCGAGGACGCTAAAACCTCAAGCGAAGTCGAGGTCAAGGGCGGCTTCGGGTCCGATGCCGACGCCGTGAACGACCACTCCGCCCCGTCACCCGGCGACCGGATGTTCCCCGCCGCGACCGCATCCCCCGAAGCCCGCGGCCCGCACCGCGAGGATTCCCCCGGAACAGACCGCGAGGGGCGGCGGAGCCGCAGCCCCACCGCCCCTCACGCGACCGTTCACGCGTTACGCGTCACGCGTCACCACCCGCGACCCCCGGATCCGCCGCGGCGACCTCCAGCAGCTGGTACCGGTCGATCGCCTGCTTCAGCACCGAACGGTCGACCTTCCCCTCCCGCGCCAGCTCCGTCAGCACCCCCACCACGATCGACTGCGCGTCGATGTGGAAGAAGCGCCGCGCCGCGCCGCGCGTGTCCGCGAAGCCGAACCCGTCCGCGCCCAGCGACTGGTACGTCCCCGGCATCCACCGCGCGATCTGGTCCGGAACCGACCTCATCCAGTCGGACACGGCCACGAACGGCCCCTGCGCCCCCGCCAGCTTCCGCGTCACGTACGGCACCTGCTGCTCCTCCTCGGGATGCAGCAGGTTGTGCTCCTCGCACGCCACCGCCTCGCGCCGCAGCTCGTTCCAGGAGGTCGCCGACCAGACGTCGGCGCGCACGTTCCACTCCTCGGCGAGGATCCGCTGGGCCTCGACCGCCCAGGGCACCGCCACCCCGGACGCCATGATCTGCGCCGGGAGGGAGCCGGAGGTCCCCTCGCTGAAGCGGTACACGCCCTTGAGGATGCCCTCGACGTCCACGTTCTCGGGCTCGGCCGGGTGCTGGATCGGCTCGTTGTAGACGGTGAGGTAGTAGAAGACGTCCTCGCCGTGCGGGTGCCGCTCGTCCCCGCCGTACATCCGGCGCAGACCGTCCTGGACGATGTGCGCGATCTCGAAGCCGAAGGCGGGGTCGTACGCGACGCACGCCGGGTTGGTGGACGCCAGCAGCTGGGAGTGGCCGTCCGCGTGCTGGAGGCCCTCACCGGTCAGCGTCGTACGGCCCGCGGTCGCACCCAGCACGAAACCGCGCGACAGCTGGTCACCCATCTGCCAGAACTGGTCACCGGTGCGCTGGAAACCGAACATCGAGTAGAAGACGTAGACCGGGATGAGCGGTTCGCCGTGTGTGGCGTACGCCGACCCGGCCGCGATCAGCGAGGCCGTGCAGCCGGCCTCCGAGATGCCGTCGTGCAGCATCTGCCCGTTCGGCGCCTCCTTGTAGGCGAGCAGCAGATCGCGGTCCACGGACTCGTACTGCTGCCCGAGCGGGTTGTAGATCTTCGCACTCGGGAAGAACGAGTCCATGCCGAACGTGCGGTACTCGTCCGGCGCGATCAGCACGAACCGCTTGCCGATCTCCTTGTCCCGCATGAGGTCCTTCAGTAGCCGCACAAAGGCCATCGTCGTCGCGATGGACTGCTGGCCCGACCCCTTCTTCACGGTCGCGTACGTCTTGTCGTCCGGCAGGGCGAGCGGCTTCGACCGTACGACCCGGGTGGGGACATATCCCCCGCAACCCAGGCGCCGGTCGTGCATGTACTGCATCTCCTCGGTGTCCCGGCCGGGGTGGTAGTACGGCGGCGGGCCGGACTCCAGCTCCCGGTCGGAGATCGGCAGATGCAGCCGGTCGCGGAAGCGCTTGAGGTCGTCGACCGTCAGCTTCTTCATCTGGTGCGTGGCGTTGCGGCCCTCGAAGTTCGGGCCCAGCGTCCAGCCCTTGATCGTCTTGGCGAGGATGACCGTCGGCTGGCCCTTGTGCTCCAGGGCCGCCTTGTACGCGGCGTAGATCTTCCGGTGGTCGTGTCCGCCGCGGCCCAGGTGCAGGATCTGGTCGTCGGTCATGTTCTCGACCATCGCGCGCAGCCGGTGGTCGTCGCCGAAGAAGTGGTCGCGGATGTAGGCGCCGGACTCGGTGGCGTACGTCTGGAACTGGCCGTCCGGCGTCGTGTTCATCCGGTTGACCAGCACACCGTCGCGGTCCTGCGCGAGCAGCGGGTCCCAGGTGCGGTCCCACACCAGCTTGATCACGTTCCAGCCGGCGCCCCGGAAGACCGACTCCAGCTCCTGGATGATCTTCCCGTTGCCGCGCACCGGGCCGTCGAGGCGCTGGAGGTTGCAGTTGACGACGAAGGTCAGGTTGTCCAGGCCCTCGCGGGCGGCGATGGACAGCTGGCCCAGCGACTCCGGCTCGTCCATCTCGCCGTCGCCGAGGTAGGCCCACACGTGCGACTTCGACGTGTCCGCGATCCCGCGCGCGTGCATGTAGCGGTTCATCCGCGCCTGGTAGATCGCGCCGATCGGCCCGAGACCCATCGAGACCGTCGGGAACTCCCAGAAGTCCGGCATCGACCGCGGATGCGGATACGACGACAGGGCGTGCGGCGCCGCGGACTTCTCCTGCCGGAAGCCGTCCAGGTGCTGCTCGGTCAGCCGGTCCAGCAGGTACGCGCGCGCGTAGATGCCCGGCGAGGCGTGCCCCTGGAAGAAGACCTGGTCGCCGCCGTCGCCCTCGTCCTTGCCGCGGAAGAAGTGGTTGAAGCCCACGTCGTACAGGGAGGCGGAGGAGGCGAAGGTCGCGATGTGGCCACCGACGCCGATGCCGGGCCGCTGTGCGCGGGAGACCATCACGGCGGCGTTCCAGCGGGTGGCGTTGAGGATCTTGCGCTCGATCTCCTCGTTGCCGGGGAAGAACGGCTCGCTCTTGGTCGGGATGGTGTTGACGTAGTCCGTGCTGCGCATCTCGGGCACGGCCACGCGCTTCTCGCGGGCCCGCTCGATCAGCCGCAGCATCAGGTAGCGGGCCCGCTCCCGGCCGCGCGCGTCGACGGCGGCGTCGAGGGAGTCGAGCCACTCCTGGGTTTCCTCGGGATCGAAGTCAGGGACCTGACTCGGAAGGCCGCCAATGATGATCGGATTGCGATCACTGCGATCGGATGCGGAAGCCACGCTGTTCCTTCGCTGTCAGAGGGCAACTTTGCCGGGTGTCGCGCCGTTTCCCCGCCGATTCCCCATCGTGGACCTCGCGGGGGCAAACGTCATCTGTACCGTGGGGTAACCGATCTCCCCATGGGATCGGGGGCACGTTCATTCGAGTCTCGTACCCACACATGGTTCCCAAATACGCAAACGGGGCAGATAGGTGTGGTGTACGTCACCTTCGGTCTGGACGGCATGGCTGGAGTTGCGGCGACACCGCCGGGATCGTCACCGTTTCGACGGTCCCAGTCGCCGGGTACTTGCGCGATCCGTCCCGCCCGTGTGGACTACGGCCAATGCTTCGCGCACGCGCGTGGCTGAGATATTCACCAAGACATGATCAGGAGGCAACCCGTGAGCGCGACCGCGGACCACGCGGAGGAGCGGACGAACCCTGCCGTCAGGCTGGGGTTCCAGCCCGGGCAGGTGGTCCAGGAGATCGGCTACGACGACGACGTCGACCAGGAGCTCCGCGAGGCCATTGAGGGCGCCGTCGAGGGCGAGCTGGTGGACGAGGACTACGAGGACGTGGCCGACGCCGTCGTGCTGTGGTTCCGTGACGACGACGGCGACCTGACGGATGCGCTGGTGGATGCCACCACGTACATCGAAGAGGGCGGGGCGATCCTGCTCCTCACGCCGAAGACCGGCCGTTCGGGGTACGTCGAGGCCAGCGACATTTCGGAAGCCGCGACGACCGCCGGACTGACGGCGGCCAAGAGCGTCAGCGTCGGAAAGGACTGGAGCGGCAGCCGACTGGCGACGCCCAAGGCCGCCAAGTCCAAGCGGTAGCCGGCCAGGCTCCGCACCACACCGGATCCCCGTACGGGCCGACCGCCGTCGGCCCGTCCGCGGGTCCGCGATGATCCCTGCGTAGGGTGGTTCCAGCGAACCACCCTACGAAGGGACGAACAGGACATGGCGATCCAGGTCGGCGACAAGGCCCCCGACTTCGAACTCAAGGACAACCACGGCGCGACCGTCCGGCTGTCCGACTTCCATGGCCGGAAGAACGTCGTGCTGCTCTTCTACCCGTTCGCCTTCACCGGCGTGTGCACCGGGGAGCTGTGCGAGGTGCGCGACAACCTGCCGCAGTTCTCCGACCGTGACACCCAGGTGCTCGCCGTCTCCAACGACTCCATCCACACCCTGCGCGTCTTCGCCGAGCAGGAGGGCCTGGAGTACCCGCTGCTGTCCGACTTCTGGCCGCACGGCGACGTCTCGAGCGCGTACGGCGTCTTCGACGAGGGCAAGGGCTGCGCCGTCCGCGGGACCTTCGTCATCGACCGGGAGGGTGTCGTGCGCTGGACCGTCGTCAACGGTCTGCCGGACGCCCGTGACCTGACCGAGTACGTGAAGGCGCTCGACGCCCTGTGACAGGCGCCCTTCGGCCGCCCCCGTGACCGGCACGATGACCGCCGCGTGGCCGGCACGATGACCGCCGCGTGGCCGGCGCGATGACCGCCGCGTGATCGACACCGTGTGATTCGTCGCTTCCAGGGACTGCGGTGAACGGGAACCCGTCACTAGGATCGACTCGTTGATCCGGTATCCACGCAAGACATCCGGCACTCGACATCCGACGCACTTCGGGGCTCCCCGCCCCAGGACACCAATGGAGGACTCGTGGGAGTCAGCCTCAGCAAGGGCGGCAACGTTTCGCTGACCAAGGAGGCCCCCGGCCTGACCGCGGTCATCGTCGGTCTGGGGTGGGACATCCGCACCACGACCGGTACCGACTTCGACCTCGACGCCAGCGCGATGCTGCTGAACAGCGGCGGCAAGGTCGCCAGCGACGCGCACTTCATCTTCTTCAACAACCTGAAGAGCCCGGACGGATCGGTCGAGCACACCGGCGACAACCTCACCGGTGAGGGCGAGGGCGACGACGAGCAGATCAAGATCGACCTCGCCGGAGTCCCCGCCGACGTCGAGAAGGTCGTCTTCCCGGTCTCGATCTACGACGCCGAGAACCGCCAGCAGTCCTTCGGCCAGGTGCGCAACGCCTTCATCCGCGTCGTCAACCAGGCCGGCGGCGCCGAGATCGCCCGTTACGACCTGAGCGAGGACGCCTCCACGGAGACCGCCATGGTCTTCGGCGAGCTGTACCGGCACGGTGCGGAGTGGAAGTTCCGCGCCATCGGCCAGGGCTACGCCTCCGGGCTGCGCGGCATCGCGCAGGACTTCGGCGTGAACGTCTGAGTCACCCAAACGTCCGAGGCGACGGCCTCGACCGTCCGGCGCCGCACGGTTTACGTGCGGCGCCGGACGTGCAGGAAACCCGAGAACCATCACCCGGGGAGGGATCACCATGGGCGTCACGCTTGCCAAGGGAGGCAACGTCTCCCTGTCCAAGGCCGCACCGAACCTCACACAGGTACTGGTCGGGCTCGGCTGGGACGCGCGTTCCACCACCGGAGCACCCTTCGACCTCGACGCCAGCGCACTGGCGTGCGGCAGCGGCCGGGTGCTCGGTGACGAGTGGTTCATCTTCTACAACCAGCTCAAGAGTCCGGACGGCTCCATCGAGCACACCGGTGACAATCTCACCGGCGAGGGCGACGGTGACGACGAGTCCGTGCTGATCGACCTCTCCGCGGTGCCCGCTCAGTGCGACAAGATCGTCTTTCCGGTCTCGATCCACATGGCCGACGAGCGTGGCCAGACCTTCGGCCAGGTCAGCAATGCCTTCATCCGCGTCGTCAATCAGGCCGACGGCCAGGAACTCGCCCGCTACGACCTCAGCGAGGACGCCTCCACGGAGACCGCGATGATCTTCGGTGAGCTCTACCGCTACCAGGGCGAGTGGAAGTTCCGTGCGGTGGGACAGGGGTACGCGTCGGGGCTCCGGGGCATCGCTCTAGACTTCGGAGTCAACGTTTCGTAAAGCCGCGTACGGCAGCGGGGAGCCCCTCCCTCAGACTCCGTCTGGGAGGCGCCCCCAACACACGATTGGGTAGCCAGTGGTTCTGAAAACCTTCGGGTGGTCGTTCGCGGTCACCGCGCTCGGCCTGGTGGCCGCGATCTTCTACGGGGGGTGGACCGCTTTCGGCATCGTGGCGATCCTGTCCGTCCTGGAGATCTCGCTGTCCTTCGACAACGCGGTGGTCAACGCCGGGATCCTGAAGAAGATGAATGCCTTCTGGCAGAAGATCTTCCTCACGATCGGCATCCTGATCGCCGTCTTCGGCATGCGCCTGGTCTTCCCGGTCGTGATCGTGGCGGTCAGCGCGTCGCTCGGGCCGATCGAGGCCGTCGACCTCGCGCTCACCGACAAGGACCGCTACCAGGAGCTGGTGACCGACGCTCATCCGTCGATCGCCGCTTTCGGTGGCATGTTCCTTCTGATGATCTTCCTCGACTTCATCTTCGAGGACCGTGACATCAAGTGGCTCGGCTGGCTGGAGCGCCCGCTGGCCAAGCTCGGCAAGGTCGACATGCTGTCGGTCTGCATCGCCCTGGTCGTGCTGCTGGTCTCCGCCATCACCTTCGGCGCCCACGCGCACCAGCACGGCGGCACCCACGCGGACAAGGCCGAGACGGTCCTGCTCGCCGGTATCGCCGGCCTGATCACCTACTTGGTCGTCGGCGGTCTCTCCGGCTTCTTCGAGGAGAAGCTCGAAGAGGAGGAGGAACGCGAGCACGAGGCCGAGGAGCAGGCCGAGCGGGCAGGCAAGCCCAAGTCGGCCGTCAAGCTGGCCGGCAAGGCGGCGTTCTTCATGTTCCTCTACCTCGAGGTCCTGGACGCGTCGTTCTCCTTCGACGGAGTCATCGGCGCCTTCGCCGTCACCAACGACATCGTCCTGATGGCCCTGGGCCTGGGCATCGGCGCCATGTACGTCCGGTCCCTGACCATCTACCTGGTCCGTCAGGGCACCCTCGACGACTACGTCTACCTGGAGCACGGCGCCCACTACGCCATCGGCGCCCTCGCCGTCATCCTCCTGGTCACCATCCAGTACGAGATCCACGAGCTCATCACCGGCTCCATCGGCGTGATCCTCATCGGCGCCTCCTTCCTGTCCTCCGTACGCCGCAACAAGCGGCTCGCGGAGGCCGGGGGCGACGGCGGCAAGGAGAAGGCGGAGGTCTCCTCCGGGGTGTGAAACCCTGCTGTCACCGGACCCGGTTCGCCCCCGGTGCGCCTGCTCCTTCGGTGTGAACACGGCCCGGTTGAGGAACGCTCTGTGCGGGGCGGCCTACGAGGACGACTCCTCGGGGCCGCCCCGTCGGCGGTCACGGCGGTCGAGTGAAGGTGGGGGCGGGAATGGGATTCTTGGACGGTCTGTGGCGAAGCCGCGAGGCCGAGTTCGACTCGGGCAGCGCGGCGACCAACTCCATCCAGCTGACCAAACGGCACAGCCAGGTCTCCCTGTCCAAACAGGGCGCGGCCACCGGCCACCTGCGCGTCAACCTCAGCTGGCGGATGCGGACCTCGGACATCAGGGGCGTGCAGCGCGAGAGCCTGCTGCGGCACCCCTTCAAGGCGCTCAAGCCCCCCGAGGTCGTCGGCCACAGCCAGAGCATGGTCAACGTCGACCTCGACCTCGGCTGCCTCTACGAGCTCCAGGACGGCACCCGCGGGGTCGTCCAGCCGCTCGGCGGCTTCCTGGGGGACGTCAACGCCGCGCCGTACGTCAAGCTCAGCGGCGACGACCGCTTCGGCTCGGCCTCCGGCGAGACGATCTACGTCAACCTCGACCACAAGGACGCCATCAAGCGCCTCCTGCTCTTCGCCTACATCTACGACCAGACCCCGGCCTTCGACCGGACCCACGCCATCGTCACGCTCTACCCGAGCAACGGCCCCCGCATCGAGATAGGCCTCGACGAGCGCCATCCGCAGGCCCGGTCCTGTGCCGTGGTGATGATCGAGAACATCAAGGGCGAGATCTTCGTCCGCCGCGAGGTGAAGTTCGTGTACGGCTTCCAGGGAGAGCTGGACCGTCTGTACGGGTGGGGCCTGCAGTGGGGCCGGGGGCACAAGAGCAAGGCGGAGCGCTGAGACTCCGCCGTGCCCGTGCCCGTGCCCGTTCGCCGAGACCCCGCCCGTACCGTCCGGGCCGTCCGGGCGTCTACCTTCCGATGAACTGCGGTCCCTGCGGGGGCAGCCGGAAGTCCGGGTCGGGTGCCCCGGTGACCGGGGGCGGGTAGCCGTAGCCGGACTGCGCGCCGGTGCCCCCCGCCGCGGCGGGCGCCTGCGGATACCCGTACCCGGGGTGCCCGGCGGGCTGTGGATAGCCGTACGCCGGCTGTGCCGCCGGCGGCTGCTGCGGATAGCCGTACGCGGGCTGCGCCGGCACTCCCACGGGCTGCTCCGGGGGCAGCGGCCGTGAGATCTCCGGGACGGGCTGGAGGGGCTGGAGAGGCTGGACGGTCGTCGGCTCGTCGGGACCGACCACCGGCGGGGCGGGCGTGGACTGGGCCGGAGCGGGGCCCGCAGCGGGTACGGGCGGGGCCGGTTCGGGCCTGGGGGCCGGCATGGGGTCGTCCGACCCCTCCGACTCGTCCACCGAGATGCCGAAGTCGGTCGCCAGGCCCTTGAGCCCGTTCGAATAGCCCTCGCCCAGCGCCCGGAACTTCCAGCCGTCCCCGCGCCGGTAGAGCTCGCCGCAGATCAGCGCCGTCTCCTCGCCCGTCTCCGGCTTGACGTCGAAGTACGCCAGAGGTTCCGCGTCGGCGGCCGTGGCGTCGTACAGCAGGATGCGCAGCGACCCGACCCGGTCGAAGGCGCCGCCGTCCGCCGAAGCGACCAGCAGGATCCGGCCCACCGAGGACTCGACCCCGGAGAGGTCTGTCTGGATCGTGTCGGTCAGGCTCTCGCCGACCCGTTTCTTGCCGAGCCGCCAGACCTGGCCCGAGGGATGCCGGGGCTGGTTGTAGAAGACGAAGTCCTCGTCGGAACGCACGCGGTCGTCCGGTCCCAGCAGCAAGGCGGAGGCGTCGATGTCGGGGACCCCCTGCCCGGGTGTCCAGCGCAGCACGGCGCGTACCGTGGTGGCTTGCAGCGGGACGTTCGACCCCTTCAGCATCGCGTGCGTCATGCCGTCATCCTGCCCTCTCGGTCCTGGTCACGACAATGCGGGGGCGGGTACACGGGTCGGCCCCGCTCACCCCGGGTCGCCGCCGCCGTCATGCCCGGGTTACCTGGAATTCATGCCCGGTGGGAACCTCCGACATGGATACGTACGTACTATTACCGGCCACCTTTGGACAGTTCACAGGTCGCCCAGACACCACGGGGGAGTTTTGATGCGTCATTTCGGACAGATTGCCCCTGATGTGCGAAAGCGGCTCTTTCACCAGGAGCCCTGCACCTTCACGGCGGACTCCCCGGCCCGACTGCTGTCCGCGGCCCTGGGCGCCACGCTCTACAGCCCGGCCACCCGGCCCAGACTCGCCGACGACATCCTCAAGCAGGGCGCGATCGGCGTGGTGTCGATGGTGCTGTGCCTGGAGGACTCGATCGACGACGCCGACGTACCGGTCGGTGAGGAGAACCTCGTCCGTCAGCTCACTGACCTGACGGAACGTTCCGGCGCGGACGTCCCGCTCCTGTTCGTCCGGGTCCGCACCCCCGAGCAGATTCCCGACCTGGTACGGCGCCTCGGCCCCGCCGTGCGGCTGCTGTCCGGATTCGTGCTGCCGAAGTTCACCGAGGAACGGGGCGTGCCCTTCCTGGAGGCGCTCGCCGCCGCCGAGGCCGCCAGTGGCCGCAGGCTCTTCGCGATGCCCGTGCTGGAGTCCCCGGACCTGCTGTACCGGGAGTCCCGCGTACAGACGCTGGAGGGCATCTTCCGCGCCGTCGACAAGTACCGCGACCGCGTACTCGCCCTGCGTCTCGGCGTGACCGATTTCTGCTCCTCCTACGGGCTGCGCAGGGGCCCCGACATGACGGCGTACGACGTCCAGATCGTCGCCTCCGTGATCGCCGACGTGGTGAACATGCTCGCCCGGGCAGACGGCACCGGATTCACGGTGACCGGACCGGTGTGGGAGTACTTCCGTGTCCAGGAGAGGATGTTCAAACCGCAACTGCGGCAGAGCCCCTTCCTGGAGGTCCAGGCCGTCGAACTGCGGCAGAAGCTGATCGCGCACGCCATGGACGGTCTGCTGCGGGAGATCTCCCTGGACCGTGCCAACGGCCTGCTGGGCAAGACCTGCATCCACCCCTCCCACGTGCTCCCCGTGCACGCGCTGTCCGTGGTCAGCCACGAGGAGTTCAGTGACGCCCAGGACATCCTGCGGCCCGAGCGCGGCGGCGGGGGCGTGCTCAGGTCGGCGTACACGAACAAGATGAACGAGGTGAAACCCCACCGCGCCTGGGCCGAGCGCACCCTGCTGCGCGCGGAGGTCTTCGGGGTGGCGAACGAGGACATCGGTTTCGTGGAACTGCTCGCCGCCGGCCTCTCCGACTGAACGCAAGGAATCCATGACCGACGCAAGGGACCAGGCCGCGGTGGACAACGGGAGGCACGAGTACATGACCGAGAGGGCGCGCGCGGAGGAGGGCGCCGGAGTCTGGTCCGGCAGCTGGGTCGCCGAACGGCTCGGTGTGGAACTCGCCGGCGACGACACGCTGACCGGCCTGCTGGGACTCGCCCTGCGCCGCAACCCCAAGCGAGCGCACCTGCTCGTCTCCAACGTGCTCGGCAAGCACGTCCCGCAGTCGCCCTCCGTCGTGTACGGCCACGGCGTCGCCCTCGGCCGACGCGTCCGCGACCTGCTCGGCGCCGAGGCGGCCGAGAGCGCGGTCGTGCTCGGCTACGCCGAGACCGCCACCGGCCTCGGCCACTCGGTCGCCGACGGCCTGGGCCCCGCCCCGTACCTGCACTCCACCCGCCGTCCGGTCACCGGCGTCGCCCGGGCGGGCGGCTTCGAGGAGTCCCACTCGCACGCGACCTCCCACCTCCTGCTGCCCGAGAACCCGGCGCTGCTGGCCGGCGACGGGCCGCTGGTCCTCGTCGACGACGAGTTCTCCACCGGCAACACGGTCCTCAACACCGTCCGCGCCCTGCACGAGCGCTACCCCCGCCGGCAGTACGTCGTGGTGGCCCTGGTCGACATGCGCTCGCCCGCCGACGCCGGCCGGCTGGAGGACTTCGCCCGGGAGATCGGCGCCCGCGTGGACCTGGTGACGGCCGCCTCGGGCACGGTCCGGTTGCCGGAGGGCGTACTGGAGAAGGGCCAGGAGCTGGTCGCCCGGTACGAGGCGCGTGCCGCCGAACCGGACTGGGACGGCCCGGTCACCGAGGCGCCCACCCCGACCTCCTCCGGCTCCGTCACCCACGTCGACCTGCGGTGGCCCGGTGGGGTCCCCGACGGCGGACGGCACGGGTTCACGGCCGCCCAGCGGGGCCGACTGGAGAGCGCCCTGCCCGGCATGGCGGAACGCATCACCGAGGCGCTGCCCACAGACGCCCGCCGCGTCCTCGTCCTCGGCTTCGAGGAGCTGATGTACGCCCCGCTGCGCCTGGCCCACGCACTGGAGCAGACCGCCGACGCCGACGTCCGCTACTCCACCACCACCCGCTCTCCCGTCCTCGCCGTCGACGACCCCGGCTACGCGATACGCACCCGCCTGGTCTTCCCCGCGCACGACGACCCGGCCGACGGCCCCGGCGAGCGCTACGCCTACAACGTCGCGGGCGCCGGCTTCGACGCCGTCGTCGCCGTCGTCGACTCGGCCGCCGACACCCCGGCGCTGCACGCGCCCGACGGACTGCTGGCCCGGCTCGCCGCCCATGTCCCGCACGTCCTGCTCGCGGTCGTCCCGTCGTACGTCCCGCACGCCTCCGAAAGGCCCCCCATGCTGCCCGAGCCCCTGCGCGGCCCCGACTTCTCCTCGTACGCGTCCGACGAGGTCGGCTGGCTGCTCCAGGACCTCTCGGACACGACGCTGGAGGCGCCGACCGAGGAGCGCGAGGAGGCGATCCAGAGCGGCGGCGCGCACTACGCGGAGTCGCTGCCCGTGGAGTACCAGCCCAGTGAGCAGTACCAGGAGCTGTTCCACGCGGCCCTGGAGACCTCCGCCGCCCGGCTGGCCCGCGCCGTCGGCGCCGTCACCGAGATCGTGCTCGCGGAACGGTCGCCCCGCCCCGTACTGGTTTCCCTCGCCCGCGCGGGCACACCGGTCGGCATCCTGATGCGCCGCTGGGCGCGGTTCCGTCATGGTCTCGACCTCCCTCACTACGCCGTGTCGATCGTCCGGGGCCGCGGCATCGACGCCAACGCCCTGCGCTGGCTGGCCGACCGTCACGACCCCGCCGACGTCGTCTTCGTCGACGGCTGGACCGGCAAGGGCGCCATCACCCGCGAACTCGCCGGCGCCCTGCGCGACTTCGAGGTCTCCGACGGCGTCACCGGCTTCGACCCGGAGATCGCCGTACTCGCCGACCCCGGTTCCTGCGTACGCACCTACGGCACCCGCGACGACTTCCTCATCCCCTCCGCCTGCCTCAACTCCACGGTCTCCGGCCTGATATCCCGCACCGTGCTCCGCGCCGACCTGGTCGGCCCGCACGACTTCCACGGCGCGAAGTTCTACCGCGAACTCGCCGGCTCCGACCTGTCGCCGGCCTTCCTCGACGCCGTCTCCGCACGCTTCCCGGACGTCACCGACACGGTCGACGCCCAGGCCAAGGAGCTCCTCTCCGCCGACCGCACCCCCAGCTGGGCGGGCTGGGCCGCCGTCGAGCGCATATGCGAGGAGTACGGCATCCACGACGTCAACCTCGTCAAGCCCGGCGTCGGCGAGACCACCCGCGTGATGCTGCGCCGCGTGCCCTGGAAGGTGCTGGCCCGGGCCGGCGCGGGCGCCGACCTCGACCACGTACGCCTGCTGGCCGAACAGCGGGGCGTACCCGTGGAGGAGGTCGCCGACCTGCCCTACACCTGCGTCGGGCTGATCCATCCCAAGTACACCCGGGGCGCGACCGGCGCCGACGGCAAGGCGGTGGCCCTCTGATGTCGGTGCTCGTCGCCAGCGACCTCGACCGCACGCTCATCTACTCCGCCGCCGCGCTCGGGCTGACCATGCCCGACCTGCGGGCGCCCCGCCTGCTGTGCGTCGAGGTCTACGAGAGTAAACCCCTCTCCTACATGACCGAGACGGCAGCCGGGCTGCTGACCGACCTGGGTGACACGGCGGTCTTCGTGCCGACCACCACCCGGACCCGCAAGCAGTACCAGCGCATCAACCTCCCCGGCCCTCCGTCGAAGTACGCGATCTGCGCCAACGGCGGCCACCTGCTGGTCGACGGCGTCTCCGACCCCGACTGGCACGCGCGGGTGACCGCACGGCTGGCCGACGAGTGCGCCTCGCTGACCGAGGTCCGCGACCACCTGATGAACACCGCCGACCCGCTGTGGGTGCGCAAGCACCGGGTCGCCGAGGACCTCTTTGCCTACCTCGTCGTCGAGCGCGAACTGCTGCCCGAGGACTGGGTGAAGGAACTCGCCGTGTGGGCCGAGAACCGCGGCTGGACCGTGTCCCTCCAGGGCCGCAAGATCTACGCCGTCCCCAAACCGCTCACCAAGAGCGCCGCCGTGTACGAGGTCGCCCGCCGCACCGGCGCCGATCTCACCCTCGCCGCCGGCGACTCACTCCTCGACGCCGACCTGCTGCTCGCCGCCGACCGGGGATGGCGCCCCGGCCACGGCGAGCTGGCCGACTCCGGCTGGACGGCTCCGGCGATCAGCGCCTTGCCCGAGCGCGGCGTGCTGGCCGGCGAGCGGATCCTTCGGGAGTTCCTGCGCGAGGCGAGTCCGGCTCGCTGATCCCGTCGCCGCTGATCCCGCCGTCCGGACTCCCGGCACCCGCCCCGACACCGTCCCCGGTGCCGGGGCGGTCGTCGTCATCCGCGGGCGGCCGTATGTCCTGCCCCTTGTCGCGTCCGCGGCCCCGCCTGCGGTGGCCGGCCCCCGGCCGCAGCATCCGCATGGCGATGAAGACCAGCAGGGCCAGGGCGGCGATGGCGAGGATCACCTTCGAGTACGTGGAGGCGATGCCCGAGACCTCGGACCAGTTGTCCCCCAGCGCATAGCCGGCGAGGACGAACACGGTGTTCCAGATGGCGCTGCCCAGCGTGGTCAGCGCGAGGAAGACGGGCAGCCGCATCCGCTCCACGCCCGCCGGCACGGAGATCAGGCTGCGGAAGATCGGGATCATCCGGCCGAAGAACACCGCCTTGGTCCCGTGCTTGAGGAACCAGGCCTCCGTCTTCTCTATGTCGGACACCTTCACCAGCGGCAGCTTCCCCGCTATCGCCACCGTGCGGTCCCGGCCGAGCAGCGCGCCGACCCCGTACAGGGCGAGCGCGCCGATCACCGACCCCGCCGTCGTCCACAGCAGGACGGCTATCAGGCTCATCCGGCCGGAGCTCGCCGCGAACCCCGCGAGCGGCAGGATCACCTCGCTCGGCAGGGGAGGGAAGAGATTCTCCAGAGCGATGGCGAGGCCGGCGCCCGGTGCGCCGAGCGCGTCCATGAGGTCATTGATCCACTGCGGAGCCGCACCGCTCTCCGCGGCCGTCTGCGCTGCGATGGCTGTCATGTCGACCACGCTAGAAAATCGCAGCTGAAGGGAGACTGAGGAAGACCGCAGAATCGACTGTGGTGTACCGCAGGCGGGAATTGTGGTTTTCCGCAGTGTGCGCCGCTGCCGCGCCCGGCTAGCCTCGCGATCATGCGAGACATGGCGCGACGCGTAGTGCGGTGCGGGGTGGGCCTCATCATGGGGACCGCCGCGGCCGCCGTCGAGCTGCTCTTCTCTCTACTGGCCGGCGTGGCGCTGCTGCCCGTGGTCGCCTGGCCGGCCGGCCGACGTGCCGTACTGCGCCCGGTCCTCGCGGGCGCGCGCAGACTGGCGGGGTTGGAGCGCGCCCGGTTGGCGATGTGGCTGGACCTCCGTGTCACGCCCGCGTACGAGGACGTACGGGCGCTGCGGTACGTGGCCTGCCACTGGGCGCTGGGCGTCCTGGGCGGGGTGGTGATGCTGACCGCCGCGATCGGCCTCGCGTACGGCACCTTCGGAATATACGGCTGGGTCCTGCTGGACGGCATACGCGACCCCGGTTCGTTCGTCCTCGGCAGTCTGGGCGGCTTCTTCCTCGTGTTCCTCGCCGTGCAGGGAATATTCGGCGTGGTCGGACTGGAAGGGCAGCTGGCGCGTCACTTCCTCGGCCCTCGCCACCAGGAGGAGCTGGAGCGGCGGATCGCCGAGCTGTCCGCCAGCCGCGCCGACGTGGTCGACGCGGTGAACGACGAACGACGCCGCATCGAGCGCGACCTGCACGACGGCGTGCAGCAGCGTCTCGTCGCCCTCGGCATGCTGCTCGGCCGTGCGCGTCGCAGTCAGGACGCCGACCGCCGGGACCGGCTGCTGGGCCAGGCCCACGACGAGAGCCGCCGCGCCCTGGACGAGCTGCGCGAGGTGGCCTGGCGGATCTATCCGACCACGCTGGACGAAGCGGGACTGCGCGCGGCGCTGGAGACGGTCGCCGAGCGGGCGTCCGTGCCGGTGGGGGTGGAGTACGACCTCGCCGAGGAACCCGAGCAGGCCGTGGCGACCGTCGCGTACTTCGTCGTCTGCGAGGCGGTCACGAACGCGGTCAAGCACGCGGCGCCGACCCGGATAAGCGTCGCCGTCAGAGTGGAGGAGGAACGGATGTACGTGAGCGTCCAGGACAACGGCTGCGGCGGGGCGAACGCCGCCGGCAGCGGACTGTTCGGGCTCGCCCGGCGCGTCGCCGCCCTCGACGGCAGCCTCAGCGTGGTCAGCCCGCCGGGCGGACCCACCCTCGTGGCCGCGGAGCTGCCATGCGGGTGATCCTCGCCGAGGACTCGACCCTGCTGCGGGAGGGGCTGGTGCGGCTGCTGGCGGAGGAAGGGCACGAGGTGCTCGCGGCCGTCGGCAATGCCGAGCTGCTGCTGAAGGCGGTCACCGAGGACCCGCCGGATGTCGTGGTCGCCGACGTCCGGATGCCGCCCACGCACACGGACGAGGGGCTGCGCGCGGCCCTGGAGATACGCGAGCGCTGGCCGGCGGTCGGGGTGCTGGTCCTCTCGCAGTACGTCGAGAAGCGGTACGCGACGGAGTTGCTGACCGGTGAGACAGGAGGAGTGGGTTACCTGCTCAAGGACCGGGTGGTCCAGATCGACGAGTTCCTGGACGCGCTGGAGCGGGTGGCCGCCGGACGGGCCGCCTTCGATCCGGAGGTCGTCCGCCAGCTGCTCGGCCGCACGACCCACTCCGACCTGCTCGCCCGGCTCACCACCCGGGAGCGGGACGTGCTGGCCGAGATGGCGCAGGGCCACACCAACGCGGCGATCGCGCGGAGGCTGCACATCTCGCAGAGCGCGGTGGAGAAGCACACCAACGCGATCTTCGACAAGCTGGAACTGACCGGGGGTGAGGGCTATTCACGCAGAGTGCTGGCGGTGCTGCGGTATCTGGGCAGCTGAGGGAGGCTGAGGCGCCGGTGCGGCGACACCGGGACGCGCGGCCCGGGCCGGGGGGTCAGCCGCAGCAGCCTCCGCCGCAGCAGCCACCTCCGCCACCCGACGACGGCGCCGGGGCAGCCGCGGAGGCCGATCCGCCGACCGCGACCGTCGACAGCAGCTTCACCGTGTCGTCGTGGCCCGCCGGGCAGGCGGCGGGAGCGGAGGACTCGGCCATGGGACGGCTCAGTTCGAAGGTGTCGCCGCAGCTCCGGCAGCGGTACTCGTAGCGAGGCATGCGCACAGGTTACCGGCACGTCCCGCCGCCCGTCCCGGCATCGAGGACCGGTCGCGGGTGAGGACGCGGTCGGGGACCGGGACCCGGCCGGCGGAAGTACCCGCGACCGGACCGGTGGGAGTACCCCGCGACCGGACCGGTGGGAGTACCCCGCGACCGGACCGGTGGGAGTACCCCGCGACCGGACCGGTGGGAGTACCCCGCGACCGGACCGGTGGGAGTACCCCGCGACCGGACCGGCGGAAGTACCCGCGACCGGCCGCCGCTCGGTGATCAGTGGGCGGCCCCGCGCTCCTCTCGGATCCGGGTGACCACGCCGGCCACCGTCTGCCGGACCGCTTCCGTCTCCGTCAGGAAGTGCCAGTAGTCAGGGTGCCGGCCCTCGAGCGTGGTGATCGCCCGCTCCAGCCGGGCCACGGCGTCGTCCAGCGGGCGGGCGTGCTGCGGGTCGGGGGTGTTGCGGCCCGCCATGGCCAGGCGCTGGGCGTCGCGGATGGCGAAGCGGGTGCGCTCGATCTCCTGCTGGGGGTCCTTCTGCACGGCGTTCAGCTGCCGCAGCCGGTCACCGGCGGCCGAGACGGCCTCGTCGGTCGAGTTCAGCAGCGCTCGTACCGTCGACAGCAGGGCGGTGGCGTCGGGCCAGCGCTGTTCGTCGCGGGCGGTCTGCGCCTCGGCCAGTTTCCGTTCGGCCTGCCGGACCGATTCGGTGGCCTGGTCCGGCACGGCCTGGAGGTCCTGCCAGCAGGCGACGGTGAACCGCCGCCGGAGCTCGCTCAGTACCGGTTCGACCTGTTCGGTGCGGGTGGTCAGTGCCTGGGCGCGGGTGCGCAGGGAGACCAGCCGGTGGCCGACCTCGGCGGCTCGCTCGGGCAGCCGTTCGGCCTCGGCGCGGACCGACTCGGCTTCTCGGGTGACTCGCTCCGCCCGGTCGAGAGTCTGGGGCACGCCGTGCTGTCCGGCGCCCTGGTTCAGCCGTGTCAGTTCCGGGCCGAGGGTGGCGAGCCGGGCGGCGAGGTCGTCCGCCGTCAGCCCGGCTCCTCGTGCGGCGTCCAGGGCGTTGGAGGCGGCGAGCAGGGTCTGCCGGGCGCGTTCGACGGCGGGCGCCAGCCGGGCCAGCTGGGTCTCGGCCTTGCCGAGCAGGGGGCCCAGGCCGTCGGCGAAGCGGTCCAGGTCGCGCTTGACCCGGCCGAGCTCGTTCTTGGCGGTGGTCAGTTCGTCGCGGGCGCGGGAGGCCGCGGATGCCTCCAGGTCGTCGCGGTCCAGATCGTGGGCGTCGACGGCGTTGATGTACTGGTGGCTGACCTCGTCGATGCGCCGGCCGAGCGCCTCGAAGTCGGTGACCGCCCGCCGGGCGGCGGGGGAGGCGTCGACGGCCGCGATCGTCTCTATCGAGATCCGCAGGTCACGCTGGGCGGTGTCCAGCTCGTAGAAGGCGGCCGCCGCGTCGTCCTTCGCCGCCTGCGCATCCGCCCGCTGGCTCTCGGCCCGCCCGCCGAACCAGCGCCGGGTGCCGCCCCCGGCGAACGCGGCGGGCAGTGCGAGCACCGCGAGGAGCGGCAGGCCCACGAGGGCGAGCGTGTCACGGACCGCGCCGGAACCGCCGCGGCGGTGGCCGTGGCGGTGGGAATGGTGCGGCAGGCGCTGCGCGCGCGGCACCATCGGCGAGTACGGCTGCGATGGTGTCGCCGTCACATCCCTCTCCCGTGTCGTCCGTCCTGCCCGGGTTTCATTCTCCCACCCGTAAGGGACGAACACACGGGCTGGTCAGTTCGCGATTCGGACCGTGACTTTGCCGTCCTGGGTCCGTGCGGTCACCACGTGGGAGCTGGCGTCGGCCCGGGGCACGGACACGTCGACCGATCCGTCGTCGGTCTCGGCGGACACCTTGTACGTGGCCCGGGGCAGGGCGACGGTCACGGAGCCGTCGTCGCTGTGGGTCTCCACCAGGTCCGGCACGGCCCCGAGTTCGAGGTGGACCGAGCCGTCCTGGGTGGACGCGTTCACCTGTCGGGAGGAGACGTCCGCGTGCAGCGATCCGTCATCGCTGCGGAGCTTCAGCGGCCCCGTGGAGTCGCTGACGCGCACGGACCCGTCCGCCGTCCGGATGTCCAGCGAGTCCCTGAAGCCCTGTGCCCGCACGCTGCCGTCGTCGGTCTTGACCCGGACGGCGATGCCGCGCGGCACCTCCACGCGGTGCTTGGCGGCGCAGTCGGCGGCCAGCCCGGAGCACCGCATCCGCAGCACCAGCCGGTCGTCGTCCATCTTCCAGGTCACCTCGGGTCCGGAGCCGATGGCGACCGACCCGGAGAACCACCGGGTGACCTCGACCTTCCCGGACCCTTGGTCGTCCGAGGCGACGACCTCCACGTCGGAGTCGTCGGAGTCGACGGTGAGTGTGCGGCCCTGAAGGGCGAAGGACCGGTGCTCGGGCTCCTTGTCGTCCGAGGCGGAGGCACAGGCGCTGAGACCCGCGACGAGAACGGCGACGGCGCCGAAGGCGGCGAACGCGCGAGCAGGAACGGTACGGGCGGCCATGACGAATCCCCCTGGGACGGTCGACGAGGTGCCGCGCCCTGAGCCGTTCCGGAGTGGAAGAGGCCCTTGCCGACGAGGCTCTTCGACCGTACTGAGCACCGGCGGGCGCCGGGATCCGGGCCACTACCGGATCGAGGGTGGGGTTAACCCCCGGTCAGGGCACTGCCCGGCCCACACGTTTGCCGGGCAGTGCCCTGGGCCATGTAGGCTGTCGACTCGTCCTGGGTGCGTAGCTCAGGGGTAGAGCGCCTGCCTTACAAGCAGGATGTCGGCGGTTCGAAACCGTCCGCGCCCACCAGGACCGGCGCCGATCCCGTCGGTGCGGAGGCCCCCGGAGATCTTCCGGGGGCCTCTCGCGTGCGGTCGTTCGTGACCTCCCTAGGATGAGGTCCGTGAGCCGCCCCGAGCAGCACGTCCAGCGACCGCCCGTGCGGTGGTGGCAGGCCGTGTGCGTGCTCGGGTTGCTGGCCGGGTTGCTGGGTATGCACGGGCTGGCGCCCGGCGGGGGCCTTGCGGAGAGCTCGCTTCCGGCTCATCCGGAGCACTCCGCCCGGCACGCCGCAGGGCTCTCAGTGCCCTCAGTGCCCTCAGTGCCGGTGGCCGCCGGGACGGCGCACGCCGGGTGTCCGCAGGACGACGGTTCCTGCGGCGGCGGACATCTCGAGCACGCCGACGCGGTGTGCGCGTCCGGCGCGGTGAGCGACGGGCCGGTGCTGGCCGCGCCCGCTCCCGACCCGGTCCCCACCGCCGTGTGCGATGGCGTCGTGTGCGCTTACGCGGCCGACGCACCGGACGGCGCGCGGGCACCGCCCTCCCTGGCCGAACTCCAGCTCCTGCGGATATAGACACCGCCCCCCTCGCACCCGCGCCGCCGAGCGCGGCGCGGTGCACAGGCATGTCGATCCCCCTCACAGCAGGAGTTCACGCATGAACAGCATCCGTACCCTGACGCGCCATACCGCCCTGGTGCCCGCGACCGTCGCCGCCGCCTTCGTCCTCGCCGCCTGCGGGGGCGACGGCGACGGCGGGACCGCTCACGAGGGTCCCCACGGCTCGGCCTCCGCGAGCGCCGACGCGGCCCAGGAGGCGCACAACGCCCAGGACGTGGCCTTCGCGCAGGGCATGATCCCGCACCACCGGCAGGCGCTGGAGATGGCGCGACTGGCCGCCGGCCGTTCCGCGTCGGCCGAGGTCGAGGACCTCGCGGCACGCATCGAGAAGGCGCAGGATCCGGAGATCTCGACCATGACCGGCTGGCTGAAGGCCTGGGGCGAGGAGGTGCCGCAGGCCACGGAGCCGATGCCCGGCATGGACGGCCACTCGGCACACTCCGGCATGCCCGGGATGATGGACGGCCAGGACATGGCGGAGCTGGAGAAGGCGTCCGGCAAGGTCTTCGACACGATGTTCCTGACCATGATGGTCGAGCACCACGAGGGCGCCGTCGAGATGGCCGCGACCGAGACGGCCAAGGGACGCTACGCCCCCGCCAAGGCTCTGGCCGACGACATCGCCACCGCGCAGAACGCCGAGATCACCGAGATGAACAAGCTCCTCGGCAGGGACTGACCCGGCAGGGGCTGACCTGACGGGGACGGAACGTCCTCGCGGTACGCACGGACCCCGCCGGGGTGACGCTGCTCAGGCGTCCCCGGGCGGGGTCTCCCGGGCAGAGGCCTCGTGGGCGCGTTTCAGCTCCGAGCGGGCGTCCACCTGGTCGGGGCCGGTGATCTCCGACCAGTAGCGATGGGTACTGACGAACACGGCGAGCTCGCGCTCACGCTGACGGAGCTTCTCCACCTCGGCCTGTTCGTCCGCGGACCAGCCGGGCGAGGCCGGGCGCTCGACCTTGCGCCAGCCGTTGTCGTCGCTGAATCCGTCGAGCGGCTCGACGGACCATGGAAGTCTCTTCAGCAGGGCCGTCAGCTCGGCCCGGACCTGATGCAGTTCCTCCTGACCGGCGAGGAGGTCACTGGGGAAATCATAGGTCGTAGCCACGTTTCAATGATACGCCTGTTCGATTTTGAGGCGCGCGTTCCCTTCGGTGGTTCACGCGAAAGGGTGGCGCCGTAGGGGAGCAGCGGAGTCGGGCGCCGTCCCGGGGCCCGACTCCGCTGCCCGCGGCCCGAGTCCGCCGCCGGCCGACTGTCCCAGGTCTGCCGCCGGGGCCGACGGGCCCGGGTCCGCCGCCGGGGCCGACTGTCAGACCCCTGCCCTACCGTGAAGGACATGGATGGCATGGATGGGCGGGCCGGGAAGGGCGGGGAGCGGGTGCGCCTGGTCCCCTGGGCGGAGGGGGACCTGTGGCTGCTGCGCAGGACCAACAGTCCCGAGATGACCGTGCACCTGGGCGGACCGGAGACCGAGGAGCAGCTCGCGGCTCGGCACCGGCGGTACGCGGATCTGGGACCGGGGCGGATGTACCGGGTCACATCGGCGGACGGCGGCGAGACCGTCGGTTCGATCGGATACTGGCCGCGGACCTGGCAGGGCGTGGAGGTCTGGGAGACCGGGTGGGCGGTGCTGCCCGAGTTCCAGCGGCGGGGACTGGCCGTCCGGGCGGCCCGTGCGGTGCGGGACGCGGCCCGGGCCGACGGGACGCACCGGTATCTGCACGCGTTCCCGAAAGTCGACCACGCCGCCTCCAACGCGGTCTGCCGCGGGGCGGGGTTCACCCTGCTCGGACAGGCCGACTTCGAGTATCCGAAGGGCCACTGGATCAGATCGAACGACTGGCGGGTGGACCTGGAGAGAGGAGACTGACGCCATGTGCCGCAGCATCAAGACACTGCGTCCGCCCGTGCTGGCCGAGGAGGCCACCGAGGACGAGATCAGGGCCGCGGCCCTGCAGTACGTGCGCAAGATCTCCGGGTTCCGCGCGCCGGCCGCGCACAACCGGGAGGTCTTCGATCGGGCCGTGGAGGCCGTCGCCGGGGCCACGGCCGACCTGCTGGCCGGCCTGGAGGTACGGGGAGGCGCCGGCACCCGGCGTGCCTCGTGACACCGTGCCGCGCACGTCCCCGTCCCCGTCACCGGCCCTGACCGGCCTTGGCGGGCGTTAGCCGACTTGGCGAGGCCCGCCCGCTACGAAGCCCGTCCGTCATGAAGCCCGTCCGTCATGAAGCCCGTCCGTCATGAAACCCGGAGGCTTCGTACCCGCTACGAAGCCTCCGTCGCCCTGGGCTGGCGGCGCATCAGGTATGCCGCCCCCGCGCCCGCGCCGAAGAGCGCCACCAGCGACACCGCCGCCCCCAGCCAGGTCGCGCCCAGCCACTGCCCGCCGAAGTAGCCGAGGGCGACGCTGTAGACGGCCCAGGCCAGTCCGGCGAGGGCCGACCAGGGGAGGAACTCGCGGACCCGGCGGTGGGCGGAACCGGCGATGAGAGAGACGACCGAGCGGCCGGCCGGGGCGAAACGGGCCAGCACGACGAGGGCGCCGCCGCCACGGGCGAGGGCTCCGCCGAGACGTTCCTGCGCCGTGGTCAGCCTGCGGGAACGGGCGATCGCGCGGTCCAGTCGCGGCCCGCCGCGCCAGGCGAGGCGGTAGACCGCGAGGTCACCGAGGACGGACGCGGTCGCCGCGCACAGCGTCAGGACCAGGATGTCGGGGACGTCCTGCGGAACCCGCCCGGCGGCTGCCGCGCCCGTACCCGCGGCCGCCGCCGTGGCGGCCGTGATCACCAGGACGCCGCTCGGCAGCACCGGCAGGAAGATGTCGAGGAGCACCGAGACGGCCACCAGCACATAGATCCATGGGCTGCTGACCAGCGAACCGATACTCCCGAGACTGTCGAGCACCACAACTCCCCGTTACTCCCCCCGTGAGCCGGTCCATGCCGCGAGACGCGGGGGCGGCAGGAGCGGCCTCTGACAGCCATCCAGCGTACGCCCGGGGTGTGACAGGCGGTTCACAGGGGGCTTGTGTGATCGGCACGGAGCGTTCACCCCAGAGGGATTGTTCACGTGCCGACGGGGTCCTGCCTCAGGGTTCGCGCGCCGTCACTCCCGGCGCTGGACACCGCCGGGAGCGACGGCGGTGCCCCGGTCCACGGTCCGTTCCGGACCGGTCGGGAGGGGACGCCGCTCAGGGTCGGTCAGGCGGCGACCGGCGTCTGCCGCTCCGAGGGGGCCTGCTCCTGCCCGGACGTGCGCCGGGCGAAGAGCCGGTCCAGGCCGAAGGCGCCGGAGCCGGTGAAGGCCAGCAGCAGGAAGGCCCAGCAGAACATGGCGGAGGCTTCGCCGCCGTTCTCCATCGGCCACAGGGCGCCCGGCTGGTGCACCTTGAAGTACGCGTAGGCCATGGAACCCGAGGAGACGATCGCGGCGGCCCGGGTGCCGAGGCCGAGCATGACGAGGCTGCCGCCGACCAACTGGATCACGGCCGCGTACCAGCCGGGCCAGGTGCCCGACTCGATCGTGCCGCCGGTGCCCGAGGCGCCGCCGAGGACGCCGAAGAGGGAGGCCGCGCCGTGGCAGGCGAAGAGCAGGCCGACGACTATGCGGAACAGGCCAAGGGCGTAGGGCTGGGCGCTGTTGAGGCGTTCGGACATGTGGGGGTGCTCCTTCGGTCGGACCGGCCAGGTGGGGCCGGTGGGGACGGAACCGAGTGGGCTGCCCACGTTAGGTGCGCCTTACGAGTACTTGCAAGTTCAACATTTGGCCATGACTTGGCGCATGGTCACCCTTCCGCTCCGGTCGCCGTCGCAGGTGGGAGCGCTCCCACTGGCGCGGCGAAGGCCGCCGGTGTGACTGGATTCATACCCGGCCGCGCCTCCGGCCTATGCCAGTTCCCTGTCCGTGACCGTCCGCAGGGCGGTCGTCCCGTCGCGTTCCGTCCGTGCCTGTTCCAGCCGCAGCCGGGCCGAGCGCCCCCGCAGGGTCAGCGTCATGAGCTGGTTGCCGAACCAGGGGCCGCCGGTCTTGCGCCAGCCGACCGCCGGTGGCGCGCAGCGTCCGTGCCGGGCGATGCGCCGCCCGAGGGCGCGTGCCGGGGCGCTCCAGCCGAAGCGGAAGCCGAGGCGGATCGAGAGCGGTACGGAGTTGTGGACGGGGGAGCAGGTCAGCTGTGCCACCCGGGCGTCGGGCGTGCGGCCGGGCCAGGACGGTTCGGCCACGTAGGCGTGGTGGACGTCGCCCGACAGTACGTTCACCGTCGCGGGCGCCCCGGGCCCGGTACCGGCCTCGGCGATCAGGTCCGCGAGGGCGTCGAAGGAGGAGGGGAAGGCCGACCAGTGCTCCAGGTCGGCCCCGCGCCTGATCTTCTCTCCGCGCCGTGCCCAGCGTGCGCCCCGTTCACCGGCGCACATCGCGGCGTTCCACGCCTCCACGTCGTGCACCAGGTGGGGCAGCAGCCAGGGCAGGGAGGTGCCGATCAGCAGGTGGTCGTAGGAGTCCCGCTCGTCGAGGATCTGTTCGCGCAGCCAGGCGGCCTCGCCCGGGTCGAGCATCGTGCGGCTGTCCTCCCTGAGTACGCGGGCCGCGCGCGAGTCCACCATCACCAGCCGTACGCGGCCGAAGTCGCGCCGGTAGCTCCAGCGGACGGAGGCCGGGTCGGCGTCGGCCCGCGCGGCGAACGTACGGAGCACGTCGGTGCCGTCGGGGATCTCGCGGACGGCCGCGTAGAGGGGGTCGGTGGCCAGCTCGTCCGGGGACAGGTTGCCCAGCTGCTGGTACACCCAGTAGGACATCAGTCCGCTCAACAGCCGCTCGCGCCACCAGTCCGTGGCCCGCATGTCGGCCAGCCAGGCCGCGGAGGTGTTCCAGTCGTCGATGACGTCGTGGTCGTCGAAGATCATGCAGCTGGGCACGGTGGACAGCAGCCAGCGCACCTCGGGGTCGAGCCAGGACTCGTAGTAGAGGCGGGTGTACTCCTCATAGTCCGCGACCTGGTCGCCCGGGGGTTCGGCGAGGTCGCGGCGGCCGGCGATCCAGTGGCGTGTGGCGTCGGAGACCTCGTCGGCATACACCTGGTCGCCGAGCAGAAGCAGCAGGTCGGGGCGCTCGCCCTCGGGGTCCGCGGCGATGCGGGCGGAGAGGGTGTCCAGCGCGTCCGGGCCCACCCGGTCCTTCCCGCCGGCCGGCGGCGCGGCCCAGCGGCAGGAGCCGAAGGCGATGCGCGTCTTCTCGTGCGCCGCCGGTGACGTGGTGATGACCGAGGGCGGGAAGCGGGAGTCGGGCGGCGGCCACACGCGGGCGCCGTCGAGGAGCACCTCGTACTCCGTCGCCGTGCCGGGTGTCAGGCCGCTCACCGGGACCAGGGCGTAGTGGTGGCCCGCGATCTGGAAGGTGCGGGTCGTGCCCCGGGCGCCGTCGGCGCAGCGCACCTCGGCGGTGCAGGGCCGGTTCGTCTCGACCCAGACGGTCGCGCACGAGCCGTCGGTGTATCTCAGCAGTGGTCCAAGGCGCAGTCCGGCCATGGTGTTCGCCTCCTCCGTCGCCCCGTACGGTACGGAACGACGGAGGCCGGCGGGGAGGCTCCGCGCCGAACACACGGTGACCGGACCGCGGCCCGGGGTGTCAGCAGTTCGCGAGCCGGCTCTGCAGCGCGGACTTCTCGGCGGAGTCGACCGAGAGGTCGTAGTAGTACTTCACCTGGACCCAGGCACGGACGTACGTGCAGTGGTAGGCGCTGCGCGAGGGCATCCAGGTGGCCGGGTCCTGGTCGCCCTTGGACTGGTTGACGTTGTCGGTGACCGCGAGGAGCTGGGGCCGGGTCAGGTCGTTGGCGAAGGACTGGCGCCGGGAGGTGCTCCAGGATCCGGCGCCGGAGTCCCAGGCCTCGGCGAGCGGGACGAGGTGGTCGATGTCGACGTCGGCGGCGGCGGACCAGGTGGCGCCGTCGTAGGGGGAGTACCAGCTGCCGCTGGTGGCGGCGCAGGAGGAGTCGGTGTCGACGCCCGAGCCGTCGCGCTTGAGGACGGTCTCGCGGGTGTTGCAGGAGCCGGACTGCGTGATCCAGTGCGGGAAGAGGTCGCGGTCGTAGCCGGTGCGGCTCTCGGTCTTCACGGTGAGGGAGGCGAGGTAGCCGCGGGCGGTGGCGGCGCTGACCGGGGTGGGGAGGGCGGCGGAGGCGGCCGGGCCGTTGAGGAGCCCGGCGGAGGCTATGAGCCCGGTGAACGCGGCGACGAAGCCGAGCCGTCGACGCGCGTAGAACTTCGGCATGCGAACTCCCTGGGAGTGTGGGGGTGTTGGGGCGCGGGCAGGGGAATGCTCGCGACGCCGCATGGCGCACAGGTGTGCGGTCGGTAAGAAGTTAGTGACGTGTGCATGGCACGTCTATGGGTGCGACGGGACTCGTGACGGAACGTCCCGGGACTTTCGCCCCTGGGCGTCCCGGACTTGCGCCCCTCGGCGTCCCAGGGCTTTCGCTCCTCGGCCCCGCCGGCGGGGCTCGCGTACTATGGACGGTGCAGAAGGGGAGTAGCTCTTCGCCGGACCGTCGACATACTGCTCAGCTCGTCTGAGCCGGCGCCCGGAGGCAGGCCTCGCGCGCGGGGCCGGCCAGCGAGACCTTCGGCAAGCAGTGCACGCCCGTGCCGTACGGCGGGGGCGACCGTGTGCTGCCGTGCCGAGGTGTCCGCAGCGCAGGACCAGCACTCTCGGTGGGGCGGCCCCGACCGATAGAGGATCCCTTGATCAGCCTGACCGTGACGGCAGTCGTCTTCGGCGTCGTCTTCCTGGCCGAACTGCCGGACAAGACCGCGCTCGCCGGTCTCGTCCTCGGCACCCGCTACCGGGCCTCGTACGTCTTCGCCGGTGTGGCCGCCGCCTTCCTGCTGCACGTAGTGCTCGCGGTCGCGGCCGGCAGCGTGCTGACCCTGCTGCCGCAGCAGATCGTGCACGCGATCACCGGCGTGCTGTTCCTGGGCGGCGCCGCCGTGCTGCTGATGAGGAAGGACGACGAGGACGAGGAGATCCGCAAGCCCGAGAACCAGTCCTTCTGGAAGGTCTCCGGGGCTGGATTCATGCTCATCCTGGTCGCCGAGTTCGGCGATCTCACGCAGATCATGACCGCGAACCTCGCGGCCCGCTACGACGACCCGCTCTCCGTCGGCCTCGGCGCGGTGCTCGCCCTGTGGGCGGTGGCCGGGCTCGGCATCGTCGGTGGGAAGGCCCTGATGAAGCGGGTGCCGCTGTCGCTGATCACGAAGATCGCGGCGCTGCTCATGCTGGGGCTCGGGGTGTGGAGCCTGTGGGAGGCGGTCGCCGGCTGAGCGGCGGCCGGAGGGCCGGGCTGTTCGTGAACGTTCGGGCGGGGCGGTGGCGCGATGCCCGTTCTGTTTTGTACCGTGGATGAACAAAGTGGCTCCCGCTCGTTCTCCCTGACCGGCGGGCGGGGTCACCTTGTTTCCTCCCCGCGCTTTGGAGTCTGCCGATGACGGCCACCGCCACCACCGTTCTCACCGCCCGTGCCCTGTTGCTGGACATGGACGGCACCCTCGTCAACTCGGACGCCGCCGTCGAGCGCGTCTGGCGGGGCTGGGCCGACCGGCACGGCCTGGACGGTGACGAGGTCATGAAGGTCGTCCACGGACGGCAGGGGTACGCCTCGATGGCGCTGCTGCTGCCGGACCGGCCCATGGAGCAGAACCACGCCGACAACGCGCGCATGCTCGCCGACGAGACCGCCGACACCGAGGGCGTCGTCGCGATCCCCGGGGCGCCGGAGTTCCTCGCCTCGCTGCGGGGTCTGCCGCACGCGCTGGTGACCTCGGCCGACGTGCCGCTGTCCACCGCGCGGATGGCCGCCGCGGGGCTCGCGCAGCCGGACGTCCGGGTCACCGCGGAGTCGGTCGGTGCGAGCAAGCCCGACCCGGAGGGCTTCCTCAAGGGCGCCGCCGAACTCGGTGTCGCCCCCGCGGACTGCATCGCCTTCGAGGACTCCGGCGCCGGCATCGCGGCGGCACGTGCCGCGGGGATGCGGGTCGTGGGGGTGGGGCCGCGGGCCGGTCTCCACGCGCCCGACGTGGTCGTGGAGGACCTGACGCGGGTACGTGTGGAGGCCGGCGCGGACGGGACGCTGCGGCTGCACATCGGCTGACGCCGCCCGCGCCGCCCGCGCCGCCCGCGCCGCCCGCGCCGCCCGCGTCGTCCGTGTCGCGCGTCGTCCGCGTCGCGCGTCGGCCGGCCGACCGTGGGCCGGGCACGCCGCCTACGGCGCTCGCGTCTCCGACTCCAGCTGGCGCCGGGTGTCCTGCCCGTAGACGCCGAGTTCGTCGGAGCGGATGCCGCGGGCCCACTGGAAGGTGCGGACCGCGTCCTCGACCTGCCGGCTGTAGGTGCCGTTGATGTCGCCCGTGTAGAGGTACAGCTGCGTCAGGCGCTGCTGGAGCTCGGCGACCTCGGAACCCCGGTCGCCGCGGTGCAGCGTGCCCCCGCCGTCGGGGGCGTGGTCCTCGTCGTCGGACTCCTGCGTGGGATTCTCGGCCGGCGCGCTCGTCGCGGTCCGGGTCGGCTCGGCCGACGGGGACGGCGTGGGCGAGGCGCTCGATGCCGACGGGGACGGCGAGGGCGACGGACTGGAACTGGCGGACGCGGAGGCGGACGGGGACGGCGACGGCGAGGCGGTCGGCCGGGTGGACGTGACGCTCGGCTCGGGGGCCGCGGAGGCGGCGCTGGTCGACGGGACCGGCACGCTCGCCCGGACCTCGTCCGGCAGCGCTCCGTCCCGTGAGGGCGACTCGTAGGAGAAGAGGCCGCTCGCGTATCCGGCCGCCCCCACCACGACCACGACCGCCCCGGCGGCGCTGAGCAGCACGCCACGGCGCCGCCCGCGCCGCGGACGCCCGCCGGTACCGTCCGTGCCGTCCGTGCCGTCCGCATCGGGCCCCATGGGCGCGGAAGGGGCGGCGGGCGTGGTGGCCGAGGTTTCGAACAGGCGCAGGTCGTGCGCGCTGGGTGTGCCGGTCGAGGGCGCCAGGGGCATGGGCAGTACGGAGGTCGCCTCCGTGTCCGCCCCGGGTGGCTCGGCGCCGACGGCGCGCAGCGTCATGGTGGCGTCCGGGTCGGGCGCGGACCCGGGCCCCGGCGCCGGGGCGGATGGGGCGGGCGTGGACGGGCGCGCGGACGGGGCCGCCGTGGATGCCGCGGACGCCGGTCCCTCGGACACGGGTCCGCCGGACACCTGCGTGTCCGGCCCAGACGGTGTACCGGAGGGCGCCGTCGTCCCGGCCGGGGGTGTCGGGGCCTCTCCCGCGCCGTCCAGCTCGACGTACGGCCGTATCCGCAGCGGGTCGAAGTCCTCCGCCGCTGCCGCCTGCGCCGTACGCGCGTCGCGCAGGGCGTCGGCCGCCCGCACCCCGCAGGCGCAGGAAGGCGTGTTGTCCGCCTTCCTGGGCGTCCCGCACTCCGGGCACGAGTGCCCCTGGGGCCGCTCCTGCGGCTGCTGCGGCGGCTCTTTCTGCTGTTCCACGCGTTCGTCCCTCCCCTCGCGACTCCCCTCGCGAACTCCAGAGTTTATGCAGATCTTCTCCACACTCCCGCGCGCACGCCCCCGGGATACCGGCTTCCCGCAGGACTGAACCGGCGATATCGGGTCACACCGACCAGGATGGAAGGTGCGCGAAGGCACCCGTGAGAGACCGTGAGACGGCCGTGGGAGGTCTTCATGGCGGGAGATGCGCGCGGAGCGGCGGACCGGACGGACCCTATGAGCCCGATGGACCCGGCGAAGTCCGCCAAGAGCGGGGAGGGACAGGAGCAGGATCAGGGTCAGGAGCAGGTCTCCAGCGGCGTTCTCGTCTCGATCGGAGCCCTGCTGCTCGGGATGCTGCTCGCCGCCCTCGACCAGACCATCGTGTCGACGGCGCTGCCCACCATCGTCAGCGACCTGGGCGGCCTGGAGCACCTGTCCTGGGTGGTCACCGCGTACATGCTGGCCGCGACCGCCGCCACCCCGCTGTGGGGCAAGCTCGGCGACCAGTACGGGCGCAAGAAGCTGTTCCAGACGGCGATCGGGATCTTCCTGGTCGGCTCGGTGCTGTGCGGCGTGGCGCAGAGCATGTTCCAGCTGATCGCCTTCCGCGCCCTCCAGGGGCTGGGCGGCGGCGGGCTGATGGTGCTGTCCATGGCGATCGTCGGCGACCTGGTCTCACCCCGTGAACGCGGCCGCTACCAGGGCCTCTTCGGTGCCGTCTTCGGCGCGACCAGCGTGCTCGGGCCGCTGCTCGGCGGCATCTTCACCGAGCACCTCAGCTGGCGCTGGGTCTTCTACATCAACCTGCCCGTCGGCATCGTCGCGCTCGCCGTGATCGCGGCGGTGCTGCACATCCCGCGCCGGACCACCCGGCACGTCATCGACTACCTCGGCACCCTCCTCATCGCCTCCGTCGCCACCTGCCTGGTGCTGGTGGCCTCGCTCGGCGGCACGACCTGGGCCTGGGGGTCGCCGCAGATCATCGGCCTGGCGGTGCTGGGAGTCGTGCTGGCCGCCCTCTTCGTGGCCGTGGAACGCAGGGCCGCCGAGCCCGTTCTCCCGCTCAAGCTCTTCCGCGTGCGCACCTTCACGCTCTCCGCCGTCATCAGCTTCGTCGTCGGCTTCGCGATGTTCGGCGCTATGACCTACCTGCCCACGTTCCTCCAGGTCGTGCGGGGCGTCAGCCCGACCATGTCCGGTGTGCACATGCTGCCGATGGTGTTCGGCCTGCTGCTGTCCTCGACGGTCTCCGGGCAGATCGTCAGCCGCACCGGGCGCTGGAAGGTGTTCCCCGTCGCGGGCACCGCCGTCACCACCCTCGGCCTGCTCCTGCTGCACCAGCTCGACGAGAACAGCGCGACCGCCGAGATGAGCGCCTACTTCTTCGTCTTCGGCCTGGGCCTCGGCCTGGTGATGCAGGTCCTCGTCCTCATCGTGCAGAACGCGGTGGCGTACGAGGACCTGGGCGTCGCCACCTCCGGCGCGACCTTCTTCCGCTCCATCGGCGCGTCCTTCGGCGTGGCAGTCTTCGGTACGGTCTTCGCGGGCCGCCTCGGCGACAAGCTCGCGGACGCCTTCCGGGGCGCCGAACTCCCACCCGGCGTCTCCGTGGACACGCTCAAGGCCGACCCACGCGGTATCGGCGCCCTGCCGCCCGCGCTGCGCCCCGAGGCCCTGGGCGCCTACGCCTCCGCCATCACCGACGTCTTCCTGTACGCCGCCCCCGTCGCCCTCCTCGGCTTCCTGCTGGCCTGGTTCCTGAAGGAGGACCGGCTGCGCGGCTCGGTCAGGGCGCCGGACGCCACCCAGACCCTGGCCAGCAACCCGGTGGAACGGTCCTCGCGCGACGAGGCGTGCCGTGCGCTGTCGGTGCTCGGCACCCGCGAGGGGCGCCGGGAGGTCTACCGGCGGATCACCGCGCGGGCGGGCTACGACCTGCTGCCGGCGTCGAGCTGGATGCTGCTGCGGGTCAGGAAGTACGGCCGGGTGGAGCCGGCCGTGCTCGCCGAGCGCAGCCCCGTCCCGCTGACCGCCGTCATGGCCGCCGCCCGCCAGGTGGAGGAGCGGCACCTCGCCGTTCGCGAGGGCCCCGACCTGGTCCTCACCGACCGGGGCCGGCAGGTGGCGGAGCGGCTGGCGACGGCCCGCGAGGAATCCCTGGCCGAGCTGCTGGGCGACTGGTGGGGTCCGGACCGCCCGACCGATCTGGTGCGTCTCGTGAGGGAGCTCACCGGCGAGCTGTGCGGCTCGGAGCGGGAGCGTCCGCACGAGGGGCGCACGCGTGGGGGACGCACGCGCGAGGAACGCACCCCGGCACGGGCCGGCTGAACCTCCGCCCGGCCTGCCGCTTCCGTCAGGCGGCGCGCGGGAGCTGCTTCGCGAACCAGTGCTCGGCGTACGGGCCCTCCTTGTACGCCTCGGTCTCCGTGTAGCCGAGGCGCGCGTACAGGGCCCGGGCCTCGACGAGGTCGCCCCGCGTGTCGAGGACCATCCGCGAGGCCCCGAGCGCCCGTGCCGAGTCCTCGGCGGCCCGCACGAGCAGTGCCGCGCCGCCCAGGCCGCGCATCCGCTCGTACAGGAACACCCGGGTGAGCTCGGCGGTGGTGTCGTCCCGCAGCCGTACGCCCGAGGTGCCGGCCGGTTCGCCGCCGTACCGCGCGACCAGCAACCGCCCCCGGGGCGGTACGAGGTCGGCGCCGCGGTAGGCGGCGATCTCCCGCTCCAGCTCACCGGGGTCGGTGGGCCGCCCCTCGTGCAGCAGGTAGTAGCGGTCGCTGACCTCTGTGTAGTACGCGCGCCAGAGGGCGGTGGCGACGGGGGAGTCGTACGGTTCCGGGGCGACGGTCCAGATCATGACCCGCATTGTCGGGACCGGACCGGCCTGCTGTGCAAGCGTATTTTCCCACCGATGCGCCGTCGGCGCGCGTCGTGAGCCGTTTGAGCGCGGACTCCGGGGCAACCCGAACAGCGAACCGGCCCGTTCGGAGAGCCGGTAGGGCCGAGAACCCGGAAGGCACTCATGTCCACAGGCGTGATCATCGCTTTGATCGTGATCGTGGCGGCCGTGCTCGTTGTCGCGGCCGTACTGGCCCTGCGCGCGCGGGGCCCCCAGCACGGCGGAAGCCTGAAGCGGCGCTTCGGGCCCGAGTACGACCGGGCCGTGGCCCGGCACGACGGCGACACCAAGGCCGCCGAGCGCGAACTCGCCGACCGCGTGGAGCGGCACGGTTCGCTGCACGAGAGGCCGCTGGAGCCGGCCGAGCGCGAGCGCTTCGAGGCGCGCTGGACCGCGACCCAGGAGCGCTTCGTCGACTCCCCGCGCGAGGCGGTCGGCGAGGCGGACCGGCTGCTCGCGGAACTGGCCGGCGCCCGGGGCTTCCCGGACGGCGGACAGTACGAGGAGCAGCTCGCGGCACTGTCCGTGCACCACGCGCACCATGTCGACGGCTACCGGCGCGTGCACCGCGTGACGCACGCGCGCGTGGACGGCGCGCAGGACAGCGGCGCGGGTACGGAGGAGATGCGCGAGTCCCTGGTCGAGGCCCGCGCGCTGTTCGAGGACCTGGTACGCCCCGGCCACCACGACGGAAGCCGCCATGACGGCGGCAGGCACGACGGCGGCAAGCACCGAGCCGGTACGGACGGCGACGGACGCGCGCCCGCCCGCGCCGCCCGCACCCACCACTCCTGGTCGCTCAGCAAGCGCCAGCCGAAGGAGAGTTGAGGCACATGTCCGATGTGACCCGGCAGCCCGGCGGCACCCCCGTCGACGGCGGCATGCCCGTCGCCGGCGGCACCCACGCCGAGCGGGGCAGGCAGAGCCCCGACGTCCGCGCCGACACCACCCCAGGCCTGGACCCCACCCCAGGCCTGGACCCCACCCCGGCCCGGAGCGAGAACCCGGCCTCGCCGGTCGCCCCTACCGAGAACGCGGGCACCCCGGCCGCCACCCAAGGGCACGGAGGGCACGGGGGCCACGGGGGCGCCCTCCTCCCGCACGAGGAGTGCGACAAGCTCGGGCAGCGGCTCCAGCACGCGGTGGCCGGCTTCGTCGACGCGCCGCGTGCCTCCGTCGAGGAGGCCGACCGCGTCCTGGAGGAGATCGGCTCCCGCGTCACGGACGCCGTGACGCACCGCCGCCGCACGCTGCGCACGTCCTGGCGCGACACGGGCGAGGCCGAGCACGCCGCGACGAGCACCGACACCGAACAACTCCGTCTGGCCCTGCGGGACTACCGCGAGCTGGCGGACCGTCTCATGCGCCTGTGACGCGCAGGCGTCACCGCTCCGCCCGGCGCTCCCGCCACTGCCGTACGACCTCTTCGACGTCGTAGGGCTTCAGACCCAGCGGGGGGCCGGGCGGCGGCTTGAACATGACGTCGCGGATCTTGACGTTGATCTCCTCGACGATGCGGCGGACCACCCGCTCCGACGGCGCGTTCGCCGCCGCCTCCAGGGCGTCCTCCGCCTCCTTGCGCAGGGCCAGCGTGGGCGGCAGCACGGAGAAGCCCTCGCGGGCCATCTTCCGCTTGACCCACCACAGTTCGTCGTAGGTGCTGTCCACTTCGCTCGGGAGGGGTTTCCCCGCGCCGGGGAGCTGCGCGAACTCGCCGCGCGCGTCGGCGTCACGAATCTGCTTGTCGACCCAGGACTCGAAATCGACGCCAGGTGGCTTTCGCTCGGTCATGTCCCCAGTGTGCCGGACACCGCCCCACCGGCCGATCTATCATGCGGCGGCGGTACGTCAACGAGGGACGCCCCAGGTTCCTCTCGGGTCCCAGGAGGAGCGCGCGTGCTCGAACTCACCATGGCCGCCGTCACCGCGGCGGACGCGGGTGCCACGGCCGGCATGCAGATGGCCGACGCGCCCAGCGAGCCCGGGGCGGTGCTGAAGGTGGGCCGGGACAGGTCCGTGTGCCGGCTGACGACGCCGGACGACTGGCTCTTCGTCTCCCGGGTCCACCTGGAGTTCCGGTGCGGTCCCGACGGCACGTGGCAGCTGACCTGGCTGCGGGGCTCGCAGCCGGAACCCTCCTGCGAGGTCCGGCTCACCGTCGGCGGACACGCGCGGCCGCTGGCCTACGGCGGCACCGTGCCGCTGCCGACGGGCGGCAGCGGCGAGATCGTGGTCCAGGACCGGGCGGAACCGCGCAGCGTCAACGTCGGCTTCTACCACGAGGCGTGAGGCCCGCGCGCCGGTGCCCGCCCAGGGGCGCGGGTGCTCAGGCCAGCACCCGGGCCAGCGCGAACCCGTCGTAGCCCTTGCTGCCGACCGTCTGGACGGCCGTACCGCTGAGCCGCGGGTGGCTGCCGATCAGCTCGATGGCGGCGCGGGTGCCGCGTACGTCGTCGGCGCCGTCCTCGGCGTCGGCCACGCGGCCGCCGCGCACCACGTTGTCGAGGACGATCAGGCTGCCGGTGCCGGTGAGCTTCAGGGCCCACTCCACGTAGTGCGGGTTGTTGCCCTTGTCGGCGTCGATGAAGACCAGGTCGAAGGGCGGCGGATTCTCGTCGGCGAGCTTCGGCAGCGACTCCAGGGCGGGACCCACGCGTACGTCGACGAGGGCGTCGAGGCCGGCGCGGGCGATGTTGCGGGTGGCGACCTCGGCGTGCCGGGCGCTGTACTCCAGCGTGACCAGGCGGCCGTCGGCGGGGAGGGCGCGGGCCAGCCAGATGGTGCTGTAGCCGCCGAGGGTGCCGATCTCCAGGATGGTGCGGGCGCCCTGGACCTGGGCGAGGAGCTGGAGGAGCTTGCCCTGGTTGGCGGTGACGTTCACCTGCGGCAGCCCGGCGGCCTCGCTGTCCCGCAGGGCGGCCGTCAGGGGGTCGTCGTCGGGCGCGAGGTGGCTGGTGAAGTAGGCGTCGACGTCGTCCCAGAGCTGCGACTCGCTCATGACGGGGCCTCCCATGCGCGTCGTCAGCTTTTCCGAATAGGTGCGCTGACGAAGATATCCGCACGGTGGTGGCGTGTCAGGCGTTCGCCGGGGTGTGTCCGCGGGGCACGGCCCGGGGCTCTCCGGGGGGCCCGCGGACGGACCCCGGCGGAGCCGCGGACAGATCCCGGGGGACCCGCGCTCAGCCCTCCACCGACGGAGCCGACCCCGGCAGCGGGCGGCCCGCCGACTCCGACATGAACCACACCGCCACGCCACCGACCACGGCGGCGGCCATCATGTAGTACGCGGGCATCATCAGGTCGCCCGTCGCCCCGATCAGCGCCGTCACCACCAGCGGTGTCGTACCGCCGAACAGGGACACGGACACGTTGAAGCCGATCGACAGCGAGCCGTACCGCACCCGCGTCGGGAACAGCGCCGGCAGCGCGGACGGCATCGACGCCGTGAAGCAGACCAGCAGCAGGCCCAGCGCGGCCATGCCCAGCCCCACCGCGAGCAGGCTGCCCTCGCGGATCAGCAGCAGCGCCGGTACGGAGAGGAGCAGGAACCCCGCGCAGCCCGCCGCGATCACCGGCCGCCGCCCGATCCGGTCGGTCAGCGCGCCGGCGAACGGCTGGACGACCATCATCAGCGCCATCACGACCAGCACCACGAGCAGCCCGTGCGTCTCGTCGTACTCCAGCTCGCTCGTCAGGTAGCTCGGCATGTACGACAGCAGCATGTAGTCGGTGACGTTGAAGACCAGCACCAGGCCGACGCAGAGCAGCAGCGCCCTCCACTGCCCGGTGATCATGTCCCGCAGCGGTACCTTCGGCCGCGACGTCTCCGCCTTCTCCAGCTCGGCGGCGAACGCCGGCGTCTCCTCCAGCCGCATCCGCAGATACAGCCCGATGATGCCCATCGGCCCGGCGATCAGGAACGGGATGCGCCAGCCCCAGGACGTCAGGTCGCCGTCGGAGAGCAGTGCCGTCATCAGCGTCACCAGTCCCGCACCGCCGATGTACCCGGCGAGCGTGCCGAACTCCAGCCAGCTCCCGAGGAACCCGCGCCGCTTGTCCGGCGCGTACTCGGCGATGAAGGTGGAGGCGCCCGCGTACTCACCCCCGGTGGAGAACCCCTGCACCAGCCGCGCGACCAGCAGCAGAACGGGCGCCCAGACGCCGATCGTCGCGTACGAGGGGATCAGCCCGATGGCGAACGTGCCCGCCGCCATCATGATCATCGTGAAGGCGAGGACCTTCTGCCGCCCGACCCGGTCGCCCAGCGGGCCGAAGACCATGCCGCCGAGCGGCCGGACCAGGAAGGCCGCGGCGAAGGCGCCGAACGTGGAGAGCAGCTGGGCCGTCGGGTTGCCCGACGGGAAGAAGACCTTGCCGAGCGTCACGGCGATGTAGCTGTAGACGCCGAAGTCGAACCACTCCATCGCGTTGCCGAGCGCCGCCGCCTTCACGGCACGCCTGACGAGAGCGGGATCGGTCACGGTGGGGGGAGCGGACCCCGGAGCGGACCCGGGAGCGGATCCCGGGGGAGGGGAGGAGTGCGGGTTCGCGCTGGACGGGTGAGTGGCGACGGGGACGGCCGACAAGACTTCGCTCGCCTACCTTTCGACGGGAACAGGGACGCCACGACCCGCACGGCGGCACTGTCGCCGGGCCGGAAGAAGCCCGCGGCACTCGGCCACGGGCAGAAAAGCGACCATAGGCGCTGATGCGCCGCTTACGCCCGGTATGCTTTTCGTTGCACAGTGCACCAAAACGGCGCACACGCAGGGACGTCCGCGCCCCACGGAGCGCTCCCCGGCCGTGTGACCTGTGATCCTTCTCGCTCCCCCGGGAGGCGTCGGTACCGCTCCCGCACTATCGTCATTCCGGACAAACGGCCGGACGGCCGGGAAAAAGCGCGACGAATCGCGGGCGGCGGTCAGGTTGAACGGGGGTTGCCTGCGTCTCCCTCCGGGGGTGGTGCGAGCCTCATAGGGTTCGCAAGGACAACACATCGCGTACACGGGCGCGGTACGAACGGGGCGGGAGGCCGACGAGGCGTGGCGAATGCGGAGCACAGTGGGCGACCGGCGGAGCCTTTCGGGGCACCGGCCGTCGATGCGACCAGGGCACGGCTGCGCGTCGCGCGCCTCGGCCTGTGGCTGGTCGCCGCCATCCTCGCCGTACGACAGCTGGCCGCGGTCCTCAGCACCCCGAGCGGGGAGCGGCTGACGGACCTGGACACCTGGGTCGGGGAGCACGGGGTCCTGCACGTCGAGGGCTCCCTCTACGACTCCACGGAGTTCACCGGCACCCCCTTCGTCGGCCTGGTCCTCAAACCGTTCACCCGCGCCGCCGAACAGGCCCTCGGCTGGGGCTGGACCTTCGGATCGCTGCTGCTCGTCGTGGCCCTCGGCCTGGTCGCCGCCCGCGCCCTGCCCAAGCCGGTGGGCCGCCGTACGGCACTGCTGGCGGCGCCCGTCGCCGTCAGCCTGCTGATGCTGTCGCTGCCGGTGCGCAACGCGCTGTGGCTCGGCCAGACCAGCATCATCCCGGTCCTCCTGGTTCTGCTGGGCTGCTTCGCCGTACGCGGTGAACACGGCGACCGGATCGGCGGCGCGCTGATCGGCCTCGCCGCCGCGTTCCAGCCGACCGTCCTCCTCTTCGTCCCCCTGCTGTGGTTCACCGACCGCAGACGGGCCGCCGTGTCGACGGGGGTCACGTTCGTCGCCTGCACCGCCGTGGCCTGGGCGGCGATGGCGCAGGACTCGTACACGTACTGGGTCCACCACATGGCCGGCGTGGGCCTGGGCGGCGAGGCCGACGACCTCGCCAACCAGTCGCTGCACGGCGTCCTGCTGCGACTCGGCCTCTCCGGCCCCCTGGAGATCGTCCTCTTCCTCCTGCTCGGCGCGGCCGTCGCCGTCCTCGCCCTGCGCCGCGCCGTGCGCTACGCCCGCGACGGCCAGCTGCTGCTCGCGGTCGCCGTCACCGGATGCGCGGCCGTGGTGGTGTCGCCGGCGACCTGGCAGCACCAGCTGCTGTGGGTGCTGCCCGCGCTCGTCGGCCGGGTGGGCAAGAAGGCCTCCGACCGGTACGTGTGGCCGGTCGCCGTCGTCCTGGTGATGACGCTGCCCGCCAAGATGATGCTGCCGAACATGGCGGCCCTCTACCCCCTGCGCGACAACGTCGTACTCCTCGCGGCGCTGGCCGCCGCCGTCGCCGTGCCCTTCCTGTCCCGCACGTCGCCGTACTTCGACGCACCGGTCCCGACGAGCTACGCGCCGCCGGTCCCGACCCGCTTCAAGCACGTCCCCCTGCTGCCCTTCCTGCGCCGGGTCCTCACCCGCCCCAACCTCCTCCTGGAGCTCCTCCTCATCCGGGTCACCTACGCCGCCTACTCCCAGGTCCGCCTCGCGGCGACCGGCGGCAGCAACTCGGCGGGCCGGGCGAGGGCCGAGGAGCACGGCTGGCAGATCCTCGACATCGAGCGCTTCCTGCACATCGACATCGAGCACGCGGTCAACCACGCCGTCGTGAAGATCGGCTGGCTGCGGGACTTCTTCGACTTCTACTACACGTCGTTCCACTTCGTCGTCCCGCTGGCCGTCCTCGGCGTCCTGTACTGGCGCCGCCCGGTCGACTACCGCTGGGCCCGCGCGTCCCTCGGCTTCGCCACGCTGCTGGCCCTGGTCGGCTTCTGGCTGTACCCGCTGGCGCCGCCGCGCCTGATGCCGAACCTCGGGATCATCGACACGGTGCACGGCGTGCAGGACTTCTCGAAGCCGGACTACGGCACGCTGACCCACCTCACCAACCAGTACGCGGCGATGCCGTCGCTGCACTTCGGCTGGTCGCTGTGGTGCGGGGTGGCGATCGCGATCATCGCCCCGAAGATGTGGATGAAGGCCCTCGGCCTCCTCCACCCCCTGTTCACCGTCGCGGCGATCGTGGCGACCGGCAACCACTGGATCCTGGACGCGGTGGGCGGCGCGGCCGTGGTCGCCGCGGGCTTCGGGCTGACCTACCTGTTCCAGGGCCCGAGGGCCCGGTTGGTCACGGCGACCGCGACCAAGGGGACTGCTCCGGCCGAGGGGACCGGTCCGCTCGAGGGGGCTGCCCCGCCCAAGGAGGCCGCCCCGACCGCGAACGCCATTCCCGCTCCCGCCTCGCCCACGGCCGAGAGCACCGACCCGCCCGCCGAGGGCCTCAGCAGCGATCCTCCGACCCCGGCGAAGGACCGTACCGGGAGCTGATCCGGTACTCGCCCGCCGCCTCGACGGTCAGGCGGGTGAACTCGCCGTCCTGGGCGAGGCACCCGCCGTCGGTCCGCAGCCAGGGCGACCAGGCGACCCGCACGGTCACCGGGCCGGGCCGGTCCACGCGGAGCACCAGGTCGGCGCTGCTGGTCGTCACGACGGCGCCGGGCTCGGAGACGAGCGGTACGGCGTCCCGCACCCGGTACACCTGCCAGTGCTCGTCCTGCCAGACGGGCTCGAGCCACTCGGGCCGCCGGTCCGGGTCCCGGACGAGCGCCGCCTCGGCCTTGGCGGGCCCGTCCGGCTTGCCCAGCGGAAGGACGACGAGGCCGACCGCCCAGTGGTCCAGCCAGGCCCGGTAGGTGTCCTCGGAGAAGGTGCCGTCGTAGAAGAGACGGGCGCGTTCCACGTCGAGCTGCCGGTTCCAGCCGCGGGCCATGTTGACGTGCGGGGCGAGCCGGGACGCCTCGCGGTGGTCGCGGGCGGGTACGACCTCCACCCGCGTGCGGTCGGCCCCGAGGCCGTCCAGCGCCCGCAGGACACCGTCCGTCTCGACGGACCAGGCGGGCACCACGGTGTACTCCTTCAGATCGTCGGCGGTCTTCTTCCCCATCCACCCGACGGAGAAGACGAGGGCGACGACCAGCAGGAAGCGCGAGACCCGTCGCAGCGGGGGCGCGGTGAGCAGGACCGCGAGCAGCACGACGGGAGCGAAGTACTCGGCGAACCGCTCGACGTTCGTGCCGACGGGCGAGGCGACGAGGTACGTGAGCACGGTGCCGGTCGCGTAGACGACCCCGCTCCACCGGGCGACCCGCCAGGTACGCGGGGCGAGCGCGGTGACGGCGAGGCCGAGCACGACCGGCGGCCATATTCGGGCCGCCGGCATCGGCTGCTCCCCGCTGAAGGGGAACAGCAGCGTGGTCAGCCCGACGACGACGGCGGGCGGTACGAGAAGGACGAGGGCGCGCCCCCAGTCCCGTACGAGCAGGTGACCGGCGCCCACGACGGCCAGGTACAGCCCGGCCACCGGCGAGGCCATGGTGGCCAGTGCCGCGTACCCGGCGGCGAGGACCGTCCGCCGTTCCCGGACCAGCACCACGCAGGCGGCCAGCCCGAAGGCGAGACCGAGCGCGAAGGTCGTACGCCCCGAGGCGACGTTGCACCACAGAGCGAGGGAGGCGAGCAGGGCGGGCCACAGGGGCCTGCGCACACCGGCGCGCTCGATCAGCACGGCCGCCAGCCAGGCGCCGGCCAGCCCGGACACCACGGTGACCGTGCGCACGCCGAGCAGGGCCATCAGGTGCGGCGAGATCACGCTGTAGTTGGCGGTGTGCGTCCCGCCGTACCAGAACAGCCCGTACGGCGAACCGCCGTGCCGCGAGGTGAAGTCGGCCCACGCCTCCTGCGCGGCGAGGTCGCCCCCGCCAGTGGCGAGAAACGCCCACCACACCGCGTACAGCGGGATGGTGGGCAGGGTGGCGAGCAGGGCCACGCGATGCCGGCGCCCGAAGGCGCGCAGGGCATCGCCGGGGCGTCTCTCCCGCTGCCGTTCGGGGCGGGGGACGGTCGTCAGTGCGGCAGGGACCACGGTCGGGGTTTCCGTTCGGCGTCATCGGGGGCACGGCGGGGGCACGTGCGAAGACGATAATTCGAACAGAAACGTTTACCTGTCCCCGGTCCGGGTCCCAGGGGCACAGGGGGCTACCGGCTCACCGGCTCACCGGGTCATTCGGGCACGGCCTCCCGCGTCCGGCGAGTGACGGCGAATCCGGTCAGGGTGAGCGCGGCGATCCCGAGCAGGGCGGTCGCCGGGTTGAGGTACGACGGGATGACGGCCTCGACCACCCGCCCGTCCCCGGCCCGGCACCCGAAGTGCAGCGGGAGGAACGTCGGTACGTAACCGCTGACTTCGCCGCTGCCCAGGACCCGGTGGCACGCCTGGGCCTGGGCGTGGTCGTCGAAGAAGAACAGGTGCAGGAGGCCCCAGGTGTACATGCCGGCCGTCGCGCCCCACGCCAGTACGGCCGCCGGTGCGAGGAACACCTGCCCGCCCGGGCCGGTCCTCCTCGCGCGCACCAGGCCCGTGATCCCACGAAGGGTGAGCCCGAGCACGGCCACGAGGCCGGCCAGGAGCAGCAGGAGCAGTACCGCCCCGTCGTGCTCGGCGTAGGGCTCGTCTCCGGAGCCGGACGCGATCACCCGGCGGTGGTGGCGTGACGGGGCAGCTCGCGCCACTGGATTCCCGTCGGCATCGCCTTGCTTCCCACAGCGTTCCTCCATCACCCGGCGGATCAGCTCCGCCGGGTCCTTGGGGAGAGCACGGCGGCGCGCAGATGATCGTAACGGTCTCAACAGCTCTTCACGCGCTCCGGGTTGGCGGTTGGATGACCGGTGCCGTACCCAAAGTCTGAGGAGATGATCTGCGACGTGGTTGGATCGTCTCGGGGTCAGTGGTGCGCAAGGGGAGGGGCTGGATGTGATTCCACAAGCGTTTCCGGTGGGTGGCTGGAGGAAGCGCACCGTCGCCGTTCCCCGTCCGCAGGGGGAACCGGCACTGTTGCGGTTGCGGTCTCGGGGCCCGGTCACCACCTATTTCGCGGCGCCGTGGATCGACACTCCGCAGGAGCGGACGGAGGCTGCCGCTCTCTTCCACACGTGGGGGCGGTCGTGGCATCCGTTCGTCCTCCCCGGCCGGTACACGCACCTGGAAGTGCGCAAGGGCGGGGAGAACGGCATGGCCCGCTGGCAGTTGGACAGGCTGTGGCGTGAAGACGTGCCGGCCCTGCTCTTCGCCTGGGAAGGCGGGCCGCTGGAGCTGCGGTACGACTGCGCGGGCCGCGCCAGGGGCCTGGGGTTGGTGCACCACGCGTTCGACAGCGGTGAGCCGCTGGACATAGACGTGACGGGTACCGAGAGAGGGACGGTCCGCCTGGGCGGGCCCGGCTACGTGTGGGTTCATTCCTCACCGGCCGGTGACTGGACGCTCAAGGTGGCCTGAGCCGCCTTGCCGCGCACCCTCCGTAGGTGTCACCGACGGATGAGGGGTGGGGCGTCGGGTCGTCTCAGGAGAGGGAGTCCTGGGAGGGGACTACGACGCCGTACATGTCGGTAATGGTGGCGAGGGCGCTGTGGTGCACCTGGTGGGCGTCCAGTTCGAGGCCCGTGACGGGCAGGGCGCGGGTGGCGCAGGCGTCGGCGACGACCGTGGGGCGGTTGCCGCGCAGGAAGGCGCCCTGGGCGGTGAAGGTCACGCACATGTGCGTCATGAAGCCGACGACGACCAGGTCGCTGTTGCCGGCCGCGTCGACGTGCTCGCCCAGGTCCGTGCCGAAGAACGAGTCGGGCGCCTTCTTGACGACGACGGGTTCGCCGTCGACCGGGGCGACGCTCGGGTGGATCTGGCCGATCTCGGCGCGGATGTCGTACGGGGTGCCCTCGCCGCCGTCGTGCATGACGTGGATGACCTTGGCGCCTTCCCGGCGGGCGCGGGCCAGCAGCCGGGCGCCGGCGTCGAGGGCGTCCTGCCAGCCGTCCAGTTCCATCACGCCGGTCGTGTAGGTGTTCTGGTAGTCGACGAGCACCAGGGTGGAGTCGGCGAGCTTGGCGGGGGTGTCGTCGAGTCCGTTGAGGCGGCGCAGCGTGGTCCTGGGCATGGGGAACTCCCTGGTCTTCGGGTGGGGAAGGGGTGCGGCCGGTGGCCTGCTCCTACGACGCTACGGCCGTGCCGTGATGTCGGCAATGTCGTCTAACCTGCAGATACCGACATAGGAGCTGGGAGGAACGTGAACTCCGTGAGCCGACTGATCGTCGTCGTCCTCTTCGAGGGCGTCGACCTGCTCGACGTCACCGGGCCGCCGGAGGTGTTCGCCCTCGCCCGGCGCGAGACGGACGAGGCGGCGGGGTACGAGGTGGTCCTCGCCGCCGAGACCATGGACCCGGTCACCACCGGCGCCGGGGTCCGGGTCCTCCCGGACGTCACCTTCGACGACCTGTCCGCCCGGCGCGTCGACACCCTGATCGTGCCCGGCGCGGTCGAGATCGACGGTCGGCGGCGTGTCCACGCGCTCACCGACCCCGCCGTGGTGGAGCGGGTGCGGCAGCTCGCCGGCCGGACCCGGCGGGTCACGTCCGTCTGCGTCGGCGCGCACGTGCTGGCGGCCGCCGGACTCCTCGACGGCAAGCGCGTCACCACCCACTGGTCGACCGCGCGGCAGCTCGCCGACGACCACCCGGCGGTCGAGGTGGACGCCGACCCGATCTTCATCCGGGACGGCGACGTGTGGACCGGCGCGGGCATCAGCTCCTGCCTCGACCTCTCCCTCGCGCTCGTCGCCGACGACCTCGGCGAGGCGGTGGCGTTGCGCGTGGCCCGGCAGCTCGTGATGTATCTGAAGCGGCCGAGCGGGCAGAGTCAGTTCAGCGTTCCGCTGGAGCAGGTCTCCACGACACGGCGCGTCGAGGAACTCCGCCACCACGTCCTGCGCAACATCGCCGAACCGCTCACCGTCGCCGACCTCGCCGCACACGCGCACGTCAGCGACCGGCAGCTCACCCGGATCTTCAAGACCGAACTCGGCACCACCCCGTACGCCTACGTCGAGTCGGTCCGCGTCGAGGTGGCGCGCCAGCAGCTCGAATCCACTGACGGGACCTTGGAGAGGGTCGCCTCCGCCTGCGGCTTCGGCACCGTCGACACCCTGGTCCGGGCGTTCCGCCGGCGCCTGGACACGACCCCGACGGAGTACCGGCGACGGTTCCGGACCGTTCCTGCGTGAACTCGGCTTGCGGGTCACGGAACCCGGAGCGCGTGAAGCCCCGTCGGGGCAGGGTGGCCGAAGAGGGCCCCTGCCCCGACGGGGCTCGGTCTGCCGGGCGGGCGGGTCACCGGCGCCCGGCGAAGGCCGGTGCCGTGCGCGGCGCTCCTCGGCTCAGCCGAAGTTCACGTCGCTGCACCACATGTACGCCTGGTCGAGGTGCGAGGCCTGCCAGATCACGAACACCACGTGGTGTCCGGTGTATCCGGAGGTCTGGACGGGGAAGGTGATGTTCTGCGCCGGGGCGAAGCGGCCGGTCTGCGTGATGAAGTCGAGGTTGCCCCAGCCCAGGGTCTGGGTCTTGGGGTCGAAGCCCTGCTTGCTCACGTAGACCTTGAAGTAGTCGGCACCGTGGGACGCCTGGTCGTACAGCTGCACCGAGAAGTTGTTGCCGACGTTGGTGGTCTTCCACTGGCCGGGCTTGTTCAGGCTGGCGTTCCTCGAGAGGTTGTTGCTGCAGAGCGTCCCGTCGGGGGTCTTCGCCTGGAACTGGCCGCCGAGGCCGTCGCGGAGGGCGCTCATCCAGTTCCACATGGTGTCGGCGTTGGCCTGGAAGGCCTGCCAGCACATGGGGTCCTGGGTCTGCATGGCCGGGTTCGTGTGGTTGCTGCCCCACGTCTTCCAGCACTGGTACGCGCGGGTGGCGGGACCGACGATGGTGCCGTGGGCCTGGGCGGGGGTCGACCAGGCCAGTGCGCCGACGACCACGGCGAACAGCATGACGAGCGCCTGGAGAGGCCGACGGAGGGCCGACCGCGAACGCCCGGTTAACGGACTCGTTGTGCGCATGTGGGGGGACTCCTTCCAGAGGCAAGGCTGTAATGGGAGCGCTCCCAAAATGACGACTCCTCAGTGAAATGTCAATGAAACAGACAAAGTCGATCACAGTGGTGGGTCGCGGTTGGGGAATCCGCCCTGGTGCGGGAGCCGGTGCCCTTGCCGGACTCGGGCGGTCGGCCCTTCCCGCGGCGACTCCGGAACCACTCCTTGCCGTCGAGTCCCACCCATCGCATCCGGAGGGGCAGCGGTTTACCATGACGCCGCGTCAGTTCGCGGCCCGGCATCTTCGGGCCGGCGGAGGAGACCGCCTTCACGGCCGAGTCCCCGCCAGCACCACGCAAGCCGTTCGGTCAACTGTCACTCCATCGAGATGAGGTTCCTTGACTTCTCGCCCTCCTGAAGGAGGGGGATTCTCACGGCTCGCGTCGTGAGGGTTTCTGCTTCGTCGCCGACTGCCCGCCCGGAGTACTCCGTTGAGGTCTTACACCAGCTCCACAGACAGACACGGCCAGCCCGGCCGCCAGAAGGTTGTTGGCCGCGTTCACGTCCCGGTCGTGGGTCGTGCCGCAGCCGTCGCACGTCCAGGTACGGACGTTCAACGGCATCCTGCCCCGCAGGGCGCCGCAGGCCGAGCACAGCCTGGAGGAGGGGAAGAAGCGGTCCACTGCGATCACTTCGCGCCCGTACCAGGCGGCCTTGTACTCCAGCAGGGAGCGGAACTCGCTCCAGCCCGCGTCCGAGATGGCCCGGGCGAGGGTGTGGTTCTTGACCATGTTGCGTACGATCAGGTCCTCGATCACGATCGTTTGGTTTTCACGAACGAGTCGGGTGGTCAGCTTGTGGAGCCCGTCCCGGCGCCGGTCGGCGATGCGGGCGTAGATTGTGGCGACCCTGCGGCGGGCCTTGGCCCGGTTGGCTCCGTCGCCCTTCGCCTTGCGGGCAAGGGCGCGCTGGGCCTTCGCCAGGCGGGCACGGTCGGCGCGTTCATACCGGGGATTGGCGATCTTCTCCCCGGTGGAGAGGGTCAGCAGGTGTTCCAGGCCCACGTCCACACCGACCGCCGTATCGGTTGCCGGGAGCGGTTTCACGGTCGGGTCGTCACACAGCAGGGAGACGAACCAGCGTCCCGCCGGATCCTGCGAGACGGTCACGGTGGACGGCGATGCCCCCTCGGGCAGGGGCCGCGACCACACGACGGCCAGCGGGCCGGCCATCTTCGCCAGCGTCAGTCTCCCGTCACGGAAGCGGAAACCACTGGTCGTGTACTCGGCCGACTTCCGCGACCTCTTCCGCGACTTGAAGCGCGGATACTTGGCCCGCTTGCCGAAGAAGTGGGTGAACGCGTTCTGCAGGTGCCGAAGTGTCTGCTGCAGGGGTACGGAGGAGACGTCGTTGAGGTAGGCGAGCTCCTCGGTCTTCTTCCACGCCGTCAGCATCGCCGAGGTGGCGTTGTAGTTGACCCGTTCCTGCCGCGCCCATGCTTCGGTACGGGCCGCGAGTGCCAGGTTGTAGACCTTGCGTACGCATCCGAAGGTGCGCGACAGCTCGGCTGCCTGCGCATCGGTTGGATGGAAGCGGTACTTGAACGCCCGCTTCACACACGTCGTGGCCACGCTCACAAACTAGCGGCACTGCGACTTAAGACCAAAGCTGCTGGTCGGGGCGCGGCCCTTCGCCCTGGCGGCGAAACCCCGCCCATCACCCTGCTCCGCAGGGAGTCCGTTTCCTCCCCTGCCTGAAGGCAGGGGTATCCACGGAGGAATCAGATGAACCGAAACCGAACCGCCGTCGGCGCGTTCGTCGTGGCCCTGTGCACTGCCGGCCTCACCCTCGGCCCGGCGACCGCCGCGAGCGCCGCCGAGGCGAAGTCCCGCGTCGGAGCCGACTGGGAGACCCAGTCGATCGTCTTCACGGCCGCCGCGGGCCACACCAACGACCTCAACGTCTTCTTCATGTACACCAGCGACGGCATCCAGCGGATCGGCTTCCGCGACGTGGTCCCGCTCGAACCGGGCGATCATTGCGCGTACTCCTCAGCCGAGGACACCACCGCCGTCGTCTGCGAACTGCCCGCCGACGGCGCTCGTCCCGACCGGATCGACATCCACCTCGGCGACGGCGACGACACGGTCGCCGCCTTCACCCCCGGGGTCGGCACCGTCAGCGGCGGCTCCGGTGACGACGAACTGCACGCCCACACGGCACGCACGGTGCTGGGCGGCGACGGGAACGACATGGTCATGGGGCCCGCCGTGCTGCACGGCGGCGAGGGCATGGACCACCTCATGGGCGACGGCGACGACCAGCGGATGTGGGGTGGCGCGGGCGACGACATGATCGAGGGCTACGGCGGCGACGACACCGTGTACGCCGGCTCCGGCGACGACCATGCCATGGGCGGGGACGGCCGCGACATCGTTCTCGGCGGCCCCGGCGACGACATGCTGCACGGCGAAGGCGGCGACGACCTCGTCGGTGGCGGCCTCGGAAAGGACACCGTCGAAGGCGGGCCGGGCCGCGACATCGTCCTCCCGTAGGCGCACCCGGCGCACGTCCTGCCGTGAGCACGCCGCTCCGCACGAAGGCCCTGCCCCGCGGCGCGATCGGCGCCGCGGGCGCGGTGCCGCCGCAGTCGGCGCCCTCGGTCACGTGGGGCGGCTCACCTCGCCGGCCGCTCGAACGTGACCGGTGCCTCGAAGGCCGCCCGGCGGGTGGCGCGGCGCAGTGCCTTCAGGACCGGGGTGCCCAGCGCGAGGGTCAGTACGACCGTCACGGCGGCGCGGCCCCCGTCCCAGCCGAGGGACGTGGCCAGGCAGTAGGCGAGGAAGCGGGCCAGGTTGTCGGGGATCGACGCGTCCGGGTCGAAGGCGATGTTCGAGGCGAGCGTGTTCATGAAGGTCCAGCCCGCCAGGTTCATCACCGTGCCGTAGGCGAACGCGGCCAGGAAGCCGTACGCGGCCAGCATCAACAGCTCCGTGCGACCGCGCAGACGGTCGGGGAAGGGCAGCAGGCCCGCCCCCATCGTGAACCAGCCCATCGACAGCATCTGGAACGGCATCCACGGGCCCACCCCACCCGTGAGCAGCGCGGACGCGAACATCGTGACCGAGCCGAGGACGAAGCCGAAGCCCGGGCCCAGGACCCGGCCGCTGAGGACCATGAGGAAGAACATCGGCTCCAGGCCCGCGGTGCCCGCGCCGATGGGACGCAGCGCCGCGCCCACCGCCGCCAGGACACCGAGCATCGCCACGGCCTTCGGGCCGAGCCCCGACTCCGAGATCGTCGCCGCCACCACGGCCACCAGCAGCACCAGCAGGCCCGCGAACAGCCACGGCGCGTCCTGCGCGTGCGCGTTCAGCGAGGCGTCCGGCGGGGCCAGGAAGGGCCAGCCGAAGCCCGCCACGCCCACCGCGCTGACCAGGAGCAGGGCGGCCACGGAACGGGGGCCGAGCCGGACGGCGCGGGCCTGACGCTGGGGAGGGACGCCGCCGGTCATGCCAGCGCCTCCCGCACCTGCGCGACGGTCAGCCACTGCCTCGGGGCCAGCACCTTGGCGACCTGCGGGGCGAAGGACGGGGAGGCCATCACCACGTCCGCCGCCGGGCCGTCGGCGATCACCTCGCCCTCGGCCAGCAGCACGACCCGGTGGGCCAGCTCGGCGGCGAGTTCCACGTCGTGCGTGGCCAGCACGATCGCGTGGCCCTCGGCGGCCAGGCCGCGCAGGATGCCGGCCAGCCGGGCCTTCGCCGCGTAGTCCAGGCCGCGCGTCGGCTCGTCCAGGAGGAGGAGGGGAGGGCGGGCGGTCAGGACGACGGACAGGGCGAGGGTGAGGCGCTGGCCCTCGGAGAGGTCGCGGGGGTGGGTGTCGTCGGTGACGCCGGGGAGCAGCTCGGTGAGCAGGGCGCGGCAGGTACCGGGGGACGCCTCCGCGTCCCGGTCGGCGGCCGCGCACTCGGCGGCGACGGTGTCGGCGTACAGCAGGTCGCGCGGCTCCTGCGGGACCAGGCCGACCCGGCGCACGAGATCGCGGGGGGCCGTGCGGTGCGGTACGGCGTCGCCGGCGCGGACCGAACCGGCGGACGGTTCGACCAGGCCGACGAGGGCGGACAGGAGGGTGGACTTCCCGGCGCCGTTGCGGCCCATCAGGGCGACGGTCTCGCCGGGGGAGACGGTCAGGTCGATGTGGCGCAGCGCCTGGATCCGGTCCCGGCGGACGGCGAGGGAGCGGACCTCGGCGGCGTACGAGGTGGGGCCCGAAGGGGCTTGCGGGGCCTTCCCGCGGCGGCGCCAGCGGGACGCGGGGGCGGGCCGGAGCGCGGGAAGGGGCGGGAGCGTGGCGGCCGGCGGCGTGCGGGCCGGGATCTCCCGGTCGGCCAGCCGGTCCCGCAGCGGGGCCGCGCGGCGCCGGGCGTCGCGGATCGTCAGTGGCAGCGGGGACCAGTCCGCCAGCCTGCCCAGGCCCACCACCGGCGGGTACACCGGGGACACGGCCATCACGTCCGCCGGAGAGCCGAGGAGCGGCGCCGCGCCCGATGACGGGAGCAGGACGACCTGATCGGCGTACTGGATGACGCGTTCCAGGCGGTGCTCGGCCATCAGAACCGTCGTACCGAGGTCGTGGACCAGGCGCTGGAGGACGGCGAGGACCTCCTCGGCGGCGGCGGGGTCGAGGGCGGAGGTCGGCTCGTCCAGGACCAGGACGTCCGGGTGCGGAGTGAGGACCGAGCCGATCGCGACCCGCTGCTGCTGGCCGCCGGAGAGCGTGGCGATGGGGCGGGACCGGAGGTCGGACAGGCCCAGGAGGTCGAGGGTCTCCTCGACGCGGCGGCGCATCACGTCCGGGGCCAGACCGAGGGACTCCATGCCGTAGGCGAGCTCGTCCTCGACGGTGTCCGTCACGAAGTGGGAGAGCGGGTCCTGCCCGACCGTGCCGACGACGTCGGCGAGTTCGCGCGGCTTGTGGGTGCGGGTGTCCCGCCCGGCCACCGTGACCCGGCCGCTCAGCGTGCCGCCGGTGAAGTGCGGCACCAGGCCGCTGACCGCGCCCAGCACGGTGGACTTGCCGACCCCGGACGGGCCGGCGAGCAGGACGAGTTCACCCTCGGGGACCTCGAAGTCGATGCCCCGGACGGTGGGCTCGGCCGCTCCGTCGTACGTCACGGAGACATCCTCGAAGCGGATCACGACGGCTCCTTGACGGGGGCGGGTACGGGGGCGGTTACGGAGGTGGGGGTGGGGGCGGGAGTGACGAACGCCGGGAGCAGGCCGATCAGTACGGCCGCCGCCGGCCACAGCGGAAGGCCGGGGGCGACCAGCGGGACCACGCCCGGGTGCAGCGCCGCCGGGTCACGGGCGGCGGCGAGGAACATCAGCGCCGCCACCGCCACCCCGGAGGCGGTGACCAGCCAGGCGCGGGCGTCCCAGCGGTCCGGTCGGTACCGGGTGCGGACCGACCGGCGACCGCCGAGCCACAGCCCCGCGAGCGCGGCGGCGACGCCGGCCAGGAGGACGGGGATGCCGTACGTGCCGCCCGCCGCGGTCAGCAGCCCGTACGTCCCCGCGCAGACGCCGAGCAGGCCGCCCAGGGTGAGGGCGGCGGTGGTACGGCGGACGGGGGCGGGGACCTGGGCGGTACGGCCGTAACCGCGGGCGTCCATCGCGGCGGCGAGGGCGACGGAACGCTCCAGGGCGCCTTCGAGCACCGGCAGACCGACCTGGAGCAGGCCCCGTACGCCGCCGTCGGGGCGGCCGCGCAGACGGCGGGCGGCGCGCAGGCGCTGGACGTCGGCGATGAGGTTCGGCGCGAAGGTGAGGGCGACGACGACGGCCACGCCCATCTCGTACAGGGCGCCCGGCAGGGACTTGAGGAGGCGGGCGGGGTTGGCGAGGGCGTTCGCGGCGCCGACGCAGATGAGGAGGGTGGCCAGCTTCATCGCGTCGTACAGGGCGAAGGCCAGGCCCTCCGCGGTGACCCGGCCGCCGAGGCGGATGCCCTGCGCCCAGTCGGGGAGGGGGACCTCGGGGAGGGTGACGAGGGTGTGCGTGCCGGGGATGGGGGAGCCGAGGACCGCGGTGAAGAGGAGGCGGATGACGAGGACGGCCAGGGCGAGCTTGACGAAGGCGCCGTAGGAGCGGGACCAGGGGGCGTGGGGGCGGCGGGCGATGACGACGTAGGCGGAGACGGCTACGAGGAGGGAGAGGAGGAGGGGGTTGGTGGTGCGGGTTGCGGCGGTGCCGAGGGCCAGCGCCCAGAGCCACCAGGCGCCGGGGTGTACGGGCACCGTGCGGTGGGGGCCGGGGGTGGGGGCGCTTACCGGCGCTGCCAGGGTGCCGCCTGCGCCCACCCGTGCCGCCCCAGCGGCACGACTGCCCGCAGGCTGGGGCGGCGGCGTGGCGCGGCTGTCCGTAGGGCGGGGCGGCGTGGCGTGGCTGTCCGCAGGGTCAGTCGGTGGCATTTCTGCGCCGCCTCGCCTGCCAGGCCGCCGCTCCGGCCAGGGCCGCCACGAGGGCGATGCCCGCGTAGAGGCCGACCGACGGGCCGTCGTCGTCCTGCGTGCTCTTCTCGTCCGGGGCCGCGGTGGCCGCCGAGCCCTCCTGCGTGTCGTCCTGCGCGCCCTCGTTCCGCGCCACCTGCTCGCCGCACCCCGACTTCGGGTACCCGGCGATGCCGCACAGCAGCGCGTTGGTGTTGTACCGGAGCGGGTCCGCGACGGCGGCCAGGGCGTCGGCCGTCGTCGCGTCGGGGGAGACCTGGGCGCAGGCCGTGCGCGGGGCCGGCGGAGTCTCGCCGGACGGCGCGTCGGACGCCGTGCCGAAGTCGAGGACCAGGGCGACGCGCTTGCTGCCGTCCTCGGCCGGCGTCTTCGCGCAGATCGCCGCGAAGTCCGCCGTACCGCGCGGCTGGGCCGCGTCGCCCGAGTTCTCGCTCACCGCGAAGCGGAAGCCCTGGACGTCGCCGTCGGAGGGACGGACGAGCGACGGCCCCTGGGTGGCGTAGACCCAGCTGTCGCCGTCGCGGTCCCAGAAGGACCAGTAGCGATACCCGGCGGCCTGCGCCTGGCCCGCGCTCCCGATCAGCAGGATCGTGGCCAGGAGGAGGAGAACGGCGCGGCGGGTCACGGCTGCTGCCTCTTGGTGCGGGCGCGCAGGACGAGGCCGGCGGCGACGGCGACGGCGACGACGAGGCAGACGCCGACGATCCACCAGACACCGAAGCCGGAGTCGTCCTTCTTCTCGTCCTGGTCGGCGTCCTGGGCGCTGATGGTGGCGGTGTCCGTCACACCTCGCGGAGCCGGCCCGGTCGCGTTCAGCTTCTCCACCAGGTCCGTGCCGCCGAAGGCGCGCGGGTCGGTGCCCGTGGCGTGCGCGGCGAAGATCAGCTGGGCGTAGGCGGCCGGGCCGCTCTGCTCGGCCCACTTCGCGGCGTTCTTCTTCAGCCAGGCCAGCGGCTCGGCGGCCTTCTGCGCGCCGCCCCGCGCGGCGAGGGCGACGACCGCGTCGGCGGTGTTGCCGTAGTCGGGCTGGTCGGCGGAGCCGCCGAGGGCGGACTTCAGGTGACCGTCCGCGGCGAGGGCCTGGGTGAGGTGGGCGGCGCCGTTCGCGGCGGCCTGCTCGCGGGTGGGCTTGTCCGCGTCGGCGCAGGTGGCGTCGGCGGTCTTCCCGCCGGCCTCGGTGACCAGGCCCTTGCCGAGCGCGCCGAGGACGCCGGCGGCCGTCGCGTCCGCGTTGGCGAGCAGCTTGCCGTCCTTGTCGGGCTGGAAGGCGAAGGCTCCGGCGCCCTTGTCCTCGGCGCAGGGCAGGGCGAAGGTCAGCAGGGCGTCGTACGGGGACCTGCCGTCCTTCTCGACCCGCTCGGGGTCGGTGCCCGTGGCGGTGAGGGCGCCGATGACGACGGAGGTGGAGTTGGCGTCGCTGGCACCGCCGGGGGTGTAGCCCCAGCCGCCGTCCTCGTTCTGTACGGACTTCAGCCAGGCGAGGGCGTCCTCGACGACGTCGCCGCGCCCGCCGACGGCCCACAGCGCCTGGACCGCGGCGGCCGTGCTGTTGGAGTCGACCATGGTCTTGGCGTCGCACGCCTTGGCGGTGTCGGCGCGGTACGGGGCGAAGGCGCCGTTGTCGCACTGCTGCCCGGCGAGCCAGTCCACGGCCTCCGACGACGGGAGCATGCCCACCGTGTCCTGCGCGAGCAGGGCGAGGGACTGGCGCCAGACGCCGTCGTACTGGGGGTCCGTGGTGCCGAACAGCCCGGACGGCTGGGACGGCGTGGACGAGGCGGACGCGGAGGCGGACGGCGACGGGTCGGCGGCGACCGCGGGCGCGGCCGCGGCGCCGAGCACGGCTATGACGGCGAGGGCCGCGGCGCTGCCACGACGGCGGACGTTCATGAGCGGCGGGTGCCTTTCCCTGTGCGGGGCCGGACAGCACGGGGCACCCCCGGCGGCTCGGCCCCGTATGCCTCGACGGTGCCCGTGCGCCGGCGGGTGCCGGGCACGTGAGCCGGTCACGTCCGTGCGGGGCAGTCCGGCTCACCGTCCGCGGACGACCCCGAAGGGGCCTCGGCGGGCGGTTCACGGTTGCGGGTCAGCGCCGGAATTGCACCGGCTTCCCCCCGTACGGCGTGATGACGACGCGGCCACCTTACCCGGAGCCGACGGGGCCGGGCCGGGGCGGCCGCCCGTGTGCCCCGGCGTCCGTGAGGTCGATCAGCCGGCACACCGTTTGGATGTCCACTCCCACCTGGGCGAGGGAGGCGCGGCCGGAGAGCCAGGCGATCAGGGTCGAGAGCCAGGTGTGCTCGATGACGCGGACCGCGGAGAGCTGCTCGGGGGTCGGGTTCTCCAGGCCGCCCATAGCGTCCAGGATGATCGCCGTGGTCTGGCGGGAGACCTGGTCGACCTCCGGGGAGACGCCGCGGTCGGCGAAGGTCAGGGCCCGGGCCATGGCCTCGGCCAGCCGGGGTTCCCGCCGCAGCGCGCCGAACGCCCGCATCAGGGTCTGCGCCACCCGGTCCGCCGCCGTCTCACCGGACGGGGGGCTCCTGCGCAGGGTGCCGTGCAACCGCTCCAGCTGGTCGTGCATGGTCGCCACCAGCAGATGGACCTTGGACGGGAAGTAGCGGTACAGCGTGCCCAGGGCGACCTGCGACGACTCCGCGACCTCGCGCATCTGCACCGCCTCGAAACCGCCCCGGCAGGCCAGCCGCGCGGTCGCGTGCAGAATGCGGCGGCGGCGCTCCCGCTGCCGCTCGGTGAGGGGCGGGGCGGCGGAGCGGCGCTCGAAACCGGAGGCATCGCAGGCGTCGGAGGTACCGGAAGCACCGCAGGGCCCAGAACCACCGGAGGCTTCCGTTCCCGGGTTGTCCACCTTGGCCACCTTCTCCCCGTCGCCGTGGCGTGAATCACCTGATCCACTCGTCACAGCACCCCTACCTGCCGGTAGATTCGGAGCCTCTGAACGATCAAGTCTGAAACTTGTTCTAGATTAACGTCCCGGCATAGTGTCGCGGGACAGCGCAGTGAGGAGGGGGCCCAGGGTGACCGCCGAGGCCAGTCAGACGGGTCCCCGTCCGGAGCCAGCCGCCGACGGCTTGCCACCGCTCCGTATCGCGCTCCTCACCTACAAGGGGAACCCGTTCTGCGGCGGACAGGGCGTCTACGTCCGCCACCTCTCACGCGAACTGGCCCGCCTCGGCCACCGCGTCGAGGTCATCGGCGCCCAGCCGTACCCCGTGCTCGACGAGGGCCTGGCGGACCGGCTGTCCCTCACCGAGCTGCCCAGCCTCGACCTCTACCGCCAGCCCGACCCCTTCCGCACCCCGAAGCGCGGCGAGTACCGCGACTGGGTCGACGCGCTGGAGGTCGGCACGATGTGGACCGGCGGCTTCCCCGAACCGCTGACGTTCTCGCTGCGCGCCCGCCGCCATCTGCGCGCCCGCCGCGGCGACTTCGACGTCGTCCACGACAACCAGACCCTCGGCTACGGCCTGCTGGGCGACGTGGGCGCCCCCCTCGTCACCACCATCCACCACCCCATCACCGTCGACCGGCAGCTCGAACTGGACGCCGCCGAAGGCTGGAAGCGCCGGTACTCGGTGCGCCGCTGGTACGCCTTCACCCGCATGCAGAAGCGCGTCGCGCGCCGCCTGCCCTCCGTACTCACCGTCTCCGGCACCTCCCGCCAGGAGATCGTCGACCACCTCGGCGTACGGGACGACCGCGTCCACGTCGTCCACATCGGCGCCGACACCGACCTGTTCTCGCCCGACCCGTCGGTGCCGCGGGTACCGGGCCGGATCGTGACGACGTCCAGCGCGGACGTGCCGCTCAAGGGCCTGGTCTTCCTCGTCGAGGCGCTGGCCAAGGCGCGCACCGAGCACCCGCGGGCCCACCTCGTCGTCGTCGGCAAGCGGCCCGCCGAGGGCCCCGTCGCGCAGGCGATCGAGCGGTACGGCCTCGAGGACGCCGTCGAGTTCGTCAAGGGCATCTCGGACGCCGAACTGGTCGACCTGGTGCGTTCGGCCGAGGTCGCGTGCGTGCCGTCGCTGTACGAGGGGTTCTCGCTGCCCGCCGCCGAGGCCATGGCGACGGGCACCGCGCTGCTCGCCACGACCGGCGGCGCCGTCCCGGAGGTCGCCGGACCCGACGGGGAGACCTGCCTCGCCGTACCACCGGGCGACGCGGGCGCGCTGGCCGCCGGACTGAACCGGCTGCTCCGCGACCGCGAACTGCGGGCGCGGCTCGGCGCGGCCGGACGCGAGCGCGTGCTGCGGCACTTCACCTGGGCGCGGGCCGCCGAAGGCACGGCCGCCCGCTACCGCGAGGCCGTCGGCCCCTCCGCGACCGCTCCGAGGGCCGTCCCCGCGGCCCCGACGAGTGCGACCAGTGACACCGGTGTCTACCCCGAAAGCAGGGCCACGTGCTGACCGTCGACTTCTCCCGGTTCCCGCTCGCCCCGGGCGACCGCGTCCTGGACCTCGGCTGCGGCGCCGGCCGGCACGCGTTCGAGTGCTACCGGCGCGGCGCCCAGGTCGTGGCGCTGGACCAGAACGCGGAGGAGATCCGCGAGGTCGCCAAGTGGTTCGCGGCGATGAAGGAGGCCGGCGAGGCCCCGGCCGGAGCCACCGCCACCGCGATGGAGGGCGACGCGCTGGCCCTGCCCTTCCCCGACGAGTCCTTCGACGTCGTCATCATCTCCGAGGTGATGGAGCACATCCACGACGACAAGGGCGTCCTCGCCGAGATGGTCCGCGTCCTCAGGCCCGGCGGACGCATCGCGATCACCGTGCCGCGCTACGGCCCCGAGAAGGTCTGCTGGACGCTGTCCGACGCCTACCACGAGGTCGAGGGCGGCCACATCCGCATCTACAAGGCCGACCAGCTCCTCACCCGCATCCGCGAGGCCGGCCTCAGGCCCTACGGCACCCACCACGCGCACGCGCTGCACTCGCCGTACTGGTGGCTGAAGTGCGCGTTCGGCGTCGACAACGACAAGGCGCTGCCGGTGCGGGCGTACCACAAGCTGCTGGTCTGGGACATCATGAAGAAGCCACTGGCGACGAGGGTCGCCGAGCAGGCGCTGAACCCGCTGATCGGCAAGAGCTTCGTGGCCTACGCGACCAAGCCGCACCTCCCGTCGGTGGACGCCGCGTGACATCGCCCCGGAGCCCTCGCACGCCCCGCACGGAACACCTGATCCTGCCCGGCGTCCTCACCGACGACCAGGCCGCCGCCACCGTCCGCGGCATCCTCGCCGAGCAGCGCGAGGACGGCGCGATCCCCTGGTTCCGCGGGCACCACCTCGACCCGTGGGACCACGTGGAGGCGGCGATGGCCCTCGACGCGGCCGGCGAGCACGAGGCCGCCGAGCGGGCGTACGAGTGGCTGGCCCGGCACCAGAACCCCGACGGTTCCTGGTACGCGGCCTACGCCGACGGCGACTTCGCCGACGTCACCGACCGCGGCCGGGAGACCAACTTCGTCGCCTACGTCGCCGTCGGCGTCTGGCACCACCACCTCTCCACCGGCGACGACACGTTCCTGGACCGGATGTGGCCCGTCGTCCACGCGGCGGTCGAGTTCGTGCTGCGCCTCCAGCAGCCCGGCGGCCAGATCGGCTGGCGGCGGGACGACGACGGCACCGACACCACGGACGCGCTGCTGACCGGCAGTTCCTCCGTCCACCACGCGCTGCGCTGCGCCCTCGCCATCGCCGAGCAGCGCGAAGAGCCCCAGCCCGACTGGGAGTTGGCGGCGGGCGCGCTGCGGCACGCCATCCGCCGCCAGCCGGAGCGGTTCCTGGACAAGGGCCGCTACTCGATGGACTGGTACTACCCGGTGCTGGGCGGCGCGCTGACCGGCACGGAGGCCAGGTCCCGCATCGCCGAGAGCTGGGACCGCTTCGTGGTCCCGGACCTCGGCGTACGCTGCGTCGTCCCCAACCCGTGGGTGACCGGCGGCGAGTCCGCCGAACTCGCGCTCGCCCTGTGGGCGGTGGGCGAGTCCGACCACGCCCTGACCGTCCTCCAGTCGATCCAGCACCTGCGGGACGCGGACAGCGGCCTGTACTGGACGGGCTACGTCTTCGAGGACAAGGCGATCTGGCCGCGGGAACTCACCACCTGGACGGCCGGCTCCCTGCTCCTCGCCGTCGCCGCGCTCGGCGGCCACGAGGCCACCTGCCAGGTCTTCTCCGGCGACCGTCTGCCGAGGGGACTGGACCCGGACTGCTGCGTCTGAGCGGTCAGCGGCGGCCCAGGCGGCCCGCGATCGCGTGGCCGACGAACAGGTAGACCAGGGCTGCCAGGCCGTACCCGGCGACGACGCGGGCCCAGGCCTCGTCGAAGGTGAACAGGTCACGTGACCAGCCGGCGAGCACGTCGGCCACCTCGTGGACGAACCGCACCAGGTCGTTGGCCGGGTTGGCGTCCAACAGGTACATGAGGATCCACAGCCCGAGGATGACGGCCATGATGTCGGCGATGACCGCGATGGCCGTCCCGGCGCTGGAACCACTGCGAGTTCTAGGGGACATGACTTCCGTCTGGCCTCGGATGCCTGTCCGAAACCTGCGAAGGCGGACATGTCGACGGCCCCTCGTTCCCGGAAGTCTCCCGGAACGAGGGGCCGTTGACGTGGAACGCGCGGTCAGCCGCGCTGGATGCCCGAGGTGTCCTGCAGCACGCCGCGGCGGCCGTCCTGCGTCTGGGCGACCAGGTTCGCGCCGCGCTGCTCGACGGCCAGGTACCAGGTGCCCGGCGCCAGTTCGGCGATCGGCGTGGGCGAGCCGTCCTCCGCGAACAGCGGACGCGGCACCGGCACGGCGAACCAGAACGGCGAGAAGTCCCCGGCCGGAGCCGGCTGCGCCTGCGCCTGCTGCGGCTGGGCCGCCTGCGGGGCCTGCGGCTGCGGCTGACCCGGCTGCGGCTGCTGCCCGCCGAAGGACTGACCCGGCTGACCGGGGCCCGGCTGTGCGTGGCCCGGCTGTCCGGGACCGGGCTGGCCCGGCTGGCCGCCGTACGGCTGCTGCTGCGCGCCCGGGTAGCCGTAACCACTCTGCGGCTGACCGCCGTAGGGCTGCGGCGCGGCCGGACGGGCGGCCGGGATCAGGGAGCCCTTGAGGGCCGGGACCAGGGGGGTCGCGACGGCCGCGGCGGCCATGATCAGGGTGGCGATGAGGGCGAGGATCAGGCCCGTGCCGGCACCGAGATTGTTGGTGAAGGCGCCGCCGTCGCCGTCGAAGGCGCCCGCCGGGTCGAAGATGTTGCCGAGCGCGGACCAGGCGGCGAAGACGGTGAACGCGACGCCGAACTGGCCGAGGTCGAGCCCCGCCACCTTCTTGGGCTGCGGCAGCGCGCGGGCCACGACGACGAGCACGGTGCCGATGATGCCCGCGAGGACGACACCGAGCACGACCGCCCCACTGCCCCACAGGCTGGGAATGTCGGCGTCGTCCGGGGCACCGTCGATCGAGTAGATGTCGAGGAACGACGCGATGAACAGCAACACCGCTGCTCCGATCACCACGCCGTCGCCTCGAGTGAGGGAGCGGATATTCACTTCAGGTCCTTCGTAGGTCGTCTCGTCGTCGGTAGAGGCGTCGCTGTCACCATGTCGCCGTCAGGCCCGGTGCGAAGCGCGGGGGTGGCCCCTCATCGTACGGACGACACTATCGTCCGTACGTCGGAGCTGTCCGCAGGGATGAGCGCACTGGTCACTACCCGCGCAGGAAACTCACGATTCCCTCAGACATCCCTTGCGCCGCCTTCTGCCGCCAGGCACCACTGGTCAGCAGCGCCGCGTCCTTGCTGTCGCGCATGTTGCCGCACTCGATGAACACCTTGGGAACCGTTGACAGATTGAGACCGCCCAGGTCCGTGCGCGTGACGAGACCGGTGCCGCCACCGACGTAGTTGGAGGGCGCGCTGCCCGTGGCGCGGACGAAGTTGCCCGCGACGCGCCGGCCGAGTTCGGCGGAGGGGGCGACGATGGCGCGGGTGCCGGCGTCGCCGTCCCGCACCGAGCCGGGCAGGATGACGTGGAAGCCGCGGTTGCCGGCCCCCGACCCGTCGGCGTGGATCGAGATCGCGGCGTCCGCCTTCGCCTCGTTGCCGATCCGGGCCCGCTCGTCCACACAGGGCCCGTACGGGCGGTCGTCGTCCTGCGTCAGCCTCACCGTGGCGCCCTGCTCCTCCAGGAGCGTGCGCAGCCGGTGCGCCACGTCGAGGGTGAACTTCGCCTCGGGCCAGCCCGCGTTGGTGGCCGTGCCGGTGGTGTCGCACTCCTTCCAGTGCGTGCCGACGTTCACCTTGCGGTTGATGTCGGAGGTGTGCTGGAAGTTGCCCGGGTTGTGGCCCGGATCGATGACGACGACCTTGCCCTCGAGGGGGCCGGACACCGCGGCGGGAGCGGACTTGGAGTCCGAGGGGGAGGGCCTGGCCGCTGTCGCCGACGGAGAGGTGCCCGTGGGTGCCTTGGCGTCGTCGGTGGGCGACGCGGGACCGGTGGAGGACGGTGCCGCAGACGACGTACCCACGCCGGCCGCGCGGTCCGCACCGCCCCCGCCGCCGCCCCCGTCGTCCGGGCCGCCGACCGCCGCGTACACCCCCCACCCGAGCAGCGCCCCGGGCACGAGCGCGGCGATCGCCACGGTCAGCGGACGGCGCAGCGGGGAACGGCGGGGCTGGGGAGGATCGAAGTCCGGGCCTGTGTACGACACGCAGCGACTCTAGACCGCGCCCTCAGATCCCCGCGCCCGTTCGCCGCAGGACGCGCAGCGAGTCGGTCACGGAGACCTCGGTGAACGCCCCGGACGCGAGAGCCCTGAGGTAGACGCGGTACGGAGCCTGACCGGTGAACTCGTCGGCCGGGTCCGGGAAGACGTCGTGGATGACCAGGAGTCCGCCGTCGGCCACGTGCGGTGCCCAGCCCTCGTAGTCGGCGTTCGCGTGCTCGTCGGTGTGGCCGCCGTCGACGAAGACGAGGCCGAGAGGGGAGTTCCAGATGGCCGCCACCTGGGGGGAGCGGCCGACGAGGGCCACGACGTGTTCCTCCAGGCCGGCCCGGTGGAGGGTGCGGCGGAAGGTGGGCAGGGTGTCCATCACGCCCAGCTCCCGGTCGACCGTCTCCGGGTCGTGGTACTCCCAGCCCGGCTGCTGCTCCTCGCTGCCCCGGTGGTGGTCGACGGTGAGCACGCTCACCCCGGCCCGGCGGGCCGCGTCGGCGAGCAGGACCGTGGAGCGCCCGCAGTACGTGCCGACCTCCAGCAACGGCAGCCCGAGCCCGCCCGCCTCGACGGCCGCCGCGTACAGGGCGAGGCCCTCGTGCGCGGGCATGAACCCCTTCGCGGCCTCGAAGGCGGCCAGGGTGTCGGGGGCGGGTGCCGCGGGCATGAGGGTCCCTTTCGGTGAGGCGGGCGTACGGCGCCTTATGCTGCCGCACCCCCGGCCGCGTGCTGCGACGGGGGTGCGGGAGCCGGAGGGACGGGCCAGGGGTGCGGGCCGTGAGGGGGCAGGCCGGGGGCGTTGGGCCGTGAGGGGGGCGGGTCAGGCGGAGACCGTCTCGCCCGGCAGGGACAGGTCCAGGTCGACCGGGCGGTCGCCGGTGTGGGTCGCCGAGTGGGCGAGCGGGCCGTGGCCCGTGGCGCGGGCGGCCAGCACGTACGGGCCCTCGGCGGGGACGGCGAGGGCGTAGCTTCCGTCCCCGGCGGAGAGCGTCGCCCCCGCCTGGCGGCCGTGCCGGTCGATCAGCGTGACCTTGGCGCGGGCGACGGGGACGCCGTCGGCGGTCAGCACCCGGCCGCGGAAGCCGGCCAGCTCCGCGTCGGACGGGAAGCCGCCGGACGGGAAGCCACCGGACAGCTCCGCGCCGGACGGGAAGCCGCCGGACAGCTCCGCGCCGGACGGGGAGCCGTCGGACAGCGCCCGCTCGGCGCGGGCCAGGTTCGCGTCCTCCTCGCTGCTCGCGCGCAGCTGGGTGGTCGTGGCCGGGCGGTGGCGGGGGAGGAAGAAGGCCAGGGCCAGGCCGACGGCGACCGCGCCGGTCGCGATCAGGAAGGAGACACGGAAGCCCTGCATGGTCGGGACGGCGACCCCGCCGACGTCGTCCGCGGTGCTGGCGAGCACCATGCCGATGACGGCACTCGACACCGACGTACCGATGGACCGCATCAGGGTGTTGAGGCCGTTGGCCGCGCCCGTCTCCGAGGCCGGGACCGCGCCGATGATCAGCGCGGGCAGCGAGGAGTAGGCGAGGCCGATGCCGGCGCCGAGCAGCACCGAGGTGACGACGGTCTGCCAGGCGGCGCTCATCAGGCCGAGGCCGCCGCCGTAGCCGATCGCGATGATCAGCAGGCCGAGGAGCAGGGTCGTCCGGGGCCCGTAGCGGGCGGACAGGCGGGCGTACACCGGCGCCGTGAACATCATCGTCAGACCGAGCGGGGCCACGCACAGACCCGCGACGACCATCGACTGTCCGAGGCCGTAGCCGGTCTCGGAGGGCAGCTGGAGAAGCTGCGGCAGGACCAGGGAGACGACGTAGAAGGCGACGCCGACCATGATCGAGGCGAGGTTGGTGAGCAGGACCTCGCGGCGGGCCGTGGTGCGCAGGTCGACCAGCGGGGCCGCGACGCGCAGCTCCATCAGGCCCCACAGCAGCAGGACCACGACGGCGGCGCCGAACAGGCCGAGCGTGGTGGGCGAGGACCAGCCCCAGTCACTGCCCTTCGTGATCGGCAGGAGGAAGAGGACCAGACCGGCGGCCAGACCCAGCGCGCCCGGCAGGTCGAAGGAGCCCTTGGCGCGCAGCGGGGACTCCGGTACGACGGCGAGGGTCAGGGCGATGGCGAGGACACCGAGGCCCGCGGCGCCGTAGAACAGGGCGTGCCAGTCGGTGTGCTGCGCGACCAGGGCCGCGGCGGGCAGCGCCAGGCCGCCGCCGACGCCGATCGAGGAACTCATCAGCGCCATCGCCGAGCCGAGCCGCTCGCGGGGCAGCATGTCGCGCATCAGGCCGATGCCGAGGGGTATCGCGCCCATCGCGAAACCCTGGAGGGTACGGCCGACGATCATCGGGAGCAGGGCGTCGGTGAACGCGCTGACCAGCGCGCCCACCACCATCACCGACAGGCTGACGACCAGCATGCGGCGCTTGCCGAAGAGGTCGCCGAGCCGGCCCATGATCGGTGTGGCCACGGCTCCGGAGAGGAGCGTGGAGGTCATGACCCAGGTGGCGTTGCCGGGTGTCGTGTCCAGAAGTCGGGGCAGGTCCTTGAAGACGGGGACGAGCAGGGTCTGCATCACCGCGACGACGATGCCCGCGAAGGCGAGCACCGGGACGGTGGTCCCGCTCGCTTTCCGGGCGGGTTCGTCGGTCGTCGTGTCGGACATTGAGTGAGGCCTCCAGGCCGGTATGAGCGGCGAACGCGATGCCATGCGTGAACCGCGCCGCGGACGTGCGGACGCGTATGTGTGCAGGCTGAACCTCGTGCGCCAGGGCAACTATTCCGTTACTTCGAGTCCCTAACGAATTCTTGACCTTCTCTTTGGCCTTCTCTTTGGGGAGTGTCTACGTCCGCGGGCCTAGGACCCCCCTGGACGGAACCGGACCGACCCGGGGGACCAAATACCGGTGCAAGGGGCGCGCCCGGGTTGAGACCATGACGCTCATGCTGGAAGCCACCGGTACCAACACCGCCCGAATATCCTCGCGCCGCACGCCACCCACCTGGCTGGTCGTGGCGCTCGCGTGCGCCGGGCAGTTCCTGGTCGTGCTCGACGTGTCCGTCGTCAACGTCGCCCTGCCGTCGATGCGGACCGACCTCGGGCTGAGCGCGCAGGGACTGCAGTGGGTGGTCAACGCCTACGCCATCGCCTTCGCCGGGTTCATGCTGCTGGGCGGGCGGGCCGGGGACCTGTACGGGCGCAAGCGGATGTTCCTGGTCGGGCTCGGACTGTTCACGCTGGCCTCGCTGGGCGGCGGACTCGCCCAGGAGGGCTGGCAGTTGCTGGTCGCACGGGCCGCGCAGGGACTGGGCGCGGCGGTACTCGCCCCCTCGACGCTCACGATCCTGACCGCCGCGGTCCCGGAGGGGGCCGCGCGGGCCCGGGCGATCGCGACCTGGACCGCCGTCGGCGCGGGGGGCGGCGCCGCGGGCGGCCTGGTGGGCGGCGTCCTGGTGGACGGGCTGTCGTGGCGCTGGGTGCTGCTGATCAACGTGCCGGTGGGCGCGGTGGTGCTGGCCGGGGCCGTGCTCTGGCTGACCGAGGGCCGGGCGGGCGAGCGACGGCGCCTCGACCTGCCGGGCGCGCTCCTGGTCACCGCCGGCCTGGCCACCCTGGCCTACGGCATCTCGCAGACCGAGTCCGAGGGCTGGACGGCGTCCGCCACGCTGGTGCCGCTGCTCGCCGGGCTGGCGCTGCTCGCCCTGTTCCTCCTCGTCGAGGCGCGGACAGTGGCGCCGCTGATGCCGCTGGGGCTGCTGCGTCTGCGGTCGGTGGCGTCGGCGAACGTGGCGATGCTGGTGTCCGGCTCGTCGATGTTCGCGATGTGGTTCTTCATGACGCTGTACGCGCAGAACGTACTGGGCTACTCACCGCTGGAGGCCGGTTCCGCCCTGGTGCCCAGCTCACTGGCGGTCGTCCTCGCGTCGAAGGCGGCACCGCGGTTCATGCGGGTGATCGGGGCCCGGAACACGGCCGTGCTCGGCACGCTCGTGGCGGCGGCCGGCTTCGGCTGGCAGTCGACGATGACCGCGGACGGGGACTACGTCACCGCGATCATGATCCCCGGGGTCCTGATGATGCTGGGCGCGGGCCTGGCGGCGACTCCGCTGGCGTCGCTGGCCATCTCCGGGGCGGCGGCCGATGACGCCGGACTGGTCTCCGGGCTGGTCAACACCTCCCGGACGATGGGCGGTTCGCTGGGACTCGCCGTGATGTCGACGATCGCGGCGGCCCGGGCCGGGGGAGAGGACGCCGGGCCGGAGGCGCTGACGGAGGGGTACGCGCTGGTGTTCCGCACGGCGGCGGTGGTGCTGGTCGCCGGGGCGGTGCTGATGCGGGTGTGGCTGCCGCCGGGGGAGCGGGCGAAGCGCGGGGCGCGTGGGTGACTTCGGCGCGGACGCCGGGCGCATGGGCTCGGGACCGGCTCAGAGCCAGCCCTGGTGCCGGGCCTCGCGGAGCGCCTCCGCGCGGTTGCGGGTGGCGGTCTTGCCGATGGCCGCGGAGAGGTAGTTGCGGACCGTCGACTCGGAGAGGTGCAGGGCCGCCGCGATGTCCGCGACGGTCGCGCCGTCCGCGGACGCCCGCAGGACGTCGCACTCGCGGGCGGTGAGCGGGCTGGGGCCCGCGCTGAGCGCGGCGGCGGCGAGCGCGGGATCGACGACCGTCTCTCCGTCCAGCACTCGCCGGATCACGCCGGCCAGCTCCTCCACCGGGCCGTCCTTCACCAGGAAACCGACGGCTCCGGCCTCCATGGCCCGCCGGAGGTACCCGGGGCGGCCGAAGGTGGTCAGGATCAGCACCCGGCAGCCCGGCGCCCGCTCACGCAGCTCGGCGGCGGCGTCCAGACCGCTCCTGCCCGGCAGTTCGATGTCGAGGAGGGCGACATCCGGGCGGTGGGTGAGCGCGGCGTCGACGATCCGGTCCCCGGCCGACACCTGCGCGACCACCTCGATGTCCTTCTCCATCCCGAGCAGCAGCGCGAGCGCGCCGCGCATCATGCCCTGGTCCTCGGCGAGGAGGACACGGACGGGAGGGGAGCCGGGGGCTTCGTCGGTCACGGCGCAAGGCTAACGGCGCAAGGCTAGGAGGTGGGCGGGGACGCCGTCCCCACACCGCTGCCTCCCACCACCCCCGCCGCCGACGGCCCCTCCGGTCCCGCCCCCTCCGGTTCCGCCTTCTCCGGTCCCGCCCCCGCTGGTCCCGCCCCCTCCGGTCCCGCCCCCTCCGGTCCCGCCTTCTCCGGTCCCGCCTTCTCCGGTCCCGCCCCCGCTGGTCCCGCCTTCTCCGGTCCCGCCTGCGCCGACTCCGCCTCCACCGACTCCACCGGCAGTTCCGCCGTCACCGTGAACCCACCCCGTTCAGCCACCCCCGCGGTCAGTGAGCCGCCGGCCGCGGCCAGGCGTTCCGCCAGGCCGGTCAGGCCCGTGCCCGGCCCCCGGGTGGAGCCGTCGCCGCCCGTGCCGTCGTCCGTGACCGTCAGCCGGACCCGCTCCGGGCCGCCCGACACCGCGATCTCGCACCGGCCGGCCCCGCTGTGCCGTACGACGTTGGTGACGGCCTCCCGCACCACCCACCCCAGCAGTGCCTCCGCCCGGGGAGGCAGCGGCGGGCCGGAGAGGCGGACCACCGGCTCCACGCCCGCCGCGGTCAGCGCCGAACGCGCCCGGTCCAGCTCCGTGGTGAGGCTGCCCTCGCGGTAGCCGGTGACGGCCTCGCGGACCTCGGTCAGCGCCTGGCGGCCGATCGACTCGATGTCGGTGATCTGCGTCAGGGCCGTGTCCAGGTCGCTCAGGGCCAGCCGCCGGGCCGCCTCCGACTTGACCACGATCACGGACAGGGTGTGCCCGAGCAGATCGTGCAGGTCGCGGGAGAAGCGCAGCCGCTCCTCCGCCACCGCGCGGGTGGCGAGTTCCTCGCGGGCTGCGCGCAGTTGCCGTACGGCGTCGGACAGACCGAGGATCGCGGCCGTCACCATCGTCGACAGGAAGGTCCCGTAGGCGATGCTCAGACTGCCCCAGCCGTCCTTGAACCCGGCCACGGCACCCGCGAGCACCGCCAGCGACCAGCCCCACCGGCCCAGCCACCGGCCGCGCAGCGCCGCACCCGCGGCCAGCCCGAGCAGCGGGAAGAACAGCAGCCAGTTGCCCCCGTACGCCAGGGACAGCCCGCACGTCACCAGGGTCATGACGACCAGGGCCAGGCGCGTGGACGGGGACTCCCGGCTCTTCTCGTGGAAGGAGCGGACGGCCACGTAGATGTAGAGCGAGTTGAAGACCAGCAGACCGATGACGCCGATCCAGGGGTTCGAGGTCCGGTCCTGGAAGAGGTTCGCGAGGCTGCCCAGACTTATCAGCAGCCAGGGCAGGAGCCTGAAGCCGATGGGCGGCGGACCGACCCCTTCCCCTCGTTCCCCTCGCTCGCCGGCGTCGCACGGCGTGGACCGCCGCGCCGGTCGCCACGCTTCCAGGTGGCACGGGATCCTGCCCGTTCGCCGTGCTTGTGGGCGGGCTTGTGCGCGGGCTTGTGTGCGGGTCATGGCCGTCGACTCCCTGAGACGCGGTGTGTGGTCGGTGCCTTCGATGCCTTCGGTGGCGTACGGGCGACGCTACGGAGTCGGCGGGGGCGGGCGGCAGATGCGGTTGTCCGGAGAACGGCAGGACAAATGTCATGGGAGACCGGCGTCCCGTACGGTCGTGCCCGTCCGTGCCGCCCGTCCGTGCCGCCCGTCCGTGCCGCCCGTCCGTGATGCCCGTACCGGGAGAGCCATGCCCATCGACGCAGCCGAGGCGCTCGCCGCCGCACCCCGCGTCCGCGAGATCGCCTGGGACCACAAGGACGTCCAGCTCTACCACCTCGGCATCGGCGCCGGCCTGCCCGCCACCGACCCACGCGAGCTGCGCTACACCCTGGAATCCCGGCTGCACGTCCTGCCGAGCTTCGCCACCGTCGCCGGCGGCGGTCCGCCCGGCGTGATCGGCGCGCTGTCCATGCCCGGTGTCGACGTCGACCTCGCCGACGTCCTGCACGGCGGGCAGCGCCTGCGCGCGCACCGGCCCGTTCCGGTGCGGGGCCGGGCGAGCGCCGCCTCGCGCGTCGTCGCCGCGTACGACAAGGGCACGGCGGCCGTCCTCGTCCTGCGCACCGAGGTCACCGACGAGGGTGGGCCGCTGTGGACCGACGAGGCCGAGGTCTTCGTACGCGGAGAAGGCGGCTGGGGCGGTGAGCGGGGACCGTCCGGGCGTCCGGCGCCGCCACCCGCCGCGGCGCCGGACCACGTGGCCGAGCGACCCCTGCGCGAGGACCAGGCCCTGCTCTACCGGCTCTCCGGCGACTGGAACCCCCTGCACGCCGACCCGGAGTTCGCCGCGCGCGCCGGCTTCGACCGGCCCGTCCTGCACGGGCTGTGCACCTACGGCGGCACGCTCAAGTCGGTCGTCGACACGCTGCTGGACGGTGACGTGACCCGGGTGCGCGAGTACCGCGCGCGGTTCGCCGGGGTCGTGTATCCGGGGGAGACGCTGCGGGTGCGCATGTGGCGGTCCGCGGGGCCGGGGGAGGGCGGCACGGTGCGGGTGGCGGTGGGCGCCGTGGACCGCGACGACGCGCCGGTCCTCGCCGACACCGTCGTCCGGTTCGGATGACGGCAACGGCCCCGTTCGTCGGAGTGACGGACGGGGCCGGAGCCGTTTGCCTGCTCGCTACTTCTGTGTTGTGCCTCTTGCCGTGCCGTCAGGCCGCCGCGGAGTCGGCCGCTTCGGCCGGCTTGCGGTGGCGGCCCCGTGGAGTCGCCGCGTCGTCCTGGCTGGAGACCGGACCTCGGTGCCGGCCGGGGCCGGTGTCGGTCTCGCGAACGTCGGCACCGTCGGCCTGCATCGGCTGGGTCGTGCTGGCGTCGTTCATCGGAAGGAATTCACCCCGTCAACATGATCTTTCCTACAGCCGGGCGAGTGTAACCGGCACACCTCGGCCCGAATCCAGGCGACCACGCCAACCGGCACTACTTCGTTACAAGCTGTGCCAGCGGGGCCTGTTGCAGCGGTACGGGGCGGGGCGAAGCGGACGTCCGGATGTCCGCTTCGCCCGTTCCGTCCGGGTCGACCGGAGCCGTGATCTCCGTATCCCGCGCGCTTGCGGCGTCCCGCGCGGGCGTGGCACCCCTCGCGCGTTCCACGCCCCCCGGGATCCCCGGGATGCCCGGGCTCCCCGGGTCCTCCGGCGGCGGGCCGTCGCCCGCCGCGCGTGCGGTCAGCCGCGCCACACCGCACGGCGACTGCGGTGTGGCGCACGGCAGACGCAGCTCCCCGTCCGCGGTCCACAGCCCGGCCCCCGTCAACCACCCCTCCGGCGCCGGAAGGTGACGCACCTGTCGTTCGGCGGGCCGCCACACGCCGACCCAGCTGCCGAACGCGCCGTCCAGGCGCAGCGCCACCGCGCAGCGCTCCGGCGTGAGCGCCTGACCCGGCTGGATCGCGAACGGTGTGACGACACAGTCCGGCAGCCGCAGGCACTCCGGGAAGCGCACCGGCAGTGTGCTGCCCAGGACGCCCCAGCCGAGCCGTTCGTGCCCCGGCGAGGGCGCGTCCGAGCGGATCAGCACCAGTCCGCTGTCCGGGTCGGCCAGCAGTATCCGGTCGTCGCTGTCCGCGGCGATCTGCAACAGCGGCGACACCTCGCCGGCCCGCTCCAGGTCCACCACGACCGCCTTGGTGCGCCCGCCGGTCTCCCGGTCCACGGCGAGTATCCGGCCCGCGCGGTCCAGCCAGACCCCGCCCGAGCAGCGGCCGGGGATCTCGGCGATCCGCAGGGGACCGAAGAGGCCGCCGGCGACCTGCCACAGCACCGAAGCGCGCGGGCCGACGGCGAGGGCGTACGCCCGCTCGCCGCCCGGAACCGGCGGCAGCAGCCGCAGCGCGGCGGTGTCCGACGGGCACTCGACCGCGCCGAGCGACAGCTCGCCGGTGCCGGGCCCGGTCGGGTACAGCAGCGAGAAGACGTGCCGTCCGGCCGCGACGCGGTGGACCAGGACCCGCCCGTCGCCCATCGGCTGCACGTCGGTGCCGGGCTCCTCCGGCTGATTGCCGGGCAGCGGCACCGCGTACGGTTCGGGGCCGTCCAGGGTCCAGCGCTCCGGGTACCAGGAGTCTCCCCGCAGGGCGAGACGCGCGGCGTAGGCGCCCTCCGCGGTGATGCTGCAGGCCGCCCGCCGGGGACCGCCGTTCCCGGGGTCCGCCGAAGGCTCGATTGCACAGACCGTCATCGTTCGGTCACCTCCAGCGACGAAGCTAGTTTCGTACGCACGGGCGGGGGACCGGCGACAGTCCGCATCACACATACGTGTGGCACAGGAACGATTCGCCTGAAGGAAGGGTGCGGTGTGTGCTGCGCCGGAGCGAGGCGGTCGCGGGGGCACGCTGGGCTGCGGTCGCGGGAGCACGCTGCGGTGCGGTCGCGGGAGCACGCTGTGGGTACAGCGGCGCAGAACCTCCAGGTAGCCTTGCATCCGTGCCCCGTCTGTCAGAAGTAATCGCCGCGCTGGAGAACCTGTGGCCCGCCGAGCGGGCCGAGTCCTGGGACGCGGTCGGCACCGTCGTGGGCGACCCCGACCAGGAGGTCTCCCGGGTCCTGTTCGCCGTCGACCCGGTCCAGGAGATCGTCGACGAGGCGGTGAAGCTGGGCGCCGACCTGCTCGTCACCCACCACCCGCTGTACCTGCGGGGTACGACGACGGTCGCGGCCTCCACCTTCAAGGGCCGCGTGGTGCACACGCTCATCAAGAACGACATCGCCCTGCACGTCGCCCACACCAACGCCGACACCGCCGACCCGGGCGTCTCCGACGCGCTGGCCGGCGCGCTCGGCCTGCGCGTCGTACGGCCACTGGTGCCGGACCCGGCCGACCCCGAGGGGCGCCGCGGTCTCGGCCGCGTGTGCGAGCTGGAGCACCCGCTGACCGTCCGGGAGCTCGCCGCCCGCGCCGCCGAGCGGCTGCCCGCCACCGCGCAGGGCATCCGCGTCGCCGGCGACCCCGAGGCCACCGTCCGCACGGTCGCCGTCAGCGGTGGCTCCGGCGACAGCCTCTTCGACCACGTCCGCGCGGCCGGTGTCGACGCCTTCCTCACCGCGGACCTGCGCCACCACCCCGTCTCGGAGGCCCGCGCCCACAGTCCCCTCGCGCTGCTCGACGCGGCGCACTGGGCCACCGAGTGGCCCTGGTGCGAGCTGGGCGCGGCCCAGCTCGACGAGATCTCCGACCGGCACGGCTGGGACCTCAGGGTCCACGTCTCCAAGACGGTCACCGACCCCTGGACCGCCCACGCGGCGTCCGCCCCGACCTCCAACACAATGGGAGCCCCCAACTGAAAGCCGCGCCCGCCGACCAGATCCGACTCCTCGACGTCCAGGGCCTCGACGTGCGGCTCCAGCAGCTCGCGCACAAGCGCAGGTCCCTGCCCGAGCACGCCGAGATCGAGTCGCTGACCAAGGACCTCACGCAACTGCGCGACCTGCTCGTCGCCGCGCAGACCGAGGAGAGCGACTGCGCCCGCGAGCAGACCAAGGCCGAGCAGGACGTGGACCAGGTGCGCCAGCGCGCCACCCGCGACCAGCAGCGCCTGGACTCCGGCGCCGTCACCTCCCCGAAGGACCTGGAGAACCTCCAGCGCGAGATCACCTCCCTCGCCAAGCGCCAGGGTGACCTCGAGGACGTCGTCCTGGAGGTGATGGAGCGCCGCGAGTCCGCGCAGGAGCGGGTCGCCGAGCTGACCGAACGGGTCGGCGCGGTGCAGGGCAAGTCCGACGACGCCGCCGCGCGCCGGGACGCCGCCGTCGAGGAGCTGGACGCCGAGGCCGCCTCGGTGACCAAGGAGCGCGAGGTCATCGCGGGCTCGGTCCCCGCGGACCTGCTGAAGGTGTACGAGAAGCTGCGCGAGCAGCAGGGCGGCGTCGGCGCGGCCAAGCTGTACCAGCGCGCCTGCCAGGGATGCCGCCAGGAGCTGGCGATCACCGAGCTGAGCGAGATCCGCTCGGCGGCCCCCGACACGGTCGTACGCTGCGAGAACTGCCGCCGCATCCTGGTGCGCACGGCCGACTCCGGACTGTAGGGCCGGTTCGGTGGCAGCTTCGGTGGCCGGTTCGGTGCGGAAGTTCGTGGTCGAGGCCGACGGCGGGTCGCGGGGCAACCCGGGGCCCGCGGGCTACGGAGCCGTCGTCCTGGACGCGGCGTCCGGGCAGACGTTGGCCGAGGCCGCCGAGTACCTCGGGGTCGTCACGAACAACGTGGCCGAGTACCGGGGCCTGCTGGCCGGTCTGCGCGCGGCGAAGGAGCTGGACCCGGACGCGACGGTCCACGTCCGGATGGACTCCAAGCTCGTCGTCGAGCAGATGTCGGGCCGCTGGAAGATCAAGCACCCCGACATGAAGCCGCTGGCGGCCCAGGCGGCCCGCGTCTTCCCGCCGGGGCGGGTCACGTACGAGTGGATTCCCCGCGCGAGCAACAAGCACGCCGACCGCCTGGCCAACGAGGCGATGGACGCGGGGGCCCGCGGCGAGCGGTGGTCCGCGTCCACGTCGACGGCGGAACTGGACGCGGGCGCGGCGGCAGGCGCTCCTGAGGTCGGTATCGGTGCCGGTACCGGTGCGGGCGCCGCCGTGGACGAACGCATCGCCCAGGCGGCCCGGACGGACACCGAGACCACCGAAGTCCCTCGCCCCTCAGCTGCCGCTGCCGCTGCCGCTGTTACCGCAGACGCAGACGCAGACGCAGACGCAGACGCAGACGCCGACGTGCGGGCCGCGAAGACCGTGGCCTCACCCGGCTGGGGACCCCCCGACATGGGCGCCCCCGCCACCTTCGTCCTGCTCCGGCACGGCGAGACGCCCCTCACCCCGCAGAAGCGGTTCTCCGGAAGCGGCGGCAGCGACCCGTCCCTGTCCTCCGTCGGCCGGGAGCAGGCCGAGAAGGTCGCCGAGAGCCTCGCCCGGCGCGGCACGATCCAGGCCGTCGTGGCGTCCCCGCTGGCCCGCACGCGCGAGACCGCGGGCATCGTCGCCGCTCGCCTCGGCCTGGAGGTGACGGTCGACGAGGGCCTGCGGGAGACCGACTTCGGCGCCTGGGAGGGGCTCACCTTCGGCGAGGTGCTCGAGCGCCACCCCGAGGACATGGACGCCTGGCTCTCCTCCCCGGACGCCGAGCCGACCGGCGGCGGCGAGAGCTTCGCGGCGACCGGTGCCAGGGTCGCCGCCACCCGCGACCGGCTGGCCGCGGCGTACGCGGGCCGCACGGTGCTGCTGGTCTCCCACGTGACGCCGATCAAGACGTTCGTACGGCTCGCCCTGGGCGCCCCGCCCGAGTCGCTGTTCCGCATGGAACTGTCGGCGGCCTCGCTGTCGGCGGTGGCGTACTACGCGGACGGCGGCGCCAGCGTCCGGCTGTTCAACGACACGTCCCACCTGCGCTGAGCCCCGCCGCCTCACGGGCCAGCGCCTCCACACGCCCCCAGTCACGGCCGGCCACCGCGTCCTTGGGAAGCATCCAGCTGCCCCCGACGCAGCCGACGTTGGGCAGCGCCAGGTACTTGGGCGCGGAGGCCGGGGTGATGCCACCGGTCGGGCAGAAGCGGGCCTGCGGCAGCGGGGCGGCGAGCGCCTTGAGGTAGGCGGTGCCGCCCGCGGCCTCGGCCGGGAAGAACTTCATCTCCCGCACCCCGTGCTCCAGCAGCGCCACCACCTCCGAGGTGGTCGACACCCCCGGCAGGAACGGCACCCCGGACGCCCGCATCGCCGCCAGCAGCCCGTCCGTCCACCCCGGGCTGACCAGGAACCGGGCCCCGGCCGCCACGACCTCCCCGACCTGCTCCGGCGTGATGACGGTGCCCGCGCCGACCACCGCGCCCGGCACCTCACCGGCGATCGCGCGGATCGCGTCGAGCGCGACCGGCGTCCGCAGCGTCACCTCGATCGCGGGCAGCCCGCCGGCGACGAGCGCCCGGGCGAGCGGCACGGCGTCGGCGAGGTCGTCGACGACCACGACGGGCACGACGGGCGCGAGATCCAGCACCGACGGCGTCGAGACGTGAGGGGAGGAGGGCAGGGGAGAGGTCATGCCCTCATCGTGCCGCTGGTGAGCACTCTGTGCAATAACCGTTGCGACATACGCAACGGACGAGGAGTCGGTGGCTCAGTGAACCTCCGCCACCAGCACATCCAGCGACCACGGCTTCCCCGCCTTCGCGGGCGCCTGAGCCTCCACCTCGTACCCCAGGTCCCGCAGCGCCTCCACCAGCTCCGCGGGCCCCTCGGGCGCGCTCGCGGACGCCAGCAGACTCCGTACGATCCGCCCCTTGGTCGCCTTGTTGAAGTGGCTGACCACCTTCCGGGTCGGCGCGTGCAGCACCCGCACGGTCGCCGTCCGCCCGGCGAGCTCCCCCTTCGGCTTCCACGCCGCCGCGTACGCCGACGAGCGCAGGTCCAGCACCAGCCGGTCCCCGGCCGCCTCGGGCAGCACCTCGGCCATCGGCGCCCGCCAGTACGCGCCGAGCGCCCCGAGCCCGGGAAGTCTCACGCCCATCGAGCACCGGTAGGAGGGAATCCGGTCGGTCACCCGCACCGCGCCCCACAGCCCGGAGAACACGAGCAGCGATCGGGCGGCCCGCTTCTTGGCGGCCGCGTCCAGTGAGGCCAGGCCCAGGGCGTCGTACAGCACGCCGGTGTAGGTCTCCCCGGCCGGACGCGCCCCCGCCGTCCGCAGCTCCGTGTTCTTGGCGACCTCGCCGCGCAGCCCCTCGCTCAGCCCGAGCACCTCGCGCGCCTTCTCCTCGTCACCGGCGCACAGCTCGACCAGTTCGCCGAGGACGGTCTCCCGGGCCGGCGTGAGCCCCGGCAGGGACAGCGACTCGGTCTTCAGCGGGGCGCCCCCACCGGACGCGGCCTTACCCTCCGACGGGGGCAGCAGGACAAGCACAGACACTCCTTCACTCCGCGCTCCTGGGCTCCACCACTCCAGGAGGCTCCTGGTCAGGGTACGGCGTACCCGTCCCGCGCCCGCTCGACGGCTTGTACGAGGCCACCGGCATCGTCGGCGTGCAGGCGCACGACACGCACCTCGCGTCGCCGGCCGAAGAAGGTGACGTAGGCGACGGGCTCGGCGAGTTCGACGGTGACGGAGGTCTGCGCACCCACGGCGAGATCGAGCTCACCGTCCGTCCGCTCGTGCGTGGTCCGCAGCTCGCGCCGCACGGAGGCGATCCGCTCCAGCGGTATCCGTACGTCGAAGTGCACGGCCTGGCGCACGCGCAGCGTGCCGGCGTCCGGGTCCAGGACGTGCGGGCGGACCACGGACGCGGCGTGCAGCCCGACGACGAAGACGATGGCGTACACGTCCAGCACCAGCATCACGAGGTGCGCGGTGGGCCAGTCGCGCAACAGCACGGACATCATCACCGTCTCGATCACGCACACGAACCCGAGCCCGGCCATCATCGCGCCCTGACCCCGCGTGTACCCGAAGACGGTCCCACCGGCCGCCGCCCCGTCGGTCCGCCGCGCCGCCCACAGCCACAGACTGGCCAGCAGTCGCAGCTCGTGACGGATCATGAGGGACGGGACCGTGGCGAAGTAGGGGCTCCTCATGACCGCCTCCTCCTCGACGCGATCTCCATGGCCTGCCGGATCGCCTCCGCCTGTCCCGGCGCGAAGTCGGCGTACAGGGCACCCATGAAACCGGCCCCGGCCCCGGCCCCGGACCCGGCCCCGGACCCGGTCCCGGAATCCAGTACGACGCCCTCCTCGGGCAGCAGCTCCACGGGTACACAGTCGGCGAGCACCCGGGCCGCCTCCACCACCCGCGGGTCGTCGGCGCCGGCGTCCGCCAGCTCGTCGAGCAGCGCGTAGGCACGGTGCGCCCGCGCCACCGCCTCCGGCGATCCCAGCCCGTCGCGCAGCGCGGCCAGCAGTCCCTCCCGGTCCTCCGGCGCCACCGTGCTCTCCAGCAGCGCCAGCATCTCCCGGTCCCGTATGGCCATGGGGGAGCCGGAGACGTCCCCCATCCCGGCGAACAGCTCGGCCAGCTCCTCCGACACCGGCCCCTCGGGCGGCAGCGCGCCCTCCGTCCCCAGCAGCGCCCGCAACCGCGCCCGACGCTCCCGGATCGCCGCCTCCTGCCGTGCCAGATCCGCGTCCAGTTCCTCCAGCACCTCGGTCAGGTCCTTCCCGGCCTCGTCCGCGAGCACGTCCCGCACCTCCGCCAGCCCGAGCCCCAGCTCGGTCAGCCGCCGGATCCGGGCGAGCACGACGACGTGCCGCAGGGTGTACGTCCGATATCCGTTGGCCATCCGCTCCGGCTCGGGCAGCAGGCCCTGATGGTGGTAGTGCCGCACGGTCCGCGTGGTGACGCCGACAGTGTCGGCGAGCTCTCCGATTCGCATGACTTCAGTAGAAACGTTGACGTTGCGACAGGGTCAAGCGTGACGGGCCCGGCTTCTGACGGCGGGCGTGATCGTGTGCCACGATCGAGGGAACGGTTCCCGATCTCTCGGACAGGTGATCAGCCGATGTCCCAGTCTGGCGAGCGACCGAAGGAGGGGCGTGACATGACTGCCATGGCCCATGAGCCGCTGACGCAGGCGGATGTCCTGCTGGAGGGGTTCCTCGCCCTGGACACGCCGGAAGGCTTCCGGGCCGAGCTGATCGAGGGAGAGATCGTTGTGACGCCGCCGCCGGACGGGGATCACGAGGACTACATCAATCTGATCGTGAAACAGGTGATCAGACGGTCCAGGACGGACATGGACTTCTCCGGGAACAAGGGCCTGAAGCTCAGGGGCGGGCTCGACTGTCCTATGGACCACGTCATCCCCGACGGCACCTTCGCTCCCACGGGACTACGTCTGTATCGCGGCGCGGATCCCTGGATGCCCTGTCATGGCGTCGCCATGGTCCTGGAGGTGACGTCCAGCAAGCCCCATGCCGACCGCGAGGCCAAGCGCCGCTGCTACGCCGGTGGCGGCATTCCCCTCTACCTGCTGGTCGACCGGCAGGCGTCCTCGATCACGCTGTTCAGCACCCCGGAACGCATCGACCACCGTGACGACTACCGCGAGCACCGCACCCGCCCCCTCGGCAAACCGCTCACCCTCCCCGCCCCCTTCGCCTTCGAACTGGACACCGCCGACTTCCTCTGAGGCCGTCCGTACGTCCCCGCCACGCCCGGTACCATGGTCCACACGGCAGACGAGCCGGGCGGGCGGCCGCGTGGAGTCCCTTACGGGACTTCCCGAGGAACGTCCGGGCTCCACAGGGCAGGGTGATGGCTAACGGCCACCCGGGGTGACCCGCGGGACAGTGCCACAGAAAGTAAACCGCCGGAGACTCCGGTCTCCGGTAAGGGTGAAACGGTGGTGTAAGAGACCACCAGTGCCCAGGGCGACCTGGGCAGCTAGGTAAACCCCACCCGGAGCAAGGTCAAAAGGAGACACCCCGGTGCCTCTGCGCGGACGTTCGAGGGCTGCCCGCCCGAGTCCGCGGGTAGACCGCACGAGACCGGCGGCAACGCCGGTCCTAGATGGATGGCCGTCGCCGGCGGGCCCGCGAGGACCCACCGGAACAGAACCCGGCGTACAGCCCGACTCGTCTGCCGCCACCTGCGCCGAGTCCCACCCGGGCAGCCGTCACGCTCGCCTCACTCCTGATCCGGGCGTGACATCCAAGGCGATTTCCGAACCGACGGCGTGCCCTCGGGGGTGGTGTACACACAAGTGCCGAAGTCGCTCCACCCCGGCTGGAGTCTGTCCCAGTCGCCACTGCTGTAGTAGTCGGTGTCGGCCTCGCTCAGGGTCACGCCGCCGTCCTCCTGGCGGCCGACGTAATGCTTGTAGCCTCCGTCTCCGACGGACTGGAAGACGTGTAGCTCGGCGCGCCCGTCCTGGTTCTCGTCCGTCGCACGCACCGCGGCGACGAAGCGCGAGTTCTGAACGCGGATGGTGCCGCTCCGGCTGCCGCTCAGGTCCCGGGCGAGCGGTCCGTAGCGCACCTCGTGCACGAGCAGGTTGGGGCGGGGGCTGTCCCCGATGTCCTTCTGGCTGTGGAACAACGCCAGATCGAGATAGCCGTCGCCGTCGAAGTCACCGAACGTGCCCCGGGTCTCCAGGTCCGGCGTCAGCAGGCCGCGGACCTTCGGCCACACGCCGATCGCCTCGCCGACACCGACCTCGACGCGGTCATCGGCCCGGCTGAAGAGGACGGAGACCTTTCCCGAGAGGTCGGGGTCGCGCAACTCGTCCAGGTGCCCGTCAGCGTCCACGTCGGCGGTCAGGCCGGTGTTGTCGGTGTCGGAGCACACCACCGTCGGTGCGTGATCACCGGGCTCGGGCCCGGAACTGACGAAGAGCACCGTGGCGACCACTCCCAGAGCGACTCCCGCGCTGATGAGGAGCCGCCTTCGGCGGCCTGCGTACAGCCGTCTCAACCGTGAGGGGGGTATGGATATGCCACTGACACTGTCCTGTTGAGCACTCGCGGGTTCCGCCATGGCGGGATCCTAGTGTCCGGACACGGCGCCACCGGCGGCGTTGATCACCAGGGCAGCCGTCGGCGGTGGGCCCTCGGACCGATACCGCCCTGACCCGGACCAGGCCGAAGCAGGCGCCGGGCCTTCCGGTCCGGCGCCCGCGGGTCCACGACGGGGCAGCGCCTCAGTAGGCGATCTGGCCGGTGCTCGCGTTCACTCCCTTGAACTGGATGTAGAAACCGGACCCGTCCTTCACGTCGGTGGCCGCCAGTGCCCACTGCCCCCTGGCGGCCGTCCGCCAACCGTTGCACGCGCGGGTCGCCTTGAAGCAGGTCCTGACCTGGCGGGTGTAGTTGGTCTTGATGTTGATGTCGGCACAGCTGCTGGTGGTGTAGGCGTACTTACCGGTGCCGGGCCAGTGCGCGTTGCTGCCGCTGCTCCCCGGAGTGCCGGTGTAGTACCTCGCGTTGCCCAGGCAGGACTGGATCCCCACCTCTGCCTTCGGTGCCGAGGCGCTGGCCGCGCCGGTCGTTGCGGCAGCCACTCCACCCCCGAGCAGGACGGCGGTCATCGCGAACGGAACGATACGAGGACGCATTCGCACGGAAGTTCCCCCTTGTTTGAGGTGTTCCTGACACCAAGGAAGCTACCGGCCCCTGCGCCTCAAGGAGTCAACTCAGCGCGGTAACCCTCCGGCGGTACTCGTCAACCACAGATGTAGACGCAGTGGCCGCCGACGGCTGGGGTCTGTCGAACACTGGACTGCTCGTCGAGGAAGGGGCCGCGGGCCTCGAGCGCCTGCCGGATACCCCTTGCCCCAGGCGTCGGCGAACCCGGCACGGTTCCGCCTCGGGCAGGCCGCCCTTCCAACCGCAGAATCCGGACCTACGGGTCAGCTCGCTCCGCCCTGGCCCGCGCTGCCCATCGGGCCGACCGTGACGGGGGTGCCGGAGCCGTCGGTGACGGGCAGGGTTGCGGCGCCCGGCCATACGAGGGTGACCGACTTGGTCTCGTTCGGCGGGGTCACCACGAGGTCGGTGATCCTGACGCCGGAGCCGCCCGAGTCGTTGAGCGGGTAGAAGATGCCGAAGGACACCGACTCACCGCTCTTGAGCACCATGGGGTCGGACGCCTCGCCACTGCGCTCGGCGGACAGATCCCCCGCGTTGGTCTTCAGGTCGACGCCCGCGTACCCGGGCAGGGTGCAGTCGCTGCCGCCGCCGTTCTTGAACGTGACCGCGGTCGAGCCCTTTTCGTCACCGGTGATGGTGGTGTCCGTCGCGCTGATCTCCAGCTCGTCGGTACGGCAGTTGCCACCCTCGGCGCCCGTGCCGGAACCGCCCCCGGCGGAGTCCGTCCCCCCGCTCTGCTCCGAGTCTCCCTCCTCCGAACCTCCCTGCTTCGAGCCTCCCTGCTCCGAACCGGCGGAACCCGAGGCGGTGTTCGACGAGGAGGCGGAGGAGGCGGGCGCCCCGTCGCTCTGTGCCGCGCCGTCGTCGCCGTTGCAGGCCGTGAGCGAGAGACCCGCGACGACGGCCAGGGCGGCGAAGGTGAGCTTGCGAACGCGCATCGTTACTTCCTCAGTCTCGGTGGATCATGTCGGCCGCTCGGTCCCCGTCGGTACGAGTGAGCCTTTCTGATCACCAAGACATGTCCGCCCAACGACCCGTTCCATGCGACCACCGCTCCGGACACTGCTGTTACACAGACCCCGGTACGTCGAGGACTGTCACGGGGGGAGGCGGTCGGCGCTCGCACCGCGCCGTACCGCTCACCCGGCGCCGTCCGGCCCGGGAATTCGGGGCCCGGACCCGGCGTGTCCCCGGCCCACCGGATTGCCCGACGCTGGGCGCGGACACCGGTTCCGGTCCCGGGCCGGCACCTTCCGCGCTCAACACCGGCTGGAACAGATCCGTGACCCGGTGGCCACCATCTTCGGAAGACCCGCGACATGCCCCTGCCGAAGGCGCTTGCGAAGCGGCTCCTCACACACCAGGAACAATTCGAGCGCCGCTGGGCCTCCACCTGCGCCGGGCATTCCCCGACGTCGCGGCACCATCCAGATCGGCCACGCGAGCTGCGAGCGTCGCCTCGGCCAGACGCGCTGGAAGAGCCGCGCTGAACTTGAGCCCGGTCAGTGCGCGGGGGTCCATCTCCGGAAGGCGCAGATGGCCGACGGCGTCCGCAGCCGCCCCGGAAGCACCGTCCGCCACTGGGTACACGTGGGGACGGCTTTCGACCGTATCCGGAGGGGTCCTACAAGGGGGAGTGAGCTCACGCGGCGGAAGCCCAGGCCTCCATCAGTTGCTCGGGCCCGTACGTCGCCGCCGGGCCGTCCACTGTGAACCCGGACCGGGACACCGCGACGAGGGGAGTGTCCTCGTCGGCCCCGGGGACGGCCAGGGCGTCCCGGGCCAGTGAGGCCAGGGCACGGTGGTCGAAGGGGCCGTGCTCGTGCCACTTGACCGAGCCGACGAACCCGATCTCGCGCGCCGGATACCGGTCCGCCCCTACGAGATCGACCTCGGGATTGTTCGTACGAGGCCACCAGCCACCCACTTCTCTCACCTGCGGCCACGTGTCGTCGGGCAGCAGTCGGGCCAGGGACTCCCTTACGACGGGTTCGATCGCCCGCCCGCGCCACGAGGTCCAGCCGCGCTCGACCGCCTCGGCCACGATCCGGCCGCGCCCGCGTTCGATCTCCGGGATCCCCTGTTCGAGGAAGGCGAGCCAGAAACGCAGGTAGGGGTCGGCGACGCGGTAGCGGCGGTCACGGTCACCGGGGCGGCTGGAGAGCGGGGTGTCGACGGCGATCAGCCGTTTGTCCGCGAGGGTGTGCAGGGCGGGGTTCAGCGAGCCGGGCGGGAGCGGCCGGTCGGCCGTCCCGGCCTTCGCGGCGATCGTCCCGAAGGTCCGCTCACCGCTGCCGACCACGGAGAGCACGTGCCTGGCCTGAAGGGCGGTCCGGAACTCGGCGGCCAGCGCCCGCTCGGCCGAGACGAGGAGGGGAGAGGTCGGATCGTCGAGGGCGCGGGAGAGGAAGTCGGTACGGCTCTCGCCTTCCCGCCACTCCTGGCAGATGAGGGGCAGACCGCCGGTGATCAGGTGCGCGTCGAAGGCTTCGGCGGCGGGCAGCCCGGTCATGGCCATGACCTCGGCGGGGGAGAGGGGCGCGAGGACCATCTCGACCCCTCGCTGGTGGAAGGGGCGGCCGTAGGCGGAGAGCTGCTCCATCATCGCCAGGTCGCTGCCGATGAGGACGAGCAGCACGGGCTTGCGGCTCAGCACCCGGTCCCACACGGTCTGCAGGGTGCCTTCCAGAACCGGGTCGCCTTCGAGCATCCAGGGCAGCTCGTCGAGTACGACGATGCTGGGGGCGTCGTCCGGGAGCACGGCTGCGAGCTGGCGCAGGGCGGTGTCCCACTCGGCGACGGTGGTGACGCCGGCGAGGAGGGCGGTGTCGGGCAGCGAGGAGTGCCGGACCTCGTCGAGGAAGCGAACCCGTTCCCGGTGGGCGTCCTCGCCCCGGGTGGCCTGGTGGACGACGTAGGGCACCCGGGCGCGCTCACAGAAGAGGTCGACGAGCCGGGACTTCCCGACCCGGCGCCGCCCGCGGAGGAGCAGGGCACGGCCGCGCTGGTCGCCCCGACCCTCGCGTACCCAGTCGAGGTGGCGGTTGAGGGTGGCCAGCTCGGATGTGCGGCCTACGAAGCCTGGCATGGATCACCTTTCGAGTTTGCTCGCTTTGAGCATACTCAAGTGAACCATAGTATGAGAGATGCGAGTGTCGAAACTCATTTGGAGCAGCAACACACGCGTTCTGCGCCACACTCGGCACCACTGCCGAGCGCTTTCGCTCTCCAGTGGGCCTCTGCGACATCTACATACAGGGGCCTGACAGTGTGGAGCTGATAGAGGCGAAGAGTCGCCCGATCCGCCCGACGAGCGCGAACTTCAGCTGCTCCACGTACGGCGTTGATTGCATCCACCGGGTGTCTTCCGGCGTCTTCCGGCGAGTACCGGCACCGGACGACAGGCGGTGTCCTATGAGGAAGTTGTGGATCGCGAGCTGAGTCCATCGACCCCTCAGTGAGTCGGCCGGAGTCCCGTCCTGTGTGAACGGGACTCCAACAGTGTGGGCGCAGGGATCCCCCACCGCACCGATGTCGGTGGCCTCTCTCCGCCGTCATGCGAACGCCGGCATGATCCGTTCGTTGATCAGCCGCAGCTGCGTGTCCACGTCCGCCGCCGCTGGCAGATCGCGGCCCGTGAAGGTCTTCACCAGGGTGCGGTCGGTGATCGCGCAGATCATGTGGTTCACGCCGCTGGGGGCGATGTCCCGTTCGATCTTCTCCCGGCACTCCTCGGGGGTGCCCGCGACGGAGAGGCGTTCGGCGATCTCCGGGGTGGTCAGTTCGATGCCGCGGGCCAGGTCGCCGGCGCCGATCGCGTCGATGACCGGCTTCAGCTCGGCCGGGTCCACGCCGTTGCGGCGCAGTTGCTCCTCGGGCATCGAGGACGCGTAGATGCCGACCATGCTGCGCGCCGCCTCCTTGGCCGCCGCAGAGTCGGGGCCGGTCGCGAAGACAACCCAGGCCCCGATGTCCAGGGACCGCCAGTCCTTGCCGGCGCGCTCCGCGCCCGCCCGGATGTGGTGCACGGCGTAGTCGTAGGCCTCGCGGGTGTAGCTCAGGGCGTGGTGGCAGCCGTCGGACAACTCCCCGGCCGCCTCGAAGGACTTCGGGCCCCGCATCGCGCCGAGCTTCAGCGGCAGTCGGTCCTGCACGGGGCGGGCGAACGTGAACAGGCCGTCGTAGGAGAAGAACTCGCCGTCGTGCGTGATCGCGCCCTCGTCGAGGAAGGTGCGCATCACGTGCAGGGCTTCCTTGACCCGTGACAGTGGCCTGGTGCGGGCCCAGTCGATGCGGTACTGGGCGAGCAGGCCGAAGTTGCCGCTGGACAGGACGCCCTCGGCGCGGCCGCCGGACAGTTCGTCGAGCGTGGCGAGGGCCTGTGCGATCAGGGTCGGCTCGCGCAGCGTGACCGGGGAGACGCTCGGGCCGAGGCGGATGCGGCTCGTGCGGCCGGCGGCCGCCGCGAAGAGGAGCCACAGGTCCTTGTGCCAGGTCTCGTCGGCGGCGTAGCAGGCGTGGAAGCCCAGCTCGTCGGCGAGTTGGATGGATGCCAGCGACTCGGTCAGGGGGTAGTCGGGGAGCATCGCGTAGCTGAACTTCACGGGCGACACCTTCCGGTGCGGGAAACGGTGTGCGGCTGTCTGGCGCTCTGCCTCCCCGAGGATGTTGGGTCCGGCTCTTCGTTGTCCAGAGGGCCGGTAGTCGTCGAAAGTTTCGGTGAGGTTGACAGTGATTTCTGATCACTCTTCCGCCTGGCGCTTTCCTGGATGAATTATTCGGTGCGTACAGCCGGGATGACGTGCCCTGACTTTCGTTTCGCGGCAGGCGGTGACGGAGCGAAGGTTTCGAAACTTCTACCGAAAGTGTTGACGCTTGACGAGTGCAGGCCAACACTGGCGCCGTTGTCGCACCCTCACGAGACCCTCACGAGAGGAAGCACCCCCCATGAACGTGCTCGTCCACCCCGGGCGCCGCAGAAGCGGCCCCGTCACGCTGCTCGTCAGAAGCGCGTGGGCCTTCGCGCTGGCCGCGCTGGCCGCGATGATGCTGCCGGGCACCGCCCACGCCGGCACGGTCGTCACGACCAACCAGGAGGGCACCAACAACGGCTACTACTACTCGTTCTGGACCGACAGCCAGGGCACCGTCTCCATGGACATGGGTTCCGGCGGCCAGTACAGCACCTCATGGCGCAACACCGGCAACTTCGTCGCGGGCAAGGGCTGGAGCAACGGCGGGCGCCGGACCGTGCAGTACTCGGGGACCTTCAACCCGTCCGGCAACGCCTACCTGACGCTTTACGGGTGGACGTCGAACCCGCTCGTCGAGTACTACATCGTCGACAACTGGGGCACCTACCGGCCCACGGGTGAGTACAAGGGCACCGTGACCTCCGACGGAGGCACCTACGACATCTACAAGACGACCCGCCACAACGCGCCCTCCGTCGAAGGCACCCGCACCTTCGACCAGTACTGGAGCGTGCGGCAGTCCAGGCGGACCGGCGGCACCATCACCACCGGCAACCACTTCGACGCCTGGGCGCGGGCCGGAATGCCGATGGGCAACTTCAGCTACTACATGATCATGGCCACCGAGGGCTACCAGAGCAGCGGCAGTTCCAACATCACCGTCGGCGGTACGGGCGGCGGCGGTGGCGGCGACAACGGTGGTGGCGGCGGGGGTGGCGGGTGCACCGCCACGGTCTCCGCCGGGCAGAAGTGGGGCGACCGGTACAACCTCGACGTCTCCGTCAGCGGGGCCAGCGACTGGACGGTGACGATGAACGTGCCGTCCCCGGCGAAGGTCCTGTCGACCTGGAACGTCAACGCGAGTTATCCCAGTGCGCAGACGCTGACCGCCAAGTCCAACGGCAGCGGCAACAACTGGGGTGCCACCATCCAGGCCAACGGCAACTGGACCTGGCCCTCGGTCTCCTGCAGTGCGGGCTGACCCCGGACACGAGGAGAGGGGAGGATCCACTCGTATGCCCACTCGTATGCGTATTCGTCAGCGCATCACACCTCGTCAGTCGCTGCGTTCCCTGGTCACCGGGGTGGCCGTCGCCGCGCTGGCGGCCGCGGGCACCGTCGCCGCCGACGCGGGCCCGGCGCGAGCCGCCGCCTGCAACGGCTACGTCGGGCTCACCTTCGACGACGGCCCCTCCGGCAACACCCAGGCCCTGCTCAACGCGCTCAGGCAGAACGGGCTGCGGGCCACCATGTTCAACCAGGGCCAGTACGCGGCCCAGAACCCGTCCCTGGTCCGGGCGCAGGTCGACGCGGGCATGTGGGTCGCCAACCACAGCTACACCCACCCGCACATGACCCAGCTGAGCCAGTCGCAGATGGACTCGGAGATCTCCCGGACCCAGCAGGCCATCGCGAGCGCGGGCGGCGGGACACCGGAACTGTTCCGTCCTCCGTACGGCGAGACCAACGCGACGTTGCGGTCGGTCGAGGCCAAGTACGGGCTGACCGAGGTGATCTGGGACGTCGACTCGCAGGACTGGAACAACGCCAGTACCGACGCGATCGTGCAGGCCGCCTCCCGGCTGGGTAACGGCCAGGTCATCCTCATGCACGACTGGCCCGCCAACACGCTCGCGGCCATTCCGCGCATCGCGCGGACCCTGGAGAGCAAGGGCCTGTGCTCCGGCATGATCTCACCGCAGACCGGCCGCGCGGTCGCCCCCGACGGCGGCAGCGGGGGCGGCGGCGGCGGTGAAGGTGGTGGCTGCACCGCCACGCTCTCCGCCGGGCAGCGGTGGGGGGACCGGTACAACCTCAACGTCGCGGTCAGCGGGTCGAGTGACTGGACCGTGACGATGAACGTGCCGTCCCCGGCGAGGGTCCTGTCGACCTGGAACATCAACGCCAGTTACCCGAGCGCGCAGACGCTGACCGCCAAGTCGAACGGCAGCGGAAGCAACTGGGGCGCCACCATCCAGGCCAACGGCAACTGGAGCTGGCCCACGGTCTCCTGCGGCGCGGGCTGACCCGGGCCCGGAGCACGCACGTCGTGTGGCACGGCGGTTGTGGACGCCGTGCCACACGAGTGCCGGCCCCCCCCGAAAAGCAAGTGCGCGCCCCCGAAGAGCCGGGATACGTTCATGCCTGTTCGAAGGGGGACCGACATGGCGAAGCTGAACCAGATCATCGCTGTCGAAAAGGGCGTCAAGAGCAAGTCGCTCCAGGACATCACCGCGGCGCACCAGAAGGTGCAGAAGCCGGCGCTGCTCGCCGGGATCTCGCGTACGTACCAGCCGAAGGACGAGGAGGGCGAGCAGCTGCCGCCCGAGTCCACGCGGGTGCAGGTGCAGGCCGAGGACGTGCTGCGTGAGATGGCGGCGTCGCTGACGCGGCTGTTCGACGTGACGGCGACGAAGGACTGGGCGAACTGCGCGGCCCGCGCGGACGTCACGGTCGACGGACGGACGGTCGTCGCGGACGTACCGGTCAGCTATCTGCTCTTCCTGGAGAAGCAGCTCACCGACCTGCACTCCTTCGTCAAGAAGCTTCCCACGCTCGACGCCGCCGAGTCCTGGGCCCAGGACCCGTCCACGGACTGGTGGAAGACCGACCCGGTCCGCACGATCCGGACGAAGAAGGTCCCGCGCAACCACGTCAAGGCCGAGGCGACCGACAAGCACCCGGCGCAGGTCGAGGTGTACTACGAGGACGTGCCCATCGGGTACTGGACGACCGTGAAGTTCTCCGGAGCGCTTCCGGCGCGGCGGGTGAACGAGTTGCTGGAGCGGGTCGAGAAGCTTCAGCAGGCCGTGAAGTTCGCCCGCGAGGAGGCCAACGGCGCCGAGGTCACCGACCATCGGGTCGGCGACGCGGTGTTCGGCTACCTGTTCGGCTGAGGCACAGGCCGCCCGGACACGGGCAGCCTCCATGATCGCCCCCGCGTGTGAGCGCGGGGGTGCGCGACAGGCGCGGGCCGGATTGAGGACCGGTTCGCGCGGTGAGCGCAAGCTGAAACTGAAGTTCAGCCTGAAGAGGCGCGGGCGACGATCGTCCGGGCCGTCAATCTCAGACTCTCGCTCCAGCTTCAGTATCGCCGCCGATCGCCGGGGCGACCGGGGACGGACGAACGCCGTCGGATGCGAGTTCGACTCTCGCCTGCACCTCTCACCTGGTGCGGTAGTTCAAAGGAAGAACACGACGGCATGATGACTGATCCGTCCTCTTAAACGCCGCCGGCGTGCGCAATTGGGTGGCATCCCCAGGGGCCCGGGAGCTGGATACGACTCCCGGGCTCCGTCACGTCCGGGCTCCGTCACGTCCAGGCTCCGCCGGGCCGGGTGAGCAGCCGCCGACGGTGGCGCTCGATCAGGCTCCCGGCGCGCCCAGTGACCGCCTCGCCACCCGCTCCAGATGCCGCCCGAACACCTCCCGCGCCTGAGGCGTCAGCGTCCGCAGGGCCACCAACGCCGTGATCACGACGTCGCACAGTTCCGCCTCGACGTCGCCCCACGTGTGGGTGACGCCCTTGCGCGGGTTCTGGCCGGTCACGCCGATCACCGCCTCGGAGACCTCGCCGACCTCCTCGGACAGCTTCAGCATGCGCAGCAGGAGGCCCTCCCTGCCGCCGACGGGCTGGTCCGCCTCCAGCCACTTCCACAGGGCGTCGACGGTGGTCCAGAGGTCGGCGGGCGCGCTGCCGTCATCGTCGTCGTTCATGCGGGGCAGCCTGCCACGGGCGGCCGGGGACGCGATACGTGATCGCCGCGTCAGTCGAACAGCGGTTCCTGCTCTCCCTCCGCCGCCTTCCGTACCCGCTTGTTGCGCGCCCCCACGATCACCGTCGTGGCCGCGGCCGTCGCCGCGAACGCCACCGGGACCATCCAGTTCCGGTTGACGGTGTGGCCGAGCGCGTGGTCCAGGGAGAGGCGGCCCGGGCCCGTGACCGCGAGACCGACGGCCGTCAGACCGAGCGACGCCGCGTACTCGTAGCCGCCCGCCTGGGCGAAGAAGCCGTTCGGGGCGTGCACCGCCGCGGCGCCCGCCATCGCTCCGGCCGCCGCCGCACCCGCGGCCGGGGTGGCCAGGCCCAGCGCCAGCAGTGCCCCGCCGCCGGCCTCCGCGAGGCCCGCCGCGGTGGCACTGGCCCGGCCCGGCGCGTAGCCCATGGCCTCCATGGCCTGGCCGGTGCCCTCGATCCCGCCGCCGCCGAACCAGCCGAGCAGCTTCTGCGCGCCGTGCGCGGCCAGGACGCCGCCGGTACCCAGTCGGAGCAGCAGCAGCCCCAGATCACGCCGGTCAGAACAGTTCACGTCGACTCCCTCGCAGACAGCGGCGGCTCACCTCCCCACCGTCGCCCGCCCGCGTCGCGCGGGCCCGCTCCGGGCGCCGTTCGGGTGGCGGGCGGGGTGCTGGGCCGGGTGCTGGGCCGGGTGGCGGAGGTCCGGGGGCGGTGTGACCCTGGCCGGCATGACCATTCAGACCACACGACTCAGCGACCCGGCCGTCCGCGCCTTCGTCGCCGCCGTCAACGCCCACGACCGCGAGGCCTTCCTCGGGCTGCTCGCGCCGGACGCCACCATGGCCGACGACGGGGACGACCGGGACCTCGCCCAGTGGATCGACCAGGAGATCTTCTCCTCCCACGGTCACATGGAGGTCGACAACGAGTCGAACGGCGGGCGGGCCCTCATCGCCCGCTACCGCAACGACACCTGGGGCGAGATGCGTACGCGGTGGAGCTTCACCGTGGACGAGGACGGGCGGATCGCGCGGTTCGAGACCGGGCAGGCGTAGCCCCACCCGCACGCCGGGCGTCCCGCCCCGCCCCGCCCCGCCCCGTCCGCTCCGGGCTGCTCCGCTGTGGTCTGCTCGGGCCTTGCCTTCGCGTGCGCTTCAATTCCTAGTGTCCCCGGCATGGAAACGAACGGGACCACCAGAACCCTCGGCCGCAGCGGCATCGAGGTCAGCGCGCTCGGGTTCGGCTGCTGGGCGATCGGCGGGGAGTGGCAGGACGCCGAAGGGCATCCGCTCGGCTGGGGCCGCGTCGACGACGAGGAGTCCGTACGGGCGATCCGGCGCGCCCTCGACCTCGGCGTCACCTTCTTCGACACCGCCGATGTCTACGGCACCGGCCACAGCGAACGCCTGCTGGGCCGCGCCCTCGGCCGGCGACGGGACGACGTGGTCGTCGCCACCAAGTGGGGCAACGTCTTCGACCCGGACACCCGCACCCTCACCGGCGCCGACGACTCACCGGCGTACGCCCGCAAGGCGCTCACCGCGTCACTGGAGCGCCTGGGCACCGACCACGTCGACCTCTACCAACTGCACCTCGGCGACACCGATCCCCGGCGTGCGGCGGAACTGCGCGACGTATGCGAGGAGTTCGTACGAGAGGGGCTCGTGCGCGCCTACGCCTGGAGCACGGACGACCCCGAGCGCGCCGCCGTGTTCGCGACCGGGGAGCACTGCGCGGCCATGCAGCACCGGGCCAACGTGCTCCAGGACGCGCCCGAGATGATCGCCCTGTGCGAGGCCTCGGGACTGGCGAGCGTCAACCGCAGCCCGCTGGCCATGGGCCTGCTCAGCGGCCGGCACACTGGCGGCCGGGTCCTGGAGTCGGGGGACATCCGCAGCAGGCCGCCCGCCTGGCTGCCGGGGTTCGGGGACGGTGCCGGCGCCGACCCGCGGTGGGTGGCGCGGGTGGAGGCGCTCCGGGACGTCCTCACCGCGGACGGCCGTACGCCCGCCCAGGGCGCCCTGGCCTGGCTGTGGGCGCGCAGCCCGCGCACCGTGCCGATCCCCGGGTTCCGTTCCGTCGCGCAGGCCGAGGAGAACGCGGACGCGCTGGCCAAGGGGCCGCTCAGCGGTGAGCAGATGGCGGCCGTCGACAGCGTCCTGGGACGCTGAATCGGGCGGTGGTGATTGCGGCGGCCGTTCCGCCCACCGGGCGTGTCCCGCGGTCCTACGCGGGATCCACCGCACTCGGTGGGGCGGAACGGTGAGGGCGGCGCGTGGCGCCCTCAGCCCCGCCCCACGTACGGCATCGCCGTCGCCATGACCGTCGCGAACTGCACGTTCGCCTCCAGCGGCAGCTCCGCCATGTGCCGCACCGTGCGCGCCACGTCGGCGACGTCCATCACCGGCTCGGGTGCCGTCTCCCCGTCGGCCTGGAGCGCGCCGGTCCGCATGCCGGCCGTCATGGCGGTCGCCGCGTTGCCGATGTCGATCTGACCGACCGCGATGTTGTGGGGCCGGCCGTCCAGCGAGAGTGACTTGGTCAGGCCCGTCAGCGCGTGCTTCGTCGCCGTGTAGGCCACCGAGTGGGGGCGCGGGGTGTGGGCCGAGATCGAGCCGTTGTTGATGATCCGGCCGCCCTGCGGGTCCTGCTCCTTCATCCGCCGGTACGCCGCCTGCGCGCACAGGAACGCACCGTTGAGGTTGGTGTCCACCACGTGCCGCCACGCCTCGTAGGGCAGTTCCTCGACGGGCACACCGCCCGGGCCGAACGTCCCGGCGTTGTTGAACAGCAGGTCCAGCCGTCCGAAGTGGTCGCGTACGGCGGCGAACAGGGCGTCCACGTCCGCCGGTCGGGACACGTCGGCACGGACGGGGAGTGCCGTCGCGCTGCCCGGGGGTGCCAGGGCTGCCGTCTCCTCCAGCGTCTCGGGCCGTCGGCCGGCGAGAGCCACCGACCAGCCCGCCGCCAGCAGTTCGACGGCGACCGCCCGGCCGATGCCGGAACCGGCGCCCGTGACGACGGCGACGCGCGGCGCCCTTTCCTCGCCGGCGCGCGTCTCGCCGGAATGCTCCTGTCCGGCCTGTTCCTCGGCAGTGGTTCTCACGGTGTTCATGAGTCGGCAGCGTACGCGTGGCGGATCATGCGGAACTCATCCTTCCGATGTGAGCTCGACATGTCCGCGCCAAGAGGTCGTCGTCCCCGGCCATTCGAATGCCCCTGGCAACCACCGCAAGGGGAGGAACGGATGACACCCGCGAACCACCAGGCCCGGCCCCAGCCCTCGCACACCCCCGAACTCCGCGCCGCCGCCCGGAAACTGGGCCGCCGCCGCTTCCTGACCGTCACCGGCGCCGCCGCGGCGCTCGCCTTCTCCGTGAACCTGCCGGGCGCCGGCACCGCGAGCGCCGCCGAACTCGACGCGGCACAGCTCACCGACGACCCCTTCACGCTCGGCGTCGCCTCCGGCGACCCGCACCCCGGCTCCGTCCTGCTCTGGACGCGCCTGGCCCCCGTCCCGTACCAGGCCGACAGCGGACTGCCCGCCAAACGCGTCGACGTCGGCTGGGAACTGGCCCTGGACGAACGGTTCCGCCGCGTCGTCAGACGGGGCAGAACCACCGCCCACCCCGAGTTCCACCACACCGTCCACGTCGAGGTCGACCACCTCGCCCCCGGCCACGTCTACTACTACCGCTTCCGCGCCGGCCGCTGGGTCAGCCCGGCCGGCCGCACCCGCACCGCGCCCGCCGAGCGCAGCCGGGTGTCCGACCTCACCTTCGGCCTGGTCTCCTGCCAGCGCTACGACCAGGGCTACTACACCGCGTACCGGCACCTCGCCCGGGAGGACGTGGACGTCGTCCTCCACCTCGGCGACTACCTCTACGAGTACGCCGTCAACGACGTCGCCGGCTCCCGCGCCTACCCGGCCGGCACGCTGCCCGCCCTGTTCAACCGCGAGACGGTGACGCTGGAGGACTACCGACTGCGGTACGCCCTCTACAAGTCGGACCCCGACCTGCGGGCCGCGCACGCCGCGCACCCGTTCGTCGTCACCTGGGACGACCACGAGACCGAGAACAACTACGCCGGCGAGACGCCGGAGAACAGCGTTCCGCCGGAGGAGTTCCTCATCCGCCGGGCCGCCGCCTACCGTGCCTACTGGGAGAACATGCCGCTGCGCCGCCCGCACCTGCCCGACGGCGCCGACCTGCGGCTCTACCGCCGCCTGCACTGGGGCCGGCTGGCCCAGTTCGACGTGCTCGACACCCGGCAGTACCGCTCCAACCAGGCCTACGGCGACGGCTGGCAGTTCCCGGGGCCGGAGTCCGAGGACCCCTCGCGCACGCTGACCGGCGACGCCCAGGAACGCTGGCTGATCAACGGCTGGCACCGGTCGAACGCCCTGTGGAACGTGGTGCCCCAGCAGGTCACCTTCTCGCAGCGGTTCAACTCCACCGCCTCACCGTCCAAGGTCTCCATGGACTCCTGGGACGGCTACCCGGCCTCCCGCGAGCGGGTGCTGGCCGGCGCGCAGGCCGCCGGCGTCGAGAACCTGATGGTCCTCACCGGCGACGTACACGTGCACTACGGCTTCGACATCAAGCGCGACTTCGACGACCCCGGCTCCCGGACCCTGGGCACCGAGATCGTCACCACCTCCGTCACGAGCGGCCGCGACGGCTCGGAGAAGCCGTCCAACTGGGACACGCTCATGGCCGCCAACCCGCACCTGAGGTTCTTCGACGGGCGGCGCGGCTACACGACGGTGTCGCTCGGCCGTGAGCTGGCGCGCGCCGACTTCAAGACGGTGTCCCATGTGACCACCGAGGGCGCGCCGCTCACGACCGCCGCGTCGTTCGTGACGGAGGTGGGGGAGCAGGGCCTCAAGCCGGCGTGACGACCGGCGCGCCCGTCTCTTCCGGGTGCTCGCCCGTTTCTCCCGGGTAGCGGACGCCGACGCGGTTCCGGATCGCGTCGAGCGTCCGCATCACGGCCAGGGTGCCGTCGAGCGGGACCAGCGGGGACTCGGTCTCACCGGCGCGCAGCGCGCGCATCACCTCCCGGGCCTCGTGCTGGAGGCTGTCCCGGGTGCCGTCGGCCGGGTCGGCGCGGAACTCCTCCGGCTCCTGGCCGTCCCGGTGCAGCACGAAGCGGTCCGGGAAGAAGAAGCCGTCCGGGACGTCGATACGGCCCTTGGAGCCCGTGATCGAGGCGGAGTTGGGCGTACCGCCGGTGATGGAGCAGTGCACCGAAGCGAGAGCGCCGCTCTCATAAGAGAGCAGTGCACCTGTCTGGAGATCGACGCCCTCCTCCGAGAGCACTGCTCGCGCCGCGATGTCCGACGGCTCACCGAGCAGCAGCTGGGCGAACGACACCGGGTAGACGCCCAGGTCGAGCAGCGCGCCGCCGCCCTGCGCCGGGTCCCGCAGCCGGTGCGCGGGAGGGAAGGGTCCGGCCAGTCCGAAGTCCGCCTGCAGACTGCGGACCTCGCCGATCGCACCGTCGTCGACCAGTGTCTTCAGCCGCCGCACCATCGGGTTGCAGTACATCCACATCGCTTCCATCAGGAAGCTGCCGCTCCGGCGGGCGAGCGCGACCAGTTCCTCCGCCTCGCGCGCGTTCAGCGTGAACGGCTTCTCGCACAGCACGTTCCGTCCCGCCTCCAGGCACAGGCCGGCGGCCGTCCGGTGCGCCGAGTGCGGGGTCGCGACGTACACCACGTCGACGTCCTCGTCCCGCGCCAGTGTCTCCCAGTCGCCGTAGGCCCGCGGTATCCCGAACCGCTCCGCGAACTCCTTCGCCGAGGCCTCGGTCCGCGAGGCCACCGCCACGACCTCCGCGTCCGGCAGATCGACCAGATCCGCCGTGAACCTCGCCGCCATACCGCCGGTCGCCAGAATCCCCCAGCGCACCTTCTGCCCGCTCACCGCTGACACCCTGCCCCACCCTCGCTCAGGTTCGTTCGAGTCTGTTCGTTCAAGTCCGTACGAGCTGAGAGCATAGGTGCCGGATCTGTCGAACAGGGAGGGGCACATGCCCGAGCGCGGGCCGTCCATACGGCGCACGCCGCAACCGACCACCCACCAACCGGCCACCCAACAATCGGCCACGTCACCTCAGGCCACCCAACAACCGGCCACTCCGCAGCAGGCCACTCCGCAGCAGGCCACTCCACAACCGGTCGCCCCACAACCGCACACGCCCCGCGCGGCCGGACCGGAAACGGGACCGGCCGCCCGCTCGCTGCGCGCCACCCGCCGCACCAGCCTGCTCGTCACCCTCATCCTCGGCAGCCTGACCGCCACGCCGCCGCTGGCGCTGGACATGTACCTCCCCGCCCTCCCGGAGGTCACCCGGTCCCTGGGCGCGCCCGCCGCGACCGTCCAGCTCACGCTCACCGCCTGCCTGGCCGGCATGGCCCTCGGCCAGCTCGTCGTAGGACCGATGAGCGACAAGTGGGGCCGTCGCCGCCCGCTCCTGGCCGGCCTCGCCGCCTACGTCGTCGCCACCGTCCTGTGCGCGATCGCCCCCAACGTCGAACTCCTCATCGCCTTCCGGCTGGCGCAGGGGCTCGCGGGTGCCGCCGGGATAGTCATCGCCCGGGCGGTCGTCCGCGACCTCTACGACGGCATGGCCATGGCCCGCTTCTTCTCCACCCTCATGCTGATCTCCGGCGTCGCCCCCGTCGTCGCGCCGCTCATCGGCGGGCAGGTCCTGCGCATCACGGACTGGCGGGGCGTGTTCGTCGTGCTCACCGTGGTCGGGGTGGTGCTGGGCGTGACCGTCTGGGCCAAGCTGCCCGAGACGCTGCCGGCCGCCGAACGGCACGCCGGCGGCGTCGGCGACACCGTCCGCGCGATGCGCGGCCTGCTCGCCGACCGCGCCTTCACCGGGTACATGCTCGCGGGCGGCTTCACCTTCGCCGCGCTGTTCGCCTACGTCTCGGCGTCCCCGTTCGTCATCCAGGAGATCTACGGCGCCTCCCCGCAGATGTTCAGCCTGCTGTTCGGCGTCAACTCGATCGGCCTGATCGTCGTCGGACAGATCAACGGCAAGATCCTGGTCGGACGGGTCCGGCTGGACCGGGTGCTGGGCCTCGGCCTCCTGATCGTCATCGGCGCCGCGACCGCCCTGCTGCTGATGACGCTGGGCGTCTTCGGCGAGGTCGGCCTCGTGCCGGTCGCCGTCGCGCTGTTCGTGCTGATGTCCGCGATGGGCATCAGCATGCCCAACACCCAGGCGCTCGCCCTGATGCGGGTCAAGAAGTCCGCGGGGTCCGCCTCCGCGCTGCTCGGCACGTCCTCCTTCCTCATCGGCGCCGTCGCCTCCCCGCTCGTCGGGGTCGCGGGGGAGGACACCGCTCTTCCGATGGCCGTCGTCCAGCTTGTGGCGGCGCTGATCGCGCTCGCCTTCCTGGTGGGGATGTGCCGTCCTGCCGCGGGACGGGCGACAGCGCGTGCGACAGAAGGCACGGCAGGCGGCACGACGGCAGGCACGGCAGGCGCGCCAGGCACGCCAGGAAGCGCGCCAGGAAGCGCGCCAGGAAGCACGGCAAGGCGTGCGGTCGGGGAGGGAGAGGAGCGCTGAGCACTCCGAGACTGCGCAGCGACACGCCGGAGCGGGCCGGACTCGACCCCGAGCAGCTCCGCCGTGTCGTCGAGGAGGTGCACGACCTCACCACCGGCGAGCGTCCCTGGGCGGCGGGCGCCGTCGTGGCCGTCGGCCGCGGACCCGTGCTCGCCGTCGAGGAGGCGGCGGGCTGGGCCGTGCGCTACGCCTCCTACGACCCGCGCACCGACACGGGCGTGGAACTGCCCGCCGGCTCCCGGGTGCCGATGACCGTCGGTACGCCCTTCGACCTGGCGTCCCTCACCAAGGTGTTCACGGCGGTCGCCGCCGTGCAGCAGATCGAACGGGGCACGCTCGGCATCGACGCCGAGGTCGGGGCGTATCTGCCGGACTTCCGGGCCGCTGCCGCGCACGGCGTCACGGTGCGGCAGCTGCTCACCCACACCTCCGGGCTGCGGCCCGAACTCCCGCTGTACGACTGCGCCGACGACGAGGACCGGCTGCGCCGGCTGCGCGCGGAGCCGCCGGTGGGGGTGCCTGGCACATACTGCTACTCGGACCTGAACATGCTGCTCCTCCAGCAGGTCCTGGAACGCATCACCGGCCGCGGCCTCGACGTCCTCGTCCACGACGGGATCACCCGGCCGCTGGGCATGGCGGCGACACACTTCGGGCCGTGCCCGGGTGCGGCGGCGACGGAGGACCAGCGGCGACCGTGGGCCAAGGCGGACCGGGGGATGCTGCGGGGCGTCGTCCACGACGAGAACGCGTGGGCGCTGGGCGGGGTGGCCGGTCACGCGGGGCTGTTCTCGACGGGCCGGGACCTCGCCGTCTTCTGCCGGGCGCTGCTCGCGGGCGGCTCGTACGGGCCCGCGCGCATCCTCGGCCCCGACTTCGTGGAACTGCTCCTGACCGAGCCGGGGCTCGGGTTCGCCCTCGACCAGCCGTGGTTCATGGGCGAGCTGGCGGGGCGCGGAGCGGCCGGACACACCGGCTTCACGGGCACGATGCTGGTCCTCGACCGGGCGACGGACACCTTCGCGGTCCTTCTCGCCAACACGGTCCATCCCCGTCGCCGCGCCCCGGACAGCCGGCCCCGGGCGGCGCTGGGGACGCGGGTGGCGCGGGCCGTGCGGGCGGTGCGGGAGAACTGAGCGGGGCGCCCGCGGCATCCCGTACGCCGCCGGCCCACTCGGCCCGACCCGTAGAATCAGCGGGTGAACGACCCCGCCAACCCCGCCGACGCCCTGCGTGCCGCCCTCGCCGACCTGGTCGACGGGCTGCCGCCCCGGCAGGCCGCCCAGGCCGTGGAACGGCTGATCGCCAACTACCGCGGGGCCACCCCGACCGACGCCCCGATCCTGCGCGACCGCGCCGACGTCGTCGCCTACGCCGCCTACCGCATGCCGGCGACCTTCGCCGCGGTGCGGTCGGCGCTGGCGGCTTTCGCGGACGCCGTCCCCGGGTGGGTACCCGGGAGCCATGTCGACGTCGGCGGCGGGACCGGCGCGGCGACCTGGGCCGCCGGTGCCACCTGGGACGGTGTGCGTCCGGTGACCGTGCTCGACTGGGCCGAGCCCGCGCTCGCCCTCGGCCGGGAGATCGCCACCGCCCACCCCGCCCTGCGAGACGTCCGCTGGCAGCGCTCTCGTATCGGAGCGGCGCTCACCATCGAGAGCACTGATCTCGTCACCGTCTCCTACGTCCTCAACGAGCTGACCGGCCCCGACCGCGCCGCGCTCGTCGACGCCGCCGCCACCGCCGCGCGGGCCGTCGTGATCGTCGAGGCTGGCACCCCCGACGGTTACGCCCGCGTCATCGAGGCCCGCGACCGGCTGATCTCCGCCGGGTTCCAGGTCGCCGCCCCCTGCCCGCACAGCGCCGCCTGCCCCATCGTGCCCGGCACGGACTGGTGCCACTTCGCCGCGCGGGTCAGCCGTTCCTCCCTGCACCGCCAGGTCAAGGGCGGCTCCCTCGCCTACGAGGACGAGAAGTTCAGCTACGTCGCCGCCACTCGCCTCCCGGTCGCCCCGGCACCCTCCCGGGTGGTCCGGCGTCCGCAGATCCGCAAGGGCCAGGTCCTGCTCGACCTGTGCGAGACGTCGCCGTCCAGCCCGCACGAGCAGCTGCGCCGCCGGACGGTCACCAAGCGCCACGGCGACCTGTACAAGGCCGCGCGCGACGCGGACTGGGGCGATTCCTGGCCTCCGTCGGAGGGCAATCCCCCTACGCAGTAGGGTCGTTGGCTGAGGGAGGCACGGATGGCGACAGCGGGGGACAGGCGGATGGCGACACGGCGGGACAGCACGGCCGGCGACCGGCCCCACGGACGCGGGGGCCCCACCTCCGCCACACCCTCCCTCTCCGCCACACCGATCCTCTCCGACGCCTCGTCCGCCTCGTCTGCCTCGTCTGCCTCGTCTGCCTCGTCCGCCTCCGCCGCTCCGGCCGCCTCCGCCGCTTCATCCTTCTCCACCACCTCGTCCGCCACCCTCTCCGCCGCGCTCGCGGCGGTGCGGCAGCTCACCGGTGGTCTCGGCACGGCGGTCCTCGCCCTGCTGCTCCTCTGCGCGATCGCCCTCATCGCCCTGGCCTGCCTGGTCGGCGTCGGCCTGCTCGTGGCCCCGACCGCGCTGCGGGCGCTGCACGCCCTCGCCGCACTGGAACGGAAACGGCTGGGCCGCTGGGGACCCGAGATCATCGCCCCCGACCCGCCGCCCACTGGGCTGCGGCTCGCCCTGGCCGATGCGACCACCCGGCGTGAGCTGCGCTGGCTGGTCCGGCACGCCGGCCTCGGTTTCCTTCTGGGGCTGCTCGGCGCCCTGCTTCCGCTGTTCGCCGTCCGGGACACCACCTTCCCCCTGTGGTGGCGGCTCGGGCCCGGGGACCCGACCGCCACCTCCGTGGGCATCGGGACCGCCGAGACCTGGCCGGACGCCATCGCGGCGGCGCTGCTGGGCGTGGGCTGGATCGCGATCGTCCTGGGGCTGGGGCCGGGTATGGCGGGGTTGCAGGCGGGTCCGGGGCGGCGGTTGCTGGTGGCGGGTCCGGGTACGGATCTGTCGTTGCGGGTGGCGGAGTTGACGGCGACGCGGGCGGCGGCGTTGGACGCGCACGCGACGGAGTTGCGGCGGATCGAGCGGTCGTTGCACGACGGTGCGCAGAACCGGTTGGTGTCGGTGACGGTGTTGCTGGGCGCGGCGCGTCGGATGGCGGTGCGTGATCCGGCGGGCGCGGACGCGTTGCTGGAGCGGGCGCAGTCGGCGGCGGAGGAGGCGTTGGGCGAGTTGCGTGCGGTGGCGCGGGGGATTCTGCCGCCGGTGTTGGCGGACCGTGGGCTGGCGGGGGCGTTGTCGGGGCTGGCGGCGGACTGCGGGGTGCCGTGCCGGGTGGAGGCGGATGTGCCTGAGCGGAGCGCGGCGTCGGTGGAGGCGACGGCGTATTTCGTCGTGGCGGAGGCGTTGACGAATGTGGCGAAGCACAGTGGTGCGGGTCGGGCGTCGGTGTGGGTGCGGGGGCGTGGCGGGCGGTTGCGGCTGGTGATCGAGGACGACGGCCGGGGCGGTGCGGACGAGGGCGGGGGTTCGGGGCTGACCGGTATCCGGCGTCGTGTCGCGGCCCATGACGGCACCCTCCGCCTGGCCAGCCCGCCCGGCGGACCGACGACCTTGGAAGTGGACCTCCCCCGTGGAACATGAAGTGGACCGTGGCACGACCGGCGGCGTGAGCCGCGCCCTGCGGATCGTGATCGCCGAGGACGACCCGTTGCTGCGCGAGGGGCTCGCCCTGCTGCTGCGTGCGGAGGGCCTGGACGTGGTGGCCACCGCGGACACCGGCGAGTCGGTGCTCGACGCCATCGACGAGCACGAGCCCGACGTGGCCATCCTGGACGTACGCATGCCGCCCACCCACACCGACGAGGGCGTCCGCGCGGCCGTCGAGGCCCGGCGGCGCCGCCCCGCGTTGGCCGTCCTGGTGCTGTCCGCGTACGTGGAGCAGTCCTTCGCCACCGACCTGCTCACCGGCGGGGTGGACGGTATCGGCTACCTGCTCAAGGAACGCGTCGGGCGGGTCGAGGAGTTCATGCGGGCGCTGCGCAGGGTCGCGGCCGGGGGCACCGCCATCGACCCCGAGGTCGTCGCCCAGTTGTTCACCCGGACCCGCCAGGACACCCGCCTGGAGCGTCTGAGCCGCCGTGAGCGCGAGGTGCTCGCCCTGATGGCCGAGGGCCTGGGCAACAGCGCGATCGCCGGACGGCTCGTCGTCACCGACGGAGCGGTCCACAAGCACATCCGCAGCATCTTCGCCAAGCTCGACCTGTCCCCGGCCGACCAGGTCGACCGGCGCGTGGCGGCCGTCCTGCACTACCTGGAGAACGCGCGGGCGCAGCCCCGCTGACCCGCGCCGACCCGCGCCGACCCGCGGAGTACAGCCTGCTGTACTCCGGGTCGGGGCGTGCGCGGCAATGTTTCCCGGGGGTGCGACTGGTGTGCTGAACACGTTGGTTCAGCACCTCGGTTCAGCACATCGGTTCAGCCACCCCGAAAGGACATCGCGGTGAGCACGCACGCACAGACCGGCACCGGATCCGCTCCGGAGCCGCACATCGCGCCCACGCACCGGGCGAGTTGGGGAACCGGCCCCGACGACAGCCCGGACGGCGGGTCGCGCGGCCTCCGGGGCAGCCTCCGTCGGCACCCCCTGACCTGGTTCTTCGCCCTGGCCTTCGGGCTGAGCTGGGTGGCGTGGACCCCGTACGTCCTCGGCGGGAACGGCCTGGGCGTCCTGGGCTTCACCTTCCCGGGCGGCTTGGCCGGCGGTCAGCTGCTGGGCATGCTGCCCGGCGCCTACCTCGGCCCCATCCTGTCGGCGCTGCTGGTCACCGCGGCGACCGAGGGCCGGCCGGGGCTGCGGGCCTGGGCGGGACGGATGACGAAGTGGCGCGTCGACTGGCGGTGGTACGTCGCGGTGATCGTCGCGGTGCCCGCGGTGCTGATCGTGACCGCGACGGTCGTCGGCGGCGACTCACCGGTCATGCCCGGCGCGGTGGCGCTGGCCGGGTTCGTGCCCGGTTTGATCATGCAGATGGTGACGACCGGTCTCGCCGAGGAACCCGGCTGGCGCGACTTCGCCATGCCGATCATCCAGCGCCGCTCCGGCGCCCTGCTCGGCTCCGTGATCGTCGGCCTGCTGTGGGGCATGTGGCACCTGCCCCTGTTCCTGACCGAGTGGGCCGAGTACCCGGACGTGGCCTGGTGGGAGCCGGTGGAGTTCATCGCCACGACGATCGCCTTCAGCCTGGTGATGACCTGGGTGTTCAACCGCACCGGTCAGAGCCTGCCGGTGACGATGCTGCTGCACGTGAGTGTCAACAACTTCAACTCCGTCCTCTGGTCGGACATGTTCCCGGAGTTGGGTCGCGAGCACGCCGGCCACACCTTCCTGGTCAGCTCCGTCGTCGTGGCGGCGGTCCTGCTGATCGCGACGAGGGGCCGGCTCGGTTACGAGCCGGCCCCCGACACGGTGCGCTCATGACGCCTCGCCGGCGGTGTCCGCTCCCCGCCGATCCTGCCGATCCTGCCGATCCTGCCGGACCGGTTGGTCGCGCTGGTCCTGCCGGTCCTGCTCCTGCTGTCGTGCCTGGAGCTTTCGCAGCAGTTCCCGCTTCTGGGCCTGCGGGTCCAGTCCGCCGCCGATCCGGCCGTTCCGGTCGCCGCCGCGCAGGGCGTTGCGGCTGAGCGTCCGGCGTGTGCCGCCGACACCCAGCATGTTTCCGGCTCCACCTCGGGCCATGGGCCCCTCCTCTCGATACGAGACGTTTCGTCTCGTGCTTTCCTTCGGTTTTACTGTCCGGCGAGACGCACCGTCTTGTCAACCTGATAAATTCGAGCCATGGCCGTCCAGAAATCAGCCCACGCCCCGACACCCGCCCCCGACAGGCAGCATCCCGACGCCACCCGTCGCAGTCAGCGGTCCCGCCGGGCCATCTACAGCGCGGCCCTCGAGCTCGTCGCGGAGGTCGGTTACCCGAGGACCACCATCGAGGGCATCGCCACCCGCGCCGGCGTCGGCAAACAGACCATCTACCGCTGGTGGTCCTCGAAGGCGGACGTCCTGCTGGAAGCCTTTCTCGACCTCGGTGAACAGGCCGTGCAGACCGGCGGGGAGCAGGATCCCGGCATCCCGGACACCGGCGACCTCGCCGCCGACCTCAAGAGTGTGCTGCGCGCCACCGTCGACGAGCTGGGCGACCCGAAGTTCGAGGCCCCCTACCGTGCCCTCGCCGCGGAGGGCGTGGTCAACGAGCAACTCGGCCGTGAGGTCGTGACCGGGCTCCTGGAGCCGTCGCTCCAGCTCTTCGCCGAACGGCTGCGCGCGGAACAGGACACCGGTGCGGTCCGTCCGGAGATCGACCCGCGCATCGCCCTCGAACTCTTCGTCTCGCCGCTCGCCCAGCGCTGGCTGCAGCGCACGGGCCCGATCTCCCACGAGTACACCGACACGCTCGTCGACTACGCGCTCCACGGTCTCGCCCCCCGGTGACCGGGAAGGGCCGGCCCGGGAGGGCCGACGAGAAGGGCTGACCAGGGAAGTTTGTCCCTTCCCGACCCCGAAGCGCGGAATGGTGCGACCATAGGGCATGCTGGTGCGCACGACGGCGAGGCGAAGGGGATAGATGAGCGCGGAGTTCGGCGGTCGGAGTGGTCTGCAGGGCAAACTCTCCCAGTGGCTGCGCGGACGCCGCCCCAAGGAGGCCGCCGGTGACGGTGGCCGGGAGGATCTGCTGCTCGCCGCCGCCGATGCGGGACTGCCCCTGGCGCCCGCCGCGCACCCGGCCGGATACCGCTGCTCCTGCGACCGTGTCGGCTGTCCCACCCCCGCCCGGCACCCGGTGTCGTTCGCCTGGCAGACGCAGTCGACCACCGACCGCGCGCAGATCGAGCGCTGGGCCCGCCACCAGCCCGAGGCCAACTTCATCACCGCGACCGGCATGGTGCACGACGTCCTCGACGTCCCCCTCCAGGCCGGTCGCGAGGCGTTTCAGCGCCTGCTCGACGCCGGCATCGAGGTCGGCCCGGTCGCCGAGAGCGACGACGGCCGCATGCTGCTGTTCACCCTCACCCGCGGCACCCCCGCGCAGGAGGACGAGTGGTGGCCCTGCGAGCTGGACTGCCACCCCGAGACGATGGACGAGCATCCCGGCCTGCGCTGGCACTGCCGGGGCTCCTACGTCCTCGTACCGCCCGCCCGCCTGCCCGGTGAGGACCGGGCGGTGCGCTGGGTACGCGGCCCCGAGCACCCGCTGCCGGACCCGCTGACCCTGCTGGAGACCCTCACCGACGCCTGCGCCCGGCACGCCGGCGAGGAGAGCGACCACGCGGGCACGGCCTGGCCCCTGCGCCGCTGAGCGAGCCCGGATCGGCTCCCGCGCAGCTGATCGCGCCCGGCCGGCTCACCCGCCGCTGAGCGCGCCCGGTGTCACCGGCGGCTACTCGCCCTTCGCCGACGTCATCCCCTGGACCCGCCCCAGGACCGACACCTGGCCGCCCCCGGCACCGTCCCCCGAACCGCCTTCCGAGCCGTCCGCCGGGTCGAGCGCGACCTCGTTGGAGACGAACTCCATCGTCAGGGACTGCTTGATCTCGCCGTCCGTCAGCGCCAGCACGTCCTTGTTCGGCGTAGGTACGGACGCACCCTGCGCGGCGGTCTGCTTCTCGTAGTGCCGCGTGCTGAAGAACACCAGCGCCCCGCCGTCCTTCGTACGCAGCGCCAGCGGCGCGTAGTCGCCGTTCGTCAGCGGCTCGTCGATGTACTGGGTGACCAGGCCGGGGCGGATCGACCGCTTCTCGCGCGTCTCCCGCCAGGCACTGGTGTGGGCACCGTCCGCGAAGGTCCTACCGCCGTCCTTCAGGTACGTCGTGTAGCCCTTGCTCAGGTCGGCGGGCGGAACGGCCAGGTCGGTCGAGTTCGCGGGGACGGCCTCGGCCCAGCCGTCCGGGTCCGTCTTGAACTCGGGCATCTTGTCGGGGGCGACCAGCGTCAGGTACGCCGCCTGCCAGGTCTCCTCCAGGCCGTCGCGGGTGAAGACCAGCAGCCAGCGCGCGTCGCCGCCCTTGTTGCCCTTGGCGTCCGCGACGAACCAGCGCGGCCAGCCCGCCTTCTTCGGAATCGTGAACTCCGCGTCCGTCAGCTCCAGCGGCGTGTGCGACGCGTTGCCGTCCGGGTTGTTGGCCAGGCCCGCCTTCAGCCGCGCCGAGTCGATGGCGGCGAGCGCGCCGGTGGTGTGCTCGGCGTCCAGGGAGGCGTCGTACGCCTTGTCGGCCGCGTTGTACGCGGAGGTGAACTCCTGGAGCGCCTTCGCGGCCTCGGCCCGGGTGGTCGCCGGGAGCACCTCGCGCTCGCCGTGCACCACGACGCAGCCGCTCGCCGTGACCGACAAAGTGGTCACAGAGGCGGATATGAGCGCGCACTTGCCAAGCCTGCGGGGCCTACGAGGGCCGCGATCCCTGCTCATCAGGTTCCTTCACCTTCCCCTTCCCGGAGGCGAACCCTACCGGGGGGAGGTGGCGTCCGGACGCCCGGATGGGGGACAGCGGCCACACCGTGACCTCCCGTCACGGTTCACGCCGGGGGACGACCAGCACCGCCCCCGTGCGCGGGTGCGGCAGCACCTCCACCGGCTGTTCGTAGACCTCGCGGAGCAGCCCCTCGGAGAGGACCTCCGACGGCGGCCCGTCGGCCGCGACCCGGCCGGCGCGCAGGATCGCGACCCGGTCCGCGTACGCCGCCGCCAGCGAGAGGTCGTGCAGTACGACGACCACCGCGTCCCCGGCGCGCGCCCGCTCCCGGCACAGTCGCAGCACCAGTTCCTGGTGGCGCAGGTCCAGTGCCGCGGTCGGTTCGTCGAGCAGCAGCAGGGGAGTTCGCTGCGCGAGGACGCGGGCGAGCGCGACCCGGGCCCGCTCGCCGCCGCTGAGCGCGGAGAACGGCCGCCCGGCGAAGCCCGTCACCTCTGTGCGCGCCATCGCCTCGGCCACCGCCGCGTCGTCCTCGTCCTCCAGGCCGGTCCCCGCCCAGGGCGCCCGGCCCATCCGGACGACCTCCTCGACCGGGAACGGGAAGGACAGCGACGCCGACTGCGGCAGCACGGCCCGGCGCAGCGCGAGTTCGGGCGCGGACCAGTCGGCCACCGGACGGCCGTGGACGCGTACGACCCCCTCGGCGGCCGGGACGTCGGCGGCCAGGGCGCCCAACAGGGTGGACTTGCCGGCGCCGTTGGGGCCGACCAGGGCGAGCACCTCGCCCGCGCGGACGGTGACGCCCACGCCGTCCAGGACCGGCCGCCCGCCGAGGCGGACGCGCAGGTCATGGGTCTCGGCGAGGACGTCGCCGGGCACGGCCGGGGGCGGCGGCACCGGGCGGGGCGGCACCAGCCGCGCCAGTTTCACCGGAAGTTTCACCTGTCTCCTTCGAGGATGCCCCGTCCTTCAGGGCGGGGAGGAATCGAAGCTCCTGCGGAGCAGGGCAAGGAGCGGCGATCCGCCGCCAGGGCGGATCGCCGTTGATCTCGGACTGCCCGCAGAGGCCTACGAGTTGACTCGCCGATCAAGGCGTTACTAGTGTCACTTGCGTGAAGATAACCGCGCAGGTGAAGTTGTTGCCTGCGTCCGCGTATGACGCGGACGCACTGGCGGCGACCCTGCGTGCTTGCAATCGGGCCGCGAACGCGGCCTCGCAGGTGGCGTTCGCGAAGGACCTCAAGCGCCGGAACGTGCTGCAAGAGGCCGTGTACCACCGGATCAAGACTGACTTCGATCTCGGGGCACAGGCCGCTGTGCGCACGGTGAAGAAGGTGTGCGACGCCTACGCCACGTTCAAGGCGAACCTTCGGGCCGGGAACTACGGCCCCGAGGGCTCGAAGCGACGGATCAAGGCCGAGTCGAAGCCGGTCCGCTTCCGTGAGACGTCGGCGCAACCGTTCGATGACCGGATGCTGACCTGGAACCTGGACACCAGGACGGTGTCGGTCTGGACGGTGGCCGGTCGGCTCAAGGGCATCCCGTTCGTCTGCTCCCCGGAGGCGATGCGGCTCCTCGCGCAGCGCAAGGGCGAGTCCGACCTGGTGATGCGGGACGGCATGTTCTTCCTCATCGCCACCATCGACATCCCCGAACCCGAGGTTTCTGAGCCTGACGGCTTCCTCGGGGTGGACCTCGGGATCGTGAACATCGCCACCACCTCGGACGGCCAGATCATGTCCAGCCGTCAGGTGAACCGGTACCGGCAGCGTAAGCGCGACCTGCGCGGCAAGCTTCAGAAGAAGCGCACCAAGAGCGCGGCTCGAGTCCTCAAGCGCCAGCGGCGCAAGGAAGCCCGGTACGCCACCCAGCGCAACCACATCATCGCCAAGAAGCTCGTGCACACTGCTGAACGCACCTCGCGGGGTATCGGTCTGGAAGACCTGACCGGTATCCGGCAGAGGGTCACGGCCAGGAAAGACCAGCGGGCACGACTGCACTCCTGGGCCTTCGCTCAGCTCGGCGCCTTTGTCGAGTACAAGGCCAAGCGGGCGGGTGTTGCCGTGGTCCATGTGGACCCGCGCAACACCTCCCGCCAGTGCTCCGAGTGCTGGCACACCCACCGCTCGAACAGAGTGGATCAAGCACGGTTCGCCTGCCGGTCCTGCGGGATCGTCCTGCACGCGGACCATAACGGCTCCCGCAACATCGCCCACCGGGCCGATGCCGCGTGGCAGCGGGGCGCAGTCAACCGCCCCAGAACGCCATAGGCGTTCCGGACGCAGGGTTCCATAGGGGAACATCAGCACCACGTTCCTCTCTGCCTGCAAGCCTCCCCCTTCAGGGGGAGGTAGTTGACGCCTCTCATGCCCAACCTCCCTGCCTGCGCCGGGTGCGACGCAGCAGCCAGAAGAAGAACGGGCTGCCCAGCAGGGCCGTCAGTACCCCGAGCGGCAGCTCGGCGGGGTCGGCGACCGTGCGTGCGGCCAGGTCGGCGGCGAGCAGCACGAGCGCGCCGAGCAGCGCGCTGCCCGGGATCAGGAAGCGGTGCCCGGGGCCCGCCACCATCCGCAGCAGATGCGGGACGACGAGTCCGACGAAGCCGATGACCCCGGCCACGCTCACGGCCGCCGCGGTCAGCAGCGCGATCACCAGGACCAGCACGATCCGCAGCCGCTCCACGTCCACGCCCAGGTGCCGGGCCGAGCGTTCGCCGAGCGCGAGGAGGTCGAGGCGGCGGGCGTACAGCGGGGCCAGCCCGAGACCGACCGCCGCGCAGGGCAGTACCGCCAGTACCTTCGGCCAGGTCGCCTGGGCGAGCGAGCCCAGCTGCCAGAAGGTGATCTGGTTGACCGCCGCCGTGTCCGCGAAGAACAGGAACAGCCCGATCAGCGCCCCCGCGAAGGCGTTCACCGCGATGCCCGTCAGGATCAGCGTGACGACCTCCGTACGGCCGCCCGAGCGGGACATCGCGTACACCACCAGGACGGTGACCAGACCGGAGACGAACGCGAAGACGGACACCGTCCAGTCGCCGAGGAAGTTCAGGCCGAACGCGATGGCGGCGACCGCGCCGACCGCCGCGCCCGAGGAGACGCCGATGACCCCCGGTTCGGCGAGCGGGTTGCCGAACACGCCCTGCATCAGCGCGCCCGCGCAACCCAGCGAGGCGCCGACGAGCAGCGCCAGCACGATCCTCGGGAACCGCACGTTCCACAGCACCGACTCGGCCACCCGGTCCAGTTCCGTACCGCCGAGTCCGGTCCGGTGCAGCAGCGAGCCGAGTACGTCACCGACCGGGACCGGATAGGCGCCGGTACCGGCCGCGACCGGGACGAGGAGGAGGAGACCGGCGGTCAGGGCGGCGGTCAGCAGCCAGGGGGTGGCGCGCCGGCCGCGAGGCGGGGGCGGGGGCGGCTCGGCGGGCGTCCGGGGGCGGACCGGCTTGTCCAGTACGGTCATCGGTCGCCGCCTTCACTGCCGTCGCCGCGCTCGCCGCGCTCGCCGCTCTCGCCGTTCCCGCCGCGCTCGCCGTTCCCGCCGTTCCCGCCGTTCTCGCCGTTCTCGCCGTTCCCGCCGTTCTCGCCGTTCTCGCCGTACAGCTGGGCCACGACCGACTTCAGCACCTGGTCGGTGCGCGGGCCGTAGTTGAGGAGTACGCCGTCCTCGACCGAGACGATCCGGCGGTCCATACCGGCCGGAGTCTGGGCGACACCGGGGATCTCCACCAGTCCGTCGACGCCGCCGACCGATTCGAGTCCCTTGCTCATCACGAGGATCGCGTCGGGCGCCGCCTTGACGAGCGCCTCGCTGGTGATGGCGGTGAAGTCCTTCTCCAGGCCCGAGGCGGCCCCGGCGTCCACCGCCCCGGCCGCCTCGATCAGTGAGCCGGCGCCGGAGTCCTCGCCGCCGATGAGGTAGACGGAGGCCGAGCCGCGCAGGTACAGGAAGGCGACGCGGGGCCGGTCGCCGGGGGAGACGTCCTCGACGTCCGCGCGCACGGCCGTGATCCGGTCCTCCGAGCGCTGTGTCAGTTCCCTCCCGGCCGCCGGTACGCCGAGTGCGTCGGCGACCGCCTGGATGCGCGGGCCCACGTCCTGGAGCCCCCGAGCCGCCTCGACGAACAGCACCGGCACACCGGCGGCGCGGATCTGGCCGACAGCCTCCTCCGGCCCGGTGGTGGTCTCGGCGATCACCAGGTCAGGCCTGAGCGACAGCACGCTCTCGGCGGAGACGTCGTGGCCCCGGGTGACCACGGGGAGCCGCGCCGCCTGCTCGAAGGTGGCGGTGACGTCCCGGGCGACGACCCGGTCGCCGAGTCCGAGGGTGAAGACGATCTCGCTGAGGCTCCCGGAGAGGGGCACCACCCGCTCGGCCCGTTCCACCGTCACCTCCTCGCCGTCGGCGGAACGGACGGACACCGGGAGCTTCGGCTCGGGTGTCTTCGCGAGCGCCTCGACCCGGTCGGCGACGGGGTCCCTCCCCGCGGCGGCCCCCGAGCCGGTCCCGGCGTCGGACGCCGCATCGGACGCCGCATCGGACGCCGCGTCGGACGCGGCGCCGGAGGAGCCTCCGCAGCCGGTCGCGGTCAGGGTGAGGGCGAGCACGGACAGCAGTGCTCCCGCCAGTCGGTTTCGCAAGCGTCGCACGGTGGTGTCCGTTCCTCTCGTCGACCGCCAGTATCAGTCGGCTAGAGCTTAGGTTAGCCTTACCTTTGTTCGCTACCGGCCCCCCGATCCGGAGGACTTCGCATGCCCGCCCGCCTACGCGCCCTGGTCACCGTGGTGTGCGCGGTGGTCCTCGGAGCCCTGCTCCCCGCGACCGCCGCACACGCCGAGAGCCGGACCGTGCAGGGCGGACGGCTCGACTGGGGCATCAAGTCGTCGTTCCAGAGCTACGTCACCGGGCCCGTCGCGAAGGGGAGTTACTCCCTGTCCGGGGGAGCGGCCACCGTCGGCGGCAGTGCCTTCCGCTTCCACTCGGCGACCGGCGCCTACGACGGCGACACGGGTGCCTTCCGCGCCGCCTTCTTGGGCGGCGTCCGCTTCCTCGGTCACCGCACCGGCGCGGGCGCGTACCAGCTCGACCTCACCATCAGCCGTCCCACCGTGAGCATCTCCGGTTCCACCGGCACGCTCCACGTGGACGTCGTCAGCAGGGCGAAGGACACCGGGGCGGTCACGACGTCCCGTCAGGTGCCCTTCGCCTCCCTCTCCCTGGGCGGCATCGACATGAGGGGCGGCGGCGACGCCGTGGCCCTCGACAACCTGCCCGCCACCCTCACCACCCAGGGCGCCGCCTCCTTCGCCGGGTACTACACCGCCGGCACCGCCCTCGACCCGGTGAGCCTGTCGGCGGACGTGCGGGCCCCCGCGCGGCAGCGGGAGAAGCAGCCGTCGAGCACGCCCACCCGGACGGAGAAGTCACCGAGCCCCGAGCGGACCTCGACCGGCGCGATCGAGGACGGCGCCGTCGACTGGGGCGTGCGCCGCACCTTCCGCGAGTACGTCACCGGCGACATCGCCGACGGCAAGTGGGCGTTGTCCGCGGGCGCCCAGGACGGCGGCGCCCTCTTCCGCTTCCCGGGGGGCGAGGGGACGTACGAGGACGGTGACCTCACCGCCGCCTTCCGGGGCGCGGTGCGCTTCACCGGAGCGCACGGCCTCGACCTGAGCCTCAGCGGCGTACGGGCCACCGTCGAGGACGGCCGGGGCACGCTGTACGCCGATGTGAGGAGCCCGGACCTGACCGGCGAGAAGGTGCCCCTGATCACCTTCACCGCCAAGGACCTCAAGCCGGCCGACGGCCTGGTCCGGGTGACCGAGGCCCCCGCGAAACTCACCGCGCGCGGCGCCGAGGCCTTCGGCGGCATGTACCAGGCGGGCACCGGGATGGACCCGGTCTCCCTGGCCGTCGCCCTCACCCCCGACGCGAAACTGCCCGCCCTGCCCGACCTGGGCAGCGCGCCCACGGCGAGCGCGAGCCCGCAGCCGAAGCGGACCACCGAGCCCCGGACCTCCGCCGAACCCGTCGCGAGCGCCACCGACGACGGCGACTTCCCCGCCCTGCCCGTTTCCCTCGCGGCCGGCGCCCTGCTGCTGGTGGCCGCGGCGCTCGTGGCCGTCGCCGTCCGCAGGCGCCGCGCCAGGCCCGCCACGTCCCCCTCGGACCTCTCGCACGAGGGCTGAACCCACGACACCCGGTCGCCCGCCCGCGGCCCCCACCACCCAAGGAGAACCGAGCCATGCCCGTCAGACGACGCCGCACCACCGCACTCGCCGCCGCCGTGGCGACGGCCGCCGCGCTCGGCGCCACCGCCCTCGCCACGGCCGGCGCGACCACCGCCTCGGCGGCCGAGGTCCCGCTCAAGGACTACGAGCTGACCTGGGGCATCAAGCAGTCGTACCGCACCTACGTCGCCACCTTCGCCAAGGGCGGTTTCACCCCCGCCGACGGAGCGACGCAGGCCGCCGACAACGGCGCGTTCACCTTCGTCGACGGCACGGGCACCTACGAGTCGACCGCGAACACCGTGGACCTCGCCTTCAAGGGCAGCCTCGCGATCGAGTCCACGGCACACGGCTTCGCGCTCACGCTGTCGGACGTGAGATTCGACAGCGAGGACGCCGAGATCACCGCCGACGTGACCCGGGGCGGCACCACCGAGGACGACGTGCCGCTCGCCACGGTCGCCGTCACCCGCGAGATGAAGGACATGGCGACCACGCTGACCGAGGAGGCCGCGGAGGCCTTCGGCAGCGCGAGCTACGGCGGCGCGGCGGGCGACCCGCTGACGGTGACGCGGAAGACACCGCCGGAGCCCAGCCCCACACCCACCACGCAGGACCCCACCACCGGTCCCACCACCGGCCCCACCGCCGACCCCTCCCCGACGGCGACGCGGACGCAGCCGGAAGACCCGAAGGATCCCGAGCCGACGGCCACCGGGACCACCTCGTCCGAGCCGAGCCCGACCGCGTCCGCCGGCACCGGCGCGTCCCCCTCCGCCACGACGCCCTCCACCCCCGCCACCGAGGTTCCCGCCAAGGGCGAGATAGCCGACGGCACCCTCGGCTGGGGCGTGAAGGAGTCCTTCCGCACGTACGTCGTCGACGGCTACGCCAAGGGCAAGATCACCGTGTCGGGCGGGGCCGTCCAGGCGGCCGGGAACGGCGCCTTCACCTTCAAGAACGCCACCGGCACCTACGACACGGACGCCGACAGGCTCACCGCCTCCTTCCAGGGCGCCGTGAACTTCAAGGGCCACGAGACGAACGGTACTTACGGCCTCGACCTGACCCTGAGCAACCTCAAGGCCACCCTCGACGGCGGCACCGGCAAGCTCGTCGCCGACGTGAACAGCCTCGGTACGCGGACCGAGGGCGTGGCCCTGGCCGACCTCAAGGCCGGCTCCGCCGACCTGACCGCCCGCAACGACGTCATCACCGTCGACGGCGTCGCCGCCACGCTCACCGGCGCCGGCGCGAAGATCTTCGGCAACTACCAGGCCGGCACCGCGCTCGACGCCGTCGACCTGTCCGTGGCGCTGAGCGACGACGCGCAGCTGCCGGACGGCAACGGCAACGGCAACGGCAGCGGCACGTCCGGCGGCACGGGCGGCACGGGCGGTGTATCCGGTTCGACGACCGGAGGTACCGGTTCCATCATCGGCGGCACCGGCTCGACCACGGGCGGCGCGCTCGGCGGCGGCAGCCTGGCCTCCACCGGCGCGGACATCCCGGGCCCGGCCCTGGGCGCGGCGGCGGGCGTCGCGGTCGCGATCGGCGCGGGGGCGGTGTTCGCGGCACGCAAGCGGCGGACGCGGGCGTAGACGGACGCGGGCGGCCCTCCGATACTGTCCGCATGAAACGGGCGGTGAGGGAACGGACGGCCGGACCACTGGTCCTGGCCGTCCGCGGCCGCCCCGGCCCGCCGCCGCTGCGCTTCGAGGCCGCGGACGGCGGCCGGTTGCTGCTGCGGCAGGAGGGCCGGCCGGTGCTGCTCGGCCGGGTGGACGGCGCGAACGAGGGGCTCTTCCTGCACCACCTGGGCGGCTACCGCTCGCCCCTGCCACCCCCGCGCGCCGCCCTCACCCGCTTTGGCGACCACAACCCGGTCCACCAGTACGCGCGTTGGCTGGAGGAAGCCCCGAACGGCCCACTGCACGACGCCCGGTGGCTCCTGGGTGAGCGGCGCGTCTTTCCCCCGTACGTCTGGACCGGCGACCTCGTACGCGACTGGCCCGACTGCTACCTCGACTGGTGCGCGGGCGGCTGGCAGGGCGTCGTACCGCTGCGCCCGCTCAGTCCGCCGGACGCGCCCCGCGTGAAGGCGTACCGGAGGCAGGCGCGCGAGGGGACCCTGGCGCCGGTGCTGCTGTGGTCCGTCACCGCCCTCGACGGCTGGCTGATCCTCGACGGGCACGACCGGGCGGTCGCCGCGCTCGCGGAGGGCGGGGACCCGGCGTGCGTGGTGCTCACGCGCGTCCTCGACGAGGACGTCTGGCGGCGGCAGTCGGACGAGTGCGTCGAGGAGCACCTGCGCCGCACCGCCGCGCCGACGCCCGGACCCCGGCGCCCGGCGACGGACCAGGCCCTCGCCGCCACCCTGGCGGACCTGCCGTACGACCCGGCCCGCACCGTCTCCTGGCCGCTGCCCGGCGGTCCCGCGGCCTGGGACGCGCTCGCCGCCCACGCGGTGCTTGATTGAATGCCCCGGTGACTGACTACGACGTACTGCGCGTCTTCTGCGCGCCGAACGGCGGATACGGCAACGAGCTCGGTGTCGTCCGGGACGGCTCCGTGCTGCCGGACCGGGCCGAGCGGCAGGAACTCGCCGCGAAACTCGGCTTCAGCGAGACCGTGTTCGTCGACGACCCCGAGCGCGGTGTCATCGACATCTACACGCCCACCCTGCGCCTCCCGTTCGCCGGCTACCCCTGCGTCGGCGCGGCCTGGCTGCTCGACGTGCCCGAACTCGTCACCCCGGCGGGCGTGGTGGGCGCCCGGCAGGACGGGGAGTTCTGCTGGATCGAGGCCCGGGCGGAGTGGGTGCCGCCGCGCACCCTGCGCCAGTACGCCACCGTCGCCGAGGTGGAGGACCTGCCGGTGCCGCCGCCCGGGGAGTGGATCTACGCCTGGGCCTGGGACGACGAGCCGGCGGGCCGTGTCCGCGCCCGTGCCTTCCCAGGAAGGGACGACAGCATCGACGAGGACGAGGCGACCGGCGCCGCCGCTCTCCTGCTCACCGACCGCCTGGGACGCGCCCTGAACATCACGCAGGGCACGGGCTCACAGATCCTGACGGCACCGCAGCCGCACGGGTGGACGGAGATCGGGGGACGGGTGTACCTGGAGCGCTGACGCCGGCCCGGGCAGGGACGAGCGTCCGTGACCGGGCGGTCCGGCCTCTGGGACCGGGTCAGACGGTCATCGCCGTGGGCTGGGCGTCGGGGCGCATGGCGGCGTCCGTGCCGCCGTCCACGCACAGGACGGCGCCGGTGGTGAAACGGGCCTCCGGGCGGAGGAACTGGTGTACCCAGAAGGCGATGTCCTCCGGGTCGCCGAACACGCCGAGCGGCATGGGCGTGGGGAAGGCGTCCGCGTCCAGGTCCTCGGGACGGCCGCCGGCGAGCATCAGCGGGGTGACGACGGCCCCGGGGGCGACCACGTTGAGCAGGACGCCCCGCCTGGCCCACTCGGGGGTGACGGCGGTCCGCCGGGCCCAGCGGGCCAGCGCGAACTTGGTGGTCGCGTAGGCGGAGATGGTCGGGGAAGTGGCCCGGACCGAGGCGGGTGCCGCGTCCTGGGCCGCGCGGGCGTGCTCGCGGGCCGTCTCCTCGTCGCCGGCGAGGAGGTGCCCGACGAGCTGGTCGTCGATCATCGGGACGGTGGTCGAGGAGTTGGAGCCGATCACCACGACGCGACCCGCGCCGGACGCGGCGAGTGCGGGGAGCAGCCCCTCCAGCAGGCGCACGGGGTTGAAGTAGTTGACGGAGACGACGGTGCCGGCGTCCGGCATCGAGGGTCCGACACCCGCGACGGCCGCCACCCCGTCGAGCCGGCCGGCGCACCGCTCCAGCACCTTGGAGACCGCTGCCGCGCGGCCTTCGTCGGTGCCGAGGTCGGCGGTGATGTCGGCATCGCGCAGATCGATCCCGATGACCGTGTGGCCGGCTTCGCGCAGCACGCGGGCGGTCGCGGCGCCCATCCCGGAGGCGGCTCCGGTGACGACGTGGGTACCCATGGTGGGGAGTCCTCTCAAAGTCGGGGAGGGAGGCGTGGGGCAGCCGCGTGGGCGGCGCCGCCCAGCTCACCAATCAGCATCCAATCAGTGATTGAAGGGTACTCCCCGACAGTGTGCTCCAATGAGCCACATGGCGGATGAAACGTCCTCTACCAGGGACCGGCTGCTGGACGCGGCGGAGAAGCTCTTCCTCGACCATGGTGTGAACCAGGTGTCCGTCCGTGCCATCAACAGCGAGGCGGGTCTGAACCCCGGGGCCGCCCACTACCACTTCGGGTCCCGTGACGGCCTGGTGGCGGCGCTCCTCGAACGGGAACTGCAGCCCCGGTGGGGCGACCGCCTGGAGGAACTGGCCGAGACCGCCGTGTCGGACGACTCGGGTCCGCCCGAGATCGACATGACGGCGCTGGTCAGGGCCCTGGTGGAGCCGTTCGACGACATGGTCCGCTCCGCGCGCGGACGCGTGCTCTGCAGCCTGCTCGCCCAGACCTGTCTGGACGCCGACCCGCCACGCCTGAACGTCCCCTGGTTCGGCAGCGCGCCCTTCGAGGTGATGCTCGGCAGGGCGCTGCCCCATCTCACCGTGCACGAGGTCGCCGATCGCTGGCGGCTCGCGTTCACGCTCCTCCTGCAGCTCTACGGGCGTCCCCAGGCCGTGGGACGTGCCGCCGCCGAGCCGTCCTTCCCGGCGGCGGAGACGGTCGTCGCGTTCCTCGCCGCGGGCCTGACCGCGCCCTCACCCAGGAGGTGACCTGCCGGAGTCTTCCGGCAGGTCACGATCGCCCGGGGAGTCACGCCGAGAGAGGGAACTCCTCGCCCAGCCCCTGGAAGACCGCCGTGTTCAGGGCGAAGGCCCGCTTGCACTCGGCGACGACCCGCTGCTTGACCAGGTCGTCCGCGCGGATGCCGTCGAGCAGCTCGCGGTACTCGCGCTTGAACGCGGCCGGGTTGGTGATCTCCTCGAAGACGTAGAAGCGGACCCCGTCGCCCTTCTTGGCGAAGCCCCACGTCCGCTCCGCCTTGTCGCGGATGATCTGCCCGCCGGACAGGTCGCCGAGGTAGCGCGTGTAGTGGTGGGCGACGTACCCGGCCGGCCACTGCTCGGCGCACTCGCGCACCCGGGCCGCGTACGCCTCGGTCGCGGGCAGGGCGGTCAGCCCCGTCCGCCACCGGGGGCCGCGCAGGTGCGCCAGGTCCCGCTCCAGCGAGGCCAGCCGCATCAGCTCCGGCCGGACGAACGGCCCGGCCACCGGGTCCGACGCCAGCCGGCCGGCGCAGGCCTCCAGGGCCTCGTAGACGAACCACAGCTGCTCGGTGTAGCGCGCGTACGCGTCGACGCCGAGCCGGCCGCCGAGCAGGTCGCTCATGAAGGTGGAGGTCTCCGCCTCCACGTGCTGCTCGTGGGAGGCCGTGCGGATGAGGGTCGAGAAGGAGTCCATGGGGCCGATTTTCTATGGTTAGGTTTACCTAAGTCAATACTTTTCCGACGCCCTGTCGGTAAAAGCGTACCCGGACACGAGAAGGCCCGCCCTCCGAGGAGAGCGGGCCTTCGAACCTTCGAACCGGTGCGGCGGGAGACACTACGGCAGCGTCAGGATCTCCGCCCCCGAGTCCGTCACCACCAGCGTGTGCTCGAACTGGGCCGTCCGCTTCCGGTCCTTCGTCACGACCGTCCAGCCGTCGTCCCACATGTCGTACTCGTGCGTCCCGAGCGTCAGCATCGGCTCGATGGTGAAGGTCATCCCGGGCTGGATGACGGTCGTCGCGTGCGGGCTGTCGTAGTGCGGCACGATCAGCCCCGAGTGGAACGACGAGTTGATCCCGTGACCGGTGAAGTCCCGCACCACCCCGTACCCGAACCGCTTGGCGTACGACTCGATGACCCGGCCGATGATGTTGATCTGCCGGCCCGGCCTGACCGCCTTGATCGCGCGGGCCAGGGACTCGCGGGTGCGCTCGACCAGCAGCCGGCTCTCCTCGTCCACGTCACCGACCAGGTAGGTCGCGTTGTTGTCGCCGTGCACACCGCCGATGTACGCCGTCACGTCGAGGTTGACGATGTCACCGTCGCGCAGCACCGTGGAGTCGGGGATGCCATGGCAGATGACCTCGTTGACCGAGCTGCACAGGGACTTGGGGAAACCGCGGTAACCGAGCGTCGAGGGGTAGGCGCCGTGGTCGCACATGTACGCGTGTGCCACCCGGTCCAGCTCGTCGGTCGTCACACCGGGCGCGATGATCTTCGCGGCCTCCTCCATCGCCCGCGCCGCGATCCGGCCGGCCACGCGCATCGCCTCGATCGTCTCGGGCGTCTGCACCTCCGGCCCGGAGTACGGCGTCGGCGCGGGTTTGCCCACGTACTCGGGCCGGCGGATGTTTCCGGGTACGGAACGGGTGGGAGACAGCTCCCCTGGTACGAGCAGCGACTGGCCAGACATGTCAGCGAGTCTAACCAGCGGGCATACGGGAGCATGTCCCCGGCAGGTGGACGACGGGTGGACGAAAGGAGCCGGTCATGGCCTTGTTCAAGAAGCGCACGGTCGGAAAACCGGGCGAGTGGTACTACTGCCTCGAACACAAGAAGGTCGAGGAGGGGCCGGAGTGCCCGGCCAAGAACCGCTTCGGGCCGTACGCGTCCCGTACGGAGGCCGAGCACGCGATGGAGACCGCCCGCGAGCGAAACCTCGAATGGGAGAACGACCCGAAGTGGCACGACCCGCACGACGCCTCCGCCACGGGGCGCGCGGACGATGACTGACGGCCGGGGCGGCCTCCGGACGAGGACTGACGGGCCGGGGCGACGTCCGCACGAGGACTGACGGGCCGGGGCGGCCTCCGGACGAGGACTGACGGGCCGGGGCGGCCTCCGGACGAGGACTGACGGCCGGAGCGGCCTCCGGTCACCAGCGGGACGGAGGCGGGGCCGTCAGATGGTCGGCCAGGCGGGAGAGACGGTCCCGGAAGCGGCGGCGGCCCCGGGGCTGGGGCACCGCGTTCTCCCCGGCCGCCGCGCTCACCAGGTGCTGCACCGTGTCCAGGTCCAGCTCGGCGCCGTCCGGCACGGCCAGCGTCTCGTGCGCCATGGCCGTCAGCTCCCGCTCGCCGGTGCCGAGCGCCAGCACCGTCGCGCCGGCCCGGCGGGCGTCGCGCACCCGTTCCAGGAGCGGGGCGCCGGGATCGTCGGGCGTCACCACCAGCAGCGTCTCCCCGCGCCTGGCCGCCGCCAGCCGTCCGAGGCCCACCGCGAGGTGCGCCGGGTCCGACGGGCGCGCGTCGTGCCGTACGAGCGTGGGGGCCAGCCCCGGCGTCCCCGACCAGGCGGCCTCGTCCACCAGGTGCGCCGCCAGATGCCAGGGTTCGTACCCGGCGGTGCCCACCAGCAGCAGCCCGCCCCCGTGCGGGACCACGGACCCCCGCAGCGCCCCCGCGAACCTCCGGGTGGCCCCCAGCCACTCGGTCCCGGCGAGCACTTCCCGCAACAGCGCGACCCGTACGGCGTCCATGGGCCCGCATACTGCCGCAACCCGGCCCGCGCGGCCCGGGGTTCGCCCCGGATTCGCCCGTCCTGGGGACGGCCGGGGACGACCATCGCGCGGCCCGGGGACAGCCCCGCCTCGTAGACAGCCTCGCCCCGGGAACAACCCGGCCTCGGGGCAGTCCGGGGACGGTCCGGCACTGGGTGGGACCTCGACCCGCCAGGCGGCCGGGGCGGACGTAGGGTCGGCCCATGACCTCTACCGACAGTGCTGCACAGAAGGCCCCCGCCAAGGACCCCTGGGACCTGCCCGACGTCTCCGGGCTCGTCGTCGGCGTGCTCGGCGGCACCGGCCCCCAGGGCAAGGGCCTCGCCTACCGCCTCGCCAAGGCCGGCCAGAAGGTGATCGTCGGCTCGCGCGCCGCCGAGCGCGCCGAGGCCGCCGCCGAGGAGATCGGGCACGGCGTCGAGGGCGCCGACAACGCGGAGACCGCCCGCCGCAGCGACATCGTGATCGTCGCCGTGCCGTGGGACGGCCACGGCAAGACCCTCGAGTCCCTGGGCGAGGAACTGTCCGGCAAGCTCGTCGTCGACTGCGTCAACCCGCTCGGCTTCGACAAGAAGGGCGCCTACGCGCTCAAGCCCGAGGAGGGCAGCGCCGCCGAGCAGGCCGCCGCCCTGCTGCCGGACAGCCGGGTCGCCGCCGCCTTCCACCACCTGTCCGCCGTCCTCCTCCAGGACCCGGAGATCGACGAGATCGACACCGACGTCATGGTGCTCGGCGAGGAGCGCGCCGACGTGGAGATCGTGCAGGCCCTCGCCGGGCGCATCCCCGGCATGCGCGGCGTCTTCGCGGGGCGGCTGCGCAATGCCCACCAGGTCGAGTCGCTCGTCGCCAACCTGATCTCCGTCAACCGCCGCTACAAGGCACACGCCGGGCTCCGCGTCACCGACGTCTGAGGCGATGGGGGACACTGGTGGGTGCCAGCCAGACCGCGACACGGCACCCGCAGTGCCCGCCGTGTCCCCCGACAGGAGCCCGCACCATGCCCCGCCTCGCCCTCTACGCCCTGGCCGTCTGCGTACTCGCCGTGGCCGCCGCCGTCGTCTCCTTCGTGCAGGGCAGCGTGCTGATCGGCGTCGTGTGGGTGCTGCTGTCGGGGGTGTCGTCCAACATGTGCTGGTACTACGTCAAGCGCGGCCGGGACGCCCGCCGCGCCACGTCCGTCACGGGCTGAGGGGCGTCAGCCGACGACCGAGCACAGCTCGTCCGTCTGCCAGAAGCGGTACAGCTCGAAGCCGCAGTACGTGTCGATCTCGCTGATCCCGAGGCCGCGCAGGACCGCGTCGATGGCGTCGAAGAACACGCCGTTGAGCGCCGGGATCCACAGCAGCGCGAAGACGATCAGCAGCCCGAACGGCGCGAGCGGCTCCACCTGCCGCCGCACGTTGTACGACAGCCACGGCTCGATCACCCCGTAGCCGTCCAGGCCCGGCACCGGCAGGAAGTTCAGGATCGCGGCCGTGACCTGGAGCAGCGCCAGGAAGGCCAGCGCGATCCGGAAGTCGCGCGGCACACCGTCCAGCGCGTCCAGCCAGAACGGGGCCGTGCACACCATCGCGAACAGGACGTTCGTCAGCGGGCCCGCGGCCGAGATCAGACTGTGCCGCCAGCGGCCCCGGATCCGCCCGCGCTCGATGAACACCGCACCGCCCGGCAGGCCGATCCCGCCCATGATCACGAACAGCACCGGGAGCACGATGCTCAGCAGGGCGTGGGTGTACTTGACCGGGTTCAGCGTGAGATAGCCCTTCGCGCCGACCGAGATGTCGCCGCCGTGCAGCGCGGTGCGGGCGTGCGCGTACTCGTGCAGGCACAGCGACACGACCCACGCGGCCGTCACGAACAGGAACACGGCGACGCCCGGCTGCTCGGCGAACCCGGTCCAGGTGGCCCAGCCCGTGACCGCGGCGACGGCGACGATCCCGAGGAACACGGGACTGATCCGCCGGTCACTGGGGCGGGCGGTGGCGCTGGTCATGGGACTCCCTGGCTGTCGGACACACATGGGACCCGCGGGCCGGACCGGGATCGGACCGGGGCCGGGTCCGACCTGGATCGGACCGGGGTCGGTGGGACTGCCCGACCGTACCGGGCGCACCGGGAAAACGTCTCGCGGGCGGCGGGAGGTTCCGCGGCACGGACGGAAGGCTCCGCGGGAAGGCGGGCAGGCGGGCAGGCGGGCAGCCGGGCCGGCGGAAGACGGAAGGGGGAAGACGGAAGGGGGAAGACGGAGGGGGGAAGACGGAAGGGGGAAGACGGAAGGGGGAAGAGGCAAGGTTCCAGAGAACCGGTGGGCTGTGCGGGCCGGTCCCGGCGGCGCCCGACGGCGGTGCGGGGGAGCCGGAGTCGCGGCGCCACACGCCGTGCCGTCAAAACCCCGTGACCGGCTGAGACGGCAGCGGGGACAATGGACCCCGTGCGCTATCGCATCCTCGGCACCACACAGGTAATCCGCTCCGACGGCACCGTCGTCCCGGTCGGCGGTGCGCGGCTGCGCGCGCTGCTGACCGTGCTCGCCCTCAGGCCCGGCCGCGCCGTGCCCGCGGGGCTGCTGGTGGAGGAGGTGTGGGACGGCGACCCGCCCGCCGACGCGCCGGGTGCGTTGCAGGCACTGGTCGGGCGGCTGCGCCGGACGCTCGGCGCGGACGCGGTCGCCTCCGCCGACGGCGGCTACCGGCTCACCACCGCCCCCGACGACATCGACCTGCACCGCTTCGACCGGCTGGTCGGCGAGGGCACCCGCGCCCTCGCCGACGGCGACCCCGCCAAGGCGGCCGCCGTGCTCGACGACGCACTCGCCCTGTGGCACGGCCCCGCCCTCGCCGACCTGCCCGACCGCACCGCCGAGGCGGCCCGCTGGGAGACCCGGCGCCTGGACGCCCTGCGCGCCCGCCACACCGCCGCCCTGGACCTCGGGCAGGCCGAGCACTCCCTGCCCGAGCTGACCGCGCTGTGCGACGGACACCCCCTGGACGAGCCCCTCCAGGCCCTGCGGCTGCGCGCCCTGCGCGACACCGGCCGCACCGCCGAGGCGCTGGCCGCCTACGAGGCCGTACGCCGGCTGCTCGCGGACCGGCTCGGCACCGATCCCGGGCCCGAACTGCGGGCGCTGCACGCGGTGCTGCTCAACCCCCCGATACCCCCGGTTTCCTCGGCACCCGCGCCCCCCACGCACCTCGCGTACCCCACGCCTCCCACGCACCAGGCACCCCCGGACGTCCCCGCCATGGTGCCCCGCCCCCGTGGCAACCTCCGCGCCCGGCTCACCTCCTTCGTAGGCCGGGACGCCGACCTGGACGCCCTCCGCGCCGACCTGGCCGCCACGCGCCTCGTCACCCTCCTCGGGCCCGGCGGCGCCGGCAAGACCCGGTTGTCGCAGGAGGCCGCCGAGGGGGTCGGGGACACGGCACGGGACGGCGTGTGGCTGGCCGAGCTCGCCCCCGTCGACGACCCCGGCGCCGTACCGGAGGCCGTGCTGACCGCCGTCGGCGCCCGCGAGACCGTGCTCTACGGCGCCGGCGCCGAGGAGATGCGGGCCGTCACCGACCGGCGGGGCAGCGCCGACCGGCAGGCCGGCGCCGTCGAGCGCCTCGTCGAGCACTGCGGCCGGCGCCGCATGCTGATCGTCCTCGACAACTGCGAGCACGTCGTCGACGCCGCCGCCCGCCTCGCCGAGGAACTGCTCGCCCGCTGCCCGAACCTGACCGTCCTCGCCACCAGCCGCGAACCCCTCGGCGTACCGGGGGAGGTGCTGCGCCCGGTGGAGCCGCTGCCCGAGCCGGTCGCGCTGCGGCTGCTCGCCGACCGGGGCGCCGCCGCCCGCCCCGGCTTCCGCACCGACGCCGACGAGGAGACCGCGGCCGCCTGCGCGGAGATCTGCCGCCGCCTGGACGGGCTGCCGCTGGCCATCGAACTGGCCGCCGCCCGGCTGCGCATGCTCACCCCGCGTCAGATCGCCGACCGCCTCGACGACCGCTTCCGCCTGCTCACCTCCGGCAGCCGCACCGTCCGGCCCCGGCAGCAGACGCTGCGCGCGGTCGTCGACTGGTCCTGGGACCTGCTCGACGAGGACGAACGGGCCGTCCTCGGGCGCCTGTCCGTCTTCGCGGGCGGCTGCGACCTCGCCGCCGCCGAGGCGGTGTGCGGGCCCGCCGCCCTGGAGGCCCTCGGCTCCCTGGTCGACAAGTCGCTGGTGGTGGCCGCGCCGTCCGGAAGCGACGGCATGCGCTACCGGCTCCTGGAGACCGTCGCCGAGTACGCCGGTGAACGCCTCGACGAGGCCGGCGGACGCGCCGGGGCAGAGCGCGCGCACCTGGCGTTCTACCGCGAACTGGCCCGGACCACCGACCCGCTGCTGCGCGGACCGGACCAGCTCTCCGCCATCGAGCGGTTGGAGCGGGAGTACGACAACATCCGCGCCGCACTGCGCCACGCCGTCGCCGAGCGCGATGAACAGGAGGCGCTGAGCCTGTCGTTGTCGCTGGTCTGGTACTGGCAGATGCGCGACCTGCGCGTCGAGGCCCGAACCTGGTGCAGCGAGGTGATGGCTCTGGGACCCGACCCGTTCGCCGAGCCGGTCAGCCGGGCCGAGCCGGTGTGGGAGTGGTGCACGGCGGCGCCGCCCCCGCTGACCGGGGAGGTGCTCGCGGAGGCTCGGCGCGGGGTCCACCTGGCCCACCTGGCCTGCATGGACACCGAGCTGGAGGCGTGGCAGACGCCGGCGGCGCAGGCCAAACTGCGGGCCATTTCCGCCACCTACGAACCCGGCCTGCCGCAGACCTGCCGCAGCCCGGGGCTGCTCTGGTTCTACGCCGTGATGCTCAGCGGTGACATGAAGCGGCTGCGCGAGATCATGGACGCGACCGTACGAACCTGCCGCGTGACCCCCGGATACGAGTGGGAGCTGGCCGGCAGCCTCCAGATGCGTGCCAACCTCCTCGCCAACCGTACCGACTGGGCGGGTGACGCGGCCCACGACGCCGACGAGGCGCTGGAGATCTACCAGCGCCTCGGCGATGCCTGGGGCACCGCCGAGGCGCTGTCCGCACGCGCCGAGGCCCGCGAACGCCGGGGCGAGCACCTGCTCGCCGCCATCGACTACGAGGCCGCCGCGGAGCACGCCGAACGCCTCGGGGCCCACGCCCAGGTCGCGGTGCTCGGCGCCCGGCTCGGCAGCGCGCTGGTGGACTCCGGTGACCCGGAGGCGGCCGAACGCGGCGAGCGGATCCTGCGCGAGGTGATCGAGGACCAGACCGGCACGGTGCACAACGGCGCCCTGCCCGCCGCCCGGCTCTTCCTCGCCGGATGGCTGGGCATGACCGACCGGGTCGCCGAGGCGCGCGAACAACTGGCCCTGTTGCGCGAGGAGTTCACGCTCTCCCACTTCGTCGTCTTCGACGCCTTCATTCTCGCCTCCGAGGCCTGGGTGGCCACTCTGGAAGACCGGAACGAGGAGTCCCTGACCGGAATTCGCCGGGCGCTGGAGCGGGCCGACGACCCGTTGTCCGTGGCCATCGCCCCGCAGATGCGCTCCGCCTACCTCACCGTCGCGGCGATGGCGCTGGCCCGCGTCGACGGCGGACGCAGGGCACGGGACGCCGCCCGGTGTCTCGGCGCCGCCGTCGCCATGATGCCGGGCAGCCACGTCACGACGGCCATGGAGCGGGACTGCCGGGAACGGGCCACCGTACGTGTCCGTCAGGCGCTCGACACCGAGGCGTACGAGGCCGCGTACGCCGAGGGCGTCGGTCTCTCGGTGGAGGAGGCCGTCGCCCTCGTCTGACGCGGACGTGCTCAGCTCTTCGTACGGAACTTGTGGATGGCGACCGGCGCCATCACCGCCGTCAGGGCCGCCGACCAGCCCAGCGTCACCCACAGGTCGTGCGTGACGGGGCCGCCCACCATCAGCCCGCGCGCGGTGTCCGCGAGGGCGGAGAGCGGGTTGTAGTCGGTGAACGCCCGCAGCCAGTCCGGCATCGAGTCGGTCGGCGCGAAGATCGACGAGCCGAACTGGAGCGGCATCAGCACCAGGAAGCCCATCGCCTGCACGGACTGGGCGTTCTTCATGATCACGCCGAGGGTGATGAAGACCCACATCAGCGCCGAACCGAACACCGCGGACAGTCCGATGGAGGCCAGCAGACCGGCCCAGTTGGTGATGTCGAAGCCGACGAGCAGAGCGACGACCATCAGCACCACGGTCGCGAACAGCATCCGCAGCAGCTCCACGGCGATCTTGGCGAACAGCACCGAGCCGCGCCCGATCGGCAGGGACCGGAAGCGGTCCATGACACCGGAGTTGAAGTCCTGGTTGAAGCCGGTGCCGACCCCCTGGGCCATGTTCATGCCCATCATGGCCATCAGGCCGGGGATGACGTACTGCACGTAGGCCTGCTGCCCGCCGCCCAGCGACTGCCCGATGGAGCCACCGAAGACGTACACGAACAGGAGCGTGAAGACGATCGGGAACAGGACGGCGTCGAACATCGACTCCGGGTCCTGCCGGATCCACAGCAGGTTGCGGCGGACCAGCGCGCTGGTGTGCCGCAGATGCCCGCGCACCGAGATCCGGGCGTCGGCGGACAGCGGCGCCGGCACGGGAGCGGGGACGGTGGAGGCCGGGGTGTCGGTGGTGGTGGTGGCGCTCATACGGCGACCTCCTCGCGGGCGTCGGCGGGCGCGGGGTCCTGCGGGGCACTGGCGCGGTGGCCGGTGAGGGACAGGAAGACCTCGTCCAGGCTGGGCAGTTCGGTGGTGATGGAGGCGATCGTGATGCCGCGCGCGGTGACCGCGCCGACCACGGCGGTCAGCTGTTCGTCACTGAGGATCGGCACCAGGACCGCACCGCGCTGCGCGTCCACGGTCGCGGTGGCCAGCCCGGTGATGCCCAGCTCGTCCAGGAAGGCGGCGAGCGGACGCAGTTGCAGCGGGTCGGCCGGCCGGACGCGCAGGGTGCGCCCGCCGACCTTGGCCTTCAGCGCCTCGATGCCGCCGTTCGCGATGACCTTGCCGCGGTCGACGACGGTCAGCTCGGAGGCGAGCTGCTCGGCCTCCTCCATGTACTGGGTGGTGAGCAGCACGGTGACGCCGTCGCCGACCATGCGCTTGACCTCGTCCCACACCTCGTTGCGGGTGCGCGGGTCCAGACCCGTGGTGGGCTCGTCGAGATAGAGGACGGCCGGGCGTCCGATCATGGAGGCCGCCAGGTCCAGCCGCCGCCGCATGCCGCCCGAGTAGGTGGCCGCGGGCCGCTTGCCGGCCTCGGTGAGCGAGAACCGCTCCAGCAGCTCGTCGGCCCGCGCGCGCGAGTCCTTGCGGGACAGGTCGAGCAGCCGTCCGATCAGGTAGAGGTTCTCCCAGCCGGGGAGCTTCTCGTCCACGGACGCGTACTGCCCGGTGAGTCCTATCACCCGCCGCAGCTGCCGCGGCTGCCGTACGACGTCGTAGCCGGCGACGTGCGCCTGGCCGGCGTCGGGCGTGATCAGGGTGGACAGGATGCGGACGAGGGTGGTCTTGCCGGCGCCGTTCGGTCCGAGCACACCCATCACGGTGCCCTCGCGCACATCCAGGTCGACGCCGTCCAGCGCCTTGGTCTCGCCGTAGTGCTTGACCAGCCCCCGCACGGTGACCGCGCTGCCCGCGGCCGGGGGGTTGTCGTCGATTCGCTTCATGCCGACGACGTTGTCAGCCCCCACCGACAAACGACCGACATGTCACCGACACCCCGCCGACAGGACCCGGAACGGGGTGCGCCGGGTGCCGGGGAAGGAACCACCGGCCCCGCCGACGGGGGAAGATCGGCGGGGCCGGTGTCGTACCGCGATGGCCTAGTGGACGGAGTGCTCCTCCTGCGGGAAAGTTCCGCCGACGACGTCCTCGGCGTACGCCTTCGCCGCGTCGCCCATGACCTTGCGCAGGTCGGCGTACTGCTTGACGAACTTCGGCATCCGGCCGCCGGTCAGCCCGAGCATGTCGGTCCACACCAGCACCTGCGCGTCCGTCTCCGCACCCGCGCCGATGCCGACCGTCGGGATGTGCAGCGTCCGTGTCACCTCGGCGGCCAGCTCGGCCGGCACCAGCTCCAGGACGACCGCGAAGGCGCCCGCGTCCTGCACGGCCTTGGCGTCGCGCAGCAGCTGCTGGGCCGCCTCCTCGCCCCGGCCCTGCACCCGGTAGCCCATGGCGTTGACGGACTGCGGGGTGAGGCCGATGTGCGCCATCACCGGGATGCCGGACTCCACCAGCAGCTCGATCTGCCGGTGCGAGCGCTCGCCGCCCTCCAGCTTGACCGCGCCGGCCCCGGCCTCCTTCACCAGCCGGGTCGCCGAGCGCAGCGCCTGCACCGGGCCCTCCTGGTAGGAGCCGAAGGGCAGGTCCGCGACGATCAGGGCGCGGCTGGTGCCCCGTACGACCGCGGCCGAGAGCATCGTCATCTCGTCCAGCGTGACGGGCACGGTGGTGTCGTAGCCGAGGTGGCAGTTGCCCGCGGAGTCGCCGACGAGCATGACCGGGATACCGGCCTCGTCGAAGACGGACGCGGTCATCGCGTCGTACGCGGTGAGCATGGGCCACCTCTCGCCGCGCTCCTTGGCGGCGGTGATGTCCCGGACGGTGATGCGACGGTTGCTCTTGCCCCCGTACAGCGCCCTGCTCCCGTCCCCGGGGGTGCGCTGCGGCGTCGGGGCAGCCGAAAGCTGCGTCATGGCAACGGCTCCTTCATGTCATCTCGAGGCGCCCTGACGGCGTCCCCGGATCCCTCCCATGGTGGCACCTCGTGCGCCCCGGCGGCTAGGGGACCCATGTCAGGTGTCACACGTGAGGGCGAATGTGCCCGTTGTGTCACAGAGTCGCCCGGGTCGGCGGTGTTCGGAACTGCGAACGGCGACCCGTACGTCCTCGTGTCGTACGGCCGTCATGGGACGGCGGGATCGGAGCCGATCATCCCCTAAGGTGCTGAGTCACGGGGGCGACGGTGTGCACGGCGGGCTAGTGAGGCAACGGTATGGCGCAGCAGGCGTACATGACGGAGACGGACAGCGGCGGCTCGGATCCCGAGCGCCGGGAGACCCGGATTCGGCGCCTGCTCGACCGGGTGACCACCGGCTGGCGCGGCGACCGGCGGATCTGGCGCCGGGGCCTGATCACCGCCGCGGTGGCCGTCGTGCTGGCCGGAGTCATGGCGGGCCACTCCCGGATCCCGAACGTCATCGGCAACCTCGGCAGCCTCACGGAGACCTTCCTGCCGTGGTTCGGCCTGCTGATCCCGGTCCTGCTGGTGATCGCCTTCGTCCGCAAGTCGGCGACGGCGTTGATCGCGCTGGTGCTGCCGGTGAGCGTGTGGCTCAACAACTTCGGCGGCCTGCTGTTCGACAAGACCGGCACCGGCGGCGACCTCACGGTGGCCACGCACAACGTCAACGCCGACAACGCCGATCCCGCCGGCACCGCCCGTGCCGTGGCCGCGTCCGGCGCGGACGTACTGGCCCTGGAGGAGCTGAAGGCGTCCGCCGTCCCGACGTACGAGAAGGCGCTGGAGCGGAAGTACCCGCATCACGCGGTCGTCGGCACGGTCGGGCTGTGGAGCAAGTACGCGGTGAGCGACGTGAAGGCCGTCGACATCCGGCTGGGCTGGAAGCGCGCGATGCGCGCCACCGTCGCCACCCCGTCCGGGCCGGTCGCGGTGTACGTCGCCCACCTGCCCTCCGTACGAGTGAAACTGGAGGCCGGTTTCACCGCCCGGCAGCGGGACAAGAGCGCCGAGGCGCTCGGTGAGGCCATCGCCGACGAGAAGCTGCCCCGCAAGATCCTGCTCGGCGACCTCAACGGCACCACGAACGACCGCGCGCTCACCGCGATCACCTCCCAGATGCGCTCCCCGCAGGGTGCGGTGGGCAGCGGGTTCGGCTTCAGCTGGCCGGCCTCGTTCCCGATGGCCCGCATCGACCAGATCCTGGTCGACGGCGTCGAACCGAAGACCAGCTGGACCCTCCCGGCGACCGGCAGCGACCACCTCCCGATCGCCGCGCGTGTGAAGGTCGACACAACGGCGTCCTGAGATTCGTCGCCGGAATACTCGCCCTGAGAGGCTTTGTTCCGTACGGGAACATACGACGTCCCCTCCCGTACGTACTCCGCTCGCGAAAGCGTACGCACTCCGCTCGCGAAAGCTCTCGAAAGGCGAGGCCCTTCATGCCCCTGGCCCTGCTCGCCCTTGCCGTGGGCGCCTTCGGCATAGGTACCACCGAGTTCGTGATGATGGGCCTGCTGCCCGACGTCGCGGACGACCTGAACATCTCGATCCCCAGCGCCGGCCACCTGGTCTCGGCGTACGCGCTCGGCGTCGTCATCGGCGCCCCGCTGCTCGCGGCGGCGACCGCCCGGATGTCGCGCCGCACGGTCCTCATCGCCCTGATGGTGCTGTTCGTGGCCGGCAACGCCCTGTCGGCCGTCGCACCGGGCGAGGGCTCCCTCCTGGCCGCCCGTTTCGTCAGCGGCCTGCCGCACGGCGCCTTCTTCGGCGTCGGCGCCGTGGTCGCCACCGGCATGGTGGCGCCGGAACGCAAGGCCCGCTCCGTCTCCCTGATGTTCCTCGGCCTCACGGTCGCCAACATCGTGGGCGTGCCCGCGGCCACGGCCATGGGTCAGCAACTGGGCTGGCGGGCCACCTTCCTCGGCGTGAGCGCGATCGGCGTCGCGGCGATAGCGGCGCTCGTCGCGCTGATCCCGCGCGAGAACGCCCCCGCCCCGACCACGGGCCTGCGCGGCGAACTGGCCGCCCTGCGCTCCCTCCCCGTCTGGCTGGCACTCGGCACGACGGTCGCGGGCTTCGGCGCGCTCTTCGCCGCGTACAGCTACATCACGCCGATGCTCACGGACGCCGCCGGATTCGCCGAGGCCAGCGTGACGCTGCTGCTGGCGCTCTTCGGCGTCGGCGCCACCGCGGGCAACCTGCTGGGCGGCCGGCTGGCCGACCACGCCCTGCGCGGCACCCTCTTCGGCGGCCTCGCCTCGCTGGTCGTGGTCCTCGCCCTCTTCCCGCTCCTGATGCGTACGGAGATCACCGCGGCCGTCGCCGTGGCCCTCCTGGGCATGGCCGCCTTCCTCACCGGCTCCCCGCTTCAGCTGATGGTCATGGAGAAGGCGTCCGCGGCCCCCTCCCTGGCCTCCTCCGCCAACCAGGCCGCCTTCAACCTCGCCAACGCCGGTGGCGCCTGGATCGGCGGCATCGCCCTCGCGGCGGGCTTCGGCGCCACCTCCCCGGCGACGGCGGGCGCGGGCCTGGCGGTACTCGGCGTGGGGGTCGCGGGCGCTGCCTACGCGGTGGACCGCCGCCGGGCCGCCGCCGCGCCCGCTCCCGGGCGGGAACGCGTGGTCGCGGGGCACGTACCGCAGGCGGAGGCGGTGGAGACGGTACGGCGGTGACGGCGGCGCTCGTTCGCCGGGCCGGGCCGCGCCGCCCGGCGGTGGCGTCCGCGCGCGACGCCCCGGGCCGCTCCGGTCAGCACTGCTCCCCGAGCACCTCGTAGAAGTCGTCGGCGAACTCCTCGGACGTCTGGTCCGACTGGTGCGCGGGGATCTCGACGGGGTGCTGCGGATCGTGCGCGTCGTACGCGGCGCAGTGGGCCTGGCGTTCCTCCGTGCCGCTCTCGTACCAGGCGGCCTCCGCCGGGGACCTGGTCGGGCCGTTCGACACGGGCTCGCCCTGCGTGCAGCCGGCGAGCAGGGCGGTCAACGAGAGTGCCAGGAAGGCGAGCGGCGCACGTCTCACGCGTTCTCCTGAAGTCGGTGGATGATGCGGCCACCGTAGTGCCCGCGGCGGCCCGGCGACGCCGGAATCCGGCTGACGAGTACCGATGGCCACGTGGGACGGCGCGGGCGCGGAAGCGCGCGCCCGGGCGGGGAGATTCCCGGGCCGGAAAGTGTGTCAAAAGCGGACGAATAGCCACTCGTGGTGTGAGACCCCACACAGGACATCCGACGAGGGGAAGACGCCGATGAGTGAGTCCGTGAAGACCGGCCCCAAGAGCAAAACCGGGGACAAGGTCAGAACAGAGGCCTCCGCGACGGCCGGGCAGGCCGGGCAGGCCGCGGGCCAGGTCGCCGGAACCGCGGCGGAACAGGCCCGGCACGTGGCCGACGAGGCCCGGCAGCAGGCCGGTACGGCCATCCATGACCTGCGCGGCCGTGCGATGGACGAGGCCAACGGTCAGACCAGGCGCGCGGCCGGCACGCTGCGGCAGTGGGCGGACGACCTCTCCGACCTCGCCGAGCACGCCCGGAACGACTCCGCGGCACGCAGCCTGGCGCAGCACGCGGCCGACCGGGGCCACCGGGCGGCCGGCTACCTGGAGAAGGAGGGAGCCGAAGGGCTCGTGACCGACCTCCAGGGCTTCGCCCGCCGGCGCCCCGGAGCCTTCCTGGGCGGCGCACTGCTGGCCGGACTGGCCGTCGGACGCCTGGCGAAGGCGGGCAGCGCCGCCCGGTCGGACGGCTCCGGACAGGGACCGGCCACCGGTGCCGCGGACCGCGACGGCCTGGCCGCCGCCCCCGACACCGCACCGCTGCCTCCCGGCCCCGCGCCGGGTGCCCCGCCGCGCGTGGCCCCCGCAGGCGCACCGGTCTCACCCGCCACCGGGATGCCGCCGGGCGGCGCGCCGGGACGTGCGCACCCGGAGGTGTGAGATGGCTACCGTCCGACCCGCGCCCCGCCCCACACGCCCTGCCGAACCGCAGACCGACGACAGGTCCGTCGGGCAGCTCATGTCCGGCGTGACCGCGGACCTGCAGACCCTCTTCCGGCAGGAGATCGAGCTGGCCAAGGCCGAGATCAAGGAGGAGGGAACGAGGGCGGGCAAGGCCGCCGGAATGTTCGGCGGAGCCGGTTTCGCCGGCTACATGGTCCTCCTGTTCCTCTCGCTGGCCGCCGTGCTGGGCCTGGCCAACGTCATGGACGGAGGCTGGGCGGCCCTGATCGTCACCGCCGTGTGGGCCGTCGCCGCGGCCGTGCTGTACATGAAGGGCCGCGCGGGGATGCGCACCGTCTCCCCGAAGCCCGAGCGAACCGTCGAGACCATGAAGGAGAACGCGGAATGGGCACGTCACCCGACCAGATGAGGGCCGAGATCGAGGCCACGCGCGGCCAGCTCTCCACGGACGTGGACCAGCTCGCCGAGCGGACCAGTCCCCGGCGGGCGGTCCGCCGGCGCCGGGCCAGGATGCGCGGCGCGGTGTCGGGCGTGCGCGACCGGGTCATGGGCACGGCGTCGCACACCGTCCACAGTGTCACCGGCACCGCGCACTCCGCGGCCGGTTCGGTCTCGGGCACCGCGCACTCCGCGGCGGGCTCGGTCTCGGACACCGCGCACTCCGCGGCCGGTTCGGTGCAGGAAGGCACCGGACGGGCGGCCGAGGCGGCGCGGGGCGCGGCCGGCCAGGCGGGAGAAGCCGCACAGCAGGCGCCCGAGATGGCCCGCCGCCAGACCCGGGGCAACCCGCTGGCCGCCGGCCTGGTCGCCTTCGGCGTCGGCCTGCTGGCGTCCTCGCTGCTGCCCGCCTCCCGGACCGAAGAGGAGAAGGCCGCCGAGCTGATGGAGCGCGGCGGTGAGGCTCTGGAGCCGGTGAAGCAGGCCGCCGCCGAGTCCGCGCAGCACCTGAAGGAAGGCGCCAAGGAGGTGACGCAGAGCGCGGCCGCCGAGGTGAAGGACAGCGCGGCCCAGGCCGCCCGCACCACGCAGGACGAGGCCCGCGACCGAGGCGGAGAGGTCGCCGGCCAGGCGCGGGACTCCGGCCGGCACCTCAAGGACGAGGCCCGGCAGCGGGGCCCCGGCTCCACCTAGCGCATACGACGGACAAGCCCCGAGCCCTGAGCCCCGATCCGGCCGGCCCCGCCCGGCCGGAGGCCCGGGGCTCCGGCATGCCGGTCGCCATCCCACGTTGGGGTGACAGAGCGACCGCATCCCCTCACTGAGCGTCGCCCGTCCGTCTACCGTGACGCCCATCGCGATACGACGCGTACGACGGAGGGGTGCGGATGTCGGTGAACGGCGAGGCGGTGCGGCTCCGGAACGACGAGGACGAGCCGGGGTGGGAGGTGGACCCGGACGACGAGTGGGGCGTGGCCGTCATCACCACTGTCGGGCGCCAACTGAAGCTGCGGCGCGAAGCGGCGGGGATGCGGGCGGGCGACTTCGGGACGGCGGTGGGGTACGGGGAGGACCTCGTCTACAAGATCGAGGGCGGGAAGCGGATCCCCCGGCGGGAGTACCTGGAGAAGGCGGACCAAGTGCTGGACGCAGGTGGGCTCATCGCCGCGACCTGGGAGGACGTGGCGAAGGTCCGGTACCCCAAGAAGGTACGGGAACTCGCGAAGCTGGAGTCCACCGCGGTCGAGATCTCGCTGTACAGCAACCACAACATCCACGGCCTCCTGCAGACCGAGGAACACATGCGCTCGCTCTTCGACACGTGGCTGCCCGCATACACGGAGGAGCAGAACGAGCGCATGGTGGCGGCACGGTTGGCGCGGCGGTCGATCTTCGACATGACGCCCGCACCGACCCTCAGCTTCGTCCAGGAAGAAGCGACGCTCCGCCGCCCGGTCGGCGGCAGAATGGTATGGCGTCGGCAGCTCGAACGTCTCCTGGAGGTAGGGCAGTCGCGAAACGTGTCGATTCAGGTGATGCCGACCGACTGCGAGGAACACGTCGGTACGGGCGGGTTGATCGAAGTGCTGAAATTCGCCGACGGTACTGCGGTGGGACGCTCCGAAGGGGCGTTCAGCGGGCGGCCGGTCACTGACCCGAAGCAGCTGAGGATCCTCGAGCTGCGCTATGGCATGATCCGGGCCCAGGCTCTCACGCCCCGAGAGTCGAGGGTCGTCATCGAGCAGATGCTTGGAGAGTCATGATCAGCATCCCCGCAGCCCCGGACGCCCCCACCTTGGTGTGGTTCAAGAGCAGTTACAGCAGCAGCGGAGACGGCAACGACTGCGTAGAGGTCGCGATAACCCCCGCCACCATCCACATCCGCGACTCCAAGCGCCCCCACGCCCCCCGCCTCGCCGTCACCCGGGCCGCGTGGTCGGCTTTCGTGGCCGACACCGCCCAGGGGTGAGCCCCGAACACAGTGGTCCGGGGCTCACGCTCACGTCGGGCGCGTGGCTCAGACCATGGTCGTGTGCGTCTGGCCCTGCGCCGAGGCGCCGCCGAAGGCCGCCGAGGCGCCCAGACCGGCCGTGAGCGAGAACGGGCCGGCCTCCGCGTGGAAACCGGCGCCGAACGCACCGCCGGCGGTTATGACGGCCGCGCCGGTGTCGATGCCGATGTTGCCGCCGGACACCTGGTCCAGGTCCGCGTCGGAGATTTCGGCCGTTTCGACCTGGGGGACGAAGCTCATGAGGGTGTTTCCTCTCAAGTCTGACGTAAAAGGGGAGCGGTGATGCACGCACGCCCCGTTCCCGGGGTTGGGGGGTCCCGGAACCGGTCACCGGCGTGGTGCGCACCGATCAAAGCACGGTGGTGAACGGCCCACCATCCGCGTGCTGTTGCGAGCCTATCCCCGGCGTCGTGGCGTCCATCAGTGTGCGAATGCCGTCAGGGAAAAGGCTTGTGTCTTCACGCTACCTACTGGTTACGGGCTTCTCCGGGGCCGCGACGGGCGCGGTCGGTACGGTCCCGTTCCGTCACGGCGTCCTCGTGCGACCGTGCGATGAACGGTGTGCAGGTCCGAGGGATTTTTGTCGACGACCCCGGGCGTGCGCTCCCCTCAGGGGGAGTAACACCCTCAGGGGGCGGCGGTTCCCGACCGTTACCTGGCTCGAGGCCTCGGCACGCGGTTGTACGCGGTCAAGGTGATGCGCCCGCGTCTCGCGGACGAAGACGGGCTGTCTGCCCGCAGGTTCTCGTGTAGCCGCAGAAAATAGTAGCCATGGCTATAGTAGCTATGTACTCTATTGATATGAGTAAGGATTCACCGGGTCCCACCCCTGGTTTCCTGGTGTGGCGGCTCGCCAACAAGTGGCGCGTCGCGGTCGATCGCGCGGTGGCACCGCTGGGCCTCACCCACGCCCAATACGTACTGGTCGCGTCACTGCACGGCATGCAGCGCGTCGGCGAAAGACCCAGTCAGCGCCGGCTCGCCGACCACACCGGCCTGGAGGCGCTCTACGTCTCGAAGCTGGCGCGCGCCCTGGAGTCGGCCGACCTGATCGAGCGCAACCGCGATCCGCGCGACCCGCGCGCCGTACAGCTCGCCCTCACCGAGCAGGGCCAGGCCGTCGCGCGGCAGGCCATCGTGACGGTCCAGGAACTGCTTCAGCAGTTGCTGGAGCCGCTCGGCGGTCGCGACGCCCCTCGGACGCGCGCGTTCACCGACGAGCTGACAACCCTGCTCGACGCATCTCTCGCTCCACCCGTACCGAACGACGAGAGCACTCAAGGAGCAACCTCATGACCGGCATTGCGGCCACCGCCGAATCCGCCGCCGACGCACGGGCCCTCGGCCTGGCCCACTACGCCGCCCGCGGCGTTCTGGAGCACGTCCTGGCCCGGCACGGCAGCACGTTCCAGCAGCAGATCGTCCTGCGCGCCGCCGTCACCACCGACTCCCCGCAGACGCCGGACGATCTCGTCGCCCGGGCGCAGGGCTCACTCAAGGCCGATCCGGCCGACATCCGCGCCACTCTCGACGAGCTGCTCGCCAAGCAACTGCTCGCTGCGGACGGCGCGCACCTTCGCCCCACGGACGCAGGACGTGCACTACTCGCCGCCGTCGGCGCGGAGATCGCTCCCATCAGCGCCCGCATCTGGGGCCAGATACCCGCCGAGGACCTGACCGCCGCCGGCCGCGTCCTCGCCCTCGTCACCGAGCGCGCCAACGCGGAGCTCGCGGAGCTGACCGCCTGACCGCAGCGTCGCATGGTTTCCAGTGGCGCTGGTTGGCCTGGCGGACGGTCCGAAGTGCTTCGGTTGGCGTGTGTCGCCAACGGTGCTGGCCAGTGAGACGCCATGGGGCCGACGGTCCGAGACCGCCGGCCCCAACCGCTGCATCAGCGGAAGACTCTCTCTGGCCTGCCCCTACAGCACCGGCAGCGACTTCCGCAGCTCGAACGCCGTGACCTGGGAGCGGTACTCCTCCCACTCCTGCCGCTTGTTGCGGAGGAAGAAGTCGAAGACGTGCTCGCCGAGGGTCTCGGCGACCAGGTCGCTGCGTTCCATCAGGGCGAGGGCCTCGCCGAGGTTCTGGGGGAGGGGCTCGATGCCCAGCGCGCGGCGTTCCGAGTCGGACAGGGCCCAGACGTCGTCCTCGGCGCCCGGCGGGAGTTCGTAGCCCTCCTCGATGCCCTTCAGGCCGGCGGCCAGCAGGACGGCGTAGGTCAGGTACGGGTTGGCGCCGGAGTCGATGGAGCGGACCTCGACGCGGGCCGAGCCGGTCTTGCCGGGCTTGTACATGGGGACTCGGACCAGGGCGGAGCGGTTGTTGTGGCCCCAGCAGATGTAGGAGGGGGCCTCGCCGCCGGCGCCCGCCGTGCGCTCGCTGCCGCCCCAGATGCGCTTGTACGAGTTCACCCACTGGTTGGTGACGGCGGAGATCTCCGCCGCGTGCCGCAGCAGGCCCGCGATGAAGGAACGGCCGACCTTGGAGAGCTGGTACTCGGCGCCCGACTCGTAGAACGCGTTGCGGTCGCCCTCGAAGAGGGAGAGGTGGGTGTGCATGCCCGAGCCCGGGTACTCCGAGAACGGCTTCGGCATGAAGGTGGCCTGCAGGCCCTGCTCCAGCGCGACCTGCTTCATGACCAGGCGGAAGGTCATGATGTTGTCGGCCGTGGAGAGCGCGTCCGCGTAACGCAGGTCGATCTCCTGCTGGCCGGGGGCGCCCTCGTGGTGGGAGAACTCCACCGAGATGCCCATCGACTCCAGCATGGTGATGGCCTGGCGGCGGAAGTCCATGCCGATGTTCTGCGGAGTGTGGTCGAAGTAGCCGGAGTTGTCGGCGGGGGTGGGGACCGTACCGTCGACGGGCTTGTCCTTCAGCAGGAAGAACTCGATCTCCGGGTGGGTGTAGAAGGTGAAGCCCAGGTCGGAGGTGCGGGCCAGGGCGCGCTTGAGGACGTAGCGCGGGTCGGCGAAGGACGGGGATCCGTCCGGCATGAGGATGTCGCAGAACATCCGGGCGGTGCCGGGGGCCTCCGCGCGCCAGGGCAGGACCTGGAAGGTCGACGGGTCCGGCTTGGCGATCATGTCGGACTCGTAGACCCGGGCGAAGCCCTCGATCGCGGAGCCGTCGAAGCCGATGCCCTCGTCGAAGGCCTGCTCCAGCTCGGCCGGGGCCACGGCGACGGACTTGAGGAAGCCCAGTACGTCCGTGAACCACAGGCGTACGAACCGGATGTCGCGTTCCTCCAGCGTCCGGATCACGAACTCCTGCTGCTTGTCCATCTTCCGCATCCCCATCCTCGCTGGTCAGGCCGCCTGTCTCCGGTACGGCGGGAGGCGGCCCCGCACCTGAGCATCAGACCACAGCACGGTTTCGTACGCGTTGCGGGCGTCGGTCGCCTGCCGGTCCTCCCCGCAGCGTAGAGGCCGCGTGTTCGATCGGGCCATTCCTGAGGCCTGGCCGCGAAAGTTCCTGTGATCACCCTACGAATGAGCACTGCTCCGCCATTACGATCAGCGGACTCCATCGCCTCCCTTTTCCCAGAAGGGCACACCTCATGGGTTCCGCCAAGAAGAGCAGCAACACGGCGCGACAGACACGCATAGCCGAGATGCGGCGCGCCGAGGAGGCCCGCGACCGCCGGAACCGGATCCTCACGATCGCGGTCAGCACGGTGGTCGTCGCCGGTCTCGTCGTCGGCGGGGTCGTCCTCGTCCGGTCGCAGTCCGACGACTCCTCCTCCGACGCGGCGTCCGACGGCAAGACCTCCGGGAAGTTCGTCGCCGGCGAGGACGGGGTGCAGACCTGGAAGGGGACGCTCGGCCGCAACCACGTCACCAAGGAGGTGTCCTACCCGGCCGAGCCCCCGGTGGGCGGCGACCACGACCAGGTGTGGATGAACTGCGACGGCGACGTCTACACCGAGCCGCTGAAGAACGAGAACGCCGTGCACTCGCTGGAGCACGGCGCCGTCTGGGTGACGTACACCGACAAGGCGCCGAAGACCGAGGTGGACAAGCTGGCGGCGAAGGTGAAGAAGACGCCGTACTCGCTGATGAGCCCGGTCGACAAGCAGAAGGATCCGATCATGCTCACCGCCTGGGGCCACCAGCGCACGGTGACGGGCGCCGACGACCCGAACGTGGACAAGTTCTTCGAGAAGTTCGTCCAGGGCGAGCAGACCCCCGAGCCGGGTGCCGCCTGCACGAACGGCCTGTCCGAGTGACACCGAAACAGGCCGGCTGGATCACGGGGGCCGCCGCGGCGGCCCTCGTCGTGGCCGGCGGCATCACCTACGCCGTCGCCGGCGACGACGGCGCGGGCCGCGTGCCGTCCGCCGACTCGGCGGACGCCGGCTTCGCGCGGGACATGTCGGTGCACCACCAGCAGGCCGTGGAGATGTCGTACATCGTGCGCGACCGCACGAAGGACGAGGAGGTGCGGCGGCTCGCGTACGACATCGCGCAGACCCAGGCCAACCAGCGCGGCATGATGATCGGCTGGCTCGACCTGTGGGGGCTGCCGAAGGTGTCGTCCGACCCGCCGATGACCTGGATGGGCATGGGCGACATGCCGTCGGCGGGGGAGGGCTCGCTGATGCCGGGGATGGCCACCGACGCCGAGATGGAGAAGCTGGCGACGCTGGACGGGAAGCAGGCGGAGGTCTACTACCTCCAGCTCATGACCGAACACCACAAGGGCGGCGTCCACATGGCCGAGGGGTGCGCCGACCGGTGCACGGTCGGCGTGGAGAAGCGGCTGGCGCAGGGGATGGTGGAGTCGCAGGAGTCGGAGATCCGGCTGATGGCGGACCTGCTGGCCGAGCGGGGCGCGAAACCGGAGCAGTGAGGCGCCCCGGACGGGCCGACGCGAAGGCGGGCCCGCCTTCGAAGCGCCGGGCCCGCCCCCATGGCGCTGGGCCCGCCCTCATGGCGTCGGGCCCGCCCGACGACGCGGCCGGCTAGCGCTGTCGCTTGAGGTCCGCCAGCAGCTGGTGCAGCGGCTCCGTCTCGCGGCGCCGGTACTCCTGGACCGCCCAGCCGTTGCCGTCCGGGTCCTTGAAGTACATGAAGGTGGCGCCGTCGTCCGGCGCGTACCGCACCGGCTCGGAGACCTCCAGGCCGCGCCCCACCAGCTCCGCGTGGGCCGCCTTGATGTCGGTGACGCACAGCTGCAGACCCTGGTACGTGCCGGGGGCCGGCGTGGTCTGGCCCTGCGCCATGTCCCAGATGGCCTCGCCGAGGGCGATCGAGCAGCCCGAGCCCGGCGGCGTCAGCTGGACGATGCGCATCCCCGGCATGACCTCCTGGTCGATGTCGACGTGGAAGCCGACCTTGTCCCGGTAGAAGTCCCGGGCGCGGTCGATGTCGGTCACGGGCAGTGGGATCACTTCGAGCGTGAAGTCCATGGCATGGCTCCTTCGACGTCCTCGTCGAGCACGATGTCGGTAATCAGCGGTCCTGCGTCAGTAGTGGTCGTCAGTAGTGGTACCGCGCCTGGACGATGACCAGTTCGCCGTCGACCGGCTTGTACACCAGGCGGTGGGTGTCGTCGATGCGTCGTGACCAGTAGCCCGACAGGTCGCCCTTCAGCGGCTCAGGCTTGCCGATGCCCTTGAACGGGTCACGAGTGATGTCGGTGATCAGTTTGTTGATCCGCTTGGTCACCTTCCGGTCGCTCTCGGCCCAGTGGACGTAGTCCTCCCAGCCGTGCGTCGTGAAAGTGATCCTCACGGGCGCTCCGTGTCGGGGTCGATCAGCTCACGCCGGCGCGCACCGCCGGATTCGGCCTCGGCGATGGAGTCGAGCAGACGGCGGGCGTTCCTGGGGGAACGCAGGAGATGCACCGTCTCCGTCCAGGCCGTGAAGTCCTCCTCGGACATGAGCACGGCGTTTCCTTTGCGGGAGGTGATGTGCACCGGGGCGTGGTCCTCGTTGACCTGCTCTATCAGGGGGAACAGGTTCTGACGGGCTTCGCTGGCGGTAATGGACATACCGGTGCCTCCCTTCGCGGCTTGTACAAGATATCGTACGAGTACGGAGCGGTCCACCGGAGCGGTCGCCGACGACCGGTGCCGGTACTCCCCGACGCCCGCGCGCGCTTCCCCGGTTACGCTCAGGCCTACGACCGTGATCCGACGGAACGCCAGTGCGACAGGACGCGACAGGAGGCCGGGATGACGGCGCCGGGGCGCAGGAGCAGTACCTTCACGCGGCTGCTGCGGCACGGCTTCACCGACCCCTCGGCCGCCGAGCGGCTGCTGGACGGCGTGGAGCTGGCGGGGGTCCGCGACGACCCGGTCCTGCTGGAGGCCCTGGGCGCGACCGCCGACCCGGACCTCGCCCTGCACGGCCTGGTCCGGCTGCTGGAGGCGCAGCCCGCCCCCACCGCCCGGCGGGAGCTGCTGGACACCCTGATAGCCGCCAAGCCGCTGCGCGACCGTCTCCTCGGTGTGCTCGGCGCCTCCGAGGCGCTCGCCGACCACCTCGCCCGGCACGCCGGTGACTGGCAGGCCCTGGTCACCTACGAGCCGCGGGACCTGCACCGCGGGGTGGCGGAGTTCGAGGACGGCCTCGCCGAGGCCACCGACCCCGTCTCCCTGCGCGTCGCCTACCGGCGCTGCCTGCTGTCCATCGCCGCCCGCGACGTGTGCGGCACCATCGACGTCGCCGAGACCGCCGCCGAACTGGCCGACCTGGCCACCGCCACCCTGCGCGCCGCCCTCGCCCTCGCCGAGGCCGACGCGCCCGGGGACGCGGCGCTGTGCCGGCTCGCGGTGATCGCGATGGGCAAGTGCGGCGGACACGAGCTGAACTACGTCTCCGACGTCGACGTCATCTTCGTGGCCGAGCCCGCGGAGGGGGTGGACGACGAGGCCAGGGCCATGCGGGCCGCGACCGCGATCGCGTCGCACCTGATGCGGATCTGCTCCGAGACGACCGTCGAGGGCTCCATCTGGCCCGTCGACGCCAACCTCCGCCCCGAGGGACGCAACGGCCCGCTGGTGCGCACCCTCAGCAGCCACCTCGCCTACTACCAGCGCTGGGCCAAGACCTGGGAGTTCCAGGCGCTGCTCAAGGCCCGTCCGGTGGCCGGCGACCCCGTGCTCGGCGCCGAGTACGTCGCCGCCCTCCAGCCCCTGGTGTGGCAGGCCGCCGATCGCGAGAACTTCGTCCCGGACGTGCAGAAGATGCGCCGCCGGGTGGTGGAGACCATCCCCGTCGCCGAGGTCGACCGGCAGCTGAAACTGGGCCCGGGCGGGCTCAGGGACGTCGAGTTCGCCGTCCAGCTGCTCCAGCTGGTGCACGGGCGGTCCGACACGTCCCTGCACAGCGGTACGACGCTGGACGCGCTGGAGGCGCTCGCCGCGGGCGGGTACGTCGCCCGGTCCGACGCCGCCCAGCTCGACGAGGCGTACCGCTTCCTGCGCTCCATGGAGCACCGCATCCAGCTCCACCGGCTGCGGCGCACCCACCTCGTGCCCGAGGACGAGCCCGACCTGCGCCGTCTCGGCCGCTCCCTCGGCCTGCGCACCGACCCGGTCGTCGGGTTGCTGCGCGCGTGGAAACGGCACGCCTCCGTCGTACGCCGGCTGCACGAGAAGCTGTTCTACCGGCCGCTGCTGGACGCCGTCGCCCAGCTGGCGCCCGGCGAGGCCCGGCTGAGCGCCGAAGCGGCCCGGGAACGCATGGTCGCCCTCGGGTACGCCGACCCGGCCGCCGCGCTCAGGCACCTGGAGGCGCTCGCGTCCGGTGTCACCCGCAAGGCGGCCATCCAGCGCACCCTGCTGCCCGTGCTGCTCGGCTGGTTCGCCGACTCCGCCGACCCGGACGCGGGTCTGCTCAACTTCCGCAAGGTCTCCGACGCGCTCGGCAAGACACCCTGGTACCTGCGGCTGCTGCGGGACGAGGGCGCGGCGGCGGAGAACCTCGCCCGGGTGCTCTCCGCCGGGCGGCTCGCCCCCGACCTGCTGATGCGGGCGCCCGAGGCCGTCGCGCTGCTCGGGGACGGCAACGCCGGGGGGCTGGCGCCGCGCGGGCGGCTCCAGCTGGAGCAGGAGACCCTCGCCGCGGTGCGCCGTGCGGACGGCGCGGTGCAGGCGGTCACGGCGGTGCGCGGGGTACGGCGCCGGGAGCTGTTCCGTACGGCCGCCGCGGACATCGTCGGTTCCTACGGCACCGAGACACAGCCCGTCGAGGTCGACCAGGGTGCCCTGGTGGACCGGGTCGGCGCCGCCGTCTCCGACCTGACGGCGGCGACGCTGGCGGGGACCCTGCGGGCGGTCGTGCGGGAAGGCTGGGGCGACACGCTGCCGACCCGGTTCGCGATCATCGGCATGGGCCGCTTCGGCGGGCACGAGCTGGGGTACGGCTCGGACGCGGACGTGCTGTTCGTGCACGAGCCGCTGGACGGGGTCGACGAGCGGGAGGCGGCGGACGCGGCGGGCAAGGTCGTCGCCGAGATGCGCCGCCTGCTCCAGGTGCCGAGCGCCGACCCGCCCCTGCTCATCGACACCGACCTGCGGCCCGAGGGCAAGTCCGGGCCGCTGGTGCGGACGCTGAAGTCGTACGAGGCCTACTACCGGCGCTGGTCGCTGGTGTGGGAGCGGCACGCGCTGCTGCGGGCCGAGTTCGTCGGCGGTGACGCGGATCTGGGGCGGCGGTTCACCGAGCTGGCCGATCCGCTGCGGTACCCGGCGGACGGGCTCGGGGAGGACGCCGTACGGGAGATCCGGCGGCTCAAGGCCCGGATGGAGTCCGAGCGGCTGCCGCGCGGCGCCGACCCGAAGCTGCACGCCAAACTGGGCCCGGGCGGACTGTCCGACGTGGAGTGGACCGTGCAGCTGTTCCAGCTGCGGCACGGGTACACGGAGGCGGGGCTGCGGACCACCCGGACGCGCCAGGCCCTGTCCGCCGCCTGCGACGCCGGTCTCATCTCGGCGGAGCACGCCGGGACACTCGACGAGGCGTGGGTCCTGGCGACGCGCGTCCGCAACGCGGTGATGCTGGTGCGCGGCCGGGCCGCCGACACCTTCCCCACCGACCCCCGCGAACTGGCGGCGGTGGGCCGCTACCTCGGCCACGGCCCCGGGCACGCGGGCGACATGCTGGACGAGTACCGCCGCACGGCCCGCCGGGCCCGGACGGTGGTGGAGGAGCTGTTCTACGCCTAGGGCCTCAGTACTTCAGTACTTCGGCGCCCGGCGTGGAAACGGGTCGGCGGGAAACAGGTCGGCGGGAAACAGGTCGGCGGGAAGCGCTCAGACCCCGATCACCATGACCCGGCGCCCGCGTGTGTGACCGGCCTGGCTGTCGGTGTGCGCCGCCGCGGCCTCGGCCAGTGTGTACGACTTCTCGACCGGGATGTGGAGTTTGCCCCGCGAGATGAGGCCGGCGGCCTCGGCGAGCGCGTCCGGCACGCTCCCGGCCACTCCGGAGAAGCGGACGCCGAGGTCCGGCGCACCGAGGTCGGCGATGGAGATCACCTTCCGCGGGTCCCCGGTCAGTTCGACGAGCTCGCGGATCACGCCGGAGCCGGCCAGGTCGAGAGCCGCGTCGACACGGCCGAGCCGCCGCACCCGTTCGGTCCAGCCGTCGCCGTACGTCGTGGCGAGGGCGCCCAGGCTCCGCAGGTAGTCCTGGTTCGCGGCCCCGGCGGTGCCGATCACCGTGATGCCGCGCTCGCGGGCGATCTGCAGCACCGCCGAGCCGACGCCGCCGGACGCCCCGCTGACCAGCAGGGTCTGCCCGGGCCGCACACCGACCTCGCGGATGACGCGCAGCGCGGTCTCCACCACGGAGGGGTACCCGGCCGCCTCCTCGAACGTCAGTCCCTCGGGCATCCGGGCCCAGGCCCCCAGCACGGCGAACTCGGCATAGGTGCTCGAGCCCTCGCCGAACACGTGGTCACCGATCTCGACCCCTTCGACGCCCTCACCGACCTCGTCCACCACCCCGGAGGCGTCCAGCCCGACTCCGGCGGGCAGCTCGGTCGGATGGGCCCCCAGGACCTGCCCCTCCCGGACCCTCCAGTCGACGGGGTTCACCCCCGCCGCCCGCACGGCGACGCGTATCTGGCCGGGGCCCGCGTGGGGTTCCTCGGCGTCGACGATGCGCAGGACTTCCGGACCGCCGAACTCGGCGAAGCTCACTTTTCTCATGCGGCCGATCATAGCGCTAACGGTTAGTTTTAAACAACGGTTACGGTTTTGCATTTGGTAGTGTCAGGGCATGACCGTGCCGACCGGGCGCCGTGAGCGCAAGAAGGCCGCGACCCGCCAGAAGATCGCCGACACCGCCCTGCGGCTCTTCCTGGAACGCGGGTACGACGCGGTGGGGATCCGTGACGTGGCCGCCGAGGCCGACGTGGCCGTCACCACGCTCTTCTCCCACTTCGCCTCGAAGGAGGCCCTGGTCTTCGAGCAGGACGACGATTTCGAGCAGCGCCTCACACGGGCGGCCACCGGCCGGGCGCCGGACGAGCCGCTCGTCCCGGCGCTGCGCCGCGAGGTCCTGGCCCTGGTGCGGCACTGCACGGCGGACAGCGCCCTCCCGGTCCGGCGCATGGTCGAGGCGTCACCCGCCCTGCGGGACTACGAGGAGTCGATGAGGCTGCGCCACGCGGAGTCGCTGGCGACGGCCATCGCCGCCGATCCCGGCCGGTCGCGGAGCGCGACGGCCTGCCGGGCGATCGCGCGGTTCGCGGTCGACGCCTATTCACTGGCCCTCGGGGCGGCCGACCCGGACGCCGCGGTGGACGAGATCTTCCGGATGGTCGAGGCGGCCTGGGAGGTCGCCTAGGGCGCCTGGGCACTCCGGTGCCCGGGCCCTTCGCAGGGGCCTGACGGCCCGGGGCGGGTCGCTACCGCGGCCGGGTGGGCGGCCACGCCCTCCGCCGGGCCGCCACCGTCCGCGGCAGCGCGTGGGGCATGCGCCCGTACCAGGCGGTCGCCACCGCGTACCCGAACCCCAGGCACAGCACCCCGCCCACCGCGTCCAGCCAGAAGTGGTTGGCGGTGGCGACGATCACCACCAGGGTGAGCGCCGGGTACACCAGCCCCAGCACCCGCACCCACGGCACCGAGGCCAGCGCGAAGATCGTCAGCCCGCACCACACCGACCAGCCGATGTGCATCGACGGCATCGCCGCGTACTGGTTCGACATGTTCTTCAGGTCGCCGGACGCCATCGATCCCCACGTCTCGTGGACCATCACGGTGTCGATGAAGTTGCCGCCGTTCATCAGACGGGGCGGGGCGAGCGGATACAGGTAGTAGCCGACCAGGGCGACGCCCGTCGTCGCGAAGAGCACCAGCCTGGTCGCGGCGTACCGCCCGGGATGGCTGCGGTACAGCCACACCAGTACGCCCAGGGTCACCACGAAGTGCAGCGTGGCGTAGTAGTAGTTCATGCCGATGATGAGCCAAGTCACCGAGTTCACGGCATGGTTGACCGACTCCTCGACGGCGACACCGAGTTGCCGCTCGACGCGCCAGATCCAGTCGGCGTTGCGCAGCGCCTGCGTCCGCTGCTCCGGTACCGCGTTGCGGACGAGGGAGTACGTCCAGTAACTGATCGCGATCAGCAGGATCTCGAACCACAGGCGGGGCCGGCGCGGCGCGCGGAGACGGCGCAGGAGGCCTTGCCCCGTCTCCTCCGTGACGGGGTGCGGAACGGCCTCTTCCAGGCGTTCCGTGGTCCTCACGGTCGTGTCACCCATAGGCATGAAGTCTGCCAGAAAAGCCTTGTCCCACCGATCATCCCCCCGGAGGATCCGGGCCGCATCCGCTCACCCCGCAGGGCGAGGGGTCAGGAGCGGTTGCGCTCGCCCGGCGCCGACGCGGTGGAACCGCGTACGACCAGCTCCGGCATGAACACGAACTCGCTGTGCGGTGCGGGGGTCCCGCCGATCTCCTCCAGCAGGGTGCGCACCGCCGCCTGTCCCATCGCCGGGACCGGCTTGCGGACGGTCGTCAGCGGCGGGTCCGTGAAGGCGATCAGCGGCGAGTCGTCGAAGCCGACGACGGAGAAGTCCTTGGGCACGTCCAGACCGCGCTGCCGGGCCGCCCGTATCGCGCCCAGCGCCATCATGTCGCTGGCGCAGACCACCGCCGTGCAGTCCCGCTCCATGAGCGCGGTGGCCGCGGCCTGGCCGCCCTCCAGGGTGTAGAGGGAGTGCTGGACGAGATCCTTCTCCACGGTCTCGGCGTTCATGCCCAGTTGGTCGTGGACGGTGCGCACGAAGCCCTCGATCTTTCGCTGCACCGGCACGAACCGCTTCGGGCCGAGGGCCAGCCCGATGCGGGTGTGCCCGAGCGAGACGAGGTGCGTGACCGCGAGGCTCATCGCGGCGCGGTCGTCGGGGGAGATGAACGGCGCCTGCACCTTCGACGAGAAACCGTCGACGAGGACGAAGGGCACGCCCTGCGCGCGCAGCCGTTCGTAGCGCTGCATGTCGGCGGTGGTGTCGGCGTGCAGACCGGAGACGTAGATGATGCCGGCGACGCCGCGGTCGACCAGCATCTCCGTCAGCTCGTCCTCCGTGGAGCCGCCCGGGGTCTGGGTGGCGAGGACCGGTGTGTATCCCTGGCGGGTCAGTGCCTGGCCGATGACCTGGGCCAGGGCCGGGAATATGGGGTTCTCCAGCTCCGGCGTGATCAGGCCCACCAGGCCCTCGCTGCGCTGCCGCAGCCGCACGGGGCGCTCGTAGCCCAGCACGTCGAGAGCGGCGAGTACGGACTGGCGGGTGGTGGCGGCGACGCCCGGCTTGCCGTTGAGGACGCGGCTGACGGTCGCTTCGCTCACCCCCGCCTGGGCGGCGATGTCGGCAAGCCGTGTGGTCACAGGGGTGGACTGTACCTGTCGGCCGCCGCCTTGCACACCGATCGGGCGCCGTGGGCGGCCTGTTGAACGGCCCGTCGGACGGCCCGGCGCGGGCTGCTGCGTCATCGCGCTCCCTCAGGAAAAGTGGCGGCAAGAGCTTGCAGAGTCTTGCACAACCGGCCAGATGTCGCTGGATCCCCATGAACAAGCGTCTCGCGACGGTCGCCAGGAGGTCACGCCCGGATAACTTCGGAGACTTCTTGCACTTTTTTGCTGCAAGACCTTTCCGTCGAGGTTGCGGCGCTGTTACGTTCACGTCGCCCGACGGCGGCAAAGGCGCGGTCGGCAGTCGGCAGGAGCGGCGGACGAGCCCGCACCCTGCACCACACGGGCTTTCACCCTCAAGGAGAACTCATGCGGCGTGGCATAGCGGCCACCGCTCTGGTGGCGTCCCTCGCCCTCACGGCGACGGCGTGCGGCGGGGACGGCGACAGCGACAGCGAGTCGGGCGGACCGGTCACCATCACGTACTGGGACACCTCGAACGCGACCAACGAGGCGCCGACCTACAAGGCCCTGGCCAAGGAGTTCGAGGCCGCCAACAAGGGCATCAAGGTCAACTTCGTCAACGTCCCCTTCGACCAGGCGCAGAACAAGTTCGACACCGCCGCCGGTGCCTCGGGTGCCCCGGACGTGCTGCGCACGGACGTCGGCTGGACCCCCGCCTTCGCCAAGAAGGGGTTCTTCCTGCCGCTGGACGGCACCGAGGCCCTCGCCGACCAGGACAAGTTCCAGCCCAAGCTGATCGAGCAGGCGAAGTACGAGGGCAAGACCTACGGCGTCCCGCTGGTCACCGACACCCTCGCCTTCGTCTACAACAAGGAGATCTTCAAGAAGGCCGGCGTCGAGGCCCCCAAGACCTGGGACGACCTGAAGAAGGCCGCCGCCACCATCAAGGACAAGACCGGCGTCGACGGCTACTGGGCCTCCACGGCCGGTTACTACGCGCAGCCGTTCCTGTACGGCGAGGGCACCGACACGGTCGACGTCGAGGCCAAGAAGATCACCGTCAAGTCGCCCGACGCGAAGAAGGCGTACGGCACCTGGCTGAGCCTGTTCGACGGCAAGGGCCTGCACAAGGCCGACGTCACCGCCGACGCCTACGCCCACATCCAGGAGGCGTTCGTCAGCGGCAAGGTCGCCTCGATCATCCAGGGCCCGTGGGAGATCACCAACTTCTACAAGGGCTCCGCCTTCAAGGACAAGAACAACCTCGGCATCGCCACCGTCCCGGCCGGCTCCACCGGCACGGCGGGCGCCCCGACCGGCGGCCACAACCTCTCGGTGTACGCCGGCTCGGACAAGGCCCACCAGGAGGCGTCGCTGAAGTTCGTGAAGTTCATGACCTCGGCGAAGTCCCAGGAGACCGTCGCCCTGAAGAACTCCACGCTGCCCACCCGCGACGACGCCTACACCGACAAGGTCAAGGCCGACCCGGGCATCGCCGGCTACCAGACGGTCCTGCCCTCCGCCCAGCCGCGCCCGGCGCTGCCGGAGTACAGCTCCCTGCTGACCCCGCTCGACGACGAGCTGCCCCAGATCGCCGGCGGCAAGAAGTCCCTCGACGAGGGGCTGAGCGACGTCGAGACCGCGATCGCCAAGCTGGTGCCGGACTTCAGCAAGTAGGTCCGCGCGGCCGCCGGGTCCCCCGCGTGGGGGGAGGGGACCCGGCGGCCACCGGCCTGTGCGCGGCGCCCCTCGATCGTCCCGCTCGCCCAGTTCGCTCAGCTCGCCCCTCTCGTCCTGATGCTCCCGAAGGTGTCGAACCATGACAGTCGCCATCGACCGCGCGACCGGCAAGCGCCGCGGTGACCGCACCCCGCGGCCCGGCCTTGGCCGGCGTCTGAAAGACGGCTACCAGAAGCACTGGTACGCCTACGCCATGATCGCGCCGGTGGCCGTCGTGATCGGCGTCCTCGTGCTGTACCCGCTGGGGTACGGCCTCTACCTCACGCTCACCGACGCCAACAGCCTCAACACGGGGCGCACGATCGGCGTCAACGAGATCGAGGCCACCTACGAGTTCGTCGGCCTGGACAACTACGCCGACATCCTGTGGGGCCCGACCGCCTACGACCGCTTCTGGTCGCACTTCATCTGGACCATCGTGTGGACGGCGGTCTGCGTCGGCCTGCACTTCTTCATCGGCCTCGGCCTCGCCCTGCTCCTCAACCAGAAGCTGCGCGGCCGCACCTTCTACCGGCTGATCCTGGTCCTGCCGTGGGCCGTGCCCACCTTCGTCACCGTCTTCGGCTGGCGCTTCATGCTCGCCGACGCCGGCATCGTCAACTCGGCCCTGGACTGGCTGCACCTGCCGACCCCCGCGTGGCTCGAGGACACCTTCTGGCAGCGGTTCTCCGCGGTCATGGTCAACACCTGGTGCGGTGTGCCGTTCATGATGGTCTCCCTCCTCGGCGGCCTGCAGTCCATCGACAACACCCTCTACGAGGCCTCCGAGATGGACGGCGCGAACGCCTGGCAGCGGTTCCGCCACGTCACCCTCCCCGGTCTGCGGGCGGTCAGCTCCACGGTCGTCCTGCTCGGCATCATCTGGACGTTCAACCAGTTCGCCGTGATCTTTCTGCTGTTCGGCAACACCGCGCCCGAGGCGCAGATCCTCGTCACCTGGGCCTACCAGCTCGGTTTCGGACAGCAGCCGCGCGACTTCGCGCAGTCCGCGGCCTACGGCATCCTGCTGCTGGCCATCCTGATCGTCTTCACCTCCTTCTACCGCCGCTGGCTGAACCGCAATGAGCAGCAGCTCGCGAACTGAGGCAGGAGCCGCCATGAGTACAACAACCGCGCCCACCAAGGCCCCGGCGGAGCGGGCCGACGCGTCCACCGCGCCGCCGCGCCGGGTGCGCGGCCGCGGCGAACGCAGCCGCGCCGCGTCCCTCGCCTCCCACGGCGTCCTGTCCGTAGCGAGCCTCATCGCGCTCTTCCCGGTCGCCTGGCTGGTCTACCTGTCGCTCGGCCCGGACAAGAACGACTACCTGCACCCCGAGCGCATCTGGTCGAAGATGACCTTCGACAACTACGCGTTCGTTCTCCAGCACACACAGTTCTTCGACTGGCTGAAGAGTTCGCTGATCGTCTCGCTGGGCACCACGGTCATCGGCGTCATGGTCGCCGCCACCACCGGCTACGCGGTCTCGCGGATGCGCTTCCCGGGCTACAAGAAGCTCATGTGGGTCCTGCTGGTCACCCAGATGTTCCCCATCGCGGTGCTGATCGTGCCGATGTACCAGATCCTGTCCGAGCTCAAGCTCGTCGACAGCTATCTCGGCCTGGTCCTCGTCTACTGCTCGACCGCGGTGCCGTACTGCGCGTGGCTGCTCAAGGGCTACTTCGACACCATCCCGTTCGAGATCGACGAGGCCGGGCGCGTCGACGGGCTGTCTCCCTTCGGCACCTTCTTCCGGCTGATCCTTCCGCTCGCCCGGCCGGGCCTCGCGGTCGCCGGTTTCTACAGCTTCATCACCGCCTTCGGCGAGGTCGCCTTCGCCTCGACGTTCATGCTGACCGACACGAAGTACACCTTCGCGGTCGGTCTGCAGAGCTTCGTCAGTGAGCACGACGCGCAGCGCCATCTGATGGCCGCCACCGCCGTACTCGTCGCGATACCCGTCTCCGCCTTCTTCTACCTCGTGCAGAAGAACCTGGTGACCGGCCTGACCGCCGGTGGCACGAAGGGCTGACGCCCGACCCGGGAGAACGTCCGGCCGCGGTGCCCATCCGACCCCGCAGCACCGCGGCCGGCCACCTCTTCCCCCACCACCCATGCCTCCATGACCAGAACTCCGTTACACATCAAGGACGCCATGAGCCAGCAGCCTTCCGCCGCACCGGCCCCCACCTCCGCCTCCGCCTCCGCCACCGCCACCGTCGCGGGGCGCCGCGACTGGTGGCGGGACGCGGTCATCTACCAGGTGTACCCGCGCAGCTTCGCCGACAGCAACGGCGACGGCATGGGCGACCTGGAGGGTGTGCGCACCCGCCTGCCGTACCTGCGCGACCTCGGCGTGGACGCCGTGTGGCTCAGCCCCTTCTACGCCTCGCCGCAGGCCGACGCCGGCTACGACGTCGCCGACTACCGGGCCGTCGACCCCATGTTCGGCTCCCTGCTGGACGCCGACGCGCTGATCCGCGACGCCCACGGGCTGGGGCTGCGCATCATCGTCGACCTGGTCCCCAACCACTCCTCCGACCAGTACGAGTGGTTCAGGCGCGCCCTCGCCGAGGGCCCCGGCTCCCCCTCCCGGGACCGCTACCACTTCCGCCCGGGCAAGGGCGAGAACGGCGAACTGCCGCCCAACGACTGGGAGTCCATCTTCGGCGGCCCCGCCTGGACCCGGGTCACCGAGCCCGACGGCACTCCGGGGGAGTGGTACCTGCACCTGTTCGCCCCCGAGCAGCCCGACTTCAACTGGGAGCACCCGGCCGTCGGCGACGAGTTCCGCTCCATCCTGCGGTTCTGGCTGGACATGGGTGTCGACGGCTTCCGCATCGACGTCGCCCACGGCATGGTGAAGGCCGAGGGCCTGCCGGACCTGGGCTCCCACGACGAGCTGCGGATGCTGGGCAACGATGTCACGCCGTTCTTCGACCAGGACGGCGTCCACGACATCTACCGCCAGTGGCGGACGATCCTCGACGAGTACTCCGGCGAGCGGATCTTCGTCGCCGAGGCCTGGACCCCGACCGTCGAGCGCACCGCGAACTACGTCCGCCCCGACGAACTGCACCAGGCCTTCAACTTCCAGTACCTGGGCACCCACTGGGACGCCGAGGAGCTGCGCACGGTCATCGACCGCACCCTGGACGCCATGCGTCCCGTCGGCGCCCCCGCCACCTGGGTCCTGTCCAACCACGACGTCACCCGGCACGCCACCCGCTTCGCCAACCCGGCGGGCCTCGGCACCCAGCTCCGCCTGGCCGGCGACCGCGAGGTGGGCCTGCGCCGCGCCCGCGCGGCCACCCTCCTCATGCTGGCGCTGCCCGGCTCGGCCTACGTCTACCAGGGCGAGGAACTCGGCCTGCCGGACGTCGTCGACCTCCCCGACGAGGTGCGCCAGGACCCGGCGTACTTCCGCGGCGCCGGGCAGGACGGCTACCGCGACGGCTGCCGGGTGCCGATCCCCTGGACCCGCGAGGGCTCCTCGTACGGCTTCGGTGACGGCGGCAGCTGGCTGCCGCAGCCGGCGAACTGGGGCGAGCTGAGCGTCGAGGCGCAGACCGGCGAGGCCGGCTCGACCCTGGAGCTGTACCGCGCCGCGCTGGCGGCCCGCCGGGAGCAGGCCGACCTGGGCGCGGGCGACACCGTCGAGTGGCTGCGCGCCCCCGAGGGCGTCGTCGCCTTCCGGCGCGGCGAGTTCGTGTGCGTGGCCAACACCACCGGCGAGTCGGTGCCGATGCCCGCGTACGGGCGGGTGCTGCTGGCCAGCGGCGAGGTGACCGAGGCGGCCGGCGAGGCGAAGGTGCCCGCCGACACGACGGTGTGGTGGACGACGGCCTGACCGCGCGTTTCTCCGTCCGAAGGGCCGAGGGTCCGCCGCTTCCCGCCCGGGAAGCGGCGGACCCTCGCCGTCTGCGGCGGCCACATGCCGCCCGTGCGCGTGGCCGCCTGACCGCTTGCCCACCTCACACGTCGGTGCGGATCACCACGTCCAGGGTGCGCGGGCCGTGCACGCCCTCGACGCGCTCCAGCTCGATGTCGGAGGTGGCCGACGGGCCGCTGATCAGCGTCGTCGGACGCTCCGGAACCAGCCGGGCCACCGCCTCCGGCACACCGACCGTCACCGACGACAGGTCGACGACACACACATGCAGGTCGGGGACGAGTGACAGCGCCCGCCGGCCCTGGTCGGACGAGCCGTCCAGGAAGATCGTGCCGGTCTCCGCGCAACTGACGGCGGAGGCGGTCACCACCGCGTCCAGCGCGTCGAGCGCGGGGGCCGGGATGTCCGCCGAGTCCTTGCGGACCTCACCGTCGTAGGCGCCCAGCCAGGCCGGATCCAGCCCGGCCGGCACCCCGACCCTCCGGGCTCCGCGCTCGCGCAGTACCTCCGCGACGACGGCCGCGGTGCGGTCGGCCGTGCACGGGTGCACCCGCGCCTTGTAGTCGACCAGCCGGTCCGTGAAGAGGGCGAGCCGTTCCTCGTCGGGCAGGGTGCGGCCGGTGCGGTAGGCGCGGGGGACGGCCACCTCGGGTGCGCGGGAGAGGGCCAGGGCGTCCCGGACCCGTCCGAGCACCGTCTCGCGGGCGGTCACCGTTTCCGTCACCGCTCCTCCTCGGGGTCGTGGCGGCCGTCGGGGCCGCCGGGGACGTCGGGAGCCGCCTCGCTCCGCCGGGCGCTCTCGCCCTCCACGGCTGCCGCCCGCAGGGTGGCCGCGCCCTCGGCGGAGGCCAGCCAGGAGCGGAAGGTCCGCTTGGGCGGGGCCGGGGTGTCCCGGCTGTCGCTCCAGCTGTCGAACGGCGCCGGGAGGTGCGAGAACGTGCCGTCCCGCCCGGCCAGTACACGGCCCGCTCCGGCCGCCTTCTGCGCGGTGGTGAACAGCTTCGGCCGCTTCATGACCGTGGCCGCGGCCTTCATCGCCAGCTTCTCCGCCGTCACTCCGGACCGCTCGGTGTGCTGGTGGCGCAGCTCGACCAGGAGGGACGGAATGTCGATCTTCACCGGGCAGGCGTCGAAGCAGGCACCGCACAGGCTGGAGGCGTACGGCAGTGAGCTGTTGGGGTCGTCCTTGGCGGCGTGCATCCCGGCGAGCTGCGGGGTGAGCACCGCGCCGATCGGTCCGGGGTAGGTCGAGCCGTAGGCGTGGCCGCCGGTCCGCTCGTACACGGGGCAGACGTTGAGACAGGCCGAGCAGCGGATGCAGTTGAGGGCCTCGCGCCCGATCCGGTCCGCGAGCGCTGCCGTGCGTCCGTTGTCGAGCAGCACCAGATGGAACTCCTGCGGCCCGTCGCCCGGGGTGACCCCCGTCCACATCGAGGTGTACGGGTTCATCCGCTCACCGGTCGACGAGCGTGGCAGCAACTGCAGGAACACCTCCAGGTCCTGGTAGCGGGGCAGGACCTTCTCGATGCCCATGACGGTGATCAGCGTCCGCGGCATGGTCAGGCACATCCGGCCGTTGCCCTCGGACTCGACCACCGACAGGGTGCCGGTCTCGGCGATCCCGAAGTTGGCGCCGGAGACCGCCACCGGGGTCGTCATGAACTTCTCGCGCAGATACGCGCGTGCCGCCGCCGCCAGATGGGCGGGGACGGAGTCGAGGTCCGGGTCGACACCCGGGATCTCCCGAAGGAAGATGTCGCGGACCTCGTCGCGGTTGCGGTGGATCGCCGGGACCAGGATGTGCGACGGCTTGTCGTGGGCGAGCTGCACGATCAGCTCGGCCAGGTCGGTCTCGTACGCCGTGATGCCCTGGTCCTCCAGGTGCTCGTTGAGCCCGATCTCCTGGGTGGCCATCGACTTGACCTTGATGACCTCGTCGCTGCCGGTCTCCCTGACCAGCCGGGTGACGATCTCGTTGGCCTCCGCGCCGTCGCGCGCCCAGTGGACGGTGCCGCCGTGCTCGGTGACCTTCCGTTCCAGCTGCTCCAGCAGCTCGGGCAGCCGGTTCATGGTGTCCGTCTTGATCGCCGAACCGGCGTCGCGCAGCGGCTCCCAGTCGGGCAGTTCGCCGGTGACGGTGAGCCGCTTGGCGCGGATGGTGTGGGTGGCCCTGCCGAGGTTGCGGCGCAGCTGCTCGTTGCGCAGCTCGTCGCGGGCGGCCTCGGGGAACTTCCGGTCGCCGCGCAGGTTGCCCGTCCCGTACGGGGAGCGGGGTGGGGCGGCGGGCATGCCGAGGAAGGTGCTGCTCATCGGGCGGCCTCCGTCAGGGCGTACGGCGAGGTACGGGTCGCGGCGAGGATCTGTGCCAGGTGCAGGGTGCGCGTACCTGCCTTGACGCGGGACAGCCCGCCGCCGATGTGCATCAGGCAGGACGAGTCGCCGGCCGTGCACACGTCGGCCCCGGTGCCGGTGACGTTGCGCATCTTGTCCTGGAGCATGGCGGAGGAGGTCTCGCCGTTCTTGACCGCGAAGGTGCCGCCGAACCCGCAGCAGGCGTCGGCCTCGGGCAGCTCCACCAGGTCGATGCCGTCGACCGCCCGCAGCAGCCGCAGCGGCTTCTCACCGACCCGCAGCATCCGCAGCGAGTGGCAGGTGGGGTGGTACGTCACCCGGTGCGGGAAGTACGCGCCGACCTCCGTCACGTCCAGTACGTCGACGAGGAACTCCGAGAGCTCGTACGTCTTGGTCTTCACGGCGGCGACCCCGGCGCGCAGCGCCGCGTCCCCGTACCGCTCGGCGACGATCTCGTGCTGGTGGCGGACCGAGCCGGCGCACGAGCCGGACGGCATGACCACCGCCTCGATCGACGGGTCGCCGAACTGCTCGGCGAAGCCCCGCACCAGAGGGACCGGTTCGCGCTGGTAGCCGGTGTTGACGTGCATCTGACCGCAGCAGGTCTGCTCCGGCGGAAACACCACGTCGTGCCCCAGGCGGGCCAGCAGCACCGCGGTGGATTTCACCGCCTCGGGGAAGAGCGTGTCTCCCAGACAGGTGGCGAAGAGTCCGATGCGCATGGGATCTCCTCGATCGTTCGTGTGGTCGGACCATACTAGCCTCGGTCCAAAGTGAGAAGGGGGATTCTTTGGTCGGACCTTATTGACATGCGACATCTTCAGTGACCTACTGAGAAACCGTTCGTCAGTGACAGGGCGCCCAGGCCGCTCGGGGCCCGGGGCACCCGGCACCGGCGGGCGCGCAGAACCCAGGAGGAGCACTTCCGTGACCACCGCGCCACCGGCCGCCCTAGCGGCCTTCACCCCCGACGTGGCCGCCGTCGGGGGCAGCCTCGCCGCCACCGCCCTGCTGGGACTGGTCCCCCTCGCGGCCTTCTTCCTGCTGCTGATGGCGGCCAAGCGCCCCGCCCTGCAGTCCGCGCTCGGTGCCCTGCTCGTCGCACTCCTCGTCGCGGTCCTCGGTTACGGGATGCCCGTGCGGCTCGGCGTCCTGTCCGCCACCCAGGGCGCGGTCTTCGGCCTCTTCCCGGTGATGCTGATCGTCGTCGCCGCCATCTGGTTCTACGAACTCACCGTGATCAGCAAACGCTTCGAGGACCTGCGCCGCTCGTTCAGCGCCGTCGGCCGGGGCGATCTGCGCGTCCAGGCCATGCTCATCGCCTTCTGCTTCGGCGGGCTCCTGGAGGCCCTCGCTGGCTTCGGCGCCCCCGTCGCGATCACCGCCGCGATGCTGATGGCTCTCGGGCTGCCGAAGCTCAAGGCGGCCGTGACCGTCCTGCTCGCCAACACCGCGCCGGTCGCCTTCGGCGCCATGGCCATCCCCATCACCACCGCCGGCAACCTCACCTCCATCCCGGCCGAGGACATCGCCGCGGTCGTCGGCCGGCAGAGCCCGCTGCTCGCCCTCTTCGTGCCCCTGCTGCTGCTCTTCGTCGTCGACGGACGGCGCGGTGTCCGGCAGTTGTGGCCCATCGCCCTGGTCACCGGACTCGTCTTCGCCGTCGCCCAGTTCTGGTGCGCGTCCCACTTCGCGTACGAGCTCACCGACGTCGTCGCCTCACTCGCCGGCTTCGCCGCCGCCGTGCTCATGCTGCGCTTCTGGGCCCCGAAGACCCCCGACGACCAGCGCTCGCAGGTGGAGCCCGAGCCGCTGACCCCGCGCCGGGTCACGCTGGCCGTGCTGCCGTACGTCCTGGTGATCGCGATCTTCGGCCTCGCCAAGCTGAACGTCGGCGGACTGGACATGCCCAAGCTGCTCGGCAGGATCACCCTCGAACTGGACTGGCCCGGCCTGTACGGCAACCTCCTGGCCCCCGACGGCTCCCCGGCCGGCAGCGCGGTCTACAAGCTGGAGGTCCTGGGCAACCCCGGCACGCTGCTGATCATCTCCGGCCTGCTCGTGATGCTCGTCTACGGCCTGGTGGGCGACACCGACCGTTACCCGATGAACGTCCGCATGGGCCTGGCCGCGGCGGGGCGCACCCTGAGGAACATGCGCACCGCCATCGCCACGGTCGCCACCGTGCTGGCGCTGGGTTACGTCATGAACCAGTCCGGCCAGACCGTGGCCATCGGCACCTGGCTCGCCGCCGTCGGCGGACTCTTCGCCCTGCTCTCACCGGTCCTCGGCTGGCTCGGCACCGCCGTCACCGGCTCCGACACCTCCGCGAACGCCCTGTTCGCCACCCTCCAGCAGACCGCGGGCCAGGGTGCGGGGATCGACCCGACCCTGCTGGTCGCCGCCAACACCTCCGGTGGCGTCGTCGGCAAGATGGTCAGTCCGCAGAACCTGACCATCGCCGCCACCGCGGTCGAACAGCCGGGCTCCGAACGCGTCCTGCTGGGCAAGGTCGCCGGATACAGCATCGCGATGCTGGCCATCCTGTGCGTACTGGTCTATCTGCAGTCGCTGCCGGTGCTGTCCTGGATGCTGCCGTAGCCGCACCGGTCGCCGGGGCCTGCTCCGAGTCCGGGAGCGGGCCCGGGACAGGCCCTAACCGTTGACCAGCGTGCCGTGGAAGCCGCGGATGTGCTTCTCGGCCAGGTCGGCGGCCTTCGCGCCCTCGCCGGCCCGCACCAGTCGCAGCAGCTCGGTGTGCTCGGCGTTCAGCGCGGCCGCCGTGGCGGGCCAGTCCTCGGCCGCTTCCAGGGCCCGCAGGATCAGTGGACGTACCGACTCGCGCACGGCCGAGGTGAGGGTGGAGGTGAGCTGGTTGCCGGAGCCGCGGGCGATCTGGACGTGGAACCGGGTGTCGAGGTCGTTGAACTCGGGCACCTCCACATGCGGGTCACTCATGCTCGCGACGAGTGCCTCCGCCTCGTCGAGATCCTCCGCCGAGGCGTGCTCCGCGGCCGCCTCGAAACTGGAACGTTCGAGCACCACGCGGGCCTCGAGCACGTCCTCCAGGCCGTAGCTGCCCAGGGCGAAGTGCAGGCGCAGCAGCCGGCCGAGCGCGTCGTCGGGGTTGCGCACGATCCGCGCGCCGGCGTCGGGCCCCCGGCCCACCTGCGCGACCAGCACTCCGATCGTCTCCAGCACCCGCAGCGCCTCGCGCAGCGCGGACCGGCTGACACCGAGGACGGGCGCCAGCTCGCGCTCCGGCGGCAGCCGGTCCCCGGCCTTGAGCTCCCCGGCCAGTACCCGGTCCTCGATGCTCTGGAGCACGAGCTCGTGAGTGCGGGACTGCCGCACGGGTTGCCACTCGACAGGCATCCGCCACTCCCTCGCTCGGCCGGACGGTCCTCAGCTCAACTATGTCACACAACGCATGTGGTCTGACCAAACCGTCCGGGATGTCCCTCTCGCCCCGAGTCCGCGGCAACCCCCGGCATCCGACCTGCATCCCCGCCCGGCATCCCCGCCCGGCATCCCCGTCCGGCGCGCGGGCAAGTCCGGCTGGTGAGCGGGGTCATGGGCAGGGGGCATGGGCAAGGGTCGTGAAAATTCTTTCTGTTACTTTCATGGACCTTGCCGCAACTCTTGCGGCAGCGCTACGGTCTCGCCGGGGTCGGACCCGATCGAGTTGTAGTCGCAAGGAGTTCACGCCTGTGATACCGAGATGGCCGGTGCCTGTCGCGCGCCGCACCGTACGAGCGAGACGGGTCGCGGCCGTCACCGTGGCCGCGCTCGCCGCAGCCCTTCTCCCGCCCCTCGCCGCGCGGGCCGACGCCCCGCCCGCGCCGCCGTCCGACGCGAAGCTGGCCAAGGCGGACGCCCGCCACGACCTCACCCGCGAGCACTTCTACTTCGTCCTGCCGGACCGTTTCGCCAACGGCGACACCCGTAACGATCGGGGCGGCCTGACCGGCACCCGGCTCGCCACCGGCTACGACCCCACCGACAAGGGCTTCTACCAGGGCGGCGACCTCAAGGGCCTGACCCGGAAGCTCGACTACATCAAGGGCCTGGGCACCACCTCCATCTGGATGGCGCCCATCTTCAAGAACCAGCCCGTCCAGGGCACGGGCGAGAACGCCTCCGCCGGCTACCACGGTTACTGGATCACCGACTTCACCCAGGTCGACCCGCACTTCGGCACCAACCAGGACCTCGAGAACCTCATCGACAAGGCCCACGCCAAGGGCATGAAGGTCTTCTTCGACGTCATCACCAACCACACCGCCGACGTCGTCGACTACGAGGAGAAGTCCTACGACTACCTCTCCAAGGGCGCCTTCCCGTACCTGACCCGGGACGGTGAGCCCTTCGACGACGCCGACTACGCGCAGGGCGAGAGCCGGTTCCCCCGCGTGGACGCCGGCTCCTTCCCGCGCACGCCGGTCGTCCCCGCCGCGAAGAAGGACCTCAAGGTCCCGAAGTGGCTCAACGACCCCGGGATGTACCACAACCGCGGCGACTCCACCTGGGCCGGCGAGTCCGCCACCTACGGCGACTTCTCCGGCCTCGACGACCTGTGGACCGAACGGCCCGAGGTCGTCGACGGCATGGAGAAGATCTACCAGCGGTGGGTCAGGGACTTCGACATCGACGGCTTCCGGATCGACACCGTGAAGCACGTCGACATGGAGTTCTGGACGCAGTGGGCGACCGCGCTCGACACCTACGCGGCGAAGAAGGGCCGGGACGACTTCTTCATGTTCGGCGAGGTCTACTCCGCCGACACCGCCGTCACCTCCCCGTACGTCACCCAGGGCCGCCTGGACTCCACACTGGACTTCCCCTTCCAGGACGCGGCCCGCGCCTACGCCTCCCAGGGCGGCAGCGCCAAGAAGCTGGCGGCCGTCTTCGGTGACGACTGGAAGTACACGACCGACAAGGCCAACGCGTACGAGCAGGTCACCTTCCTCGGCAACCACGACATGGGCCGCTTCGGCACCTTCCTCAAGCAGGACGCCCCGCAGGCGACCGACGCCCAGCTGCTGAAGAAGGCGCGGCTCGCCAACGAGCTGATGTTCCTCAACCGGGGCAACCCCGTCGTCTACTACGGTGACGAGCAGGGCTTCACCGGCGCGGGCGGCGACAAGGACGCCCGCCAGACCATGTTCGCCTCCCGCACCGCCGACTACCTGGACGACGACCAGCTCGGCACCGACCGCACCCACGCCGACGACGCCTACGACACGAGAGCACCGCTCTACAAGCAGATCGGTGCTCTCGCGGGGCTCCGCAAGGCCCACCCGGCCCTCGCCGACGGAATCCAGACCGAGCGCTACGCGGCCGACGGCGCCGGTGTCTACGCCGTCTCCCGCACCGACGCCGGGAGCGGCACCGAGTACGTCGTCGCCTTCAACAACGCCGACGACGCCAAGAAGGCCACCTTCGCGACCGGCTCGGCCGGCATGACCTTCCGCGGCCTCTACGGCACCGACGACGTCGTGAAGTCGGGCGCCGACAGCAAGGTCACGGTCACCGTCCCGGCCGGGTCGGCCGTCGTCCTCAAGGCCGCCGGCCCGCTCGCCGAGCCCGCGACCGAGCCGACGGTCACCCTCACCGCACCCGAGCCCGGCGCCACCGGCACCGTCGAGCTGACCGCCGACGTCGACGGCGGACAGCTGAACCGGGTCGTCTTCGCCGCCCAGACCGGCGACGGCAAGTGGCGCACCCTCGGCTCCGCCGACCACGTCCCCTACAAGGTCACCCACACCATCGCCGAGGACACCCCGGCCGGCACCGCCCTGCGCTACAAGGCGGTCGTCGTCGACTCGGCGGGCCGTACCGCGAGCGCCACGGCCGCCTCCACGACCGGCACCCCGCCCGTCGAGCAGCCGCCCTCCGCCGGCTCCCGCGACCACGCGATCGTCCACTACAAGCGGGAGGACGGGAACTACGACGACTGGGGCCTGTACGCCTGGGGCGACCTCGCCGACGGCGAGGCGACCACCTGGCCCGACAGCCACCCCTTCACCGGCCGCGACGCCTACGGCGCCTTCGCCTACGTCAAGCTCAAGCCCGGCGCGAGCAACGTCAGCTTCCTCGTCGTCGACAAGGACGGCGACAAGGACGTCACCGCCGACCGCACGATCGACGTCACCCGGACGGGCGAGGTGTGGATCGAGCAGGGCAAGGAGCAGGTCACCACGGAGCGGCCCGAGTATCCCGCCCAGGACAAGACGAAGGCCGTCCTGCACTACCACCGCGCCGACGGCGACTACACCGGCTGGGGCCTGCACGTCTGGGGCGACGCCGCGAACCCCACCGACTGGTCGAAGCCGCTGATGCCGGTGAAGACTGATTCCTATGGCGCGGTCTTCGAGGTACCGCTCACCGAGGGTGCCGGCAGTCTCAGCTACATCGTCCACAAGGGCGACGAGAAGGACCTCCCCACCGACCAGGCCCTGGACCTCAAGGCCGACGGCCACGAGGTGTGGCTGGTGAGCGGCGAGGAGAAGTACCTGCTGCCGCAGCCGGCCGGCTCGGCGGCGGCCGTCGACCTCACCACCTCCAAGGCGATCTGGATCGACCGGAACACCGTCGCCTGGAACGGCTCCGACGGCGCCGCCTCCACCCAGCTGCTCGCCTCCCGCAGCGGCTCGGTCAAGGCCGAGAACGGCACCCTGACCAGCGACGACGAGACCGCCTGGCTCCGCCTGTCCAAGACCACCCTCACCGATGCCCAGAAGGCGAAGTTCCCGCACCTGAAGGAGTACACCGCCTGGACCGTCGACCCGCGCGACCGCGACCGGGTGCGTGAGGCCCTGCGCGGCCAGGTCGTCGCATCCCAGCGTGCGGCCAACGGTGCCGTGCTCGCGGCGACCGGCGTGCAGATCGGCGGCGTCCTGGACGACCTCTACGCGGCCGCCGCGACCAAGGCCGACCTCGGGCCGACCTTCGGCCATGGCCGAAGCGGCCGGCCCACACTGTCCGTGTGGGCGCCGACCGCGCAGAACGTACGCCTGGAGATCGGCGACCGCACCGTCCGCATGCGGCGCGACGGCGACACCGGCGTCTGGTCCGCCACCGGTCCGAAGTCCTGGAAGGGCAAGGCCTACCGCTACGTCGTCGACGTGTGGGCGCCCGAGGCCGGCGAGGTCGTCACCAACAAGGTCACCGACCCGTACTCGCTCGCCCTGACCACCGACTCCGAGCGCAGCCTCGTCGTCGACCTGGACGACCGGAAGCTCGCCCCACGCGGCTGGGACGGCTACGACAAGCCCGAGGCTGTGCCGCTGAGGGACGCCCAGATCCAGGAGCTGCACATCCGCGACTTCTCCGTCGCGGACCGGACGGCGGACCCGGACCACCGGGGCACCTACCTCGCCTTCACCGACAAGAAGAGCGACGGCTCCCAGCACCTGCGCGAGCTGGCCGAGGCGGGCACGTCGTACGTCCACCTCCTGCCCGCCTTCGACATCGCCACCATCCCCGAGAAGAAGTCCGACCAGGCGACCGTCGACTGCGACCTCGGCGCGCTCCCGGCCGACTCCGACAAGCAGCAGGAGTGCGTGGCGAAGGCCGCCGCCAAGGACGCCTACAACTGGGGCTACGACCCCTACCACTACACGGTCCCCGAGGGCTCCTACGCCACCGACCCCGACGGCACCGCCCGCACGGTCGAGTTCCGCGAGATGGTCAAGGCCCTCAACGAGGACGGCCTGCGGGTCGTCATGGACGTCGTCTACAACCACACCGCGGCGAGCGGCCAGGCGAAGACCAGCGTCCTCGACCGGATCGTGCCCGGCTACTACCAGCGGCTCCTCGCCGACGGCTCGGTGGCGAACAGCACCTGCTGTGCCAACACCGCCACCGAGAACGCCATGATGGGCAAGCTCGTCGTCGACTCGGTCGTCACCTGGGCCAAGGAGTACAAGGTCGACGGCTTCCGCTTCGACCTCATGGGCCACCACCCGAAGGCCAACATCCTCGCGGTCAGGAAGGCCCTCGACGCGCTCACCCTCAAGAAGGACGGCGTCGACGGCAAGAAGATCATCCTGTACGGCGAGGGCTGGAACTTCGGCGAGATCGCCGACGACGCCCGCTTCACCCAGGCCACCCAGAAGAACATGGCCGGCACCGGCATCGCGACCTTCTCCGACCGCGCCCGCGACGCCGTGCGCGGCGGCGGCCCGTTCGACGAGGACCCCGGCGTCCAGGGCTTCGCCTCCGGTCTGTACACCGATCCCAACCCCGCCGCGGACAACGGCACCCCGGCCGAGCAGAAGGCCCGCCTGCTGCACTACCAGGACCTCATCAAGGTCGGCCTGACCGGCAACCTCGCCGGCTACACCTTCACGGACACCGACGGCAAGGAGGTCAAGGGCTCCGAGGTCGACTACAACGGCGCCCCCGCCGGATACGCCGAGGCCCCGGGCGACGCCCTCGCCTACGCCGACGCCCACGACAACGAGACCCTCTTCGACGCGCTCGCCTTCAAGCTGCCGAAGGACACGTCCGCCGACGACCGGGCCCGTATGCAGGTCCTCGCCATGGCGACCGCCGCCCTCTCCCAGGGCCCGGCGCTCTCCCAGGCCGGCACCGACCTGCTGCGCTCCAAGTCGCTCGACCGCAACTCCTACGACAGCGGCGACTGGTTCAACGCCATCCACTGGAAGTGCGCCGACGGCAACGGCTTCGGCCGCGGGCTGCCCCCGGCCGCCGACAACCAGGACAAGTGGCCGTACGCCAAGCCTCTGCTGGGCTCGGTGCAGGTCGGCTGCCCGCAGATCACGGGCGCCTCGGCGGCGTACCAGGACCTGCTGAGGATCCGTACGACGGAGAAGGCTTTCTCCCTCGGAACGGCCGAGCGGGTGCAGTCCCGGCTCTCCTTCCCGCTGTCCGGCAAGGACGAGACGCCCGGCGTGATCACCATGACCCTCGGTGACCTGGTCGTCGTCTTCAACGCCACGCCGGAGCGGCAGGAGCAGCGTGTCGCCGCACTCGCCGGGACCGAGTACGGCCTGCACCCCGTGCAGGCGACGGGCGCGGACGCCGCCGTGAAGTCCTCGTCGTACGCGAAGGGGTCCGGCACGTTCACCGTTCCGGCGCGCACGGTCGCCGTGTTCACCACGTCCGGCTGACCCCGTAAGGAGCTGCGGTTAGTGTGAGCCCTTCTGACCTGGACAGGAGGGCTCATGCCGCAAATCCTCGTTACCCGCACCGGAGGCGACGAAGTCGACTGGGAGGGCTTGGCGACCGCGCTGAACAGGCTGGCCGTCGAGAAGGCGGGCGCGCGACTGGAAGCGTGCAAGACCCACGTCTTCCGCGGCGAGGACCTCGCGGTCGGCGCCGATACCGGCTACGACCAGGTCCTCGCGCATGTCACGTTCGGCCTGCTCGCCGGACGCAGCGACGAGACGAAGGCGCAGCTCACCGAGGCGGCGGTGGACCTCATGCGCACCTTCATAGGGCCTCAGGACGGCCGCCGGGCGTATGTCTCCGCCGAGGTCCGCGACCTCGACCCGTCCTACCGCAAGGCCGAGTTCTAGTCCCTGGACGCCAGTGAGACCAGCCGGGTGGCGAGGTCGGTGAACGGTCCGTCGCCCGGCTCGTCCCCGAACAGGCCGCCCAGCAACGCCGCGAGTTCCTCGTCGCGGGCGGCGGCGACGGCGGCCAGCGCGGCGAAGTCCTGCACCAGCTGCGTCTCCAGCTCCTCGCGCGGCACGCGCCGCCCGTCCAGCCAGATCAGGGCCGTCGACTCGGCGAGCGAGATCCAGGAACGGACGACCAGCTCCAGACGCGCGGGCGGATCGGTGACGCCCAGGTGCGAAAGGATCTGGACATACGCGGCCTGCCGTACGGAGTCCACGAGCGCGTTGGCCGTGGACGAACCCACCGCCGGCCCACCGCGCATCAACGCCGAGAACCCGGGGCCGTGCTCGTCGACGAAGTCGAAGTAGCGGCGCATCACCCGCAGCAGCCGCGCGCCCAGCGGACCCTCGTGGGGCTCCACGAAACGGGCCGCCAGATCGTCCGAGGCGCGTCGCAACGCGGCCTCGTACAGGCTGAGTTTGCCGGGGAAGTAGTGGTAGACCAGCGGTCGTGAGATGCCGGCGGCCGTCGCTATCTCGTCGATGGAGACCTCGTCGGGCGAGCGGCGGCTGAAGAGATCGAGCGCGACGCCTATCAGCTGCTGCCGGCGCTCCTCGACGCCCATTCTGCGGCGTACCCCGGTAGTCATACGAACACCCTACCGATCGAATCCGGCCTCGAACGGCCCGGACCGAACATCGGTGTTCTACCGCAGACCGCCGATCGTCCGCCCGTCCTCCAGAGTGCCCTTCAGTTCGGCCCGCGCGCCCTGCTCGGCCTTCGCCGTCAGCAGGTTTCCGTCGGCCAAGCCGCTGATGCCGCCGGTCGCCTCGACCGACCTCGTGTCCCGGCCGCCGGCGGCGAGCAGGTACCAGTGCCCGCCCTCCGACTTCCACAGCACCCCGGCCAGCACCTGCGGGTCGCGCTCGCCGCACGCCGGTACGTCCTGCGCCTTCGCCGCCACCGCGCCCTGCACCCCGCCCGGCGTCCGGAACTGGGCCATCACCCGCGCCCCCGCACCCCGCCAGGTCTCGGCCCGGGTGCACACCCATTCCCCCGACCCGGTCGAGTCGGGCAGCGGCTGCGTCGCGAACTCCCAGGCGTTCACCGAACGCACGCCCTGCCCGCGCACCGCGCCCAGCGAGCAGGCGTACGGCGCCCAGGTGCCCAGCGCCTCCGCGCCGGCGGCGTCCTTCACCGAGCCGGGGCGGCCGGTGGTGAGACGGGCCGGGACCAGCTCGCCGAGGTCGGTCACCAGGCGGGTGTCCGAGCCGTCGGTCAGCTCCAGCACGTTCCAGGAGGTGCAGGCACCGGACTGCTCCCGCACGGGGCTGGCCACCGTCGAGGTCACGCCGTCGGTCAGCGTCAGGTCCCGCGCCTGCGCATCCGGGTCGGCGAGATCCCGCCCGGCCGCCTGGGTCACCCAGGGCGCCGTCAGATAGCGGACGTTGCCGTCGGCCCGGCCCAGGACCACCGCGTTCGCCTCGGCCCGGCCGGCTCCGTCGGTGCGCGCGAAGTCCAGGGCGGCGCCGGCCGTGCCGTCCTTCGGCTCGGCGTACCTGGCGATGCGCAGACCGTCGTGCAGGATCACCACGCGCGCGTTGTCGACGTTCCCGGCGTACAGCAGCTGCGGCGGGCCGGCCGGGCCGCCGGTCGGGGTGCCCGGTGTCGCCGAGACCCCCACGCTCTCGCCGGGCCGGGCCCAGACGGAGAGGGCACGGCGCAGCAGCTCCTGGTCGCCGGTGAGGTCACCGCGGGCCGGCCACACCGAGAAGTCGGTGCGCGCGGAGGTCTCCCACGCGGCCGGGGCGGCCTTCGTCAGCTCGGCGGGGTCGAGGGCGGCCTCGGCCGCCGGGTTCCGGGCGTAGGGCGGGGCGGCGGCGCCGTCCGGCCCCCAGCCGTCGCCGGGCAGCCCCAGCAGCGCCCCGCACACCACCAGGGCCGCCCCCGCGACCAGCGCGGCCTTCGTGTGCTGCCGGCGGCGCATCAGGTCGGTCGGCCGGGCCTGCAGCGAGCAGGGGTCGAACTCGGGGGAGCCCAGCAGGGCGTGCCGACCGGGCACCTCGGTGGCCTCCCGCATCGCGGCGTCCGCGTCGGCGACCCCGGCGGCCCCGAGCAACTGCCGCACCTCACCGTCGGAGAGCTTCTCCAGGCCCCGCAGCACGTACGCCGCCCGGCCCGGCGCGGAGAGAGCGGACAGCCGCTGGTCCAGGGCGAGTTCGTCGGCGCCGCCGGAGCGCGGGAACAGCCTCAGCCCGCGTACCTGGGGCAGCAGCGGCGGCAGCTGGGCCCGCTTGGGCCACGCCCGCCGCCGGAGCGGAAGGCCCGCCTCCAGCGCCGTACGGATGACCCGGAGGCGGACCAGGGCGTAGCCGGGGTCGACGTCGCGGCCCGTCGACTGGGCCGGGATCACGGGTGTCGTCGTCCGGCCGCGGGGCAGCGCTCGCTGGGTGAGGGCGTGCGCGGTCAGGACACGGCGGCTCCGGCCGAGGCCCGGCGGCAGCACCAGATAGGCGAGCCGGACCAGGCGCGGATAGTGCTCGACGAGCGCGGCCTCGGCCTGCTCGACGTCGACGACCGGGCCGGCCGGGGAGGTGGAGGACGGTGCGGGGCGCGGGGCGACATCCTGTGACTGCACGTTCAGCAGAACGAGCGAATCGGTGGATGGTCACCGTGCCCGGGTCAGTCCTCCGGCTCCACCAGGGCCCGCGCGTAGGCGGCCATCGACCGCTGGTAGCGCGGCAGATGGGGCGCGAGGGCGCCGAGCACCAGCGACAGGCCCTCGCGGTCGCGGCCCATGCTCGACAGGCAGAGCGCGAGCACGGCCCGTACGGCGTCGTCCAACTCGTCCGACGGCCTGAGCAGCTCGGGCGACAGCAGCTTGACGCCCTCCTCCGGGTGCCCGGTGTTCCGCAGGGAGCTGGAGAGCTGGATCTTCGCCCGGCGGCCCTTGTGACCGCTGACCTCGCCCAGCCCGCGCGCCAGCGCCTCGCGGTACAGCGGCACGGCCCGGTCGGAGTGGCCCGTGGAGTCCCAGGCGCAGGCCCGCTCGAACAGGCCGAGGGGACTGCCGGCGGGCAACTCGTCCGCGAGGGCGTCGATCTCAGCCCGGAAGGCGGCGCCGTCCTCTTCGGCGACGCCGTCGAACCTCGCCCACGCGGCGGCCACCCGGTCTTCCCAGTCCTGGTCCACGGCGCCACTTTCGCACGGGCGTGCTCCGAAGGGCACCAGGACCGCTGAATACTTCGCGTCCCGGGGCCGTATCGATGACGAGAGCCCTCGCCGGGGCTTCGTGCGGCATGTCGCCACAGCGGACCGGAGGAACACATGAGGCTGACCCGACCGATGCTCGCGCTGGCCGGAGCGGCGGCGGTACTGGCGCTGACGGGCTGCGGATCCGACGGGGACGGCGAGGCGGCCGTGCCCGAGACGGCGACCGGCAGCCTGGAGCACCTGGCCGCCGAGGCGCGGTGCGCCCCGAACATGCAGACCGACGCCGACACCATCCGTCAGGCCATCTGCGAGAAGGGCGACGAGAAGTACGTCCTCGCCACCTTCGCCACCGACCGCGGCCAGCGCGAGTGGATCAACACGGCCAAGGACTACGGCGGTCACTACCTCGTCGGCCGCAAGTGGGTCGCCGTCGGCCACGAGGACGTGGTGGCGGACCTGCGCGGCACGCTCGGCGGGATCCTGGAGCAGGGCACCCGGCACGGCGGCGGCCACGCGCCGGGTCACGAGGGGCACGGCGGCTGACCCGTACGGGGAGGCGAAGGCGGAGGGGGCCGGTGGCGAACGCCGCCACCGGCCCCCTCCCTCGGCCCCCGGAGGGCTACTGGCAGTCCTCGCCGCTGTTGATGCAGTCGACCACCTCGTTCATCAGGTCCTCGTCCATGACGTTGATGAAGTCGTTGTGATCGGTGATCGGCTTGTGCAGCTGCTCCGGGAAGCTGTCCACGGCGTACGGATTGCGCACCGAGCCGTTCTCGACGGTCGGCGTGGGGATGTCGTACACCAGGCGGATCTGCAGCTGGGGGATGGCCTGGAAGCCGTTCGCGCAGCTGCCGTCCTGCTGGACGAACGCCATGTGGTCACGGTGGTTGGCGCTGTCGATGTTCTGGCCGTCCCAGCAGCTCTGGAAGTTGGCCGTGCGCACCACCTGGCTGCCCTCGGGGCAGAGCGGGTACTTGTCGGTGATCTGCCGGTCCTCGAAGCCGGTGCAGCTCCACGAACTGTTGGCGTTCGCGTCACCGTTGGTGAAGGACTTGGCGTCACCGGTGATGATGCGCAGGAACCTCGGCATGGCGACCACGTCGCTCCGCTGGTTGCCGACGAACTTCAACTCGGCCTGGGCCGGCTGCAGGATCCTGCCGATGTTGCCCTCGGCGCCACCGCCCAGGTCGTCCGCGTCGAACTCCTCCGTACCGTCCTGGAGGCGCAGCACCGGCCAGTAGTAGGTGGACCTGTCGCCCTGGTTCCGGCACGAGGTGTCGGCGTTCGCCAGGTCCTCGTCGCTGGAGAAGGCGTCGTTGTCCTGGTTGCCGACGTAGTCGTGCACGTGGTGCGCGCCGTTGTCGACACCGGGGGCGGCGATCAGGTTGTCACTGTTGAAGACGTCGTTCTCGTTGACACCGCAGTCCGAGGTGAAGGTGCCGGTGGAGCCGCCGTCGCCGTCGGCGGCCAGGCCGTTCTGGCTGTTGCGGGAGTTCGGCTCGACGTCGTTGATGTCGATGAAGTCGTCGGCCACCGGACCCGCGACGCCGTTGCCGTTGTCGTCCTGGTTCTGGCCGTCGTCCTGACCCTGGCCGTCGCCGTTCTGGCCGTCGCCGTTCTGTCCGTCGCCGTTGTCCTGGCCGTCTCCGTTCCGCGGCTGCTCCGCCGGCCGGCCCTGGCACTCGGCCAGTTCGTCCAGGTTCTCGTCGGCCCGGCCGCCGGCCCGGTCGATCTCCAGCTGGATCCGGTCGATGATCGCCTTCCGGCGGTCCCCCAGCGGGCCGAGAATGGTGTTCTGGACGTACCGCGAGTCACCGGCCTGCGCGCGGCGCGTGGTGGCGAGGCGCTGGTAGGCGTTGGTGATCTGGCTGTCCATCGTGGCCAGTCCGCCGTCGACCTCCCCGCGCGCCCGGTCCGGCACGTCGGAGATCTGCTGGCCGACGTCGGGACAGTCGATCGTCGCGACCTGCGCGGCGGCGGAGCGTGTCCGGTCGTGTGCCCGGTTCTCCTCGTGCGCCGAGGCGTTGAAGTTGGCCCAGAGCAGGCCGCCCCCGCCGACCGCCAGGGCCGCGGCCCCGGCGACGACCTTGGTGGCCAGCGGCGTACGGCGTTTTCTTGTGTTGCGTCCCATGGAACTCCTCTGACTTCCTTGCGGGGCATCGAGGGCGCCCGACAGGAGTGAAGCGGCTCCCCTCCATACGGAGGCCGTCCCAGGGGTGTTCACCCGTCCCGGGAATTGCCGGGCCCTTGGGGACGGGTGGGATCGGTGGCGGGGTCAGCGGCCGCGGTCCAGGTACGCGAGAACCGCCAGTACACGGCGGTTGTCGTCGTCCGAGACCTCGAGGCTCAGCTTGGCGAAGATGTTCGCCGTGTGTTTCGCGATCGCCCGTTCCGTGACGACGAGCTTGCCGGCGATCGCCGCGTTGGTCCGCCCCTGCGCCATCAGCTCCAGCACCTCCCGCTCCCGGGGGGTGAGCCGCTCCAGCGGCCGGTCCTCCGCCGCACGCCGGCTGAGCAGTTGCTGGATGACCTGCGGGTCCATCGCCGTACCCCCCGCCGCCACCCGCCGTACCGCGTCCACGAACTGCTCCGCGTCGAACACCCGGTCCTTGAGCAGGTACCCCACCCCGCCGCTGCCGTCGGCGAGCAACTCGCGCGCGTACAGCTGCTCCACGTGCTGGGAGAGGACCAGGACCGGCAGCCCCGGCCGCTCGCGGCGGGCCTCGAGCGCGCACTGCAGGCCCTCGTCGGTGAGCGTGGGCGGCAGGCGTACGTCGACGACGGCCACGTCCGGTTCCAGTTCGGCCAGCGCCCGGGACAGCTCGGGGCCGGTCTCGACGGCCGCGGCGATCTCGAAGCCGTGGGCCTCAAGGAGCCGGACCAGTCCGTCGCGCAGCAGGAACAGGTCTTCGGCTAGGACAACGCGCAAGGGATCTCCATGGTGACCATGGTGGGGCCGCCCGCGGGCGAGCTGACGGCCAGGACGCCGTCGAATGTACCGAGTCGGCGCTCCACCCCGGCCAGGCCCGACCCCGCCCCGGGCGCCGCACCGCCCTTGCCGTTGTCGGTGACGGCGATGCGCAGCTGACCCTCGGCGTGGTGCACGTCGACCCAGATCCGGTCGGCGCCGGAGTGCTTCACGGCGTTGGTGAGGATCTCGCTGACCGCGAAGTAGGCGGCGGACTCCACGGGAGCGTCGGCGCGGCGGGGCAGGTCCACGTCGACCTCGACGGCGACGGGCAGCCGCAGCGCCAGGGCCCGTACGGCGTCGCCCAGGCCGCGTTCGGCGAGCACCGGCGGGTGGATGCCGCGCACCAGCTCGCGCAGCTCGGTCAGGGCGTCGGCGGAGGACTGGCGGGCCTGCGCGAGGAGTGCCCGGGCCTGCTCCGGGTCCTTCTCCAGCAGCGTTTCGATGGTGCCGAGGTCCATGCCCATGGCGACCAGCCGGGCCTGCGCCCCGTCGTGCAGGTCCCGCTCGATGCGGCGCAGTTCGGCGGCGGAGGTGTCGACGGCGTCGCGGCGGGTCTCGGTCAGTACGCGCACCCGCTGGGCGAGTTCTTCCTGGTCCGAGCCGAGGACCGCGCCGGTGAGCCGGAAGTGGGCGCGCAGCAGGAGCGGGCTGAGCCAGTACGCGCAGACGAGGAGGACGGCGCCCAGGGCGGCGGCGTAGAGCGCGGTGGTCTGGTCGGAGACGGGTACGAAGCCGTACCAGTAGGTGTCGGACCAGACCCGCCACAGTCCGGCCGCGATGGCGAACCCCTCCAGCGGGTAGAAGGGCAGCGCGAAGGCCAGCAGCGCGGTGACGAAGCCCGCCGTCATGTCGACCGGGAGCCAGATGAAGTCCCGCCAGGTCGCCGGGTCGCCGAGCATTCCGAAGGTGCGCGCCCACGGGTTGGCGTTCTCGGGCAGCGGCCGGTACGCCCGCTGGATCCGTACCCCGCCCCACTCGGCGGCGAGCAGCCGGCGCCAGTCCGCGAACATCCGCACGCCCGTCAGCACCCAGGGCGTGGTGACGAGGCCGATCCCGATCGGGACGAGCGCGATGGACACGAGGGTCAGGCAGAAGCACAGCACCGCGCCGGGCAGCGAGATGAACGTCAGCGCCAGTCCTCGCACGGCCGACAGTGCCATGTCGCGTGTCCGTGAGGGTGTCCGCCGGTCGGTCTGCCGGTCGTCGCGCTTCGTCTGGATGTTCATGCCGTCAGTCTTACCGAGGCGACGGCACGGGTCACTGGGCCGAACCCCCGGGGCAGGGGGTGGTGACAGGTACACCTAGGGGGTGTCGTCGGCCCCGAGGACCTTCGTCTCCGTCTCGGGGTCCAGTCCGACCGGCGGCCGGTCCGGGCGCCTGGGCGCCGTGCCGCCGATGTCCCGCAGCCAGGTCCAGGTGTCGGCGACGGTGTCACCGGCCGGGCGGCAGTTCAGGCCGGTCGTCAGTGCCCGGGAGACGTCCGCGCCGTGCAGGGCGTCGTGCAGGTCGCTGCCCGGCGGTGTCCACACCGGTAGCTGCGTCCAGGGCTCGACGCCGGCGGCGAGGACGTCGTCGGGGGCGGTCCAGCGCAGCTCGGCCGGGCCGCCCGTGGCCGCGACGCAGGCTTCGAGCAGGGCGCCCATGGTGGTGTGCCCCGGTGGGGAGACCAGGTTGTACGGGCCGCTCAGCTCCCGTTCCACCGCGCCGAGCACCCAGTCGGCGAGGTCACGGACGTCGATGTACTGGAGGGGGAGGTCCCGGGGGCCCGGCGCGAGTACCGGGCCGCCGCGTGCGACGCGGTTCAGCCACCACGGCAGCCGCCCGATGTTCTCGTACGGGCCCAGGATCAGCCCGGAGCGGACCAGCACCGAGCGGTCCGCGCCGAAGGCGTCCAGGACGGCCAGTTCGGCGCCCCGCTTGTCGCGGGCGTAGTCGGTCTGCCCGGCGTCCGCCGAGGCGCCCTCGACGAGCGGGGCGTCCTCGGTGTACCCGGCGGGCGGGGCCCAGGCGTACACCGAGCAGCTCGACACGTACACGTACCGGCCGGCGCGGCCCCGCAGCAGCCGCGCCGTGTCCCGCACCGCGTGGGGCGCCGCCGACCAGGTGTCGACGACGGCGTCCCACGCGCCGTCGGCCAGGGCGGCGAGCCCGTCGGGTGCGGTGCGGTCGCCGCGCAGTGTCCGCACCCCGGGCGGCGGCGCGTGCCGGCCGCGGTGGAAGACGGTCACCTCCCAGCCGCGTCCGAGCGCCGCCTCCACCACGGCCCGCCCCACGAACTCCGTACCGCCCAGCACCAGTAGCCTCATGCGGGCCACTCTGCCCGGCGCGGGGGCCGCGGGGAATATCCGTCTGCCGACAGCAGAGGCTCAGCGGCCCTTGGGCGGCGTGTACTTGTAGCCGACGCGCCGGACGGTCTGGATCGTCCGGCGGTGCTCGGAGCCGAGCTTGCGGCGCAGCCGGGCCACGTGCACGTCGACGGTGCGGCCGTCGCCCACGTGGCCGTACCCCCACACCGTGGTGACCAGCTGGTCGCGGGTGTGCACGCGGTGCGGATGGGCGACGAGATGGGCGAGCAGTTCGAACTCCAGGTAGGTCAGGTCGAGTTCGCGGCCGTCCACCGCGGCGACGCGGCGCGCGGTGTCGATCCGGACGAGCGGGTCGCCCGGCCGTCCGTCGGTGCCCTCCCCGGTGTTCTCCGGTGCGGCGCCGGGCACGCCCACCGGCGGGAACGGAGGCTGCTGCTGGTCGGCCGGGACCAGCACCAGGTAGCCGACCATCGGAGGCCGGCCGGGCAGCGGGGGCAGGGCGTGCGGCGGAGCGGGCAGCCAGGTGGCGCCCGGCGGCAGCAGGGCCGCGACGTCCACCACCTCGTCGCGGTCGACGGCACGCAGCCGGTGCCGGTGGTCGCCGGCGCCGGGGAGGGCGGTGGCGGGGAGGGCGGTGGCGGAGGCGGGGGAGTCGAGGGTGACGGTGGACAGGGAACGGGTGGTCGCCATGAGACGTCAGCTCTTTCGCGCGAGAGGTTCGTCGGGAGGGGCGACGGGCGCGATGTCGTGGTCGGGCGCGTCGCGGGACGTACGTCGTGCGCGCCGGGCGAAGGCCTGGGGGTACGGCTTTCTAGCGGGCCGGCGCGTTCGTCGCGCGGCAACAGACCCGGTCGAAGTCGTCGTGCTGACGGGAGGGCCAGAAGGGTTCGAGGTCGTGGCGACCCGTCACCGCGTTCTTCCGGAAGCCGACCATGGGCCCATTGAAGCAGACGGTGGCGCGGGAGAGGAGAGGTCTCTCACTGGGTGGACGCCGACCGGCGTGCGGCGGGCCCGGCCCGGTCGTCCCGCACGGTGGCGACGCGAAGGGGCGTCCACCGTCGTGGTGGACGCCCCGGTACGCGATTCGGGCGCGGATCAGACCTGGCCGGCCTTCTCCAGCGCGGAGCAGCAGGTGTCCACCATCAGGCGGGTCACCACGTACGGGTCGACGTTGGCGTTCGGACGGCGGTCCTCGATGTAGCCCTTGCCGTCCTTCTCGACCTGCCACGGGATGCGGACCGAGGCACCGCGGTCGGAGACGCCGTAGGAGTACTCGTTCCACGGCGCGGTCTCGTGCAGGCCGGTCAGGCGGTCGTCGATGCCGGCGCCGTAGTTCTTGACGTGGTCCATCGGCTTGGAGCCCTCACCGAGCGACTCGCAGGCGGTGATGATCGCGTCGTAGCCCTCGCGCATCGCCTTGGTGGAGAAGTTGGTGTGCGCGCCCGCGCCGTTCCAGTCGCCCTTGACCGGCTTGGGGTCCAGGGTGGCGGAGACCTCGAAGTCCTCGGCGGTGCGGTAGAGCAGCCAGCGGGCCACCCACAGCTGGTCGGAGACCTCCAGCGGCGACAGCGGGCCGACCTGGAACTCCCACTGGCCCGGCATGACCTCGGCGTTGATGCCGGAGATGCCGAGACCGGCCTTCAGGCAGTTCTCCAGGTGCGCCTCGACGATGTCACGGCCGAAGATCTCGTCCGAGCCGACACCGCAGTAGTAGCCGCCCTGCGCGGCCGGGAAGCCGCCCTCGGGGAAGCCGAGCGGGCGGGCGCCCTTGAAGAAGGTGTACTCCTGCTCGATGCCGAAGACCGGCTCCTGCGCGGCGAACCGCTCGGCGAGCTCGGCCAGCGCGGCACGGGTGTTGGTCGGGTGCGGGGTCATGTCCGTGTCCAGGACCTCGCACAGCACCAGGATGTCGTCGCCGCCGCGGATCGGGTCGGGGCAGGAGAAGACCGGCTTGAGCACGCAGTCCGAGGAGCTGCCCTCGGCCTGGTTGGTGGAGGAGCCGTCGAAGCCCCAGAGCGGCAGGGCGTCCAGACCGGCGGGGGCGTCCGTGATGATCTTCGTCTTGGAACGGAGCTTGGCCGTCGGCTCGGTGCCGTCGATCCAGATGTACTCGGCCTTGAAGGTCACGGGGACACATCCTTCGGGTGGGTCTGGGCGCACTGCGGGTGCTGCGGCGCTGCGGCATCGGGGCGCCGCTCTACTGCCGTGCAGCGTGCCAACAGGCGATTTCCCGTCCGTTGCCCGTATGTGAACCCCGTGTTACCTGGGGTCGGTGTGGCGCGTCTCTCAAGGCTCCCGCCCGGCCTCGGCCCGGACCGGTCCGCCGCCTCAGCGGTGTCCTCCACGGTCACACTCACCTGGGAACGCCGCTCGGTGTCCGTGAACAGGGTCGCGGTGAGCCGTGTACAGCCCTCGCCCTGGTCGATCAGGGCGGCGGAGGGTGACAGCGTGGAACGCTCCGAGCCGCGGCGTGCGGCAAGTCATCACCTAACGGGACAGGGCGTCCCGAACAGCCTCGTCGGTGCGGCCCACGACGGCCGTTCCGTCGTCCGCCGTGATGATCGGGCGCTGGATCAGTTTCGGGTGCTCGGCGAGCGCCGTGACCCAGCGGTCACGTGACGCCTCGTCACGGGGCCAGTCCTTCAGGCCCAATTCCTTGGCGGCGGCCTCCTGGGTGCGGGTGATGTCCCACGGTTCGAGGCCGAGACGGGTGAGCACCTCGCGGATCTCGTCCTCGCTCGGTACGTCCTCCAGGTAGCGGCGGACGGTGTAGTCGGCGCCCTCGGCGTCGAGCAGGCTGATCGCGCTGCGGCACTTCGAGCAGGCCGGGTTGATCCAGATCTCCATGCCGCACACGGTAGCCCGAGGGTGCGGGAACTCGTTCGCCCCGTGTGTCACAGCGACCCCGAAAGGCCTTGTGGCCAGGGACGTTTGTCAGTGGTGGGCGGTAAAATAGAAGCATGTTCGAGGGTGTCGCCGGGGGGTCCGGACGGCGCCCTGACCGCGACAGGAGGATGCCCGTGCCCGCTGCCGCACTGAAGCCGAAGCCGTTGCCCACCCAGTCCACCGCCAAGCGGCCCGTCCTGCTCGACTCGCCGTACGAACCCGTGGAGAAGCGTCCGCTGCCGGCGGGCCGCCCCCGCGAGTGGTACGTCACGCACAACCGCCGGCTCAAGGCGATGCGGCTCGCCATCGCCCTGCTCGACTCCGGTGTCCACCTGCCCGACCAGGCCCGCAACGAGAAGATCCGCACCACGGCGCAGCTGATCGGCGTCCACCCGCCGTCGGCCACCACGTGCCACATGGTGCGGGCGTTCATGCGCTACAACCGCTGAAGCCGTCACCGTCGCCGGGCGCCCTCGTTCCATGAGGCGCCCGGCGACGCCGTGCCGCGCGCCGGCCCGGCGCTGAGGCAGTATGGGCGCGTGAGGGCATCGCCCTCATCGCGAAGTCCTCATGTTCCGGCGGTACTTGTGCCGCGGGTCACGCGGTTGCGTCCCTGCCCAAGGAGAAGGTACGACGGTTGGCTGAGGAGAGGACGGTCCCGGTCCCGTCGGCCTGGATGACGCCGTCCGGCCGCTACGGACGCGCCGTCGCCCGGGCGTGCGACACGGGTATGGCGCTGGTGGTCCTGGTGGCGGCCTGGTACTACGGCGCCGAGTACGACCTGCCGCTGGGCTGGCTGATGGCACTGTGCCTGCTGGCCCGCAGACGGTACCCCGGCACGGTCATGTCGGTCGTCCTCGCGCTGAGCGCCGTCCAGCTCGCCCTGCACGACCTCCCCGAAGAGCCGCTGGCGTCGGCACCCGCCTCGTACAACGCGGCCGTGCTGTTCGCCATGATGTCGGTCGTCCACCATTCCCGCACCACCTGGATGCCGTATCTCGCGGGCGCCGTGGTGCTGCTGGCGACGGCGGCCGGGACGGTGGGGATGCCACCCCTCGGTATCGAGCCGTTCGCCGACCTCGAAACACTCCCGATCTTCTGGGGACTGACGCTGACGGTCTGGCTGACGGCCTTCGCCCTGCACACGAGGCGCCTGTACGCCGAGAGCCAGGCGGCCCGTGCCCGGCACGCAGAGCGGGAGCAGGAGCAGCGCGTCCGGCTGGCCGCGGCCCGGGAGCGGGCCGAGATCGCCCGTGAACTGCACGACGTGGTGGCGCACAGCCTGGCCGTGATGATCCTCCAGGCCGACGGCGCCGAGTCGGTGCTGCGGAAGTCGCCGGACATGGCGGAGTCCGCGCTGAGGACGATCGCCGCCACGGGCCGGGACGCCATCGACGACATGCACCGCATCGTCCGGGTGCTGCGCGAGGGAAACCCGGACTCCGGCGACCCGGACTCCGCCGGTGGCGGCCCGCCACGGCGTCTGGTCACCCTCGACGAGATCAAGGTCGTCGCCGAACGCGCGCGGGCCGCCGGGCTGACCGTGGACGTGTCGGTCGAGGTCGGCGAAGGACGGCTGTCACCGGCGGAGGAGATGACGGCCTTCCGTATCGTCCAGGAGTGCCTCACGAACGTGCTCCGCCACGCCGGGGCCGGGGCCGGGGTCGACATCCGGCTCCATGAGGAGCGGGGCACACTGCTGATCAGTGTGGTCGACGACGGAGCGGGCACCCTCGCCGGCCGCGGCGTCGGCGGGCGTCTGGGAGGGAACGGACTCGTGGGGATGCGGGAGCGCGTGGAACTGGCCGGCGGCGGCTTCGAGGCCGGCCCCCGGCTCGGCAGCGGATGGCACGTACGTGCCTCGATTCCGACAAGGACGAAGTGATGACGCGGACGGACAGGCCGATCCGGGTGGCCGTGGTGGACGACCAGCCGCTGATCCGGGCCGGTTTCTCCATGGTGCTGGCCGGTCAGGACGACATCGAGGTCGTCGGTGAGGCGGAGAACGGGGCGGACGCTCTCGATCTGCTGCGAAAGGTCGAGGCGGACGTCGTCATCATGGACGTCCGCATGCCCGTCATGGACGGCATCCAGGCCACGGAGCAGCTGATGCGGCGTGACGACCCGCCCGGCGTGCTGGTGCTGACCACCTTCGACAACGACGAGGACGCCTTCGCGGCGCTGCGCGCCGGAGCCGGCGGCTTCCTGCTGAAGAACGCTCCCGCAGCGGAGGTCGTGAACGCCATCCGGGTCCTGGCCGCGGGGGAGTCGGTGGTGGCGCCGCGCATCACCCGGCTGCTCCTCGACCGGGTCTCCGACCGGCTGGGACCGGCCAACGGACAGGCCGAACGGCTGGACGCCCTCACCGCGCGCGAGCGGGACGTGCTCGCCCTGGTCGCCCGGGGACTGTCCAACGCCGAGATCGCGGCGGACCTGTATGTCGCGGAGGCCACGGTGAAGACGCACCTGGGCAACCTCATGGCCAAACTGCACCTGCGGGACCGCGCCCAGGCCGTCGTGTTCGCCTATGAGTCCGGACTGGTCCGTCCCTCCCCCTGAGGGGGCAGACGCGTCCCCGGGTTCTGCCCCTGAGGGGGCGGAGGCGCGGCCGGGTCCTGCCACCGAGGGTGCGGGAACCACCCCGTCCGGCGTGCCAGATCGGCGCCCCGTATCTCGGATTCGTGGCCGATGCCCGGCGGGCCGCCGAACTCCAGACTTCTCACTGTCGCCGAACGCGGCCGAGAAGACACCGGAGGACCCGATGAACGCCACGCCCACCACGCCCGCCACGCGCAACCGCAAGCGGAACCGTCTCGTCGTCGCCGCGGTCACGGCGGTGACCGCCGCGGCCCTGCTCGCCGGGGCGGCGTACTGGTGGCAGGACCGCGACGAGCTCAGCCAGGCGTCCGCCGACGACTGCCGGCTGGCGCAGCGCATCGTCACCGAGGCCGAGGAGATCTCCACCGGCCCCGTGCCGGACGCGGAGAAGTGGTGGCGGGAGACCGGCGACGAGCGCCGCGCGCAGATGAAGGACGGCTACCTCGGAGCCAAGATCTCCCGGTACGAGGGGTGGGCGCTCGAGACCGCCAGGAAGTCCCCCGAAGCGCCGTCCGCGAAGGACGTGCAGAACCTCCAGGACGAGGCGCGGGGACACTGCTCGGACTCCGGCGTCACCCTGTCCATGCCGCCGCTCGGCTCCTGACCCGGACCGCGCGGGAACCGCCCCCATGGCTCTCCACACCGCCACCGGCGGCCACTCACCGGACGACGTCATCACCGCCACCGCCCTGGTGAAGACCTACCGTCAGGGCACCTCGGAGGTACGGGCCCTCGACGAGGTGTCCGTCGGTGTCCGGCGCGCCCGGTTCACCGCCGTCGTCGGCCCCTCCGGGTCCGGGAAGTCGACACTGATGCACTGCGTCGCCGGACTCGACACCGTCACCTCCGGCAGCGTCGTCCTGGACGGAACGGAGATCACCGGGCTGCCCGACCGGCAGCTGACCCGGGTGCGCCGGGAGCGGATCGGGTTCGTCTTCCAGTCGTTCAACCTGCTGCCGCAGCTGACGGCCTACGAGAACATCGTGCTGCCCCTCACCCTGTCCGGCCGCCGGCGCCCGAACCGCGGCACGGTGGACCACATCTGCGAAGTCCTGGGCATCGCGCACCGGTTGTCGCACCGCCCCGCCGAGCTGTCCGGGGGCCAGCAGCAGCGGGTCGCCGTGGCACGGGCGCTGGTGGCCCGGCCGGCCGTGGTCTTCGCCGACGAACCCACCGGCAACCTCGACTCCCGGTCCGGAGCCGAAGTCCTCGCCATGCTGCGCCAGTCCGTCGACGACCTCGGCCAGACGGTCGTGATGGTCACCCACGACCCCGCGGCCGCGTGGTACGCCGACCGGGTACTGACTCTCGCGGACGGACGCGTGGTGAAGGACGAGCACACCGACCCCTGCGGACGGGCCGCCGCACTCGCCACCGACGTCATGGGGAGGCGGCGATGAGCACCCCGTGGCGCGCGACCGTCCTGGGCTCCCAGGTGGCGGAACTCCTCAGACGGCCCGGACGGTTCGCGGCGACCGGACTGTCGCTGCTGATCGCGGCGTTCGTCGTGTTCGGGACCGTCATGGCCCAGCAGATCATCACCGCGACCGTCGTCGAGAAGTTCCACGGAACACCCGAAGCGGTGTCGGTCGTGGTCACACCCGGCGACGACGGGGAGGACATCGGCGAGGACCGCCTCCGGGAGATCCGGAGGACACCCTCGGTCACCGAGGCCGTCGGCCGGATCGACGGCGGCAGCCCGCTGGACGGCAGCGCCGTCGAACGCTACCTCGAACTCTCCGCGGACCCGGGCAGCGGTGCCCTGGCGAAAGTACGGCTGCTGGAGGGCACGTACCCCGCCGGCCCCGGCCGGCTCGCCGTGAACACGCGGGCCGCGCGGGAGTACGGTCTCGCTCCGGGATCGTCGCTCACCCTGCTGCGGCCCGAAAGCGACGGCGACGGCACCCGCCGGGTGACGGTCGAGGTCAGCGGCATCGTCCGCGGCACCGACACGAACGACGCGCGGCCCACCGGATACGCCCCCGGACCCCAACTCGCGGAGCTGCTCGGCGTGTCGGGGTATTCCCGCATCGACATCCGAACCGACACAGCGTCCGCCGGGTCCTTTGGGTCCGCCGGGTCCTCCGCGTCCGCCGGGTCCGCCGTGTCCGGTTCCGCGTCGGCGGAGCCGGCGGAGCGGATCCGGCAGGCGGTGCCCGGAGCGCTGGTGCGGTCCGGGAACGAGGTGCGGGACCAGGAGGCCCGGGAGGCGGTGACGGAGGCCAAGGACGTCCTGGAACTGGTCACCGTCTTCCTCACCGTCGCCGTCGGCGCGGCAGCCCTCGTGGCTACCTCCACCTTCCGCATCGTCTTCGCACGGCGCGTGCGCCAGCTGGCGCTGCTGCGCGCCATCGGGGCGAGTCCGCGACGGCTCGCCGCCGCGCTCGTCGCCGAAGGGGCGGTGGTCGGCCTGCTGGCCGGCGCGACCGGGGTCCTGGCGGCCTGGGGCTGCGGGCAGCTCGTCCCGCCGCTCGCCCGGCGGCTGGGGCACGAGCTGTTCGCCCCCTCCGGCCTCCCGCTGACGGAGGCCGTTCTCACCGTCGCCGGCACCGGCCTGCTGGCGGTCCTGGCGGTCCTGGCCCCGTCCCTGAGCGCCTCACGGGTCTCCCCGCTGGAGGCCCTGCGCGGCGCGGCGGCCGGGGAGGGCACGGCGAGCGGCGTCGGCCGGACCCTGCTGGGCCTGCTGTGCGCGGCGGGCGCCGCGTTCCTCGCCCGGCAGCAGTACGTCGGGCTGCCCCGGCCGGGCGACACGGAGTACGACCGGTTCGCGGCGCTGACCCTCGTGGTGCTCTCGGGCGGGCTGGCCTTCCTGGCCCTGATCGCGCTCGGCCCCCGACTGGTCCGGCCGGTGCTGTCGGCCGTCGCCGTCCCACTGCGCCGCACCGGCGCGGCCGGCCGGCTCGCGGTCGCGGGAGTGGGCGGCGCGCCGGGCAGGGCGGCCTCGGTCTCGGTCGTCGTGGCGCTCGGCGTCTGCCTGGTCGGCTCGACCCTGACCTGCCTCGCCTCCCTGAGCGCCTACGAGCGGTACCGGCAGGCGGTGGCGGCGCCCGCCGACTTCTCCCTGTACGCCAGGGACACCACGTCGCTGGACCGGTCGCTCGCCGCCGATCTGGCCTCCCACCCCGAACTCACCGACGTGACCGCGTTCCGCACGGCGGAGGTCGTCGAGAGCACCCGCGGCGCGACGGTCTCCGACCTCGACCTCGACACCGTCCGCTCCGGTGTGAGCCTGACCGCCCGTACCGGCTCCCTCGGCGTCCTCGAACCCGCCCACGTCGTCGTGGACGCCGACCACGCCCACCGGCTCGGCGTCCGGGCGGGCGACCGTGTGACGCTGGAGTTCGAGGGCCGCCCCGTCCACCTCACCGTGGCGGCGACGCTGCCCGGAGCCGGCCCCTACGGAGGGAACTTCTTCGTCACCGCCGCGGATCTCACCCGTATGGGAGCGGATGCGGCGCCGACCATGGTCACCGCCAACGCCTCGCAGGACGGCGCTCAGGGGCGGATACGCGCACAGCGGGCCATCACCGACACGTTGACCGGACCGGAGCGCGGCGACGGCCGGGTCATGGCCGAGGAGCCGGCCGGACCGGCCGAGGGGTCGGACGACCTGCGGACGATGGCCACCACAGTGATCATGGTCCTGGGTCTGACCGTCCTGGTGGCGGTCGCCGGTGTCGCGACGACGGCGAGCCTCACCGTCGTCGAACGCAGGCGCGAGTTCGGGCTGTTGCGGGCCCTGGGGCTCAGCGGAGCGGCCGTGCACCGCATGGTCACGGTGGAGTGCGCGCTCTACGGAGTACTGGGCGGGATCCTCGGTCTGGCCCTGGGCATGCCGTACTCCTGGCTGGTGGTCCGTGTCGCCGAGGCGAGCGCCCCGTTCAGCGTGCCGGCCGGGGAACTCGCGGCGGTCTTCACCGCCCTCGTCCTGGTGACGGCCGCCGCGGGAATGGTGCCCGCCCTCCGCGCCTCCCGGACCCCACCGACGGTCGCCGTCGCCCGGAGCGAGTAGTTCCCTCGGGTGTCGGGCGTCACTGTCGCCGTCGTCGCGGCGCCCCGCCCCGAGGCGCCTACGCCGACAGCTCACGCTCCAAGGGCGTCCGGAACCGCGGAGTGACCCGTGTCGCCCCGACCCAGGACCCCAGCCGTTCCGCCTCCGCCGCGATCGCGGCCTCCGCCTCACGACCGGTCCCCTCGCCGCCGGTCCCGCCGCCCTCCAGGATCCGCCAGACGATCTCGCCGTCGGCCCGCTGGGCCCAGCCGCCGATCACGCGGCCGTTCCACCACACCGTCGGGCCGACGTTGCCGCTGCGGTCGAAGAGCATCGGCCGCAGCTCGGGCGCGAGGTACCAGTCCCGGTGCTGCCAGGCCATCGCCGTCGGATCCAGGGCCGGCAGCAGCGCCGCCCACGGCTCCGCGGGCCCGGCGGCCGGACCGGCGTCGCCGGCGACCACGTACCCCGTGCCGTCGTCCAGCGACACCGCCTCCGCGCCGATCGCGGCCAGCGCCCGGCGCACCTCCGTCACCCGCCACCCCGTCCACCACTTCAGGTCGTCCTCGGTCGCCGGCCCGCACGCCGCCAGCCACCCCCGCAACAGCTCGGCCTGCGCCCCGGCCGTCTCCAGCTCGGGATGCTCGGGCGCCGGTGCCCAGCGGAACTGGCTGGACGTCCACGAGCCCAGCGGGCGCCCCCGGACGACCTTGCCCTCCACCCCCAGCACCTTCAGCAGCCGGGTGGAGACGGTGTGCACGCCCTCGTAGCTCTTCCCGGCCGCGTACACGAACCGCTCCTTCAGGCGTGGCTCGTCCCGGGCCAGCTCGGCGGCCGTCGCCTGGCCGCGCCGGGTCAGCGCGGCCAGTGCCGACTCCTCGACCTCCGTCAGCCAGGCCGCGTCCGGCGCCCCGGCCGCCGCCATCTGCTTGAGCAGCGAGGCCCGCTCCCGGGCGGCGACCGAGAGGCCGGTCGAGGCGTGTACGACCGCGGTCAGCTCCGTCGGGAACACGAACACGGTGTGCCGCATGCCGTGCATCCGGACCAGCGCCCCGTCCTCGTACAGCGCGCGCTCCGTCTCGCCCACGGTCTTCGCCGCGTCCGCCAGCCGGGCGCCGACGGCCAGGTACACCGTCGCGGGGTCGGTGCCGTGCAGGGCGGTCAGCGAACCGGCGACCTCCTCCGGGCTTCCCGCCCGCGCCTCACCCGCCAGCCGCTGCCGCAGCGCGAGCCGGTCCCGTCGCTCCGCCGTCCCGATGTGCCGCCGTCCGTCACTCATACCGGCCTCCGCCCGCCGCGTCGCGTCCTGGTACGGCCATCGTGCCCGACGCCACTGACAACGCCGGGCCGGACGGAGCGGGGCGGGCGCTCCGGCTCGGTGGTCGGTCTAGGGGGTGTCGTTTGGATCAGGTCGGCTCCAGGAAACGGCGCCTTGCAGCGGAGCCGAGCGGGGTCTGGTGCGTGCAGCTGCAAGGCGGAGGAGGGCGACAGGGCGGAGCCCTGGCAACCGACGACAACGCCGCTGGGGGCACCTCCCACGCCCTTCAGGCAGTGGGGGAGTGCGTGCCAGACCCCGCGACCCCGGCAAGATCCAAACGACACCCCCTAGTAGGGCGTCCGGTAGTTGATGTACCCGAGCAGGACGATCACCGCGGCCACGCAGCCCAGCACCACGACGGTCGACACCCAGGACGACCGGCGTCCGCGCCCCACGTGCTCCGGATCGGCGCGGAAGGGGACCGGTCCGGGCGGGTTCTCCTTCCAGCGCGCGGCGAGCATCCGGGCGCGTGCGGAGGGTTCCTTGTGCTCGGCACCGTCGGCCCACTTGATGTCGAACTCGCGTTCCTGATCGTCCCGTTCGGACATCGCCGGTCCCTCTCCCCGTCCCCTGACTCGAACAACCGTGTCAGTAAACATGATCCCGGGTCGGGTTCCCCCTGTGAAGCTTTTCGGCCACCGAACCATCGAGTCACCGAGGCTTTCGGGGTCCGGACGCTGTCAGGCCGGGCGGATGTGAGTGATGCCTAGTGCCGGATCAGGCCGTCGACCGGGACAGGAGCGACATGGCCGGTTGCCGGAAGGGTCCGGGCAAGCGAGAGGCCGACGTCGACCAGCGATGACCGGCGCAGGCCGGCGACATCGGAGATCTCGGTCCAGACCGACTCGGCGATGTCCCCGTCCGGCTCGGGCCGGAGCCGGCCGCCGGTGATGCGGACCCGGTAGAAGACGCCGACGTTCTGGTGTTCGACTCCCGCTCGGGCCTCGGCCGCGGGGATCACTCGTGAGTCCACTCCGATCAGGCGATCCACCACCGCGGTGCAACCTGTCTCCTCGGCGACCTCACGGATCACCGCATCGAACGGATCCTCCCCGTGCTCGACCCGGCCGCCCGGAAGAGTCCAGGTGGTCTCGCCCGCTGGTGGCACGTGGCGGGCGAGCAGCACTCGCCCGTCCTCGATGCACACGGCATACGCCGCCAACCGAAAACTCATCCCCCGCACCTCTTCCCGGGACCCTGTCCGACGTCCGGGATCCGCCGCCGCGGGCACCGTGTCCGACGTCATCGAAGAGCCGAAGCGAACCGGCGAGGGCCGCTCCCCCGACTGTGGGGAGCGGCCCTCGCGGCGTCCTGCGGCGTCCCGACACCAGGCCAGGGAACCGGCCGGGTGGTGCACACCCGGTGCACAGGCGGGCTGCCTGGGTTCCAGTCCAGGCAGCCCGACCCGGGCGTCGGTCACACGTCGAAGTACATCTCGAACTCGTGCGGGTGCGGACGCAGCTGCAGCGGCGCGATCTCGTTGGCGCGCTTGAAGTCGATCCACGTCTCGATCAGGTCCGGCGTGAAGACGTCGCCCTGGAGGAGGAACTCGTGGTCGGCCTCCAGGCGGTCCAGGACCGCGCCCAGCGAGGTCGGGACCTGGGCCACGTTCGCGTGCTCCTCGGGAGCCAGCTCGTAGAGGTCCTTGTCGATCGGCTCGGCCGGCTCGATCTTGTTCTTGATGCCGTCCAGGCCCGCGAGGAGCAGGGCCGAGAAGGCCAGGTACGGGTTGCCGGAGGCGTCCGGCGCGCGGAACTCGACGCGCTTGGCCTTCGGGTTCGAGCCCGTGATCGGGATACGCATCGCGGCGGAGCGGTTGCGCTGCGAGTACACCAGGTTCACCGGCGCCTCGAAGCCCGGCACCAGGCGGTGGTAGGAGTTCACCGTCGGGTTGGTGAAGGCCAGCAGCGACGGGGCGTGCTTGAGGATGCCGCCGATGTAGTAGCGGGCCATGTCCGACAGGCCGGCGTAGCCCTGCTCGTCGTAGAAGAGCGGGTCGCCGCCCGACCACAGCGACTGGTGGACGTGCATGCCCGAGCCGTTGTCGCCGAAGATCGGCTTCGGCATGAAGGTCGCCGTCTTGCCGTTCTTCCAGGCCACGTTCTTCACGATGTACTTGAAGAGCTGGAGGTCGTCGGCGGCGGCGAGCAGCGTGTTGAACTTGTAGTTGATCTCGGCCTGGCCGGCGGTGCCCACCTCGTGGTGCTGGCGCTCGACCTGGAGTCCGGAGCGCTCCAGCTCCAGGGAGATCTCGGCGCGCAGGTCGGCGAAGTGGTCGACCGGCGGGACCGGGAAGTAGCCGCCCTTGTAGCGGACCTTGTAACCGCGGTTGTCCTCCACCGCGCCGGTGTTCCAGGCGCCGGCCTCGGAGTCGATGTGGTAGAAGGACTCGTTCGCGCTGGTGGCGAAGCGGACGGAGTCGAAGACGTAGAACTCCGCCTCCGGACCGAAGAACGCCGTGTCGGCGATGCCGGTGGAGGCGAGGTAGGCCTCGGCCTTCTTCGCCACGTTCCGCGGGTCGCGGGAGTACTGCTCGCCCGTGATCGGGTCGTGGATGAAGAAGTTGATGTTGAGGGTCTTGTCCCGGCGGAACGGGTCGAGGCGCGCGGTGGACAGGTCGGGGCGCAGGGACATGTCCGACTCGTGGATGGCCTGGAAGCCGCGGATCGAGGATCCGTCGAAGGCCTGCTCGTCGTCGGGGTCGAACGCCTGGGCGGGCAACGTGAAGTGCTGCATGACGCCCGGGAGGTCGCAGAACCGGACGTCGACGAACTTGACGTCCTCATCGGCGATGTACTTCTTGACGTCGTCGGCGTTCTGGAACATCCAGCTCCTCCTACTCCCGACCGTCCCGCCGGGGTGGTAGATCGTTCGTGCGGCCAGTGCGGGTGGCACACGCTTCCTCGACCCTAGGGACGGGTGATTTCTCGGGCGTGACCCATTTGTTTCGCAGAAGTTAACCGGCTCACTTCCAGCGTAGGCCTCATCCGGACCCGCCACACCCCGCCGTACGCCGGTCATATACGGGCGCAGTACCGTGGACGGGTGGACAACAGGCAAGCAATCGGATCGTGGCTTTCCGGGCCGCGCGCGGCCATCGAAGGGGCCGGCGCCGATCTCGGATACCGGGGTGAGCAGCTCGGTCTGCCGGAGGACGGGCCGGGCTCGATCGCCCGGCCGGGCAGGCGGCTCGGCGCGCTGGCCGTCGACTGGGGCCTGTGCCTCCTGATCGCATACGGCCTGATCACGGACGGCTACGGGCAGGCGACCGGCAACTGGGCCCTGCTGATCTACTTCGTACTGAGCGTGCTGACCGTCGGCACGGTCGGCTTCACCCCGGGCAAGCGCCTCTTCGGCCTGCGGGTGGTGGAGCTGGGCACGGGCCGCCCCAGCCCGGCGCGTGCCCTGCTGCGCTCGGTCCTGCTGTGCCTCGCCCTCCCGGCGCTGATCTGGGACCGCGACGGCCGCGGCCTGCACGACCGGGTGGCGCGCACCGTGGAAGTACGGATCTGACGCCCCGAGCCCCACGGCGATCGCGGGCGGTACGACGATCGGGCGGTACGACGATGGGGGCGCCCGGAGCCACGCGGCGGAAGCCGCACATCGGCTGAGTCGGGCGCCCCCATCGCCGTACCGGCGTGTCGGAGTCCTGCGGGGTCAGCGCTGCCTGGGGTTGCCGCCCTTGGGCATGCGCATGCCCTTCGGCATCGGGCCCTTGGGCAGCGGCATGTTGCTCATCAGGTCGCCCAGCGCGCGCAGTCGGTCGTTGGTCACGGTGACCTGCGGGCCGGACAGGACGCGGGGGAGCTTGAGCATGGTCGTGCGGAGCTTCTTCAGCTCGACCTGGCCCTCGCCGGTGCCCACGACCAGATCGTGCACGGGCACGTCGGCCACGATGCGGTTCATCTTCTTCTTCTCGGCGGCGAGCAGGGACTTCACCCGGTTCGGGTTGCCCTCCGCCACCAGCACGATGCCGGCCTTGCCGACCGCGCGGTGCACCACGTCCTGGTTGCGGTTCATCGCCACCGCGGGCGTGGTCGTCCAGTTCCGGCCGATGTTGTCCAGCACGGCCGCCGCCGCGCCCGGCTGGCCCTCCATCTGACCGAAGGCCGCCCGCTCGGCCCGGCGCCCGAAGACGATCGCCGTCGCGAGGAAGGCGAGCAGCAGGCCCAGGATGCCGAGATAGATGGGGTGACCGATCAAGAAACCGATCGCGAGGAAGACACCGAAGACGACGATGCCGACACCCGCGAGTACAAGACCGATCTTTTTGTCGGCCTTGCGGGTCATCTTGTAGGTCAGAGCGATCTGCTTCAGTCGCCCGGGATTCGCAGCGTCCGCTGCAGGTTCCTTCCTCGCCATGACAGGAAGTCTACGTGCCCCCGAAAGCGCCGACGACGGCAGTGCCCGGCGCGAGGAGACGGGACGGGCGGCGGGGGAGACGGGACGGGTGCCTGGGCGGGGGCGGAGGCGTCGTCAGGGGCGGCCGGCGACGGACTGCCCGAGGACGCGCTCCGTCTCGATCCGGTCCTTGGCGCGGCGCCGGTCCTCCAGCACGGAGGTCCAGGCGTTGCGCCGGGCGGTGCGCTGGCCACCGCTCATCAGCAGCGACTCGACGGCGCGCAGGGCGGTGGTGAACGACGGGATGGCGGTGGCGCGAACGGCGGTGGCGCGAACGGGCGCGGCCTGCATCGTGGAGGTCCCCCTCGGTACGGCTCCGGGCACGGAGACGGGTGTACGTGGTGTGATTTCAGGGTCACTGATTGGTGTTACCAGGGCGTGACCCGCCGGTCAAACGGACATGAAGCCGCGATGCCGGAGGCCGAAACGGCGCCGCGGCCCCGACCGGTGCCCTCATCTGCGAGGACGGTCGGGACCGCGGCATCTCGGCCATTACTGGCGAGTAGTGACTTGTGCGTGAATTCACACGGTGGCGGACCGCCGCTGCTCCATGGCCATTCCGTAGAGCCGTCCGGCCCGGTACGACGAACGCACCAGCGGGCCCGACATCACGCCGGAGAAGCCGATCTGCTCGGCCTCCTGCTGCAGCTCCACGAACTCGTGCGGCTTGACCCAGCGCTCCACGGGGTGGTGGCGCACCGACGGGCGGAGGTACTGCGTGATGGTGATCAGCTCGCAACCGGCCTCGTGCAGCTGCCGCAGCGCCTCGCTGATCTCCTCACGGGTCTCGCCCATGCCGAGGATCAGGTTCGACTTCGTGACCAGACCGTAGTCGCGAGCGTCGGTGATGACCTTCAGGGAGCGCTCGTAGCGGAAGCCGGGGCGGATGCGCTTGAAGATCCGGGGGACCGTCTCGACGTTGTGCGCGAAGACCTCGGGTCGGGAGGCGAAGACCTCCTGGAGGAGCTCCGGCACCGCGTTGAAGTCGGGGGCGAGCAGCTCGACCTTGGTCCGGCCCTCCTCGCGCGCCGCCGTCTGCTGGTGGATCTGGCGGACCGTCTCGGCGTACAGCCAGGCGCCGCCGTCCGGCAGGTCGTCACGGGCGACACCGGTGATGGTCGCGTAGTTCAGGTCCATGGTGACCACGGACTCGCCGACCCGGCGCGGCTCGTCACGGTCGAGCGCCTCGGGCTTGCCGGTGTCGATCTGGCAGAAGTCACAGCGCCGGGTGCACTGGTCGCCGCCGATGAGGAAGGTCGCCTCGCGGTCCTCCCAGCACTCGTAGATGTTGGGGCAGCCGGCTTCCTGACAGACGGTGTGCAGGCCCTCGCTCTTCACGAGGTTCTGCATCTTGGTGTACTCGGGACCCATTTTCGCCCGGGTCTTGATCCACTCGGGCTTGCGCTCGATGGGGGTCTGGCTGTTGCGGACCTCCAGGCGCAGCATCTTGCGTCCGTCGGGTGCGACTGCGGACACGACCGGCTCCCTAGCGTTTGATTCTTCGGCGCCTTTAAGCGTACGCCCGTTGATTTGAATGCCCGGCGAGGGTGCTGGCCTCGCTGGGGGCTGCCGCCCCCAGGCCCCCGCTTCGGCCTGAACGGCCTTGTCCTCAAACGCCGGACCGGCTGGATTTATGCCGCCGGCGCTGCTTCAGGCCGGCGTCTTCTCGATCACCCGCGGCTTCAGGTCCGCGTTCTCCAGTACGTCGCGCAGGTGGCGTTCGGCCACCGGGAGTACGTCCTCGATGGTCACGTCCCGGCCGAGTTCGTTCGCCAGGGAGGCGACGCCCGCGTCGCGGATGCCGCACGGGATGATCCTGTCGAACCACTTGTTGTCGGGGTTCACGTTCAGGGCGAAGCCGTGCATGGTGACGCCCTTGGCGACCCGGATGCCGATCGCGGCGATCTTGCGGTCCTCGCGGCGCTGCCCCGCGTTGGACGGGGCGTACTCCGGCCCGTTCATCCGCGGGTCGAACTCGTCGTCGGTCAGCCGGGGGTCGAAGTCCAGGGACAGCCCGCCGAGCGCCGGGCGCCGTTCGACAGGGTCGCCGAGGACCCACACCCCGCTGCGGCCCTCGACCCGGCTGGTCTCCAGGCCGAACTCCGCGCAGGTGCGGATCAGGGCCTCCTCCAGCCGCCGTACGTGCGCCACCACGTCCACCGGACGCGGGAGCTTCTGGATCGGGTAGCCCACCAGCTGGCCCGGACCGTGCCAGGTGATCTTGCCGCCGCGGTCCACGTCGACGACCGGCGTGCCGTCCAGCGGGCGCTCGCTGTCCTCGGTGCGCCGGCCGGCGGTGTAGACCGGCGGGTGTTCGAGGAGCAGCACCGTGTCGGGGACCTCGTCGGCGAACCGCGCGGCGTGCACCCGGCGCTGCTCGTCCCACGCCTCCTGGTACTCGACGCGTTCGGCACCGAATCCCATTCGGACGAACCGCAGCTCACTCACGGCAAGTGCCTCCCTGGAAGGTCGTAAGGCACGAACCGTGCCCACGCCACTGTACGACCGCCCGTTCGTCGTCAGCCGGGCGGGCAATCCTCACACGATCGGATGAATGCCGGGCGAATTGTGCGATCAGGCGCTTACTCTCCGCTACATTCGCGCCGTTCACGAGGCCATAAGGGCTGCTCATAGGCGCTCCGGGCACATCGAACGGCCCGGAAGGCAGGAGACCGCACCGCACCATGACGGAACGACCCGCGCAGCGCACCCCCAACCGCCAGCTCGCCGCGCTCATCGCCGAAGCGGGGTTCTCCAACGCGGGTCTCGCGCGTCGCGTCGACCAGCTCGGACTCGAACACGGCCTGGACCTGAGATACGACAAGACGTCCGTCACCCGGTGGCTGCGCGGCCAGCAGCCACGCGGCACCACCCCGGCCCTGATCGCCGAGGTCTTCACCCGGCGCCTGGGCCGCCGCCTCACCGCCCAGGACCTCGGCCTGGACGCCTGTGCGCCCGTCTACGCGGGACTGGAGTTCGCCGCGGGCCCGGAGGAGGCCATCGACATCGTCGGCGGGCTGTGGCGCAAGGACTCCGGCAGCCACGCCGAACTGCGCAAGATCGCCTTCACCCCGGCGGGTCTCGTCGTGCCCAGCCGGGACTGGCTCATCGGCCGCGCCGACGAGAAGGTGGCGCGCACCGAGGTGCCCGTCCGCATCCCCGCCCAGGGCCGCCCGGCGGCCCCCAGGGTCGCCGTCCCGCTCGACCCGTCCCGCCGGCGGGCCCCGGCCGAGCGCGGCCCCGGCCAGAAGGTCACCGGCGGCGACCTCGCCGCGCTGCGCTCGGTCGGCGAGCTGTTCCGCAGCCTGGACGACCGGTACGGCGGCGGACACGCCCGCCAGGCCCTCGTGCGCTACCTGGAACACGAGCTGGAGCCGATGCTGCGCGGCACCTACGGCGAGCAGACCGGCCGCCGGCTGTTCGCCGCCGCCGCCGACCTGACCCGCCTCGCGGGCTGGACCTCGTACGACATCGCCGCGCACGGACTCGCCCAGCGCTACTTCGTGCAGGCGCTGCGGCTGTCGCAGGCGGCGGGGGACCGGTCGTACGGCTCCTATGTGCTGGTCACCATGAGCCGCCAGGCCGTCTACCTGGGGCACGGGCGCGAGGCCGTACAGCTCGCGCGGGTGGCGCAGCAGGGGGTGGGGACCTCCGCGCCGCCGGTCGTGCAGACGCTGCTGCACGCCGCCGAGGCGCGGGCGCACGGCCTGCTCGGCGAGGTGCGGGCCTGCACCGCCTCGCTGGTCAGGGCGGAGCGCGCCCTGGAGACCGCCCGGCCCGGCGACGAGGTGCCGCACTGGGCGCGCTTCTTCGACGAGGCGCAGCTCGCCGACGAGTTCGGGCACTGCCACCGCGACCTCCAGCAGTTCCGCGCCGCCGCCCAGCACGCGGAACGCTCACTGCAGCTGCGCGCCCCCGTCTACGCCCGCAGCCGGCTGTTCTGCCGGGTCGTCCTGGCCACCGCCCGCCTCGGCCTCGGGGAACTCGACCAGGCCTGCCAGCTGGCCGCCGAGGCGGCCGGGCAGGCGGCCGAGATGCGGTCGGTGCGGGCGGCGGAGTACGTACGCGACTTCGAACGGCGCCTGGAGCCGTACCGGGACGCGGCGCCGGTGCGGGGGTACCGGGACAAGGTGGCGGCGCTGGGATAGCCGGGGTCGCGAGTCGCCGGCCGCCCGGGCCCCGGGCAGGACCGGCGGCCCGGCCCCCGGCAAGGGGCGCGGGTCCGCCGGACGCGGGGGCCGGGAGTCGTCAGGCGGCTTGGGCCGTGGGCAGGGGGTCGGCGGTGTGCATCGGCCGGCCCGCCCCCAGGTCCGTCAGGATCGCCGCCGAGGCACGGCGGCCCGAGTGCAGCGCGCCCTGGACGGTGCTGGTGTCGCGGTGGTCGCCGCACACGTACAGGCCGGCCAGCAGCCGCACCGGCCTGCGCGGGTCGTGCGGCGGGCGCATGGCCGGAACCGCTTCGGGGGTGTGGTGCACGGCGAGGGTCTCCCAGCGCGTGGTCGAGGTGCCGTAGAGGCGGGACAGATGGATGCGTACGGCGGTGTCGACGTCGGGCGGGGGAGGGCCGAGGACCGTCGTGGAGACGAGGGTGCGCCCGACCGGTGCGCGGGACGGGTCCACGTGGCTGACCACCGCCGTGTGGGCGACCGGGCCGCCGCGGTCCGCGTCCAGCAAGAGGGAGGCCCCGGTCGTCGGCGGTTCGTCCGTCGTGTGGTGCACCACCGTCACCGGGTGGAAGTCCGGCACGCGCAGGCCCGGCAGCAGCTCGGCCGCGGCGCGGGCGTCGGTCGCGACCAGGACGGCCCGGCAGCGGATGACGCCGTGCTCCGCGGTGGCCACGGCGTTGGTGGCGACCGAGGTGACCCGTACGCCGGTGTGCACGGTGCCCGGCGGCAACGCCCGTGCCAGCAGCTCCGGCAGCGCCTCGGCGCCGCCCTCGGGCAGTCCGAGCCGCCCCGCGGCGAAGGCGCGCAACGCGAGATCGGCGCACCGGCTGGAGGTCGTGAGGTCCGGGTCGCACAGCAGGGCGGCGAGCAGCGGGCGGAGGAAGCCGTCGATCGTGCGGGCCGGCAGCCCCCGCACCGCCGGCGCCTGGGCGGCGGGCAGCTCCGGGCGGGCCAGCAGCCGTTCGACCGGGGTGCTCGCCAGGCGGGTCAGCGCGGCGCCGAGCCGGGCCTGGTCGACGGCGGTGCCGAGCGGGGCGCCCGGCCGGGGGCGGGGCACGGGCGCGGGCCTTCCGGACGCCCGGGGCGCGAGTACCGGACGCCGGGGCGCGGGCACCGACCGGGGGGCGCTCGCAAGGGCGCGCACAGCGTGGAGTGCGCCCCTTGCGCCCCGGGCGCCCGCCGGGGCGCCCGCGCGGTGGTGCCGGCCCTCGCTGTGCAGCAGGACCCCGGGCGCGAAGGGCAGCAGGGCGAGGCCGGCCGGCCCGGGGAGGTGGCGCAGTTCGGGATATGCCGTGGACAGCAGCTGTCCGATTCTGTCGAGCCGGAAGCCGTCGACCTTCTCGGTCGCCATCCGGCCGCCCACACCATGGGCGGCCTCCAGGACCGTGACCGTAACTCCTGCGCTGGTCAGCCGATGTGCCGCGGCGAGTCCGGCGACGCCGGCCCCCACGACGACGACGTCCGCCTGGTACGCGGGCTCAAGCACGTGCCCCTCCTCGAGGTTGCGCGGCCGCTGGAGACGTGATGCCCCCGTCCGGCTTGAGGGATACCCGAGTTCGAGTCGAGGTTAGGGCTGGAAATGGTCAAAAGGGGTCGCGCAGGGACAGGGCACGGTCGCACGACGGTCGCATGCGGTTGGTGTGTGACCGTCAGGTGGTCGGCATGCGGTTGGGACATGACCGTAGGCGTCGCGGAACGGACACGCCCGGCGGGCCGCGCGCGCCCGCCGGGCGTGTCCGTTCCCATGAGGCCCATGAGGCCCGTCGGGCTTACCTCACAGCGCCGCCCGGATCGCCCCGTCGATCTCCGGGAACGCGAAGCGGAAGCCCGAGTCAAGCAGGCGGGCGGGAAGGACCCGGGCGCTGCCCAGGACGTCGCCGGCCATCTCGCCGAGCACGGCGCGCAGGGCCGGGGCGGGCACCGCGAAGGGGGCCGGGCGGCGCAGTACGCGTCCCATGGCCGCGGTGATCTCACGGTTGGTCCGGGGGTGCGGCGCGGTCAGGTTGAACGGGCCGGACAGGTCCTCGCGGTCCAGCAGGTGCCGGATCGCCGCCACTTCGTCGTGCAGCGCCACGAAGGACCAGTACTGGGAGCCGTCGCCCAGCCGTCCGCCGAGCCCCGCCCGGAAGAGCGGGAAGAGCCGGCCCCAGGCCCCGCCCCGGCGGGCGACGACCAGCCCGGTCCGCGCGAACACCGTCCGTACGCCCGCCTCCCGGGCGGGGGCCGCGGCGGCCTCCCACTCCAGGCACACGGACGGCAGGAAACCCTCTCCCGCGGGCGCGCTCTCGTCGACGGCCCGGTCGCCGGTCTCCCCGTAGAAGCCGATCGCGCTGCCGTTCACGAAGACCCGCGGAGGCCGCCCCAGTGAGGCGACGGCCTCCGCGAGCGCCGTCGTGCCGTGCACCCGGCTGCTGCGGATGCGTGTCTTGTACGCGTCGGTCCAGCGGCGGTCGCCCACCCCGGCCCCGGCCAGGTTGACCACCGCGTCGCACCCGGCGAGTCCGGCCGCGTCCACGCGTCCGCCCTCCGGATCCCACCGGACCTCGTCCGCACCCCGGGGCGCGTGGCGTACCAGGCGCACCACCTCGTGTCCGTCGGCGGTCAGCGACCGCACCAGCGCGCTGCCGATGACACCGGATGCGCCGGCCACCGCGATGCGGGAGGCTTCCCCGCCCAAGCGTCCATCGTCCATGCGGCCATCCTGCCGGGTGGAGGCGGGAAAACTCCGGACCGGACCCCCGGCTCCGCGTCGTACAGTGACCGTCATGCCAGCTCCGCACATACGCCACGCCAGGTCCGACGACGAGCAGCCGCTGCGCAGGCTCGACCAGGAGACCTGGTCCTACCTGCACGCCGTATCGCCCCGGCCGGATCCGGACGACCCCTTCTTCCGTGAGACCTCGGGCCCCGCCGACCACCTGGTCGCCGAACTCGACGGCACCGTCGTCGGCTACGTCCGCCTCGGCTTCCCCACGCCGCTGGCCTCCAACGCCCACGTACGCCAGATCCGCGGCCTCGCCGTCGCCGACGCGGCCCGCGGCAACGGCGTCGGCCGCGCCCTCGTCCGGGCCGCCGTCGAGGAGGCCCGCCGGCTGGAGGCCCGGCGCGTCACCCTGCGCGTCCTCGGCCACAACACCGCGGCCCGGAAGCTGTACGAGTCCGAGGGCTTCGTCGTCGAGGGTGTGCAGCCGGAGGAGTTCCACCTCGGGGGCGAGTACGTCGACGACGTGACGATGGGGCGGTCACTGGTCGGTCCCTGACCGTCCCGGCCCTTCCTGACCGTCCCCGGCCGTCCCCGCCCTCACGACGTGACCGGCTCGCCCGTGTCCACCGGCTGCGTCGCGTCCGCCGCGCGCCGCGCCTCGGCGGCCACCTCGTCCGCCGTCAGCACGTAGCCGGTCCGGGCGTCCGAGGTGGAACGGGCGAAGACCACGCCGTACACCCGGCCGTCGGTGGTCAGCAGCGGTCCGCCCGAGTTGCCGGGGCGGACGGTGGAGCGGACCGCGTAGATCTCCCGGGTGACGTTCGCGTCGCTGTAGATGTTCTGCCCGGTCGCCCGTATCCGGTCCGCCACGGTCGCCGCGCGCAGATCCAGGTCGCCGTCCTGCGGATAGCCCGCGACCACCGCGGGGTCGCCGCGGTCCGCGTCGTCGTCGAAGCGCAGGACGGGCGCGGACAGGTCCGGGACGTACAGCACCGCCACGTCCTTGCCCGGGTCGAACAGCACCACCCGCGCGTCGTACGACGGCCCGACCCCGCCGACCCGCACGGTCGGGTCGTCGATGCCGGCCACCACGTGGGCGTTGGTCATCACGTGCTGGGGCGCGTAGACGAAGCCGCTGCCCTCCCGGCCCTGGGTGCCGGCGACGCCCTCGACCTTGACCGTGCTGCGCTTGGCCGCGTTCGTGGCCGCCGCGGTGACGCTGTCGCCGGAGGGCTCGGGGACCTTGGCGGTCGACTCGTTCTGGAACGGGTTGAAGACCTGCGGGAACCCCGCCTCGGTCAGCGCGGACGTCGCTCCGGAGAACCACGCCGGGGTGGTGTCCGGCATCGCCCGCTGCACCGCGCCCAGCACCGTCGAGTCCCGGATCGCGGAGGTGAGCAGCGAGGAGGAGGACGCCGTCAGGACGCTCGCCGCCACCCACGCCACGATCAGCGCCGCCGCCGCGTTGGCCACCGCCCCGCCGATCCCGTCGGCCACCCTGAGCGGCCCGGCGTCCAGCTCCCGGCGCAGCCGCAGCGCCAGCCGCCCCGCCAGCTCGTGGGCCGCCACCGCCGGCAGCAGCACCGTGACCACGGCGGTCACCGTCGCCGCCGTCGAACCCGGCGTCACCAGATCCATCACCCACGGCAGGATCCACACGCCGACCACCGCACCGCCCACGAAGCCGGCCAGCGAGACACAGCCGGCCACCAGTCCGCGCCGGTAGCCGGACGCCGCGTAGGCCAGCACCACCAGCACCAGCAGGATGTCGAGCAGGTCCACGCGAACCGCCTTTCTGGGACCCCCGCGGACCCCGGGCCCCTCAGTACGTGCCGGACGGGCCCGGTGATCAGCCCGGGACGCGCGGCCGGCCGAGAACGGCCACCCGCGCGCGTCAGCGAGTACGCGAGTCGGTAGGTCTGAGTACGAGCGAGTGCGAACGAGTGCGATCAACCGGAAAACGTCGCGGACCGGGACGATGGTTCCACCGAGTGGCACAGCGCACGTCGCGGGCGCACCCGATCCGCCGGACAGTGGGACCATGCGTGACATCCGAGGACCGCGCGAGGCCCGGGAGCGGCGGGCGGTTGTCCAGCCGGGCGCCGCCGCCCGCGTGCCGGGCGCGGTACGGGTCCTGCTCGGCTGTCTGCCCGGACTGGCCGCCGTCGCCGCGCTGGCGCTGTGCGCGAGCGGAGTGGAACGGGCCGCCGCGACGCGCGCCGGGCCGGCCGCCGCCGACCGGCACGCCGCCCCCCGGCCGCCCATCGTGTCCCGGTCGCACTGGCTGGGCGGCGCCGTCCGCGAACAGCCGCCCCCGCGCTACGACGACAAGGTCCTCGCCGTCTTCGTCCACCACACGGACACGCCGAACGGCTACGACTGCGCCGACGTGCCGGCCATCCTCCGCGGTGTCTACACGGGCCAGACCGGCGCCCGGGACTGGGACGACATCGGCTACAACTTCGTCGTCGACCGCTGCGGCACCATCTACGAGGGCCGTGCCGGCGGTATCGACCGCGCCGTCACCGGCGCCCACACCCAGGGCTTCAACCACCGCACCACCGGGATCGCCGCCCTCGGCACCTTCACCGCGGGCGTGCCCGTGCCCGACGCGCTGACCGACGCGATCGCGGCGCTGGCCGCCTGGAAACTCAGCGGTACCGGCACCGATCCGCGCGCGAAGGTCAGCCTGGTCTCCAGCAACGGCCTCAGCCGGTACGCCGCCGGCGCCACCGCCACCCTGCCCGCCGTCGCGGGCCACGACGACGGCTACCAGACCAGCTGTCCGGGCGCGGCCCTCACCGCCCGCCTTTCCGACATCAGGGAGGAGGCGGCCCGGCTCCAGGGCCGGCCCGACCGGGCCTGACCGCCCGGTACTGACCTCAGCCCCGACCGCCCGGTACTGGCCTCAGGACTGGCCTCAGTCCCGACCGAACCGCTCCCACAGGCGGGGGAAGCGCTCGGCGACGGCCCGGTCGTTCTCCAGGTCGAGGGGAGTGCCCAGCGGCTCCGCGGGCGCGGGAGCGATGCCCAGGTCGGGGGCGACGGTGCCGGTCAGCTGCTCGTAGGCCTCGTCGGCGGCGTAGCCCAGCTCCTCGCCGTCGCCGTCCAGCTCCTCGTCGAAGTCGTCCAGCAGCTCGGCGAGCGAGTCGGGTTCGTGCACCCCGCCCTCGTACACCTCGCGGCCCTGGCCGATCAGCCAGCACCGGAAGTAGTCGAAGGCGTCGTCGCTCGCCCCGCCGAGCAGCACCCACGCGGCGCCCCACAGGTCCCAGGTGCAGGCGCGGTTGTAACGGGCCTCGAAGTGACGGGCGAAGTCGAGCACCAGGTCCGGATCCAGCCCGAGGAGCCGCTCCACGAGCAGGTCGGCCTGGTCCTCGGGGTCGCCGTCGGCGCCCTGCCGGGCGGCGTCGACCAGCTCCCAGAACTCCGTCTCGTCCATCACGGGTCCAGCATCGGCCCTGGAGGGGTGGGACGCACGTGGAGTGCGGCGGATCGTTATGTGCCGGCCGGGTCCGCGCCGCCGTCCGGCCTGTCGCTGTCCGGCCCGTCGCCGTACAACCCGGCCAGCCGCCGGGCGTCCCGCGCGCACCGCTCCCGCAGCGTCTCGGGGGCCAGCACCTCCACCTCCGGCCCGAGCCCCCTCAGCTGGGCGTGCGCGACCTCCTCCGACTCCACGGGCAGCGTCACCGTCACCCACCCGTCCGCGTCCGGCGCGTCCGCGGCCTCCAGCGCCTCCCGTGCGGTCGGCGCGCCGACGGCGTACGGCAGCCCGCGGGCCCCCCGTGCCGACAGCCGCACCACGACCCGGGCCCGCAAAATCGACCGCGCGAACTGCTCGGCCCGCTCCGCCCAGAACGCGGGCAGGTCGAAACCGTCGTCCCGTGCGAAGCGCTCCTCACCCGCCTCCACCGCCGTGAACCGATCGATGCGGTACACGCGGAACGACTCGTCGCCCGAGGCGCGGGCGACTCTCGCGCACAGGTACCAGACCCCCGCCTTCAGCACGAGCCCGTACGGCTCCAGCTCCCGGACGACCTCCTCCTCCCCGCGCCGGTAGCGCGCGGTGACGGTCCGGTCGTCCCAGACCGCGTCCGCGACCGCCGGCAGCACCTTGGGCGTCTCCGGCTCCCGGAACCAGTTCGGCGCGTCCAGGTGGAAGCGCTGCGCCGCCGTGCGGGAGGCGTCCCGGACGGAGGGGAGCAGCGCGGCCGACACCTTCAGACGGGCCGCCGACGCCGTGTCCTCGAGGCCCATCTCGCGCAGCGCCACCGGCACCCCCGACAGGAACAGCGCCTCGGCCTCGCCCCGGGCCAGTCCGGTCAGCCGGGTGCGGTACCCGCCGATCAGCCGGTAGCCCCCGGCCCGGCCGCGCTCCGCGTACACCGGCACGCCCGCCTCCGACAGCGCCTGCGCGTCCCGCGTCACGGTCCGCTCCGACACCTCCAGCTCGCGGGCCAGCTCCGCGGCGGTCATGGACGGGCGGGACTGGAGGAGCAGCACCATCTTGATGAGGCGGGCAGCGCGCATGCCCACATCATGCAGGAGGACGCCGAAGGCCCCCGCCGCGGCGGGGGCCTCCTCTCAGCTCATGCCGACCCTCACAGGCCGTAGCGCTCGCGCGCCTCCTTCACGGCCGTCGCCTTGACCTCGCCGCGCCTGGCCAGCTGGGCCAGGGCCGCGACGACGATGGACTCGGCGTCGACACCGAAGTGGCGGCGCGCGGCCTCACGGGTGTCCGACAGGCCGAAGCCGTCGGCGCCCAGCGAGGACCAGTCCTGCTCGACCCACTGCGCGATCTGGTCCGGGACCTGGCGCATGTAGTCGGAGACCGCGAGCACCGGGCCCTCGGCGCCCTGGAGCACCTGGCGGACGTACGGCACCCGCTCCTCGCCGCGCAGCAGCGCCGCGTCGGCGTCCAGCGCGTCCCGGCGCAGCTCCGTCCAGGAGGTCGCGGACCACACGTCGGCGGCCACGCCCCACTCCTCGGCGAGCAGCTGCTGCGCCTTGAGCGTCCAGTGGATCGCCGTGCCGGAGCCCAGCAGCTGGATGCGCGGGGCGTTCGCCGCCGGGGTCAGGCCCGCCGACTCCGCCGTGTTGAAGCGGTACAGGCCCTTGACGATGCCCTCGTCGACACCGGGGCCGGACGGCTTGGCCGGCTGCGGCATCGGCTCGTTGTAGACGGTCAGGTAGTAGAAGACGTTCGGGTCCTCGCCCGGTGCCGCCTCGCCGTACATCCGGCGCAGACCGTCCTTGACGACCGCCGCGACCTCGTAGGCGAACGCCGGGTCGTACGACAGCGCGGCCGGGTTGGTCGCCGCGATGGCGGGGGAGTGGCCGTCCGCGTGCTGGAGGCCCTCACCGGTCAGCGTGGTCCGGCCGGCCGTCGCGCCGACCAGGAAGCCGCGGCCGAGCTGGTCGCCGAGCTGCCACATCTGGTCGGCCGTGCGCTGCCAGCCGAACATCGAGTAGAAGATGTAGAACGGGATCATCGCCTCGCCGTGCGTCGCGTACGACGTCGAAGCGGCGATGAAGTCGGCCATCGAACCGGCCTCGGTGATCCCCTCGTTGAGGATCTGGCCGTTCTTGGCCTCCTTGTAGTACATCAGCTGGTCGCGGTCGACCGGCTCGTACGTCTGGCCCTTGGGCGAGTAGATGCCCAGGGACGGGAAGAGGCTCTCCATGCCGAAGGTGCGCGCCTCGTCGGGGACGATCGGCACCCAGCGCTTGCCGGTCTCCTTGTCGCGGACCAGGTCCTTGACGAGGCGGACGAAGGCCATGGTGGTGGCCACGCTCTGCGAGCCGGAGCCCTTGTCGAAGGACGCGAACGCCTTCTCGGCGGGCGCGGGCAGCGGCGCGACCGGGTGCACACGGCGGGCCGGGGCCGGACCGCCGAGGGCGGCGCGGCGCTCCTGGAGGTAGCGGACCTCGGGGGAGTCGGCGCCCGGGTGGCCGTAGGGGACCACGCCGTCGACGAAGTCGCTGTCCTTGATCGGCAGGCCGAGCAGGTCGCGCATGTCCTTGAACTGGTCCACCGTGAGCTTCTTCATCTGGTGGTTGGCGTTCTTGGACGCGAAGCCGGTGCCGAGGGTGTGGCCCTTGACCGTCTGGGCCAGGATCACGGTCGGCGCGCCCTTGTGGGCGAGCGCGGCGCGGTAGGCGGCGTAGACCTTGCGGGACTCGTGGCCGCCGCGCGAGTAGTGGAAGCACTCGAGGATCTTGTCGTCGGACAGGAGCTTCGCCATCTCGGCGAGCTGCGGGTCCTTGCCGAAGAAGTCCTCGCGGATGTAGGCCGCGTCGCGCGTCTGGTACGTCTGCACCTGCGCGTCGGGTACCTCGCGCAGGCGGCGTACGAGCGCGCCGGTGGTGTCGAGCTGGAACAGCTCGTCCCACGCCGTGCCCCACAGCGACTTCACGACGTTCCAGCCGGCGCCGCGGAACTGGGCCTCCAGCTCCTGCACGATCTTGAAGTTGGCGCGGACCGGACCGTCGAGACGCTGCAGGTTGCAGTTGATGACGAAGGTCAGGTTGTCCAGGCCCTCGCGGGAGGCGAGGGTGAGCGCGGTGGTGGACTCCGGCTCGTCCATCTCGCCGTCGCCGAGGAACGCCCACACGTGGGAGTTGCTCAGGTCCTTGATGCCGCGGCTGGTCAGGTAGCGGTTGAACCGTGCCTGGTAGATCGCGGAGATCGGGCCGAGGCCCATGGAGACGGTGGGGAACTCCCACAGCCAGGGCAGCCGCCGCGGGTGCGGGTAGGACGGCAGGCCGTTGCCGCCGGCCTCGCGGCGGAAGTTGTCGAGGTGGTCCTCGTTCAACCGGCCGTCGAGGAAGGCGCGGGCGTAGATGCCGGGGGAGGCGTGGCCCTGGATGTAGAGCTGGTCGCCGGAGCCGTCCCCCTCCTTGCCCTTGAAGAAGTGGTTGAAGCCGGTCTCGTACAGCCAGGCCGCGGAGGCGAAGGTGGCGATGTGGCCGCCGACGCCGTACTTGCTGCCGCGGGTCACCATGGCCGCCGCGTTCCAGCGGTTCCACGCGGTGATCCGCTGCTCCAGCGCCTCGTCGCCGTCCACGGCGGGCTCGTCGGCGGTCGGGATGGAGTTGACGTAGTCCGTCTCGAGGAGCTTCGGCAGTGCGATGCCGGCGCCCTCGGCGCGCTCCAGTGTGCGGCGCATCAGGTACGCGGCACGGTGCGGCCCGGCCGCCTTGGTAACGGCGTCCAGGGAGGCCCGCCACTCGGCGGTCTCCTCGGGGTCGCGGTCCGGGAGCTGGTCGAGCTCGCTCGGCTGGATGGCTTTGGGGTCGGTCATGTCGCCGCCTTCCTCAGTCGAAGGGGGTTCCCTCATCGGCAAGGGTTCGGGGGTGCCCTAGGTCTTTGGCAGGACAGGGCTGGTCTCTGGTGGGAGTCCAGACGTGACTGTAACTCGCTGATCGATGATCGATCAAAGGGTTGAGGGGCAAAACCTCTTGACCGCGAGAAAGTAGGCACGGGGTGCCTCCGGCGGTGGCACGGGGTGACCTCGTTCGGTGGGCGTTTGTGCAGGTGAGCGCGGTGGAGCTCGGGTGGATCGGTGATTCGGCGTCTGCCGGTGCGTCGTGGCTTGTCGCGCAGTTCCCCGCGCCCCTGGAAGGCTGCGCCCTTCTCCAGGGGCGCGGGGAACTGCGCGAACCGGGAGGTCTGGGGGCCCAGCCCCCAGGGTCGGGACGGGGAGGGGCGGCGGGGGCGGAGAACCTACGCGCGGGGAGCGCAGCCCAGGACATGGGCCTTGACGATCTCCGGGATCCGGGGGTCCCGGCGCCGGAACGCCGCCACCAGCTCCTCGTGCTCCTCCGCGTACGACTGCTGCACCGTGCCCAGCCACCGTATCGACAGCGCCGTGAACACCTCGATGCCCAGGCCCTCCCAGGTGTGCAGCAGCACCGAGTTGCCGGCCGCCCGCACCAGCTCCCGGTGGAAGCCCACCGTGTGCCGCACCTGGCCCGTCCCGTCGGACACCCGGTCGGCCTCGTACAGCGCGGCGACGTGCGGTTCGAGGGCCGAGCAGTCCTCGGCGAGCCGGTCCGCCGCCAGCTCGGCCGCGATCGCCTCCAGGCCGGCCCGGACCGGGTAGCTCTCCTCCAGGTCCGCGGCGGTCAGATTGCGCACCCGCACGCCCTTGTTCGGCGCCGACTCGATCAGCCGCAGCGACTCCAGCTCCCGCAGTGCCTCCCGCACCGGGGTCTGGCTGACCTCCAGCTCGGTGGCGATCCGCCGCTCCACGATCCGCTCGCCCGGCTGCCAGCGTCCGCTGATGATCCCTTCCAGGATGTGCTCGCGGATCTGTTCGCGCAGCGAGTGGACGACGGGCGCGGTCATGAGAGCTCCTTCGGGAGGGTCCCGGATCCAGTACAGCGGCCCGTAGGGCCTCGTTGAGGGGTGGTGGCCGGGCGACGGGCGGGACCCGGGGGCGTTTGACGCTTAGACAATACGGCCGTCGCGGCGGGCGGGGAGGGCGCACGGGGGCGCTTTTACGCAGGTGAGACGAGACTTACACGCCGCATACGGCCGGACACGACGGTGCCCCCGCCCGGAGAACTCCGGGCGGGGGCACCGTAGGAAACCACTGGCAGGGGGATTACAGGCCGAGCTCGACCTCGAACTCGCCCGCCTCCAGGATCGCCTTGACCGCCGTCAGGTAACGGGCGGCGTCGGCGCCGTCCACCAGGCGGTGGTCGTAGGACAGGGTCAGGTACGTCATGTCGCGGACGCCGATGACCGTGCCCTCCTCCGTCTCGATGACGGCCGGACGCTTGACCGTGGCACCGATGCCGAGGATGGCGACCTGGCCCGGCGGCACGATGATCGTGTCGAACAGCGCGCCGCGTGAACCGGTGTTGCTGATGGTGAAGGTCGCGCCCGCCAGCTCGTCCGGGCTGATCTTGCTGGCCCGGACCTTGCCCGCCAGGTCGGCGGTCGCCTTGGCGATGCCGGCCAGGTTGAGGTCACCGGCGTTCTTGATGACCGGGGTCATCAGGCCCTTCTCGGAGTCCACCGCGATACCGATGTTCTCGGTGTCGAAGTAGGTGATGGTCCCCTCGGCCTCGTTGATCTTGGCGTTGACCGGCGCGTGCGCCTTCAGCGCCTGGGCCGCGGCCTTGACGAAGAACGGCATCGGCGAGAGCTTGACGCCCTCACGCGCCGCGAAGCCGTCCTTGGCGCGGGCACGCAGCTTCATCAGGCGGGTGACGTCGACCTCGACGACCGACGACAGCTGCGCCTGCTCGTGCAGCGCCTTGACCATGTTGTCGCCGATGACCTTGCGGATGCGGGGCATCTTGACGGTCTGGCCACGCAGCGGGGAGGCCTCCAGGACGGGGGCCTTCTTCGCGGCGGCGGCCGGGGCGGCAGCGGCGGCCGGAGCCGGAGCGGCGGCCTTGGCGGCCTCGGCGGCGGCGGTGACGTCCTGCTTGCGGATGCGGCCGCCGACGCCGGTGCCCTTGACGGTGGACAGGTCGACGCCGTTCTCGGCGGCGAGCTTGCGCACCAGCGGGGTGACGTAGGCGCCGTCGTCCACCGGCTGGGCGGCGGCCGGGGCGGCCGGAGCGGCGGCCGGGGCCGGCGCGGGCGCCGGGGCGGACGGGACCGGGTCGGGCGCCGGGGTGGTCTGCTGCTGCGGGGCGGGAGCCGAGGGCGCCTGCGGGGCCGGAGCGGCAGGGGCGGCCGGAGCCGGAGCGGCCGGAGCCGGAGCCGGGGTGGGCTCGGGCTGGGCCGGGGCCGCGGGGGCGGCCGGAGCGGCGGCGGGCGCGGCACCGGCGGCACCGATGACGGCCAGCTTGGCGCCGACCTCCGCGGTCTCGTCCTCGCCGACCACGATCTCCAGCAGGGTGCCGGAGGCGGGGGCGGGGATCTCGGTGTCGACCTTGTCGGTGGACACCTCGAGCAGCGGCTCGTCGGCCTCGACACTGTCGCCGACCGACTTCAGCCAGCGGGTGACGGTGCCCTCGGTGACGGACTCGCCGAGCGCGGGCAGGACCACGTCCGTGCCCTCGGCGGAGCCGCCGGCGGCGGCCTCGGCGGTGGGAGCGGGCGCCGGGGCGGCCTGCTCGGTGGACGGGGCGGCCGGCGCGGGCTCGGGGGCCGGCTCGGCGACCTGCTCGGCCTGCGGGGCCTGCTCGGCGGCCGGCGCTCCGGTGCCGTCGTCGATCAGCGCCAGCTCGGCGCCGACCTCGACGGTCTCGTCCTCGGCGACCTTGATGGAGGACAGCACGCCCGAGGCGGGGGCGGGGATCTCGGTGTCGACCTTGTCGGTCGAGACCTCGAGCAGCGGCTCGTCGGCCTCGACGCGCTCACCCTCGGCCTTCAGCCAGCGGGTGACGGTGCCCTCGGTGACGCTCTCGCCGAGCGCCGGAAGGGTTACGGAAACCGGCATGGTTTCGGTTGCTCCTTAAGAATTGCGGAAGTCTGTGTCGTCGCGCCCAGTGACCGAGGGAGGTCAGTCGTGGGAGTGCAGGGGCTTGCCGGCCAGCGCCAGGTGGGCCTCGCCGAGCGCCTCGTTCTGCGTCGGGTGGGCGTGGACGAGCTGGGCCACCTCGGCCGGCAGCGCCTCCCAGTTGTAGATCAGCTGGGCTTCGCCGACCTGCTCGCCCATGCGGTCGCCGACCATGTGGACGCCGACCACGGCACCGTCCTTGACCTGGACGAGCTTGATCTCGCCCGTGGTCTTGAGGATCTTGCTCTTGCCGTTGCCCGCCAGGTTGTACTTCAGGGCGACGACCTTGTCCGCACCGTAGATCTCCTTGGCCTTGGCCTCGGTGATACCGACGGAGGCGACCTCCGGGTGGCAGTACGTCACCCGCGGCACGCCGTCGTAGTCGACCGGGACGGTCTTCAGGCCGGCCAGCCGCTCCGCCACCAGCATGCCCTCGGCGAAGCCGACGTGCGCGAGCTGGAGGGTCGGGACGAGGTCACCGACGGCGGAGATCGTCGGGACGTTGGTCCGCATGTACTCGTCGACGAGGACGTAGCCGCGGTCCATGGCGACGCCGGCCTCCTCGTAGCCCAGGCCCTGTGAGACCGGGCCGCGGCCGATGGCGACGAGCAGGACCTCGGCCTCGAACTCCTTGCCGTCGGCGAGGGTGACCTTGACGCCGTCCTGGGTGTACTCGGCCTTCTGGAAGAAGGTGCCCAGGTTGAACTTGATGCCCCGCTTGCGGAAGGCGCGCTCCAGCAGCTTGGAGCTGTTCTCGTCCTCGACCGGCACGAGGTGCTTGAGGCCCTCGACGACCGTGACGTCGGTGCCGAAGGACTTCCACGCCGAGGCGAACTCGACGCCGATGACGCCGCCGCCCAGGACGATCGCGGACTTCGGCACGCGGTCCAGGACCAGGGCGTGGTCGGAGGAGATGATCCGGTCGCCGTCGATCTCCAGGCCCGGCAGCGACTTCGGCACGGAGCCGGTCGCCAGCAGGACGTGGCGGCCCTGGACCCGCTGGCCGTTCACGTCGACGGAGGTGGGGGAGGACAGCCGGCCCTCACCCTCGATGTAGGTCACCTTGCGCGAGGCGATCAGACCCTGCAGGCCCTTGTACAGGCCCGCGATCACGTCGTCCTTGTACTTGTGGACGGCCGCCATGTCGATGCCCTCGAAGGTGGCCTTCACACCGAACTGCTCGCTCTCGCGGGCCTGGTCGGCGATCTCACCCGCGTGCAGCAGAGCCTTGGTGGGGATGCAGCCGTTGTGCAGGCAGGTACCGCCGACCTTGCCCTTCTCGATCAGGGCGACGTCCAGGCCCAGCTGGGCCCCGCGCAGCGCCGCGGCGTAACCACCGCTGCCACCGCCGAGGATCACTAGGTCGAAAACGGTGCTGGCGTCGTTCGCCACGTCACGTCCTCCATGCATGTGCGCCACGCCGGTCTCCAGTGACCGGTCGGCGGCTGGTGTCCGGCCGCTCATTGTTCTCGGCCCTTGGGTGGGCCCTGTCCTGCCGAGCCCCATCTTCGCACTTGTAGGGGGCGGACGAGACGTGGGGCCGGGGTGTGAGACGTCCCACGTTCACTCGACGAGGACGGTGGGACGACGCCGTCAGGGGCGCGGGGCTGTATTTGATCTGCGGCTCCGCCGCGTGGGCGCGACGAGCCACGACGGACCCGCGGCCGCACAATCACCCGCACCCCTGAGCCAGTAGGCGCTCCTAGGGGGCGTCGTTTGGATCCTGCCGGGGCCGCGGGGTCTGGCACGCACATCTGCGGCGTTGTCGTCGGTCGCCGAGGCTCCGCGTCGACTCCCTCCTCCGCCTTGCAGCTGCACGCACCAGACCCCGCTCGGGTCGGCAACAAGGCACCGTCGCCCGGAGCCGACCTGATCCAAACGACACCCCCTAGCCGAGCTCACCCGCAGCCGTCAGCTCGGCGACCCGCACCAGCGTCCGCACAGCCGTACCGGTCCCGCCCTTGGGGGTGTAGCCGAACGGGCCGCCCTCGTTGTAGGCCGGGCCCGCGACGTCCAGGTGCGCCCAGGTGACGCCCTCACCGACGAACTCGCGCAGGAACAGGCCGGCCACCAGGCCGCCGCCCATCCGCTCACCCATGTTCGCGATGTCGGCGGTCGCCGAGTCCATCCCCTTGCGCAGGTGCTCGGGCAGCGGCATCGGCCACGCCGGCTCGCCGACCTCCTCCGCGGCCTCGTGCACCGTGGAACGGAACGCGTCGTCGTTCGCCATGATCCCGTACGTCCGGCTGCCCAGCGCCACCATCATCGCGCCGGTCAGGGTCGCCACGTCGATGATCGCGTCCGGCTTCTCCTGCGAGGCCGCCCACAGCGCGTCGGCGAGCACGAGCCGGCCCTCGGCGTCGGTGTTGAGCACCTCCACCGTCTTGCCGCTGTACATGCGCAGCACGTCACCCGGGCGGGTCGCGGAGCCCGACGGCATGTTCTCGGCCAGCGCCAGCCAGCCGGTGACGTTGACCTCCAGGCCGAGGCGCGCGGCGGCGACGACCGCGGCGAACACGGCGGCGGCACCGGCCATGTCGCACTTCATCGTCTCGTTGTGCCCGGCCGGCTTCAGCGAGATGCCGCCCGAGTCGTAGGTGATGCCCTTGCCGACGAAGGCGAGGGACTTCGTCGCCTTGGACGACGTGTACGACAGCTTCACCAGGCGCGGACCCGACGCCGAACCGGCGCCGACGCCGAGGATGCCGCCGTAGCCGCCCTTGACGAGCGCCTTCTCGTCGAGCACCTGCACCTTGATGCCGTGCTCCTTGGCGGCGGCCTGCGCGACGGCCGCGAACGCCTCGGGGTCGAGGTCGTTCGGCGGGGTGTTGACCAGGTCGCGGGCGCGGTTCAGCTCCTCACAGACGGCCGCGGCGCGCTCGATCGCCGCCTTGTACGCCTTGTCGCGGGGCTTGCCGCCGAGCAGCGCGGCCTCGGCCAGCGGGGCCTTGCCGTTCTTCGCCTTCGGGTCCTTGCCGGACTCCTTGTAGGCCTCGAAGGAGTACGCGCCGAGCAGCACGCCCTCACCGACGGCGCCGGCGTCGGCGGCCTCGGCCAGCGGCAGGGCGAAGGCGGCCTTCTTGGAGCCGGTGAGCGCGCGGGCGGCGGCGCCGGCGGCCCTGCGCAGCGCCTCGGCGTCGAACCCGGCGTCCTTCTCGGGCTCGGTGCCGAGGCCCACCGCCACCACGACGGGTGCCTTGAAGCCGGCCGGCGCGGGCAGCTTCGTCACCTCGCCCTCGGCGCCGGAGGCACCGAGGGTCTCCAGGACGCCGGCGAGCCGGCCGTCGTACGCCTTGTCCACGGCCTCGGCGCCCGGCGCGACGACCGGGCCCTTGTTGCCCTTGGCGACACCGATCACGATCGCGTCGGCCCGCAGGCCGGGCGCCGCGGCGGTGGAGAGAGTGAGAGCAGTCACGGTGGTGAAATCTCGCTTCCGTATGAAGTCTTGTATGGCCGAATGCGGGTGGGTCGACCGGGCCCGACAACCGACCCTGGATCCCTCCTGCGGTGCGGTCTCCGCCTGGGGCGGGCGAGCACCCGGCACGAGCCTACGCTCGCGACCGCGTTCACTCTCTCCCGCGGGTCCGTGGTGCGCCGCTCGGCGCCCGGGACGGCGCCGTACGGCACCGGGGATGCGAGATCATTCCTGGCGTACGCCACCCCCCGCCCCTGGAGCACTCCCTTGAGACGCCCGGTCCTGTCGATAGCCCTGCTTCTGCTGCTCACGGCCTGCACGTCGTCCCCCGACGCCGAACCGGAAGCCCGCGACCACTGGCAGCCCCGGCCCGGCACCGCCTGGCAGTGGCAGCTCAGCGGAACGCTCGACACCTCCGTCGACGTGCCGGTCTACGACATCGACGGCTTCGACCACACCGGCGCGACGGTCGCCCGACTGCACGACGACGGCCGCAAGGTCATCTGCTACCTGTCCACCGGCGCCTGGGAGGACTTCCGCCCCGACGCCGGCGAGTTCCCGCAGTCGGTACTGGGCAAGGGCAACGGCTGGGAGGGCGAACGCTGGCTGGACATCCGGGAGACGGAGATCCTGGAGCCGCTGATGGCCGAGCGCGTCGACATGTGCCGGGAGAAGGGCTTCGACGCCGTCGAGCCGGACAACATGGACGGCTACAAGAACGAGACCGGCTTCCCCCTCACCGCCGACGACCAGCTGCGCTACAACCGGCTCATCGCGAAGCTCGCCCACGACCGCGGCATGGCCGTCGGGCTGAAGAACGACCTGGACCAGATCCCCGAGCTGGTGGACGACTTCGACTTCGCGGTCAACGAGCAGTGCGCGCAGTACGGGGAGTGCGCCGACAACCAGCCGTTCATCGACGCGGACAAGGCGGTCTTCCACGTCGAGTACGAGCTGCCGGCCGAGCGGTTCTGCGACGACTCCCGTGAGCTGCGGCTGAGTTCGATGGTGAAGAAGTACGAACTGGGGGCGTGGCGCGAGGCCTGCTGACCCCGGATCCCCGGATCGTGGGTTGCCGGCCTGCGAGGGCTCAGCCGAGGACCAGCACCACGAGGGCGGTGGTGGCCGCCGTCTCCGCGACCCCGCCGAACACGTCACCGGTGACCCCGCCGAAGCGGCGGACGCAGTGCCGCAGCAGCAGTTCGGCGGCGACGACGGCGGCCGGTACGGCGAGCGCCGCGCGCACCGCGCCGTACGGTCCGTCGTACGCCCCGAAGAGCGCCCCCGCCACCGCCCCGCCCGCCGTGACGACGGCGGCGACGGCCAGCGCGCCACCCACCGGCACCACTCCGGCGACCGCCGCGCCCAGCCCCTCCGGGCGGGCGGCGGGCACCGCGGCCCGGGCGGCGAGCGTGAGCGCCAGCCGGGCGGCGGTCGCCGACACCACGGCGGCGAGCGCGCCCCACGCCCAGGAAGCGTCGTAGGCCTGGGTCAGCGCGGCCACCTGGGCGAACAGTACGAAGACGAGGGACAGTACGCCGAACGGCCCGATGTCCGACTGCTTCATGATCCGCAGCGCGTCCTCGGCGGGCTTCCCGCTGCCGAGCCCGTCCGCGGTGTCGGCCAGCCCGTCCAGATGCAGCCCCCGGGTGAGCACGGCGGGCACGGCGGCCGTGGCGACCGCGGCGAGCAGGCTCCCCGCGCCCAGGAACAGCAGCAGGAGCCCGACGGCCGCCGCGGCGGCGCCGACGGCCAGCCCGGCCAGCGGAGCGCACAGCATGCCGCCGCGCGCCGCCTCCCGGTCCCAACGGGTCACCCTGACCGGGAACACGGTGAGGGTGCCGAACGCGAAACGGAGGCCGTCGGGGAAGGGGGTCCTGAGCACCGGCGCAGACTACCCGGCGGTCACCGGGGCACGAGCCCCGCCCGGGGCTAAAGTGCGCATATGGGAGATTGGTGGCAGCGCAACATCATGGAACCGGGCAAGCTGCCGCTGCTCCTCGCCCTGGCGGCCTTCGTGCTGACGTTCGTGGTCACCCGGGTCGTCACCCGCCTCATCCGGGCCGGCAAAGGCCCCTTCGGCAACGTGCGGGCCGGCGGGGTGCACATCCACCACGTCGTCCCGGGGGTCGTCCTCACCGTCGTCGGCGGCTTCGGCGCGGTCGCGGGGGGCCGGCACGGGTTCGGCTCCGCCCTCGCGGCGGTGGTCTTCGGTATCGGGGCGGGCCTCGTCCTGGACGAGTTCGCGCTGATCCTGCACCTCGACGACGTCTACTGGACCGAGGCGGGCCGCAAGAGCGTGGAGGTCGTGGTGGTCACCGCGGCCCTGGTCGGCCTGATGCTCGCCGGGTTCACGCCGTTCGGCGTCGACGGCATGTCCGAGGACGAGTTGCGGGACCGCGCCAACGTCACCGCGACCGTCGCGGGGAACTTCCTCTTCTCCCTCCTCGCCCTGGCGAAGGGCAAGGCCCGCCTCGCGGTCTTCGGTGTGATCGTCCCCGTCGTCGCGCTGGTCGGCGCCGTCCGCCTGGCCCGCCCGGGCTCGCCCTGGGCCCGCCGCTTCTACGGCCGCCGCCCGCGCGCCCGCGCCAAGTCCCGGCTGCGCGCCTACCGCCACGACCGCCGCTGGTCCGGCCCCCGCCGCGCCGTCCAGGACTGGATCGGCGGCCACCCGGACCCGCCCCCGGCCCGCCGCTGACCCGCCGGCCGCGGGCAGCGACGGGTGGGCGGTGGCCGGCGGGGGCGTCCCAGCAGACCGGCAGCGCGGGGCCGCACGCCCCACCACCCGTACTCACGTCGGGTGACCGGGGCGGCTCCGGCTCACCGATCGTCGACCGGGGCCTCACTTGCGGAACCGTCGGAGACCTCCGGCAGTTCCGCCGCCAGCGCGGCGGCGGCCTGCACCAGCGGCAACGCCAGCAGGCCCCCGGCTCCCTCGCCCACGGTCACGCCCTGGGACAGCAGCGGCTCCAGGGCCATCCGGTCCAGCGCCTTGGCCTGGCCCGGCTCCCCGCTGTCGTGCGCGGCCAGCCACCAGTCCGGCGCCCGGAAGGCGACCCGCTGCCCGACCAGCGCGCACGCGGCCGACACGACGCCGTCCAGGATCACCGGCGTCTTGCGCACCGCGCTCTGCAGCAGGAAGCCCGTCATGGCGGTGAGGTCGGCGCCGCCCACCGTCGCGAGCAGCCGCAACTGGTCCCCGAGCACCGGCCGGGCCCGGCGCAGCGCGTCGCGGATCGCCGCGCACTTGCGCATCCAGGCCAGGTCGTCGATGGCCAGCCCGCCCCGCCCGGTGACGACCGACGCGTCCGTCCCGCACAGCGCGGCGACCAGCACGCCCGCCGCCGTGGTCCCGCCCACGCTCACATCACCGAGCACCACCAGATCGGTGCCGGAGTCGGCCTCCTCGTCGGCCACCGCCATCCCGGCCCGGAAGGCGGCCTCCGCCTCCTCGAGGGTCAGCGCGTCCTCGACGTCGATGCGCCCGCCGCCGCGCCGCACCCGGTGCCCCGCCACCTCGGCCGGCAACGTCTCCGGGTCGCAGTCCAGGGCCATGTCGACGACCCGCACCGGCACGCCGAGCCGCCGGGCGAGCACGGACACCGGCCGGCCGCCCTCGAGTACCTCGCGCACCAGCTCACCGGCACCGCCCGCCGGCCGCGCCGAGACGCCCAGCTCGGCGACCTTGTGGTCGCCGGCGAAGAGCACCACCCGGGGCCGTTCGACCGGCCGCACCGGTACGGCGGACCGCGCCGCGGCCAGCCACTCGCCCAGGTCGTCCAGGCGGCCCAGCGATCCGGGCGGGACGGCCTGACGCTCCCGGCGCGCCTCGGCGTCGCGGCGCACCCCGCCGTCGGGGCGCTCGATCAGATCGGTGAAGTCGTCGAGATTCAGCGAGCTCATTCGCCGAACAGTACCGGCCCCGGTCGAACACGGCGGCGGGCCCGTGCGCACCGCGCCCGGGCGGCGTCGTTGCGCCTCGGATCGCGATCACCTACGTAACGTTTCGCGTGGATTGTCGTACCTCGCCTTCCTGTCTGCTCTCCTCCTCTCGTGCCGGGAGCCGCCCATGTCCGCACCCTCCGCACCCTCCGGCCCCTCGGCGCCGCGTCCCGTACCCCACGTGCCTCCCGTGCCCCGGTACGGGCCGCGCCGCGAGGACTGCCCCTGGTGCGGCTCCCGGCGGCTGCGCACCCGCCCGCGCCGCGAGGACCCGAGCCGGGCCGCCCCCGGCAGGTCCGTCCTCGAACGCTGCCTGGACTGCCGGCACGCCTTCCGCAACCCCCCGCCCACGCCCGGCCCGGAACACCCGCTGGTCCGGGCCGGAGTCCGGCTGAGACACGGTCTGGCCGCCCGGGCGATGCTCCGCCGCTGCCCCGATCCCGAGAGCTGGCTGGACGTCGGCACCGGCGACGCCGACTTCCCCCACACCGCGCGCGCCCACTTCCCGTACACCTCCTTCGACGGCCTGGACCCCAGCCACCGCGTCCTGCGCGCCCGCGCGGTCGAGCGCGTCGAGGAGGCGTTCGTCGGCCGTCTGACGGACCCGCACATCGCGGCCCGCCTGCGCGCCCGCTACGACGTCGTCAGCCTCTTCCACCACCTGGAACGCGTCCCGGACCCGCGCGCCGAACTGCGTGCCGCCCTCCACGTGCTCCGCCCCGGCGGTCATCTGCTCGTGGACGTGGCGGACCCGCGCCGCCTGCTCGTCCTGACGCCCGGCGCCTCGCACCCGGCGGGTCTGCGCGTCGAACTGGCGGCGCAGGGCTGCACGATGCTCACCGGTACGCGGACCCACCGCGTCATCGCGCGCAAGGACGCGTCAGCCCCGTGGTATCCGTCAGCGCCGTGGGCCCCGTGGCACCGCCCGTGAGATCCGCGGCACCCGTCAGCCGCGCAGCACCAGCGCCTGTCCCGCCACCACCAGCAGCACCTGCTCGCACTCACCCGCGAACGCCGCGTTCAGCCGCCCGAGTTCGTCCCGGTAGCGGCGGCCCGACGCGGTGGCCGGCACGATTCCCGAGCCCACCTCGTTCGACACGGCGACGACGGTGCGCCGCGTGCCGCGGACGGCCTCCGTCAGTTCCCGCACCCGGTCCCGCAGGGCCCGTTCCCCGCCGTCGGCCCACTCCGCGTCGTCCCACGCCCCGACGGCGTCCATCGCGTCCGTCAGCCACAGCGACAGGCAGTCGACGAGCAGCGCCGGCCCGTCGTCCTTGAGCAGCGGGATCAGATCGCACGTCTCGACGGTGCGCCAGGACCCAGGCCGCCGCTCCCGGTGCGCGCAGACCCGCGCCGCCCACTCGGTGTCACCGTTGCGTGAACCACCCGTCGCGACGTACAGCACCTCGGGGAAGGCCTCCAGCCGCCGCTCGGCCTCCACCGACTTCCCCGACCGGGCCCCGCCCAGCACCAGGGTGCGCCGCGGCACGTCGGGGACGTCCTCGTAGGAGCCCACCACCAGCGTCGTCCCGTCCGGCACCGCCCGTGCCCCGGCGGCCGAGAGCCGCCGCGCCAGCTCCGGCCCCGGCGGCACGTCGTGGCCGAGGTGGACGGCGACGACGTCCGTCGTCGGGCCCACCGCGCCCACCGCCCGCAGCCTCGCCAGCGCGTCCGGCCGCCCCACGACGTCCGCGAGGACCAGGTCGTACGTCTCGGCGGGCTCCTCCAGACCGGCCGGCGCCCCGCCCGGCGGCAGGTACAGCAGCCGCTGCCCGTCCGGACCGCTCACGGCGTACCCGGTGCCCGGCGAGTCCATCGCCACCGCCCGCACCCGGTGCCCGGTCAGCAGCGCCAGCTCCCGCCCGTCCGGCACCCGCCCCGGCTGCGGCAGCCCGGCCGGCACCTCCACGGCGGGGCCGTCGTGCGGGTGCGACAACAGCACCTGCCGTACGCCGGTCAGGGAGTGCCCGGCGCGCGCGGCGGCGAACGCGGCGCCGGGCGTCAGGTCGAGCAGCAGCGCCCCGTCCACCAGCAGCGCGGTCGCCGCGCGCGCGTTCTCGCCCTGGGCCGCGGCACAGGCCGCGCAGGGACAGTCGGGGCGGGGGAGTCCCGCGGGGGCACCGGTGCCGAGCAGAGTCACGTCCACGCACCGATTTTCCCCGGTCGCCCCGCGACATGCGCGCCCGAGGCCCCCTATGGAGCGCGGGCGGCACCGCACGGGGCCCGGGAGGCACTCCACGGAGCGCGGGCGGCCCCCTCCCGTCCCCGCTGGGCCCGGTCCCGGCCGGCTCTTGTCTCCCGGCCTTCTACGGCGCGCCCGGCTCAGCGCATAGGCTGCGGTCGGAGGCCGGACCAAGATCCGGCTTCCGCTCTGCATGTGCTCACATTTCTTGGAGGCGTACATGGCGGCATGGACGTGGCGGTTCGAGACGGCCGGCGGGACGGAGGTCCAGCCCGCGGTGCAGCCCGAGGAGTTCACGACGCAAGGGGACGCCGAGTCCTGGATCGGTGAGTACTGGAAGGACCTCAAGGAGGGCGGCACCGACCAGGTGCGGCTCTTCGAGGACGCCACCGAGATCTACGGCCCGATGAGCCTGCACGC
>NZ_JARVKY010000016.1 GCF_029813785.1 Streptomyces sp. DH41
CGGTGGTCATAGCGTAGGGGAAACGCCCGGTTACATTTCGAACCCGGAAGCTAAGCCTTACAGCGCCGATGGTACTGCAGGGGGGACCCTGTGGGAGAGTAGGACGCCGCCGAACAATCATTGCGAGGAAACCCCGCACCGGAAACGGTGCGGGGTTTTCTGCGTTTACCCCACCAATTTCGTGTCGTACGCGAGGATGACCGCCTGGACACGGTCCCTCGAGCCGGTCTTGGACAGGATGCGGCCCACATGGGTCTTGACCGTCGACTCGGCGAGGTGAAGGCGCTCGGCTATCTCCGTGTTGGTCCAGCCCCGGCCCATCACCCGCAGGATCTCGGTCTCGCGGTCGGTGAGAGCGGCCAGGCGCGAATCGGGAGAGGGGTCGGGGTCGGCGGCGGCCGGCAGATGGTGGACGTACGCGTCGAGCAGGCGACGGGTCAGGCTCGGGGCCACCACCGCATCGCCGGTGGCCACGGCGCGGATGCCGGAGAGGAGCTCCTCCGGCTGGGCGTCCTTGACGAGGAAGCCGGAGGCACCGGCACGCAGACCGGAGTAGGCGTACTCGTCGAGGTCGAAGGTCGTGAGGATGAGGACGCGGGTGCGGCCACCGGCCGCGACGATGCGCCGGGTCGCCTCGATGCCGTCCAGGCCGGGCATCCGGACGTCCATGAGGACGACGTCGGGGTGGAGTTCGGCCGTCGCACGGACGGCTTCGGCGCCATTGGCGGCCTCGCCCACGACCGTCATGTCGTCCTGGCTCTCCAGGAGCATCCGGAAGCCGAAACGCTGGAGCGGCTGGTCGTCGGCGATGAGGACGGTGGTCACTGCGGGGGTTCCTCCGGTAGGTGCAGGTGTACGCGCCAGCCCCCCTCGGGGAGTTGACGCGGGCCGGCCTCCAGTGTGCCGCCGTACAGGGACGTTCGCTCACGCATTCCGGGCAGACCGCGGCCGTCGGAGAGGGCGGGGACCGGGCCGCCGCGGCCGGTGTCGGTGACGGTGAGGGCGACGGCGCCGCCGGTGTCGTAGGAGAGGTCGATGTGGGCGGTGGCGTCGGGGCCGGCGTGCTTGAGGGTGTTGGTGAGGGCCTCCTGGATGACGCGGTAGACCGTGAGCTGGCGGCCCTCCGGGAGCGTGGGACGGCCCTTGACCGTCGTACGGACGGGGAGGCCCGCCTTGCGGACGCCGTCGAGGAGTTGGTCGAGGTCGGTGAGCGCGGGTTGCGGGTTCAGTTCGGCCACCTGGGTGCCGTCCTGGTCCTCGTCGCGCAGGACGTCGAGCAGGCGGCGTAGTTCGTCCAGGGCCTGACGGCTGGTGGTGCCGATGGCGTCCAGGGCCTGGGCGGCGCGTTCGGGAGACTTGGCGGCGGCGTAGCGGCCGCCGTCGGCGAGGCCGGTGATGACGGAGAGGTTGTGGCCGATGATGTCGTGCATCTCGCGGGCTATGCGCGCGCGTTCGGCGGCGGCGGCGAGCCGGAGCTGCTGGTCGCGTTCGGTCTCCAGGCGGAGGGCGCGGTCCTCACGGGCCTCGGCGTAGTTGCGCCGCGTTCGGACGGTGATGGCGATGAGAGCGACGACGCCGATGGACAGGAGCTGGGAACCGATCTGTTGGTGCCACGGGTTCCCTCCCTCTCCGTAGCGTGCCAGGGAGACGCAGGTCGAGCTCGTCACCAGTGCCGTCGCCCACCACATATTGCGCAGAGGCAGGCGCAGGGCGATGTGGTAGAGGAGGAACAGTTGGTGGAACAGGGACGCCTGAAGGGCGGCGCCCGTCCAGGCGTTCAGGAGGGCGAACGGCGCGGCGACGAGTAGGACCGTTCGGGGGTGGGCGCGTCGCCAGAGCAGGGTGACCGAGAAGCCGAGGCTCATGGTGAGGAGGAGCCAGCCCGGCACGTCGAGGTTGTGGGCGTTGTAGCGCCAGCCACCGCCGGTGTAGTCGATCAGAGCCGCTGTGACCCAGAAGCCGGTGAAGCCCAGGTCCCACACGAGCGGACGGCGACGGTCGAAGGCGCGTACTCGATCGATGGCACGCTGCACGTACTCGGTGAGGGGTTCGGCCGGCCGTTCTTCCGGCGAGGGCTTCACGGGCTGCATTCGACCATGGTCGGGGATCCCGGCCCGGAGGGCGTCCTTCCGAGGGCCGTATATCAGGTGAGGGCCGTAGTACCCGGGTATTACGGTGGCCCGCATGAGTGCCTCGGTCCCCGGTGACTACGTGATCCGCTCCATACATGCCGACGAGTGGCCGGCCGTGAAGGAGCTGCGGCTTCGCGCGCTGCGGGACCCGGTCGCGCATCTCGCGTATCTGGAGACGTACGACGACGCCGCGGCCCGGCCCGACTCCTACTGGCAGAAGCGGGCGGCCGACGCCGCCGAGGGCGCGTCCGGGGCGCGGCAGATCGTCGCGGTGGGGCCCGGGGGCCGGTGGCTCGGCACGCTGACCGTGCTGGTCGAGGAGGCCGGGGCGCCAGACTGGGCCGGGTTCCCCGTGGAGCGGCGGCAGGGGCACGTGGTCGGGGTGTTCGTACGGCCCGAGTGGCGGGGGAGCGGGCTGACCGGGGCGCTGTTCGACGCCGGGGTGGAGTGGGCCTGGGGGAGCGGCCTGGAGGCGGTGCGGCTGATCGTGCACCCGGACAACGGGCGGGCGCAGGGCTTCTACCGGAAGGCGGGGTTCGCGCCGAGCGGGCGGACGGTGCCGCTGGCGGGCGTACCCGGTGACCACGAGCTGGAGTACGTGCTCGAGCGGTGACACGGGCCCCGAGAGCCCGTGTCCGTGTCCGTGCCCGTGTCCGTGCCCGTGCCCGAGCCCGTGCCCGTGCACGAGTCCGTCGCCGTCATACCGGCAGTTCGTCGTGGGGCCAGCGGGCTCGGCCCTGCTCGCGGGACCGGAGCAGGGCCAGGGTCGGCATGCCCCGGTCGGCCCCGGAGGCCAGCAGCTCCGGCAGCTGGGGAAGCGGGGCCACGGCCGCGACGTCGTCCAGGACGAGCGTCATTGGTGGGTCGAGGCGACCGGAGGATGACCGTTCGGCCATGCGCCGGCCGCGCTCGACCACGCTTGAGACGAGCGCCGTCAGCAGCGGCATCGCGCCCGGGCTCGTCCGGGGGTCTTCGATGGATTCACCCACCACGTAAAGGGTTCCCTGTTCGTGGATGAAGGAATCCAAGGCGAGGGCATCATTTCGGTTGGGAGTGCACGCCTCACGGATGTTGACCGTCGAGAGCGTGGCCAGGGCACGGGTCGTCAGCTGCTGGGCCATGTCCCGGCGTTCGGGGTGGGCGGTCAGGGCCCCTTCGAGTTCGCCCGCGGCGCCGGGTGCGGCCTTGGGGTGGGTACGGAGGACGCGTACGGCGTCCTGGATCTGGAGGCCCTGCGACCAGCGGTGTACATGGCGGACGGTGCGGCCGTCGATGGCGGCGGCGTGGAGGTAGCTGCGCAGGAGCAGCTCGGCGGTGTCGCCGACCGCCTGGTCGAGCCGGGCGGTGGGGCGGACGGGGGTGAGGAGCCCGGCCGCTCTGCTCATGGCCGTCTGCCGGTCCTCGCAGCCCGCGGTGGGGGACCAGTGGAGGCGTGCCGGAGTGTCGCAGAGGTGGCTCGGGTCGTAGAGGTGGCAGGGGCCGAGTTTCGCGCGGGCGTCCTTGGTGTCCGACCACAGGGCCGGGTTCGAGGTGATGACGAGGGCGGGGCCCGCGGCGTCGCGTACCGCGTGGACGGCGGTCGAGTGGCGGATGTCGGGCGGGCCGTAGTGCACCGTGGCTTCGGCGCGGTTCGCCTCCCACCCGCCGCCCCGCCCACCGTGGGACGCGGGGGCGGACGCGGGGGCGAGGGTGGTGGCCAGGGGCTCCTCTGCCGGCGGTGTCTCCTGGCGTGGTGATCTCGGGGTCGGTACCTCGTGCGCCGGTACCTCATGCATCGGTGCCGGCGCCGGCGCCGGTGCCGGTGTAGAGGTGGGGGCCGGTTCAGGTGTCGGCTTCGGTCGTGGCTCAGGGCGTGACGCTCGCCGCTGTTGCCGCACCGCCCGCCAGCGGGCCACCGTGCCCAGTACGAAGACGGTCAGGACCACCAGCACCATCATCTGGCCGATGAACAGCCCCCAGAACAGCCCGTACCCGGAGAGTGCCGTCTCGGGGGTGTCCGGCCAGGCGCCGGGGATGTCCTGGGGATCGGAGATCAGGTGGCGCAGGGCCAGGGGCGTACCGGAGAAGCTGACGCCGGCCGGCCAGGAGCCGTGGGCGAAGAGGGCGGACAGGCCGGTCGCCGTCCACACCAGCACGGTCATGCCGAGGATGAAGGCGAGGATGCCGAGGAGCAGGCCGTCGGGGATGCCGCCCTGCTGGGCCGGCCGCCTGCTGTGATGGTCGCCCGGTCCGTCCGGTCTCATGCGTCCGGTCCCTCCCGTCTCATGCGTCCGGCCGCTCCCGTCTTCCCGCGCCGCCGTCGATCCGGAGTCCTGCGCCGCCGTCGGTCCGGAGTCCTGCGCCGCCGTCGGTCCGGATTCCTACGCCACCGTCGACTCGGAGGAGTCGCCGATGTGCTGTTCCATGAAGGCCGCCGCCCGTTCCTCCGCCTCCAGTTCGGCGGCGCGCAGGGCGTCGTCGTTGAAGTCGGCGGAGGACTCGGTCATCGCCCGGTCGGTGAAGACCAGGGGGCGTTCGGTCTCGGTGATCAGGTGTTTCACGACTTGGACGTTGCCGTTGACGTCCCACACGGCGATGCCGGGGGTGAGGGACGGGATGATCTCCACGGCCCAGCGTGGCAGGCCAAGGACGCGGCCCGTGGCCCGTGCCTCGTCGGCCTTCTGGGCGTAGATGGTCCGGGTGGAGGCCATCTTCAGGATGGCCGCGGCCTCTCTGGCCGCCGCGCCGTCGACGACGTCCGACAGGTGGTGCACCACCGCCACGAACGACAGACCCAGCCGTCGCCCGAACTTGAGCAGCCGCTGGAACAGCTGCGCCACGAACGGGCTGTTGATGATGTGCCAGGCCTCCTCGACCAGGAAGATGCGCTTCTTCCGGTCGGGCCGGATCCAGGTGTGCTCCAGCCACACGCCGACGATGGCCATGAGGATCGGCATGGCGATGGAGTTGCGGTCGATGTGGGAGAGGTCGAAGACGATGAGGGGCGCGTCGAGGTCGATGCCGACCGTCGTCGGGCCGTCGAACATGCCGCGCAGGTCGCCGTCGACGAGGCGGTCCAGGACCAGCGCCACGTCCAGGCCCCATGCCCGTACGTCGTCTATGGCGACGTTCATCGCCTCGGCCGACTCCGGCTCGGGGTGGCGGAGCTGCTCGACGATGTCGGTGAGGACCGGCTGGCGCTGGACGATGGTCTCGTTGACGTAGGCGTGCGCGACCTTGAGCGCGAAGCCGGAGCGCTCGTCCAGGCCGTGCCCCATCGCGACCTCGATGATCGTGCGGAGCAGCGCCAGCTGGCCGGTCGTCGTGATCGCCGGGTCGAGGGGGTTGAGCCGGATGCCCTGGTCGAGTGCGGCCATCGGGTCCAGCCGGATCGGAGTTATACCCAGCTGCTGCGCGATGAGGTTCCATTCACCGGCCCCGTCCTCGCCCTGGGCGTCCAGGACGACGACCTGGCGGTCGCGGAAGCGGAGCTGGCGCAGCACGTACGTCTTCTCCAGCGCCGACTTGCCGTTGCCGGACTCGCCGAGCACCAGCCAGTGCGGGGCGGGGAGCTGCTGGCCGTACAGCTGGAAGGGGTCGTAGATGTAGCCCTTGCCGGAGTAGACCTCGCGGCCGATGATCACGCCGGAGTCGCCGAGGCCGGGTGCGGCGGTCGGCAGGTAGACGGCCTGCGCCTGGCCCGTGGAGGTACGGACCGGGAGGCGGGTCGACTCGACCTTCCCGAAGAGGAAGGACGTGAAGGCTTCGGTGAGGACGGACAGCGGGTCCCGCATCAGGCTCAGCCCCTACCTTCGGATGCCGGTGGCGAACGGAAGTGTGTTCACGAAGGCGCGATGGTGCTCACGGTCGCACCACTCCAGTTTCAGGTACGACTTTCCGGCCGAGGCTCGTATCGTCCGCTTGTCGCGGGCCAGTGACTCGGGGGAACGGGAGGAGACCGTGATGTAGCCGACCAGGTTGACGCCGGCCGCGCCGCTGGCGAGGTCCTCGCCGCGCTGGTCGAGACGCGAGTGGGCGGCCATGTCGCGAGGGTCGACGGTGCGGTTCATCTTGGCGGCGCGGGAGGCCTCGGCGTCGTCGTTGGTCTTCTCGGTCAGCATGCGTTCGATGGCGACCTCGGTGGGTTCGAGGTCCATCGTCACGGCGACCGTGCGGATGACGTCCGGGGTGTGGACGAGGAGCGGCGCGAGGAAGTTCACGCCGACCGGGGTCATCGGCCACTCCTTGATCCAGGCGGTGGCGTGGCACCAGGGGGCGCGGGTGGAGGACTCGCGGGTCTTGGCCTGGAGGTAGGTGGGCTCCATGGCGTCCAGCTCGGCCGGCCAGGCGTTGCGCTTGGTCATCGCCTGGATGTGGTCGATGGGGTGGTCCGGGTCGTACATGGCGTGGATGAGGGAGGCGAGCCGTCCCTGACCCAGCGGCTGGCGTACGCGGATGTCGGCTTCCTGGAGGCGGGAGCAGATGTCGGTCAGCTCGCGCGCCATCACCACCGCGAGGCCCGCGTCCCGGTCCAGCTTGCGCCCGTTCTGCGGCCGGGCGGCACGGGCCATGGTGTGCGCCTCGGCGGCCAGCTCGCGGGTGTAGTGCATGCAGGCGACGAGGTAGGCGCGGTGCTGCTCGCTGCTGGTGGACACCATGGACTGCAGCTGGTCGTACGACTGCCTCAGCCACGGCGGCGACTTCTCGTCGCCGCGCTGGGAGACGTCCTTGGCGTGCGCGTCGGGGTCGGCCGGGAGGGTGCGGGCGAGCATCTGGATGCGGGTGACGAAGCCGTCGCCGTTGGCCACGTGCTTGAGCAGGGTGCCGAAGCGGTCGACGAGGGCTTCCTGGTCCTCGGAGTCGCGCAGGCCGACGCCGGGTCCCTCGATCTCGATCGCGGCCGTCACCGTCTTGCGGTCGGCGTGCAGCAGTACGGCGATCTCGTCGGGGCCGAAGGGCGCCGCCAGCCACGTGATGCGGCCGATGCCGGGCGGCGGGCCGACCTCGACCTCCCGCCCGTCGATCCTGGTGCCGGCCTCGACGGCGCCGGAACGGTAGGTGGTACCGCGGCGCAGCGTCCGCTTGAAGCTGCGGTTGATCTCGAACCACTTGTAGAACGTCCGGTGCTTGTACGGCACGTAGACCGCCGCCAGCGCGAGCATCGGGAAACCGACGAGCAGCACGATCCGCAGGGTCAGGACGGGGACGAGGAGCCCACTCATCATGCCGAGGAACGCGCCGACGACGATCAGCGCGATCTCACCCGTCTCGCGGTTGCGGCCGACGATCGCGTTCGGCCGGGCGCGGCCGATCAGATACGTACGGCGGCGCGTGACCGGATGGGACACGTGGGACTCGGTCGTCAACGCCCGTCACCTCCTGTGCTGTTGCTACCGCTGGTGTTGCGGTTGGTGCTGGCGTGGGGCGTGTTCACCGGGCTGCCGGAGCGCGGTGCGGGTGCGGCGGAGGGGACATTTCCGCCGCCGCCGTTCGAGGGGCGCGTGCTGTGCGCGGCGACTCCGCCGGAGGCGGGGTTCGAGGGACGGGACGCGGAGGAGGACGACGACTGGCCGCCGCCTCCGCCGTCGCCGTTGTGGCGGGTGCTGTGGGTTCTGATGCCCTGGGCGACCAGGTTCGCCGGGGAGCTCATGACGGCCGCGGCCTTGCCCTCGGCGCCCTGCATGAGGCGGTTGTTGCGGCTGTTCGCGATCTCGTCGCCGAAGCCGGGGACGAAGCGGTAGATCATCGCGGAGGCGAAGATGGCCAGCAGGATGATCGCGAGGCCGGAGACGATGGCGGCGACGGAGTCGGGCCCCTCCTCCGTGGTCAGCGCGCCGGCGAGGCCCAGCACGATGACGATCACCGGCTTCACCATGATGATCGCGATCATGATGCCCGCCCAGCGGCGGACATGGCCCCACAGGTTCTTGTCGACCAGGCCGGCGTAGACGACGACACCGAGCAGGGCACCGACGTACAGCAGGACGGCCCGCAGATACAGCTCCAGGTACAGCACGCCCGCGGCGATGATCGACACGAACGACACCAGGATCAGCATGATGGGGCCGCCGCCGATGTCGTCGCCCTGCTCCAGCGCTTGGGAGAACGTGCCGAAGAAGGTGTCCGTCTGATCGCCGGTGCCCTTGGCCAGAACCTCGGTCACGGCGTCGGTCGCGGACACGACCGTGTACAGGATCAGCGGCGTGAAGGCCGAGGCCAGGACGGTCAGCCAGAGGAACCCGACGGCCTCGGAGAGCGCGGTGGTGAAGGGGACGCCGCGCATGGCGCGCTTGGCGACCGCCAGAAGCCAGAGGATCAGCGTGAGGATCGCCGACGCTCCGAAGACGACGGCGTACTGCTTGAGGAACGTGCCGTTCGTGAAGTCGACTTCGGCGGTGTTCTTCACGGCGTCGCTGAGGACGTCGACGGTCCACGCGGCGGCGTCGGCACAGCCCTTGGCGAGGGAGGAGAGGGGGTCGAGGGAGGAGGGGAGGGTGTCGGGGGTTTCCCCGCCGCCTCCGGTGGAGCCGCCGCCTTCGCCTCGTTCGCAGTAGTCCTTGGCGGGGCCGCGGATGAGGTCACAGGGGTCCTCGGTGTCCGTCGGCGTGGGGGTGGGCGCGGCAAAGGCACGGGTGGCCAGCAGCACCGTGGCGGCCTGCACTGCTGCAACAGCGGCTGTGACCTTGAGGGCGCGGTGGTTAGCGCGCATACGTGAACCCTCCGTACTCCTCGACGGCCTTCGTCATGTCGTCGGCAGTGGAGGCCCTCTGATCGCGACCGACCGGCACGGGTCCGTCCTTCTGTTGGAAGTCGGTGACCTTCCAGTCGTTGTTGGTCCACGTGAGCTGATACGTGGTGGTGTACCAACTTTCGGTCACCGGGTTCGTCGAGTTGCCACCGGACAGCCCGAAGAGGGAGGTGTACCAGACCTCGACGGTGGCCTTCTCGGCACTGGACTCCGTGATCTTGGTCCCTACCGGGATCACGCGCGAGACAAAGGTCTGACCGGCCGGTGCCTTGCCGTTCTTGTCGAGGCCGATGTTCGCCAGGAGCTCCTGGCGCGAGTACGCGCCGTCCAGCTCTGTCTGCCGGGTGGCGGCGACAGTTGGCGCATAGACGGTGTCGACGATCTCGTGTCGTCTGGCCTTGTCGAACATGCCGTCAGAGCCCAACGCCACCGCGTAGTTCGCCGCCGCGCTCTGCGCCCCCTGCTGGTCATGGGCGAAGCCCGCCTTTACCGGCTGTGTCCCGCTGGGCGCCGTAGACGATGCCTTCGGCTTGTCCGCGGCCCCGTCGTCCGGGGATGCGGAATCGTCTCCTCCACGGTTCGCAAAGGCGATCGCGGCAAGGAGGAGGACGACGACGCCGACCACGGTGACCAGGCCGCGGGAGGACGAGCGGCCGCCGCGTCGGGGGCCGCCGTAACCGTCGTCGCCCCCGTCGGGCAGCCGGGTCCGTGTCTGACCGGTGCCGCCGTAACCGCCGGAGGAGTGCTGGTCGTCTCCGAGACTCATGCCGTGTACGCCCCCTCGACGTCGTGCCTGCCGTAGAAGTACGACGGTAGCCGCGCTGGTTCCCGCGCGGGCGCGGTGTGGTGACTCGACATCAGGGAAACGCAACCTCAGCCGGTTGGCACGACGGGCGGGTGGGATGGACGAGAGACGGGTATGTTCACCGGGCTACACGGCCATCCCGTACACGATGGTGAAGAGCGTGCCGAGCGAGCCGATGATGAACACGCCGGTGAGGCCCGCGACGATGAGGCCCTTGCCCTGCTCCGCGCTGAAGGTGTCGCGGAGCGCGGTGGCGCCGATGCGCTGCTTGGCGGCACCCCAGATGGCGATGCCGAGGCAGAGCAGAATGGCGACCGCCATCACCACCTCGATCATGATCTTGGCCTCGTTGCCCAGACTGCCGAAGGGGCCCCAGTCCGGAGCGATCCCCCCGATGATCGTGTTGATGTCTCCCTCGTCGGCCGCAAAGAGCATGTAAGTCACCGCCCCTGTTGGGTAGTTCCGCACCCTCTGCGGACGTGCAGAGGTCAAGCCTCATTGTCGCTGACAATGACACCGGCGTATGTCGACTTGGCGTCATTGATTGGCGGGTTTCGTACGAATAGCTTGCCACCGGTCCACGCCGGGCCCTAACAGGGTGGCGTGGACCGGTGTCCAAAGAGTCGTATGGTCACTCTGTGTATCACGTATGGTTACGCCGGGCAATGAGGCTGGAGCGCAACCTGTCGTGTGGTCGCGTCGTTGGGCCCTTCTGCGAAGTGGTCGAACTCGCCGGCCCGCACGCCGAGGGCGAAGGCTTCCCACTTCTGACGATCCGTCGTGACGACGGTTCCCGGGGTGCCGGTGCCGTGGATGCGGACGGGGGTGTCGACGTCATCCTCGCGAGTGAAGGAGACCTGGATGGCTGCCGGTCGGGTGTTCGACTTCACCGCGGTGAGCAGGGAGCCGAAGGCGGCGGGGGTGGCGGTGAGTATGGAGCCGGTGGGGTCGCTGCTTTCGGTGAGATGGATGCCGGTGGCGCTGACGCTGACGTGGAGGCAGGAGTCACCCTGTGCGCAGTAGGAGGACTTCTGCCAGGCGAGTTGCTTCATATCGACCTTCCTCACAGTTCCTGCGCGATCTCGTGGATGAGATCCCGTGACTTGTCGGGCGGAAGTGCGCTGGTTTCCATGCGGTCGAGGAGCAGCCGGTACTTGTCGAGCTGAGCGCCGGAGTCGAGAAACACCGGGCCGTGGGACTGGTCGAGGTGGACGGTGTCGAGCTGCGGTACGGGGCCTGTTGAGTAGTAGAAGGACTGGCCCGACCCCGGGAGGATGCCGGCGTCGAACGTCAGTACGCGCATCGTGATGTGGTCGCGCTCGCTCATGTCGAGAAGGTGGTGCAGCTGAGCCCGCGCCACCTCAGGGCCGCCGAGCCGCATGCGAAGTGCCGCCTCGTGGATGGTGGCCTGGTGTGGTGTCGGAGCGTCCCGGTAGAGCACTGCTTGACGCTTGACGCGGAACGAGATCCGGTGCTCGATGTCCGGCGGCGACATCTCCGGGACGTCCTGGCGGAAGACCTCGCGGGCGTAGTCCCTTGTCTGCAGGAGGCCGGGAATGTGCAGCGTGACGGCTGTGCGCAGGCGCTCGGCATGGTGCTCGACCTCTGCCAGGTCCAGCAGTGCGGCAGGCAGAAGCTCCCGGTACTCCTCCCACCATCCCCGGGTTCGCTCGGCCGCCATGTCGCCGAGCGCGTCGACCAGGGCTTTGTCGCCGCAGTCGTAGTGGCAGGCGAGAGTGCGGACCCTCTCGGGGCTCACACCGGCCCGTGCGGCCTCCACGTTGCTGATCTGGTTCTGCTGAACACCGAGGAGGCGACTGGCCTGTGTCGAGGTCAGTCCGGCCCGCTCTCGCAGTTTGCGCAGCTCAGCACCCAATCGGAGTTGACGGCCCGTCGGGTTGCTTCTCACGCGCTCCATGCCTCTCTGTCACTCACATGAGTGGTGTCTAAGTTCTTTTCTAGCGCCATCTAAGAAACATCTCTAGCTTACAACTGGCGCCCCGCCCAGAAGCGCACCGGTCGACGGACCGGCATGCCACTGGGCAACCCACTCACGCTCCAACTACCCGCACCGAACGGAGACTTCCATGGCCACCGTAAACCCGTCCTGGGGCTACACCCTCCACCTCCCGCACGATCCACGCGCACCGGGGATCGCCCGCACAACCCTGCGTGCCACCCTGGCCGCGCACGGCCTCGGCGAGCTCGTGCCGACCGCCGAACTGCTGGCCGCCGAGCTGCTCGCCAACGCCCATCTGCACACCACCGGCCCCTACGCCCTCCGCATCCTGTCGCGCGAGCCGGGCCGGTTGCGGGTCGGCGTGTGGGACAACGACTGGAGGGTGCCGCCCGGCTTCGGGGATGGGGAGCAACTCGGCGCCGTACCGCCGGAAGACGCCGAGGGCGGCCGGGGTCTGCACCTGGTGCGGGCCTGCGCGGACTCCGTCGGCGTCTCCGTACTACGCGAGCTCGGTGCCTCGAAGGGCGGGAAGCTGCTGTGGGCGGAGTGCTCCAATGGCTGAGGGCCGGGCCCGAATGGGGGGAGACATGGCCGGAAAGTGTTATTGAACGGGCCGGGCATGGGGGAGGGTTGGGCCATGCGCAAGATGTGGGTCGGGGCCGGGGTCGCGGTCGCGGGTGGGTTGGGCTTCGTGATGCTGCTCGTCGTGGGCGTCTATCTCGTCGCCGGGGACCTCGCCGGCGGCGCCGGTGGCGGTTCCAAGAAGCTCGCCAAGGGGTCGGTGCCCGCGGCGTACCAGCCGCTCGTGCAGAAGTGGGGCAATCTCTGCCCCGCCATCAACCCGGCGCTGCTCGCCGCCCAGCTCTACCAGGAGAGCGGCTTCAACCCGAAGGCGCAGAGCCACGCGGCGGCGCAGGGCATAGCGCAGTTCATCCCCGGGACGTGGGCCACCCACGGGATCGACGGGGACGGGGACGGGGACCGGGACGTGTGGGACCCGAACGACGCCATCCCGTCTGCGGCGTCGTACGACTGCTCCCTCGCGTCGTACGTGAAGGACGTGCCCGGGGACCCGACCAAGAACATGCTGGCCTCCTACAACGCGGGGGCCTACGCGGTGATCAAGTACCAGGGCGTGCCGCCGTACAAGGAGACGCAGAACTACGTCAAGGTGATCACGACGCTCGAGAAGAGCTTCGCCGCGCCCACCACCCGGGTCGATCCCTCCGAGCAGGCCGCCGGTGCCATCGCCTACGCGCAGAAGAAGCTCGGCACGCCCTACCTGTGGGGCGGGAACGGGACGGCCGACCAGGGAGGGCGGTTCGACTGTTCGGGGTTGACCAAGGCGGCGTTCGAGAGCGTGGGGATCGAGCTGCCCCGGGTCGCGAACGACCAGTACAACGCGGGAGCGCATCCCTCACGGGACGAACTGCTCCCCGGTGACCTGGTGTTCTTCTCGGACGACCTCACCAACTCCCGGGCCATCCGGCACGTGGGGATGTACGTCGGCGGCGGGTACATGATCAACGCACCGCGGCCGGGCGCGGTGATCCGGTTCGATCCGATCGACACCCCTGATTATTTCGGGGCCACCCGGGTGACCGAGGATGGCGCGAAAGCGCTGCCTACGACGGTGTGAATGGCAGGGTTTGAACCCAGCGTGAAACCCTGCCCTGAGCTGCGACGACGTGTCTCTCTTCGATAACGTCTGCGTGATCATTCGGTGGAGCGTGGAACGTATCAACGGGGGTCGTGCGTTCCTGTACACGTGTAGGTGTGCGGTGCGGGCCGAGCGGCTCCGGCGGATCTACGACCACGGGGGTGGCAGAAGAGGCGTGCGCTCGGTGCGCCGGAAGATATGACGAAGGGGCCGCAGCACCATGGCTGGACTCGCCGAATCCGGGTCGAACCCCGACGTCGAGCTGCTCTACGACATCAACGGCCTGGCCAAGGACGCACCGCACTGGTTCGACCGGGTCATGGAGTTCGTGGGTGAGTACGGACTGCTGTTCGCGATCGTGCTGCTGGTGCTCTGGTGCTGGTGGTCCGTGCGGCGACGCGGCGGTGAGGGAGCGGCGACGAACGTCGCGGCACTGACGTGGGCGCCGCTCGCGGCCGGCGTCGCGGTACTGGTCAACGTGCCGATACGGGGTTTCGTGGAGCGGCCACGGCCGTTCAAGACGCATGACGGGCTCGAGGTCCTCGTCCAGGGCAAGGAGGACTTCTCCTTCGTGAGCGACCACGCCACGCTCTGCATGGCCCTGGCCGTCGCCCTGTTCGTCGCCAACCGGAAGTTCGGGCTCGTCGCGATCGTGCTGGCCGTGTTCGGCGGCTTCATCCGCGTCTACATGGGCGTGCACTACCCGACGGACGTCATCGGCGGTTTCGCCCTCGGTACGGCCGTCGCGCTGCTGCTGTCGCCGGTCGCCATGGCCCTGCTGACGCCGCTGACCCGGGCGATCGAGCGGTCGCCCCGGGTGGGATGGCTGGTCAGCGCGCGGGGGCGAGACGACGCCGCCGGGCGGGATGCCGTGATTCCGGGGGCGCGCAAGGAGAGTGCCGGGGCGGGCGAGCGGGATCTCGCCGCCTGAGCTCCGGCCGGCTGGCTGGATGACTGTCTGTTGCTGAGGGGTCCGGCCCCGCCGGCGCTGCGTGCGGCGGCTTCGGGCAGCCCGTGAAGACGCGGTTTCGGTCGTACCGGCGTGGGAGACACGCCGGACGCCGGGCCGCGTCTTCGTCGTTTCGCGGGGTGCCGACGGCGCGTGCCCGAGGTCAGGTGGGCGCGTGGGACTCCGCGTCCGTACGGGCCAGGCTTCTGGCCCTGCGGGCCGGTCCTCGCCAGCCGCAGGTGCAGCGGGCCAGGCAGAAGGGGCCTTGTTCGACCGTCGTCGTGAGGTGTTCCGGGATGTCCTGGGGGGCCTCGAGACCTTCCTGCTGCGCCACGCCCACAACGTTACCGGGGTCGCCCGCCCCTCGTTAACCGGTACGGCAGGGGGTCCGGAACGGGCGTGACGGCTGGAGTAGGTGGCGATGATCCGATGGGAGAGGGAGCGGCGGCGGCGGAAGACGGTGGGCGGTGGCGTCGTCCTCGCCGGCAGTGTGGTCTGTGTGTGTCTGGCCGGGAGCGGCTGCACCTGGCAGGGGGCCGCCGTCCAGGGGGCGGGAGGCGCCGGCGGCGATCCGGTCGCCGTGCTGCACCGGGCCGCCGACCGGCTGGTGGCCGCCGGGAGTGCCAAGGCGCGTACCGCGATGGAGATGGCCAGCGGCGGGACGCGGGTGACCATCCGGGGCGAGGGTGTCTACGACTTCGAGGGGCGGCTCGGGCGGCTGAAGGTACGGCTGCCCCAGGACCCGGCGGGGTCGAGTGAGCACCGGCCGATCACCGAGCTGCTCGCACCTGGCGCCCTGTTCATGAAGAACCGGGGAGCCGGTGTGCCCGACGACAAGTGGGTGCGGGTGGAGACCGCTTCACTGTCCGACGGGAACTTGGTGACCGGCGGGGCGACGGACCCGTTCGCCGCCGCCGAGGTGCTGCTGGGGACGCGGACGGCGACGTACGTGGGGCGTACGGAACTCGCGGGGACTCCGGTACGGCACTACCGGGGGACCGCCGATCTCGCCCGGGCGGCGCGGGACGCCTCGGACGGCAACAGGAAGGCGCTGGCAGCGGCGGCCGAGGGGTTCGCCACCGCCGAGGTGCCGTTCGACGCCTACCTCGACGACGAGGGCCGTATCCGCAAGATCCGGCACCGCTTCAGCTTCGCCAACGGACGGGACGAGGGCACCGTCGCCGTCACCTCGACGACGCTGCTCTACGATTTCGGCGCCGCCGTCCGCGTACGGCTGCCGGAGGACCAGGACATCTACGCCGGCAAGATCGCCGCGGAGCCGGGGGAGCCCGGGGAGCCCGGGGAGCCGGGCGGAGGCGGCTCGGGCGCGGGGGCGGGCGGCAAGGACTAGCCCTTCCGTGCCATGCGCGGTGTGTAGGCCGCTCCCTACTCTAGGAAGCCGGTGTCGGCAGAGACGAGGTGACGCGCGTGGCTCCGGTCGGCGGTACGACGGTTCAGGACCACGTGGCCCTCGCCGAGATCGAGCTGTGCGGCGAGCTGATCATCGCGGCGTCGGCCGCCCGGGAGCGGCTCAGCCTGGAGAGCATCGACGAAGTGCTGCGGGTGACCGAGGAGCGGCGGGCCGGGGCCGAGCAGTAGGAGACGGCAGGTGACCGGTCACGGGCTACGGGTCACCGCTTGCCGGTTACCGGTTACCGATCGGCCGTCGGTGGTCACCGGTCGACGGTCTACGGCCCGTCGGTTCCGGGTCAGGTGCGCAGCAGGCGGGCGATCGCCTTCGTCGCCTCCTCCACCTTCGCGTCGATCTCGGCGCCGCCCTTGACGGCCGCGTCGGCGACGCAGTGGCGCAGGTGCTCCTCCAGGAGTTGCAGGGCGAAGGACTGCAGGGCCTTGGTGGAGGCCGACACCTGCGTGAGTATGTCGATGCAGTAGACGTCCTCGTCGACCATCCGCTGCAGGCCGCGGACCTGGCCCTCGATGCGGCGCAGGCGCTTGAGGTGCTCGTCCTTCTGCTTGTGGTACCCGTGGATGCCGCGGTCGTGGTCGGTCACGACCTCGTTCGTCTCCACCGCGTCCGCGGTGGGGGCGGCGGAGGGCGCACCTGCGCCGGCCTCAGTGGTCGTCATCGCGTCCTCCTGTTGTGGGGCAGAGCGGGGGTTCGGGGGTATTCGGGCATTGCGGGCATCGTGAGCAGAGTGGGCAACGGTTTGGGGTAGATAGCGGACATATACCCCTGGCGGGTATATGGTAACGAACTTTGCGGGGTAGAGGGGCCTTGACAGTGTCCCGTCGTCGCCCCCCTGCTCATCACTGTGCCTGATGGGCGACACTGGGGGACGGCCCGTTAGCAGTGGCCGGATGATGCGCCTAGCATCAGCCTGACCGAAACCGATGCACCCCGAGGACCCCACGTGCGCTTTCGTCTAACCCCCAGGGAGACGAGCTTCTACGACATGTTCGCCGCCTCAGCGGACAACATCGTCACGGGCTCCAAGCTCCTGATGGAACTGCTCGGGGCGGACGCATCCGCCCGGGCCGAGATCGCAGAGCGTATGCGGGCCGCCGAACACGCGGGTGACGACGCCACGCACGCGATCTTCCACCAGCTGAACTCCTCGTTCATCACGCCGTTCGACCGCGAGGACATCTACAACCTCGCGTCGTCCCTCGACGACATCATGGACTTCATGGAGGAGGCCGTCGACCTGGTCGTCCTCTACAACATCGAGGAGCTGCCCAAGGGCGTCGACCAGCAGATCGAGGTACTGGCGCGGGCCGCCGAGCTGACCGCCGAGGCCATGCCGAACCTGCGGACCATGGACAACCTCACCGAGTACTGGATCGAGGTCAACCGGCTGGAGAACCAGGCCGACCAGGTCCACCGCAAGCTGCTCGCCCACCTCTTCAACGGCTCGTACGAGGCCATCGAGGTGCTGAAGCTGAAGCAGATCGTGGACGTTCTGGAAGAGGCGGCCGACGCCTTCGAGCACGTGGCGAACACGGTGGAGACCATCGCGGTCAAGGAGTCCTGACCCCTTCATGGACACCTTCGCACTGGTCGTGACCATCGGGGTCGCGCTCTTCTTCACGTACACCAACGGTTTCCACGACTCGGCGAACGCGATCGCGACGTCCGTGTCGACGCGTGCGCTGACGCCCCGTGCGGCGCTCGCGATGGCCGCCGTCATGAACCTCGCCGGCGCGTTCATGGGATCCGGGGTCGCCAAGACCGTCAGCGAGGGGGTGATCGAGACCCCCGAGGGCTCGAAGGGGATGGGCATCCTCTTCGCGGCGCTCGTGGGCGCGATCGTCTGGAACCTCATCACCTGGTACTTCGGCCTGCCCTCCTCGTCCTCGCACGCGCTGTTCGGCGGCATGGTCGGGGCGGCGCTGGCCGGGAGTACGACCGTGTACTGGCAGGGGGTCGTCGACAAGATCGTCATCCCCATGTTCCTGTCGCCGGTGATCGGTCTGCTCGCCGGGTATCTGGTGATGACCGCGATCATGTGGATCTTCCGGCGGGCCAATCCGCACAAGGCCAAGCGGGGCTTCCGCATCGCGCAGACGGTGTCGGCGGCGGGCATGGCGCTGGGGCACGGCCTCCAGGACGCGCAGAAGACGATGGGCATCGTGGTGATGGCGCTGGTCATCGCCGACGTCGAGGACTACGGCGATCCCATTCCGGTGTGGGTGAAGATCGCCTGTGCGCTGATGCTGTCCGCGGGGACGTACGCGGGTGGCTGGCGCATCATGCGGACGCTCGGGCGGAAGATCATCGAGCTGGATCCGCCGCAGGGGTTCGCCGCGGAGACCACGGGCGCGTCGATCATGTTCGGGTCGGCGTTCCTGTTCCACGCGCCGATCTCGACGACGCATGTCATCACCTCGTCGATCATGGGTGTGGGGGCGACGAAGCGGGTGAATGCCGTGCGGTGGGGGGTCGCGCGGAACATCATCATGGGGTGGTTCATTACGATGCCGGCGGCCGCGGTGGTGGCCGCGGTGTCGTTCTGGGTCGTGAATCTGGCGTTTCTGTAGCGGTTGTCCGGCGTGGGGGCGGGCCGGGGGTGGGTGCGCTGCCCGGCGTGGCGGGGTGCCTTCCCCACTCTCGGCTTCGCTCGAGCGGGAGGTGCCCCCACCGCCCACCCGTGCCGCCCTGTGGGTACCTCCCAGGCCGTTCAGGCACTGGGGGAGGCACGACTGCCCGCAGCTGCGTAGCTAAGAGGGCCCGCCCCCGGTTCGGGGGCGGGCCCTTGTGCTCCTCGCGGTGGCACCGCCATGCAGCACCGCGAGGGGACTGGGTTCGGGCCTAGCCGAAGCGGCCCGAGATGTAGTCCTCCGTGGCCTGGACCGACGGGTTGGAGAAGATGCGCTCCGTCTCGTCGATCTCGATCAGCTTGCCGGGCTGGCCGACCGCCGCCAGGTTGAAGAACGCCGTACGGTCCGAGACACGCGCCGCCTGCTGCATGTTGTGCGTCACGATGACGATCGTGAAGCGCTCCTTCAGCTCGCCGATCAGGTCCTCGATGGCGAGGGTCGAGATCGGGTCCAGGGCGGAGCAGGGCTCGTCCATGAGCAGCACGTTCGGCTCGACCGCGATCGCGCGGGCGATGCACAGGCGCTGCTGCTGACCGCCGGAGAGGCCGGAGCCCGGCTTGTTCAGGCGGTCCTTCACCTCGTTCCAGAGGTTGGCGCCGCGCAGGGACTTCTCGACGACGTCGTCCAGTTCGGACTTCTTGAACTTGCCGTTGAGCTTCAGGCCGGCGGCGACGTTGTCGTACACCGACATGGTCGGGAACGGGTTCGGCCGCTGGAAGACCATGCCGACCTCGCGCCGCACGGCCACCGGGTCGATGCCCGTGCCGTACAGGTTCTCGTCGTCGAGCATGACCTTGCCCTCGACCCGGCCGCCCGGCGTGACCTCGTGCATGCGGTTGAGCGTGCGCAGGAACGTGGACTTGCCGCAGCCGGAGGGGCCGATGAAGGCCGTCACCGAGCGGGGTTCGACGGTCATCGAGATGTCCTCGATGGCCAGGAAGGAGCTGTAGTAGGCGTTGAGGCCGCTGACATCTATGCGCTTGGCCATGGAAATCACTGCTTCTTTCGGGTCGCTGACTGTCTTCGCCTTGGCCGCGTCAGCGGCCGGCCGCGCGGCTGTGCCGCATAGATGTCACTTCGGGGCCTTCCAGCGGGCGATACCGCGGGCCAGAAGGTTGAGGACCATGATGAACGCGATGAGCGTCAGAGCCGCCGCCCACGCGCGGTCGTACGCCGCGCCGGAGCCGCCACTGTTGGAGTACTGCAGATAGATGTACATCGGCAGCGATTCCTGCGCGTCCTGGAACGGGTTCGCGTTGATGAAGTCCGTGCCCCAGACCAGCAGCAGCACGGGGGCCGTCTCGCCGGTGATGCGGGCGACGGCCAGCATGACGCCGGTGGTGATGCCGCCGATCGACGTCGGCAGGACCACCTTCAGGATCGTGCGCCACTTCGGCACACCGAGCGCCAGGGACGCCTCGCGCAGCTCGTTCGGGACGAGCTTGAGCATCTCCTCGGTGGAGCGGACGACCACCGGGATCATCAGGATCGCCAGGGCCAGCGAACCGGCGAAGCCGGACGGGCCCATGTCCAGCATCAGGATCCAGGTGCTGAGGATGAACAGACCGGCGACGATCGACGGGATGCCCGTCATGACGTCGACGAAGAAGGTGACGGCCTTGGCGAGCTTGCCGCGCCCGTACTCGACCAGGTAGATCGCGGTCAGCACACCGACGGGCACGGAGATCACCGCGGCGATGCCGACCTGCTCCAGGGTGCCGAGGATGGCGTGGTAGATACCGCCGCCGGGCTCGGAGTCCCGGACCACGCCCATCGAGTGGGTGAGGAAGTAGCCGTCGAGGACCTTCACGCCGCGCTTGACGGTCGCCCAGACCAGGGAGGCCAGCGGGACCACGGCCACGATGAACGCGACCCAGACCATGCTGGTCGCCACCCGGTCCTTGGCCTGCCGCCCGCCCTCGACGCGCGCCGAGATGACGTACGTGCCCAGGACGAAGAGGACCGCCGCGATCAGGGCCCACTGGATGCTGCTGTTCAGCCCGGCCGCGGCGCTGATGCCCAGGCCGGCCAAGATCGAGCCGGCGGCGACCGCCCAGAGGAACCACTTGGGCAGCGTGGCGCCGCGCAGCGAGCTGCGGCGCTCGGGGGTAAGGGTTGCGTTGCTCATGCGTTGGCCCCCGAGTACTCCTTGCGGCGGGCGATGATCATCCGGGCCGCGCCGTTGACCAGCAGGGTGATGACGAAGAGGACGAGACCGGAGGCGATCAGCGCGTCACGGCCCATCTCGCTCGCCTCGTTGAACTTGCTGGCGATGTTCTGGGCGAAGGTGCCGCCGCCCGTGTCGAGCAGGCTGAGGTTGATCTCGAAGCTGGAGGAGAGCACCATCGCCACGGCCATCGTCTCGCCGAGCGCGCGGCCGAGGCCGAGCATCGAGGCGGAGATGACGCCGGAGCGGCCGAAGGGCAGCACCGACATGCGGATGACCTCCCAGCGCGTGGCGCCGAGGGCCAGTGCGGCCTCCTCGTGCATGCGCGGGACCTGCCGGAAGACCTCACGGCTGACGTTGGTGATGATCGGCAGGATCATGATCGCGAGCAGGATGCCCACGGTGAACAGCGAGCGCGGGGCGCCGTCGTTCCACTCGAAGATGCCGGTCCAGCCGAGGTAGTCGTCCAGCCAGCCGAAGAGCCCCTCCATGTGCGGCACGAGGACGAGCGCGCCCCACAGGCCGTAGACGATCGAGGGCACGGCGGCGAGCAGGTCGATCACGTACCCGATCAGGCCGCCCAGCCTGCGCGGCGCGTAGTGCGTGATGAACAGGGCGATACCGACCGCGATCGGGACCGCGACGGCCATCGCGATGACCGACGACACGATGGTGCCGAAGGCCAGGACCGCGATGCCGAACTCCGGCGGCATGCCGGTCGGGTTCCACTCGAGGTACGTGAAGAAGTTGGCCTCGTTCTTGCTGATGGCGATCGAGGCGCGGTAGGTGAGGAAGGCCGCGATGGCGGCCATGATGACCAGCACGAGGACGCCGGACCCGCGGGAGAGCGCGAGGAAGATCCGGTCGCCGGGGCGGGTGGCGCCGCGTGCGGCGCGGCTGGTCCCGCCCCCCGGGGGCTGATGCGGTACGGGGGCTGGTGCTGGCTTCTGGGGATCAGTGGTTATGTCCATCGGGTTTCTCCGGTCTGCGGAGCCGTCGTACGCGGCGGCTCGGGCGGAGCCGTCCGTCTCGGGGGCTCCTGGCGGCGGTGCACCGGACGGTGCGGTCCGGCCCCCGTGCGGAGGCCGGACCGCACTCGGGTCAGCTCAGGCCCGAGATGGTCTCGCGGACCTTGGTGATGATCTCGGTGGGCATCGGGGCGTAGCCGGCGTCCTTCAGCAGGCCCTGGCCGTCCTCCGAGGCGATGTAGTTCAGGAAGGACTTGGCGGCGGGCAGGCTCTCCGCCTTGTTGCCCTTGTCGCAGACGATCTCGTACGTCACGAGGACGAGCGGGTAGGCACCGTCGGCCGCCGGCGTGTAGTCCAGCTCCAGCGCGAGGTCCTTGCCGGTGCCGACGACCTTGGCCGCGCCGATGGCGGCGGTGGCGTTGTCGACGGTGGCCTTGACGGGCTCGGCCGCCTCGGTCTTGATGTCGACGGTCTTCACGCCGTCCTTGGCGTACGACAGCTCGAAGTACGAGATGGCGCCCGAGGTCTGCTTCACCTGCTGGGCGAGGCCGGAGGAGCCCTGCGCGGACTGGCCGCCCTTGGCCTCCCAGGACTTGCCGCCCTCGTACTTCCAGTCCTGCGGCGCGGCGGCCTTCAGGTACTTGGTGAAGTTGTCCGTGGTGCCGGACTCGTCCGAGCGGTGGAAGGCCTGGATCTTGAGGTCGGGCAGCTTCGCCTCGGGGTTGAGCTTGGCGATCGCCTCGTCGTTCCAGTTGGTGATCTTGCTGTCGAAGATCTGGGCGAGCGTCGGGGCGTCCAGGACCAGCGTGTCGACGCCGGGGACGTTGAAGCCCACGGCGATCGGGCCGCCGACCATCGGCAGGTCGATGGCCTGGCCGTCCTTGCAGACTTCCTTGGACTTCGCGATCTCGTCGGGCTTCAGCGCCGAGTCCGAGCCGGCGAAGGCGGTCTGGCCCTGGAGGAACGCGGTGATGCCCGCGCCGGAACCGGTCGGGTTGTAGTTGAGCTGTACGTCCTTGCAGGCCGCGGCGTACTGCGCCACCCAGGCGTCGATCGCGTTCTTCTGGGCGGAGGAGCCGGAGGCCTGGATCTGGCCCTTGGCGTCGTCGCACTTGATGTTGCTGTTGGCGGCGGCGCTGGCGTCACCGCCGTTGCTCTTGCCGCCGGTGTCGTCCGAGCCGCACGCCGTGAGGGCCAGGGCGCCGGAGACGGCGAGAGCACCGAGAGCGAGGGCCCGCCGGTTCATGCGCTGAAGCTTCACTGAGGGAGTTCCTTCCAGGAGCCGCCGTCCTGAATCCGGCGGCGTGCGAGGAGTGGCGATGAAGACGATGAGTGCGATTGATCAAGACTGGGTGATACGGACGCCTTTTCGAGGTGCGACTCGTATCGCGTAAGGCCGAAAGTAGGCAGAACAGGTGAAGGCGCCGATGGGCGTAAATGAACGCGGGGTGAACCCCTGTGGACGGTGCGGTGAGGTCACGGAACGCTTACGTCAAGGACACGGAGTGGTTCCGGGCGGGTGCGCCGCGAGCAGGGCGTCGACGAGGGGCCGGTCCAGGGGCCGGGTGAGGCGGGCGCGGGCCGCCGCCGGCTCCAGCCACAGGATGCGGTCCACCTCGTCGGACGGCGTGAAAGCGCCGGTGGTGGCCGCCGCCGCCCAGTACCGGACCTCCTTGGGGCGGCCGTGCGCGACGTAGCGCACGGTGGGCAGCTCGGCGCCCGGCGCGGCGGCGTACCCCGTCTCCTCCGCGACCTCGCGCAGGGCGCCCGCGAGCGGGTCCTCACCGGGCCGCAGCTTGCCCTTCGGGTGCGACCAGTCGTCGTACTTCGGGCGGTGGACGAGGCAGAGTTCCAGGCCGGCGGAGCGGGGGGCGCGGCGCCACAGGACGCAGCCCGCCGCGTGGACCGTGGGGGAGGTGGAGGCGGTGGCGTCCTCGGCGGGGCTCACGGTGTGCTTGCGCCTCCTGTCCTGTGGCGGGCACGCGGCGGAACTACGGCGACTCCTACGGCAGCCTGATGGGTTCCTTGCGCCAGCTGTGCTGGAACGCGTACCTCGCCGCCTCCACCTCATGCCGCTGGTCGGCGTGGAGCACGCCGAGCGCGTACGCCGTCGCCGGGGCGATGCGCGGCGTACGGGCGGCCTGGGCCGCGGCCGCGGCGGCCTCCGAGGCGTCGCGGTGACGGTTCAGGGCCTCGTCGGCGGCCAGGAGGCGCACGTCCACGGAGCCCAGGGCGGCATCGGGTGCATCGGGGTCATCGCGGCCATCGAGGTCATCGAGGTCATCGGCCTGATGGGCGTCTGCCGTGCCTGCCGTGCCTGCCGTGCCTGGCGCGGCAGGCGTGTCTTGCGTGGTTTCCGCGTGCTCGGCGGTCAGTACTTCGAGCGCGTACCGGTGCAGGCGCAGCAGCAGGCGGACCTGGTGCCACGGGGCGTCCTGGGGATGCGGGACCGGGTCCGGGGAGAGGCCGTGGATCAGCGCCTCCGCGTTGTACGGGTTCCCCGCGGTGACCAGGGGGAGCGCGGCCACGGCGTCGGTGAGGCGGTCCTCCGCGGCGGCTGCCAGGAGGCGGAGGCCGGGGGGCGAGGCGGTGGCGGGGCCGGAGGTCCTCAGCGGCACCTCGCTGGCCAGTAAGGCGACCTTGTCGGCGACCGCGTGGAAGCGGCTGCTGCCCAGCGCCTGGAGGGCGGTGGAGTGCGCCCGGGTGCGGGCCAGGGTCAACTGACGGTCGAGCAGGGCGCCCGCCTTGGCCGCGCCCACGGTGAGGTTGCCGCGGTCCGGGGGCGCCGGGCGGGTGGCGGGCACGGTGACGGACACGGCGGCGGTGCGGCCCGCCGACTGCCGGGCCGGGAACGCCGACGAGCCCGACAGCCGGTGCAGTGCCTGGAGCAGACGTTCCAGGCGGGACGTGTACGCGTGCTCCAGCGCCAGCGTGCCGGACAGCCAGGCCAGCTCGGGGCGCAGGCCCTCCGCCCAGTCGGGGTCCAGCAGCGGCTGGAAGGTGTGCAGGGTGGCGCTGAGGCGGCGGGCCGCCCGGCGCAGGGCACGGGCCGCGTCGACGTGGCCGACGGGCGGGGCGGCCCGGTCCGGGCCGTGCGCGCCGTTCCCGCCGGCGCCCGCTCCCGCGCCTGCCCCCGCTCCCGACTCCCGGTGCAGGCGCAGGGCGCGGAGGAACTCCGTGGCCTGGGCTCGCAGATAGCTCGCCAGGGCGTCCCCGTCCGGGGGTGCCGGCGGCCGGGCGCCCGCCGTGGGGTGGTCCGTCGGTTCAAGGTGTCGCTGTGCCACGCCGGCGCCTCCGGGCGTCTATGAGCATCTCCTGGACGTTGCGCAGGGGCTGGCCGTCCGCGTCCGTCGCGTGCCGGGTCCACTCGCCGTCCGGGCCGAGGTGCCAGGAAGCGGTGCTGTCGGACATACCGGTCTCCAGCATCCGGCTGAGGGCTGCCCGGTGGGCCGGGTCGGTGACCCGGACCAGGGCCTCTATCCGGCGGTCGAGGTTGCGGTGCATCATGTCGGCGCTGCCGAACCAGACCTCCGCCTCGCCGCCGTTGCCGTAGGCGAAGACACGCGAGTGTTCGAGGAAGCGGCCGAGGACCGAACGGACCCGGATGTTCTCCGACAGCCCCGTCACCCCCGGGCGCAGCGCGCAGATGCCGCGTACCCACACGTCGACCGGGACACCGGCCTGGGACGCGCGGTAGCACGCGTCGATCACGGCCTCGTCGACCATCGAGTTGACCTTGATGCGGACGTAGGCGGGGCGGCCGGCGCGGTGGTGCTGGATCTCCTTGTGGATCCGCGACACCAGGCCGTCGCGCAGGGACTTGGGGGCGACGAGGAGGCGGCGGTAGGTCTCGCGGCGGGAGTAGCCGGAGAGGCGGTTGAACAGGTCGGAGAGGTCCGCGCCGACCTGCGGGTCCGCGGTGAGCAGGCCCAGGTCCTCGTAGAGGCGGGCCGTCTTCGGGTGGTAGTTGCCCGTGCCGACGTGGCTGTAGCGGCGCAGCGTCTCGCCCTCCTGGCGGACGACGAGCGACAGCTTGCAGTGGGTCTTCAGGCCGACCAGCCCGTAGACGACGTGGCAGCCGGACTCCTCCAGCTTGCGGGCCCACTTGATGTTCGCGTGCTCGTCGAAGCGGGCCTTGATCTCGACCAGTACGAGGACCTGCTTGCCGGACTCGGCCGCGTCGATGAGCGCGTCGACTATCGGGGAGTCGCCGGACGTCCGGTACAGCGTCTGCTTGATCGCGAGGACGTCGGGGTCGGCGGCGGCCTGCTCCAGGAAGGCCTGGACGGAGGTCGAGAAGGAGTCGTACGGGTGGTGGAGGAGTACGTCGCGGCTGCGGAGGGCCGCGAAGATGTCCGGCGCGGACGCGGACTCGACCTCGGCCAGGTCACGGTGGGTGCCGGCGACGAACTTCGGGTACTTCAGCTCGGGCCGGTCGAGGCCGGCGATGCGGAAGAGGCCGGTGAGGTCGAGGGGGCCGGGGAGCGGGTAGACCTCGGCCTCGCCGATCTTCAGCTCGCGCACGAGGAGGTCCAGGACCTCGCGGTCGACGGACTCCTCGACCTCCAGGCGTACGGGCGGGCCGAAGCGGCGCCGCATGAGCTCCTTCTCGAGTGCCTGGAGGAGGTTCTCGGCGTCGTCCTCCTCCACCTCCAGGTCCTCGTTGCGGGTGAGGCGGAAGGCGTGGTGCTCCAGGACCTCCATACCGGGGAAGAGCTCCTCGAGGTGGGCGGCGATGACGTCCTCGATGGGGACGTAACGGCCCGGGGCAGCTTCCAGGAACCGGGAGAGCAGCGGGGGGACCTTGACGCGTGCGAAGTGCCGGTGGCCGGTCACCGGGTTGCGGACGACGACCGCGAGGTTGAGGGAGAGGCCCGAGATGTACGGGAAGGGGTGCGCCGGGTCGACCGCGAGGGGGGTGAGAACCGGGAAGATCTGGTGCCGGAAGAGGGTGAAGAGGCGGGCCTGCTCCTTCTCCGCCAGTTCGCTCCAGCGGACCAGGTGGACGCCCTCCTCGGCGAGGGCCGGGAGGACGTCCTCGTGGAAGCAGGCGGCGTGCCGGGCCATCAGCTCGCGGGAGCGGGCCCAGATCATCTCCAGGACCTCTCGGGGCTGGAGGCCGGAGGCGGAGCGGGTGGCGACGCCGGTCGCGATACGGCGCTTGAGGCCGGCGACGCGGACCATGAAGAACTCGTCCAGGTTGCTGGCGAAGATCGCGAGGAAGTTGGCCCGCTCGAGGAGGGGCGTGTTCGGGTCCTCGGCGAGTTCGAGCACGCGCTCGTTGAAGGCGAGCCAGCTGCGTTCGCGGTCCAGGAAGCGGCCCTGCGGGAGCTGGGCGCCGCCGGCCTGGGACTCCTCCGACTCCTCGTACCCGTCGAGGTCGGCGTCGATGTCGGGTTCCAGGTCGGAGACCGTGGCGGCCACCGTGTGCGGGCGGTGCGCGGCGATGGAGCCCACGGAGGGCTGCGTGTGCTGGACCTCTGCCTGGGTGTTCGGCTGCCTCATGAACCCATTCTTCCGCGCCACGCGCAGGACAGGCGCGTCGGAAGGCGCGGAATGCTCTGCTCCGGGTGGCACGGTCGGTTTCATTCGGTGAGCGTCGCAAGGCTGTCTGAATCGATGGTTACGGGGACATGACGTGTGGGATAGCGGCGGGCCTCCGGCGGTGGTGTCCGCGGGTGCCTGCGGGTGCCTGCGGGTGCCTGCGGCGGCCTGTGCGGGTCCGCGTCCGCGTCCGTGTCCGCGCCGGGCAACAGGGCGACGTGCCCGCGTTCCCCGCCCGGGATTTCCGCTTGGGATCGTGTGAACCGGTTGGCCGGGCTCGTCCGATGAGGAGACGTGAGCGAAACGAGAAGCGACGGGGAGCTGCTGCGGGCCGTCGCGGCGGATGCCGACCGGCGCGCCTTCGAGGAGCTGTACCGCCGGTACGCCCCCTGGCTGACCGCACGCATGCGCGGCCGTTGCGCCGACGCCGGTGTCGTCGACGACGTCGTACAGGAGACCTTTCTCGCGGTGTGGCGCGGCAGCGCGCGTTACCGCGAGGAAGGCGACGTGGCCGGATGGCTGTGGCGGATCGGGTCCCGGCGGCTGGTCGACGTGCTGCGCGGCGACGGGGCACGGGGGCGGCTGCGGCAGGCACTGGCACGGTTGCGGCACCGGGACGAGGCCTCCGCCGAGGAGCGCGTCCTCGCCGGCGTCGAGCACGGCGACCTCGCCGGCGCGCTCGTCCGGCTCTCCCCGGAGCTGCGCGCGGTGCTCCAGGCCACCGTCGTCGACGGGCTGACCACCCGTGAGGCGGCCGTCCTGCTCGGCATTCCGCCGGGCACGGTCAAGACGCGGGCGATGCGCGCCCGCCGACAGCTGCGGGAGGCGCTGGCATGAGTATCGAGGACAGCCGTCGCCGGAACACCTGGCACGTGGACGAGGACGACCTGCGGGCCTACGCCCGGGGCGAGCTGGCGGCGCCCGTACTGTGGTCCGCCGACGCCCACCTGACCGCCTGCGCGCACTGCCGCGGCGTCCTCGCCGAGGTGAGTGACCGAGCGGCTCTGGACATCGGCTGGGAACGGCTCGACGCCGAACTGGACGCCCCCCGGCCGGGCCGGTTCGAGGGTCTGCTGGTGCGGTGCGGCGTCGGTGACGCGACCGCGCGGCTGCTCGCGGCCACCCCCGTACTGCGCCGGTCCTGGCTCGGCGCGGTCGTCGCCGTGCTGCTGACGACCTTCGTCGTCGCCTTCACGGCGGGCGCCGTCCGCACGCCCACCCTGTTCCTCGCCTTCGCGCCGCTGCTGCCGCTGGCCGGGGTGGCGCTCGCCTACGGGCCCGCGCTGGACCCGACGTACGAGATGGCGGTCGTCTCGCCGATGCACGGCTTCCGGCTGCTGATGATCCGGACGGTCGCCGTTTTGGCCGTCGCGCTCGGGGTGAACGGGCTGGCGACCCTCGCCCTGCCGGGATACGGGCTGCGCGCCCTGGCCTGGCTGCTGCCCGGGCTAGCCCTCACCGCGACCGGGCTCGCGCTGACGCCCCGGCTGGGTCCGGTGGGCGCGCCGTTGGCCGTCGCGGGGGCGTGGGTGGCCGTGCTGCTGGCCGCGGACGCGGCGCGCGCGGCCGAGGACGGTCCGCTGGCGCCGTTCACCGCGGCCGGGCAGGGCGTGTCCGGGGTGGTGGCCGTACTGGGTGCCGGGCTGCTCTTTCTGTTCCGTGACCGGTTCGACGGCTCCGTCCGTCCGCGGGGCGCCGCGTGAGCCCCGGCTTCTCGCACGCCTCCTGCCCGCACGCCTCCTGCCCGCACGCCTCCTGCCCGCTCGTCTTCGTCCCGCTCGTCTCCTTCTTGCTCGTCTCCTTCTTGCTCGTCGTCCCCTTCCTGCACGGGAGTACCGCCGTATGAACCCCCCCACCGTTTCCGCCTCCGGGCTCGGCCTTCACTACGGCCGTACCCGCGCCCTCGACGACGTGTCACTGCGGCTGACCCCGGGCGTCACCGGGCTGCTCGGACCCAACGGGGCCGGGAAGACCACGCTGCTGCGGGTGCTCGCCACCGCCGTGCCCGCCGACCGGGGGGCCTTCACCGTGCTCGGGCACGACCCGGCGACCGCGCGGGGGCGGCAGGAGGTGCGGCGGCGGCTCGGTTACCTGCCGCAGACGCCCGGTTTCCATCCGGACTTCACCGCCTTCGAGTTCGTCGACTACGTCGCGATCCTGAAGGAGCTGACGGACCGTGCCGCCCGCCACCGCGAGGTGCGGCGGGTACTGGACGAGGTCGACCTGCGGGACGTACGCGGGCGCAGGATCAAGAAGCTGTCCGGGGGCATGCGGCAGCGGGTCGCGCTCGCGGCCGCGTTGGTCGGTGACCCCGGGTTCCTGGTCCTCGACGAACCGACCGTCGGGCTGGACCCGGAGCAGCGGATGCGGTTCCGGGAGCTGATCGCCGGGGCGGGGGAAGGGCGGACCGTCCTGCTGTCCACCCATCAGACCGAGGACGTCGCGATGCTCTGCCACCGGGTCGTCGTCATGGCCGCCGGGGCCGTGCGGTTCGACGGCACCCCGGCCGAGCTGACCGCGCGGGCCGCCGGGCGCGTGTGGAGCAGCACGGAGAAGGACCCGGGCGCGAAGGCCGGGTGGCGCACCGGGACCGGAGCCTTCCGGAACGTGGGCGACCCGCCCGCCGGAGCGGAGCTGGTCGCCCCCGCCCTCGAAGACGGCTACCTGCTCGCCCTCGACGGCGCCGACGCGGAGGTGGCCGCATGAGCGCCGGCACCGTACTGACGGCGACCCCGCCCGCCGCCATGGAGACCGAACCGCGCGGCAGTGCGCGGGCCGTGCTCGCCCTGGCACGTTTCGAGGCGCGCCGCCTGCTGCTGCGGGTCCCCGTCGTCATCGCCTTCGCGGCGTACGTCGCGTGGATCGTCTGGCGCACACGGAGCTCGTGGGACGGTTACCCGGCGTTGCAGGACGTCGACCGCGCCACCCAGAGCATGCCGATGCTCGTCGGCCTCGCCGTCCTGCTGTGCGCCAACTACGCGGTCCTGCGCTCCGAGCGGCACGGCACCGAGCCCCACTTCGCGGTGCTGGTGCTGCCGCCCTGGCGCCGTACGGTCGCCCACGCGCTGTCCGTCGTACCGGCCGCTGCGCTCGTCGCGGTGTGTGTGACCGGCCAGTTCGCCTGGGAGGCCTTCAAGCCGGGCGCCATCGGCCACGGCTCGCCGGCCGAACTCCTCGTCGGACCGCTGACGGTGCTGCTGGCCGGGGCCGTCGGAGTACTGCTGGCCCGGGTGGCGCGTTCGGCGCTCGCCGCGCCGCTGGTGGTCGTCCTGCTGCTGTTCACGCTCGTCCTCGGCACGGCGCCGGGCGGTGCGGGCGGCCTGTCGTGGCTGGCACCCGTCGTCGCCGAGAACAGCTCCAACACCCTGCCCTCCGACCTGCTGGGACGGCCCGCCGCCTGGCACGCCCTGTACCTGGCGGGCGCGGCCCTGTGCGCGGCCTTCCTCGCCGTGCTCCTCGCCGGCGGGCGGAACCTGGCCGTCCGGGCGGGCGTCGCCCTGACCCTCGCGCTGGCGGTGACGGGCGGAGTGCTGCAGGCCCGGGGCGTGGCGCCGTCACCGGAACTGACCGCGGCCCGCGAGCGCGCCTCGGTGCGCCCCGAGCAGACCTGCGTCGAGCACGGCCGGTCGACGTACTGCGCCTTCCCCGAGTGGACGCCCCGCACCGGAACCTGGGCCGGGGTCGTGGACCGGGTCCAGTCCCTGGCGGGCGGATCGGCGCACGAGCGGCGGCTCGTCGTACGACAGCGGATCGACGCCCGGTACGGGATGGACGGCGACGCCGCGATCCCCGGCCTGACCGGTGCCGATCAGGTGACGGTGGGCACCGCGTGGGGCGGCAACCGGGTGCCCGAGTTCTCCAGTGCCGTCGCCGCCGTGCTGGTCGCGGGGACGGAGGAGGCGGGGAGCGAGATCTGCGACGGGCGGATGGTCACCCTCATGTGGCTCTCCCTGAGCTGGCAGGACGACCCGATGGACGCCATGCGCCGGGTCCGTCTCGACGACAGCGTGAAGGGCTCCGCCATCGTCCTGTCGCCCACCGACCCCCTCTCCATGACGGAGGGGCAGACGGACGTCGTACGGCGACTGCTGGAGAAGCCGCGTCCCGGTGTCGGGGACCAGGTGAAGGCGCACTGGGCCGAGCTGACCTCGCCGGACGTCACGACCGCGCGGGCCGCCGAACTGCTGGGCGTGGCCGGGCCGGAGAAGGCGGACTCGTGCGAGGACTGACGCTCGCCCTGGCCGTCCCGGTCTGGCGCACGCTGCCGTGGCGGGCGCTGGCCGCCGCCGGGACCGCCGGGCTGCTGCTCGCGGCCACACCGGTCGTCGTCGGCGGGGAGCCGAGCCCCTGGGAGACACTGACCCTGTTACGGGGGACCGCGCTGATCGGCGCGCTAGGCCTGGCCTTCCTGCTGGACGACCCGGCCCGGCACCTCACCGCTCCCCTCCCGGCCCGGCGCCCGCTGCGGCAGGCGCTGCGGGTCGCCCTGGTCGCACCGCTCGCCGCGCTGTGGTGGACGGCCGTACTGCTGCTCGCCCCCTCGGCGTCCCGTCCCCCGGCCGGTGACATCACCCTGGAGGCGGCGGCGCTGGGCGTGCTCGCCCTCGCCGGTGCCGCGACGGCGGTACGGCTGACGGACGAGGCGCGTCCGGGGCCGTTCATCGCGGCGGCGCTGCTGCTCACGGCCGTTCTCGCGCCCCTGCTCTCGCCGGAGGACTGGGCGCTGTTCGTGCCGCCCGACGATCCGCGGTGGCCGTCGGCACACGACCGGTGGGCGGTGCTGCTGGGGGCGGTGGCCGTGGTGTGGGGGGTGTGCGGACCGGAGCCCGTGGGACGCCGGAGGACGCGTGGGGCCGGCGGACCGGCCTGACGTGCGGGGCCGGAGGGCCGGTCTGACGTGCGAGGCCGACGGACCGGTCTGACGCGTGGGGCTGTGCGGACCGGAGCCCGTGGGACGCCGGAGGACGCGTGGGGCCGGCGGACCGGTCTGACGCGTGGGGCCGGAGGGCCGGTCTGACGTGCGAGGCCGACGGACCGGTCTGACGTGTGGGGCCCTCACGTCTGCCCCGACGCGCGGGCCCTCACGTCTCCGTGCGGTACATCAGGTCCGTCTCGTGGGTGACGAAGCCCAGGCGCTCGTAGACGGACACCGCCGCCGTGTTGTCGGCGTCGACGTACAGCATCGCCGTGGGCAGCCCCCGCTCCGCCAGGTGCCGCAGGCCGATGGTGGTCAGGGCCTTGCCCAGGCCGCCGCCCTGGGCGTCGGGGCGAATGCCGAGGACGTACACCTCACCGAGCCGTTCCTCGGCGTGCACCTTGGTCCAGTGGAAGCCGATCAGCTCGCCGCCCCGTTCGGCCAGGAAGAACCCCGCCGGGTCGAACCAGGCCTCGTCCTTCCGGTCGTCGAGGTCCCGCTGGGTGAGGGCGCCCTGCTCGGGGTGGTGGGCGAAGGCGGCGGCGTTCACCGCGAGCCAGGCCGCGTCGTCCCGTCCCGGCACGAAGGTGCGGACGGTCACGCCCTCGGGCAGTCGCGGGTCCGGCAGGTCCAGGTCGGCCAGCGGCCGACGCAGCTGCCGCAGTTCACGGAAGAGGGTCAGACCGAGGACCTGGGCGAGATGACGGGCGGCGGAGTGGCCGCCGTGCGCCCAGAGCCGCAGCCGCTTGCCGGAGGCGGCGAGCAGCGCGGAACCCAGGGCGCGCCCGTGCCCCCGGCCCCGGTGCGAGGGGTGGACGACCAGCTCGGCTGCCGGGGGCTCGATCGGGTCGGTGCCCTCCAGTTGGGCGTAGCCGACGAGTTCGCCACCGTCGGTGGTGAGCAGCAGATGGGCGACGCCCTCCCGCGCCGGGCCGCGCAGTTGCAGCCGTCCCTGCTCGGACACGGCCTGCTGCCCGTCGTTGCGGGCGGCCTCGGTGAGCAGGGCGAGGACGGTGTCGCTCTGTTCCGGGGTGAGTTCGGCGAGGGTCTCGATCGAGCGGGGGTGGCCGGGCTGCACGATGTCGTCGCTGGTCATGCATACGAGGTTAAGGGGCGGGTGCGGCAAAGCGGCGGCAGTGCGGGAGGGGGAAGTTAAACCAGGATGTAACCCGGTTCCCCCTGTCGCGCTACGCGCGTTGACTCTAGGCTGCTGCGCCGGCGGGCCGTCTCCTCAGCGGCTCGCGTCACGCACACCCACAGGGGGGCGCATGCCAGCCACAGCACAGTCGCACCAACCGCGCCGTAGACGCCGTACGAACCGGCTCCTCGCCGTCGCCGCCACGGTCGTCACCGCCGGGGCGCTCGCCGCCGCGGCCCTGCCGGCGTCGGCGAACGCGGGCGAGAGCCACCGGGGCCACGGCGGCCATGGCGGCAACGGCGGCCACGGGCATGGTCACGGCCACGGCCGCTACCAGGACGTCCAGCTCCTGTCCTTCAACGACCTGCACGGCAACCTGGAACCGCCGACCGGCTCCTCCGGCCGGGTCACCGAGATCCAGCCGGACGGTACGACGAAGACGGTCGACGCGGGCGGCGTCGAGTACCTCGCCACTCACCTCCGCGAGGCCCGCGAGGGCAACCGCTACTCCATCACCGCCGCCGGCGGCGACATGGTCGGCGCGTCCCCGCTCCTGTCCGGCCTCTTCCACGACGAGCCGACCATCGAGGCGCTGAACAAGCTCGACCTGGACGTGACGAGCGTCGGCAACCACGAGTTCGACGAGGGCGCGGCGGAGCTCGGCCGCCTCCAGAACGGCGGCTGCCACCCCACCGAGGGCTGCTACACGGACAAGGAGTTCAAGGGCGCCGACTTCCCGTACCTGGCGGCGAACGTCCTCGACGAGGAGTCCGGCAAACCGATTCTGAAGCCGTACTGGGTGTGGAAGCACAAGGGCGTCAAGGTCGGTTTCATCGGCGTGACCCTGGAGGGCACCCCGGACATCGTCTCGGCGGAGGGCGTGAAGGGCCTCTCCTTCAAGGACGAGGTCGAGACGATCGACAAGTACGCCAAGGTGCTCCAGCGCCAGGGCGTGAAGTCGATCGTGGCCCTGGTCCACGAGGGCGGCTTCCCGGCCTCGTCCTCCTACAACTACGACTGCGACTCCCCGGGCGCCGGTGACGGCGTCTCCGGCCCGATCGCCGACATCGCCAAGAACGTCACGCCCCAGGTCGACGCGCTGGTCACCGGGCACACCCACGCGGCGTACGCCTGCACGATCCCCGACCCGTCGGGCAACCCCCGCACGGTCACGTCGGCCGCGTCCTTCGGCCGCCTCTACACGGACACGACGCTGACGTACGACCGCCGTACCGGCGACATCGCCCGTACGGCCGTGAAGTCGGCGAACCACGTGGTGACGCGGGACGTCCCGAAGGCACCGGACATGACCCGGCTGATCGACCGGTGGAACACTCTCGCCGCCCCGATCGGCAACCGCCCCGTCGGCTACATCTCCGGCGACATCGACCGGACCGGCACCGAGTCCCCGCTCGGCGACCTGATCGCCGACGCGCAACTCGCGTACGGCAGGACCCAGGACCCGGAGACCGACCTGGCCCTGATGAACCCGGGCGGCATCCGCGCCCCGCTGACGTACGCGTCCACGGGCAGCGAGGGCGACGGCGTCGTCACGTACGCCGAGGGCTTCACGGTCCAGCCCTTCGCCAACACGGTGAATCTGAAGGACTACACGGGCGCCCAGCTGATCCAGGTGCTGAAGGAGCAGGTCAGCGGCGCGAACGAGGCGGCCCCGAAGATCCTCCAGGTCTCCTCCGGCCTGACCTACACCCTGGACCTGACGAAGACGGGCGCGGACCGCGTCGTCACGGACTCCATCCGCCTGAACGGCGCGCCCGTCGACCCGGCGGCCACCTACCGCGTCGCGTCGAACAGCTTCCTCGCGGGCGGCGGCGACGGCTTCACCACGCTGGGCGAGGGCGCGAACGAACTCGTCGGCGCGGACGACCTGACGGCGCTGGAGCAGTATCTGACGGCCAACTCGTCGGCGACCGCACCGATCGCCCCGCCGGCGGCCGACCGGATCACGGTCGTCCAGTAGTCGGCCACCGACTGCGGGGAGGGGCCCGGTACGCACGCGGCGGGCGCCGTGCGAGGCCGACGTGTACCGGGCCCCTCCCGCGACTCGGTGTGCATGGTGGCCGTGCCGGGGGCGGGGCGCTTCCTCCGAAGCGAGTACGTATGGCGTGCGAAGTTCACGGTGCGCTCTTATGAGCGGGGTGTGAACAAATGGCCTGAATCGTCCTCGCCTTTTTGGGTGGCAGGGTGTCGCTGGCGGGTGCCGCCGACCGTCACCACGGGCCGTCACCGCGGGCCGCCGTCATGGGCCGCCGTCATGGGCCGCCACCGCGGGCCGGCCTTGCCGGCCGGCCGACTAGAAGGGTTCAGCGGCCCGCAGGAGGTCTTGCGGGAGGTAGGCGGATTCGACGCGGATGTCCCAGCCGCGGCGGCGGGCGTGGCAGGCCAGGGCAAGGGCATCGAGGTTGACGGAGGCGTCCGGATCGTCGGCGCGGTCCGCGACCTGGTAGTAGGCGCGGTGGGCTTCGAGCGCGTCGGCCAGGGCCAGGTTGAAGCTCTCCTCGTCGCCTTCCACGAGCTGCGACAGCAGCACGGCCGGCGGCATGGCGAAGCCCCGGTCCTTGGCTCGCTCGGCCTGCTCCAAGGCCCGCTGCGCGGCTGCTTCGGGCTCGGCGCCCTTCAGATAGGCGTGGAGGGCCTCCCGATACGCGGCGAAGGCGCCGCTGTCCGGACGGACGGCGGCGGGGCCGGTGAGGACCAGGGGGGCAAGGTCCTCCGGTGCGCCGGTGACAAGGGCGAAGGCAGTGGCCTTCTGCCAGTTGCCGGCTCCGGCTTTCTCCTTCCGCTCGGCCGGGTAGCGCAGCGTGCGGCCGTCGATGATCACCTCGGCCTCGGAGCCCGGCTGGGCCAGCGCGACGCGGAACAAGGCCGCTCCCGCCTGCGAGGCCAGCCGAAGGCACGAGAGCTGGGCGTCCGTGGCACCGACACCGCCGGGGGCCCCCGCACGCCACTTGAAGAGACGTTCCTGGTCGCCCATGACGCCGGCGAGCCGCCAGACGGCGAGGGGCCTTCCGTCGACGGGGGTGAACGCCTCCCGAGCGCGTTTCTCGTACATGGCCTCGAGCTGTGGACTCACCGTCCAGTCGAGGGCCGGCCGCTCCACCACCAGCGGGCCCGCGGCGAGCTCGGCCACCGCGTCCGGCCGCCGGTCCCGGCCGAACCCCGCGACCCGTGGGCCCCGGGTCTCGAAGCCGGTGACCAGCGCGTGCGGGAGGTAGTCGGTTCGGACGGCGGGCGTCCAGCCCAGGGTCCGGTACGCGAGTGCGGCGAGGGCCAGGGGGACGAGTGGGAGAAGGCTGCTGGGGGACGCCGCGCCGCCGTGCAGGTTCGCGTGCCCGACCAGGAGGTCGGCCAGCGCGGCGTCGAAGGCGTCCCGGTCCTCGGCGGCCAGCGCGCGCAGCGTTCGCAGCGCCACGCTGCCCGGCCATTCCACAAGCGGCTCGCCCGTCTCCTCGGCGCGGGTACGGACGCGGTCCAGAGCCGCGTCGACGGCGGCCAGCTTGGCGCGCGCGCTCGGCGGGTACTCCTCGTCGTCGCCGATGTCGTCCAGGACCACGGCCGCCAGCCCTGCGGCGAGCTCGTGACCGGGCGTTCCCGGCGCCTGCCCGGCGAACTTCTGCCGGGCGAAGTAGAAGGCCTCGCCGTGCCATCTGACCTTGTCCCCGAGGACCGACAGGCACAGCGCGTCGACCCACTCCCCGGGCGTGACGCTCTCCGCGGGACCGTCCGCGCCCGGGTCGTAGCTCATGCCGAAGTTCACGTAATCCAGGAAGACATGGAAGCTGCTGTGAGGGTGGTAGGCCGCGTAGGCGACGGCGCCGGCCGCGGCCTCGGACGCGTCCTTCAGCGCGGCCTTCGCCTCGGCGGTGTCGAGGTCGGGTGTCTCGACGGACAGGGAACCCAGGTAGTCGAGGAACTCGTCGGAGATCGACTGCCATTCGTAGGTGGTCATCCGGTCGGCCCTCGACATGGACCTGACCTGCCCCCCGATGCGGTTCACGAAGTCCTCGCGCGCTGCCGACACGGCGCGCTCGTCTACCTGGTGACGCTCTATTCGCACGTGCCCCGCTCCTTGATCGGCTGTAGTCGGCAGCCTACGCGCGAGGTCTGACAGGGCCGTCGGCCTTCTTCACGAGAACCGAAGGACGGGGCAGCACCCTGCTGACGTCGAAGCGACCGGCCTCACGGTGTCCGGTGTGTCTCACTTCCGCTTGACGGGCGGGCAGGTGCCGGTGTCTGTGCCGATGGAGTTGATTTCGGCGTTGGAGCGGGGGTCGCCGGTGTAGTCGAGCTGGTCGGTGCACTTGGTGTCGGAGGGCGACTTCTGGACGGGCGGGCAGGTGCCGGTGTCTGTGCCGATGGAGTTGATTTCGGCGTTGGAGCGGGAGTCGCCGGTGTAGTCGAGCTGGTCGGTGCACTTGGTGTCGGACGGTGACTTCTGGACGGGCGGGCAGGTGCCGGTGTCTGTGCCGATGGAGTTGATTTCGGCGTTGGAGCGGGAGTCGCCCGCGTAGTCGAGCTGGTCCGTGCACTTCGTGTCGGGCTTGGCGGGCGTGCCCGACGACTTGCCCTCCGCAGTGTCGGACTGCGCGTCGCTCGTGGCCGCGGCCGACGAGCCGCTCGCGGAAGAGGACGCGTTGTCGACGCCGCCGCCGTCGCATGCCGTCAGTGCCAGGCCGAGGGCCACCGCGGTCATGGTCAGTACCGAGATCTTCCGAGTGCGCATGCTGGTGTCTGTCCTCTGCGTGGGGGGCTGTCGCCGGTGTGGCGTTCTGCCTTCCAGGACAGTCGGTGTGGTTGCCCCAGTTGCCTCTTGATCGTGCTCAGGACACGTTCGTGACATGACGGCGACCGCGTCATGATGTCCGCTGTCCGTTCTGGGTGTGCCGTCCGCTGAGACCGTGTGCCCAGGAGTGAGGACCGGAACAGCGAGGCTGTCGACTCGGGCCGGGGTACGACAGGGCCTGCCGTACCCCGGCGACCGGGGTCAGGCGCCCGGAGTGAGGCGGCCGGAACGGATGGCGGCGACGACACCACCATCCACCAGCAGGTCGTTGCCGGTGATGAAGGTGGCGCCGGGGCCGAGCAGGAAGGCGGCGGCCTCGGCGATGTCGTCGGGGGTGCCCACACGGCCGGTGCCCGACGCGGAGATCATCGCGCGCATCGCCCGGCCGCTGTCCCCGGCGAGTTCCTGCTGCCCCATGGGAGTGGCGATCACGCCGGGGCTGATGCAGTTGATCCGGGCCCCCCGCTCGCCCCAGGAGGCGCTGGCAGCCTGGACGCGCAGCCGGTTGCCGTACTTGGCGAACCCGTAGGTACCCCGCCCCAGAACCTCCGGATCGGCGAAGGGCAGCTCCAGCAGCTCGTCGGCGGGCGTGTGGGCGAGGGCCCGTTCCTGTTCCGGGCTCAGCGGGGCGGGCAGCATGTGACCGGCCATGCTGGAGATCACCACCCCCGCGCCGCCGGGCGCGACGACCCGCCCGAACGCCTCCAGGACCAGCGCCGTACCGAGCAGGTCCACCTTCAGCACGGCGTCGGCCGGCGCCTGAACGGGCGACAGCCCCGCCGTGTGCACGACCTGGGTCACGGAACCGAGCTGTGCCGCCGCGTCCGCGAGAGCGGTGACCGAGGGCCGCGAGGAGACGTCGACGGGCCGCGTGACGACGTCGTGGCCCTGACCGCGCAGGAGATCCGCCACGGCGGCGAGAGTCCTCTCGTCATAGTCCGCGAGCAGCAGCTTGTTGCCCGCGCCCTGACGTCGGGCGATGGCCTGTCCCATGCCGCCGACACCGATGACGACGACCACGTTCGTGCCCATGGGGCACCTCCATTACGTAACGATACGGCTCGTAATTAAAAGATCCTCTCGTAGGATAAGCAGCTATGGATGAGGTGCGGCGGCCTGGACGGCCCCGGGACGCGGCCACGGACCAGGCGATCCTGGAGGCGGCACGGGATGTCCTCCTGCGCGACGGATACGCCGGACTGTCGATGGAGAAGGTCGCCGCAGCGGCGGGCGTCGGCAAACCCACGCTCTACCGGCGCTGGTCCGCCAAAGCGGCCCTGGTCGGCGATGTCGTATGGCACAGCTTCCACGCCGCCGTGCCCGCCATCCACCCGCCCGGCCCACAGGCCGTGGGCGACGCCACCCAGCGGCTGACCGCCTGGTTCCGGGCCTACGCCACATCGGCCGGCGACCCACGCCACGCCGCCATGATCCTCGCGCTGACCGCTGCCGCCGCCGAGAGCCCGCACGACGCCGAAAGCCTCTACCGGCACCACACCCGCCCGCAGTACGAGGCGGTCGTCGGCTGCCTGCGGGCGGGAGTGGCGAGCGGCGAATTCCGCGCCGACGCGGACCTCGAAGCCGTCGCCGACGCCCTCATCGGCTCCGTCCTCTACCAACTCCTCACCCGCACCGGCGACGCCGCACCCCTACGGGCCGAGCACCTGCTCGACGTCCTGCTGGCCGGACTGCGCCCTGTCACCTGCGCCCCGACTGGACACGCTCCCCGCGACTGACCGCGATGCGGACCACGTCCTCCAGCGACTCCGTCGCCCTGGTCAGCGCGAACCGCAACGCCCGCTCACCGGCCTTCCGGTCGGCCAGCACCGCCCGAGCGCCCGCGAGCACCTGCTCGCCCGAGCCCAACTGGGCTTCCTCGATGTCGTCCGCGAGCCGGGAGAGCAGGCTGCGGCTGTCGTCGGTGCTCAGGTAGCAGGGGTTGCCTTCGGGGGTGGTCCAGGGGAGGAGGCGGAGTGGAGAGGCGTCCATGAGGTCTGTCCCTTCGGAGCTGCGGCCAGGGGGAGATTACGTTTCGTGTCTCGATGGTCACTGCCTGCGCGTACGCTGCGAAAGGGGCCAGGCGTTGCCTGGTCAGCGGACAATGGTGAGGGCAGGCATGGAGGAACACCCGGTCGACGAGGGGCAGTCGAGGCGCGCCGAGCTGGGTGGGACGCTCCGGATACTCCGTGAGAAGGCGGCCAAGTCGCTTGGCCAGCTGGCCGAGGAGACCTCGTACGACAAGAGCTACCTGTACCGCTTGGAGAAGGGTGAACGGCTCTCCAAACGGGCGGTCATGGAAGACCTGGACAGGTATCACGGCACCGGTGACCTGTTGGTCCGCTTGTGGCGGGACGCGCGCCGGGAGGTCGTCAAGGACAAGTACAAGGACTTCATGGAACTGGAGTCGACGGCACGGGTGATGTGGCTGTTCCAGCTCCGAGTGCCGGGCCTGTTGCAGACGGAGGCCTACGCGCGGACGGTGTTGTCGGGGTTGTCCGGAGCCCAGACCAAGGCAGACAACAGCGAGGCGGTCGAGGAACAGGTCGCCTTGCGCCTGGGACGGCAGGAGTTGCTGCACCGCCACCCTGCGCCGAGTGTCCGGGTGATCCTGGACGAAGGGGCGTTGCGGCGGCCGGTTCCCGACGTGAGGGTCTGGGCTGAGCAGCTGTCACACCTGGTGGACGCGGCGGAACTGCCGTCTGTGGCCATCCAGGTGCTTCCCTATGCCGCAGGAGTACACGACCTCATGAGCAGCGATCTCATCCTGTTGTGGCAGCGGCTCGGCGACCCTGTCGCCTATGTGGAAGGCAACAGCATCGGCCAATTGATCGACGATCCGGACAAGGTTCTGTCCTTTCGTTTGTCCTACGATCTGGTCAGGGACGCGGCTCTGACTCCGGCGGAGTCGACGGCGTTCATCAAGCGCCTTCTTGAGGAGTGCAGATCATGAACCGAACCCTTGACCTGACCACCGCGGCCTGGCGTAAGTCGTCCTACAGCGACGGCGGCGCATCGAACTGCGTCGAGGTGGCCGACGGCTACGTCGGCCTCGTCCCGGTGCGCGACAGCAAGGTGCCGGACGGCCGGGCGCTCCTGTTCGGGGCGAGCCCGTGGGGGGCCTTCCTGACGGGGATCAAGTGTGACGACCGTCAGTGAGCGCACTGTCCGGCATCCGTGATGTGAGGCGAGTCGTCCCACTGCTGCCGCCGGACGCGGAGGCCGCCGCCGTTCTGCGGGAGTGGGCCGACGAAGCGGATTCACTACTGGACGTTTCGGCACTCGACCTCTCCCGGGCCGATCTGTCGGGCACGGTCCTCGCGATGGGGCTTCTTTGCGAGACCGTCCTCCGAGATGCCAAGCTCGTCGGCACCGACCTCTACCGGGCCCACCTGGAAGGCGCGCTGCTCGATCGGGCCGATCTCTCCAGCGCGTGGCTGGCCAAGGCCGAGCTGGACGAGGCCTCCCTGCGCGGCACCATCCTGGACGGGGCGAACCTGGGCAGCGCCGGCCTGTACGAGGTCGACGCCCGGTCCGCTCGCTTCACGTCGGCCGGACTCAACGGCGCTTCGCTGGTCGGCACCCGGCTGGAGGGCGCCGACCTGTCCCATGCGTCAGTGCGGGAGACGTCCTTCAAGGCGGTGATCGACGAGTACACGATCGTGACCGGGCTCTCAGGCACACTCTTCGGCCCCGCGGTCATCGACCGGGCGGGCGTGCGGCGCGAGATCGACGGGCTCGACCTCGAGCAGTGGCTGAACAGCCGCGGTGCGGAGGTGCGTGTGCTCACCCCACGTCTGGCGCTACGGAGTCGAAGGGGTCAAGCGGACGGCGTGCCGTAGGCACCTTCGGGTGAAGGGGAGCGGCGGGCGGCGACCCTCTGGCCGTGAGGTGACTATGGTGGGGCCATGGCAGAGAACACGACCATTCAGGTGTCACGCCAGGCCCGCGACCACCTCGCGCAGGTCGCCAAGGAGCGAGGCATGACCCTCGGCCAGCTGGTCGAGCAGCTGGCCTCGGAGCAGCCGACGGCGGAGCAGATCGCGGAGCGGGTGGCGGCCACGCGCACGGTGCTGCGTGAACGGCTGGGCTGCACACTGAGCGACGAGGAGTTCGAGAGCGGACCGAACGTGCTGGCCAACATCTACGCGATGGCGGCGGACAAGACCCGGGCTCTCGGGGAGCAAGCCGCGTGATCATTCTGGACGCGGGTGCGGCTCTGGCGCTCGCCCATGGCCACGAGGCCCTCCATCGCCTCGCCGACAATGTCGCTCACACGCCGGGTGACTGGCTGCACCTCCCGGCGCTGTGCCTCATGAAGGCCGAGGAGAGTGAGGCGAACGTCGGAGGCGCGCTGATGGCGCTTCCGGGCCTGCACATCGATCCGCTCGGTCAGGTCGCGGCCATCACGGTCGGCGGGATGGTGCGGGACGGCTGGGGTGGTGCCGATACGTGTCACGCGCTCTACGTGGCGACGCCGCACCTGGACTCGGGGGGCATGTCGATCATCCTGACCGGGCAGGAGGATCTCTACCCACCGGGCTTCCTCACCGTCGACATCGACGCCCCCGGCATGCTCGGCTACCACTGACCCCCGTCGACCGTGTCCACCTCCGGCGGCGGTACCGGCGCCCCCGGCAGCCGTACGGTCGCCACTGTTCCGTCACCGCCGTCCTCGGCCCGCGTCAGGCTCACGGTGCCCCCCGCCTGCTGCACCGTCCGCGCCACGATGGACAGGCCGAGGCCCGAGCCGGGCAGGGCGCGTGCGCTCGGGGAGCGCCAGAAGCGGTCGAAGACGTGGGGGAGCTCGTCGGCGGGGATGCCGGGACCGTGGTCGCGGACGGTGAGGACGCCGTCGGCCAGACACACGTCGACGGTGCCGGAGTCCGGGCTGAACTTCACCGCGTTGTCCAGGATGTTGACGACCGCGCGTTCCAGGGCGGCCGGTTCCGCCCGTACGTACCAGGGCCGCACGTCCGCCGTGATCGTCAGCTCCGGGCCGCGCAGGCGGGCGCGGCGCAGGGCCGACTCGACGACGTCGTGCCAGGCGAGGATGCGGGTGCGGCCCGCGTGCTGGCCGGTGTCGGGGCGGGACAGTTCCTGGAGGTCGCCGATCAGCGCCGCCAGTTCCGTCATCTGCGCCTTGACCGAGGCGAGCAGTGCCTTGCGGTCCGCCTCCGGGATCGGGCGGCCGGTCTCCTCGCTGCGGGTGAGGAGTTCGATGTTGGTGCGCAGCGAGGTGAGCGGGGTGCGCAGTTCGTGGCCGGCGTCGGCGATGAGCTGCTGTTGCAGGTCGCGGGAGCTGGCCAGGGACGAGGTCATGCTGTTGAAGGAGCGGGAGAGGCGGGCGATCTCGTCCTCGCTGTCGTCCTCGACGGGGATGCGGACGGTGAGGTCCTCGGTGCGGGCGACATGTTCGACGGCCCGGGTCAGCTCGTCGACGGGGCGCAGGCCGGCGCGGGCCACCCACAGGCCGGCGGCGCCCGCGCCGACGACTCCGGCGCCCGCGACGAAGACGAGCACGAGCGCGAGGTTGCTGAGGGAGCTGTTCACCTCGCTCAGCGGCCGCGCGGCGGAGACGGCGACGCCCCGCAGATCCGACACGGTGTAGGTGAAGACCCGGTACTGGGTGCCGTCGGACCCCGTGGCGTCGTGCAGCGCGCTGGAGGACTCGCCCTCCGCCACGGCGTGGTCGGCGTCGGTGAGCGGGACCTCCTCCGTGCCGATGACGAGACAGCTACCACCTGTGCGGTCCACGAGCTGTACGGACGAGCCGTAGGGGTTCTGTTCGTGTGTGCCAGGGTCGTGCGCGCACTGGAACGTGCGTAGGTCGAGGTACTTGCTCACCTGCTGCACATCCATGCGGTTGGCCTTCAGAGCCTCGTCCAGCGAGCTCACCAGGACGCTCTTCACCACGAACCAGCACGCCACCGCCGCCGCCGCCACCGCGAACGCCACCGCCGCCGCCACCAGCAACGACAGCCGCGCCCGGATGGGCAGCGCACGGACACGGCGTACCGGGCTTCTCACTCCGCGCCGCCCTGCCGCAGGACATAGCCGACGCCGCGGACCGTGTGGACGAGGCGCGGCTCGCCGGCCGCCTCGGTCTTGCGGCGCAGGTACATGACGTACACGTCGAGGGAGTTGGACGACGGCTCGAAGTCGAAGCCCCAGACCGCCTTGAGGATCTGCTCCCGGGTGAGGACCTGGCGCGGGTGCGCCATGAACATCTCCAGCAGGGTGAACTCCGTACGGGTCAGTTCGACCGGCCGCGCGCCCCGCGTGACCTCCCGCGTCCCCAGGTCCATGGTCAGGTCGGCGAAGGTGAGGGCGTCGTCGTCCTCGGCCGTGGCGGCGACCGACGCCGCGTAGGAGCTGCGGCGCAGCAGCGCGCGGATACGGGCGAACAGCTCGTCCAGTTCGAAGGGCTTGACCAGGTAGTCGTCGGCGCCGGCGTCCAGGCCGGTCACCCGGTCGCCGACCGTGTCGCGGGCCGTCAGCATCAGGATCGGGGTCATGTCGCCCGCGCCGCGGATCCGGCGGGCGGCGGTCAGACCGTCCATGCGGGGCATCTGGATGTCGAGGACGACCAGGTCGGGCCGGTAGGCGGCCGCCTTCTCCAGGGCGTCGGCGCCGTCGACGGCGACCTCGGTGCCGTACCCCTCGAAGGCGAGGCTGCGCTGGAGTGCTTCGCGGACCGCCGGCTCGTCGTCGACGATCAGGATGCGCTGGGTGTCACGGTCGCGGTCGCCGTCTGCGGGGCTCATGGGCTCGGGGTCCTCGGGTGGGATGGGATACGGGCTGCCAACGCCTTCAGCGTCGCACGTCGCATCATGCGTCGTGCCGGCTCAGCTGTTGGCGCCCGCTCGCAGGGCGGGCAGGTCGGCCTTGACGGTGTTGATCGGGATGGCGAAGCCGAGGCCGACGCTGCCCGCGCCGGCGGAGGACTCGGCGGACGAGTACATCGCGGAGTTGATGCCGATGATGTTGCCGTTCATGTCGATCAGCGCGCCGCCGGAGTTGCCCGGGTTGAGGGACGCGTCGGTCTGGATCGCCTTGTACGTCGTCGTGGACGAGCCGGTGTCGCCGTTGAACTCCTGACCACCGAACTCGAACGGCCAGCCACCGCCCTGCCGCTGCTGTTCCTGCTGCCGGCCCTCGTCCGTGGAGACGGTCACGTCACGGTCCAGGGCCGAGACGATGCCGCTGGTCACGGTGCCGGTCAGGCCCTCCGGGGAGCCGATCGCGACGACCTGGTCGCCGACCCCGACACCGTCGGAGTCGCCGAGGGTCGCGGCCTTCAGGCCGGAGGCGTCGTCCAGCTTGATCAGTGCGAGGTCCTTGCTGCTGTCGGTGCCGACGACCTGGGCGGTGTACTGCTTGCCGTCACTGGTCCTCACCTTGACGGACGACGCCCCGGAGACGACGTGGTTGTTCGTGATGATCTCGCCGTCATCGGTGATGATCACGCCGGAGCCGGTGGACGAACCGGCGTTCGAGGTGGCGCTGATCTCGACGATGCTCGGGCTGACCGCGTCGGCGACCCCGGCGACCGTGCCCTTCTGGCTGGAGGGCACCACGTTGGCGCTGGTGGCGCTGGAGGCGACGGTGTCGCTGCCGGTCAGCTCCTGGATGCCGTACGCGGTGCCACCGCCGACGGCCGCCGCGACGATCGCCACGGTCGCGAGCAGGGCGGCGGGGCCGCGCCGGACCGTGCGCCTCTTGCGCGGCGGCTCGGCCCGACCGTCCTGGAAGGAGGCGGCGGGCGGCTGGACCGGCGGGGGCGGCCACTCGGGGTTGACGGGAGAGGAGGCGTGCTGGTGGGTCCCCTGATACGGGTTCGCGTGCTCGTACTCGCCGCTGTGGCGGAGGCTCTCGGTCATGTTCATGAGCTTCCCGCCCCCGTATGAGAGCGGCCTGAGTGCTGTCTGAGAAGCCCGGCAGAACCTCGTATGCCCGATATAAAGCCGTGCGGGGGAGGAAAGGGAGAGCTACTCGCAGCCACAGGACTGGCGCAGCACCAGCCGGGACGGGAACACCTTCAGCCGCTCGCGCCGTGAGCCCGCCACCCGCAGTCCGTCGTCCAGGACCAGGTCCACGGCGGCCCGCGCCATCGCCGACCGGTCCGAGGCGACCGTCGTCAGCGGCGGATCGGCCAGGTCGGCTTCCTTGATGTCGTCGAAGCCGGCCACCGCCAGCTCGCCGGGGACGTCGATGCGCAGCTCGCGCGCCGCGCGCAGCAGGCCGATCGCCTGGTCGTCGGTGGAGCAGAAGATCGCGGGCGGGCGCTGCGGACCGGAGAGCAGGTCGAGACCCACGCGGTACGCGTCGTAGCGGTTGTAGGGCGCCTCGAAGAGCCGGCCCTCGGTGGAGAGCCCGGCCTCCTTCATCGCGCGCTTCCAGCCCTCGACGTGGTCGGAGACCGGGTCGCCGACGGACGGGGTCTCGGCGGTGCCGCCCATACAGGCGACGTACTCGTACCCGTGCTCCAGCAGGTGGCGTACGGCGAGCTGGGCACCGCCCAGGTCGTCGGTGACGACGGCGACGTCGTCGATGGCCTCGGGACGCTCGTGCAGCAGGACGACCCGGGCGTCCCAGGCGTCGATCTCGGCGGCGGCCATGTCGTTCAGGGCGTGGCTGACCAGGATCAGGCCGGAGACGCGCATGCCGAGGAAGGCGCGCAGGTAGTGGACCTCGCGCTCGCCGACGTAGTCGGAGTTGCCGACGAGCACCATCTTCCCGCGCTCGGAGGCGGCCCACTCGACCGCGTGCGCCATCTCCGCGAAGAAGGGCTGGCGGGCGTCCGGCACGATCAGGCCTATGAGGTCCGTGCGCCGCGACGCCATCGCCTGGGCGACCCGGTCCGGCCGGTACCCCAGTTCCTTGATCGCGGCGAGGACACGCTCGCGCGTGGCCGGGGCGACCGGCCGGGGTCCGTTGTTGATGACATAGCTGACGACGGCGGTGGAAGTCCCCGCCAGCCGCGCCACATCATCCCGAGTCACCTTGGCCACGCGCGGAGTCTACGCGGATGGATCCGCCCTGGGCAGGGCGTATCACACCTTGGTTGACGTCGCTTCCACCGTGCTGTCCGGCCGGGTGCCGGCCTGGCCGTCCGGCCGGGCCGCCCCCGCCTTCGCCTGGGCGTCCTCCGTGGCGCGCCCCGCCTTCCCCGCCTTCTCCGCCTTCTCGGGCTTCTCCGGCGTGACGAAGCGGTAGCCGACGTTGCGGACGGTGCCGATCAGCGACTCGTGCTCGGGGCCGAGCTTGGCGCGCAGCCGCCGCACGTGCACGTCGACCGTGCGGGTGCCGCCGAAGTAGTCGTAGCCCCACACCTCCTGGAGCAGCTGGGCGCGGGTGAAGACCCGGCCCGGGTGCTGGGCGAGGTACTTCAGCAGCTCGAACTCCTTGAACGTCAGGTCCAGGATCCGGCCCTTGAGCTTCGCGGAGTACGTCGCCTCGTCCACCGACAGGTCGCCGTTGCGGATCTCCATGGGGGAGTCGTCGCCGACGATCTGCTGGCGGCCCATGGCGAGGCGCAGCCGGGCCTCGACCTCCGCCGGGCCGGCGGTGTCCAGCAGCACGTCGTCGATGCCCCAGTCGGCGGTGACGGCGGCGAGGCCGCCCTCGGTGACGACGAGGACGAGCGGACAGCTGAGCCCGGTGGACCGCAGCAGCTGGCACAGGCTGCGGATCTGGGGCAGGTCGCGGCGCCCGTCGACGAGTATGACGTCGGCGCCGGGGGTGTCGACGAGGGCGGGGCCCTCCGCGGGAGCGACGCGTACGTTGTGGAGCAGCAGGCCGAGGGCGGGGAGCACCTCCGTCGACGGCTGGAGGGCGTTGGTCAGGAGCAGCAGAGAACTCATCGCGCCCCACCTGCCTGGGTCGTCTTACGGTCGTGCACGTTTCGCTCGCCCATAACGTCTGGTTCCTCCTGGGTCCCTGCGAGGACGTTTACGGCACTGCTTCGTACAGGTGCGGACCCCGTGCCCGTGGGGCCCGCCGCGCGTCCGGGAGGTGAACGCTGCGCAACGCTCCCGGAAGCACAAAAGGACCCGGGGGCTACGTTGCCCGAGTCCTCATGCCCAGCAGAATAGCCGACATGAGCGACCGACCGTCGGGTCATGTGGCGCGTCCCACCCTTCGTCCGCATCCCGAGACACCCCGAAGGACGTCGAACCGCACGCCCTCACGCACCTTCCTGCGCACTTGTGACGGGGTGCGGATCGACGCCGTGTACGAGCCGGGCGCGAGCGGCCGCGACGCCCCTGACCTGGTGTTCGTCATCGCCCACGGGTTCACGGGCGACGCGGACCGCCCGCACGTACGGCGGATCGCGGCGGCGTTCGCGCGCTACGGGGCCGTGGTCACGTTCTCCTTCCGGGGCCATGGCGCGTCCGGGGGACGGTCCACCGTCGGTGACCGCGAGGTGCTCGACCTGGCGGCGGCGGTCACCTGGGCGCGCGGCTTCGGGCACGCGCGCGTGGTGACCGTCGGCTTCTCCATGGGCGGCTCGGTGGTGCTGCGGCACGCCGCGCTCTACGGCGACCAGGGCGGCGACAGTGAGGAAAGCGGCGGCGACGGCGGTGACGCCCGCACGGACGCCGTCGTGTCGGTGAGCTCCCCCGCCCGCTGGTACTACCGGGGGACGGCCCCCATGCGCCGGCTGCACTGGCTGGTGATGCGGCCCGCCGGGCGCCTGGTGGGCCGCTACGGCATGCGCACCCGTATCCATCACCGGGACTGGGACCCGGTGCCGCTGTCGCCGGTGGCGGCGGCGGGGCGGATCGCGCCGACGCCGCTCCTCGTCGTCCACGGCGACCGGGACGGCTACTTTCCCCTCGACCACCCCCGGATGCTGGCCGAGGCGGCCGGTGACCACGGCGAACTCTGGCTGGAGCCCGGCATGGGCCACGCCGAGCACGCGTCCGACGAGGACCTGCTGCGCCGGATCGGCGACTGGGCCGTGTCCCGGGCGGGCTAGCCTGACGGTGTTCACCGCCGATCGGCACGGACGCCGATCGGCACCGGCGACGAAGGAACCAGATGGCAAAGGTCACGGTGCGCTACTGGGCCGCCGCGAAGGCCGCGGCGGGGGTGGCCGAGGAGCCCTACGAGGCGGCCACGCTCGCCGACGCGCTCGGCTCGGTGCGCGAGCGACACCCCGGCGAACTCACGCGCGTGCTGCTGCGCTGCTCGTTCCTCGTCGACGGTGACCCCGTGGGCACGCGCGGGCACGAGACGGTACGGCTGGCCGAGGGCGGCACGGTCGAGGTGCTCCCGCCGTTCGCAGGAGGCTGAGCGATGACCAACCAGCCGTATCAGCCGCATCAGCGGAATCAGCCGTACGAGGGGTACGAAGGGTTCCAGGGGCAGGGGCAGGAGGGGGACGAGGGGTACGAGGCCCAGGCGTGGCCCGGGCAGCAGGCGCAGCAGGCGTATCAGGGGCATCAGGATCACCAGAGCCACCAGGGCTATGAGGACCCGGACGCCGCCCAGTACACGCAGCAGTGGCAGGGGCAGACCTGGGAGACCCAGATTCAGCCGCCGGTCTCCGTGGAGGAGACGGCGTATATGCCGCCTCAGGCGCCTCAGGCGCCGCACGGGTATCAGGAGCCGGCGGGTACGCCGTACGGGACGACCGGCGGCTACGCACCGCAGCCGTACCCGTCGCAGCCGCAACCGCAGGCATACGCGCCCCAGCCGCAGCCGTACCCGTCTCAGCCCCAGCCGCAGGCATACGCGCCGCAGCCGCAGCCGTACCCGTCTCAGCCCCAGCCGCAGGCATACGCGCCGCAGCCGCAGCCGTACCCGTCTCAGCCCCAGCCGCAGGCATACGCGCCGCAGCCGCAGCCTCACCAGCCGTATGAGCCCCAGGTGGCTCCCGCCCCCACTCCGGCGCCCCCCACCCCGGCACCCCCCACTCCCGCGCCCCCCGCCCCCGCGTCCTCCGACGCGCCCGGCTACGGCCCGGCGACCATCGCCGGGAACACACGGGTCACCGACGCGCAGCGTGCCCGTGCCGAGGGGCGTTCGCCGATCATCGACCCGGGGATGCAGCCGGCCGGACTCACCGCGCTGCTCGGGCTGCTGCTGGCCGGGTCGGCGGCGCTCGGCACGTACGCCCTCCTGGTTCCCCTCGTCGTCCTTCAGGCCGTCACCGCGGCGGGCTGGTTCCGTCTGAACGGCATGTGGCCCGCCCGGCAGGGCATCGCGCTGGGCTTCGCGGGGGCGCTGGCCGCCGACGCGGCGATGCTGGTGTCGGACCGCTCCCCGGCGGCGATCCTCGGCACGCTCGGGGTGTGGGTGCTGCTGACCCTCGTACTGCAACTGCGCTCGCACGCCGATCCCGATGAGCGGATGTACGGCCTGATGGCGACCGTCGCCGCGTCGGCGCTGGCCGTCATCGCGGGCGGGTACCTCGCCGCCGACGCGGACGCGGTGACGGTCGGCGCGATCGCGGTGGCCGTCGCCGCCGTGGCCCGCGCCCTGCCGTTGCCGACGCCGGCGTCCGTGGCCGTCGCGCTGCTCGCGGCGGGCGGGGCGGGGTTCGCGGTCGGTTCCATGACGGACTTCGGCACGTCGGGGGCGCTGCTCGGCGCGGGGGCGGCGGTGTGCGCGCTGATCGGCCACCGGGTGGCCGCCTACGACTACCCCTCCCGGTTCGTCCACTTCACGGCGGGCGTCGCGCTGCCTCTCGCGGCCGCGGCACCGGCGGTGTACGTACTGGGCCGGGCACTCGGCTGAGTCACCGCCCGGGCCAGGGGGCTGCCTCCGGCCCGCGCTCCTCCTGTCACAGGTGATCCACAAAACCCCGGCGGCCCTTCCGCGCCGCGTTACCCTCGCGCTGGACGGCCGCCGGTCGTCGGGGACCGCCGTCGTCGAACGCCCAGGGTTGGGGAACACCACATGCGTGCATTGCGAATACTGTTGATCGTCGTCGTGATCCTGGGCGGACTCTTCGCGATCGCGGACCGTGTGGCGGTCAACTTCGCCGAGGGCGAGGCGGCGGACAAGCTGCGCAGCACCGAGAACCTGGCCTCGACGCCGGACGTCTCCATCAACGGCTTCCCCTTCCTCACCCAGGTCGTCGGCGGCGAACTGGACGACGTCGAGATCGGCATCGACGACTACGAGGCGTCCACCGGCAACAGCGGCGAGAAGATCCGTATCGACGGTCTGCGCGCCAACATGAAGGGCGTCGAGTTCTCCAGCGACTTCAGCTCCGCCACCGCGGCCACCGCCACCGGCACCGCGACCGTCGGCTACGACGAGCTGATGAAGGCCGCCAAGTCCGAGCCCACGGAGATCGCGCCCGGCATCACCGCCAAGGTCATCGGCCTCTCCGACGGCGGCAACGGAAAGATCAAGGTCTCGCTCCAGGGCACGGCCTTCGGCGTCGCGCTCCCCGAGCCGGTCGAGGTCCTCAGCTCCGTCACGGTCAAGGACAACGACGTCGAGGTCGTCGCCGACGGCCTCCCGGAGATCGGCGGCAAGCAGCTCGCGGAGTCCCGGATCCGCGCGATCACCGACTTCCAGCAGACCATCGACGAGCTGCCCGGCGGCATCGAGCTGGACAAGGTCGAGGCGGCGAAGGACGGCGTCGAGATCTCGGTGAAGGGTTCGAACGTCAGGCTGGCCGGGTAGGACGACGGTCGGCCACCCGAAAGGACGACGGGTCGGCCACCGGAAAGGACGACGGGTCGGCCACCGGAAAGGACGGCGCGGCGACCGTGTGCCGTCCGGCAAGTGAGACGGCGCCGTCCGTACCGCAGATGCGGCGGCCGGCGCCCCGGGCCGGGACTCACCCGGCGACACCCCGAAAAGCGCACTGATCCCACACTCCGGACGATCCCGTCTCAGGATTCGACACGCCGGTGACATGGCCCGCTGTCCATCCCTACGATCGGGACCTATGCAGCATCAGACGAGCGTCCTTTGGCCGCGGCGCCAGGCGGACCTCACGAAGCGGCGGGCAGTGGATCTGTGCCGCGTTTCCGCCATGCTCTGTCGCACCATCTGAGCCGGTCGGCGACGTCGCCGACCGTGTCCCCCTCACCGCCCCGCCCAGGGCACCCGCGCGCCGCCCCGGCATGAGCGCGCCCCCTCTCACCGCACGTCCCGCCGCCAACTGCCCCGGAGGAGAAACATGAGCCGCAGCGACGTACTGGTCGAAGCCGACTGGCTGCAGGACCACCTGGACGACCCGAGCATCGCGATCGTCGAGGTGGACGAGGACACGTCCGCCTACGAGAAGAACCACATCAAGAACGCGATCCGGATCGACTGGACCCAGGACCTTCAGGACCCGGTCCGCCGCGACTTCGTCGACCAGGAGGGCTTCGAGAAGCTCCTGTCGGCCAAGGGCATCTCCAACGACCACACCGTGGTCCTCTACGGCGGCAACAACAACTGGTTCGCGTCCTACGCCTACTGGTACTTCAAGCTGTACGGCCACGAGAACGTCAAGCTCCTCGACGGCGGCCGCAAGAAGTGGGAGCTGGACGCCCGCGAGCTGGTCGACGGCACCGACGTGCCCGAGCGCCCCGCGACCGACTACAAGGCCAAGCCGCAGAACACCGCGATCCGCGCGTTCCGCGACGACGTGGTCTCCGCCATCGGCGCGCAGAACCTGGTCGACGTCCGCTCGCCCGACGAGTTCTCCGGCAAGCTGCTCGCCCCGGCCCACCTGCCGCAGGAGCAGTCGCAGCGCCCGGGTCACGTCCCGTCCGCCCGCAACATCCCGTGGTCGAAGAACGCCAACGACGACGGCACCTTCAAGTCCGACGACGAGCTCAAGGCGCTCTACGAGGACGAGCGGGTCGACCTGGCGAAGGACACCATCGCCTACTGCCGGATCGGCGAGCGCTCGGCCCTGACCTGGTTCGTCCTGCACGAGCTGCTGGGCGTGGAGAACGTCAAGAACTACGACGGCTCCTGGACCGAGTACGGCTCCCTCGTCGGCGTGCCGATCGAGCTCGGCGCCGCCAAGTAAGCAAGCGGGTACTGCACCCGACCGATCCTTCCCAACCCTCAGGAGTACGACATGTGCGGAGCGAAGGCCGGCGGCCCCGACGCCTCGACGATCAAGCCCGGTGAGACCACGATCCAGGGACACGTGACCCGTGACGGCGAGCCGGTGACGGGCTACGTCCGGCTGCTGGACTCCACCGGCGAGTTCACGGCGGAGGTCCCGACCTCCGCGACGGGCCAGTTCCGGTTCTACGCGGCCGAGGGCACCTGGACCGTCCGGGCGCTCGTGCCGGGCGCCAGCGCCGACCGCACGGTCGTCGCCCAGGACGGTGGACTGGCGGAGGTCGCGATCGCCGTCTGACGGCGAGCGGCGGCGACAGCGGCAAGCGACGGCCGAAGGGCCGCACCCCACGGGTTGGACGCCCGGGGTGCGGCCCTTCGGCATGTCCGGCCGGCCCGTCCGGTCCTACCCTGGACGTGTGTACGCGCGTCGGCGGCATCGCTACTTCGTGATGATGGGCATCTGCATCACGCTGTTCGTCCTGGCCTGGGGCGTCGTCCGGCTCTGGTCGGTCCCGGCGGCCGTCGGCATGTGCGTGGCCGCCATGGTCATCCCCCCGCTCGCCGCGATCGTCGCCAACCGCCGCGGTCCCGACGACCGCTGGTGGGACGACCCCTCCGGCGACCCGAAGTCCGACGAATGGTGGGACGAGCTGGACGGTAAGCGGCGGCCGCGCTAGACATGCGGCATCGAGGCCGGCGACCTGGGCTCCGCGGTCCGCTCAGTAGACGAGTGCCTGGGTGTCGTCGGCGAGTGCCTCCTGTACGAAGACCTGTGCCCCCGCGATGCGTACGCCCTCGACGAGGTCCTTCTCGGTGAGGTCGCGGCGGGCCGCGCACTGGGTGCACAGCGTCACCCGGCCGCCCGCGAGGACCGAGTCCAGCAGGTCGGGCAGCGGCGCGGCGTGCGGCAGCTCGAACTCGGCCGCGCGGCCCGGCACCGAGCTTCTTCGCCATGGCCGAATCGTGATCAACGGTTCCGCAACCCCGGAGTCGGGTCGCGGGTCTCCTGTGCGCACGCTTGATCGAATGTGTTGTACACGTTTCTGTGGGGGGACGTCTTGGAAGAGGAACCAGCGAGACCTGCGGCGCCCGCCGCACCCGCGGCACCGACGACACCGGAAGACCGCACGCCGCCGGAGAAATCCGCGGTCGATGAGGACCGCGAGTCGTCGGACGGGCCCGTGGCGCCGGGCCAGCCCACGTCGCTCGGTGACGCGTCCGCGCCCGCCGAGGGCGCCGGACGACCCCGGCGGCGCGGGCGTACGGCCTCGCTCATCGGTGTCGCCGCTGTGTTGGGCCTGGTCGCCGGTGCCTGCGGCGGAATCCTCGTGCAGGTGGGCCGGGAGCCGACGAAGCTGCCGCCCTTGTCGCAGACCGCGCTCGCGCGCAGCGAGGGTGAGGCGCCGAAGCCGCTGCCCGCCGGCCAGGACCGCCAGGTGCGCACCGATGGCGACCTGCGCGACCTGCTGCTGGAGAAGCCGCGCGGGGCCGAGGAGACCGACTGGCTGAAGGACTCCGACGGCTGGATGGACCTGGCGGGCTACGCCGGGACCTTCGGGGACCCGCAGCGCGGGTTCGAGAAGCTGCTGCGCAGCGAGTTCCGCCGGGCGGCCGTCACCGGCTGGGAGGTCGACGGCGCGTACTCCGTGGAGATCCGGCTGATCCAGTACCGGCAGGAGGAGGTCGTCGGCGCCGGCGGAGCCAATGCGAGCGGCCAGTACTTCGCGGGCGAGGGAGGCACCGACGACGGAGGGGTCCCGGGCACGGGGGACGGCCGGGTGTATATCGACGACCAGCCCCTCCCGGGTCTCGAAGCCTCGTCGTATCCCTACCTGGCGGAAGCGCACGCCCGGCGGGGTGACATCGCCATGGAGATCTGGATGAGCGGAGCCAAGCGGATCGAGAAAGAAATGATCACGAGTTTGGCCGAGCGGCAGATGGAGCGGCTGTGAACGAGAACCGCAACGACGACCCGTTCACGGCCGCCGCCCCCTCCGGTACAAGCGCCGCCACGTCCGCACCTGTGGACGCAGCCGACGCAGCCGACGCGGTGGACGCGGTGGACGCGCGGGCCACGGAACCCACCACCGAACCACCCCCTTCCACCCGCGGACGGCGCGGCCGCCGCCGGATCGCCGCCGTCACTGGGGCACTCCTGCTGACCGGTGCCGTCGTCGGAGCCGTCGCGTGCACCGCCGTGGCCGTCGCGAACGCCGACCGGGATCCGGGCGTCCCTTCCTGGGCGCGTCCCGAACCCACCGAGGACCACCCGGTGGTGGCGGCCGAGCCGGGCAGCCTGGCCTGGACCCTCGTGCCGTACCGGCCCGGCAACTGGTCGCGCGGCCCCGACCTGGGGGAGTTCGGCTCGGACGCTGTGCTGAACGGCGACCGGACGGCCGCCCTGCTGAAGGAGTCGCTGGCCGGACTGCCCCGGACCGAGCGCAAACGGCTGGAGAAAGAGATCGACCGCGGGCCCGTCAAGGAGATGGCGATGCGCAGTTACGCCTTCACCATGGGGGAGGACGCCAACCGCGTGGCGGGCGCCGCCGCCATGACCCTCGTGCTGGCCCGGATGGAGAATCCGACCGCCGCCCGTGCCGTGACGAAGGGCCAGAACACGTTCCTGGACGCCCTGGACGTCTTCCGCGAAGGCCCCGAGATCGAGGGCTATGAAGACGCCGAGTGCTTCCGCACGCCCTCCGGATCCGGCGGCGACGAAGACCTCGAATCGATGTACTGCTCCGCCTCCTTGGCGGACATCACGGTCACCGCCACCGCCGCGGGACTGCAGCCGTTCGACGCCGAGGGCGTCGCCGCGCTGTTGAAAGATCAGTTGGACCGCATCGTCGAACCCGGGGAGTCCGTGTGACCGAGCAGATCGCCCCGTCGGCCCCCGTCACGCCGGCGCCCGCCCTGCCGCCTCTGCCGGACGCCCCGCCGCCCGGCGCCCCGGCGCCGTCGGGCAAGGACCGCCGAGCCCTGCGCGCCGTGCTGCGCTGGACCGCGGCCGTCGCCGTCTTCGCGGCGGTCGGTTCGGCCACGGCGTACGGCATCACGCGGATGGACCGGACGGACGTGCCCGGGCTCGCGACCGCGTCGGACGGGCGCTGGATCTTCCCGACGCTCACCGCGGCGCCGCTGCCGTCCGGCAGTCCGGGGCCGTTCGACGCGACGAACGCGGCCGGTGCTCACTACGCCGATGTGCGGGACCTGCTCCTGCCGGTGCCCGAGGGAGCGACGGCCGACCGGGCGCTGCGCGGCAAGGACGGTTGGCTGGCGACGGAGACCTTCCTCGCGGAGTACCGGGAGGAGTCCGACCGTGATGCGCTGCGGCAGAAGGTCGTCGACGCGGGGTTGCGGCACATCGCCGCCCGTGGCTGGACCGCTGACGACGGGACGCACACGCGGATCTACCTGCTCCATTTCGGCACGGCGGCCGTCGTGGACGCTCTGCACACCATGCAGCTGGCGCCGTACGACAGGCCGGCCTACGCCGTGCGAGGCACGGAAACGGTGGAGCCCGACGAGGACTTCCCGGAGGCCGCCGAGTCCGACGACGTGCTCACCTCCATCTATACCGAGCCCGAGCCCTACGGCGGCGAACAGGTCCGCGAGGCGTACCTCGGCGCCGGAGACGTTCTGGCAGTGGTGCTGCAGAGCCGCCCAGGCGGGGCAGGGGAGGTGCCCTTCCAGCAGACCGTGGCCCTGCAGACCCGGCTGCTCCTCTGACCACCCGGGCGCATGCCGGGCGTGTCCGGGGCCATGCACCCCGAAAGCGCGAGCACTTCGCCCCCGCTGTCATCGGGGCGCTCATGCGAGCGCCCCGATGACACTTCTTCGTCAGTTGTTCACGCTTCTCAGGAGGACTCAGTAGACGAGTGCCTGGGTGTCGTCGGCGAGCGCCTCCTGTACGAAGACCTGTGCCCCCGCGATGCGTACGCCCTCGACGAGGTCCTTCTCGGTGAGGTCGCGGCGGGCCGCGCACTGGGTGCACAGCGTCACCCGGCCGCCCGCGAGGACCGAGTCCAGCAGGTCGGGCAGCGGCGCGGCGTGCGGCAGCTCGAACTCGGCCGCGCGGCCCGGCACCGCGAACCAGGCGGACTCCCCGGTCAGCCACAGGGAGACGTCGACACCGCTGGCCACGGCCACCGCCGCCACCGTGAACGCCTGCGAGCACCGCTCGGGCGCGTCGGCCCCAGCCGTCACCTTGATCACGAGCTTCTTCGCCATGGCCGCATCGTACGGCCCGCCGGAGGGCCCACCTCGCAAAGTGGCGCCGCCCCGGGCCGCGTAAGCTGGGTCCCGGCCCCGTGCACGTAGCGCACGCAACGCACTCCGCATCACCGAGGAGCACCCCGTGGAGATCTTCTTCGAAGCCCTGCTGGTCCTGGTCTGCGTCGGCGTCCTCGCCTTCGCCGGTCTGACCGTGAAGAAGCTGTACCAGGGCCAGCGCTGACCCCACCCACGCCCACGCCAGGAAGTACGTTCCGCTCATGATCGAGATCCCGTCCGACCTCCACAAGAGCCTCGTCCCCCTCGCCTTCCTCCTGGGCGACTGGGCGGGCGCGGGCGTGCACGACTTCCCCGGCGCCGAGAAGTGCAACTTCGGGCAGGAGGTCTCCTTCAGCCACGACGGCCGGGACTTCCTGGAGTACCGGTCCCACACCTGGGTCCTCGACCAGGACGGGAACAAGGTCAGCCCGCTGGAGTCCGAGCACGGCTTCTGGCGCGTCGACGCCAACCGCAGGGTCGAGGTCACGATGACCCGCGACGACGGCGTCATCGAGATCTGGTACGGCGAGCTGGCCGACCAGAAGCCGCAGATCGACCTGGTGACGGACGCGGTGGCCCGCACGGCCGCCTCCCGTCCCTACACCGGTGGCAAGCGGCTGTACGGCTACGTCAAGAGCGACCTGATGTGGGTCGGCGAGAAGCAGACCCCCGAGGTCGAGCTGCGCCCCTACATGTCGGCGCACCTGAAGAAGGTCGTCACCCCGGAGGACGTCGAGCGCTGGGCCAAGGCCCTGCCCGATGACATGCCCGACGACGGGATCGCCTTCTTCAAGTAGGCCCCCGCCCGGGAGGTCCTAGACTCGTGGGTGTGGTGAGCACCGACTGGAAGAGCGACCTCAGGCAGCGCGGCTACCGGCTGACCCCGCAGCGGCAGCTGGTGCTCGAAGCCGTGGACACCCTCGAACACGCGACCCCCGACGACATCCTCGGCGAAGTGAGGAAGACGGCGTCGGGGGTCAACATCTCCACCGTCTATCGCACGCTGGAGCTCCTCGAGGAGCTCGGGCTGGTCAGCCACGCCCACCTCGGACACGGCGCGCCCACCTACCACCTGGCCGACCGGCACCACCACATCCACCTGGTGTGCCGGGACTGCACCAACGTGATCGAGGCCGATCTGTCGGTGGCCGCCGAATTCACCGCCAAGCTGCGGGAACAGTTCGGTTTCGACACCGACCTGAAGCACTTCGCGATCTTCGGCCGGTGCAGGGACTGCTCCCTGAAGGGTCCCACTACCGAGTCGTAGGCTAGGGGTATGAAGAGCCCCCTGCTGGCCCTGCCCGGCGCCGTCCCCGCCGAGGGCGTGGACGAAGGCGTCGCCGCCCACTACGGCGATCTGTTCCGCGAGCAGCGTGCCCTCGCCGAAGGCACCGGTTTCGTCGACCTCTCCCACCGCGGTGTCGTCGCCGTCACGGGCGACGACCGGCTGAGCTGGCTGCACCTGCTGCTCACCCAGCACGTCAGCGACCTGCCGACCGGCGAGGCCACCGAGGCGCTGATCCTCTCCGCGAACGGCCACATCGAACACGCCCTGTACCTCGTCGACGACGGCACGACCGTCTGGGCCCATGTGGAGCCCGGCAGCCAGGAGGCGCTGATCGCCTACCTGGAGTCGATGAAGTTCTTCTACCGGGTCGAGGTCGCCGACCGCACCCCCGACACCGCGGTCGTGCATGTGCCGGCCGGCTCGATCACCGAGGTCCCCGAGGGCGTCGCCGTCCGGGAGACGCCGTACGGCCGTGACCTCTTCCTGCCGCGCGACGAGCTGGAGGCCTTCGCCGACCGGGCCGGTCCGCCGGCCGGGATCCTCGCGCACGAGGCGCTGCGCGTCGAGCGGCACCGTCCCCGCCTCGGCTTCGAGACCGACCACCGGACCATCCCGCACGAGCTGGGCTGGATCGGCACGGCGGTCCATCTCCAGAAGGGCTGCTACCGGGGGCAGGAGACCGTCGCCCGGGTGCACAACCTCGGCAAGCCGCCGCGTCGCCTGGTCTTCCTGCACCTGGACGGCAGCGAGGTCCACCTGCCGCCGAACGGGGCCGAGGTGCGCCTCGCCGACGACGGGCCCGACGGCCGGAAGATCGGTTTCGTCACCACGTCCGTACGCCACCACGAGCTGGGGCCGGTCGCCCTCGCCCTGGTGAAGCGGAACGTGCCGGTGGACGCGCGCCTGATGGCCGAGGACACGGCGGCGGCCCAGGAGACGGTCGTAGAGCCCTGAGGGCCTCGGGAGTCCTGGGAATCCGGTCGGGGCGGGGGCCCGACGGGCGTCAGACCTCGACCAGCACCGTGAACGGGCCGTCGTTCGTCAGCGACACCCGCATCCGCGCGCCGAAGCGGCCCGTCGCCACGGTCGCGCCCAGCGCGCGCAGCTGGGCGACGACCTCGTCGACGAGCGGCTCGGCGACGTCGCCGGGCGCCGCGGCGTTCCAGGTGGGGCGACGGCCCTTGCGGGCATCGCCGTAAAGAGTGAACTGGCTGATCACCAGAAGCGGTGCGCCGGTGTCGCTGCACGACTTCTCGTCGTGCAGCACCCGCACCGACCAGAGCTTGCGGGCCAGCTGCGCCGCCTTCTCCCTGGTGTCGTCGTGGGTGACGCCGACCAGGACGCACAGGCCCTCGCCGTCGATCGCTCCCACGGTCTCGCCGTTCACGACGACGTCCGCGCCGTCCACCCTCTGTACCACCGCACGCATCCCGCCATGATGCCGTGCGCCCCCAGGGTGTCGGCACGCGGGCCCGTACGGGGTTCCCTTCGCTCCCTAACCGTTCCTGCGACGCCTTCGTGAGCGCACCCGCCCACCGGGCCGACGACTGCGGGGTCAGCTCCCGCTTACGCACCGCCCACGCCCCGGCGTCATGCTCCAGGCCGTCACGACAACGCGCCTTGAGGTGAGCTGCCCCAGCCGGGTCCGGACCGCTACCCCCGACGGGCCCAGCGCGACAAACGGCGCCATAAGCTGCCGCAGACCACCCATCCCCACACCCCCTGACAAGCCCCCCGGGAACCCGCTCACCCCACCCAACGAGCACGCCCGTCAAAAGGTCACGCATTCGACAAACGGACTCCCGTTCCCTCCTCGGTACAGCACAGACCATGCCGCATCCCCCTGGCCGCACCCCCGCACACGCCAGAACACACTCATGCCCCCTCAAGAGCCAGCAGTTCCATACCCCCCATCTGGGGCCGATCAGGGCTGATCATGGGCACTCGGTCACATAGCGGCCACCTGGGGTGGCACGATGCTCTCAGAAGCCGGTCGAGGGGACGGTTGAGGCATATGAGCACATCAAGTACGGGGCAGCCGCTTGGGACTGTCGCGTTGACATATCCGGGGGGCCTGGAGGCGCCCCGGCCACCCGTGCAGCGCACGGACAGCCCGGAACTGCCCGCGGAGCCGCCGGGGCACGCACAGACCGGGCTGAGCCTGCCGGAGCTGCGCACCCTGCGCCGGGACGCGCAGCGCGAGGAGGCCGACCTGAGCTATGTGCGGCGGCTGCTGCAGGGCCGTATCGACATTCTGGGTGCGGAGCTGGCACGGCGGCGGCCGACGTCCGTGGTGACCACCGCGGCGACGGGGTCCGTCGTCGAGCGGCTGTCGGAGATCCTGACCGACGCCCCGGCCCGGCAGCGTTCCTCCGCCCGCCATGTGACGCTCGGCACTCCGCGGAGCGAGGAGTGCCGACGGCTGGCGGCGGAGATGCTCGGCGAGGTGGAGCTGTCCGACCTGACGGCCCGCACCGACGCCGAGCTGACCGCCGGAATGGGCCGGCTCGTCCGCTACGAGCAGCAGGTTTCCCGGCGGCGGCAGCGGCTCCAGCGCACCGCCGACGACTGCAGCGCGGAGATCGCACGCCGGTACCGTGAGGGGGAAGCACAAGTCGACGACCTGCTCGTGTGACGCGTGGGGCGGCCGCCGGGCCGCCCTCCGGGGCCCGGCGATCCCGGGCCGTCGCCCGCGGCGGGTCACCCGTCCGGAAGGCCACCGCCGATGCCCGCGCCCCAACCGTCCCAGCCCCAGCCGCCCCAGCCCCAGCCGTCCCGTTCGCAGTCGTCCCAGCCTCAGCCCCAGCCGTCCCGTTCGCAGTCGTCCGGGCCCGCGCCCACGTCGGACCTCTCGTCCGTCGTACCGCCCGTCCTCGCCGAGGTCGTCCGGTCCGGCTTCGTCGAAGGGCGGCACCGGGGCAGTCTGGTCGTGCTGGGCGCCGACGGGGCCGTGGAGCTGGCGCTGGGCGAGGTGACGGCGCCGGTCTTCCCGCGCTCCTCCAACAAGCCGATGCAGGCGGCGGGCGTTCTGCGGGCCGGTCTGGATCTCGCGGGGGAGCGGCTGGCGCTGGCCGCCGCGAGCCACTCCGGGGAGCCCTTCCACCGCGACCTGGTCCGCAAGATGCTGGATGAGTACGGCCTGGACCCGGCCCTGCTCCAGTGCCCGGCCGACCTGCCGCTGGACCCGGAGGAGCGGGACACGTACCTGGCGGCGGGCGCGGCGCCCGACCGGATCACCATGAACTGCTCCGGCAAGCACACCGCGATGCTGGCCGTCTGCGCGCAGCGGGGCTGGCCCGTGGAGAGCTACCTCGACCCCGGCCACCCGTTGCAGCGGATCATCCACAGGGTTGTGGAGGACGCGGCGGGCGAGCCGGTCGCCGCCGTCGGCACGGACGGATGCGGGGCGCCTTTGATGGCGATCAGCCTGGTCGGGCTGGCCCGCGCCTTCCGTTCCTTCGTCCACGCCGAGCCCGGCACGGCGGAGCGCCGCGTCGCCGACGCGATGCGCGCCCACCCCGAGTACGTCGCCGGCACCCGCCGCGCGGACACCTGGCTGATGCGCGAGGTGCCCGGCACCCTGTCCAAGATGGGCGCGGAGGCCGTCCAGGCGGTCGCCCTGCCCGACGGCCGCGCCCTGGCCTTCAAGATCGAGGACGGTGCGACGCGGGCCCTGAACCCTGTGCTGGCCCGAGCGCTGACACTGCTGGGCGTGGAGGGGCCCGTGGTCGACCGCATCGGCCGTACGCCCCTGCTGGGCGGCGGGCGCGAGGTGGGGGAGATCCGGGCGGCCTTCTGAGGCGCGGGGCGGGCGGTTCCCGTGGCGGGGAGGGGCGGCGGCATCCGTGGCGCGGGGGTGGCAGCTCCCCTGGTCCCCACGGCGCCGAGGCGGGCGGCCCCCACGGCGCCGGGCCGGCAGCCCACATGGCGCCGGCCCCGGCAAATCCGCGCGACGTCGGCCCGGTCGCCGACCTACCGTGAGCTCATGACCCGCCGCACCGACATCGACGTACGTCCCATCAGCGAGGCCGAGTTCGCCGACTGGCACCGCGCCCTGAACACCGGGTTCCTGATGCCGCCCGCGGTCGGCGCGGAACAGTTGGAGGCCCGTCGACACCTCTTCGTGCCCGGCCGGTTGCTCGGCGCCTTCGACGATGAGCGGTGCGTGGCGACCTACCGCTCCTTCGCGCAGGAGATCACGGCCGTGGGCGGTGCCCAGGTGCCCGCCGACGCGGTCTCCAACGTCACCGTCACCGCGACCCACCGCCGCCGCGGCCTGCTCACCCGCATGATGGCGCAGGACCTCGCGGCGGCGAAGGAACGCGGGGATGTCGTCGCGACGCTGATCGCGGCCGAGTACCCGATCTACGGCCGGTACGGCTTCGGCCCCGCCACCACCATGACGGAGTGGACGGTCGACGTGCCGCGCGCCGGCCTCGACCGGCGCTGGGCGGCCCCGGAGGCCGGCGGCCGGATCGACCTCGTGGACGGCGAGGACGTCCGCAAGCTCGGACCCGAGCTGCACGAGCGGCTGCGCCGGGCCCAGCCGGGCGCGGTCAGCCGGGCCGAGCTGTGGTGGCAGACCCGTACCGGGGTCCTGAGCGTGTACGACACCCCGTGGATCGAACCCTTCTACGCCGTGTACCGCACGGCGGACGGCGAGGTCGAGGGCATGGCCTCGTACCGGGCCGACGACCACTGGGGCGACGCCAAGCAGCCGCTGAACACGGCGACCGTCGACTGGCTGCTGGCCGTGACACCGGCCGCCGAGCGCGCCCTGTGGCACTACCTGTGCTCGATCGACTGGATCACGACGGTGAAGAGCGGCTGGCGGGCCCCCGACGACCTGCTCCCGCATCTCCTGCCGGACCCGCGCGCGGCCAGGATCACCACGCAGGCGGACTGGCTGTGGGTGCGGATCCTGGACGTCGTACGGGCGCTGGAGGCGCGGACGTACGAGGGGCAGGGATCGCTGGTGCTGGAGGTCGTGGACCGATGGGGGTCCCCCCGCTCGAGCGGAGCCGAGAGCGGGGGAGGACTCACCGGCGGTCGGTGGCGGCTGGAGGCGGGAGAGGACGGGGCGTCCTGCACGCCCACCACCGAGAGCGCCCACCTCGTGCTAGACGTGGCCGAGCTGGCGACGCTGTGGCTGGGCGACGAGTCGGCCGTACGGCTGGCCGCGCTCGGCCGGGTGGAGGAAGTACGAGCGGGCGCCGCCCGTGTGGCCGACGCCCTGCTGCGTACGTCCAGGCGGCCTTGGTGCCCGGACATGTTCTGAGGCGACTCCCTTCTGCCGGTGACGGGTGGGTGTGCGCATCCGTAGCGCGTGCTCTTCGGTTGTGGTTGTCGTCCCGTTGTTCAGTTGTGGTTGTGCCTGTCGTGCCTGTTGTGCCTGTCGTGCTCGTCGTGCGTGGTGCTGACTGACTGTCCGGGCTCCCGGCTCCCCTCCGGAAGGGGGCCCGGACAGCAGTACGTCGGTTCAGCCGGACCGGGCGAGCGGCATGGTGGCCCCGTCCGGCACCGTGTTGGCCAACCTCCAAGTGCTACGACCACGTTGTCCAAGTTGGCTGCCAACTTCACTGTATTTATCTCCGCTTGGAAGCGGCTCATAACCACCTTCGCGCGAACTGCCCGAAGATGGCGGGAAGTTGTAGTGTTTGGTCGTGGAGCAGGAACATGCCCCCGTCAACGGGCGGAAGAGACCGCAGCGGCCACGGAGAACACATCGTGAGGTGGCCGACGAGCTGCGCGCCCGGATCCGGACCGGCCGGCTGCAGCCGGGCCAGCGCATGCCCACGCAGGCGCAGTTGGCCGAGGAGTTCGAGGTGGAGCGCGGTGCCGTCCGCCAGGCCCTGCGCATCCTGCAGTCGGAGCGGCTGCTCACCAACGTGTCCAAGGGGAGTCCCGCGACCGTCGCCCCCGACCTCCACGCCGGCCTGACCGGGCCCGGGGCGCCGCCGATGCCGACCACGGTCTCCCTCGCCCCCCGGATCGCCGAGGCCTTCGCCGCCCCGCACGTCGAGATCGACGCCCTGTGCCTGACCTCGGTCTCCCTCACCCTCGCCATCGGCGAATCGCTGCGACAGATCCACGCGGGGCGACGGAAACCGGCCAAGATCGACGTACGGGTCCTGCTGCCGAGCCGGAACATCGACCTGGCCTTCCCCGTGGCGGTGGCCGGCAGCGGGGCCGGAGGCGAAACCGGTCGCGGGGCTGGTGACCCCGTGCACGAACGGTGGTTGGCCATGCGCAACGCCCAGGGCCAGGTACTCCGGCACAACCTGCTGGCCCTGCGGGCCACGCACGGCATCGACGTGCGCGTCTCCTTCCGTGCGCTGCCCTTCACGCCGCCCGTGAAGCTGTACGTGCTCAACGGCACGGAGGCCCTCTTCGCGTACTACACCCTCAGCCGCCGCGAGCAGGAGATCGATCGCGAGCCGATGGAGATGTACGACGCGGAGGGCATCCGCTCGACGCTGTTCGCCTTCGGGCAGGGCGGTGGCCTGCGCGACGGGACGTTCGTGGAGCAGTCGCGGCTGTGGTTCGACGCCCTGTGGGAGACGATCAGCTCGGAGCTGCTGCTCACCGCGTGATCACCTCCCGGTCACAGCGCCGGGCCCGCGACCAGGAGGGCCAGCACCACCGCTCCGGCGGAGCTGACGGACGGGCTCTTGGCCTTGACGCCCACGGTGAGCAGGAGCAGACCGACGAGGCCGGTGGCGCCGTACTTCCACTGGACGAACTGCTCGAAGGTGACGACGAGGACCGCGGAGACGAAAGCGAGGACGGGCATGGTCTTTCCCCCTTCGGAAGTCTGGACAGGAACTTCCGCCAACTAGACCAAGTTGGCAACCAACTCTGAGTAGGTTGTCCCCACTTGGCTACTACCTATAAACAAGTTTCAAACAACTCCCCGTAGGCAGGTCGAAGTTGTAGCGTTTGGTCGTGACTCAGGAGAACGTGTCCGTGAACGGCAACAGAAGGCTCTCGTCCCAGGAGATCGCCGACATCCTGCGCGAACGGATCCGCGGGGGAGACCTCAGGGCCGGCGACCGCCTGCCCACCCAGGCCGAGTTGGCCGAGGAGTTCGCGGTGGAGCGCGGCACTGTCCGCCAGGCCCTGCGGGCACTCCAGGAGGACGGCCTGCTCACCAACGTCAGCAAGGGCAGCCCGCCCCGCATCGCCGAGCCCGCCACGCCCCGGGGCGAGCCCCAGCCGACGATGGTGGCGCTCGGGCCGCGGCTGTCGGAGGCGTTCTCGGCACCGCGGGTGCGGGTCGACGTCGTGTGCCACACCTCGGAGACGTTGATGCTGGCCCTCAGCGAGCCGCTCCGCCTGATCCACGAGGGGCGCATCCGCCCGGAGTCCATCGACTTCCGCGTCCTGATGCCGTCGAGGAACATCGAACTGGCCTTCCCCGTCCTGGTCGCGGACGAGGAGGACGACCCGGTCCACCAGCGCTGGCTCCAGATGCGCAACGCCCAGGCCCGGGTGCTCCAGCACAACCTGCACGCCGTGCGCTCCACCCACGGCGTCGACGTGCGCGTCGCCTTCCGCGCGCTGCCCTTCACCCCGCCGACGAAGCTCTACCTGCTGGGCGGCGAGGAGGTCCTCTTCGGCTACTACATGCTCACCCGGCGCGAGGAGGAGTACGAGAGCCGGACGCTGGAGATGTACGACGCCCTCGGCTCCCAGTCGCTGCTGTTCTCCTTCCTGAAGCGGGCGGGCCACCGGGACGCGGTGTTCGTGGAGGAATCGCAGAAGTGGTTCGACGCCCTCTGGGAAACCATCACCTCGGACATGACACTCTCCTAGTGACTTCTGATGCGACGCGGACCGGGCCGGTGGCGGCGGACACGGAGAAGGCGGGCCCCGAAAGGCTGGCACGGCTGCTCGACGACGCCCGTTTCGTGCTCTGGGACTTCGACGGGCCGGTCTGCCGCCTGTTCGCCGGGCACAGCGCGGAACGGGTGGCGGCCGACCTCGTCGACTGGCTGGAGGGGCGCGGACTGCGCGGGCTGCTGACGGAGACGGAGCGGGAGTCCCCTGACCCCCACGCGGTGCTGCGCGCCGTCGACCGCCGGCACCCCCGCAGCGACCTGGTCGAAGAGCTGGAGGAGCGGCTCACCCAGGAGGAGCTCCGGGCGACCGCCTCCGCCATGCCGACCGCGTACGCCGACCCGCTGATCCGGACATGGACGGCGGTGGGGGTGCGACTGGCCGTCGCCACGAACAACTCGCCCCGCGTCGTACGCACGTACCTGACCGGCCGGAGTCTGCTGGCGTGCTTCACCCCGCACATCTACGGCCGTACCCAGGAACTCCGGCTGCTGAAGCCCGACCCGCACACGCTCGTCCGCGCCCTCAGCGCCATGGGGGCCGCCCCGTCCGCCTCGCTGTTCATCGGTGACTCCCCCTCCGACTGCCAGGCGGCCCGGCGTGCCCGGGTCCCCTTCCTCGGCTACGCCCGCGACGACCGCAAGGCGAAACTCCTCAGGGACGAGGGCGCCGACACCGTCGTCGACTCCTTCGAGCCGCTGGTACGCCTGCTGCGCGGCCGGGGCCGGTAGACCGGCGAGGGCCGGCGCCGGGCGCGGAGGCGGGGCACGGGGGCCGGGCGCGGCCGGGGTCGCATGGAGCCGGACCGGGTGGCCAGGGAGCCGGACCGGTTGTCATGGAGCCGGACCGGGTGCTCTCGCGGACACCTGGTCCGCCCGGTCATGTGTAACGGGCCACAGGCGCTACTCTCCGGCCATGCACCGTCTGCCACACCGAGCGCGTAAGGCGCTCGTGCACCGCCTGGTGGAGTCGCTGAGACTCCGTGGCAGGGGCGAGGTGCTGCGGGGGCACCACAACATCAACTACGTCCGGCGCTCTGGCCCGGTGCTGGCGTTGCTGCTGGGCGCGGTTCCGTTCACCCGGTTCAAGTACCGCGTTCCGCTGCGGACGGTCGAGGTGGTGCCCCGGATCTGGCCGCGGGAGGCGGAGGTGCTCGGCGTCGTCCGCCGGTACCTGCGCGAGGTACCGCCGTGCCTCGCCGACCTCGAGGACGGCTCCGTGCACGGGTACCGGATGGGCCGGGCGCTCAGTGACAGCGCTCCGGCCGGGGCCGTGGGCGACGAACTCATGCGCTCGTTCGCGTCCTTCTTCGTCCGGACCGCGCGTGTCCCCGTCGCGGAACTGCCGGCCCGCCCCGAGGGCTGGCCCGAGGACGGCGACACCCAGGGGTTCCTGGCCTGGCTCGTCCGCTTCACGCAGGAGCGGGTGCACGCGCCGAACCGGGGCCGCTTCGGCGCGCTCTTCGACGCCGTCGGCATCCCGGAGGACGCCATGGCGCGTTTCGCCGCCCGTCACGGCTGCCGGACGTCGCGTCCGTTCAGGCTGCTCCACACGGACGTCCACCGGGCCAACGTCGTCGTACGGGGCAAACGGCTCGTGGTGATCGACTGGGAGCTGGCGATGCTCGGCGACCCCCTGCACGACCTCGCGACCCACCTCGTGCGGATGGCGTACGGGAAGGAGGAGCAGGGGCGCATGACGGAGCTGTGGACCGAGGCCATGCAGGCCGCCGGCTTCACCGCCCTGACCGCCGGGCTGCACGACGACCTCCCCGCCTATGTCGCGTTCGAGTACGCGCAGTCGGTGTTCCCGGACGTCATGCGTGCGGCGATCGACCTCCCCGAGGACGCGGGCACGGAACACTTCCACACCGCCGCCGACCGGGTCGAGCGTGCGATACGACGGGCCCGCGAGCCACTTCGCCTGGTCGACGTCCCGGGCCGCGAGCAGGTCGTGGAGGCCCTGCGTGACTGGCACAGCACGCAGGACCAAGGCACCACCACCCTCTTCCCGCCCGCCCCGGCACGGGGCACCTCGAAGCCGGTCTCCGCGCGCCACGGGGGCGGTGCGTAGGCTCGGCACCATGAGCGCCCCCGGCCTGCGTGAGCGCAAGAAGCAGCGGACGATCCAGTTGCTGTCGGACACCGCCGTCGGGCTCTTCGTGGAGAAGGGATTCGACGCGGTGTCCGTCGCGGAGGCGGAGGGGCTCGGCGGGCGGGGCCTGCACCGGCTGTACGTGGTGCTCACCCGCGCGGTGTCCCGGCTGGACGTGGTGCACGGGCGGCCCCTGCCGTTCTGACCGTCTCGCCGCGGGTCAGCGCCGGCCGATCACCTCGGCGACCCGGGTGAACCCGTCCGTGCCGTGTCCGAGCGCGATGACCCGCCGGGCCTGCCCCTCGATCACGCGCATCACGCTCGCGTCGATGCCGTGCGCCTCGGAGGCGTGCACGACGTGGGCCATCGTGGAGGCGGCGGAGGTGATCGGGTTCAGCTCGCCCGAGTAGGTGCCGGCGTCGGTGTCGGCGGCGAACTCGGTGAACAGCGGCGGCAGGATCGCGGCGATGCCCTGGGCGAAGGGGGCGAGTTCCGTGGCGGTGACGCCCTCCGCGCGGGCCACGGCGAGGGCGTGGGTGTAGCCCGCCATCGCCGTCCAGAAGATGTCGAGGAGCGCGATGTCGTAGGCGGCGGCCCGTCCGGCGTCCTCGCCCAGGTGGGTGTGGGTGCCGCCGAGCGCCGCGAGCACGGGCCGGTGTTCCCGGTACAGCTCCTCGGGGCCGCTGTGCAGGAACACCGCGTCGTCCGTGCCGATGGTCGGCGTCGGGGTCATGATCGCGCCGTCCAGGTAGCGGACGCCGTGCCGGCCGGCCCACTCGGCCGTGTCCCGGGCGCGCTCGGGGGTGTCGGCGCTGAGGTTCACGACGGTGCGGCCCTTGAGGGCGGCGGTGACGGCGTCCTGGCGCAGTACGGCGTCCGAGGCGTCGTAGTTGACGACGCAGACGACGGTCAGCGGGGAGGCGGCGACCGCCTCCTCGGCCGACGCCGCCGCGACCGCGCCCCGGGCGACGAGGTCGCCGTCCCGGCCCGGGGTGCGGTTCCAGACGGTGGTGCGCAGCCCGGCGTCCAGGAACGCGGCGGCCAGGGCCCGGCCCATCGGGCCGAGCCCGAGAACGGTGACGGCGGCGGTGGACGGAGACTGGCCGGTGTGCACGGACATGCTTCAACTCCCGTAACGTAAAGACTGGTTGTCGGACAATCGCTGATGAAAAGGGGCACGGCATGGCGCACCGACGTCACGATCCGAACGTCTGCGGAGTGACCGCCGCGATCGCCGTGATCGAGGGCAAGTGGAAGACCACGCTGCTGTGGCTGCTGGAGTCCGGCCCGCACCGGCCGGCCGAACTGCGCCGACGGGTGCCCGGCCTCACCGAGAAGGTGCTGACCCAGGCGCTGCGTGAGATGGAGGCGGACGGCCTGGTGGACCGGCGGGTCTACGACGTGCTTCCGCCGAAGACCGAGTACTCCCTGACCGCGTTCGGCCGCGATCTCGCCGAGGCCCTCTCCCCCCTTTCCGACTGGGGCCACCGGCGCCTGGACAGGCTGGCCGGGCCGGAGGCCGTCACTCGCGCGGCCTCCTGACGTTCACCCACCCCCTCAGCTTCGGCCGCGCGCCGCGCGCTGCCAAGTACGCACAAAAAAGTGGGTGTGGTCCGGAAGGCGCACTATTGCAAGCAGGCGCTTGCAATAGTTAGCGCTCTGGTGCATCGTGGAGGCATGGCATCGCTCAACGTCGGCAATCTCGGTGAGTACCTGCGCGAGCAGCGGCGCAACGCGCAGCTGTCACTGCGGCAGCTCGCCGACGCCGCGGGCGTGTCCAATCCGTACCTGAGCCAGATCGAGCGCGGGCTGCGCAAGCCGAGCGCGGAGGTGCTCCAGCAGGTCGCCAAGGCGCTGCGGATCTCCGCCGAGACGCTGTACGTGCGCGCCGGGATCCTCGACGCCGAGCGGGACCGGGACGACGTGGAGACGCGTGCGGTCGTCCTCGCCGATCCCTCGCTGAACGAGCGGCAGAAGCAGGTGCTGCTCCAGATCTACGAGTCCTTCCGCAAGGAGAACGGATTCGGGACCGACGCGGACGACCCGGCGACGGCCCAGGACAGACCGGTGGACGCCGTTCCGGACGACGTGGCGGACGCCGTCCGGGGCGGCATCCCGGACGGCGGTGCCTCCATATCCGGGCGCCGCCCCCGTACGACCGGCGGCAGCGACGCCGGCCCGCAGCAGACGGCCGGATGAGCGGGAGCCGGCAGCCGGCCGGCCGGGACGCGGGACCACCACAAACCCTCAGCCCAACGTATTTCCGGAGGACCATCACCATGGCCATCACCGACGACCTTCGCAAGACCTTCAGCGACCCCACCCCGCTCTACTTCGCCGCGGGCACCGCCGACCTGGCCTTCCAGCAGGCCAAGAAGGTGCCGGTGCTGGTGGAGCAGCTGCGCGCCGAGGCACCGTCCCGTATCGAGGCCGTGCGCAACACCGACCCGAAGGCCGTCCAGGAGAAGGCGACGGCCCGCGTCAAGGAGACCCAGGGCACCCTCCAGGCCAAGGCCAACGAGCTCTTCGGCAACCTCGACGCCGACTTCAAGAAGCTCGGCGAGACCGCCCAGGACCTCGCGCTGCGTTCGGTCGGCGTCGCCGCCGAGTACGCCGTCAGGGCCCGGGAGACCTACGAGAAGGTCGCCGAGCGCGGCGAGCAGGCGGTGCGTACCTGGCGCGGCGAGGCCGCCGACGGCATCGAGGACCTCGCCGAGGAGGTGGAGGAGCTCGCCGTGGCCGTGGAGCCGGCCAAGCCCGCCACGTCTGGGTCCGCCGCGTCCAAGCCCGTCAGGACCGAGCCGGTCGAGGTCACGGAGGAGAAGCCCGTGGCGGGGAAGAAGGCCCCCGCGCCGCGCAAGGCTCCGGTCAGGAAGAGCCCCAACGGCACCGCGAAGAAGACGACGCCGCCCGCCAAGTAACCGGCGGCGGCACGGCGAGTACGGCGCGGGCCGGGCACCCTTGGGGTGTCCGGCCCGTTCTCCGGGTACGGTGACCGCGTAGAGACGATCCGAGTCTGGTGGTGGATGTTGTGCTGATGCAGGGGTTCGCAGACTTCCTGGGGCTGCTGAACATCGCCCTGATGGTTTTCACGGGCTTCGCGCTGGTCGACGGCGCCATGCGCCGTGAGGACGCCTACCGCGCGGCCGACAAGAAGACCAAACCGTTCTGGCTGATCATTCTCGGGCTCGCCTTCGTGGTGAGTCTGATCTTCCCGATCCTGTCGTTCCTGCCGATCATCGGGCTCGTCGCGACGATCGTGTACATGGTCGACGTACGGCCCGCACTGCGCGGCCTGCCGGGCGGCGGCCGCAGCAGCCGCCGAGGCTCCAGCAGCGACGGCCCCTACGGCCCGTACAACGGCGGACGCTGACGCGCCGCGCCTCTTCGGGGCGCGGGTGCGGGGCTCCGGCACGACGGCACCGGGCGGCTCCGCCGCGCAGGCACGCCGCGCCGGCCAGGGCGGTGGTGCGGGTACGCGTCCGGTCAGGGCGCCGGTGGACGACGCGTCGGTCAGGGCGGTGGTCAGGGCGCCGGTGCGGGGACGACGCGCCGGTCAGGGCGCCGGTGCCAGGGACGACGCGCCGGTCAGGGCGCCCGGTCCAGCAGGACCACTGCCACGTCGTCCGCGAGTTCGCCGCCGTTGAGCGCGCGGACCTCGTTGACGGTCGCCCGCAGCAACTGCTCACCCTGCAACCCCTCGGCGAACTGGCGGCGGACCAGCTCCACCATGCCGTCCTGGCCGAGCCGCTCCCGGCCCTCGCCGACGTGGCCCTCGATCAGACCGTCGGTGTAGAGCATCAGGCTCCACTCGGCGCCCAGCTCCACCTGCATACGCGGCCAGCGGGCGCCCGGCAGCAGACCGAGTGCCGGGCCGTTGTTGTCGTAGGGCAGCAGCCGTGCGGGCCTGCCCGGACCGGCCACCAGGGGCGACGGGTGCCCGGCCAGGCACAGGCCGGCGCGGCGGCCGTCCGGGGATATGTCCACGGCGCACAGGGTCGCGAAGATCTCGTCGTGGGCGCGCTCGTGCTCCAGCACCTGCTGGAGCGTGCCGAGCAGCTCGTCGCCGCAGAGCCCCGCCAGGGTCAGCGCGCGCCAGGCGATCCGCAGCTCCACGCCGAGCGCCGCCTCGTCCGGACCGTGCCCGCAGACGTCACCGATCATGGCGTGCACGGTGCCGTCCGGAGTGCGGACGACGTCGTAGAAGTCGCCGCCGAGCAGGGCACGCGAGCGGCCCGGGCGGTAGCGGGCGGCGAAGCGCAGCGGGGAGCCCTCCAGCAGCGGGGTCGGCAGCAGGCCGCGCTCCAGACGCGCGTTCTCCTGCGCCCGCAGCCGGCCCTCGGCCAGGCGCCGCTCCGCCGAGTCGGACCGCTTGCGCTCGACGGCGTAGCGGATCGCCCGGCTCAGCAGCCGGCCGTCGAGCTCGTCGCGGAGCAGGTAGTCCTGGGCGCCGACCGCCACGGCCTCCGCGCCGCGCTCGGCGTCGCTGGAGGAGGTCAGCGCGAGTACGGCGTGCCGGGGCGCGAGCTCCAGTACGTGCCTGAGCACCGCCAGCTCGTCGTCACCGCTCCCGTCACTGTCCCCATTGCTGTTGCCGGTGCTCTCGGCGCTCGGGCGGGCCGGGGCGGGGGCCGACAGGGCGAGGTCCAGCAGGATGCAGTGGACGTCGTCGGTCAGCAGCCGCTCGGCCTCGGTGAGGTTGCGGGCCGTGCGGACGCGGATCGGCTTGCCGGCCTGGTCGAGCAGGTCGGGCACGATCGGCGAACCGCCGGGATCGTCCTCGATCAGCAGCAGCGTGAGATTGGTGGGGACGGTGCTCTCGCGCCGGTCCGTGCTCCCGTCGGTGCTGTCGCCCGTGGTCTCGGCCGTGGTCTCGCCCTTGGTTTCGTCCGTGGTCTCGTCCGTGGTCTTCTCGCGCTTCTCCGTGGGGTGCTCTCGCCGGGTGGGGTTGTCGGCCGGGTGCGTCCCGGGCGGGGCCTGTTCCTTGGAAGGGCCGCTGTCCGGGGACGCGGCGGGCGCCTGACCACACTCCACGGCCGGGATCGCCCTCTGCCGCGGTACGGGTACGGGCATCGTCTTGGTTTCCTTCCCTCCCCCCGAGGGCATGGCGGAGCGAGGGACCTCGACCCACCGACGGGGACCATAGCGGGTGACGGCGCCGCTGCGGAATGGTCCAGAACACGTCGGACGGCACTCGGCCACTGTCATATGCCGCGTTATGCACCGCAGTTGGACACGTCGACCGGGGGCCGGGGATGACGAACGTCACGCGGGGCGGGGCGCCGGTCGTGCACTGGGTCACGTGGCCCGCCTCACGTCCCCGGCGCCGGTCCCGTGGCCCGCGTCACTCGGCGGGCGCGCCGCGGGTCACTCGGCGGGCGGGGTGCCCGTGTCCGGCCGTACCACCCCGAGGATCGGCATCGTGCCCGCCCCCGCGATGGTGATCGAGCGCCCGGGGCGCGGGGCGTGCACGACGGAGCCGTCACCGACGTACATGCCGACGTGGCTGGCGTCGTCGAAGTAGATGATCAGGTCGCCGGGCCGCATGTCCTTGATGTCGACGTGCCGCAGCTGCTTCCACTGCTGCTGCGAGGTGCGCGGGATCGCCTGCCCGGCCGCCACCCAGGCCTGTGAGGTCAGGCCGGAGCAGTCGTAGGCCTGCGGGCCCTCGGCGCCCCACTGGTACGGCTTTCCGACCTGGGCGGTGGCGTACTCGACCGCCTTCCGGCCCCGCTGAGTCGCCTCGGTGTCGAGGTCCTCGAGGATGCCGGAGCCGAGCCAGGCGGTCTGGGCCTCGGCCTGGGCCTCCCGCTCCAGCCGGGCGAGGCGCTCCTTCTCCTCCTGCTCCAGCTCGGACTCCAGCTTCTCGGCCGCCGCGATCTGCTTCTCGATCTTCTTCTGGGCGGTGGCCTTGGCCTTGCGGTTCGCCTCCAGCTTCGTGAACTGGGCGGAGGCGTCCGCCGCGTAGGTCTTCAGGTCCTGCTGGGCGCGGGTCAGCTCGCCGAGCAGGCCCTTCGTCGCGCGCTGGCCCTGGATCACCCGGCCGGTGCCGTCGAGGAAGTCCTCCGGGTCGTCGCTCAGCATCAGCTTGGCCTCGTCGGGCAGGCCGCCGGTGCGGTACTGGGCGCGGGCCGCGGCTCCGGCGCGCTTCTTCAGCCCGTCGAGCTTCTCCTGGCCCTTGACGATCTTCTTGGCCAGTTCGACGATCTCGGCGGACTGCTTCTCCGCCTTCTCCTCGGCGGCGTTGTACTCATCCGTGGCGGAGGCCGCCGTGCGGTAGAGGTCGTCGAGCTTCTTGCGTACGGCTTCCAGGTCCTTGCCGGGAGCGGCGGCCGGGGCGGAGGGGCCGGGAGAGGCGCTGGGGACGCTCGGGGTGCCGGACGAGGGCGCTGTGGGCCCGGGATCCGCGAACGCCGTGCCCGGTACCGCGAGTACGGTGACCGCGCAGACCACGGCCACGGCAGCGGTCATCAAGCCATGCTTCCCCGTACGCATACCTCGCCCCCAAACTGATTAACCGTCAGTAACATAGGTCGCCCGGGGGATCGTGCCATGCCGGCGCGGAAAGCGACAGAGGCAGTGCTTTCCTGCCGCTTCCCCCTCCCGCTTCCCTCCCCCGCCTCGCCGTATGACGAATCCCCGCCGTCTCCTCACCGTCTCCTCGCCGTCTTCCCGCCGTCTCTCCGCCGTCTCCTCGCCGGTCTCCCCGTTGTGTGACGAACGTCGCACGGAGATCGTTCCCGGCGTCGGCCCAAGGGCCGGGCGTGGGCCTCGGGGCCGTGGTGCTCGGGCGCCGTGCGTCGGTTCACGCGCGCGGCGCCAACGCCTCCCACCGCACCGTCACTTCGCCCTGGCGCCACCGTGCCGGCCCGTCCGTCACCGGCCAGCCGGCCGTCAGGTCCCGCACCGCCCGCATCCAGCGCTGGCGGGCGCCGTAGGAGGCGTAGGGCGCGGCGGCGGCCCAGGCGCGGTCGAAGTCGCGCAGGAAGGCGTGCACGGGTTCGCCGGGGACATTGCGGTGGATGAGTGCCTTCGGCAGCCGTTCCGCCAGGTCGGAGGGGCGGTCGAGGGAGCCCAGCCGGGTCGCGAAGGTGACCGTGCGCGGTCCCTCGGGCCCGAGCGCCACCCACACGTGCCTGCGCCCGATCTCGTCGCAGGTCCCTTCGACCAGGAGTCCGCCGCGGGAGTGCTCCGACGCCGGCGCGAGCCGTGTGCACAGCCGCTGCCAGACGGCGGCGACCTCGCCCTCGTCGTACTGGCGCAGCACATTCGCCGCCCGGATCAGGAGGGGGCGGCGAGTGGGGGGTGACAGGGGGATCTCGAAGCCGCCGTGGCGGAAGACGAGCCCCGCGCGCGCGTAGGGTCCGGCCGCCGCCACCCGCGCCGGGTCGATCTCGACGCCCACCACGCGCGCGTGCGGCGCGACCGTGCGCAGGCGGCCCAGCAGCTCGACGGCCGTCCAGGGGGCCGCGCCGTAGCCGAGGTCGACGGCGACGGGATCGGCGGCGCGGCGCAGTTCGGCACCGTGCGTGGCCGCGATCCAGCGGTCCATGCGGCGCAGCCGGTTCGGATTCGTCGTCCCGCGCGTGACCGTGCCCACGACGGGGAGGGCGGCGGCGCGGGAGCGGGAGGGCATGCGTACGAGGGTATGCGGCGGGGGCGCCCTCCTTGACGCGTCTACGCGCCTTGTACGCGTCTGATCGTCGAACGGTTGAGCGATAAGCGGTAATGATTCGGCAAAGGTCGGGAAACCGGAAATGGAGCACCGCCATCCGGTGTTCCCACCTCTTGGAGGGCGGAGCGTGTCCTCCGGACGGCATGCCCGCAGCGAGGAGGAACGGCTCGTGAGCCAGTACGTCAGCAGGCTCGGGCGTCGCTCACCGGCGGCCTCCCCGCGGCTCCGGCTGCTGCGCAGGCCCCGCCGCGTCGCCATGCTCTCCGTGCACACCTCACCGCTCCACCAGCCGGGCACCGGCGACGCCGGCGGCATGAACGTCTACATCGTCGAGCTCGCACAGCGCCTCGCCGCGATCAACATCGAGGTCGAGATCTTCACGCGCGCGACCACCGCCGCGCTCCCGCCCACCGTCGAACTGTCGCCGGGCGTCCTCGTCCGGCACGTCGACGCCGGCCCCTACGAAGGCCTGGCCAAGGAGGAGCTGCCGGCCCAGCTGTGCGCCTTCACCCACGGCGTCATGCAGGCCTGGGCCGGGCACCGCCCCGGCTACTACGACCTGGTCCACTCCCACTACTGGCTCTCCGGCCACGTCGGCTGGCTCGCCGCCCAGCGCTGGGGCGCCCCCCTCGTGCACGCCATGCACACCATGGCCAAGGTCAAGAACGCCAACCTGGCCGACGGCGACACCCCCGAGCCGGCCGCCCGCGTCATCGGTGAGACGCAGATCGTCGCCGCCTCCGACCGCCTGATCGCCAACACCGCCGAAGAGGCCGACGAACTGGTCCGGCACTACGCCGCCGACCCGGCCAAGGTCGCCGTCGTCCACCCCGGCGTGAACCTCGAACGGTTCCGCCCCTTCCCCAAGGGCTCCGAACCCGGCCCGGGGGAGACCGTGAACGCCCGGGCCGCCGCCCGCGCCCGCCTCGGCCTGCCGCAGGACGCGCTGATCCCGCTCTTCGCCGGCCGTATACAGCCGCTCAAGGCCCCTGACGTGCTGCTCCGCGCGATCGCCGTCCTGCTCGACGAACGTCCCGAGCTGCGCTCCCGCATCCTCGTCCCCGTCGTCGGCGGCCCCAGCGGCAGCGGCCTCGCCAAACCGGAGGGCCTGCAGAAACTCGCCGCCCGGCTCGGCATCGCCGACGTCGTGCGGTTCCGTCCGCCCGTCGGGCAGGAGCAGCTCGCCGACTGGTTCCGGGCCGCGTCCGTGCTGGTGATGCCGTCCTACAGCGAGTCCTTCGGCCTGGTCGCCATAGAGGCCCAGGCAGCCGGTACGCCGGTACTCGCCGCCGCGGTCGGCGGCCTCCCGGTCGCCGTGCGCGACGGGCACACCGGCCGCCTCGTCGAGGGCCACGATCCCGCCGCGTACGCGCGCGTGCTGCGCGATTTCGCCGACAACCCGGAGCTGACGCCCCGGATGGGCGACGCCGCCGCCCGGCACGCCCAGTCCTTCGGCTGGGACAACGCCGCCGCCGCGACGGCGGACGCCTACACGGCCGCGATCCAGTCCCATCGTCGTCGCGTACGCTCCCACCATGGCTGAGGCGGTACAGAAGGCAGCACAGGTGCTCGAGGCGGCGCTGGGGGACGCCGAGCTGGAGTGGGAGAGCCCCGAGCCCGGCAACTACGTCGTCAAGCTCCCCGGCACCCGCAAGCTTTCGACGACGGTCTCCCTCCTCCTCGGCCGGCACTCCCTCTCCCTCAACGCCTTCGTCATCCGCCACCCCGACGAGAACGAACCCGCCGTCCACCGCTGGCTGCTGGAACGCAACCTCAAGCTGTACGGCGTCGGCTACGCCGTCGACCGTCTCGGCGACGTCTACCTCACCGCGAAGCTGCCCCTGGCCGCCGTCACCACCGACGAGATCGACCGCCTGCTGGGCCAGGTCCTGGAGGCCGCCGACGGGGCCTTCAACACCCTGCTGGAACTGGGCTTCGCGTCCGCCATCCGCAAGGAGCACGAGTGGCGGACCGCGCGCGGGGAGTCGACACGGAACCTGGAGGCGTTCCAGCACCTGATCGAGCGCTCCGAGCGCTCCGAGCGCTCTGAGGGCTCCGAGAGCTCCGAGAGCTCCGAGAGCTCCGAGAGCTCCGGGGGCTCCAAGGGCTGACGCGCGGTCAGCGCGGTCCGCCGCTGGTGCGGTAGCGGCCGGGTGTGACGCCCACCAGCCTCTTGAAGTGCCGGGTCAGATGCGCCTGGTCGTAGAACCCGGTCGCGGCGGCCACGTCGGCCGGGGCGCGCCCCGCCAGCAGCAGCCGCCGGGCCCGGTCGACGCGGCGGGACATCAGGTACTGGTGCGGTGCGATGCCGTAGGCGCCGCTGAACGCCCGTACCAGGTGGGCCGGATGGGCACGCACGAGCGCGGCCGCGTCCGCCAGGCCGACCCCCTGGACGACCCGCTCGTCGAGCAGCTCCCGCAGCCGCCGCGCGAGCACGGGATCCCCGCGGCGCACCGGACCCGCCTTCCCCCGGGGCCGCAGATGAGTGTGCAGCCGCTCCCCGATCAACGTCAGCCGGCTCTCCGCCTCCAGCTCGTCACCGGGCAGGGCGAGCGCGGAGTGCAGCTGCCCGACCCGCTGCCGCAGCACCGGGTCACGCAGGTCGGGGGCGTCGACGGCAGCCCCGATCAGGTCGTCGCCGAGACGGGAGGCGTCCAGGTACAGGACACGCTTGCGGAAGCCGTCGGGCGTGGCGGGGGAGCCGTTGTGCGGCACGTGCGGCGGCAGCAGCGACACCGTGTCGTGCGGGGTGCCGTGCTCGTGCCGGTCCAGGTCGTACCGTACGGCCCCGTCGTCGACGATGAGCAGCGTCCACGCGTCGTGGACGTGCATCGGATAGGCGTACTCGGTGTAGTGGGCGTGGAAGACCTCGACGACGCCCGGGACGCGGGGTCGCCAGGCGGAGACGGTCCGCCGTTGGTCCTGGTCGGCCATGCAAAAAACGTACAAGACCCGACCGCACGCCGACCGGCAGTCTCACCGTATGAGCACGACGAGTACGACGAGTACGACGAGTACGCACGACGCGGACCCCGCGGCCGCCCCCGTCCGCTTCGACACCAAGATCGCCGTCCTGCTGCGCGATGACCTGGAGACCTGGCAGCGTCTGAACGTCACCGCTTTCCTGGTCAGCGGCCTGGGCGCACAGATCCCCGAGGTGATCGGGGAGCCGTACGAGGACGCCGACGCGGTCGGCTACCTGCCCATGTTCCGCCAGCCGGTGCTGGTCTTCGAGGGCACCAAGGAGACGCTGACGACCGCCCACGCGCGCGTGCTGTCGCGCGCCCTGCCCCGCGCGCTGTTCACGTCCGACCTCTTCGCCACGGGCAACGACCGGGACAACCGGGCGGCGGTACGGGCCGTGCCCACGGCCGACCTGGACCTGGTCGGCCTCGCGGTGTACGGCGCGAAGAACGCGGTGGACAAGGTGCTGAAGGGGGCGAGGATGCACCCGTGAGGACCCGGGTGCCCGAACGCGGGCGTCACACCGCGCCGACGTCGGCCTTGGCGGCCACGCGCGGCTCGGAGGCCTCAGGGGCCTCGGGGATCTCGGGGTTCTCGGGGATCTCGGGGACCTTGGAGGTCTCGGGGATCTCGGGGGCCTCGGAGGTGACCGTCTCGGTCTCCTCCTCCGCCAGCCCCCGCATGAGCGCCCAGTACCCCGCCGCCGCCACCGTGCCGATGACCGCGCAGGTGCCCCACAGCCACTCGGCGCCCCAGCGGTCGATGACGAAACCGGACATCAGCGGGGCGACGAGGGCGGCGACCGCCCAGGACATGGTGTACATCCCCTGGTAGCGCCCGCGCCCGTGCGCGGGGGAGAGGCGGACGACGAGCCCGGTCTGGATCGGCGCGTTGACGATCTCGGCCAGCGTCCACACGCACACGGTGAGGGCGAAGACGCCGACCGACCCGGCGAAGGCGGTCAGCCCGAACCCGTACCCGGCCAGCAGCGACGAGGCGACGAGCAGCAGCCGCGGATCCCGGTGCTCGATGAATCGGGTGACGGGAATCTGCAGGACGACGATCAGGACACCGTTGACGGCGATCGCCATGCCGTAGTCGGCCGGCGTGAACCCTGCCTCGCCCATGGCCACCGGCAGCCCCACGTAGGCCTGCTGGAAGATCACGGCAACGAGGAAGGACAGTCCGACGACGCTCATGTAGCGCCCGTCGCGCAGGACGGTCCCGAGGGAGACGGCGGGCTCGCTGTCGGCGGAGGCGTCCGCGTCACCACCCTTCCCGGGCGTCTTCTCCGGCCGGGACTCGGGCAGCTTGACGAAGATGAGGACGGCGCACGCCATGGTCATCCCCGCCTCGATCAGGAACCCGGCGAGGTAGCTGACCTCGGCGATGAACCCGGCCGCCATGGAGGAGACCGCGAAGCCGAGGTTGATGGCCCAGTAGTTGAGCGAGAAGGCGCGGATACGGTCCTCGGGCCGCACGATGTCCGCCATCATCGCCTGCACGGCCGGCCGGGAGGCGTTGCTCGCCATGCCGACCAGGAAGGCGACGGCCGCTATGGCGACCGGTCCCTGCACGAAGCCGAGCAGCGCCACGGACAGGGCGGTGGAGGCCTGCGCGACGAGCAGCGTGGGCCGCCGACCGAGCCGGTCGGTCATCACGCCGGCCTCCAGCGAGGACACGACCCCGCCGAGCCCGTGCAGCGCGGCGACCAGACCGGCGTACGAGGCGGAGTACCCGCGGTCGATGGTGAGGTACAGCGCCATGAAGGTGGCGACGAAGCCACCGAGCCGGTTGACCAGGGTGCTGGTCCACAGCCACCAGAACTCGCGGGGGAGCCCGGAGACCGACTCGCGCGCGGCACGCCTCAGCCCGGCGACTGACATGGGACCCCCGTGAACTGTTCGTGTGCTGGTGTGTGTAAGTGGCGAATAAGCCAGACACAACTTACGAACGAGACCGTCCCGGAGACCACTCGATTAACAATTCCCGTCAACCGTCCGCCCTGCGGGCGCGGCGCGCGGGCGTTCGGGGGGTTCGATTACGCTCGGAGCCATGGCCGACGCACCGTACAAGCTGATCCTCCTCCGCCACGGCGAGAGCGAGTGGAACGAGAAGAACCTGTTCACCGGCTGGGTGGACGTCAACCTCACCCCCAAGGGCGAGAAGGAGGCGACGCGCGGCGGCGAGCTGCTCAAGGACGCCGGCCTGCTGCCCGACGTGGTGCACACGTCCGTCCAGAAGCGCGCGATCCGCACGGCCCAGCTCGCGCTGGAGTCCGCCGACCGCCACTGGATCCCCGTCCACCGCCACTGGCGCCTGAACGAGCGCCACTACGGCGCTCTCCAGGGCAAGGACAAGGCCCAGACCCTCGCCGAGTTCGGCGAGGAGCAGTTCATGCTGTGGCGCCGCTCCTACGACACCCCGCCGCCCGCGCTGGACCGCGACGCCGAGTACTCCCAGTTCTCCGACCCGCGCTACGCGATGCTCCCGCCGGAGCTGCGTCCGCGGACGGAGTGCCTGAAGGACGTCGTCGTCCGGATGCTCCCGTACTGGTTCGACGCGATCGTCCCCGACCTCCTCACCGGCTGCACGGTCCTGGTCGCGGCGCACGGCAACTCGCTCCGCGCCCTCGTCAAGCACCTCGACGGCGTCTCCGACGCGGACATCGCGGGCCTGAACATCCCGACGGGCATCCCGCTCTCCTACGAACTGGACGCCGAGTTCAAGCCCCTCAACCCGGGCGGCACCTACCTCGACCCGGACGCGGCAGCGGCCGCGATCGAGGCGGTCAAGAACCAGGGCAAGAAGAAGTAAGCGCCCACGAACAAGCCCCCTGCCTGCGGGTTCTCCGCCGGGAGGGGGCTTTTCGCTACCTCTGGGCCGTCGTTGGGCCGTGCTCGGTCATGAGCGAGGCTGCGTGAGGATCTCGGCCTTCACCTGGAAGGCCACCAGGAACGCCGTCACGGCAGTGGCCGCCATCGGCGCTGCGAGCCAGACGCCAAGGGCGCCGATCACGCCGCCGAGAGGATGAACGGGAACTCTCGGGGTGCCAGGTAGAGCGCGAGGCCAGGGCGTGACAACATGTCCTTCTCCAGTTGTGCGTTTCGACATCCTGCTTAGCCACAGCAAAACGAGAGCGACATCACTTAGTCGCCGAGTCCGGCGAGGAATCCGGCCCGCACTTCACGGTGTGGAGCTGGTACAACAACGCCGACCGCAAGCTGCCTGCCAGCGGTGACTGGAGCTTCTTCGCACGAGCTCTGCGGGCTGCGACCAAGCTGAGAGCGTGGACCCGGCTCCACTCCCGCGACCACCCAACCAGCATCTTGGCAAGGCCTGCCGGCAGCAGATGTGCAAGCGTCCACGCCTCGCTGGCAGACTGCGGACCCATGAAGCAGCCTGCCCGTCTGCCTTTGACCCCGCGTCCCATGCCCCCGCTCCGTGGCGACGAGTCGATCGTCGGCGTCCCGGACGCCACTGTGGTCGACTTCTGGCGGTTCGCCATGCCGGACCTTCGCATGAACAACACACGCGGCCTGTTCGCCGAATTCCTGGTCCACCAGGCGGTCGGCTCCCACGAGCCCCGGGTGGAGTGGGCAAGCCACGATGTCGAGACTGACGACGGACTGCGCATCGAGGTCAAGGCCGGTGCCTATCTGCAAGCCTGGGAGCAGCGCACGCCCTCTCAAATCCGCTTCAATGGGCTCCGCGCTTGCACATGGTCATCCGAGGGCGGTTACTCGGAGGCGAAGTCGTACAACGCCGACGTCTACGTGTTCGCCGTCCAGACCGCCCATGAACACGCTGTCTACAACCCGCTCGACACGGCCCAGTGGGAGTTCTACGTACTCCCCCGCCCAGCAGTCGCTGCCCTAGACGCGGACAGCGTCAGCCTGAGCACCGTTCGCGCGGCGGTCGGCCCACCAGCGTCCTTTGCCGCCCTCAACGACTACATTCGATCGGCCGATCCCCGCCCCGGAACCAACGGTGGTTGACGAGCGAAGTCCGTGCCACAACCGTGCCAGATACAAGGGTCAGCCACAGTCAGCACCAGTGTCCGGCGGTCTAGTACTCGCCTACCGCTTCGACCGGCGAAGCCGCAGCTCAGTCGTAAGATCCGCCAGCCGCTCTCCTAAAGCGGTGCTTATCTCGGTATGACGAGTCGGAGCCAGTCGGCGAGCGCGGTGAAGTCGGCGTCCGTGAGGCCCTTGACCGGGTCGACGCGATGGAGCAGTGACGGCCCGGAATGACTGGCGTCGACCCACAGGCGGTCCATGGCGCTGATCTCGTCGTCGACCCAGATGAACGGTCGGCCATCGGCGCACTCGACGAGGTGTCGGGTTTTCCAGTGCAGGCCGCGCGGGCCCTCGTCGGCGTGAGAGGCCGGCCACTCCACCAGGGGCAGCCTGGGCAGTCCGATGCGTGGGGAGACGACCTCGTTCGCCTCCTCCATCCAGGTCGTGGCCCACACGAGACGGCATCCCAGGGCTGTGAGGCGAGATCCGAGCCCAGGGTCAAGTCGCGTCAGCAGCGGGTTTCCCGAGGCGCCCGCGGCAGCGGCCTGAGGACGACCGGACGACGACCCAAACGGGATCAGTGGACCGTCGACGTCGAGGAAAAGGAGGGGACGCTCCGTCGCGCTTGTCACGACGGCACGATAGCCCGGTGTAGCAGGGGAACGGCTCCCCCATCGCTGGGCCGCCCCTGGGCCGTCCGAGGCCGCTCAACAGTGGCCAATGACGACCAACGACGACCACCAAGTGCACGAGCCCACCGCCTCTGACCAGCAAAAACCCAGCTCACCAAGATCCCCGGCAAGACCCAGGGCAAGAAGAAGTAACTTCGCCCCTCTGAGCCTCCTACCCGCGGCTTGTCCGCGGGAAGGAGGCTCTTCGGCGTTGCCGGGCCGTCTCGGGACCGACCGAGGGCCACGGCGCACCGATCCGTACGGTCAGGTCTGTCCAGTTCAGCTTGCGTCGAACGACCAGATGAGGCCGACCTCCTCACGGGACACCGCGACAAGGCCGATGTCCCAGCCGTACTGGGACATCGGCCAGCAGCCGGTGACCTTCTCGTAGAAGTCGGGGTGGTCGCCGTCGTGTCCAGTGTTCGTGAAAAACCGCGAGCCCTCCGGGAAGCGCGACAGGATCACCTGTGCATGTTCCTCCATGCCCGTCCTGCGGTCACCGAAGCCGTACTGCCGCGACACGTCCAGTCCGTCCGTCGCCAGCATGACGAGCAGCCGGACGACGGCGGTCCGCGGGATTTCGAACAGCCGGCCGCGCCACTGCGCGGCCCCGGCCTCATCCGTCGGCGGCACCCGGAACGGGAAGCCAGGATCCTCCTCCAGCTCCTCTTCTCCCTGCTCGGAATCCCGGCCCCGCCAGCCACGGGGGTCGGCCACTTCGCGGCCCATCAGCGCGGCCACGTCGGGCAGCCAGTCCTCACGAGTGCGGGGACCCGCGGCGACGAAGGTGTACCGACGGTCGTACATCTCCACCGCCGACCACCAGGATTCGGCATCCAGGAGTGTCGGCGGCCCGTTCGTATCGGACGTCGTTCCGTAGTCCATCCAGGCCTCGCTCATACGGGCATCAAGGTGAACACCATGTAGGGCGTTTCAGGGCTCGGAATCTCAGCCCATGCTCTTGGCGCCGTCCAGGGTCTCTCGGATGATGTCGGCATGGCCGGCGTGCTGGGCGGTCTCGGCGATGATGTGCATCAGTACCCGGCGGGCCGACCACTGCGCGTCGGCCTCGAACCACGGGGCCTTCGGCAACGGCCACGCGGCGTCCAGGTCGGGCAGGGTGGCGACCAGGTCGTCGGTCCGGCGGGCCTCCTCGGCGTAGGCGGCCAGTACACCGGCCAGCGTCTCGCCGGGCAGCATCCGGAACTCGTCGGCCCGCTGGGCCCAGTCGGCCTCGGTCATGGCCGTGAAGTCACCCATCGCCGAAGGGCCGTTGAGGATGAAGCCCACCCAGCCCCGTTCGACCGAGGTCACGTGCTTGATCAAACCGCCCAGGCACAGCTCGCCGGCGGTGGGCCGGAGCCCGGCCTGCTCGTCGGTGAGGTCACGGGTGGTGAAGCGCAGGAAGTGCCGCTGCTTGGCCAGCGCCTCCAGCAGGTCGGCGCGCTCCCCGGTGGCGGTCGTCGCTGCGGCCTGATCGCGGGTGGTCTGCTCGTCGGACGTCATGGTCTTTGCCTTCCTGTGTTCCTGCTCCGTCGGTCGAGGACCACGCTATGAGTGATCTAGGTCAGGAAGTGGCCTAGATCAAGGGGGAGTTCCCTCGCGAGACCGCTCCGCCCTCAGCCGCTACGATCACGGCCAAGGGCGGGACGTAGCGCAGTGGTCGACGCGAGCGGTCTCCAGAACCGCGAGGACGCCGGTTCGAATCCGGTCGTCCCGCCCCCCTCAACCCCCTCTGAGGCAGCCCCGGGCTTTTTCGACCTACGGCAGCGGTCTCACGCGGGTTCCACCGGCAGCCACAGTTCGCAGGTCGCGGTCGAGAAGTCGGCCGCGCGGTCGAGGACCGCGACGATCGACGGGCCCGGGCGCAGGCGCCACGGGTTGGACGGGAACCACTCCGACGCGGTGGCCGCCCAGGTCGACTGGAGGGTTCCCGGGTAGGGGCCCGAGCTGCGGAAGACCGCCCACCGGCCGGCCGGTACCTCGATGGCGTCGAGGTCGTCGGGGGCCGGGGTGTCCCGGGTGACGGCGACTCCGTGCAGGTAGGTCAGTTCGCTGCCCTCCGAGTTGTCGGGGGCCAGGTCGTCGCATACCGCGAGCAGGCCCGCCGGGTCGGTGTCGCCGAGAGATTTCAGGCGGGCGTGCTCCTGCTGGGGCAGTGCGGCGATGTGCTGCTGGATGTGCGGGTTGACGCCCTCGTGGATGAGCGGGACGCGGGTGGCGTGGCCGATCAGGCGGAAGGCGGGGCGGTCGGCGAAGCGGGTGTCCATGGGGGTGCTCCCTTCGACGGTCAGGCGGAACCTGAGCTGCGGTTGTGTCCGAAGGGGGCCTCCGGCACGCCGTACGTCACGCGGGGCGGCGCCGTGGACCGTCCGGAACGCACGCCCGAGCGCCTCCGTGGAGCCGTACCCGTGCCGTACGGCGATGCTCAGCAGGTCGTCCTCGCCCCGTACGACGTCGGCGGCGGCGACCGTCATGCGGCGCCGGCGTACGTACTCCGACAGCGGCATGCCCGCCAGCGACGAGAACATCCGGCGCAGGTGGTACTCGGTCGTGCCGAGCGCTCCGGCCAGTGCGGGGACGTCGAGTTCCTCGGTGAGGTGTTCCTCGACGAGGTCGACGAGCTTGTTGAGTGCCGAGATCACGAGGCCTCCTTTCGACATCCACCGTGGCAGGGAGCAGGGGGACGCTTCCCGATCGTTGCGGTCCGGTTCGGTCGGGTGCGATGAGGGGAGGGCTTGGGATCATGGCAGCACGGTGAGCGCCGGGCGAGTCCCGCCGATGGCGTCGCGCGGCCGGTGCCGGCAGGTCTCCGAAGCCGGCCGCGCGTCAGCGACCCTGCTCGTGGGGCACTGGGGGCCGAGTGGCTCCGCCGTCCGTCGGCCGCTTCTCAGCTCGCCGTCGTCAGACGCCCCCGGCGCTCCTCCCGGCGTCCACGCAGGCCCTGCCACACCGCGCCCAGCGCCAAGGACTGGACCAGCGCCGACAGCGCGATGCCGCCGACGAAGAACCACGTCGGGGCGTCGCCGCCCCAGCCCGCCTCGCCGAGCCAGGCGACGAAGCCGAAGGCCGGGAAGGTGAACAGGGCAGGCCAGACCCAGATGAGGGACGCGTCCGGGCTGGTCGTGAAGAGGGGCTCCAGTGTGGCGACGGCCATCGCGCCGCCGACCAGGGCAAGGTAGACCGCCGACGCGCGGTTGGCGAAGGTCAGGCGGGTGAGGGTGCGTATCGGGCCGGTGCCGATCGGGTCGGCGCGTGTCGGGCTGGTCTTCATCGGATCTCGGTCTCCCCGTGTGGGTCGTCTGCCTGCGTCCAGGGTCGGACGGGGGCAGGACCCGGTGCCTGAGTACCCGTACTCAAGTCGGACGACGCGACACCCAGGGCTGACCCCTGGGGCTATACCGTCAGCGGCACCTCGTGGATCTCGTCCGCCTTGTGGCCCGCGCGTTCGTGGACGCGCTGGACCGCGTCGGCCGACGGGGCCTCGGAGAGGCAGTAGACCGTGCCGGAGGCCGGGTCCGCCCACGCGTGTTCGAAGTGGACGTCCTCGTCCTTCTCCACGGCGAGGTCCGCCTGGTGGGCCTGCTGGAGCTGGTCCGAAGTGATGCCGTGCATCCCGTGGTGCACGTCCATGAAGTGAGCCATGGCTCGCACCCCCTTCAGGGTCTTTCCTCCAGGGTGCGCCCGTACGGCGGCCGGGGCGAACCCGGCCGCCGTACGGCTGGCTACCGCTACCGATGTCGCTACCGATGTCGCGACTGCTACCGATGTCGCGACTGCTACCGATGTCGCGTCAGCCGCACTGGCAGGGGCTGCCCGACTGGCAGCCGCAGCCGCACCCCGAGCCGCAGCCACACGCGGCGACCAGGGGCAGGCAGCGGATCTCGGGCGGCTGTTCGGTGGGGCGTTCCTGTGCGGGGTCGGGGCTGGTGCCGGGGGAATCGGCCATGGTTCCTCCTTGAGGCTGGTGCCTGGACCCATTGCACGCCCCGGGGGACGGTGGCATCAACGGCGCATTGGGGCGAGCACGCGCGCCCCCGGCCGGCCCGCTGCCGCCGGCCCCGCGTCAGGCCCCGTCGACCTGCGTCGGCGGCTGGATGTCCGCCGGGAGGTCGCTCACGTGCTCGCCGGTGACCAGGTAGACCACGCGCTTGGCGACCGAGACGGCGTGGTCGGCGTAGCGCTCGTAGTAGCGGCCGAGGAGGGTGACGTCCACGGCCGTCTCGATGCCGTGCTTCCAGCGGTCGTCCATCAGGTGCTGGAAGAGGGTGCGGTGGAGGAGGTCCATCGCGTCGTCGTCCTGCTCCAGCTGGAGGGCCAGGTCGACGTCCTTGGTGATGATCACCTCGGCCGCCTTCGCCATCAGGCGCTGAGCGAGCTGGCCCATCTCCAGGATGGTCGCGTGCAGGTCGCTCGGGACCGCGCGCTCCGGGTAGCGCAGCCGGGCCAGCTTGGCCACGTGCTGGGCCAGGTCGCCCGAGCGCTCCAGGTCGGCCGACATCCGCAGTGAGGTGACGACGATGCGCAGGTCCGTCGCCACCGGCTGCTGCCGCGCGAGCAGGGCTATCGCCCTGGCCTCCAGCTCGTGGTGGAGCTCGTCGACCTTCTGGTCGCCCTCGATCACGTTCTCGGCCAGCTTCAGGTCCGAGTCGAGGATCGCGGTCGTGGCGCGTCCGATGGCCGACCCGACCAGCCGGGCCATCTCCACCAGACCGTCGCCGATCGAATCCAGTTCCTCGTGGTACGCGTCCCGCATAAGGGTTCCCTCTCGTACGTCCATTTAGGGGGCTCGCACTGGCTCGCACCGGCTCGCAACCCCTCGCCGTGCCCCCACGCTTACACGTTCCGGCCTGTACGCGTCCGTTTCCGGCACCACAAATGAACCATCCCTGGCTCCAAGGTGAACTCTGGGCGACGAGTGTTCGAGGTCGCAGCCCGATGGCTGGGGCGAGGCCGTTCGCCATGCCTAACCTGGACGCATGGACGTGAACGCGGCGGTCGCCGCAGTGGCAGCGATCGCCGGAGTGCTCACCGGCGTCATCGCCGTGCTGGCGTTCCGCTGGAGCGAGCGCGACCAGCGCCGCCCCACTCGCACCTCGCTGCACACCGACCCGGTGCTCCCGCCCGGTGTGGACACCGTCCTGTCGGTGCTCCGTTCCTCCGCGGTCGTCCTCGACGAGGCCGACGCGGTGGTCAAGGCCAGCTCGGCGGCGTACGCCCTGGGTCTGGTCCGGGGCGGCAAGCTCGCCGTCGAGCCCATGCTGCAGATGGCCCGGGACACCCGGCGGGACGGGGAGATAAGGCAGGTCGAGCTGGACCTGCCCAGGCGGGGGAACGGCCGCGGGGAGGCGCTCGCCGTCTCCGCGCGCGTCGCGCCCCTCGGATCACGGCTCGTACTGCTGCTGGTCGAGGACCTCACCGAGGCCCGCCGCATCGAGGCCGTACGGCGCGACTTCGTCGCCAACGTGAGCCACGAGCTGAAGACACCGGTGGGCGCGCTCTCGCTGCTCTCCGAGGCCGTGCTGGACGCCTCGGACGACCAGGAGGCCGTCGAGCGGTTCGCCGGGCGCATGCAGATCGAGGCCACCCGGCTCACCAACCTGGTGCAGGAGCTCATCGACCTCTCCCGGGTCCAGAACGACCAGCCCCTCGACGACGCCGAACCCGTCCGCGTGGACGAACTCGTCGCCGAGGCCATCGACCGCTGCCGGCACGCTGCCGGCACCAAGCAGATCACCATGGCCGCCGGAGGAACGGCGGATCTGCACGTACGCGGAAACCGCGGCCAGCTCGCCGCCGCCCTCGGCAACCTCGTCGAGAACGCCGTCAACTACTCGCCCGCCCGCACCCGCGTCGGCATAGCGGCCCGACGGGTCGGCACCGCCGGCGGCGACCTGATCGAGATCGCCGTGACCGACCAGGGCATAGGCATCTCCGACAAGGACAAGGAGCGCGTCTTCGAGCGCTTCTACCGCGTCGACCCGGCCCGCTCGCGGGCCACCGGAGGCACCGGTCTGGGTCTCGCGATCGTCAAGCACGTGGTCGCCTCGCACGGCGGGGAGGTCACGGTGTGGAGCGCCGAAGGCCAGGGCTCCACTTTCACCCTGCGACTGCCGGAGTCGGGCAACGCCGCCCGCGACCGCGCACCGCGCCGGGCCGCCCACGAGGACCACGACGACCACGAGAACCGTGTGGACCAGGCCGACCGGACGGACCAGATGGACCAGATGGACCGGACGGACCAGATGGACCTGGGACACGTGGAACACGGAGAAATCGCCGACAACGGGCGGTCCACCCCGCATTCCCCCCACACTTCCCCGTACCGAACGTTTCCCGCCCCGGAGGTCCTTCCGTGACCCGTGTGCTCGTCGTCGAGGACGAGGAGTCCTTCTCCGACGTCCTGTCGTACATGCTCCGCAAGGAGGGCTTCGAGGTCGCCGTGGCGACCACAGGGCCCGACGGACTCGACGAGTTCGAGCGCAACGGCGCCGACCTCGTCCTCCTCGACCTGATGCTGCCCGGCCTGCCGGGCACCGAGGTGTGCCGCCAGTTGCGCGGCCGCTCGAACGTCCCCGTGATCATGGTGACGGCCAAGGACAGCGAGATCGACAAGGTCGTCGGGTTGGAGATAGGGGCCGACGACTACGTCACCAAGCCCTTCTCCTCCCGTGAGCTGGTCGCCCGCATCCGTGCCGTACTGCGCCGCCGCGGCGAGCCGGAGGAGGTCGCCCCCGCCGCGCTGGAGGCCGGGCCCGTCCGCATGGACGTCGACCGGCACGTCGTGACCGTGGGCGGCACCAAGGTCGACCTGCCGCTGAAGGAGTTCGACCTGCTGGAGATGCTGCTGCGCAACGCCGGCCGCGTGCTGACCCGCATGCAGCTGATCGACCGGGTCTGGGGCGCCGACTACGTCGGTGACACCAAGACCCTCGACGTCCACGTCAAGCGGCTGCGCGCCAAGATCGAGCCCGACCCGGGCGCGCCGCGGTACCTGGTGACGGTGCGGGGGCTCGGCTACAAGTTCGAGCCGTAGAGCGCCCGGCGCGGCCGGCGCGGCGTCTGTGCCGTGCCTGTGTCGCGTGTGTGCCGTGCCGTGCCTGTGTCGCCTCCTGTGGCGCGTCAGGGCGTACGACGAAGGGCGGGACCTCTCCTGGAGGTCCCGCCCTTCGTGCGGTGTGTGCGGCGATACGGGGCTCAGTGGCCGGCCGTGCCCTCCTGCGAGTCCACGGCGTCCGGAGCGTCCTGCGCGTCCTGCGGGGCGGAGTCCGTCTCGGAACCGGTCTCGGCGCCGGTCTCGGTGCCGGTGGCACCGTCGGTCCCGGGAGCCGAGGCGTCGCCGGACGGGGCGCCCGGGGTCTCGCCGTCGGCGGGTTCCCCGGAGGTCTCCTGCGACGGCTGCGCCGACGCGCCGGGCGCGGCCGGGACGTCGCTCGGGCCCCACTTCGAGAAGTAGCTCTCGGCGGGGACGACGAACGCCTCCAGGCTCACGTCGCCGGTCTTGCTGAGGGCGAAGGTGACCTTCTGGGCGTCGCCGTCCCTCAGGGCCTCGCGGCTGTCGGTCAGGACGGCGGAGGCGTTGCCCTCGCCGCCGAGGATCAGGGAGCCGCCGGCCGGGACGACGAGGCCGTCGCCGTCGCCCTTCTCGCCCTTGGCGGGCTTCAGCTCGACGGACTTGCCGGCGCCGTCCACGGTGACGGACTCGAGGGTCTGGTCCGTGCGGCCGTTGTTGAACAGGGTGGCGGAGACGGCGGCCGGGCCGGTCGACTCCGGGTCGGGCTGCGTGATGACGATCGCGTTCTGGATCTGGATGTCACCGACGGTCGTCGCAGCGTTGTCCGGCTTGATCTCCAGCGTCTGGGCGTTGTGACCGGCACCGCACGCGGCGAGCGAGGCGATCGAGAACGCGATGGCGGCGGCGGCGAGGGCACCGCGTCGAAGGCTGCTGCTCACGGCGGCGGCAACTCCTTGGACTCGAGCGGGGTGGCGGCAACGGATAAAGCCGCCCTAAGTGACTGTCAGCGGGCCTTAGGCTACCGAGCCGTTCACGGGCCGCCGCACCCGACCCTCCCCCAAGTCGCTCGGCTTCGCTCGGCAGGCGGTAGGTCCGGGGGCCGTTCCCGGCGATCTTCCCGAGTCGCTTTGCCGCCGCCGGCCGTCCGCCATTCATATAAGAGGGCCCCCGTCATACGGGTCGTCGATCGGCGCGCGAATTTTCCGTGAAGGAATGCGCGGACGGCCAGGAAATTGATCATCGGGGGACCGGCCGGGGGCACCTCGTGATCAATTCCGGATTCGTCCGGAACCCCGCACCGGTCACCGAACGGAGTAGCGGAAGTCGCACGCCTGGAACCAGACATACGGGACCAAACGGTCAGGTGGGCGGGTCTCCGGATGTGTGTGGCGTGCGTGTTTCGCCCGACCTGAAGAGCCGCTCCGACCTGCGAATACTTTCTTCCGCTCGCCCGGCGCAGCACGTTCCTGTTGCTGTTGTCAAGCCCCGAGATATGCCCTGACCTGCGAAAACGCCATTCAGAAGACGCCGTTTCCGTGTTACCCTGGATAGCCACGGAAGGGGTACCTGTCACATGACGTTCAAGGTTGGCGACACCGTGGTCTATCCCCATCACGGGGCCGCGCTGATCGAGGCTATCGAAACTCGCCAGATCAAAGGCGTGGACAAGACCTACTTGGTGCTGAAGGTCGCCCAGGGTGACCTGACGGTACGTGTGCCAGCGGACAATGCGGAGTTCGTCGGCGTGCGTGATGTGGTCGGTCAGGACGGGCTGGACCGGGTCTTCGAAGTGCTGCGCGCGCCGTATGCCGAGGAGCCCACGAACTGGTCGCGTCGTTACAAGGCAAACCTGGAGAAGCTCGCCTCCGGCGACGTCATCAAGGTCGCGGAAGTCGTACGCGATCTGTGGCGCCGTGAGCGCGAGCGCGGACTCTCCGCAGGTGAGAAGCGCATGCTCGCCAAGGCCCGCCAGATCCTGGTGAGCGAGCTCGCTCTCGCGGAGAACACCAACGAGGACAAGGCGGAGGCCCTGCTCGACGAGGTGCTCGCCTCCTGAGGCGAGGCGCGGACCGCTGCCCGCGCGGTTCTGCGCACTGAAATGCCGTGGTGCCCGATGACATCTTTGCTGTCGCCGGGCGCTGCGGCATGTTCGTACCCGGATTCGGGCGTGCCCGGGCGTCCTCTGATTTCGTCTTCGGACGCTTATCCCGGGAGACTTTTTCCCGGTCTCCCCGGTCCTGGCGTGCCGGGCCCGGACTGCTGGCTCGACCAGGGTCACGGAAGGGTCCGGTCAAGGCGTCGCGCCCGGCACGGTGAGGCCATACCCAACTAGGTCGAGCACACAAACCTGACAGGAACCGATGTCTGACGAATCGCGTCCCTCGCCCGCGGCACCGCCCGCGGAGACCTCTGCCGACACCCGTACGAACACCAGGACCGCGGTCGTGATTCCGGCCGCCGGCCGAGGCGTACGACTGGGCCCGGGCGCCCCGAAAGCCCTCCGCGCGCTGGGCGGCACGCCCATGCTCATCCACGCGGTCCGTGCCATGGCAGCCTCCCGCGCGGTCTCCCTCGTCGTCGTCGTCGCCCCGCCCGACGGGGCCGCCGAGGTCAAGAGCCTGCTCGACGCGCACGCACTGCCTGGGGGTGCCCCCAGCGGTAGCTGGGGGAGCACCGACTTCCTCGTCGTGCCCGGCGGCGAGTCGCGGCAGGAGTCCGTACGGCTCGGCCTGGACGCGCTGCCGCCCGAGTACGACATCGTCCTCGTGCACGACGCGGCCCGGCCGCTGGTGCCCGTGGACACGGTGGACGCCGTGATCGAGACCGTGCGGGAGGGCGCGTCCGCCGTCGTGCCGGCGCTGCCGCTCTCCGACACGGTCAAGCAGGTCGAGCCCGCCGCCGTTCCGGGGGAGCCGGAGCCGGTGGTGGCGACGCCGGAGCGGGCACGGTTGCGCGCGGTGCAGACACCGCAGGGGTTCGACCGGGGCACGCTGGTGCGCGCCCACGAGACGGTGAGCGGTGAGGTCACCGACGACGCGAGCATGGTCGAGCGGCTCGGACGGACGGTGGTCGTCGTGCCGGGGCACGAGGAGGCGTTCAAGGTGACGCGGCCTCTCGACCTGGTGCTCGCGGAGGCGGTCCTGGCGCGCAGGAGGCTGAACGATGGGTTCTGAGGGCTTCGAGACGGACGCTCTCCCCCCGCTGCCGCAGGTCGGCATCGGTACCGACATCCACGCCTTCGAGGACGGGCGCGAGCTGTGGTGCGCCGGGCTGAAGTGGGAGGGCGAGGGGGCCGGGCTGGCCGGGCACTCCGACGCGGACGTCGTCGCGCACGCGGCGTGCAACGCGTTGTTCTCCGCGGCGGGCGTCGGGGACCTCGGGCAGCACTTCGGCACCGGGCGGCCCGAATGGTCCGGGGCGTCGGGGATCACGCTGCTGACGGAGGCCGCGCGGATCGTGCGGGCGGCGGGGTTCCGGATCGGGAACGTCGCGGTGCAGGTGGTCGGGCCGCGGCCGAAGATCGGCAAGCGGCGCGAGGAAGCGCAGAGCGTGTTGTCCGCGGTGGTGGGAGCGCCGGTGTCGGTGTCGGGGGCGACGACGGACGGTCTCGGGTTCCCCGGGCGGGGCGAGGGGCTGATGGCGGTGGCCACGGCGCTGGTGGTGCGGGTGGGGTGAGCGGCTGGTGAGCGGGGGGTGTCCTGGGCGGCCGGGTTCGTGGTGGTGCCGGCGCCGGACGCGCCGGTGGACCCCGCCCCCGCGCCGCTCCGTGGACCCCGCCCGGCCGGGGGCCACCCACCACCCGACCCGGTCGGGCAGGAAGCCGGCCTCGCCCCACCGCCACCGCCACCGGCTCGGTCGGGTCGCCGGCGGGCAGGTACGCCCCTGGCACTGCCCCGCGCCTACTACCCTGGACCCGTGACTATTCGCCTGTACGACACCAGCGCCCGGCAGATCCGTGACTTCGCCCCCCTCACGCCGGGCTGCGTCTCGATCTACCTGTGCGGTGCCACCGTGCAGGCCGCCCCGCACATCGGGCACATCCGGTCCGGGCTGAACTTCGACATCATGCGCCGCTGGTTCGCGTACCGCGGCTACGACGTCACCTTCATCCGCAACGTCACCGACATCGACGACAAGATCATCCGAAAGGCGGCCGAGCAGAACCGCCCCTGGTGGTCCATCGGGTACGACAACGAGCGCGCGTTCAACGACGCCTACGACGCCCTCGGCTGCCTGCCGCCCACCTACGAGCCCCGCGCCACCGGCCACATCACCGAGATGGTCGAGATGATGCGCGGCCTCATCGAGCGCGGGCACGCCTACGAGGCCGACGGCAGCGTCTACTTCGACGTACGGTCCCTGCCCGGGTACCTGTCCCTGTCCAACCAGGACCTCGACGAGCTGCGCCAGCCCGCGGGAGAGGGCGAGACCGGCAAGCGGGACCCGCGGGACTTCGCGATGTGGAAGGCGGCCAAGCCGGGCGAGCCCAGCTGGGAGACGCCGTGGGGCCGAGGCCGGCCCGGCTGGCACCTGGAGTGCTCCGCCATGGCGCACAAGTACCTGGGCAGCGAGTTCGACATCCACGGCGGCGGCATCGACCTGATCTTCCCGCACCACGAGAACGAGATCGCCCAGGCCAAGGGCTTCGGCGACGCCTTCGCCCGGTACTGGGTGCACAACGCCTGGGTCACCATGAGCGGCGAGAAGATGTCCAAGTCGCTCGGCAACAGCGTGCTCGTGAGCGAGATGGTCAAGCAGTGGCGCCCGGTCGTGCTGCGGTACTACCTCGGCACCCCGCACTACCGCTCCACCATCGAGTACGGCGAGGAGTCCCTGCGCGAGGCCGAGTCGGCGTACGCGCGGATCGAGGGCTTCGTGCAGCGCGTCACCGAGCTGGCCGGCCACGCCGTCGAGCCCGCCGCCGACGTGCCGCCCGCCTTCGCCGAGGCGATGGACGACGACCTGGGCGTCCCGGGGGCCCTCGCCGTCGTGCACACCACCGTCCGGCAGGGCAACAGCGCACTGGCCGCCGACGACAAGGAGGCCGCGGTCGCCCGTCTCGCCGAGGTCCGTGCGATGCTCGGAGTGCTGGGCCTCGACCCGCTGGACCCGCGGTGGGCCGGGGAGCAGGAGCAGGGCGAGGACCTGCGGCACGTCGTCGACAGCCTCGTACGCCTCGTCCTCGACCAGCGCGAGGCCGCCCGGGCCCGTAAGGACTGGCCCACCGCGGACGCCATCCGCGACCAGCTGGGACAGTCCGGCCTGGTCATCGAGGACGGCCCGCAGGGACCCCGCTGGAGCCTCGGCTCCCGCTGACCCCGCCCGTCACCGAAGCCCGGGCCCGGCAGGCCCCGGGGCTCCGAGGTGCCGCGGGTCCCGGGGTTTCCGTAGATCGATTGTGCCGCCCGGCCTCCCGGGCGGCACACTGCATACAAACGCACGTACCACGCACACTCCCGTAGAGAGCGGAGACAGGTAACTCATGGCCGCGAACAACCGCCGCATGTCCGGCAAGAAGGGCGCGCAGGTCGGCAGCGGCGGCAAGCGACGCCGGGGCCTGGAAGGCAAGGGGCCGACGCCCCCCGCCGAGATGCGCAAGGGGCACGCCAAGCAGCGCGCCGCCAACGCGAAGGCTCGCCGCGCCACCGGACGCGCGCCCCAGCGGCGCGGGGGCGGCCGGTCGACGTCCGAACTCGTCGTCGGCCGCAACCCCGTCTTCGAGGCGCTGCGCGACGGCGTGCCCGCCTCGACGCTCTACGTCCAGCAGTTCATCGACAACGACGAGCGGGTGCGCGAGGCGCTCCAGCTCGCGGCCGAGCGCGGCGGCATCAACCTCATGGAGGCGCCGCGTCCCGAGCTCGACCGGATGACCAACGGGCTCAACCACCAGGGGCTCGTCCTCCAGGTCCCGCCGTACGAGTACGCGCACCCCGAGGACCTGGTCGCCGCCGCCCACGACGAGGGCGCGGACCCGCTGATCGTCGCCCTCGACGGGGTGACCGACCCGCGCAACCTCGGTGCCGTCGTCCGCTCCGTCTCCGCCTTCGGCGGCCACGGCGTCGTCGTTCCCGAGCGGCGCGCGGCCGGCATGACGGCGGGCGCCTGGAAGTCGTCCGCCGGCACGGCCGCCCGTACGCCGGTGGCCCGCGCCACCAACCTCACGCGGGCGCTGGAGTCCTACCAGAAGGCCGGCGTCACGGTCGTGGGCCTCACCGCCGACGGCGAGGCCGACCTCGGCGACCTGGAGGCACTGGCGGGACCCGTCGTCATCGTCGTCGGCAGCGAGGGCAAGGGCCTGTCGCGGCTGGTCGGCGAGACCTGCGACCACCGGGTGCGGATTCCGATGCCCGGTGGGGCCGAGTCGTTGAACGCCGGTGTGGCGGCGGGGATCGTGCTGTACGAGGCGGCGCGCCGGCGGAGCTGACGGCTGACGGCGGTAGGGCTGACGGCGGTAGGGCTGACGGCTGACGACAGACGGCCGAGGGCTGAGGACTGAAGGGGGAACGGGGTTTCGACCCCGTCCCCCACACGGGGTGTTCCGGGCGGTCCGGACAAGCTTGACGCTGTCCGGACAGATCCGGGCGGTCAAGGCAGTGTCCTAACGACACGTCACTCGGTTAGATGAGTGTGGACACCAGAACACCCCGCACACCCACGGGGGACCGCTCGTCGGGAATCGACGACGCTCCCGCGCTGAGCATGGTGAAGGTGCCGAGCGATCCGGCCCAGGTCATCGTCAACCACGCGAGTTTCCGCGTGCAGTTCGGTGCCTCCGCGCGGCGGACCCAGTCCCCGCGGATCGCACGGCACCTGAGCGCCACCCAGGACACCGGCCGCATGCCCCTCGCAGGCACCGCGGGGCCCGCCGTGCCGCCCGCCGCCCGTCGTCGCGCCGTCGTCTGGAGCGGGCGGTCCGACCCGGACGACACCGGCGCCCACCGGCTGCTCCAGGCGGTGCGGGCCGGAGCCGGCCACCACGCCGAGGACCCGGCCGCCGACGCCGGAGCCACCCAGGTCATCCACCGGGGCGGCATCGACGACGGCGCCCCGGGCTACGACGGCTACGACGACGGCCCCGCCACCCAGACACTCGAAACCCCCCTCGTCGGCGCCCAACGACGTCCCGTCCCCGAGGGCACCCGGCTGCTGCCCGCCATGCGCCCCGTCGGCAGCGCCTACGACGAACCCGCCTACACCGGCGAGAACTTCGGCTCCGCCCCCGGCCACGACGGCTACGACGACAGTTACGACGACGGCTACGACGACGGCTACGACGACGGGCCGGACCAGGCCGAGCCGCGCACCAGGCGCCACGCCGACGACCCGGCACGGCACGCCTACTTCCCCGGCCGCCGCATGAACCTGGGCGTCGTGCTGCTGCCGCTGCGCGTCTTCCTCGGCTTCATCTCCATCTACGCCGGCATGGGCAAGCTCTGCGACCCCGTCTACTTCGACGGCGGCGAACGCGGCTCCATGGTCAAGTGGCTCAACACCCTGCACCCGTGGGACGTCGCCGAGCCGCTGCGTCAGTTCGCCCTCGCCCACCCCGTCGGCGCCGGGCTCGTCATCGCCTTCCTCCAGGTGATCGTGGGCGTCCTGACCGTCCTGGGCTGCTGGCAGCGCGTCGGCGCCGTCATCGGCGCGGGCCTGTCCGCGGCGCTCCTCGTTACCGTCAGCTGGAAGAGCGTCCCCGTCTACGACGCGCCGGACATCATCTACCTCGCCGCCTGGTCCCCGCTGATCATCGCCGGCGCCCCCGTCTACTCCGTGGACGGCCGGCTCGCCGGCAGTGCCTGGCGCCGCCTCGGTCCCCGCGCCGACATCTGGGACCTGCGCCGCTACGTCCTGCGCCGCGGCGCCCTCGTCACCTTCCTCGTCGCCGGTATCACCCTCCTCGTCGGGTCGCTGCTCGGCGGTGCCGTCCGGGACGCCGACCGCGTGGTCGTCCCCGGGCCCGGCGAGTCCCCGCGCAACGAACTGCCCGGCACCCCGCTCCCGAAGGATTCCGGCACACGGAAGCCGAAGACCCCGGAGGCCTCCGCCTCGCCCTCCCAGGGCGCCACCAGCGGCTCGGCCACGCCGTCCACGGGCGCCGCGACCACTCCCGGAGCGACCCGCGACAGCGGCACCGCCACCGGCGGCGGTATCCCCAGCCAGACCCAGGGCACCACGGGCCAGGCCCCGCCCCGGCAGTCCTCCCCGGCCGACCGGGCGCCGAGCACCACGGCGGGACCGACCTCCGGCGGCAGCGGCTCGACCTCCGGCGGCAGCGGCTCGACTGGCGGCGGCAGCGGCTCGCCCGGCGGCACCGGAACCGGCAGCGACGGCGGCGGCGCCGGCTCCTCCACCGGAGAGCCGGGCCGGGGCCTCGTGGGCGGCCTCCTGGGCTAGCCCGACGTGCCCGTGCCCCGCTTCCGGCGACAACCGGGCGCGGGGCACGCGCGGTTGATGCGTCAGTGCTCCGACGCGTATGTCAGGAACACCGCCCACGCACCCCGGGTGGCGCGAACTGAGGGCCGCCCGGGTTCCTGGAGTCACGTATGTGCACCGCGCTCAGCGTGGTCGCGATCTCAAGTCCGAGACAGGACGGCTGCCGAAGTCTCCCTCGGCCCGCCCAACTGCCGTACCGTCAGTGAACTTGAGTACGTGGATCTCTCCTCCCATGCCGGCGTGTACCGCGTACCGCACGGTTGATCGGCAGCACTTGGATCTCGACGTTCCGCAACTGCTCGAGCTCCAAGAGGTGCTCCAACTGGTGGCGCAGCAAGACGGGGTCCATCCCCGTCCGAGGGCCTCTCGTCGGCGATGCGGTCACCGGTAGGGGCTCGACCGTGGGCGACGACGGCAAGTCCTCGGAGGTACGCGACACCAACGGAATCGCGATACGTCTCCTGTACAAACAGGACTTGAACCCGCCCTGCATCGTCTTCAGTGCGATGCCCAAGTGAGAGGCCCCGGATGCACAGCGAATCCCACCACGGTCCGATGTGTGGACCGCCGGTGTCTCTAGATGCCGGCATGTGGTCGGTGGCGGTCGGGATGTATCGCCATCGGTACTCATTCATCGCCGTGGGGCTGCGGACCGGGGAGGACTGGCTGCCCGACGTGGCCGCGATCATGCGCAGGGAGGTCGCGGACCCTCGGGGGTGGCGAGGCGACGACCCGGAAGTGGGGGAACCGGAGTTGCTGGAGGATCCTGGTTTCCCGTTCCGGGTCCCGCCGGCAGATGAGGCAGGGGCCGCAGAGTGGCGCAGCCGACTGTTCGAGATCCCGCGGTCCGCCGTCGTACGGCTGCTCGTCATGCTGGCGACGGACGCCATGGACGTAGCGCGGCAGTACGGCTTTGCCGATCGCAGGCTGGGTATGGAGGAGCACGCCCAAGTGATCCTGTCGCGCTTCCCGGAGGGCTCGCGGTTCTTCACGAACACCCGTCATGGCGGCGGCCTCCCCGACTTCTACGAGAAGGTCACCGGCTGCTGGCCGATGTCCCAGTACGCCTGGGACTTCGGTCTCCTCGCGGTGTCTGATGACGAAATCGGCCTCATTTGGTCGTTCGACGCGAGCTGAAGTGGACAGACATACAGATGCTCCGCGATCACATCTCGAGGAGTCCGACTACGCCCTCGCCCTGACTGAGCTGGGCATGGAGGTCGACCCGCCCCGGCCCTACTCCCAGAGTGGCCGGCTGGTTCACCTCGCCGGGGGGCTGGGCGGCTTTAAGGTGGATTACGGGCCCGGGCCGGCCGGCCCCTGAGATGGGTGCCGCCGAGCTACCGGGGAAGTATGAGGCGGCAGTGGCCGTTTCCATAGCCCGCCGGGCCGCTCAGCGGGCGGCCAGGGCTGCCAGTTCGCGGGCCGCCTCCGTGAGGTCCTTCGCGGTGTCGATCGCGCGCCAGTAGGAGCCCTGCGGGATCGGGAAGCCGGCCAGGCGGCGTTCGCGGGCCAGGCGGGGGAACGTCGTGCGTTCGTGGTCGCCGCGTTCCGGGAGCATCGCGGCGAACTCCGGGGAGAAGACATACACGCCGGCGTTGATCTCGAAGGTCGACGGCGGTGCCTCGATGAAGTCGGTGATGTGGCCGAAGCCGTCCGTCTGCACGGCGCCCCACGGCAGCCGCGGACGGGCCAGGGCGAGGGTCGCGACGGCGTCCCGCTCGGCGTGGAAGTCGGCCAGGTCGCGCAGCGAGAAACGGGTCCAGATGTCACCGTTCGTGGCGTACCAGGGCTGGTCCGGGTGCGGGAGACGCGCGGCGGCGTACTTGAGGCCGCCGCCGCGGCCCAGCGGCTCCGGCTCGACGACGGTGGTGACGGAGAGCGGCAGGTCGGCGGTCTCCAGCCACTTCTGCAACACCTCGGCCAGATGACCGCAGGAGACGACGACGTCCGTCACGCCCTCCTCGGCGAGCCAGGCGAGCTGGTGGCCGATGATCGGAGTGCCCGTGCCCGGGATCTCGACCATCGGCTTGGGCCGGTCGTCGGTGTAGGGACGCAGCCGGGAACCCTGTCCGCCGGCCAGGACGACGGCTTGAACGGGGCGGCGGGACGCGGCGTTCGGATCGGTCATGCCCGAACTGTACGCGGCGCCCCAGCGGCTCCCACAGGGTGCTCGGTGCCCTCCCGGCCTCCCGGGGGCCTTGAGCCGTCCAGGGGCCGCCTGGGCGGACTCAGCCGCCTCGGTCGTCTCAGCGGCCTCAGCCGTCTCCGCTGAGTCCGCCGGCTCAGCTGTGCGCGGCCAGGACCCCCGAGGCGAAGGCGGTGTCGCAGACCGGGCGCGCGTACGACTGGGCGCGCGTCGGGCCGTAGACCTTGACCGCGGCGCGGCCGAGGGCGCGGGCGATGGACGCGCAGTGGCCGCCCAGCGACGGGCGCTCGTTCACGGCCTGCTGGAGGTGGGTGAGGGCGACGCCCGGGTCCTCCTCCTGCAGCTCGGTCAGCAGCCGGTCGCGCAGCACCTCGTGCGGTGCGCGGGCGGCGGCCCGGGTTGAGGCCTTCGAGGAGGAGGCCTCCGACGCGGCGAGCACCGAGTCCGCGGGATCCCCCGACCAGTTGACTCGGGTGACCGCGAGAGTCCCGGAGAGCACCAGGACGACGGGCAGGACGAAGGCGAGAGAGCGGCCGATCCGGCGGGCGGGGCCCCGGCCGCGTCGCGTCTGTCGGGTGGTGGAGTGCTTCACGGAGTGCTTCACGCGAGTGAGGGTAGCGCCTGGTAATGATTTGGCGACATTTAGTCACCCGTTCGGGGGGTGGGGAAGGGTCCTGAAATGGGTAGAGCGTTGACGTACAGCGCTCGAAACGTCCGTTGTGTCGCCGTATTTGTCGACAACGGAAAGAGCCCCGCAGCAGGCCGCGGGGCTCTTTCCGTCAACGCGGGTGGAATTCACCCGGCCGCGTGGTTTCTCAGTCGGTGAGGCGCTCGCCCGTGGAGGACGAGAAGACGTGGGCCTCGCCCGGACGCGGCACGACGTGCACCGTCGCGCCCTTCTCCGGCACCGCGCGGCTGCTGACGCGGACCACGAGGTCCTTGCTCTCGCCGCCGACCTCGACCGTGCCGTAGATGTAGCCGTCGGCGCCGGTCTCCTCCACGACGTTCACGGAGACCGCCATGCCCGCCGGGGCGTCGGCGGACTCCTTCGTCAGGGTCTTGGTCGCGCCGCCGTTCAGCTCCACCACGTCGAAGTGCTCGGGGCGGACGCCGACGGTGACCGTGCGGTCGCCGCGGTCGGCGGCGGCCGTCAGGGCCTCGCGGCTGACCGGCACGACACTGTTGCCGAACTTCACGCCGCCGTCGGTGATCGGGACCTCGACCAGGTTCATGGCCGGGGAACCGATGAAGCCGGCGACGAAGAGGTTCGCGGGCTTGTCGTACATGTTCCGGGGGCTGTCGACCTGCTGGAGCAGACCGTCCTTCAGGACCGCCACACGGTCGCCCATCGTCATGGCCTCGACCTGGTCGTGGGTGACGTAGACGGTGGTGATGCCGAGGCGGCGCTGGAGCGACGCGATCTGCGTACGGGTGGAGACGCGGAGCTTGGCGTCCAGGTTGGACAGCGGCTCGTCCATGAGGAACACCTGCGGCTCACGCACGATCGCGCGGCCCATCGCCACACGCTGGCGCTGACCACCGGAGAGGGCCTTCGGCTTGCGGTCCAGGTACTCGCTGAGGTCGAGGATCTTCGCGGCCTCCTCGACCTTCTGCCGGATCTCCGCCTTGTTGACGCCCGCGATCTTGAGCGCGAAGCCCATGTTGTCGGCGACCGTCATGTGCGGGTACAGCGCGTAGTTCTGGAACACCATGGCGATGTCCCGGTCCTTCGGCGGCAGGTGCGTGACGTCGCGGTCACCGATGCGGATGGCACCGCCGTTCACGTCCTCGAGCCCGGCGAGCATGCGCAGCGAGGTGGACTTGCCACAACCGGAGGGGCCGACCAGGACGAGGAACTCGCCGTCCGCGATGTCGATGTCGAGACCGTCGACGGCGGGCTTCGTGGAACCCGGGTAGACGCGGGTCGCCTTGTCGAACGTAACAGTGGCCATGGTGAATGGGCCCCCTTCTACCGGCAGGAACGTGCCGGACGATCCGTTGTAGGAAGGTGGTGTGGTGTAGTCCACACAGGTGAAGCTGGGCAGGACGGTACCTGGCGTTCACCTGATCTGTCAGTACCTATGGGGCTGTGAACTTCGCCGAAATTTTCGAATCCCATCGTTCACCGGCTCTGTGTACAGTGGAGCAGCCTCCGCGCGCGCCGTCGCGCGAGTGCCTCCTTAGCTCAGATGGCCAGAGCAACGCACTTGTAATGCGTAGGTCGTCGGTTCGAATCCGACAGGGGGCTCAAGCCGAAACGGCCCCCTGGCCTTCGAAAGCCAGGGGGCCGTTGGTGTTTCCGGTGGGATCAGGTGCTGTTGGCGCTGGAGCGGCCGAAGAACTCGATCTCCGCGATGGCGACCTGCTTCTGGGCGGAGGCCGCGTGGGCCGACTCGATGGTGAAGCGGATCTTGGTGACCTCGCCGACGCGGAAGTGACGGCGCTGGCCGCCGGCGCCCTGGTCCAGGGTGATGTCGCGGGTCTTGGTCTTGCCGTCCTTCGTCGTGATCGTCGCCTTCACGCGGTGCGGGAGGGCCGATTCGTTGAGCTTGTCGGCCTTGGTGGAGGTGCCCGGGGTGATGATCAGGTCCAGCAGGCGGGTCGGTTCGGTGAAGTGCACCTCGACCCACTCGCCCTGGCCGGACTCCGAGATGCCCGGGCCCCACCAGGTGTTGCTCCGCTTGTCGATGAGGAGCTCCGGCTTGTGCCCGGTGAAGGAGCGCGAGGCCGTGATCCGGTCGGGGGAGACCGGGGCGCGTTTGGCGAAGTGGTCGCGGGTGGCCTGGACCCCGTCGGGGATGTAGACGAAGCCGAGGACCACCAGGGTGATGACGACGACGAGGGTGATCCAGGTGCCGATGCGGTCGAAGACGCGGCGCAGGCGGGGGCGGTCACCCGCCCAGGGGGTCTCGCTGCGTCGGCCGCCGAAGAGGCGGCGCCACCAGGGGGCGGGCGCGGCGCTGTCCTCGCCGGTGCGCTCCAGGGGCATCGCACAGCGCGCGCAGTAGTGGCGGTCGGGTCGGTTCGGCGTGGAACACCAGGGGCACGGCGGGCCGTTGGCGATGTCCGACTGGTGGCCGGGGGCGCGGACCTGGGGCCGTTCGGCGTCGGGGCGGCCGGGCAGGACGGGGGCGACGGTGGGGGGCGGGGCCGGGCTGTGGGCCTCCGGGTCCGCGACGGGGACGAGGAGGGAACGGGCGCGGTCGGACATCGTGTCGGTGAGGGCGTTCGGGGGCGGGGCGGACGCCGTCGGGGAGGTGGGGGCGGTTTCGTCCAGGCCGGGAGCGCCGGGAGCGCCGGGAGCGCCCGGAGCGCGGGAAGCCGCGGAGGTTCCGGCGGGCCCGGTGGGTCCTGCCGTCCCGGCGGTCGAGGCGTAGCCCGCGCCGGCTGCGGCACCCGCCGCGCCGGCGGAGCCCGCGCTACCCGCCGCGCCCGGTGTCCCGTCCGCGTCGCGGCGGCCGGTGGTGTGCGTGCCCGGGGTCGCGGGCCAGTCCGTGTCGTCGCGGCCGGTGGCGTCCGACGGGTGGCGTGGGTGGGGTACGCGCGGTGTCTCGGCGGTGTCGTCGTCCGATCCACCGCTGGTGGTGGCCGGGCGTTCGTGCCGGGCCGGGGGCACGCCCGCGCCGCCGGGGCCGGGGCGCGAGAAGGCGTCCCAGCCGGGGCCCTGGTCGGGCGCGGAGGCCGCGGGCTGCGAGGTGCGGGCGCCGGCCTGGTCCCAGCGGAGCACGGAGCCGCAGGCGTCGCAGAAGGACTGGCCCGGTTCCGCGCGGGTGCCACACTCGGCGCAGTTCTGCGTGGTCATCTCTCCGGGGTCCTTTCGGAGGCGGTCACTTCGACCGTGTAGGGCATGTGGGCGGGGCGGGCGGCGGCGACGAGGGTGTCCAGACGATGGGTGTCGGCCGGGGTCGGATCGGGCAGCCGGAGGGCGACGTGGAGGTGGGGTCGGGGTGTGCCGGGGAAACGGCCGAGGGGGCGGGCGTTCCAGTCGGCGGCGCCGCTCTCGGTGATGTCGGGGTCGACGCCGAAGGCGAGCCGTACGGCCTCGGACAGGCCGCGTCGGGTGCCGCGTACGCGGTGCAGGCGGGCGGCGGCGGCCACGGCGGCGCGCAGCCGGGCCTCGGGTTCGGTGCCGTCGGTCTCGGCGCCGACCCAACTGCCGAGCCACTGGGCGAAGTCGACGGGGGTGAGGGCGGGGTCGAAGTAGGTGTCGAGGCAGTCGAGGACGTTCAGGATGGGGGCGATGACGTCGTCGAGTCCGCCGACGAAGCGCTGGGCGAGGTCGTCGTCGGCGAAGACGGCCGGGAGCATGGTGCTGATGGGGAGGGAGGAGCCGAGTCCGTCGACGGAGCCCCGGTACGCCGTGCTCGTCACGCGCCGTCTCCGATCACTCGGACGCGGTGGTCGAAGGAGAAGACCAGTGAGGGCGGCTGGAGGTCGATGCGGTCGGTGGGGTCGCCGCGCTTGCCGGTGAGGGGGTCGGCGGGGTGCAGGACGACCTCGTCGACGAGTTCGACGCCGGGCACGCGCTGGAGCACGGCGAAGAGCTCGCCGGTCTGCACGGGGCGGCCGAAGGGCCAGCCCTTGCCGTCGGTGCCGCCGGTGAGCGGGTCGAGGTGGCGGTAGAGGGCGTCGTGGACCTGGCGGCGTACGCGGTCGGTGTCGACGCCGCGGAAGGCGTGGACGGTGGCGACGACGGTGACGCCCTGGTAGTAGGGCGGGCCGACGGCGAGGCGGGTGCCGATGAGGCGGCGTTCGTCGAGGTGGCGGGTGATGCGGTCCAGGAGGGCGTCACCGGGGACGAGCTGTTCGAAGCGGAGACGTCCGCCGGGGTCGGGGACGGCCTGGGGGACCACCAGGACGCGGACGGCGTAGGACCCGTACTCGCTCTCCTTGCCCTCCAGGCAGGTGATGCGGGCGGTCTCGGGGGCGGCGCGGCGGGCGAGTTCCTCGTAGTCGCGCAGGGTGACGGCGCGTTCCTGGGCGCGGAGGGTGATCGGCGCGCGGAGCTTGGCCTCTTCGACGGTCTCGCCGTCGACGCCGCCGCGGGCGGCCTCGCGGTTGTCGACCTCGGAGACGTACGGGATGGAGGTGCGCAGCACCTGTACGGCGCCGCGGGCGACGTTGCCGGCCCGGCCGCCGCCGGTGCGGTAGCGGCGGGCGCGGATGACGGCGCCCTTGGGGGCGACGGTGCCGTACTGGCGCAGGGTGCCGTCGGGTTCGCGGACGGCGGGACCGAAGGCGATCTCGCCGGTGGCGGCGTCGAGGGTGATGTGGTGGTCGTCGGGGTGGGAGGCCGCGAAGTGCGGGACGACCTGCCAGTCCTGCCAGCCGTCGTTCGCGGAGGTCTGGAGCAGGACGGGCGGGTCGTCGGCGACGACGGGGGCGTGGGTGAGGCGCAGCCGCTGGCCGGGCAGGCCGGTGGACTCGCCGAGGGCTTCGTCGAGGACGGTCTCGGCGTGGACGGTGCTGGTGGTGGCGCCGATGGTGTACGCCTCGGCGGAGCGGATGGTGGGCGAGGTGGTGTAGAAGGGCTGGCCGGGCAGGGGGTCAGTGACGCGGCAGCGTATCCAGCCGGCCTCGTGGCCGCCGTTGCGGGACAGGACGTGGCCGCCGGGGAGGTGCAGGACGATGTCCCCGGGGCGGTTGAGGCCGCCGGTGCCGTCGCGGTCGACCTCGCAGGACTGCCAGCCGTCCTCGGTCCAGGCCTCCCAGACCAGCGGCGGCTGGCGGGGGTCGACGCCGACGCCGTCGACGCGGCTGTCGAGTTCGAGGGCGAGGGCGCAGTGCGGGGCGGCGGCGGTGAGACCGATGAGCATGCAGTCGCCGGGGCCCGGGGCCTCGGCGAAGCACATGACGTCCTTGCCCTCGACGAGGTCCGTGGTGCGGTCGGCGACGGGTTCGCCGCGCTGCTGGACCACGAGGTGGCCGAGGGCGCACGGCACCACGGTGAGGTCGCGTTCGGTGGCGAAGACGATGGCGTCCTCGCGCTCCGTGCGCAGGGTGGCGACCTCGGTGCCGGTCGGGACGAGGATCGGCTCCTCCTGCGGCGCGGACAGCCAGAAGGTGACGTCCGTGCGGGCGGCGGACGGCGGGAAGAGGGTGATGCCGACCAGGTCGAGGAAGGCGAGGTGGTTCTTCTCCGGGACCCGGTTGAGGCGGTAGACGATCTGGTCGGCCATGTGGGCGACCGTCTCGACGAGGGTGACGCCGGGGTCGGAGACGTTGTGGTCGGTCCACTCCGGGGCGCGCTGCTGGATGTAGCGCTTGGCGTCGTCGACGAACTGCTGGAAGTGGCGGTCGTCGAGGTTGGGGGAGGGCAGGGACATCAGCGGTCGCTTTCGGGAGAGCCGGGGTGGCCCGGGTGGCCTGCGGGGCCGTCGGAGAAGCCCGCGTCGCCCGGTTCGTCGGACTCGTCGTGGGAGGGGATGACGTAGAACGGGAAGACGAGGCTGCGCGGGTTGTTGGTGCCGCGGATGGAGTAGCGGACGTCGATGAACAGGACGCTCTGGTCGGTGCCGGAGGAGACGTCGACGTCGTGGACCTCGATGCGCGGCTCCCAGCGGTCGAGGCTGACGTACACCTCGTGCTGGATGCGGCCCGCCGTCTGCTCGTTGACCGGCGCGAAGACGAGGTCGTGGATGGCGCAGCCGAAGTCGGGGCGCATGGGCCGCTCGCCGGGCGCGGTGGCGAGGACGAGCCGGATGGCCTCCTCGATCTCCCGTTCGCCGCTGACGAGGGCGATGCCGCCGGTGGGCCCGATACGCAGGGGGAACGCCCAGCCGGAGCCGACGAACTGCTCGGCCATCAGAGAACCACCCTTGTCTCGTGGAGAGTCTTGCGGAGAGCTTTGCTGAGAACTTTGCGGAGGGCTTCGCGGAAAGCCTTGTGCGGAGTCTTCGGTGCCGCTGTCATGGCAGCGGGTACGGCTTGTTGTTGACCAGGACCACGCCCTGGAGCATGAGGGTCGCCGCGCGGATACCGACGTTGGCGATGGAGTTGACCTGGAGGGTGCCGCCGGAGGAGATCATGGTGGCGCCCACGGCCTTGAGGTTGAGCGCGCCCATCGCGTCGATGGTGACGGGGCCGGTCAGCGACTTGACGTTGACGATGCCGCGGCCCTGGATGTCGAGCATCCCGCCGCTCTTGATGCTGAGTCTGCGTCTGGCGCTGAGGGTGAGGTCCGTTCCCGCGTCGATGGACACCGAACGGCTGCCGGTGATGCTGACCGAGCCCGCGCTGTCGATGGTGATCTCGGTCTTGGTGCGGTCGAGGTTGATGGTCAGCTTGTCGTTGCCGCTGGCGATCCGGACGCCCTGCTTGCGCATGCCGGTCTGCTGGCTGAGCAGGTCGACGCGGTTGCCCTGGCGGTCGGACAGGGTGTGCCGGGCGGCCTTCTTCTTCAGGCCGTCGTGCAGGGGTACGTCGTTGACCTTGGTGGGCAGGTCCCGGCCGTTGTAGAGCCCGCCGATGACGAACGGGTGGTCGAGCGCGCCCCGGTCGAAGGCGACGAGCACCTCGTCGCCGACGTCCATGGGGAACACGCCGCCGCCGCCCTTGCCGCCGAGCTGCATGGTGCGTGCCCAGTCACTGACGTAGGTGTCGTCCAGCCACGGGAACTGGAGCTTGACCCTGCCCTGCTTGAGCGGGTCCTGTACGTCGGTGACGATGGCGTTGGCGACGCTGGGGATCCGGGGGCTTCCGCTGTCGGCGCTGCCGCCGCCCGAGGCCAGCCCGTACAGGGAGCGCCACTGGCGTCCGCTGACGTTGATCCACGACTCGTAGTACCTGCCGTCGCCGAAGACGTGGCGGACGGAGGTCACCGTGTACTTGCCCTCGAAGGGCTTGCCGACGTCGGCGAGGGCCACGGGCACGCCGGGCCGCAGTCTGGGGTTGCCGCGGGCGACGACCTCGAGTTCGGCGAAGGAGGACGTGATGTCGGCGGAGAGCGCCTGCGCGGCGTGTCTGACCTCGTCCTGCTTGTCGTAGGGGTTGCTGGTCTCGACGAGCTTGGCGGTCTTGAACTTCTTGGCGGCCTGGCCCGGGGTGGAGCCGATGGAGATGCCCGGGTCGGTGGTGATCGTCGCGACCTCGGTGATCTTCTTCTTGGTGGTGACGTTCCAGCCGCGTGTCTCGACCTTGCTGACCTGGTCGGCGGCGGTGACCGCGGCCCGCAGCCGCAGGATGTCGTTGCCGCCCTCCAGGACGAAGGGGCTCTTGTCGCCCTCCGTCGCGGGCGAGGGCGCACCGTCGGACGTCTGCGGCTTGACGAACTGGAACCTGCCCTTGGAGTCGAGCGACATCACCCGGTTGTTCTCGTCGGCGAGCCGGGCGAGGAAGTCCCAGTCGGTGACGTTGGACTGGCTGATGAAGTCGTAGGTGCCCTTCGTCGCCGTGATCCGGCCGACGGGCACACCGTCCTGGCCGGCGAGTTTGCGGGCGATGTCGGAGCCGCGCTGGTTGCGGTAGGCGGCCACGCGGCGCTGGCGCATGAGGCGGTGCCCGTAGTCGTAGCCGCGGATGACGGTGAAGCTGCCGGTGCCGTCGTAGTCGGCCTCCATGCCGGTGACCTCGCCGGTCAGCAGCGGGTTGCCGGCGCCCTGGCCGTCGGCGATCGGGGTGATCACCACCTTGGTGCCGAACTGCACGTTCAGGTCGCCGAGGAGCAGCCGGTGGGGGTCGCGGAAGGTGAGCCGGAAGGCGGCGGGGACGCCCGCGCCCTGGTCGACCCAGCCCTCGACGAGCATCGTGGCGACGTCGGGCGGCAGTTTCGCGCCGCCGATCGTGACCTGGACGACGCTGGAGAACGATGCCTGCACCATCAGTGCCGCACCTCCTCGGCGGAGGGCAGCACGAGTTCGGTGCCGGTCGGCAGCCGGGACGGGTCGTCGATGCCGTTGATCTCGGCGATCGCGCGCCAGGCGTTGGCGTTGCCGTACTCGCTCCAGGCCAGCGACTGGAGCGAGTCGCCCGCGACGACCCGGTGCACGCGCTGCGCGGTGAGCGCGCCCGAGGTCGGGTTCTGCCCCTTGGTCTTGCTGGGGATCTCGTTCAGCTGCATCTGGCAGGTGGCGCGGATGGGCACGCCGGTGGTGCTGAACAGGGTGTACGAGGCCTCGATGGAGGCGACGTACGCGGTGAACCGGGCGGTGGAGAAGGAACCCCACTCGAAGATCACCCACGGAGGCGACGGCTGCTTGCGGGCGAAGCTCTTGGGCGTCACCTCGCAGCAGCTCAGCAGCGACTCGACCTTCTTCAGCACGGTGTTGCCGGTCGGCCTGGCGGACGAGTCCAGGAAGATCTCCAAGGACATCGAGCGCGGCTCCGTACCCATGAACTCCGGCTTGGAGCCCTCCCGCACGGCCGGGGCCGGGGTCGCCTTCCACTCGGCGCGGCGGCTGAGCGTCAGCTGCGACGGGTTGAACTCGAAGCTGAACATCTGCATGAGCCCACCGGGCGTGGTGCTCTTGCCGCTCGGGGGCTCGTGGATCGCGAGGGTGGCGCGTACGAGGCTCTTGCCGGCGCCCTTGCTGCCTTTGGCCATGGGTCTTCCTCTCTGCTCTGTGGCGCCGTCAGTCCGTGAATCCGTGGTGGGCGATCTCCAGGACCTCCGTGGCCACGGCGGGGCTGTTGGGGTCGAGGGTGGGTCCTTGCCAGCTGACGGGCAGGACGTCCATCAGCCCCCAGCGGGCGACCAGCGATCCGTCCGCGCGCAGGGCGGAGATCTGCGCGGTGGGCCGCTTGATCCCGGTCTGGATGGAGGAGATCCACTTGGCGACCTTGGCGGTGTCCGGGGTGAGGGGGCGGGTCAGCCGGACGTTGGAGAAGGTGACGCGGGTGGGCAGCTGCCAGACGAACCCGTTGTTGCCGCCCTCCTGGCGCTGCTCGATCTCCACCTGGGACGACAGGCCTTCGCACCCGTTGAAGAAGCCGAGGCTCTCGCCGTCGATGGTGAGGCTGAACCAGATCGTGGAGCCCGGGTCCTGGCGGGGCATCGGGGGTGGGCCTTTCTGTCGGGTGTGCGGCAGGGCGCGCGGGGTGCGTCGGCGGGTGGCCGGTCGGGGACGGGCGGTCGGTCGGGGTGTAACCGGTCGGGGCTGGTCGGTGGGTGGCCGGTCAGCGTGGATCGCGGAGTCTGCCGATCCGTTCGCGGTCCATCCGCAGTTCGGTGCGGACGAGGCGGGTGACGCGGCCGATGATCCGGTGCACCAGTTCGTCGAGCTGGAAGTCGGTCAGTTCGCGCGGGTCGAATCCGCCGTCCGGGACCGCCGTGTACGCGGGCGGCCGGTCCGCCTCCGCGCCGCCCGAGGAGGCGGCGACCGCCGTGTACGGGGGCGGGCTGCCGCCGGGCGGGGACGCGCTGTAGGCAGGCGGCGGGTCGGCCGGCGGGCTGTGCTGCGAGGACGCCGAGTGCCTCAGGCGGCTGAGGCTGGAGGCCACCGTGGACGCCGCCGCCGCGGCGAGGGCACCGGTGGTGGTGCGGCTGCCGCGGCCGAACAGGCGCTGTACGGGGAGCTCGGACGTGCTCTGCGCGGGCGTCGCCGCCGGTGCGCCGGCGGCGGGGAGCGCGACGGGCGGCGCCGGTGGGGGCGGAGTGAGGGCCGCCACGGGGAGCGCGGTCCGGGCGGCGTTCGCGCCGGGGAGCGCGGGCCGGCGCAGAGGTACGGCCGCCCTGGCGGACGCGGTCCGGGTGGCGGGGGCGCGCTGCACCGGGGGCGCGGGGGCGGGGCCGCCGGGGGCGAGGGACGCCGAGGTGAGGGGCGGCGACGTGAGAGACGGCGACGTGAGAGACGGCGACGTGAGGGACGGCGACGTGAGGGACGGTGCGAAAGCGGCCGCTCCGGGGAACGCCGGGGGCTCGGCGGCCATGGCGGGGGAGGGCGGTGTGGGTGCCAGGGGCGGCGCGGGTGCGGGGGGCGGTGCCGAGGGGGCGGTCGGTGCGGTGGCCCGCTGGACCGGCGGAGAGGTACGGCCCTCGGTGTGCGGGCTGTTGGGAACCGGGACCGGGGCCGGGGGTCGGCCCGCGAGCGGCTTGGTGTCGCCCGGTGCCTTGGAGAGGGGGGCGCCCAGCGGAGAACGGCGGGGGGCCGGGGCGGCCGGTGCCGGGCTCGGGGCGGGGGGTGCCTGCGGGGTGGCCGGGGGCTCCGTGCTCGGGCGTACGGCGGTGACCGGCCTGGAGGTGGGGGCGCCGAGGCCGGGGCGGGGCGCCGTGGCGCTGCGCTGCACCGGGCGTGCCGGGGCGGGGGTGGCCGCCTTCTTGGCGAGAGGCACGGCGGCCGGTCCGGCCGGTCCGGCCGATTCACCGGGTCCCGGGAAGGACCGCTGGACGAGGGGCGGCGACGAGGTGACGGGCGGCGTGGAGGCGACCGGTGGGGCGGAGGCGACCGGAGTGACGGAGGAGCCGGGGGCGACGTGGGTGTCGCGGTGCGCGGCGGGCGTCGGGCCGGCGCCGGGCGCGTTCGGCGCCGCTGTGGACCGGTCCGTGGCGCGCTGCACCGGGGGTTGCGCCGTGCGCGGGGTGGCGGCGGCGGGGCCGGCGGTGGGCTGCGGTGCTGTTCCGGGCGTCGTCGGGCCGGAGGCGTCGCGGGCGGCCGGCTGGGGCTGCGCGGGTTGAGGCGCCTTGGGCCGGTCGGGGGCTGCCGTCCGCCGTTGGACGAGGGGCTGCGCACCGCTCGGGGCGACGGGACGGCCTGTGGCTGCGGGGGAACGGTTCGCCGCCGGGGGAGGCGTCGCGGACCTCTGTACTCCGGTCGCTCCGCCGGCGCCGCCCGAGGGGGTGGCTCCGCGGGCGCCCGGGGGACGTCCCTGCCCGGCACCGCCGCCCGACGGCAGGTCGGTGCCGGCCGGCCGGGACGCGGTGGGCCGTCCTTCACCGCCGCCGGAGCCTGGCGCGGGGGTGGTGCGAGCAGCGGCGCGCTGTACCGGCGGCGTGCCGGGGGCGGCACCGGTTCGGGGGGCGCCGCCGGGGCTGTCGCCACGCGTGCCGGAGGCCGCGGTGGCGCGGTCGGCGCGGGTGGACGCCCGCTGGACCGGTGCGCCGGTCGTCGCGCCGCCGTCAGGCGCGGACGCCGCTCGCTCGGCGGGGGTGGCGGGCCGGTCGCGCGGGGGCACGGCCCGTTGGACGGGGGCACCGGCCGCGCTGTCGCCGACCGGGGACGCCGGCCGTCCGGCGGGCGGGACGGCCTTCGACGAGGGTGACGGTGACGGCGCTGACGGCGACGCCGGGTGCGGCGCCGCGTTGCCGGTGCGCGGGGCGTCGCCGGTGGGCCGGGGCGTCCGCTGCACCGGGAGGCCGGTCGTGCCGCTGTCGGCCGGGGTGGCCGTCCGGCCGGTGGCGGGGTCGGCCTTTGGCGTGGACGGGGCCGTGGGTGTGGGCGCGGGGGTGGTGCGAGGCGTGGCGGGGGTGGGCGCGGAGGCAGGGGTGATGGGCTGGGAGGCCGCCCGCTGCACCGGGAGGTTTCCCGCCGCGTCGCCCGACGCGGAGCGGGTCTGCGGCACGGCGCGTTGGACCGGGTTGCCGGTCGGTGCGTCGGCCGGTGTGGCGCTCCCGGCCGCGGAGGCCGCGGACGTCGCCGCCCCGCCGTCGGACCGGGAGGTGGCGGGCCCCGGGTTGGCGCGGGTGGCCGTATCGGGGCTGGACTGCCGGGACACCGCCCGCCGCGCCGGGGAGCCGGGCGTCGTGGACCCCGGCGAAGTGTCCCGGCGCCCGCCGGCGGGAGTGGCCCCGCGGGCGGGCTCGGTGCGGGCGGCCGGAGCCGGGCCCGATGGCGGTACGGCTCGCTGCACGGGTGCGCCGGACGCCGGGTTGCTGCCCGGTGCGTCCGGTGCGGGTGTGGGGGCGTTGCCGGGTTGCGGCAGGGGGCGTGGTGCCGGCGTGCCGGGTGCCGGGCCGCCGCTCGCCGCGCGAGTCGGCGCTTTGCCGGTCTGCGGCAGGGCTCGCTGTACGGGCGGGCCGGATGCCGGATTGTTGCCCGGAGCCGGAGCCGGAGCCGGAGCCGGAGCCGGGGCCGGAGCCGGTGAGGGCGAGGGTGTGGGTGAGGCTGCGCTGCCGGGTTGCGGCAGAGGGCGCCGGGGCGGCGTACCGGATGCCGGGCCGCTGCCCGCCGCGGGTGAGGTCCGGCCGCCGGACCGGGGCACGGCTCGCTGGGCCGGCGTGCCCGTTGCCGTACCGGTCGGCGTGCCGTCGCCGGAAGCGGTCGGTGCGGGGGAGGCACCCCAGGCGCCGGTGGCAGTGGCCGGGGTGGCACCCGGTCCGGGCACCGCTCGCTGTACCGGGAGGCCGGCCGAGGCGTCGCGGCCCGAAGAGGGCGCCGCCGGGACATCGGCGGCCGTCGACCGGTGCTGGTGCTGGCCCGGGCGCACGGCCCGTTGCACCGGGGCGCCGACGGGCGCGGCGGGCGCCGCGGGTGAGGCCGGTCCGCCGTTGGACGGCTGGGCCGGTGAGGTGTCCCGGGCGGGGGCCGAGCCGGGGTCCCCTCGGTCGCCGTCCGCCGACGACGGCGCCGTTCCCGAGGAGTCCGGCAGGGTGTTCGCGCTCCGGGGGCTCGCGGGCAGGGCCCGGCGCTGCACGGCCGGTGACCCGGACGGAGCCTTGGTCAGAGGGTGCCGCGGGCGGGGCGGGGCGGGCGGCACCGGTGTCACGCGGACGCCGCGACCGCTCTGGGCCGGTGTGCTCGCCGGTGCCCCGGACGAGGCCGGCCCGGCGGAACTCGCCCGCTGGACCGGCGTGGCCCGGGCGAGGGGCGCGGAGGCGGCGGCCGGAGCGGTCCGCGTGCCCGTGGCGGGGGCCGTGGGCGCGGGCGACGAGGCCGCGCCGGGTATCGCCCGCAGCGGCGCCACCGGCATGCGCTGCACCGCCGGTGCGCCGGACGGCGACGCCGACGCCGAGGACAGTGACTGCGCGGGGCGGGCGGAGCCCGCCGCCGGGCGGGCCGACGCGTCGGACGTGCCGGACGCGTCGATCGCGCCCGACAGCATGCTGCTGCCCGCCGCCGGGTCCAGTACCGCGGGGGACGGCGCCCCCGTGAACGACGGGTTCTGCCATGTCGGCAGCCGCCCGCCGAACCCGGCGTCCGCGACTCCCGTACGTGCCGCGCCCGTCGCCCGCTGGATCGGCGGCAGGCTCGTCCAGGCGGCGACGGCCACGGGTGGCGCGGGGTCGGTCGTACGCGTCGTACTCCCGCCCGCGTCAGAGCCCGATGCCTCGGCGGAGGTCTCGGCCGAGACCTCCGCCGGGAGCGTGTCGTGGCTCCCTCCGACGCCGTCCCGACGGCCCCGCAGCCGGTCCAGGATTCCCACCGATCAGCCCTCCGCCATTCCACGCGTCACGAGGGACGCGATCTGGTCCGTGTACCGGCGGCGGTCCTGGTGTTCCATGTCCAGGATCGCCTCCAGGCTCCAGTGGAAGTGGTAGGCGACGTACGCGATCTCCTCGTGCAGCCGGTCGGTCGCGTACGTCACGATTCCCCCAGGCGGCTCCCGCCGAGTTCCACCTCGAAGGGCTCCGTGCAGTGCGGACACTGAACGGCCGCGCGGGTGTGGCCCTCCGCGTTGATCTGCCGGTAGAAGTCCTGCAGGAACGCCAGGTCGGAGGCGAACATGTTCTCCACGATCCCGTCGTGCACCATCGTCAGCGTGCCCAGCCGGGTGATGACCCGGCCGAGCAGCACCACCGAGAGGTACGCCGGGTTCTCCTGGACGCGCACGTCGCGCAGCGGGATCAGCTCGTCCCGTGCCGTCGACAGACGCATGACACCGTCGCGGTGGACCGTGCCCGAGTCGTCGACGTACCCGCGCGGCAGCTCGAAGGGGAACTCGGTCTGCAGCTGCTGTCGCGGTGCCGCGGCGACGGGCGGACCGGCCGGCGGACCGGCCGGTGTCTCCGCCGGAGCGGCGGCGGGAGCCGAACGGGGGAAGTCCGCTCCCGCCGCCGCGGTCTGGGGGGCCGGGGCTGACGCCCCGGCGGCCGAACGCCTCATTACTCGATGACCAGCTCTTCGAAGACGATGGTCACGGTCTCGGTGAGCTGGGAGGCCTCGCCGGCCTTCAGCGCACTGGCGTCGATCTTGCTGCACCAGGCGTTGCGCATGTTGTAGCGCTTCACCGGGGAGTTCATGTAATCCATCATGATGATGGAGGCGTTCTTACGGGCCGTGCTCATCTGACCGGCGATCGAGTCGTTGATCCACGACGTGAACGCGGGGGACTGGGTCATGCCGCGAACGACGGTGCACTGCCCGTCCTTCTGCGTACCCGGCAGGAGGCTGACCTCCGGCTGGCCCGACTGGGTGTTCTGGTAGCTCTTGATGACGTCCTGCTCGATGCTGAGGCCGTTGACCTCCGCGAGGTACTCGACCATCACGCCGTCGATCTGGAGACCGAAATTATGTGAGGTAAGGGAGTCACCCGGGCTGAGACTCATGTGTTCTCTGTCCTTCTGATGCTTCGTGAGGGTGGTCTACGAGGTGGCGTACGAGGGTTACGGCGTAGGCGGGCGGCCTACTCCTCCAGCTCCCCGCTGCCGCTGGAGAACTGCGCCAGCCGGAAGATCACGAACTCGGCGGGCTTGACCGGGGCGATGCCGATCTCGCAGATCACCCGGCCGACGTCGACCGACTCCGGCGGGTTGGTCTCCTCGTCGCACTTGACGTAGTACGCCTCCTCGGGCCGGGAGCCGAAGAGGGCGCCGCTGCGCCACTCGTTGACCAGGAACGCGGAGACGTTGCGGCGGATGCGGGCCCAGAGGTTGTGGTCGTTCGGCTCGAACACCACCCACTGGGTGCCGAGCAGGATCGACTCCTCCAGGTAGTTGAAGTACCGGCGGATGTTCAGGTAGCGCCAGGCCGGGTCGGAGGAGATGGTGCGGGCTCCCCAGACGCGGATGCCGCGGCCTGGGAAGGCACGGATGCAGTTCACGCCGATCGGGTTGAGCAGATCCTGCTCACCGCGGGTGATCTGGAGCTCGAGGTCGACGGCGCCGCGGACGACCTCGTTCGCGGGGGCCTTGTGCACACCGCGCTCGAAGTCGTTGCGCGCCCAGATGCCGGCGACGTGGCCGCTCGGCGGGACCAGGCGGGACTGGCCGCTGGACGGGTCGAAGGACTTGATCCAGGGGTAGTACAGGGCCGCGTACTTGGAGTCGTAGCCGGCCGTCTCCTGGCGCCAGACGCGGATCTGGCGGGCGTTCTGGTTGGGCGGCGGGTCGATGATGGCGACGCGGTCGCCCATCAGCTCGCAGTGGGCGATGAGGCCGAGCTGGACGGCCTTCACGGCCTCCAGGTCGATCGCGCCGCGCTGGTAGGCGGCCATCAGGTCGGGCACCGCGACCATGGAGATCTCGTCGATGGCCTCGAGGCCGCCGAAGCCGGTGCGGTCCGCGGAGTCGCCGAGGTACTGGGCCGGCCCGGGGTGCGCGGTCTCGGCCTTCTGGGCCGGTACGGCGGGGGCGGCGGCCGGCGGGGCGGGCAGCGTCAGGGACTGGTTCTCCGGTCGGGCCAGCTGCGCGGACGGCGCGGCCTCCGTCACGGTGATGAGCTTGGAGCGCTCCTTGACCTGCGTGACGACGTAGGAGCGGTTGCCCTTCTTGGCGCTCACGTCGAACGTCTCGACCGGCTTGTCGCCGTCCTTGACGATCAGCTTGAAGCGCTCGGCGGGGCCCTCGCCCTCGGGGTCCGCGACCTCGACGGTCAGCGGGCCGTTCTGGCCGGGGGCGGTGGCCGTCACGGCGAAGGTGCCGAGCTGCTTGGGCTCGGCGGCGGGCAGCGCGGCCTGAGCGGCCGTGCCCGTCACGGCCGCGGGGGTGGAGCCCGCGCCCGTGGCGTCGCCGGTGGCGTCCTCGGCGGAGCCGCCGACCCGGACGACGTACGCGGCGCTGCCGCCGTTGTTGAAGAACCCGTAGACGGAGTGCGCGAGGTAGTACCCGCCGGTGAAGTCACCGAAGGCCGCGACGTACTGCGTCCAGTTGGTCACCAGCGTGGGCTCGTTCAGCGGGCCGGACGGGGCGAGTCCGACGAAGGCCGCCACCGAAGTGCCCACTCCCTCGATCGGGCGCGAGCCGCTGGCCACCTCCTCGACGTAGACGCCGGGCGACAGGTAGGACGGCATGCTCTGCTCTCCTCGGGGTACGAGACAGGACGCCCCTCAGCCTCACGCGCGCGTTGCCGTCACCGAAACGTCCCCGGGTGCCGGAGTGGGGGCATGGTGGTTGCCCCCGGCCGTGCCCGTTGGGGCAGACTCCTCACCTTTCTCCGGTGGACCCCTGGTGGACGACTGGTGTTTCTGTTTCAACATCGTGTGTTGAGTGTCAGTTTGCCAGGACGTCATCTCGCGATCAGGCCCCGTTGAGGGGCGTTCCGTCCCGCCGCGTCCGGCGCGGAGCAGCGGTCACATGAGTGGTGACGGAACGTCAGGAGGGGTTGTCCGTGTCGGACCGCTTGCACGAAACGCAGACCCGTCGCGCGGACACCGCCGCGCCGTCCCGGCCCCGCCCGCGGCAACCGCGACCGGCCTTGGCCTCCTTGCAGGCCAAGGCGGGGAACAAGGCCGTCGCCGCGGCGATCCAGCGAGCGGCGGTCACCCAGGAGGCCGAGGCCGTGGGCCAGTCCCGGGCGAGCTCTTCGGGGACGCGGAGTGTGGTGGCCGCCGGCACTGAGCGGCCGGGTTCCGTCGTCGGCTCCGTGAGTCCGGTCGCTCCGGCGTCGGGGGCCGGGCAGGCACCGCAGGAGCGTCAGGGGGACGACGCCGAGGCTCGGAAGCAGAAGGCCGAGGCCGAGGCCAAGGAGCTGAAGGCGCTGAAGGGCCGGACGGCGAGCGCGGCTCAGGAGCGGGTGAACGCCGAGGCTCTGACGCAGGGCAGGACCGAGGCGATGACTGACGCGCGGAGCCGGGTGGCTGGGGCCGAGCACAAGGCGAAGGAGTGGGCGGGTACGGCCGCGGCGGCGGAGCGGCAGCGGGCGGAGGCCGCGGGCGAGGTGGAAACGCGGACGGAGGAGGTCGAGAAGGCGGAGGAGAGGCGGAAGACGGCCGAGGGTGATGTGCGGACGCGGGCCGGCGAGGAGGCCGCGGCGAAGGAGCAGGTGACCGAGGCGGCGCAGGCGTTGAAGGACGCCGAGGCCGAACTGGGGACGCTCACGCGCAAGGCCGAGGCCGCGGCGAAGGCGTTGAAGGACGCCGAGGTCGAACTGGAGGCGCTCACGCGGAAGTTCGAGGCCGCGGCGAAGGCGTTGAAGGACGCCGAGGCCGAACTGGAGACGCTCACGCGCAAGGCCGATGCCGCGGCGAAGGCGTTGGAGGACGCCGAGGCCGAGGTGGAGAAGCGGGCGGCTGCCGAGGGCGAGGCGGAGGAGCAGGCGGAGCAGGCTGTGGCCGCCGCGCGGGACGAGGCGCAGAAGTGGGCCAAGGCGCTGGCGAAGGCGAAGGAGCAGATGGGTGGGTTCGAGAAGGCGGCGAAGGAGGGAGAGGAGAAGGTAGGCCCCGCGAACGAGAAGCAGGCGGATGCCGCCGCCGCCGTGCAGAAGTGGGCCAAGCCCGTGAACGACGCGCAGGAGGCGGTGGCCGCTGCCCAGGTTCTCGTGGAGGAGAAGGAGAGCGAGTGCGAGACCGCGGCGCGGGCGCGGGTGGCCGCGGAGACCGCGCTGGGGGATCGGGAGAAGGACGAGGAAACGGCGCAGGAGCAGCTGAGTAGGGCTGTGACCGAGCAGAAGACGTACGCGGCGGCCAAGGCCGAGGCTCAGGAGGAGATGAGGAAGGCTCACGCTGCCGCGGGCGTCCACAGACAGGCGGAGAACGAGGCGCGAACAGAGGCGGCGGCCGCGGCGCGGGAGCAGCTGCGGGCGAGGAAGGCCGAGGCCGCGGCACGAGAGGCTGTGGCCGCGAAGGAGAAGGCGGCGAAAGACGCGGCGGGGGCACAGCAGCCGGAAAAGCCGCGTTTCCTGGAGAAGGCCAAGGCGAAGACCAAGAGCGCCTTCGGTCTCACCAATGCGAAAAAGAGGCTCGATCCGAGCGACACGGCCATCCTTCGCGTCACCGCACCCTCAGGAGTGGCAGCTCAAGCACATGCGAAGGACTCGAACACCGACATGGCGTTCGGTAGCGCGCCACAGCTGCAGGTCGAGTCCGGGTCCAACGTCGTCGTCTCCGTCCTGGGGGCATACAACGACGGGCGCGGCTACCTCTCCGCGCGGAAGGCCAAGGACGCGAAGGGAGCCGAGGCCCACCAGGCGGACAAGGACAAGAAGGGAAAGCCCGCCGGCTTCGTTACGAACGCCCTCATGACCGTCAGCGACGGGCTGAAAGTGGGCAACGCCGCGATGAAGAACAAGGGCGTCGCGGAGGGGGTGGCGGGTCTCGGAGAGGGAACCGGCGTTCTCACCGGAGTGTTCTCCGTAGGTATCGGTGCTCGTGAGGGCCGAGTCATCCACCGTACCAAGCACAAGCGCCGTAATCTCAAGGAGCATTCTCTGCGGGATGTGGAAGCGGTTCGGAACCGAACGCTTCAGACGGTGCTGGACCGTTTGGACGAGGTGAGTGCGGAGCTGGCCGGGAAAACGGCCGGGCTGTCGGGCGGCCCCCAGGCCGGCCCGACCGCGGAACAGCTGAAATCCCTTGGCGAGTCCCAGGCGGAGGCGGACAGCCTGAGGAAGGAGCTGATGGAGCATCTCGCCAGCGGACAGCAGTACGCGATAAAGAAGCAGGACAGGAAGATCGTGAAGCGTGCGGTCAACCTGGGTGGCAACGTGGTTCGTACCGCAGGTGGCATCCTGGGGGTCATAGCCCTCGCGGGGACACTCGCCACTCCGGCCGCACCTGCCGTGGGCGGCGTGGCGGCAGCCACTCTGGGTGGCCTTGCCGCCTACAAGGGAGGCAAGGCCGGCTACAAGCGCGCCACCGAGGTGCGGCATCCTGCCAAGTGGGCCCGAACCACGCTGGCTCAGGGGGAGACCGAATTCACCGAGCAGACCGCGGAGAATGAGAAGAAGGGCAGCAAGCGGAGCGCGACGGCGGAATTCCTCAAGGTGACGAAGTCCGTCGGGCAGGGAGAGCGTCAGCTCACGGCGCAGGAAATCTACGCGCTCGCGGCCGGGCCGGCCGTCCCCGTGGGCAAGAGCGTACCCGCGGATGTTCGTGCCAAGGCCCGTGAGTTGCTCATAGACCTCAACTGCACCTGGGAGAGGCGCAAGGAGACGAAGGAGGAGTGGGAGGCCTCGCTCAACGACCCCGATCAGCAGGAGGGCTGGGAGAAGTACATAGCCAAGCAACTGGCCTCCTGAATGCCACCCACCGTGCCGGGCCCCGTCGTCCGGCGGTGACGCTGCCCCCGGCGTTGCCCGCGCGGGCCTGCCGGTGGCCGGGGCGGTCCGGTAAGGCTGGTGGCCGGACATCCGGTGTCGAAGGGAGCATGGTGCGCGCTCACGAGGAAGCCGCCGATCAGAAGGCCGTGAGAGGCGGTCAGGCTCCGCGCCGGGCCGTGACCGCGCCCGTCGGCGTGCGAGGCGGGCCGATGACCCCCGCGACGGCCCTTGCGCTCCAGCGCTCCGTCGGCAACCGGGCGGTCGCCCGCATGGTCGACCAGGGCCAGGACCAGCACGTGCACGGTGCCGGCTGCGGGCACGGCGGGGTCGAGGACAGCAGCCCCGAGGGCCAGCGCCAGCTCCTGGACGCGGCCATGGCCACGCCGAGCCGCCCGCTGGCCGGGTCGGTGCGCTCCGAGGCCGAGTCGTTCTACCAGAACGACCTCTCGCCCACCCGTATCCACGACAGCCCGACGGCCCAGCGCGCCACCGTGGCGCTGGGCGCCCAGGCCATGACGGTCGGCACCCATGTCTTCCTCGGGCCGCAGGCGTCCGGCCGGAAGGACCTCCTCGGCCACGAGCTGGGCCACGTCGACAAGAACCTCCGAGGCAACCGGGAGACCGGCAACAACAACGGCGCCGGAGTCACCGTGACCGACCCCGGCCAGGACTCCGAGCGGACGGCGGCGGCCGACGGCGCGGCCTTCGCGGCGGGGGTGCGGACCGCACCGTCCGTCGTCGCCCAGCGAGCGGCCACGGAACACGCGGACGACGTGGAGTAGCCCCGACCGCCACCCGAACGGCCTCTTCGGGCAACACGGTGTGCCCTATCGGCTCCTGACGGCACATCAGTGCGTCCGTAACCTCGCCAGGTGACACTTTGGACCTCCCTGGAGCCCGCGTCCGCCACCGTCGACCCCGGCAGCAGCACCTGTGTGCGCCTGAGGGTGCGTAATACCGGTGATGTCGTTGATGAGTACCGGTTCGAGCCGGTGGGGGATGTGGCCCCGTGGACGGTGGTGGAGCCGCAGACTCTGCGGTTGTATCCGGGGACTACGGGGACGGTGGAGCTGACGTTCGCTCCGCCTCGGACGCCGGATGCGGTGGCGGGTCCGAATCCGTATGCGGTGCGGATCACGCCGACGGAGCATCCGGACGCGGTGACGGTGCCGGAGGGGAATCTGACGGTCACGCCGTTCACGGAGGTGCGGGCGGAGCTGGTGCCGCCGACGGTGAAGGGCCGGTTCCGGGGGCGTCCGAAGCTGGCGGTGGACAACCTCGGTAATACGAAGGTGACGGCGTCGGTCGCCGGGAGTGATACCGGGGATCATCTGTCGTACGAGATCCGTCCGGGGAACGTGCAGATCGAGCCGGGTCGTGCGGCGTTCGTGGAGACGACGCTGAAGCCGCGGCAGATCATCTGGTTCGGGTCGAAGGAGGAGCGGCCGTACACGTTGGCGGTGCGCCGGTCCGGGGTCGATCCGACCGAGGTGGAGGGTACGTACGTCCAGCGGGGTTTCCTGCCGCGCTGGCTGGCGACGTTCCTGGGGATCGCTCTCGCGTTGACCGTGGCGTTCGTGATGATCTGGATCGCCTACAAGCCGCAGGTCCGCACCAGCGCCACCGAACAGCTGGAGCAGACGGGCATCGAGCTCGCCCCCAGCCCCAGCGCCGACGGGCAGAAGCTGCCGAGTGGCGGTGAGTCGGCGCCCGTCGAGCAGCCCCAGCCGGAGCAGACCTCCGAGGAACCCAAGAACGACGGTGGTGGCGGCGACGGCGATGGCGGTGGCGGCGACGGTGGCGGCGAGAAGCAGCCCGAGAAGCCGGCCAAGAAGGAGCCGTCCGTGGTCCCCGCCAACAACGTCCTGCTGCGCAACACCGTCACGAAGATGTGCGCCGAACTCCCCGGACGTGAGGGCGGAGAGATCAACGGCCCTGTCCAGCAGTCCGCCTGTCGTGAGGGAGTCGCCGACAACCAGGTCTGGAACCTGGAGGTGAAGTACCCGAAGGCGGGCCCCGGCGGGACGGCGCTCTTCCAGATCCGGAACATCAAGGACCAGCTCTGCATGGACCTGCCGGAGTACGGAGCCCAGCCCACCAAGACGCCGATCACCGAGTTCACCTGCACGGGCACCCAGGCCGACAACCAGCTCTGGTGGGTCGACAAGCAGAAGAGCGGCCACTACTGGATCCGCAACTTCGCCAGCAACAACAAGTGCCTCAACGTGGAGGGCTGGAGCGACGGCGGCGAGTTCGCCAAGCTCACCCTCTTCGACTGCCTGGACGGCGATGACCAGGAGTGGGAGATCCTCACTTCGCTGAAGGACTGACGACACGCTCCGGCTCACCGAGCGGGGTCGCCGGGGCAACAGGTTGTGCCCCAGCGGCTCCTGACCGGACATCGGTCATTGCGTAGCGTCGGGGCGTGAGCCTATGGACTTCGCTGGAGCCCGCGTCCGCGACTGTGGACCCCGGCAGTAGTACGTGTGTGCGCCTGAGGGTGCGTAATACCGGTGATGTCGTTGATGAGTACCGGTTCGAGCCGGTGGGGGATGTGGCCCCGTGGACGGTGGTGGAGCCGCAGACTCTGCGGTTGTATCCGGGGACTACGGGGACGGTGGAGCTGACGTTCGCTCCGCCTCGGACGCCGGATGCGGTGGCGGGTCCGAATCCGTATGCGGTGCGGATCACGCCGACGGAGCATCCGGACGCGGTGACGGTGCCGGAGGGGAATCTGACGGTCACGCCGTTCACGGAGGTGCGGGCGGAGCTGGTGCCGCCGACGGTGAAGGGCCGGTTCCGGGGGCGTCCGAAGCTGGCGGTGGACAACCTCGGTAATACGAAGGTGACGGCGTCGGTCGCCGGGAGTGATACCGGGGATCATCTGTCGTACGAGATCCGTCCGGGGAACGTGCAGATCGAGCCGGGTCGTGCGGCGTTCGTGGAGACGACGCTGAAGCCGCGGCAGATCATCTGGTTCGGGTCGAAGGAGGAGCGGCCGTACACGTTGGCGGTGCGCCGGTCCGGGGTCGATCCGACCGAGGTGGAGGGTACGTACGTCCAGCGGGGTTTCCTGCCGCGCTGGCTGGCGACGTTCCTGGGGATCGCTCTCGCGTTGACCGTGGCGTTCGTGATGATCTGGATCGCCTACAAGCCGCAGGTCCGCACCAGCGCCACCGAACAGCTGGAGCAGACGGGCATCGAGCTCGCCCCCAGCCCCAACGCCAGCGCCGGTGCGGAGAAGCTGCCCAGCACGGAGGAGCCGGCCCTCGCTCAGCCCCCCGCGCCGCAGCAGACCACCGAGGAACCGAAGAAGGACGGGAACAAGGACAGCGGCGGCGGCGGTGGCGGTGGCGGCGGCGGTGGCGACAAGCAGACCGAGAAGCCGGCCGAGGAGCCCGACGTCGTACCCGCCAGCAGGGTCCTGCTGCGCAACACCACCACCGAGTACTGCGCCGAGCTGCCGGGGCACGAGAAGGGGGAGATCGACGGTCCCGTCTGGCAGTCCGTCTGCGATCCCACCGACGCCGACAACCAGCTCTGGAACCTGGAGGTGAAGTACCCGAAGGGCGGCCCCGGCGGGGCGGCGCTCTTCCAGATCCGGAACGTGAAGGACCAGCTCTGCATGGACCTTCCCGGCCTCGGAGCCAACCCCATCAGGACGCCGGTCACCGAGTTCACCTGCGACGGCACGCAGGCCGACAACCAGCTCTGGTGGGTCGACAAGCAGAAGAACGGCAACTACTGGATCCGCAACTTCGCCAGCAACAACGCGTGCATGGACGTCGCCGGATCAAGCGTCCGCGTCATCAACGCCCAGATGATGATCTACGAGTGCGCCAACTCCGACGACGCGGAGTGGCAGATCCTCCCGTCGAACCAGGCCTGAGCCCCGCGATCGCCGGCCCCGCCTCACGGGGCCGGCCCGGGGCGGCCGGTCACCACTCCCGGCGACGCCGCGGGGCGGTTCCGTCGGCCGGGGAGTGACGGCGGGCGGCTACCAGACCGCCTCGCCCGGCACCAGCCGGCCGGCCTTGCGGTACTCACGGCGGGCGCCCTCCAGGAGGTCGTCCGCCGTCACCTGGCCGCCGCGTCCGGCGGCGAGGTAGGCGGCGGTGACCACCGCGCTGCGGATCGAACCGCCGGCCAGCTCGAAGTCCCGGGCCAGTGGAGCCGGATCGATGCCGTCGTCGGACGGCACGTGCGACAGACGGTGCCGCCACAGCGCCAGCCGCTGACCGGCGTCCGGGAACGGGAAGTCGACCACCAGGTCCAGGCGCCGGGTGAACGCCTCGTCGATGTTGGCCCGCAGGTTGGTGGTGAGCAGGGCGATGCCGTCGAAGGACTCCAGGCGCTGGAGCAGGTAGGCGCTCTCCATGTTGGCGTACTTGTCGTGCGCGTCCTTGACCTCGGAGCGCTTGCCGAAGACGGCGTCGGCCTCGTCGAAGAGGAGCACGGCGTCGGTGCGGTCGGCCTCCGTGAAGATCCGTTCGAGGTTCTTCTCGGTCTCGCCGACGTACTTGTCCACCACCGACGACAGCTGGACCACGTAGAGGTCGAGGCCCAGGTCGGCCGCGACGACCTCCGCCGACAGGGTCTTGCCGGTGCCCGACTCGCCCGCGAACAGACCCAGGACGCCCCGGCCGCGTCCGCCGCCCGCGCTGAGCCGCCAGTCGCCGAGGACGCGGTCGCGGTGGCGGGCGCGCAGGGCGAGTTCGTGCAGCTGGACGAGGGGCTTGTCGGGCAGGACCAGGTCCCCCCAGTCCACGTCGGGCCGGATCCGGCGGGCATGGCTCTCCAGGCCGGAGGCCGACTGCCGGCGGGCCGCGAGCCGGACGTGGGCGGCGGTGATCGGGGTGCCGTCGAAAGCGGCGAGGGAGCGGGCGGCGAGCGCGGCCCGCTGGATGCGGTCGCCGCCGAGCCGGTAGGGGGCGACGGCGTCGGCCAGGTCGAACGTGTCGCTGTCCGGTCCCAGCGCCGCCCGCCAGGCGGCCGCGCCGCCGGCCAGGCGGCCCGGCGCGTCCAGGACCAGTGGGTCGGTCGGGGACCAGTGCGGGTCGTACGGTCGCGGGTCGGTGAGCAGCACGGTCACGTCCGTCGCCGCCGTCAGCGCCCGTACCAGCGGGCCCGGCCGCTCGGGCAGGCCCGACACCACGACGGCCCGGCCGGTGAGGCGTGCCTCGCGCAGCAGCTCGGGGACGTGGTCCTCGGGCCGGGAGCAGCGCAGCGCGTCGATGCCCGCGGCGTCCAGGACGGAGGAGAGAGCGGCCAGGCCGTCGCCCTCGCGCGGCTCGCGCAGGTAGGCGGTGAGCGGGCCGTCGTGCAGACGGGCGGCGAGGCGGCGTACGAAGTCGTCGGCGCCGGGGGCGGGCAGCGGATCCGGCATCGGTTGCAGCAGGTCGAGGAGGGCGGCGTCCGGGGTGTCGTCGCCGAGCAGATGGCCGATCAGCCGGTCCGGGACCCGCAACGAGCGGGTGAGGAAGGGGCGCTCCGGCTCCTCGACCACCAGCAGGCCGAGGGCGCGCAGCGGCGTGGAGGCGTGGAACCGGGCCCGGGCCGCCGCCTGGTGCGGGGACACCCCGCACAGGTCGAGGGCGAGGCCCACGGTGGCGCGACGGCGGCTCACGTCGTCGTTGAGGTAGCCGTAGAGCGGCTCGAAGGTGCGGTCGATGTCGGGGGCGAGGGCGATGAGCAGGAGCGCGATGTCCAGCTCGGTCAGCCGCGTCCGCCCGGCCAGCCGGGCCAGCCGGTCACCCGGGCCGGCCGGCCCGCCGGCGGACCCGTGCGGCGGGGCGGAGCCGAGGGCGCCGAGAGCGCCTGGGGCATCGGTGGCAGTGGTGGCAGGGGTGGCCTGGGGAGCGTGGGTGGTGGCGGTGGCTTCGGGCGCGTCGCCGGACGGCCAGGCGCGCAGCAGGTGCTGTACGGCGTCGTTGGACAGGTAGAGGCCGCGCAGTGGGTCGTCGGCCGTGGGGTCGGCGGCCGAGCGGTGCTCGACCAGCGCGGCCACCTGCTCCCGCAGGGCGGAGAGGCGGCCGCGCAGCATGTGTGCGGGATCGCCGTCGTACGGGTCGGACGCGGGGCCGGCGGAGGCGGCGGTCGAAGCCGTCGGCACGAAGGGGGCGTTCACGGCTGTTCCGTCCGGTCCACCGGGTGGCCGGCCGGGTCCTTGCGGGCGGCACGGCCCGCCGCGTTCTCACGGGCGGTACGGGCGGCCGCCGCTTCCTCGCGGGCCGCGCGGGCCGCGGCCACCTGGTGGGGACGGTGGGAGCGCCCTTCCGACTCCGGCGGGTCGCCGTCCATACCGCGCAGCCGGACCGTCGCGCCCTCGGTGACCGGGGGCCCGGCGTCGTACTCCGGGAAGGCCGGGAAGGGCGCGGTCACCACCAGGTCCAGGGACGGCTTCAGCTCACCGCCCAGGGCGGACCAGATCTCGGCGAGGGAGCGGGACTCCGTCTGGATGCCGGCCACCGTCAGCGGCATCGACAGGCCCAGCGCCCCGAGCGAGCCGGGGAGTTCGTCGGGCGGCAGAAGCTCGCGGGGCAGCAGGGTCGCCAGTACGGCCGACAGCAGCCGGTGTTCGTCCTGGGGGGTCTTCGTCCACGCCGTCAGCAGGTACGACAGCCGGAACCAGCGCGGCGGCTGGCGGCGCCGCACCACGATGTCGCGCTCGTCCCGCACCGCGATCTGGCCGCGCTGACGCCGGTTCACATCCTCACGGATGTCGTACAAGTAGGCGTTGACCACGGGAGCGTTGCGCCGGGCCGCCCAGTCTCGGGTGGGTGCCTCGAAGGCCACGTCGATGCCCGAGCCCGTCAACGCCCCACCGCCGAGGAGCTTCTTGAGGACCTCGTCCACCTCGTGGATCACTCTTGCGCTCCCGCCCTGCCCGTACTGCCGTTCCGTCGGCCCGACCGCTGCCGCGGCCTGTCACCGGTTGTCACCGATCGTGCCCCGGGTGCCGCCCTGCCCGCGCGCGCGCCGGGGACGGCGGACGGGCAGGCCGCCTTGCCCTCGTGGCCCCATGGGGCCGGTCTCGAATGCCCTTTCGGTCAGATGTAGCCTTCCCTCAGGGCATAGGCCACGGCGTGCGCACGGTTGCGCAGGTGGAGCCGCGTGGTGAGTCCGTGCATGACGTTCTTGACGGTCCGTTCGGAGTAGGACAGCTTGCCCGCGATCTCTCCGGTGTCGAGGCCCTCGGCGACCAGGCGCAGGACGTCCACCTCGCGTGGCGCGAGCCCCAGCGAGGGGGCGCCGGGACGGCCCGCCGCGCCCCGATGCAACGTGCCCACCTGGGAGATGAGCCGGCCGAGCAGGTCGGCGGGCAGGTCGCCGTCGCCGCGGGAGGCCGCCAGCACCGCCTGCACCAGCCGGTGGGCGGTGGCCTCGTGCCGCCAGACGATGGCGCCGACGCCGCACTCGACGACGTCCAGCAGTTCGTTCTCACGGATCGCGCCGACCACGAGCACGGCGCGCGCGCCCTCGCTGCGCACGATCCTGCGCAGCCGGGTGAGTGCCGCCTCGTCCAGGGCGTCCTCGACGAGCAGGGCCACGGTGCCGGGGCCGGAATCCTCGCGCAGGTCGATCTCCGGGTGCCGGCGCAACTGGCTGACCGCGCCCTCGCGGCTGATCGGGTCCGGAGCGGACACCGCCACCGGGACGCGCCGGTCGGTGACCCCGACGGCCGCGCCGGTGCTGGTGCCGATGGTGGATGTGGTGGTGGTCCGGGGTGAGTTGAACAACCGTTTCCCCCCTGTTCACGAGCCCGCCGTCCGGCGCAGGCCAGTAGCGGATGAGCGTGTTCCACACTTCTGTGACGGCTGGGACCGCGCAATCGTGGAGCACCACGAGGCACACCACGAGACCAGTGCGGAGACCGTCACGAACGGACTACCGAGCGTGCGTTTTAGCAGGTCAGGAGGGTTTTACGGGAAAGTGCGGCAGTCCGTGGCGTCGGGTGCGCACCACCGTGAGCCTCGCCACAACCACCACAACGACCGCGAGCGCGGCCACCGTCACGACCGCCGCGGCGGTCACCGCCCGGCCCACCGGACATCGTTGCCACGCGTGGGCCACTTCACACCACCCACGTCCGCATTCGTTCGTCTCACAGAGCGGGGGAGCATCATCCACCACAGGAGGCACCGATGACCGGACCGCTCCGTGAACGCGACGACGCCCACGCGCTGCTCGCGACCGAGACCGAGCGCGCCCGGACCGGCACCGGCGGTCTCGTCCTGCTGCGCGGCGCCACCGGCACCGGCCGTACCGCGGTCCTGGAGGCCGTCGTACGGCACGCCGCGGACCGTGGCCTGCGCGTGCTGAGTGTCCGCTGCTCGCCCGAGGACACCGGTGTCCCCTTCGCCACGGTCTGTCAGCTCCTCGGACCGGTACCGGAGTTCACGGACCTGGCGCCCGGCGGCGACGACCGCGGCAGCGCGGCCCGGATGTGGCGGCTGCTGCGCTCGTACGCCGACGAGGGGCCGCTGCTGGTGGCCGTGGACGACGTCCACCTGGCCGACGACGCCTCGCGGCGCTGGCTGGTCGAAGCGGCCCGGCGCGTCGACCGATTACCGGTACTGCTGGTGGCCACCGAGCGCAGCCAGTACGACATCGACCCGCGGCCCGCCGGACTCACCCAGGCACTGTCCCCCTCCCTCGTGCGCACGCACACCCTCGCCCCGCTCAGCGACGCGGCGGCGGCCGGGCTGGTCCTGGACGCCTTTCCCGCGGCCGGACCGCGCTGGACGGCGCAGTGCGTACGGGCGGGCGCCGGCAGTCCGTTGCTGCTGCACGCCCTGCTCGACGACCTGCGCGGCATCCCGCGGCCGGACGGCCACGCGCCCGACGGCGCGCCGCCCCTGCCCGACACCTGCGCCGCGCTGTATCCCGGGACCTACCCGGCGGCCGTCTCCTGGTGGCTGAACAGCGCCGGGCCCGCGACGGCCGACGTGGCCCGGTGCCTCGCGGCACTGGAACAGGCGTGGCCGACGGGCACGGACGACGACCCTCCGGACGACGACCCCCCGGACACCCCGGCGGGCGACCCGGTGGACGACCCCGCGAACCGGCCGGGTGGACGCGGGGTGGTCCGGCATGCCCTCGTACCCCCCGACGCGGTTCCGCTCCGCGCCGCCGGGGCCCCCGAGTCCGCGCGGTCCACACCGGCCGCGCAGCCGCCCACACCGGCCGTGCGGGGCTCGCGGCCCACGCGGTCCATGCCCTCCACGCAGCCGGGCGGGGACGCGGAGTACGCGTGGCACGACCCGTACACACGGCGCGCTCCCCGGGAGGACGACCCGTACGCGCGGCCCACCCCCCGTGGCCGTACGGCCGAGGCGGGAGCCGGGGACCCGGTCGACCTGCTCGCCGAGGCGGCAGGCGCCGACCCCGCGCGGGTCGCCGGGTGGCTCGCCGCCATGACCCGGCTCGGTCTGCTGCGCCCCGACGCCGAGGGCCACCCCCGCTACGCGCACCCGCTGCTGCGCGACGCCGTGCTCACCGGCTGGCCCCGGCCCCGCCGGGAGGCCGCGCACCGGGCGGCGGCCGAGGCGATGCTGCGCCGGGGCGACCGGGTCGAGGCGATCGCCCGGCATCTGCTGCGGACGCCGGTCGTCGGGCTGCCCTGGGCGCTGCGCGTCCTGCGCGACGCGGTCACCGTCGCCGTGCACGACGCCCGCCCCGACGACGCCGTCGGCTATCTGCGCCGGGCCCTGGACGAGCCGCTGCCGGACGACCTCCGCCAGCGGCTGCTGACCGAACTGGGCTCCCTGGAGTACGCGTCGGCCGACACCCCGGCGGCCATCGCGCGCCTCGCCGAGGCCCAGCACCTGCCGGCCGATCCCCGCAACCGGGTGCGTACGGCCGTGGCCCTCGGCACCGCCCTGGCCGGACGCGGTGAGATCCGTACGGCCATGGAGGTGCTGCGCCGCACGGAGGGCCGGCTGGCCGGCCACCCGGGCCTGACCCGCACCGTGCAGGCCGCCGGCGCCCTGCTGTCCGACGTGGACCTGGCGACCCGGCAGGAGGTGTACCGGTGGCTGTGCGAGACCGGCGAGCACTCCCCGGAGCTGTTGGGCACCGCGGGGCAGGCCCTGCTCGTGCGGTACGCGGCGACGGCCGCGCTGATCTCGGCCGAGGAGGCGATGACCCGCGTACGGGCCCTGCTGGCGCAGCCCACCGACCCGCTGGCCGAGCCCTTCCTGCTGGGCACGGCCGCGGCGGTCGCCCAGTGGGCCGACGAACTCGACGAGGCGGACCGGCTGGTGGAGCGCGGCCTGGCCGGTCAGCATCCCGCCCTGCTCCACCCGATGCAGCACGCGCTCCTCAACACCCGCGCCGACATCGCCGCGGCCCGCGGCGACCACGCCCGGCTGCTCGCCACCGGCCCCGGCCGCGACGCGGTGGCGGCGGTCGGGATGACGGCGCCGTCCGGCGCCGGGCCCACCAACCGGGACGCCCACGCCCTGATGGCCCTGGTCCACACCGGCCGCACCGAGGAGGCCGGGCGGCTCGCGGGCGCCTTCGACCTGCGCCGGGCGCCGGAGTCCTGGGAGCTGAACCGCTTCCTGTACGCGCGGGGCGTGCAGCGGGCCGCCGCCGGCGACCCGGCGGGCGCGATCCAGGACTTCCTGGAGAGCGGGCGGCGTCAGTCCGCCCGTGAGGTGATCAGCCCGGTCGTCACCCCGTGGCGGACCGCGGTCGCGGAGTGCCGGCTGGCGCTGGGCGGCGGCCAGGAGGCACTCGCCCTGGCGACGGAGGAACTCAGGCTGGCCCGGGTGTGGAACACCCCGCGCACGGTGGGCCGCGCCCTGCGCGTCCTGGGCACGGCGACCGGCGGGCGGCGCGGCCTGGAGCTGGCCGAGGAGGCCGTACGCACCCTGCGGGACGCCCCCGCCGACACCGACATGGAGCTGGTCCCGGCGCTCATCGCCCAGGGCCGTCAGCTCACCGCCGCCGGTGAACGCGGCCGCGCCCGCGACTGCCTGCGCGAGGCGACGGAGCTGGCCGAGGGCAAGGGCGCCGTGCGGCTGCTCACCCTGGCGGGGCAGGCCCTGCGGGAGAGCGGCGCCCGGGGCCCGGTGACGGCCCGTACCGGCTCCGGGGCGCTGACCGGCAGTGAGCGCCGTATCGCCGAACTGGCCGCCGGCGGCCGGACGAACACCGAGATAGCCGACCTGCTGCACCTGGCCCGGCGCACCGTGGAGACCCATCTGACCAGCACGTACCGCAAGCTGCGGATACGCCGCAGGACCGAGCTGCCCGGCGCGCTGGCCCGCGGCCGGGCCAAGGACGCGCGGCCCACCATGCAGGACTGAGGGCCGGCGGGGGCGCGGTACGCCCGTGCGTGGCGCGCGGCTTCGCGGTGCGTCCCTGCGCGGCACGCGGCACGCGGCACGCGGTACGCCGCCCGGGGCCGTCCGCCGGCTCGGGGAGCGGCCGCCGGACGACCGGAGTTCACGCCGCCGTTCGCAGCAGCCGCCCGATCTCCAGCTGCCCGGTCTCCAGCGGGTCGCCGTCCTCCACGTTCCACAGGCAGTTCTGCAGGACGCGGCCGAGGGACCAGGCGCGGGCCCGCTCCCGGTCCAGTCCGAGGACGTCGGTCATGGCGTCGAAGCGCCACCGGGTCTCGTCCGGGTCGTAGCGGTTGTCGAGGGCCGGGAGCAGGTCGAAACCCGGGTCGCCGGCCAGCGGCTTGGGGTCGATGGCGAGCCAGGGGGCGCGGTCCGAGGCGAGGACGTTGTCGTAGTGCAGGTCCCAGTGCAGCAGCCGGTCGCCGGGCTCGTCCGCCACCTCGCGCACGGCGGCGGCGCAGTCGGCGACCAGACGGCGGTCGGCCGGGTCAGGGACGCGCTCCAGGACGTCCGGCGTCCGCTCCAGCATGCCCCGCGCGATGTCGCCGAGGCGGCGCACGCCGGGCGGCGCGGGGGCCCTGGTGAGGTGGGCCAGCAGCCGGGCGATGACGAGGACGGCCTCGCGGGAGTCCTCGACGTGACTGAGCGTGCGGGCCGAGTCCAGGCGCTCCAGGAGCATCGTGCCGGTGGCCGCGTCGTGGTCGAGCAGCCGCACCGCCCCGTCGCCGTCCCACAGCCGCAGGGCGACGGGCTCGCCCTCGGTCTCCGCGTCGAGGATCTGGAGTTTCAGCGCGGCCGGTGTGCCGTCGCGGCGTACGACGGGCAGTACGAGGGCGGCCCAGCCGTGCATCGACGGCCCGTCGAGGCGCAGTTCCCAGCGGTCCAGGAAACCGGCCGCCAGCGCGGGCAGCGCGTCGATGAAGGCGCGGCCCGCCGCTCCGTTGTACTTCGCCTGCGCGACGGCGAGCGCGTCCGGAACCTCGATCATGTCGGCCGACGCTACCGGTGGGCGGCGTGGCGGTCACGCGGATATCGGGCCTCGGGGGGGCGAGCCCCGGGGCGCGGACGTCCTGGACGGCGGCCCCGCCCTCAGGTCACCGGTTCCGGCACCGGCCGGTCGGCCGGGGGGCCGTGCTTCGGAGCCTTGGCCGTCACCATCAGGCCCGCGATCAGGGCCGCCAGCAGCATGACGCCGGCGGCCAGCCAGATGGCGACCGTGTAGCCGTGGACGATGCCCTCCCGGACGACCGATTCCCGCTGCGACGGGTCGGTGAGGTGGGAGGTGATGTAGGAGGCGCTGGTGCTGGTGGCGATGGTGTTGAGCAGCGCCGTGCCGATCGAGCCGCCCACCTGCTGCGAGGTGTTGACCGTCGCCGAGGTCACGCCGGAGTCCCGTGGGGCGACTCCGGCGGTGGCGGTGGAGAAGACCGGCATGAAGGTCAGGCCCATGCCGAGACCCATGAGGATCAGCGCGGGCAGGATCTCGGAGGCGTACTCCGAGTCCACGGTCATCCGGGTGAGGATCACCATGCCGCCGGAGGCGGAGAGCATGCCGGGGACCATCAGCATGCGCGGGCCGACGTGGCGCAGCAGCCGGGCCGAGATCTGGGTGGAGCCGATGACGATCGAGGCGGTCATCGGCAGGAACGCGAGGCCGGTCCGCACGGGGGAGTAGCCGAGGATGGTCTGGAGGTAGTAGGTCATGAACAGGAACATCCCGAACATGCCGATGACGGCCAGCATCATCGTCAGGAAGCAGCCGGCGCGGTTGCGGTCGCGGATGACGTGCAGTGGCAGCAGGGGGCTCGCGGCGCGGGCCTGCCACCACACGAAGACCGCGAGGAGTACGACACCCGCGGCGAACAGCGCCAGCACCAGCGGGTCGGTCCAGCCGCGTGGCTGCGCCTCGCTGAAGCCGTAGACGAGGGCGACCAGGCCGCCGCAGCCGAGGAACACGCCGGGGACGTCGAGGCGTGCCCCGGTGTGGCCGGGGCGGTCGCGCAGCAGGACCAGGGCGCCGATCACGGCGGCGACGGCGATGGGGATGTTGACGTACAGGCACCAGCGCCAGTTCAGGTACTCCGTGAGCACACCGCCGACGAGGAAACCGACGGCGGCGCCGCTGCCGGCCAGGGTGCCGTAGATGCCGAAGGCCTTCCCGCGCTCCTTCGGGTCGGTGAAGGCCGTCGCCAGCAGGGAGAGCGCGGACGGCGCGAGGACGGCGGCGAAGACGCCCTGGAGGGCGCGGGCTCCGAAGAGCATCGCCGGGGTGGTGGCGGCGCCGCCGATCGCGGACACGGCGGCGAAGCCGATGAGCCCGATGATGAAGGTGCGTCTGCGTCCCACCAGGTCGGCGACCCGGCCGCCGAGCAGCAGCAGCCCGCCGAAGGCGAGGGTGTAGGCGGTGATCACCCACTGGCGGTTGGTGTCGGACATGCCCAGGTCGCGCTGCGCGGAGGGCAGCGCGATGTTCACGATGGTCGCGTCGAGGACGACCATCAGCTGGGCCAGGGCGATGACCACCAGCCCCCACCAGCGGCGGGGATCGGCCTCCGCGGGCGCGGCCGGCCCACCTGTCCGGGTGCCACTCATCTGGTCAGAAGACCATGAAACGGGGCGTATCGCATCCCGTTGCGTGCGGCTGCGTGCGGCTGCGTGCGGCTGCGTGCGGCTGCGTGCGGCGGCCGAGGGCGCACGCGGCCCGTTACGTCCCGCGCGGGGCGGGGACGCGACGCGACCGGCGGACTCACGCGTGTTCGACGTCCAGCTCCCGTCGGCCGAGTGCCAGCGACACCGCCGTCAGGGCACTGTTGAACGACACCTCCGACAGCAGGCCGGGCGCGGCGACCTGGTCACCGGCGAGATAGACACCGTCGCCGCGGTCGATGGCGGGCCGGTCGCGCCAGGTGGTGCCGGGCGGGTCCACCGCACCGGTACGGCCGTTCGCGATCGCCTCGCGCCGCCAGGTGAGGCGCTCGCGCCAGCCGGGGAAGCCGAGGTCGAGCAGTTTCTCGGCGCGGGCGGTGCCGTCGGCCTTCGACTCGTGGGGGCCGATCGGGATCTGTCCCTGGATCAGCTGCTCGCCGGCCGGAGCCAGGGTGCGGTCCTGCGCCGAGAACCGCTCGATCCACCCCGGCGCGTCCAGGTCGGAGACCGCGAAGGCGTCACCGCGCCGGGTCCGTACGGCCAGGTCGATCAGGGTGGTGCGCCCGCTCGGCCAGGTCAGCGCGGGCTCGCCCAGCAGGCGGCGGGCGGCGTCCAGGGAGGTGGCGACGACGACGGGGTCGCCGGCCGGGACCGTGTCGACGCGGGAGACGGTCTCCACCCGGACCCCCAGGTTCCACGCCAGGGCGGCCATCCGGTCGATCACCCCGGACCAGCCGCCGCGCGGGTAGTGCGCCTCGGGCGGCAGCTTGGCGGCCCGGCGCAGGCGTTCCTGCACGAAGGCGGCGGACAGCGACCCGGGGTCGTGGTGGAAGAGGGCGACGGCGCAGTAGTGCGCGGCGGCCCGGGCACCCTCCTCGCCCGCGACGCCGGCCGCCCAGGTCAGGAAGTCGGTGTCGACGGGCGCCGGCCCGACGCCCCGGCGCAGCAGCTTGAGCATGGCGAGGGGCGGGGTGCGGCGCAGCGCGCCCTTGTGGCGCAGCCGCAGCCGGGCCGCCTCCAGCGGCGGGATCGGCGCGAGCGGGCCGATCAGGTCGCGCTGCCGCAGCCACGTCCAGTGCGGGCCGCCGTTGTAGAGGGCGTGCGGGCCGTCGTTGGTCCGGTAGCGGTCTTCGGCCGTCCGGGCCCGTCCGCCGAGGGTGTGGTGCGCCTCGTGGACGGTGACCTTGGCGCCCGCCTCGGCGGCGGTGATGGCCGCGGTCAGTCCGGCGAAGCCGCCGCCGATGACGGTGATGCGATGCATGGCTGGTGCTCTCCCTAGGGTCGGGGTCGCCTGGCGTGATGCCTGTCCGCCAGTACGACGTTCGCGGGGACGCCGGATGTGACATGAGGCCGGGGGGAGGACCGTTCGCGCAGCTCGGCGCCGGTTGTCAGTGGTGGGGTGCAGCATGGGGACATGGCGAGGAGAGCTGTGGGCGGCGGCGGTACGAAGACGACGGTGCGGGCGGCGCGGCGCCCGGAGCCGCGGCTGCCACCGCTGGAGCCCCATGACGGAGCGGAGCTGGAGCCGGACGGGGACTACGACGCGCTGGAGTTCCGGGAGACGGACTTCGCCGGGCAGGACGGCGCGGGCGCCCGCTTCATGGACTGCGCGCTGACGGGGTGCGCGCTGGACGAGGCGTCCCTGACCCGGGCCCGGCTCCTCGACTCCGTACTCACCGGTGTCCGCGGCGTCGGTACGCAGCTCGCCGAGGCGACCCTGCGCGACGTCGAGCTGGTCGACGCCCGCCTGGGCGGCACCCAGCTGCACGGTGCCGTGCTGGAACGGGTCCTGGTCCGCGGCGGCAAGATCGACTATCTCAACCTCCGCCGGGCCCGGCTCAAGGACGTCGTCTTCGAGAGCTGCGTCCTGGTCGAGCCGGACTTCGGGGGCGCCCGCCTGGAGCGGGTCGAGTTCGTGGACTGCGCTCTGAAGGGGGCGGACTTCAGCGCGGCGACCCTCACGGACGTCGACCTGCGCGGCGCCGCCCCGCTGGAGCTGGCCCGGGGTGTGGACCGGCTGTCGGGGGCGGTCATCAGCCCGGCCCAGCTGCTTGACCTGGCACCGGTACTGGCGGCGGAGCTGGGGGTGCGGGTGCTGGCGGGGGAGGGGGAGTAGCGCCGGGGGAGAGCAGGGGGCGGGGAGCCGCGCGAGACCCGAGGAGGAGCAGGAGGCGGGGTCCGGGATGCTCAGGAGACCCGGGGGAAGCGGGCCTGGAGGGTCCAGATCGCCGGGTTGTCCGCCAGGTCGTCGTGCATGTCGGTGAGGTCGGCGATCAGGTCGTGCAGGAAGTCGCGGCACTCCCGGCGCAGTTCGGTGTGGGAGAAGGAGAGCGGGGGCTCGCTCTCCGGCAGCCACTCGGCCTCGATGTCGACCCACCCGAAGCGGCGCTCGAAGAGCAGGCGGTCGGCGGACTCGGTGAAGTCCAGCTCCGCCCACTGCGGCCGGGCGGCCCGGGAGCCCGCGGGGTCCCGGTCGACGCGCTCCACGATGTCGCACAGCGCCCAGGCGAAGTCGAGCACCGGCACCCATCCCCAGGCTGTGGAGATCTCCCGGTCCGCCTTGGTGTCGGCGAGATACACGTCTCCGCAGAACAGGTCGTGCCGCAGCGCGTGGACGTCCGCGCGGCGGTAGTCCGTCTGCGGGGGGTCGGGGAAGCGGGTGGAGAGGGCGTAGCCGATGTCGAGCACGCAGGTGATGGTGTCATGGCCGTGGAACCGGCCGCGCCCGCCGCTCGTGAGTCATGACGGTGGTCGAATCAACTGCCCGTGACGCACCGGGTTTTCTCAGGGATACCTCGTGTCTCTATCCTCATGCGCACGGTGTCGCCAGGAAGAGGGAGCACGAATGAACGGGTTGGAGCCGGGCGATCCCGAATGGATCGGTACCTACCGATTGCTCGGCAGGCTCGGTGAGGGCGGTATGGGCCGGGTGTACCTGGCGCGGTCCGACCGGGGCCGGACGGTGGCCGTCAAGACCGTCCGCGAGGAGCTGGCCCGCCAACCCGACTTCCGGCGGCGCTTCGCGCAGGAGGTGAAGGCGGCACAGCGCGTCGGCGGCGAGTGGACCGCGCCCGTGCTGGACGCCGACACCCAGGCGCCGACCCCCTGGGTCGCCACCGGCTATGTCGCCGGGCCCTCGCTCGCCGAGGTCGTGGACCAGCAGTACGGGCCGCTGCCCCCCGCCTCCCTGCGGGTGCTGGCGGTGGGCCTGTTGCGGGCGTTGCAGACCATCCACGGCGCCGGTCTCGTGCACCGCGACCTCAAGCCCTCCAACATCCTGGTGACCATCGACGGCCCCCGCGTCATCGACTTCGGCATCGCCCGCGCGCTGGACGTGTCCACGCAGTCCGCGGACGGGTTCACCCGCACCGGGGCCGTCGTCGGCTCGCCGGGGTTCATGTCCCCCGAGCAGGTGCGCGGGGAGAAGGTGTCGTACGCCAGCGACATCTTCTGCCTCGGCGCGGTGCTGGCCTACGCCGCGACGGGCCGGATGCCCTTCGGTACCGACGAGGGCGGGATGCACTCGCTGCTCTTCCGCATCGCGACCGAGGAGGCGGACCTCTCCGGCGTACCCGAGCCCTGGCAGGGGCTGGTCGCGTCCTGCCTGGTCAAGGACCCCGACAAGCGCCCCACCCCGGACGAGCTGCTGACGTCGATCGAGGACATGGAGGGCGCGGACGCCGCACGGGGCGGCGCGTGGCTGCCCGGCGAGGTGCTGGCGGAGCTGGGCCGGCACGCCGTACAGCTCCTGGACAGCGAGGACCCGGAGAAGCGCGTGCCGGTCGGGGCGCCCGTCGCGGGCTTCGGCCCGCCGCCCACCGCCTACGGCCCGTCGACGCCTCCAGGGCCGGTCCCCACGCCGTTCGGTGCCCAGCCGGGCCCCCAGCGGTCTCCGGCGTACGCCACGCCCGTCCCCGGCCCGGCCGCCACCCCCTCCCCGTACGCCCGACGGCCCATGCGCCCGCTCCGGGGGCTGGCCCTGACCCTGAACGCCCTGCTCGGCGTGTACGCCTTCCTGCTGCTGGCCCGCGGTGCCGTCCTCGGGCAGGTGCTCGTCCAGCTCGGCGATCTCGACAGCGACGAGTCCCCGCGCGCCATCGAGAGATTCGACGACTGGGTCCTCGCGTCCGATCTGCTCTCCGGCCTCAACGGGCTGGCGATCATGGGGGCGGCGGGCATGTGGGTGTGCTGGTTCCGCCACACATGGCTGAACGCCGACGCGCTCGCGCCGGGCCGGATCCGCTACGGCCCCGGTCTGGCGGCGGGTGCCTGGTTCATCCCCGTCGCCAACTTCTACCTGCCCAAGCAGATCGCCAACGACATCTGGACGGCGACGACCGGCCGTGCGAAGGGCGCCGGGCGGTGGCTGGTGCACACCTGGTGGTGGCTCTGGCTCGCCCACTTCGTGACGTTCATGAACGACTCGTTCCAGGTCTGGAACGAGGACAAACTGGTCGAGGACGCCAGGGAGAGCGTCATCAACTCCCAGGGCGCCAACGTTGTCGGCATCGTGAGCACCGTGCTGGCGATGGTCCTGGTCTCCCGGCTCACCTCGCTCCAGCGGGCCCGCGCCGCCCAGACCGCCTGAGCGGCGCGGGGGAGGCGCGGGCGCCCGTCCGGCCCGGCCTGCCCCGCCCGGTGGCCGCCCCGTCCGCCGGCCTGCCCCGCCCGGAGCGCCCCGGGAACACGCCGCACGGACGCGCGGACCGGATAGGTTGCCCGAGTGATCCTCACTCCCCTCCCGCTCACCCCCGACCACGACATCCCGGGCCCCCTCCTCACCGAACTCACCGCCCTCTACGCCTCTAACCGCGCGTTTCACGCGCTCGGCGGCGAGTTCCCGGACCCGGACGACATCCGTCCGGAGCAGGTGGCGGCGGCGCTGGCCGACGAGTTGGCGCGACCGGGGGCCGAGGTGCTGCTCGCCAGGGACGCGGGCCGGCTGGTCGGGGTCGCGGTCACGCTCGCCCGGCACCCGGACCCGGCCGAGCCGGACCCGTGGATCGGGCTGCTGATGGTGGACGCGGGGCTGTGGCGGCAGGGACACGGCACACGGCTCGCGTCCCTCGTCGAGGACCGCCTCCGGGCCGGGGGCCGCACCGCCGTACGGCTCGCCGTCCCCGACGCCGACGCCGACGGACTCGCCTTCTGGACCGCCCTCGGTTACACGGCCGTCGACCACCGCCCCGACCTCCGGCGGGGCCGCCCCCGCACGGTGCTGCGCAAGCCACTGGGCGGCCCGGCGGACGGGCCGCCGCGCACCCCGCGCCGCGCCGCCCGCCTCGCCGTGCTCGACCCCGAGGGCGCGGTCTTCCTCCTCCGCTACGACAACGTGGAGGTCGGCGTGCACTGGGCGATGCCCGGCGGCGGTCTGGAAGCGGACGAGAGCCCTCGCGAGGGCGCCCTGCGCGAAGTGCGCGAGGAGACCGGCTGGACCGACCTGGAAGCCGGCCCCCTGCTCTGCACCTGGGAACACGACTTCACCCACCTGAGCGTCGGCCCCGTCCGCCAGCACGAGCACATCTACGTCGCCCGCGGCCCCCGCCGCGAACCCACCGGCCCTCACCTCGCCGCAGCCCACGCCGCGGACGGCATCCTCACCTGGCGCTGGTGGACCCCGGGGGAACTCGCCGAAGCCCCCGAACCCTTGTGGCCGCCGGACCTGGCCCGGCTGCTCGACGCGTTCGAGGCGCCCCGGAGCCTCTGAAGCCCCCGGGACTCACGGGCTGTCCGGCCTGCCGTCCCCGTACAGCCAGTCCTCCCAGATCCCCGAGAAGTCCTCGTCCGGCGCCGACTTCTCCACGTACGCCGTGAAGTCGCCGGTGTCCGCGTTGCCGTGGCGGTGGGCGGTGGCCCAGCCCCGCAGGAGCGTCAGGAAAGCGTCGTCGCCGACTGCCTGGCGGATCTTGTGCAGGACCATCGCGCCGCGCTGGTAGACGGGGCTCGCGGAGATGCGCTCCGCGTCGGGCGGGTCCGCGGGCGGGAACGCCCAGATCGAGTCGTTCGCGTCCTCGTCGGGGTAGTAGGTCCCGTCGTAGAGCGCGTCGAAGGTCTGCTGCGCGGTGTCGCCGCCCTCGTCCTCCTCCCACAGCCACTCGGCGTAGGTGGCGAAGCCCTCGTTGAGCCACATGTCCCGCCAGGTCTTCGGGCTGACGGAGTTCCCGTACCACTCGTGGGCGAGTTCGTGGACGAGCAGGACGGTGTCGGGGGCGCCGGGGAAGTAGGGCCGGTTCTGCGTCTCCAGGGCGTAGCCGGCGTCACCGGCGCGGTCGACGATCGCGCCGGTGGAGGAGAAGGGGTACGGGCCGAAGTTCTCCTGGGCCCACTCCATGACCTCGGGAATCCGCTCCAGAACCACCCGGCTCGCGTCGGCCTGCTCCGGGTCGACGGCCGTGTACACCGGCAGGCCGTCGTCGGTGGTGGAGCGGTCGGTCTCCCAGTCGCCGACGGCGACCGTGGCGACGTGGCTCGACATCGGCTCGGCGGTGTGCCAGGTGAACGTCGTGCGGCCGTCGCGGGTGGTCTCACCCGTCAACTCGCCGTTGGAGACGGCTCCCAGGCCCTCCGGCACCGTCACCGCGAGATCGTAGGTGGCCTTGTCGGAGGGGTGGTGGTTGCCGGGGAACCAGGCCATCGAGCCCGTCGGCTCGCCGAGCCCGACCGCGCCGTCGGCGGTGGGCAGCCAGCCCTCCTCGGAGCCGTCCGGGTCGGTCACCGTCACCGGGCCGCCGGAGTAGCGGACGGTCACTTCGAACGTCTCCCCGTCGTTCAGCTCGTCCGCCGGGCGGACGGTCAGCTCCTGTCCGGCCCGGTTGAAGCGGGCGTCCCGGCCCTCGACGGTGACCTTCTCGACGTCCAGGCCCTTGAGGTCGAGGTTGAAGGCGGACAGTTCCCGGGTGGTGCGGGCGGTGATCGTCGCGGTTCCGGTGAGGTGCTCCGCGTCGGGGTCGTAGGCCAGGGTCAGGTCGTAGTGGCCGACGTCGTAGCCGCCGTTGCCCGCCTTCGGGAAGTACGGGTCACGCACGCCCGAGCCGCCGGGGGTGCCGTCGACCCCGCCGCCACCGCTGCACGCCGTGAGGACGGTGACGGTGGCGGCGGCTACGAGCAGGCGGGAGGTGCGCACAACGTGATCCTATGAGGCGTTTCACGTGAAACGCCTCTCGGAACCGTCTGCTGGAGCCGTACGCCGGGCCCCGGATCGGTGCCCCGTCTCCCCGGCTCTCCGGCCCGTCTCCCCGGTCCTCCGGGGCGACTAATCGATCGCCGCCGCGCCCGCCCGCGCGAACTTCTCGTCCAAGGTGCCGGACGGTGCGCCCGCGACCCCGATTCCGGCGATCGGCGCCTTGCCGGCGGTGACCGGGACGCCGCCGCCCAGGAAGAGGGTGCCCGGGATGTCCTTCAGGTTCGGGGCGTTCTCCAGGCGTCCCTCCAACTCGGTGGTCGGGGCGTTCCAGGCGACCGCGGTGAACGCCTTCTTCACGGCAGACTCGTACGACTGCGGGCCCGCGCCGTCACCGCGCATGGTGAGGATCGTGTTGCCGTTGCGGTCGACGACCGCGACCGTGATCCGCTGGCCCTCCTTTCCGGCGGCCTTCAGCGCGGCCTGCGCCGCCTCGGTCGCGGCGGCGATCGTCAGATGCGTGGAGGTGGTGGTGTCGCGCCTGCCGGCCTCACTGGCGGGGGCGGCGGCCACCGCGGCGTTCCGGGCGGCGTCCGGCGCGGAGGCGTTCGCCGCCACCGTGCCGAAGGTGCCGGCGGCGACGGCGGCGAGGACGGTACCGCCGGCGGCGACGCGGGCGCGCCGGGAGAAGGTCTTCTTCATGGTGGTCTGCTCCTCGGAGAGGGATGGGGTCGGGCCGGACGGTCCGCGCCGGGGTCGCCCGGGGCACTTCCGTCCGGCTGCTCTCCACCCTCCGCCCGGCAGCCGGCGCGCACGGTCGCCGTTCCGGCTGCTCGTGGGCGACGGAACGGGCGACGGCGGGGTCGTCCGATCGGTTGACCCGCCGGCCGCCCAGGCGGGTCACCATGGGAGTGTCCGCGCAGCTCAGCGATCTCCTACGGCACGTTGTAGGACACGCGGGCGGAAAGCCGCAGGGCACACAGGCGAAAAGGAGGCGCGCCGGATGCCGAAGCCGTACGACCCGGACACCCGGTGGCTCGGCGCCGTCATGCACGCGGCGTTCTTCCTGCTGCTCGGGGGTGCCCTGGCCCGGTTCCTGCAGCGCCACCCCGGCGAGCCACGCACTCCGTGGATCCTCGCCCTGTCCCTCACCCTCGCCGTGCTGCACCTGCTCGGCCCCGTCCTGAGCGGCCCCGGGGCGCGGCACACCCTCCGGAGCCTGGGCCGACTGGGCCTGGTCGTCGTGGTGTGGATGGTGCTGGTCGTCCTCGCGCCCAGCTTCTCGTGGTGTGCGGTGCCGCTCTTCTACACCGGCCTGCGCACGCTGCCGGCCCGCGCGGCGCTCGTGCTGGTCACCGTCCTGACGGTGTTCGTCGTCGCCGCGCAGCTCCGCCTCGCCGGAAGCCTCGACCCGAACCTGCTCCTGGCGCCGCCCGCCGTCGCCGCGATCGCCGCGGGCGTCTTCCTGCACACCGAACGGCAGGCGACCCGGCAGCGCACCCTGATCGACGACCTGATCCGCACCCGCCGGGAACTCGCCGCCTCCGAGCGCCGCGAGGGCACCCTCGCCGAACGCCAGCGGCTGTCCATGGAGATCCACGACAGCCTCGCCCAGGGCCTGTCCAGTCAGCGGATGCTGCTCCAGGCGGCCGAGCGGGTCTGGGAGTCCGACCCGGACAAGGCCCGCACCCACGTCCGGCGTGCCGCCTCCGTCGCCGAGCACAACCTCACGGAGGCCCGGCGCTTCGTCCACGACCTCGCCCCCGCCGACCTCGCCCGCGGCGGCGGCCTGGAGGCGGCTCTGCGCGCATTGGCCGAGCGGGAGTCGGGCGGCCACCTCACCGTGCGCGTCCACGTGGACGACGGCGCCCGCGTCCCGCCGCTGCCCGACCGGGTCGAGTCCGTCCTGTTGCGCATCGCCCAGGGAGCGCTGGCCAACGTCCGGGAGCACGCGGACGCGTCCATCGCCGCGCTCACCCTCACCCTCCTCGACGACCAGGCCGTCCTCGACGTCACCGACGACGGACACGGCTTCGACCCGGCCGCGCTGCCCGACACCCCCACCGGGGTACGCGGACACGGACTGCCCGCCATGCGCGCACGGTTGCGGCAGCTCGGCGGCACCCTGACCGTCGAGTCCGCACCCGGCGAGGGCACTGTCCTGTCCGCTGCCGTCCCCCTGGAAGCGCCCCGGACCGGGCCGGCCGACGCACCCGAGGCACGATGACCATCCCGGCCGAAGCCCTGGAGGCACTCCGATGACCGATCCGGTGGACCCGCAGCCGGCTGCCGCATCCCTTCCCGTGCGTCTCCTGGTCTGCGACGACCACGCCGTCGTACGGGCCGGGCTGCTCGCCCTGCTCGACAGCGCACCCGGTATCGAGGTGGTGGGCGAGGCGGGCACCGGCGAGGAGGCACTCGCGCTCGCCGCGCGGCTCGCGCCGGACGTGGTGCTGATGGACCTTCAGCTCGGCGAGGGCATGGACGGTGTGGAGACCACCCGCCGCCTCACGTCCCCCTCGGCGGCAGTCGCCGCCGCTGGAACCGCGGGTGCCGAGGGAACCGCCGGAGCCCGGGCCGCGGGGGGAACGGAAGAAGGCGCTGGGAGTACCGGGGGAGCCGGAGGCGGCAGGGGCTCCGCAAGCGCCGGGGAAGCCGTCGGGGGCGGAGGCGTCCGGGGAGCGCCCCCGCACGTCCTGGTCCTGACCACGTACGACACCGACGCCGACATCACCCGAGCCATCGAGGCCGGGGCGACCGGCTACCTGCTGAAGGCCGAGCGCCCCGAGGAACTGTTCGCCGCCGTCCACGCCGCTGCCCAGGGCCGAACGGCGCTGTCCGGGCCGGTCGCCAGCCGGGTCATGGCCAACATGCGCCGCCCGCGTCCCTCCCTCACCGGCCGCGAACGCGACATCCTGGCCCAGCTCGCCACCGGACTCGGCAACCGGGAGATCGCCCGTGCCCTGTTCATCAGCGAGGCCACGGTGAAGACCCACCTGCGCCGCATCTACGACAAGCTGGACGTCGACACCCGCGCGGGCGCGGTCGCGGTGGCGAAGGAGCAGCGTCTGCTGACGTGACGCAGGGAGGCCCCCCGGCGCACGACCGGGAGGCCTCCGTACGAAACGAACGAGCGGGTGGGCGTCAGACGCTCACACCGAAGTCCTGGGCGATGCCCACCAGGCCCGAGGCGTAGCCCTGGCCGACGGCGCGGAACTTCCACTCGGCGCCGTTGCGGTACAGCTCGCCGAAGACCATCGCGGTCTCGGTGGCCGCGTCCTCGGACAGGTCGTAGCGGGCGATCTCGGCGCCGCCGGCCTTGTTGAGGATGCGGATGTAGGCGTTGCGCACCTGGCCGAAGTTCTGCGAACGGTTCTCGGCGTCGTAGATCGAGACCGGGAAGACGATCTTCTCGATGTCGGCCGGGAGGCCGGCCAGGTTGACGTTGATCGCCTCGTCGTCGCCGGCGCCCTCACCGGTGCGGTTGTCACCGGTGTGGACGATCGTGTTGTCCGGCGTCTGCTTGTTGTTGAAGAACACGAAGTGGCCGTCGGAGTAGACCTTGCCCTGCGTGTTGACCGCGATCGCGGAGGCGTCGAGGTCGAAGTCTGTGCCGGTGGTGGTACGGACGTCCCAGCCGAGCCCCACGGTGACTTCGGTCAGGCCCGGAGCCTCCTTGGTGAGCGAGACGTTGCCACCCTTGGACAGGCTTACAGCCATTGTTGGGAGTCCCTTCCCTCGTTTACGTACGGCAAGAAAGCTACAGCTACCCCCATGAACGACGAGAGGGGTACGCAAGGTTCCTGCTCTCTTTACTTTCTTTACCGAGGTCGGGATCAGGATATTGGGGTGACGCGGACCGCCCGGGGACGGGAACATGGACGGCATGTCCGGTCCCCATGTCATCCGCGGCTCCGTCTCCCTGCCCGAGGCCGAGCTCGTCTGGCGTTTCTCGCGTTCCTCGGGGCCCGGCGGGCAGCACGTCAACACCACGGACACCGCGGTGGAACTCCGTTTCGACCTGGCGAAGACCAGGTCCCTGCCCGAGGTGTGGAAGCGGCGGGCGCTGGAGCGGCTGGCCGGGCGCCTGACCGACGGGGTCGTCACCGTCCGCGCCTCCGAGCACCGCTCCCAGTGGCGCAACCGCGAGGCCGCCGCCGTACGCCTCGCCGCCCTCCTCGCCGAGGCCACCGCGCCCCCGCCCGGGCCCCGCAGACCGACCCGCATCCCGCGCGGCATCAACGAACGCCGGCTGCGCGAGAAGAAGCAGCGCTCGCAGACCAAGCGGGGGCGCTCCGCGCGGGACTGGGGGTGACCGACCGGTGGCACCCGACGAGTCCGTCCGCGGGTCCGTCGTGGTCGGCCGCGCGGTTCCCCGTGGCCCTCTCGGGGCGCACTCCGGGTCGGCCGTCCGCGTTCAGCCGAGGTCCAGCACGCCCACCGTCTCGCCCTCGCTCGTCTCCCCGTCCGTTCGGAAGCCCAGGCCCAGGTAGAAGCCCTCGGGGCCGTTCGGGCCCGGATGCCACGTCACGTAGCACTCCTTGCCGCCGCGGCGGCGCACCTCCTGGGCCACCGACTCCACGGCGAAGCGGCCGTACCCCCGGCCCTGCTCCCCGGCCGCGATGTTCAGCCGCCACAGCCCGGAGCGCCGCACGCTGCCGTCCTCGTACCAGTCGATGTCGTAGAAGGCCATGAGGAAGCCGACGGGACGGTCGCCGTCGACGATCAGGCGGGGCCAGGCGACACCGGGGTGGAGGTAGGCCTCGGCGAGGGACTTCATCACCGGGGAGACGGCGAACTCCTGCTCGGGGCGCACCCGTATGCCGACGGCGGCGTCGAAGTTCGCCGGAGTGATCTCTTCCAGGCGGGGCGTGGTGCTGGTCGTCATGCGCGCACCCTAGGCAGGCGCCGGGAGGACGGGCGAGCGGATTTCGGCTCAGCCCAGCTGCCGGTAGCGCCCCTTGAAGTACGCCAGCGGCCCCCCGTCGAGGCTCGGCAGCGCGGCGGTCAGTACGCGGCCGATCACCAGGGTGTGGTCCCCGGCCGCCACCCGCCGCTCGGTACGGCACTCCAGCGTCGCCAGGGCACCGCCCACCATGGGGGCCCCGGACGCCTCGCCCCGCACGTAGGGGATGTCCGCGAACAGGAGCCGGTCACTGACGCGGCCCTTCATCGCGAAGCGGCCCGCGATGTGCCGCTGGCTCTCGGACAGGACGGAGACCGCCCACAAGGGCTGCTCGTCGAGCAGGTCGTCCATGCGTGAGCCCTCCCGCAGGCTGACCAGGACCAGCGGCGGGTCCAGGGACACCGACATGAACGCCGTGGCCGTCATCCCGACGTCCTCGCCGCGCGGCGCCTGCGGGTCGTCGGGATCGAGCGACGCCTCCTGCGCGGTCACCAGGACCACACCGGAGGCCAGCCGGGACATGGCGGCGCGGAATTCCTCGTTGCTCACCCCCTCAGCATGCCCGGCGGCGGGCGACGGTGACGGAAGCGCGGGGGACGCGGGGGGTACGGGGGACGTGAGGGACGGAGAGTTCGGCACGCCCGCCACGCTAATCGCCGGGCCGCCGGCCCGGCATCGGCCCCTGGACCGAACCGGGGCACGAACCGGGACCTAGGACCCCGGAAGGAGACGGCGCACACCCACCAGGCTTTGCGTTCGGTAAACGCGTGGGGAAGACGCGGAAAAGCCATTCAATTGCTCACCTTTTGCTGTGACTTGAGTCACAAGGAGCGGTAATTGTTGACCCTGTGTACCGAGTGGGGAGCGCGCTGTGATTCAGTGGCGGGGAACCTGCAAGGGCACCAGCAGTACAGGCGCCGACGAGAACCCTTGATTCGCTGTGAGGCCTCGGGGGGAGGGTGAGCATGGAGACCGAGTCGGAGCCCTACGTCCGTCTTGCGTCCCTGCGTCAGCTGCACCAGGCCATGGCCGACATGAACACCGCCCGCAGTCTGGCCGATACCCTCCAGACCGTCGCCGACGGAGTCGTCCACGCCCTCGGGTACGAGCTGGCGTGCGTCAACCTGGTCCGCCCCGACGGCGACCTCGTCGTGGCCGCCTTCGCGGGCAACCAGGCCGCCGAGGCGCTGATCACCGGACGGGTCGGCTCCCGCGACTCCTGGGACCGCCGCCTGGCCATGGGCGAGCAGTGGGGCGACCTGATCTTCATACCCCACACCGAGGGCTGGATCCTCGACGACGACGACGTCCCGCAGTGGTACACCGACGGGCCCGCGCCCCGCTTCGAGGACGAGTGGCACCCCTCGGACCGGCTCTTCGCCCCGATGTACGCGCCCGGCCCGCAGGGCGGCGGCAACAGCGGCGAGCTGGTCGGCGTCCTGTCCGTGGACCGGCCGCGCAACGGCCGCCGCCCCGGCGCCTGGGGCCGCGAGGCTTTGCAGATGTACGCGTTCCAGGCCGCCATCGCGATCAGCAACGCCCGGCTCCGCTCCAACATGCAGCGCGCCCTGGTCCGCCTGGAACGCGACCAGCAGGCGCTGCGGGCCAGTGAGGAAAGCTTCCGGCAGGCCTTCGAGTACGCCCCCTCCGGCATGGCCATCGCCGAGATGGGCGGCGACCAGCACGGCCGCATCCTGCGCACCAACGACGCCCTGTGCCGCCTGCTCGGCCGCCCCGCCTCCGCGATGCGCCGCTACGCCTTCTCCGACCTCGTCCACCCCGAGGACATCGGCACCCTGCTGCGCACCTCCGCCGAGGGCGGCCGGGCCGAGCTGCGCCTGGGCCGCCGCGACAACACGTACGTCTGGGTCTCCCTGCGCAACAGCGTCGTCGCCGACGCCGCCGACGGGCCGCGTTTCCTGCTCTCCCACGTCGAGGACATAGAGGAGCGCAAGCGCCGCGAGCTCCAGCTCGCCCACCGCGCCTCCCACGACTCCCTCACCGGCCTGCCGAACTCCGCCGAGCTCCGCTCCCGGCTCGCCGCCCGGCTCTGCCGGCGCCCGCAGTCCTCGCACGTGGCCGTGGCCGACGCCATGGACGCGGCCTACGGGCAGGACGCGGTCCACGCGAGCTCCGCCGTGTTCGACTCCGGCGGCCACACCTTCGACTTCGGCGCGGTCACCGAGCCGTACGGCGCCTACGACCACCATGTGCACGCCGTCGCCCCCGCGGACGGCCGCGACGACGGCACCAAGGGGCTCGCGGTCCTCTTCTGCGACCTGGACGGCTTCAAGTCGATCAACGACCGGTTCGGGCACAACGCCGGCGACGCCGTACTCATCGAGGTCGCCCACCGGCTCAGCGGCGGTGTGCGCGACGGCGACACGGTGGCCCGGCTCGGCGGCGACGAGTTCGTGATCCTCGCCAACGGGCTCGGCCGGGCCGACGCCCAGGACCTCGCCGTACGCCTGCGCAGCGAGATCATCCAGCCGATCCGGGCCGAGGGCCGGGCCGTCCGCGTGGGCGCCAGCTTCGGCATCGGATGGGCCCACTGCGGCATGACGGCGGACGAGGTTCTCAAGTCCGCTGACGAACGGATGTACGTCGAGAAACGATCTCGTCCCAAACAGCATCGCCGAGCCGGATGATCACCAGGTCAGCGCCTTGATGCGGTTTGAGTCACCCTTTCGGGTCAGTGGGAGCGGGTAGGCTCGCTGTCTCACACCCGTACCGCACAAGCACCGCATCTGGTTAGGAGACCTAGGGATGACGCCCGGCAACAACGGCGCGAGCACGCCCGAGGACGACGACCCCTTCGGCTACCTCTACGCCGACGGGCAGGCCAACGGGGCCCAGCCGCCGTCCGGTGGCTACGGCTACCCGAACTCCGTCAACCGGGTGCGTCCCGTCGGCACACGGCAGTACGGGGCCCCGCAGGGCCAGCCCGCCCCGCAGCAGCAGGGCGTCTACGGCCAGGCCCCGCAGCAGCAGGGCGCCCACGGCCGGCCGAACGCGCACTACGCCGCGCCGGAGACCTTCCCCGGCGGCGGCGCTCCCACCGCCCCGCAGCACTCGGGACGCGGCGGGGGCGGCGGACGCCGCGGCCCCAACACCAAGGGCCTGCTGATCGGCGCGGTCGCGGTCGTCGCCGCGGTGGTCATCGGTATCGCCGTGGCCATGACGAGCAGCGGCTCCGAGGACGACAAGGGCGGCAACGAGGCCGGCGGCGGCGGCACGGCCGGCCCCACCCAGTCCGAGAGCACCGAACCGAGCCCGTCGGCGAGCGAGGGCGCCGAGGAGGAGGCCGAGCTCCCGTCGACGGACGCGAAGTCCCTCAGGCTGTCGCCCGGCGTGACGACCGCCTCGGACATCGAGGGCGCCGAGACCGAGGGCGGGGTCTACGTCACCGGTTTCAACCAGGTCGGCGCCAAGGTCACCTGGACCGTGGACGGCATCGAGAAGGCCGGCAGCTACCGGCTGAACGTGCGCTACGGCACCCCGGGCGTGGACGCCGACGCCACCCTGCTGGTCAACGGCAAGGCCGAAGCCCGTCCGCTGAACATGAAGAACTTCGGAGGCACGCCGGCCGGGGACTGGGAGAAGGGCTGGAAGTCCACCTGGGCCAACGTGAACCTCAACGAGGGCACCAACACGATCGAGCTCGCGTGCAACGCGGACAACAAGTGCGAAGTGGTCCTCGACCAGCTCTCGATCACGGCCGGATGACGGCCGGATGACGGCCTCGTAGGCCGGCCGCGGATCACATCACGCCGCGTCGGCCTCCGCCGTCACCGCGACCCCGCGTCCGAGCAGCTCCTCGTACGCCCCCCGGTCGAACTCGCCCGCCACCGGTGCCGACACCGTCGCCGCGGACAGGGCGACCGCGCGGGCCAGCCGCTCCGGCCAGGGCAGGTTCTCGACCAGACCGGAGAGCAGCCCCGCGACCGCCGAGTCGCCCGCGCCGGTCGGATTGCCCCGGAGACGGGCGGGCGGCGCGGCCCGCCAGCGGCCCTGAGGAGTCACCGCGAGCAGCCCCTCGGCGCCCAGTGAGGCGACCACCGAGCGGGCACCGCGGCGCCGGGCGGCCTGCGTGGCCCGCAGCGGCTCGTGCGAGCCGGTCAGCTCGGCCAGCTCCTCGGCGTTCGGCTTGATCAGATCCGGGCGGGCGGCGACCCCCCGGCGCAGCGGCTCCCCGCTGGTGTCCAGCAGCACCTGCACGCCCGCGGCGCGCGCCGTGCGCACCAGCCCGGCGTAGGCGCCCACCGGTACGCCCGGCGGCAGGCTGCCGCACAGGGCGACCGCCGAGGCGCCGGCCAGCAGATCCCCGTAGAGGTCCTGGAAGGCGTCCCACTCGGCGGGTGCGACGGCCGGTCCGGGCTCGTTGAGCTGGGTGGTGTCGCCGGTGCGCTCGTCGACGACGGCGATGGTGCGCCGGGTCGCCCCCGCGACCGGCACGAGCGCGTCGGCCACCCCGCGCACGCCGCCGAGCCCCTCGCGCACGACGTCTCCGGTGACGCCGCCCGCGAAGCCGGTCACCGTCACCTCGTGTCCGAGGGCCGCCAGCACCCGGGCCACGTTCAGGCCCTTGCCGCCGGGCCGCTCCGTCACTCCGGTGACCCGGTGGGAGGCGTGCGGCCTGAGGGCCGGGACGCGATAGGTGATGTCGAGCGCGGTGTTGAGTGTGACGGTGAGGATCACCTGGGCCGACCTCCCCCGATCGCCTGCGGCTGCCGTGTGGACACGATCATGCCAAACGGGTGGCGGCGGGCCCAGCCCCCGGGTCGGCCACCGCGGGCCGCTCCGGGGGTGGACTCGGGGACGGATCAGCCCAGCCCGGGATCGATCACCCATTCGCCCCGGCGCATCACGCCCACCAGGTCGAACGCGGCGTCCAGTACCACCAGGTCGGCGTCCTTGCCGGGCTCCAGGGAGCCGATCCGGTCGTCCAGGCCCAGCAGCCGCGCCGGGTTGGCGGAGATCGCCGCGACCACGTCCTCCACGGCCAGCCCGTCCACCGTCACCGCCCGCTTGAAGGCGCGGTCCAGGGTGAGCGTGGAGCCCGCGATCGAGCCGCCCTCCACCAGCCGGGCCACGCCGTCCGCGACCTCGACCTCCATCGGGCCGAGCAGATAGCGGCCGTCGCCGAAGCCGGCCGCGTCCATCGCGTCGGTGATGAAGGCGACCCGGGCGGCGCCCGCGTGGTGGAAGGCCAGCTGGAGCGCGGCCGGATGCAGGTGCGTGCCGTCGTTGATCAGCTCGACGGTGACCCGCTCGTCCTCCAGCAGCGCCGCGATCGGGCCCGGGGCGCGGTGGCCGAGCGGCGGCATCGCGTTGAAGAGGTGCGTGGCGACCGTGGCGCCCGCGTCGACGGCCTGGAGCGTCTGCTCGTACGTGGCGTCCGTGTGCCCGACCGCCGCGATCACGCCGTGCTCCGCGAGCAGCCGTACGGAGTCCAGGCCGCCCGGCAGCTCGGTGGCCAGCGTCACCATCTTCGCGTGGCCGTGCGCGGCGTCGATCAGCTTGCGGACCTCGGCCGGGTCCGGGTCGCGCAGCAGCTGCTCGTCGTGCGCGCCCTTGCGGCACGGGGAGATGAACGGCCCCTCGAAGTGGATGCCGGCGACGTCGCCCTGCTGGGCCAGCTCGGCCAGCACCCCGGCGTGCCGGGCGAGGAAGTCCAGGTCACCGGTGACGGCGGAGGCGACCGTCGTCGTCGTGCCGTGCCGGCGGTGGGTGTCGACGCCCTTGAGGATGTCCTCGTGGGTGCCGCCGGCGAAGGAGGCGCCGCCGCCGCCGTGGTTGTGGATGTCGACGAAGCCGGGGACCACCCAGTGGCCCGACACGTCGAGGACTTCCGCCTGAGGGGACGCCGTGTCCGCGATCCGCGTGCCGTCGACGATCACGCGGCCGTCGTCCACGGTCCCGGTGGGCAGTACCACCCGGGCACCGGCGAGAACCTTGCTTGGGGCCATCAGGTGGTTACCTCCGGGGGAGTCACGGTCGTGGGAGTGGTGCCGAGTGGGTCGGTGGTGAGCAGGTCCCAGGCCATGAGCCCGGCACCCAGACAGCCGGCGGTGTCCCCCAGGGCCGCGGGGACGATCTCCGGCAGCTTCTGGAAGGTGACGCGCCGCCGGACGGCGTCCCGCAGTGGTGTGAACAAGGTTTCCCCCGCCTCGGCGAGGCCGCCACCGATGATCAGGACGCGCGGGTCCAGCAGAGTGAGCGCGGTGACCAGTCCGTCGGCGAGCGCGTCCACGGCGTCCCGCCACACGGCGAGCGCCCGGGCGTCGCCCGATTCGACGGCCTTGGCGCAGTCGGCGGCGTCCGCCTCCGGGTCGCCGCAGACCTCGGCCCACGCCTGGCTGACCGCCGACGCGGACGCGAACCGCTCCAGGCAGCCGCGCTGCCCGCACGGGCACGGCGTCCCGCCGGGCCGTACGACGATGTGGCCGATCTCGCCCGCGAAGCCGTGCGCGCCCGACTCCACCCGGCCGTCGATGCCGATGGCGCCCGCGATACCGGTGCCCAGCGGCACGAACAGGAACCGGTCGGTGCCCTGCCCCGCCCCGATGCGCCCCTCGGCGAGCCCGCCGGTGCGCACGTCGTGCCCGAGGGCGACCGGAACGGCACCGAGCCGGTCGCTGAGCAGCGCCCGCAGCGGTACGTCGCGCCAGCCGAGGTTGGCCGCGTACACGGCGGTGCCGTGCTCCTCGTCGATGATGCCGGGGACGACGACACCGGCGGCGCGGGCGGGCTCGCCGAACCGGTCGGCGCCGTAGGCGCGCAGTTCGGCGGCGAAGTCCAGGATGCCCGCGACGACCGCCTCGGGACCGCGGTCGCGGCCGGTGGCCCGGCGGGCCTGGTGCAGCAGCTCGCCCCCCGGCCCGGCCAGGGCGGCCTTCATCCCGGTGCCGCCCACATCGAGGGCGATGACATGTCTCACGGGGACAGTGTGGCCCGTTGACCCGGGAGAGGTCTAGTCCACTGTCGTGGTGTAGACCTTATTCCGTTAAACGAACAAGCGCACAAGTGAACGCGCAAGCAAAGCAGCGAACGACAAGTCGTCGGCAGGGTTGGGGAATCAGGGTGCAGCGGCGTAGGACAGGAACGATCGCGGTGGTGTCCGCACTGGGCATGACGGCGGTCCTCGGCGGCTGCGGACTCACCGGGGACTCCGGCGAGGTGACCCTGAAACTGGTCGCCGCCGACTACGGCGACAGCAAGGCCAACAGCTCCCAGACCTACTGGGACGAACTGGCCAGGGCCTACGAGGCCACCCACCCCGACGTGCACGTGGACGTCACCGTGCACTCCTGGAACGACGTCGACCGCAAGGTCCGCGAGATGGTCGAGGCCGGGGACGCGCCCGACATGGCGCAGATCGGCGCCTACTCCGACTACGCGGACCGGGACCTGCTCTACCAGGCCGGCGACCTCCTCTCCATCCCGGTCCAGGCCAACTACGTCTCGCAGCTCGCCGGCGCCGGCCAGGTCAACGGAGCGCAGTACGGCCTGCCCTTCGCGGCCTCCACCCGTGTGCTCTTCTACAACAAGACCCTCTTCGACAAGGCCGACCTCACCCCGCCCAAGACCTGGGACGACCTCGCCGACGCCGCCGGGAAGCTCGAGGCGGAGGGCGTGAAGTACCCGTACGCGCTGCCGCTGGGTCCCGAGGAGGCACCGGCCGAGACGATGCAGTGGATGCTCAGCGGCGGGGGCGGCTACACCGACGACGTCGGCACCTACTCCCTCGACTCGCCGCAGAACGTCACCACCTTCACCTGGCTCAAGGAGGAGCTGGTCGAGAAGGGCCTCACCGGCCCGGTCGCCCCCGGCCAGCTCGACCGGGCCGACGCCTTCGCCGCCTTCGCGAACGGCGACGTCGGCATGCTCAACGGCCACCCCACGCTGATGAAGATGGCGTCCGACAAGGGCGTGAAGTACGGCATGGTGACGACCCCCGGCGTCGACGGCGCCAGCAGGAGCACGCTCGGCGTCACCGACTGGATGACCGCCTTCAAGGAGAACGGCCACCAGGAGGAGATCGGCGACTTCCTCGACTTCGTCTACAACGACGAGAACGTCCTCGACTTCTCCCGCCGGTACAACCTGCTGCCGGTGACCACCTCGGCGTCCCAGATCATGAGCACCGCTCCGGAGGACAAGGACCTCCGGCCGTTCCTGAACGAGCTGCTGCTCTCCGAGCTCTACCCGGTCGGCAAGACCTCCTGGGCCTCGGTCAGCGCGGACGTCAAGAAGCGCATCGGCCAGGCGGTCGCCCCCGGCGGCAGCACCGAGGAGGTCCTCGACCAGATCCAGGCGACGGCGATGCGCGCGGGCAGCGCGGAGTAAGCGCGGAGTAGCGGCCACCGGGCCGCTGTCGGTGGCGGGCGCTACGGTGCCGTACATGGACCTGGGACAGAGGGAACGGAGCATCCTCGCGCTGGAACGCCGCGGCTTTTCCGGCCCCGGCGCGAAGGAGCGCGCGATCCGCGAGGAACTGGGCCTGGCACCCGTCCGCTACTACCAGCTCCTCAACGCCCTCCTGGACGACCCCCGCGCGCTGGCGGCCGACCCGGTGACGGTCAACCGGCTGCGCCGGGTACGGGAGTCGCGGCGCTCGGAGCGGTGACGCCGCCGGCGCCCGCGGGACCGGCCGGCGTCCGTCCGGCCCGTGTCCGGCACGAGGCGCACGAGCGATGCGTGGGCCCCGCGCCGGCGGGATAGGTTCGCGGTATGGGCAGCCACCAGGACTCCACCCGTGACGATTCCCCGGACTCTCCGAACCACCTGCCGACGCCCGCGACGGAGGCCGGACGCGAAGGGCTCGACGCCCTTCTCGCCCGCCCCGGCCGCGCGGTGGTCGCGCTCGACTTCGACGGCACGCTCGCCCCGATCGTCGCCGACCCCGACCGGGCCCGCGCCCACCCGGACGCCGTACCGGCGCTCGCGGCTCTCGCCCCGAAGGTCGCCTCCGTCGCCGTGATCACCGGCCGCCCGGCGGAGGTCGCGGTCCGCCACGGAGGCTTCGCGGACGTCCCCGGCCTGGAACACCTCGTCGTCCTCGGCCACTACGGCGCCGAGCGCTGGGACGCCGCCACCGGCACCCTCACCACCCCCGACCCGCACCCCGGCGTCGGTGCCGTCCGCGCCGAGTTGCCGGAACTGCTGGAGCGGTCCGGGGCCGGGCAGGGCACGTGGACCGAGGAGAAGGGCCACGCGATCGCCGTCCACACCCGCCGCGCCCCCGACCCCCAGGCCGCCTTCGACACCCTGCGCGCCCCCCTCACCGACCTCGCCTCCCGCCACGGCCTGATCGTCGAGCCGGGCCGCATGGTCCTGGAACTGCGCCCACCCGGCATGGACAAGGGCGCCGCACTGCGGGAGTACGCCCGGGAACTCGACGCCGCCTGCGTCGTCTACGCCGGCGACGACCTCGGCGACCTCCCCGCCTTCACCGCCGTCGACACCCTCCGCACGGAGGGCACCCCCGGCCTCCTGGTGTGCAGCGGCAGCGACGAGGTCCCGGACCTCCGCGAACGAGCCGACGTGGTCGTCGACGGCCCGCCGGGAGTGGTCCGCCTACTCCGTTCCCTGGCCACACGGCTCGCATAGCCGCAGCCCGCCCCCGGCCGCCCCCCTGCGGGCAGTCGTGCCTCCCCCAGTGCCTGAACGGCCTGGGAGGCACCCCCAGGGCGGCACGGGTGGGCGCAGGCTGCACCCCGTCAGCGCCGGGCCGCGCGACCCACCGCAGCCCAGCCCCAACGCCGGATCACCGGCAATCAAGACCTCAGCGCATCCAACTGCTCCAAGAACCACCGCGCCGGAGGCAACGCCGTCCCCGCCGCCGCCAACCGCTTCGTCCGCTCCGCCCGCTCCCCCGGCGCGACCCCCAACGCCTCGTGCAGCGCGTCGGCCGTACCGACCACGTCGTACGGGTTCACGACGATCGCGTCCTCCCCCAGCTCCTCGTACGCCCCCGCTTCCCGGGACAGCACCAGCACGCACCCCTCGTCGGAGACGACCGGCACCTCCTTCGCGACGAGGTTCATCCCGTCGCGGACCGGATTGACCAGCGCCACGTCCGCCAGCCGGTACGCCGCCAGCGACCGCGCGAAGTCGTCCTTCACATGCAGCACGACCGGCGTCCATCCCGCCGTACCGAACTCGTCGTTGATCGAGTCGGCCACCCGCCGCACCGCGGCGGTGTAGTCCCGGTACACGGCGAGATCCTGCCGCGAGGGGTACGCGAACGCGACGTGCACGACCCGCTCCCGCCACTGCGGCCGCCCGGTCAGCAGCTCCCGGTACGCCAGCAGCCCCCGCACGATGTTCTTCGACAGCTCGGTCCGGTCCACCCGCACGATCGTCCTGCGCGCGCTCCCGTCCGGGCCGGCGCCGATCTCCGCCCGCAGCGCCGCCATCCGCTCGTCCACGTCGGCCTCGTGCGACCGCCGCCGCAGGAAGTCCGCGTCGGCGCCCAGCCCGTGCACGCCGATCTCCGTGGAGCCGAGCCCGCCCACCAGCGCGTCGCAGCAGGCGGTGAACGAGTCGGCCCAGCGCCGGGTGAGGAACCCGAGCCGGTCGGCGCCGAGCATGCCCCGCAGCACCTGCTCGGCGATGTCGTCCGGCAGCAGCCCGAAGTAGTCGACCGGCGCCCACGGCGTGTGCGAGAAGTGCCCGATCCTGAGGTCCGGCCGCAGCTCCCGCAGCATCCCCGGCACCAGCGTCAGGTGGTAGTCCTGCACGATCGCGACCGCGCCCTCGGCGGCCTCCTCGGCCAGCGCCTTCGCGAAGGCCCGGTTGTACGCCTCGTAGGAGGCCCACTGCCGCCGGAACTCCGCGTCGAAGACCGGCTCCAGGGGCGTCTGGTAGAGCATGTGGTGCACGAACCACAGCACGCTGTTGGCGATCCCGTTGTACGCGTCCGCGTGCACGTCGGCCGGTACGTCCAGCATCCGCACGCCGTCCTCGCCGACCCCGCGCCGCACCGCCTCGCGGTCGCCGTCGCCGAGTGCGGAGCACACCCACAGCGCCCCCGCGTCCGGCCCGATGGCCGACAGCCCGGAGACCAGCCCGCCCCCGCCGCGCTTGGCGTGCAGCGAACCGTCGTCCCGCACCTCGTACGAGACCGGCCCCCGGTTGGAGGCGACCAGTACCTGAGCAGCACCGAAGCTTGAAGCCATACGCCTCAACGTAGCCAGGCCCCGGAACCCTCAAACGTGGTCGGACGACACTTCGGCATCGATTGCGTCACGCGCCTTGTGTGGATGATGTGAACAGATCGAGCATGTGTGGTGCGTATTTCAACTTTCTGGGGGGTGGGCGGCATGCCCATACGTATCCGCCGGTTCGCCGGCACCGCGGCACTGGTCGCGGCCTCGGCGCTGGCACTGGCCGGCTGCGGGGACGGAAGCACCGGTACCGAGACGGCGGCCGAGCGACCGGCCTCGGCCACCGCCACACCGACCCCGACTGCCACGCCCACCCCCACCGCCACACCGGCCTCGACTCCCTCGCCGACCCCCACTCCCACCCCCGCCGCCGTCACGCTGGACGACCACACCGGTTCCGCCGTCGGTAAGGCGGTCGGCGCGGCGAAGAAGGCCGGGCTCGCCTACGCCGTCCAGCTCCAGGGCACGGGTGGCAAGCGGGCCTCCTCCTGGTCCGCGGGCGAGGAGGTCTGCGCGCAGACCGACGAGCCCGGTGGCTCCTACGACGTGGCGTTCACCGTCCCGCGCAACGGCCGTGACTGCTCCGGTGACCTCCTGCACACCCCGGAACCGGTCCGGACGACGGCCCCCGCCCCGGATTCCGGCACGGACACGGGTTCCGGCACGGGTTCCGGCACGGGTACGGGCTCCGGAACAGGCACCGGCGGCTGCGAACTGACCAGCCCCGCCGGCAACTGCTACGCCGACGGCCAGTTCTGCGCCAAGAAGCACCGCGGTCTGAGCACCCACGGGCGCGGTGGCGAGTACCTGACCTGCGCGCAGGACTCGGGCGGCAGGTGGCGCTGGTCGGACGGCGTCACCGGCTGACGCTCAGGCCACCCTCCGGGCCGCGTACTCGGCGATCTCCGTCATCGGGGGGCGCTCCTCGGTGTCCACCGAGTACGTACGCGGCTCGAAACCGTCCGCGCCCCGTTCGAACTGGATGAGGGACGGCCGGACCAGGTGGCCGCGGGCCAGCCGGAGCTGGGCGGTGCGGTAGATCGCGGCGGACATGCGGCCCAGCGCCTGGCCGTCCTGGTGCCGGTGTCTGCGTACGCCGACGTCGACCTGCGCGAGGGCGTCCAGGCCCACCAGGTGCAGGGAGTCGACCAGCATGCCCAGCTCGACCCCGTAGCCGACGGGGAAGGGGAGTTGTTCGAGGAGGGAGCGGCGGGCCGCGTACTCGCCGCCGAGCGGCTGGACGAAGCCGGCCAGCTGCGGCCAGTGCATGTTGAGCAGCGGGCGGGCCATCAGTTCCGTGACCCGGCCGCCCTGCCCGGCCGCGGGCACGGCGGAGGCGCAGCCGTCGGGCACGGTGAGCGGACGGTCGTACATGGCCTTGACGAGGTGCACGCCCGGATCGGTGAGCAGTGGCCCCACGATCCCGGTGACGAAGTCGGCGGAGAACTCGCGCAGGTCCGCGTCGACGAAGCAGACGATGTCGCCGCCGGTGACCAGCAGCGAACGCCACAGCACCTCGCCCTTGCCGGGCACGGCCGGGATGCGGGGCAGGATCGTGTCGCGGTGCACGACGCGCGCGCCCGCCGCCGCGGCCACCGCCGACGTGCGGTCGCTCGACCCGGAGTCCACGACCACGATCTCGTCGACGAGCGGGACGCGCCCCATCAGGTCCCGGCGGATCACCGTGACGATGTCGCCGACCGTCGCCTCCTCGTCGAGGGCGGGGAGCACCACGCTGACCGACTGCCCGGTGGCGTGCTTGGCGGACAGGAGCTGCTGGATCGGCCGGTCCGACACGGACCAGGAGCGTGCGCTCAGCCAGCGCTCGACTTCTTCCAGCACGTTCGGTGGCTCCTTCGTGATCCGGTGTGATCCATCTCGCGGTGCGGACGACTGTCTCAACCGCCCTGGCCTTCGGTTACAGTCTTGAACAACGCGGAGGCCCACCGCATGCCGGGGGTCCCGCACGCACCACCGCTCGACAAGCTCGATATGCGCGGCAAGCGCGACAAGCCGAGCAAGATCAACAATCGAATACCGCTCATCCAGAGGGGCAGAGGGATACGGCCCGTTGAAGCCCCGGCAACCCTCCAGTCGGTTCTTGTCACGCGGACGTGGCGAGGCTCCCGACTCGGGAAGGTGCCAAATCCGTCTCACGGCGAGATGCGTCGTGAGGAAGATGAGGAGAAAGGGCCTCGCCTCCATGGCTGTGCAGACTGTCGAAAGCACCACCACCCCCGACGCTCCCGCCCCCGCCGGCTCCGTCGATCTGGGCCCCGCCGCCGCGCTCTCCTGCCGCGAATGCGGCCACCGCGTTCCGCTCGGCCCCGTCTTCGCCTGCGAGGAGTGTTTCGGCCCGCTGGAGATCGCCTACGACTTCTCGGCCCACGACACCGAGGAACTCCGCGCGCGCATCGAGGCGGGCCCCGCGAACATCTGGCGTTACGCCCCGCTGCTGCCCGTCCCCGCCGACGTGGCCGACAAGCCGAACATCAACCCCGGCTGGACCAAGCTGGTCAAGGCCGACAACCTGGCCCGCGAGCTCGGCGTCACCGGCGGTCTGTACGTCAAGGACGACTCCGGCAACCCGACGCACTCCTTCAAGGACCGCGTCGTCGCGCAGGCCATCGAGGCCGCCCGCGCCTTCGGTTTCACCACCCTGTCCTGCTCCTCCACCGGCAACCTCGCGGGTGCCGTCGGCGCCGCCGCCGCCCGCGCCGGCTTCCGCTCCTGCGTGTTCATCCCGCACGACCTGGAGCAGGGCAAGGTCGTCATGGCCGCCGTCTACGGCGGTGAGCTGGTCGGCATCGAGGGCAACTACGACGACGTGAACCGCTTCTGCTCCGAGCTGATCGGCGACCCGGCCGGCGAGGGCTGGGGCTTCGTCAACGTCAACCTGCGGCCGTACTACGCGGAGGGTTCCAAGACCCTCGCGTACGAGATCTGCGAGCAGCTCGGCTGGCGGCTGCCCGACCAGCTCGTCGTCCCCATCGCCTCCGGCTCCCAGCTCACGAAGATCGACAAGGGGCTGAAGGAGCTGATCCAGCTCGGCCTGGTCGAGGACAAGCCGTACAAGATCTTCGGCGCCCAGGCCGAGGGCTGCTCGCCGGTGTCCACCGCGTACAAGGCCGGCCACGACGTCGTACGCCCGCAGAAGCCGGACACCATCGCCAAGTCCCTCGCGATCGGCAACCCGGCCGACGGCCCGTACGTCCTCGACATCGCGCGCCGCACCGGCGGCGCCGTGGAGGACGTGAGTGACGAGCAGGTCGTCGACGCCATCAAGCTGCTCGCGCGCACCGAAGGGATCTTCGCGGAGACCGCGGGCGGGGTGACGGTCGGCGTCACGAAGAAGCTGATCGAGAACGGTGACCTGGACCCGTCCCTCACCACCGTCGTGCTCAACACCGGCGACGGCCTGAAGACCCTCGACGCGGTGGCCGGTACCGGCCTGACCGCCACCATCCGCCCGAACCTGGACTCCTTCCGAGAGGCTGGCCTCGCATGAGCGTGACCGTTCGCATCCCGACCATCCTGCGCACCTACACCGGCGGCAAGGCCGAGGTCGGTGCCGAGGGCGCCAACCTCGGTGAGGTCATCTCCGACCTGGAGAAGAACCACACCGGCATCGCCGCCCGCGTCCTGGACGACCAGGGCAAGCTCCGCCGCTTCGTCAACGTCTACGTCAACGACGACGACGTCCGCTTCGAGCAGGGCCTGGAGACGGCGACCCCGGACGGCGCGGGAGTCTCCATCATCCCCGCGGTCGCCGGCGGCTGATACGCGTCGATACACGTCGTAGTACGAATTGCCCTCTCCGTAAGAGAAACGGAGGGGGCAATTCCATGTGGTTGAGCGCGGTAGAGTTGGGGAACGCGCTCCCGATCGCGAGATCGGGAACTTCGCCTCCCTGCCGCCGGCCCGACAAGAAATAGCCAAAATGCGGGCGTATTTCGCGGCTTTTGTTCCCTTTGTGGACCCCGACTTGACCCGAATTCAGGCGAATTCTCGCCACATTCCGGACCGGGTGCGTCCAGATTTCTCGTCCGACTGACCTGTTGCAGAGGGCAGTTGGACAGATACATTCGGCCGCGGTCGACGCGTTCCGGCGCACGCCCCCAGTCGTGGGGGGCGAGGTCTGACCCGGGTCCGCGAAGTGCGGATCTGTGCAAGGGCCAGTAATAGGGGAGTTAGGCATGGCTCAGGGCACCGTCAAGTGGTTCAACGCGGAGAAGGGGTACGGCTTCATCGCGGTCGACGGTGGTGCGGATGTTTTCGTCCACTACAGCGCGATTCAGATGGACGGCTACCGCACCCTCGAAGAAGGCCAGCGGGTCGAGTTCGAGATCTCGCAGGGTCAGAAGGGCCCGCAGGCCGACATGGTTCGCCTCAGCGCCTGAGACGCGCGGCCACCGCAGCGCGGTCTTCAACCGAAGGGCCCGTACCTCCCGGGGTACGGGCCCTTCGGCCTGCCCGGCCCCGCCCCCGAACCTGCCCCCCGAACCTGCCCCGGCCCGTGTTCGCGGGTGGCTGATCGCTGGTGTCGATCCCCGAGAGGCGCTTGCACTCGGCAGGGGCGAGTGCTAATCATTGCGTTAGCACTCTGAAGGTGAGAGTGACAACGAAGGACCGGGTCGGTGAGGCCCGCAGGCCGGGTGGGGAAGGAACCGCACGGCAGGCGAGCCGTCCGTCGCGGGCGCGGGCGCGGTCCGAAGGAATCACCCCCAGTCCTGGAGGGACCACTTCACATGGCCAAGATCATCGCGTTCGACGAGGAGGCGCGGCGCGGCCTCGAGCGCGGCATGAACCAGCTCGCGGACGCCGTCAAGGTGACGCTCGGCCCCAAGGGCCGCAACGTCGTCCTCGAGAAGAAGTGGGGCGCCCCCACGATCACCAACGATGGTGTCTCCATCGCCAAGGAGATCGAGCTCGAGGACCCGTACGAGAAGATCGGCGCCGAGCTGGTCAAGGAAGTCGCCAAGAAGACGGACGACGTCGCCGGTGACGGTACGACCACCGCGACCGTTCTCGCCCAGGCCCTGGTCAAGGAAGGCCTGCGCAACGTCGCGGCCGGCGCCAACCCCATGGCCCTCAAGCGCGGCATCGAGAAGGCCGTCGAGGCCGTCTCCGCCGCCCTGCTCGAGCAGGCCAAGGACGTCGAGACCAAGGAGCAGATCGCCTCCACGGCCTCCATCTCCGCCGCCGACACCCAGATCGGCGAGCTCATCGCCGAGGCGATGGACAAGGTCGGCAAGGAAGGCGTCATCACCGTCGAGGAGTCCCAGACCTTCGGTCTGGAGCTCGAGCTCACCGAGGGTATGCGCTTCGACAAGGGCTACATCTCGGCGTACTTCGCCACCGACATGGAGCGTATGGAGGCGTCGCTCGACGACCCGTACATCCTGATCGCCAACTCCAAGATCGGCAACGTCAAGGACCTGCTGCCGCTCCTGGAGAAGGTCATGCAGTCGGGCAAGCCGCTGCTGATCATCGCCGAGGACGTCGAGGGCGAGGCCCTGTCGACCCTGGTCGTCAACAAGATCCGCGGCACCTTCAAGTCCGTCGCCGTCAAGGCCCCGGGCTTCGGCGACCGCCGCAAGGCCATGCTCGGCGACATCGCCATCCTCACGGGCGGCGAGGTCATCTCCGAGGAGGTCGGCCTCAAGCTGGAGAACGCGTCCCTGGACCTCCTGGGCAGCGCCCGCAAGGTCGTCATCACCAAGGACGAGACCACGATCGTGGACGGCGCCGGCTCCGCCGACCAGGTCCAGGGCCGGGTCAACCAGATCCGCGCCGAGATCGAGAACAGCGACTCGGACTACGACCGCGAGAAGCTCCAGGAGCGCCTGGCGAAGCTGGCCGGCGGCGTGGCCGTCATCAAGGCCGGTGCCGCCACCGAGGTCGAGCTCAAGGAGCGCAAGCACCGCATCGAGGACGCCGTTCGCAACGCGAAGGCGGCCGTCGAGGAGGGCATCGTCGCCGGTGGTGGCGTGGCCCTGCTCCAGGCCTCCCAGGTCTTCGAGAAGCTGGAGCTCTCGGGTGACGAGGCGACCGGCGCCAACGCCGTGAAGCTCGCCCTGGAGGCCCCGCTGAAGCAGATCGCCGTCAACGGTGGTCTCGAGGGCGGCGTCGTCGTGGAGAAGGTCCGCAACCTGACCGTCGGCCACGGCCTGAACGCCGCGACCGGTGAGTACGTCGACATGATCGCCGAAGGCATCATCGACCCGGCGAAGGTGACCCGCTCTGCCCTGCAGAACGCCGCCTCCATCGCCGCGCTGTTCCTCACCACCGAGGCCGTCATCGCCGACAAGCCGGAGAAGGCCGCCGCGGGCGGCGCCCCGGGCGGCATGCCGGGCGGTGACATGGACTTCTGATCGACCCCGGTCGATCAACCGTCCTTCACGTACCGAGGGCGGCACCCCCTGTTCCGGCAGGGGGTGCCGCCCTCGGGCGTTTTCGGGGGCCCGGCCGGGTGGTGTGCGCCGGATCACCGCGGGCCGGGAGCGACGCGAGGAATGACGCGACGGGGTGGACCGGTTGTCGCAGGAGTGCGATGAATGCGTGCGCACATACCGTACGGTACCCACTCCTGAGGAGCCCCCACGTGACCGTCACCGCCTCCGACGCCGCCTCGCGCGCCGCCCAGATCCTCGCCCGCCCGGCCACCATCAACGGCCTGACCGTGCCGAACCGCATCGCGATGGCGCCGATGACCCGGATGTTCTCCCCGGGCGGCATCCCCGGCGACGACGTCGTCTCGTACTACTCCCGTCGGGCCGCCGCCGGTGTCGGCCTGGTCATCACCGAGGGTACGTACGTCGGCCACGACTCGGCCGGGCAGAGCGACAGCGTCCCGCGCTTCCACGGCGAGGAGCAGCTCGCCGGGTGGGCGAGGGTCGCCGACGCGGTGCACGCGGCGGGCGGCACGATCGTGCCGCAGCTGTGGCACATCGGCATGGTCCGCAACGAGGGCGAGCAGCCTTTCCCCGACGCCCCCGCCGTCGGCCCCTCCGGCCTGCGCATCGGCGAGGACGAGGTCACCGGCAAGGCGATGACCCAGCGCGATCTGGACGACGTCATCGGCGCCTTCGCCGAGGCCGCCGCGGCCGCCGAGCGCATCGGCTTCGACGGTGTGGAGCTCCACGGCGCCCACGGCTACCTCATCGACCAGTTCCTGTGGGCGGGCACCAACCGCCGCACCGACGCCTACGGTGGCGACCCGGTGGCCCGCACCCGCTTCGCCGCCGAGATCGTGGCCGCCGTACGCGAGAAGGTCTCGCCCGACTTCCCGGTGATCTTCCGCTACTCGCAGTGGAAGCAGGACGCCTACGACGCCCGCCTCGCCGAGACCCCCGAGGAGCTGGAGGCGATCCTCGCCCCGCTCGCCTCGGCCGGCGTCGACGCCTTCCACGCCTCCACCCGCCGCTACTGGCTGCCCGAGTTCGACGACTCCGACCTCAACCTCGCCGGCTGGACCAGGAAGCTCACCGGCAAGACCGCCATCACGGTCGGCTCGGTCGGTCTCGAAGGCGAGTTCGGCAAGGCGTTCCTGGGCGAGGGCGCCGCGCTCGGCAGCCTCGACAACCTCCTGGACCGGATGGAGCGCGACGAGTTCGACATGGTCGCCGTCGGCCGCGCGGTGCTCCAGGACCCGGACTGGGCCCGGAAGGTCCTCTCCGGCCGCTTCGACGAGCTGGCGCCGTTCGACGCGGCGGCGCTCAAGACCCTGAGCTGACCCGGCCGCTGCGGGTGCGCACCACGGCGTAGGGTCCGTGGGATGACGAATCCCGGACCCGTGGAATCAGTGGAATCAGCAGGCCCTGTGGTGCGCACCGGCACCGGTTCGGTGCGCGGGCGGCGGGAGGACGGGCTGACCGTCTTCCGCGGCATCCCGTTCGCCGAACCGCCGGTGGGCGAGGCGAGGTTCGCCGCCCCGCGCCCGGCCCGCGCCTGGGACGGCATACGCGAGGCGTACGCCTTCGGTCCGCCGCCCCCGCAGGACGCCGGCGTAGCGGGCACCACCGGCCACGTCGACGTGCCCGTGGGCGACGACTGGCTGACCGTCAACGTCTGGACGCCCGCCCCGGACCCGGCCGTCCACCGCCCGGTGATGGTGTGGATCTACGGCGGCGCGTACAAGCTCGGCCACGCCGGCAGCCCCGGCTACGACGCCCGCCGCATCGCCGAGGACGGCGACCTGGTCGTCGTCACCTTCAACTACCGCCTCGGCATGGAGGGTTTCGCCCGTATCGAGGGCGCCCCCGCCAACCGTGGCCTGCTCGACCAGGTGGCCGCGCTGGAGTGGGTACGGGAGAACATCGCGGCGTTCGGCGGCGACCCGGACCAGGTCACCGTCTTCGGCGAGTCGGCCGGCGCCGGGTCCGTCGCCTCGCTGCTGGCCATGCCGAGCGCGACCGGGCTGTTCCGGCGGGCCATCGCCCAGAGTGTGCCGGGCACGTTCTTCTCCGACGAACTCGCCCGGGACATCGCCACCGCCCTCGCCGCCGAGCTCGGACTGCGCCCGACCGTCGCCGACCTGGCGGCCGTGGACCCGGACCGGCTGGTCAAGGCGGGGCAGTCCCTCGCCCCGAAGATGCCCGGGTACGTGGACCGCTGGGGGCAGGCCGCGCCCACGGTCACCCCCTACTCGCCGGTCGTCGACGGAGACGTGCTGCCGGTCATGCCGTGGCAGGCACTCGCGTCCGGCGCATCCCGGGACGTCGACCTGATCGTCGGTCACAACCGGGACGAGAACCGGCTCTTCACCGCCATGGCGGGCAAGCTCGGCCGGATCACCGAGGAACGCGCGAGCGCGGCCCTCGGCCTGTACGCGCCGGGCGGCGAGGCGGCCTACCGCGCCGCGTACCCGGGCGCGTCCGCGAACGACCTCTACGAACGCGTCCAGACCGACTGGCTCTTCGCCATGCCGTCCCTGCACCTGGCCGAGGCCCACCTCGCGGGCGGCGGCCGGTCCCACGTCTACGAACTGACCTGGCCGGCCCCGGGCGACGGCGGCGCCCTCGGCGCCTGTCACGCCCTGGACGTCCCGCTCCTCTTCGGCACCTTCCAGGCCGACCTCGGGCTGCTCCTCTTCGAGGGCGCGGAGCCGTCCCCGGAGGCGCGCGCCCTGTCGTCCCGCTTCCGGTCCTCGTGGACGTCCTTCGCACGCACCGGCGACCCCGGCTGGCCCGCGTACGACACGGAACGGCGCCTGGTGCGGGTGCTCGACGCGGAGCCGGCCGTCGCGCCGTACCCGGGGGAGGCGTCGCGGCGGCTGTGGGAGGACTACGAGTTCGCGCCCCTGCCGCTGGTGCGAACGGAGGCGTGACCGGCCGGGGTCTCGTGCCGGGGCGGGGCGTCAGGGCGTCGCCGACTTCCACGTGGCCGTGGGGCCGCCCGCTTCTGTGCCAGTGTCGTGCTTCCACGACCCGCGTCAAGGGCGCTGCGCGTCGCCTTCGGCGATCGGCCTGCGGCCGCCCCTTGACCCGGCTCGCTCCAGCACGGTGGAGAAGCGTGCGGGCGGCCGGGGAGGGTGGGTGTCCTAGGTACACCGGGCCCTTGGGCGGGTCGCGCGGTCGCCCGGCGTGAGGGGGCGCGTCGGCGCCTCGCCGGCACGCCGGGAGTGTTCGGCGTCTGACGCCCGGTGGGTGGGGGCCCTCTCGAAAACCGAGGACAAAACAGCGATTTCGTCCTCGGTTTTAGAGAGAGGTCCCGCCCGAGGGCTCCCGCGCCGAGACGGAATCACCCACCGGCCGTCAGACGCCGAGGCGGCCCGGCGTGCAGGCGAGGCGCCGACGCGCTCCCTCGTGCCGGGGACCGGTCGGCCGACCTGATGGACCGGTGTGCCCCGGCCACCCGTTCTTCCGGGCCGCTCGCTCGCTTCTCCCTCGTGCTGGAGCGAGCCGAGTCAAGGGTGGGCCGTAGGCCGATCGCCGAAGGCGACGCGCAGCGCCCTTTACTCGGGTCGTGGAAGCACGACCATGGCAAGGAAGCGAGTGGCCCCACGGTCACCTGGAAGCCGGGGCTGCCTTGATGCCGTCGACGAAGACCGACCAGGCGTCGGCCTGGAACCGCAGCCTGGGCCCGTGGGGGTCCTTGGAATCGCGGACCGGGATGGCGGCAGGGCTGCCGACGGCGACCTCCAGACAGTTGCCGCCGCTGCCCCCGCTGTAGCTGGACTTGTACCAGTCCAGGTGGTGCTCAGGGATGCTCCTCATGGACGTAATCCTGCGCCATCGCCTCAACTAGGGCCAGGGAGTTCTTCGGGGACAGCGAACAGGCAGAGAGCAGGCTGTAGGTGTGCCGCTGGTAGCGGACGACGGTGGGTTCATCCTCCAGCCGCCCGGTGCCGACGCCCTCGAAGTACACCAGCGGAGGCGCATCCTCGAAGTCCATCAACTTGATGGCGCCCTCCAGTGAGGCATGCGCTCCCGCGTCGAACGGCAGCACCTGCACAATGATCCGGTTTCGGCGAATCAGGCTGACGACGTGGCCGAGCGCCTCGGCCATCACCTCACGCCCGCCGGTGACCCGCCGCAGCGCGGCTTCGTCCAGTACCACCCACAACTGGGGCTTTGTTGGATCGTCGAGGAGACGGGCCCGGTCCATCCGCGCCGCCACCAGTTTCTCGATCACCTCGTTCGGCGCCGTGGGTTGGTACGCCCGGCACACCGCCCGTGTGTACGCAGGGGTTTGCAGCAGTCCAGGGATCAGCAGGGGCGCGTACTCCCTGATCTCCGTGGCGGTCGCCTCCGCCTCCGCCGCCTCCGCGAAGTGCTCCGGATACTTCGACTTCGCCGAAGCCGCGCAGTTCCGCCGGAAGAAGTCCTCCGTCCCGAGGACGTCGTCCAGCATGCGCGCGTACTCCGGTTGCATCCGCCGCGTACCGGACTCCAGTTGTCCGATGAACGAACCGCTGACGAACAGCCGCGCGCCCAGGTCCTCCTGGCTCAGCCCGGTCTTCTCGCGGGCGTGGCGCAACTCGGCGCCGAGGAGGGCGCGGGGGGACGACGAAGGGTCGAGGTCTTTCGGTCCAGGCATGGCAAGGAACTCCCGGTCGCACATCAGGGCTTGTTGGGACGCCCTGTATGGCCAGGTTAGAGGCGGGGCAGACACGCTGTGTACCGAATCAGGAACTCAGCGTGGAGGTGAGGAAGGGTGCGGTCGACCGAAGAAGTCGTCGAGTCCTTGCGGCAGGCCCTCGTGGGCGCCGGAGTCGTGCTGCCGTCCCTGTGCGTCGATCCCGTGACCGGCGCGAGTGACGAGCCGTTCGCCCTGGTCGACCTGGGGCGGTGCAACGTCCGGGTCGCCGAGCGGCTGGCGTCGGTGGTGCGTGGTGAGCGGCCGGCGGTCGGTACGCATGCCGTGGACGCGCGGGACGGGCGCGTGGGGGAGGTGGTGGGACACGCCGGCGGCGACGTGCGGTTGCGGCCGGTCGCCGGGGGCCGGGCGTGGGACTGCCCCCGGGCGTCGGTGGCGGTGGCGCAGCCGGAGGAGGTGCTGAGGGCACGGCTGAGAGGGACGAACCGTGAGAGCGCGCGCCCTTAGCGCCTGTCTGACGGGGAAGCGGCGGCAGGCGTCCGATGATCCGCCGGACGCACTGCCTGGCAGGACCGCTTCCAGCCGGGGCGTGTCCGGCTCGTCCAGGGCATGGGCGCGGTTCGCCACCACCCGCTGAAGGCCGGCGATCACGAGACCGTGGTCAGCACGATCTTGCCCTGGATGTGTCCCTGCGCGGCTCGCGTGTGCGCGCCGGCCGCTTCGGGCAGCGGGTAGGTGCTGTCCACCCCGACCTGGAGCTTGCCCTCGTCGAACAGGCGCCCGATCCGGGCGAGCTGGGGGCCGTTGGAACGCACCTGGATGTTCGAGACCGTGATGCCCAGACGCGCCGTCTCCTCCGGGTCGTACTCGGCGAAGAACACCGGAAGCATGGTGCCGCCGCGCTTGAGCACGCTCAGGAAGCGTGAGCTGTCCGGGCCACCGACGGCGTCGATCACCAGGTCGGCGTCGCTGACCACGTCCGTGGCCCGCGTCGTGGTGTAGTCGATGAACTCGTCGGCGCCGAGCTCGCGCAGGAACCGCTCGTGGCGGCCCGAGGCCACCGCGACGACGTGTGCCCCCTTCCACTTCGCCAGCTGCACCGCGAAGTGGCCCACTCCACCGGCGGCCCCGTTGACCAGCACGGTCATCCCCGGCGTGATCGGCACCGGCTGGTGCACCCGGCCGGTGAAGGGGGACGGCACGTCATGGCCGAGATCGACCAGGTACTGCCAGGCCGTCAGCACGGCCATCGGTGCCCCAGCCGCCTGGGCGTGGTCGATACCGGCCGGTTTGTGAGCCAGGTCGGAAGCCGGCGCGGCCACGTAATCGGCGTACGTCCGGCCGTCGAATCCGGGGAACCGCAGCATGCCGAAGACCTCGTCGCCGACGGCGAACCCCCGCACGTCCGGAGCGACCGCCTGGACCACACCCGACATGTCCGTTCCAGGGGTCAGGGGGAACTCCAGCGCCGGCCTCATCTCGGCCGGCATGACCTTCATCCCCTCACGCAGGTACCAGTCCGGCGGGTTGACGCCCGCCGCGTGCACCCGGACGAGCACCTCGCCCGGGCCGATCTCGGGAATCGGCACCTCGTCGTACCGCAGAACTTCCGGGCCGCCCGCTTCGTGGAACTGGATCGCCTTCATCGCGCCTGTCGCTTTCTCGGGGAAACGTTGCTTCCCTCAGTCAAGGCCCAGGACGGCATGGGCGTCCAAGACCGGTTCGGCAACCGGTCATTCCGAAACGGCATGACACGTACGCTGGCAGGGTGAACGACCTCGGGCAGGACCTGGATCTGCGGCTGGTGCGCTACTTCACCGTGGTGGCGGCGCACCAGCACTTCGGCCGGGCCGCCGCCGACCTGCACGTGGCGCAGCCGGCGCTGAGCCGCCAGATCCAGCGGCTCGAGAAGTACCTCGGCACACGACTGCTGGACCGCACACCCCAGGGCGCCCGGCTCACTCCGGCCGGCCAGACGTTCCTTCCCCGGGGACAGGCCCTGCTGCGGTCCGCCCGCCAGGCCGAGCTGGCCGTGCGTGACCAGGCCGGGGGCGAACGCATCACCATCGGTTACGTCGAGGACCTGGTGATCACCGCCGCCGTACGGGAACTGCGCCGCCGTTGCCCGGACGCCGAGATCGCCACCCGGCATCTGAGCTGCCGCGACGTCGGGGCGCTGGCCGACAGGCGCGTCGACGCCCTGATCGGGCGGGCCCCGCTGCCGTTCGACTCCGTCGACGACGTGTTCATCACCCCGCTGTACGAGGAGCCCCGGATGCTCGTGGTCCCGCGCGGCCATCCCTTGGCCGACCGCGCCTCGGTGACCGTGGAGGAACTGGCCGGTGAGGAGGTGGCGCCCTGCGCCTTCGAGACCGCGGACTGGACTTCCTCCCGGCTCCTCGGGGCCGGTCTGCCGCCGATCGAGAGCTACGAGGACAAGCTCGAACTCGTCGCGAATGGCGAGGCGATCGCCGTGCTGCCGGTCGGCGATCGGCGCAGCTCACTGCGTCCCGACCTCGTCACCGTCCCGGTCGAGGGCGCTCCCCCCAGCCAGGTCGTGCTGGTCAGCCGCACGGGCGATCCGAATCCGATGATCGGGAGTCTCCGGCTGGCCGCCGAGGCCGTCCTGACCGCCCCGGCAGCCTGACCGGGGCCGGCCGGTACCGACTGGTATGTCGACGGCGGCGGGAACCGGATCCGACCCGGCGGGCCGTCAGTCCCGGTCCGGTGCCACGATGCGTTCGACCGCCGCCGCCACCAGTTCGTCGCGCTCGGCCGGGGTGAAGACGTCCGGCAGGGTGAGCTGCTCGACGATCAGCCAGTTCAGGGCGAGGTAGAGCAGCTTGACGGCCATCGCGTCGCCGGGGAGGCCGGACGCCTCGTGGTACGAGACGTTGGCGGCGACGTCGGCGCGGATGCGTTCGGTCAGGACCGCGCGCAGTTCGGGGCGGCGGGTCGCCTCCAGCCGGAGTTCCAGCAGCGCGAGGTAGCCGGCGCGGAACGAGGAGATGCGGTCGACGAGTTCGCGCATCAGCACGACGTACGTGTCCCGGTCGCGGCCGGCCGTCCGCTGGCGGGTGAGGGTCGCCTCGTCGGGGTGGAGCCGTTCGTAGACGCGGGCGCCGGCCTGGGTGAGCAGGTCGTCGCGGTTGGCGAAGTAGTTGGACGCGGTGCCGCCCGGTACGGCGGCCTCCGTGTCCACCGCCCGGAAGGTCAGGCCCCGGGCGCCCTGCGCGGCCAGTACCTCGATCGCGGCGTCGACGAGGGCGGCGCGGCGCTGGTCGTTCCTTCTCACCATGGGCACGGCTCCATCGGAAATCTCATTGACACCACTCCAGGTGTAGTACTACGTTGAAACCACTTCAAGCAGAGTACTACGTGGGGGTTCTTCTTTGCGAAAGCTCGTGTACTACGTCGCCGTCACCCTCGACGGCCGTATCGCCGGCCCCGGCGGAGAGTTCGACTTCTTCCCGCTCGGCGACGAACGGCAGGCCGCCGCCTACTCGGCCTGGACCAACCCGCTCTACCCGGAGACGGTGCCGACCGCCTACCGCGCCGCCGTCGGTCTCACCGACGTGCCCAACCGGAACTTCGACACCGTCCTGATGGGACTCGGCAGCTACCGTCCCGGTCTCGACGAGGGGTACCCCAGCCCGTACGCGCACCTGCGCCAGTACGTGGTGTCGAGCACCCTGAAGCCCGACGAGGCCGACCCCGCCGTCACTGTCGTGCCCAGCGACCCGCTCGCCCTCGTCCGTGAGCTCAAGGCCGAGGACACCGGCCTGGACATCTGGCTGTGCGGCGGCGGGAAGCTCGCGGGCGCCCTGCTGTCCGAGATCGACGAGCTGCTGATCAAGAGCTACCCGGTGATCGCCGGTGCCGGTGTCCCGCTGGTCGACGGTGACTTCGACCCCACGCTGTTCGACACCGCCGAGCGCACCGCCTTCACCAACGGCGTCACACTCACCCGCTTCACCCGCCGGTAGGGGAGACACCCCGGACGGGCTCAGACGCCGCCCATCGGCTCGATGTCCACCCGGACCGGCGTCCCCCACACCCGCAGCACCTCGTAGTCCGTGAACTCGTGGACGAGCCGGTACGCCATCGCCGCGCGGGGTGCGCGCAACTGGGCCGCGATGTACAGCTCGGCCTCGCGGCGGTCGCGGCGCGGGGTGCCGCACAGCTGCCACGCCTGGCCGTTCCACAGCTCGGGCAGCCAGCGCTGCTGGGGCTGCGGACGGTCGCCCCGGACGCCGTAGCGGGACTGGACCGGGTCGGTGGCGGGCCGCGCGGGGAGCGGGCCGCCGTTGTACTCGCTGCGGCGGGCGGCGCGGCGGCGGGTCTCGCACAGGAGGCAGAGGTCGGGGGCGGCCTTGTCGACCGGGCCGTTCGGATGCTCGTGGCAGCGGGTGGTCGGGGCCGCCGCCGTGACGCTCTCCTCCAGCTGGTCCAGCGCGCGCTTCAGGTCCGCGCGGACCTCGTGCAGCTTGGCGTCCGGCGTGTCGGTGCTCAGTGCCTCGCCGTGCTCACCGAGGAGACGCAGGGCGCGGCCCAGGGCGGTCAGCTGGGCGTGGTTCATGCTCCCCAGAGTCGCACACGGCGCGGGCGGTGCCGCCGTCCAGACCGAAGAAGTACGTCGCCGCGAAGCCGACCACGTACCCGGTGAGCAGCCCGCCGCCGTACACCGCCGCCGTCACCGCCCAGCCACCGCCGCCCGCGAGGAGCGGGAACAGGGCCCAGCCGGACGGGCCGATCGCCGTCGCCCCCACGTCCGTGCCGAGCATCGCGAACAGGCCGACGAAGGCGCCGCCCGCCGCGCCGCCCACGCAGGCGGTGAGGAAGGGGCGGCCGAGGGGGAGGGAGACACCGTAGATCAGGGGTTCGCCGACGCCGAGCAGACCGGCCGGGAGCGCCGATCTGATCGTCGTACGCAGGGTGGTGTCGTGGCGCAGACGGACGTACACCGCCGCCGCCGCGCCGACCTGGCCCGCGCCCGCCATGGCCAGGATGGGGAGCAGGACGGTGTGGCCCTGCTGCTCGATGAGCGTGGTGTGGATGGGGATGAGGGCCTGGTGCAGGCCCAGCATCACCAGGGGGAGGAAGAGGCCGCCGAGGACCAGGCCGGCCAGGGCGCCGGTCGTCGTCAGGAGCCAGTTCGCCGCCGTGCCGATGGCCGTGGCGACCTCCCCGGCCGCGTACATGAGGACGTAGAGGGTGACCAGGCCGGAGACCAGGACCGTCAGGGTCGGGGTGAGCAGGACGTCCAGGGTGCCGGGGAGCCGGGCACGGCACCACTTCTCGACGTACGTGCCGAGCAGCGCGGCGGCCAGTGCGCCCAGGACGCCGCCCTGGCCGGGGGCGAGCGCGGTGCCGAACGCCGTCACCTCCGCCACGCCCGGGTAGACGACGACGGCGGCGACCGCGCCGCCCAGCACGGGCGTCCCGCCGAACTCCTTCGCCGTGTTGTGGCCGACGAACACCGCGATCAGCGCCATGAAGGCGGAGGAGAGGGCGGCCAGGGCGGGGGTGATGCCGGGGAGCCGTTCCAGGTTCGTCAGCAGACCCGCGATGCCCGCGACGATCCCGCAGCCGATCAGGGCGGGGATGAGCGGGACGAAGATGTTCGCGACGCGGCGCAGGGCCGACTTGAGCGGGGTCGCGTTGCGCCGCTTCTGCCGCGCCTTCAGCTCGGCACCGCGCCGGGCGAGGACGTCCGCCGTGCCGGCGGGAGTGTCCGCCGGCACGGCGGGAGTGTCCGCCGGGGCTGCGAGGGCGTCCGCCGTGCCGGCGGCGCCCTCCACCGTGCAGCCGGCCCCGTCGGCCGCCAGCAGTGCCTCGAAGGCTTCCGTCACCCGCCCGACCACCCCCGGCCCCAGCACCACCTGGTACGACTCGCCGTCCTCCACCACCCCCAGCACACCGGGCAGCGCCCGCAGCGCCGCGTCGTCCACCCGGGATCGGTCGGCCAGCCCCAGGCGGAGGCGGGTCATGCAGTGGGCGACGGAGGTGACGTTGGCCGGGCCGCCGACCAGGGGGAGGAGGGCGGCGGCCGTGGAGCGGGGAGTGTGGGGAGTGCCGGGGGTGTGGGGGGTGTCCTTGTGCACCCCCCGAGCGTGCGGTCAGCCCCGTGCCGTGGCCAGCGCGGCGCGCAGGTGGCCGCCGGAGTCCTCCAGAAGGCGGGCGGCCGTCGGGCCGTCCACGTCGGCCAGCAGGGTCAGGATCGCGTGCTTGACCTCGCCGTCCGTGGCGGTCAGGGCGCGCTCGACCTCGTCGTCGGCGGCGCCGGTGGCGAGCGCGACGATGCGGCGCGAGCGGGCGCGCAGCTTCTCGTTGGAGGCGCGGACGTCCACCATCAGGTTCCCGTACGTCTTGCCGAGGCGGATCATCGTGATCGTCGACAGCATGTTCAGGACCAGCTTCTGCGCCGTACCGGCCTTCAGCCGGGTGGAGCCGGTGATCAGCTCGGGCCCGGTGACGACCTCGATGCCGTGCTCGGCGGCGGCGGCCAGGGCGCTGCCGCTGTTGCACGCCAGCCCGATGGTCAGGGCCCCCCGCGCCCGGGCGTGCTCGACGGCGCCGATGGCGTACGGCGTGCGGCCGGAGGCGGAGACGCCGACCACCGTGTCGTCGGGGGTGAGGGCGAGGGCGTCCAGGTCGGCGCGGGCCAGCTCGGCCGAGTCCTCGGCGCCCTCGACGGAGGTGACCATGGCGTCCGGGCCGCCCGCGATGAGGCCGACGACCTGCCCGGGGGCGGTGTTGAAGGTGGGCGGGCACTCCGAGGCGTCCAGGACGCCGAGCCGGCCGGCCGTGCCGGCGCCCGCGTAGACCAGCCGTCCGCCGCGTGCCATCCGGGCCGCTACGGCGTCGACGGCGGCGGCGATCTCGGGCAGCCGTTCGGCGACGGCGGCGGGCACGGCGGTGTCCTCGCCGTTCATCACCCGCGCGATGTCGAGGGTGGGCATCCGGTCGATCTCGGCCAGCTCGGGCCGGAACGCCTCGGTGGCCAGCGTCTCCAACTGGGAACGGAGGTCGGGTTGGTGGGGGGTCGCAGTCATGAGGAAGCCGCTCTTTCCACTTCGGTGCCTGTACTTACCCGGGGGCGCGGGGGCCTACGATCTCCCGCGGCTCCCGTGCCGGTGGGCCAGCGCCTCGTAGGACGCCGACAGGGCCGGCGCGGCCGACTCGTACGTCCGCTGCGCCACCCCCACGAACAGACAGTCGACCACCAGCAGCTGGCTGGTCCGCGACGACATCGCCGCCGGCCTCAGCTCGCTCTCCCTGGACGTGGACGTGGTCAGTACGTGGTCGGCGTACTGCGTGACGGGGCTGTCGGGGCGGCCGGTGATGGCGACGGTCGTCGCCCCGCGTTCGAAGGCGACCCGCAGCGGCTCGATGACGTCCCCGGTCGACCCGGAGTGCGTGATGGCGAGGGCGACGTCCCCGGCGCGCAGCTGCACCGCGTTGGTGACGGCGAGGTGCGGATCGCTGGGGGCGTGCGCTATGAGCCCTATGCGCAGGAGCTTCTGGGTGAGGTCCTGCGCGACCAGCCCGGAGGCGCCGATGCCGTACACGTCGGTGCGGCGGGCGGCGGCGAGCGCGGCGACGGCCGCGCCGAGCTGGACGGTGTCCAGTGAGGCGGCGGTGTCGGCGAGGGTCTGCTGCTCGTCGTAGGCCAGCTTGGCGACGACGTCGGCGATCGGGTCGTCGACCGCGATGTCGGTCGTGATGGCGGGCGCGCGGCCGGACTGCTGCTGGGCGGCGAGCCCGGCGAGCGCGAGGCGCAGATCGCGGTAGCCGGGGTAGCCGAGCAGCCGGGCGGTGCGTACGACGGTCGCCTCGCTGGTGCCGGTGAGCTCGGCGAGGCCGGTGACCGTGAGGGCCGCGCAGCCGGCCGGGTCACCCGCGACGGCCTCGGCGACCCGCTGCATGGAACGGGTCATCGACGGCGCCAGCGTGCGGACCTTGGCGGCGAGGGCGGCGGGCGCGGGCGGCGCGCTCCCGCTTCCGGAGCCGCGGCGGCCACCGGTCGCACCACCACCGGTCGCACCGCCGCCGCGCGCGCTCTCGCCGCGCGGGCTTCCGAAAGTTTCCTTCACTTCATCGGTCACTACTGAAAGATATTTTCGTTTCGGTCCACGGGTCAAGAGTGCGCACAATGGGTGCATGGACGACCCCATCAGCCCCCTGGAGCAGACGCTGCACGCCGCACGCGCCCTCGTCCTCGCCGACCTGGTGGCGGGCCAGGTCGCCGAGCCGGACGTCGTCTCGCTGGTCGAGGAGTCCGTCGTACAGCGGCGCTGGTGGGTCGAGCAGTGGCCCGAGGGCGCGGAGTTCGTGGCCGGGCTGGTCGCGCAGGACGTGCAGGACGCGCTGCTGGAGCGGTACGGGCGCTGGCCGCTGTGCCCGGTGTGCGGATCCGGCGACCCGCACGCGCTGGAGGTCGAGCCGGAGCTCGGCCCCGACCCGCACTGGGTGTGCGGCAAGGCGGGTGTGAAGGTCGCGGCGGTCGGCTCGCTGGGCGGCGCCGCCAAAGGCACCCCTTCGTGAGGTCCGTGAGGGCGACCCGGTGAGCGTCTACATCGATCCGCCGAACTGGCCGGGGCACGGCCGCATGTGGTCGCACCTCGTCAGCGACGTCTCCTACGCCGAGCTGCACGCGTTCGCCGAGTCCCTGGGCGTGCCGCGCCGCGCCTTCGAACGCGACCACTACGACCTCCCCGCCCAGCGGTACGCCGACGCCGTGTCCGCCGGTGCGCTGGAGGTCAGCAGCCGCGAGGTGGTGCGGCTGCTGCACGGGGCGGGGCTGCGGCGCCGCAAGGGTGCCGTTCAGCCGCGCGTGCCCCGCAGCTCGTAGGCGAGTTGCTTCTCGTCCCCCGCGACCCGGGTGAAACCGGCGCGGACGATCACGGCCTGGGAGGCGAGGTTGGCGGGCTCGGTCGTCGCGAACACGGACACCACCTCCTCGCGGGCCAGCGCCCACGCGGACAGCGCCCGCAGGCCCTCGGTGGCGTAGCCGTGGCCGCGGGCCGCCTCGGCGAGGTCGTAGCCGATCTCCACCCTGTCCTCCTCGTCCGGTGCCCCGTGGAAGCCCATGCCGCCGACGGCGCGGCCGTCCTGGCGGCGCACGAGTACGAAGACCCCCCACTCGGGCCGGTGCACGCCCGCCTCGTACGCCTTCAGCAGCATCCCGGCGGCGTCCCGGGTGCCCTGGAAGGGGCCGCCCTCGACCCACTCGAAGCCGCCGTCGCCGCCCGCGGCCAGGTCGGTGGCGGCGGCCGGGGTGACGCCCTGGAGGGTGAGGCGCTCGGCCGGGACGACCAGGTTGTTGAGCCAGCGCCACGCGGTGACCGGCGCGCGGCCGGGCAGTTCACCGCGGCCGGTGGCCCACAGCAGGGTGCGCCAGGGGTCGTCTCCGGGCCGGACGTGCGGGAAGATCCGGGCGAGGACGTCCGCGCACAGCTCGGCGGGCGGCTCGTAGGCCAGTCCGAGGCCCTCGGCGATGTCGTGCGTGTGCGCGAGGACCTCGGTGACGCCCATCGCGGCGAAACCCTCGCGGTTCGCGCTGCGGAAGGGATACGGGTGGAAGGCGCGGACCTCGCGCGGCGTGGTGCGGAGGGTCGCGGCGAGCAGGGCGCAGGTCGTCTCGATGACGTGCAGGACGCCTTCGTTGTCCGTGCCGTCGTCGAAGGTGATCTCGAAGGGGACGTAGGCCTCGGTGGCGCGTCCGGCGAGCTGGCCCGCGTAGGCGATGAGGTCGCCCGCGATGTGCTCGGCCGTCTCCCGGCAGCTCCACTTCAGGCGCCCGGCGGCTGTCGCCTCCCAGTCCCGGTCCGTCGCCGTCCGCAGCAGCGCGACGGCGCTCGCGACGGCCTCTTCCACCTGTTCCCCACCCATGCTCCGCATGCCGGGCAGGCTACGGGCCGGGCTCGTCCCCGGGCGACAGCATTTCCAGCTCGCCGGTGAGGTTGTAGCGGGCGGTCGCCTCCCACTCCCGCCGCCCGTACGGGGTGCGGAAAAGCCGGGGCAGGGCGAGGAGTTGGCGGAGGATCGCGGCCCGGCCCGCGCGGAAGGCCTCGTTCGGCACGAAGTGGTACTCCTCGCGGACGGCGGCCGTGTACGCGGCGTACGCCGAGGGAGGCGCCGCGAGGATCGCCAGGTCGGCGTCGCACAGCACCTGCCCGTCGCGGTCGTCGTCGGCGGGGTCGTGCGTGACGGTGAGCCGCACCAACCGCGCCACCTCGGCGACCTTCCCCTCCGGCACCCCGGCCTCGGGCAGCGCGCGCTCGGCGAGGCGGGCCGAGCGCTCCTCGTTCTCGGAGCGGTCGGGGAGGTAGACGGCGTCGTGGAACCAGGCGGCGAGACGCACCACGTCGGCGTCGGCGGCGTACTCCTCCAGTACGTCGACGTGGTCCAGGACCGCGGTGAGGTGCGCGAGCGTGTGGTAGCGCCGCGCGGGCTCCTGCCAGCGGGCGAGCAGGTTGTCGGCGTACGGCGCCGGGTCGGGGCGGCCGGCTCCCCGCACGGGGCCGGCGGCCTTGTCCAGGGCGCGGGCGAAACGGGAGCGCAGGGCGTCGAGGTCGGCCATGTGCCCATTCTTCCAGCGGGGGCGGACACCGGCTCCGACGACGGGCACCGCCACCAGCTGCGGTGATAGCTTCTCACTGAACCTTGAGGATGTATTCGCGCCGAAGCGGAGAGAGTGGCGGACCATGACGGACGCGCGCACGAGGACCCCGCGCGAGCGCTACCGCACCCAGGTGCGCGCGGAGATCAAGGAACACGCCTGGGAGCAGATCGCGACGGCGGGGGCGTCCGCGCTCTCGCTCAACGCGATCGCCAAGCGGATGGGCATGAGCGGCCCCGCGCTCTACCGGTACTTCGGCGGCCGGGACGAGCTGATCACCGAACTCGTCAGGGACGCGTACCGAAGCCTCGCCGACACCTTCCGGGCGGCCTCGGGGGCGGGCGCCGACCTCGCCGCGCTGGCACACGCCATGCGCGCGTGGGCGCTGGACGACCCCCACCGCTACTTCCTCGTCTTCGGCACCCCCGTCCCGGGCTACCGCGCACCCGACGACATCACCGAGATCGCCGCCGAGACGATGACGGCCATCCTCGACGCCTGCGCCGCACTGCCCTCGGACCGCCCCGCGACACCCTTCGGCACGCACCTCGAAGGCCACCGGCAGTGGGCGGCCGGCCACCCCGCCCCGCCCGCCGTCCTGCACCGGGCGCTGACCGTCTGGACCCGGCTGCACGGCGTCCTGTCCCTGGAACTCGCGGGCCACTTCACCGGCATGGCGTTCGATCCCGCCCTCCTCTACGCCGCTGAACTGGACGCCCTGATGGAACGCTGACCGCGCGGCGGAACCGGCCCTAACGTGGGGTCCATGACGACTCCTGCGGATGTGCAAGGCGTACGCGACCCCGAGCTGCCCGGGCGGCTGCTGGCCACCGAACGGGACGAACTGGTCCCGCTGCTGCGGTCCCGGGCGGACGCCGACTTCGCGCTGCCGGTGGCCGCGTGCCCGGGCTGGACCGTGCGGGACGTGCTGGCGCACTGTTCCAGCGCGCTGGTCCGGGTGGTGGAGAAACGCTTCGAGGAGGGCGTCTTCTCACCCGAGTGCAACGACCGCGACATCGCCGAACGCGCCGACTGGACGAACGCCCGGGTCGTGGACGAGCTGGAACGCGGCATGACCGAGGCCGGGCCGGTGATCGCCCGGGCGGGCGGCGTGCTGGACGCCGTCGCCCTGGGCGAGTGGGTGCACGCCGGTGACGTACGGGTGACCTTCGGCGAGCCGGGGGCGTACGCGGGGCGCGGGCTCCCCGAGGCGCTCACGCTGCTCGGCACGATCACCCGGGCGCGCGGTCACGTGCCGCTCCACGCCGACCTGGACGACCTGGACGAGCCCCTGAAGCTGGGCGAGGCGAACGGCGAGCGGCCGCCCGGCCGGTTCATCGGCGACGGCCCCACCCTCCTGCGGCTCTACGCGGGCCGTCCCCTGGACGGAGCGGCGGCGTACGAGCTGGCCGGGGTGCAGGCGGCGGAGCTGAACATCTTCGGCGACTGAGCGGCGACGCGGGGACCCGGCCTGCCATCGGGGCGTAGTCTTGGATTGGACTAGACCTGTAGTAGGCCGACGAATGGGGTCCCATGAGCAAGCGTGCAGTCCTGGAGGTGATCGCCCTCGACGTCGAGGACGCGGTCGCCGCCCAGGCCGGAGGCGCGGATCGCCTCGAACTGGTCACCGACATGGCGGCCGACGGACTCACCCCGTCGGCCGAGACCGTCGCCGCGATCCGCGCCGCCGTCGACATCGACGTACGGGTGATGCTGCGGCTCGCCGACGGTTTCGCCGCCGGGGACGTCGAGCGGCTGGCGCGGGTCGCGGGACGGATGCGGGAGGCCGGGGCCACGCAGTTCGTGCTGGGGTTCCTCGACGCCGACGGTGACGTGGACCTCCGGGCCGTGGAGCGGATGGCCGGGACGCTGACCGGATGCCGGTGGACGTTCCACCGCGCCATCGACCGCGCCGGGAACCGGGACGCCCTGCGCAAGCAGCTCGCGGACTTCCCCGGGCTGGACACGTACCTGACGGCCGGGGCGGCCGGCGGGGTCGACGACGGACTGCCCGTACTGCTCGCCGAGGCGCGGCGGCGGGGGGAGCCCGGGTACGAGCAGCAGCTGCTGGTGGGGGGCGGCCTGCGACTGGAGCACGTGCCGGGTCTCCTCGACGCGGGCATCGACGGCTTCCACATCGGCGGGGCGGCGAGGCCCCACGGATGGGACGGGCCGGTGTCGGCGGAAGCGGTGGGGGAGTGGCGACGGGTGCTGGGGGACTGACCGTCGGCCGGTTGGTGCGCGTGGGACGGAGCGGGGGGTGCGCGGACCGCGTCGGCCGGGTGCCGCCGCGCCGACCCTGGCTGCACGGTTGTCCGCGGTGACGCGGCCCGTGGCCCGCGGCTACGCACCGGGTGCCGAGCAGCGCGCGGCCGCTACGTCAGCTGCGGCGGCAGCTCCGTCCCGTGCGTCACGATCAACCCCGACACCGCGCGGGTCAGACAGACGTACAGGCGCCGCAGTCCCGTCCGCTCGTCCGGCTCGCCGTCGACCACGGCCCGCGGCTCGTCCAGGACCACGTAGTCGTACTCCAGGCCCTTGGCCAGCGAGGCCGGCACCAGGGTCAGGCGGGTGGCGTGGGTCGTCTCCTCGCCCGGGCCGATGAAACCGATCCCCGCCGCCCCGAGGGCCTCCGCCAGCTCCGGCACCCGCGCGTCGGCGGCGATCAGACCGACCGAGCCCTCGCGCCCCAGCAGCTCGCGGCAGGCGGACACCACGTCCGCCGTCCCCCGCGCCGTCCCGTCCGTGGTCGCACGGATGTCGAAGAAGCCCGGGTTCTCACGGATCGACGCCACCGGCGTCAGGCCCGGCGCGATGTGCGGCAGCAGCCGGGAGGCGTACGCGATGACGTCCGTCGGCACGCGGAAACCGGCCGTCAGCTCCTCGACCACGGCCTCCCCCTTGCCCATGTGCGCCAGCGCGTCGGACCAGCTCCGCGTCGCCCACGGCGTGGTGCCCTGCGCCAGGTCGCCGAGGACGGTCGCCGAGCCGGTGGTGCAGCGCCGGCCCACCGCGCGGTACTGCATCGGGGAGAGGTCCTGCGCCTCGTCGAGGACCACGTGCCCGAGGGAGTGGGTGCGCTCGACGAGGTCGGTGGCCTCGTCGATCAGCACGGCGTCGGCGGGTGACCACTGGGCGGACTTCACCGAGCGGGCCGGCTTCGCCCACAGCACCGCCTTCCGCTCGTCCTCGGTGAGGACGCCCTCGGCGTGCTCGGCGAGGAAGTCCGCGTCGGACAGGAGCCGCAGGACGAGCTTCGCCGGCTCGACCGGCGGCCATACGGTCTTCACCGCCGCCTTCACGGCGGCGTTGCGCGCCACCGCGTTCTGCACCCGGTCGTCCGGCGCCTCGCCCGCCCGTTCCATCTGCACCAGCACCGCGTGCGCGATGCGCTGCGGTAGGGCCTCGCGGGCGGCGCCGTAGCGGATGCCGCGGGCGAGCAGCTCGCGGACGATCTCCTCCAGTTCGTACGCCGCCACCCGCCAGCGGCGCGAGCCGCGCACCACGACGATGCCCTCGGTGGGCAGGATGACGTGCGAGTAGAGGGCCCTGCGCAGTACGTCCGCCATCCGGGCGTCGCCCTTGATCACTGCTGTCGCCGCCTCGTCCGCGCCGCGCACCTCGACGTGCGCCACCAGGTCGTCGACGGTCGCCTGCCGGACCGTCAGCTCGCCGAGGGCCGGCAGCACCTGCTCGATGTAGTGCAGGAAGGACCTGTTCGGCCCGATGACGAGGGTGCCGGTGCGGGCGAGGCGCTCGCGGTGGGCGTAGAGGAGGTAGGCGACCCGGTGCAGGCCGACGGCGGTCTTCCCGGTGCCGGGGCCGCCCTGCACACAGACCGAACCGGCCAGCCCGGCCCGCACGATCTCGTCCTGCTCGGGCTGGATGGTCGCCACGATGTCGCGCATCGGGCCGACGCGGGGCCGCTCGATCTCCTGCTGGAGCAGCCTGCTGGTGAGGGCCGCCTCGGCCGGGTCGGACAGGTGCTCGTCCTCGTACGCCGTCAGGTCGCCGCCGGTGTAACCGAAGCGGCGGCGCAGCGCGACGTCCATCGGGTCCTTCTTCGAGGCCCGGTAGAACGGCTGCGAGACCGGCGCCCGCCAGTCGATCACCATCGGGTCGCCGTCCGTGTCGTGCACGTGCCGCCGCCCGACATGCAGTGTCTGATAAGCAGCCTCCGGCTGCGGGCGCTCGCCCTCCCCGCCCTCCGCCTGCTCGGCGCCCGGGGCGTGCAGGTAGTCGAGCCGGCCGAAGAACAGCGGGGTCTCGCTGAGGTCGGCCAGCGCCTTGACGCGCTCCTCGATCTGGCTCTCCAGCACGGCGGCGTTGACCCAGTTCGCGGTGACGTCGGTGATGTCGAGGGACTCGACGTCCTCGCGCATGGCGCGCAGCGCGGAACGCGAGGCGGCGAGGTGGGCGCGCTCTGTGGAGAGGGGGTCTTCGTGGACGGGCGTGGACAAGGGAGTGCCTCCGGATGACCTGCGATGCGGTGGGCGCTGGCTGCGCGCGGTGGGCCGGCCGGTTTCCGTCCGGACGGCGGCACTCCGTGGGGAGGCGGGCAAGAGCGGAGATTCTAGAGGGCCGAAGGCGGCGCGGGCCAACCGTTTTCCCGTCCCCTAGGGGATCGCGTCCTCCGTTCCGGGGGATGCGATCCCTCCAGGGTCGTAGTGCGGGTGCGCGGGGGCTCGGCCCTCGGACCGATGCCGGTACGGCGGTCGCGGTCGCACCATGGAGACATGAGCGCAGCAACCATCTCCCCCGTCCCGGCACCGGTCCGCGCGTCCGGTGCCACGCCCGTGGCCGGCAGCCACCGGCACCGGCTCGGTGACGCCGTGCGCGCCGTCAGGGTGTTCGCGGGCGCCGCCTTCGACGTGGTCGTACTCGGCGAGTACGGCGAGGAGGCCGGCGTCCGCCGCCGGTGACGTCCGCGTCGGCCGCCGCGCGGACTGAGTAGGCCCGCGTACCGGTCTGAGTACGTACGCCGGTGCGGGGGGACCGCACGCACGGCTTCACTGGCCGTATGAGCCCACAGCACCCCACGGCATGGCCGCCGTATCCGGCCGCCTGGCGGGAACCGCGCGACCGGCGGGACCGCACGGCGTGGATCGCGCCGACCGTCGCCACCGTGCTCCTGACGGTCCTGGTGCCGACGGCGGCGTTCCTCGGCCTGCTGTCGGTCATGGCGACCGACAGCTGCGGAGCCGACTGCCCGCAGGCGCTGACGACCTCGCTGACGCTGATCTACGGGACCCTGTTCTTCGGCGCCTTCGTCACCCACGGGGCCTGGGTCGCCGCCTGGGCGCTGCCCTGGACCCGGCGCTGGTCCGCCCCGCGGATCTGGATGGCCGCGCTTTCGCTGCTGCCGCCGGTGTTCGTCCTGATCCTGGTGTTCACCCTCCCCGGAGCCTGACCGGGGCGTCCGCTCAGCCCTCCGCCAGCAGCTCGTCCGCGTCCATGATCCGGTACGCGTAGCCCTGCTCCGCCAGGAAGCGCTGGCGGTGGGCGGCGAAGTCCTGGTCGAGGGTGTCGCGGGCGACGACCGAGTAGAAGTGCGCCTGGTGGCCGTCGGCCTTCGGACGCAGCACCCGGCCGAGCCGCTGGGCCTCCTCCTGCCGGGACCCGAAGGTGCCCGACACCTGGATGGCGACGGTCGCCTCCGGTAGGTCGATGGAGAAGTTCGCGACCTTCGACACGACCAGCACGCTGATCTCGCCCTGGCGGAAGGACTCGAAGAGCTTCTCCCGCTGGGCGTTGGACGTCTCGCCCTTGATGACCGGCGCGCCCAGGTGCTCGCCCAGCTCGTCGAGCTGGTCGATGTACTGGCCGATGACGAGGATCTGCTGCCCGGCGAAGCGCCGCACGATCGCCTCCGTCACCTTCCGCTTGGTGGCGGTCGTCGCGCAGAAGCGGTACTTCTCCTCCGTCTCGGCGGTGGCGTACGCGAGACGCTCGGAGTCGGTGAGGTTGACCCGGACCTCCACGCAGTCGGCGGGCGCGATGTAGCCCTGCGCCTCGATCTCCTTCCACGGCGCGTCGAAACGCTTCGGGCCGATGAGGGAGAACACGTCCGACTCGCGGCCGTCCTCGCGGACCAGGGTCGCGGTCAGACCGAGCCGGCGCCGCGCCTGGAGGTCGGCGGTGAACTTGAAGACCGGCGCCGGCAGCAGGTGCACCTCGTCGTAGACGACCAGTCCCCAGTCCCGGGAGTCGAAGAGCTCCAGGTGCGGGTAGACGCCCTTCCGCTTCGTCGTCAGCACCTGGTACGTGGCGATGGTGACGGGCCGGATCTCCTTCTTCGTCCCGCTGTACTCGCCGATCTCCTCCTCGGTGAGGGAGGTCCGCTTCACCAGCTCGTGCTTCCACTGCCGGGCGGAGACGGTGTTCGTCACCAGGATCAGCGTCGTCGACTTGGCCTGCGCCATCGAACCGGCGCCGACCAGCGTCTTCCCGGCGCCGCAGGGGAGTACGACGACACCGCTGCCGCCGTGCCAGAAGTTCTCCACCGCCTGCTTCTGGTAGGGCCGCAGCGTCCAGCCGTCCTCGGCCAGCTCGATCGGGTGCGCCTCGCCGTCGACGTACCCGGCGAGGTCCTCGGCGGGCCAGCCCAGCTTCAGCAGCGTCTGCTTGATCTGCCCGCGCTCGGAGGGGTGCACGGCCACCGTGTCGGGGTCGATGCGGTTGCCGACGAGCGGCGCGATCCGCTTCGACTTCAGGACCTCCTCCAGCACCGGCCGGTCGGTGGTCGTCAGGACCAGTCCGTGCGCCGGGTGCTTGGACAGGGTGAGGCGGCCGTAGCGGTCCATCGTCTCGGCGATGTCGACGAGCAGCGCGTGCGGCACCGGGTAGCGGCTGTACTCGACGAGCGCGTCCACGACCTGCTCGGCGTCGTGGCCCGCCGCCCGCGCGTTCCACAGGCCGAGCGGGGTCACCCGGTAGGTGTGGATGTGCTCCGGCGCCCGCTCCAGTTCGGCGAAGGGCGCGATGGCCCGACGGCACTCGCCGGCCCGCTCGTGGTCGACTTCGAGGAGCAGGGTCTTGTCGGACTGGACGATCAGCGGACCATTCACGGGCGGCACCCTTTCGCGCGCGTACGGCCGACAGTGACTGGACGGATCGGCCAAACGTCCAGTGTGCCTGATCCGTAGCCCGGCGGGCCTAGCGAAGAGTGAGGTTGTTGATCAGCGGGCCCTCGATGGTGATCCCCTCCGTGACCAGGGACTCGATGCCGGTGGCCGGCAGGGGCAGGGGCAGCGCGGCGGCCTTGGGGGCGAGCGCGCCGAACAGCGCCGCGGCGGTGATCAGGGCGGCGACGGAGACGGCGACGGCGTTGCGGGCGGCGTTGCGGGCGGCGGACTGGTCGGTGGGGTGGCTGGTGGAGCGGTCGGCGGACCGGTCGGTGGGGTGGCTGGTGGAGCGGTCGGGACCGGGGAGCTCGGAGCGCATGGGGGTGTCCGGCCTTTCGTGATCACGCGGGGGCGTGCGGGGGAGGAATCCGGAGCGGGCCGGGCCCAGGGGGACTGGGGACCCGGCCCGCCGACGGGGTTGCCGACCGGAGGGGCCGGCGAGGGATCAGAGGATGGTCACAGCACGGTCAGAGGACCACGCCTCCGCCGAGGTCGATGCCGATCGCGGCGGCCTCGGCGGCGAACGCCGCGACGAGGGTGGCGGTGGAGGCCAGGACGGTGGCGACGCGGCGAACTGCGGTACGCATCGGGTTCTCCCTTTCGGTTGGTTTGCAGGGCATCCGGTGGCTGCCCGAGTGCCGTCGAACCGATGCGGAATATGAAAAAAGCTCCCTCTCAGGTGCGAATCACCCGGCGTGGCGTGCATGAACCACCGCGTACGCCCGAAAGTGCCCAAGATGTCGGAATCATGGTCGGACGCGCGTAAAACCCCGGAGGGGCCCGAGCGTCACGTCAGCGCAGGCCACACAGCACGTCACGGCACGCGGACGGAGCGTCACCTCACGTCGCGTCGTCCGCGAGCTCGGCCACCCCGGTGATCCGGTGCAGCGGATACGTGCGCACCTCGTCCGCCGTGTGGTCGTACGCCGTCACGAAGCCGCCCTCGACCCGGATCGGGGCGATGACGCGCTGGCTGGCGGCGCCCTCGGCGTTCACGTAGCCGATCCACAGCGCCTCGCCGGTCATGACGGCCGCCTGCATGGTGGCGAGGGTCTCGGCGGCACCGGTACGGGGCAGTCCGCCCGCCGCCGGCGCGTCGCCCGCACCGCTCCCGGGGCCCGGCTTGCGCGGGGCCGTGGCGGCCAGGTCGCCGGCCCGGACGGCGCGGATCGCCGCCGTCAGCAGCGTGTCGTCGGGCACCGGCGGACCGTCCGGTACCGGCTCCGGCGCCGTCCGCGGCGGTGTGCGGTGGGCGTCGGCGCGCGCGATCAGCACGTCGCCCCCGGCGGACTCGGCGGCCGGCGCGAACCCCATCGCGCGCAGCCCCTCCAGCAGCGCCGCCGGGTCGGCCTGCGCGGCCAGCACGGTCGGCGCCAGACGGCGCAGGGCGAGACCGGAGGCCCGCTTGTCGGCGAGGATCTCGTCCAGCGTCGTGTCGTCGTCACAGCGCACGTACGCCGAGGCCGCGCCCACCCGCAGCCGCCCGTGCCGCCGGGCCACGTCGTCGATCAGGTACGTGAGCGGCTGCGGCACCGGCGTGCGGGAGTGCCGCGCCAGGAAGGTGTGCAGGTCGGCGGCGGCCTGCCCGGAATCCAGCGCGCGGCGCACCGAGCCCGGCGTGAACCGGTAGACGGTCGCCCCGCCCTTGGACTCCACGTCCGCGAGCACCCCCAGCAGATCGGCCAGCGGGCGCTCCAGGGGGCCCGGCGCCACCGCCGTCAGGTCGGCCTGGAGCAGTACGTGGTCCAGCGGTTCGGGGAAGAGCGGAGCGAGCAGCCGGGCGGCCCGCGCGGTGGCGGCGGCCCGTTCGGCGGGGGTCGCGGGCGCGGGCACGGGCGGGGTGCGGTGATGGTGGACGGGGAGCTTGTCACCGGGACCCTCCGGCGCCCCGGACGCCCCGGACGCCCCGGACGCCTCGGCCGCCTCGACCGCACGAGGCGGTTCGGGCGCCCCGATCAGCGCCCGTCCCGGCGCGGCCAGCGCGCCGCGCCCGGTGACGCCCAGCAGCTCGGCCTCCGACAGCGTCCAGCGGGCCAGCCGCGTACGCAGGTCGTCGTCCTGGCCCTCGCGTCCGTCCCGCCGCGGGCCGCGCAGCGGACGTTCCCAGCGCAGCCGGGCCAGCACCGACTCCTCGGTGGGCGAGGCGCCCTCGGGCAGCCCCGCCAGCAGGGCCAGCACCCGGTGCCGTACCTCCGGCGCCGCCGAACGGTCCAGGTTCGGGCCCAGCGCCGAGAGCGTACGGTCCTTCGCGTCCCGCCCGCCGACCACACCCGGCGTGCGGGTGGCCGTCAGCCAGGTCCCGGCGAGCCGCGCCCAGCGCTCCGCGGTGGGCAGCTCCCGCCACTCGTCGTACGCCGGGGTCGCCGCGTACCGCTCGTCCTCCGCGCCGTCGGAGGCGATCAGCCCGGCCGCGTAGGCCAGCTCGGCCCAGAACGCGGCCACCGGCTCGGGCACGTCCAGCGCGACGGCCGTCCGCTTCAGGTCGCGCACGCTCAGCCCGCCGGCCCGCAGCACCGCCGGACCGCCCTCGTCCCACTCCTTCAGCAGGTCCTCGACGGTCGCCAGCGCCGTCAGGGCCTGTCCGGCCGCGGTGGCGTCCACAACCTGTGGACGGTGCGCGGCGGCGGCCTCCACCGGCGGCGGCACCGGCTCCGGCGCGCGGTGCGCCCGGCCCCCGCGCAGGTGCAGGGCGACCTCGCGGGGCAGGACGACCGTGCCGGGCGCGGTCGGCAGCAGCAGGCCGCGGTCCAGCAGGTGGCGCAGATGCGGCGCGGGATCGTGGGTGACCTGTCCGTAGGGCGGCCCCCACACCAGCCGGGCCAGCACCTCCCGGGACTCCTCGGGCGGTTCGGCCAGGAGCGCCGCCATCCGCGGCCGGTCGGCGAACAGCGCGCCGAGCGCGGACACGGCGGAGACGGAGTCGTGCGTCGAGGGCAGGCCGACGACGGCCAGGATCTCCTGGATCCGGCCCGGTGACATCCCCGCCGTCGCCTCCCGCACGGTGGGGCCGAGCCCCGTCGGGGACGGGTGCTGCGGGGAGGGCGCGAGCAGTTCGCGGGCGGTGCGCACCAGCCGCAGCCGGTCGTCGGCGCCCCACACCAGGGCCTGTTCGCGCAGCAGGGCGACGGCCCGGGGCAGGGCGGCCGAGACGACGGGATCGCCCTCGTCACCGGCCATGAGGCGGACCAGCTCCTCGTACGGCGCCGGATCCGCCGCCACGGCCAGTGCCTCGGCCGTCTGCAGCGTGAACCGGTCCAGCCGCTCCAGGGCGCGCACGACGGATGCGCGGGTGCCCGCGCGGGTGGCGAGCTGCGTGAGGTCCGTGGGCACGGGGGTGATGAGGTCGGGACGGCTGCGCAGGAGGGCGGCAAGCGAGACGTCGTCCCTGACGCGGAGCGCCTCCGCGAGGGACCGGGGGGCCGCGGACTTCTCCTCGGTGCTCATCCGGCCCACGTTAGCGGGTGGGTACGGCGGCGGTGTGCGCGTGCGCTCGCGCGGTGCGCGTCCGCCCCGCACGGGAGGATTGGATACCTTCGTCCGACGGCGTACCACAACACACCGCCCCGGAGGGCTCCGTGGGGATCGAGAGCGACCAGGTCGTCTACGAGTATCTGAGCCGCGTCGGCGACGTGGCCCAGCAACGGCAGTTGCCGTCGGCCACGCGCATGCGGCTGGTCTCCGAGCTGCGCAACGAGATCGACCGGCACCGTGCCAAGACCACTGTGGACAGTCCCGCCGCCGTCCGTCGCATCCTGGACCGGCTCGGCAGCCCCTACGACATCGTCGACGCGGCGGGCGGCACGAGCGGCGGGAGCGGCCCGGGCGGTGCCCCGCAGCCGTCGGCGCCGCCGCCCGCCGCCGTGCCCGTGCAGCCGGAGGGCGGGCCTCGGAAGGCGGAGGGCGGGCCGCGGAAGCCGGGGGGCGGGCCGCGGAAGGCGGAGCGGCTCAAGGGCCTGCGGCGCGCCGTACCGCGCCCCCGCCCCGCCACGCCCGAGCCCGGGACGGCTCCCTCCCCGCCGCACCTGGCGGGCGCGGACGAGCTGGGGAGCGGCGGCGGCGTCCCGCAGCCGGACTGGTGGCGGGTCGACAACGGCCCGTTCGGCGGTGGCCTCGACGGTGGCCTCGGGGGCGGCTTCGGGGGCGCCGGGGACAGCGTGCCGGGGTTCGTCGGCGGTGTGGAGATCCCCGAGCTGCTCAAGCCCCCGCCGCGCGACATGGGCGACGCGGCCGGGGCGGCGAGGAAGCACGGGGCCGCCGAGAAGGCGGAGGCGGTGGAGGAGGCCGGGGAACCGGCCGCCGTCGACACGGGCGGGGCCCGGCGCCGCCGCCTCCCCCGCCTGTGGCCCGAGGGCGGCTGGAACCACCCGCTGCTGCTGCTCGCCGCCGCCCTGCTGGTGGCCGGCGCCGTCGCCGGCAGCCTCGTCCCGCTGGGCCTGGGCTGGCTGATCGCCTACCTCTCCCGCCGCCTTACCCCGGCCCAGTCGAAGTGGGCGGTACTGGGCCTGCCCGGCACGGTCGCCGCCGGCGGCGTCGTCTGGCTGTGGGGCCGCACGGAGGGCCGCTGGGGCGCCCCGATCGCCGAGGGCCACATGAACGACGCCGTCGCGGAGACCTGGCCCCTGGTCCTGCGCACGGCCGCCGTCGCCACGGCCCTGTACCTCCTCTGGCGCTCCCGCCGCCCCCGGAGCTGACCCGCGGGACGTCCCGGCACAATGGGGCCATGGCCTCCACGACCCGCCCCGCGCCCACCGTCGGTTTCGATCTCGACATGACGCTGATCGACTCACGCCCCGGCATCCGCGCCTGCTACCTGGCGCTGACCGAGCGGACGGGGACGTACGTCGACGCCGACCTGGCCGTCACGCGGCTCGGGCCCCCGCTGGAGGAGGAGCTGGCCCACTGGTTCCCGGCCGAGGAGATCGCCGCCACCGCCGATCTGTACCGGGAGATGTACCCGGCGTACGCCGTCGCCGCCACGCCCGCGCTGCCCGGCGCCCGGGAGGCGATCGCCGCCGTGCGCGAGGCCGGCGGACGGGCGATCGTCGTCACCGCCAAGTACGAGCCCAACGCCAAGCTGCACCTGGCCCACCTCGGCATGGAACCGGACGCCGTGATCGGCGGCCTGTGGGCCGAGCAGAAGGCCGTGGCGCTGCGCGAGCACGGCGCGGACGTGTACGTCGGCGACCACACCGGCGACGTACGCGGCGCGCGCACCGCCGGAGCCCACGCCGTGGCCGTGGCCAGCGGCCCGTGCGGCGCGGAGGAACTGCGCGCGGCCGGCGCCGACGTCGTCCTCGCCGACCTGACGGAGTTCCCGGAATGGCTCGCGGGCTACCGCGACGGTGACGGCGAAGGCGACGCCGAAGGGCTCGACGCGGCACGCGCCTGACGCCGGCCCGCGGTGATCGACTGGAACACCCCCGCACCGGCGATCAGGAAGCCCACTCCCATCAGCATGCTCAACACGAACATGTAGGTGGGAAAGGGCGTCGTCCCCAGAAACAGCGGGGCCACCGTGACCAGTGTGGCCACGGTACCGATGAAGAAGACGATCGCACCGGCGCGGATCAGTCGGTCACCGGGCGCGGCGGAATTCGTTTGGGTTTTGTCACGCACCCGACCAGGGTAGTTCCCAGGCCTGAAGAACGACCGGGGGACGTCTTGTCACCGGCCCGGACACCATTAGCCTTGGTACCGGCGGGTCCGGACGACCCGCCCAAGTGCTATCAGAAGCCGTTTCCGAGCAGTTTTCCGACGAGTACGAGGACGAGGACAGACGTGCCTACCGGCAAGGTCAAGTGGTTCAACAGTGAGAAGGGCTTCGGCTTTCTCTCCCGCGACGACGGCGGTGACGTCTTCGTCCATTCCTCGGTCCTCCCCGCCGGAGTCGAGGCACTGAAGCCGGGCCAGCGCGTGGAGTTCGGCGTCGTCGCCGGGCAGCGCGGCGACCAGGCCCTGTCCCTGACCCTGCTGGACCCGGCCCCGTCGGTCGCGGCCGCGCAGCGCAAGAAGCCGGACGAGCTGGCCTCCATCGTCCAGGACCTGACCACCCTCCTGGAGAACATCACCCCGATGCTGGAGCGCGGCCGCTACCCCGAGAAGACCGCCGGCAAGAAGATCGCCGGCCTGCTCCGCGCGGTCGCCGACCAGTTGGACGTCTGACCCCGCGCCTCACCCGTCAGGGGAACGCCAGCGCGTCCGGGCCGAGGGCCGGTACCAGTCCCTCGGCCGCCGCGCGGGTCAGCAGGCCCCGGATCGCCGCGTAGCCGTCCTCGCCGAGGTCGGCCGTGAACTCGTTGACGTACAGCCCGATGTGCTGGTCGGCGACGGCCGGGTCCATCTCCTGGGCGTGCTCCATGACGTACGGCCGGGACACCTCCGGGTCGTCCCAGGCCGCGCGGACGGACGTACGCACCGAGTCCGCCAGGCGCGTCAGCGTCTCCTCGCCCAGCGACCGCTTGGCGATGATCGCGCCGAGGGGGATCGGCAGCCCGGTGGTCCGCTCCCAGTGCTCGCCCATGTCGGCGAGCTTGTGCAGCCCGTAGTTCCGGTACGTGAAACGGGCCTCGTGGATCACCAGTCCCGCGTCGACCTTCCCGTCCCGCACCGCCGGCATGATCTCGTGGAACGGCATGACGACGATCTCGCCGACCCCTCCGGGCACGGTGTCCGCCGCCCACAGCCGGAACAGCAGGTACGCCGTCGACGTCTCGCTCGGCACCGCCACCGTGCGCCCGCGCAGGTCCGCGTCGGCCTCCCGGCTGAGCACCAGCGGCCCGCAGCCCCGGCCCAGCGCGCCCCCGCAGGGCAGCAGCGCGTACTCGCCGAGGACGTACGGCAGTACGGCGTACGACACCTTCAGTACGTCGAACTCGCCGCGTTCGGCCATGCCGTTGGTGATGTCGATGTCCGCGAACGTCACGTCGAGGGCGGGAGCGCCGGGGACCCGGCCGTGGGCCAGGGCGTCGAAGACGAAGGTGTCGTTCGGGCAGGGGGAGTACGCGATCTGCAAGGGCTCAGAGGTCATGTCGGTTCCAACTCGTGAGGACGGGTGCGAGCTTCCCGAAGGCGTCCGTCAGGGCCGCGAGCGCGTCGCCGATCCGCCAGGCGGCGCGGTCGCGCGGGCCGACCGGGTTGGAGACCGCGCGCAGTTCCAGTACGGGCACCCCGTGCGCGGCGGCCGCCTCGGCGACGCCGAAGCCCTCCATCGCCTCGGCCAGGGCGCGCGGGTGGCGGGCGCGCAGCAGTGCGGCGCGTTCGGCGGTGCCGGTGACGGTGGACCCGGTCAGGACGGTGCCGGGGCGGGCCCCGGTCGCGGTGGCGACGGCGGCGACGAGGCCGGCCGGCGGGTGGTGGGTGACGGTGCCGAAGCCGAGGTCGGTGACCGGCAGGAAACCGTCGGCCGTCTCGGCGCCCAGGTCGGCCGCGGTGATCTCGTCGGCGACGACGAGCGAGCCGACGGGCGCGTCCGGTACGAAGCCGCCGCCGATGCCGGTCGAGACGACCAGGCCGTAGGGCGCGGAGCCGAGGGCCGCGGCGGTCAGGGCGGCGGCGGTGGAGGCGGCGGCGAGGGCCGGGCCGACACCGGCGGCCAGCAGGTCCCAGCCGTCCGGGAGCCGTTGGAGGGCCACCCCGGGGGAGGACACCTCGGCGCCCCGCGCCGGGAACGCCCGAGCCACCGCGTCCCGTTCGACGGGGACCGCGGTGGCCACGAGGACGCGTAGGGAGGACGTGGTCAGCTGTCCTTCTTCAGCCTGAAGGACCACAGACCGGTGGCCTCCTCGCTGGCTTCCTTGCCGTCGCCCGCCTTGATCGTGACGAGCGTGGAGTCGCCCTGGGCGCCGTACTGGGCGTTGAAGAACACGCTGCCCGGGACCGTGCGGTACGTGTTGTCCGTGTCGTCGGTCAGCTGCTGACCGTTCATCAGGATCGTCCAGCGCTCGTCGGCGACCTCCGGGTCCACCCCGAAGCGCACGGTGTCGTCCGGGTTGACCGTGATGGACTCGACGTCGTCGTCCTGCAGGCACTTCTGGATCTCGGCGGTCTCCAGGACCTTGCCCTCCCCGCCGCAGGTGGCGTCGGAGCTGACCGAGTCACTGCCGACCGTGACCGTGGCCATGGGCGTCGGCTGGTCACAGGCGGACAGCAGGAGCAGTCCGGCGGATACGGCGCCGACGGCAGCGACGGCGCGGCGGCGTCGCACAGAGGATTGCAACGTGGTCATGGTCGAAGGCTATACGGCGCTCGAGGCCGTCCCCCCACCTGGGTACGGCGTGGCGTGGTCACGCCACTCTCGGCCGCGCCGCTCCTCCGTGCCGGGCCGAGTCGATCAGGCCCCGTACGGTCGTCAGCCACCCGGCGGCGATGATCGCGGCGGCCACCGACAGACCCAGCGTGCCGTTCAGCGGCAGCACGATGCCGACCGCTCCGCCGAGTACCCAGGAGACCTGGAGCAGCGTCTCCGAGCGCGCGAACGCCGAGGTGCGGACCTCTTCGGGCACGTCCCGCTGGATCAGCGCGTCCAGGGACAGCTTGGCCAGCGCCTGCGCGAACCCCGCGATCGCGGCCAGGCACGCCACCAGGACGGTGCTGAAGAACACCGCGGCCGTGACCGCCGCGCCCAGCACGATCGCGACGACCGTCACGATGATGATCTCCGGCGCCCGCGACCGCAGCCACGCGCCCACCGCCGTGCCCAGCGCGTTGCCCGCGCCGGCCGCGACACCCACGATGCCCAGCGACACGGCCGCGCTCTGCCCGGACAGCGGGTGCACGCGCAGCAGGAAGGCCAGGAAGAAGATCAGGAAGCCGGACAGGCAGCGGATCCCGGCGTTGGCGGCCAGCGCGTGCGTCACCGCCGGGCCCACCGTCCGCAGCCCGGGGCGCTTGCCCGGCCCCCGTAGCCGTTCTCGTAGCGGTCCCCGCAGTGACCCGTGCAGGTGCCCGTGCAGATGGTGCTCGTCGGCGGCGAGCAGCGCCCGGCTCTCACCGCGCGCCGAGTCCACCTTCGGCGGCAGCGTGAACGACAGGACGGTGCCCGCGACGAAGATCACGAAGGCGCCGTACAGCGGCCAGCGCGGCCCGACCTGCTGGAGTCCCGCCGCGATCGGCGCGGCGACGCCGGTGGCGAGCAGCCCGCACAGCGTGACCCGCGAGTTCGCCTTCACCAGGGAGAACCGGGGTGGCAGCAGCCGTGGCACCACGGCGCTTCTGACCACCCCGTACGCCTTCGAGGCGACCAGCACGCCGAGAGCGGCCGGGTACAACCCGATGCTGCCGCTGATGACCGCCCCGGACAGCACCAGCGCGAGCAGCGCCCGGGCGCCCATCGCGGCCGCCATCGCCGCGCGCCGGCCGTGCGGCAGGCGGTCCAGGAGCGGGCCGATCACCGGCGCGAGAAGCGTGAACGGGGCCATGGTGATGGCGAGGTAGAGCGCGACCCGGCCGCGCGCCTCGTCGGTGGGGACGGAGAAGAAGACGGTGGAGGCGAGCGCGACGGTGATCATGACGTCGCCGGCGCCGTTCACCCCGTGCAGCTCGATCAGCTTGCCGAGGCCGGACTCGCCGGCGCCGTGCGCGTGCGTCGCCCGGCGGATGCCGCGCGCGGTGCCGGTCACCGGCAGCCGCAGGGCGCGGCCGACCGCACGGAACCGGGAGCCGGGGCCGTGCCTCCGGCTCCCGCCCTTGAACTCCGTCCGTGCTGCTGCCACCCCGTCATAGTGCCCCGAGAGCGGGGGCTATAGCGTCGATACGGCACGTATGGCGGTGATCGAGTCGGGTGACACCGACTCCGGCGCCACCGGAGAACGTCAGGCCGTACCCCGCCGAAACTCCCGTCGGTGTAGGCCCAGCGCACATGAACAGGTAGCGTGCCTAGCGCGCCGTGGCGAACGTTCTCGGCCGCGCGCCTTACGGCCATCCCGCAGAATGGATGACGTAGGTGTGCCCGAGCGCGATCGGGCGCGGACGTCGACGCGGTCCACAGGTCCGCTCCGTCCGCCCCTCGCAGGCAGCGGCGCACTCGTGAGACGGCGTATGGAGAGAAGCGATACCTGTGAGCGCAGCGACAACGCGAAGCCGCACCCCTGACCGTCTGTGCGCCGAGGCCGTCGACCTCGCCCGTGCGGCAGCCGAGGAGGCCGCCGCACCCGGCGTCGTCGGCGAGCACGCCGGGCTGGTGTCGGAGGGTGACCGGGTCGTCACACATCATTTCGCCTGCAAGGAGCTCGGGTACCGGGGCTGGCGCTGGGCCGTGACCGTGGCCCGCGCCTCTCGCGCCAAGATCGTCACGGTGGACGAGGCGGTGCTGCTGCCCGGCCCGGACGCGCTGCTCGCCCCCGAGTGGGTGCCGTGGAGCGAGCGGCTGCGCCCCGGCGACATGGGCCCCGGCGACCTGCTGCCCACCGACGCGGAGGATCTGCGGCTGGAGCCCGGCTGGACCGGCGAGGACGAGCCGCCGCCGAACTCCGCCGTCTCCCACGAGATGGCCGACCTCGTGGAGGCCGAGGACGCCGAGGTCACGGCCGGGCCGCCCGCCGAGCTGTCGATCGTCCCGGCCCGCGGCACGATCTCCGCGGTCGCCGAGGAACTGGGCCTGCGCCGCACACGGGTGCTCTCCAGGTACGGCCTGCACATCGCCGCGGACCGGTGGGAGGAGGGCTTCGGCCCGAAGAGCGCGATGGCCCAGGCGGCCCCCGCGTCCTGCGAGAGCTGCGGCTTCCTGGCGCGTATCGGTGGCTCGCTGGGTCAGGCCTTCGGGGTGTGCGCCAACGAGTTCTCCCCGGCGGACGGGCGGGTGGTGTCGCTGGCCTACGGGTGCGGTGGGCACTCGGAGGCCGCGGTCATGCCGAAGCCGCCGCAGCCGGCTCCGCCGGTGATCGACGAGACGCGGGTCGACCCGTTCCCGCTGCGCCCGGCGCCGGACTCCGGGTCGGTGCCGGTGACTGAGGACGAGGCGTCGGCGGAGCTGGGGCACTCGTAGGCTCCGCTGCGGTTGGGGGACGTCGTGGCTCGCGTCCCCGGGGGCTGCGCCCCCTGCGTCCCCTGGGCCCCCTTCGGCCTTGAGGGCAGCCTGGTTCTCGAACGCCGGAGGGGCTGTGTGGGCGGCGCTCGGGGCTCCGTCGGTCCGGTCCGGGCGCTGTGTGACGCACGTCGAGGGTGCCGAGGGTGATGCCGCCCGGGCTCGGGGACGCGCGCCGGGGCGGGTCATGCCGGCTCGGGCCGAGTGATGCCGCGGGCGGTTCCCGCACGCCGAGGCGGGGAGGTCGTCGGGGCGGGGATTGCCGAGTGGGGTCCTGCACGCCGAGGTGGGGAGGTCGCCGGGGCGGTGGGGCTTGCGCGCTGGGGTGGGGTGCTTCGGAGCGGGTCGTGCCGGTCCGGGGCGAGTGTTGCCGCTGGGACGGGTCCTGCGTGCCGTAACGGGGGACGCGGGCCGGGGCGGGGGTGTTGTCGAGCCGGTTCCCGCACGCCGAGGTGGGGAGGTCGCCGGGGCGGTGGGGCTTGCGCGCTGGGGTGGGGTGCTTCGGAGCGGGTCGTGCCGGTCCGGGGCGAGTGTTGCCGCTGGGACGGGTCCTGCGTGCCGTAACGGGG
>NZ_JARVKY010000017.1 GCF_029813785.1 Streptomyces sp. DH41
GTGCGGGACCGTCCTGGTCCCGCACGGAGCCTCTCCCGTGTCTCAGGCGGTCGCGAGCGACACCTCCGTCGACTTGACCAGCGCGACGACGGGAACGCCGACGGACAGTCCCAGGTCGTCGGCGGCCTCCTTGGTGATCACGGCGGTGAGTTCGGAGCCCTCGACGGCGACCCTGACGGAGGCCATCGCGTCGCCGGTGGTGAGGGCGGTGACCGTACCGGGCAGCCGGTTGCGGATGGACAGGCCCTCGACGCGGCCGGTCGCCACGGACACCTCCGTCGACTTCACCAGGGCGCGGACCGCGGTGCCGACGGACAGTCCCAGGTCGTCGGCGGCGTCCCGGGTGATCGCCGCGGTGAGGTCCTGGCCGCCCAGGAGGCGGACCCGGACCGTCGCCATCGCCTCGCCCGGGGTGACGGCGGTGACAGTGCCGGGGAGCTGGTTGCGGATGCTCAGGCTCATGGGGGCACCGTAGCCCGGTGGAGGTGTCATGCCGGGTATGCGTGTGTCTGCGTCGCCTTGACCGTCGCCCATACCGGCGCGCCCGGGTGGAGGCCGAGCTCGGCCGCCGCGACCGTGGTGAGGTCGGCGGCGAGCGGGAGTTCGCCCGTGAGGTCCACGCGGATCTGGTCGCCGTGGGTCTCCAGGCCCGCGACCTCGCAGCGCCACAGGTTGCGTGCGCTGGAGCCGGTGGGGCGTTCCCCGTACAGGGTCACCGCGCCCGGCGGGAAGGCCACGAAGACCGGGCCGGACAGATCCTCGGTGGTGGTGATGGCGGGACCGGCGTCCAGCCGCACGGTGTGGCCGTCGGCCCGGCCGCGGTAGAGGTTCAGGCCGACCAGCTGGGCGATGTAGTCCGTGCGGGGCCGGCGGGCGATGTCGGCGGGGCCGCCTTCCTGGACGACCCTGCCGCTCTCCACGACGACCAGCCGGTCGGCCAGCACCATGGCGTCCAGCGGGTCGTGCGTGACCAGCACGGCGACGGCCTCGAACTCGGCCAGGTGGCGGCGGAGCTGGGCGCGGACCTCCAGGCGAGTCCGGGCGTCCAGCGCGGCCAGGGGCTCGTCCAGGAGCAGCAGCCGGGGGTGGGTGGCCAGGGCGCGGGCGAGTGCGACGCGCTGCGCCTGGCCGCCGGAGAGGCGGCGCGGCTTGGCGCCCGCGTGGCCCGCCAGGCCCATGCGGTCCAGCCACCCGGCGGCCAGCGCCCGGGCGTCCGCCTTGCTCGCGCCCCGGCAGCGCGGCCCGAACGCCACGTTGTCGAGCGCGGTCAGGTGCGGGAAGAGCAGGTAGTCCTGGAAGACCACGCCGACGGGGCGGGACTCGGGCGGCGTACGGTCCAGGGCGGCACCGTCGAGGCGCAGGTGGCCGTCGGCGAGCGGGACGAGGCCGGCGAGCGCGCGCAGGGCGGTGGTCTTGCCGGCGCCGTTGGGGCCGAGCAGGGCGACGACGTCGCCGGGCTCGGCGGTCAGCGCGACGTCCAGGTGGAAGGTGCCGCGGTCCACGACGAGGCGGGCGTCGAGGCCGGCGCCGGGGGCGTGTCCGCCGGTGGGTTCCATGGTGGCGGCCGGTTCGTCGGTGTCGGTCATGATGCCCTCATCCAGCGGTCCCGGAGACCGGCCAGCACGGCGATGGAGACGGCCAGCAGCACCAGGCTGAGGGCGATCGCGGCCGCCGGGTCGTTCTGCAGGGCCAGATAGACCGCCAGCGGCATGGTCTGGGTCCGGCCCGGGAAGTTGCCCGCGAACGTGATCGTCGCCCCGAACTCGCCCAGTGCCCGCGCCCACGCCAGGACGGCGCCCGCCGCGATGCCCGGCGCGATCAGCGGCAGCGTGACCCGGCGGAACGCGGTGAAACGGGACGCGCCCAGCGTCGTGGCGGCCTCCTCGAAGCGCGGATCGGCGGCGCGCAGGGTGCCCTCCACGCTGATCACCAGGAACGGCATCGCCACGAACGTCTCCGCGAGGATCACACCCGTCGTCGTGAACGGCAGCGTGATCCCGAACCACGCGTCCAGCCACTGCCCGACGACGCCGTTGCGCCCGAACGCCAGCAGGAGGGCCACGCCGCCCACCACCGGGGGCAGTACGAGGGGCAGTGTCACCAGGGCCCGGACGAAGCCGCGGCCGGGGAACTCCGTGCGGGCCAGCAGCCAGGCCAGCGGCACACCGACGACCAGGCTCAGCGCGGTCGCCGACGTGGCGCACAGCAGTGACAACCGAAGGGCCTGCCACACCTCCGGGCTGGCCAGCTGGTCGGGCAGGTCGCGCCACGGCGCACGTACCAGCAGGGCGATCAGCGGCAGCAGCAGGAAGGCCAGGCCCACGAGGGCGGGCACCAGCAGGGGGACCGGCACCATGCGGGTGCCCGTCCTGGGCATGTCGGGCTTCTTCACGGCGTGCGGAACCCGGCCCCGGTCAGCACCCGCTGCCCCTCGGCGGACTTCACCATGTCGATGAAGGCCTTCGCCGCGCCGGCGTTGGGAGCCTCCTTGAGGAGGCTGATCGGGTAGTCGTTGACGGCGTCGGCCGACTCGGGGAAGTCCACGCCCGTCACCTTGTCACCGGCCGCCTTCACATCGGTCCTGTACACGACGGCGGCGTCGGCCTCCTTCAGCTCGACCTTGGTCAGGGCGGCTTTGACGTCCTGCTCGTACGACACGGGGGTGAGCTCGACGCCGCCGGCCGCCAGCGCCTTCTGCGCCGCGGCGCCGCACGGCACGGTCTTGTCGCACAGCACGACCTTGAGGCCGGATTCGGTGAGGTCCTTCAGGGAGGAGATCCCTTCGGGGTTGCCCGCCAGGGTGGCGATCTCCAGCTGGTTCCGTACGAAGGTGGACGGCTCGCCGGCCGTGGCCCCGGCGTCGGTGACGGTGGCCATCGTCTTGGGGCTGGCGGAGGCGAACACGTCCGCCGGGGCGCCACTGGTGATGCTGGCGGCGAGAGTGTCGCTGCCGGCGAAGTTGAAGGTGACCTCGGTGCCCGGGTGCCGCTTCTCGAAGGTCTCGCCGAGCGCCGTGAAGCTCTCCTTGAGGGAGGCGGCGGCGAAGACGGTGACCTGGCCCGAGACCTTCCCGGAGGAGGACGACGAGGATCCGGCGGAGTCCGAGCCGGAGGACGACGAGCACGCGCTCAGGGCCAGCAGCGCGGAGGCGCCCGCGCCGGTCACCCGCAGGGTCCGGCGGATGCGGCGGGTCCCGCGCACGGAACGGGTCATCTCGGGCCACTCCCTCTGCGTTCGGGGGTGGGAGTCCGACGGCCCCGGCGCCCGGGCTGGGCGACCTTGCGCACGGCGGGCTCCCCTTGCGCCGATCATACTTCCGCAACTGCGAGGGGAAAGTCTGCTGTCACATCGCATGAGCAAGCGGTGCGTGACAAATAGCTTGCATGTGCGTTCCTACGGGTGCGAGGTCGCCGGGGCATGTCCGGCGGGTCGGGTCACGTCCTGTCGATATGTACGTTCGTCGACTTCACCCGGGCGGTGGCCTCCATGCCCACCTCCAGGCCGAGTTCCTCCACCGCCTCCCGGGTCAGCAGGGAGACGAGCCGGTGCGGGCCGGCCTGGATCTCGACCTGGGCGGCGACGTCGCCGAGCTTGATCGCGGTCACGATCCCCGGGAAGGCGTTGCGGGCGGAGGTGTACGGAGTCTCCTCGCCGGCCCCGTCGGAGCGGGCGAGGCCGACCGAGAACGCGGCCAGGTCGCGCCCGTCGACGAGTCGCCGCCCGCCCTCGTCGCGGTGGGTGGTGATCCGGCCCGCGTCGGCCCAGCGGCGCGCGGTGTCCGGGCTGACGCCGAGCAGCCGCGCCGCCTGGCCGATCGTGTAGGACTGCATGCCGGTCACGATAGGCCGCGGGAGGGGGAACGGCGGGACGTGGGGTTGGCCGTTGGGTATAACGCGATATATCTTTAGTCCGTGGCGGTGGTGGGGTGCTCGCGTGGCACCCCGGGGAGATCGGGGTGGAGCGATGACGATGTTGCCCTCGCGAGTCGGCGAGTCGGCCGGCCTCCGGGCCTCGCATGCGGACCGGGACCGGGTCGTGGACATACTGAGCGGCGCCGCCGGGGACGGCCGGCTGACCGCTGAGGAACTGGACGAGCGGGTGGGCGCGGCGCTCACCGCGCGGACGCTGGGAGAGCTGGCCGCCTTGACCGCCGACCTGCCGGTGGTGGCGGGCGAGGGCCCGGTCGCCGAGGCGAAGGACGTCGTCCGCATCGAGCAGGAGGGGGCGTCGACCCGACGTGGTGACGGCTGGGTGGTGCCCCGGCGGATGGAGATCCGGTCCGCCTGGGGTGAGGTGACACTCGACCTCACCCGGGCGGTGATCGCCCACGACACCCTCCACATCGACCTCGACATGCGCGCCGGCGCGCTGAGGATCGTGACCCGGCCCGGCATCGTGGTGGACACCGACGCGCTGGTGGCGAGCTACGCCGAGGTGAAGATCGCGCGCGCCGTCGACACCGGGACGCCCGTGGTGCTGCGGGTGCGGGTCACGGGCGGGATCAGCTGGGGGCAGGTCGTGGTGCGTTCGCCGCGTCGCGGGTTCCGGAGGAAGGCGTAGGCGCGGCTCGGCGCACCGCTCTGTGCGGCTCACCCGGCCAGTGACGGTCGTACGGCGTGTCGTCGAGTGGGGGCCCTGGGGCGACCGTAGGGACCGCGGGGCCGGTGACGGCGGCCCTTGACGGGGCTCTGACGTGCGCTCAGCCGTTCCTGACGCCGCCGCAGAGGGCCCCGAGCCGCCGGTGCCGGGGCGCGGCTCCCGCACGCTTCGGTCCGAAGTCGTAAGGGATCCGTCAAAGGGGCACAGACCACCGTATGGGACCCGTCAACAGTGGTCGCATCCGGTCGGGTGAGGGGTTTGCTCGAAGCGTCCTAGTCGCAACCGAACCTCACTCCAGGAGCTCACGATGGCCGATCTGGCCTTCGTCGTCACCACGATCGCGGTCTTCGCGCTGGTGGCTCTCGTCGCCAAGGGGGTGACGAAGCTGTGACCGCCGAGAACATCGTCGGCCTGGTCGTGGCCGTCTCCCTGCTGGGCTATCTCGTCCTCGCCCTGATCTTCCCGGAGAGGTTCTGAGAGTCGCATGGGTCCCGTAACCGCCGGCGTACTCCAACTGCTGGCCCTCATCGGCGCACTGGCCATCGTGCACGCCCCCCTGGGCAATTACATGGCCCGGGTCTACTCCTCTCCCCAGCACCTGCGGGTCGAGAAGTGGATCTACAAGGGCATCGGTGCCCGTCCGGACACGGAGATGCGCTGGACCGCGTATCTGCGCGGCGTGCTGGCCTTCTCCCTCGCCGGTGTCCTCTTCCTCTACCTGCTCCAGCGCGTCCAGGGCGTCCTGCCGGGCTCGCTCGGCTTCGACTCCGTGGAGCCGGCGCAGGCCTTCAACACCGCGGCGTCCTTCGTGGCCAACACGAACTGGCAGTCGTACTACGGCGAGCAGACGATGGGGCACGTCGTGCAGACCGCCGGTCTGGCCGTGCAGAACTTCGTTTCCGCGGCCGTCGGCATGGCCGTGGCCATCGCCCTCGTCCGGGGCTTCGCCCGCGCTCGCACCGGAGAGCTGGGCAACTTCTGGTCGGACCTGGTACGCGGGGTCACCCGCGTGCTGGTGCCGCTGGCCGTCCTCGGCGCGCTCGTGCTGGTCGCCTGCGGAGTCATCCAGAACTTCTCCGGTATCCACGAGGTCGGCCAGTTCACGGGCGGCTCGCAGCAGTGGAACGGCGGCGCCGTCGCCTCGCAGGAGGTCATCAAGGAGCTGGGCACCAACGGCGGCGGCTACTTCAACGCCAACAGCGCCCACCCCTTCGAGAACCCGACGCCGTTCACCAACCTCTTCGAGATCTTCCTGATCCTGCTCATCCCGGTCTCCCTGACCCGGACCTTCGGCGTCATGGTCGGCTCGGTGCGCCAGGGCTACGCGATCCTCGCGACCATGGCCACCTTCTGGGTCGGCTTCGTCGCCCTGATGATGTGGACCGAGTTCGCCCACCAGGGTTCCGCCCTGCAGGCGGCCGGCGGTGCGCTCGAGGGCAAGGAACTGCGCTTCGGGGTCGGCGGCTCGTCGATCTTCGCGGTGACCACGACGCTCACCTCCACCGGTGCCGTCGACTCCTTCCACTCGTCGTACACCGGGTTCGGCGGCGGCATCACGATGCTGGGCATGATGCTGGGCGAGATCGCGCCCGGCGGTGTCGGTTCCGGGCTCTACGGCATGCTGATCATGGCGATCATCGCGGTCTTCATCGCGGGGCTCATGGTCGGGCGTACGCCCGAGTACCTCGGCAAGAAGATCGGCCCCCGCGAGATCAAGCTCGCCGCCGTCTACATCCTCATCACCCCGGCGCTGGTGCTGGTGTTCACCTCGCTGTCGATGGCCCTGCCGACTCCGCCGAACTCGATGCTCAACCCCGGCGCCCACGGCTTCTCCGAGGTGCTGTACGCCTTCACCTCCGCCGCGAACAACAACGGCTCGGCCTTCGCCGGCCTGAACGCGAACACCGACTGGTTCAACACCACGACCGGGCTCGCGATGCTGCTCGGCCGTTTCCTGCCGATGGTGTTCGTCCTGGCCCTGGCCGGGTCGCTGGCCGGGCAGCAGCCGGTGCCGGCCACCGCGGGCACCCTGCGCACCGAGAAGCCGCTCTTCACCGGCCTGCTGGTCGGCGCCATCCTGATCATCGTCGGTCTCACCTACTTCCCGGCGCTGGCCCTGGGCCCGCTGGCGGAAGGGCTGGCGTGATGACCACTCGTATACCGAAGCACGAGGACTCCATGTCCACAGCCCCTTCCGCGGCCACTCCCACACCCCCTTCCGCAGCCACCGGGAACCGGGCGCCGCACGGCGACGTACCCACCGGTCGGCCGTCACCCCGGGGGCGTGGCGGCCAAGGTCTCTTCGCACCGGCGCAGCTGGCCCGGTCGGTGCCCGAGGCGTTCCGCAAGCTCGACCCGCGGGTGATGGTCAAGTCGCCCGTGATGTTCGTGGTGTGGATCGGCTCGGTGCTGACCACCGCCTTCTCCTTCACGGACCCGGGGGACTGGTTCGGCTGGACCATCAGCGTCTGGCTCTGGCTGACCGTGTTCTTCGCCAACCTGGCGGAGGCGGTCGCCGAGGGCCGGGGCAAGGCGCAGGCCGACACGCTCCGCAAGGCCAAGACCGACACGGTCGCCCGCCGGGTCGACGGGAGCACGGTCCCCGGCACCGAGCTGGGCGTCGGCGACCTGGTGGTCTGCGAGGCCGGGGACGTCGTCCCCGGTGACGGCGACGTCGTCGAGGGCGTCGCCTCGGTCGACGAGTCGGCCATCACCGGCGAGTCGGCGCCCGTCATCCGCGAGTCGGGCGGTGACCGCAGCGCCGTCACCGGCGGGACGAAGGTCCTCTCCGACCGCGTCGTCGTCCGGATCACCGCGAAGCCGGGCGAGACCTTCATCGACCGGATGATCAACCTGGTCGAGGGCGCGGCACGGCAGAAGACACCGAACGAGATCGCCCTGAACATCCTGCTGGCGTCGCTGACCATCGTCTTCCTGCTGGCCTGCGCCACGCTGACGCCCTTCGCCGACTACGCGGGCACCCGGCTGACGCTGGTCGTGCTGGTGGCGCTGCTGGTCTGCCTGATCCCGACCACGATCGGCGCCCTGCTCTCCGCGATCGGCATCGCCGGCATGGACCGCCTGGTCCAGCGCAACGTGCTGGCCATGTCGGGGCGTGCCGTCGAGGCCGCCGGTGACGTCTCCACGCTGCTGCTGGACAAGACCGGCACGATCACGCTGGGCAACCGGCAGGCGGCCGAGTTCGTGCCGGTGCGCGGTACGACGGAGGCCCAGGTGGCGGACGCGGCCCAGCTCTCGTCCCTGGCCGACGAGACGCCCGAGGGCCGCTCGGTCGTCGTCCTCGCCAAGGAGAGGTACGGGCTGCGCGAGCGGCACCAGGGCGAGCTGACCGGCGCCGAGTGGATCACGTTCACCGCACAGACCCGCATGTCCGGCGTCGACGTCGGCGGCCGGAGGATCCGCAAGGGCGCGGCCGGGTCGGTGATGGCCTGGGTGCGCGAGCGCGGCGGCCAGGTCGCCGAGGAGACGGAACGGCTGGCCGACGCCATCTCCGCGGCGGGCGGAACGCCGCTGCTGGTCGCCGTGGAGGACGGCGACGGAGCCCGCGTGCTCGGCGTGATCCATCTGAAGGACGTCGTCAAGCAGGGCATGCGGGAGCGGTTCGAGGAGCTGCGGCGCATGGGCATCAGGACCGTCATGATCACGGGCGACAACCCGCTGACGGCCAAGGCGATCGCCGACGAGGCGGGCGTCGACGACTTCCTCGCGGAGGCCACGCCCGAGGACAAGATGGCCCTGATCAAGCGGGAGCAGGCCGGCGGCAAGCTGGTCGCGATGACCGGCGACGGCACCAACGACGCGCCCGCGCTCGCGCAGGCCGACGTCGGGGTGGCGATGAACACCGGCACGTCGGCCGCCAAGGAGGCCGGCAACATGGTCGACCTCGACTCCAACCCGACCAAGCTCATCGAGATCGTCGAGATCGGCAAGCAGCTCCTCATCACCCGGGGCGCGCTCACCACGTTCTCCATCGCCAACGACGTCGCCAAGTACTTCGCGATCATCCCGGCGCTGTTCGCGGCGGTCTACCCCGGCCTGGACAAGCTCAACATCATGCGCCTGTCCTCGCCGGACTCCGCGATCCTGTCGGCGGTCGTCTTCAACGCGCTGATCATCGTCGTACTGGTGCCGCTCGCCCTGCGCGGCGTGCGGTACAGGCCGATGAGCGCGGACCGGATGCTCCGGCGCAACCTCGCGGTCTACGGCCTCGGCGGACTGATCGCCCCCTTCATCGGCATCAAGATCATCGACATGCTTCTGTCCCTCATCCCCGGAATCGGTTGACCGCCATGAACAACTCGGTATCGAACACCGTCCGGCTGCTCGGGGCAGGCCTGCGCGCCCTGCTCGTGCTGACCCTGGTGACCGGCGTCATCTACCCCCTGGTGGTCACGGGCGTCGCCCAGGCCGTGTTCAACGGCAAGGCGAACGGCTCACAGGTCTCGGCGGAGGGCCGCGTCGTGGGTTCCTCGCTGATCGGACAGTCGTACAACCTGCCGCTGAAGCCGGGGCAGGAGACTCCGGAACCGGACCTGAAGTGGTTCCAGGGCCGCCCTGCCAACGGCCTGGGGGAGAACACCCTCAACACCCAGTACCAGTTGATCCTGTCCGGCGCCACCAACCTGGCCGCCGACAACCCGGAGCTGGTCGAGCGGGTACGGGCGGCGCAGGCCGCCGTCATCAAGGACAACTCGGTGCCCGGCCACACGGTCGAGCGGTCCGACATCCCCGCCGACGCGGTGACCTCCTCCGGCTCGGGGCTGGACCCGCACATCTCCCCGCGCTACGCCGAACTGCAGGTTCCCCGGGTCGCCCGGGAGAACGGCCTGCCGGTCGCGGAGGTAGGGGCGCTCGTCGACCGGCACACGGAGGGCCGCACCCTGGGCTTCATCGGCGAGCCGCGGGTGAACGTCCTCGAACTGAACATCGCCCTCAAGGGGCGTGCGCAGAGGAGCTGAACGGGAGCGCCGGCACGGACGGCGCTCCACGGCCGAGCGGGAGCCGCCGGCACCGACGTCCCGGTGCCGGCGGCTCCGGCACCGGGGACGTCCTGGTGCCGGCGGCTCCCGCACCGCGCGCTACGGCCGCGTACGGATCGCCACAGCAGCCGGCGCCGTGCTCGCGCGGAGTACGAGTTCCGTGCCGAGCTCCACCCGCGGCGAGTCCGGCCGCGGGTCGCCGGTCAGCCGGAGCACCGTACGAGCGGCCAGTCTGCCCATGTCCGCGAGCGGCTGCCGCACCGTCGTCAGGGGCGGCGCCGACCAGCGGACCTCCGGAAGGTCGTCGAAGCCGACGACGCTCATGTCCTGCGGCACCCTCAGCCCACGCCGGCGCAGCGCCTCGATCGCGCCGAGCGCCATCTGGTCACTGGCGGCGAACACGGCGGTCGGTGGCTCGGGGAGGTCCAGCAGCGTGTCGCAGCCCGCGAAGCCGGACTCGGGGTGGAAGTCGCCGGGCACGATCAGGGACTCGTCCACGGGGACGCCGGCGCCTTCCAGAGCGGCTCGGTAGCCGTCGAGGCGGGCTCGTGAGCACAGGAGCAGGGGCGGGCCCGCGATCAGTCCGATCCTGCGGTGCCCGAGGGACAGCAGATGCTCGGTGGCCGCCATGCCGCCCGACCAGTTGGCGGCGCCGACCGTGGGCGCGTCCAGGGCCGGGGAGCCCGCCGGGTCGACGACCACCAAGGGGACGCCGAGGATACGGAGCTCCTCGTGGAGGACCGGCTCCAGCGCGGAGGTGACGAGTACGACGCCGTCACAGGCGCGGGCGCGCAGGTTCCGCATCCACTCGCGTGCGTCGCCCGAGCGTCCGTGGATCGCGGACACCACCGTGCCGACCCCGGCCGCGTGGGCCACCTCCTCCACTCCTCGGATGATCTCGACCGCCCAGGGGCTGTCGAGGTCGTTGAAGACCAGGTCGATCAGGGCGGCCCGGCGGCCGCGGGCGGCGGCGCGTTTGCGGTAGCCGTGCCGGCGGAGCAGCTCCTCCACCCGGGCCCGGGTCCCCGGCGACACGTCGGACCGGCCGTTGACGACCCGGGACACGGTCGGCACCGAGACGCCCGCGCGACGGGCGATGTCCGTGATCGTGACCCTGCCCGGGCTGCCGGGCGCCGCTTCGACCGCGGCCTCGTCAGCTGCCACTTCCCCCACCTCCGTCGACGCGCACCGTGGAACGTCCCGGAGTCTTCCGGAAACCGAGTGCTCGGGGGAAGGCGTTCGGGGCCGGTGAGCCGCACCATGACCGCGACAGCACGGGGGATCACGGGGAGTGACCGGCGTCGGGCACGCGTCGGGGCCGGTTCGCAGAGGTACCTGCGGGCCGGCCCCGTGGTTCACCGGGCCGAGCGGCGTCAGACCGCCCGGCCTGTGCTCAGGCGGCGGTCATCAGGCCCGCGCCGACAGGGCGGTGCGGGGCGATGGCCCGACCGTCCGGCAGAAGCTCACCGGTGTCCTCGAAGAGGACAACGCCGTTGCACAGCAGGCTCCAGCCCTGCTCCGGGTGGTGCGCCACGAGACGGGCGGACTCCCGGTCGGCGGAGTCGACTGAGGGGCACGGTGGCTGGTGCTGACACATGAGTGGGGTCTCTCGGTCTGTTGTGACGGGTGCGTTCGCTGTCTTGGCTGTCTCGCGGCGTGAAGCGTCGTTCATGGCCGCCCCCCGTTGTGAAAGTAGGTCCGAACCCAGTGTTGCCCCACGGGCCTCGATCCGCAGGTATTTCGCAGCACCGCTTCTCACAGGTTGATGACGCCTCACCCGCGCGGACGGTTCACCTCAACCGCACTGTCATTTCGGGTGGTTCGACATGGCCGGAAGGGGCTAGTCCGCGCGGGTGGGTGAGCGGTGCGGGTCAGGCGGGGGAGCGCAGCAGCCGGGTCGGCGTCACCCTGTGTGTGAGGACCGGCAGCAGCTCGGCGACCCGGTGCGGACGGTGGGCCGCGATGCCGGGAGGGGCCGGCGCCAGCGGCACCAGCAGGTCGGTGGCCGCGGGATGCCCGGCGGCGGCGTCCGCCGCGCAGTCGCCGTGCAGCCACAGGGTGAGCATGTACAGCCCGGGGACCGACAGCAGGCGCGGCTGGTAGGCCTGGGGGATCGACTCGGCCTGACGCAGCGCGCGCTCGGTCGAGGCGACGTAGGGGCCCTCGAAGAAGTGCGAGAACGCCCATCCGTCGGGGGTCAGCATGGTCTCCGCCGCCGCCACCGCCCGGTCGCCGCAGCGGATGAGGAACCGCCATCCGGTCAGCCGCGTCGCCGTCACGCCCTCTGCCGTGATCCGGTCCAGAACGTACACGGGCAGGGGCAGTTCGGGTGTCGCGGGTCCCTGGGCGCCGAGCAGGGAGGGTGTCCGGGCCTCGCGGACCGCGGTGGGAGAGGAGAGGGCGGTGAGGACGGAGCGCAGGGCGGGCGCGGGGGCAGGGGGGACACGCAGGGGCATGATGGGTCGCCTCTCATTCGAAGGCACGTGGCGCGAGGGCGGAGCGGGGCGGACGACGCTGTCAGCTCACAGGGCTGGGGAGGCAGGGGCCGGGGTCCGAGAACCGAGAAGGGGTGAGGCCTGCCGCGCGTCAGCTCGACGGCAGGATCCATCGACCGTGGGCGCCGGTCATCTGCCTTGTCCCCGGAGTTTATACGACATGTGTTCAGACTGTGTTTCGACTAGCCGATTCCGGTAACCAGTACAAGGTTGCATTCGGCCGTCGATATGCGGGAATCATCCGGATTTCCGAGCGGGTGTACGGCGATGACCTCGGGGAATGCTCACCGAGCGGTCGGCCAATTGTCGTCGGCGTTTTTCACGAGTTACCGGGCAGGGAAACCGCAGGACGTGTCATGCCCGGTGAATGTGCCAGCGGTCACATCGGCACAGCGTAGTGGGTGCCGGGTCGGCGCGAGGCGTTATCGATCGCATCGGCTGGGCATCATCCCACCTGACCGGCCACCGGCCACCGGCGGCCGGTTCTTCGACTCAACGCTCCGAGAAGGGACTCTTCCATGGGGGAGAAGGTCGTGGCAGGTCAGTTCGACCTGTCCGATCGCCAGCGCTACCGCGAGAAGCTCCAGCGGTGTCTGACGGGCCTGGAGCGACTTCTGGCGGAGAAGCGGTTCGACCGTCCGAAGAACCTCATGGGGCTGGAGATCGAATTGAATCTCGTCGGTGCCGACGGGATGCCGAAAATGTTGAATGCGCAAGTCCTCGAACGCATCGCGAGCCGTGACTTCCAAACAGAACTCGCCATGTTCAACCTGGAAGTCAACATCGCCCCACATCGGCTGGGCGGCCGGGTTTTCGACCGTCTCGCGGAGGAGATCCGTACGTCGCTGGCCTATGCGGACCGCAAGGCCGGCGAGGTGGACGCGAGCATCGCGATGATCGGCATCCTGCCGACGCTGGACCGGGACGACCTGGTCTCCTCCAACCTCTCCGCCGTCGACCGCTACGCACTGCTCAACGAGCAGATCGTGGCCGCCCGCGGCGAGGACTTCACCCTCGACATCGAGGGCGTCGAGCGACTGACCTGCACATCCAAGTCCATCGCCCCCGAGGCCGCCTGTACCTCGGTGCAGTTGCACCTCCAGGTCACCCCGGACCGTTTCGCCGACGTGTGGAACGCGGCCCAGGCGGTCACCGCCGCGCAGATCGCCGTCGGCGCCAACGCGCCCTTCCTGTTCGGCCGCGAGCTCTGGCGCGAGTCACGCCCCCCGCTGTTCCAGCAGTCCACCGACACCCGTCCCCCCGAGCTCCAGGCCCAGGGCGTCCGACCGCGCACCTGGTTCGGCGAGCGGTGGGTGACCTCGGCGTACGACCTGTTCGAGGAGAACCGGCGCTACTTCCCGGCGCTGCTGCCGATCTGTGACGACGAGGACCCGCTGGCGGTCCTGGACGCCGGCGGCGTGCCCTCCCTCTCCGAACTCGTCCTGCACAACGGCACCGTCTACCGCTGGAACCGTCCCGTCTACGACATCGCCGACGGCGTCCCGCACCTGCGCGTGGAGAACCGCGTCCTGCCCGCCGGCCCCACCGTCACCGACGTCATCGCCAACGCGGCCTTCTACTACGGAGTCGTGCGCGCGCTGGCCGAGGAGCCCCGGCCGGTGTGGACCCGGCTGCCGTTCGAGGCCGCCGCCGCCAACTTCGAGGCCGCGTGCCGCCACGGCATCGACGCCCGCTTCGAATGGCCCCGGCGCGGCCGGCTGGGCGGCACGACCGAGGTCGACGCCGCCGTCCTCGTACGCGACGAACTGCTGCCGCTCGCCGAGGCCGGGCTGGACGCGTGGGGGGTCGAGCCCGCCGACCGGGACCTGTACCTCGGCGTGATCGAGGAGCGGTGCCGGCGCCGGGTCAACGGCGCGTCCTGGCAGGCGGCCACCTTCCACCGGGCGCTGGAGTCGGGCCTGTCCCGGGAGGCCGCGCTGGCCGCCACGACCCGCCGCTACGTCGAGCTCATGCGCGACGGCCATCCCGTACACCAGTGGCCGGTGGGCCTGCCGGAGCCGGCGCGGCTGGGCTGATCCACGCCAGGGGCGCGCTGCTCCACGCCACGACCGCGCCGTTCCACACCCAGGCCCGCCGGGTCCGCCCCCGCCGCGCGCCGCCTCATACTGATCGGGCAAGCTGTGACGTCCCAGCTGGAGGCAGGTGTGCATGGCGGAGGCGGGCCCGTTGGACGATTCGTTCCCTCAGAAGCCAGTTCGTGAGGAGAAGCCCGGTGGCGGGGAGAAGCCCGCTGGCGGGGAGAAGCCCGGTCGGGGGGAGCGGCCCGGTCGTGGGGAGAGCGCGGGCCGTGGGGCGAAGGCGGTTCGTGAGGAACCGGTTGCCGGGGAGCGGCTCTCGCGACGGAGTCTGCGCGACGAGACGCTGCTCGTCCTGGCGCTGTCACTCGGCGCCAGCGGGGTGTCGGCCCTCATCAGTTTCATCGGCTCGGTCACCCGCCCCGGTGGGCTGAAGGACCAGGCGGCCACTCTCAACGCCTCCGCGGCGCCCGGCCGCCCCTGGCTCGACCTGGCCTGGCAGCTCTTCGGGATCACCACGGCGCTCGTGCCGGTCGCCCTCGTCGCGCACTTCCTGCTGCGCGAGGGGCGGAGCCTGCGCACGCTCGGCTTCGACCGCGGCCGTCCGTGGCCGGACCTGGGCCGCGGTGCCGCCGTCGCCGCCGTCATCGGCAGCACCGGTATCGCCTTCTACCTGGCCGCCCGGGGCCTCGGCTTCAACCTCACCGTGGTGCCCGAGGCCCTGCCCGAGGTGTGGTGGAAATACCCCGTACTGATCCTCTCGGCGGTGCAGAACTCCGTCCTGGAGGAGGTCATCGTCGTCGGCTACCTGCTGCGCCGGCTGGACCAGCTCGGCTGGAGTCCGGGCGCGTCCCTGGCGGCCAGTTCGGTGCTGCGCGGGTCCTACCACCTCTACCAGGGCATCGGCGGCTTCATCGGCAACATGGTGATGGGCGTCGTGTTCGTGTACCTGTACCGCCGGTGGGGGCGCGTGGGCCCGCTGGTGGTGGCGCACTCGCTGCTCGACATCGGGGCCTTCGTGGGCTACGCGCTGCTCGCCGGGAAGGTGGACTGGCTCCCGACGGCGTGAACGCGGCGGGGAGGTGGAGGGAGACGTCCCCACCACGTCCCACCTCACCCGCCACCGGACAGGCCCGGGCCCGCTCTCAAGCCAGCAGCTCACCCTCGATCACCGTCACCGCACGCCCGCTCAGCAGCGTGCGCTCGCCGCGCAGCTCGGTACGGACCCGGCCGGAGCGGGGCGAGGCCTGGAGACCGGTGAGGTCGGCGCGGCCGAGGCGCTCGGACCAGAAGGGCGCGAGGGCCGTGTGGGCGCTGCCGGTGACCGGATCCTCGTCGATGCCGACGTTCGGGAAGAAGCAGCGGGAGACGTAGTCGTAGCCGCGTGCCGGGTCCGCCGCACGGGCGGTGGCGATGATGCCGCGCTCGGAGTAGGCGGCCAGCGCCCTGTGGTCCGGCGTCAGGCCATGGACCGTCTTCTCGTCGGCGACCTCGACCAGCAGGTCCCCGATGTCCGGCCCGGTGTCGAGGACGGCGTGGGGCTCGGCGCCCAGGGCCTCGGCGACGCCCGCCGGTACCTCGACCGGAGTGAGTGTCGCGGTCGGGAAGTCCAGGGTGATCGACCCGTCCTCGCGGGGCGTCGCTACCAGGACGCCACTGCGCGTGGCGAACCGCACGGGGCCCTCGTGGGCGCCCGTGGTGTGCAGGACGTGGGCCGTGGCGAGCGTGGCGTGGCCGCACATCGCGACCTCGGTGGCCGGCGTGAACCAGCGCAGCGCCCAGTCGGCCTCACCGTCCTCGGACAGACGGTGGGCGAACGCGGTCTCGGCGTGGTTGACCTCCAGGGCGACCTGCTGGAGCCGGTCGTCGTCCGGGAAGGCGTCGAGGAGCAGGACCCCGGCGGGGTTGCCGGCGAAGGGCCGGTCGGTGAAGGCGTCGACGATTCGGATGCGCATGCCCCGACGCTAGACGCTCCGCGCGGCCGCGGGCCAAGGCCAATTCGCGAGTTCTGGACCGGGTCCCGTATGGGGAGGGGGCGGGGCGGTCCATCCGGTGCTTCCCGCTCTCGGCTCCGCGTCGAACCGGGCACAGCGCGAGAGCTTGGCGATCGGCTCCCCGCACGCTGACGCCCGCCGTCCCAAGGCGACCTGTGCCCAACTGCCTGGCCCCCGCTCAGCTCCCGCGCTCACTCAGGACGCGGAACTCGCGGGGGAAGCTCACACGAAGCCGGCGAGCCTTGCCAGCTCCTACGTTCCGATATATCGTTGAGTTATCGCGACAGATCAACGACTGAATGGAGTGATGGCGATGCACAGCCACGGATACGAGCGTGGGCATGGTGGGCACGGCGGCTTCGAGGGTTTCGATGGCCGGCGCGCGGCCTTCGGTCCCTTCGGGCCGGGTGGTCCCGGCGGCGGCCCCGGTGGCGGTCCTTTCGGGCCGGGCTTCGGCCACGGAGGCCCTTGGGGTGGCCGAGGGCGCGGCGGTCCGAGGGGAAGGGCGCGGCGCGGTGACGTACGGGCGTCGATCCTGGCCCTCCTGAAGGACCGGCCGATGCACGGCTACGAGATGATCCAGGAGATCGCCGAGCGCAGCGGCGGGGCGTGGAAGCCCAGCCCCGGTTCGGTGTACCCCACCCTCCAGTTGCTGGAGGACGAGGGGCTGATCGTCAGTGAGAGCGAGGGCGGGAAGAAGCTCTTCGCGCTCACCGAGGAGGGCCGCACCGTCGCCGAGGAAGGGCCGCAGGCGCCCTGGGAAGAGGCCTCGCGGGGCGTCGACTGGGAGGCCCTGCATGACATCCGGCAGGCCGGCTTCGGGCTGATGGAGGCCTTCGGCCAGGTCTGGAAGACCGGCAGCAAGGAGCAGCGGGAGAAGGCACTCGCAGTTATCGGTGACGCCCGCAAGAAGCTGTACCTGATCCTCGCCGACGAGGACTGACCCGTACCGCCGTGGTGAGGCCCTCGGGGAGTGCGGCACGACCGCCCCACCCCGCCGGCCGCGGTGTGGGTCACCGGCCGCTCCACGCCTGCCGGCGCGGCCCAAGGGGGCATCGGCCGGCAGGCGTGGAGCCCTGTACGTCGGGTTCGGTTCCGAGCCGGACCCTCAGCTGTTGCCCAGCGTGCGCTCCAGGAGAGGGCGCAGGCGGTCCCAGTGGTGTTGCAGCCCGGAGGCGCTGAAAGCGTCCGTGTCGGACATGGTGAAGCCGTGGATCGTGCCGGGGTAGATCTCGGAGGTGTAGTCGGCACCTGCGGCGTCAAGGGCCTGGTTGAGTTCGCCGAGGGCCTCGGGTGTCATGTCGCCTTCGGCGTGGCCGAGGTGGACCTGGGCGCTGAGCTCGGAGAAGAGGCCGGGCCCGTCGGCGCCCACCGGACCGTGGAACGCGGCGACGGCTGCCACCTGGCCGGGGTGGGCCGCGGCGGTGCGCATCGCCAGGAGGCCGCCTATGCAGTAGCCGGTCACCGCGACCGGACCGGCGCCGACCTCGGGCTGGGCGGTGAGGAACCCGAGGTAGGCCTCGGCGTCGCTCAGAACGCGTACGGTGGTGTGCGCCTCGATCAAGGGCATCAGCTGGGCGAAGATCGCGGGCCGGGCCTCTTCTCCGATGTGTTCGGGAAGCTCGACCACCGGTGCCGGGCCGTGCCGGTAGAAGAGGTTGGGGACGAGCACGTAGTAGCCGTGCCCGGCCAGTTCGCGGGCCATCTCCCGCAGCACGGGCCGGATGCCGAAGCCGTCCGCGTACATCAGCACCCCCGGGTGCCGCTCGCCGCGGTCGGGGAAGGCGGCGAACGCATCGGCGTGGCCGTCCGCGGTGGGAATCCGCAACGTCTTGGTGGGCATGAAGTCTCCTGTCGTGGTTGATGTGTCGAGCCTGTGATCAACACGACGGAGGCGGAGCCCGCGCGGCGGCGCGAGATCCTCGATCGAGCGGCGGACCCCCACCGGCCCGTACGGCGCTCAGAAGAGCACCGGGTCGCCAATCCGTGTGTGGCGCGATGCCGTCCCGGTAGTCATCCCCACAACCTAGTCCACAGCCCCGGTCACCCAGCCCTCGCGGTGGCCGTGCGGCCTCTCCCACGGGAGGCCCCTCCAAGGCGTCCACACCCGTCCCCGCCCGGCGCCGCCCTATTCGGCGAAACGGCTTGATCTCATCCGCAAGGAGGATATTTCGACCGACTGGGTCCACTCCACGTGGGACGCCGAAATGCTTCCCTTCGGGGATGCCCCGGTCGCGAGGGACTGATGAGCTAGGGGATGTGCAACCCCGTATCCCCCGGCAGTCGCCCGGCGAGCAAGGCCCCAGGCGCCCGGACGGCACCGACGTCGATGCCCGGTTCAACGCGGAACTGGCATCGGTGGTCTCCGGTGCCCGCCGCCGAGCGGTGCGGGACGGGGACCGGCAGGTCGACACGGCCCATCTGCTGCACTCCCTCCTGGAATACGACCCCGAGGTGCGCACCGTCCTCGGCGAGGGACCGCGGATCGCCCGGCTCCTCGGTTACCTCGTGCAGCGCAGCATCGGCTACGGCCTGCGCTGGCAGAGCACGGTCGAGGACTCCGGCGCCGTACCCGTGGTGACCGGCGTCGCCGGTTTCTCGCCGCTGGCCGCCGCGGCCATGGAGGACGCCCGCGCACGCGCGCAGCGGCGAGGGGCGGCCCGGGCCTGCGGTATCGACCTGCTCGCCGCCCTCGTCGCGGACCCGCAGGCGCGGGCCGTCGAGGTGCTCGGCCGCGCCGCCGTCGAACCGCGCACGGTGCTCGCCCGCGTGGAGAACCACTTCGAGCCGACGCCCTGATCCCGACCGGGGCGTCCGCGCGTTCGTGTCGTGGACGCGTCCAATCGGTGAGACAGGTGTCATTGGGGGTGACGGTCATGTCGTCCCCTGTCATCATGTGCCGGTGCATACGTCTGACAGTGCTCGCGGCAGCCACGGAAAGGGCGCGGGGCTCGGCCTGGCGCTCGCGTCCGCGGTCGCCTTCGGAGGATCCGGGGTCGCGGCCAAACCGCTGATCGAGGCGGGACTCGACCCGCTCCACGTGGTCTGGCTGCGCGTGGCCGGCGCGGCCCTGGTGATGTTGCCGCTCGCCGTGCGCCACCGCGCGCTGCTGCGCCGCCGGCCCGGTCTGCTCGCCGGGTTCGGACTGCTCGCCGTGGCCGGTGTGCAGGCCTGCTACTTCGCCGCCATCTCCCGTATCCCCGTGGGCGTCGCGCTGCTCGTCGAGTACCTGGCACCCGCCCTGGTCCTCGGCTGGGTGCGGTTCGTGCAACGACGGCCCGTGACGCGGGCCGCGGCGCTCGGCGTGGTCCTCGCGGTCGGCGGGCTCGCCTGCGTCGTGGAGGTCTGGTCGGGGCTGCGCTTCGACGCGGTCGGACTGCTGCTCGCGCTCGGCGCGGCCTGCTGCCAGGTCGGCTACTTCGTCCTGTCCGACCAGGGCAGCGACGCCGGCGACGAGGCGCCCGACCCGCTCGGCGTCATCGCCTACGGTCTGCTCGTCGGGGCCGCCGTGCTCACCGTCGTGGCCCGACCCTGGTCCATGGACTGGTCCGTCCTCACCCACGAGGTCCCCATGGACGGCACACCCGTCGCCGCCGCGCTGCTGCTGGCCTGGATCGTGTTCCTCGCCACCGTCCTCGCCTACGTCACCGGCATCGTCGCCGTGCGCCGCCTCTCGCCGCAGGTCGCGGGCGTCGTGGCATGCCTCGAAGCGGTCGTCGCGACCGTCCTGGCCTGGGTGCTGCTCGGCGAACACCTCTCCGCCCCGCAGATCATCGGCGGCGTCGTCGTCCTGGTGGGCGCCTTCATCGCCCAGTCGTCGACACCCGCCAAGGGCTCCACGGATCCGGTGGCGAGCGGCGGTCCGGAAAGGGAGTTGTCCGGCCGGGGAACGGCGACCTAAGGTGCCGATCATGCATTCCGACGCACTCGTCCTCCCGCCTCCGGCCGCCTGAGGCGGGCCCCTCCGATCAGCCCGGCGCGCTGTCGCCGGGCCGGACGATGCTGCCCGCAGACGCAGTCCCCGCGCCCCCGGTCGTTCCGGGGCCGCTTCGAACTCCCGCGCCCTGTGCGCGTCTGCGGAGAGAACTCGTGTCGAAAGCCGTGTCGAATGCCGTCTCCGGCCTGCCCGTCGGGCGTGGCCTCCTGTACCTGATCGTCGCCGGTTTCGCCTGGGGCACCGCCGGTGCCGCCGCCTCGCTGGTCTACCGGGCCAGTGACATGGGGCCCGTCGCCCTGTCCTTCTGGCGGTGCGCGGCCGGGCTCGTGCTGCTGCTCGCCGTCCGCCCGCTGCGCCCGCGCGGGCGCACCGCCGTACGCGAGCCGTTCGCCCGCAAGGTGCTGCGGGTCGTTGTCACCGGCCTCGGCCTCGCGGTGTTCCAGACCGCCTACTTCGCGGCGGTGCAGTCCACCGGGCTCGCCGTGGCCACCGTGGTCACGCTCGGCGCCGGCCCGGTGCTGATCGCGCTCGGCGCGCGCCTCGCCCTCGGGGAGCACCTGGGCCGGGGCGGGGCCGCCGCCGTGGCCGGGGCGCTCGCCGGGCTCGTGGTGCTCGTCCTCGGCGGCGGAAGTACGACCGTCCGCCTGTCGGGCGTGCTCCTCGCGCTGCTGTCCGCCGCCGGCTACTCGGTGATGACGCTGCTCACCCGCTGGTGGGGACGTGACGGCGGGGCGGACGCCGCCAGTACGTCCGTCGGAGCGTTCGCCGTCACCAGCCTGTGCCTGCTGCCGCTCGCCCTCGCCGAGGGGCTGGTGCCGCACACCGCCGAACCGGTCCGCCTCCTGTGGCTCCTGGCGTACGTCGCCGCCGTCCCGACCGCCCTCGCCTACGCGCTCTACTTCGCCGGCGCGGCCGTCGTCCGGTCCGCCACCGTCTCCGTGGTCATGCTGCTGGAACCGGTCAGCGCGGCGGCGCTCGCCGTGCTGCTCCTCGGCGAACACCTCACGGCCGCGACGCTGTACGGGACCCTGCTGATGCTCGGCTCGGTCGCGGGGCTGGCGGTGGCGGAGACCCGACGGGCGCGGACGCGGCCGGCGCCGGCGTGACGATCGGCCGGCGCCGGCAGGACGGCCGGCGCCGGCTCGCGGACCGGCCGACCCCGCGTCACAGGGCCGACAGGTAGCCGGGCAGCCCGGTGCCGGAGTCCAGGCCCGGGTCGGCGACCGGGGCGTCGTAGCCCTTGCGCAGCGGGACGAGGCCGGCCCAGTGGGGGAGGGCGAGGTCCTCGGGCTCGTCGTTCACGCCGCCGGTGCGGAGCTTGGCGGAGACCTCGTTCAGATCGAGGCGGATCACGGCGGTGGCGGCCAGCTCCTTCTTGTTGGCCGGCCGGGAGTCGCGGGAGCGGCCGGGGACGACGTGGTCGACCAGGGCGTCCAGGGCCGTCCGCCGCTCCTTTGGGTCCGTCACGTCGTACGCGGTGCCGTGCACCACCACCGACCGGTAGTTGATCGAGTGGTGGAAGGCCGAGCGGGCCAGCACCAGCGCGTCCACGTGCGTCACCGTCAGGCACACCGGCAGCCCCGGGTCGGCCGCGCCCGTCATCCGCAGCGGGCGCGAGCCCGTCGAGCCGTGCACGTAGAGCCGCTCGCCGACCCGGCCGTAGAGCGTCGGCAGCACCACCGGGGAGCCGTCGCGGACGAAGCCGAGATGGCAGACGTAACCCTCGTCGAGGATCGAGTGCACCAGCTCCTTGTCGTACGAGGCGCGGTCGGGGGAGCGGGTGGGGACGGTGCGGTCGGTGGGCGGGTACGCGGTGGCGGACTGCGACGGCGTCTGCGTGGGCCCCTGCATGGCACTCTCCATTGCACTAGTGCATAATGTGTTTTGTGCTAGGAGAGTATCGAATCACGGGGCGGGGTGCTGCGGAGATTTCCGCGAGCGTCGAGCGCGCGGTGGGCACGGGGGAGCTGGAACCCGGTCAACCACTGCCGCCCATGCGGGAGTTGGCGCAGCTGCTCGGGGTGAACCCGAACACGGTCGCCGCCGCCTATCGCACCCTGCGCGAGCGTGGGGTCATCGAGACGGCCGGGCGCCGGGGCAGCCGCGTACGGGCGAAGCCGGCCACCACCGGGCGTGAATTCATCCGGGTCGAGGTGCCGAAGGGTGTGCGCGACGTGTCCGCCGGCAATCCCGACCCGGCGCTGCTGCCCGCGCTGGGACCGGTGTTCGCGGCGGCGGCCGAGCAGGGCGACCGGGAACCGGTGCTGTACGGGGACGAGCCCGTGGAGCCCGAACTGGTGCGCCTCGCGCGGGCCGAACTGGACGCCGACGGGGTCCCGGAGGGGCCCGTGGCCGTCACGTCGGGTTCGCTGGACGCCATGGAACGGGTGCTCGCGACCCACCTCCGGCCGGGCGACGCCGTCGCCGTCGAGGACCCGGGCTGGGGAAGCCTCCTCGATCTCGTCCCCGCGCTCGGCCTGCGCACGGTCGCCGTCGGCGTCGACGACGAGGGGCCGCTGCCGGAAGACGTACGCCGGGTCCTGGAGGGCGGTGCCCGCGCCCTGGTCGTCACGGACCGCGCGCAGAACCCGACCGGCGCCGCGGTGAGCGCCGCACGCGCGCGTGCCCTGCGGTCCGTGCTGCGCGACCACCCTCAAACGCTGCTGATCGAGGACGACCACGGCCACCGCATCGTCGACCTGCCCCTGTACCCGCTCGCCGGTACGACGCACAGCTGGGCCTTCGTCCGCTCCGCGGCCAAGGCCTGCGGTCCCGACCTGCGCCTCGCCGTACTCACCGGGGACGCCATCACGCTGGACCGGGTGCGCGGGCGGCAGCGGCTGGGTCCGGGCTGGGTCAGCCGCGTCACCCAGCGGGCGGTGGCCCGGCTGTGGGCGGACGGCGCGGTGGACGCGCACGCGGTGGCGGCGGCGTACGGGCGGCGCCGGGACGCGCTGCTCGGTGCCCTCGCCGCACGCGGGATCGCCGCGCACGGACGCAGCGGTATGAACGTGTGGATTCCGGTGCCGGACGAGACCGGCGCCGTCGCCCGGCTGCTGCACACGGGCTGGGCCGTGGCACCGGGCGCGCGCTTCCGGGTGGGCGCCCCGCCCGGTATCCGGATCACCGTCTCCTCGCTGACGGAGGGTGACATCGGGCCGCTGGCGGACGCGGTCGCGACCGCGGTGGGGCCGGGACCGCGGTCGGGAAGGCATCGGAGCCAGGTCTGACGCCCGGCGTCCGCCGGGCCGCGCACGGTTTCGGCCGGGTCACCCAAGGGACAAGGGACTTCTACGTCGTCGACTTCTGCCGCACTCGCGACCGGCGCGTCGGCTGCTCCGCCGCGCCGTCCGTCGCGCTGGTGGCGACAGCGCCCTGCGTGCCGCCGGTGCGGGCGGTGCCGTCCATGGCGCTCGTGGTATCGGTGTGGGCGGTGGCGTCCGTGCCTTCCGTGGCATCGGCGCGGGCCGCGGTGCACGTGCCGCCCGTGGCCGTCTTCGGCCGTGACTGGGTCAGCGCCGCGCCCGCGAGGACGATGGCCGCGCCGACCGGCGTCGACCAGGACAGCGACTCGCCGAGCAGCGCGACGCCCGCGGCCGTGGCGATGACCGGGGTGAAGTAGGTGACCATCTGGGCCGTCGTCGGGCCGACCTCGGCGACCAGGTCGTACTGGATCAGGAAGGCGAGCCCGGTGCCGAGGACGCCCAGCGCCACGACCGCCAGCAGTGGAAGTACCGGGAAGCTGCTCGGCACCGAGGTGAAGAGCGGTGTCACGACGGCCAGTTGCAGGGTGGCGAGCAGCAGCTGACCGCCGGTCAGGGAGAGGTGGGAGTGGCTGGAGCCGGCCAGCGTGCGGCGGACGTAGATCCAGCCGATCGGATAGCTGAGCGAGGCCAGCAGGGCCAGCGCCGTGCCGGTGACGTCCAGGCCGTGGAAGCCCTGCCAGACACCCAGCACCGTCAGGACGCCGAGGAAGCCGATACCGAGGCCCGCCACCCGCCGCCGTGTCGGCCGGTCCTCGGAGAGGGCGACCAGTGACAGGGCCATGCCCCACAGCGGCGAGGTCGCGTTGCAGATGCCCGCCAGCGACGACGGGATCGTCAGCTCCGAGAAGGCGAACAGGGAGAACGGCAGCGCGTTGAGCAGGAACCCGGCGACCGCCAGATGCACCCAGGTCCACGCCCCGCGCGGCAGTCGCTCCCGCTTCACCGCCATCGCCACGGCGACCACCGCCGTACCGAACGCCAGCCGCCCCAGCGTGACCTGGAACGGGGCGAAACTCTCGGTGCCCACCTTCATGAAGAGGAAGCTGAAGCCCCAGACGAGGGAGAGGAGCCCGAAGCGCAGCCGCCAGTCGAGGGCGCGCAGGGACAGGGAGGAGGACGTGCCGCTACTGCTCATGCAGGCAACGATGATGCAAGCCGTCCTCGTAGCACAATCGAGATTTCACACGGAGTATCTCGTAGCATTGCTTATATGTTGAACTTGGAGCGCCTGCGCACCCTCGACGCCCTCGCCCGGCACGGATCGGTGAGCGGCGCCGCCGCCGGCCTGCACATCACCACCTCGGCCGTCTCCCAGCAGATGGCCAAGCTGGAGCGCGAGGCCGGTCAGCGGCTGCTGGCCAAGAACGGGCGGGGCGTGCGGCTCACGGACGCGGGCCGGCTGCTCGCCGAGCACGCGGCCCGCATTCTCTCCCAGGTCGAACTCGCCCAGGCCGACCTGGAGGCACAGCGCGGTCAGGTGGCGGGTGAGCTGAGGCTGTCGGCGTTCCCGACGGCCGCCCGCGGACTCTTCCCCGCGGCGCTGGCCGCCCTGCGCGCCGAGTACCCCGCGCTGCGCATCCGCTCCTGCGAGTTGGAGCCGGAGCGCGGCGTCAACGGTGTGGTGCGCGGCGACCTCGACCTGGCCGTCGTACTCGACTGGTACAACAAGCCGATGCCGCTGCCCGACGGCCTGGTCAAGGCGCCGCTCCTCGACGACCCCGCCGGCGTGGCCCTGCCGGCCGGCCACCGGCTCGCGGGCCGGGGCGAGGTGGACCTCGCGGAGTTCGCGGAGGACGAGTGGATCACGTGGGGAGAGGGCGAGTTCTGCCACGAGTGGCTGATGTTCACGCTGCGCTCGAAGGGCATCGAGCCGATCATCGGCCACCGCGCCGCCGAGACCCACACCCAGCTCGGGCTGGTCGCCGCGGGACTGGGCGTGTGCATCGCCCCGCTGCTCGGACGCCATCCGGTGCCCGACGGGGTCGTCACCGCGCCGCTGAAGCAGCGGGTGCGCCGGCACGTCTACGTCGTCTGGCGCGCGGACGCCGACCGCCGCCCGTCGATCCGGGCGGCGGTGGACGCGTTGCGGACGACGGCGGGGGAGGTGGCTCAGGCGGAGCGGGCGGGCTGAGCCGAGCCGCTCACCGCGACGCCAGTTTGCGGAAGTCCCAGGAGACGGTCTTCTCGGGCGTCAGCCGCAGCCAGGCGTGCCGGCCGTCGTGCGGCATCTCCTCGAGGGCGAAATTCTTGCGCGCGAACAGCGTCTCGGGAAAGTCGAGTTCGGCGCACAGCTCGCCGGTGCGCGGCGCCTCGCCCACGAACTCCACCCGGCCGGACAGCTCCGCGCCCCGCAACTCGTCGTACTCCTCTCCGGTGTCGACCACGATCGCCACCCGGGGGTCGCGCCGCAGGTCCGCCCAGCGTCGGCTGCGCACGACCGAGTACAGCCACATCGAGGAGCCGTCCCAGGCGAACCAGAGGGTGCTCACGTGCGGGGCGCCGTCTGCCGAGACCGTGGCGAGGCGGCAGGTGCGCTGGGTGGTCAGGAAGGCGTCCAGCTCACCGGGCGTCATCATGATCTTCCGGCCCCGGCGCTGAGTCACGGTCATCCGGCCAGCCGGATCGAATCCCCGCTGACCGTGATCCGCACGGCGGGCAGCGGCTTGCGGGCGGGACCGCTGCGCACGCTTCCGTCGGTGATGGAGAAGTTGCTGTTGTGACAGGGGCAGTTGATGACACCGTCGGCCACGCTCTTCACCGCGCATCCCTGGTGGGTGCAGGTGGCGGAGAACGCCTTGAAATCGCCCGCCGCGGGCTGGGTGACCACCACCTTCTGGTCGGCGAAGACCTTTCCGCCGCCCTCGGGGATGTCGGCGGTCGCCGCGAGCGCGGCTCCGGCGTCCTCGCCGCCTGCCGAACCGCCGCCCGCCTCCTCGCCGGCGGGAGCCGAGGGAGCGGTGCCGGTGTCGTCGGACGAGCCGTCGTCCGAGCCTCCGCACGCGGTCAGCGCGACGGCGAGCCCTGCCGCTCCGGCCGCCGCCACGACGGTACGACGGGCCGGCCCTGCGGGGTGAAACGATGCGCTGGTCATGCTGGGGTTCCCTTCCGGGGTGGACGCGTGAGGATCTGCCGAGAGGTACGGCCCCGGGACACATGCTGTTCAGACCGTGCCGAGATGCTGTCGTGCCGGCGGTCGGACGGGCGTAAAACACGGCTGTCGTTTCGCTGTCGGCCGGTCCCTGCCCCTGGTGGCGGCCGTATCCGTGATTCTCGGGCGAGGGAACCGCGGCCGAGGCCGTGGTCGTGGGTGGGGATCAGTGACCGTGGCGCCGTGAGGCGCCTCCGCCGGCCGCGTGCCAGGCCGCCTCGTCGAAGTCCGCGGGCAGGCCGCCCCCGGTGAGGTCCCAGGCCCACATGCCGACGAAGGCGCCGGTGAAACCGAGGGATCTGATCTGCCCGCTCTCGAACACCTCCGCGTGCTCGTCGGACAGGACGGTGGCGTCGAGCAACGGGCCGACCGGGTTCCAGCCGTCGTCGGTGGAGTAACGGAAACGCAGGTCGGGCCCCCGCAGATCGAGGCCCAGACGCAGCCGGCGGACCTCGCCCAGAGGTACCCCGCCGGCCTCGTCCACGCTCAGCACACCGCGGTCGCAGCCTGCCACGCGCAGCACCGCCCGGCCCTCGTCGTCCGCGGTGACGTACAGGAAGTACCAATTGCGCGTGTTGTAGTACGCCGTGATCCCGGCCAGATGCTGGAAGGACCGCGGCCGGTACTCCACGCTCACCTCGAAGGCACCGTTCGCGGACGTCACCCGGCGGCCGACCAGGCTGGAGCCGGTCAGGCTGCGCGGCGAGCGGCCGCCGCGCAGCCGCAGATGCGACGGGCGGTCGGTGAGCGACAGCCAGTCAGGAGCCGCTGGACGCCGCAGCGTCGACCACTGCGGCCCGAGCACCGGCTGGTCGAAGCCGTCGGCTTCGTCGTCCTCGACGCCCACCACGTCGTCGCCGCAGTCGTCGCCACCGTCGACGGCGACCGGGCCGGGGACTTCCAGCGCGGGCAGGCCGGTCGGGACCCGCGGCCATCCGTCGGGAGTCCAGGTGACGGGTGCCAGCGCGGTCTCGCGGCCCAGCACGCACGGTCCGCGGCGGCCTTCGGGCCGGGCGACGAGATAGGCCAGGTACCACTGGCCGTCCTCGGTGGCGACAAGGCTGCCGTGTCCGGCCTTCTGCAGAGGCAGGTCCGGATGGTGGCGGGCGGTGACCAGTGGCCCGCGCGGATCGCGCTCGTAGGGACCGGCCAGGGCGCGCGAGCGGGCGACGGTGACCTGATGGTCGTAGCCGGTGCCGCCGTCCGCGGTCAGCAGGTAGTACCAGCCGGCGTGCCGGTAGAGGTTGGGGCCTTCGATCCAGCCGGCCTGCGGCGGCAGCGTGATCGGCACCGGGTCCCCGACCAGACGGCGCGCGGACCGGTCGTACCGGGTCGCCTCCAGACCGGCCGAGCCGCCGTGACCGGGCCGCCAGTCGTGGACCAGGTTCAGCAGCCAGCTGTCGGGACCGTCGTGGAAGAGGGACGTGTCGAATCCGCGCGCGTGCAGCGGCACGGGATCGGACCAGGGGCCATGGACCGACGGGGCCGTGGTGAGGAGGTTGGGGCTGTCCGTGAAACCTCCCGCATACGTGGAGACGTTGCTGAAGACCAGGTGGAACAGGCCCTCCGCGTAGGTGAGGTTCGGTGCCCACACCCCGCCGGAATCGGGACAGCCGGTGAGGTCGAGGAGGCGTGTGGTGTCCAGGACACCTCCCAGCGGTCGCCAGTGCACAAGATCACGGGAGTGGTGCAGCCGTACGCCGGGGTGCCACTCGAACGTCGAGGTGGCCAGGTAGAAATCGTCGCCCACGCGCAGTGCGCTCGGGTCCGGGTGCGAACCCGGCAGGACCGGATTCCGGATGGTCTGGACAGTCGGCTGCCGCATGCGCCGCGTGCACCTCTCGAACCTCGGTGGTCGCCCTGTGAAGCCACGAACCGTAATGTCGAACATGCTTGCGTGCAACGGCTTGCAGTCGCCGTCCGCGCCCCGTCGTCCGCGAGGTCACCGAAACTCCTCGAACAGCCCCCGTGCGTGGAAAGCCGCCGGAGGGGTGGGCCGGGGGGGAGGGGGCGGTTCACACGCGTCTGCGCGCCGCCGGTGGGCGACGCGCAGACGGGGCCTGATGTGCGACGGGTCAGACGCGGTGGCCGGTCAGGCCCAGCATCCGTTCACGGTGGCGGCGAGGCCGTCCATGGCGTCCTTGATGTCGCTCGGGTCGGCCGACGAGTTGTTCTCGATGAAGGAGAAGATCCTCCACTCGCCGTCCTCGGTCCGCGTGACGCCGCTCAGGGCGACGGCTCCGGTGAGGGTGCCGGTCTTCGCGTGCACCTTGCCGACGGCGCACTGGGAGTTGGCGTCGTCGAAGCGGCCCCACTCCGGGCCGAGGCTGGCACCGGCCTCGCCCGCGACCGGCAGGCCCTCCAGGATCGAGCTCAGGGCGGGGGACTCCGTGATCGCGTCGAGGAGCTGCGCGAGGGTCGCGGCCGGGATGCGGTCGGCGCGGGACAGGCCGCTGCCGTCGTGCATCTCGAAGTTGTCGAGGGAGATTCCGTACGAGCTCAGCACCTGGCGGACGAGTTCGGCGCCGCCCTCGAAGGTGGCCGGCTTGCCCAGCTCCACGGCGGACATCCGCAGCAGGGTCTCCGCGATGTTGTTGTCACTCGTCTTGAGCATCTGCTTGACGATCTCCGACAGCGGCGCCGACTTGTGCTGCGCCACCGGTACGTCGGACTGCTTCGCCGTCGCGCGGCTCACGTCGCCGTCGACGGTGATGCCCTGCGCGGCGAGCTTCTCGGCGAAGACGTTGCCGGCGTCGATCGACGTGTCGTGGACGGCGGCGCCGTCCACGACGAGCGAACGCACCGGCGTGACCTCGGTGGGGTAGTAGCCCTCGTTCCAGCCCTTGGCGAGGCTCGGGTCGGCGAACAGGCTGTCGTCCACGCGGACCTTGACGCTGGTCAGCCCCGCGGCCTTGAGTCCGTCGACGGCCGTCCTGGCCATCTCGGCGACGTCGTCGCCGGTGAGGGTGCGGTCACCGCCGCCGACGAGGGTGAGGGTGCCGTCGCCGTACACGACCTTCGTGGTGAACTCGTGGTTCGCGCCGAGCAGCGTCAGGGCGGTGGTGGCCGTGGCGAGCTTGGCGTTGGAGGCCGGCATGAGGGTGGTGGACCCGTTGTGGTCCCAGAGCGGGGTGTCCGAGTCGGCGTCGAGCACCACGCCGCTGACGTCGGAGCCCAGACGCTCGTCGGCGACGCGCTCGTTGAGGTTCTTGACCAACTGCGCGTCGTCGGCGTCGAGGCCGTCGACCGAGACGCCCTGCGCCGTCGCGGTGCCGCCGTCGGCGGCGAAGGCCGAGGTGCCGGCCAGGGTGGCGGAGGCCACGGGCACGGCCATCGCGAGCACGATGGCCCGTCGCGCGCCGATGCGGCCCACTCTTGCCTTGCGGTGCCGACGGCGCCCGCCCGGGGCGAAAGTGTTCGTGGAGGTGGTGTCGTCCGGCGTACCAGTCATAAAGTGGAATCCAAGGATCGAGAACTTTGTTCTGTGGGGGTCGAACGGCGGGCACGTTACCAGCCGTCATGTGCGGGGCCGGAACAGGAAATGACGTGTGTGAAAGTCTTGCGACTGTTCATGACCGTCTCGTGACGGTGACGTCTTGCGGCCCGGGACCAGGCGGGCGCACGTGACGGAGCGGCACGGTCGGTTCTGACGGAGAGCAAAATACAGAACCGGCGTCCGGGAGTCCTCGTAACGGGCCTTTTTCAGTGCCGTACGGGCATTCTCCTTGCCCTTTCGTGCACAGACAGAGAATTTCCGGGTGCTTTCAGTGCCGGGTCGGGCGCGCGCGTCGGGAACCGAATGCGGGTGAACGGCGTCCGGGGGCGTCGTTCAGCAATACGTCAGCGTGAGTGCGCGTCGGCCGTTGCCGGTCCAGTGGTTCTCACAGTCGCCGTCAGGTGTGGACGCCGCGTCCGTTCCGCATCTCGACCACCCGGTCCGCGAAGTGCCGTACGACCGACCGGTCGTGGCAGATGAACAGGTAGGCGAGGCCCAGGTCGTCCTGGAGATCGGAGAGCAGGTTCAGAACGCCGGCCCGCACGGAGGCGTCGAGCGCGGAAACCGGTTCGTCGAGGACGAGCAGGCGCGGTGCGGAGGCCAGGGCGCGGGCGATTCCGGCCCGTTGGCACTGGCCTCCGGAGAGTTCGTGCGGGCGCCGGTCCCCGTACGCCGGGTCGAGACCGACCCGGTCGAGCAGCTCGGCCACGCGGGCGGGCCCGTCGGACCTGTCCCAGGTGCCCTGGACCCTGAGCGGCTCGGCCACCGCGTCGCGGATGCGGTGACGAGGACTGAGGGAGCCGTAGGGGTCCTGGAAGACCGGCTGCATGCGTGGGCGCAGGGGGCGCAGTTCGCGTTCCGTCAGGGCCGTCAGTTCCCGCCCCTCGAAACGGACCGTCCCGCCGTCGGGCCTGCGCAGCTGGAGCACCGCGAGGGCCGTGGAGGACTTGCCGCAGCCGGAGGGGCCGTTGAGGGCGAGGGTCTCACCGGCGTTCAGCGTGAACGACAGCCGGTCCACGGCGGTCACCGGGCCGTAGCGGACGATGAGCTCGCGGACGTCCAGCAGGGGGTGGTTCACACGAACTCCCGGAGGGGGTCGGTCATGTCGTCGGCGTGATGGCAGGCGACCAGGCGGCCGTCCACGGCCCGCGCTTCCGGTTCGTGGTCGCGGCACGGGTCCGTCGCCAGCGGGCAGCGCGGCGCGAAGGCGCAGCCCGGCCCGACGGCGCCCGGCGCGGGCGGGGTGCCGGGAAGCGCCGGCAGTCGGCGGAGCCGGGGGCCGTCCTGCGGGAGCGAGGCCACCAGGCCCGCCGTGTAGGGGGCGCGCGGACGGCCGAGCACCTGCCGGGCCGGGCCGAGTTCGGCCGCCCGGCCCGCGTACATCACCAGTACGCGGTCCGCGTGTTCCCGCACGACCTCCAGGTCGTGGGTGACGAGCACCAGCGCGGCGCCGACCGCCTCCCGCTGCTCGGCGAGCACCCGCAGAACCTGCTCGCGGCGCTCCTCGTCCAGCGCGGTGGTCGGTTCGTCGGCGACGACGACGTCGGGCTCGTTGACCGTCGCCATGGCGATCACCGCGCGCTGCCGCATGCCGCCCGAGTACTCGTGCGGGTAGGCCCGCGCCCGGCGAGCGGCGTCCGGGATGCCGACCCGGTCCAGCGCCGCCACGGCCCGGGCACGCGCCTGACCGCGGGACAGCCGCCGCACGGACCGTACGGCGGCGGCGAGCTGGTCGCCGACCGGGTGGACGGGGGAGAGGGCGGACAAGGCGTCCTGCGGAACGAGGGTGATCCGGCGCCCGCGTTCGGCGGCGAGATCGGCGGAGCCGCGCAACCGTACGCTGCCGCCGGCCGTCGCGCCCCGCGGCACCATGCCGAGCAGCGCCCGCGCGGTGAGGGACTTGCCCGCGCCCGACTCCCCGACGACGGCGAACACCTCGCGCGGGCGGACGTCGAAGGACAACCCGCGAACCGCCTCGACGGGGCCGAACGCGATCCGCAGGTCACGCACCGACAGCAGTGCCTCGGACAACATGGGCGGTCTCCTTTCGTGCACTGCGGCCGGTCGCGCGCCGGGTCTCCCGGCCCTGTGCGTACGCCGCCCCCGACACGGCCAGACCCGCCAGCAGGGCCAGAGCGGCGGCCGGGGCGAGGGCGGCCCAGGGGGCGCGTTCGATGTAGGCGCGCGATTCGTCGAGGAGCAGCCCCCACTCGGGGGCGGGCGGCTGGGCACCCAGGCCCAGGAAGCCCAGGGAGGCGAGAGCGAGGGCGATGCCGGGCAGTCGCAGCAGGGCATGACGTGCGACCGGGGCCGCGACGGACGGCAGGACGTGCCGGGTGAGGATCCACAGGGGCCGCGCCCCGATGGCGCGTTGGGCGGTCAGGAACGCCGACGCCCGCACCTCCTGCACCAGCGCCGCCGCGTGCGCCGCCAAGGGCGGCCAGGAGATCAGCGCGACGGCGAGGGCCGCGCCGCCGGTGCCGGGACCGGCCACCGCCGCGACCAGGATGCCGACGATCACGGGGGGCAGGGCGTTGGCGATGTCCGCCGCCCCCGCCGCGACGCCGGGCAGGAAGCCCAGCGCCAGGCCGGCCAGCAGGCTCAGCAGGCACACGGCCGCCGCCGTACCGACCGTGGAGGCGGCCCCGTGCCCGAGCCGGGCCAGTACGTCACGGCCGAGCCCGTCCGTGCCCAGCGGGTACGCCCACGACGGCGACGCCAGCCGCGCCGTGGTGTCCACCGCGTACGGGTCGCGCAACAGACCCCAGCCGATCGCCGCCAGCAGTACGGCGGCGAGGACGACCGGCACCGCCGGATGCGCCCGGACCGGGCGGGCAGGGGGCAGCGTGAGCCCGGCGTCACGCAGGGCGGGGCCCAGCAGCCGGCGCCGTACGACGGCGGCCAGCGCGCCGGTGACCAGGCCCAGGGCCAGGAGGGCGAGGACCGAACCCTGGAGCAGCGGCAGGTCCTGCGACTTGGCCGCACCCAGCGCGGTACGTCCGATGCCGGGAACCGCGAACACGGCCTCCACCGCGACCGCGCCCCCCGTCAGGCCGACCGCGACCATCCCGAACTGGGGGACCAGCGGCGGCAGCACACGGCGCAGCGCGGCGGCCGAGATCCGGGTACGGCTCACGCCCGCGCCCCGCCACAGCTCCACCCATCGTTCGTCCAGCACGGCGGGCAGCGCGTCCGCGACGAGCCGGCCCAGCAGCCCGCCCGCCGGGACGCCGAGCGCGAGGGCCGGCAGGACCATGTACGCGGGACCCTGCCAACCCGAGGTGGGCAGCCACCCCAGCCACACTCCGCACACCAGCAGCGCCACGGTGGCCAGGAGGAACTCGGGCACGGCGGCGGCCATGGCGGCGACCGCCCCGGCCGAACCCCGTCCGCGCATCAACACGGGCGTCACCAGTGCCACGGCCAGCAGCACCGCCACGGTCAGCGCCGCTGCCATCAGGCCCAGCGACACCTGGAGCCCGGAGACGACCGACGGCAGGATGTCCGTCCCCGACACCCACGAGGTGCCGAGATCGCCACGCACCAGCCCGGCCGCCCAGTCGCCGAGCAGGGAGAGCGGGCCGGCGTCCAGCCCCAGGTCCCGGCGGATGGCGGACAGCGCCTCCTCGGTCGGCTCCCGCTCGGCGGAGCGGGCGCGCAGCACGGTCAGGGCCGGGTCCCGGCCGGACAGCCAGGGCAGCAGGCCGACGGCGGCCAGCACGGCGAGCAGTGAGACGGCGCGGGTCGCCCCCGCTGCGAACGGCCTCACTCGACGTGGGTGTCGAGCGTGATCAGCTCTCGCTCACGCGGGTCGTGGGCCGCGCCGACCACGTCGGCGGCGTCGCCCTGGATCACGCGCTCATGGAGCATCGGCACGGCCGCGTCGGTGGCGAGCACGGCGGCCTCGGCGTCGACGACCGCCCGGCGGCGGGCCTCACCCGTCGGCGTCGCACCCGCCTTGTTCAGGGCCTTGTCCACGGCGGGGTCGGCCAGCTGGGAGATGTTGAAGGAGCCGTCGGAGGCGAAGTCGCTGTAGAGGTACGCGGCCGGGTCGCCCGAGTCGAGGACGGTGGCCCGGGAGAGGATGAACGCGTCGAAGGCGCCCGCCAGGGCGTCGGACTCGATGTTGGCGTACTCGCGGACCTCGAGCCTCACCTGGAATCCCGCCTTCTTCAGCTGCTGTTGCAGCGCGGCGGCGACCTCGGGCAGCTCGGCCCGGTCGGTGAACGTGCCGATGGTGATCTCCCTGCCGTTCGGATCACCGGCCTTCGCACGCCGTACCGGCTCGCGCAGGCCGGCCGCCCACGGCAGCGCGGGGCCGAGCAGCCCCTCGGCCACGTCCGCCCTGCCCTCGTACACACCCTTCACGATGGACTCGGCGTCTATCGCCTCCCGTGCCGCCGCCCGCAGCGAGGGGTCCTTGAAGGCGCCCTTCCCCGTGTTGAGGTACAGGGTGTTGGTGCGCGGCATCGGGACCTCGGTGATCAGCTCCTCGTCCAGCAGCGCGGCCTGCGAGACGGGCACCGCCTCGACGATGTCGGCCTCACCGCTGCGCAGGGCGGCGGCGCGTGCGGTGCCGTCCGGCACGAACGTGACGTCGATGCCGGGAGCCTTGGCCGTACCGCCCCAGTAGCCGTCGTAGCGGTCGAGGGCGGCGGAGGAGGTGCCGTTGACCTCGGTCAGCTCGAACGGGCCGGTGCCGGCGCCGACCGGGTTCACCGTCTTCCCCCGGTACGCCTTCGCCGAGAGGATCGACAACTGGGGGGAGCTGAGCCGCTGGGGGACCAAGGGGTCCTCCTCGGCGGTGGTGAGGACCACGGTGGCGGCGTCCACGGCCTTCACGGTCAGCTCGACGCCGTCGAGAATGCGGGGCTTGGGAGAGGCGCCGGTGGCCCGGGTCAGAGAGCGGACCACGGCCTCGGCGGTCAGCTTCGTACCGTCGTGGAAGGTGACACCCTCACGAAGAGTGAAGGTCCAGCTCCGGCCGGACTGCTTCCACCCGGTGGCGAGCGCGGGCTCGGCATCGCCGTCCGCGTCCAGCTTCACGAGCGTCTCCGCCGTCGACCAACGGGACAGCTTGAAGGCGTCGTCGGAGAGCGGGGACAAACCGGAACGCGGTGGCTGCATCATCGCGACGCGGAGCCGCTCGCCCGCGTCCGCGCCGGTTGCCTCCGTGGACGCGAAGCAGCCGGTGAGCAGGGCGGAGGCGGCGAGTGCCGCGGGGAGGGGCAGGAGACGGGCAGGGACGCGCACGGGTCACTCCGGGTAAAGGGCCGGTCAATGGTTGAGCGTGCGACGACCGTAGCACGATGACAATCGTTTTCATGATGGGGCCTACTTGGCGCCGTGCGTCGCACATGGTAATCATTTCCACCAAGGATTCGAACGGGGCCCACCGTGGCGGCATGCCGCGATCGCCGGCGCGGGGGTGAAGGTCGGCGACTAGTTGAAAATGGTAGTCGTTTGTTATTACTGTCTGACTGCCGCATGTCGGTCGCGTCGGCGGCTACAGGGGAGGGGCCCTCATGACCTTGCCAGGCCAGGCGTTCGAAGCCGGGAGAGTCAGCGCCGAGCGGGATCGGTGCGTCGGGGCGGGGCAGTGCGTGCTCGCCGCGCCGGCCGTCTTCGACCAGGACGAGGACGACGGGCTCGTGCGCGTCCTCGCCGAGAGGCCGTCGGCGGCCCAGTCGGACGCGGTACGCGAGGCCGTACGGGCCTGCCCGTCCGGAGCCCTCACCCTGCGGTAGCCGGCGGCCGGACCGGCTACGGGCCACCGCGGGGGACGGTACGGCTTGTCCGTACGCGCGCTCGTCCACGGCCACCCGCCCGCGTCGGGCCTCACCTCACGCGCCGCCGGTATCTCCCGGTGCTCGGTTCAGCTCAGCAGAACGTCAAGGAGAAGCATGTCCAGACAGATCGACCGCCGTGCCTTCCTCCGTCGCGGCGCGGCGGGCGCCGCGGCTCTGGCGGTGGGACCCGGCCTGCTGGCGGCGTGCTCCACCGACGAGCCCGACTCCGCCAGGAAGCCCGGATCAGGTTCCTCGCCCCGTTCGGGCGGCACGCTGAGGGCCGCCTTCGTCGGCGGCGGCGCCTCCGAGACGCTCGACTTCTTCAACGGCCCCTCCGCACTGGATCTCGTGCGTGCCCGGGCGTGGCACGGCACCCTGGGCAACCTCGATCCCAGCGGTCCCGACGGGGTGCGCTACGGCGTGCTCAAGGGCATCGACATCTCCGACGACCTGTCGTCCTACACGCTGCACATACGGCCCGGCGTCCGCTTCACCGACGGATCCGAACTGACCTCCGCCGACATCCTGCACTCGCTCAGCGCGCTCGCGGCCAAGAGCAAGCTGCCCGTGTACCGGCTCGCCGCCGCCAACTTCGACCTCGCGCGCGCCAAGGCCGACGGGGCCCTGAAGGTCGTACTGCCCACCCTGCGGCCCATCGCCGACGGCCGGCTGATCCTCTGCCAGGGCAACTTCCTCGTCGTCAAGGACGGCACCAGCGACTTCCGTAAGGGCATGCCCAGTTGTGGCCCCTTCCGGCTGACCGAGTTCGCGGCCGGCCAGGGCTCCGCGTTCGAGCGCTACGACGACCACTACGGTCACGTGCCCCACCTCGACGGCCTGGAGCTGCGGTCGATCGCGGACTCGACGGCCAGGGCGGGGGCGCTCACGGGCGGGGAGATCGACTTCGCCCACGACCTCTCGCCGGTCACCGCGCGCACGCTCGCGGACGACGCGAAGGCCGAACTCGCTCCCACGAAGAGCCCCTACCTGGTCGGTCTCTCCTTCCAGCTGAACATGAGCGTCAAGCCCTTCGACGACCCGCGGGTCAGGGAGGCGTTCAAACTCGCGATCGACCGTCAGGCCATGGTGAAGACCGTGTTCTACGGCAACGCCGAGATCGGCAACGACCTGCCCTCCATCGGCTTCCCCGACTACGCCGACGGGATCCCCCAGCGCGCCCACGACCCCGAGCGGGCCCGCCAACTCCTCCAGGAGGCCGGGGCCGACGGGATGAAGGTACGGCTGACCACCGGCCCCGAGACCCCGGGCATGGTGGAGATGGCCGCCCTCTTCGTCGAGGACCTGAAGAAGATCGGTGTACGGGCGTCCGTCCGCGAACTGCCCGCGGGTCAGCTCTACGCCGACTTCCCCGCGTACTCGGCGCTGCCACTGGCCGGTTCGTACCAGATGCCCATCCCCGCACTGTCCACGTACCAGATGAACACGGCGGGCGGATCGCCGTCGGCGTTCGGCTGGAAGAAGTCCGGGACCGACGCCCTCGTGGCGAAGGCACGCGCCGAGAGCGACGAAACGCAGGCCAGGAAGCTGGGCACGCAGGCCCAGCGAACACGCTGGGAAGAGGGCAACCAGGTGCTGCCGGTCTTCAAACCGAACCTGAACGCCCAGGCCAAGGGGGTCGACGGGATCCGGGACGATCTCTTCGAGCAGTTCCCGGGCTTCTCCCGGGCGTCGCTGGCGTGAACCTGCTCGCCTTCGCCGCCCGTCGCCTCGCGGGGGCCGCCGTCCTGCTCGTCCTGCTGTCGGCCGCGGTCTTCGCGGCCACGGCGGTCCTCCCCGGGGACGCCGTCAGCGCGGTCGCCGGCGTGGACGCGTCCGAGACGCAACGCGCCGAGGTCCGGGCCGGACTCGGGCTGGACCGGCCCGCCGCCGAGAGGTACGCGGACTGGGCGGCCGACGCGGTCCGGGGGGATCTGGGCAACGGCTTCGTGGGGGAGCGGCCGGTCACCGACGTCCTCGCCACCCGCCTGCCCAACAGCCTGCTCCTCGCCGGACTGACGCTCGCGGTCACCGCGCCGCTCGCCGCGCTGCTCGGCCTGTGGACGGGGCTGCGCGGCGGCGGCGCCGACCGTGTCGTCTCGACGTCCGCCCAGATCCTGGCCGCCGTACCGGAGTTCGTCGTCGCCGCGCTGCTCGTCGCGGTCCTGGCGGTGTGGCTGGAGGTCCTCCCGCGTGTCTCCGTGATCCCTCTCGGAGGTACACCGCTCGACGTCCCGCACGCGCTGGTCCTGCCCGTACTGACGCTCAGCGCGGTCGGACTCGCGGTGGCCACCAGGCTGCTGCGGGCCTCCGTCGCGGACGCCGCCGCCACACCGTACTGCGAGGCCGCACGGCTCAACGGTGTGCGCGGCGTGCGACTCGCGGTACGCCACATCCTGCCCAACGCCGCCGGACCGGCCGTGCAGGCACTCACCCTCACCACAGGGGCACTGGTCGGCTCCGCGGTGGTGGTGGAGAACGTCTTCGACTACCCGGGAATCGGCCGGGAGCTGCAACTGGCCGTCGCGGCACGAGACGTACCGATGGTGCAGGGCGTCGCCACCGCCCTGGTCGCGGTGATGCTCGTGGTGCTGCTGCTGGGTGACATCTGCGCGCGTCTGCTGGGGGCACGGGAGGCGCACGGCCGATGACGACGGCTCTGACACCACCGCGCCGCCGGGCACGCCCCGGCCGGCCCGGCACGCCCGGGCACCGCCGACCGCCACTGCTCACCGGGGCGGTCACCCTGCTCGTACTCCTCCTCGCGCTCCTGGGCCCGCTGGCCGCGCCGCACAGCCCCACCGCGCAGCTCGCGGCGCCCTTCCAGCAACCGGACGGACGGTTCCTCCTCGGCACCGACGTGCTGGGCAGGGACGTGGCGAGCCGGGTACTCAGCGGCGGCCGCACCATCGTCCTCACCGCGCTGGCGGGAACGGCGGCGGCCGGCGCCGCCGGGATGACCGCCGGCGTCCTGGCGGCCATGGTGTCCCGCCGGCTGGGCGACCTGCTGGTCCGCTGCGTGGACGCCCTCGCCGTCCTCCCCGCCCTCCTGGTCGTCCTCGTCCTGGCCGCCGGATTCCCCGGCAGCGACGCCGCCCTCGTGGCAGCCGTCGCCCTGGCCACCGCCCCCTTCTCCACGCGGGTGCTGCGGGCCGCGGCGGACACGGTCCTCAGCAGCGGGTACGTCGAGGCGGCTCTCGCCCGGGGCGACACCCGGCGGGCCGTGCTGCGCCACGACGTGCTGCCCAACATCGCCGGACCGGCCCTCATGGACACCGCGCTGCGCCTGGTCGCCTCGTTGCACCTCACCGCCACCGCGGGCTTCCTCGGCCTGGGACAGGGAGGAGCGGCGCCCGACTGGGGACGCATGGTGAGCGAGAACGTCCCCGGGGCCACACTGGCCGCCACGCCCTTCCTCGCTCCGGCCCTGCTGCTCGTACTGCTCTCCGTCTGCGTCGGCCTGCTGGCCGGACGGCTGGCGGACACGGTGGGAAGGGGGGCCGCGTGACCGGCCACGTGAGCGCACGCCCGTCGGGGGCGGACCCGCTCGCCGAGATCAGCGGGCTGTCCCTCGGCCCGGTGGCCGGCGGCCCGCCCGTCCTGCACGACGCCGGTCTGTCGCTGCCGCGCGGACGGGTACTGGGGATCGTGGGCAGGTCGGGATCGGGCAAGAGCAGCCTGGCGTACAGCCTGCTCGGGCATGTCCGCCCCGGCCTCGAGGTCCGGGCCGGCACCGTCCGGGTGGCCGGCCTCGACCCGTTCGACCGCGCGGACGCCCGCAGGCTGCGGGGGCGGGTGGTGTCCTACCTGGGGCAGGACCCCGCCTCCTCGCTCAACCCCGCACTCCGGATCGGCACGCAGATCGCCGAGGCGGTGCGCCTGCGTTCGTCCGCGAGGCGTGCGCACGAGGTCCGTGCGCGCGTCGAGGAGCTGCTGCTGTCCGTTCGGCTGCCGGCCGACCGGGCGTTCTGGCGGCGGCTGCCGCGGCAGGTGTCGGGAGGGCAGGCCCAACGGGTCGCCCTCGCCCTCGCCCTGGCAGGTACGCCCGGTCTGCTGGTGCTCGACGAGCCCACCAGTGGTCTGGACACGGTCCTGGCGGACGGGATGCGCGGCCTGCTGGCCGAGGTCCTGTCCGACGGGGAGCGCGCCGCGTTGCTGGTCAGCCACGACCCGGCGTGGGTCGCGTCCGTGGCGGACGAGGTGATCCGCCTGGAAGAAGGCCGGATGGTCGGCGCCGGGGCGCCGAAGGCGCCGATGCCCGCCCTGCCCCCGCCCGTGGGCTCCCCGTCCGGCGGCCACGGCCCGCGGAGCGCGCGGAGTACCGGTGGGGACGGAGGGCTGTCCGTGCGCGGGCTGGACGCGGTCCATGGGCGTGTTTCCGTGCTGCGCGACATCTCCCTCACCGTCCCGGCAGGCTCCTGCACCGCCGTCGTGGGTCCCTCCGGTTCCGGTAAGACCACCCTCGCCCGGTGTCTCGCGGGGCTTCACCGGCCCGCGCGGGGGAGTGTCGAGTGGCGGGAGGCGGACGCGGAGCGAGGGCGCGGTGCGGCGGTGCAGCTCGTCGCGCAGGACGCCCGGGGCGCTCTCAACCCCCGGGAATCCGTGGGCACCGCGCTCACGCGACCCCTCACAGGAGTACGGCGCCGGTCCGCCGCCGACGCCTCCCGTGAAGCCGTACGACTGCTCGGCCTGGTCGGGCTGGGCGCGGAAGTGCTGGCACGCCGGCCAGGGGAGTTGTCGGGAGGCCAGCGTCAACGCGTGGTGCTGGCCCGGACGTTGGCGGCGGCGCCGCGTGTCCTGGTCTGTGACGAGATCACCTCCGCGCTGGACCCGGAGACGGCCGGCGGGGTCCTGGACCTGCTGGAATCGCTGCGGCGCACGCTGGGAGTGACGGTCGTGATGGTGACGCACGACCTGACAGCCGCCGCCCGCGGCGCGGAGCGGGTCGTCGTCCTGGACGCGGGGCGGGTGGTCGAGGCCGGCCCCGTGGACCGGGTGCTGACGGCCCCGGAGCACCCCGTCACCAGAGAACTGCTGGCATACGCCGGCGATGGCGTCCTCGCCGCACCGGACCGGCGGCGGTGAAGGACGTCTTACGGCCGGCAGGAGGAGCGCCCCGGTCGCCGGGGGCTCCTCCGCGCCACGCCTTACGGCCGGGGCAACAGCCGGGCCAGTGCCGCCTTGTCGACCTTCCCGACCGGGGTGAGCGGAAGACCGGGAACCTGGACGACCTCGTCCGGCGCCTTGTACCCGGCCAGCCCGCGCTCCTTCAGGAGGGCGGCGACCTCCCGTGTGCCGGGAGCCGCGCCCGCGCAGACGACGAAGGCGACCGACCGCTCACCCCATCGCTCGTCCGGCATACCGACCAGCGCCGCCGCTGTGATCGCGGGATGCGCCAGCAGCTGCTCCTCCACCTCGACCGCGGCGACCTTCTCGCCGCCACGGTTGATCTGGTCCTTGATCCGCCCCACCACCACGAGGTGACCGGACGGCAGACGCCGCACCACGTCTCCGGACCGGTAGTAGCCGTCCGGGGTGAACGCCGTGCGGTTGTGCTCCTCGGCGCGGTAGTAGCCACGCAGGGTGTACGGACCCCGGGTGAGCAGCTCACCCGCCGCACCGTCCGGCACGGGCCTGCCGTCGGCATCCACCACGAGCACCTCGTCGTCCGGCGAGACGGGCCGGCCCTGGGTGGCGTGGACGAGGTCCTCGGGGTCGTCGAGGCGGGTGAGGTTGATCAGGCCCTCTGCCATGCCGAAGACCTGTTGCACGGTCACCCCGAGCGCCGGCCCGAGCTTGCGGGCGTGCTCCTCGGGCAACCGCGCCCCGCCGACCTGGACCACCGAGAGGCTCCCGAGGTCCCAGGAACCCGACTCCGCCTCGTCCATCCAGTGGGGGACGAGCGGCGGGGTCAGCGAGGTCAGGGTCACGCCCTCCCGCTCGACGAGGGCGAACGCCGTCTGCGGGCTGGGGTCGGGCGCGACGACGACGGTTCCCCCGGCCATGAGGGTGCCCAGCACACCGGGGCAGGCGAAGGTGAAGTTGAACCCGAGGGGAAGCACCGCCAGGTACACGGTCCGCGCGTCGAGGGCGCAGACCTCCGCGCAGGCCCGCGCGTTGTAGGAGTAGTCGTCGTGGGTGCGCGGGATGAGTTTCGGAAGTCCCGTGGTGCCGCCGGACAGCAGCAGGAGAGCGATGTCGGCGGCGTCCGCCCGGCCGTCGTCGGAGCCGGGCCCGGACGCGGACGGCGCCTGCGTCCGCAACGCCTCGAAGGAGACGAAGCCGTCGCCGGTGCCGGGTTCCCCGACCACGACCACGTGCCGCAGCGAGCCGTCCGGCCCCTGCTCCGCCCGTACCTCGCGCATCAGTTCGCGGTGGTCGAACCTGGCGTGCCGGTCGGGCACCACACAGGCCACGGCACCCGCCACGCGCACCAGGTGGCCGATCTCCCGGCGCCGGTGGCCCGGCATGGCGTGCACCGGTACGGCGCCGAGCCGCTGCAGCCCGAACCACACGAGCACGAACTCCGCGCGGTTCGGGAGCTGGAGCACCACGCGGTCACCCCGCCCGATCCCGAGTCCCCCCAGTCCCCGGGCGACACGGTCCGCCTCGGCGTCCAGCTCCGCGTAGGTCCACCGCCGGTCGCCGTCGACCAGGGCGACGCGCCCTCCATGGCCGGCCGCGCTTTCGCGCAGACGGGCGCCGAAGGTCTTCCCCTGCCAGTGTCCGGCGGCTCGGTAGCGCGCCGACTCCGCCTCGGTCCAGGTCCGTTGGGTCTCGGTCATGGGGCCCTGCCTCTCATTGCCGGGCCTCTGGCTCTGGCGCCGAGTCCCGTCGTGTGATTACGATGTGAATCATAGAAATGATAATCATTTTTATCTAGCGGGCGGTCAGCCCTGCGTGGAGAGCTCCCGGCGTCGGCGGACTTCGACGTGACTCCCACCCCCATCCGACCGGAAGGCAGCACCAGTGAGCGATGAAGCAGTCGTCCAGGCGCGGACAGCGCAAGGAGGCTCCGCCGGTCGGGATCTCCACGGGTCCGCGGCGGTGCGTGAGGCGGTGGCACGCGCGCTCCGGATGGCGCCGGAGGAGTTGGACGACGACCGCGACCTCTTCGAACTCGGCCTCGACTCACTGGTTCTGATGTCCCTGGTCGGTACCTGGCGGCGAGAGGGCAGCACGGTCACCTTCCGGGACCTCACGAGCAGTCCGACCCTGCGGGACTGGACGACCCTGCTCGCGCGGCGGCCAAGCGGTCGGTCGACCCCCGCCCCGGCCCCCGCTGCCCCGGCCCCGGCTGCCCCGCCCGCGCCGCACGGCGCGGCGGCGACCGAGGCGGAGCCGGACTCCTTCCCCTTGGCCACGATGCAGCACGCCTACTGGATCGGACGCCAGGACGGACAGCCCCTCGGTGGCGTCGCCGCGCACTTCTACGTGGAACTCGACGGCCACGAGGTCGATCCGGCCCGGCTCGACACCGCCCTGCGGGCGCTCGTGCTGCGGCACGGCATGCTGAGAGCCGTCTTCGACGAGGACGGCCGTCAGCGCTTCGGTGCTGCAGGTGCGCCGCTCACCGTCCACGATCTGCGGGAACGCACCCCCGTCGAGGCCGAGTCGGAGCTGGAACTGCTGCGTGAGCGCAACACCCACGCCCGCCCGGACATCAGCGCCGGTGACGTCTTCCGCGCGGCCCTGTGCCTGCTCCCCGACGGCAGGACCCGTCTGCAGGTCGACCTGGACATGATGGCCGGTGACGCGCTGAGCCTGCGGGTCCTCCTGACCGACCTGCGCCGTTTCTACGAGTGCCCCGACGACCCGCCGCGCGAGCTCGGCCTCGACTACAGGCACTACCTCGCGGAGCACGACGTGCGCAGACGCGCCGAACGCGAGCAGGACGCCGCCTGGTGGCGCGAGCGCCTGCCGGATCTGCCACGGGCCCCACGGCTGCCGACGGCCGTCGACCCCCTGACCCCGGTCGGCGCGGACGACAGTACGCTGACCCACTCCCGCCGCCTGCACCACTGGCTCGGCCCCGCCGACAAGGCCGCGCTCGTCAACGCCGCCCGCCGGCACGGCCTGACCCCCGCCGCCGCCCTCGCCACCGCCTTCGCCGAGGTCATCGCCGCCTGGAGCGACAGCCGGCGCTTCCTCCTCAACCTGCCGCTGTTCGACCGGGAGATGTTCGCACCCGAAGTCGCCGGCCTGGTGGGCGACTTCAGCAGCTCGGTCCTGCTCGACGCGGACATGAGCGCTTCCCTCCCCTTCTCCCGGCAGGCCCGCGGCCTCCAGGAACGCCTGCAGGAGGGCATCTCCCACGGTGCGTACGGCGGCGTAGAGGTACTCCGCGACCTGGCCCGCGCCGAGGGAGCCCCGGTGCTGGCTCCGGTCGTGTACACCAGCGCCATCGGACTGGGCGAGATCTTCGAACAGGACGTCCAGAAGTCCTTCGGACGCCCTTCCTGGATCATCTCGCAGGGCCCGCAGGTCTACCTGGACGCCCAGGTCACCGAACTCGACGACGGCCTCCTCCTCAACTGGGACGTCCGGGACGGCGTGTTCGAGGCCGGTGTGCCCGACGCCGCCTTCGACGCCTACCGCCGCCTCGTCACGCGTCTGGTGCGGGACCCCGACGCCTGGGCCCGGCCGGTGGACGGCCTGCTCGCCCCCGACGTCCTGCCCCGGCGCGCGGTAGCGGCCCTGCCCCCCACGCCCGTCGCGGACCGCGCCCTGCACACGCGCTTCTTCCGGCTCGCCGAGACCGAGCCGGGCCGCGCGGCGGTCGTCCGCGCGACCGGCGACACGACCACCTACGGCGAACTCGCCCACGCGGCACGGCGCATCGCCGCGCTGCTGCGCGAGAACGGCGTACGGGAGGGCGACACCGTCGCCGTGACCCTGCCCAAGGGCGCCGAACAGATCACCGCGGTCCTCGGCATCCTGGCCGTGGGCGCCGCCTACGCCCCCGTCGGCGTGGAACAGCCCGCCGCACGCCGGCAACGCATCCACGCCGTGGCCGGCGTGTCCGCCGTGCTCACCGACCGGGACCACGCCCACCTGTGCGAGGACCTCTCCTCGGCCCCGGTACTGCTCCTGGAGGACGCGTCGGGGGCCCGGCCCGCACCGGTCGTCCAGCCGGACCCCGCCCTGCCCGCCTACGTGCTGTTCACCTCCGGCTCGACGGGAGTGCCCAAGGGCGTCGAGGTGTCGCACAGGGCGGTCGTCAACACCATCGAGGCGATGGAGGACCAGCTCGGGCTCGGCCCCGCGGACCGCACGCTCGCGATCTCCGCGCTGGACTTCGACCTCGCCACCTGGGACATCCTCACCCCGCTGTCCCTCGGCGGCCAGGTGGTGGCCGTAGGACAGGAGCACCGCCGCGACGCCCACCACTGGGCGCGGCTGGTGCGCACGCACGGGGTGACGCTGGTGCAGTGCGTGCCCGCGCTGCTGGACCTGCTGATGGCCGCGGGGGAGGACGAGGGCCTCGGGGACTGTCTGCGCATGGTGCTGCTCGGCGGGGACTGGGTCGGACTCGACCAGCCCCGCAGACTCCGGGCTCTCGTCCCCGGCTGCCGTTTCGTGGCGCTCGGCGGCATGACGGAGGCCGCCGTCCACTCCACGGTGTTCGAGGTGGAGGAGACCGACCCGGCCTGGAAGTCCGTCCCCTACGGTGTCCCGCTGCGCAACATGCGGGCCCGTGTCGTGGACGGACGGGGACGCGACTGCCCCGACCTCGTCCCCGGCGAGCTGTGGATCGGCGGCCCCGGGGTGGCCAACGGCTACCGAGCGGACCCCGAACGCACGGCGGAACGCTTCGTCGAGCACGACGGCGAACGCTGGTACCGCAGCGGTGACCTCGCCCGCTACCGGCCCGACGGCGTGCTGGAGTTCCTCGGCCGCGCCGACCACCAGGTGAAGATCGGCGGCCACCGGATCGAACTGGGCGAGGTCGAGTCCGCGCTGGAGGACGACCCCGCCGTCCTGCACGCGGTCGCCGCCGTGCTCGACACACCGGTACGTCACCTGGCCGCGGCCGTGTCCGCCCTCGGCAAGGCACCCGACCCGGACGAGGTCCGCCTGCGGGTGGCGGCACGCCTCCCCGCCTACATGGTTCCCGAGCGTGTCCTCGTCCTGCGCGACCTGCCGCTGACCGCCAACGGCAAGCTCGACCGGACGGCCGTCCACCGGGCGCTGGCCGAGGCCGCCGGCCGGCACGGCCCCCGCACGTCGGCGCCGACCGGGCCGGTGGAGGCCGCCGTGGCGGCCGAGTGGGCCGACCTGCTCGGCGTGGCCGAAGTGGGACGCGAGAGCAGCTTCTTCCTGCTGGGCGGCGACTCGCTCGTCGCGACGCGCATGATCGGCCGACTGCGTGCCGCGGGCTTCCCCGGCGCCCGCGTGGCCGACCTCTTCGCCCGCCCCGTGCTCCAGCACTTCTGCGAGACGCTGCACCCCGCGACGACCGCCGACGACGAACCGGCACCGGCCACCCCCGTCGTCCTCGTGCCCGACCCTGACCACGCGCACGAGCCGTTCCCGCTGACGGACGTCCAGGCCGCCTACCACACCGGCCGCGACCCCCGGTTCACCCTCGGCGGCGTCGGCACCTGGCACTACACGGAGTTCGACGGCACCGACGTCGACCTGGGCCGGCTGGAGCGCGCCTGGAACACCCTCGTCGGACGGCACGGCATGCTGCGCGCGGTCGTCGAGGACGGACACCAGCGCGTGCTGCCCGACGTGCCGCCGGTGCGCGTGCCGGTGGAGGACGCGCGTGCCGGCGACGCGGCGAGGGCCCTGGCCGGTCTGCGCGCCCGCCTGTCCCAGCAGGTCCGCGACCCCGCCCGGTGGCCGCTCTTCGCCCTCGAGGCGGTGCGCTACCACGCGGACGAAGGCGCGGACGAGAAGGGCGGCGAGGTACGGACACGTATCGGCATCGGCCTGGACTACCTCGTGCTCGACGCGCTCTCCATCACCACGCTCTACGCCGAACTGAACGCGCTCTACACCGACCCGGAGCACGAACCGCCGCCCGTGGACGTGTCGTTCCGCGACTACCTGACCCGCCTTCCGGCGGACCCGGAGCCGACCGCGCGGGCCCGCGCCCACTGGCAGGCCCGCCTGTCGGAACTGCCGCCGCCTCCCGCCCTGCCCTTCGCCCGGGACCCGGCGACGCTCGACTCGCCCGTCTTCACCCGGCGCCGGCTGAGCCTGCCCGCCGAGGACTGGGGGACCGTCAAGCGGGACGCGGCCCGGCACGGCCTGACTCCGTCCACCGTCCTGCTCGCCCTGTACGCGGAGGTCCTGGCGGCCTGGAGCGGGACCGACGCGCTGACCGTCACGCTCACCCTCTTCAACCGGCGTGACGTCCACCCCCACATCCACCGGGTGCTGGGTGACTTCACCTCCCTGTCCCTGGCCGGGTACCGGCGCGCGGGCACGTCCTGGCCGGCGGCGGCCGCCGCGCTGCAACGCCGTCAGGCGGAGGACCTCGACCACGCCGACGTGCCGATCGACTGGCTGCTGCGGGAGTTCGGCCGGCGCACGGGCACGGTGGACGCCGCCGCACCCGTGGTGTTCACCAGCGCCATCGGCGTCGGGGACGCGACACTGGCCGGACCCGGCACGGGGTTCCCCGCGAAGGTCTGGGGCATCTCCCAGTCCCCGCAGGTCTGTCTGGACAACCAGGTCACCGAGGAGTCCGGGAACCTGGTCGTCACCTGGGACGCCGTCGAGGAGCTGTTCGCCGAGGGCGTGCTGGACGCGATGTTCGCGGCGTACGAGCGGCTGCTGCGGCACGTCGTGGCCGGTGACAGGGAGGCACCGCTCCCCGACCTGGTGCCCGCCTCGCAGTACGAACGGCGGGCCGCCGCGGCACGGGAGGCCGCCCTGGAACCGGTGGCGCCGCGCCCGCTGCACCAGCTGTTCTTCGCCCACGCGACGGCCACTCCCGACCGCACCGCCCTCGTCACGACGGCGGGGGAGGAGGTGACCTACCAAACCCTCGCGGGACAGGCGCTGCGCACCGCCGCCGCGCTCGGCGACGCGGGAGTGCGGCCGGGCGACCTGGTCGCGGTCACCCTGCCCAAGGGACCGGAACAGATCGCGGCGGTCCTCGGCGTCCACGCGGCCGGCGCCGCCTACGTCCCCCTGAGCCTCGAACAGCCCGCCGCCCGGTTGCAGCGGGTGCGCGCCACCGCCCGTTTCGACGTGGTCCTGGGGAGTTGGCCCGCATCGGAGGGCACCGGTCCCCGCACCCTGTCATGGGCGGACACGCAAGGCCGCGAGCCGTTGCCCGCGCCGGGTGGGACGTCCCCCCGGTCGCTCGCCTACGTGATCTTCACGTCGGGCTCCACGGGCGAGCCCAAGGGAGTCGAGATCACCCACGCCGCCGCCTGGAACACGATCGCGGACATCAACGCCCGGCACGGCATCACCGGGGACGACCGTGTCTTCGCCCTGTCGGCACTGGACTTCGACCTGTCCGTCTACGACGTCTTCGGCCTGCTCGCCGCGGGCGGCTCCCTCCTGCTGCCCACCGAGGACCAGCGCCGTGAACCGGCCCGCTGGCCGGGCCTGCTGGACCAGTACGGCGTGACCGTCTGGAACACCGTCCCCGCCCTGCTCGACCTGCTCCTCGACGCCGACGAACAGGGCGGAGGGGAAGGCGGCCGGATCGCGGGACTGCGGACCGCGCTGGTCTCCGGCGACTGGATCGGTCTCGACCTGCCCGCCCGGCTGCGGTCCCGGACCGCGCGGCCCTGCGCCTTCGTCGCCATGGGCGGAGCCACGGAGGCCGGCATCTGGTCCAACACCCTCACCGTCACCGAACCGGACCCCCGATGGGTGTCCATCCCCTACGGACGTCCCCTGACCGGCCAGCACTACCGCGTGGTCGACCGGGACGGCCGGGATTGCCCCGACTGGACCCCCGGCGAGCTGTGGATCGGCGGCGCGGGACTGGCCCGCGGCTACCTGGGCGACCCGGTCCGCACCGCCGAGAAGTTCGTCGAACGGGATGGGCGGCGCTGGTACCGGACGGGCGACCTGGGCCGGTTCCGGGGTGACGGACTGCTGGAGTTCCTCGGCCGGCTCGACAGCCAGCTGAAGATCGCCGGTCACCGCGTCGAGGCGGGCGAGGTGGAGGCCGCGCTGGAGGCGCATCCGGCCGTCGCGCGTGCCGCCGTCGTGGCCGTGGGGGAGCGCACCGCCAGGCGCCTGGTCGCGTTCGCCGTACCGCAGGACCTCACCGCGGGCGGCACGCCCGTCGACGAGCCGGCTCTCAGCGGGCCCGGCACGCCCGTCGTGTCCGGCACGTCTGTCGTGTCCGGCACGCCCGTGGGGCCCGGCACGTCTGTCGTGTCCGGCACGCCCGTGGGGTCCGGCACGCCCGTCGACGAGGCGGCTCCCACCGGGTCCGGCACGCCCGTCGAGGACCCGGAACTCACCGAGGGCCTGTTCGGCCTGCTGGCCGAGCGGGTGCCGGTCTACGCCGTCCCGTCCCGCATCCTGCTCCTGCCCGCCCTGCCCCTCACCGCGAACGGCAAGGTCGACCGGGCCGCCCTCGCCGGCCTCGCGGGACCGGAGGCGGTCCTCGCCGCCGCCGAGCCGCCACGGGGCGAGACCGAGACGGCCCTCGCCGCGCTCTGGCACGAGCACCTGCCGCAAGGCGCGCCGGACCGCAACGCCAACTTCTTCACCGTCGGCGGCGACAGCCTCACCGCGCTGCGCCTGCTCACCGCGATCGAGCGCCGCTTCGGGGCCACCGTGCCCGCCCGCCGCTTCTTCGCCGCACCGACCATCGCCGCGCTCGCCGCGGACGTCACCCGAACGCTCGCGGCCCACGGGACCGCCTACGAGACCGGAGAACTGTGAACATCGCTGAACTGCTGGCCCGCTACGCCGACGACGGCGTGGTGCTGTGGGCCCAGGACGGACAGCTGCGGTTCCGGGCCCCGCAGGGCCGGCTCACCGACACGCACCGAGCCGAACTGCGCACGCACAAGGAAGCCATCCTGCGCCACCTCGAGGCGGGTGAGGGCACGCTGCGCGCGGACCCCGGCAACCGTCACGAACCGTTCCCGCTGACGGACATCCAGGCCGCCTACCTCATCGGCCGCACCGACGCCTACGCCTACGGGGGCGTCGGCTGCCACGCCTACGTGGAGCTGGAGTACCCCGACCTGGACGTCGACCGCGTCACCTCCGTCTGGCGGGAGCTGATCCAGCGGCACGACATGCTCCGCGCGGTCGTCCACCACGACGGCTACCAGCAGGTCCTGCCCGACGTGCCCGCGTTCTCCGTGGGAACCGACGACCTGACCGCGCTGCCGGCCGCCACCGCCGAGGCCCACACGCGGCGCACCCGGGCCCGGCTGTCCACCCGCGAGGCGCCCACCGACCAGTGGCCCCTCTTCGACGTGCACGTGACCCGGACCGCCGAGCGGGCCGTGCTCCACCTCGCCTTCGACATGCTCGTCGTCGACCACGCCGGCCTGCGCGTCCTGCTCGCGGAGTTCCAGCGGAGCTACGGCGGCACCGCCCTGACCGACGCACCGCGGATCGCCTTCCGCGACTACGTCCTGGCCCGCCGCGCCCTCGCCGACACCGACGGCCACGCCCGCGACCGCGCCTACTGGACCGAACGGCTCGACACCCTGCCGCCCGCCCCCGAACTGCCCCTCGCCGAAGCATGGGAAGCCGCCGTGAGCGGCCCTGGCCAGGAGGTCCGCGCTCCGGCCTCCGGTGACGCGGTGACGTTCCGCCGGCTGGAGGTCCTGCTGCCCGCAGCCGACCGGGACCGGCTCACCGAACGGGCCGCGCGGCGCGGACTGACCGTGTCGACGGCCCTGCTCACCGCGTACGCCGAGACGGTCGGCGCCTGGTCGCGGACCAGCCGTTTCACGCTCAACGTGCCCACGGTCGACCGGCCCGCCCTGCACGAGGACATCGACCGGCTCATCGGTGACTTCACCTCGCTCGAACTCCTCGCCGTCGACCTCGACGCCCCGGCCACCTTCGCGGAGCGGACCAGGGCCGTGGGGGAGCGGCTCCTCGAAGACCTGGCACACCCGCTGTTCACCGGCTCGGAGGTGCTCGCCGAACTCTCCCGCAGGGCCGGTGCCCCGGTGCTCATGCCGGTCGTCTTCACCAGCGCCCTGGGCGCCGGTGCCACCTCCGAGGGCGTGCCTCCCGAGGTGACGTACGCCGTGACCCGGACACCGCAGGTGTGGCTCGACTGCCAGGTCATGCACCGCGGAGACACGCTCAGCCTGTCCTGGGACATCCGGGAGGGCGCGCTCGCCCACGGGGTGGCCGACGCCATGTTCGAGGCGTACACGGCACTCGTACGGTCGCTGTCGGCCGAGGGCGAGGCCGGTGAGGCCGCCTGGGACGCGCCGGCCCGCACCGCCCTGCCCGAGGCGCAGGCGGAGCGACGGAGCGCGGTCAACGCGACCGAGGGCCCGCTGCCGGACGCCCTGCTCCACGAACCCGTACTGGCCCAGGCACGGGCCACACCGGACGCGATCGCGGTCCGCACACCCGAACTGGCCCTGTCCTACCGCCGGCTCGTAGCCCGCGCGAGCCGTCTCGCCGAGACGCTGACGGCGTCCGGACTGCGCCCCGGGGAACCGGTGGCCATCTGGATGGACAAGGGCTGGGAGCAGGTCGTCGCCGTCTACGGCACCCTCATGGCGGGCGGCGCCTATCTGCCCGTCGACACGGCCCAGCCGCCGGCCCGCCGGGACACGATCCTCGCGGACGCGGACGTCCGCACCGTCCTCACCCAGTCTTGGCTCGCCGACCTCGAAGACCTCCCGGCGACGGTGACGGCCGTATCCGTGGACCTCGTCGAGGAAGCCGCCGGGGACGGTACGACAGCCGCCGCCCACCGGGATCCCGACGACCTCGCCTACGTCATCTACACCTCGGGCTCCACCGGCACGCCCAAGGGCGTGATGATCAGCCACCGGGCCGCCCTGAACACCGTCGAGGACATCAACCGCCGCTTCGCCGTCACCGAGCGCGACCGCGTTCTCGGCATCGCGGGACTCGGCTTCGACCTGTCCGTCTACGACCTGTTCGGACCGCTCGCCGTGGGCGCGACCCTCGTCCTGCCCCGGGCCGACCGGCGCGGCGACCCCTCCCACTGGGCCGAACTGGTCCGCGACTTCGGCGTCACGGTGTGGAACTCCGTGCCGGGCCAGCTCCACATGCTGTGCGACTGGCTCCGCTCCGAGCCCCCCACCGACGACGGCGAACTGCGGCTCGCGCTGATATCCGGCGACTGGATACCGGTCTCGCTGCCCGACCAGGCCCGTGAACTCCTGCCGGGCCTGGAGATCGTCTCCCTCGGCGGAGCGACCGAGGGCTCCATCTGGTCCATCGCCCACCCGATCGGCGAGGTGGACACCGCCCGCCCGAGCATTCCGTACGGCAAGCCCCTGACCAACCAGACCTTCGCCGTGCTCGACCGGCACCTGCGGCCACGGCCCGAATGGGTACCGGGTGAGCTGTACATCGGCGGCGCCGGGGTCGCCCTGGGCTACTTCGGTGACGAGGAGCGCACGGCACAGCGGTTCCTCACCGACCCCGTCACCGAAGAGCGGCTCTACCGCACGGGCGACCTCGGGCGGTACCTCCCCGACGGGACCATCGAGTTCCTGGGCCGGGAGGACGCCCAGATCAAGATCCGCGGTTACCGGGTCGAACTCGCCGAGGTGGAGGCCGCCGTACAGGCCCACCCGGCGGTCGCGGCGGGCGCGGTCGTCGTCGACGACTCGGCGGCGGGCGGGCGACGCCTGGCCGCGTTCGTGGAAACGGCACGCAAGGACGGCGAGACGCCGCGCGAGGGGGAAGCGGGGGAACGCGGAGAGGGCGGGACGCGACGCGAAGAGCGCGGGACGGCACGCCAGGACGGCGGCGGGCCCGCCGCCACCAGCCGCGAACAGGCGCGCGCGGCGGCCGCCGACGCCGTACGCGAAGCCTCCGCGGCCGTCGACGCCGCACGGCTCACCGACTTCATGGCCGCCCTCGACGAGGCGGCGATCGCCGAGATGACCCGGGTCCTCGCAGCCTCCGGAGTGTTCGACGGGGGAGCGGCACGCACGGCGGAGGAGGTGGGCACGGCACTGCGCGCCACACCCCGCCACCGGCACATCGTGCGCCGCTGGCTGCGCGCCCTCGCCGCCCGGGACCGGCTCACCCACCAGGACGCCGACGACACCTACACCGGCCTCGTCCCCGTCTCCGCTGCCGAGGCGGAGCGCCGCCGGCGGCTGGCCGCCGACCTGGAGCACGAGATCGGGTGGAGCACCGAGCTGCTCACCGTCATGCGCACCTGCGCCGAACGGCTGCCCGAGCTGATCTCCGGGGAGGCCGGCATCCGCGAGCTGCTCTTCCCGGGCGCGGCGACGGAGGCCGCGGACGCCGCCTACCGGGACAACCTCGCCATCCGGCACCTGAACCGCGCGGTGGCCGCCGCGCTGCGCGAGATCGCCGCGAGCCACACCGGCGAGGAACGGCTGCGGGTGCTGGAAGTCGGCGGCGGCGTCGGCGGCACCACCGGCGAACTGGTGCCCGTGCTCGCCGAGTACGGCGTCGACTACCTGTTCACGGACGCCTCGGCGTTCTTCCTGAACGAAGCCCGCGAGCGCTTCGCCGACCACGCCTGGGTCCGCTACCAGCGTTTCGACGTCGACGAGGACCCCCGCGCCCAGCACCTGCCGCCCAACACCTTCGACGTCGTGGTCTGCGCCAACACGCTGCACGCCGCCGCCGACGCGGACGCCGCCGTGGGCAGGCTGCGGGAACTGCTCGTGCCGGGCGGACAGCTCGTGTTCGTGGAGAACACCCGCGACGAGAACCTCCCGCTGCTCGTCTCCATGGAGTTCCTCGAGGTCGCCGGCCGGGCGTGGACCGACGTGCGCGAGCACACCGGGCAGTCCTTCCTCACCCACACCCAGTGGCGCGAACTCCTGGAGCGGCACGCCGCGTCCGAGGTCATCTCGCTGCCCGACGCCCGGGACGCCCTGGCACTCACCGGGCAGGAGGTGTTCATCGCCACGATGAAGGACGACCGGCACCACGTGCCGGTGGGGGAGCTGGCCCGCACGGCGGCCACCCGGCTCCCGGAGTACATGCTCCCGTCGGTGTGGCAGGTCGTCGACACCCTGCCCCGCACGGCGAACGGCAAGACCGACCGCGCGCGCCTGCGGTCCTGGCTGCCCCGGGAGAGCGCACCGGCCGTCGTGGACGAGCAGCCCAAGGACGAGCTGGAGAACAGCCTGGCCGACCTGTGGACGGAACTCCTCGCGGTCGAACGTGTCACCCGCAACGACGACTTCTTCGACCTCGGCGGCGACTCGCTCCTGGTGGCCCGGATGGTGGGCCGGCTGCGTGAACGGATACCGCGGGCGGCCGACCTGGAGTGGGAGGTCGTCCTGCGCCACATGCTGCGCCGCCCCACGGTCGCGGGTCTCGCCGGGTTCCTGCGCGGCCTGGCCGGTCCGCAGGACGCGCCCGCGTCCGGACCGGTGCGCACGGACCCGGTGATCCATCTGCACGGCTCGCGTTCGAAGGACGAGCCGACGACCGTGCTGGTGCACGCGGGAACCGCGACGATCATGCCGTACCGGGCGCTGGTCACCGAGATCAGACGCCGCTCGCCCGGCCTCGCCGAGGTCGTCGGCGTGGAGGTCCCGGACCTGAACGGGTTCCTCGACGCGCCGCCGGACGGACTCGTCGAGCAGATGGCGGCCGACTACGCGCGAGCCCTGACGGCGGACGGCCGCGGCCGCTTCCACATCATCGGCTACTGCCTGGGCGGCCTGATCGCCACCGAAGTGGCCCGCAACCTGGCCGAGTCGGGGGCCGAGGTGGAGAGCCTGACCGTCATCAGCAGCCACAGCCCCCGCTTCCGCCTGGACGACGAACTCCTCGCCGAGTACTCCTTCGCCGTCATGATGGGCATCGACCCGGCCGACCTCGGCTTCCCCGACGACCAGTACCGGGTGGCCGCGGCGGCCGACGCCGTCCTGGCCGCCAGTCCCGGTGTGCTGCCGGACGGCGGACTCGCCGCGCTGCCCGAGGAGTTCGAGGACGTCGCGAGCCGCTTCCGGCAACTCGCCGACGTTCCCCGCGCCACCCGAATCGCCCGGATGTGCGAGGCGGTACCCGCATCGGCCGGTACCTACGAACCCGACCACATGACGCGGCTCTTCCTCGCCTTCCGCCAGAGCGTCTTCGCCATCACCCGTTACGACGCGGAGCCGTACGCCGGTGACATCACCTTCCTGCGCCACGACGGCGCCTACCCCTTCCCCGGCAGCAAGGACGCCGTCACCACCTACTGGGAGGAACTGACCCTGGGAGACCTGGACATCGTCGACATCGACGGCGACCACTACAGCTGCCTGTCCGTCGAGCACGCGCCCGGCATCCTCAAGACCCTCGGTGAGCTGACCCAGGGGGCGATCACCCGATGACCAGGCCTGTGATCGGAGTCCTGGGCGCCTCCGGGGCGGTCGGCCGGGCCGCCGTACGGGAACTGCGCGCACTCGGCCACACCGGACTCCGCCTGGGCGGTCGTACCGCCTCCGCCCTGTGCGCGGTCGCCGAGGAGGATCCCGCCGGCCATGACGAGACCGTGTGGGCGGACGCCACCGCGCCGGACGGCCTGCGGGCCTTCACCGACGGCTGCGACATCGTCCTCAACTGCGCCGGCCCCACCTACCGGCTCCGCGCCACGGTGGCCTCGGCCGCACTCGCCGCCGGAGCGGACTGCGTCGACGTGGCCGGGGACGACCCGGCCGCCGAGGACCTCCTCGAGGCCGGCGACCCGGCCCGCGACGGCCGCACGGTCGTCCTGTCGGCCGGAGCCCTCCCCGGCCTGTCCAGCCTCCTGCCCCGCTGGCTGGCCGGGCAGGGTCTGGACAGCGCCTCAGCGCTGACCGCGCACTGCGGCGGCCTGGAGACCTGCTCGCCGACGGTGGCGCACGACCTCATGCTCTCCCTCACCTCCGGAGGCGCGGACGGCGCGGCCTACGGCGAGGCCCTCGCCGCCGTCCGCGCCGGCCGGCGCGTCCCGCGCGCCCTGCGCACGGCCGAGGACACCGAACACCGGTCCTTCCCCGGCCGGGTGGCCCTCCAGCCCTATCTCAGCGGGGAGAGCGAACGCCTCGCCACGGACCTCGGCCTCGACCGGCTCGACTGGTACAACGTCCACCCCGGTCCCGCCGTACGCGCGCTGCTCAACCTGCTGCCGGGCCGCCTCGCCGCCGGGGACGACCCGGCCGGGCTGGCGGACCGGCTGATCCTCGCCGCCGACCTCGACCTGGCCGGTCGCGGGCCCTACTACGTCATGGACTTCGAGCTGTCGGGCACCGCGTCCGGGCGGCCGGCCACCGCCGGACTGACCCTGCGCGCGGCCAGCAGCTACCGGCTCACCGCGGCCGTGGGCGCGCTCGCGGTGGACGCGGTGCTGCGGGGCGAGGTACCGGCGGGGGTGCGCTTCGCCCGCGACGTGCTGGACCCCGACACCGTGGTGCGCCACCTGCGCACCCAGTCGGCCGCGGACCTCCGGTTCACGGGAGCGGCGGCCGGCGCCGATCAGGTGGAAGAGGGCGTGCTGTGAACACATCGACGCCCTTGCGGGTGCTGGTCTGCGGCACCAACTTCGGCCGCTTCTACGCCGAGGCGGCACGCCGCCGCCCCGGATACGAGCTGGCCGGCATCCTGAGCCGGGGTTCGTCCGCCTCCCGGGCGTACGCCGAGCGACTCGGCGTCCCCCACTACACGGACGCCGGCGACCTTCCGGCCGACATCGACGCGGCGTGCGTGGCGGTCGGCTCGTCCATCTCGGGCGGTCAGGGAACCGAGCTGGCCAGGGCACTCATGGACCGGGGCATCCACGTCCTCCAGGAGCACCCCGTCCACCTCACCGAGTTGACGGACAACCTCAGACACGCACGCCGCCGGGGAGTGCGGTACCGCGTCAACACCCACTACCCGCACGTCGCCCCGGTCCGAGGCTTCATCGACGCGGCCCGCAGACTCGTCGCGCGACAGCGGCCGCTCTTCGTGGACGCCGCCACCCCGGTCCACCTGATGCACCCCCTGGTGGACATCCTCGGCCAGGCGATGGGCACGCTGCGGCCCTGGCGGTTCGCGGACCCGGCGCCGCTGCCCGCCGGGACCGGTCCGCAGCCGTTCCGCTCCCTGCACGGCGTGTTCGCCGGCGTACCCCTCACCCTGCGGGTGCACCACCAGCTCGACCCGTCCGACCGGGACAACCACGCCCTGCACTGGCACCGCGTCTGCATCGGCACGGAAGGCGGAGTCCTCACTCTGGCCGACACCCACGGGCCGGTCCTGTGGAGTCCCCGCCTGCACATCGGGCGCGACGCCGACCGGCGCTTCGTCCTCGACGGACCGGGCACCGGCCGTCTGGGGTTCGCCACCACGTCCGTCGCCGGAAACACGGGAACCTTCCGCACCGTCTTTTCCGACCTGTGGCCGGAGGCGATCGGCAACGCCCTCGACGGGCTCCGCGAGGCCGTCGAGCAGGGCGACGACGCCCTGCGCACGGGGCAGTACGACCTGGCCGTGTGCCGCGTCTGGACCGATCTGGCCACACGGCTCGGACCGCCCGAGATCGTCCGTCCGGCCACCCCTCGGCCCCTCGCGGTCAGCGACGTCTTTCCGGCCCCGGAGCAGACGCGCGCCGACACGGATCGCCCCAGCGCCGACACGGATCGCCCCAGCGCCGACACGGATCGCTCCAGCGCCGACACGGATCGCTCCAGCGCCGACACGGATCGCTCCAGCGCCGATACGGATCGCTCCAGCGCCGATACGGATCGCTCCAGCGCCGATACGGATCGCCCCCGCGCCGACCGGGACCCTGCCGGTGCGCGACCGGGGACGGGACGCCCCGGCGAGGACTCGGCCCCCGCCCCTTCGGACACCTCGTCCTACACCCCGTCGGCGGAGTTCTTCGACCTCGTCGCCGCCGAGCACACCGCGACCGCGAGCGCGCCCGCGATCGCCGAGCTCCTCGCCGACGCCGACCTGAGCACCGGACCGGTGGTCGACATCGGCGCCGGCACCGGCCTGGTGACCGAGGCCGTCGCCCGTGCCCGGCCGGACGCCGAGATCCTCGCCTGCGAACCGGCGGTCGGCATGCGTGCCGTGCTCACCAGCCGGGTCTTCAGCGATCCGGACCTGCGCTCCCGCGTCACCGTCACCGCGGACGCGGCTCCCGACCTGGACCTGCCGGACCGGGTCAGCGTCGTCCTGCTCTGCGGAGTCCTCGGCCACCTCGACGCCGACGGACGAGCCCGGCTCTGGCGGCGAGTGAACCGGCGACTGGCCCCCGGCGGGCTGGTGGTCGTCGAACTCATGCGGTTCGAGGAGCCGTCGACTCTCCCCGAGACCAGGCTCGCCACCGCCACCGCCGGACGGCACCGCTACGAGTGGTCGTTCGCCGGAGCGCCGGACGAGGCGGAGGACGGCGTGATGCGCCTGCACTCCACCTGGCGCGTCTACCGGGACGACGCCACGGAGGCGGAGCGCGAGGTGCACGACTCCTACCGGTGGGCGACCTTCGGGCTGAAGGACGTGGTGGCCGAGTCCGGGATGACCGCACGCGCCCTGCCCACCCGTCCCGGGGCGCCCCCGCTGGCCGTACTCACCCGGGCACCGGACGCGCCCGACACGGCGCATGAACCGGCCCTGCCGAAGGCGCGGACCGCCCCCGACGGCCCGGGCACGCCACGCGCCACCACCCCGTTCGTCTCCACCCCCACCTCCACCTCTACTTCCACTTCCACCTCCCGCGACGGCTGAGGACCACCCATGACAAACCCCGTATCGCCGACGGCCTCCGACACCCCCGACGCCCCCACCATCGGTGCCGCCCCGGCCCTCGCCGACCCGCCCCGTGAGTTCCCGATCCAGCGCGGCTGCCCCTTCGCCCCGCCCGCCGAGTACGCCGCGATGCGCACCGACGACCCGGTCGCCCGCGTCACCCTGCCGACCAAGCGCGAGGCCTGGGTGGTGACCCGCTACGACGACGTACGCGAACTGCTCTCCGACCCGCGCGTCAGCGCCGACATCCGCCGCCCGGGCTTTCCCGCCCTCGGAGAGGGCGAGCAGGAGGCCGGGGCCAGGTTCCGTCCCTTCATCCGCACCGACGCCCCCGAGCACACCAAGTACCGGCGGATGCTCCTGCCGGCGTTCACGGTGCGCCGGGTCCGCGCGATGCGGCCCGCCGTGCAGGCGCGGGTGGACGAGATCCTGGACGGCGTGCTGGACGGCGGCGGTCCGGTGGACTTCGTGACGGTCTACGCCAACGCCGTCTCCACGTCGGTGATCTGCGAACTGCTCGGCATCCCGCGGCACAACCTGGAGTTCTTCCGGGACGTCACCAGGATCTCCGGCTCCCGCAACAGCACCGCGGAGCAGGTCTCCGAGGCTCTCGGCGGCCTCTTCGGCCTGCTCGCCGAGCTGATCGCCGAGCGGCGGGAGGAACCCCGCGACGACCTGATCTCCAAGCTCGTCATCGACCACCTGGTCCCCGGCAACGTGACGATGGACCAGCTGCTGTCCACTCTCGGCATCACGATCAACGCCGGCCGCGAGACCACGACCAGCATGATCGCCCTGAGCACCCTGCTCCTCCTGGACCGGCCGGAGCTGCTGGAGGAACTGCGCCAGGATCCCTTGCTGATGCCCGCGGCCGTCGACGAACTCCTGCGCGTCCTGTCCGTCGCCGACTCCATCCCCCTGCGCGTCGCCGCCGAGGACATCGAGCTGTCCGGCCTGACCGTCCCCGCCGACGACGGCGTCATCGCCCTCCTCGCCGGGGCCAACCACGACCCCGAGCAGTTCGACGACCCCGAGCGGGCCGACTTCCACCGCACGGACAACCACCACGTGGCGTTCGGCTACGGCGTCCACCAGTGCGTAGGACAGCACCTGGCGCGACTGGAGCTGGAGGTCGCCCTGGAAACGCTGATCCGCCGCGTCCCCACCCTTCGCCTCGCGGGGGACCGGGACCAGGTCGCCGTGAAGCACGACTCGGCCACCTTCGGCCTCGAAGAACTGATGGTGACCTGGTGACCCCGTCCTTCTCGCCGCACGCCTCCGCACGCGCCGCGCGTGCCGGCAGCCCGTGGATCAGGCTGTGGAACGAGGACTCCGCCTCCCGGCTCACACTGATCTGCCTGCCGCACGCCGGCGGCAGCGCGGGCTTCTACCGGCCCTGGGCGGCGCTGATGCCCCCCGAGGTCGAACTCGTCGGCATCCAGTACCCGGGCCGCGAGGACCGCTTCGACGACCCGGCGAGCGCCGACATGGGCGAGCTGGTGACCGCGGTCGCGGATGCCGTCCAACCGCTGCTCGACCGGCCGTACGCCCTGTTCGGGCACAGCATGGGCTCCGCCGTGGCCTGGGAACTGGCCCACGAACTCGAACGCCGCGAAGCTCCCGGCCCGCGCCGGCTCTTCGCGTCGGGCCGGGCCGCCCCCGGCACGGCGGTGACCGGGCAACTGCACCGCCAGGACGACGACGTCCTGTGCGCGGAACTGAGCCGCCTCGGCGGCACCAGCCGTGAGGTCCTCGACGACCCCGGGCTGCGCTCCCTCATCCTCACGGCCGTGCGCCACGACTACCGGATCATCGAGACCCACCGGCCCGAGGACCGGCCGCCGCTGTCCTGCCCGATCCACGTGCTGACCGGCGACGCCGACCCGGAACTCGGCGAGGAGCGCAGCCGCGACCGAGCCGGCGGCTGGGCGGACCTCACCACCGCCCGCACCGAGGTCCGCGTCTTCCCCGGCGACCACTTCTACCTCACCCCGCGACGCCGTGAGGCGGTCACCACCGTCCTGCGCAGGATGGACCCCTCGCTGACCACGGACGGCAGGCGCACGTGGCCGAGCACCCCGTGAGCTCCCACTTCCCGGTCGCTCCCACCCGGCCCGCCACGCCCGCCCCCGCCTGGAGACTGTCGTGATCGACTACTACTCGACCTCGGCCGAGTTCTACGAACTGGTCGCCACCCGGCACACCGCCAGCAGCGGCCCCCCGCTGTCCCGCGTCCTCGCCGGTCTGGACGTGTCGCACGGCCCCGTCCTGGAGATCGGCGCGGGCACCGGACGCGTGACCGAGGTCATCGCCGCCGCACTCCCCGAGGCCGAGATCCTCGCCGCCGAGCCGTCGGCCACCATGCGGGCCATGCTCACCTCCCGGGTCGCCCGTGACCCGGACCTGCGACGCCGGGTGACGGTGGTCGACGGTTCCGCACAGGACCTCGTCCTGCCCGAACGGCTCTCCGCCGTCGTCATCTTCGGCGTGGCCGGTCATCTCACCGTCCCCGAGCGCGTGGCGCTGTGGAAGCGGCTCGCGGCCCGCCTGCCGGACGGTGCGCCCATCGTCGTGGAACTGATGGGCGTCTCCTCACCCCGCGTCATCCCCCCGGTGATGTCCCTGAGGGAAACCATCGGACACCAGACGTACGAGTGGTGGATCGGCGGCGAACCCATCGAGGGCGACGCCATGCGGTTCACCACGACCTGGAAGGTCCTGCGCGACGGCCGCACCGTGCGCGAGGTCGCCGACAGCTACGACTGGCACACCTTCGACGTCGCCCGGCTGGCCCGCGAGGCGGGCATGACCAGCCGCCGCGTCACCGAGGCGGGAGGCCGGCCCATCCCGGAAATCGGAGTACTCGTCAAATGAAGTCACACCCGTCCGAGTCCGGCCCGGGCTCGGTGCCCCGAGGCCCGGCGGCCCCCGGCGTGGGCACCGAGCCACCCCCGCGCCCGCTGCGCGCGCTGACCGAGCCCGTCCGGGGCCGACTCGCCGTCGCCGTCGGCCTCCAGACCGTCGCGGCGCTCGCCGGAGTGGTGCCGTTCATCGCCGTCTCCGAGATCGCCGACCGCCTCACCGGAGGGACCCCCGCCGACGGTGACACCCTGTGGCCGATGGTCATGCTGGCCTGCGCGGCGGGGCTGCTCGCCCTGGTGTGCGGCACGGCGGCCGGTGCCCTCGCCCACATCGCCGACAACGACCTCCAACTCGCCCTCCGCCGCCGCCTCGCCCGGCACATCGGGCGGCTGCCGCTCGGCCGGCTCACCGACCGGGGCACCGGCGAGGTCAAGCAGGCGGTCCAGGACGACGTGAGCGCGCTGCACACGCTGTTCGCCCACACCCTGCTCGACGTCGTCGCCGTGCTCACCGCGCCCGTGCTGGCCCTGGCCTACCTGTTCACCGTCGACTGGCGCCTCGCCCTGGTGGGGGTCGTGCCCCTGTCGCTCGGCGTGTTCCTCTTCAGCCGGGCCATGGCGGGCGCGGCGGCGCAGATGGCCGAGTTCGGCGCAGCGCTGGGGCGGATCTCCGCCGCCGCCGTGGAGTTCGCGTCCGGCATCGCCGTCTTCAAGAGCTTCGGGCGTGAGGGCAAGGCCCACGAGCGTTTCGTCGACGCGACCGAGGGCTTCGCCGACTTCTTCTCCCGCTGGGTCCGGACCACTCTGGCCAGTTCCACCGCCGCCGTGCTGGTGGTCGCCCCGGCCGTGGTTCTGCTCCTCCTGACCGTGGTGGGCACGGTGCTCGTCACCCAGGACTGGATGACCGGCGCCGAACTCGTCCCCTTCCTGCTGCTCGGCCCCGCCGTAGCCGCTCCCATGGGCGTCGTCGGCCCCCGCGTCCAGCAGATCCGGGCCGGCCAGGCCGCCGCCGTGCGCATCACGGAACTGCTCCACGCCCCCACCCTCCCCGAGCCCGCCGACCCCGCCCTCCCCGACGGCCACCACATCTCGATGCGCGGGGTGTCCTTCTCCTACGACGGGCAGACCGACGTCCTCAGCGACGTCGACCTCGACCTCGCGCCCGGCACGGTCACCGCGCTGGTCGGTCCCTCCGGCTCCGGCAAGTCGACCCTGGCATCACTGCTGCCCCGCTTCCACGACGTCACAGCCGGCACGGTGACCCTCGGCGGTGTCGACCTCCGTGACATCGCCGCGACCGAGCTGTACCGCCGGGTCGGCTTCGTCCTCCAGGACGTACGGCTGCTGCGGGCGAGCGTCGCCGACAACATCCGCCTCGGCCGACCCGAGGCCACCGACGAGGAAGTCGAGCGGTGTGCCCGCGCCGCCCGCGTCCACGACCGCGTCATGGCCCTGCCCGACGGCTACACGACCGAACTCGGCACGGCCGCCACCCTCTCCGGCGGTGAGGCACAACGCCTCTCCATCGCCAGAGCCCTGCTCGCCGACGCACCGGTCCTCGTGCTCGACGAGGCGACCGCGTACGCCGACCCGCACTCCGAGGCACTGATCCAGGACGCGCTGTCCGCACTCGCGGCCGGCCGCACCCTGCTCGTCATCGCCCACCGGCTGTCGACCGTCCGCTCCGCCGACCACATCGTGGTGCTGGAGGACGGGCGCGTCACCGAACAGGGCCGCCACGACGACCTGCTGGCCGCCCGGGGCCGCTACGCCACGCTGTGGGACGCCCAGGGGAGCGCGGACGACATCCGAGAAGGAAGTGCACGATGATCCGTCAGCTCTACCGTGTCCTCGGGCCGGAAGGCTCCCGTCCGCTCAACCGGCTGCTCCTCCTCCAGTGCGGCGCGGCCGTCCTGCAGGGCGTGGCCTTCGCCCTCCTGGTGCCCGTTCTGCGGACCCTGCTCGGCCCGGAACCCGACGACGTGTGGCCGTGGCTGACGGCGTTCGCCGCCTGCGCGCTCGCGCACGCCGTGATCCAGGGCGCGGCCATCAGCGGCGGGTTCACGGTCGGCTCCCAGCTCTCCCGGGTACTGCACCGCCGTTTGGCCGACCAGGCCCTGCGCCTGCCGCTGGGCTGGTTCACCGCCGGCCGCACGGCCGAGTTCAGCAGGCTCGCCGGGCAGAACGTCATCCAGGTGATGAGCACACCGGCCCACCTGCTGCGCCCGTTCATCAGCTCCCTGCTCACCCCGGCGACGCTGGTGATCGCCACGTTCTTCTTCGACGTCCGCACCGCCCTGGTACTGCTGGTCTGCGCGCCCGTGCTGTTCGCCGTCCAGCGGGCGAGCACGGCCGTGATGCGGCGGCTCGACCTCGGCCGTGACGCCGCGATCGGCGAGTCCGCCGACCGGGTCCTGGAGTACGCGCGCAACCAGCCGGTACTGAGGGCGTTCGGACGGACCGCCGAGGGCCATGGAGCGCTGGACGACGCCCTGGTGGCCGAGGCACGCGCGGACCGGCGGCTCATCGCGCGGGGGCTGCCCGGCCTGGTCTCGTTCTCGTTCGCCACCCGGCTCGTGTTCGCCCTGCTGCTCGCCCTGGGCGTGTCCTGGCAGCTCGACGGATCGCTCACCGTGCCCACCCTGCTGGCGCTGCTCGTCCTACTGGTCCGCCTGATCGACAGTGTGTCGTCCGCCGCAGAGGCCGGCGCCGGAATGCGCATCGCCCGCAACACCCTGGAACGCCTCGGCGCGGTCCTCGACGAACCACCGTTCCCCCAGCCCGCCGAGCCGAAGACGCCTCGCGACGCGAGCGTGGAGTTCGCCGGGGTCGGCTTCCGCTACGACGCCGGCCCGGCGGAGGGGGCAGGCGCACGTCCGGTCCTCCACGATGTGACCTTCCGTCTGCCCGAGCGCAGCATGACGGCGCTGGTCGGGCCCTCCGGCGCGGGCAAGACCACGATCGCCGGGCTGCTCGCCCGGTTCCGGGACACCACCGAGGGCACCGTCCGCATCGGCGGCGTCGACGTCCGGGACATCAGCGCCGACGACCTGGCGGCCCACGTCTCCCTCGTCTTCCAGGACGTGTACCTCTTCGACGGCACGATCGAGGAGAACGTCCGCGTCGCCGCCCCCGGCGCGGGCCCCGGCGAACTGGCCGAGGCCGCGGCTCTGTCCGGGCTGGACCGCGTGATCGAGGAACTGCCCGAGGGGTGGGCCACGAAGGTGGGGGAGGGCGGCGCGCGACTGTCCGGCGGGCAGCGGCAACGCGTGTCCGTCGCCCGCGCGCTTCTCAAGGACGCCCCGATCCTCGTCCTCGACGAGGCCACCGCCGCCCTCGACCAGGAGAACGAGCGGCTGTTCGCACAGGCCGTGCGGGCTTTGGCGGACCGCAAGACCCTCCTGGTCATCGCCCACCGGCTGAGCACCGTCGTGAACGCCGACCGGATCCTCGTCCTGGAGGACGGCGAGATCACCGAACGGGGCACGCACGACGACTTGTTGACGGCGGGGGGCACGTACGCCTCCTTCTGGGAACGGCGGGCCCAGGCCCACGGCTGGCGACTGGAGGCGGCACCGTCATGACCCCTCACCCGGAACCAGCGTTCGCCCCTCACCCGGCACCAGCGTTCGACCCGGACTCGGCGCCAGCGTTCAACCCGGACCCAGCGGCAGAGAGAAGGCACGACACCATGAGCACCGGAGCCCGGAACACCTGGGAGGCATGGGCGAGGTCCGTCCCCCCGCTCGCGTGCGCGAGCACCCGGGAGCCCCGCCACGACCCGGCGGCCACCGCCACCCGCCTCGCACAGGCCGGACTGGCCGGCCAGTACGTGGTGTACGAGGGGGAAGGCGGAGCCTGGCACTTCGCGGCGGGCTCCGACGTCAGTGTCACAGCGGACGCCACCGGCATCACCGCGCGGGCCGCCGGACGTACCTGGACCTCGCGCACCGACCGGCGGCCACTGACGGCGTTCGCCGCCGCCCTGTCCGCGCTGCGCGACGAGAGCGACGAAGGACGCCGCTTCTACGGCTGGGCCGCCTTCGAACTCGCCCACCTCCTTCACGCGGACCCGGCGGCGGCCGGAGACCAGCCCCTGCTGCACGCGCTGATCCCGGCCGTCGAGGTGACCCTCACCGAGGACCGGACGGTGGTCCGCGCCGTGGACGAGGCATGGGCGCGCAAGGTCGCCGACCTGCTCGCGGAACCTCCGGCCGGGCGGACCTCCCGCGACGAGCCGACGCGGGAGAGGACCGAGGGCGTCATCGCCGTCGGCACCGCCGCCTACGGCCAAACGGTCTCTCGTACGGTCGGGGACATTCGCGCCGGACTGCTGGAGAAGGCCGTGGTCTCCCGGAAGGTCCCGTTGCCGGCCGAACCCCGCCCGGACTTCCCCGCGACGTATCTCGCGGGTCGCCGGGCCAACACACCGGCACGGTCCTACTTGCTGGAACTCGGCGGCTACCGGGCTGCCGGGTTCAGCCCCGAGACCGTTCTCGAGGTCGGGGACGACGGGCGGGTCAGCACACAGCCGCTCGCGGGCACCCGCGCACTGGGCGCCGACCCGGCGGAGAACGAACGCCGGCGCGCGGAACTGCTCAGCGACCCCAAGGAGATACACGAGCACGCCGTGTCCGTACGCCTGGCCTGGGAGGAGATGGCCGCCGTGTGCCGCCCCGGCTCCGTCGTGGCCGAGGAGTACATGTCGGTCCGGCCACGGGGATCGGTGCAGCACCTTGCCTCACGGGTGACCGGCCGGCTCCGTCCGGACGCCGGACCGTGGGACGCCTTCGCCTCCCTCTTCCCGGCGATAACCGCCACCGGGGTCTCGAAACGCGCCGCGCTCGAGACCCTGGCCCGCCACGAGGACGGGCCACGGGGCCTGTACGGCGGCGCGGTGTTCCGGGGGAGCACGAGCGGCGCCCTGGACGCCGCACTCGTCCTGCGTACGCTCCTCGGCACGGAGAAGGAGGCGTGGCTGCGGGCGGGCGCCGGTGTCACCGCCCAGTCCAGCCCCGAACGGGAGATCGAGGAGACCTGCGAGAAACTCCGCAGCGTCGCCCCGTATCTGCGGTTCTCCACGGAGTGACCCGAGACAGGTAGCCGAAGAGTCGTCGGGGAGGGCGCGTGGCTGGGGCGCTCCTCACCGGCGATTACAGTCGGTTACGATGCACACTTCGTACGCAAGGCCAAAGGGACAGGCTGGCTTCGGGAATGCTGAGAGATGTCACCGCCACCCGCTACATCACGCCCTTGCGTGAGGGCGGCTCGCTGCCGGGACTCGTCGAGGGCGACGACCTCGGCACGTATGTCCTCAAGTTCACCGGCGCGGGGCAGGGACGCAAGACGCTCGTCGCCGAGGTGGTCTGCGGCGAACTCGCCCGCCGGCTGGGCTTCCGGGTGCCGGGTCTTGTGACGGTCGACCTCGATCCCGTGCTGGGGCTCGGTGAGCCCGACCAGCAGGTGCAGGAACTGCTCAAGGCGAGCGGCGGCACCAACCTCGGCATGGACTTCCTCTCCGGCGCGCTCGGTTTCGACCCGCTCGCCTTCGAGGTGAGCGCCGAGGAGGCGGGGCGCATCGTCTGGTTCGACGCGCTGGTGAACAACGTCGACCGGTCCTGGCGCAACCCCAACCTGCTGCGGTGGCGCGGCGAGGTGTGGCTCATCGATCACGGCGCGACCATGATCTGGCATCACAACTGGCCGGGCGCCGAGACCTCCGCCGCCCGGCCGTACGACACCTCCGACCACGCCCTCGCGCGCTTCGCGCCGGACGTCCGCTCGGCCGCCGCCGCGCTCGCGCCCCTGGTCACCGAGGAACTCCTCGCCGAGGTCACCGCCGAGATCCCCGACGTCTGGCTGCTCGGCGAACCCGGCTTCGCCACCCCCGACGACCTCCGACGCGCCTACGCCGAGCCCCTCCTCGCCCGGGCCGCCACCATCCACGAACGCGTCAAGGGGGACCGGTGAGCGACCGCCATGTCTTCGAGTACGCGCTGCTGCGCGTCGTACCCCGCGTCGAGCGCGGGGAGCGCGTCAACGCCGGAGTGCTCCTGTACTGCCGGGGCAGGTCCTACGTCGGGGCCCGCACCCACCTCGACGAGACCCGGCTGCTGGCGCTCGACCCGGACGTGGACCTGCCCGGCGTACGCGCCGCCCTGCGTGCCGTCGAGGGCGTGTGCGCCGGCGGCGACGCGGCGGGCCAGGCGGCCGGCGACGACCCGGGCCGCCGCTTCCGCTGGCTGATCGCTCCCCGTTCCACCATCGTCCGGCCCGGCCCCGTCCACACCGGCCTCACGACCGACCCGGCGGCCGAGATCGAACGGCTCCTCGACCTGCTGGTGCGCTAGGGGGTGTCGTTTGGATCAGGTCGGCTCCAGGAAACGGCGCCTTGCAGCGGAGCAGACCCCGCGACCCCGGCAAGATCCAAACGACACCCCCTAGCCGTGCTTCGCGGCGCCCCGCCTCAGGTGTGCCGGCGGCGCCTGATCGCGTAGCCCGCCGCGAGCGCGGCGCTTGTCACGAAGCCCAGCCCGATGCCGATGTCCCGGCTGCTCGGCCCGGTACCCGAGGCACCGCCGAATCCGCCCTGCGTGCCGAGCGTCGGCGCGACGGTGGGAGAGGTGGCGGGAACCGGCGTGGTGGTGGCCGGGGTCGGGGTGGGACGGGGCATGGAGGTCGCGGAGATGGTCGGGAGCGAGGCCTGCCTCGGCGGTGCCGCGCCGGCCGCGCCTCCGTCCGCCTTCCCGGCGGCGTCGGTCCCGCCCTGGTCGAGCCGGCCGTCGCCGGGTCGGCCCGCGTCTGATCCGCCCTGGCCGGCGTCCTGGCCGATTCCGTCCTGTTCGGGTCGGCCCAAGTCGTGTCCGCCCTCGTCGGGCCGGTACTCGTCGACGCCTCCAGAGTCGTTCCCGCCTTCGTCGGGCCGGTACTCGTCGAGTCGGTCCTCGTCGAAGTCGCCCTGTTCGAGCCGGCCTTCGTCGGCTCCGCTTCCGTCGGCTCCGCTCTCGTCGGGTCGACTCCCGTCGGGCCGGTCCCCGTCGGACAGGTCTGCGGTGAGCGCGTCCGGATCCAAGGCATCAGGGGCGTACGGGTCCGGGTCGACCGGGTCGTTGTCGAGGGCGGACCGGGACGCCTTGTGGTGGGTGAGATCCCAGGAGTCCGGTCCCTGGGAGTGTGCGGGGTAGGCCAGCGGCACGATCGCGGCGATCGCGACGGCTATGCCTGCGGCACCGGTACGACGGCGCATGGACGCCTCCTTTTCCGGCCACGGGTGGCTCGCGCTTCGACGCTAGGGCGCCGGTGGCGTGGGGGCCCGCAGCGCTGGGCCGATCGGGTTGGCCGGGCGCGGTGCCACCCCCGGGAGTCCAGGTAATGGATCACACCGGCCCGGTGTCCCGTTGACACCGGGTGCCAGGGCTTCTAGCGTCACGTCTGCGGAAGGTACTAAGCGGTCGCTCACCCAGGGCGCACCGCGACACTCCGCACGGGCCGCATCCCCAGGACGAGGAGAAGCAGCAATGTCCACCACTGAGCAGCGGGTCGCCGTAGTCACCGGAGCCGCGCGCGGCATCGGTGCCGCCACCGCCGTACGACTGGCCGCCGAGGGCCGTGCCGTCGCCGTCATCGACCTCGACGAGGCCGCCTGCAAGGACACCGTCGAGAAGATCACCGCGGCCGGCGGCAAGGCCGTCGCGGTCGGCTGCGACGTCTCCGACGAGTCGCAGGTCGAGGCGGCCGTCGCGCGGATCGCCGAGGAGCTGGGCGCGCCGGTGATCCTCGTCAACAACGCGGGGGTGCTGCGCGACAACCTGCTGTTCAAGATGAGCGTCTCCGACTGGGACACCGTCATGAACGTGCACCTGCGCGGCGCCTTCCTGATGTCGAAGGCCTGCCAGAAGCACATGGTGGACGCCGGCTTCGGCCGCATCGTCAACCTGTCCTCCTCCTCGGCACTCGGCAACCGCGGCCAGGTCAACTACTCCGCCGCCAAGGCCGGTCTGCAGGGCTTCACCAAGACCCTCGCCAAGGAGCTCGGCAAGTTCGGCGTCACCGCCAACTCCGTCGCCCCCGGCTTCATCGCCACCGAGATGACCAAGGCCACCGCCGACCGCGTCGGCATGGGCTTCGACGACTTCAAGGCCGCCGCCGCCACTCAGATCCCGGTCGCGCGTGTCGGTGAGCCCGACGACATCGCCAACGCCATCGCCTTCTTCACCGGCGAGGCGGCCGGCTTCGTCTCCGGCCAGGTGCTGTACGTGGCCGGCGGACCGCTCGACTAGGGACGCGGAGACTAGGGAAGACTGGGACTAGGGACCACTGACATGACTGAACTCCCCGGGCTCTCCGGCAAGGTCGCGCTCGTCACGGGCGCCAGCCGCGGCATCGGCTACGGCGTCGCCGAGGCGCTCGTCGCGCGCGGTGACCGCGTCTGCATCACCGGCCGGGGCGAGGAAGCCCTCAAGGAAGCCGTCGACAGGCTCGGCTCGGACCGGGTCATCGGCGTCGCCGGCAAGGCGCACGACGAGGCCCACCAGGCCGTCGCCGTCGAGCGCACGATGGAGGCCTTCGGCCGCGTCGACTTCCTGGTCAACAACGCCGGCACCAACCCGGTGTTCGGGCCGATCGCCGACCTCGACCTGAACGTCGCGCGCAAGGTCTTCGAGACCAACGTGATCTCGGCGCTCGGCTTCGCCCAGCGCACCTGGCACGCCTGGCAGAAGGACAACGGCGGCGCGATCGTCAACATCGCCTCCGTCGCGGGCCTGTCGCCCTCGCCCTTCATCGCCGCCTACGGCGTCAGCAAGGCCGCGCTGATCAACCTCACGGCACAGCTGGCGCACGAGTTCGCGCCCAAGGTGCGGGTCAACGCGATCGCCCCGGCGGTCGTGAAGACCAAGTTCGCCGCCGCCCTGTACGAGGGCCGCGAGGAGGAGGCCGCCGCGGGCTACCCGCTGGGCCGGCTCGGCGTGCCCTCCGACATCGGGGGTGCCGCCGCGTTCCTCACCTCGGAGCAGTCCGGCTGGGTCACCGGTCAGACGCTCGTGGTCGACGGCGGCATCTTCCTGAACGCCGGCGTGGCCTGATTTCAGCTGCCGCCCACACCTCAGGATCGATCCCGGACACGGGCGCCGTCGACGAGACCGGCGCCCGTGTCCGCGTTTCGAGACGCCCGGGGTCATGACAACGTAGTCATCGCCAGATGATCAAAACCCCTGTTCAGAAGGGGGTTCAGGTGACGCGGCGCTGCGGTATGGTCTGCCGACCCTTGGTACGGCGGATCGAGGAGCGTGCGCGTGTTCAACCGGAACCGAGGCCTGCGGCGGGCGGCGGCCATCGTGTCCATATCGTCGCTGGTCACCGGATGCGGCATCCTGTCGTCCGGCAGTTCGAAGGACGAGGGGCCGATCGTCGTGGGGACGACCAGCACCCCCAGCACGCTGGATCCGGCCGCTTCCTGGGACGGTTCGTGGGAGCTGTTCCGCAACGTCTACCAGACGCTGCTCAGCTACCCCAACGGCGCGACCGCGCCCGAGCCCGACGCCGCCGAGAACTGCGCGTTCGCCGACTCCACGAACCAGGTGTACCGCTGTGAGCTGCGCGAAGGCCTGACCTTCTCCAACGGGGACCGGCTGGACGCCCAGGCCGTCAAGCACTCGATCGACCGGATCAAGGACATCAACGTCAACGGCGGCCCCGCCGGTCTGCTGGGCAGCCTCGAACGGGTCCAGGCGCCGAGCGAGCGCGAAGTGGTCTTCCATCTCAACAAGCCCGACGCCACCTTCCCGTTCGTGCTCGCCACGCCCGCGATGTCGATCGTCGAACCCGGCGGCTACCCGGCGGACGCCCTGCGCGAGGACGGCGAGGTCGTCGGCTCGGGCCCGTACACGCTCCAGTCGTACGACGAGGGCGAGCGGGCCGAACTCGTCCGCAACGACCGCTACAAGGGCTTCGCCGAGCGCCACAACGACGCGGTGACCATCCGCTACTTCAAGGACTCCGCCGGCATGGTGAAGGCGCTGCGCGACGGGGAGATCCAGGTCACCTACCGAGGTCTCGCGGCCGACGACGTCATCACGCTGCAGGGCGGGGCCGCCAAGGAGGAGGACCTCCAGCTGGTCGAGGGCAGCGGTACGGAGATCCGCTACCTCGTCTTCAACCCCGAGGACCCGTGGGCGGGCCGCAGGGAGGTGCGCCAGGCCGTCGCCCAGGTGATCGACCGGGCGGCGATCGCCCACAAGATCTACCAGGACACGGTCGACCCGCTGTACTCGATGGTCCCCAAGGGCCTGACCGGCCACACCACGGGCTTCTTCGACGACTACGGTGATCCCAGCGTCCCCAAGGCCCGCGAGCTCCTCACCGACGCCGGCATCACCGAGCCCGTCCCGCTGACCCTCTGGTACACCAGTGACCGCTACGGTTCCGAGACGGCGCGAGAGTTCAAGGAGATCAAGCGCCAGCTCGAGTCCTCCGGCCTGTTCACGGTCACCCTCGAGAGCCGCCCTTGGAAGACGTACGTCGAGGGCTACCAGAAGGGCGAGTACCCGGTGTTCGGGCGCGGCTGGTCCCCCGACTTCCCGGACGCGGAGAACTTCATCGCGCCCTTCGTCGGTGAGCAGAACGCGCTCGGCACGCCCTACCTCGCACCGGAGATCACCGGTGAGCTGCTGCCGCGCTCACGCCGGGAGAGCGACCGCGCCGACGTGGAGAAGGAGTTCGAGCGGGCGCAGCAGATCCTCCTGGACGACGCGCGGCTGCTGCCGCTGTGGCAGGGCAAGCAGTACGTCGCCGTCAGCACGGACATCTCGGGCGCGGAGCGGGCCATGGACCCCTCGTCGATCATGATGATGTGGCAGCTGTACCGGAAGACCAGCTGGTAGGCGCTGTCGGGGGCCGGCGGGCGCTCCGATTGTCAGTGGTCGCCGGTAGGTTCTTCAGGAGTGGAAGCGACCGCACAGCGTAAGGAAGTTGACGTGACCGACATCGCCATGCTGCCCGAGTCCTGGCGCGAGGTGCTGGGTGGCGAACTGCACAAGCCCTACTTCAAGGAGCTGATGGAGTTCGTCGAGGAGGAGCGGGCGAACGGCCCCGTCTACCCCCCGCGCGAGGAGGTCTTCGCGGCGCTGGAGGCCACACCGTACGACCAGGTGAAGGTGCTGGTCCTCGGGCAGGATCCGTACCACGGCGAGGGCCAGGGCCACGGGCTGTGCTTCTCCGTCCGGCCGGGTGTGAAGGTGCCGCCGTCCCTGCGGAACATCTACAAGGAGATGCACGCGGAGCTGGACACCCCGATCCCGGACAACGGCTATCTGATGCCGTGGGCGAAGCAGGGCGTCCTGCTGCTCAACGCGGTGCTCACGGTCCGGGCCGGCGAGGCGAACTCGCACAAGGCCCGCGGCTGGGAGCTGTTCACCGACGCGGTGATCCGCGCGGTGGCCGGCCGGACGGACCCGGCGGTGTTCGTGCTGTGGGGCAACTACGCGCAGAAGAAGCTGCCGCTGATCGACGAGACGCGGCACGTGGTGGTCAAGGGCGCGCACCCCTCGCCGCTGTCGGCGAAGAAGTTCTTCGGCTCCCGCCCGTTCACGCAGATCAACGAGGCGGTCGCGGAGCAGGGACACGAGTCGATCGACTGGACCATCCCCCAGCTGGGCTGACCCCGACGGGCGGGCCGGTCCGCCACCGGCCGGCCCGTGCGCGTCACGGGCAGCCTGACCGGTATTTCCGTTATGTGCCGTTAGCGTCGTCGGGGACAGCCGACGACGGGCACGGAGGACGCGGTGGCCAAGGGACAGGAGCAGGCGGCGCCGGATGCCGTGCTGACGCGGATCGGGCAGGTCGTCATGCTGCATCACGCGGGCGACCGTGAGGAGGCCCGGCACCGCTTCCTCGGCCTGTGGGCGGAGATCGGCGAGCGCGGCGATCCGTTGCACCGCTGCACCCTGGCCCACTACCTGGCCGACACCCAGGACGACCCGGGGGACGAACTGGCCTGGGACCTGCGGGCGTTGTCGGCCGCCGAGGAACTCACGGAGGACCGGCCCACCGACCGGTGCCGGGGCACGCTCGCCGCGCGTGCCCTCTACCCCTCGCTGCACCTGAACCTGGCCGCCGACTACGACCGGCTCGGCCACCGTGAGGCCGCCCGCGTTCACCTGCGACGAGCCCGCGGCGCGGCCGGGTCACTCGCCCCCGACCGCTACGGCGAGGGGGTGCGCGCGGCGATCGACCGGCTGGAGCGACGACTGGGCGAGGACGGTCCCACGCCCGATCGCCATGACCGGCCGGACGGGCGGTGGGGACCACCGCGCCAGCGGCCCTAGGAAGTGTCGGTGTCGTTCGTGGCAGGTCTGCTTCGTGAAGCGTCCCGGTGGGCGAGGGTACGGCTCAGCGGCCGTACGCCTGCTCGCAGATGACCGACTGGGGGCTGCCCGGCCGCCAGCCGCCGTACTGCTTGCCGAGGGAGCACACGTTCGCGTTCCGGCCGGCGTCCTGGCCGGCCGGCGGCGGTACGTCGGGGACCTGGGCGCGAGGTCGCTCGGACCCGTGCGCCCGCTCCGGCGCCTTGGAAGGGGCGGGGCGCGGCTGCTGTTCGGGGCGGGCAGGGGCGGCCGGGGGTTTCCGCGGCGGTGGGGCCGTCGGAGGCGTCGTGCGGCGCGGCTCGCCGGAGGCGTGGCCGGGGGTCCGGGAGGGACCGATCATCTCCAGCGCCTCGCGGGCCGGGGCCTGCACGACCCGAGGCTCGGCCGGGCCGTCCGGGTGCGGCGCGGACGAGCGGGCGCCGGCCGCCGACGGTTCTGCCGCGGCCGGGCCCTGGACCGTCGTACAGGCGGCCAGGGCCGAGACAGCCACGATCACGAGGAGCGTTGCGGTGGTCGTCGTTCGATGCACCCGGGCCACTCTGCTGGGTCGGGCCCCGTCCGCGGCGCCGGACGAGCGGAGGTTGCCCCGCACGGGTGATCTCCCGCCCCGTACGGAGGCCCCGGGGCCGTCGAAGGTGACGTCAGTCGCCCGTGGCGCCGTCGAGGCGTTCGCGGATCAGGTCGGCGTGCCCGTTGTGGCGGGCGTACTCCTCGATCATGTGGGTGTGGATCCAGCGCAGGGTGTACCGCTCACCGGTGCGCCGGTGCCTGCCGCGGGTCGGTTCGCCGAGAGGGAAGCCGGCCGCGTTGCGCCTGGCCGCCCCGATCTCGGCCTGCCAGGTGGCATGGGCCTCCTGCCACGTGTCCGCCTCGGTCACACGGAAGTCGCCGTCCGGGTCCTCGGCGGTGTAGTAGATCGGGTCCGCGTCCTCGTCCGCCAGCACCCTGCGGTACCAGCTCCGCTCCACCTCCGCCATGTGCCGCACCAGCCCCATCAGGGACAACGTGGACGGGGCCACGGAGGCGGTCCTGAGCTGGGCGTCGGTGAGGCCCTCGCACTTCAGCGCGAGGGTCTGCCGGTGGTACTCCACCCAGCCCTCCAGCATGGTGCGTTCGTCGGCGTCGGTGGCGGGTTCGCGGCGTTCGTTCGTCATGTCGGCATCCTCGCCGACGAATACCCCGGCCCACCAGGGGATTTCAGCCGCCCAGCATGCCGTCGAGCATCTCGCGCAGTCCCGCCCGGACCTCCTCGAGGCCCGGCACCTCCGCGTGGAAGGACCCGGCCACGCAGCTGAACATCAGTCCGTCCGCCCAGGCGACCAGTGACAGCACGTGCCGGGCCGGATCGGCCGAGCCCATCGATGTGACCAGGGTGCCGAGCTGCTCCCGGAAGCGGGCGCCCGCCGAGTCGAAGTGGGCCCGCAGCTCGGGGCGGCGGGTGGCCTCGAGGGCCAGTTCGTAGCGGGCCAGCGTCAGTTCGCGGTGCTGGGTCAGCGCGCGGTGCGTGGCCAGTGCCAGGGCGTCCACCAGGGAGTCCAGGCCGTGGCGCGGGTCCGGCATCTCGTGCAGCGCCAGCAAGCGCGCATCCCGGTCGGCCAGGCGCCGCACCGCCAGCTCCAGGAGCGCCTGCCGGGTGCGCGCGAGGTTGGACGTGGAGCCCTGGGGGAGTCCGGCCGCCTCGTCGACCGCACGGTGCGTGAGTCCGCGCATCCCGCGCTCGGCGAGCAGGGCGAGGGCGGCGTCGGCGACGAGGCCGGCGCGGGAGGCGCCGGCCGGGGGCGGGGGAGCGGCGGTGCGTGCGGACACGGGTCGTGCGGACATGGGTACAACCTACCCGCCTCACTACGTCTGTAGTACAGTCGGGACGGCAGGCGTCACTACGCCTGTAGTGAGCGTGAGCCGGAGGAGGAGCCATGACACGGACCAGGCAGGCCCTAGTGATCGGCGGCGGGATCGGCGGCCTGACCGCGGCGGCGGCCCTGCACCGCCGCGGCCTGCGGGTCACCGTCCTGGAGCGCGCCCCCTCGCTCCAGCCGATCGGCGCGGCCATCTCCCTGTCGCCCAACGCCCTGCGCGCCCTCGACGTCATCGGCCTCGGCGACGAGATCCGCGAACTCGCCGCCTGGCAGGGCGACGGGGGACTGCGCACGCCGGGCGGGCGCTGGCTCTCCCGTTCCAGCGCCGAGGCCGCGGCGGCACGGTTCGGCGGGCCGCTGGTGCTGTTGCACCGGGCCGCCCTCATCGACCGCCTGGCCGCGCGACTGCCGACCGGCGTCGTGCGCACCGCCGCCGACGCGACGCTCACCGACCCCGGCGGCAGCGACCGGCCGGCCCGGGTACGCACACCCGACGGCGAGCTGGAGGCCGACCTGGTCGTCGGAGCCGACGGCATCCACTCCGGCGTACGCGGCACGCTGTTCCCGCACCACCCCGGCCTCGTCTACTCCGGCTTCACCACCTGGCGGGTGGTGATCCCGGTACCCGGCGCCGAGTTCGCCTCGCACGAGACCTGGGGCCGGGGCCGCATCTGGGGCACGCACCCGCTGGGCGACGGCCGGGTCTACGCCTACGCCGCCGCCGTCGCCCCGGCCGGCGGACACGCGGCCGACGAGAGGGCCGAGCTGCTGCGCCGGTACGGCGACTGGCACGAGCCGATCCCCGCCGTCCTCGCCGCCGCCCGCCCCGAGGACGTCCTCCGTCACGACGTGCACCGCGTCGCCGAGCCGCTGCCCGCCTACCACCAGGGCAGGGTCGCTCTCCTCGGGGACGCCGCGCACGCCATGCCGCCGACCCTCGGCCAGGGTGGCAACCAGGCCGTCGAGGACGCGATCGTGCTCGCACACCACCACGACGACCTGGCCGCCTACACCGCCGCCCGCCTCCCCCGTACGACCGCTGTCGCCCGCCGGGCCGTCAGGGTCGCCCGGTTCAACCTGATGACCAACCGCGCCGGGATCGCCGTACGCGACACCGCGATCACCGCGCTGTCCAAGGCCGGGCCCGCCCTCTTCCTGCGCGGCTTCGACGGCATCGCCGACTGGCGGCCCCCGGTGGGGGCCCCGCCCGCTTGAACGAGGCCGGGAGTGCGGGACGCCGTATGCTTCCCAGCGGACCCAGCTCGGCGAACGTCAGAGGAGCACACCCCGTGAAGGTCGGCTGCATCGGACTCGGCGACATCGCGCAGAAGGCCTACCTGCCGGTGCTCGCCACCCTCCCCGGCGTCGAGCTGCATCTGCAGACCCGTACCCCGGCGACGCTCGCCCGGGTCGCCGACGGACTGCGCCTCCCGGACGGGCAGCGCCACGCGGACCTCGACTCGCTCCTCGCCGAGGGCCTCGACGCCGCCTTCGTACACGCGCCGACGGCCGTCCACCCGGAGATCGTGACCCGCCTGCTCCAGGCCCGCGTCCCGACCTACGTCGACAAGCCGCTCGCCTACGAACTCGCCGACTCCGAGCGGCTGGTGGCCCTCGCCGAGGAACGGAACACCGGCCTCGCCGTCGGCTTCAACCGGCGCCACGCCCCCGGGTACGCGCAGTGCGCCGAACACCCGCGCGAGCTGATCCTCATGCAGAAGAACCGCATAGGCCTGCCCGAGGAACCGCGCACGATGATCCTCGACGACTTCATCCACGTCGTCGACACGCTGCGCTTCCTGGCGCCCGGCACGGTGGACGACGTGACCGTGCGCGCCCGTGTCGAGGACGGCCTGCTCCATCACGTCGTGCTCCAGCTCGCCGGGGACGGTTTCACCGCGCTCGGCGTCATGAACCGGCTGAGCGGCTCGGCGGAGGAGATCCTCGAGGTCTCGGGCCAGGACACCAAGCGCCAGGTGGTCAACCTCGCCGACGTGATCGACCACAAGGGCCAGCCGACCGTGCGACGGCGCGGAGACTGGGTCCCGGTGGCCCGCCAACGCGGTATCGAGCAGGCGGTGCTCGCCTTCCTCGACGCCGTGCGCGTCGGCAAGGTGCTCAGCGCCCGGGACGCGCTCGAGACCCATGAGCTGTGCGAGCGGGTGGTGCGGGAGGTGGCGGAGCGCTCCGCCTGACCCGTACTTCCCGTACGCCCTCGGCGGCGGCCCAGGCCGCGAGGATCAGCAGCGCCGCGTGCAGCGTCCAGTCGCCGTGGCGGACATACGGTGTGCTGCCGTGGGTGAGCGGTACCTCGTACACCCGTGAGGCGCTCGCGTCGGTGCCGAGCCACGAGCCGATCCGCGCGCCGCCCGCGTCGTAGACGGCGGAGACACCGGTCAGGGTCGCGTGCACCATCGGGCGGCCCGTCTCGGCGGCGCGCAGCGCGGCGAGCGAGGCGTGCTGCTCCGGTGCCCAGGTGTGCTGGAAGGTCGACGTCGACGACTGGGCGAGCAGCACCTCGGCGCCGTCGGCGGCCAGCCGGCGGCTCATGTCGGGAAACGCGCTCTCGAAGCACACCATCGGCCCGATCCGCAGCCCGTCCCCGACGTCCATCACCACCTGCTCGGTGCCCCGCCTGCGGTCCTCGCCCGCCGCCTCGCCGACGGAAGTGGCCCAGCCGAGCAGCGAGCGTGCCGGGACGTACTCCCCGAACGGGACGAGCCTCATCTTGTCGTACCGGTCGCCGGTCGGGCCGTCGGGGCCGACGAGCACGGAGCTCTTGTAGATGCCGGGCTTGTCGGAGCGCCGCGCGTCCACGTTGACCAGGATGTCCGCGCCGGTCTCCCGCGACAGCGCCGCCAGCCGCCGGGCCAGGTCGGGCCGGTCGTCGAGGTCGAAACCGACGCTGCTCTCGCCCCAGACGATCAGGTCGAGGTCCCGGTCGGCGAGCCGGCGGGTCAGCTCCTCCTCGCGGTCGAAGCGCCGGTCGGGGCCGGCGGCCCCGGTGACGACGCCGGGCTGCACCACGGCGATCGCGGCCCGCTCGCCGTCCGCGCCGGGACGCGGCGACCAGACCCAGGCCGCGGAGGTGGCGGCGGCGGTGGCGACCAGCCCGGCCAGGGCGGGCACCCGGGCCCGGCGGACCGCGACGAGTACCGCGACGGCGACATTGACGGCCACCACGAGGAAGCTCAGCAGCCACACCCCGCCCACCGAGGCGAGCCGCAGCGCCGGTGCCACCTGCCACTGACTCGAGCCGAGGACACCCCAGGGACCGCCGAGCCCTTCCCAGGAACGGATCAGCTCCACCGCCAGCCAGCCCGACGGCAGCACCACCAGTGCCGCAGCGGCCCGCCCGGCCGAAGGCGCCCCGCCCAGCAGCCGGCGCACCAGCCAGCCCCACGGCGCCCAGAGCGCGCCGAGCAGCGCGGCGATGACGAACGTGAACACGTGCAGGTTGGGCATCAGCCAGTGATGCATGGCCAGCATGAATCCGAAGCCGCCGCACCACCCGTCGTACGCCGCCCGCTTCCAGGTCGGTGCCGTCCGGGCCAGCAACAGCCAGGGCACCAGCGCGACCCAGGCCCACCACCACAGGGCCGGACCCGGAAAGGCGAGTACGGGCAGCGCGCCGACGACCGCGGCGGCGGCCGAGCGCCGCCACGGGGAGGCGAGCCGGTGGCCGAGCGTCTTCATGGGCACCTCCCTACCCCGTGGTCCCTTCAGTGTGCGCTCTCGACGAGGGCGGATTCAGTTGATCACAGCGGTCGTCCGTGGCGTGGCGCGCCGAGCCGGTGATCTCACTTACGATGATCGATGATCGATCAAACAGCTCTCATTCCCCCTCGGAATTCCGATCTACTGCTGGAGGCAACTCATGGAGCGTCCCGTCACGGTGGTCACCGGTGGCAGCCGCGGAATCGGCGCGGCGACCTGTCTGCGGCTCGCGGCGGACGGCCACGACGTCGCCGTGGGGTACGTGCGGGACCCGGCGGCCGCGGAGGCGGTCGTCGCGGGGGTGCGCGAGGCGGGCGGCCGCGGTGTCGCCGTACGCGTGGACACGTCCATCGAGGCCGACGTCGAGCGGCTCTTCGACGTGGTGGAGGAGCGGCTCGGGCCGGTGACGGGGCTGGTGAACAACGCGGCGGTGACCGGTCCGCTGGGGCGGCTCGCCGACAGCGACACCGCCGACCTGCGCCGGGTCCTCGACGTCAATCTGCTGGGCGTGCTGCTGTGCGCCCGGCGTGCCGCCCGGCTGATGACCGCGCGGGGGAGCGGCGTGATCGTGAACGTGTCGTCGGGCGCCGCGACCATCGGCAGCCCGGGGGAGTACGTCCACTACGCCGCGAGCAAGGCGGGCGTCGACGCCCTGACCCTGGGGCTGGCCAAGGAGCTCGGCCCGGACGGCGTCCGCGTCAACGGCGTGGCGCCCGGGGTCGTGGACACCGAGATGCACGCGTCGATGGGCGACCCCGACCGGGCGCGGCGGATGGGATCGGCCGTTCCGCTGGGGCGTGCGGGCCGGGCGGAGGAGATCGCCGCGGCGATCTCCTGGCTGATGTCGCCCGACGCGTCGTACACGACGGGGACGGTGCTGCGGGTGGCCGGTGGCCGCTGACGCCGGACGGCGCCGAGGGTGGACGCCGACGCCGGGCGGCGCCGCGGGTGGGCGGGGCTGAGGGCGGCCGGCCCCCCGCGGGGCACGCCGGCCGTCAGGCGGCCTCGATGACCTCGCCGCGGATCGCGGTCGCCCACTCGACCACCAGCAACTCGTACTCCACACGCTCCTGTGCCGACAGGGTCCCGCCCGCGCGCCGCCACAGCGCACGGATCTTGTCGTTCAGCTCCGCGGCGGACCGCACGGAACCAGAAGTCAGGGAATCGGGGGACATGAGGACAAGCCTAGGGGCAAGCACTGACAGTGCGCTACCGGACGGCTACCCAGGCGGATGCGGTCAGCCCGACGACTCGGCGGCGTGCGGGCTGAGGACACCCGTCGCGACCAGGGCGATGATGACGATGCCGAGCGCGATGCGGTACCAGACGAACGGCATGAAGCTCTTGGTCGAGATGAACTTCATGAACCAGGCGATGACCACGTACCCGGTGGCGAAGGCGATGACCGTCGCGAAGAGCGTCGGCCCCCAGGAGACGTGGTCGTTCTCCATCGCGTCGTTGAGCTCGAACAGACCGGAGGCGAGCACCGCCGGGATCGCGAGCAGGAACGAGTAACGGGCCGCGGCCTCCCGCCGGTACCCCATGAACAGGCCGCCGCTGATGGTGGCCCCGGAGCGGGAGACGCCGGGAACGAGGGCCGCCGCCTGGCAGAGGCCGTAGATCAGGCCGTCCCGGACGCTGAGGTTCTCCAGTTCCTTGCGCCGCCGGGGCGCGCGGTGCCGGCCGCCCTTCTCGTCCCGCGCGGCCATCCGGTCCGCGACGCCGATGATGACGCCGACGACGATCAGCATGGTCGCGGTGATCCGCAGGTCGCGGAACGGCCCCTCGATCTGGTCCTTCAGCGTCAGACCGAGCACACCGATCGGGATCGAGCCGATGATCACCAGCCAGCCCATGCGCGCGTCGGGGTCACCGCGCAGCTCCTTGTTCGCGAGCGACCGCGTCCACGTCGAGATGATCCGCCCGATGTCCTTGCGGAAGTAGATGAGAACGGCGGCCTCGGTGCCGATCTGCGTGATCGCCGTGAAGGCCGCGCCCGGGTCGTGCCAGCCGGAGAACGCCGCGGTCAGACGCAGATGCGCGCTGGAGGACACGGGGAGGAACTCGGTCAGCCCCTGGACGAGTCCGAGGATGAGGGATTCAAACCAAGACATGAGGTAACGGAGTCCAAGTGCCGAGCGAGAAAACGGTCTATGGGCACACCGGACCGCCGTGTGCGGTGATCGGGATCAGGGCGCGCCGAGGGGCAGCGTAACGTCCTTGGGTGAAATCCAGGTGACATGGGCGGGCGGGCGGACACGCCGAGGCGATGGTCCTGGAGGCGGTGTGATGTCCAGTCAGCGCCCGCGCAACTGGTTCCGCTTGCGCCAGGCCACCACGGCGCCCGCCAGCCCCGGCAGGGCGATGCAGGCCAGCGCGATCAGGAAGGCGGGGGAGGTCGGCGTCGAGGCGCGGGCGCCGGCGACGGCGTAGGCGGCGGTGTTGGGGATCGACCCGAGCCCCGTCGCCAGCAGGAAGGGCAGCAGGCCCATGCGGGAGACGGCCGCGCAGTAGTTGGCGGCGGCGAACGGCACCCCGGGGAACAGCCGAGCCGCCAGCATCGAACGGAAACCGTGCCGGCTGAGCTGCCCGTCCGCGGCCTTCAGCCACTTGCCCCGCAGCAGCGGCCGCAGCGCCTCCTGGCCCAGCGCCCGCCCGAGGCAGAAGGCGATCCCGGCGCCGAGCACCGTCCCCGCGAGGGCGGAGGCGAGCCCCAGCTGCGATCCGAACAGCGCGCCGGCCGCCAGGTTCAGCAGCGGACGCGGTACGAAGGCGACGGTGCACAGTCCGTACGCCACCGCGTAGGCGACCGCCGCCGCGGCTCCACCGAGTTGCGGCGGCCAGCCGTCGGTCAGCAACTGCTGCGGCTGGAACAGCACAACCGCGGTCGCGGCCGAGGCCAGCAGGGCGACGAGCAGGGAGAGCCGGGACCACGGAGAGAGCAGGACTCTCGTCACGCGGGCGGCGAAGCCGGTCGGTTCGACGGGCGCGGCGGCGGTGGCGACGGCGAGCTCTGTCGCCGCGGTCCGGGGAGAGACCGTGGCGGTGCCCCCAGAGCGGGTGGTGGCATCGAACATCCGGTGACACTAACCGACAAATGTGTGTGATCGCCGTATGGTGCGTCTCATGACCGTTACAGCCGAGGGAATTTCGGGCGTTCCGCGCAGCCCTCTCGCCGACACGGTACTGAAGCGGCTCCCCGCCGTGTACACCGCCGCGGCCGATCCCGAACGGGCCGTGGCCATGCGGGCGTACATGAAGGACGTGGCTCCCTTCCTGGGCCTGACCTCCCCTGTTCGCCGTGCCCTGTCCCGCACCGTCCTGGAGGGGCTGCCCCGCCCGGGCGAGTCGGACTGCGCCGCGGTCGCGCTGCGTTGCTGGCGGCTGCCCGAGCGCGAGTACCACTATTTCGCCGTCGACTACCTGCGCCGTCATGTGACGCATTGCTCTTCCGGTTTCCTTCCCGTGGCCCGGCACCTGCTCACCACGGTGCCGTGGTGGGACACCGTCGACCTGCTCGCCGCGCACGTCGTCGGAGGGCTCGTCGCGGCCGACCGGGACCTCACGGCCGAGATGGACGCCTGGATCGCGGACGAGGACCTGTGGCTGGTCCGCACGGCCCTGCTCCACCAGCTGCGCTACCGGGAACGCACCGACACCGAGCGCCTCTTCGACTACTGCCTGCGCCAGTCGGGCCACGACGATTTCTTCGTCCGCAAGGCCATCGGCTGGTGCCTGCGCGAGTACGCGAAAACCGACCCGGACGCCGTACGAGCCTTCGTGTCCGAACACGGGCGACGTCTCGCGCCGCTGTCCGTACGGGAGGCGCTGCGGAACATCGGTCCGTAGCGGACCGGGGAGGCCGGGAGGACCGGCACGGTTGTCGAGGTTATCGAACGTCCGTGCCATAAAAAACCATTCGACGTGGGGCAAAGCGTCGGCAAGTATCGACGGCATGTTCCGGTACGCCTTCCACCTCGCGACATCCGCGGTCGCGGATGCCCCGAAGGCTGCCGTCCTCTTCTTCCCGGCCGCCGTCGACGGCGCCCGAAGCTGACCCTCCCCGGATCGTCCGGCGGACCCCGCAGGGGGAGGGTCGGCCAGTCCCCGGGGTCCCCACCACCGCCACGAGGCTTCGAGGTACCGCCATGTCCAAGACGGCGTACGTCCGCACCAAACCGCATCTGAACATCGGCACGATGGGCCATGTCGACCACGGCAAGACCACCCTGACCGCCGCCATCACCAAGGTCCTCGCCGAGCGCGGCACCGGCACGTTCGTGCCGTTCGACCGCATCGACCGCGCCCCCGAGGAGGCGGCGCGCGGCATCACGATCAACATCGCGCACGTCGAGTACGAGACCGACACCCGGCACTACGCGCACGTGGACATGCCCGGCCACGCCGACTACGTCAAGAACATGGTCACCGGCGCCGCCCAGCTCGACGGGGCGATCCTCGTCGTCTCCGCGCTGGACGGGATCATGCCGCAGACCGCCGAACACGTACTGCTCGCCCGGCAGGTGGGCGTCGACCACATCGTGGTCGCGCTCAACAAGGCCGACGCGGGCGACGGGGAACTGACCGACCTGGTCGAACTGGAGGTGCGGGACCTGCTCACCGCGCACGGCTACGGCGGCGACACCCTGCCCGTCGTACGGGTGTCGGGGCTGAAGGCCCTGGAGGGCGACCCGCGGTGGACCGCGTCCGTCGAGGCGCTGCTCGACGCCGTGGACACGTACGTGCCCATGCCCGAGCGGTATCTGGACGCGCCGTTCCTGCTGTCCGTGGAGAACGTGCTCACCATCACCGGCCGCGGCACGGTCGTGACCGGCGCGGTCGAGCGCGGCACCGTCCACGTCTCGGACCGGGTCGAGGTGCTGGGGGCGTCCGTCGAGACGGTCGTGACCGGGCTGGAGACCTTCGGCCGGCCGATGGAGGAGGCGCAGGCCGGGGACAACGTGGCCCTGCTGCTGCGCGGTGTCGCACGCGACACGGTGCGTCGGGGGCACGTGGTCGCCGCGCCGGGCAGTGTCGTTCCCGCGCGGCGCTTCACGGCGCGGGTCCACGTGCTGTCGGCGCGCGAGGGCGGACGTTCGACGCCGGTCGCCACCGGTTACCGGCCGCAGTTCTACATCCGGACCGCGGACGTGGTCGGGGACGTCGACCTCGGTGCGGTGGCGGTGGCGCGACCCGGGGACACGGTCACGATGACGGTGGAGCTGGGACGGGACGTGCCGCTGGAGACCGGCCTGGGGTTCGCCGTCCGCGAGGGCGGGCGGACCGTGGGGGCGGGGACCGTGACCGAAGTCGGGTGAGGGCCGGTGCGGACGGGCCGGGCACAATGAGGAGGTGAACGAAGCCCTACCCGTCAGCCGCGTCACCGACCACGGCACCGCCAAGCTCATGCCCGACGTCGACCGGCGGCGGGCCTGGCTGCTCACCGTCGACGGGGCGCCGCAGTCGTACGTCGACCTGGACGAGCCGGCGCACCTGGAGTTCGAGTACACGCGCCGGCTCGGCCACGTCCTGGACACGGTCGCCGAGCCGGGGCGTGCGCTGGACGTACTGCATCTGGGCGGGGGCGCGTTCTCCCTGCCCCGGTACCTGGCCGCGACCCGGCCCGGTTCCCGGCAGGACGTCGTGGAGGCCGACCGGGGCTTGCTGGACCTGGTCGCCGAGCACCTGCCGCTCCCGGACGGCGCGGGCGTCACCGCGCACGGTGCCGATGCCCGCGCCTGGCTGGAGGCGGCCCCCGCGGACTCGGCCGACGTCCTGGTCGCCGATGTCTTCGGGGGCTCGCGGGTGCCCGCGCACCTGACCTCCGTCGGCTACGCCCGCGAGGCGGCACGGGTGCTGCGCGCCGACGGCGTGTATGTGGCCAATCTGGCCGACGGGGCGCCGTTCCCCTTCCTGCGCGGCCAACTGGCCGGCTTCGCCACGCTCTTCGCCCAGCTGGCGCTGGTCGCCGAACCGGGTGTGCTGCGCGGACGCCGCTTCGGCAACGCCGTCCTCGTCGCCGCGCACCGGCCGCTCGACACGGCGGCCCTGGCCCGGCTCACCGCCGCCGACGCCTTCCCGGCCAGGGTCGAGCACGGGCCAGCCCTGCGGGACTTCATCGGTGACGCGCGGCCGGTGAGGGACGAGGACGCGGTGCCGTCGCCCGAGCCTCCCGCCGGGGCGTTCGGTATCGGCTGAGCGGCGCGCGCGGCGCCGCCCGCCGGTCGCCTACGTGTCGGTCGGCGGGGCCTCGGTGAGGCGCACGGTGCTCAGGATCTTCTGTACCGTCGCCTCCGGGATCTCCTCGTCGACGCCCTTGACGCCGTACAGGTTCCACGTGACGAAGTCGCCCGCGCCGTTCTTGAACGCGAAGGTGGTCGCCTTGCCCTCGGTGTCGCACTTCCCCTTCTGGGGGGTGCCCTCCGAGTGCGCCGTGATGAGGCTGCCCTCGATGCCGGACGTGGTGGTGTACGCCTTCGGCTTGCCGTACTTCACGCTCTTCATGTCCGGCTGCGTGTAACCGCCGAAGATCCACCACGGCACCCGCGTCTCGGCCGCATGGTCGGTGTTCTTGGCGCCTTCCTCACCACGCGTACCGGCGGTGGCGAGGGCGGTGCTCTCCTTGCGGCCGTCCTTGTTCTCGTCGCTCGTGCACCACTCGGACTTCAGATAGGCCGGGGCTGTGACCGAGGTGCGGCCCAACTTCCCGTCCTTCTCCTCCCACTCGAAGCCGGTGCTCATGTCGACGGTGTCGATCTCCCAGTCGGCGGGCACGTCGAACATGGTGCCGAAGCGCGGGTTGGCGACGACCTTCCAGCCGTCGATGGTCGCCTTCACACCCTCTCCGCCCCGCGGGTTGTCGTCGCCGGACGCGCTCGGGTCGGTGGACGGGGTCTCGGACTTGTCGGCGGACGCGCTCGCGGACGGCTTCTTGTCCTTGCCGTCGTCCGCCTGGTCGTCCTTGTCACCGCCCAGTACCAGGAACCCGGTGACACCGGCGGCCACCACCACGGCGAGCGCCGCGACGATCGCGACCACCTTCGTCCGGTTGCCGCCACCGCCGCCGCCCGGAGACGGCTGCGCGGCCCCGGCGGGCTGCGGAACACCCCACTGAGGCTGCTCGACCGTGCCGGGCTGCTGCTGATAGCCGGGCTGCTGCTGGTAGCCGGGCTGCTGATAGGGATTCGGCTGTTGGTACCCCGGCTGCTGGTACGGATTGTTCTGCGGGTTCTGCTCGCCCCCGGGCGGCTGCTGTCCTGGCCACATGAGCAGTCACCCTAATGCCGCCCCGGACACGATTCGGTCACCGGCCTTTGTCAGGGACGTACCGAAGTCCACGACGCGCGTCCCGGCGGCGGCACTTGGGCTTTCCGCAATCCGCAGGCCGGTGCCTCAGGAATCCGCCGGCGTGAACTCCCTGACCGTGGCGAGGATCTTCTGGACGGCGGCGTCCGGTACCTCGTCGTCGACGTCCGCGGCGCCGAAGAACGACCAGGAGACGAGGTCACCGTCGGCGTTCTTGAAGGCGAAGGTCGTCGCCTTGCCGTCCACGTCGCACTTGTCCTTCTTCTCGACCCCGGACGACCGGGAGGTGGCGACGCTGCCCTCGATGCCGGAGGCGGTGGTGAAGGAGGTCACCGGCCCCGTCGAGACCTTGTCCCGGTCCGGCTGGGTGAAGCCCCCGTACACCCAGGCCGCCGAGTCGGCCCGGGCGATCTCCTCGGTGTTCCGCGCGCCCTTGTTGCCGCGGCTGCCCGCGCTGGCCAGGGGCGTGTGGTCGACCGAGCCGTCCCGGTCGTCGTCCGTCGCACACCACTTCTCCTTGAGGACGGCCGGGGCCCTCATGGCGACCAGGGGCTTCTCCTCGGGGTCGTCGTCCTCCGCGACGTACGTGACCCAGTCGGGCGACTGCCGCATCCAGGTGGCCGGTACGTCGAAGGCGATCCCGATGTCGGGGTTGGCCACGACGTTCCAGCCCTCGACGGTCGGCTTCGGGCCGTCCTCCCCGTTCCGCGGGTTGTCGGCGACCGGCGCGGTCGTCGAGGCGGCGGTGGGGCCGGGCCCGGCCCCGTCGTCCTCGCCGCCGCCCAGCAGGAAGACCCCGGTCACGGCGGCGGCCACCACGACGGCCGAGGCGGCGACGATCGCCACCACCTTCGTACGGCCCCCAGGACCCCGGCCGGGGGGCGGGGCGGCCGTGACCGTGGGGGCGTTCCACGGGGCGTGCGGCTGCTGCCCGGCGTGCGGCTGGTGCTGCTGGTAGCCAGGCTGCTGGTACGGGTTGGGCTGCTGGGGGTTCGGCCCGCCGGGGGGCGACTGCTCTCCTGGCCACATGGGCGAAAAGCATACGACGATCATCGCGGATGCCTGGCCCCTGGATGCTACTCATGGGTAACCTGCCTCCATGAGCGCAGATCAGATGTCGATCGGCGAGTTGCTCGCCGCCACGGTGCCGATGGTCCGGACCCTGAACCTCGAGTACCTGGAGACCACTCCGGAGAAGGCCGTACTGGCCCTTCCGGACCAGAACGAGTACCGCAACCACGTCGGCGGTCCGCACGCCGGCGCCATGTTCACGCTGGGCGAGTCGGCGAGCGGAGCGATCGTGCTGGCCGCGTTCGGCGACCAGCTCTCCCGGGCGGTGCCGCTGCCGGTCTCCGCGGAGATCGCCTTCAAGAAGATCGCGCTCGGCCCGGTCACGGCCACCGCGACACTCGGCCGCCCCGTCGCCGAGGTCGTCGCGGAACTGGACGCCGGCAGCCGCCCCGAGTTCCCGGTGAGCGTCGCCATCCGGCGCGAGGACGGCGCGGTCACCGGTGAGATGTCCGTCATATGGACCCTGCGTCCCAACAGCTGACGTCGGCCGAGCCGGTAGGCTTCCCGGGTGCGCCTCGACGAGGCGCACCCGGGAAGCGGACAGGACAGACGCTGGGCCCACCCGGAACGCAGCGGAAACGCGAACTCGGAGGGTCCGGTCTTGCACGTCCAGGAGTGGCTCGACACGGTGCCCGCGGCGGCCGTCTACGCCGTCGTCGGACTGGTCATCGGTCTGGAGAGCCTGGGCATCCCGTTGCCGGGCGAGATCATCCTGGTCTCGGCGGCCCTGCTCTCCTCCCAGCACGGCGGCATCGACCCGCTGGTCCTGGGCGCCTGCGCGAGCGCGGGCGCGGTGATCGGCGACTCCATCGGGTACGCCGTCGGCCGCAAGGGAGGCCGGCCGCTGCTGGCCTGGCTGGGCAGGAAGTTCCCCAGGCACTTCGGCGAGGGGCACATCGCCACCGCCGAGCGGTCCTTCCAGAAGTGGGGCATGTGGGCCGTCTTCTTCGGCCGCTTCGTCGCCCTGCTGCGCATCTTCGCGGGTCCGCTGGCCGGCGTGCTGCGGATGCCGTACTGGAAGTTCCTGATCGCCAACGTCCTCGGCGGCATCGTCTGGGCGGGCGGCACCACCGCCGTCATCTACTACGTCGGCGTCGTCGCCGAGTCCTGGCTCAAGCGCTTCTCGTGGCTGGGCCTGGTGGTGGCGGTCGCCCTGGGCATCGCGTCGATGCTGATCGTCAAGCGCAAGGCCGGCAAGGCCGGCGAGGCCCGGGCGGCAGCCCAGTCGGCGACCGCCGGGGAGTGAAGCGCCCTGTGAGGGGCGCGGGGCCGGCACACTCCGAGGCTCCGCCACGGGCGTGAGCGACCCGCGCACCCCACGGACGGCGACCATGGACGGCCCCGGACGGCGACCGTGCGCGACCCCCGGACGGCGACGGTGCGCGACCCCCGGACGGCGACGGTGCGCGACCCCCGGACGGCGACGGTGCGCGACCCCCGGACGGCGACGGTGCGCGACCCCCGGACGGCGGCCACGCGCGACCTGCGGACGGTCTCCTACAGAACCTCTCCGAGCGCACCCCGGTGCTCCGTCGCCAGCGCCGCGTACATCGTCCCGTTCAGCGTGACCCCCTGACGCTCCTCCTCCGTCAGCTCCCGCTTCACCTTCGCCGGCACCCCCGCGACCAGCGAGCCCGGCGGCACCCGCATCCCCTGCGGGACCAGCGCCTGGGCCGCGACCAGGGAGCCGGCGCCGATCACCGCGCCGTTGAGGACCGTGGCGCCCATGCCGATCAGGCAGTCGTCCTCGACGGTCGCGCCGTGCACCACGGCGTTGTGCCCGATGGAGACGCGTTCGCCGACGGTGACGGGGAAGCCCGGGTCGGCGTGGAGCGTGCAGTTGTCCTGGACGTTGCTGCTCGCGCCGACGGAGATCCGCTCGACGTCGCCGCGCAGCACCGCGCCGTACCAGACGCTCGCCCCCGCGTGCAGCGTCACGTCCCCGATGACCGAGGACGTCGGCGCCACGAAGGCCTCCGCGTCCACCTTCGGATCCCTGCCGCCGATGCCCGTGATCAGCGCCTTCTGCGTCATCTTCGCCTCCTGCTCGGGTGATCTACGGCACCGTACGCCACCCGGTGGGGTGAAGATCACAGACCTCCGTAGTCATGGCCCTACCGCACGCCGACTACCGTGAGCGAGTGCCGAAGCGCAAGAACACCCACCCGTCCTGGCGGAGCCGCCTCGCGCAGCGGGCCGTCCACGCGGGCTGGGCCTGGGTGCAGCGCACCGGCTCCGTCACCGCCGCACACCCCGGACGCTTCCGCTTCGGCGCGCTGGGCACGGGCACCCGGCTCGCCTTCCCGCTCGGCACCGTCTTCGGAGAGCCCTGGATCCATGTCGGCGCCCACTGCATCATCGGCGAGCAGGTCACCCTGACCGCCGGGCTCATGCCCGACCTGGACCTCGGCCCCGAGCCGATCCTGCGCATCGGCGACGGTGTGGTCCTCGGCCGCGGCAGCCATGTCATCGCGGACACCACGGTCACCATCGGCAGCGACTGCTACTTCGGACCGTACGTCTACGTCACCTCCACCAACCACTCCTACGACGACCCGCACCAGCCCATCGGCAAGCAGTGGCCCCGGATGGACCCGGTGGAGATCGGCTCCGGCTGCTGGATCGGCACCGGCGCGGTGATCCTGCCCGGCGCCCGGATCGGGCGGAACGTGGTGGTCGCCGCCGGTGCCGTGGTCCGGGGCACGGTCCCCGACCACGCCGTGGTGGCGGGCGCGCCCGCCCGCGTCGTACGGCGCTGGACGGCCGACGAGGGCTGGCAGCCGCCGCTGCGGACCCCGGCTCCGGTCCCGATACCCGACGGGGTCACGCCGGGACAGCTGCGCGCGCTGTCGGAGCTGGACGACGAGGCGGTGGCCCGGCTGGCCGAGCTGGACGGCGAGGCGGGAGCCGCGGGCAGGCTCGCGGAGCCGGCCGCCGAGAGCTGAACGTCCGGACGCCTCGGCCCGTCGCGGGGAGCGGCGTGCACACCGGGGAGACCCGCGGGCCCGCCCGCCGCCCGCCGTCCGCACCTCGTACGGCCGTTCAGCGCGCCGTCCGCTGTTGCTAGCGTGCCGCCATGCACGCACCCATCGGCAACTTCGACAACGCCACGCCCGCCCCGGAAAGCCTCGACGAGCTGACCCGCCCGGTCGCCGACGCCGTACGCCACTGGAGCGGCAGCGTCCCCGCCGACCAGATCGTCTACGTCGACACCGAACCGGAGTGGGCCGACACCGCCACCTTCGTCGAGCACTACGGCCGTGAGCTGCTCGAACAGTCCGCCAACTGCGTCGTGGTCACCGGCAAGCGGGGCGGCGGCGCGACTCTGGCCGCCTGCGTGGTGCTCTCCACCACCCGGGTCGACGTCAACGGTGTCGTACGCCGTCACCTGGGCGCCCGCAAGGCCTCCTTCGCGTCCATGGACACGGCGACCGGTGAGACCGGCATGGAGTACGGCGGCATCACCCCGGTCGGCCTGCCCGGCGACTGGCCCGTGCTCGTGGACTCGGCCGTCATCGACCTGCCGTACGTCCTCGTCGGCAGCGGACGCCGGCGCGGCAAACTGCTGGTGCCGGGCAAGGCCTTCGCACAACTGCCGGGAGCCGTGGTCCTGGACGGGCTGGGCGTCGCCTGACCTTCACGCGGTGGCGTGGTGGGCCAGCCCGAGATGCGGGTCCGCCTCGCCCGGAGCCGGTGCCGGGTCGGCGTGGACCAGGGCGGCGGTGAGGCGCGGCACCGCGTGCAGCAGGGCGTGCTCGGCCTCGACGGCGATGCGGTGGGCCTGGCGGACCGTCACCTCGCCGTCCACCACCAGGGCCACCTCGGCGCGCAGCCGGTGCCCGATCCAGCGCAGCCGCAGCTCACCCACCCCGCACACGCCGGGCACCTCGCGCAGTACGCGCTCGGCCCGGTCCACCAGCGCCGGATCGACGGCGTCCATCAGGCGCCGGAACACCTCGCGCGCCGCGTCCCGCAGCACCAGCACGATCGCGGCCGTGATCGCCAGGCCCACGAGCGGGTCGGCGAGTCGCCACCCCAGCGCCGCGCCTCCGGCGCCCAGCAGGACGGCCAGTGACGTGTAGCCGTCCGTACGGGCGTGCAGTCCGTCGGCGACCAGTGCGGCGGAGCCGATCTCCCGGCCCGCGCGGATCCGGTAGCGGGCCACCCACTCGTTGCCGGCGAAGCCCACCACGGCGGCCACGGCGACCGCCGGTACGTGTGAGACCGGGCGCGGGTCGAGCAGCCGGTCCACCGCCGTCCACGCCGCGAGGACCGCCGACGCGGCGATCGTCAGAACGATCACGACGCCTGCCAGGTCCTCCGCACGCCCGTAGCCGTAGGTGAAGCGCCGGGTGGCCGCGCGCCGGCCCAGGACGAAGGCGATGCCCAGCGGTACGGCGGTCAGCGCGTCCGCGGTGTTGTGCACCGTGTCGCCCAGCAGCGCCACCGACCCGGAGACCAGCACCACGGCCGCCTGCGCCGCCGCCGTCGCGCCGAGCACCGCCAGCGACACCCACAGCGCGCGCAGTCCGCGGGCCGAGGACTCCAGGGCGGGGTCCAGCTTGTCGGCACTCTCGTGGGAGTGCGGGGTGAGGCGGTGCGCCAGACGGTGCCACGGGCCGGCGGGGGAGTGGCGGCCGGGGGCGTGCTCGCCGTCGTGGGGAGGGTGAGGACGAGGGCGAGGGCGATGGTGATGCCGGTGCGGGTCGCTCACGGGGTGCCCCTTCCGGTGTTTCAGCGCGGGTTGCGACGCGGTGGGCCGGTGCGGTGTTCCGGGCCGGTCTTCCTGTGCGTCGGTGGACGCCCGGCGTCCGTCAGGCCATTATGTGCGTATGAGCGCACGCATGCACCTGTCACCTGCGGACGATGCGCACCCGCGCACGCCGGGCGAGGAGCAGTTCGCGCTCGCCGCCGAGGTCCTCGCCCTGCTCGGGGACCGTACTCGCCTGACCCTGCTGCACGCCCTGACCGGTGGCGAGGCCGACGTCTCCACCCTCACCGAGGCCTGCGGAGCGGCCCGGCCCGCGGTCAGTCAGCATCTGGCCCGGCTGCGGCTCGCGGGGCTGGTGAGCACCCGCAAGGAGGGGCGCCGGGTGGTGTACGCGCTGCGTGACGGGCATCTGCGCCGTCTGGTCGACGAGGCGCTGAACGTGGCCGACCACCGGCTCGGCGACCGGCCGCTCCACGACTGAGCGGGATTCCTCGGCCGAAGGACGGCCACACCTGCTCGAGCAGGGTGTCGGCGGTGTGCGGGAACGGTCCGCGCGGCGCCGTGCGGAAAACCCCTGGCAGCCCGAGGACGGGCGCCGCTATGCTCCCCGCGATGACTACTCCTTCTGTCGGCAGAATGGGGGACCCGTCCGCGCAAGGTGAGTGCTGATGCTCACTCACACCGCGAATGGGGACTCCCGCCTTTCCCTCTGGCGGCGCGTGCGCGAGTTCGCCGTGCCGCCTTCCATGATCGAGACCGCGACAGTCCGCCGCCACGCCGGGGACTGGGCCGGGGCGTGTGCCGCCGCGGGCATCGACGTCGACCTCAACCTGCGTTCCGCGGCGCGCGTGTACGGCCTCGACCTCGCGACCCGCGTCCGGGCCGACCTGCGCCACCTCGCTCCCGACCTGCTGCGCTGGCACATGCCGAGAATCGCTCCGGACGGGCTGCTGCGTCCGGGCCTCACGCTCACTCTGGCGCGGTACGACATCGCGACACGTGACGGCGCGCGTCCGGTGCACCTCGTGGTCCGGACCCCGCCCGCCTGGGCGGACGGCGGCCAGCGGATCAGCCTGGCCCTGTGGGACGGTTCCGGCCCGGAGACCGGCGCCCCCCGGCATCCGCACCCCCGGCCCAGCCGGCGGTTCCGCCTCGACCTGCACCGTCACCTGTGGGACGCGCGCCGAACCGATGAGCTGCGCGTCCGGGCGGGGACCGGCCTGCCACCCGCCAACGACCCACCCGGACTTCCCGGCCACCCCGGCCTGCCGGGGACGGAGCCGCCGGGGCGTCGCTGTGCCGTCGACCGGTGGGCGGCCGAGGCGGCGATCCTGCTCCGCGCCGAACGGCGAACGGCGACTGGCACCGGTACGGGCGGTGGCGGTGACCCTGGTACGGGCGGTGGCACCGGTGCCGACATCGGCACCGTCGCCGTGCGGCTCGGGGCCGGGCGGCGGCTGGCCGTGGAACTGGTCGCGGACAGGGACGGCGCCGGTCCGCCCACGCTGCGGATCGAGACGGCACCCACGGGCGGCGCCGCGTCCGCGCTGCCGGTGCTGCCCGACGCGGCGACCTGGGTGCCACCCGACCTGGAACTGGTCCGCGCCGGCGCCATCGAGGCCGGGCGGCTGCATCCGCTGGTCGCCTCCGCGCTGGTGCCGGACCATGTGCCGACCGCCCCGCCCCGGACTCCGTACCCGGGTTCGGCGCAACCGCCCCGTCTCGTGGAATGCCGGGGAGTCCGGCACCGGATCGGCATCGTCGACGGGGTACTGGTGGCGCTGGACCACGACCCGGCCGAAGTCCGCCGGGAGGAGCTGCTGGCCGCGCTGACCGGCACGCCGCTGCCCTGCTTCCAGGTCATCGACGAGGCGCACCGACGTCCGGAGTGCCTCCCCGACATCCGCGAGCGCCTCGACCACGGCGACACCGCCGGCGCCCTCGCCGTGGTCGAAGACCTGCTGGGCGCCGACGCCTGCCTGCGCGACGGCGCCCTGCGGGACGAACTGGAGGCCGCCGTACAGCGGCGGATCACCTACGGGATGTACCGGGCAGGCCTCGACGGACCCGGTCCCAAACGCATCTGTCCGGGCCCTTACCGTCCCCGCGTCACTCGTTCCCGCCCGCGCCACGCGACCCGCGACTGACGCCACGCGACCCCGCGACTGACCGAGGGTCGTCCCGCCCCCCACGCCGCGCCCCGTCCAGCGGTCCTTCCCGCCCATCACGAGCCCAAAAGGTGATGACCTATGACGACTTATGCCCCCGTGACCTCCATGACTCCCATGAACTCCGCGCCCACCGTCGTCGGCCCCATGTCCGCCGACCCCTCCGATCCCTCCCAGCTCGACGTCGCCGGTGAACTGCTGACCCTGCTGCGCGACTCGACCACCGAACCGCGGCCCGACAACCAACTGGAGGCTCTCACCCTGGCCGTGGCCGCCGACCTCCCCGTACTGCTGTGGGGAGAGCCGGGGATCGGCAAGACCGCTGCCCTGACCCAGCTCGCCACCGCCCTGGATCTTCCGCTGACCACCGTGATCGCCAGCGTCCACGAGCCGTCCGACTTCTCCGGGCTGCCCGTCGTCGGCGACGACCCCGCGGAACAGGGCGTCCCGATGGCCCCGCCGGAATGGGCGGTGCGCCTGGTCCGGGCCGGCCGGGGCCTGCTGTTCCTCGACGAGCTGTCCACCGCGCCGCCGGCCGTACAGGCCGCCCTGCTCCGCCTCGTCCTCGAACGGCGGATCGGCGCCCTCCGACTGCCGCCCGGGGTCAGGATCGTGGCCGCCGCCAACCCGCGCTCCTCGGCGGCCGACGGCTGGGAGCTGAGCCCGCCGCTGGCCAACCGGTTCGTCCACCTCCAGTGGACCCACGACCACGACGTCGTCGTACGAGGGCTCGGCGGGACCTGGCCCCGGGCGACGCTGCCGCGGCTCGACCCGGGCGGGCTCGCGGAAGCCGTGGGCCACGCCCGCCGCGCGGTGTGCGAGTTCCTCACCGCCCGCCCCGGGCTCGTACACCGGCTGCCCAGCGGCGAAACGCGCCGGGGCGGCGCCTGGCCGTCGCCCCGGAGCTGGGACATGACCCTCAGCCTGATCGCCTTCGCGACCGCCGCCGGTTCCTCCAGGGAAGTGCTCTCCCTGCTGGTGCGGGGCACCGTGGGCGACGGCCCCGGGCTGGAACTGATGGCGAGCCTGGACCGGATGGACCTCCCGGACCCCGAGACGTTGCTCGCCGACCCGTCCGGCGCCGTGCTGCCCGAACGTGGGGACCTGCGCCAGGCCGCGCTCGACGGCGTGGTGGCCGCCGTACGCAAACGTCCGGAGAAGTCCCGGTGGGACGCGGCGTGGGCGCTGCTGGCCCGCGCGATGGAGACCGGCGCCCCGGACGTCGTGGTCGTCCCCGCCACCACACTCGCCGGTCTGCGGCAAGAGGACTGGGACATCCCGGCGTCGATCGAGCGGCTCGCCGGAGCCATGGCCCTGTCCCGGCGCGCGGACCGGGCGGCGGACCGGGCGGCGGCGCGGACCGCGGGCACCGCCAAGGCGGGACGATGAGCACGGGAACGCCGACCGCGGCCGCGCCGGCGGCAACGCCGGTCCCGGTCGTCTGCGACCTCGACAAGCTCTTCGCCGCCCGGCTGCACGCCGCCCGGGTCCGGCCCTACCTGGCGACGGCGCTGTTCGCCCTGCACGTCGTCCCGTCACGGGCGGTGCCGACGATGGCCGTCGACCGGTACTGGCGGTGCTACGTCTCGCCGGTCTTCGTGGACCGAACGCCCGTGGAGGAACTGGCCGGGGTCTGGGTGCACGAGGTGTCGCATCTGCTGCGCGACCATCACGGACGCAGTGACCGGGTCGCGCGGGAGCGCGGGCTGGCCGGCCCGGCCGAACGGCTGCGGATGAACATCGCCGCGGACTGCGAGATCAACGACGACGTGTTCGGGGACGGACTGGTCCGTCCCGAGGGGGCGGTCGAGCCGGAGCTCCTGGCACTGCCCGAGGGACAGCTCATGGAGGACTACCTGCGCCAGTTCCGGCTCGGGCGGCTCACCGAGAGCCTGGCCTGGCTGGACTGCGGCAGCGGCGCCGACGGACTCGAACGGGAGTGGGACCTCGGACCGGACGGCGCGGACGGGCTCAGTGAGCAGCAGCAGGACGCGGTGCGTTTCCGGGTCGCGCAGGGCATCAACGCCCGCCCGGGAAGCGCGCCGAAGGGGTGGAAACGGTGGGCGGAACAGGCGTTCCATCCGCCGCAGCCGTGGCGGGACCTGCTGGGAGCGGCCGTCCGCTCGGCGGCCTCGTCGGGCGGCGCGGGGGAGGACTACTCCTACGGCCGGCCGTCGCGACGTTCGGCCGGGACGCCCGGCGTCGTGCTGCCGAGCCTGCGGCGCAGACCGCCCCGGGTCGCCGTGGTCATCGACACCTCCGGGTCGGTCAGCGACGCGGAACTCGGCAGCGCGCTGCTCGAGGTCGCCGCGATCGCCCGTGCCGTCGGAGGGCGTCGCGACCTGGTGACGGTGGTGCCCTGCGACGCGTCGGCCCGGTTCGCTCACTCCCTGTGCCGTGCCGAGGGGATCCCTCTGGTGGGCGGGGGCGGTACGGACCTGCGCACGGGCTTCGCCAAAGCGCTGCGCGCACGTCCCGCGCCCGACGCCGTCGTGGTCCTGACCGACGGGCAGACACCCTGGCCGGCCACACGGCCCGCGTGCCGGACGGTGGTCGGACTGTTCCCCCGGCAGCGGGCGCGCTCTTCGTGGAACGAGAACAACCCGGAGTACGTACCCGACTCACCGCCCGACTGGGCCCGCGTGGTGGTCATCGGGCCGGACCCGGCCGGTGGCCGGTGAGGTGCCGTCACGTCCCTGCGGCCTCGCGCCCCGGGCTTCCGGAGAGCGATCAGCCGAGCCGGGGGATCTCGATCGCCGGGCAGCGGTCCATCACCATCTCCAGGCCCCTGGCCCGGGTCCGCGCGTACGCGGCCTCGTCGATCACGCCGAGCTGGAACCAGACGGCCCGGGCCCCCTTGGCGGCCGCCTCGTCGGCGACCGGCCCGGCCAGCTCGCTGTTGACGAAGACATCGACGACGTCCACGTCGAAGGGGACGTCCGCGAGAGAGGCGTACCCCCGCTCCCCGTGCACCGTCTCCGCCTTGGGATGCACGGGTACGACGCGCTTGCCGAAGCGCCGCAGCACCTCGGCGACGCCGTACGCCGCGCGCTGCCGGTTGGACGACAGGCCCACCACGGCCCAGGTGTCGCCGAGCTCGGTGAGGATCTTCCGGACGGTTGCCTCGTCGCCGTACACCGGCGGCCTCCTTGGACTAGTGGACGACTCGCGTATCGATCTTCTCGCGTCTTCCGCAGCGACAACGGACGGCGGCCCGCCGGGATTCCCCGCACGGCGAGGGCGGGACGGCGAGCGCGCCCCCTGTGCGCCACCGCCCCGCCCCGCCTACGCTCACCCCGTGCTGCGCATCATCGACGCCCGGACCCACAAGCCCGCCACCGCCGCCCCCGCCCGGCGGGGGCCCACCCGTGTCGAGGCGCACGCGCCGGGCCGTGACACGACCGGACTGCGTGTGCTGCTCGTCGCCGACCTCCTGGTCCGTGCCCTGGAACTCGACGGCACGCCCGCGTGGGCGCTGCTGACCGGCGTGGAGGACGGGACACGGCTGCGTGCGGACGCCGCGGCCCTCGGCGTCCGGCCCTTCGAGGACGACGGCGCCGCCGGGCCGGGCGCCGGCCAGGCCGTGTACGTCGTGCGCCAGGGCGGGGCCACGCCGGACGGGGCGACGGTCGCCGTCGCCCCGGCGGACGCGGCCGGACAGGACATCGCCGGCCTCGCCGCCCCCGACGCCGTGCGTCTCGCGCTGCTGGAACGGCACCACCACGCGCGCGTGGAGCTCGACGCGAGCGCGCTGGACGACGCCCGGGACACGCTCGCGCGCTGGCGCCGCGCGGTCGCCGCCTGGGCGCGGCAGCCGTCGCGCCCCGTCCCGGGCGAGGTGCGGGACCAACTGCGGGCGGCCTGGGAGGACGACCTGGACGCCCCCGGGGTGCTGAGTGTCCTGCGCCGGGTGGAGACCGATCCGGACCTTCCCGACGGAGCCCGCTTCGAGATCTACGCCTACGCCGACCGGTTCCTCGGCCTGCACCTCGCCCGGGATGTCGGAGCCCCGGCCTGATCGCGCGCCCCGGGTCCGGCCCTGCCGGCCGCGACGACCGTGCCGAGGAGCGGATCACGGTGAGCGCATAGGCTGGCCGGATGCAGGACGAGTACCGCACCGTCGCCCGCGCGGGTGTGCACGAAACCGAGATCAACCGCTCGCGCTTCCTGTGCGCCCTCGCCCCGGCCGCCACCGAGCAGGAGGCCCAGGAGTTCGTCGCGGCCGTACGCAAGGAACACGCCGCCGCCACCCACAACTGCTGGGCGTACGTCATCGGAGCCGACGCCGCCGTCCAGAAGGCCAGCGACGACGGCGAGCCCGGCGGCACCGCCGGCGTCCCCATGCTCCAGATGCTGCTGCGCCGGGACATGCGGTACGTCGTCGCCGTCGTCACCCGCTACTACGGCGGCGTCAAGCTCGGCGCGGGCGGACTGATCCGCGCCTACGGCGGCGCGGTCGGCGAGGCCCTGGACGACCTCGGCACGCTCACCCGCCGCCGGTTCCGCCTGGGCACGGTGACCGTCGACCACCAGCGGGCCGGCAAGCTCCAGAACGACCTGCGCACGGCGGGACGCGCGGTGCGCGACGTGCGGTACGACGAGGCCGTCACCATCGAGATCGGCCTGCCGGAGGCCGACGTGGACGCCTTCAGGTCCTGGCTCGCGGACGCCACCGCGGGGTCGGCCGGGTTCGAACTGGGCGGCGAGGCGTACGGGGATGCGTGCCCCCGCCGGCCGTAGGAGACGTGTTGTAGCGAACCTGCGGGTCAGTTGCGGGACGGCGCGTAGTCGCAGCGCCCTCCGGCGGCGCCGGTCTCTCGTCCGGGACGTCATGGATACAGAAAACCGTTCACCCGTTTGGAGTGAAAGCTGTTGTGGCTGCTGTAGACATGCGGCTGTCTCTGGGGTTAGTGTTTTGTCGTAGCCAGGAAGTCAGTGAGGCGCGGCAGAGACGAACTGCCCGCATACGGAACAGTGGTTGCGGCACGGCAGTGGAGCGGTGGGGCCAGCGGTTCCCAGGGTCCCCGCGCTGGTTGCCGGGCCGGGTGGCCTACAGGGCCACCGGTAGTGAGCAGGACCAGCAGTGGAAGAGGTAGATCAAAGAGTAGGAGGAGAACGCCATCAGGATCGCCCGGGAGAGAGTGATCTCCCCGGGTACCGCAGACCCCGGAACGGAAGGTGGTCCCACGGTCACGCATCCGCGATCCCTCAGCTGCCCGCCCCCCGACGGGGGACGGCGCGGAAACAGAAGGCCGGCAGTGCAGTAGGCCGGCGGATGGTGTTGCAATTCCCTCGGGGCCTTGGTGCCGTACGGCACCAAGGCCCCACGACGTGTTCCCCGATCAGAGGTGCAGATGACCCCAGATACCCCGCTCAACCGTATCGACGACGACGACTACCCCGCCTACACCATGGGGCGGGCAGCAGAGATGCTCGGCACCACACCCGCCTTCCTGCGCGCCCTCGGCGAAGCCCGGTTGATCACGCCGCTCCGTTCCGAGGGCGGTCATCGCCGCTACTCCCGCTACCAGCTGCGTATCGCCGCCCGCGCCCGCGAACTCGTCGACCAGGGCACCTCCGTCGAGGCGGCCTGCCGCATCATCATCCTGGAAGACCAGCTCGAAGAGGCCCAGCGCATCAACGAGGAACTACGACGACGCCCTGCCGACCCCCGGGACAGGGCCGACGTCTGACCCGGCCTCCAGGGGCGGGAACGGCTTCGAGCGGGGCAGGAACGGTGATGTGGCTCCGGGCGGGCATCTGCCCGCCGGCCCTCGGCGGCAAGACCGCGGTTCCTGTCCTGCCCGGTAGCGTCACCGCTCGGGCCACCAGGGAGGGCCGGCGCTTAGAATCCAGCTCATGCCGAAGTGTGACGAGCTGATCATTGACATCGCCGCCCTCGTGGAGTCGGGGCAGAGCAGTCGGATGTCCCTGACCGTGGTCACCGGTGGTGCTGTCATCACCGGTCGCCTGGCTCCCGAAGCCGTGTGGAGGCGGAGGGTGTCGGAGGTGCTGACGGGCTCCGCCGACCTGGGCGAGTTCTCCGCCGTCTTCAAAGCCCCCGCGAAGAAGGACGGGCCACCCACGCACCTGCACTTCCACGTCGCCCGGATCCTCCAGGGCACGATGGGGATCCCGGAGACGGGCGGGATGTACCGCGTGGCGATCGAGGACGTCAGCGCCTGGACCGTCGGTGACTTCAGCTACTCCGACCACTGACCCGCCCACCCACTGACCCGCCGAAGCGCCGAGAACGGCACGGCACGTGGCGAGGGCTCACCCGTGTGCCGCGCCGGTAGGGCCCTCGGTTCAGCGGGACAGGGCGAGGACGCCCAGGGCGTTGCCGTGTTCGTCGACCACGGGCAGGGCCCGGAGCCGCCGGTGGCGCATCGCGTGCTCGGCTTCGGCCACCGTGGTCTGCGGCGAGGCGAAAGGCCCGCCGCTGCCGGCGATGTCGCGCAGCCGGACCCGGTCCGTGTATCCGGAGGTGTCCCTCACGACGGTGAGCCGGGCCCGGGTGACCAGGCCGGTGAACTGGCCGTCCTCATCGCATACGACGAGGTGACCCGTGCGGGCGGCGGCCATGACGGACAGCGCCACCTCGACGGTCATGTCGTCCCAGACCTGAGGTCCGGCCGCCTCCATGGCATCGGCGACCGTCCGGTGCACGCTGGTGCTGGTGCTGGTGCTGGTGCTGGTGCTGGTGCTCGTTGAGCGGGGATGCGTCTGGAGCAGCGTCAAGAAGTGCCTCCTGCGGAGAGGGGTCGGTTTTCCGGTCAGGAAGGTCCTAGGCGGCCGCGTCGGTGACGGAGCGCCGACCGGGTGCGCGTCGGGTCGCCGGAGCCGGGCGGCGTCGACCGCGTGAGGTGGCACCACGCTTCTTGGGGCGTTCGACCACCGGCGCGGTGATCACGACCGGGATGCCGGAGGGGGCCTGGGCGCCGGTGATGCGGTGCAGAGCCTCTGCCCCGGCGCACACCTGGGTGGTCTGCGGGGCGATACCGGCCGTTGCCATGAGACGGGTCATGGCACGGCGCTGGTTCGGTGTGACCAGGGTGACGACGCTGCCGGACTCGCCGGCGCGTGCGGTGCGGCCGCCGCGGTGGAGGTAGTCCTTGTGGTCGGTCGGGGGGTCGACGTTGACGACGAGGTCGAGGCTGTCGACGTGGATGCCGCGTGCCGCGACGTTGGTCGCCACCAGCACGGTGACGTGCCCGCTCTTGAACTGCGTCAACGTACGGGTGCGCTGCGGCTGCGACTTGCCCCCGTGCAGGGCGGCGGCCCGTACCCCGCTGTTCAGCAGGTGCTCGGTGAGGCGGTCGACGGCGTGCTTGGTGTCCAGGAACATGAGCACCCGGCCGTCACGTGCGGCGATCTCGGTGGTCGCCGCGTGCTTGTCGGCGCCGTGCACGTGCAGCACGTGGTGCTCCATCGTCGTGACCGCGCCGGCCGACGGATCGACGGAGTGGACGACGGGGTCGCTCAGGTAGCGGCGCACCAGCAGATCGACGTTGCGGTCGAGAGTGGCGGAGAACAGCATGCGCTGGCCGTCGGGACGCACCTGGTCCAGCAACTCGGTGACCTGCGGCATGAAGCCCATGTCGGCCATCTGGTCCGCTTCGTCGAGGACGGTGACGCGGACCCGGTCCAGCCGGCAGTCGCCGCGTTCGATGAGGTCCTTGAGGCGCCCGGGGGTGGCGACGACGACCTCGACGCCACCGCGCAGCGCGCTCGCCTGCCTGCCGATCGGCATCCCGCCCACGACCGTGGCCAGGCGCAGCCTCACCGACCGGGCGTACGGGGTGAGCGCGTCGGTGACCTGCTGCGCCAGTTCACGCGTCGGTACGAGGACCAGCCCCAGCGGCTGCCGGGGCTCGGCCCGCTGCCCAGCGGTACGGGCCAGCAGGGCCAGCCCGAAGGCCAGGGTCTTGCCGGAACCGGTGCGGCCCCGGCCGAGGACGTCACGGCCCGCGAGGGAGTTCGGCAGGGTCGCGGCCTGGATCGGGAAGGGCACGGCAACGCCCTGCGAGCCGAGCGCGGCCAGCAGCTCCGCGGGCATGGCGAGTTCGGCGAAGCCCGCCGCGGCGGGCAGCGCGGGGGTGACCGTCTCCGGGAGCGCGAACTCGCCCTGCACCACGGCGGGGCGGCGGGCGCGTCCGTTGGCGCGGAACGGCCCGCCGGAGCGGCTCGGGGCCGGGGAAGCGAATCGGTTGCCGTCCTTCCCGGGGGCGCCGCCGTTCCGAGTACGGGCGAAGCGGTCGTTCGTGCGTGTGCGGGTGTTCATACGGAACCTTCCTTGGTGCGGCACACATCAAGGAATTCCCGCAGCGGAGAGCACGGAGAATTGCAAGAATAGGCCGAATGGAGCGGGAACCCGCGTATGTGAATCCGCGTATTCCGCGCAGTTGTCCCGCAGGCGAGTCCCACTGCGGAAAATGCATACAGCTGGGGCCCGCACCCCGAAGGATGCGGGCCCCAGCTGCGAAGTGTGCGCCCGAGGGCGCACCGGCGTCAGGCGAGAACGATGTTCTCGGCCGTCGGGCCCTTCTGGCCCTGGGCGATGTCGAAGTTCACCTTCTGGCCTTCGAGCAGCTCGCGGAAGCCCTGTGCGGCGATGTTCGAGTAGTGGGCGAACACATCGGCGCCGCCACCGTCCTGCTCGATGAAGCCGAATCCCTTTTCCGCGTTGAACCACTTCACGGTGCCAGTAGCCATGTCTTTTCTCCTTCGGGGTGCGTCGGCGTCCGCACTGTGCGGACGCCGTGTCGCCGTGATGATCACCCCGCCCGGAAAAAGACCGGTACTCAAAAGCGCTTCCGGCGGCACAGAAGCCGACCGGGAAGAGCTTGAAATTCGGGAACCACAACTGCAACTGAGATCGACAGTAGCACGTTGCGGTGATCCGTGTGCGATAAACAATTCCACTCTGTTCGTTGGTGCAGGGAAACTGTCCGCATGTTCCGTAAAACCCTCGTCTCGCGGGTGCAGATAAAAAGGGTTCGTGCTCTCGCCTGTTGTCTTCCGTGGCCGTGGGCGTGGCCGTGGCCGGTCAGGTACCGCGAGCCTGGCGGTCGGAGGGAGGTGAGGGGTGGATCATGTGGCCGCATGCGTTAGCGTGGCGGGCGTTGGTCGCGAGCCTCGTGCTGGTTCGTGCTGGTTTCAGAGGCGCGTAGGGGTAAACGTGCAGGTCAGAGTGGCTTCATGAAAATCTTGCACACCTCCGACTGGCATCTCGGCCGAGCGTTCCACCGGGTGAATATGCTCGAAGCTCAGGCCGGGTTCATCGGTCACCTCGTCGATACCGTGCGTGATCACGGCGTCGACGCCGTGGTCGTGTCAGGAGACGTGTACGACCGGGCCGTGCCGCCACTGGCCGCCGTCGAGCTGTTCGACGACGCCCTGCACCGCCTCGCCGACCTCGGTGTGCCCACGGTGATGATCTCCGGCAACCACGACTCGGCCCGCCGTCTCGGTGTCGGCGCCGGACTCATCGACCGCGCCGGCATCCACCTGCGCACCGACCCCGCGGGGTGCGGAACCCCGGTGGTGCTGGCGGACACGCACGGGGAGGTGGCCTTCTACGGGCTGCCCTATCTGGAACCCGCCCTGGTCAAGAGCGAGTTCGGGGTGGAGAAGGCGGGCCACGAGTCCGTGCTCGCCGCCGCCATGGACCGGGTCCGCGCCGACCTCGCCACACGCGCGCGGGGCACCCGTTCCGTCGTCCTCGCGCACGCCTTCGTCACCGGCGGCGAGCAGAGCGACAGCGAGCGGGACATCACCGTCGGCGGGGTCGCCGCGGTGCCCCGCGGTGTCTTCGACGGCGTCGACTACGTGGCACTCGGGCACCTGCACGGCTGCCAGACCCTCACCGAGCGCGTCCGCTACTCGGGCTCCCCGCTGCCGTACTCCTTCTCGGAGCACCAGCACCGCAAGAGCATGTGGCTCGTCGACCTGGACGCCGAGGGATCGGTCACCGCCGAGCGGCTCGACTGCCCGGTGCCGCGGGAGCTGGCCCGGCTGCGGGGCACCCTGGAGGAGCTGCTCGCCGACCCGGAGCTGACCCGGCACGAGGAGGCGTGGGTCGAGGCGACCCTCACCGACCCGGTCCGCCCGGCCGACCCCATGGCCCGGCTCACCGACCGCTTCCCGCACACGCTGAGCCTCGTCTTCGATCCCGAGCGGGCCCCGGACGACCCCGCCGTGTCCTACGCCCGGCGCCTCGCCGGCCGCAGCGACCAGCAGATCGCGGAGGACTTCGTGACCCATGTGCGCGGCGCAGGACCCGACGGCCACGAACGGAGCGTGCTGCGGGACGCCTTCGACGCGGTGCGCGCGGACGACACCGCGCGGGAGGTGGCCCGGTGAGGCTGCACCGCCTGGACGTCACCGCCTTCGGCCCCTTCGGCGGCACGCAGAGCGTCGACTTCGACGAGCTGTCGGCCGCCGGACTCTTCCTGCTGCACGGACCCACCGGCGCCGGCAAGACCTCCGTCCTCGACGCCGTGTGCTACGCGCTCTACGGCTCGGTGCCCGGCGCCCGCCAGAGCGGCCAGGGCATGACCCTGCGCAGCGACCACGCCGTCGCCGCGCGCACCGAGGTGCGCCTCGAACTCACCGTCGCCGGACGCCGCCTGGAGGTCACCCGGCAGCCGCCCTGGGAGCGCCCGAAACTGCGCGGCAGGGGTACGACCGTCGACAAGGCCCAGACCTGGCTGCGCGAGTACGACGCGAGCGCCGGAACCTGGAAGGACCTCAGCCGTTCCCACCAGGAGATCGGCGAGGAGATCACGCAACTGCTCGGCATGAGCCGCGAGCAGTTCTGCCAGGTCGTGCTGCTGCCCCAGGGCGACTTCGCGCGCTTCCTGCGCGCCGACGCGGAGGCGCGCGGCAAGCTGCTCGGCCGGCTCTTCGACACCCGGCGCTTCGCCGAGGTCGAGAAGCGCCTCGCCGAGCGGCGCCGCGCGACCGAGGCCCGGGTGCGCGAGGGGGACGCCGCGCTGCTGGCCGACGCCCACCGGATGCAGCAGGCCGCCGGTGACGCCATGGAACTGCCCGAGCTGGCGCCCGGCGAGCCGGGACTGGCCGAGGCCGTCCTCGGCGCCGCCGCCGTCGCGCGCACCACCGCCCGGGAACTGCTGGCCGTCGCCGAATGCAGGCTCACGGCCACCGAGTCCGCCCAGGCCGCGGCCGAACGCGACCTCGCCGACACACGCGAACTGGACCGGCTGCAGCGCCGGTTCACGCAGGCGCGGGAGCGGGCCGACCGGCTGGCCGAGCGGGCCGGCGCCCACCATGCCGCGCAGCAGCGCATGGAGCGCGCCCGCAAGGCCGAAGCGGTCGCGCCCGCACTGGAGTTGCGGGACGCCGCCGATGCCGAACACCGGCGGGCCGCAGCCTCGGAGGCACACGCGCGCGCCGCCCTGCCGCAGGCCCTCGCGGACGCCGGCGCGACGGGGCTGGCCGCCGCCGCGCGCCGGGCCGCCGAGGAACTGGGCGGCCTGGAGTCGGCCCGGCGGGCCGAACAGCGCCTCGCCGAACTGGTCGAGGAGCGGGCCCGACTGGACCGCCAGGAACGCGCCGACGAGGACGTCCTGCACGAGGCGGAGAGCTGGCTCGCCGACTGGGAGACCACGCGCTCCCAGTCGCAGGCCGGCGTCGACTCCGCGCAGGAGGCCGCGACCCACGCCGAGCAGCTCACCGTGCAGCGCGACCCGGCTCAGCGCCGGCTGAACGCGGCCCGGCAACGGGACCGGCTGACCGGTGACACGGCTGAATCCCAGCGGCACGTCCTCGCTGCGGCCGAACGCGCCGTCGAGGCCCGTGCCCACTGGCTCGACCTCAAGGAGCAGCGGCTGAACGGCATCGCGGCCGAACTCGCCGCTGGGCTCATCGACGGCGCACCGTGCGCCGTGTGCGGCGCCACCGAACACCCCGCCCCCGCGCGCAGGAACGCCGGTCACGTCGACCGCGAGGCGGAGGAGCGCGCCCTCGTCGCCTACCAGGACGCCGACGAGCGGCGCGCCCAGGCCGAACGGCGCCTGGGCACCGTACGGGAGGCACTCGCCGCCGCCACCGCGGAGGCGGGCGACGCGCCCACCGCCCGGCTGGCCGAGGAGGCCGAGGAGCTGGAGCGGCGGTACGCGCGGGCGCGGGCGAGCGCCTCCGGGCTGCACGCCGCGCAGGAAGAGCTGCGCCGGGCGGAGCGCGAGCGGGAGCAGCGGATCGCCGCCCAGCAGCAGGCCGCCGTCCGGGCCGCGTCCCGGGTCGGCAACCGGGAGCGACTGGAGAGTGAACGGACCGCGCTGGAAGAGGAGTTGACCCGGGCCCGTGGCACCGCCGACAGTGTGGCGGCGCGGGCCGCCCAGCTGGAGCGCCGGGCCGCGCTGCTCACCGAGGCCGCCGACACCGCCCGCGTCGCCGAGGACACGGCCCAGCGGCTCAAGGACGCCGACGCCCGCCTCGCCGACGCCGCCTTCCGCGCCGGCTTCGACACCCCGCGGGACGCCGCCGCCGCACTGCTCGACGACGCCGCCCACCGCGAGCTGCAACGCCGGCTCGACGCCTGGGACGCGGAGGAGGCCGCGGTACGCGCGGTCCTCACCGAGGCCGACACCGCCGCCGCGGCCCAGCGGCCACCCGCCGGCCTCGGCGCGGCGGAGGACACCGCCGCCGCCGCGGGCCGACGGCTGCGCGAGGCCTCCTCGGTACGCGACGCCGCCGCCCGGCGCTGCGCCGAGCTGGACCGGCTGTCCGCGCACGCCACCACCTCCGTGCGCCGGCTCGCCCCGCTGCGCGAGGAGCACGGCCGCGTCGCCCGCCTGGCCTCCCTCGCCTCGGGCACCTCCGCGGACAACGAACGCCGGATGCGCCTGGAGTCGTACGTGCTGGCGGCCCGCCTGGAGCAGGTGGCCGCCGCGGCGACCGCGCGCCTCGAGCGCATGTCCTCCGGCCGCTACACCCTCGTCCACTCCGACGACCGCACCGGGCGCGGCCGCAGCGGTCTCGGCCTGCACGTCGTCGACGCCTGGACCGGCCGCGAGCGCGACACGGCCACGCTCTCCGGGGGCGAGACGTTCTTCGCCTCGCTCGCCCTCGCGCTCGGCCTGGCCGACGTCGTCACGGACGAGGCCGGCGGCGTCCGCCTGGACACCCTCTTCATCGACGAGGGTTTCGGCAGCCTCGACGACCAGACCCTCGACGAGGTCCTCGACGTTCTCGACTCCCTGCGTGAACGGGACCGCAGCGTCGGCATCGTCAGCCATGTCGCCGACCTGCGGCGGCGGATACACGCCCAACTCGAGGTCGTGAAGGGGCGGACGGGGTCGGTACTGCGGCAGCGGGGCGCCGGCTGAGCGCTCCCGGCGGGCCTCAGCGGCCCAGGGACCGGCGGGGGAGCGGCGAGGAGTGGACGACGCTGGTGGTGACCGACCCCAGTGCGCTGATGCGGCCCGACACCTCCTCCAGGTGCCGCACGTCACCGACGTCACCAACGCCTCCCGCATCGAACGGGCCGCGACCTTGATGCCGCACGGGCGAGTCTCGCCTTCCACACCGACGTCTCCGACGTAGCCACCGCGCTCGCGGCCCCGGCGCCGCACGCGACCGCACCGACCAGGTGCGGGTCGCCCCGGACCGCTGACCTCCCGGACGGCGGGGCGATATCCGCATGCGTGGTGGCGGCGGACCGCCCATCATGGTTGCCCATGCCGCGACTTCCGCACCCCGCCCCCGAAGACCTGCGCCGCGACCCCCTCCCCCTGCGCGGCCGGACCGCCCTCGTCACCGGAGCCAGCCGGCGCGGCGGCATCGGCCACGCCGTGGCCCGCCGGCTCGCCGCGTACGGGGCGAGTGTCCACCTGCACCACCACGTGCCGCACGACGCCGCCATGCCCTGGGGCGCCGACCGTACGGAGGACGTGGTCGCCTCCGTACGCGCGGCGCTCGGCGACCCGGACGCCACCGTGCTGGCCGGCCCCGGCGACCTGGCCGACCCCGCCGCCCCCGGCGAACTCCTCGCCACCGCCGCCGAGGCGCTCGGCGGACGGCTGGACATCCTGGTCGCCAACCACGCCCTCAGCGGCTTCGACGGCACCCTCGACACGATCGACGCCGCCATGCTCGACGCGCACTGGCAGGTCGACACCCGCTCGGTACTGCTGCTCGTCCAGGCCTACGCCCGGCACCGCGCCGCGCTGCCGCCCCGCACACCCGGCGGACGCGTGGTGATGATGACCTCCGGCCAGGACCTCGCGGGCGGCATGCCCGGCGAGATCGCCTACGCGCTGCAGAAGGGCGCGCTCGCCTCCATCACCCGCTCCCTGTCGACGACCCTCGCCGAGCACGCCGTCACCGTCAACGCGGTCAACCCCGGGCCCGTGGACACCGACTACATGACCGGCGAGGACTACGAGGCCGTCGCCGCGCTCTTCCCCGCCGGGCGGTGGGGCATGCCCGACGACCCGGCCCGCCTCATCGCGTGGCTCGCCACGGACGAGGCGGAATGGGTGACCGGTCAGGTCGTCGACTCGGAGGGCGGTTTCAGGCGGTGACGCCCGGGGCGGCCGGCAGCCGGCGCCCGGTTCAGAGCCGCGACAGCTCGTCCACCAGGTCGTCCAGGCCCAGCGAGCCCTGGGAGAGGGCCGCCATGTGCCAGGCCTTCGGGTCGAAGGCGTCGCCGTGCCGCTTCCGGGCGTTCTCCCGGCCCAGCAGCCACGCCCGCTCACCGAGCTTGTAGCCGATCGCCTGGCCCGGGATCGTCAGGTACCGGGTCAGCTCGCTCTCCACGAAGTCCGCCGGGCGGCTGCTGTGCGCGCCGAAGAACTCCTGCGCCAGTTCGGGCGTCCAGCGCTCGCCGGGGCGGAACGGGGAGTCCGCCGGGATCTCCAGCTCCAGGTGCATGCCGATGTCGACGATGACCCGGGCGGCCCGCATCATCTGCGCGTCCAGGTAACCGAGCCGCTGCTCCGCGTCCGTCAGGAAGCCCAGCTCGTCCATCAGCCGCTCGGCGTACAGCGCCCAGCCCTCGGCGTTGGCGCTGACCATGCCGACCGAGGCCTGGTAGCGGGAGAGGTCCTCCGCCACGTGCGCCCACTGGGCGAGCTGGAGGTGATGACCGGGGACACCCTCGTGGTACCAGGTGGAGACCAGGTCGTAGACCGGGAAACGGGTGAGGCCCATCGTCGGCAGCCAGGTGCGGCCGGGGCGCGAGAAGTCCTCCGACGGGGACGTGTAGTAGGGCGCCGCCGCGCTGCCGGGCGGGGCGATGCGCGACTCCACCTTCCGCACCCGCTCGGCGAGTTCGAAGTGGGTGCCGTCCAGTGCCTCGATCGCCTGGTCCATCAGGCCCTGAAGCCACTCGCGGACCTCGTCGACGCCCTCGATGTGCTTGCCGTGCTCGTCCAGGTGCGCCAGCGCCACCCACGGCGTCCCGGCGCCCGGCAGGATCTTCTCCGCCTCCCGCTTCATCTCGGCGAGCAGACGGTGGTACTCGGCCCAGCCGTACGCGTACGCCTCGTCCAGGTCCAGGTCCGTGCCGTTGTAGTAGCGCGACCAGCGGGCGTAGCGCTCGCGGCCCACCGTGTCCGGGGCACCCTCGATCGCCGGTGCGTAGACGTCGCGCATCCAGTCCCGCAGCTCCACCACGGCCGCGGTCGCGCCCCGGGCCGCCTCGTCCAGCTCGGCGCGCAGCGCGTCGGGGCCGGTGGAGGCGAAGTCCTCGAACCAGCCGCGGCCCTCACCCGTGTCCGCCCACTCGCCGAGCTGCTCGACGAACGTCGCGGTCGGGCGCGGAGACGCGTACAGCTTGCGTTCCAGACCCAGGGCCAGGGACTCGCGGTAACCCGCGAACGCCGCCGGCACCGCGCGCAGCCGCTCGGCGATCCGCGCCCAGTCCTCCTGCGTCTGCGTCGGTGTGATGGTGAAGACCTCGCGCACCGAATGCGCCGCGGTGCCCATGTTGCCGACCGAGCGCAGGCCCTCCTCGGCCTCGTGCACGGCGAGTTCGGCGGTGAGGCGCTCACGCAGGAGCCGGGCGCAGCGCCGTTCCACGTCGCTGTCCCCGCCCGGCCGGCGCTCCGCCTCGTCCAGCAGGGCGAGCGTGGCCCGCGCCAGCTCCGCGAGGGCCTCCTGCCCCGCGGGCGAGAAGTCGGGCAGGCGGCCGGAACTCTCCTGCACGCCGAGGAACGTACCGGTGACCGGGTCGAGGGCGATGAGCTCGTCGACGTAGGCGTCGGCGACCTCACGGGGCAGCGGGCTCTTGGTCTCTGACATGCGGACATCCTCATACGGATTCCGGTGCCACGTCAGCCCGGTTCGCCGGGCCCGCTGCCGCGGACGGCCGGATTTCGCTCAGGGCGTGGCCGTGGGGGCGGCGGGCGGCAACAGGGGTCCGCACTCCCACTGCTGGAAGATCAGCCGCGTCTCGACGCGCGCCACCTCCCGGCGGGAGGTGAACTCGTCCAGGACCAGCCGCTGCAGATCCGCCATGTCCGCGACCGCGACATGGACGAGGTAGTCGTCCGGGCCGGTGAGATGGAAGACGGTGCGCGACTCCGCGAGCGCCCGGATCCGGTCCACGAACGGGCCGACCAGCTCCCGCCGGTGCGGGCGCACCTGTACCGACAGCAGCGCCTGGAGGCCGCGGCCGAGCTTCGCCGGGTCCAGTTCGAGCCGATGGCCGAGGATCACCCCGGCCCGCCGCAGCCGGGCCACCCGGTCCAGGCAGGTCGACGGGGCCACCCCGACCTGGGCGGCGAGATCGCGGTAGGTGGTCCGGGCGTCGTTCTGCAGCAGCCGCAGCAGATGAAGATCCACCGGATCCAGTACGACGGACTCGGTCATACGCCGAACGTAGCACGGTCGACGACCCCACAGGCCCGGTGAGTGTTCAGTCTTCGGCCATGGACTCTGCGCGCACACACACGTCACCGTCCGGCGAGGCACGCGCCACCGCGCCCTCGGACCCGCCCACGGGCAGGGCACTGGCCACCGAGGCCGTGCACGCCGGCCGCGACGACCTCGCCGGCCAGGGACTGCACGCCCCGCCCATCGACCTGTCCACGACCTACCCCTCGTACGACAGCCGAGGCGAGGCCGCCCGCATCGACGCGTTCGCCGCCACCGGCGCCGAACCCGAGGGTCCGCCGGTCTACGGCCGTCTCGGGAACCCCACCGTCGCCCGCTTCGAGACGGCGCTGGCCCGGCTGGAGGGTACGGAGGCCGCGGTCGCCTTCGCCAGCGGCATGGCCGCGCTGAGCGCGGTCCTGCTGGTCCGGGGCTCGATGGGACTACGGCACGTCGTCGCGGTCCGGCCCCTGTACGGCTGCAGCGACCATCTGCTGACCGCCGGGCTGCTGGGGTCCGAGGTCACCTGGACCGACCCGGCCGGTGTCGCGGACGCGCTGCGCCCGGACACCGGCCTGGTGCTCGTGGAGTCACCGGCCAACCCCACGCTGGCCGAGGTGGACCTGCGGGCCGTCGCCCACGCCTGCGGATCGGTGCCGCTGCTGGTGGACAACACCTTCGCCACGCCCGTGCTCCAGCGCCCCGCCGAACAGGGCGCGCGTCTGGTGCTGCACAGTGCCACCAAGTACCTCGGCGGGCACGGCGACGTGCTGGCCGGTGTGGTGGCCTGCGACGAGGAGTTCGCGGGGCGGCTGCGGCAGGTCCGCTTCGCCACCGGTGGCGTACTGCACCCGCTGGCCGGCTACCTGCTGCTGCGCGGGCTGTCGACCCTGCCCGTACGGGTGCGGGCCGCCTCCGCGAACGCCGCCGCGCTCGTTGGGCGCCTCGCCGCCGATCCGCGGGTGGCCCGCGTCCACTATCCGCGCATCGGCGGTGCCATGGTCTCCTTCGAGGTCCACGGGGACCCGCACGACGTCATCGGCCGCGTCCGCCTGATCACCCCGGCCGTGAGCCTCGGCAGCGTCGACACGCTCATCCAGCACCCGGCGTCCATCAGCCACCGCATCGTGGACGCCGACGACCGACGCGACGCCGGGGTCGGCGACCGGCTCCTGCGGCTGTCGGTCGGCCTGGAGGACGTCGACGACCTGTGGGCCGACCTGGACCGGGCGCTGGGGGAGCGTGCGCCGGGGGAGCGGGCGGCCGGGGCGGTCCCGCCGCGGGAGGCGCTGTCGCGGACCGACTGATCGTCGTGGGCCGGGTGGGGTGGTTGGCGTTCGCGGGTCGACCGGTTGTCGTGAGGCGGTTGGCGTTCGCGGGCGGACCGACCGTCGCGGGCCGGGTGGGGCCGTCGGCGTTCGCGGGTCGACCGGCGGCGCAAACCGCCCGCCGGCTCACTCCCGGCCGATCCGCTCACCGCGCGGCAGCCGCGCCGCGGCCCGGGACGCCGGGTCCAGGCGGGCTGTGACGACCAGGGTCCCCTCCTCGATCTGGTAGTCGAGGGGGAGGCCCAGGCCGCGCATCGCGGCGACCATACCGGTGTTGGACGCCTGCGTCACGGCGTACACGTTCGCGCAGCCCGTCTCCGCCGCCATCGCCACGAGTCGGCCGAGGAGTTCGCCGCCGATGCCCCGGCGCTGCCACGCGTCCTCGACGAGCAGCGCGACCTCCGTCTCGTCCCCGTCCCACAGCAGGTGACCCAGTCCGACGATCCGCCCCGAGGCGGTCTGTACGGCCAGAGTGCGGCCGTAGCGCGGGCTGAGCAGGTGGTTGAGATACCGGTCGGCGTCCTTGACCGGGCCGTGGTAGCGCAGCCCGAGCGTCTGAGCCGAGCACCGCTCGTGCATCGCCTTCGCCGCCGGGACGTCACGTGTGTCGGCCCGGCGGACCGTGATGTCGCTCCCCTCCGGCAGCGTCAGCACGTCCCGGCCGCGCGGGACCCGCGGACCGAGCCGGGCGTCCAGCTCGACCAGTGCCCGTGCCCGGGCGAACTCGGCCGGGGTGAACGGCAGATACGGCCGCTCCACGCTGATCACCCCGCCCTCCGGCGCGCGCAGCCGCAGCACGGTGTCCTCCAGGGAGCCTTCCGGCGGCACGTCGTCCACGACGTGTCCCCCGAGGCCCGCGGGCAGCGAGCGGATGGTGCACCGGCCCAGCAACTGACGCAGTGCCAGCGGGAGTTCCGCCGTGTCCAGGGCGGTGCGGGCGGCCAGCCCCAGTATCCGGGTCGGCGCGTCGACGAGGTCGTGGGCGTCCGCCCGCTCGGTCCAGGTGCGGTCCCCGCCGGCCGCCGACACCACACCGGCCAGCTCGGATCCCGTCAGCTCACCCGGGGCGCGGAGCAGGAACTCGTCCACCGTGCCCTCGGCCAGCGGGTGCGTCTGCAGGCTCAGGATGTCGACCCGCCGTTCGGCGAGGGCCGCGCACAGCACGGCCAGCGACCCGGGGGCGTCCCGCACGGTCGTCCGCATCCGCCACAGCGCGCTGTCCCCGGCGTCCGCTCCCGTCACCGCCTCGCCGTCCCGGTCGGACGACCCGGCCCGCCGCGCGGCGGACGGCGGCCGGGCGCCGGTATCGTCCGGCGGCGGGGCGTGCCCGTGGCGCCGTGTCCACCAGGTGTGGAAGCCCGCCGTGGCGATCAGGGCGGCCACCGACGCCGGCAGCAGGGCGGGGATCGCCGGGCCGTGCTCCACGAGGCGCGCCACGGCGCCCGTCACATCAGACATGTCTCGACTCATGCGACCACTGTGAAGGAACGGTGTTGCGTGATCACGAACGCTCTGTGACCGATGGGTAAAAGAGCTTCCGGGACATTTGGGAAACACCACCGCACGGAGACACGGGCCGCGCACCGGGGGATGACGCCGGTGCGCGGCACACCTCACAGGCTACGGGAACTACTGACCGACCCGGCCCGGCTGGAGCACCTTCGTGAACAGCACCGTCCCGTCCTGCTCACGCAGCCGCACCGTCATCTCGGCGCTGTCGCCGTCGATTTGGACCTCGCCGAAGAACTGGTAACCGTCCGCGGGCGAGACGTTGGAGGCGGTCGGCGCCTTCACGAAGACCCTCTCCGGGCCGAAGGTGCCGTCGAGCGCGCTGGCCGGGAAGGCACCCGCGTTGAGCGGCCCGGACACGAACTCCCAGAACGGCTCGAAGTCGGTGAACGCGGCCCGCGAGGGCTGGTAGTGCTGGGCCGATGTGTGGTGCACGTCGGCCGTCATCCAGACCGTGCCGGTGATCCGCCGGTGCTTGACGAAGCGCAGCAGTTCGGCGATCTGCAGCTCGCGTCCCAGCGGCGCGCCGGGGTCACCCTGCGCCACCGCCTCGATGTTCGCCCTCCCCTCGGTGCCGTCGGGCACGACCAGGCCGATCGGCATGTCGGCGGCTATCACCTTCCACACCGCGCGCGAGCGCGACAGCTCCCGCTTGAGCCACTCCAACTGCTCGCGGCCCAGGATGCCCTGGGGGTCCACGGTCTGGTCGCCGGGGGAGTTGGCGTTGCGGTACGTCCGCATGTCCAGCACGAACACGTCGAGGAGAGGGCCCTGGTGGAGGACCCGGTGCACCCGCCCCTCCCGCGCGCCGGGGCGCAGCGTGGAGATCGGGAAGTACTCGCCGAACGCGCGCCGGGCCCGGGCGGCCAGCACGTCCACGCTCTTCTCGGTGTAGCGGCTGTCCGTGTCCGCTATCACCTGGCCCGGGTACCAGTTGTTGCGCACCTCGTGGTCGTCCCACTGGACGACCGACGGGACCTGGGCGTTGAAGCGCCGCAGGTTGTCGTCGAGCAGGTTGTAGCGGAAGTTGCCGCGGAACTCGGCCAGGGTCTCGGCGACCTTGGACTTCTCCTCGGTGGTGACGTTCCGCCAGGTGCCGCCGTCGGGCAGGGCGGCCGTCTCCGCGATCGGGCCGTCGGCGTAGACGTTGTCGCCGCTGCACAGGAAGAAGTCCGGGTCCAGGGCGCCCATGGCGTCGTAGATGCGGTAGCCGCCGAGGTCGGGGTTGATGCCCCAGCCCTGGCCCGCCAGGTCGCCCGACCACACGAAACGCACTCCCTCGCGCCGGCGGACCGGCACCGTGCGGAAGGTACCGGGGACCGGCTCGCCGGTGCGGCGCGGGTCGTCCGGGTCGGCGAGGAGGACGCGGTAGTGGATCTGCTCGCCCGGCGGCAGGCCGCGCAGCCTGGTCGTGCCGGTGAAGTCCGTGTCGGCGCCGAGCAGCGGGCCGCGCCATCTGCGCGGGTTGCGGAACGACTCGGTCGCGGACGTCTCGACGATCATCCGGGCCGGCCGGTCGGACCGTACCCACACCAGACCGGAGTGGGCGGTCACGTCTCCCGTCTGCACGCCCCAGCCCGCCCCCGGCCGCCCGGAACGGGCGAACGCCGGCGCCGCCCCGAGAGCGGTGGGCAGGGTCAGGGCCGCCGACGCGGCGAGCGAGCCGCGCAGCACGCTGCGGCGGCCGGGCAACGGACGGTGTGACATGGATACGCCTCCAGGGACGTCCAGGGACGGGATCCGGCCGGTGGCCGGCCAGTGTGCAGAGCCAGACCTACTGGTGCGGCGCGGCGACCACGGAAATTCCGGGTGAACAACCGGCCGCCCGCGCGCCGGGAGCGTCTCACTCGCCCCGCGCCATCAGCGCCACCCCCGCGCGGATCCGCCCCGGCGTCAGATGCGCGTATCCCAGCACGAGCCGCACCTCCTTCCCCGCCGTCCCCTCACCGCCCGCCGCGTGCCCGTACGCCGCCAACGCGTGTACCGCGACCCCGGCGTCCGCCACGCGCGCGAGGAAGCGCTCCTCGGGGCCGTACCGCTCGGGGAGCGTGGCGATGGCGTGGAGTCCGGCGGCGATGCCGGAGACCCGCGAGCCGGGGAAGTGCTCCTCCAGCGCGGCGACCAGCGCGTCGCGCCGCTCGCGGTAGGCGCGCTGGCAGACACGCAGCTGGCGGTCGTAGTCGCCGCGCTCCACGAAGCGCGCGAAGAGCGCCTGGTCGAGGGTCGGATGTCCGAGGTCCGTGGTGCGCTTGCGCTCGACGACGTCGTCCGCCAGCCACTCCGGTACCAGCAGCCAGCCCAGCCGCAGTCCCGGTGCGAGGGACTTGCTGACCGAACCCGTATAGGCGACGCGTTCCGGATCGAGCCCCTGGAGGGCGCCCACGGGGGCACGGTCGTAGCGGAAGTCACCGTCGTAGTCGTCCTCCAGGACGAGCCCGTCCACGGACCGCGCCCAGTCCAGCAGTTCGGCGCGCCGCCGCGCCGAGTAGGCGATCCCGGTGGGGAACTGGTGGGCCGGCGTCGTCACGACGGTCCGTACGCCCGAGGCGCGCAGCGGGCCGACGGCGAGCCCCTCGTCGTCCAGGGGCAGCGGCACGGTGCCGACGCCCGCCGACGCGTACAGGGCGTCGTGCTGGGGGCTGCCGGGGTCCTCGACGCCGGCGGTGCGCACCCCGCGCGCGTGGAGCACGCTCGCGAGCAGCGCCGTCGCCTGCGCCACACCGGAGACGACCACGAGCCGCTCCGGGTCCGCCACCACGCCCCGGCGCCGTGTGAGCAGCTCGGCCAGCGCGGTCCGCAGCCGGGGCAGCCCGCGCGGGTCGGGATAGCCGAGGCTTTCGTGCGGCAGCTCCGCCAGCACGCCCCGCTGCGCGGCGGCCCACGCCGAGCGCGGGAAGAGCGACAGGTCCGGCGTCCCCGGCACGAAGTCGGCACGGTCACCGGGGGAGCGCGGGGCGAGATCGCGCGCGCGTGGACGGGCCGCCCTGACGGCGTCGCCCACCCAGGTCCCCGCACCCTGCCCGCTGCGCAGGTAGCCCTCGGCCGTCAGCTGCTCGTACGCCTCCGTCACGAGCCCCCGTGACACCCCGAGGTCGGCCGCGAGGTCCCGGCTGGACGGCAGGCGGGTGCCCGGCGTGAGCCGGCCGGAGCGGACCGAGTCCCGCAGCGCCTCCTGCAACGCCCGGCCACGCGCGCGTGCCGGCGCCGAGACGGCGGGCAGCAGCAACTCCCAGGCGGCCGTCCCGTCGCCCGTCCCGTCGGGAACGCCGTCGGCCGTGCCGTCGCGAACACCAGCGGCAGTGCTGTCGGCGGAGCCCGGACGGCTGTCGTCCGGGCCGGTCGGCGCTGATGTCATGAAAGCAGTCCCCCGAGGATCACGTCCGCCCAATCGCCCCCACTTTACGAGGGGTTGGACCCGAGGGGTGGGAGCCGCCGGTGCGTAAACCGGAGTGACAGACCACAGCGAGGGGGCAGGCCGCTGCCGGACCCCGGAATCGTACGCGCAATCCAGGAGCGCCCGTGGACGCCAAGAACCGTTTCGAGACGAAGGCCACCTTCGCTCTCTCCCGACTCGAATGGCTGGGCTTTCTCACCGTATCGCTCGTGCTCGTCTTCCAGCACCACGCGGAAATCCGCTGGGGCGTGTTCGTGCTGCTGTTCGTGGTGATCGACGTCATCGGCTACATTCCCGGGGCGATCGCTTTCCGGCGCGGCCCGGACCGACGTGTTCCGCGTGGTTACTACGTGGCCTACAACGTGATGCACAGCCTGGTCACGGCAGGTGTCCTGGCCGGGGCGTGGGCCCTGTTCGTCCGGCCCGAATGGGCGCTGCTCGCCCTCCCGGTCCACCTCATGGGCGACCGGGCGCTCTTCGGGAACTCCCTCAAACCCTTCGGCGTCGCCTTCGAACCGGAAACCGACCCGGCCTTCCGGGTGTTCGAGCAGCGTTATCACTCGGTGGCGGATTCCGGTGAAAGCGCCGCGGCGCGGACCGTGGAGGGCACCGATGCCGTCCGTGCTTGACACGCTCGCCGCGCACAGCGACAACCCCAGTTCCTTTCTCGCCCTCAACAGCGGAAACACGTACTTCCACGACGACCGGTTCGAAGGCGCCTGCGCCTATCGCACATCGGGCCGGTACGTGCTGCAATTCGGCGGCCCGTTCGCGGCACCCGAACACCGCGCCCGGCTGCTGGACGCCTTCGCCGCGCACGCCGGACGCCGCCTGGTCGCCGTACAACTGCAGCGAGCAGACGCCGAGTTGTACGCGGCGCACGGGTTCACGGTCAACCAGCTCGGGTCGTCGTACGCCGTCGACCTGAGCCGTTTCACACTGCGCGGCTCACGTTTCGTCCGGCTGCGGAACAAGATCTCGCGCGCCCGGCGTGCCGGTCTGGAGGTCGCCGAGGTGGTGGACGGGGACGACCGGGCCGAACTGGATCGGATCGACCAGTGCTGGCTGCGGGAGAAGGGCCGGCACGTCAAGGAGCTGCGCTTCCTCGTCGGCCAGCGGCACGGGAGCCTCCAGAAGCACCGCCGTCTGTTCGCCGGCCGGATCGACGGCGAAGTGGTCGGCTACATCAACTACTCGCCGGTCTACGGCAGCCGCCCCGGATGGCTGCACGACCTCAGCCGGCGCCGACCCGACGCGCCGCCCGGCGTGATGGAGGCACTCAACGCCACCGTCATGGAACGGCTGACCGCCGACGGAGCCGGCTGGCTGCACTTCGGGTTCACCCCGTTCACCGGGCTCGGCCCGGAGCACGAACCGCCGGGCGCCAGCCGCCTGTTCTCCCGGTTCGCCCGGCTGCTGGCCGAGCGCGGCGAGGCGATCTACCCCGCGGCCTCCCAGCTCGAGTACAAGCAGAAATGGGCCCCGCACGCGGTCCTCCCGGAGTACATCGCGTTCCGCGGCAGGCCCCGCCCCGGTGCCGTCTGGCAGCTGCTGCGCGCCACCAACGCCGTATGAGCCACCGTACGCGCGGCCGTGCGGGCGCCGTGCGAGTGCCGTACCCGCGCCGTGCGAATGCCGCGCACGTGTCACACCCATCCCATCCCGGAGGACCACGCCCATGAGATTCCTCGAGCGTGAACGCGCCACCCTCGCCAAGCTGTTGCCCGACCTGGACCCCGCCCTGCGCGAGACCCCGCTGATGGAGCTGGAGCGGCCGGGCAGCCCCGGCATCCGGCACTTCCGGGACAGCGGCGGTCCGGGACTCCTGGTTCCGGAGTCCCACCAGGGCCGGGGCGCGACCGCGCTGGACGCGCTGCGCGTGCAGCGGGCCATCGGCAGCCGTTCTCCCTCCCTGGCCGTGGCCACCACCATGCACCACTTCTCCATGGCCACCCTGGTCGGACTCGGCGACCTCGGCGACGGCCTGGAGTGGATGCTGGTCGAAGGCGTGGCCTCGACCAACCGGGTCATCGCCTCCGGTTTCGCCGAGGGCCGCAGCGGCGCCGGCATCCTGGACCCGTCGATGACCGCCGTGGTGACGGAGGACGGCATCCGGATCAACGGCGTCAAGCGGCCGTGCAGCCTGGCCCGCTCCATGGACGTGCTCACCGCCAGCGTCATGATCCCGCGCGAGGACGGGCAGGGGGACGAACTCGCCGTCGCCCTCGTGCCCGCCGAGAGCGAGGGCCTGAGCGTCAGCGGCTTCTGGTCCAGCGCCTTCCTCGCCGGTGCCGAGAGCGAACAGGTCACCCTCACCGACGTCCTCGTCCCGCCGGAGCTCCTCCTGCGCACCGCGACGACCTCCGGCGAACGGCTCGACGAGCTCCAGACGGCGGGTCTGATCTGGTTCCAGACGCTGATGACGGGCAGCTATCTCGGCGCCGCGAGCGCGCTGGTGGAGCGGGTACTGCTGAACGACCGTATCCCCGAGCACGAGCGGGTCCGTCTCTTCGTCGAGACCGAGGCCGCCATGGCCACCGCCGAGAGCGTCGCCCGGCGCATCGACGCCGGTGACCTGGACGAGTCGGCGCTCGCGCAGGCCCTGTACGCGCGCTACGGCGTCCAGGACGCCGTCGCCCGTGTCGTCCCGCGCGCGGTCGAACTGCTCGGCGGGCTCAACTTCATGGCCTCCGACGAGGTGGGCCACCTCGCCGCCTGCGCCAACGGACTGTCCCTGCACCCGCCGTCGCGCCCCCGGATGACCGGCCCGCTCTCCGCCTACCTGGCCGACCGGCCACTCGTCATCGCCTGACCTCAGTCCGCCGTTCACCGGTGGCCGAGACCCGTTGGGAGAACACACCCATGCCGTCAGACAACCAGCGTCTCGCCGTCCTGCCCACCTGCCGTACGGGACCGCGCGACCGCCCCACCCTGCTGCTCACCGGTGGTTCCGGAGTGCTCGGACGGGCCCTGATCGACGAGCTGTCACCCGACTTCGACCTGCTGTGCCTGCGCCGCAACACACCGCTGCGCGATCCGCGGGTACGCGAGCTGCGGGGCGACCTCGTCGCACCCCGGCTCGGTCTGAGCCCCCTGGCCTGGCACGAACTGGCCCTCCAGGTGGACGTCGTACTGCACTCCGCCGCCGAGACCAACTGGCGCACCCCGCCGGACGACATCACACGCACCAACCTGCGCGGTGCTGACACGATGCTCGACCTGGCCGCCCGGGCCGACGCCCCGCTCTATCTGGTGAGCACCGCGTTCGTGGCCAACACCCCCACCGAGGAGGACCGCCGGCGCTTTCCCGGCGCCGCCGCCTACCTCGACTCCAAGACCCGGGCCGAGCAGCTGGCACGCGACGCGGGTGTGCCCGGCGCCATCGTGCGGCCCTCGGTCGTCATGGGCGACTCCGGCACCGGGCGGATCGCCGGCCAGCAGGGTCTGACCAAGACGATCGGCTCGATGGTCCTCGGGCAGGTGCCCGTGCTGCCGGGAGCCCCCGAGGCCCGGATCGACATGGTGCCCCAGGACTACGTCGCGCGGGCCATCGGCGACCTGGTCCGGGGCGGCGTGGCCGGCGGCGAGTACTGGCTGACGGCGGGGAAGGAGGCCATCGAACTGCGGGAGTTCGCCGACGTCTGCGCGGACGTCGCCGTACGCCACGGCCTGCCCAGGCCCGAGCGGCCCCGGCTCATCCCGGTCGAGGCCGTGCACCGGCTGCTGCTGCCCATGCTGGAGGGCACCGCGCTGCCCGCGTCGGTCCGCCGGCGACTGGAGCACTACGCGGAACTGCTGCTGGTGTTCCAGCGGGAGCTGCCGTTCGACACCTCCCTCGGCGAACCCGACTGCGGCACCCGCCTGACCCGCACCGACATCCGCGCCGCCCTCGTGCGCAACGCGGAGAGCTGGGCCGAGGACAGGGCCGGCCTGCTCAGCAGGCACCGGGCCGCCGCGACCGCTTTGAGGGAGGCGGCGTCATGACGGTGTCGCCCCCGTCCACCGAGGCGTCCGGATCACCGGCCGGAACGGCTGGTCCGCCCGCCGGGACGACCGGATCGTCCGCAGGGGCCGCCGGGGCGCCCGCCGGGACGGCCGGGCCGTCCGCCGGGGTCGCTGGCCCATCTGCCTCAATGGCTGGGCCGCCCACCAGGGCCGCCGGGCCGTCCGACCGGATCGACGTCGTCGACCTCTACCTCAAGCACATCGGCTCCGGCCGCGCCGTCATGGGCCGGGTCATGGGCGGCATGGCCGAGGTCCGCTCCGAGGGCGTCTGGATCCACGCCGACGACGGCCGCCGCTTCCTGGACTTCGGCGGCTACGGCGTCTTCATCCTGGGCCACCGCCACCCGGCCGTCGTCGAGGCGGTGCACCGCCAGATCGACACCCACCCGCTGGCCAGCCGGGTCTTCCTCGAACCCGTCGCCGCCCAGGCCGCCCAGGCACTCGCCGCCCACACCCCGCCCGGCCTCGACTACGTCCACTTCGTCAACTCCGGCGCCGAGGCCACCGAGGCCGCCCTGAAACTGGCCCGCGCGCACGGACGCACCTCGTTGATCACCACGCGCGGGGGCTTCCACGGCAAGACCCTCGGCGCCCTGAGCGTCACCGCCAACGCCACCTACCAGACGCCCTTCCAGCCGTTGCTCCCCGACGTCACCCAGGTCGCCTACGACGACCCGGCCGGCCTCGAACAGGCGCTGGCCGCCCGCCGCGACCGGGCCTGCGTCATCGTCGAACCCGTGCAGGGCGAGGGCGGCGTACGCATCCCCCGCCCCGGCTACCTCAGCCAGGTGCGGGCGCTGTGCCGGGCGTACGGCGCCCTGCTGGTCGTCGACGAGATCCAGACCGGCATGGGGCGGCTGGGCACCTGGTGGGGCGTCGACGCCGAGGACGTGCGCCCGGACGTACTGCTCGCCGGAAAGGGGCTCAGCGGAGGCGTCGTACCGATCGCCGCGATGGCCGCCACCGCGGAGGCCTACGCACCCTTCAGCCGCGACCCCTACCTGCACACCTCCACCTTCGGCGCCTCCCCGATCGCCTGCGCCGCCGCCCTCGCCACCGTACGGGCGATGGAGGAGGAGAACACCGTGGCCCGGGCCGCCGCGCTCGGCCTGCGCGTCCTGACCGCCGTACGGGCCGTGTGCGCGCCGTACGAGGGCGGGCTGGTGCGTGAGGTGCGCGGCCGGGGGCTGCTGATCGGCATCGAGTTCGCCGAGGACCAGGCGGTGGGCGAACTCCTGCTGGAGCTGATCGCCCGCGGTGTGCTCGTCAACCACTCCCTCAACTCCACCCGGGTGCTGCGGCTGACCCCGCCGGCCGTGGTCGAGGACTCCGCGCTCGACCTCTTCCTCACCACCCTCGCCGAGGCCCTGCACAGCGCGGCCGGCCGCATGGCCGGCTGACACCAGCTTCCGGAAGGAACCGAACGACCCATGCGCCATGTGGTCCTGCACGCCTTCGCCGACAAACTGGCACCCGCCGACGTCTACCGACGCATCAGCGACTTCCGCCGCTACCCCGAGTACAGCGACACCTTCCGCGAGGTGCACGTCGAACCCGAGCTGCCCGACGGCTCGACGGTCTCGGACTGGACCGTCGAGTTCCGGGGCGGCCTGATGCGGTGGCGGGAACGCGACACCTACTCGCCCGAGACGCACTCCCTCGCCTTCGAGCAGCTCAGCGGCGACTTCCAGACCTTCGAGGGAAGCTGGCGCTGCGAGCCCCGAGGCGGCGGCACGCTCGTCGTGTTCACCGCCGCCTTCGACCTCGGCATCCCCTCCCTGGCCGAGATCCTCGACCCGGTCGCCGAGTCGACCGTGCGGACCAACATCGCCCGCGTGCTGCGGGGCCTGGCGGACGCGGAGGTGATCGATGAACGCGCGGCTGCGGCTCGTGGCTGACCGGACGGCGACCACCGGGACCCCGCCCACCGCGACGGATCCACCGCACGGGGAAGCACCGCACGGGGAAGCGCTGCACGAGGAACCGGGGCCGGGCGCCGCCCGCTGCCTCGGCCTGTACGCCAAACTGGCCGCCGGGGTGACCGTCGTGACCGCCCGTGGTGAGGACGGCCCGCTCGGCATGACGGTCTCCGCCGTCACCTCGCTCTCCGCCCGCCCGCCGATGCTCCTGGCCTGTCTGCGCGACGGTTCCCGCACCCTCGCCGCCGTCCGCGCCCGCCGGGTCTTCGCCGTGCACCTGCTGCGCGAGGAACAGCAGGAGCTCGCGGGCCGGTTCGCGTCCCCCGTCACGACGGCGGCCGAGCGGTTCGCCGGGACCGACATCCGGCAGGTGCTGGGCGTCCCGGTGCTGGCCGGCGCGCTCGCCTGGTCGGTGTGCCTCACCGAGGACGTACGCCGCTACGGCGACCACCACCTCGTCGTCGGCCGGGTCGCCGCCGTGCACGTGGGCGGCGGACGCCCGCTGCTGTGGCACGACCGCCGGTTCGGTGCGCTGACCGATCCGGTGCCGGACGCCGCCGGATGACCACGCCGCCGGCCGGAACGCCGTACTGGCAGCCGGCGGAACTGCCGCCGCAGCCCCAGCTGTACGGCGTGGTCACCGCGGACGTGGCCGTCGTCGGGGCCGGCCTGGCCGGACTGTCCTGCGCCTACCACCTGGCGCTCCGCGCGCCCGGCCTGGACATCGTCGTGGTGGACGCCGAGCAGCCGGCCGCCGGGGCGAGTGGCCGGGGCACCGGTCTGCTCGGCCCCCGGGCCGGCCCCGCCGTCGACCGCGCGGTGCGCCGCTTCGGCCCGCGGACGGCGCGCCGGATGCACCGGGCCAGCGAGCGGGCGGTCCGCGACGTCCTCGACCTGTGCGGCCGGCTCGACGTGCCGTGCGGGCTGCGAACCGGCGAGCAGCTCATGGCCACACGCTCGTCCGCGGGCCTGGTGGCACTCGCCCGCCAGGCCCGCGCCTGCCGCGAGATCGGCCTGGACGTCCCCGTCCTCACCGCGGCCGGCATCCGCGACCGCGTGGGCGTGCCGTACAAGGCCGCCCTCCTGCACCGCCCCGCCGCCACCCTGGACCCGGCCGCCCTGACCTGCGCCCTCGCCCGTGCCTGCGCGGACAAGGGCGTGCGCTTCTACGGCGGCAGCCCGCTGCTGGCGCTGCGCCCCGGCGACCTGGTCGGCCCCGAGCTGGTCCTCCCGCACGGCCGGCTCTACGCCGGTCAGGCGGTGCTCGCCGTCAACTCCGCCGCGCGGACACTGGACCTGCCGGTCGGCACGGTCCTCCCGCTGGAGGTGTACGCCGTCGCCACCGAGCCGCTGAGCGCCCAGGTGTACGAGGTGCTGGGCGGGGACGCCGGACGCACCGTCGTCGACGCCGTTCCCCTGGCGCCGTACTTCCGGCTGCTCCCGGACGGAGGGCTGGTGGCGGGAGGCGGCACCGCCACGGTCCCGGCGGGGCTCGACGCTCCCCGGCTGCGGGCCCTGCGGGAGCGCGCCTGGAGCCGGCTGGAGAGATGGCTGCGATGCCTGCACCCCGGCCTCGCCGGGACACGGGTCACCCACCGCTGGTCCGGCCGTATCGGTATCACCGGTGACGACCTGCCGGTGGTCGGGCCGGTCCAGGGGTTCCCCGACGTCTGGTACATCGGCGGCTGCGGCGGACACGGCCTCGCCCTGTCCGTGGCGCACGGCGCGCACGTGGCCGCGGCCCTGCTGGACGAGCCCGAACCCGGAGAACCCCTCCCGTGGCACCGCTCCCGGGCCCCGCGCCTGCCGGTTCACGGCCCCGCCCGGCCCCTGCTGCGCGCGTACGTGGACGCGCTCGCGGGCGCCGCGCGCCGCGCCTGCTGACACCCCGGCGGAGCGGTAGCCATGTGCTCGCGACCGAGAGACGAACCAACGGACAACCAACGGTTACCACCGGACAACCACCGGACAGATCGACATGACGAGCAGACCACCGAGAGACAACCGACGGAGAGGTCCCGGATGCGCCACCCCCGCCCCGGCAGCGACGGCGGTCTGCCGGCGTCCCTGCCCATGGGCACCGCCGACATCGCCTACCACCTGGCCATGGAGGGCAGACCGCTGCCGGCCGGTTTCCTCTTCGGCTTCTCGGGCCGCGCCCCCACCCTGGACGCGGTACGCGCCCGGGTCGCCGAACGTGCCCACCGCATCCCGGCGTTGCGCTACCGCATCGATCGAAGGAGCCGGACCTTCTCCCGCGTCGAACGGATCGACGTGGAGCGGCACGTGCACGAGGCCTGGCTGCCCGGGGACGACGACGGCTCGGGCGCCGGGAGGCTGATGCTGTCCCGTCCCATGGGCGGGGACGGCAGGCCGCCCTGGGACCTGTGGCTGGTGCACGGCCCCACCGGCGGCCACAGCCTGTGCTACCGCACCGACCACACCTTCCAGGACGGCGTGGGAGCCGCGCACACCGCGCGGGCCCTGCTCGACGACGACCCCGCGGGCGGACCACCGGCGCACCACCGCGGCCTGCCGGCCCCCGGCGGCCTCGCCGGTGCCGTCGGTGACGTGGCGGCCTCCTTCCGCCGGACCGCCAAACCGGCCTTCGACGTACCGGTCCGCGGGCGGACGGACATGTGTCAGGCGGTCGTCCCGGTGGCGCGGCTGCGGGCCGTCGCCCGGGCCCACGGAGCCTCCGTGAACGACGTCTTCCTCGCCGCCTACGCGCACGCGGTGGGCACCTGGCACCGTAAGAGCACCGGTTGTGCCCATCCGCCGCTGCCAGTGGCACTCCCGATGTCGGTGCGGGGACCCGGCGAGGAGTGCTCCCCGGGCAACCGGCTCGTCGTGGCACGCGTCCTGCTGCCCTGCGACGCACCGTCCCCGTGGCACGCGCTGCGCCGCGTGGTGGCCCGTACCGGGGCCCTGCGCACCAGCCGTCAGCGTGAGGCCCTGCGCCTGATGCTGACGGCCGGGCCACGGGCGGTCGGCGCCCGGGTCGGCACCCGGATGGTCAACGGCCGGTCCGTCGCCGGGCCGGTGAGCAGCGTGAACTTCGGCAGCGCACTCGTCCACCAGGGCAACGCCGCCCGCCGGGCCGTCGTCTACTCCGGGCTCGGCGCCGGTATCCGCTGCCTGACCACGCTGACGAGCCAGCACGACACCGCCTGCTTCGCCGTGATCCACGACGAGGCCCTGTCGACGGCCGGTGAACTCCCGGACCTGTGGCTCGCGGCACTGCTGGAACTGGAACGGCCGTAACGGGTACGGGGCACGGCAGGGTCCTCGGGCGTCGCGACGAGCCCGGGGCGCCTGCCGTGCCCTCCGGTTCCTCAGCCGGAGTCGCCGGAGTCGCCGGAGGCGCCCAGTGTCCCGGTCGTCAGGAACACGCACTTCGCCGCGGCCTCGGAGAGCAGCGGCAAGTAGGGCGCCAGGCGCTGCACCACGTACGGCAGCGTGAAGAGATCGGCCACCCGCGCGTCCCAGCCGTGCCCCGCCCACCAGCCCTCCGGCTCGGCGAGCTGCCAGTCCCAGGAGATCCCGGTGGCCGACAGCGCCTCCAGGAACGGCGCCACGAACGACGAGGACGCGGCCCCGGCGTTCACGCACTCGGCACCGAAGGCGCTGCCGGGTGCGGAGAGCTCCGTCATGGTGCGGACGATGGACTCCACCGTGTGGGGCTGGAGGTGGTAGAGGTGCGTCTCGCACAGCCACACGGTCGGCCGGCGCGGATCCAGCCCGGCGGCGAGCAGGTCCCCGCCCCAGGATCCGGCCAGGTCGGCACCGACGGTGCTGCGGCGCCCGCAGGACGGCGTGGCCCAGTCCAGCACGTGCTCCTTGAAGGCCAGCAGCGCCGGATCCTCGACCTCGAAGACGTGCACACCGGTCGGCCAGTCCAGCCGGAAGGCGCGGGTGTCGAGACCGGCCCCGAGCAGCACGACCTGCCGGCACCCCGAACGGACCGCGGCCATCAGGTGCTCGTCGTAGAAGCGGGTGCGCACCACGGCCCAGTCGGGCAACAGCCGCTGGAGCGGACCGTCGCCCGGGGGACCCCCGGTGAAGCCGGCCGCGTGCAGGAAGTCGGCGGCCCACGGATCCCGGACGTACGGCGCGGACCGCCCGTACTCCGCGGCGTGCGCGGACGCCGTCCAGAGGGCGACCCGGGAGAGTCCGTCCGGCAGCGGGACGCCCGACGCGGGCGGGGTCTTGGGCCGTGTGGTGTCCGGCATGGGAAACCTCCGTGTCGGTGATGTCGGTGATGTCGGTGATGTCGGTGATGTCGGTGATGTCGGCCGCGGGGTCCGGTCAGGGGGAGCGGCGACGACTGAGCAGGATCGCCAGCGCACCCAGCGCCAGCAGCCCGCCGGAGGGACGGACGGACCGCTGGCCGCCCATCGCGGCGGGGGTCCGCGGCTCGTGGATGTTCAGGGCGAACTGTCGGTTGGCGATGTCGGACAGCACCCCGCGGACCTGTTCCGGACTGGTGACGGCGGTCAGCAGCAGCTCCATGGAGTTGCGGGCGAACTGGTTGCGGCCCAGGAACTCGCGGCCCAGCGAGAAGAGGATCTTCGGCACCTCGCCCTGGAACACCTCCGGCAGCGTGATCTCGGGAGCCAGGCAGCGTACCGAGCCGTCGAGGTTCGCGAACGACTTGCCCAGCAGCGAGACGGCCGGCGGCGAACCGATGCCCCGCTTGGTCGCCTTGGCCAGCACCGTGGTGAGCGAGACGCCGAAGTTCATGTCCTCCAGGGACAGATGGGAGACCTTCGGCACGAAGGCGGCCATGTCGGCGGCGAACGCCGGCATGTTGGCCCACGGCGTCATCCGGCCCATCCCCGCCCAGTGCTGTGCCAGTCCGGCACCGTCGTTCTGCGCCAGCGTCATGAACAGCGGGAGCAGTTGCATGCTGGTACGGCGGTCCAGACGGCCGACCATGCCCCAGTCGATCAGCGTCGCGGGCCCGCCGGGCACCGCGAAGACGTTGCCCGCGTGCGGGTCCGCGTGGAAGAAGCGGTGGACGAAGTACCCGTGGTACATGAAACGCAGCAGATCCTTGCCGATCTCGACGCGCTCGTCGTCCGTGAAGTGGCTGCGGTCGATGTGCCGCACCGACTGCCCGCCGGCGAGCGACTGGACCAGGACCCGGGGACTGGCGTGCAGCACCCGGGGCACCTCCAGCGAGCGGAAGTGCCGGATGTGCTCACGGGCCTCGTCCATGTTGTGGGCCTCGCCGTTGAAGTCGAGCTCCGGCTCCATCGCGTCGAAGACCGAGCCGAGCATCGCCTCGATGTCGATGACCTCGTTGAACCGGGGCGCGACGCGGGCCACGATCTTCGATGCCCGTCGCATCAGGGCCATGTCCGCGAGCACGCCGTCGCGGATGCCGGGCCGTTGGATCTTCACCACGGCCGGGCGTCCACCGGGCAGGGTCACCCGGTAGACCTGCGCGAGGGACGCCGCCCCGAGCGGGGCGGCGGTCTCGACGTCGTCGAAGCGCAGCTTCCAGTCCGGTCCGAGGTCCCGCGCCAGCACCGGCTCGAACACGGAGAACGGCTGGATGTCCACCTGGTCGTGCAGGTTCTGCAGCTCGTCCCGGATCGACTGCGGAACCATGTCGGGACGGGTGGAGAGAATCTGACCGAGCTTCACGTAGAAGGGCCCGAGGCTCTCCAGCGCCTGCCGTACGGCCTTGGCCCGGCGCTGCTCCGACCCGGTGGAGGTGCCGGGGGCGGACCCGGCGGAGGCCTCGGTCTCCTCCGCCGGGGACCGCGTGTCCCCTCTCGTACGTCTCCGCAGCCGGGTCGCCTGTCCCACCTCGTCGGCCACGAGGCTGCCCAGCACCTTGACCACGAGACGCAGTCGATCGCCGACGACAGACGCCATCGTGTGTGATCCTCCTCAGATCGCTGCCGGGTACTCGAACGGCGGTCGGCGCGCTCGACCGGATCGGCCGGGCGGGACGGGGCGCCGGGGCCGGCCGGCTCTAGGACGTGGACTGTCCGCCCTGGGTGGGCAGACCGGTCAGGTTCTGCAGGCCCTCGAGTGCCTCGACGAGTTTGGGCAGCACCTGGAGCAGCTGGGTGAGCTGGGTCGGCAGCGACATGAGATCGCCGACCCCGCCGGCGGCCTGGCCGAGGCCTCCGGCCAGCTGTCCGAGCCCGCCGAGGGCACCGGCCGCACCGCCGACCGCGGCGAGCGGGTTGGCGGCGCCGCCCAGCGCCGCCAGGGGGTTGCCGGCGCCGCTGAGCGCCGCCAGGGGGTTACCGGCAGCGCCCCCGCCCAGCGCGGCGAGCGGGTTGGCCCCTCCCGCGGCGCCCGTGAGCGCGGCCAGGGGGTTGCCCGGGCTGCCCGCGAGCGCCGCCAGCGGGTTGGCCGCGCCCGCGAGCGCGGTCGCCGGGTTGACGGCGCCGGCCAGCGCGCCGAGCGCGTTCGCGGGCAGTCCGGCCAGTGCGTCGACGGGGTTGCCCGTGCCCGAGCCGCACGGCCCGGGCCTGTCCGGCCGGTCGAGGATGTCGTCGAAGGCTTCCTTCCCGCTGTCGGCCATATTGCCGACCAGGTCCTTGAGGATGTCCTGGAGGTTTTTGTTGTTGGACATGAGCGGGGTCCCTTTCCGTTTCCTGTGATGCGAGGGAAATGGCTTGTGCCCGTTATCGGGCGCAGCCTTCCAGGGATTTGGCGCACGCGTTCTTGAGTCGGGCGCGGCCCCTGGTGAAGGCGGCCTCGGCCGCCTTGACGGAAATGTTGTGTATGCGGGCGAATTCCGCAGTCGAAATCCCCTTGGCGCGGGCGAGTATGACCTCCTGTTCGCGTCCGCGCAGGTGTTTTACCTGGCCCAGCAGCCATCTGCCGAAGTCTTCGTCGCAGACGTCCTCCTCGGTCGTGCCGGAGGCGTCCATGGGCGCCGCGCGCTGCAGAAGTCTGCTGCGACGATCCATGTCACGGTAGAAGTCGATGCAGAGGCGAAGCGCCACGGACGTCAGGAAGGAACCGAGCCGATTCCTGTCCAACGCGGCATGGGCGGCTGCGCGGGCCATCGTTTCCTGAACGCAGTCCTCGGCGTCCTGAAAACTGGGCAGTCTTCGCCGAACCAACCGCATGAGGCGGTCCTGATGCTGGAAGATGTCTTCCCAGGAGCATTCAGCGGGCGATTGGCAGGTGGAATGTCGCACCATTGTGGATTGCAGCCCGTTGTCTCTCGGATTGGGCAGGGAGAACCGCAGTCGACTTTCTATTTGTCGGCCATGTGGTTTTCCTACCCGAGGCCCTCGGGGGGCAAACCGGAATGCGTACCTCCAGCGGTCGGCAGGAATGATTCTTCGCGGTCATTTCCGCGGAGCCGGACGCCGGGTCCAGTCGCGGTTCCAGTTGAACCACATGTCCCGTACGGTCTGGTGCACTTGGGAGCCGCCGGCGCGCAACTCGGTGGTGTACGCCTGGACGGCCTCCCTGCCCACCATCCGCGCGCCGCCGGTGAAGTAGGACCCGCGCACGTGCCGCGGTGAGCGGAATTTGCCCCACAGCAGGATCTTCATCAGCGGCCACAGGGTGAACACGCCGGAGGGGCAGCGGTCTTCGGGATCGAGGGTGCCCCACACCGCGGGGCAGAGCTCGCTCTCGCGTAGCAGTGCGTAGATGCGCGCGATCGTCCGGTCCTTCGTCAACTCTCCCGCGTGGTACGCGAGTACGGCGTCCCGCGACTGGTCGAACAACCGCTCCACCCACGGGTTGTCGACCCCTTGGAGGCCTCGGTAGGGCGGCAGTTCGAGTGCGTCGAAGCAGGCCGGGTCGTGCGTCTTCTCGAACGTCACGGCGGCCTGGTTCTGGGCGTTGGTCCCGTACAGAGTGGTGATGGTCCACACCCGGTTCCAGGCGTTCCACAGGTCGAAGTCGTCGAACGAGATGTAGCTGCAGGAGACCAGGTCGTCGTAGAAGCGGAACATGCGCTTGGTCCAGTGGTCCAGGTACGCGAACCGGGCGGTGTCGAAGTCGTCCTGGCGCACGGCTTCGATGAGCCGGTGGCCCAGCGCGTTGAGTGCCATCACGGTGACCGCGAGGCCGCTGGAGAAGAGCGGGTCGATGAAGTCGCTGGCGTGCGGCAGCAGGCACCACCGGTCTCCGACGACCTTCTGCGAGGCGAACTGGGTCCGGTCGGTCGACACGTACGGCCGCACCGCCCGCGCCTGCTCGAACTGCCGAGCCACACTGGGGAACCGGCGCACATGGCGCCAGAACTCCTCCTCCGCCGAGACGTCGTCCGGACGGGGGTGCCGGTCCAGATCGAGGTTGACGCCGACGCTGCACAGCTCACTGGTGCTCGTCGACTGGTTGTCGAACGGGATCACCCAGAACCAGCCGCCCCGGAACATGTGGTGGAGCGTTCCCTGGCTGAACGGGCTGGGCATTCCGTGCTGCTCGCGCGGCGGCGCCACGGTGTCGAAGGGACGCACGTCGACCATGTGCGTGAAGATCGTGCGTGACCGGGTGCGGTACGGCGGCTCCTGCCGCAGCCCGAGCCGTTCGGGCAGCACGGCCCGCATCCCGCCGGCGTCCACCACGTAGGACGCCCGGAAGGTGCCCCGTTCCCGGGTGACCAGGGTGGCGCCGTCCTCCTCGAACTTCACGTCGTCCACGAGGGTGTGGGTGTAGGCGGTGACGCCGTAGGACACGGCCACGTGGAACATGTACGCGTCCACGTCCTGCCGGAAGTAGTGCGAGTCCGGGCCGAGCGGCGGTCCCCAGGTGGGGTACTGGGTGCACTCGTCGGCCCGGGTCGGCTCGCCCTCGCGGTGGTAGACGAAGCTGAAGTTCCGCTTGACTCCGCAGTTGGACGACACGTGACGGCGCAGCGTTCCGTTGGTCGCCAGGTGCTCGATCTCCGGGACGCCGTAGCGGCGGGCCAGTACGCGCAGGCCGAAGGTGGTCTCGGGAACGGTGGACTCTCCGATGGCGAAGCGGGGGTGTCCGCTGCCCTCCAGCAGCAGCACGCGCACACCGTTGCGTGCGAGTACGGCCCCCAGCATCGTCCCGCCGATGCCGCCACCGACGATGGCGACATCGAAAACACGCTGGTCCTCTTGCATGTCTGCGGTTCCTTTCGCGACGGGAAGAGCGAGTTGCCCGGCCTCCCCGGTCACCGGTGGGCGACCGGGGAACCCGGCAGTACCCGGCGCAGCCCGCAGGCCGCCACCCGGGCGGAGAAGGAGACGGCGAACCAGGGAGTGGGCGCCAGGTCGGACAGCCGGCGCCGGTCTCCCGGTACGAGGCGCTCGCCGCGCCCGGTGACGTCGAGCCACGCACCGAAGTGCAGCAGCCGCGCCTCGGGCCCGGCATCACGCGCGGGGAACGGCCGCATGTGCTCGCGCACCGCGCGGGTCAGGGCCCTGCGCCGTTCGGCGCCCACCGCGTGCCCGGCCAGGAAGGAGTCGAGCAACTCGGCGGAACGGCCCGGAAACCCACCCCGTCTAAGCCGCGTGCGACCCACCAGCCCGGCGTCGTGGAACGCGGCGGCGGCCAGCAGCCCGACCCGGTCGTAGGTGGTGCCCCGGATCCGAGCACAGGCGTCCGCCAGCAGGAACGTACGCAGGGAGTGCACGGCGACGTGCGGCGGCAGCCGGCACAGCTGTGTCAGTGCGGCACCCGCGAGGGGATGCCCGAGCAGCTCCGCCAGGCGGGGCCGGCCGAGCAGGGGCTGCCACGAAGCGGGCAACGCCTCCGGTGGCGCGGCGGGCCAACTCGCCTCCTCGTCACCCGGGTCGGGCAGTCCGGGCTTTGCGGCCATGACCAACTCCCCCTCGATGTCCAGCCGTACGTCGGCTGTTTCCGTCTCACCTGTCCTTACGCTCGGCCCCCGCCCCACCCCCAAGGCGCAACGACCGTTGTCCGACCGCGCGTTGGCGCGCGAACGGCGGCGCGCGGACCGGGAAACGCGCTCCGGGGCGCGCTTTTGAGGCCGGCCGCGTTTCGCGGAAGTCCCGGCGTCCGGGAACGGGCATTCTGTATTCCGTGATCGCCGTGCTCAATGTCCATGAACGCTCCCTGCCCGCCCCGGCCGAGGAAGTCGGCGCCCTGATCGACTCGCTGGGCGGTGAGAACGACCGCCTCTGGCCGCCCGACTGGCCGCCCGTGCGCTTCGAGGGACCTCTGGCCGTCGGCGTCCCAGGTGGCCACGGACCGGTGCGGTACGTGGTGAGCCACTATGCGCCCGGCCGGTGGGTGCGCTTCCGGTTCACCGGTCCGCGGGGGTTCGAGGGCTTCCACGAGTTCAGCGTCGAACGCCTCGACGAGGGGCGGACCATGCTGCGCAACACCCTCGTGGTCCGTCCGCGGGGGCTGCGCTGGCTGGGCTGGCTACTGGTCGTCCGACCGCTGCACGACGCGGCGTTCGGGCGCAGCCTGGACTGCGCCGAACAGGCTCTGACCGGGCGGGTGGCCCACCCCGTCAGGTGCGGCAGGTACGTGCGTCTGCTGCGTGGTGCCGCCACGCGACTGGCCGTATGAACCATTCGAATGAATGAACCCTATTTGCTCGATGGGAGGAATTCTTTCCCCCTGTCGAGGGATCGTTGCGGAATTCGATGGACGCGAGACTGAGGAGTCAGAGCGAACCCAACGGTATTCCCAACGACAGGGAGATCGTCGTGAGTTTCCTGAACCCCCGCATCCCCGGACTCAATTCGGACGACGTGGCCACGGACCTCAGCGAGGCCCCGCACCGTCTCGCCGGACTCGCGCGGGCCGCCGGCGCCCAGGTCATCGCCACCGTCGACGTACAGCCGGGGGAGGACGACTGGAACGTCCCGGCGACCGAGGAACATCCCCGCCCCGTGGTGCTCGTGCACGGTACCTTCGGCAACCGCGGCTACACCTGGACCTCGGCCGCGCCCCTGCTGCGGCAGCACGGCCACCGGGTCTTCCGGCTCGACTACGGCCAGCACGGCAACCCGGTGATCTTCGGCCTGGGCGACATCAAGCACTCCGCCCGCCAGCTCGCCGACTTCGTCGAGGAGGTGCTGCGACGCACCGGCGAGCGGCAGGTCGACCTCGTCGGCTTCTCGCAGGGCGGCATGATGCCGCGCTACTACCTGAACGCCCTCGGCGGAGGGCCCAAGGTGCACAACTTCGTCGGGATCGCGCCCAGCAACCACGGAGTCACGGCCCAGGGCCTGATGAACCTGGCCCGCCAGATCCCCGGAGTGGTGGAACTCCTCGAACAGGGCGCCTTGGGGGAGGTCGTGCCGGCCTGGCCCCAGCTCCAGCACGACCACCCCTTCCAGGGCGAGCTGGCCGCCCTCGGCGAGACGACGGAGGGCGTCCGGCACACCGTCATCGCCACCCGCTACGACGACGTGGTCACCCCGTACACCTCGTGCGCCCTCGAGCGGACCGAGGGCCGCTACGTCGACAACATCGTCCTGCAGGACATCGACCCGGACGACCGCACGCCGCACGTGAGCATGCCCTACAACCCGACCGTGCTGAAGGAGGTCCTCAGAGCGCTCGCCTCCTGAGCGCGGCTGCCGTCCAGGAGGACGCGGGCGACCAGCGCCGGATCGTCGTTCATCGGCACGTGGCCGCAGCCGGGCAGCCGTACCAGCCGGGCCCGCGGAATGGTGTGCTTGGCGCGTACGCCCTGCCGGGGCAGGAGCAGCCGGTCCCGGTTGCCCCACGCCACGGTGACGGGGACGCCCGGGACGTCGTCGGTGAACAGCACGCTCCGTCCGGCCCGGAGCGTCTGCGCGAACCCCTCGGCGTGCGCGAGCGCGAGCGTCTCGGCGACCACGGCCTCGGGGGAGCGGCGGCCGGGACGGGCGTAGATCGTACTCGTCAGGGCGGTGCGGCCGACCGCCGTGCGGGAGAGCCGCTCGACCAGGGGGAGGGGCAGACTCCGGGCGGTCCGGCGCATCCCCGTCAGCACGCCGAAGGCGTAGCGCCGCTCGGCCTGCGTCCAGAACCCGGCCGGGGACAGGGCCGTCACCGACCGCACCAGGTTCTCGCGGCCGAGCTCCAGGGCCAGCAGGCCGCCCAGTGAGTTGCCGGCCACATGAGGCCGGTCGATTCCCAGTGCGGCGCAGAAGGCGCCGAGTGCGGCGGTCGTCGTCGGCAGGTCGTGCGGCAGCCCGTGCGGCAGCGCGGCCGACTGCCCGAAGCCGGGCAGATCCACGGCTATCACCTCGCGCTCGGTCGCGAGGATGTCGACCACCGGGTCCCAGGCCTGCCGGTGGTGGCCTATGCCGTGCAGCAGAAGCAGCGGCTCGCCGCTGCCCGCGCGCGCGTAGGCGAGGGTGAGGTCCTGCGGGCCGTACGCGGTGGCGGCCGTGAAGGAGAGCGTTGCGGACATGGGGCTCCTTGTCGGGAACGCGTGTAGTGGGAACACGTGTTGTCGGGAACGCGTGAACGATGACGGCATCGCGTAGACAGCCTGTCAGTAAGAGCTACCGACGGGTAGCCCCCGGGGGCGGCCCTTCGCCGGCGGTGGCGGCGGCCGGGGGCGATTCCGCCTGGACACGGCCGGACGAGTCCGCTGGGATGGAACGGTGACCACCGAAACCGCGACCGACGTCTTCGAAGAGCACCGCCCCGTCCTCCTGGGAGTCGCCTACCGCATGCTGGGCCGGCTGGCCGACGCGGAGGACGTGGTCCAGGAGGCCTGGCTGCGCTGGTCCGGCGCCGACCGGTCCGGCGTCCGCGAGCCGCGCGGCTTCCTGGTGCGCGTCACCACCCGCCTCGCCATCGACCGGCTGCGCCAGATCAAGTCGCGGGGCGAGACGTACGTCGGCCCATGGCTGCCCGAGCCCTATGTCACCGACTTCGGCGACGCCGTCCCGGACACGGCGGAACGGGCCGTCCTCGCCGACTCCGTCTCCCTCGCCGTCCTCGTCGTCCTGGAGTCGCTGTCACCGCTGGAGCGGGCGGTGTTCGTCCTGAGGGAGGCGTTCGGCTACCCGTACGCCGAGATCGCCGCGATGCTGGAGCGCCAAGAGGCCGCGGTGCGCCAGCTCGCCGGCCGGGCCCGCAAGCACGTCGACGAGCGGCGGCCCCGCTACGACGTCGACCCCGCGCAGCGCCGGGACCTCACCGAACGCTTCCTCGCCGCCGCGGTCGACGGCGACCTCGAAGGACTCATGGCGCTGCTCGCCCCGGACGTCCGCCTGGTCGGTGACAGCGGAGGCAAGTCCAAGGCCCCCCTGCGCGTCCTGGAGACCTCCGACAAGGTGGCCCGCTTCCTCCAGGGCGCCGCGCGCAAGGGGATCGCGGACGCCTCGTTCCGCTTCCTGGAACTCAACGGAGGGCCGGCCCTGCTGGTCCTGTCCGGGAACGAACCCGACTCCGTCTTCCAGCTGGACGTGGTCGATGGCCGCATCGAATCGGTGTACATCATCCGCAACCCCGACAAACTGCAGGCTCTGGCCGCCCTCGTCTGACCGCCCGCCTCCCCGTCACCACCCGAGCCCCCGTCCCCGCGACGGGGGCTTCGTCGTCCTGTCGCTGGATTGGTCTTGACCAAGGGTGTGGGCCGTTTTAGGGTCGCAGAGAACTGCAACAACCTTTAATAAACAAGGGCGTCAAAACGCCGCCGGACCACGGCGATTGCGGAGGACAGGGTGGGGACCACGCAGTTGGAACCGGTGCCGGAACCGAAGTACTGGCACCTCAGGACCGTGCTCAGCGAAGCCCTGGACTCGGAGTTCTCGGTGGGTGAGGTCCTGCCCAACGAGCGGGACCTCGCCGCCCGGTTCGGGGTCGCCCGCGCCACGCTCCGCCAGGCCCTGGAGCAGCTCGAACTGGAAGGCAGGCTCCAGCGGCGCCGCGGCGTGGGCACGACCGTCGCCCCACCGCGCGTCGGTGTGGCCGTCGGCACCCGGCAGCACGCCTGGCCCGGGACCGCCGACGACTCCTGGCAGCCGGCCGACTGCGCCCTGACGGTTCCGTCCGCGGCCGTCGCCGACGCGCTGGGCACCGGCCGGGACGAGCCCGTGCACACCGTCCGCCGCTCCCGCGTGACACACGGCCAGCCCGTCGCCGCGGAGCTGCTGTACGTCCCGCCCGCCTCGGTGCCCGACCTCACCGCCATCGACGCTCCCTCCGGCGCCGCACGCGCGCGTACCGTGCTCCGCGAACTGCAGCGCGGAGAACTGGAGCGGCAGGAGAGCGCCGTGGAACTCGGATCGGCCGGCGCCGAGGACGCGAAGGAACTGGACCGCCTCCCCGGAGCGCCCGTCCTCGTCGTCACCACCCGCTACCTCGCGAAGGGCCGCACCGCCGCGCTCTCCGTCGCCACCTACCGCGCGGACACCTGCCGCCTCACGTTCGGGGACTTCGGAGACGTGGAGATCCACCACGGCCCCGAGACCCGCGCCTCCTGACCGGCCCGGCCCGGTCTTCGGCTGGTCAGCGGCGAGCCGTCGCGCCCTCGACCGCGAACAGCTGCTCCTCCACATGGTCGAGGGCCAGTCGCAGCGCGCCGGTCGCCACGGCCGCTTCGCCGAGTAGGGACAGGGCCAGCTTCGGCGGGCGCAGGCAGTAGCGCGCCAGCTCCCGCCGCAACGGCTCCAGCACGTCGTCCAGCCCCGCCGCCCAGCCACCGATGACGACCAGCTCGGGATCGAGGGCCAGCGCCATCGCGGCCACGTCGTGCACCAGCCGCTGGATGTAACGCTCTACGGCCGCACGGGCCCGCAGGTCGCCCTCACGGGCCTCGGCGAACACCTTGGCGACCGCCTGCTCGTCCAGCGGGTGCAGCGGCTGGTCCGTGGTGGACAGCAGCGTCTCCGGTGTCACGTCCCGGCCCAGCAGATGCAGCGCGCCGGTCTCGCCGGCCGCCCCGCCGTACCCCCGGTGCAGCCGTCCGCCGATCAGCGCCCCGGCCCCCGGACTCAGCCCGGCCAGCACGAACACGATGTCGTCGGACTCGGTGGCGGCCCCCTTCCAGTGCTCGGCCACCGCCGCCGCGTTCGCGTCGTTCTCGACCAGCACCGGGCACTTGAAGGAACGGCTCAGCCGCTCGCCCAGACGCAGCCCGGTCCACCCGGGCAGCGCGGTACCCAGCCGGACCGTGCCGTCCGCCTCGACGATCCCCGGCGTGGCCGCTCCCACCGCGCGCAGCGACCCGCGGGCCACCCCGGCCCGGCGCAGCAGCTCGGCGACCGCCGTGCGCAGCCGCTCCAGCCGCTCGTCGGCCGGGGCGCTCTCGTCGACGTCCTTGGCCTGGGCGCCGATCACCCGGCCGTCCAGGCCGGACAGAAGCGCGGCGACGCGGTGCGGCCCGATCTCCAGACCGAGCAGGTGCCCGGCCTCGGCCCGGAACCGGAACCGCCGCGCGGGCCGCCCCTGCCGTCGGGCCGTGCCCTCGTCGGCGGCCGCCTCGATGACGAGACCCGCCTCGATGAGCCCCTCGACGACACCCTCGACGGTCGGCCGGGACAGCCCCGTCACCCGGGTGATCTCGGTCAGCGTCGCACAGTCCGTGGCACGCAACGCGTGCAGCACCACCGCGGAGTTGATCCTCCGCAGCAGCGACGGATCCCCGCCGGTCAGCCCGCCCAACGTCCGTCCTCCCAGCTCGTGCGCGTGTTGGCCGGATCGTACTCGGCCCGCTCCGCCCCGGCGAGGGCCGGTCCGTCCCTTCCCCGCCGGGCAAGCGCCTCACCCGGGTGCCACGAACCCCGACTCGTACGCCGTGATCACCGCCTGGGTGCGGTCCCGCGCCCCGAGCTTCGCCAGTACCGCGCTCACGTGGGACTTCACCGTCTCCGTGCCGACGACCAGCCGGGCGGCGATCTCCGCGTTCGACATCCCGCGCGCCATCAGCCGCAGCACCTCGCCCTCCCGCTCGGTCAGCTGTGCCCGCTCCAACTGCGCGCGAGCCGCCCGGTTGCCGCCGCCGTCGCCGTACTCGGCGGCGAGCTGCCGGACCGAGGCGGGGAACAGCAGGGAATCGCCCTCGGCGATCAGCCGCACCGCGTGCACGATCTCGGCCGGCCGGGCCCGCTTCAGCAGGAAACCGTCGGCGCCCGCGCGCAGCGCCTCGTACACGTACTCGTCGTTCTCGAAGGTCGTCACCACGAGGATCTTCGGCGGGTCGGTCATCGTCCGCAGCAGCGCGCGCGTGGCCTCGATGCCGTCCAGCAGCGGCATCCGGACGTCCATGGCGACCACGTCCGGCCGCACCTGCCGCACCAGCGGAATGACCGCCGCCCCGTCGGCCGCCTCCCCGACCACCTCGATGTCCGGCTGCGCCTCCAGCACGGCCCGCAGACCCGCGCGTACGAGGGGTTCGTCGTCGACGAGGAGCACTCTGACCGGCATCCGCCCAGCGTAGATCAACTCGGCGGCAGCTCGACGCGTACCTGCCAGTCACCGGCGTCGTCGGGCCCCGTGTGCGCCCGCCCGCCCAGCAGCGCGGCACGCTCGCGTATACCGCGCAGCCCGCTGCCGCGCCCGGGCGTGACCCTCCCGTCCGGCAGCGCGTTGCGCACCTCCAGGGTGAGCGCACCGTCCCTCACCTCGACGCGGACCCGCGCCGGCACCGCACCCGCGTGCCGCAGCACGTTGGTCAGCGACTCCTGGAGGATGCGGTACCCCTCCCGGGAGACGGGGCCCGGCAGGCTCTCCACGGGGCCCGTGACCTCCGCGTCGACCTTCGCCCCCGAGGCGCGTGCGGACTCCAGGAGACGGTCGGCGTCCGCGAGCGTCGGCCGCCCGCTCGCGGGCCCCCTCGTCTCCCGCAGGACACCGAGCACCCGCTCCAGGTCCTCCAGGGCCGCCCTGCCGGTCTCCTCGATCGCGGTCAGGGCCCGGTCGGTGAACTCGGGCCTGTTCGCCGCGCGCGCGGCCCCCGCCTGCACGACGGCGACGGTCAGCGCGTGACCGATGGAGTCGTGCAGCTCGCGGGCGATGCGGTTGCGCTCCAGGAGCTGCTCGGTGCGTTCTTCCAGGGCGCTGAGCCGTTCGGCGGCGGACGGTCCGAGGAACGCGCGGGCCGCCGCCGTCACCAGGACGCCCAGGCCGACCACGGCGCCGTACAGCGCGAGGAGGGGAAGCACCGCGAGGAGCGCCCACACCCAGTGCGGGTCGGCGTCCCGCAGCACCGGTATGTCGTCGACGCGGTAGCCCAGCGAGCGCCGGACCATCTCGACGGAGATGAGCGGCAGCCACACGCAGACCATCGAGGTCAAGACGCCCAGCAGCATGCGCAGCTCCAGCCACGCCACCGTGCGCAGCCGGTCGCGCCGGCTGACCGAGGGGGTGACCGAGAACGCCGAGTCGTCGTGTCCGGGGGTGAGGAGCAGGCGGGCCTGCACTCCCTCGCCGGTCCGCACAGCCGCGATCAGGCCGACCGGGACCAGCACGAGCAGGGGCACCCAGGGCATGTGCGGCACGACGAACATGAACACGCTGAAGGCCGCCATCGGCACCCACAGGTGCAGCAGGCGTGTGTACGTCGTCCCGCGGACCAGCGGGCGCAGCAGGCGGACCATCCCGTCATCGTGCCACCCGGCACCGACAGCGCGGCTCCCCCGCACGGGGGAGAGGCTCTCCACCGGCGGGGGAGGCCACGACCCGGTGCGAACCGGCACGCTGCTGTCATGACCAGCATCGACGTCCAGAACCTCACCAAGGAGTACGGCACCCGACGAGCCGTCGACGACCTCACCTTCACCGTGCGCCCCGGCCGCGTCACCGGCTTCCTCGGCCCCAACGGCGCGGGGAAGTCCACCACCATGCGGCTCGTCCTGGGCCTGGACCGGCCCACCTCCGGGACCGCGACCGTCGGCGGACGCGCGTACGCCACCCTGCGCGAACCGTTGCGGCACGTCGGCGCCCTGCTCGACGCGCAGGCCGCGCACGGCTCGCGCACCGCCCGGGACCACCTGCGCGTCCTCGCGGCGAGCAACCGCGTCCCGTCGCGCCGGGTCGACGAGGTGATGGAGGAGACGGGCATCGCGTCGGTGGCGCGCCACCGGGTGCGGACGTACTCCCTGGGCATGCGCCAGCGGCTGGGCATCGCCGCCGCCCTGCTGGGCGATCCCGAGGTGGTCATGCTGGACGAGCCCTCCAACGGGCTGGACCCCGAGGGCATCATCTGGATCCGCGGACTGCTGCGCGGCCTCGCGGCCGAGGGACGCACGGTCCTGGTCTCCAGCCACCTGATGAACGAGACCGCGTCCTTCGCCGACCACCTGGTCGTCCTCGGCCGGGGCCGCCTGCTCGCCGACACCCCGATGCGGGAGTTCATCGACGCGCGCGTGCGGCCGCGTGTCCGTATCCGTACGTCGGACGCCACCGCCCTCAAAGCCGCCCTGGCCCGGCACGGCCACGACGCCGTGGAGCAGGACGACGGGTACTGGACCGTGCACCACGCGCGCGTCGACGACATCGGTCGCGCCATGTCCGGCGCCGGAGTCCCGATCCTCGAACTGTCCTCGGACGAAGGCACGCTGGAGCAGGCGTACCTCGACCTGACGGCCGCCGAGACCGAGTTCACCGCACACCCCCAGGAGGCCTGACCATGTCATTCACGCCCGTACTCCGTTCGGAGGCGCTCAAGGTCCGCACCCTGCGCTCGCTGTGCGGCACCCTGCTGGCGGTGTTCGCGGTCACCACCGCCGCCTCCGCGCTGGCCGGAGTCTCCGACACCACCCAGCCCGAGTTCGATCCGCTGTTCATGGCGCTCTCCGGTGTCATACCCGGCCAGATCGCCGCCGTCGCCTACGGGGCCATGGCCGTCTCGTCCGAGTACCACGGCAACGGGATCCGGCTCTCCCTGGCCGCCGTTCCGCGGCGCGGACGGTGGTTCGCGGCGAAGCTCGTGGTCGTCGCCGCACCCGTGCTCGTCGTGGGGCTGCTCACCGCGTTCGCCTCCCTCGTCGCGGCCCGGGCGGGCCTCGGCACGGCGGCGGACGGGCTCACCACCGGCGAGCAGGTGCGCGGCGTCGTGGGCTGCGGGATCTACCTCATGCTGATGGCGCTGCTCGCGGCCGGCCTCACGGCGCTGTTCCGCAGCGGCGTGGCCACCCTGTCCGTCTTGATCCCGTTCATCCTCATCGTCTCCTTCGTGATCGGGGACGCGGTGGGCGGCGTCACCGACTTCCTGCCGGACAAGGCGGGACAGGTCATCCTCTACCAGACGCACGAGGGAACCCTGGGGCCCTGGGCCGGACTCGCGGTGACCGCGCTGTGGGTGGCGGCCGCCCTCCTCGCGGGAGCCTGGCGGCTGCGCGGCCGGGACGCCTGACGCCTGCCCGCGGCTGACGCTCCGCCAATTGTCAGTGCCGGCCGGTTTACTGGAGGGCATGGACATCGCGCGGCACATCGCCCTCATCGACGAGCTGTGCTTCCGACCCTTCCCGGCGGAGCACGGCCCGTCGGACGGGGGCGCCCGGCGTCCCGGCCACTTCGTGGCGGTGCTGGAGAGCAGCCACGGCCTGCGCGGCGGCGACCAGGGGGAGCGGGCGGTGACGGTGGAGCAGTACGAGAAATACCGCGACGCCCTCTACGAGCGCCTCGCCGGACGCTGGGGAGAGACGGATCCCTGGAACCTGCAGACGGTCCTGCTGCGCACCGAGGCCGAGGAGATACCCGAGCCGTGGGCGGACCTGAGTGTCCGAGCGAGCGTGGCCTACCTCTGGGAGGCGGAGGGCACCGGCCGCTGGGCCGCGGTGGCCGTCGCCGACCGGGACGGGACGGACGAGGTGCGACTGCTGGCCGTCGTCACGGAACAGGCGCCACCCTGACGGCCCTCCGTAGCTACGCCTCCGCCTGTGCCTCCGCCGCGATCCGCAGCCGCGCGAACTCCTCCGCCATCGTCCGCGCCGTCCAGTGGGCGTTGAGGCCACTGGGATTGGGCAGCACCCACACGCGTGTGTCCCCGATCGTCCGTTCCTGCGGCCCCACCTGGGCCTTCCGGTCCTCGAAGGCGGCGCGGTAGGCGGTGACACCGACCACGGCCAGCCAACGGGGCCGCAGCCGCGCCACCTTCAGCGCCAGCAGCCGGCCGCCCTCCCGGTACTCCTCGGCACTCAGCTCGTCCGCCCGCGCGCTGGCCCGCGCCACGACGTTCGTGATGCCGAGCCCGTACGACGGCAGTTCGTCCTGCTCCGACGGCTTCAGCAGCCGCGGCGTGAACCCGGACAGGTGCAGCACCGGCCAGAACCGGTTGCCGGGGCGGGCGAAGTGGTGGCCCGTCACCGCCGTCATCAGCCCGGGGTTGATCCCGCAGAACAGCACATGGAGACCGTCCGCGACGACGTCCGGTACGAGACGGTCGCGGGCGGCCTCCAGCTCCGCACGGGTGAAGCGCGTCAGAGGATCGCTCCGGGGGTGTAGCCCGCGGCGGCCGGGTGCTGCTTGACGATCTCCTCGATCCGGGCGACGACGACGCCGACCTGGCCGGCCGCGGCGCCCGTGAAGGACAGCTTGTCGGCCATCAGCGCGTCCAGCCCGGCACGGTCCAGCGGGATGCGCTCGTCGGCGGCCAGCTTGTCGAGCAGCTCGTTGCGCTCGGCGCCCCGCTCGCGCATCGCCAGCGCGGAGGCGACCGCGTTCTCCTTGATCGCCTCGTGCGCGACCTCGCGGCCGACGCCGGCCCGCACCGCGCCCATCAGGACCTTCGTGGTCGCCAGGAACGGCAGGTAGCGGTCCAGCTCCCGGGCCACGACGGCCGGGAAGGCGCCGAACTCGTCCAGCACGGTCAGGAACGTCTCCAGCAGCCCGTCCAGCGCGAAGAACGCGTCGGGCAGGGCCACCCGGCGCACCACCGAGCAGGACACGTCGCCCTCGTTCCACTGGTCGCCCGCCAGCTCGCCGGTCATCGACGCGTAGCCGCGCAGGATCACCATCAGGCCGTTCACGCGCTCGCAGGAGCGGGTGTTCATCTTGTGCGGCATGGCGGAGGAACCGACCTGCCCGGGCTTGAAGCCCTCGGTGACCAGCTCGTGCCCGGCCATCAGCCGGATCGTCTTCGCCAGCGACGACGGCGCCGCCGCCAGCTGCACCAGCGCGGTGACGACCTCGTAGTCCAGCGAGCGCGGGTAGACCTGGCCGACCGAGGTGAAGGCCCGTGAGAAGCCCAGGTGCCCGGCGATCCGCTGCTCCAGCTCAGCGAGCTTGCCGGCGTCCCCGCCGAGCAGGTCCAGCATGTCCTGGGCGGTGCCGACCGGGCCCTTGATGCCGCGCAGCGGGTAGCGGCCGAGCAGCTCCTCCACCCGGCCGTACGCGACGAGCAGCTCGTCGGCGGCGGTGGCGAAGCGCTTGCCCAGCGTCGTGGCCTGCGCGGCGACGTTGTGCGACCGGCCTGCCATGACCAGCTCGCCGTACTCGCCGGCCAGCTTGCCCAGCCGGGCCAGGACGGCCACCGAGCGGTCGCGGATCAGCTCCAGCGAGAGCCGGACCTGCAGCTGCTCGACGTTCTCCGTCAGGTCCCGCGAGGTCATGCCCTTGTGTACGTGCTCGTGCCCGGCGAGGTCGTTGAACTCCTCGATCCGCGCCTTCACGTCGTGCCGGGTGACCTTCTCGCGCTCGGCGATCGAGGCCAGGTCGACCTGGTCCAGGACGCGCTCGTAGTCGGCGATCGCGGCGTCGGGCACCTCGATGCCGAGATCCTTCTGGGCCCGCAGCACGGCGAGCCAGAGCTGCCGCTCGAGCTTCACCTTCTGCTCGGGCGACCAGAGCGTGGCGAGCTCGGCGGAGGCGTAGCGTCCGGCGAGGACGTTCGGGATGCGGGGCTTGGCGGGAGCGGAAGTCACGTGAACGGATTCTACTGGCGATTCCTGCAGGCCAGCTCCACGGGGTTCTTCGTCGGAAGCTACGAATGCCACGAAGGCCGGGCGGGCCCGAAGATCACGGCGTCAGGTCCTCGTACGGCAGCAGCTCCGGCCGCTTGGGCGGCAGGCCGTCCCCGGACGACCGGCCGGTCAGCCTGCGGCCGATCCAGGGCAGCAGGTACTGCCGGGCGAACCGGACGTCCGCGGTCCGGCGCATGGCCCAGCCCGGCGGGGGCGTCGGCGGGATCGGCGCGTGCCACTCGGGGTCCTCCGGCTCGTGACCGAGCGCCTGCCACACGGCCTCCGCGACCCGGCGGTGCCCGTCCGCGGTCAGGTGCAGCCGGTCCACGTCCCACAGGCGCGGGTCGGCCAGCGAGCGGGCCCCGTACAGGTCGACGACCACGGCGCCGTGCCGCTCGGCCAGGTCGTCGATGATGGCGAACAGCGCCTCCATGCGCGGCCGGAACCGCTCCAGCACCGGCCCCTGGCGGCCCGGGCTGCGCATCAGCACCAGCTGCTCGCAGTTCGGCGCGAGGCGTTCCACGGCCTGGGTCAGCAGATCCCGTACCCGGGCCATGTCGCACTTGGGCCGCAGTGTGTCGTTGAGCCCGCCGACCAGCGTGATCACGTCGGATCCCATGGTGGCCGCCACATCGACCTGCTCGTCGACGATCTGGCCGATCAGCTTTCCGCGCACCGCGAGGTTCGCGTACCGGAAACCGGGGGAGCGGGCGGCCATCCGCGCGGCGAGGAGGTCGGCCCAGCCCCGGTACGAGCCGTCGGGCAGCAGGTCCGACATGCCCTCCGTGAAGGAGTCGCCGACGGTGACAAGGCTGGTGTGAGTGGGATTCGTCTGCATGGCGACAGAAATGGTAGCCCCCGCACATACCCGCCGGTCGGTCGCCCTCCGCGGGGCCGTCCGGGCTCACGTCCGTTGCCCGAACAGCTCCCGCAGCACGTCCTCCATGGTCACCAGCCCCGCCAGCCGCCCGTCGGAGCCGATCACGGCCGCCAGGTGCGTACGGCTGCGGCGCATCGCGGTGAGCACGTCGTCCAGCGGGGTGCGCTCACGCACCCGCGCGATGGGCCGCATGTCCCGCAGCCGGAACGGCACGTCCCGCGGCGAGGCGTCCAGGGCGTCCTTCACATGCAGGTAGCCGACGATCCGCCGCCCGTCGTCCACCACCGGGAAACGGGAGAACCCGGACTCCACCGACAGCCGCTCCAGCTGCTCCGCGGTGATGCCCACGCGCGCGTGGACGACGCGTTCCAGGGGCAGCACCACGTCCCGCACCGGTCGACGGCCCAGCTCCAGGGCGTCGTGCAGGCGCTCCTGGGCCCGGTCGTCGATCAGGCCGGCCTCACTGGCGTCCTTCACGATCTCGGCCAGCTCGGCGTCCGTGAAGGTCGAGGAGACCTCGTCCTTCGTCTCCACCCTGAGCAGCTTGAGCAGCGCGTTCGCGAAGGTGTTGACCGTGAAGATCACGGGGCGCAGTGCCCGGGACAGCGCCACCAGCGGCGGCCCGAGGAGCAGCGCACTGCGTACCGGTTCGGCCAGGGCGACGTTCTTCGGCACCATCTCGCCGAGCAGCATGTGCAGATACGTCGCCAGCGCCAGGGCGATCACGAAGGACACCGCGTGCCCCGCGCCGGAGGGCACGCCCACCGCGTGGAACACCGGCTCCAGCAGGTGGGCGATCGCCGGCTCCGCGACCACACCGAGGACCAGTGTGCACAGCGTGATACCCAGCTGCGCCGCCGCCATCAGCGCCGACACATGCTCCAGACCCCACAGCACGCTCCTCGCGCGCCGGCCGCCCTCCGCCCCGGCCGCTCCCGCCGCCCCGGCTTCCATGGCCTGCTCCACCTGGCTGCGGCGCACGGAGATCAGCGCGAACTCGGCACCCACGAAGAACGCGTTGACGACGAGCGTCGCCAGACCGATCAGCAGCTGTACCGCGGTCACCGGCCGGCCTCCCCTTCGTCCGCGTCGGCGGCGCGCGCGTCGTCGAGCGGCGCGCGCAGCAGCACCCGGGCCGCCCTGCGACCGGTGGCGTCCACGACGTCCAGCCGCCAGCCGGCGACCTCCAGAGTGTCGCCGACGGCGGGAATGTGCCCCAGCCCGGCCGCGACCAGCCCGGCGACCGTCTCGTACGGCCCCTCGGGCACCTTGAGTCCCAGCCGCGCGAGCCGGTCCACCCGCGCCGCACCGTCGGCCCGGTACAGCGCGTGGCCCTGCTCGTCGGTGCCGGCGGCGTCCAGCTCGGGCGTCTCGTGCGGGTCGTGCTCGTCCCGCACCTGGCCGACGACCTCCTCCACGATGTCCTCCAGCGTGGCCACGCCCGCCGTCCCGCCGTACTCGTCGATCACGACGGCCATCGTGCGCCGCCCGGAGAGCCGGTCCAGGAGCCGGTCGACGGTCAGTGACTCCGGGACGAGCAGCGGCTCGCGCATCAGCTCGGCGACCGCGATCCGGCTCCGCCGCCCGGCCGGCACCGCGAGCACGTCCTTGACGTGCGCCGTCCCGACCACGGCGTCGAGAGTGTCCTGGTAGACGGGGAACCGGGACAGCCCGGTCGCCCGCGTCGCGTTCGCCACGTCCTCGCACGTCGCCCGCGCGTCGAGGGCGACGACCTGCACGCGCGGGGTCATCACGTTCTGTGCCGTCAGGTCGGCCAGGTTCAGGGTCCGCACGAACAGCTCGGCGGTGTCGGCCTCCAACGCGCCCTCCTTGGCCGAGTGCCGGGCGAGCGCCGCCAGCTCCTGCGGCCCGCGCGCGGACGCCAGCTCCTCGGCGGGCTCCACGCCGAATCGGCGCACGATGCGGTTGGCCGTGTTGTTCAGGTGGGTGATGAAGGGCCGGAAGACGGCGCTGAACCAGCGCTGCGGACCGCCCACCCGTTTGGCCACGGCCAGTGGCGAGGAGATCGCCCAGTTCTTCGGCACCAGTTCGCCGACGATCATCAGGAAGACCGTCGACAGGGCCGTACCCAGCACCAGCGCCAGTGAGGAGGCCCCCGAGCGCGACACCCCCACGCTCCTGAGCGGCCCCGCGATCAGCGCCGCGACCGACGGCTCGGCGAGCATGCCGACCACCAGATTGGTGACCGTGATGCCGAGCTGCGCCCCGGAGAGCTGGAAGGTCAGGTTCCGTACGGCCTTCAGGGCACTCGCCGCGCCCCGCTCGCCCCGCGCCGCCGCGCGCTCCAGCTCGCCGCGCTCGACGGTGGTCAGTGAGAACTCGGCCGCGACGAAGGCGCCGCACACGAGTGAGAGCAGGATCGCCACCAGCAGCAGAAGCACTTCGGTCATCGGGTCACCTCGGGTCCATGATCGGCCAGGACGCTGAGGCTCGCGCGACGGGGTGCGCCGGGTGAGGTGCCGGGGAGGGCGCCGGGAGGAACGCCGATGCGGACTCACTCATGCGCCGTTGCTCACACCTTTCAGTCGGTGAGGGGCTTCACCCAGCGTCGCCACTGTTCCTGGGGCGCGTACCCGGCCGCCCGCCAGGCATGCTGGGCCCGCTCGTTGCGCAGCAGCACCATCGCGTCCCCTCGGCGCCCGCCCAGCCCCGCGAACCGCTCCTCCGCGGCCGTGAGCAGCGCCGAGCCGATGCCCTGACGCCGGTGGTCCGGGTGCACCGCCAGCCGGTACAGATGGCACCGCCAGCCGTCGAAGCCCGCGATCACCGTGCCCACCAGGACCCCGCCCCGCTCGGCCACGATCAGCGCCTCGGGGTCGCGGGCGACCAGCCGCTCCACGCCCTCCCGGTCGTCGCTGATGCTCGTCCCCTCGGCGGCCGTCTTCCAGAAGGCCAGCACGGCGTCCAGCTCCCCGGGCCCGGCGGCCCGTACGCGCAGTTCGTTCACGTGGTGATCCCACCACGCTCGCGAGGACCACCACGCGGTATTCCGGCATGCGGACCGTCGCGGCGCGCACCGCCGCGCGGGGCCGGCCGTCAGGCGTCGCGCAGCGCCCGCATCACCGGAGCGAAGACCTCCATGTACGGCTCCAGCACGGTCAGGTAGGTGAAGCCGTACCGTTCGCGCTGCGCCCGTACCTGCGCGGTGATCTGCTCCAGGGTCCCGGCCAGGAAGATGGGCAGCTCCAGCACCTGGTCGGTGGTCAGGTGCGGAACGTGCTCCAGGAGGGGCTGGACGGCGGCCTCGCGGTCCTCGGTCACGACGACCGTCTGGATGAGCAGGTTCAGCTCCGCGGGCTCCTGGCGGCCCGCCGCCAGCTCCCGGTACCGGGCCACACGCTCGTCGAGCTCCTCGGCCGTGATCGGGGCGAGTTGCCCCGTCGTGCTGCCCCGCACGGTACGTCCGCCCGTGAACGCGGCGATGGCGGCGTGGCGGGCGGTCAGCTCCAGCATCCGGTCACCGTTGGCACCGATCAGCAACGGCACCCCCGGCCGCTGCACCGGCCGCGGCCGGTACTCCTCGTCGCCGAGCAGCCGCTCCAACTCCTCGACGGTGCGCCGCAGATGGTCCACCCGCTCACCGGGTGAGCCGAACGGCAGCCCCGCCGCGTCGTGCTCCGCCCGTACGTAGCCGGTGCCGAGCCCCAGTTCCAGGCGCCCGCCCGTCAGCGCGTCCGTGGTCGCCGCCTCCCGGGCCAGCAGAGCGGGATTCCAGAAGCCCGCGTTGAGCACGAAGGTGCCCAGCCGGGGCCGCTCGGTGGCCCTGGCCGCCGCGACCAGCGCCGGGAACGGCGCCGGCATGCCGAGATGGTCCGGAACCAGGATCACGTCGTACCCGAGCTCCTCGGCCCGCCGGCATTTCGCGGCCCACTCGTCGGCGGGTGCGGACGCCATCAGATTGACGCCGAAGCGGAACGGACGCGACATGAACTCTCCTCCAGGGCAGGGCACTTCGGGATACCGCGAGTCAATCACCAGTGCGCGGTGGCCGCCAGCACCTTCATCCGTGAGGCACGCGGCGCGGGCGCCCGCGCCACCACCGCGCCCAGCGTGCCCCGCCCGCCGGGATTCCGCCCCGCTCGCGCAGGCCTCCGCTCTTGCCGCCGCTAGCGTCTCGGCGCTAGCTTCGAGGTATGGCGAAGACCCGGAAGGCCCAGCTGAACGTGCGGGTGGACGAGGGCACCGCCCGGGCGGCCCGCGAACGAGCGGTGGCCCGGGGGATGAGCGTCAACCGCTACATCGAGGAACTGGTCCGGCAGGACACCGGCGAGGCCGGCCACACCTTCGTGGAGGCCGCCGCCGACTTCATGCGGCAGTACGAGAAGGTGTTCGCCGAGGAGGTCGGCGAAGGCCGCGGCTGAGCCGTCGACGCCCCCGGATGAACGACCTCACCATCGATCTCGCCTGGCTGCTCATGCTCGCCGAACAGCGCACCCCGGGAGACCCCCAGGTCACCGACTGGGGAGCGCTCGTCGCGGCCGTCGCCCGCCACCGGGCCGAGATATTCGACACCCCCGTCTACGAGGGCCCGCACGCCCGCGCCGCCGCGCTGCTCCAGCTGCTGATCCACGTGCCCGCGCTGGAGCGCTCCAACGCCCTGTTCGCCTCCGCGGTCGCCTATGCCTACCTGGTCGCCGGCGGGGTCGAGGTCGCCACCACGCCCGAGCAGGTGCGGGACCTCGCCCTGCTGGTCAAGAGCGGTGAGGCGTCGGTCGACGAGATCGCGGACGAACTGCGCCGGTGGCGCGTGTGACGACTACGCCTCCGCCTCGGCCTCCCGCCAGGCCGTGCCGAGCACGCAGTACGAACTCGGCAGCGCCGGCCCGTTCTCCGGCATCAGCACCCGGCGGTAGGGACCGAGCGTGAACCCCGCCTCCCGCAGCGCGGCGACCGGTTCGCGGGACAGGTGGCAACCGCCGGACAGCAAAGGCCACAGGGTCCGGTCCAGCGCGCGCTGGGTGCAGGTCATCACCCGGCCGCCGCCCCGGCCGTGCTCGAAGAACCGCAGCTCGCCGCCGGGTCGCAGCACCCTTCTCAGCTCCCCGAGCGCCCGCGGCACGTCGCGGACGCTGCACAGCACCAGCGAGACCACGGCCGCGTCGAAGGCCTCGCTCTTGACCGGCAGCGCCTCCGCCGCACCCGGCGCGACGTCGACCGGAACCCGCGCGCGCAGCGCCGCCTCCACGGCCAGGTGCCGCAGTACACGCTCCGGTTCGATGGCGACGACCTCCGAGACGGCGCCCGGGTAGTGGGAGAAGTTGAGTCCGTTGCCCGCGCCGACCTCGATCACCCGCCCGGACAGCCCGGCGAGCAGCCGTTCGCGCACGCGCCCCATGCCCATCCGGGTCTCGGCGCTCTCACTGAACCGGGCGTAGCAGCGGGCGAACAGCGGATGGTGCACGGCGTCCCGCGGCACCCCGCGGGCACGAGCGGATCGCAGCGCCATGGGACCTCCCTCACGAGGCGGTGCCTTACCGCGATTGTCCCCCCTGCGAGCACCGCGCACCCACCGCGCGGACGGCTCCTTTCCGGGCGCCTCGTTCCGCCCGGGACGCGGGGCGGCGGGCCGCCCCGGAGCCGTCGCGTCGGTCAGGGGGCTTCCCGGGCCCGGAACGCCTCCGTGTCCCAGGTGCCCGCCAGCCGGGGCGCCAGCCATCGCGGGGCCGCCGACCGGAAGGAGGCCGGCGGGAGGGAGCCCGCCCCGGCCGGCAGGGCGCCGAGCAGGGGGGCGCCGGCCACCTCCGGAAGGTCCGCGAGATTGCAGCGCGAGGCGAGGTCCGGGGTCCCGGGCCAGCTGCCGATCACCACGCCCGGCAGCTCCAGGCCGCGGGAGCGCAGCTCACGCGCCGTCAGTTCCGTGGTGTTCAGCGTGCCCAGCCCGGCCGAGGCCACCAACAGCACCGGCGCGCCCAGCAGTCCGGCGACGTCCGCCAGTGTCCCGCCGGCCGCGTCGAAACGGACGAGGAGCCCGCCCGCGCCCTCGACCAGCACGAGGTCGTGCTCGGTGGCCAGCTTGTCCGCGGTCTCCGCCACCTCCTCGGGACACACCGGCGCCCGGCCGGCCCGCCGCGCGGCCGTACCCGGCGCCAGCGGCTCCGGGTAGCGGGCGACTTCGGCCGCCGTCACGGCGCCCGCGAGGCGCGCCACCTCCTGGGCGTCCCCGGGCTCGTCCGGCCGTACGCCCGTCTGCGCGGCCTTCAGCACGGCCACCGACCGGCCGTCCGCCAGCGCCGCCGCGGCGACGGCGGCGGTCACGACCGTCTTGCCGACCTCCGTACCCGTGCCCGTGATCACCAGTACCGGCATGTCATCCCTCCCGTGCCGCCGCGCACACCGCGCGGGCGATCCGTGCCACGTCCGCGTCGTCCGTGACGTACGGCGGCATGGTGTAGACCAAATCGCGGAACGGCCGCAGCCACACACCCTCGCGTACGGCCGCCGCCGTCGCCGCCCGCATGTCGACGGCGTGGTCGAGCTGCACCACGCCGATCGCGCCGAGTACCCGTACGTCGCGCACACCCGGCGTCTCGGAGGCGGGCGCGAGGCCCTCCCGCAGGCCCGCCTCGATCCGCTTGACCTCCGCGAGCCAGTCCTGTCCGAGCAGCAGCCCGATCGACGCGCACGCCACGGCCGCCGCCAGCGGACTGCCCATGAACGTCGGCCCGTGGGCCAGCACCGGTACCTCGCCCCGCGAAATGCCGTCGGCCACCCGGAAGGTGCACAGCGTGGCCGCCATCGTCAGGTAGCCGCCGGTCAGCGCCTTGCCCACGCACATCACGTCCGGCGTCACCGCCGCGTGCTCCGCCGCGAACAACGCGCCCGTACGCCCGAACCCGGTCGCGATCTCGTCGAACACCAGCAGTACGCCATGCGTGTCGCAGGCCTCCCGCAGCACCCGCAGATAGGCGGGGGAGTGGAACCGCATCCCGCCGGCGCCCTGCACCACCGGCTCGACGATCACCGCGGCCAGCTCGTCGGCGTGCCGCTCGATCAACGCGCGCAGGTGATCCGCGTACGCCTCCTCGTACTCCGCCGGCGGCGCGTCCGCGAAGACCTGGCGCGGCAGGACGCCCTGCCACAGCTCGTGCATCCCGCCCTCGGGGTCGCACACCGACATAGGCTGCCAGGTGTCACCGTGGTAGCCGCCGCGCCAGGTCAGCAGGCGCCGCTTGGCCGGGCGGCCCAGCGACCGCCAGTACTGCAGACACATCTTGACCGCCACCTCGACCGACACCGACCCCGAATCGGCGAGGAAGACGTGCTCCAGCCCCTCGGGTGACATGTCGACAAGGAGCTTCGCCAGCCGCACGGCGGGCTCGTGGGTGATCCCGCCGAACATCACATGGCTCATCCGCTCCAGCTGCTCGCGCGCGGCCTCGTTCAGCACCGGGTGGTTGTAGCCGTGGATCGCCGACCACCAGGACGACATCCCGTCGACGAGCTCCCCCGAGCCGTCGGCCGGCCGCAGCCGCACCCCGCTCGCCGACTCCACGACGAGCGGATCCTGCCGGCCGGGCATGGGGCCGTACGGATGCCAGACGTGCCGCCGGTCGAGCGCCAGCAGCTCGTCCACGGACAGCGCGGGCTCAGGCATTGGGCGCGAGGTCCGTTCCGGCACCACGGCGGCGTACGGCGACCAGGTCCGTACGGACTTCGCCGGCCGGCGCCGGTCCGGCGGCCGGTGCGACGCCGCGGTCCTCCGCGGCCGGGGCGGAACCGCAGGCCACGCCGCTCTCGTGCGAGCCGCAGCCTTTGCCGCTCTCGTGCGACCCGCAGGGCCCGTCGCCCTCGTGCGGTCCGCAGCCACCACCGCCCGCCGTCGCCCGGTGGCCGGGCAGGGTCACCTGGTCGGCGCCCTCCACCTCGAAACCGGCGTCCGCGATCATCTCCAGGTCGGCATGGCCCGCCTGGCCCTCGCTGGTGAGGTAGTCGCCCAGGAAGATGGAGTTGGCCAGATTCAGCGCGAGCGGCTGCATCGTGCGCAGGTGGACCTCGCGCCCGCCCGCGATGCGCACCTCGACGTCCGGGCAGATGAACCGCGTCATCGCCAGGATGCGCAGGCAGCGCTGCGGGGTGAGGTGCCACTCCTTGGCCAGCGGCGTGCCCTCCATCGGGATCAGGAAGTTGACCGGCACCGAGTCCGGGTCCAGCTCCCGGAGCGAGAAGACCACGTCGACCAGGTCCTCGTCGCTCTCGCCCATGCCCGCGATGAGACCCGAGCAGGCGGACAGACCGGCCGCGTGCGCCTTGTTCACCGTGTCCACCCGGTCGGCGTACGTGTGCGTGGTCGTGATGTCCCCGTACGTCGCCTCGGACGTGTTGAGGTTGTGGTTGTAGGCGTCGGCGCCCGCCTCGCGCAGCCGCTCCGCCTGGCCGTCGGAGAGCAGGCCCAGGCAGGCGCACACCTCGACGGCCTCGTTCTGGTCCTTGATGGCCTTGATGGTGTCCGAGACCCGGTCCACGTCCCGGTCGGTCGGACCCCGTCCGCTGGCCACCAGGCACACCCGCTTGGCACCCCCGGCCACGCCCGCGGCGGCGGCCCGCGACGCCTGGTCGGGCTTCAGCCAGGTGTACTTGAGGATCTCGGCCTTGGAGCCGAGCCGCTGCGAGCAGTAGGAGCAGTCCTCGGGGCACAGGCCGGACTTGAGGTTGACGAGGTAGTTGAGCTTCACCCGTCGGCCGAACCAGTGACGGCGTACCCTGCCCGCCGCGGCCACCACATCGAGCAGGTCGTCGTCGGAAGTGGCGAGGACGGCAAGAGCCTCCTCGCGGGTCGGCGTCTCGCGCCGAAGCCCCTTGTCCACCAGCGTGTTCAGCAGGTCCATGAGAGCCGATCCTGTCCTACGGGGCCACCCGGGGCCAAGGAGAGTTTGCACAACACTGACAGATCGCCGTGTGGGTATTGCCACACCTCGCGGGGGCTGTCGTGCCGCTAATGTCTGTCCACTGCCTACAAAACTCCGGAGGACCGTCCCATGGCGTTCGGCTGGATCGACGAGCAGGCCCGGGCGCGCCGCCAGGCCGGACTTGTACGGATTCTGCGCCCCCGTCAGGCCGACTCGCCGCTGCTGGACCTGGCGAGCAACGACTACCTCGGACTGGCCCGGCACCCGGAGGTCACCGAGGGCGCGGCGCGGGCCGCGCGCACGTGGGGGGCCGGCTCGACCGGGTCCCGGCTGGTGACCGGCACGACCGAACTGCACGCCGAGCTCGAACGCGAACTGGCCGCCCACTGCGGTTTCGAGGCCGCGCTCGTCTTCTCCTCCGGCTACGCGGCCAACCTCGCCGCGGTCACCGCGCTGGCGCCGCACGGCTCCCTCGTCGTCTCCGACGCGGGCAACCACGCCTCGCTGATCGATGGCTGCCGACTGGCCCGCGGCACGACGCAGGTGGTGGCGCACGCCGACCCGGACGCCGTACGCAAGGCACTGGCGACGCACGACGGCCCCGCCGTGGCCGTCTCCGACACGGTCTTCTCGGTCGACGGCGACGCCGCCCCGCTCGCCGCGCTCGCCGGGGCGTGCCGGGAGCACGGCGCCGGGCTGGTCGTCGACGACGCCCACGGCCTCGGTGTCCTCGGCGACGGCGGGCGCGGCGCCCCGCACGCGGCGGGACTCGCGGGCGCCGACGACGTCGTCGTGACGGTGACGCTGTCCAAGTCGCTCGGCAGCCAGGGCGGCGCCGTGCTCGGCCCCGCCCGGGTGATCGAGCACCTGGTCAACTCGGCCCGGACCTTCATCTTCGACACCGGCCTCGCCCCCTCGGCGGCGGGCGCGGCGCTGGCGGCGCTCACCCTGCTGCGCCGCGAGCCGGAACGGGCGGCGCGGGCCCGCGCGGTGGCGGCCGAACTGCACGCACGCCTGACCGGACTGGGGCTTCGCGCGGTACGTCCGGACGCCGCCGTCGTCTCGGTGCGCGCCCCCTCCCCGGAGGGGGCGCTGCGGTGGGCGGCCGACTGCCGTGCGGCCGGCCTGTCCGTGGGCTGCTTCCGTCCTCCTTCCGTACCCGACGGCATCTCACGGCTCAGGCTGACCGCTCGTGCGGACCTCTCCGGGGAACAGATCGAACGCGCTGTACGGGTGATCGGCGAGACGCGGCCATGAGTCGGCGTGACACGGCCGTGCGTCGCCCGATGCCGGTCCGGGTCAGTGGCGGTGGATACCGGCCGTGAACGACGCCCAGCTCCCGGGGGAGAAGAGCAGCGCGGGACCGGCCGGGTCCTTGGAATCGCGCACGGCGAGCAGTCCGGCACAGGGGCCGGCCGACGGCCGCGCCGTCTCGACGCAGTTGTTCGCCCCGGTGCTGTAACTGCTGCGCAGCCACCGCACGCCGGGCAGATCGGTACTGGCAGGGATGCTCCGGGGAAGTTCGGACGTGAAGCCTGTCATGGTGCCTCCTTACGCGCCTGCCGCTGTCGCGGCGATGAAGTCCAACGAGTCCTCGGGCGAAAGGGCATGGATCAGAAGAGCGTTGAAGGCCTCGGTGTAGGCCTCTAGGTCTTCTTTCCGTTCGAGGTGCAGGCTACTCGTCAAGTGGTCGAGAACAACCACGTCCAGATCAGAAGTGCTCGAAAAAGAGAAGATTACGAAAGGTCCGGTGACACCGATGTGCGCCCCGGCGGCGAACGGCAGTACCTGGAGCCGGACATGGGGCAGACGCGCGGCCTCGACCAGCCGCGCCAGCTGACGGGCCATGACTCCGGATCCGCCCACCTCCCGGCGCAGCACCGACTCGTCCAGGACCGCGCTCAGTCTCAGCGGCGGCAGCGCCCGCAGCACGTCCTGCCGGGCCAGCCGGACCTCCACCAGGGTGTCCAGTCGTTCCTCCGGAAGCCCGTCCACCGCGGCGCGCGTCACCGCGCGTGCGTACTCCGGCGTCTGCAGCAGCCCGGGTACCACCGTGGTCTCCAGCGTGCGCATCGCGCTCGCCTGGGACTCCAGGCTGATGAAGTCGCGGTAGGTCGGCGGCAGTACCCCGCGATAGGCGTGCCACCAGTGGTTACGGCCGCCCGCGTCGTCGGAGCCGGCCAGCGTCACCAGCAGCTCCCGCAGCTGGTCGTCGGCCACGCCGTAGGCGTCCAGCAGTAACCGCACGTCGGCCGGTCTCGCCCCGCTCGTCCCGGTCTCGATCCGGCTGACCTTCGACTGGTGCCAGCCCACCAGCCGGGCCGCCTCGCCGCTGGTGATCCCCGCCGACGTACGCAGGGCGCGCAGTTCCGCGCCCAGCTTCCGGCGGCGCACCACGGGACCATGCTGCATGGGCCACTCCTCTACTCCCTCTGAGCCGCCCACATACGCTCTGCCGTCGCAGAGTTCACCGCATCGAGCGACAGATATATGCATATCTTGGTGGATCGCCGCCCTTCACGAGCCTGATGATGGCAGTCTGACGGCGAAGCACCAGTCCGGGACCGTACTCGAACCGTCCGCTCCATGTCGGGCCGCGGTCCCGCGGGAAAGGGACGACCTCGCCATGGCAGACCATCTGGAAGCATCCGTCACTCTGCCGAGCGATCCCGCCTCGGTGGCCGCCGCGCGCACTTATGTGGTCGGCACGCTGGCGGAGTGGGGCCTGTCGGCGGACACGGATGTGTCCGAAACCGTCCGGCTCATCGTCTCCGAGTTGACGACCAACGCGGTTCAGCACACCCTCGGCCAGTCACCCACCTTCACGGTGGACCTCGCACTCGACCGTGACGAGCGGCTGCGCATCGGCGTCACCGACAGCCATCCGCGGTTCCCCAAGCGCCTGCCCGCAGCCGTCCAGCAGGACAACGGCCGCGGCATGGTGATCATCCGCTGGCTGACGGCGGAGTGCGGCGGCAAGCTGAGAGTGCGGCCCACGCGGGAGGGCGGCAAGACCATCTCCGTCGAACTGCCCTGGACGCCGCCGGGCAGTCCGGTGACTCCCGAGCCCGTCACGGCCGTGGGGCGGGCCTCCGACCGGCAGGGGACTCAGCGATGAGGCGCCGGCGGCCTCCGGAGCGCCGCCGCATACCACGCACCCGAGGGGGAGACGGCGTCGTGGTCCGCCGTCTCCCCCTCGGGTGCGCTACTTGACCCGGCCGTACCAGACGCTGCCGGTCCAGATCTTCTGCAGACGCACCACGTCCCCGGTCTTCGGGGCGTGCCAGATCTTGCCCTTCCCGGCGTAGATGCCGACGTGGTAGACGCTGCGGCCCGAGTGAAAGAAGACCAGGTCCCCGGCCTTGCGGCTCTTGGCGGAGATATGACGTGTCTTGTTGTACTGCTGCGCCGCGGTGCGCGGCAGCTTCTTGCCGGCCTTCTTGAACGAGTACAGGGTCAGCCCGGAGCAGTCGAACCTGCGTGGTCCGACGGCGCCCCATGCGTACGGTGAGCCCTTCTTGGAGGCCGCGATCTTGAGGGCCTTCGTGGCATAGGTCGCCGCGGCCGCCTCGGAGGCGGCACCGGGGACCACGACAGATCCGCCGATGGCGGCGAGGGTGAGGGCCGAGGCCGTACCGGCACGGGCCATCAGCGACGGGACACGATTGAGCGCGGACATGCGCAACCCTTCGTCAGCCGCCTGTGAAGGATGACCTGTCGGATTCGGGCTGGCGAAGTTGCCCGGCCGCACGAGTGCGGCTTCACCCCAAGGGCTGCTCGGCCCGGCGCCTCTCCCGCGGAGATGACCGTTCCGGCGACCCGTCGTGCTCGGGTCCTCCACTCCTGCCGATCCACTCCTGTCGACCGGTTGTCCGGGCGGCGGCAGGACTCGGCGTCCGCCCGGACCGCCCCGCCGCTGCGGCGGGGGCTTGTCGTCAGTCACGGATCTTGTCTCGTCCAGAGGGAGAATCCCAACGGAACGTGCCCTTTGTGTTGTTACTCACCACTCACCCGTTCGGGTGGACACCTCCCTGTTCGAGTCACTTCCGAGCGTGGCGTCGACCCCCGGGACCAGCGGCGGAGCCTCTCATTCCGCCGTGCGGGCACGAGGGTCGCGCAACCTCGACCGGTCGGAAATCGATGGTGTTCCTACGCCGAAAGGGGGTACGCCGTTTGGTCCGTTTCGCCCCCTGGCGCGTCAACTGCCGGAGCGCGGCGGAAGGCTGACACGTGCCGTCCGCCGTTCGCCGTCCAGGACGGTGTCCACTCGATGTCCGCGGTCACCTGCCCGGGAGTGCGGCCCGTGTGGCGTACGACCATCTCCTCCAGCCGGGCGCGGACCCGGAGCAACTCGTCGGCCTGTACGACGAGATCACTCATCGTGTCGCAGATCGCCGTCATCGCGGTGAAGGAGCCGCAGGGCGAGTTGACGTCCCCCCGCGAGCACCACCACTTCGGCATCGCGGCGGAACACCGGGGGCCGAACGCGACGTAGCGGGTAGCACGGTCCGCTCTCCGCGGCGGGTTCCGCAGCTCGCCGACCCCGTACCGACCGGGGTGCGGACGGCCGGGGCTCAGGCGGCCGGTACCGACGCCCGGGTCCGGCCGGGTGCCGGTGAAGCGCCGGGTGCGCGCCGGCGCAGCGCGCCGCCGAGCAGGACGGCGCCCAGGCCGAGCAGGGCCCACCATGTGAGCGTGAGCGCGGGGCCGATGGCCGCGGCGCCGTCGAAGAAGGACACCGAGCGCAGCAGTGAGCCGCCCGCGCCCGGCGGCAGCCACTGGCCGATCGCTCCGGCCGGCCGGGGCAGCGTCTCCGGAGCCGAGGACACTCCCGAGAAGGGATTGCCCAGCAGCATCATCACGGCCCCGCCCAGCCCGAGACCCGCGCGTCCGAGCAGCGCCCCGAGCCCGGCGATGCCCGCCCCGACGGCCAGGGTCGAGAGCCCGAACACGCCGGCCACGGCCCACCAGTCACCGGTGACCACCCCGAGCCAGCTGTGGGCGATCGCCGCCGCCACCAGGCCCGTCGACACGGCGGCGCCGGTCAGTGCGACGACGGCGCGGACGCCGCGCAGCCCCAGCAGGGTCACCACGGCGCCGGTCGCGATCCCGGCCAGCGCGAGCGGCAGCACGCTCGCGCCCAGGGCCGCGCCGCGCGGATCCGCCTCCGGGGCGGGCACCACGTCGACGACCTGGACCGGGTCCCCCGAGGCGGAGGCCCGCCCGGTCATCGCCTCCCGCAGCAGCTGGGCCACGGCGGGGCTCGCCGCGGACGCCGTGAGCAGTTTCGGACCCCGGTCGCCGGCGATCACCGCGCCGTACACGGTCCGGTCCTCGACGGCGCCGCGGGCCTCGTCCTCGTCGGCGTAACGGTGGATCTCGAAGGCGCCCTCGTTCCGGTCGAGCCGCTGTTCCACCTGCGCGATCGCGGCGGGCGCTCCCGCCACGCCGACCGGCAGATCTCGGGGTGCCGTACGGGCGGCCGGCCAGGCGAAGGCCCACAGTGCCAGTGCCACCAGCACGGGGACCAGGACGACCACGGCGGCCACGCGGCGGCCGGGGGAAGGGGAGGGGCCGGACATGAGTGCTCCTCGTAAAAAGAAGGTCGTTCGTTTTGCCTTGTTTCCACCGTGCGGCGGGGTCGGTCGGCTTGTCAAGAAGGAACGTTCGTTTTACGTTGGACCACATGGCTCGCGTATCCCAGGAACACCTCGACGCCCGCCGCCGTCAGATCCTCGACGGCGCCGCGAACTGCTTCGCCCGCAACGGCTTCCACGCCACGTCGATGCAGGACGTGCTGAAGGAGGTCGACCTCTCGGCGGGCGCGGTCTACCGCTACTTCAGCGGCAAGGAGGAGCTGATCGCGGCGATCGTCACCGAGGTGCTGGGCACCCTGCGCGGCGTGTACGAGCGTGCCGCGCTGGAGAGCCCGCCGCCCCTGCCCGACGAACTCGTCGGCCGCATCTTCGCGCACCTGACGCGGGAGCGGCCGACGGTGACGGACGGCGGCGAGTGGCTGTTCCCGCGACTCATGGTCCAGGTCTGGACCGAGACGCTGCGCAATGACGAGCTGTCCGCCGTCCTGAGCGAGGGCTTCGCCGAGGTCCGGGCCGCCTGGGTCAAGGTCGTGGTCCGCTATCAGGAGAACGGCATGATGCGCGACGACGTCGACCCGGACGCCGTGGCCCGGACGCTGATCGCCACCGCACAGGGCCTCGGGGTCCAGTACGCGCTGTTCGGCGGCTTCTCCACGGAGGCGCTCCAGGCGGGCATGCGGGGGCTGTTGAGCATGCGAGAGGCCGACGACGGCACCGGTAATCAGTCGGTCAAATCCGGGTGACGTGCCCGAAACACTGTAGCCCTACTCTCCACCCCGATCCACCTGCGGTTTTTGAGCACAGGCGAGTGCATTCCAGCGCATTCATGTGTGTTACATCTATAGCCGTCGCGGTGGCCGCGGCAGCCGGACCGCCCGGTCCTGGCGTGATGTCCTGTGAGGTGGTAAGTGCAACTGACCCCGCACGAGCAGGAGAGACTGCTCATTCATGTGGCCGCGGACGTGGCGGAGAATCGCCGCGCACGAGGCGTGAGACTCAACTACCCCGAGGTCGTCGCACTGATCACCTCGCACATCCTCGAAGGCGCCCGCGACGGTCGCACGGTCGGTGAACTCATGGCCTCCGGCCGCAAGTTGATCCAGCGCGACGAGGTCATGGAGGGCATACCCGAGATGATCCACGACGTGCAGGTCGAGGCCACCTTCCCCGACGGCACCAAGTTGGTCACCGTCCACGATCCGATCATCTGACGGGGACGGCAGCCATGATTCCCGGAGAGATCCTCTTCGCCGACGAGCCGGTCGCCTTCAACGAAGGGTGCGAGACCACCCGACTGACCGTGCTCAACACCGCCGACCGGCCCGTCCAGGTCGGCTCCCACTACCACTTCGCCGAGGCCAACCCCGCTCTCGACCTCGACCGCGCCCTCTCCCACGGCAAGCGGCTCAACATCGCCGCCGGCACAGCCGTCCGGTTCGAGCCCGGCATCCCGGTCGACGTGGAGCTCGTCCCCCTCGGGGGTGCCCGCGTCGTCGTGGGCCTGCGCGGCGCGACCGGAGGTGCCCTCGATGCCTGAACTGTCCCGCCCCGCCTACGCCGACCTGTTCGGCCCGACCACCGGCGACCGCGTCCGCCTCGCCGACACCGACCTCCTCGTCGAGATCGAGGAGGACCGCTCGGGCGGCCCGGGCCGCTCCGGAGACGAAGCCGTCTTCGGCGGCGGCAAGGTGCTGCGCGAGTCCATGGGCCAGTCCCGTGCCACCCGCGCCGACGGCGCCCCCGACACCGTCATCACCGGCGCCTTGATCATCGACCACTGGGGCGTCGTCAAGGCCGACATCGGCATCCGTGACGGCCGGATCACCGGCATCGGAAAGTCCGGCAACCCGGACACCATGGACGGCGTCCACCCCGACCTCGTCATCGGCCCCGAGACGGAGGTCATCGCGGGCAACGGCAAGATCGTCACCGCGGGCGGCATCGACACCCACGTCCACTTCATCGCGCCGGCCGCCGTCGACGAGGCCCTCGCCTCCGGTGTCACCACCCTCATCGGCGGCGGCACGGGACCGGCCGAGGGCAGCAAGGCGACCACCGTCACCCCCGGCTCCTGGCACCTCGCGCGCATGTTCGCCGCCCTGGAGGCCAGCCCCGTCAACATCGGCTTCCTGGGCAAGGGCAGCACCATGTCCAAGGAGTCCATGCGCGACCAACTGCGGGCCGGCATCCTCGGCTTCAAGATCCACGAGGACTGGGGCGCCACCCCCGCCGTCATCTCGGCCTGCCTGGACGTCTGCGAGGAGTCCGGCGTCCAGCTCGCCGTCCACACCGACACCCTCAACGAGGCCGGATTCGTCGGCGACACCTTCGACGCCGTGGCCGGCCGCACCCTGCACGCCTTCCACGTCGAGGGCGCCGGCGGCGGCCACGCACCTGACATGATCACGGCGGTCTCGCTGCCCAACATGCTGCCGGCGTCCACCAACCCGACCCGGCCGCACACCGTCAACACCGTCGAGGAGCACCTCGACATGCTGATGGTCTGTCACCACCTCAACCCCGCCGTCCCCGAGGACCTGGCCTTCGCGGAGTCCCGCATCCGGCCCAGCACCATCGCGGCCGAGGACATCCTGCACGACATGGGAGCGATCTCCATCATGTCGTCGGACGCCCAGGCCATGGGCCGCATCGGAGAGGTGATCCTGCGGACCTGGCAGACCGCGCACGCGATGAAGCGGCGCCGGGGCTTCCTGCCCGGCGACACCCGCGCCGACAACCTGCGGGCCCGTCGCTATGTCGCCAAGTACACCATCAACCCCGCCGTCGCCCAGGGCATCGACCACGAGGTCGGCTCCGTCGAGACCGGCAAGCTCGCCGACCTGGTGCTGTGGGACCCGCGGTTCTTCGGTGTGAAGCCGCAGGTGGTACTCAAGGGCGGTCAGATCGCGTACGCGCAGGTCGGCGACGCCAACGCCTCCATCCCCACCCCGCAGCCCGTCCTGCCACGCCCGATGTTCGGCGCGCTCGGCACGGCGCCCGCCGCCAACTCGGTCGCCTTCGTGGCCCAGGCGACCATCGACGACGGGCTCCCGGGACGCCTCGGGCTCGGGCGGGAGTTCGTGCCCATCCGGTCGACCCGCGGCCGTACCAAGGCGGACATGCGGCAGAACGACGCCCTGCCGCGCGTCGAGGTCGCCGCGGACTCCTTCGCGGTGACCATCGACGGCGAGCTCGTCGAACCCGCACCCGTCGCCGAACTGCCGCTCGCGCAGCGGTATTTCCTCTTCTGAGCGCCGACATGAGCCGCGCGACACTGCTCGTCCTCGCGGACGGCCGCTTCCCCGCCGGAGGGCACGCCCACTCCGGCGGGGCGGAGGCCGCCGTCCGGGCGGGACACATCACCGACGCCGCGAGCCTGGAGGAGTTCTGCCGGGGACGGCTGCACACGAGCGGAGCCGTCGCGGCATCCCTCGCGGCAGCCGCGGCCCTCGGCGTCGACCCCGGCGAACTCGACCAGGCCGCGGACGCCCGTACTCCGTCGCCCGCCCTGCGGGCGGTGGCCCGCAGACTCGGGCGGCAGCTGATGCGGGCCGCCCGTGCCACCTGGCCGCATCCCGAACTCGACGCGTCGGCACGGCGGTTTCCCAAGGGCGCCCATCAGCCGGTCGTCCTCGGGCTGACCGCCCGGGCGGCCGGGCTGGGGCCGCTGGACGCGGCGTACTGCTCCGCCTACGAGGGGGTGAGCGGGCCGGCGACGGCCGTGGTGCGGCTGCTCGGCCTCGACCCGTTCGACGCGACCGGCGTGCTCGCGCGGCTCGCGCCCGAGCTGGACCGGGTGGCCGAGGACGCCGCGGAGGCGGGCCTGCGGGCCGTGACCGAGGGGGCCGACGTGCTGCCCGCGCGGTCCGCGCCGTTGCTGGAGACCGGGGCGGAGGCGCACGCCGCCTGGCCTGTGCGGTTGTTCGCCTCGTAGCGGGTTCCGCCCCCGCCGCCCCTTCCCTTTCCCGACCCCCGGGGCTCCGCCCCTTCGACCCCGCCGGGGGGCCCTGTCCCCTGGACCCCCGTCGGCCTTGACGGTCTCGTCCTCGAACTCCCCCGAAGGGGGCACCCCCGGACGGGCTGAACACAGCCGGCCTCAGTTCTTGTAAGGAGTCGCAGCATGCATCTCGACCATCACCACGACCTCCCCGCCGTCTCCGCCGACGCCCACCGGCCCGACGGCCGCCGCCGTGCCCTGCGCATCGGGCTCGGCGGGCCCGTCGGGTCCGGGAAGACCGCGACCGTCGCCGCGCTCTGCCGGGCGCTGCGTCAGGAGCTGTCCCTCGCCGTCGTCACCAACGACATCTACACCCGCGAGGACGCCGAGTTCCTGCTCCGGGAGGCGGTGCTGCCGCCGGAGCGGATCAGTGCCGTCGAGACCGGGGCCTGTCCGCACACCGCCATCCGGGACGACATCTCCGCCAACCTGGAGGCCGTCGAGGATCTGGAGGACGAGGTCGGGCCGCTCGACCTGGTCCTGGTGGAGTCCGGCGGGGACAACCTCACCGCCACCTTCTCCAGGGGACTCGTCGACGCCCAGGTCTTCGTCATCGACGTGGCCGGCGGGGACGACATCCCGCGCAAGGGCGGGCCCGGTGTCGCCACCGCCGACCTGCTGATCGTCAACAAGACCGATCTCGCCCCGTACGTCGGGTCCGACCTCGCGCGGATGGCCGCCGACGCGAAGGCCCAACGCGGTGAACTGCCCGTCGTGCTCCAGTCGTTGCGGAGCCCGGACGGCGTACGGGACGTCGCGGACTGGGTGCGGGCCCGGATCGCCGCATGGACGGCATGACCGCGCCGGGCGGGGTGCGCGCGAGGGCGAGCATCGTCGCGCGGGGCGACGGGCGGGGCGGCACCGCCCTGCCCGTGCTGGAGGGCGAGGGGCCGCTGGCGGTGCGGCGGACCCGGGGCGGTGGCGCCGAGGCCCGGGTCATGCTGGTCGGCGCGATGAGCGGGCCGCTCGGCGGCGACCACTTCTCGGTGGACGCCGAGGCGGCCCCGGGCGCCCGGCTGCGGGTGGGCTCGGCCGCCGCCACCCTCGCCCTGCCGGGGCAGGACAAGGCCGGGGCCCGTTACGACGTCCGGCTCACCGTCGGCGACGACGCCGCACTGCACTGGCTGCCCGAACAGCTGATCTCCGCGCACGGCAGTGAGCTGTGCGTCACCACACGCGCCGACCTCGCCGCCACCGGGCGTCTCCTGCTGCGCGAGGAACAGGTGCTCGGACGGTCCGGCGAGGAACCGGGGCGGCTCACCAGCCGTCTGACCGTGCGGATCGCGGGCCGGTGTGTGCTCGACCAGGAACTGGCCTGCGGGCCCGGTGCCCCGGGCGGCTGGGACGGCCCCGCCGGGCTCGCGGGACACCGTGCCGTGGGCCAGCTCGTCGTCGTACGCCCGGAGTTCGCCGCCGAACCCCCGAAGGCGCGCACCCTCGCTCAGGGCGCGGCCGTGATGCCGCTCGCCGGGCCCGCCGCGCTGGTGACGGCCGTGGCGCCGGACGGTCTGCGGCTGCGGCGGCTGCTGGACGAGGCCTCGGCCGCGCTGGGCTGAGAGTGCGCCAACCGAACGTTCTACTCCGTTTATCGGATTGGCAAAGAAGTAGTACCGCCTCTGTTCTCAGGGAACGCACAGCCGCGAGGATCCCCGTACTTGTCGCGAACACGTACGGGGAGGCCCCTCTTGAGGAAGAGCAGACTGCGGCGCGGGGCGGTGGCGTTCGGCTCGGCCGGAGCGCTGGTCACCGCCACCCTGATGGCGAGCGTCGTCTCGGTGCCGGCCGCGAGCGCCGCCCCGGCCACGGGGCACGGGCACGGGAAGGGCTGGGACCGGGAGGCCCGCGGCGCGGCCATCGCCGCGGCCCGCGCCGCGAAGGCCGGCGTCGACTGGCAGGACTGCCCCGCCGACTGGAACCTGCCCAAGCCCATCCAGTGCGGCTACGTCACGGTGCCGCTCGACTACGCCAAGCCGTTCGGCAAGCAGATCGAGATAGCCGTCGACCGCGTCGGCAACACCGGCACGAAGGCGGAACGCCAGGGCGCGCTCATCTACAACCCCGGCGGCCCGGGCGGCTCCGGACTGCGTTTCCCGGCCCGCGTCACCGGCAAGAGCGCGGTCTGGGCCGACGCGGCCAAGGCCTACGACTTCGTCGGCTTCGACCCGCGCGGCGTCGGCAAGTCCGCGCCCATCTCCTGCGTCGACCCGCGGGAGTTCGTCAAGGCACCCAAGATGGACCCCGTGCCCGGCTCCGAGGCCGACAAGCGCGCCCAGCGAGAGCTCGCCCGCGAGTACGCCGAGGGCTGCCACGAACGCAGCGGCGAGATGCTCCCTCACATGACCACGCCGAACACCGCGCGCGACCTGGACGTCGTCCGCGCCGCCCTCGGCGAGAGGAAGCTCAACTTCCTCGGCGTCTCCTACGGCACCTACCTCGGCGCCGTCTACGGCACCCTCTTCCCGGACCACGTGCGCCGGATGGTCCTCGACAGCGTCGTCAACCCGTCCCGTGACAAGATCTGGTACCAGGCCAACCTGGACCAGGACGTCGCCTTCGAGAAGCGCTGGAGGGACTGGCAGGACTGGGTCGCGAAGCACGACGCCACCTTCCACCTCGGCGACACGCGCGCCGAGGTCCAGGAGCGGTGGCTCGAGCTGCGCGCCACCGCGAAGAAGGAGCCGCTCGGCGGGGTCGTCGGCCCGGCGGAACTGATCTCCTTCTTCCAGAGCGCCCCGTACTACGACTCCGCGTGGGCACCGGTCGCGACCGTCTTCAGCGAGTACGTCGCCGGTGACACCCAGGCCCTCGTCGACGCCGCCGCCCCCGACCTCTCCGACACCGCCGGCAACGCCTCCGCGGAGAACGGCAACGCCGTCTACACCGCCGTCGAGTGCGCCGACGCCAAGTGGCCCACCGACTGGCGCACGTGGGACCGGGACAACACCCGGCTGCACCGCGACCACCCGTTCATGACCTGGGCCAACGCCTGGATGAACCTGCCGTGCGCCACCTGGCCGGTCAAGCAGCGGACCCCGGTGGACGTGAAGAGCGGCAAGGGGCTTCCGCCGGTGCTGATCGTCCAGTCCGAACGGGACGCGGCCACCCCGTACGCGGGCGCCGTCGAACTGCACCAGCGGTTCAGGGGATCGCGCCTGATCACCGAGCGGGACGCCGGGTCCCACGGTGTCACCGGCCTGGTCAACCCGTGCGTCAACGACCGGGTGGACACCTACCTGCTCACCGGCGAGGTCGACGCCCGCGACGTGACCTGCGCCCCGCACGCCACACCCAAGCCGTAACGACGAGCGGGCACAAGGAGGGGGCGGCCGGTCCGACCGGCCGCCCCCTGCGCCGTCCTCATCCCCGCCGGGCCGCCAGCCAGGTGTCCTCCGCCGCGTAGTCGAAGAGGTCGCCGTACGCCCGAGGCATCTTCGGGTACTCCTCCCGCCAGTCCCGGCCGGCCAGCCGCTCCTCGAGGAAGGCGACCGTCTCCGGCAGGGTCTCGGCGTACCGGACCACCGGGCGGTAACCCAACTGCCGCTCGGCCGCCGTCATGTCGCACACGACCGGCGTGGGCACGGACCACGGCGTGTCGCCCACCCCTTCCGCGGGCGGCGGACCGTCCACCAGTACGTCCTCGGCCTCGAAGCCCATCACCGCGTCGATCGCCGCCGCGATCTCCGCCACGGTCGGCGCCTCCGGATCGACCGCGTTCAGGACACGCGTGCCCGGTCGCGGGGCGGCCAGCCGGACCAGCTCGGCGATGTTGTGCACGCTCACCGGGTGGAAGCGGCTCGCACCGCCGTACGCGAGGACACGCCGGCGCCTGCCGTCGAGGACGCGCTTGACGAAGTACAGCTCGCGCGGCGTCCTGCAGTACGGCCCGTGGACCGCGCCCGCGCGCAGCAGCGTGACGGGCAACCGGTCGCCCGCCGCCAGGAGTTCACGCTCCAGCGCGATCTTGCGAGTGGGGTACGAGGTGTCGCCCGGACGGACCGTGCGCTGCTCCTCGGTGATCGGCACCGGGTACTCGGGGAAGCCGTCGGGTTCGGTCTGCGTGTCGAAGTTGCGGCCCTTGTCGTCCTCGTAGACCGACATGCTGGAGATCACCACCGCCGAGCCGACCCGTCCGGCGAGCCGGACCAGCTGCCGCGCGTGCCCCTCACCGAAGGCCACCATGTCCACCAGGACGTCACATCCGTCACCCACCGCCGCCGACAGGGCCGTGTCGTCCTCCCGGTCGGCGCGCACCACACGTACGTCCTCGGGCCAGTCCCCGTCCCGCTCGCCGCCCCGCGAGACGGCCGTCACCTCCCAGCCGTCGCGGGCCAGCGCACCCACCGCCACCCGTCCGATCTGTCCCGTCGCTCCGACCACCACAGCACGTGTCATACGGCGACCGTAGGCGCACGTCCGGCCGCCCGGCCACTCCCTTCTGCCGACGGCAGACAAGGGGAACCCGGCGGCGGGCAACGGGCAACGAGCCGCCCCGGCGGCGGGCAACGGCCCCCTAGCGGTGCGGCAGCCGGGGGAACCTCGGGCCCTTCGCGGCCTTCGCCGCCTCCTCGGCCTTCACGTCGGCCGCGTACCGGTCGACGTACTCCTGCCCGGACAGTGTCAGGACGGCGTACATGATCTCGTCGGTGACGGCGCGCAGCACGGCCTTCTCGCGTTCCAGGCCGGCGTACCGGGAGAAGTCCAGGGGCTCGCCGAACCGGATCACCACGGGGTGCAGTTTCGGGATCTTCCGCCCCGGCGGCTGCGCCTCGAAGGTGCCGATCATCGCGCAGGGCACGACCGGCACGCCGGCCCTGAGCGCCATCACCGCGACGCCGACCTTGCCCTTGTACAGCCGGCCGTCGTGCGAGCGCGTGCCCTCCGGGTAGATGCCGAGCAGCTCGTCCCTGCCCAGCACGCCGAGTCCCTCGCGGATCGCGGCCTGTCCCGCCTCCTTGCCGGTGCGGTCGACGGGGATCTGCCCGGCACTGCGGAAGAAGAACGCGGTCAGCCGGCCCTTGAGGCCGGGGCCGGTGAAGTACTCGGCCTTGGCGAGGAAGGTGATGCGGCGTCTGAGCACCGCGGGCATCAGGAAGTGGTCCGAGAACGAGAGGTGGTTGCCCGCGACGATCGCCGCCCCCGACGCCGGCACATGGTCCAGACCCTCGATCCGGGGGCGGAAGACCACTCTCAACAACGGGCCCAGCAGTACGTACTTGAGCACGTAGTAGAACACGGTGTGTCTCCCACTCTCCCGGTAGGCACGGCACGGCTCCGCGCCGGACGTCCGCGTCCGGTGATCGATCGTAGCCCGGACCGCGGCGGTCCGTCCGGGACGGGGGCGGACGCGCTTCGGGGCCCGACGCGACGAGCGGGCGGTGGGGTGCGCACCGCACCCCACCGCCCGCTCGACGCGTGGTCAGAACTTCGGCGTCGGAGCCTGCGACTCGACCATCTCCGCCGCCTCCTCGTCGGTCTGCACCGAGGGCGGGGAACCTTCGAGGGGACGCTGGGCCGTCTCCTTCATGCAGGCCACCGCGATGACACCGACCAGGGCCGCGGCCATCGCGTAGTAGGCCGGCATCATGTCGGAGTCGGTCACGCTGATCAGGGCGGTGATGACCAGCGGCGTCGTACCGCCGAACAGGGACGCCGACAGGTTGTAGCCGACCGAGAGGGACCCGTACCGGACGTTGGTCGGGAACATCGCCGGGAGCGCCGCCGACATCGTGCCCAGCAGACAGACCAGGGAGAGGCCGAGCATCAGCATGCCGGCCGAGACGGCGAGCAGACTGCCCTCCTGCACCAGCACGAAGGCCGGGGCGGACAGCACGAAGAAGCTGATCATGCCGGTCATGAGGAGGGGCTTGCGGCCGAAGCGGTCGGACAGCCGGCCGACCTGGTTGATGATCAGCATCAGTACCACCATGGTGGCCACCAGGATCATCAGGCCGTGGCTCTCGCTGTAGTGCAGCTCGTCCGACAGATACGTGGGCATGTAGGACAGCAGCATGTAGTCGGTGATGTTGTACGCGCCGACGAGCGCGACGCACAGCACCAGCGAGCGCCAGTGCGTGCGGAAGATCTTGGCGAGGTCGCCCCGGGCCGTGGTCTCCACCGCGGTCGCCGCCTCCGAGATGTGGACGTTGGAGTCCTCCAGCTTCAGGAAGGCGGGCGTGTCGTCCAGCTTCAGCCGCAGATAGATACCGACGATGCCGAGCGGCGCCGCGACCAGGAAGGGGATGCGCCAGCCCCAGGCGTCCATGGTGTCGCTGCCGAGCCAGGCCGTGAGGCCGGTGACCAGGCTCGCGGCGCCGGTGTACCCGGCCAGCGTTCCCAGCTCCAGGAAGCTGCCGAAGAATCCGCGCCGCTTGTCGGGCGCGTACTCGGCGATGAAGGTGGAGGCACCGCCGTACTCGCCGCCGGTGGAGAAGCCCTGGAGCAGACGGAAGAGGATCAGCAGGACGGGGGCCCAGAAGCCGATGGAGTCGTAGCTGGGGATGAGCCCGATGGCGGCTGTGCCGATCGCCATGAGGATCATCGTCAGCGCGAGCACCTTCTTGCGGCCGACCTTGTCACCCATCGGGCCGAAGACCATGCCGCCGAGCGGGCGCACCAGGAACGCCACGGCGAACGTGGCGAACGAGGAGAGCAACTGCGCGGTGTCACTCCCCGACGGGAAGAACACGCGGCCGATGGTGCCTGCCAGATAGGCGTAGATGCCGAAGTCGAACCACTCCATGGCGTTGCCGAGAGAGGCGGCCTTCACCGCTCTCTTGACCGCGGCCTCGTCCGTGACGGTGATGTCCGACCGGCGCAGCCGGGGGTTCTGCCGACGCCTGATCGCCCGGAAGAGAGCCGGGTGGCGGCGGATCGCCGCGGTGTCGGGTTCTTGGCCGTTCTCGGTGGGGGACGTGGCGGCCTCCCTTTCCACGCGCAGCCGCTCCTGGCGGAGTGCTGCTCGGTCGTACGTTTCTCAGGGTCGTACCGTTCCCCCGATCATCCTGGGTATGGTCGTGACTTCGGTCATGTGGTTGAGCCGATGAGGTGAGCGGCGCGCCGGGCGGCCGATGAGTACGCTTCGCCCATGCGCATCTCCGTCTCCTCCGACATGGACGAACCCGTCGCTCGCCTCCTGGTCGAGGAACTGCGCGCACGGGGCCACGAGGTGCTGCCCCACGGCGCGCTGCGGCCCGGGGCGGACCCGCGGTGGGCGGTGTGCTCACAGCGGGCGGCGCGTGAGGTCGCCGACGGCACGGCCGACCAGGCGGTGGTGTGCTGCTGGACCGGCACGGGCGCGTCGATCGCCGCCAACAAGATCCCGGGCGTGCGGGCCGCCCTGTGCACCGACGCGTACACCGCTGACGGGGCCCGCCGCTGGAACGACGCCAACGTACTCGCGATCGGCCTGCGGCTGACCTCGGCGCCGCTGCTGCGGGAGATCCTCGACGCCTGGTTCGCGGGAGGGCCCAGCCAGGACGCCGAGGACCTGGCCAACGTGGCCCACGTGGAGCGGCTGGATCGGGACCCGGCCGCTTCGTGACAGCACCTTCAGGACGTCAGGACCTTCTCCAGCGTTCCGAGTGCTCCCTCCAGCTCCTCGCCGGTGACGGTCAGCGGCGGGGCCAGCCGGATCGTGGAGCCGTGGGTGTCCTTGACGAGGACGCCCTCGCGCATCAGCCGTTCGCTGATCTCCCGGCCGGTGCCGAGCGCCGGGTCGACGTCGACGCCCGCCCACAGTCCCCGCGCGCGGAAACCGACGACGCCCCTGCCGACCAGGGCGGTCAGGCCCTCGCGCAGCACCGCGCCCAGCTCGGTGGCCCGACGCTGGAACTCGCCCGTCTCCAGCAGCTCCACCACCGCCGTGCCGACCGCGGCCGCCAGCGGGTTGCCGCCGAACGTCGAGCCGTGCTCGCCCGGACGCAGCACGCCGAGGACCTCCCGGCTGCCGACCACCGCCGACACCGGGACGATGCCGCCGCCCAGCGCCTTGCCGAGCAGCACCACGTCCGGCGCGACCGACTCGTGCTCGACGGCGAGGGTGCGCCCCGTGCGGCCGAGACCCGACTGGATCTCGTCCGCGACGAAGAGGCAGCCGGCCCGGCGGGTCAGCTCCCGCACGCCGGCCAGATAGCCGGTGTCCGGGATCAGCACGCCCGCCTCGCCCTGGATCGGTTCGATCAGCACGGCCGCCGTCGTCTCGTCGACCGCCGCTTCCATGGCCGCCAGGTCGTTGTACGGGACGACCCGGAAACCCGGGGTGAAGGGACCGAAGCCGGAGCGGGCCGTCTCGTCCGTGGAGAAGCTCACGATCGTCGTCGTACGGCCGTGGAAGTTGTCCGCCGCGACCACGATCGTCGCCCGGTCGGCCGGGACGCCCTTGACGTCGTAGGCCCACTTGCGGGCCACCTTGATGCCGCTCTCCACCGCCTCCGCGCCGGTGTTCATCGGCAGCACCATGTCCGTGCCGGTCAGCGCGGCCAGCCGTTCGGCGAAGGAGGCGAGCCGGTCGTTGTGGAAGGCGCGCGAGGTGAGTGTGAGCCGGTCCAGCTGGCGGTGGGCGGCCTCGGTCAGCGCCGGGTGCCGGTGGCCGAAGTTGAGCGCCGAGTACCCGGCCAGCATGTCCAGGTAGCGGCGGCCCTCCACGTCCTCGACCCAGGCGCCCTCCGCGCGGGCCACGACCACGGGCAGCGGGTGGTAGTTGTGCGCGAGGACGGGCTCCTCCGCGCGGATGAGCTCCTCGGAGCCGCGGGTGGGGGCGGGGTGGGCGGGCGCGGTCATGAACGGGTCTCCCGGATCTCCTGGGTGCAGCACTTGATGCCGCCACCGGCCTTGTGGAACTCGGACAGGTCGACGGGGACGGGGACGTAGCCGAGGCCGGCGAGGCGGTCGGCGAGTTCCCGGGCCCCGGGCGCGAGGAACACGTGCCGCCCGTCGGAGACGGAGTTGAGTCCGAACGCCATGGCGTCCTCGCGGGTGGCGATCACCGCGTCCGGGTAGAGCCGCTCCAGCACCTCGCGGCTGCCGGGCGAGAAGGCCCCGGGGTAGTAGGCGATGTTCCCGTCCGCTGCGCCGTCCGCGTCGTCGAGCACGAACAGCGCCGTGTCCAGATGGTAGAAGTACGGGTCCACGAGCGTCAGCGAGATCACCGGCACGCCGAAGAACTCCTGTACCTCGCGGTGCGCCTCACGGGTCGTACGGAACCCCGTGCCGGCCAGGATCCAGCGGCCGGCCGGGACCAGGTCGCCCTCGCCCTCGCAGACCGCCTCGGGGTGGTGGACCTCGAAGCCCTCCGTCTTGAACCACGCCTCGTAGGGCACCGACTCGGGACGGCGCTCGCGGGCGTGGAAGAGGGAGCCGCAGACCCGGCCCTCGACGACGACCGCGCAGTTCGCGGCGAAGACCATGTCGGGCAGACCCGGGACCGGCTGGACGGTGTCCACGGTGTGGCCGTGGGCGCGGTAGGCGTCGACCAGTGCCTGCCACTGGTCCAGTGCGCGGATGACGTCGACGGGCCGGTCGGGGCTCATCCACGGGTTGATCGCGTACTGCACGGCGAAGTGTCTGGGTTCGCAGACCAGAAAGCGCCGCCGGCGCGGCACACGGGATTCGGACACAGAGGGGTTCCTCCGCTTCCTGACGGATTGTGACTGGGGTATGACACCACGGTAGGAAGCGAAGGAGACGGACGACAAGCGACAACAGCTGCGTGTTCGCGCACGATCGCTGCGTCCTGAGTCGCATCGGCGCACGTCTGCTGCGCCCTCGGCCGGTCTCCGGGCCGCCGCCCGGGGTGCCGGGGCCGGCTCCCGGGCCGCGTCTTACGGTGCCGGATGGCTCGCGCCCGCCTCCGGACTGTCCGGGATCAGATGGGACAGCACCATCACACTGATCGTCTTGCGGATGAACGGCTCGGCCCGGATCCGTTCCAGCACCTCCTCGAAGTGCTCCACGTCCCGCGCCCGCACATGCAGCAGCGCGTCCGCCCCACCGGTCACCGTCATCGCCGCCGTGATCTCCGGGTAGCCGCGCGCGACCTGGGCCAGCCGCCTCGGCGGCGCCGCCCCCTCGCAGTACACCTCCACGTAGGCCTCGGTCCGCCAGCCCAGCGCGGAGGGCCGCACCGTCGCCGTGAACCCGGTGATCACGCCGGTCTCGCGCAGCCGGTCCACCCGGCGCTTGACCGCCGTCGAGGACAGGCCGACCTCCGCGCCGATCTCGGCGAAGGACGTCCTGGCGTTCGCCATCAGGGCGGTGACGATCTTCCGGTCGAGTTCGTCGAACGAAGCGGGCCTGCTGCTCATGCGGGCACTGTATCCAGCGGATACGTCCACGTCGGGCACGTGTGCAGGCGCACGGATTGCTCCTACACTCCAGCCTCATGCTGCGCGCCCTGGCTGTCGACGACGAACGCCCCACCCTCGAGGAACTCGTGTACCTGCTGAACGCCGATCCCCGCATCGGCACGGCGGAGGGCGCGTCGGACGCGACGGAGGCGCTGCGCCGCATCAACCGCGCCCTGGAGTCGGGCCCCGACGGGCCGGACGCCATCGACGTCGTCTTCCTCGACATCCAGATGCCCGGCCTGGACGGACTCGACCTCGCCCGGCTGCTGAGCGGGTTCGCCCGCCCGCCGCTGGTCGTCTTCGTCACCGCGCACGAGGACTTCGCCGTGCAGGCCTTCGACCTCAAGGCCGTCGACTACGTCCTCAAGCCCGTCCGCAGGGAACGGCTCGCGGAGGCGGTCCGCCGAGCCGTCGAACGACGGGGCACCGCGGCCCCGGCCCCGCGCATACCCGTGCACGAACCCGACCCCGACCACATCGCCGTGGAACTGGGCGGCGTCACCCGCTTCGTCCCCGTCGAGGACATCACCCACGTCGAGGCCCAGGGCGACTACGCCCGCCTGCACACCGACCGGGGCAGCCACCTCGTCCGCATCCCCCTGTCCACCCTGGAGGAGCGCTGGCGTGCCCGCGGCTTCGTCCGCATCCACCGCCGCCACCTCGTCGCCCTGCGCCACATCGGCGAGCTCCGCCTGGACGCCGGGTCCGTCAGCGTCCTGGTCGGCGCCGAGGAACTCCAGGTCAGCCGGCGCCACGCCCGCGAACTGCGGGACCTGCTCATGCGGAGGCCGTGACCATGCCCCAGGACCCCACCGAACGCCGCGTCACCGTCACCGGCCCGCCCAGACGCACCGGCAGGGCCCCCGGCTACTACCGCCCGCGTACCGAGATCGACGAGCAGACCACGCTCGGGCACACGTACGTCCGCTCCCTCATGCGCAGCCAGCTGCGGGCCGGCCTCACCGCCTTCGCGGTGCTCGGACTCCTGGTCGGCCCGCTGCCGCTGCTGTTCGCGGCGTTGCCCGACGCCCACCGTCTGGAATGGACCGTCCTCGGCTTCGGCCTGTACGCCCCGCTCGTCCTTCTCGCCCGCTGGTACGTGCGCCGCGCCGAGCGCAACGAACGCGACTTCGTGCGCCTCGTCGAGGACCGATGACCCCGTTCCCGAAGGTGCCTCGCCGAGGACCGATGAGCCCGCCCCCGAAGGCGCCATGAACTCCAGCTACGCCATACCCGCCGTCGCCCTCGTCGTCGTCGCCACCGTCCTCGTCGGCGCCTTCGGCCTGCGCATCTCCCGCACCACCTCCGACTTCTACGTCGCCTCCCGCACCGTCGGCCCCCGCCTCAACGCCGCCGCCATCAGCGGCGAGTACCTCTCCGCCGCGTCCTTCCTCGGCATCGCCGGGCTGGTCCTCGTCCAGGGCCCCGACATGCTCTGGTACCCGGTCGGCTACACCGCCGGCTACCTGGTCCTGCTCCTCTTCGTCGCCGCCCCGCTGCGCCGCTCCGGCGCCTACACGCTGCCCGACTTCGCCGAGGCCCGGCTCGCCTCCCAGGCGGTACGGCGGCTCGCCGGGGCCTTCGTCGTCGGCGTCGGCTGGCTCTACCTGCTGCCCCAGCTCCAGGGCGCCGGACTGACCCTGGCCGTGCTGGGCGGGGCGCCCGACTGGCTGGGCGGAGTGATCGTCGCCGTCGTCGTCACCGCCATCGTCGCCGCCGGCGGCATGCGCAGCATCACCTTCGTCCAGGCCTTCCAGTACTGGCTGAAGCTCACCGCCCTGCTCGTCCCCGCCCTCTTCCTGGTGCTGGCCTGGCAGGGCGACGGCGCACCCGGCCGGCCCTTCGAGGAACCGGCCACCTTCCGCGAGCAGCGCTCCGTCCGGGTCGACGACAGCCTCACCCTCACACTGGACAGTCCGCTGACCGTCACCGTCGACGGCACGGTGGACGGCCGCGCCCACGACGGCACCCGGGTCGGGCTCCCCACCGGCACCCATCACATCGAGGCCGGCACCCGCCTCACCTTCGCCGAGGACACCCCCGTCCCGGCCGCCGGACGCGGCGCCGACGACGCCCTGTCGCCCTCCCGGGCCGAGAGCCGCACGGAACGCCCGCTGTACGCCACGTACGGCCTGATCCTCGCCACCTTCCTCGGCACCATGGGCCTGCCGCACGTCGTGGTCCGCTTCTACACCAGCCCGCACGGCGTCGCCGCCCGCCGCACCACCGTCGCCGTCCTCGGTCTCATCGGCGCCTTCTACCTACTGCCGCCCGTCTACGGCGCCCTGGGCCGCATGTACGCCCCCGAGCTGACCCTCACCGGCGACGCCGACGCCGCCGTGCTGCTGCTGCCCGACCGGGTGATCGGGGGAGTGGGCGGCGACCTGCTCGGGGCGCTGGTCGCGGGCGGTGCCTTCGCCGCGTTCCTGTCCACCGCGTCCGGGCTGACCATGGCTGTCGCGGGCGTCCTCACCCAGGACGTGCTGCCGTCCCGCGGCGTGCCGCACTTCCGGCTCGGCACCCTCCTCGCCATGGCCGTGCCGCTCGCTGCGAGCGCGCTGGTCGGCGGGCTGCCGGTCGCCGACGCCGTCGGCCTCGCCTTCGCCGTGTCGGCGTCCTCCTTCTGCCCGCTGCTCGTCCTCGGCATCTGGTGGCGGCGGCTGACCCCGCCCGGCGCGGCGGCCGGAATGCTGGTGGGCGGCGGCTCCGCCCTGCTCGCCGTCGCCGCGACCATGGGCGGCTTCCCGGGCGGCGGCGGTGCGCTGCACGCGCTGCTGGCCTGGCCCGCGCTCTGGTCGGTGCCGCTGGCCTTCCTCACCATGGTGCTGGTCTCCCTGGCCACACCGGGCCGGGTCCCGGCCGGGACGGCGGCCATCCTGGCCCGCTTCCACCTGCCGGAGGAGCTGCGCACGGACGAACTGCACAAGGAGGTGACCCCGTGAGCGGCTCCATGAGCGGATTCCTGGCGGGCCTGGCCGTGGCCGTGCTCCCGCTGCTGGCCGCGGGCTTCTGGCTGGGGCGGCGCACGGCCCGCCCGCAGACCCTCGGCGGGCTGGGCACCCCGGTCGAGCACGCCACCTTCCAGACCCTGCACACCGCCTCCCTGGCCACACCCCCGCTGCGGGCGGGCCTGACCGAGGAGACCGCCGGCAAGTCGGCCCGCAAGCTGCGCTCCCTGCTCGGCACGGACGCGCTGTGTCTGACCGACCTCAAGGAGGTCCTGGTCTGGGACGGCGCGGGCGCCCATCACCGTACCGAGATCATGGAGCGCCTCGCCGGACCGCTGGAGACCGGCCGCGGCGAGGCCTTCCCGCTCTCCTGCCTCGTCCCGGACTGCACGGTGCGCTGGGCGGTCGTCGCCCCGCTCACCGTCGACGACCGGGTGCACGGCGCCCTGGTCGCCTGCGCGCCCCGTGAGTCCGCCGTCCTGGTCCGGGCCGCCGGCGAGGTCGCCCGCTGGGTCTCCGTCCAACTGGAGCTGGCCGACCTCGACCAGTCCCGCACCCGGCTCATCGAGGCCGAGATCAAGGCCCTGCGGGCCCAGATCTCCCCGCACTTCATCTTCAACTCGCTCGCGGTGATCGCGTCCTTCGTGCGCACCGACCCCGAGCGCGCCCGCGAGCTGCTCCTGGAGTTCGCCGACTTCACCCGCTACTCGTTCCGCCGGCACGGCGACTTCACCACCCTCGCCGACGAGCTGCACGCCATCGACCACTACCTGGCGCTGGTACGGGCCCGCTTCGGCGACCGCCTCGCCGTCACCCTCCAGGTCGCCCCCGAGGTGCTGCCGGTCGCCCTGCCCTTCCTCTGCCTCCAGCCGCTCGTCGAGAACGCCGTCAAGCACGGCCTGGAGGGCAAGTCCGACCGGTGCCGCATCCAGATCACCGCGCAGGACGCGGGCGCCGAGGCCCTGGTCGTCATCGAGGACGACGGCGCCGGCATGGACCCGGGCCTGCTGCGCCGCATCCTCGCGCGCGAGGTCAGCCCGTCGGGCGGCATCGGACTGTCCAACGTCGACGACCGGCTCCGCCAGGTCTACGGAGACGACCACGGCCTCGTCATCGAGACGGCCGTCGGCGCGGGCATGAAGATCACGGTCCGGCTGCCGAAGTACCAGCCGGGCGTGCACTCGGCGGGCCGGCTCGGCCGCGAGTGAACTGTGGTGCGCCCCGGCGTGGGGCTCAGGCGCTGCGCGTGGTCACCAGCCCCACCGTGATCAGACCCAGCACGACCCAGCCGAACCACAGCCAGCCGTTGCTTCCGAGCGCCACCGTGTAGGCCGTCACCGCGACCAGGCCGCCGATGGTGAGCGCCCCCATCGTCTTCGTCGAACTGTCCGTGGAACCGGGCATCGCAACACCCTCCTCATGGTCCGTTCCCCTCCATGGTGCCCCCGTTCTGCCTCCGTACGGTGCAGACGACGAGATGTGAGCCCGATTTCCACGCGCCGGCGGCCGTCCGCGAGCCGGACTCGTACAGGGAGGGGTCGAATCCGTAGTCGCGCGGCGGCACCCGACGCCCACACGCCGCGTCCGCCGCCGCGGGTGCCTCGGCGAGCGAGACACCGGGGGCCAGCCGGGTGAAGCCGAGCACCTGAGCGTCGTACCGGCCCGAGCAGGACACCAGCCGGGCCTCCCGCGCGGAGCGCACGTCCAGGCAGTCCCGGCGCTGCATGGTGGCGGTGTCCGCGAACACCGCGCCGGGCTCGCGATGCCGTCCGAGCGGCCCGTACACCGGCCCGTACGCGCCCACGACCAGACACGCCGTGCGCCCGAGCGCCGTCTCGAAACCCTCCTCGGCCGGCACGACCGCCACGCTGCGCACACCGGCCAGCCGCCCCCGGACCTCCCGCGTCCGCTCCTCACACCGCGCCGGACCCAGCTCGCGGGCCTCCTCGGCGGAGGAGGCGGGCACGAACGCCATCACCTGGCCGTCGGGCGCCCCGCCCCGGCAGGCCGGGTCCACGGTGAGGCGCGGCGTCCCCGTGAACCGGGTGCCTCCCGGCCAGCGGGCGCGCACGCAGTCCCCGTCCGCCAGCGGCGCCACGAGTCCCACGGCGTCGCCGTACGGTGTCCCGGCCCCGTCGGCCGCCCGGTCGGCCATGGCGTACCAGACACCGCCCAGGGCGAGGGCCAGGCCGAGCCCGCCGGCCAGGGCGGCCCGCAGGGCCCGCGGGCGCGGACGCCGGTGCCCGGCGGGGGAGACGGCGGTGGTGGAAGCGGCCGGTCCGATCACGGCCGGGCGCGCCGCGGACCAGGGCGGCTGCGACCCCGGGTCGGTCCGCGGCCGGGCGTACGTCTCCGTCTGCGGCGTGACGATCCACGCCAGTTCCGCCTCCGCCTCGGCCACCGTGACACCCGGCCCGGAGGCCCGGCCGAGCAGCCTCTCCAACAGGGGCCCCAGCGCACCGGCACGCACGGGCACGTCCCGGTCGCAGGGCTCGCGGCCCTCGACGGCGTAGTACAGGGTGCGGCCCAGTGCGAGGAGACCGTCGTCGTCGCCGGGACCGGTGACGACGTGGTCCAGGAGCAGGATCCGGCCGTACGGTGCGCCGCCGCCGTCCGGCGCCAGCAGGATGCCGGCCGGCGTCACCCGCCGGTGCGGCGCGGCCCGTCCGTGCCCGGCGGCCTGCGTGTCGAGCACGGAGAGCGCCGCGAGCCCGATCCGGGCGCAGTCGGCCGGGGCCCGCGGCCCGCGCCGGGCCACCAGCTCCCCCAGGTCGACGGCGCCCGCCACGTACTCCATGACGATCCACGGCGCGTCCTCATGCTCCACCACGTCATGAACGGTCACCAGGTGCGGATGGTCGTACGGCGGCCGTGGCAGGCTCCGGGGATCGGTGTGGGCGGCCTTCAGCGCGACCTCGCACCCCAGCCGCTGGTCGTGGGCGAGCCACACCCGGCCCGAGCCGCCGTCGCCGAGCGGACGCAGCAGCAGATAGCGGCCGGCGACGAGCAGGCCGACTTCCGGCCGCCGTGATCCCGGCCCCCGCGCTTGTGGCCCCTCTGATCCTGAGAACGCGTGACGTGCCATACCGCTCCCCCCGGGCGGTTCCCCCGACGCGCCACATGCTACTGAACGGAGCCGCCGTTCAGCCGCCGCGTGTGCTCAGTGAGGCCAGATAGGCGTTGTATGCCTCAAGTTCCTTGTCGCCGTCGCGCTCGGCCGCCCGGTCGCTGCGCCGGGCCTGCCGCTCCTCGGAGGCGTACCACTGGAACAGCAGCGCGAGCAGCACCAGCACGGACGGGACCTCGCTGAAGGCCCAGGCGATGCCGCCGGCCGCGTTCTGGTCGGAGAGCGCGTCGATGCCGAGCGACGCGGGCGGGTTCTTGAACGTCTCGACCATGGGCGAGGACGCCATCATCAGCGCGATGCCGAAGAAGGCGTGGAACGGCATGCCCGCGAACAGTTCCAGCATCCGCATCAGGTAGCCCGGCCGGTGGGGGCCCGGGTCCACGCCCATGATCGGCCAGAAGAACACCACGCCGACGGCGAGGAAGTGCACCATCATCGCGATGTGCCCGACCTGGGAGCCCATGAGGAAGTCGAAGAGGGGGGTGAAGTACAGCGCGTACAGGCTCGCGATGAACAGCGGGATGGTGAACGCGGGGTGCGTGATGATCCGCATGTAGCGGCTGTGCAGCAGCATCAGCAGCAGTTCGCGGACGCCCTTGCGGCCACGGCCCGCGGGCGGCAGCGCGCGCAGGGCGAGGGTGATCGGGGCGCCGAGCAGCAGCAGGATCGGCGACACCATGCTGATCATCATGTGCTGCACCATGTGCACGCTGAACATGACCATGCCGTAGTCGTTGAGCTTGGTGCACATCATCAGCGCGACGCTCAGCACCCCGACGACGAAGGACACGGTCCGGCCCACCGGCCACCTGTCACCGCGCCGGGTCAGACGCACGACGCCCCATCCGTAGAGCGCCAGTCCCAGGAGGCAGGCGATCAGGAAGAAGGGGTCGGCCGACCACGCGAGACCTCGCCCCAGCGTGAACGGCGGCAGATCCATCGTCATGCCGTGCCCGCTGTGATCCATCCGCCGGCTCCTGTTTCGTGGGGGTTGAGCGCGGTTGAGCGCTGTCTGTCCGAAGCAAGACTAGAACCGCCCCCGGCCACACTCGTGACCGGGGGCGGCTTGTCGTCGGGCTCGCCTCAGAGAACGCACTCCGCTTCCGCGTACCGCTCGTCCGGCACCGTCTTCAGCGTCTCCACGGCCTCCGCCAGAGACACCATCGCGATGTCCGTCCCGCGCAGGGCCGTCATCATCCCGAACTCCCCGCGGTGCACGGCTTCCACCGCGTGCCAGCCGAACCGGGTGGCCAGCACCCGGTCGTACGCCGTCGGCGTGCCGCCGCGCTGGACGTGTCCGAGTATCACCGGCCGGGCCTCCTTGCCGAGGCGCTCCTCCAGCTCGATCGAGAGCTGGCGGGCGATCCCGGCGAAGCGCTCGTGGCCGTAGACGTCCTTGCCGCCCTCGTCGAAGTCCATGCCGCCGGCCTTCGGCTTGGCGCCCTCCGCGGCCACCACGATGGCGAACCGCTTGCCCGCCGAGAAGCGCTCGCCGACCTTGGCGGTCAGCTCGTCGATGTCGAAGGGCCGCTCCGGGACGACGACGGCGTGCGCGCCGGCCGCCATGCCCGAGTGCAGCGCGATCCAGCCGGTGTGACGGCCCATGACCTCGACGATCAGCACCCGCTGGTGGGACTCGGCGGTGGTCTTCAGCCGGTCCAGGGCCTCGGTGGCCACGGTGACGGCCGTGTCGAAGCCGAAGGTGACGTCCGTGACGGCGATGTCGTTGTCGATGGTCTTCGGTACGCCCACGATCGGCAGGCCGTTGTCGGACAGCAGCCGGGCCGCCTTCAGCGTGCCCTCACCGCCGATCGGGATGATCGCGTCCAGACCGAGTTCCTCGACGTGCCCCCGGGCACGCTCCACGCCGTCCCGCAGATGCTCGGGACGGACCCGGGAGGAGCCGAGAATGGTGCCGCCGCGGGCCAGGATGCCACCGACCGCGTCGAGGTCGAGCTTGAGGTAGTCGCACTCCAGGAGGCCCTTCCAGCCGTCCCGGAAGCCGATGACCTCGTCGCCGTGGTCGACGACGGCGCGGTGCACGACGGACCGTATGACGGCGTTCAGGCCGGGGCAGTCACCGCCGGACGTGAGGACACCAATGCGCATAGCCCGGAATACCTTCTCAAGTGGCACGGGGGCCGGACCGCGCTGTCCGGCTCGATTCCCGCCACCCTAGCGGCATCGGGGGGCGGGACCGAACCACGCGTCCGCCTACTGGACGTGCCCGCTCACCTGTGCGGATGAGTCATCAGACGGGCCCGCCCGCGGAGGCCCGGACGGGCTCGCCCCCCAGGCCCGGCAGGCTGCCGCGCCGCCGGTCTACGCCGGCTGCTGCGCGGCGGCGATGCGCTCGTTGCGCAGCGCCTCGTACCAGCGGTCGTCGGTCGGCGGCAGCGCGTTCACGTCGAGGGCCAGCTTCAGCAGCAGGTCCGCGATCTGCGGGTTGCGCGCCAGCACCGGGCCGTGCATGTAGGTGCCGAAGACCGTGTCGTTGTACGCGCCCTCCGTACCGTCGCCCGTGCCGTTGCCGTTGCCGTTGCCGAAACGGACCTGGGCGAGCGGGCGGGCGCCGGGGCCGATGTGCGTGATGCCCTGGTGGTTCTCGAAGCCGGTCAGCGGCGGCAGGCCCAGGCGCGGGTCGATGTCGCCGAGGACGTCGCCGACGCACCGGGCGCCCTCGCCGCGGGTGGAGACCACGTCGAGCAGGCCGAGGCCCGGCTCGCGCTGGCCCAGGTCGTTGATGAACTCCTGGCCCAGGATCTGGTAGCCGGCGCAGACGGAGAAGACGATCGCGCCGTTCTCCACCGCCCGGTACAGGCCGCCGTCCCGGCGCAGCCGCTCGGCTGCCAGCCGCTGCGGGCGGTCCTCACCGCCGCCGATCAGGTAGATGTCGCCGGAGGTCGGGATCGGCTGGTCGCTGCGCACGTCGAGCCGGGCCACGTCGAGGCCGCGCTGGCGTGCCCGGCGCTCCACGACGAGGGCGTTGCCCTGGTCGCCGTACGTGCTGAGGAGGTCCGGGTAGATCCAGACGATCCGCAGTTGGTTGTCGCTCACGAAAGTCCCCTGAAGTCTCGCGGTCAGTTGCCGACGCGGCGGCGCAGGTCCTGGAAGGCGGTGTAGTTCGCGATGACCTCGATGCGGCCGGGCGGGCACAGCTGCACCGCCTGGTCGATGTCCTCGCAGACCTGGAACTGCTGGTTCGCGACCTCCAGGCGCACCGCGAGGTCCAGCTTCCGGTCACCGACCAGGCAGATCGGATGGCCGGTCAGCCGGGTGTAGTCCACGTCCCACAGCCAGGAGGTGTCGGTGCCGTCGGCGCCGCGCGCGTTCACCGAGAGGATCACCGGGGTCGGCGGCGGGTCGATCAGGGAGAAGGTCTCCAGCCAGCCCGCCGGGTTCTTGGCGAGCAGCAGGCGCAGGTCACGGCCCTGGTACTGCACGACGTCGTAGCGTCCGGCGACCGCCTGCACCTGGTACATGCGCTCCAGGGCGACCTGCGGCGGCACCCCGAACACGGCGGCGACGGCCGCCGACGAGGCGGCGTTGGCCTTGTTGGCGCGGCCCGGCAGCTGGAGGTGGATCGGCCAGGCGGAGCCGTGCGGGTCGAGTACGTGGTCGCCGGACAGGGCCCAGCTCGGCGTGGGCCGGCGGAAGCCGCACTCGCCGCAGAACCAGTCGTCACCGGGGCGCTGCATCACACCGCCGCAGGACGGGCAGGACCAGGCGTCGTCCTTCCACATCTGCCCGGCCGCGACCCAGATCACGTTGGGGGAGGAGGACGCCGCCCACACCACCAGCGGGTCGTCGGCGTTGGCGACGACCACGGCCTTGGAACCGGCCAGGCCCTCGCGCCAGTTCTCGGCGAGCATCCGGGTCTCCGCGGCGCGGTCCAGCTGGTCGCGGGAGAGGTTGAGCAGGGCGATGCACTTCGGCTCGGTGGCCTGGGCGACGCCGACGAGGTACTTCTCGTCGACCTCGATGACGCCGAACCGGGCCTCCGAGCCGCCCGCGAGCGCCGAGGTGATGCCGGCCGGCATGTTGGCCCCGAGCGCGTTGGAGACGACCGGACCGGCCGCCTTGAGCGCCTCGGCGATGAGCCGGGTGGTGGTGGTCTTGCCGTTGGTCGCCGAGACGAGGGTCACGTCCAGGTGCTGGGCGAGCCGTGCGAGGAGGTCGGGATCGAGTCTCAGCGCGACCTTGCCGCCGATCACCGAACCACTGCCGCGCCCCGCGGCACGAGATGCCGCCGCGACCGCCTTGCCCGCGGTCACGGCGATCTTGGCCCGGGGCGAAAGCGGGTCCGAGTTGCCTGCCATCAGTTCTCGATCCTCCTTGCGTACGCGCCGCGCCTGAAGCCTGACGGCCACGTGGTGTGGACCTCAGCCTATCGAGATCCGTTCGCACTCCCGAATCGCGGCACCGGTCACGGGGTTTTGGCGGTGGGCGCGAGCCGCCGCGGGACACAGGGACCTTACTCTTGCCGCCATGCGACACGGCTCCATCCCGGGCGCCCACGGGCGCACCCGCCCCCTCGGCCTCCTCGGCGACCCCGTCCTGCACGCGCCCTGCGAGGAGGTGACGGACTTCGGTCCGGAACTCGCGGCCCTGGTGGAGGACTTGTTCGCGACCATGTACGCCGCGCGCGGCGTGGGCCTGGCCGCGAACCAGATCGGCGAGCCGGTACGCGTCTTCGTGTACGACTGCCCGGACGACGAGGACGAGCGCCATCTCGGCCACGTGGTGAACCCGCGGCTGGTCGAGACCGGCGGGGTGGTGGTGCGCGGGCCGGAGGGCTGTCTGTCGCTGCCGGGCCTGGAGGCCGGGACGGAGCGTCACGACGAGGCGGTCGTGACGGGTCTCACGATGGCCGGGGAGCCGGTCACCGTGCGCGGGACGGGGTTCTTCGCCCGGTGCCTCCAGCACGAGTGCGATCATCTGGAGGGCCGGGTGTACGCCGATCGCCTGACGGGCCGGCGCCACCGGAAGCTGATGCGGCAGGTGGCGCGGGCGTCCTGGCACCGCTGAGCGCGTCGCCCGGCTGCCGGCGGCCACGGATGCGTCCCGCGCCCGGCGCGTGGCCTGAGGCACCGTCGGGGAGGCGGCAGCGGCAGCGGCACTGGCCCGGCAACGGCGCGGCACTGGCACCGGCGTGCGGCCGGGCCCGGCATTGGTCCGGCACGGCACCGGCGTGCGGCCGGGCCCGGCCCGCGACCGTCAGAAGCCGGGCCCGCGACCGTCAGAAGCCCGGGCCGCCCGCCTTGTCGCCGGCCGCGGCGAGGCGGCCCCACAGCAGGTCGGCCAGGGTGCGCACCAACTCCGTGCGGGAGCAAGGGCGTTCGCCCAGCCACCAGTCCCCGGCGGCGTGCATCATGCCGACGATTCCGTGCCCCCACACCCGGGCCAGCTGCTGGGTGCCCGGTCCGACATCGAGGCGTTCCTCTATGACCTGGGCCAGTTCCTCGCCCATGCGGCGCAGCAGCGGCGCCGAGTGCTTGCCGATGTCGAAGCCCTGCTCGGTCTGGTCGCCCGTCGGGGCGGCGCCCTCCGCCGGATGCATCAGGAAGCGGTACACCTGCGGGCGGGCCTCTATGGCCGCCAGATAGGTGTCCAAGGTGGCCTCGACGCGGTCCCGCCGTTCCGCCGGAGCGTCGAGGGCGGCCCGCAGCGAGGACAGGAGCGCGTCCGTGTGCCGCCGGGCGAGGGCGGCGTAGAGTCCGCTCTTGTCGCCGAAGTGGCGGTAGAGGATCGGCTTGGTGATGCCTGCCTCGGCGGCGATGGCGTTCATCGAGGCCTGGGGGCCGTCGCGCAGCACCACCCGGTCGGCGGCCTCCAGCAGCTCACGCCGGCGGCGGTCGGCGGACCGCTGTTGATCGGTCCGCTGCGTGGTGTCCATGTGCTCTCCCCACCCGTGCTGTTTCGGTGACGCCTGCGCAAAGTAACACCTGGCGGACACCCGGCATCGAACGGGAGGGCGACGGGGCCTCGGGAGTTGACTTTTCCTACCCGCCGGTAACAGACTCGGGTTACCGCAAGTAACATGCACGTGCGTCACTGGAGGGGACATGGCCGAGTTCACCATGGAGCTGAGCGACGAACAGAAGGAGGTCCGGGACTGGCTGCACGGCTTCGCGGCCGACGTCATCCGCCCCGCGGCCGCCGAATGGGACGAGCGTGAGGAGACTCCCTGGCCAGTCATCCAGGAGGCCGCCAAGGTCGGCATCTACTCCCTCGACTTCTACGCCCAGCAGTACTTCGACCCCACCGGCCTCGGTATCCCCATGGCGATGGAGGAACTGTTCTGGGGTGACGCCGGCATCGCGCTGTCCATCGTCGGCACCGGCCTCGCCGCCGTCGGCGTCCTCGCCAACGGCACCGAGGAGCAGATCGGCACCTGGATCCCCCAGATGTACGGCGACGCCGACGACGTGAAGCTCGCCGCGTTCTGCTCCTCCGAGCCCGACGCCGGCTCCGACGTGGCGTCCATGCGCACACGTGCCGTGTACGACGAGGCCAAGGACGAGTGGGTGCTCAACGGCACCAAGACCTGGGCGACCAACGGCGGCATCGCGAACGTCCACGTCGTGGTCGCGGTCGTCGACGCGGAGCTGGGCTCCAAGGGCCATGCCTCCTTCATCGTCCCGCCGGGCACCCCCGGGCTGTCCCAGGGCCAGAAGTTCAAGAAGCACGGCATCCGCGCCTCGCACACCGCCGAGGTGATCCTCGACAACGTGCGCCTCCCCGGCTCCTGCCTGCTCGGCGGCAAGGAGAAGCTGGACGCGCGCCTGGCCCGCGCCCGCGAGAAGGCCAAGAAGGGCGGCATGGGGGTCCCCCCGCTCGAGCGAAGCCGAGAGTGGGGGAGGGTCAAGAACGCGGCGATGGCCACGTTCGAGGCGTCCCGCCCGGCGGTCGGCGCCATGGCGGTCGGCACCGCGCGTGCCGCGTACGAGGTCGCGCTGGAGTACGCGCAGACGCGGGAGCAGTTCGGCCGCCCGATCATCGACAACCAGGGCGTCGCCTTCCAGCTCGCGGACATGCGCACCTCGATCGACGCGGCGCGGCTGCTGGTCTGGCGGGCCTCGTGGATGGCGGTCAACGGCAAGCCGTTCACGGCGGCCGAGGGCTCGATGTCGAAGCTGTTCGCGAGTGAGACGGCGAAGAAGGTGACCGCCCAGGCGATCCAGATCCTGGGCGGCAACGGGTACACGCGGGAGTACCCGGTGGAGCGGATGCACCGCGACTCCGCGATATACACGATCTTCGAGGGCACGAGTGAGATCCAGCGGCTGGTGATCGCCCGGACGCTGGCGGGGATGCCGATCCGTTAACGATGCCTGAGCGGCGTCAGCTGCTCGATGTCGTACTTGGCCCTCAGCGCCTCGATGGCCTCGTGGTCCGGCGGACCCCCGTCCGCCAGGATCTCCAGCAGTTCCTCGAAGTAGCGTTCGTGGTCCGGGGGCGGGCCGGCCTGGAAGAACATCTTGGCCGGCTCGCCCGTCGGGTTCGCGAAGGCGTGCGGGCAGCCGGGCGGCACGACGATGACCGTGCCCGGGGTGGCGCGGACCACCCGGTTGCCGGTACTCGACTCCCACTTCTGCCAGTTGTCGGGCGTACGCACGCGCGGCTCGAAGGCGAGGACGTCCAGTTCGCCCTCGAGCACGTAGAACAGCTCCTCGCTGCGGGTGTGCACATGGGCGCCGACGTCGAAGCCCGGCGGCACGACGACCTCGAAGGTGGAGGCCATGCGCGAATGCGAACCGGTCACCTTGAAGGTCACGTGCTGGGCGGGTGCCTGCACGACCCTGCCGTGCCCCGGCGGCACCAGCAACCCCTGCGACTTCGCCGCGAGGCCGCTCACCAGGTCACCGGCAGGGCCTCGGGACCGCGGATCAGCGCCCCCTTCCTGAAGGGCACGTCCTCGGGCGGCACCGCGAGCCTCAGGCCGGGCACCCGGTCCAGGACCGCGTCGACGAGCAGCTCCGACTCCAGCCGGGCCAGCATGCTGCCGGGGCAGTAGTGCGGGCCGAAGCCGAAGGACACGTGCGGGTTGGGGCTGCGGGCGAAGTCGATCGTGTCCGGGTCGGGGAAGACCTCCGGGTCCCGGTTCGCGGCCAGGTACGACACGTAGACCGCGTCACCCGCCCGGATCCGCACCCCTTGGATCTCCACGTCCTCCAGGGCGATCCGGGACAGCCCGACGGCGTTGCGATGGGGAATCCAGCGCAGCAGCTCGTCGATGGCCCGGGGACGGGCCCCGGGTTCGGAACGAAGGCGTTCGGCGAGTTCGGGGCGGGTCAGCAGCAGGTAGAACATCTGCCCGCTGTTGTTGGTGACCGCCTCGCCGCCGATCTGCAGCAGGACGGCGAGCCCCACCGCCTCCTCCAGAGTGATCTCCCCCCGGCCCACGGCCGCGCCGAGGAGCGAGGTGACGTCCTCGCCGGTGCTGTCGGACCGGAGCCCGACGAGATCGGCGAAGTAGGCGCTCATCTCCTGCTTGGCCTTCTCGCTGACCTCCGCGCCGTGCGAGGAGGACAGGATCAGCTGGGTCCAGGTGTGCATGCTGTGCCGGTCGGTGGCCGGGACGCCCATCAGCTCGCAGATCACCGCGATGGGGAAGGGGCTCAGCACGGCCTCGGTGAGGTCGGCCGGCGGGCCGGCCCTCAGCAGGGCGTCGACGAGTCCGTCGAGCATGACCCGGGACTGTTCGCGCACGCGCTCCACGCCCCGGGCCGTGAACGCGGCGGCCACCGAACGGCGCAGCCGGGTGTGGTCGGGAGGGTCGAGGAAGCCGACCGCGCCACGTGCCGGGATGAAGTGCGGGGCGAGCCGGGTGACCTGCCGGTCCATGACGGCCTCGCGGCCGAACCGGGAGTCGTTGGTGACCATGCGGACGTCGTCGTGGCGGGTCACCAGCCAGGCCCAGCCCTCGCCGTGGGGCAGTGAGATACGGGTGAGGGGACCGTCGCGCATCAGCTCGGTCAGGACGGGGTCGAAGTCGGTGCCGGGCAGGTCGAAGGCCGGCCAGTCCCGGACGGGCGGGGCGGTTTCGGCCCGGTCGATCGTCTCTTCGCTCACGCTTGCCTCACGCCTCGCGTCTCGTCCGCGGTCTGCCAGCGGCCCAGGGACATCTCCGCGGTGATGCCGGGACCGAAACCGGCCAGCAGCCCGCGTGCCCGGTCCGGGGCACCGCCTTCGTCGAAGAGCCTGCGCAGCGCGTCCAGGACGACGGCGCTGGCGATGTTGCCGTACTCGGTGAGCGTGGCCCGGCTGAACCGGAACGCGTGCCGGTCGACGTGCAGAAACGTGCTGAGGTCGTCCAGGATCCGGGGCCCGCCGGCGTGGACGATGTAGAAGTCCAGGTCGGAGGCGTCCCAGCCGTGGGTCTCCGCAAGATCCCGCAGGGCCGGCGCGAGCGGCTCCATGGTGGCCGGCACCCGCTTGTCCAGCAGGAAGTGGAAACCGGTCGCCTTCACGTCGTACATGATCCACTCTTCGGTCTTCGGGATCAGGTAGGAGCCGTTGCGCTCCAGCCGGACCCCGGTGCCGCCCTGACCGCGGACCACCGCGGCGGCGATGCCGTCGCCGAAGAGGCCGTTGGAGAGCAGGGAGCCCACACCGATGTCGGTGGGCTGGTAGCACAGCGAGCAGAACTCGCAGGCCACGATGAGCGCGTTCGCCTCGGGATAAGCGGTGCAGAAATCGTGGGCCCGGTTGATCGCCGCACCGCCGGCCGCGCATCCCAGCTGGGCGATGGGTATCTGCCGCGTGGTGCTGTCGAAGCCCATCTCGTTGATCAGCCACGCCGTGAGCGAGGGCATCATGAAGCCCGTGCACGAGACGTAGATGATCACGTCGATGTCGGTGGTGAGCAGTTCCGCGTCGTCCAGGGCCCGCTGGACCACCGCCGGGACACGGGACTTCGCCTCCCGCTCGTAGATCCGGTTGCGGTCCTCGAAGCCGGGGTGCTTCAGGGTCTCCTCGATGGGCTGCACGATGTGCCGGGTGCGTACCCCGGTGTTCTCTATCAGCCGGAGGGCGAGCGGCAGTTGGGGATGGTCGGTGTGGCGCTGGCGCGCCAGCTCCAGCGTCTCCTCCATCGTGATCACGTGCTCTGGAACGGACACCGAGGGTCTGCACAAAGTCGCCATGAACCGTGCCTGCTTTCGCCTCGCGGAAGGCTCTCGCCCCCCGGCCGGAAAGTGGTGCACCTTTTCGGGTGCTCACCCACGATCACTCACGGGGGCGGCGATCTCTCGCCGGGCTACTCCGTCTCGGGGACCGGACGGTGCGGGCGGGGGACGAGCGTCCGTCAGGGAGGAGCGTCGTCAGGGAGGAGCGTCGTCAGGAGGACTGGCCGCTGCTGTGGGCGATGCACGCCACGTCGATACGGTCGGCCAGCTTGGCGAGCTCGATCGTGAGGGCGGCGACCGTGTCCTCGTCCAGGCTCTCCTCGCCGGCCTCCACCAGCCGCAGCCATCGCCCGCCCACCGTACGCAGGAGTTTGCTCACGTCGGACGCGGCGACCTGCAAAGTGCCGTGGTCGTCGACGATCAGAGGCAGGGTCACTTCGCGGTTCACAAAGGGGATCGTAGTCGCGGAAGGCTCACGCTCCGTGCCATACGGTGGTGATGTTGCAGAACTCCCGGATTCCGTGCCCGGACAGCTCACGCCCGTAGCCCGACCGCTTGACCCCGCCGAACGGGAACGCCGGATGGGACGCCGTCATCCCGTTGACGTACACGCCGCCGGCCTCCAGGTCCCGTACGAAGCGGTCCACGTCGGTGTCGTCGCGGGTCCACACGTTGGAACTGAGCCCGAAGTCGGTGTCGTTGGCGATCAACACCGCCTCGTCCAGGTCGGCCGCCCGGTACAGCGTGGCGACCGGGCCGAAGGCCTCCTCGCGGTGGACGCGCATCTCGCGGGTCACGTCGGCCAGCACGGTCGGCGGGTAGTACCAGCCGGGCCCGTCCGGGCGTTCGCCTCCGCACAGCACGCTCGCCCCGCCGCGCACCGCGTCGTCGACCAGCTCCACGAGGTCGTTGACGCCCTGCTCGCTGGAGAGCGGGCCGACCTCGGTCGCCTCGTCCATCGGGTCGCCGACCGTCAGCGCCTTCATGCCCTCGGTGAAGCGTGCGACGAAGGCGTCGTACACGTCCGTGTGCACGATGAACCGCTTGGCGGCGATGCAGGACTGTCCGGCGTTCTGTGTGCGCGCGGTCACCGCCACCTGGGCGGCCCGGTCGACGTCGGCGGACGGCATGACGACGAACGGGTCGCTGCCGCCCAGCTCCAGCACCGTCTTCTTGATCATCTCCCCGGCGGTGGAGGCGACCGCGCGGCCGGCGGGCTCGCTGCCGGTGAGCGTCGCGGCCCGCACGCGCTCGTCGCGCAGGATGTCGTCGACCGCGGCGGAGCCGATGAGCAGGGTCTGGAAGCACCCCTCGGTGAAGCCCGCCCGATGGAACAGGTCCTCCAGGTACAGGGCGGTCTGCGGCACGTTCGAGGCGTGCTTGAGCAACCCGACGTTGCCCGCCATCAGCGCGGGAGCCGCGAAGCGGATCACCTGCCAGAGCGGGAAGTTCCACGGCATCACGGCGAGCACCGGCCCGAGCGGCCGGTAGCGGACCAGCGCCCGCAAGGCGCCGGAGTCCTTCACGTCCGCCTCGGCGGGCTCCTCGTCGGCCAGCAGCTCCGCCGCGTGGTCGGCGTACCAGCGCATCGCCCTGGCGCACTTGACGGCCTCCGCGCGGGCCTGCTTGACCGGCTTGCCCATCTCCGTGGTGATGACCTTCCCGATCTCCTTCTGGTCCGCCTCCAGAAGATCGGCGGCCCGGCGCATGAGCCCGGCCCGCTCATAGAACCCCGTCGTCCGGTACGTGCGGAAGGTGGCCTCCGCGAGCTGGAGCCGGCGCTCGATCTCCTCCTCGCCCATGGCCTCGTACGTCCTGAGCGTCTCGCCGTTCGCCGGATTCACCGTCGCGATGGGCATGGCCGACCTCCTGGGTGCGCGTTCGTGCTTCGACCTTGGCCTGTGGCGCGGGGTGCCGCAACGCATACGGGTCCCGTCGCCGCCGGTCGACTCTCGTCAGTGCGAGTGCTCAGCCAGCCGGTCGAGAAACGCGGCCTGCGCCTTCACGATCACCTCGCGCGCCCGGTCCACCGGGAACCACGCCACCCGGTCCAGCTCGGGGAACTCCTCGGTCCGCCCCGACCTCGGCGGCCACTCCATGCGGAACGTGCCGGGGACGACGGCGGCCGGGTCGAGGCCGGCCTCGACAGCCCAGACCGTGACCATCTTCCCGCCCGCCTGTCGGACCTCCCCGAGCGGTACGGCCACGCCCTCGGGCGGCGGCAGTCCCAGCTCCTCCTCGAACTCGCGCCGGGCCGCCTCCCAGGCCGGTTCGGCGGGGTCGTACTCCCCTTTCGGGACGGTCCACGCCCCGGCGTCCCGGCCGGCGTAGTAGGGGCCGCCCATGTGCCCGAGGAGCACCTGGAGATCCTGGCCGGGACCGCGCCGGTACAGCAGCAGACCCGCGCTGCGCCTCACCGGGCCACCTCCGGGTGGGCGGCGAGCAGGGTGTCCACCGTGTCGGCGTCCTCGGGGCGCTTGTCCTCCCGGTAGCGGACCACGCGGGCGAAACGGAGGGTGACGCCGGCCGGGTAGCGGGTGGAACGCTGGAGGCCGTCGTAGGCGATCTCGACGACGAGTTCGGGGCGTACGGTCACCCCCCAGCCGTGCTCCTCGACGGCCAGCCGCCCCAGGCGCTCGGTCTGCCAGGCCAGCAGTGCGTCGGTCATGCCCTTGAAGGTCTTGCCCAGCATGGCGAAGGAGCCGTCGGCGGTGCGGGCGCCGAGGTGGAGGTTGGACAGCTTGCCGGTGCGGCGGCCGTGGCCCCACTCGGCGGCCAGGACGACCAGGTCGAGGGTGTGGACGGGCTTGACCTTCAGCCAGGAGGCGCCGCGCCGGCCCGCGCTGTAGGCGGCGTCGAGCCCCTTGACCACGACACCCTCGTGCCCGCGCCCCAGCGTCTCGGCGAGGAACCCCTCGGCGGCCTCCGTCTCCTCGGCTCCGCGCACCAGCCTGCGCCGCACCCGGGTCGGCTCGGGGACCAGCCGGGCCAGCTCCGCGTGCCGCTCGGTCAGGGGCAGGTCGAGCAGGTCGCGGCCGTCGACGGACAGCGCGTCGAAGAACACGACGGAGACGGGGACCGTCCGCGCGGCGGTGGCCACGTCCGTGCGGGAGCCGACCCGCCCGGCGGTCTCCTGGAAGGAGCGGGGCCGTCCGCTCTCGTCGAACGAGATCACCTCGCCGTCCAGGACGAACCGCTCACCGGGCAGTTCGAGTGCCGCCGCGGTGACCTCGGGGAGCCGGTCGGTGATGTCGTCCAGGGTGCGGGTGTAGAGCCGTACGGTGCCTCGGTCGCGGTGCACCTGGACGCGGATGCCGTCGAGCTTCTCCTCGACGGCCGAGGCGCCCAGCTTGCCGACCGCCTCGGCGACCGAGGAGGCGCTGTGCGCCAGCATCGGCAGGACCGGGCGGCCCACGGTGAGCCGGAACCGGTCCAGGGCGCCGGGCCCGTCGGCCAGCAGGGCCTCGGCCACCGTCTGCAGCGAGCCCGCGAGCATCACCGCCCGCCGTACGTCCGCCGGGGGCGCGTCGGTCGCCGCGGCCAGGCCCTCCACGGCGGCCGCGTCCAGGGCGCCCTGCCGGACCTCCCCGGTGAGCAGCCCGATCAGGAAGCGCTGCTCGTCCTCGGTGGCCGCGCCCATCAGCTCGCCGACCAGCCGTGTCCGCTCGGCCTGCGAACCGGCGCCGGACACCGCGCCGAGCCGCGTGAGCCGGGCGTCCACCTCGCGCACGGTCAGGGTCGGTCCGGCGGCCGGTGGGACCGGGCGGCTCAGCACCTTCCAGCCGACGCCGATCCGGCCCTGCGGGAGCCGGCCCGCCAGGTACGGGATGACGACCGGCACGTCCGCCGCCTCCGCCTCCCGGAACAGCTCCGCGAGCAGGGCGGTCTTCCGGGACCGCGCCGACGTGGCGGCGATCTCCCGGGACACCTGGGCCAACCGGGTAAGCAGCATGCAGTCAGAGTGCACCGGGGAGGCCGGGACCACACCCGCGTGTGGTGGCGGTCCCGCGCCGCTCGCGCGGTGGACGTCGGGGCGTTCGGGCCTTCGGGGGCCAGATCATGGAGCGGGGCCGGGTCCGGGGCGTCCGCGTCGCGGCGGTACCGCGTGGTGGGTGCCGGGGTGCCGGGGTGCCGGGGTGCCGGGGTGCGGGGGTGCCGGGGTGCGGG
>NZ_JARVKY010000018.1 GCF_029813785.1 Streptomyces sp. DH41
CGAGCTGCGAAGCCCCGGGCTGTGGACCCCCGGGCTGGGCAACCCCGGGCCGACACCGGCGGCCGGGACCCCGCGCGGGGTCCCGGCCGCCGGTTTTCCGTGGACGGATACGCTGGCTGGTGCCGGCAGCGGCAGCGGCAGCGGACGGACAGCGCGGAGCGGATCGGATCGGAACATGCGGAAGCCCACCACCCGGATGTGGATCTGGCTGACCGTGGCGGTCGTCGCCGTGACGGGAGGCCTTCTCTACGTCGACAGCCACCGCGTCTCCGCCGCCCCGCACGCGGACGACGCCAAGTGCGACAAGGTCGTCTCCCGCCTCCCGGACGACATACCCGGTGCGTCGCGCGACTGGGCCCTCGGCGACGGCGTCGCTTCCTGGGGTGGCCGGAAGGCGGTGTTCCGCTGCGGCGCCGAAGAGCTGCCGCCGAACATCAACCTCTGTGTCACGGCCGACGGCGTCGACTGGGTCCTGGACGAGGAGCGGCTGGAGCGCGACGGCGTGAGTGTCCTGCGGACGTACGGTCGCTCGCCGGCCGTGGAGTTCACGTACTCCGGTCCGCGCGAGGAAGTGGGCGGCATCCTCGCCACGCTGGACCCCGCCGTGAAGTGGATTCCGCAGGAGCGGAAGTGCGTCGGCCTGGAGGACGCCACCGTCCTGTAGCCGTTCGGCCCCCTCCGCCGGGCGCCGGCGTGAGGCCTGGGGTCGGATCGGGGCATGACCGACCGTGAGAGCGGGGGCGCGTCCGAGCGTGGCCGTGCCGCGTTCTGCCAGGGCCCGTACGGCGGCGAGACGGACGCCGGGGCCTGCGGTGACCCCGCCCGCTTCGAGGTCGCCCGGCATCCGCGGGCGCCGCTGCGGGTGTGCCCCGTACATCTGGGGCCGTCCCCGCTGCTGGCGGACGGGGTGCTGTGGCCGCCGGAGATCCGCTTGATCCGGTGAGCGCTCGCAGGGGCTCGCGGCCGCCGGGAGTGGTTCACTTGGGTGACCTCGGGCGGCTCCCGGCCCCTGGGACCAAGGACCGCGAAAGGAAGCAGTACGGTGCCCGGACGATCCGACAGCCGCCCCGACAGCCGCTCCGACGCGATGGCTCGGCGGTTCGAGCAGGACCGGCCCCGGCTGCGGGCGGTCGCGTACCGGATCCTCGGCTCCCTCGGCGAGGCCGACGACGCCCTCCAGGACGCCTGGCTGCGTGCCGACCGCGCGGACACCTCCGACGTGGAGAACCCCTCCGGCTGGCTCACCACGGTCGTGGCCCGGGTCTGCCTCAACCTGCTCCGCTCCCGGGACACGCGCCGCGAGGAGCCCTTGGACGACGGGACGGACCGGGGGCCGGTCGGTGGGGCCCCGCTGTCCGGCGGGCACTCCGTGGTCGACCCGGAGGAGGAGGCGCAGCTCGCCGAGTCCGTCGGTATCGCGTTGCTGATCGTCCTGGACACCCTGGGCCCCGCCGAGCGGCTCTCCTTCGTCCTGCACGACATGTTCGACGTCCCCTTCGACGACATCGCCGCGATGCTCGACAAGACGCCCGCGGCCACCCGCCAGTTGGCCAGCCGTGCCCGCCGCCGGGTCCGGGGCGTCCCCGTGCCCGATGCCGACCTGCCCCGCCGGCACCGCGCGGTCGACGCGTATCTGGCGGCCACGCGCGGCGGCGACTTCGACGCGCTGGTCTCCCTGCTCCACCCGGACGTCGTCCTGAGCGCCGACGCGGCCGTCGTTCCGACGCCCGAGCCCTTCGCGGTCAGCGGTGTGGAGCGGGTGGCCAGGGGAGCGATGGCCTCGATGGGCCGGGCCAGGTCCGCCGGTGTCGTCCTGGTCGACGGCCGGGCGGGCATGGCGATGGCCGAGAACGGCCGGCTGCGCGTGGTACTCCGCTTCACCTTCGCGGACGACGGTCTCATCACCGGCATCGATGTGATCGCGGAGCCGGAACGCCTGAACAAACTGGACATCACGGGCATAAGCTGAGGTCATACACGCCGCGTCGGCAGAGGAAGCGGAGAAGGTGAGTGCGATGCGCGTGCTGCTCAAGGCGACGCTGGACACGGAGAAGTCGAACGAGCTCATCCGCAGCGGCAAGATGGCGGATGTGATGAGGGAAGCGCTCGACCACATCAAGCCGGAGGCCGCCTATTTCGGCACCCTCGGCGGTCGACGGACGGCCCTGCTGGTCTTCGACATGCAGGACAGCGCGGACATGCCGCCGATCGGTGAACCGTTCTTCCTCGAGATGAACGCCGAGGTCGACGTCTGCCCCATCATGAACGCCGAGGACTTGGGGAAGGGTCTTTCCCGGCTTCGTTGACCGGCACCGCCACCGGCTCAGCTGAAGACGATCATCGATCCCTGCGCCAGGCTCCGCGTGGCCGCCGTGTGCAGGCCCAGCCACACATGGCGCTCCCGGGCGAAGGGACTGGAGTCGTACGGTGCGGGAACGGCCGGCTCCTCCAGTTCCGTCGGGGCGAGCGGCGGCCGCGGTGGTGCCGGGGGGTTGGCCGGATCGATGCCGAGGGCCGGGGCGACGGCCTCCAACTCCCGTAGCAGAGTGTGCGAGGAGCCCAAGGGGCCGCCGCCTGCGAGGAGTTCGTCGTTGGACAGTGGGTGCGGGAAGTCGACGGGGACGTAGGCGCCCGCGTGGTCGTAGTGCCAGACCAGGTGCGACTGCTGGGCCGTTGCCTCGAACATCTCCAGCAACTGCTCGTAGTCGCCCCCGAGTTCGTCGACCGGTGTCACCGGCAGTCCGCACACCTGGAGCAGGTACGACCGGCGCAGGAAATGCAGCGCGTCGTAGTCGAAACCGGCCACCGGGGCGACTTCGCCGGAGAGCCCCGGCATGTACTGGTACACCGGTACCGGTGGCAGCCCGGCCTCGGCCAGCACCTTGTCGTATTGCGCGAGTTCTTCGGCGAACGGGTTGTCCGGCGTGTGGCACAAGACGTCGACGAGCGGTACCAGCCACAGGTCACAGGCCAAAAGAGGGCTCCTCACACAGCACAGTGGTCAGCGAAGGGAAGCGTAGTCGGTGTGCGTCCGGTACGTAGTCGGTGCGCGTTGCGTGCAGTTCCCATACCCATCTGGGGCCGGACCACGACACGCCGGGCGTTGGTCATCCGCCCGGCGTACACCGGTCATCCGCCGGCGAGCCGCTCGATGAGGGCGAGCGAGTGGGCGTTGTACGCGTCGACGAGCGAGCGCGCGGCCGGGGCGTCGCGGCGGGCGAGGGCGTCGACCAGCTCGGTGTGCTCGGACCACAGCGCGCCGCGCAGATCGCTGAGCCGGCGCAGGTGCTGCACCGTGCACACCCAGCTCTGCACGCGCAGCCGGTGCAGGAAGTCGGACAGGTGGCGGTTGCCGAACAGGATGGCCAGCTCGCGCCAGAACCGCAGGTCGTAGCCGATGAGGACGGTCAGGTCGCCGGCCGCGGCGGCGCGCTGTGCCTCCTCGCCGCGCCGTCGGACCCCCGCGAGGGCGGCGGCGATCCGCGGGTCGTCGGGGTCCGGGCCGCCCCTGCGGTCGTCGATGAGGACGAGGAACATCCCGTCGGTGACGAGGCCGCGGGCCTCGATCATGCCGCGGAAGTCGTCGACCGAGTACTCGTGCACGCGGAAGCCGCGGTGGTGGTCGGCGTCGAGGAGCCCCTGCGCGGACAGGTCGACCAGTGCCTCCCGTACGGGCGTCGCGGAGACCCCGTACTGCTCGGCGATCTCCTTGACCGTGAACTCCTGCCCCGGCTGGAGCCGACCCGCCAGCACCTCGTCGCGGAGCGCGTCGGCGATCTGCTGCCGCAGGGTGCTGCGCGTGACGGCACCGGTGCCGCTGGGGCCGGGCATGGTCGGGCGTCTCCTCGTGGCGTCCGGGTGGCGTGCTCGTCCACACGTCTGTGGCGTGCTCGTACACATGTCTACCGTGTACGAGCACGCCACCTTACGCGCTCGGGTCCCTCACCCTGCCCGCGAGCGGGCAGGCCCTTACTCGGTGTACTCGTCCGCCACGGACAGTGCCGTGTCCAGGACCGCCAGGCCCTCCTTCAGTTCGGCCTCGGAGATGTTGCACGGCGGCACGACGTGGGTCCGGTTCATGTTCACGAACGGCCATACGCCGTGGGTCTTGGCGGAGGCGGCGAACGCGGACATCGCGGTGGCGTCCTGCCCGGTGGCGTTGTAGGGGACCAGCGGCTCCCGGGTCTCCCGGTTCCGCACCAGCTCCAGTGCCCAGAACATGCCGGTGCCGCGCACCTCGCCCACGCTCGGGTGGCGCTCGGCCAGCTCCCGCAGTGCCGGTCCGACGACGTCGGTCCCGAGCCGGGCGGCGTGCTCGACGATGCCCTCCTCCGTCATGACGTTGATCGTGGCGACGGCCGCGGCGCAGGCCAGCGGGTGCCCGGAGTAGGTCAGCCCGCCGGGGTAGGGCCGCTCGGCGAACGTCTCGGCGATCCGCGCGGAGATCGCGACGCCGCCCAGCGGGACGTAGCCCGAGTTCACGCCCTTGGCGAAGGTCATCAGGTCGGGCACGACGTCGTACAGGTCCGCCGCGAACCACGTGCCGGTCCGGCCGAATCCGGCCATGACCTCGTCGAGCACGAAGACGATCCCGTACTTGTCGCAGATCTCGCGGACTCCGGCCAGGTAACCGGCCGGCGGGGTCATGATCCCCGCCGTGCCCGGGATCGTCTCCAGGATGATCGCGGCGATCGTCCCCGGTCCCTCGAAGGCGATCGTCGTCTCCAGGTGTTCCAGTGCCCGCGCGCACTCCTGCTCCTCGGTCTCGGCGTAGAAGCGCGAGCGGTAGAGGAAGGGCGCCCAGAAGTGCACGGCACCGGCCGTTCCGCTGTCCGAGGCCCAGCGGCGCGGGTCGCCGGTGAGGTTGATCGCCTGCTGGGTGCCGCCGTGGTACGAGCGGTACGCCGACAGCACCTTCGGCCGCCCGGTGTGCAGCCGGGCCATGCGCACGGCGTGCTCCACGGCGTCCGCGCCCGCGTTGGTGAAGAAGATCTTGTCCAGGTCGCCGGGTGTCCGCTCGGCGATCAGCCGGGCCGCCTCCGAGCGCGCCTCGATGGCGAACGCGGGCGCGAAGGTGGTCATCTTCGCCGCCTGCTCCTGGATCGCGGCGACGACCTTCGGGTGCTGGTAGCCGATGTTGGTGTAGACGAGCCCGCTGGCGAAGTCGAGGTAGCGCTTGCCTTCGTAGTCCCAGAAGTACGACCCCTCGGCGCCGGCGACGGCGAGCGGGTCGATGAGCTCCTGCGCGGACCAGGAGTGGAAGACGTGCGCACGGTCCGCGGCCTTCACGGCGGCGCCGGCCTGGGGATGGGGCTGAGGGGTCATGCGGCCGAGGGTAGATGTCCGCGATGCGGAAACGGAATCGGCGTCCTGTCTGCGGTAGGGGACTTTCCGCGACAGGTTGTCGACGGGGCGGGGGCGTGCGGGAGGAGGCCGGTGTGGACATTATTGACAGCAAGCTGTCGAGATGACAGCCTTCTGTCGTACGGTCATACGGCCTCGTGCTCACCGCACCCGCTGGAGGATTCATGAACGGCACCCGCAAGCCCGTCCACCTCGCTGTGTACGACACCCTGGCCGACTGGGAGACCGGGCACGCGACGGCTCATCTGGCCCGCGCCGGATACCCGGTCCGTACCGTCGGCCCCACCACCGACTCCGTCACGAGCATCGGCGGTCTGCGCGTCCAGCCGGACCTGGCCCTGGCCGGCCTGCGCCCCGAGGACAGCTCCCTGCTGGTCCTCCCGGGCGCCGACCTCTGGGACGCGGGCGACGACCTCGCCCCCTTCGCCCGTACCGCTCGTGCCTTCCTGGACGCGGGGGTGCCCGTCGCCGCCATCTGTGGTGCGACCGCCGGGCTGGCCCGCGAGGGCCTGCTCGACGACCGCGCGCACACCAGCGCCGTCTCCTTCTACCTGGCGGCGACCGGCTACGCGGGCGGCGGGCGGTACGTGGAGGCCGACGCGGTCACCGACGGCGGCCTGGTCACCGCCGGGCCCACCGAGCCGGTCGCCTTCGCCCGGGAGGTCCTCGGCCTGCTCGGGGCGTACGAGGGTGAGGTGCTGGACGCCTGGTACCGGCTGTTCCACGACTCCGACCCGCAGGCGTACGCCGTGCTGGAGAAGGCGGGTGCCGAGTGAGCCGGGAGCGTCAGGACCTGCTCAGCCGCAGCGCCCTCGGCGTCTTCAGGCTCAACGGCCAGTTCCTCGCGGTGGCCGAGGAACTGGCCCGCCCCGCCGGGCTCACCGCGGCGTGGTGGCAGGTGCTCGGCGCGGTGCTGCGCGAGCCGCTGCCCGTCTCCGGTGTCGCGCGGGCGATGGGCATCACCCGGCAGAGCGTGCAGCGCATCGCCGACCTCCTGGTGGAGCGCGGCCTCGCCGAGTACCGGCCCAACCCGGCCCACCGCCGTGCCAAGCTCCTCGCGCCGACCCGGGCGGGCCGCGCGGCCGTCTCCCGCATCGGCCCCGGGCACGCCGCCCTCGCCGACCGGCTGGCCGAGGCCTACGGGTCCGAGGCGGAACTCGCCGCGGCGGTCGAGGCACTCGAACGCCTGTCGAAGGCGCTGGAAGCTCTCGGTGACCCGCCTGTTACGGAACCGTAGAGCCGGACCGGCTCGTCGCACGGTCGCCCCGCACTATCTTGGGTCTGTTGCTCACGTGGGTTCACGTGCGGGGGAAGGCGGCGCGACATGGAGAAGCTCGGGGGCGGGGACCCGCGGCGGATCGGCGTTTACCGGCTGCTGGCGCGGCTCGGTGCGGGCGGTATGGGCCAGGTCTATCTGGCCCGCTCGGACCGCGGACGCACGGTCGCCGTCAAGCTGGTGCGCGAGGAACTGGCCGCGCAGGAGGAGTTCCGGGCGCGGTTCCGGCAGGAGGTCCAGTCGGCGCGGCGGGTCGGCGGGTACTGGACGGCGCCCGTGCTGGACGCCGACACCGAGGCCGCCGTCCCGTGGGTCGCCACCGGGTACGTCGCGGGCCCCAGTCTCCAGCAGGTCGTCGGGCACGACCACGGCGCCCTGCCGGAGCGGTCGGTACGGACCCTGAGTGCCGGTCTCGCCCACGCGCTCCAGGACATCCACGCCGCCGGGATCGTGCACCGCGACCTCAAGCCGTCCAACGTGCTCGTCACCATCGACGGCCCCCGGGTCATCGACTTCGGTATCGCGCGGGCCCTGGAGACGGTCACCGACGGCGGGCTCACCCGCCCCGGCGCGCTCGTCGGCTCGCCGGGGTTCATGGCGCCCGAGCAGGTGCGCGGTGACCGCATCACGCCCGCGTGCGACGTCTTCTGCCTCGGTTCGATCCTCGCGTACGCCGCCACCGGCGAGCTGCCCTTCGGCACCGCCAACAGCGGCGTGCACGCTCTGATGTTCCGCATCGCGCAGGAGGAACCGGACCTGGACGGTGTGCCCGAGGGCATCGCCGACCTCGTACGCGACTGCCTGAAGAAGGACCCCGCCGCCCGCCCCGGCCTCGCCGAGGTCCTCGAGCGCACGGGCGCGCAGGACACGGTCGCCGAAGGCCGCTCCCGTGACCCCTGGCTGCCCAGCGCGCTGGTGGCCCAGCTGGGCCGGCACGCGGTACGGCTGCTGGACACCGAGAACCCGGAGAACCCGGAGAACCCGGAGAACCCGGAGAACCCGGAGACACCGCAGACGCCGGGCGCGGCGGGAGCCGCCGAACCGAAGCCGGACGCCCCGAACTCGTCCCCGGCCGCCTCGCCCTCCGCGGAGCGGGAACCGGCGGAAGGACCGCCACCCCCGCGCGATCCGGGCAGTGGCGGCGGAGCGCCGCTGGACCACCTCCCCACACTCGTCGCGGGCCGGCACCCCCCGACACCCCCGCCCGCGCACGGCCACCCCGAGCACCCCCATCCCCAGCCGCAGCAGCCCGCCCACGGCTACGGCCCGGCCCCGGCCTGGACCGCGCCACCCGGGTATCACCCGCCGTACGGCGGCCCCGGCTCGACCCCGCCCTACGGCCCTCCGCCCTATGGGCCCCAGCCGTACGGCCCGCCGCCCGAGCAGCCCCGCAGTGGCCGCTCCACCGCGCTGCTGATCGTGGTCGCCCTGGTCGTCGCGCTGGGCGCCGGAGGCTCGGTCTACGCCCTGATGAGCGGGGACGAAGACGGTGGCAACCGGGCCGGCGACGACCGGACGAACACCAGTACCGCCACGGCCGGCGCGCCCCAGGACCCGGACCCCGGTACGGACGGCTCGGCGCCGACGACCGAGGCCGGCCAGCCGACGACGCCCAGCCCGTCGCCGACCCAGGACGGCACGATCCCGACGGAGTACCTGGGCACCTGGGCGACGACCATCGACAACGCGTCCGGCGTCCACCCGCGGCGGCTGACCATCCAGCAGGGCGACGTGGGCGACACGGTCCTGTCACTCGTCGCCGACGGCCCCTCCGGCAACGGCTCCTACCACTGCGTCTTCGAGGCCGACCTGTCCAGCGCGCCGGGCCCCGACGGCCCTCTGGACCTCGGCCCCTCCACGGTGACGGTGGGCCCCTCCGCCTCCTGCACCCCGGGCGAACCCACCCGGGTCACCCTCCTGCCGAACGGCACCCTGACACGCACCAACACCAGCAACGGCGAAACGCTGACCTACCGACGCCAGTAGCAGCCCTGGCCACGTGATCTTTTTCGCGGTCCTGCAAGAGGGCCGCTGGCCTCCGGGCCCGGCCCACACCCACGCCGGGCACCGGGAAACGCCGAACACCGCCCCCACCTCACCGCGCAGCCCACCTCACCGCGGCTCGGGCGGCCGCTGCCGAGGCATGTTCGGCCGAGCCCCATTGGGCGTCATCGAGAAGCGTCCCGGCCCCCCGCCGCCCGCCTCCGAGGCCCGCCCCGCCCCGCCGGCCGCCCCCGACTGCAGCCCCAGCGGCGCGGCCCCGGTCCGGAAATCCACCATCCAGTCGGCCGTCTCCGCCCGCACCAGCTCCGTCACGTCCTCCGAGAACCGCCGCAGCACCAGCAGACACCGCTCGGCCGCCTCGCTCGCCGTCCCGTCGGCCGGTCCCAGTACCTCCCGCACGCTCTCCGACGCCCAGTCGAACTGGAGCGCCTGAAGCCGCCGCTGCACCGCCTGAGCCGTGGCCATGTCCCGCATCCACCCGGACGTGACCCCGAAATACCGGTCGGCCGCCACGCACGCCACCCCGATCAGCAGCGCCAGATATCCCCAGGGGGCCGCCCCGCCCACCATTCCGGACATGTCCAGCAGCGGCAGCGCCGCCCCGGCGACCGCCCCCGCCGCCGCCCCGCCCCGCAGCGCCATGGCGCTGCGCCGCTTCCACACCCGGTCCGCCAGATACCAGGCCGCCGTGTCCAGCGCGCCCCGCTCCACCCACCGGTACAGCTCGTCCAGCCGTTCCGCGGGCAGTGCCCAGTCCCCGAGTGGAAACGCCCGCCCGGTGAGGTCGCCCGGCCGCGGCCCGGCCGCCCCCTCACCGCCCCGCCCGTCGTGGGGCGGCCCCTCGGGCTGCATGTCCGGCTGACCCACCCGGCACTCCCTACTGCTCACCGTTCGTGAAGACCTCGAAGCCCGAAGGCCCGAGGACCCCATGCGCCGGAATCCTTCCTACCGCCCAATGGGTGGCGAAAACCTGGGTTACGTCGCTTTTCCATCCGGAAGAGGGCGTTGATCAGGTATAGGACTCCTCCGGCGTCACTCGAAAGAGTGCTGGAGCGGGGGCCGCGCGGACCACGTAGGCTCGTGCCGAACGGCAAAAACCCGCGGTGACCCCGCGGCGACAGCGGCGACAGGAGCTGAACGTGATCCCCGGTGGTGGCCAGCCCAACATGCAGCAGCTGCTTCAGCAGGCCCAGAAGATGCAGCAGGACCTCGCCCAGGCCCAGGAGGAACTGGCGAGGACCGAGGTCGAAGGCCAGGCGGGCGGCGGCCTGGTGAAGGCCACGGTCACCGGCTCCGGCGAGCTGCGCGGCCTCGTGATCGACCCGAAGGCGGTGGACCCGGAGGACACCGAGACCCTCGCCGACCTGGTCGTCGCCGCGGTCCAGGCGGCCAACGAGAACGCGCAGAACCTCCAGCAGCAGAAGCTCGGCCCGCTCGCGCAGGGCATGGGCGGCGGCAGCGGCATCCCGGGTCTGCCTTTCTGAGTCCGCGTCCCCCGTTCGGCTTTCTCAGACCGGCCCGAGCCCTCTACCGTACGTAGTGCAGGAACATCAGGAAGGACGGCAGTCCGTTGTACGAAGGCGTGGTCCAGGACCTCATCGACGAACTCGGGCGGCTGCCCGGCGTCGGTCCCAAGAGCGCGCAGCGGATCGCCTTCCACATCCTCCAGGCGGAACCGACCGACGTACGGCGGCTCGCCCAGACCCTCATGGAAGTGAAGGCCAAGGTCCGCTTCTGTGCGACCTGCGGGAACGTCGCGCAGGAAGAGCAGTGCAACATCTGCCGTGACGCGCGTCGCGACCCGTCCGTCATCTGTGTGGTGGAGGAGCCGAAGGACGTCGTGGCCATCGAGCGCACCCGTGAGTTCCGCGGGCGCTATCACGTGCTCGGCGGCGCGATCAGCCCGATCGACGGAGTCGGCCCGGACGACCTCCGCATCCGTGAACTGCTCGCCCGCCTGGCGGACGGCGCGGTCACGGAGCTGATCCTGGCCACGGACCCGAATCTGGAGGGCGAGGCCACGGCCACGTACCTCGCCCGCATGATCAAGCCCATGGGCCTCAAGGTCACCCGCCTGGCCAGCGGCCTCCCGGTGGGCGGCGACCTGGAATACGCGGACGAGGTGACCCTCGGCCGCGCCTTCGAGGGGAGACGACTCCTAGATGTCTGACGCCACTCTGCACGCGACCGACCAGAACCCGGACGACTTCGCGGTCCAGATCGCGGACCAGATCGAGAGTTTCCTGGTCGCCGTGACCGAGGTCGCCAAGGGCGACGAACCGGACTCGGCGGTTCCCTTCCTCCTGCTGGAGGTCTCCCAGCTCATGCTGGCCGGCGGCCGCCTGGGCGCCCACGAGGACATCGTCCCCGACGAGCGCTACGAGCCCGACCCGGGTCCCGAGCTGGACGTGGACGACCTGCGCGAGAATCTCGCCCGCATCCTCGAACCGATCGACGTCTACTCCGAGGTCTTCGACCCGTACGAGCCGCGCAAGGCTCCGGTCCCGGCCCGTATCTCCGATGACCTCACCGACGTCATCACCGACCTCCGCCACGGCATGGTCCACTACAAGGCCGGCCGCACCACGGAGGCCCTGTGGTGGTGGCAGTTCTCCTACTTTTCCAACTGGGGCTCCACGGCCTCCGCGACCCTGCGCGCCCTCCAGTCGGTCGTCGCCCACGTCCGTCTGAACCAGCCCCTGGAGGAACTGGACGGCCTCGACACCGACCAGGATCTCGGCGACGAGGCCCTGGAGACGGAGGCCGGCCGGGTCATGGTGGAGGAGATCGCGGGCCCACTGGGCCTGCGCCCGGTCAGGTAGCGACCGTTCCGGCGTGCGCGGAAGGCGGTCGAGTTCCTCGCGATCGTCGTGGCCGAGGCCGGGGGCAGGTGGTGTGCTGAAAAAGCGTGAACTGATGGCAGGAAATGTCCTTGGAGCGCTCAAATGAGTGCTGCGAGGACGGTGGGGGCGATTCGTTCACGCTTTTTCGGTGGGGGTGCCGGTCGGGGGTGGTGGCTCATCGTGCGCCGGCGTCCAGTGCCGCGCTGAGTTTCGCCGCGCACACGTAGGGCGCGGTCGCCGTCGGCCCGCTGTACCAGCGCAGCGGCCAGGTGTTGCCCTCCAGGGCCGGGATGCCGACGTAGGTGACGGTCCGCGCCCCTCGTCCCCCGCCCAACCGCTGCACACCGAGCGGCCAGTCGTACGCCGCGACCTCCCCGGGCGCCAGCAGGAAGTACACCCACCGCCCGCCGCTCCCCTCGCACACGATGGGCCCGGCGTCCTCGTCCGTCGCCTCGACAAGCCAGTCGGCGACCAGCTCCCCCCGGATGCCGTCGATCCGTACGGCGTCGAAGTGCACGCCGGCCACGTGCAGTTGATGCCCGGCGACCGGCACCCACGCCGGACGGTGAATTGTGTTCGTCATGGTCACACGCTGCCGTCGGCGAGGCTACGCTCGGTAGCGACTGAGGTGATACACGCCGTGGTGTACCGGTCGGAGGTGCGTGTCGTGTCGGGCCAGAACAACTCCCAGCCGCCTGTCGCTTGGCGCTACAGCGGCAACCAGATGAAGCGCTGGCGCACCAAGGCCAACGTGAGCCGTGAGCAGCTCGCCGAGGCGGCCAGTTACTCGCCGGACACCATCAAGTCGATGGAGCAGGGCGTACGGATGCCGACGCCGCGCGTCCTCGACGTGGCCGATGAGCTGTGCCGGGCGGAGGGGCTGCTGAGCGCCGCCAAGGACTACCTCCAGCGGGAGAAGTTCCCGGCAAGGGCGCAGGACTTCATGGAGCGGGAGAGGGAGGCGATCAGCCTCTGGTGGTACGAGGACACGTTGATTCCGGGCTTGTTGCAGACGGAGCGGTACGCGCGCACGCTGATCGAGAACCGCAACCCACCGCTGGACGAGGTGACCATCGAGGAACGGATCACGGCCCGCATGGAGCGGCAGGCGATCCTGACTGAGCGCAAGCCACCGGTGGGCCTGAGCTTCGTTCTGTACGAGGCGGTGCTGCGCAGTCCACTTGTGGACGATGAGCAGATGAACCGTCTGCTGGAGGTCTCGCGGCTTCGGAACGTCGCGTTGCAGGTACTCACGTTCGAGCGGGCCATTCCGGCGGGACTCCTGGGATCCACGGTGCTGCTGGAGACTCAGGCGTACGAGCGGTTCGCCTTCTCCGAGGGGCCCATTGCCAGTGAACTGTCGGCCGAACCGGGGGTTGTCAACCGTGTGTCGGAGCGGCTTAGCATGATGCGCACCGAGGCTCTCAGCCCCGCTGAGTCGGCCCGCTTCATCAACGGGATGGTGAATCAGCCGTGAGCGACCAGTTGCAGTGGTTCAGGTCCAGCTACAGCGACGACGAGGGCGGCGCCTGCGTCGAGGTCGCCCTCGCCTCCGCCATCCACATCCGTGACTCCAAGGCGGCGCCCACCGGACCCGAACTCCACATCTCCGCCCCCGCGTGGTCGGCGTTCATCGCCGCAGTTCAGCCCGGAGCTTGAGCCCCGGGATCCGAGCTCTTCCCTTGGTTCTTCTGGTCTGGTTGAAATACCCAACCAACCAAGGCTGTACGTGAGTTGAGCAGACGTAACTCGTAAGAGTGACGTTCCGTGATCGGCTTGCGTCGCTGTGTAAAGCCACTCTAGGTTCGCGGCAAACGACCAGAACTGAGTCGGCCCCGGCGGTGCTCCAACACCAATCCGGGGCCTGACCTACACATCGAAAAGTAGAGGTTCGATGGTGGCTTTCGCCAACCTTAGTCCTGCCCTGCCCGCCCCGTCCCACCCCATGGCCAATCCGGGCTACGGAAAACGCCTCGCAGGTGACGAAGACCCGCACGCGGACCCGGACTTCGCACATCTGCTGCCGCGTGAGGCCGAGGTCGCCGTCTTCATCGACCACCTCGACACCGGCCACTCGATGGGGCACAAGGTCCTCGCGGCGGAACACCCGCGCTACGGCCAGCAGGCGATGCGGACGTCCCTCAGCCGCCTCAGCGAGGCCGGCCACCTGCGCTGGATCAGAGAACACATCACCGTCGAGGACAACACCATGCGGTGGGTCACACGGACGTACTGGTCGCGTACGCGCAGGTCGGAGGCCTGGTGGGAGGAGTTCGCACGGGAGCGGAACGGCCGGATCGTGCCCGGTGACCTCCGTCCCGGGTTGGCGCGCACCGAAGAGCCCGAGCTGCCCGAACCGGAGACCGAGTCGCATCCCGAGCCCGAGCCCGAGTCCCGGACCGGGTCCCGGACCGAACCCAGGACCGGGCCCCGGACCGAACCCAGGGCCGAGCCCACGACCTCGTACCTCACCCTCGCCGGAATCCGCGACGCGGAACCCCGCATGCCCCTGTCCGAAGCCGACTGCCGGTCCCTCGCCTCACTGGCGGAGGAGTGGCTGGCGCGCGGTGCGACGCCCCAGGACATCACCCGCGCGGTGACGGGCGGCCTTCCCGCGACCGTGAACAACCCGGGCGGTCTCGCCCGCAACCGACTGGAGAACAGAATGCCCCCGAAGAAGGCGAAGATCCGCCAGAAGGCCGCCCCGCGCCGGGCCCGTGTGACCCGCGCGGTCATCTGCTGCATGTCCTGCGACGCGGACGAGCTGACGACGAAGATCCAGGGCGGCATGTGTCCGGACTGCCGCGCCGAGTTCGAGGCGGCCGTGGCCGCCGAGGAGGCCGGGCAGCCGGACACCGGATACGTGCCGGACACCTTCCTGGCCGACCCCGACGCCCACGCCGTGTACGAGTGGGTGGACGTACCCCGCCGAGCGGCGGAGGTACGCGCGGCGGGCGGCCTGCGGCCGAGGACGGAGCGGGCGCTCTGAAAAATGGGAAGGCCGCGGTCAAGCCCGCCGCAGCGCTGACTGAACCACTCCGCTTGTGAACGTGTGACACACCGCACTTTCCCGAGTGACCCGCGTCCTCCTGGGCATGAGCCTGCCTGGACGAGCCCGGAAGTCTCACCATGCGATACCGCAGGGGGGAAATCCGGACGCTCGGTAAAATGAGCCGACCGCAGTACATATACGTACGTGCGGAAAGAGACGGATTGAGCGAGGAGCGCACGTGGGCCTTGTCGTGCAGAAGTACGGAGGCTCCTCCGTAGCCGATGCCGAAGGCATCAAGCGCGTCGCCAAGCGGATCGTGGAAGCGAAGAAGAACGGCAACCAGGTGGTCGCCGTAGTTTCCGCGATGGGCGACACGACGGACGAGCTGATCGATCTCGCCGAGCAGGTATCCCCGATCCCTGCCGGGCGCGAACTCGACATGCTGCTGACCGCCGGAGAGCGAATCTCCATGGCGCTGCTGGCCATGGCGATCAAAAACCTGGGTCACGAGGCCCAGTCGTTCACCGGCAGCCAGGCCGGAGTCATCACCGACTCGGTCCACAACAAGGCGCGGATCATCGACGTCACGCCGGGCCGCATCAAGACCTCGGTGGACGAGGGCAACGTCGCCATCGTGGCCGGCTTCCAGGGCGTCAGCCAGGACAGCAAGGACATCACCACGCTGGGGCGGGGCGGATCCGACACCACCGCTGTCGCTCTCGCCGCCGCGCTCGACGCGGACGTCTGTGAGATCTACACCGACGTCGACGGCGTCTTCACCGCCGACCCGCGCGTGGTGAAGAAGGCGAAGAAGATCGACTGGATCTCCTTCGAGGACATGCTGGAGCTCGCGGCCTCCGGTTCCAAGGTGCTCCTCCACCGCTGTGTGGAGTACGCCCGCCGGTACAACATCCCGATCCACGTCCGGTCCAGCTTCAGCGGACTGCAGGGCACGTGGGTCAGCAGCGAGCCGATCAAGCAAGGGGAAAAGCACGTGGAGCAGGCCATGATCTCCGGTGTCGCGCACGACACCTCCGAGGCCAAGGTCACCGTCGTCGGTGTGCCGGACAAGCCGGGCGAGGCGGCCGCGATCTTCCGGGCGATCGCCGACGCCCAGGTCAACATCGACATGGTCGTGCAGAACGTGTCCGCGGCCTCCACGGGCCTGACGGACATCTCCTTCACCCTGCCGAAGAGCGAGGGCCGCAAGGCCATCGACGCGCTGGAGAAGAACCGCGCGGGCATCGGCTTCGACTCGCTGCGCTACGACGACCAGATCGGCAAGATCTCGCTGGTCGGCGCGGGCATGAAGAGCAACCCGGGCGTCACCGCCGACTTCTTCACCGCACTGTCCGAGTCCGGGGTGAACATCGAGCTGATCTCGACCTCCGAGATCCGTATCTCGGTCGTCACCCGCAAGGACGACGTGAACGAGGCCGTCCGCGCCGTGCACACCGCCTTCGGGCTGGACTCCGACGGCGACGAGGCCGTCGTCTACGGGGGCACCGGGCGCTGATGTCCGACACGCATGGCGCCGGACGCTCCGGGCGGCCGACCCTGGCCGTCGTGGGAGCGACCGGCGCCGTCGGCTCCGTGATGCTCCAGATCCTGTCCCAGCACGCGGACGTCTGGGGCGACATCCGCCTGATCGCCTCCCCGCGCTCGGCCGGCCGCAAGCTGGCCGTGCGCGGGGAGGAGGTCGAGGTGGTGGCGCTGGCCGAGGAGGCCTTCGACGGGGTCGACGTCGCCATGTTCGACGTACCCGACGAGGTGTCCGCGCAGTGGGCGCCGGTCGCCGCGGCCAAGGGTGTGGTGGTGGTCGACAACTCCGGCGCGTTCCGGATGGACCCGGACGTGCCGCTGGTCGTGCCCGAGGTCAATCCGCACGCGGTGCGGATGCGGCCGCGCGGGATCGTCTCCAACCCCAACTGCACGACACTGTCCATGATCGTGGCGTTGGGCGCGCTGCACGCCGAGTTCGGGCTGCGCGAGCTGGTCGTCTCGTCGTACCAGGCGGTGAGCGGGGCCGGACGGGACGGCGTGGAGACGCTGCGCCGACAGCTGTCGCTGGTGGCCGGGACCGAGTTGGGGAACAGCCCCGGTGACCTGCGGCGGGCCGTCGGCGACGACACCGGGCCCTTCCCGGAGCCGGTCGCGCTGAACGTCGTACCGTGGGCAGGGTCGTTGAAGGACGACGGCTGGTCCTCGGAGGAGATGAAGGTGCGGGACGAGTCCCGCAAGATCCTCGGGCTGCCGAACCTTCCCGTCGCCGTGACGTGTGTACGGGTGCCGGTGGTCACCACGCACTCCTTGACCGTGCACGCCCGCTTCGAGGGCGAGGTCACCGTCGACAAGGCCCGGGAGATCCTGGCCACGGCGCCCGGCGTGGTGCTCTTCGACAACCCGGCCGCGGGGGAGTTCCCCACCCCCGCCGACGTGGTCGGCACCGACCCGACCTGGGTGGGCCGGGTGCGGCGGGCCCTGGACGACCCGACGGCGCTCGAACTCTTCGTCTGCGGGGACAACCTGCGCAAGGGGGCCGCGCTGAACACCGCGCAGATCGCGGAGCTGGTGGCGGCCGAGTTCGGCTGAGCACGCCGGCCGTCGCGGGTCCGTTTGTAGAATTCGTGAACGAGATGTGATCCGGAAGTTGGCCCGGACTACTTGTACCCGACACCTGTGGCATCAGAGGATTTGCTCCCCGCCCTCCGCAACCGTGCGAAGGGCGGGGAGCGTCTTTGCGGTCACCCATTCGGGGCGCGGGGGCGCGTGGTCGGCGCGGGGACGCCGACGGCGGGCGTGGGGACGCTCGTTCACATGGGACATAGGGGAAGAGCGGGACGATGAGGGCCTATGACGCACCGTCAGCCGGGTGGCCGCCCGGCGGGCGCGGGAACGTGACGCCCGGCACGTACAACCCTCACGGGGGTGGGCGTGTCCAACTGGCGTGGCAGAGGTACTCGATTTCACCGCTTCGACGCGTGGCCCCGCTGTGCGGCCGCCCGTCCGGTCCGTCCGGCCCGTCCGTCCCCGTGTGGCCGGTCCGGCCGGTGGCATGCCGGTGATCGCGCCCATGCCCGCAGCGCGGCCGGCCCGCATACCGAACCAGCGCGACGGCGCGGAGGACGCGGCGGCGGGTACCACCGTCGACCACCTCACCGAGACGTACCGGAAGCACTACCGGTCGCTGCTCGGACTCGCCGCTCTCCTCCTCGACGACACCGCCTCCTGCGAGGACGTCGTCCAGGAGGCCTTCATCCGCGTCCACTCGGCGCGCAAACGCGTCCGTGACCCGGAGAAGACCCTGGCGTACCTGCGTCAGACCGTCGTCAATCTCTCGCGTTCGGCGCTGCGCCGCCGCATCCTCGGCCTCAAGCTGCTCTCCAAGCCCATGCCGGACATGGCGAGCGCGGAGGAGGGCGCCTACGACCTGCTGGAGCGCGACTCCCTGATCAAGGCGATGAAGGGACTGCAGCGCCGTCAGCGCGAGGTGCTGGTCCTGCGCTACTTCGCCGACATGACCGAAGCACAGGTCGCCGAGACGCTCGGCATATCCCTGGGCTCGGTCAAGGCGTACGGGTCGCGTGGCATCGCGGCGCTCAGGGTTGCCATGGAGGCACCGGCATGAGCGACGGCAACGACGCGTGGCGCGCCGCCCGCGACGAGCACGACCCCCGGCAGGGGGACGCGCCGGCCGAGTCGACCGGACCCGCCGAGCCACCGGCCGGGTCGACCGGACCTGCCGAGCCGACGGCCGGGCGGTCCGGGCAAGAACCGTCGAAGTACACGCACGCTGGGAACGGAACTGTGAACAACGGCCCCGCCGAACAGGGCCCCGGTACTCAGGGGTCTGACGGGTTCGACACGCCCGACGGGCTCAACACGCTCGACGGGCTCGACACGCCCGACGGGCTCGGCTCCGACGAGCTGGCCCTGCGCAGGATGCTGCACCAGGCGGTCCGGGACGTGGAGCCGAGCGACGGCACCCTGGACCACCTGCGCCGCGCGGTGCCCGCCCGACGGGCCCGCAAGCGCCAGGCCGTCGTCGGTATGGCCGCCGCCGCGCTCTTCATCGGCACGGCGGTCCCGGCCCTCGTGCACGTCTCGAACACCACCGGCCCGGGCGCCGACCCGTCCGTCGCGGGCCACGCCTCGCAGGCCCAGGGCGGCGCCTCCCAGGGCAAGGACCCGGCCGGCGGCCAGAGCGGCATCACCGGCTCCGCGGGCACGGCCGAGGGCAAGGAGAGATCCGACCCCGAGGAGACACCCAAGGACAAGGAGAGCGGTGCCGTGACGGGCTCGACGCCCGGCGCCGACCCCTCCGCCAGCGCCGCCGCCGACATCCCCGCGTGTACGGCGAAACAGCTCGGCCCGGCCCTGGCGAGCAGCGCCGACCCCGACTCCACGGGTGTGGTCTACGGCTCTTTCCGCGTCACCAACGTCTCCTCGGACGGCTGCACCGTCGTCGGCCCCGGCAGTGTGGTCGCCACCCCGCAGGGCGCGGCGGACGCCGCCCGGATCGGCACGGCCCGGCACGCGGCCGGGGACGCCGCCGCCGGACTGCCCGACCCGTCCCTGGAGGCCGCGTCACTGACCCTGGCGGCGGGCTCCGCGTACGAGGTGCAGTTCGCCTGGGTGCCCTCGGAGACCTGCCCCACCACCGGCGGCACACCGGGGGGCGGCACCGGCGGGCCCTCGCCCGACCCCTCGCCCACCGAGGACACGACCACCACGGGCGGCACCACCCCGGGCGGCACCGACACCGGCACCACGACCCAGTTGGTCACCGAGGACGGTCCGGCCGAAGGGAGCGTGTCGGTGACGTACAGCCCGGAGGGCGGCTCCGGCTCGGCGACGGCCACGGTGTCCAACGCCTGCGCGGGGACCGTCTACTGGACGGGTGTGCTGGCGGCGGCGGAGTAGGACAGCCGGCGTCTCAGACGCCGGACGGGGTGGGGCGGGACTCCCGTTCGCTCTCCTGCCCGGCGCTCTCCTGCCCGGCGCTGTCCTGCCGGGCGTTCTCCTCGTCCTCCGGGGCCAGACCCAGCTCCGCGTCACGGGCGAGTTCGACCTCGCGGCGCAGCAGCCGGAACCACATGAAGATCACGAAGCCGACGAAGGCGAACCACTCGGCGGTGTAGCCGAGGTTCTGGAACGCCTTCAGGTCCAGCCCGGTTCCCTGCGGCGCGCTCACGGGCACGGCCCGCATCCCGGAGTCGCCCTTGTTGAGCGTGACCCACGCGTCGTACACGTCGTACGGCACGAGGTTCAGCAGTGTCGCCGCGCTGATCGCGCCGGTCTGCCCGTCCGGCCACCCGGAACGGCCGCTGACGCCGTTGCTGCCGGGCGACTCGGCCGCCTGGAGCGCTCCGGTGACGGTGACCTCGCCGGTGGGCGGGGCCGGGGCCTTCGCCGGGTCGGGTTCGCCGGGCAGCCAGCCGCGTACGACGGGCAGTGCCTCCCCGTCGTCGGTGCGCAGCAGCGTGAGGACGTAGTAGCCCTCCCGGTCGTCCAGCTTCCGCTCCGGGACGAGCAGCTGGTCCTCGTACCGGCCGCTCACGGTGGTCTGCTCGCCGACCGTCGCCTTGTCCACCGGCAGCATCTCCGCCAGCGGGCGGGCCGCCTCCCGGCTCGCCGACTTCTGCTCGGTGGTCGTGGTCTCGTGGTCCTGGACCCGGTCCTCGAACCGGCCGAGCTGCCACGAACCCATGAAGATGCAGAAGGGGATGGCCAGGACGACGAAGACGTTGATCCCCCACCATCGGGGCGTCAGCAGAAACCGGTACACGCCCTCCACGGTACGGGGCATGGCCGCGCCACCTGCCCGCGGGGCTGTGGAAAAGCATCGGGCGGGGCGGCGGCGGGGAAAGTTTTCCACAGGCTGGGGATCCGGTCCGCGCCTTGTCGCCGGGTCGGGGCAGTATGGGGCCATGACTGAGAGCAACGGGTCCGTGTCGTCGGACCAGCGGCGGGGACAGGGCAGCACCGAGGACGGCCGGCGGGACGGGGAGATGCCCGACTGGGAGAAGCGGTTCCGGGCGCCGCGGGTGTCGCTGCCCGACTGGGCCGAGGACGCACCGGACCGCTCCTTGTTCGTGTCGAACGCGACGGGGACGTACGAGCTGTACGCCTGGGACCGGTCGACCGGCGAGCAGCGACAGGTCACGGACCGGCCCAACGGCACGACGGACGGCGTGCTCCCACCGGACGGCGACTGGATCTGGTGGTTCGACGACAAGGACGGTGACGAGTTCGGCGTCTGGCGCCGCCAGCCCTTCGCGGGCGGCGAGGACGAGCCGGCGGTGCCCGGTCTCGACCCCTCCTACCCGGCGGGCCTCGCCCTCGGCCGGGACGGGCGCACCGCGGTGGTCGGCCGCTCGACCGACGAGGACGGTACGACGATCCACCTCTCGTACGCCGGAGGGCCCCCGGCGGAGATCTACCGGCACCGCGAGTCCGCGGGCGTCGGCGATCTCTCCCACGACGGCACGCTGATCGCCATCGAGCACACCGAGCACGGCGACGCCATGCACTCGGCGCTGCGCGTCCTGCGCCCCGACGGCTCGACGGTCGCCGAGCTGGACGACACGAAGGGCGGCGAGGAGGAGCTCGGCCTGGAGGTGCTGGGCTTCGCGCCGGTCGACGGTGACACCCGTCTGCTCATCGGCCACCAGCGCCGGGGCCGCTGGGAGCCCCTGGTGTGGGACGTGGCGACGGGCGAGCAGACCGACCTGGCCCTGGAGCTGCCCGGTGACGTCAGCGCCGAGTGGTACCCGGACGGCAGCGGCCTGCTGATCGTGCACGGTTTCGAGGCCCGCAGCGAGCTGTTCCGCTACGACTTCGCCGAGCGCGAGCTGGTGGAGATCGAGACCCCGGCCGGCACGGTCTCCGGGGCGACGGCCCGCCCGGACGGCAGCGTGGAGTACCTGTGGTCGTCGGCCGCCGAACCGTCGGCGGTCCGCTCGACGACCGGCCGGGTCGTTCTGGACCCGCCGGGCATGAAGTCGCCGGACTCGGTCCCGGTGGAGGACGTGTGGGTGGAGGGGCCCGGCGGCCGCATCCACGCCCTGGTCCAGAAGCCGGCCGGCACGACCGGCCCGCTCCCGACGGTCTTCGACATCCACGGCGGCCCCACCTGGCACGACAGCGACGCCTTCGCCGCCGGCCCCGCGGCCTGGGTCGACCACGGCTACGCGGTGGTCCGCGTCAACTACCGCGGCTCCACCGGGTACGGACGCGCCTGGACCGACGCCCTGAAGCACCGGGTGGGTCTCATCGAGCTGGAGGACATCGAGGCGGTGCGCGAGTGGGCGGTCACCTCCGGCCTCGCGGACCCCGACCGGCTGATCCTCACCGGCGGTTCCTGGGGCGGCTACCTCACCCTCCTCGGCATCGGCACCCGGCCCGAGGCGTGGACGCTGGGCATCGCCGCCGTCCCCGTCGCCGACTACGTCACCGCGTACCACGACGAGATGGAAGGCCTGAAGGCCCTCGACCGCACCCTCCTCGGCGGCACCCCCGAAGAGGTCCCCGACCGCTTCGAGGCCTCCTCGCCGCTGACCTACGTCGACCAGGTCAAGGCCCCGGTCTACATCTCCGCCGGCGTCAACGACCCGCGCTGCCCGATCCGCCAGGTCGAGAACTACGTCAAGCGCCTGGAGTCCAGGAACGCGGTGCACGAGGTGTACCGCTACGACGCGGGGCACGGGTCACTGGTGGTGGACGAACGGATCAAGCAGGTCCGCCTGGAACTGGACTTCGCGGCCAGGCACCTGCCGTAGAACAAGGGGATGTCGTAGGGGCGGCGGCGCCCCTACGAATCCGTCCGCTGCCGCGCACGCCGCCCGAGCAGCTCCGCCAGTCCCCGCCGGGTGGCCGCCAGCACCACCCGGTCCTCACCCCGCAGGACGTACGTCTCGGGCAGCTCCCACACCAGCCCCGGCTCTCCCGTCCCACGCTCACCGGAGACCTCCAGCGCCAGCACCCGCCACGCCCCCGCCCGGAACGCCTCGCCGACCGTCTTCCCCTCCAGCTGCGGATGCCCGGCCACCTCCACCGCCGCGAACAGCAGCACCCGACGCTCGACGGGGATCGCCCCGAGGATCTGGCGGCCCATCATCGCCCCGGCGAACGCGGGCGCGGACAGATGGGTCACGCTGCGGCTCCGGGTGAGCGCGCCCGGGTGCGCGGCGCGCAGGGTGCGGTACACGGCGGTCGCGAAGTCGTCGTCGTACAGGCGCAGCACGACCCGCAGTCCGGACCGTACGGAGCGGGCGTAGAGCACGGCTTCCAGGTTGGTGGTGTCCACACTGGTCAGGGCGAGCAGGGAGTGCGCCCGGTGGATCTTGGCGGCCTCCAGGACGCCCTCCTGGGTGACGTCTCCGAGTACCACGGGCACCCGCAGCCGGCGTGCGGTCGCCATGCCGCGGGCCTCGGGGTCGGCCTCGACGCACACCACGGGGATGTCCATCTCCCGCAGCCGGGTCAGTACGCGCGTGCCGATCTTGCCGAGACCGAGCAGGACGACGTGCCCGCCGAGCCCGCGCGGCGGCTTGCGCACCGTCGAGGCGCTGCGGAAGGTGCCGAGGGCTTCGAGCACGGCGGCCAGCAGCACCGGCAGCAACAGCAGCCCGACGAAGCCGGAGAGCAGCTGGAGGATCTGGCGGCCGGTGTCGTCGTTGTGTGCGGGCTCGTTGATGGAGAACAGGTCGAGCAGCGTCACGTAGGTGGCGTGCAGCGGATGGTCGTCGGTGACCACCATCAGCGCCACCGCGAGCGCGACCACGCACGCCCCCAGACCCGCCAGCGACCACCGCAGTCGCCGCGAGAACAGCTCGCCGAACGGTGGCACACCGGCGCGCGCGGTGGGCAGGGGAGGGCCGGAGTACGACACGTGCTCCAGGGCGACGGTGCCGCGTCCGGTGGCCGCCTCCACCGCGGCGGCGTCGGGCAGCAGTTGCGGTCCCTGGTCGCCGCTGCCCTCCGAACCGTCCGCGCCGGCCGGGTCGTTGCTCGTGGCGGAGAGCAGCGCGAGCGTGCACAGCCCGGGGTCGGCGACCTCGCCGGGGCGGGGCGGCTGCCGTTCCACGGCGCGCAGCAGCAGTCCGTCCGCCTCGACGACCTTGCTGGTGCCGACGAGCGCGGTCGCGGCCAGCGCGGGTGCGGCCGTGTCGGCGTCGGACAGCACGGTCGTGGAGGTACCGGCACCGTCGAGCCCCGAATCCCGGGCGTCGCCGGTCGCCAGCGTGGCGCTCTGGTCGAGGAGTTCCTCGATGTGCTGGCCGAGCCGTCGGTTGTACAGGCGCAGGACCAGGCGCAGCCGGGGGTTGAGGCGGCGGGCGGTCAGGGCGGCCCGGATGTTGGTCTCGTCGTCGTCGTACACGAGGGCCAGTGCGGCGGCCCGGTCCACGCCGGCCTCCGCGAGCACGTCGTCGGTCGGCTCGGCGGCCTCCAGTTCGCGGACGGTGCCGTTCGGCTCGCCGGTGCCCGGGGCGGCGTTGCCGGAGCCGCCGTTGCCGTTGTTTCCCGAGCGGTTGACGGCGGCGCTGACCATGTCCAGTAGCGCCGCCGAGGCCGCCCGGGCCCGTCCGACCACCGGCTGAGGCACTCGGCGTCCGGAGGGCGGGACGACGAGGGTGACCTGTTCGCGGTAGACACCGCGCAGTTCGGCGGCCAGCCGGTGCGCCAGCCCGTCGTCGCCGCACACCACCATGTGCGCGTAGCCGTCACCCTGCGGAACCTGGTGCGGAACGCTCCCCGATTGAGTCCCCATTTGATAGAGGACAGTACCGGCGCCGGGTGCGGTTCCAGCGGCGGCCGAAGAGCCGAGAGGGAGGAGAAGGGCGGCATCAAAGACGCGTAAAGATTGCCGGAACACGGCAATGACGTGGTCACGGGCCGCATGTGACTATTCGTCCTACCGAAGCTCAGCGACGGGCGAGAGGGGGACGGCACGCATGGCCTGGTTCATCGGGCTGGGTATCACGGGGGTCGTGCTGCTCGCCCTGTCGCTGATCTTCGACGGACTGCTGGAAGGCGCGTTCGACGGAGTGCTGGACGGCGTCCTGGAGGGGTGGCTGTCGCTGCCGGTCGTCGCCGGGTTCACGGCGATGACCGGCTTCGGTGGGGCCATCGTCCTCGGTGCCGGCTGGGCGGGCCCCGCGGGTGCCGCCGGGGCCGGCGCGGTCGCCGGGGTGGGGGCCGGCTGGCTGACGTACCGCTTCAGCCGTGCGCTGATGCGGGATCAGACCGCTGTCACACCCAGTACGGACGACCTGCTCGGCACGTCCGGCAAGGTGGTGACCGCCATCCCCGCGGACGGTTTCGGCGAGGTGCTGCTCCGGCTCGCCGGCCAGCCGCTGAAGTGCGCGGCGCGCAGTGCGGGGCCGGTGGCCCGGGGCGCCGAGGTGTGGGTCGAGGCGGTCCCGACCGGTACGTCGGTCGTGGTGCGCCCGGTGGACCGCTGAGCGGGCTCCTCTCCCTCCCCTTTTCTCCTTCTTTTTGTTCTGTGTGTTCCGTGATCTGTGATTCGGGGGCGTTGCCATGAGTCCTGTCGTCATCGCGGTGCTGGGAGTCGTCGTACTCCTGGTGCTGCTCGCGCTGGTGGTGGTCAGCCGCTACAAGGTGGCCGGGCCGAGCGAGGCGTTCATCATCACGGGACGGCGCGGCAAGAAGTCGACCGATCCGGAGACGGGCCGGGTGTTCACCGACAACAGCGGCCAGAAGGTCGTGGTCGGCGGCGGTGTCTTCGTCGTGCCGTTCGTGCAGCAGAGGTTCACGCTGGACCTCTCCTCACGGCACATCCCGGTCGCCGTGCGCGGCGCGGTGACGCTGCGCGGGGTCAAGGCCAACCTGGAAGGTGTCGCGATCGTCAAGGTCGGCGGCACGGAGGACGCGATCCGCGCCGCCGCGCAGCGGTTCCTGATGCAGCAGGACGGCATCGTCGGCTTCACCCAGGAGGTGCTGTCCGGCGCGCTGCGCGCGATCGTCGGCCGGATGTCCGTGGAGGACGTCATCCGGGACCGGGCCGCGTTCGCCGGGCAGGTCGCCGAGGAGGCGGAGGCGAGCCTGTCCGGGCAGGGCCTCGTACTGGACGCCTTCCAGATCCAGGACATCACCACGGAGGGTTCCTACCTGGAGGACCTCGGCCGTCCCGAGGCGGCGCGGGCCCGGCAGGAGGCCGACATCGCCGAAGCGGTGGCCCGGCGGGCCGCCGAGCAGGCACGGCTGAAGGCCGAGGAGGAGATCGCGGTCGCGCAGCGGACCCTCTACCTGAAGCAGGCCGAGATCAAGGCCGAGACCGACCAGGCGTCGGCCCGCGCCAACGCCTCCGGCCCCCTGGCACAGGCGGCCCGGGAGCAGGAGATCCTCACCGAGCAGGAGAAGGTCGCCGAGCGGCAGGCCGCGCTGAAGGACCGCCAGCTCGACACCGAGGTGCGCAAGCCGGCCGACGCCAAGCGGTACGCGGCCGAGCAGGAGTCGGAGGCCCGCCGGGTGGCACGGGTGAAGCAGGCGGAGGCCGAGCGGTCGGCCGAGATCGCCGCCGCCCAGGCCGAGGCCGAGCGGGCCCGGCTCACCGGTGAGGGCGAGAAGCAGCGGCGTGGCGCGCTGGCCGAGGCGGAGGCCATCGAGGGCCTCAAGCAGGGTGAGGCCGAGCGTTCCCGGCGTGTGGCGATCGCCGAGGCCGTACGGCTGGAGGGCGAGGCGGAGGCCGCGGCGATCGGTGCCAAGGGTTCGGCCGAGGCCGAGGCGATGCGGCAGAAGGCCGACGCCTTCGGGAAGTACGGCGACGCGGCCGTGCTCCAGATGCTGGTCGAGGTGCTGCCGCAGGTGGTGGCCAAGGCGGCCGAGCCGCTCGCGGCCGTGGACAAGATGACGGTCATCTCGACGGACGGCGCGAGCCGGCTGTCGCGCACGGTCGCCGACAACGTGGCGCAGGGCATGGAACTGCTGGGCTCCACCACGGGCGTCGACCTGCCGGCCCTGCTGAAGAACATCACCGGGCAGGCCGCGAAGGCGGCGGACGGGCCGGGTCAGCCGGGTCAGCAGGGGCAGCCGGGACAGCCGGCGGGGGCGGACCCGCAGCTCAACGGCAAGGTGGAGATCACGGGCTGATCCACCGGTCCATCCATCCACCCGCCGCCGCCGCTGCTGTTGCCGCCGCCTCCGGTCGGCCCGCTCAGATCTCCTGAGCGGGCCAGCCCAGCAGCCGCGCCCCGATGACCGCGGTCTGCAGGGTGTAGCGGTGCACCGGATCGGCGGGGTTGGCCCCGGTCAGTTGATGGATGCGGTCCAGCCGGTAGGTGAGGGCCCGCACACTGAGCGCGAGGCGCCGGGCGGCCTCGGCCGCGGTGCAGCCGGCGTCGAAGTACGTCTCCAGGGTCCGCAGCAGCGGTTCGGCCCCGCCGCGGGCCCCGCGCAGCGGACCCAGCACGCTGACCACGAGGTCGGCCATGGCCTGCCGGTCGCGGGTGAGCACCGGGTAGACGAGCAGGTCGGCGGCGCGCAGCACGGGCTCGTCGAGTTCCAGCCGCTCGGCGAGTTCGAGGGTGCTCAGCGCCTCCTCGTAGCTGTGCACCACGCCGCCCGCGCCGTTCTGAGGGCGCCCGATGGCCACCCGGCTGCCGTCCGTGGCGGCGTACGCCTGCTTGGCGAAGAAGGAGAGGACGTCGTCCTGGTCGCCGGGCGCGATGCAGATCAGCTGCCCGTTCTTGGTGGTGATCAGGATGCGCCGGTCGCCGAAGCGGGAGATGAGCGCGGTCTCCACGAGCCGGGTGACCTGGGCGGTGTCGTCGTACGCCTCGGGTCCCTCGGCCACCGCGACGGCGTGGGCGCGGGAGAGGACGAGTCCGAAGCGCTCGGCCCGTTCGGCGAGCCGGCCCAGGTCACTGCGTCCGTAGAGCAGGTCGTCGATGAACTCCCGCCGTGCGGCCTCCTCCTGGCGTACGGCGAGACGCTGCGCGCGTTCGTATCCCTCGGCGAAGGCGTCGACGGCCTGGGCGACGGCGGCCAGCACACTGTCCGCGACACCGGTGCCGGAGGCCGCCGTACCGCCGCCGGGCCAGGACGCGCGCGTGGCGTCCAGGTGCAGCCGTACGAGACTGCGCAGACTGTGACCCGCCTCCGCGGCCTGCTCGCCGAAGAACCGCCGGCTCTCCAGCTCGTCACGGTTCAGCCGACGCCCGGTGCCGGCGACCTGCGCGAGGATCTCGGCGTACCCGGTCAGGTACGTCTCCTGCTCGTCCGCCCCCCGGTCGTCCGACCGCTGCTGTTCCGACCGCTGCTGTTCCGCCTGCCGCTGAGCTGGCTGTCTCTGGTCCGTCTGGTGGTCCGTCACGCCGCGCCTCCCCTGCCGTTCACGCCCGGTGTGCGGTGTCCGGCAACGTGAGGGTAGTCAAGGCTGCCGGAAACCGGCAACGCGCGAAGGCCTGGTCAGCGGCTGTCCTCCGCTGCTTCCGGCGGCCTCGGCGCCGACGCCTCACCGCCGGGTGTCACGGCTGCTGGTGCGGCTGCTGCTGCGACGCCCCGTACGCCTGACCGCCGAGACCGCCCTGGCCGCTCACGGCCTGCGTCTGGAGCTGTTCGGCCTGCTCCTTGCTCACCTGCTGCTCGGCGCCGCAGAAGGTGCACTGCGTCAGGTACTTCGTGGAGAACGGGAACAGCGGCACGAAGAACAGCGTGAACTTCGAGACGCGCTTCCTGAGCGTGTGCGCGGAAGGGTTGCCGCACTGGCCGCACACCAGCGTCAGTATCGCGAGCTGGTAGAGGTATCCCTTGGTGCCGAAGATGATCACGAGACGTCCTTCCCGGGTCGGTCCCCCGCGGGCACGCAGGGCACGCAGATCTTCTCCCAGATTGCGCCCGGGCGGGCCCGGGAGGCCACCCGCGACCGATGTCACTCTTCGGCGTGCGCGCCCTTGGCCTCCCAGCGCAGCAGGTCCCCCGGCTGGCACTCGAGTACGTCGCAGAGCGCGGCGAGCGTCGTGAAGCGCACCGCCTTGGCGCGGCCGTTCTTGAGTACCGCCAGGTTGGCGGGGGTGATGCCGACACGGTCCGCGAGGTCGCCCACGGACATCTTGCGCTTCGCCAGCATCACGTCGATGTCGACGACGATCGGCATCAGATCACCTCTGCCAGCTCGGCCCGCATCCGCGCCGCCTCGATGTCGCGCGCGACGGCCTGGGCGAGCAGCATCCGCAGGACGAGCACGACCAGCGCGACGCCGAGGACCGCCACGACGACCCCGCCCAGCAGGAGGACGACGCCGGGTGCGACGGCCTCGCCCGGCGCCAGGACGACCGCGAGCGCGAAGACCAGGAGCGCGGCGGCGACGAAGGCACCGATCACGACATGGACGTACCGGAAGGCGCCGAGGGAGAAGACGGTGCCCCGGCGCACCATCGTCACCAGCCGCCAGACGCAGACCAGCACGACCTCGGCCGCCGCGGCGCCCAGGACGACGATCAGGAACACCGGCGTGCGCACGGCCGCGAGGGCGGCGTCGGGATCACCCGATCCGGCCGCCAGCAGCCAGACCAGCACCGCCTGGATGAACACCGCCCCGGCGAGCAGTACCCCGACCACACCGCGCAGCGCGAGCACTGTCAGCTGACCCATCGCCCCTCCTTCAATCGAATCACGATGGGAATCTATCGACTAACGATAGGTGAGGCAAGATGTACAGGTCTCGTCCGGTCACATGTGGGCTCCGTACCGGATAGCGCGCGCCCCGTGGACAAGGAGAGGCTGGAGCCGACCCGCCCACCCTTCACCCTGTCCCGGACGCTCCGGGGTGGGACGGCCACGTATGCGCGGCTGCGCCACTTCGTCCTGGTGTGATCGGTGACGTTCCCACCTCGCAAGGAGAGCAGATGGCCCGCCCGACCGACCGCGTCGCCTGCCCAGGGCCCCGCGCCGGGAGGAGGACACCATGCCCGGATCCGACGACCAGCGGCTCAGTGAGATCGAGTCCCGCCTGCACCGCGACGACCCCCGGTTCTCCCACGCCCTCGACACCGGCCGTCCCTGCCGCCCCCGCGAGTACCGCCACCGCGGGGCCTGGCTGCTGCTCGCCACCGCCCTGGCGGTGCTGGGCACCGGCCTCGCCCTGGCCCACGGGCTGCTCATCGCCACCGGTCTGGTCCTGGCGGGCGTGGCCGGGGAACTCCTCGACCCGCACCGGCGCACGCGCGCGAACCGGTACCCCCCGCCCCGCTTCTGGCCCCGCTGACCGCGGGCCGGCCCCGGACGGCTCGGGGCCCGGTCGATGACCCTGTCCGAGCTGTACCTGACCCTGCTGATCGGCGGCACGGTACTGCTGGCCAGCATCGCCGCCGCCCGCGCCGCCCATCGCGTCGGCCTGCCCAGCCTGCTGCTGTTCCTCGCGGTCGGCGTCATCGCCGGCGAGGACGGGCTGGGCCTGAACTTCGACGACGCGCAACTGGCCCAGGCGCTCGGCACCGCCGCCCTGGCGATCATCCTGGTCGAGGGCGGCCTCACCACCCAGTGGGGCGACGTCAAGCGCCTGCTCGCCCCCGCCGGCGTGCTCGCCACGGCGGGCGTGGCCGTCTCCGTCGCGGTCACCGCGGCCGGCGCCCACTGGCTGCTGGGCATGGACTGGCACCTGGCCCTGCTGCTCGGCGCCATCGTCTCCTCGACCGACGCCGCCGCGGTCTTCGCCGTGCTGCGCTCACTGCCGCTGCCGCAGAAGGTGACGGGGCTGGTGGAGGCCGAGTCCGGATTCAACGACGCCCCCACCATCATCCTGGTCCTGATCTTCGCCACCACCACCGCCGGCGACCTGCCCGGCCCCGCCCCGGTCGTCGGCGACCTGCTCTACCAACTGGTGATCGGCGGCACCCTCGGTGTACTGATCGGCCGTCTGGGCGCCGCCGCCCTGCGGCACATCGCCCTGCCCGCCACCGGCCTGTACCCGCTCGCCACGGTCGGCTTCGGCATCGTCGCGTTCGCCGCGGCCGGCGCCGTCAACGCCAGCGGCATCATCGCCGCCTACCTGTCCGGTCTCGTACTCGGCAACGCCAAGCTGCCGCACCGAGCCGCCACCCGCTCCTTCGCCGAAGGCGCCGGCTGGCTGGCCCAGATCGGCCTGTTCGTCATGCTCGGCCTGCTCGTCGACCCGAGCGAACTGCCCTCCGCGATCCTCCCCGCACTCCTCGTCGGCCTGGTCCTGCTCCTGGTCGCCCGGCCCGTCTCCGTCCTGCTCTGTCTCCTCCCCTTCCGCATCCCCTGGCGCGAGCAGGCGTTCATCTCCTGGGCGGGCCTGCGCGGCGCGGTCCCCATCGTGCTCGCCACCTTCCCGATCGTCGAAGGGGTCACAGGCGCCGGCGACGTCCTGAACATCGTCTTCGTCCTCGTCGTCCTGTTCACCCTCGTCCAGGGCCCCACCCTGCCCGCCGTCGCCCGGCGCCTGGGCCTGGCCCGCTCCGACGCGCTGCGCGAGATCCAGGTCGAGACCGCGCCCCTCGACGTCCTGGACGCCGACCTGCTCACCGTGACCATCCCACCGGGCTCCCGCCTGCACGGCGTCGCCGTCTTCGAACTGCGGCTGCCGCACCCGACCGTCGTCACGCTGATCGTCCGGGGCGACACCACCCTGGTGCCCGACCGCGACACGGTGCTGCACTCCGGGGACGAGCTGCTGCTCATCACCACGCCGGAGGTCCGGGAGGCAACGGAACGCCGCCTGCGCGCCATCGGCCGACGCGGCAAGATGGCCCGCTGGCTGGGCGAACACGGCGCCCCCGAGTCGGAGCCCGCCGCGCCGCGTGAGTCGTGAATCACCGAAGTCCGCACGTTCCGTTGATTCACGTATCGGATGGAAAGCGCCACTGTGCGTAATAGGTCGTGCGGTAAACTTCTTTACCGAGCCGTGACGCTCCCTTGAGCGGTTGGGTGCTCATTTCGCACAGCTCGATCGCGGCATTCGATACGAGGTACGAGGGGGGACGCGCCATGGACCGAGCCGTCCCGGCCCGCAGGACCGTACGGATCGACAACACCGCTCGTGACAGCGTGCCAGACGCGAGCGGTGCGGCTCCCGGGGCCTGACCTTCCGGTACCTGCCGGTTCCACCTTCCGGTGCCTTCCGGCTTCCCACGGCTCGAAGCGCCCGCCGACCGTCACCGGCTGAGCCCCGCCTGCCGACCCCATGCCGTTCGCGGCCCCGGCCGAACCGGTCGGCCACCCGCCCGGCCGACCCGCCCGGCCCCGGTCTCGCTCAGCGGCAGGGCACGCACGCCGAGCACGCCGCACGACCTCACACCCCACCCGCCGCACGACCTCACACCCCACCCGCCGCACCCCCGCGCCCTCGCATCACGCCCCTTCGCATCTCACCACCCCGCACCACGCCACCCCGCACCACGCCACCCCGCACCACGCCACCCCGCACCACGCCACCCCGCACCACGCCACCTTCGGCTGCCCCGCCGTGCCTCGGAGGGCTCTCGCCCGCTCACCGGCCGCCCTCCACCGCCGCTCGCTGCCGAGAAGGCACAGACGCCGTCGCCGAATCGAACCGGAGGACAGACGCCCGTGCACAACACGACTGCCATGCTCATCGAGCTGGGAGCGATCATCCTCGCCCTGGGGCTGCTCGGCCGCCTCGCCGGCCGGGTGGGCTTCTCGCCCATCCCTCTCTACCTGCTGGCCGGGCTCGCCTTCGGTCACGGGGGCCTCCTGCCCCTGCAGGCCAGCGAGGAGTTCGTCGCCACCGGCGCCGAGATCGGCGTCATCCTGCTGCTGCTCCTGCTCGGTCTGGAGTACAGCGCCTCGGAACTCGTCACCAACCTCAAGACCCAATACCCCTCCGGCGCGGTCGACTTCGTCCTCAACGCGGTGCCCGGCGCCGCGGCGGCACTGATCCTGGGCTGGGGCCCGGTGGCCGCCGTGGCGCTCGCCGGCGTCACCTGGATCTCCTCCTCCGGGGTGATCGCCAAGGTCCTCGGCGACCTGGGCCGGCTCGGCAACCGGGAGACCCCCGTCGTCCTCGGCGTCCTCGTCATCGAGGACCTCGCCATGGCCGTCTACCTGCCGATCCTCACCGCCCTGCTGGCCGGCGTCAGCCTGGCCGGAGGCACCGTCACCCTGCTGATCTCCCTGGGTACCGTCGGCGCCGTCCTCTACGTCGCGCTCCGCCACGGACGGCTGATCAGCCGCGCGGTCTCCTCGGACAACGCCGAGATGCTCCTGCTGGTCGTACTCGGCCTCACCCTCCTCGTCGCGGGCCTCGCGCAGGAGCTCCAGGTCTCCGCGGCGGTCGGCGCCTTCCTGGTCGGGATCGCCCTGTCCGGCGAGGTCGCCGAGGGCGCCAGCAGCCTCCTCACCCCGCTGCGTGACCTGTTCGCCGCCGTCTTCTTCGTCTTCTTCGGCCTGTCCACCGACCCCGCCGACATCCCGCCCGTCCTTGTCCCCGCCCTCCTCCTCGCCGTCGTCACGGCACTCACGAAGGTCGCCACCGGCTGGTACGCCGCACGCCGCGCGGGCATCCAGGGGGGAGGCCGATGGCGGGCGGGCGGCACCCTGGTCGCCCGGGGTGAGTTCTCCATCGTCATCGCCGGACTCGCCGTGGGCGTAGAGCCCCGCATCGGCCCGCTGGCCACCGCCTACGTCCTCATCCTCGTCGTCGTCGGCCCGCTGACCACCCGCTTCACCGAGCCACTGGCCCGCCGCCTCACCCGCCGGACCACCTCGAAGGCACCCGGTCCCGTCCCCGCCGACACGGAGCCGACCTCGAAGCCGACCGCGGAGCCGACCGCCGAGTCCGAGCACGCCAACGCCTGAGCGGCGGCCCACTGCGGCAGCACGGTGACGAGAGGCATGACCGTGCACGACGCCCACGGCGCGTGCCCGGACGGCTGCGCACGGCTGATCGGCGGACGCCTCCGCCGATCAGCCGTGACCCTCACTCCCGGCCGAGTACCTCCACCGCGGCATCGACGCCCTCACGCGTCCCGATCACGATCAGCGTGTCACCACCGGCCAGCCGGAACTCCGGCCCGGGAGACGGGATCGCCTCGGCCCGCCGCAGTACGGCCACGATCGACACACCGGTTTCCGTACGCATCCGGGTCTCTCCCAGCGCGCGCCCGCTCCAGTGGGACGTCCGCGACAGCCCGACCCGTTCCGCGACCAGCCCCAACTCGGTCGTCGACAGAAGACTGGGACTGTGATGGGCCGGCATGAGCGCGTCGACGACCGCCGCCGCCTCGTCCGCGGCCAGTCGCACCGACATCGCGCGGTCGTCCGGATCGTCCCTGCGATACGTGCTCAGCGTCCGGGCCCCGTCCGGTTCGGCCACCACCGACAGCCGGCGCCGCTCTCGCGTGACCAGGTCGTAGCGCACCCCGATCCCCGGCAACGGCGTCCTGCTCGTACGCGCAGTACCCACGGCTGTCTCCCTGTCTCCCCGCCCGCGCCAGGCTGTGTTCCGGCAACCCGGGACACCCTAGAGTGCCGGTGGCGCGTCCACTCCCAGGGGTTGGGAACGGCCGCCCGGGCGGCCGGCACGCCCACCGGACGGCAGGACGACGTGGGCGGAAGTGGCCTCCCGGTGTTCGGGCGCCGGACGCCCGAACACCGGGAGACCCTGAGGACAAGGCCCGTAGACTCCGCGCGCATGACGGACGATTTGCGATGCACGGTGCTCGGCAGCGCGAGCCCGTACCCCCAGGCCGGGAACCCGTGCTCGGGATACCTCGTCGAGGGCGCCGGCACCCGGCTGTGGCTGGACGCCGGCAGCGGCACGCTCGGAGCGCTGCGCGCACACATACGCCTGGACCAGCTCGACGGCATCTGGATCTCCCACCTGCACGCGGACCACTGCTCCGACCTGCTGACCGCGTACTACGGCCTCCTGTACGCGGACGTCGAACTCGCCGCGCCCGTCCCCCTCTTCGGCCCCCCGGGAATCGCGGACCGGCTCGCCGGCTTCCTCACCAACGGGCCGCGGCGGAGCCCGGTGGAGGACGCCTTCCAGGTCGTCGAGGTGCGTGACCACCACCGCGCCCTGGTCGGCGGACTCGCTCTGACCAGCCGGGCGGTGGCGCACGGGATGCCCGCGTTCGGGGTCCGTGTCGAGACCGAGGACGGCGCCTGCCTCGCCTACTCCGGGGACACCGCCCCCTGCGAGGCGCTCACCGCGCTCGCCGACGACTGCGCGGTGCTGCTGTGCGAGGCGGACTACGCACACACGCCACAGGCCGGCACGGAGGCCGTCCACCACACCCCGGAGCAGGCGGGCACGAGCGCGGCCGTCGCCGGTGCGCAGCGCCTGGTCGTCACCCACCTCGGCCCGTCCCTGCCCCCGGCGGAGGCAGTGACCCGGGCGAGCACGCGCTACGACGGCCCGGTCGAGTACGCCGCTCCCGGCCACACCTTCGGGGTGCCGGGGAAGCCCGGGGGCTGACCGGGACGGACCGTGCCCCTCGCTCCGCGAGCCGGTGCGCCGTCCGCAGCCTGGTCAGGCCGTGGGTGTGGGCCCGGGCGGCAGATGGACGGTCATGATCAGATGGCAGGTCTCGTCCCCCGCCCCGCGATAGGTGTGGGGGACGTCGCCGTCGAACGTGGCGGTCTGCTCGGCTGCGACGGGGTGCTCCGCGCCGTCGACCACCAGGACCATGCGCCCCGTGGTGACGCTGACGGTCTCCACGACACCGGCCTGGTGGGGGTGGCTGGGGTACTCCTCGCCAGGCTCCAGACGCCACCGCCACACCTCGACCGGGGCGGGGCCCGACGTCGTCAGCATGAGCCGGGCCTCACTGCCCCGCTCGCCCGCCCACAGCGGCATCACGGCGCCGGCCGAGACCACGCGGACGCGCCCTTCGGCCGGACCGTCCATCAGCGCGGAGACCGAGACGCCGAGCGTGTCGGCCAGCCTGACCAGGGTCGCGAAGTTCGGATTGCCCTGCGCCTTCTCCAGACCGACCAGGGCGCCCTTGCTGACCTTGGCCCGGCGGCCGAGCTCGTCCAGGGACAGACCGGCGCGCGTGCGAGCCGAGCGGACGTTGTGCGCGAGCGTGCGCAGAGCCACCTCTGTCTCGGTCACCTGGTCGCCATCCCATCGGTCGGTCAGTGGAAAGTGCCACTCGGTCGTTCGGTTGACAGAGTGCGGTCGTTCCGTTGTACGGTCTAGTCGTTCTACTGTAATCGTAAAGGATCGTCCCGTGACAGCTCCGCTGCCGGCCCTTGGCAGCTCGCCGGCCTGCGGATGCGTCTGCTTCCTCGGCGGCCCGGGCGCCGCTCGCCGCGAACGCCGGTGACCTCGCCGTCGTCGCCGTGATCACTGCCCTGAAATCCGGCCGGCACGGTCCTGCGCGACCGCGGCGTGCTCGCCGACCGAGTCCACAGGGGGCAGCGCGTCGGCCTGGGCGCAGCCGCGTTCGCTGCCAGCCACCTTCGCCTTCGCCTGACCGCCCCGCGCACTTCAAGGAGCCCCGCATGTTCATCCAGCCCTGGGACGCGGCCCTGGACGAGGCCGAATGGCAGACCTGGATCGCCGACGGTCACGACTTCGGGCTGCTCAGCGTCAACGGCCTGTCCGGCCACGCGCCCACCACCGTGCCCACCCACTTCGTCCCGGACGGCGACGAGCTGCTGATCCATCTGGCCCGGCCGAATCCGGTCTGGGGGCCGATCGAGTACGACCCGAACGTGACGTTCACAGTGATCGGCGACTACGCCTTCGTCCCCGGTCCCTGGCGCGCCAAGCCCGGCACGCCGCCCACCGAAGGCGTGCCCACCAGCTACTACGCCGCCGTCCAGTTCGTCTGCCGGGCCCGCATCGTCGATGATCCGGAAGCCAAGGCCGAGCTACTGCGCCGACAGATGGCCCACTTCCAGCCCGACGGCGACCACGCCCCCGTCGAGGCCGGTCAGGCGCCGTACGGGCGGATGCTGCCCGGAATCCGAGGTCTGAAGCTGACGGTGACGGAGGTCCGGGCCAAGTTCAAGTACGACGACCACAAGCCCGTAGAGCACCGTGCCACCGTCGCCGACCGTCTTACCGACCGCAAGCAGGCCCTCGACGAGCCCACGGCCCGCCAGCAGCGGCGCCGCCTGGACCGCATCGGCCCCTGGAAAGCCTGACCCCGCCACCCCGCCACCCCGCCACCCCGCAAACCGCCACCCGCAGCCCACAGTCCGCCCGCCCGCAGCCCACAGTCCGCCCGCCCGCAGCCCACAGTCCGCCCGCCCGCAGCCCGTCACCCCGCCCCACATCGGAACGGAGCCCACCCATGACCGCCTTCCGCCTCGCCCTCGACGTCGCCCACGCCTTCCCCGACACTCTCATCGCCGTGGTCACCGCCGACGGGCTGCGCGGCCACGAGCCCTGGCCCGGCAGCGCCGCCGCGCTCGACGAGCTCGAGCAGCGGCTGGCCGCCGGCGCCTGGGCCCCCGCCGACGAGAGCGACCCGAGGATCGAGGCGTGGCACACCGCCTACCGCGCCTTCGGCACCAACCCGCGCCGCATTCGCCCCAGCGTCGACGCGCTCGGCCGCCGCATGGCCAAGAAGGGCAGCCTGCCGCGCATCAACCCGGCCGTCGACACCTACAACGCTGTCTCCGTCCACCACGGCCTGCCCGCAGGAGCCTTCGACCTCGACCACGTCACCGGCGCCGTGGACATCAGGTACGCGGACGGCACCGAGGAGTTCACCCCGCTCGGCGAACCCGGCACCACCGAGAACCCCAAACCCGGCGAGGTCGTCTACACCGACGCCACCGGCGTGCTGACCCGCCACTGGAACCACCGTGACGCCCACCGCACCCGCGTCACCGAAGACTCCACCCGCGTCGCCTTCGTCCTCGAAACCCTCCAGGCCACCCGTGACGGCCACCTCCTCAAGACCGCCGCCGAGGAACTGACCGGCCTGTTGTCGCCGCACTCCACGCGGACGCGCACGTACCACCTCAGCCCGGAGCAGCCGGAAGTCACTGTGTGAGCTCGTCGGCCACCCAAGGCGCCCGAGGAACCAGAGCTAGGCTCGTGCCCGAACACGGTCACCGACGAGGGGGTTCCGAGGCATGGACGGAAGAGTGACGGCGGTCAGCAGCAACGGGGAGTACTCGTTCACCAAGCCGAACCGGGACAGCGTCAGATTGCTCGCCGGGCTCGGTGTGGAAGGGGACGTGCACGCCGGTGTGACGGTCAAGCACCGCTCGCGCGTCGCGCAGGACCCCACCCAGCCGAACCTGCGCCAGGTCCACCTCATCCACGAAGAGCTCTTCGCCGAGGTCGGCGAAGAAGGCTTCGAAGTGGCGCCCGGCGAACTCGGCGAGAACATCACCACCCGTGGCATCGACCTGCTCGGCCTTCCGGTCGGCACACTCCTGCGCATCGGCGACTCCGCGGTCCTGGAAGTCACCGGCCTCCGCAATCCCTGCCTGCAGATCGACAACTTCCAGGCCGGGCTGCTGAAGCAGGTCGTCGGCCGCGACGAGGCCGGGAACACCGTACGCAAGGCCGGAGTCATGAGCGTCGTGAGGGAGGGCGGTGTGGTGCGCCCCGGCGACCCCGTCCGAACCGAACTCCCCAGCGGCCCGCACCGCCCCCTGGACCGGATCTGACCAGCTCGCCGAACAGTCCGTGACATGACGACGGCCACACGGGTTCGCGAGGTGTGAGGCCCAGACAGACCCGCACCCTCCCGGGCCCGGCCACCAATCGGCTCCCAAAAGACCCCAGAAACCACTCAGGGGCCCGACCCGCTAAGCGGATCAGGCCCCTGACCTGGTGTCTCACTGTCGGGGTGGCGGGATTTGAACCCACGACCTCTTCGTCCCGAAGCAACTTGGGCGAGAGCGCGACCTTGGGCTGGTGTGTCCCTCACCTGGTGCGATGCTCCACGAGCGTGCGTGGTTGTCCGCCGCTGTCCGTCGGCGTTGTCACGCAGTTAGACACGCACCCAGCAGGCGCTACGCGAGCTTCAGTCGCCCGCGAACCACAGGTAACTGCCGGAAGTGGCTGCGCACTCACCCAGCATCCTCGCGAGGTCGTCCAATGCGGCGAGCTGACGCTCGTCACTGCATCTCTGCTTCAGATCGCCAATCTCACGGACGGCGGCTGCAGCCTCCTGCTCGTTCATCAACGTGTCCCCGTACAGATCGACGGCAGTGAGCCTCCCGGGTACGCCGAGGAGCTCAAGCGAGCCGAGCGCATCGGCCAGAGCGTCGCCATGCCCGTAGGAAGTCTGCAATAGCGTCGCGCGCCAGTTCTTGCGCGCCGGCCGTGATGAGTGCAGCTCCAGATCAATCCCCATGCCTCATGATGCACACGCTGTGCTGTTGGACAGCTGCTCGTGACCTGCGCGGCCACACGTGGTCAAGGCCCGCCGCTCACAAGTGTCTTCTTGCCCTGGGTCTTGCCGGGGATCTTGGTGAGCTGGGTCCTTGCTGCTCAGAGTCGGTGGGTCCGTGCGCCTGGTGGTCGTCGTTGGTCGTCATTGGCCACTGTCGAGCGGCCTCGGACGGCCCAGGGACGGCCCAGCTTTGGCGCACTCTGCTGACGGCCGGCACTTCGATATGACCCATCTGAACCTCAGCCGACGACAGTCAGCCACGATGGCGGGTGCGCCAACCGACCACGCACGCGTATGCCTCGCCGCACCCCCATCGGTCTCAGCCACGCTGCCGCTCCCGTCGGCCACAGTAAGCCCGGGCGGCGAGCCCGCATTGGTGCTGCCTGAGCCCTCAACTCGGGTTCTTCCGGCGCGGAAACGCTGCTGAGCTGTGGTGGAGGGGCATCAGCCCGTTGAGAGCCGTCGAGTGGTTCCCCGTGGTTTCCCTACGATCTTTGATTGAGGTCGGCAGACAGTACGCAGGCGCGCGCCGCCAGCTCAGTTCCGTGATGCACGGTACCAACCCCAATCACGTCGACTACGGTGAACGCATGCAGAGTTCAGAGCTATCCGTCCAAGGTCAGAACCTCCACCAGCTCTACAACCAGTACTACAAGAACAAACTCCTTGTCGACCGTCGCTATCAGCGAAAGCTCGTCTGGACGCGCGACGAAAAGGAAAAGCTCATCGACTCCGCGGTCAACAAGCTGCCGATCCCTCTAATCCTCCTAGCCCAGCGAAGGAAGGGAGGGGCGGAAATCCTTGAGCTAATCGATGGACTTCAGCGTCTCGAAGCATTTTTCTCCTTCATGGAGAACAAATATGCTTATAAAGGTGAATACTTCGACTTGGCCACAACGGGTGACACCTTGGCTAAGTTGCACTCTGGCGAGCTTAGTCAAAAGGAACCCGTGATGTCGCGTGAGACATCCTTGGAGATAGCCAACTATCAAATCCCCGTCTCGATTTATCGCGATGCGGCAACCTCGTCGATCGACGAGGTGTTCCGGCGAATTAATAGTGGCGGGAGACGCCTGAGCCTGCATGAGATTCGGCAGGCAGGTGTAACGGGGCCGCTGTCAGATGTAGTGCGACGCACTAGCGCCACCATTAGGGGCGACGGAACTTTCGCCGAGGCTTTGACCCTCAGCGAGATGGAAAAGCTCTCCATCTCACGGAGGGATCTTGAATACGGCCTAGACCTAGACCGAATCTTTTGGACGCGGCACAACATTATTGGCGCAGATGACATTCGCTCATCCGGTGACGAGGAGATGGTTTTGGACCTTGTTCTCGACGCCATCCTTACCCCCTGGCCTACAAGCGGGTGGCAGAATCGAGATGTGGCATACGGCTTGCCGCGAAAAATCAAGTCGGCTTCTCCAGATGAAGTTAACGCAGCCATTGTGGCTATCGGTGTCGAAAACTTGCAACAACGCATCGTGGCAGTGATCGAGCTTCTGGATGAAGCCATGCGCGACCACGGCCCTCTCGGTCGCCATATGGTCCACCTGGAGACCTACGAGAAGGGCACGCGCCGGCAGTTTCAGGCAGTCTTTTCTGTCATCTACGAACTCACCTTCATCGACGAGATGCAGCCTCTCTCAATGGAGGCTATTCGCAACGTCTTGGACAACTTCTGGGGGCGCGACCTTGCCATTCCAACCGGAGGGAGCGCATGGGGTAAGGATGAGAAGGCCAAACTCTATCCGCAAGTAAAGCGGCGCATCAAAAAGGCCTTCTTTAAACCCGAGCCTAAAACCATCACCAAGCAGCTCAATGCGCGCCTTCTGGTCGAAAGTTACCTGCAGGGCCCGGTTAACGAGGATCCCCTCGTCGAGCTCAAGCAAGGATTCTGCGTACTCTCGAACCCGCCCACCGAGAATACGGATCTATTTGACGAAGTAATGCAGACCGCAGTCGGCATGGCAAACTGGAGCCGCGATGCAACCGGCCTCATCCTGATCGGGGTCGCAGACAAACCATCTGCGGCACATCGATCGACAGAACTCTTCGGCGTAACTCCAGTTGAAATTCACGGGCAGTACGTAGTGGGGACCGAGGAGCAGATCTCCCACTTGGGTCACGGCATCGATTCCTGGTGGCTCAAATGGCAGGAAAAAATTAAGTCAGCCCCAGTGGACTCTGACTTCTCGGCCGACCTCGTGCACAGCTTTAGCCCTCTCGTCTGTGATGGAAAAGTCCTTTGGATTATGAAGCCCCGATCACTCGGCAAGCCCATTTCGTACAAGAACAGGTTTTTCGTGAGGGTCGGCGCCTCAACGCATGAAATGGAAACTGATGAGTTCCTCTCTCACATCTCTCGAAACTTCTAACTCAACACGTTGCGGGGGGCGTCTATAGGTTGCACTGTTACCTCGGATCCGAGACCCGAAATGTTGGTGGAGCGGCTTTTCTGCGAGTGATCACGGACCCGTAGGCTCCAGTGCGTCAGGCAGTCTTTGGACTTGCCCGGTGAGGGGCACGACATTGGGGCCATGATCTTCGAGGCTCGTGCCAGAGTGACTGCTCATATCCGTGGATCCGTCCGTCCCAACCGCGGCGTATCCGTTGTGCGGCAAGCGGCTGATCGCTGTACGCGTGGCGCGGGCGCCGGCCGGGCTGGAGCGGGGCGGAGACAGGAGCGCAGGCCCGGCCGGGGGCCGGGCCGCGCGCGGTGAGCGGAGCGAGCCGCCTTGAACCAGTATAGAAAGTTGTAACTCAGGTGGCGTCTGGGATGCGCCAGAGTGGAGTTGCGTACTGCTCCGGGTGGCTGGAAAGCAGGAGTTGGCGCAGGTCGCTGCGCTGAGAGCCGTTGAGGTTCAGGACCTCGGTGAGGTGGCGGAACGTTGTGTGCGTGACGCCGCGGGCGTGGGCCTCCGACTCGAACTGGGCGAGTTGGCGCAGCACTGCTTCCGTGTCGAGTGCCACCGGCGGCTGGTCCTTCAACCACGTGGCCTTGTTGCGCTCGTAGACGATCTCGGAGAAGCCGCAGATCTCGCGGCTGTGGGCCTCTACCTCATCCAAGGTCGTCGTCACCATGATGGCTCGGGCCAGAGCGTTGTGGCTCAGAGCCTTGTCCAGGTCGACTTCGTGTAGCTGTGGGCTGGCTTCCGTGAGCGGTACAGGCAGGCCGGCGTCGCGTACCTCGCAGATGCCGCGGACTCCGCGGGCCGTCGCCGCGAGCATGCCCGTGGCTTCGGAGGGGTGCCATTCCAGGACGCTGCTGATCGGGGCTACGTCCTCCGCCGTGAAGGTGTGGACGACGGGGCCCAGGAGCGAGCGAAGGTCGTCTGCCGACAGTTCGCCGTCCAGGCCGGGGCCCGCGACCAGGAGTCGGACAGGTGCGTCTACGCGGCAGCACGCTGCAAGGGTCAGTGCGTCGGCGAGTGGGCTCTTGAGGGTCGGTTCGTCGCCGCGGGCGAGGATGTCTCCGCCGACGTCCAGGAGGTCGATCGACTCCGGCGTCAGGTGGGCGATCAGCTCCTCCAGCTGGTTCGTCACGCCTTCGACTCCGTGCTGCGGGTCGAGAAGGGCGAACGTCTGGGGAAGCTCGGATGCGAGGCGGGGCAGAGTAGACCCTGCGGGAGCGATCGGGCGGGCCGTCGCCGGCACTGACCGGACGGACCGGGTGACGGTTTCGAGACCGGTGAAGTCGTGTGCGCTGCGGGGGCCCGGTACCGGGTCGACCAAGAGACGGTCCCACGCGTAGGTGAGGATCACCGCCTGGTCCTCGTCGCCGTACTGGGCGGCGTGAAGCATTGCGGCGGCGACTGCGTCGCCCCCTCCTCCTGCTGCGACGATCAACCGCGTCATGTGGTCAACATTACGGGTTCTGGTATTAGCCACTCACTCTATAGTGGCTAGAGGCCATAGCCACTTGGACGAGGAGGAGTCGTGCCGCAGATCGAGGAGGCGCAACCGAAGTATCTCCAGATCGCTCACCACATCCGCGATCAGATCCTTCGGGGCGACCTACGAGCGGGTGACGAGGTGCCGTCGGAACGGCAGTTGGCCGCTGACTGGAAGGTTTCCCGCCCGACCGCGGCCCGCGCCCTGGAGGCGCTGAGTCATCAGGGGCTCGTCGAGAAGCGGCAAGGTTCGGGTACGTACGTGCGGAGTCTGGAAGTCAACAGGCGTGCACGGGAGTTGTACGGCCGGGCTCGTCAGACCGGGAAGATCTACACGCCTGGTGAGTACGCGGTGATCACCTCGGCGGGCTGGATGGACGCCCCGGATCACGTTGCTGAGGCTCTCGGGTTGGTGAAGGACCGCCGGGCCGTGCATCGCCGGCGCGTGACCAACAACCAGGATGGCCCCATCACGTTGTCGACCTCGTGGTTCGCGCCCGATGTCGGTCAGCGCGCGCCCAAGCTCACGGATCCTGGGCGGATTCAGGAGGGGACCCTGATGTACGTCGAGAACACGACGGGACGGCAGGGGAGTTACGCCGAGGACCGGATGTGCGCCCGGGGTGCCACCGACGAAGAGGCCGCCGACCTGAATCTCGAACCGGGCTCCGCCGTGCTGGTCGTTCACCATGTCGTCTACGACATGCAGGACCGGCCGTTGGAGTTCGCCGAGGCCACGTACCCGCCGCGCCGTTGGGCGTTCGAGCAGGGCTACCCGCTGACGTGACCTGACTGATAGTCAGTTGCGCGAACCGCTTGCGCGCCACAAGTGGCCAATGCCACTATCCAGTAAGTGGCTAAGGCCACTTACTGGAAGGGGGCACGGCGTGGCAGGTCGGCGACCGGATCAGGGCACGCGCTCAGCATGCCGAGGATGCCGGGGACGCGGTTGGAAGCGCGTCGGTTCGCGTACGTCGGTGGCGCTCGCCGCCGCCAACGACCGCACCCGTGTCTCATCGAAGCGGCGCTGCCTCGACTGCGACGGCAGCGGCAAGGAGTGAGCGCGGATGACCTACCGGTTCAACCGCTGTCCCAGCGAGGAATCACCATGGCTCGGGGCGTTGACCCTGCACCCGGTTCCGGAGTCCGTCCCCCGGGCTCGGCGCTGGTTCCGAAAGTTCATCGCCCCGTACAACCCGGCCTGCTCGGTCGACGACTGCGCGCTGCTGATCTCCGAGCTGGTGACGAACGCCATCCTGTACGGACGGGCCGACGAGGAGTGGTGCGTACGCGTGGAGTGGTTCCGGGAGGGAACCTCGCTGCGTGTGGAGGTGCACAACCCCGGCTTTCCGGTGAACGTGCGTCTTCGCCGGCCGGACGCCGACGACGCCCACGGGCGCGGACTGCTCCTGGTCGACTCCATCGCGGAGTCCTGGCACTCCGGGCCCAGCCGCTTCGGCGGCACGGTGGTCGCCTTCCTGATGACCGATGCGTGGCCTGCCTGAGGGAGGCGTCCCCCGCTCCTACACCTGCCCGGGGATTGTCGCTAGTCTGGTTGACCAGTTGACTTGGCCAATCTTGACGGGCGGCGTGCATGGGATATGAGGTGGAGGCCCCCAAGTACGTGCGCCTCGCACAGACCATTCAGGGTCGCATCGAGGACGGCACGTACCCGCCCGGCACCCGCGTCCCCAGCGAGAACCAGCTTGTGCAGGCGTTCGGGATGTCCCGGCCCACGGTCGTGCGAGCTCTGGAGCTGCTGAAGCGTGACGGCTGGCTGGAGTCCCGGCAGGGGTACGGAACCATCGTGCGCGGGCGTCCTGCGGACGTCGAGGAGAGGGAGCGCCGCGGGCGGGGTGTGCTGGCTCGGGACGAGTCGCAGACTCCCGGACGACTCGTGGAGGTCGGGGAAGTGCCGGTGCCGACTCGTGTGGCCTCGGCTCTTGGTCTGCCCAAGCGCGCCAAGGTTCTGATGCGTCGCCTCCTGGTCGAGAAGGACAGCGAAGCTGTGGAGCTGCTCTCCTCCTACTTCCCCGCCGGCCTGGTCGAGGGCACCGACCTGGCGAGCGCCGACGCGCTGAAGTCCGGGACGCGGGCGCACCTGGAAGCACGTAAGAAGGTCCGCTTCGACCACGTGACGGAGCGGGTCTCGGCTCGTCTGCCCGACGCTGCCGAACGCGAGCTGTTGGACCTGCCGGACGGTGTGCCCGTCCTGAGCGTCCTCGTGATCGCCTGCGACGCCTCTGGGCGAGCACTCCAAGTGTCTGACGTGCTGCTGCCTGCCGACAGGCAAGAGCTCGAAGACACCTACCGCCTGAACTGACCGGAATCGCGGGCGTGTTCACCCCGCATGTCGCTTGACAAGTCAACCTGTCATCCCTAGCTTCGAACTTGCTAAGTCAACTTGTCAGGTGGCAGGTTGCCGACTCTGAAGGAGAAATCTGTGCGTGTGATCCGCATTGACGCCTCGTCCGCCACGGTCCTGCTCACCGAGCCGCCGGCCCCGAAGGTGCGGGACCGGAAGACCGGGGAGATCGCCAAGGACGCCGTGAGCGGCGAAGCACTGATGACGGTCGGCGTCGTCTACATCGACGAGGGCGAGTCGTCGCTGATCCAGGTCACCATCCCGGAGAGCGGCGTCACGGACGGTCTGACCGTCGGGGCTCCCGTTTCCCTCCCCGGTCTGGTGGCACGTCCCTGGGAAAGCGTCTTCAACGGCCAGCAGCGGCACGGCATCGCCTACCGCGCCACCGCCGTCGCCGCGGGCGCCTTCCCGATGGCTCAGGCGGGCTGACTGACGTGACCGACCTGATGACGGTGGCGGAGGTGGGCGGGTCACTCGCCGCGATAGGCGGCGCGGCCTACGCCCGGCACGCCCACCCTGCCGCGTACTGGTCCACGGTCGGGATCCCGGCCTCAGTGGTCCGGCTGCTGGCCTCGTACTCCTCGACCATGGACGCCTGCGGCCTGACCGTCGAACCGCCTCGCTGGCGGGCCCTGGCGGTCAAGGCCACCACCCGCCGGGAGATCCGGCCGGTCCCGCCTCGCCGGGGACTCATCCGGCCCACCGCGACCGGGCTGCGGATGCGGCTCCGGCTCGCTCCCGGGCAGGAACCCGCAGACGTCGCCGCCTCGGCCGAACGGTTGCGGCACGCCTGGGGCGTCCACGCCGTATACGTGCGCGACATCAAGCCCGGGGTCGTCGAACTGCGACTCGTCGGCTTCGATGTGCTGCGCAAGGTACGGATGCCTCGCCGCTCCGGCGGCGGGATACTGCGGGTGCCGGTGGCTCTGCGGGAGGACGCGACCGCGTTCGTCCGCGACTACCGCGCCGTACCCCACGAACTCGTGCTCGGTGCCACGCTGTCCGGCAAGTCCATGTACCTGCGCAACCTGATCGCCGGACTGGCGGATCAACCCGTGGCCCTGGTCGGCATCGACTGCAAGCGCGGGGTCGAACTGTCGCCCTTCGCCGCCCGCTTCTCCGCGCTGGCCACCGACCAGCGGCAGGCGGCCGAGCTGCTGCCCGTCCTTGTGAGCGAAATGGAGGACCGCTACGACCTGATCAAGACACGGCAGGGCATCGCCCCCGGCACCCCCGACGAACTGATCACCTCCGACATCTGGGGACTGCCCGACGAGGACCGCCCACCGCCCCTCGTGCTGTTCATCGACGAGGTGGCGGAACTCTTCCTCGTCGCGAGCAGGAAGGACGAAGACCGGCGGGACGAGATGGTCACCCAGCTCATCCGCCTCGCCCAGCTCGGCCGCGCCGCCGGCATCTATCTGGAGGTGTGCGGGCAGCGTTTCGGCGCTGAGCTGGGCAAGGGCGCGACCATGCTGCGGGCCCAGCTCACCGGCCGTGTCTGCCACCGCGTCAACGACGAAGCCTCCGCCAAGATGGCCCTCGGCGACATCGCCCCGGAAGCCGTCTACGCGGCCTGCTCCATCCCCGCCGAACGGCCCGGCCTCGCCGCCGTGGGCGACACCTCCGGCGGCTGGTCCCGCATCCGCACGCCACACCTGACCCTCGCCGACGCGGCGGCCACCTGCCGCGCCGCGGCTCACCTCGCCCCCGACGTACCGGCACTCGCACCCTTCCGGCCGTCGACCTCGACCGTGCCCGCGCAGTCACCTCAGCCCGTGACCGCACCGCACCCGGCCCCGTAACGCCCTCACCCCTCCCACGGCCGGCGCGGCCGTCTCGCGCCGAGTCCCTACCCCGCCATGCCTAAAGAAAGGAGAGCAACCACCATGTGCCGCGACTGCGAGGACCTCGCCCGTATCATTCTTCTGCTGGGCGACCTCGCCATGTACGCCGAAACACCCGGCGCCGACGCGACCTTCGTTGAGGTCATGGGCTCCGCCCTGGCCGCGTCGCTGCCGGAGCCCCCGCCGGGCCTTCTCCCCGGCGAGCCGGCCTGATGCCCCGCCCCACGGCCGTGCGCGCGGACGCGGTCCTGATCCAGGCGGTCATCGCCGGGGCCCTGTCCTTCGCCCACCTCCACGACCTCGCCGCCGCTGCCGGACAGACCGGATGGAAGGCGTGGGCGTATCCGATCTCCGTCGACCTGCTCCTCGTCGCCGCCTGGCACCGACTCGGCTCCGGCGCCGCGAAAGCGTCCGCCTGGTGCTGGTTCCTCGTTGCCCTGGTCGCCTCGCTCGGCGCCAACGTCGCGACCGCCGGCCTCCTCGACCTGACCGACGTACCCGACTGGCTGCGCATCCTCGTCGCCGGCTGGCCCGCGGTCGCATTCCTCGGCGGAACTCTTCTCGCCCACGGAACGCGAACGCCTCCGGCAGGACCGGAAGCGGCGGCGCCGACCGCGAAGACAGAGCCGACGACCACGTCGACAACTCCCGAGTCGTCCACCGCGCCCGTGCCGGACCCCGCCCAACCAGCCACACCCACACCCATCCCCGTGCCCGTCCCACCCGCCCTCGTCGCCCTGGCCCACAAGGTCGCTGACGAACACAGGACCCGGACCGGCACAGCCATCGACACCTCGACCCTTCGCGCCCGGCTCGGCGTCCCGATGCCGCTCGCCGAAGCCATCGCCGCACACCTCACCTGATCACCTGATCCCCGGAGGTACTCCGACCGTGCGCCCGTCCACGCTCCGCGTGCTCAACCGCGCTGCCGAGCTGACCCGCCAGAACCGCCTCACCGAAGCGATGCTCATCGCCGAACCCGTGATCCTCACCGCCGACGAGTACGAGGGCGACGAGATCCGGCGCTGGCTCCTCGACCACGTCACCGACTTCACCGGCGAGAACGACGAGAACTCGAAGGACCTGCCCTGATGCCCCGCACCCCGTGCTTCCGCCGCGTCGTCCGCATCGGCCCCGTACAGGTCGCCACCTACTACGACGGCCGGGGCCGCGAGCAGCACACCGTGGCCTGCACCGCCCCGCGCTGCGGCTTCGCCGCCGACTACGACAGCCGCGCCGCCGCCGAACTCGCCGCCCGCACCCACTGCTGCCGCGTCCGCTGAGGGAGTTCCCGTGACCGTCTCGCTGCCGCTCGTCCTGGTCCTGGGCCTCATCGCCTGGGGTGCGGTCCGGTTCCTCGGCGTCCGAGTCTGGATCGTCGTCGTGATCGCGCTCTTCGGCTTCCTGCTCTCCCGGACCTTCCTCGCCTCGGCCATCGACTCCGGCACCCGCTCCGGCGTCGACGTCGTCAACGGCACCCGCGACTGACAAGGAGATACGCCGTGTTCCGTCCCAAGCTGCCCGACGTCCCGACCCCGATCACCCTCAGCCACCACCACGCCCACAGCCCGATGCCCTCCGCCGGCCGCACCACCCTCGCCCCCTACATCGGCCCGGTCGCCGCGGTGGTCGTCGTGGGCGTCGTCCTCACCGCGCTCCTGGCGGCGGTCGCCGTCACGGCCGTGTCCGTGGCCATCACCGCCGTCGTCCTGCGCTCCCTCGTCAGCAGCGCGAACAAGCGCTGACCGGCCGCCGGGGCGGCAACAAGCCGCCAAGCATCCCGCCGCCCCGGGGCCGTCCCTCCCAACCGCCGTAACAGCCGAAAGGAACTCCCATCATCACCCGGCAGACTCCGCCCCCGCTGGCGGAACTCTCCACCCTGGCCTCCCTCGGCAACCTGCCCGAGCTGGCCCGCCAACTCTCCGGCCTGGGCGGCTGCACGCACCCGATCCGCCTCGACGGCCACCGCACCGAATACGCCGTCGACACCCGCACCGGAGAGATCGGCGCCGCCCTCCACCACCTCGACTCCACCGACCTCCCGGCCGGTCACCTCCTGGTCCGCTGCAACAACCGCCGCACCACTCGCTGCGGGGCCTGCGCCGAGGTGTACCGCCGCGACACCTTCCACCTGATTACGTCCGGCCTGCGCGGCGGCAAGGGCACTCCCGAACACGTCGCCGCCCACCCACGCGTCTTCGCCACCTTCACCGCTCCCGGCTTCGGCCCGGTCCACAACCGCCCCACCGGCCCGGCCCGTACCGTCGGCCCCTGCCGCTGCGGCTCCCTCCACGACCAGGAGGACGCCGTACTCGGCACCCCGCTCAACCCGGACACCTACGACTACGAAGCGGCCGTCCTGTGGAACGCGCACGCCGGCCTGCTGTGGCGGCGCTTCTCGATCTACCTCCGCCGGGAGGTCGCCAAGCGCGCCGGCCTCACACAGCGGACCTTCCGCGAGCACGCGCGGGTCTCCTTCGCCAAGGTTGCCGAGTACCAGAAGCGCGGGGCCGTCCACTTCCATGCCGTCATCCGCATCGACGGCCCCGAGGGCGGTGACACCCCTCCGCCCGCCTGGGCCACCGCCGAGCTGCTCACCGACGCCATCCGCGTCGCCGCCACTGCCGTCCAGGTCGACGGCCCGACCATCGACGGCCGCACCTACACCTTCGCCTTCGGCCGTCAGCTCGACGTACGCGCCATTCGTTCCGCCGACTTCGACGGCGGCCAGGAGCTGACCGAGCGGGCGGTGGCCGCGTACATCGCCAAGTACGCCACCAAGGGTGCCGAAACCGCGACGGGTGCCCTCGACCGGCCGCTGAGGTTTCTCGCCGAACTCGCCCAGCTCGACATCAGCGACCACGCCCGTCGCCTCGTCCGAACCGCCTGGACGCTCGGCGCCCGCAAAGAACTCGAACATCTTCGCCTGCGGGCCTGGGCCCACATGCTCGGCTTCCGCGGCCACTTCTCCACGAAGTCCCGTCGCTACTCCACCACCCTCGGCGCCCTCCGTACCGCCCGCGCCGAATACCGCCGTGCCCAAGCCGCTGCAGCGACCGAGACCGACAGGGAGACGACCACGCTCGTCCTCGCCCACTGGATCTACGCCGGTACCGGCCTCACCGACGCCGAAGCCTGGCTCACCGAAACCCTCCAACCCGCCCCCGGAACAGAAGGAGAGCCGACGCATGCGTGACGAAGAGCTGTTGACCGTGGGTGAAGTCATGGCTCGCCTGAAGGTGGGCCGGTCCACGGTTTACGAACTGATCCGTACCCGGCGTCTGCCCTCCGTCGCCATCGGTCGGTGCCGGCGCATCCCCGCTTCCGCCCTCGGGGACTTCATCGCAGGACAGATGGAGCGTGCTGCCTGATGACCAAGCGTCGTAGCCGCGGTGACGGCGGCCTCCACTGGGACGAGAAGAGACAGCGCTGGATCGCCACGGCGAACCTCGGCTTCGATCCGAGCGGCAAACGCATCGTGAAACGGGGGAGTGGCAAGACCAAGACCGAGGCGAAGAACAAGCTCAAGGACGTTCTACGGGACCACGAAGACGGTCTCGCGATCGCGTCGACGAACTACACCGTCGCCGACGCCGTGAATGACTGGCTCGCGTACGGCCTGGCGGGGCGAGACCCCGGCACCGTCGAGACGTGCACGCTCCTGAGTCAGAAGCACGTCATCCCGGCCTTGGGCGCACGCAAGCTCCGCGACCTCAGTGCGGAGGACATCGACCGCTGGCTTGCGACCAAGGGGCAGACGCTCAGTACGCGCACGTTGCAAGCTGTCCACTCCTGCCTGAACCGCTCGGTCAAGAGGGCCATGGCGCGGGACAAGGTGAAGCGCAACGTGGTCGAGCTGTGCTCGGTGCCCCAGGGGCAGGCTGGACGGCCGTCCAAGGCGCTGTCCTTCTCTCAGGCTGAGGCGGTGCTGAAAGGGGCGGAGGGCACCTCCATGCACGCGTACATCGTCGTCGCTCTGCTGACCGGCGCCCGTACCGAGGAACTGCGGGCGCTCACCTGGGACCACGTTTTCTTGAAAGGACGGCCGGACGCCGATCCGCCCCAGCCGCCACACATCGCTGTGTGGCGCTCGGTGCGGCGTGGCGGGGACACGAAGACCCGGAAGTCCCGGCGCACGCTCGCCCTGCCGGCGCGCTGCGTGGAGGTTCTCTGGCAGCACTTCGAAGATCAGGGGTGGGAACGGCTCGCTGCTGGTGACAAGTGGGACGAGCACGGACTCGTCTTCTCCTCGGCCGTGGGCAAGCCGCTCGATGCCACGAACGTCCGGCGCGCCTTCCGCCAGGCACTCAAGGATGCCGAGGGCGTCAACGCCGACGAGTGGACCCCTCGGGAGCTCCGGCACAGCTTCGTGTCGCTGCTCTCCGACCGTGGCGTCCCGCTGGAGGAGATCTCCCGCCTGGTCGGCCATTCCGGCACGGCCGTGACCGAGGAGGTCTACCGGAAGCAGATCCGGCCCGTGATCCAGACCGGCGCTGTGATCATGGACGGCATCTTCAAGCGCGCTCCGGAGCGGTAGTCACGCAGATAGACACGCACACGAAACAGGTGAGGCACCTACTCATATGAGTAGGTGCCTCACCTGGTGTTCACTGTCGGGGTGGCGGGATTTGAACCCACGACCTCTTCGTCCCGAACGAAGCGCGCTACCAAGCTGCGCCACACCCCGATTGTCGCTGCTCGTCGCGGCGACGTCGTTTACTTTAGCCCACCGGCGGCCGGAGGCGAAATCCGGTTTACCAGCGGCGGCGGAGCGGGTTCGGGCGGATGTGGTCCAGGGCCACGAGGAGGGCGCCCAGGGCGTATAGGGAGAGGCCGAGGAGGAGGGAGTTGCCGAGGACGCCCTTGTAGCCGTGCTGGTCGACGTCGAGGAAGGGGTAGAGGTAGCGGTCCTGGGTGCCGGGGAGGAGGAGCTCGCCGCGGGCCAGGGAGAGGGCCAGGTAGGCCAGGGGGTAGAGGAGCCATGCGGCGGCCTGGCGCAGGTGCAGACGGCCGGGGGCGGTGAGCAGGAGCCAGTCCAGGGCCGCGGCGACAGGGACGGCCGTGTTCAGGAGGTGGGCCGCGACCGAGTGCCAGCCGGTGCCCGTACCGGTGCCCTCCGCCATGGTGAAGGGGCTCGCCGCGTTGGCCAGGAGCAGGTGGTGGACGAGGCCGGCGGCCGCTACGTAGAGGAGGGCCGCTCCCGTGAGGGCGCCCGGCAGGGGGCGGCGGGCGGACCAGGCGCGGCGGGCGGAGGCGAGCAGGACCAGCGCCAGCAGGATGCTGCTCTGGGTGGTGAAGTGGCTCAGGGTTCTGGTGGGCGGACCGCCGAGGAGCAGTTCGACCGTCACGCCCGTCAGCGCCAGCAGTGCGGTCAGGGCGCGGAAGCCGGCGACGAGCGGGCGGCGTACGGGTGGCAGGACGGCCGTCGCCGGGACGGGGGAGGGCAGCAGTCTGGGTGGACCCGGGACTGCGGGGAGGTCCGGGATGTCCCTGGGTATCGGGGCTGTCATGGCCTCACGCTAGGCAGACCGGACATTACGGGCTATGTGGGTGCGCCGTGTGGGTTACCCCGGCCCCGAGCCGGCCAGGGCTGGGCCCCGATCCGGCCCGGCCCGGGGTGGGACCTGCCCGTCCGCCGATTCCGGCCCTCGCCGGTCAGTGCTCGCGTCCCACCAGCGTCAGCAGCGTCGCCTCCGGCGGGCAGGCGAAACGTACCGGCGTGTACCTGTTCGTACCGCAGCCCGCCGACACGTGGAGGTAGGCCGTACGGCCCTCGGACGTGTGCGTGGACAGGCCCTTCACGCGCTCCGTGTCCAGGTCGCAGTTGGTGACCAGGGCGCCGTAGAAGGGGATGCACAGCTGGCCGCCGTGCGTGTGGCCGGCGAGGACCAGGGGGTAGCCGTCCGCCGTGTAGGAGTCGAGGACGCGCAGGTACGGCGCGTGGACCACGCCCATCGAGAAGTCCGCCGTGCCCGACGGGCCGCCCGCCACCTCCGCGTACCGGTCCCGCTTGATGTGCGGGTCGTCCAGTCCCGTCAGCTCGACGGACACACCCTCGACCTTGAGCGTGCCGCGTGTGTTCGTGAGGTTCTGCCAGCCGGCCGCGTCGAAGCCGTCGCGCAGCTCCTCCCACGGGTTGTGGACAGCGCCCTCGGCCGGCGTGTTGCCGTTCAGGCCGTGGCGGCCCTGGGCCTTCTCGATCAGGTACCGGGCGGGGTTGCGCAGCTTCGGGCCGTAGTAGTCGTTGGAGCCGAAGACGTAGGCGCCCGGGAACTCCATCAGGGGCCCCAGGGCGTCCAGGACCTCCGGGACGCCCTCCGGGTCGGACAGGTTGTCGCCGGTGTTGATCACGAAGTCGGGGCGCAGCCCGGCCAGCGAGCGCAGCCAGCGCTGCTTCTTGCGCTGGCCGCCGACCATGTGGATGTCGGAGACCTGCAGCACGCGCAGGGGGCGCATCCCGGAGGGCAGAACGGGGATGGTCACCCGTCGGAGGCGGAACGAACGGGCCTCGAAGCCCGCCGCGTAGACCAGACCGGCGGCGCCAACCGCCGTGATTCCCAGGGGTACTCCGTATCGCGCGCGCATACGCCCATCGTGTCAGAAGCGGTGGCGGGAGCCGACCGCACGGGACTCACGAGGCCTCACGGGGGCTTGCGAGGACTTGCGGATGGATCTCGGAGGACTCGCGGACGACTCGCAGAAGACTGGCTCTCGGGAGACCGACGGGGGACGCGCCGGGGCCACGCAGGGGCCATGTAAATCGGCAGGCGCTCTTCCTGCCGCACCTGCGACAATCACCCCCATGACCACGCTCAAGTCGAAGCTGCACGACGACCTCAACGCCGCGATCAAGGAGCGTGACGAGCTCCGCTCCTCCACGCTCCGGCTGACGCTCTCCGCGATCACCAAGGAAGAGGTCGCGGGGAAGGAGAAGCGGGAGCTCTCCGACGACGAGGTGCAGAAGGTGATCACTCGCGAGGCGAAGAAGCGCCGCGAGGCCGCCGAGGCCTTCGCGCAGGGCGGTCGCCCGGAGCAGGCCGAGCGGGAGAAGGCGGAGGGTGTCGTGCTCGCCGCCTACCTGCCCCAGCAGCTGTCCGACGACGAGCTGGACGCGATCGTCGCCCAGGCGGTGCAGGAGGCCCGCGCCGCCGGTGCCGAGGGGCCGCGTGCCATGGGTGCCGTGATGAAGATCGTGAATCCGAAGGTGGCCGGGCAGGCGGAGGGCGGCCGGGTGGCGGCCGCGGTGAAGAAGCTGCTGGCGGGCTGACCCGGGTATTGACCCGGGTACCGGGCTCAGGTACCAAGCGGACGGTCCCTTCCCCGTGTCGGGAAGGGACCGTCCGTCGTCTGCGCGCTGCCCCTGCCGGACCGGACCGGACCGGGTCAGGGCGTCGGGTGGCGGGTCAGCGGCGTCCCCCGGGACCGTTGCCCGGGCCCTGGATGAAGCCCTCCGGGATGGTGAAGTCCGGGTTGGGCTCGGTGCCTCCGTTGCCGCCACCGCCGTTGTTTCCGTCGCCGATCAGGCCGCCGATGGCACCGGCGTCGCCGTTGTCCTCGTCACCGTTGCCGCCGTCGTCCCGGTCGCCCTCGTCGCCGCCCGGGCGCTTGTCCTTGTCCTTGTCGGGCTTCGGGAGGTCGACGATGTTGAAGTCCGGGGAGTCCTTGCCCGACAGGGCGCCGGTCATGGCGTCCTTCCAGATGGGGCCCGGGACCGCGCCACCGAAGACGAGGGCGTGGGTGACGCCGCCGATCGAGATGTTCTTCATCTCGACCTCCTGGGAGGCGCTGCCGACCCAGACGGCGCCCGACATGTTCGGCGTGTAGCCGGCGAACCAGGCGTTCTTGCGCTCGTCGGTCGTACCCGTCTTACCGGCGTTGTGCCGGTCGCTGAGGCCGGCCGCCTTACCCGTACCGGAGTCGACCACACCCTGCAGCAGCGTGTTCACGGTGTCCGCGGTCTTCTCGGTCATGGCCCGCGAGCACGTCGACTTCGGCACCTCGAGCGACTTCTGCTTGTTGCCGACCTTCTGCGTGATCGACTCGATCGCGACCGGCGTGCAGTACATGCCGCGCGAGGCGAAGGTCGCGTACGCGTTCGCCAGCGTCAGTGGGGACATACCGACCGAACCGAGGGCGAGGGCGGAGGGGCTCTGCGGCAGCTTCTCGCCGTTGCCCTGCCGGACGTGCAGCTTGTCCGCCATGTTGGCCACCGGGCACAGACCGATGTCGGAGAGCATCTGCACGAAGTACGTGTTGACCGAGAGGCCCATCGCGTCTTCCAGGCGGTACGGGCCGACCTCCGTCTCGTTCTCGTTCTCGACGGTGTAGGACTTGTCGTTGATCCAGGGCTTGCCACAGGTCTGGACGGGGCTCGGGTACTCCATCTCGTACGGCGACGAGTACTCCTGCGTCGGCGGCACGCCCTCCTCCAGCGCCGCGGCCGCGAGGAAGGGCTTGAAGGTCGAGCCCGTGGGGAAGCCGAAGTTGGAGCCGCCGTAGGCCGCGTCGACCGAGTAGTTGATCTCGGTCTCGTTCTTGCCGTAGCCGTACGGCTTCGACTGGCCCATGGCGAGGATCTTGCCGGTGCCCGGTTCGACCAGCGTGGTCGCCGCGGACACCGAGTCCGACTGGTAGATGTGGCTCTTCAGGGAGTCCTGCACCGACTTCTGGGCCTGCGGGTCGAGGGTCGTGCGGATGGTCAGGCCGCCCTGGTTCCAGATCTTGGACCGGGCCTCGCGGGTCTTGCCGAAGACCGGGTCGCTCAGGAACACCTCGCGTACGTAGTCGCAGAAGAAGCTCGAGTTCTTCACGGCCGTGATGCAGCCGTTCTTGGGCCGGCTGACCTTCAGCCCGAGCGGTGCCTTCTGGGCCTTGTCGGCCTCCGCCCGGGAGATGTCACCGACCTGGGCCATGCGCTGCAGCACGGTGTTGCGCCGCTTGGTGGCCTCCGCCTCGTCGTTGACCGGGTCGTACCGGCTGGGCGACTGGACGATGCCGGCCAGGAGGGCGGACTCCTGGACGTTGAGGTCCTTGGCGGGCTTGGAGAAGTAGCGCTGGGCGGCAGCCTCGACGCCGTAGGCCTGCTGGCCGAAGAACGTGATGTTCAGGTAGTTCTCGAGGATCTTCTTCTTGCCCAGCTCCTCCTCGACCTGGATGGCGAGCTTCAGCTCGCGGATCTTGCGGCCGATGGTCTGCTGGGTGGCCTGGGCGACCTTCGTCGGATCGTCACCCGCCTCCTCCACGAAGACGTTCTTGACGTACTGCTGGGTGAGCGTGGACGCGCCCTCGGAGACCTCGCCGCTGCGCGCGTTCTTGTTGAGCGCGCGCAGTACGCCCTTCAGGTCGACCGCGCCGTGCTCGTAGAAGCGCGAGTCCTCGATCGCGACGATCGCCTTCTGCATGTACGGCGAGATGTCCTTCAGGTCGACCACCGTGCGGTCGCGCGAGTACACCGTGGCGATGGTGCCGCCGTCGGCGTCGAGGATGGAGGTGCGCTGGCTCAGCGGGGGAGTCTTCAGGTTGGCCGGGAGCGCGTCGAAGCTCTCCACCGACCCCTTGGCGGCCAGCCCCAGCGCGCCCACGGCGGGCAACGCGATGCCGGCCAGCACCGCTCCAGCGAGGACACTGACACCGAGGAACTTGGCGGCCTGCTGAGTTGGCGACAGACCACCGCCCGAGCGCTTCTTTGGCATGGAGGCAGCCTACGTTCTCATTCGCCGGACACGCGTATATGCCTTGGCCTAAGCTGCACTCAACTGTCACAGCAGTGCGGCCACGTATCAATACGTCCGGCGACCCCGAATCGTTCCGGATCCGCTCGACTTTTTCCTGAGAGGCCCCACTGGGGGGCGCGTTGGTGTGTACGGGCGCGTGCCACGGCGTGTGGGATGCGTGTCCGAATCCGCCTTGTGTGTCAACCGGTGTCCGTTGTGGCGCAGCAGGCATGACCCGAATGCCGGAATAATCACGCATGTCGCCAGCTCACTCCCCCGGGTGATCTGCCGCTTACCCATAGTCCGTTCGGGCCATTCAAGATTGGGCCCGAAGGGGGTGTTGCGCTGTGCCCACCTTCCGTAACGTCCTCAACTGGCGGCGGTGAATATGCCGCTGCCGCCGTGGGGGAGCCTCGATTCGGGAGAGGACGGCGCCGGTATGGGCTGGGTAACCGACTGGAGTGCGCAGGCCGCCTGCCGCACTACCGATCCGGACGAACTGTTCGTTCAGGGAGCAGCGCAGAACAGGGCCAAGGCGGTGTGCACCGGATGTCCGGTGCGTACCGAGTGCCTGGCCGACGCGCTCGACAACCGCGTCGAGTTCGGCGTGTGGGGAGGCATGACGGAGCGGGAACGCCGCGCGTTGCTGCGCCGGCGGCCCACCGTGACCTCCTGGCGCCACCTGCTGGAGACGGCGCGGACGGAGTACGAGCGGGGGGTCGGCATCGTGCCCCTCGACGACGAAGAGATCTACGAGAACTACGTGGCGGCAGCCGTGGGCTGAGCCGACCGAGGGCTTCCTCGGACGCCGCGGTTCGGACATTCCCGTTCGGGCGCCTGGGTTCGGGCGCTGTGGCTGGGACGTCCGCAGTACGGACGCCACGGTGCGGGCGCCTCGGTGCGGGCGCCACGGTGCGGACGCCACGGTGCGGACGCCTCGGTACGGATGCCTCGGCTGGATCAGGCCTCCGTCTCGGGCAGCTCCGGCCGGTCCGTCGCGAGACGGACACCGATTTCCCGCAGCCCCGCGAGGTCGTGCACGTCGCCGGGCAACGCGGCCACTTCGGTGACCGCCACCTCGGGATGACGTGCGGTGAAGCGGTCCCGCGTGCGCTGCTCGCGGGCGAGCAGATGCATCCGGTCCGCGTGCAGCCTCAGCAGGCCCGCGGTGAGCTGGTCGACGGAACGCTCCGGTGTGTCGGGGGCCTCAGGGGCCTCATGAGAGGTATCGGGGTCGCGGCCGGGAGCGGAGCCGAGGTCGGGAGAGTCTGAACTGCCGTACGTGTCGGGAGAGTTACGAACTCCAGCTTTCCCGCCGTCCTGATCCACAATGCGGGGATCCTCAAGATTTTCCGCGGCGGCGAGCGCCCGCTCGGCCGACAGCCCGTCGGCGCCGCTGCCGTGGACCCGGTTCAGCACCAGACCGGCCAGCGGCATGTCCTCGGCAGCCAGCCGCTCCACGAAGTACGCGGCCTCGCGCAGGGCGTCCCGCTCCGGGGCCGCGACCACCAGGAACGCCGTCCCGGGCGCCTGGAGCAGCTTGTACGTCGCGTCCGCGCGCGTACGGAACCCGCCGAACATCGAGTCCATCGCGGCCACGAAGGTCTGCACGTCCTTCAGGAACTGCCCGCCCAGCACCTTCCCCAGCACGCCCGTCATCATCGACATGCCGACGTTCAGGAACTTCATGCCGGCCCGGCCGCCCACCTTCGCCGGGGCCAGCAGGACGCGGATCAGCTTGCCGTCCAGGAAGGAACCGAGGCGCTTGGGGGCGTCCAGGAAGTCCAGCGCCGAGCGGGACGGCGGCGTGTCGACGACGATGAGGTCCCACTCGTCCCGCGCCCTCAGCTGCCCCAGCTTCTCCATCGCCATGTACTCCTGCGTGCCCGCGAAGCCCGCCGAGAGCGACTGGTAGAAGGGGTTGCCCAGGATCGCCGCCGCCCGCTCGGGATCCGCGTGCGCCTCGACGATCTCGTCGAAGGTGCGCTTCATGTCGAGCATCATGGCGTGCAGCTCACCGCCCGCCGCGTCGTCGACGCCCTTCACCCGGCGCGGGGTGTTGTCGAGCGAGTCGATGCCCATGGACTGGGCCAGCCGCCGGGCCGGGTCGATGGTGAGAACGACCACCTTGCGGCCGCGCTCGGCCGCGCGCAGACCCAGGGCCGCCGCGGTGGTCGTCTTGCCGACACCGCCCGACCCGCAGCACACCACGATGCGGGTCTTCGGGTCCTCCAGCAGCGGATCGACGACCAGCAGGCGCGTGGGGGAGAGGCGCCGCGCGCCCTCCTGGTGCCGGGCGGCGCGGTCCGGACTCATGCGATCCCCTGCTTCCGCAGCTCGGTGGCCAGTTCGTACAGGCCCGCCAGGTCCATGCCCTCGGCGAGCAGCGGGAGTTCGTGCAGCGGCAGGCCCAGACCGGTCAGGGAGGCCCGCTGCTCCTGCTCCAGCGCGTACCGCTCGGCGTACTCCTCGGCCTGCGCGAGCAGCGGGTCCACCAGCCGCTCGGCGTGCCCGCCCCGTCGCGCCCCGCCGAGCCCCGCCCCCGAAAGGGAGCGGGCGAGTGCCGTACGCGGTGTGCTCCGTACGCGTTCCAGGGCGTCCGCGTCCAGCACCTCGGGGCGGACCATGTTGACCATGACCCGCCCCACCGGGAGCCGCGCCGCCCGTAGCTCGGCGATGCCGTCCGCGGTCTCCTGGACCGGCATCTCCTCCAGGAGCGTCACCAGGTGCACGGCGGTCTCCCGCGACTTGAGCACCCGCATCACGGCCTGCGCCTGATTGTGTATCGGGCCGACCTTCGCGAGACCGGCCACCTCGTCGTTGACGTTGAGGAAGCGCGTGATCCGGCCGGTCGGCGGGGCGTCCATGACGACGTAGTCGTACACGAACCGCCCGCTCTTGTCCTTGCGCCGCACGGCCTCGCACGCCTTGCCGGTCAGCAGGACGTCTCTGACTCCCGGCGCGACGGTGGTCGCGAAGTCGATCGCGCCGAGCTTCTTCAGGGCCCGTCCGGCGCTGCCCAGCTTGTAGAACATCTGGAGGTAGTCCAGAAGGGCCAGTTCGGGGTCGATGGCCAGGGCGTACACCTCCCCGCCCCCGGGAGCGACGGCGATCTTCCGCTCCTCATAAGGCAGCGCTTCGGTTTCGAAGAGCTGCGCGATGCCCTGGCGACCCTCGACCTCGACGAGAAGCGCGCGCTTCCCCTCGGTGGCCAGGGCCAGCGCGAGGGATGCGGCCACCGTGGTCTTGCCGGTTCCGCCCTTGCCGCTGACGACCTGGAGCCTGCTCACGTATTCGAGCGTAACCAGTCCGCGCGCGGAGTACGCCCGGGGCTGTGGACAACGTCGCCGCGGTCGGCCCGCCGAGGCCTCCCGGGCAACGGCTAGAGTCGGCCACATGACCAAGTGGGAATACGCAACCGTGCCGCTGCTCGTCCATGCCACGAAGCAGATTCTGGACACCTGGGGCGAGGACGGCTGGGAGCTCGTCCAGGTCGTGCCCGGGCCGAACAACCCCGAGCAGCTCGTGGCCTACCTGAAGCGGGAGAGGCAGGCGTGAGCGCCGTCGAGGCGAAGCTGGCCGAGCTCGGCCTGACGCTGCCCGAGGTGGTCCCGCCGCTGGCCGCGTACCAGCCGGCCGTGCGGTCCGGCCCGTACGTGTACACCTCCGGCCAGCTGCCGATGCTGGACGGCAAGCTTCCGGTCACCGGCAAGGTGGGCGCCGAGGTCACGCCGGACGAGGCCAAGGAACTGGCGCGCACTTGCGCGCTGAACGCCCTGGCCGCGGTGAAGTCCGTCGCCGGTGACCTCGACCGCGTCGCGCGCGTGGTGAAGGTCGTCGGTTTCGTCGCGTCCGCGACCGACTTCACCGGCCAGCCGGCCGTGATCAACGGCGCCAGCGAACTCCTCGGCGAGGTGTTCGGCGACAAGGGCGTCCACGCCCGCAGCGCCGTCGGCGTGGCGGTCCTGCCGCTGGACGCGCCGGTGGAGGTCGAGGTCCAGGTGGAGCTCGTCCAGGCGTAGGGACGGTGTGACGGTGCGGGGGCGGGCGTTGCCGGGCCGGCAACAAACCTCGCCCTCGCGGCTCCGCCCCCGCAGGATCGAGTCCGGCGCCTCGTACGGGGCGGGAGGCGGCCGTCGTCGCCGGTCCTGGTCCGTTCGGGCGCCGGACCCACCGCGTGCCCCAGGAGGAGCCATGCCCCAGCAGCCCGTGACCGAACAGCGGCCGATCGAGCAGCGGACGACCGAGCGACAGGCGACCGAGCAGCAGCCCGTCCATCGACTGGTGCCCTCACCGGCCGGCCGCATCCACCTGGTGGAGCAGGGCAGCGGACCGCTGGTCCTCCTCGTCCACGGCTTCCCCGAGTCCTGGTACTCCTGGCGTCACCAGCTCCCCGCGCTGGCCGCCGCGGGCTTCCGCGCCGTCGCCGTCGACGTACGCGGCTACGGACGCTCCTCCCGGCCCGACGCGGTGGAGGCGTACCGGATGCTCGACCTGGTGGCGGACAGCGTCGCCGTGGTGGAGGCCCTGGGCGAGCGGTCCGCCGTGATCGTCGGCCACGACTGGGGCGCGAACATCGCCGCGCACTCCGCGCTGCTGCGGCCCGACGTGTTCCGCGCGGTCGGCCTGCTGAGCGTGCCGTACACGCCGCCGGGCGGCCCGAAGCCCAGCGACGTGTTCGCGGGCATGAGTGACCCCGCCGGCCCGTTCGCGGGCCAGGAGTTCTACGTCTCCTACTTCCAGGAGCCCGGCCGGGCCGAGGCCGAGATCGAGCCCGACGTGCGCGGTTGGCTCGCGGGCCTCTACGCCGCCCTGTCCGCCGACACCATGCCCGCCCCGGAAGCGCTCGACCCGCACTTCGTCGCCCCCGGCGGCAGGATGCGCGACCGGTTCCCGGACGGCCCGTTGCCGTCCTGGCTGACCGAGGAGGCGCTGGACGTCTACGCCGGGGAGTTCGAGCGCACCGGTCTGACCGGCGCCCTCAACCGCTACCGCAACATGGACCGCGACTGGGCCGACCTGGCCGCCCACCAGGGCGCCCCCATCACCCAGCCCTCGCTGTTCCTCGGCGGCAACCGGGACGCCTCCACCACCTGGCTGTCCGACGCGATCGAGGCGTATCCGACCACCCTGCCCGGCCTGACCGCCTCGCACCTCCTCGACGGCTGCGGCCACTGGCTCCAGCAGGAGCGCCCCGAGGAGACGAACCGGCTGCTCATCGAGTGGCTGGCCGCACTCCCCGGCTGACCGCCGCCACAGGCCCCGTACGGCCCCGCGGGCCGCGTCTCCGGGTCGGCCCCCGTCCGGCCTCGTCCGGCCCGGGGGCCACTCGAACATCCGCCCGTCACCGGATAGCCTCCGGCCATGGCGAACGGTCAGGCGAATGATCAGCTGAGTGGTCACGCGAATGGTCAGGCGAACGGTCAGGCGAACGGTCAGTGGTATCCCCGGGAGTGGCCGGACCGCATCCGCGCGCTGACGGCCGGAACCCTCACCCCGGTCACCCCGAAGCGCGCGGCCACCGTCATGCTCCTCAAGGACACCAGGAGCGGCCCCCACGGCGGCACCGACGCTGAAGCCGGTACCGGGCCGGGCCCCGCCGTCCACATGCTGCGCCGCCGTACCTCCATGGCGTTCGCCGGGGGCGCGTACGCCTATCCGGGTGGCGGTGTCGACCCGCGCGACGACGACCGTGACATCGGCTGGGCGGGCCCCACGCGCGCGTGGTGGGCTGACCGGCTCGGCGTCGACGAGGCGGGCGCCCAGGCGATCGTCTGCGCGGCCGTACGCGAGACGTACGAGGAGGCGGGCGTCCTGCTCGCCGGGCCGACCGGCGACTCGGTGGTCGGTGACACGACGGGCGAGGACTGGGAGCGGGACAGGGCCGCCCTGGTCGACCGCGAGTTGTCCTTCGCGGAGTTCCTGGACCGCCGGGGCCTCGTGCTGCGCTCGGACCTGCTGGGCGCCTGGGCCCGCTGGATCACCCCGGAGTTCGAGTCCCGGCGCTACGACACGTGGTTCTTCGTGGCCGCGCTTCCGGAGGGGCAGCGCACTCGCAACGCCTCCACGGAGGCCGACCGCACGGTGTGGATCACCCCTGCACAGGCGGCGGCCGGGTACGACAGGGGCGAGCTGCTGATGATGCCGCCGACGATCGCGACCCTGCGCGGTCTCGCGGCGTGCGGTACGGCGGCCGAGGCGCTCGCGTCGGCTCCGGGCCGCGACATGACGCCGGTGCTGGCCGAGGCGCGGCTGGTGGGCGGCGAGATCGTGCTCTCCTGGCCGGGACACGACGAGTTCACCCGGCACGTGCCGACGAGCACGGCGCAGGCGTCGACGACACCTTCCGACCCGACCGGGGGAGCCCCCGCATGACGGACGCAGCAACACTGCCCGGACAGCCGCGCGGCGGCGTCCTGTCGGGCCCGGCCACCGCGCGCGCGGTGAACGTCCTCGCGCCCAACGCCTCCGCGATGACCCTGGACGGGACGAACACCTGGATCCTCGCCGAGCCGGACTCCGACCTGGCCGTCGTGGTCGACCCGGGCCCGCTGGACGACACACACCTGCGGCACGTCGTCGACACGGCCGAGCGGGCGGGCAAGCGCGTCGCCCTCACTCTGCTGACCCACGGTCACCCGGACCACGCGGAGGGCGCCGCGCGCTTCGCCGAGCTGACGCGCACGAACGTACGGGCCCTGGACCCGGCGCTGCGGCTGGGCGACGAGGGGCTGGCCGCCGGTGACGTGATCGGGGTCGGCGGCCTGGAGCTGAGGGTCGTACCGACCCCCGGGCACACGGCCGACTCCCTGTGTTTCCATCTCCCGGCGGACCGGGCGGTCCTGACGGGTGACACGGTCCTGGGCCGCGGTACGACGGTGGTGGCCCACCCCGACGGCCGTCTCGGCGACTACCTGGACTCCCTGCGCAGGCTCAGGTCGCTCACGGCCGACGACGGGGTGCGCACGGTGCTCCCGGGCCACGGTCCCGTCCTGGAGGACGCCCAGGGCGTCGTGGAGTACTACCTCGCCCACCGTGCCCATCGCCTCGCCCAGGTCGAGACGGCCGTGGAGGACGGTCACCGGACGCCGGGCGAGGTCGTCGCCCGCGTGTACGCGGACGTCGACCGCTCACTGTGGCCGGCGGCGGAACTGTCGGTGCGGGCGCAGCTGGAGTACCTGGGCGAGCACGGGCTCATCCAGCTGCCCGACTAGGACTGCCCGGCCGGGGGCCGACCGACCAGTTCTGCCCGACCAGTGCGCCTGGCCGGGTCTGCCTCGCCGGGTCTGCCCAGCCGGGGCGATCCGGCCGGGGCCGTCAGCGGGAGCGCTTGGCCAGCCGCTCCACGTCCAGCAGGATCACCGCGCGGGCCTCCAGGCGGAGCCAGCCGCGCTGGGCGAAGTCCGCCAGTGCCTTGTTGACCGTCTCGCGGGACGCGCCGACCAGCTGGGCCAGCTCCTCCTGCGTCAGGTCGTGCACGACGTGGATGCCCTCCTCGGACTGCACGCCGAAACGGCGGGACAGGTCCAGCAGGGCGCGGGCGACACGGCCGGGGACGTCCGAGAAGACGAGGTCGGACATGGCGTCGTTGGTCTTCCGCAGGCGGCGTGCGACGGCACGCAGCAGTGCGGTGGCGACCTCCGGGCGGACGTTCAGCCAGGGCTGGAGATCGCCGTGCCCGAGGGCCAGCAGCTTGACCTCGGTCAGCGCGGTGCCGGTGGCCGTGCGCGGGCCCGGGTCGAAGAGCGACAGCTCGCCGATCAGCTCGCTCGGGCCGACGACGGCCAGCATGTTCTCGCGCCCGTCGGGGGACGTGCGGTGAAGCTTGACCTTGCCTTCGGTGACCACATAGAGGCGGTCTCCGGGGTCCCCCTCGTGGAACAGTGTGTCGCCGCGGGCGAGGGTCACCTCACTCATGGAGGCGCGGAGCTCCGCGGATTGCTCGTCGTCGAGCGCCGCGAAGAGCGGGTTGCGCCGCAGAACGTCGTCCACGAGTTCTCTCCTTGTCGACCGGCTCAGAGGATCTTGTTCCCCCGGTGTACCAGGGGTCCGTGGTGCCCATTTTGCCGGACAGTCCAAACAGTGTGATCTGTCACAAGGATGCCGCACTGGTGTCCTGGGGTACGCGGCAGGGGTCCAATTGGACGCCGATCTTCGAGGTCCGGGGCAGATGTCGGTGCCGGGCCGTAGGCTGGCCGGGTGTCCAAATCGCCGGTGAGAGCACAGGCCGAGGGGGCTGCGCGGGTGGGTGTACGTCGCGATTCCGCTGTGGGCGAACAGGGCCCCGATGGCGGTAGGAAATCGGCGAAAGCGACAAAGAGGGCGGCGCCTGCCAAGAGGGTGACTGCGGAGAAGGGTGCCGTGAAGAAGAACGCCGAGAACGGTCCGGCATCTGCGAAGAAGACGGCGCCGGCGAAGAAGCAGGCGTCGGCCGAGAGCGCGGCGGCGCCCGTCAAGAAGCAGGCGTCGGCCGAGAGCGCGGCGGCGCCCGTCAAGAAGCAGGCGCCCGCCAAGAAGCCCGCCGTCGCGCCCAAGAAGGCCACGGCCGCCGTCAAGGGCGTCGCCCCGGCGAAGACCGTCGCCCCGAAGACGCCGCGCGCCGAGTCGCGCACCGCGCTGGTCCGCCGCGCCCGCCGTATCAACCGCGAGCTCGCCGAGGTCTATCCGTACGCGCACCCGGAGCTGGACTTCGAGAACCCGTTCCAGCTGGTCGTGGCCACGGTGCTGTCCGCCCAGACCACCGACCTGCGCGTCAACCAGACGACGCCCGCCCTCTTCGCCAAGTACCCCGCCCCCGAGGACCTGGCCGCCGCCAACCCCGAGGAGGTCGAGGAGATCCTGCGCCCGACCGGCTTCTTCCGGGCCAAGACGAAATCGGTCATAGGGCTGTCCAAGGCCCTGGTGGAGGATTTCGGCGGTGAGGTCCCCGGGCGTCTCGAAGACCTCGTCAAACTGCCCGGCGTCGGCCGCAAGACCGCCTTCGTCGTCCTCGGCAACGCGTTCGGCCGGCCCGGCATCACCGTGGACACGCACTTCCAGCGCCTGGTGCGCCGGTGGCAGTGGACCGACGAGACCGACCCGGACAAGATCGAGGCCGCCGTCGGCGCGCTCTTTCCCAAGAGTGACTGGACGGACCTCTCCCACCACGTGATCTGGCACGGCCGCCGGATCTGCCACGCCCGCAAGCCCGCCTGCGGCGCCTGCCCCATCGCTCCGCTCTGCCCGGCCTTCGGCGAGGGCGAGACGGACCCGGAGAAGGCGAAGAAGCTGCTGAAGTACGAGAAGGGCGGGTTCCCCGGCCAGCGTCTGAATCCGCCGCAGGCGTATCTGGACGCGGGCGGGACCCCGGCACCTCCGCTGGGGGCCGGGTGACGGAACGATCTCGATGGTGTCGGGCGTTGGAATCGGCAGAACGGGGGTGGCGATGACACGGGCGAGCGACACACAGGGGCACACGCGGGGCGGGATCCTCAGCAAGGAGGGCCTGCCCGGCTGGCTGGACCCGGTGGTGCGGGCCGTCGAGACGGTGCGGCCCGGACAGCTGAGCCGCTTCCTGCCGCCGGAGGACGGCGCGGGGCGCCAGTCCGCCGTACTGATCCTGTTCGGCGACGGCGACGGTAGCGGCGCCGATGAGGCAGGGAGCGGACCCGAGCTGCTGCTCATGGAGCGCGCCGGCACCCTGCGCTCACACGCCGGTCAGCCGGCCTTCCCGGGCGGCGCCCTCGACCCCGAGGACGGCGATCCGCAGGGCGACGGGCCGCTGCGGGCAGCTCTGCGCGAGGCGGAGGAGGAGACCGGGCTCGACCCGGCCGGCGTGCAGCTCTTCGGCGTTCTCCCCAAGCTCTACATCCCGGTCAGCGGCTTCGTCGTCACCCCGGTACTGGCCTGGTGGCGCGAGCCCACCCCGGTGGGCGTCGTCGACCCGAACGAGACCGCGCGGGTCTTCACCGTCCCCGTGGCCGATCTCACGGACCCCGCCAACAGAGTGACCGCCGTCCATCCCAGAGGCCACCGAGGACCGGCGTTCCTGGTCGAATCGGCGCTCGTCTGGGGCTTCACCGCCGGCATCATCGACCGGTTGCTGCACTTCGCGGGCTGGGAGCGGCCCTGGGACAGGGAGAAGCAGGTCCCGCTGGACTGGCGGTCATGACAGGGTGACCGGTGTGAGCGTAGGACGACAGGGCGGGGCCTGAATCAGTGAACGTGCTGGACATCCTGTTGCTGCTGGCCGCCGTCTGGTTCGCGATCGTCGGGTACCGCCAGGGCTTCGTCGTCGGCATCCTGTCGGTGACGGGTTTCCTCGGCGGCGGCCTCGTCGCCGTCTATCTGCTGCCGGTCGTCTGGGACGTCCTGACGGACAACGCGGAGGTGAGTACGACCGCCGCCGTCGTCGCGGTCGTCGTCGTCATCGTCTGCGCCTCCGTGGGCCAGGCCCTGACCACCCACCTCGGCAGCAAACTCCGCCGGTACATCACCTGGTCCCCGGCCCGCGCCCTGGACGCCACCGGTGGCGCCCTGGTCAACGTCGTGGCGATGCTCCTGGTCGCCTGGCTGATCGGCGCGGCGCTGGCCGGCACCACGCTGCCGACACTCGGCAAGGAGGTCCGCGGTTCCACGGTTCTGCAGGGCGTCTCCCGGGCGCTGCCCGCAGGGGCCGACACGTGGTTCACGAACTTCTCCTCCATCCTCGCGAAGAACGGCTTCCCACAGGTCTTCAGCCCCTTCTCCAGCGAGCAGATCCCGGTGGTCCAGGCGCCCGACCCGGCGCTGGCCGGCAGCCCGGTCGCGGCCCGTGCGAAGCGTTCCATCGTCAAGGTCATGGGCACCGCCACCGAATGCGACAAGGTCCTGGAGGGCACCGGCTTCGTCTTCGACGACCGCCGCGTCATGACCAACGCCCATGTCGTGGGCGGCGTGGACGAGCCCACCGTGCAGATAGGCGGCGAGGGCAGGCTGTACGACGCGACGGTCGTCCTCTACGACTGGCGGCGCGACATCGCCGTACTGGACGTGCCGGATCTGGAGGCGCCCGCGCTGCGGTTCGCGGAGGAGGACGCGAGCCGCCAGGACGACGCGATCGTCGCGGGCTTCCCGGAGAACGGGGCGTACGACGTCCGCGCCGCGCGCGTGCGCGGGCGCATCACGGCCAACGGACCGGACATCTACCACCGCGACACCGTGCACCGCGACGTCTACTCGCTGTACGCGACGGTCCGTCAGGGCAACTCCGGCGGCCCGCTGCTCACCCCCGAGGGCGAGGTCTACGGCGTGGTGTTCGCCAAGTCCCTCGACGATGCCGAGACCGGCTACGCGCTCACCGCGGACGAGATCCGCGAGGACATCACGAAGGGCCGCACCGCCAACCAGCAGGTGGACAGCGACAGCTGCGCACTCTAGGAGAGGCCCTCGTGGTCGCCTGCGCGGCGCTCAGCCGCGTGGATGGCGCAGGCGCACGGATACCCAGCGGGCCCGGCGGCGCAGGATGCGCGGGATGCCCACCCGTAGGTCCGCACCCGCCAGTTGCGGGGTGCCTCCTCGTCGGTGGGTGCTTACGCCGCTCGTGGAGCGGCCGTCGCGTGCTACGTCACTGTAGTCGTGCGTCCAGCCCATACCCGGACGTGTGCCCCCGCCCCAAGGTCGGTAACCGTTATCGCGGCCCCCAATTGGCCTATGCGTCGGGCAAGTGGCCGTTCGTAGGACAAGCGTTCTGGTCCGGATGCCGGGCGCGTTCGTCAGGTCACCGTCCGGTCACCGATCGGGCTCGGGATCCTTCAGCCAGTTGATCAGTTCGGTGGAGAAGGCGACCGGGTCCTCTTCGTGCGGGAAGTGCCCGAGGCCGTCGAACAGCCGCCAGCGGTACGGGGCTTCGACGTACTGCCCCGACCCCGCCGCGCTCCGTGTCCGCATCACCGGGTCCAGCGAACCGTGCAGATGCAGGGTCGGCACGCGCACCGGCCGCTTCATGCGGCGGTAGAACTGGATGCCGTCGGGACGCGCCAGGGAGCGCACCATCCAGCGGTACGGCTCGACCGAGCAGTGCGCCGTGGAGGGGATGCACATGGCCCGGCGGTAGGCGTCCACGGCCTCGTCGTCGAGCGGGCGCGGCCCCGACCAGTCGTCGATCAGCCGGCCGACCAGCGCGCCGTCGTCCGCGGTCAGTTGACGCTCCGGGATCCAGGGACGCTGGAAGCCCCAGACGTAGGACCCGGCCCGGGTCTGGCGGACGTCACCGAGCATGGCCGAGCGCCAGCGCCGGGGGTGCGGCATCGACGAGACCGCGAGCCGCCGTACGAGCTTGGGCCGCATCGCGGCGGCCGTCCAGGCCAGGTAGCCGCCCAGGTCGTGGCCGACCAGCGCGGCGTCCGGCTCGCCGAGGGAGCGGACCACACCGGTGATGTCGAGGGCGAGGCCGGCGGGGTCGTAGCCGCGCGGCGTGCGGTCGCTGCCGCCGACGCCCCGCAGGTCCATGGCGACCGCGCGGAAACCGGCGTCCGCGAGGGCCACCAGTTGGTGCCGCCAGGTCCACCAGAACTGGGGGAACCCGTGCAACAGCAGCACCAGCGGTCCGTCACCCAGCTCGGCGATGTGGAAGCGTGCGCCGTTGGCGGCGACGTCCCGGTGGGTCACCTCGGGCCCGCCCGGGATACCGAGCCGTACGACCGAGGTGGGGTGCTGCGCCGATGGGGGCTGCCCCGGAGGGCTGGCGGGGTCCGTCATGAGGACGAGCGTGCCACAGCCTCGATAGCCTCGGGGGACCGGTCCGCGGGCAGCTCCGGCCGCGGGTGCGGCTTGGCGTTCTGCAGCACGCCCGCCGACTGCTTCACCGAGGCGGCGACCTTCTGCGGGCCGCGGCCCTTCTTGGCCTTCTTCGCGAAGACGATGCCGATCAGCGCGAGGAGGGCCGCGAGGAGGACGTTCGCCGCGAAGGACAGCAGGAAGCAGACCGCCAGGTTCCAGTCGCTCCAGGTCCGGATGGCGTAGGCCAGCGCGAAGCTCAGCATCGGCAGCGAGAACAGGAGTACCGCCCCCGCCATCGAGAACGCCCCGCCGCTCGTCGCCCCGCGCTTGACGTCCTGCCTCAGCTGCGCCTTGGCCAGGGCGATCTCGTCGTGCACGAGCGCCGACAATTCGGTGGTCGCCGAGGCGAACAGCTGGCCGATGCTGCGTTCGGTGCCGACCGGGCTGCCGTCGGGTGCGCTCATCGCGGTCTCCCTCTTCTCCTGGCTGATCTGCGTACGGTTCCGTGGCTGCCGGGCGCTGCCTGACTGCCGCAGGCCCGACCGCGTACGGTCCGTCTTTTGTACCGTCTCGTCAGATCATGCCGGACCGTCGCCCTCATCGCCTGCCCCGCCCGGCACTTCGGCAAGCCGCGCCGTCTCCATCTCGTCGGCGATCCGGCGGTGCTCGGCGGCCTTCTTCTCGTAGATCGCGGCCACGCGCAGGTGGTACGCGGGGTCGTCCTCCTCGTAGACGTCCGGTACGCCGCTGAGGTCGTCGTCGCGCTCCTCGGCCTCGATCATCTTGCGGTACTTGGCGTTCCGTATCTTCAGCAGCACGGTCGCCAGGGCCGCCGCGATGAGCGAGCCGGTGAGGACGGCGGCCTTGACCTCGCCCGTCATCGCCGCGTCACCCTCGAAGGCCAGCTCGCCGATGAGCAGCGAGACGGTGAACCCGATGCCGGCCAGGGACGCCACCGCGAACACGTCGGCCCACTGGAGGTCGTCGCTGAGCGAGGCCTTCGTGAAGCGTGCCGTCAGCCAGGTGCCGCCGAAGATGCCCAGCGTCTTGCCGACGACGAGTCCGAGTACGACGCCGAGGGTCTCCGGCTTGGTGAACACGTCGGCGAGCGCGCCGCCCGAGAGCGCGACACCCGCGCTGAACAGCGCGAACAGCGGCACCGCCAGACCCGCCGACAGGGGGCGTACGAGGTGCTCGATGTGCTCGCCGGGGGAGTGGCTCTCGCCCTCGCGGGTGTGGCAGCGCAGCATCAGGCCCATCGCGACGCCGGCGATGGTGGCGTGGATGCCGCTGTTGTACATCAGCGCCCAGATCGCGAGGCCGAGCGGGACGTACAGGTACCAGCCGCGGACGCCCTTGCGGAGCAGCAGCCAGAAGACGACGAGGCCGACGACCGCGCCGCCGAGCGCGACGAAGTCGATCGACTCGGTGAAGAAGACCGCGATGATCAGGATCGCGAACAGGTCGTCCACGACGGCGAGTGTCAGCAGGAAGGCGCGCAGGGCGCTCGGCAGGGAGGTGCCGATGACGGCGAGTACGGCGAGCGCGAAGGCGATGTCGGTGGCGGTGGGCACGGCCCAGCCGGACAGGGAGCCGCCGCCGGTGGTGGCGGTGATCGTGTAGACGAGCGCGGGCACGGCCATGCCGCACAGCGCCGCCACCACGGGGAGCGCGGCGGCCTTCGGGTCCTTCAGGTCACCGGCGACGAGTTCGCGCTTGAGCTCGATGCCCGCGACGAAGAAGAAGATCGCCAGGAGGCCGTCGGCGGCCCAGTGCGCGACCGACAGGTTCAGGCCGAGCGCCTCGGGGCCGAAGTGGAAGTGGCTGACGCTCTCGTAGCTGTCGCTCAGCACCGGTATGTTCGCCCACACGAGCGCGGCGACCGCGGCGGCGAGCAGGAGGACACCGCCGACCGTCTCGGTGCGCAGGGCCTCCGCGACGTAGTTCCGCTCCGGGAGGGACAGACGTCCGAAGGCTTTGCGAGGGGGGCGGGGCGCGGTCACGGGGAGAACCTCCGGTCGGTGGGCAGCACGGAACACTTGCCGACCAGACTTCCCGGCACACCATGAGGATCTTCGAGAGGGGGTTCTTCGAGGATCTTGTCGAGTCTCTTACGCGTTTCTTAGCCTACCTAACCTGCGTCGAGGGTGCCGGGTGATCTCCGCTACGGTGCGTAAGGGGCACTCCATGCGAAAGAGGGCACCCGGCGAATCTCTCGCCGGGTGCCCTCGGAGCAGGTGGCTCAGTCCTCGTGGGGTCAGTCCTCGCTGGACGCGGCCGGGAGCTGCGTCTGGATGAGGTCCATGACGGTGGAGTCGGTCAGGGTGGTGACATCACCGAGCTGCCGGTTCTCCGCGACGTCACGCAGCAGGCGCCGCATGATCTTGCCGGAGCGGGTCTTCGGCAGCTCGGCCACCGGCAGGATCCGCTTGGGCTTGGCGATCGGGCCGAGGGTGGCGCCGACGTGCGCCCGCAGGTCGGCGACCAGGCTCTCGGTCTCCGCCGCCGTGCCGCGCAGGATCACGAAGGCCACGATGGCCTGCCCGGTCGTCTCGTCCGCCGCGCCGACCACGGCCGCCTCGGCCACCGACGGGTGGGAGACCAGCGCCGACTCGACCTCGGTGGTGGAGATGTTGTGCCCGGAGACGAGCATCACGTCGTCGACGCGGCCCAGGAGCCAGATGTCGCCGTCGTCGTCCTTCTTGGCGCCGTCACCGGCGAAGTACTTGCCCTCGAAGCGCGACCAGTACGTGTCGATGAACCGCTGGTCGTCGCCCCAGATGGTGCGCAGCATCGACGGCCACGGCTCGGTGAGGACCAGGTAGCCACCGCCGCCGTCCGGTACCTCGTTCGCCTCGTCGTCGACGACGGTGGCACAGATGCCGGGCAGCGCGCGCTGGGCGGAGCCCGGCTTGGCGTCCGTGACGCCGGGCAGCGGGCTGATCATCATGGCGCCGGTCTCGGTCTGCCACCAGGTGTCGACGACCGGGGTGGCGTCGGCGCCGATGTTCTTGCGGTACCAGATCCACGCCTCGGGGTTGATCGGCTCACCGACCGAGCCGAGGACGCGCAGCGAGGACAGGTCGAACTTCGCGGGGATGTCGTCGCCCCACTTCATGAACGTCCGGATCGCGGTGGGCGCGGTGTAGAGGATGGAGACCTTGTACTTCTGCACGATCTCCCAGAACCGGCCCTGGTGCGGGGTGTCCGGGGTGCCCTCGTACATGACCTGCGTCGCGCCGTTGGCGAGCGGGCCGTAGACGATGTAGGAGTGCCCGGTGACCCAGCCGACGTCGGCGGTGCACCAGAAGACGTCGGTCTCCGGCTTGAGGTCGAAGACGGCCCAGTGCGTGTACGCCGTCTGCGTGAGGTAGCCGCCGGAGGTGTGCAGGATGCCCTTGGGCTTACCCGTCGTACCGGACGTGTACAGGATGAACAGCGGGTGCTCCGCGTCGAACGCCTCCGGCGTGTGCTCGGCGGACTGCCGGTCGACGGTCTCGTGCCACCACTTGTCGCGGGAGTCGTCCCAGGCGACGTCCTGGCCGGTGCGGCGGACGACGAGCACGTGCTCGACGATGCCGGCGCGCTCGACGGCCTCGTCGACGGCGGGCTTGAGCGCGGACGGCTTGCCTCGCCGGGAGCCGCCGTCGGCCGTGATGACGACACGGGCGTCGGCGTCCTGGATGCGGGTCGCGAGGGCGTCCGAGGAGAAGCCGCCGAAGACGACCGAGTGGGCGGCGCCGATCCGGGCGCAGGCCAGCATCGCGATCGCGGTCTCGGGGATCATCGGCATGTAGACGGCGACCCGGTCGCCCTTCCGCACACCCAGTTCCAGCAGGGCGTTGGCGGCCTTGGAGACCTCGTCCTTGAGCTGGGCGTAGGTGATGGCGCGGCTGTCGCCGGACTCGCCCTCGAAGTGGATGGCGACGCGGTCGCCGTTCCCGGCCTCAACGTGGCGGTCCACGCAGTTGTAGGCGACGTTGAGCTTGCCGTCCTTGAACCACTTGGCGAACGGCGGGTTCGACCAGTCGAGGGTCTCGGTCGGCTCCTCGGCCCAGGTCAGCCGGCGGGCCTGCTCGGCCCAGAAGCCGAGCCTGTCAGCCTTGGCCTGTTCGTACGCCTCCGCCGTGACGTTGGCGTTCGCGGCCAGGTCGGCGGGGGGCGCGAACCTGCGCTCTTCCTTGAGCAGGTTGGAGAGGGAGGAATTCTCGCTCATCGTCCCGTCTCCCCCCTCAGCAGGTTGGCCAAGGATTCGTTGCTCACGACATCTCCCATTCTCAGGGTTGTCCGTTGTGTCCCAGGCCACACCTCATCAGACCCGGGGGGCCGGTGACAAGGGTCGACGGGAAATTGGTTTAGACCTATCTCGTCATGGCCCGTCTTCGTGACCAGTGGTCATCCGTACCCACGGATGCCGAGGGCGCGGGGTTCAGCGTCCGTAATACCGCTCACACTCCGCGCGCCTCGGCTCCCCGTCCGCTCATGTACTCAGGCGGTCAGGTCGGTCTCCAGGACCAGCTCGAACACGCCGTCCCCGGCACTCTCCCCGTCCCCGGTGCTCTTGGAGAGCAGGTACGCCTGGGCCTCGCCGACGTGGAAGTACATGCCGTGCAGCTCCAGGTCGCCCGCGTCCAGGGCCCGGGACACCGCGTCGTGGGCGCGCAGGTGCTCCAGCTGCTGGACCACGTTGGCCAGGCAGAGCCGCTCTGCCGCGTCGACGGGCCGGCGTCCGGCCAGCAGGGGCCGGGCGTCCTCGTCCTCCGGCATGCGCTCCAGACTCGGCAGCCCGTGCCGCAGCCACCGCTTGAGCGGGGTTCGCGCGCCCCCGGGCTCGGCGCTCAGCAGTGCCTGCATGGCTCCGCAACCGGAGTGCCCGCACACCGTGATGGACCGCACCTTCAGGATGTCCACCGCGTACTCGATCGCGGCGGCCACCGAGTCGTCGCCGCTCTCCTCGCCGGGCAACGGCACGAGGTTGCCGACGTTGCGCACGACGAAGAGGTCCCCGGGGCCGCTGGAGGTGATCATCGACGTGACCACCCGTGAGTCGGCACAGGTCAGGAACAGCTGGGAGGGCTGCTGCCCCTCACGGGCCAGCCGGGCCAGCTCACCGCGCACCAGCGGGGCGGTGTTGCGCTGGAACGCGCTGATGCCACGCGCCAGTTCCCGTCCGCTGGCCCCACTGGCCCCACTGGGCGCGCTCGGCCCGCCGGGCCGGGTGCGCCTGCCAGGTCTGTCGTAACCGCTCGGGCCGGGCGGGTCGCTCGGGCCGGGAGGGTCGTTCAGGGCGGGCGGGGCGTTCAGGCCGTGCGGGTCGCTTGGGCTGCTTGGCTTGCTTGGGCCGCCTGGGTTGTCCGGGTTGTCTGGGCTGTTCGGGCCGGTCGCCGTGCCGCCGGTCACTCCGGCGCCGTCCTGTCGGTCTGTGCCGGGCCGGGGCGCCTGCCCCGGGCGCTCGCACTGGTGGTTGCGCCAGGGTGTCCAGGGGCGGCAGCGGCAGCCGTCCACGTCGGCCGGTTCGGAGATACGGGTGCCGGGCCGGCGGCCGGTGATGTCGACGGAGCCGCCCTGCGCGGTGTGCGTCTTCTGCCAGTCCTGCAGCGTCTCGTACGCCGCGTGGTCCATGAACGACCCGTCCAACTCCACGACGACGTCCGCCCCCTGGGGGACGTGATGCAGGACTCGACTGAGCCTTGGCACCGCGAGGAACGTCAACTGGCCTCGAACGTGTACGTGGTGGACTCCCTCCGTCTCCTCGTGCGTGAGCCGGGTACGGGTCAGGCGGTGCAGGGCGACGCCGACGGCCACGGCGATGCCCAGCGCGACGCCCTCCAGGACGCCGAGGAACACCACGCCGCAGGTGGTGACCGCGTAGACCAGCACCTCACGGTGGCGGGTCACTGTGCGGATGTGGTTCAGGGACACCATCTTGAGGCCGACGGCCATGACCAGGGAGGCGAGCGCGGCGAGGGGGATGAACTCCAGGGCCGGGACCATCAGCAGTGCGGCGATCACTACGAGAACGCCGTGCAGCATCGTGGAGTTCCGGCTGACGGCGCCCGCCCCCACGTTCGCGGAACTGCGCACGGCCACACCGGCGATGGGCAGTCCGCCGAGCGACCCGGAGACGATGTTGGCAGCACCCTGCCCGAGTAGCTCGCGGTCGAGGTTGGAGCGTTTCACGCGGCCGGTCAGGCCAGGCCGGGCGGCGACCAGCTTGTCCACGGCGACCGCGCCGAGCAGGGACTGCACGCTGCACACCAGCGTGGTGGTGAGGACGGCGGCGACGAGGCCGAGCACGGGCCCGTCGGGCAGCGTGGCCAGGGCGTGGCTGCTCCAGGACGGCAGGTCGACCTTGGGCAGGCGGAGCCCGGCGAGGGCCGCGACAACGGTCGCGCCGGCGACGGCGACCAGGGCGGCGGGAACCTTGCCCAGAAGCTGCCCGGCCCGGCCGGGGACACGCGGCCAGAGCAGCAGCAGGGTCAGGGTCAGCACGCTCACCGCGAGGTCGGCCGGTCTGGGGCTCGCCAGCTGGGCGGGCAGGGCACGCAGATTGTCGGGTACGGAACTCTGCGGTGTGCCGCCGAGGACGATGTGCAGCTGGGCGACGGCGATGGTGACGCCGATGCCGGCGAGCATGCCGTGCACGATGGCGGGGCTGACGGCGAGCGCGGAGCGTGCCACGCGCAGACAGCCGAGGCCCAGCTGGGCGAGCCCGGCGAGCACGGTGATGGCACAGGTCGTACGCCATCCGTAGCGCACGATGATGTCGGCGGTGACCACCGTGAGTCCGGCGGCCGGGCCGCTGACCTGGAGCGGGCAGCCGCCGAGCCATCCGGCGACGATGCCGCCCACCGCGGCCGCGACGAGACCGGCCTGGAGGGGAGCGCCGGTGGCGAGGGCGATACCGAGGGAGAGCGGCAGCGCGATCAGGAAGACCGCGATCGAGGCCGACAGGTCGGCGCCCGCGACGCGGAAGCGCCGAGGGCCGCCGGGCGGCGGGCTGTGGGGTGGATGGACGTGCTTGGTTCGGGCCGAATCGGCGCGGGCGGGGACGCAGGCTGACATGTTTCCCGTCTCCTCCGGGGCTGCGCGGTCGCGGTCATGGGGGGCCCGCGCTGGGCGGGGACGATTCGCGGCCGTGGGTCACGGCGTACAGCAGCGGGATGTCCGAGTGACTGAAGGTCGCACTCGGTAAATGGATCGTAATTCAGAGTAAAGAAGAGGCATAGACTTTTCGATCAAATGGAGCAATGAACCGCTCAAGCGAGTGAATCGGGTATTTCATCGGCTTGTCGTACTAATTCCTTCTCGCATGCGTGTCACCTTGACGGCGCTGACGGCACATCCCGGCTCAGTACCCGACATCGCCTCGTCGGCGTGGGCCCGAGAGAAGGAAGAAGGTGGGCGGAACATGGCCGCCACCCACAGGATCGCCGCGCGTACCGCGATCGCCGCCGCGGTCTGCGCCGCGTCGCTCGCCGGTTGCGCGATCGGCAGCGGTAACGGTTCCGATGAAGGGACGAACGGTCCGCAGAAGGAGAAGGGGAAAGCGGCGCCCGCGCCCAAGAACGCGGTCCGGCTGATCGGCGACGGCTCCACCGCGTACACCGGTGCCCAGCCGCACCTGCCCCGGGCCGAACGCCTGAAGCCCGGCCAGAAGCCCCCGCAGTTCGTGGTCTTCTCCTGGGACGGCGCGGGCGAGGACAGCCAGAAACTGTTCTCCCACTTCCGTGAAGTGGCCAAGGAGAACGACGCGACGATGACGTACTTCCTCAGCGGCGTGTACATGCTGCCGAAGGAGAAGCGGGATCTCTACCGGCCGCCGCAGCACTCCCCGGGCCGCTCCGACATCGGCTTCAACGACGAGCAGGGCATCGCCGACACCGTCAAGCAGCTGCGGCTGGCGTGGCTGGAGGGCAACGAGATCGGCACCCACTTCAACGGCCACTTCTGCGGCAGCGGCGGCGGTGTCGGCGAGTGGTCCGTCGAGGAGTGGAAGGAGGAGATCCGCCAGGCCAAGCAGTTCGTCAAGACCTGGAAGACCAACACGGGGATGAGGAACGCGGCGCCCCTCCCCTTCGACTACGACAAGGAACTGATCGGCGCCCGCACCCCGTGTCTGGAGGGCCAGGAGAACTTCACGCGGGCCGCCGCCGAGATGGGCTTCCGCTACGACAGCAGCGGTGTGAACAACCAGGTCTGGCCGAAGAAGAAGCAGGAGCTGTGGGATCTGTCGATGCAGCTCGTGCCGTTCCCCGGGCACACCTTCGAGCAGCTCACCATGGACTACAACTTCATGGTCAACCAGTCCGGCACCACCACCCAGGGCGATCCCGCCAAGCACGAGTTCTGGGGCGACCAGATGCGCGACGGCCTGCTCCAGGGCTTCCAGCGGGCCTACGACGGCAACCGCGCGCCCCTGATCATCGGCAACCACTTCGAGTCCTGGAACGGCGGCACGTACATGCGTGCCATCGAGGAGGTCATCGAGGAGGTGTGCACCAAGGACGAGGTGCGCTGCGTCTCCTTCCGGCAGCTCGCGGACTGGCTGGACGCCCAGGACCCGAAGGTCCTGAAGAAGCTGCGCACGCTGGACGTCGGTGAGGCCCCGAAGAAGGGCTGGGCGTCCTTCCTCTCGGCCGACCCGGCACCGGCACCGAAGGGCGTGCCCGGGGCGCCGGCCGCCGAGCGGTAGCCGTCCGTCCCGGCGGGAGCCGGCGAGACCGGCGGAGGCGGCGGAAGCGGCTGAGGTGGCGGAGGCGGCGAGGCCGTCGTCACGCCGGCGCGACGACGCCCTCGCCGAGGACGAACCCGGGGTCGACCTGCGCCGCCAGGTCGGCCCCGGTGCGCTCGTTGCCCCAGCTGTGGGCGTTCTTCAGATGGAAGTGGATCATCTGGCGCGTGTAGTGCTCCCAGTTCCGCAGCTCGTACGTCCCGTCGGCGGCCGCGTGCAGGGTGCGCAACGCGCGGCGGTTGGCGCCCTCCAGGAGGTCGAACCGGGGCGGCCGGCCCTTCTCCATGGCGCGCACCCAGTCCGAGTGTCCGACGGTCACCAACAGGTCGTCCCCGACCTGTTCGCGGAGGAAGTCGAGGTCGTCCTGTCCCTGAACCTTGTTGCCGACGACCTTCAGGGTGACGCCGAAGTCGCGGGCGTACTCCTTGTACTGGCGATAGACGGAGACTCCCTTCCGGGTCGGCTCGGCGACGAGGAACGTGATGTCGAAGCGGGTGAACATGCCGGAGGCGAACGAGTCCGAGCCCGCGGTCATGTCGACCACGACGTACTCGTCACGGCCGTCGACCAGGTGGTTCAGGCACAGCTCCACCGCTCCCGTCTTGGAGTGGTAGCAGGCGACTCCCAGATCGGCGTCCGTGAAGGGCCCGGTGACCATCAAACGGACGGCCCCGCCGTCGAGTTCCACCGGCCGGGCGCAGCTGTCGTAGACGGGGTTGTCCTCGCGTACCCGCAGCAGACGCGAGCCCTCACCGGGCGGAGTCGTCTTGATCATCTGCTGGGCGGAGGCGATGCGCGGGTTGGTGCCGCGCAGATGGTCCTTGATCAGCGCGAGGTGCTCGCCCATCGCGGGCAGTCCGGCCGCCTCCGCCTCGTCGAGGCCCAGCGCGGTCCCCAGGTGCTGGTTGATGTCGGCGTCGACCGCGACGACGGGCGCACCGGTGGCGGCGAGATGGCGGATGAACAGGGAGGACAGGGTGGTCTTTCCGCTGCCGCCCTTCCCGACGAAAGCAATTTTCATGTTCGCAAAGGGTAGTGGTGAGATAGCCGTGAGTGGTGTGAGGGTCTGGGTGCACGTGAAGAAGACCACTCGTTCGTGGGGTGTGGCGCCGGGATGCGTAGGGTCGTACCCATGAGTACGACAGGCGCGACCGCCGATCCGCTCGCGGCCCTGGGCACACTGCCCGGCGTGGCCGAGTCCGTGGAGTCCGTACGCAAGGCCGTGGACCGCGTCTACGGCCACCGGATCATGCGGCGCCGCAGTAACGAGATCACCTCCGAGGCCGCACTGCGCGGCGCGCGGGGTTCGGCAGCGCTGTCCGGGGCGGACTGGGCGCTGGAGGAGGTGCGAAGGCGGACCGACTTCAGCGGCGACGACGAGGCACGCGCGGTGGGCGCGGCGTTGCGGCTGACCGCCGAGGCGGGGCAGCTGCTGTCCATCTGGCGGCAGTCCCCGCTGCGGGTGCTGGCCCGGCTGCATCTTGTGGCGGCCGCGGACAAGGCCGATCAGGTGGGGCGGCCCCGTCAGGAGGGCGAGCCGGTGGACGAGCCGCTCGTCGAGCTGCCGCTGCCGAACGCCGAGGAGGCACACGGTCGTCTGGACGGCCTGGCCGGGCTGGTCATGGGGGGCGGGTCCGCGCCGGCGCTGGTGACGGCCGCCGTCGTGCACGGTGAGCTGCTGGCGCTGCGTCCCTTCACCTCGTACAACGGCCTGGTCGCGCGCGCGGCCGAGCGCATCGTCCTGATCAACAGTGGTCTGGACCCGAAATCGGTCTGCCCGGCCGAGGTCGGCCATGCCGAACTGGGGCGCGCGTCCTACCTGGCGGCGCTCGACGGCTATGCCTCCGGAACCCCGGAGGGCATGGCCGCGTGGATCGCCCACTGCGGCAGGGCGGTCGAGTTGGGCGCGCGCGAGTCGACGGCGGTGTGCGAGGCGCTCCAGCGTGGGGCGGCGTGAGCGCGGAGTGGCGTGAGCGCGGAGTGGCGTGAGCCGGGGCGACGTAGGCATGGAGCGACGTAAGCACCGAGCGACCTGGTCACGGAGCCGCGCGAGAGGCGCGACAGAAATGCGGCGGTACGAGTGCTCGTACCGCCGCTGGCATGACCACCGGGTTACCAGGCGTCCCTCGATATGTTGCCCATCAGGTCGGGAACTTCGCCCGTCACCTGGTGCGGCTGGCCCGTAATCGACGGGTCGACGTCGCGTGGGTGCCCTGTGTTCATGCGCGGTCCGTGGGGCCAAATGCGGTTTTAAGGTGATCCTTTCGGATGTCCTTGGTCTCGCGGGCCGTTGAGTCCTTTGTACTCCTGCCCCGGAGCAAGTGGAAGTGCGAGCCGCACTTCTTTACTTTCGCGCTCATACGCGAGTGAAAGGTGAAGGGGGTCCGCTGGAGCGGACCGCCGTGGACCGGTCGGGCCGGGGTCAGGCCGCCGAGGACCGCCGTCGGCTCGCGTACCAGACGAGGCCCGCGGTGGCCGCCGCGGCGCCCACCGCGGCGGCGGCGACGAGGGCGGGGCGGGGCGGTACGGGAAAGCCCCGGATCCGCTGCTTGAGCCGTACCGGGCGATGGAAATCGAGAATCGGCCACTCGCGCGCGAGAGCCTCTCGACGCAGAGCCCGGTCCGGGTTCACCGCGTGGGGGTGGCCGACGGACTCCAACATCGGCAGGTCGGTCGCCGAGTCGCTGTAGGCGTAGCAGCGGGTCAGGTCGTACCCCTCGGACTCGGCCAGCTCCCGGATCGCCTCCGCCTTGGTCGGGCCGTACGCGTAGTACTCCACCTCTCCCGTGAAGCAGCCGTCGTCGCCAACGATCATGCGCGTCGCCACCACCCGGTCCGCGCCGAGCAGTTCACCGATCGGCTCGACGACCTCGGCGCCCGACGTGGAGACGATCACGACGTCGCGGCCGGCGGTGTGGTGCTCCTCGATCAGTGAGGCGGCCTCGTCGTAGATGATCGGGTCGATCAGGTCGTGCAGGGTCTCGGCGACGAGTTCCTTGACCAGCTGGACGTTCCAGCCGCGGCAGAGCGCGGAGAGGTACTCGCGCATCCGCTCCATCTGGTCGTGGTCGGCCCCGCCCGCGAGGAAGACGAACTGGGCATATGCGGTACGCAAGACAGCCCTGCGGTTGATCAGCCCGCCTTGGTAGAACGACTTGCTGAAGGTGAGCGTGCTCGACTTCGCAATGACCGTCTTGTCCAGGTCAAAGAAGGCCGCCGCGCGGGGCATGGAGTGGGGCAAGGAGTGGTTTTCCACGACCCTGAGCATAGGCGCAGCCCATTCGGCGTAAGGTGGGGCGTGTGGGTTTGCCTGAGATGGCTCTCGGGTACACCATGGAAGTCACGGATCGTTCGCGACCGTGCTAACCCGGTCCGACTCCTCCCCCCCCCGAGTCGGCCGTGGAGACGACCCCCGCTCTCCCCCCCGGCGGGGGTCGTCGCATGTCCGGGTGGGTTTTTCCTCTCTTCATCCCGCTCCAGGCCGCTCGACGTGCCGGTGTCGCGACAGGCGTTGTCATGAGCATGGTCGCATACGGAGAGTAGTCGACGCGCTGCGCTGCGGGAGTCGTGCGCGTTGTGGACGGGGCGAGGTGGAGCTCACCGGTTTGGGTGAAGGCGATATTCACAACCATCGAGTTGTCCACGGTTTTCGATCAAGATCCACATGATTTCCCGGATCGCCACATCGTGATTCCCATGCGTCCTGGCCGCGCCGAGTTCTACGGCCGGTTCTGTTTGCAGGACGCGTATGGCCGGGATCGACCGAAGTTCAAGCCGACGTAGAAGTCGGGGTTCACCTCGGGCGTTCACGCCGGCCGTTCGTGTGGGGACCGGTTGCCGGTTCTGCCACACGGTGAGGAATCGCGGGGCCGCGAGGGCTGTGCGAGATCACAGATGCCGGGCGCGACCACGGGAGTCGCGACGAAGGGGGACACAGGTCATGACCGGAACCATCACCCACGACCCGCCACCCGCCGCCGGAGGGTGGCAGAGCGGGCCATTGATCGTCACCGAGGACACCGAGCTCCTCGACGACCTGCTGCGCCTGTGCGCGGCGGCCGGCGCCACGCCGGAGGTGCACCACTCGGTGCCCGCGGCGGCGCCCGCCTCCTCCGGACAGCGGGGCAGCTGGGAGGCCGCACCGCTCGTCCTGGTCGGCGACGACGCCGCGCGGCGCGTGCGCGGTGCCGCGCGGAGACGAGGAGTGGTCCTCGTGGGCCGGGACCAGGACGACTCGGGGGTCTGGCAGCGGGCCGTCGAGATCGGCGCCGACCACGTCCTGATGCTGCCCGACGGAGAGCAGTGGCTGGTCGACCGCATCGCCGACGTCGCCGAGGGCGTCGGACGGCCCGCTCTCACCGTCGGCGTGATCGGTGGCCGGGGCGGCGCCGGAGCGTCCACCCTGGCCTGCGCACTCGCTGTCACCTCCGCGCGCGAGGGGCTGCGCAGCCTCCTCGTGGACGCCGATCCGCTGGGTGGTGGTCTCGACGTCCTCCTCGGCGGCGAGACGGCCGAGGGGCTGAGGTGGCCCGCGTTCGCGGCCTCGCGCGGGAGGGTCGGCGGCGGCGCCCTGGAGGAGTCGCTGCCCGAGCTGCACTCGCTGCGGGTGCTCAGCTGGGACCGGGGCGAGCGTGTCACGGTGCCGCCCCAGGCCGTACGGGCGGTGCTCGCGGCGGCGCGGCGCGGGGGCGGCACGGTCGTCGTCGACCTGCCGCGCCGGATCGACGACGGCGTCGCCGAGGTGCTCGCCCAGCTCGATGTCGGGCTCCTCGTCGTACCGGCCGAACTGCGGGCCGTCGCGGCGGCCGACCGGGTGGCCACGGCCGTCGGCATGGTTCTGCGGGACCTCCGCGTCGCGGTGCGCGGGCCCTACGCCTCCGGCCTCGACGACCGGGAGGTGGCCCGGCTGCTCGGATTGCCCCTGGCCGGCGAGGTGCCCGTCGAGTCCGGGCTCCTGCGCGCCACCGAGAGCAGGCGACCTCCGGGCGCGTCCGCACGCGGGCCGCTGGCGCGCTTCTGCCGGGGGTTCTGGGAGCGGGCGCTGGTGGAGACGGGCGGGGCGACGTGAGGGCGTCGGTGAGCCCGGAGAGGGCGGGTGACGGCATGCGTGCTGGTGGCGTGTCGGCCGAGGGAGCAGGAGGCAGGTGGCCGGAGCCGGCTGTCGGCGGGTCCGCGGGCGTGCCGGCCCCTCGGGTGTCCGGAGGGATCGACGGCGTAGCGGCGCCCGGCCCGGCCGACGAGCGGGCGCCGGTCGAGGCCTCCGGGATGCCCGGAGGTCTGACCGCGATCGGGGTGCCGGGCCGCAGGCCTACCGGGACGACGAACGCGGGGCCGACCGGGCGGGTGGTCCCGGGCTGGGCTTCCAGGACGTCCTCGGGAGCGACTTCCCCGGAGTTTCCAGGGGCGACTTCCCCGGGTCGTTCGGGAGCGGCTTCCCCAGGTGGCTCGGGAGCGGAGTCCGGGTGGTCCTCGGGACCGGTGTCAGCAAGCCTCTCGCGATCGGTCTCCGGCGGGATCCCCGCATCGGCGAGTGCGGCCCATGGGCCGTCCACGGGGCCGATGTCCGGGTGGTCTCGGGCAGAGGCTTCCCGGAGAGGCCCCGGCCCCGCGCCCGGGATGCTCGACGGCGTCCGGCGCCGGCTTGCCGAGAGCGGGGCCGAGCCGACGCCCGCCCGAGTGGCGCAGGCCCTGCGGGAGCAGGGGCGGGTGCTCGGGGACGCAGAGATCCTCGGTGCCGCCGAGCAGTTGAGGTCGGAGCTCGTCGGCAGCGGGCCGCTGGAACCGCTGCTCGCCGACCCGTCGGTGACCGACGTGCTGGTGTCCGCCCCGGACCGGGTCTGGGTGGACCGGGGCGGCGGCCTGGAACTGACGACGGTTTCCTTCCCGGACGCCGCTGCCGTACGACGGCTCGCGCAACGCCTTGCCACAGTCGCCGGGCGCCGGCTCGACGACGCCCGGCCGTGGGTGGACGCCCGGCTGCCCGACGGCACCCGGCTGCACGCCGTACTGCCCCCGGTCGCCGTCGGCTGCACCTGTCTGTCGCTACGGGTGGTCCGGCCGCGCGCGTTCACGCTCGACGAACTGGCGGCGGCGGGCACCGTGCCGCCCGGCGGTGACCGCGTCCTGCGCGCGCTGTTGGGAGCACGGCTGTCCTTCCTCGTCAGCGGAGGCACCGGCAGCGGGAAGACGACGCTGCTGAGTGCGCTGCTGGGGCTCGTCGGACCGGACGAGCGCATCGTGCTCGCCGAGGACTCGGCGGAACTGCGGCCGGACCATCCGCACGTCGTCCGCCTGGAGACCAGACCCGCCAACCAGGAGGCAGCGGGCCTGGTCACCCTGGAGGACCTGGTGCGGCAGGCGCTGCGCATGCGACCGGACATGCTCGTCGTCGGTGAGGTGCGCGGCGCCGAAGTGGTCCATCTGCTGGCGGCGTTGAACACCGGTCACAGCGGCTGCGGGACGGTGCACGCCAATGCCGCCGCCGACGTACCGGCCCGGCTGGAGGCACTCGGCACGGCCGCGGGCCTCGACCGGGCGGCCCTGCACAGCCAGCTCGCGGCGGCCCTTTCAGTGGTCCTGCACCTGGTACGGGACAGAACCGGGCGGCGCCGGATCGCTGAGGTGCACGTACTGGAGCGCGACCCGTCGGGGCTGGTGCGGACGGTGCCGGCGCTGCGGTGGGGCGGGGAGGCCTTCGTGGCCGAGCGCGGCTGGGAGCGGCTGCGGGAGCTGCTGCGCGGTGGCGGGCTCGAAACGCGGGCCGGTGGACCGGAGGCGCACAGGTGACGGGGCCGGGCGGGCTGTCGACGGGCGTGGCCCTGGCGTGTCTGTCGGCGGCGGCGTGGCTGGCCGGGAGGGGCTGGCACTCCGGGGCGCGGCGGGCGCGGCTGCTGCTCGCCGGCGGGGCGGCCGGGGCCGGGGTGCCACCGGTGCGTCGGGTGACGGACGGGCTGAGGCGCGTCCGTGGCCGGTTGAGGCCCGAGTGGTGGTCGTTGGCGGCCGGGCTGGTGCTGGCGGTGCTGGGTGGTTCGGTGCTGCCGGTCGTCGCGGGGGCGGCCGGGGTGCCTCTGTTGCGGCGGACGCGGCTGGCGGGCCGTGCACGGCGGGACCGTGAGCGCGGGCGGGACGCGGTGATCGCGTTGTGCGGCGCGCTCGCCGGGGAGGTGCGGGCGGGGCGGCAGCCGGGTGAGGCGCTGCTGTATGCCGCGCACGACTCCGGAGGACTCGGCGACGGGCAGGCGGCGGTGCTGGCAGCGGCCCGCTTCGGCGGCGACGTCCCGGGGGCGCTCGCGGCGGCGGCACGGCAACCGGGTGCGGAGGGGCTGCGGGGGCTCGCGGCGTGCTGGCGGGTCGCCGTCGACCAGGGGGCCGGACTCGCGGCCGGGCTCGACCGGCTGGAGGGCGCGCTACGCGCGGAACGGGACCAGCGATCCGACCTGCGCGCCCAGTTGGCGGGCGCTCGCGCCACGGCGGTGATGCTCGCCGGCCTGCCGGCCCTGGGCCTCCTGCTCGGTGTCGCCCTCGGCTCCGACCCGTTGCGCGTGCTGCTGCACACCGGGGCCGGGCTGGGCTGTCTGCTGGCCGGCGGGGTGTTGGAGGGCGTGGGCGTGTGGTGGGTCTCGCGGATCGTGCGGGGAGCGGAGGCGGTGTCGTGAACGGGGATGTCGTCCACAGGCTGGGAGCAACGGTGTGGACAGTGGTGTGGGCAGTGGTGGCGACGGTGTTGGTCGCCGGGTGGCTGGCGAGAGGCTTCGGAGCCGTGCGGCGGGAGCGGGCGGTACGCAGGCGGCTCACCGGGTTGCTGGCCCCGGAACCGGCGCGCGCCGTTCCCCGGCGCACCGAGGTGCTGGACGCCGTCCGCGGCTGGCTGCCTCTGGCGGGCACGGTGGGTGCGGGGTGGGTCCTGGTCGGGGGTGTCGCCGGCGTCGTGGTGGGGCTGGTGGGCGCGGCAGTGCTGTGGCGCCGGCGCTCTGGACGGTCGGCCGTCGGTGCGGAAGCGGCGCAGGCCGTCGCCGCACAGGCCGCTCGCCAACTGCCGCTGGCGGCTGACCTGCTGGCGGCCTGTATCGCGGCGGGCGCCGGGCCGGTGGCCGCGGCCCAGGCGGTGGGTGACGCCCTGGGCGGCCCCGTCGGGAACGCGTTGGTGCGCGGCGCGGCGGAGGTCCGGCTCGGTGGTGAACCGGGCGGCTCCTGGCGCGCATTGGCCGCGATCCCGAGTGCCGGGCCGCTGGCGCGGCTGCTGGAACGGGCCGACGTGTCAGGCCTGCCCGCGGCCGGTCCGGTCGCCCGGCTCGCGGCTCAGGCCCGTGCCGACTGGACCCGGACCACGACGGCACGGGCACGCCGGGCGGCCGTCATGGTCACCGCGCCGGTGGGGCTGTGTTTCCTGCCCGCCTTCATCGCGGTGGGTGTGTTGCCGGTGGTGATCGGCCTCGCGGGCGGGGTGCTGGGAGACGGGGGAGGAGGTGGCTGAGGGACCGGAGCGGGCGGGCGCCGAGCCCATGGGTGGGTGACCGACGGGTGCCAGACGGACGAGCGAGTGAGTGAGCAATGGGAACGGACCTTACGGGGGTTGTGATGTACCAGACGTATCGGGCAGTACGGGCGCGACTGAGTGCTTGGGTGGGCGGAGTGGTGCGTACGGCGCGGCGGGACGCGGGAATGGTGACCTCCGAGTACGCGATGGGAATCGTCGCCGCGGTGGCGTTCGCCGTGGTGCTCTACAAGGTGGTGACGAGCGGCGCGGTCAGCGCGGAGCTGCAGGGCATCGTGAAGCAGGCGCTCGATGCGCGGATGTGAGCGGGCAGCCGGGACGAGGTTCCGCGGAGAATCCGGCATCCACCGTGACAGTGGCTCCGGCCGCCGTTCAGGCGACCGCTACGGCAGCGGCTCCGACAACGGATTCGTGACGGCGGAGACGGCCGTGGTGCTGCCGGTGCTGGTGGTGTTCGCGATGGCGCTGGTGTGCGGGCTGCTCGTGGTGGCCGCTCAGATCCAGTGCGTGGACGCGGCCCGGGCGGGCGCCCGCGCGGCGGCCCGGCAGGATCCGGCCGACGCCGTCGTCGAGGTCGCCAGAGAGGCGGCACCGCGCGGGGCGCGGGTCACGGTCGGCCGGGAGGAGGGCCGGGTCCGAGTGACCGTGGTGGCCGAGCCACCGGCGCTGCACGGGTTGCCCTTCGAAGTACGGGAGGAGGCCGTGGCTTCGGTGGAGCAGACGGTGGGGGTGGGGTCATGAGAGGCCGTGTCCGGCTCGGGACGGTGATCGACCGGAGTCCCGGTTCCGGTTCCGGCCTCGGTCCCGGCCTCGGTTCCGGTCCCGGCCCCGGTTCCGGTCCCGGTCCCGGCCCCGGTTCCGGTCCCGGCCCCGGCCCCGGTTCCGGACTCCGTCTCGGTCCCGGCCCCAGATCCGACCAAGGGTCCGCCACGGTGTGGAGCGTCGGTGCCATCGCCGTTCTGTGCGTGGTGTTCGGCATCGTGCTGGCCCTGGGGCAGGCCGTCGTGGCCCGGCATCGTGCGGCCGGTGGAGCCGATCTGGCGGCGCTCGCGGCGGCGGACCACTGGGCACGGGGCGGCGCGGTGGCGTGTGCCCGGGCGGACCGGATCGCGCGGGCCCAGGGGACGCGGCTGGTGCGGTGCGTGCTCACCGGTCAGGTATCGGACGTGACGGCGGCCTCGGGCCGGGGGCCGTTCGCGGCGGAGGTCCGGGCAAGAGCGGGCCCCGCAACGGGCGCACCACCGAACCAGGTGGCGCCGGATCAGGCTACGGACCTACCGCCGCACCCCGGCCCGCCGCCTCCGCCCCCGCCGCCCCGCGCAGCAGCACCGTGAGCAGCCGTACGGCCCCCCGCTTGTGCAGTGGCTCGTTGCCGTTGCCGCACTTGGGGGACTGGATGCAGGACGGGCAGCCGGCGTCGCACTCGCAGGAGGCGATGGCCTCCCGGGTGGCCGTGAGCCAGTCGACGGCGGTGTGGAAGGCGCGCTCGGCGAAGCCCGCGCCGCCCGGATGGCCGTCGTACACGAAGACCGTCGGCAGCAGCGTGTCCGGGTGCAGGGGGACCGACACGCCGCCGATGTCCCAGCGGTCGCACGTCGCGAACAGGGGCAGCATGCCGATCGAGGCGTGCTCGGCGGCGTGCAGGGCCCCGCCGAGGATCTCCGGGTTGATCCGGGCCGCGTCCAGTTGGTCCTCGGTGACCGTCCACCACACCGCGCGCGTGCGCAGTGTCCGGGGAGGGAGGTCGAGTTTCGTCTCGCCCAGGACCTCACCGGTGATGAGTCGCCGGCGCAGGAAGGAGACCACTTGGTTGGTGACCTCGACGGAGCCGTAGCACAGGCGTCCGTCACCCCAGGGGACCTCGGTGTCGGTCTCGAGGACCGAGATCGCCGTCGTGTCGCGGGCGACCGTGGAGTACGACGGGGTGGCCTGCTCGACCAGCGCGACGGAGTCCTCCAGGTCCAGGGTGCGGACGAGATACGTGCGGCCCTGATGAAGGTGCACGGCGCCCTCGTGGACCGTCGTGTGGGAGGCGCCGGCGTCGACCGTGCCCAGCAGCCGGCCCGTCCCGGCCTCGACGACCTGGACCGGCCGTCCGCCCTCCCCGCGGATGTCGGTCAGGTCGGCGGCCCGTTCCCGGCGCGTCCAGTGCCAGGCGCGGGTCCGGCGGCGCAGCAGCCTGGCCTCCTCGAGCTGGGGGAGCAGTTCCTCGCAGGCCGGGCCGAAGAGGAGCAGGTCCTCCTCGGTCAGGGGGAGCTCGGCCGCCGCCGCGCACAGGTGGGGAGCGAGGACGTAGGGATTGTCGGGGTCGAGGACCGTGGATTCCACCGGTTGGTCGAACAGGGCCTCGGGGTGGTGGACGAGGAAGGTGTCCAGTGGATCGTCGCGGGCGACCAGCACCGCGAGGGCCCCCTGCCCGGAGCGCCCCGCCCGGCCCGCCTGCTGCCACAGCGAGGCACGGGTTCCCGGGTAGCCGGCGATCACCACGGCGTCCAGGCCCGAGATGTCGAGGCCGAGTTCGAGGGCGTTCGTCGCCGCGAGGCCGAGGAGTTCACCAGAGTGCAGGGCGCGTTCCAGGGCGCGGCGCTCCTCGGGGAGGTAGCCGCCGCGGTACGCCGCCACGCGCCGGGCCAGCGAGCGGTCGACCTCGGCCAGACGTTCCTGGGCGATCACCGAGATCAGCTCGGCGCCGCGCCGGGAGCGTACGAAGGTGATCGAACGCATGCCCTGCACGGTGAGGTCGGTGAGCAGGTCGGCGGCCTCGGCGGTGGCCGTGCGGCGGACCGGCGCGCCCTTCTCGCCCTCCAGCTCGGTCAACGGCGGTTCCCACAGGGCGAACACCAGTTCACCACGCGGTGAGGCGTCGTCGGCGACCTCGACCACCGGCAGGCCGGTGAGCCGGCGGGCCGCGACCGAGGGCTCGGCGGAGGTGGCGGAGGCGAGCAGGAACACGGGCGACGCGCCGTAGCGCGCACACAGTCGGCGCAATCTCCGCAGCACTTGGGCGACATGGGAGCCGAAGACGCCGCGGTAGGTGTGGCACTCGTCGACGACGACGTACTTCAGGGATTTCAGGAAGGAGGACCAGCGGGGGTGGGACGGCAGGATGCCGCGGTGCAGCATGTCCGGATTGGTCAGGACGTAGGTGCCGTACTGGCGGATCCACTCGCGTTCTTCGAACGGCGTGTCGCCGTCGTACACCGCGGTCCGCACTGATGTGCCCAAGGGTTGTGAAAGTTCCTTCACGGACCGGCACTGATCGGCGGCGAGTGCCTTGGTCGGCGCCAGGTAGAGGGCGGTGGCGCCCCGTCCGTTGGGGGCTTCGGAGCCGTCCAGCAGCGTCGACAGCACCGGCACCAGGTAGGCCAGGGACTTGCCGGACGCGGTGCCGGTGGCGACGACCACCGAGTCGCCGTCCAGGGCGTGCTCGGCCACGCGTGCCTGGTGGGCCCAGGGGTGTTCGATACCCGCGGCCCGCACCGCCGCGACGACCTCCGGCCGAATCCGGTCCGGCCAGACGGCATGACGGCCCGCACGCGGGGGCAAGTGCTCCGTATGAGTGATGCGCGTAGCCCGGTTCGGTCCCGCGGCGAGCCGGTCCAGGACCATGCCCGGATCCGGCCGGGAGCCGGGCTCCGCCGGGGATCGATCGGATCGGTGATTCTTGGCCATCGGCACCGAGTCTGTCACTGGCGTGACGGACAATGGGACCAAGGCGTCGTGCACGCCTGCCGGTAAGTGATTGAATGCCATCGCGGCTGGCGAACCGTCCTGGGGGCTTCAAGCCGAGGTGTCCCGAAGGGCGACCCGCTCGATAGCAAGGTGCTGGAGGATCCGTGGACCTGTCCCTGTCGACCCGTACCGTCGGCGATCGTACGGTCGTCGAGGTCGGTGGCGAAATTGACGTATACACCGCGCCCAAGCTGCGAGAGCAGCTGGTCGAGCTCGTGAACGACGGGAGTTTCCACCTCGTCGTCGACATGGAGGGCGTGGACTTCCTCGACTCCACCGGGCTCGGCGTGCTGGTCGGCGGACTGAAGCGGGTGCGTGCCCATGAGGGCTCGCTGCGCCTGGTCTGCAACCAGGAGCGCATTCTCAAGATCTTCCGTATCACCGGCCTCACCAAGGTGTTCCCCATTCACACCTCGGTCGAGGAAGCGGTGGCGGCCACCGACTGACGACCGGTCCCGGGCTCCTGGGCCCGGGACCACAAGAACAAGCGAGGTCCGGGCTGTCGGCGGCCCGGACCCTCGAAAGCACGCCCGTAGTTCCGAGGGGGATGCATGGCCACCGTCGAACTCCGCTTCAGCGCGCTGCCCGAGCATGTCCGCACCGCCCGTCTGGTGGCGGCGGCGGTGGCACGCAGGGCCGGAGTGGACGAGGCCGTCCTCGACGAGGTCAGGCTCGCCGTCGGCGAGGCCTGCACCCGGGCTGTGGGTCTGCATCAGCACGTCGGCATCACGGCGCCGGTCAAGGTGTCGCTGATCGAGGAGGAGAAGCAGTTCTCCATCGAGGTCGGCGACGAGGCGCCGCACGCGGTACCCGGGGCCGGAAACCCGGGCGCCGTCGACGACGTGGAGGCCGAGGAGGACGAGATGGGTCTCGCTGTCATCAGCGGGCTCGTCGACGACGTGGAGGTCACGGCCGGCGAGGACGGCGGACTGATCCGCATGACCTGGCCGACCGCGCCGGCGGTGCTGCCGCCGGTCTGACACCCACCTCGGTCACCCGAGGCCTCAGGCAGGCCCCACGAAAGTCACACCCGAGTCACCCGAAGGGCCCTACCTCGTAGGGCCCTTCGTCATGTGCGGAAGGCGAGGTACGCGGTCCGCGCATACAGTGGTGCCGTGCGAGCGGCAGGTGAATTCATTCACGAGCAGATTCGCGCGAGAAAATGGATCACGACAATGCGGGCACCTGTGATCGCCATTAATGCCGGAAGGGCATTACTACTTCTGGGTCCTTTGGGTTGACAGGTCAATTCTTTTTGTCGTGCACTGTTTTGATCAGGTTCCGGTACCTACAATCCCGTCCACATCTTGAGCTCAGCCCAAGCGTCAAGGAGGACGAATGGCGGAGCTTTCCACCCCTCATCAGTTGGGCGACACCTCGACTGTCGCAGCCGCCGTGCTGACCGACTCGAACCGCGTCCTGGTCGCGGTCATCGCGGTCGTCGCGCTGGCCGCGCTGGTGCTCGCGGGCGTCCTGGTGCGCCAGGTGCTCGCGGCGGGCGAGGGAACCGACAGCATGAAGAAGATCGCGGCGGCCGTTCAGGAAGGCGCCAACGCCTATCTGGCCAGGCAGCTTCGCACGCTTGGCGTATTCGCCGTCATAGTGTTCTTCCTGCTCATGCTGCTGCCCGCCGACGACTGGAATCAGCGGGCCGGACGGTCGATCTTCTTCCTGATCGGCGCGGTGTTCTCGGCGGCCACCGGCTATATCGGCATGTGGCTCGCCGTGCGCAGCAATGTGCGCGTCGCCGCGGCGGCGCGGGAAGCGACACCGGCTCCGGGTGAACCCGAAAAGGATCTCACTCTCGTCTCGCACAAAGCTACGAAGATCGCATTCCGCACGGGCGGCGTGGTCGGCATGTTCACGGTGGGGCTCGGCCTGCTGGGCGCCTGCTGCGTGGTGCTGGTGTACGCGGCCGACGCGCCGAAGGTCCTGGAGGGTTTCGGCCTCGGTGCCGCGCTGATCGCGATGTTCATGCGGGTCGGCGGCGGCATCTTCACCAAGGCCGCCGACGTCGGCGCCGACCTGGTCGGCAAGGTCGAGAAGGGCATTCCGGAGGACGATCCGCGCAATGCCGCGACCATCGCCGACAACGTGGGCGACAACGTCGGCGACTGCGCGGGCATGGCGGCCGACCTCTTCGAGTCCTACGCCGTGACCCTGGTGGCCGCGCTGATCCTCGGCAAGGTGGCCTTCGGGGACTCCGGGCTGGCGTTCCCGCTGCTGGTGCCGGCGATCGGCGTGGTCACGGCCATGATCGGCATCTTCGCGGTGGCGCCCAGGCGGTCCGACCGAAGCGGCATGAGCGCGATCAACCGGGGTTTCTTCATCTCCGCGGTGATCTCGCTGGTGCTGGTGGCGGTGGCCGTCTTCGTCTACCTGCCCGGGAAGTACTCCGAGCTGGACGGTGTCACCGACGCGGCGATCGCCGGCCGGGACGGCGACCCGCGGGTCCTCGCACTCGTCGCGGTGGCGATCGGCATCGTGCTGGCCGCCCTGATCCAGCAGCTCACCGGCTACTTCACCGAGACCACCCGGCGTCCCGTCAAGGACATCGGCAAGTCCTCGCTCACGGGCCCCGCGACCGTCGTCCTCGCCGGTATCTCGCTCGGCCTCGAATCCGCCGTCTACACCGCCCTGTTGATCGGCCTCGGCGTCTACGGGGCCTTCCTGCTCGGCGGTGCGTCGATCATGCTGGCGCTGTTCGCGGTGGCGCTGGCCGGCACCGGACTGCTCACCACGGTCGGTGTGATCGTCGCCATGGACACCTTCGGGCCGGTCTCCGACAACGCGCAGGGCATCGCCGAGATGTCCGGCGACGTGGAGGGCGCCGGCGCCCAGGTGCTCACCGACCTGGACGCGGTCGGCAACACCACCAAGGCCATCACCAAGGGCATCGCCATCGCCACCGCCGTCCTCGCGGCGGCGGCCCTGTTCGGGTCGTACCGCGACGCCATCACCACCGGCGCCGCGGACGTGGGCGAGAAACTCAGCGGCGAGGGCGCGCCGATGACCCTCATGATGGACATCTCGCAGCCCAACAACCTGGTCGGCCTCATCGCGGGCGCGGCGGTCGTCTTCCTCTTCTCGGGGCTGGCGATCAACGCCGTGTCGCGGTCGGCGGGCGCGGTGGTCTACGAGGTGCGGCGGCAGTTCCGGGAGCGCCCAGGGATCATGGACTACACCGAGAAACCGGAGTACGGCAAGGTCGTCGACATCTGTACCAGGGACGCCCTGCGGGAACTCGCCACGCCCGGGCTGCTCGCCGTGATGGCGCCCATCTTCATCGGGTTCACGCTCGGCGTGGGCGCGCTCGGCGCGTTCCTGGCGGGCGCGATCGGCGCGGGCACCCTGATGGCGGTGTTCCTCGCCAACTCCGGTGGCGCCTGGGACAACGCCAAGAAGCTCGTCGAGGACGGTCACCACGGCGGCAAGGGCAGCGAGGCCCACGCCGCCACCGTCATCGGCGACACGGTCGGCGACCCGTTCAAGGACACCGCGGGTCCGGCGATCAACCCCCTGCTGAAGGTCATGAACCTGGTGGCGCTGCTCATCGCTCCGGCGATCATCAAGTTCTCCTACGGTGCCGACGAGAGCATCGGCGTACGGGTGGGGATCGCCCTCGTCGCGCTCGCCGTCATCGCCGCAGCGGTCTACGTGTCCAAGCGGCGCAGGATCGTCATGGGTGACGAGGGTGACACCGACCAGGAGCCCAAGTCGGCGGATCCGGCGGTGGTTTCGTAGACCCGAGCACCGAGCCTCGCAGGAGGCGCAGGTCAAAAGGCGGGCGTACGGCGCGTATTGACGCGTCGTACGCCCGTCTCGTGCGTGCGCGCGCCCTTCATCGTGAGCCTTATCTCTCTTGGTGCAAATGGCTTCAATACGGTCCTAACGGATGTTCGTCCTGCGGATGTCCCCCATCCGGCGTGTATGTTCCGGGGCCGAGAGCCATGGAAGGGACCAATCCGGTGAACAAGAAGCTCGCGGCCGCACTGTCCGGCGGTGCGGTACTGGTACTGGCGCTGACGGGATGCAGCAGCGACGACGACAACGACAAGCTGGACTCCTGGGCGAAGGAGGTCTGCGACGGAGTGCAGCCGCAGGCCAAGAAGATCGAGGCGGCCAACGCGGCGATCCAGAAGGAGACCTCGGACAACAGCACCCCGGAAGAGGTCCAGAAGACCGACGCCAAGGCGTTCCAGGACATGTCCGACGCCTACAAGGCGATGGGCGGCGCCGTCCAGAAGGCCGGGGCGCCGGACGTCGAGGACGGCGAGAAGAAGCAGAAGGACGCGGTCACCGAACTCAACAGCCTCTCCTCGTCGTACGCCTCCCTGCGGAAGCAGGTGGAGGAGCTCGACACCAAGGACCAGGCGAAGTTCGCCGACGGCCTCAAGGACATCGCCACCGAGCTGAACAAACTCAGCCAGAGCGGCAGCGACGCGCTGAAGACCCTCGAGGAGGGCGACGTCGGCCAGGCGATGGCCAAGCAGGCCAGCTGCAAGTCGGCCTCGGTGACGCCTTCGGCCGCCGCCGGCTGACCTCGGCCGCGCGGGCACGGGGCGCGGGCGCAGGACCACGGAGAGGGGCGAACCGCGGCGGCGTCAACGGGGTGCGGGCCACGGCGCCACAACGGGGCGCGGGACCACAGCGAGGTGCGGGCCGCGGGGCCACAATGGGGGAGTGAGTAACGCCAGCCTGTCCCCCCTGCCCTCCGCCGACCACCCCGACGTCGCAGCCCGGCTGCGGGACGCCCTGCTCGGGGCCTCCTTCACCGCCGACGGACTGCTGGAGCTGCTCGGCGCCCCCGCCTACGCGGCGCTCTCGCGCAGCGAGACCGTGCCCGCGCTCCGGGCCACCCGCGGCGACACGCCGCTGGAACTGCTCGTACGGCTGTTCCTTCTCCAGCAACCCGCCCGCCACGCGCGTGTGGCGGACGTACTGCCCGTCGACGCGTGCCTGGAGAGCGGGTGGCTCGTCCGGGCGGGTGACGACGAGGTGGCGGCCACCGTGGACGTACGGCCGTACGGCGGGCCCGGGGGCGAGGACTGGTTCATCGTCTCCGACCTGGGCTGCGCGGTCGGCGGCGCCGGTGGCATCGGCAACCACGCCCAGGGCGTCGTCCTCGGCGTCGGCGGCGCCTCCACGACCCTCGCGGGCCTCACCGTCCGTACGCCCGTCTCCGCCGCCCTCGACCTCGGCACCGGCTCCGGCATCCAGGCGCTGCACGCCGCCGCGCACGCCACGCGCGTGACGGCGACCGACGTCAACCCGCGCGCACTGCACATCACCGCGCTCACGCTCGCCCTGTCCGGGGCCCCGGCCGCCGATCTGCGCGAGGGTTCGCTCTACGAGCCGGTCGACGACGACGAGACGTACGACCTGATCGTCTCCAACCCGCCGTTCGTGATCTCACCGGGCGCCCGCCTCACCTACCGCGACGGCGGTATGGGCGGGGACGATCTGTGCCGCTCGCTCGTTCAGCAGACGGGGGAGCGCCTGAACGAGGGCGGGTTCGCGCACTTCCTCGCCAACTGGCAGCACGTGGAGGGGGAGGACTGGACGGACCGGCTGCGCTCCTGGGTGCCGCGCGGCTGCGACGCCTGGATCGTGCAGCGGGAGGTGCAGGACGTCACGCAGTACGCGGAGCTGTGGCTCAGGGACGCGGGCGATCACCGCGGCGACGCGGCCGAGTACCAGGCGCACTACGACGCGTGGCTGGACGAGTTCGAGGCGCGCAAGGTCAAGGCCGTCGGCTTCGGCTGGATCACGCTCCGCCGGACCGGTGCCGCCGAGCCCTCGATCACCGCCGAGGAGTGGCCGCACCCGATCGAGCAGCCGCTCGGCGACACCGTGCGCGCGCACTTCGACCGCGTCGACTATCTGCGGGCCCACGACGACGCGGCCCTGCTCGAAGCGCACTTCACGCTGGCCGGTGAGGTCGTCCAGGAGCAGGTCGGGCTGCCCGGCGCCGAGGACCCGGAGCACGTCGTCCTGCGCCAGAACCGCGGCATGCGCCGGGCCACCCGGGTCGACACCGTCGGCGCCGGTTTCGCCGGCGTCTGCGACGGCACCATGAGCGCCGGCCGCATCCTGGACGCCATCGCCCAGCTGGTGGGCGAGGACCCGGTGGCGCTGCGCGACCGTACGCCCGCGCAGATCCGGCTGCTGGTGGAGCAGGGGTTCCTCGAACCGGCGTAGAGCCACGGCGGCGGCCCCGCCGTACCCGGCACCCGCGCCGCCGCACCCGGCACCCGTCCCGCCGTACCCGGCACCCGCGCCGTGCGTCCCCGGTCCCTGCCCGCCGCACGTCCCAGGCCCCGGCCCGGCGGCCTTGGCCGAGGCCCCGGCCCCGTCGCCCCATGCCCCCGCCACCGACCCGTCGCCGTACGGGTCGGTCGATCCCTGGCGCCCCGGCGACGTAGGGAAAAGCGCGGTTCTGGCGCAGAACCGGCCACGTGCGGGGGCCGTCGGCTCGCCGTTCACCTCGGGTTCGCCTGTCCGCCGCCGTCGCGTGACAGCCTCCCGAAGGCTGGACACGCACAAGCTGGAGAAAAGGGGCACGGGGACCATGGAGAGCGGGCCGGCGATCTTCGCGGGAATGGTGTTCGCCCTGTTCGGGGCCGGTCTGCTGGTATGGACCGCGACGCGGGTCCGGCACGGCCGGCCGGTCGCGCACGGTGTGAGCCCCGTCGCATCGGCGACCTTCGCGAGCGTCGCCGCGGTGGTCGCTCTCGCCCTCGGGGCATGGTGCCTGACGCACGTGTGAGAGGCCGGTTCCGGCCCCCGGCCGCACCACCGCCCGAGTAATCGGGGGATCGCGCTCCGGATACACACAGCAGGGCCCGTAAACACTCCGGGCGGCAGGAACAGGGTTCGTCGGGTTACCGTTCGAGTGGCCGTTGCGGGCTTTTCCCGTTTGACACGGGGGCGGGAGGTACCGTCACACTCCGCAGCGTCACGACCGAAACGCAGCACGACCCCGACCCCGGGAACACGGCCTGGGGAGGCCCAGCGTCGACCGGAGAGAAGAGCGAAGTTGTCCCCGACCAGCGAGACCGCGAACGGCGGCCGCCGACTCGTCATCGTCGAGTCGCCTGCCAAGGCGAAGACGATCAAGGGCTATCTCGGCCCTGGCTACGTCGTCGAGGCGAGCGTCGGGCACATCCGCGACCTTCCCAGCGGCGCCGCGGAGGTGCCCGAGAAGTACACCGGTGAGGTCCGCCGCCTCGGTGTGGACGTCGAACACGACTTCCAGCCGATCTATGTGGTCAACGCTGACAAGAAGGCGCAGGTCAGGAAACTCAAGGACCTGCTGAAGGACTCCGACGAGCTCTTCCTCGCCACCGATGAGGACCGCGAGGGCGAGGCCATCGCCTGGCACCTTCAGGAAGTCCTCAAGCCGAAGATCCCCGTCAAGCGCATGGTGTTCCACGAGATCACCAAGGACGCGATCCGCGCCGCCGTCGCCAACCCGCGCGAGCTCAACCAGAAGCTCGTGGACGCCCAGGAGACCCGCCGCATCCTCGACCGCCTCTACGGCTACGAGGTCTCGCCGGTCCTCTGGAAGAAGGTCATGCCGAAGCTCTCGGCCGGCCGCGTCCAGTCCGTCGCCACGCGCCTGGTGGTGGAGCGGGAGCGTGAGCGCATGGCGTTCCGTTCCGCCGAGTACTGGGACCTGACGGGCACCTTCGCGACCGGCCGCGCCGGTGACGCCTCCGACCCGTCGATGCTGGTCGCCCGCCTGCAGACCGTCGACGGCCGGCGCGTCGCGCAAGGCCGTGACTTCGATTCCCTGGGCCAGATCAAGAGCGCGAACACCCTCCACCTCGACGAGGCGAACGCCCGCGGGCTCGCCGCCGCCCTGGAGGACACGCGCTTCGCGGTCCGCTCCGTGGAGTCCAAGCCGTACCGCCGCTCGCCGTACGCCCCGTTCCGTACGACGACGCTGCAGCAGGAAGCTTCGAGGAAGCTCGGCTTCGGCGCCAAGGCGACCATGCAGATCGCCCAGAAGCTGTACGAGAACGGCTACATCACCTACATGCGTACGGACTCGACGACCCTGAGCGACACGGCGATCAACGCCGCCCGCGCCCAGGTCACTCAGCTGTACGGCGCCGACTACCTCCCCGCACAGCCGAGGACGTACGCCGGCAAGGTCAAGAACGCGCAGGAGGCGCACGAGGCGATCCGCCCCTCGGGCGACCGCTTCCGTACGCCCGCCGAGACCGGGCTGACCGGCGACCAGTTCAGGCTCTACGAGCTCATCTGGAAGCGGACCGTCGCCTCCCAGATGAAGGACGCGACCGGCAACAGCGTCACCGTGAAGATCGGCGGCGCCGCCTCCGACGGGCGGGACGTCGAGTTCAGCGCGTCCGGCAAGACGATCACCTTCCACGGCTTCCTGAAGGCCTACGTCGAAGGCGCCGACGACCCGAACGCCGAGCTGGACGACCGCGAGCGCCGGCTGCCGCAGGTCGCCCAGGGCGACGCGCTGACGGCCGACGAGATCACGGTCGACGGCCACGCCACCAAGCCCCCGGCCCGCTACACCGAGGCGTCGCTGGTCAAGGAGCTGGAAGAGCGCGAGATCGGCCGCCCGTCGACGTACGCGTCGATCATCGGCACGATCCTGGACCGCGGCTACGTTTTCAAGAAGGGCACGGCACTCGTCCCGTCCTTCCTTTCCTTCGCCGTCGTCAACCTCCTGGAGAAGCACTTCGGGCGGCTCGTCGACTACGGCTTCACCGCCGAGATGGAGGGCGACCTCGACGCCATCGCCCGCGGCGAGGCCCAGGCGGTGCCGTGGCTGCGCCGCTTCTACTTCGGTGAGGGCACAGGCAACGGCGGCGCGGCCGACGCCGGCAACGGCGACGGGGACCACCTCGGCGGCCTCAAGGAACTCGTGACCGACCTCGGCGCGATCGACGCGCGCGAGGTGTCGTCCTTCCCCGTCGGCAACGACATCGTGCTGCGCGTCGGGCGCTACGGCCCGTACATCGAGCGTGGCGAGAAGGACTCCGAGAACCACCAGCGCGCCGACGTCCCCGAGGACCTGGCGCCGGACGAGCTCTCCGTCGAACTGGCGGAGGAACTGCTCGCCAAGCCGAGCGGCGACTTCGAGCTGGGCACCGACCCGGCCACCGGCCACGCCATCGTCGCCAAGGACGGCCGCTACGGGCCCTACGTCACCGAGGTGCTCCCCGAGGGCACGCCGAAGACCGGCAAGAACGCCGTGAAGCCGCGTACGGCCTCGCTGTTCAAGTCGATGGCGCTGGACACGGTCACCCTGGACGACGCCCTCAAGCTCATGTCGCTGCCGCGTGTCGTCGGCGCCGACGCGGAGGGCGTCGAGATCACCGCGCAGAACGGCCGCTACGGCCCGTACCTGAAGAAGGGCACGGACTCGCGGTCCCTCCAGGCGGAGGAGCAGCTCTTCACGATCACGCTGGAGGAGGCGCTGGCGATCTACGCCCAGCCCAAGCAGCGTGGCCGGGCCGCGGCCAAGCCGCCGCTGAAGGAGCTGGGCACCGACCCGGTCAGCGAGAAGCCGGTCGTGGTCAAGGACGGCCGCTTCGGCGCGTACGTCACCGACGGCGAGACCAACGCGACCCTGCGCTCCGGCGACAGCGTCGAGGAGATCACGCCGGAGCGCGGCTACGAGCTGCTCGCCGAGAAGCGCGCCAAGGGGCCCGCCAAGAAGACGGCCAAGAAGTCCGCCGCCAAGAAGGCCCCGGCCAAGAAGGCGACGGCGAAGAAGACCGCGGCCAAGAAGACGGCGGCGGCGAAGACGACGGCCGCGAAGAAGACCACGGCCAAGACCACGGCGAAGAAGACGGCCACCAAGACAGCCGCCAAGAAGGCCACCGCGTCGGAGACGTTGGAGGACTGAGCCCGGCTCAGCAGCCGCTGAGCCCGTCGGCCCTCCAGGCACGCCAAGCGCGCCACGCCCTCCACGCGCTCTTCGCGAAACGAACGCCCCGGCATCATTTCGATGTCGGGGCGTGCGTACGTTCGGCCGGACACGCCGGACTGTCGGCGACGGCAGATAGGCTGAACGCATGACGCGAGCCGAGCAGCCAACGGCCACTCACCCCGCCCCGGACGACGCCCTGGTCGCGGACTCCCGCGAGCGCGCCGTCCGCGCCCTGCTGCGCCGCCCGCAGTTGAGGCGGTTGTGGAGCGCACAGCTCGTAGGGGGTGTCGGCGACATCCTCGCCCTCCTGGTGCTGGTCCTCCTCGCCGTCCAGGCCGCGATCGGCGCGGGCTCTTTCGGCGGGGGCTACCGGGGCGTGGCGTTCGCAGTGGCGACCGTTTTCGGCGTGCGCATCCTGGCGACGCTGCTCTTCGGCGCGGTCCTGCTCGGACCCCTCACCTCACTCACCTCACCGGACGGTCCGCTCGACCGGCGCTGGACCATGGTCGGCGCCGACGGACTGCGGGCCGCGCTGCTGATCGTCGCTCCGCTGTGGATCGACTGGACGCCGGACGACGCGCTCGCCGTCCTCCTGGTGACCGCCTTCGTCACCGGCGTCGCCGAGCGCTTCTGGACGGTGTGCCGGGAGAGCGCGGCCCCCGCGCTGCTGCCCGCGCCGCCGCTGGAGGGCGCGACGGTACGACCGCTGCCGGACCACATGGACGCGCTGCGCCGCCTGTCACTGCGTACGGGCTTCGTGGCGATCCCCCTCGCCGGCGCCGTGCTGGTCGTCGCGGGACTGCTGAACAACCTGCTGGGCGCCGGCATCGACTGGTTCGCCGAGCACCAGGCGGCGCTCGGCTCCTACGTCGCCGCCGGGCTGTTCGCCGCGTCCCTGTCCGTGGTGTCCTTCCTGGAGCTGCCCGGCGTCCGCACCCCGCGCGCGCGGTCGCCGCTGGAGGGCATGCGCCGCCCCAAGAGCGGCACCGGCGTCGACAAGGGCCGCACCGGAGTCCTTCCCCTGCTGGTGCTCGCCTGTGCGGCGGTCGCCGCCGTGGTGTCCGCCGTGGTCGCCGTGGCGGTGCTGCACGCCAAGGACCTGGGTGGCGGCCCCGTGCTGTACGGGCTGATGGTGGGCGCGCTGACCGGCGGTGTCGTCGTCGGTATCCGTACGGCCCCCGCCCTGCTGCCGTCCCTGTCGCGCCGGCGGCTGCTGGCCCTGGCGATCGCCGTCGTCGGCGTCGCCCTGCTGGCCGCCGGGCTCGTACCGGACGACACCACCGTGCTGCTGCTCCTCACGCTGGCCGGCGTCGGCGCGGGCGTGACCGCCAACACCGGGCACGCGCTGCTCGACCAGGAGACCGAGGAACACCGCCGGGCGCGGACGACGGAGCACCTGCACGCGGTCGTCCGCGTGTACGTGGCGCTCGGCGCGGTCGTCGCGCCCGTGATGGCGGCGTCGATCGGACCGCACCGGCTGGAGAACGGCAGGTTCGTCTTCGCGCACGGTGGCGCCGCGTTCATCCTGATGCTGGTCGGCGCGCTGCTGCTGCCGGTGGCCGCGCTGGTGCTGGCCAAGGTCGACGACCGCTCCGGAGTCCCTCTGCGGCACGATCTGCGGGACGCGCTGCTCGGCGGCGACGACCCGGTGCCGACGCCCGTGTCGAACGGTTTCTTCATCGCCCTGGAGGGCGGCGACGGCGCGGGGAAGTCCACCCAGGCCGAGGCCCTCGCCGAGTGGATCAGGGGCAAGGGCCACGAGGTCGTGCTGACGCGCGAGCCGGGGGCGACACCGGTGGGCAAGCGCCTGCGGTCGATCCTGCTGGACGTGTCGAGTGCCGGTCTGTCGCACCGCGCGGAGGCGCTGCTGTACGCCGCCGACCGCGCGGAGCACGTCGACACCGTGGTCCGGCCGGCGCTGGAGCGGGGCGCCGTGGTCATCTCCGACCGGTACATCGACTCCTCGGTGGCCTACCAGGGCGCCGGCCGTGATCTGTCGCCGACCGAGATCGCCCGCATCAACCGCTGGGCGACCGACGGGCTCGTACCGCATCTGACCGTCCTGCTGGACGTCCCGCCGGAGACCGCGCGCGAGCGGTTCACCGAGGCGCCCGACCGGCTCGAGTCGGAGCCCGCCGAGTTCCACGCGCGCGTGCGCTCCGGTTTCCTGACCCTTGCCGCGGCCGACCCCGGGCGTTACCTCGTCGTGGACGCGGGCCAGGAGCCCGAGGCCGTCACCACCGTCGTACGCCACCGGCTCGACCAGGTGCTGCCGCTGTCCGAGGCCGAGATCAAGGCCCAGGAGGAGGCGCGCCGCAAGGCCGAGGAGGAGGCGCGCCGCAAGGCCGAGGAGGAGGCCGCGCGCAAGGCCGAGGAGGAGCGCCTGGAGCGCGAGCGCCTCGAACAGCTCGAGCGGCTGCGCGCCGAGGAGGAGGAGCGCAAGCGGCGCGAGCTGGAGGAGGCGCAGCGGCGCGAGGCCGAACGGCAGGCGGAGGAGGCCCGGCAGCGGGCCGAGGAGGCCCGCCGGAAGGCCGAGGAGGAGCGGGCACGGCTCCTGGCGGAGGAGAAGGCGCGCGCCGAGGAGGAGGCCCGGCTGCGGGCCGAGGAGGAGCGACGCCGCAAGCAGGCCGAGGAGGAGGAGCGGCTGCGGGCCGAGGCCGAGGCCCGTCGCCTGGAGAAGCAGCGCAAGGCCGAGGAGGCCCTGATGCGGGCCGAGGAGGCCCGCCGGGCGGCGGAGCAGGCGGCGGCAGCGGCCGCGGCGGGCCCGAAGCCGACGGCACCTCCCGCGGCGGACGCGCCCCGTCCGGTGCCGCCCGCTCCGGCCGCCTCGCACCCCTCGGACGCGATGACCGTGCCGACGCCGGTCGTGACCCCGACGAACGCCTCGGGCGGGCCGGTGGAGGACACGGCGGTACTGCGGCCGGTGCGGGACTCGGCCGACTCCCGTGACGACCGGGGTGGCGCCGAGGACGACGCCCGGGGCGGGCGCGGCGACGACGGCCGGGCACCCGGGGCACCGGGAGCCTCCGGACGCGACTTCGGACATGAGCCCGAGCCCGAATTCGAGCCCGAGTCCGAGTCCGAGGTGACGACCGAGCTGCCCATGCCGCCGGTGCCGCCCGGTGCGGCGGACGAGACGGCGGTGCTGCCCGCGGTGGAGCCCCGGGCCGCCGACGAGACGGCGGTCCTGCCCCCCGTACGCGAGGACGACCCCGCCGACCGGGTGCCGCCCGGTTACTTCCGCGAGGACGGACCGGCCACTCGTACCGACCGGTCCGGGGAACCCCAGGACCGCACGCGCGAGCTGCCGCGGATCGACCCGGACCAGGCACCGCCCCGCAGGCCGCGCCCGGACTGGGCCGAGGAGACACCGCTGGACGACCTGCCGACGCTCGCTGACGAGCTGCTCGGCCCGCGCGACGGCGAGCGTGACGGAGGCGGCCGGAGCGGCATCCGGCGTGACAGGCGGGGCGACGGCCGCGGCGACGGTCGTGGTGATGGTCGTGGTGACGACGAAGGCCGCCGGGGGAAGGGCCGGGGCCGGCGCTGACCGGCCGGGCCGCCCACCCGGGCCCAGGTGTCCCACGGGGCCCGGGCCCGATGTCCGCCGGGCCCACGGGGCGGCCCGGGGCCCGTTGTCAGTGCCGCCCCGCACAATGGAGGACGCGGCGCGGAGCAGTGTGGCGGAGTGTGACGGAAGGACGGTGTGACCCATGACCGTGTGGGACGACCTCGTCGGGCAGGAGAAGGTGAGCGAGCAGCTCGCCGCCGCTGCCCGGGACGCCGACGCCTTCGTCACCGCCGCCGCGGCCGACGGCCCGCTCCCCGAGACGTCGAGCATGACCCACGCCTGGCTGTTCACCGGCCCGCCCGGCGCGGGAGTGACGCAGACGGCGCGGGCCTTCGCCGCCGCGCTGCAGTGCGTGAGCCCCGACCGTGCCCTCGGCGGCGTCCCCGGCTGCGGCTTCTGCGACGGATGCCACACGGCGCTCATCGGCACTCACGCGGACGTCAGCACGGTGGTCGCCGTGGGCGCGCAGATCCTCGTGGACGACATGCGCGACACGGTCCGCAAGTCGTTCACCTCACCCGCGAACGGCCGCTGGCAGATCATCCTCGTCGAGGACGCCGAGCGGCTGAACGAGAAGTCCGCCAACGCCGTCCTCAAGGCCGTCGAGGAGCCCGCCCCGCGTACGGTCTGGCTGCTGTGCGCCCCGTCCGTCGAGGACGTCCTGCCCACGATCCGCTCCCGCTGCCGCCACCTGAACCTGCGCACGCCGTCGGTCGGTGCCGTCGCCGACATGCTCGTCCGGCGCGAGGGCATCGAGCCGGACGTCGCCGCCGGCGTGGCCCGGGCCACCCAGGGTCACGTCGACCGTGCCCGCCGCCTGGCCACCGACCCGGCCGCCCGCGAGCGCCGGGTCGCCGTGCTGAAACTGCCGCTGCGCGTCGAGGACGTCGGCAGCGCCCTCAAGGCCGCCCAGGAACTGGTCGACGCCGCGGCGGAGGACGCCAAGCAGCTCGCCGAGGAGATGGACAGCAAGGAGACCGAGGAACTGAAGGCCGCCCTGGGCGCGGCCCAGGGCGGCCGGCTGCCGCGCGGCACGGCAGGCGTGATCAAGGAACTCGAGGACAACCAGAAGCGTCGCAGCAGACGCACCCAACGCAACAGCCTCAACCTCGCGCTGACCGACCTCACCGCCTTCTACCGCGATGTCCTGGCCCTCCAGCTCGGGTCCCGCGTGGCGATCGCCAACGCCGACGCGGAGGACGCCCTGGAGCGTCTCGCCCGCGCCGGCACACCGGAGTCCACCCTGCGCCGTATCGAGGCCATCGCGGCCTGCGGGGAGGCCCTCGACCGCAATGTGCCGCCGCTGCTCGCGGTGGAGGCGATGACGATGGCGCTGAGAGAGGGCTGACCCGCCCGGGCGCCGGCGTCCGCGTCCGCGGTTGACGACGTAACTCTTACGAGGCACGCAGAGCACGCACTGCGACGATGTTGTCGCCGAGAGTTACGCTCGCTCAATGCACACAAGGCGCACCCACCGCAGGACCCGCATCGGCAGGACCCGTACCGGAGCCACGCTGCTGGCCGCCGCGCTGCTCGCCACCGCCTGCTCGGCCGGGGGCGCGTCGACGTCCGCCGGTTCGGCGGCGGAGGCGGCCGGCTCGACGGAGGCGGCGAAGGCGACCCTGGCCGCGCTGCCGCAAGCCACGCCCTCCGCGCTGACGCCGTATTACGAGCAGAAGCTGAGCTGGCGCGACTGCGGCGTCCCCGGCTTCCAGTGCGCCACCATGAAGGCCCCGCTCGACTACGCGAAGCCGGCCGAGGGAGACGTCCGGCTCGCCGTGGCCCGCAAGAAGGCCACCGGCCCGGGCAAGAGGCTCGGCTCGCTGCTGGTGAACCCGGGCGGACCGGGCGGTTCGGCGATCGGCTACCTCCAGCAGTACGCCGGCATCGGCTACCCGAAGGAGGTCCGCGCCCAGTACGACATGGTGGCGGTCGATCCGCGGGGCGTGGCCCGCAGCGAGCCCGTCGAGTGCCTCGACGGACGCGAGATGGACGCGTACACGCGCACGGACGTCACCCCGGACGACGAGGGGGAGGCGGCCGAGCTGGTCGACGCGTACAAGGGGTTCGCGGAGGGCTGCGGAGCGGACGCGCCGAAGCTGCTGCGGCACGTGTCGACCGTCGAGGCGGCCCGGGACATGGACGTACTGCGGGCGGTGCTGGGCGACGAGAAGCTGAACTACGTCGGAGCCTCGTACGGCACCTTCCTCGGCGCGACGTACGCCGGCCTGTTCCCCGACCGGGCGGGCCGCCTGGTCCTGGACGGAGCGATGGACCCGTCCCTGCCCGCGCGCCGGCTGAACCTGGAGCAGACGGCGGGCTTCGAGACGGCGTTCCAGTCCTTCGCCAAGGACTGTGTGCGGCAGCCCGACTGCCCCCTCGGCGGTAAGGGAACCACCCCCGAACGGGCCGGCAAGAACCTCAAGGCCTTCTTCGACGACCTGGACGCGGGGCCCGTCCCCACCGGTGACGCCGACGGCCGCGAGCTCACCGAATCCCTCGCCACCACCGGCGTGATCGCGGCGATGTACGACGAGGCCGCCTGGCCGCAGCTGCGTGAGTCCCTGACCTCGGCGATGAAGGAGAACGACGGCGCCGGCCTGCTGGTCCTGTCCGACAGCTACTACGAGCGCGAGGCCGACGGCGGCTACAGCAACCTGATGTTCGCCAACGCCGCCGTGAACTGCCTCGACCTCCCCGCGGCCTTCTCCTCGCCGGACGAGGTGCGCGATGCCCTCCCCGACTTCGAGAAGGCGTCCCCGGTCTTCGGCGAGGGCCTCGCCTGGTCCTCCCTGAACTGCGCGTACTGGCCGGTGAAGCCCACGGGCGAGCCGCACCGCATCGAGGCGGCCGGCGCCACTCCGATCGTCGTGGTCGGCACCACCCGCGACCCGGCCACCCCGTACCGCTGGGCCGAGGCCCTGGCCGGCCAGCTCTCCTCCGGCCGCCTCCTCACCTACGAGGGCGACGGCCACACCGCCTACGGCCGCGGCAGCGCCTGCGTCGACTCCGCGATCAACGCGTACCTGCTGCGCGGCACTCCGCCGGAAGACGGCAAACGCTGCTCGTAGCCGACCCGGGACCGCCCCGGGCCGCCCCGGAACCCCGGCCTCCGGGGCGGTTACGAAGCACCCCGGGAAACTGTGTAGACTTACCGACGTTGCTGATCGCACCATAGGTCCGCAGCGCGCCGCCTTAGCTCAGATGGCCAGAGCAACGCACTCGTAATGCGTAGGTCTCGGGTTCGAATCCCGAAGGCGGCTCAACGGTGAACCCCAGGTCAGGCTTCTGACCTGGGGTTTCCTGTTGGGGATGACCTTGGGATCCTGCCAAATCGGGTACCGCTCGTCTGTGCATGTAATGCGCAGGTCTCAGGTTTGTTTTCGCTGGCGCCTGTGAGCTCCGGCAAGGTTCTGACCTGCTGTTCTGGTGCAGTTCAGCCCTTCGGTCGCGCGAAGTCACTTGCTCCGGTGGACAGCCGGTGGACACGCGTGCTTGACGCTGCGTTCGGGGAACGCTTTCCGAGGGGATGGGAGGCTCCGGGGGCCTGCGGTGGGGCAGCTGGCCGGAGTCCTTCTCGCGCTGGCCCGAGATTTGGAAGAACCCCCGAGTAACAGTTGCCTGTCGCTGTTCAATCGCCAAGGCAGGGATGAGGAGTCGCTGCCGCTGACCAGGTCGGCGATCTCTCCTTCACCTCGCCCGCGCGGGGATCAGGCGTCGGCGGTGGATGTAGGGAGTGGTGTGGCGGAGAAGACTGAGTCCGGGTCGACTGCGGACTTCACGGCGAGCAGGCGTTCGGTGTTCGGCCCGTAGCAGTTCGCTACCTGGTCGGGGGTCTCCGGCCCCAGGAAGTTCACGTAGCCACCCGGCAGTGAGAACGGTTCCAGGGCTGCGTGAGTCTCTTCCAGCCAGCGCAGGCGCGAGGACCTGTCTTCGCCACCGTCTGTGTGGTCCTTGTTCTCGCCGTTCTCCCACATGGAGATCAGCTCGACCATGAGGTGTGGTTCGCGTCGGCCGAAAGCCATGGAACCGAGTGGTGGGCGGGTGGCCGCACCGTGGAACTGGTGCCACACGATCGCGGAGAACGGTGAGGTGAACTCCCGGGCGGCCCGGTCCAGGACGGTTGCGATGGAGCCCGTTACGCTCCGGACGGTCCGTGTGCGGATCGCGCCCGTGCGTCCCGGGGGGAACATGGCGTCCGTCGCTGCCAGCGTTGCGGAACGGGCGACCGGTCCGATCTCGGCGAGCACGTGTGTACCGAGTCCGGCCAGGGTGCGTACCGGCCCGTTCTGGGCGTTGCCCGCCTCAAGGTTCCCCGACCAGGTCGGCGCGACGTACACCGTCGGCTTGCCATCCGGGCCGGGAAGGAACCCCACGTCTACCGTCAGTTCGTCGGGACTGTCCTGAAGGATCCCGCCGAGGTCGGCCAGTATGCCGGCGCTCTGGTCGATCGGGTACAGGATGGTTCCCGAGATGACGGTCGGTACGGGGTGCAGGCGGATCCGTGCCGAGGTCACGACGCCGAAGTTGCCGCCGCCGCCGCGCAACGCCCAGAAGAGGTCCGGGTGGTGTTCGGCGTCGGTGTTCACTCGTGAGCCGTCGGCCAGGACGACCTCGGCGCTGAGCAGGTTGTCGGCTGCGAGCCCGAATTGGCCCAGGAGGGGACCGTAGCCGCCGCCGAGCGTGAGGCCGACCATGCCGACGGAGCCCGCCGTTCCGGTGACGGCGGTCAGGCCCGCCCGCTCGGCGGCTGAGACCACGTCCGAAGAGAGAGCCCCGCCGCCGACCGTCGCGTAACCGTGGTTGACGTCGACCTGCACGTCTCTCATGTCGGTCAGATCGAGAACCAGCCCACCAGGACGGAACGCCCGGCCCCAGAAGTCGTGACCCCCGCCACGCACGGAGATTGGCACTCCATGGTTGCGAGAAGCGCGTACTCCCGCCTGCACGTCAGCGGTGCTCGCGCACCGCACGACGACCGCAGGGCGGACATCGACCGCTGCGTTGAACAGCGCCACGGCTCGCGTGTACTCCGGTCCGCTGGTGAGCACACGGTCCGCAGGAATACGGGACCGCAGCTCGGCCAGGAAGGCGGTATCGACTGTTTCGTGGGCGTCGGTACGGGACTGCATGGTCACTCCTGTGTGTCGCTCATCGGGTGCGGCTGTCGAGGGCGTGGTGTGGATGTGGTGGCCGGGTCGGTTCGGTGGCGCTCTGCCCGTTCGGCGAGGGCGTCCCGGGCGTTTCGAACCGCCGGATGGCCGACGGTGTGTCTGGGACGGTGCTCGGTGCCCTGCACGCGTCAGGAGGAGGGCGCGCCGGGTTCGGTGCACTGCTGGGCGAGGACGGCGACCATGTCGGGCAGCAGAACGGCCATGGGGTCGTGGGTCAGCTCCGTCATGCGTAGGCGCCCCTCGCAGGTGGCGACACCCAGGACGTGTTCACCGGCCAGTTGGGTGGTCTGCGCCGGTCCCCACAGAGCGGTGAGACGGGCGTGGCCGTGTGCAGGCGCCTCGACCACTCCGAGATTGGTGATCTGGATGTCGGCGGCGGTGACCAGGGTCATCATCGCCTCGGCCTCCTCGGGGGTGGTCGGCGGCTGATGGGCCAGCGCCTGCGAACCGGCCTTGAGCAACCCGGGTGTCCGCTCGTGTTCCAGAGCCTGGTGATGATGCTGGGCCAGCTTCCAGAAATCTTCGGCCTGGGGTGCCTCGCTGACTGTCCGCGCTCCGGCGAAGCGATTGGCGACGGCGTCGGGCAGACCCGCGGCACGGCGCAGGTTGACCGGGCTCAGCACCCTCACCCGGGTGCGGCCCGCGCGGTGGAAGACCGTCCCGGCGGCGGCGCACAGCGCGGCGTGCACGGACACGCCCTCCGCGCGGCAGCGGGCCAGGAGGCGTGCGGTCAGGCCGCGTTGCAGGGCCAAGGCGGAGACGTGCGGCGCCCGTCCCGAGAACTGAGTCAGCTCGCCGGGCGGGTTCATCAGCTCGTCCTGGGGCGGCCCTACGGGAGGCGTCGCCGCGTCGAGGGCCTGCAGGAGGGCCTCTTGGGAGGGCGGCACATCCCTCCCCCGGGTCGGCCGGCCGCCGTCCTCGTCGCCGTCGAGGGCGGCGACGAGATCCGCCACCACCCGCATGCCGCCGGTGCCGTCGGTGATCTGGTGGGCGAAGGTCAGCACGATGATGCTGCCGGTCTCCGCGGGAATAAGGATGGTCCGCATGAGCGGGCCGGGCTCCGGCGCGATGGGGCGCCTCTGCTCACCAGCGACGACCGCCTGCCAGGGCGTTCCCTCGGTGGCTGTCTCGATCCTGATCGGGCCCTCTGCCCAGCGGTACCGGGCCTGGGGGGCTCGGCGGTCGACCGAGACGCGGAGCAGCGGGTGTTGTGCCTGCACCTTCTTCAGCGCCCGTGCCAGCGTCCGCTCACAGACCGTACGGTCGATCTCGGCGACCAGGGAGAACTGGACAGGGTTTCGGTGCATGTAGAGATCGATGGTCCGCTCGAAGGCTCCGAGTTCCCGCACCGTCTCTGTTTGCGTGTGGCTGATCGACATGAGGTTCCTTCCGCGCTGAGGTGATGTGACTGCTCGCTACATGGAGGCATCCTGACGAGGAGGGAGTTCGGCCTCGTGCTGAGCGACGGCCGGGACGGGTCGGCTGTCCACCAGACGCTTGGACGTCGCACGGAAGGCCCAGGCGACGACCAGTGCGGCGACCACGGTGAGGGGGGTGCCCATGGCGATCTTCGCGAAGGCGAGCCAGCCGGTGGCGTCATGCGCGTAGAGCCACTGCTTCACTACGAACCGGGCGCCGAGGACGCTCGCCGCTGCGAGCGTGGCTATGTCGTGTGCCCGCAGAACCTGACGGTCCGCACGCCAGGCGTGCGCGCCACCGTGCAGGAGGTTCCACGCCACACCGGTCAGTGGGCGGCGAAGGAGGACCGAACCGAAGGTGGCGAGGAATCCTGCGAAGGCCACCCAGATGCCCAGCAGGAAGAAGTCCTTGGCGGAACCGGTGAGCGCGACGATGCCTGCCGCGACCAGAACACCGGTCAGGCTGCCCGAAGCGGCGAGAAGACGTTCCCCACGCACCAGCCGGGCCACGGTGAACACCGCACCGGTTGCCACCGCCGCGACCACGGCTGCCTTCGTCGACAGCAAGGCGAGTGCGATCACGAACCCCACGACCGGGACGGTCGAGTAGACGAAGCCCGCGATGCCGCCCATGGAATCGAGCATGGGCGAACCCGGGGCGGGGGGCGGCGCGCTTGTGTTGCCCCGGTCGTGAGTTGGGGAGGGGGCGTGCTCGCCTTCGAGTTGGGTCATCGATCACTCCTGGTCACGGGCTGCGGTTGCAGAGTCTCTCGGGGATTTCTCGTTGCGGTCGTGGCGGTTCAGGCGCTCCAGCCGCCCCCCACGGCCCGGCTCGCGAGATAGGAGTCGCGCAGTGCCTTGCGCAGTCCGGGGACGAACGCGTCGAACCGCGCCGCTTGCGCCTTCAGGGCGGACTTGTGGGTGCGGCGGTCCTCCTTGCTCCACACCGAGGTGAGCTCCAGCTCGACCGCCAGGACGGCCATGGCCAGCTCGTCCGTCAGGTCATCGGCGGGAGCGCCGTCGAGCACGATCGCGCGCACTCGGTCCTGCAGGGCGTGCACCAGGTCCGGGTGCACCACGGTGACCCTGTTGGTGGACACGACCGCCACCTTCTTCTGGCGTTCGATGGCGACATCCCCGGAGGCGAGCAACTGGTCGCGGACCGGGGTTTCGGCTGTGTGCGCCTTGTTGTGCAGGAACTTCAGCCAGCCCTTGGGCTTGTCCTCGGGCAGGTCGTACCAGACCGATGCCGCGAACGGATCCTCAGGCGGATTGCCGGAGAGCCGCCGAACCTTTCCCCCGGTCGCGTCCAGCAGACCGTTACGGGCCAGCTCAGTCATCGCCCCGGCCCGCAGCAGCTGGCCGCGCCCCTGAATGTTGTCGAGCTGGAACTTTTCCTTCTTGACGGTGTAGCAGAGCAGATACAGCTTCTGAGCGAAATTCGTGGGCATCAGAACTCTCCTTTGTGCTAGCCGAAGTGGGCAAGAGTTTCTATCGCCGATAAGAGAGTGAAATGCGCGCAGGGGAGAGGCTCATCGGCCGCGCCCTCCCTTCCTCTAATTCCTGTAAAAGGGCAGGCGGAACGAATTGGGTGTTCGCCCACCCATCAGGGATTAACCGCTGGGCCCTCGCCCCTGATTTGCCTTTCAGTGGTTCTCCTACCTCCGGTCCGAGCCGTGAAACTGGTGACGTTACGGCATAGTTCTGTGCGACCTGGAGGATGGACATTTCTGGATCTGCTGCATGGTGCGCACCGAGTCCGCCGTCGTGACAGAGGCGTAACCGGCGTCCGCCTCGCGCCTGGGGCGTCCCGACAGGGCGTGCGGGATGCACAGGACCTCTCGTGCCGGGCTCCCGGCGGGCCCTGGCCGTGCCGCTGGGCCAGTCCCTCAAACCGGGGTGGGCCGGGCGATCGCGGTGTTGCGCAGACTGGAGTCGACGTCGGCGAAAGGTGTGCTGGACGTGCGGTAGCAGCAGTGGGAGAGGCCGCTGGTGCAATAGGAGTCGCCGATGACGGGGCGGTCTCCCCTTGAACTGGCCAGGTGGTGTGCTGTGAGCGGGGTGGCGACGAGGGCAAGGCACGGGTTTTCCTTCTGCCTTGTCTGACCTGCGCCGTCAGAAACCGCGGATTAGATCGTCGAGACCACCTCGGTTGAGAACGCAGGACCTATTCTCTGTCCGCTTTTGCGGTGCGTCAGTTCACCAAGTCGGCGCAGAATCACGCACGGGCGGGATTCTGAAGCGAGGTGCGTGAGGACTGCCCCGCAACTCCCGGTGGATCAAGCGCGTGGCGTCCGGACGCGGCGCATCACAAAGCGAAGGAGCGTCCACATACGGGATGTATGGGGACGCTCCGACAACGTGACGAGGGCCCTTGGCTATCGTCGGGCACCCGGCGGGAAATGCGGGCCAGCCCTTAGCTGTGGCCTTGAACATCAGGCAGCCCGTGCGTAAGTCCTTCCGCTGTTCTGAGGTCGTGCCGTGCGTATGCGTGGGCGGGTGACGGCTGGCTGTGACTCAACGCTTCGCAGGGACAAGGGGGCGGGTGGTTGCGGGTGTGTCCGTCTTGCACACGGTGCCGTCGGCGGGGCGGGTGCCGTGGAGGAGTGCGGCGTCAACTGCCTTATTAACACACGAGTTGATGCCGTAGGAGCCGTGTCCGACTCCTTCACGTGTGAGCAGGACCGCGGCGTCCAGAGTCCGGGTCATGTTCTCGGCCCAGTGGTGGGGAGTGACGGGGTCCAGTCGGCCTGCGACCACCAGTGCCGGGGGCGCACCGGCGGCGGTGAGCGGCTTGGTGACGCGGTCCTTGTTCGGCGCGGGCCAGCGTGCGCAGTTGAGAGCGGAGTAGGCGGCCCGGGTCCCGATCCGCTTCGCCTCGGTAGTGGCCTTGGCGGCTGCGTCCTTGTGTGCGGCGATGCCGGACGGGGTCTTCCAGTCGGCGCAGCGTACCGCGGTGTGGGTTTCGAACATCGCGGTGGGGACGGGGAAGGGGGATACCGTGACGCTGTTCCACAGGGTGTAGAGGGGTGCGCCGTTGCCCTTCTGTGCGGCCAGCAGTGCCGAGGTCAGGAAGGGCCAGGTGTTCTGGTCGCCGGCCAGGGCTCGGGTGGTCTCCAGGGCCATGGCACCGTCGAGTTCGCCGCCCGGGGTGGCGCCCCCCTGGGCGGGTGCGATCTTCAGCGGCTTCGCTTCCAACGTGTCGATGAGTGTGTCGAACGCCGCCTCCGGGTCACCTGCCCCGAACGGGCATACTGCGGCCCCTTCGGTGCGACAGGTCTTGAACCAGGCGTTGAGGGTTCGTTCGCTTGCCACAGCGACGTCGTTCTGGAAGGGGAGGGAGTTGCCGAACCACTGGTTGGTGTCGACGGGCGCGTCGAGCACCATCTGGCGGACTCGGTGAGGGAAGAGGGTGGCGTACATCGGGCCGACCACGGTGCCGTAGGACAAGCCGTAGTACGTGATCTTTTTCTCGCCGAGCGCGGCGCGGACTCGATCGATGTCGCGAGCCACGTTGTCGGTGGAAAGGCTGGCCAGGAACTTCTTGCTCTGGTGCTTGGCGCAGCCGTCGGTGAACGCGGCGGCATCGGCCAGCAGTCGCGGCAGAGGCTTGCCCCCGGGGATCGCCGGGTCGAAGGAGGTGCCGGCGGCGTCGGCTCGCTGCTTGTCGGTCAGGCAGCGAACGGCCTGCGATTGGCCGACGCCGCGCGGGTCCATCGCGATGACGTCGAATCTGGCGAGCACAGCGGGCGAGAAGGCGCCCGGAGTACCGGCTGTCTTGGGCAGGTTACGCAGTGTTTCGGTGGCGGCGACCCCGGGTCCGCCGGGGTTGAAGATCAGGCTGCCGATGCGCTGGGCGGGATCGGTGGCCCGGTGCCGCATGACCGCGAGCGGGATCTGCGCGCCCTCGGGGTCGGTGTATTCCTGCGGCACCTTGATCGTGGCGCATTCCAGGTCCTTCCCACACGTGCTCCAAGTGAGCGGGTCCGGGGAGGGAGCCGGGGCCGACGCGCCCGTTGCGGACGTGCTGCGCAGCCCCGAGGCGCCGGACGAGCATCCCGTCAGGACCATGAGGGCCGCGGCGAACGCGGCCCCGTACTTGGCGGCGGTCCGTGGCCTCGACTGGATCATGATCAGTTTCCTTTCGTCCTACGTGTGCCATGCCCTGCAGCCCGGCTGCGCCGGTCGCGCGAGAGGCCGGCCGAAGAGGGCGTGGTCGCGCCTTCCTCGCTCCGATGAGTCAGCGACCGGCCGCGTCGAGCAGGGAGGAGTACCGCAGGCGGAGAGCGCGCTCCATGCTCGCCAGAACGGCCCCGCCTCCCAGTGCGAGGTTCAGCCAGATCGGTAGGTGTATCGGCGATACGAAGGTTCCGACCCGCTGTGTGACGGGGGGGATGTGAGAGACGGGTTCAGCGAGCTGCAGCAGGTTCAGGCCCACACCGATGACCAGCAGCAACACCGATCCGACGGCGACCGCCCGGCTCAGTCCCGGGTGGCGGGTGCCGAAGCGCGCCCTCCGTCCCTCCGCGGAGGCGGGGTCGGGCGTGAGCTGAGACGGTTGTCCGTCCAAGGGGCGATAGTGGCAGCGCTTGATGCCGTAGCTGCTCATCGCCACCTCGATGACGCCCCCGTCGACCGGGAGGAGCGCGGGCAACTTCGACTCGGCCACATGCCTGCCGTCCAGGAACAGATGCGCCCGGATCCTGCTGTTGTCCAATCGCGCCCAGTGCCGTACGTCGACGGCGTACAGGCGTTCCTGCCCGCCGTCACCGGCAAGCCGTAGCCAGAACAGGGAGCGCACGGGGAGCTGCCACCAGCGGAACCGCTGCAGTTCCCTGCCGTCGCCCGGCTTGAGGCGCCTTGATGCCGCCCACTGCTTCAACGCCATGCTCCGCGCACCCCTTCGCACCTCGGCCGCACCCTTACTAGTACAGCGTGCTAGGGACACGCTAGCACGCCGTACTAGTACGGCGTGCTAGTCGGGTGGGGAAGCGGGGAGAAGTGAAGGAACACCTGCTGCCCGGCGACCCGATCCGGGACCGGACACTGTCGCCCCGCGAACGGCTGCTGAACTGCCTGTGGCAGGTTCTCGCACCGCTCGGCACCAACGAGGACGCGCGAACCGCATGGGGCACGGTCTATCGGAGCTTCATCGAACCCGAACCGACCGAACCGGTACGCACCGCCTACCTCGCCCACGAGCGGGAGGCGGAGCGCCGGTGGCAAGCGGTACTTACGGGACAGTCCTTACGGGCTCGTGCGTGGTTGGCGAGACCTTGATCGTTGAGCACGACCCGTGTGGTGGGGAATCGGACGCGTGCGACAACCATCCGTAGCCCGCGGATCACCGGGCTGACGCCCGACGTGATCGCAGAACTTGTCACCGAGGTCGGCCCGTTGTGGCACGAGCGGCACCAGGCGGTGCTGACGTCTCGCCGTCGCCCGGCGTCACAGGAGGGCGCCGCCGGAGACCTCGATGCGCTGGGCGGTGACCCAGCGCAGTCCCTCGGAGGCCAGCGTGGCGATGGCGTCGCCGATCTCCTCAGGTTCGCCGACGCGGCCGAGCGCGGTCTGTCCGGCCAGAACCTGGCGCATTCCGGCGTCGTCCCGCATCGCTCCGCCGTTGAAGTCGGTGGCGGTCGGCCCCGGGGCGATGGAGTTGACCCGGATGCCGCGAGGTCCGAGTTCTGCGGCGAGGGTGCGGCTCAGAGCTTCGATGGCGGCCTTCGAGGCGGAGTAGACCGAGGTGGCGGGGCTGGTGTGGCGAGTCAGTGACGTCGAGACGTTGATGACCTGGCCGCCCCGGGCCAGCAGCGGCACGAGCGACTGGATGAGGAAGAACGTGCCCCGGACGTTGGTGCCCATCACCGTGTCGAAGTCGTCGATCGTGACGGTCTCCAGCGGTCCGAAGACTCCCAGTCCCGCGTTGTTGACCAGGATGTCGAGCCGCGAAGTACCCCAGCGCTCCAGCTGCGCGCCCAGTTCGGTGGTGAAGGACGCGAAGGAGGGGACGTCGCTGATGTCGAGCCGGAGAGCGGCGGCCGTCCCACCCACGGCTTGCACCTCTTCCACCGTCTTCTCAGCCCCGGCCGCGTCACCGCGGTGGGTGACCACGACCCGCACCCCGCGTGTGGCCAGGGCGATGGCCGCGCTGCGCCCGAGGCCGCGATTCGCACCGGTCACCAAAGCGATCTTGTCGACTGTCATGAACTTCCTCCATCGTGCGACAACGAGGATGCGCCCAGGTGCCACACCTCAGATGCGAGTCACTCGACTCGCCTTACTGCTGCACCGTAAGTGGGGCCCCGAGGCGAGTCAAGTGACTCGCCTCGGGGCTGCGGCATACTCTCCGCATGGCAGCAGAACTCACCGCGCATCACCGCAGGCTCGCCCAGCAGAAGCGTGAGGCGATCACCTCCGCGGCCACAGAACTGTTCTTGGACCGCGGCTACGACGGCACCTCCCTCGCACGGATCGCCGAAGCGGCCGGGGTCTCGAAGTCCACCCTGTTCAAGCAGTTCCCCACCAAGGCGGCCCTCTTCGAGGCCATCGTCACCGAGTCCTGGCAGCGCGACGCCGGCGATACCGCCGCGCGGCCACAGGCGGGAGATCTGCGCTCCGGGCTGACAGCCATCGGCCACCGCTACGCCGACCTGATCGGCCAGCCCCGCATGACAGGCTTGTTCCGGATCGTCATCGCCGAACTGCCTCGTTTCCCCGAGCTGGGACGGATGCAGTTCCAGCTCGGCAAACTGCCCTACTTCGCCTCCGTCCAGCACTACTTGGAATCCGAGCATGAGGCGGGCAACGCTGATGTGCCCAACGCTGAAAGCGCCGCGAACCAGTTCCTCGGCATGATCGCTAACTACGTCCTGTGGCCCCGCATGCTGCTGACCGGCTGGAACCCCGCAGCCTCCGACATCCACAGCGCCGTCGAAGAGGCCGTCCAGACCATGCTCGCCAGATACACCCCCGGCCCGCCGGCCTGACCCGGAGCCGGAATTTCCACACGGCCGCGCAATGCCTAAGACCGCGGCGCTTTCACCCGCGATACCTGTAGGCAAACGATGGCGAGCTCAAGCGGTCAGCGCATCACTGCTGTTCAGAAGGTCAGCGTAGACCTCCGCCGGAGTGCGGTATCCGTGGGTCTTGCGCGGACGGTGATTGAGCTCGTAGGCGATGGCGTCCAGGTCGGCCTGGCTGAACGTGCGGAGGTCCGCTCCCTTGGGGAGGTACTGCCGTAGCAGCCGGTTGGTGTTCTCGTTGGTTCCGCGCTGCCACGGGCTCCGTGGCTTGCAAAGGTAGATCGGCATCCCGGTCTCGGCGGTGATGGCCTGGTGCTCGGCCATCTCCCGGCCCCGGTCCCAGGTGAGCGTCCGTCGTAGCTGGGGCGAGATGCCGAGGAGACTCCTGGTGAGGTGCGGAGTGACCTGCTCGGCCTTGATGCCGTCCGGCAGCGCGACGACGGCCGTGTAGCGGCTGGTGCGCTCGACCAGCGTGGCCACGGCCGAGGGCCGGGTGCCCATTACGAGGTCGCCTTCCCAGTGGCCCGGGACCTTGCGGTCCTCGACCTCGGCGGGACGGGCGCTGATGGACGCCATGCCGCGGATGATGCCCCGCCCTGTGGGCCGCCGGGCGAGCTTCGGGCGGCGCATAGGCCTGCCTGACCGCAGTCGCTGGGTGAGGCTGCGGTCGATCGCCTGGCGCCGGCGTGGGTCGTAGAGCGAGAGGTAGATCGCTTCGTGCGAGATCTGCATGACAGCGTCAGCAGGGAACTGCCGTCGCAGCCATCCCGCGATCTGCTCGGGCGACCAGCACAGAGCCAGTTTGCCCTCCACCAGGGCGCGCAGAGCCGGCCGTTGGGCGAGCTTGGCCGACTTGGGCCGGCGCCCGCGCGTGTAGGCGGCCGCATCAGCGGACGCCGCTCGGTAGAGGTTCCGACCGCCGTTGCGTGCCGACGCGCGACGCAACCGCGAGGCCTTGCTGTCCGCGGCCCGCCAGGCGTTCCTCGGCGGCGACGCCGACGCGCACGTCGAGGACATCGCCCGCAGCGCCGGCGTCGCCGTCGGAACGCTCTACCGTCACTTCGAAACCCGCGACGCGCTGATCGAGGAGGTCTACCGCAAAGAGGTCGACGACCTGTGCGCCACGCCCGGCGTCCTGCTGGACCAGCACGCCCCGGAGGAGGCGCTGCGGCGCTTCCTGCTGCTGCTTGTGGACCACGCGGCGGTGGGCAAGGGGATGTCCGGTGTGCTGGAAAGCATCATGGCGACGGACTCACCGGTCTTCGGCGACGCCCGTACGCGTATGGCCGGTGCCCTCTCCCTGCTGCTTGAAGCAGGCAGTGCGGCCGGCACTGTCCGCGACGACATCACAGGGCCAACTCTGTTGCGTGCCCTGGGCGGCATCTGCGGAATGCGCGCCACGGAGGGCTGGCTGGTCGAGGCCCGGCAGATCACCGCCCTCCTCTTCGACGGCCTGCGACACGGCGCCCCGCAGTCACCCTGAGCCGGGGGCGCGCGCCACCGGCCAGGCCCTGCCCGTCACTCCTGACCGCTCCCGTCGTCGTCCTCGTACAGCGCGGAACCGCTGCAGTTCCCTGCCGTCGCCCGGCTCCAGGCGCCTTGATGCCGCCCGCTGCTTACACGTCGTGCTCCGCCCTTCCTGTGTGCATCGGCCGGCACCGCCACTAGTGCAGCGTGTCAGGAAGGGCGCTAGTGCTGGGACCGCATAGGTTCGCCGGTTCGGATGCCTTACAGGTTGTTCGCATAGAAGCTGGTGAGTCGTTCGACGGCAGCGTCGACGTATTCGGGTTCGTCGTACATCTCGTAGTGGCCGGCGCCGTCGATCACCATGAGGTCGACGGGGTTGGGGGCCAGCTTCCACAGCTGCATGCCGGTGTCGTAGGAGCCGGTGTTGCCGATGCGTCCGGCGAGGATGACCTGGAGTGGCTGGGTCATGAGCTGATCGGCCAGGTGGAACGCGTCGTAGCCCAGCAGGAGGGAGTCGCTGCGCAAGAGGCGCCGGTTCGTGGAATGTTCGTTACCGCCGCGCTCGGTGCGGTAGTAGGTGACGGCCTGAGTGGTGTCGATGTCGGTCAGGCCCGCTGTTGTGGCGTCCTCCAGGGTGTCGGGCAGCCAGTTCACGCGGGTCGTCTCGCCGGAGCGGGTCTCTTCGGTCCGTGCGTCCGCGAGGGCGTCGAGTGCTGCGGCCGGACCGTCGGGGGAGAAGCTGCGGAACGCGGCGCCGATGTTGACGGGGACTACCGTGCCGACCGCCTTGATGCGGTGGTCCGTGCGGGCGGTGTGCACGGCGTAGCCGCCACCGGCGCAGACGCCGAGGACGCCGATGCGCCGCGGGTCGATGCCGGGGGTCGTGGTGAGCACGTCGATGGCGCCCGGACGACCGCCCCGGCGAACTTCCCGGTCGGAGCACTAGCATGCTGTACTAGTACGGCGTGCTAGTACAGTGAAGGGTGCTGGGAGAAGCTAAGGAGAGCAGGACATGGAAACACGCGAGAAGATCCTCCAGGCCGCTGCGGAGATGATCGCCGAGGACGTAGCGGCGAAGCTGAGCGTGCGCGCGGTCGCCGCGCGTGCGGGGGTGAGCATCGGCTCGCTGAGGTTCCACTTCCCCACCCAGCGCGCGCTGCAGGACAGCTTGCTCAAGCGGATCTACGAACACCTGCTGCCCGGCGACCCGATCCGGGACCGGACACTGTCGCCCCGCGAACGGCTGCTGAACTGCCTGCGGCAGGTTCTCGCACCGCTCGGCACCAACGAGGACGCGCGAACCGCATGGGGCACGGTCTATCGGAGCTTCATCGAACCCGAACCGACCGAACCGGTACGCACCGCCTACCTCGCCCACGAGCGGGAGGCGGAGCGCCGGGTCGAACACTGGCTGACCGTGCTCGCCGAGGAGGGCGCATTGCCCCCAGGAGACCACACCCGCAACGTCAGGTTCCTTCTCACCGTCCTCAACGGACTCTCGGTCGAACGCGCACTGCCCACCCGCGAATCCGTCCTCATCGCCGAGACCGAGACCCTCAACGCCGCCGTCGACCACGTCCTCTCCACCGGCCCCGCACCATCCGCCGGACCCCCCCGGCCGTGAACCGGACCAGCCACCCCTTCGCGTCGAGGCGCGAGACCACGGCGCGACGGGCATCGGCGTGGACAGACCGGCATGGTCGGCCGCTATCCGCCCGCCGGGCAGTTGCCGGACTCGAATTCTCCACGGCGACCGCAAAGAAACGCAAAGACACGGCACCAGACGGCGAGGGAGATCTCGATCATGGCGTGGAGCACTCGGGAGATGGCGGAGCTGGCCGGCGTCAGTCTCAGGGCCGTACGGCATTACCACGACATCGGATTGCTTGAAGAGCCGGAGCGTCGGTCCAACGGATACAAGCAGTACGGCGTCAGCCACCTCGTCCGGCTCCTCCGGACAAAGCGCCTCACGGCTCTGGGCTTCTCCCTGTCCCAGATTGCGGGCATGGACGACGACCCGGATTCGGGCCCCGACCCGCGAGATCTGCGGGCTCTCGACACGGAGCTGGCCGCCACCATCGAACGCCTGCAACACGCCCGCGCGGAGGTGGGCGCCCTCCTGCGCGGGCGCGCTGCGAGCGATCTTCCCCTCCGCTTCGTCTCCGTGGACAAGACCGCCGAACTTCCTGCCCCGGACCGCTCTTTCGTCACCGTCCTCGGTACGGTCCTCGGACCCAGTGGGATGGACGCCTATGCCGACTTGCTCCATCAGGAGCCGCAGCCGGTGGCACTGGAACTCAACGAGCTTCCGGCCGATGCCGACGAGGTGACCCGCCAGAGTCTCGCCGAGCGTCTCGTGCCGTACGTTCGAGGCCTCCGGGTCCGCCATCCCGGGCTCAGCGATCTCGCTTCAGACGCCCCGCGCGGCCGACAGCACACCGCCCGCACCATCGGCAAAGCCATCAGCGATCTCTACAATCCAGCCCAGGTGGATGTCATGAAGCGGCTCGACGGGCTCCTGTCCGATGACGATGCCCCTCGGTGACCGTACTCAGAGCGCCGCTTCGTGACTCGGTGAGTGTGGCCCAGTGCGCGCCTGATGGTGTGACGAGTGCATGCAGGAGTCGTCGTCACTGCCACCACCACCTGGACATCAGCGAACCGTGGTCGGTGTGGTCCGCTGACGCACGTGCGTCGTTGCGGTAGGCCGGCCCGACGCTGCGCGGGCGGCACAGATGCGGTGTGCGCCTACCCGGCGCTGCCCTCACTGCTGGGCGTCGTCGCTCTCGCTCCCTGCGGTGCCGTTCTCGACGAGGATGCTGTGAACGCGTCGCAGCACGTCGAGGTGCGCGCGGTTGTAGAACTCGGTCAAGGCGTGCACGGTGACCGAGTCCGCGAGCGCCCTTTCCCGGTGCGAGGCCCGCCCGAGGTCGGCCAGAGCAGGGTGGGCCCGGTGCTGCTCGCGGGCTTCGGGCGCCATCTGCTCGGCCAGCCGCTGCCGTACGTCCTCGGGTGCGGCCTCCTCGAGCGCCGCGAACTCCGCTTCGAGGTCGCCACGGGGTCCCGAAAGCTGTTCCTTGAGGGCGGCAATCGCTTCGGGTGTGAGGATGCTGGAGTAGGCCACCAGCAGGGATCGCTGGGTTTCGGGCAGGTCGTCGGCAAGCGTCTTGAAGTCCGGGGGCATGTCGAGCGCGGCCCGATTGTCCATGATGGCCGCCAGGTCCCGCCGCATCCGCTGTCGGCGTTCGATGTCCGCCGCGAGTTCGGCGTCGAGGTCCCGAAGGATCTGCCGTGCCCTCTCATCACCGCTCTCGACCGCGGGGACATCTGCGAGAGCCACACCGAGGTCGGTCAGTCTGCGGATACGCATCAGGCGCACCAGATGGTTGACGCCATAGCGCTTGTAGCCGTTGGACGCCCGTTCCGGCTCGTCCAGGAGGCCGATCTCGTGGTAGTGCCGGACGGCCTTGGCGGTCGTCCCCGCGAGTTCCGCCAGCCGACGGGTACTCCACGCCATCAGGAGCCCCTCTCCAGGATCGTGCCGGTGGTCATTGAAAACCCTGCCCCTGGGGCACGGTCAACTCCCTTCGGTTCCGGCTCGCCAGCGGTTGACCGTGCCCCAGGGGCAGGGAGTGTGATGGACGCGACCACGCCCCACGCACCGATATGCGGAGACTGGACATGAAACGACAAAGCGGTGTCGGCCGAAACCTGGCCCTTCTGGCGGTCATCGGCCTGGGCGCGTCACTGATCACTGTGCCCGCCGCCGCCGAGGAGACGAAAACGCCTCAGGCGGAGTGGGGCCAGTGCCCCGACGACGTCGGGGCGGAAGCCGCTCCGACCGTGCTGCAGTGCGCCACCGTGCGCGTGCCGTTGGACTATGCCGAGCCGGAAGGCGAGCAGATCGACCTCACCGTTTCGCGGCTGGCCGCCGCCGACCCGGACAAGAGGCGCGGCGTCCTCATGCTCAACCCGGGCGGTCCCGGCGGATCCGGGCTGGCGCTGTCCGCGCTGCTGGTGGCCCAGGGCCTGCCCAGCAGCGTCACCGACCGCTACGACTTGATCGGCATGGACACCCGCGGGATCGGTCATTCCACACCGGTCAGTTGCGGTTTCACCACAGACAGCCCCTACTACTCCAATATCCCGCCCTACGCGGTCGATGACGCTGCGGTCACCGCGCAGGCGAAGGTCGCTGAGAAGGCGGCCGAGCAGTGCGCGGACAACGACGACGATGGCAGGCTGCGCCACCTGACCACCGCGAACACCGCCCGCGACCTGGACCGGATCCGGGCCGCGCTCGGCGAGGAGAAAACCAGCTACCTGGGCTACTCGTACGGCACGGCCCTCGGCGCCGCCTACGCGTCGATGTTCCCCGAGCGTTCCGACCGGATCGTGCTCGACAGCAACATCGGAGACGCTCACCTCGACCGCGACGGCATGCGCCGCTACGCGCTCGGCATGGAGCAGACCCTGCCGGACTTCGCGAAGTGGGCCGCCAGTCGGCACGACAGCTATGGCCTGGGCCGCACACCTGGGCAGGTACGGGCGTCCTACCTCGCCATCGCCGGCAGGCTCGACAAGGCTCCGGTCGCGGGGATCGACGGCAGCCTCTTCCGTCTCCTGACGTTCGGCCACTTGTTCAAGCAGGCGCAGTACCCCACGCTGGCGCAGACCTGGCAGACGCTGCGCGAAGGCGACGAGGCCGCGGCCCGCGGTCTGACGGCCGCCACCGGGGAAACGGCGGACGGCGCGCTGTCGCCGACCGACAACGCACTGACCGTGTTCCTCGCCGTCACCTGTAACGACGCCGAGTGGCCCGCGGACATCAACACCTACCGGCGAGGCGTCGCCGAGGACCGCGAACGCTACCCGCTGTTTGGCGCCGCGACCGCCAACATCAACCCTTGCGCCTTCTGGCCGTACACCCCCGCTGAACCGCCCGTGGAGGTCGACGCCGAAGGCCCGCGCAACGTGCTGCTCCTACAGAACCGGCGGGACGCGTCGACCCCGCACTTGGGCGGGAAGATGCTGCGGGAGAAGTTCGGGGACCGCGCCCGGCTGATCAGCGTCGACGACAGCGGGCACGGTGTCTACGTCCTGGGCCGGAACTCCTGCGCGTTGAACACCACCACGCGCTACCTCGTCGAGGGCGAGATGCCCACGAAGGACACGTCCTGCCGCGCGGATTGACCTCCGGACCCGGGCCGTCGGCACCCCGTCCGCTGTTGACACCTTCCGGCGTACCCGTCGATGCCGGTTTGCGAGTAGTGGGGCAGTCCGCAGTACCAGTCCTCCCTCGGTGAACGGCGCCAGTTGCGGCGCGCCTGACCGAGAGATGCGGCAGTGGGCTCCGCAAGCTGGAGCAGACGCAGGACGGGCCACGGGGCTGACTGCCGTAGTGAAGCTATGAGAGCTCGCCATTGGTTCGCAGTGTCAGCAGTACGCCCTGCCGACGCGGGATCAGGGCCGGTGAATGGTGTAGCAGCGCACCGGAGGCGTGGCGCCACTGGTGCCAGGGCTCCGGTGCGTTTCGAATGGCGGGTCCTATGGAGGTGCCAGGTGGCCGTGCGTTGTGGGAAAGGCACAGTTGCCGTAGTGCCTCCGGCCGGTGTGCGCGGTCCTCGGTGAGAGCCGAGAGGTCGGACGGGGACGAGCGGCCGATCGACTTCGCCGGTGGACGTACGGTGGACAGACGCCTTTGGACGGTGCGGCACGAGGTGGCACGGGCCAAGCTGCTGCGGATGCTCTGAACAGGAAGAATGTCACGAGACGGTACGGCAGGGCATTCCCCGGCATGATCGCTCGCGGTCTCGTAATGCGTAGGTCTCGGGTTCGAATCCCGAAGGCGGCTCCATTGGAACCCCAGGCCCACGTCCATGGCCTGGGGTTTCCGCGTTCGCGGCGTTGGCTTCTTCCCTGGTCCTACGAACCTCCGGGCTCGGTCCGTTTCGGTACGGGGGTGCTCGGTGAGATCGGTGACCCGGACGGTGGCGATGCCGGCCGGTACCTGGGTCCGTACCGGACCGCGTTGCAGATCCGGTTCGTCGCGGTCTTCTTGTTCTTGGTGCCGGCGGCGCTGCTCGCGGTGTGGGGAGCGGCTACTTGGCATCGGCGTAACACTCCACCACCGCCGTCGTGAACGGGAACCGCACCGGCGTCCGGCCGAACGTCAGCCGGCCCGCCAGTTCCGCCGCCTCCCGGATCGCCGCGGCGACGGTGTCGGCCTCCTCCCGCGGACAGTGCACGATCACCTCGTCGTGCTGGAAGAAGACCAGCTCCGCCGCCTTGTCCGCGAGGGCCTGCCGTAGCGCGGCGAGCAGCAGCAGGGCCCAGTCGGCGGCGCTGCCCTGGACGACGAAGTTACGCGCGAAGCGGCCCCGCGCGCGGGCGTTGGTGGAGGCGTAGCCGGGCACCCACTCCTGCGCCCGGTCCGACGGGTCCGAGGGGGCGTCCTGCGGCATGCCCGCCTCCTCGGCACCGTCGGCCGCGCCGGCCGCCGGTGGGCAGGTGCGCCCCAGCCAGGTCCGCACGAGCCGCCCCTCCTCGCCCGCACGGGCCGCGTCGTCGACGTACGCCACCGCCCTGGGGAAGCGGCGTCTGAGCGCGGCGAGGTTCTTCAGGCCGTCGCCGGAGGTCTGGCCGTAGACCGCGCCGAGAACGGCGAGTTTGGCCTGGGCGCGGTCGCCGGAGAAGGCGCGGTCGGACACCGACTGGTAGAGGTCGCTCTCCCGGCCGGCCACCTCCATCAGCCCCGGGTCGCGGGAGATCGCGGCCAGCACACGCGGTTCCATCTGGTCGGCGTCGGCGACGACCAGCCGCCAGCCCGGGTCGGCGACGACGGCCCGCCGGATCACCTTGGGTATCTGCAGGCCGCCCCCGCCGTTGGTCACCCAGCGTCCGGTGACGGTGCCGCCGGCCAGGAACTCGGGGCGGAACCGTCCGTCGCGCACCCAGTCCTGCAGCCAGGACCAACCGTGGGCGACCCAGATCCGGTACAGCTTCTTGTACTCGATCAGCGGCTTCACGGCCGGATGGTCGACGGACTCGATCTCCCACCGGCGGGTGGAGCCGACCCTGATGCCGGCCTGCGCGAACGCCTTGACCACGTCCGCGGGCAGGTCGGGCCGCACCCGGCGTCCGAACGCCGCGGACACCTCCTCCGCCAGCTCGGCCAGGCGGCGCGGCTCGCCCCCGCCCGCGTACCGCTCGCCGAGCAGGGAGTGCAGTACCTCGCGGTGCACGTCGGCCCGCCAGGGCAGTCCGGCGCGGTTCATCTCGGCGGCCACCAGCATCCCCGCCGACTCGGCCGCCGTCAGCAGCCGCATCCGTTCGGGGTGCGCGGACCGGTCGTGGCGGCGCTGCTGCTCGGCATAGACGGCGAGCAGGTCGTCCAGCGGCAGGTGGACGGCCTGGGGCTCGAACAGCGGGGACTGCGCGCCCGGCTCGGCGGAGCGCTGCGGCGGATCGGGCGGCACGGGACCGCGGTGCAGCCGGGCCAGGGCGGCGGCGGCCGAGCGCGGCTCCCCGTACCGCCCCTCGTGGCCGAGCAGGAGGGTCTCGGCGGCCTCCACGTCGTAGCACCGCTCCACTCGCACCCCCGCGGCGAGCAGACGCGGAGCCACCTCGGCGGTGGACCGCCACACCCAGCGTGCGACGTCCGGCCTGCTCCGCACGGCCTGAGCGGGATCGGCCTCCCGCCGCACCGGGCCGGCGGGCAGCCCGTCGAGGCCGAGGGGGGCGACTTCCACGCCACCGTCCTCGGCCACGGCGAGCACCCACCGGTCGGCCATGCCGCGAGTCTCGCAGGAGGGTCTGACAACGGCCCTCGCCGTTGCCGGAGTCTCAGTCTCCGTGCTTGCCGTGGCCGGGGGCGTGCACCTCCTGCTGGGGTCTCAGTCCTCGCCGTGGCCGGGGCCCGGTTCTCGCCTGCCCGGGCCCCGGCCTTCTCCGCGGGGTATCAGCCCTCTGCCTGCCCGGGCTCTCAGCCTTCTCCCTGCCCGGGCCCCTTCTCCTCGGTCACCTCGATGAACTCCGCCAGCGCCTCGGTGACGTAGCGCTCGGTGGCCTCCTTGTCGAGGCCGAGCCCGCTGAGTACGCCCTCGCCGTGCTCGTGCTCCAGCAGGGCGAGCAGGATGTGCTCGGTGCCGATGTAGTTGTGGCCGAGGCGCAGGGCCTCGCGGAAGGTGAGTTCGAGGACCTTCTTGGCCGCAGGGCCGTAGGGGACCAGCTCCGGGACCTCCGCGGCGGCGGGCGGGAGCGCCGCGGTCGCCGACCCGCGGACCGCGTCGAGGGTCACGCCCTGCGCGGCGATCGCCTTGGCGGCGAGGCTCTCGCGCTGGGTGAGCAGGCCGAGGACGAGGTGCTCGGGCAGGCTTTCGGTGGAGCCGGCGGTCTTGGCCGCGTTGTGGGCGGCCATCACGGCTTCGCGCGCGCGGGGCGTGTAGCGGCTGAAGCCCTGGCTCGCGTCGAGGTCGGCCGACTCCTTGGGCACGAAGCGCTTCTGCGCCGCCTGCCGGGTGACGCCCATGCTCTTGCCGATGTCCGTCCAGGACGCGCCCGAACGCCGGGCCTGGTCCACGAAGTGTCCGATGAGGTGATCGGCCACCTCACCGAGGTGCTCGCCGGCGATGACGGCGTCCTGGAGCTGTTCGAGCGGCTCCGCGTGCACCTTCTTGATCGCGGTGATGAGTTCGTCGAGACGTACGGATGACGTGGTGCTCGGGTTCGTCGTCATGTGTCAACCGTAGGTTGCCTCTCCGGGACTGTCAACCGACGGTTGACAGTCGATCACCGGTCGTGCGACCGGGGCGGGCTGTCGTGGCACCATCGCCGGGTGAGTACGCCCCGCACCGTCGACCGTGCCTTCGAGACCGCCCTGTACGACGCCGCCGACGACGCCCTCGACAGCGCCGCCTCGCTCCTCGCGGCCGACCCGGCGGCCGACGCGGAACTCGCCGGGCGAGGCGAGGAGTTCGTGGCGACCGCCTGGCGGCGCGGCTGGCAGCCCGCCGACCTCGTACGGATCGTGCGGCGCGAGCTGGACGACGTCCACGTACGGCTGGTGGCGGTGTTGATCCGCGCACAGGCGCCCCACGACCGCCCCCGCGGCCCCCGCTGGACCGCGCAGCTCGACGACGTACCGGACCTGGCGCCGCCCCGCACCGACCGCTTCTCCCACGCCACCGCCGTACTGGAGCTGTACCGCCTGCTGCTGCGCCTGCCCACGCTGGAGCGCCTGGAGCCGGGGGTCGCGGGAACGGCGGGAACGGCGGGGGACACCCGTCGGGAGAGCAGGCCGGAGTCCCGCGCCCTCGCCCGCATCCGCGCCCTGCTCGCCAAGGCGGAGGCGACCGGGTATCCGGAGGAGGCGGAGGCGCTCAGCGCCAAGGCGCAGGAGCTGATGGCCAGGCACAGCATCGACGAGGCGCTGCTGTCGGCCCACGCTCCCTCGCCCGACGCCCCCGGTGCCTGCCGGATCGGGGTGGAGCCACCGTACGAGCAGGCCAAGGCAGTGCTGCTGGACGCGGTGGCCGACGCGAACCACTGCCGGGCCGTGTGGAACGAACCCCTCGGCTTCTCCACCGTCGTCGGTTTCGAGGCGGACTTGGAGGCGGTCGAACTCCTCTACACCTCGCTCCTGGTGCAGGCCGAGGCGGCGATGACCAAGGCGGAGGCCGCGCAGCGCGCGGTCGGGCGCAAGCGGACCAAGACCTTCCGTCAGTCGTTCCTCGCCGCCTACGCCCACCGTGCGGGCACCCGGCTACGGGCGGCGACGGAGGCGGCCACCGCCGAGTCCGGCACGGCGACTGACGTGGACCTCCTGCCGGTCCTCGCCTCCCGTCAGGTCGCGGTCACGGATCGGCTGGAGCGCATGTTCCCGGAGACGACGACGACCCGCCTGCGCGGCGCCGGTGACGTGGCGGGCTGGACGGAGGGGACCCGAGCGGCCGACCACGCCCGGGTCGACCGCCGGCGACCACTGCCGTAGGCACCACCAGGCACCACCAGGCACCACCAGGCACCACCAGGCGTCACCAGACGTCACCAGACGTCATTGGCGTGTCATCCTGGCGCGGGCGCCCATGGTGCGTCGACGTGGCGCCCATGGTGCGTGCGTCCACGGCCGTGCGTGCGTCGTCGATGGCCGTCCGTGTTCCGTCAGGAGCCGAGACCGGTGGTCGGCAGTCCGGGCGGCAGCGAGCCGCCCTCCGACTTGGTGTACGTCTCCTCGCCGAGGCCGCCCTGCCACGCCACCTCGAGGGATGTCCCGTCGACCGACTCGACGGTACCCGTGGCCCGGTCGTCACTGCCGTCGGTGCACTTCAGGCGGATCGTCCGGGTGCCGGATTCCTCGCCGGTGGTGCCACTGCACACGGTCCCGCCGGTGGCGAAGAGGGCGGCCTTGTCGCCGGTGACCATCAGCGCGACGGCCTGGCCGCCGGTTGTGGCCAGCCAGCTGCCCTCCAGTTCACCCGCGGCCGCGGACGGCGACCCGCCGCTGCCACCGCTGTCGCTGCCGCTGCCACCGCCCGTTTCGGCGCCGCTCGCGGTCGTACTGGGCGCGGCCGAGGACTTGTCACCCCCGCCCGTGCTGCCGCCGGACCCTCCGCCCGTGCCGCCGTCGTCGGAGTCACCTCCGTCGCTGCAGGCGGTCAGCGTCAGTGCGCCCATCAGCCCGACCACCACGGCAGCGGTCCGCACGGACCGACGGGCCGTCCGCCGACGCGGTTCCCGCGCACCTGTGGACGTACTCGTGGTGCTCGCCGTACTCGTCTCGTTCGCCGTGCTCGCCGTACTTTCCGCAGTCACCAACGTCACCGCAAGCTCCAAGCTGTAGCCGGACGGCCGGGACGGCCCCAGGACAGCCGCAAGTTACCAGCAAGTCACGCCAGGGCGACCTACCAGGACGACTTGCGAACTCCCGGCAGATGTCCGGCGTGTGCCTGCTGACGCAGGTTGATCCGGGACAGCCCGAACGTACCGAGGTAGCCGCGCGGGCGCCCGTCGACCTGGTCGCGGTTGCGCACGCGCGTGGGGCTCGCGTCGCGGGGCTGCCTGCGCAGTTCCCGCTGGGCGGCGAGCCGTTCGGCCTCCGTCGAGGACGGCCTGCGGATGGTCTCCTTCAGCTCGGCCCGGCGCGCCGCGTACCGCGCGACGGTCTTCTGCCGCTGCTCGTTCTTCGCGATCTTGCTCTTCTTCGCCATCAGACCTTCACTCCTCGGGCACGGATGCGCGCCACGGCCGCCTCGACGCCGATCGCGTCCACCGTCCTGATCGCCTTCGTGCTCAGCCGCAGCCGTACGTGCCGGTTCTCGCTCGGCAGCCAGTAGCGCCTGGTCTGGATGTTGGGGTCGAAGCGGCGGGAGGTCCGCCGGTGGGAGTGGGAGATGCGATTGCCGAAACCGGGGCGGGTGCCGGTCAGCATGCAGTGGGCGGACACGGTGACGTACCTCTCCTTCAGACCGGACGGTCGTAGCTGTTAATGGAATTCATTTTCAGTAAGATACCAGCATGGCACGCAACGAACTCCGCCCGGTCATCAAACTCCGGTCCACCGCCGGGACCGGTTTCACCTACGTCACCCGCAAGAACCGCCGCAACGACCCGGACCGGCTGACCCTGCGCAAGTACGACCCGGTCGCCGGTCGCCACGTCGACTTCCGAGAGGAGCGCTGACCCGTCATGCGCGAGGGAATCCACCCCGAGTACCGCCCGGTCGTCTTCCGCGACCGCGCCGCGGACTACGCCTTCCTCACCCGCTCGACCATGACCAGCGAGCGCACGATCGAATGGGAGGACGGCCAGACCTACCCGGTCGTCGACGTCGAGATCTCGAACGTCAGCCACCCCTTCTACACCGGCACCGCCCGCGTCCTGGACACCGCCGGCCGTGTGGAGCGCTTCGAGCGGCGGTACGGGAAGCGGGGCGGGGCATGAGCGGGCCGGACCGCCCGGACGGCCGCTCGGACCGCTCGGACGGCCACTCGGACCGCCCAGGCCGCCGCCCGGAACTCCCGGTGGTGATCGTCGGCGGGCTGCACGCCGACGCCCGCAGGGCGGCCGTGACCCGGCTGCTGGCCGACGTACCCGGCAGTGTCGTCCTCCACCACGACCTGGCGACGGCCGCCGCGGGCACGGTCGTACGGACCGTCCGGGACGCCACCGGCATCCTGTCCGCCGGCGAGGCGCCCCTGGTCAACGACTGTGCCTGCTGCGCCCTGCGCGAGGACCTCGTCCCCGAGCTGGAGCGGCTCGCGGACGCCGGAGGCACCCCCCTGGCGGTCGTCGAGCTGTGGGACTCCGTCGAGCCGAAGGCGATGGCGGAGGTGGTGACGGCCGGCGGCTTCACCGTCACGGGCGTGATCACCGCCGTCGACCCGGCGCTGGTACTGCCGTACCTGGGCAACGGCGACGACCTCGCCGAGGGTGGCCTCGCCGCCGCGGCCACCGACCGGCGCACCGTCGCCGACACCTTCGCGCGCCAGCTGGAGTACGCCCCCGTCCTCGCCCTCGCCGACTCCCTCCCCGGCTCCCCGGAGGCCGACGACGAGGACCGCGAGCTGCTGGCCCAGCTGCATCCGACGGCCCGCCGGGTCCCGGTCGGCCACGTCGACCCGGCGGGCACGCCACCCGCGACCTCTCCCGCGTGCTCCGAGCTGGCGCGGGCCGCCCTCGCCGGCTTCGACGTGGAGGCCGCGGCCGCCGCGCAGCACCCGGCCTGTGCCCTGCTGCCCGCGGAGGCCGACGCACACGGTGTCGCCACCCTCGTCTGGCACCGGCGGCGCCCCTTCCACCCCGAGCGGCTGTACGCGGCGCTGGAGGACCTGACCTGCGCCGCCGCCCGCAGCCGGGGCCGGTTCTGGCTCGCCGGCAAGGGGGACGCGTTGCTCCACTGGGACGCCGCGGGCGGGGCCCTGTGCGTGGAGAGCGCGGGGCCCTGGCTCGCGTCGCTGCCCGACGCCGCCTGGGAGCTGGTCCCGCCCGTGCGTCGAGCCGCCGCCGCGCTGGACTGGGACCCCGAGCACGGCGACCGCTGCCAGCACCTGGTCTTCACGTCCCCCGGCCTCGACCGCGACGGCCTGGAGCGGCTCCTGGAGTCCTGCCTGCTGACCGATGCCGAGTACGCCGCCGGACAGGCCGCCTGGCAGCAGCTGCCGCCCGCCTTCGACACCCTCCTGGAGGTCTGACCCATGCCCCGCGAGGGAGATCACAAGGGAGATCACACAAGAGGTCACAAGAGCGAGGGCAGGGGCGAGGGCAGGGGCGGCAGCGGGTCCGTCAGGCAGCGGCCCAATCCCCTGGACCAGGCCGGAGTGACGTACGTCGACTACAAGGACACCGACCTGTTGCGGAAGTTCGTCTCCGACCGTGGCAAGATCCGCAACCGCCGCGTCACCCGCGTGACGTCCCGGCAGCAGCGGCAGCTGGCCCGGGCGATCAAGAACGCGCGCGAGATGGGGCTGCTGCCGTACGCCGTGCGCTGACCTGCGCGTCGCATCTCGTCCGTCGGTTTCGCACCGGGGGCCCGCTCTTGGGAGCGGGCCCCCGGTTTTGTTGCATGTTGTTGCATGTTCTTGGAATCCGGGGGCATACGCGGGAACGACTTCCCGGGAGCGGGCGTCAGAGAGGGCAAGGGCTTTCGGGCAGAGCGACCGGCACGGCTGTAACCGCGAGAACACCGCGCGTGCACGTGCATTTGCTCATGCATCTGCACGGAGAACAGGGTTATGATCCGGATCAGTTGACCACTGCATCAATGGCCACATCAGCCAGTGCACCACCGGGGAGCGACCTGTGGACCACGACGTGTACAACGGCATGGCCGCCACGCAGCTGCACGACGCGGCCTGGCAGAAGAGCCGGCACAGCAACTCGCAGGGCTCCTGCGTGGAGTTCGCGCGACTGCCCGACGGTGCCGTGGCGGTGCGGAACTCCCGCTTCCCCGACGGTCCCGCGCTCGTCTACACGCGCGCCGAGATCGAGGCCATGCTGCTGGGCGTCAAGGACGGCGAGTTCGACCACCTGATCGCGAGCTGATGGCGAGCTGACCGTGGAACCGATCGCGGAGCCGATGGGCGAGCCGATCGCGGGCCGCCGTCACTCGTAACGAGGCCGCTCCATCATCCCATCGGGCTTCTGGAGCCGGAACAGGGCCCAGACCACCTTGCCGTTGAGCGTCCCGGCGAGCGGGTGCCAGCCCCAGCTGTCGCTGAAGGAGTCGACGAGGAACAGGCCGCGGCCCGACTCCGCCGAGAAGTCGTCCGTCTCACGGGCCACCGGACTGTCGTGACTGGGGTCGCGCACCGCGCACACCAGCCGCTCGGTCCAACGCATCAGATGCAGCCGGACGGGGCCGTTCTGCTCCCCGCGCCTCGGGGTGTCGGCCGGCAGCGCGTGCCGCAGGGCGTTGGTGACGAGTTCGGAGACCACCAGGCAGACGTCGTCGAAACGGTCGCCCGTGTCCCAGCCGTCGAGCGTTCTGCGGGTGAACCCCCGGGCCTCGCGCACCGCTTCGTAGCGAGGCGGCAGGGCGCAGGAGGCGGCGTTGGACACGGCCGCGGGGTCGAGTGGCGGAAGGCCCTGCCGTAACGGCTCGAGCATGGTCGATCCATTCGTCCCCATGCGAGGCACTCCCGGGAATTCGCGGTCGTAGCGATGCGGCGCGGTGGTGCGGGACCATGGTTTCGGATGCGTTCCGCAGATGCAAGGGCAGATGCACGTGCACGTGACCGAAATGGACCTGCCCGTACCGCTTGTTGGCCAAATTTTCCGTCATCTTCGCCCCTCCGTCACCTCACGTGGCGACCGCTTTCCGCCCCCTCCGTGCATGATCCTGTGCATTTCCTCTGGCTCGATTCCGTTTCCGTAACCGGACGAGTACTGCTCGGAGTGTTTTAGTGGCAGACTTCGGCCCTTGAAGACGGTTGGGGAGGCTGGCGAACGTGAGCGCGGGAGAGCCCGGATCGGTGGTGCGGCGCATGCTGCTCGGATCACAACTCAGGCGGCTGCGTGAGACGCGGGGGATCACGCGGGAGGCGGCGGGCTACTCGATCCGCGCCTCGGAGTCGAAGATCAGCCGGATGGAGCTGGGCCGGGTGAGCTTCAAGACCAGGGACGTGGAGGACCTGCTGACCCTGTACGGCATCACGGACGGGCAGGAGCGCACCTCCCTGCTGTCCCTGGCCAAGGAGGCCAACGTCGCCGGGTGGTGGCACAGTTACTCCGACGTACTGCCCAGCTGGTTCCCCACCTATGTGGGCCTGGAGGGCGCCGCCTCACTCATCCGCGTGTACGAGGTGCAGTTCGTGCACGGCCTGCTGCAGACCGAGGACTACGCCCGCGCGGTCGTCCGGCGCGGCATGAAGGGCGCCGGCGAGGCGGACATCGAGCGGCGGGTGGCGCTGCGCCTGGAACGGCAGAAGCACCTCGTCGCCGAGAACGCTCCCGAGTTCCACATCGTCCTGGACGAGGCCGCACTGCGCCGCCCCTACGGTGACCGCGCGGTGATGCGCGGCCAGCTCCAGCACCTCATCGAGATGTCCGAGCGGCCCAACGTGCGCCTGCAGATAATGCCGTTCGGCTTCGGCGGGCACTCCGGCGAGAGTGGCGCGTTCACGATCCTCAGCTTCCCCGAGTCCGACCTGTCGGACGTCGTCTACCTGGAGCAGCTCACCAGCGCGCTCTACCTGGACAAGCACGAGGACGTCACCCAGTACGAGACGGCGCTGAAGGAACTCCAGCAGGACAGCCCCGGACCGGACGAGAGCCGGGACCTGCTGCGCGGGCTCATCCAACTGTCCTGAGAGCCGGCTCCTCTCCGACTCCCCCGGGACTCGGCTCCTCTCCGACTCTCCCGGGCCCGGCTCCTCTCCAGCTCTCCCGAAGCTGTGTCTCTCTTCAACTCCCCTGACACACCAGTACGATGACGCGCAATCAGGCGGCTCGCTCGCGGCGGCTGCGGCAGCTATGGGGATTGAGGGAACACATGTCGTCGTACTTCACCGACCTCGCCCAGCAGTACATCGACGGCGAGTGGCGCCCGGGCACCGGCTCCTGGGACATCATCGACTTCAACCCGTACGACAACGAGAAGCTGGCCTCGATCACGATAGCCACGGTCGACGAGGTCGACGCCGCCTACCGGGCGGCCGAGCGCGGGCAGAAGCGGTGGGCGGCGACGAACCCGTACGCCCGCCGCGCGGTGTTCGAGAAGGTGCTGCGGCTCGTGGAGGACCGCGAGGCGGAGATCAGCGAGGCGATCATCGCCGAGCTGGGCGGCACACGTCTGAAGGCCGCCTTCGAACTGCACCTCGCCAAGGAGTTCCTGCGCGAGGCGGTGCACCTGTCGCTGGCGCCCGAGGGCAGGATCATCCCGTCCCCGGTCGACGGCAAGGAGAACCGCGTCTACCGGGTGCCGGTCGGCGTCGTGGGCGTCATCAGCCCCTTCAACTTCCCCTTCCTCCTCTCCCTGAAGTCGGTCGCCCCGGCCCTCGCCCTCGGCAACGGCGTCGTCCTCAAGCCGCACCAGAACACGCCGGTGGTCGGCGGCACCCTGGTCGCGAAGCTCTTCGAGGACGCCGGTCTGCCGGGCGGCCTGCTGAACGTCGTGGTCACCGACATCGCGGAGATAGGCGACGCCTTCCTGGAGCACCCGGTCCCGAAGGTGATCTCCTTCACCGGCTCCGACGCCGTCGGCCGCCACGTGGCCACCGTCTGCGCCGCGAACTTCAAGCGCTCGGTCCTCGAACTCGGCGGCAACAGCGCCCTGGTGGTCCTCGACGACGCCGACGTCGACTACGCGGTCGACGCCGCCGTCTTCAGCCGGTACGTTCACCAGGGCCAGGTCTGCATGGCCGCCAACCGTGTGCTGGTCGACCGCTCGGTGGCCGACGAGTTCACCGAGAAGTTCGTCGCCAAGGTGAAGACCCTCAAGGCCGGCGACCCGCGCGACCCGTCGACCGTCATCGGCCCGGTGATCAACTCCTCCCAGGCGGACGCGATCTCGGGCGTCGTCGAGCAGGCGCTCGCCGAGGGCGCGACCGCGCTGGTGCGCGGCACGACCACGGACAACCTGGTCGAGCCGTCGGTCCTGACCGGCCTGCCCGCCGACTCCGCCCTGCTGCGGCAGGAGGTCTTCGGCCCGGTCGCCTTCCTCGTCCCGTTCGACGGCGAGGAGGAGGCCGTACGCCTCGTCAACGACACCCCGTACGGCCTGAGCGGCGCCGTGCACACCGGGAACATCGAGCGCGGCGTCGACTTCGCCAAGCAGATCGACACCGGGATGTTCCACGTGAACGACGGGACCGTGCACGACGAGCCGATCGTGCCCTTCGGCGGCGAGAAGCACTCCGGTATCGGCCGCCTCAACGGCGACACCATGCTGGACGCCTTCACCACACAGAAGTGGATCTCGGTGCAGCACGGCCGGAGCGCCTTCCCCTTCTGAACCGCCCCCTGAGGCTTTTTCCTCGGTTTCTCCGGACGGACCCTTGCGGACAGAGGTTGACCGCAAGGGTCCGTAGCTTGGTCGGTGTCAGGGGGAAACGCCCCCGGCCTCGACGAAAGGCGGCCGGCCATGGTCACCCACGTGCGATCCGAAGAGCAGGGCGACGAGCGCGGAGCGCTGCTGTCCTTCCTGGCGGAGCAGCGCGGCGGCATCCGCCGGGCCGTGCTGGGCCTGACGGACGAGCAGGCGTCGTCCCGGCCCAGCGCCAGCGAGCTGTCCCTGGCCGGACTGCTCAAGCACGTCGCCGAGGTCGAGCAGGGCTGGGTCGCCCGCGCCAGGCAGGAGGCGCCGGCGGTCGCGCGGGACGAGTCGAACTGGCACGAGTGCTTCGCCCTGGTCGGCGACGAGACGGTCGCCTCCCAGCTGGCGTACTGGGAGAAGGTCGCCGCCGAGACGGAGGCGTTCGTCCGCTCGGTGCCCAGCCTCGACGACACCTTCCCGCTGCCGAACGACCCCTGGTTCCCGCCGGACGAGCGAGTCTCGATGCGCTGGCTCTGTCTGCACCTGATCCGCGAGACGGCCCGGCACGCCGGCCACGCCGACATCATCCGCGAGTCGCTGGACGGCGCCTCGGCCTGGGACCTGGTGGCCAGGGAACAGGACACTCCGGCCTAGTCTGGACCCATGTCAGTGATCCGTCTCCTGGTGCTCGGCGCGGTCCGTCAGCACGGGCGGGCCCACGGCTACCAGGTGCGCAACGACCTGGAGTACTGGGGCGCGCACGAGTGGTCCAACGCCAAGCCCGGCTCGATCTACCACGCCCTGAAGCAGATGGCCAAGCAGGGGCTGCTGCACGCGCACGAGATCGCCCCGTCGACCGCCGGCGGCCCGCCGCGCACGGAGTACGAGATCACGGAGACGGGCACCGAGGAGTACTTCAGCAGCCTGCGCGCGTCCCTCACGGCCTACGACCAGAAACCGGACGTGCTCTCCGCGGGCCTCGGTCTGATGGTCGACCTGGAACGCGAGGAGGTGCTCGCCCTCCTGGAGGAGCGGGTCCGGGCCATCCGGGAGTGGCGCAGGTCCGTCACCGAGTACTACACGCCCGAGGACGGACCCGGGCAGCTCGGTCACATCGGCGAGATCATGAACCTCTGGGTCCACTCGGCCGACACCGGCGCCGAGTGGACCCGCGCGCTCATCGAGCGCATCCGTGGCGGCGCCTACACCTTCGCGGGTGAGGGCGAGCCGTTCGTCGGCGTCCTGGCGGAGGGCGAGCGGAACCCGTACGCGACGGAGGAGCCGCATCCGGGGGACCGCGGCTGATCCCGGGCCTGCCGACCGGCCGGGTCCGGCAGCTCAGCACGCCCGGCCGCTCAGTGTGCGCGGCGACTCATCGAACCCGATCAGCTAATCAAGTTTGATTAATGCGTGCGAGGAGGATACGGTCCCGAGTGGAACGAGTAGTCAACTTTGACTAACTAGGGGGCCAAGTGACCGACGCGGCGATCATCGTCGAAGGAGCACGCAAGAAGTACGGCGGCAAGAGCGCGCTGGACGGGCTCGACCTGACGGTCGCGCGCGGCACCGTGCACGGCGTGCTGGGTCCGAACGGCGCGGGCAAGACGACGTTGGTCCGGATCCTGTCGACCCTGCTGCGCCCGGACTCCGGCCGGGCCGAGGTGGCCGGACACGACGTCGCCACCGACGCGTACGCCGTACGGCTGCGCATCGGCCTGCTCGGCCAGCACGCGGCGCTCGACGAGGAACTGGGCGGCCGGCAGAACCTGGAGATGTTCGGCCGCCTCCACCACCTGGGCGCCCGGCGGGCACGCGCGCGTGCTGACGAACTCCTGGCGCGCTTCGACCTCACGGAAACCGGACGCAAGCCGGTCAGCGCCTACAGCGGCGGGATGCGGCGCCGCCTGGACCTGGCCGCGTCCCTGATCACCGAGCCGGAGGTGCTCTTCCTGGACGAACCGACCACCGGCCTGGACCCCCGGGGTCGCGCCGAGGTGTGGGACTCCGTCCGTTCCCTGGTCGACGGCGGTACGACGGTCCTGCTCACCACCCAGTACCTGGAGGAGGCCGACCAGCTCGCCGACCGCATCTCGGTCGTCGACGCCGGCCGGGTGGTCGCCGACGGCACGGCGAACGAACTGAAGGCCGCCACCGGCGGCGACCGCGTCGACGTCGTCCTGCGCGACGCCGGTCAACTGGGCACCGCGGCCGCCCTGCTGCCACTCACCGGCGTCCGCGTCGACGCCCACCGCCGACTGCTCAGCGCACCGGTCACCGACCGCATGGCGGCACTCTCCGGCGTCGTACGGGCGCTGGAGGAGGCCGGCCTGGAGGCGGAGGACGTGGCCCTGCGCCGCCCGACCCTGGACGAGGTGTTCCTGCACCTCACCGACCGCACCGAGGAGGCCGCGTGAGCACGAACACCGAATCCGGTACCGCCACGAACACGGAAGCCCGTACTGCCACGAACACGGAACCCCGTACCGCCACGAACACCGCACCGGGTACCGCCACGAACACCGCACCCCGTACCGTCAGGAGCCCCGCCACGAACACCGCGATGTACGCGCTGACCGACTCCTGGACCATGACCCGCCGCGAGCTGGACCGCTGGGCCCGGCAGCCGGTCAGGGTGGTCGTCAACCTGGTCTTCCCCGTCATGCTGCTGCTCATGTTCGGCTACCTGGTCGGCGGCGGCCGGGGCGTGAGCGGCGACTACGTCGACTATCTGATCCCCGGGATGCTGGCCCTCACCATGGCCTTCGGCCTGGAAGGCACCATGATCGCCGTCACCCAGGACCTCAACAAGGGCGTCATCGACCGTTTCCGGTCCCTGCCGATGGCCAACGGCGCGGTACTGGTGGGTCGTTCCGCCGCTGACATGATCCAGTCGGCGGTGGGTCTCACGCTGCTGATCGCCGTCGGGTACGCCCTCGGCTGGCGCGCCCATGGCGGCGCCGGTGCCTTCCTGGGCGCGGTGGGCCTGCTCCTGCTCTTCCGCTTCGCGATGCTGTGGGTGGGCATCCACCTGGCGCTGGTGGCGGGGAAGCCGGAGCTGGTGCAGGCGGTGCAGATCCTGGTCTGGCCGGTCGGCTTCTTCTCCAACGCCTTCGCCGCACCGGAGGCCATGCCGGGCTGGCTGGGCACGATCGTCCAGTGGAACCCGATGTCCCAGACCGCCACGGCCGTACGCGACCTGTTCGGCGGCCCCGGCGGCGAGTCCGGCCACGTGTGGGCGGCGGTCGGATGGCCGCTGGCCCTGCTCATGGTGTTCTTCCCCCTGGCGGTGGCGAGGTTCGGTCGGCTCAGCCGCTGAGCGTCGGCGTGCCGGCGGGCGGGCCGGAGAACCCGTACGAGGCGGGCGCCGCCCCCGGTGAGTCGGATTCTCACTGGCCAGGTGCTGTGACCGGGGAGGTCACCGGGTGAAGCCGTGGTGGTGGAAGACGTCGTGGGGTGGCTGTGGGGCCGCTCCGAATTCGTTGGACACCTTCGGGTGAGTCGGCGAGCATCCGCGGATGACAGATGTAGCTGATCACCGGGGACCCTCCACCCGGAGTCCGAAGCGCGTACGTTGTGTCGAGCTGTCCGGCGGGGCGATGTCCGCTCTGCTCGATGGCGACCTGTCCGAAGCCGGCAGGGTGGCCGGGGTTTCGCTGACCGAGTACTTCCTGACCGACAGAGCACGGTGGCTGTGGCGGTTCCGGCTCGACCAGATGGCCGCCGATCCCGGCCAGGCGCGGTGGATGGTGCGACAGGCGGTCGTCGGCGACGAGGGCCTCGTCGTCGGACATGCCGGGTTCCACGGACCGCCCGACGAGGCCGGCATGGTCGAGATCGGCTACTCCATCGCTCCCGACTTCCGTCGCCAGGGATACGCCCGGTCGGTGCTGATCGAGTTGCTCCGCCGGGCAGCGGCCGACAGCGCGGTCACGACCGTACGGGCGACGATCAGCCCCGACAACGTGGCGTCCCTGGCCACGATCGCGGGCTTCGGCTTCGTCGAGGTCGGAGAGCAGTGGGACGAGGAGGACGGTCGTGAACTCGTCTTCGAAGTCCCTGCCCGCCGCCTTCCCTCCGCTTGACGGGAGGGTTCACCGCATGACGTCGCGCTGTGGCCGGCGCGGAGCGGCGTCGGGGTTCTCGCCACCGCTCGTACGGCGAACGGGGGCGAGATCTCGTGGTCGGCGGGCATCGGGCGTCGGATGTTCAGCGGTGGCTGCGGCGCATGGGTATCAGGTTGCCGCGCCGGTGGGCGGCGATGAGCATGGGGATCGCGATCAGCACGCTGATGATGACGGGCACGATCGACGCCTCGAGGCCGAAGTCTCCGCCGGTCACCAGGTCGGGGCCGGTCGGGGTGGTGACCATCAGGCCCTCCGAGGCATGGCCGGAGACGGGGATGCCGATCAGGCCCAAGCCGGTGTTCCAGGCGAAGTGCAGGCCCACGACGAACCAGATGTTGCGCGTCCACAAGAACGCGGCACCGAGGAGGATGCCGGCCTCGATGGCGATCGCGGCCGAACTCCACAGCGTGGCGCCCGGGTTGGCCGCGTGCAGTCCGCCGAACAGGGCCGCGGTGATCGCCAGAGCCGCCCAGCTGCCGCACAGCTTCTCCAGTGCCTGGAGGGCGAGGCCGCGGAAGAGCAGTTCCTCGGTCACGGCGGCGCCGACCTGTACCGCGGCCATGCTCGCCACGATCGACAGGCCGTCACCGGGCCGTTCGTCGAAGGAGAACTCGGTGAGGAGCGTGAGTATCGACACGGTGATGAGAGCGAAGCCGATCGCGACACCGAACAACGTCTGGGTCACGGCCCCCGACCTGGCGATCTCCGGTACGTCCCGCCGGGCAAGGTGGCGCATGACCGCCCAGTAGATGACAACCGCCACGACCGCACCCACGATGGCGACCACTCCACCCGCCGCGACCAGGCTGGACGCCAGGCCCACACCCACTATCCCGGTCAGCATCCAGCCGAGGGGGGACTGGAAGAAGCGGCCGGCCTTTTGGCGTGTGGGCTGGGGGGACGCGGTGCGCGTCATACTCATGATGACCTCCGTATGGCATCGGCAGCGTGCCTACCGCGACCTGCCAAGAACGCTACGAGAACGCCGACGTCTGCGAATCACCCCTGAGTGGACAGCTCCGAGTAGCTCCCACGGGGGACAGGGGTGACACAGGGCGCCGCGACGGGTGGGGGCGTTCACGGTCCGGCATCCGGGACCGCACCGGACTTGCACCTCACGTCACGTGAGGCGGCAGCGTGGAGGGCGTCAGAGAAAGGAGCGGAAGTGAGCTACTCCGTGGGACAGGTCGCCGGCTTCGCCGGAGTGACGGTGCGCACCCTGCACCACTACGACGACATCGGCCTGCTCGTACCCAGCGAGCGCAGCCACGCGGGCCACCGGCGCTACAGCGACGCCGACCTCGACCGGCTGCAGCAGATCCTGTTCTACCGGGAGCTCGGCTTCCCGCTCGACGAGGTCGCCGCCCTGCTCGACGATCCGGCCGCGGACCCGCGCGCGCACCTGCGCCGCCAGCACGAGCTGCTGACCGCCCGGATCGAGAAACTGGAGAAGATGGCGGCGGCCGTTGAGCACGCCATGGAGGCACACAGCATGGGCATCAACCTCACGCCCGAGGAGAAGTTCGAGGTCTTCGGCGACTTCGACCCCGACGAGCACCAGGAGGAGGTGCGCGAACGCTGGGGCGACACCGACGCGTACCGCCAGTCCCAGCAGAAGACCGCCTCGTACACCAAAGAGGACTGGCAGCGCATCCAGAACGAGACCGACGAACTCACCCGGCGCTTCGTCGCCCTGATGGAGGCGGGTGAGCCCGCCGGCTCCGAGGCGGCCATGGACGCCGCCGAGGACCACCGGCAGGGGATCGTCCGCAACCACTACGACTGCGGGTACGAGATGCACACCTGCCTGGGCGAGATGTACGTGTCGGACGAGCGTTTCAAGCAGAACCTCGACGCGGCCCGGCCGGGCTTCGCCGTCTACCTGCGTGACGCGATCCTCGCCAACGCCGCCCGGCACACCTCCTGACCCCGGTGGTCGTGGCCCGGACCACTCCGGCTCACTCCCGGGCCACGACCACCGCCGTCCCGTACGCGCACACCTCGGTGCCCACGTCCGCCGCCTCGGTCACGTCGAAGCGGAACGCCAGCACCGCGTTGGCACCCCGTGCGCGTGCCTGCTCGACGAGCCGGTCCATGGCCTGGTTACGGGTCTCGACCAGCGTCTTGGTGAGACCGCGCAGCTCACCGCCGACCAGTGACTTCAGCCCGGCACCGATCTGGCTCCCCAGGTGCCGGGAGCGCACGGTCAGCCCGAAGACCTCGCCCAGCACCTCCTGCACGCGGTGGCCCGGCAGGTCGTTCGTGGTCACCACGAGCACTTCGGGCTGCGGGCCCTGGCCGCCGCCGTATTCTTCAATACCCATGGTTCTCAGGTTTCCCCGGGGATGGGCACAGTGCACCCCGAGGACCCCCGTGGAACCTGGACCGCCACGGCCGCGTTGTACGTTTGGGCAGCCAGGTCCAGCCCTTCTCCCCAGCAGCAGGAGCCACAATCCCGTGACCACGCTTGCGCTCGGCCCCGAGTGGCTCAGCCCGGACTATCTGATCGAGACCTTCGCTCTACCGGGCATCCTGCTCATCGTCTTCGCCGAGTCCGGACTCTTCGCCTTCCTGCCCGGTGACTCGCTGCTGTTCACGGCGGGTCTCTTCGTGGCCGAGGGCAGTTACATCACGCAGCCGCTGTGGCTGGTGTGCACCCTGATCGTGCTGGCCGCCGTCATCGGCGACCAAGTGGGCTACATGATCGGCAAGTTCCTCGGTCCCAAGCTCTTCAGCCGTCCCAACTCCAAGCTCTTCAAACGGGAGAACCTGGACAAGGCCCACGAGTTCATGGAGAAGTACGGGCCCAAGGCGATCGTCCTGGCCCGCTTCGTGCCGATCGTGCGCACCTTCGCCCCCATCGTGGCGGGCGCCGGCCGCATGCGGTACCGCACCTTCCTCACGTACAACATCATCGGTGGCGTGGCCTGGGGCTCGGGTGTCACCCTCGCGGGCTACTGGCTCGGTCAGATCGAGTTCATCCGGACCAACGTCGAGCCGATCCTCGTCCTGATCGTCGTGCTCTCGGTCGTCCCGATCGCCATCGAGTACCTGCGTGAGCGGGGCAAGAAGAAGCGCGCCGCCGTGGCCGGGCCGACCGAACCGCAGTCGATGCCGTCGCCGTCGCCCTCGCCGTTCCAGCAGCAGTACCCGGTCATGGACGACGCCACGACCCAGCTCCGCCGCGTGGACCCGTACCCGGCGGCCCAGCAGCCGCAGCCGCAGCACCAGCAGCCGCCGCACCAGCCCCAGCAGTCGTACGGCCAGGGCTACGGCAACCAGGCCTACGGCCAGCAGCCTCCGCCGCCCGCCCAGCAGCGGCCGTACACCCAGCAGTACCCGCAGAACTACGGTCAGCAGCCGTACGGCGACCAGCCCCAGCAGTACGGCGACCAGCACCCGTACAACCAGGGCCGCTGAACCCACCCGCGTTCGCGGGGCCGTACCGACGTGCGGCCCCGCCACGTGGGCGGTGATCAGCCACGACACCGCGACGCTCCCGCACTCGCCGTCGTACCGCGCCGCCCGCCCGCCCCCTCGGGCGCCCCGCGTCGAGGCCGGCTAGAAGCCGCGGGTCCGCTTGGCCGCCCGCCTGCCGGCGGCACTCGCCGCGCCCGGCACCCTCAGGAACAGCCGCGAGATCTCCCCACCGAGGTTCACCCCGATGGCGATGGCCATGGCGAGCGCCACGGCCGTCGACAGGGACACCAGCCCCTTGTCGACCTCGCTCTGCGCGATCGCCAGCAGCCCGAAGTACGTCGCGGAACCGGGCAGCAGCGGGCCGATCGCCGCGGTCGTGTACGGCAGCGCCGACGCGAACCGGTACCGGGACATGAGCTGTCCGAACAGACCCACCAGCCCCGCCGCGGCGGCCGTGGACGCCACCGGCGAGATGCCGCCGGCGATGTGCATCGCGCCGTACACGACCCAGGCGACGCCGCCGTTCAGGGTCACCGCGAGCACGGTTGAACGTTCCTGCTGGAGCAGGATCGCGAAGGCCAGCGACAGCAGCATCGCCGCGCCGATCTGGACGAGGGGCTCGTCGCCCGTGCCCAGCGCGTCGTCCGGATTGAGCTCGGCGCCCAGCTGGACGCCGAAGTACAGCACGATCAGCACCCCGGCGACGATGCTGACGAAGAAGTACATGACCTCGAGCAGGCGCGCGGACGCGGTGATGTAGAAACCGGTCAGCCCGTCCTGCACCCCCGCCACCAGAGCCCGCCCCGGCAGCAGCGCGAACAGGCCACCGGTGATCACCGCGGACGCCTTCACGTCGACGTGGACCAGCGTCAGCATGATCCCCATCGCGGCCGGCGGCATCGCGGCCACCGCGAACTGGTAGAACTCCGGCAGCCCGCGCCCGGCGCACAGCCAGGCCAGCCGGTCACCGAGCATCGAACCGAGCATGGCCGCGACGAACACGGTCAGCCCACCGCCCACCAGCACCGACGCCGCGCCCGCGAGCAGCCCGCTCGCCGTGGTCAGCACCCAGGTGGGGTACGGGTGCCGGTTGCGGCGCATCTCGGCGAGGCGCCGGTAGGCCTCCTCCAGGGAGATGTTCGTGTCCGGGTCGCTGAGGTCGTCCACCAGGTGGAAGACGGCCGCGAGCCGCGTGTAGTCGGTGCCCCGGCGGCGTACCGTCCGCGACGCCGTGACCGGGTCCTCGACCAGGGACGGCTGATGGGAGATCGACAGCAGGGTGAAGGTGACGTTCGGCTCGCAGCGGTCCAGGCCGTAGGAGCGGCACACGGCGAACATCGCCGCCTCCACGTCCTCGGCGCCCTCACCGCCGGCCAGCAGCAGCTCCCCGATACGCAGGGTCAGGTCGAGCACGCGCGGCACGGCGGGGCCGGTCTCGTCGTCGTGCCGCTGCGCCGTCTCGGGCGCGGGCCGCTCGGCCACCGGCATGCGCAGCATCGCGCGCATCCGGTCCTGCCAGGGCACGTCCGTGAGCTTCACCGCGGGGAAGCCGCTCGCCGGGGTGAACGAGGCCGCGGTCCAGGCGTGGTACGTGCTCGGCAGGGTGAACGCCGACCCCTCGCCCTCCGCGGGCGCGGCCGGGGTCACGTCCAGCCCTTCGGGCAGCGAGAACTCCGAGGTCGTCTCGGCCTCCGTGCCGGCGGGCCGCGGGACGGCCAGCCCCTGCGGGATCTCGAACTCGGACGTCGTCGACGACTCGCCGTCGATCGACGTCCCCACTGAGCCGGGCGGCCGGAAGGCACTGTGGGCCTCGTCCGACTGCGGCTTGCGGTCCTCCGCCTCCGTCACCTGCGCAACGCTCCCTGGTCCGAACACCCTCCTGCCTGTAGCCCTCAGTATGCGTACCCAAACGTGAACGGGCCGCACGCCTCACGCGTGCGGCCCGTTACGGGTGGGGTTCCTGATCAGTGATCAGTGGCCGCCCTGGTCCTTGAAGCGCTTGTAGGACCGCTCGATCTCGGCCTCGGCGTCGGTGCGGCCGACCCAGTCGGCGCCCTCGACGGACTTGCCGGGCTCCAGGTCCTTGTAGACCTCGAAGAAGTGCTGGATCTCCAGGCGGTCGAACTCCGACACGTGGTGGATGTCACGCAGGTGCTCCACACGCGGGTCGGTCGACGGCACGCACAGCAGCTTGTCGTCGCCGCCGGCCTCGTCCGTCATCCGGAACATGCCGATCGCGCGGCAGCGGATGAGGCAGCCCGGGAAGGTCGGCTCGTCCAGGATGACCAGCGCGTCCAGCGGGTCACCGTCCTCGCCGAGGGTGCTCTCGACGAAGCCGTAGTCGGTCGGGTAGGCGGTCGAGGTGAACAGGCGGCGGTCCAGGCGGATACGACCGGTCTCGTGGTCCACCTCGTACTTGTTCCGCGAACCCTTCGGGATCTCGATCGTGACGTCGAACTCCACCGGACGCTCCTCCATGATCAGCACATAGTTCTGGTGGTTAAGTGTCCCTCACGCAGGTGGGTGATCGCGAAAGGGGCTGGTGGTAGTGCCGGAGCTGAGGCCTTGGCGGGCCGCGAGACCGCACGTGGTGCGGGCCGCGGGCGCCGTACGACCGCGTCTCGCACGCGCCGCGCGGGCCGCCGAACCGCACCTCGCGAGGTTCGCGCGGGCCACGGCGCCGCAGCTCGCGCGAGTGACGAGGCCGAAGACCTGGCAGTACACCGCCGGTGCCGCCACCGCCGGGCTGGCACTGGCCGCCGGTGTGGTGACCGCCGCCGGCCCCTGGGACTCCACGGGTCAGCGTACGGCCGAGCGGGACCGGGCCGTCGCACTGGAGCACACGGGTGGCGTAGATCACGGTCGCGGATCCGCGGGCTCTGGTACGGCGTCCGGGTCGCCCCGCCCCGCGCCGAGCGCCGCCTCCGTCCTGGCCGGCCTCGGCGGCGCCGCCGGCGAGGTGCCGGGCGGAGCCGAGGCGGCCCCGGACGGCACGGACCTCTCCGACGTCCTCGGGCCCCTGATGGGCGACCCGGCGCTCGGCACCCGCCCCGCGGCGGCCGTCGTCGACCTCACCACCGGCAAGCGCCTCTACGGCCTCCGCGCCGACGCCCCGCTCACCCCCGCCTCCACCACCAAGATCGCCACCGGCGTCGCCGCCCTCACCGCCCTCGGTCCCGACCACCGCCTCACCACCCGCACCGCCCTGGAGGCCGGCACCGGCGAACTCGTCCTGGTCGGCGGCGGCGACCCCACCCTCACCGCCCGCGAGGACGCCCGGGGCCTCGCCAGTCTGAGCGTCCTCGCCGAGAAGACCGCCACCGCTCTGAAGAAGCGGGACGTGCGCAAGGTGACGCTGTCGTACGACACGACGCTCTACGCGGGTGCGGAGGCGCACCCGATAGGGGTGAACGAGAACCTCGCCTCCATCACCGCCCTGATGGCCGACGAGGCCCGCACGGACGACTCCACCAGCGGCCCCGTCCCGCGCGTGCCCGACCCGGCCGCCGACGCCGCCCGCAGCTTCGCCGGCTTCCTGGAGAAGCACGGCGTCACCGCGTCGGCTCCCGGCCCGTCCAAGGCGACCGACCGCGCCGACACCCTCGCCACGGTCTCCTCGCCCCCGCTGTCGGCCCTGGTCGAGCGCATGATGACCAACAGCGACAACGACCTCGCCGAGGCCCTGGCCCGCCACACCGCTCTGGCGGCCGGCGAACCCGCCGACTTCGACGGGGTCTCCGCCGCCATCCCGGCCCGCCTGGCCCAGCTCGGCCTGCCCGTGCGCGGCTCGCGGTTCCACGACGGCAGCGGCCTGGACCGCACCGACCGGATCACCGCCGACCTGCTCACCGCGATGCTGGCCGAGGCGGCCGACCCGGCTCGTCCCGAGCTCCGTCCGGTTCTCACGGGCCTCCCCGTCGCCGGCTTCACCGGCACGCTGTCCAGCCGCTACACGGACGGCGCGGCCGGCCTCGTACGCGCCAAGACCGGCACCCTGACGGGCGTCAACACCCTCGCCGGCACCACGGTCTCCGCCGACGGCCGCCTCCTGGCCTTCGCCTTCCTGGCCGGCGACACCACGGACGCGTGGGCGGCCCAGACGGCCTTGGACCGGTTGGCTACGACCCTGGCGTCGTAGCCACGGGCAGTCGTGCGGGCGCCACCGCTGAGGGCTCCCCTCGTCGGAGGCGCCCCGCGGCGCCTGGGCCGAGCGCTCCCCTACCGTCGGAGGCCCCCCGCGAGGCCCGGCCGCGCACCCGCCCCCGCCCAGCACCGACACCGGTCACCCACACGGCGCAGTCCACCCCACCGCCCGCCACAGCCTGCCCCCAGCGGCAGCGCTCACGTACCGTTGACGCATGACGAGCATCGGCGCATCTTCCGGCATGGTCGACTGGAATCTCGCGGTGGCGACCGCGACCCGGCTCGTACGGCCGGGCCCCGAAGTGAGCCGCGACGAGGCCAGGGCCATCGTCGCGGAACTGCGCCGCCATGCCAAAGCCTCGGAGGAACACGTCCGGGGCTTCACTCGTATGGCCACCGAGGAGGTCCACGACACCCCCGTCCTCGTCGTCGACCGCCCCGGCTGGGTCCGGGCGAACGTCGCCGGGTTCCGGGAGATCCTGGGCCCCCTGCTGGAGAAGATGCAGGAGCGGCGCGGCAACGGCGCGGGCAACGCGGTCCTCGGCGCCGTCGGCGGCAAGGTCACCGGCGTGGAGCTGGGCATGCTGCTGTCGTTCATGTCCTCCCGCGTCCTCGGCCAGTACGAGACCTTCGCCCCGGCCACCCGGGAACTCCCCGCCGGTGCGAACGGCGGCGGCCGGCTGCTGCTGGTCGCGCCGAACATCGTGCACGTGGAGCGCGAACTCGACGTCGACCCCCACGACTTCCGGCTGTGGGTGTGTCTGCACGAGGAGACGCACCGCACGCAGTTCACCGCGGTGCCCTGGCTGCGCGACCACCTGGAGGGCGAGATCCAGTCGTTCCTCGCGGAGACCGACGTCGACCCCATGACCGTGCTGGAGCGAGTCCGCGAGGCCGCCCAGACGCTGGCCGGCGGCCGGCCCGAGGCGGAGGAGGACGACGGCGGCCGGTCCCTGGTCGAGCTGGTGCAGACGCCGGCCCAGCGGGAGGTCCTCGGCCGTCTCACCGCCGTGATGTCCCTGCTGGAGGGCCACGCCGACTTCGTGATGGACGGGGTCGGCCCGGCGATCGTGCCGAGCGTCGGGGAGATCCGCGAGAAGTTCCAGCAGCGCCGCGCCAAGGGCGCTTCCCGCCTCGACCTGGCACTGCGCAAGCTGCTCGGCCTGGACGCCAAGCTCCGCCAGTACCGGGACGGCGAACGCTTCGTACGGGCCGTCGTCGACGAGTGCGGCATGGACGGCTTCAACCGGGTCTGGACCTCGCCCAACACCCTCCCCACCAAGTCGGAGATCGCCAAACCGGCGGACTGGATCGCACGGGTGCACCGCAAACCGGAGTCGTGAGCTCCGCGGGCAGGGCGTGAAACGAATCCGGCCGACGGCAGTCGAACGCCCCTCCAATCACCCGTCCGAGGGACCGTGAGGCCTCGGCAGGCGTGCGATGCTCAGGGAACGGCCCGTTTCTGTCACCATCTACGTACTCTGCGTGACCGAATCTCGGGCTCACCCCCCGACAACTTCATGAAGGGCACCGGACATGGGTCCCCATCCTGCGGTCGCGGCGATACGCCTGGCGGTCCGCCGCGTCCTCCACGACATCCTCACCGAACCGAACACCACGGCCGGCGTTCCCGCCGCGACGGCCGCCGATCGCGCGCCCGACCGTGCCGCCGATCGCGCGCCCGACCGTGCCGCCGACCGAGCTGCCGGGCTTCCGGCGTCCCCGCTCGTGCTCGTGGCCTGCTCCGGCGGCGCGGACTCCATGGCGCTCGCCTCCGCCCTCGCCTTCGAGGCTCCCCGGCTCGGCATCCGCGCCGGCGGCGTCACCGTCGACCACGGCCTGCAGAACGGCTCCGACCTGCGCGCCGAAGAGGTCGTCCTGCGCCTGCGCGAGCTCGGCCTGGACCCCGTCGAGGCCACCGCCGTCACCGTCGGCCGCGGGGGAGGGCCCGAGGCCGCCGCCCGCGACGCCCGCTACGCCGCCCTGGACGCCGCCGCCGCCCGCCACGGCGCCGCCGCCGTCCTGCTCGGCCACACCCGTGACGACCAGGCCGAGACCGTCCTGCTGGGCCTCGCCCGCGGCTCCGGCATCCGTTCCCTGTCGGGCATGGCCGCGGTCTCGGGGGCCGGCGGCCGTTACCGCCGCCCCTTCCTCCAGGTCGACCGGCAGACCGCCCGCAAGGCCTGCATGGTCCAGTCCCTGCCCGTCTGGGACGATCCGCACAACGCCGACCCGGCGTACACGCGTTCCCGGCTGCGCCACGAGGGTCTGCCCGCCCTGGAGAAGGCGCTCGGCAAGGGCGTCGTCGAGGCCCTCGCCCGTACGGCCCAACTCTCCCGGGACGACGCCGACGCCCTCGACACCTGGGCCCGCCAGGCCGAGGCCGGCGTCCGCGACGCCACGGGCGTACTGGAGTGCGCCAAGCTCTACGCCCTCCCGCCCGCCGTACGCCGCCGGATCCTGCGCCGCGCCGCCATCGACGCGGGCGCTCCGGCCGGTGCGCTGTTCGCCCGCCACATCGAGGAAGTCGACCGGCTGATCACCGGCTGGCGCGGTCAGGGGGCCATCAACCTCCCCGGCAGAGTCGTCGCTCAGCGGCAGGGTGGCAGACTGGTGATTCGGCAAGGCTGAATCCGGACCCACCCACCGATCCGCGTACGGATCGCCGGGGCACTCCGGAGTGGCCGGTGGGACGACCGAAAGTGATGCGGGTGGACGCGAACGACATGGGTGCCGACCTCGAGAAGGTACTCATCACCAAGGAAGAGATCGACGCGAAGCTGGCCGAGCTGGCCGCGAAGATCGACGCGGAGTACGCGGGCAAGGACCTGCTCATCGTCGGCGTCCTCAAGGGCGCCGTGATGGTCATGGCCGACCTGGCGCGCACGCTGTCCACCCCCGTCACGATGGACTGGATGGCGGTGTCCTCGTACGGCGCGGGCACCCAGTCCTCCGGCGTGGTGCGGATCCTCAAGGACCTCGACACCGACATCAAGGGCAGGCACGTCCTGATCGTCGAGGACATCATCGACTCCGGCCTGACCCTGTCCTGGCTGATCTCCAACCTCGGCTCGCGCGAGCCCGCCTCCCTCAAGGTGTGCACGCTGCTGCGCAAGCCCGACGCCGCGAAGGTCGCCATCGACGTGGAGTGGGTCGGTTTCGACATCCCCAACGAGTTCGTCGTCGGCTACGGCCTCGACTACGCCGAGAAGTACCGCAACCTGCCGTTCGTCGGTACGCTCGCGCCCCACGTCTACGGCGGCTGACACGGCCTCGTAGCCTGCTCCACGGCGTTTCGGGGGCGGCCGGGAACCCCTGGGGCCCCCGCGCCGTTGAGCATGCAGACGGGACGCCGGCCGTCCCGTGCGGCTGAGGGCCGCCGGGCTGGGGTACCGTCAGAAGAACTGTCTTATCAAACTCACTATGGCAGGAGGGACGGGGCGCCACCGCTCCGTGTGGATGGACGTGAAGCGATACTTCCGTGGGCCAATCATGTGGATCGTGCTGGCCGTCCTTGCCGTGGTCGTGTTGATGCAGGTCGTCGGCTCGTCCGGCGGCTACAAGACGGTGGACACCGGCCAGGTCGTCCAGGCGATCAACGACAACAGGGTCGAGTCGGCCAAGCTGACCACCGGCGACGAGCAGAACATCAAGGTTCAGCTCAAGGACGGCGAGAAGGTCAAGGGCAGCTCGAAGATCCAGGCGAGCTACATCGGCGACCAGGGCGTGACCCTCGCCAGCACACTGCAGAACAAGTACCAGGACAAGCAGATCCCCGACGGCTACACGGTGTCGCCGTCGAAGCAGAACCCGTTCGTCGGGCTCCTGATCACCCTGCTCCCCTTCGTCCTCATCGTGGTCATCTTCCTGTTCCTGATGAACCAGATGCAGGGCGGCGGCTCCCGCGTCATGAACTTCGGCAAGTCCAAGGCGAAGCTCATCACCAAGGACACCCCGAAGACGACGTTCTCGGACGTCGCCGGTTCGGACGAGGCCGTCGAGGAGCTCCACGAGATCAAGGAGTTCCTGCAGGAGCCGGCCAAGTTCCAGGCCGTCGGCGCCAAGATCCCCAAGGGTGTGCTGCTGTACGGCCCGCCCGGCACCGGCAAGACCCTGCTCGCGCGTGCCGTCGCGGGCGAGGCGGGCGTGCCGTTCTACTCGATCTCCGGTTCCGACTTCGTCGAGATGTTCGTCGGTGTCGGTGCCTCCCGGGTCCGTGACCTGTTCGAGCAGGCCAAGGCGAACGCGCCGGCCATCGTCTTCGTCGACGAGATCGACGCGGTCGGCCGCCATCGCGGCGCCGGCCTCGGCGGCGGCCACGACGAGCGCGAGCAGACCCTGAACCAGCTGCTCGTCGAGATGGACGGCTTCGACGTGAAGGGCGGCGTGATCCTGATCGCCGCGACGAACCGTCCGGACATCCTCGACCCGGCGCTGCTGCGCCCCGGCCGCTTCGACCGGCAGATCGCCGTCGACCGTCCGGACATGCAGGGCCGTCTGGAGATCCTCAAGGTCCACCAGAAGGGCAAGCCGGTCGCACCCGACGTCGACCTGTCGGCCGTCGCCCGCCGCACCCCCGGCATGACCGGTGCCGACCTGGCCAACGTGCTGAACGAGGCCGCCCTGCTGACGGCCCGCAGCAACCAGAAGCTGGTCGACAACCACATGCTGGACGAGGCGATCGACCGTGTGGTCGCGGGCCCGCAGAAGCGGACCCGGATCATGTCGGACAAGGAGAAGAAGATCACCGCGTACCACGAGGGCGGACACGCCCTGGTCGCGGCGGCCTCACCGAACTCCGACCCGGTCCACAAGATCACGATCCTGTCCAGAGGCCGGGCCCTCGGTTACACGATGGTGCTCCCGGACGAGGACAAGTACTCGACCACGCGCAACGAGATGCTCGACCAGCTCGCTTACATGCTGGGCGGCCGCGCGGCCGAGGAACTGGTCTTCCACGACCCGACGACCGGTGCCGCCAACGACATCGAGAAGGCCACCAGCGTGGCCCGCGCGATGGTCACTCAGTACGGCATGACCGAGCGGCTCGGTGCGATCAAGTTCGGCGGCGACAACAGCGAGCCGTTCCTCGGGCGCGAGATGGCTCACCAGCGCGACTACTCGGAAGAGGTCGCCGCGCTGGTCGACGAAGAGGTCAAGAAGCTCATCGAGACGGCGCACAACGAGGCCTGGGAGATCCTGGTCGAGAACCGCGACGTCCTCGACAACCTCGTCCTCGCCCTGCTGGAGAAGGAGACGCTCGGCAAGGAGGAGATCGCCGAGGTCTTCGCCCAGATCGTCAAGCGTCCGGCCCGGCCCGCCTGGACCGGCTCCTCCCGCCGTACGCCCTCGACCCGTCCGCCGGTGCTCTCCCCGAAGGAGCTCGCCCTGACGAACGGAGCGAACGGCGCGCCGGCGGCGATCTCCACCGCCAAGAGCACCACGCCGGAGCCGGCTCCGGCCCCGGCTCCGGAACGAGCCCCGGAGGACCGCCCGGAGAGCTGACCCAGCCACTCCCGGCGGCCCCACCAGGCCCGGAATGTATGCCGACCGCAGGACAGGACAGGAACGAGGCAGCAGATGACCGACCCCGTGACGCTGGACGGCGAGGGCCAGATCGGCGAGTTCGACGAGAAGCGGGCCGAGAACGCCGTACGCGAGCTGCTCATCGCGGTCGGCGAGGACCCGGACCGCGAGGGTCTGAGGGAGACGCCCGGGCGGGTGGCGCGGGCGTACAAGGAGATATTCGCGGGTCTGTGGCAGGAGCCCGGGGATGTGCTGACGACGACGTTCGACCTCGGGCACGACGAGATGGTCCTGGTGAAGGACATCGAGGTGTTCTCGACCTGTGAGCACCACCTGGTGCCGTTCCGCGGCGTGGCGCACGTCGGCTACATCCCGTCCACCAGTGGCAAGATCACCGGCCTGTCCAAGCTGGCCCGGCTCGTGGACGTCTACGCCCGCCGTCCGCAGGTGCAGGAACGTCTCACCACGCAGGTCGCGGACTCCCTGATGGAGATCCTCGAGCCGCGCGGCGTGATCGTCGTCGTGGAGTGCGAGCACATGTGCATGTCGATGCGCGGCATCCGCAAGCCCGGCGCGAAGACCATCACCTCGGCGGTGCGCGGCCAGCTGCGCGATGTCGCCACGCGCAACGAGGCGATGAGCCTGATCATGGCGCGCTGACGCCGGGTGGAGTCCGAGGGGCGCGGTGTCGGCGGGCGTCACTGTGCCTACGGGTGGAGCCCTGCCGACAGGTGGAGCCCTGATCCGGTGTCGTCCCGGTCCGGTGTCGCCCTGGTCCGGTGTCGCCCTGATCCGGTGTCGCCCTGGTCCGGTGGCGCGGTGGGCGCCGGGGCGGTGACGGCGGTGACGGGTCAGACCGCTGGGGCAGCGCCCGGGGTGTCCTCGTCGTCGTCCTCCGGGAGCTTGCAGACGCGCTCCAGGAAGATCGCGGCCGCTATGACGGCGATGCCCGCCACGACCGAGAAACCGGCGTAGAACGCCTGGTCGCGGCGGGCCGGGACGTCGAGGTACTCCAGGAGGAAGACGCCCATGCCGCCGTACATCCCGGCGACGAGGGCGGCCACCAGCGCGCTGGCCTGGCCGAAGACGACCGCGCGGGCCGCCATCATCGGGTCGACGCCCTTGGCGCCCTGGACGCGCTCCCGCTGGGCCTTCAGGCGGGTGCGGAGCGAGAGCGCCGTGGCCAGCAGGATCACGGCGATCAGGGCGAGCACGACGGGGGCGGCCAGGGGGACGCTGGGGAGGCTCCCGATCGAGTTCCACAGGCGGGCGCCCGCCCAGGACAGGATCCCCGCGACGACGAACACGCCGGCCAGCACCCTGATGCGCAACTCTTCCACGGTGTCCCGGTGTCCCTTCGGTTCCCCTGCGTGGTCGTCCTGACCTTGTCGACCTTAACGACTACTCGGGCAGCCGGAGTTCCAGGTCGGCGCGGGGCGCGATGCCCTCCCGGGTGACGGAGGCCAGGAGGTCGGCCACCGGACCGTGTCCCGGCAGCTGGGCACCGGGGTCCACGTCGTGCCAGGGGGCGAGCACGAAGGCGCGTTCGTGGGCGCGCGGGTGGGGGAGGGTGAGCTGCGGGTCGTCGGAGACGACCTCGGCGTAGGCGACGATGTCGACGTCGAGGGTGCGCGGGCCCCAGCGCTCGTCGCGGACGCGGTGGAAGGCCTCCTCGACGGCGTGCGCCCGCTCCAGCAGGGAGGACGGGGGCAGGGTGGTCTTGAGGATCACGACCGCGTTGAAGTACGAGGGCTGGCTGTCGGGGTCGACGCCCCACGGCTCCGTCTCGTACACCGGCGAGACCCCTTTGACGCGCACGCCCGGGGTGTCCTCCAGGGCGTCGATGGCGCCCTGGAGGGTCTCCAGGCGGTTGCCGAGGTTGGCGCCGAGGGCGATCACCGCGCGCTTGGGGTTGGACAGCGTGGTGTCGGCCGCGTCGACCTGCTCGATGACGGAGGCGGGCACCGGTTGTACGGTCGGGTCGCTCGGACCTTTGGTGAAGGGGGCGCTCATACACGGCTCCGGATGATGGTGACGGTCACGTCGTCGAAGGGGACGGTGATCGGCGCGTCCGGCTTGTGGACGCAGACCTCGACCTCCTCGACCCCTTCGTGTTTCAGACAGACCTGGGCGATGCGCTCGGCGAGCGTCTCGACCAGGTTGACGGGCTCGCCCTCGACCACGGCCACGACCTCCTCGGCCACGATGCCGTAGTGCACGGTCTTCGCCAGGTCGTCGTCGGCCGCGGCCGGTCGGGTGTCCAGGCCCAGGACGATGTCCACGAGGAAGGTCTGGCCGTCCTCGCGTTCCTTGGGGAACACACCGTGATGCCCTCGGGCCTTCAGGCCGCGCAGCGCGACACGATCCACGCGAATCACTCCTGCAGTCGTCGGTCTCGGCCGGTCCGTACCGCGTGCGGGCGGTACACCGGCTTCAGTCGAATCTACCCGCGAGCACCGACAGCGCCGGGCCACGGGGGGTGTGGGGGCGGGCGTACGCCAGGAGGATTCATCCTGTGTTCGCTCTGGCGGCCCTGGTGGATCACGGGTTGGTAGCCGCCCATACCCGCCGGTCCGTGATTCCAACCACTTCAGGGTCCTGTGGGGTCAGGGAGGGGTGTCCTCGCCGTCCTCGTCGTCGGTCTCGGCCAGCACGGGGGAGGCGTGGTGCGACCACAGCTTCCAGCCGGAGGGCGTGCGCCGGAACGCGTTGGTGGCGACCACGAGCTGGCCGACGAGGGGGCCCAGCTCGTCGCCGCCCTCGGGGGCGGGGCCGCCGCTGAGGATGTTCTCGGTGCAGGTCACCAGGGCGGTGTCGCCGGTCACGGAGACGTGCACGTCGGTGAGGAAGAACTGGATGTAGTCGGTGTTCGCCATGATCAGCGCGTAGGAGCGGAGGACCTCGCCGCGGCCGGTGAGCACCGGCCAGCCGGGATGCACGCAGGAGACCACGCCGGCGTCCGCCGGGTCGTGGTACGACTCGTCGACGCCCAGGTCGGACGGGGTGAGCCAGAACTCGGACACCGTCTCGAAGTCGCCCTGCTCCAGTGCCTCGTAGAAGGCGGTGTTGGCGGCCTCGACCTGTTCGACGTCGATGTGGGGGGCGTTCACCGGGGGCCTTCCGTGCCGGTGCCGGTGCCGGTGTCCTGGCTGGTGCCCGTGCCCGTGCCCGTGCCCTGTCCGGTGCCCGTGCCCTGGTCCGTTGTGCGTGCTCCCTCGACGGCGCGCGCGACCCGTACGGCGTCGGCCGTGGCGCGTACCTCGTGCACGCGTACGGCCCACGCGCCGGCGTGCGCCGCGAGCGCGGAGACGGCGGCGGTGGCCGCGTCGCGCTCGCGCGCGGGGGGCGGGGCGGCGCCCGGCCCGGCGAGTACCCGGCCGAGGAACCGCTTGCGGGAGGCGGCGACGAGCAGCGGGTGGCCGAGGCCGAGCAGGCGGTCGAGGTGGGCCAGGAGGACGAGGTCGTGCTCGGCGTCCTTGGAGAAGCCGAGACCGGGGTCGACGACCACGCGGTCGGGCGCGACGCCGCCCTCGACAACCGCCTCCACGCGCGCGTGGAGCTCGTCCATGACCTCGGCGACGACGTCGTCGTAGGTGCCCCTGACGTTGCCGCCCGCCAGGAGGCCGCGCCAGTGCATGACGACGAAGGGGGCGTCGGCGTCGGCGACGACCGGGATCATCCGGGGGTCGGCGAGGCCGCCGCTGACGTCGTTGACCAGGGCGGCGCCGGCCGCGAGGGCCTGCTCGGCGACCGAGGCGCGCATCGTGTCGACGGAGATGGTGACGCCTTCGGAGGCCAGACCGCGCACGACCGGGACCACCCGCCTGAGCTCCTCGTCCTCGTCGACGCGGGTCGCGCCGGGACGGGTGGACTCGCCACCGACGTCCACCAGGTCGGCGCCCTGGGCGACCAGGTCGAGGCCGTGCTTGATGGCGGCCGTGGTGTCGAAGAAGCGGCCGCCGTCGGAGAAGGAGTCGGGGGTGACGTTGACGACCCCCATGACCGCGCAACGGTCCCATACGGTCAATCCCGCGAGGTGGCGGCGGCCGGTCTGCTTGCTCATGTGTTCAGCCTAGGCCCAGGGGGCGGGGTGCCCGCGGCGGCCTGGGGGCGTCCGCGCCGCCGCCGGGCCGCGGCACCCGTCCCCGCTGCCACCCACGCGGAGAGCTCGTCGACGCCGTGGCCGCGCGGCGCCGCGGTCACGCCGCCCGCACCCCCCGCTCGGCCACCCGGTGCGCGCAGGGCCGGCGTACGGGCGCCCGGCGTCGCAGGAACCGCGGCAGCGGCAGCGCGAGGGTGACGAAGCCCTCGGCCTGCATGGCGGCGAAACCGATGCGGGGCAGGTCGGCGGAGGCTCGGTAGACGACGAAGCGCGGTTCCCAGCGGGGGCGGAACTTGGCGTTGAACTTGTACAGGGACTCGATCTGGAACCACCGGGAGAGGAACACCAGCAGTCCGCGCCAGGCCCGCAGCACCGGGCCCGCGCCGATCTTCTCGCCGCGCGCGAGCGCCGCGCGGAACATGGCGAAGTTCAGCGAGACGCGCGCGATGCCCAGCTTCGGCGCGGCCTGGAGCGCGGCCACGATCAGCAGCTCGTTCATGCCGGGGTCGGCCGAGCGGTCGCGGCGCATCAGGTCCAGGGACACGCCGTCGGTGCCCCACGGGACGAAGTGCAGGATCGCCTTCAGATCGCCGTACTCACCCGGTCGCTCGTCCGCCCGGTGCGCGGTGGCGATCAGGCAGTCCCCGTCGGCGGGATCACCGATGCGGCCCAGCGCCATGGAGAAGCCGCGCTCGGTGTCCGTGCCGCGCCAGGCGTCGGCGGCGCGGCGGACGCGGTCCAGTTCGGCGCCGGAGAGGTCAGCCACGCGCCGTACCCGGGTCTCGTAACCGGCGCGCTCGATGCGCTTGACCATCTGACGCACATTGCGCATCGAGCGGCCGGCCAGGGAGAAATCCGCGACGTCCACCACCGCCTCGTCGCCCAGTTCGAGGGCGTCGAGCCCGGTCTCGCGGGTCCACACCTCGCCACCGGTCTCCGAGCAGCCCATGACGGCGGGCGTCCAGGAGTGGGCGCGGGCCTCGTCCATGAAGCGTTCGATGGCGCCCGGCCAGGCCTCGACGTCGCCGATCGGGTCGCCGCTGGCGAGCATGACGCCGGAGACGACGCGGTAGGTGACCGCGGCCTTGCCGCTGGGGGAGAAGACGACGGCCTTGTCGCGGCGCAGCGCGAAGTGCCCGAGGGAGTCCCGGCCGCCCTGCTTGGCCAGCAGGGCGCGCAGCCGGGCCTCGTCGTCCTCGGTGAGACGCGCGGCGGGATGTTCGGGGCGGAAGGCCAGGTAGATGGTGGTGACGGCGGTGAGCAGGCCGAGGGCGCCGAGGGAGAAGGCCACCGTCCAGGAGGTGGTGCCCCGGTAGTCGACCGGGCCCTCGACTCCGAACAGGCCGTACAGGACATGGGTGAGGCGGTCGGCCAGGCTCGGCTCGCCGACCATGTGGCGTGGGTGGGCGTTGACGACGACCAGCCCGAGGGCGAGGGAACCGGCGCCCATCAGTACGACGTTGGCGAGCGCACGCCACCGGCTGCGCGGGTCGGGCAGGGCCGCGAACTGGTCCCGGTGCCGCAGCAGGGGCAGGAGCAGCGCGAGCGAGATCAGCACCCCGGCGAGCGAGTGCCGGTAGGTGAACTGCGCGACGGCACCCAACGGCAGCAGCGCCACCGCCGCCCGCCACGCCCGCCGCTTGCGGCGCTTCAGCCCGTGGGCGAGCAGCAGCAACAGCACCCCGGCGCTGAGCGAGAGCGCCGCGGCGAACGGGCCGAACGCGCCGGGCAGTACCTCGGCGAGGGCGTGCATACGGCTGTGCCGGAACCGGGGGAAGACGCCGGCGGCGATGTCCAGCAGGCCGACGAGCGCGCAGGCGCGGCCGACGAGGAGGGGTACGGCCTCCGGACGAGGGCCGCGTGGTACTCGACGTCCGCTGGTGGGCTTCGCCGGAACCCGACCCGACATTTCCTCATCTGTCCTGACAGACATCGCACCCGTAGTTCTGCGAGAGACCGTGGATCCGGGCCCGTTTCGGGCATCCGGCGACATTGCGCCCTCTAGGACGGTGTGTTGGCGGGAGAGGTTCACTCCCTCGATCGGAAAGCCCGCGGGGGCGCGAAGGGGTGGTCCGGGCGGATGGCCCGAACGGACGCGTGGAAAGCGCAGGCAGGTAGCGACGCATGGGTCTCACGAGTGACAAGGTGCTGGCACTGGCGGTCCTGTCCGGTGTGCTGCTGTTCGCCGGCACGGTGTGGCTGTGGCCACGGCTGGCCCGGCGGACCTGGCGGGCCGTCCTCGGACGGGTGGGCCTGCTGTTCGCCACCCAGTTGGCGGTCTTCGCCGCGGTGGGACTGGTCGCCAACCAGTCCTTCGGGTTCTACGGCAGCTGGGCCGACCTGTTCGGCCGGGAGAACGGCCAGGGCGTGGTCGTCGACCACTCGGCCGACGACCCGGCCGACGACGCCGACGGCGTCCTCCGGGTCGTCGGCGACCGGCGGGTCACCCAGGCGGGCGGGACGCGACCGGAGGCCACCGGCCGGGTCCAGGAGATACGGATCGTCGGCCGTACGACGCGCATCGCGACGCCCGCGTACGTCTACCTGCCGCCGGAGTACTTCCAGGAGCGGCACCGCGGCCGTACGTTCCCCGCGGCCGTCGTCCTGACCGGTTACCCGGGGACGGCCGAGGCGCTGGTGGACAAGCTCCGCTATCCGCGCACGGCGCTCGACCTGGCCAGGGCCGGCCGGATGCGGCCGATGATCCTGGTGATGCTGAGGCCCACGGTGGCGCCGCCGCGCGACACGGAGTGCGTGGACGTGCCGGGCGGCCCGCAGACGGAGACGTTCTTCGCGAAGGACCTCCCGCAGGCCGTGAGCGCTCATTACCGCGTGCACCGGGGGCCGGGAAGCTGGGGCATCGTCGGCAACTCGACCGGCGGTTACTGCGCCCTGAAGCTCGCCCTGCACCACCCCGACGTGTACGCCGCCGGAGCCGGCCTCTCCGCGTACTACGACGCGCCCAGCGACCCCACCACGGGCGACCTCTTCCAGGGCGACGAGGAACGGAAGAACAGGGCCGACCTGTGGTGGTATCTCGAGAACATGCCCGCGCCCGACACTTCGTTGCTCGTCACCAGCAGCAAGTCCGGTGAGACGAACTACAAGGACACGTTGAAGTTCATTGAGCGTGTGAAGGACAGGAAGCCGACGCGCATCTCGTCGATCATCCTGGAAAGCGGCGGGCACAACTTCAATACCTGGCGCCGCGAGATTCCCGCGACGTTGCGGTGGCTGGGTGAACGGCTCGAAGGTGCGAGGGGCGGCCAGGCGGGAGGCCGGGCGGATGGCCGGGCGGATGGCCGCGCAGGCGGTTCGGAAGGCGGTCCGGCGGGTGGATCGGCGAACGGATCGGCGAGGGAAGGCGGGTGACCGCCGAAATGATCTTGAAGTAATTCCCGTGACGACGGGTATGTGGATTCCTGATGCCGTGTGAACACATCGGAGACGGATGTGTTTTCGCGGGGCGGGGCGCCAAGATTCGCCTACGCGCGGTAAGTTTCTGGCCATGCCACGTGGACGTCACCGCCATTCCCCGCCCCTGCACAGGCTGCTTCCTCCGTCGGCGATCGCAGGCGTCTCCGTCGTCTGCGCCCTCGGCCCCTGGGTGTTCAGCGAAGCGATGATCCTGCGCTCCCTGGCTGCCGCCGCCGCGTTGACGGCCGTCGTCGGCGCGGTCGTCATGCGTCACTGGGACACGCAGGCCGGCAGGCGCGTCGCCGACCTCACGCGCGCGCGTGCGAGCGACGAGTGGCGTTACGAGGAGCGGGTCGCCGAACTGGAGTCCGACCTCGAGGAGTCGCGCGAGCTGCGCGTGAAGCTGGAGCACCGGCTGCGGGCGAAGCGCACGGAGCTGGCGGGACTGCGCAACGAGCACGCCGCCCTGTTGCGGCGCTACGCCACGGCGGAGACCGAGCGTGCCAGCGCGCTGGAGGGCCGCCGCCTGCTGGAGATCGAGGCCGTGCCGCAGGCGCCCGCGCTGCCGGCGGCGCGACCGGCACCGGCGGAGGAGACCCGGGCGGAGGGCCCTTCGGCCACTGCCGAGGGGACCACTGAGAGCGCGGAGAGTGCCGAGGCGGCTCCCGCCGTCTTCTCTCCCGCGGGCTCCCGGCTGTTCCTGCGGGCGAACGCGGCACTGGCGCGGTTCGACGAGGGCGCGCCCGCCGGCCCGGACGGCAGTGACTCGGACGGTCCCGACAACTCCGGCGACTCGGACGGATCCGACAATTCCGGCGACTCCGACGGGGGCGGCGACGGAGACGGCGGCGACGGCGACGGTGGTGGCGACGGCGGCGGTGAAAGCGCTGGGGCGCCCGAGGCCGCGCGGGAGGACGAGGCGCAGGGACAGGAGCAGGGGCAGCCCGAGGCGGCCGATGGACACGAGCGCACCGCCGCCGCCTCTCCGACGACCCAGTCCGAGCAGTCGGGCGGGACTGATCGGAGCGACGGCACCGACCGGACCGAGCAGTCCGGCGAGCGGCCCTCGCAGCCGGACCAGTCCGAACAGTCCAGCCAGTCCGAACAGTCCAGCCAGTCCGAACAGTCCGGCCGCCCCGACCAGCCCACCCGGCAGGCCACCGGCCACTTCACGGTGCCGACCGCGGTGGCCGTCGTACCGACGGCTTCGGCGCGGCGTCCGGTGGTCGAGGGCGCCTTCGACTTCTTCGGCACGAAGAACGCGGAGGACGGGACGTCTTCGCCCGACGCCCTGGAGGCCGTGCAGAACGAGGACCTCGCCGACGTGGTCGGCCAGGAGGCCCTCGCGGTGCACAAGGCCGAGGCGGAGGCCGCCTTCGAGCCGGCCGGCGAGGAGCCCCGGAAAGTGGGCCAGGTGATCGACCTGACGGCCCACGACGAGACGGAGCAGATCGACGTGCAGGGCCTGCGCAGCGCGGTGTCCTGACGCCTGCCGCTACGTGGCGGCAGGCGTCGGCGGCCGGCAGGGCCTCAGGCCATCCACCGGTCCGGCAGTGCGTCGCGCCGTCCGGTCCGGGACCGTTCCGCCTGCGCCCGGAGCAGCTCGGCCGCCTCGTCGGCGTCGCGCAGCCGCGCGGTCACGGTCTTGTTCGCCCCCGTGTCCACCCGTACGTCGGCCAGCCGCAGCGCCCGCTGCCAAGGGCCCTGCGTGCGGCGGACGCTCTGCACCTTGGCGTGCGGCACCAGCGCCAGGTTGCGGCGGAGCAGCCCGTACCGGGCGGCGAAGACCGTGTCGGTGACGGCGAGACCGTAGCCGCGCCACCACAGCGGCCGGCAGCGCGCGGCCCGTCGTGGCGGGCGGGACAGCGCCGCGGCCGTCGGCACCGTCACTCCGGGCAGCACGCGCGCGACGACCGACTCGGCGATCTCACGCGGGGCGACCGGCAGCAGCACGGAGTTCGACGACCCCGCCACGTCCAGCTCCACCCGCACCCAGCCTCCCCCACTCTCGGCTCCGCTCGAGCGGGGGGACCCCCATCGCCGCCACAGCAGCGGCTCCACGATCCGCACCGTCTGCACCCGGCCCGGCGGCACCGTCTCGTGCGCGCGGTCCAGCAGCCCGTGGTCGAGGCGCAGCCCGTCCGGGGACTCGGCCACCGTCCAGTCGTACTCCCCGACGAACCGGCCCGCGCCGCTCGCGCCCGCGGCGCCCAGCAGGGGCAGCGCGGTCGCCAGCACCGTCCACAGGTTGTGGGTGGCCAGCCACAGCAGCGTCGGTACGACGACGGCGGCGATCAGCGTGCCCCAGGTCGCGCCGGTCAGCAGCAGCGAGACGGCGAGTACGCCGGGCGGCACGCGCAGCAGCTGCCGGGAGGGTGCCTCGCCGACCTCGGCCGCCGTCTCGGGCGCGAGGCCGGCCGCGCGCGCGAGCAGCTCGGCCCGCAGCGCACGTGCCTCGTCCGCGCCCAGGAAGGCCAGCTCGTCCTTCTTCCCGGTTCCTATGACGTCGAGTTTGAGCTTGGCGACCCCCGCGACGCGGGCGAGCAGCGGCTGGGTGACGTCGACGGCCTGGATCCGTTCGAGCCGGATGTGCGCGGTGCGCCGGAACAGCAGTCCGGTACGGATGCGCAGTTCCGTGTCGGTCACCGCGAAGTGCGTGAACCACCAGGTCAGGAAGCCGTACAGGGCGGCGGCCGGGATCAGTACGGCGAGCCCGACCAGCAGCGTGGTCGTGGTCAGCCGCGACAGCTGGCGCTGCGCCTGGTCGGGGTCGTGCACGGCCCAACCGACCAGCACGGCGACCGGGGCCCAGGCACGCCGCAACGGCGTTACGGGGTGCAGTCGCCGCTCGACGACACCGGGCCCGGGCCGGGCGGCGCCGTCTCCGGGCCGGGTAGCGCCGTCTCCGGGCCGGGCGGCGCCGCTCCCCGTGCCAGCCACGCCGCCACCCGTCCCAGCCACACCGTCCTCGGCCTCGGCCACGGGCACGTAGTCCCCGGCTCCGGTCGCGCCCTCAACGGCCCGCTGAGGGCCGTGTTCCGGCGGCGGCCCGTTCTCCGCCCCGGGCGTCGTCACAGCCCCGCCGATCGGGCCTCGCCCAGCTCGGTGAGCCGGTCGCGGAGACGTTCCGCCTCGGACGGGTCGAGGCCCGGGATGGTCGCGTCGGTCGCGGCGGCGGCCGTGTGCAGCTGCACGCTGGCCAGGCCGAAGTGGCGCTCGACCGGCCCGGAGGTCACCTCGACCAGTTGCATCCGTCCGTACGGGACGACGGTCGCCTCCCGCCACAGCACGCCCCGGCTGATCAGCAGGTCGTCGGCGCGCTCGGCGTACCGCCAGGAGCGCCAGTTGCGCTCCAGCATCCCCCAGCCCCACGCCATGAGGGCCAGCGGCAACAGCGCCAGGGCGGCCCAGAAGGGCCCCAGGAACAGCCCCGGCAGCACGCCCGCGGCGAGCGTGAGCAGGCCCACCCACACCACCAGCAACAACCGTCGCATCCGCAGCAGACCGGGCGGCAGCCCCGTCCACACCGGTTCGTCCCGCGACGGCTGAGCCGCCTCCGCCGCGCCCGCCGTGCCCGTGTCGTCAGGGCTCCCCGTCTCCATGAGGCCAGCGTACGTAGGGGAGACTGTGTACATGACTCCTACGACGGAGACCACGGTCGGCATCGGCGGCGCCGCGGAGAGCACCGACATGGTGCTCAACATCGGGCCCCAGCATCCGTCCACGCACGGCGTACTGCGGCTGCGGATCGTCCTGGACGGCGAGCGCATCGTGAGCGCGGAGCCCGTGATCGGCTACATGCACCGCGGCGCGGAGAAGCTGTTCGAGGCCCGGGACTACCGTCAGATCATCGTGCTCGCCAACCGCCACGACTGGCTGTCGGCGTTCTCCAACGAGCTGGGTGTGGTCCTCGCCGTGGAGCGGATGCTCGGCATGGAGGTCCCCACGCGCGCGGTGTGGACGCGGACGCTGCTCGCGGAGCTGAACCGGGTGCTGAACCATTTGATGTTCCTGGGGTCGTACCCGCTGGAGCTGGGCGGCATCACCCCGGTCTTCTACGCCTTCCGGGAACGGGAGGTCCTCCAGAACGTCATGGAGGAGGTCTCCGGCGGACGTATGCACTACATGTTCAACCGCGTCGGCGGCCTCAAGGAGGACGTGCCGGCCGGCTGGGCCACCCGCGCGCGCGGTGCCGTCGCCGCCGTGCGCTCGCGCATGGACGTCTTCGACGACCTGGTGCTCGGCAACGAGATCTTCCGCGGGCGCACGCGCGGGGTGGGCGCCCTGAGCCCCGAGGCCGTGCACGCCTACGGGGTCAGCGGTCCGATCGCCCGTGCCTCTGGCGTCGACTTCGACCTGCGCCGCGACGAGCCGTACCTCGCCTACGGCGAACTCCAGGACACCCTGAAGGTCGTCACCCGCACCGACGGCGACTGCCTCGCCCGCTTCGAGTGCCTCCTGGAGCAGACGCACAACGCCCTCGACCTCGCCGACGCCTGTCTGGACCGTCTGGCCGAGCTGCCGCCCGGACCGATCAACCAGCGGCTCCCGAAGGTGCTGAAGGCACCCGAGGGCCACACGTACGCGTGGACCGAGAACCCGCTCGGCATCAACGGCTACTACCTGGTCAGCAAGGGCGAGAAGACCCCGTACCGGCTGAAGCTGCGCTCGGCGTCGTACAACAACATCCAGGCGCTGGCGGAGCTGCTGCCCGGGACGCTGGTCGCGGACATGGTGGCGATCCTGGGGTCACTGTTCTTCGTGGTCGGGGACATCGACAAGTAGCGCGGCGGCGTCGACGGTCCCCACCGGCTGGAGCAGCCACACGAAGTCGCCCAGCCCGCCGAGCCCGCCCGGCGCGATCAGCTCGGCGGCCTCCGAGGCGCCCGCCAGCGCGCGTACGTACGCCGCCGGGTCGGTGGCGGCCAGCGCGAGCGGGGGGCGTGCGCCTGTGACACCGAGGGCGCGCAGAGCCTCCCGCTGGGGGCGCATAAGCGCACCCGGGGGCGTGCGCTCCGGAGCGCACCTCGCGCTGTGGGCCGCCGCGCACGCGTCCAGCGCGACATGCGCGGTGAGGTCGCACGACCCGTCCGGCACCGGGGGCGTCTCCCGCCCCTCCCGGAAGCCGGTGAGCGTGCCGAACGGCGGGCGGGCGTCCACGGTGTGCGCGTAGTCGGCGGCCACGGCGAGACCCCTGTCCAGGGCCGCCACGGCGGACGCCCACGCGGTGTCCCGGGGGAGCCCGATCTCGGCCCGCAGCCCCTCCTCGCCGGGCAGCGGCCACCACCGCGCCAGCCACTCGGCCTCCGCTCCGTCCACCGGCTCCCCGAGCCGCTCGGTCCCGTCGTCCCGGACGAGCACCCGCCGTGCCACGCCCGCGGCGTCCACCTCCGCCACCTCCAGCGGCACGTTGTCCAGCCACTCGTTGGCGAACAGCAGCCCGGTCACCCCGTGCGGCGGCTCGGTGAGCCACTCGATCCGGTGGTCCAGTCCCTCCGGGCGGCCGGCGACCTCGACGGCGTACGCGCGCGTGCGGGCGGCCACGTCGGCGGGCAGCGCGGCCAGCACTCCGGCGGCCAGTTCGCCCCGCCCGGCCGCCATGTCGACGAAGTCCAGTGCCGCGGGCCGCCCCAGCGCCTCGTCGACCCGGCACAACAGCCGCGCCACGGCCCCGGCGAACAGCGCCGACGCGTGCACTGACGTGCGAAAGTGTGCGGCCGGCCCCGCACCGGAGCCGCGATAGAACCCGGCCGGTCCGTAGAGAGCTTCCTGGCAGGCTTCCCTCCAGCCCCGCCAGACCCCGCTCGCCTCTGAAGCCCCTCTGGTCCCTGCTGTCCCTCGTGTCACAGGCCCAGGCTAGGGGCACAGGAGAACCAAGCCTCCACCTTGCGGAGTATGCGCGGGCGATACGGATCGGCCCTCCGGTTGACCCCTGCACCTATCCCCCTTCCCTACGCTGGGTTACGTGCAGCGCCTCTACGATTTCCTCCGCAGACACCCGACCGGGGTCGACTGTTTCTGGGCCCTTGTCCTGCTCGGAATCTCCGTCATGTCCGTGGCCCCGCAGCAGGAGGCCCGGGGGACGGACACGACGGCGCTGATCGTTCCCTTCGTCCTGCTGCTGTGCGTGGTGATCGCGCTGCGCCGGCTGATGCCGGAGAAGATGCTGCTGCTGGCCGGCGCACTGGGCCTGGGACAGCTGGTGCTGGACGTGCCGACCATGCCGGCCGACTTCGCCCTCCTGGTGATCGTCTACACCGTGGCCGCCACCGGCGCCCGCTGGGCCTCCCGGACCGCGCTGGCCATGGGGCTGTGCGCCGCGCCCGTCGCCTGCCTGCGCTGGCCCATGGAAGGCACCGGGATAGCGAACAACATCGCCATAACGGTCTTCCAGGCGGTGCCCTTCGCCCTCGCCTGGGTGCTCGGCGACTCCATCCGCACCCGCCGCGCCTACTTCGCGCAGCTGGAGGAGCGGGCCGCCCGGCTGGAGAAGGAGCGCGAGGCGCAGGCCAAGGTCGCGGTCGCCGCCGAGCGGGCCCGGATCGCGCGCGAACTGCACGACGTCGTCGCGCACAACGTCTCCGTGATGGTGGTGCAGGCCGACGGCGCCGCCTACGTCCTGGACGCCGCTCCCGACCAGGCGAAGAACGCCCTGGAGACCATCTCCTCCACCGGCCGCCAGGCGCTCGCGGAGATGCGCCGGCTGCTCGGCGTGCTGCGCACCGGAGAGCACCAGGAGGCCGGCGAGTACGTCCCGCAGCCCGACGTCCAGCAGATCGAGGACCTCGTCGAGGAGTGCCGCGGCTCCGGTCTGCCCGTCGACTTCAAGGTCGAGGGCACTCCGCGTCAACTGCCCAGCGGCCTCGAGCTCACCGCGTACCGCATCGTGCAGGAGGCGCTGACCAACACGCGCAAGCACGGTGGCCCCAACGCGGGCGCGAGCGTGCGCCTGGTCTACTTCGACGACGGACTCGGGCTGCTCGTCGAGGACGACGGCAAGGGCGCCCCGCACGAGCTGTACGAGGAGGGCGGCTTCGACGGCCAGGGCCACGGCCTGATCGGTATGCGCGAGCGGGTCGGCATGGTCGGCGGCACCCTGGACGCGGGGCCGCGGCAGGGCGGAGGATTCCGCATCAGCGTGCTGCTGCCGCTGAAGCCCGCACACTGACACCCGTGCCCTACGCACGTACCGCGTTGACACCTGTAAGGAAGAGGCCCGATGGCGATCCGCGTAATGCTCGTCGACGACCAGGCGCTGCTGCGCACCGGGTTCCGGATGGTGCTCGCGGCCCAGCCGGACATGGAGGTCGTCGCGGAGGCGGGCGACGGCGTCGAGGCGCTCCAGGTACTGCGCTCGACCGCCGTGGACGTCGTCCTGATGGACGTCCGCATGCCCAAGCTCGACGGTGTCGAGACCACCGGCCGGATCTGCGTCGACCCGAACGCGCCGAAGGTGCTGATCCTGACCACCTTCGACCTCGACGAGTACGCTTTCTCGGCGCTGAAGGCGGGTGCCTCCGGCTTCATGCTCAAGGACGTGCCGCCCGGCGAGCTGCTCGCCGCGATCCGCTCCGTGCACAGCGGTGACGCGGTGGTCGCCCCCTCGACCACCCGCCGGCTCCTGGACCGGTTCGCGCCGATGCTGCCGGCCACCAACCAGGAGCCCCGGCACAAGGAGCTCCAGCGGCTCACCGAGCGCGAGCGCGAGGTGATGGTGCTGGTCGCGCAGGGCCTGTCCAACGGGGAGATCGCGGCTCGGCTCGTGCTCTCCGAGGCGACCGTGAAGACGCACGTGGGCCGCATCCTGACCAAGCTCGGGCTGCGGGACCGGGTGCAGGTGGTGGTCCTGGCCTACGAGACCGGGCTGGTGCGGGCCGGCGGCGGACAGGGCTGACAGGGCTGACAGATCGGGCAGGGCGGCCCGATCTCGGGTGCCTCGTCGGGTCTCCCGCATGGGTCCCGCGACGGGTGCCGCGTCGGTAGGGTCGCCCGCATGCTCCTGTGGATCAACGGCCCCTTCGGGGGCGGCAAGACACAGACCGCGTACGAGATACACCGCAGGCTCCCCGGCAGTGTCGTCGGCGACCCCGAGCACGCCGGTTTCGGCCTGCACCGCGTGCTGCCGCCCGAGCTGCGGGGCGACTTCCGGGACCTGGCGGCCTGGCGGCAGGGCGTGGTGGAGGTCCTCGACCTCGCCCTCGCCCAGCACGACGGCGTGGTGGTCGCGCCCATGACGGTCACCGACCCCGGGCACTTCGCCGAGACCGTCGGCCGGCTCCGCGAACTGGGCCACGACGTCCGCCACTTCGCCCTCCTCGCCGAACGCGAGACCGTTCTGCGGCGGCTGCACGTGCGCGGCTTCGGGCCCGTCCTGCGGTACGTCGCCGGGAAGGACGCCGGACTGCGCCGCGAGAGCTGGGCGGTGGGGCAGCTCGACCACTGCCTGGAGCGGCTCGGCGAACCGGAGTTCGCCGAGCACCTGTGGACGGACCACGCGACGGTCGCGAAGACCGCGGACCGGATCGCCGTGCTCGCGGGACTCACCCTCGAGCCCAACAACGAGGGCACGCTGCGGACACGGCTGCGGCAGGCGGGCGTGGGGCTGCGCCACGTGCGGTTCGACTGAGGGCGCTCCCATGGTGGGCCGGTGGCCGGTCCGCGGCCGGTTCAGCGCAGTATCCCCTCCAGGAAGTCGCTGCCCAGCCGGGCCACCACCGTCACGTCCAGCTGGTGCAGGACGTACCGCCCCCGGCGGCGGGTGGTGATCAGGCCCGCCTTCTTGAGCACCCCCAGGTGCCGGGATATCTCCGGGGCCGTCATGCCGTGCGCCTGCGCCAGCTCGCTCGTGGTGTACGCGCTGCGGGCCAGATGGCGGCAGATCCGCATCCGGACCGGGTGGGACAGCGCGGTCATCCGCAGGGTGAGCTGCTCGACGGACGGCGGCGAGGCCAGCTCGGGGGAGGCGACCGGGTAGTGCAGCACCGGCTGCCAGCCGTGCCGGTGCAGGACCATCAGGTGCGGCCAGCCCAGGCTCGTCGGCACCAGCAGAAGGCCGCCGTCCGCCGTCGCCGAACGGCCGTCGCCCAGCTTGTCGACCGTGATCAGCGAGGCGCTCTCGTCCAGCGACACCGCCGGTGACACGGCGGCCAGCGCCTCGGCGAGGCCCTTGCGGTGCAGCAGGTCCGTCTTGTGCCGGGCGTCCGCCGCGAGCTGGTGGCGCAGCCGTGACCAGGCCTCCGCGAAGAACGCCTCCTCGCAGTCCTGCGCGAACTGCCGCAGCCAGCTCCGGATCCGCGGCGGATCCGCCAGCAGCCGCTCACTGAAGCGCAGCTGCTGCGGACCGCGCGCGGCGGCCAGGTCCAGCGCGCGGCGACGCACCTCGGCGTCCGCGAGCGCGGAGGCTCCGCCGGTGCTGTACGGCAGGGCGCAGGTGAACTCCAGCGCCGCGTCCACGAACTGTTCGTCGGACAGCTTGTCGAGCAGGTCCAGGTCCTCGGCGAGGGTGGCGCCGGGCAGTGTGCTGCGGCCCGGGACACCGGCGAACGGCATGAACAGGTCCGAGAACGTGGTCCGCCACAGGAAGTCGGCCTCGCACATCCGGTCGGCCAGATGCGAGTCGAGCCGTGCGGTCACGCCCGTCGCCCAGCCCTGCAGCCCCGGGTGGTGCCCCGGCTCGGACAGGGCGTGCAGCGCCATGCCCAGCTCGGCCAGGGGCGAGGGCACGACGGTGACCCGCTCCGGCCGCAGCCCCGTGGTGTCGATGCGCACGCTCATGACCTCATGGTGCACCCCGCCACTGACAACGCCGCCGCCGATTGACGCCCGCCGTCAATCGACGCGACGGGATGGCCTGGCACGAGCGGCGCCGGTTCCGGGCCGTACTCGCCGGCCGCCCGGCGCACGGCCGGGTACGCCGGGTCATGCACCGGTCGCGGTTCCTGCGGCCGCGGGCCCTCGGCTGACCGGCCGACCAGCAGCCAGCCAGCGAGCCGGTCGGCCGGTCGGCCGGTGGGCCGGCCGGAGGGCGGGAGGGCCGACCGCGCGGCCGGTCAGTCCTCCAGCCTGGCGACGAAGTCGGCGACCGCCGTCTTCACTTCGTCCGCCGTCAGCCGAAGGCCCGCCTCGTCCACCCCGACCTCGGTGACGGCGAGCCCGGGGCCCGGCGCGTCCCACCCCCGCGAGAAGAGCAGGGTCCCCGTCTCCTCGCCCTGCCGGACGGCGGCCTCGCCGACGACATCGGCGTCGTACGGCAGCCAGACCTGGAACTCGTGGGTGTGCGGCACCTCGGGGTGTACCCGTGCCCATGGCAGTCCGGCCGCCGCGAAGCCCTCCCGCATGGCGGCGGCCACCACGCGCGCGTGGGTCACGTACTCCGGCAGCCGGGGCAGCTCGCGCTCCAGGCCGGCCAGTGCCGAGAGCACCGTCGGGAACTGCTGGAACACCGCGCCGCCGTACCGGTGCCGCCAGGCCTTCGCCTCCTCGATCAGCGTCCGGGGGCCGGCCAGGGCGGCGCCTCCGTACCCCTTGAGGGACTTGTAGAACGAGACGTACACGCTGTCCGCGAGGCCCGCGATCCCGGCCAGGGGACGGCCGAAGTGGACGGTGGTCTCCCACAGGCGTGCCCCGTCGAAGTGGACCACCGCGTCGCGCTGCCGGGCGGCCTCGACGACCTCGGTGAGCTCCTCCCAGGTGGGCAGTACGTAACCGGCCTCCCTGAGCGGCAGCTCCAGCATCAGCGCCCCGAACGGCTCCTCGAAGTCGCGCACCTCCTCGGCGGTCGGCAGCCGGGGCTCGCTGGTCACCCGTACCGGGCGCAACCCGCTGACCAGGCTGAAGGCGTTGCGCTCGTGCATCTCCGGATGGCTGAGCCCGTGCAGTGCGACGACCGGGCTGCCGGTGCGGCCCGCCCAGCAGCGCAGCGCCACCTGCTGGGCCATGGTGCCGGTCGGGAAGAAGGCGGCGGCCTCGGTGCCGAGCAGGGCGGCGACCTTCTCCTCCAGGGCCTCCACCACGCCGTTGCCGTACATGTCGGACGGTTCGTCGAGGTCGTACAGCTCGGCGGCCCCGTCCAGCAGGGCGAGCCGCTCGCGCAGCGTCGTGCTGAACCCCGGCCCGGCGAGCACGCGCCGGGCGTCGCGGTGGGCGGCCACGCGCCGTTCCCCAAGCCGCCGGCTCCGCTCCTCCGGCGGAGCCGCCTGGTCCGCCTGGTCCCCCTGATTCGGCTGGTCCGTCTTTTCCGCCGTATCGCTCATGCCTGGATGATGCCCTGTGGCTGCCGGAGCGGGCACCTGGGTTCTCCGGTCTTCCCGCACCGTGCGCCACGCGCGTGCGGGTGTGTGCCTCGCCGCCGCGCGGAGACCCACAGCCTGTGGACAACCGGACGTGCCCCGGACCAATCGCGTTAACATGACGAGAAATCGTCCGGTACCCCGAGCGGACTGGAACGGGAAGGCCGCCGTCGCGTGAACACAACCCCACAGCCAGATCCCAAGGACCGCCCCGCGCGGCTCACCGTAGGCGTCGTCGGCGCCGGACGCGTGGGCCCCGCGCTGGCCGCGTCACTCCAACTCGCCGGGCACCGCCCGGTGGCCGTCTCCGGGGTCTCCGACGCCTCCAGACGGCGTGCCGCGGAGCTGCTCCCGGACGTGCCGCTCGTGTCGCCCGCCGAGGTCCTCCGACGCGCCGAGCTGGTCCTGCTGACGGTCCCCGACGACGCCCTGCCCGGCCTGGTGACGGGACTCGCCGAGACCGGTTCGGTGCGGCCGGGCCAGCTGCTCGTGCACACCTCCGGGCGGTACGGCGCGAGGGTCCTGGACCCGGCGTTGCGGGCCGGCGCCCTGCCGCTGGCCCTGCACCCGGCGATGACCTTCACCGGCACCCCCGTGGACGTCCAGCGCCTGGCCGGCTGCTCCTTCGGCGTCACCGCGCCCGAGGAGCTGCGGCTGGCCGCCGAGGCCCTGGTCATCGAGATGGGCGGTGAGCCGGAGTGGATCGCGGAGGACAAGCGCCCGCTGTACCACGCGGCGCTGGCCCTGGGCGCCAACCACCTGGTCACCCTGGTCGCCCAGTCCATGGAGCTGCTGCGCACGGCGGGTGTCGAGGCCCCCGACCGGATGCTGGGCCCGCTGCTGGGCGCCTCCCTGGACAACGCCCTGCGCTCCGGCGACGCGGCCCTCACCGGCCCCGTCGCGCGCGGGGACGCGGGCACGGTCGCCGCGCACATCGTGGAGCTGCGCGCGTACGCCCCGCAGGCCGTCGCCGGCTACCTGGCGATGGCCCGCGCGACCGCCGACCGGGCGCTGGACCACGGGCTGCTGAAAGCCGAACTCGCCGAGGACCTGCTCGGTGTGCTCGCCGACGGGACGGGCACGACGGGCGGGACCGAAGGCGCCACCGGCACCACCCGCGCCACCGGCACCACCGGCACGGACAGCACCGATGACCCCGACGACCCTGACGGCACCGGCGGCACCGGCGGCACCGACGGCCCCGAGGGAGACGCCCGATGACCACCACCCCGCCCGACCTGCTGCGCACCGCCGCCGAGCTGCACGCGCGCGTGCGGCACGGCCGCCGGGCCGTCGTGATGACCATGGGCGCCCTGCACACGGGCCACGCCACCCTGATCCGCACGGCCCGCGACCTGGTGGGCCCGGACGGCGAGGTCGTCGTGACCGTCTTCGTCAACCCGCTGCAGTTCGGCGCCGGCGAGGACCTCGACCGCTACCCGCGCACCCTGGACGCCGACCTGGAGATCGCCGGGCGGGCGGGCGCCGACGCCGTGTTCGCCCCCTCGGTCGACGAGGTCTACCCGGGCGGCGAGCCCCAGGTGCGTGTCACGGCCGGCCCCATGGGCGATCGCCTGGAGGGTGCCTCCCGCCCCGGCCACTTCGACGGCATGCTCACCGTCGTCGCCAAGCTGCTCCACCTCACCCGCCCCGACCTGGCCCTCTACGGTCAGAAGGACGCCCAGCAGCTCGCCCTGATCCGCCGCATGGTCCGCGACCTGAACTTCGGCATGGAGATCGTCGGCGTCCCCACCGCGCGCGAGGAGGACGGCCTGGCGCTGTCCAGCCGCAACCGCTACCTCTCGACCCGGGAGCGACGCACCGCCCTCGCGCTCTCCCAGGCGCTGTTCGCCGGCCTGGACCGGCACGCCGCACAGGAGGCGCTGTGTGCGAGGGCCCGCGAAGTGCCCGCCACCGAGGCGCGTGCCGAGGCGCTCAGCGCCCTGGGCGAGTCCCGCGCGGCGGCCGACGCCCACGCCGTCGCCACGTCCGCCCCGGGCAGTGCCACGGCCGTCCGGGCCGCCGCCCGCCTCGTGCTGGACGACGCGGCCCGCGCCGATCCGCCGCTGGAGCTGGACTACCTCGCCCTGGTCGACCCCTCCGACTTCACCGAGATCGGCGACGACCACACCGGCGAGGCCGTTCTCGCCGTCGCCGCCCGGGTCGGCGCGACCCGGCTGATCGACAACGTCCCCCTCACCTTCGGAACGCTCGGAGCCGCCTCGTGACCAGCACAGGCATACGACTGCACGCCCCCGCGCCCGGCTGGGCCATCGCCGCGGACGTGGTCGTCGTCGGCTCCGGCGTCGCCGGCCTCACCACCGCCCTGCGCTGCGAGGCGGCCGGTCTGCGGACGGTCGTGGTCACCAAGGCCCGCCTCGACGACGGCTCCACCCGCTGGGCGCAGGGCGGCATCGCGGCGGCCCTGGGCGAGGGCGACACCCCCGAGCAGCACCTTGACGACACCCTGGTCGCCGGGGCGGGCCTGTGCGACGAGGAGGCGGTCCGCACCCTGGTCACCGAGGGCCCCGACGCCGTACGCCGCCTCATCGCGACGGGCGCGCGGTTCGACGAGTCCGCCGAGGGCGACCTGGAACTGACCCGCGAGGGCGGCCACCACCGCCGTCGCATCGCCCACGCCGGCGGCGACGCCACCGGTGCGGAGATCTCCCGGGCCCTGGTCGAGGCGGTCGACGACGCGACGCCGTCGGACACCCGCGCGCGGGGGATCCGCACGATCGAGAACGCCCTCGTCCTGGACCTCCTCACGGACGCCGACGGCCGCACCGCCGGCGTCACCCTGCACGTCATGGGCGAGGGCCAGCACGACGGGGTCGGAGCGGTGCACGCCCCGGCCGTCGTCCTCGCCACCGGCGGCATGGGCCAGGTCTTCTCGGCGACGACGAACCCGTCCGTCTCCACGGGCGACGGCGTCGCGCTCGCCCTCCGCGCGGGCGCGGAGGTGAGCGACCTCGAATTCGTCCAGTTCCACCCCACGGTCCTCTTCCTCGGCCCGGACGCCGAGGGGCAGCAGCCCCTGGTCTCGGAGGCGGTACGAGGCGAGGGCGCCCACCTGGTGGACGCGGACGGCGTGCGCTTCATGGTGGGACAGCACGAACTGGCCGAACTGGCCCCCCGCGACATCGTCGCCAAGGGCATCACGCGCCGCATGCAGGAGCGGGGCGCCGAGCACATGTACCTCGACGCCCGGCACTTCGGCGCCGACATGTGGGAGCGCCGCTTCCCGACGATCCTCGCCGCCTGCCGGGCGCACGGCATCGACCCGGTCACCGAGCCGGTCCCGGTCGCCCCGGCCGCCCACTACGCCTCCGGCGGCGTCCGCACCGACGCCCGCGGCCGCACGACGGTCCCCGGCCTGTACGCGTGCGGAGAGGTCGCCTGCACCGGCGTGCACGGCGCCAACCGCCTGGCCTCCAACTCCCTCCTCGAAGGCCTGGTCTACGCCGAGCGCATCGCCGCGGACATAGCGGCCGGCCACGCGGACGGCACCCTCCACGCGCGTGTGCCGGCGCCCCTACAGCACCCGGACCACCCGGCCCACCCCCTCCTGCCGCCCGAGGCCCGCCTCACGATCCAGCGGACCATGACCGAGGGCGCCGGAGTCCTGCGCTCGGCCGGCTCCCTCACCCGGGCCGCCGACCAGCTGCACCACCTGCACGACGAGGCCCGCGAAGCCCTGCACGAGAACGGCAAGACGTCCGAGCCGGGCGTCGACACCTGGGAGGCCACCAACCTCCTGTGCGTGGCCCGCGTCCTGGTCGCCGCGGCGGCGCGGCGCGAGGAGACCCGCGGCTGTCACTGGCGCGAGGACCACGCGGACCGCGACGACCGGGCGTGGCGCCGTCACATCGTCGTACGCCTGAACCCGGACCGTTCCCTCGCCGTGCACACCACGGACACGCCAGAATTCCCCCCGACCACCCACGGCCCCCAGCCGGCGCACCGTCCCCAGGAGCAGTGACAGCAGTGAACACCCCCGACCTTCCCCTCGCCTCCACCGGAGGCTGCGGCGACGGCTGCGCCTGCGGCGCGGACACCGACGAGGACGCCTTCATGGAGTGCGGACTCGACCCCGCGCTCGCGGCACTCATGCTGGACTCCGGACTCGACCCCGTGGAGGTCGAGGACCTCGCGAACCTCGCCATCCAGGAGGACCTGGCGGGCGGCGTGGACGTGACGACGGTCGCGACCATCCCCGAGGAGGCCGTGGCCACCGCCGACTTCACCGCGCGCGAGGCGGGCGTGGTGGCGGGCCTCAGGGTCGCCGAGGCGGTGATGTCGGTCGTCTGCACGGACGAGTTCGAGGTGGAACGCCACGTCGAGGACGGCGACCGCGTCGAAGCGGGCCAGAAGCTCCTCTCCGTCACCACCCGCACCCGCGACATCCTCACCGCCGAGCGCAGCGCGCTGAACCTCCTGTGCCGCCTGTCGGGCATCGCGACGGCCACGCGCGCGTGGGCGGACGTCCTGGACGGCACGAAGGCCAAGGTCCGCGACACCCGCAAGACCACCCCGGGCCTGCGCTCACTCGAGAAGTTCGCGGTCCGCTGCGGCGGCGGCGTCAACCACCGCATGTCCCTCTCGGACGCGGCCCTGGTCAAGGACAACCACGTGGTGGCCGCGGGCGGCGTGGCGGCGGCCTTCCAGGCCGTGCGCGAACGCTTCCCCGACGTCCCCATCGAGGTCGAGGTCGACACCCTGCACCAGCTGCGCGAGGTCGTGGACGCGGGCGCCGACCTGATCCTCCTGGACAACTTCACCCCGGACGAGTGCGAGGAGGCCGTCGCCCTGGTCGCCGGACGAGCCGCCCTGGAGGCGTCCGGCCGACTCGCCCTCACCAACGCCAAGGCGTACGCGGCCACGGGTGTCGACTACCTGGCCGTGGGCGCCCTCACCCACAGCTCCCCGATCCTGGACATCGGCCTTGACCTGCGAGCGGCGGAGTAGATCCCATGCTGCTGACGATCGACGTAGGCAACACACACACCGTCCTGGGTCTCTTCGACGGCGAGGACATCGTCGAACACTGGCGCATCTCCACGGACTCGCGCCGCACGGCCGACGAGCTGGCGGTCCTCCTCCAGGGCCTGATGGGCACGCACCCCCTCCTCGGCGACGAGCTGGGCGACGGCATCGACGGCATCGCCATCTGCGCGACGGTCCCCTCGGTCCTGCACGAACTGCGCGAGGTCACCCGCCGCTACTACGGCGACGTCCCCGCGGTCCTCGTCGAACCGGGCGTCAAGACGGGCGTCCCGATCCTCACCGACCACCCCAAGGAGGTCGGCGCCGACCGCATCATCAACGCGGTCGCCGCGGTGGAGCTCTACGGCGGCCCGGCGATCGTCGTGGACTTCGGTACGGCGACGACGTTCGACGCGGTCAGCGCGCGCGGGGAGTACATCGGCGGGGTCATCGCCCCCGGCATCGAGATCTCGGTCGAGGCGCTCGGCGTCAAGGGCGCCCAGCTCCGCAAGATCGAGGTGGCCCGGCCGCGCAGCGTGATCGGCAAGAACACGGTCGAGGCGATGCAGTCCGGGATCATCTACGGTTTCGCCGGCCAGGTCGACGGGGTCGTCAACCGCATGGCCCGCGAGCTGGCCGACGACCCGGACGACGTCACGGTCATCGCGACGGGCGGACTGGCGCCGATGGTGCTGGGGGAGTCCTCGGTCATCGACGAACACGAGCCGTGGCTGACGCTGATGGGACTGCGCCTGGTCTACGAGCGGAACGTGTCCCGCACGTAGGCGCCCGGGCGCGGACGTGTGCGGGCAGGCGCGGGGGTGGACGTTAGCGGGTAGGCGCGGGGGCGGGGCAGGAGCGGGCATCCGAGTGGCCTCCACGCCACGCCCGCCCCCTATGCCAGGTTTGTCTGATTAGCGCGTATCGTCGCCGCATGCCCACGCCCTACGGATCCCGCGGCGGCATGGCGTTCGGTGCGCAGGAGCTGCGTGTGCTCCGGCGCGCCCTCGCCGTCGCCCTGAACCCCAGCCCCGTCTCGGCGGAGGAGGCCCAGGACTGTCTCCGCCTCGCGCGTTCGCTCGACGAGGCGATGCGGGAAGGCGCCCGGCTACGTGCCTTCCTGGTGGCCGACCTCGCCCGGTACCGCGCCGCCCTCCCCGGCACGGTCACGGGCTATCTCGCGCTGCTGGGCGAGGCGCTGGGTGCCGGACACCGCCCGGACGCGGACGACCTCGCCGCCCTCGGAGCCCTGCGCGGCAACCCCGTCGCGGCCGCCCTTCTCGCCCGCTGCGGGCCCGCGGCGGCCACGACAGCCATGGGGACCGGAGCGGCCACCACCACGACGGCGGCCACGGCGTCCACCGCGGTCACTATCACTCTCCCCGCCGCGCGCACCCGCCTCCACGCTCTCCCGGGCGGCCAGCAGCCCGACAGGAAACCCGCACAGAAGCCCGCCCAGAAACCGGCCCCCCAACCCGCTCCCGCCGCCCCCAGGCGCCCCGTCCCCACCCCGGGCGAGGTCTTCCCGCCCCGCAGGCCGGCCCCGTCCGTTCCCGGCTCCCGGCACCACCTCGTCGCCGGCTGAGGCGGGCTGGCTACCCTGGTTCCATGGACTACGTCTCCGCGCTCCTGCCCCCGGCCGTCATGGCCGTGTTCTTCATCGGCGTGATCAGGGTGATCGTGAAGACCCAGGGCGGTGCCAACAAGGCCAAGGAGGACGCGGCCGTCGACGCCGCCCTCGCGCGAGCGGAGGGTGCCCGCCAGGCGCCCGCGCACCCCGAGGCCTGACCGCGCCGCCCCGCGACGGGCATCGGCACCCATCGCGTACGACTCCCCGCCCTCGAGGAGTCGTACGCCTTTTTGTGACCGTTTGCCCGTAAAAGTGCACGTCCGGCACGCGGTCGCCGGGATCTCCCACTATCGTTCGGAGCGTGCCTCGCCCATTGGGAGAACTCGAAGACGCGGTCATGACGAGGGTGTGGAAGTGGAACCGCCCCGTGACCGTTCGAGAAGTCCTGGAAGACCTGCAACAGGAACGGTCCATCGCGTACACCACCGTGATGACCGTTCTGGACAATCTCCATCAGAAGGGCTGGGTGCGCCGCGAGGCGGAAGGCCGGGCCTATCGATATGAGGCGGTCTCCACCCGCGCCGCCTACGCCGCCGCGCTGATGAACGACGCGTGGTCCCAGAGCGACAACCCCACCGCCGCCCTCATCGCGTTCTTCGGCATGATGAGCGAGGAACAGCGCGAGGCGCTCAGAGACGCCATCCGCATCGTGCAGGGACCGGAAACGTCCGCGCCCAACCCCGGCTCGTTGCCGGACGCGGGCGAGCGATAGCGTCCCCACATGTCAAAAGCCATCACCGTCCGGCGGGCCCGCACCAGCGATGTCCCCGACGTGCGCCGGCTCCTCGACGCGTACGTCCGTGACCGCATCCTGCTCGACAAAGCGATGGTGACGCTTTACGAGAGCATCCAGGAGTTCTGGATCGCCGAACGGGACGACAACGCCGAGGTGGTCGGCTGCGGTGCCCTGCATGTGATGTGGGAAGACCTCGCGGAAGTGCGGACTCTCGCGGTGAAGCCCGGCCTGAAGGGTGTCGGTGTCGGCCATCAGTTGCTGGAGAAGTTGCTGGAGACCGCGCGCTGGCTCGGTGTTCGACGCGTTTTCTGTCTGACCTTCGAAGTGGACTTCTTCGTCAAGCACGGCTTCGTGGAGATCGGGGAGACGCCGGTCGACACCGATGTCTACGCGGAGCTGCTCCGTTCCTATGACGAGGGTGTAGCGGAGTTCCTGGGTCTCGAACGAGTGAAACCGAACACCTTGGGCAACAGCCGGATGCTTCTGCATCTGTGATCGCCGGGCATCGGCAGGCATCCGCCGCTCTTCCCGGCCGTTCGTAGTCCTTGACGGTCCATCGCAACGGTCCATCGCGGTCCTTCGCAGCCCTTCGCCAGGTTTATTCCACTGACGGAGCGTTCGCGGGTTCCCTATGTCCGAAACGCGCATCTTTTCGGCCCCGAGCCGGACTGCCGGTCTCCACCGGGGGTTTGTGTTTTTCCGTCAAAAGCGGTTTGCTTTCCGACGTACTGCAGTACTGCATATAACAAGGGACGGCGATACGGCGGACGCCGGCGGATCTCCGTCCCTCACGTTATCGATGAAAGGAAATCCAGTGGCACAGAAGGTTCAGGTCCTTCTTGTCGACGACCTCGACGGCGGCGAGGCAGACGAGACCGTGACGTTCGCGCTGGACGGCAAGACCTACGAGATCGATCTCACCACCGCCAATGCGGACAAGCTCCGCGGGCTTCTCGACCCCTACCTGAAGGGCGGTCGTCGTACCGGGGGCCGCGCTTCGGGCGGACGCGGCAAGGCGCGCGCTTCTTCCGGTGGCAGCCAGGACACCGCGGCGATCCGCGCCTGGGCGAAGGAGAACGGCTGGGACGTGAACGACCGGGGCCGTGTTCCCGCGAAGGTTCGCGAGGCGTACGAGCAGGCCAACGGCTGATCACCCGTACCCGACCCGCGCCCCAGCCCCCGCCCCGGACGACCTCAGCGCGTCGCCGGGGAGAGTCGGGGGGATCGGGAGAACCGGGAAGGCGGGGAGAGCCGGACCCGGTGGCACTGAGTCGCCAGTGTGCGGACCAGCCGCGCGAGATCGGGGGCGGTTCCGGAGCCCCCCGTGGCCGACAGTGTCGGCAGCGAGGCCTCGACCCCGTACCCCGGCTCCGGGGGTCGCAGCCAGACGGCGGCCCCCTGCGGGCCGTCGCGACCCGGGGGACGCGGCGGCAGCCCGGCCGAGCCGGGCCCGGGAGGGATGGGTGCCTCCATGAGGCCGCCCGCACCGACCGCCGTCAGGTCGAGCGGCAGCGAGCCCCACTCCAGCCACTCCAGCAGCCCGGGCATTTCGTCCGCGCCGCCCGCCGCCACGAGCAGAAGCATCCGATCGCCCCGGACGGCCACCGGGAAACCGGGCCGCAGCGGGGCCGGACCGGACCGCTCCAGCCGCTCCAGTGCCGCGTGGCCGGCCTCGGCCGGGACGTCCAGGACGTCGAACCGGACACCCACGCGCAGCCGCGTCGGCGGCCCGGGCGTCGTCGGCCAGCCGAGCATGTCCTCGTACCACCACCGCACCCGCTCCCATGAGCACGAGCACGAGGGTGGCCACGAGCACGAGCACGAGCCGCCCGCTTCGAGCGGCCGGCGGGGGAACGGGACCGAGGGCGGGACGCCAGCCATGCCAAGCGCAACAGTCGCGAGAGCGTCAGAGTTACGCTGAGTACTGGATAGAACGCAGAGAGTGCCGGAAGTGGGGGCGCGCAGGGGTATGGGGAGGCGCAAGGTTGTTCGCCCGTAGCGGAGGGATCCGGTGTGCGCGGCATGGAGTGTCCGTCCCAGCGGGTAAGACATCCCTAGTGGGAGGGGGCGACACGCGGATCGGGCCGCCTCACGTTCGCCATCGGCGTACTGGCGACTGGGGTAAGTGCTTGGCCTGCGGGAACATCGTCTCGCACCATCGGGTTGTGGCAGATGTCGGCGTCAGGGGTCAGGAGGCCATCGACGGTGTCGGCAGTTGGAATGAGCGGTCCCCGCTTGCGGGACTAAGCTGCGGAAGGACAGGGAGGGGAAGTTCCCCTTACTGCCTGACCGCTCTGAGGAGCGATTAACGATGTTCGAGAGGTTCACCGACCGCGCGCGGCGGGTTGTCGTCCTGGCTCAGGAAGAAGCCCGGATGCTCAACCACAACTACATCGGCACCGAGCACATCCTCCTGGGCCTGATCCACGAGGGTGAGGGTGTCGCCGCCAAGGCCCTTGAGAGCCTCGGGATTTCGCTCGAGGCGGTCCGCCAGCAGGTGGAGGAGATCATCGGGCAGGGCCAGCAGGCTCCGTCGGGTCACATCCCCTTCACCCCCCGTGCCAAGAAGGTCCTGGAGCTGTCGCTCCGCGAGGCCCTCCAGCTGGGTCACAACTACATCGGCACGGAGCACATCCTGCTCGGCCTGATCCGTGAGGGCGAGGGCGTCGCCGCCCAGGTCCTGGTCAAGCTGGGTGCCGATCTCAACCGGGTGCGGCAGCAGGTCATCCAGCTGCTCTCCGGTTACCAGGGCAAGGAGACCGCCACCGCCGGCGGTCCTGCGGAGGGCACGCCCTCCACGTCCCTGGTCCTCGACCAGTTCGGCCGGAACCTCACCCAGGCCGCTCGTGAGTCCAAGCTCGACCCGGTCATCGGGCGCGAGAAGGAGATCGAGCGGGTCATGCAGGTGCTGTCCCGCCGCACCAAGAACAACCCGGTCCTCATCGGTGAGCCCGGCGTCGGCAAGACCGCCGTCGTCGAGGGCCTCGCGCAGGCCATCGTCAAGGGCGAGGTGCCCGAGACCCTCAAGGACAAGCACCTCTACACCCTGGACCTCGGCGCGCTGGTCGCCGGCTCCCGCTACCGCGGTGACTTCGAGGAGCGCCTGAAGAAGGTGCTCAAGGAGATCCGCACCCGCGGCGACATCATCCTGTTCATCGACGAGCTGCACACGCTGGTCGGTGCGGGTGCCGCCGAGGGCGCCATCGACGCCGCGAGCATCCTCAAGCCGATGCTGGCCCGCGGTGAGCTGCAGACCATCGGTGCGACCACGCTGGACGAGTACCGCAAGCACCTGGAGAAGGACGCGGCCCTCGAGCGCCGCTTCCAGCCGATCCAGGTCGCGGAGCCGTCGCTGCCGCACACGATCGAGATCCTCAAGGGTCTGCGCGACCGGTACGAGGCCCACCACCGCGTCTCCATCACGGACGAGGCCCTGGTCCAGGCGGCGACGCTCGCCGACCGCTACATCTCGGACCGCTTCCTGCCGGACAAGGCGATCGACCTGATCGACGAGGCCGGTTCCCGGATGCGCATCCGCCGGATGACCGCGCCGCCGGACCTGCGCGAGTTCGACGAGAAGATCGCCGGCGTCCGCCGCGACAAGGAGTCCGCGATCGACTCGCAGGACTTCGAGAAGGCCGCCTCCCTGCGCGACAAGGAGAAGCAGCTCCTCGCCGCCAAGGCCAAGCGGGAGAAGGAGTGGAAGGCCGGCGACATGGACGTCGTCGCCGAGGTCGACGGCGAGCTCATCGCCGAGGTCCTCGCCACGGCGACCGGCATCCCGGTGTTCAAGCTCACGGAGGAGGAGTCGTCCCGCCTGCTGCGCATGGAGGACGAGCTCCACAAGCGGGTCATCGGCCAGGTCGACGCCGTCAAGGCGCTGTCCAAGGCGATCCGCCGTACCCGTGCCGGCCTGAAGGACCCGAAGCGCCCCGGTGGCTCGTTCATCTTCGCCGGTCCGTCCGGTGTCGGTAAGACCGAGCTGTCCAAGGCGCTCGCCGAGTTCCTCTTCGGTGACGAGGACGCGCTGATCTCCCTCGACATGTCGGAGTTCAGCGAGAAGCACACGGTCTCCCGCCTCTTCGGTTCGCCCCCCGGCTACGTGGGCTACGAGGAGGGCGGTCAGCTGACGGAGAAGGTCCGCCGCAAGCCGTTCTCGGTCGTCCTCTTCGACGAGGTCGAGAAGGCCCACCCGGACATCTTCAACTCGCTGCTCCAGATCCTGGAGGACGGTCGCCTGACCGACTCCCAGGGCCGGGTCGTGGACTTCAAGAACACGGTCATCATCATGACGACCAACCTCGGCACCCGGGACATCTCCAAGGGCTTCAACCTCGGCTTCGCGGCCTCGGGTGACAAGAAGACCAACTACGAGCGCATGAAGAACAAGGTCCAGGACGAGCTCAAGCAGCACTTCCGGCCCGAGTTCCTCAACCGCGTCGACGACGTGGTCGTCTTCCCGCAGCTCAGCCAGGACGACATCCTGCGGATCGTCGACCTGATGATCGACAAGGTCGACGAGCGCCTCAAGGACCGGGACATGGGCATCGAGCTCTCCCCGTCCGCCAAGGAGCTGCTGTCCAAGAAGGGCTACGACCCGGTGCTGGGCGCGCGTCCGCTGCGTCGCACGATCCAGCGCGAGGTCGAGGACACGCTGTCGGAGAAGATCCTCTTCGGCGAGCTGCGTCCCGGTCACATCGTGGTCGTGGACACCGAGGGCGAGGGCGACGCCAAGACCTTCACCTTCCGGGGTGAGGAGAAGTCGGCGCTCCCCGACGTCCCGCCGATCGAGCAGGCGGCCGGCGGCGCCGGCCCGAACCTGAGCAAGGAGGCGTAGCCCTCCGGGGGTGCGCCTGGAAAGGGGCTGCCCGGGACTCCGGTCCCGGGCAGCCCCTTTCTGTGCTCAGGACCTGAGCAGTGTCACGTCCGCGTCGGGAAAGAGGGGCGTCAGCCGTTCGAGGTCGACGTGTGCGTCGGGAGCCGCCTGGAGCAGGACTTTCTGCATGCCGGGCAGGGGGGTCGGCCGTGAGAGGAAGGGCTCGTCGCCCCGAAGGCCGGTGAGTGTCAGGCCGGCCAGCCGCGGCAACCGAGCGATCTCGGCCCAGTCCGCCGCGTCGAACGACTCGGGAACCGCCACGTCGAGCAGCCTCAGCGTGCTCCAGGCGGACAGCCCGCGAAGCCCTGTGGTGTCGGTGCTTCCCGAGCCGAGCCACAGCACGTCCAAGGGCGCGGCTTGCGGCAGGGCATCGGTCAACCGAGTTCCGGGAAGCCGGTACGAGGACAGGCACAGAGTCCGCAGCGACCTCATTTCCCGCAGACCGGTGAGTTCCGGGCAGTGCGCGACCATCAGCTCCTCGATCGTCATGGGCAGCACGCCGAGGTCGAGTGCCGACGGACAGAGGAACAGGAAGAGGCTCCGCAGGGCCGTGAAGGCGGACAGCTCGTCCAAGTGGACGAGGGTGCTGTTGTCCGTGATCCTCAGCAGCTCGACGGCGTCGGGTTCCGCCGTGCAACCACGGATGGCGGCCGCGCTGTGCGGCCCGTCGCACTGCAGGGCGCTCCAGAGGCGCATCGCTGAGGCCGCCGCGAACTGCTCGCTCGTGTGGCAGGTCAGATGGAGCCCCCCGCGGTCGAGGTGATCCAGTACCTCCGCCGCGTACTCCCGCGCGTCGAACCGGCCCCACGTTCCCACGAGCTGCCGCCTCACATCGAGAGCCGCGTGCTTCCGGAACCGGCGCAGCACCGCGAGCGCACCGCTCGGCTCCTGCCCCGCCAGCAGCGAGGCCGTCACCGTCACCCCGTGCGCCTCCGCGTCCGTCAGCCCCTCCGGACCCGGCAACAACTCCAGCACCAGCGGTCCCGCCTCCGCCAACGCCTTCGCCTCCTCCTTCGACCCCGGCGGGATCAGCGCCCCCGCCCGCGCCTCCACCTCCGCCCGCACCGCCGGATCGAGCGCGGTCGCGTGCTCCAGGCACGCCAGCGCCAGCAGCGTCAACCGCGAGGTGTCCCGCGCCAGCAGCCGTCGCAGCAGCATCGCCCGCTCGCCGGGCCGGGCGTGGGCCACCGCCATGCGGATCACGTCCTCCCACTGGGTGTCGTCCGCCCGGCCCGCGATGACGTCGAGGTGCCCCTCCTCGACCGCGTACCGCGCCCCCAGGTAGTCCTGGAAGGTGCGGTGCACGAAGTCCAGGGTTCCTTCGCCGGGCCGCCGGAGCAGCCCGCTGCGCAGCACCAGCGCCCGCAGGACCGTCGCCGCGTCCCCCTGCCCCGCCGCGGAGGCGACCGACGGCAGCGCGCGCTCCACGATGCCTTCGGCCGTCTCGACCTCCATCTCCGTGCGCCCGCTCAGCACCAGCGCGTACGCCAGTCGCTGGAGCAGCTCCAGCTGCGCCTCCTCGCTCAGCTCGACCGCGGCCATGCCCCGCTCCCGGTCCCGGCGGGCGAGCAGCATCGCGAGGGCGGCGTCGTACAACTCCTTGCGGCCCGTGGGGAGGTAGCCCCGTCGCTCCCGGTGCAGGGCGCAGATGAGGCCGCACATCAGCGGGTTGGTGGCGAGACGGGCCAGGTCGCGCTTGGTGCGCAGGGCGTCGAGCAGTCTGCCCTCGTACTCGGGCGCCTGGGCGGCCGCGTGCCAGCGCCGCACGAAGGTCGCGACGTCGGCCTGGCGCATCGGGGTGAGCGCCAGTTCCCGGAAGCCCTCGGCGGTCAGCCAGTCGGGGCGTACGGCGGTGGGGCGGGAGGTGAGCAGCCAGCGGTTGCCGGGGAAGGCGCGGATCAGGGCGAGCAGCCAGTCGCGGGTGCGGTGCCGGTCGGCGGCGGGGATCTCGTCCAGACCGTCGACGAGGATCAGGCCCCGCCCGGCGCTCAGCACACGCTCCGCCCAACCCTCCGGTGGGGTGAGCGGGCAGCCCACGGCGGTGAGGAAGGCCGCCGGGGAGGGGAGGGTGCCCGCGCGGATCAGGGTGCGCAGGGGCAGGACGTACGGGATGCGGTCCCCGCTCCGCGCGGCGGTCACCGCCAGCCACTGCACGAGGGTCGTCTTGCCGGAGCCGGCGTCACCGCGCAGCAGTACGCGGTCGTGGGTGAGGAGGGCGTCCTCGGCAGGCAGACGGACGGTGCGTTCCGTCTCCGCGTACTCCCCCGGGAGGGCGGCGCGTTCCCCGTCGTCGGTCGCCTCCAGGTTCAGGTAGGCGACTTCGAGGGGCCAGCGGTCGGCGGAGTCGCGCAGGTCGATGCCGTAGATGGTGATGCTGTTGTGCTGCTCGGCGACGTAGGGCAGGTACCGGCGCTCGAACGCGGTGTCGCGGGCGTCGGGGCGCGGGGTGCGGACGATCAGTTCGTCGACCTTGGCGATCAGTTCGGCCTGTCCGCGGGCCTGCTCCACCAGCGTGCGGGCGACGAAGGTGGAGCGCCGGGTGAAGAACTCCAGGATGTGCAGGCAGGCCCACTCGGTCGCGGAGTCGAGGAAGTGGCAGGCGTCGGCGGACAGGGCGCCGAAGGCGCTGTCCCCCCGGTACCGCAACTGCTTGGCCAGCTCCCGGTGCCCCATCCGCACCGCCTGCACGTCGTCCATGTCCAGGTCGCCGAGGGCGAGCAGCCGGGCCGTCAGGGCGTCGGTGACGGCCTCCGTCTCGTCGCGCGGGAAGGGCGGCTCGCCGGGGGAGGCCAGGGACGCCTCGACCAACCGCCCCGCGAGCCTGCGCACCTCCGCCTCACCGAGGGTGCGCCGCTCGCCCCTGAAGGAGACCAGGCGGGTCAGCCGGACCGGCCTGTCGACCAGTCCGGCGCCGGGCCCGCCCGTGACGAACAGCTTCTTCACCAGCGGGGCGACCAGGCTGGACGCCAACTTCCCGCCGAGTACCGCCGGTTCCATGCGCCACCCCCGTGGTCGATCGACGAGGGAAGCCTATCGAGGGTCAGGACAGCTGACCGTCGTAGTCCGGGAGCTTGAACGCCTTCTCGGCGTGGCCGCCGGACACGTCGGTGGCGCTGTTGCCGATGTTCGCGATGATCGTGTAGCCCTTCGACTCGATCTCGGCGCGCTGCTCGGTCTTGTACTCGGCGACGTCGCGGAACAGGTCGAGGAAGCCGCGGACGTACAGGCCGGAGGACTCGTAGCCGGCGTGGGCGAGGTTCCACTCGGTGGGCGCCTCGATGATGCCCGGGCGGGCGGTCACGAAGAACAGGGCGACGCCGTGCTCCTGGGCGTACTGGGCGGCCTCCAGGACGGGCCGGTTGGCGGGCTGCGGGTAGCTGAAGCCGAAGTCGGTCTCCAGGGAGGTGTTGTCGATGTCGAGGACGATCGCCTGCTTCTCGCCGGGGGCCGAGTCGGCGATCCGCTCCTTCAGGTAGGGCAGGGCCTTGTCCATCACGGCCCGGCAGTCCTTCTGCCAGGTGTCGTAGTCGACGTCCGCCGCTGCCGCTGCGGCGGTCACCGTGGCGTGCGGCGTCTCGGCCGGGGCGGCGACGGCGGGCGTGACCGTCGCGGCGAGCGCCGCCGCCGTGGCGGCGGCCGTGCCCGTCGCCCGCTTCCAGGTACGCCGGGTCTGTCTGGTCTGTCCGTTCTGACCGGTCATGGGGGGTGGGGTCCTCTCATGCCTGCGCGGATGCCTGACGGCAACAAAGTTGTCGCGTGCATGCTTGCGCCAACAAGTGGCCGGACGGCAACGATTAGGTTACTGGGTAGTAGTCGGCCGTCCGGCCTGCGGTCACGCCGTGATTTCCACCCCGTCCGGCACCTTCCGCACCCGGGGCAGGCGCGGGTTGACCCGCAGTACCCGCAGCCGGGGGAAGCCGGACAGCCACGAGAGGTCCGTGTCGGGAAGCTCCGCGTTGAGCCAGAGGTGGGTCAGCTGACCGGGGTCCAGGCCCGCCAGCAGTTCCTCGGCCCGCATCACGCCGGCCACCTGGATGCGCGGGCGTCCGCCCAGCTCACGCAGTGCCGCCAGCTCGGCGGTGTCGGCGACGGGGAAGTGGAGGCCGTCCGGGTCGAGATGGGCGATGATCTCTTCTGCGTACCGCTCGGTGTCGAAGTGGCGCCATCCCCGCGCGAGTTCGGTGCGCACCGACAGAGCGGAGCGGGACCGCAGACGGACCAGGTAGTCGATGGCGGCGTCGTCCTGGACACGGGTCGCGGTGATGGCGAGCAGCAGCGCCTGCCGGTCGTCGGGGACCTGGCCGGGGTCCGGCAGCAGCTCCAGGACGATGGGGCCGACCCAGCCCAGCCCCCGGGCGGCCGGCTCGGTCGTCGGGCGCACCAGGTTCTTCGTGCGCTCGTGGACGAGCCGCTGGACGGCCGGGTCGAGTTCGGTGACGTGGTCCAGGCAGGCCGCGGCCATCAGCCGGCGGTGGTTGATCTGCGGGCGGCGCAGTCCGGGCGCCGCCGCGAGCAGCCGCTCCAGGAACTCGGCACACTCCTCCGGGCGGGCGTGGGCGGCGGCCATGCGGATGACCTCTTCCCACTCGGACTGGTGGGCGTGGTCCACCAGCGTGGGGAACCGGCCGCGCGCCACGATCTCCTTGGCGGCCAGGTAGTCCTGGAAGGTGCGGTGGACGAAGTCGACCGACTCTCCCGACCGTTCGCGCAGCAGGCCGGTGCGGTGCAGCAGATGACGGTAGATCTTCGCGCCGTCCCCCTGCGCACGGGCGGCGGGCATGGCCGGCAGCGCGGCGTCCAGGATGCCGACCGCGCGCTCGCTCGTCAGCTCGGAGGCGTCCTCCTCCAGCATGGCGTGGGCCAGCTTCTGCAGCAGCCGCTCCCGGGTGCTCTGCTGGAGCCGCACGTCATCGGCGTACAGCACGTCCCGCTCGGGGTCGCGGCGCTGGAGCAGCATCTCCAGGGCGGCGTCGTAGAGCTCCTTGCGGCCGCTGGGGAGGGAGCCGGCGCGGTCCCGGTTCAGGGCGCATATCAGGCCGCACATCAGGGGGTTGGTGGCGAGCTGGCGCAGCTCGCGGTAGATCCGTACGGAGTGCAGCAGCCGCTGCTCGTACTCGTCCAGCGTGCCCCGTTCCCGCGGCCCGGTCGAGCGGCTCCGTTCGTCGAGCCGGGCCGCCGAGTGCCAGTCCCGGATGAACCGTGTCACCTGGTCCCGCGACATGGGCGCGAGGGACAGCTCGACGAAGTCCTCCTCGGCCAGTCCGCCTCCCGAGAGCCAGCCGTCCGACACGGCGGAGGGCCGGGAGGTGACCAGGCAGCCGTTGCCGGAGAAGACGCGCAGCAGCCGGCGGAGCCGGTCGCGCAGTTCGCCGCGGGTCTTCTCCGGCGCCTCGTCGATGCCGTCGACCAGCAGCAGGGCACGGCCGGAGAGCAGGGTGCGCACGACCCAGCCCTCCGGCGCCCGGTCGGCGAGCGGGTGCCGGACCGCGTGCAGGAAGTCGTCCGGGGCCGGGAAGCCCTCCCGGGCGAAGCGGCGTACGGGCAGGATGAAGGGGACCCGGGAACCCTGGCGGGCGGCGGCCACGGCCAGCCACTGGACCAGGGTCGTCTTGCCGGAGCCCGCGCCGCCGCGCAGCAGCACCCGTTCGTGGTCCTCCAGGGCGCGGTCCGCGAGCAGGACGGTGCGCTGCTCGTCCGCCACGCCGGCCACGCCGCCGCTGCGCTCCTCCGCCTCCAGGCTCAGGTAGGTCTCTTCCAGCGGCCAACGGTCGGGCGCGTTGGGGAAGTCCACGCCGACGATGGTCAGCCAGCCGTGCCGCCGGGCCACCCACTGGGCGTACTCGGCCTCGAACGCCGCGTCCTCCTCGGAGCGTTCGGGCTGCCGGGCCGCCGCCTCGGCGTCGCCCAGGTCGACCAGCTGGGCGATCCGGCCGGCCCGTCCGGCCAGGTGGCGCTGGAGGTAGGGCGAGCGCCGCACCAGATGGTGCAGGAGGTGCAGGCACACGGAGACCAGCAGCGCGTCGTGGAACCAGGCGGCGTCGGGAGACAGTTCCCGGTCCGCACCCTGCACCGCACCCCGCAGGCGCCGCGCGTAGTCCTGCGGCCCGAGCCGCACGGCGTCGGCGTCGGTGACGTCGACCTCGGCGATCGCGAGCAGGGTGCGGGCCAGGACGTCGACGACCGGGGCCAGTTCGGCGGTGGGCGCGGCGTGCCGCTCGGCGGCGAGGTGGACCAGGTCGGCTGCGGTGCGGTGGACGTCGTCCGGGGTGGCCGGGGCGTCCGGACCGCGCCAGGTGACGAGGCCGGGGACCGGTTCGGGGAACACGGGCGGCCGGGCGGGGGCCCGGAAGAGTCTGCGGACGAGGGGGGCGGCGAGGTGGGAGGGGGTGCGGACGACGGCATCCATGTAGGTGGGTTACCCCTGTGGTCGGGAGGACAAGTCGAACGGAACGACCTGGACGTCCACGCCGACCGGCACCTGCCGGGTCACGGCCGGGTCCGTGTCGGTCAGCACGGAGACGGTGCGCAGACCGGGGAAGGCCGAGAGCCAGGCCAGCCCCTCCACCGGATGCGCCGCCTCCAGCGTCAGGTGGACGAGGCGTTCCGCGACGATCAGTTCGGTCAGGTCGTCGACCCGGTACGCGCCGTGGACGAGGATCTGTTCCCAGCCGCCGAGCGAGCGGAGCGTGCGCAGGTCGTCGACCGTGGACACGTCGACGGACCACTGCCGGGGCAGATGGGCGAGGATCTCGCGGGCGTACTGGTCCCGGTCGAACAGGTGCCAGGCGGCGGCGAGGTGCTGCTGTACCTCGGGATCGGGGTGCTCGCGGAAACGGCACAGGAACCGCAGTGCCGCCTCGCTGCCCACGCAGGCCGCCGTGTACACCACCCGGGTCGCCGTGTGGTGATCGATCTCCTCCGGCCCCGGCAGCAGTCCCAGCACCAGGTCGCCCCCGGCGCGCGCCACCTCCCGCGCCGCCTCGAAGTCCACCGGCGGGATGTGCGCCCGCAGACCGTCCTCCACCCGCCGGCGCACCTCGGGATCGACCTCCGCCACGTAGCGGAGTCCGGCGGCCGCCAGCAGGGTGCCGCGCGCGTGGCCCGAGTCCGCCAGCCGGCGCAGTATGTACTCCGCCTCCCTGGGCCGGGCGTGCGCGAGGGCGAGCAGGATCACGTCCTCCCAGTCATCCATCTCCGCGTGGTTGACCAGCAGGTCGAAGTCCATTTCCTGCACGGCCAGCCGGGCGCCGAGATAGTCCTGGAAGGTGCGGTGGAGGAAGTCCACCCGGCCCTCGGCGGGCTCGCGCAGCAGTCCCGAGCGCAGCAGCAGGGCGCGGTAGACCTCCTCGTCGCCGCTGCTCGCCAGGTTCAGCGCGGGCAGCGCACGGCCGATGATCTGGAGGGCCTCGGCCCGGTCCATCTCCTGGCGGCCGTTGCGGATCAGCCACCAGGCCAGTTTCTGCAGCAGCTGCACCTGGACCGCGTACGGCAGCCGCGCCCCGGCGGGGTCGTGTAGCTCCCGCTCCCGGTCCCGGCGCTCCAGGAGCATGGTCAGAGCGGCCTCGTACAGGGACCTGCGGTCCTGCGGTAGGAAGCCCCGCCGGTCGCGGTGCAGGGCGCAGAGCATGCCGCACATGAGCGGATTGGTGGCCAGCCGGTTCAGTTCGGACGTGGCCCGCACGGACCGCAGCAGCGACTCGCCGACCGACTCCGGCGCGCCGGCGGCGCGGTGCCAGCGGCGTACGAAGGTGGCGACGTCGTCCTGTGACATCCGGGCCAGGACGCGCTCGCCGAAGCCCTCGGCGGCCAGCCAGTCCTCCGGCACGGCCGAAGGGCGCGAGGTGACCAGCCACAGGTTCCCGGGGAAGGCCCGCACCAGCTCGCGCAGCCAGCGCCGGGCGGCGGCGCGGCGGTCGTCGGCGATCTCGTCGATGCCGTCGACCAGCAGCACCCCGCGCCGGGCCCGCAGCACCCGCTCCACCCACCCCGGAGGCTGCTCCCCGGCGACCGGGCAGCCGACCGCCCGCAGGAAGTCGCCGGGAAAGGGCAGCTCGGCCCCGGGCCGGACGATCCGGCGCATCGGCAGCACGAACGGCACCCGCCCGATGAGGTGGGGCAGCCCGTGGCGGTAGGCGCGGTCGGCGACGGTGACCGCCAGCCACTGCACGAGGGTGGTCTTGCCGGAACCGGCGACACCGCGCAGGAACACCTGGTCCCGGCTGGCGATCACCTTCTCGGCGGCCACGGTCAGGGACTCCGCGTCCCGGCGGCCGCCACCGTCCCGTCCGGCCCGCGGCCGGGTCGCCTCCAGGCTCAGGTAGGCCGTGTCCAGCGGCCACTCCCGGGTCCCGGCGTCCAGCCCGTAGATGGTGAGCGTGCCGTACCGGGCCGCGATGTGGTCCGCGTAACGCTCCTCGAACCCGGCGTCCTCGGCCGACTGGGACGGCAGCCGTTCCAGCAGTACGTCGACGGCCTGGACGAGCCGGGCCAGCTGCTGTGTCTGGACGGTCTGCTGACGCGCGACATAGGTGGAGCGCTGGGTGAGGAAGTTCAAGATGTGCAGGGAGGCGGTGTGCAGCAGCCGCTCGTACAGCAGCAGGCCGTCCGCGCCGAGCCCGTACGGGGCCAGCCGCACGTTCGCGCGCAGCTCGCGGGCGAAGCGCTCCGGCCCGAGCCCGACGGCCTCGTAGTCCTCGACGGTGATCTCGCCGAGCCGGGCGAGGGTGCGGGCCAGGGCGTCCTTGACGGCCGTCGCCTCGGCGGCGTCGACGGGTTCCTCTCCCGGGCCCGCCGCCTTCAGCGCCCTGCGGACCAGCTCTCCGGCGACCTTGTCGACGTCCTCGGGCGTGACGCTCCGCTTCTCACCGCGGAAGGACACCAGCGCCGATATCCGCACCGGGCGGTCCACGAGAGCGGCCCCCGGCCCGTCCCGGACGAAGAGCCTGCGGACGAGCGGTGCGACCGCGCCGGACGCGACACGGGCCCCGAGTGCTGTGACGTCGACCATGCTCCGAGCCTAGGTGAACGCCCTTGTGGGAGTGGTGGGTTAACCGGGACGGGAGTAGCCCCCGTCACAATCCGGGGCCCTTCGATCATGGCCGCCGGTGACGTGCCGCACAGGCCGTTTGCCCTGTACTACGAGGAATAGTGGAGGTCGCAAGAACTACGAAAACGGACATAGCGGTGCGCGGGGACGGCCGATTTGCGGGCCTCTGAGCTGGTTTTGTCCAGAATGGGAGCTCTGTCGAGAGTCGAGAAGTATCGTGCTGAAGTACTAAATAACGTCGTAGGTCACACCTTTGTGCGGTTCGGGGGCCCCGGGTTACCAATGTGGAGCCAGCCCGGTGAGCGCCTCTGCGTCACGCCGGAAAGGCATCCCTCTGTTCCCGTCCCCATGAGGTTCGAATGTTCCCGCGTGTCACGTCCCGTTCTTCCCGTACGACCATCCGCACCCGCGCCGCGGTGATGGCCGCCGGCCTCGGAGCCTCGGTCGCACTGGGAGCCGGGGTCGCGGCCGCCACCGGCACCCCGGCGGCCAGTAACTCCACCGCCGCGAGCGCCGTCGAGGCCCAGGCCGCGGCGCAGGCCAAGGCGGCGAAGGCCGGCGCGAGCACCGTCGACGCCAAGAAGACTGCCACCAAGAAGAAGGCCGCCTCCTGGGTGGACCCGGTCAAGCAGTACAAGCTCACCGCGAGCTTCGCCCAGAACGGCGGCATGTGGGCGAGCAAGCACAGCGGCCAGGACTTCGCCGTGCCGATCGGCACCAACGTCGTCGCCGCGCACGGCGGCACCGTCGTCAAGGCCGGCGGCAACGGCGCCGGTGACGGCCCCGCCTACGGCAACGCGATCGTGATCAAGCACGGCAACGGCACGTACTCCCAGTACGCGCACCTGTCCAAGATCAACGTGAAGGCCGGCCAGGTCGTGAAGACCGGCCAGTCCATCGCCAAGTCCGGCAACACCGGTAACTCCAGCGGCCCGCACCTGCACTTCGAGATCCGTACGACCGCGAACTACGGTTCGGCCGTCGACCCGGTCTCCTTCCTGCGGGGCAAGGGCGTGACCGTCTAAGGAACATCCAGGCCAGGCCAGGCCAGGCCAGGCCAGGCCAGGCCAGGCCCGGCCAGGACTGAGTCCGGGGCGCGGGGGGCTACAC
>NZ_JARVKY010000019.1 GCF_029813785.1 Streptomyces sp. DH41
GACGGAAGCGGAAGCTTCCGTCCCCGCCCTCTGCCATGTCTTCTTCGCCGTGCTCCTCCCGTGCCTCCCGCGTCAGGAGCGTGCCGTCGCCCGGCCTTCCGACGGCGTGGGCACGGCGCTCGGCGCTGCCGAGGGTGTGGATTCCCGCGCGGAATCCGGTGTGGATTCCCGCGTAGGGGGCACGGACGGCTCGGGCGTGGGCGACTTCGGCGGTTCGCGCGGCGGGGCGGGGCTCGCTGAAGCCGTGGGCGTGGGGTCGGCGGGAGCGGGGGCCAGCGGAACCGTCGGGCGCGGGGGTTGCGCGGGGGCCGTCCAGTCCAGCGGCAGTGCGATCAGCGCGGCGGCGGCAGCGGTCGCGGCGGCACCGGCCGCGGCGCGCAGCAGACGGCGGCGGGACGCCGCCCCGCGGACCGCCTCGTAGCGGCCCGGCGGCGGGCTCAGACAGTCGCTGCCCGGGCGCAGCACGACCAGCAGCGGATCGTCGTCGTCCCGCTCGAACCACGGATCGTCCCGGTCGCCATGGCCGTCCTCAAGGCGTGTGGTCAAGGCTTCTCCTCAGGTGGACGCGGAGCAGTTCGCGGGCCGCGTGGAGGTCGGCCTTGACGGTTCCTTCCTTGCGTCCGGTCAGCACGGACACCTCGCGGATCGGCATGTCAGCGTAGTAGTGGAGAAGGATCGGCACGCGCAGTCGCTCCGGCAGCGACTGCACGAGCAGGCGTACCGAGGGGTCCGCCTGCTCGGGGTGCGGGCGCACGGCGACCTCCGCGGTGACCCGGCGCACCGCCCGGCGCTCGCGCTCCAGTTTGCGCCAGTGGTCCCGTACGAGGTTGGCCGCCGTGACGTAGAGGAAGCCGCGGGGCTCCTCCACGGACGTCCAGCGGGCCCAGAGCCGGGTGAACGCCTCCGAGGCGATCTCGTGGGCCGTCTCGTCGTCGTCGACGAGCCGGCGGCACCAGCCGGCGAGGCGCGGATACAGGGCGGCGAACAGTTCGGACGCCGCCCTGTCACGGGACCGTTTCAACGCTCTCCATGGTCGTGAGGGTATGCGGGACTCGACGGCACTCAGCCGCTCACTCGCTCAGCTCGGCGAAGGCGATCACGTTGTCCCGGTACTCCTCGCCGACCCGCGGGCCGCCGCAGGTGATGAGTCGCAACTCCGGGCTGTCCACGTCCCCGTAGACGTCGTCCGTCGGGAAGTCGGCCTTCGCCACCGTCCGTACGGCGGTGACCGTGAACTCGGCCGCCGTGCCGTTCTCCAGACGCGCCTCGATCCGGTCGCCCCGGTGCAGCCGCGCGAGGTGGCGGAAGACGCCGTCGCCGTGGGTGCCGACCGTGACATGGCCGAGCAGGACCGACGGCCCGGTCTGACCCGGAGTCGGCGAGTGCCGGTACCAGCCCGCGCGGTCGTCGTCCGTGACGGGCGGTACCTCCACCGTGCCGTCCGAGGCCAGCCCCAGCCGCATCACCGGGGTGTCGACCCCGATGGCCGGGATACGCAGGCCGACCGGGACCGAACGCTCCAGAGGGCGGGGCGACTTCGCGGAGGAGTGCGCGGGTGGCGTCGTGGTCGCGGAACGTGCGGGAGTGCCCCCGTCGTCCCCTTGGGCGGTACCGCCGCCGCCGTTGCCGCAGCCCACGAGGAGTGCGGCCAGCGCGGCGGTGGCGAGGGCGCGCCCGCGGAGCGGAATCACGCCCCGGTCGCCGCCCGCCGACGGCGTACGACGAAGAGGACCGCGCCGCCCGCCACGAGCACGGCACCGGCGCCCGCGCCGATGAGTCCCTCGTCGGTCCCGGAGGACCCCGGCGCCGCCACTCCGGTGTCGGCCGCGCCCTCGGGTACGACGGAGACCTGGCCGTCGGCCGGTGCGGGGGCCGGTGCCTCGGCCGGCTCGCTGGCGGACGGCGTCGGCACCTCGCGCGGTTCGATGCCGGGACTCGGGGCGCTCGCGGCCGGAGGGGCCGAGGGGACCGGGGTGGGGTCGTCGGCGAAGGCGGGCGCGGTGCTCGCCAGTACGGCGGTGCAGGCCAGTGCCACGGCACTGAGGATGGTTCGGCGCATCAGGGGTCGCTCTCTCTCGTCGATCGGCGCGGTGCGTGCCGCACGGGGGTGCGGAGTGGATCGGACGGAGAGACGAGGCGACGGTGAGGCAGGTTGTAAAGAGATGGCAAAGTCGGCGGTCGGCAAGATCGGAGGCTCAGAGGCCTGCGGGCTCGCGGGCTCACGGGCTCGCGGGCTCACGGGCGTGATCGAGTCGGTCCGCTACCGCTGCCGCGTCCGCTTCCGGGCACACGCATGAGGGCCCGCACCTTGCGGTGCGGGCCCTCATGTGTGGTTCGCGCGCGTTACGCGGGAACGATGTTCTCCGCCTGCGGGCCCTTCTGGCCCTGCGTGACGTCGAAGTTGACCCGCTGGCCCTCCTGGAGCTCACGGAAGCCCTGGGTGGCGATGTTCGAGTAGTGGGCGAAGACGTCGGCGCCGCCGCCGTCCTGCGCGATGAAACCGAAGCCCTTTTCGGCGTTGAACCACTTCACGGTACCGGAAGCCATGTCTTTTACTCCTAGGCAGTGCTGGAGGTCCGCACCGTGCGGACCTTCACATCGCTGCGATGATCACCTGCCCGGAAAACCGGTAACACAAATGGCAACCACAACTGCAACTAACGTCCAGCCTAGCACGAAATGCATCGGCCGCACGGGAAAGGAAACGCACGGAAAAGCATCCCCGATTTGCCGCAGGTTAGTTTTTCCGGCGTCCGGCGAATATCTGTTTCGCCGGGGTCAGGTTTTCAGTCGCCGCGCCGTTCTCCGTTCCCGCCGGGCGGCCGCTCGGCCTCGCGGCGGAGCTCCTCGTTCATGCGCAGCGCCGCCTCCAGGTCGTCCTCCAGGCGGACGATACGACAGGCGGCCTCGATGGGCGTTCCCTGATCGACCAGCTCACGGGCGCGCGCGGCGCGGCGCAGTTGCTGGCGCGAGTAGCGGCGGTGCCCGCCTTCCGAACGCGTCGGGCTGATGAGCCTCGACTCACCGAGGGCGCGGAGGAAACCGGGCGTGGCACCGATCAGCTCGGCCGCCCTGCCCATGGTGTACGCCGGGTACTGGTCGTCGTCGAGCCGGTCGGCGGCCTGCGGCCGACCTTCGGCGTTCAGCCTGCTCTCCGGGGGCATGCATACCTTCCTGCGGACCGCTGGGGACACGGCCCGCCGCAGGGAATCCGGTTCCCCCGCACCTGAACTCTAGTCGCGCCCGTCGGATACCTGCCGCGGCGAACGTATATCCGCAGGGTTCCACCGGTCGTGCCGGGGCAGCCGACGGGTTGGTGTCGGCGTGTACCGGCGGTGCGGCCGGGCTCGGGTCCGGGGAGGATCGGACCATCGGACCACCGCTGGTGGCGTGACTGGAGGGGTGACGTGGCGAACGGTGTGGGGCCCGGTGCGCAAGAGGCGGGACGGCGGTGGGCCGCGGAACCGGACTTCTGGCCACGGGTCGCCGAGCAGCTCGGTACCGCCCTGGCCGTGATGGACACGGCCGGGCGGATCGTCGCGGTCAACCGGGCCGCCGAGCTGCTGCTGGACCGTCCGGCGGTGACGATGCGCGGTGCGGACTTCCATGACCTGCTCCACCGGGGCCCGGGCGGCGGCCGGATCCCGCGCGACCAGTGCCCGCTGCTCCAGGCGCTGAACCGGGGCACCGCCGCACGCGGCGAGGAAGACTGCTATCTGCGGGGCGACGGCGGTCTGGCCGCGGTGTCCTGGTCCGCGTCCCCGCTGACGGACGACGGGTCCCCGAGAGGCGTCGCCGTACTGTTCACCGACGCCGACACCGGCCCTGCGGCCGACCGCGGGGCGCGCCGGGAGCGCGCCGCCTACACGAGTGCCCTGGAGGACCTCACCGAGCGGCTGACCCTGGTCTCGGAGATCACGGACGTACTGGGGCAGACGCTGGAGACCGACGAGGCCCTGGCCCGGCTGGGCCGCCTCCTGGTGCCCCGTCTGGCGGACTGGGCGGCGGTGGACCTCCTGATCGACTCCGAGCAGGTCCACCGGGTGGCGGTGACCGGGCCCGCGGGCCGGGACGTGGTGCGGGAGGACTGGCTCGGCCGGCTCCCGGCGACCGGGACGGCGGGCCTGTCGCCGCTGGAGCGGGTGTTGAAGGGGGGCGAGCCCGTACTGCGGGGACAGGCGGGGACGGCCACCGGGCCGGAGTCCCCGCTTGCCGCCGGGCACAGCGACTTCCTGCGGTCCGTGGGCGCGACGTCCGTCCTCACGGTGCCGCTGGGCCCTCAGCGGCAGGTCACCGGCGCCCTGACCCTGGTGCGCACCAACCCGGCGCATCCCTTCGACGCGGGCGACCTGGAGGTGGTGGGCGACATCGGCCGCCGGGTCGGACTGGTCATCGACAACGCGCGCCGGTTCGGGCGCCAGCGCGCCGTCGCCGAGGCCATGCAGCGCAACCTGCTCGCCCCGCTGCCCCAGCCCGGCAGTATGCGGCTGGCCGCCCGCTACCAGCCCGCCCCGGCAGGCTCGCAGGTGGGCGGTGACTGGTACGACGCCTTCGAGCTGAAGGACGGCGCGCTCGCACTGGTCATCGGCGACGTGGTCGGCCACGACCTGACGGCCGCCGCGGGCATGGCCCAGCTGCACGGCATCCTGCGCTCACTGGCCTGGGACCACACCGAGCCGCCCGGCGTCATCGTCGACCGCCTCGACGATGCGCTCCCGGCCATCACGACCGTCTCCATGGCCACCCTCGTCCTCGCCCGGGTGGAAGGCCCGCGCACCGGCCCGTGGGTCCTGCGCTGGACCAGTGCCGGGCACCCACCGCCCCTCCTGCTGACCCCGGAGGGAGACGCGCGTTACCTGGAGGAGGGCCAGGGGCTGCTGCTCGGCGCCCGCCTGGGCACCGACGGCCACCGGCCGGACCCCGCGGTGCCGCTGCCACCGGGGTCCACGCTGCTGCTCTACACCGACGGGCTGGTCGAGGTACCGGGCAGCGACCTGGACACCGGTCTCGGCCGGCTGCGCCGCAACGCCCTCGCGCTCGCCCACGAGCCACTGGAAACGCTGTGCGACGAGGTGCTGGCCCGGATGCCGCCCGGCAGCACCGACGACATCGCCCTCCTCGCCCTGCGACTTCCGGCGCCGTGACGCGGGGCCGGCCAGTGGGCCGCCCGTGGGCGGCGGGCCCGGCCGTATGCCGCACTGCGCCCCACGCGGGGTACGGGACCGGAAAGTACAGCCTGCTGTACCTCGGACCGGGCGGCCCACGGGATCGGCCGGAGGGGCCCGGGTTCCATAGCCTCGGTGGCGGATCGAGAGCGAAGTCCCGGAGGAGGCCGCCATGACGTACCAGGACCCCTGCCGCCTGAGCACAACCCCGCCCCACACCCCCGCCGAGGGCCCGGACGCGGTCTCCAGCGGGGACGTCCTGCGTACGCTGCTGTGGGCCGTCGTCGTGGTCAGCGTGGTCGTCAACACGGTCGCCTCCGTCGCCGGTGCCGGCACCCTGGTGCACCTGGCGTGCGGCGTGGTGACCGTGCTGGCCGCCGGCGCCCTCGCCCTGCGTGGTCTGGGGCGCCGTCGATGAGCACCGCGGTCACGGTCGTGCCGATGTCCTGCCCCGGACTCCGGGGCGCCGGGGTCGGCCTCCCGCCGTCAGGGCCAGACGGTGGCACCCGCCCGGAAGACCTCGGGTTCGCTCTCCACCGGTAGTACGCACACCAGATGTCCCCCGGGCACTCGAAGCACGTGGCACTCCTGCCACCGTGCGATCCGCTCCGCGCCCAGAGCCGTCAACCGCGCGGTCTCCGCCTCGACGTCGTCGGTCTCGATGTCCAGATGGATACGAGGGGCGTCGTCGACCGCTTGGACAGCGGTGACCAGTCCCGGCAGGGCCTGATGGAGGGTGGTGAACTGCGGCTGCGGCGCGAACGGTTCGGCGTCGACGCCGAGGGCCGCCGACCAGAAGTCCGTCGCCCGGGCGGCCTCGGCCTCGGGAGCGTCGATGATGACGGCGTACGCACGGCTCCTGTGCATGTACCGGTCCCTTCCGTCGGGGGTGCGGCTTCTTCGGGTGAGACCGCGACGGGTCAGGCGGGGGCCGTCGTCCACCGCCGCAGCAGGGCCAGTCGCTCGTCCCTGGTCGGGGCGGCGTCCCCGGGCTCGTCCCGGCGCCAGATGAGGAGGTCCTCGACGGGGGTGGAGCCGTCGACGAGGCGGGTGAGGAGGGTGCGGGAGAGGTCGTACTCGTCCGGGGTGTGGATGCCGCCGGGGACGGCGGCCAGGGCGTCGGCCTCGACCGTGCCGTCGGCCCCGGTCTCCACCCGCACCGTGAAGGCGGGCGGCTGTTCGCCGTCACCGGTGACCAGGACGACCAGCGAGTCGAACGCCATCGAGGCCAGCCGTCGCGCCGTGGAGCGCACGGCCACGTCCCGTACGTCGATGCCGCGGACCTCGTCCCAGCCCCAGGACCGGCCCTGGCCGAGCCCGAGGATCTCCACCCGGTCCTTGGCCAGCCGTACCCCGGACGCCGTACCTGTGGGCGCGGCGCCCACGTACACGTGGTCCTCGGTGATCCAGAACAGGCCGACCATGGCCATGAGCGCCTCCCGCAGCGGTGCCGGCCCCGGTGTCGGTGCCGGTGTCGCTGTGGGAGACGCCCATGGTCATGCGGTAGTTCCCCGGGTCACGCCACCGGTGTCGTCGGGCCCACCAGTTCCGTCAGGACGTCCTCCATCGTCACGAAGCCCAGGACCGAGCCGGTCTCGCCGGTGACGGCGGCCAGGTGGCTGTCCTCGGTGCGCAGGGCGGTGAGGGTGTCGTCGAGCGGGGTGTCGATGCGGACCCGCGTGACCCGGTGCAGGGCCGCGCGCGGGAAGGGGCGGTCACGGTCGGTCAGGCCCAGGGTGTCCTTGATGTGCAGGTAGCCGAGGACGGTGCCGCCGGGGCCGGTGACCGGGAAGCGGGAGTAGCCCGCCTCGGCGGCCATGCGCTCCAGCTCCGCCGGGGTGACCGTGTGGCCGACCGTGCGCATCTTCTGGGCCGGGACCAGGATCTCGCCGACCGGGCGGGTGCCCAGCTCCAGCGCGTCGCGCAGCCGCTCGCCGTCGGCCGGGGTGAGCAGTCCGGCCTCGCTGGCGTCGACCACCATGCGGGCCAGCTGGTCGTCGGTGAAGACGGCGTCGACCTCGTCCTTCGGCTCCACCCGCAGCAGCTTGAGGAGCGTGTTGGCGAAGGCGTTGATGCCGAAGACGAACGGCTTCAGCGCCCGGGTGAGGGCGACCAGCGGCGGGCCGAGGACCAGCGCGGTGGTCGCCGGGGCGGCCAGCGCGATGTTCTTCGGGATCATCTCGCCGATCAGCATGTGCAGATAGGTGGCGAGGGCCAGGGCGATCGCGAAGGCGATCGGGTGGACCAGCGCGTGCGGCATGTGGACCGCCTCGAACACCGGCTCCATCAGGTGCGCGATGGCCGGTTCGGCGACCGCGCCGAGGACGAGGGAGGAGACGGTGATGCCGAGCTGGGCCGTGGCCATCATCGCGGAGATGTGTTCCAGGCCCCACAGGGTCATCCGGGCGCGCTTGTCGCCCGTCTTCGCGCGCGGCTCGATCTGGCTGCGGCGCACCGAGATCATGGCGAACTCGGCGCCGACGAAGAACGCGTTGGTCAACAGCGTCAGGGCGCCGATGAGGAGCTGTACGGCGATCATCGGGCCATCTCCCGCTGCTCGTGCTCCGGCTGTCCGGCCGGCACACCGGCCGGCGCGGGCGCGGTGACCCGCAGGCGGTCGGCGCGGTGGTGGTCGATGTCGAGGACGTCCAGGCGCCAGCCCTCCAGGGCGACGACATCGCCCTTGGCGGGGATGCGTGCCAGATGGGTGGCGATCAGGCCGGCCAGGGTCTCGTACGGCCCGTCCGGCGCGATCAGGCCGATGCGGGCGAGCCGGTCCAGGCGGAGCGATCCGTCGGCCTCCCAGGCCGCGCGGCCGTCCGCCCCGGCGGGGGCGGGCAGCAGGTCGGGTATCTCGACCGGGTCGTGCTCGTCGCGGACCTCGCCGACGACCTCCTCCACGATGTCCTCGACGGTCGCCACGCCCGCCGTACCGCCGTACTCGTCGATGACGACGGCCATGGTGCGGGTGGCGCGCATGCGCTCCAGGAGGCGGTCGGCGGGCAGGCTGTCCGGCACCAGGAGCGGCGCGGTGGCCAGCTCGGTGACGGGGGTGACCACGCGCCGGTCCGGCTCCAGGGCCAGGACGTCGCGGATGTGCACGGTGCCGATGACCTCGTCCAGGCTGTCCCGGTAGACCGGGAAGCGGGACAGGCCGGTGGCGTGCGAGAGGTTCGCGGCGTCGGCGGCGGTGGCGTGGGCCTCCAGGGCCTTGACGTCCACGCGCGGGGTCATGACGTTCTCCGCGGTCAGCTCGCTCAGGTGCAGGGTGCGGACGAAGAGTTCCGCCGAGTCCGCCTCCAGGGCGCCCTCCGCGGCCGAGTGCTGGGCCAGGGCGACCAGTTCCTCGGCACTGCGGGCGGACGCCAGCTCTTCGGCCGGTTCCAGGCCGAAGCGGCGAACGAAGCGGTTCGCCGTGTTGTTCAGGTGCCGGATGAAGGGGCCGAACGCGGTGGTGAAGCCGCGCTGCGGGCCCGCGACGACCTTCGCGACGGCCAGCGGGCGGGAGATCGCCCAGTTCTTGGGGACCAGCTCGCCGATGACCATCAGGACGATGGTGGAGACGACCACACCGAGCACGGTCGCCACCGTCGAGGAGGCGCCGCCCAGGCCGATCGCCTCCAGCGGGCCGCGCAGCAGCACGGCCAGCGACGGTTCGGCCAGCATGCCGATGACCAGTGAGGTCACGGTGATGCCGAGCTGGGCGCCGGAGAGCTGGAGGGTCAGGCCGCGGACGGCCTTCAGGGCACCGTCGGCACCGCGTTCGCCGGACTCGGCAGCACGCTCCAGGTCACCGCGCTCGACGGTGGTGAGGGAGAACTCGGCCGCGACGAAGACGGCGCAGGCCAGGGTGAGAAGGAGGGCCAGCAGGAGCAGCAGGACCTCGGTCACCGTGCCACCCCGCTTCCCTCACGCATATACGGCTCACGCGCGTACAGGGGGAACTGCGGGCCGGCCATGGCACGGCCGGTACTGGGAGGCTCCATTACGGAACGAGACTCCTTAACGGGGTCGGCGGGCGCCGGTACCAGCCGGCCGCCCGAGGTTTTCCCACTCATGGTAAAGGACGAGCAAAAGCATGGGGAGTCCCCAAATGTCCTCGGGCCCCTATGCTTCTACCCGCCTGTAGAGAACGGCCGTACGGTTCCGGTTGTTCCCCGCGCGGAAGTGCCCGTACGGACGTGCCCGTACGAACGTGAAGGAGATAACGCCTCGATGGTGTGCAAGCGGCTGCCCGGCTCCCCCGACGTGGGCGGTCCCACGGTGGACACGGTCCTCGACCCGGGCGCCGCCCGGCCCGGGGGCGTGCTGTCGGGCCAGGTCCGGCTCGTCGGCGGCACCGTCGACCACGACGTCGAGCACGTCGCGCTGGAGCTGGTGGCCCGCGTCGAGGCCGGACACGCCAGGGACGACGGGCAGGCCGGGCAGGCCGGGCACGGCGACGACGGGGACGGACGGGGCGAGGGGGACGTCGTCTTCGGCCGGCACACCGTCGGCAGGGCCTTCCGGCTCGCGGCGGGCGAGCACCACAGCGTGCCGTTCACCCTGTCGCTGCCCTGGGAGACGCCGGTCACCGAGCTGGCCGGGCGGCCGTTGGGCATCGCGCTCGGCGTGCGCGCCGAGCCGGCGTGCGCCGGCACCGGCGACCAGGGCGAGTCCGGCCCGCTGACCGTGGCTCCGCTGACCGTGGCTCCGCTGCCCGCCCAGGAGGCCATCCTGGAAGCCTTCGGGCGGCTCGGGTTCGGCTTCCGCTCCGCCGGCCTGGAGTCCGGCCGCATCGGTGGCACCGGGCAACGGCTCCCCTTCCACCAGGAGATCGAACTCACCCCGCCCCCGCCCTACGCCCACCAGGTCAACGAGATCGAGCTGACCTTCCTGGCCGTACCCGGCGCCCTGGAGGTGGTGCTGGAGGCGGACAAGCGCGGCGGCCCGTTCTTCGACGGCCACGACGCCCTCAGCCGTTTCACCGTCCCGCACGAGGGGTCGGCCGGACCCCAGGACTGGAACGCCCTCGTCGACGGCTGGGTCCGGGAGCTGGTGGAGCACCGGGAGTCGTACGGCTCCCACGCCGTGTACGGCCACGAGTCCGGGCGCCTGGCCGGCACCGGGTCCGACACCGGCACCGTCGTGGGGGCGGGGGAAGCCTGATAACTTCTACAGGAATGTAGAAGTCAGCTCCTCCCGACCCGTACGGAGTTCTCATGGCCCTGTGGGACCGCTTCAAGGAGTCCGCGTCGCAGATGCAGACTCAGCTCGTCGCGAAGAAGAACGACCTCAAGAGCGGCGCCTTCCGCGACGCGAGCATGGCGATGTGCGCGCTGGTCGCCGCTGCCGACGGGACGGTCGACGCGTCGGAGCGGCAGCGGGTGGCCCAGCTCATCGCCACCAACGAGGTGCTGCAGAACTTCCCCGCCGACGACCTGCGCCGCCGTTTCGAGGCCAATCTGGACAAGCTGACCGCAGACTTCGCCTTCGGCAAGGTCGGCGTCCTCCAGGAGATCGCCAAGGCGAAGAAGAAGCCCGCCGAGGCGCGGGCCGTGGTCCAGATCGGCATCGTGATCGGCGGCGCCGACGGGGACTTCGACAAGGACGAGCGGGCCGTCGTCCGCGAGGCGTGCTTCGCCCTGGACCTGCCGCCGCACGAGTTCGACCTGTGACGTTCGCCGGTTCTGCCGTAGATTCCGTGCGGGCCCGTGCCGCGGGTCCGCACCGTACGTCCACCAGGGGAGCGCCGTGTTCGGACTGAGCGAGCTCGCGATCATTCTCATCGTCGTCATAGCCGTTCTCGCCGCCAAGAAGCTCCCCGAGCTGACCCGCTCGGCGGGCAAGTCGGCCCGCATCCTCAAGGCCGAGGCCCGCGCGATGAAGGACGAGGAGCGGACGCCGCCGGAGGACCGGGAGGCGCCCCGGGTCATCCAGGGCGAGGCGGTGCGCCGCGATGACGCCGGGGACGGCGGCCCCGGTACGACGCCCGGCGCGCGGGGCACCTCTCAGGGCTGACCGGGCCGGGTGCAGGACGTCCGCCCGCGTGCAGGACGCCCGCCCGGGTTCAGTACGGTCCGCCCGTGTACGAGACGGTCCGCCCGTGTACGGGATGGTCCGCCCGTGTACGGGACGGTCCGCCCCGGTTCAGGACGGGTCCTCCGGCACGGCGGACAGCAGGCTGTGCACGACGGGGCCCGCCGAGCCACCACCGGTGACGCCCTCCTCGACGACGACGGCGACGGCGACGTTGCCGCGGTGGGCGACGAGCCAGCCGTTGTTGTCCTGGTCGTCGGAGACCTCGGCGGTGCCGGTCTTCGCGCCGATCTCCCCGGGCAGGTCGGCCAGGACGTGCGCGGTGCCGTCGGTGACGGTGTCCCGCATCAGCCCGCGCAGCTGGGTGACGACCTCGTCGGGGAGCGGCTCGGTACGGGTCTCGTCCGTGTTCCCGGCGGTGACGGACGGCTGGTGGAACTCGCCGGAGACCGCGGTGGCCGTCACCGACGCCATGATCAGGGGGTTGGCCTGGACCCGGCCCTGCCCGATCATCGACGCCGCCTTCTCCGTCTCGTCCTTGGGCTCCGGCACGGACCCGTCGTACGTCGGGATGCCGATGTGCCACTCCTGGCCGACCCCGAAGTAGGTGCGGGCGACCTCGCCCAGCTCGCCGTCGTCGAGCTTGCCGCGCAGGCTGATGAACGCGGTGTTGCAGGACTCCGTGAAGTCCTTCCGGAAGGTGGCGCCGGGGTACTCGGAGGTCTCGACGTTGTGGAACTCCTTCCCGACCGTCAGGTACTTGGGGCAGTCCACGACGTCGTCGGGCGCGACCGCGTCCTTGAGCAGCAGCGCGGTGCTGGTGACGATCTTCCAGGTGGATCCGGGCGCGTAGGTGCCGGAGGCGGCGCGGTTGAAGCCGCTGGAGGGGGAGTTGGCGAGGGCGAGGACCTCGCCGTTGTCGACGCGCAGGGCGACGAGGGCGGCGTTCTTGCCGTCGGCCTCGGCAAGGGCCTGCTCGGCCGCGGACTGCCAGGTGGCGTCCAGGGTGGTGCGGACGGGCTCGCCGTCCGTCGCCGGGTCGGGCTTCTTGCCGAAGGACGCCTCGGTGCGCACGGTCTCGCCGGTCGCCCGGTCGATCAGCTCGACCGCGCCGCGCGGTCCGCCGTCGGCGCCACCGGCGAGCCGGCCCAGGAGCGGGGTCAGGGACGGGTGGTCGCCGCCCGAGAGCGAGGTGCCCTCGCGGTCGGTGACCTCGGGCGGGGTCGTCTCCTCGCGCTCCAGCCGGAACTTCGCCGTGTCGCTCAGCCGCGGATGGACCAGGGACAGCCGCCAGTCCACCTTCCAGCCCCCGTCGCCCTGTTCGCGCAGCGGCAGTCGCGACTCGTAGGTCCAGGTGCCCAGGCCGGTGATCGGCATCTTCGCGGTGAAGGGGATGTCGAGGGTGCCGTCCTCGGCTTCCTCCCGCACGTCCCGCGCCGCCGTCAGCTCGGGCTTACCGATGTCGAGTCCGGCGGTGAAACTCTGCAGCACCTCCTGCGCCGTGTCGGGACTGGTGGTGCGGCCCGCCGCGCTCGGCAGCCGCCCGGCGGCCCAGTCGGCGAGGAAGGCGCGCGCCTGCTTCATCGCGGCGGGATCGGGGCCGTCGTCGCCGCGTGCGAAGGGTCCGAACCCGGCGGCGTACGAGCCGCCCGCGGCGATCGCGAGTACGACCCCCACCGCGGCGACGGCCCGCACGCCGTTGCGTGGGCCGCGGCGGCGGGGGGAGGTGAGGTAGGGGTCTTCGTCAGGCATCGGGAGGTCCTTTTCCGTCCGTGGCGGGTGTCCGTGGCGGGCTGTGCATGGGGGTGCGTCGTCTCGCGTCAGCGACCGGCGCCTGTGCCTGTGCCGCTGCCGCTGCCGCTGCCGCTGCCGGTGAAGAAGTCGAGGATCGTGTCGGTGGCGTTCAGGGCCTTGCTCGTGGGGCCGAATCCCTTGGGCGGGGGGACCGTCGAGCCCGGCCAGGTGTGACCGGCGTCGTCGACGACGAGCAGTTGGACGGTGGCCCCTCCACCGGTCTCCGGGGCGTTCTTCAGGCTCCAGACGGTGCGGTCGTAGCCCTTCTCGTCCTCCGTGACCGGATCGCCCGCGTCGCCCTCTGCGGCGAACGCCTCCGCGCTGTCCCGGGCCGACAGGCTCGGAAGGATCGGCTCCTCGGGGTCCGGCGGCGGGGAGGGCCAGCCCTTGAGGGGGCGTACGGGGTCGTCGGCGCCGTAGACGACCATGACGGGGACGGGGCCGGTCGGCTCGATGGCGGCGGCGCCCGCGGGCAGCTGTCCGGACACCGAGGCCGCTCCCGCCAGCAGGTCGGGGCGTTGGGCGGCGACGCGCAGCGCCATCGAGCCGCCGTTGGAGAACCCGGCTGCGTAGACCTGCTCGGGGTCGGCCCGCTCGGTGCGTACGAGGTGCTCGACCAGTGCCTCGGTGAAGCGGACGTCGAGGTCCGGGTCCGGGCGCCGCTCGGTCGCCTGCGTGCCCGCCCCCCAGCCGTCGTCGAGGCCCTCGGGGTAGGCGACGAGCATGCCGCGTTCCCCGGCGGCCTTCTCCAGTCGGCTCTTCTCGCGCATCTCCGCCGCGTCGGCGCCGCGGCCGTGGAAGGCGATGACGAGAGGCCTCGGGCCGTCGGCGGCGGCGGTGGGCCGGTGCAGGAGGTACTGGCGGTTGTGGCCGTCCACCCGCAGCTCCGCGCGGACGTCCGGCGCCTTTGAAGCCGTGTCCCCGGAAGCCCGGGAGGGGCTGCTCGCCGCCGGCGCCGCGTCCGGGCCCTCGGAGCCGGTGGCGCAGCCGGCCAGCGGAAGAGCGAGGGCGAGGACGAGCGCGGCGGGCCACCGGCGGAGGCGCGGGGAGAAGCCGGAGGCGGGGCCGGAGGCGGGGCCGGAGGAAGAGTCGGACGCGGGGCCGGAGGAAGAGCCGGACGCGGGGCCGGAGGAGGGATGGGATGAGGAGCCGGGGGTGGGGTGGGAGGCGGGGTGGGAGTGGTCACGGGAGGAGCGCATGACCCGAGGAGAGCAACCCTGTGCGGCCCCTGTCCAAGATTGATATGGATGTCGGTTCGATCAAACCCCGATATGATTACTGGTCGTGGACCTGGTGCGGCACCTGGAGTGCTTCGTGGCTGTTGCAGAAGAGTCACACTTCGGGCGTGCCGCGGCCCGTCTCGGCATGGCCCAGCCACCCCTGTCGCAGCGCGTCCAGCGGCTGGAGAAGGAGCTGGGCGTCCGGCTCTTCGAGCGCACCAGCCGCCAGGTGACGATCACCGAGGCGGGCACGCTGCTGCTCGCCGAGGCCCGCGAGCTGCTCGCCCGCTCCGACTCCTTCCTGGCCGCCGCGCGCCGCATCCGGGACGGCGAGACCGGCCTGCTGCGCGCCGCCCTGTCCCCCGACATCTCCGGCGAGACCGTCGCCGCGCTGCTGGCGGACTTCCGCCGCCGGCACTCCGGCCTGGAACTGGAACTGCACGAGCTGTCCACCGCCCAGCAACTCGCCGGGTTCGCCGCCCACGAGCTGGACGTCGGCCTCATCCACCACCCGTGCGACGTCACCGGCCTGGAGCTGGGCCCGGTGCTGCGCCGCGACCTCGGCGTGCTGCTGCCGCGCGGCGCGGCCGAGGCGGAGTTCGACGAGGTGCCGCTCGCCTCCCTCACCGGTTACGACCTGGTCCTCTTCCCGCGCGCCGGCGCCCCGGCGGTCTACGACGACCTGCTCACCGCCTGCGCCCGGGGCGGCTACACCCCCGCCGCCGTACGGCACGGCCAGGGCGCCAGTTTCGTACGCGGACTGGTGCTGTCGTCCGGGGCCGTCGCCCTCGGCCCACGCGACACCCGGCTCGCCGCGGCCGGTGACGGGGACCTGGTCTGGCGTCCGCTGGCCGGGGCCCCGCTGGCCTGGCGGCACTCGGTGGCCTGGCCCAAGGGGCGCGGGGACGCCGCCGTCGGCGCCTTCGCGGACGCGGCCACGCACGCCCTGCGCACCACGGCCGGCGCCCACTCCGAGGCGCCCGCCCGGCCACTGCACCTTCGCCCGGCATCGGAGTTCTGGCTATGACCGACACCGCGACCACCGGCCGTCTGGACGCGGCCTTCGCCGACGCCGGGGTGACCGGGTGGCTGCATGCCGTGGACATCGACACGGGTGCGCAGGTCGGGGCGGGGCCGGACCAGCCGGTGTGCACGGCCAGTGTCCACAAGGTGTGTGTGCTCGTCACACTGCACGAGCTGGCGGCGGCCGGGGAGCTGGACCTCACCGAGCGGGTCGAGTGCCCGCCGGCCGGACGCACCCCGGGGGCCACGGGGCTCGCGGCCATGCTCGACCCGGTCCGGCTGTCGCTGCGCGACGCGGCGTTCCTGATGATGTCCGTCAGCGACAACACCGCCGCCGACCTGCTGCTGCGCCGGGTCGGTCTGGACGCCGTCAACCGCACCACGGCCCGGCTCGGCCTCACCCGCACGCGGGCGGTGTACGGCTTCGGCGACATGCTCGCCGCGATGCGCGAGGACACGGGTCCGGCCGGAGCCCAGGCACTGGCCGACCCGCACGTCATCGCCCGGCTCCGCGCCCTGGACCCGGCCCGCACCAACCACAGCACCCCGCGCGACATGACCCGCCTGCTGGCCGCCCTCTGGCGGGACGAGGTGTGTCCGCCCGAGTACGGCGCCGCCATGCGCCGCATCATGGGCCTCCAGGTCTGGCCGCACCGGCTGGCCTCGGGCTTCCCCTTCGACGACGTCCACGTGGCCGGCAAGACGGGCAGCCTGCCGACCCTGCGCAACGAGGTCGGCGTCGTCGAGTACCCCGACGGCGGCCGCTACGCCGTGGCCGTCTTCACCCGCACCGCCCACACGGCCACCGTCCTGCCCGCGGCGGACGCGGTGATCGGCACGGCGGCCCGGATCGCCGTGGACGCGCTGCGGGCGCCGTGAGAGGGAAACGGCGGGCGGCGCGGCCTTCGGGCGACGGTGTCGAGGGGTGGGGGCGTCGAGGGGCGGTGTCAGCCGTCGTTGTCGCGCCAGCGCCCGCCGCTCGGGGCCGAGTCGAAGCGGGTCGCCGCCGAGGCGTTGCCGCTGAAGTCGTTGCCGGAGACCCGGCCGCCGGTCCAGGTGGCCTCGTGCGCGATCCACAGGGCGTGGGTCTGGGTGCGCGGGTGCCCGTCGTCCCGGACGCGGTTGCCGTGCACGTACGGGTGGACCACGGCGGCGGCCGCGGTGAGGCCGGTGCGCGGGGCCGGGCAGTCCGGGAGGCGGTAGGTGACGCCCGGCGCGGGGGTGCCGTCGGGCCAGGCCGTGTCCGCGCCGGGACGGCTGGGGGCGAGGGTGAGTTCGGTGGCGGTGTTGCCGGTGACCACGGCGTTTCGGCCGTCGCCGACCGTCAGCTCCTTGCCGCGGTGGCCGCCGGGGGGCCAGTCGGCGTTCTCGTCGGTGAGGGACAGCGGCCCGCAGTGGACGCCCTCGCCGCCCCCGTCCGTCGCCGGCGCGGCGCGGCGGCCGTTGTTCCGGACGCGGTTGCCGAAGATCGCCGGCTCGTGCAGCGGTGCGTCGACGCGGATGCCGTCCAGGGCGTTGTCGTGGATGTCGTTGGACTCCAGGACGATGTCGGTGGCGGGCTCCTGGTCGCCCCCGGCCAGGTTGTGCTGCCAGTAGCCGTACCGCCCGTTGCCGCTGACGCGGTTGCCGCGGAAGGCGTACGGGCCCGGGGTGTTGCCGAGCGCGATGCCGTCCCCCACGTTGCCGTCGATCACGCACCCGGTGACGATGCCGCCGCGTCCGCCGACGCTCGTCGTGCCCTGCGCCGACACGTCGAAGCCGGCGACGTGGTTGCCGAGCATCGTGCAGCCGGTGACCAGCAGGCCGTCGGCGCCCCAGTCGGAGATGCCGTAGCGGTTGTCCTCGGTGTGGCAGGCGGTCACGCGGATGCCGCGGGGCGGGACCCAGTCGTCCTGCTGGAGTTCGAGGAAGATGCCGTTGGTGCCGTTGCCGGTGGCCGTGCAGTCGGTGATCGCCGTGCGTTCGACCGGGCCCCAGCCGCCCACTCCGATCCCGATGCCCGCGCCGCCCATCTTCTCGCCGGGGTCCTGCCGTCCGCACCGCTCGGCCAGCACGCCCTCGACGACGGTGTCCTGGAGGAAGTCGCATCCGAAGCCGGTGGCGGCGGTGTCGTGGATGTACAGGTCGGTGAAGCGCCCGCGCAGCACGTACTGGAGCCCGAGCCCCTTGGCCAGCACCTCGTACTCCTCGGTCTCCACCCGGGAGCCGTCGATCTCGAAGTGGGCGAAGGTGACGTCGGCGATGTGGTTGTCCCGTCCGGCGCCGTGCTGGGCCGTGGTGAACCAGGCCAGCGGTACGGGCCGCGTCGGGGCCCCGGGGTTGCACAGCGCGAAGCAGGTGGCGCCGCGGCCCGCGCCGATCAGCGAGACGCCGCTGCGCCAGAGCACGGGCCGGTCCCGGATCACGTACCGCCCGGCCGGGACCCGCACGGTACGTGGCCGCCCGTCGGCGGCGGTGGCGTCACCCAGGGCGTCCACCAGTTTCTGCAGGGCCGGCCGGTCGTCGGCGGTGCCGTCCCCGACCAGACCGTACGCATGGGCGTCGGCCGTCAACGGCGCGGTCATGGGGCGCTCCTTCCACCGGCGACGTGGGGGCGCGGCGGCGGCGGGCTCGACACCGCCGCCGCCGCGCTGCCGACCGGGTACCAGGCACCGGCCCCTCTCAATCAGGGCGAGGACCAGAGCGAGGATCAGAGCGAGAGGCCACTGGAGCCTACTCGGGCATTCCTGGCGCTTTATCCCATTTGGGGGTACATAATCAGAACATGAGTACGGCAACGTATGAACTGCTGGCCGCGTCCTCGCACGCGCTCAACGTGACGATGGCCTTCATCGGCGGGCTGGTGATCGCCGGCGCGCTGATCTGGGCCGTGCGTATGGGCATGAGGGTCATGGAACGAGAACCGGAACGCCCCCACGCCGACGAGCACGGCAAACTCCCTCCCACCGGCGCCGTCCACGAGGAACGGGAGATACGGGAGCCCGACGAGGTCCCGCTGATCACGGACGGAAGTCCACGGCTCATGCCGTACGAACTCCACCATTCGGGCAGCCGCCGGGGCCAGGACCAGATCCGCCGCCGCTGGCTGCCGGGGTCGAGCGGGTCCTTCGGCGGCGGCGGACCCGGACACGTCTGACCCGGACGACCGCGGATCCGGGCGTGCCGCTGATCCGGGCGAGCCTGATCCGGGCAGGCCGCCGGTCGGCGGACCGCCTGTCCGGGCGGCCCGCACGGCGTGCGGGCGTGCGCGCGAGGCAGGCGACCCCGCGGTGCTGGGGCCCCGCAGTGCCGGGGCCCCAGCGATACGGGCCCCGCGGTACCGGCGCCCCCGCGGGACCGGCCTCCCCCGTCCGGCCGAACGTCGGTGTGCGCGGCGGCGTGCGCGGATCTTCACTGGAGGGGACCCGCGTGCTCTCGCGGGGCGTGTACTCACCAGGTACCTGGAGGCGACATGGCCGGTCAGCGGGTGCTGCGGGCGGTCGGCGTGCTGATGCTCGCGGGCACCGTGCTGGCCGGGTGCTCCGACGGCGACGGCAGCGCCGCCGACGTGCCGTCGGACGCCGGCAGCGCGGCGGCCGACCGGGCCGCGTCGGCCGCCTCCTCGCTGGCCTCCCGGGGCGCGGACGCCGTGGCGTCGGCGACGGCGGAGGCCGGGCGGTGGCTGGAGGACATCCAGGAGGGCGCCGACGTCAAGGGCGACGTGGAACCGGGCGCCCCGAAGACCGACGCCGACGGCCGCACCACCGTCGAGGTCACCGTCAGCAACACCGCCGACTCCACGAAGTCCTTCGCGGTACAGGTGAACTTCACGGACGCCGACGGCAGCCTGATCGACACGGCCGTCGTCACCGTCCCCGACGTCCCCGCCGGAAGGTCCGCGCGCGCCACCGCCCGCAGCACCCACGACCTGTCCGGGGACGTGCGCGCGGTGGTGGCCCGGGCCGTGCGCTACTGACGCCCATGGACGACCCGGACGCCGACGTAGGCGAGGTCACGGGCGAAGGCACCCCCGGTGCCTTCGCGGAACAGGACTACGCGGCCCGCATGGCACGGGCCGCGTACGAGGCCGCCACCCTCGGGCTCGCCGGTGTGCTGGTCACCCCGGGCCCCGACCTGGAGTGGCTGTGCGGCTACCGGCCCGCGGGCGCCACCGAGCGCCTCACCCTCCTCGTCCTCACCGCCGACGCCCAGCCCCGGCTGCTGGTTCCCGGACTGGACCGCCCGGACGCGGAGGCGGCCCCCGGCGCGGGCGCGCTGCGGGTCTTCGAATGGTGGGACGGCCAGAATCCGCACACCGCGGCGGCCGGACTGCTGCGCCCGCACGGCCGGTACGGCGTCTCCGACGGAACCTGGGCGCTGCACCTGCTCTGCCTCCAGCAGTCGCTGCCGCTGGCCACCTACCAGCCCCTGTCCTCCGTACTGCCCATGCTGCGGGCGGTGAAGGACGAGCCCGAGCTGGCCCGGCTGACCGCCGCTGCTGCGGCGGCGGACGCCGCGTACGAGGAGGTCCTCGGGCTGCGGTTCGGCGGCCGCCGCGAGCGCGACCTGGCCGCCGACCTGGCCCGGCTGCTGCGCGAGCACGGTCACAGCCGGGTCGGCCTCACGGTGGTCGGCTCCGGACCCCACGGCGCCGACCCGCACCACCGGGCGGGCGACCGGGTCATCGAGGACGGCGACATGGTGGTCCTGGACTTCGGCGGCCTCAAGGACGGCTACGGCTCCGGCTCCGCCCGCACCGTCCACGTCGGCGCGCCCACGGACGAGGAACGCCGGGTCCACGAGACCGTCCGTACCGCCCAGCAGGCGGCCTTCGAGGCGGTGCGGCCCGGGGTGTCCTGCCAGGAGATCGACCGGGCGGCCCGCGCGGTGATCGAGGCGGCCGGCCACGCCGAGCACTTCACGCACCGCACCGGCCACGGCATCGGCGTCACCGTCCACGAGCCGCCCTACCTGGTGGAGGGCGAGGAGCAGCCGCTCGTACCGGGCATGTGCTTCTCCGTCGAGCCCGGCATCTACCTCCCCGGCCGCTTCGGGGTCCGCATCGAGGACGTCGTGACCTGCACGGAGGACGGGGGCCGCCGGCTCAACACCACGTCGCACGAACTGGCGGTCGTGCACTGATCCGCCGGCCCCGCGGACCCCTGGAGCAGAGGCGGGGGCAGGGGCCGTCTAGAGCCCCAGCCACACCGTCGTGTCCGGGCCCAGGCGGCCGTCGTCCAGGGGCGCGCTGCTCAGCAGCACCTCCCCGGCCGGCAGGTCGACCGTCGCGCCGGAGAGGTTGGTGACGCACCGCCAGCTGTCCGAACGGTCGAACTGGAGAACCCCGGCCGGGACGTCGTCCGCCCAGGTCAGCGCCTCGCCGTCGAGCAGTTTGCGGCGCAGTCGCAGGGCCGTGCGGTAGAGCTCCAGGGTCGAGCCCGCCACCCCGTCCTGGGCCTGGACGGCGTACGACCCGAAGTCCGGCGGCTGCGGCAGCCACGCGGCGCCCGCGCCGAAGCCGTACGACGGCCCGCCCGTCGTCCACGGCAGCGGCACCCGGCATCCGTCGCGGCCCTTGCGGACGTGCCCGGTCTGCTCCCAGATCGGGTCCTGGAGGACCTCGGTGGGCAGGTCGGCCACCTCGGGCAGGCCCAGCTCCTCGCCCTGGTAGACGTACGCCGACCCGGGCAGCGCCAGCATCAGCAGCGTCGCCGCGCGCCCCCGGCGCAGGCCGGCCCGCTCGTCGACGGCCGGCGCGTGACCGCCGGACAGCAGCCAGGCGTCGGTGTCGGTGCCCGGCGGGAGGACCAGGCGGGTGGCGTGCCGGACCACGTCGTGGTTGGACAGCACCCAGGTCGCCGAGGCACCGGCGGCACGGGCGTCGGCCAGGGAGCCGGTGATGACCTCGCGCAGCTCCGCCGCCTCCCAGCGGGCCTGGAGATACTCGAAGTTGAAGGCCTGGCCCAGTTCGTCCGGGCGGGCGTACAGCGCGCGCCGGGCGCCCGGCACCCAGGCCTCGGCCACCGCCATGCGGGGCGGGGTGTAGGCGTCGAGGATCTTGCGCCAGTCGCGGTAGACCTCGTGGACGTCGTCGCGGTCGTAGAACGGGTGGGCGCCGGGGGCGAACTCCGCGAGCGCCGCCTCACTGCTCAGCTCGGGGGCGCCGAGGTCGCGCAGCGGCTCGGTCAGGTCCTTGACCAGCGCGTGCGCGACGTCGACGCGGAAGCCGTCGACGCCTCTGTCGCACCAGAACTTCAGCGTGGTGCGGAAGTCGGCGCGGACCTGCTCGTTCTCCCAGTTCAGGTCGGGTTGCTGGGGCGCGAAGAGGTGCAGGTACCACTGTCCGTCGGGCACCCGCTTCCAGGCGCTGCCGCCGAAGACGGACTGCCAGTCGGTGGGCGGCAGCTCCCCGTGCTCGCCCCGGCCGTCCCGGAAGACGTAGCGGTCGCGGGCCGGGGAGCCGGGGCCCGCGTCCAGGGCCTCCCGGAACCAGGCGTGGCGGTGCGAGGTGTGGTTGGGGACCAGGTCGACGATGACCTTGAGGCCCAGGCGGTGGGCCTCGGCGGCCATGGCGTCGAAGTCGTCCAGGCTGCCCAGGCGCGGGTCGACGTCCCGGTAGTCGTCGACGTCGTAGCCGCCGTCGGCGAGTTCGGACGGGTAGAACGGGCTGAGCCACAGGGCGTCGACGCCCAGGGCGGCCAGGTGCGTCAGGCGCTGGGTGATGCCGCGCAGGTCACCGAGCCCGTCGCCGTCGGCGTCGGCGAAGCTGCGGGGATAGACCTGGTAGATGACGGCCTGACGCCACCAGTTGGGGTCCTTGGACGACAGGTCGGGCGTGCGGGTGGTGCTGCGTACGGTCACGCGGTCTCCTTCGCGATGCGTGCGGGCGACACGAATAGATCTGTCCACATCACCCGAAAAGCGAACCCGTGCGCCCGCGACGCGCCGGGGCTACGAACCCGTGCGCTCGACCGCCCCCAGGTACAGATTCACGTACCGGGCCACGTCCACGTCCAACGCCACGTCCACCAGGGGTTGTTCGCGCGTGCCCGCGTGGAGCTCGGACTCGCCGGGGCGGGCGCGGCGGTCGACGACGGTCTGGCCGCGGGCCGGCCCGGGGGCCAGGGACACCTCGACGGGCAGCCGGCGCGTGGTCAGGCCCTCCGGGTCGATCACCGCGCAGACCGCGCCCGCGTCACCGAGGCCGCCGCCGGGGTCGGACTCGTCGGTGGCCGGGCCGCGGTGGGCGAGCAGCTCACCGGCGAGCCGGGTGCCCGGCTCGGCGCTCGCCCGCAGCCGGCGTACGTCCGGTCCGGGGACGATCACCCGCTCGAACACGTCCAGCCCGTACATCGTGATCGGCACCCCGGCGGTGAGCAGGATCGCGGCGGCCTCCGGGTCGTGCCACACGTTGAACTCGGCGACCGGCGTCGCGTTCCCGGTGGCCACCGCGCCGCCCATGAAGACGATCCGCTCGATGTTGGCGGTGACCTCCGGGTGGGTGCGCAGCAGCAGCGCGATGTTGGTCGCCGGGGCGGTGGGGATCAGGGTGACCGGGCGCGGGGAGGCGAGGATCTCCCGGCGCAGCAGGGTCACCGCGTCCACGTCGACGGGGGCGCGGGTGGGGGCGGGCAGGCCGAGGTCGCCCATGCCGTCGTGCCCGTGCACGTGCCGGGCGGTGCGCACGCCCTCGATCAGCGGACGCTCGGCACCCCGGGCGACGGGGACGTCCGGGGCGCCGGCCTGCTCCAGCACGGTCAGGGTGTTCCGTACGACCCCCTCCACGTCGGTGTTCCCGGCCACGCAGGTGACAGCGCGCAGGTCGAGCCCGGGGTGGCGGACCGCCAGCAGCAGGGCCAGGGCGTCGTCGATGCCGGTGTCGCAGTCGATGATCACCGGAATGGGCTGCCGGCCAGGGGCGGTCGTCACGGCGGGGCTCCTCGGGGTGGCGGGTCGGTGGGTGGCGGGTCGGTGGGTGGCCGGTGGGTGGCCGGTCGGTGGGTGGCCGGTCGGTGGGTGGCCGGTCGGTGGGTGGCCGGTCGGTGGCCGGTCGGTGGGTGGCCGGTCGGTGGTGGCGTGGGCCCCGGCGACCCTACGCGTGCCCACGCGGGCACCTGCGGCTCGGGGGCCGCGTGCCCGGGCCCGGGCGGTGGCGGGCCGCCGCCGGTCCGGTCTGTCGCGGCCCTCCGCCGGTCCGGTCTGTCGCGGCCCTCCGCCGGTCCGGTCTGTCGCGGCCCTCCGCGCGAGGCCGTACGCCCGGTCCCGCCGCGCCTCGTCCACCCCCGCCCCCTCTCGCCCACCGCGCCTCACCCGGACGGCCCGGCACGGTGGTGGTGGGGCGGGGGCGGTGGTGCCGTGGAGGATGTGACCGGTCCCGCACGGCGACGGTCGCCCCGGCCTTCAGGAGGCACCCCTGATGCAGCACGCCGCCCCCGCCGCCCGCCCCGTGCTCGCCGTCACGCTCTCGGCGGCGCTGGCGCTGACGGTGGCGGCCTGCTCCGCCGACGGGCGGGGGACCGACAGGCCGGCCGGCACCACGCCGGCCACCGCGCAGTCCCCGGCCGCGTTGCCGTCACCCGCCGTGCCGCCCGCCCTCACCGGGGGACAGGCGCGGGCGGCCCTGATCACGGAGGCCGACCTGGGGGAGGCGTGGCGACCGACGCGGGGTGCCGCGACCTGGCGGGACGAGGTGCTCAAGGCCACGGCCGAGCGGCCCGACTGCGGCCGGCTGCTGGACGTCCTCTACACCGAGGAACTCTTCGGCGCCGCCACCGCGCCCCGCGCCGTCGTCGCCCTCGACGACACGGCCGGCGGGGCCCAGCTGCACTACCGGATCACCTCGTACCGCGCGGCCGACATCGACCGGGCACTGGCCTGGCTCGCGACGCTGCCGGACGCGTGCGGGCGCTTCACGGCCCGGGCCGCTCGCGGCGCCGCCCGGGTCGTCCGGGTCACCGACGTGACGCTGCCGGAGTCGGGGGACGCCCGGCAGGGCCTGCGGGTGACGGTGAGCACCGAGGACGGCGCCGTCCTCACCCTGGACCTGGTCGCCGTACGCGTCGGCGACGACGCGATCAGCCTCACCAGCGGCGGCCTCGGCGAACCGCCCGACGACGCCGTCCGCACGTCCGTCGAGGTCGGGACTGAGCGGCTGACCGAGGTACGGCGGCAGGGGCGGGCACAGGTCTAGCGGACAGGCGGCCTGACGGACGGACTGACGGCTCGGCGGCCGGACGGACGGGCAGACGGACAGGTGGCCGGGCAGGCGGGCCGATGGCCGGCGCCCGGCGTCCCCCTGTCCCGCCTCACCGGGACGTACGCCTAACCGTCGCGGTCGAAGCGTCGGCGGTGGGTGAGTACGTCACAAGCCACCTCGTGGGCGGTGCGGCCGCGGGCGAACGCGTCGGCGCGCAGGCGGGCCAGGGCCTCGTCGGCGCCGATTCCCAGCTGGGCCATGATCATGCCGACGGCCTGGTAGACCTCGTCGTGGTCACCGGCCAGCTCGTCCAGCCAGGCCGCCCCCTCCCCGCGGGGCAGCGCCATCAGCGCCACCGTCATGACACCGGCCACGAGCCGCGCCAGGCTCAGCTGCGGGCCGGTCAGTCCGCCGGGGGTGTCGCGGTAGAGGTCGAGAGTGCCCAGGCACACGGCGTCGTTGCCGAGCGGCAGGGCGTAGACCGCCCGTACCCCGACCGCTGTCGCCTGCTGGGCGAAGACGGGCCACCGGCCGACGTCCGCACCGGCCGTCAGGTCGCGGGCGAGCACCGGGGCGCCCGACTCGGCGGCGCTCACGCAGGGGCCGTCACCCAGGGTGCTCTGGATCTCCGCCAGGTACGAAGCCCGGTCACCGCTGGCACACAGCCGTACCGGTACTCCCTCGCCGCGCAGCGACGCGCTCGCGCCGGTCACCGGGAGCAGCCGTACGGCCACCCGGCACAGCCGTCCCGGGACCTCGCCCGGCGGGACGCCCCGCACCTCCGCGGCGATCACTTCCGCGGCGATCACCTCGGCGGCGCGCTCCCCGTCCGGAGACCGCCCGGACTCGTCTCTGGGCCGCACGCGCACCGCCTCCTTCACTCACGCGGCCGCAGGGTCGACTACCCGTGCCCGACCAGTGGAAACTCGGGCGGCCCGCGGGTCGTGGCACCGTCTACAGAGGCGGCTGTGCGGGCGCCGGCCCCAGGGTGGTCGTGCCGGGTGCCGTGCGGTGTCCGAGGCCGGTGCGATAGGCGTCGAGGGCCGCCTCCACGCGGCCGGTGCGGCGCAGCAGATCGCCGAGGAGCCGGCACAGGTCGGCCAGGTCGCCGGCGGCTCCGGCCCGCTCCAGCAGGCTCAGGGCACGCACGTAGTGCTCCTCGGCGGCCTCGGTGTCCCGGGCGTCCTCGGCGATGATGCCGAGCAGGCGGTGCGCGCCCGCGGAGTGCACGGCGCCGCGTTCGGAGGAGAGGTCGTCCAGGACGCCGTGCAGCAGTTCGGCGGCCTCCCCGGACTTGCCGCGCCGGTGCAGTACGTCGGCCAGCTCGACGGCGACCTGGCTGCTGTAGAGGGCGGCGCGGGTGATGGAGAGCATGCCGAGGGCCTCCCGCATCTCGGCCTCGGCGCGCCGGAGTTCGCCGTTCTGGGCGCATACGTAGCCGCGCATCCAGTGGCAGTTGGCCAGCTCGGTGCGGAGCTGGAGCGTGCGGTACAGCTCGGCCGCCTTGGCCAGCGAGGCGTCGGCCTCGGCGAGACGGCCCTCGGCGAGCAGCGTGCGGGCGACCGAGCGGTGCATACGGGCCACCAGGGCGGGGTCACCGGCGCTGGGGGCGAGGGAGAGGGCGAGCTCGGCGGCCTGTGCGGCGCGCGCCTGCGCGCCCATGTCCATGTACGGGCCGATGGCGCTGGCGTAGAGCATCAGCAGCGCGTCGGGGTCGTGCAGGCCGCCGCGGTTGAGCTCGTCGAGGGTGGACTCGAGGAGGTAGACGGCGTAGCGGATTTCGCCGGCGAGGTAGTGGGCGAGGGCGCGTCCGCGCAGGGCGGGGACACGGGCGGGCAGCGGGGCTCCGGCGTCGGCGAGGCACTGCTCGGCCCGCTCGAAGTAGCTCCGGCCGGTGACCAGTTCGCCGGTCTCCACCGCGCACTCCCCGAGGCCCAGCAGCGCGGCGGACCGCTCCTCGGGCAGCTCGTACGCCTCGGCCTCGGCGAGCAGCTCGGCGTACTGCCCGGCCGCCCGTTCGGCGCCCTCGGTGGCGAGCGTGCGCTGCGCCTCGGTGAGCCTCAGCCGCAGGTCGGTGGCGAGCCGCGCCGGACGCCCGGTGGCCAGCTCCTCGTAGCCGACGCCGAGCCGCTCGGCGAGGTGCCGCAGCGCCTCGTCGGAGGGGCGGACGCGGCCGGCCTCCAGGGTGGAGATGTAGGCGGGCGTGTAGGCCGGTTCCGCGAGCTGGCGCTGGGTCATCCCGCGCTCGGCCCGCAGCCGCTGCACCCGGCGCCCGATGACCTCCCGGCCGTCACGGTCCCCCACTGCCAACTCCCCCTGTGGCTCTTGCCGTTCCACTCCCACGGCTCTAGGTTAAACCGCGGGTTAAGCGCGCTTAACAGCGCTTGGCGCCATTCCCGTCCCCTCCGCAGAAGGACGCCGTGCCCGGACGCGCCCGCACCACCGAACGTTACGCCAGAGCCCTCGCCGCCGCCGTCGTCGCCGTGGCCTGCCTGCTGCTGGCCGCGAACGCGGGACCGACGGACACGGCACACCCGCCGGTGCCCGCACCGACGGAGGACATCACCTCGGACAGGGACTCACTGGCCACGGTGGACCCCTAGCGGCGCGAACCGGGCAGGAAGTGACTCGGCCCTGCCGGGAGCGGGACCGGGACCGGACCGGGACCCACCCGGGACCGGGACCGGGCCAAGACCGGGACCGGACCGGGTCAGGGACCGGACCGGGTCAGGGACCGGACCGGGTCAGGGACCGGACCGGGCCAGGATCAGGGACCGGGCCAGGATCAGGGACCGGGCCAGGATCGAGGCGGAGGCCGGGAGCGGGACCGACCAGGCCGGGCCAGGGGCCGGGATCGGGGCGGAGGCCGGGTCCGGAAGGGGTCCGGGCGGGTCCGGGCGGGTCCGGCTCAGCCCTGGGTCTGCAACCGGCTCAGTTCCCGCCGCACATGGTCCAGCGCGCCCTCGCGCGGGCCGGGCACCCGGCCCCGCAACGCGGCGAGCGCCGCACCCAGTTCCCGGGCCCGTCCGGCGTCGCGGACCTGCCCCCACTGGTGATGGGCCCGGTCGACGGCCGCCTCCACCGCGGGCGCCTGAGGCGGCTGCCCCGCGCCCAGGCGGGCCTCGGCCACCGTCAGCCACGCCCGGCAGCTGCGCGCCGGATCCCCCGCGAACATCGCCAGGTCGGCCCGGACCTCCGTCCAGTGCAGCGCGTCCTCGGAGGCGGGCCCGTGCGCGTCGGCGGCGGCCCGCTCGTGCCGGGCGGCGAGCGCGTCGGCGTCCGCGTGCCGCCCGGACTGCACGGCGGCGGCGATGACCGCGTGCGGGTCGCCCGCCACCGGCCCGGGCGCCGTCAGTACCAGGTCCGGACCGGCGTGCCCGCCGCTTCCCGTCCCGTTCCCCGCGCCCTCGGCCGCGCCCCGGGCCAGCGCCTGCTCGTGCAGCTGGTCCGGCGGCGGCCGGTGCCCGCTGCGCAGGATCGTCGCGACGGCACGCATGTACGACGGCGTGGCCACCGTCCGCCGCGAGGGCGGCGGTGCGATGCGCCCGTAGACGGCGTTGTTGCGCCCGGAGTCCAGTGGGTTCGCCCGCAGCCACTGCCAGGTCTCCTGGTCGGCGTGCAGGTCGAGCAGCAGCGTCGTCGCGCCGCTCGGCCGCAGCCGCAGTTCCTCGCGGATCCAGTGCCAGGGCAGGGCGGTGTAGCGGACGGTCGCCGGTGTCGTGCGGGCCAGCGCCAGATGCGGCAGGCGCTGACGGCGGTCCAGCTGGAGCTGCCCGGCGACGTAGACGGTCAGCGGCCCGGGGGCCGCCGCGGCGGCGCGCAGCCGGGTGAGGACGGCCTGCGGCTCCAGCGGGTCGGCGAGCTCGACCACGTTCGCGGTGTCGGTTCCGGAGAGCACGGCGGGCGGCACGGCCGCGAGTACGGGAAGCACGGAGGCGGCGTCCACCAGGCACCCCCGGCCCACGGGCGACGCCGCGAGCAGCAGCACGGTTCCGGGCATGTCCCCTCCCCCTGTCGATCACGTACCGCAGCACCGTAACCGCTGCGGCTGCGACGCGGGGCACTCAGCCGCCCGTTGTCCCTCTCCGGCGACGTACCGCGAAGACCGTGGTGTCGTCGGCCACCCGCCCCCGGCAGTGCCGCAGCGTGCCGTCCCGTACCAGGGTCACCAGCCGCTGCGGCGCGGTGCTCCGAGGGTCGGCGGAGAGGGCGCGGGAGACGTCCTCGGCGTGCTGGTAGAAGCAGCCCTCGGGGTCGCGGGCCTCGGTCACCCCGTCGGTGACCAGCAGCAGTGTCTCGTCCGCGGCGAGCGCCAGCCGATGCACCGACGGCACCTGCCGGCCGGGGACGAGGTCGCCCATGCCCAGCGGCAGCCCGCCCACGACCGGCAGGTACCGCACCCCGCCGGGGCCGACCGCCAGCGGGGGTTCGTGGCCGAAGACGACGACGTCCACCGCGTCCGGCAGTTCCTCCGAGAAGCCGACCAGTACGGCGGTGGCGAAACGGTCGCCGTCGGACCGGCCGAGGGCCGCGGTGTGCGCGCGGTGGCGCACCATACGGATCTCCAGGCGCTCGGCGACCGTCGCGAGGTCCGGCTCGTGGTAACCGGCCTCGCGGAAGCTGCTGAGCAGCGCGGCCGCCGCCTCCACCGCGCCCAGCCCCTTGCCCTGCACATCGCCTACGAGGACGCGGGTGCCGTGCGGGCCGGGCTGGATGTCGTAGAAGTCGCCGCCGACGCGGGCCTCGGTGTCCGCGGAGAGGTAGACGGCGGCGTGGTCGAGGCCGCCGAAGCCCACCGGGAGCGGGCGCAGCACGGTGCGGCGCGTGGTGTCGGCGATGTCCCGCATGTGCAGCATGCGCTGCTCGCCGCCGACCCGGAGCGCGGTGGCCAGCACGGCGATCAGCCCGCCGAGGACGACGAGGATCAGCCCGGGGAGCCCGGTCTCGTCGCGGTGCTGCCAGGTGGTGTCGGCCAGGACGTAGACGCCGACGGCGACCACCGCGTACGCGGCCGTGGTCCACACCCCGCAGATCGCGGCGGCCGCGCCGGGCACGAGCACGATCCAGGCGATGATCTCGAACGCGCCGGTGGTGATGTCGGTCGCGGTGATACCGACCAGCAGGAGCAGCGGGAACAGCCAGGCGACGCTGTGGCCGCGCACGCTGAGCAGCTCGTGCCGGGACACGGCGTCGCCCCGGCCGGCGGCGTGGACGAGCCGGCCGAACAGCCGCCACCGGCCGCGCACCGGCCTGCGGTCGCGACCCCTCACGGGGCCCAGCGAAACACGCGTCCCCACGGCCCGCATCCTGACTTGCCGGTCGGCCTGACCGGGTGTGCCCTGGTAGACGGGGGCGAGGCGAGAGGAGTGCTCTCATGGCTCACGCGGTACCGACAGGCGGACCGTCCACCCGCGCACCGTCCACCGGCACGGGCATGCGCGGGCGTCCGAGGACGCCCGATGTCTTCAGCGAGCGGACCCACCTGGTGGCCAGGTGGACGCTGCTCGTCGCGGCCGGGCTGGTGTACGGCTACTGGGCCGCGTCCATCCACCGCTTCGGCGGCCCCATCACCGGCTGGAACGTGCTCCTCGGTCTCCTGAGCACGCTCGGGTTCATCGTGCTCTACGCCGTGGTCCGGGCCGTGGGCCGACGGCTGCCGCGCGAAGGTCACGCGGTGCTGTGGGGCGCGTTCGCGGGCAGCGCGCTGGGCTTCCTGTACGCGCAGAGCGGCGTCGCCATGTTCACGTGCGTCCTCGTGTCCCTGCTGGTCGGGGCGGGGGTGGCCGGGGCCATGTTCTACCGCTACTACACCCACGAGGACGCACGGGGACTCCGCGTCACCTGACGGCCCGCGCGACCGGGACGGGAACGGCACCGCACGCCACGGCCGGTGGAGGGCGACGGGCGGTACGCGGCGCCACCGGCGGTAGGCGACCACCGGCGGTACGCGGCGCCACCGGCGGTACGCGGCGCCACCGGCGATAGGCGACCACCGGCGGCGCGCGCTCGCTCGCCCGGGGCCGCCCGCCACCGGGCGTGGCGCCCGTTCGGTTCGTCCCGGGGGCCATATGCAGTCACGCCGGTCGCCCGGCCCGCTCCCGGCGCCTTGCCTGGGAGGGTGCCCCCACGTCTTCGGAGCGCCCTCTCGGCCGTCCTGATCGCCCTCGCCTGCCTGGCCGTACCGTTCGGCACGCTGGCGGGCTGGGTGGCGTACGGGCTGACCGACCCCGGGCGGTACGTCGCCGCGACGGCGCCGCTCGCCGACGATCCGGACGTACGGGACGCGGTCGCCGACGCGGTGGGCGACGGGGTCGTGGAGGAGGTCGCGGCCGGCCCCCTGAACGATGCCGTGCGGCTCTTCGCGCAGGACGCGGCACGGTCGTTCACCCGGACCGAGGCGTTCCGGGAAGGCTGGGACGCGGCCAACCGCGCCGTCCACGGCGCCGTGCTGCGCGCCCTGCGGGACGACCGGGCGGCCGGCCGCGCGGTCACCGTCGACCTGGCCCCCGTCACCGCCCGCGTCAAGGACCGGCTCGCCGAGGACAACGTGCCCTTCGCGCGGCGCATCCCGGTCCGGCACACCGCGGTCACCGTGCTCCCGGCCCACCAGGCGGACCGGCTCAGGAAGGGCTACCACGTGCTCGACGTCGCCGCCTTCTGGCTGCCGCTCGCCGCCGTCCTCTTCGCGGTGACCGGCATCGCCGTCGCCGCCCGCCGCCGACGCGCCCTCACGGCCGCCGGGATCGGCACCGCCCTCGGCGGGGCGCTGCTCGTCCTCGCCGTCGTGGTCGGCCGCCGGCTCACCGTGACCGAACTCCCCGACGCGGTGGAGGGCGCGGTGGACGGCCCGGCCGCGGGCGCCGTCTACGACGCCCTCACCGAGACCCTGCGCACGGCCTCCTGGCTGCTGGTCGGTCTCGGCCTCACGGTCGCCCTGGCCTCCTGGCTCACCGGCCGGTACGGACATCTGCTGCGCCGCCGCCGGGCACCCGCGGGAGCCCCCGCCGACCCGGCGCCGACCAGGCCGACGCGGGCCCGGTTCTGAGAGAGAGCGGAGCGCCGCTATTCCCTTGGCCGTGTCCGTGGCCCGGCGGCTGAGGTCGCCGACCATGTCCGAGACAACGACCCCGTGGCGCCCCACCGGTCCCGAGGAGCTGGCCCTGGTAGAGGCCTCCGACCGAGCGGTCGGCACCGGGTTCCTGGAGCGCTGTCCGGTCCGCCGGGCCGGCGGCGAGACGATCCTTGAGCTGTGGGTTCCGGCGGCGGAGCTGGAGGAGTTCAACCGGTACATCGTGGGGCGCATCGAGGTGGTCCGGGAGTTCCACGCGCGGGCGTAAAGCCCGTGCGCAACTTTCGGCACCCGTCGTCCGTCTTTGAGGGAGGGTGCGCCATCGCGCAGGGCGGGCACCGCGCGGGACGGTCCCGCAGGCAGGCACCACGCAGGCCGATACCGCGCACGCCGGCGCCACACGGGCAGGCGTCGCACAGGCAGGCGTCACAGGCAGGCACCGCACCCGCGAGCGAAGGACCGGGACTTGAACACGGACACCGACACGGCGACCGGTGAGTGGGCGGGCTCCCGCGAGCGGCCGACCGCCCGCCGCACCGGGCGGCGGTTCGGGGCCTGGTGCGCGGGGCTGCTGTTCGCCGGGGTGAGCGTGGTCGTCGGCTGCCGTGTCGCCGACACCGACGGCGTCACCCCCGTACCGCAGCTGCTCGCCTTCCTGCCCTGGCTGCTCGTGCCGACCGGCGCCGCGCTGCTGCTGACGCTGCTCGCCCGGTGGTGGACCGGCGCGGTGTGGGGTGTGGCGCTGCTCGGGCTGCTGGCGTGGTTCATCGAGCCGTACGGCAAGACGGGCGACCCCGTCGGGCTGCCCGTCACCGAGCTGAGCGTACTGACCTCGAACGTCGAGTTCGGGCAGGGCACCGGCGAGCTGATCTCCGCCGTCCGGCGCGAGAAGCCCGACATCGTATTCGTACAGGAGTGCGAATACGCGTGTGACGCGGCGCTGCGGCGCGACCTCGCCGCCGACTACCCGCACCGGCAGGCCGTCGAGGGCGGCGGCTCCGAGGGGTCCGTCATCCTGAGCGCGTTCCCGCTCAAGGCCACCCCCGGCGTCCCCGGCACCATGGGCATGCCCGGCGCCGTCGCCGACGTGCGCGGCCACGCCGTACGGCTCCAGCTCGCCCACCCGATGCCGCCGCTGCCGGACCAGGTCGGCCTGTGGCGCGAGGAGCTGGACGCCCTGCGCGACGTCGCCGCCGAGGCCCAGGGCAGCGGGACCCCCACCGTCCTCGCCGGCGACTTCAACGCCTCCCAGGACCACGCCGCCTTCCGCCGCATCATCGACACGGGGCTGCGCGACGCGGCCCGGCTGTCCGGGGACGACCGTACGGTCACCTGGCCGGCCCGGACCGCCCCGGCGTTCGGCGTGCAGATCGACCACGTCCTGGTGTCGGAGGACTTCACCGCACGCCGCGCCCGGTTCCTGGACCTGGCGGACACCGACCACCGCGCCCTGGTCGTCGACCTCACGCTGCACAGGGCCGGCTGACACCGGCCCCGTGCGCGAGGGGCGCTCAGACGCCGATGTCGCGGCCGTCCGCGCGCCACACCGCCACGACCGCCGGGCGTACGAGCTTGCCGGGACCGTCGGGCCAGGCGCTGGCCGGCTCCTCCACGGAGGCGCCGTCGACCTCGCCCGGGTGCTGCACGGCGACCAGCACACGCCGGTCCTGGATGAGCGGGCCGCAGGTCTCCGCGCCGTTCGGCACGGTCAGGAACTGCTTCAGCTCACCGCGCCGGTCGCCCTTCGTCGCGACGCCGAAGAGGCCGTCGTGGGTGCCGAGCGCGTTGCCGTCGGTGGACAGCCACAGGTTGCCGTGGTCGTCGAAGGCGACGTTGTCGGGGCAGGAGATCGGGCTGACCCGGTCCTTCGGGAAGCCCGCGAAGTAGGTCGCCGGGTCCTCCGGGTCACCGGCGACGAGGAACAGCGACCAGGCGAAGGTGGTGGCGTCGGCCCGGTTCCAGCGCTCGGTCAGCTCCAGGACGTGGCCGTGCTTGTTGCTGTTGCGCGGGTTGGCCTCGTCCGGGCCCGCGTATCCGGACTTGCCGCGGTTGGAGTTGTTGGTGAGGGCGACGTACACCTTGCCGGTCGTCGGCGAGGGCTCGATGTCCTCGGGGCGGTCCATCTTCGTGGCGCCGACCTTGTCACCGGCGAGCCGCGTGAAGACGCAGACCTCCTCGGCGCTCATGCCGTCGACGTGCGAGACGGCGCCGTCCTCGGTGGCGGTGACCAGCGGGATCCAGCGGCCGCCGCCGTCGAACTCGCCGTCGGCCGGCAGCTTGCCCGTGCCGTCGATCTCCATCGCCGGGGAGTCGCCGCTGAGCTTGGCGACGTACAGGGTGCCCTCGTCGAGCAGCGACAGGTTGTGCTCGCGCGCCCAGCGGCTGCTGCCGTGCCGCATCCGCTTGCTGCCGACGAACTTGTAGAAGTAGTCGAACCGCTCGTCGTCGCCGGTGTAGACGACCGGGCGCCCGTCGTGGGTCAGCCGCACGGTCGCGCCCTCGTGCTTGAAGCGGCCGAGCAGGGTGTGCTTGCGGGGCGTGGAGTCCGGGTCGTACGGGTCGAGCTCGACGACGTACCCGAAGCGGTGCGGCTCGTTCGGCTCCTGGGCGACGTCGAAGCGCTTGTCGAACCGCTCCCACTTGCGCTCGGTGGCGCCGGTGCCGATGCCGTAGCGCTTGTCCGTGGCCCGACTGCTGTTGGCGAAGTACTGGTTGAAGTTCTCCTCGCCGTGCAGCGTGGTGCCCCACGGGGTGGTGCCGCCGGCGCAGTTGTTGAGGGTGCCGAGCACCTTGCGGCCACTGCGGTCGGCGGAGGTCTTCACCAGGTCACAACCGGCGGCGGGCCCGGTCAGCCGGAACTCGGTCGTCGCGGTGATGCGGCGGTTCAGGCGGTGCCGCGTGACGGGCGTCAGCTTCCCGCTCCGGCGCTCCTCCTCCACCACCACGGCGGACAGCCCGTGCGCGGCCCAGGCGATCTCGACCTGCTCGCGGGTCGGGTTCTCGGGGTCGTAGCCCCGGAACATGAGCACCTCGTCGGTGTACTCGTGGTTGGCGACGAGGACCTGCCGGTCACGCTCCCCGCGCAGCGGCAGCAGGGCGAGGAAGTCGTTGTTGTAGCCGAACTGACCGGCCTGGGCCCTGGCCGTCTGGCGCTCCGGGTCGAAGTCGGGAGCGCCGCGCAGGATGGGCTCGCCCCAGCGGATCACGACGTCCTGCCGGTACCCCTCCGGGACGGTGACGGCATCGTCGGTGTTGGGCGCCACGGGCGTGAACCGCAGCCCGCGCGCGCCCTTCGACGTGGACGGTTTCCCGTGCCCGTGCCCGTGTCCGTGCCCCCTGCCGGTGACCGGCGCGGCCTGCGCCGACGGCGCCCCCGCCACGCCCACGGCCCCGGCACCCGCCGCGGCGACGGTGACGACGGCCGCGGCCCGCATCATGGAACGGCGGCTGAGCGCGCCGGCGATGACATCACCGACGTACTCGTTGGAACTGGTGTTGGGCACCTCGTGGAAGCAGGCGTCACCACACCGGAAACGGCAGGTCATGGCGGACCGGCCGCCGGGATGCGAACCGGACGGCGTTCCGATCAACGGCAGCAGCTTGCGCACGTGTTCTCCCCTGAGAAGCCCTTGGATGCCCTTGGTGTCAGCGTGACCGTAGGTGCACATACGTGCGGGAGACGGGCGTCGCGGTGAACGGTGAGTGAACCCACGGAAGCCGGAGGGGAATTGCCGCGGCGTCTTGATCCCTCCTTGACGCGCCCGTGCTTTCGTGGCAGACCCTGCACAAGATCACAAGCCGGGGCCGCTAACCTTACGTGTCCGTCCTGGCCAGGGATTGACGGCATCAACTCACGCGAAGGGTTGCGCACATGGGCATTCTCACTCTCCTGCGGAACGCGTTCGGCCGGTCACGCAAAGAACGGACCGCCCAGGCGGAGGGTGCGACGCAGGAGACGGCACCGCCGGCCATCGCGCCGGAGCCGAAGCTCCCGTCCCAGCCCACCGCACCCCAGGAGCCGGCCCCGGCCCGGGAACAGACCGCACCGGCGGAACCGGCTTCGGTCCCGGAGCAGACCGCGGCGCCGGAGCGGACGGAGGCCGCCGACCCCGCTCCCAAGGCGGCGGCCCAGGTCCCCGAGCCCCGCTCGGAGGCCCCCTCGGACGAGCACGAACTCGTCAAGGCGGCGTTCGCCAACATCACGGTCCCGAAACCGACGGAGACCCCGGACGAGACCCCGGCCGAGCAGGCCTCGGCCGCCCCGGAGGCGGAGGCGCAGCCCGAGCCGGAACCGGAACCGGCCCCCGAGCCCGAGCCCGAGCCCGAGCCGGAACCGGAACCGGAACCGGAGACGACCCCGGAGCCCGCAGCCGCCGACGACGAGAAGGCCCCACAGGGGCCACCCGCACCCGACAACGAACCCGGCACGGGTGGTGCGGGTGGGAACACAGGTGCCGAAGGCGAAGCCGAGGCCGAATCGAACCCCCGGCCGGAGGCCCCCGCCGAGACCGAATCGAACCCCCGGCCGGAGGCCCCCGCCGAGACCCCGAAACCGGCGACCACCGCAGCCCGCGTCCGCTCCCGCGCCCCCGGCCTCGCCACCGCCTACAAGGCCGCCGCCACCGCCCTCAAGAAGCACGGCCTCACCGGCACCCGCGCCAAGGTCCACCTCGTCCTCGACCGCTCCGCCTCCATGCGCCCGTACTACAAGGACGGCTCCGCCCAGGCCCTCGCCGAGCAGACCCTCGCGCTCGCCGCCCACCTGGACCCCGAGGCCACGGTCCACGTCACGTTCTTCTCCACGGAGGTGGACGGCACCGGCGACCTCACCCTCGCCGACCACGAGAACAAGATCGACGAGCTGCACGGCGCTCTCGGCCGGATGGGCCGCACCAGCTACCACGCCGCCGTCGAGGCCGTCCTCGCCCACCACGGGAAGGAAGCCCCCGGCACCCCCGCCCTGGTGGTCTTCCAGACCGACGGCGCCCCCGACGCCAAGACCCCCGCCACCCAGTCCCTCATGGACGCGGCGGCCGACCACCCGGACGTCCACTTCTCCTTCGTCGCCTTCGGAGACCCGGAGAACAAGGCCTTCGACTACCTCCGCAAGCTCAAGACGGGCAACGCCTCCCACTTCCTCGCCGGCGAGACCCCCAGGGAGCTCACCGACAAGGAGCTCTACGAGGGCGTACTGGCCACCTGGCGCCCGTAGGACCCACGGGGGGCGGGCAGGGGACGATCACCCTGTCCGCCCCCCGAAACGCGTGTGAGTCGATCTCCATCCGACCAGTAGGATTTCGACCATGGCGGCCACTGGAAACGAGAAGCAGGGGGCGAAGGCGTTCTACGTCTCGACCCCCATCTACTACGTCAACGACGCTCCTCACCTGGGCCACGCCTATACGACCGTCGCAGGCGACGTGCTCACCCGCTGGCATCGCCAGCGCGGCGAGAAGGTGTGGTACCTCACCGGCACGGACGAGCACGGTCAGAAGATCATGCGCACGGCCGAGGCGAACGGGGTCACCCCGCAGGCCTGGGCCGACAAGCTCGTCACCGAGGCCTGGAAGCCCCTGTGGGAGCACCTCGACATCGCGAACGACGACTTCATCCGCACCACGCAGAAGCGGCACACCGACCGCGTCCAGGAGTTCGTGCAGGACCTGTACGACAAGGACGAGATCTACAAGGGCGGCTACGAGGGCCCGTACTGCGTGGGCTGCGAGGAGTACAAGCTCCCCGGCGAGCTGCTCGACGGCGAGGGCGAGTACGCGGGCCAGAAGCTGTGCCCGATCCACAAGAAGCCGGTGGAGATCCTCAGCGAGGAGAACTACTTCTTCAAGCTGAGCGCGTACAGCGAGAAGCTGCTCGCCCACTACGAGGCCAACCCGGGCTTCATCCAGCCCGAGTCCGCGCGCAACGAGGTCGTGAACTTCGTCCGCCAGGGCCTCCAGGACCTCTCCATCTCCCGCTCGACCTTCGACTGGGGCGTACCGGTCCCCTGGGACGACAAGCACGTCATCTACGTGTGGGTCGACGCCCTGCTGAACTACGCCACGGCGGTCGGCTACAACGAGAACCCGGAGAAGTTCGAGTCGACGTTCCCCGCCGACGTGCACCTGGTCGGCAAGGACATCCTCCGCTTCCACGCGATCATCTGGCCGGCGATGCTGATGGCGCAGGGCCTGCCCCTGCCCGGCAAGGTCGCCGCGAACGGCTGGCTGATGGTCGGCGGCGAGAAGATGTCGAAGTCCAACCTGACCGGCATCAAGCCGCAGGACCTGACCTCGCACTTCGGCGTGGACGCGTACCGCTGGTACTTCCTGCGCGCGATCGCGTTCGGCCAGGACGGCTCGTTCTCCTGGGAGGACTTCTCCGCCCGCTACACCAGCGAGCTGGCCAACGACTACGGCAACCTCGCCTCCCGCGTCGCGGCCATGGTCGGCAAGTACTTCGGCGGCGCGCTGCCGGCCTCGGCGGCCGACGGTGACGCGGAGAAGGCGATCCACGACGGCCTGACCAGGGCCGTCACGGAGGCCGACCGGAAGATCGGCGAGGAGCTGGACTTCCAGGGCGGCATCCTGGCCGTCTTCGACTTCGTGAAGCAGGTCAACGGCTACATCACCGAGCAGGAGCCCTGGAAGGTCGCCAAGGACGACTCGCCGGAGGGCAAGGCCCGCCTGGCGACGATCCTCTACACGGCCGCGGAGTCGCTCCGCGCGGTGGCGGTCCTCCTCAACCCGATCATGCCGGACACCTCCCAGAAGCTCTGGGATTCCCTGGGCGCCGAGGCGTCCCTGGGCGCCCTCGCGGACCAGAAGGTCCAGGACGCGGCGGACTGGGGCCGACTGCCCGCCGGTGCGACGGTCACCAAGGGCGCGGTGCTCTTCCCGCGTCTCGAGGAGAAGCCGACCGCGTAACGCGCTCGCTACAGCACGGGCCCGGGAGAAGGCAGACCTTCTCCCGGGCCTTCCGTTTTGCGAAGATCGGACGAGCACACCGGCTCACGAGGGGGCACCAGCCATGGCACTGTTCGGCAACGCGCACAGCATCAACCCGGCCCAGGCGCAGCAGGACTACGCGCGTCTGCTCGGCCACGGCGAGCAGATCCACGCCGCCTACCTGCTGATCCGCGACACCATCCTGCTCACCGACCGGCGCCTGATCCTGGTCGACAAGCAGGGCATCACCGGCAAGAAGACGGAGTACCACTCGATCCCGTACCGCAGCATCACGCACTTCTCGGTCGAGACGGCCGGCCACTTCGACCTCGACGCCGAACTGAAGATCTGGCTCTCGGGCTCCCAGACCCCCATCGAGAAGACCTTCACCAAGGGCGTCGACATCTACGAGGTCCAGGCGATCCTGACCCAGTTCGTGGCCCGCTGACGCGAGCACCCTGCCCAGAGCGAACGATTCTCCGGTCCCCGAACGAGTGAATGCTCCGGCATATGCCGGATACTCCTGCCAGGACCGCAGTTAGCTGGCGCTCATGGTCAAAGCAACACACGAGGCCTCCCACCGGCTCTTCCAGGAGCACCCGGAAGCTCTCGCGCCTGTCTTCGAGGCACTGGGGCTTCCGCCGCCCTCGAAGGACGACTTCGACGAGCTCTCCCCCGACGCCACCGAGATCCGGCCGATGGAGCGCCGTGTGGACACGGTGCTCAGGTTCGCGCCCGACATGGGGGAGAACTTCGTGCTCGCCCTCGAGTCGCAGACCAAGAAGGACCCCGACAAGGCGAGGAGCTGGGCGTACTACGTCGCGTACCTGTGCGCGAAGTACGACCTGCCGGTCGTGCTGGTGGCGGTCTGCCGGGACCGTGCCACAGCGGCGTGGGCCGCGGGGCCCTTCGAATGCGGCGTGGCCTCATGGCCGACCCAGACCACCCGGCCGATCGTCCTGGGGCCCCAGACGGTCCCGGAGGTGACCGACGAGGCAACGGTGGCCCGGCGCCCCGCCCTTGCGGTGCTCTCCGCCATCGTCCACAGCGAGAGCCGCCGTGCGCCCGCCATACTGGAAGCCGTTGCCCGCGGGCTGTTGTCCTTCGAGCCGGACATCACGAAGTACTGGTTCGAAATGGTGGAGGTCGGTCTGGAATCCACTCCGACCAGGGAGAATTGGAGAAAGCTGATGCAGGACGTCATCACCCACTTCCCGGGACACCGGACGCTGTTCGAGGAGAAGTACCTCGAGGGCAGGGCCGAAGGAAAGGCCGAGGGAAAGGCCGAGGGCGAGGCCCGCGGTGAGGCCAAGGGCGTCCTGCGGGTACTGGAGGTGCGTGGCCTCGTGATCACTGACGCCGTCCGTGAGCGCATCCGCACGTGTTCCGACCTCACCCTCCTCAACGACTGGCTGGACCGCGCCGGCACAGTAGGGCGAGCGGAGGACCTGTTCGCCCCGGAGACGGGCCACCCGGAGCTCCGGGAGGATGCCTCGTAAACCGAGCGACCGCCCCTTCCGCGCCCCGGCCCCTGGTCGCTGCCGCGACTGCCCGGAGCGAGCGGGTCTACGTCGTTCAGATCACCTACGACGAGGGCCCGGCGCGGGATCGATCTCGATCCCGCGCCGGGCCCTCGGCCGTGCCGTGCCGTGCCGTCGGCGGACTACTTCGGCTGCGGCTTGCGCACCGTCAGGTGCAGTTCGCGCAGCCGGGTCTCGTCCAGCTCGGTGGGCGCGCCCATCATCAGGTCCTGGGCGTTGCCGTTGAGCGGGAAGGCGATGGTCTCGCGGATGTTGGGCTCGTCGGCGAGCAGCATGACGATGCGGTCGACGCCCGGGGCGATGCCACCGTGCGGCGGGGCGCCGAAGCGGAGCGCGCGCAGCATGCCGGCGAACTCGCGCTCGACGGTCTCCGCGTCGTAGCCCGCGATGGCGAAGGCCTTGAGCATGATGTCCGGCTCGTGGTTCCGGATGGCGCCGGAGGACAGCTCGACGCCGTTGCAGACGATGTCGTACTGCCAGGCGAGGATGTCCAGCGGGTCCTGGTTCTCCAGGGCGTCCATGCCGCCCTGCGGCATCGAGAAGGGGTTGTGGGAGAAGTCGATCTTCCCCGTCTCCTCGTCCTTCTCGTACATCGGGAAGTCGACGATCCAGCAGAACCGGAAGACGTTCTCCTCGAAGTGCCCGGCGCGCTTGGCGGCCTCGACCCGCACCGCGCCCATGATCTTCGAGACCTCGTCGAACTCGCCGGCGCCGAAGAACACCGCGTGGCCGGGGGCCAGGCCGAGCCGCTTGGTCAGCTCCGCGACGTTCTCCTCGGTGAGGAACTTCGCGATCGGGCCGGTCAGCGAGCCGTCCTCGCCGACGCGGACCCAGGCCAGGCCCTTGGCGCCCTGCGTGACGGCGTAGTCGCCGAGCTGGTCGAAGAACTTGCGGGACTGGCCCGCCACGTCCGGCACCGGCAGCGCGCGGACGTGCTTGCCGGCGAAGGCCTTGAACTCCGAGCCCGCGAAGACGTCGGTGATGTCGACGAGCTCCAGCTTGGCGCGCAGGTCCGGCTTGTCGGAGCCGTACTTCAGCATGGCCTCGCGGAACGGGATCCGCGGGAAGGGGGAGGTGACCTCGCGGCCGTTGCCGAACTCCGTGAACAGCTCGGTCATCAGCCGCTCGACCGGCTGGAAGACGTCCTCCTGCTCGACGAAGCTCATCTCGACGTCGAGCTGGTAGAACTCGCCCGGCGAACGGTCGGCGCGGGCGTCCTCGTCGCGGAAGCAGGGCGCGATCTGGAAGTACCGGTCGAAGCCGGAGATCATCAGCAGCTGCTTGAACTGCTGCGGCGCCTGCGGCAGCGCGTAGAAGCGGCCCGCGTGCAGGCGGGAGGGGACGACGAAGTCGCGGGCGCCCTCGGGGGAGGTGGCGGTGAGGATGGGCGTCGCCATCTCGTTGAAGCCGAGGGCCACCATCTTGCTGCGGATCGAGGAGATGACCGACGTACGCAGCATGATGTTGCGGTGCATGCGCTCGCGGCGCAGGTCCAGGAAGCGGTACTCCAGGCGCCGCTCCTCGTTGACCCCGTCCTCGGCGTTGATGGTGAAGGGCAGCGGCTGGGCGGCGCCGAGCAGCTCGACCTCGCCGACCTCGACCTCGACCTCGCCGGTGGGCAGGTCGGGGTTGATGTTGTCGGCGCCCCGGGAGACGACCTTGCCGTCGACACGAACGGTCGATTCCTTGGTCAGTTTGTCCAGCGCCTCGTACGCCGCGGTGCCCGGACGGGCGACGAGCTGCGTGATGCCGTGGTGATCGCGCAGATCGATGAAGAGGATGCCGCCCAGGTCGCGCCGATTGTGCAGCCAGCCACTCAGTCGGACGTCGGTGCCGACGTCAGAGGAGCGGAGCTCGCCGCAGGTGTGGGACCTGTACCGATGCATCGTCGTTCATCCAGCCTTCGTGGATCGGGGATGGTGTTCCGCGTTTCACGTGAAACAACCCCAGCGTGAAACAACCCCCAGCGTACCGGCCGGGCACGGCTGTCCTCCTCCCCATTGCCGCGACGCGGGCCCGGGAGCGAGCGGTGGCAGTGTCCGATCACCTCTTCCTACAGTGGATGAATGCGCACTGGTGAGCCCCTGCCCGAGGTGGGGGAGGTCCTTGCCGCCCTCGCGACCGGTCTGTGGCACTGGGACACCGCCGCGGGGACGGTCACGGTCGACGCGGAGGCGGCCCGTCTGCTCGGGCTACCCCCGGAACGGGCGACGCTCACCGAGGCCCAGGTACGGGCCCGGCTGCATCCGGTGGACTGGAACGAGATCACCGGAGTGGTCCAGCTCGCCGTCGCCGAAAGCACCCTCGCCGAGGTCCGGGTCCGCATCATGGACGAGCGGGGCCACATCGTCCGGATCGTCCGCAGCCGCTCCAAGCCGTCGTTCGACCCCGTGCACAAGGCGTACGAGCTGATCGGCACCCTCCAGGAGGTCGCCGAGCCGACCCCGGGCACCCCCGCCGGGCGCAGCGCGGTCACCGGCGACTGGCGCCGCTCGCGGGAGGCCTTCCTGCTGGACGCGGGCCGGGCACTGGCCGAGGCGCGGTCCACCGAGGAGGTACTGCGGGTCGCGGCGGGCCTGTCGATGCCGGGGTTCTCCCCGGACGGGCTGGCGGTCTTCGGGGTCTCGGGCGACCGTCTGACGGTCATCGGCCACCACGGACAGCCGCACAACGACATGAACCCGTTCGTGAACATGCCGCTGGAGACGGACTACCCGGCCGCCGAGGTGGTCCGCACCGGCCGCGCCGTCTACCTCTCCTCCCCCGAGCAGTACCGGTCCCACTACCCCCTCACCTGGCCCCTCGCCGAGCGCTTCGGCCGCCGCTCCTGGGCCTTCCTGCCGCTGACCGTGGCGGGCCGCCCGATGGGCGCCTGGATGGCGGCCTTCGCCTACCCGGTCGCGTTCACGCCGGACGAGCGGTCGGTGCTGACCACCGTGGCGCGGATGCTGGCGCAGGCCCTGTCCCGGGCGGGCGCCGCCGAGACCCAGCGGGAGCTGACCGACGGGCTGCAGCGCACCATGCTGCCCGTGCTCGGCCCGGAGATCCCCGGCATGGGCGTCGCCGCCCGCTACGTCCCCACCGGCGGCGGCCTCCAGGTCGGCGGCGACTGGTACGACATGATCCAGCTGCCCGGGGGCCGCTTCGCCCTGGTCATCGGCGACGTCCAGGGACACGACGTACGCGCGGCCGGGCTGATGGGCCAGCTGCGTATCGCCCTGCGCGCCTACGCCGCCGAGGGGCACCGCCCCGACGCGGTGCTCGCCCGTGCCTCCCACTTCTTCCACGGCCTCGCCCAGTCCGGCGACGACCCCGGGGACATGCGCTTCGCGACCTGCTACTACGCGGAGGTCGACCCCGCGACCGGCACCGTGGAGAGCGCCCGCGCCGGGCACCTGGACCCGGTCGTACGGATGGCGGACGGGACGGCGCTGATCCTCGCCACGGCGGGCGGGCTGCCCCTCGGCATCGACCCGGACTCCGACTACCCGATCACCCGGCTGGCCCTGGAGCCCGGGGACACCCTGATGCTGTGCACGGACGGTCTGGTCGAGACCGGCGGCCACGATCTGCAGACCGGCTGGCACCGCCTCCGCGTCATCCTGGAGGAGCACGACGGCGGCCTGGAGGAACTGGCCGACGCGCTGGTCCAGGCCGTCCACGGACCCTCCTCGCACCACACCACCGGCCCGCTGGCCGACCGGCGGGAGGACGACATCGCCCTGCTGCTGCTGTGCCGGCAGGGCGAGGGCTGCGGCTGCGGCGACAGCACCGTGGCCCGCGCCCCGGTACGCCGCACGATGCTGACGGTCGCGCAGGCCGAGCCCGCGCGGATCGCCACCGCCCGGCAGCATCTGCGTGACCTGCTGCACGACTGGCCCAGCGAGGAGCAGCGGGACGCCGCGGTGCTCCTGCTCTCCGAGATGCTGACGAACGTCCTGGTCCACACCGACACCGACGCCCTGCTGGTCGCCGAGGTCGCCGGGGAGCCGGGCTCGCGGCAGATCCGGGTGGAGGTCACCGACAGCGGCGACGACCTGCCGCACAAGCGCCGGCCGGGGGAGATGGCGTCCTCCGGACGCGGCCTGATCCTGATCGAACTGCTCGCGGACGCGTGGGGCGTCGCCCCGCGCGGCAAGGGCAAGAGCATCTGGTACGAGGTCTACGAGTCGGCGGGGCCGGAGGACGGTCCCGGAGACGGCCGTGGCGGCGGCCCCGTCGGCGACCCCGAGGCCGCGTAACGCGCCTGGAGTTCGTGGACGACGCCGAAGGCCGCGGCCGTGAGGGGGACGGCGAGGAGCATTCCCAGGATGCCTGCCACCGACGCCCCCGCGGTCAGGGCCAGCAGCACGATGGCCGGATGCATGTGCACGGTCCGGCTCTGGACCATCGGCTGGAGGATGTGCCCCTCCAGCACCTGCACGGCCAGGACGACCCCGAGGGCCCACAGCGCGATGACGAACCCCCGGTCGGCCAGCGCGACCAGTACGGCGACGGCTCCGGAGATGAAGGCGCCGAGGTAGGGGATGTAGGCGCCGACGAAGACCAGCGCGCCGAGCCCGATCGCGCCGGGGACGCGGAGGACGAGCAGCCCGACGGTGATGCAGGTCGCGTCGATGAGGGCGATGAGGGTGGTGCCCCGCATGAAGCCCTCGACGGCCTCGAAGGCCCGCCGGGCCATCGCCTCGACCATGTCGGCCCCGCCGGGCGGGGCGACGGCGCGTACCGTGCCTGCGGCCCGGTCGGAGTCGCGCAGGAAGAAGAAGACGAGCAGCAGGGCGAGCACGGCCATGGCGATCATCTCGCCGACGACGCTGATCCCGGTGACCACGCCCGAGGCGGCCGTACCGCCGAACTTGCCGAGCAGTTCCCGCGCGTTGGACGCGATGTCGTCCAGCGAGGTCCCGGCCGCCCCGAAGTGGTCGGCGATGTCCTTCGCGGCGTCCCGGAGCGAGGCGATGATCTGGTCGCCGGTCTCGATGAGCGCGGACACCACGATGTACATGGCTCCGCCCACCACGGCCACGACGGCGACGCAGGTGAGCCCGGCGGCCAGCGACCGCTGCACGTGCGCCTTCACCAGCCACCGGTGCAGCGGTCTGAGCAGGGCGGTGCCGAGCAGCGCGAGCAGCGCCGGCGTCACCGCGGTGCGGAACTCGACGCAGAGCCGGATCGCCACGTAGACGACACCGCTGGCGAGCAGGATGACGGCGCACCAGGCGGCGAACCGACGGACCGGACCGGGAAGCAGCTGCACGCTCCCAGCCGATCACGCACCGGGCGGGCTGTCCTGCGTGGACGGCCCGCCCGGGTTACGCGGTACCGGCACGGCACCCTGTCGGCACATGAGCGAGTGCCGGCACGGCACCCCGTCAGCGCGGGACTCCGTCAGGCGTCCGGTCCCGCCGCCGACATGCCGTGCACGGCCGGGACGGTGCCCAGGCGGCCCTTCTGGAAGTCCTCGAAGGCCTGCTGGAGCTCTTCCCGGGTGTTCATGACGAACGGCCCGTAGTGCGCCATCGGCTCGCGGATCGGCTGCCCGCCCAGCAGCACGACCTCCAGGTCCGGGGTGTGGGAGTCCTGCTTCTCGTCCGCGCGGACGGTCAGCGAGCCTCCGGCGCCGAAGACGGCGGTCTGCCCCAGGTGGACCGGACGCCGCTCGGCGCCCACGGAGCCGCGGCCGGCCATCACGTACGCCAGGCCGTTGAACTCCTCCCGCCAGGGCAGGGTGACCTCCGCGCCCGGCGCGAGCGTCGCGTGGACCATCGTGATCGGCGTGTGCGTGATGCCGGGGCCCTCGTGACCGTCCAGCTCACCGGCGATGACCCGCAGCAGCGCGCCGCCGTCGGGGGAGGTGAGCAGCTGGACGCTGCCACTGCGGATGTCCTGGTACCTGGGGGCCATCATCTTGTCCCTGGCCGGCAGGTTCACCCACAGCTGGAGGCCGTGGAAGAGCCCGCCCGACATGACGAGCTGCTCCGGCGGCGCCTCGATGTGCAGCAGACCGGAGCCCGCCGTCATCCACTGGGTGTCGCCGTTGGTGATGGTGCCGCCACCGCCATTGGAGTCCTGGTGGTCGAATATCCCGTCGACGATGTAGGTGACGGTCTCGAAACCGCGGTGCGGGTGCCAGGGCGTTCCCTTCGGCTCCCCGGGCGCGTACTCCACCTCACCCATCTGGTCCATCATGATGAACGGGTCGAGATGGCGGTAGTTGATCCCGGCGAACGCGCGGCGGACCGGGAAGCCCTCACCCTCGAAACCGCTGGGCGCGGTCGTGACGGTGAGCACGGGACGTGCGACGGCGTCGGCGGGCGCGGATACACGGGGCAGCGTCAACGGGTTCTCGACGGTCACTGCAGGCATGTCGGTACCTCCTCGGGTACGCCCACTTTAGTTGAGCGTTGAACTTCTTGCCACCTGGAACCGAGAAAGCCCGGAGGGCATTCCCTCCGGGCTCGCGGCGTCGGCGGCCGGTCGGCCACCCCTCAGGCTCTGACGCCTAGCCGTACATGCGGCGCATCGCGAAATCGACCATCTGTTCGACGGCTTTCGCGTCGAACACCATCCGGTGCTCCCCCTCCATGTCCAGCACGAAGCCGTAGCCGGTCGGCAGCAGGTCGATCACCTCCGCCCCGGTGATCACGAAGTACTTCGACTCCTTGCCCGCGTACCGGCGCAGTTCCTTGAGGCCGGTGAACATCGGGATCACCGGCTGCTGGGTGTTGTGCAACGCGAGGAAGCCCGGGTTGTCGCCGCGCGGGCAGTAGACCTTCGAGGTCGCGAAGATCTGCTGGAAGTCCTCGGCGGACATCTGGCCGGTGGTGAAGGCGCGCACCGCGTCCGCGAGCGAGGGCGGGGACGGCTCGGGGTACAGCGGCGGCTGCTGCCCGTACCCGCCGGACATCCCGCCGGACATCGGCTGCTGCGGCGGGGCGTACTGCTGCTGCTGTTGGCCCGCGGTCTGGTCGTAGCCGTACATGCCGCACAGAGTAACGAGTAACGAGTCACAGATGTCCGGCTCGGGGTTGCTTCTTATTACCGACGGGTAGCATCATCGTAGCTACTACTCGGTACGTGTAGTTGGTATGTGTACAGATGCGAGGAGTCAGTGCCTCGCCGATCTCTCAACGGAGCCGTCGCCATGGGGCACTACAAGCCGAATCTCCGGGACATCGAGTTCAACCTCTTCGAGGTGCTCGGCCGCGACAAGCTGTACGGCACCGGCCCGTTCGCGGAGATGGACACGGACACCGCCAAGAGCGTCCTGGAGGAGCTGACCCGCCTCTCGGAGAACGAGCTGGCCGAGTCCTTCGCCGACGCCGACCGCAACCCGCCGGTCTTCGACCCCCAGACCAACACCGCGCCGGTCCCGGCGTCCTTCAAGAAGAGCTACCAGGCCTTCATGGACTCCGAGTACTGGCGGCTCGGCCTGCCCGAGGAGATCGGCGGCACCACCTCCCCGCGCTCCCTCATCTGGGCGTACGCGGAGCTGATCCTCGGCGCCAACCCGGCCGTGTGGATGTACTCCTCCGGCCCCGCCTTCGCGGGCATCCTCTTCGAGGAGGGCAACGAGGCGCAGAAGCACATCGCGTCCTTCGCCGTCGAGAAGCAGTGGGGCTCCACCATGGTCCTCACCGAGCCGGACGCCGGCTCGGACGTCGGCGCCGGCCGCACCAAGGCGGTCCAGCAGGAGGACGGCTCCTGGCACATCGAGGGCGTCAAGCGCTTCATCACGTCCGGCGAGCACGACATGTCGGAGAACATCCTCCACTACGTCCTCGCCCGCCCCGAGGGCGCCGGCCCCGGCACCAAGGGCCTGTCCCTCTTCCTCGTCCCGAAGTACGAGTTCGACTTCGAGACCGGCGAGCTGGGCGAGCGCAACGGCGTCTACGCCACCAACGTCGAGCACAAGATGGGCCTGAAGGCCTCCAACACCTGCGAGATGACCTTCGGCGACCGCCACCCCGCCAAGGGCTGGCTGATCGGCGACAAGCACGACGGCATCCGCCAGATGTTCCGCATCATCGAGTTCGCGCGGATGATGGTCGGCACGAAGGCGATCTCCACCCTCTCCACGGGCTACCTCAACGCCCTGGAGTACGCCAAGGAGCGCGTCCAGGGCCCCGACCTGGCCAACTTCATGGACAAGTCGGCCCCCAAGGTCACCATCACGCACCACCCGGACGTCCGCCGCTCCCTCATGACGCAGAAGGCGTACGCGGAGGGCATGCGCGCCCTCGTCATGTACACCGCATCCGTCCAGGACGAGATCCAGGTCAAGGAGGCGGACGGCGAGGACGCGACCACCGAGCACGCCCTCAACGACCTGCTCCTGCCGATCGTCAAGGGCTACGGCTCGGAGAAGGCCTACGAGCAGCTCGCCCAGTCGCTCCAGACCTTCGGCGGCTCCGGGTTCCTCCAGGAGTACCCGATCGAGCAGTACATCCGCGACGCCAAGATCGACACCCTGTACGAGGGCACCACGGCGATCCAGGGCCAGGACTTCTTCTTCCGGAAGATCGTCCGCAACCAGGGCGCCGCGCTGAACTCGCTCGCCGAGGACATCAAGAAGTTCCTCGCCCTCGGCACCGGCGGCGAGGAACTGTCCGGCGCCCGCGAGCACCTGGCCAAGGCCGCCGTCGAGCTGGAGGCCATCGTCGGCCTCATGCTCACCGACCTCGCCTCCACCGAGCAGGACGTCAAGAACATCTACAAGGTGGGCCTCAACACCACCCGCCTGCTGATGGCGTCCGGCGACGTGATCGTCGGCTACCTGCTCCTCAAGGGCGCCGCCATCGCCGCCGAGAAGCTGCCGACCGCGTCCGCCAAGGACGTCTCCTTCTACACCGGCAAGATCGCCGCGGCGAAGTTCTTCGCCGCGAACGTCCTGCCCGGCGTCACCCTGGCCCGCAAGACCGCCCAGGGCGTCGAGCTGGACCTGATGGAGCTGGACGAGGCCGCCTTCTAGGACCGGCCGGGGTCCCTCCACCAATTCCACACACCCTGACGAGGGCCCGCTCCCGCCGCACGGGAAGCGGGCCCTCGCACGTCGTTAAGGTGAACCCCATGAGCGCACCCTCCCGCTTCGACCGCGGCCACACCGACGACCTGATGTCCTTCCTCGCGGCCGGACCCACGCCGTACCACGCCGTGGCGAGTGCCGCCGAGAGGCTGGAGAAGGCCGGTTTCCGGCAGGTCGCGGAGACGGACGCCTGGGAAGGGACGACCGGCGGCAAGTACGTGCTGCGCGGCGGCGCGATCGTGGCCTGGTACGTCCCCGAGGGCGCGGCCCCGCACACTCCCTTCCGCATCGTCGGCGCGCACACCGACTCCCCCAACCTGCGCGTGAAGCCCCGCCCCGACACCGGGGCGCACGGCTGGCGCCAGGTCGCCGTGGAGATCTACGGCGGCCCCCTGATGAACTCCTGGCTCGACCGCGACCTGGGCCTGGCCGGCCGGCTCACCCTGCGCGACGGCACGACCCGCCTGGTCGACATCGACCGCCCGCTGCTGCGCGTCCCGCAACTCGCCATCCACATGGACCGCAACGTGTCCGCGGAGGGCCTCAAGCTCGACAAGCAGCGCCACCTCCAGCCGGTCTGGGGCCTGGGCGACACCGTCCGCGACGGCGACCTGATCGCCTTCCTGGAGGACGAGGCGGGGCTCAGCCGCGGCGAGGTCACCGGCTGGGACCTGATGACCCACTCCGTGGAGCCCCCGGCGTACCTGGGCCGCGACAGGGACCTGGTGGCCGGGCCCCGCATGGACAACCTCCTGTCCGTGCACGCCGGCGTGGCCGCCCTGGCCGCGGTCGCCACCTCCGGCGCGGACCTCCCGTACATCCCGGTCCTGGCCGCCTTCGACCACGAGGAGACCGGCTCCCAGTCGGACACCGGCGCCGACGGTCCGCTCCTCGGCAGCGTGCTGGAACGCTCGGTCTTCGCGCGCGGCGGCTCGTACGAGGACCGGGCGCGTGCCTTCGCCGGCACCGTCTGCCTGTCCTCCGACACGGGCCACGCCGTCCACCCCAACTACGCGGAGCGGCACGACCCGACGCACCACCCGCGCGTCAACGGCGGCCCCATCCTCAAGGTCAACGTCAACAACCGCTACGCCACGGACGGTTCGGGCCGCGCGGTGTTCGCCGCCGCCTGCGAGAAGGCGAACGTCCCCTTCCAGACCTTCGTCTCCAACAACTCCATGCCGTGCGGCACGACCATCGGCCCGATCACCGCTGCCCGGCACGGCATCAGCACCGTCGACATCGGCGCCGCGATCCTCTCGATGCACAGCGCCCGGGAGTTGTGCGGCGCGGACGACCCGTACCTGCTGGCGAACGCGCTGGTGGCGTTCCTGGAGGGCTGAGCCGGGAGCCGGCCCCCGAGCGCGCTCCGGCCGGAACACCCCCGCACCGCATGGGTGTTCCGGCCGGGGGTACCCGCACGGAACCGGATCGACCGGATTCCCGGAACCGACCGGATCTACAGGGAGGCGACACTCATGGGCCTCGGCGGGTGCATCATCCTCATCGCCGTGGGAGCCATCCTCACGTTCGCGACCGACTGGGACATGCAGGGTGTGAACCTCGACCTGGTCGGTGTCATCTTCATGATCGTCGGCCTGATCGGTGTGGCGACGTTCAGCAGCATCGCCCGGCGCCGTCGCGTCGTGATGCCGCCGACGACCCCGGTCGTCGAGGAACGGCCCCACCACCACACCCGGGACGGCTACAACAACGGCTACGGCGCCTGAGCCCCACCGGTCCGCGTGCCGGGCCCCCGCCGGCGCCTGCCCGCCGGCTCACGTCAGCGCGTGCCCCGTCGTCGCGTCCACATGGGCGGGCACCTCGTCGTGCCGGTCGCCCACGGTCGACGTCCCCGTCGGTTCGAGGAGCAGGATCGCGGCGGGGACGGGGGCGTACGGCTTGTGCTCGGTGCCGCGCGGAACGGTGAAGACCGAGCCCTTGGGCAGGACGACCGTACGTTCGCCGCCGGGTCCGCGCAGAGCGATGTGCAGTTCGCCGTCGAGCACCAGGAAGAACTCGTCGGTGTGGTCGTGCACGTGCCAGACGTGCTCGCCCTCGACCTTGGCGATACGGACGTCGTAGTCGTTGAGGGTGGTGACGATGCGGGGGCTCCACCGCTCGGAGAAGGACTCGAGGGCGGAGGCGAGGGAGACGGGTTCCTGTGACATGACGCCATCGTGCGGGGCGCCGTGCCCGCCGGACGAGTGCTAGAAATCGCACATGCCGCAAGGATCCTCTCAGCAGCCTCGCCCGCACCGGGTCGCCGTGATCGTCGACGAGGGCACCAATCCGTTCGAGGTCGGCTGTGCCACCGAACTGTTCGGCCTGCCGCGGCCCGAGCTGGGGCCGGCCGAGCCGCTGTACGAGGTGTCGCTGTGCGGGCCGGCGCCCGCGATCCGGATGAACCACGGGTTCTTCACGCTCGCCGACGTACCCGGGCTGGACACCGCCGACCGGGCCGACACGCTCGTCGTCCCCGGCCGGCCGGACAACGTCGTACCGCGCGGCCCCGCCGTCCTGGACGCCATCCGGCGCGCGCACGCGCGTGGCGCCCGCGTCGTCAGCCTCTGCACCGGCAGCTTCGCACTCGCAGAGGCCGGGCTGCTGGACGGACGGCGGGCGGCCACGCACTGGCTGTGGACGGACTCCTTCCGCCGGCTGCACCCCAGGGTGCTGCTGGAACCGGACGTGCTGTTCGTGGACGAGGGCGACATCCTCACCGCCGCGGGCAGCGCGGCCGCGCTCGACCTCGGGCTGCACCTCTGGCGCCAGGACCACGGCGCCGAGATCGCGGGCGCCGTCTCCCGGCGGCTGGTGTTCGCCGCGCACCGGGACGGCGGGCAGCGGCAGTTCGTGGAGCGGCCGGTGCCGCACGTGCCCGACGAGTCGCTCGCGCCCCTGCTGGAGTGGGCGCAGGAGCGGCTGGGCGAGCCACTGACCGTGACGGACCTCGCGGAGCGCGCGGCGGTGTCACCGGCGACCCTGCACCGGCGTTTCCGGGCCCAGCTGGGGACGACGCCGCTCGCCTGGCTGACGGCCGAGCGCGTGACCCTCGCCCGGCGTCTGATGGAGCGCGGGGAGCGGCGGCTGGACGTGGTGGCGGCCCGCAGCGGGCTGGGGACCGCCGCGAACCTGCGGGCGCGGCTGCGGCGCGAGACCGGGCTCAGCCCGTCGGCCTACCGGCGGCGTTTCGGCCCGGGCGTGGGGGAAGCGATCACAACATGAGATTCCTCGTGTACGACCGGCTCCTCGGCTTCGGTGACGACTACTGGATCGAGGACGACAACGGCGACAAGGCCTTCCTCGTCGACGGCAAGGCGATGCGGCTGCGGGACACCTGGGAGCTGAAGGACGCCCGGGGGAACGTCGTCATCGGCATCCACCAGAAGATGCTCGCCCTGCGGGACACGATGGTGATCGAGCGGGGCGGTGAACCGCTGGCGCGGATCAGGCGCAAGCGGCTGTCGCTGCTGCGCAACCACTACCGGGTCTCCCTGGCCGACGGCACCGAGCTGGACGTCAGCGGCAAGGTGTTCGACCGGGAGTTCGCCATCGAGTACGACGGTGAGCTGCTGGCCGTCGTCTCCCGGCGGTGGCTGACCCTCCGGGACACCTACGGCGTCGACGTCGTCCGGGACGACGCGGACCCGGCCCTGCTGATCGCGCTGACGGTGTGCGTGATCCACCTGGCGGAGAAGGAGCGGGAGAAGGCGGGCGAGGGGGAGACGGAGGGGGACTGATCCCCGGGACTGATCCCCGGAACTGATCCCCGCCCCCTCCTCCGCTGCTACCGCCGCGGCGTCCGGAGTCCCAGCGCCCGGTCTTTCAGGGCCGGGAACTGCTCGCGGGTCCGCGCCACCTTCGCCGGGTCGAACTCCACCGTGAGGATCTCCTCGTCCGCGCCGGCCTCCGCCAGCACCTCTCCCCACGGGTCGACCACGATCGAGTGACCGGCCTGCGGAACTCCGGCGTGCGTCCCGGCCGTTCCACACGCGAGGACGAACGCCTGGTTCTCCACCGCCCGTGCCTGTGCCAGGAGCGTCCAGTGGGACCGGCGGCGCTCCGGCCAGCCCGCCGGGACGACGAGCGTCTCGGCGCCGTCGTCGACCAGGCCGCGGAAGAGTTCGGGGAAACGGAGGTCGTAGCAGGTCGCCACGCCAAGGGTCGTCTCGGGCAGACGGACCGTCACCAGATCGCCGCCCGCGCCCATCAGCACGGCCTCGCCCTTGTCGAAGCCGAACCGGTGGATCTTGCGGTAGGCGGCGGCCAGGTCACCGGAGGGGGAGAAGACGAGAGAGGTGTTGTAGAGCCGGCCGTCCGAGGCACGCTCGGGGACGGACCCCGCGTGCAGCCACACGCCCGCGTCGCTCGCCGCCTTCGCCATCGCCTCGTACGTCGGGCCCTCAACCGGCTCGGCCGCCGCGCCGAACTCCTCGAAGGCGAACGCGCCCGTGGTCCACAGCTCCGGCAGTACGACGAGATCGGCGCCCGCCTGCTCCCGTACCAGCGACGCCGCCCGGCGACGGCGCGCTTCCACTGATTCATCAGCGTTCACGGCGATTTGGATCAAAGAGGCGCGCACGCTACCACCGTCCTGCCATTCGGGCCGTCCCCAAGGGTGTCCACACAGCCTACGATCGTCACACGAAAGCACTGCCGGGGTACCGCACGGCAGCGTAACTTAGCGTCTCAACACGCCCACTGACCGCCGCCACCTCCCACAGGCACCGCCGCCGAAACAACCGCCCGTGTACCGACCGCCCGAGGGGTCCCGTTCCGTGAGTCTGCATCCCACCCTCCAGCCCTACGCCGACGCCTGGACTCACTCCATCGAGGCGATAACCGAGCTGGTCCAGCCGCTTGTGGAGGCAGAGTGGAACCGCCGCACCCCCTGCCCCGGCTGGTCGGTGCGCGACGTCGTCTCCCACGTGCTGGGTCTGGATTCCGAGATGCTCGGCGACCCTCGCCCCATCCACACGCTCCCGCGCGACCTCTTCCACGTCACCAACGATCACCAGCGCTACATGGAGATGCAGGTCGACGTCCGCCGCCACCACACGGCGCCGGAGATGACGGCCGAGCTGGAGTACATGATCATCCGGCGTAACCGCCAGTTGCGGAACGAGTCGCGGGACCCCGGCACGAAGGTGCGCGGCCCGCTCGGCACCGAGCTGACCCTGGAGGAGGCGATGCGCCGGCACGCCTTCGACGTGTGGGCGCACGAGCAGGACCTGCGCGCGACCCTCGGCCGGCCCGGCAACCTCGACTCCCCCGGCGCGCACGTCGCCCGTGACGTGCTGCTCGCCGAGCTGCCGGATGTCGTCGCCGAGCGCGCCCAGGCGCCGCGCAGCTCCGCCGTCGTCTTCGACGTCCACGGCCCGGTCGAGTTCCTGCGCACCATCCGCGTCGACATCCAGGGCCGCGGAACCCTGGAAACGGCCCCCGCCCTCGGCCCCGCCGCCACCCTCACCCTCGACTGGGAGACCTACGTCCGCCTGGCCTGCGGCCGCGTGACCCCGGCCGCGGCGGCGGACCGCATCAAGACGGAGGGCGACCAGGACCTGACGGCGGCGATCCTGCGCAACTTCACGGTCACTCAGTGACGCCGGTGAGTATCCTCAGCCCGTCCGGCGTTTGAGGACGAGGCCGTCCAGGCCGAAGCGGGGGTCTGGGGGCGGCAGGCCCCCAGCCCGGCCGGCACCCACGCCGGGTGCCTACACAGGCACGTGCACCGTCTCCACCCGGCTCGCCACAAGCCGCTCCCGCTCCCTGCGGGCCGCCCGCTTCCTCAGCCGCAGGATCTGCGACACCCCGACCGCCTGGAGCACGAACACCGACGAGAAGGCCACCGTGTAGTCGTCCCCGGTCGCGTCCAGCAGCACCCCGACCGCGAACAGCGTGGTCATCGACGCCACGAAGCCCCCCATGTTCGTGATCCCGGACGCCGTCCCCTGCCGCTCCGGCGGATTCGCCGGCCGCGCGAAGTCGAAACCGATCATCGACGCCGGACCGCACGCGCCGAGCACCGTGCACAGCACGACGAGCAGCCACATCGGCGCGTGGTCGGCCGGGTAGGCGAGCGTCGCCGCCCACAGGAGCGCCGTCGCGCCCACCGTGCCCAGCGCCAGCGGCAGCCTGGCCGCGTGGTGCCGGGCGATGATCTGGCCGTAGACCAGGCCGACCGTCATGTTGGACAGCACGACGAGGGTGAGCAGCCCGCCGGCCGTGGCCCGGGACAGACCCTGCGCGTCGACCAGGAACGGCATCCCCCACAGCAGCAGGAACACCATCGCCGGGAACTGGGTGGTGAAGTGCACCCACAGCCCGAGCCGCGTCCCCGGCTCCCGCCAGGACGTTGCGATCTGCCGCCGTACGTACGCGGCCCCCTGGTGCGGCAGCGGCTCCGGCTCGTGTCCCTCGGGGTGGTCCTTCAGGAACAGCAGCAGGAGGACGAAGACGACCACGCCCGCCAGCGCGCTGCCCGCGAACGCCGCCGTCCAGCCGATGCCGTGCAGCAGCCGGGCCAGGACCAGGGTGGAGACCAGGTTGCCCGCCATGCCGACCAGCCCGGCGAGCTGGGCGACCATCGGCCCGCGCCGGGCCGGGAACCAGCGGGTGCCCAGCCGCAGCACGCTGATGAACGTCATCGCGTCCCCGCAGCCGAGCAGCGCCCGCGAGGCGAGCGCCATGCCGTACGACGGGGAGAAGGCGAAGCCCAGCTGCCCGACCGTGAACAGCACGACGCCGATGCCCAGCACCTTCTTCGTGCCGAGCCGGTCGACCAGCAGGCCGACGGGTATCTGCATACCGGCGTAGACCAGCAGTTGCAGGATGGAGAAGGTGGACAGGGCGGAGGCGTTCACGTGGAAGCGGTCGGCGGCGTCGAGGCCGGCCACACCCAGGGACGTACGGAAGATGACGGCGACGAAGTAGACGGAGACGCCGACGCTCCAGACGGCGATCGCCCGGCGGCCGCCCGGGGGTACCCCCTTGGAGGGAGGATCTCCGGGCAGCGTCTTCCCGGCCGACGTGTCCGAACTCATCGGACCTCCCCCCGGGCCAGGTGCGAGAACCAGCCCACGTGCCGGTGGACCACACCGACGGCCGCCTCCGCGTCCCCGGCGCGCAGCGCTTCGAGGATCTCCTCGTGCTCGGCGAGGGTCTTGGCGATCCGGTCGGGGTGGGAGTGCATGACGGCGACGCCCATGCGCAGCTGGCGGTCGCGGAGCTGGTCGTAGAGGCGGGAGAGGATCTCGTTGCCGCCACTGCGGACGATCTCGGCGTGGAAGCAGCGGTCGGTGACGGAGGCAGCGGCGAAGTCGCCGGCGGCGGCCTGCTCCTTCTGCCGGTCCAGCAGCTCCGCCAGCCGCTCCACGAGAGCGGGCGGGGCGGGTACGGCCTTGCGCGCCGCGTGCTCCTCGACCAGCAGCCGGGTCTCCACCACGTCCGCGATCTCCTGCGCGGAGACGGGCAGGACCAGCGCGCCCTTCTTCGGGTAGAGCCGGATCAGCCCCTCGGCCTCCAGCCGGAGCAGCGCCTCGCGCACCGGTGTGCGGGAGACACCCACGGCCTCGGCGAGCTCGCCCTCGGTGAGCAGCGTCCCGCCCTCGTAGTGGCGCTCGAGGACGCCCTGCTTGACGTGGGTGTAGACGCGGTCCGCCGCTGGGGGTTGCCTCACTGCCGTGGTCATGCCGACAGGATAGATACAACAGGGACGCAAGAAGATCCCGGTCCAGCATGCGGACGTGCCGCCACTCATCAGGGGGACGCGGTGTTCCGCCCCCGGCCACCGTGCCACCGCCCGTGCTATTCACAAGGCGCACGGGCACGGCCGGCCCCGCATCGACCACAAGTCGGCCGCGCCGCAGGGGAATTCACCGAAACCGGGGTACTCGACTTGATAGACGTCATTCAGGGCGCCCGGCTCCGCCGAGCCGTCGTCGCCGCGCTGACCGGCGGCGCCGTACTCGCGACCGGGGCCCTCGCCACCGCACCCGCGCAGGCCGCCGCACCCGTACGGGCCGCCGCTCCCGCGCGGGCCGCCGCACCCTCGATCGTCGCCAAGGGCGGCTTCGTGATGGACAACGCGAACGGCAGGTCGCTCTACACCAAAGCCGCGGACACCAAGCGCGCCACCGGCTCCACCACCAAGATCATGACCGCCAAGGTCGTGCTCTCCCAGCCAAAACTGAACCTGGACGCCAAGGTCACGATCCAGATGGCGTACAGCGACTACATCGTGTCGAAGAACGCCTCCTCCGCGCGCCTGATCGTCGGCGACAAGGTGACGGTCCGCCAACTGCTGTACGGGCTGATGCTCCCGTCGGGCTGCGACGCCGCGTACGCGCTGGCCGACAGGTTCGGCACCGGCAGGACGCGCGCGGCCCGGGTCAAGTCCTTCATCGGCAAGATGAACTCCACCGCCAAGAGCCTCGGCATGAAGAACACGCGCTTCGACTCCTTCGACGGCATCGGCAACGGAAAGAACCACTCCACGCCGCGTGACCTCACGAAACTCGCGAGCAGCGCGATGAAGAGCTCCACCTTCCGCACGATCGTGAAGACGAGGAAGTACACGGCGAGGACGACCACCAAGAAGGGCGGCACCCGCACCATGGCGCCCTGGACCAACACCAACACGCTGCTCGGCAGTTACAGCGGCGCGATCGGCGTGAAGACCGGGTCGGGCCCGGAGGCCAAGTACTGCCTGGTCTTCGCCGCGACCCGAAAGGGCCGGACCGTCATCGGCACCGTGCTGACCTCCTCGTCCTCGGCCCAGCGCGCCAAGGACGCGACGAAGCTCATGAACCACGGCTTCGCCGGGCTGAGCTGAGCCCGCCCCTCCCGCCTCCCCACGGGCCCGTCGCCGCCGCGACGGGCCCGTTCGTTGTTCCGATGAGCCTAATGGTGATAGCTTCATTAGCACCATGCTGCTGAGTCTGGACAAGAACGACACCCGCCCCCTGCACGAGCAGGTCGCCGGCGCCATCCGACGTGCCATCGCCGAGGGGGAGTGCGCCCCCGGGGACCGCCTCCCCTCGGCGCGCGACCTCTCCGAGGCCCTGGACGTCAACGTCAACACCGTGCTGCGCGGCCTGCGCGGCCTGCGGGACGAGGGCCTGCTGGAGTTCCGCCGGGGCCGGGGAGTCACCGTGGCCGAGGGCGCCCGACCGCACTCCGGATTGCAGATCCGCGTACGGGAGCTGGTCGCCGAGGCCGCACGGCTGGGCTACAGCAGGACCGATGTCATCGACATGATCAGGGGGATGCCGTGAAAGACAGGACTGTGGCGGTTCGGACGACGGCCGCGGTGTGGACGGTCGGTGTCACGGCCGTACTCGCCGGGCTGCCGTTCGTGGCGCGGGAGCGGCTGCCCGACCGGCTGGCGACCCACTGGAACCTGGACGGAAGCACCCCGGACGGCTCGATGCCCCTGTGGGCGGCCTCCGTCTTCCCGGCACTGATCTGGCTGGTGACGGCGGTGGCGGTCACCGTCCCGCTGATGCGGGCCGGCCCGGCGGTACGTCCGTGGATCACCGTCACGCTGCTCCCCACCGGCATCGTGCTGGCCGGCGCGCAGGCCGCCGTCGTCCGGGCCAACCTGGACCGCGCGGACTGGCACCAGGCCAGTCAGCCGACCGCGTGGGTCGTCGCGATCCTCGTGCTGGCCGCGGTCGCGGGAGTGGCCGGGTGGCTGGTCGTCACCCGGCGGCCGAGCGCCTCGGCCGACGACACGACGCCCGGCGGCGACACCCCCGCGCTGAACCTCCCGAAGGGCCGGCGACTGGCGTGGTTCTCCCGGACCGCCAATATCTGGCTCCAGCTCCTGGCGGCCGTGACCGGCCTGGTGGCCGTGGCCGCGCTCGTCGCCCTGGTCGTCGGCCTGGCGTCCCCGGGCACGCTGTGGTCGCTGTTCGCCGCCTGCGCCGCCGTCTCCCTCGCCTGCGCCCTGTGCTCCTCGGTGCAGGCGCGCGTCTCGGAGCGGGGCCTGGAGGTGTCCTTCGGCCCCTTCGGCTGGCCCGCTCGGCGCTGGGCACCCGGCGACATCGAGACCGCGCGCGCCGAGGACCGCCTGCCCACCCAGGTCGGCGGCTGGGGCTACCGCGTCAGCGGACTCGGCACGACGGTGATGCTGCGCGCCGGGGAGTGCCTGGTCATACGCGGTCGAGGCAGCCGTACGGACTTCGCGGTGAGCGTCGACGACGCGGAACGCGGCGCGGCCCTGCTCAACGCGCTGCGCACGGACCGGGTTTCCTGATGCCGGGCGGGGAACAGCCCCCGTAGGAGCTGTTCTCCGGGAAGACCGTGCGCCCCGCCCCGGGGAACGACGGAGCCGCGCGTCCCCGGGCGGGACGCGCGGCTCCGTCTCTCGTACTCCCGGTGCCTTACGCCCAGGTGAGCAGTCGCTTCGGCTGCTCCAGGACCGCCGCCACGTCGGCGAGGACCTTGGAGCCCAGCTCGCCGTCGACCAGGCGGTGGTCGAAGCTCAGCGCGAGGGTGGTCACCTGACGCGGCTTCACCTTGCCCTTGTGCACCCACGGCTGGAGCTTGATCGCACCGACCGCGAGGATCGCGGACTCGCCGGGGTTGAGGATCGGCGTGCCGGTGTCGACGCCGAAGACGCCGACGTTGGTGATGGTCACCGTGCCGGCCTGCATCGCGCCCGGGGAGGTCTTGCCCTCCCGGGCCGTCGACACCAGCTCGCCCAGGGACCCCGCCAGCTGCGGCAGCGTCTTGGCGTGGGCGTCCTTGATGTTCGGGACGATCAGGCCTCGCGGGGTCGCCGCGGCGATGCCCAGGTTGACGTAGTGCTTGACCACGATCTCCTGCGCCGCCTCGTCCCAGGACGCGTTGACGTCCGGGTTGCGCTTGATCGCGACCAGCAGGGCCTTGGCGATCAGCAGGAGCGGGTTCACCCGCAGACCCGTGAACTCCTTGTCCTGCTTCAGCTCCTCGACCAGCTTCATCGTGCGCGTCACGTCGACCGTGACGAACTCGGTGACGTGCGGCGCCGTGAACGCCGAGCCGACCATCGCCGCCGCCGTCGCCTTGCGGACGCCCTTGACCGGGATACGGGTCTCACGCGCCGTGTCGTACGCCACCGGGGCGGGGGCCGGGGCCGCGGAGGCCGCGGCGGCGGGTGCCGGCTCGGACTCCGGGGTCTGCCGCGCCGGGGCCACCGCCGCGTGCACGTCCTCGCGCGTGATGATGCCGTCCGGGCCGGTCGGGGTGACCGTGGCCAGGTCGACGCCGAGGTCCTTGGCCAGCTTGCGCACCGGCGGCTTGGCGAGCGGGCGCGACCCCTTCGTCACCGGTGCCGGACCGTGACCGTTCATCTCGGACTGGATCGCGGCCGGGGCCGCCGACGCCTCCTGGGCCGGAACCTGGGTCTCCGCGCCCTTGCGCGGGCGCCGGCGGGTCGCGGAGGTGGACACCCCGTACCCGACCAGGACCGGCTGCCGGGCCTCCGGCTTCTTCTCCTCCGGCGCCTTCTTCGGCGCCTCGGCCACGGCCTGCGCGCCCGCCGTGTCGTCCCCGACGGGTGCCTGCGCCGGTTCCGCGGCGGCGGCCGCCCCGTCGCCGACGGCCACCGCGATGATCGACGTACCCACGTCGACCGTGGCGCCCTCGGGGAAGCGCAGCTCGCGGACCACACCGTCGTAGGGGATGGGCAGTTCGACGGCGGCCTTCGCCGTCTCGACCTCGCACACCACCTGGCCGTCGGTGACCGTGTCACCGGGCTGGACGTACCACTTGAGGATCTCGGCCTCGGTGAGTCCCTCGCCCACGTCGGGCATCTTGAACTCGCGTACGGACCCTTCGGTCATCGTCGTCACGACCCTCTCCTCAGTACGCCAGCGAGCGGTCGACGGCATCCAGCACCCGGTCCAGGTCGGGCAGGTACTCCTCCTCCAGACGCGCCGGCGGGTACGGCGCGTGGTAGCCGCCGACCCTCAGCACCGGGGCCTCCAGGTGGTAGAAGCAGCGCTCCGTGATCCGGGCCGCGATCTCCGCGCCCGAGCCCAGGAACACCGGCGCCTCGTGGACCACGACCAGGCGGCGGGTCTTCTCCACCGACGCCTGGATCGTGTCGAAGTCGACCGGGGAGATGGACCTCAGGTCCACCACCTCCAGCGAGCGGCCCTCCTCGGCCGCCGCGTCGGCGACCTCCTGGCAGAGCTTCACCATCGGGCCGTACGCGGCCAGCGTGAGGTCGCCGCCCTCACGCACCACGCGCGCGGTGTGCAGCGGGCCGGGGATCGCCTCCGTGTTGACCTCGGCCTTGTCCCAGTAGCGCCGCTTGGGCTCGAAGTAGATCACCGGGTCGTCGCTCTGGATGGCCTGCTGCATCATCCAGTACGCGTCCGCCGAATTCGACGGGGAGACCACCTTCAGGCCCGCCACGTGCGCGAACAGCGCCTCGGGGGACTCGGAGTGGTGCTCGACCGCTCCGATGCCGCCGCCGTAGGGGATACGGATGACGACCGGCATCTTGACCTTGCCCAGCGAGCGGGCGTGCATCTTCGCCAGCTGGGTGACGATCTGGTCGTAGGCCGGGAAGACGAAACCGTCGAACTGGATCTCCACCACCGGCCGGTAGCCGCGCAGGGCGAGACCGATGGCGGTGCCGACGATGCCGGACTCGGCCAGCGGGGTGTCGATGACCCGGTCCTCGCCGAAGTCCTTGTGCAGACCGTCGGTGACCCGGAAGACACCGCCCAGCTTGCCTACGTCCTCACCCATGATCAGGACCTTGGGGTCCGACTCCAGCGCGCGGCGCAGCGACTCGTTGATCGCCTTGGCCAGCGCCATCTTCTCCGCAGCCATGTCAGACCCCCTCCGCCTCTGCGAACGACGCCTGGTAGGCGGCGAACTGGGCTCGCTCCTCGTCGACGAGCGCGTGCCCGTCCGCGTACACGTTCTCGAAGATGGCGAAACGGTCCGGGTCCGGCATGGCACGGACCACTTCGCGTACTCGCTTGCCCAACGCCTCGCTCTCCGCCTCCAGTTCCCCGAAGAATCCCTCGTCCGCGTGGTTTGAGGACTCCAGGAAGCGGCGAAGGCGCAGGATCGGGTCCTTCGCCTCCCAGGCGGCGCGCTCGTCGTCGTGCCGGTAACGGGAGGGATCGTCCGAGGTGGTGTGGGCGCCCATGCGGTACGTGTACGCCTCGATCAGCGCCGGGCCCTCGCCGCGCCGCGCCCGCTCCAGCGCCCACCGGGTGACCGCGAGGCAGGCCAGCGCGTCGTTGCCGTCGACGCGGACGCCGGGGAAGCCGAAGCCCTGGGCGCGCTGGTAGAGCGGCACCCGGGTCTGCTTCTCGTTGGACTCGGAGATCGCCCACTGGTTGTTCTGGCAGAAGAACACCACAGGGGCGTTGTAGACGGCGGCGAAGTTGAACGCCTCGCTGACGTCGCCCTGGCTGGAGGCGCCGTCGCCGAAGTAGGCGATCACGGCGGAGTCCGCGCCGTCCTTGGTCACGCCCATCGCGTAGCCCGTGGCGTGCAGCGCCTGCGAGCCGATGACGATCGTGTACAGGTGGAAGTTGTTGCTGTTGGGGTCCCAGCCACCGTTGTTCACGCCGCGGAACATGCCGAGGAGGTTGGTCGGGTCCACCCCGCGGCACCAGGCGACGCCGTGCTCGCGGTAGGTCGGGAAGACGTAGTCGTCCTCGCGGGTGGCCCGGCCGGAGCCGATCTGGGCGGCCTCCTGCCCCAGCAGCGAGGCCCACAGGCCCAGCTCGCCCTGGCGCTGCAGGGCGGTGGCCTCGGCGTCGAAGCGCCGGGTGAGCACCATGTCGCGGTACAGGCCGCGCAGCTCGTCGGGGGTGATGTCGGCGACGTACGCGGCGTACTCCGCGTAGGCCGAGTTCTTGGCGGTCCCGACGCGTTCGCCCTCGGGCGTCAGCAGCTGCACGAGCTCCGTCTCGGAGCCCTTCCCGGCAGCGGCGGTGCGGGTGGTGTGCTTGGCGCCGGTGCTGCCGGACTTGGCCGCGGTCCTGGCGCCGGTGGCGCCGGACTTGGCGGCGGTCTTGGCGGCGGTCTTGGCGGCTGTGGTGCCGGTTTTGGTGCCGGTGGTACCGGTCGCCTTGCTTCCGGCGCTGCGTCGCGGCTTGCGCGCGGCAGTGCTCTCGGTCACGTGTGCTCCTCCGTCGGTCCGGCCCCCGGGTTCGCCGGAAGCCAGTGCGGCTCACCTGCGGCCCGGCGGTCGCACAAGGGTGGGTGCGGCCCGGTCGGGAACAGGCGTGACAGGTGCCCCGGCGAGCGCCCTGCGAACAGCACGTTACCCAGTGCCCCACATTTCTGTGAAACCCCTCCTGACCTGCGTTTTTACTCGGATTTCCAAGTAAATCGGCAAAGTGTGGAAGTTTTACTGGTCACAGCCTCGCAGGGGGCCGGAACAACGGCACGTTATCCCGGCCACCCCGGGCACGGGAAGAGCTGGTGTGTGACACTGAGCGCGTGCGCGAAGACGGAAAAATCCGGGTATTCCTCCTCGACGACCACGAGGTCGTCCGCCGGGGGGTGCACGATCTGCTCGCGGGCGAGGCCGACATCGAGGTGGTGGGCGAGGCCGGCACGGCGGCCGACGCGCTGGCCCGGATCCCGGCCACCCGTCCGGACGTGGCGGTGCTCGACGTCCGGCTGCCGGACGGCAGCGGCGTCGAGGTGTGCCGCGAGATCCGCTCCCGGGACGAGTCCGTCCGCTGCCTCATGCTGACCTCCTTCGCCGACGACGAGGCCCTCTTCGACGCGATCATGGCGGGCGCCTCGGGCTACGTCCTCAAGGACATCCGGGGCGCCGAGCTGCTGAGTGCCGTACGGGAGGTGGCCGAGGGGAAGTCCCTGCTCGATCCGGCGGCCACCACGCGCGTTCTGGAACGGCTGCGGGACGGCGGCACGCGGTCCGACGACCGGCTCGCCCGGCTGACCGAGCAGGAGCGGCGCATCCTCGACCTGATCGGCGAGGGACTGACCAACCGCGCGATCGGCGAGCGGCTGCACCTGGCCGAGAAAACGATCAAGAATTACGTGTCGAGTCTGCTGGCCAAACTCGGTATGCAGCGGCGCTCGCAGGCGGCCGCCTTCGTGGCACGGCTGCAGGCCGGGAACCGCTGAGGAACGAGGAGCGGGCCGGGAGCGGGCTCACTTATTCGGGACTTACGTCCCCTCATGCCGGGGCGGGCGACTCTGTCTCCGTCGCCTTCCGCTCCCGCACAGTGAGGCCATGCCCTCCGACGAACAGCTCGCCGTCGGCCTGCTCGGCCGCACCGCCTACGGCCGGGCGGCCACCAGCATGCGCGCCCTGCCCTTCCTCGCCTTCGCGCGGCACATCGTGGCCGACGGCCGGGTGCTGCTGCGCATGCCCAGGAGCTGCGGGTACCACCAGGTGTGCGCCGGGAGCGTCCTCGCGTACGGCGCGGACAACCTGGGCTCCGCCCGGCCCGGGGAGCGCCTGTGGACCGTGCAGGTCGTCGGCCGGTGCGAGGCCCACGTACCGAGCGCCGACGAGATCGAGCGGTTCGGCCCCGTGCCGCGCCAGGTGGACGGCGAGCCGTTCGAGCCGGTCTACCTGCGGATCGAGCCGCGGTTCGGCACCGTGCACTTCACGGACGGCCCCGCCGGCCCGCTGTGACGTCCGGAAACGACGTCCGGAAGCAGCGGCCGGAAACGTGACGCGCGCGTGGACCCGTTTCCGGGTCACACGCGCGCGTGCGAAGCACGATTCGGGTCAGCCCACGACGCCGCCCGTCGGCTCACCACCGCCCGGCGGGGTCTCACCACCGCCCGTCGGCTCACCACCGCCCGGCGGAGTCTCACCACCGCCCGTCGGCTCACCACCGTCCGTCGGCTCTCCCCCATCCGGCGGCGTGGACGGTTCCGTCTCGCCGTCGGTCGGCTCGTTGGACGGCTGCTCGTCCGTCGCGGTCTCCGACGGCGTGTACGACGGCGTGTAGGGCCGCTCCCAGTCCCCGCCGCCCGTGCCTCCGCCACCGTTGCCCTGCTCCGTGCCCGGGTCGGTGGTCTCCTGCGTCGTCTCGTCGCTGGGCGAGGGGCTGGGCGACGCGTCGTCCGTGCTCTGCGAGGTGGTCGGCGACGGGCTGGTCGTCGGGCCGCCACCGCCCTTCTCACCGTCGCCGCCGTTCATGGCCAGCGCGACGCCCGCGGCGATGGCGATCACCGCGAGAACGGCCAGGATCCACAGCTTGCCGCGCCCGCTGCCCTTGTTGCCGTTGCCCTCGAAACCGCCGTCGTCGCCGTAGCCCCCGCCGTACCCGTTCGGCAGGATCGGCTGGGGAATCTGCGCGGTGCCCGAGCCGTGGTCCGGGTGCGGCAGCACCGTGGTGCCCCCGAGGCCGGCCGCGGGAGTGTGCCGGCCGTCGTGCGCGGCGACCGGGCCGGTGTTCCAGGTGCCGGTGTGGCCGCCCTGCTCGTACAGCATCTGCAGCCCGTACTGGACCAGCCCGCGCATCTCCTCGGCGGTCTGGAAACGGTCGTCGGGCTCCTTGGCCAGCGAGCGCATCACCAGGCCGTCGAGCTCCGGCGGGGTGGCGTCGGAGACCTCGGACGGCGGCGTCGGGATGTCCTGTACGTGCTGGTAGACCACCGACAGCGGGGTCTCGCCGGTGAACGGCGGGCGCAGCGCGAGGAGTTCGTAGAGCAGGCAGCCCGTCGCGTACAGGTCGGAGCGGTGGTCGACGGCCTTGCCGAGCGCCTGCTCCGGGGAGAGGTACTGCGGGGTGCCCATGACCATGCCGGTCTGCGTCATCGTCGACTGGGCGCCGTGCAGGGCGCGGGCGATGCCGAAGTCCATCACCTTCACCGCGCCGTTGTCCGTGATGATGACGTTGGCGGGCTTGATGTCGCGGTGGACGATGCCGTGCTGGTGGGAGTAGGCGAGGGCCTCCAGGACACCGGAGACGATGATCAGCGCCTGCTCGGGGCCGGGCGCCTCGGCGTTGAGGAGGAGGTCGCGGATGGTGCGGCCCTCGACGATCTCCATCACGATGTACGGCACGGACTGGCCGCCGACGAAGTCCTCGCCCGAGTCGTACACGGCCACGATGGCGTGGTGGTTGAGGCCGGCCACCGACTGCGCCTCACGCGTGAAGCGCGCCTTGGAGACCGGGTCCTCGGCGAGGTCGGCGCGCAGCAGCTTGACCGCCACGGTGCGTCCCAGGCGGACGTCCTCGGCGGCGAACACCTCGGCCATGCCGCCCCGCCCGAGCCTGCGGGTCAGCCGGTACCGGCCGTCGCCGACCAAGCCTCCGTTGCCCCAGACCTCCGGCGCGTCAGACATACCGCCGCCAGTCGCCTCGGGGTCGGACGGGCCCTGGGCGCGCTGCTGCTGTGCCATCAGTCCTCGCCGTCGTTTCTGCCCGCGGTGCGCGCGGTGTTGTCACGGTCTCCGTCGGCCACGCTACAGCCTCCGCGCCGGCCTCCGGTCCGAGATGAGCGCCGGGACCGGCATCGAGACGGGACCGGTCATGAAACCCTGGTTCCGTACTGTCGTGCAAATTCCGTGAACCGGCGGTACGCCCGCTGTAACGCTTCCGCGACGCTTCCTTCGCGTACGGTCACGGAACGGGCACCACGCTTGACGTGTCAGTGCCCTGGGGCAGACTTGGCCGGGAATAGCACTTTCGATCACGATCACAGACGCGAGCGTGCGTGCCGCCGCCACCGGCGTCGCGGCGCCTACGGGGGACAAAAAGACATGAGCCAGGACGCCGGACAGGGCCGGTACGCGGGGCGGGCGCTCGCCGGCGGCCGCTACCAGCTGCGCGACTTGCTCGGCGAGGGCGGCATGGCCTCCGTGCACCTGGCGTACGACTCGGTGCTGGACCGCCAGGTCGCGGTCAAGACTCTGCACACCGAGCTGGGCCGGGAGCAGGCCTTCCGTGAGCGCTTCCGCCGCGAGGCCCAGGCAGTGGCCAAACTCACGCACACCAACATCGTCTCGGTCTTCGACACCGGCGAGGACGATGTCGGCGGCGTGACGACGCCGTACATCGTCATGGAGTACGTGGAGGGCCGGCCGCTCGGCTCCGTGCTCGACGACGACGTCCGGCAGCAGGGCGCGATGCCCGCCGACAAGGCGCTGAAGATCACCGCGGACGTGCTGGCCGCCCTGGAGATCAGCCACGAGATGGGCCTGGTCCACCGGGACATCAAGCCGGGCAACGTGATGATGACCAAGCGTGGCGTGGTCAAGGTGATGGACTTCGGCATCGCCCGCGCCATGCAGTCCGGCGTGACCTCGATGACGCAGACCGGCATGGTCGTCGGCACCCCGCAGTACCTCTCGCCGGAACAGGCCCTCGGCCGCGGTGTGGACGCCCGCTCCGACCTGTACTCGGTCGGCATCATGCTGTTCCAACTGGTCACCGGACGCCTGCCGTTCGAGGCGGACTCGCCGCTGGCCATCGCGTACGCGCACGTGCAGGAGGAGCCGGTGGCTCCCTCCTCCGTCAACCGCGCCCTGCCGCCGGCCGTGGATGCGCTCGTGGCCCGCGCGCTGAAGAAGAACCCGAACGAGCGTTTCCCCAGCTCCGAGGCGATGCGGGACGAGTGCCTGCGCGTGGCGGCCTCCTTCCGGCCGGCCCCGCCGAGCATCGTGCCCGGCGCGCACACGTCGAGCGGCGCGGGCGTCGGCTCAGCGGTGTTCCCGCCGGTCGACCAGAGCACACCGGCGCCGACGGGCCCCGTCCAGACGCCGTACCAGCCGACGCCGAACCAGGGCCCGAACCCCTACGGCACCCCGGCCCCCGCCGCGCACTCGCCCGCGTACGGATACCCGCAGCAGGGCGCCTACCAGACTCCGGCCCCGTCGCCGTACGCCCCGCAGCAGCCGCAGTACCAGGGCGCGTCCACACCGCCGCCGTACCACCTGTCGCCCGGCACCACGGGGTCCGGCTCACCGGGCGGCGGCAAGAGCAACAAGATGGTGGTCATCGGCTCGATCGTGGTCTCCGTCCTGGTCGTCGGCGGCCTGATCGGCGCGCTGGCGATGAACAACGGCGATGACGATCCCAAGGGCGGGGAGAGCACCGCCAGTGCCTCGGCGTCGGACTCGAAGGTCGCGGGCTACCGCGGACCGGACAAGACGAAGACGATCGAGAAGGACAAGTGCACGGAGCCGACGGAGTCGTACAACGACCCCGACAAGATCCAGGTGCCGGACTTCACGTTCAAGTACATCGGCTCGGTCAAGGAGTGCTTCCAGGCCGCCGGCTGGTCGATGGAGGTCGTGGAGGTCGACGAGAACACGTACGGCGAAGGCTCGATCCGGGACCAGTTCCCGACGGCCGGCACGGACGTCGACCCGGAGAACATGCCGAAGATCCAGCTCAAGGTCTCGACGGGCAACCCACCGTCGGCCTGATCCCCCTCACGTACGACGCATGACGTCGGGCCCGGCAGCAGGTGCTGCCGGGCCCAACGTGCTGTCGGTGGGTGGTCACCCCTGGGTGGGGGCCTACAGGTAGGGACCGCCGGAGCGGCCGCCCAGGTGGGGCGGCTCCTCGTCGTCCGGGCCGGCACCCGGCGGGAGCGCGCGGCGCATCTGCTCCAGCTGGGCCCGCGCGGCCATCTGCTGGGCGAACAGCGTGGTCTGGATGCCGTGGAACAGGCCCTCCAGCCAGCCGACCAGCTGGGCCTGCGCGATCCGCAGTTCGGCGTCGGTCGGGGTGACGTCGTCCGTGAAGGGCAGGGAGAGCCGCTCCAGCTCCTCGACCAGCTCCGGGGCCAGGCCGTCCTCCAACTCCTTCACCGAGCTGGAGTGGATCTCCTTGAGCCGGGCCCGGCTCGCCTCGTCCAGGGGCGCGACGCGTACCTCCTCCAGCAGCTGCTTGATCATGCTGCCGATCCGCATGACCTTGGCGGGCTGTTCCACCTGTTCGGTCACCGGGGTCTCCCGGGAGTCGTCGTCTCCGCCGCCGGTGAGCGCCATTCCGTCCTGGCCGACGACCAGGATCTGGGGGTTCTCCGGCGACCTGTCGTTCCTCGGCATCTCCATGCGGCCATTCTCTCGTACGCCTGCGCCCCGACAGGGCGGTGCCCCCGAGAAACATGATCCAGCACGTTCGGCCGAGTCCGGAATGCCGGTATGACGGTCAGGTGTGAGGCTTGTTCCGTCGATTTCCGCGACTGGTTACCACCGGGAGGGGGTCACGGCCGTGACTCCATGGCTGCGCACACTGCGAGCGACGGGACTGGTGGGGGTTCTGGGGGTGGGCGCGCTGCTGTCGCCGTGCGGGGTGGCGGTGGCGCACAGCACCGGGCCCGCGATGTCGCGGGCCGCCACGAGCCCATCCTCTTCCGCACCGGTGCCCGCTCCGGTGCACAGGGTGTTCGCCGACCCGGGCGGCTTCGGCGGCCGCGACGGGCGGGGCGGTCACGAGCGCCCCCGGCTCGAGGACGGTCACGACGGCCCCGGCATCCCCGACAGCCCGGATGCCGGCCCGGCCGCCCCGACGGCCACCAAGGAACCCGGCCCGGCGGGCAGCCCGCCGCGCGACTCCGCGACGCCCTCCCCACCCTCCCCCTCCGCTTCTTCCTCTTCCGTCTCCTCCACTGCCTCGGCTTCGGCGTCCGGCGCCCCGGAGGCCGACCCGGAGCCCTCCCGGGCCGGGAGCCGGCCCGGCGAGGGGCGGCAGCGGCCCGGGCGGCCCGAGGAACGGAAGCCCGCGGAGGGAGGCACAGAAGAGAACGCCGGTCACAGGACGGGCCGTGACGGCGGTGAGGACACCCTCCGCGATCCGGACGCCGCCGTGTCGTCCGAGAAGGCCGCCCTGGTGCCCTCTCCCTCCCTGTCCCGCGCCCAGCCGCAGGCCGCCGGCACGCACGCCGAGGACGCCACCGGGCCCGTACTGCGGGTCCTGCCCCTGGGCAGCGGGCTGGTCCTGATCGGTCTCGGCCTGGCGCTGGCCTTCGTAGGCCTCCGCCTGCGAAGGGGCTGACACACCTCCGCTACGAGGTGACCAGCAGCACCTTGCCGATGTGCCCGCTCTCCTCCACGACCCGGTGGGCGGCGCCGGCATCGCTCATCGGGAGTTCGCGGTCGACGACCGGACGGATGTGGCCCGCGGCGAGCAGCGGCCAGACGTGCTCGCGCACCGCCGCCACGATGGCCGCCTTCTCCGTCGACGGGCGGGCACGCAGCGACGTCGCGCTGACGGCCGCGCGCTTGGCCAGAAGCCTGCCGATGTCCAGCTCGCCCTTCCGGCCGCCCTGCATGCCGATGATCGCGAGCCGGCCGTTGACGGCGAGGGCCTGGACGTTGCGGTCCAGGTACTTGGCGCCCATGTTGTCGAGGATGACGTCGGCGCCCGCGCCGCCCGTCGCTTCCTTCACCTCGGCGACGAAGTCCTGCTCGCGGTAGTTGATCAGGATGTCGGCGCCCAGTTCGGCGCAGCGCTCCAGCTTCTCCTTGGTGCCCGCCGTCACGGCGACCTTCGCTCCGACGGCCTTGGCGAGCTGGATCGCCATGGTGCCGATGCCGCTGGAACCGCCGTGCACGAGCAGCGTCTCGCCGGGGCGCAGGTGGGCGACCATGAAGACGTTCGACCAGACGGTGCAGACCACCTCGGGCAGTGCCGCCGCCCGCTTGACGTCGATGCCGTCCGGAAGCGGCAGCAGCTGACCGGCCGGAACGGTGACCTTCTCGGCGTAACCGCCGCCTCCGAGCAGCGCGCACACCTCGTCGCCGACGGACCAGCCGGACACGCCCGGACCGAGTTCGGCGACGCGCCCCGAGCACTCCAGGCCGGGGTAGGGGGAGGCGCCGGGCGGGGGATCGTAGAAGCCCTGGCGCTGCATGATGTCGGCGCGGTTGACGGCGCTGGCCGTCACCTCGACCAGGACCTCGCCCTCGCCGGGCACCGGGTCGGGGACCTCGGCCCAGACCAGCGCCTCGGGGCCTCCGGGTTCGGGAATCGTGATCGCATGCATGAAGGCGACGCTACTCCTCCACCCCTGGTCGGGCCCCTCCACCCGGGTCGCCGGTCGTAACTCCCTCCGCCTCCCGGGCGGACCGTCCTCCGTCCCCGGTCCGGGGGTACTCCGTCCCGGGCCATGAGGTACTCCGTCCCCGGTCCTGAGGTCTCCGTCCCCGGTCCTGGGGTACTCCGTCTTTTGGACCGTCCGCCGGAAAACCCTGTGCGCGACCGATGAGTTTGCGCGACGGTAAAGGTCTTCCCATGCGTAGCCCAAGAACGCGGAAGGACCACCGATGAGCACGCACACGTCCGGACTCGCGATCGAGACCGCGGGGCTGGTGAAGACGTTCGGCGAGACACGGGCCGTGGACGGGGTGGACCTCGCGGTGCCCGCCGGCACGGTCTACGGCGTCCTCGGCCCGAACGGCGCCGGCAAGACCACCACGGTGAAGATGCTCGCCACCCTGCTTCGGCCGGACGGCGGCCAGGCCCACGTCTTCGGCCACGACGTCGTACATGAGGCGGACGAGGTACGCGGCCGGGTGAGCCTCACCGGGCAGTACGCGTCCGTGGACGAGGACCTCACCGGCACCGAGAACCTGATACTGCTGGGCCGCCTCCTGGGCCACGGCAAGACGGCCGCGCGGGAGCGGGGGGACCAGTTGCTGGCGGCGTTCGGACTGACGGACGCGGCGGCGAAGCAGGTCAAGCACTACTCCGGCGGAATGCGCCGGCGCATCGACATCGCCGCCTCCATCCTCAACACCCCCGATCTGCTCTTCCTCGACGAGCCGACGACCGGCCTCGACCCACGCAGCCGCAACCAGGTGTGGGACATCGTGCGCGCGGTCGTCGCCCAGGGCACGACCGTGCTGCTGACCACGCAGTACCTGGACGAGGCCGACCAGCTGGCGTCCCGGATCGCGGTGATCGACAAGGGCAGGGTGATCGCCGAGGGCACCAAGGGCGAGCTGAAGGCGTCCGTCGGCGCCGGCTCCGTCCATCTGCGGCTGCGCGACGCCGACCAGCGGCCGGAGGCCGAGCGGGTGCTGCGGGACCTGCTGGTCGCCGAGGTCCAGCTGGAGCCCGACCCGGTGGCGCTGACCGCCCGCCTGGGGGCCGCGGCCGACGACACCGCCGCCGACCAGGCCGCCAAGGCACTCGGCGAGCTGGCCCGGGCCGGCGTCGTCGTCGACAACTTCTCCCTGGGACAGCCCAGCCTAGACGAGGTCTTCCTGGCGCTGACCGGGCACGACACCGGCCAGAGCACCGGCGACGACACCGGCCCCGACGCGAAGGACGAGGTGGCGGCATGAGCACGGCCACGAGTACCGAGGGCAAGGAACTCTCCCCGGTCAGCACCGAGTCGCTGGCGGCCCTGCTGGTCGCCAAGGAACGCCCGCCGCGGCCCAGCGCCCTGTCCGCGTCCCTGACGTTCGGATGGCGCGCGATCCTCAAGATCAAGCACGTGCCGGAACAGCTCTTCGACGTCACCGCCTTCCCAATCATGAACCTGCTGATGTTCACGTACCTCTTCGGCGGTGCGCTGGCGGGTTCACCGAGCGACTACATCCAGTTCGTGCTGCCCGGCATCCTCGTGATGTCGGTCGTGATGATCACGATGTACACCGGGGTGTCGGTGAACGTCGACATCGAGAAGGGCGTCTTCGACCGCTTCCGTACGCTGCCGATCTGGCGGCCCTCCGCGATGGTCGGCTATCTGCTCGGCGACGCGTTGCGCTACACCATCGCGTCCGTCGTGATGCTCGCCGTGGGGCTCCTGCTCGGATACCGGCCGGACGGCGGCTTCGGCGGTGTGATCGCCGGGATCGCACTGCTGCTGGTGTTCTCGTTCGCCTTCTCGTGGATCTGGACGATGTTCGGGCTGATGCTGCGCACCGAGAAGTCGGTCATGAGCATCAGCATGATGGTGATCTTCCCGCTCACCTTCCTGTCCAACGTCTTCGTCGACCCGAAGACGATGCCGGGCTGGCTGCAGGTGTTCGTCAACAACAGCCCGATCACCCACCTGGCGTCCGCGGTGCGCGGGCTGATGGCGGGCGACTGGCCCGGCGCCGAGATCGGCTGGACGCTGGGCTGGGCGGGCCTGTTCCTCCTGGTCTTCGGCCCGGTCACGATGCGCCTCTACAACCGCAAGTAGCACGCGACCAGGCACGAATTCTTCGCACGTACGGGGCCCGCGACCCCGTCAGTCGCGGGGCAGCGGGCGGGCGTCGGGGGCCACGTGGGTGGCCGGCGTCGCCCGTACGATCGTGATCAGGCGGTCCGCCAGTTCCAGCCCGCCGACGGCCGGATCGTCGTAGCCGAGCACCCGGTGCCCGCGCAGGACACTCACCACCAGGTCGTCCGTCTCACGCGGGTTCTTGCCCACCTCGGCCTTTATGACCGGCCGCTCCACGAGGTCGAGCCCGCTGCCCTGGCTGATGAGGTCCTCCATGACCATGCCGGCGGCGGGGCTGAGCACGGAGAGCCCGAGGAGACGGCCCGCGGCGCTGGCGCTGGTGATGACGGCGTCGGCGCCGGACTGCTTCAGCAGCGGCGCGTTCTCCTCCTCGCGGACCGCGACCACGATCTTCGCGCCGCGGTTGAGCTGCCGGGCCGTCAGCGTCACCAGTACGGCCGTGTCGTCGCGCTGGGTGGCGATGATGATCTGCTTCGCCCGGTACACCTCGGCACGGTTCAGCACATCGCTGCGCGTCGCGTCACCGATCACACCCGCGTAGCCGTGGGCCGTCGCGGCCTCGATGGCCTTCCCGCTCGGGTCGACCACGACGACCTGCTCCTTGCGCAGCCCGGTCGCGCAGACGGTCTGGATCGCCGACCGTCCCTTGGTACCGAAACCGACGACGACGGTGTGATCGCGCAAGGTGGACCTCCAGCGGTTCAGGCGCCACTCCTCCCGAGTGCGCTCGGTGAGGGCTTCCAGCGTGGTGCCGACCAGGATGATCAGGAACAGCACGCGCAGGGGCGTGATGACGAAGATGTTGGTCAGCCGGGCGGCGTCGCTGACGGGTGTGATGTCGCCGTACCCGGTGGTGGAGAGGGTGACGGTGGCGTAGTAGAAGGCGTCGAGGAGATCGACGGCGCCGTCGGAGTTGTCGGTGTAGCCGTCGTGGTCGGCAAACACGATGACGGCGGTCACCAAGAGGACCAGAAGGGCCGTGGAGAGCCGTTTGCCGACCTGGCGGATCGGATGCTCCACCAGCTTCCTCGGGAGTTTCACCCGATGGGTCACGAGATGCTCGTCCGCCTGACGGGCGATCGCGTCCTGGCCCGGAAGTTTCACGTGAAACACACTCCGATCCCGTCGGCGGCCCAGGGCAGGTCGAGCAGTTCGGCCTCCTGTCCCGACCGCGCACCGCCCGGGGGTACGACGGCCAGGGCGTCGGCGGCCGCGATGCCGCGCAGCATGGCGGGGCCGTTGTAGCGCAGCGGCACGGCACCGTCGCCGCGCAGGACGACGGGGACGAGCCGGGTGTCGTACGGGTGCCCGTGCACCGCGTCCCGCAGTGGCAGCGCGTACGGCTCGGGCGCCGGGCGGGCGGCGAGGGTGCGCAGCAGCGGCTCGGCGAGCGTGAGCAGGCCGGAGACGGCGGCGAGGGGGTTGCCGGGGAGACCGACGAGGTGCCGGTCGTCCTTGAGGCGGGCAAGCAGCATGGGGTGACCGGGGCGTACCTTGACGCCGTCCACGAGGAGTTCGGCGTCGATCCGGCGCAGGACCGGGTGGACGTGGTCGACGGGACCCGCGGCGGTGCCGCCGGTCGTGACGATCAGGTCGGCGGCAGAGGTCGTGATGGCGCGGTGCAGGGCCTTGGCGTCGTCGCCGATCCGGCGGACCGCGCGGACCTCGGCGCCCAGGGCCCGCAGCCAGGGCGGCAGCATCGGGCCGAGCGCGTCCCGGATGAGGCCGTCGTGCGGGAGGCCCTCGGTGAGCAGTTCGTCGCCGAGGACGAGCACGTCGACGCGGGGGCGGGGGACCGCGGTGAGGGTGTCGTATCCGGCGGCTGCCGCCAGGCCCAGTACGGCCGGGGTCGCCAGGGTGCCGACGGGCAACAGCTGGTCGCCGCTGCGGCACTCCTGGCCGCGCGGGCGGATGTCCTGGCCGTGCACGACCCCACGGGTCGCCTGCAGCCGGTCCTTGCCGTCGGTGCGGCCGTGCTCCGTGCGCAGCACGACGGTGGCACCCACGGGGATGCGGGCGCCGGTGGCGATCCGGACGGCTTCGCCGTCGGTGAGGGGAGCGGGTTCCGCGTGTCCGGCCAGAACGCCCTTGTCACGCACCGTCCAGGGGCCCGGCCCGGCGACGGCCCAGCCGTCCATCGCGGAGGTGTCGAAGGGGGGCAGGTCGGTGAGTGCGGTGAGGGGCGCGGCGAGGGCGAGGCCGAGGGCCGCGTCGAGGGGCACGGAGACCGGGGCGCGGCGGTCGGCACGGGCGGCGGTGCGGGCGGCGCGCTCGGCGGTCGCCCGGGCTTCGGGCCAGGGGGTCGCGCGGTGGTGGGACTCGGACGGCCCGTGGGGCGCGCCGCGCTGACCGTGACGGTCGGGTCGTCCGTGGCTGTCCTGGGGTCCGTGACGGTCGTGGTGCGACTGGCCGTCCTGGTTCCCGTGGCGGTCGTGGTGCGACTGGCTGTCGGACCGGCCATGGCTGTGGGGGTGTTCGGCCTGCGTGGGTGGCACCGCGTGGTCGTGGTCGCCGTGGGGAGGGCCGGGGGCCTCGTTCACGAGGGCGAGCGCCTCCTCGACGTCGAGGTCGTCCGCTTCCTCGTCGGCCCGTGTGCCGGGGGAGGTCATCACGCGTCCGGGCGGGTGTCGGGGGTGGCGTCGGGAGCCACGTCGGGTTTGCCCGCCGCGGGGGCCGGCCCGGAGTCGGCGGCCTCCTGAGCCCAGCGCTGGGCGAGGGCCGTGGCCTTGCGGGCGGCCTCGGCGACTGCCTCGCGGCCTCCCCCGGCCCGTCCGGCCGCGTAGCCGACGAGGAAGGTGGTCAGCGGGGCCGCCGGCCTGGCCACCCCGTGGGCGGCGTCCCGGGCGAGGTCGAGCAGGACGCCGGTGTCGACGTCGAGGTCGATGCCCAACTCATCCTTGGCTGCGGTAATCCATTCATCCAACACGTGACCATGCTCCCTGATGCGTGCCCTTGCGGTGGCGATGTCGTCCCAGGTGTCGCAGTCGAAGGACGCGACGGCGTCGGGGACGCGGATGAGGCGGAGGGCGCCGGTCAGGCGGCGCAGGGGCAGCCCGGTGAGGTCTGCCCGGCCACCCCGCTCTCCCCGGTCCCCGGTGAGCGCGGCCAACTCGCGGCGCAGCGCGGGGGCGCGGTAGGCGGCGACGAGGGGCTGGTCGCGGCCGTCGGTGTCGGTGAGCAGCACGCCGTCGGCATCGCTCGCGGCGAGGACCGACACAAGTCGTCCGACGGTGGACCCGGCGAGGAACGGCAGGTCGGCGGAGACCACCACGACGTGCTCTTCCGTGGTGAGCCCGAGGCCTGCGGCGAGGGCGGCGAGCGGTCCGCCGCCGGGCGGGTCCTCCCGGGCCCAGGTCACCGGGCGTGCGGTGGGCCGGTGGTCGGCGACGACCACGGTGGTCCGCGCTCCGACGCAGGCGGCGAGCACCCGGTCCAGCAGCGCGCGCCCGCCCACGCGGAGACCGGGTTTGTCCGCGCCGCCGAGCCGCCGGGCGCCCCCGCCCGCGAGCACGACGGCGTCGTACCCGGCAGGGTCCGGCCCCGGCGCGGGGTCGGCGGCGGTCCCGGGGCCGGCGGCGGGGCCGGGTCCGTCGGCTGGGCCGGTGCCGGGGCCGGGGGGCTCGTACGCGGTCACCCCCCGAGTATGCGTCCCGGCGCGATCACAGGGAACGCGGGGGAGGCCACGCGATCAGAGTGTGCGCACCGGCGCCGGGGTCGGCACTGACGTCAACCCTGCCGTCGGCGTCGACGACGCGGCTGACGGCGCCTGTGACAGAGGCGGCTGACGACGCCTCTGTCACAGCGTGCGCAGCAGCACCGCCGGCTGTTCCACGCAGTCCGCGACGTACCGCAGGAAGCCGCCCGCCGTGCCGCCGTCGCACACACGGTGATCGAAGGTGAGCGACAGCTGCACGACCTGACGCACCGCCAACTCCCCCTCGTGCACCCAGGGCTTGGGGACGATGCGGCCGACGCCGAGCATGGCCGCTTCGGGGTGGTTGAGGATCGGCGTGGAACCGTCCACGCCGAACACGCCGTAGTTGTTCAGCGTGAAGGTGCCGCCGGTCACTTCACCGGGCGTCAGCCGGCCGGCCCGGGCCGCCTCCGTCAGCCTGGCGAACTCCGCGGTGAGCGCCTCGGCGTCCCGCGCGTGTGCGTCCCGGACCACCGGCACGACCAGCCCCCGGTCCGTCTGGGCGGCGAAGCCGAGGTGGACCTGGTCGAGCTGGACGACTTCCCGGGCCTCCGTGTCGACGGTGGAATTCAGCTCGGGGAAGCGGGCCAGAGCGGCCGTACAGATCCGGGCCAGCAGAGCGACAAGGGAGATCTTCGGGCCACCGGCGGCGTTCATCGCGGTGCGCGCCCGCATCAGCTCGGTCGCGTCGGCGTCCACCCAGCAGGTCGCGTCGGGAATCTCGCGGCGGCTGCGGGAGAGCTTGTCGGCGACGGCGCCGCGGACGCCCTTGAGAGGGGTGCGGATGCCGCCGGACCGGGTCGCCGGCGCCGCGGCTTCCGGTGCCCGGCCGCTCGCTGCCGACTGCGGCCCACCCTCCGGAGCCGTCGTACGGCCGCCCTGGGTGGCGGCGGCACGCAACGCGTACTCCACGTCCGCGCGCAGGATCAGCCCCTCCGGGCCGGAGCCGGTCAGCTCGCGCAGGTCCAGGTCGTTGTGCCGGGCGAGCCTGCGGACCAGCGGGGAGATGACGGGGACCGGGCCGTCCACCGCGCCGTCCACCGGGTCGGCGGCACGGACCTGGCCGTTCGCCCGCCCGGACGGCGCCGTGGCGGACGCCGACGGCACCGGCCGCACCCTGCGCCGCCGCGCGGGTGCCTCGGAGGTGCCGTACCCGACCAGGACGTTTCCCGAGCCCTCGGCCTTCACCTGCCGCGCCCCGGCCCCCTCGGCCCCGGCACTCTCGGCTGGGGCACTCTCGGCTGGGGCCTGATCGATCCGGGCGCCCTCGGCCCGGGCCTTGCCAGCCTGCGGCTCCCCGGTGTCCTCGCCGGGCGGCTCACCGACCGCCTCGCCGCCGCTGCCCGGCCCCCCGGCCGGGCGGTCTCCGGCGGTCTCGCCCACCGCCACCGTCAGCAGCGGCGCCCCGACGGGCAGCTCCGTGCCCTCCTCGCCGAAGCGGGCGGTGACCACACCGCCGTAGGGGCAGGGCACCTCCACCATCGCCTTGGCCGTCTCGACCTCGACGACCGGCTGGTCCACGGCGACGACGTCGCCGACCTCGACCATCCAGCGCACGATCTCCGCCTCGGTGAGCCCCTCACCGAGGTCGGGGAGCTTGAACTCCAGGCCGTGCCCATCAGAAGCGTGTGCCATCAGCTTTCGGCCTCCCACTGCAGGCGCCCCACGGCGTCCAGGATCCGGTCCACACCGGGCAGGTGGTGGCGCTCCAGCATCGGTGGCGGATACGGGATGTCGAACCCGGCCACACGCAGCACCGGCGCCTCCAGGTGGTGGAAGCAGCGCTCCGTGACCCGGGCCGCGATCTCCCCGCCCGGGCCCCCGAAGGAACCCGACTCGTGGACGACGACCGCGCGTCCCGTCCGCCGCACCGAAGCGCACACCGTCTCGTCGTCGAACGGCACCAGGGAGCGCAGATCGACGACTTCGAGGTCCCAGCCCTCGGCCCGGGCCGCTTCGGCCGCCTCCATGCAGGCGACCAGCGACGGCCCGTACGTGATGAGTGTGGCGCTCCGGCCCGAGCGCCGCACCACCGCGCGGCCTGTCGGTTCAACGGGTGTGGGCTCCTCGGGGTTCCAGGAGTCCTTCGACCAGTACAGACGCTTGGGTTCGAGGAAGACCACCGGGTCGTCGGAGGCGATGGACTCGCGCAGCAGCCCATAGGCGTCGGCGACGGTCGCGGGCGTGACGACATGGAGCCCCGGAGTCGCCATGTAGTACGCCTCGGACGAGTCGCTGTGGTGCTCGACGCCGCCGATGCCCCCGCCGTAGGGCACGCGGATGGTGAGCGGCAGGGGCATCTTCCCTCGGGTGCGGTTGCGCATCTTGGTGACATGGCTGACGACCTGCTCGAACGCCGGGTAGGCGAAGGCGTCGAACTGCATCTCCACGACCGGGCGCAGCCCGTACATCGCCATGCCCACGGCCGTGCCCAGGATGCCCGCCTCGGCGAGCGGCGTGTCCGTGCACCGGTTGTCGCCGAACTCCTCGGCCAGTCCGTCGGTGACGCGGAAGACGCCGCCGAGGGTGCCCACGTCCTCACCCATCACGTGCACGCCCGGGTCGGCGGCCATGGCGTCGCGCAGCGCGCGCGTGAGGGCCTGCGCCATGGTGGCCGGCCTGACGGCGACGGTGGTCATCGGTGTCCCCCTTCGGACGCCTCGGTCCCGGAGCCCGTCCCGGCCCCGGCGCCCGCCTCCGCCTCGGCCGCCAGCTCCGCGCGCAGCAGGTCCCGCTGCTCGCGCAGCTGCGGCGTGGGCTCGGCGTAGACGTGGGCGAACAGGTCCATGGGGTCGAGTCCGACGTCCTGGTTCATGCGCGCGCGCAGGTCGGCGGCCATGGTCTCGGCGTCCTCGCGGGCGGCCCGGACGGCCGCCTCGTCGAGCAGGCCGCGCTCGGTCAGCTCCCGCTCCAGCAGCTCGATCGGGTCGTGCCGCCGCCAGGCCGCCACCTCGGAGTCGCCCCGGTAGCGGGTCGCGTCGTCGGCGTTGGTGTGCGCCTCGACGCGGTACGTCACCGCCTCCACCAGCGTGGGACCGCCCCCCGCGCGCGCGTGCCGTACGGCGTCGGACAGGACCTCGTGCACGGCCGCGGCGTCGTTGCCGTCGACCAGGCGGCCGGGCATCCCGTAGCCGACGGCCTTGTGGGCCAGCGACGGGGCCGCGGTCTGCTTGGCGAGCGGGACGGAGATCGCGAAGCCGTTGTTCTGCACGAAGAAGACGACCGGCACCTGCCAGACGGCGGCGAAGTTCAGCGCCTCGTGGAAGTCGCCCTCGCTGGTGCCGCCGTCGCCGACCATCGCCAGCGCGACCACGTCGTCGCCCTTGAGCCGCGCGGCGTGCGCGAGACCGACGGCGTGCGGCAGCTGGGTGGCGAGCGGCGTGGACAGCGGGGCGACCCGGTGCTCGTAGGGGTCGTAGCCGGTGTGCCAGTCACCGCGCAGCAGGGTGAGCGCTTCCACCGGGTCGACGCCGCGGGCGACGACGGCGAGCGTGTCGCGGTAGCTGGGGAAGAGCCAGTCCCGCTCCTCGAGGGCCAGCGCGGCGGCGACCTCGCAGGCCTCCTGGCCGGTGCTGGAGGGGTAGACGGCCAGCCGCCCCTGCTTGGTCAGCGCCGTGGCCTGCGCGTTGTAGCGCCGGCCGGCGACCAGCCGGGTGTACAGCGCGCGCAGCAGGCCGGGATCGGCGTGCTCGGCGGCCTTGGTGCCGAGGACGCGGTACGGCTCCGCGTCGGGCAGCAGCGGCGCGGGGTCGGTACGGGGCTGCCAGGCGGGCGGCGGTGTGGGCCGGTAAGCGCCCCGCTGCTCCATGACCGTCATGACGGCACCTCCTCGTGGGAGCGGCTCCGGGCTCGCCACGGGTGTGACGGGCCTCACCTACCGATTGTTCGGTCGTCGGCACATTTTGGCTACAGGCGGCCCCAGGCTGTGGACAAACGGTTCTCCACAGCCTGAGATGGACGCAGTACGTCCATGGTAGGGAGGCGGGGGGACATGGCATCTGAACAAATGGCCGAACGCCCGGAGGAAGCCGGCGGCCAGGAGGAGGCCGGCGCCCAACCGCCCCCGCGCCCGCTGGACGCCGTCGACCAGGACATCCTGCGCATGCTCCAGGCGGACGGCCGCGCCTCCATACGCTCGGTCGCCGAGCGGGTGCACGTCTCACGCGCCAACGCGTACGCGCGCATCAACCGACTCGTCGAGGACGGCGTCATCCGGGGCTTCGGCGCCCGTGTCGACCACGAACGCGCGGGGCACGGCACCTCGGCGTACATCACCCTGAAGATCGTCCAGAACTCCTGGCGCACGGTCCGGTCCCAGCTCCGACAGCTCCCCGGGGCCTCGCACATCGCCCTGGTGGGCGGCGACTTCGATGTCCTGCTGCTGGTGCACACCCCCGACAACCGCGCCCTGCGCGAGCTGGTGCTCACCCGCCTCCAGGCCATCCCGGAGGTGCTCAGCACGCGCACCCTGCTGGTCTTCGAGACGGAGGGCCTGGAACCGCAGAGCTGACCGCCGGTCCGGAGACCGAGCGGCCGCCCAGGACACCATCCTCGCGCGGCCCCGAGAGCCGCCCAGGACACCTTGCGCGGCCCCAAGGCCGCCCCCGGGCCGCCTCGCGCGGCCCAGGCCGTTCAGGACGCCTTGCGCAGCCCTCCGAAGACCAACCGCGCCACCGCGTCGACCACTTCGCGCTCGCCCGCGCCGCTGCGGCCGTCGGGCCCCTCGGGCCGGTACCACTCGACGATCGAGTTGATCATGCCGAAGACCAGGCGCGTCGCGAGCCGCACCTCCACGTCCGTGCGCACGTCCCCCTCGGCCGCCGCCGCCCTCAGCAGATCCGCGACCCGGTGGTCGAACTCGCGCCGCCGCTCCAGCGCCCACCGCTCGGTGCCCGTGTTGCCGCGCACCCTCAGCAGCAGTGTCACGTAGGGCAGTTCGGCCATGAGCACCTCGACCATGCGCCGCACGACGTACTCCAGCCGCTCGGCGGCGGTCCCCACGCGCGCGTGCTCCTCGTCGAGGATCCCGAACAGCTCGTCCAGGGCCCGGCTCACGGCCCGGCGCAGAAGTTCCTCCTTGCCGGTGACGTGGTGGTAGATCGACGACTTGGAGATGCCGGCCGCCTTGGAGAGGTGCTCCATGGAGGTGCCGTCGTAGCCGCGCTCGATGAAGACCTGCACGGCGACGGACAGCAGCGTCTCGGGCGTGTACGTGTCGCGCCTGGCGGTGCTCATGGGGTGTCCTCCCGCTTCACGGTGGCGCACGCGTACCGGTAGAGGGCGAGGGACGGCGCGTAGCGGCCGGACTGGTCGATGGAGTGCAGGTCGTCGAGGAGAGACCCGGCCCAGCCCCGGCCGACGCGGCGGCACCACTCGAAGGGCCCCAGCGGGTAGTTGACGCCGAGCCGCATCGCGGTGTCGACGTCCTCCTCGGTGGCCACGCCCTTGGCGACCGCCTCGACGGCCAGGTCGATGATCCGCGCCACCGTGCGCGCGACGATCATGCCGGGGACGTCCCCGATGACGCTGACCTTCTTGCCCAGCGCCTGGAACAGGCCGGTGGCCTCGGCGACGGTGCGCCGGTTTGTGTCCTGGGAGTGGGACAGGGCGACGCGCGTGGCCGTGCGGTAGTCGAGCGCCAGGTCGAAGTAGACGACGTCGCGGAACTCGACGGAGGTCTGGCCGTCGGCGAGCACGAGCTGACCGCCACCGGGCAGCACCAGCCGAGTACCTTCGTCCTCGGCCTCCTCCCGCACCTCGATGCCCGCCTCGCGGACCAACGCGACCAGCTCGGCAGCCGGTCCGAGGTCGCCCTCGACCACGACGTACGCGGGCGGGTCGGCCGGTTCGGCGGTGTGCGGCTCGGGGCGCACGGCCCCCTCACGGTAGTCGTACCAGCCCTGCCCGCTCTTGCGGCCGAGCCTGCCGGACTCGACCAGGCGGCGCTGGGCGAGCGAGGGCGTGAACCGCACGTCCTGGAAGAACGCCTCCCACACGGAGTGCGTGACGGACTCGTTGACGTCCTGCCCGATGAGGTCGGTCAGCTCGAAGGCGCCCATCCGGAAGCCGCCCGACTCGCGCAGCACGGCGTCGATGGTGGCCGGGTCGGCGCCCTGGTCCTCGTAGACGGCGAAGGCCTCGGCGTAGAAGGGGCGGGCGATGCGGTTGACGATGAAGCCGGGGGTGTCGGCGCAGGCGACCGGGGTCTTGCCCCAGGCGCGGGCCGTCTCGTACGCGCGCGTGGCCGACGTGACGTCGGTGGCGAACCCGGAGACCACCTCCACCAGCGGGAGCAGCGGCGCGGGGTTGAAGAAGTGCAGACCGACGAAGCGGCCGGGGACGCGGAGCGCGCCGCCGACGGCGGTGACGGACAGGGAGGAGGTGTTGGTGGCGAGCAGGCAGTCGTCGCCGACGACGTCCTCCAGCGCGCGGAACAGTTCCCGCTTGACGTCCAGCCGCTCCAGGACCGCCTCGACGACCAGCGCGCAGTCGGCGAGGTCGGCGAGGGTCTCGGCGGGCTTCAGCCTGGCGCGGGCCGCGTCGCGGTCGGCGCCGGTGAGCCGTTCCTTCTCGACGAGCCGGTCGAGCCGGGCGCCGATCGTGGCGGCCGCTTCCCGGGCCCGCCCGGGGACGGCGTCGTACAGCCGTACGGGATGGCCCGCGACCAGCGCCACCTGGGCGATGCCCTGGCCCATGGTGCCGGTGCCGACGACGGCCACGGGGCTGCTGAGGTCGAGTGCTGTCATGTGCGCGATCCTCCCGCACGGGGTTTTCCACAGATGCGGCGGTCCCCCTTGTCCCGACCGATCGTTCGGTTACTCTAGCCGTGTCCACCTGTTTCCGCCCAGGTTTCCCCCAGGTCGCGAACTCGACGCGGACTCCACGGAGAGTCGACGGCGGTTCGTGAGAGACGAGGAGTTGGTCCCGCATGGCCGCCGAACTCACCCCACAGCAGATGACCGACCGGCACCGGCCGACCCTGGATCTGGCGCTGGAGACGATCCGCACGCGCGCGTACTGGTCCCCCCACCCCGAGCACCCGAAGGCCTACGGGGAGAACGGCAGCCTGGACACGGCCGCCGGCAAGGCCGCCTTCGACGCCCTGCTCGGCACCCGCCTCGACCTCGGCCAGCCCGGCACCGACGACTGGGTGGGCGGCGAGGTCTCCCCGTACGGCGTCGAGCTGGGCGTGGAGTACCCGCACGCCGACCTCGACGTGCTGCTGCCCGCCATGAAGGCCGGGCAGAAGGCGTGGCGGGACGCGGGCGCGGAGCTGCGCGCGATGGTCTGCCTGGAGATCCTGGGGCGGATCGCCGACCGGACGACGGAGTTCGCCCAGGCGGTCATGCACACCTCCGGACAGGCCTTCATGATGGCCTTCCAGGCCGGCGGCCCGCACGCGCAGGACCGCGGCATGGAGGCCGTGGCCTACGCGTACGCGGAGCAGGCACGCACCCCCGACACGGCGGAGTGGACCAAGCCGCAGGGCAAGCGCGACCCGCTCGCGCTGACCAAGTACTTCACGCCGGTCCCGCGCGGCATCGGCCTGGTCATCGGCTGCAACACCTTCCCCACGTGGAACGGCTACCCGGGCCTCTTCGCCTCCCTCGCCACCGGCAACGCGGTCCTCGTCAAGCCCCACCCGCGCGCGGTGCTGCCGCTCGCGCTCACCGTCCAGGTGGCCCGCGACGTCCTCACCGAGGCCGGCTTCGACCCGAACCTGGTCGCGCTGGCCGCCGAGCGCCCCGGCGAGGGCATCGCCAAGACCCTGGCGACCCGTCCCGAGATCAGGATCATCGACTACACCGGCTCCACCTCCTTCGGCGACTGGCTGGAGGCCAACGCCCGACAGGCCCAGGTCTTCACCGAGAAGGCCGGCGTCAACACGGTGATCGTCGACTCCACCGACGACTACAAGGGCATGCTCGCCAACCTGGCCTTCTCCCTCTCCCTCTACAGCGGCCAGATGTGCACCACCCCGCAGAACCTGCTGATCCCCCGCGACGGCATCCGCACCGACCAGGGCGCCAAGTCCTACGACGAGGTGACCGCCGACCTGGCGCGGGCCGTAGACGGCCTCCTCGGCGACGACGCCCGCGCGAACGCCCTGCTCGGCGCGATCGTCAACCCGGACGTCAAGGCACGTCTGGAGGCCGCCGCCGGCCTCGGCGAGGTCGCCCTGGCCTCCCGCGAGGTGACCAACCCGGACTTCCCCGACGCCGTCGTGCGCACCCCGGTGATCGTCAAGCTGGACGGCGCCAAGCCCGACGACGAGGCCGCCTACACCAGCGAGTGCTTCGGCCCCGTCTCCTTCGCCGTCGCCGTCGACTCCGCCACCCACGCCGTGGACCTGCTGCGTCACAGCATCCGCGAGAAGGGCGCGATGACCGTCGGCGCGTACACGACCGACGCGGAGGTGGAGGAGGCCGTGCGGGAGGCCTGCCTTCAGGAAGCGGCCCAGCTGTCCCTCAACCTCACCGGCGGGGTGTACGTCAACCAGACGGCCGCCTTCTCCGACTTCCACGGCTCGGGCGGCAACCCGGCTGCCAACGCCGCCCTGTGCGACGGCGCGTTCGTGGCCAACCGGTTCCGGGTGGTGGAGGTCCGCCGGCAGGCCTAGGAACCCCGGGAGCCCTGGATCGCGCCCCCGGTGGCGCTCCAGTGGTACAGCGTCATGGCCACACTGGTCGCGAGGTTGTAGCTGGAGACCTGGGGGCGCATCGGCAGCGCCACCAGGTGGTCGGCACGCGCGCGCAGTTCCCGCGACAGCCCGCTGCGCTCCGAGCCGAACGCGAGCAGCGCGTCGTCCGGCAGCTTCAGTTTGCGGATGTCCTCGCCCTCCGGGTCCAGCGCGAACACCGGCCCCGGTGGCAGTTCCCCCACGTCCAGCCGTTCCACGGCGGTCGCGAAGTGGAGCCCCGCCCCGCCGCGCACCACCGTCGGGTGCCACGGGTCGAGCGTGCCCGTGGTGACCACGCCGGCCGCCCCGAAACCGGCGGCCAGCCGGATCACCGCCCCCGCGTTGCCGAGGTTGCGCGGCTGGTCGAGGACCACGACCGGCGTACGGCGGGGCAGGTGCGCCAGGGCCCGCAGGTTGGCCGTACGGGAGGGGCGTACGGCCAGGGCGGCCACGGCGGTGGGGTGCGGGCGCGGCACGAGGGACGCGTACGTCTCGTGCGCCACCTCGGCCAGCAGACCGTCCAGCGCGTCCCGTACGTCGGGCGCCAGCTCGTCGGCGAGAGCCAGGGCGGCCGCGCGGTCACCGGTCACGGCCACCGGGACCTCGGCACCGAAACGCAGCGCGTGCTTGAGGGCGTGGAAGCCGTCGAGCAGCACACACGGGCCGGCGTACCGGCGCCAGGCGGCGAGCGGATCGAGGTCGGGGCCGGGGTCGGGGCCGGGGACGGGGACGGTCATGCTCCGAAGCCTACGTGCGTGTGCTCGGGGCCCTTCCTGTCCGCAGGGTGCTCCGCGCCTTCCCGAGCCTCCCCGCCTTCCGCTCCCTCCCCGGCCGCGTGGGCGCGGGGGCCGGGCACCGCCGCCTTACGACCGCTCCCGCGCCCGGCCGGCCGCCGGCCCCGCAGCCCGTCGCGCGCGCGTGCCGTCCAGTCGCCCACGCGGCGCAGGAACGAGGTCGGCAGGAAGACCGCGTCCGCGGCGATCATCGCCAGCGAGAAGAACGGCAGCCCGAGCACCACGGCGATCACCGCGTGCTCGGTCATCATGGCGGCCAGCAGCACGTTCTTGACCCGCCGGTTGAACAGCGTGAACGGGAAAGCGACCTGCACGGCGACCGTGCCGTAGGTGACGAGCATGACCATCGTGCCGTTGGCGGCCAACGCGTCGGAGAGGGCGGGCCAGGGCGAGAAGTAGTCCAGGTTGAGCGGGTAGTAGACGGCGGTGCCGTCCTGCCAGCGCGAGCCCTGGATCTTGTACCAGCCCGCGGTCGCGTAGATCAGACAGGCCTCGGCCATGATCACGACCAGGGCGCCGTTGTGCACGATGTTGGCGACCACGTCGAGCAGGATCCGCGGCTCGCCGCTCCCGGCCCAGCGTCCCACGGCCCACCACAGGCCCTGCGCGGCCCACACCGCCCACAGCAGCGCCGGAACGAACCAGTCGCCCTCCAGCCCGCCCGCCCACGTCATGGTGAGCAGCAGGAACCCGAACACCCACCACAGGGCCGGCCCGGCCCGGTCCACGACACGCTCCCCACGCGCGCGTGCCTCACCCGCCCGCCGCGCCCGGCGCGCGTCCAGCGACCACACCTGGCCGCAGCGCGTGAGGACCAGGTAGATGCTCATCAGGTGGAGGACGTTGTCACCGCCGTCTCCCATGAAGACGCTGCGGTTCTGCAGCGAGAGCACCCCGACCATGAAGAGCACGGACATGGTCCGGGTGCGCCAGCCCAGCAGGAGCAGCACGCCGCTGAGGACGGCCAGCGCGTAGACGATCTCGAACCAGGTCCGCCCGTCCGACCACATCAGCACCGTGAAGGCGCCGTTGTCCGCGATCAGCTGCTCGGCGAGGTCGTGGCTCCATGGCCCGTCGGGGCCGTACAGCTCGTGGCGGTGAGGCAGTTCGCGCAGCAGGAAGAGCAGCCAGGTCGCGCTGAAGCCGATGCGGATCACCGCGGTCTGGTACGGACCGAGCGCGGCGCCGGTGACGCGGGCGATGCCGCGGGAGACCGAGAGGGCGATGCCGTTCACGCGGCGCCCCCTTCCTTCGCGGTGCCGTCCTCCGCGTCGCCGTCCTCCGCGTCGACCGACACCGGCCACCAGGGCAGCTCCCGGTAGACCGGCCGGTCGGAGACCTTCTCACCGCTCCACGGGGGCGGCTCCACGTTGGTGGTCCGGGAACGGTACTGGACGCGCTCGACGACACCGCCCGGTCCGGCGGCCTCGTTGCGGTCCAGGCGCAGGGCCGCTATGCGCCGCAGATAGGCCTCGGCCAGTGTGCCCCGCGGGCCCACGGGGCGGTCGTCGGAGTCGTGGGTGGCGACGAAGAAGTCCCAGGCCCGGCGGAGTTCGTTCTGCTGGGTGTGGCTCGGCAGCGGATTGCCCTCGATGCTCCGGCCGTCCTCGGCGGACAGGTCGTACCAGCCGGTCGTCCGTATCGCGCCCTCCGCCGTGGTCACCTCGGCGCGGACCTGGACGGAGATGTTCTGCTGGAGCGGGTTGGGCGCGAAGAGCTTCCAGTTCTGTTCGAACTCCGGGTAGACCCACTCGTCGACCGCGGCGCCGTGCTGCTTGGTGAGGGTGTTCGACGGGGCGACGTGCAGGAACACCAGGCCTATGTGGGCGCAGACGGCGACGGCGACGACCGCGAGGGCGACCACCGCACCGACCTGGTAGCGGGGGGAGAGCGCGGCGACACCGGTACGGAGCTCCGCGGACGCCTGGCCCGGCTCTGCGGGCGTCACTCGGGGGCCGGCTCCGATACCGGCCGCGGCCCCGGTCCCGGTCTCGGCCTCATCCTCGGCCTCGACGGGGCCGCCGGTCTCCGCCGGACCGCCACCTGTCCCGACTGGGCCTTCCGAGGGCTCCGACGGCTCCGACGGCTCCGAGGGCTCCGAGGGCTCCGAGGGCTCCGAGGGCTCCGAGGGCTCCGAGGGCTCCGAGGGAGCCTGCCCGTCCGGGCCGTCCGGCCGGTCCGGTCTGCCCCGGCCTCCCTGCTCGTCCCGCCCCTGCCGGGCGTTCGAGCCTGCGTCGTACGCGTCCATTGCGCCCCGTTCCGGTCCCGACCGTCGTTCCGCCCGCCGCGCCCCGCCGCGACGCGCCCGCGCGCCTCTCGAGCGGTTGCCCGGCGGCGTTCGAACCGGAACGGTACTCAGGACCGCCCGCCCGCACAGCCCCCGGCGGACCGGCCGCACCGTGGCCGTCACCACATCCGTCACCGTGCGCCGGCCCCCGCGGTGACACGGAAGGCCGCTCCGGAGACGACGCGGAGGCGGCCCGGAGACGGCCCCGAACGGATCGAACCGCCCGGTCGACGCCCCGGGCGGCTCTAGAGAACGTGCCCCGGCTCGCCCTTCCCGTCCACCACGGGACGGCCGGCCGCGGCCCACACCTGCATGCCGCCGTCGACGTTCACGGCGTCGATGCCCTGCTGGACCAGGTACATGGTGACCTGGGCCGAGCGCCCGCCGGAACGGCAGATCACGTGGACCCGGCCGTCCTGCGGCGCGGCCTCGGTCAGCTCGCCGTACCGGCCCACGAAGTCACTGATGGGAATGTGCAGCGCCCCGGCGGCGTGACCCGCCTGCCACTCGTCGTCCTCGCGGACGTCCAGCAGGAAGTCGCCGTCCTTGAGGTCCGTGACCTCGACCGTGGGCACACCAGCTCCGAAACTCATGCCCCCGACGCTACCCGACGCGGCGGGGCGGGCGGCCTGCTCGCCGTCCCCGCGGGGCTCCGACGCGTCGTCGCACGTCAGGACCGGGACCAGCCACGCAGCGCGGGGTGGGCGAGGACGCCGTCGACGGCCAGGCCGACCGCCGGCGGCGTCAGGCCGTCCGGTGCGGAGACGGCCAGCTCCGCGGTCGTGCCGTGGCAGCCGACCAGCCGTGCCCGCCAGCCCGTCGGCAGCAGGGCGATCAGCCGGATCGCCGCGGTTTCCGGAGGAGCGTCGGCCGGGCCGCTGATGCGGACGGAGTGCTCGGTGGGCATGGAGGTCTCCAGGAGGGTTTGGTGCCGGCCGGGGCCGCTGGGGGGCGGGAACGGCCCCGGCCGGGACGAGCGCGTGCCGAGAGGTCAGCGGGAACGGCGGGCCCGGCTCAGCTGGAAGACGCTCGCCAGGAGGGCGACCAGGATGACGGCTCCCAGGCCGTAGCGGGCGCCGTTGGCCATGTCGCTGGTGATCACGGCGACTTCGGCGCCGCAGAGGATGGCGACGAGGGCGGCGGTCAGGACGGTGTTGTTCGTGCGGTTGTTGTCGCTCATGGTGCTCTCTCCTTGGTGGGGGGCCCGGTCCGAGGACCGGCCGGATGGGTGGTGTCGACCGGTCGGTCCGATGGCTTCGGCCGAGGTCGAGTGGATCGTAGGGAGGCGCACCCACCCGGCGGGAACCGTACGAGCGGTTCCCGGCCAGGACGGGTGGGCTTCGACCGGCGCTGGATCAGTCCTCGAGCCTCAGCGCCTGACGGAAGGACAGCTTGCGGCCGGTCTGCATCAGTGCCCTGCGGTAGACCCGCTCGCTGGCCAGGACGATCAGGGCGGCGGCGGCCAGGGAGACGATCAGGGAGGCCGCGGGCTCCCACCAGGCCGTGTCGCCCGCGATGATGCGGGCCGGCATGGTGATGGTCGAGGTGAGGGGGACGAAGGACAGGACGCTCTGGACCGTTCCGGTGACCGTGATGCCGACGACGAAGACGACGGCGACCAGGGCGTTCACCGGGGTGGTGGTGGACTGGATGTCCTCGGTCCGGGTGGCGATGGCGCCGGCGGCGGCGAACACGCAGGCGAGGACGGCGATTCCGACGACGTAGTAGACCAGGAACCAGCCGAGACCCGCCGTGACCTGCCCCAGCGTGCCGGTCTCACCGGTGGCGACCAGACCGATCGCCGCGGCCGCCGTGAACGCCACCATCTGGGCCAGGGCCAGCGTCGTACTGCCGACGATCTTGCCCACGAGCAGGTCCCGCAAACGGATCGAGCTGGCGATGATCTCCACGATCCGGTTCTGCTTCTCCTCCACGATGCTGGTCGCCAGCGAGACGCCCAGCAGCACGGCCGCCAGGTAGAACAGGAAGCCGAAGAAGTAGGTGGCCATCCGCACCACGGACTCGGGCGTCTCGTCCGGCGACAGCAGGGTGTGCTGGAGCGTGGCGCCCTTGGTCAGGGCTTCCATGTCGGTGCCCGCGGAGGTGGCGTTGGCCTCCATCGCGCTGCTCTGCACGGCGGCACCGAGCCAGGTGGCGGCGGTGGAGTCGTTGCCGGTGTCGCCGAGCAGGGCCCAGCCCTCGGGCGTGCGCAGCAGTCCGGCGTCGACGTCACCGGCCCGGACCGCCTCGCGCACCGCGTCCGCCGAGGCCTCCTCGCGCACACTGATCTCGACGTCCTGGTCGGCCTGGTCGGCCAGCGCCTCCGCCTGCCGCACCAGCACGTCGCCCTCTGAGGCGACCGCCGCGACCGTGATCTTGCCGGCCGTGGAGGCGAGGTAGACCTGGAGGCCGACCGCGCCGAGGATGACGGCGAGGGTGGCGACCGTGGAGAGCAGGAAGCCCCGGTCCCGTATCTTCACCGCGATCTCGCGGGCGGCGACGATCAGCCAGGCGGCCTCGCGCTTCGCCGGTTCCTCCCGCCGCCCGGCTCCCGCGGAGCGGGCGGACCCGGTGGAGCCGGACGCGGCGGGGGCGTTCGGGCCGCCGGTGGCGGTGGCCTCCCGCTCCTCGGTGCGCGGTGTCTTCTCGCTCGTGAGCGTGGTCATGCTGCCGTCATCTCCCTGAACACGTCGGCGACACTGGGGACGATCTCGGCGAATTCCCGTACCGGGCCCCGGCGCAGTGCCTCCGCCAGAAGCCGGTCGGCCACCTCGTCGGTGGCCAGTTCGAGCAGGGCGGTGCCCTCCCGCTGCTCGATGACGTCGACGCCCTTGACGTCGCGCAGCCAGCCGGTGGGGCCGGCGGTCACCAGACGGTGCCTGACCCGGCCACGGCGGCGCAGGTCGGCCGCGGTGCCCTGGGCCAGGACGCGGCCGGCGGACTGGACGACGACGTCGTCACAGAGCTGCTCGACCAGTTCCAGCTGGTGGGAGGAGAACAGCACCGGGACGCCGCGCTCGGTGTGCTCGCGCAGCAGCTCGGCCATGGAGTCCACGGCGTGCGGGTCCAGGCCGGAGAACGGCTCGTCCAGCACCAGCAGATGCGGTTCGCCGATCAGCGCGGCGGCGATCTGCACGCGCTGCTGGTTGCCCAGCGACAGTGACTCCAGCCGGTCGTCCCGCTTTTCGGCGAGCGCCAGCCGCTCGATCAGCCCGGAGGCCGAGTCCTGGGCGGCGCGGGCGCTCAGGCCGCGCAGCCGGCCCAGGTAGACCAGCTGGCTGAGGACGGTCTGCTTGGGGTAGAGGCCGCGCTCCTCGGGCATGTAGCCGAAGCCTCGGCGGTCGACGGCGGTGACCGGCGCGCCGTTCCAGCGGATCTCGCCGCCGTTCAGCGCCAGCACACCCATGATCATGCGCATCGTCGTGGTCTTCCCCGCGCCGTTCCCGCCGACGAAGCCGGTCATCCGGCCGTCGTCGACGCGGAACGACACCTGGTCGACCGCGCAGCGGTCGCCGAAGCGCCGTACGACGTTGTCCAGTTCCAGCATCGTGTGCGTTCCTCCCGTTTCGAGGGGGTCGGGCGTGCCCTGGTGGGCCGCTTCGTCAGGGCAGGGGGTGGGGGGCCGCGGCCCGGTGATCGGTCAGGCGCGCCGGGCAGCCGGTGCGCCGGGGTGCGGAGTCCAGACGGGACCGGTTCCAGCTCCACCGGTGGGTCTCGTCCATCCGCAGATGCTGGTAGCCGGCCGGTACGGCCTTCACCGCGTGCCAGCCCATGGCGGTCGCGGTGGCGGGCAGCCGGGGCGTGAGGTCGACGACCAGCGGGTCGGCGCCGTCGGCGAGCAGCGCGGCGACGATCGCGTCGGTGCTCACCGCGGCCGGGAACATCGGTTCCCCGGCCGGGACGAATCCGGCGACCCAGTCGCGTACGGCCCGGCGGGCGCGGCCGGTGAGCATGTACCGGATCCGGTCGTGCTCGGTGACCAACGGGTCCGGCACGTCCGTGACCGGGCCGTCCTGCGCGGTGACCTCCAGCGCGGCCCGGACCTGCCAGGCCTCCTGGAGGGCACCCAGCAGGGCGTCGTGCGGGCGGTCGGAGGCCTTCATGCCCACGGTCGTCAGGGCGCCGGGGCGCTCCGGTTCCAGCAGGCAGGCCACCACGCACCACAGGCCGTCGACGGCGGTCGGAATACGTGCGAACACCGTCTGCACACCGCGGTCCAGCGCCCGCCGCCACAGGACGCGCAGCGCCTCGCCGGTGGGCCGGTCGGGTTCGCCGGCCACCGCCGCGAAGGGGTCGCTCCAGCAGGGCAGCCCCAGCTGGCGGCCCCAGGCGACGGTGAACGCGTCCCGCTCGACGATCTCGACGAGCGCCGAGCGCAGTGCCATGTCCGCGCTGCCGCCGGACGCCGCGCCGGAGGGCCCCGGGTCGAACAGCGAGGTCGGCCCGGTGGTCGGCCAGTCGACGAGGTGGGCCGGGACCAGCACCTCGGCCCTGTCGCTCAGCCGCACCGCCGGGTACCAGGCGAGTTCGGCGCGGGCCGCGTCCGGGTGGGCCAGGGCGTGGCGCGGGTCGTGCGCGGCGAGGGCCGGACGGCCCAGACCGGACGCGGTGCCGTGTACGGTGCCCAGCCGGTCGTCGGGGTGCAGCGCGCGGCGCTCGACGGCCTCGCCGGCACCGCGCAGCAGCGCGTCGGCGCGGGAGTGACCGTTGGCGCCCGCGACCAGCGCGGACAGCGGCACCTCGGCCTCGTCCGCCCCGGCGACCGGGGCGAGCGCCACGGCGGTGCTCCACAGCGGGTTGTCGCCCCGCGGGGGCAGCAGCGAATAGCGGGAGGCGATGCCGGTGGCCGGGGCGAGGGTGCGCGGGACGTCGATCATCAGGCCGCCTCCGCGTAATCCCGCGCCGGCGTGCCGCCCAGGAAGGGCAGCGCGGCCGCGTCGTCGTCGGCGAGCGCGGCCAGCGCCAGCAGCACGCCGGCCGATCCGGTCGCCAGGTCGGTGGAGAGCCGGTAGCCGTGGTCGCCGAGGAAGTCCACACGGCCCGGCTCGGCGGCCATGGCCTCCCAGCCCAGCGCGTCCAGGTGGGTGCGGATCAGCTCGGGGGCGCGGTCCTCGCCGGTCAGCGCGAGCAGCGCGCCGGCCCGGCCGGTGAACAGGCCGCAGGATATGGCGAAGTGGGTGTGCACGGTCTCCAGCAGCCGTTCCCGGGCCGCCGCCAGGTCGGCGCTCGGCCGGTGCCGCCGCAGGGCCCGGATCACCAGGGCGATTCCCGCGCCGCCGATGAGGCCGGGACCGAGCCGGAGCCGGCTGTCCTCCTGGTCGAGGTCGATGGTCTCCAGGTCGGCCCGCAGTTCGGCCTCGGCGGCGTCCAGGTGGCGGATGTCGCCGCTCTGCTCGAACAGCCGCAGCAGGAACAGCGCGTGACCGGTGCGCCCGTGCACCAGACCGACCCGCTTGGGACCGGCCGGCGCGCTCTCCGGGCCGCCCAGCCGGCCGGCGAGGGTACGGGCCATGTCCAGGTACGCCGGGTCGCCGCGGCGCTCGGCCAGGTGCAGAGCCACCAGACCGAGGCCGGCCCAGCCGTTGCACAGCGAGTCGCTGACGTTCGCGGCCGGGGTGTCGAAGGCCCGCCGCATCAGCGCGTCGGCCTCGTCCCGGTGGCCCAGGTGATCGAGGGTGAACGCCGGTCCGGCCAGGCCCGTGAAGAAGCCGGGGCCGTCCGTCTCGGCGTCGCGGGCGTGCTCGGCGAGCCACCGCACGTGCTCGGCCGGCGGCCGGTGACCCGCGCGGGACAGGGCCCACAGCACGCCCGCCGCGCCGTACGCGAAGGTGGTGCCGCCGTCCGGGATGAGGAACTGCATGGCGTCGCCGGGGTAGAGACGGTCGTCGCGGTCGGGTGAGGCGCCCTCGACGATGGAGCGGGCGATCCTGGCGCGCAGCTCGGCGTCGGGAACGGCGGGCCACTCGGCCCGGAAGTCCCGGTCCGCGGTGAGCACGTCCGGACCCAGACCGTCGGTGATGGCGCGGGTCAGGGACTCCGGCAGGTCGAAGTTGTCGGTGGCGGCCTTGAGCAGCGTGCGCACCTTGGCGACGCCCCACGGCACCACCTGCGGCAGCGGCATGAACATCGTCAGCCGCAGCACGTTGAGGGCGAACAGGTCGACCGCCGGCCCGGTGAGGTGGTGCGGCGCGTGGAAGCCGAGAGCGCCCATCGCCTGCTGGTAGCCGGCCTCGACGGGGGTGGAGGTCTCCATGTCGATGAACGCGACCGAGTCGTCGGCCTTGAGCAGGATGTTGCCCGGGTGCAGGTCGCCGAAGACCACCCCGCGCTCGTGCATGTCGGCCACGCCACGGGAGACCTGGTCGAGGATGCCCAGCGCCCACTCGGTGTAGGCGGCGCGGGCCTCGGGGGTGTTGTCGCCCGAGGTGAAGGGGTGCCGGCGGCGCAGCACGTCGATGAGGGCCTCGCCCTCGACGAACTCACGGGCGAGGAAGCGGTGCTCGTGGCCGTCCCGGTAGTCGACCAGGGCCGGCACCGTGGGCAGACCGGCCAGCGTCGTCAGCGCCCAGTGCTCGCGCTCCATGCGGGCGATCGCGTCCGCCCCACTGGCGTCCAGGCCGGCCAGCGGACGGGCCTCCTTCAGCAGCACCTCGCCACCGGTGCGCTGGTCGACGGCGCGGTAGACGCCGCCGCCGTTGGAGAAGTGCAGCGCCTTGTAGACCCGGAACGGGAAGTTCTTCAGAGTGCCCTGCCTGCGCTTGGCGTGCGCCTCGGCGAGGAACGCCGGCAGGGTCACCCACTCCGGCGGCCGGAACGCGGGGCGCCGTACGTCGGGCACCATCTCGCCCTGCGGGTTGCGGATGCCGGGGACCATGGCGCCGTTCTCGGCACGCGCCATCTTCAGCACGAAACCGCCGTAGCGCACGAACAGCGGTCCCTGGTTCCAGCGCAGGTCGCTGAGGATGTACGGGGCGGGCGTGCCGCCGATCAGCTCGTCCAGCTCGCGCAGCGTGCGCTCGAGGGCCTCCTCGTCGGACGGGTAGATGGTGACGAACTTGCCGCTGGCGCTGCGGTCGCCGTACTTGCTGCCGCGTCGGCCGAGGATCTCCCGGTTGGAGATGTACTTGTACATCAGCCCGTTCTCCACGCAGTACGGGGCGACGATGTCGAGGAGTTCGGCGGCGTTGTCCGGCGAGGCGGAGACGTGGATCTTCCAGCCCTGGTCCGGGACGTCCAGGTCCGGCGGAGTGCAGAACGTCCACTCTCTGCCCCGGCTCACCGTCCAGCCGGTGCCGGGGACGCGGCCCGCGTGGAAGTCCTGGTCCGTGGCGCCGTCGTGATCGGGGGCGTCGTAGAAGAGGGAGTCCTCGCGGCAGAAGTCGAGGAAGCGGAAGTCGAGCACGATACGTCTCCTGACCGTGGGTTCGGTGGGCGCGGCGTGGCCGCGCCGAGGGTGCGTGGCGGGTCGGGCGGAAGGGCTGTGAAGCCGGGCCGGGGCCGGGCGGCGGGGCCGCGGGGGGGCCGGGCGGTGGGGGCTACGGGAGGAAGGGGCTGATGTAGGTGCGGTAGCCGACCTCCCACAGCGGCAGCCGGCCGGTGTCCACCCGGGCGGCCCCGGCGGATTCTTCGGGGGTGCCGTCGAGGTCCAGCCGGTAGGTGGTGACCGGCATCTTCAGGGCGCCGTCCAGGTCGATCGGGAAGAAGGAGTCCAGCGGGGCCTCACCGGTCCCGGCGGGCGCGGCGCCGATGGTCGCGGTGCCCGTGGCGGAGTTCAGCACAGGGCCGTTGGTGGTGAGGCTGACCTTCTGGCCGGGCCCGATGCGGTCGGTGTCGGCGCCTTCGAGCAGCACCAGGTCGACTCCGCCGGGCCGGCTCACGTACGCGGCGGACACCGTGTGCGGGACGGGCAGGAACATCACCGCGCCGACGGCGGCGGCGACCGCGGTGGTGACCAGGGCGATACGGGGCCGCCCGGCACCGGCCGCGCGCACCTCCCCCGCCAGCCTGCGGACCCCGCGCCCCAGGAAGTACAGCCCGTACGACACTCCGCAGGCGGCCAGGCAGATGCCGATGACGCCACCGCGGCGCAGCAGGTCGATCCAGAGCTGAAGGGCGGTGGAGAGCAGGTACAGCGGGAAGGCCATGCAGGCCAGCCCGTACACGGTGGTCCAGCGGTGCTTCAGCTCGCGCTCGTAGGTGCCGCCGAACAGCAGGCGGGCCAGGAAGCGGCGGGCGTCGGTGATGGCCCGGTCGCGCAGGTAGGGGATGTCGACGTGGCTCATCAGGGCGATGTAGCCGTCGAGCTTGATGAAGGGCAGCAGATTCAGCAGGCCGGTGATGTAGCTGCCGAGGGCGAAGAAGACCAGGGCGGTCTTGGCTCCGGAGTCGGCCAGTGGCCAGGCGGCGAGCGCGGCGGAACCGGCGAGGAAGGTCTGCACCGCGGGGCCGGCGAGCGCGACGTGGACGCGCTGGCGGCGTCGCGGCAGGCGCCAGGCGTCGGACACGTCGCAGAAGAACGCCGGCATCAGGTAGAAGAGCATGATCCCGATGCGCGAGGGCTTGCCGCCGTAGCGGATGAGCGTGGCGGCGTGGCCGAGCTCGTGGATCGAGGTGCCGATGATGAGTCCGGCGAGGATGCCCAGGTAGGTCAGGGGCGACAGCGGACCGGACAGCGAAGCGGTGACGTAGGTGTTCTGGACGGCGAGTGCGAGCAGGCCGGCCAGGGCGGTCAGCAGCGCGCCACCGACGAGGTAGCGGTTGCCCAGGCGGGCGAAGAGGGGCTGCATGGACTGCATGGTGCGGCCGGGCCGCAGCAGGGTGAACTGGAAGGTGAACGGCGGGACCATCTTGAAGCGGCCCTGGCGGCGGGGCGCCTTCATCTCGCCGGTGTCGACCAGGGCGAGGTCGTCCAGGCGCCGGACGGCGAAGCCGACCATCTCGGCGTTCCAGCCACCGCCCATCAGGCGGGCCAGTTCCTCGTGGTCGCGGCTGCCGTCGAAGTGGCCGGCGAGGACGGCGACTTCGGGGCTCACCCGGATGTAACGCGGGCCACGCTGCAGCACCCACGTGCCGCCGTCGCCCATGGGCGGGTGGATCTCGGTGCCCGGTGCGCGGTCCGGTCGCTGCGTGTGCGCGGCGGGCGCAGCGGGTGAAGCGGTGGTGGCGCTCACGGTGGTGTCCTTACGGCGGAGAGGATCGGTCGGTGGGTGGGGCGCCCCCCGCCTCGGCCCAGCTCATTCGTTTGCCGGAAGCAGGGCCGAGGCAGGATCTGCGGTTGGTGCCGAAGACCTAGTGAGGGCTACTCACTGGGGGTCGCGTCCCTCGTCGCGGTTCCTCGGTCAGGTGAGGGCGATCGAGGTGGCGACGGCCGACGAGACCGTGGCGCCGATGGAGACACCGGTCCAGAAACCGGGGGCCTCCAGCGCCTCCAGCTCCTGCATCTCCAGCTCCACGTTCTCCGGGGTGGCGGCGGCGACAGCGACGTCGTTCTTGATCTCGGCCATGACATTTCCCTTTCGTAGGACCCGGTGAGCCCTTCTCACCAGGAGCGGCTGTTTCACGTGAAACAGCGCGCGGATCGGACGATGGACGCGGGATGGATCAGGTGAGGGCGATCGAGGTGGCGACGGCCGACGAGACCGTGGCGCCGATGGAGACACCGGTCCAGAAACCGGGGGCCTCCAGCGCCTCCAGCTCCTGCATCTCCAGCTCCACGTTCTCCGGGGTGGCGGCGGCGACAGCGACGTCGTTCTTGATCTCGGCCATGACATTTCCCTTTCGTAGGACCCGGTGAGTCCCTCTCACCAGGAGCGGCTGTTTCACGTGAAACGCCGCGTGGATCGGACGATGGACGCGGGATGGATCAGGTGAGGCTGAAGGCGACGGAGACCAGGGAGATGCCGACGCTGACGCCCGCGGAGGTCGCCCAGCCCGGGGCCTCCAGCGCCTCCAGCTCCTGCATCTCCAGCTCGGTGGCGGCCAGGTCCTGCAGCTCGGTCTCGACGATGTTGTTGTTCTCGCTCACGGTGTGCTCCCTCGGTTCGTTGCTGATGAGTTGCCGTTCGGGTGGTGCACTGCCGGCCCGGAGAGGTCCGGCCGGTGGTCGCTCAGGTGAGGCTCCAGGCGACGGAGACCAGCGAGATGCCGACGCTGACGCCCGCGGAGGTCGCCCAGCCCGGGGCCTCCAGCGCCTCCAGCTCCTGCATCTCCAGCTCGGAGACGGCCAGGTCCTGCAGCTCGGTCTCGACGATGTTGTTTTCGCTCACGGTGTGCTCCTTCTGTCGTGTGCCGGAGGCTTCCGGCTGTCGTGCCCCGGGGGATTCCGGCTGTCGTGCACCGGGGGTCCCGGGACGGATCGGTGGTTCCATCACGGTCGTCCGGCCGTCGGCCGGGTGCCGTGGTGGCTCTGTGAGCCCCGGGCGGCGGGGGATCCGCCCGGGGCCGGCTCGGTGGCCTCGGCCAGGAGCGCGCGCACGTCGGCGGCGCTCAACTCGTCGAGGATGGGAAGGCCGGCGCCCCAGCCGCGCATGATGCGCGTGGTGGCGCGGGCGAGTTGGCCGGTGTCGGCGCGCACGGTGCGGTCGATGTGCCAGTCGCTCATCAGCCGGAGCAGACCGGCGGCCGGGTCGTCGGGCAGCCAGGGGGCGCCGGCGCGCAGCACCCGCCACAGTCGGTGGATGCGGTCCGGGCTGCCCAGACGGGTGTCCCCGTCGAGGGTGTGCCGCCACAGCACCGGCCACAGGGCGGCGACCGTACGCATCTTGGCCAGGTCCAGCGTGGTGGAGAGTTCGTTGGCCATCGCCCAGCACTTCACGGCGTACGGGCTGCGGCCGATGTTGATCCGGCCGATCTGGCTCTCCCCGCTCGACTCGGCGATGCGCAGCCGCAGTTCGGCCGGCAGGGCACGTCCCTCGGCCCGGAGCGCGGCGACCTCGTAGCCCGCCACCAGGATCCGGGCGGCCAGTGCCTCCACGGCGGCGTCCTGCTCGGGCAGTTCGGTGGCGTCCCCGGTGTAGGGGCTGACCGTGCGGAACAGCGCTTCCAGGGCCCCGTCGGCGACGAGCCCGGGAGGCAGGGTGTCGGTGGCCTCGGCCGACCAGAGGGCGGCGACGGGCCTCAGACAGGATCCGGTGGCCAGGAACTTGCCCCCGTCGCGGGAGAAGCAGGCCACGGTGCCCAGTTCGCTGCCGGTGCCCAGAGTGGTGGGCACCGCGAGCACCCGGACGTGCGGCCCGAGGGCGGGCGGCAGCACCAGGAAGCCGCTGCGCTGCGGGGCGGTGAGGTACCGGTGGAAGTGGGGGTGGCGGGCGGACAGGGCGGCGAGCTTGGCGAAGTCGAGGGTGGTGCCGCCGCCGACGGCGATGACGATCCCCTCCGGGTCGAGTCCGGCGGCCGTCTCCGCGACGGCGTCGAGGCCGGTGGGGCCGTCCAGGACGATCAGGCGTGGTGTCCGTCCCGCCCGCTCCACCTGGTCCAGCACGCCGGTGGTGACGGGCCGGCCGGCGACCGCGGGGTCCGCGATGACGGTGACGGTCCGCGCACCGTCCCGGCGCAGCCAGTCGGCGAGCCGGTCGATGCCGCGCAGGGGAGGTGCGGGCGGGATGAACTCGGGCCGGACGGCCCCCTTGCGGACCTTCACCGGCCGCCGGACGCGGTGCCCGGCGCCGCCGGCGGCGGCGGTGTCGGTATTCACAGCGGTTGTCACAGCGGGCTCCTGACCACGTCAATTCGTGCTCTGTGTCGGACTCGTCGGATCGGATACGGTGGGGAACCTGCCTCGGCCCAGCTCATTCCTTTGCCGGAAGCGGGGCCGAGGCAGGTCCTGCGGCCGGTGTTCGTCCCCCGGGTCGCCGGGGGCGGTTCGTGCCGCGGGGCCTTTCGGCTCGTGCGGCGGTCAGGTAGCGACCACGACCGAGACGCTGACGGCGGTACCGATCGACACGCCGGTCCAGAAGCCCGGGGACTCCAGGGCCTCGAGTTCCTGCATCTCCAGCTCGGTGACCTCGGTCGTGAACTCCTCGGCCTGGGGCGTCTGCTCGTTCATGGGTGTCATTCCTTCGGGTCGCGGGAGCGGGCTGGTCGGGGTGGTGCGGGCGGTACGGGTGGCCGGGGCCGTCGGCCGGTGGTCAGCCGCGTGCGGCGGGCCGGGCCGCGGGCAGCAGGGCGTCGATCCCCGCCTCGACGCAGGCCATCAACTCGTCGACCTCGGCGTCGGTGTAGGTCAGGGACGGCACCAGCTGGATGCCGGCGGGGCCCGGGTGGACGATGGCGCCGGCCGCGCGCACCGCGCCGACCAGATGGGCCACGCCCGGCGGAGACAGGCGGTGCCCGCCGGGCCCTCCGATGAGCAGGGTGCGGAAGCAGCCCCGGCCGGTGGCACCGGTCACCAGCGGATGCCGGTCGACCAGGTCGGTGATGGCGGCGTCCAGGCGGGCGGCCACCCGGCGGCCGGAGACCACCGCGTCCAGGCGGTGCATCTCGGCGATGGCCGCGCTGACCGCCGCGCAGGGCACGGAACTGCCGCCCTGGGTCTCGGCGTGGGTGAGGATCGCGTCCTGCCCGGTGAAGGCGTCGGCGATCTCGTGCGAGAAGACGACCGCCGAGGCGGGACAGACACCGTTGGTCAGGCCCTTGGAGGACAGCAGTACGTCGGGCTGGCCCGGCCAGGTCTGCGAGGCGAAGAAGGTGCCGGTGCGGCCGAAGCCGGTGGCGACCTCGTCGGCGACCAGCAGATAGCCGCTCTCGTCACGTAGCCGTACGAGCTCGGCGAGGTACTCGTCGGTGAGCGGCACGGTCCCGGTGCCGAGCACCGGCTCCACCACCATCGCGGCGATCTGCCGGCCGCTGCGGGCGACCAGCGTCCGCAGCTCCTCGACGTCGTTGGGGGTGACGTGCCGGATCAGCCGCTGGTCGACGCCGTAGGCGCGCTGGCCCAGGTCCTCGCCGGTCAGGGCGAAACCGCCGAAGGTCAGTCCGTGGAAGCTGCCGCGCAGGGCGACGACCAGGTTGCGCTCGGGCCTGCCGCGCAGGGCGTGGTAGTGGCGTACGAGCTTCATCGCGGCGTCGTTGGCCACACCGCCGCCGGAGGAGAACAGGACCCGGGCGTAGTGCTCGGTGCCGCACACCGCGAGCAGGTCGTCGGCGGCCTTGCGGGCGTAGGTGTTCTCGAAGCGGAAGGAGTGCAGGTAGGAACCGTTGGCGGCGGCCTCGGCGACGGCGGCGGCGATGGCCTCGTTGCCGTAGCCGAGGTTGGCGTTCCACAGACCGCTGTCGGCGTCCAGGACCTCGCTGCCGTCGGCGAAGGTGACGCGGTGTCCGCGTGCGCTCACCGCGCACTGGGCGTCGGCGCCGTGGGTGCTCGGGGCGATCAGGTAGGGCCACAGGGCGCTCATCGGGCGGCCACCGCCTTCAGCAGCGACACCCGGTGACGGTCGCCGGGCCCGCTCAGCGGCCGGCGCCCGGCGATCACGAGCCCCGCCTCGGCGAGTTCGGCCTCGATCGCGGCGATGCTCATCGTGCCGACCTCGTCCACGCACACCGTGACCGGGCCCTCGGCGGGCGCGGACGGCGCGATGGTGACGTAGCGGAAGGCGGCACCGGCCGGCCAGTACTCGTACAGGTCGTACATCGTCCCGCCGGCGCCCTTGACCTGGGCGTGCACCTCGGTGGGCGCCTCGTCGTCGGCGCGTTCCATCACGGAGAGCAGGAACTGTCCGCCGGGCGCGAGATGCGCGGCCACCGACCGGTAGAGCCCGGCCCGGCCGGCCTCGTCGAGCAGGGAGAGGGAGGTGGTGCCGAGGACGATGTGCGCGTACTCCCGGCGCAGGTCGAAGGCCGCCATGTCGCCCTGGACCACCGTGCACCGCTCACGCAGCGCCTTCGGGGCACGGGCCAGACGGGACCTGAGCAGCTCGAGCATGTGGTCCGACAGGTCGAGCGCGGTGACCTCGCGTCCGGTGGCCAGCAGCGGGAGGGTGAAGCGGCCCGCTCCGGCGGCCAGGTCCAGGACCGGGCCGTCACCGGCGGCGCGCACGGCGCCCACGATGTCCCTGATCTCGAAGCCGTCGGCAGCGGCGAGGTCGTCGTAGAGGGGCGCGCCCTGCTGGTCGTAGAGGCCGCAGAGGCGGGCGCGGTCGCCGAGCCGGGCGATCCGCTCGCCGCCGAGGCCGGGCGGGCGGACAAGGGTGGTCGTCGGGGCGAGTGCGGTCATCGGGCACCTACCGGGGTACGGGTCTGGAGGGAGGGGCCGCGCTCGGTGAAGAAGGCGCGGACCTGGTCGAGGACGTGGCCGGGGGTGAGGCCCTCGGCGACGGGGCCGGCGAGCAGGCACTCCACGGCTCCGGCGAAGGCACGGTCGACGGCGAAGACCCGGCCGCCGGCCACGACGTAGGACTGCTCGGCGTTCCACAGCACCAGCGGCACGCCGGGGCCGGTCAGGTCGTCACCGGCGTCCGCGGCGAGGCCGGGGGTGACGCGGTGGCCGAAGCCGGAGACCTTCAGGCCGCCGATGTCCTGGGCGGTGAGGGCCCGCAGCGCCTTGACGGCGGCGTGGTAGCGGCCGAGGAAGGGACGCACCTGGAGCGCGGCGGTCCGCGCCTCCTCGGGTACCGCGGCTCCCAGGCTCACCGCGCAGGGCGCCTCACTGGCCGCGTTGACGTGCTCGTAACGGGCGAGGAGGGCCGGCAGGTCGTCGCCGACCGTGCCCAGCGGGGAGCCGGTGGGCGAGAGGGAGATCCGTCCCTCGGTGTCGACGTACAGGCGCAGGGCGGGGCCGTCGTTGCCGCGCGGTCCGCCGAGGGCGGCGGTGTCGGCGAGCAGTACGGCGGGCGTGATCAGGTATTCGGGGAAGACGCCCTCGGTGAACGCCCGGTCGGCGTCGGCGAGGAAGGCGGAGAAGTCGGACGGGCCGAAGACACGGAGCACGGTCGGGCCGAGCACCGACATGAAGGCGCTGGAGGCGTAGTCCTGGGTCTGCAGGTAGAAGTCCTCGCCGAGGGCGAAGTCCTCACCCGGCTCGCTCAGCGAACCGCCGTACGGCACGATGCCGGCCGCGAGGTCACCCGGACCCGGCGTGAAGACGAGTGTGCCGGGGCCGGTGAGGCCGGAGGCGAGCACGGCGTCGAGGTGGCGGGCGTCGGCGAGGACGACGGTGGCGACCGTGGTTCCGGTGGCGCCGGACGGCCGACGGCCGCCCGATCCCCACGACATGATGTGTTCCTTCGCGCGTCTGCGCGCTTCCGTGTCCATGGCAGTCTGGTCCTTCGTTGCCTGATTGCTGGTGGCTGGGCCTGCTGTCCTGCTGGGTCTGCTGAGCTGCTGGGTGGGCCTGCTGTGCAGTCGATTGCCGAGGCGGGGACTAGACGGCGGTACGGAGGATCTCCGTGAGGTCGCCGATCGCCTCCGGGGTGCCGAACATCTTGTTGACACCGGTGGTGTTGAGGACGATCTCGTCGACGCCCGCCTGCCGGTACTCGTCGAGCCGTTTGACGACCGTGGCCGAATCGCCCGTGACGAAGGCGCCCACGTCGACCGCCCCCCGGGCCACCTCGTGCACGTCCTTGTCCTCGGTGTCGACGCCGGCCCGCCGGAGCATGTCCAGGTAGTGCGGTGCCTGAAAATGGGCGATGTTGCTGGCCAGGGCGAGCCGTTCGGGCGCGGTGCCCTGCCGTTCCAGGCCCACGGGCACCATGGCGACGATGCGGGGCCGTTCGGTACGGCCGGCCCGCGCCATGCCCTCCTCGACCGCGGGCACGATCACCTCGCGCAGGTAGGAGGGGGGCGTCAGCCAGGTGATGACCGTGTCGGCGACCTCACCGGCGAGCCGCGCCATCCCCGGGCGCAGGACTCCCAGCCCCACGTCGACGCGGGGTGCGGCGGCCGGCGCGAGCTGGGCCCGGAAGGTGTACTCGGGACCGTCCGTCTCCACGACGTCCCCGTCGAGCAGCCGGCGCACGGCCGTCAGGTACTGGCGGGCGACCGCGAGCGGCTTGGCGTACGGGGCTCCGAGGAGGTTCTGCTGGAAGGCCGGCGCGCCGGGTCCGAAGCCCGCGATCACCGGGTGGCCGGTGGCCAGGGCCACCGAACGCGCCTGGTTGGCGGCCTCGAAGGGATGCCGCAGCGGCATCAGCGTCACCCCGAACCCGACCGGGATCCGGAACCCCGCCCCGGCCGCCCCCACGAACGTCTGGTGGGGCTCCAGGATCATCGACTGCCCCTGCCACAACCGCACGGCGGGCGTCCAGTTCACCAGGCCCGCGAACTGCAGCGTCTGTTCCAGCCGACGCGGCACGAACGGGATCAGAACCGAATAATCCGTCATGACGACACATTTCTCTCTGATAGAGGCAAGGGGGGATCGGCCGTTGCCCCATGCGCTGTGCAGGACGGCGGGGAACGGAAGGGAGGGAGGGGCGAAGGAGAAGGGTGCGCCTGGAGGGCGCGAGGAGTTCTAGCCCCAGTCGTGGTTGCCGTTGACCGAGTCCATCGGCGGCACGCCCCAGTCGTGGTTGCCGTTGACCGAGTCCATCGGCGGCACACCCCAGTCGTGGTTGTCGTTCACCGAGTCCATCGGCGGCACACCCCAGTCGTGGTTGTCGTTGACCGAGTCCATCGGCGGCACACCCCAGTCGTGGTTGCCGTTCACGACCGCCCCGGCCAGGCCGACCGACACCGTGACAGCCTGCGCCCCGGCGGCCCTCGCCGCGGAGGCCGGCGCCTCGGCGGCCTGTGCCGTGCCCTGGGCCCCGAGTACCAGCAGTCCGCCACCCAGCAGGGTCGCGGCGGCGCGGATGCCGTTGCGCACGAAGCCGGTCCGGGTGTCTGCGACAGAGCGGTTCACGAGGGTCCCCCAGTGGTCTCGGTGGTGCTGTCTCTTGCGGTGCGGTGCTTCCTTCTGACGAGGACAACTCTGCCGTTCGGGCCACCCTCGAACGAGATGATCGGCGTGCAACTTGCTGCGCCACCCCGGTGCCGTTTCCTGCACCAGCCACCCCACGCGCACCGCACCACGCACCGCACCACGCACCCCGCCCGAGGAGTCGGCGGACATTCGTGGGGGTGTCCTGCGGATAGCGCCGCGGGTGGCACCCGAGGTATGTCTTGGGGAAAGATCACAAAGATCGACACAGGTCATGCACACATGGGGGGAACCGTGTCGCAACCATGTTTGGAGTTCCTCGGAGTCACCGGCGACGAGGAGGCTCTCTACCGCCGGCTGCTGCGCCAGGGCGTGAGCGACGACCATGACCAGGTCGCCGACGAAGACGCCGACACCGCCGACACCACCGACGGGGCCGCCGACGGACCCGAAGCCAAGACCGACGACGGGACCGCCGACCGCCTGGTCGAACTGGGCCTGGCCACCCGCAACCACACCGGCGTCCTGCGCCCGGTCGCCCCCGCCCGGGCGGTCGAGCACCTCATCGACAACCGGCTCGACGCCCTGCAGGAGGAGCTGGAGCAGGCCGTCCGCACGAGCGGCGTGGTCGAGTCGCTCCAGCAGGAACGCAAGACCGCCCCGGCACGGCGCCCGCCGGAGGAAGCCCCCGTCATCCAGCAGATCGAGGGCATGGACGCCGTACGCGCCGTCATCGACGAACTGACCTTCTTCGCCCGCAGCGAGAGCCTCACCACCAACCCCACGGGCATCATCAGCCGCGAGTCGGCCGACTTCTCACGCCCCATCGATCTGCGCATCCTGCGCCGCGGCGTGCGCATGCGCACCCTGATGGCCGCCCCGGCCCTCGACGACCGGGCCACCATGTCGTACCTGCACGAACTGGCGGGCAAGGGAGCGGAGATACGGATCTCGCACCAGCCCCTGGAACGCATGATCATCTGTGACAGGTCCGCGGCGCTCACACCGCTCGATCCGGCGCACACCGCCAGGGGCGCCCTGCTGATCCGGGAACCCGGCCTCGTGGCCACCCTGGTCGCCCTGTTCGACCGCATGTGGGCCATGGCGCAGGAACTGCCCACCCCGGACGACGAGCCGCCCACGGAGATCGAGCGCAGGATCCTCAAGACGCTCTACACCGCCGACAAGGACGAGAGCGGCGCCCGGGACCTGGGCATCTCGGTGCGGACCTACCGCAAGCACGTGGCGTCCCTCATGGCCCGTCTGCAGGCCACCAACCGTTTCCAGGCCGCCCTGCTCGCCCAGGAACGCGGCTGGCTCTGAAGCGGACGGGGACAGCCGCGGGCCACCGGGGCGAAGAGCGCGCCGACGGCGGGGACTACTGCGCCAGCAGCCCCGCCAGCTCGGCCTCCCGCTCGCCCACCTGGGCCGCCAGCTGCTCGGCGATCTCCTCCAGCAGGCGGTCGGGGTCGTCCGGGGCCAGCCGGAGCATGGCGCCGATCGCGCTCTCCTCCAGCTCCTTGGCGAGCAGCGTGAGCATCTCCTTGCGCCGGTCGAGCCACTCGAGGCGGACGTACAGCTCCTCACCACGGCTCGGGCGACGCTGGGGCGCCGGGCCGGCGGCCCACTCCTCGGCCAGCTCCCGCAGCAGGCCGGCGTCGCCACGGGCGTAGGCGGCGTTGACCCGGGTGACGAACTCCTCACGCCGGGACCGCTCCGCGTCCTCCTGCGCCAGGTCGGGGTGGGCCTTGCGGACCAGCTCGCGGTAGAGCTTGCGGGCCTCCTCGCCGGGCCGCACCCGCTGCGGAGGGCGTACCGCCTGGTCCGTGAGCATCGCCGTGGCCTCCGGGAACAGCCCGTCCCCGTCCATCCAGCCGTGCAGCAGCTCCTCGACCCCGGGGATCGGCATCAGCCGGGCCCGCGCCTCGTCGGCCCGGCTCCGGTCCCCGGCGTCGCCCGTGCGGGCCGCCCTGGCCTCCAGGATCTGCGCCTCCAGCTCCTCGAGCCGCGCGTACACCGGGCCGAGCCGCTGTTCGTGCAGGCGGGAGAAGTTCTCGACCTCCACGCGGAAGGTCTCCAACGCGATCTCGTACTCGATGAGTGCCTGCTCGGCGGCCCGTACGGCCTGTTCCAGCCGTTCCTCGGGACGCGGCGCACCCCCCTGCTCGGGCTCAGCTTCCGGCGTCGTCACCCGTCCAGCCTAGGCCACGATTCCGCTCGCCCCGCCGGATCCCCGGAGCCGTCACACGCCCAGCTCCGCCGCGACCCGCCCCGCCCGCACCGCGGCCAGCAGCCCCGCGTGATCGGCCTCCGTGCGGTCGGCGTAGGCCACGGCGAAGGCGGCCACCGCCTCGTCCAGCTCGTCGTTCTTGCCGCAGTAGCCGGCGATGAGGCGCGGGTCGGCGCTGTGCGCGTGGGCGCGGGCCAGCAGGGCGCCGGTCATGCGGCCGTAGTCGTCCATCTGGTCGGCGGCCAGGGCCGCCGGGTCGACGCTGCCCTTGCGGTTGCGGAACTGCCGCACCTGGAACGGCCGCCCGTCGACCGAGGTCCAGCCCAGCAGGATGTCGCTGACCACCTGCATCCGCTTCTGCCCCATGACCACCCGGCGGCCCTCGTGCGCGACGTCGGGGGCGTCGAAGCCGGCGGTCGCCAGGTGCGGCAGGAGCGCGGAGGGGCGGGCCTCCTTCACCTGGAGCACGAGCGGCTCGCCGCGGTGGTCCAGGAGCAGCACGACGTACGACCGCGTGCCCACGCTGCCGGTGCCCACGACCCGGAAGGCGACGTCGTGCACCGCGTACCGGGCCAGCAGCGGCAGCCGGTCCTCGGAGAGTGTGGCCAGGTACGGCTCCAGGGCGCCCGCGACCGCCGCCGCCTCCCCGGCCGGTACGCGCCGCAGCACCGGCGGTGCGTCGACGAAGCGCCGTCCACCGTCCTCGGTGGGCTCGGTCGACCTGGCGGCGAACCGCCCGCTGGTGTTGGCCCGCGCCTTCTCGGAGACCCGCTCCAGCGTGCCGAGCAGGTCGTGGGCGTCGGTGTGGGAGACGAGTTCCTCGTCCGCGATGGCGTTCCAGGCGTCCAGCGCGGGGAGCCTGGCCAGCAGCCGCATGGTGCGCCGGTAGGCGCCCGCCGCGTCGTGGGCCGCCTCGCGGCAGGTTTCCTCGTCCGCGCCGGCCTCCCGGCCCGCGAGGACGAGCGAGGCGGTGAGCCGCTTGAGGTCCCACTCCCAGGGGCCGTGGACCGTCTCGTCGAAGTCGTTGAGGTCGATGACCAGGCCGCCGCGTGCGTCGCCGTAGAGGCCGAAGTTGGCGGCGTGCGCGTCGCCGCAGATCTGGGCGCCGATCCCCGTCGTCGGCGTACGCGCCAGGTCGTACGCCATCAGGCCCGCCGATCCGCGCAGGAAGGCGAACGGCGTGGCCGCCATCCGCCCGGCCCGTATCGGGGTGAGCCCGGATATCCGGCCGCGGTTGGACTCCTCGACCGCGCTCACCGCGTCCGGCCGGGAGGGGTCCGGGTCGAGGGCGGCGTGCGCGGACCTCGGAACGCTCGTGCGCAGCGCCTTGCCCTCCGCCTTCGGCGAGCCACCGACGGGCCACCGGGCGAACCCCGGCACGACCGGCACCCGCGCCCCGTCCACCGTGCCCTCCGCGTACGTACCCGCGTCCGTACCTCCACGCGCCCCCGCCATCGCCTCGCCCATACCGGCCGCCCTCCCCGTTCCCGTCACTCGTACTCGTACCTGCCTGTGCCGCGCCCGTCCCTGAGCCGTGCCCGCGTACGCACCGCACCCGTCCGTCGTCATCGTCGGCGGCGGCGCGCCACGACCGTACCCCCGGGCGAACCGCCCGTACACGGGCCCCGTCCGGCCCCGCCCGGCCCGCCCCACCCCGCCCTCATAACGCCGGGCAGGGGGCGAAACAGGAGGTGCCCGGGCCCCCGCCGGCGGGCCTACGGTTTCCAGCGATCACCACGGAACGCGCCCGCCGAAGCAACGACAGCAGCCTGCCCCGCGCCGGCGGGCGCGTCCCCTGTCCTCCACGTCGCCCCCCGTCCCGAATGCCGTGCGTCCCGCCCACCTCCCCAGGGACCACCCCCGAAGAGCCCGAAGAGCCCGAAGAACCCGACGAGACCGGACGAAGAGCCCGCAGAGCCCGAAGAGACCGAGGAACCCCATGACCTCCGACACCCCCACCACCCCCGACGAACCCGGCCCCGGCCTGAGCCCCGGCCCCCGCACCGGTACCGACCGAGGCATCAGCCGCAAGGCGCTGCTCAGAGCGGCCGTCGCCGCCGGGGCCGCCGTTCCGCTGCTCGCCACCGGCTCCATCGCGCTCGCCCGGGACACCGCCCGCTCCTCCACCGGACGGGCCCTGTCGCCGACCCCCTTCTGCGACGACGGCGACGACCCGACGCCCGACCAGATGGAGGGCCCCTACTTCAAGCCGAACTCCCCGCTGCGCACCGACCTGGTCACACCCGGCACCGCCGGCACCCGGCTGACCGTCACCGGCTACGTCTTCGGCCGGAACTGCGTCCCGCTGTCCGGCGTACTCCTCGACTTCTGGCAGGCCGACAACGCCGGCGCCTACGACATGGCCGGGTACACCTTCCGCGGCCACCAGTTCACCGACGCCACCGGCGCCTTCACGCTGCGGACGATCGTCCCCGGCCTCTACCCGGGCCGTACCCGGCACATCCACGTCAAGGCGCAGGCCCCCGGCGAACCCGTCCTGACCACCCAGCTCTACTTCCCCGGCGAACCCCGCAACAGCACGGACGCCCTCTTCGACCCGGCGCTGCTGATGAACGTCCGCGACGCCGGCGGCGGCAGGGAGGGGAGCTTCGACTTCGTGCTGAACGTGGACGGTGACGAGGGCCCCACGGACCCGCCCACCGACCCGCCCACCGATCCGCCGGGCGGCACCTGGGCGGCGGGCCGTTCCTACGCGGCCGGTGACCGGGTGACGTACGGCGGCGGCGCCTACCGCTGCCTCCAGGCGCACACCTCGATGACGGGCTGGGAGCCGCCCCACGTGCCCGCCCTGTGGCGCGCCGGGGCCTGAGACCTTCCTCACAGCACACCGCACCCCCGGGCACCGCACCTGACACGGTGTCCGGGCATGCGAAAGCCCCCCAGGTCCGAGACCTGGGGGGCTTTCGACTGGTGCGCGAGGGGGGAGTTGAACCCCCACGCCCTTTCGGGCACTGGAACCTGAATCCAGCGCGTCTGCCTATTCCGCCACCCGCGCATTGGGTGTGTCCTCGGGCTCCGTCCCTTGCGGTGCGGCGCCTTCCGACACGAGAACATTAGCACGCTGGAACGGGTGGATTCACATCCCTTATCGACGGGCGGACCAGGCCTCCCGCCGCCTTCGGGCACTCGTCCCGGCCCGTGTCCGTTCACGTATCAACCTCGTACCGGTCCGGGCCGTCTCACGAGGAGCAGGTAGGGGTCCACAGTCAGGTGCGGGACACTGGTCTGCGGCCGGCTCTACGATCCTGGGCATGAGTACCCGCGGGAGCGCATCCCGAAGGGCCCCGAGCGTTCGAAGGGGAGCTCCGGCGGGAACTCCGAGAGACGTCGACACCTGTCGACCGGGCCGACAGGGGGAACCAGCCGATCGACCGGCGCGTGGATACGATCAGTAAGCAGTACCAGGTAGGCAGTGCACGGGTGAGCGGTTCGCTCGTAAGCAGTACGCAAGGCGGCAGTACGCAAGGCAGTGGACAGGACGGCAGCGACGGAGGAGGTGCCCCATGGGAGTCCTGAAGAAGTTCGAGCAGCGCCTCGAAGGTCTGGTCAACGGCACCTTCGCGAAGGTGTTCAAGTCCGAGGTGCAGCCCGTGGAGATCGCGGGAGCGCTCCAGCGCGAATGCGACAACAACGCGACCATCTGGAACCGCGACCGCACCGTCGTACCCAATGACTTCATCGTGGAACTGAGCACGCCCGACTTCGAGCGTCTCAGCCCCTACTCCGGCCAGCTCGGCGACGAGCTCGCCGGCATGGTCCGCGACTACGCCAAGCAGCAGCGCTACACCTTCATGGGACCGATCAAGGTCCACCTGGAGAAGGCGGACGACCTCGACACCGGCCTGTACCGGGTGCGCAGCCGTACGCTCGCCTCCTCCAGCAGCCACCAGGGCGGCCCGGCACCCGCGGGCGGCCCCGCCGCACCCGCCGCCCCCACCGGACGGCCCGGCACACCCGGCGGCCCGGGCGGCGGCTACGGCTACCCGCCGGCCGCCCCTCCCGCCGGCGCCCCGCCCATGCCGGCCGCGCCGCCACCCGGCGGGCGCCCCGGCGGCTACGGCTACCCCCCGGCCGCGGGCGCCCAGCAACCCCCGGCCGCACCCGCGTCCGGCGGACGCACCCGCCACTGGATCGAGATCAACGGCACCCGCCACCAGATCTCCCGCGCGACACTCGTACTCGGACGCAGCACCGAGGCCGACGTGCGGATCGACGACCCCGGCGTCTCCCGCCGGCACTGCGAAATCCGGACCGGAACGCCCTCGACGATCCAGGATCTCGGGTCCACCAACGGCATCGTGGTGGACGGGCAGCACACCACCCGCGCTACGCTCCGCGACGGCTCGCGGATCGTCGTGGGCAGCACCACCATTCTCTATAGGCAAGCCGAAGGGTGATCCGGGGGCAATGTCAGAGCTGACCCTCACGGTCATGCGGCTGGGTTTTCTCGCCGTACTGTGGCTGTTCGTGATCGTGGCCGTGCAGGTCATCCGCAGCGACCTGTTCGGTACGCGAGTCACCCAGCGCGGAGCGCGGCGCGACGCCGCCCGACCGCAGCAGGCCGCCACGCGCCAGGGCCAGGCGCCTCCACCGCAGCGCCAGCAGCCCAGCGGCGGCCGGGGCCGCCGAGGCGCGCCCACCAAACTCGTCGTCACGGAGGGCACCCTCACCGGCACCACCGTTGCCCTCCAGGGCCAGACCATCACGCTCGGCCGGGCACACGACTCGACCATCGTGCTGGACGACGACTACGCCTCCAGCCGCCATGCCAGGATCTACCCGGACCAGAACGGCCAGTGGATCGTCGAGGACCTGGGCTCCACCAACGGCACCTACCTGGACCGGTCCCGGCTGACGACCCCCACACCGATCGGGCCGGGATCGCCGATCCGCATCGGCAAGACCGTCATCGAGCTGCGGAAGTAGTGCTACACCAATGAAAGAGCGCGAGCGGAGCGAGCACGCAGCGGCGGCCGGCACCCCGGGCCACGGCGCGCTCCCGACCGGAGGGTGGGCAGTGTGGCTCGACACGACCGGCTGCAGTCGGAGCCGACAGGCGAGGTGCGCATGAGTCTGTCACTGCGCTTCGCCGCCGGATCGCACAAGGGCATGATCCGCGAGGGCAACGAGGACTCCGGCTACGCCGGTCCCCGCCTGCTCGCCATCGCCGACGGCATGGGCGGCCAGGCCGCCGGTGAGGTCGCCTCCTCCGAGGTGATCTCCACCATCGTCGCCCTCGACGACGACGTGCCCGGCTCCGACATCCTCACCTCCCTCGGCACCGCCGTGCAGCGCGCCAACGACCAGCTCCGCCAGATGGTCGAGGAGGACCCCGCCCTCGAAGGCATGGGCACCACCCTCACCGCCCTGCTCTGGACCGGCCAGCGCCTCGGCCTCGTCCACGTCGGCGACTCCCGCGCCTACCTCCTGCGCGACGGCGTCCTCACCCAGATCACGCAGGACCACACCTGGGTGCAGCGCCTCGTCGACGAAGGACGCATCACCGAGGAGGAGGCGGGCACCCACCCGCAGCGCTCCCTGCTGATGCGCGCCCTCGGCAGCGGCGACCACGTCGAACCCGACCTGTCCATCCGCGAGGTACGGGCCGGCGACCGCTACCTCATCTGCTCCGACGGGCTCTCCGGCGTCGTCTCCCACCAGACGATGGAAGACACCCTCGCCAGCTACCAGGGCCCCCAGGAAACCGTGCAGGAGCTCATCCAGCTCGCCCTGCGCGGCGGCGGCCCCGACAACATCACCGTCATCATCGCCGACGTCCTCGACCTCGACACCGGGGACACCCTCGCCGGCCAGCTCTCCGACACCCCGATCGTCGTCGGCGCCGTCGCCGAGAACCAGGCCCAGTTCGGCGACAACGGCATCATGCAGACCCCGGCCGGCCGCGCCGCCGGCCTCGGCCGCCAGGGCGGACAGCGCGGCGGGGGCGGCGAGTTCGGCCCGCCCGGCAGCGGCGACATCACCGGCTACATCCCGGCCGGCGACTTCGACGACTACGGGCCCGACGACTTCGTCAAACCCCGCAAGAACCGCAAGTGGCTGAAGAGATCCCTCTACACCGTCCTCGCCCTCGCCGTCATCGGCGGCGGCACGTACGGCGGCTGGCGCTGGACCCAGACCCAGTACTACGTCGGCACCAAGGACGACCACGTCGCCCTGTACCGCGGCATCAGCCAGGACCTCGCCTGGGTCTCCCTGTCGAAGGTCCAGAAGGACCACCCCGAGATCGAACTCAAGTACCTGCCGCCCTACCAGCAGAAACTCGTCGAGTCCACGATCGCCGAAGGCGACCTGGCCGACGCCCGGGCGAAGATCGAGGAACTGGCGGTCCAGGCATCCGCCTGCCAGAAGCAGGCCGACCAGCGCACCGCGGACACCGAGAAGAACGCCAAGACGGGCGAGGGCGAGGCCGGAGGCACCACGGGAACCACCCCCGCCTCCTTCACGTCCAAGGCCTCACCGACCCCGAACCCGTCGGGATCACCGAAGGCACCCGAATCGTCCGAGTCCCCGTCCACGACCGCACCCACTCCAGGCCCCGGCCCGACCCTCTCGGAGGAAGAGCAGAAGGTCGTCTCGCTGTGCGGTAAGCAGTAGGCAAGCCGTGAGAGGCCCCGTCACACGATGAGCAGTTCCACCAACTCGCCGACACACCACACGTCCACGATCGGCGCCATCGGCGCCCCGAGCCGGCGCAACACCGAGCTGGCTCTGCTCGTGTTCGCCGTCGTCATCCCGGTCTTCGCCTACGCCAACGTAGGACTGGCCATCAACGACGAGGTGCCCGCCGGCCTGCTGAGCTACGGCCTCGGCCTCGGCCTCCTGGCCGCCGTCGGCCACCTCGTCGTCCGCAAGTTCGCCCCGTACGCGGACCCGCTGATGCTGCCCCTGGCCACCCTGCTCAACGGACTCGGACTCGTCGCCATCTGGCGCCTCGACCAGTCCGAACTGCTCCAGAGCATCGACCAGGCCGGTAACGCCGCACCCCGCCAGCTGATGTACACCGCGATGGGCATCGCCCTGTTCGTCGCCGTCATGATCTTCCTCAAGGACCACCGCGTCCTACAGCGCTACACCTACATCTCCATGGTCGGCGCCCTGGTCCTCCTGCTGCTCCCCCTGGTACCGGGCCTCGGCAAGAACGTCTTCGGCGCCCGCATCTGGATCCAGATCGGCTCCTTCTCCATCCAGCCCGGCGAATTCGCCAAGATCGTCCTCGCGATCTTCTTCGCCGGCTACCTCATGGTGAAACGCGACGCCCTCGCCCTGGCCAGCCGCCGCTTCATGGGCCTCTACCTGCCCCGCGGACGCGACCTCGGCCCGATCCTCGTCGTCTGGGCGATCTCGATCCTCATCCTCGTCTTCGAGACCGACCTCGGCACCTCGCTGCTCTTCTTCGGCATGTTCGTGATCATGCTGTACGTCGCCACCGAGCGGACCAGCTGGATCGTCTTCGGCATGCTGATGTCCGCCGCCGGCGCCGTCGGCGTGGCCAGCTTCGAACCCCACATCCAGCAGCGCGTCGACGCCTGGCTCGACCCGATGCGCGAGTACACGCTCTCCCGCGCCGGCCAGGTCGGCCACTCCGAACAGGCCATGCAGGCCCTGTGGGCCTTCGGCTCCGGCGGCACCCTCGGCACCGGCTGGGGCCAGGGCCACTCCGACCTCATCCGCTTCGCCTCCAACTCCGACTTCATCCTCGCCACCTTCGGCGAGGAACTCGGCCTCGCCGGCCTCATGGCACTCCTCCTGCTCTACGCGCTGATCGTGGAACGCGGCGTACGCACCGCCCTCGCCGCCCGCGACCCGTTCGGCAAGCTCCTCGCCATCGGCCTCTCCGGCGCCTTCGCCCTCCAGGTCTTCGTCGTCGCCGGCGGCGTCATGGGCCTCATCCCGCTCACCGGCATGACCATGCCCTTCCTGGCCTACGGCGGCTCCTCCGTCATCGCCAACTGGGCACTGATCGGCATCCTGCTGCGCATCAGCGACACCGCCCGCAGACCGGCACCCGCCGCACCCGCCAACCCGGACGCCGAAATGACCCAGGTGGTCCGCTCGTGAACAAGCCACTGCGCCGCATCGCGATCTTCTGCGGCCTCCTCGTCCTCACCCTGCTCATCCGCGACAACTGGCTCCAGTACGTCCAGGCGGACGAGCTCAAGGAGGACGAGCACAACCGCCGCGTCGCCATCGAGCGGTACGCCAGCCCACGCGGCGACATCATCGTCGACGGCCAGGCCATCACCGGCCACGCCACCACCAAGGGCGACTTCAAGTACAAGCGCACCTACAAGGACGGCGCCATGTGGGCGCCCGTGACCGGATACGTCTCCCAGGCCTACGGCGCCACCCAGCTCGAAGCCATCGACGACGGCATCCTCACCGGCAACGACGACCGGCTCTTCTTCCGCAACACCCTCGACATGATCACCGGCAAGAAGCGCGAAGGCGGCAACGTCGTCACCACCCTCAACAGCGCCGCCCAGAAGGCCGCCTACGACGGCCTGAAGAAGCAGGGCGCCAAGGGAGCCGTCGTCGCCCTCGAACCGTCCACCGGCAAGATCCTCTCGATGGCCTCCTACCCGTCGTACGACCCCACCTCGATCGCCGGCGGAAGCGACGCCGACGGCGAGGCCTGGAACAAACTCCAGAAGAAGAACAACCCCGACGACCCGATGCTCAACCGCGCCCTGCGCGAGGTCTACCCGCCCGGCTCCACCTTCAAGGTGCTCACCGCCGCGGCCGCCCTGGAGCACGACCTGTACGACTCGGCGGACGACAAGACCGACTCCCCCCTGCCCTGGACGATGCCCGGCACCACCACCGACCTGCCCAACGAGGGCGACCTCCCCTGCGAGAACGCCACCCTCCGCGAGGCACTCCGCGTGTCCTGCAACACCGTCTTCGGCAAGATCGGCGCCGACCTCGGCAACGACAAGATGCTCGAGACCGCCAAGAAGTTCGGCTTCGACGAGGAGCAGTTCGTCCCCGTCCGCTCCAACGCCTCCGTCTTCTCCGGCGACATGAACGCGTCACAGACCGCGCTCTCCGCCATCGGCCAGTACAACACCGCCGCCACCCCCCTGCAGATGGCCATGGTCACCTCGGCCATCGCCAACAACGGCACCCTGATGAAGCCGTACATGGTCGACGAACTCCAGGACCCGGGCCTCGACACCACCGAGAAGACGGACCCCGAGGAGTTGAGCAAGCCGCTCTCCGCGGACAACGCCCAGATCCTCCAGTCCATGATGGAAACCGTCGTCAAGGACGGAACGGGAACCAACGCGCGGATCGACGGCGTCACCGTGGGCGGCAAGACCGGCACCGCACAGCACGGCGTCGACAACAGCGAGAACCCCTACGCCTGGTTCATCTCGTACGCCAAGGGCGACGACGACAGCTCACCCGTCGCCGTGGCCGTGGTGATCGAGGACGAGAACGCCAACCGTGACGACATCTCCGGCGGCGGCCTCGCGGCACCGATCGCGAAGAACGTCATGGAGGCCGTCATCGAAAGCAAGAAGTAACCGCGCCATGAACGGGACGTGACTCCGCTCACGTCCCCTTCACATCGGCGCACGTTGCGATACCGGTCCTGTATCGGCTGCCCGGCTTGGCCAAGTCACACAAAGCAAGCCGGGTACCGTAGGCCGGACGGCAGCCTCCGACCGTACAAGCATGCCGGTCGGGACCGACGGAGAGGGCTGGTAGGTAGCTATGGAAGAGCCGCGTCGCCTCGGCGGCCGGTACGAGCTGGGCCCGGTGCTCGGCCGTGGTGGCATGGCGGAGGTTTACCACGCACATGACACCCGGCTCGGACGCCAGGTAGCGGTGAAGACGCTGCGCGCGGACCTCGCGCGCGACCCGTCCTTCCAGGCCCGCTTCCGCCGGGAGGCCCAGTCGGCCGCCTCGCTCAACCACCCCGCGATCGTGGCGGTCTACGACACGGGCGAGGACTACATCGACAACGTGTCGATCCCGTACATCGTCATGGAGTACGTCGACGGCTCCACACTCCGCGAACTGCTCCACTCCGGCCGCAGACTGCTGCCGGAGCGGACCCTGGAGATGACCATCGGCATCCTCCAGGCCCTGGAGTACTCGCACCGCGCCGGCATCGTCCACCGCGACATCAAACCGGCCAACGTCATGCTGACGCGGGACGGCCAGGTCAAGGTCATGGACTTCGGCATCGCCCGCGCCATGGGCGACTCCGGCATGACCATGACCCAGACCGCCGCGGTCATCGGCACCGCCCAGTACCTCTCCCCGGAGCAGGCCAAGGGCGAACAGGTCGACGCCCGCTCCGACCTGTACTCCACCGGCTGCCTGCTCTACGAGCTGCTCACGGTCCGCCCGCCCTTCGTCGGCGACTCCCCGGTCGCCGTCGCCTACCAGCACGTCCGCGAGGAACCGCAGGCGCCCAGCGTCTTCGACCCCGAGATCACGCCCGAGATGGACGCGATCGTGCTGAAGGCCCTGGTCAAGGACCCCGACTACCGCTACCAGTCGGCCGACGAGATGCGCGCCGACATCGAGGCCTGCCTCGACGGCCAGCCGGTCGGCGCCACCGCCGCACTGGGCGCCATGACCGCGGGCGGCTACGGCGCCTACCCCGACGACCAGCCGACCACCGCCCTGCGCTCCGACGCCGGAGCGGGCGCCACGACGATGCTGCCGCCCATGAACGCGGACGACGGCGGCTACGGCTACGACGACCGCCCCGACCGGCGCCGCCAGCAGCCCCGCAAGTCCCACACCTCCACGATCTTCCTGGTCCTGGCCGGCGTCCTCGTCCTCGTCGGCGCCATCCTCATCGGCAAGTACGCCATCGGGGGAGGAGGAGGACCGGGCAACGACAAGGTGTCGGTACCCAGCCTCATCGGCCTGACCAAGGACGACGCCCAGCAACAGGCGACCAACGCCGACCTGGAACTGGCCTTCACGGAGAAGCCCTGCGAGGACCAGAAGAAGGGCAGCATCTGCTCCCAGGACCCCAAACAGGGCACCGAGGTCGACAAGAAGTCCACCGTCAACCTCGTCGTCTCCACCGGCGCCCCGAAGGTCGCCGTGCCGAACGTGATCGACAAGAACATCGACGAGGCCACCCAGCAGCTCGAGGACAAGGGCTTCGTCGTCGAGCAGAAGCAGACCGAGTCCTCCCAGGACGAGGGCACCGTCCTCAGCCAGAACCCCGACCCGGGCAACGAGCTGGAGAAGGGCTCCACGGTGACCCTGGAGGTCGCCAAGGCCGCGGAGAAGGCCACGGTGCCCGACGTCGTCGGCCGTACCTGTGACGAGGCCAAGGCCCAGGTGGAGAGCGGCGGCGACCTCACGGCCGTCTGCACCGAGCAGCCCACGACCGACCCGAACCAGAACGGCAAGGTCATCTCCACCACACCGCAGTCCGGCCAGCAGGTCGACAAGGGCTCGCAGGTGACGATCGCCATCGGCAAGGTCGCCGAGAAGACCAAGGTGCCGGAGGTCCGCACCCAGAGCCTCGCGCAGGCACGGCAGACCCTCCAGCAGAGCGGCTTCACCAACGTCCAGGTCGCCCCCGGCGCCCCGGGCGACGACAACGCCACGGTGATCGCCATCGACCCGCAGCCCGGCACCGAGGTCGACGACCCGGCCGCCACGCCCATCACCCTCACCACCATGGGCGGCAACGGCAACGGCGGTGGCGGCGGCAACGGCGGCGGCTTCATCGGTGGCCTGCGCGGCGACGACTGACCCACCCCGCGCACCCCGGAACGGCCAGAGCCCCGGCCCCTCAGCGGAGGGACCGGGGCTCCGTCGTGCGCGTCGCCGGTCATCGATCGTGTCTTCGTATGTCATGACTCGTTGACTCAGGGTGACCACACAACCCGAGGGAGGAACGACATGATCAGCGAGACTGCCCTGCTGGAATCAGCGACCCTGCGCAGCACTGTCCTCGAACACACGGACGTACTCGACCGCGTCAAGGCGCTGTCCCTGCTGCCGGACGGCATGCATGTGACCACGGCGATGGTGGCGGCCTACTTCGGCGTCACCACTGAAGCCATCCGCCAGCTCAAAGCAAGGCACCGTGAGGAGCTGTCCCGCAACGGCATGCTGACACTGCAAGGCCCTGAGCTCGCACAATTCAAGCGTGACATCCTGTCACGCTATCCGGGAGGTTATCCACAGCCCCGGTCAAGCCTCACCCTCTACTCGCGTCGTTCCGTGCTCAACATCGCCATGCTCCTCCGGGACAGCGACGTCGCGCGTCAGGTCCGTGTGTATCTGCTCGACATGGAGTACCAGGCCCGCACACAGCCTGTGGACAACCCTCCCGCGGCAGCCTCCGCCGCCCTCGACGCCCGCATCGACGAGCGCATCACCCACATCCTCGGCAGGACCGTCGTACCGATGTTCAACGCCCTGATCGAGGCATCGAGCGACCACCGACAAGAGCTCATCGCTCTCCGCACAGGCGTCCAGCGCATCGAGAAGCGGCTCCGACAGCACCACGCTCGACTGCAGCGACTGGAAAGCCCACGAGAGGACCGTCCGCTGGTCGGCGTCATGGCCTCCATGGACGCCATGAACGGCCGTGAGTTCGAGGAGCACGTCGCCACACTGCTCCGCCGCGACGGCTGCACCAACGTCATCGTGCGTGGTGGCAACAGGGACCGAGGCATCGACATCACCGCGCTCACAGCCGACGGGCGAACCCTCGCCGTCCAGTGCAAGAGGTTCGCGCCTCACCTCTCCATCACCAGCCCCGAGGTCCAGAAGTTCGTCGGAGCGAAAGTCCTGCACAGCTCCGAGGTAGCCCTGTTCGTGGCGACGTGCCCCTTCACGCGGGACGCCCGGAACATCGCCGCCGAGGGCGGCATCACCGCGGTACACCGCGGGCTCCTGGAGGAATGGAGCGCCGGTGCACCACTGACTGTCCTGCAGTGAGATGAACGAAGAGGCCCGAAGCCGCAAGGGTAAGTTGCGGCTTCGGGCCTCCGTCATCCTAGGCTCACCTCAGCGCAGTTCCTTCGGCGGAGTCCGCTCCCCGTCCACCTTCTCCGTACGCACCAGCTCCCCCCACACCACGTACCGGTACCGGCTCGTGTACAGCGGTGTGCAGGTCGTCAGCGTGATGTAGTGGCCGGCCTTCTTCTTGCCGGACTCCTTGGGGACCGCGTCGAGGACCCTGACGTTGTACTTCGACGTCTCGGGAAGGACCGCGTAGGTCTTGTAGACGTACCACTTGTCCTTCGTCTCGAAGACGATCGGGTCCCCCTCCTCGATCTTGTCGATGTTGTGGAACTTCGCCCCGTGCCCGTCCCGGTGCGCCGCCAGCGAGAAGTTGCCCTCCTTGCCGGACGTCGGCAGCGCCGACTTCACCGGGTCCGTGTAGTAACCGGCCACGCCGTCGTTGAGGACCTTCATCGACGTGCCCTTCTCCACCAGGATGTCGCCGTTCCCCATCGCCGGCACGTGCAGGAACCCGATGCCCGCCTTCGTGTCCAGCGCCCCCGGACCGTCCGGGCCGACCCGGTCCTGCGCCCAGTTGTCACGGACCTGGTCGGCCTGCTTGTCCGCCGCGCGGTCGGCGACCACGTTCGTCCACCACAGCGAGTAGACGACGAACAGGCCCAGCACCAGGCCCGCGGTGATGAGGAGCTCGCCGAGGACACTGACGGCCTGCGCGACGATCCGCCCCGGGCCGCGTCCGCGGCGGCGTGCCGCGGGGCCCGGTGAACCGTCCGCGCCGGTCCGCTCTTCGTGCTCCGTGTCGGTGCTCGCTGCCACTGGTCATCCGCCCTTAACTGACGAGCGCATCCGGCTTGCCCTTGCTGCGCGGCCGTTCCTCGACCATCTTGCCCCAGACGATCATCCGGTACTTACTGGTGAACTCCGGAGTGCAGGTCGTGAGCGTGATGTACCGGCCCGACTCCTTGAACCCCGACTGCTTCGGCACCGGATCGAGAACACTGATGTTGCTCGGCGACGTCACCGGCAGGATCGACGCCATCTTGTACACGAAGTACCTGTCCTGAGTCTCCACGACGATCGGATCGCCCGGACCCAGCTTGTTGATGTACCGGAACGGTTCACCATGCGTGTTGCGATGCCCCGCCAGCCCGAAGTTGCCCGTCTTCGCGTCCGGCATCGCCGTCTTCAGCGCGCCCTCGGCATAGTGCCCGACCATCCCCCGGTCCAGCACCTTCTCGTCGTCGATGCCCTCCGCGATCGGCACCACCACGTCCAGCTTGGGAATGTGCAGCAGCGCGAAACCCTGCCCCGGCTCGAAGACCCCCGGATTCCGCTTGCCGTTCGCCCAGTCCTCCTGGAGGCTGCTCGCCGCCTTGTCCGCCTGCGCCTGCGCCCGCACGTTCGTCCACCACAACTGGTACGTGACGAACAGCAGCATCAGCACACCGGACGTGATGAAGACCTCACCGATCGCCCGGCTCGCGATCACGGCCGCCCCCGGCTTGCGCGCACGGGCCTGCCGACGCGCCTCAACGCGCGACAGAGGCGCTTTCGGTTCCTCGTCCGGCTCCGATACCGCCGACGACCCGCGAGCGGCCCCACGGCGCCCTTGACGCCGTTTCGCGGCCTTCCTGCGGGCCGCGCGCCCGCCATCCACGGGACCGTCCGTAGAAGCGGCGGGCCCCCCTCGCTCCCGCGGCGGCTCCGGAACCCGCAGCGCCACCGTCTCGTCGTCCTCGACGACCGGCCGATACGCCCCCTCCGAAGAGAAGTCGCCGGAAGAGAAGCCCTCGGAAGAGAAGTCCCCGGAAGAGAAGCCCTCGTACCAACCGTCCCCGAACGCACCGGAATCCCCGTACGGCTGCCCGTACGAGGATCCCTGGTCACCGGCCGCGCCGGAGTCGCGCTCGGGGCGCAGTGCGGTCACGCCGTGGCCCTGCCCACCACCGGGGCGAGCCCCGCCGACCTCGCCACCGCGCCCTGGTCGCCGCACTCCACCAGCCAGTTGGCCAGCATCCGGTGCCCGTGCTCGGTCAGCACCGACTCCGGATGGAACTGCACACCCTCGACCGGCAGTTCACGGTGGCGCAGCCCCATCACGATCCCGTCCGGCGTACGGGCCGTCACCTCCAGCTCCGCCGGCACCGTGGCCGGCTCCGCCGCCAGCGAGTGGTACCGCGTCGCCGTGAAGGGGGACGGCAGCCCCGCGAAGACGCCCCGGCCCGCGTGCTCGACCGGCGAGGTCTTGCCGTGCAGCAGCTCCGGCGCCCGGTCCACCACACCCCCGTACGCCACCTGCATCGACTGCATGCCCAGACAGACCCCGAAGACCGGCACCCCGGTCGCCGCGCAGTGCCGCACCATCTCGACGCACACGCCCGCCTGCTCCGGCGTTCCCGGCCCCGGCGACAGCAGTACGCCGTCGAAACCGTCCTGGGCGTGCGCCGTCGACACCTCGTCGTTGCGCAGCACCTCGCACTCGGCACCCAGCTGGTACAGGTACTGCACCAGGTTGAAGACGAAGCTGTCGTAGTTGTCGACGACGAGGATGCGCGCGCTCACTGGTTGTCCACCGTCACATCGTTGAAGGGAAGCAGCGGTTCGGCCCACGGGAAGACGTACTGGAACAGGACGTAGACCACGGCCACCGCCAGCACCAGCGAGAGCAGCGCCTTCACCCACGCGTTCCCCGGCAGATGCCGCCAGATCCAGCCGTACATGCCGTCCCTTCCGTCGCACCACGGCGCCGGAATCACGCCGTACGGCACCAGACTAACGGCGCGAGGCCCTGCGGAACGGCGTCAATCCACAGGCCGGGCATAGTGCAGGTCCGCCGTGCCCGAGTAGCCCGGCAGCGTCACCCGTCCCTCGTCCTCGACCTTCCAGCCGAGCCCGTAGACATTGACGTACACCATGTAGTTCTGGATCGTCGGCGATGCCGCCAGCGCCTCCCTCAGCCGCTCCGGATCACCGACCGCCTGGATCTTGTACGGCGGCGAGTAGACCCGGCCCTGCAGAATCAGCGTGTTGCCCACGCAGCGCACCGCGCTGGTGGAGATCAGCCGCTGGTCCATGACCTTGATGCCCTCCGCCCCGCCCTGCCACAGCGCGTTCACCACGGCCTGCAGATCCTGCTGGTGGATCACCAGGTAGTCGGGCTCGGGCTCCGGGTAGCCGGGGAGCTTGGCGGTGGCGTCCGGCGGGGCGTCGTCGAGCGTGACCGAGATCGACTCACCCTTCAGCTTCTGCGTACCCGCCTTCTTCTCCAGCTCCGCGAGCCTGTCCGCCTCCGCCTTCGTACTTCCGTTGTCGCGCTCGGCGAGCGCGTCGACGTCGTCCCTCAGAGCCGCGTTGGACTCCTCCAGCCGACCGTTCTCCCGGCTCCGCTCATGGATGAGATCGGACAACTTGAGCAAAGAGGCATCCGTGCGGATATTGGTGCCCTTGGCGGTATTGAAGCTGGTGAAGAAAATGAGCCCCGCGAGCGCGAAGACGGCTGCCGTGAGTACCCGCACCGGCCGGAAACGGCGCTTGCGGACAGGACTGGATTCAGTCCCGGAGGAGTCGGCAGAATTGCTCAACGTACCCTTATCTCCTTCGGCGCCACGGAAGCACTACGCTAACGGACGCCCGGGGGAGCGCTTCAAGTCCCCGACCCCGTTCCCTGCGCGGCCACGCAGCGCATCGACAGGAGAGACCCTCGTGCCGAAGTCACGTATCCGCAAGAAGGCCGACTACACGCCGCCGCCCTCGAAGCAGGCGACCAGCATCAAGCTGACCAGCCGCAGCTGGGTCGCGCCCGTCATGCTGGCCATGTTCGTCATCGGCCTCGCCTGGATCGTCGTCTTCTATGTCACCGACGGTTCACTTCCCATCGACGCGCTGGGCAACTGGAACATCGTGGTGGGCTTCGGTTTCATCGCCGCCGGATTCGGTGTCTCGACGCAGTGGAAGTAGCTCCGCGGTAACGCCGCAGTAGCTCTGCCCAGGACTATCCACGGAGTTATCCACAGGCGCCGTCCACATGGTGGGGAAAAGAAAGACGATCTGTGGATAACCCACTGGGCATTGACGCCGGTGTGACGGAAGTACCGGTACCCGAAAACATGTTCGCCCCCTGCCTGACCTGCGGAAACGAAGGTCAGTGTCAGGGGGCACTCTTGTTCTCGCACACTGTGCACAAGATCCGGCACCTACTGTGGACAACGGGCGCTCAGGTGAGCTGGGCGGTTCTCAACAGGGTCAGACCGACGACGGCCACGAGGACCACCGCGCAGGTGCCGTACTGCACGAGCGTCCGCCGCTCGCGCGGGGCGTGGAGCATCGCGTAGCCGATCGCGGCGCCGGCGACGAGGCCGCCGACGTGGGCCTGCCAGGCGATGTTGGCCCAGGTGAAGGTGAAGACCAGGTTGATCGCCAGCAGGATGACGATCGGCCGCATGTCCGCGTTGAGGCGGCGGACGAGGGCCGCGGTGGCGCCGAAGAGGCCGAAGACCGCGCCGGAGGCGCCGAGGGTGGCCGTGGTGGGTGAGGCGAGCAGGTAGGTGAGGGCGCTGCCGGCCAGGCCGGAGACGAGGTAGAGCGTGAGGTAGCGGGCCCTGCCGAGGGCCGCTTCCAGGGGGCCGCCGAGGAACCAGAGGCTGAGCATGTTGAAGCCGATGTGCCAGATCTCCTGGTGGGTGAACATCGTGGTCACCAGGCGGTACCACTCGCCCTCCGCGACGCCTTCGGTCGGGACGAAGGGGGCGGGGGGCCATCGCCCGATGAGGACCAGGTCACCGAGGAACGACGAAGACAGGGCGTGGACGGCGATGAAGACCGCCGCGTTGATCCCGATGAGGATCTTGGTGAGGAGGTGGGGGTCGGCGGCGATGGTCCCGCCCGCGAGGGTGCGGGGCCTGGAGGCGGCGGGGGCGGGCCCGGTGCCGCTGCGGCCGGTGGCGCATTCGGGGCAGTGGAAGCCGACGGAGGCGTTGACCATGCAGTCGGGGCAGATGGGGCGTTCGCAGCGGGTGCAGCTGATGCCGGTCTCGCGGTCGGGGTGGCGGTAGCAGCCGGGCGGTTTCTGGGCGTCCGGTGAGCCGGCTGCCGCGTGGTCCATGGCGTCCCCTCGGTCGTCCTGCGAGCGGTGTGCGCAAATGCACCGCCCCGCCCGTCTTTACGGATGGGCGGGGCGTTTGGTTCCTGCCCTGTGGGCGGGCGGGTCAGTCGTCGCGGGTCTCGACGGCGACCGATTCGATGACGACGTCGTTGACGGGGCGGTCTGTGCGGGGGTTGGTCTGGGTGGTGGCGATGGTATCGACGACCTTCTGGCTGGCCGCGTCGGTCACCTCGCCGAAGATCGTGTGCTTGCGGTTCAGCCATGTCGTCGGGGAGACGGTGATGAAGAACTGCGAGCCGTTGGTGCCGGGGCCGGCGTTGGCCATGGCCAGCAGGTAGGGCTTGTCGAAGGCGAGGTCGGGGTGGAACTCGTCCTCGAACTGGTAGCCGGGGTCGCCGGTGCCGTTGCCCAGCGGGTCACCGCCCTGGATCATGAAGCCGCTGAGGACCCGGTGGAAGACCGTGCCGTCGTAGAGCCTGGCCGTGGTCTTCTCGCCGGTGGCGGGGTGGGTCCACTCCCGCTCGCCCTGGGCGAGTTCGACGAAGTTTTTGACCGTCCTGGGGGCGTGGTTCGGCAGCAGGCGGATCTTGATGTGGCCTTGGCTGGTCTTCAGGGTGGCGTAGAGCTGCTCGGCCACGGTGTGCCTTCCGTTGTCTATTCGTGCGCTTCGATCCTCGCACGGTGGGGACGCGCAGGTCGCTCATGTCGCTGGGTCACGAGCGCGGGTCGTCGATCCGTGGCATTGTCGTCGACAGGCTCTCGTTGCCCGGTATTCATCCGTTATCGATGTTGATCGGCTCTTGTTCGCAACTTCGTCACCGCTTGTCACAGAGGGCCCGAAGACACCGTCTGTGACCCGGATGCCCGCCCTCACATGCCTGGCAGCAGGTCCGCAGGCATGATCCGTAAAAGGGTGGAAAGTCGAATTACCGTACGCCACCGAGGAGGAGGAACCCGTGACCCGCATCGACAGCGTGCGCGCCGCGACCGGTTCGGCGAAGGACAGCGTGCTGCACGCCGCGGAAGTGGTGGCGCCCTACGCCGACACGGCCAAGGACAGGGCCGCTCACTATGCACAGGAGGCGCGCGGACGGCTGGCGCCCAAGGTGTCGCAGGCCGCGTGTCAGGCCCGTCTCCAGTATGGGGCGCATGTGGCGCCGCGGCTGGATCAGGCCCGTACGCATGTGCCGCCGAAGATGGACGCGGCCGCGCAGGAGGCGGCCGTCCGTGCGCGACTGGCTGCCCGGCAGGCGGCTGACTACTCGCGGCCGAGGATCGAGCAGGCGGTGGCCGCGGCTGGGCCCGTCAGGGACGAGGCCGCTGCCCGGGGTGCTGCCGCGTTGGCCGCGCTGCGGGGTCAGGTCACGGCCAAGGAGATCCAGCGGCTGACGCGCAGGCATCGGCGCCGGGCGAGGGCCGGGCGTATCGCCCGGGTCCTGGCGGTGGCGGGGGTGGTCGCGGGCGGTGCGTTCGCTGCCTGGAAGTGGTGGGACAAGCAGGCGAACCCGGACTGGTTGGTGGAGCCGCCGGAGGCGACGGAGGTTGCCGAGTCGGGGCGGCTGACGTCGGTGGACGGCACCGGTGAGGCGCTTCTCGATCCCGAGGTGCAGGCCAAGCAGGCGCAGGAGGAGGCGGAGGGCGACGAGCTCCGCTGAGCTTCGCCGACGTGGGTCGGTATTCACATCGCCGCGGGGCGGAAGACTTGAGGGTCTTCCGCCCCGCGGCGATGTTTCACGTGAAACTTCTGCTCAGCGGCCGTAGCGGCGTTCGCGCAGGGAGTAGGAGCGCAGGGCGCGCAGGAAGTCGATCTCGCGGAAGTCCGGCCAGTAGGTCTCGCAGAAGTGGACTTCGGCGTAGGCGGACTGCCAGAGGAGGAATCCGGAGAGCCGCTGTTCGCCGGAGGTGCGGATGATGAGGTCGGATTCGGACCGTGTCTTGGAGTACAGGTGCTTGGAGATGTGCTCCATGGTGAAGGTCTCGATGAACTCGTCGATGTCCCCGCCCTGGGAGCTGTGCTCGGTCAGGGCGGACCGTACGGCGTCGACGATCTCCCGTCGGCCTCCGTAGCCGACGGCGACGTCGACCTTGGTGCCGCCTTGGCGGCCCTGGGTGGCGGCAGTGGCGGTCTTGAGGCGGCTCGCGGACTCGGCGGGCAGCAGGTCCAGTGCGCCGACGGCTTCGACGGGCCAGGGGTTGCCCGGTGCGGCCAGTTGTTCGACGACCTCGGCGATGATGTCGATGAGCGGGGTCAGCTGTTCCTCGGGGCGACGGAGGTTGTCGTCGGAGAGCATGAACAGGGTGACGTGCTCGATCTGCGCGGAGTCGCACCAGCGCAGGAAGTCCTGCACCTTTGCCCCGCCGGCCCGGTAGCCCTCTCGGGGGTCGTCGATGCCCGACATCTTGGCCCACCGGCGGTTGCCGTCGAGCATAATGCCGATGTGCTGTGGGCGCTGGCGTCCCTCCAACTCTCTGACCAGGCGCTTCATATAGATCGCGTCGAGAGCGGCCCGTACCTTCGCCCGCATGGTCTACCCCTTCCACCTCGTCGGCAGCGGCCGGTCGGCTGCGACGGCGATGTGCCACGTGGCACCGCCCCGCAGGGGTGTGGCGCTGGTGCCCTGTGGGGTGACGATATCAAGAGCAGACAGCTCCACCGGGGTGCTCGACGGGCCCCTGGGGGTCGGTGTACGCCGTGGGGCCGCGGTTGTTCCGGTCGCGCGGTCCGGCGGCGGTGTCCAGGGACGCGGTCGCATCAACTTCCTTCCCTGCTGAGGCGGTTGACGATCATGTCGGTGTGTGTCGTCCGAGGGGGACGGCCGGGTGTCACCCGTCACTTCTCGGGGCCGGTCCTGTGACCGGTGACGGGGCCGCGGGGTGGTGGGTGCCGTGTTCCGGGACACTTCCCGAAACGCGCAGACGCCCTCCGGGAAGTGTCCCGGAGGGCGTCTGACCTGCGGTGGAGCCTAGGGGAGTCGAACCCCTGACATCTGCCATGCAAAGACAGCGCTCTACCAACTGAGCTAAGGCCCCTTGAGAGGCATCCGGCCGGTGTACCGCGTACTGGCGGGTGCCGCAGACAAGAGTACCGGGTCGCCCCCGGTATCTCACAAATGATTGGGGGTCCCGGGGAAACAGCACGCTCCGTAAGATGCTCGGCGTGGTTCGCTGGAGCGAACTGCGGTTTTTGGGGAAGCGATGGGGAGACGCAATGGACGCCGCACAGCAGGAAGCCACCGCAAGAGCGCGGGAACTGCAGCGGAACTGGTACGGGGAGCCGCTGGGGGCGCTCTTCCGTAGGCTCATCGACGATCTTGGTCTCAACCAGGCTCGTCTCGCAGGGGTGCTGGGGCTGTCCGCGCCGATGCTGTCGCAGCTGATGAGCGGCCAGCGGGCGAAGATCGGCAACCCCGCGGTGGTCCAGCGGGTGCAGCTGCTGCAGGACCTGGCGGGGCAGGTCGCGGACGGCAGCGTGAGCGCGGCCGAGGCGACGGAGCGCATGGACGAGATCAAGAAGTCGCAGGGGGGCTCGGTGCTCAGCAACACCACGACGACCACGAGCAGTTCGGGAGCGCCCACGGTCAAGCGGGTGGTCCGCGAGATCCAGTCGCTGCTGCGCTCGGTGGCCGCCGCCGGGGACATCATCGACGCGGCGGACGCCCTGTCGCCCTCCCACCCGGAACTGGCGGAGTTCCTGCGGGTGTACGGCGCGGGCCGCACCTCGGACGCGGTGGCGCACTACCAGTCCCACCAGAACTGATCCCGGGTCCGGTCGCCGGGAGGGGTTCGGCGGCCGGATCGCGCAAGTGGCGTGACAGGTTCCAGGGGAGGAGCGGCGCACAGCCATGGGTGAGGTGTTCGCGGGCCGGTACGAGCTGGTCGACCCGATCGGCCGCGGCGGGGTCGGTGCCGTCTGGCGTGCCTGGGACCACCGCCGTCGGCGGTATGTGGCCGCCAAGGTGCTCCAGCAGCGGGACGCGCACTCGCTGCTGCGGTTCGTGCGTGAGCAGGCGATGCGGATCGATCACCCGCATGTGCTCGCGCCGGCGAGCTGGGCCGCCGACGACGACAAGGTCATGTTCACCATGGACCTGGTCGCGGGCGGTTCGCTCGTCCACCTGGTCGGGGACTACGGCCCCCTGCCGCCCGCCTTCGTCTGCACGCTCCTCGACCAGCTGCTGTCGGGCCTGGCCGCGGTACATGCCGAGGGCGTCGTGCACCGTGACATCAAGCCCGCCAACCTGCTGCTCGAAGCGACCGGGACGGGCCGGCCCCGGCTGCGGCTGTCCGACTTCGGCATCGCGATGCGGCTGGGTGAGCCCCGGCTGACGGAGACCAACCTCGTGGTGGGGACGCCGGGTTACCTGGCGCCGGAGCAGATGATGGGCGCGGAACCGGACTTCCCCGCGGACCTGTTCGCGGTGGGCCTGGTCGCCCTGTACCTGCTGGAGGGAGCCAAGCCCAACGCCAAGGCGCTGGTGCAGTACTTCGCCGAGCACGGGACGCCGCCCGCGCCGCAGGGGGTTCCCGAGCCGCTGTGGCAGGTCGTGGCGACGCTGGTGCAGCCGGACCCGCCCGCGAGGTTCCGTACGGCGACGGGGGCGCGCAAGGCGCTGGCCTCGGCGGCGGAGTTGTTGCCGGAGCCCGGGCCCGACGACGAGCTGATCGAGATCTTCGACCAGATCGGCCCGCTGCCTTCGGGGTTCGGACCGGAGGGGCCTCTCAAGCGGGCGTCGGGGGTGGACGCCACCCCGGCGGACCCACGACGGCCGTCCGACCTGTCCGGTCGGTCTGACCCGTCCGGTCGGTCTGGCCCGTCCGCTCCGTCCGACCCGCCCGGGGACGCTTCCGACCCGTCCAGCCCGGAAGCGTCCCCGGGCGGCACGCCGTCGCTCCCGGGCGGCACGCCTCCCTTACCGGACGGTACGCCGTCCCTCTCAGGCAGTACGCCGTCGTTCCCGGGCAGTACGCCACCCAGCCCGGCCGAAGCGTGGTCCCCGCACCCCTCGGGATGGAGCCCGGACGCGGCCCCGCCCGCCCCGGGCCCAAGACCGTCCGCCCCGGACGGTGCGCAGGCGGCGTCGTTCCCCGGGTCCGCTCGGCCGGCCGGCATGTCGGAGACCGGAAGTTTCCACCTGCCGCCCCCGCAGACGCACGTCGCCTCCCCGCCGGTACCCGGTCCGCAATCGCACGCACAGGCCCCGGCCTTCCAAGGAAGCCCGCGGTACCGGCCCCCGTACCCGCCACCTCCGGCTGAGGCCCTGACGTCGCCGCCCCCGCAGCAGCGCGTCGACGTGCCCACCGCCTCGTACACCGCGCGGAGCCCGCGAACGGCCCCTCCTGCCCGGGCGTACCGGCAGCACCGTGCGGCACGGCGGCGGCGCCGTCCCGGGCCTCCGGCCAGGGTGGCCGTACCTCTTCTGCTCCTCGCCCTGGCCTGCTACGCCGTGGGCTTCTGGGCCCTGACCCGGATCTGATCCACAGCCGCGCCGGGGCGATCGGTCCGGGGCCTCCGTCAGGTCGTCAGCCGCGCCGGGGCGATGGGTCCGGGCCTGCGTCAGGTCGTCCCGCCTGGCCTGCGCCGTGCCGCCACCGTCCACACGCCAAGGCCGACGAGCAGCAGGGTGCCGGTACCGATCCCGCCCACGGCGACCGCCTTCATCGCGAGGTCGTCACTCGCGGCTGCGCCCTTCTCCGGCGCGGCCGCCCGTTCCTGGGCCGTGACCTCGAAGACGCCCTTCGGCTCGGACTCCCCGGCGTACTCGGGGCCGTCCTGCGCCGTTCCCCCGAGCCGTACGCGCAGCGTCAGCTCGAAGGGCCCCTCGCCGAAGTCGTCGGTCACCTGCGCCGCGAGGTGCACCACGAGGTAGTGGTCGCCGGCGAACCGCATCGCACCGGTCTGTCGGTCGGTGGCGTACCGGTTGGCGTAGGCGACCGGCGGCAGGGGAGCCAGGTCGGCCGTCGTCCGGCGGCCGGTGTAGCCCTTGGCCGCGTCCTCGACCTCGCCGCGCGCGGGGTTGTGGAGGGCGAGGTGCAGGGCGCTGGTGGCGTAGCCGGAGCCGTCGCCGGAGCCGCCGAGTTCGGCGGTCGCGTACAGCTGGCGGCCCCAGTCGACCGGCACCTTGTAGAAGAGGGTCTGTCCGGGCCGGATGTCGTCGCGCCAGGCGCCCTGTCCGACGCTGGTGGCGTGGGCGAAGCCGCTGCCGCCCGGGCGGCGTTCCGGATCGCCGGTGAGGGGCTCGGGCGATGCGGAGTTCCAGGCCTCGGGTGCGGTGGTCGCGCCGGTCTGCTTCGGGTGGGGCTCGGTGACGGCGGTGAGTTCCAGGTCCCAGGCCTTCGGCGGGGAGTCCTGGGGTCGGGACCGCTCGACCGTGACGTAGTAGGTGCCGGGGTCCTGGCACCGGGTCTCGCCGGGGGTGATCTCGCGGGTGATCCAGGCCGTGACCGGGCGTGCGCTGTGGGCGGCGCCGAAGGTCGCGCTGTCCGAGGTGCAGGATCCGCCGTCGGCGTCCTGTAAGGAGACCCGGATGCCGTCGACCGCGGTGACCTCGCCGCCGGGGCCGGGTACGGCGGTGACGGAGACGTAGGTGTCCAGGGCGGCGGAGCCGAGTTCGAGGCGGTAGTGGAGGGTGCCGTCTCTCGGCAGGGAGCTGCGGTACGTGGCGCCGGGTTCCAGCGGTGCGGCGTCCGAGGCGCCGCTCGCGCCCTCGATCCGCCGCGCGTCCTCGGCGAAGGTGTAACCGACGGGCCCGTCGGCCGCGAGAGCCGCGCCGCCGCCGGGCAGAGCGGCGGTCGTGGCCAGTACCGCTGTCACGACGGCCAGCCGCGCGGGCGTCCCCCGCAGGGGCGCGCGCGGCGTGAGCGGCGCGGGCGCGGGCGCCGACGCGGTCCGCGCGTACGCCGGCGACCGGTCACGCCCCGCTCCGGCACGCCCCCACCCGGCTCGTCCCCTCCCAGCACGCCGCCAAGCCGTACACCACCGACCCATCACCCGCCACCCCTCGCGCTCACCGGCGCTGTCGCCGCCACCCGGACCGACCGTGGCCCATCCTGCCGCGCGCCCCGCTCTCCCGTGCCCTCGCTCGGAATCCCGGCAGCGGTACCGCGGCCGCAGCGCCCCGGCGACAGAACCCGGGCAACACAAAACCCCGACCGTATGACGGCCGGGGTCTGCTCAGGACCGGATGTCGGTCGTACTCACGAACCCGTGGGCACGGAGTCAGTCGCCTCCGTCCACAGATCCTGCTCGGCGCGATCCGCCTGGATCTGGCGGTACACGAGGAGCCCGCCGATGGCGGCCAGTGCGACCAGGAGAAGCTTCTTCACCGCGCGACCTCGTCTTTCCTTGACGTAGGGGACCTCTGGCGCCCGACTATACACACCGGCCGATACCGATCGGTTACCTGTGTCGGCGGCCAACTGACCGTCGCCAGAACCCGATAAGAGCGGACGAAGCCGTTCTGATCGGACGGTGATCACACCTCCACGGACGGTTACTTTGACCGTCTCCCTCCCGTCTGAGCACCTTTTCCGCCCCCTTGCGCCCATCCGGGTGGTGTTCATCTGAACATCCACGCGCCGCGAGCGTTGGTCCACCACTTCGCGGTGCTCATACACATCATGAGGAAAGTACGCAAATCGCCCAACCCGAAAGTGAGGGGTCATGGCCCGGAACAAGGTCCTGACGCTGTGGACCACCATCGTCACCGCCTTCCTCGCGCTGTGCACGGCGCTCGGACTTGTCACGACGACCGCCTCGGCGGCCGTACCGCAGACCGGAACGCACAGCAACACCGAGAGCGCCTCCCCCGAGGCGGCACCCGCGACGGCGGTCCCCTGGTCCTGGTCACGTACCGGCTCCCTGCCTCCCACGATGAAACAGCGCATCCGCGCCGAGGCCCACGGCAAGGCCCCCAGCTGCCGCAACCGCCCGCTCGCCGACGCCCCCGCGGCCACCGACCTCCTGTGCGACGACCCCGCCGAGTCCCCGGCCCAGCACGCCGCCGCACAGCACACCGCGCCTCTGCAGCGCTGAGCGGCCAGGCGCGCGCACGGCACCCGTCGCGCCGCCCACGCCCAGCCCCGACGTCACGGCGATCTGCGTACAGCACCACACGCGAGAAACGGCCCGGCCGCTCGACAGAGCAGCCGGGCCGCCGCCATGTCTGCGGCGACCCCACTCCTCAGAACCTCTTGGAGAGCCGTAGCCTGGCCCGGAACCGGTGAGCCGGCGAAGGCCGCCGCGCCGGACCCCTCATCCGGAAAGGTGGGAACGCTGCCGTGAGCCGGCGCATCGTCGTCATCACCGCCGTCCACGGCCCCTCGGCCCGCTTTCTGCCGCAGGCCCATGCCTCGTTGCGCGCGCAGGAGCTGCCCGACGGGTGGGAATGGCGCTGGGTGATCCAGGAGGACGGGCGGACGGACGACATACGGCCGCACGTGCCTGATGACCCACGCGTCGTCTTCCGGCAGGGACGGCGGGGGCAGCAGGGCGGCCCCGGGGTGGCCCGCACGATGGCCCTGCCCCACGCGGACGGCGAGTACGTGAAGACCCTCGACGCCGACGATCAGCTTCCGCCGGGCACCCTGGCCCGCGACCTGGCCGCCCTCGAGGCCGACGCCACGCTCGGATGGGCGACGTCCCGGGCCCTGGACCTCCTGCCGGACGGTTCGACGGCCGGCTTCCCGGGCGACCCGGGCCACGGGCCGATCGAACGCGGCGAAGTGCTCGACTTCTGGAAGGCGAACGCCTTCCGCGCCCAGGTCCACCCGGCGACCCTCCTGGTGCGGCGCGATCTGCTGCTCGCGCTCGGCGGCTGGATGGCCCTGCCCGCATCCGAGGACACCGGCCTGCTGCTGGCGCTCAACTGCGTGAGCCGGGGCTGGTTCTCCGAAGAGGTGGGCCTTCTCTACCGCAAGTGGGAGGGCCAGGTGACCGGTCAGGCGGCCCATGTGGACCCCGCGGAACGGAATGCCCGGATGGCGGTGGTGGAGGCCAGGGCACGGTCGCTGGCCTCCCTCGGATGGAGTTTCCCGGCCGGGGCCTGAAGCTCACGGCCCCGCCCCGCCCGGCCAGGCCCCGCAGCCGGGCGGCCAGGCGGAGTCAGATCAGCGTCTCGGCGTCGACCCGGGAGAAGACCAGGTCGCTCTCGGCGGTGACCGGCCCGCGCCATCGCACTGGGGGCTCGGGACGGCGGAGGGCACCCGGATAGCTCCGCGGCGCGTAGTCGTTGGCCAGGCGGTAGGTGTGGAAGCCGTGCTCGCGCATCGTCTCGAGCAGCTCTTCGACGGAATCGCCCAGTCGCTCCATGCGCCCAGGAGTCACCTCCACAGCGATCTCCGCGTCGGGACGGAGTTCGTCGAGCATCGGGGCGAGCCCGCGGACGACACCGCCTTCCGCGCCTTCCACATCGATCTTGATCACACGTGCTCGCGCGATCTCGTCCGGCTGGAGGAGCTCGGGCAGTGGACGCGCCTCCGTCTCGAAGGTGGACTCCGCCGGTCCGTCCCACGGCACGATGCTGTTCGCGCCCATGTTCCGTGAGCTCGCGAGGACGAAGGTGAGCGTCCTGCGGCTGTCCGAGACCGCGGCGTTGACCGCACGGATGTTGTCGCACCCGTTGATCCCGGCGTGCTGGAGCACCCGCCGGTGGAAGGCGGGGGACGCCTCGATCGCCACCACCCGGCCCGTCGTCCCCACCAGCCGGGAGCCGTAGACGCTCAGAAACCCGATGTTCGCACCGACGTCGACGAGGACGTCGCCGGTCCGGAGCCGACTCGCGAGCCACCGCATCAGGTGGGGCTCCCACACGCCGTACATGTAGATGTACCGCTGGATCAGGTCCTGGGTGTCCACCGCGAACCTGGCTGCGGACTCTGCCCCGGGCCCGGCCCCGGACATGGCGTCGAACCTGGCGTCGACCACCCTTTGACGGGGGTGGTCGCGCAGGCGGGGGCTCAGGTAACGCGCGGCGACCACTCCCTTGAGCAGCGTGCCGGGAGCCCTTCTCACGTATCCGCGGGCAAGTGTGACGAGTAGTTCGGAAGGCGCTGACATCCTCGATTCCCCTCGGATGCTCAGTGCTCCCCCGTGATGGTGATCGCAGCGGAGGGGCACCCCTCGGCCGCCTCGCGCACCCGTGGCACGTCGACATCGTGCTCACGTCCGGGTATCACGGCGCCCAGACCGCCCACCTTGGTGAAGACGGACGGGGCCCGGTGGACGCAGTCGCCGGAGCCGTAGCACTGCTCGGGGTCGACGGAGATCCTCATACGCACTCCAGCGGCGGTCGGTTCGGAACCATCACGACCTGCCTGCCCGCGGACGGGTGCCCTGAATCCGTCCGGTCGGCCCGCCTGTTGCCCCGCCGGCCGGAAGATCGTCCAGCGTCGCGCGGTCCGGTGACCGGCGACGGTTCGGGGACCGGGCCGCGCCGACATGGTCCGGCACCGGTCCCTCCCCTCGTGGGGACCGCTGCCGAACCATGCCGGCGGCGTGTTGTACGCGGTACCGGACCGGGTCGGTGAGGGCTGCGTCGGCGAAAGCTGACCGAGAACGTGCGGCCTCACGGGGTGGCCCCGCGGGCGCTGGGCCGCTGACCTGTCCGGGTGTCGGGCGGCCGGCTCGCGACTGCGACGTGATCCTGCCATCTGTGGTCGCCGACGAGGAGGTTCCGGCGCCGCGACCATGACGTAGCCGCAGGTCAGGCGTATAGAGTGAGTTTTCCGGTCCGGACGTCCAGGTGCGGGGGAAGTAAGGAGTGGAGACCTTGGGTTTCGACTCAGGGGCACGCACGGCCTTCGCGGAACGTCTCGCACTGCTGTACAAGGAGGCCGGCAACCCTCCCCTCAAACGCGTGTCCGAGGCGGTCGCCCGGCTCCAGCGGGTCGACGAACGAGGCCGCCCCGTACGGGTCTCCGCACAGCGGATCAGCGACTGGCGGCGGGCCAGGAACGTACCCGCCCAGTTTCCCGCCCTCGCGGCGGTGCTGCACGTCCTCGTCCCCCTGGCGCGGCGCGCGCGACCCGTACCGGTCTCCCCGGGCCTGTACGACCTGGGCCAGTGGCAGCGCCTGTGGGAGCGGGCGGTGGCCGACCCGACCGGCGAGCGCCCGGTGCCGTCCGCCGCGGACCAGGAACGCCTCCCGGCCGAGCCCCCGGCCGAGCCCGGCGGTGTCTGCCCCTACCGCGGACTGGCCGCGTACCGTCAGCAGGACGCCGGCTGGTTCTTCGGGCGGAAGCGGAGCACGGACGCCCTCGTCGACCAGCTCCGCGCCGCACAGGACACGGGCGGGCTGGTCATGCTCGTGGGCGCCTCGGGGGCTGGAAAGTCGTCTCTGCTGAACGCCGGTCTGGTGCCTGCCCTGCGAAACGGCGCGCTGGACGAAGAGGCCGACGAGAACAGCGAGAACAACAGGGACAGCGGGGACAGCGGGGACAGCGGGTACGACGGGACCGCCCGGCCCAGGAAGGTACTCCAGCTCGTGCCGGGAGGCGATCCGCTCGGCGAGCTGGCCCGCCGGATCCCCGAGCTCGCGCCCGTCGTCGCCGCCGTGTCCACGGCCTCCACCGGCTCCTCCTCCGCCGCGAAGGACGCGGCGGAGGAGGAGCCGGGCGCCGCGGAAGTCACGCGTGCGGCCAGGAAGGCCTTCGCGGCATGGGCCCGCGGCAGGGCGCGGACGTCGACGGCCGAGACGTCGACGACAGACCAGGTGCCGACGACAGACCAGGTGCCGACGGCAGCCCAGGTACCGGCGGCAGCCCAGGTACCGGCGGCCCGTCCGGTCGTCATCGTGGACCAGTTCGAGGAGGTCTTCACCCTCTGCCCCGACGAGTCGGACCGCCGCGCCTTCGTCCGGCTCCTCCAGGCCGCCTGCGTACCCGGCGATCAGGGAGACCCGGCGCCCGCGCTCGTCGCCCTCGGGATACGCGCCGACTTCTACGAGCAGTGCCTGCGTTACCCCGAGCTGGCCGACGCCCTGCAGCACCGGCACATGGTGCTCGGGCCGCTGACCAGCGCGGAACTGCGCGAAGCCCTGACCGGGCCGGCCAGGGCCGTGGGCATGGAACTCGAACCGGGGCTGGCGGAGCTGATCATCCGGGAGGTGAGCACCGACGGCCCGCGGGGGGCACACGACGCGGGCGTGCTGCCGCTCCTGTCCCACGCCCTGCTCTCCACCTGGCAGCGGCGCAAGGCGGGCCGGCTGACGCTGGCCGGTTACCGCGCGGCCGGCGGGATCCAGGGAGCGGTGGCGGCGACCGCCGAACGGGCCTGGTCGGGACTCGACCCGGCGGCACGCACGGCCGCGCGGCTGCTCCTGCTCAGGCTCGTCAGACTGAGCGAGGACACCCAGGCCACCCGCCGGCGAGGCACCCTGCGCCGGCTGGCGGAGGAGTCGAGGGATCCCGGCAAGACGGAGGAATCGCTCGAGGCACTGGTGCGCGCCCGGCTGGTGACACTCGACGCGGACACCGTGGAGATCACTCACGAGGCGCTGCTCCACGCCTGGCCCCGCCTGCGCGAGTGGATCGACCGGGACCGCACCGGCAACCTGCTGCGCCAGCGGCTGGAGGAGGACGGCCGGGCCTGGGAGGAGTCGGACCGGGACGCCTCGCTGCTCTACCGGGGCTCCCGCCTGGAGCAGGCCCGCGGCTGGTCGGAGTCGGACGACGGCACCTTCCTGACCCGGAGCGCGGTGGAGTTCCTGGCCGCCGCGGTCAGGCTGCGCAGGCGCACCGTCCTGATCAGCCGTGCCGCCGTGTCGGCGCTGGTCGTCCTGGCGCTCGTGGCGGTCGGTTCGGCGGTGATCGCGTGGCAGCAGCGCAACGACGCGGTGTTCGAGCAGGTGGTCGCCGAGGCGGACCGCGTCCAGTACACGGACCCGTCGCTGTCGGCCCAGCTCGACCTGGCGGCGCACCGCCTGCGGCCGGACGACGACGGCGTGCGGAACCGGCTGCTCTCGATCGTGAACGCGCCGCTGGCCACGCCACTGCTCGGCCACACGGGCGCCGTCTACCTCACTTCCTACAGCCCCGACGGACGGACCCTGGCGACGGCCAGCTACGACCGGACCGTGCGGCTGTGGGACGTGTCGGACCCCGCCCGTCCGAAACAGCTGGGCGAGGCCCTCACCGGACACACGAGCTGGGTGAGCTCGGCGGTGTTCAGCCCGGACGGCCGCACCCTGGCCAGCGCCTCGGACGACGGCACGATCCTGCTCTGGGACATCGGCGACCCCAGCCGCCCGCGCCCGCTCGGTGCTCCCCTGGCCGGCCGGGGCGGCACCGTCTACCTGCTCGCCTTCAGTCCGGACGGCCGCACTCTGGCCTCCGCCCACGACGACCGTGCCGTACGGCTGTGGAACGTCACCGACCCGCGCCGTCCGGAGGCGCTCGACGCCCTGACGGGCCCCACCGCGGCGGTGCGCTCGGTGGCGTTCAGCCCTGACGGGCGGACGCTGGCAGCCGGCGGCGACGACGACACGGTCAGACTCTGGAACGTGGCCGATCCACGCCGCCCGGAGCGGATCGGCGCGCCGCTGACCGGTCACACCGGCCTGGTGCACTCCGTGGCCTTCAGCCCCGACGGACGCACACTCGCCACCGGCAGCGCGGACGACACCGTCCGGCTCTGGGACGTGACCGACCCGGGCCACGCGACACGGATCGGCTCACCGCTGACCGGGCACACCGGCCCCGTCTGGTCGGTGGCCTTCAGCCCCGACGGGGACATGCTCGCCGCGGCCAGCGCGGACAGCACGGCGAGCCTGTGGAACGTCGACGACCCCGCCCACCCGTCGCAGATCGGTGTGCCCCTCGCGGGAAGCAGCGGGGAGATGTACGCCCTGGGTTTCAGCCCCGACGGCCGCACCCTCGCCACCGGCAGCGGCGACAGCAAGGCCCGCCTGTGGTCGATACCGACGTCGGACATGAACGGCCGCATCGGAGCGTTCCGCCCGGACGGGCACGTACTGGCCACGGCGGCGCGCGACGGAAGGGTCCGGCTGTGGGACGTGACCGACCCCGACCGGCCCCTGTCACTGGGCGCACCCTTCAGACCGGGGGAGGGCGACATCCGGTCGCTCGTGTTCTCCCCGGACGGCGACACCCTCGCCGTGCTGACCGGAAGCCGCGCGGTACAGCTGTGGAACGTCACGGACCCGGCCGTGCCCACCGCCCACGGGCCCCCCGTAGCGCTGCGCACCCGCTACGCGGGCCCCGGCACGCTGGCGTTCAGCCCGGACGGCCACACCCTGGCCACGGCCTACGACGACCGCACCGTCCAGCTGTGGAACACCGCCGACCCGTCCCGCCCCCGCCCGCTCGGCAAGCCCCTCACCGGCCACACGGGATACGTCAACACCCTCGCCTTCAGCCCGGACGGCCATACGCTGGCCAGCGGCAGCGCGGACGACACCGTGCGGCTCTGGGACGTGACCGACCCCGGCCACGCCACACGCCTCGGCGCGCCCCGTACAGGGCACCTGGGACCCGTCAACGCGCTCGCCTACAGCCCGGACGGTCATACGCTGGCCAGCGGCAGCGACGACGGCACGGTCCGGCTCTGGGACGTCGGCGACGGCGACGGCACGAACCGGTCGGTCTCCACCCTCACGGGCCACACCGACTCGGTGGTGTCACTGTCGTACCGCCAGGACGGCGCCACCCTGGCCAGCGGCGCCAACGACAACACGGTCCGGCTCTGGGACGTCCACACGCCCGCCGAAGCCGATGCCATCGGGGAGTCGATGAGCCCCAACGCCAAGACCGGCAGCTTCCTGTCCTTCAGCCCCGTGAGTCACATGCTCGGGGTGTCCAGCGGCACGGACACCGTCCGGCTGTGGAACCTGGGTGTGGACGACGCCATCGACAGCATCTGCTCGGCCACCCGGGGCGTACTGACCGAGGAGAAGTGGCACGAGCACCTGCCGCGCCTCTCGTACGAACCCCCGTGCGATCAGTGAATGGCTCCCGCCACACATCCGACCTTGTTAGCCTTGGCCACAGCCCGGCCGCTGGCGCATCCCCCGTCGCCAGCGGCCGGGCGTTCTCGTCCGCCGTTCCCACGGGGAGCCTTGACGCCTGGAGCAGCCCCGTATGCCCCAGTGCGGTCGCCGCGCGACCGCTGCGGGGTGACGCTGTGACCGTGAAGGGATGCGTTCGCTTCCCGCCGCGCCGTGAGGCGCGGTGACGGCCGCCCCGAGACGAAGGGTCGACAGGTCATGGTGGACATGCCTCATGGAGCACGGCAGGAGACCAGAGGCGCCCGGAACGATGGCCAGCCGGCCGGACCGATGAGGTACTTCGGTGTGCCGCTCCTCATCAGCGGCGTGCTGAGCATCCTCCAGGGCATCGCCGGCATCGCCAAGGACCGCCTTTTCGGCGTGCCACGCCACTACGAGTACCGGTTCGACCTCACCAGCTGGGGCTGGATCCACCTCGTCGTGGGTGTCGCGCTGGTGCTGATCGGTGTGGCGGTGCTGCGGGCGGTGAGCTGGGGCCGCGCGGCCGCGGTGACAATCGCGGCGATCAGCCTGGTGACCCAGTTCATGTTCATCCCCTACTACCCCCTGTGGTCGATCAGTGTGATGACGCTCGACCTGATCATCCTGTGGGGCATGGCCCGGCTCGCCGCCACCTTCGCTTGACCGGACAACCAAAAGACCGGACGCGAAAAGACCCCCAGCCGCTACCGGCTGGGGGTCTTCACACTGGTGGGGCTAACAGGATTTGAACCTGTGGCCTCATCCTTATCAGGGATGCGCTCTAACCAACTGAGCTATAGCCCCGCCGCGCTCTGCGGTGTATGTCCCGCGCGCTGACTCCTGAAGATTAGCGCACGAGGCGGGCAGTCCCAAAATCGGTTGGCGCGCGGCCGCCGAGCGACGATCACTCGTCCTCGGCGAGCGTCAGCTCCACACCGCCGACGAAGCCGGCGGACAGGTTGTAGATGAACGCGCCGAGCGTGGCCAGCGCCGTCGCGAGGACGACGTCGATGACCGCGATGACCGTCGTGAACAGCAGCACGTTGCTCAGTGAGAGGAACGACTGCAGGTCGAAGCCGTTGGACTCGTTCGAGCCGGTCGCCTCGGAGACCGTGCTGCCGACCGACGAGAAGACGCCCATGGCGTCCATGACCATCCACAGCACGGCGGACGCGACGATCGTGCAGATGCCGAGCGCGATGGAGAGCAGGAAGCTGACCTTCATCACCGACCAGGGGTCGGCCTTCGACACGCGCAGGCGTGCCTTGCGGACGCGGGGCGTGGTGCGTGCGCCGGTGCGCGGGCGGCGCACGGCGGCGGACGCGTTGCCGCCCTGGGTGCCCTGGCCTCCCTGGGTCTGGTAGGCCTGCGGCGGGTGGTACGGCCCGCCGGGCTGCTGGGGCTGCCGTTCTCCCGGCAGCGGCGAGGCCGCGGCTTGTGTCTGCTGGCCTCGGGTGTCCGTCACAGTTCCCCCCTGGGATCCATGCGTCTTGGACGAGCTCGCCGAATGGGAGTCGGTCGCGTCGTCGTCGATCTTGCGCAGTTGAGTCGTGTGCGAATCCGTCGCACGCGCTGCGGAGCCACGGCCGCCGCCGCCCGTATCCGTACCCCTGGAGGTACCGGCCGATCCGGCGCCCGTGGCTCCGCTCACGATGACTCTCTCCTCGTGCTACTCAGCCGAGGGCGCCTCACCCTCGTCCGTGCCGGTGGTCGCGGCACCCTCGGCGGTCTCGTCGACGACCACATCGCCGTCGACCTCCTCCGCCTCGCGTCCCGCCTCGGCGTTGCGTGCGATGCCGACGACGGCATCGCGCTTGCCCAGATTGATCAGTTGAACGCCCATGGTGTCACGGCCCGTCTCCCTGACCCCGCTGACTCGCGTACGAATCACACCGCCAGAGAGTGTGATGGCGAGGATCTCGTCGTGCTCCTCGACCACCAGCGCGCCCACGAGCGATCCACGGTCCTCGACGATCTTGGCAGCCTTGATGCCGAGGCCGCCGCGGCCCTGGACCCGGTACTCGTCGACAGAGGTCCGCTTCGCGTAACCGCCGTCAGTGGCAGTGAACACGAACGTACCGGCTCGAACAACATTCATCGAGAGCAGTTCGTCCCCTTCGCGGAAACTCATGCCCTTTACGCCCGAGGTGGCACGGCCCATCGGGCGCAGCGTGTCGTCCGAGGCGGTGAACCTGATCGACTGCGCCTTCTTACTGATCAACAGAAGATCGTCCTCGGCGGAGACCAGTTCCGCGCCGATCAGTTCGTCGTCGGAACCGTCCGCCTGCTCACGCAGGTTGATGGCGATCACACCACCCGAGCGCGGCGAGTCGTAGTCCTTCAGCGGCGTCTTCTTCACCAGGCCGGCCTTGGTGGCCAGGACCAGGTAGGGCACCGCCTCGTAGTCGCGGATCGCGCGGATCTGGGCGATCGACTCGTCCGGCTGGAAGGCCAGCAGGTTCGCCACGTGCTGACCGCGCGCGTCGCGGCCGGCGTCGGGCAGCTCGTAGGCCTTCGCACGGTAGACCCGGCCCTTGTTGGTGAAGAAGAGCAGCCAGTGGTGCGTGGTGGACACGAAGAAGTGGTTGACGATGTCGTCTTCCTTGAGCTTCGTGCCGCGCACGCCCTTGCCGCCGCGCTTCTGCGCCCGGTAGTCGTCGGTCTTGGTGCGCTTGATGTAACCGCCACGCGTGACCGTGACGACGATGTCCTCCTCGGCGATCAGGTCCTCGATGGACATGTCGCCCTCGTACGGGATCAGCTTGGTCTTGCGGTCGTCGCCGAACTTCTCGACGAGCGCGGCCAGCTCCTCGCCGACGATCCCCCGCTGGCGGACCGGGGAGGAGAGGATCTCCCGGTACTCGGTGATCTTCGCCTGGAGCTCGTCGTGCTCCCGGACGATCTTCTGGCGCTCCAGGGCCGCCAGGCGGCGCAGCTGCATCTCCAGGATCGCGTTGGCCTGGATCTCGTCGATCTCCAGCAGGTCCATCAGGCCGCCGCGCGCGATCTCCACCGTGTCACTGCGCCGGATCAGCGCGATGACCTCGTCGATGGCGTCCAGGGCCTTCAGCAGGCCACGCAGGATGTGCGCCCGCTCCTCGGCCTTGCGCAGGCGGAACTTCGTACGCCGGACGATGACCTCGATCTGGTGGTTCACCCAGTGGCGGATGAACGCGTCCAGGGAGAGGGTGCGCGGCACACCGTCGACCAGGGCCAGCATGTTGGCGCTGAAGTTCGACTGCAGGTCGGTGTGCTTGTACAGGTTGTTCAGGACGACCTTGGCGACCGCGTCCCGCTTGAGCACGATGACCAGGCGCTGGCCGGTGCGGGACGACGTCTCGTCACGGACGTCCGCGATGCCGCCGATCTTGCCGTCCTTCACCAGGTCGGCGATCTTCTGCGCGAGGTTGTCCGGGTTGGTCTGGTACGGCAGCTCCGTGACCACCAGGCACTGGCGGTTCTGGATCTCCTCGACCTCGACGACCGCCCGCATGGTGATCGAGCCGCGCCCTGTGCGGTAGGCCTCCTCGATGCCCGTACGGCCCACCACCAGCGCGCCGGTCGGGAAGTCCGGGCCCTTGATGCGCTCGATGAGCGCATCGAGCAGGTCTTCGTGGGAGGCCTCGTAGTTCTCCAGGTACCACTGGGCGCCGGCCGCGACCTCGCGCAGGTTGTGCGGCGGGATGTTGGTCGCCATGCCGACCGCGATACCGGCCGAGCCGTTGATCAGCAGGTTCGGGAAGCGGGCGGGCAGGACGGTCGGCTCCTGGGAGCGGCCGTCGTAGTTGTCCGTGAAGTCGACGGTCTCCTCGTCGATGTCACGGACCATCTCCATGGCCAGCGGCGCCATCTTGCACTCGGTGTACCGCATGGCCGCCGCCGGGTCGTTGCCCGGCGAACCGAAGTTGCCGTTGGAGTCGACGAGCGGCATGCGCATCGACCACGGCTGGGCGAGGCGCACCAGGGCATCGTAGATGGAGCTGTCGCCGTGCGGGTGGTAGTTGCCCATGACGTCGCCGACGACACGGGCGCACTTGTAGAAGCCGCGCTCGGGGCGGTAGCCGCCGTCGTACATGGCGTACAGCACGCGGCGGTGGACGGGCTTGAGGCCGTCGCGGACGTCGGGCAGCGCGCGCGAGACGATGACGGACATCGCGTAGTCGAGGTAGGAGCGCTGCATCTCCGTCTCGAGCCCCACGGGCTCGACACGCATGGCCAGGGCGTCACCCTCGGGCGTCGTCACAGGAGTGTTCTCGTCGGTCATTGCTGGTGAAGGTCCTTCCTGGTGCGGTCAGCTGAGACCGACTCAGATGTCGAGGAAGCGGACGTCCTTGGCGTTGCGCTGGATGAACTGGCGCCGTGCCTCGACGTCCTCGCCCATCAGCACCGAGAACAGGTCGTCGGCCTGCGCGGCGTCGTCCAGCGTGACCTGGCCGAGAACGCGGTGCTCCTGGTCCATGGTCGTGATGCGCAGCTCCTCGGCGTTCATCTCGCCGAGGCCCTTGAAGCGCTGCACGGAGTCCTCACGGATGCGCTTGCCGGCATTGCGGCCCATCTCGATCAGCGCGTCGCGCTCGCGGTCGGAGTACGCGTACTCGAAGTCGTCCCGGCCCCACTTGATCTTGTAGAGCGGCGGACGGGACAGGTACACGTGCCCGGCCTCGACCAGCGGCCGCATGAAGCGGAACAGGAAGGTCAGCAGCAGCGTGTTGATGTGCTGGCCGTCGACATCGGCGTCCGCCATCAAGATGATCTTGTGATAGCGGAGCTTCTCGATGTCGAAGTCCTCGTGCACCCCCGTGCCGAACGCGGAGATCATCGCCTGGATCTCCTGGTTCTGCAGGATCCGGTCGATGCGCGCCTTCTCGACGTTGAGGATCTTGCCGCGGATCGGGAGGATCGCCTGGTACTGCGGGTTCCGGCCGGACTTGGCCGAGCCGCCGGCGGAGTCTCCCTCGACGATGAAGATCTCGCACTTGGTCGGGTCGTTCGACTGGCAGTCGGACAACTTGCCCGGCAGCGACGCCGTCTCCAGCAGACCCTTACGACGCGTCAGGTCGCGGGCCTTGCGGGCCGCCACGCGCGCGGTGGCCGCCTGGATGCCCTTGCGGATGATGTCCGCGGCCTCGTTCGGGTTGCGGTCGAGCCAGTCGGCCAGGTGCTCGTAGACCACCCGCTGGACGAAGGTCTTGACCTCCGTGTTGCCCAGCTTGGTCTTGGTCTGGCCCTCGAACTGCGGCTCGCCCAGCTTCACCGAGATGATCGCCGTCAGACCCTCGCGGATGTCGTCACCCGTGAGGTTGTCGTCCTTCTCGCGCAGCAGGCGCTTGTCGCGCGCGTACTTGTTGATGAGCGAGGTCAGCGCCGCACGGAAGCCCTCCTCGTGCGTACCGCCCTCGTGGGTGTGGATGATGTTGGCGAAGGAGTAGACACCCTCGGTGTAGCCGCCGTTCCACTGCATCGCGATCTCGAGGGACAGGCTCTTGTCCTTGTCCTCGGCCTCGAGGTCGATCACTGTGGGGTGCACCAGCTCTCCCTTGCGGGAGTTGAGGTACTTCACGAAGTCGACGATGCCGCCCTCGTAGTGGTACGCGACGGTCTTGACCTCGTGCTTCTCGTCCTCGCCCGCCTCGTCCGCGCCGGCGGTCGCCTTCGCCGACTCGCGCTCGTCGGTGAGGTTGATCTTCAGGCCCTTGTTGAGGAAGGCCATCTCCTGAAAACGCCGGGAGAGCGTCTCGAAGGAGTAGTCGGTGGTCTCGAAGATGTCACCGTCGGCCCAGAAGGTGACCGACGTGCCGGTCTCCTCGGTGGCTTCGTGCCGAACCAGCGGTGCCGTGGGGACACCCAGCTTGTAGTCCTGCGTCCAGCGGTAGCCGTCGGTCCTGACCTCCACCGCGACCCTCGTGGAAAGGGCGTTGACGACGGACACACCCACACCGTGCAGACCACCGGAGACCGCGTAACCGCCGCCGCCGAACTTGCCGCCCGCGTGCAGCACGGTCAGCACGACCTCGACGGCGGGCTTGCCCTCGGAGGGGACGATGCCCACCGGGATGCCACGGCCGTTGTCGACGACCCGGACACCGCCGTCGGCGAGGATCGTGACGTCGACCGTGTCCGCGTAGCCGGCCAGCGCCTCGTCGACGGAGTTGTCCACGACCTCCTGCACCAGGTGATGCAGGCCACGTTCACCGGTCGAGCCGATGTACATACCGGGTCGCTTGCGGACCGCGTCCAGACCCTCGAGGACGGTGATGGCACTGGCGTCGTACGAGGCGGGAGCCTCGCCGTTCGGGGTGCTCACCGCTTCGTTCACGCCGGTGTCGGTGGACGGGTTGTTCTCGTTGGGGTTGCCGGAATCGGCCACGAAGCGCCCTTTCTGGCACAGCACGAGCCGGGCTCGTCGGCGGATTGCCGGAGCGGCTGCGGCATGTTGCGTTGGTAAGCCTTGATCAGCGTTGCTCAGCTTGTCCCGGACGGTCCCCACGTTCGGGGCGGGATTGTCTTCCATTCTACCGGTAGCACTGACACTGATGGGGGTTTGCCGGTACCTGAGTCCGCATGTGCCGCCCTGAACGAGGCTCGTCCGACTCCCGATATGCGGATGGGGGCCTCAAGAGGCTCACAACGGCACTCAGCGCTTCGAGGCGTCAACCCTTGGCTACTTGGGAGTCAGATCGTGATTCGCAACCGTGTGCGGTGGTACGACGGAGCAGGCGTCGAGGGTTCACACCACCCACTGACGCCCATTTATGTGAGGTACATCACCCACGTCTGACGGGGTGCCAGAGCACCCTCCGCATCACCCGTAGGTGTCGCCCGGACCCTGACTTCCGGGGGCGCGCAGCGGCCCGTAACGACGCCCGGGACCGCCGGGACCACCCGGCCCCAGCACCTTGATCATCCGAACCGACCCATGCCCGAGATCCTCGTTGAGCCGGGCCACCAGCGTCGGCGCCAGCAACCGCAGATTCGTCGCCCAGGCCGTCGAGTCACAGCGCACGACCAGCACCCGCTCGTCCTCGTCGTACCGCTCCGGCACACAGTGCTTCGCCACGTCCTCACCGACGATCTGCGGCCACCGGCCCATCACCCCGCCCACCGCGGCCGGCGTCTCCCAGCCGCGCTCGGTGATCAGGCGGTTGATCGCCGAGCCCAGCGCCATGGGGTCACGACCGTCGGCACGCGCGCCGGAGCGCAGGCCCCCGCGCCGCGCCTGCTTCTTCTGCTGCGCAGCGTCCCCACGCGCGCGTGCGGCCTCCCGCGCCGCCCTGAGCGCCACCCGCGCGAGATCCACACCCGACGGCTCCGGGCCCGTGCCGCTGCCGCTTTCCTTGCCGCTGCCGCTTCCGTTGGCGCCGCCGCTGCCACCGGCAGGCTTTCCGAAGGCCGGTCCGTCCGCGCTCATACGCGCTCCACCGCCCCCTCCGCCACCGCGAACCGCGCCCCCGCCAGCACATCCGGTACGTCGTCGTCGACCGCGGCCGTCACCAGCACCTGCTCACCCGGGGCCACCAGCTCGGCCAGCCGCTCCCGCCGCCGCGCGTCCAGCTCGGCGAAAACGTCGTCCAGGACGAGAACGGGCTCGTTCCCCTCCGCCCGCAGCAGGTCGAACGACGCCAGCCGCAGCGCCAGCGCGTACGACCAGGACTCGCCGTGAGAGGCGTACCCCTTCGCGGGCAGCGAGCCGAGTTTGAGAAGCAGATCGTCCCGGTGCGGACCCACCAGGGTGACGCCCCGCTCGATCTCCTGCTTGCGCACCTCGGCGAGCGCCGCCATCAGCTGCTCGTAGAGATCCTCACGCGTGTGCGCCTCACCGGGCGCCGACGGCTTGTACTCCAGGGCTACGGGGCCCCCGCCCGGGGCCAGCTGCTCGTACGCCTTGTCCGCCAGCGGCTGCACCGCGGCGATCAGATCCAGCCGCTGCGCGAGCAGTTCGGCGCCCACGCGCGCCAGATGCTGGTCCCATACGTCGAGCGTGGACAGATCCATCGTGCGGCCGCCGTGGCGGCGGGCGAGCGCGGCCGACTTCAGCAGGGTGTTGCGCTGCTTGAGCACCCGGTCGTAGTCGGAACGCACCCCGGCCATGCGCGGCGAGCGGGCGGTGATCAGCTCGTCCAGGAAGCGGCGCCGCTCACCGGGGTCACCCTTCACCAGCGCGAGATCCTCGGGGGCGAACAGCACCGTACGCACGATGCCGAGCACATCACGCGGCCTGACCTGCGAGGACCTGTTGATACGGGCACGGTTGGCGCGGCCCGGGTTCAGCTCCAGCTCGATCAGCTGCTGCCGCTCGCCCTGCTTGACCTGAGCGCGGATCACCGCACGCTCGGCGCCCATGCGGACCAGGGGCGCGTCGGAGGAGACCCGGTGACTGCCGAGCGTGGCGAGATAGCCGACCGCCTCGACCAGATTCGTCTTCCCCTGCCCGTTCGGCCCGACGAAGGCGGTGACGCCCGGGTCCAGCGGGACCTCGACCCGGGCGTACGAACGGAAGTCGGCCAGCGACAGATGCGTGACGTGCATGGTCGTTCGCCGACCTCCCCAACCTTCGGGTGTTGACCTTCAGGCGTGAACCTTCGGGTGCTGCCTACTTCTTCTCGACCGCGTGCCCGCCGAACTGATTGCGCAGCGCGGCGATCATCTTCATCTGCGGCGAGTCGTCCTGCCGGGACGCGAACCGCGCGAACAGCGACGCCGTGATCGCCGGCAGCGGCACCGCGTTGTCGATCGCGGCCTCCACAGTCCAGCGTCCCTCACCGGAGTCCTGCGCGTAGCCCCGCAGCCCGCCCAGGTGCTCGTCCTCGTCCAGCGCGTTGACGGCCAGGTCCAGCAGCCAGGAGCGGATCACCGTGCCCTCCTGCCAGGACCGGAAGACCTCGCGGACGTTCTCCACGGAGTCGACCTTCTCCAGCAGCTCCCAGCCCTCGGCGTAGGCCTGCATCATCGCGTACTCGATGCCGTTGTGGACCATCTTCGCGAAGTGGCCCGCGCCCACCTTCCCGGCGTGCACGGCGCCGAAGTCGCCCTCCGGCTTGAGGGCGTCGAAGACCGGCTGCACCCTGGCGACGTTCTCCGCGTCGCCGCCGTACATCAGCGCGTAGCCGTTCTCCAGGCCCCACACGCCGCCGGAGACGCCGCAGTCGACGAAGCCTATGCCCTTGGCCGCCAGCTCCTCGGCGTGCTTCTCGTCGTCCGTCCAGCGGGAGTTCCCACCGTCCACGACGACGTCACCGGGCTCCAGCAGCTCCCCGAGCCGGTCGACGGTGGCCTGGGTGGCCTCCCCGGCCGGAACCATGACCCACACCACCCGGGGGGCGCTGAGCTTGCCCACAAGCTCTTCCAGGCTGTGGACGTCGGCGAGGTCCGGATTGCGGTCGTATCCGACGACGGTGTGGCCCGCGCGGCGGATCCGCTCGCGCATGTTGCCGCCCATCTTGCCGAGGCCGACGAGACCGAGCTCCATCAGTTGCGTTCCTTAGGTGTGCGAGGTGGCGGGACGGCACGTCCTTGCCCGCCGGATGCGTGCCGCGGCACTTTCGTACCCACGTCCGAGCCTAAACCCGGACGCCCGTGCACAGCTGTGGGCGTACGCGCTCATACGTACGCCCTCACCTGCGGGTTTACCCTCACCCTGTGGACAACCGTGGACGATCGGCGATCGACGCCGAGTCCCGAGGGCTCAGCCGCTCAGCCGCACCGGCATGATCAGGTACTTGTAGGCCTCGTCCGCCTCGGCGTCCACCGCGGGCCTGCCACTGAGCAGCGCCGGCTTCGTGGACGTCGTGAAGGAGAGCTGCGCCACCGGCGAGTCGATCGCGCTCAGACCGTCCAGCAGGAACGTCGGGTTGAAGGCGATCGAGATGTCGTCGCCCTCCAGCTGGGCGTCCACCCTTTCCACAGCCTGTGCGTCGTCGCTGGAGCCGGCCTCCAGGATGAGCACGCCCTGCTCGAAGCTGAGCCGCACCGGGGTGTTGCGCTCGGCGACCAGGGCCACACGCTTGACGGCCTCCACGAAGGGGGCGGTCTCGATCACGGCGACGCTGTTGAACTCCGTCGGGAACAGCGTCTTGTACTTCGGGAGGTCACCCTCCAGCAGGCGCGTCGTCGTACGGCGGCCCGCGCCCTCGAAACCGATCAGGCCCTCGCCCGCGCCCGAGCCGGAGAGCGCCAGGATCACCTGGTCGCCGCTGGTCAGCGCCTTGGCGGTGTCCTGCAGCGTCTTGGCGGGCACCAGGGCGACCGCGGAGATGTCCGGGTTCTCCGGCTTCCACAGGAACTCGCGGACCGCGAAGCGGTAGCGGTCGGTGGAGGCCAGCGTCACCGAGTCGCCCTCGATCTCGATGCGCACGCCGGTCAGGACGGGCAGCGTGTCGTCACGGCCGGCGGCGATGGCGACCTGCTGCACGGCCGAGGCGAAGACCTCACCGGGGACCGTGCCCGTCGCCTCCGGCATCTGCGGCAGCGCCGGGTACTCCTCCACCGGAAGGGTGTGGAGGGTGAACCGCGAGGAACCGCAGACCACCGTCGCCCGTACACCGTCTGTGGAAATCTCCACCGGCCGGTTGGGGAGGGCACGGGAGATGTCGGCGAGCAGACGGCCCGAGACGAGGACCGTGCCCTCCTCCTCGATCTCCGCCTCCACCGACACCCTCGCCGAGACCTCGTAGTCGAAGCTGGACAGGCTCAGCTGCCCCTCCTCGGCCTTCAGCAGCAGGCCCGCGAGGACCGGCGCCGGCGGACGGGCCGGGAGGCTGCGAGCCGCCCAGGCCACTGCCTCCGCGAGTACGTCGCGTTCCACCCGGATCTTCACTGTTGCCGCCTCCTGCTGTTGCCGGCGCTGCTCGCCCTGCCTGGCCTTCGTCGTCTGGATCGGTGTCATCGGTCCCGGTGAGGGGCAGGACACCGGGGACCAGTCTGACGCACCCCACTGACAGTAGGTGCCGTTCGGGGTCAAGTCGCGACGAGGGGCGGTCGGGCTCGAGAGGGCGAGTTGTGCACAGGGCCCACTTCGAAACGGATTCCGCACTCTCTCTAGTCGCTAGTAGTAGTAGGGCCTGTGGATACCGTGGATAACCTCGTTTTCCCAGGTCAGAGCAGGAATTTTGTCCACCGGTCCTGTGGGCGGAGCCGGTGGACAACCGGGCCCGTCTGTGGAGAACAGAAAGTTCTGCACACTCCGTGCACAGGGAGAGGCGACTTCTCCCCAGCTGCGTCCCCAGGTTTACCCATGTTTCCCACAGCCCAACCAGGGGGCTCGATGTGACGCCTTTCACTCGACGTGGTGAGAGAGCGCGTCGGGTTGCCGAACAGTGGACAGCCATGTGGAGAAGCTGGGGATCGCTGGGGACAACATGGCTCAGCCTGTGGGTTGCCCGTGGACAACTTCATGCACAGCTTGTGGATCCGTTCGTTGTCCACAGCCTGTGGAGATCGTTCGTCCACGAATCCACAGGCAGCTGACCTGCCCTGATGCTTCCTCAACACCTTGGCCTGTGGACAGGATCGGGACAACTTCCCAGTCCCCAAGGTGTGGACGGAAAAAAGTGACCGAATCTGTGGAGGACGGCCGTAACCCGGCAGGTAATCGAACAGCGGCTTCGTCCTCGAGGGCATGGAGCGAGCGTGCAGCGGGCATGCGGCGGGCGCGGAAAAGGCGCCCCGGAGGTGTCCGAGGCGCCTCGAGGGCCGTGCCGGCGGCTGTGCCGGTGGATGTGCCGGTGGATGTGCCCGGCTGTGGCGGCGGCCGTCAGCCGTTCTTGATGCGGTTGGTCAGCTCGGTCACCTGGTTGTAGATGGAGCGCCGCTCGGCCATCAGATTGCGGATCTTGCGGTCGGCGTGCATCACCGTGGTGTGGTCCCGGCCGCCGAACAGCGCGCCGATCTTCGGCAGTGAGAGGTCCGTCAGCTCGCGGCAGAGATACATGGCGATCTGCCGGGCCGTCACCAGAGCTCGCCCGCGCGAGGTGCCGCACAGGTCCTCGACGGTGAGGCCGAAGTAGTCGGCGGTGGCGCCCATGATGGCCGTGGACGTGATCTCGGGGGCCGAGTCCTCACCGCCGGGGATCAGGTCCTTCAGGACGATCTCGGTCAGGCCCAGGTCGACCGGCTGCCGGTTGAGCGACGCGAACGCGGTGACCCGGATCAGCGCCCCCTCCAGTTCGCGGATGTTGCGCGAGATCCGCGAGGCGATGAACTCCAGTACCTCCGGCGGGGCGTTGAGCTGCTCCTGGACCGCCTTCTTGCGCAGGATCGCGATGCGCGTCTCCAGCTCGGGGGGCTGGACGTCGGTGATCAGACCCCACTCGAAACGGTTCCGCAGCCGGTCCTCCAGTGTGACCAGCTGCTTGGGCGGCCGGTCGGAGGAGAGGACGATCTGCTTGTTGGCGTTGTGGAGGGTGTTGAAGGTGTGGAAGAACTCCTCCTGCGTCGACTCCTTGTCCGCGAGGAACTGGATGTCGTCGACGAGCAGGATGTCCATCTCGCGATAGCGCTTGCGGAAGCTGTCGCCCTTGCCGTCGCGGATCGAGTTGATGAACTCGTTGGTGAACTCCTCGGAGCTCACGTAGCGCACGCGCGTGCCGGGGTAGAGGCTGCGGGCGTAGTGCCCGATGGCGTGCAGGAGGTGGGTCTTGCCGAGTCCCGACTCCCCGTAGATGAAGAGTGGGTTGTACGCCTTGGCGGGTGCTTCGGCGACGGCGACGGCCGCGGCGTGGGCGAAGCGGTTGGAGGCGCCGATGACGAAGGTGTCGAAGAGGTACTTCGGGTTCAGCCGTGCGGTCGGCTCGCCGGGGCCGGCCGCCGGCGCGGGCTGCGCGGCCAGCGGGCCGGGGGCGCCGGTGGCGGGGCCGGGTCCGACGGGGCCGCCGCGGTGGACGTGTCCGGAGCCGGACGGCGGTTCGGGCAGGTCCCGGCGGGGGCCGCGCTGGTCGTAGTCGCCGCGCGGCTGGTCGTAGTCGCCGCGCTGTGAGTCGCCGCGGGAGTCGCCGCGCTGGGAGTCGTACGAAGGGCGGTCCGGAGGCTGCGGACGGTAGCCCTGCTGGTACGTGTCCTGCGGGTACGAGTCCTGCTGACGGGTGCCCTTGGGGTACGGCTCCTGGCCGTAGGACTCCTGCGGTGGTGACGCGTAGGGGTCCCGCTCCGGGAAGCCGAGGCGCTGCTGTTGCCAGCCGTAGTCGTCCTGCTGCGCGGGGCGGGGCCAGGGGCCGGGCTCGGGGCGCTGGTATTCCTGCGGGTAGGCGGGGCGGGCGGTGGGGAGCTGGTCGGCGCGGTGGCGGCCGTACCCGTCGTATCCCTCGTACTCGTCGCGGCCCTGGCCGGGGGCGGGGAGCTCGGGCTCCTCATAGCGGTGCGGGGGGCCGGCGGGTGCCGCCGGCGGGGTGGGGCCGGCGGGTTCGCCCGCGGTGTCGTCGACGGTGATCGCGATGCGGATGGGACGGCCGCATTCGCGGCTCAGGGTCTCGCTGACGATGGGGGCGAGACGGCCCTCCAGTACGCCTTTCGCGAATTCGTTCGGTACGGCGAGCAGGGCGGTGTCGGCGACCAGCGCAAGGGGCTGGCAGCGCCGGATCCAGTGCTCGTCCTTCGACTCGACACCCTGCCCGCGGCCCTCCCCGAGGAGTTGCTCCAGTACGCGTGGCCACACTGCGGCAAGATCGGCAGGTACGTCAGCCACAGGGCACGCTCTCTCACGAGTCCCTCGAACGTGTGATTCGGGGACGGGTCGGGATGAAACTCGGGTGGGGCAGGGATAAGGGAACGAATCGGAGTCCAGTCACGGTAGTCAGCGCGGCGGGTAGGGTTCAAGTTGTTGTCCCCAGCCTGTGGACAAGCGTCTCCCGGTCACCACTGGTTTGACCGAATGGCGCAGTCTCACGTACCGTAACCAGGTCGAGTTGTCGATGGCTGCTGCCGCCTGCCTCCGATGGGCACAGATCACGTCCAAGGTGATTGAAAAGCGGTGCACACGGGCGTAACGCGAGCTACTCGTGGGCGCACGGTGACAGCCAGGACGGCACCCCGCCAACCCCGATTCTTTCTGGAGCCCCCGAGTGAGCAAGCGCACCTTCCAGCCGAACAACCGTCGCCGTGCGAAGACCCACGGTTTCCGGCTGCGTATGCGTACCCGTGCCGGCCGCGCGATTCTGGCGACGCGCCGCAGCAAGGGTCGCAGCCGTCTGTCCGCCTGATCCCGGTCAGGTCATGACATCGTGCTGCCCACCGAGAACCGGCTGAGGCGGCGCGAGGACTTCGCGACCGCGGTTCGACGAGGTCGCCGGGCCGGCCGCCCGGCCCTCGTCGTCCACCTTCGAAGCGGTGCCACGGACCCGCACGCGCCTGGGGAGAGCGCTCCCCCGACACGTGCGGGTTTCGTCGTGAGCAAAGCTGTGGGAGGTGCGGTGGTGCGCAACAAGGTGAAGCGCAGGCTTCGCCATCTGATGCGCGACCGGATCGCCCTGTTTCCCCCCGGTAGCCTGGTAGTCGTACGAGCGCTGCCCGGTGCGGGTGACGCAGACCATGCACAGCTGGCCCGAGACCTGGATGCCGCCCTGCAGCGGCTGCTGGGAGGGGGCGCGCGATGAAGTACCCGCTGCTGGCTCTGATCAAGCTGTACCAGTGGACGATCAGTCCGCTGCTGGGGCCCGTGTGCAAGTACTACCCGTCGTGTTCCCACTACGGCTACACGGCCATCGACCGGCACGGTGCCATCAAGGGCACGGCGCTCACCGCTTGGCGCATCCTGCGGTGCAATCCGTGGTCGCTGGGCGGCGTGGACCATGTTCCGCCGCGTAAGCGTCCGCGGTGGCACGAAATGCTGCGTGGCGCCTGGCGTGCACGCAAGGGCGGGCCCTCCGCCGCCGAACCGGCCACCGAGGGACGGACTTCTCCGACGAGTCCGTCCAGTCCTTCGAGCCCGGCCGCAGAGACCCAGCCCCATGCCCAAGGAGCATGATTAGTGGACACGATTGCCAGCCTCTTCAGCTTCATCACGACACCTGTCTCCTGGGTCATCGTCCAGTTCCACAGCGTGTACGGCGCCATTTTCGGCCCTGACACCGGATGGGCCTGGGGCCTGTCCATCGTGTCCCTGGTGATTCTCATCCGTATCTGCCTGATCCCGCTCTTCGTGAAGCAGATCAAGGCGACGCGCGGGATGCAGACGCTCCAGCCGGAGATGAAGAAGATCCAGGAGCGCTACAAGAACGACAAGCAGCGCCAGTCCGAAGAGATGATGAAGCTGTACAAGGAGACGGGTACCAACCCGCTCTCCTCGTGCCTTCCCATCCTGGCGCAGTCTCCGTTCTTCTTCGCCCTGTACCACGTGCTCAACGCCATCGCGTCGAACGACACCATCGGCGTGATCGACAAGAGCCTCCTGGCGAGTGCGCAGAAGGCTCACATCTTCGGTGCGCCGCTGGCCTCGAAGTTCATGGACAGCGCCTCCAAGGTGGAGGCGCTCGGGTCCTCGCTGACGGACGTCCGGGTCGTCACCGCGATCATGATCGTGTTGATGTCGGCGTCGCAGTTCTTCACCCAGCGCCAGCTGATGACCAAGAACGTCGACACGACGGTGAAGACGCCGTTCATGCAGCAGCAGAAGATGCTGATGTACGTCTTCCCGGTCATGTTCGCCATCTTCGGCATCAACTTCCCCGTCGGTGTCCTCGTCTACTGGCTGACCACCAACGTGTGGACCATGGGCCAGCAGATGTACGTCATCCGCAACAACCCGACGCCGGGATCCAAGGCGCAGGCCGCCTACCTGGAGCGCCTGCACAAGAGCGTCACCCAGCACGGCAAGACGCGTGGTCGTGGTGAGAAGGCCATCGTGAAGGCCATCGTCGCCAAGGGCCGGGACCGCAACGAGTTCGAGCGGAAGTTCGTCAACGGTCTGAACAAGGCGGGCATGGCGGCCCAGGCCGACGGCACCGTGGTGAAGAACGACGCCGCTGTCGCCGCCCAGACCGAGGACGGGGCGACCGTGGCCACCCCCGCGACGCCGAAGCGGCAGCAGCCCAAGCGGCAGAGCAAGTCCCAGCGTCAGACCACCAAGGTGGCCGGCGAGTCCGAGCCGAAGACCTCGCTGACCAAGTCGGACGAGCCGCAGGACGGCAAGCAGGACACCAAGCCTGCGGCCGGCGCCAAGAAGCCGGCTCAGAAGTCCGGCGGCGGTGGCCGTAGCAAGGCACAGTCCGGACAGCGCAAGGGCCCGCAGCGGCCCAAGTCCCCGTCGAAGAAGTAAGAAGGAGCCCATCCCGTGACGGAAGGCACCACCTCCGCCGCTGCCGAGGGTGCAGACACCCTGACTCGCCTCGAGAACGAGGGCGAGATCGCCGCGGACTACCTGGAGGGTCTGCTCGACATCGCCGACCTCGACGGCGACATCGACATGGACGTCGAGGCCGACCGTGCCTCTGTCTCGATCATCAGCGACTCGGACGGCCGTGACCTGGAGAAGCTGGTCGGCCGGGACGGCGAGGTGCTGGAGGCACTGCAGGAGCTCACGCGCCTTGCCGTGCACCGGGAGACCGGGGACCGCAGTCGGCTGATGCTCGACATCGCGGGCTACCGGGCCAGGAAGCGCGCCGAGCTCTCCGAGCTGGGCGCCAAGGCCGCGGCCGAGGTCAGGAGCAGCGGCGAGCCCTCGCGGCTGAAGCCGATGACCCCGTTCGAGCGCAAGGTCGTGCACGACGCGGTCAAGGCCGCGGGTCTGCGCAGCGAGTCCGAGGGCGAGGAGCCGGAGCGCTTCGTCGTCGTGCTTCCCGCCTGATCGGTTCTCACGTTCTCCGGCCCCGTCTGTTGCGCAGACGGGGCCGAATTTTGTCAGCCTGATAGTTCTGGTGGTTCTGGTAGCGGCGACTGGTGCGCCGGTGCCGTACGGAAGGACGGTCCCCCGTGACGGAGGCAGCGGAGCTTCCCCCTGTGCCCGAGCAGGCGCGTGAAGTGTTCGGTGATCGGTACGCGGACGCGGTCCGCTACGCGGAGCTGCTCGCTGAGGCGGGGGTGAAGCGCGGTCTGATCGGTCCGCGTGAGGTGCCCCGCCTGTGGGAGCGGCATCTGCTGAACTGTGCGGTGCTCTCGGAGGTCGTGCCCGAGGGAGTGATGGTGTGCGACGTCGGCTCGGGCGCCGGCCTGCCGGGGATCCCGCTTGCCCTCGTCCGGGAGGACCTCAAGATCACGCTCTTGGAGCCGCTGCTGCGGCGCACGAACTTCCTGACCGAGGTCGTGGAGATGCTGGGCCTGGACCATGTCACTGTCGTGCGTGGCCGGGCCGAGGAGGTCATGGGCAAGATGCCGCCGGTGCATGTGGTGACAGCGCGTGCCGTTGCTCCGTTGGATCGGCTGGCCACATGGGGGGTTCCGCTGCTGCGCCCGTACGGCGAGATGCTCGCTCTCAAGGGAGACACGGCCGAGGAGGAGCTGAAGGCCTCGGCTACGGCGCTGAGCAAGCTGGGTGCGGTGGAGACATCCATCCTGCATGTGGGTGAGGGGGTCGTGGACCCGATGTCCACTGTGGTGCGGGTTGAGGTCGGAGAGAGCCCGGGGGGTGTGCGCTTTGCCGCCAAGCGGGCCAAGGCTGCCCGGACGGGGCGGGCACGTCGGCGTCGCGGTTAGTGGCCCAGGTGGCCGCTGTGGGGTGGGCGGTGTCGATCTGTCCCGGTGCCGATCCGTCGTGATGGTCGGCAGTACCGGCAGTACTCCACACAAGCTGCCAAAGCTACGTATGCCGGAGTGTCGCGGTAGTTCGGCTTCGGCTGCTGTGCATCGTGTTTCACGTGAAACGTCGCTCACTGCTGCACGGCATCATCAGTCGCGGCCGCGCTGCGGCCGACCCTCGTGACCGAAAGCCTCTCGGGTCGCTCGGGGAGGGCATGGAGTTGTCCACAGAGGTGGATTTCTCCACAGAACGCCAGGCCTCACTGGTTCATGACCCCGAAGGCATGGGAGGCTCTGTTCATTGCGAGCCTGAAGTCGAGGAGAGTGAATCCTTGCGGTCCGACGCCAATATCGCGGGACCGATGACCGATCCGGTCCCCGGTCCCCGTACCGAGTCGATGGGGGCGGATGTTTCACGTGAAACACCGCCTCCGATGGACGACACTCCGATCGGTCGTGCTGCCCAACTGGCGGTGGATGCGCTGGGCCGCGCCGGTGAGGGACTGCCGCGGCCCGAGCAGACCAGGGTCATGGTGGTCGCCAACCAGAAGGGCGGTGTGGGCAAGACGACGACGACCGTCAACCTTGCCGCGTCGCTCGCCCTGCACGGTGCCCGGGTCCTGGTCGTCGACCTCGACCCGCAGGGCAATGCCTCCACCGCGCTGGGTATCGACCACCACGCCGATGTCCCATCCATCTATGACGTGCTGGTCGAGAGCAGGCCGCTCTCAGAGGTGGTCCAGCCGGTCCCTGACGTCGAGGGCCTCTTCTGTGCACCCGCCACGATCGATCTCGCTGGTGCCGAGATCGAGCTGGTCTCTCTGGTGGCCCGCGAGAGCCGGCTCGAGCGGGCGATCCAGGCGTACGAGCAGCCGCTGGACTACATCCTCATCGACTGCCCGCCCTCCCTCGGCCTGCTCACGGTCAACGCGCTCGTCGCGGGCCAGGAGGTGCTGATCCCGATCCAGTGCGAGTACTACGCGCTGGAAGGGCTGGGGCAGCTCCTGCGGAACGTCGATCTGGTGCGGGGGCATCTCAACCCCACGCTGCATGTGTCGACGATCCTGCTCACCATGTACGACGGCCGGACGCGGCTCGCGTCGCAGGTCGCGGACGAGGTGCGCAGTCACTTCGGTGACGAGGTGCTGCGGACGAGCATTCCGCGTTCGGTCCGTATCTCCGAGGCCCCGAGTTACGGGCAGACCGTTCTGACCTACGATCCAGGATCGAGTGGTGCTCTCTCCTATCTGGAGGCGGCACGCGAGATCGCGTTGAGGGGCGTGGGCGTCAGCTACGACGCGACGCACGCCCACCTCGGCGCACAGAATGACCCGAACATGGTGGAGGGGATCCAGTGAGTGAGCGACGGAGGGGGCTGGGCCGTGGTCTGGGCGCACTGATCCCCAACGCTCCGACGGAGAAGTCGGTGGCCTCGGCGGCATTGGGGAACGCGGCTTCCGCCTCCCCGGGTCCGAGGCCGCTGCTGCCGAACGACCGCGGGGTGGCCGCGGCGAAGGTGGCCACGCTGCCTCCGGTTCCACGTGAAACGGAGGAGTCGGCGGCGACCAGTGCGGTATCGAGTGGTGTGGACACGCTCAGGTCGCCTGTGGGGGCGCACTTCGCGGAGGTCCCGCTCGACGCCATCACGCCGAACCCGAAGCAGCCGCGCAAGGACTTCGACGATGACGCGCTGGCTGAGCTCGTCACCTCCATCAGGGAGGTGGGTCTCCTCCAGCCGGTCGTCGTCCGGCAGACGGGCCCCGGACGCTACGAGCTCATCATGGGTGAGCGTCGTTTCCGGGCTTGCCGAGAGCTGGAGATGGATGCCATCCCCGCGATCGTGCGGGCCACGGAGGACGAGAAGCTCCTTCTGGACGCGTTGCTGGAGAACCTGCACCGGGCCCAGCTGAACCCGCTGGAGGAGGCTTTCGCCTACGACCAGCTGCTGAAGGATTTCAGCTGCACACACGACCAGCTGGCGGACCGCATCGGGCGCTCCCGGCCTCAGGTCTCCAACACGCTGCGTCTGCTGAAGCTGTCTCCGAAGGTTCAGAACCGGGTGGCCGCCGGGGTGCTCTCCGCCGGGCACGCGCGGGCACTGCTCTCCGTGGAGGACTCTGAGGAGCAGGACCGGCTGGCTCACCGGATCGTGGCCGAGGGGCTTTCGGTGCGATCGGTCGAGGAGATCGTGACCCTGATGGGTTCCCGGCCGCAGAAGACGCAGCGGGGCAAGGGCCCACGAGCCGGTGCCCTGGTCTCGCCGGCGCTCTCGGACTTGGCGACGCGGCTCTCGGACCGCTTCGAGACACGGGTGAAGGTCGATCTGGGGCAGAAGAAGGGCAAGATCACCGTGGAGTTCGCTTCCATGGAGGACCTTGAGCGGATCCTGGGAAGCCTCGCTCCCGGTGAAGGGCCCGTGCTGCAGAAGGGCCTCTTGGACGGTGAGGCCGAGGAGCTCGACTCCTGAGGCTCGGGCAGGTGGATCACGGGCGTTGCTCCAGCTGCTGACAGGGCGGGTCGTGTCCGGTGCGTACCGGAACACGGCCCGCCCTTTGCTTTGCGTCGGTGTCGGGGTCACCACATCGTGGATACGATGCGATCGGGATGGCGCAGTCACCTGGCAGTACCTCTGGGACGAGAGGAAGGCAGGGGCCATGCGAATGATGAGCCGTACCGGACTGGTGAGCGCGGGCTTGGGGCTGGGCGCGGTCGGTGGGTTCATCGGCAGCCTGCTCAGGGAACGGAGCGCTTTGACAGCCGCCCGCGACGCGGCGGGCGAAGGAAGCGAGGAACAGCCTTCATGGGGCGCCGGCTCGTACCGCTCACGCTGGACAACCTTCAGGACCTTCCCCAGCGCTGTCGCTCGTGCGTCTTCTGGGAGCTGGATCCCGTCAGCGGCGAAGCCGCGGTAAAGGCGGGCACATCGGCCCTGGAGAAGGAGTCCTGGATTTCCGCCGTCCTCCTGGACTGGGGATCATGCGGCCGGGTGGTCTACGTCGATGAGGTGCCGGTGGGCTTTGTCCTCTACGCGCCTCCCGCGTATGTACCGCGCTCGGCGGCGTTTCCCACCAGTCCTGTCTCGCCCGATGCGGTGCAGTTGATGACCGCCTTCGTGGTGCCGGGCTACCAGGGGCAGGGGCTGGGCCGGGTGATGGTCCAGACGGTAGCCAAGGATCTTTTGCGCCGGGGCTTCAAGGCGATCGAGGCGTTCGGTGACGCCCGCTGGAAGGAGCCCGCCTGTGTACTGCCGGCAGAGCACCTGCTGGCAGTGGGCTTCAAGACGGTCCGCCCTCATCCCAGCCATCCGCGGCTGCGGCTGGATCTTCGCTCGACGCTGTCCTGGAAGGAAGACGTGGAGATGGCGCTGGACCGCTTGCTCGGGGCCGTCCAGAAGGAACCGGCGCTGCGACCGCTGTAGCAGCGCGCCGGTGCGCAGGAGGTCCGGTGAAAAGCGAATGGGCCGACCCGTCCGGGTCGGCCCATTCGTGTTTCACGCGAAACGTCAGTCGGCGATGAAGTCCTCGAGGTCGCGAACGATCGCGGCCTTCGGCTTGGCACCGACGATGGTCTTGGCGACCTCGCCACCCTGGTAGACGTTCAGGGTCGGGATGGACATGACGCCGTACTTGGCGGCCGTACCCGGGTTCTCGTCGATGTTCAGCTTGACGATCTCGATCTTGTCGCCGTACTCGGCGGCGATGGCCTCGAGGGACGGCGCGATCTGGCGGCACGGACCGCACCAGGCGGCCCAGAAGTCCACCAGGACGGGCTTGTCGTTCTTGAGGACGTCCTGCTCGAAGGAGTCGTCGGTCACATGCTTCAGGGTGCCGGCCACGGCGGGCTCCTTAAGTGGTTGGTGCGTGGGGCGAACGGGGGTCAGACAGTGGTCTTCTCGGGCTCGGCCTTGTCCTCGTCGGTGAGCGCGGCGAGGAAGCGCTCGGCGTCGAGCGCGGCGGAGCAGCCGGTGCCGGCGGCGGTGATCGCCTGGCGGTACGTGTGGTCGACCACGTCACCGGCGCCGAAGACACCGGTCACGTTGGTGTGGGTCGACGGGGCTTCGACCTTCAGGTAGCCCTCCGGGTCCAGGTCGAGCTGGCCCTTGAAGAGCTCGGTGCGCGGGTCATGGCCGATCGCGATGAAGAGGCCGGTCACCGCCAGGTCGGAGAGCTCTCCGGTCTTGACGTTGCGCAGCTTCAGGCCCGACAGCTTCTGGTCACCCTGGACCTCGGCGACCTCGCTGTCCCAGACGAACGAGATCTTGGGGTCGCCGAAGGCGCGCTCCTGCATCGCCTTGGAGGCGCGCAGGGTGTCGCGGCGGTGGACGATCGTCACGGACTTGGCGAAGCGGGAGAGGAACGTGGCCTCCTCCATCGCGGTGTCACCGCCGCCGATCACGGCGATGTCCTGGTCCTTGAAGAAGAAGCCGTCGCAGGTGGCGCACCAGGAGACGCCGCGGCCGGAGAGGGCGTCCTCGTTCGGCAGGCCGAGCTTGCGGTGCTGGGAACCGGTGGTGATGATGACGGCCTTGGCTCGGTGGACCGTACCCGCGGTGTCGGTGACGGTCTTGATCTCACCGGTCAGGTCGACGGCGACGACATCGTCCGGGATCAGCTCGGCGCCGAAGCGCTCCGCCTGGGCCCGCATGTTGTCCATGAGCTCGGGGCCCATGATGCCGTCCTGGAAGCCCGGGAAGTTCTCCACCTCGGTGGTGTTCATCAGCGCACCACCCGCGGTGACGGCGCCCTCGAACACCAGCGGCTTCAGCGACGCGCGCGCGGTGTAGAGCGCCGCCGTGTAGCCGGCGGGCCCGGAGCCGATGATGATCACGTTTCGGACGTCGCTCACGGCTTCATTCCTCGTCTCTGGACTGCGTCTTCAGGGCCGGGTGGAGCTTCTGTCGGAGCTCTCACCCCACCCAACGGATCCTACGGGGCGCGCATTCCCGCTGTGCCCGGGCACACGGAGCCGAAGGTCCGGGCATAGGGGAAGAGGAGTGGGTCTCCGTGCTCAGGAACGCGCGTAGGAGTTCTTGAGAAGGATCTCGGCCTTGCTGACAGCAGGCTGTTCCACACACGTCGACTCGACGATGTACGCGGTGACACGGCTGTCGTTGGAGGCGTCGGGCAGTACGACGAGTAGGGCTTCCTTGCCCTTGTAGACGCCTTCCTTCGTGGCGAGCGCCGCGTCGTCGCGGCCGATGCCCTTCTGGACGCACTCAGGAACCGTCGGCTGTTTGAAGACGCGGTTGTCACCACCGGTTTCGGACTCCATGCCGAAGCTGCGCGGTGTACGCGGCCCGTTCTGAGCGTCCTGCTCCGTGGCGATGAGATCGGTGACCTGTTGCTTCAGCTCTCCCTCGGAGAAGGTGTCCGCGAGCGCGGTCTGCTGTCCGTGAGTGGTGTCGTCGGCCGGGTTGCCCCCGGTGAGGGAGGTGACGATCACGGTGCCGAGTCCGAGGGCGGCAGCGGCGGCCACGGTGCCGAGGACAGCGATCCTGCGTCGCCCGCTTCGCCTGTGATCCTTGCGGCCCGGGCCGGTGGACGAAGAGCGGGCATGCCCGGCGGGCCGGCCCGCCGATCCCGATGTTTCACGTGAAACACGCGCGTCGTCAGTCGCGTCGGCGGCGGGCACCGCAGTGACAGGCGCGGGCTTCGAGATGTCCGGCGTCTTGGCCCTCGGCAGGGACTCGGCCGCCAGGGCGGCGTCGATCCGGGCGGCCACGTCGTCGGGCATCCGCGTCGGTCCCGGCAGCGTGCCGAGCAGTCCCTGGATCTCCTCCAGTGACGCGTAGACGTCCGCGCAGAGCTCGCAGGTCTCCAGGTGCCGCCGTAGATCCGTGGTCCGTGAGGGCGGGAGCAGGCCTTCGGCGAGGTCGGAGATTTCCGCGACGTCAGGGTGCCCGGTCATGTCTGTCGTCGACGACGTCACGCTCGTCCACCTCCGCCCTTCACTGCGGCTGAATCGCTCGGCCCCGCATCCGACGGTCCCGCACGATGCGGTCCCGCTGCGGGTGGGACGGATGCCCCCTGCGTCCGGTTCCGTTCCGCGTCCGGCTTCCCGTTCTCGCCGCTGCCCTCCGGGCGCAGGTGGGTGAGCAACGGCAGGAGTCTGGCTCTGCCACGGGCGCACCTGCTCTTGATCGTGCCGGTCGGTACATCGAGGATGCGGGCGGCCTCCGCGACGGGATAGCCCTGCATGTCCACCAGGACTAGAGCAGCCCGCTGATCGGTCGGCAGGGTGCCCAGGGCCTCCAGTAGCTGACGATGCAGGTCGTTGCGCTCGGCAGGGGCCGAGGCCGACTCGTGCGGCTCCAGGAGCTGCTCCAGGCGCTCGGTGTCGTCGACGGGAGCGGTCTTCCGGGAGGCGGCCTTGCGGGCGCGGTCCAGGCAGGCGTTCACCGTGATGCGGTGCAGCCATGTAGTGACGGCTGCCTGCCCGCGGAAGGTGTGGGCGGCCCGGTAGGCGGAGACGAGCGCGTCCTGAACGGCGTCAGCGGCCTCCTCGCGGTCCCCCAGCGTCCGAAGGGCCACGGCCCAGAGCCGGTCGCGGTGACGGCGTACGAGTTCGCCGAAGGCTTCGGGGTCGCCCTCGACGTGCCGGGCGAGGAGGTCCTGATCGCTGATGCCGCTGTATGCGCTGTCACCCGCCATGGGCCTCCTCCCCCTCTTCCCCGGCGGGCTCTCAGCCCTTGAACGTCACGTCGGTGACTGCCTGCTTGTACCCGGCTCCGCTGTAACCGTCGGCGGGAGCACTCGGTACGGCGGTGATCCACAGCAGGACGTACCGGGTCTTGGGTGGCTTCGACGCTTTCACCGTGAGCGAGGTGCCACTGGTGGTGGCGGTCGCGATCTCCTTCATCCCGTCGATACCGGTCGAGGGCGACAGGGAGTCGGTGGCGTAGAGGTGCACCGTCGTGTGATCACCCGCGTATCGGAGACCTATCGACGCTGTCGAGAGTTCCTGGGACGAGCCGAGGTCGTAGACGATGCCGACGCCCGGCTTGTACGGCGCGAGCGTCGGCCCGTCGACGTACCTGTTCGTACGCCAGTAGGTGGAAGGGTCGCCGTCGTAGGTCTTGGCCACGTCCCCGGGTGCCTGGGCGCTGCCCTCGGCGACGTACTCCTGGGAGTCCTGGACGCTGATCGGCTTGACGGGCCTGGGCTGCTCGTCGTTCTTGTCGTTGCCGTCAGTCGTCTGCGTCTGGTTCTGGTCGTCCGCCTTGCCGCCCCGTTCCATGATGGCGTCCGCGAGCTGCCAGCTGCCCAGGCCGAGCGCGGCGATCAGCAGAGCGGAGACGCCCCACTTGAGCGCCTTGCCGGTACGGCTCTGCAGCGGGGGCGGCGGGGTCGGCACCGGCTGGGTGGCACCGGGGCGCGGCGTGGGACGGCCGTAGGCGCCCTGTTGGTAGGCCGTGCGCTGGTAGGCGGGCGGGGCCGTGTAGGAAGGCTCCGGCGGGCGGATGCGGGGCATCTCGCCGATGGCCTTCACCAGTTCCTCCGGCGTGGTGCACGGGGACTCGTGGCGCGAGGCGGTGGCGCCGTCGTTGGCGAGCGCCCGCATGGCGAGCTCGGACAGGCCGCGGTGGACGCCCGCGCGCACCTGGTCCGGTGGGATCAGCCCGATGTCCTTGGGCAGGCCGGCCAGGCCGTGGGCGTCGCTCTCGTACGGCCAGCGCTGGGTGAGAGTGGCGTACAGCAGGGCACCGATGGCCTCGGTGTCGGCGCGCTGAGGAGTGTCGGAACCAATGCCGCGGAGCGCGGCGTTGACGGCGAGTCCACGGATCCTCCACTGGCCCGTCGACGTGCGCAGCACGGCGGTGGGGCTCAGGCGCAGGTGGGCGAGGCCCTCGCGATGCGCTGCCGCCATGGCGGAGGCGATCTGACTGACCATCTGGTAGGCGTCGTACACCTCCAGCGGGCCGGAGGCGAGCAGCGCGGTCAGCTCGGTGGCGTCGGGGAGCCACTCGTGCACGACGTAGACGATGTCGTTGTCCTCGACGGCGTCGAGGACCTGGACGAAGCGGGGATCGCCGAGCAGTGCGGAGGAGCGTGCCGCTGCCAGCACGGAGCGGGCTCGGGCGTGGTCCGAGGGGAGGATGTGGACCCCGACGGCGCGGCGGAGCTTCTCGTCCACGGCCCGCCAGCTGCTGAAGCCGTCCAGACGGGTGACGCACTCCTCGAGGCGGTAGCGTCTGGCGAGCTTGTGCCCGCTGTGCAGTTCGGGAGGCGAGGCCTTGCCGGAATCCTCGCTCGTGGGGCTCCCCTGTGCCTCGTCGCTGTCCGTGTCCCGCTCCCGGTTGTTGGCCACCCCGTCGGCCGTGGACTGGTCCGCCTGGGCGGTCAGCGGCTCGTCGCCGCTGTTGTCTGCCACGTCGACGGCAGCTGTGCTCCGTTCTGCCACCGTCGTTCCTGCCTCCCCAATCAATGCGCGCCGACCGGCTCTCGATGCGCGCGGTCCGACGCCGAACCCAATTGTGCCCACAGTCCGCCGCTATGCACGACACACAGTGGCAGACGATGGTTGTGCGCCTACCCCCGGTCTCAGCGTCCCAGGCGTCCGCGCACCATGCCGACCAGTGAGTTGACTTCCTCGATGCGCATACGGCGGGCGGCGATGAAGAAGACGCCGAACAGGAGCACCCCGCCGGCCAGCAGCGCGGCGAACGATCCGAGGACGCCCTGGCCGAGCGCGCGGCTGATCGCGTAGCAGGCCGCGCCGCTGATCAGGGCGGCCGGGACGGACGCGATGCACAGCCGGGCGTAGGTCCGCAGGACCCGGGCGCCGTCGAGGTCCCCGCCGAGCCGCTTGCGCAGCCTGCGCCAGGCGATGCCCACACCGATCACGTAGGCCAGCCCGTAGGACGCGGCCATGCCGACGACGGCCCAGCGTGAGGGCAGCAGCAGGTAACACAGTGCCGAGGCAGTGGCGTTGACCACGGCCACGATGACGGTGTTGTAGAAGGGCGTCCGGGTGTCCTCGTAGGCGTAGAAGGCGCGCAGGACGACGTACTGCACGGAGTACGGGATGAGGCCGAGGCCGAAGGCCATCAGCATGTAGCCCATGTTGGTGGCTTCGCTGGTACCCGACGAGCCGAACATGAGCGTGCACATCGGGATGCCGAGAGAGACGAACCCGAAGGAGACGGGAACGATCGCGACGGCTGTAGTGCGCAGGCCCTGGGAGATGTCGTCCCGGATCGCGCCGCCGTCGTTCTCGGATGCCGAGCGGGAGATGCGGGGCAGCAGGGCGGCCATCAGGGAGACGGTGATGATGGCCTGGGGCAGGCCCCAGATCAGTTGGGCGTTGGCGTAGGCGGCGAAGCCGGTGCCGTCGACGGGCGACGCCTTGCCTGCGGCGGTGGAGAGCTGGATGACGATCATGGCGCCCGCCTGGTTGGCGAGGACGAACAGGACCGTCCACTTGGCGAGGGTGATCGCCTTGCCGAGTCCGTGGCCCTTCCAGTCGAACCGAAGCCGAAGCTTGAAGCCCGTCTCCCGCAGGTACGGGAGCATGGCCAGGGCCTGCACGATGAGGCCGAGCAGCACTCCGATGCCGAGCAGCCGCTCGCCCTCCGGCGGGATGCTCGTGACCTTCATCCCCGAGCTTTCCGCGGTGCCGTAGACCCAGATGAACATCCCGAGTGTCACGATGATGACGATGTTGTTCAGGACCGGGGTCCACATCATCGCGCCGAACCTGCCGCGGGCGTTGAGGATCTGCCCCATCACCACGTGGAGGCCCATGAAGAAGATCGAGGGCAGGAAGTAGCGGACGAAGGTGATACCGACCTCGTTCGCGGCCGGGTCACTGGCGACGGGGTTGGACAGGAGCCGGATCAGGAGTGGCGCGGCGAAGAGCGTGATCACGGTGAGCGCGCCGAGCGCCACCATGACGAGGGTCAGCAGGCGGTTGGCGTAGGCCTCGCCGCCGTCCTCGTCGTCCTTCATGGCCCGTACGAGCTGCGGTACGAAGACCGAGTTGAGGCCGCCACCGACGGTGAGGATGTAGATCATCGTCGGCAGTTGGTAGGCGACCTGGAAGGTGTCGCCGAGCAGCCCGACACCCAGCGCCGAGACGATCAGTGCCGACCGGATGAACCCGGTCAGCCGGGACACCATCGTGCCCGCCGCCATCACGGCGCTCGACTTCAGCAGACCTCCCGCGCGTCCGCCCTTCTTGGGGGCGGCCGGCGGGGCAGCGGGCTCGGGTTCCAGGAGAGGTGCCTCGGCCGCTTCCGGAGTGGGAGCCACCGCGTACTGCCCCGGTGCGGGCGCCGCGTGCTGCCCGGGCGTCGGAGCGGGGCCGCCGTACTGGCCGTGCGCCGAAGCGTTTCCGTAGGGATCGGGGCCCTGGTGCCCACCGTACTGGCCGTGCGCCGGAGCGTGTCCGTACGGGGCGGGGCCCTGGTGCCCGCCGTACTGGCCCGGCCCCGGCGTCCCGCCGTACTGCCCTGGGGCGGGGACGGAGGCCTGGTCGTCGTAGGCGGGGTGGCCGCCGCCCTGCTGCTGGTCGCGGAACAGGTGGGCGAAGGCGTCGGGCTCGTGGCGCTGCTCGCCGGCCTGGGTGACCAGGTCGTCCACGCCGACGAACTGGGTGGTCCGCGGGTCGTCGCCGTACGGCAGGTACTGCGTCGGTCCCTCGGGTTCGGGGGCCGGGGTCTGGGCCCAGACGCGCGGGTCGGGGGCGTAGGGCGACTGGGAGGGCTGGGAGTACAGCGGCTGCTGCGGCGGGTACGTGCCCGGCGGCGGCGGTGGGTGCGCGGCGCGGTCGTAGAGAGCCTCGGAGACCGGGTCCTGGGCGGAGAGGTCCTGCGCCCGGTAGGGATCCTGGTCGTAGGCATCCTGGAGATACATGTCCGCGGGCTGCTGCGGCGGTGTCTGGCCGGGGTCGGGCGGCGGACCCTCGGAGTGACCCGAGCCGTCCACGGCCTGACCGCGGTCACCGTCGTACGGCGCGTTCATGGTTACCCCACCTCATCGTCCCGGGCCCACCGGCCACGACATCCTCAACGGTCCACTCTCTCACCCGTGCCGGACGGGTCGGCGCTTTCCGCTGCGGTGTCCGGTGTCGGGTCACTCGGCTGCTCCGGGTCGCCTGCCCGAGGGTGTGCCTCGGACTCCTTGTGGGGACGTTCGCCGGGGTCTTCCGGGTTCTCCGGACCGGCCTCGGAGTCCTCGGAGACCTTCGAGTCCTCGGGCTCCTCCGCCTCGCCGGTCTCGTTCTTCTCGGCGTCGCGGGCCGCGGCCCGCTTGCGCTGCGTGTACATCCGGAAGCCGGCGAGGACGAGCAGCAGGACACCGCCGCCGATGACGAGCATCACCGTGGCGGTGATCTCGGTGACCTTCACGTCGAAGGTGACGGGCTCGCCGTACTTCCGCCCGTCCATCGTGTACAGCTGGGCGATCACCGTCGCCCGGCCGTTGGCGTTGGCCGACGTGGTGAACTTCACCGACTGGCTGTGGCCGCCGGAGACCGAGATCGGCTGCTCTTCGTAGTCGGCGCCGTCGATCTCGAGGCGCGTCGGGTTCGTCGAGGTGAGCCGCAGGACCAGGGGGCCGACGTCCTGCACCAGGTTGTTCTGCACCGTCACGGGGATCGTGGCGCTGCGACCGGAGAGCTTCGTCTCCGACTTCTCGATGAGTTTGACCCGGCCGGTCAGCCCGTCGAGGTACGACTTCACGCCGGTGCGGTAGGACTCCGCCTCGTCGGCCCGGCCTCGCCACGACGCGGACATCTCCCGGTTCAGGGCGCGTCCGAAGGGGGTCGCCACCCGGGACGGGTCCGACAGGACGACCTTGAAGTTGTCGAGCGTGTCCTGTGTACGGGCGATCTGCAGGAACGCCGACCGGGGCAGCTCCTTCCTGCGCAGCGCCGCGGGATAGGAGGAGGCCGCCGGCACCTTCGTGGTGGCGTCCGGGTCCGGCTTGGCCGCCGCGGCCGCCGCCAGCTTCTGGGTCTCGGACCAGGTGCCGTCCTGCAGCGCCCGCAGCGCCTCGGCCATCGCGCGTGCCTGGCTCCCGGAGGGCATGCGCTGCGGGGCGATGACGACGCTGCGCTGCGTGCCGGTCTGGAGGTTCAGGGCGAGGCTCTGGGCGAGGAACCGCTGTACCGCGAGCGTGGACGCGGAGGCCTTCGTCAGGTCCCCTTCGAACGCCCTGGACATCCGGGCGTCCGCGACGACGGCCGTCGTGCCTCCCCCGATGGGGCGGGCCGCGGAAGGCGTGTAGGGCAGGCCGCTGGTCTCCTTGAGGCTGTCGCTGCGGGCGATCACCTTGTCGGCGCCCGCGGAGGTGGCGACCTTGACGATCGACCGGTCGACGGCGCCGTCCACGGGCCAGGCGAAGTCGGTGCTGGGCTTCACGTGGAGGATCGGCCCGACCGTGTCGTCGATGACGTCCGTGGCGCTCTTCAGCTGGTTCAGCGAGCCGGTGACGTCCGTGCCGTTGTGGGCCAGGGAGGCCAGGTCCGGGTCGGCGTAGGGCAGGGCGACGACCTCCTCGTCGGCCACCGCGTCCTGCAGCTCGGCAAGCCACTGTTTGGCGACCGCCTGATGGGTGCCCGCGACGGTCTTGTCGCCGTCCCGGACGCTGTAGCTGCCCGTCATCGCGTCGACGGAGGCCAGCAGGTCCGGGTCGACCACCCAGGTGACGTCGAGGTCCTTGCCCAGCGTCACCATCTGGTTCAGGCGGCCCCCGGGGGAGATCTCCTTGGCCAGGTCGTCGTTGAGGAAGACCGGCGTCTGCTCGTCGTTCGGTCCGGTCTCGGCGGCCATGTGGGTGGTCGACACGAGCGGCCACAGAGCCGTCGTCTTCGTCCTGGGGTCGGCCCCGTCGGGCTGCCAGGGCAGGAAGGTCCGCTGGATGCCGAGGATCTGCTCCCACGGCTGCGCGGAGGTCTCACCGGAGAGCGAGACGGCGAATTCGTAGACGCCGTCCCCGCCGAGGTCCAGGTCGTCGACCGGCACGGAGATGTTGAAGTGCTCGGCGACACCGGGGGTGAGCTTGTCGAACTTCTCGGTGTACTTGTCGTCGATCTCCGGGGCGATGGACCCCTGGAGATCGTCACTGTCCTTCGCGATCGCGTCGAGGGACGAGCGGGTGTTGACCTCGGGTCCCACACGCAGGCCCACGTGTGCGTCGGTGACGGTCTGCTTGCCGTTGTTCGTCACGGTGCCGGACACGGTCACCGTGTCCCCGTCCGTGGGCGCGGAGGGGGTGAGCGAGTCGACGGCGACGGCCACCGAGCCCGAATCGGCGTCGGCCTTGGCGGCGGACTGCCCGTCGGCGTGTGCCGGGCCCGCGGCCGGCAGCTGGACCAGTCCGGCCAGCAGTGGAGTCCCGGCGAGCAGCGCCGTGGTGCGCCGTAGCCACCGGCGGGCAGGTGAGGGACTGGTCCCCTGGAAGTCTGCCGCCTCGGCCACGCGCTCGCCCGTCCCTCGTCGTCGTCAGTGGTCGTCGGAATGTGCGTCCACGCATGGTAACGATGCGCGCCGAGGGGAAGTGCCGCGGAGTACGCCACAAGATCCGCCACGGTGCGGAGCCGCACCGTGTGTGCGTCTACAAAGGTAGCGCCGTGGAAGTGGGGGATCCGGTGTGTGATCACTCCGATCAACGGGGGCGCCGGTGTCCGCCCGGGCCACGTACCCTGTTCTGTTGTGCCGAACGCCAACGAACTCAGCCCCAGTGCCCCCAGCCAGGAGCAGCGTCGCGCGGTGAGTGAACCGCTGCGGGTGGCCCCTGTCGCCGACGACCTCGCCCGCCGCTTTCAGGAGGCCGGGTTCTCTCTTGCCCTGGTGGGCGGCTCGGTCCGGGACGCGATGCTCGGCCGGCTCGGCAACGACCTGGACTTCACGACGGACGCCCGCCCGCAGGACGTCCTGAGGATCATGCGGCCCTGGGCGGATGCCGTCTGGGAGGTCGGGATCGCGTTCGGCACGGTGGGGGCGCAGAAGGAGGCCCGCGTCGGTGACGCCGATCGGAGCTGGCAGATCGAGGTGACCACCTACCGGTCGGAGGCGTACGACCGCACCTCGCGCAAGCCCGAGGTGTCCTACGGAGACTCCATCGAGGAAGACCTCGTCCGGCGGGACTTCACTGTGAACGCCATGGCGGTCGCGCTTCCGGAGAAGAAGTTCATCGATCCGTACGGCGGCCTCGACGATCTCGCGGCGCGTGTGCTGCGTACTCCGGGCACCCCCGAGGAGTCCTTCTCGGACGATCCGCTCCGGATGATGCGGGCCGCGCGCTTCGCCGCGCAGCTGGACTTCGAGGTGGCTCCCGAGGTGGTCGCGGCCATGAAGGACATGGCCGGACGCATCGACATCGTCTCGGCCGAGCGGGTCAGGGACGAGCTGAACAAGCTGATTCTCTCCCCTCACCCGCGCAAGGGTCTGTCCTTGCTGGTGGAGACCGGCATCGCCGAGCGGGTCCTGCCGGAGCTGCCGGCGCTGCGCCTGGAGCGGGACGAGCACCACCGGCACAAGGACGTCTACGACCACACGCTCATCGTCCTGGAGCAGGCGATGGACCTGGAGAGCGAGGGCCCCGACCTGACCCTCCGCCTGGCCGCCCTGCTGCATGACATCGGAAAGCCGCGTACACGCCGTTTCGAGACGGACGGCCGGGTCTCGTTCCACCACCACGAAGTGGTCGGGGCGAAGATGACGAAGAAGCGCATGACGGCGCTCAAGTACTCCAACGACCTGGTGAAGGACGTCTCCCGCCTGGTCGAGCTGCACCTGCGTTTCCATGGTTACGGCACGGGTGAGTGGACGGACTCGGCGGTCCGCCGGTATGTCCGGGACGCCGGTCCGCTGCTCGACCGGCTCCACAAGCTGACCCGTTCGGATTGCACGACCCGCAACAAGCGCAAGGCCTCGGCGCTCTCGCGTGCGTATGACGGCCTGGAGGAGCGGATCGCGCAGCTGCAGGAGCAGGAGGAGCTGGACGCGATCCGTCCGGACCTGGACGGCAACCAGATCATGGAGATCCTCGGTGTCCGCCCCGGGCCGGCCGTCGGTCAGGCCTACAAGTACCTGATGGAGCTCCGCCTGGAGAACGGGCCCATGGGGCACGACGCGGCCGTGGCGGCGCTCAAGGAGTGGTGGGCCGAGCAGGAGGCGTGAGTCGTGGACCGGGGTCATGTTTCACGTGAAACGTGGCCCCCGCTGACCAGGCGTGAGGGTTCGGGCATGCGAAGGGGCGGTGTTTCCCGTGAAACACCGCCCCTTGCGCGTCCGAGACCTCTGTCCTACTTCTTGTAGTCCTTCAGGCAGAGCAGGAAGTCGCTGCCGCTACCGCTCTCGGTGTACGAGTACTGGAAGTCCTTGGCCTTTTCCGAGCACTTGCTCTCGGCGGTGAGGGCGGAGTAGGAGCCCTCGATCTTGGCCAGCACTTCGTACTGGGCCTTCGCGTCACCGCAGTCGACGACCTCGAGGTCCGGGTCGCTGTCGCTGCTGCTGCCGCGGTGCATGCAGTCGCCGACCGCTGCGGTGGTGGCGTCGTCCCGGCTGGCGAGGTAACCACCCACGGCCACGCCGACGACGATCACGGCGATGACGATGTTCTTGATCGTCTTGAAGCTCAGCTTGCGGGCCGGCTGCGGCGGGACCGGGGCGTACGGTGCACCCTGCTGGGGGAAGCCGGGCTGGCCAGGCTGCTGCGGGAGCCCCGGCTGGCCCTGGGCGTACGGGTTCTGTCCCTGCGGCTGCTGCGGAGCCTGCGGCTGGCCCTGGGCGTACGGGTTGCCCTGAGGCGGTGGAGTGGTCACTGGGGGTCCCCCTGAAACATAGGTGCGTGTCGCGAGCATGACGCGAATAAGACGCACGTAAGCTACCGGGTTCCGCTGACATCCCTGTAGCCCGTTGGGGCTCTGTGTCACTGATGTGACACTTACTGAGTGTCAAACCGGGCCATAGCCGCCGCAACCGCTCCGTAGATCGCGGCGACTGTCACGATCAGCGTCACCGATCGGCCGTCCGGCGGCAGCATCAGCGCGGCCACCCCGGCGGCGCCGACGAAGGCGACGTTGAACAACACGTCGTAGACGGAAAAGATCCGGCCACGGAACGCGTCGTCGACCGAGGACTGCACGACCGTGTCGGTCGCGATCTTCGCTCCCTGCGTCGTCAGGCCCAGGACGAACGCGGCCGCGAGCAGCGGCACGGTGGCGAACGGCAGACCGAGCGCCGGCACCAGCACCGTGGCGGCCGCGGCGCACACGGCCATCCAGCGGCCGGGCCCGAGCCGCCCCGCCGCCCACGGGGTGATCACCGCGGCCGCGAAGAACCCCGCGCCGGAGACGCCCAGCGCCAGACCGAGGAGGGCGAGCCCCTCGTCCGTGTCCGAGGTCAGGGTGTACCGGCACAACATCAGCAGCATGACCAGCAGGGCGCCGTAGCAGAACCGCATCAGCGTCATGCCCGCGAGCGACCAGGCCGCTTCCCGGCGTGCGGGTGCGGCGAGATGACGTACTCCCGCCACCAGGTCGCGGGCGGTGCCGGCGAGGGCGGAGGCCAGCCGGGGCGGCACGAGCGTGCGGTCGGGGCCCAGCAGTTCCACGGCGATGCGCAGCGAGGCCAGTGCCCCGCACAGGTACAGGGCGGCCCCGAGCAGCACCACGGCGGCATCGGAGTCCGCGAACACGAGGCGTACGACGAAGGCGAGCCCGCCGCCCGCCGTCGCGGCGAGGGTGCCGGCGGTCGGGGAGAGCGAGTTGGCGATCACCAGACGCTCGGCGTCGACCACGCGCGGCAGTGCGGCGGACAGACCCGCGAGGACGAAGCGGTTGACGGCGGTGACGCAGAGGGCCGAGACGTAGAAGAGCCAGTCCGGGACGGAGGCGAAGATCAGCACGGCTGTCACCGAGGCCAGCACGGCCCGCAGCAGGTTGCCGTACAGGAAGACCTGGCGGCGGCGCCAGCGGTCCAGCAGGACGCCGGCGAAGGGGCCGACCAGGGAGTACGGGAGCAGCAGGACCGCCATCGCGGAGGCGATCGCGGCGGCCGAGGTCTGTTTCTCCGGTGAGAAGACGACGTAGGTGGCGAGCGCGACCTGGTAGACGCCGTCGGCGCCCTGGGAGAGCAGGCGTACGGCGAGCAGGCGCCGAAACCCTTCGAGGCGCAGCAGGACGCGCAGGTCACGGACGACGGCCATGGGGCACAGCCTCACATACGGGAAGGGTCCCCGGGTCACGCGACCCAGGGACCCTCGGCGGACCGGAGTCCGGGGTTGTCAGCGCTCGACCTCACCCGCGATGAACTTCTCGACGTTCTGACGGGCCTCGTCGTCGAAGTACTGGACCGGCGGGGACTTCATGAAGTAGCTCGACGCCGACAGGATCGGGCCGCCGATGCCGCGGTCCTTGGCGATCTTCGCCGCGCGCAGGGCGTCGATGATGACACCGGCCGAGTTCGGGGAGTCCCAGACCTCGAGCTTGTACTCCAGGTTCAGCGGGACGTCACCGAACGCGCGGCCCTCCAGGCGGACGTAGGCCCACTTGCGGTCGTCCAGCCAGGCCACGTAGTCGGACGGGCCGATGTGGACGTTGTCCGCGCCCAGGTCCCGGTCGGGGATCTGGGAGGTGACGGCCTGCGTCTTGGAGATCTTCTTGGACTCCAGGCGCTCGCGCTCGAGCATGTTCTTGAAGTCCATGTTGCCGCCGACGTTCAGCTGCATCGTGCGGTCCAGGACGACGCCCCGGTCCTCGAACAGCTTCGCCATGACGCGGTGCGTGATGGTGGCGCCGACCTGCGACTTGATGTCGTCGCCGACGATCGGGACGCCCGCCTCGGTGAACTTGTCCGCCCACTCCTTGGTGCCGGCGATGAAGACCGGGAGGGCGTTGACGAAGGCGACCTTGGCGTCGATGGCGCACTGGGCGTAGTACTTCGCCGCGTCGTCGGAGCCGACGGGCAGGTAGCAGACGAGGACGTCGACCTGCTTGTCCTTGAGGATCTGGACGATGTCGGCCGGGGCCTCGTCGGACTCCTCGATGGTCTCGCGGTAGTACTTGCCGAGACCGTCGAGCGTGTGGCCGCGCTGGACCTGGACGCCGCTGTTCGGCACGTCGCAGATCTTGATGGTGTTGTTCTCGGAGGCGCCGATGGCGTCCGCGAGGTCGAGGCCGACCTTCTTGGCGTCCACGTCGAAGGCGGCGACGAACTCGATGTCACTGACGTGGTAGTCGCCGAACTGGACGTGCATCAGGCCCGGGACCTTGGACGCCGGGTCGGCGTCCTTGTAGTACTCGACGCCCTGTACCAGCGATGCGGCGCAGTTGCCCACACCGACGATGGCTACGCGAACCGAACCCATTCCGGTTGCTCCCTGTGTGTACGAGTGAGGCCCTGACTGGGCGCTCACGTGGCGGTGTCGCCGGGCGTATCCGGCCGGGGGTCGTCCCCGGGCCGGGGCAGGCCGCCCGTCGCTCCAGATGTCGTGTCCTGTTGAGCGGTCCCCTCGGCGGCGGGACCCCGCAGGTCCCGCCCCGCCCGCTCGCTCTCGATGAGCTCGTTCAGCCAGCGCACTTCACGCTCCACGGACTCCATTCCGTGGCGCTGGAGCTCAAGCGTGTAGTCGTCGAGCCGCTCCCGGGTGCGAGCCAGGGAGGCCCGCATCTTCTCCAGGCGCTCCTCCAGCCGGCTGCGCCGGCCCTCGAGCACGCGCATGCGTACGTCACGCGACGTCTGCCCGAAGAACGCGAAGCGAGCGGCGAAGGTCTCGTCCTCGTAGGCGTCCGGGCCCGTCTGTGAGAGGAGTTGCTCGAAGTGTTCCTTACCGTCGGCCGTCAACCGGTAGACGATCTTGGCGCGGCGTCCCGTGAGGGAAGCGGCCGCCTCGCCGACGTTCCCCGGTTCCTCGATCAACCAGCCGTTGGCGACCAGCGTCTTGAGGCAGGGGTAGAGCGTTCCGTAGCTGAACGCCCGGAACACACCCAGTGACGTGTTGAGCCGTTTGCGCAGCTCATAGCCGTGCATCGGGGATTCGCGGAGCAGGCCGAGTACGGCGAACTCGAGGATGCCGGAACGCCGGCTCATCGTCGCCTCCTCTCGTCCTTATGCCGCGCTGATGTATCGACTCGATACATCAGAACGATAGAACGAGCTTCCGCGTGCGACAAGAGGGGGCTTGGTGAACGGGATCACATCCGGGTTTCATCCTGAGCAAGTTGCCTGATTTGAGGTGAACTTCGAGTCTCGGGGGTTTTGGCGGTGCGTAGTCTGTGCGCCATGCAGACCACCGGGAACCGCGTGACGCCTGGGGACGTCCCTGTCCCTGGTGCGGTACGGGTGAATGCGGAAGGGGCCGCATCCGTACTTCGGGGGGACCGGAAACCAGCCGCCTTTACCAGGCGCGCAAAGGTGCGCCTGCCCGAGGAGTAGTCGTTCGATGAGCGAGCACCGTCGCAAACCGCCGCAGCCGCAGGGAGGCGGACGTGCCGCGGCCCGACGCGGCCAGTCCGGCTTGTCCTCCGGCCGCCGTGCGGCACCGCGAGGCGCCACAGGGTCTCCGTCCGGCTCGTACGGTCCGGAGGACGAGGAGCGTCCGTACGGGAGTCGCGCCGAAGCCCGGCGCGCGGCACAGCGCAGCGGAGGCGGCCGCCGCAGAGCGGCCGAGCAGGGTCCCGGAGGCCGGCGAGCCGCTCCCGGCGGCCCGGCAGGGGCCGGACGAGGCCGCGCGGTCGCGTCCGGCAAGAAGCGGATGATCGATTACCCGCGCCGTGACAAGGACGGGTGGCACCGCTGGGTGCCGTCCTGGAAGCTCGTCTCCGGCCTGTGCATCGCGTTCTTCGGCACCATGGTGACCGCCGCGGGCATCGCCTACGCCATGGTGGGGGTACCCGTCGTCGACGAGACCGCCACGGCGCAGAACAACGTCTACTACTGGGCCGACGGCAGCCAGATGGTCGCCACGGGCGGTGAGCGCAACCGTCAGAGCGTCGACCTCGCACAGATTCCCAAGGAGATGCGCAACGCCGTCATCTCCCAGGAGAACAAGACCTTCTACTCCGACAGCGGCATCGACCCCAAGGGCATCGCCCGCGCCGTGTTCAACATGGCCAAGGGCGGTGACACGCAGGGTGGCTCCACCATCACCCAGCAGTACGTGAAGAACGCGATGCTCAACGACCAGTCGCAGACGATCTCCCGCAAGGTCAAGGAGATCTTCGTCTCGATGAAGGTCGGCACCGAGGTGTCGAAGGACGAGATCCTCGAGGGCTACCTCAACTCCGCGTACTACGGCCGCGGCGCCTACGGGATCCAGGCCGCCGCGCGGGCGTACTTCAACGTGGACGCCGTCGACCTGAACGCGGGACAGTGCGCTTTCCTGTCGGCGATGCTCAAGGGGGCCACGTACTACGACCCGGCGGGCGCGACCTCGATCGACCCGGCCGCGACTCCGGAGGCCAACAAGGAGCGCGCCCAGCGGCAGATGCAGGACACCCTGAACAAGATGGTGGAGTACGGACACCTGAGTCAGGAGGAGCGGGCCAAGCACAGTGAACTCCCCGCCGTGCAGAACCCGCGGTCGAACTCGCAGCTGGGCGGTCAGATCGGCTACCTCGTCGATCTCGCCAAGGCTTCCGTGATCAAGACCGGCAAGGTCACGGACAAGCAGCTGGAGAGGGGCGGCTACTCGATCCACACGACCTTCGAGAAGAAGAAGGTCGATGACCTCGAGGCCGCGGTGCAGAAGGTCTACAAGGAGAACATCGATCCGAAGAAGCGCCCCGACAAGGACACCCACGTCCAGTTCGGCGGGGCGTCGGTGGATCCCGAGACCGGTGCCATCAAGGCCGTTTACGGCGGCCAGGACGCGACCAAGCACTTCACCAACAACGCCGACGTGACCGGTGCCCAGGTCGGTTCGACGTTCAAGCCCTTCGTGCTCGCGGCGGCGATGAACTGGGGCGTGCGCGATCCCGACCTCGGTCCGGAGCAGGCCAAGGAAGAGCGCACGGTCGTCTCCCCGAAGAGCCTCTACAGCGGCAAGAACGACCTCAAGATCAAGGAATACGACGGGACGATCTGGAAGAACGAGGACGGCGAGCAGTGGCTGCAGGAGAATGACGGCAAGGAATCGCTCGGCGACCCGCCGGACTACAAGATCGACCTTCGTGAGGCGATGCGTCAGTCGTCGAACTCCGCCTTCGTGCAGCTCGGCATGGATGTCGGTCTGGACAAGGTGAAGGAGGCCGCCATTGACGCGGGCCTCCTCGAGGGCAGCCTGGCGGGCGCCGGCTACCCGTCGTTCTCCATCGGCGTCTCGTCGCCGAGCGCCATCCGTATGGCGGACGCGTACGCCACCTTCGCGGCCAGTGGCAAGCAGAGCGAGCCCTACTCCGTGACCAAGGTGACGAACAAGAGCGGCACGATCTACACGCACACGGTCAAGTCCGAGCGAGTGTTCACGGCTCAGGTCGCGGACAACGTCACGGACCTTCTGAAGACCGTCGTCGAGGAGGGCACGGGTAGCGCTGCCCAGCTGCCCGGCCGCGAGGTGGCGGGCAAGACCGGTACCACGGACGGCAACAAGTCCGCCTGGTTCGTCGGCTACACCCCGCAGCTGTCGACCGCGATCAGCATGTTCCGCTACCCGGACGACGAGTCCGTGAAGAAGCGGGAGTTCCTCGAGATGTACGGAACGGGCGGCCAGAAGAAGATCCACGGTGCGTCGTTCCCGTCCGAGATCTGGAAGGACTACATGGAGGACGCGCTGAAGGACACGAAGGCGGAGAAGTTCCCGAAGCCGGAGCCCATCGGCGAGGTCGTCAACGACACACCGCCGCCCAGCCCCTCCCCCTCGCCCTCGCCTTCCGCCTCCGAGACGGAGGAGACGAGCCCGTCACCGAGCCCGTCGCCCAGCAAGACGGAGACCAGCCCCTCACCGTCCGCGTCGGCTTCGACGTGCGACAGGTGGGACTACTGGAACTGCGAAAACGGCAATGACGGCGGTGATGGCAACGGCGGCAATGACGAGGGCGGGCCGGACGGAAGTCAGTCACCGTCCCCGACGAGCAGTGAGACAGAGGGAGACGGCGACAGCAACGGCACCGGTAACAACCAGGGGAACACGATCTGGGGCCAGAACGGCTAGCCGTCGGAACGACCGTCATGGGCGTTTCACGTGAAACGCCCGTAGGTTTCACGTGAAACCGGGGCCGCCGCATCCACGAGGTGCGGCGGCCCCGGTGTATTCCCAGGTGCGTACGGCAGGATGTGCCCATGCCCAGTGCAGAATCGACGCCAGCGAGCGTGCACGATCCGGACCCGATGCGGCCGACCAGGGAGGACACGGTCGCCGCGGCCGGCAGCGAGCTGATCGGCGGTCCTCTCGGCCGACGTGCCTTGCTCGGGACGTCCTGGTGGACGCCCGTGCGGGTGATCGCACTCGTGGCGATCGGCATGTTCGCCCTCGGACTGGTCCAGAAGGCACCCTGCTACAACGGTGCCTGGTTCTTCGGCGCCAGCTCCCAGTACACGCACGCCTGCTACTCGGACATCCCGCACCTCTACCAGGGGCGTGGGTTCGTCGACGGGCTCGTGCCGTACTTCGACAAGCTCCCCGGCGACATGGAGTACCTCGAATACCCGGTGCTGACCGGTGTCTTCATGGAAGTCGCGTCCTGGCTCACACCGGGCAGCGGCACCATCCAGCACCAGGAGCAGTGGTACTGGATGGTCAATGCCGGACTGCTCATGGTGTGCGCGGCCGTCATCGCCGTCTGCGTGACCCGCACGCACACCCGGCGCCCCTGGGACGGCCTACTGGTCGCCCTCGCGCCCGCCTTCGCGCTGACCGCGACCGTCAACTGGGACCTGCTGGCGGTCGCTCTCACCTCCGCCGCGATCCTGATGTGGTCACGAGGGCGTTCCCTGGCCTTCGGTGTTCTCCTGGGGCTGGCCACGGCCGCGAAGCTCTACCCCTTCCTGATCCTCGGCCCGTTGCTCGTGCTGTGCTGGCGGGCGGGCAAATGGCGGGAGTTCGGAAAGGCCCTGGGGGGCGCGGTCGTCGCCTGGCTCGTGGTGAACCTGCCGGTGATGCTGTTCGCCTTCGACGGATGGTCGAAGTTCTACACGTTCAGCCAGGAACGCGGCGTCGACTTCGGCTCCTTCTGGCTGATCCTGGTCCAGAACACCGACAACCCGCCCAGCACGGAGACGGTCAACACCCTCGCCACGCTCCTGATGCTGCTGTGCTGCGGCGGCATCGCGGCACTCACGCTGACCGCCCCGCGGCGTCCCCGGTTCGCCCAGCTCGCCTTCCTGATCGTCGCGGCCTTCATTCTCACCAACAAGGTCTACTCACCGCAGTACGTGCTGTGGCTGGTGCCGCTGGCCGCGCTGGCACGGCCGAAGTGGCGCGACTTCCTGATCTGGCAGGCGTGCGAGGTGGCCTACTTCCTGGGCATCTGGATGTACCTCGCGTACACGACCAGCGGCGACGCCCACAAGGGCCTGCCGACGGACGGCTACCACTGGGCCATCGGCGTGCACCTGCTGGGAACGCTCTTCCTGTGCGTCATGGTCGTGCGCGACATCCTGATGCCGGACCGGGACCCGGTCCGGCGGAAGGGGGACGACGACCCGTCGGGTGGTGTGCTCGACGGTGCGGAGGACGTCTTCCTCCTGGGGCCCGCAGCCCATACCGAACAGCCCGCAGCCCACTTCGAGGGGCCACGGGTGAGATGAGGCGGGAGACAGCGGACGGGCCGTTCGCTCTGAGCGAACGCGCGTAAAGGCCGTACACGGAAGCACCGTGTACGGCCTTCTCCCAGCGGCTGAGCTAGCGGTCGAGGATCCGGTCGAACTGCGTGGTGGTGTGCCGCAGGTGGGCCACCAGCTCGTCACCGACCTGGGGCTCCGGCGCGTCCGAGGGCACGAACAGGATCGACACCTGCATGTGCGGCGGCTCCGCGAACCAGCGCTGCTTGCCGCCCCAGACGAACGGCGCGAGATTGCGGTTGACCGTGGCGAGGCCGGCCCGGGCGACACCCTTGGCGCGCGGCATGACGCCGTGCAGCGCCTTCGGGGCCTCCAGGCCCACCCCGTGCGACGTACCGCCCGCCACGACCACCAGGAAGCCGTCCGAAGCGGCCCTCTGCTGCCGGTAGCCGAAACGCTCGCCCTTGACGACGCGCGTGACGTCCAGGACCGCACCGCGGTACTCCGTGGCCTCGTGGTCCCCCAGCCACAGGCGGGTTCCGATCCGGGCGCGGAACCGGGTCTGCGGGAACTGCTGCTGGAGCCGGGCCAGCTCGTCCGCCTTGAGGTGACTGACGAACATCGTGTGCAGCGGCAGCCGGGCAGCGCGCAGCCGGTCCATCCAGCCGATGACCTCCTCGACGGCGTCCGAGCCGTCGGTACGGTCCAGCGGCAGATGGATGGCGAAGCCCTCCAGCCGGACGTTCTCTATGGCGGCGTGAAGCTGCGGCAGGTCCTGCTCGCTGATGCCGTGCCGCTTCATCGAGGACATCACCTCGATGACCACGCGCGCGCCCACGAGGCCGTACACGCCGTCGATGGACGACACCGAGCGCACGACCCGGTCCGGGAGCGGTACGGGCTCCTCGCCACGCCGGTACGGCGTAAGGACCAGCAGGTCACCGCCGAAGAAGTCCTTGATCCGGGCGGCCTCGTACGTCGTGCCGACGGCCAGCACGTCCGAACCCAGCCGCGTGGCCTCCTCCGCCAGCCGCTCGTGCCCGAAGCCGTAACCGTTGCCCTTGCAGACCGGGACCAGCCCGGGGAACTGCTCCTGCACGTGCTTGTGGTGCGCCCGCCAGCGCGCGGTGTCGACGTAGAGCGTGAGCGCCATGGCCGGACCTGGGACCTTTCTCGTGGCTGCGGTGTGCTGCGGTGTATCGAGGGGGAAAGCGTTGGTGGAGCTCGGGATGCTGTCACCGACGCTACTGGAGCCAGGAGCGTCGGGCAGGGGGATCAGCGACGCGACATGTAGATGTCGAGTGCCTTGTGGAGCAGCTTGTTCAGTGGGAAGTCCCACTCGCCGAGGTACTCGGCCGCCTGCCCGCCCGTGCCGACCTTGAACTGGATCAGACCGAAGAGGTGGTCGCTCTCGTCCAGGGAGTCGGAGATGCCGCGCAGGTCGTAGACGGTGGCGCCCAGGGCGTAGGAGTGGCGCAGCATGGCCCACTGCATCGCGTTCGAGGGCCGGACCTCACGGCCGATGTTGTCGGAGGCGCCGTAGGAGTACCAGACGTGGCCGCCGACGATCAGCATGGTCGCCGCCGACAGGTTCACCCCGTTGTGCCGGGCGAAGTACAACCGCATGCGGTTGGGGTCCTCGTTGTTGAGGGCCGCCCACATGCGCTGGAAGTACGACAGCGGGCGCGGCCGGAAGCGGTCGCGCACGGCGGTGATCTCGTACAGGCGCTGCCATTCCTCGAGGTCGTGGTAGCCGCCCTGGACCACCTCGACGCCGGCCTTCTCGGCCTTCTTGATGTTGCGGCGCCACAGCTGGTTGAAGTTCTTGTGGACCTCTTCCAGGGAGCGGTTGGCCAGCGGCACCTGGAAGACGTAGCGGGGCTGCACGTCACCGAAGCCGGCGCCGCCGTCCTCGCCCTGCTGCCAGCCCATGCGTCGCAGCTTGTCGGCCACCTCGAAGGCGCGCGGCTCGATGTGGTCGGCCTCGATGTCGCGCAGGCGCTTGACGTCGGGGTCCTGGATGCCCTTCTTGATGGACGTGGCGTCCCAGCGGCGGATGATCACCGGCGGGCCCATCTTCACCGAGAAGGCGCCCTGCTGCTTGAGGTGCGCCAGCATGGGCTCCATCCAGTCCTGCAGGTTCGGCGCGAACCAGTTGATGACCGGGCCCTCGGGGAGGTAGGCGAGGTAGCGCTTGATCTTGGGCAGCTGCCGGTACAGGACCAGGCCCGCGCCGACCAGCTCACCGGTCCGGTCGTCGAACCAGCCGAGGCTCTCCGAACGCCACTCCGCCTTCACGTCTGCCCATGCCGGGACCTGCATGTGACTCGCCGACGGCAGGCTCTGGATGTAGGCCAGATGCTGCTCGCGACTGATGGTCCTCAGGGTCAGGCTCATTCGGGGCGCTCCTCGGGCTGGTGTGTCCCCATGGGTACAGGGGCTCCGGCTCTCGCGCGAAGCCTACTGCGCCCTGTGAGCGCCCCGTTCGGCGTACGGGTGTAAGGCGGAGGGAAGGGTGTCCGGTGGGCGGGCGGCCGAGGGGTCCGGCTCCGGGGCTCAGCCGAAGAAGCCGCCGTGGTTCATACCGAGGTACAGACCGAACGCCGAGGCTCCGAGACCCAGGACCAGACCGAAGCGCTCGCGCGTCGTCGCCGAGATGAGCTGGCCGTATCCGCCGGTCAGGACCCCGAGCAGCCCGGCCCAGGAGGTCAGGATGTGGAGCCCTCGGAAGCTCGCGGTGGCGAGGGTGAGGACCGCGAGCACCAGGGTCACGGCGAGCAGCGTGTCCTGGAGAGGGTGCGGTTTGCCGTCGGTGGCCAGCAGGCCGGTCCGGGGCTTGGCGGGTCGCATGATCTGTGCCATGGGGAACCTCCTGCCAAAGGCAGTGCGTCTTCGCCCTTCACATCCGCTGAGTACCGATTGTGTCCCCTCCTCACCGGATTTCAACCGCAAGCCGGTGGCCGGGTACTCTGTACCTTCTGCACTGGTGTCTCCTGCCGGCCACGGGCCGGGCCACCTCCTCGGAGGAGGCCCGATTGTCAGTGGGTCCTGGTTTACTCGTTGATACCGGTGCCAACGCATCGCAACCCTCCTGCCACGGAACGACCGTGGCCGCTGAGTCCAAAGGAGGTGGGTTCCACATGCGTCACTACGAGGTGATGGTCATCCTCGACCCCGATCTCGAGGAGCGTGCTGTCTCCCCGCTGATCGAGAACTTCCTCTCTGTCGTCCGTGATGGCGGCGGAAAGGTCGAGAAGGTCGACACCTGGGGCCGTCGTCGTCTCTCGTACGAGATCAAGAAGAAGCCCGAGGGCATCTACTCGGTCATCGACCTGCAGGCCGAGCCTGCGGTCGTCAAGGAGCTCGACCGGCAGATGAACCTGAACGAGTCGGTCCTCCGGACCAAGGTCCTCCGTCCCGAGATGCACTGAGCCCTTCCGCTCAGCCGATCCCGGGATCCGAGTAGCAGCACAAGCAGCCAGCAGCAAACCCGCCGAGAGGTTCCCCCATGGCAGGCGAGACCGTCATCACGGTCATCGGCAATCTTGTCGACGACCCCGAGCTGCGCTTCACCCCGTCCGGTGCGGCCGTCGCGAAGTTCCGTGTCGCGTCGACTCCCCGCACCTTCGACCGCCAGACGAACGAGTGGAAGGACGGCGAAAGCCTCTTCCTCACCTGCTCGGTCTGGCGTCAGGCGGCGGAGAACGTCGCCGAGTCGCTCCAGCGAGGCATGCGCGTCATCGTGCAGGGCCGGCTGAAGCAGCGGTCCTACGAGGACCGTGAGGGCGTCAAGCGCACGGTCTACGAGCTGGACGTCGACGAGGTCGGCGCCAGCCTGCGCAGCGCCACGGCCAAGGTCACCAAGACCTCGGGTCGCGGTGGCCAGGGCGGTTACGGCGGCGGTGGCCAGCAGGGCGGCGGCCAGGGTGGCGGCGGCTGGGGCGGCGGCCCCGGCGGTGGCCAGCAGGGCGGCGGCGCTCCGGCCGACGACCCCTGGGCGACCGGCGCTCCCGCCGGTGGCCAGCAGGGCGGTGGCGGCCAGGGCGGCGGCTGGGGCGGCGGCTCCGGCGGCGGTGGCGGCTACTCGGACGAGCCCCCCTTCTAGGCGGGCTCAACTCACACTTCTTGATCACACAGGAGAAACATCATGGCTAAGCCGCCTGTGCGCAAGCCGAAGAAGAAGGTCTGCGCATTCTGCAAGGACAAGGTCACGTACGTGGACTACAAGGACACGAACATGCTGCGGAAGTTCATTTCCGACCGCGGCAAGATCCGTGCCCGCCGCGTGACCGGCAACTGCACTCAGCACCAGCGTGACGTCGCCACGGCCGTGAAGAACAGCCGTGAGATGGCGCTGCTGCCCTACACCTCCACCGCGCGATAAGGGAAGGGTGACCGAATCATGAAGATCATCCTCACCCACGAGGTCTCCGGCCTCGGTGCCGCGGGCGACGTTGTCGACGTCAAGGACGGTTACGCTCGCAACTACCTGATCCCGCGGAAGTTCGCCATCCGCTGGACCAAGGGCGGCGAGAAGGACGTCGAGCAGATCCGTCGTGCTCGCAAGATCCACGAGATCCAGACCATCGAGCAGGCCAACCAGGTGAAGGGCCAGCTCGAGGGCGTGAAGGTCCGCCTGGCCGTCCGCTCCGGCGACGCCGGTCGTCTCTTCGGCTCCGTCACCCCGGCTGACGTCGCTTCGGCGATCAAGGCCGCTGGTGGTCCCGAGGTCGACAAGCGTCGCATTGAGCTGGGCTCGCCCATCAAGACGCTGGGCGCCCACGAGACGTCTGTGCGTCTGCACCCCGAGGTGGCCGCCAAGGTCAGCATCGAGGTCGTCGCAGCCTGAGCCTTGCTCTCGCTGAAGCGATGAGATGGGGCCGCATCTCCCAGTAGGGAGATGCGGCCCCATCTTCGTGGCCGTGTTTCACGTGAAACATCGTGTTTCACGTGAAACGGTCAGCGCGTCGCGCCCGTGACGATCCAGTGACTCGATCGCGTGCGCAGCCACAAGGTCACCAGGCGCATGGCCATCATCAGTGTCATGGCCGCCCACAGTGCGGTGAGCCCACCGCCGAACGTCGGGACGAGAAGCGCCGCGGGAGTGTAGACCGCCAGGGTGAGCAGCATCGCCCAGGCCAGGTACGGGCCGTCGCCCGCACCCATGAGAACGCCGTCCAGGACGTAGACCACCCCGCAGATCGGCTGCGATACGGCCACGATCACAAGAGCGGGCAGGGCGGTGTCCTTCACCGCGGAGTCGCCGGTGAACAGAGGCAGGAACGCCGGACGTGACAGCACCACGAGCAGACCGAGTACGACGCCGACCGCGACGCCCCACTCCACCATCCTGCGGCAGGCGTCGCGGGCTCCCTGGGCGTCGCCGGCTCCGAGATAGCGCCCGATGATGGCTTGCCCTGCGATGGCGATGGCATCGAGGGCGAAGGCGAGCAGACTCCACAGGGACAGGATGATCTGATGGGCCGCGATGTCGGCGTCACCGAGGCGAGCCGCCACGGCCGTTGCGATCATCAGGATCGCACGCAGCGAGAGCGTACGAACCAGCAGCGGCACTCCAGCCTGGGCGGAGGCCCGGATACCGGCGATGTCGGGGCGCAGCGAGGCGCCGTGCCGGTGTGCCCCGCGGACCACCACCCACAGGTACACCGCGGCCATACCGCACTGGGCGATGACGGTGCCCCAGGCGGAGCCCGCGATGCCGAGGCCGGCGCCGTAGACGAGTACGACGTTGAGGACGGCGTTGGCGACGAAGCCGGCGATGGCGACGTAGAGGGGGGTGCGGGTGTTCTGCAGTCCTCGCAGGACACCGGTCGAGGCCAGCACGACGAGCATGGCGGGGATGCCGAGGGCGGAGATCCGCAGATACGTGACGGCATAGGGGGCCGCGGTGTCCGAGGCGCCGAAAAGGTCCACGAGGGACGGTGCCGTGGGAAGTACCACGGCGATGACGGCGGCGCCGAGCAGCAACGCCAGCCAGATGCCGTCCATGCCCTGGCGGATCGCGGATGGCAGGTCGCCCGCGCCGACGCGCCGCGAGACGGCCGCCGTGGTGGCGTAGGCGAGGAAGACGAAGACGCTGACGGCTGTGGTGAGCAGCGCCGAGGCGATGCCGAGTCCGGCGAGCTGTGCGGTGCCGAGGTGGCCGACGATCGCGCTGTCGGCCATGACGAAGAGGGGCTCGGCGACGAGCGCGCCGAAGGCCGGAACGGCGAGCGCGACGATCTCTCGGTCGTGCCGACGCCGTGCGGTCCGGGAGCGCGCGGGGGCCTGTGTCATGAGCACCAATCTAATCGTCCACAGGTAAGAGATGCAAAGCTTTCGCAACCCTTACGTGTCGTCTCGCCACGTGTGCTTCCGGGCACGGTGAGAAGCGATCTTGATCCAAGCGGGAAAGTTTTTCTCCTGCACAGGGAGTGGATGGCAAAGGCGCAGCTCAGAGTGGGTTTCCAAGTGAGGTCGGGAGCTTGTTCACAGGGCTGTCCACCGAGTCGTGCACAGGTTTCGACGAGTTCTCCACAGCATCTGGCCAGTCGTCCACATGGCCTGTGGATAACCAGATTGGCTGACGGTGCCGGCAGGCCTACGGTGGTCCGGCGCATGCTCCGTTCGTCGGCTTGTGAATCGACACAAAACCGACGCGTCAGAACCGGAGTTGGGCGTCCTATTTGTCAGTGCCGTGCCGTAGAAATGAGGGCACGGCGAGGTCCGCTCGGCGGACGGGAGGAGGTGGCTCGGTGAGCATTTCCGAGCCCTTGGACGACCCGTGGGCCGACAGCGGTCCCAGTGATCGTCTGCCCGCCTCCCGCCGCCGCGGTGACGGAGGCCGCGGCCGCGACGATCAGCACGAGCGCGGTCCGGATCACGCCGCGTGGGACGGCGGCGGACCGTCGTTCGAGCGGGTACCACCGCAGGACCTGGATGCCGAGCAGTCCGTCCTCGGCGGCATGCTTCTGTCCAAGGACGCCATCGCCGACGTCGTCGAGATCCTCAAGGGCCACGACTTCTACAAGCCGGCCCACGAGACGGTCTACCAGGCCATCCTCGACGTCTACGCCAAGGGCGAGCCGGCCGACCCCATCACGATCGCCGCCGAGCTCACCAAGCGCGGTGAGATCAACAAGGTCGGCGGTGCCTCGTATCTGCACACCCTCGTCCAGACCGTGCCTACGGCAGCGAACGCCGCGTACTACGCGGAGATCGTGCACGAGCGCGCCGTCCTGCGCCGCCTGGTGGAGGCCGGCACACGGATCACGCAGATGGGATACGCGGCCGACGACGACGTCGATGAGATCGTCAACCGTGCCCAGGCCGAGATCTACGCCGTCACCGAGCAGCGCACCAGCGAGGACTACCTGCCGCTCGGCGACATCATGGAGGGTGCGCTCGACGAGATCGAGGCGATCGGGTCGCGCAGCGGCGAGATGACCGGTGTGCCGACAGGGTTCACGGACTTCGACTCGCTGACCAACGGCCTGCACCCCGGCCAGATGATCGTCATCGCGGCGCGTCCCGCCATGGGTAAGTCGACCCTCGCTCTGGACTTCGCGCGGGCCGCTTCGATCAAGAACAACCTGCCGAGCGTGATCTTCTCGCTCGAAATGGGGCGCAACGAGATCGCGATGCGTCTGCTGTCCGCCGAGGCCCGTGTCGCGTTGCACCACATGCGGTCGGGCACGATGACGGACGACGACTGGACCCGTCTGGCCCGCCGGATGCCGGATGTCTCGGCGGCTCCGCTCTACATCGACGACTCCCCGAACCTGTCGATGATGGAGATCCGCGCCAAGTGCCGTCGTCTCAAGCAGCGCAACGACCTCAAGCTGGTCATCATCGACTACCTCCAGCTGATGCAGTCCGGCGGTTCCAAGCGCGCGGAGAGCCGTCAGCAGGAGGTGTCGGACATGTCTCGTAACCTCAAGCTCCTGGCCAAGGAGCTGGAGCTCCCGGTCATCGCGCTGTCTCAGCTGAACCGTGGCCCCGAGCAGCGCACCGACAAGAAGCCGATGGTCTCCGACCTCCGTGAGTCCGGCTCGATCGAGCAGGACGCAGACATGGTCATCCTGCTGCACCGCGAGGACGCCTACGAGAAGGAGTCGCCGCGTGCGGGCGAGGCCGACCTGATCGTGGCCAAGCACCGTAACGGCCCGACGGCGACGATCACCGTTGCCTTCCAGGGCCACTACTCGCGTTTCGTGGACATGGCGCAGACCTGATCCCCGGCGGTGTAGGGTCTCAAATTTCGTGTCGGAATCTCACGGTCGATGTCGGATTGAAGTCGGATCCGACACTGAGCTGAGATTCACAGGTCGCTGCCGTACCTCGTTCGAGTGAAAGCATTGCTGGTGTGCT
>NZ_JARVKY010000001.1 GCF_029813785.1 Streptomyces sp. DH41
CCTCCATGATCGAGTGCCCCTCGGCGCATTCCAGCACGATCCGCGAGCGCAAGGCCAGAGCCTGGGCCGTCGAACGACGCCGCATCCAGCCCTCCAGCACCACCCGCTGGGCATCGGTCACCGACAACGGCGGAATCTTCGGACCCGGACGACTCATGCCCAACCAACGACAAATCTCCGACTCAGGTCACTAGGGGGCACGGGAGGTCTCAGAGCATGCCGTAGCCCGCGGTCGTCGCTCCGAGGAGCCCGACGACCGCCAGGACCGTGTCGATGATGCCCAGGACCACGGCGACCACGGCCGGTACCGGGCGGGATCCCGCCCAGCTTCGGCCCATGGCGAGCCAGCCGCAGATGATCGCGACGGGGCCGAGGACGATCCCCAGCACGAAGAACCCGGCGACCGCGCAGATGACTCCGACGATTGCGAGCGTCGCGCGATCCGGCCCGGTCCGTGACCACGTCCGGCCACGTGAGCGGGGGTGCCTGCGCGATCCTTGTCCGAAGCTCGCCATCATCAACTCCCTGAACTCTTCGTGGAGTTCGGGTACCCCTCTGCGACGCCTTATGCCTGCCGCGAACGGCTGCCTGCGCGCTGCCCCCCTCCAGCAGCGCGCCGCAGCCTCTCGCCCTCCGTGCCCTGCGGAGGACTTGACCCACTGTGACCTGCGAGGTCCGTCGGAGGGGAGGGTTCTCCGGCCCTGTCACCCGGATAGGCGAACAGGGCCGGAAAAGGAAGGACGGAGTGCCGGGCCCGGCGGGTCCGGCACTCCGTATCCCTCTCTTCGTCAGATGTGCCCCACTCCCGCGCCGGCCTCCGCGTTCTCACCGCGCTTGGTGAGCAGCGCGACCAGCACGGCCACGGCCGCGACGCCGGCGGCGACGAGCGACGCCAGGCTCATGCCGGAGAGGAAGGTGTCGTGCGCGACCTCCGTGACCTTGGCGGCCAGCGGCTCCGGCATGCCCTCGGTCACCGGCGGCACGCCGACCTGGACCGCCTCGGAGGCCTGGCCCAGTTGTTCCGGCTTCAGCTCCGGAAGGCCCGCGTCCGCCCAGTTGCCCGCCAGGTCGCTGTCGACCTTGGAGGCCATCACGGCGCCCAGCACGGCCGTACCGAGGCTGCCGCCGATCTGCATCGCCGCCTGCTGGAGGCCGCCGGCGACACCGGACAGCTCCATCGGGGCGTTGCCGACGATGACCTCGGTGGCACCGACCATCACGGGTGCGAGGCCCAGGCCCAGCAGGGCGAACCAGAGCGACATGAGACCGCTGCCGGTGCCCGTCTCCAGGGTGGACATGCCGTACATGGCGAGCGCGGTGAACGCCATGCCTCCCGCGAGCGGGATGCGCGGACCGACCTTGGTGATCATCGCGCCCGCCAGCGGCGAGCCGACGATCATCATGCCGGTGAGCGGCAGCAGGTGCAGGCCGGCGTCGACCGGGCTCATGCCGTGCACGTTCTGGAGGTAGAACGTCACGAAGAAAAGGCCGCCCATGAAGGCGATGGCCATCATGACCATCAGCACCACACCCGCCGACAGCGGCACCGAACGGAACAGCGCCATCGGGATCAGCGGTTCCTCGACCCTGGTCTCCCAGAAGGCGAAGAGTCCGAAGCCCGCGACGGCGACGGCGAGGAACAGCCAGGTCATGCCGTCGCCCCAGCCCCACTCGGGAGCCTTGATGAGCGCCCAGACCAGGCAGAACATCGCGGTGGAGAGCAGCGCGATGCCCAGGATGTCGAAGGAGCGCGGGGCGTTCTCCGCGCGGTGGTCCAGCAGGATCATGACACCGAGGACGACGGCGAGGACGCCCACCGGCACGTTGATGAAGAACACGGACTGCCAGTTGACGTGCTCGACCAGCACGCCGCCGAGGATCGGGCCGCCCGCGGTGGAGGCGCCGATGACCATGCCCCAGATGCCGATGGCCATGTTGAGCTTCTCGGCCGGGAAGGTGGCCCGCAGCAGGCCGAGCGCGGCCGGCATCAGCAGCGCGCCGAACAGGCCCTGGAGCACACGGAAGACGACGACCAGCGGGATGGTGTCGGACAGGCCGATGGCACCGGAGGCGGCGGCGAAGCCGACCACGCCGATGAGGAGAAGGTCTGCCGGTGTCCGAAGCGGTCACCGAGCTTGCCCGCGGTGATCAGGGAGACCGCGAGGGCGAGGAAGTAGGCGTTGGTGATCCACTGGACGTCGGCGAAGCTGGCCTTCAGGTCGCTCTGGATGGCCGGGTTGGCGATGGCGACGATGGTGCCGTCGAGGGCCACCATCATGACCCCTACAGCGACGGTGAAGAGCGTGAGCCACGGGTGACCGCGCAGTCCGCTGGCGGGTGCCGGGCCCGACGGACCGGACGACGCTCCCCCGCCCCCCGATCCCGTCTTGTCGATGGTGGTCTGACTAGTCATACATTCGAGGCTAATGACAGTCACTGACAGTTGACAAACCATTTCACTGGTCGGTAACTGACATGACATCTACCTTTAGCCTGAACTGCGGAAACACAGCGAAAACGGCAGCGCGGCGACACGCCGTGGCCTCTCCGAGGAGCGAACCTCTTGAACATGGCGGACACGGCCGGCCCACCGGGACTGCGCGAACGCAAGAAGCAGCGCACCCGGGACACGCTGCTGCGGTCCGCCCTCGAGCTGTTCACCGAGCGGGGCTACGAGGAGACGACCGTCGACGACATCGCCGAGACGGCCGATGTCTCCCAGCGCACCTTCTTCCGCTACTTCGCCAGCAAGGAGGAGGCGGCCTTCTTCGTGTCGCGGCTCGCGGAGGCGCACTTCGTCGACGCCGTACGCCGCCGCCCGCCCGGCGAGGCGCCGCTGGACTCGATGCGCCAAGCCCTCGTGGAGAGCTGGAGCACCATCGGCGAGGCCGTCGAGCAGCTGGTCCCGCTCGATCTGCACATGCGCTTCTACCGGGTGATCGAGTCGACGCCCGCACTCCTCGCCGCCCATCTGCGGCGCGCGACGGAACTGGAGGAGGAGATCGCCCGCGTCATCGCCGACCGCGAGGACCTCGACGTGGAGACGGACCCGCGGCCCCGTGTGGTCGTGGCCGTCTTCGGAGCGGTGATGCGGGTCACCGAGCGGATCTGGTCGGCGCGGGACGACGCCGGTCTCGCGGCGCTGCGCGACCTGACCGCCGCCTATCTCGACCAGGTGGGACCCGCGCTCACCGTCGACTGGCGGAGCGGTCGGGGGGCCGAGCGGGCCGGACGAGTGGAACCAACCCCGTAGCACATGATCGAAACGTGATCCGCGTCACTGGATTCACGCGAGACCGTCCCGTTCTCCTAGTGTGTCCTCCCAGTGACTTCCTTCGACACCTCCCCGCAACTGAACGCCTGGCGCGCACTGCTCGCTCTGGCCGTGGTGTTCGTGATGCTGGCGACCACCGGGTGGACCGCCCTGCGCAACCAGCGGGGGCCCACGGCCCTCGAAGCGTCGGTCACGGCCTGGGAGCACGGCCGGATCGACGGGCGCGGGCTGCCGGACGCGCAGGCGGCTCCGACCCGGCTGGCCCGCTTCTTCGCCTCGCTCGCCCAGTGGCAGCGCGAGAGCCTGGCCCGCCGCTACCCCCTCGCCGTCGGCAACATGAACGGCGCCCCCGTCGAGCTCCGCTACCTCGCCAACCGCGCGGCGCTGCGCAAGGCACGCGCGGTGGAGCGACTACGCATGCACGACAAGCGGCTGTCCCTGTCCGGGCAGCGCGAGGCGGGCCGGCGCGCGCACCACTACGAGTCGCTGCTGAACCCCGACCGCCACGTCCTCGCCTTCGACCCGGCGGGCTCGGGCAAGGTCGCCGAGGTGTTCGGGAACCTGGACCGCGCCGAGCGCGTGTCCGTCGTCGTGCCCGGCGTGGACACCGAGCTCCTCACCTTCCAGCGCACCGACCGCAAGTACGCGGCGCCCGTCGGCATGGCCGAGTCGCTGCACGCCGCCGAGCGCAGGGTGAGCCCGGACACGCGTACGGCCGTGATCGCCTGGGCCGACTACACCTCCCCCGACGGCCTCGGCATGGAGGCGGCCACGGCGAACCGCGCCGAGCACGGGGCCGTCCGGCTGAACGCACTGCTGCGGGCGCTGCCCGGCCGGGCACCCGTCTCGCTGTTCTGCCACAGCTACGGCTCGGTGGTGTGCGGCCTCGCCGCCGACACGCTGCCCGGCCGGGTGACCGACATAGCGGTGGCCGGCAGCCCCGGCATGCGCGTCGAGAGGGCCACCCAGCTGCGCACCACCGCCCATGTGTGGGCGATGCGGGACGCCGACGACTGGATCCAGGACGTGCCGTACCTGGAGGTCGGCGGCCTCGGACACGGCGCCGACCCGGTCTCCGCGGCGTTCGGGGCGCGGGTGCTGTCCGCGCGGGGCGCCGAGGGGCACAGCGGCTACTTCGTACCGGGTACGGAGAGCCTGCGGAACTTCGCGGAGATCGGCGTTGGCGCATACCGCACGGTCGCCTGCGCCGCAGAAGATGACACATGCCGGGCGGGTTTGTCCGCGGCGGCGTCGGCCGGACGCGCGTAGAGGCGCAGAAACTCCGGTTTGCACGGGGAGGGGACGGAAGAGCTCGTGCCGCATACGATGAGCCGTATGGGTGACGTACTGGCCGGATTTCATGCCGCCTGGGAGTTCGAGTCCGACTCCGTGCTCATCCGCTACGAACGGGGGATTCGAACACCCAAGCTTTTCCAGGCCCTGGGGGAACGCCGCGTCCCCCTGGAGGCGATCGCCGGGGTGACGCTCACGCCCGGCAGGCGGGGCACCGTCGTGCTGCGCGTCGAGCCGCGTCCGGGCGCCGATCCGCTGATGGAGGCGGCGGCCGGACAGTTGAAGGAGGGGTGCGACCCGTACCGGCTGGTGCTGCCCGCCGAGCGGGAGACGCTCGCGGAGTACTACGCCGACGAGCTGCGGGCGCTGCTGACCGAGTCCGGCAAGACCGAGCGGTACCTGGTGGCGGCGCCCGAGGCGCCGCTGCACTTCAAGGCGTACGACGGAAAGGCGTCCTTCGACGGGACGTCGGTGGCGTTCCGGTGGTTCTGGACGGGCGCGTCGTCGGCGAAGTGGAAGGCCGGCGACCAGAGCTTCCCGGTCGCCGGCCTCGGTGGAGTGGAGTGGCGCTCCCCCGAGGTGTTCGACGGGTATCTGCGGCTGCTGCCACGGGACGGGACACCGACCGTTCCACAGGCCGACCAGGATCCGGCGGCGGTCGTGTTCGGGCTCGGCTACGGGCCCGTGCACGAGTCACTGCCGTTCGCCGCGGCGGTGCTGGCGGCGGTGCGGGAGCGTGGCTCCGCCGTGCCGGTGCCGGTTCCGGCGCCTCGGCGTGACCCCGCGGACATCGCCGAGCGGATCCGGCACCTCGGGGAGCTGCACCAGGCGGGGCTGGTCACGGACGAGGAGTTCTCCTCGAAGAAGGCGGAGTTGCTGGCGGAGCTGTGACGCGTCCGCGTCCGCCGCACTCGGTCCCGTCGCCGGGCGCGGGCGGGTCGTGGCCGGTCGCGCCCCTGCGGCGGGGCCGCGGTGACGCGGCCCCGCGCTGCCCTGAGCAGCCTCACTCACGTCCGGCGGAAGTGAACGCCATGTCCGCGTAGCGGTTGCCCGCGACCTTCCCCGCGATCGGCTCCAGGAGTGTCAGCTCCTGCTCCGTCAGGACGATCCTCGTCGCCGCCGTGTTCTCCTCCACCCGGCCCGGCTTCCGGGTCCCCGGGATCGGGATCACCGCGAGGTCGTGCACCCGCGCCCGCTGCTGTGCCCAGGCCAGGGCGATCTGGCCGAGGGTGGCGTCGTGGGCGTCGGCGACCGCACGGACCGGGTCGAGGAGGGCCGCGTTGGCCGCCGCGTTGTCACCGGTGAAACGGGGCTGCTGGCGGCGGAAGTCGCCGGCCGTGAGGTCCTGGTCGGCGTTGGTGAAGGCGCCCGTGAGGAAGCCCCGGCCGAGCGGGGAGTACGGGACGAGGGCCACGCCCAGTTCGCGGGCGGCCGGCACCACGCCCGTCTCGATGTCCCGGCTGAACAGCGACCACTCCGACTGCACGGCGGCGATCGGATGCACCGCCCGGGCGGCCCGCAGCTCCCCGCCCGTCACCTCGCTCAGCCCGAGGTGCTTGACCTTGCCCTCGCGGACGAGGTCGGCCATGACGGCGACGGTCTCCTCGATCGGCACGTTCACGTCGCGCCGGTGCATGTAGTAGAGGTCGATCACGTCGACGTCCAGGCGGCGCAGGCTCGCCTCGACCGCCTGGCGGATGTACGGCGGGTCGTTGCGGATGATCCGCTTCGTCGGCTCGTCCGGCGGGATGGCAAGGGCGAACTTGGTCGCGATGACGACCTCGTCGCGGTGGGCCCTGAAGAACGGCGACAGGAACCGCTCGTTCTCGCCGGCGCCGTACGCGTCGGCCGTGTCGTAGAGCGTGACGCCCAGCTCCAGCGCCCGCTCCAGCGTCGCCCGTGACGCGTCGGCGTCCGAGGGGCCGTACCCGAAGCTCATGCCCATGCAGCCCAGTCCCTGGACGCCCACCTCGGGGCCGTCGTCGCCGAGCCGTACCGTCGGGATCGTGCTGTCGGTCATCGGGTCCTCTCCCCTTCACGGGCGCGTCCGGCGTCCCCGTAGAAGCTGATCTTCCGGTCGAGTACGGCGAGGGTGTCCTGGAGCTCGCCGATCCTCGTCAGCACGTCGCGGCGTGTGGACTCCAGGAGTTCCCGCCGGTCGAGGTAGGTACCCTCGCCCTCGCGCACGAGTTCCGCGTACCGGACCATGTCGGCGACCGGCATGCCGGTCAGGCGGAGCTTGCCGACGAAGTCGAGCCAGTCCAGGTCGCGGTTGGTGTAGCGGCGCTGCCCGGTGTGCGAGCGGTCGATGTGGGACATCAGGCCGATCCGCTCGTACCAGCGCAGCGTGTGGGCCGTCAGTCCGGTGAAGGCGACGACCTCGCTGATGGTGTAGTGGTCCTGCCCGTCGGGGCGCGGGTGGCGCCGGGGCGGGGCGGAGCAGATGTCTGTTCTGGTGGCGTTCGGCGCGATGGTCTCGGCCGCGGTCTGCATCACCGTCATACGCTCCACGCTATGGCCTTGGAGTGCACTCCAGGCAAGCGCGCCCGGCGGGAAGACGACGGGATCGCGGGCGCCCCGGCTGGTTAGCATGCCCGGCATGACCCTCGTACGCCGTGCGCTGCCCGAGGACGCGGAGGAAGTACTGCGTCTGCGTCAGGTGATGATCGATTCGGTGGCCCGGTCGGACCCCTCCACGGAGTGGCACGCCGAGTCCCTGCCCGTGCTGCGCGGCAGGCTGGCCGATCCGGACGGCACCTTCGCGGCGTTCGTCGTGGACCATCCGGAGCGTCCGGGGGCTCTCGCGGCACTGGTGGCCGGCACGCTCGACTACCGCATCGGCGGTGCGCGCAATCCGCTCGGCGTCGACGGCTACGTGTTCAGCGTCGCCACCGACCCGGACGCGCGCCGTCGCGGATACGCGCGCGCCTGCGTGGAGGCTCTGCTGGAGTGGTTCCGCGACCGCGGAGCCCGGCGCGTGCGCCTCACCTCCTCCTCACAGGCCGAGCCGTTGTACGCGTCGCTGGGCTTCCACCACCGGACGGACCCTCTGCTGGAGCTGACGCTCTGAGCGCTTAGGCTCGGTGGCATGTCCTTGAAGAGCCTCGCGTTGATCGAGAACTGGCCGGTTCCCACCGCCGCCGCGGGTGTCATCCGCGCCGACGGCACGATCCTGGGAACCCACGGCCCCGTCGGGCAGCCGTTCCCCCTCGCCTCGGTCACCAAGCCGCTCGCGGCGTACGCCGCACTCGTCGCGTACGAGGAGGGCGCGGTCGAACTGGACGAGCCCGCCGGGCCGCCCGGGGCGACCGTCCGCCACCTGCTGGCGCACACCTCGGGCCTGGCCTTCGACGAGCACCGGGTGACCGCCCCTCCCGGGGAGCGCCGGCTGTACTCCAACGCCGGTTTCGAGCAGCTCGGCGACCACATCGCGAAGGCGGCGGACATCCCGTTCGCCGAGTACGCCCGGCAGGCGGTGCTGGAACCGCTGGGCATGACGAACACCACCCTCGACGGCTCCCCGGCCAAGGACGGGGTCTCGACGGTCGAGGACCTGCTGCGGTTCGCCGCCGAGGTTCAGGCGCCGCGCCTGCTGGACCCGCGCACGGTCGCCGAGGCGATGACGGTCCAGTACCCGGGCACGAAGGGCGTACTGCCGGGCTACGGGCACCAGAACCCCAACGACTGGGGCCTCGGTTTCGAGATCCGCGACTCCAAGTCCCCGCACTGGACGGGCGCCGCGTCCTCGCCGCGCACCTTCGGGCACTTCGGCCAGTCCGGTACGTTCCTGTGGATCGACCCGGATGCCCAGCTCGCCTGCGTGGCGCTCACCGACCGGGACTTCGGGCCCTGGGCGGCCGAGGTCTGGCCGGCCTTCACGGACGCGGTGGTGGCGGAGCCGCGCGGCTGAGGCGGCACTCGAACCACACCGTCTTGCCCGGTCCGTCGGGACGCGGCGTGACGCCCCACCGGTCGGTCACCGCCGCCACGATCACCAGCCCGCGCGCCCGCTGTCGCCGAGAGGATCGCCGGCGGTCCGGGCAGGCAGCCCCGCACAGCGGGTCCCGACCCGGGACTTCTCCGAGCGCGTGGACGCCGCGCTCGGCACGGACGGCCTGTTCTCCCGCCTGATCGGCCTGGTGCTGCGCAGCCAACTCCCCACCTGGTTCCAGCCGTACGCGGAGATGGAGGCGAAGGCGGCGTACATCTCGACGTACCAGGCGCAGTTGGTGTACGGGCTCTTGCAGACGGAGGATTACGCGCGGGCCGTCCTCGAAGTGGAGCACCGCGACGACGTGGACGAGATGGTGGCAGCTCGGTTGAAACGTCAACGCATCCTCCAGTGCGACCAACCACCCGCGCTGTGGGTCGTCCTGGACGAGACCGCTTGCCGCAGGCCAACACGCGGGCATGATCGGCACGTTCACTCTGCTGAGGTTCGACGGCGACCCCGATCTCTTCTACATGGACGGTTACGACCGAGGGCACATGACCGCCAGTCCGGGCGTGATCAAGGAACGTTCATTCGGCTACGCTCGACTGCAAGCCTCAGCCCTCTCCCCCGAGGACTCGGCGAGTCTGATCACCCGCGTGATGGAGGAACGCTATGCGGCCCAGCACAGCACTGAGCAACGTTGAGTGGCGTAAGTCCAGTTACAGCGGAAGCAACGGCGGCGAATGCGTCGAGGTCGCCGTCGGCCGCCCCGCCGGTGCCGCCGTCCCCGTGCGTGACAGCAAGAAGCCGGACGGTCCCGTCGTGACCGTGAGCGCGGGGGCGTGGAGCGCGTTCGTCGACGGTCTGCGGTAGTAGCCGAACCTCTGCTGAAAAGCGTGAACAGAGGCACGGAAACGTCCTTGAAGCGCTCAGATGAGCACCTCAAGGACAGTTGCAGTCAAAAGTTCACGCTTTTCAGGTAGGTAGGCCCTCCCCCGGACCGCACCTGCTGATGGACGGTTCGGATCACACCGTGAGTGTGATCGCCTCGATCCACAGGTTGTTGTCGTGGGTGCCGACATAGGTGAAGTTCAGCTGGTCCCCGGGCTTGTCGCAGGCCAGGCCGGTCCAGGTGTCGTTGTGGACGTAGGAGGTGTGGCAGATGTTGCCGCCGCCACCGTCGACGCTCACGGCGAACCCCAGCATGTGCGGGGCGTCCTCCTCGGTGCTGCCGGCGTAGGCGTCGAGGCCGTCGGTGACGTTCTGCCAGGGATCGCGGTACTGCCCCGTGCCGTCGGTCGACGCGGGGTTGTGGATGAAGGCGCCGCTGGATGTGCCCTTGGTTCCGGACGAGGCGGTGTTGACGGCCGTGATCGGCTTCCCCCCGCCTTCGGTGCCCGCTGTCTCACCGTCGCAGGCGACACCGGACCAGCCCTGGCCCGCGGTGAAGACCCGGTAGCAGATGTGCCGTCCGGTCGGGTCCTTGGCGGCCAGTTGCCGGACGGCGGTCGCCGCGGTCCTCTCCGGTGCCTCGGTCTCCTTCTCCTCGGAGCCGGCACCCCCCGCGTCGGCGTCGGCTCCCTCTCCGTCCCCGGCCGGCGCCCCGGCCTCGGCTCCGGCTCCGTCGGGCTGCTGGGTCCCGGCCGCGGCCGGGGGTGCCGGGATGTCGGCGGACGGAGCCTTCGGTGCCTCGGAGGCCGGGGAGGGAATGGGCGGCAGGTTGCTGACGCCGGCTTCCTGGAGCTGTTCGGTGGCGGCGCTGCGGACCTGGGGCTTGTAGCCGATCCACAGCATCACGCACGTGATCGCCAGCGCCATGGAGACACTGAGACAGACCGCCAGCCAGCGCGGCAGAAAGCCCCGCTGCACATAGGTGCCCTCCACGTTCAGCGGCGTCACACCCGACCGCTGCACCGCCAGGGTGTAGGGCCGCTGCTCCGCCGACCCGAACCAGATGATCTGCCGCGGCTTCAGTGTCGTCTCCACGAACGCCGCACGACCCGGTTCGATCTGCACATTGCTCGGATGGATGTCGTACGACAACTGGTCACCGTTGTCGCTGCCGCTGACCGACGCCGTCACCTTCGTGTTGCCCAGGTTGTCCACGGCCAGTCGCGGACGGCCACGGAGCCGGCCCTTCACCGTCGACGGCACCAACTCCGCCCGCACTTCCGTGAACGGGGTGATGGTGAGGTTCCCCTCCGGGACCGTCGTCGCCTCCGGGTGCGCCGTCGGTGTGATCCGCACCGCGTACGGGTTCGGCCCCGCCGTGGCGTCCGGAGTGCGCGGCGGCGCGAACGTCAGCTCCACCGACCCGGTCGTCCCCGGGTACAACCGCAGCGACTCCGGCTCCACGGCGGTCCAGGGGGCGAGAGAGCCCACCGCCTCGAAGCGGTACTCGTCCACCACGTCACCGGTGTTGCGCAGCCGCAGCCGCACAGTCGTACTACCACCCGGGTCCACGGTCGCGGAGGCGGGCTCGAGGGAAGTCCAGAGGCTCACTCCCGGACGTTAAACGCGTCGATGACACCGAGTCAGCAAGCCACGGGGCACCGGGAGTGCCCGAAGAGGCGGGATCGGCTGCCCCCGCTCCCGGCGAGGGTCGAGGCCGTATCTGGTAGAGGCCCCGTCCGGGTCAGGATCAGCTCCCGGACATCTCCCAGACCAGCAGTTCCGCCCGCGTCACCGCCACCGCGTCCGCCGCCACGGCGTCCGTGAGGCGCGCCGTGTCCCCCGCGCCCAGCGTCTGGCCGCTCAGCAGCACTTCGCCGCGCACGACGTGCACGTACACGTACGCACCGTCCGGCACCGCCGTCCGCTCCCCCGCCGCCAGACGGCGTACGTGGAGCATGGCGCCCGCCTCCGGGACGGCGTACGGGGTGGAGTCGGCGATGCCGCGGACGATCTCGTAGGCGGGCTCGCCGCCGGGGTCGCGGGGAGCCAGCCACATCTGGACGAAGGTCAGGGGGACGGGGCCGTCGTTGCGCTCGACGTGGCGGACGCCGGCCGCCGCACTCAGGCGTTGCACGTCCCCGGCGCGGACGACCGTCTCGTGACCCGCGGTGTCACGGTGGGTGAGCTCACCCTCCACCACCCACGTGACGATCTCGGTGTGACTGTGCGGGTGCTCGTCGAAGCCGGCGCCGGGGGCGAGGCGCTCCTCGTTGCAGGCGATCAGCGAACCGAAGCGAAGATTGTCGGGGTCGTAGTGGGGTCCGAAGGAGAAGGCGTGCCGCGACTCGATGCCCGCCGTCGCGTCGCCTCCCGGATAGCGCTCGTCGGCGCGCCGTACGTCCATCACACCGTCCACCGTAGTCCCGGCGGCCGGCGCTCCGGATGTGCTCCCGCCGTCGAGCTTGGCCCCGGCGACACGCCCGCCCGTCCCGATAAGGCACTCTTGTCCCCGTGCCCGAACCCGAAACCAGCAAGCCCGAGCCCGCGGCGCACGCCGTCCACCCGCATACCGCGACCCTGAAGCGGCTGGAGCAGTCCTCCGGATCGCTCGCCGCGCAGGCCATCGCGCGCATGGACGAGACACTGCCGTGGTACCGGGCCATGCCACCGGAGAACCGCTCCTGGATCGGGCTGGTCGCCCAGGCGGGCATCGCGGCCTTCACCGAGTGGTTCCGGCGCCCGGACGCGCCGCAGGCCATCTCCACCGACGTCTTCGGCACCGCACCGCGCGAGCTGACCCGGGCGATCACGCTGCGGCAGACCGTCGAGATGGTGCGGACCACGATCGAGGTCATGGAGTCCGCGATCGACGAGGTCGCCGCTCCCGGGGACGAGTCGGTGCTGCGCGAGGCGCTGCTCGTGTACGCCCGGGAGATCGCCTTCGCGACCGCCCAGGTGTACGCGCAGGCCGCCGAGGCCCGCGGCGCCTGGGACGCGCGGCTGGAGTCGCTGGTGGTGAACGCCGTGCTGAGCGGCGAGGCCGACGAGGGAGCCGTGTCCCGGGCCGCCGCTCTCGGATGGAACTCGCCCGAGCATGTGTGTGTCGTGCTCGGCACCGCCCCCGACGGTGACTCCGAGCTGACCGTGGAGGCCATCCGCCGCGCGGCCCGGCACGCCAAGCTCCAGGTGCTGACCGGGGTGCTCGGGGACCGGCTGGTAGTGATCGCCGGTGGCAGCGACAACCCGCTGGCGGTCGCCAAGTCGCTGATCGGACCGTTCGCGCAGGGCGCGGTCGTCGCCGGCCCGGTGGTGCCCGACCTCCAGGCCGCGACGAGGTCCGCGCAGGCCGCCGGTGCCGGGCTGAAGGCCTCCACGGCCTGGCAGGACGCCCCGCGCCCGGTACTGGCGGACGATCTGCTGCCGGAGCGCGCGATCGCCTCCGACCCCTCGGCCCGTGAACAGTTGGTGGAGGAGATCTACAGACCACTGCAGGAGGCCGGGGCCGCGCTGCTGGAGACGCTCAGCGTCTATCTCGAACAGGCGAGCAGTCTCGAAGGCGCCGCCCGGATGCTCTTCGTTCACCCGAACACCGTGCGCTACCGGCTCCGACGTGTGACTGACGTCACCGGATGGTCACCCTCTGATGTACGGTCTGCGTTCACACTGCGGATCGCGCTCATCCTGGGGCGTCTGGCCGATGGAGATCCGCAACTCTAGCTTTTTGTCGAGGGTCCACAAAACCCCCTCGTGTTCTTCGTCCCTGTCCTCACGGGCGGTCGCGGCCGTCCTCAAGAGAGAGTGTGAGAGTGCTCGTACTCGTCGCTCCCGGCCAGGGCGCCCAGACGCCCGGCTTCCTGACTGACTGGCTCGCCCTTCCCGGTGCCGCGGACCGCGTCGCCGGGTGGTCCGACGCCATTGGACTCGATCTCGCCCACTTCGGCACGAAGGCCGACGCGGACGAGATCCGTGACACCTCCGTGGCCCAGCCGCTGCTCGTCGCCGCCGGACTTCTCTCCGCCGCGGCGCTCGGTACGTACTCCTTCGCCGATGACACGGTGGGTACGGAGATCGTGCCGGGCGCGGTCGCGGGTCACAGCGTCGGTGAGATCACCGCCGCCGCGTTCGCGGGGGTCCTCGACGACACCGCCGCGCTGTCCCTCGTACGCCGTCGGGGCCTGGCCATGGCCGAGGCCGCCGCGGTGACCGAGACGGGCATGTCGGCGCTGCTCGGCGGCGACCCCGAGGTGAGCGTCGCTCACCTGGAGAAGCTCGGCCTGACCGCGGCCAACGTGAACGGCGCCGGTCAGATCGTGGCGGCCGGCACCATGGAGCAGCTGGCCGCGCTGAACGAGGACAAGCCCGAGGGCGTGCGCAAGGTCGTCCCGCTGAAGGTGGCCGGCGCGTTCCACACGGAGCACATGGCGCCCGCGGTGGACAGGCTCGCCGAGGCGGCGAAGGCGCTCACGCCGGCCGACCCCAAGGTGACGTACATCTCCAACCGGGACGGGCAGGCCGTCGCCGGCGGCGCCGAGGTGCTGGAGCGTCTGGTCGGCCAGGTCGCCAATCCGGTCCGCTGGGACCGGTGCATGGAGACGTTCAAGGAACTCGGCGTCACCGCGCTGATCGAGATGTGCCCGGGCGGCACGCTGACCGGTCTGGCCAAGCGGGCGCTGCCGGGTGTGAAGACCCTGGCCCTGAAGACCCCCGCCGACCTCGACGCGGCCCGCGAGCTCGTGGCCGAGCACGCCGCCGAGCAGGCCTGACAAGGAGCGCGAGAGCATGTCGAAGATCAAGCCCAGCAAGGGCGCCCCGTACGCGCGCATCCTCGGCGTCGGCGGCTACCGCCCGACCCGGGTCGTGCCGAACGAGGTGATCCTCGAGACGATCGACTCGTCCGACGAGTGGATCCGCTCGCGCTCCGGCATCGAGACGCGGCACTGGGCGGGTCCCGAGGAGACCGTCGCGGCGATGTCGATCGAGGCGTCCGGCAAGGCCATCGCGGACGCCGGCATCGACGCGTCGCAGATCGGCGCCGTGGTCGTGTCGACCGTGTCGCACTTCAGCCAGACCCCGGCCGTGGCGACGGAGATCGCGGACAAGCTGGGCACGGACAAGGCCGCCGCCTTCGACATCTCGGCGGGCTGCGCGGGCTTCGGCTACGGTCTGACGCTGGCCAAGGGCATGATCGTCGAGGGTTCGGCGGAGTACGTCCTCGTCATCGGCGTGGAGCGGCTCAGCGACCTGACCGACCTGGAGGACCGGGCCACGGCCTTCCTGTTCGGCGACGGCGCGGGCGCGGTCGTGGTCGGCCCGTCCCAGGAGCCGGCGATCGGCCCGACCGTCTGGGGTTCGGAGGGCGACAAGTCCGAGACGATCAAGCAGACGGTCCCGTGGGACCGTTTCCGGATCGGCGACGTCTCCGAGCTGCCCCTCGACTCCGAGGGCAACGTCAAGTTTCCTGCGATCACGCAGGAGGGCCAGGCGGTGTTCCGCTGGGCCGTGTTCGAGATGGCGAAGGTCGCCCAGCAGGCGCTGGACGCGGCCGGGATCAGCCCGGACGACCTGGACGTCTTCATCCCGCACCAGGCCAACGTGCGGATCATCGACTCGATGGTGAAGACGCTGAAACTGCCGGAGCACGTCATGGTCGCCCGTGACATCCGCACCACCGGCAACACCTCGGCCGCCTCGATTCCGCTCGCGATGGAGCGGCTTCTGGCGACCGGTGAGGCCAAGAGCGGCGACACCGCGCTCGTCATCGGCTTCGGGGCGGGTCTCGTGTACGCCGCGACGGTCGTTACCCTCCCCTAGGCACTCCGTGCCGGATCGCGCGGTCCGGGACGGAGACCAGCACCACCTGCCGCTGACGCGGTGGGCCGCCACACCCTCTGGACAACAAAGAAGGAGCGCCATCATGGCCGCCACTCAGGAAGAGATCGTCGCCGGTCTCGCCGAGATCGTGAACGAGATCGCCGGCATCCCGGTTGAGGACGTCCAGCTGGACAAGTCCTTCACCGACGACCTGGACGTCGACTCGCTGTCCATGGTCGAGGTCGTCGTCGCCGCCGAAGAGCGCTTCGACGTCAAGATCCCGGACGAGGACGTCAAGAACCTCAAGACGGTCGGCGACGCGACCGACTACATCCTCAAGCACCAGAGCTGATCGCCCGATCACTGCCTCTGGGCTGACTGCCCCGCCACCCGGCGGTGGCGCCGTACGAATCCGTATCCCGTTGGAGAAAGAATTCCCGTGAGCTCGACCAATCGCACCGTGGTCGTCACCGGTATCGGCGCAACCACACCGCTGGGTGGCGACGCAGCCTCTACCTGGGAAGGCCTGGTCGCCGGCAAGTCCGGCGTCAAGCCCCTGGAGCAGGAGTGGGCCGCCGACCAGGCGGTCCGCATCGCCGCACCGGTCGCCGTGGACCCCTCCGAGGTCATCCCTCGGCCCCAGGCCCGCCGACTGGACCGTTCGGCCCAGTTCGCGCTGATCGCGGCGCAGGAGGCCTGGAAGGACGCCGGCTTCACCGGCAAGGCCGGCGAGACGAGCGAAGGCGGCAGCGTCGACCCGCACCGGCTCGGCGCGGTCATCGCCTCCGGCATCGGTGGCGTGACGACCCTGCTCGACCAGTACGACGTGCTCAAGGAGAAGGGCGTCCGCCGCGTCTCCCCGCACACCGTCCCCATGCTGATGCCGAACGGCCCGTCCGCCAACGTGGGGCTGGCCGTGGGCGCCCGGGCGGGCGTGCACACGCCGGTCTCCGCCTGCGCGTCGGGCGCCGAGGCCATCGGCTACGCCATCGAGATGATCCGCACCGGCCGCGCCGACATCGTCGTCGCGGGTGGCACGGAGGCGGCGATCCACCCGCTGCCCATCGCCGCGTTCGGCAACATGATGGCGATGTCCAAGAACAACGACGACCCGCAGGGTGCCTCGCGCCCCTTCGACACGGGCCGCGACGGCTTCGTCCTCGGTGAGGGCGCCGGCGTCCTCGTCCTGGAGTCCGCCGAGCACGCCGCGGCACGCGGTGCCCGTGTGTACGCGGAGGCGGTCGGCCAGGGCATCTCCGCCGACAGCCACGACATCGTGCAGCCGGAGCCGGAGGGCCGCGGCATCTCGCACGCCCTGCAGAACCTGCTGGACAACACCGACCTGAACCCGGCCGAGATCGTGCACGTCAACGCGCACGCCACCTCGACGCCGGCCGGTGACATCGCCGAGCTGAAGGCGCTGCGCAAGGTCCTCGGCGACGACGTCGACCACATGGCGGTCTCCGGCACCAAGTCGATGACCGGTCACCTCCTCGGTGGCGCGGGCGGTGTGGAGTCCGTCGCGACCGTGCTGGCCCTGTACCACCGGGTGGCGCCGCCGACCATCAACGTCGAGAACATCGACCCCGAGGCCGAGGCCGCGGCGGACATCGTCCGCGGCGAGGCCCGCAAGCTGCCCGTCGAGGGCCGCATCGCCGCGCTGAACGACTCGTTCGGCTTCGGTGGACACAATGTCGTCCTGGCGTTCCGGACGGTCTGAGCGACGTCCGTACGCGTGTGAAGGGCCCCCACCCGGTGACTGACCGGATGGGGGCCCTTACCTATGGCAGGTGGCAGGTGGCAGGTGACGGGTGACGGCGTTTCACACCACCTGGTGCAGCCAGCGGACCGGGGCGCCCTCGCCGGCGTGCCGGAAGGTCTCCAGTTCGTCGTCCCAGGGCTTGCCGAGGAGCTTGGCGATGTCGGACTCCAGGTCGGTCTCGCCGCGCTGGGAGCGGACCAGGGCGGCGCGCAGCCTGTCCTCGGGGATCATGATGTCGCCGTGGATGCCGGTGACGGCGTGGAAGATGCCCAGCTCGGGGGTGCAGCTGTAGCGCTCGCCCTCGGCGTTCGCCGACGGCTCCGCGGTGACCTCGAAGCGCAGCAACTGCCAGCCGCGCAGCGCGGAGGCGAGCTTGGAGGCGATGCCGGCCTGGCCCTTCCAGGAGAACTCCGAGCGCCAGGTGCCGGGCGCGGCGGGTTGCCGGCTCCAGTCCAGGCTGACGCGCGTGCCGAGCACGCCGGCGATGGCCCACTCGACGTGCGGGCAGAGCGCGCGCGGCGCGGAGTGCACGTACAGAACTCCACGTGTCGTCACCGGAACCTCCGGGCTGAGCGGGACATCTCGGAACGGGCGGAACGGCCGTGACGGGCGGACCACGTTGATGGCGAGGCTACCGTGCGACAGGGCAAGGAGTGTGACGTACCGTCGGTCCCGCTGCCGACAAACCTCCGCCATTCACCCGGCAGGACGCTTGTGCGGGTGTGAGCCGTCGCATCGCCGCCCTCGGGAACCCTCGCGCGGTGTCATGGGTTGAGGACGTTGGAGGCACGAGGCGAGGGGTGGTACCGGTATGCGGCAGGGGACGGACCAGGGGACGCGGAGCGGCCGACGCCGTGCGCGTGCCGCGCTCGCCGTCCTGACCGCCGCCGTCCTGGGCCTGACCGGCTGCGATGCCGTGGGCGGCGACTCCCCCGCCCCGTCCGACGCCGCCTCCAAGCGTCCGAAGTCCGCCCCGGTCTGGGACACGAGCCCGCAGTCCGTCGCCGCAGTGGGCGATTCCATCACCCGCGGCTTCGACGCCTGCGCGGTCCTGTCGGACTGCCCCGAGGTCTCGTGGGCGACCGGCAGCAGTACCGACGTCGACAGTCTCGCCGTACGGCTGCTGGGGAAGGCGGACGCGGCCGAGCGGAGCTGGAACTACGCGGTCACCGGGGCCCGGATGGCCGATCTGACCGGGCAGGTCACCCGGGCGGCGGCGCACAGGCCCGAGCTGGTCGCGGTGATGGTGGGGGCGAACGACGCGTGCCGGGCGACGACCTCGGCGATGACGTCGGTGGCCGACTTCCGGATTCAGTTCGAGGAGGCGATGGGCACCCTGCGCAGGGAACTGCCCAAGGCGCAGGTGTACGTGGCGAGCATCCCGGACCTGAAGCGGCTGTGGTCCCAGGGGCGCACCAACCCGCTGGGCAGGCAGGTGTGGAAGCTGGGCATCTGCCCGTCGATGCTGGGGGACGCGGACTCCCTGGACTCGGCGGCGACGCTGCGGCGGAACACGGTGCGGGAGCGGGTGGAGGACTACAACGAGGTCCTGCGGGAGGTCTGCGCGAAGGACCGGCGGTGCCGCACCGACGGCGGCGCGGTGCACGAGTTCCGGTTCGGCACCGGTCAGTTGAGCCGCTGGGACTGGTTCCACCCGAGCGTGGACGGCCAGGCCCGGCTGGCCGAGATCGCGTACGCCGCCGTCACCGCGAGGCGTCCTGACGCGTCCTGACGTGGCATGACCCGGCCTGACCTGGGCGGGACGGTGTCCTAGAGTTCCGCACATGAACGAACTCTTCGGCACACTTTCCGACGGCACCCCCGTTCACCGCTGGACCCTGGAGCGGGGCGGCGTACGGGTGCGGGTGCTGTCGTACGGCGGGATCGTGCAGTCGGCCGAGGTCCCGGACCGGGACGGCGACACCGCCGACGTGGTGCTGGGGTTCGCCGACCTGGACGGCTATGTGGCGCACCCGGAGCCCTACTTCGGCGCGCTCGTCGGGCGCTACGCCAACCGGATCGCGGGCGGCCGTTTCCTGCTGGACGGGCGGACCTACTCGCTGGCGCTCAACAATGGGCCGAACTCGCTGCACGGCGGCGAGCGCGGCTTCGACAAGCGTGTGTGGGACGCGGCGCCCGTCGGGGACGCGGCGCGGCACGGTGTCCGGCTGAGCCGGGTCAGTCCGCACGGCGAGGAGGGCTTCCCGGGCCGGCTGGAGATGTCGGCGACGTACACGCTGGAGGAGTCGGGCGCGCTGCGGATCGTGTACGAGGCGGTCACGGACGCGCCGACCGTCCTGAACCCGACGAACCACAGCTACTTCAATCTGGGCGGGGCGGGCTCCGGGCACGCGGGCGGGCACGAGCTGCGGCTGGCCGCCTCCCGGATCACGCCGGTCGACGCCGACCTGATCCCGGCGGGTGGCCCGCGGGACGTGGCGGACACGCGCTTCGACTTCCGGCGGGCGCGGAAGGTCGGCGCGGGCTACGACCACAACTTCGTCCTGGACAAGGGCGTGACCGGCACCGCCGAGGAGGTCGCCGAGCTGTACGACCCGGCGTCGGGGCGCGTGCTGACGGTGGCGACGACCGAACCCGGCCTCCAGCTGTACACCGCCGACCACCTGGGCGAGCCCTTCGCGCCCGGTGACGGCATCGCGCTGGAGACGCAGCACTTCCCCGACTCCCCGAACCGGCCGGAGTTCCCGAGCACGGTGCTGCGGCCGGGCGAGGCGTTCCGCTCGGAGACGGTGTACGGCTTCTCGGTGCGGTAGTGAGCGGCGGCGGGTGCCGCGCCCACCGGCTCGGCCCCGGCCCGGCCGTCAGGTCCCGGACCGGGGCTGTTCGCGAGGGCGCACCCGCGCGGGCGTCCCGGAGTCAGACGTTAATCGTCGCGGTGATCCGGCAGCCCGCGATCGGGCGTCCGGTCATGAGTTCGTACGAACCCTTCACACACGCCCACGTCGGAGGCGGCCGTGGCACCTTCTCGGAAAATCGCCGCGTCCTGACATAGCCGCCGGGTCCTCCCGCCGTCTGAGAGGTGTAACCAGGCACCGATCGACGGATCACCGGAGGACCCATGAGAACGAAGCGGCTTGTTCTGACCGCAATCGCGGCCATCGCCGTGGCCGGCGCGGGCGGCACGGCAATCGCCGTGAACGGCGCCACCCAGCCCACAGCGGCCTCGACCACGGCCACGGCCGCAGTCGAGGCGCGCGAGGCGCTGCCCGCGCGGGCACCCGCCCGCGCCTCCTCCGCCGACACCGACGGGCCGCGCGTCGTGCGGCCCTACCAGCCGGTGGAGATCGGCCAGGGCGCGAAGATGGGCCTGCTGCCGGAGGGCCGGCAGAACTACGTGGTGGCCTGGGACGACTACGCCGAGTCCGTCGAGCAGTCCAAGGGGAACGCCGGCGACAGCATCCGTCCCAACAGCCTCAGCGGCGGGCTGCACACCGAAGGGGACGACGCCCTCTACACGGGCGCCTTCCGCACGGACACGGTGCCGTCGCGCATCACCCTGCGCGTCGACGGAGCCGCCGAGGTGGAGGCGGGCATGCTGCGCCTGCCCGGTGAACCGGGCTGGGGCACGTACTACCACGACGCCGCGGGCGACGGCGCACCGCGGGAGTCCGTCGTCGTCACCGCGTACGGGCCGGGCGGCTCGGTACTCGCCGACCTGACCTTCCGGCCCTTCCCCGCGGGCCGCTGACGAACCGGCCGCCCGCACAGGGGTGAGGCCCGCCGACGTGCCGGTCGGGGGACAGCACGGCGGCGGGCCCGTAACCGCCGACGGCGACACGAGGACTCGATTGAAGACGAGCACGGAGGCGGACTTCCAGGCGTTCGCGGTCAGCCGCTGGCCCAGAATGCTGCGGTCCGCCCGCCTCCTGACAGGACACCACCACGACGCGGAGGACCTGGTACAGGCCGCCCTGGCGAAGGCGTACGTGAAGTGGGAGCGCATCCAGCGCACCGACGACCCCGACTCCTATGTGTGGCGCATCATGATCAACGCGAATGTGGACCGGCTCCGCCGTGCCAAGGTCGGCGAGTGGCTGACCAACCGCTTCCCGGAACGGACCGCCCCCGGCCACGACGACGCCGTCGCCGAACGCAGCGCGGTGCTCGACGCGCTCGCCCGGCTGTCGGCGAAGCAGCGCACCGTCGTCGTGCTGCGCTACCTGGAGGACCGCAGCGAGACGGAGGTGGCCCAGCTGCTCGGCACCGGCGTCGGGACGGTGCGCAGCCATACCGCTCGCGCACTGCGCAGACTACGGGAGCAGTCGGTCGTGCCCGGACCGGACGCACTCGCCACGCATCGCAGGACGAAGGGGGACCGGCAGCCGTGAACGACGACCAGGAACGGCTCGGTGAGCTGCTCCGCGAGGAGGCGGACAGGTTCCCCCTCGGCCCGGCCCCCATCGACGACGTACTGCGCAGGGGCCGTCGCAGCGCGCGCCACCGCCGCAGGGCCGCCGCGGCCGCCGTGGCCGCCGGGTCCGCCTCGGTCGCCGTGGTCGCCGCGCTGCTGGCACTGGGCCCGATCACCCCGACCGAACCGGACCCGGCCACCCCCGCCCCACCGGCTACGGCGCCACCCCGCCCCACGCCGTCTCAGGAGCAGCGGGCCCCGCGGACCGTGCGGCCCTACCAGTCCGTGGACATCGGGCACGGACTCAGCATGGCCCTGCTGCCCGACGGCCGACAGAACTACGTCGTGGGCCCCGGCGACATCAGCGGGTCGGTCGAACAGGCGAAGAACGACGTCGGTGCCAACATCCGGCCCGGCACCCTCAGTTCCGGCAAGAACGTCGACGACGCGTACGTCCTCTACCACGGAGCGTTCCGCATGGCCGCCCCGCCGGCCAGGATCACCGTCGGCCCCGGCTCCGGGCCGCGCCGCACCGCCGCCGTGCTGCGCCTGCCGGACGGTCCGGGCTGGGGGGCGTACTACGCGTTCGGGGAGGTCGCGACGGCGGACGCGGGCTTCACGGTCACGGCGTACGACGAGAACGGCGACGTGCTGTTCGAGCAGCACCACCAGTCCGTCACCGCACCATGAGGCCCGCCCGCCGGGAACAGTCCCGGATCCCCGCCGTAGCGCGCGTCCCTCCCGGCACGGGATACTGCCGCCGTCCAACAGCGCACCCCACTGCGACGGAAGGACCTGGACTCCCTTGACACACACACGCGTTCGGATCGGCGTACTCGGGCTGGCCCTGGTGGCGGGGCTCGCGGTCCCGGTGACGGCCACCGCGGCCCCACCGGCCACCGCACCCACCCCCGCCCCCGCACCGGCACCGGCACCCGTATCCGCGCCGACCGTCGAGGAGCGGCGGCTCGACGGGGACGTGCCCCAGGAGATCCTGCGGCGCTCCGGATTCGCCACGGTGGCGCCGGTGTTCGCCCGCGGGCTCGGACGGGCGGACTCCTACCGCGAGGCTCGCCGCGTCGTCGCGCGGGAGGGCTCCGCGCTGTGGCGGCGGGCCGTGGACCGGGTGCAGGGGCGCGGGCCGGCCCGCGGAGACCTCAGCCGGGACGACGACCGGCCGCTGTACTGGGCGCGGCTCGGGATGACCCGTGAACTGCGCACCTGGGAGCCGGGCTTCCGGCTGACGGAGCGGCAGCGCGCCGCGCTGCTGGGGGAACTGGAGCGCACCTCACGCGGCCAGAGCGACATCCGTCTCCCCCACGGCGGGGACGGCCGGCGCGGCAAGGGCGTGAAGCGGGTCCTGCTCACCGGCTTCGACCCCTTCACCCTGGACCGGGACATCCGGATCTCCAACCCGTCCGGCGCCGCCGCGCTCGCCCTGGACGGCACGGTGATCGACACACCGGAGGGGCCCGCCCGGGTGGAGACGGCCGTGTTCCCAGTGCGCTGGCGGGACTTCGGGGAAGGCGCGGTCGAGCGGGCGCTGCGGGCGCATCTGCCGAGGGTGGACCTGTTCACGACCGTGAGCCAGGGCCGGGTCGGGCGGTTCGACGTGGAGCGGACCAACGGGGCCTGGCGGGGCGGCTTCCCCGACAACGAGAACGCCTCCCGTACGGAGACGGTCCCGGTCGCCGACCCGGCCTCGCAGCCGCAGTGGACGACGACCACACTGCCGTACGAGGCGATGACGGCCGCGGACACCGGGCGCTTCCCCGTGTACGACAACACGAGCGTGACCGAGATCCCGGCGGGAGGCACCGAGGCGGTCGTTCGGCCGGACGGGCCCACGCCCGGTTCGACGGCTCGCGCGGGCGGCGGCGGGGACTACCTGTCCAACGAGATCGCCTACCGGGCGACCCTGCTGCGCGACCGGCTCGGGCTGCACGGCTCGCTGCCGGGCGGGCACGTCCACACGCCGGTGCTGCGGTTCGGGGACGGGAACACCGCTCCGGCGGCCGGGGCGGTCACCGATCCCGCGTTCGTGCGGAACCGGCTGGACATCGTGGCGCAGGTGCGGGCGATCGTGGCCGTGGCGGTCAGTGCCTCGGGGCCGGACCGGTCGGACCGGTCGGATGGGTCGGACCGGTCGGATGGGTCGGACCGGTCGGATGGGTCGGATGGGTCGGATCGAACGGGCCGGGCGGACGGGAGCTGAACGCCGGGTCGGCGGGACCGCCGGCCGAGCGGTCGTCGTCGCCGTCGCGGGTCTCCTCGCCCAGCAGTTCCCGGGCGAGGAGGGTGGCGCCGGCGACCGCGCCCGGCATCAGGAACACGGCGACGAACGGCACCAGGAAGGAGACGCCCAGGGGGGTACCGAAGCCCCAGACCAGCATCTTGCGGGAGCGCAGGAGCGCGAGGCGGTCGCGCAGTTCGACCCCGCGGCGCTGGAGGGCGACGGAGGCCAGTTCCTCGGTGAGGAAGAAGCCGGTGACGAAGAAGCCGACCACCGGGACGACCGTCTGGCCGACGACCGGGATGAAACCGAGGGCGAAGAGCAGTACGCCCCAGACGGCGGCGCGGACGAGGATCCGGAGGCTGTCGCGGCCGGAGATCCACAGCTCGCGCATGAGCGGCAGGTCCGACTCGGGAGCGGTGCCGTCCGGGGAGACGTCGCGGTCCACCCGCTCGGAGAGGCTCTCGTAGAAGGGCTGGCCGACCAGCAGCGTGACCGCGGTGAAGGTGAGGACGGCCAGGAGCAGGGCGAGGGCGAACAGGACCGCGGTGAGCAAGCCCCGGAAGAGCCCGAGCCAGGGGCTCGACCAGTCGTCGGCGAAGGGGGTCGCCCAAGCGACGAAGTCCGTCCCCCACAGTGCCAGCGCGACCAGCGCGGCCGCGTACAGGACCAGTGTGATCAGACCCGGGACGAGCCCGAAGCCGTAGCTCTTGCCGTGCCGGGCCACCCAGCGCTGGCCCTTCAGGAGATGGCCGAATCCCGCCCCAAGATCACGCATGGGCGGAACTCTACCGGGCGGGGCGGCGCCCGGTGCTCGAGCGCCGCCCCGTACGCGTCCGAGCGCCGGTCAGGCGAGCGTCACGGTGATGTTGCCGCGGGTCGCCTTCGAGTACGGGCAGACCTGGTGGGCCTTCTCCACCAGCGACCGCGCGGTGTCCGCGTCCACCGACGGGATCTCGGCGGAGATCTCGACGATGATGCCGAACCCGTCGTCGTTCTTGCCGATGCCGACCTTCGCGGTGACGGTCGAACCGGTGATGTCGGCGCCCTCCTGGCGGGCCACGACGCCGAGGGCGCCCTGGAAGCAGGCGCTGTACCCGGCGGCGAACAGCTGCTCCGGGTTGGTGCCGGCGCCGTTGCCGCCCATCTCCTTGGGCGGGTTCACGACCACGTCGATCTTGCCGTCATCGGTGGCGACCCGTCCGTCGCGGCCGTTCTCGGCGGTGGCGACGGCGGTGTAGAGGACCTCGGACTGCTGAATGGGCATGCGGTTGTCTTCCTCCTCGGTCCGCCGTGACTCGCGCCCACGACCACGACGGATTTCGGAAAGACGCTACCGCATGCCGGAAATCGAGTGAAGGGCGCTCTTTCCGCGCGGGGGTCAGAGCTTGACGATCATCTTTCCGGTGTTGTCGCCGCGCAGGACGCCGAGGAAGGCCTCCAGGTTGTTGTCGATGCCCTCGACGACCGTCTCGCGGTACTTCAGCTTGCCGGAGGCGACCCAGGGGCCGACCTCCTGGACGAACTGGGGCTGGAGGTCGTAGTGGTCGCCGACCAGGAAGCCCTCGATGCGGCCGCGGGTCTGGATCAGGCGGGCGAGGTTCTTCGGGCCCGGGGCGGGCTCGGTGTTGTTGTAGACGGAGATCGCGCCGCAGATGGCGATGCGGCCGTCCCGGTTGAGGGACCCGATGGCGGCCTCCAGGTGGTCGCCGCCCACGTTGTCGAAGTAGACGTCGACGCCGTCCGGGGCGGCGGCGCGCAGCTGCTCGCTCACCGGGCCTTCCTTGTAGTTGAAGGCGGCGTCGAAGCCGTACTCGTCGACGAGCAGCTTGACCTTCTCGTCCGAGCCGGCGGAGCCGATGACCCGGGAGGCGCCCTTGAGCTTCGCAATCTGGCCGACCTGGCTGCCGACGGCACCGGCCGCGCCGGAGACGAACACCGCGTCGCCCTCCTTGAAGGCGGCGGTGCGCAGCAGACCGGCGTAGGCGGTCAGCCCGGTCATGCCGAGCACGCCCAGGTACGTCGAGAGCGGCGCCGCGTCCGGGTCCACCTTGACGGCGTTCTTCGCGTCCACCGCGGCGTACTCGCGCCAGCCGAAGAAGTGCAGGACGTGGTCGCCGACGGCGATGCCCTCGGCGTTGGAGGCGACGACCTCGCCGACCGCGCCGCCCTGCATGGGCTTGCCCAGCTCGTAGGGGGCGACGTAGGACTTGGCGGCGCTCATGCGGCCGCGCATGTAGGGGTCGACGGAGACGTACAGGTTGCGCACCAGCACCTGGTCCTCGCCCGGGGTGGGCAGCTCCGCCTCGACGAGGGCGAAGTCCTCGGGCTTGGGCCAGCCGACCGGACGGCTGACCAGGTGCCATTCGCGGTTCACGTCGGGGAGGGCGGGGGAGTCGGTCATGGGGCACCTTTCCTGGGGCTTTCGAAGGCGTTTCGGACGCCGAAGATGTTTCAGGCTCTGAAACAACCATGCGACTGAACATTTCAGGTTGTCAAACAAATGGGTACCCTGGATTCCATGGCCACACCACACGACACCCCACGCCGACCCGACGCTCTCACCCTGGAAGTCGTCGAGCTGATCGGCGAGGTCGTGGCCCGCTTCCACGCCGACTACGAGGAGGCCGCCGCGGAACGCGCCCTGACCGGGGCGCAGGCCAAGCTGCTCAGCCTGCTCTCGCTGGAGCCGCTGCCGATGCGGAAGCTAGCCCGGAAGCTGCGGTGCGAGCCGTCGAACGTCACCGGGATCGTGGACCGGCTGGAGGCGCGCGGACTGGTCGAACGGCGCCCGGACCCCGGCGACCGCCGGGTGAAGGTGGCGGCGGCGACGGAGGAGGGGCGGCGGGTGGCGCGGGGACTGCGGGAGTCGCTGCGGTTCGCGCGGGAGCCGCTCGCGGGGTTGTCGGAGGGGGAGCGGGTGGCTCTGCGGGACGCGTTGCGGACGATGCTCGGGGACTGAGCCGGAGGCGTCGCGGCGGCCGCGTCGGCTACGCGCACCACCAGTCGGCTACGCGCACCACCACAGGAAGCGGTCGCACGTCTCGGTCGGGGTCGGATCCGGTGAGGTCGGCGGGGCCGGAGTCGTCGTCGGGGAAGGGTCGTCCGGGGCCGTGGACGGCGGGTCCGGTGCGGGGGCCGTCTCCGGTGCCGGCGGGGGCGTCGAGGGGGCCTCGGCCCGGTCCGACGTCCTCGGCTTCTCCGCGTCCGGTGACATCGACGCCGACACCGTTGTCGAGGCGGAGGCGGAGGCGGAGGCGGAGGCCGAGGCGCCGGAGGTCGGCGTGCCCGAGGTCGCGTCCGTGTTCGCACCCGACGCGGCCTCGGCCGGGACCGCCGACGACTGCCCCACCTCCCGGCTCGCCCCGCCGTCCGTCGTCTCGCCGTCCGCCGCGGCCGGTCTCGCCGGGGAGTTCGGGGCGTCGGCGCCGAGTTCGGCGAGGCTCAGTCCGCCGGCCGCCAGGACGAAACCCGCGGTGGCGAAGAGGGCCCGGCGGCGACGCCTGCGGTGTGCGGCGGCCTTGCGGTCGCGACGGCCGGTCCGCCCGCCCGGTGAGGGGTCGCCGGTGGCCTCGTCGGGCGCGTCCGCCTCGTCGGCCGCCCGTGGCGCCCGTTCCTCACCCTCCGTCAAGTCGGGTACCGGCAGACGGAGTTGTTCGACCGGCGTACCGCACCCCGGGCAGGCGAGGGCGCCGTTGAGGTGCCGTCGGCACGGGTTGCAGTAGTCCATGACGCGGGAAGGTTAAGTTCCGCGACGGGCGCGTTCCTAGAGGCGGCTGTGAAGGTTGTGTGGGAAAGCGGCCGGGGCCCCTCCGCCCGCACTTTCGAAACTGCCGAAACCGTTATGTGTCCGACCCATTGACACTCCGACCGCCCCCTCCTTACTGTCACGCCAGCATTTCGAACGAGTGACGAAATCTCGAACATAGCGAAGGGCAGCCGCCGTGCGCATCACCGGAATCAGCACACACGTGGTCGGGACGCCGTGGCGCAACCTGACATACGTCCAGGTGCACACCGACGAGGGAATCACCGGAGTCGGCGAGACCCGGATGCTGGGGCACACCGACGCCCTCCTCGGCTATCTGAAGGAGGCCGAGGCCAACCACATTCTCGGCTCCGACCCGTTCGCTGTCGAGGACCTGGTCCGCCGCATGAAGTACGGCGACTACGGCCGCGCCGGCGAGATCGTGATGTCCGGTATCGCCGTCGTCGAGATGGCCTGCTGGGACATCAAGGGCAAGGCCCTCGGCGTCCCCGTCTGGCAGCTGCTGGGCGGCAAGGTCACCGACAAGGTGAAGGCGTACGCCAACGGGTGGTACACCACCGAGCGGACGCCGGAGGCGTACCACAAGGCCGCGCAGGGCGTCATGGAGCGCGGGTACCGGGCGCTGAAGATCGACCCGTTCGGCACCGGGCACTTCGAGCTGGACCAGCGGCAGACGAACTACGCCGTGTCGCTGATCGAGGCCGTGCGGGACGCGATCGGGCCGGACGCCGAGCTGATGCTGGAGATGCACGGCCGGTTCTCGCCCTCCACCGCCGTCCGGCTCGCGCGGGAACTCGCGCCCTTCAAGCCGGCCTGGCTGGAGGAGCCGGTGCCGCCGGAGAACCTCAAGGCGCTGCGGAAGGTCGCCGAGAAGGTCGACATCCCGGTCGCCACCGGCGAGCGCATCCACGACCGGATCGAGTTCCGGGAGCTGTTCGAGGACCAGTCGGTGGACATCATCCAGCCCGACGTCGGCCACATCGGAGGCATCTGGGAGACCCGCAAGCTCGCCGCCACCGCCGAGACCCACTACACGCTCGTGGCCCCGCACAACGTGGGCGGCCCGGTCCTGACCGCCGCCAGCCTCCAGGTCGGCTTCACCTCCCCGAACTTCAAGATCCTGGAGCACTTCAACGACTTCGCGGACGCGGAGATCAAGAAGGTAGTGAAGGGGGCGCCGCAGGTGAACCCGGAGGACGGCTGCTTCCACCTCTCCGACGCGCCCGGCCTCGGGGTCGAGCTGGACACCGACGCGGCGGCCGAGTTCCCGCAGCAGCAGGCGCGGTTCGACCTGTGGGCCGAGGGCTGGGAGCAGCGCAAGCCCAAGGGTGCCGGGGCATGAGCGGCGCCGTCGTCATCGAGGCGCCGGGCGAGCACCGGCTCGTGCCGCACGAGCCGCGTGAGCCCGGCCCCGGCGAGGCGCTGGTGACGGTGCACGCGGCCGGGATCTGCGGCAGCGACCGCGAGGTGTACCAGGGCAACCGGCCCGAGGGCTACGTCCGTTACCCGCTCACTCCCGGACACGAATGGTCCGGGACGGTGGAGCGGGTCGGCGCCGGGGTGCCCGCGTCGCTCGTCGGGCGCGGGGTCGTCGGCGAGGGATTCCGCAACTGCCAGGTCTGCGACCGCTGTCACGCGGGCGACACGACGCTGTGCACGGCGGGGTACGAGGAGACGGGGTTCACCCAGCCGGGGGCCATGGCGCCCACGCTGACGCTGCCCGCCCGCCTCCTGCACGTCCTGCCCGACGGCGCCGACCTCACCGCCGCCGCCCTGCTGGAGCCGGCCGCCTGCATCGCCGCCGCCGCGCTCAAGGCCAACGCCCGCCCCGGTGAGCGGGTCGCCGTCGTCGGCACCGGGACGCTCGGCATGTTCGCCGTGCAGTTCCTGCGCGCCGCGTCCCCGGGCGAACTGCTGGTCGTCGGCACGCGCGGGGACCGGGAGGCGCTCTCGCGGCAGTACGGCGCGAGCGACTTCCGGACGAAGGACCAGCTCCTTGCGGACGACTTCGACGTCGTGATCGAGACCGCCGGGTCCGCCGACGCCGCCCGCACCGCCGCCGGGCTGCTGCGCAGAGGCGGACGGCTGGTGCTGACCGGTATCCCGGCGCCGGGGGCCGACGGGCTGGACCCGACCGACCTGGTCGTACGGCAGCTCGAGGTGCACACCGTCTTCGGGGCGCCGCCGGACGCGTGGGCGCACACCGTGCGGGTCTTCGCGGCCGGTCTGCTCGACCCACGGCCGCTGGTGACGCACGAGCTGCCCCTCACGGAGTTCCAGCAGGCCATCGAGCTGGTGGGATCCGGAGACCCGAAGGTCGGCAAGGTGCTGCTGCGTCCCTGACGCCCACCCCTGAGCCGTACGCCGGTACGGGGGCGACCTGACGGCCTCCGTACCGGCGTACACCCATCCGCACGGGCTCCTCCCCCGCCCGCGACCGCGAACTTCGTCCGCCTGTAGCCGCGAACTTCGTCCGAAATACCGAACACTAAGGACAGCTTGTGACCGACGCTTCCGCCGCCAAGGCCGCCGCACGCAGGCCCGGTGAGCAGGCGCTCACCGCCCTCGGCCTGGCCGCGCCCGCCCTCGACCCCGCCGACGCCTCGCCGCACTCCTTCCCGGGCGGCGGCCGCTGGCGCACCGAGATCCCCTCCTGCGAGGGGCCGGAGGCGCTGGGGGTGGTCCTGAAGGAGTCCTCACGGCTCGACGTGCCGATCCACCGGATCAGCCAGGGCAGCGGTGTCTGGATGCTGACCGACGCCGAGATCACCGAGATGGTCGAGGCCACCGCCGAACGCGACATCGAGCTCTGCCTGTTCACCGGCCCGCGCGGCACCTGGGACATCGGCGGCTCCACCCGGACCGACTCGGGCGGCGCGGGCCTGAGGGCACGCGGCCACGACGCGGTCGCCGGGTGCGTCGAAGACGCCGTCCGGGCCACGGAGCTGGGCGTCAAGTGCCTGCTCGTCGCCGACGAGGGCGTGCTGTGGACGCTGCACCGGGCGCGCACGGCCGGCATCCTCCCCACCGACACCACGCTCAAGCTGTCGGCGCTCGTGGGACCGGTCAACCCGGCCTCGTACGCGGTGTACGAGCGACTCGGCGCCGACTCCATCAACGTGCCCAGCGACCTGACGCCGGACCACCTGACCGAGATCAGACGGGTTTCGGCCGCGCCGATGGACATGTACATCGAGGCCCCCGACGACCTCGGCGGCTATGTGCGGATGTACGAGGTCGCCGAGCTGGTCCGGCGCGGCGCCCCGCTGTACCTGAAGTTCGGTCTCTCCAAGGCGCCCGGGATCTATCCGTACGGCCACCACCTGCGGGAACTGACGCTGACCACCGCCAAGGAGCGGGTGCGGCGCGGCCGGCTCGCCCTCGATCTGCTCGCGCGGCACGGGGCGGACGGGGACATGGCTCCGCTCGGCACCCGGCTGCCGGGCTCGCTCAACCGGTTCGAGATCTCGTCATAACGTTCCGGAAACTCCCTTCACAAAAGAAGACACAGCCGCGCACAATCCCACACACCTGCTCTCGGTCGTTCCACCCTCGGCTCCACCCTCGATTCCCACTCGGCTCCACCCTCAGCTTCTTGCGTGCCGGCACCACCACCCGACCGAGCCCTGCACCCACATCAAGGATGATGACCATGCGCAACCGCAGAGCCGCACTCGCCGCCGTAGCCTCCGCCGCCTCCCTCGCCCTCACCCTGACCGCCTGTGGCCAGAACAGCGAGGGCGGCAGCGAGGAGAACAAGGGCGGCGACGACGGCGCCACCATCGGCATCGCGATGCCCACCAAGTCCTCCGAGCGCTGGATCTCCGACGGCGCCAATGTAGAGAAGGAACTGAAGGCCAAGGGCTATGAGACCAAGCTCGTCTACGGCGAGGACGACCCGGACCAGCAGGTCTCCCAGATCGAGAACATGATCACGCAGGGCGTGGACGCCCTGGTCATCGCCGCGATCGACAACAAGTCCCTGGGCAACGTGCTCCAGCAGGCCAAGGACGCCGACATCCCGGTCATCTCCTACGACCGGCTGATCCTCGGCACGGAGAACGTCGACTACTACGCCTCGTTCGACAACGAGAAGGTCGGCGAGCTGCAGGGCACCTACATCGTGGACAAGCTCGGTCTGAAGGACGGCAAGAAGGGCCCCTTCAACATCGAGCTGTTCGCCGGCTCCAACGACGACAACAACACCGGGTACTTCTTCCGGGGCGCGATGAACGTCCTGAAGCCGTACATGGACAAGGGCGACCTGGTCGTCCGGTCCAAGCAGACCGACCTCAACCAGGTCACCACCCTGCGCTGGGACGGCGGCACCGCGCAGAAGCGCATGGACGACCTGCTCACCTCCAGCTACCGCAGCGCCCGGGTCGACGCGGTGCTCTCGCCCTACGACGGCATCTCCATCGGCATCCTGTCCGCCCTGAAGTCGGACGGCTACGGCTCGGGCAGCAAGCCCATGCCGGTCGTCACGGGCCAGGACGCGGAGGTCGCCTCGGTGAAGTCGATCATCGCGGGCCAGCAGACGCAGACCGTCTTCAAGGACCTCCGCGAACTCGCCAAGGTCGCCTCGAACATGGTCGAAGCCTCCCTCAACGACAAGAAGCCCGAGGTCAACGACACCAAGTCGTACGACAACGGTGCCAAGGTCGTCCCCGCCTACCTGCTGCAGCCGGTCAGCGTCGACAAGAGCAACTACGAGAAGGTCCTCATCGACGGCGGCACCTACTCCGCGGACGACCTCAAGTAACCGGGCCCCACAAGGATTGGAAGGCACGACCATGGCGGGACCCGTCCTGGAAATGCGCTCGATCGTCAAGACCTTTCCCGGTGTCAAAGCGCTGTCGGACGTCACGCTGACCGTCCGCCAGGGCGAGGTCCACGCCATCTGCGGCGAGAACGGCGCCGGCAAGTCGACCCTGATGAAGGTGCTCTCCGGCGTCCATCCGCACGGCAGCTACGAGGGGGACATCCTCTTTGAAGGCGAGACCTGCCGGTTCAAGGACATCCGGGCGAGCGAGCGGCACGGCATCGTGATCATCCACCAGGAGCTGGCGCTGGTGCCGTATCTGTCCATCGCGGAGAACATCTTCCTCGGCAACGAGCACGCCAAGCGCGGACTGATCAACTGGCACGACACCCTCAAGCACGCCACCGAACTGCTGCGCCAGGTCGGCCTCGACGAGCACCCGGAGACCCGGGTCGCCGACATCGGCGTGGGCAAGCAGCAGCTGGTGGAGATCGCCAAGGCGCTGTCGAAGAAGGTGAAGCTGCTCATCCTCGACGAGCCGACGGCGGCGCTCAACGACGAGGACAGCGGCAAGCTCCTCGACCTGATCCTCTCGCTGAAGGAACAGGGCATGACCTCGATCATCATCTCGCACAAGCTGAATGAGATCCGCCGGGTCGCCGACTCGGTCACGATCATCCGCGACGGGCATTCCATCGAGACGCTCGACGTGAAGGCGAAGGAGACGACCGAGGACCGGATCATCAGCGGGATGGTCGGCCGCGACCTGGAGAACCGCTTCCCGGAGCGGACCCCGCACCACCCCGAGGAGGGCTCCGCACCGGCCCTGGAGATCCGCAACTGGACCGTGCACCACCCCATCGACCAGCAGCGCAAGGTCGTCGACGACGTCTCGATCGAGGTGCGGCGCGGCGAGATCGTCGGCATCGCCGGGCTGATGGGCGCCGGCCGCACCGAACTGGCGATGAGCGTCTTCGGCCGCACCTACGGCCGGCACGCGGGCGGCACGGTCCTCAGGGACGGCAAGGAGATCCGTACGAAGACCGTCCCGGAGGCGGTGGGGCACGGCATCGCGTACGTCACCGAGGACCGCAAGCACTACGGCCTCAACCTCATCGACACCATCAACCGGAACATCTCGCTGACCGCGCTGGGCAAGGTCTCCAAACGGGGTGTGGTCGACGAGCACGGGGAACGCCAGGTCGCCGAGGACTTCCGCAAGTCCATGAACATCAAGGCGCCGACCGTCTTCGAGCCGGTGGGCAAGCTGTCCGGCGGCAACCAGCAGAAGGTCGTCCTCAGCAAGTGGATCTTCGCGGGTCCCGACGTGCTGATCCTGGACGAGCCCACGCGCGGCATCGACGTGGGTGCCAAGTACGAGATCTACACGGTCATCGACCAGCTGGCGGCCCAGGGCAAGGCGGTCGTCTTCATCTCCTCCGAACTGCCGGAGCTGCTCGGCATGTGCGACCGGATCTACACGATGGCCGCCGGGCGGCTCACGGGTGAGTTCTCGCGGGCCGAGGCCTCGCAGGAAGCGCTGATGCGTCGTATGACGAAGGACAAGAAGGACAACGAGGTAACCCGATGAGCACGGACGTGACCGCCAAGACCCCGGCCCCCGCGCCGTCCGGCAGAGGCGGGTCGGCCTCCGGCGACGGCCTGCTGCGGCTGATGCTCGACGGCATGCGCCGCAACATGCGCCAGTACGGCATGCTGATGGCCCTCGGCCTGATCGTGGTGCTGTTCGCGGTGTGGTCCGACGGCGACCTGCTGCTGCCGCGCAACGTCTCCAACCTGGTGCTGCAGAACAGCTACATCCTGATCCTCGCGATCGGCATGATGCTCGTCATCATCGCGGGCCACATCGACCTGTCGGTGGGCTCACTGACCGCGTTCATCGGCTCGATGGCCGCCGTCCTGATGGTCAAGAACGATCTGCCCTGGCCGGTCGCGGTCATCCTGTGTCTGGCCATCGGCGCCCTCGCGGGATCCGTACAAGGGTTCTTCATCGCCTATCTGGGCATACCGTCGTTCATCGTGACCTTGGCGGGCATGCTGCTCTTCCGCGGTCTGACGGAGATCTTCCTGAAGGGCCAGACCCTCGGCCCGTTCCCCAAGGACCTGCAGAAGATCGCCAACGGCTTCCTGCCCGAGGTCGGCCCGAACACCAACTACCACAACCTCACGCTGTTGCTGGGCTTCGCCCTGATCGCCTTCGTGGTGTTCCAGGAGGTCCGCGACCGCAAGCGGCAGCTGGAGTTCGCCCTCGAGGTGCCCCCGGTCAAGCTGTTCGTGCTCAAGCTGGTCGCACTGGTCTCCGCCGTCCTCGTCGTCACGCTGCTGCTCGCCAGCTACAAGGGCGCCCCGGTCGTGCTGCTCATCCTGGGCGTGCTGGTCGTCGGGTTCGGCTACCTGATGCGCAACGCGATCATCGGCCGCCACATCTACGCCATCGGCGGCAACCTGCCCGCGGCCAAGCTGTCGGGCGTGAAGGACAAGAAGGTCACCTTCCTGGTCTTCCTGAACATGGGCATGCTCGCGGCCCTGGCGGGTCTGGTCTTCGCCGCCCGCTTCAACGCGGCCTCTCCCAAGGCCGGCCTCAACTTCGAGCTGGAGGCCATCGCCGCCTCGTTCATCGGCGGCGCGTCGATGAGCGGCGGCGTCGGCACGGTCCTCGGCGCGATCATCGGCGGTCTGGTCCTGGGCGTGCTGAACAACGGCATGAACCTCGTCGGCATCGGCACCGACTGGCAGCAGGTCATCAAGGGCGCGGTACTGCTGGCGGCGGTCGGGTTCGACGTGTGGAACAAGCGCAAGGTCGGTTCGTAACGGATCTCGGGCCCCGCCCCTGACGGCGGGGCCCGCTTCTTTCCACGGAAAGTACAGGAGCCGCACTCATGGAACTGAGCAGACGAACGGTCATCGCGTCGGCGGCCGCGGCCGGCCTCGCCGCCACCGCGGTCGGCGGCACGGCGCACGCGTCGGGAGGCAGGAAACCGGTGAAGGAACTCTTCGGCGAACTCGCCGACGGCACGAAGGTGTACCGCTGGTCGCTGGAGAACGGCGGCACGCGGATGAAGGTGCTGTCGTACGGCGGAGTCGTCCAGTCCCTGGAGATCCCCGACCGCCGGGGCCGCTACGAGAACGTCTCCCTGGGCTTCGACAACCTCGACGACTACGTGGCCCGCAGCCCGCACTTCGGCGCCCTGATCGGCCGGTACGGCAACCGCATCGCGAAGGGCCGCTTCACCCTGGACGGCAAGGAGTACCAGCTCTCCGTCAACGACGGCGAGAACTCCCTGCACGGCGGCGCCCTGGGCTTCGACTACCGGGTGTGGGACGTCGAGCCGTTCACCGAGGGCTCCGACGTCGGCCTGGTCCTGCACTACACCAGCGTCGACGGCGAGATGGGCTACCCGGGCACGCTCAGGGCGAAGGTGACGTACACGCTCACCCGGCGCGGCGACTGGCGCATCGACTACGAGGCCACCACCGACAAGGCCACCGTCGTCAACCTCACCAGCCACGTCTACTGGAACCTGGCCGGCGAGGGCAGCGGCACCATCGAGGACCACGAGCTGTCGATCGCCGCGTCCCGCTACACACCCACCGACGCGGGCCTGATCCCGACGGGCGAGCTGGCGAAGGTGTCCGGCACGCCCTTCGACTTCCGCCGGGCCAAGCCGATCGGCCGGGACATCAGGGACGCCCACCCGCAGCTGATCACCGCCAAGGGCTTCGACCACAACTGGGTGCTCGACAAGGGCATCACCGACCGCCCCGAGCACATCGCCACCCTGCGCGACCGCGCCTCGGACCGCACCCTGCGCATCGCCACCGACCAGCCCGGCCTGCAGTTCTACTCGGGCAACTTCCTCGACGGCACCCTGACCGGCACCGGCGGCTCCCTCTACCGGCAGGGCGACGCCCTGTGCCTGGAGACGCAGCACTTCCCCGACTCGCCGAACCAGCCGTCCTTCCCGTCGACCGTGCTGCGGCCGGGACAGACGTACCGGACGACGACGGTGCACTCGTTCGACGCGTGAGGACACACTTTCTTCACACGTGTTGAACGCCGCCGGATCCTCCGCCGTATGTAGGGGCGGCCCGCGCTCCCCCGCGCGGGCCGCCCACAGACGGAGGTCCCCTTGTCCGGCAACGTCACCTCGTTGTTCCGCAGCACCGCGGCGCACAGCCCGTCGATGGCGGCGCTGACGCGGGAGAGCGGCGAGACGGCGGGCGCCGGGCCGGTGGACTTCTGCATCCCCTGCAACCCGTACTTCCCCACCCCGGCGATGTTCGACGAGATGGCCGGCCGGCTGCGCGACATCATCACGTACTACCCGAGCAGCGCCGACACCATCACCGCCGAACTGTGCGGCCTGCTCCAACTGCCGCCGCAGTGTGTGGCGATGGGCAACGGCTCCACGGAGCTGATCACCTGGATCGACCACCTGCTCGTCCGGGAGTCCCTCGCCGTCCCCGTCCCCACCTTCGGCCGCTGGACCGACCAGCCCGTGGAGACCGGCAAACGGGTCGACATGTTCCCGCTCCAGGAGGCCGGCGGCTTCGCCCTCGACCTCGCGCGGTACGCCGAGTTCGTCCGGGCCCGGGGATCGCGGACGGTGGTGGTCTGCAACCCCAACAATCCCGACGGCGGCTATCTGCACAAGCAGGCGCTGGTGCGGTTCATGGACGCGATGGCCGACCGGGACCTGGTCGTCATCGACGAGTCCTTCCTGGAGTTCGCCGACGCGGAGGCCGAGCCCAGCGTGGTCCAGGAGGCGATGCTGCGCCCCAACGTCGTCGTGCTGCGCAGCCTGGGCAAGAACTTCGGCCTGCACGGCATCCGCTTCGGCTACCTGGTCGCGGGCCCCGCGCTCGCGAGCCGGGTGCGCTCCATGCTCCCCAAGTGGAACCTCAACTCCTTGGCGGAACACGTGGTGTTCATGCTGCGCGACCACGGCGCCGAGTACGCGCGGAGCCTGCACCAGGTCCGCCGCGACCGCCTGGAGATGGCCGGCCGGCTCTCCGCGCTGCCCGGTCTGACCGTCTATCCCTCCCAGGGCAACTTCCTCTTCGTGCGCCTGCCCGTGGGCGCCGAGGGCACCGTCGTCCGGGACCGCATGCTCACCGAGCACCGGGTCCTGGTCCGTGAATGCGGCAACAAGATCGGTTCGTCCAGCCGCTTCCTGCGTCTCGTGGTGCGCCCCCGGGCCGACGTCCGTCGCCTGGTGTCCGGCCTGGAACAGGTGCTCTACGGGTCCAGGAGGGGAGCCGCCGTGCCCGAGCCCGCTACCGGGACCGGCTACAGCTCGGGCACGGCGGCGGTGGACCGCCTGATGAGCGAGACCAACGGGGCCGGTTTGCGGGGGCTCGCCGCTCAGGGGGCCGGTGCCGGTGTCCCGGGGCTCGCCGCCGCTCCGGCCGCCGACGGCGGCGTGCCGCTCCCCGCCGCGGTGCCCGTCGCCCCGGCGGCGGCCGCCGTCGGCCCGATGTCCGGGCCGGTGCCGACGGCACCGCCACAGGTCCCGCAACCGGCTCCGGTCCCCCACCCGACGCCGTATCCCGGACCGGTGCCGGTCCCCCACCCGGCACCGGTCCAGCAGCCCATGCCCGCTCCGGCCCCTGTTCCCACTCCGGCCCCGGTTCCGGATGCCGCGGTGGCTCACTACCCGGTGGTGACCACCGACCCCACCCCGCCCGGCGTCCCGGCCCGCGGTGGCCTCACGGCCGCGCAGGTCCGGGGCACCAACGGCCTGGAGGCGGTCCCTGCGACGGGCCGGCCGGGAGCGCAGAGCTGGCCGAACGCGGCGGGCATGGGCCGGACGGGCTGAAGGTGAGGGTGCGGACGCTGCTTCAGGCCGGGTTCAGCCGCCACTGCTGACACGCGTTGTTCAGCCACGTCCACTGCCGTACATCGGCGGAGTCGGCCGTGGAGCAGTCGGCGACGTCGGCGACCTTGCCGGTCGCCTGGTTGACGATCCGGACGTGACCGCTGTCCGTGGCGAGGAACCGGAACCGCTGACAGGTGTTGTCCAGCCAGGACCACTGCCGCAGATCGGCCCCGTCGGCGGCCGAGCAGTCGGCGGTGTCCAGCACCTTCCCGGTGGCCACGTTGACCAGCCGGTGGGTGTCGTCCCCGAGATCCTCCAGACGCCAGCGCTGGTTGGCGCCGCCGTTGCAGGAATACTGCGCCACGTCGGCCCCGTCCGTCGGAGAGCTCCCGGCCACGTCCAGACACTTGCCGCTGTTGCGGTTGGTGACCGTGTACGTCGTCGAGACGACCGACGGCTCGCCCGAGGGTCCGGACATGCCCGCCCCGAGCCGGACCGGGGTGCCGAGGTTCGGGGTGCCGTCGCCGTTCCAGGTGAACTTCTGGGCCCGCGCCGTACGCCCGTTGTCGCAGCCGTCCGAGGCGGCGTCGTTGGCGTGGTAGACGATCCAGCTCTCGGAGCCGTCCGGCGAGGTGAAGAAACCGTTGTGACCGGGCCCGTAGACGCCGTTGCCGTCACTGCGCTGGAACAGTGCCGTCGGCTTCTTCGTCCAGGAGGACGCGGACGCCGGATCGGATCCGGTCAGTTCCAGCTGCCCCAGCTTGTAGTCGGGGGTCCAGCAGCCGCTGGCGGAGTAGACGAGGAACGTCCTGCCACCCCGTTGGAGGATCTCCGGCCCCTCGTTGACCGGTGCGCCCGAGCGTTCCCAGTCGTACGTCGGTGTGGAGACCGTGCTGAAGGAGGAGGCCACCGTGTACGGGTTCGACATCCGGGCGGCGACGATGTTCTGGGTCCCGCTGTGCGTGCTGCCGAAGAGGTACAGCCGGCCGTTGATCGTCGCAACCGTGGGGTCGAGCATCCAGGCGGGATTGAGCTGTCCCCGGTAGGTGTACGGCCCCATGGGGTCGGACCCGGCGCTCTCCAGGACGTGGCTGCGCTGGGTCGGGTTGTAGTCGGAGACGTCCTGCCCGGCGACGTAGTACAGGTACCAGCGACCGTTCAGGTAGTGCAGCTCGGGCGCCCAGATGTTGCAGCACCGGGACGCCGCGTCGCCCTGCCACACCTGCACGCTGGGCGCGGTGGCGAGCCCACCGAGGGTGGGCGACCTGCGGACGGTGATGACGTCGGTCCAGCTCGTCGACACCATGTAGTAGTTGCCGCTGTGGTAGGTGATCCAGGGGTCGGCGCCCTTCTGGGTCTTGACCGGGTTGGTGAAGGTGGCCGCGCTCGCGGAGGACTGCCCGAGCGAGAGGGCGAGCAGCAGGGCGGCCAGCAGGGTCAGTAGGCGACGGGCCATCCGCTGCTCCAGTTCAGGAGGTTGATGCCCAGTTTGGGTGTGCCGTTGTCGTTGCCGTCGTAGTAGTGGTAGACGATCAGGTCGCCGTCGACGTCGTTCATGATCGACTGGCCGCCGGGGCCGATGACGCTGCCGTGCGACTCGAGCACGGGCGTGCCGCCGTTGTTCATCATCGAGACGCCGTCGCGGTCGCGGTAGGGCCCGGTCACGCTGGTCGCCCGGCCGACCTTGACCTTGTAGGTGGAGCTGGTGCCGGCGCAGCAGGTGTCGTACGAGGCGAAGAGGTAGTAGTACCCGTTCCGCTTGACGATGTACGGGGCCTCGACGGCCTTGGTGCCGGACGGCCGGGAGGCGAGGGAGCGGCGGGCGGTGTCGGAGGCGAGCTGCTTGCCGGTGGACGGGTCGATCCGGATCATCTTGATGCCTGTCCACCAGCTGCCGAAGGACAGCCACCACTTGCCGTCGTCGTCGACGAAGAGGTTGGGGTCGATGGCGTTGTAGTCGCTGGAGGAGGTGGAGGTGTAGACGATGCCGTAGTCGCTCCAGCTGCCCGGCTGTCCGGTGGCGGAGCCGGCGAGCCCGATGGCGGAGGTGTTGGAGCCGAACTTGGAGACGGAGTAGTACATCAGGTACTTGCCGCCGTGGTACGAGATGTCGGGCGCCCAGGCCTCCGGGACGGAGGAGTAGCGCGACCACCAGCCCGGCCGGGAGCCGAAGGCGTCCGCGCCCGCGGAGAAGGCGGTGCGGTCGGAGGACGACTTGCTGCTGATGCCGCCGCCGGTGGCGTAGAGCTGGTACTGCCCGGACGAGGTGCGGATCATCGTCGGGTCGTGGGTGACGACGGAGCCGGTGACCCGGCCGGGGTTGGGGTAGGCCGACGCCGTGGTGGGGAGGAGGGCGAGCAGGGCAGCGGTGGGGAGAGCGAGGAGTGCGGTTCTCTTGCGACTCACGGGGGACGCTCCTGTTCTGTATCTCGAACAACGATCGCCTTGTCGGACGGGAACGTAGGATCGAACCGCACGCGCGTCAATGGCCCGCGCGACAACGGCAACCAACGTCCGGAAAACACCACGTTCCGCAGGTGACGCACCGGTGAACTCCTGACGGCCGGTCAGCGCACTCCCGATTGGCCACTCCGCGCCCCGGACAACATGGCCTCCCCATCCACTGAGCCGGAAGTCGGGAGTCGGTTGTGAACGGTTTTCCGTGGGAGTCGGTGATCGCCGTTCTCGGCCTCGCCGTGCCCGTGATCGCCGCCCTGTGGGAGTTCTTCCTCGCGGGCCGCAAACGGCTCGGTTACCGGGTCCAGATGGACACCAGCGCCCGGGACTCGGCCACTTCCTCCGGACCGGAGGCCGGGGTGCTCCAGCGCATGCAGTGGGACGGCGCCCACCTGCGCGACCCGTCCGTCGCCCTGCTGCGCATCGAGAACGTGGGCTGGACCCCGATAGTCGAGGAGGACTACGTGGCCCCCGCCAACGACGCGGTGGGCATCCGCGTGAAGTTCCCGGGCCGCCGCGTGGTCGGTATGGTCGTGACGGAGTGCAGCCACACCGTGCTGCGTGACTTCTTCACACCGGGAACGTCGGGCTTCGGGGCCTCGGACGGCGTCATCAGACTGCCCAAGGTGAAGCTCAACCGCCGGTCCCACTACAAGGTGCTGGCGGTCCTGGACCGCGTCCCGGACTTCACCGAGACCGACTTCCCCGACCCGGAGGTCACCGCGGGCATCGTCGGCGGGGTGCGCGGCGGGACCATCAAGAGGACCGAGTACTACCCCTTCGCGTCCCGGCCGGTCCGCTGGCTGCTCGCCGTGCTCGTCCTGGTGAGCGTCGCCCAGTCCGTGTCCACGTTCGCCCGGGGCGAGGACGCCGTGGCCGCGCCGCTGGACTGCGCCGAGGGGACGCTGCATCTGTCGGGTTCCACGGCGTTCCGCGAGATTCTGAAGCAGGCCGCCGAGCAGTACACGAAGACCTGCCCGAACGCGCGGATCCCGCTGTCCGAGAACTCCTTCAAGGGCAGCGTCCCGGGCCTGGACACCCTCGCCGCGGCCGGGGACAAGGCCGGACCGAAGGGCGACGAGGGGCTGGGCAACCGGCTGTCGTTCAGCGACGGCCCCAAGTCCGACGGCCGTCCGCAACTGCTGCCCAGACCCGTCGCCCTGTCCCTGTTCACCCTGGTCGTGAGCGAGGACACCGGCGTCCAGGACCTGTCCCTGAAGCAGGTCCGGGACATCTACGCCGGAAGGATCACCAACTGGCGACAGGTGAACGGCAACGACCTGCCCGTACAGCTCGTCAGCCGCAACCCGGGCTCCGGCACCCGCACCGCCCTCCAGCGACGAGTGCTGGACGACCGCCCCCTGCTGGCGGTCACGACGAGCGACTGCCGGAGCCTGGACACGACCGGGCCCGGCCGCTGCGAGGTCGTCGACACCCCGGTCCTGCTGGACACCGTCGCCTCCACGCCGGGCGCCCTCGGGCACAGCGAGGTCGGCCACGCCACCGCCCACAAGGGCGTGCGGCAGGTCCGCATCGACGGCTACCCCGCGACGCTGGAGGGCGCCGACCAGGGCGCGTATCCCTACTGGGAGACGGAGATCGCCTACACCTACGGCAACCCCCCGGCGGACTCGATCGCCGCGGGCTTCCTGCGCTACCTCGCCAACGAGGTCGGCAAGGACATCATCCGCTCCAAGGGTCACCGCCCCTGCTCCGAGCTGGACAAGCCCCTGCTGTGCCGGCCCGGCGGGGCGTGACCCGCATCAGGTCCAGGTCCTCGCCCCACGCGTCCAGCACCGCCCCGTGCCCGGCCGCGCGGGCCACCGCCTCGACCCGTGTGAAGAGACGGCGCTGTGCGGACACGTCGCCCGTCGCCGAGATGCCGTCCACGGCGTCGAGCAGCGGGCCCGTGTCCCAGCCGGGCAGCGGGAACCGGGCGAGTTCCCATGCCAGGTACTTGTTGTAGGGGCGGGGCCGGCGGTCGAGGGCGAAGAGCAGCTCCAGCAGGAAGCGAACGCTGTCGGCGGCGTCGAGCCGGGCCGCGAGCGCGTGTCCGTCGCGGTCGTTCTTGACGGAGCGGTAGAGGGAGTTGGCGTAGGCGTCGAGCCACTCGCCCGCGTCCCGGGACGCCTCGTCGGCGTCCAGACGTGCCTTGGCCGCCAGCATCCGGGCGATGCCGCCGTCCAGCCGGTCCAGCACGACGCGGGCGCGGGCGAGAGCGTACCGCTCGAAGCCGGGCAGGCCGGCGGCGCGGAACTCGTCGAGGGAGAGGACGACCAGGTCGAGTTCCGGGGTGCGGTGGCCCGTGAACCGGGTGAGGGGCGTGGTCGCGCCGTCGGCGAGGACGACGTACAGGTCGTGGTCGGAGTGGTCGGTGGTCATGCCCTCGTGGGCCCGGGAGCCCTTGAGGACGAGTCCGACGACGGCCGGGTCGGCGGAGGCGATCTCGACGAAGGCGTCGTAGGTGAGGGGCGGGCGGGTCGCGGTCATGTGCGTGGTCTCCGGTGAGTGACGGGCGGTGCGCCCGTGCGACGGGTATGCCGACCGGGCGGTCCCGTGCCGACGGGGCCGCCCGTACCGTCCGCGGCGGCACTCGGCCGCCGCCCGGAGGATCAACGCACGTCCCGACCCTACCCGCCCGCCGCCCTGGCGCTCGGGTCGTTCTCGTGCGGACGGGTCAGGACTCGGGGCACTCCTTCCACGCCAGGTGGTACACCGTGCTGATGTCCCCGTCCGTCGAGTCCATGGTCATGAAGCTCACCTCGGCGGGGTCGGACGTGCCCGCGCTCACCCGCAGCTCCGTGTTGATGTTGAAGTTGCGCTGGACTCCGCAGGGCGCCCAGACCATCTGGGCCCAGTCGGTGGTGTCGGTGGCCTGCCAGTTGTCGTTGAGCGGGCCGCTGAAGGGGTGGGTGCGGTACTGCGTGTCCGGGGAGCCCTGGAAGTAGTACGAGGCCCGCTGGGTGGCGCTCGCGCCGGGCTGGAGGGCGGCGAAGCCTCGGTAGTCCGCGCCTGCGACGGCGTAGGTGAAGCCCTGCGGGACGTGGACGAGCAGGTTGAGCTGGCAGTTCTTGCGGAAGTCCGTGGGGGCGGAGTCGCCGCCCGCCTGGGCGAGGTAGTCGCTGTAGGTGACGGTGAAGGCGGTGTTGTCCTCGGAGACGGCGACCGCCGCCGTGCCCTGCGGGCAGCCGGAGCCGTTCACCGTGGCGACCTTGATGACGATCTTGTCCGGCGGCGGGTCCTCGAACCCGCCGGAGGGCTGGTGCTGCGCGGGCAGCGCGGAGGTGAGGAGCGCGGCGATCGTGCCGCTCAGGAGCAGGCCGGTGGCCATGGGTCTCCCATTCCGGTCGGTGGGGGGTGGAAGTTGTTGAATGCCCTGCACATCTGATGTGCACATGTCACACACAGGGCGGTCGCATCGTATGCACACCCACGGGACGCGAACAGGTCGGACTCCGGCCATTTAACGCATCGCCGCGTCCTTGTGGAGAATGGCCCGGCAGCGCAGCACGAGAAGCACGGCAACAGGAGAGGCTCCCTTGGAGCTCAGCAGGCTCAGCAGACGAGCGTTCAGCGCCCTCGCGGGCACCACCGTCCTCGGTCTCGCGCTGGGCGGCAGCGTGAGCAGCCAGGCGCTGCCCCGCTCCGGCGCCCGCGGCCCCGTGCCCACCGGGCCGCCGCCCGGGCCGCCCGGCGCCGACGGCGTGCGCCACCGCGTCGCCCTGGACCGGTACTCCCTGCTGGTCGACGGCAGACGCCTCGCCCTGTGGTCCGGCGAGATGCACCCCTTCCGGCTGCCGAGCCCGTCGCTGTGGCGGGACGTGCTGCAGAAGATGCGGGCGTACGGGTACAACTCGGTCAGCGTCCGACTCGCCTGGAACCAGCACTCCCCCGCCCCCGGCGAGTACGACTTCACCGGCGTCCGCGACCTGGACCTCTTCCTGCGTACGGCTGCCGAGGCCCGTATGTACGTCGTCCTGCGGCCCGGCCCGTACATCGGCGCCGACGTGGACGCGGGCGGCCTGCCCGGCTGGCTGACGGCCGCCGAGGGCCGGGCCAGGACCCCCGACCCGGCCTATCTGCGCCACGCCGACGAGTGGCTGAGCCGCGTCAACGCCGTCGCCGCCCGGCACCAGTACACCCGGGGCACGGGCACGGTCCTGCTCTACCAGGTCGACGCCCCGCGGCGCGCCCGCCTGACCCGCCTGCACGACAAGCTCCGCGCCGAAGGCATCGACGTACCGCTCCTGCACGCCGACACCCCGGTCGCCTGGGGCGAGGTGGAGCGCACCCGGGACGCCGCCGAGGCACGCCGTGTCCATCTCGCCCACCTCGCGCACGGGGTCACGCTGCACAACGTCCACACCGCGTTCGGCGGCACCTCGTGGGGCTGGCTGTCCGCGCCGTCCGCTCCCACGCCCACGTACGACCCCACGGCGGCCATCGACGAGGCACGCCGGCCGACGGACAAGATGGCCCCGCTCCACCAGCTGGGGCAGCTGCTGCGCCACGTCCCCGACTTCACCCGGATGGAGGAGGCGCGGCGGGTCGGGGCCGCGGACGCCCGGATCAAGGTGCGGCACCTGGCCAACCCGGACACCGGCACCCACGCCTACGTCGTGCGCAACGACTCGGAGACCGACGTCACGTCGAAGGTGCCGATGGGCGGGACCGACGTGGAGGTCACCGTCCCCGCCCGGGACGCCAAGCTGTTCGCCACCGGGCTCCACCTGGGCGCGGGGCGGAAACTGGCGTACGCCACCGTGCAGCCCATGCTGACCATGAGCGTCGGGCGGCTGGACATCGCCGCCTTCGTGGGCCGGGCCGGCGAGATGGCGCACCTGGTGCTGGACTGCCCGCACGAGCCGTGGCCGACCCGGCTGGACGAGGAGGCCGCCTGGGTGTACGACCACGGAGAACTGCACGTCACGGTGCCCCTCGAAGAGAACAGGCTGACCCGGGTGCGGGTGCGCAGCGGCAAGTCCGACCGCACCCTGATCCTGCTCGTCGCCGACGACGCCGCCTCGCTGCGGCTGTGGCCGTACGAGACCCCGTCGGGCCGCGTCCTGGTGCACGGCCCGGCGCTGCTGCGCGACGTCGCCCTGGACGGTGCCACGATCCGGCTGACCGGTGACACCGTCGAACAGTGCCCTCTCGAGGTGTGGGCGCCACGCGGCATCACCGACGTGACCTGGAACGGCGGCGCGGTGACTACGTCGGGCAGCCGTGCCCACAGCCTGCTGGCCGCCTGGCCGCCGCTGCCCGGCGTGCCCGAGCTGGTGCTGCCCGCGCTGGACGGCTGGCGGCGCCGCGCCGAGAACCCGGAGTCCGCCCCCGGCTACGACGACTCGGGGTGGGCCCTCGCCGACCGGCGGACGTCGTACAGCACGACCCCCGTGCCCGACGGGCAGCCCGTGCTCTTCGCCGACGACTACGGCTTCCACTACGGCGACGTCTGGTACCGGGGCCGGCTCAGCGGCGGCGCGGGCCTGGAGGCGGTGTCCCTCGCCTACAGCACCGGCGCGCGGGGGATGCTGATGGCCTGGCTGGACGGGGAGCCGCTGGGCGTCCACCACGTGGGCCGCGAGGACGACGACGGCAAGGGCACGTGGACCGCCACGGCCGGTTTCCGGCTGCCGGAGGAAACACGGGAGGCGCTCGGGAAGGAGCCCGGTGCCTCGCCCGTCCTGTCCGTCCTCGTCCGGCGCACTCAGCACGACCAGGACGCGTACAAGGCGGCCCGCGGGCTGACGTCCGTCGCCTTCGAGGGGGCGTCGCCGAAGGTGGCGTGGCGGATCCAGGGCGCCGCCGCGCCCGATCCGGTGCGCGGGCCGCTCAACCACGGCGGACTGTTCGGGGAGCGGCACGGCTGGTATCTGCCCGGGTACGACGACGGTGGCTGGGAGCCCGTGTCCCTTCCCCGGGCGGACCGGCGCCAGGGCGTGACCTGGTACCGGACCACCTTCCGGCTGGACGTCCCGCCGGACGTCGACGCCTCGGTCGGGCTCGTCCTCGACGACGACCGGGACTACGACGGTCAGGACCCCGACCACGACCGCGATCGCCCGGACCGCGACTACCGCGCCCAGGTCTTCCTCAACGGCTGGAACATGGGCGAGTACGTGGGCGGCCCGGCGGGCGAGCCGCACACCTTCGTCCTGCCGAACGGCATCCTGCGCACCCGCGCCGCCGCCAACACCCTGGCGATCGCGGTCCTGGCCGGCGGCGAGGCGGCGTCCGGGCCGGGGACGGTACGGCTGAAGCTGCTGGGCGGCGCGGCCGGAGGGGTGCCGGTGGAACCGGTCGCCTCCCCCGGCCCGCGCCGCTGACCCGGCCGGACGCGCCGCGTCCGGCCGGGCCCACCGGACCCGCCGGTGTCAGCGCAGCCGGATCACGTTCCAGGACAGCGGCTCCAGTACGGCCCTCAGCCCGCCGTCCCGCAGCCGGGTGCCCTCGACCGGGTGCGGGGCGACCCGCTCGGGCTCGGCGAGCGTGTTGCGGGCGTCGGGGTCGGCGTCCGCGAGGGCGCTGTGCTCGACGACCTCGGTCAGCTCCAGTCCGCTCAGCGCGACGTCCAGCGGCAGCGACTCGGTGCGGGAGCGGTTGACGGCGAAGACGGTGACCGAGCCGTCCTCGGCGCGCACGGCGGTGGCGTGCAGCAGGTCGGCCTCGCCGTACTTCTTCGTCTCGTACGTCGGTGAGTCCACCCGGACGTCGAGGACCTCGCCGCGGCCGTACTTCGAGGCCTGCGCGAACGGGAAGAAGGTCGTCTGGCGCCAGGCCGGGCCGCCCGGCTCGGTCATGATCGGGGCGATGACGTTGACGAGCTGGGCGAGGCAGGCGACGGTGACGCGGTCGGCGTGCCGCAGCAGGGCGATGAGGAGCGAGCCGAAGACGACGGCGTCGGTGACGCTGTAGTTGTCCTCCAGCAGGCGGGGCGCCTCGGGCCAGTCCAGGGCGCTGACCTCGGCCTGGGTTTTGGCCATGTACCAGACGTTCCACTCGTCGAAGGAGAGGTTGATCCTCTTCTTGGACTTGAGGCGGGCGCCGATGTGGTCGCAGGTGGCGACGACGTTCTCGATGAACGACTCCATGTCCACGGCCGAGGCGAGGAAGGAGTCGACGTCGCCGTCGAACGGCTCGTAGTAGGCGTGCAGGGAGATGTGGTCGACCAGGTCGTACGTCTCCTTGAGGACCGTCGCCTCCCACTCGGCGAAGGTCTCCATGGACTGGCCGGAGGAGCCGCAGGCGACGAGTTCGAGGCCGGGGTCGATCTGGCGCATGGCGCGGGCGGTCTCGGCGGCGAGGCGGCCGTACTCCTCGGCGGTCTTGTGGCCGGTCTGCCAGGGGCCGTCCATCTCGTTGCCCAGGCACCAGAGTTTGATGCCGAAGGGGTCCTTGTCGCCGTGCTCGGCGCGCAGGTCGGAGAGCGCGGTGCCGGAGGGGTGGTTGGCGTACTCCTGGAGTTCGAGGGCCTCGGCGACGCCGCGGGTGCCGAGGTTGACCGCCATCATCGGCTCGGCCTGGGGGCCGATCTTCTTGAGGAAGGCGATGTACTCGGCCAGGCCGAAGCGGTTGGTCTCCGTGGAGCGCCAGGCCAGGTCGAGGCGGCGGGGGCGGTCCTCCACCGGGCCGACGGAGTCCTCCCACTTGTAGCCGGAGACGAAGTTGCCGCCGGGGTAGCGGATGGCGGTGACGCCGAGTTCCCGGACCAGGTCCAGCACGTCCTGGCGCAGGCCGGCCTCGTCGGCGGTGGGGTGGTCCGGTTCGAAGATGCCGGTGTACACGCAGCGGCCGAGGTGTTCCACGAAGGAGCCGAAGAGGCGGGGGTTGACCTCGCCGACGGTGAAGGCGGGGTCGAGGGTGAAGCGGGCGGTTCGCATGTCTGCCTTTCCAGAGGTTCGCGTGTGTCCGGTTCGCGTGTGTCCGCGGGTTCGTCGTGGCCGGCCGTGCTCCTAGGAGACCTTCGGCCAGCCGTCCTTGGTCCAGGTCAAGGCGTTCAGCCCGAGCTTGGGCGTGCCTTCGTCCTCGGCGTCGTAGTAGTGGTACGCCAGCCAGTCCCGGCCCCGGTCGCGGAAGACGGACTGGCCGCCCGTGCCGATGTGGCGGCCGTGGCCCTCCAGGAGGAGGTCGCCGCCGCCCTGGAGCATCGGGGTGCCGGTGCTGTCGACGTAGGGGCCCTTGATGTCCGTCGCCCTGCCGACCTTGATCTTGTACGTGCTGTCCACACCGGAGCAGCACGCGTCGTACGACGCGAAGAGGTAGTAGTGGCGGCCGTGCTTGACGATCTCCGGGCCTTCGACGGCGTACGGCTCGTCGGGGCGGGTGGCGAGGTGGTGGACCTCCGTGTCCCGGGCGGCCTTGCCGGTGTGCCGGTCCAGCTCGACCATGCGGATGCCGCTCCAGTAGGAGCCGAAGGACATCCACAGGCGGCCGTCGGCCTGGATGACCGCGGGGTCGATGGCGTTCCAGGTGTCGGTGGTCTCGGAGGAGAAGACCTTGCCGTGGTCCGTCCAGGTGCCGGGCAGGCCCATGCGGGAGGTGGCGACGCCGATCGCGGAGTGGTTGGTGCCCCAGGAGGAGACCGCGTAGTACAGCCAGTAGCGGCCGGCGCGGTAGGAGACGTCGGGTGCCCACGGGTCGCCGGTGTCGTTGTACTCGTACCACCAGGACGGGGGCTTCGTGAAGGCGTTGCCCGCGTCGTCCCAGTGCCTGCCGTCCTCGGAGAGGCGGGCGCCGATGACGCCGCCGGTGGAGTAGGCGACGTAGCCGCCGCCCTTCAGGCGCGTGACGGTGGGGTCGTGGATGATCCGCTGGCCCGTGATGGGGCGCGGGTCGGGGTAGCTCTCCGCCGCCTGGGCCGCGTTCGGCAGCAGGGCCATCAGGGCCGCCGCCGCCACGGCGGTGAGGGTTCTGCGCACAGTGCGCACGGTCACTGTCCCGCCAATCCCGTGTGGGCCACGCCCGCCACGATCTGCCGTTGGAAGAAGACGAAGACGATGATCAGCGGCAGGCCGGCCATGAGGCCGCCGGCCATGAGCTGGGCCCACTGGATGCCGTAGGAGTTCATGACGGTCGCGATGCCGTTCGGCATGGTCATCAGGTCGGGGTTGTTGGTCACCATGTACGGCCACAGGAAGTTGTTCCACGAGCTGATGAAGGTGAAGATGCCGACCGCGGCGAGGGAGGGGCGGGAGAGCGGCACGATGATGGTGAAGAAGACGCGCCAGCGGCCGGCGCCGTCGATGAAGGCGGCCTCCTCCAGTTCGCGCGGGATGCCCTGGAAGAACTTGTAGAGGATGTAGACCATCGCGGCGGGCGCGCACTGCGGCAGGATCATGCCCCAGTAGGTGTCGACCATCCCCATCTGCTGAACGGTGGTGAACAGGGGGACGCCGAGCACGGCCGGGGAGACCATGAGGCCGGCCATGACGACGCCCATCAGGAGGCCCTTGCCCCGGAACTCGGTGCGGGCGAAGCCGTATCCGGCCAGTGCGCTGACCAGCAGCACGATCGTCGTCACGCAGACCGACACGACCAGGGAGTTGACGAACCAGTTGGTGATGTTGCCGGTCTCGAAGAGGGCCGTCCACGCCTGCCCGGTCCAGTCCTCGGGCAGCCAGTGCGTCGGCACCTCGACGGCCTCGGTCTCCGACTTGAGCGAGGTGAACAGCCCCCAGGCCAGGGGCGCCAGGAACAGCAGGGCGACGGCCGTGCCGAGGAGGGTGAGCACGATCTGGCTCGGCGTCCAGGGCCGGCGAGGCCCCTTGCGTACCTGAACGGCGGTGGTCATCGGCCGCCCTCCTCACGGTTGCGCAGCAGCCACATCCGGGCGAGGGCGACGGCCGCGATGAGCACGAAGAAGATGATGGAGATGGCGGAGGCGTAGCCCACGCGGTAGCTGGTGAAGCCCTGTTCGAGGGTGTACTGCACGAAGGTGCGGGTCGATTCCTCCGGGCCGGGCCCGAAGTCCTGCATCACGACGGCCTGGTCGAAGACCTGGAGCGAGGCGAGGATCTGCAGGGCGATGACGAGGCCGGTGATGTTGCGCAGCATCGGCAGCGTGATGTGGAGCATGCGGTGCCAGGCGTTCGCGCCGTCCAGCTTGGCGGCCTCGTAGAGGTGAAGGGGGATGCCCTGGAGTGCGGCGAGGTAGAGCAGGAAGCTGAAGCCGACCGTCCACCACAGGGTGGTGATGACGACCGCGAGCAGCGCGTACGACTTGTCGGTCAGCCACGGCGTCTCGAGTCCGAAGACGTGGTTGACCATGCCGCTGCCGGGGTTGAACAGCCACTGCCACAGGTTGGCGGCGACGGTGGACGGCAGCAGGAAGGGCATGAAGAAGCAGAGCCGCCACAGCCACTTGCCGCGCTCGATGTGGTGGGCCAGCATCGCGAGGAGGAAGGCGAGGACCGTGATGCAGGGCACGACGAGCAGCGTGAAGTACGCGCTGTGGCCGAGCGCGTCCCACATCAGGGGGTCCTGGAGCGCCTCGCTGTAGTTGTCCAGGCCGATGAAGCTCGCGCTGTCGCCGGAGATGTTGGCGTCCGTGAAGCTGAGGTAGAGGCCGCGCAGCAGGGGCCAGACGACGAAGAGCGCGAACAGGGCGAGGAACGGGGCGACGAACCAGCCGCCGTGCTGGAAGCCCTGCCTGCGGCGGACGGTGGCGCTGTCGGCGGCGGTCCTCGCACGCGACGGGCGGATGATCGTTTCAGCGCTGGTCGTCGTCATGCGACCGCACCTCCCTGCGCGGCCGTCTTGCCGTCCATGGGGTTCTTCGTGCCGAGCAGGTCGGTGAGCGCGCCCTTCATACGGCGGGCGGCGGCCTCCGGCTTGGCCGAGCCCATCGTCGAGGAGACGACGATCGGGCCGACGCGCTGGGCGAGGATGCCGGTGGACCCGGCGAACCACACCTTGGGCTCGGTGGCCTGGTGGTCCATGGCGCCGGCGTACTCGCTCTGCGGGTTCAGCTCCTTGTAGGCGGCCGTGGACAGGGTCGGCGTGTAGGCGGGGATGTGTCCGCCGGCCGCCCACTGCTGGGCGTGCTTGACGACGTAGGCGGCCAGTCGGTGCGCGGCCTCGTTGGTGGCGCCGCCGCGGCCGGCCTGGTGCGGGAGCACGAAGGAGTGCGACTCGGCGTGGGTGGCCTGCTTGCCGAAGACGGGCGGCAGCGGGGTCGCGCCGTAGTCGAGCTTCGCGCCGGAGAAGACCGGCACCGACCAGTTGCCCTCCCAGGCGAAGGGGGCGCCGTTGACGAACTGTTCGGCGCCCGCACCGCCTCCGAAGCTCGGGTCGGCGTAGCCGTCGGCGACGTGCCGGCGCAGGAACTCCAGGACCTGGACGGCCTTGTCGGTGTCGAAGGTGACCTCGGACTTGTCGTCGTTGAACCAGGTGCCGCCGAGCTGGGTGTAGAAGGCGACGAAGTCCCACCACTGGAAGTTCTGGTCGTTGTGCCAGAAGCCGATGGTCTGCAGGCCCTTCTTGGTGGCCTTCTTGGCCTCCTTGAGCACGTCGAACCACTCCTCGGTCGACGTCACGGGCACCATCCGCCCGTCGGCGCCGAGCAGGCCCGCCTTCTTCAGCACGTCCTTGCGGTAGAAGCAGAGCTGGACGTGGATGTCGAGCGGGAGGGCGTAGAGCTTGCCGTCGATGACGGCGCGCTTCCACAGCTCGGGGTTGAAGTCCGCCTCCTTCACGCCGTACTTGGCGAGCAGGCCGACGTCCCAGGGGTCCAGGAGGCGACCGGGCGAGAAGCCGGTGACGCGGCCCAGGTGCATGACGCCGAGGTCCGGAGCGCGGTTGCCGGCGGCCGCCATGGCGAGCTTGGTGTAGAAGGGGCTGCCCCACTGGAGGGTGGAGTCCTTCACGTCGATGCCCGGGTTGTCCTTACGGAAGGAGTCCAGCATCGCGATCATGTTGTAGCCGTCGCCGCCGCTGAAGAGGTTCCAGTAGCTCACGCGGGTGTCCGCTCCGGAGGCGAGCGCGTCGGCGCCCGTGCCCAGGGCCGCGAAGCCGAAGCTCCCCGCGACCGTCAGGCCGCCCGCCGCGGCCAGAAAGTGCCTGCGATCCAGGCCAGGTCGTCCCATGCCCTGCCCTATCTGTCATGAACGTAAGATGTGCGTTCAGCGTGTTCGAGATATCGAATAGCGCTCGTAACTTCGAACGGGACCGTAAGGTCGCACGAACAGCGCGTCAATGGGTCGCGCAGGACTTTCCGGGAACGGGGGCCGTTCCGTTCCGTTCCCGGCGGTCGTTCCCGGTCCGTCCGGGCCGGTCGTTCCCCGTTGAACAATGGCCCCCGGATCGCATGACGCGGGCGGACGTGGACGCGTAACCTCTGAGGACTCCAGGCCGGCGTTGAGGAGGGGGAAGGATGAACCTCGCGGGGGTACGCGGGCGGGCCGCCCGGGCCGCCGCCGCGCTCAGGCGCGCGCGGGACGGCTCCGCCGGCGGCTTGGCGGCCGACCTCGCCGCCGCGGTCCGCACGGCCCACCGATCGCCGCGGGACGTGCGGGAACTGTGCCACGCGTTGTGCGCGGAGATGGCCGCGCGCCGCGCCGGACGCCCCATCGAGCTGCGCTTCGAACGGTTCCCGGACGAACTGATGGTCACCGGCCTGTGGGTCGAGTTCCACGACCGCGACCTGGTCATCGTCGAGGAACGGGCCGAGGCGGTGCAGCAACTGGTCATCCTCGGTCACGAGTTGTGGCACATCCACGCCGGACACCGCCACCACCACGGCGTCGGCACGGCCGCCGCCCGCGCCCTGGCCGACCGGCCCGGCTGGACGGACGTGGCACTGGTCGCGGCCGCCCGCGACGGCTCCCGGCAGGACGACGAGGCCGCCGCCGACGACTTCGGGCACCGCCTCGCCGCCGCGTGCCGGCCCCTGCTGCGCGGGCGGCCGGACGACACCTCCCCCCACCCCGTCCAGAGGTCGCTCGGCTACCGCGGACGGGGAGGCACACCACGGTGACGACGGACTTCGCGGCGAGCCGCGCCGCCGCCGGACGGGCGCTCGAACCCGCCGACCTGCTCGGCGAGTTCTACATCTCCTTCTGGATCCCGGCCGCGGTCCTGACCGCCGCGCTGGCGATCAAACTGCCCACCGTGATCCGGCTCTGGCGTGACCCGCTGCTGCGCGCGGTCGGCGGTCTGCTGATCCTCGCCTGCACGGTGTTCGTCTTCGCGGCCCCCTCGACCATCGCCTGGACCAACCGGGTCACCGGCGTGCCCAACATCTCGGCGCCCTGGGTGTACTCCCTGCTGACCGCCTTCTGCGGCTCCTGTCTGCTGCTGATCATCACCTGGCGCAACGGCCTGTCCGACCGCGCGGCGGCCACGCGCCGCGCCATGCGCTGGGTGGTCTGCGTCTACTCGGGAGTGATCGTCGCCCTGTGGACGCTGTTCGCCCTCGCGGACGCACCCGTGGAACGTCTGCGGGACCTGGACACGTACTACGCCACGACCCCCTTCATGCGCGAGCAGATCCTGCTCTACCTGCTCGCCCACACCGTGGCCGTCCTGATCACGTCCTGGCTGATCTGGAACTGGGTGCGCACCGACGGCCTCGACGCCTGGCTGCGCTGGGGGCTGATGTTCCTCGGCGTGGGCTACGCGCTGAACCTGGTCTTCGACGCCGCCAAGCTCACCGCCGTCGCGGCCCGCTGGACCGGACACGACGCCGACTGGCTCAGCACCGACCTGGCGCCGCCCGTCGCCTGCCTGTCCGCCATCGTGATCGCGCTGGGCTTCATCCTTCCGCACGCCGGCCAGTACCTGCGTGAACGCCGTCTGGTCCGGCTCGCCCACCGCGAACTGCGGCCGCTGTACCACCTGATGCGGTCGGTCGACAGCTCCGGCGTGCCCTTCGTCCCGCGCTCCACGCCGGAGCTGCGCCTCATCCGCCGAGAGACGTTCATCCGGGACGCGCTGCTGCCCCTGTCCCGGCACATCGACGAGGGCCGGCGGCGGCGGTCGTACGAGGCGGCCCTCTCCCTCGGTTTCCCGCCGGAGCGGGCCAAGGCCCTGGCCGCGGCGGTGGTGATCCTGGACGCCGTGGCGGACGGGCGGCAACCGCCACCACGCGAGGACGGCACCGGCGAGGTGGACAGCACGAACCTGCTCCACGAGATCGGCGCCACCTCCCGGGCACTGCGCCGTCCCGACGAGATCGAGGCGGTACGCGCCCGTGCGTCCGCCCCCACAGAGAGCGCCCGCACATGAGCCAACGCCCCACCGGCGCCGTCGTCCTCGGCGGCTCGCTCGCCGGCATGCTCGCCGCCCGCGCCCTGGCGCCGTACGCCGGCCGGGTCACCGTGCTCGAGCGCGACGCGCTGCCCACCGGGCCCCACCCGCGCCGGGGACTGCCCCAGGCACGCCACGCCCACCAGCTGTGGTCGGGCGGAGCCCGCGCGCTGGAGGAGCTCCTGCCGGGCGTCACCGGCCGGCTCCGACAGGCGGGGGCCCACCGGCTGCCGGTCACCACGGACATGGTGGTGCTCTCCCCGCAGGGCTGGTACCGGCGGTGGGACGAGTCGCACGGAATGCTGCTGTGCACCCGCGACCTGCTGGACGCCACCGTCCGGGCGCTGGTGTGCGCCGACGAGCGGATCGAGGTCGTCGAGCACGCCGAGGCGCTCGGGCTCGACTGCCCGGACGGCACCGTGACGGGAGTACGCGCGCGGGTGCGCGGCACAGCCGAGCGCACACTCCGCGCCGGTCTGGTCGTCGACGCCACCGGACGCGCCTCGCACACCCCGCGGTGGCTGGCGGAACTGGGGCTGCCCGCGCCCAGGACGCGGCGGGTGGACGCGGGTGTGGTGTACGCGAGCCGCCTGTACCGGGCTCCGGAGGGCGCCCGCGACGGCTTCCCCGTGGTCAACGTGCAGCTGGACCCGCGGTCCTGGGGTCCGGGGCGGGGCGGGGTCCTGCTCCCCGTCGAGGACGGACGGTGGCTCGTCACGCTGTACGGCTCCCGCGGCGGCGAACCGAGCGCCGACGCCGGGGACTTCGAACGGTACGCCCGCAAGGAGCTGCGGCACCCGGTGATAGGCGAGCTGCTGGCGCGGGCGGAGCCGCTGGGCGACGTGTCGCTCACCCGGACCACCGCGAACCGGCGCCACTTCTACGAGCGGATGCCCGGGTGGCCGGAGAACCTCGTCGTGCTCGGGGACGCGCTGGCCGCCTTCAACCCGGTCTACGGGCACGGGATGTCGGTGGCGGCGCAGAGCGCGCTGGCGCTCCGCTCGGTGCTCGGCCGGTCCGGCTGGCAGGCACCGGAGCTGGCCCGGTCGGCCCAGCGGGCCGTCGCACGGCCGGTGGGCGCCGCGTGGGAACTCGCCGTCGGGCAGGACGTGTTCTTCCCCGGGGCCGCGCGGGGCGGACCGTCGCTGCGGGAGCGGCTGTCCGCGGCCTACGTCGGGCGGCTCGCGTACACCGCCACGGGCAACGGGCGCGTCGCCCGCCGGGTGACGGACGTGATGGCACTGGAGCGCGGCGCGCACGTACTGCTGGCACCGAGCGTGCTGACGGCCGCGGCGGCCGGTCCGCTCAAGCCGGAACTGAGCGGACCACCGCTGACGAAGCGCGAGCGCGAGGCCGCCGGGATGCTCCAGGGAGCGCCCTGACGGCCCCGCGCCGCCCTCAGCCCGCGAACGCCGGCTGGGCCGTCCCCTGGCCCGCGCCCGGCACCACCAGTACCGAGCCCGCCAGCGGGTGCGGGGCCGTCAGGCCCACCCGGGCCGTGGTGATGTACAGGTCGGTCAGGTCCGGGCCGCCGAAGGCGCAGGCCGTGACCCGGGGGGTCGGGAGCGGGATCACCCGGTCCAGGTCACCGGACGGGGTGTAGCGGCGTACCGCGCCGCCGTCCCACAGGGCGACCCACACACAGCCCTCGGCGTCGACACACAGACCGTCGGGGAAACCGGCGCCGTCCTCGATCGTGGCCAGGGGGCGGCGGCCGGTGATCCGGCCGCCCCCCGTGCCGGCGTCGACGACGTCGAAGACGTCGATACGGCGGGTCGGCGTGTCGACGTAGTACATCAGCCGGCCGTCCGGGCTCCAGCCGGTGCCGTTGCTCACCGTCACGTCGTCGAGGACGCCCTCGACCGTTCCGTCCCCGCCGACCCGGGACAGCGTGCCGCCGCCGGGTGCCTCGTCGTAGCGCATGGTGCCGGTCCACAGCGTGCCGTCGGGGGCGACGGCGGCGTCGTTGCCGCGGCGGCCGGGGACGGCCTCCCGGTGCAGCCAGCGGAAGGTGTCGTCGGGGTCGAGGAGAGCGATCCCGTCCCGCAGGTTGAGGACGAGGCCGCCGCCCGCGCGGGGCTTGACGGCGCCCACGTGCTGGTCGGTGCGGCGGACCGTGCGCCGGCCGGTCGCCGGATCGTGGGTGTGGACGCGGGAGTTCAGGATGTCGATCCACAGGAGGCGGCCCGTCGCCGGGTCCCAGGTGGGTCCCTCGCCGAGGGACGCCTCCTCGTGGACGGCCACTTCGAAGGCCGTGCCGGTCGCGGTACCGCGCCGCGTCGTCGTACCGCGCCGCGTCATGCCGCGCTCCGGTGACCGAGGCGCTCGGAGAGGTCGGCGGCACCCTTGACGGCGAGCTGCTCCAGCTCGCCGAGGCGCTCCTCGCTCCAGCGGATCATGGGCACGGAGATCGACAGCGCGGCGACGACCCGGCCGGTGCGGTCGCGGACCGGGGTGGCCACGCAGGAGACGTCCGGGTTGGACTCGCGGTTCTCCACCGCGACGCCGCGCTCGCGGATCCGGGCCAGGGCCTCGCGCAGGGCGGCCGGGTCGGTGATGCTGTTCGGGGTCATGGCGGTCAGTTCCGCGCCGTCGGGGAAGCGGGCGGCGACCTCCGGCTCGGGGAGGGAGGCCAGCAGCATCTTGCCGACGGACGTGCAGTGGGCGGGCAGCCTGCGCCCGGCCGCCGACACCATGCGCACCGCGTGCGTGGAGTCCACCTTGGCGATGTAGATGACGTCCGTGTCCTCCAGGATCGCCACGTGCACGGTCTCGTCGCAGGTCTCGGCGACGGTCCGGGCGACCTGCTGTCCCTCGGCGGCGAGGTCGAGGTGCTCGGCGTAGCGGGCGCCGAGCTGGTACGGACGCACACCGAGCCGGTACCGTCCGGGCTGCCCGGCCACGGGGACGATGTACTTCCGGGCGGAGAGCGTGGTGACCAGCTCGTGCACGGTGGTGCGCGGCAGCTGGAGCCGCCGCACGATGTCGGGGGCGGAGAGCGTGCCGTCCCCGTCGAGGAAGAGCTCCAGTATGTCGAGAGCCCGGGTCACGGCTGGTACGAGGCGTCCCATGTCCCGCCCCCTCCCTAAGTTGTTCGAGATTTCAACAGGCGATCGGAATAACGAACACAGGCTACTCACATCGCGTTTGCCGGGGCAATGGGCTTGCGTCCCGTCCATGGTCCACGATGGTGCGATGGTCCCCATGCCCACCGGAAAGCGGCCCGCCGCCCCGTTCACCCCGCTCGACTTCCAGCTGGTGCTGCTGCGGCGCATGGCCGACCACAACCCCGGCCTCGTCGAGGACGCCCGCCGTGAGCTGGGCGCCTCGATCGCCGGCATGCGGGAGGCCAACAGGCGCTGGCAGGCGATGCTCCGCGCCCCGCGCTCCCGCTCGGCCGCCTCCCGGTACCGCTCCGTGCTCGGCGAACCCGAGTCGTCGGCTCCCCGCCGGATCGGCGACCTGGAGTGCGAGGCCCGGCAGTGGCGGCTCCCCCTCTGGCCGGACCTGCGCTTCGAGGTGCTCGTCGCCGACAAGGGCGTCGTGTGGAACGAGTGGCTGGTCCGCGCCCCCGGCGCCGAGGGCCCGGAACCGCGCACCCTGGACGACCTCACCCCCTGGTCCTGCACCGTCGACGAGGCGGCCCGCGCCTTCGCCCCCGCCCGGCCGCTCCAGGGCTCGGCCCCCACCCGGTGGGGGCTGGCCTTCACCGCCCCGGACGCGCGGGGCCGACGGCACGAGGTCGTCGCCGAGTTCACCTGGGGTCTGCTCCAGCGGACGGCGGTCGGCGACCGCTAACGGGCCGCTTCGAGCACCGCCTCCGCCATCCGCCGCAGCGACCCCTCGTGCAGCCACAGGAACAGGTTGGGCTCGACCAGCTCCAGCTCCATCACCTGCGGCTGCCCGTCCTCCCCGTCCACCAGGTCGACGCGGGCGTACAGCAGCTCGGGGGCGTCCGGTACGGCGGCCAGGGCGCGTTCGGCGACGGCGAGTTCGGCCGGGGTCGGGGTCCAGGGCTCGAGGCCCGGGTGCGCGACCTTGCGCTCGTCGTACGGCGTCCCGGGCGTGAGGACGGCGCCCTTGCGGCTGGCGTGCAGCGGGCGCCCGCCGACGAACTGCAGCGCCCGTTCGCCGGCGGTGTCGATGCCGCGCACGTACGGCTGCACCATCGCCGTGAGCCCCTCCGCGTGCATCCGCTCGACCTGCCGTACGGCGGTGGCGTGCTCGTCGGGTGTGTAGCGGGCGGCGAAACGCGCTCCGGCACCGGAGGCGGGCTTGACGACGTACTCGTGGTCCCCGGGCAGGTCGGGCACCTCACCGGGGGCCGTGTAGCGGGTGGGAACGGTGGGCACACCGGCCGCCGCGAGGTCGCCTAGGTAGCGCTTGTCGGTGTTCCAGCGCACGACCGCCGCCGGGTTCGCCAGCCGCGTCAGCTTGCCGCACTCCTCGGCCCACGCCGTGAACTCGCCCGCCCGCCAGCTGTAGTCCCAGGTGGAACGGATCACGGCGAGGTCGAAGGACCCCCAGTCGACGCCGTCGTCGTCCCACACCTCGGCGGACGCCCGCGCCCCCGCCTCCTCCAGCGCCCGCACGAGCGCCGGGAGGTCGCGGTCCACGCTGACGTGCGGTCCGGTACGGCAGGTGACGAGCGCTATGCGGGGCACGGCGGATATGGCGGACATGCCTATCGTTCCTCTTCCGGTTCCGGGTCCCAGTCCAGCAGCCGGACCTTGGCGACGGTGCGGACATGGCGGCGCATCGCGGTGGCGGCCTGCCGGGGCTGCCGGGCGGCGACGGCGTCCAGGATGGCCCGGTGCTGGGCCAGGGAGCGGCCGGGGCGGCCCGGCTGGCGCAGGGACTCGGTGCGGCTCTCGGCGATCTGGTGGGCGATGGAACGCATGAACTCCGCGAGGAGGCTGCTGTGCGCCGCCGCCGTCACCGCCGCGTGGAACAGCCGGTCGCCCTCGACCCCGTGAGCGCCGCGCTCGATCTCCTCGGCCATCACGTCCAGCGCGGACCGCATCGCGGCCAGGTCGTCCTCCGTGCGGCGCTCGGCGGCCAGTTCGGCGAGCTTCGTCTCCAGCGCCTCGCGGGCCTCCAGGACGTCCGGGAGCCGCCGTCGGCGTTCGACCATCTCCTCGACGGGCTCGACGTCGAGGCTGTCCCGCACCAGGTACGTCCCGCCGCCGTGCCGTGCCTCCACCAGGCCCTGGACCTCCAGGACCACGATGGCCTGCTTCACCGAGGCCCGGCTGACACCGAGGCGCTGGGCGAGGTCGCGTTCGGGCGGAAGCCGGTCGCCGGCGCGCAGGCCGCCGTCGGTGACGTACTGGCGCAGCCGCTCCAGCACCTGTTCGTACAGGCGCTGTCTGGTCATGGGGCGCAGGGCGTCGGTCACGAGATCCCCCCTCTCGCCGGGAGCGTAGCACCGGGCGATCGGTGGCCGAGTGGCTGAACCAATTCGTGCGCGACCCCTTGACGGCGGACCGGGCGGGGCCCACTCTGACCGACCAGCCGCACCGTTCAAGTGGATCAGCCACTCAGCCAATAAGGTCAGCCGTCGGGAGCCCCCGCATGTCCCCCGAACTCATCTCGATCCTTGTCCTCGTCGTGGTGTTCGTCATCGCGACCACGCGTTCCGTCAACATGGGCGCCCTCGCCTTCGCCGCCGCCTTCGGGGTGGGCACGCTGGTCGCGGACCTCGACGCGGACGGCATCTTCGCCGGTTTCCCCGGCGACCTGTTCGTCGTCCTCGTCGGCGTCACCTATCTGTTCGCGATCGCCCGCGCCAACGGCACCACCGACTGGCTGGTGCACGCGGCCGTCCGGCTCGTGCGAGGGCGGGTGGCGCTGATCCCGTGGGTGATGTTCGCGCTGACCGGCGCGCTCACGGCGATCGGCGCGGTCAGCCCGGCCGCCGTCGCGATCGTCGCGCCGATCGCGCTGAGCTTCGCCACCCGGTACGCGATCAGCCCGCTGCTGATGGGCACGATGGTGGTGCACGGCGCACAGGCCGGCGGCTTCTCGCCGATCAGCATCTACGGCTCGATCGTCAACGGCATCGTCGAGCGCGAGGGGCTGCCGGGCAGCGAGGTGACCCTCTTCCTGACCTCGCTGGTCGCCAACCTCGTCATCGCGGGTGCGCTGTTCGTGCTGTTCGGCGGGCGCAAGCTGTGGGCGCGGGGATCGGTGACGCCGGAGGACGCCGGTGAGGCGGGCTCGGGCACGAAGGCCCCCGGCGCCGGCGCGGACCCAGGGATCGGCAAGGGCAGCGGCACCAGCAAGGGCACCAGCACCGGCGCCGCCCCCACCGCGGTCGCCGTCCGACCCGGTCAGGACACCGACGGCACCGGCGCCGGCCCGCACCTCACGCCGGCCCGGATCGCCACCCTGCTCGCCCTGGTCGCCCTGGTCGTGGCCGTCCTCGGCTTCGACCTGGACGCGGGCCTGACCGCGGTCTCCCTCGCCGTCGTGCTGAGCACGGCCTGGCCGGACGACAGCCGCCGCGCGGTCGGTGAGATCGCCTGGTCCACGGTCCTGCTGATCTGCGGTGTCCTCACGTACGTCGGTGTGCTGGAGGAGATCGGCACCATCACCTGGGCCGGCGAGGGCGTAGGCGGCATCGGCGTTCCGCTGCTGGCGGCGGTGCTGCTCTGCTACATCGGCGCGATCGTGTCGGCCTTCGCCTCCTCCGTGGGGATCATGGGCGCGCTGATCCCGCTGGCGGTGCCGTTCCTCGCGCAGGGCGAGATCGGGGCGGTCGGCATGGTGGCCGCGCTCGCGGTCTCGGCGACGGTCGTGGACGTCAGCCCGTTCTCGACGAACGGCGCGCTGGTGCTGGCCGCGGCGCCGGAGGCCGAACGCGAGCGATTCTTCAGGCAGCTGATGGTCTACGGAGGGATCGTGGTGGCGGCCGTGCCCGCGCTGGCGTGGCTGGTGCTGGTCGTGCCCGGCTTCGGGTAGGCCGACGTCGCAGAATCGGTAACCGCGAGCAACTGCTAAGGAGTACGACGCGTGTCCTCTCTCTTCCCCGCCCTCTCCCCCGCTCCCTCCCCCGCCGGGACCGGCGCCCCGGCCGGCCGGCCCGCCCTGCGCTTCGGTGAGCGCTCCCTCACGTACGCCGAACTGGCCGCCGCGGCGGGCGGCACGGCCGGACGGATCCGGGGGGCCGGGCGGGTCGCCGTCTGGGCGACCCCCGCGATGGAGACCGCCGTCGCCGTGGTGGCGGCGCTGCTGGCCGGGATCCCCGCCGTACCGCTCAACCCGAAGTCCGGCGACAAGGAACTCGCGCACATCCTCGCCGACAGCGAGCCGTCGCTCGTCCTGGCGCCCCCCGGGAGCGAACTCCCGCCCGCCCTGGCCGCCCTGGAGCGCGTCGACGTCGACGTGCGCGCCACCGGCCCCGTCCCCGAGGACGGCCGCACCGACGACGGCGCCCCCGCCCTCGTCGTCTACACCTCCGGCACCACCGGCCCGCCCAAGGGCGCCGTCATTCCCCGCCGCGCGCTCGCGACGACCCTGGACGCGCTCGCCGACGCGTGGCAGTGGACCGGCGACGACGTGCTGGTGCAGGGGCTGCCGCTGTTCCACGTGCACGGCCTCGTGCTCGGCATCCTCGGGCCGCTGCGGCGCGGCGGGTCCGTGCGGCACCTGGGCAGGTTCTCCGCCGAGGGCGCGGCGCGGGAGCTGAACGACGGCGCGACGATGCTGTTCGGGGTGCCGACGATGTACCACCGGATCGCCGAGGCCCTGCCGGACGACCCGGAGCTGGCCAAGGCGCTCGCCGGGGCCCGGCTGCTGGTGTCCGGGTCGGCCGCGCTGCCGGTGCACGACCACGAGCGGATCGCCGCCGCGACCGGCCGGCGGGTGATCGAGCGGTACGGCATGACGGAGACGCTGATGAACACCAGCGTGCGGGCGGACGGTGAACCGCGCGCCGGGACCGTGGGGGTGCCGCTGCCCGGGGTGGAGCTGCGGCTGGTGGAGGAGGACGGCACGCCGATCGCGGCGCTGGACGGGGAGAGCGTCGGCGAGATCCAGGTGCGCGGCCCGAACCTGTTCACCGAGTACCTCAACCGGCCCGACGCCACCGCCGCCGCCTTCACCGAGGACGGCTTCTTCCGCACCGGCGACATGGCGGTGCGCGACCCCGACGGCTATGTCCGCATCGTCGGCCGCAAGGCCACCGACCTGATCAAGAGCGGCGGGTACAAGATCGGGGCCGGTGAGATCGAGAACGCGCTCCTCGAACACCCCGGGGTGCGGGAGGCGGCCGTCACCGGGGAGCCCGACCCGGACCTGGGTGAGCGGATCGTGGCGTGGATCGTGCCGGCCGACCCCCAGTCGCCGCCGGCCCTCGACGCGCTGGCCGACCACGTCGCGGCCCGGCTGGCCCCGCACAAGCGGCCCCGCGTCCTGCGGCATCTCGACTCGCTCCCCCGCAACGACATGGGGAAGATCATGAAGCGGGCCCTGGCGCATGACTGAGCGGCTGTCCGCGCGCGAGTTCCTCGCCCTCGTCACCGACGACTTCACCGAACTCCCCCACCCGGCGCGGGAGTCACCGCCCGACGGCCCCCTCGGCTGGCACGGCTACGACGCCTCCCGCGCCCGCGCCGCCGAGCGCACCGGCGAGGAGGAGTCCGTCGTCTGCGGGACCGGGCACGTGCGGGGCGTCCGGGCGGTGCTCCTCGCCTTCGAGTTCGGCTTCCTCGGCGGTTCGCTGGGCCGCGCCACCGGTGACCGGCTGGAGGCGGCGTACGTCTACGCCCGTGAACACCGGCTGCCGGTGGTGCCGTTGGTCGCCACGGGTGGCAGCCGGATGCAGGAGGGGATGCTCGCGCTGACCCAGCTCCAGCGGGTGGCACGGCAGTCGGCGCTCGTCCGGGAGGCCGGGCTGCCGCAGATCGCCGTGTTGCGGGACCCGGTCACCGGGGGCGGCTGGGCGACGCTGGGCGCGGGCGCCGACGTGACCCTCGCGCTGCCCGGCGCCCAGGTGGGTTTCGCCGGGTCCCGGGTGCGGCCGCCGGACGCCGACCCGGCGGCGTACACGGCCGAGGCGCAGTTGGCGGCGGGCAGTGTGGACGCCGTCGTACCGCCCGGGGAGCTGCGCGCGACGCTGGGCGGGTGGCTGCGGCTGCTGACGGCACCGTCGAACGACCCGGCGCCCGTGCCCGAGCCTTTGGGCAGCACCCGCCTGCCGGACACCGGCTGGGACGCGGTCCGGCGGGCGCGCGCTCCCGGACGGCCGCGCGCACGGGCGTATCTGGACGCCTACTTCACCCACCGCGCGGCCCTGTCGGGGGACCGCTGCGGCGGCACCGACCCGGACGGCGTGCTCTGCGGTTTCGGCGAGCACGCGGGGCGGACGGTCGCGTACGCCGCCCAGACCGGGACGGCGACCAGGCCCGCCGGGTACCGCACCGCCGCCCGGCTGATCCGGCTCGCGGACCGGCTCGGCATTCCGGTGCTGACCCTGGTGGACACGCCGGGTGCTGCGGGCGACGCGGAGGCGGAGCGGCAGGGCGTGGGCGCGGCGATCGCCGACCTGTTCGTCGCGGTGGCGTCGGCGCGTACGCCGGTCACCACGCTGGTGATCGGCGAGGGCGGCTCGGGCGGGGCGCTGGCGCTGGCCGCGCCGGGGAACACCTGGGCCACGCCGGACAGCTACTTCTCCGTCATCGCGCCGGAGCTCGCGGCGGCGATCCTGAAGCGCCCGCCGCAGGAGGTGGAGGCGACGGCCGGGCAACTGCGGCTGCGACCGCAGGACTTGGCAGAGCTTGGCGTGATCCGAACAAGCGATCAGTTGTTCCCTGGAACAGGTGATCGTCGCTCTGAAGAGCGTATGTGAATGCCGGGACCAACGATACTTACGTTGTGCGAGCGACGGGCTGCAGACCGTAGTCGACGCACGAGTCCCAGTAGGTCCCACACATGCACAGCGCAAGGAGCTGCACGATCATGAACCTTCTCACCGACATCCTCGCCGGCATCGTCCACTTCGTCGGCTGGCTGGTCTGACGGTCCGAGAACCCAGACGGCGCCGCCTCCCCGTCCCAGGGAGGCGGCGCCGTCCGCGTGTCACCGCACGGCCACGGCCCGCACGATCTCCTGCGTGACCGAGCCGCCCCGGTCGTCGCGCGCCGAGGCACGGAGCGAGACGTGCCCGGCGTCACGGGGCACGTTCAGCGTCCCGTTCCAGGACGCCTGCCCGTCGCCCTTCCCGTCGCCGCCCCGCAGCCGGACCTGCTGCCAGGTCTCGCCCTCGTCGTACGACACCTCCAGCTTTCCGCCGCCGAGCGTCCCGGTGTCCGGGGCGCCCGCCACGTACTCGGCGCCGAGCCCGACCCGCAGCTTCTTCCCGCCGCGCACCTCGCCCGCGAGGTCGGTGCCGACGTCGAAGGAGAGGTTGATCAGGGGCAGATAGGTCCAGCGGTCATCGGGTGTGGCGGCCGAGCGGAAGGTCCACTCCGCGTGCCCCCTGGTCCCGAGCTTCCAGCGCCCGGCGTCGAGCGCGGTGTCGGTGACGAGCTTGTACGTGTGCTCGTCGGCCGGCGCGTCCCAGACGTAGGCGGCGGAACTCGGCCGCTGGTCGACCAGTTCGCCGTCGAGGTACACGGACGTGGTCTGCGACAGCTTGCTCGTCTCGCTCCACACGTCGCCGAAGCCGGTGTGGTCGGGGCCGGAGTCGCCCCAGCCGGGGGCGTTGAACTGGAGCCGGTTGCCGGCCCGCTGCTGTCCCCAGCCCAGGCCGGTGCCGAGGTAGGGGTGCCACACGGGCTTGAACCAGTTCAGCTCCGTACGCTTGCCTCCCTCGTACCGGACCGTCCCGGACCGCTGCTCCAGCGCGCCGTCGGCGGTCGTCACGGACTCGTGCCACAGCTGACCGGGCTCCGTGGACACGTACTCGGTGCGTTCGACGGGGAAGTCGATCCGCTCCCGGAAGCCGAGGCCGATCGGGAAGGTGTCGGTGATCGAGTACCGGAACTCACCGCCGGCGGTGGGCTCGGCCGCGTGGTACCTGGTCGGCAGCACGGCGAGGTCGCGGCGTCCGGGCTCGTAGGTGAGGTCCCGGTCGGGTACGGCGCCGCGGTGCCCCTGGGACAGGTCGTACGTGTAGGGCGTGTCGCGGGTCCCGGTCATGTGGACCTTCCCCGCGTCCCGCAGCCGCTCGGCGTCGGCCGCGTCGACCGTGGCGATCTGCAGCGGCCGGTCGGCGTTGTCGGCGGTGCCCCACCAGGCCGTCAGCCGCCCGGGGGCGTCGTCCGTCACGAACAGCGCCTTCACGCCCGCGTCCTGGGCGGCCTGGGCGAGGGCGGCCGGTTCGGTGCCCGCGGTGAGCTCGGCGAGGACCGCCTTGCCCCGGACGCCGTCCGGGAAGGGCCCGTCCCCGACGTCGACCAGCGGCAGCCGGCCGCGCCCCTCGATCAGGGTGCCGCCCGACTGGACGACGGCCTCACCGATGCCCTTGACCTCCAGCAGCGGCTTGCCCAGCCGCCACACGGTCCGGTACTCGAAGTCGCCCTCGGTGACCTTCCTCCCGGTGGGCGCGGCGAAGACGCTGTCGTACTTCAACGGCACCTGGACCGCGCCGAACAGGTCCGAGCCGTTCGCGCTGCGGTCGTACTCCATGAGCAGCTGCCGGGTCTCGGTGCGCTGGTCGACGTCGGCGCTGATCTCGCGCAGCTCGCGTCCGTCGAGGGTGATCTCGCGGTCCCGGTCGACGACGACCTCGGGCGCCGCGAGGAAGCCGAGCCCGAGCGAGTCGGCGCCGCCTGCGCCGCGCACGTCGAGGAAGGAGGTCAGGCTGTACGTCCCCGGCACGAGGCGCAGCTGGAGGGTGCCGGACTCGCCGACGTGCGCGGGAACCGGGTCGACGCCCTCGGCGAGGCGCTGGACGACCAGGTCGGCCGGGGTGGCGTCGCCCGCCCGGTCCTTGACGCGCACGGTGAGCGTGTACCGCTCCTCCTCCTTGACCAGCCCGAGCGCGGTGTGCGCGACGGGCGTGCCGTCGGCGCCGGACGCCACGATCCGGCCGCTCGTCGCCCCGACCGGGGCCTTGGCGCCGTCCCCGGTGACGGTGGTGGAGGCGGTGCCGTGCGCGGGCACGGTGAGGGCGGTGTCGGCGAGGGTGGCGACGCCCTCGGGGGCGCCCTGCACGGCGAGCTTCAACTCGACGGCCGTGTCGGAGGCGTTGGTGTAGGTGACGGTACGGGTGACCGGCTCGTTGGCCTCGTACGGCCAGGAGTGGAAGCCGAGGTCCGCGCTGCCGGTGGCGGTGACCTCGGCGCCGATCGCGTCCGGCACACTGACCCGGCCCGCGCCCAACCGGTAGGCGGAGGCGTCGAGTCGCTTCGAGGTGGACATCAGCGCGTCCTTGAGTCGCGCGCCACTCCAGTCGGGGTGTTCCTCGGCGAGCAGCGCGGCCACCCCGGCGACGTGCGGCGTCGCCATCGACGTACCGTCCATGGAGGTGTAGTCGCCGCTGCCCTCGCTGAGCCGGGAGCGGGCGGCGAGGATGCCCACGCCCGGGGCCGACAGGTCGGGCTTGAGGGCGTTGTCCCCGTACCGGGGTCCGGCGCTGGTGAACCAGGCCGCCTCGTCGGCCGCGTCGACGGCACCGATCGTCAGGGCGGCGTCGGCGGCGCCGGGCGAGCCGATGGAGGACGGGGAGCCGGTGTTCCCGGCGGCGATGACGAACAGGGCGCCCGTCTCGCGGGACAGGGTGTTGACGGCCTGCGCCATCGGGTCGGAACCGTCGCTGGGCTCGGTGGAGCCGAGGCTCATGGACACGATGTCCGCGTCCACGTCCCGGGCGGCCCACTCCATGCCGGCGATGATCTCGGACTCGCTGCCCGTGCCCTGGTCGGACAGGACCTTGCCGACCGCGAGAGTCGCGCCGGGCGCGACGCCCTTCTCCTTGCCGTCGGAGGCCGCGCCGCTGCCGCCGACGGTGGAGGCCACGTGGGTGCCGTGGCCGTTCCGGTCGGCGACCTCCTCGCCCGGTATGAAGCTGCGGCTGTGCGCGACGCGGCCGTCCAGGTCGGGATGGCCGGCGTCCACGCCGCTGTCCAGCACGGCCACGGTGACGCCCTTGCCGGTCAGCCCGGCCTCCCAGGCCTCGGGCGTACCGATCTGCGCGTTGGACTCGGCCATGGCGGCGGTGACCCGTCCGTCGAGCCACACACCGTCGATGCCGGCGCCCCGGCGGGTGAATTCCCGCCAGAATCCACGCCCCTTGTCGGCCTCGACGGCGGCCCCGCGCACGCTGGGCAGCGCCCGGGTGCGCTCGGTCCCCTTCGGGGTGGCGGCCCGGGTGCCCTTCTCGTAGGTCACGATCAGCGGCAGTTCGCCGGTCTCGGTGTCGGCGAGCCCCTGCTCCAGCAACTCACCGACGTCGAAGAGCCGTTCGTCGAGGCTGCCGTCGCGCAGATACGGCAGGGCCTCGTCCGGTACGACGGTGGTCCGGCCGTCGGCGCTGCGGGTGTGCACGGCGCCGGTGGCGCCCTCGGGCCGCTCGACCGCGACGGTCTTCCTGCCGCCGCCGAGGTCGGTGACGGTCACCCGGTCGCCGGTGACGAGGGTGACGGTACGGGCGGCGGCCGCGGCGGACTTACCGCCCGCGGTGGTGGTGGCTGCGGCCGGGGTGCGTGCCGTGTCCGGGGGCGGCTCCTGCGCCGCCGCCGTCCCGGCCGGCAGCAGCGCGATCACGAGCCCCGCCGACAGGAGGGTCGCTCCGCGTCTGACTGGTCCTCTGCTCATCCACGCCTCTCTTCATATCGTCGTAGAGTGCTGCGACGAGTGCTGCGAGCAGTCTCAGGGGGCGTGTGGGGTAGGAGAGTTGACCGAGCGTGGCGGATTGGCGCCCTGGCGGGTTTCCGCCAGGGGCGGGAGGGACCGGCATCGCGACACGGGACCGGCCGAGTACCGTCCGTCACAATGGTGTGTCACTGAGGTACGTACGGCTTAGGGGGAGCGGGTGGCGCCATGAACGGGTTGACCGAGTTCACGACCGAGGACGGCGTGCGCGTGGTCGTCGAGGACATCCAGGACCCCCTGGACGGGGCGCGGCTGGTCTCGCGCGGCGACGGGTCGCGGCGGCCGGTCTCGCGCGGCGACGGACCGGCCCAGGCGGCACGCACCTTCGAGGGCTCCCTGGAGGGCGTACGGGCGGCGGCCGAGTCCGCGCTGCGGGTCTTCAGGGACGGCTCGCTCAGACCCGACTCGGTGGAGCTGGAGTTCGGGGTCAAGCTGAGCGCGGAGGCCGGCGCGATCATCGCGAAGGGGTCGGCGGAGGGCCACCTGGTCGTGCGGCTGAGCTGGTCACCGGAACCGGAGCCGGCCGACCCGGGAGCCGCCGGCCGGTCATGAGCAGCGCTACCTGGCACGCCCGGATCGAGTGCGGGGGCCGGATCGCCGGAGCGGGCTTCCTGGTCACCCCCGACAAGGTGCTGACCTGTGCCCACGTCGTACAGGACGGCGACCGGGACCCGCTGACGGTGACGTTCACCGAGCGCCCGGAGCTGCCCGCCGTGCCCGCGCGGATCATCGCCCACGGCGGCTGGGGCGGCGGCGCCACCGACCTGGGCGACCTGGCCGTACTGGAACTGGACCGCGAGGTCGCCATCACCCCCGCGGCACTGGCGCCCGCGGAGGCCGCCCACGGCGAACCACCCCGCAGGCTGGTCGTGTACGGCTTCCCGGTCGGGTTCGACGAGGGCACGCTGGCCGAGTACCGCACCACCGGGCCGCAGCTGATCAAAGGCGAGTGGAACCAGCTGGAGGCCTGGCAGACCGACGGCCAGCCGCTGGCCTGCGGCTACAGCGGCGCGGCGGTCGCCCTGGCCGACACCGGTGAGGTGGTCGGCATGGTCACGGCGGCGGCCGGCGCCAAGGGAGTGCGCAACGGACGGATGATGCCGACCCAGGTCATGGCCCGCTACTGGCCCGACCTGGAGAGTCTGGTACCCGCCTCCCCACATGCGGCGGCCCAGCGCGCGCGGTTGCGCGAGCTGGTGGAGAAGGCGGTCCGCGCGGGCGTGGACTGCGACCCGGTGCGGCTGTACACCGCCGCCGCCGACCCGTTCGACCCGCTGCCGCCGCCGGACGGTTTCGCCTCACTGTGGTCGGCCGCCCTGTTCGTGCTCTGCGAACTCGACAGTGCGCGCGCGACGGCCACCGTGACCCGGTTCGCCGACCGGCTGGAGGCGCTGCTGCGCCTTCCCGACGACCGCGTCCGGCCGGACTGGTCACCGATCCTGGTGGAGCTGGCTCCCAGTGGTGCGGGTCAGGGGCTGGTGCGGGTGGAGGTGTCGGCGTACAGCGGCGGACGGCGTCACCCGGTCGGTTCGGACACGGTGCCGGAGGCACGGCTGCGCGCCCACGTCCAGGACCGGATCGAGGAGGCCTTCCGTCATCTGACACCCGGCGCGGAGGAGTTGATCGCCTTCGCGCTGCCCCGTGACTGGCTCGACTGGCCCGTCGACCGCTGGGCGAGGGCCGCCGACGACGAGACGCCGCTCGGCTGCGTCCACCCGGTGGTGGTGACCGACCACACCCGGCGCAAGGCCGCCACCCGGCATGTGCTGACCCGAGCCTGGAACCGTCTCGACGCCCGCGGCGGCGCCCGGCTGCACCGCGTGGAGTGCGGATGCCCGGAGGAACCCCGCAAGTTGCGGTACGCGCTGCGGAGGGACGGAACCTGCCTGGCCGGCTTCGCCGCGGCCCCGAACGCCGCCCCCACCCGCGCGCACTTCGAGGTATCGCTCACCGCTCCCGCCCCCGCCATCGTCTGGCCGCGCGGCGGCTGCGCCGACGGTCACCGGTCCGGCTCCCCGGGCACCGACGGCTGCCCGGGCTCCGCCTTCCTCGACGCGCTCGACACACACGTGAGCCGGGTGCCCCTGACCGAACTGCCGCGCACCGTGCTCGCCCTGCGGGAGGAGGCCGACGCGCAGGACGGTCACTGGGCCAGGGACATCCAGCTGCTCTGGGACGACCCGCGCTGCTTCACCGACCCGCACGCCGCGGCCGTCCACCTCCAGTGCCCCGTAGCGTGACCACCTCTACAGACACGGAGATCCGCAGATGCCGCACTGGTCCGTCTACACCGGCGACAGCGAGCCGCACGACGGCATCGACCGGTTGCCCGCGCCGCCGCCGTGGCGGGCGTTCGACGGCGGACCACCGCTGGGCATCCCCGGCGAGCCCGAGGACGGGTCGGCCGTCTCCCCCGACCGTGTACACCGCGCCCAGACGTACGTGGCCACTTCGGAGAGCGTCCAGCTCGTCAACGCCGCCCTGTGTCTGCGCCGCCCGCTGCTGGTCACCGGTCCGCCCGGCACCGGCAAGTCCTCCCTGGCGTACGCGGTCGCCCACGAGCTGCGGCTCGGACCTGTGCTGCGCTGGAACATCACCAGCCGCAGCAGCCTCGCCGACGGTCTCTACCAGTACGACCCGCTGTCCCGGCTCTACGCCGCCAAGCAGGCGGCGCGGCACCCGGACCGGCCCACGCCCGAGCCGGGTGCGGGCGGACCGGGCCACGGCGGCGACGTCGCGGACCACCTGCGGCTCGGTCCCCTCGGCACCGCACTGCTGCCGTACTCCCGTCCCCGGGTGCTGCTCGTCGACGAGATCGACAAGAGCGACCTGGACCTGCCCAACGACCTGCTGAACGTCCTGGAGGAGGGCCAGTACGAGATCCCGGAACTGATCCGCGCGGCCCGGCACTCGGCCGAGGACGCGGCAGTGGTCCTGACGGACGGCGGTGACCGGCCGGTCACCGTCCGGCGCGGGCGGGTGCGCTGCCGCGCCTTCCCGTTCGTCGTGCTGACCAGTAACGGCGAGCGCGAGTTCCCGCCCGCCTTTCTGCGCCGCTGCGTCCGGCTGCGGCTGCGCCGGCCCGACCGCGCCCAGCTCACCGACATCGTCCGCGCCCACCTCGGCGAGCCGGATGCCGCGGCCACCTCCCTGATCGACGGCTTCCTGGACCGGGCGACCAGCGGGGAACTCGCCACCGACCAGTTGCTGAACGCCATCTACCTCACCGGCATCGCCGGCCTGGACACCGATTCGCGCGACGCCCTGGCCGAGCAGCTGATGCCCTACCTGAGCGCGGCGGCGGACGGTGATGGCTTCTGACCCGGACGGCGCGCCCCAGGCCGGCACGCCACCCGACGACGCGCCCCAGGTCGGCAGATTGCGCGCCGCGCTCGCCGCGGCCGCGGGCCCGGACGCCGGTGGTGACGTCACCCCGCGTGAGCTGGCGGAGCTGCTGTGGCTCGCGGCACGGCTGGCGCCCGGGGCCGGAGTGCCGACCGGCCAGGAGGGCGCCGGGCTCCGCTCCGGTCACCGGCCAGGAGGGGAGCCCGGCGACCTCCCCCCCGGGGCCGGCGCCTGCGACGAACCGCCTCCGGCCACGGATCCGGATCCGCCTCCTCACGACCCACCGCCCACCCTGCCTGTGAAAGCCAGGGTCCCGCTGCATCTGCCGGAGCCGTCCCCTGTCCCGGCCGCCGCCGACGGCACACCGCTGCTCGCACCCGCGCCCCCGATGCTGCACCACACGCTCGCCCTGCAACGCGCGCTGCGCCCCCTCCAACGGAAGGTGCCCGACTCCCGAGCCCGTGTGCTGGACGAGCGGGCCACCGCCGACCGCATCGCACGGCTCGGCGCGCACCCCGACGTCTGGCTGCCCGTGCTGCGCCCGGCCCCCGACCGCTGGCTCCGCCTCAACCTGGTCCACGACGTGGGCCCCACCATGCCCGTCTGGCGGCCCCTGGCACGCGAACTGCACGTCGTTCTGTCCCAGTCGGGCATCTTCCGAGCGGTCACCGCACGGCGGGCCACCCCCGACGGCCACGCTCGGGGCGTCCCCGTACTCGCCGACGGCCGCACCGTCACACTGATCGTCAGCGACTGCATGGGCCCGCAGTGGCGGCCCGGCCCGGCGGGCGACCGCTGGTACCGCACGCTGCGCCGCTGGGCCGGCCGGATGCCCGTGGCCGTCGTCCAGCCACTGCCCGAGCACCTGTGGGACACCACGGCTCTGCCCGCCTTCGCCGGCCTGCTCACGCCCCCGGCCGCGGCGGCCCCCTCGGCCACCCTCACGTTCACGCCGTACGTCCCGGACACCATGGAGCGGCCCCTGTCCGCCGTCCCCCTTCCCGTGCTGGAACCGGGTCCGGCCTGGCTCGCCAACTGGGCCGAGCTGATCGCCGACCCGGGCGCGGGGCGCGTCCCCGGCGCGGTGGCCTGGCTGCCGCCCGCGCCGGTCCCTTCGGCCCAGCCGCCCCGGAACGTCGCCGCTCTCTCCCCCGAGGAGCTGGTACTGAGGTTCCGGTCGACGGCGTCCCCGGAGGCCTACCGCCTGGCCGGCCATCTGTCGCTGGCCGTGCCGTCGCTGCCGGTGATGCGCCTGGTACAGCGCGCGCTGGAACGCGCGCCGCGTCCGCAGCACCTGGCCGAGATCGTCCTCAGCGGCCTGCTCACCACGGTCCTCGGCCCACCCGGTTCGTACGCCTTCCGCCCGGGCGTACGCGACCTGCTGCTGCGCTCCCTGCCGCGTACCGAGCGCGGACGCACCCGCGAACTGCTGGACCGGGTCGGCGCCCTGATCGACGAACGGGCGGGGCTCGCGGCCGGGGAGTTCCAGGCCGAGGCGCGCCGGGGCGCGGACGACACCTCGGGAACGGCGTTCGCGACCGTCGCCGAGGAGACGGTACGGCGGCTCGGCGGGGACCGGGCCGCGGGGCGGCTGGTCGGCGGGCGATACCGGCTGCTGGGACAGCGGAACTCCGGACGCCGGGTGTGGGAGGCCGTGGACGAGCGCACCGACCGGCCCGTGGCCGTCCACCTGTACCCGGAGCAGACGTCACCGGAACGGTTCACGCGTGAGGCGCGGACGCTCGCCGAACTCGACGACCCGCATGTCACACGCGTGCTGGACCACGGCCTGGAGGGTGAACGGCCCTACCTGGTCACCGAGTTCCTGGACGGTGTCACCTTGCGGGAGTTGGAGGACGGCAGCGGGCCCGGCGTGTCCTTCGGAGTGTTCGCCCGCCTGGCCACGCAGACCACGGCGGGGCTCCAGGCCCTGCACGCGCGCGGTCTGGTGCGGGGCCGGCGGGACGCCGACGGGCTCCTGCTGCTGCGGGACGGCACCGTGGTGATCAGCCGGTTCGCGCTGGGCTGGGAGGCCGCAGGCAAGGACGCCGCCCAGGACCTCGTCGAACTCGGCCGCCTGGTGCAGCGGCTGGCCCGGAACGTGCCGACCCCGGCCAAGTACGAGGAGCTGGTCCGGGAGATAGAGCACAGCCCGGCGTCCGGGGTCTCGAGGTCGGCGGTGGCGGAACTCGCCCGGGTCTCCTGGCCCCGTCGCATGCGTATCCAGCTGCTCGGCCGGCCGGCGGTCCGCCGCGACGACGGGACCACGGTCCCGATCCCCCCCGAGGTGGAGGCCCTCTTCTGCATGCTCGTGCTGCGACACGGGCAGCGGGTGCCGTTCGAGGAGCTGGTGGAGGGCCTGTGGGAGACCCGCCCCCCGGGCTTCCCTGCCGACCGGATCCGCGTGCTGGCCACCGAGCTCCGGGCCCTCCTCGGCCCCGGTACCCTCGCCGCCCTCCCCGACGGCTACGCCCTGCACACGCCGGACGACTACATCGACGTGTCGTTCTGCGAGGACGTGCTCCGCCGCCCGCGGTACGACCCCGGGCGCCGGGCGCGACGCCGGGCGATCCGGAACGCGCTGGACCTCTGGTACGGCGAGCCCCTGGAGCGCGTCCCCGGCCCCGCCGCCCGAGCCGCCCGCGCCCGGCTGGAGGACCTGCGCCTCACCCTGTACGCCGCCCATGCCGAGCTCGACCTCGAACTGGGCGACGCCGACCGTACCCTGGACGACCTCGGACGCCTCGTACGAGAACATCCGGACCGGGAGGACCTGCGCCGCCTGCACATCATGGCGTTGAGGGACTCGGGCCGGACCGCGGAGGCCGTCGAGTCGTACGAGATCCACGCCGAACACCGTCGGCGGCAGGGCGAACCGGTCGGTCCCGCGCTCCAGGAGCTGTACCGCGCGCTGCTCACCGCGCCGGAGCGGCAGCGTCCGACGATCGTGTTCGAGGCGGCCTCCCCGCTGGACGAGGAGGCCCGCCGGGTGCTCGGCCTGGCGGTGACGCGGCTGCTGGAGCGCAGTGCCCTGGCCGGCCACGAGTACGAGGTGCTGACCCGGGGGAACGGCCACATCGTCCTCACCGAACCGGACACCGACGTCCAGCCCGTCCTGGCCGACGTCCTGCGTGCGCTGCCCGACGCGCTCGCCGGGCTGAGGCATCCGCCGCGACTGCGGGTGACGTTCTGGCACGCCTCCTGGTTCGCCGACGCGCGCCGTCCCGTCGAGCCGCCGGGTGTGCGGGCCGCCCTGGACGGGACCGCCGGCGAGGTGGTGGTCGTCGTCTCACCCGTCCTGTACGAGGAGTTCGCGGGCGGCCCCGCCGCGGCGCAGGCGGCCCGCTTCCTGCCGTTGCGCTCGCACGCGGCGGACGAACCGCCACTCGCCTGGTACTGCCCCCTGCGCCTGCCGGCGGCCCCCTCCCCGCGGGCGGCCGCGGTCGTCGAGAGGGACTTGGTGCGCGGCCCCTTCACCGCCTCGGCCCCGTCCCTCGTCCCTGCCCCGGTCCCGCATCGCACGGCCGTCGTCCTGCTGCCGTCGGACGGCCCGACGACCCTGCTCACACCTGAGGAGCGACGCCTGCTGCCGGCCGACCGGCCGGCGACGTACTACGAGGTCGACCTGACCACGTACCGGTTCACGCGCCAGGCCTCGCTGCCCAGTTCCGGGGGCGGGGTGTTCGCGGCCTCGGTCGAGCTGTCCTGGCACGTCGACGACCCGGTCGCCTTCGTCGACGGCGAGACCGTCCACGTGCTGGACCGGCTGCTCGGCCACCTCCTGGAGAAGGCGCCCCGGCTGACCCGCCGGCACCCACTGCCCAAGGCCCGTGCCGCCCAGCGGGAGGTCGGGGAAGGGCTCGCTCCATGGCCGGTGCCGGGACTGTCGGTCTGGTGCTCGGTACGGCTGGCCCCGTCGGCCACCGAGACCGGGCCGCGGCGGCCGGAGCCGGGAGAGGACCGGGCCCGGCTGTGGAGCGGCGCCGACAAGACCCTGCTCGGAGTGCTGCGTACCGCCGACGCGGTGCTGCTCGGTTTCGAGGGACCGCTGGCCACGCTCTTCTCCGGTGCCGCCGCCCGCAGGGCGACCCGCGAACTGCTCTCGCTGGTGGCCGAGGAACGTACGCCGGAGGACTCGCTCGCCGGTCGCCCCCTCACCGCTTCCGGCGGTCCGATCGACCCGGCACAGGCCCGTGCCCGGCCCCTCGACGTGCTGCGCGCGTTCGCCCACGACACCCGGCTCGGTCCGCTCCTGCGCGAGCGCCTCGACCGGCTGGAGCTGGAGGCGGCGGCGAATGCGGGCCAGACCACCTACGCCACATCGCTCGTGGCCACCCTGCAGGCCTCCCGCTTCAACTTCGCCTACCGCGTGTTCACCGACGTCTCCGAGCAGGCCGTACGCCGCCACCTGGAACGGCACGCGCTGTCCGGCGCGGTCGGCCACGTCCACGGGCGCGGCCCGGACCTCGCGACGCTGATGCCCGACCCCGACTGCCTCCGGCGGGCCCTGGACTCGCTGTACACACCGGCTCGGGCAGCCGTGGTCATCGGCTCCTCGGCCACCGAACTGGGCGCGGCCCGGGAACTGGGCCTGCCGTTCATCGGCTACGCCGGCACACTCGCCGACGCCGACCACCTGCGCGCCGCGGGCTGCGACGTGCTCGTCCGTTCGCTGATGTCTCTGGTCGACGCCGTGAACGCCCTCACGGGCTGACGGCGCCCCGGCCGGGGCGAGCGCCGGGCGACCGGGGTCCGCCATTCTCCGGGTCCCCCCATTCAGCGGCCCCCCGCCCGGCCCCCTCCGAAAGGCGCCCGCCCCGGCCCCCGCGCACGATGCCTAGGAGGCCGGCCACCGGGCGGCCCCGCACGGTCCGCGCTCTCGGGAGGATCTGCCATGACCGCCAGTACCGCCAGTCTGGAGCAGCTGCGTCGCTGCCATTTCGCCGTAGATCTGGGCGCGGCGCGGACCCGTGTGTACGTCAAGGGCGCCGGGCTGGTGGTCGACCAGCCGTCCGCCGCCGCGGTCAACACCCGGACCGGCGCGCTCATCGCGGTCGGTGAGCTCGCGGAGCAGATGACCGGCCGCACCCCCTCGTTCATCCGCGTCGTGCGGCCCATCTCCGGTGGCACGGTCGTCGACATCGAGATGGCCCAGCGCATGCTGCGGCACCTGCTCGGCGACAAGATCCGCCGCGCCCTGCGCCGCAAACCCCGGCTGCGTGCCGCCGTCTGCACCCCGCACGGCGCCGATCCGCTGGCCCAGCGGGCGGCGATCGAGACACTCGTCGGGCTCGGCGCGCGGCGCGTGGAACTCGTCGACACGCTGATCGCCGCGGCGGTCGGCTGCGAACTGCCCGTGGAACAGCCCGAGGCCACCATGATCATGGTGTGCGGCGCGCACGCCACGCAGGTGGCGGTGCTCTCCCTCGGCTCGATCGTGACCGCCGAACGCATCCCGGTCGGCGGCGAGGCCGTCGACCACGCGATCGTGCAGCTCCTGCGCCACCAGCACGAGCTGATGCTGCCGAGCCAGTCCGTACGCCCCCTGCAACTCGCCCTGTCCGGCAACGGGCTGACCACCCAGGGGCCGACGTCCACCGAGATCCACGGGCGGGACGTGGCGACCGGCCTCGCCCGCTCCGTACGGGTCGACACCGCCGCCGTGCGCGACGCCATCCAGACACCGCTGACGGCCGTCCTCGACGGCATCGGCAAGGTGCTGCGGGACTGCCCGCCGGACCTGGTCGCGGACCTCGCGGACCGCGGGATCATGATGGTCGGCGGAAGCGCGCTGCTGCCCGGCTTCGACCAGATGCTGCGTCAGGCCACCGGCATGCCGGTGCACATCGCCGAACGGCCCGGCGAGTGCGCGGTCCAGGGCCTCGGCACCATGCTCGAGGGCCGGATCGAGCCGATGTCGCTCCACTCGACGTCATCCGACTGACCCGCCTGCTCGAAGCGGTCCTGGACGTCGGCACCGACCTCGGTCCGCGCGGCACCCTGCGGCGCCTCGTGGACCACGCCGCCGAGCTGACCGGCGCCGCTTCCGCGGCCCTGGTCACCGCCGACCCCGGCCAGGGCGACCTCGCCGGGATCCGCACCGCGGACCGGGACGGCGTACCGGAGTCGGCCGGGACGGCGCCCCGGCTGGAGGTGCCGATCCACGTGGGAGAAGAGAGGTTCGGTGAGCTGCGGCTGACCGGACGGCCCGGCGGCGGCCCGTTCACGGCCGAGGACGAGCAGCTGGTACGTGTCCTGGCCACGCACGCCGGCATCGTGATCGGCACCGCCCGGCTGTACGGGACGGCCCGGCAGCGCGAGCGCTGGATCGAGGGCGCCGCGGCCGTGACCACCGCGCTGCTCACGGAGGAGAGCGCCGACGACGCGCTCACGACGGTCGCCGAACGGGCCCGGCTGCTCGCCGACGCCAATGCGGGCGTCATCCTCCAGCCGACCGCCGAGGGCGGCATGGAGATCGTGACCGCCTCGACGCCCGAGGACCCGGACGGCATCGTCGGCGCGGCCATCGCACCGGGCAGTCCGGTCCTGGAGCAGCTCCTGGGCGGCGAACCGGTGTTCGTCACGGACTCGGCGACCGACCCGCGCATGACGACACACGTACGGCACCGGTTCGGACCGAGCATGATGCTGCCCCTGCGGGCGAACGGCCGGCTGATCGGCACCCTCGCCCTGCCCCGCCGCCGCGGTGACCGCCCCTATACGGACGTCGAACGGCTGCTCGCGACCCAGTTCGCCTCGCAGGCCGCGCTCGCCCTCGTCCTGGCCGACGCCCGGCGCGGCCGGGAGCGCCTCGCGGTCTACGAGGACCGCGACCGCATCGCCCGGGACCTGCACGACCTGGTGGTGCAGCGGCTGTTCGCCACCGGCATGATGCTCGAGTCGACGCGGCGCCGCCCCGGTGCCGAGGACGTCCGCGACGTCCTCGACCGGGCGTTGGACGAGCTGCGGTCCACGGTCCAGGAGGTCCGTACGGCGATCTTCGCGCTCCAGCAGTCCCCCGCCGGCCCTCCGACGGGCCTGCGCGGCCGGGTACTGCGCGAGACGGCGGCCGCGGCCGCGCTGCTCGGTTTCCCGCCGTCCACGCACTTCACGGGCGCCGTCGACATCCGCGTACCGGACCGGGTCGCGGACCGCCTGCTCACCGCCCTGCGCCAGGCTTTGACCGACGCGGCCGGCCGCCCGGGCGTGTCCCGCGTCGAGGTCACCGTGGACGCGACCACCACCCTGCCGGACGGCCGGGCCCCGGACGGCCGGGACGGAGTACGGCTGACGGTCTTCGACGACGGCGTGACGGGCCCGGGCGACGGTGAGGGGACGACGGTCACGTGGCGGTCGGCGCTCTGAACGTGCGGGAGAAGGAGCCCGGCCGAAGGAGCCGGGCAGCACCTTTACCCACCCATGGGCCGGTCATTCCCCGGCGCCGGGTGTAGTCGGCGGCCCGGCGGGCAGGTGCACCCTCACGGGGGCTGTGTGACGTTGCGACGTCTGTCAGGCATCGACAAGGACGGACAAGGCGGTGACATGACCCCAGCGGCACCACCACGTCTGGCGGGGACGCCGGCCACCCTGGTCATAGACGGCCGGGTGGACGCCGGCCGGGCGGTGCTCGTCGCGCGGGGACAGCTCGTCCACGGGTGCGCGGACATCCTTGCCGAGGCCCTGGCCGCGCTGCCGGCCGACGTCGAGCGGGTCGACCTGGACATGGGCGACGTGGAGTTCATGGACACGGCCGGGCTGCGGTTCCTGGACCTGCTGGGCGGCTTCAGCCACCGGCAGGCGGTGCCGGTGACGGCGACGAACTGGCACGGCGGGCCGCTGCGGATCCTGGAACTGGCGGGCCTGGACACCACCGACCCACTGCGCGCCACGGCCCACCGCCCGGAGCCTCGGCCCGCGCCCGATTCCACCGCCGACCCGGCGGACCCGGCGGACCCGGCGGACCCGGCGGGCCCGGCCGCCCCGCAGGCCTCCGCGGCCCCCGCCGAGCGGCTGCACGTCCTCCAGGAAGAGGTGGAACAGCTTCGCCAGGCGATCGCCTCGCGCCCGGTCATCGACCAGGCGCGAGGCGTGCTCATGGCCCTGCACGCCTGTACGTCGGACGAGGCGTGGCACATCCTGCGGGAGGCGTCCCAGTTGTCCAACACCAAGCTGCGCACCGTCGCCGCGGCGGTCACCGCCAGCGCCGGGAGCGACGGCCCGCCCCCGCCCGCCGAGGTGCGTACGGCCCTGCGGACGGCCCTGGGCCGAATCGGCCGCTGAGGCGGTGAGGCGGGGCCCGGTGCCGGTGGTGCGGTGCCGACGGCCCGGGCGGGGTACCCGGCCCGAAACGCCGTCCGTCAGGAGGAGGCAGGACGATGAGCGAGCAGACCACGTCCCAGGCAGAGGGCGAACGCGACGACGAGCCGGATCTCCCGGACCCGCCGCACACCACTCCCTCCCAGGCGGAGGGCGAACGCGACGACGAGGACGCGAACGCGGCGGACGACACGGCCGGTCCCTAGCGCGGCGACCTCACCGCCGGCCTCAGAAGGCGGTCCACCCACCGTCCACGGCCAGTGCCGACCCCGTGGCGAAGGAGGCGCGGTCGCTGCACAGCCACAGCGCCGCCTGGGCGATCTCGGCGGGGTCCGCCATGCGCTTCTGCATCTGACGGGCGATGAAAGCCGTCTCCAGCTCCGGATAGGCCTCCACCGCCTGGCCGATCATCTCCGTACGGGTCGTACCGACGACGAGCGTGTTGACGCGGATGCCGTGTGCCGCGTACTCGGCCGCCGCGGCCCTGGTCATACCGAGCACCGCGTGCTTCGCGGCGACGTAGGGCACGGGGGCCCCGGTGGCGCCCATGGCCGCGGTGCTGGACGTGTTGACGATCGCGCCCTTCCCCGCTGCGAGCATCACCGGTATCTGGGACCGCAGGCAGTTCCAGGTGCCGCTGACGTTGACGGCCATCGTGCGCTCGAAGACGGCCTGGTCGAGCTCGTGCATCGGGGACAGGTCGGCACCGGCGAAGCCCGCGTTGTTGAAGGCCGCGTCCAGGGTGCCGAAGTGCTCGAGGGCCGCGTCCACGGCGCGCTGTACGTCCTCGGCGTCACAGACGTCGCCCGCGCTGATCGCCGCACGTCCCCCCGAGTCGTTGACTTCCTGGGCCAGTTGCTTGAGCACGCCCTCCCGGCGGGCCATCAGCACAACCGCCGCCCCCTCGGCGGCGAACAGACGAGCGGCCGCTTCTCCGATACCGCTCGACGCACCAGTGATCATGACGGTCTTACCGGCGAGTAGTCCATTCCTGTCACTCATGCGCCGAGTAAACCCTCTGACCCCACCGAAGTGCCATGGGGCACGGCTCAGGCTGGTGCCGAGCGAGCGGCCCCGGGTGTCCCTGCTCCGCCCTCAACCAGCGCGTGCACGAGCTGATGGTCGAGGCCAGCGGTCAGGAGGTGGCCAGGCGCCGGCTCGAACGGCCGAACGGGCCGATGGTGCGTTTCCGGTTCCGGCTGGCCCTGCGCCCCGGCCGCCCAGCCCAGTCCGGTGACCGAGTCCGGCGCCGAACGCTCCGGCACAGGTCAGAACGATTTTGCCCGACAGGGCGAGAGTGGGGCGGGTGGGACTCGAACCCACGGCCGGCGGATTATGAGTCCGCTGCTCTAACCGGCTGAGCTACCGCCCCATAGCGGCGTGTCGCGTACACGTGTGCGCGCCGTCTGCCGCAGCATAGCCGCTCATACGATCTCCTGCCTCGGATGGTCGGCTACCGCGCTGCCTTCATGACCTTGAGGACTCCGCAGCGCGCCGGGTGGTTCCCGGACAGGGGCACGGACACCGTTCCCGGACATGAAAAAGGACCCCGAAGGGTCCTCGTTCACCGTGCTCCCCCGACTGGACTCGAACCAGTAACCTGCCGGTTAACAGCCGGCTGCTCTGCCAATTGAGCTACAGGGGACCGAGCTCCTCGGACTGGACTCGAACCAGTAACCTGCCGGTTAACAGCCGGCTGCTCTGCCAATTGAGCTACCGAGGATTGACTCGTTGCATCGAACGTATCCCACTGGGTATTCGCCAGAGGGCGCGCGCTCGCTGCGACACATACATTAGCGCAAGCAGGGGGGTGCTCCGCCAATCGGTACTCCCCGGCACCTCAGGAGCCAGAGCAAGGGAAGGGTGGCCGCCATGCGTTACCGGCTCACGTTCGTCGTCGGACTCGCGGTGGGTTACGTGCTGGGCACGAAGGCCGGACGGGAGCGTTACGAGCAGTTGCGCAAGTCCGCCCGTCAGGTCGCGCAGAACCCCGCCGTGCGCAACACCGCCGAGTCGGCGGCCCAGCAGGGCAGGCACTTCGCCGACAAGGCGTACAGCGCGGTGAGCGACAAGGTCGGGGACCGGATGCCCGACTCGGTGGCCCAGCGGGTCCGCTCCCTGCGCGAACGCGGCACGAACGGCAGCGGGGCGGACGACTGGGGCACCAGCAACACGTGAGGCCCGTGCTCCGGGCGGGTCCCGTGCCCCCACCGGATACGGACGCCTCTCCGGTACGGCAGAATTTCGGGCATGGGGATAGTCGCCGGGTTGGACAGTGCGCCCGATTTCACTCGTATCGTCGTCTGCGACTCGGAGACGGGTGCCGTGCTGAGGCAGGGCTACGCGCCTCATCCGGTGGAGAGTCCCGAAGGCGGGGGCCGGCCCTCGGACGTCGATCCGCAGGCCTGGCTGCTGTCCCTCGGGGAGGCCGCCGGCGGCGGGCTGCTGGAGGGCGTGCAGGCCATCGGCGTCTCCGCGCAGGCGAACTCCGTCGTGCCGCTGGACTCGCAGGGCAACACCGTGCGCCCCGCCATGGTCGGCGGCGACAAGCGCTCCCAGGTGGCCGCGGCCGACCTGATCGACGCGCTCGGCGGGCGTGAGGCGTGGGCACAGGCCGTGGGCTCGGTGCCGCAGGCCGCGCAGCCGGTGACCAAGCTCCGCTGGCTGGCGAGGACCGAGCCCGAGGCCGCCGCGCGGACCGCGGTGCTGCTCCAGGCCCACGACTGGCTGGTGTGGCAGCTGCTCGGGCGGCCCGCGCGCAGGACCACCGACCGGGGCGGGGCGTCCGGGACCGGCTACTGGTCGGCGGCGAGCGGCGGTTACCGGCCCGACCTGGTCGAGCTGGCGCTCGGGCACCAGGTGATGCTGCCGGAGGTGATCGGCCCGTCCGAGGCCGCCGGTACGACGCCGGAGGGGTTGCTGATCTCCGCCGGAACCGGCGAGACGATGGCCGCCGCCTTCGGGCTGGGGATCGGGCTGGGCGACGCGGTGGTGTCGCTGGGCGCGTCCGGGTCGGTGATGGCCGTGCACCCCGAGGCGCTCGTCGACCAGTCCGGGATGATCACCTCGCTGGCGGACGCGACCGGCATGCACCTGCCGGTCGTCACCACCCTGAACGCCGTACGAACCCTGCGGGGCGCCGCCGAACTGCTCGGCGTACCGGATCTGGAGGGCCTGTCCGAGCTGGCGATGAAGTCGACGCCGGGCGCGCACGGGCTGGTGCTGCTCCCCTACCTGGAGGGCGAGCGCACGCCGAACCTGCCGCACACCGCCGGCACGCTGGCCGGGCTGCGGCGCGAGTCGATGCGGCCGGAGCACCTGGCGCGGGCCGCGTTCGAGGGCATGCTGTGCGGTCTCGCCGACGCCCTCGACGTGCTGCGCGGCCGGGGCGTGGACGTGCGGCGGGTCTTCCTGCTGGGCGCGGCGGCAGAGCTGCCGGCCGTGCAGGCGGCGGCGCCCGCGCTGTTCGGGACGCAGGTCGTCGTACCGCAGCCGGCGGACTACGCGGCGATCGGCTCGGCCCGGCAGGCGGCCTGGGCGCTGGGCGCGTCCCAGGGCACGCTGGACCCGCGCAATCCCCCCGTCTGGCAGGGCGCGGTCGCGCAGGTGCTGGAGCCGGGCGAGGAGCTGGCGGTGGGGCAGGCGGTGCGCCAGCAGTTCGTGTCGGTGCGGGAGCAGACCCATCCGGGGGCGCTGCACGGGTAGGGCCGCACGCCTGGGCGCCCGTGAAGCAGCCCGCAAGCCGCCCGTAATGCCGCCCGTACGGCCGGAAGTCGCGCGCTGTTGGGTTAATCGGTTGAGGTAACGCGGGTGGAGTGTTCGACGATAGGGGCCAGGGGCAACCACCCGCCCCCGTCGCCGACTCCGAGAGACCCAGCGTGCTCATACGACTCCTGCGGACCTGTCTCAGGCCCTACAGAAAACCCATCGCCCTGCTGGTGGCGCTGCAGTTTCTGCAGACCTGCGCCTCCCTCTACCTGCCGACCCTGAACGCGGACATCATCGACAACGGTGTCGTGAAGGGCGACTCGGGCTACATCCTGGCCTTCGGCGCCCTGATGATCGGCATCTCGCTGGTCCAGGTGGTGTGCAACATCGGGGCCGTCTACTACGGCGCGCGGACCGCCGCCGCGCTCGGCCGGGACCTGCGCGGTGCCGTCTTCGACCGGGTGCAGTCCTTCTCGGCGCGCGAGGTCGGCGGCTTCGGCGCGCCCTCGCTGATCACCCGGACCACGAACGACGTCCAGCAGGTCCAGATGCTGGCCCTGATGACGTTCACGCTGATGGTGTCGGCGCCCATCATGTGTGTCGGCGGCATCGTGATGGCGCTGGGCCTGGACGTGCCGCTGTCCGGAGTGCTGGTCGGGGTCGTGCCGGTGCTGGCGATCTGCGTGACGCTGATCGTGCGGCGGCTGCGGCCGCTGTTCCGGGCCATGCAGGAGCGGCTGGACACGGTGAACCGGGTGCTGCGCGAGCAGATCACCGGCAACCGCGTCATCCGCGCCTTCGTGCGGGACGAGTACGAGCAGCAGCGCTTCCGGAAGGCCAACGCGGATCTGACCGAGGTGGCGCTGGGCAGCGGCAACCTGCTCGCGCTGATGTTCCCCGTGGTCATGACGGTGGTGAACGTGTCGTCGGTCGCGGTGGTGTGGTTCGGGGCCCACCGGATCGAGAGCGGCGGGATGCAGATCGGCGATCTGACCGCGTTCCTCGCCTACCTGATGCAGATCGTGATGTCCGTGATGATGGCCACCTTCATGTTCATGATGGTGCCGCGCGCGGAGGTGTGCGCCGAGCGCATCCAGGAGGTACTGGGCACCGAGAGCAGTGTCGTGCCGCCGGTGGCGCCGGTCACCGAGCTGCGCCGGCACGGGCATCTGGAGGTGCGGGGGGCCGGTTTCCGCTACCCCGGTGCCGAGGAGCCGGTGCTCCGGCACATCGACCTGGTGGCCCGGCCGGGCGAGACGACCGCCGTCATCGGCTCGACCGGCAGCGGCAAGTCCACGCTGCTCGGGCTGGTCCCCCGGCTGTTCGACGCCACGGAAGGCGAGGTGCTCGTCGACGGGGTGGACGTGCGGACCGTCGACCCGGAGGTGCTGGCCAAGGTCGTGGGACTGGTGCCGCAGAAGCCGTACCTCTTCGCGGGCACGGTCGCGACCAACCTGCGCTACGGCAATCCGGACGCCACGGACGAGGAACTGTGGCACGCGCTCGGCGTGGCGCAGGCCGGGGAGTTCGTCTCCGGGCTGGAGGGCGGGCTCGACGCGCCCGTCTCGCAGGGCGGCACCAACGTTTCGGGAGGTCAGCGGCAGCGGCTCGCCATCGCCCGGACGCTCGTCCAGCGCCCGGAGATCTACCTCTTCGACGACTCCTTCTCCGCCCTCGACTACGCCACCGACGCGGCGCTCCGTGCCGAGCTGGGCCGGGAGACGGCCGAGGCGACCGTGGTGATCGTGGCGCAGCGCGTGTCGACCATCCGGGACGCGGACCGGATCATCGTGCTGGACGAGGGGCGGGTGGTCGGGGTGGGCAGGCACCACGAGTTGATGGCGGACAACGAGACCTACCGGGAGATCGTGCTCTCCCAGCTCACGGAAGCGGAGGCTGCCTGATGGCCGGGCCCGCGGGGCGCATGATGGCCGGGGGCGGCCCCGACCAGCGTTCGATGGACTTCAAGGGGTCGACCAAGCGGCTCCTCGCCCAGTTCCGGCCGGAGCGGGCGACCCTCTTCACACTGCTGGCGTGTCTGGTCGTCAGCGTCGCACTCAGCGTGGTCGGGCCGAAGATCCTCGGCCGGGCCACCGACCTGGTCTTCGCGGGGATCGTCGGGCGGGACATGCCGTCCGGGGCCTCGAAGGAACAGGTCCTGGACTCCATGCGGGAGCGCGGCGACGGCGATGTCGCCGACATGCTCCGCAGCACGGACTTCGTCCCGGGCCAGGGCATCGACTTCGGTGCCGTGGGCGAGGTGCTGCTGCTCGCGCTGGCGACCTTCGCCGGCGCCGGGCTGCTGATGGCGGTGGCGACCCGGCTGGTGAACCGCGCGGTCAACCGGACGATGTTCCGGATGCGGGAGGACGTGCAGACGAAGCTGTCCCGGCTGCCGCTGTCGTACTTCGACAAACGGCAGCGCGGTGAGGTGCTGAGCCGGGCGACGAACGACATCGACAACATCCAGCAGACGCTCCAGCAGTCGATGGGCCAGCTGATCAACTCGCTGCTGACCATCATCGGCGTGCTGGCGATGATGTTCTACGTCTCCTGGATCCTGGCGCTGGTCGCGCTGGTGACCGTGCCGCTGTCGTTCGTGGTGGCCACGCGCGTGGGCAAGCGGTCGCAGCCGCAGTTCGTGCAGCAGTGGCGCTCCACGGGGCAGTTGAACGCGCACATCGAGGAGATGTACACCGGGCACACGCTGGTGAAGGTGTTCGGGCGGCAGGAGGAGTCCGCGAAGCAGTTCGCCGAGCAGAACGACGCGCTGTACGAGGCCGGGTTCAAGGCACAGTTCAACAGCGGGATCATGCAGCCGCTGATGATGTGCGTGTCCAACCTGAACTACGTGCTCGTCGCGGTGGTCGGCGGGCTGCGGGTGGCCTCCGGGACGCTGTCCATCGGTGACGTGCAGGCATTCATCCAGTACTCGCGGCAGTTCTCGATGCCGCTGACGCAGGTCGCGTCGATGGCGAACCTGGTGCAGTCGGGTGTGGCGTCGGCGGAGCGGGTCTTCGAGCTGCTGGACGCCGAGGAGCAGTCGGCGGACCCGATCCCGGGCGCCCGGCCCGAGGACCTGCGCGGACGGGTGGAGCTGGAGCACGTCTCCTTCCGCTACGACCCCGAGAAGCCGCTGATCGAGGACCTGTCGCTGAAGGTCGAGCCGGGGCACACGGTCGCCATCGTCGGGCCCACGGGGGCCGGGAAGACGACCCTCGTCAATCTGCTGATGCGGTTCTACGAGGTCTCCGGCGGGCGGATCACCCTGGACGGGGTGGACGTGGCGAAGATGTCCCGGGACGAGCTGCGGGCCGGCATCGGCATGGTGCTCCAGGACACCTGGCTGTTCGGCGGCACCATCGCGGAGAACATCGCGTACGGAGCGTCGCGGGAGGTGACCCGCGGGGAGATCGAGGAGGCGGCGCGGGCCGCCCACGCCGACCGGTTCGTGCGGACGCTGCCCGACGGCTACGACACCGTGATCGACGACGAGGGCACGGGGGTGAGCGCCGGTGAGAAGCAGCTCATCACCATCGCGCGGGCCTTCCTGTCCGACCCGGTGATCCTGGTCCTGGACGAGGCGACGTCGTCCGTGGACACCCGTACCGAGGTGCTGATCCAGAAGGCGATGGCCAAGCTGGCGCACGGGCGGACGTCGTTCGTGATCGCGCACCGGCTGTCGACGATCCGGGACGCGGACACGATCCTGGTGATGGAGAACGGGTCGATCGTCGAGCAGGGCGCCCACGCCGGGCTGCTGGCGGCCGACGGGGCCTACGCGCGGCTGTACCAGGCCCAGTTCGCCCAGGCCGTGGCGGAGGTGGAGTAGGGCCCGGTCGGAGTCGGGGTCTCAGTCCAGGTAGCCCCTCAGCTGGTCCGCGAAGGTGTGGTCGCGGAGTTTGTTGAGGGTCTTGGACTCGATCTGGCGGATCCGCTCGCGGGTCACGCCGAAGATGCGGCCTATCTCCTCCAGCGTGCGGGGGCGGCCGTCGACCAGGCCGTAGCGGAGCTGGACGACCTTGCGCTCGCGTTCGCCGAGGGTGGAGAGCACCGCCTCCAGGTGCTGGCGCAGCAGCAGGAACGCGGCCGACTCGACGGGGCTGGCGGCGTCGCCGTCCTCGATCAGGTCACCGAGGGCGACGTCGTCCTCCTCGCCGACCGGTGCGTGCAGGGAGACCGGCTCCTGGGCGAGGCGCAGCACCTCGCCGACCCGCTCGGGGGCCAGCTCCAGGTGGGCGGCGACCTCCTGCGAGGTCGGCTCGTAGCCGCGTTCCTGGAGCATGCGGCGCTGGACGCGGACGACCCGGTTGATCAGCTCGACGACGTGGACGGGGACGCGGATGGTGCGTGCCTGGTCGGCCAGCGCCCGGGACATGGCCTGGCGGATCCACCAGGTGGCGTAGGTGGAGAACTTGTAGCCGCGGGCGTAGTCGAACTTCTCCACGGCCCGGATCAGGCCCAGGTTCCCCTCCTGGACCAGGTCGAGCATGGTCAGTCCGCGTCCGACGTAGCGCTTGGCCACGGACACGACGAGCCGCAGGTTCGCCTCGATCAGGCGGCGCTTGGCCAGGCGGCCCAGGACGACGAGCCGGTCGAGGTCCAGGGCGAGCCGGCTGTCCAGGTCGACGGCGAGCCGCAGCTTCTCCTCGGCGAACAGCCCGGCCTCCACGCGCCGGGCGAGGTCGACCTCCTCGGCCGCGGTGAGCAGCGGGATCCGGCCGATCTCCCGCAGGTACTGGCGGAACAGGTCGGAGGAGGGCCCGCCGGTCTCCGTGCGGGTGGGCCGCGGCGGCTCGGGGACCTCGGCCTCGGGGGCGTCGGCCGGTTCCTCGGGGTGGCCGGCCGCCTCGGGGGTGTCCGCCTCGGTGTCCGCTTCGAGGACGGCGGTTTCGGTGTCCGCTTCGGGGGCGTCCGCCGCGGGCGGCTCGTCCGGCCGGTTCTCGGGGTGGTGCACGGCACGGTGCTGGGCGGGCATCGCGACGAGGACGCCGCTCTCCGCGCTCGGCTCCGCGCCGTCGGTACTGGTGTCGGTCTGGGTGAGGGTCCGGGTCTGCACGGGGGCGACCTCCAGGATGGACGCGGCCGGCGGGGGCCGGCGGCGGTACTTCGGGGGCGGAGCCGGCTCACTCGCCGCTGTCCGCCCCCTACGCGTGGAACGCGACCGGGGGGACCGGCAACCCGCCGGGACGGGCCGGCCGCGCTCCGAGGACTCAGGCACCGGACCCCAGTGTGGGGTACGACACATCGCCGCCACGAGGGGCGTGCGGTGACTTTTTGCGTCCGGCCGTGACCACGCGGTTACCCGCGGTCGGTTCCAGGGGGTGGCGTTCGGATCAGGCCGGCTCCGGGCAACGGTGCCTTGCGACTGACCCGAGCGGGGTCTGGTGCGTGCAGCTGCAAGGCGGAGGAGGACGACAGGGCGGAGCCCTGGCAACCGACGACAACGCGGCTGGGGGCACCGCCCACGCCCTTCAGGCAGTGGGGGAGTGCGTGTCAGACCCCGCGACCCCGGCAAGATCCGAACGGCACCCCCTAGAGCGCGGCGGCGCCCTGTACGCGCAGGGTCTGGTCGTACTGCTGGAGGACCCACAGCTCGTTCTGTACGGCGGCCAGTTCGGCGGGGTCGCCGTGGCCGGTCAGGCGGGTGAGGCGGCCGGTGATGTCGCGGATGCGGCGCTCTACGGCCCGGCGCCGGACGGTGACCAGCTGGGCGCCCGCGTAGACGTCGTCGACGCCCTTCACGCCCCGGTGCAGCATGATCGCCTCGACCGCGAGCTCGGTGACCGTGGCGCGGACGGCGTCGTCCGGGGCGGCCTCGCGGACGCGGACCAGGTAGCCCTGCGGGTCCTCGACGCCGGACTCGGCGCCGCCCGCTTCCAGGATCGCCTCGCGGACGGCGGCGTAGGGCGGGGCGGTGAACTCGTCGACGCCGTACGCGTCGAAGGCCGGGGAGACCAGCTCGGGGCGCTGGAGGGCGAGCTTGAGCAGCTCGCGTTCGGTGGCGAAGACGGGGTTGCGGAGATTCAGCGCGGGGCCGCCGCGCGGACCCTGCCCGGCGGGGCCGGCGTACTGCTGCGGGGCGCCGCCGCTGCCGCGCTGGGGCCGGTCGGGGGCGGGGCCCTTGCCGCCGCGGTCGCGGGCCCAGCGGGCCAGCTGGGCGATCCGCTTGACCACGAACTGCGTGTCGAGGATGCCGAGCATGCCGGCGAGCTGCACGGCGACCTCGTGCTGGGCGCCGCTGTTCTTGATGCGGGCGACGACGGGGGCGGCCTCGTCCAGCGCGGAGGCGCGGCCGGCCGGGGTGTCCAGGTCGTAGCGGGAAACGATCTGGCGGAGCGCGAACTCGAAGAGCGGGGTGCGCGGCTCGACCAGGTCGGCGACCGCGTCGTCGCCCTTGGCCAGACGCAGGTCGCAGGGGTCCATGCCGTCGGGGGCGATGGCGATGTAGGTCTCGGCGGCGAACTTCTGGTCGTCCTCGAAGGCGCGCAGGGCCGCCTTCTGGCCGGCAGCGTCGCCGTCGAAGGTGAAGATGACGCGGGCCGAGCCGTTGTCCATCAGCAGGCGGCGGAGGATCTTGATGTGGTCGCCGCCGAAGGCGGTGCCGCAGGTCGCGATGGCGGTGGTGACGCCGGCGAGGTGGCAGGCCATGACGTCGGTGTAGCCCTCGACGACCACGGCCCGGGACGCCTTCGCGATGTCCTTCTTGGCGAGGTCGATGCCGTACAGGACCTGGGACTTCTTGTAGATCGCGGTGTCGGGGGTGTTCAGGTACTTCGGGCCGTTGTCCGCCTCGTAGAGCTTGCGGGCGCCGAAGCCGACGACGTCGCCGCCGATGTCGCGGATGGGCCACATCAGCCGGCCGCGGAAGCGGTCGATGGGGCCGCGGCGGCCCTCCTGGGCCAGGCCGGACAGGAGCAGCTCCTTGTCGCTGAAGCCCTTGCCGCGCAGGAAGCGGGTGAGGTGGTCCCAGCCCTGGGGGCTGTAGCCGACGGAGAAGTGCTCGGCGGCGGCCTGGTCGAAGCCGCGGTCGGCGAGGAAGGCGCGGCCGGTGTCGGCCTCGGGGCCGGTCGCGAGCTGCTCCGCGTACCACTGGGCGGCGATCTTGTGGGCCTCGACCAGGCGGATGCGTTCGCCGCGCTGGTGGGAGGGGTTGTACCCGCCCTCCTCGTAGCGCAGGGTGATGCCGGCCTGGCCGGCCAGGCGCTCGACCGCCTCCGAGAAGGTGAGGTGGTCGATCTTCATCACGAACGTGAGGGTGTCGCCGCCCTCCTGGCAGCCGAAGCAGTGGAAGAACCCCTTGCTCGGGCTGACCTGGAAGGACGGGGACTTCTCGTCGTGGAAGGGGCACAGGCCCTTCAGGTTGCCGCCGCCCGCGTTCCTCAGCTGGAGGTACTCGGACACCACGGCGTCGATCGGGACCGCGTCCCGTACCGCCTTCACGTCCTCGTCGTTGATCCGTCCAGCCACCCCTGAAGTCTACGGGGCGGCGGTGACATGCTCGGGCGCGGTGACCTGCCCCCGGACGGGTGCCGGACCGCCCCCGGCAGCGGCGGCCCGGAGCGGCCGGCGGCTATGCGACGAGGCTTTCCAGGGATACGTGCGGGTTCGCCAGGGCCTCGGTGTCCACCGGGGCCTTCGAGCGGATCAGCTGCTGGATCGGCTCCGTGACGTCCCACACGTTCACGTTCATCCCGGCCAGCACCCGGCCCTCCTGCACCCAGAAGGCGATGAACTCCCGCTTCGCGGCGTCCCCGCGGATCACCACCTGGTCGTACGACCCCTGCGGCGCCCAGCCGGAGTACTCCATGCCCAGGTCGTACTGGTCGGTGAAGAAGTAGGGCACGCGGTCGTGGGCGGAGCCCTTGCCGAGCATCGCGCGGGCGGCCGCCGGCCCGCCGTTCAGCGCGCCCGCCCAGTGCTCGACGCGCAGGCGGGTGTCGAAGAGGGCGTGGTGGAAGGAGGCCACGTCGCCGGCCGCGTAGATGTCGGGGTCGGAGGTGCGCAGGTTCGCGTCGACCACGATGCCGCCGCCGTCGGCGCGGTCGGCGATCTCCAGGCCCGCGGCCTGGGCGAGCGCGGTGCGCGGGGCGGCGCCGATCGCGGCGAGCACGTCGTGGGCGGGGTGCTCCTCGCCGTCGTCGGTGCGGGCGGCCAGCACCATGCCGTCCTGGCCGATGATCTCGGTCAGCCGCACGCCGAAGCGGAAGCGGACGCCGTGCGCCTCGTGCAGCTCGGCGAAGACGGCGCCCAGCTCGGGGCCGAGGGCGCTGTGCAGCGGGGTCGGGCCGGGCTCGACGACGGTGACCTCGGCGCCGTACTCGCGGGCCGCCGCCGCGACCTCCAGGCCGATCCAGCCGGCCCCGGCGATCAGGAGGTGGCCGTTGTCCCGGCCGAGGGAGGTGAGGACGTTCTTGAGGCGTTCGGCGTGGGCGAGGCGGCGCAGGTGGTGGACGCCCGCGAGGCCGGTGCCGGGGACGTCGAGACGGCGGGGCTCGGCACCGGTCGCGATGAGCAGCTTGTCGTACCCGGCGCGGGTGCCGTCGTCGCCGTAGTGGACGGTCTTGGCGGCGGGGTCGATCGCGACGACGGTCTGGCCGAGGTGCAGTTCGATGTCGTGCCGCGCGTACCAGCCGGGTTCGTGCACGAAGACGCTGTCGCGTTCCTCCTTGCCGAGGAGGTAGCCCTTGGACAGCGGCGGGCGCTCGTAGGGGTGGTCGCGTTCGTCGCAGATGAGGATCACCCGGCCGGTGAAGCCCTCCGTGCGGAGCGTCTCGGCCGCCTTCGCGCCGGCCAGGCCGCCTCCGACGATGACGAATGTCTGATCCGCGTCGACCACTTGTCTGCCTCCTCGTCAGGGTGCCGCCACATGCGAGCGTCCCGCACGTGACGCGGTGCGGGAAGAGGGAGTGGCCCGATCAGGCCACGGCGGGCCGTGCTCCGGGCCTTGGTGCCTGGCGGGTCACGCCTGCCCCGACACTCTCATGGATGCCCCGTCAGCCGGGCGTGAAGCGAGCGGGCCGAGGCGTCGGTGAGGGAGGCGATCTGGTCGACGATCACCCGTTTGCGGGCGCGGTCGTCGGCGGCCGAGTCGAACAGGGCGCGGAACTGGGGGTCGAGGCCGTCGGGGGCGCGGGCGGTGAGCGCCTCGGCCAGTTCGGCGACGACGATCCGCTGGTCGGCGCGGAGCCGCTCCTGCTCGGTGCGCTGCATGACGTACCGGACGGCGACCGCCTTGAGGACGGCGCACTCCAGGCGGGTCGCGCGCGGTACGACCAGTTCGGCGGTGTACCGGGTGCGCCGGCCGTCCCCGTACGCGGCCCGGGTGGCGGTCTCGGCGGCGAGGCAGAAGCGGCCGATGAGCTGGCTGGTGGCGTCCTTCAGCCGGGCCTGGGCGACGGCCGAGCCGTCGTAGCCGTGCGGCCACCAGTCCTGGGCGAGGAGGCGGTCGAGGGCGGCGGCGAGTTCGGCGTGGTCGGTGCCGGCCGGGACGTAGCGGCCGACGGCGACCTCGAAGACGGCGTCGCGCTCGGGGTCGGCGAGCAGGCAGTTCGGGTCGATGTGGCCGGCGTGCAGGCCGTCCTCGACGTCGTGCACGGAGTACGCCACGTCGTCGGCCCAGTCCATGACCTGGGCCTCGAAGCAGGTGCGGGCGCCGGGCGCGTCCTTGCGGAGCCATTCGAAGACGGGCCGGTCGTCGTCGTACACGCCGAACTTGGGCGAGGCCGGGTCGGTGGGGTGGGCGCCGCGGGGCCACGGGTACTTGGTGGCGGCGTCGAGGGTGGCGCGGGTGAGGTTGAGGCCGACGGAGCCGTCCTCGGTGAACCGCTTGGGCTCGATGCGGGTGAGGAGTCTCAGTGACTGGGCGTTTCCCTCGAAGCCGCCGCAGTCCTCGGCGAACTCGTTCAGCGCCTGTTCGCCGTTGTGGCCGAAGGGCGGATGCCCCAGGTCGTGGGCGAGGCAGGCGGCCTCGACGAGGTCGGGGTCGCAGCCGAGGGCGGCGCCGAGTTCGCGGCCGACCTGGGCGCATTCCAGGGAGTGCGTGAGGCGGGTGCGGGGGCTGGCGTCCCAGACCGGGCTGCGCTCCCCCGGCGTGACGACCTGGGTCTTGCCGGCGAGGCGGCGCAGGGCCGAGGAGTGCAGGATGCGGGCGCGGTCGCGCTGGAAGGCGGTACGGCCCGGGCGTTTGTCCGGCTCCGGGGCGTAGCGGGCGACCGACGTCGGGTCGTACGGGGGCGGGGGTTCGGTGCCTTCCATGATCCCGTGCCGTGCCTCGCCTTCCCTGTCATGAACCTCGACGTGGTCCCCCGTACAGCAGCGGGTCCGGTGGTTCCGCGTGTCGCGTATCGGCCCGTCCACTCTCTCACGGGCGCGGGGGCCCGCCGTGGCAGACTGCGCGGCATGGAAGACATACGTCTGCCCCACTCCGGCCGGGGGAACGGCACCGTTCCCGTCAGCCACGCTCCGGACGGCGCGGCGACCGTCGTGGAGATCAAGGGCGGGCTCCTGTCCTCCTTCCACGTCTACGGGCTGATCGACACGCCCGGCCGGCTGGAGCAGGGCCGCATGCTCCTGAGTCCGACCCACGCCTTCGGTGTCCACCGGGTACGGGCCGTCGTCCCCAGGGAGTACACCCACCTCGCGGTGAAGAGGGGGTCCACCGGTTCGGCGTTCCCCAGCTGGAGGATCGGGTTCCGCGACTCCGGCTCACTGCCGGGGCTGGTGACGGGTGCCGAGGGCGGCCACCCGGACGTCCTGCGGTACACCGGCGGGCGCACGACGCTGACGCTGGAGGTGGACAAGGGGGTCGCGGTCCTCACCCACCGTTCACCCGAAGGCGGGGACGGGACGGTGCTGCGGCGGTGCGACGGGCCCTTCCGCGGCGCTGTGGAAGTGCCGGGTCCCGGTCTGATCGAGGTGGACTGCCTGGCCCGCTGGTCGGTCGCTCTGGGCTAGGGGCCCGTCGTCGGGCAGCGTGCCCGGTCTCTCCGTCCGGGCCCCCACCGCCTCGTCGTAGCGGCGCAGGAGCAGGCGGGCCATCGCCGGGTGGACGCCCAGGGGGGCCGACGCGATCCACGGGGCCGCCGCCGCGCACTGGGTCGCGAAGCGGCCCGGGGCCGTGAAGTACGAGGCGACGGCCACCCGCCGGTGGCCGCGGGCCGTCAGCGCGCGTACCGCCTCCGGGACCGTGGGAGCCGCCGCCGAGGCGTACGCGGGCACGACCGGGACGCCGAGACGGCCGGCCAGAAGGGCCGCGGCGCGGGCGGTGTCCGTCCTGGACTCGGGGTCGCGGGAGCCCGCGGAGGCGAGGACGACGGCGCCGCCCCGGGGGGCGCGGGCGGGCCAGCCGGCTTCGAGGAGACGGTCGTGCAGGGCGTCGGCGAGCAGCGGGTGCGGGCCGAGCGGGGCGGCCACGCGGGTGCGGGCCGGTGCCGCCGCTGCCATCTCGGGGATGTCCTGCTTGACGTGGTAGCCGCGGCTCAGCAGGAGCGGGACCAGGACGGCGTCCCCGTCTTCGAGGGCGGCGAGCGTGCCCGGCAGCCGGGGCTCGTTCAGCTCGATGTGTCCGAGGCGCACGGGCAGGGCGGGGCGCAGGGCGCGGACCCGGGCCAGGAGGGCGCCCACGGTGATCGGCGCGCGCGAGTCGCGGCTGCCGTGGGCGACGACGACCAGGGCGGGGGTACCGCCCGGGTGGTTCGCCGTGCTCGTCCTGCCCGTCACTGTCATCGCCGTCATGCACCGATGGTGGGGGCGGGACGTTGCCTTTCCGTTGCGTCGGTGTCACAGGGATTTTCCGTCGGTCCGCGGGCCGCCGGGTCCCTCCGTGTGAGCGGGCGGCGAACCGGACGGCGCCCGGGTACGTCCCTGAGAGCAGAACCGACCGGGGAGGGGACCGTCCGATGCGCCGCCCGAGACTTCGCAGACCGCGCCTGCCGCGCACCCGTGACGGGCGGCGGCGGCTGGTCCAGGCGGTGATGGCCGGGTGCGTGCTCGCGCTGTTGCCGAGCACGTGGATGTACGTGGTGACGGGTGACCGGCTGCGCACCACGGCCGACGTACCCCGTACCGAGGTCGCGGTCGTCTTCGGCGCCGGACTGTGGGAGGGCGAGCCGTCGCCGTACCTCGCGCACCGCCTGGACGCGGCGGCAGAGCTCTATCGCGCGGGCAGGATCGAGGTGGTCCTCGTCACCGGCGACAACAGCCGTGAGGAGTACGACGAGCCGGACGCCATGCGGGCCTACCTGGTCCGGCACGGGGTGCCCGACGGGCGGATCGTCAGCGACTACGCGGGTTTCGACACCTGGGACTCCTGCGTCCGCGCGAAGAAGATCTTCGGCGTGGACCGGGCGGTTCTGATCAGTCAGGGCTTCCACATCCGGCGGGCGGTGGCGCTGTGCCAGGAGGCGGGGGTGGCGTCGTACGGCGTCGGGGTCGACGACGTACACGATGTGACCTGGTACTACGGGGGTGCTCGGGAGATCCTCGCGGCGGGGAAGGCGGCGCTGGACGCGGTGTTCGAGCCGGACCCGCACTTCCTCGGACCGAAGGAGCCGGGGGTGGCGCGGGCGCTCGCCGACGCGGGGTGACGCGTCCCTCACCGTGGCCGCGGGCCGGCGGGGAGGTCACCGTCCCGGCGGCGTAACAAAGCGCCGCCCGGTCGCGTAACACGGGCGGCGCACGCTGGGCGGCATGCAGAACACCGGCATGCGGACCGCCGCCACGCCCACGCCCACCCACTGCCCGTACTGCGCCCTGCAGTGCGGGATGAACCTGACGCCCGCCGCCGACGGGACCGTCGAGGTGTCCGAGCGCGCCGACTTCCCGGTGAACCGGGGCGCGCTGTGCGGCAAGGGGCGTACGGCGCCGGCGGTGCTCGCGTCGAGCGCCCGGCTGACCACGCCGCTGGTGCGTTCCGCCGAGGGCCCGCTGGTGCCGGCCTCGTGGGACGATGCGCTGGACCGGATCGCCGGGAACCTGGCCCGCACCCGGGCGGAGCACGGCGCGGACGCGCTCGGGGTGTTCGGCGGGGGCGGACTGACCAACGAGAAGGCGTACACGCTGGGCAAGTTCGCCCGGGTGGTGCTGGGCACCTCGCAGATCGACTACAACGGGCGGTTCTGCATGTCGTCGGCGGCGGCGGCCGGCGTCAGGGCGTTCGGCCTCGACCGGGGGCTGCCGTTCCCGCTGGAGGACATCCCGAGGACCGGGTGCGTGATCCTCGTCGGGTCGAACCCGGCGGAGACGATGCCGCCGTCCCTGCGCTACTTCACCGAGCTGCGCGAGAACGGCGGCACCCTGATCGTCGTCGACCCGCGTCGCACGAAGACCGCCGAACAGGCCGACCTGCACCTGGCGCCGAGGCCGGGCACCGACCTCGCCCTCGCCCTGGGCATGCTGCACCTGGTCGTCGCCGAGGGGCGGGTGGACGAGCGGTACGTCGAGGAGCGCACGGCCGGCTGGGAGGACGCGCGGGCGGCGGCGATGGGGCACTGGCCGGAGTACGTGGAGCGGATCACCGGGGTGTCCGTTCCCGAACTGCGGGAGGCGGTGCGGATGTTCTGCGCGCCCGAGGCCGCGATGGTACTGACCGCGCGCGGGCCCGAGCAGCAGGCCAAGGGCACGGACACGGTGGGCGCGTGGATCAACCTGTGCCTGGCGACCGGGCGGGCCGGCCGCCCCCGGTCGGGGTACGGCTGTCTGACCGGGCAGGGCAACGGGCAGGGCGGACGCGAACACGGGCAGAAGGCCGACCAGTTGCCCGGCTACCGCAAGCTGACCGACCCGGCGGCGCGGCGGCACGTCGCCGAGGTGTGGGGCGTGGACCCTGACTCGCTGCCGGGGCCGGGGCGCAGCGCCTACGAGCTGCTGGACGCGCTGGGCACGGACATCAGGTCGCTGCTGCTGATGGGCTCCAACCCGGTGGTGTCGGCGCCCCGCGCGGCCCACGTCGAGGAACGGCTGCGGTCGCTGGACTTCCTCGCCGTGTGCGACGTGGTGCTCTCCGAGACGGCGGCGCTGGCGGACGTGGTGCTGCCGGTGACGCAGTGGGCCGAGGAGTCGGGCACCACGACCAGCCTGGAGGGGCGGGTGCTGCTGCGGCGGCGCGCGATCACCCCGCCGGACGGGGTCCGCAGCGACCTGGAGGTGCTGCACGGGCTGGCCGGCCGGCTGGGCGTGGAGAAGGGCTTCCCCACCGAACCGGAGCAGGTCTTCGAGGAGCTGCGCCGGGCGAGCGCGGGAGGCCCGGCGGACTACTCGGGGATCGACTACCGGCGGCTGGCCGAGGAGGGCGGGGTGTTCTGGCCGTGTCCGGCGCCGGAGGAGGCCGCCGGGACGCGAGGGGACCGGCATCCGGGCACTCCTCGCCTCTTCCTCGACCGTTTCGCCACCGACGACGGCCGGGCCAGGTTCGCGCCCGTCTCGCACCGGCCGAGCGCCGAGGAGCCGGACGACGAGTATCCGGTGCTGTTGACCACCGGGCGGGTGGTGGCGCAGTACCAGTCGGGCGCGCAGACCCGGCGGGTGGACGAGCTGAACGCCGCCGCGCCCGGCCCCTTCGTGGAGCTCCACCCTCGGCTGGCGGCGCGGCTGGGGGTGGCCGAGGGCGATCGGGTGACCGTCGTCTCCCGGCGCGGCCGGGCCGCGGCACCGGCCCGCGTCACCGCCGGCATCCGCCCCGACACCGTGTTCATGCCCTTCCACTGGCCGGGCGAGGGCCGCGCCAACACCCTGACCAACCCGGCCCTCGACCCGACGTCGCGGATGCCGGAGTTCAAGGTGTGCGCGGTGCGGGTGGAGAGGGCGGTCTGACGCCCGGCCGGGCGTCGCGGTGTCCTGGCCGACTGCCGGGCGCCGGCGTCGCGTCGGCCGGGTTGGCCGCCGGGCGCGGGCGTCGCGGTGTCCTGGCCGACTGCCGGGCGTCGGCGTCGCGTCGGCCGGGTTGGCCGCCGGGCGCGGGCGTCGCGTCGACCGGGCCGGCCGCCGGGCGCGGGCGTCGCGTCGACCGGGCCGGCCGCCGGGCGCGGGCGTCGCGTCGGCCGGGCCGGCCGCCGGGCGCGGGCGTCGTAGCGGCCGGGGCCCCACTGCCGGACGCGGGCGTCGCGGCCTCCGCGCCGCCCGCCCGGCGTGGGCGTCACGCGCCGTCGTACGGCCGCCGCTCCTTCGCCTCCCGCAGGGCCCGCCCCCACCACACCAGCTGGTCGAGCATCGTCTTCGCCGCCGCGTCCGGTCCCGACGGGTCCCTGAGCCCGCCCTCGTCGTCGAACGAGGCGCCCGCGTTGTGGAAGGAGACGGTGTCGCGGACGGTGACGGCGTGCAGTTCGGCGAAGACCTGGCGCAGGTGCTCCGAGGCGCGCAGGCCGCCGGCCAGACCGCCGTAGGAGACGAGACCGACGGGCTTGGCCCGCCACTCGGTGAAGTGCCAGTCGATGACGTTCTTCAGGCCAGCCGGGAAGGAGTGGTTGTACTCGGGGGTGAGTACGACGAACGCGTCCGCGCCCGCCAGTTTCGGGGTGATCTCCGCCAGCGCGGCCGTCGCCTCCGGGGTCGGGGCGAAGGTCGTGGGCAGGTCGGTCCCGGCGACGTCCAGCACCTCCGGGTCGAGGTCGGGGTGGGCCCGGAGATGGTCCAGGAGCCAGTCGGCGACGACGGGGCCGAAGCGGCCGTGGCGGTTGCTGCCGACGATCAGGGTCACACGCAGTGGAGCGGTCGTTGTGTTCATGCGGCACAGCCTGGTACCTCAAGTTTGGTTGAGGTCAAGCGCGACGCCGGCGGGCCCGTTCGGAGGCACCGCCTCACCCGTTCACCCCCGCGCCCCGCGGTCTTCGGGATCTTTTCCAAGGACGTCCGCCGCACGCCGGTGACCTGCCGAAACGCTGTCCCGCGTGGACCCGCCGAGCGCGCTCCCGACACCCGTTCATCCCAGTCGCGGCGCGTTCTCGGGGAGCGGGCCGCGTCCGGTGCGACTTACCTCGGTAGGGCAAGGGGCCACCGAAGAGGTCAGAAGAGGTCAAAGGAGCACCGATGCGACGTACCGCCCGTCTGCTGACCGGTACCGCGCTCGCCGTCGCGGCCGTCGGCCTCGCCGCCCAGGCGCCCGCGCACGCCGGGCCCGTGTACGCCGGGGAGGGTGAGGTGAGCGGCGGTCTGACGGTGCGCCCGTCCTCCGTCGTGCCGGGCGAGCGGGCCGTGGTGAACACGACGGCGTGCGGCCAGGGCGGCTCGGCGGCGGGCGACGCCAGCGCGGTGGGCGCCGGTACGTTCCCGCTGGCCCCGGGCACCGAGGAGGGCGAGGCGGTCGGCCGCTTCGAGGTGCCGCCGAGCGCGCAGCCGGGGACGTACGAGATCGTCGCGACCTGTGGTGGGAGCGGCCTGCGGGTGACGGGCGACCTGGTGGTCACGCTGACCTCCGCCCGTGAGCAGGTGTACCCCAAGGGAAGCGTGAAGACGGGGGTCGGCGGCGCTCTTGGCCCCGATCCCGTGCAGACCGCGGCGGGTGTGGCGGCTCTGGCCGTCGCCGCCGCGGGCGGTACCTGGCTCCTGCATCGCCGGGCGAGAGGCGACGGGATCTGACGGGCACCCTCCGCTGCCCGTTCGCCGGTACCGCACTTCCCCACCCCCTCCGGGTCCGACGCCCCTCGCGGCCCGGAGGGGGCAGGGGGCCTTTCAGAGGGACGGAGAGAAGGGGGACATCATGCGCAGGGTCGGCAACACCGCGATAGCCGCCGTCACCGCGGTCGCCCTCTGCTCCGGGACCTGGCTGCTCGTCGGCGGCGCCCGCACCGAGGCCCCGCCGCAGCCCTCCGCCGCGCAGGCCCGCACGGGGCGGGCCGGCGAGGCCGCCGCCGCACCGGCGCTGCCGCCCTCCCCGCCCGACCGTGTCCGCATCCCGGCGATCGGCGTGGACGCCCCGATGACGGGCCTCGGCCTGACGCCGTCCGGCAGCCTCGACGTGCCGCCCGCCGAGCGGGAGAACCTCGCCGGCTGGTACGAGGCCGGCACCACCCCCGGTGAGACGGGCACCGCGATCGTCGCCGGGCACGTGGACAACGCCGAGGGCCCCGCCGTCTTCTACCGGCTCGGCGCCCTGGAGAAGGGCGCCACGATCGAGGTCGACCGGCGCGACGGCGGCGTCGCGGTGTTCACCGTGGACGCGGTGGAGGTGTACGCCGCGAAGGACTTCCCGGACGAGCGGGTGTACGGCGCGGCGAACCGGCCCGAGCTGCGCGTCATCACCTGCGGCGGCGACTACTCACGCGGTACCGGATACCAGGGGAACGTGGTCGTCTTCGCGCACCTCACCGGCAGCCGGTGAGCCGTTCGGCACGTTCGCCCTGCCCCACGCGCCGAGCGGCGCCAGCGCCTCGTTGAGGGCGACGCCCCGCGCGGTCAGCGAGTACTCCACGCGCGGTGGCACCTCGCGGTACTCCTCGCGGTGCACGATGCCGTCGGCCTCCAGCTCCCGCAGCTGCGCGGCGAGCACCTTCTCCGTCACCCCGGGCAACTCCCGGCGCAGGGCGCCGAACCGGTGCACCCCTTCGCCGAGCGCCCACAGGATCAGCACCTTCCACTTGCCGCCGATCACGTCCATCGCCGCGTCGACCCCGCAGACGTACGCCCCCGGCCGCCGTACCGTACCCATGCCCGTCACCCCGTCCCCCACCCGCTGCCTGCTCCCTTTCCCCAGGGTAACCACCCACTCTCAAGTACGTACTTGAGCGGCCGTCGTTCCCGGCGGAGCCTGATCTCCATGACTGACAAGACTTCCACCGCCCGTATTCCGCTCACCGTCCTCGGCGCCGGCGCCATGGGCACCGCCCTGGTCCGTGCCTGGCTCGCCGCCGGACATCCCGTGACCGTCTGGAACCGCACCCCGGCCCGCGCCGAGGCCCTCGCCGCCGAGGGTGCGACGGTCGCCGCGAGCGCCGCCGAGGCGGTGGCCGCGAACCGACTGGTGATCGTCTGCCTGCTCGACGACGCCTCGGTCGGCGTGGCCCTCGGCGGGGCCGACCTGACCGGGCGGGACCTGGTGAACCTCACCACCGGCACGCCCGCCGAGGGCCGCGCCCGTGCCGGCTGGGCGACGGAGCGCGGGGCCCGTTTCCTGGACGGCGGGATCATGGCCGTACCGCCGATGATCGGAGACGCCGGCTCCGGCGGGTACGTCTTCTACAGCGGTTCCCCCGCCCTCTTCGAGGAGCACCGGGACACCCTCGCCGTCCCGGCCGGCACCCGATACGTGGGCGAGGACGCCGGCTTCGCGGCGCTGCACGACGTGGCGCTGCTGAGCGCGATGAGCGGCATGTTCGCGGGCATCACACACGCCTTCGCGCTGATCGGCCCGGAGGATATCGCCCCGAAGGACTTCGCGCCGCTGCTGGTGTCCTGGCTCGGCGCGATGACCGGCTCCGCCCACCTGGCCGCCGACCAGATCGAGAGCGGCGACTACGGCAAGGGCGTCGTCTCCAACCTCGCGATGCAAGTGGCGGGCAACGCGACGCTGCTGCGCACGGCCGAGGAGCAGGGAGTGAGCCCGGAGCTGCTGACGCCGTACACGGCGTTGATGGAGCGGTGGCTCGCCGAGGGGCACGGGGAGGAGGACACGACCGGGATGGTGGAGCTGCTGGATCTGCGGCGGGGGCCGACGACGGCCTAGGACAGGCGCCCGCGGGATCGCGGGAAGCGGCGTACTCCACGTATCAGCCCAGCTCAGGGCACCCACACGGGCGGCAGGAGAGCCCCTTCACTTTGTCTAGACCTATTTTGTCTAGACCTCTTGCCCCGCCCGTGATCCGCGGGCTACGTTTCCCGCTGTTCGGAGTACTGCACATTTCCTTCAATTCCCTTGATGGGCAAGGCTGGAAGGAGCATGTCCGCATGCAGGACCGGAGTCTGTCCAGACGAACGGTGCTCGCCTCCGCGACCGTGGTCGCCGCGAGCGCGACGGGCGTCGTGGGTGTGGCGGCCACCCCCGCGGTCGCGCACAGGCGCGACGACCGCCTCAAGAGGATCATCTCCAGGATGAGCGTCGAGGCGAAGATCGGCCAGCTCTTCGTGCCGTACTTCTACGGTACGTCGGCGACTTCTCCCAGCCAGTTCGACCAGGACCGCAACCTCAGGGAACTCGGCGTCCGCACCGTGGCCGAGCTCATCGCCAAGTACCACATCGGCGGTGTCATCTACTTCTCCGGCTGGACGAACAACATCCAGGACCCCCGCCAGATCGCGGACCTGACGAACGGTGTGCAGCGGGCCTCGCTCGCGCTGCCCACCCCCGTCCCGTCCCTGATCTCCATCGACCAGGAGCACGGGGCCAACGTCCGCATCGGCAGCGGCGCCACCCAGCTGCCGGGCGCGATGGCGCTCGGCGCGGGCCGCTCGCTCTCCGACGCGCGCGCCGCCGGACGGATATCGGGCACCGAACTCGCCGCCCTGGGCATCCACCAGAACTTCGCCCCGGTCGCCGACGTCAACGTCAATCCGGCCAACCCCATCATCAACGTCCGCTCCTTCGGCGCCGACGCCCGAGCGGTCGGCCGCATGGTGGCGGCCCAGGTGACCGGCTACCAGCAGGCCGGCGTCGTGGCCTGCGCCAAGCACTTCCCGGGCCACGGGGACACCGCGCAGGACAGCCACACCGGACTGCCCGTGATCACCCACACCCGCGAGGAGTGGGACCGTATCGACGCCCCGCCCTTCAAGGCCGCGATCGCCGCCGGCGTCGACTCGATCATGACCGCGCACCTCCAGGTCCCCGCGCTCGACCCCAGCAACGAACCGGCCACCCTGTCGCCCACGATCCTCCAGGGCGTGCTGCGCGACGAACTCGGCTTCGACGGCGTGATCGTCACCGACGCCCTCAACATGGCCGGCGTGCGCACCAAGTACGGCGACGACCGCGTGCCCGTCCTCGCCCTCAAGGCCGGCGCCGACCAACTGCTCTTCCCGCCGGACATCGGCGTCGCCTACAACGGCGTCCTGGCCGCCGTCCGCAGCGGGGAGATCACCGAGGACCGACTCGACGCATCGGTTCTGCGCATCCTGCGGATCAAGGACAAGGCCGGCCTGCTCGACGGCAGCCCCTACGTCTCCCCGAAGGTGGTCGACCGGATCGTCGGCGCCCGCCGGCACCGGCTCGCCGCCGCCCGGATCGCCGAGCGCACCACCACCCTGCTGGTCAACGAGGACGAGGCGCTCCCGCTGGGCCGCCGGCAGAGGAACCTGCTGGTCGTCGGCGCGAGCCCGGCCTTCCCGACCGACGACACCCGCGGCACGGTGCCCGAGCTGGCCAAGGCGTTCGACGACCTGGGCTACCGGACCACCCACCTCGCCACCGGCCGGGCGCCCGACGCGGCGAAGATCGACGAGGCCGTGGCCGCCGCGCGGGGACGGGACGCGGTGGTGGTCACCACCGACAACGTCGGCGCCACCAGCGCCCAGCGCACCCTGGTGTCCCGGCTGCTCGCGACGGGCGTCCCCGTCGTCCACCTCGCGGTGCGCAACCCCTACGACATCGCCCACCTCGACGGCGTCCCGGCCTCACTGGTCTCCTACTGCTGGACCGAGGTCGAACTGCGCGCCGCGGCCCGGGTGATCGCCGGCCGGGTCGAGCCGCGCGGCAAGCTGCCCGTGCCCATCCAGCGGGCCGACGACCCGGCCGAGGTCCTCTTCCCCTCCGGTCACGGCCTGTCGTACGACGACTGACGCACGCCTCCCCGCGCGGCCTTCGGCCCCGGTGCCCCCCGGAAAGGGGGACACCGGGGCCGGACGCTTCAACCCGGCAGCCGGGGGCCACGTGCCGTCATCCCCCTGGCTAGGCCACCCACTGCTCCCACGCCAGGTTCGCCACCAGCGCGAAGACCACCGTCAGCAGGACGACGCGGACGAAGCCGCTGCCCTTCTTCAGGGCCGTGTGGGCGCCGAACATGCCGCCCGCGAGGTTGAAGACGGCCATCAGTGCGGCCAGCTGCCACAGGACGGCGCCCTGCCAGGCGAAGGTGGCGAGGGCGCCCGCGTTGGTGCAGCAGTTGACGATCTTGGCGGTGGCGGAGGCGGTCACCAGGTCGAGGTGGAGCACGGCGGTGAGCGCCAGGACGAGGAAGGTGCCGGTGCCGGGGCCGACGAGACCGTCGTAGAAGCCGATGCCGAGGCCCGCGAGGCCGATCGCGGCGAGGATGCGGCGGGGGCCGGCCGGGCCGGTGGCGGGGGCGGTACCGAAGGCGGGGCGCAGGATGACGAAGGCCGCCACCGCGAGCAGCACCACCATGATCACCGGCTTGAGCACCTCGGTGCTCATCCCGGCGGCGAAGAAGGCCCCGCCGGACGATCCGGCCAGCGCCGCGAGGCCGATGCGTACGGCGGTGCGGACGTCCACCGGCGCTTTGCGGGCGTAGGTCACCGCCGCGCCCGTGGTGCCGACGATGGCGACCGCCTTGTTGGTGCCCAGCGCGTGCGCGGCCGGGGTGCCGGCGGGCAGCCCGATCAGCAGCGCCGGCAGCAGCAGGAGCCCGCCACCGCCGACCACGGCGTCGATCCAGCCGGCCGCGAGGGCCGCGAGGCACAGCAGAACGACCGTGGTCAGCGATATGTCGGGCATGATCGCGAGCTTATGGACGGGATGGATGTGCCGTCCATCAAGATGAGCGTCTTCTGAGGTTGCCCGCCTGGTCCGAGGGGCCCGCCCCCGCCCTCACACCCACCCCCCGCCCCCGCTGAGGGCAGCGTTCCCCGGGGGAAACAGACGCGATGCCACCGGGTAACACCCGCACCGCACGCTCGATGCCATGACCTCGAATACGCGTGTGGTGGTGATCGGCGCCGGACTCGCGGGCGTGACGCTCGCCCGGCGGCTCGGTGAGCTCGGCACGCCCGCGCTGGTCGTCGGCGACGAGGAGCACCGGCCGTACAACCGGGTGCTGCTCGCCGAGGTACTGGCCGGACGGTACGGCCCCGAGGTGACCGCCCTGCCGGCGCCCGCCGGGCTGCTGCGCGGCCGGGTCACCGGAATCGACCGGGCCGGGCGGACCGTCCGGTGCGCCGACGGCTCGGTGATCGCGTACGACACGCTGGTCCTGGCCACCGGCTCCAACGCCGTACTGCCGCCCCTGCGCGGTCTGTTCACGCCGGACCGGGAGCTGCCCGAGGGCGTGCACGCGTTCCGGACGATGGACGACTGCCTGGCGCTGTCCAAGGCGGTACGGCCCGGGGTGCGGGCCGTCGTCGTCGGGGGCGGGCTGCTCGGGGTGTCCGCCGCTCGCGCGCTGGCCGTGCGCGGCGCGCAGGTCGTGCTCGCCCAGCAGTCCGAGCGGCTCATGGAACGCCAGCTCGACCCGGCCGCCTCCGCGCTCGTACGGCGGCACCTGGAGGACCTCGGCGTCGAGGTGCACGCCGAGTGCCGGGTGCGTGACGTGCGCAGCGTCGGCGGGGCGGTGCGGTCGGTGGAGCTGGCCGACGGGTACGCCCTCGGCACCGACCTGGTCGTCCTCTCCTGCGGGGTCCGGCCGCGCGTCGGTCTCGCGCGGGCGGCGGGGGTGGAGGTCGTGAAGGGCGTGGTCGTCGACGACGAGCTGCGTACCTCCGACCCGCACATCCGCGCCGTCGGCGACTGCGCCCAGCACGCGGGACGCGTGTACGGGCTGGCCGCGCCCGCCCTCGAACAGGCAGGTGCGCTGGCCGAGCTGCTCGCCGGGGACGGCACCGCCGCCCGCTACACGGGCACCCGGTCGCTGACCCGGCTCACGCTCAGCGGGGCCGGCGGTCCTCTCGGTCTCACCGGGTCCGGCAGCTCGCTCGGCGTCACCGGCCCCACCGGTCCCGACAGCCCCCTCGGTCCCACCAGCCCCAACAGCCCCACCAGCCCCACCGGACCCACCGAGCCCGAGAGCACTTTCGACCCCACTGGTCCCGACAGCCCCCTCGGCCCCACCGGTCCCGACAGCCCCCTCGGCCCCACCGGCCCCGGCCCCACCGGCCCCGGCAGCACTCTCGACCTCGCCGCGTTCGGCGAGACCGACCCCCGCCCCGGCGACGACGTCGTGCAGCTCGCCGACGCCACCCGGGGCACCTACCGCAAGGTCGTCGTCCGTGACGACCGGCTGGTCGGCGGGGTCCTGGTCGGCGAACTCGGCACCGTCGGCGCGCTCGCGCGCGCCTGGGAGGGAGCAGAGCCGCTCCCGTCCGACGGCGGCCCCCTGCTCCACCTGCTCACCGATGACGGAGGCTCCTGATGTCCACGGACGACACCCCCACGATCGTGCTCGTCGGCCACGGCATGGTCGGCCAGCGCTTCCTCGAAGCGCTCGCCGAGCGCGGCCTGACCGGCACGCACCGCGTGGTCGTGCTGTGCGAGGAGCCGCGCCCCGCCTACGACCGGGTCCAGCTCACCTCGTACTTCTCGGGGAAGACCCCCGAGGACCTGTCGATGACCGACATGGCCTTCATCGCGGAGCACGGCATCGAGCTGCGCGTCGGTGACCCGGCCGAGAGCGTCGACCGCGATACGCGCAGGGTGACCGCCCGCTCCGGGCTGGTCGTCGACTACGACGTGCTGGTGCTCGCCACCGGCTCCTACCCGTTCGTCCCGCCGGTCCCCGGCAAGGACGCCGAGGGCTGTTTCGTCTACCGGACGATCGAGGACCTGCTCGCCATCGAGGAGTACGCCGAGAACGCGACGACCGGCGCGGTGGTCGGCGGCGGGCTCCTCGGCCTGGAGGCGGCGGGCGCCCTCAAGGGCCTCGGACTCACCTCGCACATCGTGGAGTTCGCGCCCCGGCTGATGCCGGTCCAGGTCGACGAGGGCGGCGGCGCGGCGCTGCTGCGCACCATCGAGGACATGGGCCTGTCCGTGCACACGGGGGTGGGCACGCAGGAGATCCTTACCGGCGAGGACGGCGCCGTCACCGGCATGAAGCTGTCCGACGGTTCCGAACTCGCCACCGACCTGGTGGTGTTCAGCGCCGGCGTCCGCCCCCGCGACCAGCTGGCCCGCGACTGCGGACTGGCGGTCGGCGAGCGCGGCGGCATCAGCGTCGACGAGCGGTGCCGTACGGTCACCGACGAGCGCGTCTTCGCGATCGGCGAGTGCGCGCTGGCGGTCGACGGGCGCGTGTACGGGCTGGTGGCACCGGGGTACGAGCAGGCCGAGACGGCCGCCGCGACCATCGCCGCCCAGGAGGCCTCCTTCACCGGCGCCGACCTGTCCACCAAGCTGAAGCTGCTCGGCGTGGACGTCGCGTCCTTCGGCGACGCGCACGGCGCCACCGCCGACTGCCTGGACGTCGTCTACTCGGACTCCCGCGCCGGCCTGTACAAGAAGCTGGTCGTCGGCCGCGACGGCACCCTGCTCGGCGGCATCCTGGTCGGTGACGCGGAGGCCTACGGCACCCTGCGCGCCTTCACCGGCTCCGTCCCGCCGGTCTCCCCCGAGTCGCTGGTGCTGCCCGCCGGTGCCGGGGCGCCGGCCCAGCTGGGCCCGTCCGCCCTCCCCGACGACGCGGTGATCTGCTCCTGCCACAACGTCACCAAGGGCACGATCCGCGGCGCGGTGACGGAGCACTCCTGCACGACCGTGCCCGAGGTGAAGAAGTGCACCAGGGCCGGCACCGGCTGCGGCTCCTGCGTCAAGGTGCTCGGCCAGCTGGTCACCGCCGAGCTGGAGGCGAGCGGCGTCGAGGTCGACAAGGGCCTGTGCGGCTGCTTCGCGCAGACCCGCGAGGAGCTGTACGAGATCGTCGGCGCCCTGCGGATCACCTCCTACCGGGAGCTGCTCGACCGGCACGGCCGCGAGGGCGCCCGGGGCGGTGAGGGCTGCGAGGTCTGCAAGCCGGCGGTCGGCTCGATCATCGCCTCCCTCGCCCCGGCGATCGGTGCGAGCGGCTATGTCCTGGACGGTGAGCAGGCGGCCCTCCAGGACACCAACGACCACTTCCTGGCCAACCTCCAGCGGAACGGCTCGTACTCCGTCGTCCCCCGCATCCCCGGCGGCGAGATCGCCCCGGAGAAACTGATCGTCATCGGCGAGATCGCCCGCGACTTCGGGCTCTACACGAAGATCACCGGCGGTCAGCGCATCGACATGTTCGGCGCCCGCGTCGAACAGCTCCCGGTGATCTGGGCCCGGCTGGTGGACGCCGGTTTCGAGTCCGGGCACGCGTACGGGAAGTCGCTGCGCACGGTGAAGTCATGCGTGGGGCAGACCTGGTGCCGCTACGGCGTGCAGGACTCGGTCCGGATGGCGATCGACCTGGAGCTGCGCTACCGGGGGCTCAGGTCCCCGCACAAGCTGAAGTCGGCGGTCTCCGGGTGCGCCCGCGAGTGCGCCGAGGCCCAGTCGAAGGACTTCGGCGTGATCGCCACCGTAGGCGGCTGGAACCTCTACGTCGGCGGCAACGGCGGCGCCACCCCGCGCCACGCGGACCTCCTCGCGCAGGACCTCTCGGACGCCGAACTGGTCCGGCTCATCGACCGGTTCCTGATGTTCTACATCCGCACCGCCGACAAGCTGGAGCGCACCTCCACCTGGCTGGAGCGGATCCCCGGCGGCCTGGACCACGTACGGGACGTCGTCGTGCACGACTCGCTCGGCATCTGCGACGAGCTGGAGTCCCTGATGTCCGCCCATGTCTCGCACTACCGCGACGAGTGGGCCCAGACCATCAACGACCCCGAGAAGCTGGCCCGGTTCGTGTCCTTCGTGAACGCGCCTGACGCTCCCGACCCGGTCGTGGGCTTCGTGCCCGAACGCGACCAGATGAAGCCCGACCTGCCGCTGCTGAGCATCGGCCTGCGGCGCACCGAGGAAGACCTCGCAGCAGACCTCGAAGAAGACCTCCTGGAAGGAAGCACCCGGCGATGACCCTGGCACCCGAGTCCCTGGCACCCGAGACGACCGACCTCAAGGTCCGGCTGCGGCTGACGGACGACTGGTTCACGGCCTGCGACCTGGGCGCCCTGCTCCCGGGCCGGGGCGTCGCGGCCCTGCTGCCGGACGGCGGCCAGGTGGCCCTCTTCCGCGACCGGAACGGCGAGCTGTACGCCATCGGCAACCGGGACCCGTTCACCGGGGCGGCGGTCCTCTCCCGCGGTCTGACCGGGACCCACCGGGGCCGCCCGTTCGTCGCCTCCCCGCTGCTCAAGCAGCGCTTCGACCTGGCGACCGGGCGGTGCCTGGACGACGAGGCGGTCCGGGTGGAGACGTACGAGGTGAAGGCCGCCTGAGCCCACCTTTGTTGACCGTTCGTTCTGCAAAGGTCTACGCTGCGACACGTGGCCAGGACCAAGGAGTTCGATCCGGACGCCGCGCTGCGGGCAGCCATCGAGCTGTTCTGGCGGCGCGGTTACGAGGCGACGTCGATGTCCGACCTCGTGGAGCATCTCGGCATCGGGCGCGCCAGTATCTACGCGACCTTCGGCAACAAGCACGAGCTGTACCTGAAGGCACTGGCGCGCTACGAGGAGGGAAATCTCCCGGACCTGCTGGAGGAGCTGTCCCGGCCGGGTCCGGCCCTGCCGGGCGTACGCTCCCTGGTGCGGCGCTACGCCGCCGAGGCGACCGCCGACGACCTGCGAGGACGCGGCTGCTTCGTCACCAACACCGCGGCCGAGCTGGCGCCGCGCGACCCGGCCGCCGCGCGGCGGGTCGAACGCAACTGGGACCAGCTCGAGACCGTGCTGCACTCGGCGCTGGTCCGGGCCCGGGCCCAGGGCGAACTGCCCGCCGGCCGTGACCCGCTGACCCTCGCCCGCATGCTGCTGGTGCTGCTCCAGGGGCTGCGGGTGGTCGGGAAGGCGTCGCCGGACCCGGCGCGGGTGCGGGACGCGGCGGAACAGGCACTGACCCTGCTCGACTGAGACACCGCGAGCCCCTCTCCGGACTCCGGAGGGGTGCTTCTCACGACCTCATACTGAACCGATCGGTCAAGAAAAAAGGGAGATTCATGACCACCCAGCGCTTCACCGACAGGACCGCCCTCGTCACCGGCGCGGGCTCCGGCATCGGACGGGCCGTCGCCCTCGGCCTCGCCGCCGAGGGCGCGCACGTCGTCGTCGCCGGGCGCAGGAGTGAGCCGCTCGACGAGACAGTCGCCCTGATCGAGGCGGCGGGCGGCAAGGCGCTGGCCGTCACCGCCGACGTCACGCGGTCCGCCGACGTACGGGCCGTCGTGGACGCCGCCGTACAGCACTTCGGCTCCCTCGACGTGGCCGTCAACAACGCGGGCGTCTTCCACGGCGGTTCCCCCGTGGCCGATCTGTCCGAGGAGGACTGGCACGCACAGCTCGACATCAACGTCAGCGGTGTGTTCCTCGCCCTGCGGGCGGAGGTCCGTCAGATGCGGGCCCAGCCGGGCGGCGGCACGATCGTGAACATCGCCTCCACCTTCGGCGTGCACAAGCGCAGCCCGGGCGCCACCGCCTACGCGGCCACCAAGGCGGCCGTCTCCGTGCTCACGCGGGGCGCCGCCCTGGACCACATCGCGGACGGCGTCCGCATCAACGCCGTCAGCCCGGGCGCCACCGCGACCTCCATGTCCCTGCTGCCCGGCGAGACGGAGGCGGGGCGGGCCGAGCGCATGCGGAGCGAGACACCGCTCGGCCGGGTCTCGTCGGTGGCGGAGGTCGCGGCCGCCGTGCTGTACCTGGCGTCGGACGACGCGGCGTCGGTGGTGGGCATCGACCTGGTGGTGGACGGCGGGCAGACGGCCTGATCGTCCGGGACGGCTGTCGGTTTCCCGCCAAATCCGGCCGGCGCCTCGAATTCGCCCCGGCCGTCGGGTTTCATCGAGGCCCACGTCCTTCTCGCCCGGAGGCCCGCACCATGACTCGGAACCACCACTCCCGACCGTCCCGGCGCGCGCTGCTCGGCGGTGCCGCCGGCGCCGCGTTGGCGGTGGCCGCCGGTAGCGGCTCGGCCGGGGCCGCCGCCCCCACAGCCGTGTGGCCGACCCGGTTCCCGCTGCCCGACGGCTGGCTGCCCGAGGGCATCACCATCGGGCGCGGGCCCTACGCCTACATGGGCTCGCGCGCCGACGGCGCCGTCTACCGCACCGACCTGCGCACCGGCGAGGGCCGGGTCGTCCACGAGGGCGGCCCGGGCCTCGCGGCCATCGGCCTGAAACTGGACCACGACGGCCTGCTGTACGTCGCCGGGGGCGGCGGCGGAACCGCGCGGATCGTCGACGCCCGCACCGGCGGACTGCTGCGCACCCACCGACTCACCGAGTCGGCCGGCCATTTCATCAACGACGCGGTCCTGCTCGGCGACCGCGCCTGGTTCACCGACTCGTACGGACCCGTCCTGTACGGCGTCCCGCGCGGCCGGCGCGGCGACGTGCGCACGCTGCCGCTGACCGGCGACTGGGAGCAGACGCCGGACGTCATCAACGCCAACGGTCTCGTCTCCACCCCCGACGGGCGCGGACTGATCGTCGTCAGGATGGCGGCGGGCGAGCTGTACCGCGTCAGCCTCAGGACCGGCCGCGCCTCCCGGATCAGGCTGGTCGGCGCGGACGACGTGGTCAACGGCGACGGCCTGGTCCGGGTCGGCCGCACGCTGTACGTCGTCCAGAACCGGAACAACCTGGTCAGCGTCTGGGACCTGGACGCGAGGGCCGGCCGGGCGACCCTGCGCCGCACGATCACCGACCCGCGCTTCGACGTCCCCGCCACCGCCGCCCGCTTCGGCGACCGCCTCTATCTCGTCAACGCGCGCTTCACCAGTCCGCAGACGCCCGAGACGACGTTCACGGCGGTGGCGGTACGACGCTGAGCCGCCCGAGGTGTCAGGGCGCCGTACCGAGCGGCCCGGGGCGACCGGGCGCCGTGCTGAGCCGCCCGACGCGTCACGGCGCCGGTCTCAGGCCTCCAGTGCCTCGTAGGTGACACCCGTCAGCCGCTCGGAGGCGGCCCACAGCCGCTCCCCCATCGCGTCGTCGGTGGTCCAGGGCGCCCGCCAGGACGGGGCGGGCGCCCCGCGCCACATCGCGAAGGACGGGCCGGTGAAGGAGTCGGCGGGTACGCCGGGCGCGGTCGCCGCGTACAGGACGGGCAGCGCGCCCGACTCGGCGGGCTGGGCGACGACCCGGGTCGCGAGCCGCATCATCCGCTCGGCGACCCGGCGGCCCTCGGCGCGGGGCCCGGCGGTCTGCAGATTCGTCTCCGCGTACCCCGGATGGGCGGCGACCGCGCGCACGTCCGAGGCGCCGTCCCGGGCCGCGAGCCGGCGGGCCAGCTCGTGGGTGAAGAGCAGGTTGGCGGACTTGGAGCGGGCGTAGGCGGTCCAGCGCCCGTACCGCCGTACGTTGTTGAGGTCGCGCGGATCGACGTTGGCCAGCGCGTGCAGGAAGCTGGAGACGGTCACGACGCGGGCGCCCGGCGTGGCGAGCAGGGTGGGCAGCAGCAGCCCGGTGAGGGCGAAGTGGCCCAGGTGGTTGACGCCGAACTGCGTCTCGAAACCGTCCGACGTCGTCCCGTGGGGCAGCGCCATGACCCCGGCGTTGTTGACGAGGAGGTCGACCCGCTCGTAGGGCAGTCCGTACGCGAACTCACGGACGGAGGCCAGCTCCCCGAGGTCCAGCCGCGCCACCTCCACGGCGGCGTCCGGCACCTCGCCGAGGAGACGCTCGACGGCGTCGCGCCCCCGCGCCTCGCTGCGGCAGGCGAGCACCACGCACGCGCCCTTGCGGGCCAGCTCGCGGGCCACCACGTAACCGAGGCCGCTGTTGGCGCCGGTGACGACGGCGACGCGCCCGTCCAGGCCGGGCATGTCGCCCACGTTCCAGCCGGTCATCAACGGCTCCTTCCCTGGTCCGGACCCCTCTCACCGTACGCGCCGACGCTCCGGAGCGGAGAGTTACCGTCCGGTCACGTCACGTTCGCGTCACGAGTCCTCCATATCGCCACCACATCTCCGGTACCTCAATAGCTTCGTCACCTCATATCCGCTCATCCACACCATCTCCGGGACTCTCGATGAACCTGCTCCGCAAGCCCGTCGCCGTGACCGTCGCCGCACTGGCCCTGGCCGCCCTGCCGACCGCCGCCCAAGCCCACGACGGCACCCACCCGTTCGAGAACTGCGCCGAGGCGTACGAGAACGGGTACTCCAACATCGCCAAGGGCGACAAGCACTACGGGGAGCACCTGGACCGCGACGACGACGGCGTCGGCTGCGACAAGCCGCCCGCCGGCTTCGTGCCCGCCGGCGACAAGGACGCGGGCGACAAGGACGACGACTCGGCCGGCTCCGGGAACGCGGAGAACTCCGGCAGCGGCGAGGCCGGCGGCGCGAAGGAGGCCGCCGGGCAGCAGGGCGCCGACCTGGCCGAGACCGGCGGCGACGACACCACCCCGTACATCGCGGCGGGCGGCGCGGCCGTCGTGCTCGCCGGCGGCGGACTGCTGCTGGCCGTGAACAGGCGGCGCGGCGCCGCCTCCCGCTGACGCCACGCGCGACGAGGCCGGGGAAGGAAGACCGCGAAGGCGGCACCCCCGCACAGGGTGTACGGCTGACCTCTCTACCTGGGAGATCAGCCGTACCTCATGTCCCGAGGGCACTCTCAGGGCACATCGCCCAGAACGGCTTCCATCATGTCGGCCGTCCGATCCGCCTCCGCCTCCCACAGATGCGTGTAGACGTTCAGCGTGATCGAGGGCTTGGCGTGCCCCAGGCGCATCTGAACCTGCTTCGGCGTCGCCCCGTTCCTGATCAGCACGGAGGCGTAGAAATGGCGCAGGTCATGAAGCGTGGTGCCCTCGGGGACGCGTACCTTGCTGCCGGACTTCGCCAGGTGCGCATTCGCCCGCTTGACGTTGCGGGCCCACAGCTTCGCCCAGCTGCCACGCCGGATCGCCCCGCCGGTCTCACTCGTGTACAGCAGCCGGGCGTGTCGCCACACGGGCTTACGTGGGTTCGTCCGGTCCTCGATGTGTACGACATTGGGTGGGAAAGCCTTCCGGTGTAGCTCGATCTCGTCGACTACGGATTGCCCTTGGGGCACTGCTCTATAGCTCTGTTTGGTCTTCGGCTCGCCCAGGTACGGCACGCCCTTGTCGGGGCCGATCAGTTGCTGCTTGACCTCGACGGTCTTGGCCGGCTCCTCGTCTTCCAAGCCGAACAACTCGCCTTGGCGGAGTCCGGTGGAAGCCGCCTGCCGCACCAGCGCCCGATACCGGGGAGTCGCAGTGGCAATCAGCGCCCTTACAGCCTCCGGGTCGAGCGGATGAATCTCCGGATAGAACACCTCGGGCGGCTTGAGACCCTCCCACGGATACTTAGGGATGAGGCCCTCTTGATGAGCCATCTTCAGGACGCTGGTGCAGACGTTCCAAGGTGTCGCGAACGTCGACGGGGCGATGACTGCGGACCGCTCTTTGATCCACTTCTGGCCGTCTGCCCGCTGGATGCTGCCGATCTGCCGGTTGCCGAAGGTCGGATAGATGTGCAGCCGTAGGGCCCGCTCGACATTCGTCTCGGTCCGATCGCGATGAACGGCCGTCTCCTGCCAGCGCTCAGCGACGGCCCTGAACTTCTGCTTGCCAAGCTCCCGATTCACGAAGGTGCCGCCATCGAGTTCGGCTTTCACCTTGGCGGCCCTGGAGTCTGCGGCCGTCCTCTTCGCGAAGTTCTCCTTGCACTGCTTGCCGGACAGATCCCGATAGCGCACCTGCCAGCGCTTGCCGACTCCGTGTTCGGTGCTCGGGTACACGGTCGCCGTCTTGGTGCTGTGCGCTTGGCACGGCTCGGCGTCGGCCGGCGGGCGGGACAGATGCCAGCGGTCGTAGACGTCAGTCATTCGTGCGCCTCTCCCTAAAACTGTCTCGGGTCATGCTGCGAATCGGGCTCCGATCTCGTCGGCGTCGTACTTGTCGAGCGCTTCGGCGTCGTACAGAACATGTCGACCGCGCTTGATGAAGCACTGCGGGCCGGTTCCGACGTAGCGCCAATAGCGGACGGTTGCGGGCGACGTGCGGTAGCGCTCGGCGACTTCCGCAGTCGTCAAGTACCTCTTCATGACGTCCTTCCTGAGAGGTCAGGTGCGGGGGCCGCGTGTGTCCGAGGTGCGGATTTCTGCGTCACTGCGTCAAACGCGTCATGCGGGTCTGTGACCTGTGGGTTTGCGTGACTCGGCGGTGTCGGCTGTCTGTCACGGCCGGGTGGGTGTGTCACGGGGGTGTGACGCGGGTGACGTGGTGTGACGCGGGTTTCGGGCGTCTGCGTCACGCCCGTTGAAGCAGGTCAGGGGCCGTCATTGTGGTGACGGATGACGTGGTGACGCAGGGGCTCTCTCTTAGGACAAAAGAGGGGGTGGTTTCTGTTTGTGATGCGGCTGCGGTGTTGAAGCAGGAGCCGCTTCGCGGCGCGTTCTTGGGGCGGCTGTCGCCGAACAGCAAGAGGAGCACCGGGGCGGCGGGTGCTCCTCTTGCTTGTCATGCGGCCGAGAGCGCCCGTGTCAGTGCAGGGAGCCCTGTTGGTGCAGGGGCTCGGGTGCGGGGCGGGTCATGGCGATGTAGCGGGCGGTGCGGGTGCGTCCCCAGTCGATGACGACGCCACGGGCGGCGAAGGTGGGCTGGAGGCGCTTGAGCCGGTCGGAGAGGACTTTGCCGGTGGTGGGCCAGCCCTTGGGCAGGGGACGGCAGTCCTCACCGCTGTGGAGACGGCTGAGGCAGTCCAGCCACTCGGAGGAGGTCATGCGCTGCTCTGCGCCCGGGTCGAGACCGGCGGCGTGGTGCAGCACGGTCTGTGCAAGGAGGTCGCCCTCGATGACGTCGTCGTTGAGGTCGTCGAGGCTGGCCCGGTAGGCGGGCAGTGAGGCGAGGCCGGTGGCCGTGTCGAACTGCGCGCACAGGTGGGCGAAGTCGGCCATGCGCAGGTCGGTGGGGGTGGGGGCGGTGGCGGCGCGGACCTTGACGGTGAGGTCGAGGAGCGAGCCGAGGATGACGGGCAGCGCGGTGGTGAACTCGGCCCACAGCTCTGCTTCGGTGCGCCGCACCGTCGGGCGCTCCAGCCGCAGGGGCAGGAGACGTTCCGCCAAGTCGGGCCGGATGACGCCCACGTCAATGCCGGTCAGGAGCAGGGGCCGGCGGTAGCGGGAGCGGTACACGTCGCCGTCGCTGAACAGGGCGCGCTTGATGGACTCGGCTCCGGTGACGATGCAGCACATGAGGTCGGACAGGTCGGGTGCCAGGTGGGAGAGGTTGTCCAGGGCGGTGATCCAGCCTGCCGCCACGGCGGTGATCAGGCTCTCTTCATCCTTGGGCGCGCGGCGCAGGTCGCCGCTCATGCCCTCGATGATGCGCACGAGCATGCGGCCCGCGGTCGACTTGCCGGCGCCCTGCGGGCCGGTGAGGAACGGCGCGGGGACCGGGACGCCCGGTTCCAGGCAGCCGACGAGCCAGGCCAGCGCCAAACATTCGGTGTCAGGGGTGGCGAAGTTGGTCAGCCTCAGCAAGGCGTCGATGCCCTGCCCGGCGGTGTCCTTGGCGGGCAGGGGCAGTTCGCCGGTGAGCTGGGTGCGCCGCCAGCAGACCTCTGCAGGGTCGGGAATGGCGATGGTCCAGCCGGTGGGGTGGATGCGCACGGACTGACCGTCGTCGCGGCCGAGGTCGAGCCAGGTGGCCCCGTCCGAACCGGGTGCCACACGGATGTGGGTGGCCTGCACGTCCTTAGAGAGAGCGAGTGCTTCGATCAAGTCCAGTGCCTCCTTCAAGGCAGTGCCGTTGAATACGCCGATCCCGTCCCGGAACAGGCCGACCATGAGTTCCTGGCGGTGGCTCCCGGTGGTGCCCTGAGAGCGGATGGGACGGGCCACGGGGTGGCCGTTGCGCTGGGCGTAGACGGTGCCGTCGACAGTGCGGAAGTAGCGGAAATGGGCCTGCGCGTACTCGGTGATGACCTCGCGACCCGGCGCCTTCTCGTCCTCGGACACGGTCACATCCCCAAAGCGGTGCGGGCGTTGGTCCACGCGTCCGTGCAGTGCCGGGCCGTCTCGCCCTTGGCCTGCGCGGCGGTGAACAGCCGAGCGACGTGAGTGTCGGTGAGGCAACCGCACCGGCCGTGCCGAGACAGCACCGCGAGGAACGTCCGGTACACGGTCGCGTGGACCGCGCTGGATGCCTCGGTGATGCGCTGCTCTGCCATGGCGATGCCCCGTTCCAGGAACGCGGGCGTGCGGTGCGGGCACTCCCCCTGTCCGCCCCTCACGGGCCCTGGGAGCGTCTGTGGCGCCCTGGAGGCGGGGGACGGCTCCTTTACTGCCAGGGCGCGCACAGCGTCCGGGAGAGTGGCCATGACGCCAACCCCGGGACCGAGCCAACGCGCGTAGGCCATTGCCGACTTGATGTCTACGCCGGGCCGGACAGCGTTGCGGGAGGCCAGGGCGCCCCGGTAGATCCAGTGCTCGCCGCGCGTCGTGGGCACGGTCCGCGTGGCGGGCAGCGCGGTGCGGGCCCAGGCGATGGCGTCGGCGTCGTCCAGGTCGACCACGGTCAGGCCGGCGCCGCCGGGGTGGTAGGCGACGCACACCGCCTGTCGCCACGCCGCCGCCCATGCGGGCGAGACGATGATGGCCGGTTCGGTGGTGGCGGCGGCCCATCCGTGGCAGGGGGCCGGGCACCGGCATGGACCGGGCACCTTCATGTTCGGCCGGCCGCCGCACGCGTTGTCCGCGCACGCCATGCAGTTGCCGAACGGGACCTTGCCCCGGCGTAGGGGCAGCACGGGCACGCCGGAAGCGGCGAGGCTCAGCGCGGTGTGCTGGGGGTATGGCGTCTCGCTCATGCCGCTACCTCCAGCGTGGGGGCGAGGGTGGCGAGCCAGGCGTGTGCGATCCACTCGGTATAGGCGGGCGGGAGCGCGTCCCGTAGGCGGAGGTGATCGGTCGACCAGTCGATGCCCTTGGCGTCGCGGATCTCCCGCACGGTGGCCTTGCCGCCGCCCTGGCCGTACGCGGCGACGTAGGGGCCCTCGCGGTAGACGCCGTGGCGCCACCCGCGCACATAGCCCCGGTGGCGGGGGTGCGCTGGCTGCACGGTGGTCCAACCCCCGAGTTCGAAGTAGCGGTGCATGAGCACGCCGAGACCGAACATCTCGCCGCACAGACGCAGGTCTTTGCGGACCTCGGAGCCGGCCACGTTCTCCATCACGTACGGCCGCCCCGTGGCCTCCAGCGCGGCCCTGGTCGGGGCGATGAGCCGGGGGTAGGTGCGGCCGACGGCCGCGTTGCGGGCCCGGTTGGTGCCCTTCGTGGGCGCGCCCTCGCCCTGGCAGGGCGGGGAGGCGTGGATGAAGTCGAATTCGTGGCCGTGCGCGCGGATGAAGTCGATGGCGTCGCCCTGGTGGAAGGCGTCACCGCAGTAGTCCGGCTGTGCCTGGATGTCGACGCCGGTGACGTGCACGCCCGGGACGGCGTCCTTGATGCCCTTGGTGGCGCCGCCGATGCAGGAGTAGGCGTCCAGCACCCGGAAGGGGCGGAACGTGTCCGGCACTCGCCGGATCTCGGAAGGTTGCGTCATGCTGTAGATCTCCTGTTCTGCTACGTCGGGATTGGGAGACCGAGGGCGGCGGGCTGTCCTGTCCGGGAGTGCCGCCGCCCTCGGGCGTAGCTAGCTGTAGAACCTGTTGCGCTTGATGACGGCCTTGCGGATGTTGACCGTGGTTCCGCCGCCGTGGCTACCCGCGCTGATGACCAACACGACGACCCATCCGCCGAAGAGCACGGCGGCGAGGATGACGAGCTGGTGGATGAGCGCGGTCAGTGCCGCGATGAACGTGGTGAGCAGCAGCAGTCCGCCGCACACGGCGAGGAACCCGACACCCCCGAGCGCGATGTTCACCGCCGTACGGGAGACGGCCGGCTTGTGCGCGGCCGGGTGGGGCTTGGCGGGCTCGACGGCGTAGCCGGTAACGACGCGGCCGTCGGGCAGGACGACGCTCGCCACGGACGGGACGCCGCCCGGTTGGACGGGTGCGAGCGGGGCGGTGTGCGCGGGGGCGAGGGGCGTGGGGGTGTGGACTTCCACGGCCGCCGTCTCGTGTGCGGCCGGGCGCCCGTACGCGGTGGGTTCGTTCATGGTCCTGGTCTCCGTTCGGGTCAGCGGCCGGTGTCGGGCAGGGCGTCGGCGACGGCGGTGACGAGCTGGTTGATGGTGTCGGCCGCGTCGGTGCCGGCGAGGTAGAAGCCGAAGAGCGCGACGGCGACGGCCGCGCCGGCGCCGACGGCCTTGAAGCGCAGCAGCAGCACGACGACGACGGCGAGCAGCAGAACGAGGGGGATGGTGAGGGTCACGGGCGTCTCCCGGCGGGTCAGCGGGTGCCGGCGCGGTAGGTGCGCGCGGCGCGGTTGTAGATCCAGCGGCCGACGCGTATGCGCTTGCCGGTGGCGTGGCAGCGTCGGCAGTCACGGCCGCGCTTGGGCTTGCCCTTGCGGTCGGTGGTGAGTTCGTGGCCCATGCCGTCGCACTTGCGGCAGTCCCCGAACGGGCTCAGCCAGCACCGAACGATGTAACCCAGTGTGACGAGCAAGAGGAAGGCGGTAGTAAGGGCTGCAAGGCTCATCAGGGGCCTCTCAGGCGGGTTTCAGGGGGTTTTCGCAGGTGGGCTGCTACGCGCTAGCGGCCTGATCAGGGGCGGTTTGGGTCGCTAGCAGGGTTGCTACCGGTAGCGACGTCTGCCGCTACCGGTAGCACCCTCCGGGACCTATCCGGCGTCCCGCTTTTGGTTGCGCTGCGTAATCGCGGTGGCGATGTCGTCGCGCTTGATGCCGCGCTTGTTGACCTGTTCGCCGTCGATGCGCCGGCTGATCTGCACGGTGCCGATCCCGAGCGGCTTGAGCGCGGCGGTGAGTGCTTCGGCCTTGGGCTTGGCCTCCAGCTGAGCCCACGGGCCGTAGACCTCGGGGCGCAGGTCGGCGAGGCGGTCCACGACCGTCTCCGACCACACCTTGGCCTCGCCCTTGCCGAGCACGGCCGCGACGTCGTCCAGGATCGTCGCGGACGTCTCCGGTGCCGGGACCTCGCCGACCGCGTCACCGGACAGCGTGCCCTCCGCCTCGCGCAGGGCGGCGGCCCGGGTCAGGATGCGGTCGGCGTCGCGGCCGTCGGCGAGGTAGGTGCGCACGATCCCGGAGTCGTCCGACATGCCCTTGAGCAGGCCCACGCCCTTGTGGGACTTCAGCAGCTTGGACGCGTCCAACCCTTCCGAGTAGGAGCCGGCACCGAGGATGGTGTCCGAGACCTGGTAGGCGCCGACCCGCAGCGCGAGGCGGGCCTGATGCTGGTCACGCAGCTCGGAGGGGCACGCCTTGTCGTCCGGCTTCTGCGTCGCGGTCATCACGCTGACGCCGACGGCCGGGGCGACCCGGGCGAGGTAGACCATCAGGGACAGGATCTCCTTGCCGTGCTCGGGGTGGGTCAGGTACTCCTGCACCTCGTCCACCACGAACAGCGTGAGCGGCATGTTCAGCTTCTTGTCCCGGCTGATCTCCGGAGTGAGCTTGCCCTCCGGGCAGACGTGCAGGGGCAGTTCGGACAGCCGGTGGTACCGGTCTTCGACGTCCGCCTTGAGTTCCCGCAGCGAGGTCAGCAGGTGCTGCACCGGGTCGAACCCGTTCTTGGGCACGATGCCGAACCCGATGCGGTGCGCGACCAGGGCGAACTTCCGCCAGTCCGGCGACGCCTTGCCGTCGAACACGTACAGGCGCACGTGCGGGTCCAGGGCGGCGGCGAGCGCGATCGTGCGGGCGGAGAACGTCTTGCCCTGACGCGGCACGGCACCGACCAGCAGCGACAGCCACAGCATCGTGGCCATGACCGGGTTGCCGCGCTCGTCGACACCCCACGGGAACGGCTTCCAGAAGTCCACCCGCGTCGCCCCCAGCAGCGGCGAGCGGCCCGACGGGACGGCGAGCGGGTCACGGTCGGCGATCCAGTACGACACCCGGCGCTCGCTCGTCTCGTCCTTGTCCAGGAAGAGCTGAGTAGCAGCGATGTCCATGCCCGACGCCAGCTTGGAGTGAGCGCTCAGCGCGTCCTTGAAGGACTTGCCGTAGGGCAGATCCACGATCACGCGCCACCCGTCCCCGTCCCGACCGATCGGCCGCGGGAAGGCGATCGTCTGATCCTTACTGGTCAGCCCGGACACCTCGTGCGCGCGGATGACGATGTCCGAGGACAACTTGCGCTTGCGGAACGTCACCTTGGCCATGTCGATCAGCGGCCGGTCCGCCGGCGCCCCCACCACACCGAGCGTGGTCGTCAGCGCGGCCACGGCCAGCATGAGCAGCCACGACGGCGCCATGACGTAGAGGGTCAGGGCTGCGGCCAGGCCGAGGAAGCCGGCGATCGTGGCCACGATGCCGCGCAGCCTCACGCGGTCGTTGCGCTGCCGGGAGAGCTTCAGGTACTCCGCCGCGTCCTCGTTGGCCACGGAGGCGAGGCGCAGGCCCTTGCCCTCCGCGTCGAAGACCCACCGGCCGATCGCGGTCGACCAACGCCACGCGCCGCGCGGCGAGTACGCGCAGATCTTCGGCGTGTACACGAGCGGCAGGCGCACCGCGTGGTAGCCGACCACGGCCGAGTAGTGCCGGATCGCCCACTTACGCACGGCCGTGCGCTGGTCGGGGAGCTTCACCCAGTCCGGCAGCACCGGCAGACGGGCCTTGTCCTTGGCCTCCATCCATTCCGCGACCGAGGGCGGGTAGACCTCGCGCGGCGGGTCGACCGGCGCCCCCTCGCTCAGGCCGTCGGCCTCCGGGTCGTCGGTGTCGGGGAGTTCGGCCTCCCATTCACCCGGCTTCACCACACCCCCACCCGGGGCGGTCGGGTCGGGGTCGGTGGTCTTCTTCAGCGGGAACGGCACGATGTCGGCCGTCGGTTCGGTGCCCTCCGGGTCCCCGGCGGGCGTGAAGGTCGTCGTTTCCGTCACGATGTACGTACTCCTTCGGGAGTCGAAGGGTCCGGCCGGCTTGCTGTGGAAGGTCGGGCGGCCGGACCCGGGGAATCGATCGTGAGGCCGGGCAAGGGCCGTAACTAGCCTGACTTCCGGCTAGCTCTGGCCAAAGCTTCACGCGTTCGATGGGGCTGGGTTGTTCTCAAGCGGCGCGCTGTTCCTCGGGATAGGCGCAGGTCACGCACGATCCGAGCGTGGGCGGGATGACGTATCCGGCGTCCCGGTGGCACTCGGGGCAGGTGCGGCGGGCGCGCATCATCGCTTCGTGGGCCCGCCACCGGCCCGGCGTCATCGGCCGGACCGGTAGGGCGAGGTCGACGCGGTACAGGTAGGCGACCAGCGGCGGGCGGCCCCGCCGCCGGGGACGTTCGAGCTGTGCGGCGACGTCCTGACCACCGGGGCGCAGGTCACGGGCCCGCAGTTGGCGCCGGGTGGCGTAGCCGTCCGGGGCGAAGTGCCACCGGAAGACCGGCAGCGTGCTCATGCCGCGCCGCGCCGTCCGGGACGACGGCCGGCCACCGATCCGAGCAGCCGCCCAAGACGGGCCCGGCGGGGACCGGACCGGCCCGAGCGTTTCGCCGCGTACATGGCCTCATCGGCGCGGCGCAGCAGCGCTGACAAGTCCTCGCCCGGGTGGTCGGCGGCCCGCACCCACCCCAGTGACACCGTGGTGTGCACGCCGGGGGCGGTGTCGACCGGCCGGGCGAGGACGCGGGCGAGGGTGTGGAGCTGGTCAGCGGCCGTGCCGTCGCGGTCGATGACGACGGCGGCGAATTCGTCCCCACCGAGCCGACCCGCCACCCCGCCCGGGGTGGTGCCGTGGGCGAGGCGGGCGGCGACCGTGGCGAGCAGCACGTCACCGGCCGCGTGGCCATGGGTGTCGTTGACCTGCTTGAAGTGGTCGACGTCCGCGAGCACGACCACGGCGCGCGGGTCGCGCAGCAGACGGCGGGCCCGCCGGGTGAACGCATCCCGCGTCCACAACCCGGTGAGCGGGTCACGGCGGGCCGTGGTCAGCCGTGCGTGCAACCACCGGGCGTGTACCGCCCATGCGAGGACGGGCGGCAGGGCAGGTAAGAGCGCGGTGACGGTGTTCACGGCGTCACCGCCGTGGTGGCGCGTTCGGCGAGCAGGGCGTCACGCAGCTTGCGGGCGTTGGCGGGCGAGGTGCGCAGGGCCCGGCGGATGCCCTCCCCGGTCACCTCGGCGTCCGTCCATCCGGCCGTCGCCTTGCGCGCTTCCGCCATGAGCTGTTCCGGGGTGCGGCGGGTGCGGGTCGACTTGGCGGCGACCGGGACGCGGCCCGTCGCCCGACGCGGCGAGGTCGAGGCGGCCGGCACCGATCGGGCGGGTGTCGGGGCGATCGGGACCGGCTTCGCCGTGGGTGCGACGGCGGGAGTCGGCTTGATGCCGCCGCTCGACTTGCCGAGGTCGACCGGCGCCGGATCGGGCACCGAAAGCCGCGTCAGGGTGACCGTGGCCGGTGCCGATACCGGCAGGTCAGAGGTAGACCGTTCTCGACTACATCCGGCCGATTCCTCCGCATTTGCGATCGAGGCGGGAGACGGGGTGGTGGTGCCGAACATCGCGGCGAGGGCCGCGTCCGCGCCGTCGGTGATCCGGTCGCGCTGCACGTCCAACAGCCTCGATCCGAGCGCCGCGTCCCCGACCCCGGCCTTGCGCGCCAGACGCCACGACGCCCGATCGGACCGCTTGCGCACCCGGCTCACCGGGTGGTGCGCGGCACGGGCGCGGTGGTAGGCGAGGGCCTGCACGATGTCGGCGGTGCGCCGCTCGTTCTCCGCGTCCCGGCCGTCGGTGTGCACGACGATCCGACGTGCGAGGAACGCCATGCCCTCGGCCGAGACGGACATGCCCATCGGGGTCAGCGCGTAGACGACGGTGCGGCCCGGGTCGGGCGCGGCCATGGCGCCCATGACGGCGGCGGCGGCCGGCAGGGCCCACAGTCCGATCCGCACGACACGCGGCGAGGACTGCCCCAGCATGGTCAGTCCCAGCAGGACCAGGGCGAGCACGGCCGTGGCGCCCTCACCGGCACCGAGGGCACCGAGCGCGGTCCCCGTGCCGTAGGCGTGACCGATGTTGCTGTAGGTGCCGATGCCGCCGACCACGCCCGTGGCGAGCATGGGCACGAACGCGGCCGTCAGAACACCGATCTGCACCTTGCTCAGCGGCTTGCGGGTCTGGCTCATGCCGCTTCCCCCGTTCCCGCCCGGTGGTCGCGAGCGGCACGCAGGAACGGCACCGTACGGGTCAGCGCGTCGGCGTACAGAGCGTCCCAACCGGCGACCTCGTCGCCGGCCTCCGCCTCCGCCCGCAGATCGGCGAGGACGTCACGGGCCGCGTCCTCACGGGCCGCCCGCTCGCCGTCCGTCTCGGACTCCAGCGGGCCCCGGAACAGGTCGACGTCGATACCGAGCGCCAGTTCGGCGAACTCGAAGTCGCCGTGCGCTTCCTGGCCGGCGACGAATGTGCGCATACGCATGGTGGATCTCTCCTTGGAACGTCGGGATGGGGCGCGGGGCGGTCGGCCGTCCTGTCCGGGAGTGCGACCGCCCCGCGAAGCAACGGGGCTGTGATGCGAGGTGGTGCGCTGTCTCCTTCGGGAACACGGGCTCCCGTTTGAGGCGTATGGAGACGTGACCTTTCGGTCTAAGCCCTCCGGTTGACCAGGGGTCCGGGTCCCTCGGCCCGCTCTGTCCCGGGCCCCTTGTCGTGCACTCGATCGGGACGTCGAAGCGATCCGACCGAGAGGAACATGTATTACGTGTTCCTCATCTTGCAGAGAGAGGTTCGCCCCGTCAAGCCCTTCGACTGTTTGGTTCGCGCCCCTCGCGCTCGATGTACCTACAGACTGGCGTCAGGGACGGCGACGCTCGACTTCGCACCTGTACGACTCAGGTCGTTCTTGGCTAGCGTGAAGTCGTACCAAGTCGTCCCTGGGGAACGGAGGTTGGATGTGGCGAACGAGCGACTGCGAGGCGCAATAGTCGACTTGGGCCTGACCCTTGATGAGGTCGCCGAACGTCTCGGGGTGTCGGCCAAAACGGTAGAGCGCTGGATCAACGACCCGGAGCGCAAGCCGTACCGCCGCTTCCAGTACGCGACCGCCTCACTTCTGAAGTGCGAAGTCTCGTACCTCTGGCCGGACGAACGGACGTCGGCCGAAGTGACTGCCACGGGCAACGCCGAGTTGGTCAGGCTGTATCCGCATCGGTCCGTAGTGATGCAGACTCTTTGGACGAACCTGTACTCCAAGGCAACCCGGCAGTTTGATCTACTGGTGTACTCGGGGTTCTGGCTCACCGAGGATGCGACGTTTCACCGCATCGTGAAGGAGAAGGCGGCCGACGGAGTACCCATCCGTCTCATTCTGGGAGAGCCCACGTCGCCGGCCGTAGCCGTTCGCGGCGAGGACGAAGGGATCGGCGCGGCAATGGCGGGCAAGATTCGAAACGCCCTCATCAACTACGGCCCGCTCTTCGGTCTCCCCGGTGTCGAGTTCCGCTTGCACGGCACCACGCTCTACAACTCGATCTACCGGGCCGATGACGAGATGCTGGCGAACGGCCACCTCTACGGGGTCGGCGCCTACATGGCCCCCGTGCTGCACCTGCGCCGCGTTCCGGGCGGTGAACTCTTCGACGCCTACGCTGAGAGTGTTGAGAAGGTGTGGGAGTCGGCCCGCCCGATCTCCTCCCCCGCCGATTGGGAAGGCACGCACTGATGAGCCGGATCGACTACTTCCGCGACCCGAACGCCCCAAAGGCCAACTCGGTGGTCCCCTCGGTGACGGCGGTGGTCCGCGACGATGCGGGACGCCTGTTGCTCATCCACAAGACGGACAACGACCTTTGGGCCCTGCCCGGTGGCGGCCACGACATCGGCGAACGCATCGCGGACACCGTTGTTCGTGAGGTCCGGGAAGAGACCGGCATTGATGTTGAGGTCGACAACATCGTGGGGCTCTACACCGACCCTCAGCACGTGTTGGCGTACGACGACGGCGAGGTCCGGCAGCAGTTCTCCATCTGCTTCCGGGTCCATGTGGTCGGCGGCTCCCTGCGCACAAGCAGCGAATCGAAAGAGGTCCGCTGGATTGATCCGGCGGACCTAGACGGGTTGGACATCCACCCTTCGATGATGCTGCGCATCCGGCACGGTCTCGATGACGCGCGGCGAGAGCCCTACATCGGCTGACCGCCAACAGACGCGTCCGCCATCCGGTCGCAGACGCGCTTCGATGCCGCATGGATCTCGGGGGCCGCACGCTGGATGAACCGCCCGACGATCGTGTCCGGGCCGTATCGCTGCACGATCTCATCCAGCCGCTCAGACGGCGTCGTCTGTGTCCCGTCCGGCGTCGTCGTCATGTCGCAGTACAGCAAGGCGTCGACCAGGTCGGGACGCTCTAGCTCGAACTCGCCCTCAAGTTCCTGACGAAGTCCGCGCTCCTCCGCTTCCAGCAAGGCGCAGGAGTGATGTGCCACGAGAAGAACAACCCGTTCGTCCGCGCCTTCCTGCTCCCTGAGGAACCGCGCGCCGTCCAAGGGGTGGAAGCCCGTGGCAGCAATGGCCGGCGAGTAGCCGATGTCATGCAGCACGGCCGCCGCTTCCAACAGTTCCGCGTCACCCCCCAGGATCGGGCTCAGGGAGCGAGCGCGCTTGGCGACCCCGAGTGAGTGCGCCCACCGGCGCGGAAGCGGATCGGAAAGCAACGATTCAGAGAGTGTGTACGCCCACTCAGTCAGTCCCATGGCGGCCAAGACTACGGCCGCGCGGTGGCAGTCGGGAGGGCGCGCACCGTCCGGCCCTTGCCATGCACAGTGGCGAGCAAGCCGTTTCCCTCCATCTGAGCAAGAACACGGCGCACGGCGGTCCGGGACGCTCCGAACCGCTCACACAGCTTCGCTTCAGACGGGTACGTGTCTCCTACTGAGAGTGAGTCCTCTCTGATCACGTCCGTCATGCGCTCCACGAGCGACCGCCGGTCACCCCCTCGGACCACGCGCCACCCGATCCCGGGGGCAGACTCGACAACCCCGTCAGCTTCGAGAACCTTGAGTGCGCGGCGGATCGTGTTCCGGGAGACGCTGTGCGAGTCCATCAGGTCAGCCTCTGACGGCAAGGTCTCGATGCCCCGCTCCGCCTGGATCTTGCTTCGCAGCGACTCTGCAACGATCAGGTACGTACCTCGCGGACTACCCTGCGGCACTCGACCGCCCCCTCCCCGAACCTGACGGCGTCCTCCAGCGGCGCCTCTGTCGGGTCCAGTTTCCCACGTCAGGTGCGGCAACTGAAATCCCTCCGAGGGTCGCTTGATACAAGCAGCTCGCTTCACTAACAGCCTTCGCTCGCCACTGGCCCCCGACTGTCCAATAGTTCGAAAATTACCCGGTCATTATCGATTTTTGAGATGAGGTCCGGTTCGCGCAACATGACTGCCAGAATCTCCCTCAGAAGAATTCCCGCAATGTCAGTCGCTAGAAATTGCTTCCCATCAAGTGACACGATCCGTTTCTTCTCGTACTTCACTTGCCCATGCACGATGTTTGATCTATAGGCGTAGACTTTCTTGATCAGCTGGGCCACCATTTCCGATCTCTGATATTTGGCCCGCGTCAAGACAGCGGCTCCCCGAATCCCAAGCTTGTATGTTGTATCTCCAGCGGTCGTTCCGCCTAGGAGCGCCTCTATCCCGACACACAGGTCAACTATCTCGTCTAGTTCATCTTCACGAAGACTAGCAAGTTGAAGCCGACGCGCAGCGAGTGAAACTTGAGGATGAGCAACCTCTAGAGCACTGTAAAAGTCTGCGACCCGACTCCCCTGTTCCGATGACAAAGTTTCCGTAGGCGAGAATTTACCTCGCGAAATTTGCCGATCATAGCGCTCCGCAGAAAAGGCATGCGTGACCATAGGGAGCGTTCGCCGATACCCGTGAGACCACCCATCTGGAATAAAACAAACTTGATCGTATCCTGTGGGTTCAGAAACAAGGATCGAAACTGCGTGGACCACGCGATCAACTTGATCGTATGGAAATACATTCCATTGCTCTCGCCCCATCAAGAATGGCCACTCGACAGAAGCAGAATTCCGAATCACTACAGCATGGGTATACGCCCTAACAAGCCAATCATCCCGCTCATAGGGCTTCAATCCGATGACCCTTGCTTGATGCTGCTCGTCAGTGATTCGTTCGATGCTCACCGAATCAGACAACTGAAGTTGATCATCCTCAAACGAAACATTTACGATTGGCACAAAAATGTCAACAGGGAGCTTTCCCCCGCGCCACCATGTCTCCACCTCCAAGTATCTAGAAAGAGCATATTCTTCATCCCATTCAAACCCGCGAGCGTCGGCATGCCGCGCGGCTACTTCAAGAATTAGGCCCCTAGCCCCAAATTCGGCCATTTCCGCCAAGAGATCACTCGACTCGGTACGCCCGACCCCAAGAAAGGATGCGTAATCGGCCTGGGTTTTGACATATGAGACAAGTTCCGCGAAACCCTGGATTCCTTCATAGGTGAATGGCCTTGACTGGAATCCGCTTCCCCATCCAAAAACCTTTCGAAAGTCCGGTACGTGATATTGAGTCTTGAACGCTGGAAATATCTCCCCTTCCTTCATCTCCACGACAGGGTAAGAGTCATAGCTATCGATCTTCTTGTCTTCCGCCACTACCCTAGACATCTTTTCCAGGGCATCCCGAATGGCCGGCTCGGCGAGACTCCACAGCGCTTGGTCTCTGACAGGCACGTGTCCCCCCTCTGCGTCAACTTCTGCGGCTCTGCACCCGCATCACACACCGCTCTATCATAGAGACCTTCACCGCCTTGCTGCATCACATTTTTTGGGATCGGGTTCGAGCCTACGAATGGCATGCCAGGCGACGCGACGCAGATGCAGCCGAAGCGGCGGGTACCTCGGCCCCTGAATTGGAAGCGTCTACAGAAAACCTACTTCAGTAAACCTCAAGCATCCGAGCGGGTAAGATGCTAGGTTACTTGCCGTGACCAAGCGTAAGAAGAGGCGTGAGCCGCGCGAATTCTTGGCTCTGCTTGAAAGTGCCCGACGGGATGATGTCGGCGGATCGGCACCAAGGAAGCATCACCTCGTACCAGCCTCTTACCTGCGACGCTGGGCAGAGAACGGAAAGATTCGAGTAACGCACATCGACAAGGGGAAGAGTCATCTCTCTCCGCCTGAGAAAGCGGCCCGTGAAACGGACTACTACCGCCTGGAATCTCCGGATGTAGACGCAGACGTAATCCCCCCGTTGCTTTTTGAGAAAATGCTCGGAGAAATCGAAGGGCTTTCAGTGGGGATTGTAGATGTTTTGACGAAGCAAGGTCCGGAAGCACTATCACCCCCGCAACGAGCACAGTTCTCCTTCTTTCTGGCTCTCCAAATAACGCGCGGTCATTCCTTCAGAGTGGCAAACCGGTTGATGGTGCGGGACTATTTCCAGCTGAGGTACGAGGGGGTATCTCCGGACGGCGTGCGCGAGATGTTGATAGACGCGGGCATGCCGTCAACTGCTGAAGACGTAGAAACCGCCTACGCGCAGCTCCAGGAGATTGTAAATGGGGACGTATTTTTTGAACCGCAGGATCCGTCGATCGTCGCCCAATCAGGATCTGCGGCGGCTGCAATGGCTGAACACCTTTTCGCCCGTAATTGGTATACCTTCGAAACCAAACCCATATTGGTCACCTGTGATGAACCCGTGATCATGATAGGCGGGCCACCAAGAAGCCGAAGAGAGAGGGCAGGTGTTGCTACAGCCGGAGCCATAATATTCCCCCTAGGGCCCTCTACACTGCTCGCCATGTTCCTCCCTCATGTGAGACCCCGGGGGCCCTTGCAGCTAGACGGAATCGAAACCGCAGAGATTAACCGTGAAATCGTGGCATCTACGTCGCGATGGGCTTTTGAGAGGCCCTCTCGACATGTGACGGAAAAAATGCCCGTTCCGTCCCCTGCCCCACCGTTCATGCGTGAAGGACCCTATCCCGTGGAGGGTGATGAGAACCGGTTGGTCTTTCGGACCTTCCATCCCACGAGGTGGGCCAATACCGTTCCGCCTCCATGGCCAGTCGAACGGTGGTGGAGTTAAGGACCGTCTGTCCAGCCAACGGCCACAGCGGAACGTCAAGCTCCAATCTTGGTCACACAGGCCACGAGATCCGGGACTGGGAGCCTGCCGAGCGATCCATTCGAGCTGCGCGGCAGGTCTCCTGAGCATCTCCAGCCCGGTAGGGCCGTCTCATTTTCTTCTCATTCGTAGCCGTACGCGGTGGTTCAGAACCGTTCACTCAGCCGGATCGGCATGCCGTCCGCACGGCATTGAACGCCTCTGAACGACCCTGGATCACGCCTTGACCAACCCGGACAAACCTGCAAAGCGGGTAACACGGCTCGCTTCCGGCAGGGCTCAACTAGAGGGCACAGCGAGGGCACAACAGCGTCGCGCGGGATCAACGGCAACCAACGCAAGCAAACGCCATTTTTCCTGGTCAGCCACCTTGCTTGACATTTTCCGCAGCTGATGCACGAGAGGGCGGCACCCCCGCACAGGGTGCCGCCTCTTCCCGTGGTCCGGAGCCGCCGCCGATCGGTGAGGGTGGTCGGGTGACAGACGGCGGCTCCGGGGCCTGCGGCCCCCTCGGGGCTACCGGTGGTCGCTGCCCTTGGACCGCGACGCCGCCCGGCCCGCTTCCAGGCGGGCCACCGGGATCCGGAACGGGGAGCAGGAGACGTAGTCCAGGCCCACCTCGTGGAAGAAGTGCACCGACTCCGGGTCGCCGCCGTGCTCACCGCAGACGCCGAGCTTGAGGTCGGGGCGGGTGGCGCGGCCGGCCTTCGCGGCGGCGGCGACCAGGGAGCCGACACCGTCCCGGTCGATCGTCTCGAACGGGGAGACGCCGAAGATGCCCTTCTCCAGGTAGGCCGTGAAGAAGCTGGCCTCCACGTCGTCGCGGCTGAAGCCCCACACGGTCTGGGTCAGGTCGTTGGTGCCGAAGGAGAAGAACTCCGCGGCCTCGGCGATCTGCCCGGCGGTCAGCGCGGCGCGCGGCAGCTCGATCATCGTGCCGATCGCCAGCTTGAGCTTCGCACCCGTGGCGGCCTCGACCTCGGCGATGACCTGGTCGGCCTCGTCGCGGACGATCTCCAGCTCCTGGACGGTGCCGACCAGCGGAATCATGACCTCCGCGCGCGGGTCGCCCTTGGCCGCCCTGCGCTCGGCCGCCGCCTCGGCGATGGCCCGCACCTGCATGGTGAACAGACCGGGGATGACCAGGCCCAGACGGACGCCGCGCAGGCCCAGCATCGGGTTCTGCTCGTGCAGGCGGTGCACGGCCTGGAGCAGGCGCAGCTCGTTCTCGTGCGGCTCCTGCCGGGACTCGGCGAGTGCGACGCGCACCGACAGCTCGGTGATGTCCGGCAGGAACTCGTGCAGCGGCGGGTCGAGGAGGCGGATGGTGACCGGCAGGCCGTCCATCGCCTCGAACAGCTCGACGAAGTCCCGCTTCTGGAGCGGGAGCAGCGCCTGAAGGGACTCCTCGCGCTCGGCCTCGGTGTCGGCCAGGATCAGCCGCTCCACCAGTTCACGCCGGTCGCCGAGGAACATGTGCTCGGTGCGGCACAGACCGATGCCCTGGGCGCCGAAGCGGCGGGCGCGCAGCGCGTCCTCGGCGTTGTCGGCGTTGGCGCGCACCCGCAGCCGGCGCTTGCGGTCGGCGAAGGCCATGATGCGGTGCACGGCCTCGACCAGTTCGTCGGCGTCCTCGGCGCCCGCGTGCATGCGGCCCTCGAAGTACTCGACGACCGGGGACGGCACGACCGGGACCTCGCCCAGGTAGACCTTGCCGGAGGAGCCGTCGATGGAGATCACGTCGCCCTCCTCGACGACGTGTCCGCCTGGCACGGTCATCCGGCGGCGCTTGGTGTCGACCTCCAGTTCCTCCGCGCCGCAGACACAGGTCTTGCCCATGCCGCGCGCGACCACGGCCGCGTGGGAGGTCTTGCCGCCGCGCGAGGTCAGGATGCCCTCGGCGGCGATCATGCCGTCCAGGTCGTCGGGGTTGGTCTCCCGGCGGACCAGGATGACCTTCTCGCCGGAGCGGGACCACTTGACGGCGGTGTACGAGTCGAAGACCGCCTTGCCGACCGCCGCGCCCGGGGAGGCCGCGATGCCCCGGCCGACCTTCTCGACCTTGGCGTCGTCGTCGAAGCGGGGGAACATCAGCTGCGCGAGCTGGGCGCCGTTGACGCGCTGGAGGGCCTCGGCCTCGTCGATCAGGCCCTGGTCGACGAGCTGGGTGGCGATGCGGAAGGCCGCGCCCGCGGTGCGCTTGCCGACGCGGGTCTGGAGCATCCACAGCTGGCCGCGCTCGATGGTGAACTCGATGTCGCAGAGGTCCAGGTAGTGGTTCTCCAGCGTCTCCATGATCTGCATCAGCTGGTCGTACGACTTCTTGTCGATCTGCTCCAGCTCCGCCAGCGCGACGGTGTTGCGGATGCCGGCGACGACGTCCTCGCCCTGGGCGTTCTGCAGGTAGTCGCCGTAGACGCCCTGGTGTCCTGAGGCGGGGTCGCGGGTGAAGGCGACGCCGGTGCCGGAGTCGGGGCCCAGGTTGCCGAAGACCATGGAGCAGACGTTGACGGCGGTGCCGAGGTCGTGCGGGATGCGCTCCTGGCGGCGGTAGAGCTTGGCGCGCTCGCCGTTCCAGGAGTCGAAGACGGCCTTGATGGCGAGGTCCATCTGCTCGCGCGGGTCCTGCGGGAAGTCCCGGCCGGCCTCGGTCTTGACGATCTTCTTGAACTTGGTGACCAGCTTCTTGAGGTCGGCGGCCTCCAGCTCGGTGTCGACCGCGACCTTCTTGGCCGACTTCGCCGCCTCCAGCGCCTCCTCGAAGAGGTCGCCGTCGACGCCGAGGACGGTCTTGCCGAACATCTGGATCAGGCGGCGGTAGGAGTCCCAGGCGAAGCGGTCGTCGCCGGCCTGCTTGGCCAGGCCCTGCACGGACTTGTCGGAGAGGCCGATGTTGAGGACCGTGTCCATCATGCCGGGCATGGAGAACTTGGCTCCGGAGCGGACCGACACGAGGAGCGGGTCGTCGGCCTGGCCGAGCTTCTTGCCCATCTTCTCCTCGAGGGCGTCGAGGTGCGCACTCACCTCGTCACGCAGTGCCGCCGGCTCCTCGCCACTGTCGAGGTAGGTCTTGCAGGCCTCGGTGGTGATGGTGAAGCCGGGAGGGACCGGAAGGCCCAGGTTGGTCATCTCGGCGAGGTTGGCGCCCTTGCCGCCGAGGAGGTCCTTGAGGTCCTTGTTGCCCTCGGTGAAGTCGTAAACGAACTTCGCCGTGTTCGCTACCTGGGGTTCTTTGTTTTCCGACACGGGTCTCGACTCCTCGAGGACGCGGTGGCTGCCCTGACGGCGAGGAATGTACCCAGATCAAAGGCTCCTGGGTACGTCCACTTGCGCGTCATGCGCCTGTAACCACTCGTCCGCCAGCGGATCGAAAGTCAAGGCTTGGCAAGCGACCGAGGCATTGTGTTTTCACTTCTTGAACGAACGGGCTCCCGAGGTCCCCGTCGATCGCTCTTCTGAGCGCTATTCTCTACGTTTGAGTTCGATCGATGAACGATCAAGCCGTGGCACTGAGTGCCACACCTTGAGGAAGTGGAATCGCTCAAGATCCGCTCATCTGAGCACCGCCCTTATCAGAGGTGGCGAGAATCACGCTGCCACAGGCCGCCGGATTTCACCATGCGGACGTGATCCGGCCCGAGGTGAACACACCGCGCGCGGCGGACGTACGACAGGGCGGCGGGTCCGGCCCCCTCGCCGGGCCCGCCGTCCACCGGGTCACGTACGGAAGGACCTTCGGGTGCCTGTCATCTCGCCTTTCCGCCGGTCGTCGCGGACCACCGGCACCACCGGCACCACCGGCACCACCGGCACCACCGGCACTCCGGGCACACCCGACACTCCCGGCGCACCCGGCGCACCCGCCGACGCCACCGGCGCCCCTAAAACCCCCGAAGCCCCCGAAGCCCCCGGCCCGCCCGGACCCGCCGTGCTCCCGTCCCTCAAGGCCCGCCTCGCCCACTGGCGCGCCTGGCGCACCCGGTACCCCCGCACCGCCCGCGCCGTCCGCCGCGCCACCACCACCCTCGCCGCCGCCCTTCTCCTCACGGCGCTGCTGCTGCCGAACACCTTCGTCGCCCTTGAGCCGAACCGGTTCGCGCGGATCCCGGTGGAGGCGGTCATCGCGGCGGTGCTGTTGCTCTGCCTGCCGCGCGTACCGCGCCTGGTGGCGGCGGCGCTCTTCGGCCTCGCCCTGGGCGCGCTGACCGTGCTGAACCTGCTCGACATGGGCTTCACCGAGTACCTGGGCCGGGGCTTCAACGTCGTCCTGGACTGGGGCCTGCTGGACGACGCCCAGTCCTACGTGGCGGACTCGATGGGCGGGGCGGCCGCGACCTGGGCGGCGGTGGGCGCGGTCGTGGGTGTCCTGCTCCTGCTGGTGCTCATGGCGCTGGCGGCGGTCCGGCTCGGGGAGCTGCTCGCCGGGCACCGGGAGCGGGCGGCCCGGGGCGCGCTGATGGCGGCCACCGTGTGGATGACCTGCGTGGCGCTGGGCGTGCAGACCTTCGGCGTGCCGGTCGCCACCCGCGGCGCCTCCGCGGCGCTTCGGGCGCAGGCGCACCGGGTGGTGGACACGCTGCGGGACGAGGCGGCGTTCGCGAGGGAGGCGAGGGCGGACCGCTTCGGCGCCACGCCCGGCGCGCAGTTGGTGCCGGACCTGCGCGGCAAGGACGTGATCTTCACGTTCATCGAGAGCTACGGCCGCAGCGCCCTCGAGGACCCGGTCATGGCACCGGGTGTCGCCCGGGCCCTGGACACCGGCACGAAGGCGCTGGCCGGGGCGGGCTTCCGGGGGCGGAGCGGCTGGCTGACGTCGTCGACGTTCGGGGGCAGCAGCTGGCTCGGCCACTCCACGTTCATGTCGGGCCTGTGGGTCGACAACCAGCAGCGCTACCGCACCGTCACCGCGGGCGACCACCTCACCCTCACCAAGGCGTTCGGGAAGACCGGCGACTGGGACACGGTCGGCGTGATGCCGGGTGTGCAAAAGGCCTGGCCGGAGGCGGAGTGGTTCGGGCTCGACAAGGTCTACGACGCCTTCGACGTCGGCTACGAGGGTCCGAAGTTCAGCTGGTCGTCCATGCCGGACCAGTACGCGCTGGAGGCCTTCCAGCGGCTGGAGCACGGCAGGGAGCGGGACCGGCCGCTGATGGCGGAGATCATCCTGACCTCCAGCCACCAGCCCTGGGCACCGGTCCCGGAGATGGTCGACTGGGAGTCGATCGGCGACGGCTCGGTCTTCGACGGCATCGAGGCGTCGGGCGTGAAGGCGTCCGACGTCATCGCGGACTCCACCCGGTCCAAGGAGGAGTACGGCAGGTCGGTCGAGTACTCGCTCACGAGCCTCACCCAGTGGCTGGAGCGCTACGGCACCGACGACACCGTCCTGGTCTTCCTGGGCGACCACCAGCCGCTCGCCCGGGTCAGCGGCGACAGGGCGAGCCGGGACGTGCCCGTCTCGGTCGTCGCCAGGGACCCGGAGGTGCTCGCCGCGATCGACGACTGGAACTGGACGGAGGGCCTCGAGCCGGCCCAGGACGCCCCGGTGTGGAAGATGAGCTCCTTCCGCGACCGCTTCCTGACGGCGTACGGCTCCACGCCGCACCCCACGGGGAGCTGATCAGCCGCCCGAGGTGTCCAGCTCGGCGTCCTCGCCGACGCCCGCGCAGTCGTACGGGTCCTTCAGCCAGCCGTCCGGCAGGACCACCCGGTTGTTGCCGGAGGTGCGGCCGCGGGGGCCGTCGGCGCCGGTGGGCCAGGGCTGGTCGAGGTCGAGCTCGTCGAGGCCGGCGCGCAGCGCCTCCAGGGAGGAGGTGATCGCGAGCCGCCCCCGCATCTCGGAGCCGACCGCGAAGCCCTTCAGGTACCAGGCGACGTGCTTGCGGAAGTCGATGACGCCGCGTGCCTCGTCGCCGATCCACTCGCCGAGCAGGGTGGCGTGCCGGACCATCACGTCGGCGACCTCGCGCAGCGTGGGCCGTACGAAGGAGTCGGTACGTCCCTCGAAGGCGGCCACCAGGTCGGCGAAGAGCCACGGCCGCCCCAGGCACCCGCGCCCGACCACGACGCCGTCGCAGCCGGTCTCGCGCACCATGCGCAGCGCGTCCTCGGCGGACCAGATGTCGCCGTTGCCGAGGACGGGGATCTCCGGGACGTGCTCCTTCAGGCGGGCGATGGCGTCCCAGTCGGCGGTGCCGCCGTAGTGCTGGGCGGTGGTGCGGCCGTGCAGGGCGATGGCGCTCACGCCCTCCTCGACGGCGATGCGGCCGGCGTCGAGGTGGGTGAGGTGGTCGTCGTCGATGCCCTTGCGCATCTTCATGGTGACCGGCAGGTCCCCGGCACCGCTCACGGCCTCGCGGACGATGGCCCGCAGCAGGTTCCGCTTGTACGGGATCGCCGAGCCGCCGCCCTTGCGGGTCACCTTGGGCACGGGGCAGCCGAAGTTCAGGTCGATGTGGTCGGCGAGGCCCTCCTCCGCGATCATGCGGACGGCCTTGCCGACGGTCGCCGGGTCGACGCCGTACAGCTGGATCGAGCGCGGCGTCTCGGTCGCGTCGAAGTGGATCAGCTGCATGGTCTTCTCGTTGCGCTCGACCAGCGCCCGAGTGGTGATCATCTCGCTCACGAACAGGCCCTTGCCCCCGCTGAACTCCCTGCACAGGGTGCGGAAGGGCGCGTTGGTGATCCCGGCCATCGGCGCCAGCACGACGGGCGGCGCGACGGTGTGCGGGCCGATCCGCAACGGCCGGGTGGTGGTCTCGGGGGCGGGCGTGGTGGGCGTGGACATTCCTCCATTGTCACGCACGCGGGACGGTGCTCGTCGCGGCCCGGAAGCGAAGATCATGTATGGATCATTAGTTAACCGCACTATCGAAACGCGCGTACGATGGCGGCCATGCCGGAGCTCACCCACCGCCGCCGTCTGCTCGTGCTCGCGATCTGCTGCATGAGCCTGCTGATCGTGAGCATCGACAACACGATCCTCAACGTCGCCCTGCCCGCCATGCAGCGCGACTTCGACGCGAGCACGTCGGGACTCCAGTGGGCGATCGACGCGTACACGCTGGTGCTGGCCGCGCTGCTGATGCTCGCCGGTTCCACGGCCGACCGGATCGGCCGCAAGCGGGTCTTCATGACGGGGCTGGTGGTCTTCACCCTCGGCTCGCTGCTGTGCTCGCTGGCACCGGACCTGTCCTGGCTGGTCGTGTTCCGGATGATGCAGGCGGTGGGCGGCTCCATGCTCAACCCGGTCGCCATGTCGATCATCACCAACACCTTCACCGACCCTCGCGAGCGCGCCCGCGCGATCGGGGTGTGGGGCGCGGTCGTCGGCATATCCATGGCCGCCGGTCCGCTGGTGGGCGGCCTGCTGGTGGAGTCGGTCGGCTGGCGCTCGATCTTCTGGGTCAACCTGCCGGTGGGTCTCGCCGCCCTCCTGCTCACCCTGCGCTTCGTCCCCGAGTCCCGCGCGCCGAAGGCCCGCCGCCCCGACCCGCTGGGCCAGCTGATGGTGATCGTGCTGTTCGGCTCACTGACGTACGCGATCATCGAGGCGCCGCACGCCGGGCTCGCGACGGTGCTGCCCTTCGCCGTGCTGGCCCTCGCCGCACTGCTCGGCCTGCTCCTGTACGAACCCCGCCGCGCCGAACCCCTCATCGACCTGCGCTTCTTCCGGTCGGCGCCGTTCAGCGGGGCCACCGTCATCGCGGTCAGCGCCTTCGCCGCGCTGGGCGGCTTCCTCTTCCTGTCCACGCTGTACCTGCAGAACGTGCGCGGGCTGAGCGCCCTGCACGCCGGGCTGTGGATGCTGCCGATGGCCGTGCCGACCTTCCTGTGCGCCCCGCTGTCCGGGCGGCTGGTCGGCACCCGGGGCCCGCGGCTGCCCCTGCTGATCGCGGGCGGCGCGCTGACCGTGAGCGGGGTGCTGTTCGCCGCCTTCGAGGCCGAGACGTCGAACGTCACCCTCTTCCTCGGCTACGTCCTGTTCGGCGTCGGCTTCGGCTTCGTCAACGCGCCCATCACCAACACCGCCGTCTCCGGCATGCCCCGCGCCCAGGCCGGCGTCGCCGCCGCCGTCGCCTCCACCAGCCGCCAGCTGGGCCAGACCCTGGGCGTGGCGGTGGTCGGCGCGGTGCTCGCGGCGGGCGTGGGCGCCTCGTCGTACCGGGACACCTTCGTCTCCGCCGCCCGCCCCGGCTGGTGGATCCTGGCCGCCTGCGGCTTCGCCGTCCTGGTCCTCGGCGCCGTCACCAACGGCCCCTGGGCCCGCCGCACGGCCGAACGGACGGCCGAGCGCCTGGAGTCGGCACAGGTCCGGGAGGCGGCGCGATCGGGCGCGTGACGACACGCCCGTACGCGGAGCACGCTCTGTCCGCGACTCGCCCCACGTCCATACACCGGCCCCGGCACACGCCCCCAGGGGCGCGGGGAACCGCGCGCCCAGCCCTCACCCGCCCGCAGACGGCACACCCCCGCCCCGGGCCCGCGCTCACGCCAGAACGCTCCGCGCCGCCGCCGGCAGCCGCTCCGCCACCTTCGGCCAGTACTTCACGACCGCCTCCTCCACCTGCGGCAGCGCCCGCTGCCCCGCCAGTGCCAGGGCGATCGCCGCGGCCACGCCCGCCCAGGCCACCGGGCCCAGCGGGGTGCAGCCGAAGAGCTGGCTGGCGCCCGGGGTCTGGACCAGGGCGACCAGGGCCGCGGCGGAGCCCAACGACGTGACCTGGACCAGGCGGCTGCCGCGGCGGTCGGCCAGGGTCTGGGCGAGCTGGGTGCCGACCACGGCGCACAGGGCCATCGTCGTCGAGCGGCGACCCGTGCCCGGCGTGAAGCGGCCGAAGAGCCAGGCCGCGGTCGCGCCGAGTGCCGTGGTCAGCGCCCGGTGCCGGATCTGGCGGATCAGGGGTTCGCCCAGCACGGCCGTGCCGAGCGGCGTGCCCGCGTCGGCCTCCTCCTGCTCGGGGTCCCCGGTGGGCGTCACCGCCACCGCCATCGCGGGGAACAGGTCGGTGAACAGGTTGACCAGCAGCATCTGCCGGGTGGACAGCGGGGCGGCGCCGCCGAGGACGGTACCGAGGATGCCGAAGCCGACCTCGCCCGCGTTGCCGCCGATCAGGATGGCGATGGCGTCGGCGACGCTGTGCCACAGCGCCCGGCCCTCCCGGACCGCCTCCACCAGGACCAGCAGGTCGTCGCCCGTGACGACCAGGTCGGCGGCGTTGCGGGCGGCGGCCGAACCGCGGGCGCTGATGCCGACGCCGATGTCGGCGGCGCGGATGGCGGCGGCGTCGTTGGCACCGTCGCCGACCATGCCGACGACCCGGCCGGCGTCCCGCAGGGACTCGACGACCTGGAGTTTCTGCTCGGGCGCCACCCGGGCCACGACGTCCGCGTCGCGCAGCATGCGGGAGCGGACCGTGCGGTCGGCGGCGGCGAGTTCGTCGCCGGTGACCACGGTCGCGTCCTCGGGCCAGCCCAGGTCGACGGCGATGGCGTGGGCGGTCTGCGGATGGTCGCCGGTCAGCACCACGGGCCGTACGCCCGCCTCGCGCAGCCCGCGCACCAGCGCTGGGGACGTCTCGCGGGCCACGTCGGCCAGCGCGAGCATTCCGGTGAACTCCAGCTTGGACGGCTGCTGTTCGAGTACGTCGGCCGCCTTCTCGCCCCGGCGCAGGGGCCGGCTGGCCACCGCGATGATGCGCAGTCCGTCGCGGGCCAGGGTCTGCGCCACCTCCGAGGCGTGCGACGGCAGGTCGGCGCAGGCGGGCAGCACGGTCTCCGGGGCGCCCTTGACGACCAGTACCGGCGCGCCGTCCCCGTCCCGTCCGACGGCGGCGGCGTAGCCGCGGGAGGTCTCGAAGGGCAGTCCCTCGTCCTGCGTCCACCGCGGGTCGTCCCCGGCGGCGTCCAGTACGGCCTCGTCGGTGGCGTGGGTGGGGCGGGTGCCCTCGCCGTCCAGGCGGGGGCAGGCGCGCGCGGCGATCCGTACGGCGCCGGCGGCGTCCGGGTCGTCCACCTTGCGGACCGTGCCGTCGGCGCCGGCGACCCGCGTCAGCCGCAGCTTGTTCTCGGTGAGCGTGCCCGTCTTGTCGAAGCAGATGGTGTCCATGCGGCCCAGCGCCTCCAGCGTGCGCGGGGTGCGCACGAGGACCCCGCGGCGGCTGAGCCGGCGGGCCGCGGCCAGTTGCGCCACCGTCGCCACCAGCGGCAGCCCCTCGGGCACGGCGGCCACCGCCACCGACACACCACCGGCGACGGCCTGCCGGATCGGCGCCCCGCGCAGCAGCGAGAGGCCGGTCACGGCGGCCCCGCCGGCCAGGGTGAGCGGGAGCGCCTTGCGGGTGAGTTCCTGAAGCCTGGCCTGCACTCCGGCCGCCGAGGGCGTACGGGCGGCCAGCGCGACCGCCCGCGCCGACTCGGTGTGGTCGCCCGTGTCGACGACGACGGCCTGGGCCCGTCCGGCCACCACGGTCGTGCCCTCGAAGACCATGCAGAACCGCTCGGCGACCGGGGCGCGGGGCGCCGGGTCCACGCACTTGTCCACCGGCAGCGACTCACCGGTCAGCGCGGACTCGTCCACCTCCAGGCCGTCCTCCCACAGCAGCCGGGCGTCGGCGGGCACGACGTCGTCCGCCTTCAGCTCGATCACATGGCCCGGGTGCAGCTTGGCCGCGTCCATGATCCGCGACTCGCCGTCCCGCGTGGGCTCCGGCGTGGGGTCCGCGCCCTCCCTCGGGGGCTCCTCGGCGACCCGCGCCTTCTGCTTCTGCTCCGCCAGCAGCCCCGACAGCGCCCGTTCGGCGCGCAGTCGCTGGAACCCGCCGACCAGCGCGTTCAGGTCGAGCGCCCCGACCACCAGCAGGGCGTCCACGACCGAGCCGAGGATCGCCGAAGCGGCCGAGCCGACCGCCAGCACGGGGGTGAGCGGATCGTCCAGCTCACCGCGTACGGCCCGGGCCAGTTGCCACGACCAGCGCGCGGGGGCCAGTGCCCGTACCCGGCCCGCCCGGTCGGCGACCGCGTGCAGCCGGCCCATGGCCTGCTCGACGACGGTCGGCTCGGGCTCGCGCTCGTGGTCCAGCCGGTCCCGTACGTCGTCCGGGTCCAGCGCGTGCCACGCCACCCGCGCCCGGGGGTGCGGGGCGCGGGCCATCGCCACGCCGAGGGCGGCGCGCGTCCCGGACAGCAGGGCCGCCGCCGCGCTCACGTCGACCGGCGCGTGCCGCAGCCCGGACAGCGCCGAACCGACGCCCCCGCCACCGCTGTCGCCCTTGCCGCGCGCCTCGCCGACCGCCACCAGCAGCCCGGACAGCGCCGCCCCGGAGCGGGCCAGCGTCTGCGACCGGTGCCCGATCGCGCGGGCCGCCGGCACCGCCCGCAGCAGCCGCCACACGTCGGGGAGCCCTTGCGGCGCGAGCACGTCCGCGCCCCACGCCACCGGGCAGTCCCCGTCGGCCAGCGCGACGGCCACGTCCCCGCCGAGCAGCCCGGCGGTCACCGTCTCGTCGTCGCCGGGCCGGGGCCGTACGACGGTGACGACGGCGCCCTCCGCGCGCAGTTCGTCCACGACCTCCCGCAACGGCCGCTTCGCGCTCACCACTTGGTCCGCGAGGCCGGTGAAGTCGGCCAGTGCCGGGTCCTCCACCATCACCACGCGCAGTCCCGCGCGCCGCGCCGCGTCCAGCACGTCCTCGGTCCACGGGTCCGCGCCCGCGTCCGGCACCCGCAGCGCGCTGGGATGCAGGACGACCGTGGCGGCCATCTCCAGCTGCCGCAGCCGTTCGGGGTCACGTACGAGTACGCCGGTGCGGGACAGCGCGGCGCTCAGTACGGCGTGGAAGGCGGCGGGGCCGTAGCGCGCGGCCTTGGGCGAGCCGGCCAGCACCGCCTCGGCGGCCTCGGCCACGTCGTGCTTGACCAGCAGGGTCGCCGCCGCGCCCGCCACACTGCCGGTCGAGGCGTGGGCGGCGTAGTCCTGGGCGGGGGTGCTCCGCAGCGGCGGTCGCAGGGCGGGGTCGGCGGGCAGACTGGCCCGGCCCGGGAGGCAGAGCCGGTCGTGCACGACCTCGAAGGTCGCCGTCCGGGTCACCGCCTCCGTCAGCTGGCAGACGCGCAGCGCCCCGTCGAGCACCAGCGAGGTGTAGCTCTGGCCGGCGCCGTGGACGGCGGCGTTGGCGGCGGCCAGCGCCACGTCCATGCCGTGCGCGCCGAGCCGTGCGCGCAGCCAGGCGCGGAAGGTCGGGTTCTCGCGCAGCAGCGTCGCCACGGCCGTCACCAGGCGGGGCGAGGGCGGCAGCCGCAGGCGCGCGCCGGTCACGGCGGCGGCGATGCCCAGGGCGTCGGCCCCGAGGGCGGTGGCCGCGACGCGCACCGAGGCCGGGTCTCCGGGGTGGGCCAACTCCTCCACCGGATCGCCCGGTCCGCGTTGCTCCGCCCGGGTCAGTCCGTGCCGCTCGGCGAGTTCGGTGGCCCGGTCCACCACCCGGTCGGTGAGCGCTTCCTCGGTCGCGGTCACCACGAGCCGGGCGAGGCCGGTGTCCCAGTAGGCGAGTGCCACGTCCGGGTGCTCGGTCAGGGCGGTCGCCACCCGTCGCGCGACGTGTTCCGTGCCGCCCGCCCGGCGCACCTTCTCCGTCGAGGCCGGCCGGAGCGCGAGGTGCGCCCGGTGTCCGGCCCGCCAGTCCCGGGTGCCGCCCGGCAGCGCGGCGCGGGCGACCCGGGCCGCCCGGGCCGCGAAGTCCGCGCCGCGCACACCGGCCCGTGCGGTGCCCGCCGCGGCACCGGCCGCGGCGCCCACCGCGGGTGCGGTGCCGCGCGCGAGCAGCCGGGGACCGGCCAGGACGAATCCGGTGACGGCGTCCTGGGAACGCGTCAGAAGTCCACCGACCATCGTTGTCTCTCAGCCCGCCTTCCGGGTGGATGCCGCCGTCTTCTTCCTGCTCCGGCCGCCGGGGGTACCGGTGGGCCGGCTGGTGGATGCCTTGGTCCCGGAGGTGCCGCGAGAGGACGTGCTCCGGGAGGTTCCGGTCGTGGACTTCCTGGCGGTGGCCTTCTTGGCGGTGGTCGTCTTGGCCGTGCTCTTGTTCGCCGGGCTCGCCTTCGCGGTGCTCTTCTCGGCGGGACCGGACTTCGCGGTGCCCGTCTTCGCCGCACTCGTCTTGGCCGCACTCGTCTTGGCCGCGCTCGTCTTCGCCGGGCTCTTCGTCGCCGGGCTCTTCGTCGCCGGGCTCTTCTTGGCGGCGGTCTGCGTTCCGGCGGTCTTCTTGGCGGTCCTCCGCGCGGTGCTCTTCGCCGCAGCGGTGCTCTTCTTCGCCGCACCCGACGCGGCCGCACCCGCCTCGGCGGTACCGGCCCTACCTTCCGTACCTGCCGTACCTGCCTTCTTCGTACCGCCGCCGTCCGCTTCGCCCCCGCCGGAGGCCTTCGCCCCGTGACCCGTCACCCGCGTGGCGCCCCCGCCCGGCGACTCCTTGCGCCGTGGCTGCGTCAGCCAGGCCACCGCCGCTCCGGTGACGGCCACCGGCCACTCCACCAGTCCGGCGATGCCCAGCACCCCGGCGCCCGTGTACACGACCACCCGCCGCCCACGCGGCGACACCGCTCCCAACCTGTCCAGCGCGCCCTCGGCGGCCTTGCCGACCGTCTCGGCGCCCGGCACCTTCCGCAGCGCCGACGCGGCCGCGTGCAACGGCCGCGGGAGCGTCTGCGCCGACTTCTGCTCAGCCATGACTGTTCGTCCTCGCCCTGTGCATGCCGTGGGGACCGCATGCTGTGGAAACCCTGGGAACATCACCTTCCGCATTTCTCCGGGTTCCCGCACTTCGGGCACTCATCCCCACGAGCTCGCCACGGCCTCCGGGCGGGAGCGCGCGCCGCCCCCGGGCCGCTGAAGCGCGAACCAAGGCCCGCGAAAACGCCGAATGCCCGCCCCTCACCCGACCGAGTCGGGTGAGGGGCGGGCACAGTCCCCGAGGCCCAGGAGGCGAAGCCCCCCGGTACCTCAACGGCGACGAGGCGTTCAGCAGCCGACGAGCCGCGACGCGAGGTACCCCTCGATCTGGTCGAGAGACACCCGCTCCTGCTTCATCGTGTCCCGCTCCCGCACCGTCACGGCGTTGTCCTCGAGCGTGTCGAAGTCGACCGTCACGCAGAACGGCGTACCGATCTCGTCCTGGCGCCGGTAGCGGCGCCCGATCGCACCGGCGTCGTCGAAGTCGATGTTCCAGTTCTGCCGCAGCGCCTGGGCGAGGCCCTTGGCCTTGGGCGACAGCTCCGGGTTGCGGGACAGCGGCAGGACGGCGACCTTCACCGGCGCGAGGCGCGGGTCGAGGCGCAGCACCGTGCGCTTCTCCAGCTTGCCCTTGGCGTTCGGCGCCTCGTCCTCGATGTACGCGTCGAGCAGGAAGGCGAGCATCGCGCGCCCGACACCGGCCGCCGGCTCGATGACGTACGGCGTCCAGCGCTCGCCGGCCTCCTGGTCGAAGTAGGAGAGGTCCTGGCCGGAGGCCTTGGCGTGCGAGGAGAGGTCGTAGTCCGTCCGGTTGGCGACGCCCTCCAGCTCGCCCCACTCGCTGCCGCCGAAGGAGAAGCGGTACTCGATGTCGGCGGTGCGCTTGGAGTAGTGGGAGAGCTTCTCGGCCGGGTGCTCGAACCAGCGCATGTTCTCCTCACGCAGGCCCAGGCCGGTGTACCAGTTCCAGCGCTGCTCCATCCAGTACTCCTGCCACTTCTCGTCCTCGCCCGGCTTGACGAAGAACTCCATCTCCATCTGCTCGAACTCGCGGGTCCGGAAGATGAAGTTGCCGGGCGTGATCTCGTTGCGGAAGGACTTGCCCATCTGGGCGATGCCGAACGGCGGCTTGCGGCGCGAAGTGGTCTGCACCTGGGCGAAGTTGGTGAAGATGCCCTGTGCGGTCTCGGGCCGCAGGTAGGCGACGGAGCCGCTGTCCTGGGTCGGGCCGAGGTGGGTGGAGAGCAGACCCGAGAACTGCTTGGGCTCGGTGAAGGTGCCCTTGTTGCCGCAGTTGGGGCAGTTGAGGTCCGCGAGGCCGTTCTCCGGGGCGCGGCCCTTCTTCTCCTCGTAGGCCTCTTCCAGGTGGTCCGCGCGGAACCGCTTGTGGCAGGAGGTGCACTCGGTCAACGGGTCCGTGAAGGTGGCGACGTGGCCGGAGGCCACCCAGACGTCGGGGGCCAGGATCACGGACGAGTCGAGACCGACGACGTCCTCGCGCGAGGTGACCATGTAGCGCCACCACTGGCGCTTGAGGTTCTCCTTGAGCTCGACACCCAGCGGCCCGTAGTCCCAGGCGGCGCGCTGACCGCCGTAGATCTCACTGCACGGGAATACGAAGCCACGGCGCTTGCTCAGGCTGACGATGGTGTCGATCTTGTCGGCGGCCACGGTGCTCTCTTCATTACGACGACGGGCGACGAAGCGAGATGCTTCCAGAGAATGCCTCAGGTTACCGGCGTGGACTGCCCCTCGACCAAATCGGGGGCCACCCGGGCTCCCCACCCGGCCCCCGCCCGGCCCCTCGCCTGCCCCGGCCCACGGAACCGGTAGATAGTTGACAACGGTTTCCATATTTGTTGAAAATGAATGCCATGAACGTACGACGACGCCACATATCCGGCATAGCAGTCACCGCGGCCGCCGCACTCGGCCTCGGGACCCTCTCCGCCTGCTCGGGCGACAGCGCCGCGGCGGGCAACACGGACAAGTTCGACGTCGTCGCGTCGTTCTACCCCATGGCCTTCCTCGCCGAGCGGATAGGCGGCGACCACGTCAACGTCAGCAGCCTCACCGAGCCCGGCCAGGAGCCGCACGACCTGGAGCTCAGCACCAAGCAGCGCGCACAGCTGGAGGAGACCGACGCGGCGCTCTTCCTCAAGGGCCTCCAGCCCGCCGTCGACGAGGCCATCGGCCAGTCCGGCGTCAAGACGAAGATCGACGCGGCCACGCTGACCTCCCTGGAGGAGCACGGAGCCGAGGCCGGCGGCCACGACCACGAGGGCGAGCACGCCCACGAGGAAGAGCACGCCGGGGAAGAGCACGCGGGGGAAGAGCACGCCGAGGAAGAGCACGGCCACGACCACAGCCACGAGGCCGGCGGCAAGGACCCCCACATCTGGCTCGACCCGGTCAAGTACGCCGAGGTCGCCGAGGGTGTCGGCAAGGCCTTCGAGAAGGCCGACCCCGACCACGCCGCCGACTACAAGAAGAACACCGAGGCCCTGGTCAAGAAGCTCGGCGAGCTGAACACGAAGTTCGAGACCGGCCTGAAGGACACGGACACCAAGGTCTTCATCACCACGCACGCCGCCTTCGGCTACCTCGCCGAGCGCTACGGCCTGACCGAGGAGGCCATCAGCGGCCTCAGCCCCGAGTCCGAGCCCAGCGCCGCCCGGGTCAAGGAGCTTGAGAAGATGGCCAAGGCCGACGGCGTCTCCACGATCTTCTACGAGACGCTCGTCAGCGACAAGACCGCGAAGACGGTCGCCAAGGACGCGAACCTCAAGACGGACGTCCTCGACCCGCTCGAGGGCATCACCGACAAGTCCCGCGGCGACGACTACTTCCAGGTCATGGAAGCCAACCTCAAGGCACTGCAGACGGCTCTGGGAGCCAAATGATCAACCCTCCGGAGGGCAGCGGCATGAACGAGCCCGTGAGCAGGCCCGTCGACGAGCCCGTCATATCCCTGCGCGGCGTCCGCGCCGAGCTCGGCTCACGCCCCGTCCTGCGCGGCATCGACCTCACCGTGCGCCGCGGCGAGGTCGTCGCCCTGCTCGGCGCCAACGGCTCGGGCAAGTCCACGGCCGTACGCACCGTCATCGGCCAGGTACCGGTCACGGACGGCGAGATCGAACTGTTCGGCACCCCGCGCCGCCGGTTCCGCGACTGGGCGCGCGTGGGCTACGTCCCGCAGCGCACCACGGCCGCGGGCGGCGTCCCCGCGACGGTGACCGAGGTCGTCTCCTCCGGCCGGCTCTCCCGGGCCCGCTTCGGCATCCTGCGCGGGGCCGACCACGAGGCCGTACGCAGGGCCATCGACCTGGTCGGCATGGCGGACCGGGCCAAGGACTCCGTGGACGCCCTCTCCGGCGGCCAGCACCAGCGCGTACTGATCGCCCGGGCGCTCGCCTCCGAACCCGAGCTGTTGATCATGGACGAGCCGATGGCGGGCGTCGACCTGGCCAGCCAGGAGGTCCTGGCCGCCACCCTGCGCGAGCAGGTCGCGGCCGGTTCCACCGTTCTCCTCGTCCTGCACGAGCTGGGCCCCCTGGAGCCCCTGATCGACCGGGCCGTGGTGCTCCGCGACGGCTGCGTCCTGCACGACGGTCCGCCCCCCAAGGCGGTCGGCCAGCACGCGCTGCCCGGCCACGACCACGTACACCCGCACGCGGCGGCCGGCGCCGAACCGATCCGCACCGGACTGCTGAGCTGAGTAGGCCCCCATGGAAATACTGAACTACGCCTTCATGCAGCGGGCGCTGCTGGCCGCCGTCCTGGTCGGCATCACCGCGCCCGCCGTCGGCATCTACCTGGTCCAGCGCCGCCAGGCCCTCATGGGCGACGGCATCGGCCACGTGGCGATGACCGGCGTCGGCCTCGGCTTCCTGCTCACCTGGTCCCCGGTGTGGATGGCCACGCTGGTCGCCGTGCTCGGCGCGGTCCTCATGGAGCTGATCCGCTGGTACGGCCGCACCCGCGGCGACATCGCCCTCGCCATGCTCTTCTACGGCGGCATGGCCGGCGGCGTGATGTTCATCAACCTGGCGCCGACGGGCTCCAACGCCAACCTGAACTCGTACCTCTTCGGCTCCCTGTCGACGGTCTCCGAATCCGACGTCACGGCGATCTGCGTCCTGGCCGCCTTCGTGGTCCTGGTCACCCTCGGCCTGCGCCGCCAGCTGTTCGCGGTCAGCCAGGACGAGGAGTTCGCCCGGGTCACCGGCCTGCCGGTGCGCGCGCTGAACCTGCTGACCGCCGTCACGGCGGCGGTGACGGTGACGGTCGCGATGCGCGTCGTCGGGCTGCTGCTGGTGTCGGCGCTGATGGTGGTCCCGGTGGCCGCGGCCCAGCAGCTCACCCGCAGCTTCGCCGCCACCTTCGCGATCGCCGTCGCCATCGGCGTCAGCGTGACCATCGGCGGCACGGTCACGTCGTACTACCAGGACGTGCCGCCCGGCGCGACCATCGTGCTGCTCACCATCGGCGCGTTCGTCCTGCTCACCGCGCTGGCGGCGCCGCTGGCCCGGCGACGCGCGCGGGCGGCCACCGCGGCGCGGGCCGCCGCCGATCCGGCGGAGTGCAAGATTCCGGCCACCCGGGGGACCACCGACGAGGTCGGCGTCTGACTGCCGGGCGGCCGGGCTGGCACAATGGCCCGGCAAGCCCCAGACGGCAGACGTGAGGAGGAGTACCGGTGACGACCGCTGGACCGCCCGTGAAGGGCCGCGCCACCCGGCAGCGGGCCGCCGTGTCGGCGGCCCTCCAGGAGGTCGAGGAGTTCCGCAGCGCGCAGGAGCTCCACGACATGCTCAAGCACAAGGGCGACTCGGTCGGACTCACCACGGTCTACCGCACCCTGCAGTCCCTCGCCGACGCCGGCGAGGTCGACGTCCTGCGCACCGCCGAGGGCGAGTCCGTCTACCGCCGCTGCTCCACCGACGACCATCACCACCACCTGGTCTGCCGCGCCTGCGGCAAGGCGGTCGAGGTCGAGGGCCCCGCGGTCGAGAAGTGGGCGGAGGCCATCGCCGCCGAGCACGGCTACGTCAACGTCGCGCACACGGTGGAGATCTTCGGCACCTGCGCGGACTGCGCGAACGCCTCCGGCGGCTGAGCCGTGGGGCCCGGGGCTTCGCCCCGAGCCCTCATGCCGGCCTGAACGGCCTCGTCCTCAGACTCCCCCCAAGGGGGCGCCCCCGGACGGGCTGGAAGGATCCGGCCGGCCCTGCATGGCGAGCAGCTCCTCGTTCGGGATCGCGCCGCCGAACCGCCGGTCCCGGGAGGCGAACTCCAGGCAGGCCCGCCACAGGTCCCGGCGGTCGAAGTCGGGCCACAGCACGTCCTGGAACACCATCTCCGCGTACGCGCTCTGCCAGAGCAGGTAGTTGGACGTCCGCTGCTCACCGCTCGGCCGCAGGAAGAGGTCCACGTCCGGCATGTCCGGGTAGTACAGGTACTTCGCGAGCGTCTTCTCGTTCACCTTCGACGGATCGAGCCGCCCGGCCCGCACGTCCTCCGCGAGGGCCTGCGCGGCGTCGGCGATCTCCGCGCGCCCGCCGTAGTTCATGCAGAAGTACAGAGTGAGCCGGTCGTTGTCCTTGGTCTGCTCCTGGGCGACCTGGAGCTCCTTGGCCACCGACTTCCACAGCTTGGGCATCCGCCCCACCCAGCGCACCCGGATCCCCAGCGCGTCGAGCTGGTCACGGCTCTTGCGGATGAAGTCCCGGTTGAAGTTCATCAGGAAGCGCACCTCGTCCGGCGACCGCTTCCAGTTCTCGGTGGAGAAGGCGTACAGGGAGACGTTCTCCACGCCGATCTCGATCGCGCCCTGGAGCACGTCCACCACCCGCTCGGCCCCGACCTTGTGCCCCTCGGTGCGCGGCAGCCCGCGCTCCTTGGCCCAGCGCCCGTTGCCGTCCATGACGATCGCCACATGCTCCGGCACCAGCTCGCCGAGGTTCGGGGGCCGCGCGCCGGACGGGTGCTGCTCCGGCGTCCTGTACTCCCGGCGCTGACGCCCCAGGAACCCGCGTACGGCCATGTGTCTCTCGTCTCCTCGTACTGTCTGTTCTTCTAGGACTTCTCGACGTACCGCAGGGAGCGCAGGCCGCGCTCCAGATGCCAGTGCAGGTACGCGGACACCAGCCCGCTGCCCTCCCTGACATGGCGCGGCTCGCACGCGTCCGCGGTCGCCCAGTCTCCCGTGAGCAGCGCCCCGAGCAGTTCCAGGGCCTGCGGCGAGGGTACGACGCTGCCGGGCACCCGGCAGTCGGCGCAGACGGAGCCGCCCGAGCCGACCGAGAAGAACCGGTTGGGTCCCGGCATGCCGCACTTCGCGCAGTCCCCGAAGGTCGGGGCGTACCCGTTCACCGCGAGGGAGCGCAGCAGGAACGCGTCCAGCACCAGGTTCGGCGCGTGCTCGCCCCGGGCGAGGGTCCGCAGCCCGCCGACCAGCAGCAGGTACTGCTGCACCGCCGGTTCGCCCTCGTGGTCCGTGAACCGCTCGGCCGTCTCCAGCATGGCCGTCCCGGCGGTGTACCTCGGGTAGTCGGTGACGATCCCGCCGCCGTACGGCGCGATGGTCTCGCTCTGCGTGCACAGCGGCAGCCCGCGCCCGACCAGCTCGCTCCCCTTCGAGAAGAACTGCACGTCCACGTGCGAGAACGGCTCCAGCCGCGCCCCGAACTTCGACTTGGTCCGCCGCACCCCGCGGGCCACGGCGCGTACGCGTCCGTGACCGCGCGTGAGCAATGTGATGATCCGGTCCGCCTCACCCAGCTTCTGGGTGCGCAGCACGATGCCGTCGTCGCGGAACAGACTCATGACGCCCATTCTCGCGCATGCCTTCAAGGCACCTCACCACGGCTTCGGGCGTTGGTGTACGCCGTCGCCGCGCTGAGCCGCTCGGACGGGGTGGCGTGGCGTACGTCACCCGGTGCGGCGTCCCACTCCCGGCCCCCGCCGTACGGCCGCATCTGCACGTACGGCCCCTCGTGCCCCATGACGACGCCGACCCGTCCGCTGCGGACGTCGACGGCGTAGGACCCGACCGGCGGCATCATCATCGCAGCACCGCCGCGAGTCGCCGCGCGGTCTCGACGGAACACCGGCCCAATTCGATGAGCGGACAGGGGGCCTCCCGCGCAAGACTCACCGGGTCCAGCCCGAGTGAGGGCAGAGTAATTCCTGCCTCAGTGAGCGCTGCGCGCAATTCTTTCACCGTTACCTCCGCTTCTTCGACGCAGGGCGCCGCGTGCCGTGCCTCCACCGTGTTCCCCTTCCTTTTACGGTTTCACTCTTCGTGTCCCCAGGATGCCTCTCCGTGACTACAATCGGGAGCAATTCGCGCACTACAAGTGCTGGTCAGTGCAGGGGGGTTGGTCATGGCCAACGGTTCACGGCAAGCGGCGTGGGAGTTCTTCGGTATTGAACTAAAACGCCGGCGAGAGGACGCCGGAATCACCCAAGTCGAGCTGGGGTCGCGCGTATTCGTCTCCGGCGGGTACATCGGCCAGTTCGAACAGGCAATTCGCAAACCGCAGCTGGATGTGGCGCAGCGGATTGACGGAGTACTGCAAACCGACGGTATTTTCGAGCGGCTGTGGAAAAAGCTCATCAAGGAGCAGCCGTACACGGAGTACTTCGCCCATGTGGCCGAGCTGGAGCGGCTGGCGACGGAGATCTGCGACTACGCGCCGTCGGTGGTCCCGGGGCTCCTCCAAACGCGGGAGTACGCGCAGGCGATGTTCCTGGCAGGCAGTCCACTGGCCGCCGACGAGTACATCGAGGAGTTGGTCAAGGGGCGGATGGACCGCACACGGGTCCTCAAAGACGCCGCACGCCCCCTGTATTGGGCGGTGCTGCACGAGACGGCCTTGCGCATCCCCGTCGGTGGCCCGGCAGTCATGGCAGGCGAGCTGGACCACATCGCGTCGCTGGTCCGAGGGCGCAAGGTGGTGGTGCAGGTACTGCCGTTCGCCGCGGGAGCGCATCCGTCCATCGGCAAGCTGCTGAAGCTCATGGAGTTCGAGGACGCCCCACCAACGGTCTATACAGAAGGCGCGTTTTCCGGAAATCTGCTGGACGAACCGGTGGTGGTGAAGCGGACTCGGGCGTCTTACGATCACATCAGGGCCGCCGCGCTCTCGGCGGAGGCGTCCCTGGCCCTGATCGAGTCGGTGGCGGAGGAGTACAGACCATGCACGAGTGCGACCTGAGCAACGCCCGCTGGCGCAAGAGCAGCCACAGCGGCGGCGACGGCGGCGAGGAGTGCGTCGAGGTCGCGTACGACTTCCCCGGCGCCGCCCGCTGGCGCAAGAGCAGCCACAGCGACGGCAATGGCGGCGACTGCGTCGAGGTCGCCGACGGAGTCCCCGGTGTCGTCCCCGTCCGGGACAGCAAGGTGGCCGACGGCTCGGTGGTCCTCGTCGCCCCAACCGCCTGGACGGGGTTCGTCGCCGGGTTGGCGCGGCGTGCGGCGACGGACTGACGGGAGTCAGGGGCGCCCCCGAGTGGTGGCACTGGGGTAATCCCCCCTGAATCTCAGGCTGTTACCCGGATGGGGAGGGTCCTGGGCATCCGCGAGGGTCGTCGTATGACGCAGCGCACGCGAACCATCCGCAACGCCGCCATCGTCGGCGTGTCCACCGCCCTCCTCGGCATCACCGCGCCCGTGACCGCGACGGCCTCCGCGACCGCGGGTCCGTCCAAGCCGCTCACCTGGACGGACTGCGAGGGCGGTGGCACCGTCGATCCCCGCCAGCAGTGCGCCACCCTCCAGGTCCCCATGGACTACGCCGACCCCGCCGGCCCGCTCATCGACATCGCCGTCTCCCGCATCCCCGCCGAGAACCCGGACGCCCGGCGCGGGGCCCTGTTCCTCATCGCCGGCGGGCCGGGCGGCTCCAGTCTCAACGACCCGTCGAAGAAGGGGCAGAAGCTGCCGCAGGAGGTACGGGACACCCACGACCTCATCGGGTTCGCCCCCCGCGGCCTCGCCCCCTCCACCGCCGTCGACTGCGGACTGGAGTACGGCGACCTCGCCACCTCCAAGCTCCGCCCCTGGCCCGCTCCCGACGGCTCGGTGGACGGGAACATGGTCACCGCCCGGCGCATGGCCGACGCCTGCGCCCGCAGCGGCGGCGAGCTGATGCGGCACCTCAGCACCGCCAACGAGGCCCGCGACATCGACCGCCTCCGGGCCGCGCTCGGCGAGCGGAGGATCTCCGCGTGGGGCGTCTCGTACGGGACGTACGTCGGCGCGGTGTACGCGCAACTCTTCCCGCACCGCACCGACCGCGTCGTGCTGGACAGCGTCGACGACCCGGACCCCACCCGCGTCAACCGTGCCTGGCTCGCCGGGCACGAACAGGGTGTGGAGGACGTCTTCCCGCACTTCGCCGCCTGGGCGTCGAAGCCCGGCAACCCGGACCGCATCGCGCGCGAGGCCGCCGACGTGCGGCCGATGTTCCTGCGGCTCGCCGCCCGGCTCGACCGCGAGCCGATCCCGTGGCCCGGCGCCAACCCGGAGGAACTGAACGGCAACGTGCTGCGCCAGACCATGCTGGACAGCTTCGCGTCCCCCAGCCGCTACCCCACGCTCGCGAAGCTGATGGTGGCCGCGCGGCAGGGCACCGTGCCGCCCGCGCCCGCTGGGCCGCCCGAGGCCGTACTGCAGAACGTCACCGCGGTCGGCGCCGGTGTCCTGTGCAACGACGTCGCCTGGCCGAAGTCGGCCGCCGTGTACCAGAAGGACGTCACCGAGAGCCGCGCCAAGTACCCGCTGACCGCCGGGATGCCCCGCAACGCGATGCTGTGCGCCGCCTGGCCGTACCCGCCGCGCGAGGCGCCGGTGCGGATCACCGACCGGGGGCCGTCCAACATCCTGCTCGTACAGAACGAGCGGGACGTCAACACCCCGCTCAGCGGCGCCCTGGAGATGCGGGAGGCGCTCGGCCGGCGCGCGGTCATGGTCACCGTGGACTCCACCGGCCACGACGCCTACCTCGCCGAGGGCAACGCCTGCGGCGACCGCACGGTCTCCCGCTTCCTGGCGACCGGGGAGCGCCCGGGCGCGGACACCTATTGCGGGTAGCCGGCGCCCGGCGTGACCATTCCCGACTCGTAGCCCACGATGACCAGTTGCGCCCGGTCCCGGGCTCCCAGTTTGCCCATGATGCGGCTGACGTGGGTCTTCGCGGTCAGGGGGCTCAGTCCCAGCGAGTCGGCGATCTCCGTGTTGTTGAGGCCGCGTGCGACCAGGGTGAGCACCTGGCGTTCGCGGTCCGACAGGCAGTCGGGGCCGCCGCCGTCCGCCACCGGCGCCGAAGGGCTGCGCAGGAAGCGCTCGATGAGCCGTGCCGTGGGGCCGGGCGACAGAAGCGCGTCGCCCGCCGTCACGGTACGTATGGCGTCGAGGAGGTCGGCGGGCCTGGTGTCCTTCACCAGGAAGCCCGAGGCGCCCGCCCGCAGTGCCTCCACGATGTTGTCGTCGGTGTCGTAGGTGGTGAGGACCAGCACCTTCACACCGGCGAGGTCCTCGTCGGACGCGATGAGCCGGGTCGCCTCGATGCCGTCCAGGTCGGGCATGCGGATGTCCATGACGACCAGGTCGGCGCGTTCCGTGCGGGCCAGGTCGACGGCCTGGCGGCCGGTGCCCGCCTCGCCGACGACCTCCATGTCGGGGGCGGACGCGACGAGCAGGGCGAACGCGGCACGGACGAGGTTCTGGTCGTCCGCGAGCAGCACTCGTATGGTCATCCGTCAGTCGTCTCTCTTCGGGGTCACGGTCGTCAGGGGTGCGGCGGGGACGGAAGGCGCCGCCGATGCCGCGGATGCCGGCAGCACGGCCGTCACCTCGAAGCCGCCGGCGCCCCCGCCCCGCGGCCCGGCGTCGAGTGTGCCACCCACGCTGCGGGCCCGCTCGCGCATGCCGACGAGGCCGAAACCGGGGGTGCCGTCCGGGTCGGGACCGATGCCGTCGTCGGTCACGGCCAGGCGCAGGGCACCCCGCTCGGCGTGCACCTCGACGTGGACGGACGGTTCCGGGCCCGCGTGGCGTACGGCGTTGGTCAGCGCCTCCTGCACGATCCGGTAGGCGGCGGCGCCGACCGCGGGCGGGACGTCGTCGGCGCGTACCGACAGGTCCACCCGTGCTCCGGCCAGCCGGGCGGCCTCGGCCAGGTCGGGCAGGCCGTGCAGTCCGGGCAGCGGACCGCGGGCGTCGGGCGCGTCCCGTTCCCGCAGGACCTCCAGCGTGGTCCGCAGTTCACCGCGCGCGCTCCGGCAGGTCTCGGCGATGTCGTCGAGGGCCTTGGCGACGGCGGCCCGGTCCAGACGCTCGGGGTCGGCGGTCAGGACGTGGGCGGCGACGGAGGTCTGCACGCCGATGAGGGTGATGCTGTGCGCGAGCAGGTCGTGCAGGTCCCGGGCGACGCGCAGGCGTTCCTCGGCGACGCGGCGCCGGGCCTCCTCCTCACGGGTGCGTTCGGCGCGCTCGGCGCGTTCGACGATGGAGGCGACGTAGTGCCGGTAGAAGCGGACGTCGATGCCGCAGAACAGGACGGCGACGACCCAGCCGGTGATCCGGAGCAGCTCGACCATGCCGTCGGGGTTGGTGACGGCGTTCATGGACAGCCCCACGCCGATGACTGCGGAGCCGGCGACCAGGGTGCGGCGCACCGTGCCGGTCGCCGCGAGTGTGTAGAGGGCCGTCATGGTCGCCGGGCCGGGCGCGGAGTGGTTGTGGTCGAGGGCGTGGAAGGCGGCGACCGGAGCGGCCACCAGGCAGAGCACCAGCAGGGGACGGTGCCTGCGCCGCACGAGCGGCACGTGGGCGACGAGCAGCAGCGTCCAGCCCACCGCGTCCGGGCGACGGCCCTCGTCGGTGAGCAGCGCGATGCAGGCCGCCGCCGCGGCGAGGAACACGGCGAGCACGGCGTCGTTGCGGTCCCGGTGCGGGGCGGTGAGCGGGTCGCGGTTGATCGCGGCCATGATCCGCTCACCGGGGCGGGACGGCCGGGACGCCGCCGGAGTCGTTGCCTGCACGCGGCCATCCTCCGTGACGGACGCGCCCCTCCGGGAGAGGAGGGGCGCACTCCGGTCGTCGGGCACCTCAGACACCGGCGGGCTCTCGCTCCGCCGCCGGCAGGGGCTCCCCCTCGGGCGCCCGGGACAGGCGGCCCGGCCACCACACCCGGCGCCGCAGGACGACGCTCGCGCTGGTGACCAGGTAGGTGCGGACGAGGAAGGTGTCGAGGAGGACACCGACCGCGATGACGAAGCCCAGCTCGACGAGTTGCACCATCGGCATGTTGGTGAGCACCCCGAAGGTGGCCGCGAGGACGAGTCCGGCGGAGGCGATGACCCCGCCCGTGGCACGCAGCGCGGTGAGCGCGGCCCGCGTGGGTTCGGCGCCGTGCAGGGACTCCTCGCGCATCCTGTGCATCAGGAAGATGCCGTAGTCGACGCCCAGTGCCACCAGGAAGACGAAGGACAGCAGGCCCAGGCCCGGGTCGGTGCCCTCGAAGCCGAAGAGGGGCCCGAAGACCAGCCCGCCGATGCCGAGGGCCGCGCCCCACACGGCGACGACGGCGGCGACCAGGATCAGCGGCGCGACCAGGGACCGCAGAAGGGCGGCGAGGATCAGCAGGACCGAGAGCAGCACGATCGGTACGACGACGACGGTGTCCCGGGCGTTGGTGTCCTCCAGGTCGATCTGCTGGGCGCTGGGGCCGCCGACGTAGGAGCCGTCGAGCTTGTCGCGCAGGGCGTCGATGGTGGCGGTCTCGGCCGCCGACTGGGGCGGGGCGGAGGCCAGTACGGTCAGTTCGGTCCAGCCGCCGCCGCTGCGACCGGTCTCGGCGCTCTCGACGCCGCGGGTGGCGCGGGCCTCGGCGAGCGCGGCGTCGGCGCGGTCGGTGGGGGCGATGACGGTGATGGGCTGGGTGCCGCTCTCCGGGTAGGCGGCGGCGAGTGTCTCCATGGCGGCGATCGCCTCGGGCCGGGTGGTGAAGGTGTCCTCCTGCTTGAGGGAGCCGGGCAGGTTGAGCGACCCGAGGGCGAGTGCGCCCAGGAGTACGGCACCGCCGACGAGGACGGTGCGGGGCCGGCGTTCGGCGGAGCTGCCCATCGCGGTGAACAGCGACCTGCGGGCCTTGGGCGTGCTGCCGTAGCGGGGTACGAGGGGCCAGAAGACGCGGCGGCCCAGCAGGACCAGGATCGCGGGCAGCAGGGTCAGCATGGCGGCGAGCGCGCACAGCACGCCGACGGTGCCGAGCGGGCCCATGCCGCGGCTGGAGTTGAGGTCGGCGGCGAGCAGGCAGAGCAGTCCGGCGGCGACGGTCCCGGAGGAGGCGAGCACGGCGGGACCGCAGCCGCGCAGGGCGGCGACCATGGCGTCGTAGGGGCGCTCGATACGGCGCAGTTCCTCGCGGTAGCGGGAGACGAGCAGCAGCGCGTAGTCGGTGCCGACGCCGAAGACGAGGATGGTCATGATGCCGGCGCTCTGGCCGGAGACCGAGGTGCCGAACCCCTGGTTGAGGCCGTAGGCGACGCCCATGGAGAGGTAGTCGGCGATTCCGGCGACGGCGAGCGGGACGAGCCACAGGAAGGGGCTGCGGTAGATGAGGATCAGCAGCAGGGCGACGACGGCCGCGGTGGTGTAGAGCAGCGGACCGTCGAGGGAGTTGTAGACCTCGCCGGCGTCGGTGGCGAGGGCGCCCGCGCCACCGACCTCGACGCTCAGCCCGTCGCCTCCCTCGGCGACGTCCCGTACGGCGTTGACCAGTGCGTCGCGGGCCTCCTCGTCCTGGCCGGGCTCGGTGGAGGCGACCGGGTACATGAGGGTGCTGCCGTCCTTGGACGGGATGCCGGCCGGGCGTTCGGTCAGCCGGTGCGCGCCCGCGATCTCGGCGATCTGGCCGGCGGCGGTGGCCTTGTCGGCGGCGGTCAGTCCGGCGTCGCGGTGGTAGACGACGACCATCTCGGTGGCCTCGCCACCCGGCAGCCGGTCCTGGATCTTCGCGACCTGGGTCGAGTCGGCGCTCGCCGGCAGGTAGTCGACGGCCCGGTCCCGCTGCACGTCGGACAGTTTCGCCGCGAACGGCGAGGCGATCGCCAGCACGGCGATCCACAACCCGAGCACCAGCCAGGGCACGGCCCGCCGCCGTCCCCCGCGTGTCCCCTCACGTGTCCTTGCTGCCCCCATGCGACGGGCTCCCCTCCGGTCGGATGTCTGGTCTGTGCGTCTCCAGACTTCCGGTGGCGGGGCGCCGACACGTCGGGCGCGAGGCCGAGCCGACGGCTACTGCCCGGGGTGACGCGGGGCCGCCGTTACTCCCCCGGAAGTACGGCGGGCGGTGAGGAGGCCGGTTCCACCTCCCGGTGGGGTGCGGGGATGGCGTGCAGGGTGAGCTGGTCGCGGATGCGCTGCACCAGTGCCTGCCACTGCCGGGTGAAGCCGGGCCGCTCCTCCAGCGGGTCCCACAGCGGGGCCAGTTCCCTGGCCACCCTGGCCCGGGGCATCCACAGGTGCAGCAGGTGGTCGACGGCCGGCCGCAGCGCTCTGACGACGGCGGTGGCGTCCTCTGCGGCTCCCGTGCCCAGGCGGAGACCGTCGAGCATGCGGACGACGGTGGTGAGCAGCCAGTCGTGCAGGGCGAGGTCGTCGCAGAGCGCGGCGAGGTCGGCGCCGAGGGTGCCTTCGGGCACCCGGAGCCGCACGGTGCGCAGTTCGTCCTCGGCGAGGGTGAACCGCTCGAGCAAGGGTCCTTCGCCGGTGGCGGTGGGCAGCGCCGCCCAGCGCAGCCGGGTGGGGCGGGAGCGGAAGGGCGGGCGCTGGTCAGGACACTTGCCGCAGCAACGGTGACCAGCACGGCCAGCCGGTAACGGCGACCGCAGACGTTTCTCGGGTCGGGCACCGGGGTTACGAGACGGACAGCGCCATGGGCGTCCGCCACCGGGTCCAGCGCGGACGAGCAGGCACGGACTCACCTACCCGACACCGATAGGTGGCTGATCTCCTTGCGCTCGCGTTCGGGGGCGTGCGAGAACGGGCCGTCGCCGTTCCGGCTTGATCGCGCTCTTATGCGCTGGGCTCGCAGGGTAGTGCACTCAGGTGAGGCTTCGGATTGCCGGGCTCGTGAGAGGGCTGTGGAGCTGTGACGTCGTTACCGAAGGCATATTGCTCACCAGGGAAGCTGACGGAGTATCTCCCGGACCCATGTGAACCGATCGACCGGTGGTTTCAGGCCAGGAACGCGTCAAACGTCCGCACAACGGCCCGTATCGTCCGGGACCTGTGCCCGGCGGCCGACCTGTTCGTGGATCCCCTTGCCGGCGGCGGAAGTTCGGCTTGCGCGGCGCGCCTGCTCGGCTTGCCCTTCTTCGGTATCGAATGGGATCCCTTACTGGCATGCGTGTGTCTCGCCAAGTCGACGGCTGAATCCGGACACGCGCGAGCCGTGCCTCCACTGGTGACTCCTGACCAACCACTGGCATCGTGCCTTTCAGTGACTCGCCGCATGAGCGCGATCACCGAACATCCCGTGTCGGACCACGAAATACTGGCGGACCTGGCGGATAGCCCGTGCGCGTCCGCCAAGTCGCGCGTGCTGTGGGGTGACGCGACTCAGGTGGAGACATGGGACGAACTGCATGAGGAAGCACGACACGCCGTGCTCTACACCTCTCCGCCGTTCGGCCTCTCCTCGCCACGGCCCCAGGTACCACCAGGGCTTCGGGCCGAGGCCGAACTAGCCCTGTCAGCGGCGAAGGCCGCTCGCACCGGCATCGGGCCTGGCATCTTTGCCTCGTACGACCAGATCGCATCCGCCGTCGTCCTCCGAGCGGCGCACAGGCTCCGGCGGCTCACCGTGATACTTGAGCACGAGCCGGCCGACGACGGCTCCGATTCCCGTGTCCCGACGATCCGTCGACTGACCGACGCGCTGGACGGTCGCATACGGGACATCCGAATCCTGGAGTGCGGCACCTACTCACCCCGTGGTTTGTTCTCTCTGATCGTCTGCGAGGTAGCTCAGTGAAGGCAGACTCATCCACTTACTCACTCACCGAACACGAGTGGCCCGCGCTCGCCGCCGGCATCATCAATCTGGCCGACGCACACGCCCGTCACTCCCTGTCCTCCGACTCTGTCCGACGCATATCCGAGGTAACGCACAACCTCTTGACCAATACCGGGTCCGACTACTTCGAGGCAGAAACTTGGTTCCGCGAAGCTCTCACCCGCCACACCGGGCAGCCCTACTCGGTTCGTTCTTCCTACCTGACCTACTCCGCTTCCATCGCTCTGGATGTGATCGCCAAGTACCTGCGGTCGGTGCAGGGGCCGATCGGTATGCTCACGCCGACTTTCGACAGTGTGCCGGCGCTCTTCGCCAGGAGCGGCCTGGATTTGGTACCCGTCCCAGAAGACCGAATCCTGCCGAACTGCGACACCGGCTTCCTCGACTCACTGGAGCTCGGCGCACTCGTCGTCGTAGCGCCGAACAACCCGACCGGCGCCATACTGTCACCCGATCAGATATCCGCACTTTTCGAGTGGGCGGCTCGACACGACATACTTCTCGTTCTTGACGCGTCATTCCGGATGTTCGATCCAGGGCTGAAGCTGGACCTCGTCGAAATGGCAAACGACATCGGAGCCGACGTCACGACGGTCGATGACACCGGCAAGGCCATCCCCTTGCACGACACCAAGGTCGGAGTGCTCACAGCTACCCGTGCCCTTGCCCGCGACCTCGGTTCCATCTGCACCGATGTACTCCTCAACGTCTCGGAGCTCAACATCCGGATGCTCGCGGCGCTGCTGGAGGACGACGGACCGCACGGGGAAGCCGCCCGTGCTCGCGCTGTCGCCGCCGCCAATCAACGGCATCTGGAACAACGTTTCAGTCTCACACTGGACCTTCCGGATGAGCACGCATTCCAACGAAGCGTCGCCTGGTTGCACCTGGGGGAAAACCGGGACGCTGTCATCGATGCCTGCCGAGCCCGGTCAGTGCAGGTGCTGCCAGGTGACCGCTTCTACTGGGACCGTGATCGCGGCGACACAGACAATCCGGGATCGCAGTGGATACGCGTGCCGCTCCTGCGCGACAAGGACTTGTTCAGCCGGGGCCTGGACGCCCTGGACAGCGCCCGACGTTCCGCAAAAACCCCCGGGGAGACGGTGTGAGCAGCGACGGCAGAATCGTATTGGTGACCGGAACCACACTGGTCGTCCCCTCGGCGCTCCAAGAGGTCGAGGCCCGCGGGTACACCCTACGCAGACTTGAGCAGGACGAGATCAGCGGGGCTGAGCTCCGCCAGGCACTGCTAGGCGCGTCGGGGTATGTCATCGGCGGTTACGAGGAACCGGAGGCCGAGCACTTCGAGGAAGCGGATCTGCTAGAGGCTGTGGCCTTCGTGGGCTCCGATTACCGGGGCCTCGTGCCGGGTTGGCAGCGTGCCATGGAACTCGGCATTGCCTTTTCCGCGACCCCGGGCGCGAATGCCGACTCCGTGGCCGAATTCACGACCCTCCTCATGCTGTCTCTGGCACGACCAATTCTCGGATCAGTGGCTCGTCCGGGAGTTGACGGGCTCATCACGCCCGAAACCATGGGTCCTGCGGCGTTGGAACTGCGTGGTCTCACCCTTGGTGTCATCGGCCCGGGCCGTATCGGTACGCGTGTGGCCACTATCGCTTCGGCCGGTCTTGGCATGCGCGTCGTCTATTCCGGTCCACGCCGGAAGCCAGAGTTCGAATCCGCTACTTCGGCGCAATATCTCGAGAAGGCGGAGCTACTGGCAATGTCGAACGTAGTGAGTCTGCATCGTCCCGGACCTGCACGGGGCGAGCGGCCGGAGATCGGCCGCACCGATCTGGAGCAGATGAAGGACGGTGCACTGCTGATCAACTGCGGGCATCCAGACCTCGTTGATCCGGCCGCCCTCTTTCAGGTCCTCAGTGGGAATCGCGGGATACGGGCGGCGAGCGATGGGCTGCGCCGCTCGCCTGCCTGGCAGGACCTGGTGACCCTGGGGCCCGAGCGCTTCCTGTGTCTCCCGCAGACAGGCTTTCACACCACGGCGGCGGACCTGCGGGCTTCGTCGCTCGCCGTGCAGACGGTCTGCGCCGTTTTAGAGGGTACGGACGCGGAGTTCGCAGTCGAGAACCCGGGCTACCGAGAAGTCAGACAGGCAATCGGGCGAGTGATCAAGGACCGCGGTTGAGACCTGCGGGAAACCGCTCACAAGACCCGGCTCGCCAGTCTCGCGATCGCCTCCCCGTCCTGGGTGCGCAGCAACTGCCTGAGCCCTCCTACCGCGGGCTCCAGACGGGGCTGGTCAAGTCCCAGTACTTTCAGTCCCTCTGCCCATGAGAGATCGTTCTCGGCCGCCGCCGCGAGTACGCCCAGCCCCCGCCCTCCCTCCACCCGGCGGTGCAGCCGGCGCTGCAACGCGGGCCATCGCACGACGATCTCGGCCACGTACACCAGCAGACAGGCGCGTTCCACCGCCGCCTCGGATCGGGCCAGCGGCTCGTCCACCATGAGCGCTCGTTCATAGAGCTGCCAGACGTTCAGCATTCGCTTGGCTTCACGGATCGACGGTTCCTCCAGCCCTGCGATTCGTTCTTTCAGGAGACTCTGGATCCTGGGATGTTGTTCGAGGGTGCGTACAGCGAGGACCGCGGTGGGTGCGGACCTGCGTGTGTTTCCCGGACTGGAACCGCCTGTGGGTACGGTGGCCGGTGCCGCCGGGGGCGCGCCCTGCACAGCGGACACGACGTGGGTTCGACTCCGTGGCGCCGGAACGTCCACAGGTAGGGACGTCCGATGTGCGGACGGCAGACGGGTCACGGTTTCGACGAAGCCCGCCACTCCCTGGTCCGAGACCTGGGGTAGCACGACAGGCAGTTGGACGAGCTTGCGCAAGAAGGCCCAACCAGGGCTCGGGTCCTGCGCGTAGACGCCTGGATCGGTATCGGTCGCACTCGTGTAGGCGTCCAGATGACCGGCCACCACCGAGGGGTCGAGACCGATGACGAAGCGGGCACGTAATCCGTGCCCGGTGGCGATGCCGTTCAGGAAGAGATTGACGGCTTCGAACACCTCGGCGGTGGTATCACTGCGGCACCGGTCCAGGTCGTCGATGAACACCACGAGTTCATTACCCGTGTCAGCGAGATCACCCAGCAACTGCCCGATGTCGTGCTGCAACAGGTACAGCGACCCCGCCGAAGCGCGGAGAAGCGGGTCAGCGGCCTGGTCCTGGCTGTCCTGAGCATCTGGTTCCCCGCCCTCGTGTACCGGCAGGCGCAGCATCGCGCCCGGGATGAAGAGGGAGGCACGACCAACGCAGTACCGGACGAGGGAATGGATCAGCACCGCGAGCAGGAATACGACGGCGACGACGAACGAGACGTCGGCTGCCGTCCAATCCGTACTGAAAAGGTCCATAGACCTGTTCAATGCGGCAAGGCCGAGGAGAAAGGGCAGCAGCACGGTGACAATGCCGACGCCGAGCAGAGGCGAGACGGTGCGCCGGAGCAGTAGCCGCCGTAGGGCGAAGCGGTCGACACGCTCCAGATTGCGGGTGAACCAGTAGCGCTCGCGTTCGCTCTCGCTCGGGTAGAGCACGGGTGCCACTGCCTCAATGATCTCCCCGGCCAGTCCCGCCCAGACCTGTTGTCCGGACTGGTAGAACCAGGGGTTGAACCAGGCGGTGACGATGCCGGCTTGACCGGGGTCAGTTTCGGGTGCAGATCGGTGGCGACCGTATTTGCCGATCAGGCGCACGGCCTCACGCGCGGTCATGGGTCGCTTGCGGGGGTGGGTCGCGCCGGAGCTGGCCGGACTCGGTGCCAGATCGCGTACCAGGCTCATCAGGGTACTTTTCCCGCTACCCCAGGGTCCCTCGACGCTGATCACACTCGGGCCGCCCTCCCCTTTCGACGGGTCGATGGGCCGGAAGGCCTGGTGGGCGAGGGCGCGAGCGAGAGCGTTACGGCCGAGCAGGTCCGTTTGGGCCGGGGCATCCGACATACCCCACAAGGTGACTGGTCCGGTTTCGATCGTCCGGACCGCTTCTCCCGTCCTCGGATTCCACAATCTTACGGTTCCGTCATACCCGGCGGACGCGATCCGCTGGCCGCCCGAGGGGGTGGTCCAACTCGTCAAGGCCCAGACACCCGATGTGTGACCCACGAGAGGCTCGCCTGCCGAGGTCTGTGTATGCGGGTCCCACACCCGGACGGTGTCGTCGTCGCTGCCGCTGGCCAAACGGATCCCGCCGTCTGCGTCCTGCCAATTGGTCAGGGCCCCAATACGTGCGGCGTGCCCTGTGAGCGGGCCGCCCAGCGCGGCCCCCGTCTCGGGATCCCAAGTCCGCACAACAGCGTCGAAGCCCGCCGAGGCGAGTGCGGGCAGTCCTTGATCGGTGGTCCATACGGCCAGTGCTCGCGCCCATGCGGTATGACCGGCCATCTCCGCGCCCACCGCATCGCCGGTCTCCGGGTCCCAGATCCTTATGTGGCCGTCGTCCCCAGCCGAAGCCAGTCGTTGCGATCCTTCGGCATTCGTCCACGCCGCCAGAGCCAACACCCACGGTGAGCCGGACGCCCATTCCCGGACGAGCGCTCCTGTCTCCGGATCCCAGACACGTACGACGCCGTCGGTTCCGCCCGAGGCCAGGCACCATGCACCGTTCGCCCCCTGCCACGAGGCGAGGGCCGGCAGCCAGGCCGCTTGTCCCGGCAGCGGTTCGTACAACGCGGCTCCCGTGTCGGGATCCCAGACCCGGACGGTACCGTCGTCACCGGCCGAGGCGAGCCGGGATCGACCATCCGCGCGTGTCCAACTCGTGAGCGCCCAGATTCCGGCCGTGTGCCCTGTCAGAGGCGGTCCGGCGGGTGTACCCGACTCGGGGTCCCAGAGGCGGATAATCGCATCATCCCCCGCTGAGGCCAGTCGTACGGACCCATCAGCGCTCTGCCAACTGGTAAGCGCCCACTGGCCGGCGACGTGGCCGATCAACGGCTGCATCACGTCGAGGCCCGTCCGGGGATCCCACAGCCGGATCGTCCCTCCGTCGCCAGCGGTGACCAGACAGGAGTCTCCGCTGTCGTCGGTCCATGCGGCGACGGCAGGCATCCAACCGAGATGACCGGGCGAGGGGTCGCCCACGGCGGTGCCGGTCTCGGCATTCCAGATACGAACAGTGCCGTCTGCGGCGGCAGACGCGAGCAGCGTCCCGCCGTCGTGGCCGGCCCACACAGCGAAGGAGCGTACGGCGGCCGTGTGCCCGGTCATGGGTTCACAGACGGAGCGCCCCTCGGCGTCCCGGACCTCTACCGTGCCGTCCACTCCGCCGATCGCGAGCCGGGCCGAGCCATCCGGGGTCTGCCAGGCCTTGAGTGCGTAGACGCCCGCAGCGCATAACTGAGGGATCCGGCCCGTAGGTTCGCCGGTTTCGGCATTCCACAGGTGCACGTCGCCGCCGTCGCCGCCGGCCGCCAACCGCACAGAACCGTCAGGGAGGACGAGCGCCGCAACCGCCCAGAGACCACCCGAACTCGCGATCAACGGATCCCCCAGCGGGTCTCCGCTGCGGGCGTCCCAGATCCGGACGGTGTGATCCGCACTGGCCGAGGCGATCCGGGCCCCGCCGTCCGGTGCGGTCCAGTTCGTCAGGCCCATGACCCATTCACTGTGTCCGGTCAGGGGTCCCACGACGGCCGTTCCCCGGGCCGGGTCCCAGATCCACACCGTGTGGTCCTCGCCTGACGACGCCAGACGATGCTCCCCTGTACCGTCTCTCCACTGGGTCAGCGCGCCGACGCAGGCTGTGTGGCCGATCAACGGGGACCCCAGGGGGGTGCCAGACCGCAGGTCCCAGACGCGTACCGTACGGTCCGCGCCCGCCGAGGCCAGACGTAATGCGCCGTTCGCCTCACGCCAGGTCACCAAAGCCCCAACGCCGCCGGGCTGGGGATCGAGCCACGGGATGCCGTCCTCGGAGGGGGCGACAACGGGGACGGTCATACCCGAGGACGCCTCGGGGTGAGGCGACGATTTCGCTGAGGAGCCTTGGCGCCCGCCAGGACAACGGGGGCGATTCGGAACCCGGCCCCGTGCACCACAGATGCCCCTTTGGACCTGAACGCGGAATCCACTACGCCCCCTTGAGCCGAAATCGAGTTCGTGCGGGGGATGCCTACCCGGCAAGGGCAGGTTCATTCGCCGGGCTCGGCACGGCTGTCCGCGCCCTCTCAAACTGGCCCACGATACTCGCTAACCCCGCGCGGGTGAAGGTACCGCGGTGCCGCCGACCGTGGTGCACAGGACCATCTGATCGGGGCTCCGCTCGCGCGGCCTGGACCGCGCCGGACACGACGAGCCGTCCGGCCACCGCCTCCGCGACCCGCACCTTGCGGGCGACCGCGCAGCCGGACCCGCGTCATCACCCTGCCGATTCTCGTTCGGTGTCGGACAAAACCGTGTACCCGGCGCACGAGCCCCCTCGGGACGTCGGTGACCAGAAAGTGGCTCCGTTGCTCGCACGGTAAGCCCGGTGCGGGCGCGGAGACAGCTGGGAACGCGTCAGTTCTCCATGCCCGGGCACAGGCGTACGCTGGACCAGTCCCGTCATGCTTGGACTTGTCCGTGAACCAGAGGCGAATTTGACGCTCGCTCTGGCCAGAAGCAGCCATCGGAGCCTCATTCCCTCATTCATCTGAACGGCGGCCACGGCTGCCGTGTCGAGGTCTCACGTCCCGACTGGGGGTGGCATGACCGCCGAACCGTTTGAGCGCGCCCTGGACCACGAGAAGCGCCTCACCCGGCCGACACCTCAAACGGAATCACCGCCTCCGCTGTTGCGGCCGGCACGGGAGTCCGACCTGCCCGAACTGGAGCGGCTCGACAAGGAGGTCTACCAGGAGGTCGCCTATCCGGCGTTCCTGCTGCGGCAGCTCCACGACCTGTACGCCGGTCCCGCCGGTCATCTCCTCGTCCTCGACGACGGTGACGGCCGGCTACGCGGCTACGTCCTGGCCGCCACCGCGGCGTTCCACCGGGACAGCTGGGTACTCGGTCTGTGCGTGGCCGAGGACCGGCGCAGGCAGGGGCTGGGCCGGGAGCTGATGCTGGAGGTTCTGGAGCGGCTGCGCCGCTGCGGGACCGAACGGGTCCGGCTGACCGTGGAGCCCGCCAACGACGCCGCGATCCTGTTCTACCGTTCCCTGGGCTTCCGTCCGGAACCGCCCGACGGGGGGCTGCGCCGGGACTACTTCGGTCCGGGTGGGGACCGCGAGGTGATGTGCCTCGTGCTGTGACGCGCCCCGTGCCGCCTCGGCACCACATCAGGACGGAGTGCGTGCCGCCGCCAGCAGGCGGGTTACGTCCTCCGAGCAGATGGTCAGGGCCGCGCCCACGGTGGCCAGGGCGTCGCGTTCCGCGGGGGTGTAGGGGCCGTCGGCCAGGGCGATGCGGGCGCCCTGGAGGAGGATCGACTCGCGGCCGACGGTGGCGAGGTGCGGGGCCAGCGGGTCCAGCGCCTCGTGCAGTTCTATGGCCAGGCCGGGCACGCAGGGCTCCCCGTGGACCCGGCCGGTGTCCGCCTCCAGTGCCTCGACGAGCGCGTTCAGCCGGTCCTCGTCGCAGTCCTCGAACCCGGCCGCGCGCACCGCGACGGCCGCCGTCTCCAGCGACGTACGGGAGCAGGTGCCGCCCGCGGCCAGGACCGCGAGGGCGACGGTGTGGACGGCGTCGCGGAGCATCGCGGAGAAGCGGGTGGTGGTCGGGTGGTCGAGGACGTCGGTGCCGTAGTGGCGGCGGCAGGCCGCGCACTCGACGGTCGGCGCGGACTCGCCGCGCGGCAGCACGGGGACGCCGAGCATGGTGAAGCGGCGGCGGCCGGTGAGCCGCTGGTAGTTGCGGTCGCCTCCGCAGCCGGGGCAGAAGAACTCGCCGTCGCCGACGGGTGTCCACGCGGTGCGTGTGCCCAGGATGCGCGGCAGCCGGGCAGCTCGGCCGTTTCGTCCCCGTCCAGGCAGCACGTCGCACCTCCGTAACGGCGCGACAGCATCGTCGCGCTTGCGTGATGTTAGCCACATCACCGACGTGGAGTCAGTACCCCGGAGGAGACCTTTCCGTGACCTGCACGCGGAGATGGCCGGTATACGACGGGGCCCCGCCCGCCGTTTTCCGGCGAGCGGGGCCTCAAACCGCCGATTCGGCTGGTCAGCGAGCCGCTCGGTTGACGGCGGAGACGACCGCCTTCAGTGAGGCGCGTGTGGTGTTCGCGTCGATTCCGATGCCCCACAGCACCTTGTCGCCGATGGCGCACTCGATGTAGGACGCGGCCTGCGCCAAGGCGCCCTCGCTCATCGTGTGCTCCTGGTAGTCCAGCAGGCGTACGTCGATGCCGACGCCCTGCAGCGCGTGGAAGAACGCCGAGATCGGGCCGTTGCCGGTGCCGACCAGGGTGGTCTCCGCGCCGTCGACCGTGGCGTCGACGGTGAGGGTGTCGATGCCGTCGCGGTCGGTCGTGGTCTGGCCGTTGGCGACCTGGATGCGGCCCCAGGGGTTGTCCGGGTTGGGCAGGTACTCGTCCTGGAAGACGTCCCAGATCGCCGTCGGCGTGATCTCGCCGCCCTCGGCGTCCGTCTTGGCCTGGATCAGCCTGGAGAACTCGATCTGCATCCGGCGCGGCAGGTCCAGCTTGTGGTCGTTCTTCAGGACGTAGGCGATGCCGCCCTTGCCGGACTGCGAGTTGACGCGGATGACCGCCTCGTAGGAGCGGCCGACGTCCTTGGGGTCGATCGGCAGGTACGGGACCGCCCACTCGATGTCGTCGACGGTGACGCCCTTGGCCTTCGCGTCGGCCTCCATGGCGTCGAAGCCCTTCTTGATGGCGTCCTGGTGGGAGCCGGAGAAGGACGTGTAGACCAGGTCGCCCACGTACGGGTGGCGCGGGTGGACCTCCATCTGGTTGCAGTACTCCCACGTGCGACGGATCTCGTCGATGTCGGAGAAGTCGATCTGCGGGTCGACGCCCTGGGAGAACAGGTTCATGCCCAGGGTGACCAGGTCGACGTTGCCGGTGCGCTCGCCCTGCCCGAACAGGCAGCCCTCGACGCGGTCGGCGCCGGCCATGACGGCCAGCTCGGCCGCCGCCACCGCCGTGCCGCGGTCGTTGTGCGGGTGGACGGACAGCACCACGTGCTCGCGGCGGGAGAGGTTGCGGTGCATCCACTCGAAGCGGTCGGCGTGCGTGGAGGGCGTGGAACGCTCCACGGTGGCGGGCAGGTTGAGGATGATCTCGCGGCCGGGACCGGGCTGGTAGGTGTCCATCACCGCCTCGCAGACCTCCAGCGCGAAGTCCAGCTCGGTGTCGGTAAAGATCTCGGGGCTGTACTGGTAGCCGAACTGCGTCTCGGGGCCCAGCAGTTTCTCGGCGTACTCCATGACCAGGCGCGTGCCGTCGACCGCGATCTGCTTGATGTCGTCGCGCGAGCCGCGGAAGACGACGCGGCGGAAGACCGGGGCGGTGGCGTTGTACAGGTGGACGGTGGCCCGCCGGGCGCCCTTCAGGGACTCCACCGTGCGCTCGATCAGGTCCTCGCGGGCCTGGGTCAGTACGGAGATCGTCACGTCGTCCGGGATGGCGTCCGGGTCCTCGATGATCGAGCGTACGAAGTCGAAGTCGGTCTGGCCGGAGGCCGGGAAGCCGACCTCGATCTCCTTGTAGCCCATCTTGACCAGCAGGTCGAACATCGCGCGCTTACGGGCGGGCGACATGGGGTCGATCAGCGCCTGGTTGCCGTCGCGCAGGTCGGTGGAGAGCCAGCGGGGGGCGGTGGTGACGCGCCGGTTCGGCCAGGTGCGGTCGGGGATGTCGACCTGCTCGTACCCGCGGTACTTGGCGGTCGGCATGGAACTGGGCTGCTGGCGGTTGGCCATGATGGCGTGGGCTCCTCGTGATGTCCGCGGTGTGCGGCACGTCCGCGACGTCCGCGTGTTCCGGAAGGACGGCCGACGGCACCACCAAGCTCCGCGGGGAGGGAGTCGGCCTTCTACAGGCCCTCGCCGCGGCAGCTAAGGAGAAGCAGCCCGAATCGCATGATGCCCAGCACCCTAGCCGAGTCACGCCGGTCACGCGGGTCCGTATCAGTATGCGGGACCATGGAGGGAACCGGGACAAAAAGTGCCGTATACCACTCACCGCTGTCCCGAGGGGCGTCTTGGCGTCGCTTTTCACCGATCGTGATTGCGGGGGGTGACAGCGGGGTCACTCAGTGCGATGGTGCTGAACATGACGACACCCGGGGGCTTCGAGCCCGTCTTCTGCACCATCGTGCCGCCCCACGTCCTCGACAAGCTCGCCGAGCAGGCGGACCCCGTGCTCTCCGGGCCCGCCCGCCGGACCCTCCAGCGCGACGCCTTCGAGCGCACCCACCGCTCGCTGACCACGGTCATCGGCGCCCCCGCCGTCGCCCCGCGCGCCGGCGACGAGCCGGAGAAGCCGCAGCGCACGATCTTCGACGCCCGGCACGGCACCGACCTGCCGGGCAAGAAGGTGCGCGGCGAGGGCGAGGAGCCCGGCAAGGACGCCACCGTGAACCGCGCCTACGCGGCGCTCGGCGCGACCTTCGAGCACTTCCTCAAGGTCTACGGGCGCAACTCCATCGACGGCGCCGGGATGCCGCTGGACGCCACCGTGCACTACGACCGCGAGTACAACAACGCCTTCTGGAACGGCGAGCAGATGGTATTCGGCGACGGGGACGGGGAGATCTTCCTCGACTTCACCATCCCCCTCGACGTGATCGGCCACGAGCTGACCCACGGTGTGATCCAGCACACCGCCAACCTGACCTACTACGGCCAGCCGGGTGCCCTCAACGAGTCGGTGGCCGACGTCTTCGGCGCCCTCATCAAGCAGTACTCGCTCGGCCAGAGTGCCGCCGACGCCGACTGGCTGATCGGCGCCGGGCTGCTCGCCCCGCGCGTGACGGGGGTGGCGCTGCGTTCCATGAAGGCCCCGGGCACGGCGTACGACGACGACGTCCTCGGCAAGGACCCGCAGCCCGCGACGATGGACGAGTACGTGCGCACCGGCCGCGACAACGGCGGCGTCCACATCAACTCCGGCATCCCCAACCACGCCTTCTACCTCTTCGCCACCGAGCTCGGCGGAAACGCCTGGGAGCGGGCCGGGCAGGTCTGGTACGACGTGCTGACCGGGGGCGAGGTGACACAGGACGCGTCGTTCGCGGACTTCGCGACACTGACGGTGCAGGCCGCCCGGGCGCGCTACGGCGACGCCGCCGAGCTGGAGGCGGTGGGCAAGGCCTGGGAGCAGGTCGGGGTGCGGACACGGTAGTTCCGTACTAGACACGGACCCATGCGGATTCAGGTGAGGCGCACAGGAGGCTTCGCGGGCATCGAACGCCACGCGGAGATCGACACCACGGGACGCCCCGACGCGGCCGAGTGGCACGCCCTGGCGGAGCGGGCGGTCGCCGACGGGCGGACCACGCGGCCCGTCGGAGTGCCGGACGGGTTCAGCTACCAGATCACCGTGGACGGCCAGACGGTGTACGCCGCCGACCCCCGGCTGACGGACGAACAGCGGAGGCTGATCTCGCGGGTACTGAAGGAGGGTGCGTAACGGCACTGCCACGCGGGGGCGTTGACTTCGCCTGCCGGGGTGCGGATGATCCGCGCATGGCGACTGACCCGAGCGCGGCCGACCGGGGCACGGTGACGCACCCGGTACCCCGGTTCCCGGACGGCTTCCTGTGGGGCGTGTCCACCTCGGCGCACCAGATCGAGGGCGCGGCCGGGCTGCGGAAGCCGTCCGTGTGGGACGTCTTCGCGTCCGAGCCGGGACGGATCAAGGACGGCTCGACGGCGGCGGTGGCCTGCGACCACTACCACCGCTACCCCGAGGACGTGGCACTCCTGGCGGGCCTGGGCGTGGACGCGTACCGCTTCTCGGTCTCCTGGCCGCGGGTGGACTCCCCCGGCGGCCTCGGCTTCTACGACCGCCTGGTCGACGAGTTGTGCGCGGCGGGCGTCCGACCGGTGCCGACCCTCTTCCACTGGGACCTGCCGGCGGACCTGGACTGGCTGGACCGGGACACGGCGTCGCGTTTCGCCGAGTACGTGTCGGTGGTCGCGGACCGGCTCGGCGACCGCGTCGGCAAGTGGATCACCCTCAACGAGCCCGCCGAGCACACCCTGCTGGGCCACGCCGTCGGCGCGCACGCCCCCGGCCGGAAGCTGCTGTTCGACGCCCTGCCGGCGGCCCACCACCAACTGCTCGCCCACGGCCTGGCGGTACGGGCCCTGCGGGCGTGCGGCGCCACGGACATCGGAATCGCCAACTCGCACGGGCCGACCTGGCCGGCCTCCGACGACCCGGCCGACCGGGAGGCGGCGGACTTCTACGACCTCCTCCTGAACCGGCTGTTCTCCGACCCCCTGCTGACCGGGCGGTATCCGGACGGCATCGGTGAGCTGATGCCGGGAGGCTCCAGGCGGGCCGACGCCGACCTGGAGGTCATCGCCGAGCCGCTGGACTGGTACGGCGTGAACTACTACGCGCCGGCCCGGGTGGGCGCCCCGCTGGGCACGGAGACCGAGTCCGCGGGTGTGACGCTCCCGGCGGGACTGCCCTTCTCGGTGCGCGAGATCGAGGGGCAGCCGCTGACCGACTTCGGCTGGCCCGTCGTCCCCGAGGGCCTGACTGAGCTGCTCACGGGCCTGCGCGACCGCTACGGCGACCGGCTCCCGCCGATCGTCATCACCGAGAACGGCTGCTCCTACGAGGGGCTCGACGACCGGGACCGCATCGCCTACCTCGACGGACACGTCCGCGCCATGCACCGGGCGGTGGAGGCGGGTGTGGACGTGCGCGGCTACTTCGTGTGGTCGCTGCTGGACAACTTCGAGTGGGCCGAGGGGTACGCGCGCCGGTTCGGGCTGGTGCACGTCGACTTCGAGACGCACCGGCGCACACCCAAGGCGTCGTACGACTGGTTCCGGGACGTGATCCGCGCGCAACGGTGAGTAGCGGCAGGGCGGACGGGAGTGCCGGGCGAGCGCGCGGTGAGTGCCGGGCGGGCAGGCGTGAGCGGCCGGGCGAGTGGGCGGTGAGCGCCGGTCCGACCAGTACCGTGACGCCGGTCCGACCGGTACGGCGGGCGCCGGCCGGTCCCGCGGTGCGCATCGGTCGGATAAAAGGTCTCGGCGCTGTCGGCGGGGAGTCGTACGCTGGAGGCAGCAGACCACACCCGTCACGCGGCGCACGCCGCAGAGGAGGATGTGCAGGCCTAGAGCGCCGGCCCATGACTCAGACACCCTCAGCTCACACCCCCGCGCGGGGACAGGCGAGAGCACAGTTCACCGTCCCCGCCCAGCACCCCATGGTGACGGTGCTGGGATCAGGCGACTCCCTGTTGCGCGTGATCGAGAAGGCCTTCCCGGCGGCCGACATCCACGTCCGGGGAAACGAGATCAGCGCGGTCGGCGACACCCATGACGTCGCCCTCATACAGCGCGTGTTCGACGAGATGATGCTGGTGCTCCGCACGGGGCAGCCGATGACGGAGGACGCAGTGGAACGCTCGATCGCCATGCTCAAGGCGAGCGAGAACGGGGAGAGCGACGGCCAGGAGACCCCGGCCGAGGTGCTCACGCAGAACATCCTGTCCTCGCGCGGCCGCACGATCCGCCCCAAGACGCTGAACCAGAAGCGGTACGTCGACGCGATCGACAAGCACACCATCGTCTTCGGCATCGGCCCCGCGGGCACCGGCAAGACCTATCTGGCGATGGCCAAGGCGGTGCAGGCCCTGCAGTCCAAGCAGGTCAACCGCATCATCCTGACCCGCCCCGCGGTCGAGGCCGGCGAGCGGCTCGGCTTCCTGCCGGGCACGCTCTACGAGAAGATCGACCCGTACCTGCGCCCGCTGTACGACGCGCTGCACGACATGCTCGACCCGGACTCGATCCCGCGGCTGATGGCGGCGGGGACGATCGAGGTCGCGCCGCTGGCGTACATGCGCGGCCGCACGCTCAACGACGCGTTCATCATCCTGGACGAGGCGCAGAACACCAGCCCCGAGCAGATGAAGATGTTCCTGACCCGCCTCGGCTTCGAGTCGAAGATCGTGATCACGGGTGACGTGACGCAGGTCGACCTGCCCGGCGGGACGAAGTCCGGTCTGCGGCAGGTGCAGGAGATCCTGGAGGGCCTGGACGACGTCCATTTCTCCCGGCTGTCGTCCCAGGACGTCGTCCGGCACAAGCTGGTGGGCCGTATCGTCGACGCGTACGAGCAGTACGACAGCAGGAACGGCACCGAGAACGGCGGCCACAACGGCGGCCGTACACCGCGAAACGGTGCCAAAACCAAGGGGAAGTAGACCAGCACGACCATGTCGATCGACGTCAACAACGAGTCCGGAACCGAGGTCGACGAGCAGGCGATCCTCGACATCGCCCGCTACGCGCTCGCGCGCATGCGCATCCACCCGCTCTCCGAGCTCTCGGTGATCGTCGTGGACACCGACGCCATGGAGCAGCTCCACATCCAGTGGATGGACCTGCCGGGTCCGACGGATGTCATGTCCTTCCCGATGGACGAGCTGCGTCCGCCGGCCAAGGACGAGGAGGAGCCGCCGCAGGGGCTGCTCGGCGACATCGTGCTCTGCCCGGAGGTCGCCGCCAAACAGGGCACCGAGGCGCCGACGCGGCACTCCATGGACGAGGAGCTCCAGCTGCTCACCGTCCACGGGGTGCTGCACCTGCTCGGCTACGACCACGAGGAGCCGGACGAGAAGGCCGAGATGTTCGGTCTGCAGGCCGCCATCGTGGACGGCTGGCGTGCGGAGAAGGGCCTGACCGGCCCGTCCCCGGCCCCGACCGTCTCATGAGCCTCCCGCTAATCGCCGGCGCGGTCACCCTGGTCGTGATCGCCTGGCTCGCCGCGTGCGCGGAGGCGGGACTCGCGAGGGTCTCCACCTTCCGCGCGGAGGAGGCCGTACGGTCCGGACGGCGCGGCGCCGGGAAGCTCGCCCAGGTCGCGGCCGACCCGACGCGCTATCTCAACGTGGCGCTGCTGGTCCGCGTGGCCTGCGAGATGGCCGCCGCCGCGCTTGTCACGTACGCCTGTCTGAAGCAGTTCGACGGCACCGGCGAGGCGCTGGTGATCGCCATCGCGGTCATGGTGCTCGTCTCGTACGTCGCCGTCGGGGTGTCCCCGCGCACCATCGGACGCCAGCACCCGCTGAACACCGCGACGGCGGCGGCGTACGTCCTGGTGCCGCTGGACCGGATCATGGGCCCGATCCCGTCGCTGCTCATCCTCATCGGCAACGCCCTCACCCCGGGCAAGGGCTTCCGCCGCGGCCCCTTCGCCTCCGAGGCGGAACTGCGGGCGCTGGTCGACTACGCCGAGAAGGAGTCCCTGATCGAGGCCGAGGAGCGCCGCATGGTGCACTCGGTGTTCGAGCTGGGTGACACGCTGGTGCGGGAGGTCATGGTCCCGCGGACCGACCTCGTCGTCATCGAGCGCTACAAGACCATCCGCCAGGCGCTCACCCTCGCCCTGCGCTCGGGCTTCTCGCGGATCCCGGTCACCGGGGACAGCGAGGACGACATCGTCGGCATCGTGTACCTGAAGGACCTGGTCCGCCGGACGCACATCAGCCGGGAGGCGGAGAGCGACCTGGTCTCCACGGCGATGCGGCCGGCGTCCTTCGTGCCCGACACCAAGAACGCCGGTGACCTGCTGCGCGAGATGCAGAAGGAGCGCAACCACGTCGCCGTCGTGATCGACGAGTACGGCGGCACGGCCGGCATCGTCACCATCGAGGACATCCTGGAGGAGATCGTCGGCGAGATCACCGACGAGTACGACCGGGAGCTCCCGCCCGTCGAGGAACTGGGCGGGGACCGCTTCCGGGTCACCGCCCGCCTCGACATCGGCGACCTGGGCGAGCTGCACGGCCTGGAGGAGTTCGACGACGAGGACGTGGAGACGGTGGGCGGCCTGCTGGCGAAGGCCCTCGGCCGGGTGCCGATCCCCGGTGCCTCGTCGGTCGTGGAGCTGCCCGACGGCCGCGAGCTGCGGCTGACGGCGGAGACCGCGGCGGGCCGCCGGAACAAGATCGTGACGGTGCTGGTGGAGCCGGTGGACGCGGAGAGCCGCGCCAAGGAGGCCTCGTCGTCATGACCCCTGGGGAACTGCGCGACTTCTGTCTGTCCTTCAACGCCGCGGTGGAGGACTTCCCCTTCGGCCCCGAGACCTCGGTCTTCAAGGTGCTGGGGAAGATGTTCGCGCTGTCCTCGCTGGACGGGCGCCCGCTCACGGTCAACCTGAAGTGCGCCCCGGACGACGCGATCCGGCTGCGCGCCGACCAACCGGGGCTGATCGTCCCCGGCTGGCACATGAACAAGCGGCACTGGAACACGGTCACCGTGGACGGCGGGCTCCCGGACCGTGTCGTCAGGGAGCTGGTCGAGGACTCGTACGACCTGGTCGTCGCCGGACTGCCGCGCGCCGAGCGGCTCCGCCTCGACCGTCCCTGAGGGCCGGGCGGGCCGTGGTGCTACGTATGCTCACCTCATGACCGAGACTCCCGCCCTCGATCCCGAGGACCGCAAGATCGTCACCCTGGCCCGCTCGGCCCGGGCCCGCAACGGCGTCCCCGAGGGCGCCGCCGTACGCGACGAGACCGGCCGCACGTACGTCGCCGGCACGGTCGCCCTGGACTCCCTGAAACTCAGCGCGCTGCGCACGGCGGTGGCGATGGCGGTCGCCTCCGGCGCGACGTCGCTGGAGGCGGCGGCGGTGGTGACCGGCGCGGACTCGGCGTCGGACGAGGACCGGGCGGCGGTCCGGGACCTGGGCGGTCCGGAGACGCCGGTGTTGGTCGCCGGACCGGACGGCGTGGTGCGGGGGACGGTCAGCGCGGGCTGACGGCACTTACCGGGCCCGGCACGGTGGACCCGACCGCCGGCCGGTTCCCGGAATCGGTCAGTCCACCGTGTCGTGACCGGGCCCATGCCCCGGACCGGCGAACCGTTGGTAGGCGAGGGCCCACACGTCGGTCTGGCGGCGCAGCCGCCGTAGCACCGGCAGCGGATCCTCGGCCCAGCCCTCGAGCAGCGAGTCGGAAGACGCCTGACAGGACCGTTCGAAGTCCACGGCTCCCGCGGCACCCTCCCGTCCGGCCTCCAGGAAGCCGACGGTCTCGATGGCGCGCGCGGCCGTCTCGGCACGGGACATGACGGTCTCGTCGTGGTACAGCCGCACCAGGGCCGCGGTGGCCAGGTCCCGGTAACCGGTGAGGAACTCCGCGGGCAGCGGCAGTGCCGACGCCCGCTCCCACAGCTCGATGTTCGCCTGCTGGGCGTCCTGGCCCACGCCTGGGTGCGGGGCGGAACCGCGCAGGTGCCGCCAGGCGGCCCTGGCGCCTGCGTCCACGCGGTAGTACAGGGACCGGAGGCGGTCGGACGGGCACGCGCCGAACACCGCGCCGCCGATCCGGAGCACCACCGACGCGTCGCGGGCCAGGTCGGCACCGTGAACCGAACGCTGCACGTGTGTCTCCTCCCGGACAGCCGCTGGTGCGCGCGGCAGAGGAAGCCTAGACGCCGGCTCCCCGCCGCCCTGCCGTCGGCCCCGACCGCGGAGGTGGTACGGCGGGGCTCCGGGGATCAGGGACAATGGGCGCCATGAGCGTTCGTACCCAGTCATCCGAAGAGTCGGCCGAAGCTGTCCACAGGGCCGGTTTCGCCTGCTTCGTGGGCCGCCCCAACGCGGGCAAGTCCACCCTCACGAACGCTCTGGTCGGGCAGAAGGTGGCGATCACCTCGAACCGTCCGCAGACGACCCGGCACACCGTGCGGGGCATCGTGCACCGCCCGGAGGCGCAGCTGATCCTGGTGGACACCCCGGGGCTGCACAAACCGCGCACACTGCTGGGCGAGCGGCTCAACGACGTCGTGCGGACGACGTGGGCCGAGGTGGACGTCATCGGTTTCTGCCTGCCGGCGAACGAGAAGCTGGGCCCCGGTGACCGCTTCATCGCCAAGGAGCTGGCCGGGATCAAGAAGACCCCGAAGGTCGCGATCGTCACCAAGACCGACCTGGTGGACTCCAAGACCCTGGCCGAGCAGCTGATCGCGATCGACCAGCTCGGCCAGGAGCTGGGCATCACCTGGGCGGAGATCGTCCCGGTGTCGGCCACCGGGAACCAGCAGGTGGACCTGCTCGCGGACCTGCTGACCCCGCTGCTGCCCGAGGGCCCCGCGCTCTACCCCGAGGGCGACCTGACCGACGAGCCCGAGCAGGTGATGGTCGCCGAGCTGATCCGGGAGGCCGCGCTGGAAGGCGTACGGGACGAGCTGCCGCACTCCATCGCGGTGGTCGTCGAGGAGATGCTCCCGCGCGAGGACCGCCCCGCCGACAAGCCGCTCCTGGACATCCACGCCAACGTCTACATCGAGCGCCCCAGCCAGAAGGGCATCATTATCGGCCCCAAGGGCAAGCGTCTGAAGGACGTCGGCATCAAGTCCCGCAAGCAGATCGAGGCGCTGCTCGGCACGCCGGTCTTCCTGGACCTGCACGTGAAGGTCGCCAAGGACTGGCAGCGCGACCCGAAGCAGCTGCGGCGGCTCGGGTTCTGATCCTTCCCGGCAGCCGCCCCGGCGGTCTCCCCAGCGGTCTTCTCGGCGGTCTTCTCGGCAGCGTGGCCACTCAGGCCGGGCGGCGGAAGCCGATGGTCGGGACCGCGCGGCGCTGGGGCCAGGAGCCGGGCAGGTCGTCCGGGAGCAGGTCCGCCAGGAAGGCGTAGCGGCGCAGGGCCGTCGGGTCCTGGCCCCGGACCGACTGGACCTTGCGCCACCAGGTGGCGATCTCGCACCAGCCGGGCGCCGACAGGGAGCCGCCGAACTCCTGGACGGAGAGCGCGGCGGTCAGACCGGCGAAGGCGAGACGGTCGGCCAGCGGCCAGCCGGCCAGGGTGCCGGTGACGAAGCCGGCCACGAAGACGTCCCCGGCGCCGGTCGGGTCCAGGGCCGCCACCTCGATGGCCGGGACCTCGGCGCTCTCCCCCGTACGCCGGTCCACCGCGTACGCGCCGTCGGCGCCGAGGGTGACCACGGCGAGCGGCACGTGCTCGGTCAGGGCGTGCGCGGCGGCGCGGGGGCAGGTGGCGCCCGTGTAGCGCATGGCCTCCGCCGCGTTCGGCAGGAAGGCCTCGCAGTGCGCGAGGTCGGGCAGCCCGGCCAGGTCCCAGGCGCCGGTGTCGTCCCAGCCGACGTCGGCGAAGACGCGGGTGCCGCGTGCGGCGGCCTGGGCGATCCAGGGGGCGCGGACGCCAGGTGTGAGGGAGGCGACGGCGGCTCGCGCGCGGGGCGGGCAGTCGGGGGACGGTTCCTCCGGCGGCGGCTCGTGGCCGTGGGAGACCATGGTGCGCTCCCCCTCGTACGCCATCGAGACCGTCACCGGCGAGTGCCAGCCGGGCACGGTGCGCGAGGGGGTCAGGTCGATGCCCTCGCCCTGTGCGAGGGCGTCCCAGCAGTAGTCGCCGTAGTGGTCGTCGCCGAAGGCCGCCGCCAGCGAGGTGCGCATGCCGAGCCGGGCCAGCGCGGTCGCCATGTTCGCCACGCCGCCCGGGCTGGAGCCCATCCCGCGGGCCCAGGACTCGGTGCCGCGCACCGGGGCGGAGTCGAGCCCGGTGAAGATGACGTCGAGGAAGACGGTGCCGGTCAGATACACGTCCCAGGGCGGGTCCTGGGGCGAGCGCAGGGCGGCGAGGGGATCGACCTGGGGGTGGTGGTTCGGCGCCTCGTCCGGGACGTGGCGGTGCGATCTCCCGGCGGCCGGCATGACGGGCATGACGGGCATGGCGGGCATGGCGGACGCGGTGGACGCGGTGGACGCGGTGGACGCGGTGGACGCGGTGGACGCGGTGGACGCGGTGGAGGCTGTCACGGTGCGCTCCCTGGCATGGTGCGGACCCCGCCAGTGTGCACCACGTCACCGACAACGCGGCGGCGTCCGGGCCGGTGGCGCCGCCCGGCCCGGTGCGGTACGGCCGGTCACCAGCGCGGGACGGAAGGGGTCACCCATCCTGGGTCGGCCACCCGCATCGCCGCCGCGTCGTCGCGGTCCCGGAGCGTGCCGTCGTCGTCCAGCCAGCGCTGGTGCAGGAACGCCAGCCGTTCGCGGTCGAGTTCGACGCCGAGGCCGGGCGCGTCGGAGACCGTGATCTCGCCGCCGTCGAAGGTGAGCCGTTCGGTGAGCACGTCCTCGGACTGCCAGGGGTAGTGGGAGTCGCAGGCGTGGTGGAGGTCCGGGACGGTGGCCGCCACGTGGGTCATGGCGGCGAGGCTGATGCCCAGGTGGGTGTTGGAGTGCATGGAGACCCCGACGCCGAAGGTGCGGCAGACGGCGGCGAGTTGCTGGGTGTTGCGCAGCCCGCCCCAGTAGTGGTGGTCCGAGAGAACGACCTGCACGGCGCCCTTGGTGAACGCCTCCTGGATCTCCGCGAACGTCGTCACGCACATGTTGGTCGCCAGCGGCACCCCGGTCCTCGCGGCGACCTCGGCCATGGCCGGGGTGCCAAGCGCGGGATCCTCCAGGTACTCCAGGACGTCCCCGAGTTCCGCGGCCACCTTCAGCGAGGTCTCCACGGACCAGGCACCGTTGGGGTCGAGACGCAGGGGGTGTCCGGGGAAGGCATCGGCGAGGGCCTTGACGGCGGCGATCTCCTCCTCGGGCGGGAAGACGCCGCCCTTGAGCTTGAACGAGGTGAAGCCGTACCGCTCGGTGAAGGCGCGGGCCTGTGCGACGACTCCGGCCGGGTCGACGGCGGCGCCCCAGTCGTCCTTCTCGCTCGCCACGCCCTCGGGGTGGTCGGCCCACTTGTAGAAGAGGTACGCGCTGTACTCCACGGTGTCGCGCACCTTGCCGCCCAGCAGCGCGTGCACGGGCAGGCCGAGCGCCTTGCCGAGGGCGTCGAGGCAGGCGACCTCGAAGCCGGAGACGACGGACAGACGCAGCTTGTCGGCGGTCTGGACGCCGCGCAGCCCGCCGACGTCCACCTGTCCCAGGACCCGTGAGGCGTCGACGGCGACCTCGTCGGCGAGGAGGAACAGGGCGCCCAGGTCACTGACCTGGCGGCCGACGAGTTTCCCGGCGAAGGGGCGGGCCAGTTCGAGGTACTTGGCGTCGCCGTACGTCTCGCCGAGGCCGGTGATCCCGTCGGCGGTCTCCACCTCCACGATCAGGCGGGGGGTGTACGGCTGGTGGACGCCCTGCGTGTTGAGCAGGGGCGGGTCGGCCACCAGGATCGGCGTGAGGCGCACGGCGGCGATGGTGAGGTCGCGGGTCACGGGGCGGCTCCTACGGGGTCGGGTCCGGCCGTGGTCAGCGGGCGGTATCGAGACCCACGCCCCTCACCCTGTCTCCGCACCTGTCTGCGTACCTGCCTGCATACCTGTCTGCGTATGTGGATGTCATCCACGTACAGAGATGGAGGTTAGACAGGCGGACTGAAGGCGTCAATGGCGCGCCCCCCCCCTCGCGACCCGGCGCGGCCCTCTCGCGACCCGGCGGGGCCCCGCGCCACACGGCGGGACCCCGGCAGGCCGCGGCCACACCGGGGTCCGGAACGGGACGGGACGGGTCACGCGGAGGGGAACTCGTACGCCTCCACCTCTGCGAGGTAACGGGCCCGCAGTTCCTCGTCGTCCTCCAGGAAGGAGGCGAGGAAGGAGTTGCGGGCCAGCTCCCGCAGCCGCTCCTCGGTGAGGCCGAGGGACTGGCGTACGGCGTCGAAGTTGTCGCCCGCGTAGCCGCCGAAGTAGGCCGGGTCGTCGGAGTTGACCGTGCAGAGCAGGCCCGCGTCGAGCATGGCGGGCAGCGGGTGGTCGGCGAGGGTGTCGACCGTGCGCAGCCGGACGTTGGACAGCGGGCACACGGTCAGCGGGATACGCTCGCGCACCAGCCGCTCGACCAGCGCCGGGTCCTCCACCGAGCGCAGGCCGTGGTCGATCCGCTCGACTCCCAAGATGTCCAGGGCCTCGGTGACGTACTCCGGCGGCCCCTCCTCGCCCGCGTGCGCGACCCGGCGCAGCCCGAGGGCGGCGGCGGCCTCGTACACCTCGCGGAACTTCACCGGCGGGTGGCCGACCTCGGCCGAGTCCAGGCCTACGCCGGTGATGCGGTCGAGGTGGGGCTTCGCCGCGTCGAGGGTCGCCAGCGCCGACTCGGCGGACTCGTCGCGCAGGAAGCACATGATCAGGCGGGTGGAGACACCGTGGTTCTCCCGGCTGCTGCCGAGCGCCCGCCACAGGCCCTCCACGACCGTGCCCATCTCCACGCCCCGGGCGAGGTGCGCCTGCGGGTCGAAGAAGATCTCCGCGTGCCGCACCCCCTGGGCGGCGGCGCGGGCGAGGTAGGCGTTCGCCAGGTCCTCGAAGTCCCGCTCGGTGCGCAGGACGGCCATGAGCTCGTAGTACAGGTTCAGGAAGGACTGGAGGTCCTCGAACCGGTACGCCTCGCGCAGCGCGTCCGTGTCCGCGTACGGGAGGGACACGCCGTTGCGGGCGGCCAACTCGAAGGCGAGCTCGGGCTCCAGGGTGCCTTCGATGTGGAGGTGCAGTTCAGCTTTGGGCAAGGACATCAGAGAATCGTACGACCGTTTTACCGGCGTTTCGGAACCGGGACTCTCAGTAGGTCGTGGGCCACGGTCAGCTCACCTTCGTAGCCGGCCGCCCGGGCCTGCCGCTCGAACTCCCCGGGGTCCGGGTAGCGCTGGCTGAAGTGGGTCAGGACCAGGTGCCGTACGCCCGCGTCCCGGGCGGCCCGGGCGGCCTGGCCGGCGGTGAGGTGGCCGTGGTCGGTGGCGAGCGCCTCGTCCTCGTCGAGGAACGTGGACTCGATGACCAGCAGGTCGCAGCCCTCGGCGAGCGTGTGCACGCCGTCGCACAGCCGGGTGTCCATGACGAACGCGAACCGCTGGCCGCGCCGGATCTCGCTGACCTCGTCGAGCGGGACCCCGTTCAGCGAGCCCTCGCGCTGGATGCGGCCGACGTCGGGGCCCTTGATGCCGTGCGCGGCGAGGCGTTCGGGCAGCATGCGGCGGCCGTCGGGCTCGGTGAGGCGGTAGCCGTAGGACTCGACGGGGTGGGAGAGCCGGTGGGCGTCGAGGGTGTAGGCGGGGGTGACGGCGAGGACGCCGTCGGTGGCGACCGGGGCCTCGGTCAGGGCGACCGTCTCGCGGTAGGCGGTGGCGTACCGCAGGCGGTCGAAGAAACGCCTGCCGGAGAGCGGGTAGTGGGCGGTGACCTCGTGCGGGACCCGGTCGAGGTTGATCCGCTGGATGACGCCCGCGAGGCCCAGGCTGTGGTCACCGTGGAAGTGCGTGACGCAGATCCGGTTCAGGTCGTGGGCGGCGACCCCGGCGCGCAGCATCTGCCGCTGTGTGCCCTCGCCGGGGTCGAACAGGATGCCCTCGCCGTCCCAGCGCAGCAGGTAGCCGTTGTGGTTGCGGTGCCGGGTCGGGACCTGGCTGGCGGTGCCGAGGACGACCAGTTCGCGTACGGACACGGGATGCCTATCCGGGGGGCCATTCGAGGCCGCGGCCGCCGAGGACGTGGGCGTGGGTGTGCCAGACGGTCTGACCCGCGCCGGTGCCGGTGTTGAAGATGGTGCGGTAGCTGTCCAGCTTCTCCTGGTCCGCGACCGCCTGGGTCTCGCGCAGGACGTCCGCGGCGAGTTCCGGGGCGCCGGCGGCGAGGGCGGCGGCGTCCCGGTAGTGCGCCTTGGGAATCACCAGGACATGGGTGGGCGCCTGGGGGTTTATGTCCCGGAAGGCGACGGTCGTCTCGGTCTCGCGGACGATCGTCGCGGGGATCTGACCTGCGACGATCTTGCAGAACAGACAGTCGTCCTGTGGTTCCCCCGTCATGGGGTCCTCCTCACGCCGGTGATCTTCTACGGCATCGTATCCGCCGGGCCGTGAGGCGGTCGGGCCGTGGGCCGCCCTCGCCCGCCGGTTGCGGCTACGGCTACGGCTACGGCTACGGCAGGCTCGGCGGCGTCTTCGCCGGGGTCTCCTCCAGTGCCGCCAGTGCCAGCCTGATCGCCTCGTCCAGCTGGGGGTCGCGGCCCGCCGCGTGGTCCTGGGGGCGTTGGGGGACCTCGACGTCGGGGTCGACTCCGTGGTTCTCCACGCCCCAGCCGTGGCCCTCCAGCCAGAAGGCGTACTTGGGCTGGGTGATCAGCGTCCCGTCGACCAGCCGGTAGCGGCTGTCGATGCCGATGACGCCGCCCCAGGTGCGGGTGCCGACGACGGGGCCGATGCCGAGCGCCTTGATCGCGGCGTTGACGATGTCGCCGTCGGAGCCGGAGAACTCGTTGGCGACGGCGACGACCGGCCCCCGGGGCGCGTCCAGCGGGTAGCTGGCGGGCCGCATGCCGCGCGGCAGGTCCCAGCCGACGATGCGCCGGGCCAGCTTCTCGACGACCAGCTGGGAGGTGTGGCCGCCGCGGTTCTCGCGGACGTCGACGACCAGGCCCTCCCGGGTCACCTCGACGCGCAGGTCCCGGTGGAGCTGGGCCCAGCCGGCGCCGACCATGTCGGGCACGTGCAGATAGCCGAGCCGGCCGCCGGACTTCTCGTGGACGTAGGCGCGGCGGTCGGCGACCCAGGCGTGGTAGCGCAGGGGCTCCTCGTCGGCGAGGGGGACGACGACGGCGTGCCGCGGTTCGCCGCCTCCGGCCGGGGAGATGGTCAGCTCGACGGGCTTGCCCGCCGTCCCGACCAGCAGCGGGCCGGGCCCGGTGACCGGGTCGACGGACTGTCCGGCGACCGCGACGATCGCGTCGCCGGCGCGCACGGCGACGCCGGGCGCGGCGAGCGGGGAACGGGCGTCGGGGTCGGAGGTCTCCGAGGGCAGGACGCGGTCGATGCGCCAGGCGCCGTCCTCGTGGCGGGAGAGGTCGGCGCCGAGCAGGCCCTGCCGGGCGCCGGAGCCGTGGCCGCCGCGCGGGGTGACGTAGGCGTGCGAGGTGCCCAGTTCGCCGTGCACCTCCCACAGGAGGTCGACCAGGTCGTCGTGGGTGGCGAGGCGGTCGAGGACGGGCCGGTAGCGGTCGAGGACGCCGTCCCAGTCGACGCCGTTCATGTCGGGCCGCCAGAAGTTGTCCCGCATGACGCGGCCGGTCTCGTCGTACATCTGCCGCCACTCGGCGACCGGGTCGACGGTCTGCCGCACGCGGCTGAGGTCGACGGTGATGTTGGTGTCGCTGTCCTCGTCGCCCGAGGCCCGCCGGTCGCTGGGCACGACCTTGAGGCGCCCGTCGGCCCACAGCAGCACCCGCTTGCCGTCGCCGCTGACCTCGAAGTGGTCGGCGTCGGCCGCGAGGTGCTCGACGCGCTGCTGGGCGAGGTCGTAGCGCTCCAGCTCGGTGTGCGGGTCGGGGGCGTCCGGGGTGGCGCGGGAGGCGCCGAGGACGCCGGTCACCGGGTGCCGCAGCCACAGGACGCCGTCCTTGGCGGCGCGCAGCCGGGAGTAGCGGGCGGCCTCGACCGGGAAGGGCACGATGCGGTCGGCGAGGCCCTCGACGTCGATCCGGGTGGTCGGGGTGCCCTCGCTGTCGGGGGTCTCGTCCCGGTCGGGGGTCTCGAAGGGGCGTCCGTGGCGCTGCGGGCCGAAGGGCGACGGGGTGGTCGCGGCCAGCGTGATCAGGTACGGGCGGGCGCCCTCGACGAAGGCCAGGTCGAAGACGTGCTCGTCGTAGACCGGGTCGAAGGAGCGGGTGGAGAGGAAGGCGAGGTGCTTGCCGTCCAGGGTGAAGGCCGGGGAGTAGTCCTTGAAGCGCAGCGGGGTCGCCTCGCTCACCGACAGGTCGGTGGTGCCCGCGAGCTTGAGCTGGCGCAGCGGGCTGGGGCCGGGGTGGGACCAGGCGAGCCAGGCGGAGTCGGGTGAGAAGGCCAGCCCGGAGGCGTCGCCGTCCTCGCTGCGGTCGACCTCGCGGACCTCGCCGGTCTCCCGCTCGACGAGCAGGACGCGGCCGTCGTGCGAGGCGACGGCGGCGCGGCTGCCGTCGGGGGCCATGGCGAGTCCCAGCACGCGGCCGAGCTGTCCGGCGGCGAGGCGGCGCGCGGTGGCACCGGGCGCGAGTCCGGTGGCGGGCGCGAACTCCAGGGCGTCGTCGCCCTCGGCGTCCGTCACCCACACCACCCACTCCTCGCCGTCGGCGCGGAAGGTGCGCGGCAGCCGGGTGCGGACGCCGGGCTGCGCGGCCAGCGCGCGGGCCGGTCCGGAGCGGTGGGTGATCCAGTGCACGCCGCCGCGTACGGCGACGGCGCTGCCCCGCGCGGTGTGGTCGGGTGACGCGGAGCCGAACCAGCGGGCGGCGTTGACCGGGTACGTCTGGAGGTCCACGCGTGTGCCGCCGACGCGGATGTCGAGCCGGCGCGGCTCGGCCGCCTCCAGGTCGTCCAGCGTCCACAGTTCACCGGCGCTGGAGTAGACGACGCGGGTGCCGTCGGTGGCGGCGTGCCGGGCGTAGAAACCTCCCCCACTCTCGGCTCCGCTCGAGCGGGAGGTGCCCCCAAGGGGGGTGTGCCGGCGCAGGTCGGAGCCGTCGGCGAGGGAGGAGTACAGGGCGCCGGTGCCCTCGTGGTCGGAGAGGAACGCGATGCGGTCGCCGACCCAGAAGGGGTACTCGATGTTGCCGTCGAGGTCGGCGTGGAGTCGTACGAACTCGCCGTCGTCCTCGGCGTCGATCCACAGCTTGCCCGCCGTGCCGCCCCGGTAGCGCTTCCACCAGGCGGCCTCGCGGCCCATCGGGGCGGACAGCAGCACGGTGCGCGGCCCGTACGCGACGTCGCCGACGGGCCCGTACGGCAGGGTGGTGGCCGGTCCGCCGTCGAGCGGGACGGCGCGGGCCCAGCTGCGGCGCAGGCTGGCCTGTCCGTAGCTGCTGAGGGCGAGGACCTGGCCCTCGGGGGTCCAGCCGCGTACCTGGGTCTTCAGGCTGCCCCAGTGGGTGAGGCGCTTGGCGGGGCCGCCGTCGGCGGAGGCGATGTGCACCTCGGGGGCGCCGTCGCGGGTGGAGGTCCAGGCGACCGTGGTGCCGTCGGGCGAGATGCGGGGGTGGTTGACCGGCACGTTGTCGGCGCTGACCCGCCAGGCCCGGCCGCCGTCGAGCGGGGCGAGCCACACGTCGTCCTCGGCGGTGAAGGCGACCAACTCGCCGTGCGGGTGCGGAAAGCGGAGGTAGGCAGGCGCTGCGGGCTGTGTCACCCCCTCACCCTATGCAGGGGTGGGGCCCGCCGACAGAGGTTCGGATCACATACCGGCCACCGGGCCGCCGGGCCCCGGGGCTATTTGCCCTCGACCGGTCGGCAGTGCGGGTCGTCCGGGCACCAGATGGTGCGGGTGACGGTCACCGTGGGCCCCGGCTGCTGCTGGGAGGGCCGGTTCGCGGGCGGGGCGCTCGTGGTGTCGCAGTTGCCCAGCCCCTTGACGCGGAACCACTCCTCGCCGTCCACCTTCGCGGTGAGGTCGCCGCGCACACAGGCGCCGTTGACGACCCGGGTCACCTCGCCGTCGACGGTGATGTCCTTCCCGTCGTCGGTCTCCCCCTCGCAGTCGACGGAGGCGACGGTGTCCTCGCCGGCCGAGGCGGTGGCACCGCCGTCACCTCCGTCGTCGCCGACGGAAGCGGTGCAGGTGATCCACCGCACGTCCGCCTTCTGCCGCTCCAGTTCGCGGGTCACGGTCTGGTCGGTCGTGAACGCCACCGACGCGGAACTGAGTCCGCCCGGGTCGCACGCGACGACACCGCCGACGGCGACCACCGAGCCGACGACCACCGGAGCCACACGCCGAATCCGCCTCAATGCCCCCATGGAGGGCAGCCTGCCACCGCTCCGGGGCCCGCGGTAGAGCGCATACGGCCACTCCTCACTACCGTTGGGTCATGAGCGACGGACGGCGGTTGAGAAGGCTCGTCGTGGACGAGGCGGCCACGTACGTGTGGTCGGTACGTCACCGGCACAGCGTCACGGGCTCCTGCGCGGAGGTCCTCACCCTGGCCCGGGACGGGACGAGGACCCGGCTGCTGTTCCAGAGCGGCGAGGGACGGTTCGTCCCCGACGGCTTCCTGCACTCGGGCTGCGTGGCTGTGGGGCACGCGTCGCTCAACCTGCACGAACCCGGTGTCGTACGGGGCTTCGTGGACGAGGCGGCCCGGCGCGGGCTGCTCGACCGGTCCGCGGACCTGGACGGCTGGGAACTGTTCCACGCGGTCACCGCGGCCCGCGCGGCGGACGGCTGAACGGTGCGGTCAGGGGCGGCGGCCGTCGCCTCAGGACCAGCGGCCGGTGCGGGCCAGGAGCACCGCCGTCGCCGCGGTGCCGGCCGTGGAGGTGCGCAGGACGCTGCGCCCCAGGCGGTAGGGTTTCGCGCCGGCCTCGACGAAGAGGGCCAACTCCTCGGGGGAGACGCCGCCTTCGGGGCCGACGACCAGCACGATGTCACCGGTGGCGGGGAGTTCGGCGGCGGCCAGCGGCTCGTCGCCGCTCTCGTGGAGTACGGCGGCGAAGTCGGCGTCGGCCAGAAGTGAGGCAACCCGCTTGCTCGTCGCCGCGTCCGCGACGTCGGGGAAGCGGACCCGGCGGGACTGCTTGCCGGCCTCCCGGGCCGTCGCCCGCCACTTGCCGAGCGCCTTCAGGCCGCGGTCACCCTTCCACTGGGTGATGCAACGGGACGCCGCCCACGGCACGATCGCGTCGACACCGACCTCGGTCATCGTCTCGACGGCCAGCTCACCGCGGTCGCCCTTGGGCAGGGCCTGGACGACGGTGATACGGGGCCGCTCCTCGGGCTCCTCGCGCACGCCGTCCACGACGGTGACGACGAGACGGTCCTTGCCCTCGGCGGTCCTCACCACGCCCTCGGCCCAGTGCCCGCGTCCGTCGGTGAGGACGACGTCCTCGCCGGTGCGCAGCCGCTTCACGGAGACGGCGTGCCGTCCCTCGGGGCCGTCGAGGACGTACTCGCCGCCGGGCAGGTCCCCCGGCTGGAGGGAGTCGACCACGAACACCGGTGCCGTCATCGGCCCGTACCTCCCGTCGCGAAACCCGACAACCCCGACAACGCTGTCCCCGCGGCGGCGAGTTCGGCCGCCAGCACCTCCACCAGCTGACCGGCGGGAAGCTCCCGGGCCATCCGGTGGCCCTGTCCCGCCCACAGCGCCATGCCCTGCGCGTCTCCCGCCCTCGCCGCCGCCTTGCGCAGCGGGGAGGTGAGGTGGTGGACCTCCGGGTAGGCGGCGGGGGCGTAGGGGCCGTGCTCGCGCAGGAAGCGGTTGACCAGGCCGCGGGCGGGGCGGCCGGAGAAGGCGCGGGTCAGTTCGGTGCGGACGAACAGCGGGTTGGTCAGCGCCTGCTTGTGCAGGGCGTGCGCGCCGGACTCGGGGGTGGCGAGGAAGGCGGTGCCGAGCTGGGCCGCGCTCGCGCCGGCCGCGAGGACCGCGGCGATCTGACCGCCGCGCATGATGCCGCCCGCCGCGACGATCGGCAGGCTCACCGCCTCCCGGACCTGGGCGACCAGTGACAGCAGTCCGGTGCCGGCGCGATCCGTCTCCGGGTTGTCCCGGTGGGTGCCCTGGTGCCCGCCGGCCTCGACGCCCTGCGCGATCACCGCGTCGGCGCCGGACAGCTCCACGGCCCGGGCCTCGTCCACGGTGGTCGCGGCGACCAGGGCGAAGGTGCCGACCCGGTGCAGGGAGTCGACGACCTCGCGGCTCGGGACGCCGAAGTGGAACGACACCACCGGCACCGGGTTGTCCAGCAGCACCGCGAGCTTGGTGTCGTAGCCGTCGTCCCGGCCGCACTCGGGATCACCGAGCTCCGTCTCGTACCAGGCGGCCTCACCGGCCAGCTGGTGGGCGTAGACACCGACGGCGGAGGGGTCGGCCGACTCCGGCTGCGGCATGAAGAGGTTGACGCCGAAAGGGCGGGCGGTCAGTCCCCGCAGCTGCTTGATCTCCTGGTACATCCCGTCCGCGGTCTTGTACCCGGCGGCCAGGAATCCCAGCCCGCCCGCCTCGCAGACCGCGGCGGCGAGCCGCGGCACGGAGACGCCGCCCGCCATGGGCGCCTGCACGATCGGGTAGGGGAAGAGATCGGTCAGTGCGGAGGACATGACCGCATGGTGTCACGTCCCGTGGACGCGTCCGAATCCGGGCTTCCGTTGGCATACGCCAGGAGCATCCCCGCCACCGAACCGGCCCATACCCACCGGAAAGCCCCTGGCGCGGTCCTCGCCAGGGGCTTTCGGGAAGCGGGTGTCAGCGCCCGTTGAACGCGTCCTTCAACCGCGAGAACAGCCCTTGCTGCCCAGGCTGACTGCGCTCACCCGGGGGACGACCCCCGGACCCCCGGCAGACCCCTCAGGCGCCCCGCCGACAGACGAGGCCCCCTGACGGCCACCCCGTCAGCGCCCGTTGAACGCGTCCTTCAACCGCGAGAACAAACCCTGCTGCCCAGGCTGGAACTGCCCCTGCGGACGCTCCTCGCCGCGCAGTTTGGCCAGCTCGCGGAGCAGGCGTTCCTGCTCCGGGTCGAGCTTGCTCGGGGTCAGGACCTCGACGTGGACGATGAGGTCGCCCCGGCCGCCGCCGCGCAGGTGGGTGACGCCACGGCCGTGCAGCGGGACCGACTGGCCGGACTGGGTGCCCGGGCGGATGTCGATCTCCTCCATGCCGTCGAGCGTCTCCAGCGGCACCTTCGTGCCCAGGGCCGCCGCCGTCATCGGGATGGTGACCGTGCAGTGCAGGTCGTCGCCGCGGCGCTGGAAGGTCGAGTGGGGCAGTTCGTGGATCTCGACGTACAGGTCACCGGCGGGGCCGCCGCCGGGGCCGACCTCGCCCTCGCCCGCGAGCTGGATCCGGGTGCCGTTGTCGACACCGGCCGGGATCTTCACGGTCAGGGTGCGCCGGGAGCGGACCCGGCCGTCGCCCGCGCACTCGGGGCAGGGGGTCGGGACCACGGTGCCGAAGCCCTGGCACTGCGGGCAGGGGCGGGAGGTCATGACCTGGCCCAGGAAGGACCGCGTGACCTGCGACACCTCACCGCGGCCTCGGCACATGTCGCACGTCTGGGCACTGGTGCCCGGGGCGGCGCCCTCACCGTTGCAGGTGTTGCAGACGACCGCGGTGTCGACCTGGATGTCCTTGGTCGTACCGAAGGCCGCCTCGTCCAGCTCGACCTCGATGCGGATCATCGCGTCCTGGCCGCGGCGGGTGCGCGAGCGCGGCCCGCGCTGCGACGCCGTACCGAAGAACGCGTCCATGATGTCCGAGAAGTTCCCGAAGCCACCCGCGCCGAAGCCGCCCGCGCCACCGCCGCCGGCCTGCGAGAGGGGGTCACCGCCGAGGTCGTAGACCTGCTTCTTCTGCGGGTCCGACAACACCTCGTACGCGGCGTTGATCTCCTTGAACCGCTCCTGGGTCTTCGGATCGGGGTTGACGTCCGGGTGCAGCTCGCGGGCGAGCCTCCGGAACGCCTTCTTGATCTCGTCCTGGGACGCGTCGCGGCGTACGCCGAGTACGGCGTAGTAGTCCGTGGCCACCTACGACTCCGCCAGGATCTGTCCGACGTACCGTGCCACTGCGCGTACCGCTCCCATCGTTCCCGGGTAGTCCATGCGGGTCGGTCCGACCACGCCGAGCTTGGCAACCGCCTCGCCGCCCGAACCGTAGCCCACCGACACGACGGACGTTGAGTTGAGTCCCTCGTGGGCGTTCTCATGACCGATCCGTACGGTCACGCCCGGATCCTTCGCCTCGCCGAGCAGCTTGAGGAGCACGACCTGCTCCTCCAGCGCCTCGAGGACGGGTCGGATCACCAAGGGGAAGTCGTGCCCGAAGCGGGTCAGATTGGCGGTGCCGCCGATCATCAACCGCTCCTCGTTCTCCTCGACCAGCGTCTCCAGGAGAGTGGAGAGCACGGTGGAGACCGTACCCCGGTCCTCGGCCTCGAAGGCCTCCGCCAGATCCTCCACCAGGCTCGGCACGTCCGAGAAGCGGCGCCCGGCGACCCGGCTGTTGAGCCGCGCGCGCAGGTCCGCCAGGGACGCCTCGCCGAACGGCGCCGGGCAGTCGACCATCCGCTGCTCGACCCGGCCGGTGTCCGTGATCAGCACCAGCATCAGCCGCGCGGGCGCCAGGGAGAGCAACTCCACATGCCGCACGGTCGAGCGGGTCAGCGACGGATACTGCACGACGGCGACCTGCCGGGTCAGCTGCGCGAGCAGCCGCACCGTGCGGGCCACCACGTCGTCGAGGTCGACGGCGCCCTCCAGGAAGTTCTGGATGGCACGCCGCTCGGGCGCGGTCATCGGCTTGACGCCGGCCAGCTTGTCGACGAAGAGCCGGTAGCCCTTGTCGGTCGGGATGCGCCCGGCGCTGGTGTGCGGCTGGGCGATGAACCCCTCGTCCTCCAGGGCCGCCATGTCGTTGCGCACGGTGGCCGGGGAGACGCCGAGGTTGTGCCGCTCGGTCAGGGCCTTGGAGCCCACCGGCTCCTCGGTGCCGACGTAGTCCTGGACGATGGCGCGCAGCACCTCGAGCCTGCGTTCACTGAGCACTCGCGCACACCTCCAGAATGTCGTCGTCGCCCGGCGTCTTGCCTGTCCCACTGTCCGCCCTGGCACTCACGGTGCACGAGTGCCAGACTTCCCCGGCCCAGTGTACGGCCGTGGGGTACGCCCCCGGCAAGGCCGGGGCACGCCCGCCGTGCGCGGAGGTCCCGCACCGCTAGCGTCGTCGCCGTGACGGTGACTTGGGAGGACCTGGGATGGGAGCGGCTGACGGCGGGGGTGGGGCGGCGCCGGCTGCCGGTGTGGGACTGCACGGCGGGGCTGGTCGTCGGCTCGGACGCGGCACTGATGGTCGACGCGGGGTCGAGTCTCGGTGAGGGCGCCCGGTTGCGCGCGGGGGCGCGGGAACTCGCCGGTCACCATGTGACACATCTCGCGCTGACGCACCCGCACTTCGACCACGTTTTCGGCGCGGCGGCGTTCGCGGGTCCCCGGGGCGCGGAGGTCTACGGCGCGGTGGGGACGGACGCGGTGTTCGCGCGGGGCGGACAGGGGCGGGAGGCGCTCCGCTCGGACGCGGTGGCGGAGGGGCTGGACGCGCGGGCGGCGCGGGAGGCGGCCGACGCTCTCGTCCGCGTCGGCCACGAGGTCCGCGGCGAGTGCACGCTCGACCTGGGCGGCGGCCGGCGGGTCCTGCTCGCCGACGTGGGCCCGGGGCACACCGCCCACGATCTCGCGGTGCTGGTGCCGGGCGACCCGGCGGTCGTCTTCTGCGGTGACCTGGTCGAGGAGTCGGGGGAGCCGCAGGCGGGCCCGGACGCCGTACCGGCACGCTGGCCGGCCGCGCTGGACCGGCTGCTGGACCTGGGCGGCGAGGACGCACTGTACGTTCCCGGTCACGGAGCGGTGGTGGACGCGGGCTTCGTGCGGGCTCAACGGGACGCGCTGGCTGCCCGGTTCGGCGTGTCGCGCTGACCATGACGGGCCCGGTTCAGCGTGTCGTACCGATCACGACGCGCCCGCTTCTCGTATCGTCATCAGAATGCGCCAGTACTCCGCCGACCTGACCCCTCCGTGGAAGAAGCCGCAGCCGGTTCCGGAGGTCCCGGCCGATCCCGGCCTGGTGGTCGAGGAGCCCGGCACCGGTTTCTGCGGCGCGGTGATCGGCTGCGAGGCGGGCACGGTGACCCTGGAGGACCGCTTCGGCAAGCACCGGGTGTTCCCGATGGAGCCGCGCGGCTTCCTGCTGGAGGGGCGGGTGGTGACGCTGGTCCGACCCTCCTCCTCCGGTCCGGCACGACCCTCCCGTACGGCGTCCGGGTCGGTCGCCGTCCCCGGCGCACGCGCGCGGGTCGCGCGCGCCGGGCGCATCTACGTCGAGGGGCGGCACGACGCCGAGCTGGTCGAGAAGGTGTGGGGCGACGACCTGCGCATCGAGGGTGTCGTCGTGGAGTACCTGGGGGGTGTCGACGACCTGCCGTCGATCGTGGACGACTTCGCGCCGGGTCCGGACGCGCGGCTCGGGGTCCTGGTGGACCACCTGGTGCCGGGTTCGAAGGAGTGGCGGATCGCGGAGGCGGTGACGAGCGAGCACGCGCTGGTCGTGGGGCACCCGTACATCGACATCTGGGAGGCGGTGAAGCCATCGTCCCTGGGGGTTCCCGGCTGGCCGCGGGTGCCGCGCGGCCAGGACTGGAAGACCGGGGTGTGCCGGGCGCTGGGGTGGCCGTCGGAGAACACGGGCGCGGTGTGGCAGGCGATCCTGGCGCGGGTGGGGTCTTACAAGGACCTGGAGCCGCAGCTGCTGGGGCGGGTGGAGGAGCTGATCGATTTCGTCACGGGCGGTGATGGGGCTTGACGCCCTTGTAGGTGCCGAACGTGGTGGTGTCCAGTTCGACGCCCAACTGTTCCAGCGGCAGTGACGCCCCGAACTGAGTGACCCGCTGCACCTGATAGTCGGCCTGCTCGCCCCGTCCGGCCGGCTCCGAGTACAGAACGCACTGGGCCATGATCGGGTCGATGATCAGGTAAGCGGGCACTTCACCGGCGGCGTAGATCAGGCGTTTGACGCCATAGTCCCGGTCCACGCTGGTCTTCGAGACCACTTCCACGACCAACGTGATCACCTGGGACGGCAGAAGACGCCCTGAGTCCGGGCCAACACCCACCTCCATGACGACCAAGTCGGGGACAGGCTCGCTGGCCTCATCGACAACATCGACGTCCTGAGTCTGGAGCCGCTCCCATCGCCGGTGCGGAATCTGGTCCATCAGAGAAGTGACGATCCGGTTGTGCACCAGATCAGGGCTGGCCATCATCACGATTTCCCCCCGGAGTAGCTCCACCTTGAGCCCCTCGGGTGGTTCGAACCCCGCGAAGAACTCCGCGACTCCACGTTCGTCCACAGCTGTCATCTCCGTGGCCCTCCACATCCGCCGCGTACTGTCGGCGGCAGCCTACGAATCAGGTTAGGGGCCGAACCTCCGATCCGCACCGATCCACTCACCCGAGTGATCAGTCCACCAGGTCCCGCACCACCGCGTCCGCCAGCAACCGCCCGCGCAGCGTCAGCACCGCGCGCCCGGCCTCGTAGGGCCCTTCCTGCAGCAGCCCCTCGCGCAGCGCCCGGCGCGACGCCGTGAGCCCCGCCTCCCTCAGCAGCGACAGCGGGACGCCTTCCCTCAGGCGCAGCTCCAGCAGGATGCGCTCGACGCGCCGGTCCTCGTCCGTGAGGATCTCGCGTCCGGCGCCCGGTGACTTCCCGGCCGCCAGCGCTCCCGCGTACGCCCCCGGATGCTTCACGTTCCACCAGCGCACCCCGCCCACGTGGCTGTGCGCGCCCGGTCCCGCGCCCCACCAGTCGGCGCCGCGCCAGTACAGCTCGTTGTGCAGGCAGCGACCCGCGTCGGAGGTGGCCCAGTTCGACACCTCGTACCAGTCGAAGCCCGCCGCCGACAGCGTCTCCTCGGTGATCAGGTACCGGTCGGCGTGGACGTCGTCGTCGGTCATGGGGACCTCGCCGCGCCGGATGCGGCGGGCCAGCTGGGTGCCCTCCTCGACGATCAGCGCGTACGCGGAGACATGGTCGGGGCCGGCGCCGAGGGCCGCGTCGAGGGAGGCGCGCCAGTCGTCGTCGCTCTCGCCGGGGGTGCCGTAGATCAGGTCGAGGTTGACGTGGTCGAAGCCGGCCGCGCGGGCCTCGGCGACGCAGGCCTCGGGGCGGCCCGGGGTGTGGTTGCGGTCGAGCACCTTCAGGACGTGCTGCTTCGCGCTCTGCATACCGAAGGAGATCCGGTTGAAGCCGCCCTCGCGGAGGGTGGCGAGGTAGGCCGGGTCGACGGACTCCGGGTTGGCCTCCGTCGTGATCTCCGCGTCCGCCGCGAGGCCGAACTCGTCGCGGATCGCGTGCAGCATACGCACCAGGTCGCCGGCGGCCAGCAGGGTGGGCGTACCGCCGCCGACGAAGACCGTGCGGACCTCGCGGGGGTCGTCGCCGAGCACCTTGCGGGCCAGGCGGACCTCGTCGACGAGCGTCTCGGCGTAGTTGTCCCGGGAGGCGAGGACGCCACCGGTGCCGCGCAGCTCGGTCGCGGTGTACGTGTTGAAGTCGCAGTAGCCGCAGCGGGTCGCGCAGTACGGCACGTGCAGGTAGAAGCCGAGGGGGCGGTCGGCGGCGCCGGCGAGCGCGGACGCCGGGAGGGCGCCGTCGGCGGGGACGGGTTCGCCGTCGAGGAGTGCGGAGGGCATGCGTTCCATTGTCCCGTACGGCCGTGGTTACTCGGCCTGGAGCACCAGCAGGGCCAGATCGTCCTCCGGGGGCCGGGGCCCGAACTCGTGCACCAGCCGCCTGATCCGTTCGGCGACCAGCCCGGCGTCCAGCCCCGCGCATCCGGCGAGCGCGGCGGCGAGGCCGTCCCCGTCGTCGAGCTGCCGGGAGCCGCTGCGCCGCTCGGTGACCCCGTCCGTGACGCAGAGCAGGGTGTCGCCGGACCGCAGCTCGAAGGTCTCGCTGGTGTACGTCGCGTCCTCGACGACCCCGAGCAGGGTCTGCGGCCGCGCCACCGCGCGCACCGTGCCGTCGGGGCCCAGGAGCAGCGGCAGCGGGTGCCCGGCGGAGGCGAGGGTGCAGCGGACACCGCCGTCGAACGGGACCAGTTCGCCGTAGAGCATGGACAGGAAGCGGGTCTGCGGTCCGTCGCCCGGGGCAACCGGAGGTCCGACGGCGACCAGGGCGCGGGCGGCGGCGTCCGCGGCCTCGGTGGCGTCGTCGAGGAGGAGCTGGTTGAGTCGGTCGAGGACATCGGGGACCTCGTACTCCTCGCGGGCCAGCAGCCGCAGCCAGGGCCGGGCGAGGCCGATGACGACGGCGGCCTCCGGGCCCTTGCCCTGGACGTCGCCGACGGCGAAGCACCAGCGGCCCTCGCCGGCCGGGAAGAGGTCGTAGAAGTCGCCGCTGGGGCCGCCCTTGTCGCACGGTTCGTAGACGAGGGCGCTGCGTACGCCGGGGATCTCGGCGACGGCGCCCGGCAGCAGGCCGCGCTGGAGGACGGCGCTGATGGTGGCCTGCCGGGCGTACTGGCGGGCGGCGCCGATGGCGAGCGCCACCCGGCGGCTGAGGTCCTCGACGAGGCCGGTGATCTCGTCGGGGAAGCCGGCGGGTCCGGCCCGCCCGATGACCAGGGTGCCCAGCGGCCGGCCGCCGGCGACCAGGCGGTAGGCGAGCGCGGTGCCCCGCGCGGCGTCCGGGCCGAGCACCTCGGCGGGCCAGGGGTGGGCAACGGGGCCGGAACGCCACGGGTCGCGCGGGCGGGGCGGGTCCTTCTCAAGGGCCCGGCGCAGTTCCTCGAAGTGGCTCTCGCCGGCGTGCCAGACGCGGGCCAGGCGGGTCCCCACGGACGCGCCCGGGTCGTCGCTCCAGGCCGCCCGGCCCAGGGACTCGTCCTCCAGCCACACGCCGCACCAGTCGGCGAGCCGCGGCACGATCAGCTGGCCGGTGAGGGAGGCGACCAGGTCCTCGTCGAGCTGCCCGGCCAGGAGGTCGGAGGCCTCGGCGAGGAAGGACAGGGCGCCACGGCCCAGCCACTCCCGGTCGCGCACGCCGCGCCCCCGGCCGGTCCCGGGGGTGCCGTCCCGCCAGTCCGGCCAGTCCGGCCAGTCCGGAGGGTCCGAGCGGTCGGGGCCGTTCCCGCGGTCGGGGGCTTCTCGGCGGTCGGGGGCTTCTCGGCGGTCGGGGGACGGGTCGTGGCTGAGTGCCTCGTCGCGGCGGAGAGCCTCGTCGCGGCGGAGAGCCTCGTCGTGGCGGAAGGTTCCGTCGTCGCGGAAGGCTTCCTCGTACCCGGGCTCAGGCTCTCCCCCCACGCGGCCAGGGCCTGCCCCGCGCCCGGGACCCGTCGGAGCGCCCTCGGGGCGTCCCAGGCCGCCGGGAACCCCCAGGTCCGGATCGCCGTGGGCCTCGGGCCCGCACCACCCTCCGGGCCCCTCCCCCGGTGGGTCCACGGCCGGAGACTCGGTGCGCCGCGGGCCTCGGCCCCCGGCGTACGCCTCGATCTGCTCGGCGACCTCGGCGCCCGCGGCCGGCAGCCGCGCCCACACCGTCTTGGCGCCCGGGCGGTATGTGATGCCCCAGGCCTCCGAAAGCGCGGCGACGAGCCGCAGGCCGCGTCCGTACTCCGGGAGCTCGTGCGGTGTCTCGTCGTCGCCGCCCCTCGGTGCGCGGGAGGGGTGGTGGTCCGTGGCCTCGACGACGAGGGTGCCCGTCTCCTCCAGCCGGCAGACCACCTCGACGTCGGTGCCCGCGTGCACGACGGCGTTGGTGACCAGCTCGCTGACGACCACCAGCGCGTCGGCGGCGAGATGCCCGGTCAGCCGTTCCGTACCGGGCAGACCGAGCGCGGCCCAGTCGGCGAGCGCGGCCCGCACCATCTCGCGGGCCGCGCCCGGCGCCAGAGAGCTTCCGAGCAGGGTCACGTGCGCCCGCGCGCACTCCTGGGCGGATGCGTCAGCGGCGTGCGCGAGCACGCCGGCGCGGGAGACGGTCTCCCGTTGCGTCGGAATGACCCCCATGGACGGCTCCCCGGGCAGTTCGTGCGAATACTTCGCAGTCGATGCCGACAGAGTGACAGACCGACCCCGCCCATAAGCGCGGAGTTACCGAAGTGGGCCGCCACGAGTGAGAACCGTGCTAGGCGAACGTTCGAAGACGGCCGCAAGACGGACACTTCCGGGCATCGGCCGGGCGGACAACGACGTCCGCCCCCGTTCCGCGCGTCGCGCGGGCCGTGCCCCGCCCCCGCTACGCCTCCCGCGAGCCGTCGTACATCTCCTCGATCAGGTGCTTGTACTCCCGCTCCACGACCGGTCGCTTCAGTTTCAGGCTCGGGGTGATCTCCCCGTGCTCGACGTCGAGGTCACGCGGCAGCAGGCGGAACTTCTTGATGGTCTGCCAGCGCTGGAGGCCCTCGTTGAGCTGCTTGACGTAGCCGTCGACCATCTCGACGGTCGCGGGCGCCGCGACGATCTCCGCGTACGGCCTGCCCTCCAGGCCGTTCTCCTTCGCCCACGGAGTGAGCGCGATCTCGTCCAGGGCGATGAGCGCGGTGCAGAAGTTCCGGTCGGCGCCGTGCACCAGGATGTTGGAGACGTAGGGGCACACCGCCTTGAACTGGCCCTCGACCTCGGCGGGCGCGATGTACTTGCCGCCCGACGTCTTTATGAGGTCCTTCTTGCGGTCCGTGATGCGCAGGTAGCCGTCGGGCGAGAGCTCGCCGATGTCGCCGGTGTGGAACCAGCCGTCCGACTCCAGGACCTCGGCGGTCTTCTCGGGCAGCTTGTGGTAGCCCTCCATGATGCCGGGGCCGCGCAGCAGGATCTCGCCGTCGTCGGCGATGCGCACCTCGGTGCCGGGCAGCGGCTTGCCGACCGTGCCGGTGCGGTAGGCCTCGCCGGGGTTGACGAAGGAGGCGGCGGAGGACTCCGTGAGGCCGTAGCCCTCCAGGATGTGGATGCCGGCGCCGGCGAAGAAGTAGCCGATGTCGGGGGCGAGGGCCGCCGAACCGGAGACGCAGGCACGCAGGCGGCCGCCGAAGGCCTCGCGGATCTTGGCATAGACGAGCTTGTCGGCGATGCCGTGCTTGGTGGAGAGGCCGAAGGGGGCGCTGGCGGTGCCGGTGCGCTTGAAGTTGTCCTGGGTGACCTTGGCGTACTCGCGGGCGACGCCGGCGGCCCACTGGAAGATCTTGTACTTGGCTCCGCCGCCCGCCCGGGCCTTGGCGGCGACGCCGTTGTAGACCTTCTCGAAGATGCGCGGCACGGCCGCCATGTAGGTCGGCCGGACGACCGGCAGGTTGTCGATGATCTTGTCGACCCGGCCGTCGACGGCGGTGACGTGACCGACCTCGATCTGGCCGGAGGTCAGCACCTTGCCGAAGACGTGCGCGAGCGGCAGCCACAGGTACTGCACGTCGTCGCCGGTGACCAGGCCGGTCGCGGCGATCGCCTTGGCCATGTACGACCAGCAGTCGTGCGGGAGACGGACGCCCTTGGGCCGGCCGGTGGTGCCGGAGGTGTAGATGAGGGTGGCGAGCTGGTCCTTGGTGAGCGCGCCGACGCGCTCCTTGATCAGCTCCGGCTCCTTCTCCAGGCGGGCCGCGCCGAGGGCCTCCAGCGCGCCGAGCGTGAGGACCCAGTCCTCGGTGGTGTCGGCGCCGGTCGCGTCGATCACCACGACGTGGGTGAGGTCGGGCAGCTCCGCCTTCTTCTCCCTGGCCTTGGCCAGCTGTGCGGCGTCCTCCGCGATCAGCACCCGGCTCTCGGAGTCGGAGAGGATGTACGCGGACTCCTCGGTGTTGGTCTGCGGGTAGACGGTGGTCGTCGCCGCGCCCGCGCACATGATGCCGAGGTCGGCGAGGATCCACTCCAGCCGCGTGGACGAGGCCAGTGCCACGCGCTGCTGCGGCCGGATGCCCAGCTCGATCAGGCCGGCCGCGATCGCGTGGACCCGCTCGGACGCCTGCGCCCAGGTCAGCGACTTCCAGTCGTCCGGGCCCTCGCCCGAGGCCGACGGCACCGGGTAGCGGTAGGCCTCGGCGTCCGGCGTGGCCGTCACCCGTTCCAGGAAGAGTCCCGCCACGGAGGGCGGACGGTTCTCGATCAGTGTCTGTGTGTCGCTCACGACATCCTCCGTGGGCCCGCGACGGTGCGGCCTGCTCGATGCGGCCGGATCAGGTGCGGCTGGTTCAAGTGTGACCGGTTCGCAAGTGACCGGTTCAGGTGCGGCTGGGGTCAGGTGTGGCTGGATCGCTCTCGGGCGGTTGTTCAGGCGTTGTTTAACTCGCGAGTAACTAGCGAGCAGGCATCAGAGTAAAGGGCGACCGGCCTGTGCGTAAGTCTCCGCGCCCTGCCACTTCGTACGGAGGCCCACCCGTGACATGGGAAGGGGCCCGCCGCGCTTTCGCACGGCGGGCCCCTTCGTGTCCGTTTCGCCGGGTGGGCGAAAGGCGCCGCGAGGACGGTCGCGGCTACTTCTTGGCCTTGCCCGACCCCGCGTTGTCATCACTGGACAGGACCGCGATGAAGGCCTCCTGCGGAACCTCCACGGAACCCACCATCTTCATCCGCTTCTTGCCTTCCTTCTGCTTCTCCAGCAGCTTCCGCTTACGGGAGATGTCACCGCCGTAGCACTTGGCGAGGACGTCCTTGCGGATGGCGCGGATGGTCTCGCGGGCGATCACCCGGGAGCCGATGGCGGCCTGGATGGGCACCTCGAAGGCCTGGCGCGGGATCAGCTCGCGCAGCTTGGCGACGAGCCGCACGCCGTACGCGTACGCCGCGTCCTTGTGCGTGATCGCCGAGAAGGCGTCCACCTTGTCGCCGTGCAGCAGGATGTCGACCTTGACCAGGCTGGAGGTCTGCTCGCCGGTGGGCTCGTAGTCCAGCGACGCGTAACCGCGCGTCTTCGACTTCAACTGGTCGAAGAAGTCGAAGACGATCTCCGCGAGCGGGAGGGTGTAGCGGATCTCCACCCGGTCCTCGGAGAGGTAGTCCATGCCGAGCAGGGTGCCGCGCCGGGTCTGGCACAGCTCCATGATCGCGCCGATGAACTCGGTCGGCGCCAGGATGGTGGCGCGCACGACCGGCTCGTACACCGCGTCGATCTTGCCCTCGGGGAACTCGCTCGGGTTGGTGACGGTGTGCTCGACGCCGTCCTCCATGATCACGCGGTAGACCACGTTGGGCGCGGTGGCGATCAGGTCGAGGCCGAACTCGCGCTCCAGCCGCTCGCGGATCACGTCGAGGTGCAGCAGGCCCAGGAAACCGACGCGGAAGCCGAAGCCGAGGGCCGCGGAGGTCTCCGGCTCGTAGACCAGGGCGGCGTCGTTGAGCAGGAGCTTGTCCAGCGCGTCGCGCAGCAGGGGGTAGTCCGAGCCGTCCAGCGGATACAGACCGGAGAAGACCATGGGCCTGGGGTCCTTGTAGCCGCCGAGCGCCTCCTCGGCACCCTTGTGCATGCTGGTGACGGTGTCACCGACCTTGGACTGGCGGACGTCCTTCACACCGGTGATCAGATAGCCCACCTCGCCGACGCCGAGGCCGTCGGCGGAGAGCATCTCCGGCGAGTTGGTGCCGATCTCCAGCAGCTCGTGCGTGGCGCCGGTGGACATCATCCGGATCCGCTCGCGCCTGTTGAGCTGGCCGTCGATGACACGGACGTACGTCACGACACCCCGGTAGGAGTCGTAGACGGAGTCGAAGATCATCGCGCGGGCGGGGGCGTCCTTGACGCCGACCGGCGCCGGGACCTCGGCGACGACCTTGTCCAGCAGCGCCTCGACCCCGAGGCCGGTCTTGGCGGAGACCTTGAGCACGTCGGCGGGGTCGCAGCCGATCAGGTTGGCGAGTTCCTCGGCGAACTTCTCGGGCTGCGCGGCCGGCAGGTCGATCTTGTTCAGCACGGGGATGATCGTGAGGTCGTTCTCCATCGCCAGGTAGAGGTTGGCGAGGGTCTGGGCCTCGATGCCCTGGGCGGCGTCGACGAGGAGGATGGTGCCCTCGCACGCGGCCAGCGACCGCGAGACCTCGTAGGTGAAGTCGACGTGCCCCGGCGTGTCGATCATGTTGAGGATGTGCGTACTGCTCTTGTCGTGGGTGGGGGCCCACGGCAATCGCACCGCCTGGGACTTGATCGTGATGCCGCGCTCGCGCTCGATGTCCATGCGGTCGAGGTACTGGGCGCGCATCTGCCGCTGCTCCACCACACCGGTCAGCTGGAGCATCCGGTCGGCGAGCGTGGACTTGCCGTGGTCGATGTGCGCGATGATGCAGAAGTTGCGGATCAGCGCCGGGTCGGTACGGCTCGGCTCGGGCACATGGCTGGGGATCGCGGGCACGCAGGGTCCTGATTCTTGAGGCGTCCGCAGTGTCTGCGGTCTCGGGTCGGATCGATACGTAGCTTCCATCGTCCCACGGGTGGGGAGCTGGGATGGGTTTGGGACGGGTTGAGGGCGGGGGAGCCCGGAATCGGGGCGGGACACCGGTCCGGGGCGGGACACCGGTCCGGGCCCGGTCCGGGGGGGGGTGGGGCCGGTCCGGGGCGGGGCCAGTCCAGGGCGGGGCCGGGGTCAGGCCGGGATCGGGACGGGATCGGGCGGATCAGGCCGGGACCAGGCCGGGATTCGACCGTGACTCGGCCGGGATTGGGCCGCTCGACGGGCCGCTGGTAGTGTGGGGGGCTGTGTCTCTTGCCCTCTCAGCACGAGACGCTCCTTCAAGAAATCATCGGCACGGGACCCTCGCGGCCTCGTGCCTGAACCTGCAAAGGCTCATTCGTGGCGAACATCAAGTCCCAGATCAAGCGGAACAAGACCAACGAGAAGGCCCGGCTGCGCAACAAGGCCGTCAAGTCCTCTCTGAAGACCGCGGTCCGCAAGGCCCGTGAGGCCGCTGCCGCGGGTGACGTGGAGAAGGCCACCGAGTACCAGCGCCTTGCCGCGCGTCAGCTCGACAAGGCCGTCTCCAAGGGCGTCATCCACAAGAACCAGGCCGCCAACAAGAAGTCGGCGCTGTCGCAGAAGGTCGGCGCTCTCAAGGGCTGAACCACTTATCTGGTCTGATCGCCGGAAGGACCCAGGGCGGGCCCTCTCTCATCCGCTCCCGTCCGGCACCCAAGGATCCATGCGCGACCTGCGTTCGCCACGCGGGCATGGATCCCCCGAGCTTGATCCGAAGGCCCCGGTGGCCGTCCTTCCCCAGGACGGACGCCGGGGCCTTCGGTCTGCCCGGCCGCTGTCCGTCCTGGGTACCGCTTCCGGTCGTGTCGGGGCATGTGGTGCGGCTGACCGCCCTGTGCGGCGCTGCCGCTCGCGCCTACGCCCGCCCTCGCGAACGCGCCGCCCGGGCGATGATCACCACGGCCTTCTCCAGGGCGTACTCGGGATCCTCGCCGGCGCCCTTCACCCCGGCGTCCGCCTCGGCCACCGCGCGCAGGGCCACGGAGACGCCGTCCGGTGTCCAGCCGCGCATCTGCTGCCGTACGCGGTCGATCTTCCACGGCGGCATCCCCAGCTCGCGGGCGAGGTCGGCGGGGCGTCCGCCACGGGCGGAGGACAGCTTGCCGATCGCCCGCACGCCCTGTGCCAGCGCGCTGGTGATCAGCACCGGTGCCACTCCGGTCGACAGCGACCAGCGCAGCGCCTCCAGTGCCTCCGCCGCGCGTCCCTCGACCGCCCGGTCGGCGACCGTGAAGCTGGAGGCCTCGGCCCGTCCGGTGTAGTACTGCCCGACGACCGCCTCGTCGATCGTGCCCTCGATGTCCGCGGTCAGCTGGGACACCGCGGAGGCCAGCTCGCGCAGGTCGCTGCCGATCGAGTCGACCAGCGCCTGGCACGCCTCGGGGGTGGCCGACCGCCCGGCGGTACGGAACTCCGTCCGTACGAAGGCCAGTCGGTCGGCGGGCTTCGTCATCTTCGGGCACGCCACCTCGCGCGCGCCCGCCTTGCGGGCGGCGTCCAGCAGACCCTTGCCCTTCGCGCCGCCCGCGTGCAGCAGGACGAGGGTGATCTCCTCGGCGGGTGCGCCGAGGTAGGCCTTCACGTCCTTGACCGTGTCGGCGGACAGGTCCTGCGCGTTGCGTACGACCACGACCTTGCGCTCGGCGAAGAGCGAGGGGCTGGTGAGCTCGGCGAGCGTGCCGGGCTGCAGCTGGTCGGGGGTCAGGTCGCGTACGTCCGTGTCGGCGTCGGCGGCCTTCGCGGCGGCCACCACCTCCTGCACGGCACGGTCGAGCAGGAGGTCCTCCTGGCCCACGGCAAGGGTCACCGGGGCGAGAGGGTCGTCATTCGCAGTCTTCCTGGCCATCGCGACAAGCATCGCACGCACCGCTGACAACGGGCCCCGCCCCGCGTCCCGGCAGAGCCGGAAGGTGTCGTCCGAACCAGGCCGGCTCCGTGGAACGGCGCCCCGCCCGCCCTGCCCTCGGAGCCGAGCGGGGTCCGCCCCCGCGCCCCCGGAAGGGTCCGGACGACACCTCCTACGGCTCCTCGCGCCAGCCTTCCCACTCCCCGGCGAACTCGTCGAGCTCGCCGGGGTCCAGCCGTTCCTTCTCGTCGCGCAGGACGACGAGCCACTGGGCGTCCTCGGCGTCGTCCTCGCCGGCCAGGGCGTCACGGACGAGTCGGGGTTCCTCGTCGAGTCCGAACCGCTCCCCGAGCGCCTGGGCCACCTCCTGGGCGGCATCGCGGTCGGGCAGCACCAGCACATGTCTCACGTCACTCACGGGAGCCATTGTCGGGCACCGCGCGGCAACCGGACCGCCAGGCCGGTGTCGGGTCAGCTCTTGGGCACGATCTGGATGTCGAGGTCGATCCTGATGCTGGGGCCGACCACGGCGATGCCGCGCGCCAGCATCGTCTGCCAGCTCACCGTGAAGTCGTCGCGGTGCAGTTCGGTGGTGGCGCGGCAGGCGGCCCGGGCCTCGCCCTCCATCCCGTTGCCGAGGCCGAGGTACTCGGCGTCCAGGGTGACCGTGCGCGTCACACCGTGCAGCGACAGCGCCCCCGTGACGGCCCACCGGTTGCCGCCCCGGTGCGTGAACCGGTCGCTGTAGAACTCCAGGGTCGGAAACCGCTGCACGTCCAGGAAGTCCCCCGACCGCAGGTGGTCGTCGCGCATCTTCACGTTGGTGTCGATGGATGCCGCGTCGATCACCACGTGCATCGCCGACTGTTCCATGTCGTCGGCGATCCGCACGGCGCCCGCGAAGGAGTTGAACCGGCCGTGGATCCGGGCCAGCCCGATGTGCCGGGCGGTGAACGCGATCGACGAGTGCGCCGGCTCGATCTCCCAGTCGCCCGGTGTGGGCAGCTCCGGGGGCTGGGCCACCTGCAGGGTCACGTCGCCGAGTGAGGCCAGCGTGTCCTCCATGACGGTCGCGGACGCCCGGTACGGCGTGTAGCCCTCGGCGGACACCGCGAGCCGGTACTCCCCCGTGGGCACCGTCGCCACGAACGAGCCGAAGGGATCCGTCCCGCCGCTGACCACCTTGCGGCCCATGGCGTCGCTCACCGTGAACTCCGCGTTGGGCACCGGCTCGTTGACGGGGTCGAGGACCCGGCAGCTCAGCACTCCCGCGTCCGGCGGGGTCCGCACCGCCGCCAGGGGACCCGTCCGTTGCATCCGCTTCGTTCGGCTTCCCAGCCAGCGGCCGATCATCTGCGACACCCTCTGCACGACTTGAGAAACTAGTTGACGAAGAAACATTCGATCACTGATGAGGCTTTCGAGGCAACACAGGACCACATCACGGGAAACCGGCGCATGTGCTGGGAGTACGCACGAGTAGCCCCCTGTCGCCCGAATTGGCCGCTCCGGGCGGAATTTCTGACAGCCAGCGCCGGGTCGCCCCACCGTCACCACCGCGCCGCCCCACGGTGCGGGAGGAATCACGCCCTCAGTCCCCCGCCACCCGCAACGCCCCACCCGTGCCGGTCACCGCCAGGGCGCCGTCCCGGTCCGTCCGCAGCACCATCGCCCCTTCGGCGCGCAGCGCCTCGACGGTGCCGGGGGCGGGGTGGCCGTAGGTGTTGTCCTCTCCGCAGCTGATGAGGGCCAGCCGTGGGGACACCTTCCGCATGAGGCCGGGGTCCTGGTGGGCGGAACCGTGATGGGCCACCTTCAGCACGTCGACCCCTTCCAGCGCCGCTGCCGCCGGTGATCGTGCCAGCTCCTGCTGGGCCGGGGGCTCCAGGTCCCCGAGCAGCAGCAGGCGCAGTCCCGCCGTCCGCACCAGAAGCGTGACGCTGGCGTCGTTGGGTCCTTCCGTGCTTGTCGGCGGGCCCGGCACCATGCCCGCCTGCGCGCCCGGCACCGTGGACGACGTCGGTGGGCCCGGCGGTGGCCACACCACCTGCCAGGACAGTGGGCCGGACCGCCGTCGCTCCCCGGCGGCGGCGTGCCGCAGGGGAATCCGCCGTGCCGCCGCCTGTCTGCGGACGGACTCGGCCTGGTCCTCGGGTTCCTCGAGGGCGGTCGTCTCGATCGCCCCCACCGAACGTCCCCGCAGCACCCCGGACAGCCCCGCCACATGGTCGGCGTGGAAGTGGGTCAGCACCACGAGCGGGACGCGGGTGATGCCGAGCGAGCGCAGACAGTGGTCCACCAGCGCCGGGTCGGGCCCGGCGTCCACGACCACGCCCGCGCCCTCCCCCGCCGCGAGCACCATGGCGTCGCCCTGCCCCACGTCGCACATCACCATCCGCCAGTCCGGCGGAGGCCACCCGGTGACCACCCGGGCCAGCGGCGGCGGACGCACCACCGCGAGCACCAGCAGCACCGCGCAGACTCCACACCACCAGGGGTGTCTCAGCAACCGCCGGCCGACGAGCAGCACGCCCACCGTGACCAGGGCGAGCAGCGCCGCCCCGGTCCAGCTGCCCGGCCAGTCCACTCCCGCGCCGGGCAGCGCGGCGCCGGTGCGGGCGATTCCCGCGATCCACTCGGCCGGCCAGCCTCCGCACCAGGCCAGTCCCTCGGCCACCGGCATCGCCACCGGTGCCGCCGCCAGCGCGGCGAAGCCCAGCACCGTGGCCGGCGCGACCGCGAACTCCGTGAGCAGATTGCACGGCACTCCCACCAGACTCACCCGCGCCGAGAGCACTGCGACGACCGGCGCGCACAGGGCCTGCGCGGCACTCGCGGCGGCCAGCGCCTCGGCGAGCCGGGGCGGCACCCGGTGCCGGCGCAATGCCGTGCTCCACCGTGGAGCGAGCGTCAGCAGCGCCCCCGTGGCCAGCACGGAGAGCAGGAAGCCGTAGCTGCGGGCCAGCCACGGGTCGTACAGCACCAGCAGCAGTACGGCCGTCGCCAGCGCCGGGAGCAGCGATCTGCGGCGTCCGGTGGCCAGGGCGAGCAGGGCGACGGACCCGCAGGCGGCCGCCCGCAGCACGCTCGGGTCGGGCCGGCACACGACGACGAAGCCGAGGGCGAGCGCTCCGCCGAGCAGCGCGGTCGTCCGCAGCGAGAGACCGAGACCGGGTGCCAGCCCTCGGCGTTCGCTGCGCTGGGCCAGTCCGGGGGGCCCGAGCAACAGGGCGAGCACGATCGTGAAGTTGGCACCGGAGACGGCCAGGGTGTGCGCGAGGTCGGTCTCCTTGAAGGCCTCTTCCAGCTCCGGTGTGACGCGCGAGGTGTCCCCGACGACCAACCCCGGCAGCAGCGCCCGCGCGTCCGCCGGCAGTCCGTCGGTGGCCTCCCGCAGCCCGGCCCGCAGCCGCCCGGCCAGCCGCTGCGCGCCCGACGGCTCGGCCACCACCTTCGGTGGCTCCCGACCGCCCTGTACCCGCAGCACGGCCGCGATCCGGTCCCCGCTCGTCCTCGGGGGCGCCGTCCGGGCGGTGACGCCGAGCCGTGTGGTCGGCAGCAGTCCCAGCCAGCGCGCGGCGCCGGGCCCGGCTCCGGAGAGCCGCGAGTCCCCCGGTGAGCGGCCGAAGGCGCGGCTCGGGTCCTGTTCGTTCACGTCGACGAGCAGCAGCACCGGCGTCCGAGTGGTCGCGGCCGCCCCGTCCTTCCCGGTCACCCGTCGGACGTCGGCCTCGATCACCACCGTGGGCGCGACGGCACGGTTGCCCCGGACGCGGGGCCGGGTGAGGCGGGGGTCGGCGGTGACCTCCACTTCCGCGGTGACGGTGGCGTACTGCCGCGCCAGCGCGGGCACGGGCCCACGATGAAGGTCCGCGCCGTGCAGCGCGGCCGAGGTGGCGGAGGCGGCGACGCAGAGGAGCAGAGCGGCGACCGCGACGTGGGGCCGCCCGCGCGCCGTACGCCGTCCGCGCGCCGGCCTCAGCAGCAGTACCCCGGCCAGGACAAGGCTGCCGGTGACGAGGCCCACTGCCCAGTCGGCCGGTGCGTCCAGCACCAGCGCCGCCGTCGCCCAGGCCGCGAGCGCGGGCGGGACCAGCCGCAGATCCGTAGGCTCGTCCTGCCGGGGATGGGCCGCGCCGAGCCGGTGCCCGGAAGCGGCGTGCACGGCCGCGCGCGGGGGCGCCGTCCGGTCGGAGGGCTCCCTGGACGGATCGGAGGGCTCCCCGGGCAGACCGGAGGGCTCCCCGGGCGGACTGTGCCGTCTCGTCCCGGTGCTCGGGTTCGTGCTCGCGTCCGTACTCATGGCCGCACGAGGTTTCGCAGGTCGGCGAAGCGGCGTTCCCCGATGCCGGTCACCTCGCGCAACTCGTCCACCGAGCGGAAACCCCCGTGCTGGGTGCGGTAGTCGATGATGTGCCGGGCCAGCACGGGACCGACGCCCGGCAGCGTGTCGAGCTGATCGGCGGTCGCCGTGTTCAGAGAGACCGGTGCCGCGGGTGCGGCTCCCGCCGCTGGGCCGCCCGGTCCGGCGGGGGCGGTGCCGCCGGGCCCGGACCCCGTGGCCGGCGTGGAGGCACCGACGATCACCTGCTCGCCGTCCACCAGGAAGCGCGCCTGGTTCAGCCCGTCGGTCTTGGTGCCGGACCGCACTCCCCCGGCGGCACGCAGGGCGTCCGCGACACGTGAACCGGTCGGGAGGCGGTGGATCCCGGGCTTTCGGACCTTGCCGCCGACGTCCACCACGATCTCGGCCCCGGCTGTGGCCGTGCCCTTGGCCGTGCCCGTGGCCGTGCCCGTGGGCGCGCCGGTCGCGGGATCTCCTGCGGCCGCCTCGCCCTCTCGCTCCTCGCCGTACGCCGCCGCTTCCCGCACCAACTCGGGTGCCGCCACCGGCTGGGTGCGGCCGGTCCAGAAGTGCTGCGCGGCGAAGACCGCCGCGACGACGAGCAGTACCGTGAGCGCGGCCACGCTGCGCCGCTCCAGCCCGCACCGTGTCTGCAGCCACACCGGCATCCGCTCCCGCAGCGCCTCCCCCGCCCTCTCCCGCCAGGGCGTCATGACGCCGTCCGGTGACGCCCCCTCTGGCCGAGCCCTCTCCTCCCGAGCGCCTGCTCCCCCAGCGCCTTCGTCCTGGGCCCCTTCTTCCCGGGCCCGGTCTTCTCGCGCTGCCTCCTCCGCGCCTCGTGGCGGCGGCCCCGGCGGCCCCTTCCCCGACTCGCCCTGCTGACCGGCGTGTTCGGCGTGTTCACCGCGTCCGAGTCCGGGGTGTTCGCCGCCTCCGAGTTCGGCGGGTTCGCCGCGTCCGTGCTCGGCGAAGAGTGCCTCCGCACGTCGACGGAGCTCCTGCGCCGGTGCGCGACGGCGCCCGTGCCGCGCCCGGTCGAGGGAGCGGGAGTGGGAGTGGGAGCGGGATGAGTGGCGTGGACGGACCCGGCCGTCGGAGGCCGGGGCGCGCCCCGGGCCACTGGTCGCGGTCGCTGTACGTGAGTGTGATCGAAGAGCCATGCGACGAGGATCGGACACCTCGGCACATTCGCGATGATCTTGCTCAGTTCCCGGGGACTACCGCCGGGTTGTGGACAACTCCGCCCCCCACACGAGTGATCCGACGGCCCCTCACCGCGACGAGACCACAACCCCCAGCAGCCCGGGCCCGGTATGCGCCCCGATCACCGCGCCGACTTCGCTCACATGGAGATCGGCCAGTCCAGGCACCCGGCTTCGCAGGCGGTCCGCCAGGGCCGACGCCCGGTCGGGGGCGGCGAGGTGGTGGACGGCGATGTCGACGGGTGCGCCGCCCGCCCGGTCTGCGACGATCTCCTCCAGCCGGGCGATGGCCTTGGACGCCGTCCGGACCTTCTCCAGGGGCTCGATGCGGCCGTCGCCCAGCCGGAGCAGCGGTTTCACCGCGAGCGCGGATCCGAACAGGGCCTGGGCCGCCCCGATCCGGCCGCCGCGCCGCAGATAGTCGAGGGTGTCGACGTAGAAGTAGGCGGAGGTGCCCGCGGCCCGCTTCTCCGCGGCCGTGACGGCTTCGTCCACCGTGCCGCCGGCCTCCGCCGCCCCCGCAGCGGCGAGCGCGCAGAAGCCGAGGGCCATCGCGATCATCCCGGTGTCCACGACGCGCACCGGGACGGCCGCCTGACGCGCGGCGACGACGGCCGCGTCGTGCGTACCGGAGAGTTCGGCGGAGAGGTGGAGGGAGACGATGCCGTCGGCGCCGGACTCGGCGATCCTGCGGTAGGTCTCGGCGAAGAGTTCGGGGCTGGGGCGGGAGGTGGTGACCGGTCGCCGTTTCTGCAGGGCCTGGGCCAGCGAGCGGGTCGAGATCTCGGTGCCCTCCTCCAGCGCCCGGTCGCCCAGGACGACGGTCAGGGGTACCGCGGTGATGCCGTGCCGCTCCATCGTCCGGGCCGGGAGGTAGGCCGTTGAATCCGTGACGATAGCGACATGGCGGGACATGAGCTGGAGGTTACCTGGCGTAGCGCCCAGACGGCAGCCCGGCCTCGACGGCCGGGCGTTCACACGGCTGTGATCAGGTCGTGCTCTCCGGACGGGCCTTCTTCTGCCAGGGGTACACCGGGCTCGGGGCGGGCGGGGTGATGGCGGGCCTCGCGGGCTTCTCCGCCGGCTCCTGCCGCGGGGCCTGTGGGGCCTGTGGGGTCTGCGCGGCCTGTGGGGTCTGGGCGGTCTCGGCGGCCTGTGGGGTCTGCGGCCAACTCTGCCGGGCGGCCGGAGCGTCGGGGGCGGGGGCCTCGGGCCAGGGCGGCGGGGCGGCGGTGGGCTCCGTCTCCATCCAGTGACGCAGGGCGCCCGCCTCGACGTCGATCTGCGCGCTCAGCGAGTCCAGGTCGTCGTCGGCGAAGCGGCGGGCCCGGTCACGGGCTGCCCAGCGCAGGGCCTCCGCCGACCGGGTGATCCGCTCGGTGCGCTCGCGCATCGCGGGAAGGAGCCCGCCGAGCGTCGCGCGGTCCGGTTCCGACTCCAGCCGCCTGAGCTCGGCGTCCAGTTCGTACCCGTGCGCGCTGAGCCGGTCGAAGAGGGCGAGGGACTCCTTGAGGGACTCGTCCTCGGCCACGCTCGCGTGCAGCGCGTCCTGCGTGGCCCGCATCGACGTGCGCAGCGACAGCCGCAGCTGTGCGAGCTCGCCCGCCGGACCGAGCTGGACGAAGGACTTGGCCCGCAGGGTGTGGTCCTCGACCGTGCGGCGGGCCTGGGTGATACCGCGGTCCACGCTGCGCTTGGCGGCGCCGACGGCCTTCACCGTGGCGTAGACGCCCAGGACGACGGCGAGCACGAAGAGCAGGGCGAATACCGTGATCACTGCTTCCACGAAGCTCCTCCTCCGAGCGTCCGGCCCGCGCACCGGCGGGCCACGGCACTCTCCGTGCCGCTCTTCCACGGTAAACGCAGCGGGCAGGCTCAGGGTTCCGACAGAACCCCGAACCTGCCCGTGCTCGACCCTGAACCCGCCCGTACCGGACACGGGCCGTCCCTTACGGGACGCCCCCGAGCCGTTGGCGAACGCCCCCGAACCCGTGGCGAACACCCCGAGCCGTCGGCGAACGCCTCAGAGGACCCGGTCCCGCCGCGCCGGCGTCACGCCGCGCCGGCCGTCACGCCGACGTCACGCCGGGACGATGTTCACCAGCTTCGGTGCCCGCACGATCACCTTGCGGATCCCCGCTCCGTCCAGCGCGGCCACGACCTTCTCGTCGGCCAGCGCCGCCTTCTCCAGGTCCTCCTCGGAGATGGACGGAGCGACCTCCAGCCGCGCCTTGACCTTGCCCTTGATCTGCACGACGCAGGTCACGGTCTCGTCGACGACGTAGGCCGGGTCGGCGACCGGGAAGTCCTGGTGGACGACCGAGTCCGTGTGCCCCAGCTTGCGCCACAGCTCCTCGGCGGCGTGCGGGGCCAGCGGCGCGACCAGCAGCACCAGTCGCTCGGCGACCGTGCGCGGGACCGGGCCGCCCACCTTCGTCAGGTGGTTGTTCAGCTCGGTGACCTTGGCGATGGCGGTGTTGAACCGCATGCCCTCCAGGTCCTGCCGTACGCCGTCGATGGCCTTGTGCAGGGCGCGCAGGGTGTCCGCGTCGATGTCGGTGTCCGCGGCGTCCGCCACCGTCACCTCGCCGGTGTTCTCGTCGACGATGTTGCGCCACAGCCGCTGCAGCAGCCGGAACTGGCCCACCACCGCGCGCGTGTCCCACGGCCGGGAGACGTCCAGCGGGCCCATCGCCATCTCGTACAGGCGCAGGGTGTCGGCGCCGTACTCGGCGCAGATCTCGTCGGGGGTGACCGCGTTCTTCAGGGACTTGCCCATCTTGCCCAGCAGCCGGGAGACCTTCTCGCCCTGGTGGTAGTACGCGCCGTCGCGCTCCTCCACCTCGGCGGCCGGCACCGCGATGCCGCGGCTGTCCCGGTAGACGTAGGCCTGGATCATGCCCTGGTTGAACAGCTTGTGGAACGGCTCGGCCGAGGAGACGTGGCCCAGGTCGAACAGGACCTTGGACCAGAAGCGCGCGTACAGCAGGTGCAGCACGGCGTGCTCGGCGCCGCCGACGTACAGGTCGACGCCGCCGTGCGGCAGGCCCTCGCGCGGGCCCATCCAGTACTGCTCGATCTCGGGGTCGACCAGCCGCTCGCTGTTGTGCGGGTCCAGGTAGCGCAGCTCGTACCAGCAGGAGCCGGCCCAGTTGGGCATGGTGTTGGTCTCGCGCCGGAACCGGCGCGGGCCGCGGCCGTCGCCCAGGTCCAGGGTGACGTTGACCCATTCCTCGTTGCGCGAGAGCGGGGTCTCGGGCCGGGTGTCGGCGTCGTCCGGGTCGAAGGTCCGCGGGGAGTAGTCCTCGACCTCGGGCAGCTCCAGCGGCAGCATCGACTCGGGCAGCGGGTGGGCGATGCCGTCCTCGTCGTAGACGATCGGGAAGGGCTCGCCCCAGTAGCGCTGGCGGCTGAACAGCCAGTCGCGCAGGCGGAAGTTGACGGTTCCCTCACCGGCGCCGGTGCGTTCCAGCCACTCGGTGACGCGCTCCTTGGCCTCGACGACGCCCAGGCCGTCCAGGCTGATCCCGTCGTTCGACGAGTTCATGATCTTCGCGTCGTAGGAGGCGAAGGCGTCCTCCCACGTGGCCGGGTCGGTACCCCGGCCGTCGGTGGGCTCGACGATGCAGCGGATCGGCAGCTCGAAGGCGCGCGCGAACTCGAAGTCGCGCTGGTCGCCCGCCGGGACGGCCATGATCGCGCCGGTGCCGTAGCCCATCAGCACGTAGTCGGCGATGAAGACCGGGACCTGCTCGCCGTTGACCGGGTTGGTCGCGTGGGCGCCGATGAAGACGCCGGTCTTGTCCTTGGCCTCGGCCTGCCGCTCGACGTCGGACTTGGACGCGGCCTGCGCGCGGTACGCCGCGACGGCCTCGGCCGGGGTCGCGTGAGAGCCGGTCCACGCGTCGTGCGTGCCCTCGGGCCAGGCGGCCGGGGTGAACTTGTCGACCAGCGGGTGCTCGGGTGCCAGCACCATGTAGGTGGCGCCGAACAGGGTGTCCGGGCGGGTGGTGAAGACGGTGATGTTCTCCCCGTCGATGGGGAAGTCGACGCGGGCGCCCTCGGAGCGGCCGATCCAGTTGCGCTGCTGCAGCTTGATGGCCTCGGGCCAGTCCAGCGCGTCCAGGTCGTCCAGCAGCCGGTCGGCGTAGGCGGTGATGCGCATGTTCCACTGGCGCAGCTTGGACTTGAAGACGGGGAAGTTGCCGCGCTCGGAGCGGCCGTCGGCGGTGACCTCCTCGTTGGCCAGCACGGTGCCCAGGCCGGGGCACCAGTTGACGGGCGCGTCGGAGGCGTAGGCCAGGCGGTACTCGCCCAGGACGTCGGCGCGCTCGGCCTCGGTCAGCGTGCTCCACACGCGCCCGGCGTGGCCCGGGACCGTCCGCTCACCGGACTCGAACTGCGCGACCAGCTCGGCGATCGGCCGGGCCTTCTTCGCCTCGTCGTCGTACCAGGAGTTGAAGATCTGCAGGAAGATCCACTGGGTCCACTTGTAGTACTCGGGGTCGATCGTGGCGAACGACCGGCGCGTGTCGTGGCCCAGACCCAGCCGGCGCAGCTGGCTCCGCATGTTCTTCATGTTGGCCTCGGTGGACACGCGCGGGTGCGTGCCGGTCTGCACGGCGTACTGCTCGGCGGGCAGGCCGAAGGCGTCGAAGCCCAGGGTGTGCAGGACGTTGTGGCCGGTCATCCGCTGGAAGCGGGCGAAGACGTCGGTGGCGATGTAGCCCAGGGGGTGACCGACGTGCAGGCCCGCACCGGAGGGGTACGGGAACATGTCCATGATGAATTTCTTGGGCCTGGCGACCAGCTCCGGGTCGCCCGCCAGGTCGCCCTTGGGGTTCGGCGCGGCGTACGTCCCCTCGGCGTCCCAGAAGTCCTGCCAGCGTGCCTCGATCTCGGCGGCCATGGCAGCCGTGTAGCGGTGCGGCGCGGCGTCCGCCGACACAGGGGCGGTCGCCGCGGGGTTCGTCTCGCTCATGATCCTCAAAGCTCCATCGATCGTCTCTGCCAGCGGCTGCGACATTCAAGACCAGCGGCTTCGAATGCCGGGAAATGAAAAATCCCCTCGCACAGGAGGGGACGCCGCGCTGATTCCGGCCACCGGATTTCGACCGGGCCGGGACTGATCAGCGCGGCTCGCTAAGCAGAAGGCGTACGGCACGCATGGCGTCAGGGTACCGCAGTCGTCGAGCGGGTCGCGAGGGGCTTCCGGCCACCCGCACCACGCCTTACGTCCGGCCGACCTGAACCACGGTCAAAGGTTACTTCGCGTAACGACCGCTATGGGGCATCAGCACGAGCGCATTGTCATTTGATAACAACGCAATAACTCAAACCTCGTACCCGCGGGTATGGCGCCACTTAGAGTGCGGCAGCGGGACCGCTTTACCGAACCGCTCGGAGTCGCCCCCATGAACCCTCCCCTGATCCACCCCCGCGGCAACACCTCATCCCCTCCCCGCGCGTCCGTGACGTGGGGAGGTCTGCCGTGGTGACGAACGACAGCACGGCGGACGACACCTTCGCGCAGTTCCTCGACTTCGGCGCCGGCGTCCTCTCTCTCGTCTTCCTCAGCTGCTCGGTGATCTGGGGGCTCGTCGCCCAGGACCGGATCGTCCTCGACACCCGCGGGCGGATTCTGGCCCAGGCGGTACACCGGACCACCGCGGCCGCCTCGGTCGTGTTCCTGCTGGTGCACATCGGGGTCAAGCTGGCGCTGGAGCACACCACCTGGGTCGCCGCGGTGATCCCGTTCGGGCTCCTGGCCACGGACGACGAGTCGTTCGGCGGCCGGGGCGTCCTCATCGGCTTCGGCACCCTGGCCAGCATGCTCATGATTTTCGTGGGCGTCACCGGCGCCCTGCGCAACCGCTTCGCGTCCCCGGCTCCCGTGGCCGCCCGCTGGCGGGCCATGCACATGCTGGCCTACCCGGCGTGGTGCCTGGCCCTGCTGCACGGGCTCTACGCGGGTCGCGCGGCGAAGCCGGTCTTCCTGATCCTGTACGGCCTGTCCCTGCTCGGCGTCATGGCCGCCCTGGCACTGCGTGCGGCGCCCCACCCGGTCAAGCGCCGGGTCGCCGACCGGATCGCCGGGTTCCTCGGGACCGGGGAGCGGATGGCCCGTGAGGAACTGGAGGAGAGCCGGGCCCGGACGACGGCCGGCTCGGCGCTGCCGGGCTACGAGGGCACCGGGGTGTCGCGGCCACGCGCGGCGGGCCCGTCCACCCCGTTGTACGAGCCCGCGGAGCGCCTCACTCCCCCGGAGCCGGCGAGCGGCTTCGCGGCGGCCTACCGTGCCGTGTCCGGGCCCTCGGGCGCACGACGGCAACCGCTGACGGCCGACGCGACGGCGTCCACCCGGCTGCCGCCGGACATGCGGCCCACCGAGGCGATGCCCCTCGTGGACGGCGTCGGCAGCGCCCCGGGCAACTGGCCCGTCCCGTCGCCGCCGCCGGTCGGCGAGGCGCCCCCGTCGGCGTACGACCCGCTCAACGACACGGGACACACCATCCCGGTCTACGGCACACCGGGCGCGCCGGACCACGGCTCGAGTGACGTGTACGACACCGGTGAGACGAACACGGTCCACGACACGTACTACCCGAACGACACGTACAACAGCGGTCCCGCCACTGAACCGACCCCCGCCGGTACGTCCCCCGGCCCGTCCCCCGGTCCGTCGTCCCACGACGCGTCCTACGACTTCGACGCGCCGGGTTCGGGCGAACCCTGGAACACGCCTACCGGAGGCTACTGATTGAGTCCTCCCCCAGCTGAAGCAGAGGGATTCCTGGCTCACGCCGCCTGCGGGTCAGCGACCCGACAGGTCTTCCACGATCAACACCAGCCGGGTCGAAACCAGCCCGGTTTGTCACAGCAAAGCTCGGAGGTGCATGTGCTGTCCTGGCTCTCGATCAGCACGACGTACGCCCTTGGTTCTCGCAACGCACGGCGCTCAGCCTACCCGGTCAGGCGGACGGTGTTCCGTCCCGGAGGCGAGATCCCGTTCCCTGCCCTGCTCCGCAGGAGTCCTGTTCCTCCCCGGCCTGAAGGCCGGGGCATCCTCAGAGGAACCCGGTGAACGAGGCCCTGCCCGACGTACCCGAAGTCCGTGTGGTCGGTCTTCCCCAGCTCACGTCGGGTTTCGACCTTGTCGAGCGGCTGGACCTGGCCATGCACCTCAAGGTGCACGGACCGCTCGAACCGCTGGGCGGCGAACAGCTCGCCCAGCTCTCCGAACGCATCAACCTGAGGGGCCGCGGCGGCGCGGGCTTCCCCTTCCACAAGAAGCTGCGCTCGGTCGCGGAGGCCGCGATCAAGCGTGGCGTACGGCCGGTCGTGGTCGTCAACGGCAGCGAGGACGAGCCGGCCTGCCGCAAGGACACGGTGCTCATCAACCGTGCCCCGCACCTGATCCTGGACGGCGCGCTGCTGTGCGCCGAGGCCATGGGCGCCCGCACCCTCGTCATCGGCGTCACCCGTGAGTCCACCCAGCGCTCCATGGAGGCCGCCCTCGCCGAGCGGGGTCTGAGCAACGGGCGCCGGTCCGCCCTCCGCGCGCGCGTGCAGCGCAATCCGGTCCGTATGGTCACCGGCGCGGCGGCCTCGCTGGTCCGCTCCATCGACGGTGGCCCGGCGATCCCGCCCGGCCGCAAGGTCAGCGCTTCGAGGAGCGGCGTCGGCGGCGCGCCGACCCTGCTGTCCAACGCGGAGACGTTCGCCCAGCTGGCGATCGCCGCCCGCATCGGCCCTGAGCGCTACGGCAACACCGGCCTGTACGACGAGCCGGGCACCGTCATGCTCACCGTCTCCGGCGCGGTGGCCCGCCCGATGGTGATCGAGGTGCCGACGGGTGTGCCGCTGCGCTACGTCCTCCAGCTGGCCGGCGCCCCGCCGGTGCCGCAGGGTGTGCTGACCGGCGGCTACCACGGCAAGTGGATCGACGCGGCGACCGTCGACGAGGCGATCGTCTCCCGCGACTCCCTGCGGCGGGTGGGCGGCTCGCTGGGCGCGGGCGCGATCCTGCCGATCGGTCAGGGCACCTGCCCGCTGGGCGAGTCGCTGCGGGTGGCGCAGTGGCTGGCCCAGGAGAGCGCGGGCCAGTGCGGCCCCTGCTACCTGGGCCTGCCGGCCGCCGCGCGCGGCCTGGAGGACATTCTGAACGGCGGCGGTCCGGCCGCCCTGGAGGCGGTCAAGCAGGTCGCGAGGAACGTGAAACGGCGCGGCGCCTGCTCGCACCCGGACGGCTCGGCGATGTTCATCGAGTCGACCCTCGACGCGTTCACGGACGACCTCGCCGCCCATGTCCTCGGCAACGGCTGCGGACGGCCGGTGGAGGGCGTACTGCCGCTCCTCGAGGGTGGCGGGACCCCTACGGGCATCCCGGGCGGCGGCGGGGAGGAGAACGGCCCCAGCCGGCAGAAGATCTACGTCGACTGGACGTTGTGCCGGGGGCACGGACTGTGCGCGGACATCCTCCCGGAGGTCTTCCAGCTCGGCGCCGACGGCTTCCCGACCGTGGCGCAGGCCGACGTGCCGCGCTTCGCGGAGGCCAAGGCGGTCCGCGCGGTGCGCCGCTGTCCGGCGCTCGCCCTGCGCATCGAGGAGGACACCCGCGGGCAGGCCCCGTCCTCGCGCACCAACCTGCCGGTCCTGTCCCAGGGGCGCGGCCGCCGGGCGCTCGGCCGCTGAGGCAGCGGCGAAGACCTGGGCCCTGGGGCCGCGGCGAAGACGGGAACGAACAAACCCCCCGGATCGAAGATCCGGGGGGTTTCTCTGTGGAGCTAAGGAGAATTGAACTCCTGACCTCCTGCATGCCATGCAGGCGCTCTACCAACTGAGCTATAGCCCCTTGCTGTCCGCCGCCCGGTTTCCCCGGCGGCGACGCCAACATTACACGGTCGACCGGGGACAACACCAAATCGTTTCCAGTTTGCCCGTTTTGCCCCCTTGTGGGGGCTCGCTACGCCGTGACGAACGAATAGAACCGCTTGAGCGTGCAGTGCTCCTCGAGGAGCCGGCCGTAGATCGGCTCACCCTCGAGTTCGCGGTACGTCTCGATCGGGTCGCCTTTTATGATCAGCGCCCGCGCGCACTCCTCGCACCAGTACTGGTAGTCCGGATTGACCGGCTCCATGTCCCGCACGATCGGGGTGCCGCTGCCGCACCAGTCGCACTTTCGCCTGTGTGCACCCATCGATCAGCTCCAGCTGTGGCCGCAGGCCGTGCACACGTACGAGATTCCGCCGTTGTCGCCGAGGACTTGGGCCACGTGCCCGGAACCGCAGGAAGGGCAGTTGAGACGGGTGGACGTGTGCCGCGCCACCGCTGGGCCGAGGAGGTGACCGACCTCCTCGCGGATGCTCGCAGGCATCGCCCCTCCCTCCCGTCGGGTCGCGGTCCCCTTCCGGCCGTTTGATTCTGCCACGACCGGGCCAATACGGTCAGCGACGCCTCAGTACCAGTCCGGACACGGAGTCCCACAGGGGTATACGCCCGTGGGACGCCCGTTGCTCAAGCGGGCGGATGCGAAAAATCCCGCCCCCCGAGGGGGACGGGATTCGTCCGTGGGCTGTGGAGCTAAGGAGAATTGAACTCCTGACCTCCTGCATGCCATGCAGGCGCTCTACCAACTGAGCTATAGCCCCTGGTGCCACGCGGCTGGGCCGCATGGTCTTTCGCTCCGCTCGGCGGGGCGAACAAGAAGAACTTTAGCCTGCGACCTGCCGGAAAGTGAAATCCGGGTACCGGGCCCGGCCGGCCGCTCCTCAGTCGTCGTCGCCGAGCACCGGTTCCGGCAGCGTGCCGGCGTTGTGCTCGAGCAGACGCCAGCCTCGGACGCCTTCGCCCAGGACGGACCAGCAGCAGTTGGTCAGGCCGCCGAGGCTCTCCCAGCTGTGCGGTTCCAGACCGAGCAGGCGGCCGATGGTGGTGCGGATCGTGCCGCCGTGGCTGACCACGACGAGGGTGCCGTCCTCGGAGAGCTTCTCGGCGTGCCGGAGCACCACGGGGGCCGCGCGGTCGGCCACCTCGGTCTCCAGCTCGCCGCCGCCGCGACGGACCGGCTCGCCGCGCTTCCACGCCGCGTACTCCTCGCCGTGCCGCGCGATGATCTCGTCGTGCGTCAGCCCCTGCCAGACGCCCGCGTAGGTCTCCCGCAGGCCCTCCTCGAGCGTCACGTCCAGGCCGGTCAGGGCGGCGAGCTCGGCGGCCGTGCTCGCGGCCCGCCGGAGGTCGGAGGCGACGATCGCGTCGGGCCTCAGACCGACCAGCAGCCGGGCGGCACGGCGGGCCTGGGCCACGCCGGTCTCGGTGAGGCCGACGTCCGTGGTGCCCTGGAAGCGGCGCTCCACGTTCCACGAGGTCTGGCCGTGCCGCCAGAGGATGACGCGCCGGCCGCGGCCCGGCTGTCCGGCCGTCACCTCGCCGGTGGCGCTCATCGCCAGTCCCCGTCGGTCTCCGTCGCCTCCTCGGCGGCCCGGAGCCTGGCGTGCTCCTCCGCCTTGCCGCGGGTCTCCTTGGCGTCGGCGGGCAGCTCCAGCTCGGGGCAGTCCTTCCACAGCCGCTCGAGGGCGTAGAAGACGCGCTCCTCGCTGTGCTGGACGTGGACGACGATGTCGACGTAGTCGAGCAGGACCCAGCGGGCCTCGCGGTCGCCCTCGCGGCGCACCGGCTTGACGCCGAGTTCCTTGCTGAGCCGTTCCTCGATCTCGTCGACGATCGACTTGACCTGGCGGTCGTTGGGCGCGGAGGCCAGCAGGAAGGCGTCCGTGATCGACAGCACGTCGCTGACGTCGTAGGCGATGATGTCGTGCGCGAGCTTGTCGGCCGCCGCCTGCGCGGCGGTGTTGATGAGTTCGGTGGAGCGGTCGGTCGCGGTCACTGCCTGGCTTTCGGGTCGGCGGTCGGTTGACCTCAAGGGTCTCACGACCGCCGACGACGGCCCACGTGACAATCACCCGCCCGCCAGGAGGCCGGTCTCCAGGGAGCCGCTCTCCAGGGAGCCGTTCTCTAGGAGGCCGGTTCGTAGTCCTGGCCGAGCACCACCGAGACCCTCGCGTTCGCGGAGACCTCACCTTGGGTGACGGAGTCGGTGGGCAGGCCCAGGGTCTTGGCCACCTGGACGGCGTTCTCCTTGTCGGCGGCCTCGGCGTAGACGACCTCGGACGTCGCCGCGGTGCCGGAGGCGGTGCCGCCCTCCAGGAAGGTGAAGCCGCCGTTGAGGAGCACCACGCGGGCCTGGCCGGCGCGGTCCTCGACACCGGTGGCGTCGCGTACGGAGACGCTGACGGCCGCGTCCTTGTCGGGGCTCTTGGCGGTGCCGCCGAGGACGTCCTTGACGACGCCCGCACCGGCTTCGGCGCTGAGCCTGCCGTCGTCCCGCACGGGCAGCAGCGTGGTCTTGAAGTCGCCGCCCTTGGCGAGGTCGGAGAGCCCGGCGAGGAAGGAGCCGAGGTCCTTCTCGGTCAGGGGCGGGTCGAGGATCAGCCCGAGGGTCTGGACGGTGGTCGTCGCGGCCGCGGGATCCGAGGACAGCTTGCGCAGCACCCCCTGCATGACCTGCCCGAACCGCTTCAGTTGCGCGTCCGCCTCCTCACCGGAGCCGCGGTGGGTGGCGTAGGCGACGGCCGTCTTGCCGCTGAGGGTCTGGCCGTCGCCCTTGCGTACGAGGGGTGCGGCGCCCTTTTCCTTGGCCTCCGGGTCGGGGACGTCGGTGTCGGTGTCGACCTCGATGTTGCCGACCAGGTCGACGAGGATCTGGAGGTACGGCGTGTCCAGGCGCCAGGTGCCCTCGATGTCGGTGCCGAGGGCCGAGTCGAGCGCGGTGCGGGTCGCGTCGGGGCCCTCGTCGTCGACGGACTTGGCGAGCGTGGTGGTGGTGCCGTCGTCGCCGGTCAGGGAGAGGGAGTTGGGCACCAGCACGGCCGTGCCCTGCTTGGTGGTGGTGTTGTCGACGAGGAGTGCGGTGGAGGTGCCGCCGCCGTCGGTGTCGTGCAGGTGGACGGCGATCACGTCGCGCTTCTGGGCGCCGGCCGCCGTCGAACCGCCCGTCGTGTCGTCCGAGGAGGACAGTCCGGGCAGCTTTCCGGCGTACCAGAGGTAGCCGACGCCGCCGACCGCGACCAGCGCGAGGACGACGGCCAGGGCGACGACACGCGTGCGTGCGCGCCGCCGGGCCTCCTCGCGGCGCTCGGTGCGGTTCTCCGTGAACTTCATCCAGTCGATGACGTCCTCGGAGTCGTCGGCCGGCTCCTCGACGAAGGCGAACTGCTCGGTGTGGTACTCCCGGTCGGGTTCGGCGGCCTCCTCGGGGGCCCGCGCTTCCGGTCGCCCGGGCGGGTCCGGTTCTCCCGCCTGCTGCGGGATGTGGGCGGTCTGCTCGGCGACCTGAGGCTGCCGGCCGCTGGTGGCGGCCTGCCCGTACGGGTCGTAGGACGGCTGCGTGTGCGTACCGGAGGCGTAGCCGTCGTAGGAGTCGTAACCGGGTGTGGGCGGCTGCTGCCCGGTGTCGTAGCCGGTCTGGGCGCCGTAGGTGTCGTAGGGGGCGTAGCCGGTGGTGGGCGGCTGCTGCCCGCCCGCGGCGTACGGGTCGTAGCCGTAGCCCTGCTGCCCGTACGGCTGACCCTGGTCCGGTTGGTGCTGCGGGGTCTGCTGTACGTGCTGCCCCTGCTGTCCCTGCTGTTGCGCGTACGCGTCGTACGGCTGCTGCCCGGCGGGGTGGGCCGGGGCCCGGCCCTGGGCCTGGCGGTACACCGGCCGGCCGTACTCGTCATAGCCGACGAGTTCGTACTGGTCGCCGCCGTCGTACCCCGCGTCGTATCCGTCGTTCACCGGTGCCCCTCTCGGCTCACTCGCCGCGGTACAGCTCGCGCTTGTCGATGTAGCGCACGACTCCGTCCGGCACCAGGTACCAGACGGGATCGCCCTTGGCGACTCTCGCACGGCAGTCCGTGGAGGAGATGGCGAGGGCGGGGACCTCGACGAGCGAGACGCCGCCCTTGGGGAGTCCGGCGTCCGTCAGGTGGTGGCCCGGCCGGGTGACGCCGATGAAGTGCGCGAGGGAGAACAGTTCCTCGCTGTCGCGCCAGGTGAGGATCTGGGCGAGGGCGTCGGCGCCGGTGATGAAGAACAGGTCCGCTTCCGGGTTGAGCTCGCTCAGGTCGCGCAGGGTGTCCACGGTGTAGGTGGGGCCGCCGCGGTCGATGTCGATGCGGCTCACCGAGAACTGCGGGTTCTCGACGGTGGCGACGACCGTCATCAGATAGCGGTCCTCGGCCGCGGAGACCGTGCGGTGGCTCTTCTGCCACGGCTGGCCGGTGGGCACGAACACCACCTCGTCGAGATGGAACTGCGCGGCGACCTCGCTGGCCGCCACGAGGTGCCCGTGGTGGATCGGGTCGAAGGTGCCGCCCATGACGCCGAGTCGGCGCCTGCCCGACGGCGACGGGCCGCTGCCCCGGCCGGTGGCGCGGGCGGGCACCGCGCGGCTGTGCGTGTCACGCGCCGGTGTGCGCTCCGCGTCGTACGTCGCCTCGTGCGCCGGACCGGTAGGCATGTCCTGCTCTCCCATGCGTGCAGACCCTACCGGCCCGGCCCGCGAGCTCCCGCCTCCCCCACAGCCCTCGCGCTCAGCGGTCGCGGTTGAACCGGGTGGTGATCCACAGCAGAAGCATCAGGGCGAGGAACGCGCCGATGCCGGTGACGTAGGGGCTGAGGCTCTGGTGGTTGCCGCTGTGCTCCGCGCCGCCCTCGGAGGCGAGGGTGACAAACTGGGCAGCGGTGCTGTGGAAGCTCATCTTCGGCAGGACCTATCCGGTGTGGGCGGGATAAAGACGTCCGCTCATCGTATGCGGGCGCCTCACGGACGATCACGCCGACTCCGCCGTTGGGGACCGGACCGGGGAACCTTCGGATCGCCTCAGTCGTCCTTCTGCTTGTACCCCCGCAGCAGGAACCACGCGGTCAGCACACAGCCCACCACCATCACGATCAGCACGATCCGGAGCAGATTCCCCGGTCCTTGCTGCCCGGCCGCGCCCATCGCCGCGGCGAGCCAGTCGGTGTGGGGGGTGTGTGCCATGACGTGGACTCCTTCGTTGCACTGCCCGTCCACGGTATCTCCGCCTAGGCTGGGCTCGGCTTCGGGGGAGCAAAGGGCCATACAAGGGTTCGTAAAGGGCCAGACATACGCGCAGGCCTCACACACGCACATGGGGGAAGACATGTCCGACGGCCACCAGCACAACGGGCACGAGAACGTGCCGAGCAGGCAGCGCAGGCGCTTCCCCGGAATCTCCTCGCGTGCGTACGAGCATCCGGCCGACCGCAGCGCCCTGGTGGCACTGCGCAAGCTGAGCGGTTTCGACACGGTCTTCAAGGCGCTGAGCGGCCTGCTGCCCGAGCGGAGTCTGAGGCTGCTGTTCCTGTCCGACTCGGTGCGGGTGTCGGACCGCCAGTTCGCCCATCTGAACGTCATGCTGCGCGACGCCTGTTACATCCTGGACCTGGAGAAGGTCCCCCCGATGTACGTCAACCAGGACCCGACTCCGAACGCGATGTGCATCGGCCTGGACGAGCCGATCATCGTCGTCACCACGGGCCTCGTCGAGCTGCTGGACGAGGAGGAGATGCGGGCGGTCGTCGGGCACGAGGTCGGGCACGCGCTGTCCGGGCACGCGGTCTACCGGACCGTCCTGCTCTTCCTGACGTCCCTCGCGGTCCGGGTCGCCTGGATCCCGCTGGGCAATCTGGCGATCATGGCGATCGTGACCGCGCTGCGCGAGTGGTTCCGCAAGTCGGAGCTGTCGGCGGACCGCGCGGGTCTGCTGGTCGGTCAGGACCTGCAGGCCTCCATGCGGGGCCTGATGAAGATCGCGGGCGGTAATCACCTGCACGAGATGAACGTGGACGCGTTCCTGGAGCAGGCCGACGAGTACGAGGCCGGGGGCGACCTGCGCGACTCCGTACTGAAGATCCTGAACGTGCTGCCCCGCTCCCACCCCTTCACCACGGTGCGTGCCGCCGAGCTGAAGAAGTGGGCGGCGTCCCGGGAGTACCAGCGGATCATGGACGGCCACTACCCGCGGCGCGACGAGGACAAGGACACTTCGGTCCGGGACTCCTTCCGCCAGTCGGCGTCCAGCTACGCCACGGATGTACGCGGCTCCAAGGACCCGCTGATGAAGCTGGTGAACGACATCGCGGGGGGCGCCGGTGACCTCGGTGACCGGATGCGCCGGGGATTCGGCGGCTTCACGGGCTCCCAGCAGGGGTCGCCCAAGGACACGGACGCGCCGTCCGACGGCCCGGAGGGGACCGGCGGCCCAAAGACCCCGGACGACCGTCCGCCGCGCGACGGCGCCTGAAGCAGAGACGCGGGCGGGGCCGGCCGCCCCGGCCCCGACGCCCTCGGCCGGGCACCCACCGCCGGCGGGTCACGCCCTCGGCCGGATGCCTGCCCCGGCCGGATGCCTGCCCCCGGTCGGTCACGCCCTCGGCTGTGCGCCCGCCGCGAGGGTGCCGCACAGGGCCGTGGGGTTGTCCGTGGTGTACGGGTCGGTGCCGGCGGGGGCACCCGTCGTGGCCGTCTGGCCCGCGAGCAGCGGGCGGAGGTGGCTCGCCGGGTTCTCGGCGCAGGAGTGCGGACCGGCCTGGACGTAGGACTCGACGAGCTGCGTCTGGTGCAGCCGCAGGTCGTCCCGGTCGAAACGGAAGCGCAGCTCGCGCCGGACGGTGAACAGCGACGTCTCGGCCCGGGCGTCGTCCGCGGGCCGCAGCGGGTACACCATGGTGTGGTCGGCGCTGACCTCCAGGGTGGACGCGTCGCTCTCCGTCACCCGCAGGCTGCCGTTCACCCGGATCGCGGCGTCGGCCAGCTCGGCACGGGCCGGGTCGAAGCGCACCAGCCATCCGGTGGGCGCGTGCCGGCCGTCCGCGGTGGGCTTCTCGAAGCTCTCGTCGAACTGGTCGAACTGCTCCGGGTCCAGCAGCACCCGCACCGAACGGACCTCCCCGCCGCCGACCACGTCCGGGTCGAGCGCCGAGCGGACGATGTAGTTCTTGGCGGTGGTGAGCGCGTTCAGCACCTGGTCGTCGGAGAAGTGCGCGGTGCGCCCGGCGCCGTCCGGCAACCGGACGCCCTTCGCCGAGGGCCGGAAGTCCGCGGCGGGGCTGCGCTCGTACAGGTACGCGGCGTCGTCGGCGCCGGGCACCCGGCCCCGCGGTGCGAGCGGGACGACGGTCATCCGCGCCGGTTCCGCGACCCGCTGCGCGGCGGGGCTCTGGTACGGGTGCCGTACGCCCATGTAGATGGCGGTGCCGAAGGCGACGGCGATCAGCACGACGAGGACCAGCGCCTGCCGGGACAGGCCGGCCCGGCGCAGCGCCGTACGGCGGCGGACGGCGGGCGCGTGGTCGGACAGGCGCTCCTGGGCGGAGAACTCCTGGAGCCGGGCAGCGCGGACGAACGACTCGTCGAAGACGACCGATCGGTACTCGTCCTCTCCGCCTCCGGGGGCGCCCTCGGGCGTCCCTCCGGGCGGGTCGCCAAGTCCTGCCATACCTTCAGGGTAGGTTCCCGGAAGGTCGCGTAAACGCGTCGGCGCAAGGGAAGTCGGGGCAGGTTCCGGCCGCCGGACGGCCTGGTCAGGGGGTGCGCGGGATGACCGACACGGCCGGCTGGGAGTAGTCGGCGGAGGCGGAGGGCGTCACGGCCCGGCCCTGCTCGGGACCGGTAGAGACGGGGGGCGGCGGCACCACCTGCTGCGTGCCGCCGCCCGAGGACGCGCCCCGGTAGACGGCCACGAAGGCCAGCGCGACCATGCCCACGCCCATCACGAGGGCGAGTACCCAGGCGACGGGCCGGTGCCAGCGGACCTGCTTGCCGGACGCCGCGGGAGCGCCGTACGGGCGGTCGAGGAGGTCGCGGTCGTCGTCCGGGTCGTCGAGGTCGGGATCATGGCCGAAATCGCCGTACCCGTCGTCGTAGCGCTCGCCTCCGGTGCGGCCGCGGCGGGCCGCTTCCGCCTCGGTGGCCTCGGCTCTGGCCTGCGCGGCCGCCAGGAGGCGCTCGACGGCGGTCGGCTCGTGCACCGCTGCCGCCCGCACGAAGGCCTCGTCGAATACCACGGAGGCGAACTCTTCGTCCGACACCCCGCGGTCGTGTTCGTCGTCGGGCTCCCAGCCGTCAGGGAACGGCCTACCCCCCACGTCCTCCGGCACGGGTCCAGAGTAGACCTGGGTGGTCGATTTGGGCAGACGGCGGGGAAATTCAACCGGTGGGTGAGATGCCCCGATCGGATCACGGGCGCGACCGCGGGCGCGTGCCCCGCACGCGCGCCCACGCGTGTGCGCTTCGGCGCGGAATCCGCCCCCTCAGCGCCGCACGTGCCCGTCACCAGTGACGATGTACTTGGTGCTGGTCAGCTCCGGCAGCCCCATCGGGCCCCGGGCGTGCAGCTTCTGCGTGGAGATGCCGATCTCGGCGCCGAAGCCGAACTGGCCGCCGTCGGTGAAACGGGTGGAGGTGTTCACCGCGACGGTGGTGGAGTCGACCAGCTGGGTGAAGCGGCGGGCGGCCTGCTGCGAGGTCGTCACGATGGCCTCGGTGTGGCCGGAGGTCCACAGCCGGATGTGCTCCACGGCCTTGTCGAGGGAGTCGACGACCGCCGCGGCGATGTCGTAGGACAGGTACTCGGTCTCCCAGTCCTCCGGGGTGGCCTCGACGGCCGTCACCTTGGAGTCCTCGGCGTACGCCATCACCCGCTCGTCGGCGTGCACGGTGACCCCGGCCTCGGCGAGGGCGTCCAGCGCGCGGGGCAGGAAGTCGGCGGCGATGTCCTGGTGGACCAGGAGGGTCTCGGCGGCGTTGCAGACGCTCACGCGCTGCGCCTTGGAGTTGATCAGGATGTCGACGGCCATGTCGAGGTCGGCCTGCGCGTCGACGTAGACGTGGCAGTTGCCGGTGCCCGTCTCGATGACGGGGACGGTGGACTCCTGGACGACCGTGTTGATCAGCGAGGCGCCGCCGCGCGGGATGAGTACGTCGACCAGGCCGCGGGCGCGCATCAGCTCGCGCACGCTCTCCCTGCTCTCGCCGGGCACCAGCTGCACGGCGTCGGCGGGCAGCCCGGCCCCGCCCACGGCGTCGCGGACGACCCGGACGAGGGCGGTGTTGGACTGGTAGGCCGAGGAGGAGCCGCGCAGCAGCACCGCGTTGCCGGACTTCAGGCACAGGGCGGCGGCGTCGACCGTCACGTTGGGCCGGCCCTCGTAGATGATGCCGACCACGCCGAGCGGCACCCGGACCTGGCGCAGGTCGATGCCGTTGGGGAGGGTGTTGCCGCGCACGACCTCGCCGACGGGGTCGGGCAGGGCGACGACGTCGCGCACGTCGGAGGCGATGGCCCGGACCCGCTCCGGGGTCAGGGTCAGCCGGTCGACGATGGCCTCGCTGGTCCCGGCGGCACGGGCCTTGGCCACGTCCTGGGCGTTGGCCTCGACGATCTCGCTCGTGCGGACCTCCAGCGCGTCCGCCACGGCGAGCAGCGCGTCGTCCTTGGCGGCCCGCGGCAGCGGCGCGAGGTCGGCCGCGGCGGACTTGGCCCGGTAGGCGGCCCGGGTGACCGGGGACATCGAGTCGTACGGCGAGAGCGTGGTCATGGGGGAAGCGTAGTTGGCCGCGCAGCACCCCATACCGGCCGTTCCACACCCCGAGACGTGTGCCGCACGGGCCCGGAGGCCTTCGCAGCCGCCCCGAGGAAGGCGGACTAGAAGGGGTGGACTCCGACCGGTGTCGCCGGTGCCGGTCCGTACCCCGCCGCGATGCGCTGGTGGTAGGTCGCCCGGTCGATGACCTCCAGGCCGACGATCTCCCAGGGCGGCAGTCCCGCGGTCTGCCGGTGCTCGCCCCACAGGCGCAGGGCGACGGCGGCGGCGTCGTGCAGGTCTCGGGCCTCCTCCCAGTACCGGATCTCCGCGTGGTCCTCGGCGTACCGGCTGGTCAGCAGGAAGGGATGGTCGTGCGCGAGCTGCTCCAAGGCGCGCCGGACCTCGGTGAGCGGGGCCCTGGCGCCGGAGACGCTGAGGGTGACGTGCCACAGGCGCGGGGTGTGTTCGGGCTCCTCCCCCCGGAAACGGTCGCCGGCCGCGACGCTGGTCAGGGCGCGCTCCTCGCCGGCCGTGCGGGATCCTCCGGCGCGGGCCGCGCCGCCGGGACGGGCGCCGGTACCGCCACGGGCGCCCGTGCCACCGCGGGTGCCGGTGACACCCCGGGTGCCCGTACCACCGCGGGACGCCGCCGTTCCAGGGCGCACTCCGCTCACGACGGCCTCCTTCACGCACACGGCTCGGCCCGGTGGTCGGCCGGGCTGGTCCCTGAGGAGAGTTGAGCAGGCCATGCAAGATCGCGGGGCGGTTTTTGCGGAACGTCCACCGCCGATTCGGGGACGTTTCGACCCATTACGGGTGCAGGATCACCAGATCGTCCCTGTGTACGACCTCACGTTCGTACGAGGGTCCGAGTTCGCGCGCCAGCTCCCGGGTGGAGCGGCCGAGCAGCCGGGGGATCTCCCTGGCGTCGAAGTTGACGAGCCCCCGGGCGACCGCGCGCCCCGCGCCGTCCCGCAGCTCCACGGGCTCGCCCGCGGCGAACTCGCCCTCGACGCCGGCGATCCCGGCCGGCAGCAGCGACTTGCGGCCCTCGACGACCGCGCGCACCGCCCCGTCGTCGAGGACCAGCGCCCCCTGCGGGGTGGAGGCGTGCTGGAGCCACAGCAGCCGGTCGGCGCTGCGCCTGCCGGTGGCGTGGAAGTAGGTGCCGGTGTCACCGCCGGCCAGGGCGTCGGCCGCGCTGGCCGCGCTGGTCAGCACCACGGGGATACCGGCGGCGGCGGCGATCCGGGCCGCCTCGACCTTGGTGACCATGCCGCCGGTGCCGACGCCCGCCTTGCCCGCGCTGCCGATCTCGATGTCCGCGAGGTCGGCCGCCTCGCGCACCTCGGCGATCCGCGCGGTGTCCGGCCGGCTCGGGTCGCCGTCGTACACGCCGTCCACGTCGGAGAGCAGCACCAGCAGGTCGGCGCGGACCAGGTGGGCGACGAGGGCGGCGAGCCGGTCGTTGTCGCCGAAGCGGATCTCGTCGGTGGCGACGGTGTCGTTCTCGTTGACGATCGGGAAGGCGCCCATCGCCAGCAGCTTGTCGAGGGTGCGCGAGGCGTTGCGGTGGTGGGCGCGGCGGCTCATGTCGTCGCTGGTCAGCAGCACCTGGCCGACCCGGACGCCGTAGCGGGCGAAGGAGGCGGTGTAGCGGGCGACCAGCAGGCCCTGGCCCACGCTGGCGGCGGCCTGCTGACGGGCCAGGTCGCTCGGGCGGCGGCGCAGGCCCAGCGGCGCGAGGCCGGCGGCGATGGCGCCGGAGGAGACGAGGACGATCTCCTTGTCCGTCCCCCGCACCTTGGCCAGCACGTCGACGAGCGCGTCGACCCGGTCGGCGTCCAGGCCGCCCGCCGCGGTGGTCAGCGAGGAGGAACCGACCTTCACGACGATCCTGCGGGCCTCGCCCACGGCCTGCCTCGCCCCTGCCACTGCTGCTGTCCGCCCAGCCACTGCCGCCGTCCGCCCTCTCCCGTCGACACGCGCCGATCCCCGCGCTCGCCAGGCAATCTACGCGAAGGCGGACGCGCCCCGCGCCACGGTCCAGGCTGCGGACAGGGGCCACGGCGCCCCCGCGTCGGGCCGGAGCGGCCCCCGCCTCGGGGCCACCGCCGCCACCGCGTCAAGGCCGCGGTCAACACGGGCGTGTCGTCAGGAGGTCGCCTGGCGTTAACCCGGATGTCCGATGCGCGACGAGCAAGCCTGGAGCGACCGCAGTGCCCCTATCCCTGCCCCGCCGCGGTCCTGCCCGCCGCGGTCCGTCCCGCCGCCGCCTTCCTCGTCCCGGCCTCCCCCGCCGCGGTCCGTCCCGCCGCCGCTTCCTCCGCCTCGGACTCCCCCGACGGCAGACCGCGGTGAAGCTGCTCGTCCTCGGCGTACTGGCGGCCGCCTTCGTCGCGCAGGCCGTGGGCGCGCTGCTGCCGCACGTGCCGCTGCTGCTCGCCGCGACCGCCGGTTCGCTGGCCGCCGAGGGAATGCTGTACCGGTGGCAGCGGGGCATGGTGTCGCTGTTCGCCAAGTCGCACGCCGACGTCACGGTCCGGCACGTGCTGCGCGACCTGCTGCTCGTGGTGGGCCTGCTGCGGCTCGGCGAGCAGCACCGGGAGACGGTGTACGCCCCGCTCGTCGCCGGTCTGCTCGCGTTCTACGGACTGCACTGGGCGATCCAGGCGGTCTCCGTCCTGGTCCGGCGCACCCGGACCCTGCCCGTGGTGACCCGCAACATCGACGCGTCGGCGCTGCGCCTGACCCCGGCGCCCCCGCTCCTGCTGCGCCGCCCGGGCCACCGGCTGGCGGCCTTCGGGCTGCCGGCGACGGCCGGGCTGTTGGCCACGGCGGCCACCGACGCGCCGGTGTACGGCGCGGCGGGCCTCGCGCTGTCCCTGACGGCCGCGCTGGCCGGCCTGGTCGCGCTGCTGCTCCGGTTGCCGCCGGGACGGCGGCCCGCGGGCGAGCGGGAGGTGCTCGACTGGTTCGAGGGGTGGCTGGCGGAGTACCGGCCCACCGTCGGCCTGTACTTCTCGGGCGGGGCGTCCTCGGCGTACCAGGCCAACATGTGGCTGGAGCCCCTCGCCCGGCTGGACGGACGGCCGCTGATCGTGCTGCGGGAGCGCTTCATGGTGCAGCGGATCGGGGCGACCGACATCCCCGTCGTGTGCCTGCCGAAGGTGTCCACGCTGATGTCGCTGGAGCACTCCACGCTCCGCGTCCTGCTCCACCCGTCGAACTCCGGGAAGACCTCGCAGGTCCTGCGCATCCCCACGATCAAGCACGCCTTCGTCAACCACGGGGAGAGCGACAAGCTGTCCTCGTGCAACCCGTACGCGAAGGCGTACGACGAGGTGTGGGTGGCCGGTCCGGCGGCGCGCGAGCGGTACGCGCTGGCGGAGGTCGGCGTCGAGGACAAGGACGTGGTGGAGATCGGCCGCCCGCAGCTGGAGGCCGTACGGCCGTACGCGGGGCCGCCCGCTCCCGGTGCGTTCACGACCGTCCTGTACGCGCCGACCTGGGAGGGCTGGGACGGCAACCCGGGGAACACGTCGGTGGTCGAGGCCGGCGAGAACCTCGTACGGGCGCTGCTCGCGGACCCGGGCGTACGGCTGCTGTACAAGCCGCATCCGCTGACGGGGTCGGTGGATCCGCGGGCCGGGGCCGCCGATCTGCGCATCCGGGAGCTGGTGCGGGCGGCGAACCGGGAGCGGGTCGGGCCCCGGCCGGGGGCGTCGGCGGCCGCCGAGCCGGCCCGGCGGGCGGCGGAGCTGGACCGGCTCACCGCGGCCGGTTTCCGCTCCGCCGCCGACCAGGTGGAGCGGATGCTGCGCGGGTCGGCGCCTCAGCCCGGGCGGGCCGGGGCGGTGGCGCGGGCGACGGCCGCCTGGGAGGAGGCGTACTGGGCCTCGCTGCCCGAGTGGGAGCACCAGGTCGTCACGGACGCCCGGCCGCCCCTCTACGCCTGCTTCAACCGGGCCGACCTGCTGATCAGCGACGTGTCGAGCGTGATCAGCGACTTCCTGGCGAGCGGCAAGCCGTACGCGGTGGCCAACACCAGTGGGCTGGCGGAGGACGGGTTCCGCAAGTCGTTCCCGACGGTGGCGGCGGCGACGGTGCTGACGCCGGACGCGGCCGGGGTGCCCGAACTGCTGGACATGGTCCGGCATCCGGAGCGGGACACACTCGCCGGGGAGCGCGCGGCGCTGGCCCTGCGTCTGCTGGGCCCGGCCGAGCCGCCGTCCCAGGAGCGCTTCGCCGGTGCCGTACGGGCGCTGTGCGCGGCGGCCGGGGAACACCGGGCGCGGATGGAGCGGCGGCTGGCCGCGGAACTCCCCCTGCCCGGACCACGACGGGGACAGACCGCACCCCGGCCGGCCACCTCGACCTCGGAGCGGCCGGGACGGGGCTGACCGCGGGCACGGCGCCACCGGCGGTACCCACGCCGGGTCGGCGTCCCGCGCCGCGTCGGCGTCCCGCGCCGCGTCGTCCCCCGCTGCCCGCGTCCCGCGGGCCGGTTCAGCCGCGTCGGTGGCGCCAGCCCTGCCAGGCGGACTCGATCATGTCGTCCAGGTCGTGGCGGGCGGACCAGCCGAGCTCCTCGTGAGCGCGGCCGGCGGAGGCGACGACGCGGGCCGGGTCGCCGGGGCGCCGTGCGGTCACCCGCGGGGCGAGGTCCTGCCTGCCGGTGACCTCGAGGATCCGGTCCACCGTCTCCCGTACCGAGCTGCCCTCACCCCGTCCGATGTTGAGGGTGAGTGACGTGCCCTCGGGGGCGTCCTTCAGGCGCCGGGCCGCCGCGAGGTGGGCGGAGGCGATGTCCTGGACGTGGACGTAGTCCCGGACACAGGTGCCGTCCGGGGTGGCGTAGTCGTCGCCGAAGACGCGCGGGGCGTCGCCCGCCTCGAGGCGCTCGAAGACCATGGGGATCAGGTTGAAGGCGCCGGAGTCGGACAGCTCGGGGGCGGCCGCGCCCGCGACGTTGAAGTAACGCAGGGCGGCGGCGCGGATGCCGTGGGCCCGGGCGGCGGCGTTGATCAGCCACTCGCCGACCAGCTTGGTCTCGCCGTAGGGGCTCATCGGCAGGCAGGGGGTGTCCTCCGTGACGAGGTCCACGTCGGGCATGCCGTAGACGGCGGCGGAGGAGGAGAAGACGAGGCGGGCCACGCCTGCCGACGTCATGGCCTCCAGGAGGGTCCGCAGACCCGTGACGTTCTCCCGGTAGTAGTGGAGCGGCCGCTCCACCGACTCCCCGACCTGCTTCTTGGCCGCGATGTGCACCACACCTGTCACAGCATGGTCACGAATCGCGCCCTCCAGGAGGGACCCGTCCAGCACGCTGCCGACGACCAGCGGCACCGAGTCGGGCAGGCGGTCGGCGGCGCCGGTGGACAGGTCGTCGTAGACGACCACGCGTTCACCGCCGTCGACCAGGGCACGCACCACATGCGCGCCGATGTACCCGGCTCCACCCGTGACCAGCCAGCTCATCCTCTTGCCTCCCGCATTTCCGTCGCTGGGTGCAGACTCGTCCGTACGCCCCGGAAAATCGAGTCGGGCACACAGGGGCAGAAGTGAGGAATGGGGCACTGCGGCCGAACGCGCGGAAGTCCCTCTTACCGCCTCAACCGAACGATCGGACCCTTACCGCCGCGTATTCCGGTCGATACCCGGCCTCCACCCGCCGGGCCACCTTGGCCACGGAAACTTCGCATGAATCCTTTACGCTGATGCGGCGGCGCGCTCAGGCTCACCGACGCTCCGAGCGCGTTCCGGCCCCAGCCCGGCGCTCCAGTGGTCCAGTCTCGGAACAGGTTGTAAGGATGCCCAAGCTCTCTCTCGTCGTCCCCGTGTACAACGTGCGGGCATACCTGTCCGAGTGTATTGACTCCGTACTCGGACAGGATTACGCGGATTTCGAGCTGATCGCGGTGAACGACTGTTCGCCGGACGGGTCGGGCGCCATTCTCGACGAGTACGCCCGGCACGACCCCCGTATGCGTGTGATTCATCTCACGGAGAACGTCGGGCTGGGGCGCGCGCGAAACGCGGGACTGGAAAAGGCACAGGGTGAGTACGTGCTCTTCCTGGACAGCGACGACACGCTGTCCGACGGAGCGCTGGCGGCGATAGCCGGCCGTCTGGAGGCCACCGGGAACCCGGAGGTACTCGTCTACGACTACGCGCGCACCTACTGGGACGGCCGGGTCAGCCGCAACATGCGGTCCGACCTCCTCAGCGCCGAGGGCCCGGACGTCTTCTCCCTCGCCGAGCGTCCGAAGCTGCTCGACCTGCTCCAGATCGTCTGGAACAAGGCCTACCGGCGCGACTTCGTCCTCGAGAACGGGCTGACCTTCCCGCCCGGGTACTACGAGGACGCCCCCTGGACGTTCTGCTCCATGATCAGCGCCGAGCGGATCACCGTACTGGACCGTGTCTGCGTGCTCTACCGGCAGCGCCGCGAGGGCGGCAACATCCTCAAGACGGTCAGCCGCAAGCACTTCGACGTCTTCGACCAGTACCGCCGTGTCTTCGACTTCCTCGACCAGCACGAGAAGCTCGACCAGTGGCGCGGTCCGCTGTTCCGCAAGATGATCGACCACTACCTGACCATCCTGGAGCGTCCCGGCCGGCTGCCGCGCGACGCCCGTGCGGAGTTCTTCCACCGCGCCGCGGCCGACTACCGCGCGCGCCTGCCCGAGGGCTTCCAGCTGCCGGCCGGCAACCGCCGCCACAAGTACTCGATGCTGCAGCGCGACGCGTACCCGGCCATGATGGGCGCGCTGGCCACGGTGAAGGCCCGTCAGCAGGTCAAGACCCGTACCCGCCGCGTGCTCAACCGGTCCAAGCGCAGCGCGATGGGCGTCTTCTACCGGTCGCAGCTGAAGCTGCCGCTGGACGAGAACCTCGCGGTCTTCTCCGCCTACTGGAGCCGCAGCGTCTCCTGCAACCCCGCGGCCATCGACGCCGAGCTGGGCCGGCTGGCACCGCACATACGCCGGGTGTGGGCGGTCCGGCCGGAAGCGGTGAAGAACGTGCCCGCGGGCGTGGAGTTCGTCCGCGTGGGTTCACGGGAGTACTGGGCGGCCGTGGCGCGCGCCAAGTACCTCGTCAACAACGTGAACTACGGGGACTCCGTGGTGAAGCGGGAGGGGCAGGTCTACCTGCAGACCCACCACGGCACCCCGCTGAAGACGATGGGCCTGGACCAGCAGAAGTACCCGGCGTCCACCAACATGAACTTCCGCAAGCTCCTCGAGCGCTGCGACCGGTGGGACGTCAGCCTCAGCTCCAACCGGTTCTCCACGGGGGTGTGGGAGCGGGTGTACCCCTGCTCGTACACCTCGCTGGAGAGCGGTTACCCGCGCAACGACGTCCTGGTCACCGCGACGGCCGAGGACGTGCGCGCGGCCCGCGAGGACCTGGGGCTGCGCGAGGGCACCACGGCCTTCCTCTACACGCCCACGCACCGCGAGTACCAGAGCGGGTTCGTGCCCCGCCTCGACTTGGAGCGGGTCGCCGAACGGCTGGGTCCCGACGTCACCCTGCTGGTGCGGGGCCACTACTTCTACGGCGGTTCCTCACGCCTCGCCGAGTTCCAGTCCGCCGGGCGCATCGTCGACGTCTCGGCCCACCCGTCGGTGGAGCGGCTGTACCTCGCCGCCGACGGCCTGATCACGGACTACTCGTCGGCCATGTTCGACTACGCCAACCTCGACCGCCCGATCGTGATCTTCGCCGACGACTGGGACACTTACTCCGTCGTCCGAGGAACCTACTTCGACGTGCTGCGGGAGGCACCGGGGGCCGTCGCCACCACACAGGAGGAGCTGATCGACCTGCTCACTTCCGGCCAGTGGCGCGATGACCGGGCAGCCGAGGCCCGGGACCGGTTCCGGCGGCGTTTCTGTGATTTCGACGACGGTCACGCATCCGAACGGGTCGTTCGACACGTCTTCCTGGGTGAGCCGCTCGCGGAGCTGCCGCCGATCGTGCCGTTGGACCAGCGGGTGCCCGCTCCGCCTCCCGGCCCGGGCGTCGCCACGTCCGACCCGATATCCGTCCTTTGAGCCAGAGGTAGCTGCAGCTGTGTCCCAGCACCACGACAGAACGCCCGACATCAGCGTCGTCGTCATCGTCTACAACGACGCCGATCGTCTTCCGACGGCGGTGCGGTCGGTTCTCGACCAGACCCTGCAGAACGTCGAGGTGATCGTCGCCGACGACCACTCCACCGACGGCTCCTTCGAGGTCGCCCAGCAGCTGGCGGCCACCTCCGACCGGGTACGGGCCATCCAGCTGGCCGAGAACAGCGGTGGCTGCGGCGAGCCGCGCAACCAGGGCATAGCCATCGCCCGCGGCCGCTACGTGATGTTCCTCGACAGTGACGACACCCTCGAGGTCAACGCCTGCCGCAACATGCTGGAGGCGGCCGAGCGCACCGGGGCCGACCTCGTGTCCGGCCTCTGCCTGCGCGTCCACACCGACAGCCGGTCGGGCAAGACGGCCAAGTGGTACCAGTGGCTCTACCGGCAGACCCGCACCTTCGACTCGGTCGCCGAGATACCGGACCTCCTGGTCTTCGACACCCTGTCGACGAACAAGTGCTACCGGCGCGAGTTCCTCGTCGACAGCGGTCTGACCTTCCCGCGCGGCATCCACTACGAGGACCTGCTCTTCTCCGCCCAGGCGTACCTGGCCGCGTCCCGGATCACGCTGATCCCGAACACGGTCTACCACTGGAACGTCGTCGAGAAGACCGAAGAGAAGTCGATCAGCAACCGCCGGCACGAGATCAACAACTTCGCCGACCGGCTGGAGATCCACCGCCGGATCGACCGCATCCTCGCCGACGAGGGCCACGACGAGCTGAAGCTGCACAAGGACATCAAGTTCCTCAAGCACGACCTCGTCCTCTACCTCCGGGAGCTGCCCTTCCTGGACGACGAGTACCGGCACCACTTCGCGGAGATGGCCCGCGGCTACATCCAGGACTTCCCCGACGAGGCCTACGCGGAGCTGTCCCCGATCCACCGGCTCTGCGCCTACCTGCTGCTGCGTGAGGACTGGGAACACCTCATGCCGGCCATCGACACGCTCATCAACAAGAAGAAGGTCTCCAGCCCGCTGCTGGAGCGCGACGGCCGGGTCTACTGGTGTGCGGAGCACCTGGACGACCCGATGGGCCGCACCGTGCTCGACGTGACCGACCTGGGCTACCACGCCAGGCCGGTGCAGCGTCTCAACCTGCGCAACGCGGTGACCCGGTACGCGGAGAAGCCCGCGGGGGTGTCCCTCGCCGGCTCCCTGGTCAACCCGCTCGGGGTGATCTCCCCCGACGCCCGGCTGGAGGGCGAACTGGAGTTCCGCGCCCGGCGCAAGAGCCTGCAGTCGTTCCGTTTCCCGGTGTCGGAGCTCCGGCACGAGGGGGAGGCCGTGACCTGGCAGGCCACGGTCCCGCTGGCGAGCAAGCTGCGCCCGGTGGGCCTGGTCGACGACGTGTGGGACGTACGCCTGCACCTCACGGTCGACGGCGAGCGCACCACCAGCCGGCTCACCGTCGGCCGCACCGACCTGGAGGGCGCGGGCGAGGTCCGCGTCCGGCCCCGGCTGGGCCGGATGATGGCCGACCGGATCACGCCGCACGCCTCGGCCAACGGACACCTCGCCTTCCGGCTGACCCAGCACGGCAGGCTGGCGCAGCGCACGTCGACGCTGGTCCAGCGCAACATCCAGAGCCCGCCCGCCCGCATGGCGAAGAAGATGGTCCGCAAGGTCGTCTCGGTGCGCAAGGACCTGCACTCCGGGCCGCGCAAGATCGAGACGTTCGAGCGCATGATCCGGCTGCTGCCCGTGCGCAAGGGCACCGTCGTCTTCGAGAGCCACCTCGGCAAGCAGTACAGCGACAGCCCCCGCGCGATCTACGAGGAGCTGCGCCGGCGCGGTGTGCCGGTCAAGGTCTTCTGGTCGTACGCCGGCAGCCGCCCCACCGGGTTCCCCGAGGGCGTGGAGCTGGTGCGCCGCTGGTCCTGGCCGTACCTCAGGGCGCTGGCACAGGCCGAGTTCTGGATCGACAACCAGGGGTTCCCCCTGAAGCTGCCCAAGCGTCCGGAGACCACCTACATCCAGACCTGGCACGGCTCCGCGCTCAAGCGCATGGGCTTCGACGAGCCGCACTACCGGATCATGCCCGAGCACGAGCAGCAGGCCTACCAGCGCTCCATCGACCGCTTCGACCACTTCGTGGTACGCGGCGAGCACGACGAGAGGACGCTGGCCAGGGCCTACCGGATACCGCCGGAGAAGCTGCTGCGCACCGGCTACCCGCGCAACGACGCCCTGGTGCGGGCCCGCGACTCGGCGGCCACCGACCCGGCGGCGCGGGAGCTGGCCGAGCGGCTGGGCATCCGGCGGGACCTCCCCGTCGTCCTGTACGCCCCGACGTTCCGGGCGCAGGAGAACGGGAAGGTCCGCAAGTTCGAGTTCCCCTTCGACGTCGAGGAGTTCGCGGACCGTTTCGGCGACCGGTTCACGCTGCTGATCCGTACGCACTACCTCAACAACGTCACGCTGCCGCCGTCGGTCGCCGGCCGTGTCGTCAACGTCAGTGAGGAACCCGACATCACGCCGGTCCTCCTGCTCTCCGACGTGCTGGTCACCGACTACTCCTCCGTGATGTTCGACTACTCCCTGCTCCAGCGGCCGATGGTCTTCTTCACCTACGACTGGGACGAGTACGCGCGCAACAGCCGCGGCACCTACTTCGACCTGTCCGAACAGGCCCCCGGGCCGGTGGCCGGGACGGCGGAGGAGCTCTTCGAGGTGCTGTCGGACCTGGACGCCCTCGCGTCCGGCTGCGAGGGACGGATCAAGGAATTCATGACGCAGTACGGCGAGTACGACCGCGGTGACGCGGCCGCCCGGATCGTCGACCGCTTCTTCGGCGCCGAGGGAGAAGCCCGATGACACAGCGCGACATCATCTTCGTGGCGAACGAGGTCAACGAACTCGGCGGCGTCGCCCGCTGGCAGGCGCTGATGGCCCGGCTGTTCGCCGAGCGCGGCCACCGCGTGACCATCGTGGGCATCGCACCGCCCGAAGTACCGATGGACCTCGGCGACGAGCCGCCCTTCACCACCGTGACGCTCTACGATCGGCGTCCCCCCGGCCCCTGGCAGGCCCGCAACCTCCGCGACCGCGCCAACCTCGCGGCCCGGCGGCGCGAAGCCGCCCGGGAGACGGGCATGCGGGAGGCCGCGGAGCGGCTGTCGGGCCTCTTCCGGGCCGCCCGCCCGGGCGCCATGATCGTCGTGACCCAGGTGTGGGCCATGGAGTGGGTGGCCGCCGCCGACACGGCCGGGCACCCGGTCATCGGCATGAGCCACGAGTCCTACGAGTACTCCAAGGGCTCCTCGCGCTTCCATCGCGTCCGGCGGTACTACCAGGACATCGACCGGCTCCTCCTGCTGACCCAGGAGGACGCGGACCTCTGGGTGGGCCGAGGTCTCAACAACGTGGGGTTCATGCCGAACCCGCTGCCGATGATGCCGGAGGTCCCGTCCGCGCGTACCGAGAAGGTCGTCGCGAGCATCGGCCGGCTCGGTCACCAGAAGGGCATCGACATGCTGCTCGACACCTGGGCCGAGACAGCGCCGAAGCACCCCGGATGGCGGCTGCGCGTCTACGGCTCCGGCCCCGACGAGGCCGCGCTCAAGCAGCAGTGCACCCGGCTGGGACTGGACGACTCGGTGGAGTGGGCCGGCCAGACCGACGACGTCGTGGGCGCGCTGCACGGTGCCTCGGTGTTCGTCCAGTCCTCCCGCGGCGAGGGCTTCCCGCTGGCCCTGCTCGAGGCGATGGCCTGTGCCGTGCCCTGCGCGGCCTTCGACTGCGCTCCGGGCGTCCGCCAGATCGTCCAGGACGAGGAGGACGGCCTCCTCGCCCGTCCGGGCAACACCATGGAGCTGGCGCGTCAGCTGGGCCGGCTCATGGCGGACGACGAGCTCCGGGACTCGATGGGTGAGAAGGCACGCGCCAACGTGCAGCGCTACTCCCCGTCGGCCATCACGGACCAGTGGGAAGAGCTGTTCAACTTCCTGGAGCGCTGACGTCCGGGCGCGCTGTGATGGTGTGGGCCGGTCGCCGAGCGGCCGGTCCACGCCTGCCTCACCGGCCACCCCGGTACGGGAGTGCCCTACAACCATTCCCTCTGCTTGTCGGTCATGATCTCGCGGCCCCGAGGGGCCTCATGAGCAGGAATGTCAGTGAAAGGCAGTTGGATGAGCCAGACGGACCACCACGTACCAGCCGGCCGCTCCCTGGGGCAGGTGAGCGAGGGCGCGGCCGCACCGAAGGAGCCGTCACCACACCCCACCACCGGGGCGGCGGTGCCCGGGGCCGCGGTGCCCGGGGCCGGGCCGGTCGTCCGCAAGGACCGCCTCGCCGCGCTGGACGGACTGCGGTTCCTGGCGGCGCTGGCGGTGGTGCTCTTCCACTTCGTCGGCCAGACCCCGGGGGCCATGCAGTTCGTCTGGGGCCGCCCCTACCAGGAGCTGTTCCCCGAGGCGCACGGCTACTTCGCCTTCGGCCGGCTGGGCGTCGACCTGTTCTTCCTGATCAGCGGCTTCGTCATCTGCATGAGCGCGTGGGGACGCTCCCCGCGTGACTTCTTCATCTCGCGGGTCACCCGGCTGTACCCGATGTACTGGGTGGCGATCGTGGTGTCGGCCAGCGTGATCTACCTCGTGAACACCCCGTTCGGGCACCCCAACCCGCGGGTGCTCTTCGCGAACTTCACGATGCTGCAGACCCCGCTCGGCGTCGACAACCTCGACTCGGTCTACTGGACGCTCTGGCCCGAGCTCTGCTTCTACCTCACCTTCGCGGTCGTGGTGTGGAAGGGCCTCACCTACCAGCGGGTGGTCATCTTCTGCGGGCTGTGGACGGTCGCCGCGGTGCTCGCGCCCAGTGCCGACATCCCGCTGCTCACGCTGCTGGTCAACCCGACGTCCGCGCCGTTCTTCATCGCGGGCATGGCCTTCTACCTCATGCACCGCTACCGGCCCACGCCGCTGCTGTGGGGCATCGTCGCCATGTCGTGGCTGCTGGCCATGCACTTCATGCTGGCCCCGCACGGCGGACGGAACAACTGGGACACCTGGGCGCCGTGGCGCGGCTGGCTGGTCCTGTCGACCACGGTGTTCTTCCTGCTGATCGCCGCGATCGCGCTCGGCTGGACCCGCTGGATCCGCGGGCGCTGGCTGACCGTCGCGGGAACGCTGACCTTCCCGCTGTACCTGCTGCACGACATCATCGGCGTGACCGTCCTGCACCACTACGCCGACCGGGTCGACCCCTGGGTCCTGGTCGGGGTCACCACCGGCGGCCTGATCGTCCTGTCGTACTTCGTGCAACGGTTCGTGGAGCGTCCGATCGCTAAGGCCATGGGGCGGCGGCTGCGCAGTGCCGCGTTCGACCTGAAGCCGCCGAAGCCGCGCCGCCGCGGCTGACGGCCGGTAACGCCTCGCGGGCCGGCGACGCCCTGCGGTCCGCGACGCCCCGCCGGTCCGCGACGCCCCGCCGGTCCGCGACGCCCCGCCGGTCCGCCGCCGGGGCCTTACGGCCGCCGGCTCCGTACCGTCACGTCCCACGGCCGGCCGGGCACTGCCCGGCCGGCCGTGGGACGTCGTCGCGTGGTCGTCCGACGCGCGCGGGTCGGACCAGGGATCAGAACGGCTCGAAGCCGTCGAACTCCCGCTCCGCCTCGTCGCGTTCGGCGTCCCGGTCCCGGCGGCGCTGGGCGGCCGGGCGGGGCGCCTCGAAGCGGTGGTCCTCACCGCGGCGGCCGAGCATCTCGGCGCCGGCCGTCACCGACGGCTCCCAGTCGAAGACGACCGCGTTGTCCTCGGGGCCGATGGCCACGCCGTCGCCGCCCCGGGCTCCCGCCTTCATCAGCCGGTCCTCGACACCGAGGCGGTTGAGCCGGTCGGAGAGGTAGCCGACGGCCTCGTCGTTGTTGAAGTCGGTCTGGCGCACCCAGCGTTCGGGCTTCTCGCCGCGTACCCGGAACAGGCCGTCCTCCTCGCGGGTGACGGTGAAGCCGGCCTCGTCCACGGCCTTGGGCCGGATGACGATCCGCGTGGCCTCGTCCTTGGGCCGCGCGGCACGCGCCGTGCCCACCAGCTCGGCCAGCGCGAAGGACAGCTCCTTCAGCCCCATGTGGGCCACCGCCGACACCTCGAAGACCCGGTAGCCGCGCGCCTCCAGGTCCGGCCGGACCATCTCGGCGAGGTCCTTGCCGTCCGGCACGTCGATCTTGTTGAGGACGACGATCCGGGGCCGGTTGTCCAGCCCGCCGTACTCCCGCAGCTCCGCCTCGATGATGTCCAGGTCGGAGATCGGGTCGCGCTCGGACTCCAGCGTCGCCGTGTCCAGCACGTGCACCAGCACGCTGCACCGCTCCACGTGCCGCAGGAACTCCAGGCCGAGGCCCTTGCCCTGGCTGGCGCCGGGGATCAGACCGGGGACGTCCGCGACGGTGTAGACGGTCGAGCCCGCCGTCACCACGCCCAGGTTCGGGACGAGAGTCGTGAACGGGTAGTCGGCGATCTTCGGCTTGGCCGCGCTCAGCACGGAGATCAGCGAGGACTTGCCGGCACTCGGGTAGCCGACCAGCGCCACGTCGGCGACGGTCTTCAGCTCCAGGTGGATGTCCCGGAGGTCGCCGGGCACGCCGAGCAGCGCGAAGCCGGGCGCCTTGCGCCGCGCGGAGGCCAGCGCCGCGTTGCCGAGGCCGCCCCGGCCGCCCTGCGCGACGACGTAGGAGGTGCCCTGGCCGACCAGGTCGGCGAGGACGTTGCCCTCCTTGTCGAGGACCACGGTGCCGTCGGGCACGGGCAGGACCAGGTCCTGGCCGTCCTTGCCGGAGCGGTTGCCGCCCTCGCCGGGCTTGCCGGCGGTGGCCTTGCGGTGCGGGGAGTGGTGGTAGTCGAGGAGCGTGGTCACCGACTGGTCGACGGTGAGGATCACGTCGCCGCCATGGCCGCCGTTGCCGCCGTCCGGGCCGCCGAGCGGCTTGAACTTCTCACGGTGGACGGAGGCACAGCCGTGGCCTCCGTTACCCGCGGCGACATGCAGCTCGACGCGGTCCACGAAGGTGGTCATGGGATGTGCCTCCAGTTACCGGTTACTACTTACTGCGGGAATGTCTCTTGGGTAACACGCGAAAGGCGGACCCGCTTCCCTTGAGGGAAGTGAGGTCCGCCTCGCGAAAGTTTCCGATCAGGCGACCGGAACGATGTTCACGACCTTGCGGCCACGGTGGGTGCCGAACTGCACCGCACCGGCCTGCAGGGCGAACAGCGTGTCGTCGCCGCCACGGCCGACGCCGGCGCCCGGGTGGAAGTGGGTGCCGCGCTGGCGGACCAGGATCTCACCCGCGTTGACGGCCTGACCGCCGAAGCGCTTCACGCCGAGCCGCTGGGCATTGGAGTCGCGACCGTTCCGAGTGGACGATGCGCCCTTCTTGTGTGCCATCTGTTCTCAGTCCCTTACTTCGCGGCCGCGGGGATCTCAGTGACCTTGATCGCCGTGTACTGCTGGCGGTGGCCCTGACGACGGCGGTAGCCGGTCTTGTTCTTGTAGCGCAGAATGTCGATCTTCTGGCCCTTGTGGTGGTCCACGACCTCGGCCTGGACCTTGATGCCGGCCAGCACCCACGGGTCGCTGGTCACAGCGTCGCCGTCGACGACGAGCAGGGTCGAGAGCTCGACCGTGTCGCCGACCTGGGCGGTGGAAATCTTGTCAACCTCAACGATGTCGCCGACAGCAACCTTGTGCTGGCGACCACCGCTGCGCACGATGGCGTACAAGCGGATCTCACTCTCTCGCTCTGGAACGGCACCCCCGCAGTCCAGCCGCCCGGTGACACACGCGAACGGCCTCTCCCGGCCGGGGCCCGTCAGGGCCCGCACACGGAAGGAAGAAAGGTTTACGGGGATGTGACGCGTCAGTCGACACGCCGACAGCCAAGATTACGGGGCCGTACGACAGGGGTCAAACCGATCCTCCGGGGCCCCGGCGCCCGGGCGCCCCGGGCCGCGTCCTCAGTCCGCGACCGACGCCACGTACGCGGCGTACGCCGCCTCGACCCGCGTCCGCGACAGGTCGAGGTGCTCCAGGATCGTGTACCGGCCGGGCCGGGTCTGCGGCGCGAACTCCACGGCCCGCACGAACTCGTCGTCGTCGAACCCGATCTCCCGGGCCACCACCGGCAGCCCGTGCCGGCGCAGCGTCCGGGCCATCAGCAGGGAGGCCTCGTGGTCGCCGCGCAGATACGTCGCGAAGGCCGCGCCGATGCCCACCTGCTCGCCGTGGCTGGCGGCGCGCCTCGGGTACAGCAGGTCGAGCGCGTGGCTGATCTCGTGGCAGGCGCCGGACGAGGGCCGGGTGTGCCCGGCGATCGACATGGCGATGCCGGAGAGCACCAGCCCCTCGGTCAGCACGGTCAGGAACCCGTCGTCGCCGCAGCCGCCGGGGTGGCGCAGCACGGCCTCGCCGGCCTGCCGGGCCAGGGCCGCGGCGAGGCCGTCGACCTTCTCGCCGTTGACCCGGTGGGCCAGCTCCCAGTCGGCGACCGCGGAGATGTTGGAGACGGCGTCACCGATCCCGGAGCGCACGAAACGGATCGGCGCCTCGCGGATCACCGCCAGGTCGACGACGAGGGCGATGGGCGTCGGCACACCGTACGAACCACGGCCGGCGTCGTTGTCCAGTATCGACACCGGTGAGCAGATGCCGTCGTGGGAGAGGTTGGTGGCGACGGCGACCATGGGCAGACCGACGCGGGCCGCGGCGAACTTGGCGCAGTCGATGACCTTGCCCCCGCCGAGACCGACGACCGCGTCGTAGCGGCCCGACTTCATCCCGTCGGCCAGCCGCACGGCGTCGTCGATCGTGCCGCCGCCGACCTCGAACCAGTCGGCGCCGGGCAGGGACGGCGCCAGCCGCCGGCGCAGCCGCGCGCCCGAGCCGTCGCTGATCGCCACCGCGAGTTTCCCGGACTGGGAGATCCGCTGGTCCGCGAGGACACTCGCCAGGTCGTCGAGTGCGCCCGGGCGGATGTCCACGACGAGCGGCGAGGGGATGAGCCTCGTCAGTACCGGCACGTGATCTTCTCTCCTCGCGGGGGCGGCGGGTCGGTGACGCACGGTTTTCCGGTGATGATGCGCCCCGGAGGGTCCGGGGAAACGTGTGGTCCCGGCCGAACGGACTCCGAGCGGATTCCGAGCGGACGGGACCACACGTACTGCGACAGGTGCCGGATCAGCCCTCGTCGGTGGCGGCCGTGACCGAGGACGGCGTCTGCTGGGCAGCCGCCGCGGTCTTCTTCGACGCCGTCTTCTTGGCCGTGGCCTTCTTGGCGGTCGTCGTCTTGGCCGCCTTCTTGGCCGTGGCCTTCTTCGCGGTCGTCGTCTTCTTGGCCGCCGTCTTCTCGGTGGCGGTCTTCTCGGTGGCGGCCTTCTTCGCCGTCGCCTTCTTCGCCGTGGCCTTCTTGGCCGTCTTGCGGGCCGCCGCCTTCTTGGCCGGAGCGGCCTCCTCGGCGGTCTCCGCCTCGGGTGCCGTCACGGCCGCGGCCTGCTCGGCCCCCGCCTGCCCGCCCGTGTCCTCCGCGGGGGCCGACGGGACGACCATGACGGCCGCCTCCTCGGACGCGGTGGACGTGGTGGGCTTGCGCACGGCCCGGCGCCGCGGACGGGCCGGGGCGGCGCTCTCGGCGGCCGCACCGGACGGCTCCGGGGACACCTCGGCGGCAGCCGGTGCCTGAGTCGCCTGCTCGGGCTGCGCGGCCTCCGGGACCGTCAGCACGGCGGCCTCGGCGCCCGCGGGGGAACCGGCCGGTGCGGACACCTTCCGGGTGGCCCGGCGGCGGGTACGGCCCTTGGGCGCGGCCTCGTCGGCAGCCGGCGCCTCGACGGCGGCCGGAGCCTCGACGGCGGCCGGAGCCTGCGTGGTGGCCGGAGCCGTGGCGGCCGGGGCGGGGGCGCCGGAGACGGCGTCCTCGACGGCGGCGGGCTCGGCCAGCACCTCGGCGGCGGGCTCCCGCAGCACGGGACGCTCGACCTCCTCCTCGACCGTGACGTCCTGCGCGGTCGGGGCCTCGGCGCGCGCGGCCTCGCCCTTCGCGGACCTGGCGGCCTTCGGGGCGCCCGCCGGGGACGACGCCCGCCGGCTCGTACGGCGCCGGCCGCGACCGCGCGTGGCGGCGGCCTCGGCCTCGGCGGCGCTGCTGTACAGCTCCTCGTCCGCGCTGAAGTCGGGCGCCGGCAGGGCGACCGGCTCGGCCACCTCGGCGGCGACCTCGGACTCGGACTCGGTGTCCGCCTCCTGCTCCGCCGTCACACCGGTCTCGACACCGGCCACGGCCTCGTGCTCGTGCGGCTGCTCGCCGCCGGCCCGGGCACGCTTGCGGCGCTTGCCACCGCCACCGCCGCCGCCACCGGCCGCGGTCGGCTGGTCCAGGTGCACGATGACGCCACGGCCGTTGCAGTGGACGCAGGTCTCGGAGAACGACTCCAGCAGCCCCTGCCCGACCCGCTTCCGCGTCATCTGCACGAGCCCCAGCGAGGTCACCTCGGCGACCTGGTGCTTCGTACGGTCACGGCCCAGGCACTCCAGCAGGCGCCGCAGGACCAGGTCGCGGTTGGACTCCAGCACCATGTCGATGAAGTCGATGACGATGATGCCGCCGAGGTCGCGCAGCCGCAGCTGGCGCACGATCTCCTCGGCCGCCTCCAGGTTGTTCCTGGTGACGGTCTCCTCGAGGTTGCCGCCCTGACCGGTGAACTTGCCGGTGTTGACGTCGACGACGACCATCGCCTCGGTCCGGTCGATCACCAGCGAACCGCCGCTGGGCAGCCAGACCTTGCGGTCCAGCGCCTTGGCGAGCTGCTCGTCGATCCGGTACGTGGCGAAGACGTCGACCTCGCTGGTCCACCGGGACAGCCGGTCGGCGAGGTCCGGCGCCACGTGGGACACGTAGCCGTGGATGGTCTGCCAGGCGTCGTCACCGCTGACGACGACCTTGGTGAAGTCCTCGTTGAAGATGTCGCGCACGACCCGGACGGTCATGTCCGGCTCGCCGTAGAGCAGCGTCGGCGCGTTCGAGCTGCCGCCGCTCTTCGCCTTCTTCTGGATCTCCTCCCACTGCCCCTGGAGCCGCTCGACGTCACGGCGCAGCTCGTCCTCGCTCGCGCCCTCGGCGGCGGTGCGCACGATGACGCCCGCGTCCTCGGGGACGATCCGCTTGAGGATGGTCTTCAGACGGGAGCGCTCGGTGTCGGGCAGCTTGCGGCTGATACCGGTCATCGAGCCCTCGGGCACGTAGACCAGGTAGCGGCCGGGCAGCGAGATCTGGCTGGTCAGACGGGCGCCCTTGTGACCGATCGGATCCTTGGTGACCTGCACCAGGACCGACTGGCCGGACTTGAGGGCGGACTCGATACGACGCGGACCGCCCGACATGCCGAGCGCCTCGAAGTTGACCTCACCGGCGTACAGGACGGCGTTGCGGCCCTTGCCGATGTCGATGAAGGCGGCCTCCATCGACGGCAGCACGTTCTGCACCTTGCCGAGGTACACGTTGCCGACGTACGAGGTGGCCTGCTCCTTGTTGACGTAGTGCTCGACGAGCACGCCGTCCTCCAGGACGCCGATCTGGGTGCGCTCGCCGTGCTGGCGTACGACCATGACGCGCTCGACGGCCTCGCGGCGTGCCAGGAACTCGGCCTCGGTGATGATCGGGACGCGCCGGCGCCCCTGCTCACGGCCTTCTCGGCGGCGCTGCTTCTTGGCCTCCAGGCGGGTCGAGCCCTTGATGGACTGCACCTCGTCGGACGGCTCGCCCTTCTCCCGCGGGGGACGGGGCTCGCGGACCTTGACGACGGTGCGCTCGGGGTCGTCGGCGGACGACGACTCGGCCTCACCGGAACCGTCCGCGGCACGGCGACGACGGCGCCGGCGGCGACGGCTGCTGCTGGAGCCGCCGCCCTCGCCCGAGGCGTCGTCGTTCTCCTCGGCGTCCTCCTCGGCCTGCTCGGCGCTGTCCTCGGCGTCCTGATCGGCCCGGTCGGCCTGCTCGGAGGCGTTGGGCTCGTCGCCGTCGGCCGAGTCGCCGTCGGCGGCATCGCCCCGGCGACGGCGACGGCCGCCCCGGCGACGGCGACGGCGCGACCCGGAATCCTCGGACCCCTCGGCGTCGTCGTGGTCCTCGCCCGAATCGTCGGAGTCGGCGTCGGCGTCCGTGTCGGCCTCGGTCTCGGCCTCCGGCTCGTCCTGCGTGACGGCGGCGGCCCGCTCCTCGGCGGCCTCATCCGCGGCGGCACCCCGGCGCTTGCGGCGGCGGCGCGACCCTGCGGGCTGCTCCTCCGGGGCCTCCTCGGGCTCCTCGTGCGCCTTCGCCGGCTCGGGCCCGGCCGCCTCCGCGGCGGCCTCGGCCGCGGCCCGCTCGGGCGTCTGGAACTGGGGCTCGGTGAACACGGGCGCCTGGAACACGGCGACCGCGGGACGCGAGGGACGCTTGGGAGCGTCGGCCTCGTCGGACGCGGAGGCGGTGCGCGGCGGTGCGGCGAAGCCGGTGGCGGCCTTGCGGGTGGACCGGCGGCGCGCACGACGCGGAGCGGCGTCCTCGACGGGCTCGGCGGGCGCGGCGGTCTCCGCGGCCTCGGCCGTGGTCTCAGCGGCCTCGGGGGCCGGCGCCGCCTCGATCACGTCGGCGGCGGTGTCCGCGGGCGCGTCGGCCGGGGCGGACACGCGTCGCGTGGCACGGCGACGGGAACGCCGGGGAGCGGCGTCCTCGGCCACTTCGGCCGTTTCGGCGGGGGCGGACGCCTCCACGGTCTCGGCGGGCTCGGCGGCGGCAGCGGGCTCAGCAGGCTCAGCGGCGACGGCCGGCTCGGCCGGCGAGGTCACACTGCGCGTGGCACGACGACGCGAACGGCGCGGAGCGGCCTCCTCGACGGGCGCGGGGGCGGACGCCTCCACGGTCTCGGCGGGCTCGGCGGCGACAGTGGGCTCAGCAGGCTCAGCGGCGACGGCCGGCTCGGCCGGCGAGGTCACACTGCGCGTGGCACGACGACGCGAACGGCGCGGAGCCGCGTCCTCGACGGGCGCGGAGGCCGGCTCGGCCACGGCGGCCGGCTCGGGCTGGGCGGGCGTCTCGGCGGCGGAGGACGCCGGAAGGACGGTCTCGGCCGTCTCCGCCGACGCCGGAGTTCCGACGGGCGCGGAGGCGCGGCGCACCGCGCGGCGACGCGGGCGACCCGCGGACACCGGCTCCGAAGCCGCCTCGGGCACCGCCGTGGCGGAGGCCGCGGCTGCCGTCTCTTCCGTCTCCTCGGCCTCGTCGGCCTCGGCGGTCACCTCGGCGGGCGCGACGGTCTTGGCCGACGCCTCGGAGGCACCGGACGGCGGACCCGCCGGCCGGGACGCGGCCCTGCGCCGACGACGCGGCGGCAGGGTGTCGCTGGGGGTGTTCGATTCGGCGTCCGTCGAGGTGGTCGAGGACCCTGTGGGTTCGGTCGGTTCGAGCATGCGGGGGTTTCTCCCGTCAGGCTCCCGGGCGCCGCGCCTGGTCCGGCGTCGACCAGGTCGACCGCCAGTGACGTCCGCGGCTCGCGCGATGCGCGGTCGCCGCCGTCCGGGGCGCGGGCGCCGCTCGGAAGCTCTCCGTGTCTTGTCTCGCCGGTTCCGTACCCCTTGTCGTGCACGGCCTGGCGAAAGTCTTGTGGTCGGTGCGCTGCCCGACCCAGGTGGCTCCCGAGTTCGAGGGCGGCGCTACGACGTCCGTCCCTACGCGGAACCTTCCTTACGCCGACACCTTCGCGGCGGCGGAAGCGGCGGCCGGTTGCGGCTCGGGCGCTTCTGCCTCGCGGTCGGGCGCGAGCGGGTCGGTCACCGCACCGGTCTCTTCATCGAACAGCCCCTGCGCCAGCCTGGTCACCGCTGCGGGGACCGGCGGCGCCAGGTCGGCCACGGCGCGAAGACCGGACAGGACGTCGTCGGGTCGTACGGCAGGCGTCACGTGCCGAACAACCAGCCGCAGTATCGCACAGGGCCGGTCGGTCGGCCTATCAGCCGGCGAACCAGGTGTGGTGACGCTCTCGAGACGCACGACGGCGGAGCGGGCGTCGAAGGTACGGACGCCGTTCTTCGTCCTGCGCTGAACCTCCACGGCCGGGGCCGCGTTGAAGGCCTCCACGGCGCGGTCCGCGTCCGCGGAGTCCACACCGTCCAGCCGCAGCTCCCACACGGAAGCCGTCAGCCGGTCCGCGAGCCCGGAGGTCCGGGCCTCGACCGCCTCGACGATGTCGAGCCCGGCGGGCAGCGACTCGTCGAGGAGCAGCCTGAGCCGCTCCGGGTCACGCGCCTCGGTGAGCGCGATCTCCAGGTACTCCGCCTCACTGCCCGTGCCGGTGGGTGCGGCATTGGCGTACGACACCTTCGGGTGCGGTGTGAACCCCGCCGAGTACGCCATGGGCACCTCGGCACGGCGCAGCGCACGCTCGAAGGCGCGCTGGAAGTCACGGTGGCTGGTGAACCGAAGGCGGCCGCGCTTGGTGTAGCGCAGTCGGATGCGCTGCACCGCGGGTACGGCCGGCGGGCCTTCGGGCTGTCGCTTGCCCAGTGTCGTTCAGTCCTTCGTGAGAGCGGTCGTACTGCTACCAAGAGTACGTGCCTCGGCGGCGGATGGTTCCCGCCGGGCCACCGCGGGCGCCTTCGCGGGCTCCCCGAAAAGCATCCGGCGCACGTCCGCGCGGGCCTCCCGCACCGTCCGCCGGGCGGCGGCGAGCGCCTGCCGGGCCGCCCGCCCGGCACCGCGCGCGGCCTCGGCGACAGGCCGCAGGACGGTGTCCCGCACGGCGTGCCCCACCGGCGTCAGGACGCTCCGGTACACCCAGCGCGCCGGCTCGGCGACGGTCCACCGCAAGAGGGTGCCGAGGAACCGCCCGACGGCGCGCGAGACGTACCCCGCGACCCGCCAGGCGTGTCCGAGGGCGTCCAGGATTTCCCTCCCGATGACGGCGAGCACCCGGCCGACCGGCGTGAGCACCCACCGCCACAGCGCGAGGGCCGGCAGCACCAGCAGCACCCGGACGGTCCAGTACAGGACCATGCCGACACCGGTGACGACCAGACCGAGGCCCCTCAGCAGTCCCCTGCCGCACCAGACCAGCCCCTTGCCGCACCAGGCGAGCGCGTGCCCGACCGGAGTGAGGACCCAGGCGTAGAGCCACCCGGCGGGTACGACGACGAGATACCGCGCGAGCCAGGCCAGACCGGCGTACAGCCCCCGCCCGACCGCGGCGAACACGGCACCCACGCCCCTGCCGCACCAGGCGAGCGCGTGCCCCACCGGCGTCAGCACCCACCGGTACACCCACACCGCCGGCACCACGAGCAGCACGTCGCCGAGCCAGGCCACGCCCTTGGCCAGCGGCACGACGACATACCGCCACGCCCCGACCAGCGGCCACACGAAGACGGCGCGCCCGAGCCACGCCAGCGCCCGCCCCACCGGCCGCAGCACCGTGTCCCGCAGGAACCGCCCGCCCACGACCAGCGCGTCCCACACCATCCGCACCGGCACGACCAGCACCAGGACGACGATCCGCACCGGAATCCGGACCGCCACGGCGAGGCACCCCTCGGCCTCCGCCCTCCGGCGCGGCTCCCGCGGATCCCCACCGGACGTCTTCTCAAGCTCCACCATGCCCATAGGGACGCCGCCGGACCCGGTCCGGATCCCGCGGCGTCACACCCCCCGTCTCCCCCGCCGTCGAACAGGACGCGCACGAGGCGTCGAACGGGTCGCCGCCGTACCGGTCGATCCGTCGAGAGCCGCCGCTCCGCTACGACGGGACCGGTTCGGCCGGACGATCCTCGCGGTCCCGATCCGTGACGGTCGCCTTGCACCGGCCGTCCTCGCAGGTGCGCCGCAGGCGTCCCCGCGAGATCGTCTGGGCCAGACCGATCGCCCAGCACATCGGGCAGCCGCGCAGCGCCAGTACACCGACCGGGAGGAGCAGCAGACTGATCGGGCCGACGGTCGAAACGAACGCGACCGAACCGATCACGCCGCCGAAGCCGATCACGCCCCGGACCAGGTGACGGGGCAGGGACGAACTCGCGAAGTCAGGGCCGTCGGGCTTCGTCGTCATGGGCGTCTCCAGGCGCGGGTTCGGGTGTGGCACGGAGGGAGCGCTGAACCGCGGTGCGAGCGCGGTGCAGACGCGACTTCATCGCGGCGGTACTGAGGCCGAGCGCCTCGGCGACCACGCGTCCGCTGTGGCCCTGTACGTCCCGCATGATCAGCACGCGGCGCTGCTCGGCCGGCAGAGCGGCGATGACGGCCGCCAGCTCCCCCGCCTCGATGCGCTGCAGAGCCACTTCCTCGGCGGAGCGCACGGCGGCGTCCGGCACCGGCGCGTGGGCCCGCATCGTCCGCGCGCGCCGCAGGCACTCGTTGCGGACGATGCGGAACATCCACGACGCCAGCGCGCCGGACGCCCGCAGCATCCCGATCCTGCGGTAGAGGATGATCAGGGCTTCCTGGGCCGCGTCCTCGGCGTCCTCGGGAGTGGCGCAGAGCGAGCGGGCGAATCGCCGCACGTTCGGGTGCGAACCCGACACCAGCGCGGCGATCGCGTCGACGTCGCCACGCTGGGCGGCGACGACCAGCTGTTCTCCGGGCCAGGACGAGTCAGCCACGGTCCTGCTTCCGCCCGCGAGTGAAGAAGTAGCCGCACGTGCAGAGCAGCACGGCTCCGGCGGCGATGGCGATACCTGTGATCACGAAGACCTCCTATACCTGTCCCGACGTCTGTCGGCACAGGTATAGGAGGCTCGGACCCACCGGAAGGATTCGGCCCCGGCCCGGAAAAGTCGAGCGCCCCGCGCGCCACTGGCTTCACCGAGGGGCCCGGGCCCGCGACCGCCCGCTCACCGCCGCCGACCCGAAAGCCCTCGCGCGGGCCCACGCCGGCCCACGCCCCTCACCGCGTCAGTGAGCGTGTCCACTGGTCGCGGGCTTCTTGACCGAGAGCGGCAGCAGCTTCTGGCCGGTCGGGCCGACCTGGATCTCGGTCTGCATCGCCGGGCACACGCCGCAGTCGAAGCACGGTGTCCAGCGGCAGTCGTCGACCTCGGTCTCGTCGAGGGCGTCCTGCCAGTCCTCCCAGAGCCACTCCTTGTCGAGGCCGGAGTCGAGGTGGTCCCAGGGGAGGACCTCCTCGTAGCCGCGCTCGCGAGTGGTGTACCAGTCGACGTCCACGCCGAAGGGCTCCAGGGCCTTGTCGGCCGAGGCCATCCAGCGGTCGTAGGAGAAGTGCTCGCGCCAGCCGTCGAAGCGACCGCCGTCCTCGTAGACGGCGCGGATGACGGCGCCGGTGCGGCGGTCGCCGCGGGAGAGGAGGCCCTCGACGATGCCGGGCTTGCCGTCGTGGTAGCGGAAGCCGATGGAGCGGCCGTACTTCTTGTCGCCGCGGATCTTGTCGCGCAGTTTCTGCAGCCGGGCGTCGGTCTCCTCGGCGGAGAGCTGCGGCGACCACTGGAAGGGGGTGTGGGGCTTGGGGACGAAGCCGCCGATGGAGACCGTGCAGCGGATGTCGCCGGAGCCGGAGACCTCGCGGCCCTTCTGGATGACGCGGGTGGCCATGTCGGCGATCTGGAGGACGTCGTCGTCGGTCTCGGTGGGCAGGCCGCACATGAAGTACAGCTTCACCTGGCGCCAGCCGTTGCCGTAAGCGGTGGCGACGGTGCGGATCAGGTCCTCTTCCGAGACCATCTTGTTGATGACCTTGCGGATGCGCTCGGAGCCGCCCTCGGGGGCGAAGGTGAGGCCGGAGCGGCGGCCGTTGCGGGTCAGCTCGTTGGCGAGGTCGATGTTGAAGGCGTCGACGCGGGTGGAGGGGAGGGACAGGCCGATCTTGTCCTCCTCGTACCGGTCGGCGAGGCCCTTGGCGACGTCGCCGATCTCCGAGTGGTCGGCGGAGGAGAGGGAGAGCAGGCCGACCTCTTCGAAGCCGGTGGCCTTCAGGCCCTTCTCGACCATGTCGCCGATGCCGGTGATGGAGCGCTCGCGCACCGGGCGGGTGATCATGCCGGCCTGGCAGAAGCGGCAGCCGCGGGTGCAGCCGCGGAAGATCTCGACCGACATGCGCTCGTGGACGGTCTCGGCGAGGGGGACGAGGGGCTGCTTGGGGTAGGGCCACTCGTCGAGGTCCATGACGGTGTGCTTGGAGACGCGCCACGGGACGCCGGAGCGGTTGGGGACGACGCGGGCGATACGGCCGTCGGGGAGGTACTCGACGTCGTAGAAGCCGGGGACGTAGACCCCGCCGGTCTTCGCCAGGCGGAGGAGGAGTTCCTCGCGGCCGCCGGGGCGGCCCTCGGCCTTCCAGGCGCGGACGATCGCGGTGATCTCCAGGACGGCCTGCTCGCCGTCGCCGATGACCGCGCAGTCGATGAAGTCGGCGATCGGCTCGGGGTTGAAGGCCGCGTGTCCGCCGGCCAGGACGACCGGGTCGTCGATGCCGCGGTCCTTGGACTCCAGCGGAATACCGGCCAGGTCCAGGGCGGTCAGCATGTTCGTGTAGCCGAGCTCCGTGGAGAAGGAGAGGCCGAACACGTCGAAGGCGCCCACCGGGCGGTGTCCGTCGACGGTGAACTGCGGGACGGAGTGCTCCCGCATCAGCTCCTCCAGGTCCGGCCAGACGCTGTAGGTGCGCTCGGCGAGGACGCCCTGCTGCTCGTTGAGTACCTCGTAGAGGATCATGACGCCCTGGTTGGGCAGACCGACCTCGTAGGCGTCGGGGTACATCAGGGCCCAGCGGACGTCGCAGGATTCCCAGTCCTTGACCGTGGAGTTGAGCTCTCCGCCGACGTACTGGATCGGCTTCTGCACATGCGGGAGCAGAGCTTCGAGCTGTGGGAACACGGAGGACACAGACTCGGCGGCTTCGGCAGGCATCTCACGGAACCTTCGTTGCTGACAAGGGGGACCATCCAGCCTAACCCGGCGTGGATGGTCCCCCGTACCGCCAGTCCCCCGGAGCGCGGGGGCCGGTCCCGGTTACGCCGACAACGGTCTCTGCACCGTGATCGACTGGAGCAGGCCTACCGCTATCCACACGGCGAACATGGAGGAGCCGCCGTACGAGACGAAGGGCAGGGGCAGACCGGTGACCGGCATGATGCCGAGCGTCATGCCGATGTTCTCGAAGGTCTGGAAGGCGAACCAGGCGACGACCCCGGCGGCGACGACCGTCCCGTACAGGTCGGTGGTCTCGCGGGCGATCTTGCAGGCGCGCCAGAGCACCACGCCGAGCAGGGCGATGATGAGGCCGGCGCCGAGGAAGCCCAGTTCCTCGCCGGCGACCGTGAAGACGAAGTCGGTCTGCTGCTCCGGCACGAACTGCCCGGTGGTCTGCGAGCCGTTGAAGAGGCCGGAGCCGGTCAGGCCGCCGGAGCCGATCGCGATGCGCGCCTGGTTGGTGTTGTAGCCGACGCCCGCCGGGTCGAGTTCCGGGTTGGCGAAGGCGGCGAAGCGGGCGATCTGGTAGTCGTCGAGGATGCCGAGCTGCCAGACGGCGAGGGCACCGGCGGTCCCTGCGCCGATCAGGCCGAACACCCACCGGTTGGAGGCTCCGGAGGCGAGCAGCACGCCCAGCACGATGATGACCATGACCATGACCGAGCCGAGGTCGGGCATGAGCATCACGATCAGCATCGGCACGGTGGCCAGGCCCAGGGCCTGGAGCACGGTCCGGTGGTCCGGGTTCGGCCGGTCTCCCGCGTCGACGCGTGCGGCCAGCAGCATCGCCATGCCGAGGATGATCGTGATCTTCACGAACTCCGAGGGCTGCAGGGAGAAGCCGCCGGGGAGTTTGATCCAGGAGTGCGCGCCGTTGATGGTCGAGCCGAGCGGGGTGAGCACCAGCAGGATCAGGAACACGGAGAAGCCGTACAGGACCGGCACGGCCGTGCGCAGGGTGCGGTGGCCGAGCCAGACGGTGGCGATCATCAGGGCGAGCCCGATGCCGGTGTTCAGCAGGTGCCGGGTCAGGAAGTAGTACGGGTCGCCCTGGTTGAGCTCGGTGCGGTTGCGGGTCGCGGAGTAGACGAGCAGGGAGCCCATCAGCGAGAGCGCGACGGCGGCCAGCAGTATCGGCCAGTCGAGGCGCCGTGCCATCGAGTCCCGGGCGAAGAGCCTGGTCCACCCGGCTTTCTCGGGTCCGTACCCGGAGACCTGGAAGCTGTTGGCTCCGGTCATGCGCGCGTCCTCCGGTTTCCGCTTCTGCCCGCGCCGCGGCTTCCGCTGCCGCGGCTTTCGCTGCCGCCGCTTCCGATGCCACGGGTTCCGCTGCCGCGCCGGCCTCCGCCGCCGCGTCGCCGTTGTCGGCGGGTGTCGCGGTTCTCGCCGTTCTGGGCCGGCGTGGTCGCGCCCTGTTCCTGTCCGTCGACGGGGGCGTACTCGTCCTCCGGGGAGGCCTTCTTTGTCGGGAGGAGTTCCTTGACGACGTCCTTGGGCATCTTCGGCGCGGGGATGGTCCCGTCGGGCTTGATCGTCGGCAGCTTCGCCTGCGGCTTGGGCAGCAGCGCCTTCTTGCTGTCGATCTCCCCGTCGTCCGCGACGCCGTACAGCGCGTCGTAGATGTTGCGGACGGCGGGGCCGGAGGCGCCGGAGCCCGTACCGCCCTGGGAGATCGTCATGACGATCGCGTACTCGTCGGTGTAGGTGGCGAACCAGGAGGTGGTCTGCTTGCCGTGGACCTCGGCCGTACCGGTCTTGGCGTGCATCGGGATCTCGTCCTGGGGCCAACCGTCCTGTGCGAAGCGCCAGGCGGCGGTTCCGCGGGTGGCGACGCCCTCCAGGGCGCCGTCCATCTTGGCCAGGGTGGTCTTGCTTATCGGCAGCTTGCCGTGCGCCTCGGGCTCGATCGGGCGGATCTCCTTGCCGTCGGGGCTGATGATCGCCTTGCCGATGCTGGGGTCGTACATGGTGCCGCCGTTGGAGATGGCCGCGTAGATGGTGGCCATCTGGATGGGGGTGGTGAGGGTGTCGCCCTGGCCGATGGAGTAGTTGATGGCGTCACCGGCGCGCATCTTGTTGCCCTCGAGGCAGCCCTCGTACGCGAGTTTCTCGACGTAGGTGCCGTCCTTCTTGCCGGACTTGCACCAGGCGTCCTTGTTGGCCTCCCAGTAGTCCTGCTTCCAGTCCCGGTCGGGGACGCGGCCGGAGACCTCGTTGGGGAGGTCGATGCCGGTCTTCTTGCCGAGGCCGAAGTCGTGGGCGGCCTTGTAGAAGTAGTCGTTGGGGTTCTTCGGGTTGTTGCCGCCGTCCTTCTTCCACTCCTGGTGGGCCAGGCGGTAGTAGACGGTGTCGCAGGAGAGTTCCAGGGCGCGGCCGAGGTCGATCGAGCCGTAGCTGGCGGACTCGTAGTTCTTGAAGACCTGGCCGCCGACGGAGTAGGAGCTGGAGCAGTCGTAGCCGCCGTCGAAGTCGTAGCCGGCCTCCACGGCGGCGGAGGTGGAGATCACCTTGAAGATGGAGCCGGGGGCCGCCTGGCCCTGGGTGGCCCGGTTGAGCAGCGGGTAGTTGGACTCCTTGCCGGTGAGCTTCTTGTAGTCGGCGGCGGAGATGCCGCCCACCCAGGCGTTGGGGTCGTAGGCCGGGTTGGAGGCCATGGCGACGACGCGGCCGGTCTTGGCCTCCATCACCACGACCGCGCCGGCGTCGGCCTTGTAGTTCTCGCCGGTGTTGTCGTCGTACTGCTTGCGGGCTTCCTTCATCGCCGCGTTCAGCTCGTACTCGGCGACCCGCTGGACGCGGGCGTCGATGCTGGTGACGAGGTTGGAGCCGGGCACGCCGGGGTCCGACTCGGCCTCTCCGATGACGCGGCCGAGGTTGTCGACCTCGTAGCGGGTCACGCCGGCCTTCCCGCGCAGCGCCTTGTCGTACTGGCGTTCCAGGCCGGAGCGGCCGACCTGGTCCGAGCGCAGGAAGGGCGAGTCGGTGTCCTCGGCCTTCTTGATCTCCTCGTCGGTGACCGGCGAGAGGTAGCCGAGGACCTGGGCGGTCCGGGACCCGCCGGGGGCGGCGTAGCGGCGCATGGCCTCGGGCTCGGCGGTGATGCCGGGGAAGTCCTCGGCGCGTTCGCGGATCTGGAGGGCCTGCTTGGGGGTGGCCTCGTCGGTGACGGGGATCGGCTGGTAGGGCGAGCCGTTCCAGCAGGGCTGGGGGGTCTCGGCGTCGCACAGCCGGACCTTGTCCATGACGTCCTGGGGCTTCATGCCGAGGACACCGGCGAGCTTGGTGAGGACGGCCTTGCCGTCGTCCTTCATCTTCAGCAGGTCGGTGCGGGAGGCGGAGACGACGAGCCGGGTCTCGTTGTCGGCGAGCGCCACGCCGCGGGCGTCCAGGATCGAGCCGCGGGGTGCGGGCTGGACGACCTGCTGGACGTGGTTGCCCGACGCCTCCGCGGCGTACTCGTCGCCCTGGCGGATCTGGAGGTACCAGAGCCGGCCACCGAGGGTGGCGAGGAGGGAGAGGACGAGGATCTGGATGACGACGAGCCGGGTCTGGACGCGGGTGCTGCGGCCGGTCTCCGGAATGTTACTCATGGGCGCAGCCCATTCCGTTGAGGGTGGTGGTGGGCGACGGGTGGGAGTTGGTCACTGCGGCTGCCTCCCCCGCTCAGTGCGTGTACGTGTACGTGTCGAGGCGGTCGGACTTGTCACGGTGGTCGTACGTGTCATGGCGGTCGTACGTGTCATGGCGGTCGTACGGCCGGCAGGGCGTCGTCACAGCCGCTTGACCCCCTTGATGCGTCCGGCCCGGGCGACCCGCGCACGCGCCGCCTTGGCCCGCAGTCCGTTGCGCTGGCCGCCGATGCGCAGCCCGGTGCCGCCGGAGAGCCAGCCGGAGGCGATGTCGGTCTTCTGGCCCGCGGAGTTGGTCTCGGCCAGCGGGTCGTTGTCGGCGCGTCTGGCCAGGGCCATGATGCCGGGGACGACGAAGGGCGCGAGCAGCAGGTCGTACAGGGAGGCCGTGAACAGCAGGCTGGGCAGGCCGACATGGCGGGCGGCGGTGTCTCCGACGAGGGCGCCCACGCCGGCGTACAGCAGGGTGGTGCCGATGGCGGCGACGACCACGACGGCCATGGGGCCGGTGGCCGACCTGAGCCGGCCGTTCTCCGGTTTGGCGAGGCCGGCGAGGTATCCGACGACGCAGAGCACGAGGGCGTAGCGGCCGGCGGCGTGGTCGGCGGGCGGGGCGAGGTCGGCGAGCAGTCCGGCACCGAAGCCGACGAGGGCGCCGCCGACGTGGCCGTAGACCAGGGCGAGGCCGAGGACGGTGAGGAGCAGCAGGTCGGGGACGGCGCCGGGCAGGTGGAGGCGGGCGAGGACGCTCACCTGGATGACCAGGGCGACGACGACCAGGGAGACGGACAGCAGGATCCGGTTGACGCGCATGGGGTGAAAGCTCCTACGGCTCGGTCTGCTGGTTCTGTTGGTCCTGCTGCCCCTGCTGCCCCTGCTGCCCCTGCTCGTTCGCCTCGTTCTGCGGCTGGCCGTCGACGGGGGCCCCGGGGGACGGGGTCACCGTCACCGTCACGGTCGGCCTGGGTTCCGGCTTCGGCTTGTCCGGGAGCACGGTGTCCCGCGGGTCCTTCTGCGGGGCCTGGACGACGACGCCGACGATGTCGAGCTTGGTGAAGCTGACGAACGGTGTGACGTCGAGCGTGCGGGTCAGGTCGCCGCCGGAGGGGTCGACGCGGGAGACGTAGCCGACCGGGACGCCGGGCACGAACGGCTTGTCGGCCTGGGAGCCGAAGGTGACCAGGCGGTCGCCCTTCTTGACGTCGGCCTTGCCGTTGAGGAGTTCGACGCGCAGCGGCCGGCCGCCCTGGCCGGAGGCGAAGCCGAGTTCGTCGCCGGCCTCCATCCGGGTGCCGACGGTGAAGTCGGGGTCGTTGGCGAGCAGCACGGTGGCGGTGTTCGGGCCGACGGTGGTCACGCGGCCGACGAGGCCGTCGCCGTTGAGGACGGTCATGTCGCGCTTGATGCCGTCGCCCGCACCGGCGTCGATGGTGATGGTCCAGGAGAAGCCCTGCGCGGCTCCTATGGCGATGACCTGGGCGCCCTTGATGCCGTACTGGCCGGCGCCGGCGAGCCCGAGCATCTTGTCGAACTGCTTCAGGCGGCTGCGGCCGCGCTCGTCGCTGCCGAGCTTCGCCTTCAGGGCCGCGTTCTGCGTCTCCAGTTCGGCGAGGCGGTCGTGCCGGTCGCCGGAGTCGCGGATCGCGGAGACCGCGTTGCCGACCGGGTCGACCGCGGACGACACCCCGTTCTCGATCGGGCCGAAGACGGTGGCCGCGGCCTGCCGGGCACCGTCGACCGGTGAGTCCTCCCCGCCGCGGATGTCCACCGTGATCAGCGCGAACGCGATGGCGATCAGCAGCACCAGGAGCAGCCGGCTCTCTTTCGTGTCCCTCACGTGCGGCGGCCGTGCCTTCCTCGTCGAATTCGGGAATTACGTGGCGGTGTTCAGGAATTCAGGTGATTCGGTACCTGAGGTACATACGCGGTACCCCGGTGGTCGCGGTGGTTCCCGCGATGCGGTCGTGATGGTTCCCGCGATGCGGTCGCGGTGGTTCGCGCGGTTGTCGCGGTGGTTCCCGCGGTCGTCTCGGCGGTTGCGGCGGTCGTCTTACTGAAGTCTCTATATCAACGATCCGCCGCACGAGAGGAGATCGTCTCGTACGGCGGAACCGAAGTGTTACGTCATCTGCGGGGCGAGGCGTCCAGCACCTGCTGGAGCGCCTCGAACTCCTCGACGCACTTGCCGGAGCCGAGTGCCACGCTGTCCAGCGGGTCCTCGGCGATATGGATCGGCATTCCGGTCTCCCGGCGCAGCCGTTCGTCGAGCCCGCGCAGCAGCGCGCCGCCGCCGGTCAGGACGATGCCCCGGTCCATGATGTCGCCGGACAGCTCCGGCGGACACTTGTCCAGGGTCGTCTTGACCGCGTCGACGATCGCGTTGACCGGCTCCTCGATCGCCTTGCGTACTTCGCCGGCGGAGATGACGACGGTCTTGGGCAGCCCGGAGACGAGGTCCCGGCCACGGATTTCGGTGTGCTCGTCGGCGTCGAGGTCGTACGCCGAACCGATCGTGATCTTGATCTGTTCGGCCGTGCGCTCACCCAGCAGAAGGCTGTACTCCTTCTTCACGTGCTGGATGATCGCGTTGTCCAGCTCGTCACCCGCGACGCGGATGGACTGGGCGGTGACGATGCCGCCGAGCGAGATGACCGCGACCTCCGTGGTGCCGCCGCCGATGTCCACCACCATGTTGCCCGTGGCCTCGTGGACCGGCAGGCCGGAGCCGATGGCCGCGGCCATGGGCTCCTCGATGATGTGCACCTGACGGGCGCCGGCCTGGGACGACGCCTCGATGACGGCACGGCGCTCGACGCCGGTGATGCCCGAGGGCACACAGACGACGACCCGCGGACGAGCCAGATAACGCCGCTTGTGGATCTTCAGAATGAAGTAGCGGAGCATCCGCTCGGTGATCTCGAAGTCGGCGATGACGCCGTCCTTCAGAGGGCGCACGGCAACGATGTTGCCGGGCGTGCGCCCGATCATCTTCTTCGCTTCGGCGCCGACCGCGAGGATGCCACCGGTGTTGGTGTTGATCGCGACGACGGACGGCTCGTTGAGTACGATCCCGCGACCCCTGACGTACACCAGCGTGTTGGCGGTCCCGAGGTCGACAGCCATGTCACGGCCGATGAACGACATTGAGTTCCCCATCAGGATTCGACTGGCCTTCCCGGGAGCTTTTGAGGGCTTTTCAGGTAGGCGAGGTGGGCGCAGTGACGCGTGGAGGCTTCCATCGTAGACGCGCTTTCGCGAACACTGCGCGAGGGTCTTCGCCATTGTCAGCAGATGGCGCATCGCCTCGCTTGTGGAGACGGGCCAACGGAGGCATCCGTTCCCCCGATCAGGCGCGCATATGCCACAGGGCGGTCGCTTTTACGCGACCGCCCCGGTCTGCTGCGGGCCATTCGACTGACGCGGCGTCAGAAAAAAGACGCGTCCGGCGTGTCCGGAGGGAGGATCAGACCCGGCCCGGGAAGAAGATCTTCAGCTCGCGCTCGGCGGACTCCTCGGAGTCGGAGGCGTGGATCAGGTTCTCCCGGACGATCACGCCGAAGTCCCCGCGGATGGATCCGGGAGCGGCTGCGATCGGGTCGGTCGGACCGGCCAGCGCGCGCACGCCCTCGATGACCCGCTCACCCTCGACGACCATGGCGACGACCGGACCGGACGCCATGAACTCGACCAGCGGCTCGTAGAAGGGCTTGCCCTTGTGCTCGCCGTAGTGCTGCTCCAGTGTCTCGGAGTCCAGGGTGCGCAGTTCCAGTGCGGTGATCTGCCAGCCGGCCTTGCGCTCGATACGGCTGATGATCTCGCCGGTCAGGCCACGACGGACGGCGTCGGGCTTGAGGAGGACGAGGCTGCGCTGGGTCACGACGGGCTCCTTGGAATATGCGGGTGTGCTGTTGTGCGAACGTGCGGTGGCACGGCGTCACGAGCGTGCGGTGGTGCGAAGTGATGACTGAGGTTACCGGGCGTGTCGCAGCGCCTGTCACGCAGCGTCGACCGGGATCAGGCGGCCTCGGGCGCGGAGGCGTCCGCCTGGGCCGCGAACCTCGCCTTCGCCTCGTCGATCTTCCGCCCGTAGTGCACGGAGGCCCACCAGAGGGCGGCGAAGATCGCCCCCAGGAAGAACATGGTCGGCACGACGAACCCGGAGGCGATCAGGGCGATCTGCAGGGCCCAGCCGAAGGCGATGCCGCCGGGCCGGGTCACGAAGCCGCACAGCGCCACGCACAGGAACATCGCGATGCCGCTGACCGTCCACACCGTCCCCATGGACAGGTCGGGGTCCTTCATGGCGACCAGACCGGCGAAGCCGATCACGAAGACCTCGCCGATCAGAGTAGAAGCACAGAGCGTACGCACGGTTCTCAGCCCCTCCCGAGGAGCAGTCGGGCCTCGCCGACGGTGTAGATGGAGCCGGTGACGAGCACCCCGCCGCCCGAGAACTCGCCCTCCTCCTCGGCCAGCGTGATCGCGGCCTCCAGGGCGTCCGGCAGCCGCGGCTCGACCTGGACGCGGTCCTCGCCGAACACCTCGACGGCGATGGACGCCAGCGCGTCGGCGTCCATCGCGCGCAGGCCGGAGTTCTGGGTGACGACGATCTCGGCGAAGACCGGCTCGAAGGCCTCCAGCAGCCCCCGCACGTCCTTGTCGCCGCTCGCGCCGACCACGCCGATGAGCCGGCTGAACTGGAAGGCCTCGCCGACCGCCTCGGCGGTGACCCGCGCGCCCGCCGGATTGTGGGCGGCGTCCAGGACCACGGTCGGCGAGCGCCGCACCACCTCCATCCGCCCCGGTGAGGCGACGGCGGCGAAGGCCTTGCGCACGGTGTCGATGTCCAGTGGCTCGGGACGCTGCGCCCCGACGCCGAAGAACGCCTCGACGGCGGCGAGGGCGACGGCCGCGTTGTGCGCCTGGTGGGCGCCGTGCAGCGGCAGGTAGACCTCGGTGTACTCGCCGCCGAGCCCGCGCAGGGTCATCAGCTGTCCGCCGACGGCGACCTGCCGGTCGACGACGCCGAACTCCAGCCCTTCGCGCGCCACGGTGGCGTTCACGTCCACGGCCTTCTTCAGCAGCACCTGCGCCGCGTCCACCGGCTGCTGGGCCAGGATCACGGTGGCGTCCTGCTTGACGATGCCGGCCTTCTCGGTCGCGATCTCGCCGGGCGTCGAGCCGAGCCGGTCGGTGTGGTCCAGGTCGATGGGGGTGACGACGGCGACGTCCCCGTCGATGACGTTGGTGGCGTCCCAGGAGCCGCCCATCCCGACCTCGACGACCGCCACGTCGACGGGCGCGTCGGCGAAGGCGGCGTACGCCATGCCGGTCAGCACCTCGAAGAAGGACAGCCGGTACTCCTGCCGGGCGTCGACCATCTCGACGTACGGCTTGATGTCCTGGTACGTCTCGATGAACCGCTCGGCGGAGATCGGCGCCCCGTCCAGGCTGACGCGCTCGGTGATCGACTGCACGTGCGGCGAGGTGTACCGGCCGGTGCGCAGCTCGAAGGCGCCGAGCAGGGCCTCGATCATGCGGGCGGTGGTGGTCTTGCCGTTGGTCCCCGTGATGTGGATGGAGGGGTACGCGCGCTGCGGCTCGCCCAGCACGTCCATCAGCGCGGCGATCCGGGCGACGGACGGCTCGAGCTTGGTCTCGCCCCAGCGGGTCGAGAGCTCGGCCTCCACCTCGCGCAGGGCCTTGTCCACCTCGGGATCCTCGGGGCGCGCGGGCACGTCGGCCTCCGGCGGGCCGCCCTGGGTGCGCAAGGTACGGCTGCCGGCCTCGATGACGGCGAGGTCGGGGTCGCGGGTGGTCTCCGCGTCGATGATCTCGTCGAAGGAGTCGAGGGGGTCGGAGGGGTCGGGCTGGTCGTTCTCGCCGGGGATGTCGCTCACGGGGACCAGTCTACGGAGAGTGTCCGACGGTCGGGCCGGGGAGTGGGGCGGCTGAGGTTCCGTGGCGTGTGCGGCGCCGTCGTGGCTGGTCGCGCCCGCGCGGCGGAGCCGCACATCGATAGGGTCCCGCGCCCCTGACGGACGTGAAGGCTCCCGGCGCCCCTCGGGGCGCCGGGAGCCTTCACCGACGTACGGGCGTTACGCCTGCGGCAGCTTCTCCAGCTGGGCCCGGAGTCGCGCGATGTCCTCGTCGGCCTTGGCCAGCCGGCCTCGGATCTTGTCCACCACGTTGTCCGGCGCCTTCGCCAGGAACGCCTCGTTGCCCAGCTTGGCGGTGGCCTGGGCCTTCTCCTTCTCGGCGGCGGCGAGGTCCTTGGCGAGGCGCTTGCGCTCCGCCGCGACGTCGATCACGCCGGAGAGGTCGAGGGCGACCTCGACGCCCGCCACCGGCAGGGTCGCCGTGGCCGTGAAGGCGTCGCCCTCCGGCTGGAGGCGCAGCAGCTGCCGGACGGCCGCCTCGTGTGCGGCCAGCGCCGTGCCGTCGAGGGTCAGCCGGGCCGGGACCCGCTGGCCGGGCTGCAGACCCTGTTCGTGACGGAAGCGGCGGACCTCGGTGACGACGGACTGGACGGTCTCGATCTCCCGCTCGGCGTCGGCGTCCCGGAAGCCCGAGTCGGACGGCCACTCGGCGATGACGACCGACTCACCGCCGGTGAGTGTGGTCCACAGCGTGTCGGCGACGAACGGGACGACCGGGTGCAGCAGCCTCAGCGTCACGTCGAGGACCTCGCCCAGGACGCGCTTGCTGACCTCGGCGGCCTCGCCGCCCGCCTGGAACGTCGTCTTGGACAGCTCGACGTACCAGTCGAAGACCTCGTCCCAGGCGAAGTGGAACAGGGCGTCGGAGAGCTTCGCGAACTGGTAGTCCTCGTAGTACGCGTCGACCTCGGCGACCACGGAGTTGAGCCGGGAGAGGATCCAGCGGTCGGTCGAGGACATCCTCGACGCGTCCGGCAGCGGTCCCTCGACCGTCGCGCCGTTCATCAGCGCGAAGCGGGTGGCGTTCCAGATCTTGTTGGTGAAGTTCCGGGAGCCCTGGACCCAGTCCTCGCCGATCGGGACGTCGACGCCCGGGTTGGCGCCGCGCGCGAGGGTGAAGCGGAGCGCGTCGGAGCCGTACTTGTCCATCCAGTCGAGCGGGTTCACGACGTTCCCGAACGACTTGGACATCTTCTTGCCGTTCTGGTCACGGACCATGCCGTGCAGGGCGATGGTGTGGAACGGCGGGGTGCCGTCCATCGCGTAGAGGCCGAACATCATCATCCGGGCGACCCAGAAGAAGAGGATGTCGTAGCCGGTGACCAGGACGGAGTTCGGGTAGAACTTCGCGAGCGAGTCGGTCTGCTCCGGCCAGCCCAGCGTGGAGAACGGCCACAGGCCGGAGGAGAACCAGGTGTCGAGGACGTCGGAGTCCTGACGCCAGCCCTCACCGGTCGGCGGCTCCTCGTCCGGTCCGACGCAGACGACCTCACCCTGAGGGCCGTACCAGACGGGGATGCGGTGGCCCCACCACAGCTGGCGCGAGATGCACCAGTCGTGGAGGTTGTCGACCCAGTCGAAGTACCGCTTCTCCATCTCCTGCGGGTGGATCCTGACGCGGCCGTCGCGGACGGCGTCACCGGCGGCCTTCGCCAGCGGGCCGACCTTGACCCACCACTGCATCGACAGACGCGGCTCGACGGTGGTCTTGCAGCGCGAGCAGTGGCCGACGGAGTGGACGTAGGGGCGCTTCTCGGCGACGATCCGGCCCTCGGCGCGCAGCGCGGCGACGATGGCGGAGCGGGCCTCCAGCCGGTCCAGGCCCTGGAAGGGGCCGTGGGCGGTGATGACGGCGTGCTCGTCCATGACCGTGATGGCGGGCAGGTCGTGGCGCCGGCCGATCTCGAAGTCGTTCGGGTCGTGGGCGGGCGTCACCTTGACGGCGCCGGTGCCGAACTCGGGGTCGACGTGCGTGTCGGCGACGACCGGGATGGAGCGGTCGGTCAGCGGCAGCTTGATGAGCTTGCCGATGAGGTGCTTGTACCGCTCGTCGTCGGGGTGGACGGCGACGGCCGTGTCGCCGAGCATCGTCTCGGCACGGGTGGTGGCGACGACGATGGTGTCGTCCCCGTCCCCGTACTTCATGGAGACGAGCTCGCCGTCGTCGTCCTGGTACTCGACCTCGATGTCCGAGATGGCCGTCAGACACCTGGGGCACCAGTTGATGATGCGCTCGGCGCGGTAGATCAGCTCGTCGTCGTAGAGCCGCTTGAAGATGGTCTGGACGGCCTGGGACAGGCCCTCGTCCATGGTGAACCGCTCACGCGACCAGGCGACGCCGTCGCCGAGGCGGCGCATCTGCCCGCTGATCTGCCCGCCGGACTCGGCCTTCCACTGCCAGACCCGCTCGACGAACGCCTCACGGCCGAGGTCGTGCCGGGACTTGCCCTCCTTGGCCAGCTCCCGCTCGACGACGTTCTGCGTGGCGATACCGGCGTGGTCCATGCCGGGCTGCCACAGCGTCTCGTACCCCTGCATCCGCTTGCGGCGGGTCAGGGCGTCGATGAGCGTGTGCTCGAAGGCGTGCCCGAGGTGCAGGCTGCCCGTGACGTTCGGCGGCGGGATGACGACGGTGTACGGCGGCTTGTCGCTGCCCGCGTCCGCCTCGAAGTAACCCCGTTCCACCCAGCGCTCGTACAGCTTCCCCTCTACCTCGGCCGGCGTGTACTGGGTCGGCAGTTCGGTGGTGGGCGCGGGCTGCGGCTGCTGAGAGTTCTCGGTCACGGGGGTCAGTTTACGGCCGTCACGGCCCTGTCCCGAAACTCGTTTCCTTTGTAACGGTGCGGCCCCCGGTGACCTGCGCACGCCAGGTCTGGGTCAGGATGTCAGCATCACGTAAGCATCTGGAGGGGAACCCAGGAATGAGTCACAACCAGCCGGGCCCGTACGGCGGGCAGCCCCAGCAGCCCGGACCGTACGGCCAGCCGGGGCCGTACGGCCAGCAGCCGCCGCAGGCTCCCCAGCCCGGCTATGGCTACCCCCAGCAGACGCCCCCGCCCGCGCAGCCGGGCTACGGCTACCCGCAGCAGCCGCAGCAGGGCGGCGTCCCGCCGCAGAGTCCCCCGTACGGCCAGCCGCAGGCTCCCTACGGCCAGCAGCCCCCGTACGGGCAGCAGCCGCCCGGGCAGCCCCCGTACGGCATGCCCCAGCCCCCGGCTCCGGGTGGCGGCAAGAAGAAGACGGGTCTGATCATCGGCGCGGTCGCCGTCGTGGCGGCGATCGGCGTGGGCGCGTACTTCGTGATCGGCGGCGGCGGGGGCGCCGGCGGCTCGGGCATCGCCGACGACGGCCCGCACAAGCTGACCGCTCCGGCGACGGTACTCACCGAGTACACGAAGGCCGAGGGCGGCGGCGGCACCATGGACGAGAGCGACATGAAGGACGCCGAGTCCTGGGGGGTGAAGGACGCCACGGACGTCAGCGCCGCCTACGAGGCGAAGAACGAGGAGAACCCGCTGGCGTCCAAGCAGTTGGTGTTCGCCGGCGTCTACGGCACCATCGACGACCCGGAGAAGACCATCGACGCGATGTTCGCCCACATGAAGAAGGAGAGCGAGAAGGGCGGCAGCGACGAGGACGTCACGCTGAAGGGCGCCCCGAAGGAGTACAAGCCGGACTCCCTGGAGGGCGCGATCATCAAGTGCCAGCAGGCCGAGGTCGACAACTCCACCGGCGGCGAGAACGAACCGAAGAAGATGTCGATGACGTACTGCATCTGGGGTGACCACAGCACGCTCGGCTGGGTCATGCCGATGGACATCCTCGACATCGCGGCGGGCAAGGGCGGCGACCCGGAGAAGGCCGCCGACATCACCGCCAAGCTCCGCAAGGAAGTCCGCGTCAAGGCCTGACGCCGGAACGGCAACGCGGAAGGGGCCCGGTCGGTCGACCGGGCCCCTTCCGCGTTCCTACGGTGACTGCGGCTACGCCGTCTTCTGCTCGCCCGAGCCGCGCCCCCGCGAATCGCGCGGGATCAGCGTCGGGTTGACGTTGGAGAGGACCACGTCGGCCGTGACGACGACGCGGGCGACGTCCTTGCGGGACGGGACCTCGTACATCACACCCTGGAGGACTTCCTCCATGATGGCGCGCAGGCCGCGGGCGCCGGTCTGGCGGAGGATGGCCTGGTCGGCGATGGCCTCCAGGGCCTCGCGCTCGAAGTCCAGCTCGACGCCGTCGAGTTCGAAGAGGCGCTCGTACTGCTTGACGAGCGCGTTGCGCGGCTCGACCAGGATCTGGAGCAGGGCCTCGCGGTCGAGGTTGTGGACCGAGGTGATGACGGGGAGCCGGCCGATGAACTCGGGGATCATGCCGAACTTGACCAGGTCCTCGGGCATGACGGCCTGGAACTGGTCCGTGGACTCCAGCTCCCGCTTGGAGCGGATCGTCGCGCCGAAGCCGATGCCCTTGGCGCCGGCCCGGCCTTCGATGATCTTCTCCAGGCCGGAGAAGGCACCGCCCACGATGAACAGCACGTTCGTCGTGTCGATCTGGATGAACTCCTGGTGCGGGTGCTTGCGGCCGCCCTGCGGCGGGACCGAGGCCGTGGTGCCCTCGAGGATCTTCAGCAGGGCCTGCTGGACGCCTTCGCCGCTGACGTCGCGCGTGATCGACGGGTTCTCGCTCTTCCGCGCGACCTTGTCGATCTCGTCGATGTAGATGATCCCGGTCTCGGCCTTCTTGACGTCGTAGTCGGCCGCCTGGATCAGCTTGAGCAGGATGTTCTCGACGTCCTCGCCGACGTACCCCGCCTCGGTGAGCGCCGTGGCGTCGGCGATCGCGAACGGGACGTTCAGCATGCGCGCCAGGGTCTGGGCGAGGAGGGTCTTGCCGGAGCCGGTGGGGCCCAGCAGCAGGATGTTGGACTTCGCCAACTCGATGGCGTCCTCGCGGCCTTGGGCGCCGCCGTTCTCACCGGCCTGGACCCGCTTGTAGTGGTTGTACACCGCTACCGAGAGCGCCTTCTTGGCCGCTTCCTGGCCGACGACGTAGCCGTCGAGGAACTCGTAGATCTCGCGGGGCTTGGGGAGCTCCTCCCAGCGCACCTCGCTGGTCTCCGCCAGCTCCTCCTCGATGATCTCGTTGCAGAGGTCGATGCACTCGTCGCAGATGTACACACCGGGCCCTGCGATGAGCTTCTTGACCTGCTTCTGGCTCTTGCCGCAGAACGAGCACTTGAGCAGATCGCCGCCGTCACCGATGCGTGCCACGGTGTGCTTCCCCTTCGCCTGGGAGACTCCCGGCCGTCGACGTCACGTCAACGGCCGGCGGACTCCTGGTGCTGCCTTATGTCCGACGGTACCTTGCCGGGCCCCCCGTCCGGGCCCCCCTTGGCACGGTTCACTTTGACGTGGACCGTGCCAAGGAGCAGCAGACGATACCCGCTCCGTGTCAGCGAACCGACTCGTTGTTCATCTTCCGGGTGGAGATGATCTGGTCGACCAGGCCGTAGGCCAGGGCGTCCTCGGCCGTGAGGATCTTGTCGCGCTCGATGTCCTCGCGGATCTTCTCGACCGGCGTGGTGGAGTGCCTGGCCAGCATGTCCTCGAGCTGCGCGCGCATCCGGAGGATCTCGTTGGCGGCGATCTCCAGGTCGGAGACCTGACCGCGGCCCGTCTCGCTGTAGGGCTGGTGGATCAGGACACGGGCGTTGGGCAGCGCCATGCGCTTGCCCGGCGTGCCCGCGGCCAGCAGGATCGCGGCGGCGGAGGCCGCCTGGCCCATGCAGACCGTCTGGATGTCCGGCTTCACGAACTGCATCGTGTCGTAGATGGCCGTGAGCGCCGTGAAGGAGCCGCCGGGGCTGTTGATGTAGATCGAGATGTCCCGGTCGGGGTCCATCGACTCCAGGCACAGCAGCTGCGCCATGACGTCGTTGGCGGAGGCGTCGTCGATCTGGACGCCCAGGAAGATCACACGCTCTTCGAAGAGCTTCGCGTACGGGTCGTACTCGCGCACACCCTGGGAGGTGCGCTCGACGAAGCGCGGGATCACGTAGCGGGACTCGGCGGAGGGGCCGGTGTACTCGGCACGCATGCGGTCGTGCGGGCCGCTGCCGGGGAAGTCGTTCACAGTGTCTCCTGGAAGAAGCTGAGGCGGTCGGCTCGGGGCCGGCTGGGCGGGCGTGCTGGGCCCGCGGAGGGCTGGGCTCGGCTCCGCGGGGGCCCGGGAGACCCGGGAGGCCCGCGGGGAGCGGCTCAGGCCCCGGTGCCGCCGCCGCCCGGCATGCCGGCGGCCGTGGTGATGACGTCGTCGACGAGGCCGTACTCCTTGGCCTCGAAGGCGTCGAACCAGCGGTCACGGTCCGAGTCGCGGGTGATCTGCTCGATCGTCTGACCGGTGTGCTGGGACGTGAGCTCCGCCATGCGCTTCTTGGTGTGCAGCAGCCGCTCGGCGTGGATCTTGATGTCCGAGGCGGAGCCGGCCAGGCCGGCGGAGGGCTGGTGGATCAGGATCTCGGCGTTCGGGAGCGCGAAGCGCTTGCCCGGGGTGCCGGCGCTGAGCAGGAACTGTCCCATCGAGGCCGCCAGGCCCATCGCGATCGTCACCACGTCGTTCTTGATGTACTGCATGGTGTCGTAGATCGCCATGCCGGCGGTGATCGAGCCGCCGGGGCTGTTGATGTACAGGAAGATGTCCTTGTCCGGGTCGGCGGCAAGGAGCAGCAGCTGAGCGGTGATCTTGTTGGCAATGTCGTCGTCGACCGGCTGGCCGAGGAAGATGATCCGCTCGCCGAGCAGCCGGTTGTAGACCTGGTCGCCGAGGCCACCACCGATGGAGGGCTCGCCGGCGGCGGAGGGCATCAGATTCGTCACGTATCCACCTGCTCGTCTTACGACGGCGCCGGGCCGTCTCACGTGTTCTGCCGGGGCTTGGGGCCGTCCGGCCGGTTTCGGGGACTCCCCTGCCCTCGTATTCATGGACCCTAACGCGCAGGCCCTGCGGTGCCATCCCGGTTCCGCGAGTGTTCGCTGTGAGCGCATGTCGCTGCGCTGGGTGAGCGGGGTGCGGCGGGCCCGTGGTGACGCCGGTCGTGGGCGGCCCCGGGTGCTCCGGGGCCGAGCGCGTCCACGGCGGCGGAGCGGGCCCGGCAGGCCTCTTGGCGCGCATGCCGGTGGCACCCCCGGGGCGCGTGCCGACGGCTCTCTCGGGGCGCATGCCGACGGCACCCCCGGGGCGCATGCCGACGGCTCTCTCGGGGCGCATGCCGACGGCTCTCTCGGGGCGTATGCCGACGGGCCCCGAGAAGCGAGTGCGTCTCGGGGCCCGTCGTTACGGCGTCACAGGTGCCGGGTGGGGGCTCAGCCCTCGGTCTTCTCGTCGGCCTTGGCGTCGGCCTTCTCGTCACCGGACTCGGTGGCCTCGGCGGCGTCGGTGGGCTCGGCGGCGGCCTCCGTGGTCTCCGCCTCGTCCTCCTCGTCCTCCAGGTCGACGACCTCGCCGTTGGTGTCCTTGACCGTGGCCTTCTCGACCACGACGGCCAGGGCCTTGCCGCGGGCGACCTCGCCGACGAGGAGCGGGACCTGGCCCTGCTCGACGACGGCCTGGGCGAACTGGTCGGGGGACATGCCGGAGGAGGCGGCGCGGCGCATGAGGTGCTCGGTGAGCTCCTCCTGGCTGACGTTGAGCTTCTCCTGCTTGACCAGCTCGTCGAGGACGAACTGGGTCTTGATGCCCTTGACCGCGGCCTCGCGGGTCTCGGTCTCGAACTCCTCGGCGGACTTGCCCTGGAGCTCCAGGTACTTCTCGAGGTCCAGGCCCATCTGGCCGAGCTGGTGGTGCTCCAGGTTGTGCTTGCGGGTGTTGACCTCGTCCTCGAGGAGCTTCTCGGGGACGGGGACCTCGACCAGCTCGAGGAGCTTGTCGAGCACGCGCTCCTGGGCCTGCGTGGCCTGGTCGTACTGCTTGGTGTTGGCCAGGCGCTTGCGGCTGTCGGCCTGCAGCTCCTCCAGCGTGTCGAACTCCGACGCGAGCTGCGCGAAGTCGTCGTCCAGCTCGGGCAGCTCGCGCTTGGCGACCTGGGTGACCTTGACGGTGACCTCGGCCTCCTGGCCGGCCGCCGAGCCGCCCTTGAGCTCGGAGGTGAAGGTGGCCTCGCCACCGGCCTCCACGCCCTTCACGGCGTCGTCGATGCCTTCCAGCAGCTCACCGGAGCCGATGGTGTAGGAGACGCCGTCGGCGACGCCGTCCTCGAGGACCTCGCCGTCGACCTTGGCCTGCAGGTCGAGGGTGACGACGTCGCCGTCCTCGGCGGCACGCTCGACCGGGGAGGTGGAGGCGAAGCGCTCGCGCAGCTGCTCCACCGCCTTCTCGACGTCCTCGTCGCTGACCTCGATGGCGTCGACCTCGACCTCGATGCCGGAGTAGTCCGGGATCTCGATGGCCGGGCGGATGTCGACCTCGGCGGTGAAGTTCAGCGTCTCGCCGTCCTTCAGCTCCGTGATGTCGACCTCGGGCTGGCCGAGCGGGTTCAGCTCGGCCTCGTTGACCGCGTCGGTGTAGAACTTCGGAAGCGCGTCGTTGACCGCCTCCTCCAGCACCGCACCGCGGCCGAACCGCTGGTCGATGACCCGGGCCGGGATCTTGCCCTTGCGGAAGCCCTTCACCGTGACCTGCTGGTTGATCTTCTTGTACGCCGCGTCGAGGCTGTCCTTGAGCTCCTCGAAGGGCACCTCGACAGTGAGCCGAACCCGGGTCGGGTTCAGGGTCTCCACGGCGCTCTTCACGGTTCGGTCTCCTTGGTGGCTGACTTCTTGGGTTCTGCCGGAGCCAGAGAGGCGTCCGGCAGGTTTCGCCGCCCGGAGACTTCAGACCTGATGACGCACGGGCGTGCAGCTTGCATAGTAACGGCAGCGACTACACGGCCCAAAAGGCGATCACCGGAACCACCGGTCGATCACCCGAGGCCGCCGGACGGACGGACCGGCCGGGGGCCGGATGTCGCCGGTGCGGGGCCGGGCCGGAGCCACTGAGGGGCCAGGACCGCGGTGACCCGTGAGTCGGGACTCTCGGGTGACCGGTGAGTCGGGACCCGCGGTGACCGGTGAGTAGCGACCCGCGGGTGACCGGTGAGTCACGACCGCGGTGGCCGGCGATTGGTCGGGGTGGCGGGATTTGAACCCACGGCCTTCCGCTCCCAAAGCGGACGCGCTACCAAGCTGCGCCACACCCCGTCTGGTGCGAGACGTAGGGTACATGCCGCCGGGCACCGGGGCCGCCGGGTTTCCCGAGCGTCGGTGACGGAGCGGCGCGGACCGGAAGGGGTGTGCGGCGAGGGGGGACGACCCGCTAAGATGCCTGCAGTGCCGCGGTCACCGACCCGTGGCGCGCACCGTGCGGGCGTAGCTCAATGGTAGAGCCCTAGTCTTCCAAACTAGCTACGCGGGTTCGATTCCCGTCGCCCGCTCCGAGAGGCCTCCGGCCCGGTCCCGCCAAGGGACCGGGCCGGAGGCCTTTGTGCGGCCCGGGCTAGAACTGGATCGAGTTGAGCGTGTCCGCTATCGAGTCCAGGAACCGCTGGATGTCGTCGGCCATGCCGGTCGAGGCCAGGAAGAAGCCGAAGAGGACCGCGACGACCGCCGGGCCCGCCTTGATGGAGCCTCCTCGCAGCAGCACCACCAGGATGATTGCCAACAGCAGCACCACTGACAGTGAAATGGCCACAACTGATCACACCCTCGATCGGTCCGCTCTCCCGGCCCGGAGGTGCAGCGCCGCACACCCCCGCCAGGACCATCGTGCCACCAACCGGGCCCCGCTATGCGGCTGGTGACACATCATCCGGCCGGATCCCGGGTGGCGCGCTTCCCCGCACACGCGGACGTACCCCTCCATCACGCCCCGCACAGAAATTCGACACGACGCCCGCCCGGGGAATTCCAGCCGCTTCGTTTCGATGTCCACACAACGCGTTCGTAGATATTTCGAATTGTCGCGGGACACACACCCTCGGTACATCACAGGGAGGTCACAGGGTCGCCCCACAAACCCCGTGAGCACATTGAAGCGGACATTGCAGCGGAGTCGCCCACCGGCCTTATGCGCAGCTTAGTCATGATGAGTCATGACAAGTCGGATGGCCCAGCAGCCGCTAGGACGCCCGGCCACACCTGGCAATGTGGGGGCCGTCACCCGGCCGGAGAGGCCGGGTTCCCCGAAATGCGGGGCACTCGAAAGGCAATCGGGGCCCGAATACGGGAATGACTTCGAAGGTTTTACGGAATCCCACGGAGAACGCTAGGGTGCCTCAGATGTTCTACGCTGCCTCGTCCCCCACCAGAGCAGTGAGGTCCTGCGACGTCCCGCCGATTATGTGGCGGGGGGTCGCATGACGAGCTCGCTGCGACCGCACGGCGACCGGAAGACGCCGTCCCCACCGGACCAGCAGACACCGGACCAGCAGACTCCCCCCCAGCAGACGCGGACCGGTCGGCGGACCCCGCCGGGCCGACAGCGCGACGCCTTCTTCGACAACGCCAAGTACCTGGCGATCGTGCTGGTCGGTGTAGGTCACGCCTGGGGACAGATCCTGGACGGGAACCGGACCGTGGAGACCCTGTACCGGGTCCTGTACACGTTCCACATGCCGGCCTTCATCATCATCTCCGGCTACTTCTCGCGCAGCTTCGATCTGAGCCCCAAGCGCGTCAAACGGCTGATTACCGGCGTCGCCGTCCCCTATGTCGTCTTCGAGGTCGCCTACGCGCTGCACCGCCGCTTCAGCGAGGACCCCTCCAACGAGATCAGCCTGCTGGACCCCACCTACCTTCTGTGGTTCCTGTGCGCGCTGTTCATCTGGCGGCTGACCACGCCGATCTGGCAGACCGTCCGCTGGCCGCTGCCGATCGCCCTGGGCATCGCCGCGCTGGCCTCCGTGACCCCCACGATCGGGAACGACCTGAACATGCAGCGGGTGCTGCAGTTCCTGCCGTGCTTCGTGCTGGGCCTGGTGCTGCGCCCCGAGCACTTCCAGCTGGTCCGGCGCCGCTCGGTGCGGATCCTGTCCGTACCGGTGGTCGCGGCGGCCGTGGTCATCGGCTGGTGGTCGGTGCCGCGCATGGAGACCGGCTGGTTCTACCGCAACGCCGCCGTGCAGGACGCGGGCGCCCCCTGGTGGTCCGGTCCGGTCCTGACGCTCGCGCTCTTCGGCTGCTCGCTGGTGCTGACCGCGTGCTTCTTCGCCTGGGTGCCGGGCCGGCGCATGTGGTTCACCGCGCTCGGCGCGGGCACGATCTACGGCTACCTGCTGCACGGCTTCCTGTCGAAGGAAGGCACCTTCGCGGGCTGGTTCCACGACCCCGCGTGGGACAAGCCGCTCGGTGCGGTGCTACTGACCGTCCTCGCGGCCGCCGTCATCACCCTGCTGTGCACCAAGCCCGTCCAGCGGGTGCTGCGGTGCGTGGTGGAGCCGAGGATGGACTGGGCCTTCAAGCGGGATCCGGGCCAGGACGCCCGGGACCGCGAGCGGCGGGAGAAGACCGAGGCGCGTGAGGCCCACGAGGCACGAGCGCCGAGCGAGACGGGCGAGAAGGTCTCCGTCTAGCCAGGCCCTGGGTTCCGTCCGCTGCGAGCGCCTCGCCTCAGGTGTCCGTTCCTCGATCCACCAGGCCGAGAAGTGCGCGCATCCGCGCGTACTTCTCGGTCAGTCGTGTGCGGGTGGCCTCGTCGAGGACCGCGAGTCGTACGGGGTCGGCGTTGTGCGCCAGGTCCGCCTCCTTGACCAGCGGCGCGCCGGGCGTTTCGAGGACGCGTGCGGCGTACGCCTCGGGCGGCTCCCCGGCCCGCTTGGTGAGGGCGAGGACGATGTCCTTGGTACGAGGGCTCAGCGCGGCCTCCCGCAGCCACCGTTCGGACAGCGCGTCGTCCTCGACCGCGTCGTGCAGCCAGCCCGCCGCGATCTGCTCGTCGTCACCACCACGCCGTCGCACGCCCTCGGCGACGGCCCGCAGGTGCTCGGCGTACGGCCGGCCCGCCTTGTCGGTCTGACCGGCGTGGGCGGCGCGGGCGGCGGCCTCCACTTCGGCGAGGGAGAGCCACCGGGCGGGCTCGGGGGCGGACCCGGCAGCGGGCTCGAAGGCAGAGTCCGCAGTGGGCCCCGGGGCAGAGTCCGAAGCGGGCTCGGGCGTGTGGGAAGGGGTGTGGGACACGCGGTCCAGTGTGTCAGTCCGCCGCCGTCCGGGACTGGGCCGTCGGGCCCTCCCGGCAGATCAGCAGCAGGGCCCGGTCGTCGTTGACGTCCTTGGCCACCGCCTCGATCAGATGCCAGGCGGCGCCGTGGAAGCCGCCCGCGACATAGCGGTCGGCCTCGCCGGTGAGGCGGTCGATGCCCTCGGTGATGTCACGCTCGGAGGTCTCCACCAGGCCGTCCGTGAACAGCAACAACACGTCTCCGGGTCGGAGCGAGCCCTTCACCGGGTCGAACTGTGCCCCGTCGTACACACCCAGCAGCGGTCCCTCGGTCGACTTCTCCTCCCAACGGCCCGTGCCCGCGCTGAGCTGGAGGCCCGGCGGGTGTCCGGCGGAGTACAGCTCGTAGTCCCCGGAGTCGAGTTCCAGGACGAGGTGGATGGAGGTGGCGAAGCCCTCGTCCCAGTCCTGGCGGAGCAGGTAGCCGTTGGCCGCCGGCAGGAACGCGTGCGGGGGCAGGCTGCCCAGCAGCCCCCCGAACGCCCCCGACAGCAGCAGGGCGCGCGAGCCCGCGTCCATGCCCTTGCCGGAGACGTCGGTGAGGACGACCTCGAGCGTCCGGCCGCCGTTGGTGCGTGCGGCGACGACGAAGTCCCCCGAGAAGGACTGCCCGCCGGCCGGCCGCAGCGCCATCTCCCGGTGCCAGCCCGGCGGCAGCTGGGGCAACTTGCTCTGGACGCGGATGCGTTCGCGCAGGTCGAAGAGCATGGTGCCGCCGCGCCGCCAGGGCACGCCGACCCGGCTGCGGAACTGGGCGACCAGCAGCCCGAAGAAACCGCAGGCCGCGACGACCAGGACCACGCCGGGAGTGACCCGGGAGGGGCCCTCGGTGTAGGGGCCCAGTTGCACCGACTCCACGATCAGCGCCGTGGCCGCCGCCGCGTACAGGCCGAGCAGGCTCGCCGGGCGCAGCAGCAGGCCGCCCGCGACGATCGGCAGGACCAGCGCGGCCGGTGAGCACCACACGGAGTTCGCCATCGTGGTGGCCGCGATGACCGGGATCATGAGCAGCAGTCCGGCCAGGGCGATCCAGTCCGAGCCGTCGCCGCGGAAGTAGTCGACGGCGGATCTGCGCACGCCGACGCGGGCCCGGTGCCATTGCTTCTTCCACCGGGCCGTGAACGTGTCGGCTTCCGCGCGCCGCTGTCGTCCTGCTGCCATTAGTTCGGGACCCTATCCATCGGACCGGGCGCTTGGCACGGGAGGTCCTACTTGTCCCCCGTCCGAGACCCATGACTTCACAGTGAACTTCACGAACGGCCGTCGCGCCGCCACCTGCCGGAAATTCCCTCGCCCGCTCCCCGGGACCCTGATACGCATGGCCCATGAGCATGGGCACTGGCATGGGTGACGGCGACGGCGGCATGAGGACCGAGCTGCGGGTACTGGCGCGGGACGAGTGGGACAAGTGGTACGCGACGCTGATCCGTGCCTTCAGCGGGGTCCCGGAGTCGGCCGAGGAATTGGAGTTGTACAACACTCTGACCGAGGTCGACCGCTCGCTCGGCGCCTGGGAGGGCGACGAGTGCGTCGGGACGGCCGGGGCGTTCGGCTTCCGGATGACCGTGCCGGGCGGTGCTCAGGTGCCCGCGGCGGGCGTGACGATGGTGTCCGTCGCCGGCACTCACCGGCGTCGGGGTGTGCTGACGTCGATGATGCGACGGCAGTTGGACGACGTACGGTCCTGGGGTGAGCCGTTGGCCGTACTGACGGCCTCCGAACCGGCGATCTACGGCAGGTTCGGGTACGGCGCCGCGACCTTCCAGGTCAACGCCGAGATCGATACGGACCGGGTACGTCTGTCGGTGCCGGACGGCACGGATGACGTACGGCTGCGGTACGCGGAGCCCGCGGACGTCCTCGACGCGTGCGAGGCCGTGTACGCGCGACTGGTGCCCGGCCGGCCCGGGATGCTGGCCCGCCGGCCCGGCTGGGAGCGGGTGGGGCTGCTGGACCCGGAGAGCAAACGGGAGGGAGCCTCGCCGTTGCAGTGCGTGGTCGCCCGGCGGGACGGTGAGGTCACGGGGTACGCGCGGTTCCGGGTGCGGCCGGGCTGGGGGGCCGAGGGGCCGGCCGGCACGGTGGTGCTGGAGGATCTGGCCGGGCTGGACCCGGCGACCGACGCGGCGCTGTGGCGCTTCCTGTTCGGCGTCGACCTGACGACGACGCTGGCCGTGCGCGGGCGGCCGGTCGACGAGGCGTGGCAGCACCAGGTGTCGGACATCCGGCGGTGCCGGCCGGGGCTGCGGGACGCGCTGTACGTACGGCTGGTGGACGTGGGGGCCGCGCTCGCGGCGCGGACCTACCAGGCGCCGGTGGACGTCGTGTTCGAGGTGGAGGACGCCTTCTGCCCCTGGAACGCGGGGCGTTGGCGGCTGTCCGGGGACGCGAAGGGGGCGTCCTGCGAGCGTACGACCGACGCGGCGGATCTCACCCTGTCCGTACGGGAGTTGGGGGCGGCGTATCTCGGCGGCGTGAGCCTGGCTTCGCTGGGCGCGGCCGGGCGGGTGCGGGAGGTGCGGCGCGGGGCGCTGGCGGAGGCGTCGGTGGGGTTCGGGTCGGACGTCGCGCCGTGGTTGCCGCACGGCTTCTGACGGTCTTCTGACGGTCGTGGCGCGGTTCGCCTAGGGGGTGTCGTTTGGATCAGGTCGGCTCCAGAAGACGGCGCCTTGCAGTCGGAGCCGAGCGGGGTCTGGTGCGTGCGGCTGCAAGGCGGAGGAGGGCGACAGGGCGGAGCCCTGGCAACCGACGACAACGCCGCAGATGTGCGTGCCAGACCCCGCGACCCCGGCAAGATCCAAACGACACCCCCTAGTCCTGCTTCCGCTGGCAGGACGGGCACCAGAAGAGGTTGCGGGCGGCGAGGCCGGCGGTGCGGACGGTCTCGCCGCAGAGGTGGCAGGGCTGGTCGGCCCGGCGGTAGACGTAGACCTCGCCGCCGTGGTCGTCGACGCGGGGCGGGCGGCCCATGGCCTCGGGGGTGTGTTCGGGGCGGACGGTGTCGATGCGGTTGTTCCGGACGCCCTCGCTCATCAGTTCCGTGAGGTCCCGCCAGATCGCGTCCCACTCGGTGGGAGTGATGTCCCGGCCGGGGCGGTACGGGTCGATGCCGTGGCGGAAGAGGACCTCGGCGCGGTAGACGTTGCCGACGCCGGCGATGACCTTCTGGTCCATGAGCAGGGCGGCGACGGTGGTGCGGCTGCGGGAGACGCGGCGGTAGGCGGCCTGTGGGTCGGCGTCCGGGCGCAGGGGGTCGGGGCCGAGGCGGTCGTGTATCGCCTGCTTCTCGGGCTCCGTGATCAGGGCGCAGGTGGTGGGGCCGCGGAGGTCGACGTAGGCGGTGTCGCCCGCGAGGCGGAGGCGGACGGTGTCCGTGGGGGGCGGCGCGGGGGTGCCTCCGAAGGTGACCTTGCCGAAGAGGCCGAGGTGGATGTGGATCCACTCGGCGTCCCGGAAGCCCAGGAAGAGGTGTTTGCCGTGGGCCTCGGTGCGGGTGAGGGGGGTGCCGGTGAGGAGGGCGGCGGCGTCGGAGAACTTGCCCTGGGGGCTGGACGCGTGCACCGGCCGGCCGGCGAAGGCGGTGGCGTAGTCCTTGGCCAGTCTGTGGATCGTGTGCCCTTCTGGCACGGGGTCGTCCTTCCTGCGTTCTGCCCGCCCGCCCGGCTCGGCCGGCCCTCCGAGCGCCCGGGCCGCGCCCCGGGTGTCGTCTCTCGCCCTCCCCGGCGCTCACGCACCGGGGAGGGAAGGGGGGAGCGCCGGGTGGCAGACCTACTGCTGCGGGTGGTGCGGCGGGACGGGGGGAAGGTCGCCCGTCGTCTCGTAGGAGGTGAGCATGTCGATGCGGCGGATGTGGCGTTCGTCGCCGGAGAACGGGGTGGCGAGGAAGGTCTCGACGAACTTCGTCGCCTCCTCCCGCGTGTGCATGCGGGCGCCGACGGCGACGACGTTGGCGTCGTTGTGCTGCCGGCCGAGGGACGCCGTCTCCTCGCTCCAGGCCAGCGCCGCGCGCACGCCCTTCACCTTGTTCGCCGCGATCTGCTCACCGTTGCCGGAGCCGCCGATCACGATGCCGAGGGCGCCCTGGTCCGCGGCCGTACGCTCGGCGGCGCGCAGGCAGAAGGGCGGGTAGTCGTCCTGGGCGTCGTAGATGTGCGGGCCGCAGTCGACGGGCTCGTGGCCCGCCGCCTTGAGCCACTCGACGAGGTGGTTCTTGAGTTCGTAGCCCGCATGGTCGGAGCCGAGATACACGCGCATGGGTCGAGTGTGACACGCGGGTCCGGGGGCGGCAGCGTCGGGTGGCGGGTCTGAGAAGAGCGAGTGAAGGTATAGAACCTCAGGGAAAGCTCAAGTAACGATCCGGAATCAAAGGTTCCTGAATCCGTTCACCTCCGTTTCACTGGTCCGGCTCGTACACCGCTCGTACGGGAGACTCCTCGACCGGCGCAAAGGAAAACCCCCCATGACTTCGCAGCCGACCCTGTCGAAGCCCGAGAACGGGCCCGAAGGTCCCACGGAACCCGGGTCCGGGCTCCAGGCCGGACTCAAGAACCGCCATCTTTCGATGATCGCCATCGGCGGCGTCATCGGAGCCGGGCTGTTCGTGGGTTCCAGTACGGGAATCGCCACCGCCGGGCCCGGCATCCTTCTCTCGTACGCCCTCGTCGGCACGCTCGTGGTGCTGGTGATGCGGATGCTCGGGGAGATGTCCGCCGCCAACCCGACCTCGGGTTCCTTCTCCGCGCACGCCGACCGGGCGCTCGGGCCCTGGGCCGGGTTCTCCATCGGCTGGCTGTACTGGTTCTTCTGGGTCGTGGTGCTCGCGGTGGAGGCGACCGCGGGGGCCAAGATCCTCGAAGGGTGGATACCGGCCGTCCCGCAGTGGGGCTGGGCCCTGATCGTGATGGTCGTGCTGACCGCCACCAACCTGGCGTCGGTCGGCTCCTACGGCGAGTTCGAGTTCTGGTTCGCCGGGATCAAGGTCGTCGCGATCGCCGCGTTCATCGTCGTCGGCGGGCTGGCCGTCTTCGGGGTGCTGCCCGGCGTCGACAGCGAGCAGGCGGGGCTGGCCAATCTGACGGAGCACGGCGGATTCCTGCCGAACGGGGCGGGGGCGATCCTGACCGGTGTGCTGCTGGTCGTCTTCTCGTTCATGGGCAGTGAGATCCCCACCCTGGCCGCCGGCGAGTCCGAGGACCCGCAGCGGGCCGTCACCAAGGCGACCAACAGCATCATCTGGCGGATCGCCGTCTTCTACCTCGGCTCGATCTTCGTCGTCGTCGCGCTGCTGCCCTGGGACTCCCAGTCGATCATCGACCAGGGCTCCTACGTGGCCGCCCTCGACTCGCTCGGCATCGCGAACGCCGGTCAGATCATGAACTTCATCGTGCTGACGTCCGTGCTGTCCTGCCTCAACTCCGGGCTCTACACCGCCTCCCGCATGGCCTTCTCGCTGGGTGAGCGCGGTGACGCGCCGAAGGCCTTCGCCCGGACCACCCGGCGGGGTGTGCCGCGGACGGCGATCCTCGTGTCCGTGGTGTTCGGTTTCGTCGCCGTCTTCTTCAACTACGAGTTCCCCGACTCCGTCTTCCTCTTCCTCGTCAACTCCTCCGGCGCCGTGGCCCTCTTCGTGTGGCTGGTGATCTGCTTCTCGCAGCTGCGGATGCGGAAGATCATCCAGGCCCAGGCGCCGGAGAAGCTGGTGGTACGGATGTGGCTGTTCCCGTATCTGACCTGGGCGGCGGCCGGTGTCATCGTCTTCGTGCTGGGCTACATGCTGACCGACACGGAGCACAACGGGCGTACGACCGTGCTGCTGTCGTTGCTCGTCGCGGCGCTCGTCCTCGCCGTCGCCTTCGTCAAGCAGAAGGTCGTCAGGCAGAAGGCCGCCGGCCGGAAGGCCGTCAGTCAGCAGGCCGCCGCCGGTAAGGACTGACGGCCGCCGGGACGCGAAAGAGGCTCGCCGGGTCGCTGCTGCGATCCGGCGAGCCTCTTTCGGTGGCACTGCCGCGGCACCACCGCGGCACGGGGCGCGGTGCTACCGCTTGCCGACCAGCTTCCAGGCCGTGGGCAGTACGCCCATCGCCAGGGCGGCCTTCAGCGCGTCCCCGATCAGGAAGGGGGTGAGGCCGGCCGCGATCGCGGCGGTGAGGGACATGTCGGCGGCGAGGGCGAGGTACGGGACGCCGACGGCGTAGATGACCGCCTCGCCCAGCAGGATCGTTCCGGCCGTGCGCAGCATCGAGCGGTCGGCGCCGCGGCGGGCCAGGGCGCCCACGACGGTGACGGCGAGCAGCATGCCGAAGACGTAACCCAGCGACGGGGCGCCGGTGCCGGAGCCGCCCTCCGCGAACCACGGCACGCCGGCCATGCCGACCAGCGCGTACAGCGCGAGCGAGAGCAGGCCGCGGCGGGCGCCGAGCGAGGTGCCGACGAGCAGCGCGGCGAAGGTCTGGCCGGTCACCGGCACCGGGGAGCCGGGCACGGGCAGCGCGATCTGGGCCGCGAGGCCGGTGAGAACGGCACCGCCGGCCACCAGCGCGACGTCCCGGACTCGGGAGGAGGGGATGAGGTCGGCGAGGACCTGCCCGGATCGGGCGGGGACGGCAGCGGTGCTCATGGGGACTCCGCGGTGGTGTGGACATGTCGGAACACCGCGACGCTATCCCAGCGGACCGGGCCCGATCACCAGCAGCGCTCGACAAAGGCGCGATCGACGCCTTGGTGGGCTCCCGACAAAGGACGCGGGATACACGCGATCGCGCGTGACACCGGTCACCGAGGCGGGGAGGCGGACCTCACCCGAAACGGAATCCCGCATTCGGACGATCACGTTCCGTATCGAGAGTGTCCGTATCGTGGGCAGCCGCTGTCGCCCACCCTCGCGACCCCGGAGACTGTGGGCGTTTTTGCCCTGCCCCCGCCCCCCACGCATCGGACGAGTCGCTCCATGTCCAACAGCACCGCCACCGGTAAGCCACCGCAGTCGGACGACGCCTCCCTCTCCCACGGCCTCAAGCAGCGCCACCTGTCGATGATCGCCCTCGGCGGTGTGATCGGCGCCGGGCTGTTCGTCGGCTCCGGGGCCGGTATCGCCGCCGCCGGTCCGTCGATCGTCATCGCCTACACCCTCTCCGGCCTCCTCGTGATGCTGGTGATGCGGATGCTGGGCGAGATGTCGGCCGCGTATCCGTCGTCGGGTTCCTTCTCCGCGCACGCCGAGCGGGCCATCGGCCCCTGGGCCGGCTTCACCGCGGGCTGGGCCTTCTGGGTGCTGCTGTGCACGGCCGTCGGCCTGGAGGGCATCGGTGCCGCGCAGATCGTCCACGGCTGGCTGCCCGGCACGCCGGAGTGGGCCTGGGTGGCGCTGTTCATGGTGGTGTTCTGCGGGACGAACCTGGCCGCCGTGAAGAACTTCGGTGAGTTCGAGTTCTGGTTCGCCGCCCTCAAGGTCGGCGCGATCTCGCTGTTCCTCGTGCTGGGCGTGCTGGCGATCACCGGCGTCCTGCCGGGCACCGACTCCCCCGGCACCTCGCACCTGAGCGACTTCCTGCCGAACGGCGGCAACGGTCTGATCATCGGCCTGCTCGCCTCGGTGTTCGCCTACGGCGGCCTGGAGACGGTGACCATCGCGGCGGCCGAGTCGGAGAACCCGGTCAAGGGCGTGGCGAGCGCCGTGCGGACGGCGATGTGGCGGATCGCGCTGTTCTACATCGGCTCGATGGCGGTCATCGTCACCCTGGTGCCCTGGGACTCCCCGGAAGTCGTGGAGAAGGGCCCGTACGTCGCCGCCCTGGACGAACTCGGCATCCCGGGCGCCGGCGAGCTCATGAACGTCGTCGTGCTGGTCGCGCTGCTGAGCGCCATGAACGCCAACATCTACGGCGCCTCGCGCATCGGCTACTCGCTGGTGGAGCGCGGCCAGGGCCCGAAGGCGCTGGGCCGGGTCTCGGGCGGGGTGCCGCGGATCGCGGTGCTGGTCTCCTCCCTCTTCGGCTTCGGCTGTGTGCTGCTCAGCTACTGGCGGCCGGACGACGTCTTCTCCTGGCTGCTGAACATGATCGGCGCGGTCATCCTGGTCGTCTGGATCTTCATCGCCGTCTCCCAGCTGCGGCTGCGGCGCCGGCTGGAGCGGGAGGCGCCCGAGAAGCTGGTCGTGCGCATGTGGGGCTTCCCGTGGCTGACGTGGGTCGCGCTGGCGGCCATGGCCACGGTCTTCGTGCTGATGGCCCGCGAGCCGGACACCCGGGTGCAGCTGTACTCCACGGGCGGGATGACGCTGGCCCTGGCGGCCGTCGGCTACGCGTGGCAGCGGCGGCGGGCGCGCGGCTAGCCACCGCCCGGACACGCCCCGAGGGCCCCCGCACGGACACGGATCCGTGCGGGGGCCCTCTCTCATGCCCTCGCGTGCCCTTCCGGGCGTGCCCCGGCACGCCCGCCCGCCCTTCGGCCCCTCGGAGGCCTCTTGCTGCTAGCGTGCACTTGCAAGCCTTTTGCAATAAGAGGTCGGAGGGGATCCGCCATGTCCGTCTACACGCTTCCTGAACTGCCGTACGACTACTCCGCGCTGGCCCCCGTGATCAGCCCCGAGATCATCGAGCTGCACCACGACAAGCACCACGCCGCCTACGTGAAGGGCGCCAACGACACGTTGGAGCAGCTCGCCGAGGCGCGGGACAAGGAGACGTGGGGCTCGATCAACGGCCTGGAGAAGAACCTCGCCTTCCACCTCTCCGGGCACATCCTGCACTCGATCTACTGGCACAACATGACCGGCGACGGTGGCGGCGAGCCGCTGGAGGCGGACGGCGTGGGCGAGCTGGCCGACGCGATCGCCGAGTCGTTCGGCTCCTTCGCGGGCTTCAAGGCGCAGCTCACCAAGGCCGCCGCGACCACGCAGGGCTCCGGCTGGGGCGTGCTGGCGTACGAGCCGCTGAGCGGGCGGCTGATCGTCGAGCAGGTCTACGACCACCAGGGCAACGTCGGCCAGGGCGCCACCCCGATCCTGGTCTTCGACGCCTGGGAGCACGCCTTCTACCTCCAGTACAAGAACCAGAAGGTCGACTTCATCGACGCCATGTGGGCCGTCGTCGACTGGCAGGACGTGGCGAAGCGTTTCGAGGCCGCCCGGTCCCGTACGAACACGCTGCTGCTGGCGCCGTGACCGGCTGAGTACCCGGGTCGTCCTGCCTCGTGATCGTCTTCTCACCCTTCACGGCGGCAGGCGGAGGAAGGGAAGCCCCCGCGAGGACGTGACTCGCGGGGGCTTTCTGTGCACGCAGGGGCGTCAGGGCTTGCGGGCGAGGCCGCCGTGCTGGCCGATCGGCCGCGGGGCCGCGCCGTCCGGGGACGGGTCCGGGCGCCACAGCGGGACGGACACGACACCCGGGTCCACCGGTTCCAGTCCCTCGAAGTAGGCCTCGATCTGGTCGACGGGGCGCAGGAAGTACGGCACGGCGCCGGTCTCGTTGTAGCCGTCCTGGGCCGCCTCGTAGTCCGGGTCGGTGCCGCGCGAGCCGTCGTTGACACACAGGTAGCTGCCGGATGGCAGGCCGGCCATCAGATGACGTACCAGGTCACGGGCCCGGTCGTGGTCGGCGACATGGCCGAGGATGCCGCTGAGGACGAGGGCGGTGGGGCGGCCCGGGTCGAGGGTGCGGCCGGCCGCCCGGAGGACGCGGTCCGGCTCGAAGAGGCTGATGTCCTCGTAGGCGGTGGCGCCCTCGGGGGTGGAGGTGAGCAGGGCGCGGGCGTGGGCCAGGACCAGCGGGTCGTTGTCGACGTAGACGATCCGCGCCTCGGGTGCGTGCCGCTGGGCGACCTCGTGGGTGTTGTCGACCGTCGGCAGCCCGGTGCCGACGTCCAGGAACTGCCGTACACCCGCCTCCAGCACCAGGTACCGGATGGCGCGGCCGAGGAAGGCGCGGCTGCCGCGGGCGATGGTGACGATGCCGGGGAAGACGGCGGTGTAGGCGTCGCCGGCCGCCTCGTCCACGGGGTAGTTGTCCTTGCCGCCCAGCCAGTAGTTCCAGATCCGGGCCGAGTGCGGCACCGAGGTGTCGATCTCCGTCATCGGGCCTCCGTCATGAGGGTCTCCGTCATGGGCGCTGTACGCCGCCGAGGTCGTCGTGGCGAGCGTACGGCTCCGGGCGGCGGGACGCGCGCCGGAAACCCAATCACCCCTCCGGCACGGCGGGTTGACCGGCGCGCGGGCCTCGCCACCACCGGCGCGCGGGCCCGTCCCGCGCGCCGTACGGGCTCCCGGTCCCCCGGTTCTCCCCGTGCGGCGTCTGGCGCGGCGCGCGGGCCGCGCGCTGTACTGCCGTCCCGGTCCACGGGCGCTGCGGAGGATGCGATGAGGAAGAGTCTGGCCTGCCCCACCTGCGGGGGGATGCAGGACTTCCGCCCGCTCGACGACGCCGAGCGGTCGGCCGTGAAAGAACAGCTGAAGATCCCGTACGTGCACGACTACTGGCGCTGCGACGTCGCCGGCTGCCTGCGGTTCCAGCGCTGGGACAAGCGGCGGGACGGCGGCCTGCTGCCGGAGAGGTTCCGCAGGCAGGCCGCCGACGGGGAGAAGTGACCCCGGCGATCCCGGTGGCCGCTACAGGTTGCTGAAGTCCGGGCCCTTGGTACGGGTGCGCTTGATCTCGTAGAAACCGGGGACCGAGGCGACCGCGAGGGTGCCGTCCCAGAGCTTGGCGGCGTCTTCGCCCTTGGGCGCCGGGGTGACGACCGGGCCGAAGAAGGCGAGCTGCGCGCCGTCGGCGCCGGGGACGGCGATGACCGGGGTGCCGACCTCCTGGCCGACCTTGTCGATGCCCTCCTTGTGGGAGGCGCGCAGCTGGGGCTCGTACGGGGTGGAGTCCCAGTGGTCCATGAGCGACTCGGGCAGGCCGGCGTCCTTCAGGGCGGCGGCGACCGTCTCCCTCTCCGGGCCCTCGCCCTGGTTGTGGAAGCGGGTGCCGAGCGCCGTGTAGAGGTCGCCGAGGATCTCGGCGCCGTGCTCCTCCTGGGCCGCGATGACGACCCGGACCGGGCCCCAGGCCTTGGTCTCGAGCAGTTCGCGGTACTCGTCGGGCAGCTCGTCGAGCTTGTCCTCGTTGAGGACGGCGAGGCTCATCACGTGCCAGCGGACCTCGATGTCCCGGACCTTCTCCACCTCCAGGACCCAGCGGGAGGTCATCCAGGCCCAGGGGCACAGCGGGTCGAACCAGAAGTCGACGGGCGTCTTCTCCGACATGTCTCTCCTCATGAGGCAACAGGGCCGAGCTCTTCTCCCTGGCAACCGGCCGGACGCCGTGGCCATTCCCGGCTGCCGCGCGTCAGGGGCACATGGCAGGATCGACGCTGTCCGCATACTGAACACCACCCGAGGGAGTGCCGCCCGTGCCCGGAGAGAATCTGTCCCGCGACGAGGCCCGGGAGCGGGCCGCCCTGCTGTCCGTCGACGGGTACGAGGTGTCCCTCGACGTGCGCTCGGCCATCGGTGACGCGGAGGGCGACGGCCCGCGCACCTTCCGGTCCGTCACCACGATCCGCTTCCGCTGCAACGAGCCCGGCGCGAGCGGCTTCGCCGACCTGATCGCGCCGAGCGTCACCGCGGTCTCCCTCAACGGCCGCGACCTCGACCCGAGCGAGGTCTTCGACGGCTCCCGGATCGCCCTGGAGGACCTGGCCGCCGACAACGAACTGGTCGTCGACGCCCAGTGCGCCTACTCCCGCACCGGCGAGGGCCTGCACCGCTTCGTCGACCCGGAGGACGGCGAGGTGTACCTGTACACCCAGTACGAGCCGGCCGACTCCCGCCGGGTCTTCGCGGGCTTCGAGCAGCCTGACCTCAAGGCGCCCTTCCGCTTCGAGGTGCGGGCGCCCGAGGAGTGGACGGTGTGGAGCAACGGCGCCGGTGAACGCGTCGACGGGGTGTGGCGGTTCGCGGAGACGAAGCCGATCTCGACGTACATCACCTGTGTCGTCGCCGGCCCGTACCACTACGTCACGGACTCCTACGAGCGCGTGTTCGAGGACGGTACGCGGCTGGAGATCCCGCTCGGCGCGATGTGCCGCAAGGGGCTGGCCCCGCACTTCGACGCCGACGACGTCTTCCTGGTCACCAAGCAGGGCCTGGACTTCTTCCACGACCACTTCGACTACCCGTACCCCTTCGGGAAGTACGACCAGGCGTTCGTGCCCGAGTACAACCTCGGCGCGATGGAGAACCCGGGACTGGTGACCTTCCGGGAGGAGTTCATCTTCCGGGGCAAGGTGACCCGGGCGTCCTACGAGGGCCGCGCCAACGTCATCCTGCACGAGATGGCGCACATGTGGTTCGGCGACCTGGTCACCATGGAGTGGTGGGACGACCTGTGGCTGAAGGAGTCCTTCGCCGACTTCATGGGCGCCTTCTCGCTGGTCGGCGCGACCCGCTTCACCGACGGCTGGATCACCTTCGCCAACCGCCGCAAGGCGTGGGCCTACCGCGCGGACCAGCTGCCCTCCACGCACCCGGTCACCGCCGACATCCGCGACCTCCAGGACGCCAAGCTCAACTTCGACGGCATCACGTACGCCAAGGGCGCTTCCGTACTGAAGCAGCTGGTGGCGTACGTCGGCCAGGACGCGTTCCTGGAGGGCGCGCGGCGCTACTTCAAGCGGCACGCGTACGGCAACACGCGCCTCGGTGACCTGCTGTCGGTCCTGGAGGAGACCAGCGGGCGGGACATGGCGGCCTGGGCGCGCTCCTGGCTCCAGACGGCGGGCGTCAACTCGCTGACCCCGCAGGTGCTGCTGAGCTCCGGGGGCCGCGTCGACGAGCTCGCGGTGGTGCAGGAGGCCGCCGAGTCGCACCCGGAGCTGCGCCCCCACCGGGTCGCGGTCGGTCTGTACCGGCGTACGGGCGACGGTTCCCTGGAGCGGTACGCGCGCGCCGAGGTGGACGTCGACGGGCCTCGCACGGTGGTGGCGGAGCTGGCCGGCGCCGAGGCGCCCGAGCTGGTGCTGGTCAACGACGACGACCTGACGTACTGCAAGACCCGCTTCGACGAGACGTCGCTGGCGACGCTGCGCGACCACCTGGGTGCGCTGACCGACCCGCTGGCCCGTGCCCTGTGCTGGTCGGCGCTGTGGAACATGACCCGGGACGCGCTGCTCCCGGCGCGGGACTTCGTCGGCCTGGTGCTGCGGTTCGCGGGGCGCGAGTCGGACATCGGCGTGCTCCAGATGCTGCACGCCTGGGCGAACTCGGCGCTGACGCACTACGTGGCCCCCGACTGGCGCCAGGCCGGTGGCCGACTGCTCGGCGAGGGCGCGCTGCGGGAGCTGCGGGACGCGGTGCCGGGCAGCGAGCAGCAGCTGGCGTGGGCGAGGTTCTTCGCGGCGGTGGCCTCGGACGAGGCCGAGCTGCGGCTGCTGCGCGGGCTGCTGGAGGGCACCGAGAAGATCGACGGTCTGGAGGTGGACCAGGAGCTGCGCTGGGCGTTCCTGGAGCCGCTCGCCGCGCACGGCGACGCCGACGAGGGCGTGCTGGCCGCCGAGCTGGCCCGCGACGACACGGCCTCCGGCAAGCGCCACCAGGTGCGCTGCCTGGCGGCCCGCCCGTCGGCGGCGGTGAAGGCGCAGGCCTGGGCACAGGTCGTGGAGTCGGACGGGCTGTCGAACGCCCTGGTGGAGGCGACGATCGCGGGCTTCGAGCAGGCCTCGCAGCGGGAGCTGATCGCCCCGTACGCCCAGAAGTACTTCGCGGCGATCGAGCGGGTGTGGGCCGAGCGGTCGATCCAGATCGGGATGGACGTGGTCCGGGGCCTGTTCCCGTCCCTGCGGGACTCCCAGGACACGCTCGACGCGACGGACGCGTGGCTGTCCGCGCACGAGGACGCCGCGCCCGCGCTGCGCCGGCTGGTGCTGGAGGCACGGGACGACCTGGCGCGGGCGCTGCGCGGCCAGGCGTGTGACGCGGCGGTGGACGCCGGACGGTAGCCCGGCGGCGCACGGGCGCCGGCCCCACCCCGACCTCTGGCCAATGATTGGGCGTTCCGTCACCGTTACGGAATTCGGTCAACAGCAGCCGTAACCCCTGGTCCGCACCCGGCGGACCAGGGGTTTTCGGCATCCGAACACCCGTCCTTTAGGGCGGTCTTGTCCGGGTTTGGCGATGGACTTGTAACAGGGGTTAAAGGGCGGACCGGACGCGGGAAAGTCCCGGTCATGACGCACAACACCCCGCTCTCCCCTCGCCCCCTCCACCACCTGGCCGCCGGCCGGCGCCGGCTGGTGACGGCAGCTCAGTTGCGGGCGCACGGTGTCTCCGCCGCCGAGACCAGCGAACGGTGCCGGCCCGGGGGGCCCTGGCAGCAGCTCCTCCCGAACGTCGTCCTGCTCCACCAGGGCCCGCCGACCAGCGACGAGCGCCTGCACGCGGTGCTGCTGTACGCGGCACGGGAGCGGACCGTCGTCCAGAACGGCGGCGAGAACGGCGCCGGGAACGGCGGCGAGAACGGCGCCGGGAACGCCGGTGCGGCCGCCGGTGTCCCGGTCGGGGTGACCGCCTCGGTACCGGTCCAGCCGGGCCGTGAGGAGACGCCGCCCGTCCCCGCCTACGCGGAGGCGATGATCACGGGCCTGGCCGCGCTGACGCTGCACGGCTTCACCGCCGCTCCCCCGCTGCCGTCCCTGGACGTCATCGACGTCCTGGTGCCCAGACTGCGCCGGCTGCGTACGACGGGCTGCGCGCGGATCGTCCGCACGACCGCGCTGCCCACCTCCGTGCAGGTCACCGGCGTTCCGGTGGCTCCGGTGGCGCGGGCCCTGGCCGACGCGGTGGCGGAGCTGTCGGACGCGGGCGTCGTCCGCCGGCTGCTGACGGAGGCGGTACGCGGCGGGCACTGCGAACCGGCCTCGGTGGTACGGGAGCTGAACCGGGCCCGGCTGCTCAGCCGCCCGCACGTGGTGGACGCCGTGGACTCGCTGGTCGCGGAGGGGCGGGCGCTGGCCGAGCAGCGCCTGTACCGGATGGTGCGCGAGCACGGCCTGCCGGAACCGGTCTGGAACGTCGACCTGCGCCTGCCCGGCGGGCCCCTCCTCGGCGGTGTCGACGCCTTCTGGCCCGAGCACTCGGTGGCACTGGAGCTGGACACCCGCGCCCACCGTCAGCGGGAGGACGACGCGCTCTGGGCTCAGTACGCCCGCAAGCGCGAGCACCTGGAACGGCTGGGCATCACGGTCGTGCACCTCACGCCGCGCAAGCTGCGGGACTGCCCGGAACACCAGGCGGCCGTCGTCCGTACGGCGTTGATGGCGGCCGGGGACCGGGAACCCGCCGCGTATGTCGTGGCGCTGCCCCGGTAGTGACGGACCGGAGCGGTCGCCAGGAGGGGAGAGGAGGGGCCACCGGGCCACCGGCCACCGCTGCGCCGGGGCCCCTCCTCGTGCACGGCGGGTCTACTCGGCGCAGAACTCCGCCTCGATCACCGCCCCGCTGTCGCCCGACCAGTCGCCGTTGAAGTTGAAGGCGAGCGCGTGCCGGCCGTCCTTCGTCACCACCGCCTCCGACGAGGAGCCGTGGATGCCGCCACCGTGGCCCCAGACGGTCACTCCGCAGCCGAGTTCCCGCTTCATCAGGCCGAGGCCGTAGCCGGCGCCCGGCTGCACGGGGACCGTGGTCGTCATCTCGGCCAGCTGCTCGGCGGGCAGCAGCCTGCCGCGGAGCAGGGCGGTGTAGAAGCGGTTCAGGTCGTCGGAGCTGGAGATCATCTCGCCCGCCGCACCGGCGATGGACGGGTTGAGCCGCGTGACGTCGTACGTGGGCCCCGTGGCCGTCCTGGCCAGCTTGGAGTAGGCGCGGCTGCTGGGCTGCGGCATGGTGGCCCTGGTGCCCGGCACCGACGTGGCGCGCAGCTTCAGCGGCTCGATGACGCGGCGGCGCACCTCGTCGCCGTACGGGCGACCGGTGACCTCCTCGATCACCATGCCGGCCAGGACGTAGTTGGTGTTGGAGTAGTTCCACGAGGTGCCCGGCGCGAAGTCCGGTTCGTGGGCCGTGGCGATCTCCACCAGTTCCCTCGGCGTCACCGTGTCGTAGCGGTGCTCGAAGAAGCCGTCCTTGGCGAAGTAGGTGCGGGTGAACTCCTCGTCGACCGTGTAGTCGTAGACGCCGCTGGTGTGGTTGAGGAGTTGGCGCAAAGTGATACGGCCGCCGTCGTGGCCGTTGCCCTCGACCACGCCGGGCAGCCACGTGTCCACCGTGTCGTCCAGTGAGAGCCGGCCCTCGGCCTCCAGCTGGAGCAGGACGGTGGCCACGAAGGTCTTGGTGATGCTGCCGACGCGGTAGCGGTCCCGCTCGGAACGCGGCTCGCCGGTCCTGAGATCACCCACCCCGACCGTCTCCGACCAGGTGCGGTGGCCGTCTCGGGCGGTCGCGGTCGCGCCGGGCACGCCGTCCGCGACCGCGGCCTCCATGGCCCGGCGGGTGGCGTCGTGGCCGCCGGTGCCGGGCGCCGCCACGGCCGGGGCGGCCAGCGCCACCGAAAGGGCCACGGCGGTGGCCGCCACCAGCGTGGTTCGTACGCGTGCGGTCATGTCTTCCCCCATCGTCTGCGTCCTGCGCGTCGCTCGGTCGGACACAGTGACCGGGCCGGCGGCGTGAAGGTTGACGCGTCCTGGGGTGGTTGGGCGTGTTCCGGCCTTCTCGGTCCGGAGGCGTCCCGTGGTGCGGGCCGCGGGGCACGGCTCACAGGATTGTCACAGCCTGCCCCTTGTGTCCCCGGTGGCGTATGGCGGAAGTACGCCATGGCTCCGTCCCGTCCCGGACAACTCTCCCCAAACAGTGAACCCTTGCGTAAAGCTGAGCGGTCGTCCGGGATCGGATTCCGGACTGCTCCGGCCGGGACCGATCGGACCCGGTCGTTCTCGCACGTTCCCTCACCTACATAGGGATGCCGATGACCCACAGCCCCCAGCGCGAACCGATACCGGGCGCGAGACGCGCGGCCCGCATTGCCGTGGCCACGGGCCTCGTCGCCGCGCTCTGCGCGGTCGGGCCGATACCCGTGGCCCTGGCCGCCGACGGTCCGGGGACGACTCCCCCCGTCGACGCCCCGGCCGACGCCTCCGTCAAGTCCGCGCACGACAAGCTCGGTTCACACGACGCCGACCTGCTCGCCGAGGCGAAGGCCGACGGCACGAAGAACGTCACGATGATGGTCGCCACCGCGCCGGGCGAGACCGAGCAGGTGGCGAAGAAGCTGGACGCGGTCGGCGGCGGCTCGGTCGGCCGGACCTATGACGAGCTCGGCTACGTCCGCGCCACCGTCCCCACCGACAAGGCGGACTCGGCCATCGCCGCCGCCACGAAGCTCTCCTCCGTGCACGGCATCGACCTGCGCGACGAGATCCCGCTGGACGACCCGACGCCGGGCGCGGACCGGGCGAAGGGCGCCGAGCACCACAAGGGCCGCTCCTACCCCGCGCCGGACCGCCGCACCCCCGCCGAGAACCCGTACAACCCGTCCTTCGAGACGGGCGCCGTCGACTTCGTGAAGAAGTACCCGAAGGCGGACGGCCGCGGCATCACCATCGGCGTCCTCGACTCGGGCGTCGACCTCGCCCACCCGGCGCTGCAGAAGACCACCACCGGCGAGCGCAAGATCGTCGACTGGGTCACGGCCACCGACCCGGTCGTCGACGGCGACCGGACCTGGCGCCCGATGACCACCTCCGTCTCCGGGCCCACCTTCACCTACGGCGGCGAGACGTGGACGGCGCCCGCCGGCTCGTACCGGGTGAGCACCTTCCTGGAGTCGTACACCACCGGCGGTGACGCCGGGGGCGACGCCAACCGGGACGGTGACACCACCGACTCCTGGGGCGTCCTCTACGACGCGCAGGCCGGCACGGTCCGCGTCGACCTGAACGACAACCACGACTTCGCCGACGACACCCCGATGAAGCCCTACAAGGACGGCTTCCAGATCGGGTACTTCGGCACCGACGACCCGAAGACGGACGTGGCCGAGCGCCAGCCGTTCGTCGTCGAGATCCGCGAGGACGTCGTCCACAACGGGGCCGGCGCCAAGGCCGACTTCGTCAACATCGGCGTCATCGAGGGCTCGCACGGCACGCATGTGGCCGGACTCGCCGCCGCCAACGGCCTGTTCGGCGGCCGGATGGACGGTGCCGCGCCCGGCGCGAAAATCGTCTCGTCCCGTGCCTGCACCTGGAGCGGCGGCTGCACCAACGTCGCGCTCACCGAGGGCATGTTCGACCTCGTCGTCAACCGCGGCGTCGACATCGTCAACATGTCGATCGGCGGTCTGCCCGCGCTCAACGACGGCAACAACGCGCGCGCCGAGCTGTACACGCGGCTCATCGACACCTACGGCGTCCAGCTGGTGATCTCCGCGGGCAACTCCGGCCCCGGCGCCAACACCATCGGCGACCCGTCGCTGGCGGACAAGGTGATCTCCGTCGGCGCGTCCATCTCCCGCGAGACCTGGGCCGCCAACTACGGCTCCGCGGTGAAGACCAAGTACGCGATGATGCCGTTCTCCTCGCGCGGCCCGCGTGAGGACGGCGGCTTCACGCCGACGCTCACCGCGCCCGGCGCGGCGGTCAACACCATCCAGACCTGGGTGCCCGGCTCCCCGGTCCCGGAGGCGGGCTACGACCTCCCCGCCGGCTACGGCATGCTCCAGGGCACCTCGATGGCGTCCCCGCAGGCCGCCGGCGCCTCCGCGCTGCTGCTGTCGGCGGCCGAGCAGGCGGACATCGACCTCACCCCGGCGAAGCTGCGCACGGCGCTGACCTCCACCGCCGACCACATCAAGGGCGCGCAGGCCTACGAGCAGGGCGCGGGCCTCATCAACATCCCCGACGCCTGGCGATCGATCCGCAAGGGCGCCACCGCCCACGAGTACACCGTCGAGGCGCCGGTCGACACCGCCATCGACCAGTTCCTGAAGACCCCGGGCCACGGCACCGGCCTCTACGACCGCGAGGGCGGACTGAAGGCCGGGGAGAAGAAGACGTACGAGATCACGCTCACCCGCACCTCCGGCGAGGACCGCGCGATCCGGCACGAGCTGCACTTCGAGAACAACGCCGGGCGCACCTTCCGGATCGTCGGCTCCGACGAGGTGCGGCTGCCGCTGAACGAGCCGGTGACCGTCAAGGTGCAGGCCGAGCCGCGCTCCGAGGGCATCAAGAGCGCGATCCTGGAGGTCGACGACCCGCGCACCGAGGGCACCGACAAGCTGGTCCTGACCACGGTCGTGGCCTCGGCCCCGCTGGAGTACGACTTCTCCGCCAAGGACTCCGTGCAGCGCAACGACACCGAGTCGTACTTCGTGACCGTCCCCGAGGGCGCGAAGGCGCTGGAGGTGGCGATGAGCGGGCTGAAGGACGGCAGCCAGACCCGGTTCATCGCCATCCACCCCTACGGCGTCCCGGTCGACAACACGTCCACGCCGTACTGCTACAACAACTACCTCGACGGCAACGGCTGCCGGCCCGACGTGCGCGCGTACGCCGACCCGCAGCCCGGCGTCTGGGAGATCGAGGTCGAGTCGCGGCGCACCTCGCCGCTGCTGGACAACCCGTACAAGCTGGACGTCACCGTGCTCGGCGCCACCTTCGACCCGGAGGTCGTGACCGTGCCGGAGGCCGAGGTGGGCACCCCGGCCTCCGCCTCCTGGAAGGTGACGAACCAGTACGGCCCGATCGAGGGCAAGCTGGTCGGCGGCCCGCTCGGCTCGGCCGAGACGTCCCGCCCGTCGATCGAGCAGGGCGCGACGGCCACGTCCACGGTCGAGGTTCCCGAGGGCGCCACGTCGCTCGACGTGGCCATCGGGGGCGTCTCCGACGCGGCCTCCGACCTGGACCTGACGGTCTACGACAAGGACGGCAACGTCGTCGGCCAGTCCGCCGACGGCGACTCGGAGGAGTCGGTCTCGGTGCCGAAGCCGGCCGCCGGTGCCTACACCGTCGAGGTCGTGGGCTACTCGGTGCCGTCGGGCACCACGGAGTACGACTACCGGGACGTGTACTTCGCCGCGTCCCTCGGCTCGGTCACCGTGGACGGCTCGGCTCCGGTCGAGCTCGGCACGGGCGACTCGGCGACGGTCTCCGGCAGCGTCACGGCGCTGGCCGCCGCTCCGGAGGGCCGTGAGTTCTTCGGCCGGGTCCAGCTGGTGAACGCCCACGGCACGGCCGCGGGCCTCGGCAGCGTACGGATCGGCACGGTCGTGCCGTAGTCCGGTGCGGTACGCGGGAGGGGCGGGCGCTCCGCGGGGCGCCCGCCCCTTCGGCTTGCTCCGGACAGGTCAGTCGCAGGTGAGGGTGCGGGCCTCGGGCAGGGACGCCGTGATCCAGGCGCGTTCGGTGGCGACGGCCTCCTCGCCGGTGATCACCGTGTCCGGCGTGTTCCCGTACCGGGGGACGCCGATCAGCGCGTGGTCGCCCACGGCGAGCCGGGCGGTGGTGTCGTCCAGGACGAACGTGACCGGCTCGCCGCCCCGTTCCGGCCGTTCCTCCGGCTTGAAGGAGCGGGTCACGTCGAGGGTGATCCGGTGCCGCCCGGTCCCCGGCACCGGCTCGGCGCCGGTCACCGTGCCCTCGGCCACCAGACGGGCGCAGGCGAGGTAGCGGGGGCTGCCGAAGGCGGCACCGCCGGCCTCGGCGGAGTCCGCCTCCTTGTCCCCGACCGCGGCGCTCCCGCTCGCCGTGTCCTCGGCGGCCCCGCTTCCGCTCCGCACCACCAGCCAGCCGAGGCCCGTCACCAGCGCGGCGGCACACGCCGCCGCGAGGGCGCCGAAGGCGAGGGCGAGCGGACGGCGCCGGGGGCGGCGGGGGCCGGGGCGGTGCACAGGTTCGGCCGCGGCGGGGGCCCGGCGCTCCGCGGGCGGCTCGCCCAGCGACCGCCCGATGATCCCCAGCTGCTCCCGCAGCAGCTCCACGTCGGCCGCCGCCGACCGGTACTCGGCTTCGGCGCCCGTGTCCGCGCCCGCCCCGGGCGGCAGCGGCTCGCCCATGATCGCGGCCATCAGCGCGTCGTGCCCACCGGGATGCTGTTCGGCGGCCATCTCACACCACCTCGTCCTCGTGCAGGCGGGCCCGCAGCGCCCGTACCGCCGTGTGCAGCCTGCTCTTGACCGTGCCCTCGGGAATGCCGAGCTCCTCGGCGATGCCGCGCACCGGCAGGTCGGCGTAGAAACGCAGGACGAGGACCTGACGCTGGGCGTCGGGCAGCTCGTCCAGGCCCTGGGCCACGGCGAGGGAGAGCAGGCTGGTCTCCTCACCGGAGGGCTGCTCCAACTGGCGCAGCGCGGCCAGGCGCTCGCCGAGCCGGTCCTGGCGGCGCCTGGCCCGGTGCCAGTCCATGGCCAGGTTGGAGGCGACGACCGCCGCCCACGCGGACACGTCGCGCGGCGCCTCCCGTCCGCTCGCCGTCCGCTCCAGCAGCCGCAGGCGGACCTGCTGCACCCCGTCCGGCAGGTCCGCCTGCGGGACCCCGCCCAGCGCGAGCACCGCCCGCACCCGGCGTTCCTGGGCCGCGTCCAGAGGGTCGTCGAGTACGCCGTCCCTCTGCCCGCGGCGGGCCTTTCTGCGCAGCACAGCCACCCCTCCCCCAGCCACGTTTCCCCTAGGACGCCGGCGGGGCCCGAAACGTTCGCCCCACCGGCGACCCCCCGGGGCGAGGCGTACGTCACATCGTCGTGTGGGGAGGGAAAGGATGGGCAGGGGCCGGAACAGCACAGCTTGCGGCGCGGCGCCCGGTGGAGATGAATTCCTGCAGCTCAGCAGGGGTTTCCAGCAAAGGACCGCGCCCGCTGTACGAGCCGCCGCGTCCCAGGGTGCGGGCATCCCGCGCAAAGAAGTGGACAGGCGGGCCGGACTTCGCCCCATGATGGAAAAGTCTCGGCCGAGCAAAGCGCGCGTGAAGACACGCGCACAAACGGAGAAGGAGTCACCGTGAGGGTCGGAATCGTCGGAGCCACCGGTCAGGTCGGCACGGTCATGCGCAGGATCCTCACGGAGCGCGACTTCCCCGTCACCGAGCTGCGCCTGTTCGCCTCGGCCCGCAGCGCCGGCAAGGAGCTGGACGGTGTGACGGTGGAGGACGCGGCCACCGCCGACTACTCGGGCCTGGACATCGTGCTGTTCTCCGCGGGCGGCGCCACCTCGAAGGCGCTGGCCGAGAAGGTCGCCTCCCAGGGCCCTGTCGTGATCGACAACTCCTCCGCCTGGCGCCGTGACCCCGAGGTCCCGCTGGTCGTCTCCGAGGTGAACCCGCACGCGATCGCCGACCGCCCCAAGGGCATCATCGCCAACCCGAACTGCACGACGATGGCCGCCATGCCGGTCCTGCGTCCGCTGCACGCGGAGGCGGGTCTCGAGGCGCTGGTCGTCGCCACCTACCAGGCCGTGTCCGGTTCCGGCGTGGCCGGCGTGGACGAGCTGTTCGAGCAGGTCCAGAAGGTGGGCGCGGACGCGCCGAAGCTCGCCCACGACGGTTCGGCGGTGGAGTTCCCGAAGCCGGAGAAGTACGTGGCGCCGATCGCGTACAACGTGCTGCCGCTGGCCGGTTCCATCGTGGACGACGGTCTGCACGAGACGGACGAGGAGCAGAAGCTCCGCAACGAGTCCCGCAAGATCCTGGAGGTCCCGGAGCTGAAGGTGTCCGGCACCTGCGTGCGCGTGCCCGTCTTCAGCGGGCACTCCCTCCAGATCAACGCCCGCTTCGCCCGCCCGATCAGTGTGGAGCGCGCCAAGGAGCTGCTGGCCGGCGCCCCCGGCGTCGCGCTCACCGAGGTGCCGACCCCGCTGGAGGCGGCCGGCCAGGACCCGTCGTACGTGGGCCGCATCCGCCGGGACGAGACCGTGGACAACGGCCTCGCGCTGTTCGTCTCCAACGACAACCTGCGCAAGGGCGCGGCCCTGAACGCGGTGCAGATCGCGGAGCTGGTGGCGGCGGAGCTGAAGGGCTAGTCGCGCCTCACCTCGTAGAGGACACAGCCGTGACCTCTACGAGGAAGCAGCCGTGACCTCGTAGAGGAAGCAGCCGTACTCGACGGCCCGGACGTGGACGAACGCCACGGCCGGGTCGTCGAACGCTTCCCGGAGGGCGGGTGGGAAGGCGTCGGCGCTCTCGACCAGCCGCCCGCCCAGGATGCGCCCGTCGGCCGAGTAGCGGCGCAGGACGCGGTGCGAGTTCGTGAAGGCGAGGCCGTCCGCCTCCGGTCCCGCGCACTCCTCGGCGTGGACGAAGACCGGCCCCCGTTCGTCGTACGCGCCCGGGTCGGCGCCCGTCCGGGCGGCCCGGCGCCGCAGCGGGGCGTAGGAGACGAGGGCGATCCTCTCCCCCGGGCGGCTGCGGCGCAGGCAGCAGCGCAGCGGGGCGCCGCCCTCGTCGTCGGTCAGCGGGGCGGGCACGCGGCCCGCGTCGTCGGTGGAGCGCAGTTCCTTCAGGGCGGCCTGCGGTATCGGCCGTGCGATGTAGTGCTGCATGGTCCAAGGCTCGCGCCCGTCCGGCCCGCGCACCGGCGGGAAACGGACATCGCGTTGGGTACGGGCCACGTGGAAGGATGGCGCAACCCACACATAACGAGGAGATGACCGCGTGCCTGGCACAAACCTGACTCGCGAAGAGGCGCGGCAGCGGGCGACGCTGCTGACCGTTGACTCGTACGAGATCGATCTCGACCTCACCGGCGCGCAGGAGGGCGGCACCTACCGGTCCGTGACCACGGTGCGCTTCGACGTCGCGGACACCGGCGACGGGAGCGGCGGCGAGTCCTTCATCGACTTGGTCGCGCCGACGGTCCACGAGGTGACGCTGAACGGCGACTCCCTCGACGCCGCCGAGGTGTTCCAGGACTCCCGCATCGCCCTGCCGGGGCTGCTGCCGGGGCGCAACATCCTGCGCGTGGTCGCCGACTGCGCGTACACCAACACCGGCGAGGGCCTGCACCGGTTCGTCGACCCGGTCGACGACCAGGCCTACCTGTACACGCAGTTCGAGGTGCCGGACGCGCGCCGGGTCTTCGCGAGCTTCGAGCAGCCGGACCTGAAGGCGACCTTCCAGTTCACCGTGAAGGCACCCGAGGGCTGGACGGTCATCTCCAACTCGCCCACCCCGGAGCCCCAGGACAACGTCTGGGTCTTCGAGCCGACCCCGCGCATCTCGTCGTACATCACGGCGCTGATCGTCGGCCCGTACCACGCCGTGCACAGTGTGTACGAGAAGGACGGCCAGTCCGTCCCGCTCGGCATCTACTGCCGCCCCTCGCTCGCCGAGCACCTCGACTCGGACGCCATCTTCGAGGTGACCCGGCAGGGCTTCGAGTGGTTCCAGGAGAAGTTCGACTACCCGTACCCGTTCGCGAAGTACGACCAGCTGTTCGTGCCCGAGTTCAACGCGGGCGCCATGGAGAACGCGGGCGCGGTGACCATCCGCGACCAGTACGTGTTCCGTTCGAAGGTGACGGACGCCGCGTACGAGGTGCGGGCCGCCACGATCCTGCACGAGCTGGCGCACATGTGGTTCGGCGACCTGGTCACCATGGAGTGGTGGAACGACCTGTGGCTGAACGAGTCGTTCGCCACCTACGCGGAGGCCGCCTGCCAGGCCGACGCGCCCGGCTCGAAGTGGCCGCACTCGTGGACGACGTTCGCCAACCAGATGAAGACCTGGGCGTACCGGCAGGACCAGCTGCCGTCCACGCACCCGATCATGGCGGACATCAGCGACCTGGACGACGTGCTCGTCAACTTCGACGGCATCACGTACGCCAAGGGCGCCTCGGTGCTCAAGCAGCTCGTGGCGTACGTCGGTGAGGACGCGTTCTTCACGGGCGTGCAGGCGTACTTCAAGCGGCACGCGTTCGGCAACACGCGCCTGTCCGACCTGCTGGGCGCCCTGGAGGAGACCTCCGGCCGCGACCTGAAGACCTGGTCGAAGGCGTGGCTGGAGACGGCCGGCATCAACGTCCTGCGCCCGGTGATCGAGACAGACGGCGAGAACGGGGCGGGCGTCATCACCTCCTTCGCCATCCGCCAGGAGGCCCCCGCCCTGCCCGTCGGCGCGAAGGGCGAGCCCACCCTGCGCCCGCACCGCATCGCGATCGGCGCCTACGACCTCGACGCGAACGGCAAGCTGGTGCGCGGCGACCGCGTCGAGCTGGACGTGGACGGCGAGCTGACGGCCGTACCGCAGCTGGTCGGCAAGCCCCGTCCGGCGGTGCTGCTGCTCAACGACGACGACCTGTCGTACGCGAAGGTCCGCCTCGACGAGCAGTCCCTCGCCGTCGTCACCGAACACCTGGGCGACTTCACCGAGTCGCTGCCGCGTGCCCTGTGCTGGGCGTCGGCCTGGGACATGACCCGGGACGCGGAACTCGCGACCCGCGACTACCTCTCCCTGGTGCTGTCGGGCATCGGCAAGGAGTCCGACATCGGCGTGGTGCAGTCGCTGCACCGCCAGGTGAAGCTGGCCATCGACCAGTACGCCGCCCCGACCGCCCGCGAGGCGCTGCTCACCCGCTGGACGGAGGCCACGCTGGCCCATCTGCGGGCCGCCGAGGCGGGCAGCGACCACCAGCTGGCGTGGGCGCGCGCGTTCGCGGCGACGGCCAGGACGCCGGAGCAGCTGGACCTGCTGGACGCGCTGCTGGACGGCACGACGACGATCGAGGGTCTGGCCGTCGACACCGAGCTGCGCTGGACGTTCGTGCAGCGGCTCGCGGCCGTGGGCCGGTTCGGCGGGTCGGAGATCGCGGGCGAGTACGAGCGGGACAGGACCGCCGCCGGTGAGCGGCACGCCGCCACCGCGCGGGCCGCCCGTCCGACCGAGGCGGCCAAGGCGGAGGCCTGGGAGTCGGTCGTGGAGTCCGACAAGCTGCCGAACGCCGTGCAGGAGGCGGTCATCGCCGGCTTCGTCCAGACCGACCAGCGTGAGCTGCTGGCGCCGTACACGGAGCGGTACTTCGAGGCGCTCAAGGGTGCCTGGGAGTCCCGTTCGCACGAGATGGCCCAGCAGATCGCGGTCGGTTTGTACCCGGCGGTGCAGGTGTCCCAGGAGACCCTGGACCGCACGGACGCCTGGCTGTCCTCCGCCGAGCCGAACGCGGCCCTGCGGCGGCTGGTCTCGGAGTCCCGCTCGGGCGTCGAGCGCGCGCTGAGGGCGCAGGCGGCGGACGCGGCGGCCTCCGGCGAGTAGGCGCCACGTCTCCAGGGGGCGTCCGGTGCTCGTCGCACCGGGCGCCCCCTCCCTTTCCCCGGCGGGGTCAGGCCGGGGCCTGCCCGGCGCGCGGGGCGGGCCCCGGGCCGGCGGAGGCGGGGGTCGCGGCCGTCCGCAGGGCGTCCAGTACCCGCCCCACCGCCGCGCTCTCCTCGGCCCCCCTGCGCACCGCGCCGACCACGTGCCGCACCGGGCGGTCCGCCCGCAGCTCACGCATGACGACCCCGTCCCGCGGTACGGCCGCCATGCGCGGCACCAGGGCCACGCCCATGCCCGCCTCGACCATCGCGAGGATCGCCGTCCAGCCGGTCGCCGCGTGGCCCTGGTGGGGCCTGAACCCGGCCGTCTCACAGGCTCCGCGTGTGATGTCGGACCAGGGCCCGCTGCCCCCGAAGATCCACGGTTCGGCGGCGAGGTCGGCCAGCCGCAGCCCGTCCGCGCGGGCCAGCGGGTGGTCGCAGGGCAGGGCGACGTCCAGCGGGTCGGCGAGGAGCGGGACGCGGGTGAAGCGCGGGTCGACGGCGCTCGGCGCCTGCGCGGCCAGCGACAGCGCGAGGTCCACCTCCCCGGCGGCCAGCAGCTCGTACGCCTCCTGCGCCTCGGCCTCCCGCACCCGCACCGCGATCCCGGGGTGCGTCACCCGCAGCGCGGTCACGGCGGGTACGACGAGGGCGGGTACGGCGGTGGAGAAGGCGCCGACCCGCACCTCACCGGCGTCCCCGCGGACGTGGGCCGCCAGCTCGGCGTCGGCCCGTTCCAGTTGCTCGAACACCGCTTCGGCGTGCCGCAGCACCAGGCGGGCCGCGTCCGTCAGCCGGACCCGTCTGCCCTGGGCCTGGAGCAGCTCCACCCCGAGCTGCCTGGAGAGGTTCGTCAGCTGTTGCGACACGGCGGACGGCGTCATGCGCAGCGCCTCGGCCGTCGCGGTCACCGTGCCCCGTTCCCGCAGCGTTCGCAGGATCCGCAGCTTGCGGATGTCCCAGTCGGCCATGGCGGCAACCTACCCGCGGGCCGCGCTCCTCACCGACGCGGCCCGGCCCCCGAGGCGGCGCCGAGGACGACGCCGCCGAGGATCAGCGCCATGCACCCGGCCTGCGCCCAGCCGGTCGGCTCGGAGAGCAGGGCCCAGGACAGCAGGGCGACGCACACCGGCTGGAGGTAGTAGACGACGCCGGCCCGGGAGGGGCCGATCAGGGAGATCGCCTTGTTCCAGGCGAAGAAGGCGACCGCGGAGGAGGCGACGCCGACGTAGAGGAGCGGCAGGACATTGCCCGGGGCCGGGCTGAAGCCGCCCTGGACGGCGAGGCTGACGACCTGGGCGGGCAGCAGCAGGACGGTGCCGAACAGGAACGTGGTGAACAGGAACCCCACGCCGTCCAGCCCGGTGGGCCCGCGGCGCAGCAGCGCGCTGTACGACCCGAAGCAGCAGGCGGCGGCGATCATCCACAGGTCACCGGCCGACAACGACGCCCCGCCTTTGACCAGCAGCAACACGCCCGCGCAGGCGATGAGCAGCCCGGCGACCCGGCGGGCGCCGAGCCGTACGCCGCCCGCCCGTTCGAAGACCGCCATCAGCACCGGGGACGCCGCCATGATCATGCCCATGTTGGCGGCGGGGGTCGTGACTCCGGCCTGGTTGACCAGGGTGTTGTAGACGGTCACGCCGAGCAGGGAGGCGAGGAGGACGAAGCCGAGGTGACGCCGGATCAGCGCGCGTTGCCGCCAGGCCCGCCGGGCGCCGAAGGGAGCGACGACGGCGAGCGCCACCACCCAGCGCCAGAAGGCGTGCTGGACGGGGGGCACGCTGTCACCGAGGGCGCGGGAGGTGACGAAGCTGCCGGACCAGACGAGGGTGGCGAGTACGGCGAGCCCGATTCCGAGAGCGACGGGGGCGGCCGGGCCGACGGCGGGAGTGAGCGCGGGGGTGGTGGTCCGGCGGTCGGCTACGGCCACGGAGGTCCTCTCGGCAGGGCGACGATCACGGCGGTTCTACCGGCCTACCGTCGCAGCGCTGGACCCGTCAGGTCCATCGAATCTTTTCGACCTTTCCTTGTAGGAGAACTGAAAGGAGAACTGAAAGGTCCCAGGGGCCCGGCCGCCCGCGCCCGCGGCCCGAGCTGTCCCGCGGCCGTCGCCCCGAACGCCAGCGCCATGCCCGCCAGTTGTACCGGCGTCAGCGCCTCGCCGAGCGCCGCCCAGCCGACGACGGCGGCGGTCAGCGGGGAGAGCGGGCCGAGGAAGGTGACCTGGGTGGCGGAGAGCCGGCCGATACCGCGGAACCAGAGCCAGTACGCCAACGCCGTGTTGGCCAGGGCGAGGTAGAGGTAGCCGCCGACCGCCTGGGCGTCCAGGGCGGGCGGGGCGCCCTCGGCCAGGAGGGCGAGCGGCGCGATGAGCAGGCCGCCGGCGGCCAGTTGCCAGCCGGTGAGCGCGAGCGGGCCGACGCCTTCGGGGCGGCCCCACCGCTTGGTGAGCACGGTGCCGGCCGACATGGAGGCGGTGGACGCGAGGGCCGCCAGCACGCCGAGCGCGTCCAGCGCCCCGGCCGCCTTCAGCACCACCAGGCTGACACCGAACGCGGCGACGACGCCGGCGAGCACGGACCGGGCGGTGGGCCGCTGCCCGAGCAGCAGCGCCGAGAGCCCGACGACGCACAGCGGGCCGACCGAACCGACCGCGGCGGCCGTCCCGCCCGGCAGCCGGTAGGCGGAGAGGAACAGCAGCGGAAAGAAGGCCCCGATGTTCAGCGCGCCCAGCACCGCCGCCTTCCACCACCAGGCGCCGCGCGGCAGCACCCGGGCGAGGGCGAGCAGCAGCAGACCGGCGGGCAGTGCGCGCGTCAGCCCGGTGAACAGGGGCCGGTCGGGCGGCAGGAACTCGGTGGTCACGGCGTAGGTGGTGCCCCAGGAGACGGGCGCGAGGGCGGTGAGCGCGATGAGGGCGGGGCGGCCGGCGGGCATGGCGGGCTCCCTTCCGGGAGACGGAGAAGCGAAGCTCGGCAGTTAGTAGCTTAGCTCTAAGCAAGTTTCCGTCAAGCTACTTTCTTGCGACCGAGCCTGATCGACCTCGATACTCATGCCATGACTGAACGCCCCGGCCGGCCCCCCGAGCCGCCCAAGGACCCCGTCGACGCGATCATCGGCCAGTGGGCGGAGGTGCGGCCCGACCTGGACACGGCCGCCATGGAGGTGTTCGGCCGCGTCTTCCGGCTCGCGCGCGCGATGGGCGACCGGATGGAGAAGGCGTACACGCGCTTCGGAATCTCCCGCGGGGAATTCGACGCCCTGGCCACCCTGCGCCGCTCCGGTGAGCCCTACACGCTCTCCCCCCGGCAGCTCTCGGCCACGCTGATGCTCACCACGGGCGGCATGACCGGTCGGCTGGACAAGCTCGAACGGGCCGGGCTGCTGCGCCGCTCCCCCGACCCGCACGACCGGCGGGGACTTCAGGTCACGCTCACCGACCGGGGGCTGGAGCTGATCGACGAGGCGGTCGGCGCGGGACTGGCCGTCCAGACGGAGGCACTGTCCGTCCTCGACGACGAACGGGCGGGCCAACTGGCCGTCCTGCTGCGGGACCTCCTGGCCGGAACCGAGAGGTAGGCGGGAGACGCGCCGAGGGCGCCGGCCCCTTGCCCGTACCCGCGCTGACGCGCGTACGTGCGGTGGGACCGGCGCCCTCGGTGAAGCTGAGGCGAGCCGTCAGGCTCTGAAGCAGTCGGGCTCTGAACCCGTCAGGCCTTGGCGTCGGCCTTCGCCTTGGTCCTGATGTTGCGGGAGGTCACGCGGTGCTCCTCCTTGGACCTGTCCAGGACCATGACCAGGGCCGTGATGACCACGAACAGCGCGATCGGGGCCACGACGTAGAGGCCCACCGTCTCGATGACGCTGAGGCCGGGACCGGGGTCGTCGCCGTCGTCGCGGGTCAGCGCGAGCGCGGGGGACGACATGAGCAGCATCATCAGCGTCGTACCGGCTGCCAGGGCGCCGGCGCGCAGGGCGTTCTTCTTGTCCACGGTGCAAAGTTAGCGAACGGCCGGAACGGGCGCGCGCCCGGGGTGCCGTACGGGGGCCCGGGAGCGTGCCGCTCAGCCTTCGGCACGCTCCCGTACGGCGTCGATCAGGGCGTGCAGCCGGGGTGAGAGGGCCAGGTCCTCCAGGGTCACGGGGCGGCCCTCGGCGTCGGCGACGGGCAGGCGCCAATTCGGGTACTGGTCCCAGGTGCCGGGGAGGTTCTGCGGGCGGCGGTCGCCCACGGCGTCCGGGAGCCAGATGCCGGCCATGCGGGCGGGGGTGCGCAGCAGGAAGCGGTGGACGGCCTGGATGCCGGCCTCCTCGGAAGGAGCACCGGTGTCGCCGCCGGTGCCGTGCAGCAGGCCGAGCCGGGCCAGTACCTCCAGCCACTCGGCCGTGTCCGCCGACGCCTCGGCCCGCTCCTCCTCCAGCGGGCGGGCGAGCAGGCCGAGGCGGTCGCGGAGTTCGACGTGTTCGCCGGTGAGGCGGGCCGCGGTGGACGGCAGGTCGTGGGTGGTGGCGGTGGCCAGGCAGTCGGCGCGCCACCGCTCGGGCGGCAGGGGGCGGCCGTCGCCCGCCCAGTCACGCTCGAACCACAGCACCGAGGTGCCGAGCACCCCGCGTTCGCGCAGCGCCTCGCGCACGCCCGGCTCCACGGTGCCCAGGTCCTCGCCGATGACCACGGCGCCGGCCCGGGTGGCCTCCAGGACGAGTACGGCGAGCATGGCCTCGGCGTCGTAGCGGACGTAGGTGCCCTCGGTGGGCGGGTGGCCCTCGGGGACCCACCACAGACGGAACAGGCCCATGACGTGGTCGATGCGCAGGGCTCCGGCGTAGCGGAACAGGCCCCGCAGCAGGCGCCGGAAGGGCGCGTAGCCGAAGTCGGCCAGGCGGTCGGGGCGCCAGGGCGGCAGGCCCCAGTCCTGGCCGCGGGCGTTGAAGGCGTCGGGCGGCGCGCCCACGGACATGCCGGCGGCGAAGTACTCCTGCTGCGCCCAGGAGTCGGCGCCTCGCGGATGCACGCCCACGGCGAGGTCGTGGACGATCCCGACCGGCATGCCGGCCTCGCGGGCGGTGCGCTGTGCGGCGGTGAGCTGGGTGTCGGTGAGCCAGGTGAGGCGGGAGTGGAAGTCGACGCGGTCCATCAGCTCGGTGCGGGCGCGGTCGGTGTCGGCGGAGCGGGGGTCGCGCAGGCCCTCGGGCCACTGGTGCCAGTCGGAACCGTGGATTTCGGCGAGCGCGCACCAGGTGGCGTGGTCCTCCAGCGCGGTGCCCTGTTCGGCGAGATAGTCGCAGTAGGCGGCGCGGCGGCCGGGTCCGAGGGGAACCTCGCACAGCGTTTCGAGGGCCTCGCGCTTGAGCTCCCACACGGCGTCCCGGTCGATCAGGGCGCCCTTCTCCAGTACGGCCTCGCGCAGCCGCCCGGCCCGCTCCCCGAGGGCCCGGACGCGCGCGTGGTCGGTGACGTACGCGAACTCGGGCACGTCCTCGATCCGCAGGTGCACGGGGTCGGGGAAGCGGCGGGAGGAGGGCCGGTACGGGGAGGGGTCGGTGGGAGCACCGGGCACGGCCGCGTGCAGCGGGTTGACCTGGACGAACCCGGCGCCCAAGGCGCGTCCGGCCCAGGCGGCCAGTTCACCGAGGTCGCCGAGGTCGCCCATGCCCCAGGAGCGGCGGGAGAGGAGGGAGTAGAGCTGGACGAGAAGTCCGTAGGAACGCGTGGCCGGGACGGGCAGCCTGGCGGGCGCGACGATCAGGTGGGCGCGGGCGGTCCGGCCGTCGGGCGCGGTGGCGGTCAGGCGGTGGACGCCGGGTGGCAGCGGCCCGGTGCCGTCACAGGTCTCGCCCTGCTCCGTGTCGACGCGCAGCCGGGTGCCCTCGGGAAGTGCGGCCAGGGCGGCCGGCGTCCCGCCGCCCTGCCGGCCGACCACGGTGGGCGGCAGCAGGCGTTCGCGCAGTTCGCCCTCACGGGCGGCGAGCGCGGCGCGTACGGCCCGCGGTGTGCTCGTGTCCACGCCGAGGGCGGCCAGGGCCAGGGTGACGGCGGTGGCCGAGGCCGCGACGGTGCGGTCCGGGGACGGGCTGTAGGAGGTGGCGACGCCGTGCAGGGCGGCGAGCCGGGTCAGATCCTCGGGAAGGTCCTCGGTGGGGGGCTCGGCCGGCCTGGCTGCTGGCATCTGTGACCTCTACGACCTCGTGGGTTCCGGGACGGCGAAGGAGGGGCCGCCCTGCTCCGGCACGTCCGCCGTGAGTTCGGGCGAGGACTCGCTGGTCAGCGGTACGGCGTCGGCGAACGGCGACTCGCTGGTGAGGGGCTCGGCGTCGGGCAGCGGCGGTTCGCTGGTGAGCGGGGTCTCGGCGCAGCTGCCGGTGGCGCCGAAGACGCAGTAGTGCGGGGTGTCGGAGGCGGCGGAGGGCTCCGCCCATGGAGTGGACGGCTCCGCCACGGGTTTGGACGGGGCCGGGAGCAGAAGCGGTGCCAGTGCAACCACGGGGGTCTCCTTCGTAGAACTTCGTCGAGATTCGTCGACTTCTGTCGAGCACGCTTTTGGCGGGTTACGGCAGCCCTACCCAGTCCTTTCAAGGTCAGACGCCCCGACACCGACAACGTGACCCTGGTCACTCTCCATGTCAGCGAAATCCCCGCCAACCGGCGCAAAAGAACCCCCCGACCCGTTCCAGGATCACGCAAACCGGTGGCGGCGACCTCCGGAACACCGCGCGACTATTCACTCAGTACATGTACTCGGTGAATACTGTCCCCCATGAGCACCCGTCACATCCTGTTGGGGCTGCTCGCCTCGGGGCCGAGCCACGGCTACGACCTGAAGCGACGCCACGACGCACGCTTCCCCGAGGCCCGTCCGCTGGCCTACGGGCAGGTCTACACGACGCTGCAGCGTCTGGTCCGGGACGGTCTCGCGGAGGTCGACGGCACCGCCTCGGACGGCGGCCCGGAACGGACCGCGTACCGCGCGACGGACCAGGGCACGCGTGAACTGGCCCGATGGGCGGCCGAGATCGCACCGCCCGCCCCGTTCGTGACGAACGAGATCTTCGCCAAGGTCGTCGTCTCGATCCTCACCGGCGGCGACGCGGGCGCCTACCTGCTGGCCCAGCGCGCCGCTCACATGGGACGGATGCGGGAGCTCACGGCGGTCAAGACGGCCCCTGGCACGGACCTGACGACCGTGCTGTCGACCGACTACGCCCTCAGTCACCTCGACGCCGACCTCCGTTGGATGACCACCACGGCGGCCCGGCTCACCACTCTGACCGCGGAGGTCCGCACAGCATGAGGAACGGGGACACGTACGAGGCCACGACCGGGCCGCTGCTCGCGGCCCGCGACCTGGTGAAGGCGCACGGCAGGACGAAGGCCCTGCGCGGCGCGTGTGTCGAACTGCGGGCCGGTGAGATCCTCGCCGTCACCGGGGCCAGCGGCAGCGGGAAGTCGACGCTGCTGCACTGCCTGGCCGGGATCGTCCGGCCGGACGCCGGTTCGGTGACGTACGCCGGTCAGCGGCTGGAGGAACTGCCCGAGAAGCGGCTGAGCGAGCTGCGCCGCACCGACTTCGGCGTGGTCTTCCAGTTCGGGCAGCTGATCCCGGAGCTGACGGCGATGGACAACGTGGCGCTGCCGCTGATGCTCGCCGGAACCGGCCGCGCCGAGGCGCGGGCGCGAGCCGGGGAGTGGCTGGAGCGGTTCGGGGTGTGCGGGCAGGAGGAGCTGCGGCCGGGTGAGATGAGCGGCGGGCAGGCACAACGGGCGGCGCTGGCCCGCGCGCTGGCCACCGGGCCGAAGGCGGTCTTCGCGGACGAGCCGACCGGGGCGCTGGACTCGCTGGCGAGCGAGCAGGTGATGACGGCGCTGGCGCACACGGCCCGGGAGTCGGGCACCGCGGTGCTGCTGGTCACGCACGACGCCCAGGTGGCGGCGTACGCGGACCGCGAGGTCCGGCTGCGGGACGGCGTCCTGGCACCGCTGGGGGTGACGGCGTGAGCACGGTGTTCTCGGACGTCCGGCTGGCCCGGCAGCTCGTGCGCGGGTCGGACCGGCGGGAGTGGTGGCGGATCACGCTCACGGCAGTGGGCGCGGCGCTGGCGACGGGCTTCGCGCTGGCGGCCGTCACCCTCCTGTCGGTCCGGGACGGTTACCGCGTCTCCGCCTTCCACGGCCTGCTGAGCGGAGCCGGCACCCGCGGTGGGGTGATCAGCGGTCTGCTGCTGTTGCTGGTGCCCGTGCTGGCCTTCCTCGGCCAGTGCGCCCGGATCGGCGCCGTGCACCGCGACCGGCGGCTGGCCGGTCTGCGGCTCGCCGGGGCGACGCCCTGGCAGGTGCGGCGCATCGCCGCGCTGGAGACCGGACTGGCGTGTCTGGCGGGCTCGGCGGTGGCGACCGTCTTCTCCGGCCTGTTCCTGCTGCGCCTGTGGAGCGGGCCGACCGCGCTGACCTGGACCGGTTTCGCGCTGGTCGCCGTCGGCGTACCGGGGCTGGGCGCGGTGGCGGGCGCGGTGGCGTTGCGCCGGGTGGTGGCCTCGCCGTTGGGCCGGGTGCGCCGGGTACGGCCGACGACGGGCCGGGGGCCGGGGCTGTTGTTCCTGGGTGCACTGGTCATCCTGGCCGGGGCGGTACCGCTCGCGATGGGCGACGGCCACGTCTCGGGCAACCGGTTCGACTGGCGGACGCCGTTGACCGGCTTCTGCCTCGTCATCGCGCTTGCCGCCGGTGTGGTGTGGCTGTCCGGGGCCACGGCCCGGATCACCGGGCGGCTGCTCGCCCCCCGAGCCCGGACGGCGGCCCCGCTCATCGCGGCGGAACGGCTGCGCGACGACCCGTGGGCCCCGGCCCGCACCCACGCCGCGGTGCTGCTGGTGACGGTCGCCGGCACGGCGTTCCTGTGCGTCCGGCACGCGATGCTCATCGACCTGCGCGCCACTGGGCGGGACCACCTCGCCGCCGACATGGAGTACTACACCACCGGCCTCGACCTGACCGGCGCCGCCGTCGTCGTCGCCCTCGTCATCACGCTCTCCGGCCTCGCCGTGGGCACCGCCGAGTCCCTGACCACCCGCCGCCGGGCTCTGGCCGCCCAGGTCGCCGCCGGCGTCCCGCGTACGGTCCTGAACCGGGCGCTGCTGCTGGAGACCGCCGTCCCGCTCGCTCCCGCCCTGCTGCTGGCCGGCATCGGGGGCATGGCGATCGGCACCTGGTACTCAACTCTCACGGGCGACGGTTCACTCCCCTGGACCGCCCTGCTGGTCGCGCCCGCCGTGTACGCGTCCTGCCTGCTGGCGGCGGCGACGGCATTGCCGCTGCTGGGGCGCTCGGTCCGGCCGGGGGAGCTGCGGTACGCGTGACGGTGGCTGTGGCTGCCCTGCCCGGCTGACCACTCCCGGCCGGGTACCGGCAACCGCACCGCCCTCTGCGCCACCGCTCCGGGCAGATCCCAGCCGGGGCGGTGGCGGTGCCTTGCGAGCGGTCCGAGGACGGATTGGCAAAAGCATTCACGCTTCCGGGGAAGATGCGTGACCCCGGGGCACCCTCAGCTCAGAGCAGCCGTGAACTCTGCCCAGGCCTCACGTCCGAGTCGGAGTATCGGCCCGTCTCCAGGGTCCTTGGAATCGCGAACGGCCACGATTCGGACGGCGTTGAGGGCGACCTCGACGCATTCGCCGGAGGTGTTGCTGTAGCTGGACTTCACGAAGTCGAAGTCGGACATCGGTCAAATCTCCTGTCGGATGGCGTCGATGAGGCGGACGGAGTCACACTGAGCCATGCTCTGCCGGGCCGTGCGATCGAAGAGGTCGCTGTACTGGCGGCTCGCCGCGTCGTTCTCCACCCACACGCTGGACGCGATGGTGTCTGCCTGCACCACGTCCACCGCCTCGGTCTCATTGAACGACAAGACCGTGAACGGTCCCGTGATGCACGGGTGCCCTCCCGCATGGAACGGCAGGACCTGAAGGCGGACGTTCTCCAGTTCGGTGACTTCCAGAAGCCGCTCCAACTGCCCTCGCATAGTTACGGAACCGCCGATCAACTGCCGCAACGCCGCTTCCCAGACGACGGCATACACCTCAAGCGGACGCTCCTCCACCAGACGTTCCTGCCGACGCATCCGGATGTCCACGATCCGCTCGATCTCCGCAGGGTCCTCCCAGGAGCCGACACCTTCGCTGACCGCCAGCGCCCGCGCGTACTCAGGGGTTTGGAACAGACCCGGCACCAGCGAGAGCTGCCATGTGCGTACGCGGCTGGCGGCGTCTTCCATGGCGACGTACTCCGTCAGCGCTCCAGGGTGGGGCGAGTCCTGCCACCAACCCTTCGCCTTGCGCCTTTCGCGGTCCAGTCTGGCCAGTTCCAGCAACTGGGCCACGGCCTTCCCGTCCGCCAAGCCGTAGAACTCGCACAGCGCACGGATGTCCGGGTCGCGCATCGGGACCCAGCCGCGCTCCATCTTGACGATCTTCGAGTTGGTCGCGCTGATGACCTCGGCGGCCTGCTGCTGCGTCATGGCCGCGGCTTCCCGCAGGCGCAGGAGTTCACCACCGAGCCTGCGCCCGAGCACAGTTGACGTCCTGTTGCCGAGTTGCGTGGTTCGAGTCACCCCCACATGGTGCCGGACGCGAGCCCAGAATCGGCTCTGGAGACAAATGTCTCCAAGCCAGTTGCGCCCGCGACGAAGGAAACACTACTTTCAGTGTTCAGCCGCTCACTCTGCGGCCCCGCTCTCGGCGGAAGTGCACCGTCCTGCCCCACAGGCGCGGCAGAGACATCGCCGCCCACACCTGGAGACGCCCCTCATGGCAGAACCCGTGCCGTTGCCACCCACACCGCTCCCCCTCGATGACCTCCTCAACTACACCCCAACCCAGCGCAGCGTCCCCCTCGCCCGGCGACGAGCCGCGCGACTCGTCGCGGAGTGGGGACAGCCGGGTCTCGCCGGAGACGTCGCCCTCGTCGTCTCGGAGCTGATGACCAACGCCCTGCTGCACGGCAGCCTCCGAGGCCGGCTCATCCGCGTACACCTCACCCTCGATCGCCGCACCCTGCGCGTCGAGGTGAGCGATCCGCGCGGTGAGCGGTTGCCGCGTCCCCGCCCGGTAGGACACATCGGCGAGCAGTTCGGGCGGGGACTCCTCCTGGTCGGAGCGCTGAGCGCGCGGTGGGGGTGGGAACCGCACACGGTCGGCAAGACCGTGTACGCCGAGTGGGACACCCCGCCCGCCAGGCCGGATCTCCCCTACGCTGAGCGTGTGGACCCCCGCAGATCCGGAGGAGCCTTGTGACCGTGACCGCTGACAGGCCGCAGATGCTCGTCACCGAGTTCGAAGAACTCGCCCGCCATGCCGACCGAAGCATAGAAGGCGCGCGGCTCGAGTTCATCGGCGGACATCTTGGGGGGAAGGCCGTGCCCGACGGCGACCACGGAAGCATCATCGAATGGCTCACGCGCGTCTGCATGCAGCAGCGCCCGGACCTGTGGCTCGACTCTCACCAGGGTCTGATGATCGAGGCCTACCGCGAGGGCCGCGCCCGCCCCGACGGCTCCCTCGTTCCCAGCCATGCCTTCGCCGGCGCCGGCGAATGGGCCGACCCCGCCCCCGTCCTCATGGTCGTCGAGGTCACCTCGTACGACTCGGACACCGACCGGCGCGACCGCGTCGAGAAGCCCCGGGCCTACGCCGGGACCGGCATCCCGGTGTACCTGCTCATCGACCGGGACTCCTGCGAGATCAAGGTGCACAGCCGCCCGGACGGCGGACGGTACGAGACCGTGCAGACGCTCCCCTTCGGCAAGGAGGTCGCGCTGCCCGATCCCGTCGGGATCACCCTGGACACCGAGCCGCTGAAGAACTGGGTGCGCTGACCCACCGCCCCGGCCGCACGGCGGACGAAGGCCCGGACCGTCAGGCGGATATGCCGTCGATCCGGGCCATCGCGTCCTCCGCGCCGTACGGTTGCAAGTACGGCAGCCAGCGCGGGTCCCGGTGGCCCGTGCCGATGATGCGCCAGGCCAGACCGGTGGGCGGAGCGGGTTTGTGGCGCAGGCGCCAGCCGATCTCGCCGAGGTGGCGGTCGGCCTTGACGTGGTTGCAGCGGCGGCAGGACGCCACCACGTTGTCCCACGCGTGCAGGCCCCCGCGACTGCGCGGGATGACGTGGTCCACGCTGGTGGCGACGGCGCCGCAGTACATGCAGCGGCCCCCGTCGCGGGCGAAGAGCGCCCGCCTGGTGAGCGGGACGGGCCCCCGGTAGGGAACCCGCACGAACCGCTTGAGCCGGACCACGCTGGGTGCGGGCACGGTGACGGTCGCGCTGTGCAGATAGGCGCCGGACTCCTCAAGGCATACGGCCTTGTTCTCGAGGACGAGGACGAGCGCGCGGCGGAGCGGTACGACGCCGAGTGGCTCGTACGACGCGTTGAGAACCAGGACATGCGGCACGGATGCCTCCTTGTACGCCGGCGGCGCGTGGCTCGCGCCGGGACGATCCGTAGTCAGTCTCCCCTCATGCCTGGTGGAAGCGCCACCATGTCCCGGTAACGGGCTGGGAGTGTTTTCGACCACACGGGATTCATCCCCAGGACCGTGACCTGTTCAAGCGCGGGTGAGCACCGTCTCTCCCGCGCATTTCGGGGCGATCCGTGCCCGGTGCCCCGTTAGTGTGGTGCATCTGCCCGTCCGGTGACCTTTCCGTGACCTTGGGCCGGACCGTGGACCGGACCCGTGAGGACGGCCGCCGCATCTGGAGGTATCCGCCGTGTCCCTGTCCGCCGCCGTCCTGATGGCCGCCGGTTCGTCGCCGTCCCCGACGCCGTCCCCGACGGCCCCGGCGATGCCCTCGCTCCAGGAAGCCCACGAGAGCGCGACGAACGCCGCAGGCTGGGTCGAGGAGAACTGGTCGACGTGGCTGGCGATCGGGCTGCGGGTGCTGCTGATCGTGGTGATCGCCACGGTGCTCAGGGCGGTGGTGCGGCGGGCGATCACCAAGCTGATAGACCGGATGAACCGCAGGCCCGGGTCGGGCGGCGGCACCGCGCTGAGCGGACTGCTGGTCAACGCCGAGCGGCGTCGTCAGCGCTCGGAGGCCATCGGTTCCGTGCTGCGCTCGGTGGCCAGCTTCGTCATCCTCGGCACCGCGGCGCTGATGGTGCTGGGCACCTTCCAGATCAACCTGGCGCCGCTGCTGGCGTCCGCCGGCGTGGCCGGCGTGGCGATCGGCTTCGGCGCCCGCAACCTGGTCACCGACTTCCTCTCCGGCGTCTTCATGATCCTGGAGGACCAGTACGGCGTCGGCGACAGCATCGACGCGGGCGTGGCCTCCGGTGAGGTCATCGAGGTCGGGCTGCGGGTGACCAAGCTGCGCGGTGACAACGGCGAGATCTGGTACGTCCGCAACGGCGAGGTCAAGCGGATCGGCAACCTCTCCCAGGGCTGGTCGACGGCCGGCGTGGACGTCACCGTCCGCTCCGACGAGGACCTGGACAAGGTCAGGGAGACGCTCGGCGCGGTCGGCGAGCGGATGAGCAAGGAAGAGCCCTGGAACGAGATGCTCTGGGGTCCGATCGAGGTGCTCGGCCTGGACTCCGTACTGCTCGACTCCATGGTGGTGCGGGTCTCCGCGAAAACCATGCCCGGCAAGTCCCTCACCGTCGAACGTGAGCTGCGCTGGCGCGTCAAGCGCGCCTTCGACGCGGCCGACATCCGGATCGTCGGCGGTCCGGAGATCCCCGGACAGGCGGCCGCGGCCCCCGACCCGACGGCCGGCGTCGCCGCACCGTCGGCGTACGCGAGCACCGTGTCACCGCAGTCCATCGCCGCGTCCCCGATCTCCCCGCCGAGCACCACCAAGTAGCGGACCCGGCACCCTTCCCGCCCCCGAGGCGACGACCGCGTCGCCCCGGGGGCGGTGCGGTCTCTTGACGGCTCCTCCTCGGCAGCCCTACGTTTCACAGCCAACAGGAAACTTTCCTAACAGACCTTCCCAGCAAGCACCCAGTGGTCAGTGGACTTCACCACCGCCCACTGAAAAGCTGAGCGGCCGAGAGGCAGGTGTGGACACGCATGGCAGGAACCGCCGGCACGCCGGGCACCCCGCGCGTCCTGCGCGCCATGAACGACCGGGCCGCCCTGGATCTCCTGCTGGAGCACGGGCCGCTGTCCCGCACCCGGATCGGCAAACTCACCGGGCTGTCGAAGCCGACCGCCTCCCAGCTGCTGGCCCGCCTGGAGGCGGCGGGGCTGGTGCTGGCGGGCGGTACGACCGAGGGCCGCCCCGGGCCCGGCGCCCAGCTGTACGAGGTCAACCCGGCAGCCGCGTACGCCGCCGGAATCGACGTCACCCCGGGCCGCGTCCTCGCCGCGGTGGCCGACGTCACCGGGCGCACGGTCGGCCGGCACGAGCTGCCCACCCCGGGCCGGCGTGCCACCGTCCCGGTCGTCCAGCAGGTCACCGACGCCCTCGACGGCGCGGTGAAGGCGGCCGGGCTCGGCGGGGACGACGTCCACCGCGTCGTCATCGGCACCCCGGGCGCCTTCGACCCGGGCACCGGACGGCTGCGCTATGCCTCCCACCTGCCGGGCTGGCACTCCCCGACCCTCCTCGACGAACTCGCCGCCGCCCTGCCGATGCCGGTCGAGTACGAGAACGACGTGAACCTCGCCGCCGTGGCGGAGCAGCGCCTCGGCGCGGCCCGGGGCCACGAGGACTTCGTCCTGCTGTGGAACCAGGAGGGGCTCGGCGCCGCCCTGGTCCTCGGCGGCCGACTGCACCGCGGCTGGACCGGCGGCGCCGGTGAGGTCGGGTTCCTGCCCGTGCCGGGCGCCCCGCTGGTCCGCAAGGTCAGCCGTACGGGCAGCGGTGGCTTCCAGGAGCTGGCCGGTTCCCAGGCCCTGCCGGGGCTGGCCCGGGAGCTCGGCGTCGTGCCGGTGCCCTCCGGCTCGTATCCCGAGGTCGCCGCCGCCCTGGTCGCCCGGGCCTCGCTGGCCGACGGCGACAACGACAACGACCCGCACCGCCGCATGCTGCGGACCTACGCCACCCGCCTGGCCACCGGCCTGGCCTCCCTCGTCTCCGTCCTGGACCCCGAGCTCGTGGTCCTGAGCGGCACCTCGCTCACCGCCGGCGGTGAGGCGCTGCGCGCCCTGGTCCAGGACGAGCTGGAGGAGCTGGCCGCGTCCAGGCCCCGGCTCGTCGTCGGTGACGTGACCGAACACCCCGTACTGCGCGGCGCGCTGGAGAGCGCGCTGGCGACCACCCGCGACGAGGTCTTCGACACCTCGCGCTGACCCCGCACCCCCTCGGTTCCACTCCCCGCAGCACCGCCCCGCACCACCGCCCCGTCCCGCCACGCCCGCCCCAGGGAGATCCGTCATGCCCGGAATATCCAGAAAAGCGGCTCTCGCGGTCGCCGCCTTTGCCTCCCTCACCCTCCTCGCCACCGCCTGCACCGGTCAGTCCGACACCGGCGCCACGGACGATCCGAACGCCGAGACGACCATCACCTTCTGGCACGGCTGGAGCGCGCCCGCCGAGGTGAAGGCCGTGCAGGCGAACGTGGACCGCTTCGAGAAGGCGCACCCCAACATCAAGGTGAGGGTCGTCGGCAACATCAACGACGACAAGCTCAACCAGGCCCTGCGCGCGGGCGGTTCGAGCGGACCGGACGTGGTGTCGTCGTTCACGACCTCCAACATCGGCAAGTTCTGTTCCTCGGGCGCCTTCCTCGACCTGAAGCCGTTCATCGAGAAGTCGAAGCTCGACCTGGACGCGCTCATCCCGAAGCCGATGCTGGAGTACACGCGGTTCGAGGGGACCCGCTGCGCCCTGCCGCTGCTCGGCGACGCCTACGGCCTCTACTACAACAAGGACGCCTTCGAGGCGGCCGGGATCAAGGCTCCGCCGAAGACCTGGTCCGAGTTCACCGAGGTGGCGAAGAAGCTGACCAAGGCGAAGCCCGGCGGCGACGGCTACGAGCGGCTGGGCTTCATGCCGAACTACCACGGCTACGAGACGGTCGTCGACCACTACATGTCCCAGTGGGACCACACCTACTTCGACGAGAACGGCAAGTCGAACGTGGCCGAGGACCCCGCCTTCGCGGAGATGTTCACGTACCAGAAGAAGCTCGTCGACGACCTCGGCGGCTTCGACAGGCTGGAGAAGTACCGCAACACCTTCGGTGACGAGTGGGGCGCGAAGCACCCCTTCCACACCGGTCAGGTGACCATGCAGCTCGACGGCGAGTGGCGGCTCGGCATGGCGAAGGACGCGGGCGTCGACTTCGAGATCGGCACCGCGCCGATGCCCGTCGCCGACGACGAGGTGGACGAGTACGGCAAGGGCTTCCTCTCCGGCACGGTCATGGGCATCGCCCCGCAGAGCGAGAAGCAGAACGCCGCGTGGGAGCTGGTGAAGTACATGACGACGGACACCGGGGCCGTCGTCGCCTTCGCCAACGCCATCCGCAACGTGCCCTCCACGTTCCCGGCCCTGAAGTCGCCCGACCTGAAGACGGACCCGGCGTTCAGGACCTTCCTGGACATCGCCCAGCACCCCGAGTCGAACTCCCCGCCGGCCTCCGTCAACGGCGCCACGTACCAGCTGACGCTCCAGGACTTCGGCTACCAGTACGAGTCGGGCAAGGTGAAGGACCTCGAGGCCGGACTGGAGAAGACGGCCGCGCAGATCGACCGCGACATCGAGCAGACGAAGTAGCGGTCCCATGACCACGAACACCACGAGCATCACGGACACCGCGAACACCGCGAACACTCTCCGCGCGAAGCGCCGGTCCTCGGCGCTTCGGACGGTGGCCTTCATGTCACCGTGGATCGTCGGGTTCAGCGTCTTCTTCGCCTACCCCATGGTGTCCACCGTGTACTTCTCACTGATGAAGTACGACGGCTTCGGCGTCCCGGAGTTCCGGGGCCTGGAGAACTGGGCGTACGTCTTCCAGGACTACCCGATGTTCTGGCCGGCCCTGCGCAACACCCTCTGGCTGGTCCTGGTGATGGTGACCTGCCGGGTCGTGTTCGGGCTCGGTGTCGGGCTGCTCGTCACGAAGATCAGGACGGGGACGGGCGTCTTCCGCACCCTCTTCTACCTGCCCTACCTCGCCCCACCGGTCGCCGCGACGCTGGCCTTCGTCTTCCTCCTCAACCCCGGCACCGGCCCGGTCAACTCCGTCCTGGAGCAACTGGGCGTACCGGCGCCGGGCTGGTTCACGGACTCCGCGTGGTCCAAACCGGCGCTGACCGCGCTCGCGCTGTGGGGCGTGGGCGACCTCATGGTCATCTTCATGGCCGCGCTGCTCGACGTACCGAAGGAGCAGTACGAGGCGGCCGAGCTGGACGGGGCGTCGGCCTGGCAGCGGTTCCGGTTCGTCACGCTGCCGAACATCTCGCCCATCGTGCTGTTCGCCGTGGTCACGGGCGTGATCCAGACGATGCAGTACTACACGCAGCCGCTGGTCGCGGGAAAGGTCGCCTCCGGGATCATCGGCGGCTCCGGCCAGTCCTTCGAGCCGGGCTACCCGGACAAGTCGACCCTCACCCTCCCCCAGCTCGTCTACAACCTCGGCTTCCAGCGCTTCGACTACGGCTCCGCCTGCGTGGTCGCCCTCGTGCTGTTCGCGCTGGCCATGGCGTTCACGGCGCTGCTGATGCGCCGCCGGGGCGGTCTGATCCAGGCAGGTGAACGATGACCCGGGTACGGGAACGGCCCGTGGTGGCCGGTACTCCCCCGACCGAACAGCGCGCCGCCCGCCGGCGCGTCCTGCTGGAGTGGATCGCCGTCCACGCCCTGGGCGTGGCCGCCGCGCTCTTCTTCGTCCTGCCGTTCGTCTTCGTGGTCCTCACCTCGCTGATGAGCGACCAGCAGGCCCTCACCCGCGACCTGTGGCCGCACACCTGGGAATGGGGCAACTACCGCACGGTCCTGGACACGCCCGGCTTTCTGACCTGGTGGAAGAACACGCTGCTCTACGCGGGGCTCGGCACCGTCCTGACGGTCGCGTCGTCGATCCCCGTGGCGTACGCGCTGGCCAAGTTCCGCTTCCGGGGGCGGCATCTGTCCCTGATGCTGGTGATCTCGATGATGATGCTGCCCCCGCAGGTGGTCATCATCCCGATGTACCTGTTCTGGGCGAAGCAGCTGGACCTGTCGGGCACGCTCTGGCCGCTGATCATCCCGATGGCGTTCGGTGACGCGTTCTCCATCTTCCTGCTGCGGCAGTTCCTGCTGACCATCCCGGACGAGTACCTGGACGCGGCGCGGGTGGACGGCTGCGGGGAGCTGCGCACCCTGCTGAAGGTCGTCCTGCCGATGGCGAGGCCGGGCATCGCGGCCGTGGCCCTCTTCCAGTTCTTCTACGCCTGGAACGACTACTTCGGCCCGCAGATCTACGCCTCGGAGAATCCCGGCGCCTGGACCCTGTCCTACGGACTGGAGTCCTTCAAGGGCGCCCACCACACCGACTGGAACCTCACCATGGCCGCGACCGTGCTGGTCATGGCCCCCGTGATCCTCGTCTTCTTCTTCGCGCAGAAGGCGTTCGTCGAGGGCGTCACGCTGACTGGAGTGAAGGGTTGATGTCTGTATGAAGCTCACCGTGGTCGGCGGCGGTTCGACCTACACACCCGAACTCGTGGACGGGTTCGCCCGGTTGCGGGACACGCTGCCGGTCGAGGAACTCGTCCTCGTCGATCCGGCGCCGGACCGGCTGGAGCTGGTGGGAGGGCTCGCCCGCCGCATCTTCGCCAGGCAGGGCCACGGCGGCCGCATCGTCACCACCGGTGACCTGGACGCGGCCGTGGACGGCGCCGACGCCGTACTGCTCCAGCTGCGCGTCGGCGGCCAGGCGGCCCGCGAACAGGACGAGACCTGGCCGCTGGAGTGCGGCTGCGTCGGCCAGGAGACGACCGGCGCGGGCGGCCTGGCCAAGGCGCTGCGCACCGTGCCGGTGGTGCTGGACATCGCCGAGCGGGTCCGCCGCGCCAACCCGGACGCCTGGATCATCGACTTCACCAACCCGGTCGGCATCGTGACCCGCGCCCTGCTCCAGGCCGGGCACCGGGCGGTCGGCCTGTGCAACGTGGCGATCGGGCTGCAGCGCAAGTTCGCCGCGCTGCTCGGGGTGGCACCGGCCGGCATCCACCTGGACCACGTGGGCCTCAACCACCTCACCTGGGAGACCGGTGTCCGCCTCGGCGGCCCCGAGGGCGAGGACGTCCTGCCCCGGCTGCTGGCCGAGCACGGGGACACCGTCGCCGCCGACCTCCGCCTGCCCCGGCCCCTCCTGGGCCGCCTGGGCGTCGTCCCCTCCTACTACCTGCGCTACTACTACGCGCACGACGAGGTCGTCGAGGAACTGCGCACCAAGCCGTCGCGGGCCTCCGAGGTCGCGGCGATGGAACGGCGACTGCTGGAGATGTACGCCGATCCGGCCCTGGACGAGAAGCCCGCCCTGCTGGCGAAGCGGGGCGGCGCCTACTACTCGGAGGCGGCCGTGGACCTGGCCGCCGCCCTGCTCGGCGGCGCGGGCTCCCCCTACCAGGTGGTGAACACCCGCAACCGGGGCACGCTGCCCTTCCTCCCCGACGACGCGGTGATCGAGGTGCCGGCCGCTGTGGGGCCGAAGGGGGCCGCTCCGCTGCCGGTGCCGGCCGTGGACCCGCTGTACGCGGGGCTGATGGCGAACGTGACGGCCTACGAGGACCTGGCCCTGGACGCGGCGCTGCGCGGCGGCCGGGACCGGGTGCTGCGGGCGCTGCTCGCCCACCCGCTCGTCGGGCAGTACGCGTACGCCGAGCGGCTCACCGACCGGCTGGTCGCACACAACCGGGAGCACCTGGCGTGGGCCTGACCGCGAACCTGCTCGCCGTCGACGCGGGCAACAGCAAGACCGACGTGGCGGTCGTGGCGGCCGACGGGGAGGTCCTCGCCACGGCCCGGGGCGGGGCCTTCCGGCCGCCCGCCGTGGGCGTCGAGCGGGCGGTGGACGCCCTCGGGGAAGCGGTGACGCGGGCCTTCGCGGCGGCGGGCGTCAGCTCCGCCGAGCACGTCTCGGCGTGCCTGGCCAACGCGGACCTGCCCGTGGAGGAGGAGCAGCTGGCCGCCGCGCTGCTCGCGCGGGGGTGGGGCGCGGGGGTGGAGGTACGCAACGACACGTTCGCCGTCCTGCGGGCGGGTGTCGACGAGCCGCTCGGCGTCGCCGTGGTCTGCGGGGCCGGCGTCAACTGCGTCGGCATGCGCCCCGACGGCCGCACCGCCCGTTTCCCGGCCATCGGGCGCCTCTCCGGCGACTGGGGCGGCGGCTGGGGACTGGCCGAGGAGGCGCTGTGGCACGCGGCGCGGGCGGAGGACGGCCGGGGCCGGCCCTCGGAGCTGGCCCGCACCCTGCCGGCCCACTTCGGGCTCGGTTCGATGTACGCGCTCATCGAGGCCCTGCACCTGCGGCACATCGAGCCCGTACGGCGCCACGAGCTGACCCCCGTGCTGTTCGCCACGGCGGCCGGCGGCGACCCGCTCGCCCGGGCGGTCGTCGACCGGCAGGCCGACGAGGTGGTGGCCATGGCCACGGTCGCGCTGACCCGGCTGGACCTGCTCGCCGTGCAGACACCGGTCCTGCTGGGCGGCAGCGTCCTGGCGGCACGGCATCCGCGGCTCGACGACCGGATACGGGAGCTGCTGGCGGACGTCGCCCCCAAGGCCGTACCGCGGGTGGTGACGGCACGGCCGGTGCTGGGCGCGGTGCTGCTGGGGCTGGACCGGGCGGGGGCGGCCCCCGAGGCCCACGCGCGGGCGCGGGAGCACTTCACCGTCTGAGGAGCCGCCGGACCGCGGCCGGGGACCCGGTCCGAAGGCTCGGCCGGGGGAACCGAACCGGTTCCGGCGGCGTGTTCATGGGCAGGGGTGGTGCGGAACACCGTGATCGGAACACCGGCGGCGGAACACCCGGCTCCGCACAAGATCGGGTGAAGGCCGGTGCGAATGCCGGTGCGGGCAGCGATACTTGCGGCGACGGATGACCATGGGGGAGGTCAGCAGTGACTCAACCGCCGAAGGGCAGCGCGGCGCCACCGCCGGGCCCGGGCGTGCCCACCCTGCCCGCCGTACCGCCGCGGCCACACCCACAGCCGCACTCGCAGCCGCAGCCGATGCCCCGACAGCGCTCGGGCGGCGCCCCCGTCGCGCCCCCTGCGCCGGCGCCCCGCCGCACCGCGTTCGCCGAGGGCGTGGACCGGCTGCGCGCGGCGGCCGTCACCGAACCGGGACGGCTGCGCATCATCGGCGCGCTGCTCGCCGCGCTGGTCGTCGCCTTCGGCACCGTCACCGCCTGGCAGATGCACGAGCGGTCCACGGCGGCCGACGACGTGCTGACCCGCAGCCAGCCGCTCACCTCCGACGCGGCCGACATCTACCGCTCCCTCGCCGAGGCCAACACCGCCGCGTCCAGCGGGTTCCTGGCCGGCGGCCAGGAGACCAAGGCGTCCCGCGACCGGTACGAGAAGGGCATCCGCACCGCCGCCGAGGGCCTCGTGACGGCCGCCGCCGGCTCGGACGCCGACTCCCCCTCCGCGAAGACCATCACCAAGCTCAACCGCCTCCTGCCCGAATACAAGGGCCTCATCGAGCGCGCCCGCACCTACAACCGCCAGGGCTTCCCGGTCGGCGGGGCCTATCTGCGCTACGCCAACGAGAAGATGCAGCAGGAGATGCTCCCGGCGGCGGAGGACCTCTACAAGACGGAGAACCAGCGGCTGCGCGCCGACTACGCCGACGCCAAGCCCTACCCCTGGGCCGCGCTGGCCCTCGGCGTCCTCGCACTCGCCGCCCTCACGTGGGCGCAGCACCGCAACTACCGGCGCACCAACCGCGTCCTGAACCAGGGCCTGGTCGCCGCCACGGCCACCACCACGATCGTCCTGCTCTGGCTGGTCGTCGGCCACAGCGTCGCACGGTCGAACCTCGGCGACTCCTACGACCACGGCGTACGCTCGCTGAACGTGCTGCACGACGCCCGCATCGCCTCCCTCAAGGCCCGGGGCAACGAGAACCTCACCCTGGTGGCGCGCGGCGCGGAGACGAAGAAGGTGGACGGCGAGACGTACGACGCCTACGACTACGACTACGGCCGGAACATGGCGACCCTCGGCAAGGGCCTGGCCGAGGCGGCGCGGCTCGCCGACGACGAGGCGGGCAAGGCGCCCGTCGCCGCGGCCGACCGCGACATGACGGAGTGGAAGAAGCGCCACGCGTCCGCCCGCGAGCAGGACGAGAACGGCAACTACCAGCAGGCGCTGGACCTGGTCATCGGCGGCAAGGGTGCCACGGTCGAGTGCTTCGACGGCGTGGACGCCTCGCTCGCCGACGCCATCGGGCACGAGGAGCGGGAGTTCAAGCAGGCGGCGGGCGACGGCCTGGGCGCGATGGACAACCTGCCGCAGGGCGCGGGCGTCCTCGCCGGCCTCGGCGCGGCGGGCGCGCTGCTGGGCATCGGCCGCAGGCTCTCGGAGTACCGGTGAAGCCCGGCGCGGACCCGGCGGACGGGCGTGCGGGGACACCCGTGAACGGAGGCGCGAGGATGCGTGCACGACGACTACGGGGCGGCCTGAAGGGCTGGGGCGGTGTGGGGGCGATGGCCTTCGCCTGCGCCCTCGCCGTGCTCTTCGCCCTGCTCCTGCCGGTGGTCCGCTCGCACGGCGAGGGCGGTGGCAATGGGACGGGCGGTGGCGCGGGCGGCCACGGTGTCGCCCACGGCAGCCAGGCGCGCGCCGCCGAGGAGTGCACGGCCCCGGAGCGGCAGACGCTGTCCCCGTCCGGCGACGACGGCCCCACCATCGACGAGATCCAGAACCGCCGGGGCGAGAAGCGCAAGCTGGTCGTCGGTGTCGACCAGAACAGCTACCGCTGGGGCTACCGCGACCCGAACAGCGGTGGTGACGCCGAGCTGGAGGGCTTCGACATCGACCTGGTGCGCCGTATCGCGGAGGACATCCTCGGCGACCGGGACGCCGTGCAGTTCAAGGCGATCCCCACCGACCAGCGCGTCCCCGCGATCCAGGACGGCCGGGTCGACATGGTGGTCCGCACGATGACCATCAACTGCGACCGGCTGGCCGACGTCGCGTTCTCCGCGCCCTACTTCAAGACCGGCCAGCAGGTGCTGGCGCCCAAGTCCTCGGGCATCACCGGGTACGACAAGACGCTGGCCGGCAAGAAGATCTGCACGGCGGCGGGTTCGACGGCGCTGAGCACGCTGGAGCGGGACCAGAAGGACGGCAGGCTGCCCGCCGACGTCGACCTCGGCACCACCGTGCCGAGCCAACTGGACTGCCTGGTGCGGCTCCAGCTCGGCGAGGTCGACGCGGTCGTCACCGACGGCGCGCTCGCCGCGAGCCAGGCCGCACAGGACCCCACGGTCGAACTGCGGGGCACCGACTTCACCACCGAGTACTACGGCGTGGCGATGAAGAAGGACGCCGACGACCTGGTACGCCGGGTCAACCAGATCCTCGTGGAGTGGCGCGCGGACGACGCCAGGGGCTGGAAGTACTCGTACGACACGTGGCTGTCGAAGACCATGGGCGACGCCGCAGAGTCGGAGCCACCGGACCGGCCGGAGTATCTGCGCACGAGCTGAACGACCGGCGCACGCACGGGAAGACACGGAAAGACCACAAGACCACGTACAGGTCCGCGACAGCGAGAGGTGATCGATGGGCGACACGGGACCCACCGGGCCGGTGATGGACCGGGACGAGGTGGACCGTGCGCTGGCGCGGCTCGGCGCGGAGCACGAGGCCGTCGAGACCTCGCTCCTCGCCCTCCAGGACCACGCGGGCCGCAGACTCCTCGAAGGCGCCGAGCTCACGGGGGTGACCGGCGAGCGCTGGGCCGCCGCGGAGGCGTCGATCACGCTGCTGTGGACCTACTTCGACGCGTACACGGGCGCGCTGCGCACCGCCCGGGAGATCCGCTCCCGGCGCCGCTGGTCCAGCCGTGAGGACCTGGTGGCGCTGACCGAACTGCTGCGCGGCGAGGCCGTCACCGTGGCGGGCGGCGCCGCCGTGGCCACCGCGGGCGCGCCCACCCCGCACGGCGGTCCGGGCCGCCTCAGCGAACGGTACTCGCTGGTCACCCTGGTGGACCGGATGAACCAGCTGTACGCGGCCTCCCTCGACATGGTGGTCGCGGCCGACGCGGTGTGGTCGGCGCTGCCCGCGCGGATCGATCTGCTCGCCGCCGAGCTCCAGCGCACACGCCGGCTCGCGCACTCCGTGGGCGTCCGCCCCGGCGAGCATCCGGCCGGCGACGACCTGGAGCGGATCACCCGCACCCTGACGAGGCTGCGCGAACAGGTGGTGTCCGACCCGCTGGCCTTCTGGCTGCCCGCCGAGGGCAGTTCGGCGCCGGGCGGTGGCCGGCCGGACACCACGGTGTACGACCGGGAGGCGCGCGCCCTGGAGGACGTACGCCGCGAGATCGACGCCGTGCTGGCCGTACGCCAGGACGCCGAGCAGCGGATCGTACGGCTGCGGGACGTACTCTCCCGCGCGGACCGCACGCTCGCCGAGGCCCGCACCGCGCGCGGCGAGGTGCTGGCGAAGATCGCCGCGACGGAGGTGCCCGTGGTCAGCGGACCGCCGACCGTGCTGCAGGAGCAGCTGGCGGCGGCCGCCGAGTACCGCAGACACGCGCAGTGGCACCGGCTGTCCCCGCTCCTGGAGTCCCTGGAGGAGAAGGCGGAGGACGAACTGCTGCGCGCCCGTGAGTCCCTGACGGCGGTCACCGCGCCGCTCGCGGTCCGTGCCGAACTGCGCGGCCGGCTCGACGCGTACAAGGCGAAGATGGGCCGGCTCGGCCACGCCGAGGATCCGGAGCTGGTCGAGAAGTACGAGAAGGCGCGCCGCATGCTGTGGAGCGCGCCCTGCGACCTGCGCGTGGCCGGCCAGGCCGTACTGCGCTACCAGCACGCGGCGGCCGAAGTGCTCGGCTCCGCCCCGCGGGTGCCCGGGCAGGGCGGGCCGGTGGACCGGACGGGGCCCGGCGCGTGAGCGACGAGGGGGAGGCAGCGTCATGAGTGAGGCAGGGCGGACGTGTCAGCGTCCCGGCTGCGGTGGGGCCTACGAGGACATGGGCGGCGGCGAGCTGTACTGCGACACGTGCGGTCTCGCGCCGGTCGTCGCCTCGGGCGGCATGGTCGGCTCGACGCCGACCGGGGTCACCGGAGGCGGCGGACGGGGCTCACGCGGGTCCCGCGGTTCGGCGGGCAGCGGGAGTTCGCGGTCCAGCGGCCGCAGCAGTTCCCGTACGTCGTCGCAGTCGTCGAAGTCCCGGCGTTCGGTGTCGGGACGGCTCTCGCGGGCGGTCTCGGGACGGTCGACGAGCCGGTCGGTGTCGGTGCGCAGCTCGGGCTCCCCCGCCGGTTCCTCCGGGCGCGGACGCCTCGGCGCCGGCCTGGTCGAGGTCCCGGCGATCCCGCGGCCGGACCCTCGTTCGATGGTGCTGGACAACCCCGAGGTGCCCGAGCGGAAGAGATTCTGCTCGCGCTCGGACTGCGGGGCTCCGGTCGGGCGGGCCCGCGGTGAGCGGCCGGGGCGCACGGAGGGCTTCTGCACCAAGTGCGGCCACCCGTACTCGTTCGTGCCCAAGCTGAGGGCCGGGGACGTCGTGCACGGCCAGTACGAGGTGGTGGGCTGCCTCGCGCACGGCGGGCTCGGCTGGATCTACCTCGCCGTGGACAAGGCGGTCTCCGACCGCTGGGTGGTCCTCAAGGGCCTGCTGGACACCGGCGACCAGGACGCGATGGCGGCGGCGATATCGGAGCGGCGGTTCCTCGCCGAGATCGAGCACGCCAACATCGTGCGGATCTACAACTTCGTCGAGCACCTCGACCAGCGCACGGGTTCGCTGGACGGGTACATCGTCATGGAGTACGTCGGCGGCAAGTCGCTGAAGGAGATCGCCAACGGCCGGCGCAGCCCCCAGGGGCGGCGCGACCCGCTGCCGGTCGAGCAGGCCTGCGCGTACGGCATCGAGGCGCTGGAGGCGCTCGGCCATCTGCACAGCCGCAACCTGCTCTACTGCGACTTCAAGGTCGACAACGCCATCCAGACCGAGGACCAGCTCAAGCTGATCGACATGGGCGCGGTGCGCCGGATGGACGACGAGGAATCGGCCATCTACGGCACGGTGGGCTACCAGTCCCCGGAGGTCGCCGACGTCGGCCCGTCGGTGGCGTCCGACCTGTACACGGTCGGCCGCACGCTCGCCGTGCTGACGTTCGACTTCCAGGGCTACACCACGGTGTACGCCGACTCCCTGCCGGACCCGGACACGATCGAGGTCTTCCGGCGGTACGAGTCCTTCTACCGGCTGCTGGTGCGTGCCACCGACCCTGATCCGGGCCGCCGGTTCGCCTCCGCGCAGGAGATGGCCGAGCAGCTGACGGGGGTGCTGCGCGAGGTGGTCTCGCTCCAGACGGGCCGCGCCCGGCCCGCCGTGTCCACCCTGTTCGGGCCGGAGGCCAGGGTGACGGACACGGAGTTGTTCCCTCGGCTGGACGGCGACGTGTCGCGGCTGGGAGCGCGGGCGCCCCGCACCGGGCGGCGCGGCGCCGGTGCGGCCGCGGCACTGCCGGGCGGCCAGGGCACGCTCCCCGCGCTGCCGGGCGGGACGAACGCGGCGGTCGGAGCACCGGGCGGGACGGGCGCGGGTGTCGGGGGGGCCGGCGGGGCGGGTATGAGCGCTGGAGCACACGGCGGGGCGGGCCCAGGGCTCGGACAGCAGGCCGGCGGGACGGGCGCGAGCGTCGCGCCGCCGGTCGGCGCGGTCGGCGGTCGCGGTGACGCTGACGGTACGTCCGGGCTGGTGAAGTCCGCCGACGCGCCCGTCACCGCCCTCGCGCTGCCGGTCCCCCGGGTCGACGCCGGTGACCCCAACGCGGGCTTCCTCGCGGGCCTCATGGCGTCCGCGCCGGCCGAACTGCTGACCGCGCTGGCCTCCGCGCCGGCGCCGTCGACCGAGACCCGGCTGCGGCAGATCCGGGCGCGGCTGGAGAACGGCGACGCGCCCGGCGCGCTCGAGGCCCTGCACACGCTGGAGGGCGAACGGCCCGACGACTGGCGGGTGGTCTGGTACCAGGGGCTCGCCGCACTGGTGACCGGCGACCACGAGGGCGCCGCCCTGGCCTTCGACGCGGTCTACGACGCCTTCCCGGGCGAGATCGCGCCCAAGCTGGCGCTCGGCCTGTGCGCCGAGGTGCTGGGGCAGCTCGACAACGCCGCCGAGTACTACCGCCTGGTGTGGGCGTCCGACCCGAGCCATGTGAGCTCGGCGTTCGGGCTGGCCCGGGTCCAGCTCGCCGCCGGCGACCGGGCCGGTGCCGTACGGACGCTGGAGTCGGTGCCGGAGTCGTCCATACACTGCACGGCCGCGCGCGTCGCGGCCGTACGGGCACGGCTGCGGCAGCGCACCGCGGGCGCGGGCGACGTGGCGTTCCTGGACGACCTGGTCGCCGCCGCTCGGCAGGTCGAGGCGCTGGACGTGTACGGTCTGGATCCGGCACGGCGCGAGCAGCTGTCGGCCGAGGTCCTCGGTTGCGCGCTGGACTGGGTACTCTCCGGAGGTCGGGGTTCCGTCCCTCCCGCCGCCGGGGGACGGACGCTGCTCGGCAGCGGCCTGGACGAACGCGGCCTGCGTTTCGGCCTGGAGCGTTCGTACCGCACGCTGGCGCGGCTGGCGCGGGGCGGCGAGGAAAGGATCGACCTGGTGGAACGTGCCAATCGTTACCGCCCCCGGACGTGGGTGTAGTTGATGTCGCAGATGCCCCAGCAGGCCGCTGTGCCGAAGTGCCCGAGCTGCGAGGAACCCCTCGAGCCCGGTGACCGTTTCTGCGGCGCTTGCGGATACGACCTGTCCGCCGTGCCCGCACGGCCCGAGGACAGCCCGACGATCGCCGTCAACGGCTCGGTGCCCGCGCCGGCGCCGCCGCCGGACGGTGTGGACTGGCCCGTGGCCCGGGACTCGGACGGCTCCGGCCGGCCCGCCCCGGTGCACGCGGCGGCCGAACTGCCGGGCACCGACTCGGGCGGCTCACCGTTGCAGCCGACGGAGCCGGCCCCGCCGGCTCCCCCGCCCCCGCCCGCGGCACCACCGATGCCGGTGGCGCCGCCGGAGCCGGACGCGCCCGGCGTGCGGCTCGACCGTCCCGGCCGTCCGCAGGACGCCGACGAGTACCCGCTGCAGGCGCCCGACCCGCGACTGGCCGCCGAGCCGGTCCCGGGCGTCCCCGTCCCCGGCGCGACGGTCCGGGACGCGACGGCCCGGGACGCGACGGTCGCGTCCGCGCCCGCCGCCGGCGCCAAGGTCTGTGTGGCCTGCCGCGCGGGCCGGGTCGACGACGACGGCTACTGCGAGAACTGCGGGCACGCCCAGCCCCGGGAACGCGACCACATGGAGCAGGAGTCCGGCCCCGTCGCCGCGGTCAGCGACCGCGGTCTGCGCCACCACCGCAACGAGGACGCGTTCTCCGTCGGCTGCACCGCGCTGCCCGACGGCACCCCCGCGAGCGTGGCGATCGTCTGCGACGGCGTGTCCTCCGCGACCCGCCCCGACGACGCCTCGCTCGCCGCGTCCCGGGCGGCCGGCGAGTCGCTGCTGGGCGCCCTGCCGCGGGGCACCCATCCGCAGCAGGCCATGCACGACGCCATCGTCGCCGCCTCGCACGCCGTCAACGCGCTGGCGGACGAGCCCGCCACCGCCCGCGAGCAGGCCCCGCACCAGAACGCGCCCGCCTGCACCCTGGTCGGCGCCGTGGTGACCGCCGGCCTGCTGGTCGTCGGCTGGGTCGGCGACAGCCGCGTCTACTGGGTGCCGGTGGACCGGAGCACACCGCCCGCCCGGCTCACCGAGGACGACTCGTGGGCCGCGCAGATGGTCGCCGCCAACCTGATGAGCGAGGCCGAGGCCTACGCCGACGAACGCGCCCACGCGATCACCGGCTGGCTCGGCGCCGACGCCTACGAACTGGAGCCGCACACCGCGTCGTTCAAACCGGACCGCGCGGGAGTGGTCGTGGTCTGCTCGGACGGCCTGTGGAACTACGCCGAGTCGGCCGAGGAGATGGCCGAGGTCATGCCCCTCGACGCCGCCTCGCGTCCGCTGCACAGCGCCCGCGTACTGGTCGGTCACGCCCTGGACGGCGGGGGCCACGACAACGTAACAGTGGCCCTCGTGCCGTTCCCGGCCCCGCCGCAGGGGGCAGGATCGGCCTGAGGCTCCCGCACGTGTCCCGAAGCCCCCGCACGGGCGGGGTGACGCGCGGGGGGCCTCGCGGGCCGCAGGGGGCGGTCCGCGCCGGCAGCCAGACACCCCACCACCGTGGGGCCGTAGAGGGGGATGCGACCCGGCATGGCCAATTTCTCGAAGTCGAACGTGCCGCAGTTCTCGATGGACGTCTACCAGAACGAGTACCTGCCCGACGGCGGCCGTGAGGTGAACGCCATCGTGACGGTCACCGCGACCGGCGGCGGCACGGTCGGGAGCGCGGTCGCCGCGCCCCACCTGTACTCGCCGGGCCAGGGACCGTCCGCGGCCGTGGCCGTCATGGTCGACTGCTCGGGCTCGATGGACTACCCGCCCACCAAGATGCGCAACGCCCGCGACGCGACGGCCGCCGCGATCGACACCCTGCGCGACGGCGTGCACTTCGCGGTGGTCGGCGGCACCCACGTGGCCAAGGAGGTCTACCCGGGCGGCGGCGGGCTCGCGGTCGCCGACGCCACCACCCGGGAGCGGGCCAAGCAGGCGCTGCGCAAGCTGAGCGCGGGCGGCGGCACCGCCATCGGCACCTGGCTGCGGCTGGCCGACCGGCTGCTGTCGTCGGCGGACGTCGCCATCCGGCACGGCATCCTGCTCACCGACGGCCGCAACGAGCACGAGTCGCCACAGGACCTCAGGGCGGCGCTCGACGCCTGCGCCGGGCGCTTCACCTGTGACGCCAGGGGCGTGGGCACCGACTGGGAAGTGAAAGAAGTCACAGGACTCGCCTCCGCCCTGCTCGGCACCGCCGACATCGTCGCCGACCCGGCCGGTCTCGCCGCCGACTTCACGCGGATGATGGAGACGGCCATGGGCAAGGAGGTCGCGGACGTCGCCCTGCGCCTGTGGACCCCGGTCGGCACCACCGTGAAGTTCGTCAAGCAGGTCGCTCCCACGGTCGAGGAGCTGACCGGGCGCCGCACCGAGGCGGGCCCGCGCGCCGGGGACTACCCCACCGGTTCCTGGGGCGACGAGTCCCGCGACTACCACGTATGCGTGGAGGTTCCGGCCGCCGGCCTCGGCCAGGAGATGCTGGCCGCCCGCGTCTCCCTGGTCGTCCCGGAGCCTGGGGGCACCTCCCGCTCGAGCGCAGCCGAGAGTGGGGGAGGCAGCGCCCGCAACCTCGGCGCGCAGGGTCTCGTACGGGCCGTGTGGACGGACGACATGGCCGCCTCCACGTCGATCAACCCCCAGGTCGCCCACTACACGGGGCAGGCGGAACTGGCACAGGTCATCCAACAGGGGTTGGATTTGCGCAAAGCGGGAGACATCGACGGAGCAACGGCCAAACTGGGTCGTGCGGTTCAGCTCGCCGGAGTCTCCGGAAACGCCGATACGGCGAAACTGCTTGCGAAGGTGGTGGACGTGGTCGACGCGGCGGCAGGTACTGTGCGACTGAAAGCGAAGGTCGAGGAGGCCGACGAGATGACTCTCGAGACCCGGTCGACAAAGACTGTTCGTGTAAAGAAGTAACACCGGACAACAGCGCTCCACGAGCCCGCAAGAGGGGGAAGCACCGACATGCCGACCTGCCCGAACGGACACCAGTCGGGTTCCGACGACTGGTGCGAGGTCTGCGGTCACCGCATGGCCGGTGCCGTGCCGCCCCCTCCCCCGCCTCCGCCCCCGGGCGGCGGCTACGGCTTCCCACCGCCCGCCGGTCCCGGTGGTCAGGGCCAGGGCCCTGGTGGTCCGGGCGCCGAGCCGCAGTTGTGCCCGCAGTGCCGCACGCCGCGTGAGGGCGCGGCGCCGTTCTGCGAGGAATGCCGGTGGAACTTCCTCACCAACACCGCCACCTCGTACACCCCGGCCGCCCCGCGCCCGTCGGCGCCCGGCGGTCCGGCTCCGCACTTCCAGCAGCCGCCGGCGCCACCGTCGTACGGCGGCGGTGACTCGTACGACTACCAGGGCTCCCGCCCGTCCCAGATGAACCGGCCGGCCGAGCCGATCCCGCCGGGTCCGCCCTTCGGCGGCCCTTCGAGGCCGGGCGGCCAGGGCGGCCAGGGTGGCCCCGGTGGCGGCCCTGGTGGTCCGGGCAGCGGTCCCGGTGGTCCCGGCGGTCCCGGCGGTCCGAACGGCCCCTCCGGCCCCTTCAACCCCGGCGGCCCGAACGGTCCCGGCGGATACGGCGGCCCGGGCGGTCCCGGGGGTCCCGGTGGCGGCCCTGGCGGCCCTGGCGGCCAGGGCGGCCCTGGCGGCCCCTCCGGCCCGCCGGCCCCGCCCGCCTTCGGTGCCGACCCGTCGCGGCCGGTCCCGCCGCCGCCCGGCCCGGGCGGGCCCGGCGGCGCCCCGCAGGGATACCAGCAGTCCGGTCCGCCGGCCCCGCCCGCCTTCCCGCAGGAGACCAACCGGCCGCAGCAGGGCGGTCCGTCCTTCGGCGGCGGTGAGGACGACTGGGTGCTCTCGCCACCGTCGTCCACCGGGCACGGAGGGCCGGGCGGTCCAGGAGGCCCTGGTGGTCCCGGTGGCCCTGGTGGCCCGAACGGCCCGGGTCCGGCCCAGGGCGGCGGCTACGGCTATCCGCAGCCCGGCGCGACCCAGGCCCCGCCGCCCCCGCCCGGCGGCGGCTACGGGTTCCCCCAGCAGCCCCAGCAGCCCCAGCAGCCCCAGCGGCCTCAGCAGCCGGTGACCTGGACGGCGACCATCGGGCCGGACCGTGAGTACTTCATGGCGATGATGCACCGCTCCGGCCCCGAGGCCGCCGGCCTGAACCTGCCCGCGTACTCGCCCGAGCAGCAGCGGACGCTCACCGGCAACCAGATCACCATCGGCCGCCGCCGGCACTCCACCGGCGACACCCCGGACATCGACCTCGCGGTGCCGCCGGAGGACCCGGGCGTCTCGCACCAGCACGCGATGCTGGTGCAGCAGCCGGACGGGACCTGGGCGGTCGTCGACCAGAACTCGACGAACGGCACGACGGTCAACGGCGGCGACGAGCCGATCCAGCCCTTCGTGCCCGTGCCGCTGCAGGACGGCGACCGGGTGCACGTCGGCGCGTGGACGACGATCACGGTCCGCCGGGGCTAGCGGGCGGCTCTCAGACGCAGGGCCAGGCGTACGGGCCCTCGGGGTCGTCCAGCCAGGCCCAGGCCCGTTCGCCGCGGACGGTGATGCCGTAGCGCTCGCGCCGCGGCGCGTCCTCGCGGTCCCACAGGGCGTACGCCTCCTGCGGATCGAGCCCGCCCCGGCTCAACGCGAGCAGGAAGCGGAACAGGTCGTCCTCCCGGGCCCTGCGCGGCACCCCGCCCAGGCCCGGCGTCTCCGGCTCGGACCGGTCCGAGCCGCGCAACGGTACGAAGTACGCGGGCGTGGGCAGGAAGCGCCCCTCGGCGTGCCCGGCGTCGCGGACGGTGAGGACGACCAGGCCGGTGGCGAGCGGCGTCAGGATCCGGCCGCCGGGGCGGCACTGGGCGAGCCAGGCGCGCGGGACCGAGGGCAGCGAGCAGGTGGCGAGGATCCGGTCGTAGGGGGCGCGTTCGGGCACCCCGCGGGCGCCGTCGCCGGTGACGACCGCCGGATGGTATCCGGCGGCGGCCAGGTGCCGGCGGGCCGACTCGGTGATGTCGGCGTCCAGGTCGACGGTGGTGACCAGATCGTCGTCGCCGAGCCGGTGGGCGAGCAGGGCGGCGTTGTAGCCGGTACCGGCGCCGATCTCCAGGACCCGGTCGCCCTCCGTCACACCCAGCTCCACCAGCATCATCGCCATCAGCGACGGCTGGCTGCTGGAGGAGAGCAGTTCGCCGTCACGCAGCCGGGTGGCCAGCGGGGCGTCGGCGTAGGCGCCGCGCACCCAGCGTTCGCGGGCCTCCCGGTCGGGGTGCTCGCCCCACCGGCGTTCGTAGCCGCCCCGGACACCGACGTAGTAGTAGGGCACGAAGAGGTGCCGCGGCACCGTCTCGAACGTCTCCCGCCAGACCGGGTCGGCCGTCCAGGCGCCGCTCAGCTCGATCTCCCGCACCAGCTCCGCCCGCGCGGAGGCGGCGAGGCCGTCCAGGTCCTGGTGCCCGCCCATGTCTCCACAGTACGGGCCCGGCGGTGGATGGTGTGCCGTGTGCGGTAGGTGCCGTAGGCGGTGAGTGCGGCATGGGGTGAAGGCGGGGTCCTACGACTCAAGTCCTATGTCCACGCGTCTGAGACCATGGACGACGTGACTGAGATTCGGCGCGGCACGCTTCAGGAGCAGACCTTCTACGAGCAGGTCGGCGGGGAGGAGACCTTCCGTCGGCTCGTCCACCGTTTCTACGAGGGGGTGGCCGAGGATCCGATCCTGCGGCCGATGTACCCGGAGGAGGACCTCGGCCCGGCCGAGGAGCGTTTCGCGCTCTTCCTGATGCAGTACTGGGGCGGCCCCACGACGTACAGCGACAACCGCGGCCACCCGCGGCTGCGCATGCGCCACGCGCCCTTCGTCGTCGACCGGGCGGCGCACGACGCCTGGCTGGGGCACATGCGGGTCGCCGTCGACGAGCTGGGGCTCTCCGAGGAACACGAGCAGACGCTGTGGAAGTACCTGACGTACGCGGCGGCCTCGATGATCAACGCGCCGGACTGACCGACCAGCCACCGGCCGGGCTGACGCGCGGGCGTCGCGGCGGGCTCAGCGAACGCTGATGCCCAACGCCCCGGCGGCCCCCGCCCGGCGCAGGGCGACGGACCCGTAGGGCGTGCGCAGCCGCAGCCACGCTCCCGAGGAGAACAGCTTCGGCGCGTCCGTGTCGAAGCCCCCCGGGGCCCGCAGGAACCCCAGTGACTGGGCCGCGTGCACGGCCCGCACCGGCAGCCCGGTGTCCCCGACCGTCCGGGACCATATCTCCCCGCCGATCCGGTCGAGCTCGGCCCGGGTGCGCCGCTCCGGCGCCAGCTCCGCCGTGCGGGAGCGGAACTCCGCCACCGCCGCGGCGACCAGCGCGCGCAGCGCGTCCGGGCCGGGCAGCCCCGGCTCGGGCCGCCAGCCGCCGCGCGGGGGCAGCACCCCGGCCCACGGGGGCCCGGTCACCGCTCCCGGCACACCGGCGGTGGCCGCCGCCTCGTCCACCGTCTCCAGGAGCTCACCGGCGGACACGGTCACGTCCAGCGTGGCGTCGAGCCCGTTCTCGTACGGCTTGGCCAGCCGCACGGCGCGCACGGCCAGCACCTCGAAGGAGGGCGGCCGGCCGAAGACGGCGAGGGCCGTGCCCGCCGCCTGCAGGCGCACCGCGGCCGAGCGGTCGTAGTGGAGCAGGCGGGAGAGGAAGGCCGCGAGATCCGCGGCCTCCCCCTCGTCGGCCAGGTGAAGGACCGTCATGCGGCGACGGCCTCCTCCTTGTCGTCCGTGTACTCCTGAAGGAACTCCCGTTCCTCCGCGGTGATCCGGCGCGGCCGCTGCCTCTCGAAGTCGAACGGCACGATCACCGTCGAGGCGCGGACGTAGACCTGGTCGCCGTCCTTGACCTCGTAGGTGAGCGTGAAGGAGGCGGCCCTTATCTCCGTGACCCACAGCTCGATGTCGACCGGGTGGTGCCGGTGGACGAGCTGCCGCTTGTAGTCGATCTCATGGCGCGCCACCACGGACCCCTGCTTGAAGTCTTTCTCCGGGCGGAACAGGAAGTCGATACGTGCCTCCTCCAGGTAGCGGAGGAACACCACGTTGTTGACGTGGCCGTACGCGTCCATGTCCGCCCAGCGCAGTGGGCAGCGGTAGATGTGCCGCAAGATCAGCCCCGGGTCAGCTTCTTGTAGGTGGCGCGGTGCGGACGCGCGGCGTCGGCGCCGAGCCGCTCGACCTTGTTCTTCTCGTACGAGTCGAAGTTGCCCTCGAACCAGAACCACTTGGAGTCACCCTCGTAGGCGAGGATGTGCGTGGCGACGCGGTCCAGGAACCACCGGTCGTGGGAGACGACCACGGCGCACCCGGGGAACTCCAGCAGGGCGTTCTCGAGGCTGCTGAGGGTCTCGACGTCGAGGTCGTTGGTCGGCTCGTCGAGGAGGAGCAGGTTGCCGCCCTGCTTGAGGGTGAGCGCGAGGTTGAGCCGGTTGCGCTCACCGCCGGAGAGCACGCCGGCCGGCTTCTGCTGGTCCGGTCCCTTGAACCCGAAGGCGGACACGTACGCCCGCGAGGGCATCTCGACCTGGCCGACGTTGATGTAGTCCATCTCGTCGGAGACGACCGCCCAGAGCGTCTTCTTCGGGTCGATGTTCTCGCGGCTCTGGTCGACGTAGGAGATCTTGACGGTCTCGCCGACCTTGATGGAACCGGAGTCCGGCTCCTCGAAGCCCTGGATCATCTTGAAGAGGGTGGTCTTGCCGGCGCCGTTGGGACCGATGACACCGACGATGCCGTTGCGCGGCAGCGTGAAGGAGAGGTCGTCGATGAGGACCTTGTCGCCGAAGCCCTTACTGAGGTTGTTGACCTCGACGACGACGCTGCCCAGGCGCGGGCCCGGCGGGATCTGGATCTCCTCGAAGTCCAGCTTCCGCATCTTGTCGGCCTCGGCCGCCATCTCCTCGTACCGCGCGAGACGCGCCTTGGACTTGGCCTGCCGCCCCTTGGCGTTCGACCGCACCCACTCCAGCTCGTCCTTGAGCCGCTTGGCGCGCTTGGCGTCCTTCTGGCCCTCGACCTTGAGGCGGGTCTGCTTGGTCTCCAGGTACTTGGAGTAGTTGCCCTCGTAGCCGTGCAGCCGGCCGCGGTCGACCTCGCAGATCCACCCGGCGACGTTGTCCAGGAAGTACCGGTCGTGGGTCACGGCCACGACGGTGCCCTCGTACTTGGCGAGGTGCTGCTCCAGCCAGTTCACCGACTCGGCGTCGAGGTGGTTGGTGGGCTCGTCGAGCAGCAGCAGGTCGGGCGCCTCCAGCAGCAGCTTGCACAGGGCCACACGCCGCTTCTCACCACCGGAGAGGTTCACGACGGGCCAGTCGCCGGGCGGGCAGCCCAGCGCGTCCATGGCCTGCTCCAGCTGGGCGTCGAGGTCCCAGGCGTTGGCGTGGTCCAGCTCCTCCTGGAGCTTGCCCATCTCCTCGAGCAGGGCGTCCGAGTAGTCGGTCGCCATCTGCTCGGCGATCTCGTTGAACCGGTCGAGCTTGCCCTTGACCTCGGAGACGCCCTCCTGGACGTTCTCCAGGACGGTCTTCTCCTCGTTCAGCGGGGGCTCCTGGAGCAGGATGCCGACCGTGTAGCCCGGCGACAGGAACGCGTCGCCGTTCGACGGCTGCTCCAGCCCCGCCATGATCTTCAGAACGGTGGACTTACCGGCGCCGTTCGGCCCGACCACACCGATCTTCGCGCCGGGCAGGAAGCTCAGGGTGACGTCATCGAGGATCACCTTGTCGCCGTGCGCCTTGCGCGCCTTGCGCATGGTGTAAATGTACTCAGCCAAGAGAAACCGTCCGGCAGCTTGATCAGGCAGTGGGCAGATACACCCCATCTTGCCGCACCGCCACCCTTGTGAGGAAACGCGTTCGGCGCGGGGCCTCTGACCTGGGCTTTCCCGGACGCGCCTGAGACTCGCCTGTCACTGTCGGTCGCCGACCGGTCGGTCGGAGGTCGCGGAAAACTCGCATGCGGGTGATCCCCGCGGCCCCTTAGGCTTTCCGCCCGCAGGGCCGGTGGTGTCTTGCCGCCGGCGGTCGGTCAGTGGGTGGGAGATATACATGGCTTTGACCAGTCAACTGTTCGCGGTCTGCTTCGGCGCGAGTCAGCCACTGCGTCTGGCGCAGTTCTGGTCCGGGCTTCTGGACTGGGAGCTGGAGGACGATCCCTAGGATGGCCTCGTGCTGCTGCCCAGTGATGACACCGGGTTCCGTATCCGTGTCGCTCCGAGCCAGGAGCGGAAGGTCGGACAGAACCGGATGCACTTCGATCTGACGAGCGCGTCCCTGGAGGACCAGCGGCAGACGGTGGCCAGGGCGCTGGCGCTCGGCGGACAGCACATCGACATCGGCCAAGGCCCGGAGGACGAGCACGTGGTACTCGCCGACCCTGAGGGCAATGAGTTCTGCGTCATCGAGCCGGGCAACAAGTTCCTGGCCGACTGCGGCTTCGTCGGAGCGCTGGCCTGCGACGGTTCGCAGGCGGTCGGGTACTTCTGGAGCCAAGCGCTGGGGTGGCCCCTGGTCTGGGATCAGGACCAGGAGACCGCGATCCGCTCGCCGCTCGGCGGTCCGAAGCTCACGTGGGGCGGTCCGCCGGTGGCGCCGAAGAAGGGAAGGAACCGGCTGCATTTCGACCTCGCTCCGCCTGCTCACGGTGATGTGCGGGCAGAGGTCGAGCGCCTGCTCTCCCTCGGGGCGACCCTGAACGACACCGGCCGGAGCGAGGCCCGCTGGGTGGCGATGGCCGATCCCGACGGTAATGAGTTTCGCCTGCTGACGCCCAGGTAGCGCGGCAACGGGCTTCGGTCAGGACCGGCCCCGTTCGACGAGTTGGGCTTCGAGGCCGGCGATGCGTTCTCCGGGTCGCCGGTTCCGTGGCCCTGCCAGGGACTCCTCTCGCGTCAGGGTCGTCCGGACATCACTGTTCGTTCTTCCTGCGGAGGAACAGGAGGACCGCGCCGCCGATCACGACCAGGCCTATGGCCGCGCCGCCGATCAGGGGCGTCGCGCCCGAGCTGCCGGTTTCGGCGAGGTTGGGGTCCGGGGTGGGGGTGGGGGTGACGACCTTGGTGGGGGCCGGTTCACCGAGGGGGCGGGTGCCGGCCAGTGCGGCGCTCTGGGTGCGGCAGTCGAGGACGCCCGTGAAGCGCTGTTCGAAGCCGGCCGGGCCGCGGATGGTGAAGTCGTAGGCCCGGTCCTCCGGCAGCGGGACCGTCACCGTCCGGGTCTCGCCGGCCGCGATGGTGTACTCGGTGTCCAGCAGCTCGAAGGTGAAGGGTTCGTCGCCCTTGTTGGCCGCGGTGATGTCCAGGGCGCCCTCGGCGCAGTTCTTCGTGGCGGACAGGGCGGGTATCGGTCCCTGGTCGGCCCAGGTGGCGCTCGCCGTCGCCGCGACCGTGGACTCGCTGGAGCCGGCCAGGATCTGGGTCTGGCTGCGGCTCTCCGAGGCGAAGGCGCGGCCGACCGGCACGGTGGTCGAGGCCTGGACCGTCAGTTCGGCGGTGCCGGCCGTCGCGTCCTCGGGCACGTCGAAGAAGATCTGGGAGCCGTTGGTGACGGAGGTGACGGGCTCGCCCTTCTTGTCGACGATCCGTACTCCGCCGGTGGTGGCGTCCACCAGCGGCGTCACCGTCGCGCCGCCCGCGTTGGTGCGCACCGTCACCGGGCCGAGCCGCTCACCGGGGCGGCCCGAGACCGCGGGCGGGTCCAGGGTGAGCGACGCCGCGGGCTCCGACAGGCCGCGGGCGCTCTTCTCGAGGTGGTCGGCGAGCCGCTCGGCCTGGGGGTCGACGGCCTCGACGTCCGTGTCGTCCGAGTAGCGCCAGATGGCCACCTGCGTGCCGGCCGCGGCGTCCTGCTCGGTGAGCCCGCCGCGGACACCCGCCTTCTTGGCGAGCGCGGCGAGGTCGTTGACCTGGGGGTAGGAGTTCTGCAGGATCCAGCGGATGCGGCCGGCGTCCTTGTTGGTGCCCAGCGACGTGCCGCTCCAGGGCGTCTCCTGGTACTTGGCGTCCTTCTGCGTCGGGTTCTGGATGTCGACGCAGTACGTCTGCAGCATCCCGCCGCCCTCGACGGACATCTCGAACAGCCCGGCCGGCACCTCGTGGTCACCGTCCGCCCCGTGGATGACCGCGAGGCCGTGTGTCTTGAGGCCGCCTATCGTGGCCGTCGCCCCGCCCTGCCCCCGCGCCGCCGCGTCCTGGGCGGCGGCCGCCGGGCCGGCGCCGGTCACCACGCCCGCGGCGGCGAGCGCGGACACCATGGCCGCGGTGGCCAGTCGCGTCGCCTTCCGACCGGGCAGAGACAGCGCAGTGAGCGAAGAAAACACCAAATTCCCCTTCGAGCAGGACCCGTTGACGTGGGGGGCACGGTCCCACCAGCAGAATCACCAGCCCCGCAGGGCTCGTTCGGCATCCTAAGGACGTGACACGCCGCGCTTGCCGGTGATGTTGGTCCGCGCGGTGATCCGACTCGGAATCGTTATCGCTCACGGGCCTGCGAGCAGGGCTTATCGACAAATCCACCCGGGTTTGTTCGGGACGGGTTCGTCGATAAGCCGCACTTCGGTCATCCCCGGCGGTCAGTCCCGGTGGTCATCCCCGGTGGTCATCCCCGGTGGTCCGTCGGCGTCACGCCACCACCGCGGCGGCGGGTTCCGGCCGCTGTTCGGTGGTGTCCGTGGCGGGCGGCTCTCCGGCGACCGTCTCCCAGTTGGGTTCGGGGCGCGGAGGGGAGGCCGCCGTCTCCGTCCTGCCGGTGCGCCGGAACGCCGCCGTGCCGCGTGAGAGATCGTGCCCGATCGCCACCGCGTCGATGTCCGCCGAGGTCCAGTTCTGCCCCTCGCGCACGTCCGTGCGCACCTTCAGGCGGCCCTGCACCACGACGGGTTCGCCCACGGCCAACGACGCCGACACATTGCCGGCGAGCTGCCGGTTGGCCCAGACCGTGAAGAAGTTGGTGTGGCCGTCCGCCCACGCGCTCTTCTCCCGGTCCCAGTAGCGCGCGGTCACCGCCAGCCGGAACCGCGCCGACGGTCCGTTCGCCAGCTCCCGGAACACCGGCTGCGTCGCCACGTTGCCCACAGCACAGATCATCGTCTCGTTCATCGCGAGTCCTCCCTCCCGTACGGGCGCGTCCCGTACGGCTGCGTCCGGCGCCGCGTGCGTCCGATTCCCGTACGCCGCCGCTGCCCGTGACGACCGCGTCCGTCACGATCGCCGCGAGGCCAGACTGCCTCGGTCCGGGCCGGGCCGCCGAGGGCTGTGGACCGTCTTCCGGCCTGTGGAGAACTCCGTCACCCCTTCGGGCGGGAGACCCGCACTCGCCGCTGCCTCGCCGCTACCTCGCCGCCGCTCCCGCCCCGGTGACCCGTCCGTACTGCTCCCGCACTTCCCGGTACCGCAGCAGTTCCGCCGCCAGCGGATCCAGCACCCTGGCCCGGCCGCACCCCGCGGCGGCCTCCCGCAGCAGGCGTTCCGCCTCGTGGCCGTAGCGCCGTGCCGGTCCGCGTGCCGCGATGCGGCAGCTCCACTCGATGAGGGGTCCGCCGATGATGCCGGCCACCATCAGCAGCACCGGCACGCCCAGGTTCGGCGGCAGGAAGCCGATGATCTGGCCCAGCAGCCACAGGCCGCCCACCACCTGCAGCAGGGTCATGGACGCCTGGGCCAGCACGGCCACCGGCCACCAGCCCGGCCGCGGCGGACGCCCCGGCGGCAGCCCGGTGCGCACCGCCAGCTCGTCCAGGGCCTCCGGCAGCCCCTGGGCGCCCCGGCCGGCCGCCTCGCGCATGGCCTGCGCCCACGGCGCGGGCAGCCCCGCAGACGCCCGGTCGGACACCGTACGCACCGCCTGCTCGACGCGCTGTCGGGCCGTGGCCTCCTCGTCCGCCTGGGCGCGCAGTGAGATCCGTCCCGTGGGGGGTTCGCGCCGGTCGCGGTGCCAGCGCCACAGGCGCAGCCAGGGCGTGCCGCACGCGCGGTTGGCGTTGCGCAGCCAGGCGCGTTCGGCGGCCTCGCCGGCCGCGGTGGCACCCACCGCGTCCGCGAGCCGGTCCGCGAACTCCTCCCGCGCCTCCTCGCTGAGCCCGGTCCGCCGGCCGGTGACGTAGACGGGGCGCAGGCGCCAGGCCGCGGCGTCCACGTCGGCCGCGATACGGCGCGCCGGGGCTTGCCGTTCGGCGACGAACTGGCCGAGCACCTCGCGCAGTTCGCCGATGCCTTCCCCGGTGAGCGCGGACAGCGCGAGCACGGTGGCGCCGGGCTCGTCGTACTCGCCGAGGGGGATGCCGTCCTCGTCGAGCAGCCGCCGCAGGTCGTCGAGGACCTGTTCGGCGGCCTCCCCGGGCAGCCGGTCGACCTGGTTGAGGACGACGAAGGTGACCTCGGCGTGGCCGGCCATCGGCCGCAGATAGCGCTCGTGGAGCACGGCGTCGGCGTACTTCTCCGGGTCGACGACCCAGACGACGGCATCGACGAGCGCCAGGATGCGGTCGACCTGCTCGCGGTGCTGCACGGCGGCCGAGTCGTGGTCGGGCAGGTCGATCAGGACCAGCCCGCGCAGCGGCGAGTCGGCGTCCGGGTGCTGCAACGGGCGGCGACGCAGCCGGCCGGGGATGCCGAGCCGGTCCAGGAGGCTGGCCGCGCCGTCGCTCCAACTGCACGCGATGGGCGCCGCGGTGGTCGGGCGGCGGACACCCGTCTCGGAGATGGTCACCCCGGCGAGCGTGTTGAACAGCTGCGACTTGCCGCTGCCGGTCGCCCCCGCGATGGCGACGACGGTGTGCTGCCCGGACAGCCTGCGCCGCGCGGAGGCCTCGTCGAGCACCCGGCCCGCCTCGGCCAGGGTCCCGCTGTCGAGCCGAGTACGGGAGAGTCCCACCAGCTCGCGCAGCGCGTCGAGCCGTGACCTGAGCTGTCCGTCGTACGCGAGTGGCATCAGGGCGGCCGAGGAAGCGGGCCTGCTCGGGAGGACGGCGAACTGCTCCGGCCCGCCGTTCTCGTCCACCCGCCGCGCGATCAGCCCGTCGCCCCAGGCGCCCTCACCGTCCCCGGAACCGGACGCGGGCGAACCGCCGGCCGCGCGCTCCCGATCCACCTCGCGCTCTCGGCCGGCCGCACCCTCCGTACGACCCCGGTCCGACGTACGGTCCCGGTCCGACGTACGGTCCCGGTCCGACGTACGGTCCCGGTCCCGGTCCGGACGGCGGGGCGTCGCGCCGTCCGGCACGCGCGCGTGGGGGCCGCGTGCGCGTTCGTTCGGGCGCTCCTGCGGGCGTGTCCCCTGCCCGGCCTCCCTGGGGTGCCCGGCGTCCCCGGTGGCGGCCTCCCGCGCGGCGTCCTCCTGGGCGGCCCGCTCCGGGCCACGGCCGCCCCCGGGACCCGCTTGGCCTTCCTGGCTCCCCGGACCCGTCCGGCCCGCCTCCTGCGTCGTGTGGTCGGTGTGCTCGGTGGGGTCCTGGTCAGTGACGGCGGTCACCGGTCACCTCTCCTTCTGCAGTACGGACAGCGCGGCGATGAGTTCGGCCTGCGGCTCGGGATGGACCTCCAGTCCGTCGAGCGGCGCCAGCCGGCGTTCGCGCTCGACGTGCACGACCCGGTCGACGTGTTCGTCGAGCAGCCGTCCGCCCCGGTCGCGCAGCCGCAGCGCGCCGCGGGCGCCGATCCGCTCGGCGAGCCGCTCCCCGGCGATACGCGCCCGTCGCCCGCCCAGCAGCACGGTGGCGACGAGGGCGGCGACCACTCCCGGATCGGGGGCCATGCTCCGGTCGAGCTGGCCCACTTCCTCCTCGGCGTACTCCTCCAGCTCCCGCCGCCACCGCCGTACGGCCATCCCGATGCGGTGTTCGGCGCTCTCCGGGGCCGGGTCGCGGTCGGCGAGTTCCGGTGCGGCGGCCGCCGGTTCGCGCCGCCATGCCTCGTCGACGCGTTCGTCGGCGGCGGTGACGGCGCACAGCAGCAGCGCGCCCAGGCTCTCCACCAGCGAGTCGAGGAGTTCCTCGGGGGAGCAGTCGAGGGGGAAGGCCCGCCACCGCTTCAGCGCGTCCCCGGCGAGCACGGCCCCCGCCTGCAACCGCCCCCGTACGCGCGCGTGCTCGCCGTCGTACGCGCCGTCGACGGCCGCGGTGAGGCGCAGCGCGGCGGCGTACTGCGCGGCGGTGGCGCCGGCCAGTTCGGGCATCCGGGACCTGAGGGAGTCCAGGATGCCGTTGGCCGTACGGGCCATGGTGTGGTGCCGGGCTTCGAGGTCCTGTGCCCGGTGGACGAGCCAGGACCGCAGCGGTGCCACGGCGGTGGCCGGCAGCAGTCCGCCGCCCCAGGCCGACTCGGGCAGTTCGGGCACGGTGAAGCGGGGGACCTCGCCCAGGCCGGCCTTGGTGAGCAGTGCGCCGTACTGCCGCGCCACCTCGGCCACCACCTGGTGGGGCACCCGGTCGAGCACGGTGACCAGGGTGGCGTCGTACTCCTTGGCGGTGCGCAGCAGATGCCAGGGCACGGCGTCGGCGTACCGGGCGGCGGTGGTGACCATCACCCAGATGTCGGCGGCGCAGAGCAGTTCGGCCGCCAGGACGCGGTTGTCGGCGACGAGGGAGTCGATGTCGGGCGCGTCGAGGAGGGCGATGCCGGGCGGCAGGGTGTCGGCGGTCTCGACGCGCAGTACGCGCGCGGGGTCCTCGCCCGGCAGGAGCAGGTCGTCGTCGGGTTCCCGGTGGGGCACCCACACGCGCGTGAGGTCGGGCAGCACCCGCATGCCGCTGAACCAGTGGTGGTCCTCCGGATGGCAGACCAGCACCGGCGTCCTGGTCGTGGGCCGCAGCACCCCCGCCTCGCTGACCCGCCTCCCCACCAGGGAGTTCACCAGCGTGGACTTCCCGGCGCCGGTGGATCCGCCGACGACGGCCAGCAGGGGCGCTTCGGGCTCCTTCAAGCGGGGCACCAGGTAGTCGTCGAGCTGTGCGAGCAGTTCGTCGCGGTTGGCACGCGCGCGTGGGGCCCCCGCCAGGGGCAGCGGGAAGCGTGCGGCCGCGACACGGTCGCGCAGGGCGGAGAGTGCGTCGAGCAACTGAGGCCGTACGTCCAAGGTCACCACATGTGAAGAATGCCCAATTTTAGGGGAATTCTGAAGCATATGAGTATGTCTGCGCGCCGACCGGACACTCCGGACGGAAGGGACTACTGGGACGCGACGAGACTCCAGGCATAACGAGTGCACAACACCCGATGCGCGAGACGCCAAAAGCGATGCACGATTCGTACCTGCCTGCGATTATCAGGACCGCTTCACTGAACCTCCACATCGAGCCACGGAGGCGCAGCATCAGGGACATGGAGCCGGGAGCCCTATCCTTGTCCCCGGCACCGTCACGGATTCGCCCACACCCGGGCACCACGACCGAGGCCACCACACCAGGCCCCCGTAGCTCAGTGGATAGAGCAGGCGCCTTCTAAGCGCTTGGCCGCAGGTTCGAGTCCTGCCGGGGGCGCCACTGCCCGTTTGGCGGGAGGGACCGGACGACGTGCGACTGCGCTGTGCGGTACTCGACGACTTCCAGCAGGTGGCGACCGAGATCGCCGACTGGACCCCGGTCGCGGACGACGTGGACGTGGTGTCCTTCGACACCCACTTCGACGACGAGGACTCCCTCGCCGAGGCGCTCGCCGAGGTGGACATCGTGGTCACCCTGCGCGAACGCGTCCCCTTCCCCGGTTCACTGATCGCCCGGCTGCCCCGGCTGAGACTGATCGTCGCCTCCGGCATGCGCAACAATGTCATCGACTACGCCGCCGCCGACGCCCACGGCGTCACCGTGTGCGGCACGGCCTCCTCGTCGACCCCGCCCGTGGAGCTGACCTGGGCCCTGCTGCTGGGCCTGGCCCGCGGCATCGTCCAGGAGAGCGAGGCGCTGCGCGAGGGCGGCCCCTGGCAGCAGACGGTGGGCGCCGACCTGCACGGCCGCCGCCTGGGCCTGCTGGGCCTGGGCAAGATCGGCGGCCGGGTGGCCCAGGTCGGTCTCGCCTTCGGCATGCGGGTGAGCGCGTGGAGCCAGAACCTCACCCGCGAGCGCGCCGACGAGGCCGGCGTCGAACTCGCCGCCTCCCTGGCGGAACTGCTCACGACGGCCGACTTCGTCTCCGTCCATCTCGCGCTCGGCGACCGCACCCGCGGCCTGCTCGGCCCCGCCGAACTGGCCCTGCTCAAGCCGACCGCCTACCTGGTCAACACCTCGCGCGCGGCGATCGTCGACCAGGACGCCCTGCTCGCCGCACTGCACGAGGGCCGGATCGCCGGCGCGGGCGTGGACGTCTTCGACACCGAGCCGCTGCCCGCCGGCCACCCGATGCGCGGCGCCCCGCGCCTGCTCGCGACGCCGCACCTCGGCTATGTCTCGCGCGCCAACTACGCCACGTACTACGGCCAGGCGGTCGAGGCGATCCGCGCCCACCTCGCGGGCTCGCCCGTACGCCGTCTGCCCTGAGGGCCGCCCGCACCTGGACGATGCCGGGCTCCCCCGTTCCCGGGGCGGGCGCTCAGGCGATCCCCGCCCGGTCCGACTCCGCCGGCCGCCAGTAGGTACCGCCGCTCCGGCGCAGGTGGTCGAGGTCCACCAGGTGGCGCCGGAGCGTCACATGGTCGACGTCGCCGTCCTGGCACCACGCCCGCAGCTTCTCGTCGACGGTGCGCTCCGGATACTCCACGCCGGGTACGAAGGTCTGCTCGGCGATGTGCCGCAGCACCACCTTCTTACGCGTCCAGCGGGCGGGAAGGCGGATCAGCTTCCCGTCCTTGACGAAGGTCCGCACGATCACACCGGCCCGGTCGTCGCCCGCGTCGGCGCCGTCGGCGGCCTCCATCGCCTGCCGGCCCGCGCGGGCCAGCTCCCTGAACCGGTCATGGGCGACGACGAGCGCGCCGCCGCCCTCGGACGTCACCACGCCGTGCTCCCGCAGCCGCCGCAGCGCGGCGGCCGTCTCCTTCGAGGACAGGCCGGCCGCCTCGGCCACCTGCGCGTCGCTGCCCGCCCCCAGCGCCACGGCCGCGAAGGCGCGCAGCCGGTTCTCCTCGGCGAACAGACCCGAAAGACCGGACAGCACCGTCAGCGCGGACGGCTCCGACGCGTCGGCGAGGCGGTGTGGTCGGCCGGTTTGCTCGTTGTCCATGCCGAGACGCTAGTGGAGACCACGGCGGGAGGGGAACGATTTTCCGTCCCCCGCCGCCGTCCCCCGACGCGCTCACTCCACCCCTCCGGCCCAAAAAGGGTGATTCTCACATTCTCCCCGTGACCCCCCTTCGACCCGTCGCGTTGGACCAGCAGTGCGGTGGCGCGTCCTGCTGCCGTGCTCCCCGAGTCAAAAGGAGAACGTGATGTCTCGCATCGCGAAGGCCGCCGGCGTCGCCCTCGGCACCGGTGCCGTGATGCTCAGCGGCACCGGCATGGCCATGGCGGACGCGGGCGCCGAGGCCGCAGCCGTCGGCTCGCCCGGCGTCCTGTCCGGCAACGTCGTCCAGGTCCCGGTCCACGTGCCGGTCAACGTGTGCGGCAACACGATCAACGTGATCGGCCTGCTGAACCCGGCCTTCGGCAACACCTGCGTGAACGGTGACGTCGAGAAGAACGACAAGCACAGCGAGGACGGCAAGAACGGCGGCCACGGCCACTGAGTCCCGTAGACACACAGGAGAGCCCCGGCCTTCCCAGCCGGGGCTCTCCCGCGTCCGCGTCGCTTGCCTGCTTGCCTGCTTGCTCAGGCGTACCGGTAGATCCGGCTGTGGTCCTCCAGGTCGTCCGGCGTCACATCCCACGGCGGCAGCCTCTCGTGCCGCGCGACGATCCGGCCGTGCTGCGCGCCGCCCGCGCCGGGCGGCTCGGCGGGCAGGTAGCGGGCGCCGCGGTGCCGGGCCTGCCAGCGGGACCACTGGAGGTCGACGAAGGCGTGGTGCAGCCAGAACACCGGGTCGTTGACGGAGGCGCCGCCGACCATGGCCCCGCCGACCCAGCGGTGCACCCGGTTGTGGTTGCGCCAGGAGACACTGCCGCGGCCGGTCCCCCACCCCTCCAGCTTGTTCCGGAAGCCCTTGCGGGCCGTGGAGTCCCAGGGCGCGGTGTCGTACACCGGGTCGTCGAGCGCCCACTCCACATCGCTCCTGGCCGGCAGGTCGAGGGGATTCCCGGCCCGTCCGAGGTCCCGCGTGAGGTACGGGGTGTCGGTGACGTTCACCTTGATGGTCCAGTTGCCCTCGGCGTGGGCGAACGGCCCGGTGGTGACCCGGTGGTCGGAGCGCCGCCCGGTGCCGCCCAGGAGGTCTGCGGTCCAGGGCGCGGACGTGGTGGTGCGGTCCTTCGTCCAGTCCCAGTACGGCACCGTCACCGACGAGTCGATCCGGCGCAGCGCCTCCTCCAGGTCCAGCAGGAACCTGCGGTGCCAGGGCAGGAAGGACGGGGCCATGTGTGCCGTACGCAGTCCGTTCTCGCCGTCGGAGACGTAGTACGCGATGTGGGTGCGTACGAACTCGTCGTACTCACCGCGCCGTTTCGTCTCCAGCAGCGCGGCGACGAACCGCCGCTTCTCGGTGCGGGTCAGCGTGCTGACGTCCTTACGCGTGTACGCCATGGTGCCCCCCGGAGTGGTGCCGGCCGTCATCGGCCGGCGCGTCGTGCAGGTGTTCGCCGGGGCCGAGTTCGTCGACGGCGCCGCGGGCGGCGGCGAGCGGGGTGGGGTACGACCGGTAGTGGTCGACCATGCTCAGCCAGCCGCCGTCGGCCCTGCGCATCAGGTGCAGCGGGCGGCCGTCCACGGTGACGTGCCAGATGGCCGCGCCGACGGCGTGCCCCGCGGCGGCCCGGACGCCGCGGATGCGGCGGCCCCGGTAGGTCTCGTCGAACGCGGCGCTTGTGGCCGGCTCGACCGGGTGCGGCTCGGGGCGCGCGGGCCCGGTGCTTCCGGCGTCCTCGGCGGCGTCGGATGCCGGGGAGGGCCGGGAGGCCGCGACCAGGGGCGCCAGGGTCAGGGCGAGGGCAGGGGCGAGCAGTCCCCGCATCATCCGGCGCCGGGTTCGGTGTCCGGGCGCGGGTGCTTGTGCGGATGCCGGTGCTGGTGCCGGTGCTGGTCCGGGTCCGCCTCTGGTGGGGCCCGTCGGCTCCCGCTCCGCGCGGCTCCCTGCTCCGCCCACGTCGACGATCATGGCTCGCTCCTCGTCCGGTTCGGTGATCCGTACCGCTAACCGGACGGCGGGCCCCGCGGTCACTACGCGCAGGGCCACACGGAGCACCGGCCGCCGGCGCCGGGGCGCGGATCAGCCGCCCAGCGGGAGGCCGCCGAGCAGTCCGCCCTTGGAGTTCAGCTCGGTGGTCGCCTTTTTGAGGGTGTGCAGCACGGATTCCTTGTTCTCGGTGTCGAGCGCCTTCGACTGGTCCTTCGACGGCAGGACGTTGGCGGGCTCCGCGGTGAGCGCGTTCACGGCGCTGCCGAGGCTGCTGGGCGAGAGATCGGCGGCGTCCTGGGCGAACGCGGGCGCGGCGGAGCCGGCGATGGCCAAAGACCCGGCGACGACAGCGGCGGCCTTGAGGGACTTCATCGTGTTCCTTTCTTCGGCGACTCGCGTCACCGGCGGAAGTGCTGACGCCCTGCCTAACGACCTGCGCCGGGCGCGGAAACCCCGCGCCCGGGAAGACATATGAGATCTCCGGAGAGCGGAATGGGACCGGGGACGGAAAGGGAAGCGGGAGCGGGGGAAAGGGAGAAAGGAATGGCAAAGGGCCGTCGCGCCACCCCCGGAAGGGATGGCGCGACGGCCCGGAACGCCGTGGGGCGTCAGGAGGGGTTCGCCGGCGTGGCGGCTTCCGGCGTGGCGGCTTCCGGCGTGCTCGGCAGCGCGGGCAGCCCGGCCAGGTCGGCGGCGGGCAGCCCGCCACCGACCAGCGTGGCGGCGACGACGTTGACCACGCCGGTCACCACGTCCTCGACGGCCGGGCTCACCTGCCCTGCGGTACCGGAGGTGGTGGCCTCGACCAGGGCGTCGATGCGCACCTGCAGGGCGGCTTGCGCGGCGGCGGCCAGGTCGGCAGCCGCCTCGGTCGCGGCCGTGGTGCCGTCGTCGCTCTGCGCCACGACGGGCGCCGGCAGCGTGACCGGCGTCTCGGCCTCCGGCGCGGTCACGACCGGCGGCTGCGCCGGGGTGGTCGTGCCGGGGGTCGTGGTGCCGGGCGTGGTCGTGCCCGGCGCGGTCACCGCGTCGTCGGCGTCCGCGTCCGCGGCTTCGGCCTTGGCGAGGGCGTCCTTGGCGGCGGCGGCGAGCTTGTCCGCCTCCTCGGTGGTCAGGCGGCCGTTGTCGGCCCCGAGTACGGCGCTGAGCAGGTCGGTGACCGGCGTGAGCACTCCGCCCAGGCCGGCCAGACTGCCGACCTGGCTCTGCAGTTCCGCGGCGTCGGGCAGGGGTGCGTGGGACGCCGCGTGGGTGCGTTCCCTGGCCGATTCGCCATCGGCCGCCATCACCGCCGGACCGGAAAGGCCGATCAGCAGGCCGGCGCAGAGAGCGGAGGTGGCGATTCGCCGTGCGGGCAGACGCATGGGGGGTTCCTTTCGGTGGTGCGTCGGATCTTGTGCCCACCGTGAAAGCGCCCATGGCGCTCTGCAACCGAGCGGTGACCCGGCGCATCGTCCCGCCCTTCCCCGCACCGGCGTCCTACCTGGTGAGACGCCCTGTCAAGGTCCGCACGCCGTGTCGGCACGCAGACCCCCCATTCGGGGCAGCACACCGCCGTCCGTGCGGCAACCGTCCGCATACGACGCACACCGGCCGCCCGTTCGCGGGGAACCGCGGCACGGACGGCCGGTGCGGGGCTCTCGAGCCGACGTCAGTCGTTCTCGCACTCGTTGCCGAACGCCGGGTTCAGCAGGCCGACGATGTCGATCGTGTTGCCGCAGACGTTGACCGGGACGTGCACCGGAACCTGCAGCACGTTGCCCGAGAGGACACCCGGGGAATGGGCGGCGACGGCCTGCGCGCCGCTGTCGGCGACGGCGACACCCGTGGTGCCCGCGGCCGCGGCGGCGGCGGCGGAGGTCAGGGCCAGGCCCTTCGCGATACGCGACATGGGGAGGTGCTCCTTGGGATCGACACGAACATCCGGGCGGGTGCCCGGCTCAGTGTCAACGCGTGCCACCCACACGGGTTGTGCCGCCGAACGAGTGGTCTCACGGGAGAGCGACCTTCACCAATCCAACACACTTGCCCGGTTTCGCCGGATTGGTACGGATAGCGGCTAGAGTCCCACACCATCCGACGCATCCCTGTGCACCACTGCGGGACATCGGCCAAGGGCACTCCCCGGGAGCTCCGAACGCGGTGGTGGTCCGCAGGGTCTCCCGGCTCGTTTCCCCCGCGGGACGCGGCATGCGCCGCTTCCCGGCCGGCGCCCTGCGGTGAGCCGCTCTGCCGCGAGACGCCCTCCCGCCCGTCCCGAGCATTTTCCGTGAGCGAGCGAGGAACGCGTATGCACCTGCCACCGACCGACTCAGCGCCACGGGTTCTCCACGTCACCCAGCCGGTGGACGGCGGGGTCGCCCGGGTCGTGACGGACCTGGCGCGGGCTCAGCTCGCCGCCGGACTGCACGTCACGGTCGCCTGTCCCGGCGGGGTCCTCGCGGGCGAACTCCGCTCGCTGGGCGCCGACGTGCGGCACTGGCCGGCGACGCGGTCACCGGGCCCCGGGCTGGTGCCGGAGGTCCGGCGGCTCGCGCGCGTGATCGCGGACGTACGGCCCGACCTGGTGCACGCGCACAGCGCGAAGGCCGGTCTCGCCGGGCGGCTCGCCGTGCGGGGGCGTGTTCCGACCGTGTTCCAGCCGCACGCCTGGTCGTTCGAGGCCGTCGGAGGACCCGCCGCGGCCCTCGCGCGCGGCTGGGAGCGGTGGGGAGCCCGGTGGGCGGCACGGACGGTGTGTGTGAGCGAGGCGGAGCGGCTGCGGGGGACGCGGGCCGGAGTGCACGCGCGATGGGCCGTGATCCCGAACGGCATCGACCTCGACCGCTTCGACGACGCGGACAACCCGGATAACGCGGCCACGGTACGGCTGCGGGCCGGCGCCGGCCCGCACACTCCGCTGGTGGTCTGCGTGGGACGGCTGTGCCGGCAGAAGGGGCAGGACGTCCTGCTGGCGGCGTGGGAGTCCGTCCTCGCGCGCGTGCCGGGTGCTCGACTGGTACTGGTCGGCGACGGCCCGGAGCACGCCCGACTCACCGCACGTGCCTCGGCGTACGGCTTCCTCGGCGACGGCATACTGGCCCCGCGCCGCTCCGGTGCGCACGGTTCGCACCGTACGCACGGCTCGCACGGTACGCAGCGTACGCACGGCGCACACGCCCCGGCGTCCGTGCTGTTCGCGGGCGCCGTCGCCGACGCCGCCCCCTGGTACCGGGCCGCCGATCTGGTCGTCCTGCCCTCGCGCTGGGAAGGCATGGCGCTGGCACCGCTGGAGGCGATGGCCTGCGGGCGGCCCGTGGTGGTGACCGACGTGGACGGCGCCCGCGAGGGCCTGCCACCCGCTCTCGTACGGCACTGCCTGGTGCCGCCACAGGACCCGGCGGCGCTGGCCGACGCCGTCACCGGTCTCCTGCTCGACGTTCCGCTGCGCGCGTCGCTCGGCCGCCGGGGGCGCGCGCACGTCCTGTCCACACGCGACGTACGGCTCACGGCCGGCGCCGTCACGGCGGTGTACCGCGCCCTTCTTCACGACGGGCGGTCGACCGGACCGCGCCCCCTCCCCGGCCGCGGGCCGGCACCCGCGGAGCCCCGCCCCTCCGGCGACCGGACGGCAGCCGTGGGCCGGTCGTCCGTCGTGCCCATCGAGTACAGGGAGTCCACGCACCCGTGACCGCGGAAAGCACCGTCCCCAACCCCGCCGGCCAGCCGCACGACCTCGGCTCCTCCTTCCCCGTCTCGGTGCTGGCGCCGCGCGCCGGCACCACGGGTCCCGGGCTGCCCACCGGGCGCCCCGCCCCACGACCGGACTCCTCACAGCCTGGCTCCGCGCGGCCGGGCTCGTCACGGTCGGACTCCCCTCTGCCGCTGCTCGTCGCGGACGGCGCGGCCGCCGCGCTGCCGGGCTCGCTGGCCCTGGCCGGTACCCCGCACCAACCGCTGCTCGCCACCCTGCTGGTCGCCGCCGCGCTGCTGCCGCGTCCGCGGCCGCGCCGACGGCTGCCGGGTGTGCTGGACGACCTGCCCGCCCTGTGCGGCCGGATCGCGGTGCTCTGGCTGGCGCTGGCGGCGCTCGTCGCGGCGTACGCCCCGTCGCACGCGCTGTCCGCCCGCACGCTGCTCCTCGGCTTCCTGCTGCACGCGGCGACGGGCTGCGCCGGCCGGGGCGTCGTACACCGTCGGCGCCACGCCGCGCTGCTCAGCCGTCCGCGCGCGGCGCTCGTCGTCGGTCCGGCCGCGACCGCGCAGCGCGTGGCCTCGGCGGTGCTGCGCCACCCGGGCTGCGGGGTCCGCCCCGTCGGCATCGTCACCGACGACCCGGGCGGCGCCACCGGCCTGCCCGCGCTGACCACGGGAGAGGAGGTGCGGCGGGCGGTCGTGCAGAACGGCGTACGGGACGTACTGACCGTCGACCCGTCGGTACGGACCCGGCAGGGGCCGCTGCTGCGGGCGCTGGCCGAGTCCGGCTGCGTGGTGTGGGAGGTCGACGCCGACACCCCCGTCGACGCGGACGCCCCGGTCACTCCCGGGAACGCGGGCGGCCGGGACCGGATCGCCGGGTTCCCCTGCCGGCGTCCGGAGCCGGTGGCGCGGCGGTCGGGCGGCGCCGGCAAGCGGGTGCTGGACGTGACGGTGTCCGGGACGCTGCTGGTGCTGCTGAGCCCGCTGCTGCTGGTCTGCGCCACGCTGCTGAGGGTCATCGGCGGGCCCGGCGTACTCTTCCGGCAGGAGCGCGTCGGCAAGGACGGCAGGCCGTTCACGCTGCTGAAGTTCCGCACCTACCGCCCTGCCGACGAGCACGAGTCGGCGACCCGGTGGAGCGTGGCGGACGAGCGGCGGATGCCGTGGTTCTGCCGCTTCCTGCGCCGCACGTCCCTCGACGAACTGCTCCAGCTGTGGAACGTCTTCCGGGGCGACATGAGCCTGGTCGGACCCCGCCCCGAACGGCCCTACTTCGTGGCGCAGTTCAGCCGGACCCACCCCGGTTACGCCGCCCGCCACCGGATGCCGGCCGGCATCACGGGCCTGGCCCAGATCAACGGGCTGCGCGGCGACACCTCCATCGAGGACCGGGCCCGCTTCGACAACGCCTACATCGACGACTGGTCGTTGTGGCAGGACGTCTGCATCCTGCTGCGCACGGCCGTCGCGCTCGTGCGCCCCACCGGGAGCTGAGCGAGGTGTCCCAGACCCTGCCCCCGTGGTCCGCCCCGCGCGTACGGCGGCTGCCGCCCGTGCTGGCCGTGGTCGCGGTCGTCGCGCTGCTCGCCCTGCCGGTCGCACCGGACGGCGGGGGCGGCGCGCACCCGGCCGACGTGGTCTCCGCGCTGGCGGTGCTGTACTGCGCCCTGCGCCTGGTACGGGACCGACGGCGCCCTCTGTCCCGTACGGCGGCCGTGGTGCTGGGTCTGCCCGTGCTCGGACTGGCGGTGGCCGCCATGGGCGCGGTGTCGCCGGAGGCCGGGCTCACCGGGCTCGGCCGCTACCTCCAGGTCTTCGTCCTCGTTCCCGCCGCCGTGCTGCTGCTGATCCGCGGCCGGGACGACGTACGGCTGCTCGCCTGGTCGATGGTGGGGCTGGCGGTGTGGCAGGGGGCGGTCGGCGTCCACCAGTACGTCACCGCGACCGGCGCCTCGTACCAGGGCGAGCCGATCCGGGCCGTGGGCACCTTCGGGGCGCAGGACGTGATGGGGATGGCGACCGTGGTCTCCCTGGGGCTGGTCTGCGCGGTCGGTCTGGCGCTGGGCCGGACGCCGGTGCGGCACCGGCTGTTCGCCGCCGGGTGCGTGCTCGCCCTGCTGCTGCCGCTCGCCCTGTCGTTCAGCCGCGGGGCGTGGATCGCCACGGCGGTGACGTGCGCGGCGCAGCTGCTGCTCGCCGGGGTGCGCCGGGCGCTGGCGGTGGGGGCGGCCGTGGTCGCGGCGGGAGTGGTGCTGGTGGGCGGGTTCGGAGTCGGTACGGCGATGCTCCAGGAGCGGGTCGGCAGCATCACGCGGGTCACGGACTCCCCCGACCAGTCGGTGACCGACCGCTACACGATGTGGGCGGCGGCGGCCGGCATGTGGCGCGAACGTCCGCTGACCGGTGTGGGCCTGAAGGGCTTCCCCGAACACCGGGACGGACACGCCTCGTTGGCGCTGTCCTCGGGGAGCGAGACCGACGGCGCCGGTGCCGGATACCGCAAGCAGCCGCTGCTGTCCCCGCACAACATGTACCTGCTGGTCCTGGCCGAGCAGGGGCTGATCGGGCTGCTCGCGCTGGCGGGCAGCTGGCTGGCGCTGCTCGTGCTGGGGTTGCGCGGGCTCCGTGCGGCACGGCGTTCGCGGGGCGGGTCCGGGCCGGACCGCGCGGACTGCGCGCTGGTCGCCTGCGGGCTGCTGGTGTGGCAGCTGACCGACTTCGCGTACGCCGACATCGGCGGGCCCTCGACCGTGCTGACGGCGGTGTGCTTCGGGCTGGCGGCGTGGTGGGCGCTCGGGGGCGGGGCCGGGAACGGGGCCCTTGCCGGTGCCGGGGCCGGGCCTGAGGCCGGGGGCGAGCCTGAGTCCGGTGCCGGATCCAGTGCCGGGTCTGGGTCCGGTGCCGGTGCCGGTGCCGGTGCCGGTGCCGAGCCTGAGGCGGGGGCCGAGCCTGTTGCCGGTACCGGGCCCGAACCCGAGCCCGGGGCCGAGTCCGGTTCCAGGTCCGGGTCCGGCTCCGGCTCCCGCTCGGAGGAGGGACCCGTCCGGTGAAGGCGACCCCGCTCCGTGCGGCGGGCGAGGCTTCCGTGCCGCCGGCCCGGCCCGTCGCGCCGGACACGGACACGGGCACGGGCACGGGCGCCGGCACCGCGACCGCGACCGCGACCGCGACGGCAACGGCGACGGCAACGGCAACGGCGACCGACGCCGCGACCACAGCCGAGGCCCGTTCCTCAGGTGGCTTCCTCGCCCGGGCCGCGCTGGTCACCGCCGTGCTGTCGGTGGCCGGGTCGGTGCTCGGGCTGGCGCGGGACCAGGCGCTGGCCCGGCTGTTCGGGGCCGGCAGCGAGACGGACGCCTTCCTGGTGGCGTGGACGGTGCCGGAGTTCGCGGCGACGCTGCTGATCGAGGACGGGCTGGCCTTCGCGCTGGTCCCGATGTTCAGCCTGGCCCTGGCCCGCCGCGCGCGGGGCGCCCCCGGCGACCCGGTCCGCGACCTGGTCGCCTCGACCCTGCCCCGGCTGGCGCCGGCCTTCGTCGCGGTCGGCGCGCTGGTCGTCGTATGCGCCCCGCGGTTGGTGCGGGCCCTGGCGCCGGGGCTGCCCGACCATGGGCTCGCCGTGGACTGCACCCGGCTCACCGCCACCTGTGTCGTGAGCTTCGGGCTGGCCGGGTACTGCAGCGCGGCCCTGCGGGCGCACCGCCGGTTCCTGGCGCCCGCGGCGATCTACGTCGCCTACAACACCGGCATCATCACCGCGATGTACGTGCTCGGCGACCGTTGGGGGGTGCGCTCGGCGGCGGTCGGGGTCGCGGTGGGCGGCTTCCTGATGGTGGCGGCGCAACTGCCGTCGCTGCTGCGTCAGCTGCGCCGCCGGGACGACGGCGAGCGGCCGTCGGCCGTCGAGGACCGGGCGCGCCCCCTGGCCCTCGCCCTGTTCACCACCGTCCTGCTCTTCGCGCTGTGCCGCCAGTCCCAGGTCCTCATCGAACGCTTCCTCGCCTCCGGGCTCCCCTCCGGCGCCATCTCGCACCTGAACTACGCGCAGAAGGTGGCCCAGATCCCGATGACGCTGTCGCTGATGCTGTGCACGGTCACCTTCCCGGTGGTGGCCAGGGCCATGGCCGACGGCGACACCGAACGGGCCCGCGACCGCGTCGAGCGGGATGTGGCACTGGCGGCCTGCCTGGTACTGCTGGGCGCGGCCACGGTCGTCGCCTGCGCGCCGCAGATGGCCGGGCTCCTCTTCCAGCGCGGCGCCTTCACGGCGGCCGACACGGCGGCGACCGCGAGCGTCATGCGCGTGTACGCCCTCGGGCTGCTCGGCCAGACCGTGGTGGGCGCGCTGGCCCGCTCCTACTTCTCGGCGGGCCGTGGCAGCTGGTACCCGCTCGGCGCGATGGCCGTCGGGCTCGCCGTCACCGCCGGTGCCGGCGCGTGCGCGGTCGGCCCGTGGGGCGTGAGCGGCATCGCCGCCGCCAACGCCGCCGGCATCACCGTCACCGCCGCCCTGCTGCTCGCCGGGATGGGCCCGCGCAGCGTCCCGGTGCGCGTCCGGCGCGTCCTGGGCGACCTGGGCCGGCCGGTGGCGGCGGCCGGCGTGGCGACCGTCGCGGGAGCCCTGGTCGCGGACCGGTTCACCGTGCCCGCCGCCTCCCGCGCCTCCCTCACCGTCTCCCACGCCTCCCTCACCGTCTCCCACGCCTCCCTCGCCATCTCACTCGCCGCCGGTGCGGCGACCGTCGTCGGCGTCTTTGTCCTGCTCGGCCGGGTCCTGCGCGTCCAAGGCGTCGCGCCGGCCCTCGATCACGTCCGCTCCTCCGTCACACGAAGGCTCCCGCATGGCCGCTTCAGCTTCCGTCCCCGCACACTCCCCCGCCCCCGCCCCCGCCCCCGTCCCCGTCCCCGCTTCCGGTCCCTCCTCCGGCGATCCCGTTGACGCCCGCACACGCGCCGGCGTCCGCGCGCCCACCGGCGTCCGCACCCGCCCCGGAGTCCACGGGAGCCCCGGAGTCCACAGGAGCCCCGGAGTCCACGCCGGCCCCGAAGACCGCCCACGTCCGGCCACCGCCCCCTGGGTGGCGATGTACCACTCCGTCGGCGACTGCTCGGACGACCCGTACCGCGTCACGGTCACGCCCGGCCGGCTGGACGCGCAGCTCGGCTGGCTGCGGCGGCGGGGACTGCGCGGGGTGTCGGTCGCCGAGTTGCTGGCCGCCCGGGCCCGCGGCGAGGGCCGCGGTCTGGTGGGGCTGACCTTCGACGACGGGTACGCCGACTTCGTCGAGCACGCGCTGCCACGCCTGCGCCACTGGGGCTGCGGGGCGACCCTCTTCGTGCTGCCGGGCCGGCTCGGTGGCGACAACGCGTGGGACCCGCTGGGCCCGCGCAAGCCGCTGCTGACCGCCGACGGCATCCGGCACGCCGCCGCCGAGGGCATCGAGATCGGCTCGCACGGGCTCACCCACGTCGACCTGACGAAGGCGGACGATGCCGCGCTGACGGCCGAGACCCTCGAAAGCAGAACACTGCTCTCGGAGTTGACCAGTGCTCCGGTCACCGGCTTCTGCTACCCGTACGGCACGGTCGACGCCCGCGCCGCCGACGCCGTACGGGCCGCCGGATACGCCTACGCCTGCGCGATCGACCCCGGCCCCCTGACCGGCCCGTACGCCCTGCCCCGCGTGCACGTCGGGCAGCGGGACACCGCCGTGCGCCTGCTGCTGAAGACCCGGCTGCACCGTCTGCGCCGCCGGGCCACGGGGGTGTGAGGTGAAGGCCCTGCACATCATCACCGGCCTCGGCGTGGGCGGCGCCGAACAGCAACTGCGGCTGCTCCTGCGCCACCTCCCCGTCGACTGCGACGTCGTGACGCTCACCAACCCGGGCGCGGTCGCCGACGGACTGCTGGCCGACGGCGTCAAGGTCGTCCACCTGGCCATGACCGGCAACCGCGACCTGGGCGTCCTGCCCCGGCTGACCCGGCTCATCCGCACCGGCGGCTACGACCTCGTGCACACCCACCTCTACCGCGCCTGCCTCTACGGCCGTCTCGCCGCGCGCCTGGCCGGCGTCCGCGCCGTCGTCGCCACCGAACACTCCCTCGGCGACTCCCAGATGGAGGGCCGCCCGCTCACCCGGGGCGTCCGCGCCCTGTATCTGGCCGGGGAGCGGCTGGGCAGCGCCACGGTCGCCGTCTCCCCCACCGTCGCCGACCGGCTGCGGCGCTGGGGGGTGCCCGCGCCCCGCATCGAGGTCGTCCCCAACGGCATCGACCTGGCCCGCTTCCGCTTCGACCCGGTCGCCCGCCTGCGCACCCGCAGCCGCCTCGGCCTGCCGGACGGCGCGTACGTCGTCGGCGGCATCGGCCGGCTGACCGCGGGCAAGCGGTTCGACGTCCTGGTCCGGGCCCTGGCCCGGCTGCCGGACGACTGCTGGCTGCTGCTGGTCGGCGGCGGCCCCGAGGAGCACGTCCTGCGCCGCACCGCCCGCGAGGCCCAGGTCGCCGACCGGGTCCTGCTCACCGGCGAACGCCCCTACGTCACCGACGGCTCCCCCGGCCCCGACCTGCCGTCGCTCACCTCCGCGATGGACGTGCTCGCCTCTCCGTCGCCGGAGGAGGCCTTCGGCCTGGCGGCCGTGGAGGGCCTCGCCTCCGGGCTGCCGGTGCTCTACGCCTCCTGCCCGGCCGTCGAGGACCTGCCCCCGGACGCCGCCCCCACGGCCCGGCGCGTCACGGGCGGCGACGAGGAGTTCGCCCGCGCCCTCGCCGAGGTCCGGGCGTCCGCCGGTCCGGGCCCCGGCCCGCGCACCGTGCCCGAGGCCGCCCGCCACTACTGCGTCACCCGCAGCGCCGCCCAGTTGATGGACGTGTACTCGACCACCCTCACGCACCCGTTGTCCCCGGCACCCCAGGGAGTGAGTCCCGCATGACCGAGTCCCTCACCCGGCCCCCGGCCGCCGACCCGGCGGCCGCGAACCCCGCCGACCGGCCCACCCGCCCGGGCCGCGTACGCGCCGCCCTGCACCGCGTCCGGCCCCGGAACCGGACGCGGCCCCGAACCGGGAACCGGACCGGCAACCGGACCGGACCCCGGACCCTTCCGCCCTGGGCCGCGGTCGCGGCCACCGCCCTCGCCGGCGGACTCCTCGGCGCGGGCTACGGCCTGGCCACCACCCCGCGGTACACCGCGACCAGTTACGTCGTCGCCGTCCCCACCGACAAGTCCGACCCGGCGTCCGCGCTGGGCTTCGCGCAGGCCTACGGCCGGGTCGCCACGCAGCTCGCGGTGCTCGGGGACGCGCAGATGTGGGCGGGCGTGCCGGTGACGACGCTGGAGAAGAGCGTCCGCACGGCGACCTCGCCGGACGCGCCGATGGTCTCGGTGTCGGCCACCTCCTCCCGCCCGGAGGAGGCCGCCGACATGGCCAACGCGGTCTCCCGCGCGCTGACCCGGCACGCGGAGACCTCCGCCGACGACACCCACGTCGAGCTGCGCCAGTTCGCGCGCGCCACCGAGCCCACCGAGGCGTCCTCGGCCTCGTCCACCGTGACGGGGCTGGTGGGGGCGAGCGCGGGCGGTCTGCTCGGCGGGCTGGCGCTGCTGGTCCGGCCGCGCCGGTCCGCGCGGGAGCCCGGCCGCGCGGCGGCGGGACCGGCCGCCGTACCGGGCCCCGCCTCGGCGGCCGACGTCCGCGGACAGCTGTGACGTACCCGCCGGCGTCCCCGGCGACGTCTTCGACCACGTACCCGATGCCGCGTCCGACGCCGTATCCGGGCGCGCACCCGCCGTCGTCCCCGGTCCCGCCCCCGGCGACGTACACGACCGAGCTGGTCACCGACGAGCGCGGCTTCGCCGAGCTGGCCCCCGAGTGGGGGCGGCTGTACCGCCGGTGCGCCGCCGCGACCCCGTTCCAGAGCCACGCCTGGCTGCACTCGTGGTGGCGGTCGTACGGCGGGCGCGGCCGGCTGCGGCTGCTGCTGGCCCGCGACGGCCGCGAACTGGTCGCCGCCGCGCCCCTGACGCTCGTACGGTGTCCGGTGCCGGCGCTGGTGCCGCTGGGCGGGGCGATCTCCGACTACGGGGACGTCCTGCTGGACGACGAGCGCGGCCAGGACGCGGTGGCCGCGCTCACCGAGGGCCTGTCGGCGGCGGCCCGTACCGCGCTGATCGACCTGCGCGAGGTACGGCCCGGCGCCGCCGCCGAACGCGTCTACGACCACTGGCGCGGACCCCGGCACCGGGTACCGGGGTCCCTCTGTCTGGAGCTGCCCGCGGCCCCCATGGAGGAGCTGGTCGCCCGGCTGCCCTCGGCCAAGGCCCAGCAGCGGGTGCGCGCCAAGCTGCGCAGGCTGGAGGCGCTCGGGGTCGGGAGCCGGGCCGTCCTTCCCGGTGAGGTGGACGCGGCGCTGAGCCGGCTGCTGGAGCTGCACCGGCTGCAGTGGCAGGGGCGGAAGGTGACCGGTGAGCATCTGCGTCCCCGGTTCCGCGAGCACCTGGTGCGGGCGGTGGGGCCGATGGTGCGTTCCGGGGACGCGGTGGTGACCGAGTTCCGGATGGACGACGAGGTGGTGGCCGTGGACGTGACGCTGCTGTCGCGGCGGCTGGCGGGCGGCTACCTGTACGGCGCCCATCCCCGGCTGCGGGAGCGCAAGGCGGACGTGGCGGTGATGCTGCTGGCCGCGTGCGCGGAGCACGCCCGCGCCCCGGAGCGCGGCACGCTGAGCCTGCTGCGGGGCAACGAGCCGTACAAGCACCACTGGCGTCCGGAGCCGGCCCGGAACCAGCGGTTGCTGCTGGCCCGCCGTCGCACGGCCCCGCTGCTGGCGGCGGCCCTGTGCGACGTCGCCGCGCGCCGGCGGGGCAAGGAGCTGCTGCATCGCCGGGAGGAACGGAAGGAGCCCGACGGTGGCGGGACCTGACCGGCCCCGCCGCCCCGGCCACCGCCGTCGTCGCCGCGAGCCGCTACTCGCCGCGCGAGAACCAGTCGAGGCGCATGCAGAGCTTCCCGCCGAGCCAGTACTCGACCCAGTCGCCGAGCTCCAGCGGCGAGCAGTCGGCCGACGGCTCGGTCGCGGTGGCCGGTACCGCGGACACGGCCGGGGCGGTGGGCACGGGCGGGGCGGTGGGCACGGTGGGCGTGGCCGGCTTTCCGGTCGCCGCCGGGTCCGGCTCGTCGGTGCGGCCGAACAGTACGGACCGGTAGACCGCCGTGGACCGGGGGTTGTCGTCGCACTGCCACACGCCGTGCGGGCAGTAGTCGGTGACCGTGTTGTACACGGGTTTGTGCTCGTCCATCCAGGCGAGCATGCGCCGCATGTACTCGGCGTTGTCGCCATTGCGGAAGAGACCCCATTCCGGATAGGAGATGGGCTTTCCGTGGGCCTTGGCGAAATCCACGTGCGCCTGGAGTCCGTACGGTTCCCTCACCTGTTCGTCGAAGGACATTCCGCGTGGCTGGTCGTACGAATCCATGCCGATGATGTCGACCGTGGCGTCCCCCGGATAACACCGCGTCCAGGGAACGGCGTCCCGGCCGCGACTCGGGGTGAAGTCGAACCGGAACTTCTGACCGGGCACCGCGCGCATGGTGGTGACGATCCTGTTCCAGTACGTCTTCCAGGCCTCCGGGTCCGGCCCGCAGCGATGGGTGTACGTGACGCCGTTCATCTCCCAGCCGAGGACCAGGACCGTGTCCGGCACTTTCAGTTCGACCAGCCGTTCGGCGAGGGCCCTGAAGTGGTGATCGAAGCGTCCGGCGGCGCCCTGACGCAGCAGCTCGCGCACCTCGTCGTCGTCGACGCCCTTCTCGTTGCGCTCCATCATGGGCACGTTGAGGACGAGCATCCGGTCGGGCTCGCTGGTGCGCCAGTCGGCCCACACGTCGAGGAAACCGGGGGCGCCCTCGATGTTGCTCCAGCGGTCACCGGGCAGGTAGGTGTGGCCCACGCGCAGGTCGGCGCCGCCCAGCCAGTGGCTGAGCTGCGCCATCCGGGCCACGCCGCGGGTGCCGTAGTCCAGGTACGCGCCGAACGCGGGGGTGGACCCCACGGCGGCTCCCGGCGCCGTTCCCGGGGCCGGGGCCGCTCCCGCGGCGGCGCCCGGCGGGGCGCCGGGGGCGGGCGGAGGTGCCGGGGACGCCGGGGGTGTCGGGGTGGTGCCCGGTTCACCGACGGCGACACCGGGACCGGCGGCCAGGAACGCGGCCACCGCGATCGCCGCCGCCGCTACGCAGGACTGCCGTACGACCATGCCGGCCTCTTTCCTCTTTCCTCGCCGATTAGCTACTGACACTCAGTCATATGAAATGCCATCACGCCACCGCCGCTACGGCTTTCGAGTGCGCTGATCGCCCGCTCCGGTGACCTGAATCCCATTGGAAGAGAGAATCCCGTGTCGCTGTTCGACACCCGAGTCCCCGCCGTACTGCTGCGGATCGACCGGAATCCCTTTCACCACGGAACGCTGGGTGCCGTGCGTTCGCTCGGCCGCGCGGGAACGGACGTGCACGTGGTCGCCGACTGCGCGCACAGCCCGGTCCGCTTCTCCCGGTACGTCAGCCGGCTGCACACTCCCCCGCCGCCCGGCGCGTCGCCCGCCGACATCACGGTGGTCCTGCGCCGCGTCGCCGCGCGGATCGCACGCCCCGCCGTACTGATCCCCATGGACGACGCGAGCGCGGTCGCGGTGGGGCGGACGCGCGGGGAGCTGGCCCCCTTGTTCCTGCTGCCCGACCTGCCGTTCGGACTGCCCGAGCGCGTGGCCGACAAGGCGGAACTGGCCGGCGTGTGCGCGTCCCTGGACATCCCGCACCCCGAGACCCTGGTCCCGGACGGTCCGGCCGAGGCCGCCCGCGCCGCCCGGCGGCTGGGACTGCCGGTGGTGGCCAAGTGGAGCCGGCCCTGGCTGGTGCCCCCGGGCAGCGGACTGCGCAGCACCGTGCTGGTGCACTCCGCGCAGGACGCCGGGGAACTGTACCGGCGGGCCGAGGAGGCCGGCAGCCGGCTGCTGCTCCAGGCGTTCCTGCCGCCGGGGCCGGACCGCGACTGGTTCTTCCACGGATACGCCGACCGCTCGGGCACGGTCCGGGCGGGCGGCGCCGGTCGTAAGACGCGCGCCAGGCCGCGTGGCGCCGGTCTGACGGCGGCCGGCCGCTGGACACCGAACCCTCCGGTGCGGGCGCTCGCCGAGCGGATCGCCGAAGAGCTGGGCTACCGGGGCATCTTCGACCTCGACTTCCGTCGCTGCGGTACGACGGGCCGCTATCACCTGCTCGACTTCAACCCGCGTCCCGGCGCCCAGTTCCGGCTCTTCACCGACACCGCCGGGCTGGACGTCGTACGCGCCCTGCACCTGGACCTGACCGACCGGCCGCTGCCGGAGGGGGCGCCGCGGCCGGGGCGGATGTTCGTGGTGGAGAACTACGCGCCGCTGAGCGCCCTGCGTCCGGCCCCCGGCGGGCGCGAGCTGGCCTGGCACGCCTCGGACGACCGGGCTCCCGGCCGCGCCCTGTGGACCCTGTGGGGGCGGCATGTGGCCAACCGGCTGCTGCACCGCCTGCGGTGCCTGTGGCGCTCGCACGGCCCGCACGGCACACGCGGCCCGCACCGCCTGCGGCGGAGGACCGACCGGCCGGACTCCGGGGGACCGGCCCGCGCCCGCGTGGTCCGCCAGGCGACCGCTCCCGCCACGGACCGTGCCGACCGCTCCGGCCGTGCCGACCGCCCGGACGACGAGAGGGCGGGCAGCCACTGACCGGCGCCCCGCCCGGATGTACCGGGCACGCCGACGCCCCCGGCAGACCGCAAGAGGTCGGCCGGGGGCGCTGGGGGCGGCGAGGGCGCGTCAGCGGCGGGAGGCGGCCCGGCCTCGGCGGTACAGGATCAGGCCTCCGGCGAGCAGCGCGGTGCCGGCGGCCGCGGCACCCACCGTGACCTCGTCGCCGGTCTCCGCCAGGACGGGCGGCTGCTCGGCGTCCGGGGTCGGCGGGGTCCACTCCTCGTCGGCGGGCGGCGAGTGCTTGTCCTCGTCGTCGGGCGGCGGGGGCTTCTCCTCCTCGGCGGGCGGGGGCTTCTCCTCCTCGGCGGGCGGCGGCTTCTCCTCGTCGTCGCCGTAGCCGCCCGGCGTGTTCTCCGTCTCGCAGTCGTTGCCGTAGGCGGGGTTGAGCGCGCCGACCACGTCGACGCTGTTGCCGCAGACGTTCACCGGCACGTCGACCGGCACCTGGACGTTGTTGCCGGAGGCGACGCCGGGTGAGCCCACGGCTTCACCGCTGGCGTAGGCACCGGACGGGTCCTCGGCGTCGTCGCCGTATCCCCCGCCGTAGCCGCCGTCCTCGTCCGAGCCGTAGCCCGAGCCGTCGTCGTGGGACTCGTCGTGGGACTTGTCGTGGGACTTGGATCCCTCGGCCTGCTCCTCCGACTGGTTCGCGCACTCGTTGCCGGCGGCCGGGTTGAGCGCGCCGACCACGTTGGCGCTGTTGCCGCAGACGTTCACCGGCACGTGGACGGGGGCCTGAACGGTGTTGCCGGACGCGACGCCCGGCGAGTTCTTGGCGACCGCGTCCGCGTACGAGTCGGCAAGGGCGGGGCTGCCGCACAGGGTAAGGATGCCCGTCGCGGCGGCAGCCGCGACCATCCCCCTGTTCAAGGTCTGTCGCACTCTGGTTGTCTTCCTACTAGAAGAGATGACTGAAGGATGGGCTGCACGACGACTGCGCAGAAGGAGGAAAAGCCGACCCCGGACCAACCGAGTTGGCCAGGGCCGGCGGTGACGCAGCCGGTCGGCTGGTGCGAGTACGACCTCAGTCGTTCACGCACTTGTTGTCGGCCGCCTCGTTCAGCAGACCCACGACGTTGATGCTGTTGCCGCACACGTTGACGGGAATGTGTACGGGGACCTGGACCACGTTGCCGGACAGGACTCCCGGGGAGCCGATCGCGGCGGCCTCGGCACCCGAGTCGGCGAAGGCCGGGGTGGCCATGCCGAGGGCCATGAACGCGCTCGCGACGACAGCAGCGCTCTTCCTCATGAACTTTCCCTTCCTTGCGGCCATGCCTGAATGACGGCAGAAACCGCGCGAGCACAGTCTTGACGGCTCGCACCATGACCTGCAGCCTTCCAACGAGGAATAGACCACCGGAGAAACGACGAAACGCCGAACTCCGGCGAATTCACTCGAATGCCTCATGGTGCGATGTGACCGCGCCTGTCACCCTGTCGGGGCCGTACGGCGCGCCCCGGTCGACGGCCCGCCCCGGTCAGCGGCCCGGCGCGTACAGCGCCTCGATCTCGTCCGCGTACGCCGCCACCGCCGCGTGCCGCTTCACCTTGAGCGACGGGGTCAGCAGCCCGTTCTCCTCGGTGAACTCGCCCTCCACCAGCCGGAAGGCGCGGATCGACTCGGCCCGTGAGACGGCCGCGTTGGCGTGGTCGACGGCCTTCTGGACGTCGGCGCGCATCCGCTCGTCCCGTACGACCTCGGACATCGGGGTGCCGGCGGGCAGCCCCCGGACCGACAGCCAGTGGGCGACGGCGTCCGGGTCGAGGGTGATCAGGGCGGCGACGAAGGGGCGGTTGTCGCCGACGACGAGGCACTGGGCGACGGGCGGGCGGCTGCGCAGGCGGTCCTCCAGGACGGCCGGGGAGACGTTCTTGCCGCCGGAGGTGACCAGGAGGTCCTTCTTGCGGCCGGTGATGGTGAGGTAGCCGTCGGCGTCGAGGGAGCCGAGGTCGCCGGTGGCGAACCAGCCGTCGGTGAGGGCCGCGTCGGTGGCCTCCGGGTTGTTCCGGTAGGCCCCGAAGACGATCCCGCCCTTGACGAGCACCTCGCCGTCGTCGGCGATGCGCACGGCGGTGCCGGGGACCGGGGTGCCGACGGTGCCGGGGCGGGGCCCCAGAGGCGGCACGATGGTGGCGGCGGCGGTGGTCTCGGTCAGGCCGTAGCCCTCGTAGACCATGATTCCGGCGGCGTAGAAGAACAGGTTGAGGTCGCTCCCGAGCGGGGAGCCGCCGCTGATGGCGTAGCGCATCCGGCCGCCGAGCTCGTCCCGGACCCGGCGGTAGACCAGCAGGTCGTACAGGGCCCAGCCGGCCCACAGGACGGGTCCGGGGCCCCTGCCGCGGCCGAGGAACCGCTCCAGGTGCGCGGCGCCGAAGCGGACGGCGAGGCGGTGGGCCCGCTCGAAGGAGGCGCCGCGGCCGATCTTCTCGGCGGTCGCCCGGCCCGTGTCGTGGATCTTCTCGAAGAGGTAGGGGACGCCGACCAGGAAGGTCGGGCGGAACGTCTTCAGCGCCGGGCGGAGTTCGTCCGGCTTGATGCTCGGGAAGTGGCCGATCTCGATGCGGGCCAGCAGGCAGGCGATCTGGATCGTGCGGCCGAGGATGTGGGCGAGCGGGAGGAAGAGGAGGGTCGAGGCGGCCTGGCCGGTGGCCTCCTTGAAGATCGGGTGCAGCAGCTCGACCGTGTTGGCGGCCTCGGCGTGCAGGTTGGCGTGGGTGAGGACGCAGCCCTTGGGGCGTCCGGTGGTGCCGGAGGTGTAGCAGAGCGTCGCGACCGTGTCGGGGGTGAGGGCGGTGCGGCGCTTGGTGACCTCCTCGTCGCTCACGCCCAGGCCGAGGGCGGTGAGGTCGGTGAGCGCGCCGTCGTCGAGTTCCCAGGCGCGCGGTCGCTCGGGGTGGCCGGCGGTGCCCGCCAGGACGGTGGCGGTGTCGGCGGCGGTCTCGGTGACGACGTGGCGGGCGCCTGAGTCGCGGACGATCCACTCGACCTGGTCGGCGGAGGAGGTGGCGTAGACGGGGACGGTCTGGCCGCCGGCCGCCCAGATCGCGAAGTCCAGGACCGTCCACTCGTAGCGGGTGCGGGACATGACGGCGACCCGTCCGCCGGGTTCCAGCCCGGCGGAGATCAGGCCCTTCGCCACGGCGGTCACCTCACGGGCGAACTCCGCGGCCGTGACGGGCTGCCAAACCCCTTTCACCTCGCGGCGCAGGACCACCGCGTCGGGGGCCTCGGCCGCGTTGGTGAACGGGATGTCGGCGGTGCTGCCCGTGGTGGGGCGGGGTGCGAGGGGCGCGGTGCGGGCCTCGCGGACGGCGCCGTGCTCGTCCTCGACGGTCTCGGTCCTCGCCCGGGAGGCCAGGTCGCCGCGCTTCCTCGCCCGTTTCAGTTCCTTGCGTACGCCCATGACGGCTCCCGGTCGCGGATCGGAGTGACGTTCTGTCGCGTGCGTCGACGTTTACTTACTCTTGAGTAAACTTACTTGAGAGTAGGCACAGGTCAATGGTCCGCCCGCGATACGGCGCTCAGGTCAGCCGGTTCGCCGTGCCGATCGCCTCGGCCAGCCCCCGTACGTCCTCGTCCTTCGTCCGGCCGGCCAGGGCGTCGGCGCGCTCGGCGAGTTCACCGAGGCCGGGCGCCCCCGGCAGGGAGCCGTAGCGGCCCTGGTCGCCGTAGCGGCCCTGGTCGCCGTAGCGGCCCTGGTCGCCGTAGTCGCCGTGGCCTTCGTGGGCGTCACCGGTCGAGGAGCGCAGCGCGTCGGCGAAGTAGGCGGCGGTCGCCGTGACGCGCAGGCCGTGGTCCGCGTCCCAGACGGAGTCGCCGAGGGCGTCGGTCTCCACGTCGCCGGACTCCTCGTGCGGGGCCCGGGTGCGGGGGTCGAGCCAGCGGACGGTGGCCGTGGCGAGGTGGCCGTCGGCGCCGGGCCGGACGCGGACGGCGTACAGGGCGGTGACGGTGTGGCCGGGGCCGACCTCGCCGCCGTCGACGCGGTCGTCGCGGAAGTCGTCGTCGGCGACCCGGCGGTTGTCGTAGCCGACGAGGCGGAACTCGGCGACCGTCTCCGGATCGAAGGCGACCTGCGCCTTGGCGTCGCGGGCGGTCAGCTCGATGTGGCGCGGGAGCTGCTCGCAGAAGACCTCGCGGGCGTCCTCGGTGGTCGACACGTACGTGGTGTGGCCGTCGCCCTTGTCGGCGAGGCGTTCCATCAGGGCGTCGCCGTAGTCGCTGCCGACGCCGACGCCGAAGAGGGTGACGCCGTGCTCGCGACGGGCGTCCGCGACGCGTTCGAGGATGGCGTCCGCGTCGGTGTCGCCGGTGTTGGCGAGGGCGTCGGAGACGAGGACGACGCGGTTGGTGGCGCCTTCGCGGCGGCCCTCGACGGCGGTGGCGTAGCCGGTCTCGACGCCCGCGCCGAGGTTGGTCGACTCGGCCGGCTCCAGGCTGTCGATCGCGTCGTGGACGCGGCCGCGGCCGCGGCCCTCGCCGAGCCGGGTCATGGGCAGCACGGTCTCGGCCTCGTCGCTGAAGGTGACGAGCGCGACCGAGTCGTCGTCACGGAGCTCGTCGGTCATCGTGCCGAGGGACTCCCTGGCGAGGTCGAGCCGGCCGGGTTCGTCCATGGACCCGGAGACGTCGATGACGAACGTCAGGGCGGCGGGCGGGCGTTCGTCCTCCTGATCGGCACCCCGCGTGGCCAGGCCGACGCGGACCAGCGACCAGTCGTCCTCGTCGGTGCGGGCGCCGTCCACGGTCACCGTGAAGCCGTCGCCGTCGGGGCGGTCGTAGTCCTGGCGGAAGCTGTTGACGAACTCCTCGGGCCGGACCGTCGAGGGGTCGGGCAGCCGGCCGTCGGAGAGGGTGCGGCGGGCGTAGCCGTAGGAGGCGGTGTCGACGTCGAGGGCGAAGGTGGAGAGGTGGTCGGGGGCGGGGGCGACATCGCGGGAGTCCCCGGTCTCCCCCGGCTCCCTCGTCCCACCGGTGCTCGTGCCGCCGTCGTAGCGCTGTTCGCCCTGGCCGCGGGGGCGGCCGGGCGCCGGGAGCGGGGCCGAGCCGCCCCGGGAGTCGGACGCGGCGTCCTTCGCCCCGTGGTCCGCGACGCCCCCGCTGTCGCAGCCGGTGAGCAGCAGGCCGCCCGCCGCCGTGAGCGCGAGCAGCACGCCGACCGGCCTTCGTGTCCGGTACCGCTTCATCTTCCGTGCCCCCTGGTTCCGTTGACGCCGGTGTACGTGACTGTGACGGCGCGGTGGGGCGGAACGTGCGGCACGGGGCGTCACGGGTGCGTCTCGAAGTGGGCACGGCGACGGGCCGCCGAGACCGGTGGGTGACCCTCCGGTGACCTGGCCGAAGTCCCGGGGGCCCGGAGGCCGGGGCCCCGAGGGCCCGGGATCCCGAGGGCCCGGGGCCCCAGGTCTCAAGCCCCCGGCCCCAGGCCTCAGGGCTGCCTAGGACACCACGTCCTTGCGGGCGAACCCCCGGAAGGCCAGGGCGAACAGCACCAGCGCGTACGTCACCGACAGCGACGTGCCCTGGATCAGGCGGGTCCAGTCCAGCTCGGGGCGGACGGTGTCGAGCCAGGCGTACTGCCAGTGCGCGGGCAGGAAGTCGCGCCAGTCGCCGAGGGCGGTCACCTCGTCCAGGACGTTGCCGATGATGGTCAGGCCGACCGCGCCGCCGACCGCGCCGAGCGGGGCGTCCGTCTTGGTGGAGATCCAGAACGCCAGGGCGGCGGTGACCAGTTGCGAGACGAAGACGTACGCCACCGTGATGGCCAGGCGCTCGGCCGCGACGCCGCCGGACAGGCTGCCGCCGGTGGGCAGTTCCAGCGGCCCCCAGCCGTAGGCGACCGTGCCGACGGCGAGCGCGACCAGCGGCAGCAGGACGATCGCGGCGAGGCTGAGGGCGAGGGCGACGACCAGCTTGGACCAGAGCAGGCGCGCGCGGGGCACCGGCGCCGCGAGCAGATAGCGCAGGGACGACCAGCTCGCCTCCGAGGCGACCGTGTCCCCGAAGAACAGGGCGACGGGCACGACGAGGAGGAACCCCGCGGAGGCGAAGAGGTTCACCGCGGCGAAGTTCGCCCCCGACGCGGTGGCCGAGTCCATCAGGCTGACCTGGTTGCCCGCACCGTCCGGCTCGCCGCCGATCCGGAAGGCGACGAGCAGCACGAACGGCAGGGCGAACAGGATGCCGCCCATGACGAGCGTGCGCCGCCGCTTCAACTGCCGGACCAGCTCGACCCGGACGGGCAGCGTACGGCCCGCGCGGTAGCCCTCGGCGACCTCGTGGGAGCCGGCGGGCGCGGCGCGTTCGGCCAACTTGCTCATGCCGGCTCTCCGATCAGGGTGAGGAAGGCGTCCTCGAGGCGCCGGTGGGGGCCCACCGACTCCACGGGCACGTCCAGGCGTACGAGTTCGGCGATCAGGTCCCTGGCCGTTCCCCCGGCGTCGAGCCGGACCAGCAGGCCTGTGTCGGTGGCGGTCGCCGAGGCGACGCCCGGCAGGGCGGCGACCTTCTCGACGAGCGGCGCGTCCACGGGCTCGGGGGTGCCCACCAGCAGGGTGTCGCCGGAGCCGACGATCTCGCCGACCGGGCCGGCCTGCACCAGTCGGCCGTGGTCCATGACCACCAGGTGGGTACAGGTCTGCTCGACCTCGGCCAGCAGGTGGCTGGAGACGATCACCGTGCGGCCGGCCGCCGCGTACCGGATCATCACCTCGCGCATCTCGCGGATCTGCGGCGGGTCCAGGCCGTTGGTCGGCTCGTCCAGGATCAGCAGGTCGGGCAGGCCCAGCATGGCCTGGGCGATGGCGAGGCGCTGGCGCATGCCCTGGGAGTAGGTGCGCACCGCGCGGGCGAGCGCCTCACCGAGGCCGGCGATCTCCAGGGCCTCGTCGAGGTGGGCGTCCCCGGGCGGGCGGCCGGTGGCCCGCCAGTACAGCTCCAGGTTCTCGCGGCCGGACAGGTGCGGCAGGAAGCCCGCGCCCTCGACGAAGGCGCCGACCCGGGAGAGCACCGGGGCGCCGGGCGCGATGGCGTGGCCGAAGACGCGGATCTCGCCGCCGTCGGGTGTGATCAGGCCCATCAGCATGCGCAGGGTCGTGGTCTTGCCCGCGCCGTTCGGCCCGAGCAGGCCCAGGACCTGGCCCTGCTCCACCCTCAAGGACAGGTCCCGGACGGCGTAGCGGTCGGTGGACCTGGCGTACCGCTTGGTCAGGTCCGTGATCTGGAGCGGTACGCCGGCCAGCGCCGGGTCGGGGGGCGGCGCGGTGGTGCGGCGGCGGGCGGTCAGCAGCAGGGCCGCGGCCACCGCCGCTCCCGCGAGGGGTGCCCACCAGACCCAGGCGGGCAGTCCGGCCGTCGGGCCGGTGTCGCCGAGGGCCGTCGGCACCCGCAGGTCGCCCTTGAGGGAGACGGTGTACGTGGCGGGGGCGGCCGGGGAGGCGTAGCCGAGGTCGGTGGAGGACAGGACCAGGCGCAGCCGGTGGCCGCGCTCCACCTCGTGGTCGATGGCCGGAAGGGTGATCTTCACGTCCTTGCCGCCGCTCCCGATGTCCGCGACCCGGACGGGCGTGACGAGTTGGGAGGGGAGGACCGGCTGGGTGCCGCCGGGGCCGACGTCGTACACCTTGGCGAAGAGCACGGCGTCGTCCTCGGTGGACTTCACGTGGACGGTCGCGGTCGGTGAGCCGGTGACGCGGAGGTCCTCCCGGACGGGTGCCGACTCGAAGGCGGCGTGCTGGCCGGGGAATTCGAGGGAGACGCCGATGCCGAGCGAGGAGAGCTGGGAGAGTCCGCCCGAGCCGCCGATACCGGGCAGCGCGGAGACGGCGGGCGGACTGGCGCCGGCCGGGTTGTCGAAGCTCTGCTCGCGTCCGCGCAGTTCGATGGCGCGCGGCTCGCTCTCCAGGCCGGGGTAGGAGTCGGCGCCGACGCCCTCCAGGCGGGGCTCGCCGTCGCCGCTTCCGGTGCCGAGGGTGCGGCTGACGCGGAAGTCGGGGCCGGTGCCGGCCGATTCGTCGTCCTTCAGGTAGCGGTCGAACCACGCCCCGACGCGGGCCTGGGTCCGGTCCGTCTCGAGGTCACCGCCGTCATGGCCGCCCGCGATCCAGTCGACGGCCACCGGGGCGCCGTTGGCTCGGATCGCCCGCGCGGCCCGGTCGGCGTGGTCGAGCGGGAAGAGGGAGTCGGTCTGGCCCTGCGTCAGCAGTGTGGGGACGGAGATACGGTCGCCGACGGCCTGCGGGCTGCGCCGGCCGAGGAGTTCCGCGGCCTCGGCGTCCGGCTTCCCGGACTCGGCGACCCGCTGGTACATGCGGCAGAGTTGGTCCTCGAACCGCTCGCAGCCGCCGCCCAGGTTGACGAAGATGCCGGCCCACAGCTTCTTGAGGACGCCGTTCGGGAAGAGGGCGTCCGAGAGGTTCCAGTACGTGATGGCGGGGGCGATCGCGTCGACCCGCTGGTCGTGCCCGGCGGCCAGCAGCGCGACCGCGCCGCCGTAGGAGGCGCCGGCCATGCCCACGCGCGGGTCGCCCTTCTCGTCCAGCCGGATCTCGGGCCGCTCCGCCAGCCAGTCGATCAGCCGGGACACGTCGGCGACCTCGCCGTCCGGGGCGTTCAGCCCGATCTTCCCCGTGGACTTGCCGAAGCCGCGCGCCGACCAGGTCAGCACCGCGTACCCGTCCCGGGCGAGGTCCTCGGCCTGCTCCCGTACGTCGGCCTTGCTGCCGCCGAAGCCGTGCGCGAGCAGGACGGCCGGGCGGCGGTCGCCGGAACCCGCCGTGAAGTAGGAGGTGTCCAGGCGCACCCCGTCACCCACGGCCATGATCCGGTCGGCGCGGTGCACCGGGGGCGGGTCGTCGCCGGCGACGGCCGTCCATGTCCCGGCGCCGGCGAGTACGACGACGGCCGCGGCGGAGAGTATCCGCCGCGGCCCCCGAAGCAGTCCTCGCGCGCGGGGCAGTCGAAGATCCATGCGTCAACGGTACGGGCCGCCGCCGACAGCGGGGGCAGCCCCGGGGCTGAACCTCCGCCCCTCCCACGGAAGTACGGCGCCGTCGCCGCGTACCACGGGCGCGGTAGGGCGGGTCACGGCCGGGCGGGCGCCTGGGCGTCGCCCTTCCGGGCGTCCTCCGGGGCGTCCTGGGCGTCCTGGGCGTCCTCCGGTACGGTCACCAGCCAGCGCGTGTCACGGCGGGGGCGCAGGTACAGGGCCCAGTACAGGGTGGCGAACGCGGTGATGCCGCCGGTCCACAGCAGGTGGCTCGTCTCCTGCCGGGTCAGGATGTAGGCGAGGACCGCGATCAGCAGGACCGGCACCGCGGGCCACAGGGGCATGCGCCACGCGTGCGCGTGCCGGTGGGAACCGCGCCGGGCGAGCAGGGCGGCGACCGCGACGAGCAGGTACATGCCGGTGACGGAGACTCCCGTGACGCCGTACAGGGTGTCCAGGTCGACGAAGCACAGCACCGCGCCGGGCACGCCCACGGCGAGGGTGGCGACCCAGGGGGAGCCGAACCGGCCGAGCCTGGCGAAGAGGCCGTTCACCGGGGCGGGCCAGGCCTTGTCGCGGGCGGAGGCGAACAGGACGCGCGAGTTCTGGATGACCATGACGATGCCGGCGTTGACGATGGCGAGGGCCACGCAGAGGCTGACGAAGGTACCGACGGCGGAGTTGGACCAGGCGGTGACCATGGCGCCGATGTCGCCGCCGGTCAGCTCCGCGAGGTCAAAGGCGCCCAGGGTGATGGCGACGACCGGGACCAGGATGATCACGGTGGAGATGCCGAGGGTGGCGAGGACCGTACGGGCGACGTTGCGGCGCGGGTTCTCCAGCTCCTCGGAGAGGTAGACGGCGGTGGAGAAGCCCTGGGTGATGAACAGGGCGATGGCGAGCCCGGAGACGACCAGCATGGCCGTCACGGGGTCCGTGCCGCCGTCCGTACCGGTCACCTCCATGGAGGCGAGGCTGCCGGGGCCGCGCTCGGCGTGGGCGAAGCCCAGCACGGCGACGACGGCCGCGGCGATGACCTCCAGGACCAGGAAGACGCCGGTGATCCAGGCGTTGGCGCGCAGGTCGAGCAGGCCCGCGAGGGTGGCGAGCAGCATGACGCCGGCGCCCGCCAGGGACGGGTCGAGGCGCACGACCGGGGCGAGGTAGTCGGCGGTGCCCATCGCGATCACCGGCGGCACGATCATGACGACCAGCAGGGACAGCACGAAGACCAGCCAGCCCGCGAGCCGCCCGGCCATCGTCGACACCATGGCGTACTCGCCGCCCGCGCTGGGGACGAGGGTGCCCAGCTCCGAGTAGCAGAACGCCACGGCGACACAGAGCAGGGAGCCGATGGCGATGGTCAGGGCGGTGGCGGTGCCGAGCGAGCCGAACAGGTCGGGGACGACCACGAACAGCGTGGAGGCGGGGGTCACGCACGAGAGCGTCAGGAGAGTGCCGCCGACTACCCCGATGGAACGCTTGAGCGTCCGGGACTCCGGAAGCCCCGGGTGGTCCGGAGCACCCGGGCGGACGAGGTGGTCCGGAGCACCCGGGCGGACGGGGTGGTCCGGATCGACCGGGTGGTCCGGGGGCGCCGCTGCGGCGGTCTCGGTGGGGCGGAGCGTGTCGGTCATGGAGCGGTTCCGATCGACTCGTGCGGCGTGGTTCGAACGGGAGCGCTATCGCCTCCGGCGGCTTGGTCGTACGTGGTTCTCGTCTGCTCCCGACGCCAGATGGAATACCGACGAAAACCAGCGCGTCAATGGGTGTTTACCTACGGAATCCGTTGGCATATCGCGGCACGACTTGCGGAAACCGCATCAGGTTCCGTCCGGCAGAGCCTCTTTGAGGCGTACGGGAACCGTAGGGAGCGGGGCAAAAAAAGTGCCGGCTTTCCGGTGTCCGGACGCTGTCGGTGGGGCCCGATAGAGTCCGGGACACAGGCGAATCAGAGGAACACGGCGACGGGGTGGGGACTCATGAAGCTGAAGTACACCGCGGCCTGGGTGGGGCTGACGGCGGCGGCGATGGTCGCGGCGACGGCGTGCGGTTCGGGCGGGGCCGAGAAGGCGGCCGGGACGACCGACCAGGCCGTGGACAAGACGGACATGATCACGGCGGCCCTCACCCGGGCCACCGACCGGACCGAGGAGCTGGGCTCCGCCGAGGTCAGGACGACGACCACGCTGGACGCGACCGGCGGCAAGCCGGTCTCCATGGACGGCACGTACTCCTGGGGGGACGGCGCGGCCATGGACGTCGAGATGGACACCGCCGCCGCGCGGATGAGCACCGTCCAGGACGACCCGACGACGCGGGTCATCATGGTCGACGGCGCCTACTACTACGACGTCGATCCCCAGCCGAGCGGCCCGATCGCGGGCAAGGAATGGATGCGCGTCGACGTCGCCGCCGTGGTGGGCGACGCGGGCGCCGACAACATGGCGGCCAACGCCGACCCCACCGCGACGCTGCGCTACATGACGGCCTCCACGGAGGTGGAGGACCTTGGCGAGGACACCGTCCTCGGCAAGAGGACCACCCACTACCGGGGCAGCGTCGGCGCGGAGCACATCGAGAAGTCCGATTTCACCGCGGCCGAGAAGAAGGCCGCCATCGCCGCCCTGGAGGCGAGCGGCGGGAAGCTGACCTGCGACATCTGGGTCGACGGCAAGGACCTGCCGGTGCGGATCTCGCAGACCGGCGCCGGAATGACCGTGAACATGGACTTCGTGAAGTTCGGAGCCACCGAGGAGATCACTGCTCCGCCCGCCGACCAGACCGGCGACCTCTCCGACCAGGTCAGACAAGAGCGGGACACGGCGATCGGCCAGTGACCCGCCGGCGCCCCGGTCCGCCGCGCGCTCGGCGGGCCGGGGCGTCGGGGCCGCCTCAGTGGTTGCGCGGGAAGCCCAGGTCCACGCCCGCCGGGGCGTCGGCCGGGTCCGGCCAGCGGGTGGTGACGACCTTGCCGCGGGTGTAGAAGTGCGTGCCGTCGTTGCCGTAGATGTGGTGGTCGCCGAAGAGCGAGTCCTTCCAGCCGCCGAAGGAGTGGTAGCCGACGGGGACCGGGATCGGCACGTTCACGCCGACCATGCCTGCCTCGATCTCCAGTTGGAAGCGGCGGGCCGCGCCGCCGTCCCGGGTGAAGATCGCGGTGCCGTTGCCGAAGGGTGAGGCGTTGATGAGCGCCACGCCCTCCTCGTACGTCTCGGCGCGCAGCACGCACAGGACCGGGCCGAAGATCTCGTCCTGGTAGGCCTTGGCCGTGGTCGGCACCCGGTCCAGCAGGGAGATGCCGATCCAGTGGCCGTCCTCGTGGCCGTCGACCGTGTGGCCGGTGCCGTCCAGGACGACCTGGCAGCCCTCGGCCGCCGCGCCCTCGACGTAGGACGCCACCTTGTCGCGGTGCGCCTTGGTGATCAGCGGGCCCATCTCGGAGGACGGGTCGTCGCCGGGGCCGATCTTGATCTTCTCGGCGCGCTCGCGGATCTTCTCCACCAGCTCGTCGCCGACGGCGCCGACCGCGACGACCGCGGAGATCGCCATGCAGCGCTCGCCGGCCGAGCCGTAGGCCGCGCTGACGGCCGCGTCGGCCGCCGCGTCGAGGTCGGCGTCGGGCAGCACCAGCATGTGGTTCTTGGCGCCGCCGAGCGCCTGGACGCGCTTGCCGTTCGCGGAGGCGGTGGTGTGGATGTAGCGGGCGATCGGGGTGGAGCCGACGAAGGAGACCGCCTTGACGTCCGGGTGCTCCAGGAGGCGGTCGACGGCCACCTTGTCACCGTGTACGACGTTGAAGACGCCGTCCGGCAGTCCGGCCTCGGAGAGCAGCTCGGCGACCTTCACGGCGGCCGACGGGTCCTTCTCGCTCGGCTTGAGCACGAAGGTGTTGCCGCAGGCGATGGCGATCGGGAACATCCACAACGGCACCATCGCCGGGAAGTTGAACGGCGTGATCCCGGCGACCACGCCGAGCGGCTGCCGGATCGAGGCCACGTCCACGCGGGTGGCGACCTCGGTGGACAGCTCGCCCTTGAGCTGCACGTTGATGCCGCAGGCCAGGTCGACGATCTCCAGGCCGCGCGCGACCTCGCCGAGCGCGTCGGAGTGCACCTTGCCGTGCTCGGCGGTGATCAGTTCGGCGACCTCGTCGCGGTGCGCGTCCAGCAGCGCCCGGAACCTGAAGAGGATGGAGGTGCGCTGCGCCAGCGAGGACTGACCCCAGGTCAGGTACGCCTCCTTGGCGGCGGCGACCGCGGCGTCCACCTCGCCGACGGAGGCGAAGGCGACCTTCGTGGTGACCGCGCCGGTGGCCGGGTTCGTCACCGGCCCGTACGTTCCCGAGGCGCCTTCGGCGGTCTTGCCGCCGATCCAGTGGTTGACGATGTTCGTCATGACCGAGAACTCCTTCACAGATGGCGGCGACGGGTCGAGACGTGCCGTGGGGGCCTGCTCACCGGCCGCGACCGGCGACGTTCGGGTCGCGGCCTCGGCCATGGCTCCATCCCAGCAGCCGGGCGCCGCGGGCGGGCCCGACACTGTGTATGCGGTTTGGGCGTCCGCGTAGACACGTGGGCGAGTGTGGGCGGGCCCGCGCCCCGGCGGGACGCGGGAACCTCCGGCGCGGAGCCGGTGCGAGCGGGGAGTCGGCGCTCGTGCTTCGCTCCTGCCAGGGCGAAGTGGCCTTCCCGCGCCGGAGGCGTCTCATGGGGGAACCACCGGCGACGGCGGGAGCGGACTGCGGCTCCCCGGCGATCAGGTCGTGCGCCATCGCGTTCCCCTTCGTGCCCGCCCTCACGGGCCCGCCTTCGCGGGTCCGCCATTGCGTCTCCCCCGGTTTCTAGCCCCGCGCGTGCGGCCTGTCAACGTTTTGTCCGGACATTCGGATGACGTGGTGGGTGACGTCGTCCGGGTGGCGCCACACCCCGGCACCCGGCGCACCGCCTCACGTCGGCCGCTCACGTCGGCTGCTCACGTCGGCCGCTCATGTCACAAAAGCAACCGTTCCGTCACACATGTCACGCGCAGGCGAGCCTTCCGTCACATCCCGGAACGGCCCCTGACCGTCCCTCACCGCACGTCGTTCATCCGGCAAGGCTTGGTGATCGCCAGCGCAGCGTCCGGCTCCCCCCGGCGGCCGCCCCCGGCCGCCACCGCGGTGCGCGCAGGGAGGTGCAACCGTGACCGACCGAAGGCTCTGGTCCTACCAGGACATCGCGGCCCACATCCGGGTACGACCGGACACCGTGCGGTCGTACCGCAAGCACGGGCTCCTGCCCCCGCCCGACCACGTGGAGGGCGGAAAGCCCTACTGGTACGCGGACACGGTCCGGACCTGGGTCGCGTCCCGCCCCCGCAACCGGAACCGGTAGGACGACCGCCGCCCCACCGCGCGACGGCCGGGCGGCGGTCGGAAAACCGTTTAGTATCCCGCGGCCGCGTGGGGCACAGTGCCGCACATGGACTTCTCCGTGAAACCCGTCCTGACCGGCGACAGGACCGTACTGCGACCGTTCACCGAGGCCGACGCCGACCGCATGTGGGAGATCATCAACGACTCCGAGGTCCAGCGCTTCACCGGTTCGCCGACGCATGAGCTCACCCCGGAGGTGCTGCGCGACTGGTACGGCTCCCGAAGCGCGCGGCCCGACCGTCTCGACCTCGCCGTCACCGACCCCGCCGACGGCGAACTCCTCGGTGAGGTCGTGCTCAACGAGTGGGTGCCCGAGGAGCGTTCCTGCACCTTCCGCACCCTGATAGGCGCGCGGGGACGCGGCCGGGGCGTCGGCACCGAGGCGACCCGGCTGATCGTCGGCTACGGCTTCGAGGAACTCGGCCTGCACCGGATCGGGCTGGAGGCCTACGGCTACAACCACCGAGCCCTGCGCGTCTACGAGAAGGTCGGGTTCGTGACGGAGGGAGTGCGGCGTGAGGTGGAGTGGCGGGACGGCGCGTGGGTGGACGAGGTGCTGATGGCCGTCCTCGACCACGAGTGGGCCGTCCACCGCGGGCACCCCCGGACCGGCGGGCTGACGCACTCCCATACCCCCTAGGGGTACAGTGGACGGTACGTGGTCCACGCTGGACCACGGGTACCCCCGCCCACGCACGCCCCGACGAGGAGTAACGACATGACCACCCAGACCGACACCCAGGGCTCCGTCACCACCGTCTACAAGGTGAGCGGAATGAGCTGCGGACACTGCGAGGGCGCCGTCTCCGGCGAGATCTCCGAGATCGCGGGCGTCGGCTCGGTCCAGGCCGTCGCCTCCACCGGCGAGGTCACCGTCGTCTCCGAGTCGCCCCTCGACGACGCGGCGGTGCGCGCGGCCGTGGACGAGGCGGGCTTCGAGCTCGTCGGCAGGGCCTGAGCCGCAGCGCCCCAGCAGCACCCACGCCTTGCCGGCCGGGCCGCGCGCGGTCCGGCCGGCCCGTCTGGAGCCCGGACCATGACCAGCACCACCCCCACGGCCGCCGAGCCGGACCTCGCCCGGGTCGAGCTGCTCATCGGCGGGATGACCTGCGCCTCCTGCGCGGCCCGCGTCGAGAAGAAGCTCAACCGCATGGACGGCGTCACCGCCACGGTGAACTACGCCACGGAGAAGGCCCGGATCACCCACCCGCCGACCACCGAGGTCGCCGACCTGATCGCCACGGTCGTCAGGACGGGATACACCGCCGAGGAGCCCGCGCCGCCGCCGGAGCCCACCGACGAGACACCGTCCCCGGAGGGCGGCGGTGGGGCGGACACCGACGACCCCGAGCTGTCCGCCCTGCGCGAGCGCCTCGTCGTCTCCGTCCTCCTCGCCGCGCCCGTCGTGCTGCTCGCGATGGTCCCGGCGCTCCAGTTCGACAACTGGCAGTGGCTCTCACTCACCCTGGCGGCGCCCGTCGTCGTCTGGGGCGGGCTGCCCTTCCACCGCGCCGCCTGGACGAACGTCCGGCACGGTGCGGCCACCATGGACACCCTGGTCTCGCTGGGCACCCTCGCGGCGTTCGGCTGGTCGCTGTGGGCGCTGTTCTTCGGGGACGCGGGCATGCCGGGCATGCGGCACGGCTTCGACCTCACCGTCTCGCGCGCGGACGGCGCCTCCATGATCTATCTGGAGGCCGCCGCCGGGGTCACCGCCTTCCTCCTCCTCGGCCGCTGGCTGGAGGCCCGTTCCAAGCGTCGCGCCGGCGCCGCGCTGCGGGCGCTGATGGAGCTGGGCGCCAAGGACGTCGCGGTGCTGCGGGACGGGCGCGAGGTGCGGATACCGGTGGCCCGGCTGGCGGTGGGCGACCGGTTCGTCGTACGGCCCGGCGAGAAGGTCGCCACCGACGGGACGGTGGTCGAGGGTGCCTCGGCCGTGGACGCCTCGCTGCTGACGGGCGAGTCGGTGCCGGTGGACGTCGGCGTCGGGGACGCGGTCACCGGCGCCACGGTCAACGCCGGGGGCCGGCTGGTCGTCGAGGCCACCCGGATCGGCGCCGACACGCAGCTGGCCCGGATGGCGAGGCTGGTCGAGGACGCGCAGGGCGGCAAGGCCGAGGTGCAGCGGCTCGCCGACCGGGTCTCCGGAATCTTCGTGCCCGTGGTGCTGCTGATCGCGGTCGCCACCTTCGCCGGGTGGCTGGGCGCCACGGGTGACACGGTCGCCGCCTTCACCGCCGCCGTCGCCGTACTGATCATCGCCTGCCCGTGCGCGCTGGGTCTGGCCACGCCGACGGCGCTGATGGTGGGCACGGGCCGGGGCGCCCAGCTCGGCATCCTCATCAAGGGCCCCGAGGTACTGGAGTCCACGCGACGCGTCGACACGGTCGTCCTGGACAAGACCGGCACCGTCACCACGGGCCGCATGACCCTGCACGAGGTGTACGCCGCCGACGGCACCGACGAGGAGGAGCTGCTGCGGCTCGCGGGCGCCGTCGAGCACGCCTCCGAGCACCCCGTGGCCCGCGCGATCGCGGCCGGCGCCGAGATGGGGGTCCCCCCGCTCGAGCGAAGCCGAGAGTGGGGGAGGGTCGGCCCCCTGCCCGGCGTCGAGGGCTTCACGAACCTCCCCGGGCGGGGCGTACGCGGGCGCGTGGAGGGCCGTGAGGTGGCCGTGGGGCGCCTCTACGACGCTCTGCCGCCCGAGGTGTCCCGCGCCAGGGACGAGGCCGAGAGGGACGGTCGTACGGCCGTCGTCGTCGGATGGGACGGCGAGGCGCGCGGGATCGTCTCCGTGGCGGACGCGGTCAGGGGGACCAGCGCCGAGGCGGTGGCCGAACTGCGCCGGCTGGGCCTGCGCCCCGTGCTGCTGACCGGCGACAACCGGCGCGTCGCCGAGTCGGTCGCGCGGGCCGTCGGCATCGACGAGGTGATCGCCGAGGTGCTGCCCGAGGACAAGGTCGCCGCGGTTGAGCGGCTGCGGGCCGAGGGCCGCACGGTCGCCATGGTCGGGGACGGCGTCAACGACGCCGCCGCGCTCGCCACCGCCGACCTGGGCCTGGCGATGGGCACGGGGACGGACGCGGCGATCGAGGCGGGCGACCTGACGCTGGTGCGCGGGGACCTGCGGGTGGCCGCGGACGCGATCCGGCTCTCCCGGCGCACCCTCTCCACGATCAAGGGCAACCTCGTGTGGGCCTTCGGCTACAACGTGGCCGCGCTGCCGCTGGCCGCCGCCGGGATGCTGAACCCGATGATCGCGGGGGCGGCGATGGCCTTCTCCTCGGTGTTCGTCGTCTCCAACAGCCTCCGGCTGCGGGCCTTTCGCTGAAACGCGCGTTCCACGCAGGTAGAGGGGGAGTGCCTCTGGAGTCCGGCACCCGCCTCACATAAGCTCTTCACAAGGCTCGCGCATCTTCCTTACGCTTGGGTCCCGTTCGGCGTATCGGGGCTCTTGCGCATCTAACGGACATATGCAAGAGACGCAGATCACAGTGATGTGAACGTAACCATCCAAGGGGTTCGACGGTCTAAGTTGGCGATGTCAGGCAGCGTCTTGGGGGGCGCCACCTGGCATCTGGGAGTGTCTTGGGGGACTTTCCCAGAGCTGCGTTGCCGGGACACGTACACCGGGAAGCTTTGAGCGGCCCTCCCGGGCGTGCGCTGTCCCGGCAGACCGCACGAACAGCACGACAGGCACTACTGGCACGACAGATGTACAGCGATTCAGGCGCTGTCCTCACAGACGCCCGGCCGGATCCCGTGGGGGGAATCCGCACCGGGACATGGGAAGGCGCCCTGGTTCGTCGGCCCGTGGGGGGACCGGCGCCAGGGCGCCTTCTGCTGTCTCGCACCGGTGCGGATGTCTCGTACCGGCACGGAAGAGTCCCGTGCCGCTCGGGGCGGCACGGGACTCCTCGGATGCGCTGCGGGGGTGCCTGGCGGCTCAGCGCTCCTCGACGGGAACGAAGTCGCGCTCGACGACACCCGTGTAGATCTGGCGCGGGCGGCCGATGCGGGAGCCCGGCTCCTTGATCATCTCGTGCCACTGGGCGATCCAGCCCGGCAGCCGGCCCAGCGCGAACAGGACCGTGAACATCTCGGTCGGGAAGCCCATGGCCCGGTAGATCAGGCCGGTGTAGAAGTCGACATTCGGGTAGAGGCTGCGCGAGACGAAGTAGTCGTCGGAGAGCGCGTGCTCCTCCAGCTTCAGCGCGATGTCCAGCAGCTCGTCGGACTTGCCGAGCGCGGAGAGGACGTCGTGCGCGGCGGCCTTGATGATCTTGGCGCGCGGGTCGAAGTTCTTGTAGACCCGGTGGCCGAAGCCCATCAGGCGGACGCCGTCCTCCTTGTTCTTCACCTTGCGGATGAAGGAGTCGACGTCGCCGCCGGCGTCGCGGATGCCTTCCAGCATCTCCAGCACCGACTGGTTGGCGCCGCCGTGCAGCGGACCCCAGAGCGCGTTGATGCCGGCGGAGATCGAGGCGAACATGTTCGCCTGCGAGGAGCCGACCAGGCGGACCGTGGAGGTCGAGCAGTTCTGCTCGTGGTCCGCGTGCAGGATCAGCAGCTTGTCCAGCGCGGCGACGACCGTCGGGTCGAGCTCGTACTCCTGCGCCGGCACCGAGAACGTCATGCGCAGGAAGTTCTCGACGTAGCCGAGGTCGTTGCGCGGGTAGACGAACGGGTGACCGATCGACTTCTTGTACGCGTAGGCCGCGATCGTCGGAAGCTTCGCGAGCAGCCGGATCGTGGAGAGGTTGCGCTGACGCTCGTCGAACGGGTTGTGGCTGTCCTGGTAGAACGTCGACAGCGCTGAGACGACCGACGACAGCATGGCCATCGGGTGGGCGTCGCGCGGGAAGCCCTTGTAGAAGTTCTTGACGTCCTCGTGCAGCAGGGTGTGCTGCGTGATCTCGTTCTTGAACGCGGCGAGCTCGTCGACGGTCGGCAGCTCGCCGTTGATCAGCAGGTAGGCGACCTCCACGAACGAGGAGCGCTCGGCCAGCTGCTCGATCGGGTAGCCGCGGTACCGGAGGATGCCCGCCTCGCCGTCCAGGTACGTGACGGCGGATTTGTAGGCGGCGGTGTTGCCGTAACCGCTGTCCAGCGTCACCAGACCGGTCTGGGCGCGGAGCTTCCCGATGTCGAAGCCCTTGTCGCCGACGGTGCTGTCGATCACCGGGTAGGTGTACTCGTCATCGCCGTACCGCAGTACTACTGAGTTGTCGCTCACGTCTTCCCTCACCACCGACGTAGTGCCTCATCTTCGAGGTGCCCTGACTGTCTCTACCATCCCCCACTTGGCTCAGGAGAGTGCACTCGGGGTCGACCATCGGGCCTATTGGCGGCACTCAGTGCCGCCAACTTGCTCATCCTGCCCCCTCTTCCGCCCTTCCGGAAGTGCTCTGTGACCTTTGCGACTCGTTTGATCGATCATTTTTTTTCACAGCGGCCGAGAGGTTTACCGGAAGGTTTCAGGTTCGGGAGCCCGTCAGCCGGAAGTCGAGCGCCGTGCAGCGCCTGCCCGCCGACACCGTGCGCACCGCCTGCCCGATCGCCCTGCGGGAGCCGACGAGGACGACCAGCCGCTTGGCCCGGGTGACCGCCGTGTACAGCAGATTCCGCTGGAGCATCATCCAGGCGCCGGTCGTCACGGGGATCACCACCGCCGGGTACTCGCTGCCCTGGGAGCGGTGGATGGTCACCGCGTAGGCGTGGGACAGTTCGTCCAGCTCGTCGAATTCGTACGGGACCTCCTCGTCCTCGTCCGTCAGCACGGTGAGGCGCTGCTCCACCGGGTCGAGCGAGGTGACGACGCCCACGGTGCCGTTGAAGACGCCGTTCTCGCCCTTCTCGTAATTGTTGCGGATCTGGGTCACCTTGTCGCCGACCCGGAAGACCCGGCCGCCGAACCGCTTCTCCGGCACGTCCGGGCGCCCCGGTGTGACGGCCTGCTGGAGGAGCCCGTTCAGCGTGCCGGCGCCTGCGGGCCCCCGGTGCATGGGGGCGAGGACCTGCACGTCCCGGCGCGGGTCCAGTCCGAACTTCTGGGGGATGCGCCGCGCGGCGACGTCCACCGTGAGGCGCCCCGCCTCCTCCGTCTCGTCCTCCACGAAGAGGAAGAAGTCCTTCATGCCGTCGGTGAGCGGGTGCTGCCCCGCGTTGATCCGGTGCGCGTTCGTCACGACGCCCGACTGCTGGGCCTGGCGGAAGACCCGGGTGAGCCGGACGGCGGGCACGGGGCTCCCGTCGGCGAGCAGGTCCCTCAGCACCTCGCCCGCGCCCACGCTGGGCAGCTGGTCGACGTCCCCGACGAAGAGCAGGTGGGCGCCGGGGGCGACGGCCTTGACCAGCTTGTTGGCGAGGAGCAGGTCGAGCATGGAGGCCTCGTCGACGACGACGAGGTCGGCGTCGAGCGGCCGGTCCCGGTCGTAGGCGGCGTCGCCGCCGGGCTTGAGCTCCAGCAGGCGGTGCACGGTGGAGGCCTCGGCTCCGGTCAGCTCGGCCAGCCGCTTGGCGGCCCGCCCGGTCGGCGCGGCGAGTACGACCTTCGCCTTCTTCGCGCGGGCCAGCTCGACGATGGAGCGGACGGTGAAGGACTTGCCGCAGCCCGGCCCGCCGGTGAGGACGGCGACCTTCTCGGTGAGGGCCAGCTTGACGGCCGCCTCCTGCTCGGGGGCGAGGTCGGCGCCGGTACGGCCCTTCAGCCATCCCAGGGCCTTGTCCCAGGCAACGTCCCCGAACCCCGGCATCCGGTCCTCGCCGGTGCGCAGCAGGCGCAGCAGCTGGGCGGCCAGGGCCAGCTCGGCGCGGTGGAAGGGGACCAGGTAGACGGCGGTGACGGGGTCGCCGCCCTGCGGGTCGGGGACCTTCTCGCGTACGACGCCGGGGTCCTCGCCCTCCTCCGGCTCGGCGGCCAGCTCGGCGAGGCACTCGATGACGAGCCCGGTGTCCACCTGGAGCAGCTTCACCGCGTCGGCGATCAGCTTCTCCTCCGGGAGGTAGCAGTGCCCCTGGTCGGTGGCCTGCGACAGGGCGTACTGCAGCCCCGCCTTCACCCGCTCCGGGCTGTCGTGCGGGATGCCGACCGACTGGGCGATCTTGTCGGCGGTGAGGAAGCCGATGCCCCAGACGTCGGCGGCCAGGCGGTAGGGCTGGTTCTTCACGACGGAGATCGACGCGTCGCCGTACTTCTTGTAGATCCGCACCGCGATCGACGTCGACACCTCGACGGTCTGGAGGAAGAGCATGACCTCCTTGATCGCCTTCTGCTCCTCCCACGCGTCGGCGATCTTCTTGGTCCGCTTGGGTCCGAGGCCGGGCACCTCGATGAGCCGCTTCGGCTCCTCCTCGATGATCTGGAGCGTGTCCACGCCGAAGTGCTGGGTGATGCGGTCGGCGAAGACCGGTCCGATGCCCTTGACCAGACCGGAGCCGAGGTAGCGCCGGATGCCCTGGACCGTGGCCGGGAGCACGGTCGTGTAGTTCTCCACGTGGAACTGCTTGCCGTACTGCGGGTGGGACCCCCAGCGGCCCTCCATCCGCAGGGACTCCCCGGCCTGCGCGCCGAGCAGTGCGCCGACCACGGTGAGCAGGTCGCCGGCGCCTCTGCCGGTGTCGACGCGGGCGACCGTGTAGCCGTTCTCCTCGTTGGCGTACGTGATGCGTTCCAGGACGCCTTCGAGGGTGGCGAGGCGGCGTTCGCCGGTGGCGGCGTCGGACTGGGTGGGCATGATCCGACGGTACCGGTGGGGACTGACAGGGGCTGCCGGGAGGAGACTTCTCAGTACGCTCGGGGCGTGGACTACGCGAGGATGCGCGCCATCGCCGAAGATCTCGGGGCGTATGCGGAACGGCTCGAAGGGACCTGGCGCGTGGAGATCGGGCCGTCCGGTCCCGTACTGGCCATGACGTGCCCGACCAAGCGGCATGCGGGCACGGTCCGTCGCATCCGTGAGCAGTTGGACGCGCAACTCCTCAGCGCCCACGCCGGTCATATCTGCGCGAACGGCCCTCAAATCGAGAGCCCGGCGATCGGCCGCATACGTCGCCCCGACGCCGTCGTCATCCCCGAGGCCGCCCTCGACGAGGAGGGCCTCGCTGTCGACGCGACGCAGGTCCTGGCCACCGTCGAGATCGTCTCACCGTCCAACCCGATCAACGACTACGCCGAGAAACTCGCCGACTACCCGGCCATGGGCATCCCGCACTACATGATCGTCGACCCGCGCACGGGCACGATCGAGGTGCACTCCGAACCGTGCGGGGGCCGCTACAGCCGGAAGGAGCCGTACATCTTCGGCGACTCGGTGCCGTTCGGACCGTGGACCGTGGAGACGTCGGAGGTCCGGCGCTACGGCAAGGACGGTTAGGGAGCCAGGGCGCGCCTTCCGCGTGCGCCGCACGGCCCCTCGCCGACCGGTCCGCCGGGTGTCGCCGACGACGAACGCCGCTGCGACCGGCACCGGCCGGTGGGGGTGCCGGTGCCGGTGGTGTCGACGTCAGTGGACGTACATCGTGACCCGGGCCCCGGTGAAGCGGCGGTCCACGAGGTCCCGCTCGCTCATCGCCCAGTACATGGTGACGGACTCCAGGTTGTACATCCCGGGATGCCACTGGGCCAGGAGCGCCCAGTTCCCGCGCCCTCGGCCGTCGTCCCCGGCGGCGTACGCGCACCCTCTCACCGGGTCGCCCCACCCGTGGGCGTCCAGGGCGTACCCGCCGATCTGCAGTTGCGGGCCCTTGTACCAGTAGCCGTCGGCCCGCACCTTCGACCACACCTCGCGCAGTTCCCGGGCCCGGGGATGCTCGTCGAGGAGCGGGTCGCCGTCGAAGTTGTCGTAGTCGGGCAGGGAGACGTCGTACTTCACGCGCAGCTCGCCACGCAGCTCCCCGTCGAAGTCGACGTCGCCCAACTCGTGGCCCGGCCCGTACTCGTACTCCACCTCGCGCTCCTCGACCACGGTGCCGGCGGGGACGTACACCGCGGAACCGCTCGTACAGGAGTCGTCCTCGCTCGCCTCCAGCGCGGGCCAGGCGAACAACAGCAGACGGCCGTCGGGCGGCAGCGGAAGGTTCGTCACGCCCTCGGGCAGGGCCGCGAGGTCGAGGGTCGCGACGAGGTGCTCGTACGCGGGCTCGCCGGACGGGTCGTCGGACAGCTCGCCGAACGGCACGTCGTGAAGGCGCGGGAGGGCGACGTCGGGCGGCAGCATCACCGGGGTGCCGAAGTGCCCGACGACCGGGCCGTCCACGTCCGACGCCAGTGTCAGGCAGGGCCGCGCCAGCCCCAGCCAGCGCTCCACGTCGGCGACGGGGATGCCGTGCGCGAGCGCCGCGTCGCGGAAGCGGTCCAGCTTCGCCTGCGACTCGCGGTTCCGGACGCCCGCCACCGGCTCATTCCCGTCCGGGGAGCCGACCCGCCCTCGCACCACCTCGTGGGCGACCGTCCTCCCCCGGTAGCCGACGGCGGGACCGTGCTCGTCGCGCAGGACACCGGAGAACTCCTGGCCGGTGGTGATCCGGCCGTCGTTCCGCTTCGCCACCAGCCGCACGCCCTGGAGCTGGATCTCGCCCACGCCCTCTGCGTTGGCGGTGATGTCCAGCCGGTACCGGGCGTACGGCGTCGTGGCGGCAGTGGTGAACTCCCGCGCCAGGAAGCGCTCGGTGAACATCTCTCCGGACCGCCGGTCGACGGTCACCCAGGTGCGTCCGTCCTGGGACCCCCGCAGCACCCAGTCCTTCGGGTCCCGCGAGCAGTGGTCGTCGGCGGACGTCAACGTGTAGGCCGTGACAACGCCCGGCTTGGCCAGGACGAAGTCCAGCGTCGCGGTGGACGAGAACGTCAGCCACTTGCCGCCGCCGGCGTCGAGCAGGTTGGCCGCGATCTCGCCGGCGCGCCGGTGCTCGCCGCTGGCCTCGATGCGGGTGACGGGCACGGGGGTGCCGACGAGTCCGGCGTCGTCCGTGGTGAGCAGTTCCACCCGGTTCAGCTGCGTCTCGGCCTGCCGCCCCCAGTTGCGGCCGATGTCGAGGCGGTACAGCGGGTACGGCGTCGAGTTGGCCACGGCGTACTCACGTACCTGATGGCGCTGCGGGAAGGCCTGGTCCAGGCGTGAGTCGAGGGTGATCCAGGTGCGTCCGTCCACCGATCCCCGCAGCCGCCAGTCGCGGGGGTCGCGGTCCCGGTAGTCGTTCGCCGCGGTGAGCCGGTAGGCCGTGACGACGGTGGGTTCGGGCAGCGCGAAGTCCAGCGTCGCGGTGGCCTCGAACGCCAGCCACTTGCCCCGGCCGGCGCCGAGCAGGTTGGCGGCGACCTCACCGGCCCTGCGGTTCTCCGCGCCGGCCACGACCTTCGTGACCGCCACCGGTACGGTGCCGCGGGCGGCGGACGGCGCGGGCCGCCGCAGCGTCAGGGACGCGAAGGTACCCCGCCGGTCCCGCCAGGTGACCCGCTCGACCGCGCCCCGACCGTCGTCCAACAGCAGGCTGAGTCGGCCCTCGGCGGTGTCGCCGTCGCCGTCCCGGTCCTCCTCGGTGGCGAAGACACGTACTCGGTCCTCCCACGTCCCTTCGAGGGCCGGCCGGCGCTCACACTCGACGCCGCGGTAGTCCTCCGACGAGCCCTCTGCGGAGCGCCGGTGTCCACGGAAGGCCGCCATCCCGTCGTCGAACGCGACCACGGCCTCCGCTCCGCCGTCGGAGCGCCAGGCCAGCTCCGTCAGGTCGGACGGCAACCCGCGGTCGAGGTGAACCATCAGCCGCGGCGCCTTGTGCCACTGCCCTCCGGCCCGCACCTCGGTGTCATAGACGACGACAACGGGCACACCGGGGGACTCCCCGGCGGCAGAGGTCGGTCGGGAACCGGACCGAACGGGCATGGAGTGCTCCAGTGAGTCGTCGACAGTGGCTGGTGCGAGGCACTCTCACACAGGGCTCTGACAATCACCCACCGCTCAACTCACGTGCCGCTCCCCTGCTTACGGCTGTGCCTTGAGGGCTTCGAGGAAGGGGGCGAAGGCCTTCGCCGGGAAGGTGAGGGTGGCGCGGGCGGGGACTTTGGAGTCGCGAACGGCGACGTGGGTGGGTGAGTTCGCGAGCTCCACGCAGCTGTCGCCGTCGCCCTCGCCGGAGTAGGAGGACTTTCGCCAGTTGTCCATTGGGTTCCTGTTCGGTTCTGTCGGTACGGCAAGGGCCGTCAGGGGCGGGGCGGCTGCGCCTTGAGGGCTTGGAGGAAGGGGGTGAACGCCTCCGGGGGGAAGGCGAGGGTGGCTCGGGTCGGAGCCTTGCTGTCGCGGACGGCGACGTGGGTGGGCGAAGGGGCTATCTCCACGCATTCGTTGCCGTCGTCGGGGCCCGAGTACGACGACTTCCGCCAGTTGTCCATGCGCCTCACAGCTCCTTCGACAGCCGGTCGATGAGGTCACGCGAGCGTTCGGGGTCGAGCGATACGGCTTCCACTTTACGGAAGCGAGTTCGAAAGGCGCTGAGCTGGGCTTCGGAGTCGATGAAAGCCGAGCCATGCGGTACGTCGCGCACCACAGTGTCCAACTTGGGCACCGTGCCGCCCACATACGTCATGGTGCTGGCAGCTCTGGCAAAGCCGTCCAGGTCGAAGGGGATGACACGCAACGTCACGTTGTCTACTTCCGAGCACTCCAGAAGCTTGGCCAGTTGGCCCCTTGAAGCGTCGCGGTCGGCGACCCTGATGCGGAGGGCAGCCTCGTGAATCACCAACTCGTACGGGACGGTGATCCGCTGCGACACCATGCGGTGACGGACGCGCAAGTCGAGTTCGTCACCGGTGAGCTCGGGCACCCGACCTGAGAAAACCGCGCGGGCGTACTCCTCCGTCTGCAACAACCCCGGCACGTACAGAATCGCCACATCCCGCCGGAACAAGGCGTGATGGTTGAGTTCGGACAGGTCCAGGAACGACGTGGGGAGCAGCCCCCGGTACTCCTCCCACCATCCGCGCGTCCGGTCGGTGGCCATCTCCACCAGGGCGCGAACGAACTCTTCGTCCGTACAGGCGTAATGAGACGCAAGGCGTCGGAGCCTCTGCTCACTCACCCCGGACAAGCCGGACTCGATCTGGCTGATCTGCACGTTGCTCACGCCGAGCATGGCCGCAGCCTGCCGAGCAGTGAGACCCGCTGCCTCTCGGAGTCTGCGCAGTTCCACCGCCAGGCGCAGTTGCCGCGCTGTTGGTTCGCGCCTCGTGGGCAATGGCCGCTCCTCACCTCAACGCGTCTCACGACACGACTCGTTCGGGGTGAAGATTACGCGACCGGCTTGCTACGCCGAAACTTTCAGGTCTACCGTCGGTGACACGAAGCACACGCTGCGACACCGGGTCGCCGGAAGTGCACCGCCCCGTCCTGCCACGACGGGTGCGGCAGTGACACCGGGCCCACATCCAACTCCCGCCCCCGAAACGGAGTCCCTCATGCCCGAAAACGAATCCTGGGAGTACTCCCTCTACATCCCCAACGACCTGCGCGCCGTCACCGTCAGCCGCCGCACCCTCCGCCTGATCCTCACCATGCACGGCCTCATCCGCCTCGTCGATGTCGCCGAGCTACTGGCGACGGAGCTGGTCTCCAACGCCGTACGGCACACGAAGGGGCCCGCCGCCCTCCGCGTGTGCTGGTCACCGCCGGGCACGCTGCGGATCGGGGCGTGGGACGCGGATCCCGAGCCTCCGGAGCCACCGCGGCCGTTCGGGCGGGTGGAGGAACTGGAGGAGGGGCGAGGACTGGCCCTGGTACGGGCGTGCGCCGACGTGTGGAGATGGCACCCGCTGTCCAGACTCGGCAACCGGGGCAAGTACGTGTGGTGCGAGCTGACCGCCGCCTGAACGAGGACATTCGCCGACATCCGTTCACCACCCGCTCACACGAGCGGGTGGTGAACGATCGAGGCAAATCGTTCACGATTTCACCGAAGGGGGCAGACCCGGCGGCGGCCAGGCCGACGACCCCGATTGACATGCAGGCGATCGGCTGCCTAACGTAATAAGCAGCCAATGGGCTGCATGTCAGAGGGGCGGAGATGGACGAGGTTTTCAAGGCACTGGCCGACGGCAGCCGACGGCGGCTGCTGGACAGTCTGAACGCGCGCGACGGGCAGAGCCTGCGCGAGCTGTGCTCCGGGCTGGACATGGCCCGGCAGTCGGTCAGCAAGCACCTGGCGCTGCTGGAGGCGGCCAACCTGGTCACCCCCGTCCGACGGGGCCGGGAGAAGCTGCACTACCTCAACGCCGAACCGATCAACGCCATCGCCGAACGCTGGATCAGCCGCTACGACCGCGAGCGGGTGCACGCACTCGCCGATCTCAAGCACGCGCTGGAGAACACCGCCATGGACAGCAACGCGTTCGTCTACACGACCTACATCAAGGCCACGCCCGAGCAGCTCTGGCGGGGCCTGACCGACCCGGCCTTCACCCGCCGCTACTGGGGCCTGGAGTTCGCCACCGACTGGAAGGCGGGATCACCCGTCGTCTGGCAGCAGGGGGGCGCGAAGACCGCCGACCCCGGGCAGGTGGTGCTCGAGTCCGACCCCTACCGGCGCCTGTCCTACACCTGGCACACCTTCACGCCCGAGTGGGCCGAGGCCAACGGAGTGGACGACGAGACCCTCGCCAAGCTGGCCGCCGAGCAGCGGTCGAAGGTCACGTTCGAGATCGAGGATCTCGGCGGGACGGTGAAACTGACCGTCGTCCACGACGGGTTCGAGCCCGGCAGCACCGCCCGCGAGATGATCCAGCACGGCTGGCCGGCCCTCCTCTCCAGTCTCAAGACGCTGCTGGAGACGGGCGACACCCTTCCGGACCCCGCGTAGGCGAGGGGCGACGGAACCGGGCTCAGCGACTCAGCGGTTCAGCGGCGCGCTCAGCGGCGCAGGGTGGTCTCCCTGCTCATGTGCGACAGCTTCTCCGGGTTGCGCACGGCGTAGAGGCCGGTGATCAGGCCGTCGTCGAAGCGCAGCGCCAGCACGGTGTCGAGCTCACCGTCGAGGTGGACGACCAGGGCCGGGTAGCCGTTGACCTGGGCCGGTCCCAGCGACAGCCTGGCGGCCTGCTTGAGCATCCCCCCGAGCATGAGGCGGGCCACCTTGTCGGCCCCCATGACGGGCCGCAGGACCGCCTGCTTGATGCCGCCGCCGTCGCCCAACAGGACGGCGTCCGGCGCGAGGACGTCGAGCAGGCCCTGCAGATCCCCCGTCTCGACCGCCCGCTGGAACGCGGCGAGCGCGTCCCTGCTCTCGGTGAGGGAGACGACTCCGCGCGGCCGGCGGGCCGCGACGTGCGCGCGGGCCCGGTGCGCGGTCTGGCGGACGGCGGCCGGACTCTTGTCGACGGCCTCGGCGATCTCGTCGTAACCGAGGTCGAACACCTCGCGCAGTACGAACACCGCCCGCTCGGTCGGCGTGAGCGTCTCCAGAACCAGCATCATCGCCATGGACACGCTGTCGGCCAGCTCCACGTCCTCGGCCACGTCGGGCGTGGTGAGCAGCGGCTCGGGCAGCCAGGAGCCGACGTAGGACTCCTTGCGGCGGCCGAGCGTACGCAGCCGGTTCAGTGCCTGGCGGGTGGTGATACGGACCAGGTAGGCACGCTGGTCGCGCACCGTGGCGAGATCGACTCCCGCCCAGCGCAGCCAGGTCTCCTGGAGGACGTCCTCGGCGTCGGCGGCCGAGCCGAGCATCTCGTAGGCGACGGTGAAGAGCAGGTTGCGGTGGGTGACGAAGGTTTCGGTGGCCGGGTCCGTGCGTCCGCCGCCGTCGGCGGCCCGCCCGGCCGTGCCGTCCTGTTCGCGTGCACTGTTCCCGCTCGTCACCAGCCGCTCCCGCTTCTTCGCCTCCGACGGTGTCATGCGCACAGGACACCGGTCGCCGCCGCCCGGTGACACCCGTCGGCGGTGGCCCACGTCACATCGGGGTTCCGTCACAGGGATCGGGCCCTCGGCGTCTTGTGTTCGTCAGTGAGGCACCGAGAGCGAGGACGAGGTCATGGAATCCCGATTCAACCTGTTCGAGAACGAACTCGGCGGCAAGTTCGCCAAGCGGTTCGCCGGCGCCGGCATGCTGGTTCACGAGTCGTCGCTGCCGAAGTCCACACAGGAACTGGTGTCGCTGCGCGCCAGTCAGATCAACGGCTGCGGGCACTGCGTCGACATGCACGTCAAGGAGGCCGCCGCCGCCGGTGAGAGCGCGGTCCGGCTCCACCTGGTCGCCGTCTGGCGCGAGTCCACCGTGTTCACCGAGGCCGAGCGGGCCGCGCTGGCGCTCGCCGAGGAGGGCACCCGGCTCGCCGACGCCCACGAGGGCGTGTCCGACGAGACCTGGGACCAGGTGCGCAAGCACTACGACGACGACCAGCTCGCCGCGCTGGTCTCCCTGGTCGCCCTGATCAACGCGGCCAACCGGCTCGCCGTGATCACTCATCAGCGGGGCGGCTCCTACGAGGCGGGCATGTTCGCCTCCGCGCTGGGCTGACCGACGGACGCGCGCCCGAGCCCGCACCCGTCGCGCGTGGTGCGGGCTCGGGTGCGGCTCCGGCGTGGCCCGCGTCCCGGTGCGGTCCGCGTCCGGGCGCGGTTCGCGTCCGAGCACGGCCCACGTCCCGGCGCGGTTCGCGTCCGAGCACGGCCCACGTCCCGGCGCGGCCCACGCCCGAGTACCGCCCACGTCCCGGCACGGTCCACGCCCGAGTGCGGCCCACGACCCAGCGCGACCCACGTCCGAGTGCGGTCCGCGTCCGGGGCACGGCAACGGCCGGCGGGGGCGGGGCGTAGCGGGCGTGCCTCGCACACGCGCGCCGGCGTCGTCCTACCGCCCCGCACTCGCGACGGTGAAAGGTCCGGCAGGGGGGACGACACACGCGGAGACATCCGTCTCCACGCCCGCCGCCAAGCCCTTCTCGCAGAGACGGCCGCCCTTCTCGCGCAGGTCCAGGTAGAAGCGCGTGGTCCTGCCGTCCTGCTTGAGGTCGTGAATGCGTTCGTCGATGTAACCGAGGTCGTTCAGGATCTTCCTGACCTTCGCGGGAGTGGGCTCCGGGACCCGCTGCAGCGCCTCGACAACACGCTGTTCGTGCTGGACACTCGCGCACCAGTCACGGTCGTTCAACTCCGCCGCGGGGCCCGTGGGGGCTCCGGGCTCGATCGGGTCGTCCGGAGGAGTCTCGCCGGGAGCGAGGCTCTCCTTCCCGTCCCCCGCGGGGCCGGTCGGCCTCGCGTCGGCCGGGCGGGGCCCGGTATCGACCTCGGTCTCGCTCCCCGTACCCGTCTCCGTCTCCGTCTCGCCGGTCGAAGAGCATGGCTGCGCGACCTCGGCGAGCATCGCCGTGAAACCCGCATGCTCGGTGCCGCTGCCCGGCTCGCTCTGAGACCTACCGCCGGCCGGGCTCTCGCTCCCGCAACCGACAAGCACCAGAGTGGCGAGGGCGGTCGCCGTGAGCGCACGCCGGGGGCGGGCAAGCATGCTGATGGAAGCGCGGATCCGTGTCATGGACGCAGTCTCCGGCCGCTGCCGCGCGCTCCGCATGAGTAGACGTACTCACGCACACCACCACTCACCCACACGCCCAGCTCCGGTCACGATTGGGTCTCGGCCGACTCCCACCCCTTGCGCCCCCCTCGTGTAATCGTCTCCAATCCTCCGTGTAATCGATTCCACAAGGAGGTGGAACGCGATGGCGAGCATCGGCATCAAGGACGTCGCCGCCGCGGCCGGCGTGTCCGTCGCGACGGTGTCGCGCGCGCTCAACGGCCACCCGTCGGTCAGCGCCGCCGCACGCGAGCGCGTCCTGGCCGCCGTCGAGACGCTGGGCTACCGCCCGAACGCCGTCGCCCGGTCGTTGCGCACCGACCAGACCCGCACCCTCGGCCTGGTCATCAGCGACGTCATGAACCCGTACTTCACCGAGCTGGCCCGTTCCGTCGAGGAGGAGGCCCGCGCGCTCGGCTACAGCGTCATCATCGGCAACGCCGACGAGCGGCCCGATCTCCAGGACCACCACGTCACGACGCTGCTGGACCGGCGTATCGACGGGCTCCTCGTCTCCCCCACCGACGGCGGCTCGCCCGGGATGCTGGCGGCCGCGCGGGCCGGGACGCCGATGGTGTTCGTCGACCGCTGGATCCCCGGCGTCGACGTGCCCGTCGTCCGGTCGGACGGGCGGACCGCCGTCCGGGACCTGGTGGCACACCTGCACGGGCTCGGTCACCGGCGGCTCGCCATCATCGCCGGGCCCGCCGCCACCACGACCGGACGCGAGCGCGTCGACGCCTTCCGCGAGGCGCTCGGCGCGTACGGGCTCCCCCTCCCCGACGCCTACATCGGCCAGGGCGACTTCCAGGCGGAGAGCGGACGGCGGGTCACCGAGGGGTTCCTCGACCTGCCCGAACCGCCCGACGTGATCTTCGCCGCCGACAACCTGATGGCGCTCGGCGCGCTGGACGCCGTACGCGCACGCGGGCTACGGGTCCCCGAGGACATCGCGCTCGCCGCGTTCGACGACATCCGCTGGTTCGTGCACACCGATCCGCCCGTCACCGCGATCGCCCAGCCCACCGGCGACCTCGGCCGAGCCGCCGTGCGCGCGCTGGTCGACCGCATCGAGGGCCGGCCCGGCGAGTCCGTCACCCTCCCGGCCCGGCTCGTCGTCCGCCGCTCCTGCGGTGAGGCGACGACCCCCCGACAATCCCCTTCCCCCTCCCCCGTACGAAGGAGTACGCCGTGAGCAGCCGCAGTCCGGACGAGTTGCTGCGCATCGAGGGCATCCGCAAGACCTTCCCCGGCGTGGTCGCGCTCGACAGCGTCGACTTCGACCTGCGCCGGGGCGAGGTGCACGTGCTCCTCGGTGAGAACGGCGCGGGCAAGAGCACGCTCATCAAGATGCTCTCCGGCGCCTACACACCCGACGCCGGGCGGATCCTGGCCGGTGGCGAGGAGGTGCGCATCCACGGTGCGCAGGACTCCGAGCGCCTCGGGATCGCCACCATCTACCAGGAGTTCAACCTCGTCCCCGATCTGACGGTCGCCGAGAACATCTTCCTGGGCCGCCAGCCGCGCCGCCTGGGGATGATCGACCGGAAGAAGATGGACGCGGACGCGGAAGTGCTGCTGAAGCGGGTCGGACTGAGCGTGTCGCCGCGCGCGCGGGTGCGTGAACTCGGCATCGCACGACTCCAGATGGTCGAGATCGCCAAGGCGCTCAGCCTGGACGCGCGCGTGCTCATCATGGACGAGCCGACCGCCGTACTGACCTCCGAGGAGGTCGACAAGCTGTTCGCCATCGTGCGGCAACTGCGCGAGGACGGTGTCGGCATCGTCTTCATCACCCATCACCTGGAGGAGATCGCCGCCCTCGGCGACCGCGTCACCGTCATCCGGGACGGACGGAGCGTCGGGCAGGTGCCCGCCTCCACGCCCGAGGACGAGCTCGTACGGCTCATGGTCGGCCGGTCGATCGAGCAGCAGTACCCGCGCGAGCGCGCCGACACCGGCGAGGCACTGCTCAAGGTGGAGGGGCTCACGCGGGACGGTGTCTTCCACGACGTCGGCTTCGAGGTGCGCGCCGGTGAGGTCGTCGGCATCGCGGGCCTCGTCGGCGCCGGGCGGACGGAGGTCGTCCGGGCCGTGTTCGGCGCCGACCCGTACGACACGGGAACCGTGCACGTCGCGGGCGACCGGCTCCGCCGCCACGACGTCAACGCCGCCATGGCGGCCGGTATCGGGCTCGTCCCCGAGGACCGCAAGGGGCAGGGGCTCGTCCTGGACGCCTCCGTCGAGGAGAACCTGGGACTGGTCACCCTCCGGTCCACGTCCCGCGCGGGGCTCGTCGACCTCAAGGGCCAGCACGAGGCGGCCGAGCGGATCGCCGGGCAGCTCGGCGTGCGGATGGCCGGCCTCGGCCAGCACGTGCGCACGCTCTCCGGCGGCAACCAGCAGAAGGTCGTCATCGGCAAGTGGCTGCTGGCGGACACGAAGGTGCTGATCCTCGACGAGCCGACGCGCGGCATCGACGTCGGCGCCAAGGTCGAGATCTACCAGCTGATCAACGAACTCACCGCGGGCGGCGCCGCCGTCCTGATGATCTCCAGCGACCTGCCCGAGGTGCTCGGCATGAGCGACCGGGTGGTGGTCATGGCGCAGGGCCGCGTCGCGGGAGAACTCACCGCGGAACAGGCGACCCAGGACACCGTGATGGCACTCGCCGTCAGCACACCCCACAGCCGCACCGACGACACCAGCCACACCAGTGACACCGGCGATACCGGTGACACCCCCCGCAGCAACGGAACGGAGGCCTCCCGTGGCCACTGACACGCTCAAGAGCAAGCCGGGCGCGCAGGGCGCCACGGGCGGCCTGCGCCGCCTGCTGCTCGACAACGGCGCGCTGACCGCGCTGATCGTCCTCGTCATCGCCATGTCGGCGCTGTCCGGGGACTTCCTGACCGCCGACAACCTGCTGAACGTCGGCGTCCAGGCCGCCGTCACCGCGATCCTCGCGTTCGGTGTCACCTTCGTCATCGTCTCCGCGGGCATCGACCTGTCGGTCGGCTCGGTCGCCGCGCTGTCGGCCACCGTGCTGGCGTGGAGCGCCACCGAGGCCGGGATGCCGGTCGTACTCGCGGTGCTGCTGTCCGTCGCGACGGGCATCGCCTGCGGCCTGGTGAACGGCTTCCTCATCTCGTACGGGAAACTGCCGCCGTTCATCGCGACGCTCGCCATGCTGTCGGTGGGACGCGGTCTGTCGCTGGTCATCTCGCAGGGCTCGCCCATCGCCTTCCCGGACTCCGTCTCCCACCTGGGCGACACGCTCGGCGGGTGGCTGCCGGTGCCGGTGCTCGTGATGATCGTGATGGGGCTGATCACCGCGTTCGTCCTCGGACGGACCTACATCGGCCGCTCCATGTACGCCATCGGCGGCAACGAGGAGGCCGCGCGCCTGTCCGGGCTGCGGGTGAAGCGGCAGAAGCTCGCCATCTACGCCTTCTCCGGACTGTTCGCCGCCGCCGCGGGCATCGTGCTCGCCTCCCGGCTCTCCTCCGCGCAGCCGCAGGCCGCGCAGGGTTACGAACTGGACGCCATCGCCGCCGTCGTCATCGGCGGTGCCTCGCTCGCGGGCGGCACCGGCAAGGCGTCGGGCACGCTGATCGGCGCGCTGATCCTCGCGGTGCTGCGCAACGGCCTCAACCTGCTGTCCGTCTCCGCGTTCTGGCAGCAGGTCGTCATCGGTGTCGTCATCGCGCTGGCGGTACTGCTGGACACGCTGCGGCGCAAGGCGGGGGCGACCACGCCGGCGGCCGGGGCCGGCGGGGGCGGCAAGGGCAAGCAGGCACTGACGTACCTGATCGCCGCCGTCGTCGCGGTGGCCGTCGTCGGGGCGACCTCGCTCCTGCACAACGGCTCCTCGGCCGGCAAGACGCACAAGGTCGGCCTGTCGCTGTCCACGCTCAACAACCCGTTCTTCGTACAGATCAGGGACGGTGCCGAGGAGGAGGCGAAGAAGGCGGGCGTGGACCTGACGGTCACGGACGCGCAGAACGACGCCTCCCAGCAGGCCAACCAGCTGCAGAACTTCGTCAGCGGGGGCCTGTCCTCGATCATCGTCAACCCGGTGGACTCCGACGCGGCCGGTCCCGCGGTGCGCGGCGCGAACAAGGACGACATCCCCGTCATCGCCGTGGACCGCGGCGTCAACGAGGCGAAGACGGCCGCGCTGGTCGCCTCCGACAACGTCGAGGGCGGTGAGCTGGGCGCCAGGGCGCTCGCCGAGAAGCTCGGCGGCAAGGGCACGATCGTCATCCTCCAGGGCCAGGCGGGCACCTCCGCCAGCCGGGAGCGCGGGGCGGGCTTCGCGGCCGGCCTGAAGGAGTACCCGGGCATCAAGGTCGTCGCCAAGCAGCCCGCGGACTTCGACCGCACCAAGGGCCTGGACGTGATGACCAACCTGCTCCAGGCTCACCCCGACATCGACGGCGTCTTCGCGGAGAACGACGAGATGGCGCTCGGCGCGATCAAGGCGCTGGGTTCCAAGGCGGGCAAGTCGGTCCAGGTCGTCGGCTTCGACGGCACCCCGGACGGGCTGAAGGCGGTACGCGAGGGCACGTTGTTCGCGTCCGTCGCGCAGCAGCCGAAGGAACTGGGCAGGATCGCCGTGCGGAACGCGCTGCGCGCGGCCGACGGCGAGAAGGTGGACACAATGGTGAAGGTGCCGGTGAAGGTGGTCACCAAGGAGAACGTGGCCGGCTTCGAGGGCTGACACGGTTTCAGGAGAGTTGGCGGCGGGCGGTCACATCGACCGCCCGCCCTTCTCACTCGGATCCATTCGGGTCCACTCGGTTTCACTCGGTTTCACTCGGTTTCACTCGGATCATTCGGATCGGGGAGCGATTCATGTACGACTACGACCTCCTGGTCGTGGGATCGGCCAACGCCGACCTCGTGATCGGCGTCGAGCGGCGGCCGGGTGCCGGCGAGACGGTGCTCGGCACCGACCTGGCCGTCCACCCCGGCGGCAAGGGCGCGAACCAGGCGGTCGCCGCCGCCCGCCTCGGCGCCCGTACGGCCCTGCTGGCCCGGGTGGGCGACGACGACTACGGCAGGCTGCTGCTCGACTCGCAGCGGGCGGCCGGTGTCGACACGGTCGGCGTGCTGGTGGGCGGGGCGCCGACCGGCGTCGCGCTGATCACCGTCGACCCGTCGGGCGACAACAGCATCGTCGTCTCGCCGGGCGCGAACGGCCGGCTGGCACCGGGGGACGTCAGCGCCGCCGCGAGCCTCTTCCACGCCTCCCGCGTGGTCTCCACACAGCTGGAGATCCCGCTGGAGACGGTCGTGGAGGTGGTCCGGAGTCTGGCGCCGGACAGCCGCTTCGTGCTGAACCCGTCGCCGCCGCGCCCGCTCCCGCCGGAGGTGTTGGCGGCCTGCGACCCGCTGATCGTCAACGAGCACGAGGCGAAGGTCATCCTCGGCGACTCCTGTGTGAGCGAACGCCCCGAGGACTGGGCCCGCATCCTGCTGGCCAAGGGGCCGCGCTCGGTGGTGGTGACCCTGGGCGCCGAGGGCGCGCTGGTGGCGTCGTCCGAGGGTGTCTCCCGCGTCCCCTCCGTGAAGGTGGACGCCGTGGACACGACGGGCGCGGGCGACGCGTTCACCGCGGCGCTGGCCTGGCGGCTCGGCACGGGTGAGTCGCTCACCGAGGCGGCGGCGTACGCGGCGCGGGTCGGCGCGGCGGCCGTCACGAAGGCGGGCGCGCAGGCGTCGTACCCGACGGCGGCCCAGGCGGAGGCGCTGTGAAGAGGACCGGCATACTCAACCGCCACCTGTCCGGCGCCCTGGCCGAACTCGGCCACGGGGACGGGATCCTGGTCTGCGACGCGGGCATGCCCATACCGGACGGCCCGCGCGTCGTCGACCTGGCCTTCCGCGCCGGTGTGCCCTCCTTCGCGGAGGTGGTGGACGGCCTGCTCGCCGAGCTGGTGATCGAGGGCGCGACGGCGGCGACGGAAGTCCGGGAGACCAACACCGAGGCCGCCGCGCTGCTGGACGCTCACTTCCCCGCCCTCGCACTCGTCCCGCACGAGCGACTGAAGGAACTTTCCGCCGGGGCCCGGCTGGTCGTCCGCACCGGCGAGGCACGACCGTACGCGAACGTACTGCTGCACTGCGGCGTCTTCTTCTAGACCCAGCGGCCCCAGCGGCCCCAGCAGCCGCAACAGCCACAGAGCACCGAGGAGCTTCGAGGGAGCCCAGTCGAAGACCGGGCCCCCTCGGGTTTCCCCTCCCCCTCAGAACCCCCACCGATCCCCCCGGATCCCCCCAGATCCCTCGGATCCCCCCACCGGGGTGTCCTGATGCCAAGTACGACCCGCGGAGCGACGGAACGGTTGCACCGTTCCCGCGGAAACTTTTCCGGCCGTCCGCCACAGGCACGGAACGGAGGCCGTGCCTGCGTCGTACCGCCCGGGTCGCCGGGCATGGTCGGCCGGGCCATGTCCGGATCGCGTCACGTCCTGATCAACAGCGTTGCGTCCGCAATGCCTTGTGCGACAGCATGTTCGAGCAGATTTGTGATGCGTACGCGACGCACGGGGGTGACGCACGTGAAGTTCGACATGGGGTCCACGACCCTGTCGGATCTGGGCAGGAACACGGTCGGTTCGAGCACCGACCTGGGCACGCTGATCCGCATGCTGATCCAGGCGGCCGAGCCGCTGGAGGGCAAGTTCAACGGATCCGGCAAGGTCGCGTTCGACTCGTTCAAGACGCGCGCGGACGAGATCACCGCCGCGCTCAACGGGTCGCTCAGCGCGATCCTCGAAGGCCAGGGCGGTATGGACACCGCGTTCGCCACCGGTGACACCGAACAGCAGGACAACGCGCAGCGGAACATGGGCGCGGCCAACTTCGACGCGGCCCGCTTCGGCGCGCGCTAGACCGCAGGCCAGGGCAGAGGCCGAGAAACACAGGGGGTTTTGACGATGGGCCAGAATCTGGACCGCCGCTCCTACGACACCGGGGCGTCGACCGAGGTGCAGGGTGGCTTGCAGGGAATCGTCGGGCAGTTGGAGCGCGTACTGACCGACCGCGACAAGGCCGTGAAGGCCGCCATGGCCGACTTCCAGGCCGATGGCGTCTCCGATGAGTACCACGGCAAGGAAGTGCGCTGGAACCGCGCGGCCGACGAAGTGCGCAGCATCATCCAACTGGTGCGCACGACCCTCGAGGACAACGACGGGACGGCCCAGTCGACGATGGCGAAGGCGCGGGCGGCGGTCGACAACATCGGCTGACGCGGGACGCGTCGGCGGACGCGGGAGCACGGGGGAACGGGGAACGGGGAACGGGGAACGGGGAACGGGGAATCCACATGACGGGGTGGGACATCTCGCCGTCGGGCGTGCAAGGCGTCCTCAAGGAGACGGCGCAGGCGGCCGAGGGTCTGTCGAACACCGGGAAGGCTCTCCAGGAGACGCTGCCGAGTGCGGCCGGGTCCGCCGGCACGATCCAGCAGGGCGGCGTGGAGCGGAGCGGGGTCCAGGGTCCGGTCGCCGCGGCGCTGGGTGAGTTCTTCGCCGCCTACCAGGAGAAGCTGATGTACGTCGCGGTGCGCACGTCGAACTCCCTCAACGGGGCGGCCGACGCGACCAACGCGTACGTCAAAGGTGACCTGAACATGGCCGCGCGGGCGCAGGCGAACGCGCTGAAGGAACCGAAGATCGACCTGCCGGGGGCGGACGGGCAACAGGGGGGCAAGTGAGCGCGGATCTGATCGACCCGCAGAACATCCCGCAGTTCACCGGCGATCTGGAGCAACTGGGCACGGATCACATGCTGCTGACGGGGGAGGCTCTGGTCTTCCGCCAGTCGGGCGCGGACGTCCACAGCCGGTTCCAGGGCCTGTCCGCGTGCTACACGGCGCCGGAGGCGGAGCAGTTGTTCGCCACGACGGCGCCGGTGGCGGCCAAGGCGGACGAGTTCGCGGACGATCTGGAGAAGGTCGCGACGGCTCTCAGCTCGTACGAGACGGAGATCCAGCCGCTCGTGGCCAAGCTGAAGAGCCTCAAGCGACGTGCGGAAACCTTCCGGCACCAGATAGCGGGGGACGACGACTGGCGCGAGGACGAGGACAACGTCCAGCTCAACAACGATCTAATGCACGACGTCAACGCCGCCACGGCCGCCTTCTGGCTGGCGGAGATCACCTGCCACAACAAGATCACCGCACTGGTGGGCGGCTCGACACTGATCCTCGAGGACGGTGCGGAGCAGCGCTTCATGGAGCGTGGCACCAGCGTCTACGGCTTCACCGCCGACCTGCTGAACCAGTCCGGGGAACTGCCCTGGGGCAAGACCGTGGAGAAGGAGCGGCACGGGCTCGACTGGCTGGGCCACCAGGTGTGGGAGTTCGGCAAGGGATTCGTCGTCGACGGAGTGTGGGGCACGATCCGGGGCCTCGGCACCCTCGTCGGCGTCGACGGCTGGGACGCGGCGGGCGAGGCGTGGAAAGGGCTCGGCAAGCTCGCGACCGGCGTGCTCATCACCGCGGTCCCCGTCGCGGGCGTCGCCTACTGGGCGATGCCCGAGGACAAGCTGCCCTCCTACCTGCGCGACTCCCGCAACACGGTCAAGGAGGCGGGCAAGGCGCTGGTGGCCTGGGACCAGTGGGGCGAGAACCCCGCACGAGCGGGCGGCGCGGTCACCTTCAACGTGCTGACGACGGTGTTCACCGGAGGCGCCGGAGCCGCGGCGAGGAGCGGCGCGGTGGCCCGCACGGTCGGCACGCTCGGCAAGACCGCCCGGCTGGTCGACCCCATGACCTACCTGGGCAAGGCCGCGGCGTTCGGCACGGCCAAGGTCGCCGACCTCTTCGCCGGCCTGCGGGGCGTGCACGCGGGCGCCTACGACGACATCCTCTCCGGCGCGGGACGCGTCCAGCCCGACGGCAGCGTGGTGAGGGCCGCCGACGACATGCCGGTCATCCGCGACAACGTCGTGGAGTGGCCGGACGGCACCCGCCTGAACCTGGACGACGGCTCGGTCGTCCGCGCGGACGGCACGACGGCCCCGGCGAAGGTGGAACTGTCGGCGGCGGACCGGGACCTGCTGGAGCAGAACCTCCGGCACGAGGAGAGCGTGCTGGTCGGGGCGGGCGACAATGTGACAGCACACGGCGATTTTCGACCGACGGCCAGTTACGCGGAGCCGCCGCCCAGAGACGGCGGTTCCTCGTCTCCGGCGGCACACGGCCCGAGTGGTGAAGGCAGGAGCAGCCATTCCTCGGACACCTGGTATGACAGGTCGGCACACGGCTCGTCCTCCGATCACTCATCGGGAGACCCGCAGCACTCAGGATCCACCGGAACCGCGCCCCATGGTGGACCTGACGGTGGCGGTGGCGGCCAGAGAGAGACTCAGTCCGATGGCAACCAACCAGCAGTGAGGGAGTGGAAGGCCAGCGACGACATTGTGGGTACGGCCCGAGGCAGGACCCTCCTGTACCCCAACTACCGTCACGAACTGAGTGGGGTGCGTGGTGGTTCACCGGACACGGAAAATACCGTGATCCTTCCCGGAGACAAGGCCATTGGTTCGCCAGGACATCGCGGAAATCGCCGCTGGCCGAGCACACTTTGAGCCGGACACTCAACGCTACGTCGTCAACGGCAGGCGGTACGCCATCGAACCCCATGGTCGAGTATTCCCGGTCAGCGGACCTGGATTCGTTCAGATGAACCGAGTCGAGTACACGGCTCTGAAGCACATCATGCGGGCCCAGGGAGACATGAGTAAGCTGCAGACCATGTTCAGTAAAGCGCCTCAATTCCGGGAGAACCCAGAGGCTATACAGAAGGCGCTGACCCTCTACCGGAAGTACTACTCGTGATGTACCACTTGATGGTTCGCGTCAATGACGCGCCGAAACGCCTTCCCCTGATTCTCGCCGAGGTGTTTCACGTCGCGTTGGAACAGACGGATGTGTCGGCAGAAGCAGAGTGGGAGGACCGAAACTGGGATGCCATCGTCACGTGCGAGTACGAGCGCCTGCAAGGCGACTTGAACTGGTCCCTGAGTATCTACGCAGCCCACGAAGTCGAGGCGCAACCAACAGAAGAGGAGCTGGCCTCGTCAGTGGCCCAGCACCTCTCCGCATCGGTTTTCACTTTCTGGGATGCCAAGTTCCCTTGGATCCGAAAGGCGGCCCTGCCGGACGGCGGCTTCACGCTGGCACGGGTGCTGCAACTGGAGGGCGATAGCCCGGCTTTTATGATCGACGCCACGGAATCGACAATTCCGGACTTCCCGAATGTCCCCGTAATGCAATTCCCGGAAGCAGTGCGCGCATATAAACTTCCCACCCCGATCACCGACTCGCTAGAAGGAGCAGAGCCCCGGAGGGAAACGTCCGATCTTGTCAGTCTCTTGGGAAGTTGGGAGCGCCTGTGCTCACGGCTCCGTTCCGGCTGCCCCCCGCACGGATGGTTTCCGGCAGACCTGTATCGCGAAGACCTGGAACACCGAGACCGCCTCGGAGGAGCAGTGGACAGACTTTCCCCGGAGAACACGGCGCGCGAGGTCGCAAACGCTTTGGAGCAACTCGATGAGGACTACCGGCATTTCACCATTGATGATGGCGGCACGGAACTCGCCTCAGCATTGAACGAGGGAATCACGGGCTTTCCTAACCTGCCGTGGTACTGGCGCCGTCGCCCGCTCGTCTGCCTTGGTCCGCGAACGTCGAGGAACAGGTAGGTCCGGCCGATGAGGAGACTCGCGCCCCATGACAGCCATCAGGGCCCGACTTCTTCCCGATCCGGAGAGCGTCTGGTTCACCCGTCCACTGGACGGTCACGTGAGCGGCGCGAGTGCGTAGGAACTACATATGAGCCATGAGCTCGAATTTTTCCTGCGCATCTACTTCTGGTTCCCTTGATGGCCGCCACACAACGCATCGACATCGACGACCCAGAAGTGGACATGGACGACGCACAACGCCTGCTCCACCGAGAAGCCCTTTTCACCGGGGAGGTGACAGAACACCTAGGGGGCAATCTTGTAAGTCTGGACGCATATGTGGCAGGAATTCAATGCGGCCTGTCACGCGAGTGGCATAAGGACGGAACTCCGCGATCGGAAAGCACCGTGCGCGAGGGTCTACCTCGCGGAGAATCCAAAGAGTGGCACTCGAACGGAACACTGGCGTCACGCAAAGTATTCGATGATGACGGTCTCACACTCCGAGAGGAATACCGGTGGGACGAAGACGGCCGGCCGACGCGAAGTTGGCGTCTTGACGACCACTTGCGGTAGCCCTGAGCAGGTTCCCGACCTTCGGGACGCATTGCGTCTCCATATTTTCGACGACGTGGTTTCGCGGAGGGCGGTACTCGATGGCACGGGACCTGATCAAGGCATCGCTGTACGGGTTCGACGCGTCGGCCACCTCACTCAGGATATCCCGTTTCATGAGTGCCTCGCTGATCGATGTCGACTTCAATGGGCCCACATACGCTGGGCACCAGATGAAACAGTTCGACCTCACGAAATGAGGAAACCGTTCATGTCAACGAGGGTTTCGCGGCCACCGGAAGAAGGAAGTCACCCGGATCCGGACGGACTGCGGCAGAAAACCAATGCGCGCACCCTCAAAGACATCGAAGGCCTGGAGGAGTACCCGGACAGCCTCGGCATGACGTTCAACCGGGCGCTTCACAGGGCCGCGTTCCTGTGTACCGAGGACCCCACCGCCAGCGAGCTGGAGACCTGGGAGGCCTGGGTCATGGCCATGCAGGTCGGGTCTGCCCTGTTCGCCTCGGCGACCGCTCCCGAGGGTTCCACCGTCGAGTGCATGATCGGTCATGAGGTGCGGACGATCCCCGCCGTGGGGGTCACGCACTTCGTCGACGCCGGGACCTGGCTGGAAGCGTTCTGGCTCGCGGTCGTGTGCCGGGACCAGGCACGGATGACACAGTTGTGCCAGGTACCGATCGAGACGCTGCGCGCCTCAGGCGCCGTCTTCGAGGAGTACATCTACCACTGGGTGGATGTACTCCAGACGTACTGGCTGGAGCGGCCCGGCCTCGGGGACAAGCTCGTCGCCACATTCGACGCCACCGACCCGGACCGGCTGCGGTTCATGGACCGCGAGATGATGCTCAAGGTCCTTAACCCGCCGGTCAATCTGTTCTACCGCTTCGTCAGCCAGGACACCGACAAGTTTAACGAGGCCCTCGTCCAAGGGCTCGAACTCCACAAGGAGTACTGGAATGCGAGCGAGGAACGCCAGGAGACGGGTGACGGCGACATCCCTCTCGCGATCCTCGCCCTCACCTGCCTCGCCTATGACGCCGGGCGGTCCATCGAGGTCGAATCGGAGTATCTGCCCGAGGACCTGCTCAAGCGCGCCTGGCTGGGCGAATTTCCCACGTGACACGAGGTAGATGATCAGCATGTCCGCCCAGGACTACGACAGCCAGCTCCTCGAGTCCGTCTCCGTACGGCGACGACGGCTGCGGGACGCCCTGTTGTTCGGAGTGGAGCGGCAACGGCGGGCCATGGACGAGCGGGTGGGCAAGGTGGTCGCGGGGATGGTGATCGCGGCCGTGCTGTGCGCGGGGTGCGTGGGGTGGTCGTTCGTGTCGCACCGGTTGATCGGACAGAGCAGCCCATACTCTTCCGGCGTTTCCACGCCTTCCGATAGTCCTTCAAGCCGGTGATAGGTTCGCGAACGTGATGTCTACGGGGCCTTGAGCAGGGAAACGGCCGATGGGCCGGCGCTGTTGAGCCGGGTCACGCTCGTCGGTGAACGGCGACGTGTCGACCTCGTGCTTCCGGCGCGGGAGCCGGTCGGGCTGCTGCTGCCCGAGATCATGCGGTTGCTGGACGACCGCGCGGAGGGGCGGCCCGCCCCGCGTCACCTCGTCACCGTGGACGGGGCGAACCCGCCGCCCCGGTGCGGGTGCTGCCGGCCCGGCTGCCGACGACCCGGCTGCCCTCGCCGGCCGCCGAGCCGCGGCGGATACCGGTCGGCCTCGACCAGGACGCCCTCGCCCCCGCGCTGCTCGACCTCTTCGGCGGCGACCAGCACCTGCTGGTCCTCGGCGACAACGAGTGCGGCAAGACGAACCTGCTGAAGCTGATCGTCGCGGGGCTCGTCGAGCGGTACTCCGACGACGAACTGGTCTTCGGTGTCTTCGACCCGCGCCGCGGCCTGCGCGGCGTCGTCCCGGAACCGTACCGGGGCGGCTACGCCCACAACGCCACGCTCGCCGCCGCCCTCTCCACGGGTATCGCCGCCGAACTCGACAAGCGGCTGCCGGAAACCGCCGACCCGGACGCGCCCGAGACCGGCGAACCCGCCTTCCGGGGCCCGCGGATCGTCATCCTCATCGACGACTACGACATCCTCACCACCGCCGGACAGCAGCCCCTCGCTCCCTTCCTGCCGTACATCTCCTCCGCACAGGACATCGGCCTGCACTTCGTCCTCGCGCGCCGCACCGCGGGAGCCTCCCGCGCGCTGTACGAGCCGCTCCTGACCACCCTGCGCGAGACGGGCACCACCGCCCTGGTGATGAGCGGCGACCGCACCGAGGGGCAGCTCTTCCCCGGCCTGTACGCCTCCCAGCAGCCGCCGGGCCGGGGCGTCCTGGTTCGCCGCGGCCGACGTCACCAGCTCGTCCAGACCGCGCTGACCGTGCTGACCGAGGCCGGAGGGGAAGAGTCGTGACCAAGGACGTCATCGCCCTCACCCCGAGGATGCCGGACACCTGGGCCCTGCTGGCCGGCCTGTACGCGGCCGGTCCCGAAGCGGCCGTGGCCGCCGGGTCCCGGGATGCCGTGCTGCGTCTGTGCACCCCGGCCGGCAGACCCCTCGTGTCCGTGGAAGCCCCGCTGCTCGTCCAGGTCCCCGGGGAGGCCGAACGGCTGCTCGGGCGGGACGTGCCCGTGCCGTTCTGGTGGACCGAGGTCCGGGCCTCCGGCGCCGTGCCCGAGGCCGAACGACTGGCGGCATCGGTGTGCGGGCGGCTCGCCCTGCTGCTGGGCGGCAGCACCTGGCCCGGGCCGGCGGCTAGCACCGAGGTCGTGGACGTGCGCACGGCCGTCGCGCCGGACGACGGGCAGCCGGTCGTCGACGTCCTCACCGACACCACGTCCGTCGTCCTGGCCGACCGCCCCGTCCTGGCCCTGACCACCTGGCTGTCGGAGGTGCTGCGCGGTACCTCCGAGTCGGGCCGTGCGCTGCAGATCGTCACCCCGCCGTCCGTCCGGCTCAGCGCCCCTGCCCGCGCCACCCTCCTCCAGGTGCCCAACCGCTGGGTCGTCCAGGACCCGGAACAGGGCTACTACGACGGGCTGTCCGGAGCGGTGCTGCGCTGGCGGGACGGGACGTTCACGCCCGTGCCCGGGGCGGACGGCACGGCCCCGGTCGCCGAGGCGTTCGGCCGGACGGGCCCCACGGGGGACCGACAGCTCGTCGTGGCGTTCCGTACGACGCTCCCCGCGCACGAGGACATCGTCCTGGGCGAAGCGCTCGAGGCGGCCTGGCGCGCGCTCACCGGTTCGGCCCCGGCCGGCTGGGGCACCGCGGAACCCGTCAACCTGCCCTGGTCACCGCACCGGCTGACCGATCTGGCCCGTGACCGGGCGCCCGAGCCGACCCATCTGCTCGTGACGGGGCATCCCGGCCGGCCGGCGCTGGCGTGGATCCGGGTCACGCGGACCACCGCGGGCGTCGAGCAGGACATGACGCTCGTCCTCGGGTACGGCGAGGGTGAGGAACCGCCCCTGGAGGCGATCACGGCCCTCGCCGAGACCCTCGTCGTGGAACACGGCCTGACGACGATGCTGGCCTCGGTGCGGCGGGCCTCCCGCGATCTCACCACGCCTCCCGTGCTCCAGGCACCGCCCGTCCCGGTCTCCTTCACTCTGGGCGCGCGGGACGTGCGGGGCATCGGGCTCACCCATGCCCGTCGCCCGCCCGTCGACGTGCGGCCCGTCGCCCTGGGGCCCGCCGCCGAACCCGCGCTGCACTACCCACTGGGCGACGGGTCGGACGCCGGCGCCCTCGTCGGGCTGCGCCGACTGGCGGCGCATCTGCGGGCCGGTGTGCCGGGGTCGGGGTCGGGGTCGGAGGCGGGGGCCTGACACCGTGCTCCGGGGCTACTCCTGGCCCACGTGTTCCACGAACCGGGCCGCCGTCTCGGCGAGTACCTCCCGTCCGTCCCGTGCCCACAGCCCCTCGTTGAACAGCTCGACCTCGATCGCGCCGGTGTAGCCGGCCGCCTCCACGTACCCCTTCCACTCCCGCATGTCGATCGCGCCGTCGCCGATCTGGCCGCGGCCGTTGAGGACGCCCTCGGGCAGGGGGGTGGTCCAGTCGGCGAGCTGGAAGGTGTGGATGCGGCCCTGCGCGCCCGCCCGCGCGATCTGTTCCGGCGCCCGGTCGTCCCACCAGATGTGGTACGTGTCGACGGTGACGCCGACCTGGTGGGCCGGGAAGCGTTCGGCGATGTCCAGGGCCTGGGTGAGGGTGGAGACCACGCAGCGGTCCGAGGCGAACATCGGGTGCAGCGGCTCGATGGCGAGGCGGACGCCGTGCTCCTCGGCGTACGGGGCCAGTTCCGCGAGCGCGTCCGCGATGCGTTCACGGGCGGCGCCCAGGTCCTTGCTGCCCGCCGGGAGGCCGCCCGAGACCAGGACCAGGGTGTCGGTGCCGAGGGTGGCCGCCTCGTCGACGGCGCGGCGGTTGTCGGCCAGGGCCTTCGCGCGCTCGTCCGCGTCGACGGCCGTGAGGAAGCCGCCGCGGCACAAGGTGGTGACGGTCAGGCCCGCGTCGCGGACCAGTTTCGCCGCCGCCTCGACACCGTGGGCCTGGACCGGTTCACGCCACAGGCCGACGTTGCCGACGCCCAGGTCGCGGCAGGCGGCGGTCAGTTCGGGCAGCGAGAGCTGCTTGACCGTCATCTGGTTGATGCTGAAACGCGTCAGGTCGGGCGTCGTGTCGCTCACTGGTCCACTCCGTACAGGCTCAGCAGGTTCCGCATGCGCTCCTCGGCCAGTTTCGGGTCCGGGAACAGGCCGAGACCGTCGGCGAGTTCGTAGGCGCGGGCGAGGTGGGGCAGGGAGCGGGCCGACTGGAGGCCGCCGACCATGGTGAAGTGGCTCTGGTGGCCGGCCAGCCAGGCCAGGAGGACCACGCCCGTCTTGTAGTAGCGGGTGGGGGTCTGGAAGAGGTGGCGGGAGAGCTCGACCGTGGGGTCGAGGAGGGCGCGGAAGCCCTCCGTGTTCCCCGTGTCCAGGACGCGGACCGCCTCGGCCGCCAGCGGGCCCAGCGGGTCGAAGATGCCGAGCAGGGCGTGGCTGAAGCCCTGCTCGTCTCCGGCGATCAGCTCGGGATAGTTGAAGTCGTCGCCGGTGTAGCAGCGCACGCCGTGCGGGAGGCGGCGGCGCAGGTCGATCTCCCGCTGGGCGTCCAGGAGGGAGACCTTGATGCCGTCGACCTTGTCGGGGTGGGCGGCGATGACCTCCAGGAAGGTGTCGGTGGCCGCGTCGAGGTCGTCCGACCCCCAGTAGCCGTCCAGGGCCGGGTCGAACATCGGGCCGAGCCAGTGCAGGATCACCGGTTCGGTGGCCTGGCGCAGGAGGTGGCCGTAGACGTCCAGGTAGTCGTCCGGGCTCTGCGCGGTCGCGGCCAGGGCGCGGGAGGCCATCAGGATGGCCTGGGCGCCGGACTCCTCGACCACGGCGAGCTGTTCCTCGTAGGCCCCCCGGACCTCGGCCAGGGTGCCGGTGGTGAGCTGGTCGGTGCCCACGCCGCAGGCGATGCGGCCGCCGCACGCCTTCGCCTCGGCGGCGGACCTGCGGATCAGCTCCGCCGCGCCGGCCCAGTCCAGGCCCATGCCGCGCTGGGCGGTGTCCATCGCCTCGGCGACGCCGAGTCCGTGGGACCACAGGTGGCGGCGGAAGGCGAGGGTGGCGTCCCAGTCGACGGCGGCGGGTCCGTCGGGCGTGGTGTCCGCGTAGGGATCGGCGACGACGTGCGCGGCCGAGAAGACCGTACGGGAGGAGAAAGCGCTTCCTGAGGAGAGAGCGGGAGGCGGCTCGGTGCGGGGTTCGTAGGCGCGCAGGGTGCCGTTCGCGCCGGGCAGGTGGAGGGTCACAGCGAGATCTCCGGTACGTCGAGGCGGCGGCCCTCGGCCGACGACCTCAGGCCCAGCTCGGCGAGCTGCACGCCGCGGGCGCCGGCCAGCAGGTCCCAGTGGTAGGGGGCGTCGGCGTAGACGTGGCGCAGGAACAGTTCCCACTGAGCCTTGAAGCCGTTGTCGAAGTCGCCGTTGTCCGGGACCTCCTGCCACTGGTCGCGGAAGACCTCGGTGGCCGGGATGTCCGGGTTCCAGACCGGCTTGGGGGTGGCGGAGCGGTGCTGGACCCGGCAGTTGCGCAGGCCCGCGACCGCGGAGCCCTCGGTGCCGTCGACCTGGAACTCGACCAGTTCGTCGCGGTTGACGCGCACGGTCCAGGAGGAGTTGATCTGGGCGATCGCGCCGCCGTCGAGTTCGAAGACGCCGTACGCGGCGTCGTCGGCGGTGGCGTCGTAGGGCTTGCCGTTCTCGTCCCAGCGCTGCGGGACGTGGGTGGCGGTGAGGGCCTGGACGGACTTCACGCGGCCGAACAGCTCGTGCAGGACGTACTCCCAGTGCGGGAACATGTCGACGACGATGCCGCCGCCGTCCTCCGCGCGGTAGTTCCACGAGGGGCGCTGGGCGTCCTGCCAGTCACCCTCGAAGACCCAGTAGCCGAACTCGCCGCGCACGGACAGGATCCGGCCGAAGAAGCCGCCGTCGATGAGGCGCTTGAGCTTGAGCAGGCCGGGGAGGAAGAGCTTGTCCTGGACGACGCCGTGCTTGACGCCCTTCGCCCGGGCGAGACGGGCCAGCTCCAGGGCGCCGTCCAGGCCGGTGGCGGTGGGCTTCTCGGTGTAGATGTGCTTGCCCGCGGCGATCGCCTTCCTGATCGCCTCCTCGCGGGCGGAGGTCACCTGGGCGTCGAAGTAGATGTCCACGGTGGGGTCGGCGAGGACCGCGTCCACGTCCGTCGAGACGTGCTCCAGGCCGTGCCGCTCGGCCAGCGCCCTCAGCGCGTGCTCGCGGCGGCCGACGAGGACCGGCTCGGGCCACAGCACGGTGCCGTCGCCGAGGTCGAGGCCGCCCTGTTCCCGGAGGGCCAGGATGGAGCGGACGAGGTGCTGGCGATAGCCCATGCGTCCGGTCACACCGTTCATGGCGATACGCACCGTCTTGCGTGTCACGTCATTCCCTTCGTACGGCGATGAGGCTGCGGTACAGCGGTGGTACGGCGGCGGTCGACAGCGATGCGGCGGCGGTGCGACAGCGATACGACAGCGGTACAGCAAGCGCTTTCTATGTACGACGAAGCTAGCCTGTGAACGGTGGTCTGGACAAGACCGTGTTCCGGGCGAGTTGTTCGAGTGGGCGAACGGCGGCGGGCGGTGGCCGTAAGGTCACCCGGGACTGCCGGGGACAGCCGGCTGGGGACGGATTGCCGGGGCAGCCGGCTGCGACGGCGTTCGGTACACACGGGCGAGGCGGAGGACGAGGACATGACGGTGACACTGGCGGACGTGGCGGCCCGCGCCCAGGTCTCCCCCGCGACGGTGTCGCGCGTGCTGAACGGGAACTACCCCGTGGCGGCCTCCACCCGGGAGCGGGTGCTGAAGGCCGTCGACGACCTGGACTACGTACTCAACGGGCCCGCGAGCGCGTTGGCGGCGGCGACGTCCGACCTGGTGGGCATCCTGGTCAACGACATCGCCGACCCCTTCTTCGGCATCATGGCCGGCGCGATCCAGTCCGAGATCGGCGGGCCGGGCGGCAGAGCGGGCGGCGAGAGACTCGCCGTGGTCTGCAACACCGGCGGCGTCCCGGAGCGCGAACTGACCTACCTCACCCTGCTGCAACGGCAGCGGGCGGCGGCCGTCGTGCTGACCGGCGGGGCGATGGAGGACGCGGCGCACCAGGCCGCCGTGGCGGCGAAGCTGCGCAAGCTGGCCGACGCCGGGACGCGGGTGGTGCTGTGCGGACGGCCGCCCGCGCCGGCCACCGGGGCGATCGCCCTGACCTTCGACAACCGCGGGGGCGGCCGGGAACTGACCGATCACCTCATCGGGCTCGGCCACCGGCGGCTCGGTTACATCGCGGGCCCCGAGGAGCGCACCACGACCCGGCACCGGCTGGAGGGGCACCGCGCCGCGCTCGACGCGCACGGCATCGAGGAGGACCCCCGCTGGACGGTCCACGGCCGCTACGACCGGCGGTCCGGTTACGAGGCCACGCTCGAACTCCTGCGCAGGGACCCGGACCTGACCGCCGTCGTCGCCGCGAACGACTCCGTGGCACTGGGCGCGTGCGCCGCGCTGCGCGAGTCCGGGCTGCGGATCCCGGACGACGTGTCCGTGGCCGGCTTCGACGACCTGCCGTTCAGCATCGACGCGGTGCCCGCGCTGACGACGGTACGGCTGCCGCTGGCGGAGGCGGGTGCGCGGGCGGGGCGGATCGCGATGGGGCGGGAGGAGGCACCGCCCGGGGGGATCGCCACGGTGCGGGGGGAGTTGATGGTGCGGGGGTCCTCCGGAGTGCCGCGTCCGTAGGTACGCCGTGTTTTCTGGGCGGCCCGCGTCGGTGTGGGCCTCGCTGGGGGCTGCCGCCCCCAGGCCCCCGCTTCGGCCTGGACGGCCTCGTCCTCAAACGCCGGACGGGCTGGGTCGGCCACCGCCACGCCCCTGAGCAGGCGCCGGCCGGGCCGGGGGCGGCGACACCCGGCCGGCGGGAGGAGTGGCGGAGGCGGTGGCGGGTACGCTCCGTGGTCATGAAGCTGGCGTTCTCCACCCTCGGTGTCCCCGGCCTGCCCCTGACCGACGTGCTGGGTCTCGCGACCGCGCACGGCTACCACGGTGTCGAGTTGCGCGCCCACCCGGAGGAACCGGTGCACCCGGGCCTGACTCCCGACGAGCGGGCCGCGGTCGCGGCCGGGTTCAAGACGGCCGGTGTCGAGCTGCTGGGCCTCGCGGGGTACGCGCGGGTCGCCGCCCCGGGTGACGACGACGCCGTGATCGCCGAGATCCGCGGCCTGCTGGACCTGGCCCGCGACCTGGGCGCCCCGTACGTCCGGGTCTTCCCCGGCGGTGGCACGGAGCAGAGCTCGCAGGAGGCCGACGCGACGGCCGCCCGGCGGCTGGGCACCGCCGCCGAGTACGCCGCCGACCTGGGCGTACGCCTCCTGCTGGAGACCCACGACTCGCATCGCACCGGGGCGGACGCGATGCGCGTCCTCGGTCTGGTCGGGCACCGCCGGGTCGGCGCCCTGTGGGACGTGATGCACACCTGGCTGGGCGGCGAGCAGCCCGCGGAGAGCTATCTGGCCCTCGCCCCGCACCTCGGGTACGTCCAGGTCAAGGACATCGCCTCCGCCGACGACACGACCCCTCTGCCGCTGGGCGCCGGTGTGCTGCCGCTCACCGAGGTGGTGGACGTCCTGTCCCGGCACGGCTGGGACGGCTGGCTGTGCTGGGAGTACGAGAAGCGGTGGTACGAGTCGGCCGCCCCGTTGCCCGAGCTGCTGGACGCCGGCCGCGAACACCTCGCCCGGCTGCTCAGCGACGCGGCGTGAGCGTGAGCGGGGGCGGGGACGCGGACGCGGACGCGGACGGAGACGGCGGCCTCGGGGACGGGGACGCCGCGCACCGCACCCGGTGCTCCAGCCGGTCCCGGCACCCGGGCCATTCCGCCGCCGTCACCGAGTAGATCGCGGAGTCGCGCAACCGGCCCTCCTCGCCCGGCGCCCAGGAGCGGGACCAGTTGCGCAGGACGCCCTCGAAGCGGGCGCCGACCGACTCGATCGCGGCGCGGGAACGGCTGTTGCGGGCGTCGGTCTTGAGGTCGACCCGGGACACGTGCCAGACCTCGAAGGCGTGGCGGAAGAGGAGGAGCTTGGCCTCGGCGTTCACACCGGTGCCCTGCGCCGAGCGGGCCAGCCAGGTGAAACCCACCTCGATCGCGTCGAGGGTGTCGTCCGTCAGCCAGGAGCGGGGTTCCCAGTAGGCGGTGGCGCCGACCGCCCGGCCGGTGGCGAGGGACACCTGCGCGTAGGGCGCCAGCCGTCCCGTGGCCGCCCTGGCCAGCTGGGCGTCGATGTAGGCGCCGACCTCGTCGGCCCGGGGCACCCACGTGAACGCGTAGGTGCCGCGCTCCTCCTCCGCCGCCACCGCGAGGTCGGCCGCGTGCCGCGGGCCCAGCGGCTCCAGTCGTACCAGCGTGCCCTCGAGGGCGGGGCCCTTCAGTGCGAACGTCATCCCACGGATCCTTCCGCCGTTCACGGGCGGCCGTCCAACGATTTCCGGCTGGCCGGGCGGGTGCGCCGCCCTCTCGCGCCCGCTGCCCTCCGCGCTCACGCGCCCCCGCGACCCCACGGGTACCGACTTCGGGAAAACCGGCCGATCCGGGAACCCGTCCCCCGCCCCGGTCGTCCAATCCGCACGCTGCCGGAGAGTCTTCGCGGTGCGGTGTCGGCCTCGCTGCTGGCTGCGATCGCTGACCACCCTCTCCAGCCGTACCGCGGCCGGCAGCGCCGCCGTCGGCGCTGCCCCCTCCCTGGCGCCGACGGCGGCCCCTCCCGGTTCGCGCCTCGCGGGCTTCTCCGGTTCGTCCGTCACCGCTTCGGACGACTCCTGTGCGCTCCCTTGACTGGCAGAAACTTCCCGGATATTGGTGACTCCTTGGAAGTTTCCTTCAGCAGCTCGCCAGCGATTCCCCAGCGGATCACTCCGGAAGGAGCGCACGTGCACCACAGCAGCACGGCCGGCCCGGGAAGCACCGCACACCCCTCCAGACGTACCGTCCTCACCGCGACCGCGGTCGTCACCGCGGCCCTGGCGGCCGGCGGCGGCACCGCGCACGCCGACGCCCGCGGGCCCGACGACGACCGGCTCCGCGCCCTCATCTCCCGCATGACGCTGGAGGAGAAGGTCGGCCAGCTCTTCGTCATGCGGGTCTACGGCCACTCCGCCACCGACCCCGACCAGGCCGACATCGACGCCAACCTCGAGGAGATCGGCGTCCGCACCGCGGCCGAGCTGGTCGCCAAGTACCGGGTCGGCGGCGTCATCTACTTCGCCTGGGCGCACAACACCCGCGATCCGCACCAGATCGCCGACCTGTCCAACGGCATCCAGAAGGCGTCGCTCGAGCTGCCGCGCGGCCTTCCGATGCTCATCTCCACCGACCAGGAGTACGGGATCGTGGCCCGCGTGGGCGAGCCCGCGACCCTCTTCCCGGGCGCGATGGCCGTCGGCGCGGGCGGGTCGCGGTCCGACGCCCGTACCCTCGGCCGGGTCGCGGGCGCCGAGCTGCACGCGATGGGCATCCGCCAGGACTACTCCCCCGTCGCCGACGTGAACGTCAACCCGGCCAACCCCGTGATCGGCGTACGCTCCTTCGGCGCCGACCCGCAGGCGGTGGCGGAGATGGTGGCCGCCGAGGTGGCGGGGTACCAGCGGTCCGGGGTCGCCGCGTGCGCCAAGCACTTCCCCGGGCACGGCGACACCGCCACCGACAGCCACACCGGCATCCCCGTGATCACGCACGACCGCGGGCAGTGGGAGGAACTGGACGCGCCGCCCTTCCGCGCGGCGATCGACGCCGGTATCGACGCCATCATGACCGGCCACCTCATGGTCCCGGCGCTCGACGACTCCGGCGACCCGGCCACCCTCTCCCGCCCCATCCTCACCGGCATCCTGCGCGAGGAACTGGGCTACGACGGGGTCGTGGTCACCGACTCCCTCGGCATGCAGGGCGTACGGACCAAGTACGGCGACGAACGGGTGCCGGTGCTCGCGCTGAAGGCCGGCGTGGACCAGTTGCTCAACCCGCCGCACCTGGACCTCGCCTGGAACGCGGTCCTGTCGGCCGTACGGGAGGGCGAACTCACCGAGGCCCGGCTCGACGAATCGATCCTGCGCGTGCTGCGGCTGAAGGCGAAGCTGGGGCTGTTCCAGGACGCCTACACCAGCCGTCGGGACGTCGACCGCACCGTCGGCACCCGGGGGCACCTGGCCGCGGCCGACCGGATCGCCGAGCGGACCACCACGCTGCTGGTCAACGAGGGGCGGCTGCTGCCGCTGTCCCGGCGGAAGCACCGCAAGGTGCTCGTCGTGGGCGCCGACCCGGCCTCGCCCTCGGGCACGACCGGGCCGCCCACCGGCGTTCTCGCGGGTGAGCTGACGGGGCTGGGCTTCGCGGCCACCGCCCTGTCCACGGGTACCGCACCGTCCGCCGCCGTCATCGACCGCGCGGTCGCGGCGGCCGGGGACGCCGACGCGGTGGTGGTCGCCACGTACAACGTCACCGCGGGCAGCGGTCAGCGCACCCTGGTCGCACGGCTGCTGGAGACGGGGAAGCCGGTCGTCGCGGTCGCCGTCCGCAATCCGTACGACGTGGCCCAGCTGCCGGACGTCCCCGCCCACCTCGCCGCCTACTCCTGGACCGACGTCGAGGTGCGCGCGGCGGCCCGGGTGATCGCCGGGCGGGTGAGGCCGCGCGGGAAGCTGCCCGTGCCGGTGGTGCGGGCGGACGATCCGGAGACGGTGCTGTTCCCCCTCGGGCACGGGCTGTCGTACCGGTCGTAGGGCTGTCCCCACGACGGTCGTAGAACGGTCGTAGGACGTAGCGCGGTCTACGCCACGCGCCGGGGGCGCTCCCGGCGCCCGTGCGCAATGCACCCCCGCGCGTCTGGCGTGCCCCGCCTCGGCGGGTCACGCTGGACCGGGGACCCGGGGGGATGGCGATGCGTGAGAGATGGGCCGTGGGGGTGTGCTGCGCGCTGTCGGCGCTGTGCGCCGTGCTGCTGACGGGCTGCCAGAGCCCGTCGGGCCCGGCAGGCGGGGACGGCGGCGCGAACGGGAACGGGACCGCGAACGGTACCGCGAACGGGGACGGGCTGCTCGGCGGGGAGGCCGGGTCGGGCGACGCCCCGGCCTCCGTCCGGCCGTCCGGGTACGGGGCGGTGTTCCTGGCGATCGACGAGTGCAGCTCGTTCGGGACGGTCAGCTTCACCGAGGTGCCGTGCGGCAGTGAGCGGGCGGCGGCGCGGGTCGTGGCACGGGAGGACGGCCGTGCGGACGACGGGCCGCCGTGCCCCGCCACCACCGACTTCGTGCTGCACATCAGCGAGCAGCGTCCCTCCGCCGACGAGGACGGCGACGGGGCCGTGCCCCAGGGCTACGCCTGCATGCGGGCGCTCCAGCCGCCGCACCCCGGCGATCCGGGCGGCGGGGGCGGGCCGCGCACCATCGTCGGCGACTGCGTCTACGACGCCGGGAGCGGCAAGGTCCGCGAGACCGCGTGCGACGGCGAGGGCAAGAGGAAACCGCAGTTCGAAGTGGTCGAGGCGGTCGCCGCCCGGGCGGACTGCCCCGCCTCGACCGCCCTCTACGTCCGCCTCGGCGGCGAACGCCCGGTGGGCTGCGCCCGGCCGCTGTGAGTGCCTCGAAGGCCCACGTCTCACCGGCGGCCGGGCACGGCCACCGTCCTACGGGCGCAGCGTCGGCTCGCGCTGCACGTCCCGCTCGTCCAGCTCGGCGTCGAACGTCGCCAGCGGCCTGGCCGCCGACGGGTCCTCCTGGACCTTGGCGGAGGCGACGCCCGCCCAGTCGAGGATGCGGGCCGTGGCGAGGGCCTTCTCGCCGGGCACCAGACCTGCGACGTTGGCGCCGTGGTTCATGCCCGGCGCGGTGAGGACGTAGGAGTCACGCGCGCCGTGCCCGAGGCGGAAGGGCTCGGCACCCCACGGGTCGTTCTCGCCGTACACGAACAGCATCCGGTCGGCGTTGTGCCGCACCCAGCGGTCGACGTCCCGCATCGCCCACGGCTCGAACCTCATGTCGATCGACCGGGGCACGAAGTTGCGCGGCGGCTGGTAGCCGTAGCGGATGTACTTCTTCTCGACGTGCGGGAAGTGGATCGTCGGCGCGCCCAGCTGCGTACCCGCCTGGTAGTAGTACGGCGTGTACGGGGCGAGGCCCTGGTCCGTGTAGAAGGAGAAGCCGGAGATCGTGTCGACGGAGTTCCAGATCTCGTCGTCCGTCGCGTTCTTCGCGTCGGCCGGGATGCCCGCGCAGTCCTTCACGGTGCTGTACTGCCAGAAGCCCCAGACGTAGTCGAGGACGACGGCCTCGTACGCGCGGTCGAGGCTGCCGATGGTGTCGAAGGTGTAGCCGTTCTCGGCCGCGTACGCCTCGTACTTCTCCTTGAGCGGCGCCCGGCGCACCAGTGCCTCGCGCTGTACCCCGTTCAGCCGGTCGCGGCACTCCTCGGTGCCGACGCGGGCGAAGAAGCGGTCGTAGGCGGAGTCCTCGCGGTTGATCACGTCGTTGGGGGCGACGTAGGCGACGACGCCGTCCATGTCGCGCGGGTAGAAACGCTCGTAGTAGGTGGCGGTCATGCCGCCCTTGGAGCCGCCGGTGGAGATCCAGTTCTCGGAGTAGAGCGGCTTGAGCGCCTTGAAGATGCGGTGCTGGTCGCTGGCCGCCTGCCAGATGTCCAGCTTGGACCAGTCGGCCGGCTCGGGCCGGGACGGGGTGAAGTAGCGGTACTCCATGGAGACCTGGTTGCCGTCCACGATCTGGGTCGGCTCGCGGCGGCTCGGGGTGGTGGAGACGCTGTAGCCGCCGGTGTAGAAGACCGTCGGGCGGTTCACGTCCTTGTGCAGCACGGTGATCCGCTGCTGGAACGTGCCCTTGTAAGGGCGCCGGTGGTCGACCGGCTGGGTGTAGTTGAGGACGAAGAAGCGGTAGCCGGTGTACGGCTTCTCCTCGATCAGGCTCATGCCCGGTATGGACAGCAGCCTGTCCTTGATGTCGACGGCCTTCGGCTCGGCGGCGGTGGCCGCGCCCGCCGTGCTGACGGTGCCCACGAGCACCACGAGCGCCAGCAGCCATCTGAGCGCCTTGCGCATGCACCCTCCCTGTGAAACAGATGTGCGCCGGAAGCTATCGGAGCGGGACACCCGCACACCAGGGGAGTTGGAGAATGAGTTGTGGAGAACGAGTTGTGGAGACGGCCGGCGGGAGCCGGCTCAGCAGAGGATCCAGCCGGAGCCGGCCGAGCGGCCGGACACCGTGCCCTTCACCCGCACGCAGCGCTTCCCGGCGTGCACGGTCACCGGCCCCGCCCGGTAGGCGAACCGTCCCGCGTCCACGACCGGTCGGCCGCCGCGCGCCTGGACGCTGACGGACATCTGCCGCTTGGTGCCGGGTTTATTGGGGACGGTGACGGCGCAGACGTAGCCGCCGCGCTTGTAGACGAGGACGGACCCGGTGGCGAACGGCAGCGTGCGCGCCTTGCGGCCCGGGCACGCCGCGGCGGCGGCCTGTGCCTCCTGCGGCACCGCGACGGCGAGCAGCCCGGCCACGGTCAGCACGGCCGTGCCGAGCGCCAGCCGCCGGCGTATTCCAACACCACCCTGGCCCACTGCGGTCCCCTCCGCCTCCGTCGTACGGCGATCACCGACGTACGGGTGTACGGACGCGCGGCGTGTGTCGAATGGTTGCGCGAGTGTCAGTGCAGCGCGCCGACCGGCTCCTCCGGTTCGGTCGCGCCGACGAAGGTCCGCCACAGTCGCGCGTACCGTCCGCCGAGGGCCAGCAGCTCGTCGTGCGTGCCGTCCTCGGCGACCCGTCCGCCGTCCATGACGACGACGCGGTCGGCGCGGGCGGCCGTGGTCAGCCGGTGTGCGACGACGAGCGTCGTACGGCGGCCCGCGATGCGGTCGGTGGCCTGGTTGACCTGGGCCTCGGTGGCCAGGTCGAGGGCCGCCGTCGCCTCGTCGAGGAGCAGTACGTCGGGGTCGACCAGCTCGGCTCGGGCCAGCGCGATCAGCTGCCGCTGGCCGGCGGAGAGGTTGCGGCCCCGTTCGGCCACCTCGTGGAGGTAGCCGCCCTCCAGCGTGGCGATCATCTCGTGCGCGCCGACCGCTCGCGCCGCCGCCTCCACCTGGGCGTCGGTGGCGTCGGGGCGGCCGTAGGCGATGGCGTCCCGGACGGTACCGGGGAACAGGTACGCCTCCTGCGGGACGACTCCCAGGCGGTGCCGGTAGGAGGTGAGGTCGAGGGTGCGCAGGTCCTGCCCGTCGGCCGTCACCCGTCCGCCCGTCGGGTCGTAGAACCGGGCGACCAGCTTGACCAGGGTCGACTTGCCCGCGCCGGTCTCACCGACGAAGGCGACGGTCTGCCCGGCGGGAATGCGCAGGTCGATGCCGGTGAGCGCCGCGTCCGCGTCGTCGGCGCCCCCGTACGCGAAGTGCACGTCCTCGAAGGCGATCTCGCCGCGCAGGGCCGTGACGTCGAGCGGCTTGTCGGAGGCCTCGGTCGAGGTCGGCTCCCGCAGCAGTTCCTGGATGCGGCCGAGGGAGACGGACGCCTGCTGGTAGCCGTCGAAGACCTGGGAGAGCTGCTGGACGGGCGCGAAGAACAGGTCGATGTACAGCAGGTACGCCACCAGCGCGCCGGTCGTCAGCGTCGCGTTGTCGATCCGCGTGCCGCCGACGATCAGTACGGCGGCGGTGGCGGAGGAGGCCAGCAGCTGTACGAACGGGAAGTAGACCGAGATCAGCCACTGGCCCCGGATGCGGGCCTGCCGGTAGCTGTCGCTGCGCTCGGCGAACCGCCGCCCGCCGTCGTGCTCGCGCCGGAAGGCCTGCACGATCCGCAGCCCGGCCACCGACTCCTGGAGGTCGGCGTTGACCGAGGAGACCCGTTCCCGGGCCAGTTCGTACGCCTTCACGCTGGCCCTGCGGAAGAAGTAGGTGGCGATGATCAGCGGCGGCAGGGTCGCGAAGACGATCAGCGCGAGCTCCACGTCGATCACCAGCAGGGCGACCATGATGCCGAAGAAGGTGACGACCGAGACGAACGCGGTGACGAGTCCCGTCTGCAGGAACGTCGACAGCGCGTCCACGTCCGTCGTCATCCGGGTCATGATCCGGCCGGTCAGCTCGCGCTCGTAGTAGTCGAGGCCGAGCCGCTGGAGCTGGGCGAAGATCTTCAGCCGGAGCGAGTACAGGATCCGCTCCCCCGTCCGGCCGGTCATGCGGATCTCGCCGGTCTGCGCCGTCCACTGGGCGAGCACGGCGAGCAGGCCGAGCAGCGAGGCCGCCCAGACCGCGCCGAGGGCGGTCTGTGTGACGCCCTCGTCGATGCCGTGCCGGATCAGCACCGGCAGCAGCAGGCCCATGCCGGCGTCGACGGTGACGAGGGCGAGGCTGATCAGCAGCGGGGTGCGGAAGCCGCGCAGCAGGCGGCGCAGGCCGTACGACTCCTCCGGTTCGACGGCCCGCGTCTCGTCGATGCCCGGGGTCCCGTCGGCCGGGGGCAGCGCGTCGACCTGGGCGAGCAGCTCCGGCGTGGCGGGGGTCCCGGCGAGGGCGGTGTCCTTCGGCACGCGGTCGCCGGTCCACAGCCGTGGGGTGAGGCCGCGCTCGGCGTCGAACTCGGCGTCCAGCTCGTCGCGGACGGAGGTGTCCTCGGCGGGTGCGGCGGGCCGGGCGTGGCCCGGTGACACCCCGCCCAGCTCGTCGGGGTCGGTGAGCAGGCGCCGGTAGAGGGCGGAGCGCTCCTGGAGTTCCTCGTGGGTGCCGAGGTCGGCGAGGCGGCCCCGGTCGAGGACGGCGATGCGGTCGGCGAGGTTCAGGGTGGAGCGGCGGTGGGCGATGAGCAGCGTGGTGCGGCCCCGCATGACCTGCTTCAGCGCGTCGTGGATCTCGTGCTCGACGCGGGCGTCGACGGCGGACGTGGCGTCGTCGAGGACCAGCAGCCGGGGGTCGGTGAGGATCGCGCGGGCCAGGGCGACGCGCTGGCGCTGGCCGCCGGAGAGGGTCAGGCCGTGCTCGCCGACGGCGGTGTCGTAGCCGTCGGGCAGCTCGGTGATGAACCGGTGTGCCTGCGCGGCCCGGGCGGCGGTCTCGATCTCCTCGTCGGTGGCGTCCGGGCGGCCGTAGGCGATGTTGCCGCGCACGGTGTCCGAGAAGAGGAAGGAGTCCTCGGGCACGAGCCCGATGGCGGCCCGCAGCGAGTCCAGGGTCAGCTCGCGCACGTCGTGGCCGCCGATGAGGACGGCGCCGCGCGTCACGTCGTAGAAGCGCGGCAGGAGCAGCGAGACCGTGGACTTGCCGGAACCGGAGGAGCCGACCACGGCGAGGGTCTCGCCCGCGCGGATCTCGAAGGAGAGGCCGTCCAGGACCGGCCTGCTCTTCCCGGGGTCCGAGTCCGTTCCTCCGTAGCCGAAGGCGACGTCGTCGAACTCGACGGTCGCGGGCGCGTCGGCGGGCAGGTCCGTGGTGCCGTCCTCGATCCCGGGCTCGGTGTCGATCAGTTCCAGGACGCGCTCGGTGCCGGCGCGGGCCTGCTGGCCGACGGTGAGGACCATGGCGAGCATACGAACCGGGCCGACGAGCTGGGCGAGGTAGGTGGAGAAGGCGACGAAGGTGCCGAGCGTGATGTTCCCGCGTACGGCCAGCCAGCCGCCGAGGGCGAGCATGGCGACCTGGCCGAGGGCGGGGACGGCCTGGAGCGCGGGGGTGTAGACGGCGTTCAGCTTGATCGTCCGCAGCCGCCCGGCGAAGAGCCTGCGCCCGACCTCCCGGAGCTTCCCGGTCTCCTGCTCCTCCTGCCCGAAGCCCTTCACCACGCGTACGCCGCTCACCGAGCCGTCGACCACGCCCGCGACGGCGGCGGCCTGGGCCTGCGCGTACCAGGTGGCGGGGTGCAGGCGGGTGCGGCTGCGGCGGGCGATGAACCACAGTGCGGGGGCGACGGCGAGGGCGACGAGCGTGAGCGGCAGGGACAGCCACGCCATGATCACCAGGGAGATCAGGAAGAGCAGTACGTTCCCGATGGTCATCGGGAGCATGAACAGCAGGCTCTGGATCAGCTGGAGGTCGCTGGTCGCCCGCCCGACGACCTGCCCCGTGGACAGCTCGTCCTGGCGCTGCCCGTCGAGCCGGGTGATCGTCCCGTACATGTCGGTGCGCAGGTCGTGCTGGACGTCGAGGGCGAGCCGTCCGCCGTAGTAGCGGCGGATGTAGGTGAGGACGTAGACGACGACCGCGGCCCCTATGAGGAGACCGGCCCAGACGGCCATGTCCTTGGTCTTGTCGCCGATCACGTCGTCGATGATCACCTTGGTGATCAGTGGGACGAGGGCCATGACGGCCATGCCGCCCAGCGAGGCGCCGAGGGCGAGGACGACGTCCTTGGGATAGCGCCAGGCGTAGCCCGTCAGTCGTCGTGCCCATCCCCGTTGCGCGTCCACGCCGTGCCCTCCGGTCGGTCGTCCTGATCGGTCTGGTCGATGGGTTCCGTGTGGTCTGTCCGATCCACCCGACTGATCCACCTGATCTACCGCAAGGCACCAACACGGGGGAGCGGGGATTTCATCCCGTTGCAACAAAGTTCACGGCGCGCCCGGCCTGGGTAGTCAGTGCCACGCGGAGCCCGGTGGGGCCGGGCTGGAGGGGAGAGTCATGGCGGACAGCGACGCGTACCGGTGGGGGCAGTTCTATGCGGGCCTGCACATGCTGCGAGTGCTCGCCGGGGAGGACGGGAAGCTGGACGCGGCACGGTTCGAGGCCGCGAAGCGGCCGCAGTACGTCTTCGGCCACCGGCTGGTGAAGACGTACCGGCACCTGGGCATGGCCAAGCGCCGGGGCGTGGCGTACGCGGACGCGGCGGCGGAGGTGTTCCGGGCGTTGGCGGGCTCCACCCGGCCGCCGACGCGCCGCCCGCCGCGCAGGGTGAGGCACAGCAGAGCGACTTCCTGCGCGGCCACGGCATCCAGAAGGCGGAGTACGACGCCGCCTACAAGAAGCTGCTCACCTGACGCGTACGCGCAGCTCGTAGAGGCGGGTCGTCTGTACGGCGTTCTGGTTGTCGTCGCTGACCAGGAGGACGTTCAGACGGCCCTTGGCGTGGCCCGTGACCGTCATGCCCTCGATGTTGTCGAGGAGGGGGTTGGGCTGGGGCTGCTTGGCCGTGGCGCCGAGGGAGGGGCAGTCGGCGAGGTCGGCGAGGAGTCTCTTGCCGAAGGTGGCGCCGCGCCGGTCGGCCAGGTAGAGGCGGACCGTGTTGCCGACGCCGGAGGTGAATCCGCGCTCCAGGACGAGCAGGCGCCCGTCGGGGGCCGCGGTGACCTCGGAGACGCCGAGACCGGCGTCGGTCCGGTAGCTGTACTGGGCGCCGAGCCGGAAGTCGCCGTGCCGCGTCCGCTGCCAGCTCTGGAAACGGACCAGATCGGCCGGGTCGCCGGCGAGCGGGTATTCCATGGAGGCGATCAGGGTCCGGCCGCCGGGGAGGAGGGTGAGCCCTTCGAAGCTGCCGTTGACCTGGGCGCGGCCCGCGGGGGCCGTGCGGAGGGCGTCCGGCACGGGGAGGCGGCCGAGGATCTCGCCGGTGCGGGAGTAGCGGCGGACGGACGGCTCGGTCTCGGAGGAGACGAGGTAGGTGCCGGTGGGGGTCCCCCCGCTCGAGCGGAGCCGAGAGTGGGGGAGGTCGACGACCAGCCCCTCGGAGTCGAGGGGCGCGCCGTTCTCGTCGGCGAGCGGGATCACGCCTCGCGGCTTCAGGGTGCGCGCGTCCAGCCGGAACAGGGCGGACCGGTCGGAGAGGGCGGCGACGGCACCGCGTCGGTCGCGGGCGAGGGCGGAGAGGTTGCCGACGTAGGTGCCGTCGTGGGTGGTTTTGTCGAGGGCGTCGGAGAAGCCGGTGAGGGAGACGGAGGGCGAGCAGTCGTTCCTCGGCGGCCTGTCCTGCGCGGCGGCGGGTCCGGCGGCGGTCAGGCAGCCGGCCGCCGCGAGGCCCGCGGTGAGGGTGGCGAGGGCGGTGCGGAGGGTTCTCGGGCGCATGCGCGTCACCCTAGGGCGGAGGGGTGGACGGAAGTTGACCGCTTTCCGAAGTGTGCGTGCGGGTCGTTTCGAGGTGTCGGGCGCGATGGTGCCCGGGTGCCTCCGCAGGACGTCGTCCTTCGACGAGACCCCGGCACTCCGGAACCGGCCGGTCGCGTGACGGCCCGCGTTCAGCGTGACCGCATGCCCCGGCTCTGTGCGATGCGGTGCACGTCCGTCAGCGCCTCGCCCATCCGGGTCACGAGGAAACGGAGCTGCTCGGGCGTCGCCCGCGCGTCGGTGAGCAGGTCGGCGGCGTGTTCCAGCAGGTCCTCGGCCATGGCGAGTTGGGTGGTCTCGATGACGTCGGCGATCCGTGACAGTGGTCCGCCGCCGTCGGTCAGCAGGTAGCAGGGCTTGCCCTCGGAGCCCGTCCAGGGCAGCAGCCGGGGCGGGCGCGCGCCGTCGCTCATCGGGCCGCCTCCACGCCGTGGATGCCACGCGGTCCAAGGTCGACGCCGTGCACCGCGCACCACAGCGCGCGCCGCCGGGCCCGTTGTCGCCGGGTACGCCGGGTCTCCTCGCGTCGCTCGTGGGCGAGGAGGTAGGGGCGTACGAGGGCGTTGTCCTCGCCGCGCAGGGCGGGCGTGCCGACGCGGCGGACGGTGGCGTCGGCGAGGTACGGGGGTGCGGTGTGCTCGGTGCCCGGCGGGCGTCGTCGGCGTCGCCGGCCCGGGCCCGGCAGGAGGAGGCCGAGCAGCGGAAGCAAGGGCGGCGCGGCGAGGCGGGCGATACGGTGACGCATGTCGTCGGCTCCGTTGTGGTCGGTGGCCATGCCCCCGGACCGGTGCGACGGTCGCGGGGATCTCGCTCTGTGTAGCGATACGCGTACAGAGTGGAACGTCCGGAGCTAGGCTCGCCAGGGGTACGGATGTGACAGCGCCTTCGTCACACGGGAGTCGAACGGATGGGCAACATCTACGGCGACTGGCTCAAGCAGCAGCGCGAGGCGGCCGACTTGACGCAGCAGCAGCTGGCCGACATGGCCATCATGACGCGGTCGCACATCGCCCATATCGAGGCGGGGAGGCGGGTGCCGTCGAAGGAGGACGCGCGGCGGCTGGACACGGCCCTGAACACGGGGGATGTGTTGTGCAGCTTCCTTCCGGAGGAGGAGGCGGCGGTCGCGGACTACTTCGAGGCAGCACGGTTGCTGGAATCACAGGCGGTGGCGATCCGGGAGTCAGCCGTGACGTTCGTTCCCGGACTTCTGCAAACGCGGACGTACGCACGCGCCGTTCTCGGCACCACTTACCCTCCGTTGACCGACGAGGAATGTGACAGACGCCTTGTCACACGCCTCGAGCGGGCGAAGATCCTCGATGACCCGATCACTCCTGTCTTCTGGGGGCTGCTGGACGAGGCGCTGCTGTATCGCGTGGTGGGCGGCCGGGAGGTCATGGCGGGCCAGCTCGCCCATCTCGCCCGGCTCGTGGAGAGCGGGCGTATCCGGCTCCACGTGATGCCCCGACGCCAGGGTGCGTATCCGGTCATGCAGAGCATGCTGAGCCTGATGTGGTTCGAGGACCAGCCCCCGGTGGCGTACTCGGAAGGGATCCAAGTCGCCAAGATCCACGACAGTCCAGCCGTCGTCGAGCGGTTGCAAGGCGCCTACTATCACGCGTTGGGTGACGCGCTGTCGCTACGCGAATCGCTTGCCCTGCTCAAGTCGTCAGCGAAGGACTACGAAACCAATGCCTGAGCCCCTCATTCCGAACGCGGCCGATCTCGTGGGCTGGCGCAAGTCCACTCACAGCGGCAACGAAGCCGGCAGCTGCCTGGAAATAGTCGACGATCACCCCGCAGGAATACCCGTTCGTGACTCCAAGGTGCCGGACGGGGGGGTGTTGGTGTTCTCGGCGGTCGGCTGGTCGTCGTTCATCACGGCGCTCAAGGGACCCCCCTCCCCCTAAAAAGCGTGAACTTTCCGGCCCAACTGTCCTCAAGTCGCTCATCTGAGTGGCCCAAGGACGAACGCCCTCAAAAGTTCACGCTTTTCCGGACCATAGGTGCATGAGCCCGGCCCCCTGGCACGACCGCGACCCTCTCAGCACCGGACATGTGATCCGTACGACGCGCGCACTCATGCGCACCGACGGACTGAACGTGTCCATCCCCTCCATCGCCCACGCTTGCGGCGTCTCGCGCAACTACCTCTACTCGAACTGGAAGACCGCCTCCGCGCTTCATCTGCGCGCACTGACGACCGAACTCGCGCACGCCTTCGACGCCGCGGACCGCACGCACCCCAGTGACGGCACCGTCCGGGGGATCGTCGAGCACCTGACCCAGGTCGTACGCGGCGTCCGACGCCATCCGACGACAGCGGCCGTCGCCCGTACCTCCTCCAGGGCGCTCGCCCAGGCGCACACAGCGACCGACGGTCCCCTGGCGCAGCTGGTGACGGAGTATGTCAGCGATCTGCTGTACCCCCTCGCCCCGCACGGCGGAGTATGGAGCGACCTCGCGCTCCATTCCAGGCCCTGGAAAGTCATGTGGATCGCCCGGCCGGCCGCCCTCTGCCCCGAGGCCGTCGGCGACCCGGACTGGGAGGCCATCCTGGACGGGGCCTTCGCCGACCTGCTGCGCGACCTGCTCGCCCCCTGGTCCACTCCCGAGCGACCCGGACCCGAATAGCCCGGCCCCAATGACCCCGGGCCCAGAATTCACAGTTCGGATTCACAGCTCGGCTTCCCGGCCCGGATTCACAGCGCATCCCCAGGCGGACCACAGTCCGTGCCCATCGGCCGTGGACACGGTGGCGTGGTGACATCTGCCACCGCTTCACCGCACACGGCCACCGAGCCGCCCGTACCGTCGCCCCCCGCACGCGGCGCGCCACGATGGTCGCTGCCCGCCCTGTCGGCGATCCTCGCCCTGGCGGCCGGCCTGTACTCCTGGAACCTGTCCGGGGCCGACCTGAACAGCTTCTACAGTGCCGCCGTGCTCAGCGGCACCGAGAGCTGGAAGGCGTGGTTCTTCGGCTCGCTCGACGCGGGGAACTTCCTGACCGTCGACAAGCCGCCCTTCGCCCTGATGGTCATGGGCCTGTCCTGCCGCGTCTTCGGCTACGGGACCTGGCAGATGATGCTGCCGCTGATCCTGGCCGCACTGGCGACGATCTGGATCCTGCACTCCTCCGTGAAGCGGGTGTGGGGCCACGGCGCGGCGGCGATCGCCGCGCTGGTGCTGGCGCTGACCCCGATCACCGTCGCCATCAACCGGGACAACAACCCCGACACACTGCTGGTGTTCCTGATGGTGGGCGGGGCGGCACTCGGTCTGCGCGCCGTCCGCAACGGGCGGCTGCTGCCCCTGCTGGGCGCGGCGGCCTGCTTCGGGCTCGCGTTCAACACGAAGATGCTCCAGGGCTACATCGCACTCCCGGCGGTCTTCGCCGTGTACGCGTACGCGACGGACCTCGGCTGGGCGAAGCGGATCAGGAACCTGGTGCTCGCCGCGGTCGCCCTGGCCGTCTCCAGCTTCTGGTGGGCGGCGGCGGTGTCCCTGGTTCCCGCCTCCGAGCGGCCGTACATCGGCGGTTCCACGGACGGCACGGCCTGGGACCTGATCACGGGCTACAACGGGCTCGGCCGGGTCTTCGGCGGCGACGGCAACATGGGCGGAGGAGGAGGCGGAGGCGGCGGCTTCTCGGGCGCGGCGGGCATCGGCAGGATGTTCAACGACGTGCTCGGCGGCCAGATCTCCTGGCTGCTCCCCTTCACGGGCATCGCGCTCGCCGGCGGCCTGGTGCTGTGCGGCAGGGCGCCCCGTACCGACCCGACGCGCGCCGCACTGGTGCTCTGGGGCGGCTGGACGGCCGTGCACTACCTGACCTTCGCCATGGCCGAGGGCACCATGCACCCGTACTACACGACCGCGCTCGCGCCCGGCATCGCGGCGCTGTGCGGGGGCGGCGGTGTCATGCTGCTGCGCGCCTTCCGGGCGGACCGGCGGTGGGTGTGGGTGCTGCCCCTCGCCCTCGGAGTCACGGGTGTCTGGGCAGTCGTGCTGCTGCGTCGCGCCCCGGGCTGGAACACCTGGCTGTGGCCGTCGATCGCGGTGGTGACGGCGCTGGCGATCACGGGGCTGCTCGTCTTCCGTCCGGGGCACCGGGTACGGCTGCTGGCGGTGTCGGTGGCCGCGGCCGTCGTCGCCGGGGTCGCGGGTCCGGCGGCGTACGCCTGGTCGGTACCGTCCGGTTCGGGCGGCGGCATGGGCGGCACCAACCCGACCGCCGGTCCGCCGACGGGCGGCGGGACGGGCGGCCCGGGCGGCGGGGGCGGGTTTCCTGGTGGCGGAGGCGGAGGCGCCGGCCGGGACGGGTTCCCGGGCGACAGGAACGGCGAGGGGCCAGGCGGTCAGCCGCAGGGCGCCCAGGAGGCCCCGCCCAGCGGCACCTTCCCAGACGGTGGCGAAAACGGCCAGGCTCCCCGGGACGCCGGTGAAACCAGCGACACGCCCCCGAACGGCACACCCCCGAGCACCGACACCCGCACGGGCAACGGCACGGGCGACCGGCCGGACGGTGCCAGTGGCTTCGGCGGCGGCATGGGCGGCGCGAGCAGCGAACTGATCGCCTACCTGAAGAAGCACCAGGACGGCGCCACATGGCTGCTGGCGGTGTCGAGTTCACAGAGCGCCGCGCAACTCATCCTCAGCAGCGGCGAACCGGTCATCTCCATGTGGGGCTGGTCCGGCAGCGACAACGCCATGACACTCCCCCGACTCAAAGAGCTGGTGAAGAACGGCGAGTTGCACTATGTCCAGGTCGGCGGCGGCATGGGCGGGGGCTCCGGGGCCGGCTCCCAGGTGACCCAGTGGATCCAGGAGCACGGCACGGCCGTCGAGGAGAGCGAGTACGACGCCGCCGCCTCGTCCGGCTCCTCCGAAGACGATTCCACCTCGCAGGCGGAAAACACGTCGGCCGTATACCGGTTGGACCCGTCGGACGTCACCTGAGCCTCAGCACACCCACCACACCGGGCACATCCGGCACAGCGTCCCCCGGCCATCCGGGCCGGGGGACGCCGTCACGGAATCGTCACCCTCCGTACACCCCGCCTCCCACATGTCCATGTCACGCTCGTCGAACCGCTCCACTCAACCCGCGTAGATCGGACACCCCACATGCTCGCGATACGCATACGGCGCCGGAAAGCGGTGGCCCTTGCCACGGCGGCCGTCCTCGCCGGCCTCACCGCGCCCTCCCTGACCGCGACTGAGGCCACGGCGACGACAGCCACGGCCTCGGACTCGGCCTCGGACTACGACTCGACGTACTACGAGGACGCGGTCGGCAAGACGGGCGACGACCTCAAGTCCTCACTCCACACGATCATCAGCGACCAGACGAAGCTCTCGTACTCGGCGGTCTGGGACGCGTTGAAGACCACCGACCAGGACCCGGCCGACAGCGGCAACGTGGTCCTGCTCTACTCGGGCCTCTCCCGCAGCAAGTCGCTGAACGGCGGCGACAGCGGCGACTGGAACCGGGAGCACGTGTGGGCCAAGTCCCACGGTGACTTCGGCACCGCGACCGGTCCCGGCACCGACATCCACCACCTGCGTCCCGAGGACGTCCGGGTCAACAGCGTCCGGGGCAACAAGGACTTCGACAACGGCGGCGACGGTTTCACCGACAGCGGTGGCAGCCTCACCGACTCCGACTCCTTCGAGCCCCGCGACGCCGTCAAGGGCGACGTGGCCCGCATGATCTTCTACATGGCGGTCCGCTACGAGGGCGGCGACGGCTGGGCCGACCTGGAGGTCAACGGCAGCGTCGACAACGGCAGCAGCCCGTACATCGGCAAGCTCTCCATACTGAAGGCGTGGAACGACGAGGACCCGCCGGACGCCTTCGAGGAGCGCCGCAACCAGGTCATCTACGACTCCTACCAGCACAACCGCAACCCGTTCGTCGACCACCCGGAGTGGGTCGAGGCGATCTGGTAGGCGGTCAGCCCACGAGGTCGGCGTAGACGATGATGTTGTCCGGGCGGTGACCGTCGGTGATCTCGCCGCCGCAGGTGATCAGGCGCAGCTCGGGGCGGTCGGTCCTGCCGTAGACCTTCTCGGTGGGGAACGCGTCCTTGTCGACCTGTTCCAGCGCGGTGACGGCGAAGACCGCGCGGGTGCCGTCCTCGCGGGTGACGTCGATCGTGTCGCCCGGCTTGATCTCGTCGACGTTCTTCATGACCGCCGGGCCCTTCACCGTGTCGAAGTGGCCGACGAGGACGGCCGGTCCCGTCTCACCGGGAGTCACGCCGTTCTCGTACCAGCCGATGCGGTCGGCCTGGGCGACGGGGGGGACCTCGATGGTGCCGTCGGCGTTCAGGCCGAGCCTGAGCAGTGGGGTGGTGTCGACTCCGGCGGCGGCGATGGTGACCCCGACCGGTACCGAGGCGGGCATCGCGGCCGGGGCGGACCCGCTCGGTGCGGGGGACGCCGCGGGTGCGGCGGGTGCGGCGGCGGACGTGGTGATCTTCGGGGGTGGGGTGGCCGCGTGTCCGTCCGCCCCGCAGCCGGCGAGCGCGGCGGCGAAGGGCAGGACGAGCAGGGCCGTGGCCAGTCGGCGTCCGGCGGGCAGGCGCATGTCGTTCTCCTGAAGTCCCCGGCCCGGTCCACCGCACACACGCGTGCGCGCGTGCGGTGAACCCGGGCCGGGGCGCGGGTGCGTGCGGCTCAGCGGGTGGGGGCCGGCCGGCGTCGGCGCAGTGCGACGAAGGCGACACCGGCGGCGCCGAGGGCCGCGGCCGCTCCGCCGACCGTCACCAGCGGCGAGTCGCCGCCGTCGGACGCCTCGTAGCCCGCCGCGACGCCGCCCTTCGGGATCACGGAGGTCTGCGTGGTTCCCGCCGGGACCGTCCGGACCGTCCGGTCCGTCCCGCCGGTCTGGCCGGAGCCGTCGGCCTGGTAGGCGAAGCTGCACCCCTCCGGCAGGCGCGGGAACGAGGTGACCGACGCCGGGTGGCCGCCGCCCTCCATGTTCGTCCGCAGCCGCGGACTGACGCTGTTGGGCTGGAGGATCTCCGCCAGGAAGCCCGCGCTCGCGGGCAGCTTCGGATGCGTACGGTTCAGCGACAGGCCTGGGATGAACCCCTCCTCGCCCGCCCCCTGGAAGCGGACGGACGGCCCGGAGGGACTGATCGACAGGATCGCGGTGGTGCCGGCACCGATGCTCTGGCTCTTCGTCGCCACGCACCGGACCGGCGTCACAGGACCCTGTCCGCCGGAACCCTCGTCGGGCGCCGAGGCCGTCGGACTGGGAGAGGCGGAGGTCGGCGCGGAAGTCGGGACGGAGGTGGACGCCGGGGGTGAGGACGGGGCCGCCGTGGGGGAATCGGAAGCCGAGGGCGAGGCGGACGTGGACGGCGAGGCGGTGACGGAGGGCGAGGCCGTCGCGGAACCGGTCGGCGTGGGAGTGGGAGAGGTATGGGCGACGGCGGTCGCCGCGGAGGCGAGGACGACGCCGGTCACCGCGAGGGTGCCGACGGCTCCGCGGAGCACGCGACGACGGCTGGAGGACGGGGACGAAGCAACAAAATGGGGCACAGCGGGCTTTTGCAAGGAAGGCTCACCTTTCGGATTGGCGCGACCCATTGAGGCTATAAACCGCCAACCAGAGGAACCGTGTGTTCCGCGTCACAGAACTGTCACAGGCCACTCGAAGCCCGGGTGTGGCCTGTCGCGAGCTGCTGTCAGCCCGGACGCGAGCCCAGATGCGTCGGTGCGAACATGCGCAGTACTGCGGGGAGGACGACGACCGAGGGGCCCGGTGTCCCCAGCGCCTTCGCCAGGTCCGCCTCCAGGGTCTCCGGGGACGTGCGCACGCCCGGCACACCGAAGGACTCCGCCAGTGCCACGTAGTCGGGGCGGGTCAGTTCCGTCGCCGTCGGCTGCCCGAAGGCGTCCGTCATGTACTCGCGCAGGATGCCGTAGCCGCCGTCGTCGACGATGAGCCAGGTGACGTTCAGGTCGTACTGGCGGGCGGTGGCCAGTTCGGCGACGGAGTACAGGGCGCCGCCGTCACCGGACACCGCGAGGACGGGATGGGTGGGATCGGCGGCCGCGGCTCCCAGGGCCGCCGGGAAGCCGTAGCCGAGGCCGCCGGCGCCCTGGGCCGAGTGCATGGTGTTGGGGGCCTTGGCGTCGAAGGCCGACCACGCCCAGTAGGTCAGGATGGTCATGTCCCAGAAGGACGGGGCGCCGGACGGGAGGGCCCCCCGGACGGCGGCGAGGACGTCCTGTTCGAGGGTGAGCTCCTGGGAGGCGATGCGCTCGCGGACCTTGTCCAGTACCGCCCGTACGCGCTCCGGGGCCGCCTGGTCGGTGCGCTCCTCGACCGTCTCCAGCAGCGCCTGGAGGGCGAGGCGGGCGTCGGCGTGGATGCCGAGGGCCGGATGGTTGGACTCGAGTTTGCCGAGGTCGGCCTCGATCTGGACGAGGCGGCCGCGTGGTGTGAACGTGTGGTAGTTCGAGGAGAGTTCGCCGAGGCCGGAGCCGACGACCAGGAGTACGTCGGCGTCCTCGAGGAAGTCCGTCGTGTGGCGGTCCTCCAGCCAGGACTGGAGGGAGAGGGGGTGGGTCCAGGGGAACGCGCCCTTGCCGCCGAAGGTCTGGACGACGGGGGCCTGGAGCCGCTCCGCCAGTTGCCGCAGCTTCTTCGACGCGTCCGCGCGGACCACTCCCCCGCCCGCGATGATCGCGGGGCGTTCCGCGCGCGACAGCAGGTCGGCGGCGACCGCCGTCAGTTCGGGGCGCGGGGGCAGTTCCTCGGGGAAGGTGTCGCCGCCCGTCACCACCGGGATCGACGTCGGGGCCGACAGGACGTCCTGCGGGATCTCCACCCACACCGGCCCGTGCGGGACGGTCAGCGCCGACGTCCACGCCTCGGCGATCGCGGACGGGATCTGGGACTGGGCGCGGACCGTGTGGACGGATTTCACCACGCCCCGGAAGGACGCCGCCTGGTCCGGGAGTTCGTGCAGATAGCCGCGGCGGCCGCCGCCCAGGCCCGCCGTCGGGACCTGGCTGCTGATCGCCAGCACGGGAGCGGAGGCCGCCCGCGCCTCCTGGAGCGCGGCCAGCGAGGTGAGCGCGCCCGGCCCGGTCGACAGCAGCAGCGGGGCCGCCTCGCCGGTGATCCGGCCGTACGCGTCCGCCGCGAAACCGGCGTTGTTCTCCACCCGCAGGCCGATGTAGCGCAGGTCGGAGCGGCGCAGCGCGTCGAACACACCGAGGGCGTGCTGGCCGGGCAGGCCGAAGACGGTGGTCGCGCCGAGCGAGGCCAGCGTCTCCACGACCAGGTCTCCGCCGTGGCGGCCGCCGGGAGGGTTCAGCGCGGCCTCCGTCTGGGCGGCGGTCGGACGGAGTACCAGGTCGTGGTCGTGGGTCACTTGGTCTCGGTCTCCTGGTCCGTCGCGCGCGCCCGGGCGATCTGGCGGCTCATGATGGTGGTCAGTTCGTAGGCGGTGTGGGACGCCGCCACCGACGTGATCTCCGCGTGGTCGTACGCGGGGGCCACCTCGACGACGTCGGCCGACACCAGGTTGCAGGATGCCAGGCCGCGCAGGATCTCCAGCAGCTCGCGGGAGGTCATACCGCCGGCCTCGGGGGTGCCGGTGCCGGGGGCGTGGGCGGGGTCCAGGCAGTCGATGTCGATGGAGATGTAGAGGGGACGGTCGCCTATGCGCTGCCGGAGCTGGTCGGCGACCTCGTCGGCGCCGCGGCGGTAGACGTCGGCGGAGGTGACGATGCCGAAGCCCATCTTCTCGTCGTCGGTGAGGTCCTGCTTGCCGTACAGGGGGCCGCGGGTGCCCACGTGGGAGAGGGCCGACGTGTCGAGGATGCCCTCCTCGACCGCGCGCCGGAACGGGGTGCCGTGCGTGTACTCGGCGCCGAAGTAGGTGTCCCAGGTGTCCAGGTGGGCGTCGAAGTGGAGCAGGGCGACCGGGCCGTGCTTCCTGGCGACCGAGCGGAGCAGCGGCAGGGCGATGGTGTGGTCGCCGCCCAGGGTCATCAGGCGGGCGCCGGTGCCGAGGAGGTCGTCGGCGGCGGCTTCGACGGTCTCGACGGCCTCGTTGATGTCGAAGGGGTTCACGGCGATGTCGCCGCCGTCCGCGACCTGGGCGAGGGCGAAGGGGAAGGCGTCCTGGGCCGGGTTGTACGGGCGCAGCAGGCGGGACGCCTCGCGGATGGCGTTGCCGCCGAAGCGGGCGCCCGGCCGGTACGAGACGCCCGAGTCGAACGGCACGCCCACCACGGCGACGTCGGCGGTGCCCACCTCGTCCAGGCGGGGCAGCCGGGCGAAGGTCGCGGGCCCGGCGTACCGGGGGACACGGGAGGAGTCGACGGGGCCGCGGGGCGTCTCGTTGCTGCTCATGTACTGCCTTCCTTCTTACGCTTCGTCGCGTATGTACTACTGTCGTCCGACTCTACTGGTGAGCGAGACGGCCGGTGACGACCGGTTTCGGGGTGCGTCCGTACCGCGCCCGCCGGTCCGGGTCGCAGACTAGGGGGCGGGAAGGCGACCGCACATGTACGTTCCGTCCATACGCCTCCTCGGGACTGTCGGGACTGGAGGAAACGTCCATGCCGCCGACCGGACGGGTGACCCACGTCCCAGCGTGCGACATGCCCGAGACGCCGACTGGCGGCTGCCTCACAATGGAGCCATGCCGATACCCGGGACACCCAGCCGCGCCGAACTCGCCGAACACCTCGTCAGAACGCGTATCGCGGGCGACGTCGCCACTCCCCGCGAGAACAATCTCTCCCACTACCGGAAGCTGGCGAACGGCGACCGCAACTTCTGGCTCGGCCTCGAGCTGGGCGACCGCTGGAGTGACGAGCAGGACGTGCTCGCGGTGATGGCGGAGCGGGTCGGCGTCAACGACGACCCGGAATACCGGTACGGCCAGGACACCATCGACCCCGAGCTGACCGTGGCCGCGCTGGAACGCATGGCCGGGCGGCTGCGCAAGGCGGCCGACGGCGGGCAGCGGGTGCTGTTCGCGACCGGTCACCCGGGCGGCCTGCTCGACGTGCACCGCGCCACGGCCGACGCACTGCGCACCGCCGGCTGCGAGATCGTCGTGATCCCGGAGGGGCTGACGACGGAGGAGGGGTACGTCCAGCAGTTCGCGGACGTGGCCGTGCTGGAGCACGGTGCCTCGCTGTGGCACACCCACTCCGGTGAACCGATGAAGGCCATCCTGACCGGTCTGGAACGGGCGGGCCGCCCGCTGCCCGACCTGGTGGTCGCCGACCACGGCTGGGCCGGTTACGCGGCTCAGCACGGCCTCGACTCCGTCGGCTACGCGGACTGCAACGACCCGGCGCTCTTCGTCGCCGAGTCCGAGGGCACCCTCCAGGTCGCGGTGCCGCTGGACGACCACGTGGTCAGCCCGCGCTACTACGACCCGATGACGGCGTATCTGCTGACGGAGGCGGGGCTGAAGTAGCCCGGCCCGCCCGCCCCGCCCCGCCCGTCCCGTCCCGTCGGCCCGTCACGGCCACGGGTTCAGTCCCTCCGAGCGGCGCTGCGCGAACCCGGGCGTCGGGTCCAGGTAGACCCGGCGCACCACCGGGAACTCCTCCCGCAGCCGCTGCTCGGCCCGCTCGCACGCCCACTCGATCTGCGCGGCCGTCGCCACGTCCCGGAAGTCGACCTTGGCGGCGACCAGCGCCTCCCGCGGACCCTGCACGAGAGTGGTCAGCTCCAGTACGGCCTCGATGTGCTCGACGGCCACCAGTTCCGCCCGGATCCGGTCGCGCACGGCGCGGGGCAGCGGGCGGCCGATGAGGAACTCGGCGTTGGAACGGCCGAGCACCCAGGCGACGTACAGCAGCAGGGTGCCGATGCAGAGCGAGGCGACGCCGTCCCAGACGCCGGAGCCGGTGAGCTGCCCGCCGAGCAGGCCGGCCGCGGCGAGCAGCAGTCCGACGAGGGCGGCGGAGTCCTCCATGACGACCGCCTTCACGGCGGTGTCGGGGGTGCGGCGCAGATAGCGGCCGAAGGGCACCTTGTAGTGGCGGGCCTCGCCGCGCGCCTGTTTCAGGCCGGTGCGCAGGGAGTAGCCCTCCAGGAGGAAGGCGACGGCCAGGACGATGTACGCGATCAGCGGGTCGCCGGGTTCCTCGCCGTGGGTGAGGGCGTGGACGCCGTCGTACAGGGCGAAGACCGCGCCGCCGACGAAGGTGGCGACGGCGGCGAGCAGCGCCCAGATGTAGCGCTCGGGGCCGTGGCCGAGGGGATGGTCCTCGTCGGCGGGGCGGGTGCTGCGTTTGAGGGAGGTCAGCAGGAGGACCTCGGTGACGGTGTCGGCGACCGAGTGCGCGGCCTCCGACAGCATCGCGCTGGACCCGCTGAGCACGCCGGCCACCGCCTTGGCGATGGCGATGCCCAGATTGGCGAGGGCGGCGACGAGCACCGTGAAGGTGCTGTCACCGCCGCCCGTCGTGTCCCGTGCTTCCCGTGCAGGTTGCGCCATGCCCCTCAGTGTTCCCGAGGGACGCGGACCACGCCTTCCTGGATGACCGAGAGGGCGAGCCGCCCGTCCTGGGTGTAGATGCGGGCCTGGCCGAGGCCCCGGCCGCCGGACGCGGACGGCGACTCCTGGTCGTACAGCAGCCACTCGTCGGCGCGGAAGGGCCGGTGGAACCACATCGCGTGGTCCAGGGAGGCCCCGACGACGTCCCCGACGGCCCAGCCGCCGCGGCCGTGCGCGAGCAGGACCGAGTCGAGGAGGGTCATGTCGGAGACGTAGGTGGCGAGGACGACGTGCAGCAGGGGGTCGTCGGTGAGTTTGCCGTTGGTGCGGAACCACACCTGGGAGTGCGGCTCGCGCGGGGTGCCGAAGTCGCCGAAGGGCGGGTCGTCGACGTAGCGCAGGTCGACGGCCGCGCGGGCCTGGAGGAAGCGTTCCACGGTCTCGGCGGGCAGGTGCGGGTAGCTCCGCAGCCGGTGCTCGCCGGTGGGGAGGGTCGCCGGGTCCGGGGCGGGCGGCATCGGGGCCTGGTGGTCGAGGCCCTCCTCGTACGTCTGGAAGGACGCCGACAGACCGAAGATCGGCTTGCCGTGCTGGACGGCGACCACGCGGCGGGTGGTGAAGGAGCGGCCGTCGCGCAGTCGGTCGACGTCGTAGACGATGGGGGCGCCGGGGTCGCCGGGGCGCAGGAAGTACGCGTGCAGGGAGTGCGCGTGCCGGTCGGCGGGGACCGTGCGCCCGGCGGCGACCAGCGCCTGGGCGGCCACCTGCCCGCCGAAGACCCGGGGGACGACGGCCCAGCGGGAGTGGCCGCGGAAGATGTCCTCCTCGATCCGCTCGAGGTCGAGCAGGTCGAGGAGGGACTGGAGTGCTTCGCTCATGCCCTGAGGGTCACAGGCCCATGTTCTTCGCGATGATCATCTTCATGACCTCGCTGGTGCCGCCGTAGATGCGGTTGACGCGGTTGTCCGCGTACAGGCGGGCGATCGGGTACTCGTTCATGTAGCCGTAGCCGCCGTGCAGCTGGAGGCAGCGGTCGATGACGCGGTGGGCGACCTCGGTGCAGAACAGCTTGGCGCTGGCGGCCTCGGCGGGGGTGAGCTCACCGGCGTCCAGGGCCTCGGTCGCGCGGTCGGCGACGGCCTCGGCGGCGTCCACCTCGGCCTGGCAGGCGGCCAGCTCGAACTTGGTGTTCTGGAAGTGGGCGACCGGCTTGCCGAAGACGGTGCGCTCCCGCACGTACTGCGTGGCGAACCGGACGGCGGCCTTGGCCTGCGCGTAGGCGCCGTAGGCGATGCCCCAGCGCTCCGAGGCGAGGTTGTGACCGAGGTAGGAGAAGCCCTTGTTCTCCTCGCCGAGGAGGTCCTCGACGGGCACCTTGACGTCGACGAAGGCCAGCTCGGCGGTGTCGGAGGTGCGCAGGCCCAGCTTGTCCAGCTTGCGGCCCACCGAGTAGCCCTCGGACGTGGTGTCCACGGCGAACAGGGAGATGCCGTGGCGGCGGTCCTCGGCCGTGGGGGCGTCGGTGCGGGCGCAGACGATCACCTTGTCGGCGTGCACGCCGCCGGTGATGAAGGTCTTGGCGCCGTTGAGGACGTAGTGCGTGCCGTCCTCGGAGAGCTTGGCGGTGGACTTCATGCCCGCGAGGTCGGAACCGGTGCCCGGCTCCGTCATCGCGATGGCCCACATCTCCTCGCCGGTGACGAACTTCGGCAGATAGCGCTTCTTCTGCTCGTCGGTGGCCAGCATGTTGATGTAGGGCAGGGCGAGCAGCACGTGCACGCCGGAGCCGCCGAACTGGACGCCCGCGCGGGCGGTCTCCTCGTAGAGGACCGCCTCGAACTTGTGGCTGTCCATGCCGGCGCCGCCGAACTCCTCGGGCACGTTGATGCCGAAGATGCCCAGCTCACCGAGCTTGTAGTAGAAGTCGCGCGGCGCCTGGCCCGCGGCGAACCACTCGTCGTAGACGGGGACGACCTCGGCCTCGATGAAGGCGCGCAGGGTCTCCCGGAACGCCTCGTGGTCCTCGTTGAACACCGTACGGCGCACCGCGCCACCTCCAGGGTACGTATCTAAGCGCTTGCTCAGACTTCACCGTACCGGCGGGTAGCCAGGGGCGTCCAGAGTCGGCGGTACGTAACCCTCGTCACTCCCCGCGCTCCTCCCCGGCCACCGCCGCGAACGCCCCGCGCGCCATCCGGTGCAGCAGCGACGCCGTCACCGCGCGGCCCGGCAGGGAGCCGGGGCGGCCCAGGTGCGGGGTGGAGTTCAGGAGGCCGAAGACGGAGTGGACCGCGGAGCGGGCGGCGGGCTCGCCGACGGCCGGGTAGACCTCGCGGAGCACCCCGACCCACAGCTCCACGTACTGCCGCTGCAACTGCCGCACCATCTTGCGGTCGGCGTCCCGGAGGCGGTCCAGCTCGCGGTCGTGCAGGGTGATGAGCGGGCGGTCGTCGAGCGCGAAGTCGATGTGCCCCTCGATGAGCGAGTCGAGGACCGCCGCGGAGCCGGTCGCCTCGCCGGCCTCCGCCAGCCGCCGCTTCGCCCCGGTCAGCAGGGAGTCGCTGATCCCGACCAGCAGCTCGGCGAGCATCGCGTCCTTGCCGGCGAAGTGCCGGTAGAGGCCGGGACCGCTGATGCCGACCGCGGCGCCTATCTCGTCGACGCCGACACCGTGGAAGCCGCGCTCGGCGAAGAGCCGGGCGGCCTCCTTGAGGATCTGCTCGCGGCGGGTGGGGGCGTCGGTTCTCGTGGCCATGGGGTCGATTCTAGACAGGCGGGTTAGCGCTCGTTAACCTGAGGGAAATGCGTTAACGCTCATTAACCGATCGGCCCATCGGCCGATCGACCATCAGGTGAGGGGACCGCGGGATGCACGAGGCACCGGAGCTGACGACGGCGGCGGATCCCGCGTCGGAGGCCTTTCGGGCCAACGAGGAGGCGCACCGCGTCCTCGTGGAGGAGCTGCGCGCCAAGCTCGCGGCGGCCCGGCTCGGCGGCGGCGAGCGGGCCCGGGCCCGGCACACCGCGCGCGGCAAGCTGCTGCCGCGCGACCGTGTGGACACGCTGCTCGATCCGGGCTCGCCGTTCCTGGAGCTGGCGCCGCTCGCGGCCGACGGGCTCTACGACGGGCAGGCCCCGGCCGCCGGCGTCATCGCCGGGATCGGCCGGGTCAGCGGCCGGGAGTGCGTGATCGTCGCCAACGACGCCACCGTCAAGGGCGGCACGTACTACCCGATGACCGTGAAGAAGCATCTGCGGGCGCAGGAGGTGGCGCTGGAGAACCGGCTGCCGTGCCTGTATCTCGTGGACTCCGGCGGCGCCTTCCTGCCGATGCAGGACGAGGTCTTCCCGGACCGCGAGCACTTCGGGCGGATCTTCTACAACCAGGCCCGGATGTCCGGCGCCGGCATCCCGCAGATCGCCGCCGTCCTCGGCTCCTGCACGGCGGGCGGCGCGTACGTCCCGGCGATGAGCGACGAGGCGGTGATCGTCCGCGGGCAGGGGACGATCTTCCTGGGCGGTCCGCCGCTGGTGAAGGCGGCCACCGGCGAGGTGGTCACGGCGGAGGAGCTGGGCGGCGGCGAGGTCCACTCGCGGGTGTCCGGGGTGACCGACCACCTGGCCGAGGACGACGCGCACGCGCTGCGGATCGTGCGGCAGATCGTCTCCACGCTGCCCGGGCGCGGCCCGCTCCCCTGGGGTGTCGAGCCGGCCGTCGAGCCGAAGGTGGACCCGCGGCAGATGTCCGGCGCGGTCCCGGTCGACTCCCGCACCCCCTACGACGTCCGCGAGGTCATCGCGCGGGTGGTGGACGGCTCCCGGTTCGCCGAGTTCAAGTCCGAGTACGGGCAGACCCTCGTCACCGGCTTCGCCCGGATCCACGGCCACCCGGTGGGGATCGTCGCCAACAACGGCATCCTCTTCTCCGAGTCGGCCCAGAAGGGCGCCCACTTCGTCGAGCTGTGCGACCAGCGCGGCATCCCGCTGGTGTTCCTGCAGAACATCTCCGGGTTCATGGTCGGCAGGGACTACGAGGCCGGGGGCATCGCCAAGCACGGCGCCAAGATGGTGACGGCGGTGGCGTGCACGCGCGTGCCCAAGCTGACGGTCGTCGTCGGCGGGTCGTACGGCGCGGGGAACTACTCGATGTGCGGGCGGGCGTACTCGCCGCGGTTCCTGTGGATGTGGCCGGGGGCCAAGATCTCCGTCATGGGCGGCGAGCAGGCCGCGTCCGTGCTGGCCACGGTCAAGCGGGACCAGCTGGAGGGGCGGGGCGAGGAGTGGCCGGCCGAGGAGGAGGAGACCTTCAAGGCGCCGATCCGCGCGCAGTACGAGCACCAGGGGAACGCCTACTACGCGAGTGCCCGCCTGTGGGACGACGGGGTGATCGAGCCCGCCGACACCCGGCAGGTGCTGGGTCTGGCCCTGACCGCGTGTGCCAACGCGCCACTGGGCGAGCCCCGGTTCGGCGTCTTCCGGATGTGAGGAGGGGACTTCGATGGGAAGCGCGATGGGGAGCTTGATGTTCGACACGGTACTGGTGGCCAACCGCGGTGAGATCGCGGTGCGTGTCATCCGGACTCTGCGCTCGATGGGCGTGCGCTCGGTGGCGGTCTTCTCCGACGCCGACGCGGACGCGCGGCACGTGCGGGAGGCCGACGAGGCGGTACGGATCGGCCCGGCGCCGGCGGCGGAGAGCTATCTGTCCGTCGAGCGGCTGCTGGAGGCGGCGGCGCGGACGGGGGCGCGGGCCGTCCATCCGGGGTACGGCTTCCTCGCCGAGAACGCCGGTTTCGCGCGGGCCTGCGAGGAGGCGGGGCTGGTCTTCATCGGACCGTCCGCCGACGCCATCGCCCTGATGGGCGACAAGATCCGCGCCAAGGAGACGGTGCGGGCGGCCGGGGTGCCGGTGGTACCGGGCAGCAGTGGCAGCGGGCTGACCGACGCGCAGCTCGCCGACGCGGCCCGCGAGATCGGGACGCCGGTGCTGCTGAAGCCGTCGGCGGGTGGTGGCGGCAAGGGCATGCGGCTGGTGCGGGACGCGGCCGTGCTCGCCGACGAGATCGCCGCCGCCCGCCGCGAGGCCCGCGCCTCCTTCGGCGACGACACGCTGCTGGTGGAGCGGTGGATCGACCGGCCCCGGCACATCGAGATCCAGGTCCTGGCCGACGGCCACGGCAACGTGGTGCACCTGGGCGAGCGCGAGTGCTCGCTGCAACGCCGCCACCAGAAGATCATCGAGGAGGCGCCGAGCGTGCTCCTCGACGAGGCGACCCGCGCCGCGATGGGCGAGGCGGCCGTGCAGGCGGCGCGCTCGTGCGGCTACCGGGGCGCGGGCACGGTCGAGTTCATCGTGCCGGGCAGCGATCCCTCCCAGTACTACTTCATGGAGATGAACACCCGCCTCCAGGTCGAGCACCCGGTGACCGAGCTGGTCACGGGCCTGGACCTGGTGGAGTGGCAGCTGCGGGTGGCGGCGGGCGAGCCGCTCGGGCTCGGGCAGGAGGACGTACGGCTGACCGGGCACGCGGTCGAGGCCCGGCTGTGCGCGGAAGACCCGTCGCGCGGCTTCCTCCCCTCCGGCGGCACGGTGCTGCTGCTGGACGAGCCCGAGGGCGTCGGGGTGCGCACCGACTCCGGGCTCAGCGAGGGCGGCGAGGTCGGCAGCCTCTACGACCCGATGCTGTCCAAGGTGATCGCGTACGGTCCCGACCGCGCCACCGCGCTGCGCAAGCTGCGGGCGGCCCTCGCGCGGACGGTGACGCTGGGCGTGCAGACCAACGCCGGGTTCCTGCGCCGGCTCCTCGCCCACCCGGCGGTGGTGGCGGGCGAGCTGGACACCGGGCTGGTGGAGCGGGAGGTCGACGGCCTGGTCCCCACCGACGTACCGGAGGAGGTGTACGAGGCGGCGGCGGCCGTACGGCTGGACGCGCTGCGTCCGCGCGGCGGCGGCTGGACGGACCCGTTCTCGGTGCCGAGCGGGTGGCGCATGGGCGGCGAGCCGAAGTCCGTCACCTTCCACCTGCGGGTCACCGATCCGGTGGAACACACCCCGCGCGGCACGCACACCGTCACCGAGGACCACGTGTCGGTGACCCTGGACGGCGTCCGGCACACCTTCCACCGCGCCGCCGACTGGCTGGGCCGGGACGGCGACGCCTGGCACGTGCGCGACCACGACCCGGTCGCCGCCTCGCTGACCGGCGCCGCCCACGCGGGCGCCGACTCGCTGACCGCGCCGATGCCGGGCACGGTGACGGTGGTGAAGGTCGCCGTCGGCGACGAGGTGAGCGCGGGGCAGAGCCTGCTGGTCGTGGAGGCCATGAAGATGGAGCACGTCATCTCCGCCCCGCACGCCGGCACGGTCGCCGAGCTGGACGTGGCGCCGGGCACGACGGTCGCCATGGACCAGGTGCTGGCGGTCATCGCCCCGGCAGAGGAGGAGACGTCGTGAACGCCCCCGAACTGGGCCTGCCCATGGCCGTCCCGGCGGGCGGCCTGCCCGCCCGCGTCCGGATCCACGAGGTCGGCGCGCGCGACGGCCTGCAGAACGAGAAGGCGACCGTCCCGGCGGTGGTGAAGGCGGAGTTCATCCGCCGCCTGGCCGGTACGGGCCTGACCACCATCGAGGCGACGAGCTTCGTGCACCCCGAGTGGGTGCCCCAGCTGGCGGACGCGGAGGAGCTGTTCCCGGCGGTCGCGGACCTGCCGGTCGACCTTCCCGTCCTGGTGCCGAACGAACGCGGACTGGACCGGGCCCTGGCGCTCGGCGCCCGCCGCGTCGCGGTCTTCGCCAGCGCCACGGAGTCCTTCGCCCGGGCCAACCTGAACCGCACGCTGGACGAGGCCCTGGCCATGTTCGAGCCGGTGGTGGAGCGGGCGAAGGCGTCGGACGTCCACGTCCGCGGCTACCTCTCCATGTGCTTCGGCGACCCGTGGGAGGGCGCGGTCCCCGTGGAGCAGGTGGCGAGGGTCTGCCGGGCCCTGCTGGACATGGGCTGCGACGAACTGAGCCTGGGCGACACGATCGGGGTGGCGACCCCGGGGCACGTCAGCGCGCTGCTCACCGCGCTCACCGCGGCAGGCGTCCCCGTGGACACCCTCGGCGTCCACTTCCACGACACCTACGGCCAGGCCCTGTCGAACACGTACACCGCCCTGCGGCACGGCGTGACGACCGTCGACGCCTCCGCCGGCGGACTGGGCGGCTGCCCCTACGCGAAGTCCGCCACCGGCAACCTCGCCACCGAAGACCTCGTGTGGATGCTGCGCGGCCTCGGCATCGACACCGGGGTCGACCTCGGCTCTCTGGTCGCCACCAGCGTCTGGATGGCCGCCCACCTGGGCCGACCCAGCCCGTCCCGCACCGTTCGGGCCCTCGCGGGTCCGGGCGACGACTCCCACAAGGAGCACTGACGACCATGGACCACAAGCTCTCTCCCGAGCTGGAGGACCTCCGCCGCACGGTGGAGGCGTTCGCGCACGACGTCGTGGCACCCAAGATCGGCGACTTCTACGAGCGGCACGAGTTCCCGTACGAGATCGTCCGGGAGATGGGCCGCATGGGCCTGTTCGGCCTGCCGTTCCCGGAGGAGTACGGCGGCATGGGCGGTGACTACCTGGCCCTCGGCATCGCCCTGGAGGAGCTGGCCCGGGTCGACTCGTCGGTGGCCATCACACTGGAGGCGGGCGTCTCGCTGGGCGCGATGCCGATCCACCTGTTCGGCACCGAGGAGCAGAAGCGGACGTGGCTGCCCCGGCTGTGCTCCGGCGAGACGCTCGGCGCGTTCGGCCTGACCGAACCCGACGGCGGCTCGGACGCGGGCGCGACGCGTACGACGGCCCGCCTGGACGAGGCGACGGACGAATGGGTCATCAACGGCACCAAGTGCTTCATCACCAACTCGGGCACGGACATCACGGGCCTGGTGACGGTCACGGCGGTCACCGGCCGCGGGCCGGACGACCGGCCCCTGATCTCGTCGATCATCGTCCCGTCCGGCACCCCGGGCTTCACGGTGGCCGCGCCGTACTCGAAGGTCGGCTGGAACGCCTCGGACACGCGTGAGCTGTCCTTCTGTGACGTCCGGGTCCCGGCGGCGAACCTGCTGGGCGAACGGGGCCGCGGCTACGCCCAGTTCCTGCGCATCCTCGACGAGGGGCGGATCGCCATCGCCGCGCTGGGCACGGGGCTCGCGCAGGGCTGTGTGGACGAGTCCGTCAAGTACGCGAAGGAACGTCACGCCTTCGGCCGGCCGATCGGCGCCAACCAGGCCATCCAGTTCAAGATCGCCGACATGGAGATGAAGGCCCACACGGCCCGGCTCGCGTGGCGCGACGCGGCCTCCCGGCTGGTGGCGGGCGACCCGTTCAAGAAGGAGGCGGCGCTGGCCAAGCTGTACTCGTCGACGATCGCGGTGGACAACGCCCGGGACGCCACGCAGATCCACGGCGGCTACGGCTTCATGAACGAGTACCCCGTGGCGCGTATGTGGCGGGACGCGAAGATCCTGGAGATCGGCGAGGGCACGAGCGAGGTCCAGCGGATGCTGATCGCGCGGGAGTTGGGCCTGGTGAGCTGAGGTACGGCCGGTGGGGACGGGGTCGGTCGCGGCCCCGTCCGCAGCCCACCCCCTGGACAAGATCTGAGGTTAGGCTAACCTACCTTCGACTTGTCCCGCGGATGCTCCGCACCGTTCGAAAGCAGCCACGCCATGTTCAACGCCAGAGCTACCCACCCGACCCGCCGCGGAATCCTCGCCGCAGGCGGTGCCGTCGGCCTCGGCGCCGTGCTCGCGGCCTGCGGTGACGACGACGCGGACAGCGGTGGCTCCGGCAAGGAGGCGGGGGCGGCGGGGTCCGGCCCCTGGTCCTTCAAGGACGACCGCGGCACGACCGTGAAGCTGGACAAGGTGCCGACGAAGATCGTCGCCTTCACCGGTGTCGCCGCCGCCCTCCACGACTACGGCGTCCAGGTCGAGGGCGTCTTCGGGCCCACCACGACCAAGGACGGCAAGCCCGACGTCCAGGCCGGCGACCTCGACGTGGACAAGGTCACCGTGCTCGGCAACGAGTGGGGCAAGCTCAACGTCGAGAAGTACGCCGCCCTCGCCCCCGAGGTGCTCGTCACCACGACGTTCGACACCGCGGGCACCCTCTGGTCCGTCCCGGAGGAATCCAAGGACAAGATCGCCAAGCTGGCCCCGAGCGTCGCGGTCTCCGTCTTCGACCGCCAGCTCACCCAGCCGCTCCAGCGCATGTGGGAGCTGGCCGATTCGCTCGGCGCGGACATGAAGGCGAAGAAGGTCACCGACGCCAAGGCCGCCTTCGAGAAGGCCGCGGCCCGGCTGCGCGCCGCCGCCAAGGCCAAGCCCGAGATCAGGGTGCTGGCCGGCTCCGCGAGCCCGGAGCTCTTCTACGTCTCCGGCACCAACCTCTCCGTCGACCTGGAGTACTTCAAGGCCCTCGGCGTCAACTTCGTCGAGCCCTCCGAGGAGGCCAAGAAGGCGACCGGCGGCTGGTTCGAGAGCCTGAGCTGGGAGAACGTCGACAAGTACCCGGCCGACGTCATCATCATGGACGACCGCGCCTCGACCATCCAGCCCGCGGACATCACCGAGGGCACCTGGAAGCAGCTCCCCGCGGTCAAGGCCGGCCAGGTCATCTCCCGCTCCCCGGAGCCGATCCTGTCGTACGACAAGTGCACGCCGCTGCTCGACAACCTGGCAGAGGCGATCGAGAACGCCAAGAAGGTCGGCTGACCTCTCGCCCCCTCCCCTCCTCCCGGAGCACTCCATGACGACGGCCGTAGCCGCCCCGTTCCGTTTCTTCTCCCTCCAGGTCGTACGGACGAGGCGGCTCGGCCCGTCTCTGGCCCGGGTCACCTTCGCGGGGCCCGACCTGCGCGGCTTCCACTCCGACGGACAGGACCAGTCGCTTTCGCTGTTCCTGCCGCACCCGGGGCAGGAGGAGCCCGCGGTGCCCATCGAACTCGGCGACGGCTGGTGGCAGGGGTGGCGTGAACTGCCGGACGACGTGCGGGCGGTGATGCGCTCGTACACGCTGCGGGCCCTGCGCCGGGACAGCGACGGTGACACCGTCGAGATCGACATCGACTTCGTACTGCACGGCGTCGGACCGGAATCCCCGGTCCAGCCGGGCCCCGCCTCCCGCTGGGCCGCCGACGCCGCCCCCGGCGACCGGGTCGTCCTGCTCGGCCCCGCGGTCGCCGACAACAGGGCGATCCGCTTCCGGCCGCCCGAGGACACCGACCTGGTGGTCGTCTGGGGCGACGAGACCGCCGTGCCGGCCGCCTGCGCCATCGTCGAGTCGCTGCCGGCCGGCACCCGCGCCCGGGTCTGGCTGGAGGTGCCGCACGCCGAGGACGCGCAGGAGCTGAGGACGGCGGCGGACGCCGAGATCAACTGGCTGGTCAAGGACGTCACCAGCGGACCCGAGTCGACCCTCGCCACCCTCCGCGCGGCCCAACTGCCGTCCGCCGAGCACCCGTACGTCTGGATCGCCGGCGAGTCCGGCCGCGTCAAGCGACTGCGCCGGCACTTCGTGGGCGAACGCGGCGTCGACCGCCGCCGCGTCACCTTCGTCGGCTACTGGCGCCAGGGCCTGACGGAGGAACAACTCCGCGAACAGGGCTGACGCCCGCCCCTCAGGATCTCGGACACCTCAACTCCCCGCCCCCGTCGCACAGATGGGACGCGAGTGACGGCAGTCACGCAGCGGCACGCGTTTGAACAGAGTTGGTTAGGTTAGGCTAACCTAAGTCGAAGCCAGGGCTCCGCCCTCTCCCGTCCCTCTCGGACCGTCCCCACCGGAGGACCCCCACATGCGCTCGCACCTGCTCAACGACACCACCGCGGAGCAGTACCGCCGCTCCGTGACCGAAGGAGTCGAGCGGGTGGCCGCCAGAATCGCCACCACCGACCGTCCGTTCACCGGTGTCACGGTCGACGCCCTCTCCCCCCGCATCGACGAGATCGACCTCGACAAGCCGCTGCACGACACGGCCGCGGTCCTCGACGAGCTGGAGGACGTCTACCTCCGCGACGCCGTCTACTTCCACCACCCCCGCTACCTCGCCCACCTCAACTGCCCCGTCGTCATACCGGCCGTACTCGGCGAAGCCGTCCTGTCCGCCGTCAACTCCTCCCTGGACACCTGGGACCAGTCGGCCGGCGGCACACTCATCGAGCGGAAACTGATCGACTGGACCTGCGCCCGGATCGGCCTCGGCCCGGCGGCCGACGGCGTGTTCACCTCCGGCGGCACCCAGTCCAACCTCCAGGCGCTGCTGCTGGCCCGCGAGGAGGCGAAGACGGACAACTTCGCCGACCTGCGCGTCTTCGCCTCCGAGGTCAGCCACTTCAGCGTCAAGAAGTCCGCGAAACTGCTCGGCCTCGGCCCCGACGCCGTCGTGTCGATCCCCGTCGACCACGACAAGCGCATGCGGACCGTCGCCCTCGCCCGCGAGCTGGAGCGCTGCGCGGCGGACGGCCTGGTCCCCATGGCCGTCGTCGCCACCGGCGGCACCACCGACTTCGGCTCCATCGACCCGCTGCCCGAGATCGCCGAACTGTGCGAGCAGTACGGCGTGTGGATGCACGTGGACGCGGCCTACGGCTGCGGACTGCTCGCCTCCCTGAAGTACCGGGACCGCATCGACGGCATCGAGCGGGCCGACTCGGTCACCGTGGACTACCACAAGTCCTTCTTCCAGCCGGTGAGTTCCTCGGCCGTGCTGGTGCGGGACGTGGCCACCCTGCGCCACGCCACCTACCACGCGGAGTACCTCAACCCGCGCCGCATGGTGCAGGAACGTATCCCCAACCAGGTGGACAAGTCCCTCCAGACCACCCGCCGCTTCGACGCGCTCAAGCTGTGGATGACGCTGCGCGTGATGGGCGCCGACGGCATCGGGCAGCTCTTCGACGAGGTGTGCGACCTGGCCGCCGAGGGGTGGAAGCTGATCGCCGCCGACCCGCGCTTCGACGTCGTGGTCCAGCCGTCGCTGTCCACCCTGGTCTTCCGCTACGTACCGGCGGCCGTCACCGACCCCGCCGAGATCGACCGCGCCAACCTGTACGCCCGCAAGGCCCTGTTCGCCTCCGGCGACGCCGTGGTCGCGGGCACCAAGGTGGCCGGACGCCACTACCTGAAGTTCACCCTGCTCAACCCCGAGACGACCACGGCCGACATCGCCGCCGTCCTCGACCTGATCGCCGGCCACGCCGAGCAGTACCTGGGAGAGTCCCTTGACCGCGCTTCCTGAGTCCACCACGACGTCCACCACGACGTACGACTTCGTGGGGATCGGCCTCGGCCCCTTCAATCTCGGCCTCGCCTGCCTGACCGAACCCATCGCCGAACTCCGCGGCGTCTTCCTGGAGTCCAAGCCGGACTTCGAGTGGCACGCCGGCATGTTCCTGGACGGCGCCCACCTCCAGACGCCGTTCATGTCGGACCTGGTCACCCTCGCCGACCCGACGTCCCCGTACTCCTTCCTCAACTACCTGAAGGAGAAGGGCCGGCTGTACTCGTTCTACATCCGGGAGAACTTCTACCCGCTGCGCGTCGAGTACGACGACTACTGCCGCTGGGCCGCGAACAGACTGAGCAGCGTCCGCTTCAGTACGACGGTCACGGAGGTGACCTACGACGAGCGGGAGGAGCTGTACGTCGTCGCCACGACCGACGGCGACACCTACCGCGCCCGCCGCCTCGTCCTCGGCACCGGCACCCCGCCGCACATACCCGACGCGTGCCGGGGCCTGGCCGGCGACTTCCTCCACAACAGCCGCTACATGCGGCACAAGGCCGAGCTCCAGAAGAAGGAGTCGATCACGCTGGTCGGCAGCGGCCAGTCCGCCGCCGAGATCTACTACGACCTGCTGAGCGAGATCGACGTCCACGGCTACCGGCTCAACTGGGTGACCCGCTCCCCGCGCTTCTTCCCCCTCGAATACACCAAACTCACGCTGGAGATGACCTCACCGGAGTACGTGGACTACTACCACGCGCTGCCGGAGGACACCCGCTACCGCCTCACGGCCGAGCAGAAGGGCCTGTTCAAGGGCATCGACGGCGACCTGATCAACGAGATCTTCGACCTGCTCTACCAGAAGAAGCTCGGCGGCCCGGTCCCCACCCGCCTGCTCACCAACTCGGCGCTCACCAGCGCCCGGTACGCGGACGGCACGTACACGCTCGGCTTCCGGCAGGAGGAACAGGGCAAGGACTTCGAGCTGGTCTCGGACGGCCTGATCCTCGCCACCGGCTACAAGTACGCCGAACCGGAGTTCCTGAAGCCGGTCCGCGACCGCCTGGTGTACGACACCCACGGCAGCTTCGACGTCGGCCGCAACTACGCCGTCGACGTCACCGGACAGGGCGTCTTCCTCCAGAACGCCGGCGTCCACACGCACAGCATCACCAGCCCCGACCTGGGTATGGGCGCATACCGCAACAGCTGCATCATCCGGGAGCTGCTCGGCACCGAGTACTACCCGGTCGAGAAGACCATCGCGTTCCAGGAGTTCTCCGTATGACCTTCACGTTCCGCCCCCTCGACCCGCTGAAGGACGCCGAGCTCCTGCACACCTGGGTCACCCACCCCAAGGCCGCCTTCTGGATGATGCAGGGCGCGAAGCTGGAGGACGTCGAGCGCGCGTACATGGAGATGGCCGCCGACGAGCACCACCACGCCCTGCTCGGCCTCAAGGACGGCGAGCCCGCCTTCCTGATGGAGAAGTACGACCCCGTCCACCGCGAACTGGCGGGCCTGTACACCCCGCAGCCCGGGGACGTCGGCATGCACTTCCTCACGCCGCCGACGGACCGGCCGGTACGGGGGTTCACCCGCTCCGTGATCACCGCCGTCATGGCGCACCTCTTCGAGGACCCCGCCACCCGGCGGGTGGTCGTCGAACCCGACGTCCACAACACGGCCGTACACGCCCTGAACGAGGCCGTCGGCTTCGTGGCGGAGCGCGAGATAGACAAGCCCGAGAAGCGGGCCCTGCTCAGTTTCTGCACCCGGGAGCGGTTCCTCGCGGCGACGGCGGTGTCCGCATGAGCCTCGCCGACGCCGTCTCCCACCTCTCCCCCGAGCGCTGGGAGCAGGCCAACCGCCTCCTGATCCGCAAGGCGCTGGCCGAGTTCACGCACGAGCGGCTGATCACGCCGGAACACTCCACGGGCGACGCGTACGTCGTCCGCTCCGACGACGGCGAGACCGAGTACCGCTTCACCGCCACCGTCCGCGCCCTGGACCACTGGCAGGTGGACGCCGCCTCCATCACCCGCCACCGCGACGGCCGGGAACTCCCGCTGGCCGCGCTGGACTTCTTCATCGAGCTGAAGGAGTCGCTGGGGCTGAGCGACAAGATCCTGCCCGTCTACCTGGAGGAGATCTCCTCCACCCTCTCCGGCACCTGCTACAAGCTGACCAAACCGAAGCTCACCTCCGCCGAGCTGGCCGGCAGCGACTTCCAGGCCGTCGAGACCGGGATGACCGAGGGCCACCCCTGCTTCGTCGCCAACAACGGGCGGCTCGGCTTCGGCGTCCACGAGTACCTGTCGTACGCCCCCGAGACCGCGAGTCCGGTCCGGCTGGTGTGGCTGGCCGCGCACCGCTCGCGGGCGGCGTTCACGGCCGGTGTCGGGATCGAGTACGAGTCCTTCGTACGCGACGAGCTGGGCGAGTCGACGGTCGAGCGTTTCCACGGCGTGCTGCGCGAGCGCGGCCTGGACCCGGCCGACTACCTGTTCATCCCGGTCCACCCCTGGCAGTGGTGGAACAAGCTCACCGTCACCTTCGCCGCCGAGGTCGCCCGCGGGCACCTGGTCTGCCTCGGCGAGGGCGACGACGAGTACCTGGCGCAGCAGTCCATCCGCACCTTCTTCAACACCTCGCACCCCGAGAAGCACTACGTGAAGACGGCCCTGTCCGTCATCAACATGGGCTTCATGCGCGGCCTGTCGGCGGCGTACATGGAGGCGACCCCGGCCATCAACGACTGGCTCGCCCAGCTCATCGAGGGCGACCCGGTGCTGAAGTCGACGGGTCTGTCGATCATCCGGGAGCGGGCGGCCGTCGGCTACCGGCACCTGGAGTACGAGCGGGCCACCGACCGCTACTCGCCGTACCGCAAGATGCTGGCGGCGCTGTGGCGTCAGAGCCCGGTGCCGTCCCTGAAGGACGGCGAGACGCTGGCCACCATGGCCTCCCTCGTCCACGTCGACCACGAGGGCGCCTCCTTCGCGGGCGCGCTGATCGAGCGGTCGGGGCTCGCGCCCACCGAGTGGCTGCGGCACTACCTGCGGGCCTACTTCGTGCCGCTGCTGCACAGCTTCTACGCCTACGACCTGGTCTACATGCCGCACGGGGAGAACGTGATCCTCGTGCTGGAGGACGGGGTGGTGCGGCGCGCGGTCTACAAGGACATCGCCGAGGAGATCGCGGTGATGGACCCGGACGCGGTGCTGCCGCCGGAGGTCTCCCGCATCGCGGTGGACGTGCCCGAGGACAAGAAGCTCCTGTCGATCTTCACGGACGTCTTCGACTGCTTCTTCCGCTTCCTCGCCGCGAACCTCGCCGGCGAGGGGATCGTGGAGGAGGAAGCCTTCTGGCGCACGGTCGCGGAGGTCACCCGTGAGTACCAGGAGTCGGTGCCGGAGCTGGCCGAGAAGTTCGCCCAGTACGACATGTTCGCGCCCGAGTTCGCGCTGTCCTGCCTCAACCGGCTCCAGCTGCGTGACAACGAGCAGATGGTGGACCTCTCGGACCCGTCCGGCGCGCTCCAGCTCGTCGGCAACCTGAAGAACCCGATCGCGGGCCTGTAGCGCGGGCCCCGCACAGACGGGCGGGCACCCCGGAGACGGTCCTCCGGGGTGCCCGTCGGGTTTCTACGCCTGAGGTGGCCAGGGCACCTGCGGCGACCGGTAGTAGTCGATCCCGAGCGCCTCCCAGCGCGGCGCCTGCTCGGCGAGCCGCACCTTGTACGTGTCCCAGTCGTGCGTCCGCGCCGGGGACCAGCCCAGCTCGGCGACGCCCGGCAGCCGGGGGAAGGCCATGAAGTCGAGCTGGCCCGGGGTCCCCAGGGTCTCCGTCCACATCGGCGCCTCGACACCCCGGACCGCGGCGGCCGGGGCGCCCGTCAGATAGGCGGCCGGATCCCAGTCGTAGGACCGCCGCACCTCCACGTGGCCCGCCCAGTCCAGGCCCAGCGGGGTGTCCTCGGTGTACTTCATGTCCAGGTACGTCCGGTCGGCCGGGGACAGGATCAGCCCGGTCCCGTTCCGCGCCACCTCGGCGACCCGGGCCTTCTCCTCGGCGCTGGTGCCGTCCAGGCCCCAGTACTGGACGAGCGCGCCCTCGGCCGGGCCCGCGGCGGCCAGCTGGTGCCAGCCGACGACCGTCTTGCCGTACTCGGCGACGATCGGCTGCACCCGGTCCATGAACGTCACGAAGTCCTCGTGCGGGGTGGAGTGCGCCTCGTCGCCCCCGATGTGGAGGTAGCGGCCCGGGGTGAGCGCGGCGAGCTCGCGCACGACGTCGTCGACGAAGTCGTACGTGACGTCCTTGTCCACGCACAGCGTGGAGAAGCCGACCTCGATGCCGGTGTAGAGCGGGGGCGCCACGCCGTCGCAGTTCAGCTCGGCGTAGGAGGCGAGGGCCGCGTTGGTGTGGCCCGGCATGTCGATCTCCGGGACGACCTCCAGGTGGCGGGAGGCGGCGTAGCGGACGATCTCCTTGTAGTCGTCCTTGGTGTAGTGGCCGCCGGGGCCGCCGCCGGCCTGAGTGGAGCCGCCGTACGTCGCCAGGCGGGGCCAGGAGTCGATGGCGATGCGCCAGCCCTGGTCGTCGCTGAGGTGCAGGTGGAGCTTGTTGTACTTGTAGAGGGCGATCCGGTCGATGTAGCGCTTGACCTCGTCGACGGTGAAGAAGTGCCGTGAGACGTCGAGCATGGCGCCGCGCCAGCCGTAGCGCGGGGTGTCCTCGATGGTGCCGCCCGCGACCAGCCAGGGGCCGCTCTGCACGGAGTCCTTCTCGACGGCGGCGGGCAGGAGCTGGCGGAGGGTCTGGACGCCGTGGAAGAGGCCGGCGGCCTCGCGGGCGGTGATGGTGACGCCGTCGCTCCCGCTGTCGAGGCGGTAGCCCTCGTCGCCGTACGGGCCCTCGGCCAGGCGCAGCCGGATGCCGCCGTGGCCGTGGGAGGTGACGGGGAGCCGGTAGCCGGTGGAGGGCCGCAGGATCTCGGCGAGGTAGTCGCCGATCCGGCGGGCCTCGCGCGAGTCGTCGACGCGGATGTGGGTTGAGCGGGTGACGCGGTACGGGGCGCCGCCCGGGTCGACCGAGGCGGGGGCCGGGATCACCCCGTCCAGGGGGGTCGCGACCGTCTTCCGGACCGGTCCGGCGCCGGATGTCATGGCGCCGACCGCCGCCACCAGCAGCAGCGATCCCAGCAGCCGGGGCAGGCGGGGAGTCGTTCTGTGGTGCCGTCGGTGAGGTCTCACGTGCGCTCCCTTCACGATGGTGCACATATGGCTGCGGACCACTGTCCCTCACAACGGCCGTACGCAGAAGCGGGTGGAACAATCCCCGCATGGCGGAAATCATCCAGAAGGACGGAACGTGGATCTTCGACGGCGACACCCTGCGGCTGACTCCCGGACGGGACAAGAACGTCAGCCTGCTCCGCAAGGAACTGGGTGAACTGCTCGTCCCCCTCGCGGCGTTGGCGGGCATATCCTTCGAACAGGGCAAGAAGTCGGGGCGGCTGCGGCTGCGCCTGCGGGACGGCGCCGACCCGCTGCTGCACGCGACCGCCGGCCGGCTGGCCGAGCCGCACGACCCCTACCAGCTGACCGTGGAGTCCGACCGGTACGGCGTCGCCGAGTACTTCGTGGACGAGGTGCGCAACGCCCTGCTCCTCGACCAGGTTCCGTCCGGCCCGGTGGACGCGTACCTGCTGCCCGGCCCCTCGGTCCCGCTGTCGGTGTCCGCCGGGGACGGTGTCGCCGGCTTCGACGGTGAGCGGGTGCGCCTGGAGTGGAAGTGGCAGGCGGAGGACGCCAAGTCGGCCGGGGGCCCGCGCACCCTGCCCCTGTCGGACATCGTCGCGGTGGAGTGGCAGCCGACGGTCGGCCTGGAGAACGGCCACCTCCGCTTCACCGTGCGGGCCGCGCCGACCAAGGCGCCGCCCAAGTACGACCCGAACGCGGTGGAGCTGTGGGGCTTCAAGAGGGACCCGCTGATGGCGCTGGTGGCCGCGGCCGTGCAGGCCCGTCTCCCGCACCCGTCCGCACCGGCCGCCCCGGACGACGCCCCGCCCGCCGGGGACGCGCCCGCTCCGGCCCCCGCCGCCCCCGCCGAGGACGACCACGACGCGCTGCTGCGGCGGCTGCGTGAACTGGGAGAACTGCACCGCTCCGGAGTGCTGACGGACGAGGAGTTCGGCCAGGCCAAGCAGGCGGTACTGAAGCGGATGTAGGCGTACCCGTGGACGCACACCGAGAAGGCCTGCCCGAAATCGGGCAGGATTCTTGCGAAACCCTCCCCCGTACCTCAGGATCTACCGAGTGCACGACGAACTCGTTGATCATCTGACGCGGTCCACACCCCTGAACCGGGGCGAGGCACTGCGCGTGATCCAGGACGTGCTCGCCTACTTCGACGAGACGACCGAGGAATTCGTCCGTCGCCGCCACCGTGAGCTCCAGGCCCAGGGCCTGGTGAACGCGGTGATCTTCGAACAGATCGAGGCGGACCTGAAATACCGGGCGGTCGCACCGCCGGAGCTGTCGCTCCGGCAGCTGCGCCGCATCGTCTACGGCTGAGAAGCCGAAGAGGACACGAGGTTTACGTATACATGTGCGGAATCGTCGGATACATCGGCAAGCGTGACGTCGCGCCCCTGCTGCTGGAGGGCCTCCAGCGCCTGGAGTACCGCGGCTACGACTCGGCGGGCATCGTCGTCACGTCCCCGAAGGCGGCCGGCCTGAAGATGGTCAAGGCCAAGGGCCGGGTCCGCGACCTGGAGGCCAGGGTCCCGGCACGCTTCAAGGGCACCACCGGCATCGCCCACACCCGCTGGGCCACCCACGGCGCCCCGTCCGACGAGAACGCCCACCCGCACATGTCGGCCGACAACAAGGTCGCCGTCGTGCACAACGGCATCATCGACAACGCCGCCGACCTGCGCCGCAAACTCCAGGCGGACGGCGTCGAGTTCCTCTCCGAGACCGACACCGAGGTCCTCGTCCACCTCATCGCCCGCTCGGAGGCGGTCAAGCTCGAGGACAAGGTCCGCGAGACCCTCCGGGTCATCGAGGGCACGTACGGCATCGCCGTGATGCACGCCGACTTCCCCGAGCGCATCGTCGTCGCCCGCAACGGCTCGCCGGTCGTCCTCGGCATCGGCGAGAAGGAGATGTTCGTCGCCTCGGACATCGCCGCGCTGGTCACCCACACCCGCCAGATAGTCACCCTCGACGACGGCGAGATGGCCACCCTCAAGGCCGACGACTTCCGCACCTACACCACCGAGGGCACCCGCACCACCTCGGAGCCCACCACCGTGGAGTGGGAGGCCGCCTCCTACGACATGGGCGGCCACGACACCTACATGCACAAGGAGATCCACGAGCAGGCCGAGGCCGTGGACCGTGTGCTGCGCGGCCGGATCGACGACCGCTTCTCCACCGTGCACCTCGGCGGCCTGAACCTGGACGCCCGCGACGCGCGTGCCGTGCGCCGGGTGAAGATCCTGGGCTGCGGCACCTCGTACCACGCGGGCCAGATCGGCGCCCAGATGATCGAGGAGCTGGCCCGCATCCCCGCGGACGCCGAGCCCGCCTCCGAGTTCCGCTACCGCAACGCGGTCGTCGACCCCGACACCCTGTACATCGCCGTCTCCCAGTCCGGTGAGACGTACGACGTGCTGGCCGCCGTGCAGGAGCTCAAGCGCAAGGGCGCCCGCGTCCTGGGCATCGTCAACGTGGTCGGCTCGGCGATCGCCCGCGAGGCCGACGGCGGCATGTACGTGCACGCCGGGCCCGAGGTCTGTGTCGTCTCCACCAAGTGCTTCACCAACACCTGCGTCGCCTTCGCGCTGCTGGCCCTGCACCTGGGCCGCACCCGCGACCTCTCGGTCCGCGACGGCAAGCGGATCATCGAGGGCCTGCGCAAGCTGCCCGCGCAGATCTCCGAGATGCTGGAGCGGGAGGAGGACATCAAGAAGCTGGCCGCGCAGTACGCCGACGCCCGCTCGATGCTCTTCATCGGCCGCGTGCGGGGCTACCCGGTCGCCCGCGAGGCCTCCCTGAAGCTGAAGGAGGTCTCCTACATCCACGCCGAGGCCTACCCGGCCTCCGAGCTGAAGCACGGCCCGCTCGCCCTGATCGAGCCGGCCCTGCCGACGGTCGCGATCGTGCCGGACGACGACCTGCTGGAGAAGAACCGCGCGGCCATGGAGGAGATCAAGGCCCGCAGCGGCCAGATCCTCGCCGTCGCCCACCAGGAGCAGGAGAAGGCCGACCACACCATCGTCGTCCCGAAGAACGAGGACGAGCTGGACCCGATCCTGATGGGTATCCCCCTCCAACTCCTCGCCTACCACACGGCGCTGGCCCTGGGCCGGGACATCGACAAGCCCCGCAACCTCGCCAAGTCGGTGACGGTGGAGTAGGGCGGAGCGTCCTTCTCGGCAGGACATCCGGAGCGGCCCCCGGCACACGGGGGCCGCTCCGGCACGTCGGGCGCCTCAGGGAATGACCACCACGGGCCGCTTCGCGCGCTTGGCGAGCCGGCCGGCGACGGAACCGAAGAGACGGCCCACCAGGCCGTGGCTGGAGCCGACGACGATGGCGTCCGCCTCGTACTCCCGCCCCACCTCCTCGAGTTCGTGGCAGATGTCGCCGCCGCGCTCGACCAGGATCCAGGGCACCTCGGTGAGGTAGTCCGCGCACGCCAGCTCCAGACCCAGCACCTCGGTGCGGTGATCCGGTACGTCGACGAAGACGGGGGGCTCGCAGCCGGCCCACACGGTGGTGGGCAGCCGGTTGGCGACATGCACGATGACCAGGCCGGAGCCGAGCCGGCGTGCCATGCCGATGGCGTACGCGAGGGCACGCTCACTGGAGGTGGAGCCGTCGAAGCCGACGACGACACCGTGCTTGAAGGCTGGGTCGCACGACTGGCGTGGCTCTTCGGCCGCCAGGGGCTCGGCCGCCGTAGGTTCGGCGACGGGCCGCTTGCGGTCCGCGGGTTCGAAGAATTCGTGACCGGCCATGGCTGTCTCGGCGTTTTTATCCTCTATGGGGGACAACAGTGTGCGGCGGAGCTGTGTGTCCGGGAATCATCTTCCCAAGCCCATACCCCCAAGGGTACGGCGCCACGCCTCCTTCGCCCAGATCCCGCGCGAGGTCCGCCGCGGGTTCCCCGGAGCATGCCCGAGGGGGCGCCCGTCACGCAATGGTTGCTGCGTTGTACAGGCGGTTCGCACGGGAATCAACTGTCCGTGATCAGTCGTGACCGACGCGTCGCGCGGGCGTTGATCTCCATGCCGCCAGCCCCAGGGAGCCCGCATGTCCGGACCGCACCAGCCCGCCGAGCCGCCGTCCGGTACTCCTCACACGCCCGCCGCCCCTGACACGCCCGACGGCCCTGGCGCCCCCGACGGCCCGGAACCGGTCGCGCCGCTCCGGGACGGCGTCACCGACCTCGTCCGCTGGGCGGCCTTCAGCTGCTTCCTCGTCCCGGTCGTGCTCCTCTGGTACGGCACCTCCTTCGCCGGCACCGCCGGTACGGCCCTCGGTCTGGCCGCCGTCACCGGTGCCTGCCGTCTGCTGCTGCGCCGGTCCGAGCGTGTCGCGGCCCGGCCGCCCGGCGACGCTCGCACGGGACGGGCCGGGCGCCGGCACCGGGCCGGACGGCCGGCACGGCGGGGCGGACGGCACGCTGGGCAAAAGACACCGGTCGACTGACCGGTTTCCGCGCACGCGTCCGCTTCTTTTCAGCCAACTTCCACCGGTGACTCATCCCTGGTCCCCACCACCCCCAAAACCCCGTTTCACCTGCACGGAAAGGGTCCCGAGGACCCCGCGCACCCTATGGGGATTGGCCACTGACACAAGGCGCACTTCCCTGGGGCGCCCCAGAGTGCAACGCTTCGTGATCGACTGCTTCACGCCAAGTTGCCATGTCGATAATGTCCCAAGTGCCGAACCGGCCACCTCGGCTCGACGGGACGCAGTAGATTCGATCTTGACTGTCTACGGCGGGGGACTCGTGCAGGACCGAGGGGAAACGTGCAGGAGCGACACAACCGAGGAGCCGCGACCACCGAGGGGGGCTTAGCAGTTATGAGCCACGACTCCACTGCCGCGCCGGAAACCACGGCCCGGAAGCTCACCGGGCGACGCCGCAAGGAGATCGTCGCGGTGCTGCTGTTCAGCGGCGGCCCCATCTTCGAGAGTTCCATACCGCTGTCGGTGTTCGGGATCGACCGCCAGGACGCCGGCGTGCCGCGCTACCGGCTGCTGGTGTGCGCCGGCGAGGAGGGCCCGCTGCGGACCACGGGCGGCCTGGAACTCACCGCGCCCCAGGGCCTGGAGGCGATCTCACGGGCCGGCACCGTGGTGGTGCCCGCCTGGCGGTCGATCACCTCGCCGCCACCGGAGGACGCGCTCGACGCACTGCGCCGGGCACACGAGGAGGGTGCCCGCATAGTCGGGCTGTGCACCGGCGCCTTCGTGCTCGCGGCGGCCGGGCTGCTGGACGGCCGCCCCGCCACCACCCACTGGATGTACGCGCCGACGCTGGCCAAGCGCTATCCGTCGGTGCACGTCGATCCGCGCGAGCTGTTCGTGGACGACGGCGACGTGCTGACGTCGGCGGGCACGGCGGCCGGCATCGACCTGTGCCTGCACATCGTGCGCACGGACCACGGCAACGAGGCGGCCGGCGCGCTGGCCCGCCGCCTGGTGGTCCCGCCGCGCCGCTCGGGCGGTCAGGAGCGCTACCTCGACCGGTCTTTACCGGAGGAGATCGGCGCCGACCCGCTCGCCGAGGTCGTCGCCTGGGCGCTGGAGCACCTCCACGAGCAGTTCGACGTGGAGACCCTGGCGGCCCGCGCGTACATGAGCCGCCGTACCTTCGACCGCCGTTTCCGCTCACTGACGGGCAGCGCGCCGCTGCAGTGGCTGATCACCCAGCGGGTGCTCCAGGCGCAGCGTCTGCTGGAGACGTCCGACTACTCGGTGGACGAGGTCGCGGGCCGCTGCGGCTTCCGTTCGCCGGTGGCCCTGCGCGGTCACTTCCGGCGCCAGCTCGGTTCGTCCCCGGCCGCCTACCGTGCCGCGTACCGGGCCCGCCGCCCGCAGGGCGACCGGCCGGTGGACCCGGAGTCGTCCGGTGGCCCACGGCACAGCGCACCGCCGGAGCCGGTCCCGCTGTCAGCGGAGAACGCGGTCCCGTTCCAGTCCCGCCGCACAGCGGCACCGCTGCCCGCCGCGGCGGCGAGCCTGCCGGGGCAGCGCAGCGCACCCTGAATCCGTGAAACGCCGGACGGGCCTTCCAGCCCGTCCGGCGTTTGAGGACGAGGCCGTCCAGGCCGAAGCGGGGGCCCGGGGGCGGCAGCCCCCGTGACGCCCACACCGACGTCGGGGGCCCGGCGAACCGACACCGGCCGTAGGCTGTCCGCATGAACGATCGCATGGTGTGGATCGACTGCGAGATGACCGGCCTCTCGCTGTCCGACGACGCGCTCATCGAGGTTGCCGCCCTCGTCACCGACTCCGAGCTGAACATCCTCGGCGAGGGTGTCGACATCGTCATCCGTCCGCCGGAGCGGGCCCTGGAGACGATGCCGGAGGTGGTGCGTCAGATGCACACCGCGTCCGGCCTGCTCGCGGAGCTCGACGGCGGCACGACGCTGGCGGACGCCGAGGCACAGGTCCTGGCGTATGTGCGGGAGCACGTGAAGGAGCCGGGCAGGGCCCCGCTGTGCGGCAACTCGGTCGGCACCGACCGCGGCTTCCTGCTGAGGGACATGGCGACACTGGAGGACTACCTCCACTACCGGATCGTCGACGTCTCCTCGATCAAGGAGCTGGCCCGCCGGTGGTACCCGCGGGCGTACTTCAACAGCCCCGAGAAGAACGGCAACCACCGCGCGCTCGCCGACATCCGCGAATCCATCGCCGAACTGCGTTACTACCGGGAAGCGGTCTTCGTCCCGCAGCCGGGACCCGACACCGACACCGCGAAGGCGATCGCCGCGAAGCACGTCGTGACCGCCCGGTAAAAGGCGTGCGCAAGCACCCCTTCGGACCCTGTACACTTTTTCTCAGCCGGTCGGGGAAACCGCCTCGCGGGATTCCAGTACCGGCCTTGGTGGGTGTAGCTCAGTTGGTAGAGCACCTGGTTGTGGTCCAGGTGGCCGCGGGTTCAAGTCCCGTCACTCACCCTGAAACGTCAGCCGGTGGCCTCGCGAGAGGCCACCGGCTGACGGCGTTGTGGGGGCGCCCCGCCGCCCCCTTCCGGCAGGAGACGGGCCCCGCCCGTCCTAGAACCCGCGCCGGCTCTCCCGCGCCAGCAGCACCAGCAGATACGCGCCGCCTACGCACACGGTGACCGCGCCGGTCGGCAGGAGCACGTCCGGGACGGCGTGCTGCGCCGCGAGGTCGGCGGCGAGCAGCAGCACCGCGCCGACGAGCGCCGAACCGGCGAGGTCGACGGAGGCGCCGTGGCCGGTGAGGCGGCGGGCGATCTGCGGCGCGGCCAGCGCGACGAACGCGATGGGGCCCGCCCGCCGCCTGCGGATGCTGGAGGACCGGCTGGAGCGGGCACGCGCCGACTGGGCGGCCGGGACGGTGCACGTGGTGCGGGGTGGCAAGCACCTGGCGCGCACCCGGCATCACCTGCCCGCCGCGCAGTTGTCCGAATCGCAGTGGCGTGAGCGCTGGGAGGCGGCACGCTGGTTTGTGCAGGCGGACGGAGAGAGCGGCAAACGGTTCGGGAACGAGGGCGTCGGGACCTGCCTGCTCACCGGGCCGGGCAGCGTGTCCGTCGCCGCCGCCCTCGACGACGCCGGACGCCGGCCACGGCTGCGTGTCGCGGAAGGCGACGTCCCCGCCGCGGTCCTGCGCGAGTGCGTCCAGGCACCGGAGCGGATCGACTGGACGGCGGGGCCCGCCGACGTCGCCGTCGCCGCGAAGGCCCTCGCGTACCGGACCGACCGCGAGGCCGCGCACCTGCTCACGGAGCTGGCCGGCTGGGCGGCGACGGCGATCGTCGTCGAGGCCTCCCGTCCCGACGGTCTGAGCCCGCACGCGGCCGAGGCGGCCCTGCAGGCGTACGCCGCGACCGGCGGCCCCCTGCGCGACTCCGCCGCGATCGCCGCTCTCGCGGAGCGGACGGGCTGGTACGTCGACCGTGTCATCGCCCTCGGCTGGGGCACGGAGGCCACGGTACTGCGCCGCGCCTGACGCGCCACGGGCCCGGCCCTCCCACCCGCCGCGCCTCCCACCCACCGCGCCTCCCACACGTCAGCCGGTGACCTCGCGAGAGGTCACCGGCTGAGAGGTTCCGCCGAGGGGGCCGGCCCCGTCAGGACGGCCCGCGTCCCGTCCCCGGTCCGTGCGCCGTCATGACGACGCCCGTTCCATCAGCTCCGTCGCCAGCACCGTCTGGTGCCGCTGCTCCGGCCCCCGCGAGGTCGCCGGACGGCGGTCCGCGATCTCGGTCAGCAGCAGGTCTATCATCGCGCGGCCCATCTCCTCGATGGGCTGCCGCACGCTGGTCAGCGGCGGCTCCATGTGGCGGGCGATGGCCGAGTCGTCGTAGCCGACCAGCGCCACGTCGTCCGGGATGCGCCGGCCCGCCTCGCGCAGGGCCTGCCGGGCGCCGGCCGCGGTGACGTCCGAGGCGGCGAAGACCGCGTCCACGTCGGGCCGGCGGCGCAGCAGTTCCGCCATCGCGCGGCGCCCGCCCTCCTCGCTGAAGTCCCCCGCCGCGATGAGCTGTTCGTCCGCCGGATGGCCGGCGTCGCGCAGGGCGTCGCGGTAGCCGTCGACGCGCCTCTGGGCGCCGTAGACGTCGAGGCGGCCGGTGATGTGCGCGATCTGGCGGCGGCCGCGGGACAGCAGGTGCTCGACGGCCGAGCGGGCGCCGCCGTAGTTGTCCGAGTCCACCGACGCCAGCGGCTCCCGGGCCGAGCGCGGACCGCTGATGACCGCGGGGATCTCCAGCTGGGCCAGCATGTCGGGCAGCGGGTCGTCGGCGTGCACCGACACCAGCAGGACGCCGTCCACCCGGTGCGCGGCCAGGTACTGGGCGAGCCGCTGCCGCTCCCGGTCGCTGCCCGCGAAGATCAGCAGCAGCTGCATCTCGGTGTCGGAGATCTCCGCGCCGACGCCCCGCAGCATGTCCGAGAAGTACGGCTCGGCGAAGAAGCGGGTCTCCGGCTCGGGGACCACCAGCGCGATCGCGTCGGTGCGGTTGGCGGCCAGGGCGCGGGCGGCGGTGTTCGGGACGTAGCCGAGTTCGGCGACGGCCGCCTCGACGGCCGCCCGGGTCGTGTCGCTGACCCGGGGCGAGCCGTTGATCACCCGGGAGACGGTGCCACGGCCGACACCGGCCCGGGCGGCGACCTCCTCCAGGGTCGGACGTCTGACGCCCCGGCTCCCCCCACCCTTGACCGCCATGGTCGTCGCCTTCCCTTCGCAGCTGTCCGGCCTGGAATGTAACAGCCCCGGCGCTGCCCTCCCCGACCCCCGTTGTCCGTGCCGGGGCCGGGACGGTCCTCCCCCGCCGTGCCGGCGGCGGACGAGGGGCGCGGCCGGCGGGTGGCGGCGCTCCCCTCGGCGGAGGCGGACCGGTGCGTCAGCCCTGTCCGCCGGCCGCGGCCGGCAGCGCGTTGTGCCGGATGACGTCGGCGTACCAGTGGGCGCTCGTCTTCGGGATGCGGCGCTGGGTGGAGTAGTCGACGTAGACGGCGCCGAAGCGCTTGGAATAGCCGTACGACCACTCGAAGTTGTCCAGCAGCGACCACAGGAAGTACCCGCGGACGTCCGCCCCGTCGGCGATGGCCCGCCGGACGGCGTCCAGGTGGGAGTGGAGGTAGGCGACGCGCTGCGGGTCGTTCACCCGGCCCTCGGGGGAGATGTAGTCGTCGAAGGCGGCACCGTTCTCGGTGACCATCAGCGGCAGCCCCGGGTGGGACTTCGCCAGGCCGGTCAGCAGGGTGTGCAGCCCGTCCGCGTCGATGGCCCAGTTCATCGCGGTGACGTCGTCGTTGGCGAGGTGGAAGGCGACGTCCTGGGCGCCGGTCCACGGGGTGTGGTCGCTCGCGCCGTGGCCGTCGTTCTTGGTGGCGCCGGCGCCGTCCGCGGGCCGGGAGACGACGGTCGGCGAGTAGTAGTTGACGCCGAGCACGTCGATGGGCCGGGAGATCTCGGCCAGGTCGCCGTCGCGGACCAGCTCGTTCCAGTCGACGAGGTGCGACGTGTCGGCGATCAGGTCCTCGGGGTAGGCGCCGTCGAGGATCGGGCCGGTGAAGACCCGGTTGCCGACCGCGTCGATCCGGCGGGCCGCCTCGATGTCCCCGGGGGTGTCGGTGAGGGGGCGGACCTGGTGCAGGTTGAGCGTGATGGAGGTCTGCGCGGACGCCGGCAGGATCGTGCGCAGCGCGCCGACCGCGCGGCCGTGGGCCAGGTTGAGGTGGTGGGCGGCGCGCAGGGTGGCGGCGGGGTCGGTGCGGCCGGGGGCGTGCACGCCGGAGCCGTAGCCCAGGAAGGCGCTGCACCACGGTTCGTTGAGGGTGGTCCACACACCGACGCGGTCGCCGAGGGCGCGGGCCATGATGCCGGCGTAGTCGGCGAACCGGTCGGCGGTGTCGCGGTGCGGCCAGCCGCCGGCGTCCTCCAGCTCCTGCGGCAGGTCCCAGTGGTAGAGGGTGGCGACGGGGGTGATCCCCGCCTCCAGGAGTTCGTCGGTCAGGCGGCGGTAGAAGTCCAGGCCGCGTTCGACGGCGGGGCCCCGGCCGGTGGGCTGGACGCGGGACCAGGAGACGGAGAAGCGGTACGCCTTCAGGCCGAGGTCCTTCATCAGCGCCACGTCGTCGCGGTACCGGTGGTAGTGGTCGGCGGCGATGTCACCGGTGTCGCCGTTGCGGACCTTGCCGGGGGTGTGGCTGAAGGTGTCCCAGATGGAGGGCGTGCGGCCGTCCTCGGCGGCGGCGCCCTCCACCTGGTAGGCGGCGGTGGCGGTGCCCCAGACGAAACCTGTCGGGAAGGAGGTGTCGGAGGCCGACTGGGCAGTGGTCTCGGGTCGTACGGCGGTCATGGTGAGAACGCTCCCAAATGGCGTGGAGAAGGACCGGGCAGTGGGCCCGGTGGGGTGGGAAGGCGGGGCCGGCCGCGGGGTCGGTGCGCGGGGAGGGGCCCCGGCCCGGCAGGACCCGCGTGCGGGGCGGGCCTGCCGGGTGCGGCGGACGGGCCCGCGTGCGGGGCGGGCCCGTCCGGATACGGCGGTCGGTGTCCGGTGTCAGCCCTTGACGGCGCCCGCCATGATGCCTCCGACGATCTGCTTGCCGAAGACCACGAAGACCACCAGCAGCGGCAGCGTGCTGATCAGCGCTCCGGCCATGACGATGCTCTGGTCGGGGGTGTAGGAGGCGCTGAGCTGGCCGAGCGCCACCTGGAGGGTGGGGTTCTCCTGGCTCAGGGCGAGGAACGGCCAGAAGAAGTCGTTCCACGCCTGGACGAAGGTGAGCATGCCGAGCACCATCATCGCGGGCCGGGCGACGGGCAGGACGACGGCCCAGACGATGCGGAAGTTGCTCGCCCCGTCCACCTTGGCCGCCTCGATGAGTTCGTAGGGCAGGGCCTCGATCAGGTACTGGCGCATGAAGAAGACACCGAAGGCACCGACCAGGGTCGGGAAGATCACCGACTCCAGCTCTCCGCCCCAGCCGATGTCCGACATCATCATGAACAGCGGCACGACGCTCAGCTGCGGCGGGATGGTGAGGGTGGCGATGACCGCGGTCATCAGCGCGCCGCGGCCGCGGAAACGCATCTTGGCGAAGGCGTAGCCGGCCAGCGTGCAGAAGAACAGCGTGGCCACGGTGATGCTCGTGGACACGATGACGCTGTTGACGATGGCCTTGCCGAGGTTGGCCTGTTCCCAGGCCGCTTCGATGTTGCTCCACAGTCTGCCGCCCGGGATGAACGGCGGCGGGCTGTCGAGGACGCGCTGCTGGTCGTGGGAGGCGGCCACCAGCGTCCAGTAGAGGGGGAAGAGGGAGCCCAGGCCGACGACGGCGAGGGCGACGTAGGTGAGCGGGCCGCCCTTCAGCTGCTGGCCGGCGCCGATCTTGAGGCGGCGGCCCTTGGCAGCGGGGGCGGGAGGCGGAGCCGGTGTGGGGCTCGACGAGGTCTTGAGGGGGCTTGTCGTGGTCATCGTGTCGCTCCCGTCAGGCCGCGCTCTTGCGCACGTACCGGCTGACGATCCAGTTGATCAGGGCGATGAGCAGCAGCAGGACGAGCATCGCCCAGGCCACGGCCGCGGCCGGGCCGAGGTGCCCCAGCTTCCATCCGTAGTTGAAGAGGTAGATGCTGAGCGTCTCGTACTGGTGTTCACTGCCGCCGACGGAACCGAGCGTGCCGCCCTGCAGCAGCAGCGGCTCACCGAACAGCTGCATCGAGCCGATGGTCGAGATGACGATCGTGAACAGGATCGTCGGCCGCAGCGAGGGGATGGTCACCTTGATGAACTGCTGCCAGCGCGACGCGCCGTCGATGGAGGCCGCCTCGTACAGGTCGCTCGGCACGGCCTGCATGGCCGCCAGGTAGATCAGGGCGTTGTAGCCGGTCCAGCGCCAGATCACCATGACCGCGATGGCGATCTTGGACGACCAGTGCCCGTTGCCCCAGTCGATGCTCTCGACACCGACGAGGCTCAGCACCCAGTTGAGGAGGCCGCCGTCGGCCCGGAAGACCAGGGCGAAGACGAGGGCCGCGGTCGCCACCGAGGTGGCGTACGGGGTGAGGATCACCGTGCGCCAGAAGGTGCTGGCGCGCAGCTTGTAGTTGAGCAGGTGGGCCAGGCCGAGCGCGACCAGCAGCTGCGGGACGGTCGAGATGACGCCGATGATGAAGGTGTTGGAGACGGACGTCCAGAACTCGGAGTCCTGGAGGATGGTGGTGAAGTTCTCCAGGCCCACCCATTCGGACTGGTCGAGACTGGTCATCTCCACCCGGTGCAGGGCGATCCAGCCGGTGTAGAGGAGCGGGTAGAGCCCGAACGCGCCGAAGATCAGGAAGAACGGGGCGATGTACGCGTACGGGGACGCCTTGTCGTCGAGGCGCCACAGGCGCGCACGCCATGTGCTGCGCCCTTTGGACGCGGTGCCGGAGCCGCCGGTGGGCGGGGTGTGGGCACCCCGTGTGGGGGTTGTCGTTGCCACGGAGGGAGTCCTTCCCTGGGAGGTCGGGCCGGGTAGGGCGAGGAGACGGGACGGCGGGGCGGGCGCCCGTCCCGCCCCTTCCTCCGCCCCGCGCGGACCGGCACGGTGCCGGGCGGGCCGTACGGAGGCCTGAGGTGGGTGCGGCCGGAGCCCCGGCGCCGGGTGCCGGGGCACGCGGGCCAAGGTGACCGGGGTCGGGCGGGAACGCGGCCGGCGGGACGGAATGGTGCGGAGGCCGGGAGGACGGGGCTCGGGCCCCGGGCCGTGTGGTCACCGGGGCCTTGTACGGATGCGGGCGGGATGGTCCTCGGGGGCGTTCGACCCCGGGGACCGGCCCTCCCGCGCGCTCCCGGCGGGCCGGGGCACCCTCCCGTGTCGGGGAGGAACGCGCGTGGGCGGGTGCCCGTGCCTCGGGAGTGCCTCCGGACACCGGGCAGCAGACCCGCCGCGGACGGCCGGATCTGCTGCGGACGCCCCCGCCCGCGGGCGGGGACCGCCGTCATGCCGGGGCCCCGCGGGCGCGCGGTGCGGGCGGCCGGTGGAGCCGCCCGCACCGGCCGGGGTCAGCCGATGGCCTTGTCGATCGTCTCGGTCGCGGCATCCCAGGCCTTGTCCGGGTCGGTGCCGCGCTGCTCCATGTTGTTGATCTGCGTGGAGATCGAGTCCTTGATCTGGCCGTCCTTCGCGCCGAGCACGGCCACCGGGATGCTCTTGGCCTCCTCGGCGTAGAGCTGGCCGACCGGGGCGTTGTTGAAGTACGGGAGCTTGCCGTCCTTCACCTCGGGGAGCTCGTACGCGCCCTGGTTGGACGGGAAGATGCCGACGGCCTTGAACACGGCGGCCTGCTGCTCGGGCGCGGTCAGCCACTTGACCAGCTCGGTGGCCTCCTTGACGTGCTTACCGCTCTTGGGCACGGTCAGGAAGGAACCGCCCCAGTTCGCCGCGGTCTTACCGGGCGCGCTGGTGATGTCCCACTTGCCCTTGTAGTCGTCACCGGAGTAGGTCATGATCTGGTTCGCCATCCAGGCGGGGCACACGACGCTGGCCACACTGCCCGAACGCAGCGCCGCCTTCCACGGGTCCTGGAACTGCGGCAGGCCCTGGCTCAGCTTCTTGTCCGCGGCTTCGGCGGCCAGGTCCCAGGCCTTCTGCACCGTGGGGTTTTCCTTGTAGATCGGGTCGCCCTCGGCGTTGTAGTACTGCTGCTCGGAGGAGCTGACGACGCCGTTGAACATGGCGCTCGCGGAGTCCATGAAGAAGGTGCCCTCGGGGGCCTTCTCCTTGTACTGCTCACCGAGCTTGATGTAGTCCTCCCAGCCGCCGTCGACCGCCTTGCCGACCTCCTCGCGCTCGGTCGGCAGACCCGCCTTCTCGAAGAGGTCCCTGCGGTAGCACAGCGACATCGGACCGATGTCGGTACCGGCGCCGATGACCGCGCCGTCCTTGGTGGTGGCCTGCTTGGCCTTCCAGTCGAGCCACTGGCCGACGTCGATCGAACCCTTCAGGTCGACGAACTTGTCCGCCTGGGTGTCGACGACCTCCTTGATACGGGCGACTTCGACTCCGACGACGTCCCCGAGGCCGCTGTCCGAGTTCAGCTGCTGAAGGAGCTTCGGGTAGTAGTCCTGCTCGTTGGAGGTCGTCTCCTCCTCCACCTTGATGTTCGGGTGGAGCTCCTCGTACTTCTCGAACAGGCCGGCCTCCTTGTAGCCGAACTGCCCGTAGTCCGACACCTTGAGGGTGATCTTCCCGTCGGATTCCGAGGAGTCCGAGGAGTCCGAGTCACTGCTGCAGCCGGTCAGCAGCAGCGCGGAGGCCGTCAGGACCGACGTGGTCAGGACCGCTGCGCTGCGGCCGCGACCGCCGCCGGTTCGGGTGATACGCATTCCACTACTCCTTGTTCCAGTGGGAACGGGATCTCAGGAATCAGACCGCCGGGATCGACGGTCCAGACCTGCCCTCTCGGTTCGAGCAGCGGCCAGCCCGGGGCAACGCGGTGCGCGATGCGAAGATGCTGGTCAACGATGTGCCAAGCGAGGTGGAGGGAAGGGCCGATGGTGCTTCGGTCCACACGGGAGCCAGTCCCGGAACTTCGTGGGACCGCTCCCACGCGGCTTGCCCCGAAGACTGGTTGGTGCCGGGCCAGGTGTCAAGACTTGAAAACGGCGTTGTTGCCCAAGCGTGTTCCGCGCGTCATGGGAATGTGTCGCACCGTGCCCCGCGCCCGTGGGGACAACAGCTCGTGACATCCCGAATTCGCGCAGGTCACAGGCGAGTTAACCAACAGGGGAGGGCTCGCGGGAGCCCGTTCGGGAGTCACCGGACATTTCTGGGCCAGAATGAGGCCAGCCCCCCACAGAGCACCGGAAGGTGAACGATGCGCCCTGCCGAACCGCCGCCCCCCGCCGCGGACGTCCGGCGCCCGACCCTGAACGCCGTCGCCGCCCGCGCCGGCGTCGGCCGCGGCACGGTCTCCCGGGTCATCAACGGGTCGCCCAAGGTCAGCGACCGCTCCCGCGCGGCCGTGGAGCAGGCCATCGCCGAGCTCGGCTACGTCCCCAACCCGGCCGCCCGCTCCCTGGTCACCCGGCGCACCGACTCCGTGGCGCTCGTGGTCCCCGACGCCGAGACGCGGTTGTTCTCCGAGCCGTACTTCTCCGGCATCATCCGGGGGGTGTCCGCCGGGCTCGCGAGCGCCGGGATGCGGCTGCTGCTGGTGATGGTGCGCGACGAGAAGGAGTACGCGCGACTCGCCCCCTATCTGTCCGGGCAGCACGTGGACGGGGTGCTGATGGTCGCGGTGCACAGCGACGACACGCTGCCCGACCAACTGGAGGCGCTCGCCATCCCGACCGTGCTGGCCGGCCGGCGCGGTGACCGGGAGACATTGGGGCACGTCCGCGCGGACAACCGCGGCGGCGCCGGGAGCGCCGTCCGGCACCTGCTGGCGGGCGGCCGGCGAGTCGTCGGCACCATCACCGGACCACTGGACATGGAGGCCGCCCGGGAGCGCCTCGCCGGATACCGCGACGCCCTGCGGGACGCGGGTGTCGCGGTCGACGAGGACCTGGTCGCGGACGGCGACTTCACCGAGGAGGGCGGACGCGCGGCCATGCGGGAACTGCTGCGCCGGCGCCCCGGCCTGGACGCGGTGTTCGCCGCCTCGGACGTGATGGCCTCCGGCGCCGTACTGGAACTGCGCGCGGCGGGCCTGCGGGTGCCCGACGACGTGGCCGTGGTCGGGTTCGACGACTCGATCGTGGCCCGGCACATCGACCCGCCGCTGACCAGCGTCCGCCAGCCGCTGGAGGAGATGGGCCGCAGCATGGCGGACCTCCTCCTGGACGAGATCGCCGAACGCGGCTCGGGGCACCGCGGAGTGGTCCTGGCGACGCGGCTGGTGGTACGGGAGTCGGCCTGAGGGGACCTTGCCGCCGCGCCTCGACGGGCCGTGGGAGCGACGGGCGACGGGCGACGGGACAAGTGGTGGGGGAAGTGCGGTCACGGAGTGGGCTTTTATTGTGGGAGCGCTCCCATGCATAATGAGGTACCCGACCCGTGGGAGCGATTCCATGCCTGAACCACGTCCTGTCTCCTTCCCTCCCGCCTTCCTGTGGGGCGCCGCGACCTCGGCGTATCAGATCGAGGGCGCGGTGCGCGAGGACGGCCGCACCCCTTCGATCTGGGACACCTTCAGCCACACGCCGGGGAAGACGGCCGGTGGCGAGAACGGTGACATCGCCGTCGACCACTACCACCGCTACCGCGAAGACGTGGCGCTGATGAAGGACCTGGGACTGGGCGCCTACCGCTTCTCCATCTCCTGGCCCCGCGTGCAGCCGACCGGCCGCGGCCCCGCCGTCCAGCGCGGCCTGGACTTCTACCGCCGCCTGGTGGACGAGCTGCTGGCCGCCGGGATCAAGCCGGCCGTCACCCTCTACCACTGGGATCTGCCGCAGGAGTTGGAGGACGCGGGCGGCTGGCCCGAGCGGGACACCGCCTACCGGTTCGCCGAGTACGCGCAGATCGTCGGCGAGGCGCTCGGCGACCGGGTGGAGCAGTGGATCACGCTCAACGAGCCGTGGTGCGCCGCCTTCCTCGGCTACGCCTCCGGTGTGCACGCCCCCGGCCGTACCGACCCGGCCGCCTCGCTGCGCGCCGCGCACCACCTGAACCTGGCGCACGGCCTCGGCACGGTGGCACTGCGTTCGGTGATGCCGGCCCGCAACTCGGTGGCGATCAGCCTCAACACCTCCGCCGTCCGGCCGCTGTCGCAGCAGCCGGCGGACCTGGCGGCGGCGCGGAAGATCGACGACCTGTCCGGCGGGATCTTCCACGGCCCGATGCTGCACGGCGCCTACCCGCAGACGCTGCTGGAGGCGACGGCACCGGTCACCGACTGGTCGTACGTCGAGGACGGCGACCTGGGGCTGATCCGCCAGCCGCTGGACGCGATCTGCCTCAACTACTACACGCCCACCGTGGTGTCGGCGGCGGACGCGGACTCGCGCGTCCGCAGCTCCGGCGGACACGGCGAGAGCGACCACTCGCCGTGGCCGGCCGCGGACGACGTGGCGTTCCACCAGCCGCCGGGCGAGCGTACGGAGATGGGCTGGAGCGTGGACCCGACCGGCCTGCACGAACTGATCATGCGGTACCACCGTGAGGCTCCCGGCCTGCCGCTGTACATCAGTGAGAACGGTGCCGCCTACGACGACAAGCCCGGCGCGGACGGCACGGTGCACGACCCCGAGCGGGTCGCCTACCTGGACGGCCACCTCCGGGCGGTCCGCCGGGCCATCACCGACGGCGCCGACGTCCGCGGCTACTACCTGTGGTCCCTGCTGGACAACTTCGAGTGGGCCTACGGCTACGAGAAGCGGTTCGGCGCGGTGTACGTCGACTACGCCTCCCAGGAGCGCATCCCGAAGTCGAGCGCCCTCTGGTACGGGCGGGCGGCCCGCACGGGGTCGCTGCCGCCGGTGGAGTCGGCCGCCGAGTAGCCCCGTCCGGGGAGGACGGGGAAACAGGGGGACGGGGAAAACAGGGGGACGGACGCGGGGCGCGGCAGCCGACGGGGGGTGCCGCGCCCCGTCCGCGGACCCGGAGCCGGCCCGGCCACCGGACTGCCCGCCGGCCGACGCGGGAACTGGAACGCGATGTCAACGACCGGTCGACGTCACCTGAGTGGTCGGGGCCGGCCGGGGCTGCCTACGGCGGCGTACGGCCCCCCGGTGTCCGCGCCGCCGTACCGGCGCCGCCCGCCCGTCCAGCTGGATCCAGATCCGCACCTCGGTGCCGCCGAGGACGGAGGAGCCGATCCGTACGTCCCCGCCCGTCGACTCCGCCAGCCGGCGCACGATGTCCAGGCCGAGTCCGGTCGACCCGTCGCTGCCGGAACCCCGGCCGCGGGCCATCGCCGCTTCGGGGTCGGCTATGCCGGGGCCCGCGTCCGAGACGAGCACGATCACCGCGTCCTCGCCGTTGTGCAGGTCGACCGCGAAGGCCGTGCCCTCGGCGGTGTGCCGGAAGACGTTGCCGAGCAGGGCGTCGAGGGAGGCTGCCAGGTCGGCGCGGGCCACGGGTACGCGCACCGGCCGGTCGGCGCCGGCCACCCGCCACTTGCGGCCCTCGTCCTCGGCGAGCGCGGACCAGAACGCCATCCGTTCCCGGACCACCTCGGCCGCGTCGCACCCGGCGCCGGGACCGGCCGCGGCCGTCTGCGGCTTGGCGTCCCGGGCGGTGCGGATGATCGTGTCGACCTCGCGTTCCAACTGCTCGACGGCGGCCCGGGTCTGTTCGGCGGCCGGTCCCTCGCCGAGCGAGGCGGCGTTGAGCCGCAGCACGGTCAGCGGGGTGCGCAGGCGGTGGGACAGGTCGGCGGCCAACTCCCTCTCGTTGGCCAGGAGCTGGACGACCTGGTCGGCCATGGAGTTGAACGCGACCGCCGCGAGCCGCAGTTCGTTGGGCCCCTCCACGGGCACCCGTGCGCCCAGTTTGCCCTCCCCCAGTTCGTGCGCGCCCTCGACCAGGCGCCGCGCGGGCTGCACCATCCGTACGCCCAGCCGGTCGGCGACCGCGACCGAGCCGACGATCAGGGCCGCGCCGACCGCCGCGAGCACCGCCCAGGCCGTGCCGACGCCGTTGGTGACCTCGGACTCGGGGACGTACACCTCGACGACGGCGATCTCTCCCGAGCTGAGCGCGACCGGCTGGAGCAGCGTGGAGCCGCCGGACACCTCCGTGGTGGAGGCGCGTCCCATCTCGCGTACGGCGGCGATGTCCTCGTCGGTGGCGCGCTGCCGGCCGATGTCGGCACCGCCGCGCGCCGTGCCGTCCGGGCCGCCGCTCTCCTCGCCGGCCGCCGGTATGTGCACGGCCATCCCGGCGTCCGAGCCGGCGGAGGCGACGACACGCTCCAACTGCTCGCGGTCGGTGGTGATGGACAGTGCCGGGGCGACGGCGGCGGCCTCCCGTTCCGCGTTGGAGAAGGCGCGGTCGCGGGCCATCTCCCGGATGACCAGTCCGAGCGGGACCGCGAAGGCGACCACGACCATCGCGGTGACCGCGAGCGACACCTTGACCAGGGCCCACCTCATCGTGGCGGCTCCACTCCGGGCGGACCGGCGGCCGGGCCGGCGGGCGGCTCCGTGGGCGGCTCCAGTTTCACGCCGACACCGCGCAGGGTGTGCAGATAACGCGGCCGGGCGGCGGTCTCGCCGAGCTTGCGCCGCAGCCAGGACAGGTGGACGTCGATGGTCTGGTCGTCGCCGTAGGACTGCTGCCAGACCTCGGCGAGCAGTTCCTTGCGGGGGACGACCACTCCCGGCCGGCCGGCCAGGAAGGCGAGCAGGTCGAACTCCCGGCGGGTCAGGTCGAGCCGTACGCCGTTCAGTTCGGCCTGGCGGCGCAGCGGGTCGACGGTGAGGCCGCCGACCCGGATGACGGTCGACGGGGCCGCCTGAGCGGGTCCGGTCCGGGCGCGGCGCAGTACGGCCGCCATCCGGGCCGACAGGTGCTCCACGGAGAACGGCTTGGTGAGGTAGTCGTCCGCTCCCGCGTTCAACAGCCGTACGATCTCCGTCTCGTCGTCCCGGGCGGTGGCGACGATCACCGGTACGTCGGTGATGCCGCGCAGCATCTTCAGCGCCTCGGAGCCGTCCAGGTCGGGCAGTCCGAGGTCGAGGATCACCACGTCGAAACGGAAATGGGCGACCTCGCGCAGCGCCTCCAGCGCCGTACCGACGCTGCGCACGGTGTGCGAGGCGTCGGTCAGGTGCCGGATGAGCGCCGAGCGTACGAACTGGTCGTCCTCGACCACGAGCACACTTGCCATGGGCGGCACCGTACGCCATGCGGTCGAGGCCGGTGCGGGCCTGTGGACAACCACGGCCCCGCCCCCGGGTTGGCCTCGTTCCGTCTCCGTTCCGCTTCTGTCGGGCGACACGTGTGTGACGCGTGAGGCAGTATGGCCGCGATGCGCAGAGGACTCGTACACGTACTCGCCTGGCTCCTCGCCACCGGCGCCGCGGTCACGCTGTCGTGGTGGGGTGTCCACACGGTGATGGCGGGCACGGCCTACGACCGGCCCCGCGCCCTGCCCATCACGGCGGCCGACGCGTCCGTGCGCGACTCGCGGGAATCGGACGCGGCAAAGGGCGACGGCGGCTCGGAGTCGCTGGCCTCCTCCACCAGGCGGCCGTCCCCGTCGGGGAGTCCGTCGCCGACGCCGAGCGGCACACCCCGCGAGCCGAGGCCCGCTCCGTCGCGGACGGCGACGGCCACCGCTCCCGCCGCTCCCGATCCGTCCCCGACCGCGTCCGGCCGGGTCAGGAGCTACGACACCGAGGGCGGCCGTGCGGTGTTCGACCTCGGTACGTCGTCCGCGTCCCTGGTGTCGGCGACGCCGGGCGCGGGCTGGTCGATGCAGGTGTGGAAGACGGAGTCCTGGATCCGGGTGGAGTTCACCTCCGGCGCGGACCGGGTGTCGGTGTTCTGCACCTGGCACGACTCGGCGCCCCGGGTGGAGATCGGGAACTACTGAGTCACCGGAAGACGGACGGGGGCGGCGCCGGGGAGGCCACCGCCGCCGCGTCCTCCACGGGTGCGGCGCCGCCGGTGAAGTCGGTCAGCGCGCGGCCGTGCTCCACGCGCGCCGGCTGCGGGTCACAGGCGGCGCGGCGGGTGAGTTCGGCGACCGGCAGCGGGTGGTCGCAGGCGACGAGGACCGCGTTGCCGAAGCGTTTGCCGCGCAGCACGGCGGGGTCGGCGACGAGGGCGAGTTCCGGGAAGCGGTCGGCGGCGGTGGCGATCTGGCCGCGCAGGTGGGCGAGCGGCGGGCCGTCGGCGAGGTTGGCGGCGAAGATCCCGCCGGGCGCGAGCGCGCGCCGGACTTCGTCGAGGAACTCGGTGGACGTCAGGTGGGCGGGGGTGCGGGCCCCGCTGAACACGTCCGCGATGACCAGTTGTGCCCAGCCGTCGGGCACCTTGGCCAGCCCGGCGCGGGCGTCGGTGGAACGCACCCGGATCCGCGCGCCGGGGTCCAGGGGAAGCTCCCGGCGGACCAGTTGGACGAGGCCGGCGTCCTTCTCGACGACCTGCTGGGTGGAGCGGGGCCGGGTGGCGGCGATGTAGCGGGCGAGGGTGAAGGCGCCACCGCCGAGGTGTACGGCCTGGAGGGGTCTGCCGGCCGGGGCGGCCAGGTCGATGACGTGCCCGAGGCGGCGCTGGTACTCGAAGGACAGGAACGCCGGGTCGTCGAGGTCGACGTGCGACTGCGGGGCGCCGTCGATCAGCAGCGTCCAGGCCCTGGTGCGTTCCCGGTCGGGGACCAGCTCGGCGAGCCCGCCGTCGACGTTCTCGGTGACGGTTTCGACGGCAGCGCGCCCGCGACGGGCGTTCCTGGACTTTCCCATCGGTCCATTATCGGCGCACCCGCGGGACGCCCTGCCGGCTGTCCCGGCACCCGGCACCCGGCGTCTCGGGTCCGGCACCCGGCGCCCCCGCGCACCGCGGCAGTCCGGCGGCACCGCGGCAGCTCAGCGGCAGCTGTCCGCGGCCTCGATCAGCCGGGCCGCCTCGCCCAGCGCGGCCCGCAGCACGGCGGGGTCGGTGGCCAGGTCGGCGTCGCCCGGCGGCAGCAACCAGTCCGAGCCCTCCACGGGGGGCTCGGGAGGCTCGGGAGCCGGGTCGACGTGCGGTCCGCGGCCGTCCGTCTCCGTGCAGGTGCTTCCCGGCACGTCCCAGGCGGCGGCCGTGCCCGGGGGTACCAGGAACCCCAGGGTGTCGCAGCCGTCGTCGTGGATCACCGGGCCCACCCCCTCACCGGTGCCTCGCCTGAGGATGTCGACCGCCTCCAGACCCTGCCGGGTCGGCACGGTGACGACGTCGCAGGCGTCGCAGGGGTGATCGCTGATCCGTCCGGTATCCATCCCGGCCTCCACCACGGAACTCCTCCTTGGACGAGCGGATCGGGAGTCGGGAGCCTCCCGGTCCACAGGGTTCAACGCCTCGGACCGTCAACGGCTACGGCACGAATCAGCCGCAAAGGATGGCACTTCATGGCGGATCGTGCGTGAGATATCCGGTTTGTAGCCAAACACCGCGTGGCCGCTCCGTCACAGCCGGTACGTTCTTGCTCGCCGGAAGCAGGGCTGACAGACGGAGAGATCCGCACAACCCGTCCCTGTCCCGGCATGTGGTTCGCAGGTTCGCACGAGAGGACCCGGCCATGGCGTCGTCAATGGTGACCTCCGCCCAGCCCGAACGGCCCCAGCGGCCGAACCTGGCCTTCCGGCGGTTGCGCGGAAAACGCTCGCCGGCCGAGTTCGCGGCGGCGGTGCGCAGGGCCGCGCGTGAGATCGGCGAGCGGGTCAGCTGTGACGCGCGCTACGTCGGACGGGTCGAGGCGGGCGAGATCCGTTGCCCGAACTACGCGTACGAGCGGGTGTTCCTCCACATGTTCCCCGGCCGGACGCTCACCGACCTGGGGTTCGCGCCCCGCTCGTCGGTACGCGGACGCCGGACCCGCACCGCGAGTGAGACGAGAGGGGCGGACGAGCCGTATGAGACGCAGGACACGCAGAACCCGTACGACAGGCATGACAACGACAACGAGGAGAGCGACGTGCTGCGTCGCGCATTCATGACGAGCGGTGCCACGGCGGCCGCCGCCTCGCTGGGCCCCCTGGGGCTCGCCCTCGACGCCGCGGCGGCACAGCGCCCCGTGCGGCGGGCCGGGGCGGGCGACGCGGGCGCCCTGGAAGACGCCGTCCGCCGGATCCGGCTGCTCGACGACCGGCACGGCGCGGACGGTCTCTACCGGCGCGCGGCAGCCCCGCTGCGCACGGCGTACGCGTTGCTGGACGCCGGAGCGACCCGGCAGGCGACGGCGGACCGGCTCTACTCGGGCGCCGGTGAGCTGGCGATCTCCGTGGGCTGGCTGGCGCACGATTCCGGACGCTTCGACGACGCGCGCTCGCACTACGCCGAGGCCCTCGCCACTTCCCGGATGACCGGCGACGCGGGCCTGGAGGCGCACGCCTTCTGCAACATGGCGTTCCTGGCCCGCGACGCCGGCCGGCCGCGCGAGGCGGTACGGGCGGCCCAGGCCGCGCAGCGCGCCGCCCGGCCGCTGGGCTCGGCCCGGCTGATGTCCCTGCTGGCGCTGCGCGAGGCGGGCGGCTGGGCGGGGCTCGCCGACCGCGTCGGCTGCGAGCAGGCGCTGGCCCGCGCCCAGGCCTTCTACGTACGAGGTTCCTCGGACGCCGACCCCGAGTGGATGAGCTTCTACGGCGAGGCCGAGCTGGAGGGGCTGGAGGCCCAGTGCTGGTCCACCCTCGGCGACTGGCCCCGGGCGGCCCGGCACGCGCGTCGGGCGGCCGGACTGCAGGACCCGCACTTCACCCGCAACCTCGCGCTGTACTCGGCGGAACTGGCGGACGACCTGGCCCGCGGCGGTCGCCCCGACGAGGCGGCGGGGGCGGGTATGCGGGTCCTGGACCTCCTGGGCGAGGTCCAGTCGTCCCGCATCCACACGATGCTGGCCGGCACGGCCCGGGTGCTCCTCCCCCACCGCCGCGCCTCGGGCGTATCGCCCTTCCTGGACCGCCACGCGTCCCTGCCACGGACGGCGTGAGCGCCGTCCGCACACGGCCGGGGGCAGTCCTGCCGCCTTCTCAGGGCGGCGCCCGCGCCCCCCGGCCACGCGTCGGCCCCCGCACCGGTCGGCGGCGGCGTCAGCCCGCCGACGTCAGCCCGCCAAGTGCCCCAGGTCGTTCCAGCTCTCCAGCGCCGGCTCCCCGTACGCCCATCCCAGCACCGACAGCGACGTCGGATTCAGCCGTATCCGCGCCGCGAAGTCCAGCGGCAGCCCCAGCCACCGCGCTCCGATCGACCGGAGTATGTGCCCGTGGGCGAAGACGAGGACGTCGCGGTCCGCCTCACGCGCCCACGCCACCACCTCGTCCGCGCGCGCGGTGACGTCCGCCAGGCTCTCGCCCTCCGGGACCCCGTCCCGCCAGATCAGCCAGCCGGGCCGGACGGCCTGGATCTCGTCCGGCGTCATGCCCTCGTACGCCCCGTAGTCCCACTCCATCAGCGTGTCCCAGGTCCGGGCGCGCTCGCCGAAGCCGGCGAGTTCACAGGTCTCCCGCGCGCGGACCAGCGGGCTGGTGCGTACCTCGACCCCGGGCAGCCCTTCCAGCGGCGCCCGGTGCAGCCGCTCGCCGAGCAGTTTGGCGCCGCGCCGGCCCTCTTCCAGGAGCGGCACGTCGGTCCGGCCGGTGTGTCTGCCGGACAGCGACCACTCCGTCTGTCCGTGCCGGGCCAACAGGATGCGCGGTGCCATGAAGGGGCCTTTCCGGGAGAAATGTCGGAGGAGACGTCTCCATCATCGCGCACGTCGTGCGCGGGCAACCCGGCGGGCGATGTGGGCGTCTTCCAGGTCCGAGGGCGCTCCGTGAAGCGGGCGCACGAAGGCCGTAGAGTGGCACGCCCGTGTCCGTTCCGAGGCGCGCGCGAGAACGAAGGGGGAGGGCGATCGGATTGCCGCACACCGAGACACCGGGCACCGAGGCTGCCCCGAAACCTCGGCCGCGCTGGTGGACCGAGCTGCCGCTCATCGTCCTCGTGTACGCCTGCTACTCCGCGGGCCGCCTCCTCGTCCGGGGCGACGTCTCCGACGCGGTCGACCACGGTCTGGCCATCCTGCGCATAGAGAAGGTGCTCTTCCTCAACGCGGAGCACCCGCTCAACGACCTCTTCACCAACAATCCCTGGATCGGGATACCGGCCGACTTCTGGTACGCGTCGCTGCACTACGGGGTCACCCCGGCGATCCTGATCTGGATCTTCCGCTCGCGCACCGTGCGCTACCGGGCCGCCCGCACCTGGCTGATGACGTCCACGTTCATCGGCCTCATCGGCTTCACCCTGCTGCCGACCTGCCCGCCCCGCCTGCTGGACGCGAGCCACGGCTTCGTCGACACGATGGCCCAGTACAGCTCGTACGGCTGGTGGGGCGCCGAGGCGAGTGCGCCGCGCGGCCTGGGCGGGCTGACCAACCAGTACGCGGCCATGCCCAGCCTGCACGTGGGCTGGGCCGTGTGGTGCGGCGTGATGCTGTGGCGCTACGGCGGGACGCGCACGGCGAAGGTGGCCGGCATCGTCTACCCGCTGGTGACCGTGATCGTGGTGATGGGCACCGCGAACCACTACTTCCTCGACGCGGTCGCGGGCGTGGCCGTGATGGGCGCGGGACTGTTGCTGACGCCGTTCGTGCTGCGGAGCGCGGACCGGGTGCGGGCCCGGTTGGTGACCCGCTTCACCCCCGCCGCGCAGGCCCCGGCCGGCACGAGTTCCGCGATTGTCAGTGGTGGATGCCAGACTTCCGCGGGTGAGCGATTTCCACGGCAGCGCGAGCAGCGGTTCGGAGCGGGAGCCGAGCCGGACCCCGCCCCCTCGGACGCGGGGGACGAGACTCCGGCACCGGCTCGCTGAGCTGCGCGGTCCCGACGTACCGGCCAAGGCGCTGGACGCGCGCGCCCTGGCCGCCCTCGCCGCCAACCCCGGGTGCCGCCGGCGCGCGATCCTCGACGGTGCCGGGGTGGACAAGGGCCTGCTCGCCGGCGCGCTGGGCTCGCCGTCGGTCTTCGGACAGTCGCAGTTCGCCTTCACGCGGGGCAACGCCTTCGAGGCCCGGGTGAAGGCGGACGGCGGCGCGGAGCTGCTGCGACTCGTGCACGAGAAGCTGGACCGGGACGCCGAGCCGCCCGCCGGCGCGCACGTACCGGACCTGTCCGCGACCGGCCCCGAGGGCCGCGCGGCCCGCACGTCGCTGGCACTGCGGGAGGCCACCGGCACACCCGCTGCCCCCGAGTCATCCGGCACACCAGGTGCGCCCGGCACCTGGACGCTCCTCGACCACCCGATGCTCGCCCTCGATGTCGCCGGTTCCCCCGCCTTCCTGGAGCCGGACGCCGTCGTGGTGCATCCGGACGGCAGCTGGACGGTCGTCGAGATCAAGTCCTTCCCCATGCTGGACGGCTCCGCCGACCCGGCGAAGGTCGGCGCCGCCGCCCGGCAGGCCGCGGTGTACGTGCTGGCCCTGGAGCGGGTCGCCGCCCGGCTGGACCCCGCCCCGCGCGTCCGCCACCGGGTGCTGCTCGTCTGCCCGAAGGACTTCTCCAACCTGCCCACCGCGTCCGCCGTCGACGTGCGCAAGCAGCGCGCGGTCACCGACCGCCAGCTGGCCCGTCTGACCCGCATCGAGGACATCGCCGACACGCTCCCCGAGGGTGTCTGCTTCTCCCCCGAGCTGCCGGCCGAGGAGCTGACGGCGGCGGTCGAGTCGGTCCCGGCGACGTACGCGCCCGAGTGCCTGTCCGCCTGCGAGCTGGCCTTCCACTGCCGCGGCCGCTCCCGCGAGGCCGGCGCGGTGACCTCGCTGGGCCGCCCGGTACGGGCCGAGCTCGGTGGTCTGTCGACGGTGGAGGACGTGCTGGCGGCGGCCCACGGGGAGGCCGGCGACCCGGACGATCCGGCGGTGGCCGCCCTTCGCCGGGCGGCCCGGCTACGTGCGGAGGCGCTCGCGACGGCCGGCATCAGAACCGGCGGGAGCGCCATCAGTGGCACCAGCGGATACGACGGATACGACGGCATGGGGCTCGGCGCCGGCGGGCTCGGCGGCAGCGAAGCCGGTGGGAGCGAGGTGCCCTGATGTCACTGATCACCACGCTCGCCCGTCTGGAGGCCGTGCGCACCGGCCGTGCCCAGCCCGCCGCCACCGTCCGGCACCGGCACCTGTCCGACCGTCCGCTTGTCTTCGTACCGCTGATCACCGCCGGTGAGGCCGGTGCCCCGCTCGGCGCGCTGGTCGGCACCGACCGGGACGCGCCGCATCTGCTGGTCGTCCCGCAGCCCCGCGACCGCGACCTGCGCTTCGCGTTCCTGGCCGAGCTGGCCGGCATCGTGCTGCCACACGTCGAGTCGTACGCCGACAGTGTCGAGACCGCCGAGCGCACCGAGACCGACCCCGAGTCGGGCAAGCGGGTCAAGGTCGAGGTCGATCTGTGCGCGGACGCCGCGCAGCTGATCGTGCCGAGCCGGGCCGGTATCGACTTCGTGCGGCTGCTGGGCCGGTCGATGCGTTTCCGGCGTACGGCGGAGCAGGACCCGGAGACGCCGCACCCCGCGCCGCCGAGGGTGCCGCTGCTCGGCCGGTGGCTGACCCACTACGGCGAGCGGGCCCGGGTACCCGGCTCCTCCCTCCTGCTGGCCATGACCGACCTGCTGGGCCGGCAGTGGGCGACCGGGCAGTCCACGCTGGAGGACCAGCATCTGGGGGCGCTGCTGGCCTGGATCGCCCCGGAGGCCGACGGTGCGGGACTGACCGGCGCACAGGCCGCGCACCGTGCGGAACTCGCCCGCGACGCCGACGGCCAGCTGCTGTGCCCGCCCGCGGGCCCGGCGACCGACCCCGCCTTCGACAACAAGCTGCTCGCCCCCGCCATCGAGCGTTACGACCGTGCCCGCACCGCGCTCGCCGCCGCCGAGGACGGCCTGGAGGCCGACGAACGGCTCGGCGCGCTCAGTGCCGCCGAACAGGAGATCCGCACCCTGGTCGAGAGCCGTACGCGGCCCACCTGGGACACGGTGTGGCGGGGCCTTGACCTGCTGCGGGAGCTGCCCGCCGGCGCCCATGTCGAGGACCGCTGGACCCGCGACCGCTGGTCGTTCACGTCCCACCGCGACCGCATCCTGTCCGGTGAGCCTCCGCAGCCGCGCCGCGACGACGCGGTGACCGCGGCGAACAAGCTCGCCACCCGCGAGCGCGAACAGGCCCGGCTGGAGGCCCAGGAGGCGCTGGACGATCCGCTGGTGATGGCCGGGCGGCGGCTGTCCGGTGAGGCGTTCACCGGTGAGGTCACCGACGTGGTGATGGCGTACAGCGAGAGCAAGCGGCCCAGTCCGCGCCCGCTGGTCACGGTCCGCACGGACGACCGCCCGCACCTGGGCGAGCGCGTGAAGGTCTACCGGTCACTGGGCGGCAAGCCGCAGGCGGCGGAGTACGTCGGACCGGCCGACGGGGGCGGGGCCGAGGACGGGGACGAGGGCGCGCTGGTCCTGCGGATCGTCGACAAGATGGGCCGCGGCAAGGAGCCGGAGGCCGGGTCGGTGCCGGAGAAGGGCGACCTGGTCTGTTTCACCCTCTTCGAGCACGAGCAGCGGGGCGGGGCGAAGCTGCCCGACCCGGACCGGACCCCGTGGACGCACGGCGGCCCGCCCGGTGAGACGGCCGCCGTGCCCGAGTCGGCCGACGCCCAGACGGAGGAGGACGTCCTATGACCCCCGAGGCCCCCACGGTCCCCGTCGACGACCAGGCCGTCCCCATGGACGACCAGGCCGTCCCCATGGACAACCAGGCCGTCCCCGTCGACGGCCTGGCCGCCGCCTCGGCGTTCGACCCGGGCGCCGAGGCCGCCCGCGCCACCGCCGCGATCCTCCACGACACCCTGCACGGCACCGAACGCGGTGTCGTCGTCGACTCCCCGCCGGGCGCCGGCAAGTCCACGCTCGTGGTGCGGGCGGCGCTGGAGCTGGCCGAGGCCGGCCACTCCCTGATGGTCGTGGCGCAGACCAACGCCCAGGTCGACGACCTGGTCCTGCGTCTCGCCGAGAAGGACCCCGACCTGCCGGTGGGCCGTCTGCACAGCAGTGACGCCGACCCGTACGACAAGGCACTCGACGCGCTGGCGAACGTACGCAAGTCGGCGAAGGCCGCCGACCTCGCCGGGCAGGCCGTCGTCCTGTCCACGGCCGCGAAGTGGGCGCACGTCAAGGTGGACGAGCCGTGGCGGTACGCGATCGTCGACGAGGCGTACCAGATGCGCTCGGATGCGCTGCTGGCGGTCGCCGGACTCTTCGAGCGGGCGCTGTTCGTGGGCGACCCGGGTCAGCTGGACCCGTTCGCGACCGTGGGCAGCGAGCAGTGGGCGGGCCTGTCGTACGACCCGTCGGCATCCGCGGTGACGACACTCCTCGCCCACAACCCCGCGCTCCCCCAGCACCGGCTGCCGGTGTCGTGGCGCCTCCCGGCGTCGGCGGCGCGGCTCGTCTCCGACGCGTTCTACCCGTACACGCCGTTCCGCAGCGGCACGGACCACGGCGACCGGGCCCTGGGCTTCGCGGTGGCGTCGGACGGCTCGGGCCCCGACCAGGTGATCGACGAGGCCGCCCGCTCGGGCTGGGGCCTGCTGGAGCTGCCCCCACGGCACACCCCGCGCACCGATCCGGAGGCGGTGCGGGCGGTGGCGGCGGTGGTCCGGCGGCTCCTCGACCGGGAGGGCGCGGCGACCTCCGAACGCTCCCCCGACCCCGCTCCTCTGACCGCCGACCGCATCGCCGTCGGCACGGCGCACCGGGACCAGGCGGCCGCGGTACGGGCCGCGCTGGCCGACCTCGGGGTGACCGAGGTGACCGTCGACACGGCCAACCGGCTCCAGGGCCGCGAGTACGACGTCACCGTCGTCCTCCACCCTCTCTCCGGCCGCCCGGACGCCACCGCCTTCCACCTGGAGACGGGCCGCCTGTGCGTCCTGGCCTCCCGGCACCGGCACGCGTGCATCGTGGTCTGCCGCGAGGGCGTGAGCGGACTGCTGGACGACTACCCGTCCACGGAGCCGGTCCAGCTGGGCACGCTGGTGAAGTTCCCGGACGGCTGGGAGGCGAACCACGCGGTCCTGGCCCACCTGGCGGAGCACCGGGTGGCCTGGCGCCCTTGACCCGGAGCGGAACGCGCCGCGCGTGCGGGCCGCCGTGGAGGCGAGCAGGTGCGGGGGCGGGCGGGGGACTCTCGCCACGGCGAGGACGCTTCGGCCATTTTGTCCTCGGAGTGCTCATTTGAGAGGCCGGTGAACATTCCGCGGGAATCGTTCACGCTTTCCGTCAGGGTGTGCGGGGGTGCGGGCCGGTGCCGGATCAGCGCACCGGGAAACCGGTGTCGTGAGGTCCGGCCACCTCACGGCGGTAGACCTGCCGGGAGCCGCCCTCGGGGCCGGGCCCGGTGACCTCGGCGGGGCGGAAACCCAGGCGCTCGTAGAAGACACGGGCGCCACTCTCCACCGCTCCGGGGTGATCGGCGCCGAAGGTCACCACCTCGACGGTGCCCGGCCCTCTGACGAACCGCCGCACCGCCTCCGTCATCAGCCGCTTGCCGACTCCCAGCCCCCGTGCCTGCCGGTCCACCACCAGCCAGTGCACATGGTGGACCGATGCGTCCACCCCGAACAGCAGTCCCCCCAGAAGTTCGCCGGGCGCCGGAGATTCGGCGACGAGCGCCATGGAGTGCCGTACGTGGTCCTCGACGGCGCGATGGAAACCGGGGTCGTCCACCATCGGGCCGAACCAGTGCTCCACCTGGGCCGCGAGACCGACAAAGCCGGGGAGATCAGCCGGCTGTCCGAGTCTGACGATCATCGGGGCAGTGTGCCAGACCCACGAGGGCCGACCCCGAACGGGCGTTCCGTAGCGGCATCGAGATCGAGTTGGTCGTACGCGACGGTGATCCCGACTCGCCCGTCGCCCCCCCTGGGCGCCCGCCGTCCTGAACCGGGCGCCCAACGCCACGGGCGCCGCCGCTCCTGGACCTTCGAGCTTTCGAGACCGCCGAGACCTGGTTCACTCACGCCGTGCGTGTCCCGCCGGCTGCGGGGCCGTCCCCAGCTCGCACCACACGTACTTGCCCCGGTTGCCGAACCGGGAGAGCGGCTGCCAGCCCCATACGTCGGAGCAGGCCCTGACCATCGCGAGCCCCCGCCCGTCCTCCCGTTCCAAGGCCCGGTCGAACGGCTGCGGCGGCTCCGGCGGCGACGGGTCCGCGTCCCAGGCCCCGAGCCGGAGAACTCCCGTCCCGGACCAGCGCACCCGGAGAGCGGCGGGCCCTTTGGTGTGCCGTACGGCATTACCGACCAGCTCGGTCGCCAGCAGCTCCGCGACGTCGACGAGGCCGATCAGCCCGTGCATCGTCAGGATCAGACGGAGGGTGCGGCGACAAACGGTGACGGCGCGAGGGTCGTTCGGGATGTAGAGGGAGTACTCCCACGGATCGTTTTCGGGCATGCGGGCTCCTTCGGAGATGGGGACGGGAGAGTGGGCTCGCGGTGTCGATGCCGCACCGTCACGGCAGGACGGAGCGGTGCGCTTCCGGCGCCCCGGCGTTGCGCATCGTGTGCGCCGCGTCACTGAAAGTAGGGCATAGTTTTATTACTCAGCAACCCGATCGCGTAACCTTGCCGCGAACGAGCTACCCGAGGGCGCCCGTTGGGCGAGGAGGAAGTTGTGCCGCCGAGACGCACACCCACGGCACGTCAGGAGCGCCTGGGGGCCGAGCTGCGAAAGATGCGAGAAGCCGCAGGACTCAAGGCGACGGAGGCGGCAGCCCTTCTCGGCGTGAACTCCGTCCAGATCAGCCAGATCGAGTCCGGAATCTCCGGGGTGAGCGAGGAACGCCTCCGGCGCCTTGCCGCGCACTACACCTGCCCGGACGAGGAGTTGGTCTCGGCGCTGGCGGTGATGGCATCGGTCCGTACACGCGGTTGGTGGGAGGAGTACCGGGGCTCACTTCCCCACTCGTTCCTGGACCTCTCGGAGTTGGAGCATCACGCCTCCCTCCGGTGGGACGTGGACTTCCTGCACATCCCAGGGCTCCTGCAGACCCCGGACTACGCTCGTGCCCTCTTCTCCTACGTGAACCCTCACTTCTCGGCGGATGAGATCGAGCGCTGGGTGGAGCACCGGATGAAGCGCAGGATCATCATCGAACAGCCGCGGCCGATCCCCTACGAAGCCGTCGTTCACGAAGCGGCCCTGCGCATCAAGGTCGGCGACAGCACCGCGATGAGGGCTCAGCTCTCCCATGTCCTGGACCTCTCCGCGTCCGACCACGTCACCCTGCGCGTCATCCCTTTCACCGTGGACAGGTTCGCCGGCGCCGGGAGCGCGATGGTGTACGCAGGCGGCCCCGTTCCCAAGCTGGACACAGTCGTCCGCGACGCACCCCACGGCACCGTCTTCGTCGACGCCGCGGCACAACTGAGCCACTTTCGAGCACTGTTCCGTAGGGTGAGAGAGGTGGCGTTCGAACCCGAGCGTTCCCGTGACTTCGTTCACCAGCTTGCGAAGGAGCTGTGACCTGATGACCCCCGGCGCCTGGAAGAAGTCGTCCTACTCCGGCGGGGGCGAAGGCAACGCCTGCGTAGAGGTCGCCCACCGCCACCCCCACACAGCCGTCCGCGACTCCAAGGCCCCCACCCGGGCCACGCTCACCTTCCCCACCCCCGCCTTCACCGCCTTCCTCACCACCCTCAAGGCCCCCGCCGGGGAATAACCGGAGACCTCCTCCTGTTACGTCGCGCAGCGAACCACAGCGAATGTCACGACACAGGAGGCACCCCACCATGGCCGCAGACACCGCAGAGGAGATCCGGGGCACGGCCCACGGCACCGCGCCCGTCCCCCTCTCCGTACTGGACCTGGTGACCGTCGGCGCCGGCCGTACCGCCACCGACGCGCTGCGGACCAGCGTGGACATCGCACGCCTCGGCGAGGCCCGCGGTTTCCACCGGTACTGGGTCGCCGAGCACCACTCCATGCCCGGCGTCGCCTCCTCCTCGCCCGCGGTGATCCTGGCCCACCTGGCCGCCCACACCGACCGCATCCGGCTCGGCTCGGGCGGTGTCATGCTCCCGAACCACGCGCCGCTCGTGATCGCGGAGCAGTTCGGCACGCTGGAGGCCATGGCGCCGGGCCGCGTCGACCTCGGGCTGGGCCGCGCCCCCGGTACCGACGGGGCCACCGCCGCCGCCCTGCGCCGCACCGACCGTCTCAACGAAGGTGCCGACGACTTCCCGCAGCAGCTCGCGGAGCTGATCCGCTTCCTGGACGACGACTTCCCCGACGGGCACCCGTACCGGCGTATCCACGCCGTGCCCGGCCCCGTGCAGGCGACCTCCCCGGGTGGCGTGCAGTCCGCGCACCGGCCGCCGGTCTGGCTGCTCGGCTCCTCCGGTTTCAGCGCGCGGCTGGCCGGCACGCTCGGGCTGCCCTTCGCCTTCGCGCACCACTTCTCGGCGCAGAACACCGTCCCGGCGCTGGACCTGTACCGGGAGTCCTTCCGGCCGTCCGCCGTCCTCGACGCCCCCTACGCCCTCATCGGCGTCTCGGCGCTCGCGACCGACGACGAGAAGGAGGCCCGCCGGCAGGTGCTGGCCGCCGCGCTGAACATGGTCCGGCTGCGTACCGGGCGCCCGGGGCTGGTGCCGACGCCGGAGGAGGCCGAGGCGTACGACTTCAGCCCGATGGAGGAGGAGTTCGTGGCGTCCTGGAACTCCAACGTCATCCACGGGACCCCGGACGAGGTCCGGTCCGGCCTCGACGACCTCCAGAAGCGCACCGGCGCCGACGAGCTGATGCTCACCGCCAACGCCCACGGCGGCGACGTGCGCCTGCGCTCCTACGAGCTGATCGCCGACGCCTACGGTTTGCCGGCGCCGGCCTGAAGCCCGGCCGCCCCGGGTCCGGTGGGGCCCAGCAGTGCGGAGATACGATCCGGCGCCACCGGTCGGGAGTACAGCCAGCCCTGACCGGTGTCGCAGCCGATGCGGCGCAGGCGGGTCGCCTGGTCGGAGGTCTCCACGCACTCGGCGGTGACGGTCAGCCCGAGCCGGTGGGCGAGCTGGACCATCGCCTCGACGATGACCTCGTCGGCCGGGTTGGCCGAGGACGTGTCGGCGGTATCGGCGGCGGCATCGGCGGCGACGCCCGGAACCCCGTCGTACTGGAACCCCCGTACGAACGCGCCGTCCAGCTTCAGCACCGACACCGGCAGCCGGCTGAGGTAGGCCAGGTTCGAGTAACCGGTGCCGAAGTCGTCGATGGCGATGTGGACACCCATGTCACTGAGCGCCTTGAGGACCTGGAGGGGGCGGCCCGCCGAGCCCATCACCGCCGACTCCGTCAGCTCCAGCTGGAGCAGGTGCGGGGCCAGGCCCGTCTCCTCCAGGGTCGCCGCCACGTCCGCCACCAGGTCGGAGTCCCAGACCTGGCGGACCGCCACGTTGACGCTGACGAAGATCGGCGGATCGTCGGGGTGGGCCAGCTGCCAGCGTCGGGCCTGATGGCAGGCCGTGCGCAGGATCCAGCGGCCGAGGGGAACGATAGAACCGTCCTCCTCCGCCAGTGCGATGAACCGATTCGGCGCCAATACGCCGAACTGAGGATGATTCCAGCGGATGAGCGCCTCGACGCCCCGCACCCGGCCGTCCTCCATGCCGACCAGCGGCTGGTACTCCAGGGCGAACTCGCCGCGCTCGATGGCCGGACGGAGCGTGGCGGCGAGGGCCTGGCGGGTCATGCGGCTCGCGTTGCGCTCGGGGTCGAAGAGCGTCCAGCGGGCCCGGCCGTCGGCCTTGGCCCAGTACAGGGTCGTGTCGGCCGCCTGCATCAGGGCGGTGGGGGTGGTGCCGACGGTATGGCGCTCGACGACGCCGACCGACGCGGTGATCGAGAGGCGGCGGTCGGATACCTCGAAGGGCGCCTGGAGGGCCGTCAGGACCGATTCGGCCAGGTCGGCGAGCTGGTCGGTGCCCGTGGAGTCCTCCACGAGGAGGGCGAACTCGTCGCCGCCGAGCCGGGCCACCAGCGGAGCACCGGACCGGGTGTGCGCGGCGTCCTCCGCGCACCGGGTGAGGCGTTCGGCCACGGCGGCCAGCAGCCGGTCGCCGACGCGGTGACCGAGGGTGTCGTTGACCGCCTTGAAGCCGTCCAGGTCCAGGTAGCACACGCCGATCCGGCCGGTGCCGCCGTGCTCGTCCGACTCCGCCTCCAGCGCGGCCGTCAGACGCTCGAAGAACAGCGCGCGGTTGGGCAGCCGGGTCACCGGGTCGTGCATCTGGAGGTGGCGCAGCCGGGCCTGCAACTCGCGCCGGGCGCTGATGTCGGCGACCGACAGCAGCAGGCCGTCCCGCTCCTGACCGGGTTCGGCCAGCGGCGCGAGCGTCACCTGCACCCACAAAGAGTGCCCGTCGGCCCGCTTGAGCCGCCGGGTGCAGCGCAGCCGGGGCTGCCGGCCCCGCAGCACCTCGCGGTAGGCGTGCCAGGTGCCGGCGTCGGAGGCGAGGTCGACGAGGTCGGCCGCCGCGCGGCCGGCCAGCGCGGCCGGGTCGGTGCCGAGCAGGGTGCCCAGCGTGTCGTTGGCGCCGACGACCATGCCCTCGGCGTCGACGACGGCCATGGCCAGGGGGGCGGCCGTGAACGCCGAGCGGTAGGCCGGGGACCCCGCACAAGGAGTACGAGGTGCCAGGCATGTGTCACTCTCTGTGACGGCTGACCGGTCGAGGTCTGCCGCGGGCGCCGGCCCTTCGGAGGTTCCGTTCACCGCTCGCTCCCGCAGTGCCTCGATCTCTGTTCGTGCTCTGTTCGTGCAGGAAAGTGTGCCGATCATAGAGGCTGCCACCGGGCCCTTCCAGCCGCCGTTCCGCGTTCGGAACCAAGTGATCTCTCTGACAGGTCGTTTCCGCTCACACCTGGACGGGTTCTACACGCCCCCGACCAGTTGTGACGTTCTGTGAGTGTCCTGGAGACGTCGGGCCGGAGGCCGCCGGTGAAATTCCGGGCGACTCACCCATCCGGTGCAGGCGAACAGTGCGTAGTACGACAAATATGCACAAGCTGAGTGCGGTGTCCCGTCAACCGCACCCGGAGGTCCATGTGCCGCGCCAGCTCCCCCTGAGGCGACTTCCCCGGGAGGCACTCAAGGGGCTCGGCGCGGGCCGCCGGGCGGCGGGCAAGCCCCGCTCCAGGCTGCGCAGCACGGCGGCGGTGTGCACCACGATGTCGGCGCTCGCCGCGACCTCCCTGGTCACCGCCCCCTCGGTCGCCGAGCCCTTCTCCCCCGAGCCCTGCGCGCTCCAGCGCACCGACGCGCACCACTCCGAGGGCCTGGACACCTGGAACGCCGCCTATCCGCGGCCCGTCCGCGCCCTGGACGCCGTGATGGTGTTCCTCTCCTTCCCCGACTCCCGGCCGCTGGCCTCGCCCGCCGAACTCGCCGCCGACCACTTCCCGGCCACCACCCGCTTCTTCCAGCGCGCCTCGTACGGCACGTTCACGCTCCGCCCGCACCCGCTGAGCGCCTGGATCCCCATGCCGCGGCCGTCGACGGCGTACGACATACAGCGCGACTGGAGTCCCGAGCACCGGGCCGCCTATCTGCGGGACGCGCTCCACGCCGCCGACCGGCGCGTCGACTTCTCCCGCTACGACGTCGTCTACTTCGTCGCCGACCCGGACGCGCCCGGCGTGGACTCGGACGCCACGAAGGTCGTCAACCTGAACACCCCGATGCGGGCCGACGGCACCGACATCCGGCGGGTCGTCACGGTCTTCGAGAACCATCCGCCGGACCGGCTGGTCCTGGCCCACGAGACCGGGCACGTCTTCGACCTGCCCGACCTGTACCACCGGCCCGTCGACGGCAAGGGCGACTGGGACACCCACGTCGGCGACTGGGACCTGATGGGCAGCCAGTTCGGACTGGCCCCCGACCTCTTCGGCTGGCACAAGTGGAAGCTGGGCTGGCTGCAGCCCCGGCAGGTGGCGTGTGTGCGGGGCGGCGGGCCCACCCGGCTGACGCTGGAGCCGCTGGGGGCGGGGCCTGGGGTGGTGGTGACGGGCGCCGCCGGGGCTCCGGCCTTCGGTCTCGGCCGGGGCACCAAGCTCGCGGTGGTGCGCACCGGAGCGGACAGCGTGCTCGCCTTCGAGGCCCGGGGGCCGGTCGGCAACGACGCCGCCGCCTGCCGGGCGGGGGTGCTGGTGTACCGGGTGCGCAGCGGGGCGGAGTCCGGGGGCGGGCCGATCGAGGTGATCGACGCCCACCCGGACACCGAGGCCTGCTGGGAGGACTCGGTCTACCCCCCGCTCGCCGACGCCCCGGTGAGCCTCGGCGAAAGCTTCACGGTGCCGGGAGAGGGCGTACGGGTGGAGGTGGCGGGACGGACGGTGTCGGGGGCGTGGACGGTGCAGGTCACGCCGGGGTGGGACGGATGACGTCCGGACGCCTCCGAGCATGCGGGAAGGCCCTCGCCTGGGCGAGGGCCTTCCCGTTGTCTGTGCGCCGCCAGGGACTCGAACCCCGGACCCGCTGATTAAGAGTCAGCTGCTCTAACCAACTGAGCTAGCGGCGCCTGCTGACGTCGTAGACTTTAGCACCCTGGTCGGCGGAGGGAAAAATCGAAATACGGACGGCGGCACGGGCCGCCCGTACGGCCGCCCAGAGCAGGATCTCGGGACCCGGCAGCCACGGCCGGCGCGTGTCGGGCGCCACCAGCCAGCGGGAACCGGAACGGACGGGACCGCCCACGGGCGCCGGCCCGGCCGCGGAGCCCACCGGCGCCGGTACGGTCACCGCGTCCCCGGCACCGTGGCACAGCAGCGGCGGCACCGCGCCCGTACGGCCGCCCTCCCGGCCACGCGCGCTCCACTCCTCCCACTCCAGCAGCGACGGCAGCCGCTGGGCCGTGCCCGGCGCGGCGAACAGCAGCATCCGGCCCCGGAACTCGGCCACCGGGCCCGACCCCGGACCCTCGTCCCACATCTGGTCCAGCATCCGCCGCCCGAAGATCGCGGGGGCGCTCACCACGTCGAAGGCGGAACCGCAGGGCAGGACGACCGGTGCCCCGGGCCGCTCCTCCCAGAACGCGAGCGTGCTGCGCGGGTACGCGCCCGCCGAGGCCAGCCAGACGGCGCCGTCCGAGGTGACGTCCGAGACACGGGGGGTGGCTTCCAGGGCGACATCGCGTGTGCTGCTCATACCGCATACATCTACCGCCCGTGAGGGTGCGGCTCCGGTGAGTTGCGGGAAACCGGGACAGGAGCAAGGCGAAAGGAGTACCTTGCCCACCCACTTGGCATATGCGTGAGGACTGATCGCCGTGGACCGAGCGGCGTGGAGCGATCGGCTGATCGGCGGGGACCGAGCGGCGGGGCTAGTCGGTGTGTGCGCCGCCGCGCATCAGGTCCCGCCCGAACTCCACCATCTTCTTGGCGTAGTCCTCGGTCCACTCGGCCCGCTCGGCGATGTCCGCGGCCGTCAGCCGGTCGAACCGCCGGGGATCGGCCAGCTGCGCCGCCGCCATCGCCTGGAACTCCATCGCCCGGTCCGCCGCCGCCCGGAAGGCGTGCGTCAGCTCCGTCGCCCGGTCCAGCAGCGCCCGGGGGTCGTCGATCGACTCGAGGTCGAAGAAGTGCTCCGGATCGGCGGCCGCCTCCGCCGGCTCGAAGAGCAGGGGCGCGGGGCGTAGCCGCGGTTCGTTCCGACGCGGCGTGGGCTCCGCCATGTCTTCTCCTCCTCGTACGTACGGCGGCCCTCCCCGTGGACGGGGCACTCCCGGTGGAGTGGGCCACCGTCCATTGTCCCGCGCCCGTGCAAGAGGGCGAGGACCTGCCGGTACGTGTGTACCGGCACGTCCTCGCCCACTCTCGCGGGGCCGCGCCGTTCGCTATCCGGCGTAGGTCTCGAACTCGGCGACCCTCGGGGTGCCGGCGGAGCCGGTGATCTCGAAGGTGATCTTCTTCAGCGACGTCCGGGCGAAGTCGATGACGCCCGCTCCGCTGCCGGAGGCCAGCACGGAGCCCGTGTCGTGGTTGATGACCCGCCAGGCTCCGATGTCACCCTCGGAGCCCGAGGCCTCCCGGATGTTGATCTTGGAGACCGTCGTGGCGGAGCCCCACTTCACGGAGACGGAGCCGGTCGAGCCGGACGGGGACCAGTAGGTGCTCATGTCGCCGTCGCGGACGTTGCCGTAGCTCGTCCCGTCGGCCTTGGAGGAACCGTCGGCGCCCGCTCCGATGCTGAGGTTGGTCCCGGTGGGCGGGTCAGTGGGGTCGGGGTCGGTCGGGTCCGGGTCCGGGTCGGTGGGGTCCGGGTCCGTGGGGTCGGGGTCGGTCGGGTCCGGGTCCGGGTTCTGCGGCGTGCAGCTGCCGTCCGACACCTTCAGGCCCTTGCCCGCGCCCGCCGTCTGGCTCACGACGCCCGGCACGCAGTCGGCCGCGTCGAGGCTGTAGGAGTACGGGATGCTGACACTGGTGTTGGACTGCGGGTCGGGCCCGGCGGGGTTGGTGTCGCCCTCGCGGTCGGACCAGGTCACGTTGTCGAAGATGTTGCCGCTGACCTGCCAGTAGCCGGCCTGGTCCGTGTAGAAGGTGCCGAGGACGTCCTTGGAGTCCTCGAAGTAGTTGTTGTCGACCTTGGCCTTCGCGCCGGCCCGGGAGTTGATGCCGGACTCGTTGAGGCTCACGTAGTGGTTGTTGTAGATGTGCGCGATGCCGCCGCGCAGCAGGGGGGCGCGGGAGTCGATGTTCTCGTACAGGTTGTGGTGGAAGGTGACGTAGCCGTTGGAGCGGTCGCTCTCGCTGGAGCCGATGAGGCCGCCGCGGCCGGAGTTGCGCAGGGTGCTGTAGGACAGGGTGACGTACTTGGTGTCGTCCTTCATGTCGAAGAGGCCGTCGTAGCCCTCCGACTCGCCGCCCGACGCCTCCAGGGTGGTGTGGTCGACCCAGACGTTGCGGACGCCGCTCTCCATCCCGATGGCGTCGCCGCCGTTGGACGTGGGCGAGCCCGACTTCTTGACGTTCCGGACCGTCACGTTCTGGATGATGATGTTGCTGGACTCCCGTATGTGGATGCCCAGTTGGTCGAAGACGGCGCCGCCGCCGACCCCGACGATCGTGACGTTGCTGATCTGCTTCAGCTCGATCTTGTCCGCGGCGGTGCTGCAGCTGTCACCCGACACCTTGGTGGTGTTGCCGTGGTTGATGGTGCCCTCGACCTCGATGGTGATCGGGGTGCTGCTGCTGGCCCGGCCGCACAGGGCCTGGTGGATCGCGGTCCCGGTGGTCGCCCGGACCGTCTCTCCGCCGGCACCGCCGGTCGTGCCGCCGTTCTGGGTCGCGTAGCCGGTGGCGCCACTGGCCGCTGCCGCCGCCTGGGGCATCGACAGCACCACACCGGTCGCGGCGGCGACGGCCAAGGTCGCCAGCGCCGCGTTGAGTCGCAGCGCGACTGGTCGTCTCATCCTCGGTCTCCCCATTCGCTTTCACATGCCGGAATGACCAACCTGTCGCGGTCATGTCAATACGACAGGTCGGAAAGCGCTTTCTCGCCGTGAATATAGGGTTCACCCCAGGGGCTCGCAAGGGTTACGGCACGTTCAAACTACGGACCTTTGTACATGTGGGTGAACGCATGACACCCACCGGCGGGCTCGCCCCCACCGCCGCCACAGGTCCGATGTGCACCCCGGACCGAGCTGCGGTACGATCATCCTGCCTGATCAAGGGGGCCAACCCCCCGGAGCGGGCAGTGCGTTGGTGGTCCAAGGAAAGACGCCCCACTTCCCGTGGGGAAATGCAGGTGCAAGGCCTGCCCAGCGCTCCACGAGAACCCCGGCCCCGCTCCAGCGGGACCGGGGTTCTTCCGTGTCAGCCGAGCTTGGCCGCCTGCGCGTCGATGACGGCGGTCGGCTGCTCGAAGGACTCGCCGCGGCTGACCGCCGCGATGTTGAAGGACGAGAACCCGGCGAGCGTGGTCCCCTGCCGCAGCACGACGACCTTCGTCTCGACGGGTTCACCGTCCATCTGCGTCCCCACGGTCCAGGCGACGGCGTCCTCACCGGCCGCGAGCTTCTCCTCGCCGACCTTGGTGACCTGCTGCTTCTCACCGCCGACCGACATGCCGAAGCCCCCGGCGCACTTCTTGCCGGCCTCCCGCAGCGTGCCGAGGGTCCGCTCCGCCCCGTCGGCGTCGTAGGACCAGAGAGAGGTCATCGTCTTCGTGATGTCGAGGGAGTCGATGGTCGCCTCCTTCGCCTCCTCCTCCGTCATGCCCGCCAGCTCCTCCATCGAGGGCATGCCCTTCTTGGCCGCCGCGGACTCCTGGACGACGAGCCGCTGGGTGCTCGCCGCCGGCGTGCCCACGGGCAGCGCCGACAGCACCCGGGCGACGGGCTCGCACTCGGCCTGCTCGACGGTGAGGGTCCCGGGCTCCGGCACGTCGTCCTTCGCCGGCTTCTCGACCTGGTGGTCCTTCAGGTCGTCCGCGCTGACGACCAGCTTCTCCAGTTCGCCGGCGGTCAGGGCCTTCGCCGCCGGCTTGTCGGACCCGCCGCCGGCCTTCGCCCTGGTGTCGCCGCCGTCCCCACCGTCCTGGTCACCTCCGCCGCAGGCGGTGACCGCCAGGGCGAGGGTGACCGCGGAAGCGGTCAGGACGGTACGGCGTATGGCGGTTCGCATGGTGCATCTCCTGTTTTCAGCACTCCGCGCCCAGGTTCGGCGCGGAGTTCACAGGAGCAAGACCATCAAAACCGGAACGGGGTTGTGCGGGCCCAGCGGGGAAGGCGTGCCAAGGCGTGCCCCTCTCTCAGGCCTGTACCACCGGCTCCCGGGTGAACAGCGCGCCCAGCTCGGGCGCGTTGACCCTGCGGTCGGCCAGACGCAGGGCCTCCCAGACGGTGACCTGGTTCGCGGTGAGGACCGGCTTGCCCAGCTCCTTCTCCAGGGCCGGGATGTGGGCCACCGTGTGCAGGGCCGTGTCCGGGAGGAGGACCGCGTCCGCGTCCGGGCGGTCGGCGGCGCGGGCCAGGGCCAGCACCTCCGACTCGGTCCAGGTGCCGACCTCCGCCGCCGTGATGACGCCGGAGCTGACGACGTCGACCGTCTCGATACCGGCGGCGGCGAGGAAGTCCGCGAAGAGCCGCGCCACGTCGTCCGGGTAGGTCGCCCCGATGGCGACCCGCCGCGCCCCGATCTCCTTAGCCGCTCGCACGAAGGCGAAGGAGGTGGAGGAGGCCGGCAGACCCGCCGCCTGGGCGAGGGCCCGCACCTGTTCCTGCGCGCCCTCCCAGCCGTGCACGAAGCTTCCGCTGGTGCAGGCCCACACCACGGCGTCGGCGCCGGCCAGCCGCAGCTCCGCCACGCCCGCCGCGAGCCGGTGCGCCGAACCCATCTCGCGCAGCGCGTCGACCCGGTGCGCGTCCTCGCCGATGTCCGTGTGCACCAGGTCCACCCGGATGTCGCTGCCCAGGAGCTGCTCGATGCGTGGATAGTCGTCCTCGCCGGAGTGGCCCGGGTAGAGGAACCCCAGTGCTGTCATGTCCAACCTTCCTGCTGCTGTTCCGTGTCCGGGCCGTCACCGACGCCCGGCATGTCCGCCACCGCGGGCCCGACCGGACCCGCCACCGCGGGACCCACCGGCCCCGGCACCGTGGGGCCGGTACGCGCGGACGGATCGGTCAGCGCCTGATACGGCCCCACCGCAGGGGTACCCAGTCGGCGCAGTGCCGCCCACATCGTCACTTGGTTGGCCGAGATCACCGGGATCCGCAGCTCGGCCTCCAGCTGCGGGATGACGTCGTAGGTGGGGAGGTTGGTGCAGGAGATGAACAGGGCGTCCGCCGTCCCCTGGCGCGGGACCGCCTGGCGTGCCATGTCGGCCACGTCGCGGTACGGGACCCGCCAGATGTGCCGGGTCAGCCCCATGAAGGCGCAGCCGGTGATGGCGACGCCGGCCTCGGCGACGTACGCCTCCAGCGCTCGGGTCACGGACACGGTGTACGGCGTCACCAGCGCGACCCGGCGTACGCCCAGCTCGGTCAGCGCGTCCAGCAGCGCGCCGGAGGTGGTCACGGACGGGACCGCGCCCGCCCAGGTCATCGCCTCGCACATCGCGCGTTCACCGGCGATGCCGCCGACGAAGCTGCCCGAGGTGCAGGCGTAGGCGACGACCTCGGGCGCGATGGCGTTGAGGGTGCGCACCGCCTCGCCGAGCGTCTCGTGCTCGCTGACCAGCCGGGCGAGGTCCAGACTGACCTCGACCGGCACAAAAGGGGTTCGCGTCATGTGCAGCGACACGTCGTCGGGCACCCACCGCCACAGCTCGCGGTCGAGTGCGAAGTCGAACGGGGCGACCACGCCGACCCCGCGTTGCGGAGCTGGTCCGCCGAGAAAGGAGATGTCCATGGCACGCACCGACCTCACACTGAGAAAGGGGAGGACAACGCACCGTTACGCACGGCCGTGTTGACGAAGGTAGGTTCCGGTGCGAGCGTGGTCAATCCGCCCGCGTCATTCCCAGGTCAACAGCCGGTTGACTTCCCCGTCAACTCCTGGACCGCACCCGCTTCCGCCGACCGGAGACAGACCTGCCGATGACCACGTCCACGCCCCTGCCTACGCACCCGCCCACGCTCCTCGTCCTGGACGCCGAGCCGCTCCCCCGCCTGGGCCGGCTGACGGGCCGGGCCCGGATCGAGCACGCCGACGAGACGACTCTCGCCGAGCGGCTGCCGCACGCCGACGTCCTGCTCGTGTGGGACTTCGCCTCGCACGCCGTACGCAAGGCCTGGCCCGGTGACGGTCCCCGCCCTCGCTGGGTGCACACGGCGAGCGCCGGCGTGGACCATCTGATGTGCCCGGAGCTGGCCGGGTCGGACACGGTGGTGACCAACGCGCGCGGTGTCTTCGACCAGCCGATCGCCGAGTACGTCGCCGCGCTCGTCCTGGCGATGGCCAAGGACCTGCCGACGACGCTGCGGTTGCAGGGCGAGCGGACCTGGCGGCACCGCGAGTCGACGCGGGTGGCCGGAACCCGGGCCTGCGTGGTGGGCTCCGGACCGATCGGCCGGGCGATCGCGGGGACGCTGAAGGCGCTCGGCATCACCACCGCGCTGGTCGGCCGCACCCCCCGTACCGGCGTCCACGGGCCCGCCGAGCTGGACCGGCTGCTGGCCCGCGCCGACTGGGTGGTCGCGGCGGCGCCGCTCACCGACGACACGCGGGGCATGTTCGACGCGCGGCGGTTCGGGGTGATGCAGCCCTCCGCCCGCTTCGTGAACGTGGGCCGGGGACAGCTGGTCGTCGAGGACGATCTCGCCGAGGCGCTGACGCGGCGCTGGATCGCGGGCGCGGCCCTGGACGTGCTGAACGACGAGCCGCTCGCGCCCGACAGCGCGCTGTGGCGGGTACCGGACCTGATCATCTCGCCGCACATGAGCGGGGACACGATCGGTTGGCGGGACGAACTGGGCGCGCAGTTCGTGGAGTTGTACGAGAGCTGGGCGGCGGGCGAGCCGCTCGCGAACGTGGTCGACAAGAAGCGCGGATACGTGCCCGGACACTGACGTCCCGGGAAACGGCATCTCGGGGAACGACGTCGCAGGAACAACGGCCCAGGAAACGCGGGAGGGTGCTGCATGACCGACCTCACCGAGCTGACCGCGGTACAGCTCGTCGACGGTTACCGCAAGGGTGTTTTCAGCCCGGTGGAGGTGACCCGGGCGGTTCTGGAGCGGGCCGAGCGGATCCAGCCGGAGCTGAACGCGTTCGTCCGGCTGACCGGCGAGGAGGCGCTCGAGGGGGCCCGGCGGGCCGAGGAGCGGTGGCGGCGCGGGGAGCCGTGCGGTCGGCTGGACGGGGTCCCGGTCACGGTGAAGGACATCCTGCTGACGCGCGGTCGTCCGACGCTGCGCGGCTCCCGGGCCGTCTCGCCGGACGGCCCCTGGGACGAGGACGCGCCCTCCGTCGCCCGGCTGCGGGAGCACGGCGCCGTGTTCGTCGGCAAGACGACGACACCCGAGTTCGGCTGGAAGGGCGTGACCGACTCGCCGCTGTCCGGCGTCACCCGCAACCCGCACGACCCCGGCCGCACCGCGGGCGGCTCCAGCGGGGGCGCGGCGGCGGCCGTCGCGCGCGGGGCGGGGCCGCTGGCGCTGGGCACGGACGGCGGCGGCAGCGTGCGCATCCCGGCGTCCTTCTGCGGCATCTTCGGCCTGAAACCGACGTACGGCCGGGTCCCGCTCTACCCGGCGAGCGCGTTCGGCACGCTCGCGCACGTCGGCCCGATGACGCGGGACGCGGCGGACGCGGCGCTGATGCTGGACGTCATCGGCACCCCGGACGCCCGGGACTGGTCGGCGCTGGGCCCGGCGCCCGGGTCGTACACCGAGGCCCTGTCCGGCGGCGTGCGGGGACTGCGGGTGGCGTACTCGCCGTCGCTCGGCGGGCAGGTGGCGGTGCGTCCGGTGGTGGCCGAGGCGGTCCGGCGGGCGGTGGAGCGGCTGGCGGAGCTGGGCGCGTACGTCACGGAGGCCGATCCCGACTTCGCGGACCCGGTGGACGCCTTCCACGCGCTGTGGTTCAGCGGGGCGGCGCGCGTGGTCCAGCACCTGAGGGCGGGTCAGCGGGAGCTGCTCGACCCGGGGCTGCGGGAGATCGTCGGCGCGGGGGCGCGGTACTCGGCGCTGGAGTACCTGGCCGCGGTGGACGTGCGGATGGAGCTGGGCCGGCGGATGGGCCGTTTCCACGAGGCGTACGACCTGCTCGTCACGCCGACGCTGCCGATCACGGCGTTCGAGGCGGGCGTCGAGGTGCCGAAGGGCTCGGGGCACCGGCGGTGGACCGGGTGGACGCCCTTCACCTACCCGTTCAACCTGACCCAGCAGCCGGCGGCCACCGTGCCGGCCGGGACCGACGGGGACGGACTCCCCATCGGCCTCCAACTCGTGGCGGCCCGCCACCGCGACGACCTGGTCCTGCGCGCCGCGCACGCGCTGTACGGGGCGGACCCGTCCCCCGTGCCCCTCGTATAGGCCCGCCCCGGGTACACGGCCGGTCAGGCTAGTCCGCGGGCCACACCCCCGGCTTGTACTTCGGGTTCGGGGACTGGTCCGGGTGCAGGCACCGCCAGGTGTCCGGGCCCACGATCCCGTCCACGGTGATCCCGCAGGCGCTCTGGATCAGACGCATGGCCTTGTAGGTGTCCGCGCCGAAGTACCCGTCCTGGTTGATCAGCTTCCGGCCGCTGTGCAGGTCGTTCTGCGTGTTCCACAGGCACTGGGCGTGTTTGACGGCCGACGAGTAGGAGTCGCTGCGGGTCAGCTCCGGGTGGCTCCCGCTGTACGGGCATGTTCCGGCCACCGGCAGCACCCGCCCGAGTTCCGTCTCACCTGCCGCCGGGACGCTGTTCGCCGAACTCGCGAGCGCCGCGACGGCGCCCAGTGCGACAGCGGCACTACCGATCTTCAACCGAATGCGCATGACGTGTCGGCTCCCCCTGGGGTCTCGGTTCCGGACGTGCGGCTCAAGTGTCGGCGCGCTCCGCGCGGCGGGGAACCTATAACGTTCGAGGCCGCTCCGTAGGGCCGCCGGCCGGGCGGGGCACGGCGGCCCTGCCCGGCCTGCCGGGCGGGACCCGGCGGACCGGCAGCCGAGGGGGCACGGCGCTCTCGTGAGGCACCGTCACCCTCTCGCGGCCGCCCGCCGAAGGCGTCACGCGCTAGGCCCGCCGGAAGCTGAGCGTCTCCCCCGCCGCTCCCGTGCGCCACAGGTCGTTGCAGGCCTCGGCCATCTCGGCCAGGCCTTCGACGACCTGGCCCCAGACGGTGCCGGGCACCCAGCCGACGTCGCCGTTGAGCAGCAGGTTGTTGCGTTCGTAGAACAGGGCGAGGTCGACGAGGGTGGTGCCCGCGCGGACCTCTCGGTCGTAGCCGTACGCCTTGGTGCCCAACTCGGCGCCCGCGAAGGCGAAATAGCACAAGTCGCCCGGAATGGGCGTCACGGTCGGGTTCTCCAGCGGTGGTTCGGATGCCGCGAAGGGCGGGAAAAGGGCGTAGATCTCGTTACGCGCGTATTTGGCGTGATACACGTCGCCGCCGAGTGGGAGCGCGTCCCACACGGCCGCGCAGGTGACCGGAGCCCGGTCCTCAAGCAGTTGGGCCGTGCACGTGATTCCGCGCTTGACCAGCGAGACTTCGATGAAGCGATCTGCCATGCCCTCCATGGCAGTGCCCAACGCCGCCGCGGTCAAGGGCGCCGGGCCGAGGTATCGGACTGAAAAAGATCGGCATAACCTGCCCGGCATCGGGTAGCTGCGCGCCCATGGCTCCACCACACAGAACCCCTCCATGGGGTATATCCGACCAAAGGCCCAGGACGGCCGGGCCCACTCGCCGGTCGCTGCTCGCGGGGGTCGCGGCGCTCGGTGCGTTGGGGGCCGCCGGCTGCTCACGGGTGGCCGCCGGGTCCGGCGTGGAAGGCGGCGACCTTCTCGACCGGCTCAAGGCACAGGGCGTGGCCCGGCTCGGCATCGCGGGCGAGATCCCCTTCGGCTACATCAACAAGGACGGTGAGCTGACCGGCGAGGCCCCGGAGCTGGCGAAGGTCATCTTCAAGCGGCTCGGAGTGGACCGGGTGCAGCCGGTGCCGACGGAGTTCGGCTCCCTCATCCCGGGTCTGGCGTCGCAGCAGTTCGACATCGTGGCGGCCGGTATGTACATCAACCCCGACCGCTGCCAGCAGGTCATCTTCTCCGACCCCGACTACCAGATGCTCGACGCGTACATCGTGCGCAAGGGCAATCCGCTCGGGCTGCACAACTACAAGGACGTCTTCGAGAAGAAGGCCAAGTTCGCGACCGGCACCGGCTACGCCGAGATCGCCTACGCGGTGGAGCACGGGATCAAGGAGGACGACATCCTGATCGTCCCCGACCAGGTGGCCGGCCTCAACGCCGTCGAGTCCGGGCGCGTGGACGTCTTCGCGGGTACGGCGCTGACCGTCCGCGAGGTGGTGAAGAAGTCCGCCAAGGCCGAGGCGACCGAGGCCTTCTCGCCGATCATCGACGGCAAGCCGAAGGTCGACGGCGGCGGTTTCGCCTTCCGTCCGACCGAGACGAACCTGCGGGACGCCTTCAACGTCGAGCTGCAGAAGCTCAAGAAGAGCGGTGAGCTGCTCCGCATCCTCAAGCCCTTCGGTTTCACCGAGAACGAGATGACCGATCTGACCGCGAAGGAGCTCTGCGGCGGATGACCTCGGGACTGTGGGAACTCGTACTCCAGGGTGTCTGGGTCACGATCCAGCTGCTCGTCTTCAGCTCACTGCTCGCGGCGGGCGTCTCCTTCGTGGTCGGCGTCGCGCGCACCCACCAGCTGTGGATCGTCCGCTTCCTGGCGGGCGTCTACACCGAGGTGTTCCGCGGGACCTCGGCGCTGGTGATGATCTTCTGGGTGTTCTTCGTGCTGCCGCCGGCCTTCGGCTGGCAGCTGGTGCCGATGTGGGCGGGCACGCTGGCGCTGGGCCTGACCTACGGGGCGTACGGCTCCGAGATCGTGCGCGGCGCGCTCGGCGCGGTCGACCCGGCGCAGAAGGAGGGCGGCATCGCCCTCAGCTTCACGCCCTGGCAGCGGATGAGGCTCATCATGCTGCCGCAGGCGGTGCCGGAGATGATCCCGCCGTTCTCCAACCTGCTGATCGAGCTGCTCAAGGGCACCGCACTGGTGTCGATCATGGGCATGGGCGATCTGGCGTTCAGCGGCAACCTGGTGCGCCTCGCGCTGCAGGAGAGCGCGGAGATCTACACGTACATCCTGCTGATCTACTTCGTGATCGCGTTCCTGCTCACGCGGGTGATGCGCGGTCTGGAGAAGAAGCTGAAGGCGGGCGTCGGTAAGACGGCCCCGAAGCGCACGGCCGCCGCCGCCGAGCCGGCCGGGATCGGGGGTGTCCGATGAACTGGGACTGGAGCGCGGTCTCCGACTTCATGCCGCACTTCTGGGACGGACTGCTGGTCACTCTGCAGATCCTGGTCCTGGGGTCGCTGGTCTCCTTCGTCCTCGGACTGGTGTGGGCGCTGCTGATGCGGGTGCCCTCCCGCTGGGTGACCTGGCCGGTCGGCGTGGTCACCGAGTTCGTCCGGAACACGCCGCTGCTGGTGCAGCTGTTCTTCCTCTTCTACGTGCTGCCCGAATGGGGTGTGACCGCCTCGGCGCTCACCACCGGTGTGCTCGCCATCGGACTGCACTACTCGACGTACACGATGCAGGTCTACCGGGCCGGCATCGAGGCGGTGCCGGTCGGCCAGTGGGAGGCCGCGACGGCGCTGAACCTGCCACTGGGGCGGACCTGGTCGGCGGTGATCCTCCCGCAGGCGATCCGCCGGGTGGTGCCCGCCCTCGGCAACTACGTGATCTCCATGCTGAAGGACACGCCGCTGCTGATGGCGATCACGGTGCTGGAGATGCTCGGCGAGGCACGGCTGTTCTCGCAGCAGAACTTCCAGTTCACCGAGCCCCTGACGGTGATCGGCGTGGCCTTCATCGTCATCTCCTACCTGGCCTCCCTTGCCCTGCGAGCCCTGGAGCGACGCCTTGCCCACTGACACTCTCCCCAATCCCGAGAAGAGCCCCGAGCGCAGCTCCGGCGAGCTGATACGCCTGGAGCAGGTCACCAAGAGGTTCGGTGAGAACACCGTCCTCGACCACCTCGACTTCTCCGTCGACGCCGGCAAGCACGTCACCCTGATCGGCCCGTCCGGGTCGGGCAAGACGACGATCCTGCGGCTGCTGATGACGCTCCTCAAGCCCGACGAGGGCACGATCACCGTGGACGGGCAGAAGCTCTTCCCGGCGACCGAGAAGGAGCGGCGCGAGGTCCGCAAGCAGATCGGGATGGTGTTCCAGCAGTTCAACCTGTTCCCGAACATGAGCGTCCTGCGCAACATCACCGAGGCGCCGGTCACGGTCCTCGGCATGTCCAAGGACGAGGCGGTGGAGCGCGCCAAGGGCCTGCTCGACATGGTGGGCCTGGCCGACAAGTGCGACGCCCGACCCGCCCAGCTCTCCGGCGGCCAGCAGCAGCGCGTGGCGATCGCCCGGGCGCTGGCGATGCGGCCGAAGGTGCTCCTCCTCGACGAGGTGACCTCGGCGCTCGACCCGGAGCTGGTCGCGGGCGTCCTCGACCTGCTGCGCGACATCGCCCGCACCACGGACATCACCATGCTCTGTGTGACCCACGAGATGAACTTCGCCCGGGACATCTCGGACCAGGTCCTGATGTTCGACGCGGGCCGGGTCATCGAGACCGGCCCGCCGGAGAAGATCTTCAGCGAGCCGGAGCACGACCGGACCCGGGAGTTCCTCAGCGCGGTGCTGTGACGCGGGTACTACGTGGCGTTGTCGCCCCAACACCCGAGGTCGGGGCGTTGGGGCACGCCACTGGCATATGCCAGTGAGCCGGCGCGGCAGTTGGGGGCGCTGGAATTGCGCCAACACCCCCTCACGACAGGCCGCTTGGCGGCTATCGTGAAGGGGATCCGCTGTCCGGATCGGGGGCACAGGCAGGGACAGGGGCAGGGCCTACCAGCGAAGCGCAGGGGGAGACCACCGTGGCGCTGCAGCACAAGCCGACCGCGCCGCACCACTCGGCCCAGGACGCCCTGCGCGTCCTGGAGACGGTGACGCGGCAGACCACCGGAGTCACCGACACCGAAATCGCCCGGCAGACCGGCTTCGACCCGGAGCGCCTGACCCCGCTCCTGCGCATGCTGCGTCGCGAGGGCTACGTCGAGCAGACCGCCGACGGCGCGTACGTCGCCGGGGAGGCCCTGGCCCGACTGGGCTCGGCCCACGGCCGCGAGCAGGCCGTGCGTGAAAAGCTCCAGCACACCCTGGACCGGCTGCGCGACTCGGTGGGCGCCGCCGTCTACATCAGCCGGTACGTCGACGGCGAGGTCAGCGTCACCCAGTACGCCGACGGCCCGGCCACGCCCCGGGTGAACGAGTGGGTGGACTTCCGTGTCTCGGCGCACGCCACCGCGGTCGGCAAGAGCCTGCTGACCCAGTTGGACCACGCGGGCCGCCGCGACCACCTCGCCCGGCACAAGATGGCCCGCCTGACCTCGCGCACCATCACGAGCGACCGCCTGCTGCTGTCCCGGCTGGAGTCCCAGCCGCCCACGGTGCCGGTCCTCGACCTCCAGGAGTACGCGGTGGGCACGGTCTGCGCGGCCGTCCCGATCACGGCCGGTTCCGCCGTGGGCTGCCTGGCCGTGTCCCTGCCGGTCGAGCACGCCCACCGGCTGCGCCGGGCCGCGGACGAGCTGAACCGGAGCGCGGCACCGGTGCTGCTGTCGCTGGCGATCTAGACCGACCGCGGACGGCCGGCGGCTGGCGGGCGGGTGATCGGCGGACGGCGGGTGGTCGGGAGCACTGCTTGGGACCGGGTAGTATTTTCGTCGTCGCCGGCCGCGGGAAGCGGACGGCGGGAGTCATGCGCCGTTAGCTCAGTTGGTTAGAGCAGCTGACTCTTAATCAGCGGGTCCGGGGTTCGAGTCCCTGACGGCGCACAGCAGGAGGGCCCCCTCGCCCAGGCGAGGGGGCCCTCCGTCGTTGCCCGGCCGCTCGCTTTAGAAGGTGACGTCCGAGCACGCGTAGAACGCGTTGGCCGTGTCGGCGACCGTCCACACCGCGACGATGACGTGGTGCCCGCTCAGCCCGGACGGCAGCGTGCCGCTGTGGGAGAGGGTGGCCGGCGGCTGCTTGCCGCCGTAGGGCACCGTGAAGAACGGCGTGAGGTTGAGGTCGGACCGGGACAGGTTGTGGTTCTGGTTCCAGCCCGGCTTGGTGACGTAGTACCTGAAGTCGGTCGTGGCGTGCCGGGCGGTGAACTGCCAGCGGAAGGTGTAGTTCTGTCCGCCGTTCACCCGGGTGGTCGGCCATGCCTGGCCGTTCGGCGTCTTCGGGCTGTCGAGCTGGGCGAACCGGGTGTTGTTCCCGGAACATATCCGCCCGTCGGCCGGCCCGCCCGCTGGGAAGCCCTTGGGGCCCTCGACGCTGTGCGGCTCCCACTGGATGGCGCCGCAGCCGCTGACGGTGCCGTTCTGGCAGACCTTCTGCCGGCTGACCGGCAGGTCGGTGTAACCGTGGCCGCTCGCGGCTCCGCCGGACGAGAGCACGAGGGCTCCGGTGGTCGCCATGCCCACCGCGACGGCGGACAACTTGGTCCTGGTACGCATACCGCTGCTCCTGTGACGTGGGGGAGGTTCAGTGAGCCGTGCAGGTCTAGACCAAGTCCCAGATTATTGCCAGGAGTTGAACATGTCCATACCAATTCAAGAACCCGGTCGGTGCTCCCTGTCCCCCCGCCCCGCGCAGAACGCCACCGTCAGGTCCTTCACCAGCACCTTGCGCTCGTAGTCGTCGAGTTCGACCAGCCCCCGCATGGTCAGCCGGGTCACCGTGTCCTCCACCGAGTCCACGACCGACGTGAGCACGCTCGCCCGCTGCGCGGCGTCCAGGGCCGCGATCCGGCGCCGGTGCATCTCGGCGGCGACCTCCGGGGCGTACTCCGCCCGGACCGGCCGCACCGAGAACACCTCCAGGCCGACCGGCGCCGCGTCCGCCGCCACCAGCCGGGTCAGCGTCTCGCCGGCCACGTCCGCGGAGCTGCGGACCGTGCCGAGCGGCTCCACCGGGACCCGGGCCAGCGCCGCCTCGACGCACTCGCGCAGATACGTCTCGTGGTCCTCGACGCCCAGCGTGGCCCGCGCGGTGTCCCGCACCCGCCACACCACCAGCGTCACCGCCCTGAGCGCCACCCCGTTGCCGTCGGCCGCGGGCATCGGCTCGCTGCGCCAGTGCCGCAGCCGCACGTCGACCCGGCGGCGCAGCAGCAGCGGGTTGACCCACATCAGGCCGGTGCGCCGGACGGTGCCCCGGTAGCGGCCGAACAGGCCGAGCACCCAGGCCCGCCCCGTCCGCCCCCGGGCCAGCCCGCCGAACCCGAACAGCCCCAGCGCCCCGGCGGCCGCGTACGCCGCCCACTGGGCGGGCCCGAGCCCGGCACCCGCGTACGCCGGCAGCCCCAGCGCCTCGGCCGCCAGCGGCGGTACGACCCCGGCCCACCAGGAGGTGACCGCGCAGCCCGCCGCCCCGCAGGCCCCGGCGGCCACGCCCGCGGCGCCGGGCAGCACCCGCGCCGGACGCTCCCTCAGCTCCGGGCTGACGCTCGGCACCGGGCGCGAGCGCGCGGCGACCGGCCGACGGGCCCCGGTCCGCTCCCCCGCGCCCGGTCTGCGGCCGGCGACCGCGGGCCGCGGCGGCGACGGAGCCGGCGCCGGATCGAGGTCGTCGCGGAACAGCAGATGGACGGGGATCTCGGTGGTGGCCTCGTTGTGGATGAGCCGGACGGACCGGTGGCCGCCCTCCGCCGCCCTCCCGGGTTCCGGCTCGGAACCGGGGCCGGGGCCGGGGCCGGGCTCAGGGCCGGAGCCGGAGCCGATGTGGGGAGCGGCCGGCGGCCCGATGAGGGCCGGGTCCGTGGAAGAGGTCGTACTCATGCGTGCTCCAGCCTCCGCGCCAGACGCGTCATGAACGGGGAACGCGGGATCGTCGCGGGATCACCGCGGGCGGACGGTGGGTCAGGAAAAGAGGCGTCAGGAGAAGAGGCGTCGCCAGGTCTCCGGACCCGGATGGCCGTCCGCCGCGCCGCCCCGCCAGCCCTGGGCGCGCTGGAAGGCCTCGACACCACGCCGGTCCGCCTCGCCCCAGCGCGGACCCGGTCCGGTCGTGTAGTACGCGCCGAATCCCTTCTCCACCAGCCGCCTGCCGAGCCGGGTGACGTACGGGTTGTCCGCGCCCGGCCGGAACATCGCCCGCCCGGGGTATCCGGCGACCCCGTGCGAGGCGGGGGCCGCGGCGGGGCCGTTCGCCGCGCTCGCCGTGACGCCCTTGTACCGGTAGGGCAGGTACTTGGCGGAGTCGCTCCAGTAGGCGTAGGGCGTGGACTGCTCGCGGGTGTGCGGCGGGGTCTGCTCGTAGGCCGTGTAGGAGGTGTGCGTGTCGTCCGTCCAGCCGCCGAAGATCACCACATGGGAGCCTGTCTGCGGGTCGGCCGCGTTGTGGAACAGCAGGATGTCGCCGGGCTGGAGCTGCTCCTTCGTGATGCGGTCGGCGAACGTGCCGAGGCTGCCCGTCCATTCGTTCGTGGGCAGCTTCCAGGCCATCGACACGTAGCCCGAGCAGTCCTGCCGGTAGCCGTCGGACCAGTAGGCGGTCACGCTGTAGGGCACTTTCGCGGTGACCCAGGTCTTGGCCCGGCTGATGATCTCCGTACGGGTGATCGCGGCCAGTCCCGCACCGGCCGGCGGCCCCGCCGGCCGGCCGGCCGGGCCGTGCAGCGGGGCCCGGGGCCCCTGCGGGGTGTCCGGTACGTCATCATCCGCCGCGACGCCCGGCCGGTGCGCCGCGTGGGCGGCGACGGCCGGGACCGCCGCCGCCTGGCCGGCGCCGAGCACGGAAGCCGCGGCGGCGGCGGTGGCCGTGGCGGTCGCCACGATCAGCGCGCGGTGGGCCGCCGCCGGATGGGCGGGTGCGCGGCCGGCCGGCGAATGCGGCAGGACGCGGCGCCAGTGACGGCAACCAGGGCAGTCGCAGTCGCTCGCGGGGTCGATCTCCTCGAATACGGGAGCCTCCATGCGATTCCCCTCACACTCCCGGTGAAAATGTCCACGACGGGGCACTTCGGTACATGTCGGTCAGTTTCTCAACTGTCTTCTTCACGCGCATGTTGACGGTCCGAATGATGTACACGGGCGGCGGCCCCGCTCCCCGGGGGCTCCCGGAGAGCTTCCGGGGAAGCCCCAGGGCCCCGGGAGCGGTCCGGAGCACTGTCCGGCATCCGGTAGAGTTGTGCAGGTCAGCAGGCGCCGCTAGCTCAGTTGGTTAGAGCAGCTGACTCTTAATCAGCGGGTCCGGGGTTCGAGTCCCTGGCGGCGCACAGACGGCCGAAGGCCCCTCGTAGCACACGGGGGGCCTTCCGCGTACCCGGCCTCCGGGCATCTTGCGATCATGGCGAACACCGTAGAACCCTGGTCCGGTTGGGGGCCCGGATGCCGAGGGGGGCATCATGCAACCGGGGGTCGCTGTTCCATGTCTATATAAGGTGTGGATGCCGTGGTGACAGCAACCCACCACAGTTACGTCCGTGACGGTCGAGGGGGACCCGAGTGGGCGATGGAAGCGACGAAACACGCGTGATGCGCGTGTGGGGGGATGACTCATGACGTCGACGCCGACGGGCGCCGGGCAGGACCACGACCCGTCCCAGACCACGCAGCTGAGAGTGCCTGCGCATCGGACCTGGAACACGGGCTCCTTCCGCCGGATAAGGAAGGCGCTGCCGAGGTACGACTACGAGCACTACAGCCGGCTCGCGGGCCCCCTCACCCAGCCGGACCCGCACAAGCCGTACAAGGTGCAGTACCGCTCGCTGATCTCGCAGGAGCCGCACCGCATCCGGGTCGCCCTGATGCTGGCCGCGGCCCCGCTGCTGTCGGTGGTGCTGCTGGTCTGGCTGCTGCAGCCCACGCACTGGACCGAGCGCGACTACGTGGCCTTCGACTGGCTGCCCGCGCTCGACATCGTGATGCTCGTCTCGATCGGCCTGATCGAGCTGTTCCGCTGCCTGAACGTGCTGTCGAACGCGCACGCCACCCTGGTCGCCCGGGACCCGATCCCGGTGGTGCCGGAGACCGGCACCCGGGTCGCCTTCCTCACCTCCTTCGTGCCCGGCAAGGAGCCGCTGGAGATGGTGACGAAGACCCTGGAGGCGGCCGTGAAGATCCGCCACCGCGGTCTGATGCACGTCTGGCTCCTCGACGAGGGCGACGACCCCGAGGTGAAGGCGGTCTGCGAGCGCCTCGGCGTGCACCACTTCTCCCGCAAGGGCGTCGCGAAGTGGAACATGCCCAAGGGCCCGCACCGCGCCAAGACCAAGCACGGCAACTACAACGCCTGGCTGGACGCGCACGGCGGCGACTACGACTTCTTCGCCTCGGTCGACACCGACCACGTGCCGCTGCCCAACTACCTGGAGCGGATGCTCGGCTTCTTCCGCGACCCGGACGTCGGCTTCGTCATCGGCCCGCAGGTCTACGGCAACTACGACAACCCGATCACCAAGGCCGCCGAGTCGCAGCAGTTCCTCTTCCACGCGCTGATCCAGCGCGCGGGCAACCGGTACGGCTCCCCCATGTTCGTGGGCACCTCGAACGCGGTCCGCATCAGCGCGCTCAAGCAGATCGGTGGTCTGTACGACTCGATCACCGAGGACATGGCGACCGGCTTCGAGATCCACCGCCACAAGAACCCGGCCACGGGCCGCAAGTGGCGCTCGGTCTACACCCCGGACGTGCTCGCGGTGGGCGAGGGCCCGAACGCCTGGACGGACTTCTTCACCCAGCAGATGCGCTGGTCGCGAGGGACGTACGAGACGATCCTCAAGCAGTACTGGAAGGGCTGGTACTCGCTCCCGCCGAGCAAGCTCTTCAACTACACGATGATGATCATCTTCTACCCGATGTCGGCCCTGAACTGGATCCTGGCGGCGATGAGCTGCTGCCTGTTCCTGGGCCTGGGCGCCTCGGGCGTCAACATCGACCCCGCCGTCTGGCTGATGCTCTACGGCAACGCCTCCGCGCTCCAGATCGGCCTGTACGTCTGGAACCGCCGCCACAACGTCTCGCCGCACGAGCCGGAGGGCTCCGGCGGTGTGGCCGGCATGGTGATGTCCGCGCTGTCGGCGCCGCTGTACGCGAAGGCGCTCATCGACTCCGTGCTGCGCCGCAAGAGCAAGTTCGTGGTGACGCCCAAGGGCGACTCGGCCAGCCCGGACACGCTGTTCGGCACCTTCCGGTACCACTGGTACTTCATCGTGATCTTCGGCGGCTCGATCGCCGCGGGCTTCGTCTACGGACACGCGCACCCCGCGATGATCATCTGGGCGACGTTCGCGCTGCTGATCACCGCGTCGCCGATGTTCGCCTGGCGCCACGAACTGCGGAAGGCGAAGAAGCAACCGCCGGCCGTGGCGGCGGAGCCCGAGTCACGGGCCCCGTCGCAGCAGCGGTTCGCAGCCGCGGACGCGGCACCCGGGCAGGCGCACGCGCCGCACACACCGCAGCAGAAACCCAGCTGGGCCGCCTCCGACGGAGGCGACGACCAGACCATGCAGATCGCCCTTGGTGGACTTGGGGGACGTAAGGAATGAAAGACCGTGCCGGCCGCCGCCGCGCCCGTCGCTTCGCGATAGGTACGGCGGTGGTAGTCGCGCTGGCCGGGATGAACGGGCCGTGGCTCTACCGCTTCGGAACCGAGAAATACCACCAGTACAAGATCAACAAGCCGGAGTACAAGGCCGCCAACGGCAAGTGGGAGATCATCGAGTTTCCCGAGGAGTACCGGCAGAACACCATCCACGCGGCGCTGCTGCGCACCGGCAAGGTGCTGCTCGTCGCGGGGTCGGGCAACAACCAGGACAACTTCGACGCGAAGCAGTACGACACCCGGATCTGGGACCCGGTCAAGGGGTCCATCAAGAAGGTGCCGACGCCCACCGACCTGTTCTGCACCGGCCACACCCAGCTCGCCAACGGCAACCTGCTGATCGCGGGCGGCACCAAGCGGTACGAGAAGCTCCAGGGCGACGTCACCAAGGCCGGCGGCCTGATGATCGTCCACAACGAGAACCCGGACAAGCCGATCACCCTGCCGGCGGGCACCAAGTTCACCGGCAAGGAGAACGACAAGACCTTCGTCTCCAAGGACCCGGTGCTGGTGCCCCGTGCCGAGAAGGTCTTCGACAAGGCGACCGGCAGGTTCCTGCGCAACGACCCGGGCATCGGCCGGATCTACGTCGAGGCGGAGAAGAGCGGCCAGAAGTACCAGACGGGTACCCAGGACAACTACAGCGTCCAGGGCCTGTCGGGCGCGGACGCGAAGAACACGTACGGCATCGCGGAGAAGCTCGCCCTCGACAAGAAGGACTTCCAGGGCATCCGGGACGCCTTCGAGTTCGACCCGATCGCCGAGAAGTACATCAAGGTCGACCCGATGAACGAGGCCCGCTGGTACCCGACGCTCACCACCCTGAGCGACGGCAGGATCCTCAGCGTCTCCGGCCTCGACGACATCGGCCAGATCGTCCCGGGCAAGAGCGAGGTCTACGACCCGGAGACCAAGGAGTGGGAGTACACCGGCAAGATCCGCCAGTTCCCGACGTACCCGGCGCTGTTCCTGATGCAGAACGGCAAGATCTTCTACTCGGGTGCGAACGCCGGCTACGGCCCCGCCGACGTGGGCCGCGACCCGGGCGTCTGGGACCTGGAGGACAACAAGTTCACCAAGGTCCCCGGCCTGAGCGACCCGGACATGCTGGAGACCGCGAACTCCGTGCTGCTGCCGCCGGCCCAGGACGAGAAGTACATGGTGATCGGCGGCGGCGGGGTCGGCGAGTCCAAGAAGTCCAGCGAGAAGACCCGGATCGTCGACCTGAAGGCCGACGACCCGAAGTTCGTGGACGGGCCGTCGCTGGGCACGGGCACCCGCTATCCGCAGGCGTCGATCCTGCCCGACGACAGCGTGCTGGTCTCCGGCGGCTCGGAGGACTACCGGGGCCGCAGCGACTCCAACATCCTGGAGGCCCGGCTCTACCAGCCGGAGACGAACGAGTTCGAGCAGGTCGCCGACCCGCTGGTCGGCAGGAACTACCACTCCGGTTCGATCCTGCTGCCCGACGGGCGTCTGATGTTCTTCGGGTCGGACTCGCTCTACGCCGACAAGGCCAACACCAAGCCCGGCAAGTTCGAGCAGCGCATCGAGATCTACACGCCGCCGTACCTGTACCGGGACTCGCGGCCCGACCTGTCGAGCGGTCCGGAGACGATCGAGCGCGGTGAGTCCGGCACGTTCACCTCGCGGGCGGCCTCGACGATCAAGAAAGTGCGGCTGATCCGGCCGAGCGCCTCGACGCACGTCACGGACGTCGACCAGCGGTCGATCGCGCTGGACTTCAAGGCGGACGGGGACAAGCTGACGGTGACGGTGCCGGAGAACAAGAACCTGGTCCAGTCGGGGTGGTACATGATGTTCGTGACCGACGGGGAGGGCACGCCGAGCAAGGCGGAGTGGGTGCACGTGCCGTAGCGCCGCGCGGCGTCGCCGCGTACGCCGGAGCCCCGCGCCCCTCCCGGGTGCGGGGCTCCGTGCGCTACTCGGAGGCCGCGGCCAGCTTCTGCGCGTACTCCGGCCACCACTCGCCCGCCTTCGGGCCGCCCTTGCACTCGCCGTCCGACTCTCCCGGCCGCTTGACCCACAGGTAGGCGTCCACCAGCGGGTCGGCCGTCTTCGTCGTCGGGGTCTCGCCGAGGGCCCGGCCCGGCGGGTTGCACCAGCGTTCGCCCGGGTCGCCCTCGGTGTAGGGGCCGTTGCCGTTGCGGCTGGTGTCGATGACGAAGTGCTTGCCGTCGACCTTGGCGGAGAGCTGCTTGCCGTAGGCGATGGAGTCCTCGGTCGTGTAGAAGTTCGAGACGTTGACCGAGAAGCCGTCGGCCTGGTCGATGCCCGCCCACTTCAGCGGCTCGAAGATCTGGTCGGGGTTGCCCCAGCCGGCGTTGCCCGCGTCCAGGTAGACCTTGGTGTTCTTCAACGCGGTGAGCTTGGCGATGGCGCCCTTGAGGAGGTCGTAGCGCTCCTCGTGGAACTGCTCCGGGGTGCAGCCGTCCACCAGGTGGAGCACCGCGTCCGGTTCCAGGATGACGGTGGCGGGGCGGTCGCCGATGCCCTTGGCCACGCCGTCGACGAAGGCACGGTAGGCGTCGCCGTCGGCGGCGCCGCCGCCCGAGTACTGGCCGCAGTCGCGGTGCGGGATGTTGTACAGGACGAGCAGCGCGGTGCGTCCGGCCTCGTCGGCGGCCTCGGTGAAGCCGCGGGCCTGCTCCTCGGGGTTCTCCGGCCGGATCCACTCGCTGGTCGGCTGCTCGGCGATCTTGCGGATCTGCGCGGCCTGGTCCTTCTTGTCGGACTTCTCCAGGGCCGCCAGCTGCTGGGCCGCGTTGCCGTCGGGATTGACCCAGAACGGACCGGCGTCCTTCGGCTGCTGCGTTATCCCGGCACCCGCGTTCTTGTCCTTGTCCTTGTCCTTGTCCTCGCCGTCCGAGGACGAGGAGCAGCCCGCGAGCAGCAGTGCCGCCCCCAGCGCCACCGCGGACGCTCGCCTCGTGGACAAAGCTCCGGCCCCCCTGCTGCCGTACATCCAACCCCCCTGGGTGCACTGTTCCAAGGGTCAATCGTGACATACGCCTGTGGCACCCACGAGGGCCCCGGGTACCGGTCCGCGGGTTACCGGGAGCCGGTGCCCGTGAGGTACGCCGAGACGACGACGTTGGCCGTGTAGCCGCCGGTGGCGCGGTCGAAGGTGCCGCCGCAGGTGATCAGGCGGAGTTCGGCGCGGCCCGTGCGGTGCGGCCCGTAGGCCTGCTGGGCGTCGAAGCCGTCGCGGGTGTGGACCTGGACGTCGTCGACGGTGAACTCGGCGACTTCGGTGTCGTCGCGGGCCACCCGGATCGTCTCGCCGGGTTCCAGGGTGCTGAGCTCGTGGAAGACGGCGGGCCGGGTCTCGGTGTCGACGTGGCCGACCATCAGCGCGGTCCCCGCCGCGCCCGGGGTCACCCCGGCCGCGTACCAGCCGACGGAGCCGGGCCGGTCGAAGGGCGGTGGTTCGATGGCGCCCTTGGCGTCGAGGCCGCGGGCCACGACCGGGGCGCGGACGCCGAGTGCGGGGATGTCGAGCCGCTGCGGCAGGGCGTCGCCGAGGGGGTCGTGGGCAGGGGGCAGCGGTACGTCGGGCGGGCGGCCGGCCGCCGCCATGTCGCCGGTGGCCGGCCGGGACACGCCCTCGCGGACGTCGGTGGCCTCGCGGCCCCACAGCCACAGTCCGAGGAGCAGCACCACCCAGGCGATGCCGGTCACCAGGCGGGGGGCGCCGACGGCGTGTCGGGGGTCCTGTCCGGACATGGTCGGTCAGTCCGTCCCACGGCTCCGGCCGCGGACGCCGCGCAGCGCGACGGCGACGGCTGCGATGCCCGCGAGGACCAGACCGGTCACGGTGTGCGCCGTGCCGGGAGGCTCCGGGCGGGCCTCGTCCCGGGAGTCGGCGGCGGCCAGGTGCCGCGCTGTGCCGCCGCCGCCCGCGTCGACGGGGGCGACGGGCGAGGCGGGGGCGGTGGGGGCGGTGCGTGCGGTGGGGGCGGTGCGTGCGGTGGGGCTGTCCGGGTGCCGTCGGTCGACGTCGCCGCCGGGCGTGGGCGTGGACGGCGCGGACGGTGCGGGCGGTGCGGGCGTGGGCGGTGCCTCCGAGGTGCCCGGGCCGTCCACCTCGTACGCGGCCGGCGTGCTCGTCCCGGCCGCCCCCACCACGGCCGCCTCGGCCGCCCCGACCGGTGCGAGCGCCGCGGTGAGCGCGGCCGCGGCACAGAGAGTGACCTTCATCGAGCCCATCGTGTACCTCCAGTTACCTGGAGACTCCCCCGCGAACCGGGCCCCCGCATCCCGCGCGGGGCCCGGCTGCTCCGAACGGGTGACACCGCGGGAGCGCGGGTTTACGTGGGCCTACCTGTTTCACACGGTGCTGTCACGCGCTGCTTTCACGCGGCTGCACGGCCTTCAGATCCGCTCGACGAGGTCGGCGATGGAGTCGACTACCTTGGACGGGCGGTACGGGAAGTCCTCGACCTGCTCCGGCCGGGTCAGGCCGGTGAGGACGAGGAAGGTCTGCATCCCGGCCTCCATCCCGGCCAGCACGTCGGTGTCCATGCGGTCACCGATCATCGCGCTGGTCTCGGAGTGGGCGCCGATCGCGTTGAGCCCGGTGCGCATCATCAGCGGGTTGGGCTTGCCGGCGAAGTACGGCTGCTTGCCGGTCGCCTTGGTGATCAGCGCGGCCACCGCGCCGGTCGCCGGCAGCGGCCCCTCGGTGGAGGGGCCGGTCTCGTCGGGGTTGGTGCAGATGAACCGGGCGCCCGCGTTGATCAGCCGTACCGCCTTCGTCATGGCCTCGAAGGAGTACGTGCGGGTCTCGCCCAGGACCACGTAGTCGGGTTCGTGGTCGGTGAGGATGTAGCCGATGTCGTGCAGGGCGGTGGTCAGGCCGGCCTCGCCGATGACGTACGCCGAGCCGCCGGGCCGCTGGTCGTCCAGGAACTTGGCGGTGGCCAGCGCCGAGGTCCAGATGGACTCGATCGGCACCTCCAGCCCCATGCGGCGCAGCCGGGCGTGCAGGTCGCGCGGGGTGTAGATCGAGTTGTTGGTGAGGACCAGGAAGGGCTTGCCGGATTCGCGGAGCCTCTTGATGAAGGAGTCGGCGCCGGGGATCGGCACGCCCTCGTGGATGAGGACCCCGTCCATGTCGGTGAGCCACGACTCGATGGGCCTGCGTTCTGCCATGTGCGGGATCTCCTGCCGTACGCGGTCCTGCGTGCGCCCCAGCCTAAACGGCGGCCCGATCACGGGGAACGGTCAGTCCACAGGTCGGTTCCCGGGCCCGTGCGCGGGTCGGTTCCCGGGCCCGTGCGCGGGTCGGTTCCCGGGCCCGTGCGCGGGTCAGTTCCCGGTCGCCTCCTTCCAGGCGTCCACGTACGACGTGAGGTTCTCCTCGATGTCGTCCCAGTCGGGCTCGAAGACGTCGACGCCGTCCATCAGCCGGGTGAGCGCGATGGCGTTGGCGTCGGTGGCCTTGACGTCCTGGCGGGCCGCGAAGCCGCCGCCGATCTCGCTGACCTGCTGCTGCGCCTTCTGGCTCAGCATGTGGTCGAGGAGCTTCTTCCCGTTCTCGCTGTGCGGGGCCTTGGTGACCAGGCCGGCCGCGTAGGGCAGGGCGAAGGTGGTGGGCTTTCCGCCCTCGCGGGCCGGGAACCAGATGCCGAGGTTCGGCATGGACTTCGACTGGGCGTAGTTCATCTGGACGTCGCCGTTGGCGACGAGGAGTTCGCCCTTGTCGACCTTGGGGGCGAGTTTCCCGGTGGAGGCGGACGGGCCGACGTTGTTGGCCTGGAGCTTCTTCAGGTACTCCATGGCCTGCTTCTCGCCGCCGAAGTCGTGCATGGCCTTGATGAGGACGGCGGTGCCGTCGCCGGCGACGCCGGGGGTGGAGTACTGGAGCTTGTTCTCGTACGAGCCGTCGAGCAGTTCCTCCCACGTGGTGGGGGCCTGCTTCAGTTCCTTCTTGTTGTGGATGAAGCCGAAGTAGTTGTTGACGACGGCGGTCCAGGTGCCGTTCGCGGCCTTGTCGGCGCCGCTGACCTGCTCGACGCCCTTGGGGGCGTACTTCTGGAGCAGGCCCTTGGTGTCGGCCTGCTGGATGAACGGCGGGAGGGTGACGAGGACGTCGGCCTGCGGGTTGCGCTTCTCGCGGACGGCGCGCTGCACCATCTCTCCGGAGCCGCCCTCGACGTACTCGACCTTGATGCCGGTCTCCTTCTCGAAGTCGTCGAAGACCTGGTCGTACCAGCCGTCGCCGTTCTCGCCCTTGAGGCCGTCGGCGCTGTAGACGGTGACGACGTTCTCGTCGGAGGCGGCGGTGCCGGTGCCGCAGGCGGTGAGCGGGAGGGCGAGGACGCAGAGGGCGGCGAGCGGCTTGACGGCGTTCTGGGGCATGGCGAGGTGGACTCCTTGCGCGCGGGTGGGGAAGGGGGTCAGCGGTACGAGGCTCTGGTGCGGATCCGGGAGACCGCGAGGAGGACCAGCACGGTGGCCGCCATGAGGACCACGGCGATCGCCGAGCCGGTGAACAGGGCACCCCGGTCGGTGGACGCGTAGATCAGGACGGGCAGCGGGGTCCAGTCGGGCGGGTAGAGCATCATCGTGGCGCTCAGCTCGCCCATGGACAGGGCGAAGCAGAGTCCGGCGGCGGCGGTCAGGGACGGCAGCAGCAGCGGCAGTCTCACCCGCCACAGGACGTACGCCGGGGAAGCGCCGAGGGAGGCGGCGGCCTGCTCGTAGGCCGGGTCGAGGCGGGTGATCGCGGCGGAGACGGACTGGTGGGCGAAGGCGGTGACCAGGACCGTGTGGGCGATGATCACGATCCACCGGGTGCCGTTGAGCAGCATCGGCGGCTGGGAGAAGGCGACGAGGGTCGCGAGGCCGACGACGACGGAGGGCACGGCGAGGGGCAGCACGAACAGGGCGTCGAGCACCTTGCGGTGCCGCTTCTTCAGCGCCGCCGCGGCGAGGGCGGCCCAGGTGCCGGTGGCGAGGGCGAGCAGGCTGGCGGTGACGGCGGTGACCAGGCTGGTGGTGAGCGCCTGGAGGGCCTCGCCGCGGGTGGCCGCCTGGTAGTTGGCGGTCGTCATCCCGGAGGGCAGGACGCTGGACCAGTTGGTGGCGAAGGAGGCGCCGAGGACCACGAGCAGCGGCAGGGCGAACAGGGGCAGGAAGAGGAGGAGGAAGACCGCCCACACGGCCCACCTCGCCCCGCGGCTATGCACCAGCACGGCGGCTCACCACCCGGTAGAGGCTGTAGAGGCCCACGGAGATCAGGACGTTGACGACGGCGACCACGCAGGCGCCCGGGTAGTCGGACTCCAGGATCGCCTTGCCGTAGACGAGCGTCGGCAGGGTCGTGACGCCCTTGGCGCCGGTGAAGAGCACGATGCCGAACTCGTTGAGGCACAGGACGAGGACCAGGCTGCCGCCGGCCGCGAGGGCGGGCAGCGCCTCGGGCAGGATGATCCGCCGGATGATGCGCGGCGCGCGGGCGCCCAGCGAACTGGCGGCCTCCAGCTGGCCGGTGTCCAGCTGCGAGAAGGCGGCGAGCAGCGGGCGCATCACGAACGGCGTGAAGTACGTGATCTCCGCGAGCAGCACACCCCACGGCGTGGTCAGGAACTGGAACGGCCCCTCCGCGGCGCCCGTGGCGTCGGTCCACGCGCCGTTGGCCATGCCGACCGTGCCGTAGATGAAGAGCAGGGCGAGCGTGATCAGGAAGGACGGGAAGGAAAGGAAGACGTCGATGAACCGCGCCACCGCCTTCGCCCCGGGGAACGGCACGAACGCGATGACCAGCGCGAGGACGAACCCGAGCACCAGGCACCCGACGGTGGCGGCCACCGCCAGCCACACGGTGGTCCACAGAGCTTCCCGGAACGCCCCCGAGGCGAAGACGTCGGCGTAGGGCTGGAGCGAGGTGCCGCCTGCGTCGGGCTGGAAGGACTGCTGGACGACGAGGGCGAGGGGGTAGAGGAAGAAGAGGGCGAGGAGGGCGACGGGGGGCAGGGCCCAGACCCAGGCCGGGACCGCGGCACGGGTCCGTTCCTTCGTGACCGGTGTGCTGATCGTCGTACTAGCCATGGCCGCCCACCTCGGCCGGAAGCAGCACCGCGTCGTCGGGGGCGAAGTGCAGGGTGACCTTGTCCCCGTGCGCGGGCGGGTCCCGCAGTTCACGGAGGTCGGCCATGACCCGGTGCCCGGCGACGTCGACGTAGAGGCGGTGTGTCGCACCCCGCCACTGGATCTCCGCCACCGTCCCGGTGAGCCGGTTGGGGCCGCCGTCCTCGCCGAGTCCGACGAGGTGGGGGCGTACGCACAGGGTGGCCGACGCGCCCCGCGCGACACCGCCCGTGTCCACCTCGATGTCGGTGCCGGCAAAGGACACTCCGCCCGCGCCCACCGTCACCGGCAGCAGGTTCGCGTTGCCCACGAAGGACGCCGTGAACTCGTTGGCGGGCGCCCGGTACAGCTCCCGGGGGGTGCCGCAGGCCTGGAGGCGGGCCCTGTCCATCACGGCGATCCGGTCGGCGAGGGTGAGGGCCTCCACCTGGTCGTGGGTGACGTAGAGGATCGACACGTCGGGCAGCTCGCGGTGCAGGCGGGCCAGTTCGGCGAGCATGCCGGAGCGCAGCTGGGCGTCGAGCGCGGACAGCGGTTCGTCGAGGAGCAGGACGTCGGGCCGGATGGCGAGCGCGCGGGCGATGGCGACGCGCTGCTGCTGGCCGCCGGACAGCTCGCGGGGGTAGCGGCGGGCGTAGGCGCCCATGCCGGTCATGTCCAGCGCCTCGGAGACACGGGTGCGGATCTCGGCCCTGGCGACCTTGCGGGCCTTCAGGCCGAAGGCGACGTTGTCCTCCACCCGCATGTGCGGGAACAGGGCGTACTGCTGGACGACCATGCCGATGCCGCGCCGGTGCGGGGGCAGGTCGGTGACGTCGCGGTCGCCGAGCAGGACCCGCCCCGAGGCGGGCCGTACGAACCCGGCGACCGCTCGCAGCGCGGTGGTCTTGCCGGATCCGGACGGCCCGAGGAGCGCCATGACCTCGCCGGGTTCGACGGTGAGGTCCAGGGCGTCGAGCACGACGTTGCCGTCGTAGGCGACGGTCACCTTGTCGAAGCGGATGCCGCTGGTAGTGACGGTGCGGGCGGCGCTGGCGTTGGTGGCGGCGGCGGTGGTGGTGGCGCCCATCAGCCGGCTCCCCGCAGGAGGGCGGGCAGGTCGGCGACGGAGTCGAGGACGTGGCTCGCGCCCGCCTCGCGGAAGGCGTCGTCGCCGTGGGCTCCGGTGCGCACACCGGCGACGAGTCCCGCGCCGGCCCGTACGCCGCTGATCACGTCGTACGAGGTGTCGCCGACGACGGCGACCTGGCGTACGGCGTCGGCGGCCCCGGTGCGCAGGAAGGCCGCCAGCACCATGTCCGGGTACGGCCGTCCGCGCCCGCCCGCGTCGGCCGGGCACAGGGTGAGCGGCACCAGGTCGCGCCAGCCCAGGGCGCCGAGGATGGCGTCCTGGGTGACCCGGGCGAAGCCGGTGGTCAGGACGACGGTGCGGCCGTCGGCCGTCAGCTCCTCGACGGCCTCGCGGGCGCCGGGGACGGGCGCGATCAGGCCGCCGTCGACGAGTTCGCCGTACGCCTTCTCGAAGGCCGCGTTGGCGTGCTGGGCGCGGTCCTCGTCGCCGAACAGGTGCCGGAAGACGGAGATCTTGGACTCGCCCATGGTGGCGCGGACGTAGTCGAGCTTCTCGGTGTGGTCGGGGGTGCCGGGCTCGACGCCCAGCTCGCGGGCGGCGGCGTCGAAGGCGCGCTCGACGAGGCCGCCGTCGGCGACGGTGGTGCCGGCCATGTCGAGGACGACGAGGCGGATGTCCGTCGTGGTCGCGGCCCCGGTCGTGGTCGTGGTCATAGGGGTGTTCACCAGCCCAGTTCGTTCGCGGTGGTCTCGGCTATCGCGGGTGAGCAGGTCATGCCGCGCCCGCCGGGCCCGGTGACCAGCCACACCCCGTCGCGGACCTGCTGCCGGTGCACGACCCGGCTCTTGTCGGTGCACTGCGCGTACACCCCGGCCCAGCGGCGGCGGACCTTCGGCAGCGGACGGCCGAGGAGGGACTCGACGACACCGGTGAGGTGCTCGTAGGGGTCCTCGACGGTGTCGAAGGCGAAGGGGTGCTCGTACTCGTGGGTGTCGCCGATGGTCAGACCGCCGTCCGCGCGCTGCACCATCAGCAGCTGCATCTTGTGCTCCGCGGCCGTGGCCGGCTGCGGAGCGCGCGCGTTCAGCTCGTCCAGGGCGGGCGAGCCGTAGGCGGGGTAGTAGCGGAAGCTGTCGGCGTCGGCGACCGAGGTGGTCAGCGGTTCGCCGAGGGGGTCGGTCTGCATCATCTGGAGGCGGACCCGGCGCACGGGCAGGTCGGGCCCGGCCAGCTCGCGGACCAGGCCCCCGAGCCAGGCGCCGGTGCACAGGACGACGACGTCGCCGGTGTGCGTGTCGCCGTGGTCGTCGCGGACGGCGTTCTCGCCGATGACGTCGCGGACCTCGCGGCCGGGCAGGAAGGTGTACTTCGGTGACTTGAGCAGTTCGGCGCGCAGGGCGAGCTGGGCGGTGCGCGGTTCGACCGCCGCGTCGCGCTCGCAGTACAGCGCGGCGTCGAAGTCACCGCGCAGGGCGGGGTTCAGGGCGCGGGCCTCACCTGGGGTGAGGAGCTTGTGGCCGCGGGCGGCGGCGTCCGGGCGGGCGACGGCCGCCTCGGCGACCGCGCGTTCCAGGTCGCCGCGGACGGGGGTCAGGGAGCCGTTCGGGCGGAAGCCCAGCGCCGGGACGCGGCCGCCGATCTCCTCCCACAGCTCCCGCGCCCGCAGCGCGGTCTCCAGCTCCTCTCCACCCGCGCGGCCACTGACCCAGATCTGGCCGAAATTGCGCAGTGAGGCGCCGCGGGCCTCGGTCTCGCGCTCGATCTGTACGACCTCGTGGCCGCGGTTCACTGCGTGCCAGGCGTGCATGGTGCCCACCACGCCGGCTCCGACGACTATCACTCTCACGACCGCAACGCTCCTCGCCATCAGGGAACCGGAGGAATCCGGCTGACAACGAGAGCGTGAACTGGTCGCCACGTTTGGGCTAGACCCGTTATCTTTCCGTTATGTGAATTCGGGGTGCGGTGGTGTGGCGAGGGGCGGTTTTCAGCCGCGCAGATGGGCCGTGAAGGAGAAGCGGTCGCCCCGGTACAGCGTCCGTACGCGTTCCAGCGGGCGGCCCTCCGTGTCCCGCGAGACCCGGTGGATGAGCAGCATCGGGAGGGCCGGCGGGGTGCCGATGAGCAGGGCCTCGCGCGGGGTGGCGAGCACGGTCTCGATGCGTTCGTCGGCGTCACCGAAGGCGATGCCCTGCTCGGCGAGGTGGGCGTAGAAGGAGGAGTCGGGGTCGAACGCGGTGTCCAGGTCGGGGATGCGGGCCACGGCGACGTAGGTGCTCTCCAGGCCGACCCGCTCGTCGTCCGCGAGCAGCACGCGCTCCAGGTGCCAGACGGGCTCCCCGCGCCTGAGGCCGGTCTCGGCGGCGAGCGCCTCGGGGCAGGGGAAACGGTCGAGGGTGACGAGCGCGCGGCCGGGGGTGCGGCCCTGGCGCCGGACGCCCTCGGTGTAGCTGGCCAGCGACAGCGGCTGCGCCAGTTTGGGGCCCGCGACCACCGTGCCGCGTCCCTGCCGGCGCAGCTTGCCCTCCAGCACGAGTTCACGCAGCGCCTGCCGGACGGTCTCGCGGGCGACCTCGTACCGCTCGGAGAGGTCCCGTTCGGTGGGGATGGCGCTGCCCTCCCCCAGTTCGCCGACCAGACGGTCGATCCGCGCCTTGACGGCGTAGTACTTCGGCACGCGGCCGTGTTCCGGGATTCCGGAGCGTACGGGGGCGCCCGGGGCCTGGTCGTTCGGGTAGTCCACGCAGGGATGGTCGCAGACGGGGTGGCGGGGGTCGCGGGGTGTCCCGGCTTCAGCGTCCTCGCCCGCCCCTGCGTCCGGTGCGCGGCTGCGGCGTCGTGACGTCAGGGGCGTCTCTGCGGCTGCGGCGGCGCGGCGGCTGCGGCGTCAGCGGCGGCTGCGGCGTCAGCGGCGTCTGCGGGCCAGCAGTACGGCCGCGCCGCCGGCGGCGACGAGCAGGACGGTGGCGCCCAGGGCCGCGTCCGCCCGTCCCAGACCGGTGCCGGCGAGTTCGTCGGCGAACGGGAGGCCGGTGCCCTGGTCGTCCGGGGTTGCGGCGGCGGAGGGCGCGGCGGGGTCGGTGGGGGCGGCGGAATCGGTGGGACGGGCGGGGTCGGTGGGACGGGCGGGGCCGGTGGGACGGGCGGGGCCGGTGCTCGTCGCGGCGGCCGACTCGCCGGTCCCGACCCGGAAGCGGTAGTCGTTCGACTGGCCGATCCACTCGCCGTCGCCGCCACGGCGCTGGACCACGGCCGCGTTGGCGGTGACCTGGTTGGGGGCGGTGTCCGAGGTGAGCGCGAGCCGCACCTTGACGGTGAGGGTCTCGCCGGGGCCGACGGTGAAGCCGGGGAACCCGTCGGCACCTTCACCCTCGGCACCTTCACCCTCGACGCCGTCGCCGTCGCCCTCGCCCTCGACGCCGTCGCCCTCACCGAACGCGCCGATCAGCTCGTCCCGGTCGGTCGTCTCGAAGTCGACGGGGTGCGGGCGGGAGCCGTCGTAGAACTCCAGGCGGGGCTGCGACGGCTCCAGTGCCCGCTTCTCGTCGACGAGGACGACGACCGGGTGGATGCCCTCGCAGGTGCGGGAGGTGGTGTTGGTGAGGTCCAGATACCAGGTGCCGTGGCCACCGCCCGCCTCGTAGCCGGCGGGGCCGCCGTGGATGCGGGTGGTGAGGGGGAAGGTGTGGTCGTCCGGGGCCGTGCAGGCGGGAAGCGGCTCATCGGGGCCCGCGTGCGCGGGGACGGCGGGCGCGAGGGCGGCGGACGCGGAGGCGGCGAGGAGGGCGGCTGCCGCCGCCGGGCGGGGGGACGCGGGCGTGAACAGTCGCATAAACACATGAGCGTGCCGGTGGATCGCGGTTTCGGGCACCGCCAATCGGGCCACGACACCCGGACGGAGCACGAGCGCCCCTCGATCGGCACTGTTTCTCGCCAGACGGCGTGAAAGTGGCGCGATCACGCGTTGCCGCTCCGCCCCGTGAGCCGCAGCCTGAATGCGGGAGCGCTCCCAAACACCTTCCACCCCACTCCTGACGGCATGCGGAAAGAAGGACTCATGGACACAGTTGGTTGTCATATACATGCCCACCACTTATGGCGTCGCCTGTCGCTTGCCCTGACCGCTCTCGCCGCTGCTCTCCTGCTGATCACCCTGATCCCCGCGCCCCCCGCCACAGCCGCAGCCGCAGCCGAGGCCGCAGCCGGGGCCGGGGCCGGGGCCGCAGCCGGGGAGTCCTCCCCCGTCCCCCTCCCGTCGCTCAGCGCCACCACCACCCAGGTCGCCTCCGGGCTGAGACGGCCCACCGCCATCGCCGCCCCCGACGACGGCACGGACCGGCTGTTCATCACCGAGAAGAGCGGCACCGTCCGCGTCTACCACCCGGACACCGGCCTGGCCGGGACCCCGCTGATCGACATCACCTCGTCCGTGGACGAGTCGGGCAACGAGCGCGGCCTGCTCGGCCTCGCCCTGCCGCCGGACTTCGCCGAAAGCCAGGACCTGTACCTGGCGTACACGGCGCTGCCCGACGGCGCGGTCACCCTCGCCCGTTACCGGCTCGACGAGTCCCGCCTGGAGGTCCTGCTCTCCCAGGAGCACGCCGAGTACAGCAACCACAACGGCGGCCAGCTCGCGTTCGGCCCCGACGGCCACCTGTACTGGAGCATCGGCGACGGCGGCGGCTCCGGCGACCCCTTCGACTCCGGGCAGCGGCTCGACACCCTGCTGGGCAAGATCATGCGCGTCGACGTGAGCCGCGCCTGCGCCCCGCTCGCGTACTGCGTCCCCGCCGACAACCCCTTCGTGGGCACCCCCGGCGCCCGTGCGGAGATCTGGCTGTACGGGCTGCGCAACCCGTGGCGGTTCTCCTTCGACGCCGTCGACGGCTCGCTGTGGATCGGCGACGTCGGCCAGGGCCACTGGGAGGAGATCGACCACATCGCCGCCGGACAGGGCGGACTGAACCTCGGCTGGTCCTGCTACGAGGGGCTGGAGAAGTTCGCCGACGGGGACTGCGTGCCCGGCGAGGAGTACACCGAGCCGGTCTTCACCTACTCCCCCTACACCGGCGGCTGCTCGGTCATCGGCGGCCACGTCTACCGGGGCGAGCGGTACGCCGACCTGGTGGGCGGCACCTACATCGCCACCGACTACTGCTCGTCCACCGTCTGGGCGCTGCGCCCCGACGGCCGGGGCGGCTACGAGGAGGCCGAGATCGGCCGGATGCCCACCCAGGTGACGAACATCGGCACGACGGTGGACGGCGAGTTCTACGTGGTGAACGACCTGCCCGGCGGCCTGCACCGGGTGTCGTTCGCACAGGAGGAGCCCACCTGCCGGGTGGACCGCACGGTGACGTCCTGGGGCACCGGCTCGACGGTGGACCTCACCATCACCAACACCGGTGACGCCCCGGTGAACGGCTGGACGCTCGAGTTCACGCTGGCCCCGGGGCAGACCGTCGTCTCCGACTGGAACACGGATCTGACCCAGTTGAGCAACACGGTCGAGGCGCGCGGCGCCACGCACAACGCCACGATCGCGCCGGGCGCGAGCGTCACGATGGGCTACCTCATCAGCCACACCGGTGACGCGTCGCCGCCGCCGCGGTTCATGCTCAACCAGGACGCGTGCGCGATGGGCAGCTGAGCGACGGTACGCGGTGCCGGTGCCCGGCTCCGGTAGCGGTGCCCGGCTCGGTGGCGGTGCCCGGCTCGGTGGCGGTGGCGGTATGCCGTCCGCGCGCCGGGAGTACGGTCCCGAAGGCTCTCGGCGGGAGAACCGGGCCGGGTCCGGGGGGCGCCCTCGTCAGGCGTCCCCCCGCCCGAACAGCGGGGCGAGCAGCAGCTGCGCGGCGCCCTCCGCGACCCCGCGCGTCCCGCCGGGCGCGATCCGCACCGGTACGGCGCCGTCGTGTCCGCCCTCGCGCCGGGCGCGGGCGTCGAGGACGGCGCCGACGCCGTGGACGAAGGCCTCGGGCGCGGCGGCGACGGTACGGCCGCCGAGCAGCACCAGGTCGATGTCCAGCAGTCCTACGAGGTTCGCGGCGCCCGCGCCCAGCACCCGCGCCGCCTCCGCGAGGTCGCCGCGGGCGACGGCCCCGAGGCACAGCGCCTCTATGCAGCCGCGGGCGCCGCAGGTACAGGGCGGCCCGTCCAGCTGGACGACCTGGTGCCCGAACTCACCGGCGCCGGTCCGGGCGCCCCGGTGCACGCCGCCGCCGAAGACGAGGCCGGCGCCGAGCCCCGTACCGAGGTGCAGGTAGGCGAAGGAGCCACCCGAGCCACCACCCTCTTCGCGACCGCCCTCTTCGCGGCCTTCGCCACCTCCGCGACCGCCCTCACCGCCGACCGCGAGGCCGAGCGCTGCCGCGTTGGTGTCCTTGTCGACGACGACCGGCACCCCGAGCCGCCTCGCCAACGCGTCCCGCAACGGAAACCCGTCCCACTCCGGGAACCCGGTGACCCGGTGCAGCACCCCCCGGACATGGTCGAGCGGCCCCGGCAGGGCGACGCCGAGGCCGAGGAGGGTGGGCGCGGTGGAGAGGGCACTCCCCGGCGGGGTCAGAGTGCCGGCGACCAGCTCCCGGGCCGCCCGCGCCACCGCCTCCAGCACGGCCTCCGCGCCCGCGCCCAGGTCCAGCGGGGAGCGCCGCTCCGCCACCACGGCGCCGTCGAGGTCGACCAGCACCGCCCGCAACTCGTCCCGGTCCAGGTGGACGCCGACCGCGTGGCCCGCACCCGGCTTCAGGCGCAGTACCGTGCGTGGCTTGCCGCCCGTGGACGCGCGGCGTCCCGCCTCGGCGGCGAGGCCCTCGTCCCGGAGCCGGGCGGTGATCTTGCTGACCGCCTGCGGGGTGAGCCCGGTCCGCTCGGCGAGTTCGAGCCGGCTGATGCCCCGGGCACCGGCGGTGCGCAGCAGGTCGAGTACCAGGGCGGTGTTGTGGCTGCGCAGGGCGAGCAGGTTGGCGCCACCCGCCGCACCCCGCATACCGCCGCCCCTCACAGAGCCCGCACCGGTACCGGCCCCCGCATCCGTACCCGTACCCGGTCCTCCGCCGTTCGTCCTGTTCACACCCCCATTGTCTCCGGCGCTTGCACTTTGGCAACACCGTTGCGAAAGTAGGGCGTATGACTGCTACTCCCCCCGGCAACGCCCCTGGTAACGCCCCGGGCGGCCCGCTGCGCGTCGGCCTCGTCGGCTACGGCCTCGCGGGCTCCGTCTTCCACGCCCCGCTGATCGCCGCCACCGAGGGCCTGACCCTGGACACGGTGGTCACCTCGAACCCGGAGCGGCAGCAGCAGGCCCGCGCCGAGTTCCCGGACGTCCGGACCGTCGCCGGCCCGGACGAGCTCTTCGACCGGGCCGCCGAGCTGGACCTGATCGTCATCGCGTCCCCGAACAAGACGCACGTACCGCTCGCGACGAGGGCCCTGCGGGCCGGTCTGCCGGTCGTGGTGGACAAGCCGGTCGCGGGCACGGCGGCCGAGGCGCGGGAGCTGGCGGCACTGGCGGAGGAGCGCGGCCTGCTGCTCTCCGTCTTCCAGAACCGCCGCTGGGACAACGACTTCCTCACTCTCCGCAAGCTGCTCGCCGAGGGCGCGCTGGGCGACGTATGGCGCTTCGAGTCGCGCTTCGAGCGCTGGCGGCCGAAGCCGAAGGGCGGCTGGCGCGAGTCCGGCGACCCGGCAGAGATCGGAGGTCTCCTCTACGACCTCGGGAGCCACGTCGTCGACCAGGCGCTCGTCCTCTTCGGCCCGGCCACGCGGGTGTACGCCGAGTCGGTCGTCCGGCGCGCGGGCGCGGAGGCGGACGACGACACGTTCATCGCGATCACGCACGCGAACGGCGTCCGCTCCCACCTCTACGTCTCCTCCACCGCCGCCCAGCTCGGCCCCCGTTTCCGGGTCCTGGGCTCGAAGGCCGGGTACGTCAAGCACGGCCTGGACCCGCAGGAGGCGGCGCTGCGCGAGGGCAAGCGGCCCGGCCCCGGCTGGGGCGAGGAGGACGAGTCGCTGTGGGGCCGCGTGGGTTCCGGGGAGTCCCCGCTGACCGGCGGCGGACACGTGGAGGCGACCGTGGCGGGCGACTACCCCGCCTACTACGCGGCGGTGGCGAAGGCCCTGCTGGAGGGCGGCCCGAACCCGGTCGGCGCCCGGGAGGCGGCCGACGCCCTGGACGTACTGGAGGCGGCCCGCCGGTCCGCCCACGACGGAATGGTGGTCACCCTGTGAGCCCCTCTCCCGACTCCCCCGGCACAGCCGTCCCGACCGTGGAGGAACTGGAGGCGCAGGAACGCCGCCTGGTCTTCCGCCGGTTCACGAACGACGACGCGTGGGCGCTCGGCTCCCTCCTGGTCGAGCTGGCCCGGGAGCGCCGGGCGCCGGTCGCCATCGACATCCACCGCGCCGGCCAGCAGCTCTTCCACGCGGCCCTGCCCGGCTCGACCCCGGACAACGACGCCTGGATCGCCCGCAAACGCCGGGTCGTGGAGCGGTACGGCTCCGCGTCGTACCTGGTGGGCTCCCGTTTCCGGGCGAAGGGCACGACGTTCGAGGAGTCCTCGCGGCTCGACGCCGACATGTACGCGGCGCACGGCGGTTCGTTCCCGGTCACCGTCGCGGACGTCGGTGTGATCGGCTCGGTGACGGTGTCCGGGCTGCCGCAGGTGGAGGACCACCGGCTCGTGGTGGAGGCCCTGGAGCGGTTCCTGGGCGAGTAGCCCGACTGGCCCCGGACGGCGTGATCGGGGAATCACCGGTGGGTACCCGTGGTTGGCAGGCAGGTACGCAGGATGATCACGGCGCCCACCGGAGGGATCACAACCGATGAACGACGCGACGGCTTCTCTGAAGGAATCGGTCGGACGGTACGGCGTCTGGAGCGCGCAGCTGCGCTCCGTGGACCGGGACGGCGCCGACGAGCGGGCCGAGGCCGTCGCCGAGTTGGAGCGGCTCGGTTTCGGCGCCGTGTGGCTGGGCGGCAACACCTCCGCCCAGCACGCCGCCCCGCTGATCGAGGCGACCTCGCGCATCGTGGTCGGCACCAGCATCCAGAGCATCTGGGAGCACGAGGCCTCCGCCACCGCCGCGGCCTTCGCCGAGCTGGAGGTGGCCCACCCCGGCCGCTTCGTGCTCGGCCTCGGCGTGAGCCACGGCCCGATGGTGGGAGGGTACGAGCGCCCGTACTCGACGATGGTCGGCTACCTCGACGACCTCGACAAGGCGGGGATGCGGGCCGACCACCGGGTTCTGGCCGCGCTCGGCCCGAAGATGCTGGAGCTGTCCCGGGACCGGGCGGCGGGCGCGATCCCGTACCTGGTCACCCCGGAGCACACCGCCGAGGCCCGTGAGAGGCTCGGCGAGGGCTCGCTGCTGGCCCCGGAGTTCAAGGTCGTCCTCGACTCCGACCCGGCCCGCGCCCGCGCGACGGCCCGCGCCTACCTCGCCGGGTATCTGGAGCTCCCGAACTACACCAAGAACTTCCTCAACATCGGCTTCACCGACGCCGATGTCGCCGACGGCGGCAGCGACCGCCTGATCGACGCGGTCTTCGCCTGGGGCGACGACGACACGATCCGCACCCGCGTCGACGCCTTCCACGACGCGGGCGCGGACCACGTGGCCCTCCAACTGGTGGAGGACGACATGGCCCCCCTGCCCAGGGACGGCTGGCGCCGCCTCGCTTCACTACTGGCGTGAGCTGAGGCGCCCCCGAAGGGGCGCGGGGCTGTGACATGTGCGGCTCCGCCGCGTGGGCGCGACCAGCCACGACCCACCCGCGGCCAACAACGCACCGCGGTCCCCCGCCCCCCAGCGGAGCGCCTACGCGTCCTTGAGTTCCTGCCGCTGCCGTCCGAGCCCCTCGATCTCCAGCTCCACGACATCCCCGGCCCGCAGGTACGGCTTCGGCTCGGGCTGCCCCATCGCCACCCCCGCCGGCGTCCCGGTGTTGATGACGTCACCGGGGCGCAGCACCATGAACTGACTGACGTACCGCACGACCTCCCCCACGGAGAAGATCTGCTCCGCGGTCGTCCCGTCCTGCTTCAGCTCGCCGTTCACCCACAGCCGCAGCGACAGCCGCTGCGGGTCGGGGACCTCGTCGGCGGTCACCAGCCACGGCCCCAGCGGGTTGAACGTCTCGCAGTTCTTGCCCTTGTCCCAGGTCCCGCCCCGCTCGATCTGGAACTCCCGCTCGGACACGTCGTGCGCGACCGCGTACCCGGCGACGCAGGCGAGGCCTTCCTCGGCCGACTCCAGGTAGCGGGCCGTACGCCCGATCACGACCGCCAGCTCCACCTCCCAGTCGGTCTTGGCGGAGCCGCGCGGTACGAGCACCGTGTCGTCCGGCCCGACGACCGTGTCCGGCGCCTTGAAGAAGACGACGGGCTCGGCGGGCGGCTCGGCCCCGGTCTCCCGGGCGTGGTCGTGGTAGTTCAGCCCGATGCACACGATCTTGCCGATGCGCCCCACGGGCGGTCCGACGCGCAGCCCGGTGCCGTCCAGGGCGGGCAGTTCAGCGGCCTCGGCGGCGGCCCGTATCCGGCCGAGCGCGGTCTCGTCGGCGAGCAGCGCCCCGTCGATGTCCGGCACGACGCTCGACAGGTCTCGCAGGGTCCCGTCGGCGTCGAGCAGTGCGGGTCGCTCCGACCCCGCCGTACCGACTCGCAACAGCTTCATGATCCCCAACTCCTCGGTCTCGGGCAGCCCGCCCGATGAGGTGCGACCTGGATGCGGCAGTGCGCAGCCATCGGAGGACTGGTCGATCGTCCAAGGTCGGGGTCCACTCCGCAATACCCCGTTCACGTACTGGACCGTAGCCAGGGGCTCGTCCCTCCCTGCTGCAGCCGGCGATACCCGCACGTTGTGACCGGCTCGCGCACCTGAGCCGGTCGCCTTCGGCAGAGCCTCTGGCCTGCGGGGACCTCACCTCCGTCACCTCTCGGCAGTACGGTGTCACCCATGCGCCCCGACACGCCTGCCGAAAACGTCGACCACGCCGCCGAGGCGGCACGCCTGGAGCGGACCGCCGGCCTCTACCCCGAGGACGCCGAGGCCCTGCTCCTGCGCGCCGCGGCCCACCTGGAACTGTCCGGCGACCGCCCTGCCGCGACGAAGCTCTACGACCGCCTGCTGTCGCCCTCCGAGACCGGCCCCTCCGGTCTGGAGAACCCGTCCCTGGTCCGTGCCCTCAAGGCCTCGAACCTGTGGGAGTACGACCACGAGGCGGAGGCCAGGGCGATCATCGACGGCGTCCGTGCGGCGGCGCCGCGCGACCCGGCCCCGTGGGTGATCGTGGCGGAGGCCCTGGAGGCCCACGACGAGCTGGAGGCGGCGCACGAGTCGTTCACGGAGGGCGCCCGCCTGCTCCTGACGGACGTGGCGGAACCCCCGTACTCGACGCATCCCCTCCTCTACGGCCGTCACCGTGTCCGCAGGATGCTGGGCCTGCCCCACGACGACTGGGACGCCCTCGCCGACACCCTGCACTCCATGCCGGTCACCCTGGACGAGCTGCACGATCCGAAGCGCGTCTGGTCCCTGGGCTCGGACAATCCGGCGGACCTGGAGGCGGAGATCTCCCGCCTGCGCGCCGAACTGGGCGCCTACCGCGAGGCCCTGTCCCGCCCCTTCCCGGTGGCCATGCTCCACTGGCCGGCCGGCGAACTGACGGAACTCCTCGAGGCGTATCCGCCCCTCGCCGCCGAGTACCCGTCCTACGAGGAGCACCTGGCGACGATAGAGGCGGCCCTGCGGGAGCTGGCGTCGTCCGGCACCCCGAATCTGGGCGTGGTCCGGGGCACGGTCCCGTCGTACGAGGCGTTCGCGGCCTCGGAGAGCGCGTCCCCGGCCGATCCGGCCCTGCTCCCCCAGTACGCGACGACGCTCGCGGCACGGGGGCGCGCGGTGGCGTGGCCGCCGCAGCGGGGCGCGGCCTGCTGGTGCGGCTCGGGCCGGCCGTACGGGGAGTGCCACGGAACCGGGGCGTGACGGGGCGCGTCTTCCCGCTCACCTGACGCGGGTGCCGAACCCGGACGATGCTCGGGGATGACTGTCGTGCGCTTCGGGGGAGCCTGCCGTGTCACAGCCCTGGTTGACCGTCGCCCTGCTTTTCGCCGCCGGCTGGACGGCCTTCGGTATCCGCGTCGTCCATCGCGCCCTTCGCGGCCGGCGAGGCCTGCGTCTCCTCGGCGTCCGGGGCGTCCGCACGGAGGGCGACGTCGCCCGCGGCCCCCGCCGCGAGGGCGCGGACCTCCACCCGGCCCAGGTCCGCTACCAGGCGGGCCCGCACCACCAGACGTACCGCCGCGCTCCTCTCAACTCCGGCCTCCACACGCTCCGTACCGGTCACACGGTCGTGGTGCGCTACGACCCGGCGGACCCGCGCCGCGTGGTCGTGGTCCGGACGCGGACGACGTTCACTCCGATGACGAACCTGGTGTGGGGGGTGCTGTTGTGTCTGTTCGGGGTGGGGCTGGGGGTTTGGGCGGTCGTCTGAGGCGGCCCGCCGAGAACTCCTCGGCGCGCGTCCTAGCCCTGCGTCGGGTTGCCGTGCAGTTTGCGCCGTTCCCGGCGGTTGGGGTGGCGGATGACCACTCCCGCGAGGCCTCCGGATCCGGTGAGCCGGATCAACGGGGTTCCCGGGAGCCGGTCGGGAGTGGTCTTGTCCCTCAGGCCGCCGAGTGCGGGATCCATGCCGCTGGTGTCCGCGGCCCAGCCGTCGGGGATGATGATCGTGACACCGGATGTCTCTCCGTACGCCTCCACCGCGACCTCCGGGAGGCGGCACTCGACCCGGGTGAAGTCGATGCTCACCCCTCCCACGCCCCCGTGAGCGATCACGTGCCCGGGAACCTCCCAGCGCCCGGGGCCTCGAGACGCGCCGTACATGCCGCCTTTGAGTACCAGCGGCGGCCGGCTCTCGGAGGAACGCGGCCTCGGCAGGTCGGCGGTCAGGACGGCCAGCTCCGCGTGGGTCTTCGACGTCAGCGCCTGCTCCAGGCGCGAGTCCAGCTCGTCGAAATCGATGCGCCCCTCGGCTGCCGCGTCGCGCAGCTGCTCCACCACTGCTTCCCGGTCGTCGTGAGAGGCGCGAAGTTCTCCTGATGAGGCAGGGCGCGGAGACGACTCCGGAGGCTGGGTGGTCATGGCCGCAAGGATAAGCCGCCGGTGAGTCGAGCGGACTGCGAGGGCTGGGACCGCACATCCCAAAAGCGCTGCTCGGAACAGCAGTTGGCGAGCTCTCCGCCGATGCCGCGCCAGCCGTCCGCATTCCACCCGCCGCTGCCGTCGGGCGAGAGCTGCCGCCCGCATCGATTCCCCGGTCCCCAGCGCGGGCGTGGAGACCGAGCCGGACCTGGCGACGCCGGAGGCGGCCCTGCGGGAGCCGACGCCATCCGGCACCTCGAACCGGGGTGGTCCGTGGGACTGCCCCGTCGTAGGAGGCCTTCGCGGCCTCGGAGAGCACGTCCCCGTCCGCCCCGGCCCTCCTCGCCCAGTGTGCGACGACGCTCGCGGCGCGGGGACCCGCGGTGCCACGGCCCGGAAAGACCCGCCGCGACGGACCGATGAGTTTCCGCGCCGACGGCCGTCTACAAATGCGACGGTCTTACGGAGAACGCAAGGCGTCGAGCCAAGTCAACCGACTCAAGGAGACAGGACGACATGAGCACCGAGCAGACCACCGAGGCGGCGAACGGCTTCTCCTACACCCTGACCCGCACCCTGGACGCCTCCGCGGCCCGGGTCTGGCAGGCCTGGACCACCCCCGACGAGTACGCCCAGTGGGCCCACGCCGCCCCCGGATCCGTCGAACTGGACGTACGCCCGGGCGGCGCCTGGAAGGCCACCATGCTCACCCCCGACGGCGCCGCGTTCCCCCTGACCGGCACCTACCAGCAGGTCACCGAGAACCGCCACCTGACCCTGGGCATGGACATCCCCGGCCGCCCCGACCCCACGACGATGACCATGGAACTCACCGAAGAAGGCCCTCGCAACACCGTGATCACCCTCCGCCAGACCTGCGACACGGCGGAGGAACGCGACATGGCGGAACAGGGCAGCGGCATGCTCCTGGACGGCCTGACGGCGTTCCTGGCGGACGGAGCGAAGGCCTGAGCCCTCGCGACGGGACCGGGCCCGTGGTCATGAAGAGCGTGAACTCTGCCGCCAGATCGTTCACGCCCTGCTCAGATGAGCGCGATTGCGGGAGAGCCCGCGAGCGGATCACCCGTCATCCCCTCTCGCCGAACCCATCGGCGGCGAGGAGGACCTCCGCACGACCGGCGGCGCCCGTGGACTGGGTGCGGACGTTCGCGTACGAGTGATGCGTCCGCGTGACGCACGGCGCCGTCGCGTCGTCAGGCCTGCGGGTACAGATCCCTGACCTCTTCGACGAAGAGCTGGAACAGCATCTGCGTCGCCTCGGACTTTCCCACGCTCAGGCTGAAGGGCCCCTTCTTTTCCTGCTTCACGCCGATGTACCCGGCGAGCCCCCCTTCACCGCCGGCTGACGTCGGGAGCTCTTTGCCCTGCTTCTTGAAATATCCGCGCATGTCGCCGACAGCGCCGCTGTCCCCGCGCGCGGCCGCGTGAGCCGGGCTGAACAGGTGCGTGTGGGCGCCTTCCTTGAGCGTGAACTCAAGCGTCGTCTTCGGTTTCAAGCTCTTCTTCTTGTAGTAGATGTCGGCCTGCTCCCAGTCGCCGACGTGATTCTTCACGGGCATGGTGCCGACGGTCGCGTCGTCCTTCCCCGTCTCGGCGTGGTACTCCTTCGACACGTCCGGGTCCGGCGACCCGTCCGATTTCTTACGGTCTCGCTGCTGCTCCACCCACTTCTCCGTCGCTTCTCTCTTGCCACGCCAGGCGAGAATCGCGTCGGCTTCGTCTCTGTCCATGGTCCGGTAGAGCTTCAGCCGCCCGGTCTCCTCCGTCTTGGCTAGTTCCTCCAGGAGTTCGGGACCTATTTTCACCAGGATTTCATCGAGGCTTCTCTCAGCTCCGGTGGACGGGTTGTCTCCCTTCATCGCGGTGGGTCCCACTCCGGCTTTCTGTGCTTTCTCTCGCCAGTGACTGGCGCCCAGGACGGCCTGTGTCTCCTGGTCGCGCTGGGGCGCCGCTGCCTCCAGCTCCGCCTTCTCGGCCGCTTCACGCTCCCTCTTCTGCTTCTGCGTGAGCTTCTTCGCGCGTTGCAGCACCAGGGTCGACGCCGCGTTGCCGGCGCTGCGTTGCAGGGTCAGCAACTGCTGCGGGGCCATCGCCTCGTGGTCGAGGTCGCCGGAGGACGGGACGTGCGCGGCGTGCGGCACGTGCGGCGAGCGAGGTGTCGGGCGCTGAACCGGAACCTGACGTCCGCGAAGCTCGGGCTTCCTGCCGATGTCTTGGGCGGGCATGGAGCGGCACCTTTCGCCTACGGTCACGATGGTCCTGCGTTACGGATATCCACCGCTCGGTGCGGCGGACAAGGGACGACAGGGCAGTCCCCGCTGCCCTTTCGCGCCGCAGACGCGCCTTTGACGCATGACACGGCCCAACGCGCCCGAACCGCTCGCACGATCTTCCCCATGAACACCGACCGCCGCCCAGCTCCCGGACACGGGGGCGTAAGCGTAGGTACACGGCCACCCGCGCTCCGGATCCACAGATCCGCTGCCCCTCGGCCTCCTACGCCCACGCAGACGCAGGCACCGACACGGCCACCGGATCCAGGACCACGTCCCCGGCCGCCCTGACCCCACGACGATGACCATGGAACTCACCGAGGAGGGCCCCCGCAACACCATGATCACCCTCCGCCAGACCTGCGACACGGCGGAGGAACGCGACATGGCGGAACAGGGCAGCGGCATGCTCCTGGACGGCCTGACGGCGTTCCTGGCGGACGGAGCGAAGGCCTGAGCCCTCGCGACGGGACCGGGCCATCGTGGGCCGGAGCCTTCCGCCGGGGGTGCAGTGCTGGAAGGCGTGAACGTTCCGACCGAACTGTTCACGCGCCGCTCAGATGAGCGCGAGAACAGGCCTGAAAAGCAGCCAGCTCCTCCGGGGCGGGCAGCCGTCCCGCATGGCGCACAGGAAAACGCGACTACGGCTACACGCCGATCCGTCCGGCTCCATCCCCGGCGGCTCGCTCAGGGTCTGCGACACCACCTCCGACGGCTTCGGCGTCGAAGCGGAGGTGCTGAACTCGAACTACGACACCGTCGCACGACATCGGCAGCGGGCGTCAACGCCCGGTACAGCGTCTCGTGGAAGAGCGGCAACCTGACCGAGAGGGAAGTGTCTCTACAGGGTCCTGCCCCGGGTTCCGCACCGTGACTCGCCCCCGGCGGGACGGTGGGTCCCAGTGAGTCGTCACGGCTGGCCCCCTTGTCGCGCAAGCGTCGTCCGTGGCGACTGGTCGCCGGCCGGTCCGTTTCCCCGCGGTCGACTCGAGCCGGCAGGATGCGGTGCTCACCGACCGATACGACACAGTCCTGAGGCGCGACAGTATTGGACAACGTGAGGCCCTCCTCTCCTACCGTCTCGGCACGCATGTCCCGCCAAGCGAGCAAGGACACGGGTGCCGAGCTCGCCGTTCGGCGTCTTCTGCACGCGGCAGGACTGCGCTACCGCGTGGAGTACCCGGTACCGGGCATGGCGCGGCGGCGCATCGACGTGGCGTTCACGCGCGCCAAGGTGGCCGTTCTGATCGACGGATGTTTCTGGCACGGGTGCCCCCGGCACGCGACGCACCCGAAGTCCAACGCCGAGTGGTGGCGCAACAAGCTGGACCGGAACATGGCCCGCGACCGGGAGACGACGGAGCATCTGACCGCTCTGGGGTGGACGGTGCTGCGCTTCTGGGAGCATGAGGATCCGGCAGAGGTGGCCACTCGAGTGAGAGCGGCTGTGGTGCGGCGCCTGGGGGAACGGGCGGGAAAGAGGGAGACGTGGGGGGACTGACCTTCGTGGACGTGTGCTCGGGGGCGGGCGGGCTCACCCTCGGCTTGGAGCAGGCAGGGTTCGAACCGCGGCTGCTCCTGGACGACGACGATGACGCCGTCGCGACCTTGCGGGCCAATCGGCCGCGCTGGAACGTGCTCAGCACCGACCTGCTCGACTTCGACCCGGCCGAGCACCCCGAGAGCTACGACGTGGATCTTCTCTCGGCGGGCTTGCCGCGGGTGAAGTCGAGCGCGACCGCCCGACGGACCGAATCCGGACTGGAGGAGCGCCTGTTGGAGGCCACGGTCTACCTGGCCCACGCCATCAGGCCGCGCGCCGTGATCATCGAGAACGTCCCCGATCTCGCCCACTCGGACAGGTACCAGCGCTTCCGCGACTTCGCACGCGCCGAACTGGCTCACCTGGGGTACGAGTTCAGCTGGTTCGTCGTGAACGCCGTCGACTTCGGGGTGCCGCAGAACCGCAAGCAGGGCGTGCTGGTGGCGGTCGAGCGGCGCTGGGCCGGGGCTTTCCGGCCGCCGACACCCACGGTGTCGGAACCGCGGACGGTCGGTGCCGTCCTGGCGCGGTCCATGGCGGCACGCGGTTGGCCGGGTGCCGCCCGGTGGGCCGCCCAGGCCGACCAGCCGGCTCCGACGTTGGTCGGAGGCTCGAAGAACCGCGGTGGCGCCGACCTCGGGCCGACCGGAGCAAAACGGAAGTGGGCGACGATGGGCGTCAACGCCCACACGGTGGGCAACGAGGTTCCCGGCCCCGACTTCGTGTGGGACCCCGAACTCGGCAGGGACAACATGGTGAAAATCACAGTGGAGCAGGCGGCGCTCCTCCAGGGGTTCCCCGGGTCGTGGGAGGTCACGGGCCTGAAGACCGCCCGGTACCGCCAGATCGGGCACGCGACGCCACCGCCCGTCGGCCGGGCGCTGGGTCGGGCCGTTGCCGATGCTCTGCGCGGGGAGCCAGATACCCCCGCTGCCGGCTAGACTTCCGCCACATGACCAGCACGCCGCCCCACCAGTCCATCCTCGACAAGCCCTTTGTCCTGGACCTCTTCGCAGGGCCCGGTGGGCTGGACGTCGCTGGTCACCGGCTGGGTGTCCCGAGTCTCGGGATCGAGTGGGACAAGAGCGCGTGCCTGACCCGTTACGCGGCCGGCCTGGACACCCTCCACGCCGACGTGAGCGCGGTCCGCAGGGAGTCTTTCGAGTCGCTCCCACCGGAGATCAACGTGCTCGCCGGCGGGCCTCCGTGCCAGACGTACTCGGTGGCCGGCAAGGGCGCAGGGCGGAAGGCTCTGGAGGAGGTCAAGGAGTTCATCGCGCGGCTCATGGCGGGCGTGCCCGACAAGAAGATCGACGAGGACCTGGAGAACCTCAGCGATCCGCGTACCGCCTTGGTGCTCGAACCCCTCCGGTACGCGATCCAGGCGACCCGGAGTCCGAACCGGGGGCATCGACCGTACGACGTCATCGTCCTGGAACAGGTCCCGGCGGTGCGGGCGCTCTGGGACCGTTACGCAGAGGTGCTGCAGGAGATCGGTCTCCCCGACGGCACCAAGTACAAGGTCGTCGTCGACGTGCTGGCCACCGAGACCTACGGCGTGCCGCAGACCAGGTCCCGCGCCGTGCTGATCGCCCGTCGTGAAGGACTCGGCGCTCCCTCGCTGCCCGAGGCCACCCACCGCGCCTACGAGGCAAGGGGGTGGAATCGCAGGAACGGCGACGTCGCGGCCCCGACGATTCAGCCGACCCTCTACGACGCGGAGGTCCCCGAACCGGTAGAGGGCCCCACGGAGGACGACGGTCTGGAGCACTGGACTTCGATGGGCGACGCCCTCGCCGATCCGGTCGGCACGCACCCGGGGCGCAGGACGCCCTTCCTGGTCCGGTCGAACTACGGTAGCTCCGGGATTTCGGGACGCCGCGGAGTGCGGACCGACGTGCAGCCCGCCACCACCGTCACCGGACGTATCTCGCGTTTCGTGGTCTTCGAACCCGTCGGCGACCACCACCCCCACGTCGTGTGTGAGGGTCCGAGGTTCAGCATGAACGAGGCGGGGATGCTGCAGAGTTTCCCTCCGGACTACCCGTGGTCAGGGACGGCCCAGGCCCAGCAGGTGGGCAACGCCGTACCGCCACTCTTCGGGGCCCACCTCCTGAGCGCCGCGCTCGGCCTTCCCGCACCGACCCCCGCGACGATGCGGAAACCGTGGGAGCCGGCCACCGAGGAACAGCGGGCCAAGCTGCGGAGCCACGGCTGCGGAACAGCGGACGACTGCACCGCCCGCTGCCCGCGTCCCGAGTAGCTCGACGCCGCTATCAGTCCTCGATCTTCCGTCCCCTGACCGGTGCGGTCTCGAACAGCTCGGTGAAGTAGTCGGTGAGCGCTGTCACGGCCTCCTCCGGAGCGGGATCCTCGTCGGGCCCCTCCGGGAGGACGTGACGCGAGACCGGTGGCGCCGTCTGCGCCTCCTCGATCCAGTCCCGCAGACGGGCGGGGTCCCGGGGCTCGTCCGGTGCGAGAACGTCGTAGATCAAGGTCGCTCCGGCCGCGTTGATGGCGACGCTCAGGCCGTTGATCTCACGCCCCTTGGTGACCTTCCCACTCTTCAGAAGACGGACCAGCGCCTGGGCAGTGGGGCGGTGGTCGATCAAGTCGTTCCGGAGAACGGTGTGGATGAGGTCCTGATTGCCGCAGGCGACCTCGACCGGCCCGTAGTCCGGCCCGTTCCGGAAGAGTTCGGCCGCCCACCACAGGCGGGAGAAACACTGCCGGTCCGCGGGGCCCCGGAAGCGCTCGGCGGCCACGCGTCGAGACGGCTCCGACAGGTGACGCCACGCTACATAGTCAGGGGCGACAGCAAGTGCCAGGTGGTTCCACAGCCGCTTGTCCGCCGCTTCCTGCCTCGTCAGACGCAGCGTGGCGTGGAGCCGGGGCGCGAGCCAGGCGTCGGCCCGGGTGTGCTCCTTGTCGAAGGCGAACATGGCGTCGTCCAGCAGGCTGCGGATCGGCTCGACCCACCACCTGGCGTCGTCCTCGGGAAGAGGCTCGACGACCTTGGCGAGGTCGAGGCCGCTGTGCACCTCTTCGCCCCTGAGCAGTCCCTCGGTGAGGAAGGTGTCGACGGCCGAGCCGGAAAGCAACGCCAGGCGCTCCGGTACGTGGTGGGGTTGGGTGATCACGACTCGCTCTCCCTGTTCGTCCGTTCCAGACCGCGGATGACGTAGCCCACCGCCTTGGCGGCGTCGGCACGTCGTACCGCCGCGTAATGGATGCGTGTCTGCAGCTCGCCCCAACCCGACTCGCCGGTGCGTCGGCGGTGCACCTGGCGCAGGGCCTCCTCGACGTGCACGCCGGGGACGATGTCCGGGAGCATCTCCCGCAGCACCTCGCCCTGCCAGTCGGTCGGGAAGACCGGGCCCCCGCCCGGTTCCACCTCCAGGTCGCCGATGGCACCGTGGAAGATCGCCGTCCACACGTCCGTGGCCATCTGGGCGACGAGGAGGTCGCGCACCTTGCTTTCCACGCCGGATCCGTTGCTGTCCAGCAGTCCGACGATGCCGTCGATATCGGTGTTGACGTACACCGTGGGGACCCGTGCCGTGGTGTCCACGAGCCAGGGGGCGTCGGCGTAGGCGCGCAGCCATTCCCTGGAGCTCTTGCTGAACGACGCCTTCCGGACGTCCAGTCGCAGCCCTCTGACCGGCTCGTCGGAGACGGTGTCGACGACCCAGTTCCGGTCGGTCTCGGTGATCGACCGTCCGCGTACTCCGTCGACCGTCCCGACGGCGTACGCGCTGAGGAAGGCTCGTCCCAGGTGGTCGTCGCGGAGCAGCTCCAGGGAGCCCGACCAGTCGTGGCTGTCCTCCGTGTCCCTCCTGAGGGACGCCGAGGTGCGGACGTTGGTCTCCCCGTCGGTCAGCACGGCGAGGACACGCAGGTCGGACCAGGCCACGTCCGGGGCGTCGGCACCGGGCGGCAGCGTGGCCGAGATGCCGATCGTGGCGCTCACCCAGTCCGCGTGGCCCGCGACACCGAGGGCGACAGCCTGCTCCTGAACCGAGTAGGCGCTGGTGTCCAGTGGATCACGAGTGCCGTCGGACAGCTTGAGGGAGACCGACGTCACCCTGAGCCTGATCGGGCGGCTGAGTCGCTTGTACGGATAGATCTTCACGCGTCAGGCCCCCTTGCCGGCACGCAGTTCGACGACGAGGCGGGTGAGCGTGGTCCTCACCGGATGGCTGGAAGCGTCGGTGGCCCCTCGGAACTTCGCGCGGCGCGTACCGGGCGGGAAGCGCAGGGTCCCGTCTTGCACTTCGCACCCCTCCACGGCGACGAGTTCCGCCCAGTCGAGACGCGGTCGTCCTCCGGAGCGGACGTCCAACTGGGCGATCGGCACCATGGGGACGATCTCGTCACCGCGTGGAATCTTCACCTCGGCCGTGATCAGCCACTCTCCCTGGTCGCCGATCGTCGCCTCGAGCGTGTCCAGCTCCGGCACAACCGGGCCGGAGGGCACCTTGGCCTTGGGTCGGCTCTTGACGGTCAGTGCCTTGCGCAGGGCCTCGCCGCCTTCGCCTCTGCCTCGTTTCGGGCGGGCGACGAGTTCCCTGACCGCGCTGTTGATCTCGGTGGTCAGGTTCTGGATCCGCCGGTACGCGGAAGGGGACCAGCGCAGGGTCAGCTCCTCCGTCTGCCCCCAGCGGTCGTGCTCGGGCGGTTCCGCCGCCCGCAGGAACTCCTCGGCCTCCTTCGCGAAGGGGGCGGACTCGCCGGCGGCCTCGCCGATCAGGAGGACGGCCTGGAAGGGGTTGGTGCCGATCGGCAGGTTGGAGACCGGCGCCTTCCGGACCGTCATGCGGTTGCCGCGCAGCGAGTGCACCCGGTTCTTGGGAGTGTCCTTGTCTCCGGCGGCCTCGGTGACCAACAGGACCGCCTGGTGCGTACCGAGCGTTCCGCGGGCGCCTCCGGCCAGCGGCATCTTCAGCGGAACGTTTCTGGACGCCACCTGACCGGCCTCGGTGAGCCGTTCCACCGTGGTGCCCTCGTAGTGGGCCCGCAGAGCGCGAGTACGGGAAGGCTGCTCGACGGACGGGTCCACCTTCTTCTCCGGTACGACCACCTCGCCGTTGCGCAGAGCGCGGACGGAGACCTCGAGGAGGGGGAGTCGGCCGCCTCCACCGATCATGGCGGCCCAGAAGTCGCGGCCGAGCGCCTCGACCAGGCGGGCGTGCATCCTGCTGATGTCGCGGGCGTCCTCGGGGCCCTCCTCGGCGCGGGGCTTCATGTCCTGGTCGTAGGAGTCTTCTTCTTCGAGGCTTGCCACGTCGTGCGCGCCCACGATGAGGAAGGACGTACCGGGCTCGTCACTCTCCCGGCTCAGATGGAGCCGGGCCACGGTCTCCTCTTCCGCCCACCAGGAACGAGTGACTTCGCCGCGCGGCGAATTCGGGTCGGGACGCCCCAACCAAGCAGGCCCCGCGCAGGTCATCCCGTCGACCTCCCGCCAGGGCAGTTCGAGACGGCCGATCATCCGTCGCTCGGTACGCCCCTCGTGCGGCACGGACAGAGTGGAGTTGATGAGCACGAGGCCGAGGGCGCTGGTGGCCCACAGAGTCGCCTTGCCCAGGCCGTACGAACCACCGGCGGCGGTACCGGACTTCAGGCTCTCGAGCTGGCGCCGGACGACGGCGGCGAACTTGCCGTCCTCATAATCGTCACCGGTGAGCCCGGAGGCGTTGTAGTCATCGACCCGCAGAAGGATCAGGCGACCCTTCTCGTACATGTCGCGCACACCGGCGTCGACGACCCTGCCGACCTTCTGAGTACCGGCGAGTTCCGAGACGGCGGAATAGTGCGGGAAGAGTTCGTTCCAGAGGATCGCCTCACGGAAGGCTTCCAGGTGCTCACCGGTCAACTCGTGCAGGGTGTAGCGGACTCGGACGGGGCGGCCGTTCTCCGTCAGCCGCTCGTCGAGGCTGTTCTGGCACGTCTCGCGTGCGAGGACCTGGACGTCGGCGTCGAAGGCGAAGGCCGCGGCGTTGCCCAGGTCACGGCCGCCGTCAGGGTAACCGGGGCGGTGATACCAGGTGACCGGGAGGCCGGCCTGGGTGTCGGTGGTGCGGGTGTGCACCGTGCCGACGTCCGTGCCGAGCGCGTTGGCGATGTCCGTCATGACGGTCGGGCGTGGGGTCGACCGCCCGGCGATCCACGCGGAGACCGCGGCTCGGGTAAGCCCGAGCTCCTTGGCCAGTTCTGCCTGTGTCTTCCCCGCGAGCTTGAGCTGCCGGGCCAGCCACGGCCCGAACTCCTCACCTGTCTCCACGTGTCACCTGTTCTTCCTCGGGTCGTACAAGGGAGGCTAGGTTGACGAACGCGATCATGTCAACCAATAGTTAACCGCTCAGGGGTCACGACTGACTCAACCAGGCTGCCTGATTCATTGCCATTAGCTGCCTCTGTCCGCATTTGCCCGCTCCACACAAACGGAGGTCTCCAACTCCTTTCGTGCGAACGGACATTGGGGCTTGCCGCCATCTCAAAACCTCGCTAGATTCGACACGTTGGAAAAGCCAACTCGCTCGTGAACCGCTTTGCCGGGGAACGGGCGGCATAGGAGGTGGTGTCTCCTCACGCACTCGATGGAGAGACTCGACGAGCGCATGAGGAAACGTTTTTGAAAATCTCTGGCGACCGGGGGGATCCAGTCGCTAACGTGATCGGCGGGAGTGAATCCCGCAGCAAGAAGTGTTCGCTTCATGGGGCGTTACCCGATTGCACCCCTGCGCGAATTCCAGAGAATCGATCGACAGGGGTGGGGGCCCAATGAACGAGGACGACTGTTTTCCGTTGCTGCTCTCTCAGCGGGAGCGCAGCACAAACGAGCTGGGTGTTCAGCGGGTGGTGAGCGAAGTCGAAGTCGCGGACTTCCCGAGCCGTCATGACCCGTCCGAGGACGATGATGCCCTCGCGGGCTCTCCTGACTTTCCCAACACGATACCGGTACTGCCGGACGAGAGCCCTCCTGCTGCCTGACCTCGCGCACTCCACCTGTGCGACCTGCGCACTCGCCCATCGGACAGACGCTCCGACCATCGGTGCGCGATGAATCACGGGCCGGCTCGCACCCAGCCGGCGAGCCGGCCCGTCATCCAGAATCTCACCCACCTCCGACATCAGGAGCGCTGCAACCGTGTCGTCCTCGTCCTCAGCGGTGATCGAAACCGTCCTCGAACAATCCTCTCGCGTTCTGCAGACATATGCGGTGGATCCCGGCCTAGTCGCCGAGCACGCCAATGGCGAGCGTCGTATCACGCAGGGCGGATACGGCGACCGTCAGCTCTTCGAGCTCGTGCAGAACGCGGCCGACGAAATCGCGAACGAACCCGGAGGACGCATTCATGTGGTCCTCACGGAGACCCACCTGTACTGCGCCAACGAAGGAAGTCCGGTCACCCCGGAGGGGGCGGAGACCATCCTTCGAATGAGCATGTCGAAGAAGCGCGGTGGGCAGATCGGACGGTTCGGGGTCGGCGTGAAGTCGGTCCTCGTGGTGACCGACGCGCCGGAATTCTTCAGCCGCACCGGGAGTTTCGGATTCGACCGCGCCTGGACCTACGAGCAGATCAAGGCCGTGCCCGGGGTGACGGAGCGCTACGGCCCGGAGTTCGACGCCCCTGTCCTGCGGATGGCCCGTACGCTCGACATGCCCGCCGAACGCGCCTGTGACCCCGTACTGGACAAGCTGTTGGCCTGGGCGACCACGGTCGTCCGGCTTCCGCTGCTCCCGAAGGCCGACGACCGGCTGGGCAAGGACATGCACGGCAATCGCGGCAAGGACCACGGTGAACCCCGCGAGGAGTTCCCGGTCGGGTTCCAGCTCTTCTCGCCGCACGTCGCCGAGGTCGTACTGGAGGACCACCGGCCCAGGCCCATCCTGCGCCGGACGCTGACCGGGCAGCAGGCCGGTGACCTGCACACCGTGACCGAGGAACGCACGGGGAAGGCTCTCTCCACGGAACATTGGCGCGTGTTCACCACCACGCACGAACCGGGTACGGCGGCCCGCGCGGACGCCGGAGAGCTGCACAACCGGGTCGCGCTCGACCTGTCCTGGGCCGTCCCGGCGCTGGAACGGGACTCCGAGAGCGGCCTGTACGTCAGCCCTCGCTCACGCGGACGCGGCAAGTTCTGGTCCTTCTTCCCCACCAAGTACGAGATGTCGCTCAGCGGCGTCCTCAACGGGGCGTGGAAGACCAACGAGGACCGACAGAACCTGCTCGACTCCTCCCCGTTCAACCAGGAGATGATCAGGGTGTCGGCGAAGCTGGTCGTCGATTCCCTCCCCGGTCTGGCCCCGGCCGAGGACCCCGCCGCCTATCTGTCCCTGCTGCCCGGCCGTGTCAAGGAGTCGATCAGTTGGGCCGACGAGTTCCTGACTCGGGAGATCTGGACCCGCGCCGCCACGAACCCCTCGCTGCCCGACCAGGACGGCGTCCTGCGTGTCCCCGAGCAACTGCATGTCCACCCGCGCCTGGTCAAGGATCCCAAGCAGCTGACGCAGTGGTTGCGGATGTGGCACGAGTGCCCGGGACGCCCGTCGGACTGGTTGCACCCGAGCGTCGAGGCGGACGCCCTGCGTTCCGGCAAGGTCGAACACATCCTCGGCGCTGCACGGCAGGAACGGGCCGGGGTCCGCGACTGGCTGGAGGCCCTCGTCGAGAGCGGCACCGCCGAGGCGTCGTCGGTGGCCGTCCGCATCCTCGCCGACATGGTCAAGAAGGATCTCCCCTTCGCCGACGAGGCCCGCAAGGCACGCGTCGTGCTGACCGAGGAGCACGGGTTGGTCGCCCCCGTGCACGGCAAGGTGTTCCGTCGGGCCGAGCACCAGGACGGGCTGCGCGAGTCCACGGTGTACGTCGTCGACGAGCTCGCCCAGGATCCGTCGCTGGCTCAGGCACTCAACATCCTCGGCATCCGTGAGGCCGACGCCGAGGGTCGGTTCGCCAGCGTCCTCGACCAGGGCTTCGACCACTACGGGGAGTCCGACTGGGAGCGTTTCTGGGAGCTGTTCCGCCAGGCCGGCATCCGTCGACTGGGCCACAAGGTCCTGGAGCGCGTGCCCGACCCGCGCACGACGCTCCGGGTACGGACGGTCGACAAGCGCTTCCGGTCGGTCGCTGACTGCATGCTGCCCGGCGTCGTGGTCGTCGCCGAGCGCGACCCGAGCGTTGCCGTCGACATGACGTTCCACTCCGACGACACGTCCTTCTTCTCCCTGATCGGCCTGCGGGAGCGGCCGGCCGGCGGCGTGCAACCGCGGGCCGACGAGCCCTGGTTCGAGGAGTACCGAGCAGCCGTCCACGCGTCCTACCTGCGCTCTCTGGACAGCCGTGCCCCTCGCCCCGCGCTGAACCGGATGAAGGTCGAGGGTGCCGCCGTCGGTGGTCCTCTCCATCTCTTCCGCGCACTGTCCGAGGAGTCCCGCGCAGCCTTCCTGAAGGCACTGCCCGACGACGCCGTGGTGGACAACTGGACGCGTCAGTTCGGCGCCCAGACCGGCACGCGGCAGGCGGTGACTTCCCCGATCCGCTGGATGCTGCGCAAGTACGGCAGGGTCGCAACCTCCCAGGGGATCAAGCCGCTGACGGAGGCCGTGGGCCCTCAGCTCGCCGCCTACCGCGATGTGCTGCCGGTCGCCGACATCTCTCCCGAGAAGGCCCGCAAGCTGCGGTTGCCGATCACCGTCGACGAGGTTCCCGCCGACCGCTGGGACGCGCTCCTCGACGAGGTGTCCCGCAGCGAGGACGACTCCTTCGTCGGCGCCACCTACGTGATGCTGACCAGGTTCGGGGCGGACTTCCCCGAGGACTCCCTCACCCGCTGCCGGATCGGTGACACCTGGGGCACCCGCCCCGACGACGAGATCACCCTCGCCGTCGGCGCCACCGAGTACCGGGCCCTGCGTGCCGAGCAGCTCCCCGCGCTGCTCGTGCCGAGCGCCGAGGATGCCGAGCTGATGGTCGAGAAGTGGGGCATGCTCCGCTACGCCGACGTGATCAGCAGGGAGACCCGTGAGGTGCCCGAGGGTGACCCCGTCCTCCTCGTCGAGCTGTTCCCCGCCCTGCGGCAGCGTCTGAACAGCGGCAACCGGAACAGCAGGGTGCAGCGGTGCACGGAACTGGAGGAGGTCACACGTACCCCCAACGGCACGCACGCCTCTCCCCTGGACTCCGTACGCCAGGACAACACGGTCAAGGTCCGTGTGCCGCAGGAGCCCGAGCCGATGCTGCGGCTGATCGACCGCGAGCTCGGCCTCGGTCTTGGCGCGGCCGGCTGCCGCGCGGTGCTGGAGCAGCAGGACCGCATGGTCAAGGACAGCGCCCTGAAGGCGGCACAGAAGGCCGTGCGCGATGCCGAGGACGTCGTGGCCCAGCTCGAACTACTGATCGGTGCCGAGGCGCTCAGGGCCGGCCTGCCAGAGGGGCTGATGGACGCCGAGCTGCAGGCCACCGGCGGCGTGGAGCCGTCCGGGCGACGCATCGCGCAGATGGCGTTCAACGCGCACGGCGACGGGGTGCTCCAGCAGCACGCCCGGGACATTCAGGCCCGCTTCCCCAACGCACCTGTGGGGTACGGAGGTTCGTCGTCCGCCATCGCGTTCGTCTCCGATCTGCGCCTGCCTGTGACGTTCGCCGGTTCCAGGACTCCCTCACCGCCTCCCTTCGAGACGGTCGAAGGGCCTCGGGACTTCCCCAGGCTGCACGACTACCAGGAGGACCTGGTACGGAACATCTCCACTCTGCTCGACCGACTCGCCCCGCAGCGCGGCATGCTGTCCCTGCCCACGGGCGCGGGCAAGACACGGGTCACAGCCGAGGCAGTGATCCGGTGGGTGAAGCGGGTCGGCGATCTCAAGGGCCCCCTGCTGTGGATCGCGCAGACCGAGGAACTGTGCGAACAAGCGGTGCAGAGCTGGAAGTTCGTCTGGGGAAAGGTCGGCGCCGAGCGACCGCTGACCATCAGCCGGCTGTGGGGCGGCAACGAGGTCGGCAACGTCGTCGACCACCCCCACCTGGTGGTCGCCACGGACGCGAAACTGGAGCGGTGCCTGAGCACCGACCAGTACGCGTGGCTGCGTGATCCCGCCCTGGTGATCGTGGACGAGGCGCACACCGCGATCTCCAAGCGGTACACGGAGATCCTCGGCCTGATGGGCCTGACCCAGTACGAGACGCAACGGCATCTGCTCGGCCTGACCGCCACCCCGTTCCGCAACACCAACGAGGACGAGACCCGCCGGCTGATCACCCGCTTCGGCAACCGGCGGCTCGACGAGGGCGTGTTCCCCTCCGGCGACCCGTACCGCGACCTGCAGGAGTGGGGCATGCTCGCCCAGGTCGAGCACCGCACGCTCACGGGTGGCCGGATCGAACTGAGCCAGGACGAGAAGACCCACGCCGATCGCATGGCGATGCTGTCCCGCGCCGCCGAGCAACGCCTCGCCGACGACCACGAGCGAAGTCTGCGCATCGTCGAATCGGTGGCCGCACTGCCGCCGGACTGGCCGATCCTGCTCTTCGCGACCTCCGTCGACCACGCCAAGTATCTCGCGGCCATGCTCAACGACCGAGGTGTCCGGTCCGCCGCCGTGGACTCGACGACCAGTGCGCAGGACCGTCGGACGCGGATCGAGAATTTCAGGAACGGCCGCATCCGTGTGCTCACCAACTACGGTGTTCTCACCCAGGGGTTCGACGCACCAGCGACCCGGGCCGTGGTCGTGGCCCGACCGGTCTACAGCACCAACGTGTACCAGCAGATGATCGGTCGCGGCCTGCGTGGCCCCAGGAACGGCGGCAAGGACACCTGCCTGATCCTGAACGTCGACGACAACATCGCCAACTTCGACACCGCGCTGGCCTTCACCCAGTTCGAGCACCTCTGGAGCCGTACGTGACCGACGTCTACCTCGACAGTCCGCCGCTCACCGCAGAGCAGCGGGCCGTCGTCGAGCAGCCCTGGGACGCGCGGGTCCTGGTCACCGCCGGGGCCGGCGCGGGGAAGACGCACACACTGGTGCGTCGGCTCGACGCCCTGTGCGGGCACGAGGACCCGGAGGAGTCCCTGGACGCGGCCGACATCCTGGTACTCACCTTCTCCCGGGCGGCCGCCCGGGAGTTGCGTGAGCGCATCACCCGGCACGGGGACCGGGCGCGCCGAGTGCGCGCCCAGACCTTCGACGCCTGGGCGTACGGCGTCCTGGTCCAGGCGTACCCGGACCGGGAGTGGGCCACGACGTCCTTCGACGAGCGGATCAGAGCCGCCACGGAGGCCGTCGAGGAGGGCGTGCTGGAGTCCGGTGACTCGATCCCGCCGTCCCACGTGGTGATCGACGAGGTGCAGGACCTGCTGGGAGATCGTCGGGAACTGGTGGAGGCGCTGCTCGACCGGTACCAGGACACCTGCGGTTTCACCGTGGTCGGTGACGCGGCCCAGTCCGTGTACGGCTTCCAGATCGAGGACCCTGCCGAACGCAACGACGAGACCGGTCGGTTCTTCGAGTGGTTGCGCAGCTCGTACCCCGACGACCTGGTGGAACTGCACCTCACCGAGAACTTCCGGGCCGTCACACCGGAGGCACGCATCGCGCTGTCGCACGGCCCTCGGCTCCAGCAGGTCCGGGACGCGGACGAGGCCGCCACGCTCTACGAGGAACTGCGCGACCTCCTCGTGGCCCCGGTGAACACACTGGCCGACCTCACCGACGAGTACACGCTGCAGGGTCTGCGGGACCTCGACGACACCTGCGCCATCCTCACCCGCGACAACCGACAGGCCCTGGTGGTCTCCCGACTGCTCCACGAGAACGGCATCGGACACCGGCTGCGCCGCCCTCTCGAGGAGCGGCCGGTGCCCCACTGGGTGGCCGAGCTGCTGCGCCGTACCGAGGCCACCGGTCTGCCCGAGGACCGGTTCCGTTCGCTGCTGGAACAGATCCCGCTGGCCCACGAGCCGAACGCGGGTGCCTTGTGGACGGTGCTGCGACGCGCGACCCGCTCGCCCGGGCGCACCGCACTCGACCTGGACCGGCTGCGCCGCCTGGTCGCCGACGGTCGTTTCCCCGACGAGGCGGCCGACCCGGAGACCGCGCGGATCGTCGTCTCCACCGTGCACCGGGCCAAGGGGCTGGAGTTCGACCGGGTGATCGTCCTGACTCCGCCGACTGTCGCCGAACTCCAGAAGCAGCACGGCACGGAGGCGGACCTTCCCGCTGAGGCCCGCGCCCTGTACGTAGCGATGACCCGTGTCCGACAGGACCTCTATCACGTCCGCTCCCCCGAATTGCCGATCGTCAAGAGGGCGGGGAACCGCAAGACCGGTCGGCGGTTCGTCGGCGGATGGCGGTCGTACGACAGGTTCGGCGTGGTGGCCGAGGCCGGCGACGTGTGCCGGGACAACCCGCCCGGGCACGCGGCGGACGCCGTGGCGACCCAGGCCTACCTTTTGCGCGAGGTCGGTCCCGGCCAGGAAGTGCTGCTGCGCAAGCGTCACGATCTTCCGGCGGGCGAGGCCCAGAGCCCGCCGTACGCCCTGCTGCACCGGGGACGGGAGATAGGCGAGGCGTCGGAGCGGTTCCGGCAGGAGCTGTTCCGGGTGCAGAAGGTGAGCCGGACCTGGGACCCGTGGTGGCCCGACGAGATCCGCGGCCTGCGGATCGACACCTTGGAGACGGTGACGGGCAGTGTCGCGGCCGGTGCCAACGCCGGCCTGGGCGACCGAGGTGTGTGGACCGTGCCTCGGATCACCGGCATCGGCATGTTTCGACGGGCTGACAACGAAGAGGAGCAGGGCGCATGACGCACGTGGCAGGTCGGCACTCCGAGCACTATCGGGTGCGGGACGAGGAACTCCTCGTGGGACTGCGCAGGGAACTCTTCGGCCCCGCCGAGGAAGCGACACCGGAGGACCGGGACGAGGTCCTCGCCGAGGACGCGCCGATCGACCGCTACCTGACGGGCGTGCTGTATCCCCGTGCCTCGCGGGAGCGGAGGTCGGAGAACGCCGCCGAGCAGGACGGCCTGGACGCGGTGCCTGTCCTCGCCCGGGAGGACGCTGAGGAGTCCGGTGCCGCGCAGGAAGCCGGTGTCTCGGGCGACAAGCGTCCGTCCTCCATGGGCCTGACCTTCGCGGTCGACCCGGCCATAAGCGAAGAGATCGTGATCTCGACGCGCGCGGCGGTCTACGAGCCCACCGACGCCGACGGCAACCCGGTCCCGGCCCGCCGCGCCGAGGCCCGGACCGTCGCGGAGCAGCGGGAGCGGTGGCGGCGCAAGGAGCTCCAGCTCCCCGAGAAGACCGTCGACGTGACCGCTCCGACCCCGGGCGAGCTGATCGAGCTGGTGCCGGACAAGGCCGCCCTGCACGTCATCGTCCGCCGACCCGATCCGGTCAGCGGCACGGTCACCGTCACGGTCACGCTGATCAACCGGCAGAAGGTCGGTGAGCGGGATCTCCAGGACGCCTTCGCCCTGTTCCAGTGCGGCTTGGTGGTCTGGGCCGCCGACGGCACGAGCGCCTTCGTCGAGCGCCCCGCCCCGGCCGCCGCACACGACCCGGAGATCGCCACCAGTCGGCTGCTGCACCGCCACGCCCCGACCTTCGCCATCGGCCACGGCTGTGCCGCCGCCTGGGACTGGGTTCCGTCGCCGATCGGCATGACCGACACCCGCAAGGCCGCCGTCCCCGAGGTGCGCAGCGACTTCGTACCCAGCGTGGAGGTGTTGCTGACCGACTCCAACCCGGAGATCGACAGCTCGTCACTCTCGATGCTGGGCCTGGCCGAGAAGTCCGACGCCGAGGTGCTGACCGCCCTGGAGGCACTGGCCACGGGCTATGAGGACTGGATCGCCCGCAAGTCGACGGAAGCCGACGCTCTGGCGGGCGGCCCCCACGAACCGCCCTCGCGGGATCAGGTCGACGCCTGTCGCGAGGCGCTCGGCCGGATCCGCGAGGGCATCGAGCTGCTGCGGACCAAGCCCGACCTTATGCGGGCGTTCCGGCTCGCCAACCGTGCCATGGCCGACCAGCGTGCCCGCAGCACCTGGGTGAAGGGCGGACGCGTCAGCAGCCCCGATCCGTCCGCCGGCCGTTGGCGCCCCTTCCAGATCGCCTTCCTGCTGCTCTGCATGGCCGGCATCGACGACCCCGAGCACGACGACCGGAAGATCTCCGACCTGCTCTGGTTCCCCACCGGTGGTGGCAAGACCGAGGCCTACCTCGGTCTGATCGCCCTGACGTCCTTCCTGCGCCGCATCCGCAAGGGCGCGAACGGCGGCGGTGTCACCGTCCTCATGCGCTACACACTGCGGCTGCTCACCCTTCAGCAGTTCGAGCGTGCGGCGATCCTGCTCTGCGCCATGGAGCACATGAGGCGTCTCACGCCCGAGCTGGGCGACGAGCCGTTCTCCGTCGGCATGTGGGTGGGACGCTCTGCCACCCCGAACACGCTGGCCGAGGCCGCCGGCAGGCTCGACGAGCTGCGCGCCGACCTCGACAAGCGTCTCGCCACCGAGAACCCCGTCCAGCTGCACGCCTGCCCCTGGTGCGGGACCCGGCTCGACGCCCGGGACTACGAGGTCGACGAGGACGCCAAGCGGATGCACGTCCGCTGCCCCGGCGCGGACTGCGCCTTCTCCGGCGGCCTCCCCGTCCATCTGATCGACGAGGCGGTGTACGACGCGCGTCCGACGTTGGTGATCGCCACCGTCGACAAGTTCGCCTCGATGCCGTGGCGTCCCGCTACCTCCGCGCTGTTCAACCGGGACGACCCAAGCGACGGCACCCCTCCCCCGGAGCTGATCGTCCAGGACGAGCTCCACCTGATCTCCGGCCCCCTGGGGACCCTCACCGGCCTTTACGAGACCGCTGTCGACGCGCTGGCGGACCGGCCCAAGGTGATCGCCTCCACAGCGACCATCCGCCGTGCCGCCGACCAAGGCCGCCACCTCTTCGCCCGCGATGTACGGCAGTTCCCGCCCGCCGGCCTGGACTCCCGCGACTCGTGGTTCGCCGTGGAGACCCCGCCCGAGGAAAAGGCCAGCCGCCGATACGTCGGCCTCCTGGCTCCCGGCACCAGTCAGTCGACACTGTTGATCCGCACGTACGCCACGTTGCTGCATCGGGCCCTGCACGCGGACACCGACGACAAGGTGCGCGACGCCTACTGGAGCCTCATCGGCTACTTCAACAGCCTGCGGCTGCTGTCGGCGGCCGAACTCCAGGTCCACGACGACGTGGTGGCCTATCTCGAGCTGCTCGCCGACCGCGAAGGCGTGGCCGTGCGCTCGGTGGCCAACTACTCGGAGCTGACCAGCCGGATCGACGCCAGCGAGATCCCCACGCGCCTCAAGGGCATCGAGAAGAGACTCCCGGACGAGGACACCGTGGACGTCCTGCTCGCCACCAACATGATCGCGGTGGGCGTGGACGTGGACCGGCTCGGGTTGATGGCCGTGATGGGCCAACCGCAGACGACCGCCGAGTACATCCAGGCCACGAGCCGCGTCGGCCGCGCCCATCCCGGCCTGGTCGCCGTCATGCTCAACTCGGCGCGAGCCCGCGACCGTTCGCACTACGAGAACTTCCAGCACTACCACTCGGCCCTCTACCGGGAGGTCGAGTCCACCTCCGTGACCCCGTTCTCCGCCCGCGCGCGTGAACGAGGACTGCACGCGGTGATCGTCGCCCTCGCCCGCATCCTGATCCCGGCCGCCCGCCCGAACGAGGGCGCCGGTCAGGTCGAGTCGTACGAGCACATCCTTCGGGGCGACATCAGGGCCCTTCTCCTGGACCGCGCCCGCGCGGTCACTCCCTCTGAGGCCGAGGCCGTGGAGCAGGGCTTCGACGAGTTCGTCGACTGGTGGTGCAAGGTTGCCGATGCCCAGGGAGGGTTGCTTTTCGAACCGAGGCGGGGCAACCGTGCCCCTTCGATCCTGAAGTCGTACGACGACTCCAAGGACCGCAAGGCGTGGCCCACCCTGTGGAGCCTGCGCGACGTCGACGCCGAGTCTGCTCTTTTCCTGGAAGGAAACCGATGACCCCGCCCACCGCCCGCCGCCGTCGGTCTGCGGCGAACGGCACTACCCCGGCCCTCAGCCTCCCCCGCCGCGGCGAGATCCGCCGGGCCCAGGCGATCAGTACGTACGGCGTCGGGTCGCTCATCGCCGTCGACCACGAGTCCTTCGTCGTCTCGGGCTTGGACGAGGCCGACCAGAGCTGGAGCCAGGACGAGTCACCCGTCGTCTATGAGCAGCGACTGGCCCGACTGCTCGATGTCTACTACTTCCGGCTGTCGCCGGCATCCGACGACACCAGCAAGGACGGCCTTCGGGTCCGCCGCTTCCCCTTGATGCACTCGTGTCCGGAGTGCAACGACCTGCAGCCCCACCGAGACTTTTCTCCGCCCGCCGGTCGAAGCGTCTGTGGCACGTGCGAGGTGGACCTCGTCCCCTCCCGTTTCGTCGTCGCCTGCGAGGACGGGCACCTCGACGAGTTCCCCTACTGGCAGTGGGTGCACCGCTCGCCCGACCGTGATGCCACGAGGATCGGAAAGTGCGGCGGCAAGCTGAGGATGCGCACGACCGGACGCACCTCCTCGCTCCGCTCCATCGTCATCTCCTGCACCTGCGGTCAGGTGCCCGAGGTATCGATGGAAGGTTCCTTCCGTAGGAACGCGCTGAAGGACCTGCGCCTCACCTGCCGAGGCGCCCGCCCGTGGCTCGGCGTCTCCGCCGCGGACCCGGCGGGGTGCGGTCTCCCGTTGCGCACCCTGCAGCGCGGTTCCTCGTCGGTGTGGCAACCGGTGCTGAAGTCGGCGCTCTCCATCCCCCCGTGGAGCAGCGGCCGCGCGGATCCGCTCGCCGAACACTGGGCCAAGCTGAGGAAGTACGACAACCCCGCTCGCATCGAGGGCTATCTCGATGCCGTCTTCGGTGACGAGAAGTGGCCCCTCCCCCTGGAAGAAATCCTGACTCTGCTCGACGCGGAACGCGAGGAGGACCCGGACGGCGAGACGGCACCCACCTTCGACCACCGCTACCGCGCTCTGCGCAACAAGGAGTACGAGCGCCTACGCTCGGGCAACGACGAGAGCGAGCAGTCCCGTGATGACCAGTTCGTTTGCGAAACACCACTCGGTGATCCAAGCGTGCTCCAGCCACTCGGGATCACCGGCCCGATGCTCGTCAAGAAGCTTCGCGAAGTGCGGGCCCTGAAGGCGTTCACCCGTCTCCTCGACGCCGAGTCGACGACCGACCCGAAGGAGATGCCCCTCTCCCAGAAGCCGCTGCACTGGCTACCCGCCATGGAGGTCCGGGGCGAGGGGGTCTTCCTGCGCCTGGACGAGAGCCGCCTGGACGCCTGGGAGAAGGCGCCGGCCGTGGCGGCCCGGGTCGAGCGCATGCGTACCGCTCACCAACGGTTGCTCGAGCAGCGGGCCGACGACCCGAGCCAAGCCGTGGCGTCCCCGGCGACGCCTCGCATGGTGCTGTTGCACACCTTTGCCCACGTGCTCATCAACGAGTGGAGCCTGGAGGCGGGCTACCCGTCCGCCTCCTTGCGCGAGCGCTTGTACGCCGCGGACGACATGGCCGGGGTGCTCGTCTACACGGCGACGAGCGATTCGGCGGGCAGTCTCGGCGGTCTCGTCGCCCAGGGCGAACCGGAGCCCCTCGACCGCGCGGTGCGTTCAGCGATCCGCCGGGCCGAGTGGTGCTCCTCCGACCCACTGTGCATGGAGGCCGAGGCGGCCGGCTCGACCGGCACGAACCTCGCTGCCTGTCACGCCTGCGTGATGCTCCCGGAGACGAGCTGCGAGCACAACAACATCCTGCTCGACCGCGCGCTGCTGGTGGGCACGCCCGACGAACCCGCCCTGGGGTTCTTCGCGCCCCTCGCCGAAGGCTGACGCTTGGCGCCTCGACTCACCGGCGTACCGCGAAGCCCTCGGCCTCGAACCGCACCTGGGCACGGTCCAGCACATCGTCGGCGTCATGGCCGTGGGCGCTCAGCCAGTGGAGGAGGTCGGTGATCACGGAGAGCCGCCTCCTCCCCCTCGGTGATGCCGAGTCTCCCGGACCGTGGTCCGGGCTGGGATCCATGGGCGCCGTAGAACCCGATCACCGCCTCGACCCGGGTCATCCTGAGACAGCCGTCGTGGCCACTCACCGGCGGGAACCCCGTGGCGAGTTCGCACCAGGTGACCTTCCGGTCCGCACCGAGCTGCACGCCCCACCGGTCCGTGACCGCCCCGACCAGCGCCATTCCCCGGCCCCCTTCCGACTCGACGTCCGCGGCCACAAGCGTGGGCAGGGCTCGGATGTCGGGGTCGTGGACCTCGATGCGCAGGAAGGTGCCGTTCAGCCGCACCGCCAGCGTCGTCGGTGTACCGACACCCACGTGAGTGATGACATTGGCCACGAGTTCGCTCACGCAGAGCTGTGCCTCGTCCACGAGGTCCCGCAGCCCCCATGCTCCGAGGTACGCCCGCACGTGGCGTCGTAGGGTCGCCACCTCCTCCTCCAGTGCCGCGAATTCCACAACCCACGACGGCTGCGTCATGCATGCAGTTGGGATCACTCCCGACCTCCCACACTCGTGGGCCCGAGGCAGACGCCAGAGCGCCGCACCGGTCCCGCACCGGTCGTCCTGCTTGCCAGCATGGCCGGCGCGCATCCCGCTATGCAATGTGCACGGAGAGAATCCCACCTTCGGGTGATTGGCGGATGTATCCCTTGGCACAGAGACTGAACGCCGTTCGGACGAAGGGGGCCCATCAGATGGCCGGATCACCGACGGCACGCCGCCGTCGCCTCTCCATCGAGCTGAAGAAGTTGCGGGAGAAGAATGCACTGACCTGCGCCCAGGTGGGAGCGGCTCTCGACTGGAGCGGTTCCAAGGTCAACCGCATGGAGACCGGCAGTGGGCGAGTCCAGCCCTCCGACGTGGAAGCGCTGTGCCGCTTCTACGAGACCACCGACGAGCTGCGGGAGTTCCTCAAGTCACTGGCCAGGCAGGCGAAGACTCGTGGCTGGTGGCAGGTCCACGGGTCGGGGGTGCCCGAGTGGTTCTCCATCTACATCGGCCTCGAGCAGGACGCGTCGACGCTCCGGCAGTACCAGTGCGAAGTCCTGCCCGGGCTCCTGCAGATCGAGTCCTACTCCCGCGAGCTCCACACCTGCGGCTCCTACATGCCCCCAGAGGACATCGACCGCGCTGTACGAGTGCGGATGGAGCGTCAGGCGATACTCAGCGGCCCCGGGTCTCCGGACTGCTGGTTCATCGTGAGCGAGGGCGCCGTGCGCCGAGTCATCGGTGATCAGCAACTGATGCGTGCCCAACTGGAACACATACTGGAGGCCATGGAACAACCCAGCGTGACGCTTCAGATGCTTCCCTTCGATGCCGGTACCTGCCCCACTACGGGGCCGTTCACCATGCTGGGGTTCCCCGATCCGGAAGACCCGGACATCGTGTATCGCGACGGCATCACCGATGCGATGTACTTGGAGGGCGAACCTCATGTCCGGGAGTACAACCGGGCGTTCGACGAGTTGCGGGCCTCGGCCTTGAGTCCGCGGCGGACCATTCAGTTGATCAAGAGCGTTGTGAAGGAACACACACGGTGAACAACAGCCTCGACGGCTCCGAGCCGCCACGCACATGGACCAAGTCCTCCTACAGCAATGGCGCGGGGGGCGAATGCGTGGAGTGTGCCCGTGTCGGCGACGTGGTGTTCGTACGCGACACGAAGGTCGGCGACGCGTTGGTCGCGGGTCTTGGGGTCCAGGCCTGGCTTTCCTTCACACACGCGACAGAGCAGGGGTGGCCAGAGGCTCACTGAGGGAGCGGAGCGCCGACAGAGCCCCCGACGAGCGGCAACCTGCGAGCGGCGGATCTCGGCGCGGAGCAAGCATTGGAAGCCTCACGGCAGGAACTGGAGGTGGCGCCCCGTCTCGGTCTGCCTCTCGGGCCTCGCCGCCAGGACGGTCCAGAGATACGCAGACCAGGATCGAGCCGACGGGCGACGCACCGGGGCTCGCAGTGGCATACGTGTACACCGGCGCCTCCGAGTAGTTCTGTCGACCTAGGTTTCACGGCAGCGCCCGGTGCCGTCCGCACCGACCCGTAGGCGTCATACCTGGCCGTCGGTCTGACCCTCGTTCCCGCCCTCGACGACGGTCAGGCCGGTACGCCCGCCGGCGTACGGGTCGGGGGTGTCGGCAGGGATGTTCTGCATGGCCTGCCCCTGGGCCGAGCCGTTGCCGTTGAAGACGAAGTCCGGCCGGATGCGCCAGTTGCGGCCCTCGCGGTAGATGAAACCGTGGGCGGCGAGCTGCTTGAGGCCGCGCGAGACAGAGGCCTGCGACATGCCCACCTGCTCGGCGAACCTCACCTGGCTCTCGACGAGGACGAGGCCGTGGTCCTTGCGGTTCTGGAGGGCGCACATCTTGTGGAACAGCTTGTACGCGCTGACGCTGAGGTCGGCGTCAGCGAGGGCGTTATGGGCCGCGTATCCCATCGTGGTGAAGCCTCCTCCCCTGAACCAGAGGGCATGAGCGGCTGAGACCGATGTGTGGACGGTGAAGTCGTTCACCTCGCCCGTCCCCTTGTTCACGGTCTCGATCCGGGTCACTCGCCGGGCCGCACGCACAGAGTACTCCCAAGGGTGAATAGAAGGCCTGCAGCACTGACTCACATGTTCCAGTACTGACACGGAAGGCTTCAGTGCTGCCAGCATAAGCCATCTATTCAGAGTTGCATAATTCTATCCAGGTTCGCAATTCCTCTGTCCTGTTCCCGCACGTCAGCGACGTGTCCACCATCACCCGTCTTCATAGGTGAAGTGACCCGCCGTACCTCCGCCCCTGGCCACTCGCCGGGCCGCCGCGTCCGGCCGCCGGGCCGTCGCGGCCACGCGCCGTCATCAAGGAGGCGTGGCTGATACCGGTACGGGGCTGAGCGAGACACACGTGACGGGCGACCGCCCGGCTCTCCCACCGTCGTGGCGCGCTTTCGTCGGCTCAGGTTTTCAGAGGTCCGTGGATACTCGAGCGAGTTGTTCGGCGGGCCGCCACATGGCGGCGAACAGCGCGCGATGGAGTACTCCGGCGCGGGTGGCACGCGGGGGTGGGCCACGCGGCCCACCCCCGCGAAACCGTCCCGCGTCGTCAGACGAGGGCCAGTCGCGCCTCGGCCTTCTTCACTCCGGCGAAGCTGTGGGAGAACTGCTTGCGTACGCCGGAGTTGCAGGCCTTGGCCTGCTTGGTCACGCCGTTGCCACCCACGATGCGGACCACGGCGCACTTGCCGTCCATGCGGGTGTCCTCGACCCAGCCGGACACCGTGACCTTGCCGCCCGAGCAACGCAGCGTCCAGCTGGCCTCCGCTCCGCCGATCTTGGGGGACGCGGACGACGGACAGGTGGCCGCGCTCGCCGGAGCGGCGACGCCGAGAGCGAGTCCACCGGCGAGCAGGACGGCGGACAGCGCGGACGTGATGGTCTTGCGGACTACGGACATGGAGGTACTCCTTCGGAGAAGATCGGCGGGAACGGGACCGACGCGCTGTCTTCCGTTCCCGGGTGTCCCCGTCGATGAGTCGAGGGGGCGAGGCCCGGGAGCGCCGGTCGCGACATCAGCATGGCCAGTGGAATCGGCCGGCGAACGCGATGGGCGAGGCTTTCCCATGTGCATTCATGCACCGTGCATGGCGGGGCAGCGACCTGTGGCTATGCGGTGCGCGGAAAGGTCATGCAAGGGGTACGGGCGAACGGCTCGCGGGGCGTTGGTAATCCGGTGCGCTGACGGGTGGGCGCTGATTGACGAGCAGGGCGAGCCAGGTCGCCCGGTCCGTCTTTCCGGTCACCCGCAGACGATGGGTGCGCTGGAACAGCTGAAGGTCCGCGGCGGTCGCCGCCGTGAACTCCCCCGAGACCGCGGTGGCTCCCAGGCCCACGTTGTTCAGGAGGTCCTGTACGGCCCGCACCGCCGGGCCCGTGGAACCGGGCTCGACCTGCTTCACCAGCTCCGGCCAGGTACGGTTCCCCACCTTGCCGTCGGCCGGGAGATGCTTCTTCTGCTGGAAGTCCATGACCGCCTGGTGGGTCTTCTCCCCGAACAGGCCGTCGGCCCGCAGGTCGTAGCCGTGCGCCTTCAGCAGGTTCTGCAGGGCGCGCCCCCACGAGTACTCGTCCGCGGCCTCCTTCTTCATGTACAGCAGCGGCCACTTCTCCCGTGCCTGGTCCACGGCGCCACCACCCGCCGCGGCCGCCTGCTCCTTGACCTCGGTGGCGTCCCGGCCGGTGGGGGCGGTCCGCTCGTCGGCGTACAGCCCGGCGGCGAAGGACAGGACTGCCGTGACCGCGAGCGCCAGGAAGGGGCGGGCCCGTCGGAACAAGGGGCCGCGGTCGGCCGGTCCGTCAGTGGTGCCGGTGGTCCTGGTGGTGCCGGTGGTGGCGCCGACGGTGGTGACGGCGCCGGGGGCGTACGTGGCGTCGGGGTCGGCCGGGCGTTGCCGGCTGTTCTCCTCCAGGGCGGCCCTGGACAGCGACCTCGCCAGGTCCAGTTCCGTCGCCGGTGCCCGCAGGTGGGTGTGCAGGGCCTCCACGATCCTCGGGGGTGCGGTCGAGCTGTGTTTCGGGTTCAGATAGCGCGAGAGTGTCGTCTGGTCGATGCCGAGGCGCGCGGCCAGTGCCTGCTGTGTGGGACGCCTGCCGTCGGTGGAGCCACCTGCCTCCTCCCACCAGCGCCGGAGCAGTCGCGCCAGCCGCTCCCCCGGTCGTTGCGGATGCCGGCTCTCTCGCTCGTGCGTCATGCGTGCGCGTACCCTCCCGGTCGTCGTACGAACAGACGGGCGTCCACGTCACTGCATGACGGCATAGCAGCAGGTCATGAGCCTGCATTACGGCATACGTGGTTGCCTTGGCCTGCGGAGGCGCAGATCGTAACGACGTGGTCGGCGCGTCGGACCAACCTGTTGCGGGCACCGCCCACGGCACCGGGCGAGCGGCGAAACGTTCAGACCCCGCAGGGAAGCGGCGCCCGCCTCGTCTACGCGGCGCACCGCGGCGAGGACGAAAGGGGCCTGCCTTCATCCGAAGGAGTGGCCGGCGACGGAGCGGTCCGGCACGGATTGTTCACTCCTGGGGGCGTTTCGCCGTGGTCGCTCGGCCGACCAGGACCGTCTGATCCGCTGGACGGACCCACGGCGCTTTCGTCCAAGACAAGGCCCTTGAAGTCGGCGACGGTAGGTGCGTGCGCAGACACGAAGTGGGGGTTGCTCGCATGGATCGCGATGCCGAGGACGGCTGGGAGGTCGCCCGTCCGCTCGGTGGCGCGTCCCTCGACGGGGTCCGGATGGCCGGGTTCCGTGACCGTGCCGCCGCCGGGCTGGACATGCAGGTGCTCCCTCAGCCTGCCGTGGTCGTCGTCATCGGGTTCGGGGGCGACCCGTTGACGGTGGAGAGTGCCGCTGGACGCCGACCCATGGCGAGCCTCGTCGCCGCGTTGTCGCCCGGCCCGGCCCGGCCCGCATCCGCGGTGAGCGCGTCGAGTGCGTCGAAGTGTGCTTGTCACCCCGGGCCGCCCATGCGCTGCTGGGCGTCCCTCCGCGCGAACTGGACGGGTCCGTCACCGGTCTCAAGGACCTGTGGGGGCCGCAGGAACGACGCCTCCGCGAGCGGCTGACCGAAACGCAAAGTGGTCGGAACGCCTCGCGCTGACGGACGAGTTCCTCGCGAAGCGGGCCGCGCAGGCACCGGCGATGTCGCCGGAGGTAGCCGCCGCCTGGGACACCATCGTGGCCCGTCGGGGGCCGGGTACGGGTCGGTGACCTCGCCGCGTCCTGCGGATGGAGCCTCAAGCGGCTGCGGTCCAGGTTCAGTGCCGAGCTCGGCCTCACCCCCAAGCGTGCCGCCATACTGGTCCGCTTCGACCACGCCGCCCGAGCACTTCGCGCGGGTGAGAGCGCCAGCAGTGTCGCCCTGGCGTGCGGATACGTCGACCAGCCCCATCTTCATCGCGACGTACTGGCCCTCGCCGGGTGCACGCCGGGTGCTCTGGCCGACCGGACCACGTCTGCCGATTAGCGGCCCACGCCCCCATCAAGGAGACCGGCCACGCGCACGTGCCCGCGCCGGTTCACGCACGTACCACCACACCAAGGACGGGAAGCACCTGTGACACCTGTGACGAACACCGATGTCCGAGCAGCGGGGACGGCCGACCGCGAACTGATCGTCCGGCTCGCGTTCGGGAGCATGGCCGCGCAGACCCTGCGCGCGGCGGTCCGGTTGAGGGTGATGGATCTGGTCGGCGATACGCCGCGCTGTGCCGCCGAGGTGGCCGCCGAGGCCGGAGCCGAACCTCAGCCCATGACGCGGCTGCTGCGCGCCCTGGCCGGCCTCGGTCCGCTGAAGGAACACACGCCCGGCTTCTTCTCGGTGACCCCCGCGGGCGCGCTCCTCGACCCGGGCGGTCCCGACTCGCTCACGTCGTTCGTGCGGATGTTCACCGAGCCCGCGATAGTACGCGCCTGGGAGCACCTGGACGACAGCGTGCGCACCGGCGAGATCGCGTTCGACACCGTCTTCGGCACCGACTTCTTCAGCCACCTCGCCCGGCAACCCGAGTTGTCCTCGGAGTTCAACGCCGCGATGAGCCGAACCGTCTCGGAGACCGCCGCCGCGCTGCCGTATGCCTTCGACTTCGGCCGGTTCAGTTCTTCGGGTACACCGTGTACGCGTGGCAGTCGGCGCACCCCTTGATCAGGGCCTTCTTGAACTTGCCCCTGGGACTGGTGAGGGTCTTTTCCCTGGAGTCGTGGCGCCAGTCTCCCCAGCTGTCCCCGTACATGCGCACCCAGACGTGCCCCGCGCAGCCGCTGTTGTGCTTGATACCGACGGCCCTCGTCGTGGTGAGTTCGAGCGAGTAGACGGAGCCGCACGACCGGCTGTACATGAACCACCCCCGCTCCCGCTCGTCTTCGAGGATGTTGTCCGCCGCCCATGCGGAGGAGGGGGTGACGGTGGCGAGCATGAAGGATGCTGCGAGAGTGCCGAGGACAGTGGAAACGCGCTTGCCCATGAGAATGATCTCCCTTGATCGGTGCACCAGACGTACACACCGACTGTCGCCCGGAACAGAGGCGTTGGGGTACCTACAACTATGCAGGGTTGCGGCGTCGGCCACCGACCGGAGTCGAGGTCGTCAAGCCGTCCGGGCTGTTCACCCGCAGATGCTGACGGCCTCGGTACGGCGCGAAGAACGTCGTGCAGGCCCGGCACGGTGGGTGGTGTGTCCGGACGCTCGTTTCTTGCTTCCGGTGTGGTGAGCGCTTCGGTCGGCCGGAAGGGCCGACCGAAGCGCTTGCACACGCCTGCCCGAGGGGCTTGCTGCCCTGTTCAGCCGTGCTCGGGCTCCACCGGGAGCCACAGTTCGGCGTCGGCCTCGGTCTTGTCCGGCGACAGTCGGGTGCGCAGGATCTCGGGGCCGGTGCGGGTGCGGGTGCGGGTGCGACGGGAACCACTCGGTGAAGACGTCCCGCCACAGCTCTTGGATGGCCTGCGGTGCCGGCCCGGAGGTGGTGAAGACCGCCCAGGTGCCGGCCGGGACGGCCAACGTGGTCATGCCCTCGGGAGCGGGCGCGGAGGTGATCACACCGTGGTGGTAGTCGAGTTCGGTGCCTTCGGCGCGGCTGGGGTCCAGGTCGTCGCAGACCGGGACGACGCCGTCCGGCTCCTGGTCCGACAGCTTCTCCAGGCGCTCCAGGGTCTGCGGGTCGATCCCGCGGACAAAGTCCATGATCGCCTGGTTCAGGCCCACGTGTACCAGCGGTACCCGGGTCTTGAGCCCGACGACGGCGAAGTCCGCCTTGCCCACGACGCGGTATCGCATGCTGCTGCTCCCTTCGACGGTGAGGCGGAAGGCCATCCGGGGCTGGGAGATGAGTGCGGCGCCGGTACGCCGGGCGTTGCCCGGTCCGATGCCGTGCATGGCACGGAACGCCCGTGCGAACGCCTCTCCGGAGCCGTAGCCGTAGCCGTAGCGCACGGCGATCTCCAGCAGCGTCTCGCGCCCCGCGAGCACTTCGGCGCCCGCGAGGGTGAGCCGACGGCGCCGGACGTACTCCGACAGCGGCATGCCCGCGAGCGCGGAGAACATCCGGCGCAGGTGGTACTCCGAAGTGGCCGCGACGCGTGCCAGCTCCGCCACCTCGAGGTCCTGGTCGAGATGGCCCTCGATGTGCTCCATCGCCTGGTTCAGCCGTTCCAGCACGCCCGGTCCCCTTCCTCTTGACGATCACCACGCTAGGCAGCACCCGCCATGCCGGACCCGACATTCTGTGCCCGGTCGGGTCGGGTGCCCTGGGAACGGTCTCCCTCCTCCGTTCCGGGCCCACGCCGACGTCTGTTCCCGGGCACGCTTCCCGCGTACGGCCCGACGATCACGTCGGTGGCCCGTACGCGGAGCGGTCGGCTCGGTAGGCGTACCTCACCCCGCCTGCCTCCACACAACGCTTCCCACAGCAGCCACGAGGAGTTCCACCACCACACCCCTCCCGTTAGCCCCGCCTGGCTACCTTCGCCTCGCCCGGTCCGGCAGCTGGAGAGGTATGTCCATGAGCGCCCCTGTCCACCGCACCTCCGAACAGCCGTCCGTGGCCGCTCTGACAGCGGCGCGGGAGCGTCGGGAGGGAAGCCGGACGGGGAGTCCTTCCGGGTCCGGGACCTCGACGGAACAGGCCCTCCTCAGGCTCCAGTCCAGCGCCGGCAACCGTGCGGCGGCCGCCACGGTGCAACGCGCCAGGGGCAGGACTCTGGAACGGACCCCGGAGACCGACACCGCGAGACCCAGCTCGGCCCCCGGCGCCCGGCGTGCCCCGGCCGGCCGCGCCCGAGGCGGCTCGGTGTCCGGCGTCCCGGGCACCGTGGAACTCGACCCCTCCGTGTGGGACCGCGCCGAAACGCCCGGGCCGGCCGGCCCGGAACGCGCTGTGACGCCCGAGGCCGTCACGGAAACCCCGGCCGCCCGTACTCGGAAACGCGCCCGACGCGACTCGGACTCCGAAGCCCCGCACACCACCGGCGCCCGCAAACGCGCCCGGCGTGACTCGTACGCCGAGGTCCGGCACACCACCGGCAGCCCGGAACGCGTCGCCACACCCGAGGCCACCGCGGAGACCGTCGCCCCGCCGGAACGCGTCGCGACACCCGAGATCACCGCGGAACCCCGCATCACCCCGACCGGGCGCCCCCGAAGTGGCTCGGCCCCCGGCGCCCGGTCCGCCACGGCCGGCCGCACCCGGCGCGGCTCGGACTCCGGCCTCGGGGGCATGGAAGTCGACCCCCGCTTCCGGGACCACGTCGAAACGTCCAGGACCGAAGCACGCGCCGCCGCGGAAGCACGCGCCTCGGAGGCCGCACGGATCGCCGAAGAGGAAGCGGCGCGCGCCGCGGAAGCCGCACGCGTCGCCCAGGAAGAGGCACGCGCGGCGGAGGAGGCGCGCATCGCCGAAGAAGCGCGTATCGCCGCCGAAGAAGCCGCCCGCGCCGCGGAGGCAGCGCGCATCGCCGAGGAAGAAGCTCGCGCGGCCGAAGAGGCACGCACCGCCGAAGAAGCGCGTATCGCCGCCGAAGAAGCCGCACGCGCCGCGGAAACCGCGCGTATCGCCGCCGAAAGGGAAGCGGCACGCGTCGCCGAAGCCGCACGCGCCGCCCAGGAAGAAGCTCGCGCGGCCGAGGAGGCACGCGCCGCGGAGGAGAGGGCGGAAGCCGCCGCGGAGAAGAGGAGTGAGCGCCTCAAGGCGGTGGCCGAGAACGCGGATCAGGGGAAGAGGCTCCTCGAACCCGGGGACGCTCTGGGCAAGGGTGTCCAGGCCCCCACGGCCGCCGGCCTCGGTCAGGAGGCCACCGCGGCGGCGGAAGCCGCCGCGAAGCCCGGCTCCGCCACCGCGGGGGCTTCCGGCGCGTCGGGAGCCGCCGCCCTGAAGCACGACGCCGCTGCCACGGGCGTGTCCGGCGCATCGCTGAGCGCCCTCACGGAGCTCCTCTCCCTCGGGGCCAGCGTCGCGGATTCGCTCAGGAACATGAAGACGTCCCTGAAGGAGAGGGCCGGAGCCGGGCACCACAACGCGAGGAAGAAGGCCAAGACCAAGGCGACCGACGCGGGCGTCAGCGTCGCCAGTACGGGTGCCAACAGCGGCGCCATCGCCAAGGACGCGGTCAAGCTGCAGGGCGCGGCGAACACCGCGACCGCCGCCGAAGCGAGCGGCATTCTCAGCGCCGTCGCCGGGCTGGCGAAGAGCATCCGTGCCATGGGCAAGGTCGGAAGAGCGTCCAGCAAGTACAGGAATCTGAAGAAGCTCGGGAAGGCCGGCGTCGTCCACGCCGACCTGCTGGCCCGGCTGACGGAGGAGGCGAACGGCGCCTACCACCAGGCCAACAACGCGCTCAACGACGTGGAGAGGATAAGGACGGCCAACGCGGGCCGGCCGGCCGAGCTGTGGGCCGAGGAGGTTCGCGAGCCCCTGGCCGCCTTCACCGCGGCGGAGGAGCGCGCACGCCACACCAGAGAGGCCTACGACCGCGCCCTGCGCGACGTGGGCACGCTGGCCGAGACGCAGAAGTTCGCGAAGAGGAAGCAGGCCTTCAAGATCGGCAAGGAGGCCACGGGCGGCGTCGTGGGCGAGGGCCTCAAGGGCGCGGCCGGCATCGTGACCGCGACCACGATCGCCGCGGGAACTCTCGGGAGCAACCCGGCCGGTTGGATCATCGCCGCGGTGGGGGCGGGCCTCGTCGTCACGGTCGCCGCTTACAAGGGCGGCCGGGCGGCCCACAAGCGATTCCAGCAGGAGCACCACCCCGAGCGTTATACGCCGGAGGGCGAGACGACGCCGGTGGCCAAGCCCACCTGGGAATCGCTGAAGCACGCCATGAAGGTCTGGAAGAAGGTGGAGAGGCACAAGCGCCAGCTGGCGGCGCACAAGATCTACAACATGGCGTCGAGCCCCGACGTGGCGCCCGAACTGCGCCACTCCGCCCTGGAACTCCTCGTAGCGCTCAAGGCCGGCCCCGAGAAGCACAACATGGAACGGGAGGAGTGGGAGGCGAGCCTCCGGGCCCCGGCGGGCAAGGCCAAATGGATCAAGGAGATCACGGACCAGCTGAGCTCCGGATCGTGACGGAGCGGGCCGGGGGCAGAGTGGGGGCCACGCGACGACAGCCCCGCTCCCGGCCCGCGGCACCGGCACCCAGCACACCGGCGTCCGCGGCACCGGCGTTCGCGGCACCGGCGTGACCCGCTGCCGGCCGTCGCGCGGCAGCAGGTCACGGGCCGGGGCCCATCGTCTCGGCGGACGCTCAGTCGAGGCAGAACTCGTTGCCCTCGATGTCCCGCATCACGATGCACGACTCGTTGTACTCGTCGGCGACCATCACTCGCTCGCACGTCGCGCCGAGGGCCACCAGCCGGTCGCACTCGGCCTGAAGCGTGGCGAGGCGCTCCTCGCCCACGAGACCCGTACCGGCTCGCACGTCGAGATGGACCCGGTTCTTGACGACCTTGCCTTCAGGGACGCGCTGGAAGAACAGTCGCGGGCCCGCGCCCGAGGGATCCACGCAGGCGAACGCCGAGCCCTGCTGCTCGGGCGGCAGGGCGCGATCGAAGTCCTCCCACGTGGCGAAGCCCTCCGGGGGCGGCGGTACGACGTAGCCGAGCACCTCGCACCAGAAGCGGGCGAGGCGCTCGGGGTTCGCGCAGTCGAAGGTGATTTGGACCTGCCTGATCGATGACATCGGCGCACGATAGCAAGGGAGGTCCGGTTGCTCATTTCCCTTTTCCGGTGCGCGTGTTGCCGGGTGGGCGGGACCTGTCGATCGTCTCGGCCGAGTGGGTAGTGTGCGTCGTCGTGCCCGTGTTCCGGTTCCGGCTCTCGGGTCGGCCCCGGGGCGGGCAGCGGTTACGGCCTGTGGAGCGCTGAGTGGGGGAGGGCGTGTCGGTGTTCGCACCGCTGGAGGAGGCGGATCCGCGTCGCGTGGGCCGGTTCCGGATCGTGGCCAGGCTCGGGGCGGGAGGCATGGGCCGGGTCTATCTCGGGCGTTCGCCCGGAGGCCGGTCGGTCGCGGTGAAGGTGGTACGTGCGGAGCTCGCCGAAGAGGCCGGGTTCCGGCGGCGGTTCGCCCGGGAGGTGGAGACCGCCCGGCGGGTCACCGGGTTCTTCACCGCCGCGGTGGTGGATGCCGACCCGCAGGGCTCCCCCGCCTGGCTGGCCACCGAGTACGTACCGGGGATGCCCCTGGGCGAGGCGGTCGGACAGCACGGGCCGTGGCCCGAGAAGAGCGTTCTGGTGCTGGGGGCCGGACTGGCCGAGGCGCTGGAGGCCGTCCACGACGCGGGGGTGGTCCACCGGGACCTGAAGCCGTCGAACGTACTGCTCGCCGCGGACGGCCCGCGAGTCATCGACTTCGGGATCTCGGTCCTGGCCGAGGTGAGCGCGCACGCGAGCGTACTGACGCAGACCGGGGCGGTCATCGGCACGCCGGGTTTCATGTCGCCGGAGCAGCTGGCGGGGGGTGAGGTCGGTCCGCCGAGCGATGTGTTCTCCCTCGGGACGGTACTGGCGTTCACCGCCACCGGCTCCGGCCCGTTCGGAGCCGGCGCGGCCCAGGCGCTGAACTACCGCATCGTCCACGAACAACCGGACCTGAGCGGCCTGTCGCCGGTGCTGGCCGATGTGGTGGGGCGCTGTCTGGCCAAGGAGCCGGAACGGCGGCCCTCCGTGGCCACGTTGGTGCGCGAACTCGGCCGGGCCCTGCCGGACGAGGGACAGGAGGCGTCCCGGCCACTGTCGGAAGGCGGCTGGCTGCCGGAGCCGGTGACCCGCGTACTGCGGGAACGGGCACACACCCGCACCGTGGCTCCCCAAAAGCACGGCCAGGCGCACGGCCAGGCGCAGGAACAGGCGCGGGAACAGGGCCAAGGAGAGGGAAAGGGGCAGGAGCGGCGGCAGGGAACGCCGCCGCTCCTGCCCGACGGTGACGAACCCGCGCCCCACCACGCGCCGACCCGGACGGGCCCGCAGTCGCCCCCGGCCGCGCCCCCGGCTCCGGTCCATCCTCCGACCGCGCTGGCGCCACCGGCGCGTGAGGTGAGACCCGAGCGGCCCCGGATACCGGTGACTCCGAGACCGGCGGACATGCGCCCGTCACCGTCACCGTCACCGTCCTCCACGGTCCCGTACCCGCCGGTCGTCACCCGTCGCCGGGTGCTGGGCACTCTGGGCGGTGTGGCGGCCGTGGGCGCCGGTTTCACCCTGATGAAGGTCCGGAGCGACAGGGCCGACGCCGCCGAGAGGCCCCCGGCCGGCGTCAAGCGGCGTTGGGCCCTCGCAGACTTCGCGACGTCCTCCCCGGTGGCGGTCGTCGGCAGCACCCTCTACGTGGGCCGGTCCGACGGCCTGCGTGCCCTCGGCACCGCCGACGGCCGGCAGCGCTGGGCCTTCGACGCCCGCACGGACAGCACCGGTCATCCCCCGGCCGTCGCCGACGGCACGGTCTACTTCGGCAGTAGCGACGGCACCATGTACGCCATCGACGCCGCCACCGGCGGCAAACGCTGGAGCTCCCCGGTGGCGGCCGAGAGCAGGGTGGGCATGTCCGCGACCGTCGCCGACGGCATCGTCTACTTCCTCAGCCGCAGACGCACCGGCGCCGAGCACATCGAAGCGAGGCTGCACGCCGTCGACGAGGCCACCGGCCGGGAACGCTGGGCCTTCACCTATTCCGCGGACTTCGCCCACGTGCCACCCCCGGTGGTCTCGGGCGGCGCCGTCTTCGTCGGCGGCCGCGACGGCACCCTGTACGCCGTGGACGCCGCCACCGGCCAAGAGCGCTGGGCCGTCCCCACGGCCGGGAAGTCCGTCCCCGAGCCGCAGAAGCGTCTCCACCTGGCCCCGCTGGTCCCGGACGGCACCGTCTACGCCGGAGGCGGCGACGGCACCCTGTACGCCGTGGACGCCGCCACCGGCCGAAAGCGCTGGACCTTCGCCACCGGTGAACGGGCGACCGTGCGGCCCGCCGTCTCCGGTGGCACCGTCTGTCTCAACAGCTACGCGGGCAAGCTGTACGCCATCGACGCCGCCACCGGAAAGCAACGCTGGACCATCACCCCCGGCGAACACTCGTCATCGGCTCCGACGGTCGCCGCGGGCACCGTCTACGTCGGAAACCGCAACCACAAGCTCTACGCCGTCGACGTCGCCACGGGCCGCAAGCTATGGGCCTACAAGTCCGAAGGCCCGATATCCGAGACCCCTGTCGTCGCGGACGGCACGCTTTACATCAGCTCCGGCAGCCCGGGCAACGAACTGCAGGCGGTGGCACTCGGCGCACCCACACCCGGCCCGGCCGGGTGAGGGGCGGCGATCGCCCCGTTCGCCCGACCGGACTCACGTCGGCTCAGCGGTCCACCGGGAGGACGGGCAAAGGGGCCGGCCTCACGGCTTGCGCCCCACGCCGCAGTAGGCGTCGACGGCGGCGGTGCTCGGGGCGTCCGGGTCCGGGCGCCAGGAGGGGACCTGGGCGATGCCGGGAGCGACCAGCTCCAGCCCTTCGAAGAAGCCGGCGATCTCCTCGACCTCGCGCACGTAGTACGGAGTCGCTCCGCTGGCGTTGTAGGCGTTCGAGGCGGCGATCATGCCCTCGCTCGTCGCGGTGCTGTCGCTGATCACCAGGTGGCTGCCCGACGGGAGGCCCGCCATCAGCTGCCGTACCAGGTCGCGTGCCTGGTCGTAGTCGGCGACGTGGCCGAGGGTGTTGAGGATGATCAGGGCGATCGGCCGGGAGAAGTCGAGGGTGCCGGCGGCGGCCTCCAGGACGGTGTCGGGCGCGTAGAGGTCGGCGTCCAGGTAGGCGGTCCGGCCCTCGGGGGTGCTGGTGAGCAGCGCGTTGGCGTGGGTCAGCACGATCGGGTCGTTGTCGACGTACACGATCCGGGCGTCGGGAGCCGCGCGCTGCGCCACTTCGTGGGTGTTGTCGGCGGTGGGGAGCCCGGTGCCGATGTCCAGGAACTGCCGGATGCCCTGTTCTCGGACCAGATGGCGGACGGCGCGTCCCAGGAAGAGCCGGCTGGTGAGGGCCACGTCGACGAGGCCGGGGAAGATCTCCTTGATCTGCTCCCCGATCTCCCGGTCGACCTCGTAGTTGTCCTTGCCACCGACGAAGTAGTTCCAGAAGCGGGCCGAGTGCGGTGTGGCGGTGTCGATCCGGGCCCGTATCTCCGCGCTGGCAGCGACCTGGGAGTTGGTGTCCGACACGGCAGGGTCTCCTCGGGGTTGGCGTGGATGATCGCGATCGGGACACCAACCTAGCGCCGCCATCGTTCATGTGGCGTGAAAAAAGGTCCACCGATGGAGGGTTGGCGGCAGATCGTACGGCCCACCCGTGACTCGAGGACGAGCGCGAGGGTGCGAGGACGCGGCACTGGACCGGGGTACGGCTCGACCGGGGTGCGGCCACCTGCTCCTGCCGCGGCCTGCCGTCCGTCTCGGGCCGGCGGGACAGGCCGGCGGTCGGCGCGGTCGGCGGACCCGGACCGGCCCTCCACCGGGGCCTCCCCCGCCGTCACCGACGTCGACGGCGTCAACACCTCAGGCCTCGAACGTCGCGTCGCCCTTCCAGGTGACGTTCATCGCGCCCAGGCGGAGCTGCATGGCAAGGTGGACGCTTCTCTTGAACTCGTTGACCAGCCACTTCACGTAGGCGTGCGAGTAACCCTCCTTCCTCGCCAGGCCCTCGATGAGAACGGTCTCGCCACCCGCGGCGGCGACATCCCCGGCAAGGGACTTGAGGTTGGCCTCTCGGCCCCACTGCGGCGTGGAGGTGTTGATGTGGATGCTGCTCGCCGCCGTGCCCGCCGACGGGCCGTTCTTGTCGATGTTCTTCTGGTTGGCGACCGATCGCGCGGTGAGGTGGAACTGGGAGACGTCGAGGCCGATGGTCCCCTGCTGCAACTGGCTCGCCTTGACCATGCAGTTCAGGTGGACGGCCAGCTTGCCGCCGCCGTCCAGGGGCACCGTGACCCACTGCGAGATCATGTTCAGACCGAGGTTGCCCTGCGGGCCCCGACCGAAGCGGAACTCGTCCACCCGGAGCCCGTTGAAGACCGACTCCAGGAACTGCTCGGGCTGCCGCCGAGCGAGGTCCTCCGCGGAATCGACAAGCGACAGATCCGACATGGGGGTGGCGCGCCGGGGCCCCTGCTGGGTGTCGCTCGGCTGGCGCTGCACCGTGCGCGCGACGGCGGCGTTCCCCGCTCTGCTCTGGAGGTCCAGCACAGCGGCCTCGGGGGTACGGAGCGCGGGAACGGTCGGCCGCTGGGAATCGGCACGACGGCGTGCGGGCTCGTCAGTCCTGCTTGCGTACAAAGGCCCATGCCCTTCCTTGATCGACCACATGCCCCGGAACCGTCACCCGTTCCGGTCAGCAGGGTCCTGCTCCGGTATACCCGGGCCGGCGCCCCGCGGACAAGGAACTCCCGGGCAGTCAATGGCGTGCCGGGGGCCGTCGGGAGGTGCCCCCGACGGCCCCCGGCGATGCCCCGGCGGTGCCCCGGCCGGCGTCAGCCGCACCGGAAGGGCCGGCGGGCGGTCAGCCGAACATGCCCGGCACGTAGTCGCCCGCCGGCTGGCGGGTGATGACGTTCATGCGGTTGTACATGTTGATCATGGCGATCAGGCCGACCAGTCCGGTGAGCTGGTCCTCGTCGTAGTGCTCGGCCGCGTTCGCCCAGGCCTCGTCGGTGACGCCGCCGCCGTCGGCGATACGGGTGCCCTGCTCGGTCAGCTCCAGGGCGGCGCGCTCGGCGTCGGTGAAGACCTTGGCCTCCCGCCACGCCGCGAGCAGGTTCAGGCGCAGAGCGGTCTCCCCCGCCTTCTCGGCGTCCTTGGTGTGCATGTCGAGGCAGAAACCGCAGCCGTTGATCTGGCTGGCGCGGATCTTCACCAGCTCCTGGGTCGTGACCGGCAGCGTCGACTCCAGGGTCTTGGCCGCCGAGTTGATGTGCCGCAGGAACTTACCGGCGAGCGGACTGGCGAACATGTTGAGACGTGCTTCCATGATGATTTCCTCCGGCTCATCCGCAATCGAGTTGCTTATCGGGCGTGGTCGTCGGCTCGGTCGTCGAGCTTTGTCGTCGGGCTTCGTCGTCGGGCTTCGTCGTCGGGCTGGGTGGTCGGGCTCGGTCGTCGGGCGTTCGCGCCCTTGGGTGTACACCGCTACGACGGATCGCGGGGGGCGGGATGTGACAGGCCCGGGCAGATGGCGGGCGTGACCTGCGTCTCATCCGTCCGGGGTGGCTCGTGCCAGCAGCCGGCGCAGGGCCGCCGTCACCTCGGCCGGGCGTTCGTCCATCACCCAGTGGCCGGTGTCGTCCAGCATCGTCAGTTCGGCCCCGGGGATCGCCTCGGCCAGCTCGGTCGCGATCGCGGGGCGCAGGTACGTGTCCTCGCGGCCCCAGACGACCGACGTCGGGCAGACGATGCCGGGGAGGCGTCGGCGCAGTTCGGGACGGGGCGCGGTGCGGTAGTCGCCGAAGAAGTGGAGCAGCTGACGGCGGCCCTCGGGTGTGTCCATCCAGGCGACGTAGCTTTCCAGGACGCCCGCGTCGAGGTGGCCCGCGCGGACCAGTGGCGCGAAGGCCCGGCGGTGGATGGCGGCGTAGGGCAGGCGCATCGCGGCCGGTCGCAGTACGGGCGTTCGTCCGGCGAGGTTGACCAGGCTGAAGACGGCGTACCAGTGGCGGGCGAAGGAAGCGTGCGCGCGGCTGTTGAGGATCGCCAGCCGGCGTACGCGCTCGGGGTGGGTCTCGGTGAAGCCGAGGGAGAGGAAGCCGCCGTAGTCGTGGCCGACCAGGTTCACCCGCTCCAGCTCCAGCGCGTCCAGCAGCCGACCGAGCCGGGCGACCTCGGTGTCGTAGTCGAAGCGCAGGTGCGTCGGGCGGTCGGACTCGCCCCAGCCGAGGAGATCCGGGGCGATGACCCGGTACTGCCGCGCCAGGGGCGGGATCTGGTGACGCCAGCAGTGGTGGTTGGCGGGGTAGCCGTGCAGGAGGAGGACCGGCTCGGCGTCGGGGGGTCCCGACTCCCAGCAGGCCACGCGGGCACCGCCGTCCACCGTGACCGACCGGGCGCGGGGCCCGTCCGTACCGGGGTTCTGCGTACTCATCGGCTGCTCGCTCCCTCGTTCGTCCGCACTCCCCCACTCCCCTCCCCCTCCCTCCCTCCACCCAACTCGGCGGATGCCCGGAAGTGACGCGCCCGGGGCACGGTGTTCGGCCGAAGGGGCGGCGCGCAGCCCCCGACGTGCGGCGGACCGGCGGCCACCCCGGCGCGTGCGGCATGCCCGGCGGGGATTAGGTTCGGTTCCAGTAGTCGGCACAGCAGGAGGCAGACATGGCGAAGGTTCCCAGCGCGGTGGTCGCCGCGGGTGGTCTCGTGGGCGGGTACGGCGTGGCCCGCTGGACGAAGAAACGGCAGCTCGGCGGGGTCGTACTCGCCGTCGCCGGGGCCGCCGCCGCACAGCAGTGGCGGGAACGGGCCGGTGGGCGGGCCGCCGGAGCGCTGACGGCCGCGTACGTCGCCGGCTTCGCCGGGTCCCACCCGCTGGCCAAGAAGGTCGGCGCCTGGCCCGCCGTCCTCGGTGTCGCCGGGGCCGTGGCACTGGCCTCCTGGGCGGTCGCCGACCGGCGGGACTGACGGTCCGGACCGGGATCAGGGCAGGTGCGTCAGTACGTTCACCACCCGCCCGTTCGGGTCCCGTACGAAGAAACGCCGTACGCCCCACTCCTCGTCCCGCGGCTCCCGTACGATCTCCGCGCCCGACGCGGCCACCCGCGCGTACACCGCGTCCACGTCCTCGACCTCCACGCTCAGGTCGGGAACGACCGGCGCGGTGCGTTCCTCGGTGAAGAGGCTGATCTGGGCGGTGGGGTTGGACGGGGAGGCCAGGGTCACCGCCCAGCCCATGTTCATGACCTCCTCGAAGCCCAGCAGGCCGTAGAAGTCACGACTGCTGTGCAGCTCCTCCTCGCGCTCGACCTGGATGTCGGGGACGATCCGGCGGATAGTCATCGGGCGGCTCCTCACGGTCGGACGGTCCGGCGACGGAGCACACGGACCGTACGGACGGCACGACGGTACGGACGGCACGACGGTACGGACGACGATCGAGACCGGACCGACGCTACGCGCCCGTCGTGCCGGAACACATCGGTCCCACCGAGCTTGTCGATCCCGCCGAGCCCGCCGATCACGCCGCGCCCGCAGGTCACGCCGCGCCCGCAGGTCACGAAGAGTCCGCCGACCCCCCGCGCACCACCGACAACGGCTCCGCGATGTCCTCCAGCGAGCGGCGTTCCGCCTTCACCGCCAGGAACGCCGCCACCAGCCCGGCCGCGCACATCAGCCCGGCGCCGATCTGGAAGGCCAGGACCGTGTCGCCGACCACGCCGGACTCGGTGAGGTTGGCGAAGAGCAGCGGGCCGCTGATGCCGCCGGCGGCGGTGCCGATGGCGTAGAAGAAGGCGATGGCCATGGCGCGGGTCTCCATGGGGAAGATCTCGGAGACCGTCAGGTACGCGCTGGAGGCGCCCGCCGACGCGAAGAACAGCACCACGCACCAGCAGACCGTCATCGTCGTGGCCGTCAGCGACCCCCGGTCGAAGAGGTACGCCGTGCCGAAGAGCAGGATGCCGGAGAGCAGATACGTGCTGGAGATCATGATCCGGCGGCCGACCGTGTCGAAGAGCGGGCCGAGGAGCAGCGGGCCGCAGAAGTTGCCGGCGGCGATGACGGCGAAGTAGTAGCCGGTGCTGCCGGTCGGCACGTCGAAGAAGGTGATGAGGATGGTGCCGAAGCCGAAGGTGATGGCGTTGTAGAGGAAGGCCTGGCCGACGAAGAGGGAGAGGCCGAGGACCGCGCGGCGCGGGTAGCCGCGGAAGACGGTCTTGGCGATCAGGCCGAAGCCGATGCTCTTGCGCTGGTGGATGGTGATCTCACCGGCCGGCGGCGGCAGCTTCTCGCCCTTCTCCTTCTCGATCTCCCGTTCGGCGGACGACACGAGGGCGTCGGCCTTCTCCCCCTGGCCGTGGATGAACTGCCAGCGTGGGCTCTCCGGGACGTGCCGGCGCACGAGCAGGATGACCAGGCCCAGGACCACTCCGAGGCCGAAGCTGAGCCGCCAGCCGAGATCCTTGGGGAAGATGTCGGTGTCCAGCATCACGATGGACAGCAGGGCGCCGCCGATCGCGCCGAGCCAGTAGCTGCCGTTGATGATGAGGTCGACCCGGCCCCGGTACTTGGACGGGATCAGCTCGTCGATCGCGGAGTTGATCGCCGCGTACTCGCCGCCGATGCCGAAGCCGGTGAGGAAGCGGAAAAGGAAGAACCACCAGGTCTCGAAGGAGAGCGCGGTCAGCGCCGTCGCCGCCAGATAGACGACCAGCGTCACCATGAACAGCTTCTTGCGGCCGTAACGGTCGGTCAGCCAGCCGAAGAACAGGGCCCCGGAGCAGGCGCCCGCCACATACAGGGCGGCGGCCATACCGGTGATCTGGGCCGAACTGATGTCCAGGCCGCTGCCTTCCTCGGCGATGCGGCCGGCCACGTTGCCGACGATCGTGACTTCCAGGCCGTCCAGGATCCAGACGGTGCCCAGGCCGATCACGATCATCCAGTGCCACCGTGACCAGGGCAGCCGGTCCAGTCGGGCCGGGACGGCCGTGGTGACGGTGCCGGTGGCGGCGGGCGTCGAGCCCGGCGACGACGATTCCGCTGTCATGGCTCCCTCTCCGTCGAGCGAACGCCTCCCGTGTGCCCCGCACCGGGAGGGACACGCCCGCCGCGCCGGGAGGCCGCAGGGCCCGCCCACGCCCTCGGAGGGGCCCTACGCCCCCAGCATGCGGGAGACCGTGTAGATCAGCAGCCCGGCCAGCGAGCCGACCACCGTGCCGTTGATCCGGATGAACTGGAGGTCCCGGCCGATGTTCGCCTCGATCTTCTTCGTGGTGTGCTCGGCGTCCCAGCCCGCCACCGTGTCGGTGATCAGGGAGGTGATCTCCCGGCGGTAGGTGGTGACCACGTACACCGCGGCACCCTCGACCCACGAGTCGACCTTGCCCTGCACCTTGGCGTCGGAGGCCATCCGCGCGCCCAGCGACAGCAGCGAGGCCCGTACCCGCATGCGCAGTTCGCTGCGCTCGTCCTCCGCCGCGGAGACGATCATGGATCGTACGGCCGTCCAGGCGGACGCGATCAGGTCCTGGACCTCCCCGCGGCCCAGCACCTCGGTCTTCAGCCGCTCCACACGCGCGCGGGTCTCCGTGTCGGACTGGAGGTCGGAGGCGAAGTCGGTGAGGAAGCGGTCGAGGGCGCCGCGCGCCGGGTGGGCCGGCATGTCGCGCATCTCGGTGACGAAGCGCAGCAGCTCCTTGTAGACGCGGTCGCCGATCTTCTTGTCCACGAACCGGGGCGTCCATCCGGGTGCCCCGCCCTGTACGGCGTCCATCACGGAGTCGCCGTGCAGGATCAGCCAGTCGTGGGCGCGGGAGACGATCAGGTCGACGGCCCGCCGGTGTCCGCCGTCGGCGACGATCCGGTCCAGCAGCTTGCCGATGCCGGGGGCGATCTCCTGCGCGTCGGCCCGCCGGGTGATCGCCTCCCCCACCACCGCCTGTACGTCGGAGTCGCGCAGCACGGTGAGGGCGCCGCGCAGGGCGGCGGACAGCTCGGCCGTCACCCGGTCGGCGTGTTCCGGGACGGCGAGCCAGGCGCCGAGCCGGCTGCCGATGCCGACGGCGCGCAGCCGCCCGCGTACGACGTCCTCGGAGAGGAAGTTCTCGCCGACGAACTCGCCGAGCGAGACACCCAGCTGGTCCTTCTTCTTCGGGATGATCGCGGTGTGCGGGATGGGGATGCCGAGCGGGTGGCGGAAGAGGGCGGTGACCGCGAACCAGTCGGCGAGCGCGCCGACCATGCCTGCCTCGGCGGCGGCCGACACGTAACCCGCCCAGGCGCCCGCGCCCCGGTGGGAGGCCCACTCGGCCAGGACGTAGACCACGGCGACGAACAGCAGCAGGCCGGTGGCGGTGAGCTTCATGCGGCGCACGCCGCGGCGCTTCTCCTCGTCGGCCGGGCTGAAGGCCGTCATCGCGCGATCGCGTACGGGACCGGGGCCGGGGTCGGGGTCGGAGCCAGTGCCTGAGTCGGCGCCCGTACTGGGGCCGGCACCCGTGCCTGGATCGGCACCCGTACCGGGGCCGGCACCCGTGCCTGGATCGGCACCCGTACCGGGGCCGGTGCCCGTACCTGGACCGGCGCCCGTGCCGGCGCGGGCGCCCGGGGCTGCGCGCCCCTCCCCCTCGACGGCGGATCCCCCGGCATCTCCCGTGCCCGCCCCGGCGTCCCGCCCGGTGCCTCCGGAACCCTCAGGAAGTTCCGCGTTCGCGCGTTCCATGCACTCCACCGTTCGCTGTTCCGTCCCGGACACATTGTCCCTTCCTGACCGACTCCCGGAACGGAACACAAGTTCCCTGCGTCTGTCCCGGAGGGGGAACGCCCGGGGGGTCCTGCGGCCTTTCCCCGGCCCATGACGCATCATGGGTTCATCGGACCGGAGCTTCGGGCTCCCCTCGCCCGAGGAGAACAGCACAGCATGACCCGGGGTCGTGACGGGGGTTCGGGGACACCCCCCACCAAACACCGTGCCCTGCTCGCGGCGATCGTCACCCTGATAGTGGCGATCTCCGCGGCCATATACGCCGGAGCGTCCGCCGACGACGGCACCAAGGACCGCACACCGCTCGCCGGCGGCCGTTTCCCGCGCGGCGACGCCGCTCCCGCCTCCACCGGCACCTGGGTCGGCGCCTGGTCCACCTCACCCGCGGCGGCCGAACCGGGCACCGAGGCGACCGGCATGGCGGGCCGCTCGGTGCGCAACGTCGTGCACACCAGTATCGGCGGCACCAGCGCGCGGATCACCCTGTCCAACCTCTACGGACAGTCCCCGCTGACCGTCACGCACGCCACCATCGCCCTGGCCGACGGCCCCGACACCGCCGCCGCGCTCGCCGACACCATGCGCCGGCTCACCTTCGGCGGCAGCCCCCGGGTCGTCATCCCGGCGGGCGGACAGGTGATGAGCGACATCGCCCGCATCACCGTCCCGTACGGCACGGACGTCCTGGTCACCACGTACTCCCCCGTACCGTCCGGACCGGTCACCTACCACCCGCACGCACGGCAGACCAGCTATGTCGCCGACGGCGAGCGCACCGCGGACGTCACCGCCGTCGCGTACACGACCGAGACTCGCTACTGGCGCTACCTGACCGCGCTGGACGTGCTGAGCCACGAGGCCGACGGCACCGTCGTCGCCCTCGGCGACTCGATCACCGACGGTTTCGGCTCCGAGGTGGACGCCAACAACCGCTGGACCGACGTCCTCGCCGAGCGCCTGCACGACGCGACCGAGGCCGGACGGGACACGCCCCGCTACAGCGTCGTCAACCAGGGCATCAGCGGCAACCGCGTCCTGACCGGCAGGGCCGGCCGGCCCGCCGACAACCCCAGCGCGCTGAGCCGGTTCGAGCGGGACGTACTGGAGCGCACCAACGTCAAGGTCGTCGTCATCGTCCTCGGCGTCAACGACATCCTGCACAGCCCCGAACTCGCCGACCGCGACGGCATCCTCGACGGCCTGCGCACCCTGGTCGACCAGGCCCACGCCCGCGGGCTGAAGGCCGTCGGCGCGACGATCATGCCGTTCGGCGGCTACAGCGGTTACACGCGGGCCCGCGAGACGATGCGGCAGGAGATCAACGAGGAGATCCGCTCGGGCCGCGTGTTCGACGCGGTCGTCGACTTCGACAAGGCGCTGCGCGACCCCTACGACCCGCGCCGACTGCGCTCCGACTACGACAGCGGCGACCACCTGCACCCCAGCGACAAGGGCTACGCGCGGATGGGCCGACTCCTCGACCTGGACGACCTGAAGGGCGCGGCACCGATACAGCTGTGACCGGGGCGGGCCGCCCGGACCGCACGGCACGGCACGGCCCCCGGGCACCGCACGGCACGGCCTCCGGGCACCCCGGCACCGCACAACCAGGCCCCGGGCCACCGGCAGGGCACAGGAGGGCCTGCCGACAACCGCCGCCCCTCCCGCCGCCGACGTCCGCTCACGGGCGATCCGCCCGGCGGCGCCCCGCTCAGTCCTCGCCCCGCCTGCGGCGGTCCCGCTCCTCGCGGCGCAGCTCGCGCTGGTCGCGGCGTTCGTCGCGGTGCTCGCGCAGCATGTCCCGATGGCCTTCGAGCATCCGGTTGTGAGCCCCCTCCACTTCCTCCCGGAAGGAGGAGTGCAGCCCCTTCCTCGCGGCCCGGCGCTCCAGCTTCTCCTGCCGGCGCTCCTCCTTCTGCCGCTGCCGCTCCGCCCGCGTCAGCTTGCGCTCGACACCGACCCCGCCCCACAGGGCGAACCCGGTCACGATGACACGCGGCCCGCCCGGATCCCCGGGGACGCCCTCCTCGCGGTGGTCGAAGCCGCCCATGACGCCGACACCGCGCACGATCACCTCGACACCCGGCGGCACGATCACGTTCATCCCGCCCATGATCGCCACGCAGTTGATCACGACCTCGCGGTCGGCGAAGTTCGCCTCACGCAGGTCGATGTCCCCGCCGCCCCAGAACGCGACCGAGTTGAAGCGCCTCGGCACCGTCCAGCGCCCCTTGCGCTGGAATCCGGACATCACGGCGACCGCCCACGACGACGACCCCTCGCCGCCGGTGATCCGGCCCGCCCAGTCCGCGCTTCCCTCGGGCTCCTTGGTCATCGACACCCGGGGCGCCACGCCCGCCCCGCCGACCGGCAGGTCCTGGGTGATCGGCGCCAGCTCCCCGTACGTCCGCGCGCTGTACGTGGTGTCCAGCCGCTCCTGGAACTCGGTCATGTCCAGACGCCCCTCCGCGAGGGCGTCCCGCAGGACCTCGGCGACTCGTTCGCGGTCGGCGTCGGATGCGCGGAGTTCCGGGGCGTCGTCGGTCATGCGATCAGCCTACGAGGTCACCGCGCCGGACACTACGCGCCCGAGCGTTCCGCGTACATCTTGGCGATCACCGACTCGATGTCCGGCTCCCGCACCGACAGGTCCACCAGCGGATACTCCGCCGCGATCCGCGCCACCAGCCCCGCCGCCGACGCCGACGCCGGGAACGCCAGCCACTGCCGCGGCCCCTCCACCCGCACCACCCGGGCGGGCGCCGGCGCCTCGATCGGCGGCAACTCCCGCTCCAGGTCCACCACCAGCGTCCGCTCGCTCTCCCCCGCCTCGTGCAGCCCGTCCAGCGGACCGTCGTACATCAGCCGCCCGTGGTCGATCACCATCACCCGGGAACACAGCTGCTCGATGTCCTGGAGGTCGTGCGTGGTCAGCAGCACCGTGGTGCCGCTCTCCGCGTTCAAGTCCCGCAGGAAACCCCGCACCTTGGCCTTCGACACCACGTCCAGGCCGATCGTCGGCTCGTCCAGGTACAGCACCTCCGGGTCGTGCAGCAGAGCCGCCGCGATGTCGCCGCGCATCCGCTGCCCCAGCGACAGCTGCCGCACCGGCACGTCCAACAGCTCCCGCAACTGCAGGAGTTCCACGCAACGGTCCAGGTTCTCCCGGTATCGGGCGTCCGGGATGCGGTACATGCGGTGCATCAGCCGGTAGGAGTCGATCAGCGGCAGGTCCCACCACAGCGTCGTCCGCTGCCCGAACACCACCCCGATGCGGTGCGCCAGCCGGATCCGCTCCCGCGCGGGATCGATACCGGCCACCCGCAGCCGGCCCCCGCTCGGCGTCAGAATGCCGGTCAGCATCTTGATCGTCGTCGACTTCCCGGCGCCGTTCGGCCCGATGTAACCGACCATCTCGCCCCGCGCCACGGTGAACGACAGCCCGTCCACGGCGCGGACCCGCCGCCGCTCCCGCTTCAGGAAACCGGTCTTCCTCCGCACGTCGAAGACCTTCTCCACACCGTCCAGCTCGATGAATCCCGCACCGGCCGACGGTCCCGCGACACCCTCCCCGGCCGACACCCCCAGCGCCCCCGGCGCCCTCGACTCCCTCGCTCCCTCCAACGCACTCGCCGCCCCCGGCTCCCCCGGCTCCCCCGGCTCCCCCTGCTCTCCCGGCTTCCTCACATCCCTCAACTCCCTCAACTCCCCGTACTCCGATACGAACGAAGCCCCGCCCGCCAGGCCAGCCCCGCCAGCGCGCAGCACGCCACGGCCGCGAACGGCGGCGTGAACGCCACCCACTCGGGCAGGTCCAGCGGATACGGCCGCCCCAGCACATAACTCGCCGGCAACCAGTTGACGAAGGCCAGCGGCACCACGAACGTCACCCCCCGCACCAGGTCCAGCGCGAACACCGTCGGCGGATACTGCAACATCGTCGTACCGCCGTAGGTGAAGGCGTTGGCCACCTCCGAGGCGTCCTGCGCCACGAACTGGAAGGCCCCCGCCGCCACGAACACCGCGCAGAAGATCCCCGCCCCGCTGAGCAGCATCACCGGCATCAGCAGCAGCTTCGCCGCCGACCAGTCGATGTCGAGGACCACCAGCGCGTACCCCAGCACCAGCACCCCCTGCGTCACCCGCCCGAGCCGCCGCAGCCCGAACCGGTCCGCCGCCACCTGCGCCAGCACCGGCGCCGGGCGCACCAGCAGCGTGTCCAGCGTGCCGTCCCGCACCCGGCGGCCCAGCCGGTCCATCGAGCCGATCGCCAGGTCCGCCAGCCCGAAGGACACACCGGACAGCCCGTACAGGAACGCCACCTCGGCCAGCGAATAGCCGCCCAGCGCGTCGACACGGGAGAACATCAGCAGGATCGCCACGAAGTCCAGCGCGGTCATCGCGAAGTTCCCGAACGTCGTCAGCACGAACGACGTCCGGTACGCCATCGTCGACCGGATCCACATCCCGACGATCAGCCCGTACGCACGCACCCCCTCGGCGACCCGGCCACGCGGCTCCACCCGCTCGAACCCCCCGGCCGTCCCCGTCACCCCGGCCTTCTCGGTCACCCCGCCCGCCTCAGCCACCCTGCACCACCACCCGTCGCGTCGCCGCCGACTGCACCAGCCGCCCCACCGCCAGCAGCGCCACTGCCCAGGACGCCTGGAAGACGAACGTCCCCCACGCGTCCGCCTCCCCCAGCAGCACATCCGCCGGCGCCTGCAACAGCGACGACCACGGCAGCGCCCGCACGACCTCGCCGAGCGCGCCCGGGAACACGTTCAGCGGCAGCAGCATCCCCGAACAGAACAGCCCCGCGAGCCACGCCATCTGCGTCACCCCCGTACCGTCCATCAGCCAGAAGGCCGAGAGCGCCACCAGATAGCGCAGCGCGAAACCCACCACCGCCGCCAGCACCACCGCCACCAGGAACGCCACCCACGTGGACACCTCCCGCGGCAGCGCCACCGGGAAGAACAGCGACCCGAACACGAACGGCACCACCCCGCGCCCCAGCAACTGGAACAGCGCCCGTCCCACATCCGCCGCCAGCCACCACAGCTGGAGATCCGCCGGCCGGTACAGATCGACGGCGATGTCACCCGAACGGATGCGCTCCATCAACTCGTCCTCGAACCCGCCGCCCCCGATCGCCAGCGCCGCCAGCAAGGCCTGCCCCAGCCACACGAAGGTGACGGCCTGCGCCTGGTCGTAGCCCCCGAGCTGCGGCTTCTCGTCCCACAGGGCCAAATACGTGTACACCAGGATCAAACCGAAGACCGTGTTGGTGAACACCCCGGCGGCGGTAGCCGCCCGATACGTCGCGTACCGCCGGAATCCCCCCGCCGCGACGGCCAAGTACAACCGCCCCGAGCCAGCGCCCACAGCCCCCTCCTCCGCCCGACACCAAAGCGCAGGAGCCTAGTGCGACGGCCATCACCCGTGCCACGCAATTTCACGGGTGTGCCAGCGAGCGGGAACGGAACCCCTGATGCGAGAGTCTTCTTGAGAGGCCGCAGAGGACACAGAAGGCACAGAGGCCACATAGGGCACAGAGGACACAGGGGCCCCAAAAGCCGCAGAAGCATACAAGGCCGTACGAGACCAGACCGTACGACGCGAAACAGGAGTCCGTGCACGAGATGAGCGACGAGCCGCAGCCGCAGCCGCAGCAGCCGAACAAGGGCTGGGCGCCGAGAAGGCCCCAGGCGGCCGGCAAGGGGAAACCGGACGCGCCGGACAAGCCGGACCAGGCGGGCGAGCCGAAGAAGGCCAAGCGGACCAAGCGGACCGGATGGCGCCGGCTGATCCCCACCTGGCGCATCGTGCTGAGCACCTGCGTCATCGGCGTCCTGCTGCTGATCGGCGGCTTCTTCCTCGGCTACTCCCTGGTGCACATCCCGGCCGCCAACGCGCTCGCCACCAAGCAGTCCAACGTCTACCTGTACGCCGACGGCAGCGTCCTCGCCCGCGACGGCGAGGTCAACCGGGAGAGCGTCGCCCTCGCCCGCATCTCCAAGGACGCCCAGCACGCCGTCCTGGCCGCCGAGGACCGCGACTTCTACACCGAGTCCGCCATCGACCCCATGGCGATGATCCGCGGCGGCTGGAACACCGCCACCGGCAAGGGCAAACAGTCCGGCTCCACGATCACCCAGCAGTACGTCAAGAACTACTACCTGGCCCAGGACCAGACCATCACCCGCAAGGTGAAGGAGTTCTTCATCTCGATCAAGCTCGACCGCGAGAAGAGCAAGAGCGAGATCCTCGAGGGCTACCTCAACACCAGCTTCTTCGGCCGCGGCGCCTACGGCATCCAGGCCGCCGCCCACGCCTACTACGGCATCGACGCCAAGGACCTCACCGCCGCCCAGGGCGCCTACCTCGCCTCCCTGCTCAACGCACCCAGCCAGTACGACGTCGTCGCCCACCCCGAGAACAAACCCGCCGCCGAGTCCCGCTGGAACTACGTCCTGGACGGCATGGCCGACCAGGGCTGGCTCACCGAGTCCGAACGCGCCGCCGCCGAGTTCCCCATGCCCAAGCAGACCACCATCTCCACCAGCATGTCCGGACAGCGCGGCTACGTCGTCAACATCGTCAAGAACCACCTCGTCCAGAACGGCATCGTCGACGAGGAAGAACTCGACCGGGGCGGCTACCGCATCACCACCACCCTCCAGAAAGACAAACAGGACGCCTTCGTCAAAGCCGTCGACGACAAACTGATGTCCAAACTGGACAAGAAGGACCGCAAGGTCGACACCTACGTCCGCGCGGGCGGCGCCTCCGTCGACCCCAGGACCGGCAAGGTCGTCGCGATGTACAACGGCATCGACTACGTCAAGCAGTACACACCCAACGCCACCCGCCGCGACTTCCAGGTCGGCTCCACCTTCAAGCCCTTCGTCTTCGCCTCCGCCGTCGCCAACGGCTCCAAGACACAGGACGGCCGCCTCATCAAGCCCGGCACCGTCTACGACGGCACCAGCGAACGCCCCGTCCAGGGCTGGAGCGGCGGCCGCTACGCCCCCGAGAACGAGGACCACCGCGACTACGGCGACGTCACCGTCAGCGAGGCCACCGACAAATCCATCAACGCCGTGTACGCCCAGATGGCCGTCGACGTCGGCTCCGACCGGGTCATGCGCACCGCGATCGACCTCGGACTCTCCCCCGACACACCCGAACTGACCCCCTCCCCCTCCATCGCCCTCGGCGTGGCCACCGCCAGCCCCCTCGACATGGCCGAGGCCTACGCCACCCTCGCCAACCACGGCAAGCACGGCACCTACACACTGCTGGAGAAGGTCCTCAAGGACGGCAAACACGAGGTCGAACTGCCCCAGCGGCGCGAGGAGCAGGCCGTCAGCCGCGAGGCCGCCGACACCACCACATCCGTACTCCGCAGCGTCGTCCAGAACGGCACCGCCACCGCCGCCCAGGCCGCCGGCCGCCCCGCCGCCGGCAAGACCGGCACCGCCGAGGAGGACACCGCAGCCTGGTTCGCCGGCTACACCCCCGAACTCTCCACCGTCGTCGCCGTGATGGGCCAGGACCCGAAAACCGCCGCCCACAAGTCGCTCTACGGCGCGATGGGCCTGGCCCGCGTCAACGGCGGCGGCGCACCCGCCGAGATCTGGGGCCAGTACACCCGCGACGCCCTCAAGGGCGAACCGGTCACCGACTTCGACCTCCGCATCCAGTCCGGCGCCAACGTCACCGAGTCCCCGTCCGCCGCGGCCTCCGACGAACCCGGAACCGGCGACGAGAGCGGCAGCGACGAACCGACCGGCGAGGAGGACACCGGCACCGACACCCCCGACCGGACCGGCGGCGGCAGCACCCCGCCCGCCTCCACCGGCGGCGACGACACCGGCGACCCGTCGGCCGGAGGCCCCACCTCGGGCGGCACCACCACCGAGCCGGGCCCCACCGGCGGCGGAGACGACTCGACCAACGGCGGCGACACCGCCGAGGACGGCGAAGGCGACTCGACCGGCGCGGACGGCGGCGATGACGACGACGAAGGGGACACCGGAACCATCGCCGGCATCCCCATCCCACCCCGCCGCCAGTGACCCACCGGGCCACCCCTCAGGTCAGTGCCCGGAGGTCGCCTTCAGACCCACCACCGCGACCAGCAGCAGACAGATGAAGAAGATCCGGGCGGCGGTCACCGGCTCCCCCAGCACCACCATGCCCAGCACCGCCGCACCGGCCGCACCGATCCCCACCCACACGCCGTAGGCCGTACCGATGGGCAGCGTCCGCGCCGCGTACGACAGCAACACCATGCTCGCGACGATCCCGGCACCGGTGAACAGACTGGGCACCAGACGGGTGAAACCGTCCGTGTACTTCATCCCGATCGACCAGCCGACCTCGAGCAGACCCGCGACGAGCAACAGAACCCACGCCATGACAGGCACCTCCGTGAAAAGAACTGAACGGTGGTGCGTCGTCTTTTCCTGGCCCGGTACGGCGCGTCTCGTCGGGTGCTTCCCAAGATAGCAAAGCCGGCACAAAGGGGCTGGTGACACCGGTCACCAGCCCCTTCCACGGCTACTTCCGCCGCTGTCCTACAGGTACAGCCCGGTCGAATCCTCCGACCCCTCGAACCGGTCCGCGGCCACGGCATGCAGATCCCGCTCGCGCATCAGCACGTACGCCGTACCCCGCACCTCGACCTCCGCACGGTCCTCCGGGTCGTACAACACCCGGTCACCCGGCTCCACGGTCCGTACGTTCTGACCCACCGCGACGACCTCGGCCCAGGCCAGCCGCTTACCGACCGCCGCCGTGGCGGGAATCAGGATCCCACCCCCGGAACGCCGCTCACCCTCACCGGCGTCCTGCCGCACGAGTACACGGTCGTGCAGCATCCGGATGGGCAGCTTGTCGTCCAGGGAGCTGTGCTCGTTCTTCTTGGCGCTCACGCCACGAACCTACCTGCCCCCGCTCAGCGCCCACGCCGCCGGGTACTGCCCAGGGCCAGCAGCCCCACGACCCCGACCACGACGAGCGCGGCGGGCACGACCCGCTCCATCCTCGGCGCGCCCTGCTCGTCCACGAACTGCGACTTCACATCGCTGACCACACGATTGACCTGGACGTAGGCCCGTCCGAGTGTGTGGTCGACGCTGGAAGCGACCTTGGCCTTCGCATCGCCCACGATCGTGCTCGGGTGCACCCGCATCCCGATCTCGTCGAGCGTCTCGGCCAGCACCTCGCGGCGGCGCTTGATGTCCGCCTCGATCTGCGCCGGGGTTCTGATGTCCGACGTGTCCGCCACCGTACGCCTCCGAAATCCGCTGAAGCTGTCCCGGACAGTCTGTCAGCTCCGGCGCTCGCCGCACTGTCAGGACCCCCGGTTACGCTGGATCGATGAGCGAGCGACTCCAGCCCGGGGACCCGGCCCCCGCCTTCACCCTCCCGGACGCCGACGGCAACGAGGTGTCCCTGTCCGACCACCGGGGCCGCAAGGTCATCGTGTACTTCTACCCTGCTGCCCTTACCCCCGGCTGCACGAAGCAGGCGTGCGACTTCACCGACAACCTGGAGCTGCTGGCCGACGCCGGGTACGACGTCATCGGCATCTCGCCGGACAAGCCGGAGAAGCTGGCCAAGTTCCGCGACACCGAGTCCCTGAAGGTCACCCTCCTGGCCGACCCGGACAAGAAGGTCCTCGACGCGTACGCGGCCTTCGGCGAGAAGAAGAACTACGGCAAGACCTACATGGGCGTCATCCGCTCCACGATCGTCGTGGACGAGGCGGGCAAGGTCGAACACGCCCTGTACAACGTCCGCGCCACGGGCCACGTAGCCAAGATCATCAAGGACCTGGGCATCTGATCCCCGTCCTCACAGGGGCCGTACCGCACTACCGGTACGGCCCCTTCCGTTTATCGTGCGTGACCGTCCGATAAACGGTTCGTTACTCCGTACGAGACCGCGAACGCGCGGCCGGGGACAGAGGGGCGGACAGGATGCCGGAGACTTCAGAGCCCACGCAATCGGGCACTTACGACAGGGACCGACTGGCACACACTGTCGCCGCGGCCCGCAACTGGACAGACCTGCTGCGACGACTCGGCCTCAAGGCGAGTGGCGGTCAGCGAAAGGTTCTCCAGGAAAAGGTCGCAGGCCACGGGCTGGACACGAGTCACTTCGTCAAGCGCAGCCCATGGCGCAAGTACCCCGACGCGGCCATCGCCGAGGCCACCGCCTCGGCGACATCGCTGCGGGAGGTGGCATTGAAGCTGGGAGCGACCCCGGCCACCGGAACCCTGTCCCACATCCGGCGCCGCATCAGCGCCGCAGGAATCGATGTCAGCCACTTCCCCGGCCTCAACCAGCCCGAGCCCGATCTGCCCTTCACTACAGATGAACTGCGTGCAGCCGCAGCAGCAGCTACCAGCGTGCGCGGCGTCGCACGTGCACTGGGTGTGCCGGACGACAGCCGTTCGCGCGCCACGCTGCGCCGCATGATGAGCACCCAAGAGATCGATACAAGTCACTTCTCGCACCGACGCCTGCACATTTCCGAAGAGCAGCTCCGCGACCTCGTACCGCGCTCCAAGAGCTACGCCGACGTCATGCGTAACCTCGGCCTGGAGGTCAATGACGTCAACCATCGACGCGTCCGACGCGCGGCTGCGCGTCTGGGTCTCGACACGAATCACTTCGAGCGTAGGCCCTGGGGGCGAGCTGAGCCGCCGGCCCCAACACCTACCGCTCACCGGGTACTGATCACCCTCCCCTCTCATGCAGGGCGAACGAACAGGGCTCAACTACACAAAGCCCTGGGTGAGATCGGAGTGCCGTACGCCTGCGAGACCTGCGGCAACACCGGTGCGTGGCTCGGTCAACCCATCACCCTGCAGATCGATCATGTCAATGGGAACTGGCGAGACAATCGTAGAGAGAACCTGCGGTATCTCTGTCCCAACTGCCACGCCCTGACGGAGACCTGGTGTCGCCGGAAGGGTAGGACGCCCCTCGCAGGGTGACCCGTGGCCCCGTACACTGAATGCCGCCGGTCGAGCACGATGACCGTTTTTGAGCGGCCGTGATGGAATTTGGCAGTCATGCTGGGTTTAGGTCCCAGTGGGTTCACACCCGTGTGGGTTCGAGTCCCACCGGCCGCACGCACAGAGGGGCCGCTCAACAGGCGGCCCCTCTGCCGTCACTCACCCCAACAATTCCCGCACCACCGGCACCAGCGCCCTGAACGCCTTCCCCCGGTGGCTGATCGCGTTCTTCTCCGCCGCCGTCAGTTCCGCGCACGTTCTCGTCTCGCCCTCCGGCTGGAGGATCGGGTCGTAGCCGAAGCCGCCCGTGCCGGCGGGGGTGTGGCGCAGGGTGCCCGGCAGTTGGCCCTCGACGACCCGTTCCGTGCCGTCGGGCAGGGCCAGGGCCGCCGCGCAGGCGAAGTACGCGCCCCGGTGCTCGTCCGCGATGTCGGAGAGCTGGGCCAGGAGGAGGTCGAGGTTGGCCTGGTCGTCGCCGTGGGTGCCGGACCAGCGGGCGGAGAAGATGCCGGGGGCGCCGTTCAGGACGTCGACGCAGAGGCCGGAGTCGTCGGCGACGGCGGGGAGGCCGGTGGCCCGGGCCAGGGCGTGGGCCTTGAGGAGGGCGTTCTCGGCGAAGGTGACGCCGGTTTCGCGCACGTCGGGGATCTCCGGGTAGGCGTCCGCGCCGACGAGGTCGTGGGGCAGGCCCGCGTCGGCGAGGATGGCCCTCAGTTCGGTGATCTTTCCGGCGTTGCGCGTGGCGAGGATCAGGCGGGTCATGGGTTCAGTATCCCGGGCGTCCGCCGGTCCCTTCGCACCCGCTCCCCTTACGGCGTGCAGACCTTCGTCAGTTCGCCCGCCGCGTCGGTGACGGGGCTGAGGTCGGGGGTGTTGTCGCCGTTCTCGACGGAGGTGCGGACGTTGTCGACGGCCTTGCCGAGGTCGTCGACCGCCTTGCTGACGTCGGTGTTGTCGGTCTGGTCGCCGATCTTGTCGAGGTTCTTGTCTATGGAGGTGAGGGATTCCTCGAGTTGCGTCGGGTCGTTGGACGCGTTCTCCACGGCCTGCTGGAGCGCGGTGACGCTGTCGGCGATGGCGTCGGCGGTCTGGACGCAGTCGAGGGCCTTGTCGACGGCGTCGCAGCCGGTGGTGAGGCCGGTCGTCAGGGCGAAGGTCGCCACGGCTGCGGCGGTGACGGTGATGCGGCGAAGTCGTCGGTGGCGGCTCGCGGCCATGGGTCTCGGTCCTCCCCTTGGGACAGGGCCGGGCGGCCCGTGTGCGATCGGTGCGGCGTCGGGCGTACGGCGGGTGCGTCGGCCGTACGCCCGTGGAGCTGCTGTAGTACTGCTGTACTGCTGTACTGCTAGTGACGCGGTGGCGGGCGGTGGAGTTGCGTGTCCGGGCCGCCTTTCTTGATGCGTCCTTGGGGTGCTCTTTACCTTTCGAGGGCCGTGCCGAGGGCCTTGCGCTGGAGGTCGGCCAGTTCGGTGCAGCCGGCGGCGGCGAGGTCGAGGAGGGCGTTGAGTTCGTCGCGGTCGAAGGGTGCGGCCTCGGCGGTGCCCTGGACCTCGACGAAGCGGCCGTCGCCGGTGCAGACGACGTTCATGTCGGTGTCGGCGCGTACGTCTTCCTCGTAGGGGAGGTCGAGGAGGGGGGTGCCGTCGACGATGCCGACGGAGACGGCGGAGACGGTGCCGGTGAGGGGCTTGCGGCTGGGCTTGATCAGTTTCTTGGTGGTCTGGGCCCAGGTGATGGCGTCGGCGAGGGCGACGTAGGCGCCGGTGATGGCGGCGGTGCGGGTGCCGCCGTCGGCCTGGAGGACGTCGCAGTCCAGGACGATGGTGTTCTCGCCGAGTGCCTTGTAGTCGATGACGGCGCGCAGGGAGCGGCCGATGAGGCGGCTGATCTCGTGGGTGCGGCCGCCGATGCGGCCCTTGACGGATTCGCGGTCGCCGCGGGTGTTGGTGGCTCGGGGGAGCATGGCGTATTCGGCGGTGACCCAGCCTTCGCCGCTGCCCTTGCGCCAGCGGGGGACGCCTTCGGTGACGGAGGCGTTGCAGAGGACTTTGGTGTCGCCGAAGGAGACGAGGACGGAGCCTTCGGCGTGTTTGGTCCAGCCGCGTTCGATGGTGACGGGGCGGAGTTGTTGGGGGGTGCGGCCGTCGATTCGTGACATGCGGGTGAGCCTAGCGGGCGTGCGTGAGGGGCCCTTCCCGTGGTGGATCCGTGGTGGAATCCGTGGTGGGAGGGGCCCCTCGGTGCGTTGAGCGTGCGCTCGGCGTGTGCCGGGCGTCTTTACATCATGTCTTCGATCTCGGCGGCGATCGGGTCGGCGTCGGTGCCGATGACGACCTGGATGGCGGTGCCCATCTTGACGACGCCGTGGGCGCCGGCGGCCTTGAGGGCGGCTTCGTTGACCAGCGCGGGGTCGTTGACCTCGGTGCGGAGTCGGGTGATGCAGCCTTCGATCTCGTCGATGTTCTCGATGCCGCCGAGGCCGGCGACGATCTTCTCAGCCTTGCTGGCCATGTTCGTTCTCCCTGATCCGAGCCGCTTTGTCGCAGTAACCCACAGTTGGCCCATCTTCGCGAGCCATCGTGCGGTCTGTCGCGAATGATGGCGTCACGACGGCGGAGCCGTCCGTCAACTGGTCTACACCAGTGTACCGGCGACCGGATCGAGACCGGATGGAGACCGGATGAGTGCCGACAGCGCGGCCAGTCCCGCTCGCGCCCGTTGGAACACGGCGTTCCAAGGGTTGCAGAAGATGGGGCGCAGTCTTCAGTTGCCCATCGCGGTTCTGCCCGCCGCCGGCATTCTCAACCGGCTGGGGCAGCCGGACGTGTTCGGGGACGACGGTCTTGGCTGGTCGAACGTCTCGAAGGTGATGACGGGCGCGGGGGGTGCGCTGCTCGACAGTTCGCTGGGGCTGCCGCTGCTGTTCTGTGTGGGTGTGGCCATCGGGATGGCGAAGAAGGCCGATGGTTCGACGGCGTTGGCGGCGGTGGCGGGGTTCCTCGTCTATTTCAACGTGCTGCGGCAGTTTCCGGAGGACTGTCCGGAGGGTTCGGAGGCGGTGCCGCAGGTCGGCTGCCGGGTGACGGACGGTTCGGGTGAGGTGACCGCGTTCGTCTTCCAGAATCCGGGGGTGTTCGGCGGCATCGTGATGGGGTTGCTGACGGCGTACTTCTGGCAGCGGTTCCATCGGACGAAGCTGGTGGACTGGCTCGGGTTCTTCAACGGCCGCCGGCTGGTGCCGATCATCATGGCGTTCGTGGCGATCGCGTTCGCGGCGCTGTGTCTGTGGGTGTGGCCGCCGATCGGTGACGCGCTGGAGAGTTTCAGCGACTGGATGACCGGGATCGGCGCGTGGGGCGCGGGTGTGTTCGGGCTGGCGAACCGGGCGTTGCTGGTGATCGGGCTGCATCAGTTCCTGAACGTGCCGATGTGGTTCCAGTTCGGCAGTTACACGAAGCCGGACGGCACGGTGGTGCACGGGGACATCAACATGTTCCTGGCGGGTGATCCGGACGCGGGTCAGTTCACGTCGGGCTTCTTCCCGATCATGATGTTCGCGTTGCCGGCGGCGGCGTTGGCGATCACGCACTGCGCGAAGCCGCACCGGCGCAAGGAGGTCGGTGGTCTGATGCTGTCGTTGGCGCTGACGTCGTTCGTGACGGGGATCACGGAGCCGTTGGAGTACTCGTTCCTGTTCATCGCTCCGGTGCTGTACGTGGTGCACGCGGTGCTGACGGGTGTGTCGATGGCGGTGACGTGGGGGCTGGGTGTGAAGGACGGGTTCAGTTTCTCGGCGGGTCTGATCGACTACGTCATCAACTGGAACCTGGCGACCCGGCCGTGGCTGATCATTCCGATCGGTCTGTGTTTCGCGGTGGTGTATTACGTGGTCTTCCGGTTCGCGATCACGAGGTTCGATCTGAAGACGCCGGGGCGGGAGCCGGAGGACGAGGTGGAGGACGTCACCAAGGTGTAGACCTCATGGGTCTCTCACGTACGCTTTGACCGTGGTCTTACGAAGGCCCTCGGACCGTTGGTCCGGGGGCCTTCGGCGCGCCTTCGCGCGGGTGCGTGCGTGTACGCGCACGGGCGTGGGCGGGTGCGCGGGGCGCGGGTGTGCGAGCGGGTGCGTGCGTACGGGCGCGGGCGGGTGCGCGGTTTTGATCGGGTACGGGGCGTAGTGTCCCGGTCGCGGAATCACGGGTTCCTTACGCGGCCTTCATCGTGCTACAACAGGTCTACACCACTGAGTGGTGTAGACCACCACCCGATGGAGGAAGTATGAGCACCGCCACCGACAAGGCGGCCCCCGCGAAGAAGCGGGGTTCTGGTCTTTTCCAGGGTTTGCAGAAGGTCGGCCGCAGCCTGCAGCTCCCGATCGCCGTGCTGCCGGCGGCGGGCATCATGGTCCGGCTCGGCCAGGACGACATCTTCGGCAAGGACGGCCTGGGCTGGGACCGGGTCGCCGCCGTCTTCAACAACGCGGGCGGTGCGCTGACCGGCTCGCTGCCGATCCTGTTCTGCATAGGCGTGGCCATCGGCTTCGCCAAGAAGGCGGACGGCTCGACCGCGCTGGCCGCGGTGGTCGGCTTCCTCGTCTACAGCAAGGTCCTGGAGGCCTTCCCGGTCACCGAGGCGGTGGTCAAGCAGGGCGAGGACGTCGCGGCGACGTACAACGACCCGGGTGTCCTGGGCGGCATCATCATGGGTCTGCTCTCCGCCGTGCTGTGGCAGCGGTTCCATCGCACCAAGCTGGTGGACTGGCTCGGCTTCTTCAACGGCCGCCGGCTGGTGCCGATCATCATGGCCTTCGTCGGCATCGTGGTCGGTGTCTTCTTCGGTCTGGTCTGGGAGCCCATCGGTACCGGCATCTCCAACTTCGGTGAGTGGATGACCGGCCTCGGCGCCGGTGGCGCGGCCCTGTTCGGCGGCGTGAACCGGGCGCTGATCCCGGTCGGCATGCACCAGTTCGTCAACACCGTGGCCTGGTTCCAGCTCGGCGACTTCACGAACTCCGCCGGTGAGGTCGTGAACGGTGACATCACCCGCTTCCTGGCCGGTGACCCGTCCGCCGGTATCTTCCAGTCGGGCTTCTTCCCGATCATGATGTTCGGTCTGCCGGCCGCCGCGATCGCCATCGCGCACTGCGCCCGCCCGGAGCGCCGCAAGGCCGTGATGGGCATGATGGTCTCGCTGGCCGCGACCTCGTTCGTCACCGGTGTGACCGAGCCGATCGAGTTCTCGTTCATGTTCATCGCGCCGGTCCTGTACGTGCTGCACGCGGTGCTCACCGCCATCTCGATGGCGCTCACCTGGGGCCTGGGGGTGCACGCCGGCTTCAACTTCTCGGCCGGTGCCATCGACTACGCCCTGAACTGGCATCTGGCCACCAAGCCATGGCTGATCATCCCGATCGGTCTGGTGTTCGCGGCGATCTACTACGTGACGTTCCGCTTCGCGATCATCAAGTTCAACCTGAAGACCCCGGGCCGCGAGCCCGAGGAGGAGGTCGAGGACCTCACGAAGGCGTGAGTCCCCGCCGTACGGCATGACGCAGGCCCCGGAACCGGGAAGGTTCCGGGGCCTGCGTCATGCCCGCGCGGTGCCTGTTCGTCCTGTCCTAGATCTCGTACACCGCGCCCGGTGCGGCGACCTCCGACGGGCCGTCGTAGACCTCGCGCGCGTCGGCGAGGTTGACCTGGGGGTCGGTCCACGGGGGGATGTGGGTGAGGATCAGGCGCCGGGCGCCGGCGCGGGCGGCGCTCTCGCCCGCCTCGCGGCCGTTGAGGTGGAGGTCGGGGATGTTCTCCTTGCCGTGCGTGAAGGCGGCCTCGCACAGGAACAGGTCGGTGTCGCGGGCGAGTTCGTCCAGGGTGGGGGTGACGCCCGTGTCGCCGGAGTAGGTCAGCGACCTGCCGCCGTGCTCGACGCGGATGGCGTAGGCCTCCACGGGGTGGGCGACGCGTTCGGTGTGCACGGTGAAGGGGCCGACCTCGAAGGTGGACGGCTTGACCGTGTGGAAGTCGAAGACCTCGCTCATGGACGAGGCCGAGGGGGTGTCGGCGTAGGCGGTGGTGAGCCGGTGCTCGGTGCCCTCGGGTCCGTAGACCGGGAGGGGGTCGCAGCGGCCGCCGTCGTGCCGGTAGTAGCGCGCCACGAAGTAGGCGCACATGTCGATGCAGTGGTCGGCGTGCAGGTGGCTGAGGAAGATCGCGTCGAGGTCGTAGAGACCGCAGTGGCGCTGCAGCTCGCCGAGGGCTCCGTTGCCCATGTCGAGGAGCAGCCGGAAGCCGTCGGCCTCGACGAGGTAGCTCGAGCAGGCCGATTCCGCGGACGGGAACGACCCCGAGCAGCCGACGACGGTGAGCTTCATGAAGCAGAAACCTCCGCTGGCGCGTGTGGAGAGACGGGGGTCGTGCGGTTTGTCGAGCGTAAGGCGCAAAACCTTTGGTCGCTCCTCCGCCAGGGGCCGTTGTGGGCGAACTCACCTGCGCTGTCACCGGTTCGGCTGGAAGTGGGGCGTGCGGGGCCAGCCAGGGGGCGCGGGGTGGTGGTGTGCGCCGGTACGGTCGTCGGTATGGACACGTCCTGGTGGTGGCTCGCCTTCGCGGCGGTGGTGGTGCTCGCGCTCGTCGCCGCGGTCGTGGACGGCTGGGGGCGGGGTGCCCGGCCTCGCCGGCCGGGTGGCGGGCGGCGTCCGCCGGGGCGGCCGGCGGGTCCGCGAGGGCGGGGGGCGCGGCCGCGGCCGGCGGAGATCTGGTGGGCGAGGGTGCCGTACGAGGACCGCGCGGGGGCGAAGGACCGGCCGTGTCTGGTGGTCTCGGTGCGTGGGCGGCGGGCGCTGGTCGCGAAGATCACCAGTCGGTACCGGGAGGAGCGGGCCGGGGTGATCACGTTGCCGCCGGGCTCGGTCGGGGACGCGCGGGGGCGGACGAGTTTCCTGGAGACCGACGAGTTGCGGGAAGTGCCGGTGCGGGACTTCCGGCGCCGGGTGGGCGAGGTGGACCCGGCCCTGTGGGACCGGGTTCGTCACCTCGCCCGGTGAGGCGTCAGGCCCAGAGCTGGCCCTGGAGGGTCTCGATGGCCTCTTCGGTGGTGGCCGCCGTGTAGACGCCGGTGGAGAGGTACTTCCAGCCGCCGTCGGCGACGACGAAGGCGATGTCCGCGCTCTCGCCGGCCTTCACCGCCTTCTTCCCGACGCCGATCGCGGCGTGCAGGGCGGCGCCGGTGGAGACGCCGGCGAAGATGCCCTCCTGCTGGAGGAGTTCGCGGGTGCGGGTGACGGCGTCCGCCGAGCCGACGGAGAAGCGGGTGGTGAGGACGGAGGCGTCGTACAGCTCGGGTACGAAGCCCTCGTCGAGGTTGCGCAGGCCGTACACGAGGTCGTCGTAGCGCGGTTCGGCGGCGACGATCTTCACGTCCGGCTTGTTCTCGCGCAGGTAGCGGCCGACGCCCATGAGGGTGCCGGTGGTGCCGAGGCCGGCCACGAAGTGGGTGATGGAGGGCAGGTCGGCGAGGATCTCGGGGCCGGTGCCGGCGTAGTGGGCGCCGGCGTTGTCCGGGTTGCCGTACTGGTAGAGCATGACCCAGTCGGGGTGCTCGGCGGAGAGTTCCTTGGCGACCCGTACGGCGGTGTTGGAGCCGCCCGCGGCCGGGGAGGAGATGATCTCCGCGCCCCACATGGCGAGCAGGTCGCGGCGCTCCTGGGAGGTGTTCTCGGGCATCACGCAGACGATGCGGTAGCCCTTGAGTTTGGCGGCCATGGCGAGCGAGATGCCGGTGTTGCCGCTGGTCGGTTCGAGGATCGTGCAGCCCGGGGTGAGGCGGCCGTCCTTCTCGGCCTGCTCGATCATGTGGAGCGCGGGGCGGTCCTTGACCGAGCCGGTCGGGTTGCGGTCCTCCAGCTTGGCCCAGATGCGGACGTCGTCGGACGGCGACAGCCGCGGCAGGCGCACCAGGGGGGTGTTGCCCACCGCGGCCAGCGGGGTGTCGTAGCGCATCGCCGATCAGGCCATACCGCCGGCGACGGCCGGCAGGATCGTGATGCTGTCGCCGTCGGTGAGCTTGGTGTCGATGCCGTCGAGGAAGCGGACGTCCTCGTCGTTCAGGTAGACGTTGACGAAGCGGCGCAGCTGGTCCCCGTCCACGATGCGGGCCTGGATGCCCGTGTGCCGGGTCTCGAGGTCGGCGAAGAGCTGGGCGAGGGTGTCCCCGGTGCCCTCCACGGCCTTCTGGCCGTCGGTGTACTGGCGGAGGATGGTCGGGATGCGGACCTCGATGGCCATGGCTGAGGGCTCCTGTCGGAAGGTGTCGTGGGTTCGGTGAGGCGCGCGGCGGCACGCGGCAGCCCGCCGCGGCTCACGGCCGTACGGCGGCAGCGGAGGATCAACAGATGGCGCTGTTCAGCCTGCACAGGTCGACGTGCAGGCGCGCCACGAGCAGCGTGCCCGGCGCCTTTTCGCTCACGTCGAGAAGAACCATGGGGTCATCGTATCGATTCCCGGTCCGGCATTCGGAGTGTGATCTCATCTGCTGGACGTTCTCCGCCCGCGATGCGATATCAGTACGCCTCCACGACCTTGACCTCCTCCTCCGTCACCTCTCCCTCCAGGATCCGGAACGAGCGGAACTGGAAGTCGCCGGCGCCGTCGGTGTCGGCCGTGGAGACCAGGACGTAGTGGGCGCCGGGTTCGTTGGCGTAGGTGATGTCGGTGCGGGAGGGGTGGGCCTCGGTGGCCGTGTGGGAGTGGTAGATGATCACCGGTTCCTCGTCGCGGTCGTCCATCTCCCGGTAGAGCTTGAGCAGGTCCTGCGAGTCGAACTCGTAGAACGTCGGCGAGCGGGCGGCGTTCAGCATCGGGATGAACCGCTCGGGGCGGCCCTCGCCGACGGGGCCGGCCACCACGCCGCACGCCTCGTCGGGGTGGTCCTCGCGCGCGTGGGCGACGATCTGGTCGTACAGGGCCTGTGTGAGGGTCAGCATGCGGCCCAGGATAAGCAGAAGGGCCGGTCCGTACCGGTGGGTGGTACGGACCGGCCCATATGCCGGACATCCTGAGCGGTGGCCGTGCCGGGTGCCACGAGCACCCGGTGCGGCCGGCTGTCCGCGGTGCGCGCGAACGCGCTGGTCAGCGCCGGTCGGCCGAGGGGCCGGGCGGCGTGGTGGCCGTCAGCCGATCTTCTCCATCTCCGGCTCGCCGGGCCGCTCGGTGATCTCCGGGTTGCGGCTCTTGAGCACGGCCCAGCCGATGCCGAGGGCGGCGGCCCAGCCGGCCATCACGTAGAGGCAGACGCGGGCGTCGGCGTCGTAGGCGATCAGGCAGGTCACGAAGAGCAGGAAGGCGATGGCGATGTAGGAGCACACGGAGCCGCCGGGGGCCGGGAAGGAGGAGGCGGGCAGGCGGCCCGCGACGACCTTGCGGCGGTAGAGGACGTGGCTGATCAGGATCATCAGCCAGGTCCAGATGCCGGCGGCGGTGGCGACGGAGGTGACGTAGCCGAAGGCCTTCTCGGGGACGATGTAGTTCAGGACCACGCCGATGCCCATGAAGACCACCGAGATGCCGATGCCGATGGCCGGGGTCTTGGTCGACGACAGCCGGCTGAAGACCCTGGGTGCCTCGCCGTTGTCCGCGAGGGTGCGCAGCATGCGGCCCGTGGAGTACATGCCGGAGTTGCAGGACGACAGGGCGGCGGTGAGCACGACGAAGTTGACGATGCCGGCGCCGGCCGGGATGCCGATGACGGTGAAGGCCTCCACGAAGGGGCTGACGCCCTCGGCGAACTCGGTCCACTTGACCACGGCCAGGATGACGGTGAGGGCGCCGACGTAGAAGAGGGCGATGCGCCAGGGCAGGGTGTTGATCGCCTTGGGGAGGGTCTTCTCGGGGTTCTCCGACTCGCCGGCGGTGACGCCGACCAGCTCGACGGCGAGGTAGGCGAACATGACGCCCTGGAGGGTCATCAGGGACGAGCCGATGCCCTTGGGGAAGAAGCCGTCGAACTCCCACAGGTTGGAGACGGCGGCGGTGTCGCCGGCCTGGCTGAAGCCGAGGGTGAGTACGCCGACGCCGATCACGATCATGCCGATGATGGCGGTGACCTTGACCATGGAGAACCAGAACTCGATCTCGCCGAAGAGCTTCACGGAGATCAGGTTCGCGGCGAACAGCAGGACCAGGAAGACGAGGGCGGAGACCCATTGCGGGATCTCCGGGAACCAGTAGTGGATGTAGATGGCGGCGGCGGTGAGTTCCGCCATGCCGGTGACCACCCACATCAGCCAGTACGTCCAGCCGGTGAAGTAGCCGAAGAAGGGGCCGAGGAATTCGCGCGAGTACTCGGCGAACGAGCCGGAGACCGGCCGGTAGAGCAGGAGCTCGCCGAGCGCCCGCATGATGAAGAAGATGATCACACCCGCGAGGGCGTACATGAGGATGATGCTGGGGCCGGCCTTGGCGATGTTGGCCCCGGCGCCCAGGAAGAGGCCGACGCCGATGGCGCCGCCGATCGCGATCATCTGGACCTGGCGGCTGCCCAGGCCGCGCTCGTAGCCCTCTTCGGGGGCCTTGTCCGTGTCGACCTGCGCAGAGGTCATGTGTGGTGCGCCTTTCTCCATGCCGATCCGGGCCTTGACTCGGCCGCGGATCGGGTCTCGATCCCCCCGGATGATGGAGTTGAGCGGGTCTCACATCCCGCTCGGTGCCTGGCCGGCGGTCCGCCGGCTCGGTGGCGCACCCGGCCGAACATTCGGGTGGTGTTCGCCGGGCGGTCGTGAAGATTTACCACGACCGCGAGATCGATCACAGGGCCGTCATGTGACGTGGCGCACAGACATAGACGGACATAAGGCGCCCTCGATGGGCGAAAAGGGGCAACTCTTTGACAGGATCATTACCCGGATTTGAGGATCCGCTGAGCGGACACCTCTTCCGGCCTCTCATCCCGCAATCAGGGCATAAGGGTCGCGACGAGTGACTCCTGGAGCCCTCCGAGCCACAGGTACGCCATCACCATCGGCTTGCGCGGGTCCTCGTCCGGGAGCCGGTAGAGCAGGTCGGTGTCGTCCTCGTCGGCGATCTCCAGCCGGGAGCCGATCGCGAGGCGCAGGTCGTTGAGGGCGTTCAGCCACCGCCGGGACTCCTCCACCGACAGCTTCAGCACCGCCGCGCCGCCCTCGCCCCCGGCCCTGCCCCCGCCCTCGGTCCCCGAGGAGAGGGTGTCCAGGGTGCGGATCACCGCGAGCGCGTTCTCGCGCTTGCCGGCGCGCAGGTCGTTCTCGGTGTAGCGGCGGAACTCGGCGGAGTGCGCCCGCTGCTCCTCGGCCTCCCTGGCCTGCGGGGTGCCCTCGGGGTCGCCGTAGGCGTCCGGGAACAGGCGCCGCAGCACCGGGTCGGAGGGCGGCTCGCTCGGGCCGTCCGCGAAGAGCTCGGCGAGCGGGTCGTCGGAGGCGTCCTCGGCGGGGCCGGGGCCGATCAGCTCCAGGAGCTGCACGGCCAGGGACCGGATGATGGAGATCTCGACGTCGTCGAGGGCGACGGCCGCGCCGCCGCCGGGGAGCGGTTCGAATTGTCCGGGCATGAAGGTGATTCAGCTACTTCCGTCCTGCGGGCGGGCGTGGGTCATTTCCGGTCCTGCTGGAGAGTGGCCCACAGGCCGTAGCCGTGCATGGCCTGGACGTCCCGTTCCATCTCCTCGCGCGAGCCGGTGGACACGACCGCCCGGCCCTTGTGATGGACGTCCTTCATGAGCTTGGTGGCCTTCTCCTTCGAGTAGCCGAAGTACGACTGGAAGACGTACGTCACATAGCTCATGAGGTTGACGGGATCGTTGTGCACGATCGTCACCCAGGGCACGTCGGGCTCGGGTACGGCGAAGACCTCCTCCGCCGACTCGGTCTTCTCGATCTCCATGGGTGCGGCTGCCGTCACATGGCCCATGCTGCCACCACAGGGGGGCACTCGCACAAACGGGCCTGTGGGCCACACCACGGAACCACAAATCGTCAGACTGACGAAATGGGGGTACGATCCTCCCAGGCTGCACACACCGGGGGACAACCCCCGGACCCCCGGCCGCACCGGGGGACCCGGCAAGCAGAAGGCGAGGAGAGCTTCGTGAACGTAGCGGACCTAGGGCTGCCGGTGGACGTTCCCTCGACGGCGCTCTTCACCGACCAGTACGAGCTGACCATGCTCCGAGCCGCCCTGAAGGCGGGCACGGCCGGGCGGCGGAGCGTGTTCGAGGTCTTCACGCGCCGACTGCCCGACGGGCGCCGCTACGGCGTCGTGGCGGGCACCGGGCGGGTACTCGACGCGGTGGAGAACTTCCGCTTCGACGCGGACCTCCTGCGCTTCCTGCGCGAGAAGGACATCGTCGACGAGGAGACCCTGGACTGGCTCGCCCGGTACCGCTTCAGCGGCGACATCTGGGGCTACCCCGAGGGCGAGGTGTACTTCCCGGGCTCGCCGATCATGCGGGTCGAGGGGACCTTCGGCGAGTGCGTGCTGCTGGAGACGGTGATCCTCTCCATCCTCAACCACGACTCGGCGATCGCCGCCGCCGCCTCCCGGATGGCCTCGGCCGCCGGGGACCGTCCGCTGATCGAGATGGGCGCCCGTCGCACCCACGAACTGGCCGCGGTGGCCGCCGCCCGCTCCGCCTACGTCGGCGGCTTCGCGACCACCTCCGACCTGGCCGCCGGCTTCCGCTACAACATCCCCACCGTGGGCACCTCCGCCCACGCCTTCACGCTGCTGCACGACAACGAGCGCGACGCGTTCCGGGCCCAGGTGGACGCCCTGGGCCGGGACACCACGCTCCTGGTGGACACCTACGACGTCGGCGAGGCCGTCCGTACGGCCGTGGAGATCGCCGGGCCCGAGCTGGGCGCCGTGCGCATCGACTCGGGCGACCTGCTGCTGGTCGCCCACCGGGTGCGGCAGCAGCTGGACGAGCTGGGTGCCACGGAGACGAAGATCGTCGTCACCTCGGACCTGGACGAGTACGCCATCGCCTCGCTGGCCGCGGCGCCCGTGGACGCGTACGGCGTCGGCACCCAGCTGGTGACCGGGTCGGGCCACCCGACGGCCTCGATGGTCTACAAGCTGGTCGCCCGCGCCGAGTCCGGCGACTCCACGGGCTCGGCGGGCTTCACGGGCTCCGCCGGTGGCGAGGTACCGCTGGTGCCGGTGGCCAAGAAGTCCAGTGGCGGCAAGACCTCGATCGGCGGGCGCAAGTGGGCCGCCCGGCGGCTGGACGCCCACGGCTACGCCGAGGCCGAGGTGGTCGGCACCGGGCCGGTACCCGCCGACCTGGCCGACCGGCAGCTTCTGGTCGAGCTGGTCAAGGGCGGTGAGGTCGTCGCCCGTGAGCCGCTGGACGCCGCCCGGGACCGGCACGCGGCCGCCCGCGCCAACCTGCCGCTGTCCGCCACCCAGCTCTCCCGAGGGGAACCCGTCATTCCGACGGAGTACGCGCACGGGGGCTCGGGTAGCTAAAGCTGGTGCGCCGCGACGCGGACCGCACCCTCCGTCCCCGGCCCCTCCCCCGTCCCTTCCCCTCCCTCCCCGACCCACAGTCGACCCAGTCGAAGGACACCGACCATGCGCCGCGCCTTGATCGTCGTAGACGTGCAGAACGACTTCTGCGAGGGAGGCAGCCTCGCGGTGTCCGGCGGTGCCGACGTGGCCGCCGCCATCACCGAGCTGATCGGGCAGGCGCCCGCCGGCTACCGCCACGTCGTGGCCACCCGCGACCACCACGTCGCACCGGGCGGCCACTTCGCCGACCACCCCGACTACGTCCACTCCTGGCCGGCGCACTGCGTCGCCGGCACGGAAGGCGTCGGCTTCCACCCGAACTTCGCCCCCGCCGTCGCCTCCGGCGCGATAGACGCCGTCTTCGACAAGGGCGCGTACGCGGCGGCCTACAGCGGCTTCGAGGGCGCCGACGAGAACGGCACACCCCTCGCCGACTGGCTGCGGACCCGGGAGATCGACGAGGTCGACGTCGTGGGCATCGCCACCGACCACTGCGTACGGGCCACCGCCCTGGACGCCGCGCGCGAGGGCTTCCGTACGCAGGTGCTGCTCGACCTGACCGCCGGGGTGGCCGCGGAGACCACCGAGCGGGCGCTGGAGGAGCTGCGGGAGGCGGGAGTGGAGCTGATCGGGAAGCCGGTCGTCCAGTAGCGGCCGCCGTCGGGCGACCGCCACCGCGCGCTCCGCTCCCGCCTCCGTCGGTCGGACGGACGTCGCGGGCGGGCGTCTGACGGGTATCAGCCCGTCTTCGCCCGCCTCAGCCCGTCTTCGCCCGTCTCAGCCCGTCTTCGCCCGTCTCAGCCCGTCTTCACCTGTTTTCACCCTTCTCAGCCCGTCTTCGCCCGGTCGAGGGCGGGCGGTGCCAGCCGCGGGTGGGCCGACAGGTAGCGCCACAGCGCGTCGCCGCCCATGTAGGCGCTGCGGTCCTGGTCGCGGGCGCCGACCAGTACGTCGATGCCGGGCGTCGTCCGTCCCTCCATGAAGGCGGTGGCGAGGGTGGCGACGCGGTACTTCCTGCCCTCACCGACGCGGCGGCCGTCGATGCGCACACTCCCCCGGTCGATACGCCGGCCCACGGGCCGCTCCGCGTCGAACCGGTACGAGACGTTCCCGGAGACCGCCACCGGGCGGAAGGTGACCGTGCCGTCGGCAGCGCTCTGCCACTGGGACTCCAGCAGCCGGACCAGTTCCCGCCCGGTCAGGGTGCCGCGTACGACGCCGACCCCGATCCCGCTGTCGTACACGGTGCCGACCGCCGCCTCGGGGAACAGCACCCGCCCGGGGGCGTCGGCGGCGTTGCCCGGTGCGGCGGCGTAGGTCAGGTCGCGGCGCAGGGTGTCGGGCATCGCCAGTCCGAGATCGGCGCGGCCGTCCCGGTCCGCCGCCCAGTGGTAGGCGTCGGCGGCCACGTCGTACAGGGCCGACTCGCCCTCGGCGTCGCGGGCCCGGGTGAGGTCCCCGGTGATCGTGCCGATCGGCTGGGCCGCCCGCTCCCGCAGCTGTGCCCGCCAGTAGGCGGCGATGCGGTCGGCCTCGGGGTCGCGGGGCACGTCCTGGGTGACGGCGTGGTTCACCGAGGCGGTGCGATCACGCAGGACCTCTCCGGTGCGCGGGTCGAGCTTCAGGTTGATCTCGCTGATCAGGTGGCCGTGGTTGCCGGCCTGGACGACCGGGCGCAGGGCGCCCTCGGGGTCGGGCAGCATGCAGTTGACCGTGCCGTGCCAGTGCCCGGTGACGATCGCGTCGACCGCCGGGGAAATGGCCCGGTTGAACTCGACGGCGGGGCCGAAGGGGTCGACGCAGTCGTTGTGCCCGCTGCCGGAGCGCTGCGAGAACCCTTCATGGACCACCGTGACGATCGCCCGGACGCCCCGGGCCCGCAGCCGCTCGACGGAGCGGTTGATCGCCGTCACCTCGTCGGCGTAGCTGTAGCCGCTGGGGGTGTACGACATCGGCTCGGAACCGGTGAGGGTGGTCGTCGCGTGCACGAAGCCGACGGGGAGGGTGCCGCCGTCACCGTCGTCGACCTGCTCGACGTGGTAGGGGCGCAGTGCGGGGCGGCCGGTCCTCCGGTCCAGGAAGTTGGCCGAGTAGTAGGAGAAGTCGGCGCCGGCGAAGCGCTTGCCGGTCGAGTCGGTGAAGCACAGGTCGTCGTCGGGACGGCCCTCGCACGTGCCTTCCTGCATGTGCCGCAGGAAGTCGAACCCGCGGTCCATCTCGTGGTTGCCGACGGTGGAGAACCGCAGGCCGATCGCGTTGAGGTACTCGATGGTGGGTTCGTTCCAGAACCATTCCGTCTCGTCCGGCCAGCCGGAGAAGTCGTCACCGGCCGAGAAGAGGATCGAGTTGTCCTGTCCCTGCCTCAGCTGCTTGAGATGGGTGGCCAGATAGGAGCCGCCGCCCACCCGGACAGGAGGGTCCGACTGGTGCGAACCGACGATCGTCGCGCTGTACTCGCCGAGATAGCCGTGGAAGTCGGTGAGGGACACCAACTGGACGTCCACGGGCTCTGTTCGTTCCTCCGCCGCCGCCGCGGGCGTGATCGCCGCGACGGTGGTCAGGACGGCACCGGCTATCAGTGCCGATAAGCGCCGGGCCACACGCCCGGTGCGTCTGCCGGATCCGAGGGTCTCCATATGCGTCCTCCTGCTGCCGCCAGTGGTCGGACCAGGATCGGTCGCGTGGGCGAGCGGAGGGCGCAGTTGGAGTAATCACCCGGCGCGGGGCTGATGAACAGTCAGTGACCTCGGCCTCACGCCTCAGAATGTGACAGAGATCACATCAGGTCTGGGCGGTCGGCCGTCTGAGCAGGGCCCGGATCGGGTGCCACAGCTCCTGGACGAGGTCCGGTCCGCCCGCGGCGCCGGCCACGGGTGCCGTGCGCCATATGAGGCCGTCGGGATGGTGCAGGACGGCGGTGATCTCGTCCGGGGTCGGCGGGGCGGTGTTGCCCCGCAGGTAGACCGCGCGCAGGCCCAGGTTGCGCAGCCGGGTCAGGGCGCGCGCCCGGTTGTGGGCGTGGACGAGTACGCGCACTCCCCCCAAGGGGGTGCCCGCGCCTCCCGCGGCGGTGGGGCTGGGCAGGTTCAGTGCCACTACCACCGTGCCGTTCGGCAGCTTGCAGAAGCCTCCTGCGGCCATGCGGTCATACCCCCGTGTCAGCCGGTGTCGCACCGGGTGTCAATAAGAGAAGCACAGGAGGCACCTAAACACGGATCGGCGGCGACCCGCCAGGGGGTCGCCGCCGATCATGGTCTGACCTGGGCAGATGCTATTTACCTGCCGGCGGGGCCAACCTCGAGCTCGATCGTCGAGCCGTTCCTGGCCTCCTTGAGGATCTTGATCTTCGTGTTGGTGTCAGTGATCTTGACGCCGCCGGTCGGGTTCGACTCGTCGTAGTAGTCGTTGGTGCGGTCGTTGAAGACCGACACTCCCTTGGAGCCCGGGATCCAGGTCGCCACGTCGTTCTTGTGCAGCGTCATGCCGTCCGTGCGGTAGCGGCTGAACGGCGAGTCGTACGCCTGCACGCGGTTGCGCATCAGGGTGCCGTCGGAGTACTTCAGCGCGGTCGGGTGGGAGTCGACCGGCAGGAGCAGGCCGGTGCCCTCGTGCTGGCTGGTGTTGTTGTCAGCCTGGGAGGTGTCCCACTTCCAGATCAGCAGGCCGTTCTGGTACGCGTAGTGCTCCACCCAGTTCGGGCGCGACGTGAAGCCGAAGTTGTACGGGCCGGTCTTCAGCGTCTTGTCGTACGACACGTACTGCCGGTTCTCGGCGATGTAGTACTGCGCGTAGTCCTTGGTGAAGGAGGCGCCGACCCGGGTGAAGCCGTCGGCGGTCCAGGCGGCGTCCGCGCTCTCGGCGTTGTCGGTGAACAGCGTCTCGCCGTCGGCATACACCTTGATCATGTCGGCCGCGAAGCCCTTCTGGGCCACGCCGCCGTCCGTCTGGTAGCGGAAGCGCAGGTCGATCTTCTGGCCCGCGTAGGCGTCGAGGGAGTACGCGAACTTCGTGTAGTCGTCGATCGTGCCGTGCAGGGCGGGCTTGTCGGCGGCGTCGCGAGGGATCGGGTACCCGTCCACCACACCGTCGACCGCGGTCCAGTTGGCGCCGCCGTCGGTGGAGACCTCGGTGTAGAGGTAGTCGTAGTTCGCCTCGATGTCGTACCAGCCGTCGAAGGTCAGCTCGGCGGTGGTCTTGCCGGTGAGGTCGACCGAACGGCTCATCGTGTTCTTGAGGTTGTCACCGCTGCCGCTCCACCACTGGGTCTCGCCCTCGGCGGGGACGACGATCTCGGTGGTGACCTCCTTCTTCGGCAGCTCGACGACCAGGCCCTGCTTGTGCTTGGTGTTGTACTCGGCGACGCCCAGCTTGTGCCAGGAGTTCACGCCCGCCTTGGCGGTGTCGTAGTTGAGCCAGCCGAGCTGGAGCTTGTCCCAGGCGGTCATGTCGCCGGGCAGGTCACCGATCTCATTGCGTCCGGTGCCGAGCCAGGAGCCGGACGACATCAGCGTCCAGAAGCCGGTGGAGTTCTCGCCGCCGGCGGTGTCGTAGTGGTCCGGCAGGCCGAGGTCGTGGCCGTACTCGTGGGCGTAGACGCCGAGTCCGCCGTTCTCCGGCTGGACGGTGTAGTCGCCGACCCAGATGCCGGTGGAGCCGATCTGGGCGCCGCCCAGCTTGTTCTCGCCGGGGCCGGTGGCGCCGGCGTCGGTGCCGAAGGCGTACCAGCGGTGGGCCCAGATGGCGTCGGTGCCCTGGACGCCGCCGCCCGCGGACTCGTCCTCGCCGGCGTGCACGATCTGGAAGTGGTCGATGTAGCCGTCGGGCTCGTTGAAGTCGCCGTCGCCGTCGAAGTCGTAGCGGTCCCACTCGTCGAACCGGGCGACCTCCGCCTTGATCTGGGCGTCGGTGCGGCCGGCCGCCTTCTGCTGCTCGACCCAGGCGTTCAGGCCGTCGCTGACGACGTTCCACACGCTCGGGCAGTTGGTGTCGCCGCAGTCGTTGTTGCCGTAGCGGGCCTCGTTGTAGGGGACCTTGACCCAGTCGGAGACCTCGCCCTCGACGGAGTAGCGGCCGGAGGACTGCTTCTCGTAGTAGGTCTTGACCGAGTTGACGCCCTTGCCGGAACCGAAGTACAGGTCCTGGAAGTGCTGCTGGTCGTAGTCGGCCTTCCAGGCCGTGGAGTTGTCGGTCCTCCGGTCGGGCTTGGCTATCTGGTTGTGCAGCGGTCCGGCGTCGCCGCCGTACCGGCTGTCGATCTTGTCGCCGAACTCGACCAGGATGGTGAAGATCTTGTCGGTCTTCTCCCGGCCCAGCTCGACGTACTTGGCGTCGCCCTTCTTGCTCTTGAGCTGGACGACGTTGGAGCCGTCCTTCTTCTTCACCGAGGCCTTGCCGGATATGACCTGGTTCAGCGCCTCCTCGCGCTGGGCCGCCCGAGTGTCGCTCATGGGGCCCTTGAGGTCATGCGAGTGCATGCCCTTCGCGGGATGCGGGTCGTGCCGGTCCACGGCTTCCGGCCGGGCCGGCGAGTCCGCCTGCGCCACGCCCGCCGCCGAGAGCGTGGCGGTGGCGGCGGCGAGTGCGACGGTGGTCGCCGCCGTTCTGAACTTCCAGGATCTACTGGTCACTTGAGTTCCTCCCCCGCGTGCACGCGCGCGGATGGGGGGACAAGGACATGGCAAAGTCCGCGCACACGTGTTCAACGCGTGTAGTCAAGTGACGACATTTGACTAGAGGTTCACCGGAAAAGACAGACCTTGACTTGAGCAGAACAAGTGCACTATGCGGAGTCGGCGTTCGCTTTGCGGACACCGAATCGTGACCGTCGTGGCTGCCGTTGCCGCCGTGGCGTCCTCCACGGGCGCGTGGGACCGTCCACTTCCCGGACGCCATGAATCCGTGCGCCCCCCGTGCATCGGCCATGTCGGTTAGGTCATGCTTACTGCTGGTTCCACTCGGGCACACAGCGGGTTAGAGTCGCTTGGCGGAACGCCCGGAAGCCGCCGGAATGCCAGGCCGACAGCACGTCTCACCCCCAGATTGTCTTCACGAGGACACGATGGCCATGCCCCGTCCGACTGCCGCACAGTTCGCCTACGGTTCGTGCACCGTGATCTTCTCGACCCTCGCCATGCTGCTGCTGTCCCGGACGAGTTCGGGCCCCGGCGTCGCCGTCATCGCCGTCGCGGCGCTCGCCCTCGGGCTGCTGGTCGCCATGACGGTCCCGGCGCCCAGGACCCGCGCGGCGACCTCCGTGCCGGCGCCCAGGCCGGCCCCGGCACCCGCGTCGGCCTCCGCATCCGCCTCCGCCGAGGAGCCGGTGGTCGCGGCCCGGATCTCCGCCGGGGCGGGCGAACCGGCCCGCGGCCGCGCCGCCTGACGCATGGCGCCTGCTTCCCGGGGCTCCGGTGGACGTCTGCCTCAACGGGCGCTGACCACCACCGTCTTGGCGGCCTTGTCGTGCAGGCCCTGCTTGTAGGGCCGGTCGAAGAAGCTCCAGCCACCGGCGATGATCGTCCAGACACAGGCACAGCAGAAGGCGAACGGGATCCACAGCACCAGTGCGCGGATCAGCGACGTCTGCACCGAGGGCGTCGCGCCGTTGTCCAGGTTGGCCACCCGCAGGCCGAGCCACTTCTTGCCGAGGGTCTGGCCCGTCTTGGCGGTCATGTACGTGTCGTAGGCGATGTAGAGCACGGCGGCGATCAGGGACTGCCAGAAGGAGTTCCCGACCGAGATCTCCTCGCCGTCCACCTGGTACTCCTGGACGTTGAAGGCCCAGCTGAGCAGCCAGACCACGATGCCCACGAGGATCATGTCGATGATGCGCGCGAGTACGCGCTTTCCGCTGTCGGCGAGCGGAGGCATGCCGGCGAGTGGATCGGTGGGGTAGGAGCCGCCACCGTACGGATCACCGCCGTAGGGACCTCCTCCGCCGGGGGGCGGGGTGCCGTAGGGCCCTCCACCGCCACCGGGGGGCGGGGTGCCGTACGGGCCTCCGCCGCCACCGGGGGGCGGGGTGCCGTACGGGCCTCCGCCGCCGGGAGGCGGGGGCGAGCTGCCGCCGTGCGGGGGCGGGTTGTCGTACGGCGAGCCCGTCCCGCCCGCACCGGGGCCGGGGTCGGGACCCGGCCCGGGGGACGAGGGACGCTTCCTGAACGGGTCGTCTTCCGGCGGCTGCCCGCCGGAGCCGGGAGGCGGTTCGCTGCTCATGGCCCGAGTCGACCGCGAACCCCCGGGCGGCGCATCCGGCGAGCCGCCGTCCGGAGTACGGGGCGCCTCCGGCGGCGGGGCCGAGGGTTATCGCGGTCGGCTGCGGGTGCGTGGGGCCGGTCGCGCAGTTCCCCGCGCCCCTTATCGAGCGCGTCCACCGCGCGAGCAACCACAGCCCACCCGCAGCCGACCGCGAGACAGGCGCCCCGCCTCCCGCCGGGCTAGCCCGCGACAAACGTGCGGGACGCCTTGTCGTGCCAGCACTGGTGCCACGGGCGGTCGAACAGGCACCACGCGACGCCGACCACACCCACGACCAGGAGGCCGGGGACGCTGTACACCAGCCAGCGGCGCAGGGCCGCGCCGAAGGACGGGGGCTCGTGGGCCTCGATGTCCCGCACCTGAAGGCCGAGCAGCTTCTTGCCCAGGGTGCGGCCCCACTTGGCGGTGGGCAGCGCCTCGTAGACGACGCCGAAGAGCAGCAGCACGGCCAGCACGATGCCCAGGTAGGTGGAGGTCGTGCCGTCGAGCAGCCACACCGTGACGGTCTCGCCGGAGAGCTTGGCCTCGTCGATCTTGCCGTTGACGTGGTCGATCCCCTTGATGCCCAGGGGCACGGCGGCCACGCCGGTGACGCACGCGAGGACGACGGTGTCGATCAGCCGGGCGGCCAGCCGCTTGCCGAGCCCGGCGGGGCGGGCCGCCGCCTGGCGCCGGGCGGCGGCCTGGAACACGTCCTCGACCGGCGGCTTCCAGGGCGCTACGGGCTGCTCGTCGCCGCTCGCGCCCGCGAGCCGGTGCACCTGCTGCGCCCAGGAGGCCTGACCACCGCCGGGCCCGGACGCGACCGGGGCGGAGGCGGCGGGCTGCTGCGGCGAGGCGGCCGGCTGCGGGGCGCCGCCCTGGTGGGGAGTGGCTGCCTGCTGGGGGGCTGCTTGCGGGACACCGGCCTGGTGGGCGGCTGCCTGCGGGGCGGCTCCCTGGTGGGGAGCCGCCGCCTGGCGAGGGCCGGCCGGGCCTCCCGTCCGCTGCGGGCCGGAGAGGGCCGTGGGAGTGGCGGCCGCGGGAGCCTGTGCGGCGGCGGCCCGGGCGGCGGCGGCCTTCCCGGCGCCGAAGCCGGGCCCGCCCGTGGCCGCGTCGCGCGGGGGGACCGCGCGGAAGGTCATGGTGCCCTCGTCGTCACCGGGGCCGTCCGTGGCCGGGGCGCTCCGGGCGCCCGCCCCCGGACGCCGGAAGACGAAGGTGTTGCCCGAACCCGCCTCCGCCTCGCCCCCGGACGCGGCTCCCGCGGAGGGCCCCGCCGGGGCGTCCGCCCGCGCGGAACGGGGATCGTCGCCCCGCGCGGACCGTCCCTCGGCGAACCCGGCGTCGCCAGGCCGGCCACCGCCCGCGGCACCCCCGGCGGAACCCGCGGCCGCGGAGCCACCACCGGCAGCCCCGGAGGGGACGCCACCCGCCGCCTGCGCACCGGCACCCGCACCGGCACCGGCGGACCCGCCGGTGGCGTGCCCGCCCCCGCCGGCCCGGGGATCGCCCGGAGCCCCGTCGTCCGCGGCGGCGGGACCGGCCCCGGCGACCGCTTCCCCTGCCGGCCCCGTCCCCCGGGCGTGCGGGAGCCTCGGGTCCGTGCCCGGGGCGGCGCCCGGCCAGGCGACGCGTTGGTCCGGGTCGCCGGCGAAACCCGACTGGTGGGAGCGGTCGGCGCCCCAGGCCGTGGCGGGTTCCGGGCGGCTGCCGTGCTGGGACGCGGTCGCGGGCGGTTCCTCGACCGGATCCTCGTCGAAGAAGTGCGGGCCGGTCTCCTCGACGGAGGGCCGCGCGCCGGGCGGAGGCGCGAGCGGCTCGCCGTCCTTGGGCGCGGGCCGGCTCGTGCCCGGCACCCAGGAGGCACCGTTCCAGTACCGGACGTATCCAGGAATGGACGGGTCCGGGTAATACCCTTCGCGGGGCCTGTCGTCGCCGGGGGCCGGGGTTGGGGCGCTCATGTCCGTCGTCCCGTATCTGCTCGGGGGTTGATATGGGGGCTCAACATCTATCAGACGGGCGCAATCCGCACCGCCGGTCCCGCCGGACCCGCCCCTTTCCGGGCAACCTCGTGCATGGACCTTCACACCCGGGACAGAGGTGGGAAAAAAGTTCCGCGAACCCGCGTAACGCTCACGGCCCTCTCCCCTCTCACTCGTGCAGGGCCCGTTCCAGGCGGCCCGTGCGGACCCGTAAGAGAAAGGATCACCCCGCCATGCACCCCCACCCCACCGTCGTGGAACGCGAACTGGAGCTCACGCTCGTCCTGTCGCCCGAGCACGGCATCCCGGTACCGGCCCTGCTCGGCTACCGCACCGACGACCCGTACGCCGTCCACATCACCTTCCACATCCACTCCGGCCACCCGGTCCACTGGACGTTCGCCCGCGAACTGCTGGTGGAGGGGGTCTTCCGGCCGTGCGGGCACGGGGACGTACGGGTGTGGCCGTCGAAGGCGTACGGCAGGAGCGTCGTACTGATGGCGCTGAGCAGCCCCGCCGGGGACGCCGTCCTGGAGGCTCCCACGGCACAGGTGTCGGCCTGGCTGGAGCGGACCCTGCGCGTGGTGCCGCCGGGCACCGAGGGCGGGCAGCTCGGCATCGACGACGGGCTGGCCGAGCTGCTCGCCCGGTGAGGGGAGGGCGGGTCAGAAGAGCTTGCCCGGGTTGAGAATGTCCAGCGGGTCGAAGGCCTGCTTGATCGCCCGCTGCATCTCCAGGCCCACCGGGCCGATCTCCCGCGCCAGCCACTCCTTCTTCAGTACGCCCACGCCGTGCTCGCCGGTGATGGTGCCGCCGAGTTCCAGGCCGAGGGCCATGATCTCGTCGAAGGACTCGCGGGCGCGCCGGGACTCGTCGGGGTCGGCGGCGTCGAAGCAGACGGTGGGGTGGGTGTTGCCGTCGCCCGCGTGGGCGCAGACCCCGATGGTGAGGTCGTGCTTCGCCGCGATCCGCTCGATGCCCTCCAGCATGTCGCCGAGCCGGGACCGGGGCACGCACACGTCGTCGATCATCGTCGTGCCCTTGACGGCCTCGAGGGCGGTGAGGGACAGGCGGCGGGCCTGGAGCAGGAGCTCCGACTCGGCCGCGTCGTCCGCCGGGACCACCTGTGTGGCGCCCGCGGCCTCGCACAGCGCGCCCACGGCGGCGAGGTCGGCGGCCGGGTCGGCGGTGTCGAAGGCGGCCAGCAGCAAGGCTTCCGTGGTCTCCGGCAGGCCCATGTGCGCGAGGTCGTTGACCGCCTTGACGGTCGTACGGTCCATCAGTTCGAGGAGGGACGGGACGTGCCCGCCCTCCATGATCCGGCAGATCGCGTCGCAGGCGGCGGTCGCGGAGGCGAACTCGGCGGCCAGCACGAGCTGCTCGGGCGGCTTGGGACGCAGGGCGAGGACGGCGCGTACGACGATGCCGAGGGAGCCCTCGGAGCCGACGAAGAGGCGGGTGAGGTCGTATCCGGCGACGCCCTTGGCGGTGCGGCGGCCGGTGGACATCAGGCGGCCGTCGGCGAGGACGACGTCCAGGCCGAGGACGTACTCGGCGGTCACCCCGTACTTGACGCAGCACAGCCCGCCGGAGGCGGTGCCGATGTTGCCGCCGATGGTGCACATCTCCCAGCTGGAGGGGTCGGGCGGGTAGTACAGGCCCTGGTCGTTCACCGCGCGGGAGAACGTGGCGTTGATGACGCCCGGTTCGACGACGGCGACGCGGTCGACCGGGTTGATCTCCAGGATGCGGTCCATCCTGGTCAGGGACAGCACGACGCAGCCGTCGGTGGCGTTGGCCGCGCCGGACAGGCCGGTGCGGGCGCCCTGCGGGACGACGGGGACGCGCAGCGCGGTGGCGGTGCGCATGACGTGCTGGACCTCCTCCACGGTGCGCGGCAGGACGACCGCGGCGGGGGCGCCGGCCGGGCAGAAGCTCGCCATGTCGTTGGCGTAGGAGGTGGTGACGTCGGGGTCGGTGAGGACGGCCTCGGGCGGCAGGCCGGTCAGCAGCCGGTCGACGAGGGTTCCGGAGGCCGCCGTGACCGCTCCGGCTTCGAGGGCTGCGTCGTCTTTGTCGCGAGGCGCTTCGATACGGCTCATGATCGGAGGTTCGCACCCGGGGGCCATCGGTGTGAACCCCGGCGACGGCACCCGGCGCACATCCCGGTGTGATCGTCGTATTGGCGCACAGTAAGCGCCATGGAGGTCATGGAGGTCATGAAGAGGGAGACGCAGCGCGGGTGGCGTTCACGCCGCCGGAGCCGGGCGCTGATCGCCTCCGCCGCCGGGGCCGTCGTCCTGGGTGGGGTCCTGGTGCTACCGCCCTGGGACGGTGGCGACGCTCCCCCGCCCGCGCCGGGGCCGGCCGCGCTGGCACGGAGCGCGGTCACCACGGGGGTGCCGGCCGCGCTGGGGGACCTGACCGTGCTGATCGGCGACCGGGAGACCCATTTGCGGGCGCATCCGCTGGACGGGGTGTCGTGGGCGGTGCTGGGGGCGGCGTACGTGGAACGGGGCCGTCGTACGGCGGACACCGCGAACTGGCCGAAGGCCGAGAAGGCGCTGCGCACCTCGCTGAAGGTCGGGGCAGAGCGCGCTCCGCAGGCCCTGGAGGGGATGGCGGCGCTGGCGGTGGCGCGGCGGGACTTCCCCGCGGCGAAGAAGTGGGGCGAGGGCGCGGTGAAGGCGGCGCCGAAGCGGTGGACGGCGCACGCGGTGCTGATCGACGCGTACACCGGGCTCGGCGACCACGAGGGTGTGGGGCGGGCTCTGGACAAGCTGATGGAGCTGCGTCCGGACGCGCCGGCCGTCGGGGCGCGGGCGGCGGCCGTCTACCGGGACCGGGGCTGGCGGGCGGACGCGGAGGCCCGGATCCTCGACGCGGCGGCGGCGGCCGAGGCGCCGGCCGAACGGGCGGCGTATCTGGAGCAGGCCGGACGGCTGGCGTTCGAGCGCGGGGACCGTCAGGAGGCGCTGCGGTTCTTCCAGGAGGCGCTGCGCACCGATCCCGACCAGCGGGCCGCGCAGGCCGGGCAGGGGCGGGTGCTGGCGGCGCTGGGCCGGACGACGGACGCGCTGTCCGCGTACCAGGCGGCGCTCGCCAAGCGGCCGGTCCCCGAGTACGCCCTGGAACTGGGCGAGTTGTACGAGTCGCTGGGGCTGGCGCAGGCCGCGCGGGTGCAGTACGACCTGCTGCGGGAGCGGGTGCGGGTCGCCGGGGCGGCCGGGGGCGACGAGGAGCTGGTGCTGGGGCGGTTCGAGGCGGACCACGGGGATCCCGCGTCGGCGGTACGGCGGCTGCGGGCCGAGTGGGGGCGGCAGCCGGGGATCGCGGTGGCCGACGCGCTGGGCTGGGCGCTGCACCGGACCGGGGAGCACGAGGAGGCGCTGGAGTTCGCGACGATCGCGACGGACGGCGAGCAGGGCGGCGGGGTGCGCAGCGCGCTGTACGTGTTCCACCGGGGCGTGATCGAGAAGGAGCTGGGACGGTACGGGCCGGCGCGGCGGCATCTGCGGGAGGCGCTGATGATCAACCCGTACTTCTCCCCGCTGCGGGCGCCGGAGGCTCAGCGGGGGCTGGCGGAGCTGGGCGAGCCCTCCGTGGAGGACCCGCCTCGGTAGCCCCTCGCGGTGCCCCGCCTCAGTAGCCCCCGGCGGTTCTCAGAGGTTGCCGCGCTTCTCCTGCTCGCGCTCGATCGCCTCGAACAGGGCCTTGAAGTTGCCCTTGCCGAAGCCCATCGAGCCGTGCCGTTCGATGAGCTCGAAGAAGACGGTCGGGCGGTCCTGGACCGGCTTGGTGAAGATCTGCAGCAGGTAGCCGTCCTCGTCGCGGTCGACGAGGATCTTCAGCTCGCGCAGCGTCTCGACGGGCACCCGGGTCTCGCCGGCCCACTCGCCGAGCGTGTCGTAGTACGAGTCGGGCGTGCTCAGGAACTGGACGCCGGCCGCCTTCATCGTGCGTACGGTCTGGACGATGTCGTTGGTGTTCAGCGCGATGTGCTGGACGCCGGCGCCGCCGTAGAACTCCAGGTACTCGTCGATCTGGGACTTCTTCTTGGCGACCGCGGGCTCGTTGATCGGGAACTTGACCTTGAGGGTGCCGTCGGCGACGACCTTGGACATCAGCGCGGAGTACTCGGTGGCGATGTCGTCGCCCACGAACTCCTTCATGTTCGTGAAGCCCATGACCTTGTTGTAGAAGCCGACCCACTCGTTCATGCGGCCGAGTTCGACGTTGCCGACGCAGTGGTCGACGGCCTGGAAGGTGCGGTGCGCGGGCGGCTCGACCATCGGCTCGGCGGCGGCGTAGCCGGGCAGGTAGGGGCCGTCGTAGCCGGTGCGCTCGACGAGGGTGTGGCGGGTCTCGCCGTACGTGGCGATGGCGGCGAGGACGACGGTGCCGTGCTCGTCCTTGACCTCGTACGGCTCGGCGATCGAGCGGGCGCCGTGCTCGACGGCGTAGGCGTGGGCGGCGCGCGCGTCCGGGACCTCGATGGCGAGGTCGACGACGCCGTCGCCGTGCTCGGCCACGTGCTGGGTGAGGAAGGCGCCCCACTCGGTGGCGGGCTTGATCACCGAGGTGAACACGAAGCGGGCGGAGCCGTTCTCCAGGACGTAGCTCGCGGTCTCGCGGCTGCCGTTCTCCGGTCCGGAGTAGGCGACCAGCCGCATGCCGAAGGCGGTGGAGTAGTAGTGCGCCGCCTGCTTGGCGTTGCCCACGGCGAAGACGACCGCGTCCATTCCCTTGACCGGGAAGGGATCGGCCTGCCGGGCGGTGTCGGGAGTGTGGTGTGTGGTCTGCGTCATAGCCGCAGCGTCTCCCGCGTCTGCAAGGTGCGCAATAGTTCGCGCGTTCACTGGGCAACCTGGCCAGTGACACGCCGACGGGGGCGGGCGATCTGTACAGGATGACCAGCCGAGGGGGACGGGAATGGCGATCGATCGACTGGACGGACGGATCATCGGACTGCTGGCGCGGGAGCCGCGGATCGGGGTGCTGGAGATGTCCCGGCGGCTGGGGGTGGCGCGGGGCACCGCCCAGGCGCGCCTCGACCGGCTTCAGTCGAATGGAGTCATCCGCGGCTTCGGCCCCGAGGTGGACCCGGCGGCGCTCGGCTACCCGGTGACCGCGTTCGCGACGCTGGAGATCCGGCAGGGCCAAGGAGCGGACGTACGGGCGCATTTGGCGACCGTTCCGGAGGTGCTGGAGCTGCACACCACCACCGGCACCGGGGACATGCTGTGCCGGCTGGTGGCCCGCTCGAACGCCGATCTCCAGCGGGTGATCGACCGGGTTGTCGGTTTTGATGGCATCGTCCGGGCCGCCACGGCGATCGTCATGGAGAACCCCGTTCCGCTGCGGATCATCCCGCTGGTGGAGCAGGCGGCCGAGGACAGCGGCAGAGGCGACTGAGACCGGTCCGAGGGGGCCGGCCCGACCCCCGGAGGTGAGCGGACGTGAACTTCTGGGAGTTCCTGGGCAGCCGCCACCAGCAGCTGCTCACCGACGCCTACCAGCACGCGAGCGCGGTCTTCCAGTGCATGGTGGTGGCGACTCTGCTCGGGGTGCTGATCGGCGTCGTCACCTACCGCAGCTCCTGGGCGGGGAACCTGGCGACCCTGACCACGTCGACCATCCTGACCATCCCGTCGCTGGCCATGATCGGTCTGCTCATCCCGATCGTGGGCCTCGGCGTGCCGCCGACGGTGACCGCGCTGACCCTCTACGGGCTGCTGCCGATCGTGCGCAACGCGATCGTCGGACTGCGCGGGGTGGACCCGGCGCTGGTGGACGCCGCGACAGGCATCGGGATGTCGCGCGTGGCCCGGCTGCTGAAGGTGGAGCTGCCGCTGGCCTGGCCGCCGATCCTCACCGGTATCCGCGTCTCGACGCAGATGCTGATGGGCATCGCCGCGATCGCCGCCTACGCCTCCGGTCCGGGGCTCGGCAACGAGATCTTCCGCGGGATCGCCTCGCTGGGCAGCAAGAACGCGCTCAACCAGGTCCTCGCGGGCACGCTCGGGATCATCGTCCTGGCGCTGCTGTTCGACGCCGCGTACGTCCTGCTGGGACGGCTGACCATCCCCAGGGGGATCCGTGTCTGAGACAGGGGGGCCGGTGCCCGAGGCAGGGGGATCCGTGTCCGAGGCAGAGGGATCCGTATCCGACAACGGTCACAGTGCCACCACCGGGGCGACCATCGAGCTGGACTGCCTCACCAAGCGCTACCACGGCAACCCGCAGCCGGCCGTCGACAACGTGTCGATGGAGATCAAGGCGGGCGAGACGGTGATCCTCGTCGGCCCCTCGGGCTGCGGGAAGTCCACCACCCTGAAGATGATCAACCGGCTGATCGAGCCCAGTGGCGGACGCATCCGTATCAACGGCGAGGACGTCACCGACATCGACCCGGTGAAGCTGCGCCGCAAGGTCGGCTACGCGATCCAGTCCTCCGGCCTCTTCCCGCACATGACCGTCGCCCAGAACATCGCGCTGGTGCCGAGGATGACCGGCTGGTCGAAGACGCGGATCCGCTCGCGGGTGGAGGAGATGCTCGACCTGGTCGGACTGGACGCCGGGGAGTTCCACGGCCGCTATCCGCGCCAGCTGTCCGGCGGCCAGCAGCAGCGGGTGGGCGTGGCACGGGCGCTGGCGGCCGATCCGCCGGTGCTGCTGATGGACGAGCCGTTCGGCGCGGTGGACCCGATCACCCGCGACCACCTCCAGGACGAGCTGATCCGGCTCCAGCGCGAACTGCACAAGACGATCGTCTTCGTCACCCACGACTTCGACGAGGCGATCAAGCTGGGCGACCGGATCGCGGTGCTGCGCGAACGCTCGCACATCGCTCAGTTCGACACCCCGGAGGCCATCCTCACCAATCCGGCGGACGACTTCGTCTCCGGTTTCGTGGGCGCCGGGGCGGCGCTGAAGCGGTTGAACCTGACCCGCGTACGGGACGTGGGGATCACGGACTACCCGACGGTGACCGTGGAGGATCCCCTCCAGCACATCTTCAACGCGCTGCGGGCGGCCGGCACCAACGAGATCCTTCTCCTCGACCGGCGCGGCCGGCCGTACAAATGGCTCCGGCGCGGTGACCTGATGCGGGCCAAGGGTTCACTGGCGCGGGCCGGGACGCTGGTGCACGACACGGTGACCCGGGACGCGACGCTGCGGGACGCGCTGGAGGCGGTGCTCACCGACAACGCGGGGCGGGTCGCGGTCACCGGGCGGCGCGGCGAGTACGAGGGCGTCGTCGACATGGAGACGCTGATGAACTCCGTGCACGAGCTGCTGGAGGCCGACCGGCTGGACGCGCTGGAGCACCAGCACGACCTGGAGGAGACCCGGGCCGAGCAGACCCATGCCGAGCAGGAGGGCTTCGGAGGGGAGGGGACCAAGGCGTGAGCAGCACTTCCGGTCCTTCATCCGGCCGGCGGTCCGGAGGCGAGGACGAGATCGGGGGGATCGCCCACCAGGACGACGACGAGGTGGAGCGGGAGCCGCGCCCGCCGTCTCCGGCCGGGACGCGGCGGCGGGTCGGCTGGCGGAAGCTGACCTTCCTGCCCGCGGTCCTGATCGCCGTCCTGCTGGCCACCTGGCTGTGGTTCCGGCAGGCCGACCTGGACGCGCTGAGCCGGAACGCCCTGTCGGACGGCCAGGTCACCAAGGCCCTGTGGCAGCACGTCCAGCTGACCGTGATCTCCACCTTCTTCGTACTGATCATCGCGATCCCGCTGGGCGTCCTGCTCACCCGGCGGGCGTTCCGGAAGGCCACGCCGGTGGCGATGGCGTTCGCCAACATGGGGCAGGCGACCCCGGCGATCGGCCTGCTGGCGCTGCTGGTGATCTGGCTGGGCATCGGCCGCCGGGCCGCCCTGATCGGCATCATCATCTACGCCGTCCTGCCGGTCCTCTCCAACACCATCGCGGGTCTGAAGGCGAACGACCCGACGCTGCTGGAGGCGGCCCGCGGTATCGGCATGTCGCCGATGGGCGTGCTCACCCGCGTGGAGCTGCCGCTGGCCGTCCCGCTGATCCTGGCCGGCGTCCGTACGGCCCTCGTGCTCAACGTCGGTACGGCGACCCTGGCGACGTTCGGCGGAGGCGGCGGCCTCGGCGTGCTGATCACCACGGGCATCACCAGCCAGCGCATGCCGGTGCTGGTGCTGGGCTCGATCCTCACCGTCGCCCTCGCCCTGCTGGTGGACTGGCTGGCCTCGCTCGCCGAACTGCTGCTGCGCCCGCGCGGTCTGGAGGCGGGCACATGAGACGGCGTACGGGCGTGACGCTGGCCGCCTCGGTCCTGATGGTGGCGGCGGGCTGCGGTCTGACCAGCGGCTCCCCCATGGTCGACGACGTCGTGCCCGGCACCATCGGGAAGGGACGGCCACTGGAGGGCGCGGACCTCACCATCACCTCCAAGGAGTTCACCGAGCAGCTGATCCTGGGCGCGATCATGGGCATCGCCTTCCAGGCGGCCGGCGCGGAGGTGCTCGACCGCACCGGCATCCAGGGCTCCGTCGGCACCCGCGCGGCGGTCGAGAACGGCGACGCCGACGCCACGTACGAGTACACGGGCACCGCCTGGATCACGTACCTGGGCAACACCAAGCCGATTCCCGACCCGCGGCAGCAGTGGGAGGCGGTGCGCGACGCCGACGTGCGGAACGACATCACGTGGCTGCCGCCGGCGCCCATGAACAACACCTACGCGCTGGCGATGAACCAGGCCAACCACAAGAAGTACGGCACGAACACGCTGTCGGAGGTCGCCGAGCTGTCGAAGTCGGACCCCGGCGCGGTGACGCTGTGCGTGGAGGGCGAGTTCGCCAACCGCGCGGACGGGCTGCCAGGGCTCGAGAAGGCGTACGGGATGGACATCCCGGCCGGGAACATCACCCAGATGGACACCGGCATCATCTACACCCAGACCGCGAAGGGCGCCTGCGCCTACGGCGAGGTGTACACCACCGACGGGCGGATCAAGTCCATGAACCTGGTGGTGATGGAGGACGACAAGAAGTTCTTCCCGAACTACAACGCGGCGCCCATGGTCAGGACCGCCACCCTGGACGAGTGGCCGGCGATCGCCTCCGTCCTCGCGCCGGTCACCAAGGCCCTGACCAACGACGTCGCGCGGAGCCTGAACGCGAAGGTCGACGTGGACGGCGAGGACCCGCACCAGGTGGCGCTGGACTGGATGGTGGAGAAGGGCTTCGTGCGGGAGGGCTGAGCGGCACGGGCGTGCTCAGCAGGCGGGGACGGTCCCCTTGCCCGACTCCAGGGCCTCGAGCGAGTCGATCGCGCCCTCGAGGGTGGTGACCGGGATCAGCCGGAGCCCCTCGGGCAGCTCGGCCCGCGCGTCGGAGCACTCCGCCTTCGGCACCAGGAAGACGGTGGCGCCGTCCCGCCGCGCGGCCTGCGTCTTCAGCGGCACACCGCCCACGGCGCCGACCTTGCCGCCGGTGGTGATGGTGCCGGTCCCGGCGACGACCCTGCCACCGGTGAGATCGCCGGCGCCGAGCTTGTCGACGATGCCGAGGGAGAACAGCAGGCCGGCACTGGGTCCGCCGACATCCTCGAGCCGGAGCTGGACGTCGACGTTCTTCTCGTCGAGCCTCAGGTAGTCGAGTGCGGCAGCGGTCGCCGAGTCCTGCGACTCCTTCATCTGCTCCTGGTTGTACTCCTCGATCTCGCTCACGTCGTCGCCGCTCGGGTAGACGGCGTCGCGCGGCATCACGGCCCGGTCGGTGTCGAACCAGCTGCCGAGCACGTCACCGAGCTGGACATCCGCGTCCGGACCGGTCGCTTCGATCGTGGTCATCCGCAGCTGACCGCTCGTCTCGTGCGTCGGCGCGCCCTTGATCGTGATCACCGGGGCGCCCTGACTCTTCCCCAGCACATCGGCCGTCAGTCCCGGCTGCGCCACGGAGAACGGCAACGGCGCGAACACGGCGGTCGCGAGCAGCGCCACGACGGGAAGGCCGCAGACGGCGAGGAACTGGGGACGCGTGAGACGAGAGAGCACGGGGTCAATCTAACGTGAGAGCGCCGCCGCGCAGGGTGGCGGGCAGCCGCGGTGACCGCGCCGCGAGCCGCCGCACTGCGGGAACCCCGCGTCGGCGCGGGCCGCGGGGGCGTCGCGCGGACCGGCACCGCGGGGAGCCTCCCAGGCCGTTCGGGCACTCGGGGAGGCACGACCGCCCGCAGCCGGCGCGGCCAGGGGGTGTCGTTTGGGTCTTGCCGGGGTCGCGGGGCCGACCGCGAGGCGCCGTTGCCTGGAGCCGACCTGATCCGAACGGCACCCCCTAGCGCAGCGCCTCCGCCACCTCCCGGGCCGCGTCCATCACACGTGTCCCCACCCGTTCCGGCACCACCTCGGACAGCATCACCACGCCGACGCTGCCCTCCACCCCCGTCACCCCGAGCAGCGGCGCGGCCGCGCCGCAGGCGCCGGCCTCCAGCTCCCCGTGGGTCAGGGTGTAGCCGGGCCCGTCCAGCACCTCACCGGCGGGCTGCGGCTGCGGCTGCTGTCGGGCGGAGAGGATCGCCTTGCCCGCGGCACCCCGTTCCAGCGGGTGCCGGAACCCCGCCCGATAGGCCACGTGGTAGTCCGTCCAGGTCGGTTCGACGACGGCCACGGCCAGCGCCTCCGCCCCGTCCACCAGCGTCAGATGGGCGGTCGCCCCGATGTCCTCGGCCAGCGAGCGCAGCGCCGGCATCGCCGCCTCGCGCACCAGCGGATGCACCTGGCGGCCGAGTCCCAGCACCCCGAGCCCGACCCGGGCACGGCCGCCCAGGTCGCGGCGTACGAGTGCGTGCTGCTCCAGCGTGGCGAGCAACCGGTACACGACGGTCCGGTTCACGCCCAGTTTGTGGGACAGCTCGGTGACGGTCAGCCCGTGGTCCGTGTCGGCCAGCAGTTTGAGGACGCGCAGTCCCCGGTCGAGCGTCTGAGAGGTCTCCGCGGTCACGACGCCCACTCCTTAGTGGTGAGGTCGGCGGCCCTTCACGATGCGTGCGTCAAAGAGTCCCGTCCAAGACGCGCTCAGAGGCCGCCGATCGGCTGACGGGCCGGTGTGCCCGGGCCCAGTCGCTTCACGGCTGCGCTCCGCGGCGGCGCTGCCACGGGGCGTGTGCGTAGCGGGACAGTAGCGACCTGGTTCGCTCAGCGGAAGGCTCCGTCCAGAATCCGGGCGGCGACCGGTATGGACTACCTGTGTTTGTCCCGATACGTACAGCGCACGCGCCTACCGTCCGCGCCCCGCCCGTCACTTCATGCGGGTGGCCCACTCCTGCATCTTGGCGACGCGCTGGCGCAGTTGCCCGGCGGTGGCCTCGGCGCTGGGCGGGCCGCCGCACACCCGGCGCAGCTCGGTGTGGATCACGCCGTGCGGCTTGCCGCTCTGGTGGACGTAGGCGGAGACCATGGTGTTGAGCTGCTTGCGCAGCTCCATCAGCTCCTTGTGCGAGACCACCGGCCGCCGCTCGGCGGGCAGTTCGACCAGGTCGGCCTCATCGTCGGGCTTCTTGCGGCTGTGCGCGATCTGCCGGGCCTGCCGCTTCTGGAGCAGGAGTTGCACCTGGTCGGGCTCCAACAGGCCCGGGATGCCGAGGTAGTCCTGCTCCTCCTCGCTGCCCGGGTGGGCCTGCATGCCGAACTCGGCACCGTTGTACATGACCCGGTCGAAGGTGGCCTCGGACTCCAGCGCCTCGAAGGAGAACTGCTCCTGTTCGCCGGTGTCCTCGTCCTGCTCCCGGTTGGCCTCGTCCATCTCCTTCTCGGACTCGGCGTAGGGGTCCTCCTCGCCCTCCTTCTTGGGCTTGTCGAGGACGTGGTCGCGCTCCCGCTCCATCTCGTTGGCGAAGGTGAGCAGGTCGGGCACGGTGGGCAGGAAGACGGAGGCGGTCTCGCCACGCCGCCTGGACCGTACGAAACGGCCGACGGCCTGGGCGAAGAAGAGCGGGGTGGAGATGGTGGTGGCGTAGACGCCGACCGCGAGGCGGGGCACGTCGACGCCCTCGGACACCATGCGGACGGCGACCATCCACCGGTCGGTGCCCTGACTGAACGTGTCGATGTTCTTGGAGGCGCCGGTGTCGTCGGAGAGCACGACGGTGGCCTTGTTGCCGGTGATCTCGCGGATCAGCTTGGCGTAGGCGCGGGCGGAGTCCTGGTCGGCGGCGATGACGAGGGCGCCGGCGTCCGGGATGGCCTTCCTGACCTCGGTGAGCCGCTGGTCGGCGGCGCGCAGCACGGCGGGCATCCACTCGCCGCGCGGGTCGAGGGCGGTGCGCCAGGCCTGGCTGACGGCGTCCTTGGTCATGGGTTCGCCGAGCCGGGCGGCGATCTCGTCGCCGGCCTTGGTGCGCCAGCGCATGTTGCCGCTGTAGCTCATGAAGATGACCGGGCGCACGACGTTGTCGGCGAGCGCCGAGCCGTAGCCGTAGGTGTAGTCGGCGGCGGAGCGGCGGATGCCGTCGTTGCCCTCCTCGTACGCGACGAAGGGAATCGGGTTGGTGTCCGACCGGAAGGGCGTACCGGTCAGCGCGAGGCGTCGCGTGGCCGGCTCGAACGCCTCCAGGCAGGCCTCGCCCCAGGACTTCGAGTCGCCGGCGTGGTGGATCTCGTCGAGGATGACGAGGGTCTTGCGCTGCTCGACGCGGTTGCGGTGCAGCATGGGGCGGACGCCGACGCCCGCATAGGTGATGGCGATGCCGTGGTACTCGCGGCTGAGCGGCCCCGCGCTGTACTCGGGGTCGAGCTTGATCCCTATCCGGGCCGCCGCCTCCGCCCACTGCTTCTTCAGGTGCTCGGTCGGCGCGACGACGGTCACCTGCTGCACGACGTGGTGGTGCAGCAGCCAGGACGCGAGTGTCAGGGCGAACGTCGTCTTGCCGGCGCCCGGGGTGGCGACCGCCAGGAAGTCCCGGGGCTGCTCCTGGAGGTACTTCTCCATCGCCCCTTCCTGCCAGGCCCGCAGCTTGCTGGCGGTGCCCCACGGGGCACGGCCGGGGAAGGCCGGGGACAGGTGGTGCGAGGTGCTGGGGCTGGCGGTGGTAGTCACGGTCTCCGAAGGGGGTAGAGCGGCTCGGCCACGTATGACAACCGGGCCACCCTACCGGCGTCCCGACGCGATCGACGCGCCCGCCGGGGCGGGTCACCCCCGGGTGGGACGGACGTCACAGCCGCCCCGGACGCCCCGCGATCCTCACGGCGGCCACGGTTCGCGGGCCGGGGTCGACCGCTCCGCTTCCGCTACCGCTCCCGTATCCGCGTGGCCACCCACGCCCCCACCAGCGCCACCGCCGCCATCGGCAGGAAGACCGCCGCGAAGGCCGCCGGGTGCGAACCGCCGGCGGCGTCCGTGGCCGCGTGGCTGACCGTGCCGCCGCCGAGGGCGGCGAAGGCCGCGCCACCGGCGGACAGCAGGATGACGTTGGAGAGGCCGTCGGATATCTGGAGCGCGGCGGAGTTGGTGCCGGCCTCCTCGGGGGCGGAGAGCTTGAGCAGGAGCACGCTGGTGGAGGAGATCACCAGGCCCATCCCGAAGCAGCCGAAGGCCCAGGCCACGGCCACGGTCCAGGCGGGCACGGCGTCGATCAGCACGCTGGGCGCCGTGGCGATGGCCGCCGCCACCAGGGTCATGCCGAGGGCCATCAGGCGCTCGCGGTGGGGTTCCAGGCCCGGCCGGGACTGGAGCCAGGAGCCCGCCGCCCAGGTCGCGCCGCCCGCCGCCAGCGAGAGACCGGCCAGCGTGGGGCTGAGCCCGCGCTGTGTGACCAGCATCAGCGGTACGAAGGACTCGGCCGCGATGAAGGAGCCCGCGGCGACGCCGCGCAGCAGGACGACGGAGGGCAGTCCGCGCACCGCCCGGTAGGTGCCGCGCGGCAGCAGCCCGAGGACGGCCGGGACGAGCAACGACACTCCCACCGCGCCGGGCAGCAGCGAGGCCGGGCGCAGGTCCTGGGCGGCGTACTGGAGCAGGCCGGCGCCCAGGGAGATGGCGAGGGCGAGGCGGATGCGGCGGCCGTCGAAGGAGGCGGGCGCCGCGTCCGCCCCTCCCACGGCGCCGGACGCGCGGCTGCGTATCTGCGGCAGCGCGAGTGCCAGCGGGAAGACGACCAGCACCGGGATGCCGACGAACACCCAGCGCCAGCCGAGGTGCTCGGTCACCGCGCCGGACGCCAGGGGACCGACGATCGACGGGACGACCCAGCCCGCCGCGAACGCCGCCATGATCGCGGGCCGCAGCCGCTCGGGGTAGGCCCGCCCGACGACGACGTACAGGGCGACGATCACCAGTCCGCCGCCGAGCCCCTGCACGGCCCGCCCGAGGATGAACAGCCACATCGTCCCGGCCGTCCCGGACAGCACCAGCCCGACCGCGAAGGACGCGATGCCGCAGGTCAGCGGCGCCAGCGGGCCCCGCCGGTCCGACCATTGGCCGGAGAGCACCATCCCGAACAGGCTCGTCGTGAAGTACCCCGAGAACGCGAACGCGTACAGCGACACCCCGTCCAACTCCCGCGCCGCGACCGGCATGGCCGTGCCGACCGCCGTCGCCTCGAAGGCGATCAGCACGACGACGGAGACGATGCCGATGCTCAGCGCCCGGTAGGCACGGCTCAGCACGGTCTCGGCGGGGGCGGCGGGGGCGGTGGACGCGGCGGGAGTGGTGGGAGAGGTGGGAGAGGTGGGGCCGGCGGCGGTCGCAGCGGGGTCGGCGACATCGGTGTCGCGGGGCTCAGGGGCGGTCATGGTCGTCAGAGTAAGGGGCGAAGTCGGCGTTGGCCCCTGTCGGGAGGGGGTACGGGACCGGGACCTTGGTCGTACGACCACCGGTCCCCGGCCCCCCTCCACGGTGCCCCCCTCCACGGTGCGCTCCGCTCGCGGCTCGCGGGAGTCACGCCGGTGCGGTCCCCGCCCCGGTCTCCGGCGGCGCCGTGCGGCGCAGGGCCCAGAGGGTGAGGGCGAGGGCGGAGACGTCCGACACCAGGGGGCGGAGGGTGCCGTCGGGCGCGCTCCAGGTCAGGACGGCGCCCGTCGTACCGTCGACGACCACGTGGTCGTCGTCCGCCAGCCGGCCCAGGCGTACGAGGGCGTCGGCGCGGTCGGGGAGCCGGTGCTCGGGGAACTCCTCGCACCACTCGGCCACCGTCGGCAGCGCCTGCGGCAGGTCGGCCTGGTCCAGCCGGAAGGGGTGGGCGTCCTCGGGCAGGCCGGTCTCGCGCAGGAAGCGGCGGGTGGGCTCGTGCCCGAGGGTGCCCGGGAAGTCGAGGTCCTCGAAGCGCGTCACCCCGCCCCGGCCGAACTCCCGGTCCAGGAACCGGGCCGGGAAAGCCGGGGCCCGTCCCGGCACCGTGGGGCGGCCCGCCGTCAGGAAAAGACACCACAGCAGCGCGGACGTCCTCCACAGGGACGGTCTCTCGCACACCCCACGCGACCACCGGGAGGCGCCGCGCGTCCACGACGGGTCCTCCCCCGACGTGGTGAGACGCACCCACGTCACCAGCGACGGCACCGCCTGGGCGGCCGTCGCCGGAGCCGTCCCCGCCGAGCACACCATGGTCGTCGTCCCGCTCGTGGCCACGCGCATCGTCTCCCCCGAGAGTGTGTGTCCGCCCGTACGCGGACGGCCGCCGTTCGCACTCCTGCGGAGACTACGCGCCACCACTGACAACGCCCCTGCGTGCGGAACCCGTTCGCCCGGTAGGACGCACCGGCCCCCTCGCACGTTGCCTCACGCGCGCGGGAGGCTCAGTTGCCGGTCACCACCGCGGCCTGCGGCCGGATCGGGAGCCGGTTCACCGGGCGTCCCGTGGCCGCGCGCACGGCCGAGGCGACGGCCGCCGGGGAGGCCACCACGGGCACCGCGCTGACCGCCTTCGCGCCGAACGGGGCGACCACGTCGCGTTCCTCGACGAGCTTCACGATCCGGATGTCCGGGGTGTCCAGCGCGGTGGGCAGGGCGTAGCCGGTCAGGTCGGGATGGCGGATCAGGCCGCGCGGGGTGCGCAGGTTCTCCGTGAGCGCGATGCCGACGCCCTGGGTCACGCCCGCCTCGATCCGGGCGGTCAGCTGCGCCGGGTTCAGCACCCGGCCCACGTCCTGCGCGACGGCCAGTTCCACGACCCGTACCGAGCCGATCTCGACGTCGACGTCCACCACCGCGCGGATCGCGCAGAAGGCCATGCCGACGAAGGCGTCGCCCTGGCCGGCCTCGTCCAGCGGCTCGGTCGGGTGCGGGCGGCACTGGGCGGTGGCCCACAGCTCCTTGCCGTCCAGCGCCTCGGCGACCGTGGTCGACAGCACGCCGTCGTACGAGGTGATCTTGCCGTCGGCGATCTGGAGCAGCTCGGTCGACATCCCGAACTGGTGCGCCAGCGGCTGGAGGAGCTGGGTGCGGACCATCTTGGCCGCCCGTTCCACCGCGCCGCCCGAGACCCAGGTGTGACGGCCCCGGCAGCCCGCGCCGGCCGGCGGCTGGTCGGTGTCGACGGGCGCCACCTGCACCTCGTCGACGCCGAGGGTGTCCTGGACGATCTGCCGGGCCAGGGTGGAGAAGCCCTGCCCGGTCTCGACCGCCGCGCACAGCACCGTCGCCACACCGTCCTGGACCTTCACGGTGGCCGTGGAGACCTCGTCCGCGCCCTCCGCGCCGAGCATGTGCACCATGCCGATGCCGTAGCCCACGCCCCGGCGCACCGCGCCCGGTTCGCCCGCGCCCTCGGGACCGCCGGGCAGCAGCCATTCGTCCTCGGGCGTGTCCTTGGGCAGGGCGGGGAGGGGGAAGTCGCGTACGGCCTGGAGGAGTTCGGCGACCGGCGCCGGGCAGGTGACCGTCTGGCCGGTGGGGAGCACGTCGCCGGTGGCCAGTACGTTGCGCAGCCGGACCTCGGCCGGGTCCAGACCGAGCTTCTTGGCGACCTTGTCCATCTGCGCCTCGTACGCGGCGCAGACCTGCATGGCGCCCTCGCCGCGCACGTGGCCGGAGGGTGGGTTGTTGGTGCGCACGGCCCAGCCCTCGATGAAGGCGTTGGGGACGACGTACGGGCCGCAGGCGAAGGCCACCGCGGCGGCCAGGGCCTCCGAGGAGGTGTCGGCGTAGGCGCCCGCGTCGAGCAGGATCTGCGCCTCGACCTTCACCACCCGGCCCTCGGCGTCCGCGTGGTGGCGGTAGCGGAGCAGGGTGGGGTGCCGGTGGACGTGGCCGAGGAAGGACTCCTCGCGCGTGGCGGTCAGTTTCACCGGGCAGCCGGTCCTCAGGGCCAGCAGGCCGAGCGGCAGCTGGAAGCCCTGGTCCTCGCGGTCGGCGGTGGCGCCGGGCACCCCGGTGACGACGATCTTCACCTGTTCGGGTGTCAGGCCGTAGCAGGACGCGGCCGTGTCGCGGTCGGCGTGCGGGTCGGTGGAGGCCAGGTACAGCTCCACGCCCCCGTCGGGGCGCGGTACGGCCAGGCCCGCCTCGGCTCCTATGGGCGCCGGGTCCTGGCGGCCGATGCGGTACAGGCCCTCGACGACGACCTCGCCGACCGCCTCGGGGTCGCCGTGCCGCAGCGGGATGTGCCGGATCAGGTTGCCGTCGGGGTGCAGCGGTTCGGCCTCGAAGGCCTGCTCCGGGTCGGTCACCGGGTCGAGCGCCTCGTACTCCACGATGACGGCGGCGGCGGCCATCCGCGCGGTGTCCGGGTGGTCGGCGGCGACGGCGGCGATGGGCTCGCCGTGGTGGCGGACCACCTCGGAGGCGAACACCGGGCGGTCGGCCCGGGCGCCGCGCCCGTGCAGCGGGGCGCCGGGTACGTCCTCGTGCGTGACGACCGCCCGTACGCCGGGCATCTCGCGCGCGTGGGTGGTGTCGATGGACACGATGCGCGCGTGCGGGTGCGGCGAGCGCAGGACGGCCGCCCACAGCAGGCCCTCGGCCCACAGGTCGGCGGCGTACGGGAAGGTGCCCTCCGTCTTCGCGCGGGCGTCGGCGGGCGGCAGGGACGCGCCCAGGCCGTGCGGGATCGGCTCGGGGGCGGGAGCCGCCTCAGTGGTTCCCGCGGCCTCCGCGGTCGCGGCGTCGTTGCTCACGCGTGGCCTCCGTCCTGGCCGTGCGGGCCATGGCCGTGGGCGCCCTGGCCGTGCGGCCGGTCGTCGTAGGACTGGTCGTCGTAGGGCTGGTCGTCGTAGGACTCGTCGCCGTAGGACTCGTCGTCGTAGGGCTGGTCGTGCGGTCCCCGGGGGTGGGGTCCCGATGTGTCCGGGTTGCCGGGCGGTGCCCCGGGCGGGCCGTGGGACTCGAAGGCCGACGGGTTGACGCCGCCCGCGCCCGGGCCCGCCTGGTGCGGGATCCGGGGCTCGTCGGCGTCCGTGGCGTTCGCGTCGGCGGCGGCGTGTGCCTCGCGCTCGGCGACGACCTCCTGGACGGCGTCCAGGACACCCCGGTAGCCGGAGCAGCGGCACAGGTTGCCGCACAGGGCCTGCCGGGCCTCCAGTTCGGTCGGCGCCGGGTTGCCCTCCAGGAGGTTGTGCACGGTCATCGCCATGCCGGGCACGCAGAAGCCGCACTGGACCGCGCCGCGCCGGGCGAGCGCCCGCTGCACGTCCGACGGCCGTCCGTCGGCGGCGAGGCCCTCGACCGTACGCACCTCGCTGCCGGCGCTGGTCACGGCCGGGACCAGGCAGGAGGCGACCAGCCGTCCGTCGACCTGCACGTTGCAGGCACCGCACTCGCCCTGCGAGCAGCCGTCCTTGGCGCCCGCGAGGCCGAGCCGCTCACGCAGCACGTACAGCAGCGACTCACCGATCCAGGCGTCGGTGACGGGCCGGTCTGCGCCGTTGACGCGCAGCACGTACGAGGCGAGGGGGTGCTCCTCGTGCGGACCGGAGGGGGCGTGCTCCTGAGAGGCGGCCGGGCCGGCCGCGGAGGCGGCGGCCGGGTCGGGGTCGGTCTCGGTGCGGAGCTCCGGGTCACCGTCCCGGTCCCGGTCGCTGTCGGGGTCCCCGTCCTGCCGGGGTTCCCGCGTCCGCTCCCCCGTGGCGGCGACCGGCGTCGGGCCCGTCACGGGCTCCTCGGCGGCCCGCGGGCCGGATTCCGCATCCTCGTTCTCGACGGCGTCCGCGGAGGGCTCAGAGTGGCCGTCAGGGGCCTCCTCGGCCCCCTGGGGCTCGTCGGTCACCGCACCGTCGGCCGCCGGGGCCTCGGGGTCGGTCTCCACGACGGGCTCGGCGGCGGATTCCGCGGGCGCTTCCGCGGGCGCTTCCGCGTACGCACCGGCGGCCGGATCGGGCGCCTCGGAAACGGACCGGTCATCGGCCGGACGCTCCTGGCCGACAGGCCGCTCCTGAGCGGCCTGCCCGGCCTGCGCCGTGCGGTCGCCCCACGGCTGCCCGGCCTGCTGGGTCGCCCAGGGGGCGGGGGCGCCGCCGGGCAGGGTGGCCGGCGCGGTGCCGCCCCACTGCTCGGCCAGGGAGGACTGGGTGAACTCGCCCGACTCGTCCGGAAGGTCACCGTCGGCGACGGGGATGGACCACTGGCCGGTCACGTCCTGGCCGGTCACGTCATGGCCGGTGACGTCCTGCCCGGACGCGGCATCGGCCCCGGCCCCGGCCCCGGCCTCGGAGAAGTCCCACTGGCCGGTGGCCCCGGGCCGGTACGTGAACCCGTCGGCCTGCCCGGCGTTCGTGTCGTACGGCGCGTTCGTGGCATACGGCGCGTTCGCGTCGTACGGCACGCTCCCGCCGTACGGATCCTGCTGCTGGTACTCGGCGTACCCCTGGTGAGCGGCGGACCCCTGTCCCGCGTCGGGGACCTGCCACTGCGTGCCGTCCACGGGTGCGGACGGCATCGCCCAGGAGCCGGTGGCCGCCGGGTCGGTACCGGCGGTCGTGGCGGGCGCGACCGTGATCTGCGGCGGCACGTAGCCGTGCCCGGGCGCGGCGAGCGGGCTGTCGGCGGAGGCCAGGAGCGCGTCCACGCCGCCCTCGGGGAGCTTCACGAAGGCGGTGGCGCCGTCGTCGTAGTCGCCCTGGGGCAGCGGGTCCCAGCGTCCGCCGCTCGGGGGCGTGCCCGCTCCGGGCTGATCGCTGTGCCGGTCTCCGTGCTGGTCGTCGGTCACGACAGCGCCCTCCCCAGTGCTCGTCGGGCCAGCGCGGCGACGGTGCGCCGCAGGTGCAGTACGGCCGGCGGGAGCTGCGGTACGGAGCCGTCCTCGGCCGGGGCCGCGTCGGGGATGCAGGCGGCGGCGACGTACTCGCCGAAGGCGCTCAGGGCCTCCGGGACGATCGCGCGGCCGTTGTCCCAGTCGATGAGGGAGGCCACCCACTGCTCGGCCTCCAGGGGCCGCAGCGGCATCGGCGCGATGGCGCCGACGGCGCACCGCACCCCGCGCCGGGCGGGGTCGAGGACCAGCGCCACGGAGGCCGTCGCGCGGCCCGGGCCGGTCCGGCCGGTCGCCTTCAGGAAGACCTGCGGGGCGTGCAGCAGCGGCACGCGCACGTAGCCGATCAGCTCGCCCGCGCGGAGCATCTCCATGCCGGCCAGCAGGTGCGAGACCGGCATCTCCCGGCGGGCCCCGTCCGCACCCGCGATGATCAGGGTCGCCTCCAGCGCGGCCAGCACCGGCAGCGCGTCGCCGGTGGCGGCGGCCGAGGCGATGTTGCCGCCCAGGGTGCCCGCGTTGCGGATCTGCGGCGGTCCGGCGGCGCGCGCGGCGGCGGCGAGCGCCGGGATGAGCGCGGCGAAGTCGGGACGGCCCATGCGGGCGTGCGTGAGCCCGGCGCCGAGCAGTGCGTGTCCGTCCTGGTACTGCCAGCCGCGGATCTCGCTGATCCGGCCGAGGCCCACCAGCGCGGCGGGCCTGAGCTGGCCGGAGTTGACCGCGGCCATCAGATCGGTGCCGCCCGCGACCGGCACGGCGGCGGGCATCGCGGCGAGCGCCGCCACCGCCTCGTCCAGTGTCGTGGGCAGCGTGACGGCCTGCGCCGCCTGCGGTGCGTGCGTGGTCAACCCGACTGCCCCTTCCCGCTGTCCCACCTGGTCCCGCCCATGTGGCCGTACGGTACGACCTGACAGGGCGGACGTGGCAACTCTGGCACATCTTCGCAGCACCCGAACGCGGGGGTCCGCTAGGAGTCATTCACCCACCTCGTCGACGAGATGGACCGTTTTCGTACGGGATCTCCTTCGATGGGCCGACGGCCGGAGGTGCGCACGATGAACGAGAGTTGCCACTCTTCAGTGACGTTTCGGGGCGTTTTCCGTACTTACACGCCTCACTTGTTCGGCGGCGGCCCGTCGATCGGCCGGCCGAGCACGCCGGGCCGCCGCTGCCAGGGCAGTGGGCCGCCGGGCGGCCGGTAGGCGACGCCCAGGGCGTCGAGCCGCCGGTAGTGGGCGGCCATCCGCCGCTCGAATCCGGCGAAGTCGCGCTCGCCCGGCGCGGGCAGAGCACTCCAGGCCACCTCGGCGAAGGCGGCGAGCCTCGGGAACGTCTGGTAGTCCACCCGCCCCTGGTTCTCCAACACCTCGCTCCACACGTTCGCCTGGGTGCCGAGCACATGTCCGGTCTCCGCCGGGGTCAGCTCCGCCGGAACCGGCTCGAAGCGGTACACGTCCTCCAGGGTGCGCACGAAGCCGATCGGCACGGGCTCGTCCTCGTCCGCGTGCTGCCGGTGGTCCAGGTACACCTGCTGCTCCGGGCACATGACGACGTCGTGCCCCGCGCGCGCGGCGGCGACCCCGCCCGCGTACCCGCGCCAGGAGGACACGGCCGCACCCTTGGCCAGCCCGCCCTCCAGGATCTCGTCCCAGCCGATGAGCCGGCGTCCGCGCTCGGCGAGCCAGGTGTCGAAGTGCTGGATGAACCAGGCCTGGAGCCCGTCCTCGTCGTCGACTCCGAGTTCCCGGATGCGCGCCTGCGCGGTCGCCGAGCGCCGCCACTGGTCCTTGGGGCATTCGTCGCCCCCGACGTGGATGAACTCCGAAGGGAAGAGCTCCAGCAGTTCCTCGAACACGCCTTCGTAGAAGCGCAGTGTGTTCTCGGTGGGGGCGAGTACGTTCTCGCAGACACCCCAGGTGTCCCAGACGGTGAGGGAGGCGGTGTCGACGACGTCGGTGTTGCCGAGTTCCGGATACGCGGCGATGGCGGCCTGCGAGTGCCCGGGCACGTCGATCTCGGGGACGACGGTGATGTGCCGTTCGGCGGCGTAGGCGACGATCTCCCGGATGTCGTCCTGGGTGTAGTAGCCGCCGTGCGGTTTGTCCTCCCAGAGCGGCGAGGCCCGGTGGCCGTATTTGGTGCGCGCCCGCCAGGACCCGGTCTCGGTGAGCTTCGGGTGGCGCCGGATCTCGACGCGCCAGCCCTGGTCGTCCGTCAGGTGGAAGTGCAGGACGTTGAGTTTGTGGGCCGCCATCAGGTCCAGGTAGCGCAGGACGCCTTCCTTCGGCATGAAGTGCCGGGCCACGTCCAGCATCAGCCCGCGCCAGGGGAAGCGTGGCGCGTCCTCGACGCGGACGAGCGGAAGCCGCCACGAGCGGCCGGGAAGCGGCGCGCGCCGGAAGGCGTCGGGGCCGAGCAGTTGCCGAAGGGTCTGAGCGCCCCAGAAGAGGCCGGCCGGACCGCCGCCCGCGAGGTCCACTCCTGCCGGTGTGACACCGAGGCGGTAGCCCTCGGCGTCCAGCTCACCGTCGAGGGACAGGCGGACGACGTTCTCGTCGCCCTCCCCCGGCGCGAGCGGCAGGCCGGTGGCCGCGCCCAGCGTGGCGCGCAGCCAGCGTTCGGTGCGCTCCGTGCCGTCGCCCGCCACCACCCTGGTGTCCGGGCCGAGCTCGAAGAAGCCGCCGTCGTGGGGGGCCATTTGCCGCGGCTGGGGAATCACGCCGGTCACCTCGGCCCCCTCAGTAGTCATCTCAGTCACGTCAGGCACGTCACATCAGTCCTTCACCGCTCCGCCGAGGCCGGAGACGAGTCGTCGTTGCACGAGTACGAAGAAGACCAGCACCGGAATCGTCATCACCGTGGAGGCGGCCATCACCCCGCCCCAGTCGGGGTCGTCCGGCTTGTAGAAGACCAGCAGCGCCATGGGCAGGGTCGACTGGGAGGTGTCGCTGATGATGAACGACTTGGCGAACAGGAAGTCGTTCCAGGTCGAGATGAAGGAGAAGACACTGGTGGCGACCAGCCCCGGGAAGACCAGCGGGAAAAGGATCTGCCACAGAAAGCGCCTCCGGCTCGCCCCGTCGATGTAGGCGGCCTCTTCCAGGGCCTCCGGCACCGCTTTCACGAAGCCCCGCAGCATCCAGATCGCGAAGGGCAGCGAGAAGGCGATGTGCGGCAGGATCAGCGAACCCAGGGTGTTCAGCTGGCCGAAGTCCCGCATGAGGAAGAACAGCGGGATCGTGAGCGCCTCCACGGGCACCATCTGGGCCACCAGGAACATGATGAGCAGGGTGGTCCGGAATCGGAACCGGAAACGCGTCACCGCGGTAGCCGCGAGGAACGCGATGAGCGCCGAGGCGATCACGACAGTGCCCGCCACGAGCAGGCTGTTGAGGAAATAACGGCCGAATTCCTGCTGCCCGAAGACCCGCCGGAAGGAGTCGAGCGACGGCGCCAGGGTCCACGGCCGCGGCTCGGTCGACTCGACCTCCCCGGCCGGTTTGAAGGCGCTCAGCACCATCCAGTACAGCGGGAAGGCCACCACGACCGAGATCAGCAGCGCCGACGCCTCGGCCGCCAGCCGCCACGGACGGCGCACCCGCACGCGCGGAAGATTCACAGCTCCTCCCCCTGGCGGCGCAGCAGCCGCAGGTAGACCAGCGTCACGGCGAGCAGGATCAGCAGCATCACGACGCCGATCGCGGAGCCGAGGCTGTACTGCGAGGACGCGAAGGCCTTCTGATAGGCGTAGACGTTGAGTACGAGGTTCTGCCCGGCGATGCCGCCGCCGCCCGTCATGACGTAGATCTGGGTGAAGACCTTGAAGTCCCAGATGACCGACTGGATGGTGACGACCACCAGGATCGGCCGGAGCATCGGGGCGAGCACCGACCGCCAGATGCGCCACTGGGAGGCGCCGTCGAGCGCGGCGGCCTCCAGGACCTCCGAGGGGACGGCCCGGATACCGGCGTAGACGGTGACCATGACGAACGGGAAGGAGCACCAGACCACTTCGAGCAGGACGAGGGCGAAGGCGCTGTAGCGGCCGTACGTCCAGGAGTGGTCGCCGATTCCCAGCATCCGGTTGACGGGCCCGAAGTCCGGGTCGAACAGCAGCAGCCACACCGTCGAACCGGTGACCGCCGGGGTCGCCCAGGCCCCGAGGGCGGCCAGCATCAGCGCGAGCCGGGGCAGGGCACGCACGCGCGTGAGCAGCACGGCGAGCGCGCACCCGACGGCCAGTGTCGACACCACGCAGGCCGCCGCGAACACGACGGTGGCGAGCAGCACCCGCCAGAACTCACCGTCCCCGAACAGCTCGGCGTAGTTCCCGAACCCCTTGAAGGTGGTCGGCTCCCCACCGGACACCTGCGCCTGCGTGTACTCCAGAAAGGCGATCAGCCCGAGCTGATAAACGGGGTAGACCAGCAACCCACCGAGGACCACAAGAGCCGGCGCGAGGTAGATCCAGGGAGTGCCGGCAGCGCCCCGAAAGGGGCGCGGGGCTGTGCTGGATTTGCGGCTACCGCCGCGTGGGCGCGACCAGCCACGAACGGCCCGCGGCCGCGATCGCACCGCACCCCCCGAGCCACTAGGCACCCCCGTCACCCGGCGGAGCCGAACGCGTCGTCCATCTTCCGAGCCGCGTCCCCGGCGGCGGCGCCGACGTCCTTCTTGCCGCTGACCACCTCCTGGAACATGGTCGGCAGCACCTGCGACGAGTCGATCGTCGCCCACGCGGCCGAGGCCGGCACGAACTCCGTGCCCGCGGCGAGGGTGTCGACGAACGGCTTCACGAACGGCTCCTCGGCCGCGACCCGCTGCCGCACGTCCGTGAAGGTCGGCAGGAAGCCCATCGCGCCGAACATCTCGCTCTGCGCCTCCTTCGAGGAGAGCCGCTTCATCAGGTCGACGGCGAGGGTGCGGTGCGAGGTGCTCTTCAGGACGCCGATGTTGTTGCCGCCCGCGAAGGCGGGGGCGATCGATCCGGACTTCACGCCCGGCAGCGGAACGACCGCGTACGTGCCCTTCGCCTTCCCGGCGTCCACGGCCTGGCGGCTGAAGTCGCCGCCGATCGCCATGGCCGCCTTGCCGGAGGCGAACGCGGTGACGGTGTCGTTGCCGCCCATGCCGGCGCACTTGGCGGCGGGGCAGTTGTCGTCGCCGAAGAGGGACGTGTACGCCTCGATGCCCTTCTGGGCGGCGGCGCTGTCGATCGCCGAGGCGTACGAGCCGCCCTTGCCGGTGGCGAGTTCGCCGCCGTTCGCCCAGATGAAGGGCATCGCGCCGTAGGTGTAGGCGCCGCCGACCGCGATGCCGTAGAGGTCGGGCTTCGCGTCGCGGATCTTCTTGGCGGTGGACGCCAGTTCGTCCAGCGACTTGGGGGCCGCGAGGCCGAGTTCGTCGAAGACGTCGGTCCGGTAGTACAGGGCGCGGACGCCGACGAAGTAGGGGGCGCCGTAGACCTTGCCGTCCACGGTGACGGACTGCCGGGCGGTGGGGTCGGTGTCCTTGGCCTCGTCCCAGGCCTCGAACTCCTCGGTGATGTCCAGGAGTCCGCCGTCCTTGACGTAGCCGGCGGTGTCGGTGTTGCCGTACTCGATGACGTCGGGGGCGCTGTCGGGGTCGTTGAAGGCGGCCTTGATGCGCTGGGCGCGGGTCTCGACGGGGATGTACTCGACGTCGACCTTCGTGTCCTCGTGCGCCTTCTCGAAGTCGGCCAGGACGGCGTCGACGACCTTTTCCTTCGGCTTGGTGTTGACCTCCTGGAAGAGCCAGACGCGTAGCGTGCCGCTCTTCTCGTCCTCGCCGGAGGAGGAGTTGTCGGTCGTCTGGGGGGCGCAGGCGGTCGCGGTGACGACGGCGGCGGCCAGCAGTACGGCGAGGCGGGGGGCGAGCTTCATGGAGTGTTTCCTCCGGGCGTGCGTTGCAACATATGCAATGACGGTTTCGCTCTGCACAACACCCAGGAGGTTATGGAGTACATGAACATGTCCACAAGAGGTCTCAACCACTTCGTGACAACACGAAGGCCCCCGGAGTGCGCGCGGGCACACTCCGGGGGCCTTGGGGACCTCGGCCGGGGGGGGGCTGCTACTTCTTCTTGTCGCCGCCCTTGCCCTCGTCGCCGCCGCCGGTCATGGACTCGTAGATCTCCTTGCACATGGGGCAGACCGGGTACTTCTTCGGGTCGCGGCCCGGTACCCAGACCTTGCCGCACAGCGCGACGACGGGGGTGCCGTCGAGGGCGCTCGCCATGATCTTGTCCTTCTGGACGTAATGGGCGAAGCGCTCGTGGTCACCGTCACCGTGGGAGGTCTGCGGCGTCGGCTCTACGAGGGTCCCCGTACCAGTCCCGCGCTCGGGCTCGAGAGTGCTCATGCATGCCAGGGTACTTAAAGCCGGGGTATTGCAGCTCACACCGGCCGGCGCCGTCCGCCGGGTCGGGACTCAGTTGAGCGAGGGGTCGTCCGGATACGTCGCCACCATCGCCAGGTCGCCCCGCTGGCGGCGCAGGACCTCCCGCCAGAGTCTGGCGGGGACCGGGCAGGACACGTCGCCGGGCTCGGACTCGACCACGTACCAGGCGCCGTCCGTCAGCTCGTCCTCCAGCTGGCCGGGGCCCCAGCCCGCGTAACCGGCGAAGATCCGCAGCGCGCCCAGGGCGGGGGCGAGCAGCTCCGGCGGTGCCTCCAGGTCCACCAGGCCGATCGCGCCGTGCACCCGGCGCCAGCCCAGCGGGGCCCGCTCACCGGCCGCCCCGCCGGGGACGACGGCGACGCCCAGGGCGGAGTCGAGCGACACCGGGCCGCCCTGGAAGACGACGCCCGGTTCGCCGGTCAGGTCCGCCCAGTCCTCCAGGATGTCGCCCACGTCGACCGGCGTGGGACGGTTGAGGACGACACCGAGGGAGCCCTCCTCGTCGTGGTCGAGAAGGAGCACCACCGCGCGCTCGAAGTTCGGGTCCGCCAGGGCGGGCGTTGCCACGAGCAGCCGCCCCGTGAGCGAGGACACCTCGGTCATGCCTGACATGATCCCGCATGTTCCCCTCCCGTGGGGAGGCAATCGGGGGCACGGGGGTGAACACGCGCGCCGCGCACGCGCTGCGGCCGTGACCCCCCGTGCGCGCCGGGGAACGCCGCGTGTTGTGACGAACCTATGACGTTCTCCGACCCCGCACGGGCTTACTGAAGGGGGGTACAAGGCGATTACCCTTTCCCTTTCGGCCCCTGCCCAACCCCCACGGAACGCGAGATTCATGACCGTCAACGGCGCTGATGACGTACTGCTTGTCCACGGCGGAACCCCGCTGGAGGGCGAGCTCCGGGTCCGGGGTGCGAAGAACCTCGTGCCGAAGGCGATGGTGGCCGCCCTGCTGGGCAGTGCGCCGAGCCGGCTGCGCAATGTGCCGGACATCCGCGACGTGCGGGTCGTACGCGGACTGCTGCAGCTGCACGGGGTGACCGTCCGTCCGGGTGAGGAGCCCGGCGAGCTGGTGATGGACCCGACCCACGTGGAGAGCGCGAACGTCGCCGACATCGATGCCCACGCGGGCTCGTCGCGCATCCCGATCCTGTTCTGCGGCCCGCTGCTGCACCGCCTCGGGCACGCGTTCATCCCGGGTCTGGGCGGCTGTGACATCGGCGGCCGGCCCATCGACTTCCACTTCGACGTGCTGCGGCAGTTCGGCGCGACGATCGAGAAGCGCGCGGACGGCCAGTACCTGGAGGCCCCGCAGCGGCTGCGCGGTACGAAGATCAACCTGCCGTACCCGTCCGTCGGCGCGACCGAGCAGGTGCTGCTCACGGCCGTGCTGGCGGAGGGCGTCACGGAGCTGTCCAACGCGGCCGTGGAGCCGGAGATCGAGGACCTGATCTGCGTTCTGCAGAAAATGGGCGCGATCATCGCGATGGACACCGACCGCACGATCCGCATCACCGGTGTGGACGAGCTCGGCGGCTACACCCACCGTGCCCTCTCGGACCGCCTGGAAGCCGCCTCCTGGGCCTCCGCGGCGCTGGCGACCGAGGGGAACGTCTACGTCCGGGGCGCCCAGCAGCGCTCGATGATGACGTTCCTGAACACCTTCCGGAAGGTGGGCGGTGCCTTCGAGATCGACGACGAGGGCATCCGCTTCTGGCACCCGGGCGGTCAGCTGAAGTCCATCGCCCTGGAGACGGACGTGCACCCCGGCTTCCAGACGGACTGGCAGCAGCCCCTGGTGGTCGCCCTGACGCAGGCGACGGGCCTGTCCATCGTCCACGAGACGGTCTACGAGTCCCGGCTCGGCTTCACCTCCGCGCTCAACCAGATGGGCGCCCACATCCAGCTCTACCGCGAGTGCCTGGGCGGCTCGCACTGCCGCTTCGGCCAGCGCAACTTCCTGCACTCGGCCGTCGTGTCCGGGCCGACCAAGCTGGAGGGCGCCGACCTGGTCATCCCCGACCTGCGCGGCGGCTTCTCGTACCTCATCGCCGCCCTCGCGGCCCAGGGCACCTCCCGGGTCCACGGCATCGACCTGATCAACCGGGGCTACGAGAACTTCATGGAGAAGCTCGTGGAGCTGGGTGCGAAGGTCGAGCTGCCGGGCAAGGCACTCGGCTGACGCCGACCGCACCAACGCCGATGGGGCGGCCACCCGGACTCGGGTGGCCGCCCCATCGGCGTTGGTGAAGCGCCCCTGAAAGGGGCGCGGGGAACTGCGCGACCAGTCACGAACGACCCGCGGCCGCGCACGGCCGCGACGCGAACGAACGGTCCGCGCAGTCCCCGGCACTCCGAGCGGAGCGCTTACTTGCCCTTCGCGGCTTCCTTGAGCTTGGAGCCCGCGGAGACCTTGACGCTGTAGCCGGCCGGGATCTGGATCGGCTCGCCGGTCTGCGGGTTGCGGGCGGTGCGAGCGGCACGGTGGGTGCGCTCGAAGGTCAGGAAACCGGGGATGGTGACCTTCTCGTCGCCCTTGGAGACGATGTCGCCGACAACCTCGGCGAAGGCGGCCAGCACGGCGTCGGCGTCCTTGCGAGTCACCTCGGCGCGGTCGGCCAGCGCGGCCACCAGCTCACTGCGGTTCATGTTGTTACTCCCGTGTTCTTCTTGCCGTTGAGGCGTGCCACGCGGCGGAGCCGCATGTTGGGCACAGCGATGCCGATGCTGCCAGGGCCCTCGGACATTCCCCGGACCCGGGTCGGTCGTCAGACCCTCGCGCCCAGGGAGGCATCCTGCCTCCACCTGCGGCGGTAAAGCCAATCCGGCACCCCCAGGAGTCGTGAGAACACCCTTGGGAGTCACACGAAGAGAGGGCCTGAGCCTTGCGCAACCCTAGAGGGCGATCCGAGGCCCGACATCCCGCGACGCGCCGGAGAGGCGGCCCGCCGTGGTGATCCTCACCACCACGTCACAGACCGCCCACACTACGCCCGGGAACCCGTCCGGCCGCGCGGGGCCGCCGCGCCACCGGACCGGAGGGGCGGTCCTACGCCGCTCCAGGGTTCCCACGCCATGCGCCGCGGGTGTCCTACGCCACCACTCCGGCGGCCTTCGCCGCGTCCCGCACGGCGCCCGCGACGGCGCCCGCGACCTTGTCGTTGAAGACGCTGGGGATGATGTAGTTCGGGTTGATCTCGTCCTCGGTCACCACGTCCGCGAGGGCGTGCGCGGCGGCGAGCATCATCTCGGTGTTGACGGTGCGGGACTGGGCGTCCAGCAGGCCGCGGAAGACGCCCGGGAAGACCAGCACGTTGTTGATCTGGTTCGGGAAGTCGGAGCGGCCGGTGGCGACGACCGCGGCCGTCTGGCGGGCGATCGCCGGGTCGACCTCCGGGTCCGGGTTCGCGAGCGCGAACACGATCGCGCCGTCCGCCATGGCGGCCACGTCGTCCCCGTCCAGGACGTTGGGGGCCGAGACGCCGATGAAGACGTCCGCGCCGTGCACGGCCTCCTTGAGGGTGCCGGTGAGGCCCTCGGGGTTGGTGTTGTCGGCGATCCAGCGCAGCGCCGACTCGGGCGCGGCGTCGACCAGGTCGGTGCGGCCGGCGTGCACGACGCCGTGGATGTCGGCGACGACGGCGTTCTTCACGCCCGCGGCGAGCAGCAGCTTCAGGATGGCCGTACCGGCCGCGCCGGCACCGGACATGACGACCCGTACGTTGTCGATGGGCTTGTCGACGACGCGCAAGGCGTTGGTCAGCGCGGCGAGGACGACGATCGCGGTGCCGTGCTGGTCGTCGTGGAAGACGGGGATGTCCAGGGCCTCGCGCAGCCGGGCCTCGATCTCGAAGCAGCGCGGCGCGGAGATGTCCTCCAGGTTGATACCGGCGAAGCCCGGGGCGATGGCCTTGACGATCTCGACGATCGCGTCGGTGTCCTGGGTGTCGAGGCAGAGCGGCCAGGCGTCGATGCCGGCGAACCGCTTGAACAGGGCCGCCTTGCCCTCCATGACCGGCAGCGCGGCCTTCGGGCCGATGTTGCCGAGGCCCAGCACCGCCGAACCGTCCGTCACGACCGCAACGGAGTTGCGCTTGATGGTGAGGCGGCGGGCGTCCTCGGGGTTCTCGGCGATCGCCATGCACACGCGGGCGACACCGGGCGTGTAGATCATGGACAGGTCGTCACGGTTGCGGATGGGGTGCTTCGACGCCATCTCGATCTTGCCGCCGAGGTGCATCAGGAAGGTACGGTCGGAGACCTTGCCCAGGCTGACGCCCTCGATGCCGCGCAGCTGTTCGACGATCTCGTCCGCGTGGGAGGTCGAGCCGGCCGCGATGGTGACGTCGATACGGAGCTTGTCGTGGCCGGAGGCCGTGACGTCGAGGCCGGTGACGGAGCCGCCCGCGGACTCCACCGCGGTGGTGAGCTGCGAGACCGCTGTGCCGCCCGCGGGCACCTCCAGTCGGACCGTCATCGAGTAGGAGACGCTGGGCGCCGTTGCCATGGCCGACTTCCTCTGCTTTCACCGTGTAACTGCGTTGTGCCGTCCGATCGTCGCACCTACCACCGAGTACGTGGTAGCCACCCCGGATTGCGAACTTTGAGTTCGCGCGCCGTCCACCACCAGTGATGGCACTTTCGGAAAACGATTTCCACCATACGAGAAGTGCTGTGCCGACGGAAGAGGGGGACCGGCCCGGGAAAGAACCCGCGGGACGGGAATTGTCTTGCGGGGATCGTTTGTTACCTTGGACGTGGCACCGGCTCGATCCAAGCCCCCGGGCCCAACCTTCGTCGCTACGAGCGACCACTTGCCGCGAGGCGAGCATGGCGGGTCGGTGCCACCTAAACGAAGAGACGGACGAGAGGCCCGCGCCGTGTGTCACGGCGCGGGCCTCTCGTCATGCCCCGGGACAGCACCGGTGCTGCCGACGCGGCCCCTGCCCCACGCGGCCCCGGTGCTGTCCCGGCGCCTCAGTCGCGCAGCAGGTCCGGCACCCCGGCCGCGTCCGGCTCGTCCCGCTCGCACGAGACGACCGTCAGCTGCTGGGTGGCCCGGGTCAGGGCGACGTACAGCACGCGCAGCCCGGCGGGCGACTCGTCGGCGATCTCCGCGGGCGAGACGACGACCGTGGCGTCGTACTCCAGGCCCTTCGCCTCCAGGCTGCCCAGCGCCACCACACGCTTCCCGAGCCCGGCCAGCCAGCGCCGGGCCTCCTCACGCCGGTTCATGGCGACCACGACGCCGACGGTGCCGTCGACGAGCTCCAGCAGCCGGGCCGCCTCCGCCCGGACCGACTCGGCGAGGGAGTCCCGTACCACCGCGAAGCGCGGCTCCACGCCCGTCGAGCGGACGGCCGTCGGGGACTGGGAGCCCGGCATGGCGAGGGCGAGCACCCTGGCGGCCAGCTCGGCGATCTCGGCCGGGTTGCGGTAGTTCACGGTCAGCTCGAAACGGCGCCGCGGGCGGGTGCCCAGGGCCTCGTCGCGGGCCGCCGCCGCCTCGTCGGGGTCGGACCAGGAGGACTGCGCCGGGTCACCGACGACCGTCCACGTGGCGTGCCTGCCCCGACGGCCCACCATCCGCCACTGCATGGGGGTGAGGTCCTGGGCCTCGTCGACGATGACGTGCGCGTACTCGGTGCGCTCCTGGGCGAGGCGCTCGGCACGCTCCCACTGGGTCTCCTCGCGCTGCGGCATCAGCTCTTCCAGGCCGGTGAGCTGGTCCAGCGGGTCCAGCTCGCGCCGCTTGCGGGGGCGGGCCGGGGTGCCGACGATCGCCTGGAGCTCGTCGAGCAGGGCGACGTCGTGCACCGAGTGGCCCTCGCGCCGCAGCGAACGAGCCACCTTGCGGACCTCGCCGGGGTTGAGGACGCGCCGGGCCCAGCGGCCCAGCCTCCGCTCGTCCGCCATGGCCGCGAGCACGGCGCCGGGGGTCAGCTCCGGCCACCAGGCGTCCAGGAAGGCGGTGAAGGAGTCCTCGGAGCTGACGTCCTCGTCGAAGGATGAGCGCAGCTCGGCGGCCAGCTCGGGGTCGCTGTGCCGGGTTCCGGCGCCCGACCTGGCCCACAGGGCGTCCAGGAGGAGCCGGCGGGCGCGGGGGCGCAGCAGGTTGACGGGCGCGGTGCCGCCGAGGACGGTACGGCGGATGCCGGCCAGCTCCTCGGCCTCCAGTTCGAGCCGCCGTCCGAAGGCGACGACCCGCAGCAGGGTCGGCTGGCCGTCCGGCTCCAGCGCCCCGCGCGCGGCCCGGCGTAGCACCCTGAGCATGCGGGAGGAGCCCTTGGCGCGGGCGGTGGCCGGGGAGTCGTACAGCGTGGCCTCGGCGCCGTCGACCAGCGAGCCGATCGCGCGGATGGCGACCTGTCCCTCCTCGCCGAGGGAGGGCAGGACGCCCTCGGTGTACGCCACCAGCAGCGGGGTCGGCGAGACGATCAGGATGCCGCCCGCGTACCGGCGCCGGTCCTGGTAGAGCAGGTACGCCGCCCGGTGCAGGGCGACGGCGGTCTTGCCGGTGCCGGGGCCGCCCTCGACGTAGGTCACGGAGGCGGCGGGGGCGCGGATCACCAGGTCCTGCTCGGCCTGGATGGAGGCCACGATGTCCCGCATGGAGTGCGTACGGGCCTGGCCGAGGGCGGCCATCAGGGCGCCGTCGCCGACCACGGCCAGCTTCTCGCCGTCCAGGCGGGCCGTGATCTCGGGCCGCATGAGGTCGTCCTCGACGCCGAGGACGCGCCGCCCCTTGGAGCGGATCACCCGGCGGCGCACGACCCGGCCCGGGTCGACCGGTGTGGACCGGTAGAAGGGGGCCGCGGCGGGCGCCCGCCAGTCGATGACCAGCGGGGCGTAGTCCTCGTCCAGGACGCCGATACGGCCGATGTGCAGGGTCTCGGCGATGTCGGCGGTGTTGTCGGGCCGAAGGGCACCCTCGGCGGGTTCGACCGCCGTGTACGCGCCGTCCGGGCCCTTCTTGCCGTCCTTGCCGAGGAGCAGGTCGATCCGGCCGAAGAGGAAGTCCTCGAACTCGTTGTTCAGACGGTTGAGGTGGATGCCGGCCCGGAAGACCTGCGCGTCGCGCTCGGCCAGCGCGCCGGGCGTGCCGACGTGGCCGCGCTGCGCGGCGTCGTGCATGAGGAACTCGGCCTCGTGGATCTTCTCCTCCAGGCGGCGGTACACCCGGTCCAGGTGTGCCTGTTCCACGCTGATCTCTCGGTCCCGTACGGAGTCCTCCCGTACGGAGTCGGGTACGGCTTCCGCCGCGGCACCGTGAACCGAGTCGACCGCTGAGTCCTGCTGAGCCTGTGCGGCCACCGGGCCCCCTTCTGACGTGCTGGGCAGCCGTCAAAGGTACGCCAAAGGGGGCCCCGGAAGCTACGGCCGTGCTGTCGGCGGGCCTACGCGTCCACCTCCACCAGCCGCTCGCCGTCGAAGGTCATGACCTCGAAGTGGTCGATCTCGTTGGGGTCGAAGGCGGCACCGCCCTGCACGTAGAGGGGCTCCTTGCCCTTGCCGGCGGTGGCGTCCGGGATGCCGTACCCCCAGTCCGGGACCGACCAGGAGGTGACCGTCTCGCGTTCGCCGTTCTTGCCGACGGCGATCAGGGAGCACTTCTCGGGGCCCTTGAGGTTCTTGAGCTCCAGGACCGCGTCGGTGCCCCAGGCCTTCTTCCGCAGGGCCACGGTGGCGCTGACCCGGGTGGCCGGGTCGGTCGCCGTGACGCGGTCGGGCATGGCGGCGAAGGCGGACTCGGCGGGGCCGGCGGTCGGCTGCGCCGCCTCGGTCCTGCGGCCGCCGTCGTCGTCACCGCCGTCACCGCCCGTGGTCGCCACGGCGGCGAACGGGCCGCCGATGATCAGCGCGGCCGCGGTGCCCACCAGGTAGAAGTTGCGGCGGCGTTTGCCCGCCCGGCGCTCGGCGACCTCGTCGACGAGCTTCTCGACCAGCCGCGGGCTCGGCTTCGCCGTCAGCGACTCGGCGATCGCGGGCGTACCCGCGCCCGTGCCCGGCAGGTCGGCGAGGGCCGCCATCATCGGCTCCATCCCGGCCAGTTCGTCGAGCTGCTGGGCGCACCATTCGCAGGTGGCGAGGTGTGCCTCGAAGGCGGTCGCCTCCGCGTCGTCGAGGATGCCGAGGGCGTAGGCGCCGACGGTCTCGTGCTCGTTCGGCGGCGGTGATCCCTGCATGGGGACAGAATTACCCGTGTCCCCCGGGCCGAATCCCTCGCCGAATCCCCGAACTCCCCCGTACCCGCTCATCACGCCGTCACCCCCCGCTCCTCCAGTGCCAGCTTCATCGAACGCAGGGCGTAGAACACCCGGGAGCGAACGGTGCCGCTGGGTATGCCCAGTGTCTGCGCCGCCTCATTGACGGTACGCCCCTTGAAGTACGTCTCGACGAGGACCTCCCGGTGAGCCGGGGTCAGGTCGTCGAGCGCGTCCGACAGCGTCATCAGCCACAGCGCCTTGTCGATCTCGTCCTCCGCGGGGATGACCTCCAGCGGCGACGGATCGACCTCCTGCGGCCGGGCCTGCCGGCTGCGGTGGCCGTCGATGACGATGCGCCGGGCGACCGTCACCAGCCAGGGGCGTACCGATCCGGTCGCCCGGTTGAGCTGACCGGCGTTCTTCCAGGCACGGATGAGCGTCTCCTGGACGACGTCCTCGGCGCGCTGCCGGTCCCCCGCGACCAGCCGCAGCACATAGGCCAGCAAGGGGCCGGCGTGCTCCCGGTACAGGGCGCGCATCAGCTCCTCGTCGGGTTCCGAGGACGCCTGGGACATGCGATGTCGGGCCCTCGCACCACGTTCACCGGCCACGACGGAATCCTTGCGCACGCCCACCTCCGATGTCCGGGGGTTCCCCCGAGTCGGTCGCTCGCCCATTCGGTACGGACGCGAAGTGCGGGGTGTTCAAAGGGGGATGAGAGTTTTCCCGGGACGGCGTGACGAAGGGGGACGCCGCCGCACTTATCGGGCGAGACCCACGGGACTACGGGGCTACGGGACTATCGGGCGAGGGCGGCCCGGCGGCGGTGCCGGGCGACACGCTCCCGGTTGCCGCAGATCTCACTGGAGCACCAGCGCCGGCGGCGCCCTCGGGAGGTGTCCACGTACACGATCGGGCAGTTGTCGCCCTCACACTGCCTGAGGCTCGCCCGCGCGACGGGGTCGGTGAGCAGTTCCACGGTGTCCCGGGCGAGGGCGCCGAGCAGCGCCGGGCACTCCGGCGGACCGGTCAACTCCCGCACCAGCGCGCCGTCCTCGCCGTGGACCGCGCGCGGGGCCGGGGGCGCGGCGACGGCGAGGCCGTTGACGCGGGCGAGCGCGAGGTCGTACGGGATGCTGCCGGGCGCGGACCGGGAGCGGATCAGGCGGGCGGTCTGGCCGCGCAGTTCGCGGAAGGCGGCCAGCCAGGAGACGTCGGCGTGGGCCAGCGGGGTGCGGGGCGGGACGAGCCCGGACCCGGTGATCCAGGCACGCAGCACCTCGACGGATGCGAGCCGCTCCATGGGGTGGGTGGTGGCGATGAGGTCCAGGCAGATCCGCCCGGTGTCGAACCGCAGCTCGTACGGATCGGTGGCCGTACCCAGTGCCATGTTCCTGTCACCGCCTAGGGGTTGCCCGTCGGGGTGCGGGCTGGGGAGGGGAGCAGGTGGACCGCTCCCTCTACAGTGCCTGCCCGCTCCCGCGCCCGGAACCCCTCGTACCGCCCTACGGCCGGAACCCCACGTGTGCGCCCGCGCGCTCGGGGAGTGGCTCCGCCCGTCCTCGCCGAGGCGGTCCGGTCGTCCGGTCCGGCCGTGCGCCCGCGCGCCCCGGGAGTGGCTTTCCGGCGCCGCGCGTCATCCGTCCGTGTACTTGGCGTCCGTCGCCGGGTCCAGGGCCAGGCGGTAGCCGCGTTTCACCACCGTCTGGATCAGCTTCGGGGCGCCGAGGGACGTGCGCAGGCGGGCCATCGCCGTTTCGACGGCGTGTTCGTCGCGGCCGGTGCCCGGCAGGGCGCGCAGCAGTTCGGCGCGGGCGACGACCCAGCCCGGCCGCCGGGCGAGGGCCCGCAGCAGGGACATACCGGCGGGCGGCACGGCCTTGAGCTCCCCGTCCACCAGCACCGCGTGCCCGCGGATCTCCAGCCGGTGCCCGGCGACCGGCAGCGCGCGGGCGCGGCCCGGCAGTTCCTGGCACAGCAGCTGGACGAGGGGGCCGAGCCGGAAGCGTTCGGGCTGGACCGTGTCGACGCCGTGCGCCTGGAGCGGCACCGCGGTCACCGGGCCGACGCAGGCAGGCAGCACGCCGTGGCCGAACGCGGCGAGCAGCTCGGGCAGCATGCCGCGCTCCTCGGCGCGGGAGAGGAGGGACGCGGCGGCGGGCGCGCTGGTGAACGTCACGGCGTCCACGCCACGCGATACGGCGGCGTCCAGCAGCCGGTCCACGGGCCCGAGGTCCACCGGCGGCAGCCACCGGTAGACGGGCACGCCGACCACTTCGGCGCCGCCCGCCCGCAGCGCCTCCACGAAGCCCGGCAGCGGCTCACCGTGCAGCTGCAGGGCGATCCGCCGGCCGTCGACGCCCTCCTCCAGCAGCCGGTCCAGCACCTCGGCCATGGACTCGGAGGCCGGCGACCACTCCTCCGTCAGCCCGGCGGCCCGGACCGCGCCCTTGACCTTGGGGCCGCGCGCGAGCAGCCGCACCGCGCGCAGCCGCTCCAGCAGGGCGTCACCCAGCCCCCAGCCGTCGGCGGCCTCGACCCAGCCCCGGAAACCGATGGCGGTGGTGGCCACGACGACGTCCGGCGCCTGGTCGATGAGCTGCTTGGTCGCGGCCAGCAGCTCGCTGTCGTCGGCGAGCGGCACGATCCTGAGCGCCGGGGCGTGCAGGACGGCTGCTCCGCGCCGCTGGAGCAGCGCGCCCAGTTCGTCGGCCCGGCGGGCGGCGGTCACGCCCACGGTGAATCCGGCGAGGGGACCGTGGGCACCCTTGTCCGGCTGCTGTTCGTCGTCCATCACTCTCGTCCCGATCGTCCCGGTCGTCGTACTGGCTGCACGGCGACCGAGCCTGTCAACGGTGCGTGACGGGCTCGGTTCCGCTTCATGTCACCAGTGTTACGTCATACCTCGGCGTAACCGAGCCGCGCGTTCGTCCGCGCTCGGCCCGCCGGGCCGTCCGGCGTCCTGGCGGCCGGACGGCGAAGGTATACCGCCCACGTGACGGCGAAGCAGACGGCGTAGTAGGCGAGGAAGGCGACGAAGGCGCCGGTGCCCGAGCCGACGGAGAGGAAGGACTGCCGGAAGGCGAGGTTGATGGCGACGCCGCCGAGCGCGCCGACCGCGCCGATCAGCCCCATGGAGGCACCGGAGAGCCGCCGCCCGTACGCCACGGCGTTCTCCCCCGCCAGCCCCTTGGCGAGCGCCCTGTTCTGGAAGATTCCCGGGATCATCTTGAACGTCGAGCCGTTGCCGAGCCCGCTGAGCACGAACAGCACCACGAACGCGGTCACGAACAGCCCGAGCGACTCCGCCATGCCGGCCGCGACGAGCACGGCGGTGGCGGCGGCCATGGCGACGAAGTTCCACAGCGTGATCCGCGCGCCGCCGTACCGGTCGGCGAGCCTGCCGCCCAGCGGCCGGATCAGGGAGCCGAGCAGCGGCCCGATGAAGGTCAGGTACGCCGCCTGCAGCGGACTCCGCCCGAACTGGGTCTGCAGCACCTGCCCGAAGGCGAAGCTGTACCCGATGAACGACCCGAACGTGCCGACGTACAGCACGGCCATGATCCAGGTGTGGGCGTCCCGGGCGGCGTCCTTGGCGGCACCGGTGTCGTTCTTCACGGAGGCGAGGTTGTCCATGAAGCGGGCGGCGAGGACGGCGGCCACCAGGATCAGCGGGATGTAGATGCCGAGCAGCACCCGCGGCCCGCCACTCGCTCCGATGATCGCGAGCGCGGCCAGCTGGATGACCGGCACACCGATGTTCCCGCCCCCGGCGTTGAGGCCGAGCGCCCAGCCCTTCTTCCGGAGCGGGAAGAAGGCGTTGATGTTGGTCATGGAGGAGGCGAAGTTGCCGCCGCCGATGCCGGCCAGCAGACCGACCAGCAGGAAGGTCGAGAAGGACGTTCCCGGCTCCATGACCATGAACGCCGCCGTGGTCGGCACGAGCAGCAGCCCGGCGGAGACGATCGTCCAGTTCCGCCCGCCGAAGACCGCGACGGCGAAGGTGTACGGCACCCGCACGACCGCCCCGACCAGCGTCACCACGGACGTCAGCAGGAACTTGTCGGCCGGCGTCAGCCCGTACTCCGGCCCCATGAAGAGCACCAGCACGGACCACAGCGTCCAGACCGAGAACCCGATGTGCTCGGAGAGGACGGAGAAGAACAGGTTCCGCCGCGCGACCCGCTCCCCCGTCTCCTTCCAGAAGGTCTCGTCCTCCGGATCCCAGTGCTGGATCCAGCGGCCGCCAGGGACTGTCATGACGCCTCCACGGTGCTCCGTAGCTCGGTTGCACCGACGGTAGGCAGGACGCGTTTCGGCCCGGTGGGGCTGTGGATGACCGCGAGGGAACGTCCCTCTCACCCGGCACCGGGTCGGAGTGAGAGGACGTCGCCGCCAGCCCCGGCGGGCCGCCCTCCCACCTCGAACCACAGCAACTTGCCCGCGCCCCGCCCCAGCAGCTCGTCGCCGAGGGACCACCCTCCCCAGGAGTCCACGTACTCCTGAACGAGGCGCAGCCCGCGCCCGGACCCGGCGTCGGCCGAGGCGAGCGGGACCAGTTCTTCGGGAGACCCGTGCAAACCTGAAGCGTCACGAGACTTGGTTCACCGCATCGCCCGGAACACTTGAGGGAGCCGCATATGTCTGATCTCCACTGGCGCAAGCCCACTTACAGCCCGGATGCGTCCAACTGCGTGGAAATCGTCACGACCTCGACCACCGTCCTCGTACGCGACTCGAAGGCCATAACCGGCCCCCGGCTAGGCCTGTCCCCCACCGCCTGGGACGCCTTCCTCGCGCACATCACAAGGTGACGTGCGCGAGGAGGTGAGCGAGAGGACGGGGCGGGTGACGGAGGTCAGTTCCGGCCCGCCCCGGACCTGGAACGACGCCGGCTCCCGGTTCCCCCCGCTCCCTTGGCCGCGTCGCCGCGCTTCGTGCCGTTCGGCCACAGGCGTGGTTTCCGCTTCGCCGCGAGGTCCTCGACCCAGCCGACCGCGAGGACCATCAGGCCGATGAGCGGCCAGACGAGGGCCAGCATCCAGATCGTGTACGCGTCGGTGAGCGCGTTCATCGCCCGCTCGTTCTGCATGAACGGGAGCCGGTAGGCCAGGTCGATGATCGGGACCGTCGCCATGATCAGCAGGTTGTGCCACAGGTAGATGGTGACCGCGCGGTTGTTGGAGAGGGTGATCAGCTTGTCCCACTTCGCCAGCCGGCCGGGGAGTTCCTGCCACGACGGGGAGTACTGGAGCAGGATCACGACGAACCCGAACGACCAGGTGGCCTGGGCCAGCGGGATGTCGTTGAGGTCCCAGCCGTCGGGGCCCAGGTGGTTCGAGGCCCACCACAGGCCGAAGGCCATCACCAGGGACGCGCAGGAGACGGAGACGTAGCGCGGGATCTGCTTCAGCAGACCCTCGTGGTGGGCGAAGCCCAGGACCCAGCAGCCGCCGTAGACCGCGAAGTCGGTGATCGCGAGGCCCGTCTCGCCGGGGATGGTCACCACTCCCGTGCCGACGATCGCCGTCAGGCCGAGCGGGGCGAGCAGCGTCGGCCAGGGGGCCTTGCGGAACAGCCACAGCAGCAGCGGGGAGGCGATGACGAACCACAGGTAGGCGCGCAGGTACCAGAGCGGCCCCGCGGCCTGTACCGCCCAGGTGTCCTCCAGCAGGCCGGACGGGGAGCCGACGTGCCAGGGGTAGGGCGGGGCGCCGATCGGGACGATGTAGTTGAACAGCTCGATCAGGCCCCAGGCGCCGCCCTCCGGGTCCTTGGTGGGATTCCAGCCGTTCACGAACATCATCGTCAGCACGACCGCGGCGAACGCCCACATCGGCGGCAGGAGGCGGCGCACGCGGCCGCGGATCACGCCCATCGCCGGGCGCTTGAGCGAACGCGCCATCAGCGAGCCCGCCAGCGCGAACATCACGCCCATCGACGGGAACAGCACCGTCAGCCAGGCCCAGCCGAAGATGTGGTACACCACGACGCGGACCAGGGCGACGGAGCGCAGCAGGTCGAGGTAGCGGTCGCGGCCGGGCTTCTTGGCCGCCGGGGGTGCCTGGGGTGCCGGGGCGGGAGCGGGTTCGGAGTCGAACCCGGGCGCGAACTCCGTCGTGCGCTGCCGCGGAACGTCGTACGGCATCCCCGCGGCGCCGTTCGGGTCCCCCGCGTACGGGGAGCCGTACGGGCCGGCCGGCTCCGGGTTCGTACCCGTACCGGTCGTGTATCCGTGGGTCATGCCACGGGCCTCCGATCATCGCCGCTCTGCGCACGCTGGTTCGGCACGGAGCCGCCGGGCGCGCCGACCACGCCGGTGCGCCGGAGCTTCTGCCAGCGCAGCCGGCCGCCGGTGAGGGCGGTGATCCAGGACTGGAGCAGCACTACGTACATGAGCTGGCGGTAGAGGATCTGCTGCAGCGGCAGCGAGATCAGGTGGGTCATGCGTTCACGGTCCAGGCGGAAGGCGTACGCCGCGCAGACCGCTTGGAGGGCCAGGACGCCCAGCCACGCCATGATCGTCTTCTGGGTCGGGCCGAAGACGATGCCGTAGAGCAGGAAGACGTCGATCAGCGGGGCCAGCAGCGGGGCCAGGACCATGAACAGGGAGACGAAGGGCAGGCCCACGCGGCCGAAGCGGCCCGAGGGGCCCTTCTCGATCACGGACCTGCGGTGCTTCCAGATGGCCTGCATGGTGCCGTAGGACCAGCGGTAGCGCTGGGACCACAGCTGCTGGACGGTCTCGGGCGCCTCGGTCCAGGCCCGGGCGTTCTCGGCGTAGACCACGCGCCAGCCGGCGCGGTGCAGCGCCATGGTGACGTCGGTGTCCTCGGCGAGGGTGTCGTCGCTCATGCCGCCGATCGGCGCCAGCGCCGAGCGCCGGAAGGCGCCCACGGCGCCCGGGATGGTCGGCATGCAGCCCAGGACGTCGTACATGCGGCGGTCCAGGTTGAAGCCCATCACGTACTCGATGTGCTGCCAGGCGCCGATCAGACTGTCCTTGTTGCCGACCTTCGCGTTGCCCGCCACGGCGCCGACCCTCTGGTCGCCGAAGGGCTGGACGAGTTCGCGGACGGTGGACGGTTCGAAGACCGTGTCGCCGTCCATCATGACGACGATGTCGTGACTGGCGTTGGCGAGGCCGCGGTTGAGCGCGGCCGGCTTGCCCGCGTTGAGCTGGCGGATCACCCGGACGCCCGGCAGACCCATCGCCTCGACGATCCGGGCGGTGCCGTCGCTGGAGCCGTCGTCGATGACGATGACCTCGACCGGGTGGTCGCTGGACATCAGCGAGAGGACGGTGTTCTCGATGCACTTGGCCTCGTTGTACGCCGGGACCAGCACCGTCACCGGTTCGGTCACCGGCGGGCCCCAGCGGAAGTCCTTGCGTCTGACCCGGCGGGCGTGGAAGCCGGAGAGGAGCAGCATCAGCACGAAACGGCCGATGACGAGCGTGCCGATGATCGCCAGTCCCACGACCAGGGCGTCGGTGAGCTTCTCCGAGGCCTGGACGAGGAAGACCCAGGCCTTGCCCTTCCACAGTTCGGCGCCGGTCACCGGGCTCATCGCGCTGGGCGCGTCCAGGGCCTCGGTGAGGTTGTCGAACTCGTAGCCCTTCTTCTGCAGGTCGGGCAGGAATCTGTCCAGCGCCTCGACCGTCTGGCTGCGGTCACCGCCGGAGTCGTGCATCAGGACGATGGCGCCCTTGCCGTCCTTGGGCGTGGCGCGGCGGATGATCTCGTCGACGCCGGGACGCTTCCAGTCCTCGCTGTCGGTGTTGTTGACGACGGTGATGTAGCCGCGGCTGCCGATGTACTCGGTGACGGGCCAGGACTTGTTGTCCATGGCGTCGGCGTAGGAGGAGTACGGCGGGCGGAAGAGCGAGGTACGGATGCCGGCCGCGCCGGTGATCGCCAGCTGGTTCTGCGACAGCTCCCAGTCGATGCGCTTCTTGGACTGGAAGGAGAGGTCGGGGTGGTTGAACGTGTGCAGGCCGACCTCGTGGCCCTCGTCGACCATGCGCTTGACGAGGTCGGGGTAGCGGGAGGCCATGGTGCCGGTGACGAAGAAGACGCCGTGCGCGTCGTGCTTCTTCAGCACGTCCAGGACCTTCGGCGTCCAGGTCGGGTCCGGGCCGTCGTCGAACGTGAGGACCAGGCGGTGGTCGGGCACGCTCAGGCTCTCGGTGCGGCCGCCACGGGCGTCGATGACCGGGCCGCCCTCGAGGATCTTCTCCGGCACCTGGTCGGTGGCGGCGGGCGGCTGGACGCGGTGGTCGGCGAGGATCTCACTGTGCACGTAGCCGCGCAGCATGAGCATCGCCGCCAGGGCGACCAGGACGAGCAGCGGAAGCAGCAGGCGCAGGGGCAGGCGGCGGCGCCGGGCGCCCTCACGGGCGCCGTCACGGGCCGGCCCGTGACGGCGGATGCGGGATGCCATCAGAGGGTGTTCTCCGGGGACAGGGAAGGGGACGTGAGGGGGTTGTCCGAACCGGCGGCGGGTCCCGCGGCGGGTCCGGCGGCGGCCAGTGGGGCGGCCAGCGGGGCGCTCACGCCGTTGACGGCCGTACCGCCGTCACCGGGATCGGTGCCCGTAGGGGGGTCGGTGGGGTTCGTGGGGCCGGTGGGGTCGACCGGGGTTTCGTCGTCGTCCTCCGAGGTCGTCGGGTCCGGGCTCCCGGGGGGCGGCACCTGCGTCGACTGCGTCGGGTCCGGGTCGGTCGCGTCCTCGTCGCCGGTGTCCGGGGCGGTCTCGGACTGTGAGGGCCCGGGGTCGGCGCTGGTGCCGGGCTGCAGGGCGGTACCGGACGTGCCGGGCACGGGGACGCCGGCATCCGGTGCCGTGGTCACGCCGGCGCCGGCGGAAGGGCTGGTCTGCGGGACGGCGCTGCCGGTGCCGGAGGGCCGCGTCGACTGCGACGGCGCCGGCGTGGTGTCGACCTGGCCGGCCGGCTTGCCCTCCTGCTGGCCCTCCACGGGCAGCCAGGGCGCGTTGGAGTTGCCGGACAGCAGCGTGGAGACGATGACGACGGCGTAGACCGCGCAGGCGACGCCGACCGCGATGCCGAGGCGGCGGTACAGACGGCTGCGGCGTCCCGACGCGTCGACGAAGACCGGTCCGTCGGAGCCCTCGGGGCCGCTCTCGGGGCGCCCGCTGTCGACTCGGCGGATCACGCCGTCACCGAGCTGGACGGCGTCGAGCTGGACCGTCACCTCGTGCGGGTCGTGCGTCTGATCGCCGGTCCTGGCGCCGGCGCCCGCGTCGGCACCTGCGTCGGCATCGACGCCCGGGGTGTCCTGCCAGGGGTCGCGCAGGGCGGAGGTGGCGGGGCCGGACGCGGTCGTGGGGAAGACACGGGTCGGCGCGGCCGAAGGAGCCGAAGGAGCCGAAGGAGCCGAAGGAGCCGAAGGAGCCGAAGGGAGGATGTCCGTCTTGTCGGCTTCAGGGCTCGTGTCGTTGCGGCGGGTTCCGGACGGATCACTTCCGGTCGGCTTCGTGCCGCCCCAGGTTATCCGTCCCCGGGTCAACGGGTCGCGGCTCGGATCCCGGTCCGTACGGTCTCCAGCCACCGGGGTGCCGCCGACCGGGTCGCCGCCCGCCGGCTTGCCGGCTATTCGGTCCCTGCCTATTCGGGGACCGAGAACCTCCGTCTCGTCGGCACCGGCGCCCCCGAACCATCCGGCCCCGGAAGCGGGAGAACCAGGAGATCCGGCGGAGCCGCCGGACGGGGCGGGCCTGGCGGACTCGGCAGACTGGCCGGACTCGGCGAACTGGCCGGATCGGCCGGACGACTTTCCGGTCGTCGAAGGCTCCCCGGTCACCGGGAGGGCCCTGGTCGCCGGAAATACCTCGGTGACGTCAGCATCCTGTTTCGCCTCTGGGAGATCACGCATCCCGGACACGGCCTCGGGCCCCTCCGGTTGGGCGTTATTTTGCCATTTCTTCACGCGCGCACACTTCCCCCCACGGGACAGTTCCGGGTGCGCATACGACTCCGAGCACCCGTCGGCCGAACCGGCCCCCACCTGGTTCGAGCGCCCCCTGTACCACACCGTGCTCAGGCAAAGAATGTAGCGCACGCGGAGGACAGGTGGTTGCCCCGTGTCAGTTGTGGACGGACATCACAGCGGCGTCGACGGCCGGAATCCAGCCTCCCGAGGGCCTGTGGAGCCAGCCCTTTTCGGCCGCGACCAGGGCCGCCGCCCGGCGCAGCGCGTCGAACGCGGGGTGCACCAGTCCCTTTCGCCAGACCAGTGACACGGGCGAGAGCGGCACGGGGTCGACGAGCGGGCGTACGACGGTCGGCCCGATGGCCACAAAGCCCGCCACGGCGAGGATCGGATTGCGCGTCTTGTCCATGACCCGCTGGAACTCCTCCTCCCCGACGGCCACCGGAGCGGGTGCCGCCACCTCGATGCCGCGTCCCTCGAACAGGCGGTGCGCGAGGTCGGTCCACTCCGGCGTCCGCGGATTGCCGGCTCCGGCGTACAGGGTCTCGCCCTTCAGCGCGGCGAGCGGCACCTCCGGCAGCCGGGCCAACGGGTGGTCCCCGGGCAGCAGCACCGCCATGGGTTCGTAGCGGACCGGTTGGTGGCCGAGTCCCGCCCGCAGCGCCGGGGCGAGGCCGGCGAACCGGCCGAACGACGCGTCGACGCGGCCGGCGAGCAGTTCGGCCGCGGCGCCCGTCAGTCCGCTCTCGTAACGCGCCATCAGCTCCTGTTCGGGCGCGAGTCCACGGGCCCGTTCCAGGACCAGGCGGCCGGTGTCGAGTTGCGGTGAGTTGAGGTCGACCAGCAGCGGGCGGGCCTGTCCGAAGGCGGCGAGGAGGTCGTCCTGCGCCCGGAGGACGCGGCGGGCGTACGGCAGCAGCCGCTCGCCGTCGGCCGTCAGGGTCACCTGCCGGGTGGTCCGGACGAACAACTCGGCGCCCAGTTCCCCCTCCAGGCGCCGCACGTCCCTGCTGAGCGCCTGCTGGGCGACGTACAGGCGGGTGGCGGCGCGGGTGAAGTGCAGTTCCTCCGCGACGGTGACGAAGGCGCGCAGGAGGCGGGGGTCGAGGTGGGCGGGTGCGGGCATCCGGCGAATCTACAACGGCGACCGCGCCGCGATGATGGCACACAAAGACCCCCTGAGGCCCGGCGCTCGGCCGGTGCCCCAAGGGGTCACCATGGAAATGTGGAGATGGCGGGAATCGAACCCGCGTCCAACGGTGCGGAACCAGGGCTTCTCCGTGTGCAGTCCGCTTCGATTTTCTCAGCCCCGGAGATCACGCGGACAAGTCTCCGACGGGCTCAGTCACTGTTTGGTTTCCCTCTTCACCCCGTGACCGGGATCAAGGTTTAGTCCCCTAGCTGATGCCAGGATCCGGGTCGGGAACAGCCCCGGGCTGACACTCCCTTAGTAGGAGGCTCGCTTCGCTACCTGAGATCAGGCAGCGAGGGCGAAGGCCTGCTGGGAGGAATCGCGCTTGGAATTGGCGATTATTTTTTTCGGCCTGTGGTTAACGAGATCATGGCCGCTTCCTCGACACGCTTCCCCTGCTTCGACATCCGCTGTCGAAACCGATCATCCCCATGTTGATTTTTCAATCCTCCGAAGAGGTCCCTCCGAGGAGGGCGCGCACCCGCTGTGGGGTGCAAGTGCCATCGTACGTGACCAACGCACGCGGGTGCCAGCCTATTCCTCCTGTGGGGCAGGCCCGCTGTCCCTGGGGGTGTCAGGCCCGCTGCTTGCGCCTGATCGCCGAGATCGTCCGCTCCGCCTCGCGGCGGTCCTGCTTCTCCCGCAGGGTCTGGCGCTTGTCGTACTCCTTCTTGCCGCGCGCCAGCGCGATCTCGACCTTGGCCCGGCCGTCCTTGAAGTACAGCGCCAGGGGCACGATCGTGTGACCGGTCTCCTGGGACTTCGACTCCAGCTTGTCGATCTCCACCCGGTGCAGCAGCAGCTTCCGCTTGCGGCGGGCGCTGTGGTTGGTCCAGGTGCCCTGGCTGTACTCCGGCACGTGCACGTTGTGCAGCCACGCCTCGTGTCCGTCCAGCTGCACGAAGCCGTCGGCCAGCGATGCCCGCCCCTGGCGCAGCGACTTCACCTCGGTCCCGGACAGGACCAGGCCGGCCTCGTACGTGTCGAGGATCTGGTAGTCGTGCCGCGCCTTCTTGTTCTGCGCGATCAGCTTGCGCCCTTTTTCCTTAGCCATAGTGCAGCCCATTTTGGCACTACGGAGGGGGTCCGCGGGAAGCCGATTTACGCGGGGGCGCTCCTAGCGTCCCAGTCCGCTCAGCACCGTCCGTGCCCGGTCCAGGGCGGCCGGGTCCGTCGGGTCGACCTCCAGGTCGGGCGTGATGCCGGTGCCGTCGACGCCGCGGCCGGAGGGGGTGCGGTAGTGCCCGACGGTCAGCTCGGCCACCGCGCCGCCGGGCAGCCGGCCCGGCATCTGCACCGAGCCCTTGCCGAAGGTGCGGGAGCCCAGGACGACCGCCCGGCCGCGGTCCTGGAGGGCACCGGTGAGGAGCTCGGCCGCGCTCATCGTGCCGCCGTCGACGAGCGCGACCAGGGGTCTGGTGGTGTCGCCGCCGGGCTCGGCGTGCAGGGCCCGCTGGTCGCCGTCGACGTCGTACGTGGCGACCAGGCCGCCGTCGAGGAAGGCGGAGGCGGCGGTGACGGCCTCGGCGACCAGCCCGCCGGAGTTGCCGCGCAGGTCGAGGACGACCCCGGCGCCGGACGGCAGCCGCTCCACGGCTCCGCGCACCTGTTCGCCGACGCCCTTGGTGAACGACACGACCCTGACCACGGTGACGCCGTCGGCGAGGGTGCGCACGGTCACCGGGTCCGTGGACAGCCGCGCCCGGCGGACGGTCTCCGTCCACGCGCGCGTGCCGCGTTCCAGGCCGAGCCGGACGGCGGTGCCGGCGGGCTCGGCCTCGGTGTCGCCGCGCAGTATGGAGACGACCTCGGTGACGGGGCGCCCGTCCACCCGCTCTCCGTCGACGCTGCGCAGCCGGTCGCCCTGGCGGATTCCGGCGTCGGCGGCGGGCGAGCCGGAGCGCACCTCGCTCACCTCGATGCGGCCGTCGCGCTCGCGGCGGGCGGAGAGCCCGACGCCGGTGTACCGGCCGTCGAGGGCGTCCTCCAACTCCTCGTACTCGCCCCGGGAGTAGACGGCGCCCCAGCGGTCCCCGCTGCGGCTGACGGCGCGTTCGGCGGCCTCCTCGGGGGACTTGCCGTCGGCCATCGCCTCGGACGCCGCCCGCGCGACCTCCTCGTGCCGGCCGGCCGGGACGGCGGCGTCGGCCGTGTCGGGCGGGGGCTTCCGGTCGGTCTCGGGGAACGAGCCGGTGGCCGCGCCCGCGACGAGCACGCTCGCGAACACCAAGGTCAGGGCGGCCCCGCGGCGTGTGCGGCGGGGCTGACAGAACAGGTCACGACCTGACATGCCGGTGAGTCTAGGACAACGCGAGAGGGCCGCACGGTCGCTTCACCGTGCGGCCCTCTTGGTATGTGTCACACCTTCAGGTACTTGCGCAGCGCGAAGAACGCGGCCAACGCGGGCATCAGCAGGCTCGTGGCCAGGATGAGCGGAAGCTTCGTCAGCACGGCGTCCCAGCCGATGAAGTTGATCAGGTTCAGCTTCTCGGACAGGGCGAGTCCGTTGTCGATGATGAAGTACCTGGCGGCCACCAGGAAGCCGCAGGCGACACCACCGCCGATGAGCCCGGCGACCGCCGCCTCCATGATGAACGGCGCCTGGATGTAGAAGCCGGAGGCGCCGACCAGTCGCATGATGCCGGTCTCACGCCGACGGCTGAACGCCGAGACGCGCACGGTGTTGACGATCAGCATCAGCGCGACGACGAGCATCAGCGCCATCACCGCGCGGGCGGCCCAGTTCATGCCGTTGAGGAGGCCGAAGAGGTTGTCCAGGATGCCCTTCTGGTCCTGCACGGACTGCACGCCGTCCCGGCCGTCGAAGGCGGTGGCGATGACCTGGTACTTCTCCGGGTCCTTCAGCTTGATCCGGTACGACTCCTGCATCTGGTCCGGCGTGAGGGAGCTGGCCAGCGGCGAGTCGCCGAACTGCTCCTTGTAGTGCTTGTACGCCTCGTCCTGCGACTCGTACGTCACCTTGTCGACGACGGTCATCTCGTCGAGGTCGGACATGATCTGTTTCTTCTGGTCCTCGGTCACCGCGCCCTTGGCGCAGTTGGGGTCGGACTCGGCGTCGCTCTTGTTGCAGAGGAAGACCGAGACGTTGACCTTGTCGTACCAGTAGCCCTTCATGGTGGTCACCTGGTCGCTCATCAGCAGCGAACCGCCGAACAGGGCCAGGGACAGGGCGACGGAGACGATGACGGCGAAGGTCATCGTCAGATTGCGGCGAAGACCGACACCGATCTCCGAGAGCACGAACTGGGCGCGCATGGCGTCTCGTTAAGCCTTTCCGTTCCTCGTCAGTGCTGGTAGCCGTAGACGCCGCGTGCCTGGTCGCGGACGAGACGGCCCTTCTCCAGCTCGATGACGCGCTTGCGCATCTGGTCCACGATGTTCTGGTCGTGGGTCGCCATGATCACGGTGGTGCCCGTCCGGTTGATGCGGTCGAGCAGCTTCATGATGCCGACGGAGGTCTGCGGGTCGAGGTTGCCGGTGGGCTCGTCCGCGATGAGCAGCTTGGGCCGGTTGACGAAGGCGCGCGCGATGGCGACGCGCTGCTGCTCACCGCCGGACAGCTCGCCCGGCCTGCGGTCCTCCTTGCCGCCGAGCCCGACGAGGTCGAGCACCTGCGGCACGGACTTGCGGATCTCGCCGCGTGACTTGCCGATGACCTCCTGCGCGAAGGCGACGTTCTCGCCGACCGTCTTGTTCGGCAGCAGGCGGAAGTCCTGGAACACCGTCCCCAGCTGGCGCCGCATCTGCGGCACCTTCCAGTTGGACAGGCGGGCGAGATCCTTGCCCAGAACGTGCACCTGTCCGTGGCTGCACCGCTCCTCGCGGAGGACCAGCCGCAGGAAGGTGGACTTTCCGGAGCCGGAGGACCCCACGAGGAAGACGAACTCGCCCTTCTCGACCTCCAGGGAGACGTCCCTGAGGGCTGGGTGGTTCTGTTTGGGGTAGACCTTGGACACGTTGTCGAATCGGATCACGGATGCACCACGGGTCGCCGGGGGTAGATGTGCGTGACCATACGCGAATCGGGGAGCGGACCGCAGTCACCGGTCGGGGTTGCGCATCAGTTGCGCGTTTTGTCCTCGGCTCGCGCCGGCCCCGGCCCGGGCCCCGGAGGGAAGGCGCGCGGGGCCCCACGGAACCTGGCACAGTGGAAGGGGGAACGTTCGCGTCGGTGCGGGCGTTGTCCTGACGGAGCCGGTGGGCAAGGAGGGTGAGCGCATGACGTACGACCGGTTGGTGTGCGCGAACTGCGCGGCGCCCGTGAACGAGGGCAGATGCCCGGTGTGCCGGGCGAACCGCGAGCGGCTGCAGCAGGGGAACTTCCTCGCGGGGCTGAATCCGATGACGCTGGTCGCGCTGCTGACGGTGCTGGTCGCGGCGGTGGCCCTGCTGGCCCACCAGACCGCCTGACGCACGCGGAGGGTCCACGGGGCCCCCGGGACACGGTCACGCAAGCGGACGGAGAAGGGGCCCGGAGCGTTGTGCGCTCCGGGCCCCTTCTCGTGCGTGCGCTGTGCGTACGCGGACGGCTACCGTCAGGCGGCAGCGCCGCCGCGGCCGTTCATCAGACGCGGCAGGAAGCGGAAGCCGATGCCTCCGGCGATCATCGTGGCGGCGCCGACCAGCAGGAACGTGGTCTGCGCGGCGCCCGTCTCGGCGAGCTCCTCGCCGCTGCCCTGGGCGGTGGTGTCGGAGGCCTGGGCCTCCTCACCGGTGTCGGTCAGGGCCGAGGAACCCTCGTTCTGGCTGACGTTGTCGTTGCTGCCGCCGTCGGGGTTGGTGTTGTCGCCCCCGCCGCCGTTGCCGCCACCGTTGCCGCCGCCGTTACCCGGGTCCGTGGGGTCCGTGGGGTCGGTCGGGTCCGTCGGGTCCGTGGGGTCGGTCGGGTCCGTGGGATCCGTGGGATCCGTCGGGTCCGTGGGGTCGGTCGGGTCCGTCGGGTCCGTGGGATCCGTCGGGTCCGTGGGGTCCGTCGGGTCCGTCGGGTCCGTGGGATCCGTCGGGTCCGTGGGATCCGTCGGGTCCGTGGGATCCGTCGGGTCCGTCGGCTCGTTCGGGTCCGTCGGAATGTCGGTGGGCGGGGTCGTCGGCTCCTCGTCGTCGCCGTCGAGGCTCACGCCGACGTCGACGCTGGTGTCGCCGACGCCCGCGCTCACACCGAGGTCGAGCGCCGAGGCGGCACCCGCGGCGGTCAGCGAGGCTCCGGCCGCGATCACGGCACCGGCCGCTATGCGTGCGACACGGATCCGCGTCTTCTTGGTCATATGGTTGCTACCCCCAGTAGCCGAATCGTCAGAGAGGCCGCGCTCGGGGCCGTGATCGACGGAGGTAGCTCTGCTGATGCCCCCGGTTCACATGCGCCCCAGAAATACGCATGCCGCGCCTCACCCTTACGAATGTTCAAAGCAACGTCAAGGCCATTGCGTACGCGATGTCCAGGTACGGGACGTATGCCGGACACAATGGGTGTGAGTGTGATGTAAAACCCAGACATCACCGGCGGAGAGGGGGCCAGACAAAAGGCAACCGCCGCCGGAAGGGCGGCAGTTGCCTTGTCGACAAAGCGGCGTCAGCGCCTCGCGCTACTTCTCCTGCTGCTTGCGCCAGCGAATGCCGGCCTCCAGGAAACCGTCGATCTCACCGTTGAAAACCGACTCGGGGTTGCCCACTTCGTGCTCCGTGCGCAGGTCCTTGACCATCTGGTACGGGTGCAGCACGTACGAACGCATCTGGTTGCCCCAGGAGTTGCCGCCGTCGCCCTTGAGGGCGTTCATCTTGGCCTGCTCCTCCTGGCGGCGCCGCTCCAGCAGCTTGGCCTGGAGGACGTTCATGGCGGTGGCCTTGTTCTGGATCTGGGAGCGCTCGTTCTGGCAGGAGACCACGATGCCGGTGGGGAGGTGGGTGAGCCGCACCGCGGAGTCGGTGGTGTTCACGCCCTGGCCGCCGGGACCGGACGAGCGGTACACGTCCACCCGCAGCTCGGACTCGTCGATCTCGATGTGGTCGGTCTGCTCGACCACGGGGAGGATCTCGACGCCCGCGAAGGAGGTCTGCCGGCGCCCCTGGTTGTCGAAGGGCGAGATGCGCACCAGCCGGTGCGTGCCCTGCTCGACGGAGAGGGTGCCGTAGGCGTACGGCGACTGCACGGCGAAGGTGGTCGACTTGATGCCGGCCTCCTCCGCGTACGACGTCTCGTAGATCTCGGTCTTGTAGCCGCGCTGCTCGGCCCACCGCAGGTACATGCGCTGGAGCTTCTCGGCGAAGTCGGCGGCGTCCACGCCGCCGGCCTCGGCGCGGATGTTGACGAGCGCCTCACGGGCGTCGTACTCACCCGAGAGCAGCGTGCGGACCTCCATCTCGTCCAGCGCCTTCTTGACGGCCGTGAGCTCGGACTCGGCCTCGGCGCGGGTGTCCGGGTCGTCCTCCTCCTCGGCCATCTCGAAGAGCACCCCGAGATCGTCGATCCGGCCGCGCAGGGTCTCGGCCTTCCTGACCTCGGCCTGGAGGTGCGAGAGCTTGCTGGTGATCTTCTGCGCCGCCTCCGGGTCGTCCCACAGGGAGGGCGCGGCCGCCTGCTCCTCGAGCACGGCGATGTCTGCCCTCAGCTTGTCGAGGTCCAGGACGGCCTCGATCGACTCCATGGTCGAGGAGAGGGACTTCAGCTCTTCGGATACATCGACGACTGCCACGCATCCAGCGTAACGGCTCCGCCAACCGGCCTTCGCCGGGTCGTCACCGGATGGCGGTGGGGCGGCGTGCCCGGACTCACGGGGAGGCCGGTGCCGAGTTCCGCGTGTCCTGGGGCCCCGCGCCGCTCTCGTCGCCGCTCGTGGCCAGCCACGTACCGACGCCGATCGCCGCGACCAGGGCCACCGCGCCCGCTCCCACGGCCAGCCGGCGGCGCCGCGCGGCGGCGCGGTTGCGGGCCGATCCGGGGCGCGGGGCGCCGGACGCGCGAGGGGCCCGGGCGGTGCCGCGGGCGCCGCCGGCCAGTTCGTCGGGGGCCGGTACGCGCATGGAGGTGTGCGTGTCGCGGTTGGAGTCGGCCGGCTTCGGCCCCGGCACCAGCGGCACCGCTCCCCGGCGCCGTACCGGCTCCCCGGCGGGCGCGGGGGACGCCGGGGGCTCCTCGGGCGTGTCCTCCTCCTGCTCCGCGTCGGGCTCGTCCACGTCCAGCGGCCCCATCCCGGCCAGCATCGGCAGCAGCTCGCGCAGCCGGGCGCCCAGCTCGGAGGCGCGCAGCCGGGAGGCCGGCGCCTTGGCGAGGCACTGCACGAGCAGCTGCCACAGCTCGTCCGGGATGCCGGGGAGGGGGACGACCGACTCGGTCACATGGCGGCGCAGCACCGCGCCGGGGTGGCCGCCGCCGAACGGCGTGAAGCCGGCAAGGAGCTCGTACAGGACCGTGGCCAGCGCGTAGATGTCCACGGCCGCGCGCGGGGGCAGGCCCTCGACGATCTCCGGGGCCAGGTAGTCCGGCGTGCCGATGATCTTCGTGGCGCGGGTGCGCCGCGGGGTGTCGATGAGTTTGGCCACACCGAAGTCCGTCAGCAGGGCCGGGTGCGAGCCGCCGGGGCCGAGCGGGCCCCGCATGTCGAGCAGCACGTTCTCCGGCTTGACGTCGCGGTGCACGACCCCGGCGGCGTGCGCGGCGGCCAGGCCGTCGGCGACGTCGGCGACGATGGCCACCGCGGCCTCGGGTGCCAGACGCCGCTCCCGGTCGAGGCGGGTGCGCAGATCCGTACCGCGGATCAGGTCCATGACCAGCGCGAGGTCGTTGCCGTCGACCACCAGGTCGCGCACGGAGACGACGTGCGGGTGCTCCAGGCCGAGCAGGGCGGTGCGCTCCTGCACGAAGCGTGAGACGAGTTCCTGGTCGGACGCCAGATCCTCGCGCAGCAGCTTGATCGCGACGGGTCCCTCGGGACCCTCGCCCAGCCACACCGTGCCGGCGCTGCCCCGCCCGAGGATCTGGTGGGCGGTGTACCGGCTGCCGATCTTCCGTGCCAAGACTGCTCCTACCGACGCGTGTTGCGCTTAAAAGTACGCGTCCGAGGAGCCAACCTTCACAGCGGAGGCCGAAATCACCCGCTGGGTGTCGACAAATCTCCAGACTCAGTTACCGGTGGACGTCCCGCCGCCGCCCGAGCCGCTGTCGCCGCCCAGGTCCCCGATCCAGTCGGTCGCGGTGGTGAACCAGTCGCTGAGCTGCGCCCAGTAGCCCTGGCCCGTGCCGATCCACTCCTGCAGCGGGCTCAGCTCCCAGATCAGCCAGCCGGCCACGAACAGGACGACGATCGTGACCAGGCATCCCTTGAGACAGCCGAGACCGGGGATGCGCATGGGGTTGGCGCCGCGCTGCCGCGGCGGCCGGGGCTCACGCCGGGGCGGCTGCGGCTCGGGCGTGGGCGGCGGGGCGTAGCGCTGCGGCTGGGGCCGGTGCGGCTGCTGGGGCTGTTGCGGCTGCGGGGTGGCGTACCGCTGCGGTTGCGGCTGTTGCTGCTGCGGATATCCGTAGCCGGGCTGCTGGGGCGGCGGGCCCTGCGGGGCCTGCCGGGGCGGCTGCTGCGGGCGGGCCACCTGCCGCTGGGGGCGGCGGCGCAGCGGGTCGTCGTTCGGGTCGATGTACTGGACCTGCGTCTGCTCGTTGCGGTCGCGAGCGGCGCGCAGCTGGTTCTGCCAGGGGTGCGGGTCCTCGGGGCCGCCGGACTGCCCGCCCTGTCCCTGCCCCGGGCCGCCCGGCTGTCCCGGCGGCACCGGCGGCATGACGGCGGTCGGGTCGGCCGCGCCGCGGTTCGGGAGTACGGCGGTGGGGTCGGCGGCGCCCGCCGTGCCGCCGGTGTGCGGCAGGACGCTGGTCGCGCCGTTCGGGTCGTGGGCGCCGGGCGGGTTCTGCGGCAGGACCTGCGTCGGGTCGGCGGCCCCGGGGTCGCCCGGGACCTGCGCGGGCGCCGGGTCGGGGGCGAGGAGTACGCCGACGCTCTCGGCGGCGCCGATCTGCGCGCTGTTCGCGTGCACGCCGATGCCCTCGGCGACGACCCGCAGGCCGCGGGCGAGGTTCTCGGCGCTGGGGCGGTCGTCGGGGTTCTTGCGCAGGCAGCGCTCGATGACCGTCCACAGCGGGTCGGGGACGGTGGAGGGGCGGCGCGGTTCGGCGCTCAGGTGCTGGTGCAGCACCTCCAGGGCGGAGCCCCCGCCGAACGGGGGCCGGCCGGTGACCAGCTCGTACAGCAGGATGCCGGCGCCGTAGACGTCGACGGCGGAGGTCTGCGGGCGGCCCTCGGCGGACTCCGGCGCGACGTACGCGGGCGTGCCGACGAACTCGTGGGTGCGGGTGAGGCCGGGAGAGTCCGCGAGACGGGCGATGCCGAAGTCGGTGAGCATCGGGTGCATCTCGCCGCCGGTCTGCTTCAGCAGGACGTTGGCCGGCTTCAGGTCACGGTGGACGACGCCGTCGGCGTGGCTGGCGGCGAGCGCGTCGGCGACCTGCGCGGTGAGCAGGGCGGCGGCAACCGGGGTGAGCGGCCCGTTTTCGCGCAGGTAGCGGTGCAGGTCCGGACCGTCGATGAGATCCATGACGAGGGCCAGCAGCTCGCCCTCGACGACCAGGTCGCGGACCCGGACGATGTTGGGGTGGGTCAGCCGGAGCAGGACGGAGCGCTCCCGCAGGAAGCGCATCACGATGTCGGGGTCGCTCGCGAGCTCCTCCTTGAGGACCTTGATCGCGACGGTCTCGCCGGGCTGACCGGCCACGGCCGCCTCGGCGCCCGCGGTCTCCCGCTGGCGGGCCCGCCAGACGGTGCCCGTGGCGCCGCGACCGAGGGGCTCCTCGAGGAGGTACTTGCTGCCTACCGGCCGCACGTCATGCGCTCCCTGTTGCTTGCCGACTGTTCCGCCCCACTGTAGTGCCGTGCTCCCGGCACCGGGCTGTCGTCGTCCTGTGCTTCCCATTGGTCCACCGGTGCGTCTTACGTTCCGCTTCCGGCGCGTGTTCGAAGGAAAGACGCTCGACCCGGTCCCTTGGTTGCCGGGCCCGAACGTGACCGATCTCAAGCGGACGCCGTTCGATCATCGACGCGACACCTGTCAGGCATTTTTGCGGGCAGAGCCGACCAATCAAGATCATTTGATGGCGGGCGACGGGCACATTGTCAGTGGCAGGTGCGAGGATGCGTGCAGTACTGGCCGACGTGCTCGTGTGGCGGTGGGGGAAGTCCGCGGTGGGGGACCGCGGTAGACGGCTTCTGTCCCCGGCGCGCGGGCGCCCGCGCGAAGGGACCGCTGACGGCGATGCAGATCCGGCTGACCGTCGTAGACCCGCTGGGCCCGCATGCTTCGGTGGGGGGCCACGCCGCGAGCTGCGACGTGCTGGTCACCGCGCCGCCCGGCACGGCCCTGGCCGCGATCGCCTCCGCGCTGGCCGCGGCGCTGCCCGGCGGTGAGAGTCCGGGCTCCGGCCAGGTGGTGCTCTACGCCGGGGCGCAGCGGCTCGACGCCCAGCGCAGCACCCTGGGCGAGCCCCCGCTGACCGACGGCGCGGTGCTCTGCCTGGGCGCCCCGGGCGAGCCCGACCCGCACTCCGAACCGGCCGACGTGCCGGCCCAGCTCCATGTGGTCGCCGGCCCCGACGCGGGTGGCGTCCATCTGCTGCACGGCGGCCAGATCCAGCTCGGCCGCTCCGCCGACGCCGACATCGCGCTCGACGACCCGGACGTCTCCCGGACGCACTGCGCCGTGACCGTCGCCCCCGACGGCCGCGTCTCGGTCGCGGACCTCGGTTCCACCAACGGCACCACGCTGGACGGCACCCGCGTGGGCGACCGCCCGGTCCGCTTCGCGCCGGGGGCGCTGCTGCGGATCGGCGAGTCCGCCCTGCGCCTCGTGCCGGTCCCCCAGGGCGCGGTCGCGCGCGTGGCGACGACCCCGGACGGGGAGGGGCACGTACGGCTTTCCGGCCCGGAGGGGTCCCCGTCTCGGGGGGCCGGGCCGGGCCCGGGGGCGGACGCCGGGGGCCGGGTGGCGCACGCGCGCGTGGCCGACGGGGCGGAGGGCCAGGCCCGTGTGGGGGGCGAGACGGGCGGTCCCTCCGGCACGACCAGCAGCACGGACGGCACGGCGCACCCGTACGGCAGCAGGGACGACTCCGCCCAGGCGGGCCTGGGGACGGACGGCGCCGCGCGCCCGGCCGGGGCGGCGGACGGCTCCTCGCGCGGGGCCGGAAAAGGGGAAGGGGACGGTTCCCGGCGGGGGGCCGGTGCCGGGAGCACCAGTGCCGCCGGGTCCGCGGCCCGGGACCGCCCCGCCGGGCGAACGCACCACGCCTACGGCCCCGCGGGGCCCGGCATCGGCGCGGCATCGACCGAGCCCCGTCAGGTCCCCGGGCAGGGCGGTGCACCGCGACTCGAGAGCCACGGCACCGGCCACGCGGCGGGCACGCGGCGGCCGTCCCCGGCGGGGGACGAGACCCACGGCGGCGCTACCGGCGTGGGCGCGGGCCATGGTGCGGGCGGGCACGGGCCCGAGACCTACGGAACAGGCGCATCCGGCACGGGCGGCTACGGCTCGGACCCGTACGGCGCGGACGTGAGCGGCTCGAACCCGTACGGCGCGGACGCGCACGGCGCGGGACCGTCCGGTGCGGGCGCCCACGGTGCGGGTGCCCATGGCGCGCACGTCCTCGGGACCGCCCGGAGCGCCCCCTTCGGTGAGGCCTCCGGTCCCGCCGACGCCCCCGGCCCGGACGCCGGCACCCGGCGCAAGGGCACGCCCCTGCGCGGGACCGACGTCCCCCCGGGCGTGCGCAGGCGCGGCGGGCTCGGCGCGTGGGCACGGCGGCTCGCCGGAGGCCGCGGCGGCACGCAGGACGCCACCGAGGCCGGGACCCACGCCTACGACCGGGAGCCGGCCGGACCGGCACCGACGGCCCCGGCCGGCACGGCCCGCGCACCGGAGACCTGGCCGGACCCCGCCTCGTTGCTGCTGACGGCGCTCGGACCGGGACCACGACTGTGGGAGCGCGGCCCGGGTCACCCGGAGGCGCTCACCGTGCGGCTCGGCACGGCCGACCGGGTGGCGCCCGGCGGCGACGCGCCGCTGCCCGCGGTTCCGGTGACCGCCGGGTTCCGCGAGGTCGGGGCGCTCGGGCTGGCGGGCCCGCGCGCGCGGCTGGCCGGGCTGGCCCGCTCGGTCCTGGCCCAGCTCGCCGCGCTGCACTCCGCCGACGTCCTGGAGATCGTCCTGATCAGCGCGGACCGCTCCCGTCCGCTCGCCGAACGGGCCGCCGAGTGGTCCTGGGTGGGCTGGCTGCCGCACCTGCGCCCGGGACACGGTCAGGACTGCCGTCTGCTGCTCGCCTACGACCGGGAACAGGCCACGGCCCGCGCCCACGAGCTCCTCCGCCGCCTGGAGGACCACCTGACGGACACCCGGGCCGGAGCACGGCCACCGGCTCCCGCCGGCACCATCCCGGCCCAGCCGACGGCTCCCGCACGGGACACACCACAGAGCCCGGCCACGGCCACGGACTCGGACACGACCCCGGACACGGCCGGCACCCGCCGGCCCTCCTGGGCGCGGGCCGGTGACGGAACCGATCCGGCCGGCGGCCTCGCCGGGCCGTACACGGTGGTCGTCGTGGACGGGGACCCCGGCGGAGCCGACGTGCGCGACGCGGTGGCGCGGCTGGCCCTGGAGGGCCCACGGGCCGGTATCCACGTCCTGAGCCTCGCCGAGACGGCCGCCGCCTCCCCGACGTCCCCGGTGACGGAGACGTACGAGGCGGCCTGCGCGGTGTCCCCGGTGTTCCGGGAGTGCGGCGCCGTGGCGCTGCTCAGCGGCGACGTGGCGACGGCCCTGCGACTGCTGCGCGTCGCGCGCACGGGCGCCTCCCAGGGCGCACCGGCCACCGGCCCGACCGCCCCCAACGGCCCGGCCACCGGCTCGGCCACCGGTCCGATCGCTCCCGTCGGCCCGATCGCCCCCGCCGGCCCGGTCGGGCACGGCACCCTCGGTACGGTCGACGCCGTCTCCCTCGCCTGGGCGGAGCGGTTCGCGCGCGCCCTGGCCCCGCTGCGTACCGACGGCGCGGTCGGCGACCGGCACACGCGCGTGTCCGCGCCGCTGCCCCAGGCGGCCCGGCTCCTCGACGAGCTGGGCCTCGCCCGGGCCACCCCGGCCTCCCTGATGGCCCGATGGGCCGACGCGGCCGACGACACGGAGGCCCTCGGCGGACGGGCGCACGCCGTACTGGGCGCCGGACCGCGCGGCCCGGTCACGGCCGACCTCGCCGCGGAGGGGCCCCACCTGCTGATCGAGGGCCCGCCCGGCAGCGGCCGTACCGAGCTGCTGCGGGCGTTCGTCGCCTCGCTCGCCTCCGCCGAACGCCCCGACCGCCTCGGCATCGTCCTGATGGACGGCCGGGACAGCGTGGGCTCGGGCGGCGGCGGGCACGGGGAAGGGCTGCGCGTCTGTACGGACGTACCGCACGTCACCACCCACCTCACCGCCAACGACCCGGTGCGCATGCGGGAGTTCGCGCAGTCCCTGAGCGCCGAGCTGAAGCGGCGTGCCGAGCTGCTCGGACGGTCGGACTTCGCCGAGTGGCACACCGGACGCGAGGTGTCGGGCCGGCTGGTCGCACAGCGCACGCCGTCGGGTGGCGGCGCCGGCACCCCCGGCCCCGCGGCGATATCGGACACCGGGGACGTCGACTCCCCGCCCAGCTCCACGCTGCGGCTGCGACCGGGCGCGGCCCGGCGCCGGGCGGGGGCGGCGCCTCCGCTCCCCCGCCTCGTCGTGGTCGTGGACGATCTCGACGCCCTGGTCACTCCCCCGCTCGGCTCCCCCGGGCGGCCCGCGGCGGGGTCGGTGATGCGGGCGCTGGAGGCCGTCGCGCGGGAGGGCGAGCGGCTCGGCGTGCACCTGGTGGCCGCCACCGCGCCCGGCGGCCGTACGGCCCAGACGGAGCCCGCGCTCCGCGCCACCCTGCGCGTCACCCTCGACGCCCCGGCACCCGGTCCGGACGAACCGATGCCGGGGCGTGGGCGGTTGTCCTGTCCGGACGGACGGGACGTGGTGTTCCAGGGCGGCCGGGTGACGGGCCGCATCCCGCGGACGGCGACCCTGCGGCCCACGGTGGTCCCGCTGGAGTGGCACCGCATGGGCGACCCGCCCACCCGGCGCCCCGTCCGCGAACTGGGCAACGGGCCGACGGATCTGGCGCTGCTCGCCAGCGCGTTGGAGCGTGCGGCGCGGGAGGTGTCGGCGGCTCAGGTGCCGTCACTGCTGTAAGGCCGGGCAGGTTGCCGCTGGTTGGGAGCGCCTCGCTCCGGGAAGGCTCCCGGAGCTCTCCCGGACGCGGCCGCTCGGGCCGGAGCGGGGGGTTCGGGGGCCGCCGCTCCCGACCGCGCCCGCACCGGCGCCGGTTGCCTGGTCACGACGCGGTCACGATCTTCCTCTGGACGCCGGACGCGCTCTTGCCGCCCCCACCCCCCTGGCGTACACCAGAGCCCACGGGACAGCGCCGGACGTTCGACGAGGAACGAAGAACGGGGCAGTGATGCGCACAAGCAGAACCTTCCGATCCCACAGGACCGTCAAGAGGACCACCCGGGCCGCCGCCACCCTCGCCGCGGGGGCTCTCGCGCTCTCGCTCACCGCGTGCGGCGGTGACGACGACAACGGCGGTGAGGACAAGGGCGGTCAGGGCAGCGGCGACAAGAAGACGGCCGCCACCGTCACCCTTCCCAGGCTGGACGGCGAGAGCCTGGAGGTCGCCGCCGTCTGGACCGGCGCCGAGCAGGAGAACTTCAAGAAGGTCCTCGCCGAGTTCGAGAAGCGCACCGGCGCCAAGGTGACCTTCGTGCCCGCCCAGGACCCGATCATCAACTTCCTCGGCTCGAAGATCGCGGGCGGCGCCCCGCCGGACGTGGCGATGCTCCCGCAGCCCGGTGCCATCAAGCAGGCCGTGGAGAAGAGCTGGGCCAAGCCGCTGGGCGCGGAGGCCACCAAGGAGCTGCGGGAGAACTACTCGCAGGGCTGGCAGGACATCGGCAAGGTCTCCGGCAAGCAGTTCGGCGTCTACTACAAGGCCGCCAACAAGTCCCTGATCTGGTACAACGCCCAGGTCTTCGAGAACGCGGGCGCGGCCGAGCCCAAGACCTGGGACGAGCTGCTCACCGCCGCCCAGACGGTCTACGACTCCGGCGTCACGCCGTTCTCCGTGGGCGGCGCGGATGGCTGGACCCTCACCGACTGGTTCGAGAACGTCTACCTCTCGCAGGCGGGCCCGGAGAAGTACGACCAGCTGGCCAAGCACGAGATCAAGTGGACCGACCCGTCCGTGAAGGAGGCGCTGACCACCCTCGCCGAGATCTGGGGCAAGAAGGACTACGTCGCGGGCGGCGCGACCGGCGCGCTGCAGACCGAGTTCCCGGCCTCGGTGACGCAGACCTTCACCGGCGGCGACCAGCCCAAGGCGGGCATGGTCTACGAGGGCGACTTCGTGCAGGTCAACATCGCCGAGACGGACGCGAAGGTCGGCACGGACGCGAAGGTCTTCCCGTTCCCGGCGGTCGGCGACACCGCGCCGGTGGTCTCCGGCGGTGACGCGGCGGTGATCCTGGAGGACTCGAAGGCGTCGCAGGCGCTCGTCACCTGGCTGGCCTCCCCGGACGCGGCGGCGATCCACGCGAAGCTCGGCGGCTACCTCTCGCCGAACAAGAGCTTCGACACGTCGGCGTACCCGAACGAGGTGCAGAAGAAGATCGCCGATGCGCTGATCGCGGCGGGCGACGACTTCCGCTTCGACATGTCGGACCAGGCCCCGCAGGCCTTCGGCGGCACGCCCGGCAAGGGCGAGTGGAAGGCGCTGCAGGACTTCCTGAAGAACCCGAAGGACGTCGCGGGCGCCCAGCGGCAGTTGGAGGCGGACGCGGCCGCCGCCTACGGAGGCTGACGCGATGGCGGCGGCACCGGCGGCGGGGGCCTCACCGGCCCCGGCCGCCCCCAAGTCACCCCAGTCCCCCACCTCACCCAAGCGGCGCAGGAGCGTGACCGGCACCCGCAAAACCGTGGTGGTCCTGTTCCTGCTGCCCGCACTGGTACTGCTCGGCGCGCTCGTGGTGTACCCGATCGGGTACTCGCTGATCCGCAGCTTCTACGACCAGTCCGGCGACGGCTTCGCCGGATTCGACAACTACCAGGCGCTGTTCACCGACGACGGCATCCGCACCGCGCTGAAGAACAACATCATCTGGGTGGTGTTCGCGCCGACGGTCGCCACCGCGCTGGGTCTGATCTTCGCGGTGCTGACCGAACGGGTGCGCTGGGGCACGGCGTTCAAACTGGTCGTCTTCATGCCGATGGCGATCTCCATGCTGGCGGCCGGCATCATCTTCCGCCTGGTGTACGACCAGGACCCGGACAAGGGCGTCGCGAACGCGGTGTGGGTCGGGGTGCACGACACGTTCGCCGAGTCGTCGGCGTTCCCGAAGGCGCACCCGGGCCGCGAGTCGCCGCTGGAGCCGGCCGGCGGCGGCGCGTTCATCACCAAGGAACCGGTCACCGCGGGCGAGACGGTCGTCCTCCCCCTCGTCGGCGTCGCCCCCGACGTGATGCCGGACGGCGCGAAGAAGGCCGTGTCCGCCGACCCCGAGGACGGGAGGATCACCGGCACCACCTGGCAGGACTTCACCCGCGGCAAGGGCGTCGGGAAGCTCAACGGCGTCGACGCCGCCGAGCTGGGCTACGCCGGGATGAGGATCGAGGCGGTGAAGGACGGCAAGGTCGTCGCGAAGACGACGGCGGCCGGCGACGGCACCTTCACGCTCCCCGCCGTGGCCGAGGGAGCACAGCTCAGACTCCCCGCCGACAACTTCAAGGAGCCGTACAACGGCCTGAACTGGCTCGGCCCCTCGCTCGTCACCCCGGCCGTCATCGGGTCGTACGTGTGGATGTGGGCGGGCTTCGCGATGGTGCTGATCGCGGCCGGGCTGGCGGGCGTCCCCCGGGAACTCCTCGAAGCCGCCCGGGTCGACGGCGCGGGCGAGTGGCAGGTCTTCAGACGGGTCACGGTCCCGCTCCTGGCGCCGGTCCTCGCGGTCGTCGTCGTCACCCTGATGATCAACGTGCTGAAGGTCTTCGACCTGGTCTTCATCATCGCCCCGGGCTCCTCCCAGGACGACGCGAACGTGCTCGCCCTGGAGCTGTACCGCAAGGGCTTCGCCACCGACCAGCCGGGCATCGCCAGCGCCATCGCGGTGTTCCTGCTGCTCCTGGTCATCCCGGTGATGTGGTTCAACGTACGGCGGCTGCGGCGGGAGGTGCGGCGATGACCACGGACGCGGGCTCCCTCACGAAGACGGCGTCGACGCCGCCCGGGACGGCCGTCAGGGCGAAGCGGTCGCTGGGGTCCCGGCTCGCCGAGGGCGTCAGCGGCGGACTGGTCCAGGTGTTCCTGATCGTCGTGGGCCTGTTCTGGCTGGTCCCGACGATCGGCCTGCTGCTGTCCTCGTTGCGCACGCCCCGGGACATGGCGGCGAGCGGCTGGTGGGAGGTCTTCACCAAGCCGTCCCAGCTCACCTTCCAGAGCTACGAGGAGCTGCTGAGGAACGGCGACATCACCTCCTCGCTCCTCAACACCGCGATGATCACGATCCCGGCGACCGTCCTGGTCGTGGTCATCGGGTCGCTCGCCGGATACGCGTTCGCGTGGATGGACTTCCCGGGCCGCGACTGGTGGTTCCTGGCCGTGGTGGGACTGCTCGTCGTGCCCGTCCAGGTCGCCCTGATCCCGATCGCCGAACTCTTCGGCAAGATCGGGCTGTTCGGCTCGGTCGTCGGCGTGATCCTGTTCCACGTCGGCTTCGGGCTGCCGTTCGCGGTGTTCCTGCTGCGGAACTTCTTCGCGGAGATCCCGAGAGAGCTGCTGGAGGCCGCCCGGCTGGACGGCGCCGGTGAACTGCGCCTGTTCGTCCGGGTGGTGATGCCGCTGGGCGGGCCCGCGATCGCGAGCCTGGGCATCTTCCAGTTCCTGTGGGTGTGGAACGACATGCTGGTCGCGCTGATCTTCTCGGACTCCGGGAGCCAGCCGATCACGGTCGCCCTGCAGACGCAGGTACGGCAGTTCGGCAACAACATCGACGTACTGGCGCCGGGAGCGTTCATCTCCATGGTGATCCCGCTGGCCGTGTTCTTCGCGTTCCAGCGGCAGTTCGTGTCCGGTGTCATGGCGGGCGCCGTCAAGTAGGCGCGACAGCAACCCGAGGGGGCGGGCCGAACACCGGCTCGCCCCCTCCTTCGTACGAGCGTTTTCCGGGTGCGCGAAATCCCCCGAATGCCGCAGGGGCCGTAACCAAGTCACTCCACCGGCCGTTCCCGGGCCGAACGCCCGCGCCGACTCCGCCGGCCCCGCCGACCCATGGATGCCCCGTGCCCCGGTTCAGTGTCATCGTCCCCGCGTACCAGGTCCAGGCGTATCTGCACGCGTGCCTGGAGTCGGTGCTGTCCCAGTCGTACCCGGATCTCGAACTGATCGTCGTCGACGACTGCTCGCCGGACGCCTGCGGCGCGATCGCCGACGAGTTCGCGGCCCGCGACCCGCGCGTACAGGCCGTGCACCTGACCCGGAACCAGGGCCTGGGTCCCGCGCGCAACGCCGGGATGGAACGGGCGAGCGGCGACTACCTGGTCTTCCTCGACGGCGACGACACCCTCACCCCGGGCGCGCTGCGGGCCGTCGCCGACCGGATCAAGGAGACCGGGGATCCCGACGTCCTGGTCTACGACTACGCGCGTACCCGGTGGTCGGGCGAGGCGGTCCGCAACCAGGCCGCCGCGCACCTCACCGAAGAGGGCCCGGCGCCCTTCCGGCTCCCCGACCGGCCGGGGCTGCTGAAGCTGCTGATGGTGGCCTGGAACAAGGCGGTGCGACGGGAGTTCGCCGAGCGCGAGGGCTTCACCTTCCCGCCCGGCTACTACGAGGACACCCCGTGGACGTACCCGGTCCTGATGACGGCTCAGTCCATCGCCACCCTGGACCGGGTCTGCGTCCACTACCGGCAGCGCCGGCGGGGCAGCATCCTGGGCACGCCGAGCGAGCGGCACCTCGACGTGTTCGCGCAGTACGACCGCGTCTTCGCGTTCCTGGAGTCGCACCCGGAGCCGGGCCGCTGGCGGCCGGTGCTCTACCGCCGCATGGCCGACCACCTGACGACGGTGTTCACCCGCCCCGACCGCCTCCCGCGCTCCCTGCGCGGCGAGTTCCTGCGCCGGGCCCGCGTCCACTGCCGCCGCTACCGGGTCCCCGGCGCCCCCGCCCCGCTGCCCGTCCGCCTGCGCCACGCCCTGCTCCGCCTCGGCCTGCGCCGCACCTACGAGGCCCTGCGGCTGACGTCCGCCCTGCACCGCCGGACGGTGAAGGGCAGCGCCAAGCTGCTGCGCGCCGCACGGGCCGCCACCCTCCGCCTGCACTACCGCGTCCAGCGCCGCCTCCCCCTGCGCGCCGACCGCGCCCTCTTCGCCGCCGACGGGGGCCGGGGGCACGGTTGCGACCCGGGCGCGCTGGAGGAGGCGTTCCGCGAGGTCGTCCCGCACGTGCGCACCGCGTGGGCCGCCGACCCCGCGCACCACCACACGATCCCGACCGGCACGCGCCGCCTCACCCCGGGCACGGCGGCCTACTGGACGGCGCTGGCCCGCTCCCGCTACCTGGTGCACAACACCGCCTTCGACGCCGGCCTGCTCAAGCGGAAGGGACAGGTCCTGATCCAGACGCAGGCCGGGACCCCCCTCAAGCACATGGGCCTGGACCTCCAGGAACGCCCGGCCGCCGCGGCCGGCACCGACTTCGCCCGGCTGCTGCGCGACGTCGACTCCTGGGACTACGTCGTCTCCGCCAACCGCCACTCCACCCTGACCTGGGAGCGCGTCCACCCCGGCGGCTACACCACGCTGGAGTACGGCCAGCCCCGCACCGACGTCCTCCAGCGGGCGACGCCGGCGGACGTGGCCCGGCTGCGCGAGAGCCTCGGCATCCCCGAGGGCACGGTCGCGATCCTCTACGCGCCCACCCACCGCGACTACCGGCGCACCCAGCGCGCGGCCCTGGACCTGGAGCGCGTCCTCACCCGCCTCGGTCCCCGCTTCATGGTGCTGGCCCGCGCCCACCCCCAACGCGGCGGTCCGCTCGCCGAGTCCGGGGGCCGGATCCTCGACGTCAGCGATCACCCGAGCGTTCAGTCGCTGTGCCTGGCCTCGGACGCCCTCGTCACCGACTACTCGTCGCTGATGTTCGACTACGCGGGCCTGGACCGGCCGATCGTGATCCACGCGGACGAGCCGGAGGCGTACGAGGCGGCCCGCGGCACCTACTTCGACCTGAGCGCCGTCCCGCCGGGCGCGATCGCGCGGGACGAGGACGAGCTGATCGACATCTTCGCCGACGGGCACTGGCGCGGAGCCCGCTCCGACCGGCTCAGGGCCGACTTCCGCGAGCGGTTCTGCCCGTACGACGACGGCCGCGCCGCCGAGCGCGTCGTACGCCGCGTGGTGCTGGGCGAGACGGCCCTGGCTCCGGTCGTGCCGCTCGCCGAACGGCACCCCGCGCCCTCCGCCGCCTCGGCCCTCGCGCGCACCCCGCTGGCCACGGTGCCGAAACCCGCCGGGCCCCGCACCGTCACCGACAGCCTCTGACCGCCGTTTGCCCACTGGGAGTTCGCATGCCCCGCAGTTCGTCGCGGCCCACTCCGACCCGGCCGCCCACCTGGCGTCCGACAGGACGGCCGGGCCGCCGGACGGCAGGACCGGCGGGTGCGGCGGACGCGGCAGTCGGCAGCCACGGCAGACGCGGCAACCGAGGAGGCGCCCGCCGGACAGGAGGCTCCCACCGGGCAGGCGACTGACGCCGGACAGGCGGCTCCCGTGCGACCAGGAGAACGAGAGAAAGAGCAGTATGCCCCGCTTCAGCATCATCGTCCCGTCCCATGGGGTCGCGGGGCGGTTGTCCCTGGCGCTGGACTCGGTCCTCGCCCAGTCCTTCGGTGACTTCGAGCTGATCCCCGTCCACGACGCCCCGGACCGCGCCGAGGCGGAGGTCGTCCAGGAGCGCGCCGAGCGGGACTCCCGGGTGGCGCCCACGCACTCGCCGCCGTCGGCCGGGCTGGCCGGGGCCCGCAACACCGGGATGCGGGCGGCGACCGGCGCGTACCTGCTGTTCCTGGACGGCGACGACATCCTCGTCCCGGGCGCGCTGGCGGCGCTGGACGCGCGGCTGGCGGACACCGGCGGCGTCGACGTGCTGTACACCGAGCACGAGCGGGTGCCCTGGTGGGAGGGCGAGACGACCAACCCGGCCGCCCCGCTGCTGGCGAAGGCCCCGGACGGCGCCTTCGCCCCCGACCGCGCCCCGCACCTCACCGGCGTGCGGCTGCCCGCGTGGAGCGCGGTCTACCGCCGTACCTTCCTCACCGAACGGCGACTGGCCTTCCCCGACGGGCACTTCACGGACGTCGGCTTCGGCGCCCTGGTCGCGGCGCGCGCCGAACGCGTGGCCGTGCTGCGCTCCGTGGTCGTACGGCATCTGGTGCGGCGCCAGGGCAACCGGCTGAACCTGCCCGGCGAGCACCACGCGGACCTCCTCGACCAGGCCGAACTGGCGCTCGCGGACGCGGCCGCGCGAAGGCTGCCGCCCGAGCGGCGCGGCCCGCTGTTCGAGCAGCTCTTCGCCGCGGTCCTGAAGACCGCCACGCACCCCCGGCGCCTGACGCGCCAGGGGCGCCGCGCCTTCTTCCGCCGGGCGAGCGGCCTGTACCGGCGCCACCGCCCCGCCGGTTTCCGGCCCCCGGGCGGCCGGCTCGGGGTGCAGCACCGGCTGCTGGCGTCCGGGTCGTACGCCGCCTTCCGTGCCCTGCGCGCCGCCAACCGCGCGGCGACCGGGGTGCTGGGCCGCCTGCCCTGCCCGCACGGTCTGCGCACCCGCCTGCGCTACCGCCTCCGGCTGCGCCGCCCGCTGGATCCCGACCTCGTCGTGTACTGCGCCTACTGGGGCCGCGGTTACGCCTGCAACCCGGCCGCGATCCACGCCAGGGCCCGCGAACTCGCCCCGCACCTGCGGTCGGTGTTCCTGGTCGAGCCCGGCCAGGCGCACACGGTCCCCGAGGACGTCGACCACGCCGTGATCGGCAGCCGCCGCTACTGGGACGTGCTGGCCCGCGCCAAGTACCTGGTCAACAACGCCAACTTCGCCGAGGACGTCGTCAAGCGCCCCGGCAGCGTGCACGTGCAGACGCAGCACGGCACCCCGCTGAAGACGATGGGCGTCGACCAGTCGACGTACCCCGTGGTGGCGGCGGCCAGCGGCAGCTTCGCCAAGCTGCTGGGCCGCGTGGACCGCTGGGACTACAACCTCTCCGCCAACCGCCACTCCACCCAGATGTGGGAGCGCGCCTTCCCCGGCTCCTACGAGAACCTGGAGTACGGCTATCCGCGCAACGACGTCTACTGCACGGCGACCGCCGACGACGTCGCCCGCGTCCGGCGCGAACTGGGCGTACCGGAAGGAAAGACGGCCGTCCTCTACGCGCCCACCCACCGGGACTACGCGACCGGTCCCGACACCGGGCCGGGCACCGGCGGCCTGGACCTGGAGGCGTTCTGCGAGGCGGCCGGCGAGGACGTGGTGGTGCTGCTGCGCGCCCACTACTTCCACGACCGGGGCGGCGCGCGGAGCACCGGACGGATCATCGACGTCACCGCGCACCGCTCCTCCGAGGACGTGTGCCTGGCCGCCGACGCGCTGGTCACCGACTACTCGTCGATCATGTTCGACTACGCCAACCTGGACCGGCCGATCGTCGTGTACGCCGACGACTGGGACGTCTACCGGGAGACGCGCGGCGTCTACTTCGACCTGATGACAACGCCGCCCGGCCCGGTGGTGCGCACGCCCGAGGAGCTGGCCCGCGTCTTCCACGACGGCACCTACGCCGGCCCCGCCTCGGCGGCGTCGCGGGCGGCGTTCCGGGAGCGGTTCTGCGAGTTCGACGACGGCCGGGCCGCCGAGCGCGTCGTACGCCGGGTGCTGCTGGGCGAGCCGCCCGAGGCGCTGCCGCCCGTGATCCCGCTCGCGGAGCGCGTCCCGGCCCCCGCCGCCGCCACCTTCGTAAGGAGCTGATCCCGCAGTGCCCCGCTTCAGCGTCATCATCCCCTGCTTCAAGGTGCAGGGCTTCCTGCGCGAGTGCCTCGACTCGGTGCTGGACCAGTCCTACCGGGACATCGAGGTCGTCGCCGTGGACGACTGCTCGCCGGACGGCTCGGGCGCGATCCTCGACGAGTACGCCGCCCGTGACGAGCGGGTGCGCGTACTGCACCTGGAGGAGAACGTGGGCCTCGGCCGGGCCCGCAACGCCGGGCTGCCGCTCGCCACCGGCGACTACCTCCTCTTCCTCGACAGCGACGACACGCTCACCCCGGGCGCCCTGCGCGCGATGGCCGACCGGCTCGCGGAGACGGCCGACCCGGACGTCCTGGTCTTCGACTACGCGCGCACGTACTGGTGGGGCGGCACCCGGCGCAACGTCTTGGCCCACGTCCTGGCCGAGGCGGGGGCCGGCACCGCCGACGGGACCTTCACCGCCGCCGGGCACCCCGAGATCCTCGACCTGCTGATGGTGGTCTGGAACAAGGCCCACCGGCGCGACTTCGTCGAGCGTGAGGGCTTCACCTTCCCGCCGGGCTACTACGAGGACACGCCGTGGACGTTCCCGGTCATGTTCTCCGCCGGGCGGATCGCCACGCTGGACCGCGTCTGCCTGAACTACCGGCAGCGCCGCCAGGGCAACATCCTGTCCACCACCAGCCGCAGGCACTTCGACGTCCACGCGCAGTACGAGCGGGTCTTCGCGTTCCTCGACGCCCGCCCGCACCTGGCCCGGTGGCGGCCGTTCCTGCACGCCAAGATGGGTGAGCACTGCCTGGACATCCTGTCCAAGCCGGACCGGCTGCCCCCGCGCGACAAGGCCGAGTTCTTCCGGCGCACCGCCGAGATGTTCCGCGCGTACCGGCCCGAGGGCGCCGAGATCCCGGACGGGCTGCGGGTCCTGGACGGCGGCGCCCTCGGGTACGCGGCCTACCGGCTGCGGCACCGGTCCAAACGGGCGGGCCGGGAGCTGGAGCGGCGGGCGCGGCAGGCGCACGGGGCGGTCGGCGGGCGGCTGGGGCGGGTGCGGACCGCGGTGAACACCCGCCGTCCGCTGGATCCCGGCCTGGCCGTCTACTCGGCCTTCTCCCACCGGGGCGTGCTCGGCGACCCCGCGGCGATCCACCGCAAGGCCCGCGAGATCGCCCCGCACCTGCGCGGGGTGTGGGTGGTGCGCGACGAGGAGTACGCGGCGGACACGGCCGCGCTGCCGCCGGACACGGAGCACGTGATCCTCGGCAGTCCCGCCTGGCGCCGGGTGACCGAGCGGGCCACGTTCTTCGTCAACAACGTCAACTGGCCCGGTGCCGTGGCCAAGCGTCCCGGCAGCGTCCACATCCACACCCACCAGGGCACCCCGCTCAAGTACATGGGCGCCGACCTGCTGGGCCGGCCCGGCGCCCGGCACGGCCTGGACGTGCCGCAGATGCTGCGCCGGGCCGACCGCTGGGACTACAGCCTGGTCGCCGGCCGGTACGCCGAGCGGGTGTGGGAGCGGGCGTACCCGTGCCACTTCACGTCGGCGCGCACCGGCAGTCCGCGCAACGACGTGCTGGTGGGCGCCGGGCCACAGGACGGCCGCCGGGTCCGCGAGCGGCTCGGCGTCCCCGACGGCCACACCGTCGTGCTGTACGCGCCGACCCGCCGCGACTACCGGCGGGGCGGGCACGTGGAGCGGATCGACCTGGCCCGGCTCGCCGCCGACCTCGGCGACGGACACACCCTCGTGGTCCGGCTGCACCCGTCCCTCGCCACCGGGCCGGCGCGCGGCATGGGCCTGTCCGAGCTGCACCGGCGGGGCGTCCTGGTCGACGCGACCGGCGAACCGCACGTCGAGGAGCTGATGCTCGCCTCCGACCTGCTGATCACCGACTACTCCGCCCTGATGTTCGACTACGTCCTCCTGGACCGGCCGATCGTGATCCACGCCGACGACTGGGCCGCGTACGCGGCGAGCCGCGGCGCCTACTTCGACATCACCGCCGACGCGCCGGGCCATGTCTCGCGCTCCTACCGGGAGCTGGCCTGGCTGCTGGCCTCCGGGGCGTGGCGGGACGAGGAGGCTACGCGGCTGCGGTCCGCCTTCCGGGCGCGGTTTTGCGAGTACGACGACGGGCGGGCCGCCGAGCGAGTGGTCCGGACGCTGATGCTGGGCGAGGCGATGCCCGGCCCGGAGCCCCGGGGCGTCCCCGGCGCCCGCACCGCCGGGGCCGGCCACGACGCGCTGACCTCCTCGTGAGGCCGCGTACCTGGGTGCTGGCCCTGGCCGCGGTGTTCGCCCTGCTCCAGCTCGCGAACGTCACCGGCCGGGACACGCCCGACACCAAGAACTACCTGTCGTACGCCCTGAGCCTCGGTGGCGGGACCAAACGCGAGGTGGCGGCGGCGACCATCGACTACGCGTGCGCGAGCGAGGCGGCGAAGGCCCGCCGCGACCAGAGCGTGCACGTCGTCCGCTTCCACCGCCCCGACCCCACCGGACCGGTGACGTCCGAGTGCCGGGAGCGGGAGTGGCGGGCGGTGGAGCCGCGGCTGGCGGCCGGGCAGACCGGCGGGCACACCGTGCCGTACATGCCGGAGCGCTTCATGCGGATCTTCGAGGCGCGGCCCGGCTACCCGGTGTTCCTGGTGCCGTTCGTCATGGCCTTCGGGGCGACGTGGGGTCTGTGGGCGGCGGGCGTCGTCATCGCGTCCGCGGGCGGTGTCCTGGCCTTCCTGATCCTGCGCACGCTGTCCGTGCCGGTGCCGCTCGCGCTGACCGGACAGGCGCTGTACTACGTACTGCCGTGCGGGACGACCGCCATGCGCCCGATGACCGAGGGGCTGCTGATGGCGCTGACCCTGGCGGCGGTGTGGGGCTGTGCGCTGGTGGTGCGGGCGGGGCGCACCCGGGCCGGGCTCGCGCTGGTCGCCGGGTCGCTGCTCGCGCTGTTCACGGTCAAGCACTCGCAGGCGCTGTTCCTCGGGTTCTGTCTGGCGGCGGCCGGCGCGCTGATCGCCCTGCGACGGCACCGGCGGGGCCGGCCGCCGGGCCGGGAGGTGCTGTCGCTCGCGGCGGTCGGCCTGGCCGGCGTCGTCGTGACGCTGGCCCTGGCGCGGCTGCTGCACCACCCCACGGTGACCGACAGTCTGCAGGACCTGCTCACCGGCCACTTCGCCCGGCCCGACCGGGAACGGCCGTGGGCGGAGTTCTGGCAGTTGCAGGGCAACTTCTGGGTGGAGTGGCTGCGCCGGCAGGCGTGGGAGCCGCTGTTCATCGCGGCCCTGGCCGCCGGGGCGTGGGGCGCGCTGCGGCGCGGGGGCGCGGCCGGTGTCTTCCTGGTCGCGGCGGCGTTCACCGGGATCCTCACCCAGGCCGGGCATCCGGACATCAACATCTGGGGCGGGCGGCTGATCGTGCTGGCGTGGCTGCTGCCGGTGGTGGGGGTGCCGCTGCTGCTGGAGCCGGTGGTGCGGGAGCGGGTGTCGCTGCCCGCGCAGGGGCACACCGAGCGGGCCCGCGCGACCGGCTGAACATCACGGTGGGCGTCACTCGATGAGGTGATGTGAGGGCAGGCCATTGACCTCGGTGGGATCACCGGGAACATACGGCAAATGCCCCGAATGTCCCACCTTTCGACCATCCCGTGAGCGCCGGTGTCCTCGTCCGGCGGTCCGTGCGCGGCTCGACGGCGCTGCGCGGCGGCCGCTCCTGGCGCCCCACCCCGTACCAGGCCGCCGGCTTCCTCTTCTTCCTGCTGATGACGCTGGCGTACTGGGCGGTGCCGCTGTGCTGCGACGCCGGCCAGCACGCGGCCGTCGTGGAGCGCCTGAAGGCAGACCTCCTGCACCCCCGCCACCCGATGGCCGACCTCCCCGGCGCCGGGAGCGCCTACTACTCGCCGTACGCGGTGGCCCAGGGCCTGTTCGCCCGGCTGACCGGGCTGGGCGGCTGGGAGGTGGTGCGGCTCGCCGGGCCGGTGAACCTGCTGGTGCTGCTGACCGGGCTGGGCCGCTTCGTACGGGTACTGACCCCGCGGCCGTGGGCGCCGGTGCTGGCCCTGGGCGCGATGACGCTCCTGTGGGGTACCGAGCGGGCCTGGTGGAGCGGCTATCTCGGGCTGATGTCGATGACGGGCAACCTCGGCTACCCGTCGGCGTTCGCGATCGGGCTCACCTTCTGGGCCTGGGCGCTGACCGGGGCGCGGGCGCGGGACGCGCGCCGGGTGCGGTACGTGGGACCGAGCGGCCTGCGAGGGCTGCCCGGGTACGCGGGTCTGGGCGCCCTGTACGGCCTGATCCTCCTCGTCCACCCGATCACGGCGGTGGCGGCGGCACTGGGCGCGGTCGCGCTGGTGGCCGGATGGCAGCACGGGTGGCGGCACGGACCGCGCGGGGCGATCGCCGGGCGGTGGGCACTGACGGGCGCCGTGGCGGTGGCGACGGCGGCGGTGTGGCCGTACTTCGACGTGTTCGCGCTGGCCGGCGACGACAGCGTGGACGGCATGCACCGGGTCCTGTACCTGCACCTGCCCGGGGAGTTCTGGCTGGCGCTGCTCGGGCTGCCGGCGCTGTGGCTGCGCGGACGCCGGTCGGCGCGCGACCCGCTGGTGCTGATGTTCGCGCTGGACTGCGCGGTGGTGGCGTACGGCTGGTTCAGCGGCCACTACACCTACGGCCGGATCCTCGGGCTCACGCTCGTGCCGCTCCAGTTCGCCCTGGCGGTGGAGCTGGCGGCGCCCCGGCCGTGGGGGCGGTGGCGCGGGGCACTGGGCCGGGCGGCGGCCGCGGGGGCCCTGCTGGGCTTCCTCACGGTCCACGCCGGGGCGGTGGTGCCGCGCGCGCTGGACCCGGTCGGCTTCGAGCAGCCGCCGAGCTGGCCGGCGTACGAGTGGGCGGCCCGGCACATCGGCCCCGGCGAGGTCGTGATCACCGACGGCTACTACGCCGGGCACGCCATCGCCGGGTACGGACCGAACCTGGCGGCGCCCGCCTGGCCGGACCCGTCGCTGGACGAGCGGGAGCGCGCCCGGCGGGTGGCCGACGTCGAGGCGTACCTCGCGCCCGGCTCGACCCGCGCCGAGCGCGCCGGCGTCGTCCGCCGCTACCACGTCCGCTGGCTGCTGCTGACCCGCTGGCAGCGGGTGCCCGAGGAGGCGGTGGTGGTGGCGTGGAGCGGACGGACGGGAGAGGTGCTGGCGCGGGTCGGGTGAGCGCCTGCCGGGTGGCGCGCCGACGGCTACTCGATGACGAGGTCGACCGGGATGTTGCCGCGGGTGGCGTTGGAGTACGGGCAGACCTGGTGGGCCTGCTCGACCAGCTTGCGGCCGGTCTCCTCGTCCAGGCCCTCGGGCAGCTCGACCCGGAGGGTGACGGCGAGCGCGAAGCCCTCGCCCTGCTTGCCGATGCCGACCTCGGCGGTCACCGCGGCGTCGCTGACGTCGACCTTCGCCTGCCGGCCGACGAGGCCGAGGGCGCTGCCGAAACAGGCGGCGTACCCGGCGGCGAACAGCTGCTCGGGGTTGGTGCCCTGCCCGTTGCCGCCCATCTCGGCGGGGACGCCGAGCGCGAGATCGAGCGTGCCGTCGGAGCTGACGGTGCGGCCGTCGCGGCCGTGGGTGGCGGTGGCGGCGGCGGTGTAGAGCGCGTCCATGGGAGACCGTCCCTCTCGATTCGGGGAGAAGCGTCGTGGCGACGCCTGACGACGACAAGTAGAGCACGCAATTCAATTGCGCACAACTAAATCGCGGACAAGGCTGTCGGCTACCCTGGAAGGCATGACCACGCCCGCAACGGACTGGCTCCGCCTGGACCAGCAGATCTGCTTCTCCCTGAACGCCGCCTCGCGCGCCTTCAACGGCGTCTACCGCGTGGTCCTCAAGGACCTCGGCCTCACCTACCCGCAGTACCTGGTCATGCTGGTGCTGTGGGAGCACGGGGAACTGCCGGTCAAGAAGCTCGGCGAGCATCTGCGGCTCGACTCCGGCACGCTCTCGCCGCTGCTCAAGCGGCTGGAGACGGCAGGCCTGGTCGGGCGGGAGCGCAGCGCGCGCGACGAGCGGTCGGTGGAGGTACGGCTGACCGCGCGGGGCGTGGCGCTGCGCGAGCGGGCCGTCGAGGTCCCGCGCCGGATCGCCGCGGCGACCGGCCTGGACCTCGCCGAGGTACAGGACCTGCGCGCCCGCCTCGACCGGCTCACGGCGGCCATCGACGCGTACGGCACCGAGTCGGCCCCCGACCCGTCCTGAGGGGTGCGGTGCCCACCCGGGTGCCGGGATGACGGATCATGACTACCGAGGACCACTGACGAGGGGACGGCCGCAATGACCTGGCTGATCACCGGCGGCGCCGGATACATCGGGGCGCACGTCGTACGGGCGATGACCGAGGCGGGCGAGAAGGCGGTCGTGTACGACGACCTGTCCACCGGGATCGCCGAGCGCGTGCCCGACGGTGTCCCCCTGGTGGTGGGCTCGGTCCTGGACGGCGAGCGGGTCGCGCGCGCCCTGACCGATCACGCCGTCACCGGGGTGGTGCACCTGGCCGCCAAGAAGCAGGTCGGCGAGTCGGTGGACCAGCCGCTGCGCTACTACCGGGAGAACGTCGAGGGCCTGCGCGTCCTGCTGGAGGCGGTCACGTCGGCCGGCGTCCGGTCCTTCGTCTTCTCCTCCTCCGCGGCCGTGTACGGCATGCCCGACGTCGACCTGGTGACGGAGGAGACGCCCTGCCTGCCCATGTCCCCGTACGGCGAGACCAAGCTGGCCGGTGAGTGGCTGGTCCGCGCGACCGGCCGGGCGACGGGACTGTCCACGGCCTGCCTCCGGTACTTCAACGTGGCGGGCGCCGCGAGCCCGGAGCTGGCCGACACCGGCGTCTACAACCTCGTCCCGATGGTCTTCGAGAAGCTGACGGAGGGCGCCGCCCCGCGCGTCTTCGGCGACGACTACGCGACGCCGGACGGCACCTGCGTCCGCGACTACATTCACGTGGCCGACCTGGCCGAGGCCCACGTCGCCGCGGCCCGCGGCCTGGCGGCCTCCCCCGGACGCTCCCTCACCCTCAACATCGGCCGGGGCGAGGGCGTCTCCGTCCGCGAGATGATCGACCGCGTCAACACCCTCACCGGTCACGACCACCCCCCGACGGTCACTCCCCGCCGCCCCGGCGACCCGGCCCGCGTGGTCGCCTCGGCCGACCGCGCCGCCGTGGAACTGGGCTGGAAGGCCAAGTACGACGTCGAGGACATGATCACGTCGGCCTGGGCAGGCTGGGTACGGCTGCATCCGGGGGCGGCGCGGGACTGACACCACCCGGCGATGAACCCTTCCCGCTCCGAGCGCGCCCTCGGCGCCGTCATCGGGTCGGCCGTCGGCGACGCCCTGGGCGCGCCCTTCGAGTTCGGGCCGGAAGGAGCCTTCTCCGCCCGCTTCCCCCGCCCCGGACAGGGCGGCGAGATGTGCGGGGGCGGCGGCTGGGACCCGGGCGAGGCCACGGACGACACCCAGATGGCGGTCCTGGTCGCCGAGTCCCTGCTGGAGCGCGGCCGGCTCGACCTGCCGGACGTCTTTTGGCGGTTCCGGCGCTGGGCCGCCGCCGACCCGAAGGACATCGGCCTCCAGACAGAAGCGGTACTCAGCTCCGGCGACCCCTGGGACACGGCCGCCGCCCTGCACTTCCGGGCCAACGGGCGGGGCGCGGGCAACGGCGCCCTGATGCGGGCCGCACCGTCCGCCGTGCACTTCGCGCCCCTGGGCCGGGACACCACCATGGACGCCGCCCGCCGCCTCGCCGCGCTCACCCACGGGGACCGCGCGGCGTGGGAGGGCACGGCGGTCTTCCACGAGCTGGTGCGGGTCGCCCTGGCGGGCGACGACCCGCTCACCGCCCTGCCCGGCACCCTGCACGCGGTCCACCCCGACCACCGCGCCCGCTACGCCACCGTCCTCGCCGCCGACTGGCACCCCGGCCTGGCGACCGAGTTCAACGGCGCCGTCTGGCCCTGCCTCGGCTCCGCCCTGTGGGCGCTGCGTACGACCTCCTCCTACGAGGACGCCGTGCGCGCCGCGATCGACCTCGGCGGCGACACCGACACCGTGGCCGCCGTCACCGGCGCACTGGCCGGGGCCGTGCACGGCATCGCGGCCGTCCCCACCCGCTGGACCGATGCCCTGCGCGTACCGCTGCCGGGGTTCGGCGGGCGGGTGCTGCGCACGTCGGAACTGGCCGTCCTCACCCGGGGGCTGGGCGGCTGACCCAGAGCAGCGGACCCGTTCACCCGCGGGAGAGGACCTGTTCGCGCACCCAGTCGGGATCGGGGTTGACATGCGGCCGGCCCGCCACCATGAGCGTGGGCACGGTCTCGTTGCCGTCGTTGGCCGCTCTCACCACCGCCGCCCCCTCCGGGTCACGCCATATGTCGACCCAGTGCAGCCGGCGGGCGCCCCGGCCCAGCCGGAAGCGCAGTCGCAGACAGTACGCGCACCCCGGCCGCCAGTAGACGATCGGCCGGCCGTCGGCGGCGCTGCGGCGTCGCGCCTCCAGCGCGCCGATCGACCTCGGAAAGACCAGAGGCGAGTGCACGACCGCCAGCAGCACGAACAGCAGCAGGAGTGCGACGGCTGTGCCGAGTCTCCCCTGGGCGATCAGCCCGGTCGCAGCACCCGAGCCAGAGACCACCAGCAGCCCCGGCACCATCCACGCACGCCTCATAGCGCCACAGGCTATCGACTGAGCCGAAGCCCGGACAGGCCGTGCGCCGCACGCCCGCCTCCGAGCTCGGGCCCGGACGTGCGGGATTCGCGGTCGTCAGCCCCCGGTCCGCCTCACAGCGCCTTCAGCCCCTCGGCCGTGGCCGTGCATCCGCCTCACAGCGCCTTCAGGCCCTCGGCCGTGGCCCGTGCCAGCGCCCCCAGGTACCCCTTCGGCGGCTTCGGGCCGCGGATGACCACCGAGCGCCAGTACAGCGGGCCCGAGATCAGGTCCAGGGCCAGGTCGGTGTCGAGGCCGGCGGCGATCTCACCCCGCTGTTCGGCCGCCGCCAGGATCTTGCTGGCGACGCCGTCCTGGCCCTCCCGCAGGGTCTTCTGCATGGCTTCCGCGATGTCGGGGTTGCGGGCCGCCTCCGCCTGGAGGTCGGGGATGATCTGCGAGGCCACCGGGTGGCGCAGGGCACGGGACGTCACCTCGTACAGCAGCCGCAGGTCGCCCTCCAGGGACCCGGTGTCGGGCGCGGGCAGGCCCTGCACGGCGAGCGCGGAGACGATGTCGAGCACCAGGTGCAGCTTGGAACGCCAGCGCCGGTAGACGGCCGTCTTGCCGACGCCCGCGCGGCGCGCGATGCCCTCGATGGACATCCGTGCGTAGCCGACCGCCGCGAGTTCCCCGAAGACCGCCGCCCGGATGGCCTCCGTCACGTCCTCGCGGAGCACCGCCGCCCCGGCGGGGGCCCGGCGGCGCGGTCGCGGCTGCGGCTCGTCGGCGTTGGTCGTCATACGAGCCAAGCATAGGGGCGTTACGACGAAACGGTTGCGTTCCGACGCCACCACGCCCTACGCTCACGTTACGACGATACGGTCCCGTCCCGACGTAAATGAACGCGCCGGATCACCCAGGTGAACGACGGGCGCCGCCCCTCCTCCCCCTCCCCCCTCCGAGCTGAAAGCAGCGGATGTGAGCCAGGTCCTCCACACACCGCCCCCGACTGCGGCCCCGGCCGCCCACGCCGCCGACCACGACCTCGCGGACCTCGCCGCCCGCCACGGTCTGTCGGTCAGCGGCGCCCGCCCCTCCCTGCCCGAGTACGTCCGACAGCTGTGGGCGCGCCGGCACTTCATCACCGCCTTCTCCACCGCCAAGCTCACCGCCCAGTACAGCCAGGCCAAGCTGGGCCAGGTCTGGCAGGTGATGACGCCCCTGCTCAACGCGGCGGTGTACTACTTCATCTTCGGCGTGCTGATGAACACCAGCCGGGGCGTGGAGGACTTCGTCCCGTTCCTGGTCACCGGCGTGTTCGTGTGGACGTTCACGCAGAGCTCGATCATGGCGGGCACCAAGGCCATCTCCGGCAACCTCGGACTCGTACGCGCCCTGCACTTCCCGCGGGCCGCGCTGCCGGTCTCCTTCTGCCTCCAGCAGCTCCAGCAGCTGCTGTTCTCGATGGCCGCGCTGCTCGTCATCCTGCTCGCCTTCGGCGTACCGCCCGCCGCGTCCTGGGTGCTGGCGGTCCCGGCCCTGGTCCTGCAGTTCACGTTCAACACCGGCGTCTCGCTGCTCATGGCCCGGGTCGGGTCCAAGATCCCCGACGCCGCCCAGCTGATGCCGTTCCTGCTGCGCACCTGGATGTACGGCTCGGGCGTCATGTTCAGCATCGACCACATGACCGGCCCGGACAGCGGCCTGCCGTCCTGGGTCGGCACCGTGCTCCAGCTCAACCCCGCCGTCGTCTACATCGACCTGATGCGCTTCGCCCTGATCGACACCTTCGACGGGAGCGCCCTGCCGCCCCACGTGTGGGCGCTCGCGACGGGCTGGGCGCTGCTCGCCGGGATCGGCGGCTTCATCTACTTCTGGAAGGCCGAGGAGACGTACGGTCGTGGCTGAGAACACCCACAGCAAGCAGGAGGGCGAGCGCGTCCCCACCGTCGTCGCCGACGGCGTCGACATCGTCTACCGGGTCAACGGCACCGGCGCCGGCCGGGGCTCGGCGACCGCCGCCCTCAACCGCATCGTGCGCCGGAAGAAGGCCGAGAAGGCGGCGGGCGTACGCCGGGTGCACGCCGTGAAGAACGTGTCGTTCGTGGCGTACCGGGGCGAGGCCATCGGGCTGATCGGCACCAACGGCTCCGGCAAGTCCACCCTGCTCAAGGCGGTCGCCGGCCTGCTCCCGGTGGAGAACGGCCGCATCTACACGGACGGCCAGCCCTCCCTCCTCGGCGTCAACGCCGCCCTGATGAACGACCTCACCGGCGAGCGCAACGTGCACCTCGGCGGCCTGGCGATGGGCATGTCCCGCGCGCAGATCAAGGAGCGCTACCAGGAGATCGTCGACTTCTCCGGGATCAACGACAAGGGCGACTTCATCACCCTGCCGATGCGCACGTACTCCTCCGGCATGGCAGCCCGGCTGCGCTTCTCCATCGCCGCCGCCAAGGACCACGACGTCCTCCTCGTCGACGAGGCCCTGGCCACCGGCGACCGCTCCTTCCAGAAGCGCTCCGAGGAACGCATCCGGGAGCTGCGCAAGCACGCCGGCACGGTGTTCCTGGTCAGCCACAGCAACAAGTCCATCCGCGACACCTGCGACCGGGTGCTGTGGCTGGAGCGCGGTGAGCTGCGCATGGACGGGCCGACGGAGGAGGTCCTGAGGGAGTACGAGAAGTTCACGGGCGGTCCGGACCGGCCGGCGAAGCCCAAGGCGAAGGCGGCCGCGTGAACGGCGCGCCCGCCTGACGCGGAGGCGCCCCGGGCCGCACGGCCCGGGGCGCCCGACACGGTGACGCCGTCAGGGCGTCACCCCGTCACGCGTGCGTGCGCAGCAGTGTCCGGATCGTCCGCATCGCCACCGACAGGTTGGACAGGTCGAACTCGTCCGAGCCGTGGATCTCCTCCAGCGTGGTGCGGGCCCGGCCGAGGATCGCCGCGTTCTTCCGCTCCCACGCCTGGAACCGCTGCTCGGGCGTCGACGTGCCGTTCCCCGCCGCCAGGACGTCGGCGGTCAGCGACGCGTGCGCCGCGTACAGGTCCTCGCGGATCGCCGCGCGGGCCATGGACTGCCAGCGGTCGATGCGGGGCAGGTCGCTGATCCGGTCCATGAGCTGGGTGACGCTCAGCCGGTCGGCGAGGTCGTAGTACACCTCGGCGACGTCCAGCGGCTCCTTGCCCGTGCGGTCGGCCACCGACACGATGTCCAGCGTCGGGAAGGCCGAGGAGAACCCGGCCACCCGCGTGGCCGGCTCGTCCGGGACCCCGGCGGCGGTCAGCTCGTCGTAGATGTGCTGGTACCACTCCGCGTCCGCGCCGCGCAGCAGCTTGGGCAGCTGCGACCAGACCTGCTCGACGCGCTCGGCGAAGAAGTCCACCGTCTCGGCGAGCTCCAGCGGCTGCGGCCGGTTGTTGAGCAGCCAGCGCGTGCCGCGCTCGACCAGGCGGCGCGAGTGCAGCCGGATACGGGTCTGCACACCGGCCTCGACCCTGGTGTCCAGGGCCTCCACCGCGTCCCACACCGGGGAGGAGCGGAAGATCGCCCGGGCCGCGGTCTGCGCCCGCACGATCTCCTCCAGCGACGCGCCGGTCTCCTCGCGCATCCGGTGCAGATACGTCGTACCGCCCGTGTTGACCGTGTCGTTGACCAGGACGGTCGTGGTGATCTCGCGGCGCAGCGGGTGGCCGTCGATCCGGTCGCCGAACCGCTCGCGCAGCGCCGTCGGGAAGTAGGCGTGCAGCAGGCCCTTGAGGTACGGGTCGTCGGGCAGCGAGGTGTGCAGCAGCTCCTCGGCGACCGTGATCTTCGTGTACGCCAGCAGCACGGCCGTCTCCGGGCCGGTCAGGCCGTGTCCGGTGTTGAGGCGCTCGCGGATCTGGCGGTCCGTGGGCAGGAACTCCAGGGCCCTGTTGAGGTGGCCCTCCCGCACCAGGTGGCGCATGAAGCGCTGCTGGGCGTGGAGCATGTCCTTGGACTGGGCCAGCGCGTTGGCGATCGCCGTGTTCTGCGCGTAGTTGTTGCGCAGGACCAGCGCGCCGACCTCGTCGGTCATCTCGGCGAGCAGCTTGTTGCGCTGCTTGACGGTCATGTCGCCGTCCTTGACGAGACCGTTGAGCAGGATCTTGATGTTCACCTCGTGGTCGGAGGTGTCCACGCCCGCGCTGTTGTCGATGGCGTCGGTGTTGATCCTGCCGCCGTGCAGCGCGAACTCGATCCGCCCCAGCTGGGTCATGCCCAGGTTGCCGCCCTCGCCGACGACCTGGACCCGCAGGTCCTTGCCGTCGACGCGGATGGCGTCGTTGGCCTTGTCGCCGACGTCGCCGTTGGACTCGGTGGACGCCTTGACGTACGTACCGATGCCGCCGTTCCACAGCAGGTCCACCGGGGAGGTGAGGATCGCCTTCATCAGCTCGGCCGGGGTCATCTTGGTGATGCCGGGCTCGATGCCGAGGGCCTCGCGCAGGTGGCCGTTGACCGGGATCGACTTGGCCGAGCGCGGGAAGACGCCGCCGCCCGCCGAGAGCAGCGCGGTGTCGTAGTCCGCCCACGACGAGCGCGGCAGCTCGAACAGGCGGCGCCGCTCGGCGTACGAGGTGGCCGCGTCCGGGGTCGGGTCGACGAAGATGTGCCGGTGGTCGAAGGCGGCGACCAGGCGGATGTGCTCGCTGAGCAGCATGCCGTTGCCGAAGACGTCACCGGACATGTCGCCGACGCCGACGACGGTGAAGTCCTGGGTCTGGGTGTCCACGCCCAGCTCCCGGAAGTGCCGCTTGACGGACTCCCAGGCGCCGCGGGCGGTGATGCCCATGCCCTTGTGGTCGTAGCCCGCGCTGCCGCCGGAGGCGAAGGCGTCGCCGAGCCAGAAGTTGTAGGACTCGGCGACCTCGTTGGCGATGTCGGAGAACTTCGCGGTGCCCTTGTCGGCGGCGACGACGAGGTAGGTGTCGTCCTCGTCGTGGCGGACGACGTCCGCCGGGTGCACGACCTCGCCGGCCACCATGTTGTCGGTGATGTCGAGCAGCGCCGAGATGAAGGTCCGGTAGCTGGCGATGCCCTCGGCCATCCAGGCGTCGCGGTCGACGCTCGGGTCGGGCAGCTGCTTGGCGACGAAGCCGCCCTTGGCGCCGACCGGCACGATGACGGTGTTCTTCACCATCTGCGCCTTGACCAGGCCGAGGATCTCGGTGCGGAAGTCCTCCCGGCGGTCCGACCAGCGCAGACCACCGCGCGCGACCTTGCCGAAGCGCAGGTGCACGCCCTCGACACGCGGCGAGTACACCCAGATCTCGAACGCCGGACGCGGTGCGGGCAGGTCGGGGATGGCCTGCGGGTCGAACTTCATGGAGACGTAGTCGTGCGGCTCGCCGCCGCTCGTCTCCTGGAAGAAGTTCGTCCGCAGCGTCGCCTTGATGACGGTGAGGAAGGAGCGCAGGATGCGGTCCTCGTCGAGGCTCGCGACCTGGTCGAGGGCCGCGTCGACCTCCTCGAGCAGGGCGTCGACGATCTCGTGCCCCGCGCGCTGCCGCTCCGGGGCCATCCGCGCCTCGAACAGGGAGACGAGCAGCCGCGTGGTGTGGACGTTGTTGCGGAGGGTGTCCTCCATGTAGTCCTGGCTGAACGTCGAGCCGGCCTGCCGCAGGTACTTGGCGTACGCGCGCAGCACCATCGCCTGCCGCCAGGTCAGTCCGGCGCTGAGCACGAGGGCGTTGAAGCCGTCGTTCTCCGCCTGGCCGGTCCAGGTGGCGGCGAAGGCGTCCTGGACGCGCTCGCGCGCGTCGTCGCCGAGGTACTCGGCGCCGCCCGCCACCGACTTGGGCATGCGCAGCCCGAAGTCGTAGATCCAGGCGGTCGTGCGGTCCGCGCGGCGCAGCTCGTACGGCCGCTCGTCGGTGACCTCGACGCCGAGGCGGCTGAGCACCGGCAGGACGGCCGACAGGGAGACCTGGCCGCCCTTCTGGTAGATCTTGAAACGCCGTTCCTCGGGCGCGGCACCGACCGGCTCGTACAGGCTCAGCGCGAACGTCCGCTCCGCGTCGAGCCGCTCCAGGTGACCGAGGTCGGCGACCGCGGAGCGCGGGCCGTGGTCGGCCTTGTAGCCCTCGGGGAAGGCGCTCCCGTAGTGGCGCAGCAGTTCCGCGGACCGCTCCTCGCCGACCTCGGCGGTCAGCGCCTCGGCGAACCCGTCGGCCCAGGAGCGGGCGGCCTCGACGAGGCGGGCCTCGATGCGCTCCTTGTCGGCGTCGGACAGCTGCGGCAGCTCGGTGCCCTGCGGGACGCGGACCACGAAGTGCAGCCGGGACAGGATCGACTCGGTGTTCCAGGCGGTGAAGTCGACGCTGGTGCCGCCGAGTTCCTCCTTGAGGATGTCGATGATCCGCAGCCGGACACCGGTGGTGTAGCGGTCGCGGGGGAGGTAGACGAGGGCCGAGTAGTAGCGGCCGTAGTCGTCCTGGCGCAGGTAGAGGCGCAGGCGGCGCCGCTCCTGGAGGTAGAGCACGGAGGTGACGATGGCCTGCAGCTCGTCCGGCGGGGTCTGGAACAGCTCGTCGCGCGGGTACGTCTCCAGGATCTGCAGCAGGTCCCGCCCGTCGTGGCTGTGGGGCGAGAAGCCGGCCCGCTCCAGCACCTCCTCCACCTTGCGCCGGATGACCGGGACGCGGCGGACGGACTCGGTGTAGGCGGCGGAGGAGAACAGGCCGAGGAAGCGGCGCTCGCCGACCACGTTGCCGTTCTCGTCGAACTTCTTGACGCCGATGTAGTCCAGGTACGACGGCCGGTGCACGGTGGCCCGGCTGTTCGCCTTGGTCAGCACCAGCAGCCGGTGCTCGCGGGCCTTGGCCCGGGCGTCGGCGGGCAGCCGCTCGAAGGACGGGCTGACCGGGTGGCTCTCGTCGGCCGCGTGGTGCGGGTCGGAGCGCAGGATGCCGAGGCCGGTACCGGCGACGGCGGCGAGGGAGTCGTCGCCGCGCAGCTGGTACTCGCGGTAGCCGAGGAAGGTGAAGTGGTCGTCGGCCAGCCAGCGCAGCAGCTCGCGGGCCTCCTCCAGTTCACGCGGGGGGAGGTCGCCGGGCGAGGGCTCCGTCGGCAGCTGGTCCGCGATGCGGACGGCCGCGTCGCGCATCTTGCCCCAGTCCTCGACGGTCTCCCGGACGTCGTTCAGGACACGCAGCAGGTCGGCGGTGATCTGCTTCAGGTCGCCGCGCTCGGTCTCGCGGTCGAACTCGACGTGGATCCAGGACTCGACGTGCGCGTCGTGCGGCAGGTCGGCGGTGGGCGGACCGGCGAGCACCTCGACGAGCCTGCCGGTGACGTCGCGCCGCACCACGATCTGCGGGTGGACGACGACGTGGATGCCGCGGCCCTGCCGGGTCAGCTCGTTGGTCACGGAGTCGACGAGGAAGGGCATGTCGTCCGTGACCACCTCGACGACGGAGTGGCTGCACGTCCAGCCGTTCTCCTCGACCGTCGGGGTGTGCACCCGCACGTTCGCCGTGCCCTGCGGGCGGTGCTCCGCCAGCCGGTAGTGCGAGACGGCGGCTCCGAAGATGTCGACCGGGTCGCGGTCGGCCAGGTCCTCCGGGGCGGTATGCCGGTAGTAGCGCTGGAGGAACGCGGACACGGATGCGTGGTCCGGGGTCCCGGGAGTGTCCGGTGTGCCCTCGCCCGTCGTCCCAGTCGGTAGGTTCACCCCGACCGGGCTGTTCTCAGCTACCCGCGCAGCCCTTTCGAGCAGCTCGGCCTTGGCTTCGTCCAGCTTGGTCTGCATTGTCCTCTGACTCCTGTCGCGCGCCGTTGCGTGACGTAGAAGGAAGTACGGTCTCCTGCCTTCCGGCATGACGTCGGGACACGGGGTGTCCGGTCCGTTCCGACGCTATGCCGCAGGGCGAGGAGAGCGGGGGCATATCAGCCAATGTCGCCACGCACGCCGGATGTGACATCGCTCTCGCCGTCACCGTCCGGGGAGTGCGCGGCGCCGTACCGGGGGCCTTCGATGCCCCGTCCCGCCCGCGAGGATCAGCGACCGCCGCCCGGACACGGATGTCGTCCGTGCGCACCGGGCGCGGGGCGGGGGCACCAGTGCCCCCGCGAGCTATCGCGCTGATCACGCCACAAGGCTATCGCTCCTTGCCGGGCCCCCGTCACGAGCCGTATGTGTACAAAACCGGGGTCGAAACTTTGACGTTTTGCACAGAACCCCGCCGGGCACACCGCCGGGAGCACCATCGGCTGCGCACACCCCCGGCCGACGCCCGCACCGGGCACCGCACCGCATCGACCCCGCACCGCACCCCACCGCGCGGTCGACGGCGCCACAGCACCCGCGCCACCCTCACGCCGCCAGCCGCGCCGCCTCCGCCACGGCCTCCCCCAGCGTGTCCACCACCGGCACCCCGACCACCTCGAGGCTGGCCCGGCTGTGCGACCCCCCGGTGTACAGCACCGCTCCCGCCCCCACATGCCGCGCGGCCACCGCGTCATCGGCGGCGTCCCCGATGACCACCGTGCGAGCGGGCTCCACCCCGGCCAGCGCCAGCTCCGCGAGGTGCCGCACCATGTGCTCGGCCTTGCTGCCCCCGGACGGCCCGGTCCGCCCGTCGACGCGTATGAAGTGCGTCTCGATCCCGAGCCCCTTGACCAGCGGCACAAGCTCGTCGTGCCCGTACATGCTGAGAATCGACTGGCTGCGCCCCGCCGACCGCCAGCCCGCGAGCAGCTCCACCGCACCGTCGGTGAGCCCGCACCGCACCCGGTGCTCGGTGTAGTGGCGTTGGAAGGTCGCGTCCATGACCTCCCACTCGGCTTCGGTGGGCAGCCGCCCCATCAGCCGCTCGTAGAACTTCGGCACCGGCACGCAGTACAGCGCCCGGTACTGCTCCAGCGTGATCGCCGCCAGACCCAGCTCGGCGAACGCGGCGTTCGTCGCCCTGATGATCGCGTCGTTGTCGTGGAACAGCGTCCCGTTCCAGTCCCAGACGATGTGCGCCCCTGTCTGCATCCCCATGCCCGAAAACGTACCCGCCGCCACTGACAATCAAGAAGGGTGCCGAGGCGGGGGCCACGACGGCAGGACGTCAGTGACCGGGGCCCACCAGGTTCGGGATCTCCTGCGTCGCGTACCACAGCAGCTCGTGGTCCTCCGCCCCGTCCACGACGGACTGGGCGTCGTCGTCCCCGCCGTCCGCCGCGGCGAGGGCCTCCACCGCCGCGCTCACGTCCGCCTCCGCGTCGGCGGAGTCGACGTGCACCGCGGCCGCCTTGGCCAGCCGCAGTGGCCCGGCGAGCAGCACCTCGCCCAGCGACGCCGCGTCGTCCTCGGTCCCCCGCTCCGCGTCGCCCTCGAGCCTCCGGCCCGGGCCGGCCGAGGCCGCGCCGTCGGCCACGTCTGCGGCGACCACGACCCGGCGCCGCGTCGCACCCGCACCCGCACCCGCACGGTCCGCCAGCAACCGCAGCGAGGCCAGGGCGGCGCGGCTCAGGGCGGCGTACTCCAGCTCCTCTAGGTCGTCCGAGCGGTACCACTCGCGCAGCGCCGGTGTGACGGCGTAGGCGACGAGCGGCCCGGTCCCCAGCTCTCCCGTCCTGTGCGCCTCGGCGAGGCCGGCGAGGGTCAGGGGGACGTAGACGCGCATGAGACTTCCGCTTTCGTGGTCGGGAGCTCCACCGAAGGCCACCGATGGCCTCGGATGACTCTGCAAGAGCCTTCAGGATACGTGCGGGTGTCCTCTTTCGGGTTCCCACCCATGACGCCCGACGCGTCCACTCCCGGCCCCGGAAGTCACCCGGTGCACCCCATCCACCCCGGGCTCTCCGACCGTCCCGGCCACTCTGATAGGTGAACCTTCCAGCCCGCTCGACGCGCCCCCTTCCTCCTTGCCGTCCTGCCCCACCACCCCGTACAAGATCCCCGAACACGAAGTTACTGCCCGGTATCATCCGGGCCGCCGAACGGGGAGCCCCCAATGCGCAAGGTCATGACCCGGACCCAGCTCCGCCCGAGCAGCAGCCCCCTCCGCGCGCCGGACGGCTCACCCGTCCCCGCTCCGCCCCGCGGGCCCGGCGGCGACCCCACCCGCCCGCCGGGCGTACCACCGCTGTACGTCCCCGCCGACGCCCCGTCCCTCGCGGTCGGCGGTGCGCCTCCCCGCAGGCCCGGCGGAAGCGCCGTACGGTCCGGGGCGCCCGGTGGCCGGCCGCCGGGTGCCCCGGGCAGGGGCCCGCGGGCCCGTACGAGGCCGACGGACACCCGCCCGTCCACGGCCGGCCCGGGCAGGGCGACCAGGACCGCTCCTCGCACGGCGGCGGGGGCCCCGGTGACCGTCCCGGCCGCACCGGCCGCACACGGGGCCGCTCCCGCCCCGGCAGCGCCTCTCGTCCCCGCCCAGACCCCTCGCCACCCCGTTCCCCAGCTCCGCCCCACCGACCGCTTCGCCGAGCTGCTCCTGAACGTGCTCAGCGGCCGGCGCCCCGTCCACTCGATGCTCCGCCACACCGTCGGACGTGCCTACGACGATCTGGCCCACCTCGCCGATCACGGCCCCCTGCGCCTCCGCGGCGCCCACCCCGTCGTCCGCGACATCGGCTACTTCGAGCCCCGGCCGGGTGCCCTGGAGGTCTTCGCCCGCATCGGCGCGGGTGACCGGCTGCGCGCCATGGCCTTCCGGCTGGAGCAGGGCCGCGACCTGCGCTGGCGCTGCACGGCGGTGGAACTGGGCGGCCCCCGCCGCCCGCACACCGACGACGACTGACACCGCCGACGACTGACACCGCCGACGGCCGAAACCCAGCCGGAGATAGCCGGACGTCTCGCCTGAAGCAGACAGCCTGTGGCCGGTCACCTCGGGGTGGCCGACCACAGGCCGAAGGGCCGGCCACCCTGAGGCGACCGGCCCTTCCCACCGCTACGCCGCCCGCGGGCACCGCAGCGTCACTCCCGCTCCGTCACTTCTTACGACGTCGTCCACCCTTGGCCTGCTTGCGGCGCTCCGCGCGCGTGAGCCCGTCGGACGGGGACTGCGCGGACTCGCCGTCGGTGGTGAACTCACCCTCGACGACACCGCCCTCGCCGTCCACGGTCGGCGCGGAGAAGTGCAGGTCCCGGCGCTGCGGGGCGTCGAGCCCCTTGGCGCGGATCTCGGGACGAGCGCCCGCCTGGGCCGGGACCGCGTCCTGCGCGCCCTTCTCCAGGGACGGCGCCGCGTCCGCGACCGGAACCTCCTCGACCTGCTGCTCGACCTGGACCTCCAGGTTGAACAGGTAGCCGACGGACTCCTCCTTGATGCCCTCCATCATGGCCTGGAACATGTCGAAGCCCTCGCGCTGGTACTCGACCAGCGGGTCCTTCTGGGCCATCGCGCGCAGGCCGATGCCCTCCTGGAGGTAGTCCATCTCGTAGAGGTGCTCGCGCCACTTGCGGTCCAGGACCGAGAGCACGACCCGGCGCTCCAGCTCACGCATGATCTCGGAGCCGAGCTGCGCCTCACGCGCCTCGTACTGCTCCTGGACGTCGTCCTTGATGGACTCCGCGATGTAGTCGGCGGTCAGCCCGGCCCGGTCGCCGGCCGCCTCCTCCAGCTCCTCGACGGTGACCTTCACCGGGTAGAGCTGCTTGAAGGCGCCCCACAGACGGTCGAGGTCCCAGTCCTCCGGGAAGCCCTCGGCGGTCTCGGCCTGCACGTAGGCGTCGATCGTGTCGTTCGTGAAGTGCTGGATCTGCTCCTGCAGGTCCTCGCCCTCCAGGACACGGCGCCGCTCGCCGTAGATGACCTCGCGCTGCCGGTTGAGGACCTCGTCGTACTTCAGGACGTTCTTACGGGTCTCGAAGTTCTGCGTCTCGACCTGCGACTGGGCGGACGCGATCGCGCGCGTGACCATCTTGTTCTCGATCGGCACGTCGTCCGGCACGTTCGCCATCGACATGACGCGCTCGACCATCTGGGCCTTGAACAGCCGCATCAGGTCGTCGCCCAGGGAGAGGTAGAAGCGGGACTCGCCGGGGTCGCCCTGACGGCCGGAACGACCGCGCAGCTGGTTGTCGATACGGCGCGACTCGTGCCGTTCGGTACCCAGCACGTAGAGACCGCCGAGCTCCTTGACCTCGTCGAACTCCGCCTGGACCGCCTGCTCGGCCCGCTCCAGCGCGGCGGGCAGGGCCGCGGCCCACTCCTCGATGTGCTCCTCGGGCTCGAGGCCGCGCTGGCGCAGCTCCGCCTCGGCGAGGTCCTCGGGGTTGCCGCCGAGCTTGATGTCCGTACCACGGCCGGCCATGTTCGTGGCCACCGTCACCGAGCCCTTGCGGCCCGCCTGGGCGACGATCGTCGCCTCCCGGTCGTGCTGCTTGGCGTTCAGCACCTCGTGCTGGACACCGCGCTTGCTGAGCTGCTGCGAGAGGTACTCGGACTTCTCGACCGAGGTGGTGCCGACGAGGATCGGCTGGCCCTTGCGGTGCTTCTCCTCGATGTCGTCGACGACCGCCTCGAACTTCGCGACCTCGGTGCGGTAGATCAGGTCCGACTGGTCCTTGCGGACCATCGGCCGGTTGGTCGGGATGGGCACCACGCCGAGCTTGTAGATCTGGTGGAACTCGGCGGCCTCGGTCATCGCCGTACCGGTCATGCCGGACAGGCCGGGCTGTTCCTTGCCGTTGTGGTCGTGGCGCTTGTAGAGGCGGAAGAAGTTCTGGAGGGTGATCGTGGCGAGCGTCTGGTTCTCGTCCTTGATGTCCACCCCTTCCTTCGCCTCGATCGCCTGGTGCATGCCCTCGTTGTAGCGGCGGCCGGCGAGGATACGGCCGGTGTGCTCGTCGACGATCATGACTTCGCCGTCGATGACGACGTAGTCCTTGTCCTTCTTGAAGAGCTCCTTGGCCTTGATGGCGTTGTTCAGGTAGCCGACCAGCGGGGTGTTCACCGACTCGTAGAGATTGTCGATGCCCAGCCAGTCCTCGACCTTGGCGACGCCGGCCTCGTGGATGGCGACGGTGCGCTTCTTCTCGTCGACCTCGTAGTCGCCGGTCTCCTCGATGCCCTTGAGGGTGTTGCCGGCCTCGCCCTTCTTCAGGCGCGTGACCAGCTTGGCGAAGTCGCCGTACCACTTGGTGGCCTGGTCGGCGGGGCCGGAGATGATCAGCGGCGTACGGGCCTCGTCGACGAGGATGGAGTCGACCTCGTCGACGATGGCGAAGTTGTGGCCGCGCTGGACGAGTTCGTCCTTGGACCACGCCATGTTGTCGCGCAGGTAGTCGAACCCGAACTCGTTGTTCGTGCCGTAGGTGATGTCGCAGCCGTACATCTCACGGCGCTGGGCCGGTGTCTGGTTGGCGAGAATGCAGCCGACGTTCAGACCGAGGAACTTGTGGACGCGGCCCATCATCTCGGAGTCGCGCTCGGCCAGGTAGTCGTTGACCGTGACGATGTGCACGCCGTCGCCGGACAGGGCGTTGAGGTAGGCGGGCAGCGTGCCGACGAGGGTCTTGCCCTCACCCGTCTTCATCTCGGCCACATAGCCCATGTGCAGGGCCGCGCCGCCCATCATCTGCACGTCGTAGTGCCGCTGTCCCAGGACGCGCTTGGCGGCCTCCCGGACGGTGGCGAAGGCTTCCGGAAGCAGGTCGTCCAGGCTCTCACCATCGGCGTAGCGCTGCTTGTACTCATCGGTGAGGGCCCGCAGCTCGGCGTCGGAGAGGTCGACGAAGTCCTCTTCGATGGAGTTGACCTGGTCCGCGATGCGGTGCAGCTTGCGCAGGATCTTGCCTTCGCCTGCACGCATGATCTTCGAGAGGACGGACACGGGGGTTGGTCTCCTTGCCGGTCGGGCCTGGGACGGTCGTTTTCCTGTGACGGACTGAGCAACGGCCATCGTATGCGAGGACCCCGCCGCCCCGGGAGCCTGCTGTAACGGGGACCGTGTGCTCCTTCATCCAGCTTCCGGTCCGCTGTCATCGGGTTCAACGTCCGGGCTTCGCGGATGGTGCCGCGCCCGCCGCCGAATTGCGCGAAAAGTGACCGTCTGTTCACGCACGGCAAAACGATGGCGTCCACCGCGACCGCCGCGCAGAATCGGCCGATGGAACCCCTCGCCCTCACCACCGGCCGCCTCGTCCTGCGCACGGTCGGCCCCCGGGACACCGATTCCGTGTACGCCGCCTGCCAGGATCCCGACATCCAGCGCTGGACCACGATCCCCTCGCCCTATCTTCCTGAGCACGCGCGGGGCTTCACGGAGCAGGTGGTCCCCGACGGCTGGGCGAACGGCTCGATGTTCACCTTCGGCGTCTTCCTCCCCTCCGGCGCACTGGCGGGCATGCTCGGCGTCACGATGGTCTCCCCGGGCGTCGGCGAGATCGGTTTCTGGGGGGCCAAGGAGCACCGCGGGCACGGTTACGTCACCGAAGCCGCCGTCGCCGTCTCCCGCTGGTCCTTCACCGACCGGGCGATCGACCGCCTGGAGTGGCGCGCCGAGGTCGGCAACACGGCCTCCCGCGCGGTGGCCCGACGCGCGGGCTTCACCATGGAGGGCACGTTGCGTTCCGCGATCAACAACAACGGCATACGCCGCGACTGCTGGATCGGCTCCCTCCTTCCCTCGGACCTCTCCCTCCCCTCGACGTCCCCGTATCTGCCGGCGCCCTGACCGCGGACAGCCGCGCCATGCAGCCGCGGGGACTCGGCGCGCCGCCGTAGCCGCGGGCAGTCGTGCCTCCCCCAGTGCCTGAACGGCCTGGGAGGTACCCCCAGGGCGGCACGGGTGGGCGCTGGGGGTACCCCCTCTGGGGGAGGCACCCCGCACCGCCGGGCCGCGCACCCGCCCCCGGGCCACACCCACGCCGGGCACCCTGTGAACGCCGCCCCCCTGTCAGACCCACCCCCTATCGTGCGGACGTATGACGACCCTCCCGCCCCCCGTCACGGAACTGTCCGCAGACGAGGCCCGCCGCCTCGCCCTCCGCGCGCAGGGCTTCCTCGGCGCCCCCGACCGCCGCGCGGGCGTCCGCGGCGTCCTCCGGCACCTGGGCGCGGTGCAACTCGACACCATCTCGGTCCTCGCCCGCTCCCACGAACTCATCCCGTACGCCCGCCTCGGCGCGGTCGGCCGCGGAACCGTCGAAGCCGCCTACTGGGAAGACACCCACGCCTTCGAGTACTGGTCCCACGCCGCCTGCATCCTCCCCATCGAGGAGTGGCCCCACTTCGCCTTCCGCCGCCGCGCCTACCGCAACCGCCCGCACTGGAACCACCACCTCCCCGACGGCACCTACGACCAGGTCGTCAAGCAGCTCCGCACCGAGGGCCCCCTCACCGCCACGGAACTGGGCGGCGCGAAGAGGACCAGCGAGTGGTGGGACTGGTCCGGCACGAAGGTCGCCGTCGAGCGCGCTCTCATGTACGGCGAGGTGGTGTGCGTCGAGCGGCGCGGCTGGAAGAGGGTGTACGACCTGGCCGAGCGCGCGGTCCCGGCCGAGCTGCTCCACGACGAGCTGGACGACGCCGAGTGCCTGCGCCGCCTGGTCCGCCTGGCCGGCCAGTCCCTGGGCGTCGGCACCCGCGCGGACATCGCGGACTACCACCGGCTCAGGGGCGAGCAGGTCGACGCCGTGATCGCCGACTCGGGCCTGGTCCCGGTCACCGTGGAGGGCTGGTCCAAGCCCGCCTGGGCGGACCCCGCGGCCCTGCAGGCGCCCCCGCGCGGCCGTCACCGCACGACGCTGCTCTCGCCCTTCGACTCCCTGGTCTGGGAGCGTGCGCGCACGGAGCGGATCTTCGGCTTCACCCACCGCCTGGAGGCCTACGTGCCCAAGCAGAAGCGGGTGCACGGCTACTTCGCGATGCCGGTCCTGGCCGGCGGCCGGCTCGTCGGTCGCGTGGACCCGGCGCGCGAGGGACTCACTCTGGTCGCCAGGCAGGTCACACTGGACGGCCCGAAGGCGGCCCCGGCGGTGGCCCAGGCCCTGGTCGAGGCGGCGGGCTGGGTGGGCTGCACCGACGTACGCGTGGAACGGGTCGACGCGCCCGACCTGCGCGAGCCCCTCACGAGAGAGCTGGCCCGTCTGCTCACCTGACGGGAGCCGGCGCCACAGGCGTCGTGGAAGGTGTCACCGAATCTCGAGGATCTTCTCCCGCATCGCGTACACCACGGCCTCCATCCTGGAGTGCAGCTGCAGTTTCTCCAGGATGTTGCGCACGTGGTTCTTCACGGTGTTCTCGGAAATGAACAGTTCCTTGGCGATGTCCCGGTTGTTCATTCCCGTGGCGACGAGCTTGAGGACCTCCAGCTCACGGTCCGTGAGCCGGGGCGCGGGTACCAGTCGGCGTTCGTCGGTCCGCTGGATCATCGACTTGAACTCGGTGAGCAGTTTCGACGCCATGGACGGACTGATCTGCGACTGTCCGTCGGCCACGGCGCGAATGGCGGTGGCCACCTCGTCCGTCGAGATCTCTTTGAGAAGATATCCGGTGGCACCCGCCTTGATCGCCTCGTAGAGGTCGGCCTCCTCGTCGCTGATCGTCAACATGATGATCTTGGCGCTGGGAGCCACCTCCTTGATGGAGGTGCAGGCCTCGATGCCGCCCCGCTTGGGCATCCGCACATCCATCAGGACGATGTCCGGCAACAGGTCGGCGGCCTTCTCCACGGCCTCGGCGCCGTCACCGGCCTCCCCGACGACCTGGATGTCCTCCTCGGCCGCGAGCACGATCTCCAGGCCGCGGCGGAACAGGGCGTGGTCGTCCACGACCAGGACCCTGATCGGCTCCTTGCGCACAGAGCCCGCGTCCGGGCCCATGCCGGCAGCGCCGTCGTCGATCCCCTCGTCGACGCCCTCGCTCCGCATCGGTCCGAAACTGTCCGCCATCATTCCTCCCCCTGAAGGCTGTGGCCTGTGGTCCTGAGCCATCGCCAACCCAGAGCAACGACCCACCGGTTGGGCCGTTGCCGCCATGATTCCATGTCCGGCCGACGCCGGGGTGACGCGCGGGCCACGAAGGGGTCGCACACCCTCGCGCACCGTCGCACACCGGTGCCCCTGGGGGCGCACAAGCGCTCCAGGGGCACCGGTCCACTGTCACCGGGCGTCGTCAGCCGCCGAGCGCGTCGCCCGCCTCGGGAGCGTTCGCCTGGGTGACCATCGTGTCCGTGGTGAGGTGGATGACGCCGTAGTCGTAGGCGTGCCGACGGTAGACGACACTGGGCTCCTTCGTCTCGGAGTCGACGAACAGGTAGAAGTCGTGCCCGACCAGTTCCATCTCGTAGAGCGCCTGGTCGAGGGACATCGGTGCGGCCACGTGGGTCTTCTCGCGGACGACGAGCGGGCCGTCGCCCTGGACCTCGAGCGAGCCGATCTTCTTGGTGGGTACGCCGTCCTGCTTCTCCTGCGGGACGACCTCACCGCTCCCGTTGAGCGTCGCCGCGCCGGGGACGTGGTCGGCGACCTCGGCTGCCGAGATCCTGCGCGCACCGCGGCGCGAGAAGCGCTTGTCGTGCTGCTTGCGCAGTCGGGCACCGAGCTTCTCCGCCGCCAGGTCGAGCGCCGCGTACGGGTCGCTCGCCGCTGCCTCCGCCCGGATCACCGGACCGCGGGAGCGGAGCGTGATCTCCACTCGGTCACAGCGGTCGGCCTGCCGGGGGTTCGGCTCCTTGGACACCTCGACGTCGAGGCTGATCACCTTGCCATCGAGCTTCTGGATCTTCTCCAGCTTCAGCTTCTCGGCCACGTGCTTCCGGAACCGCTCGGGCACCTCGGTCTTGCGGCCCTTGACGACGATGTCCACGCAGAACTCCGTTCCCGGATCGCTCCGCTTCTATGGCGGAGCATCTCCCTTTCGCACCAGGTTCCGGTCTGTCCCAGAACCTCGGACTCGGTGACTTCCACCTCCTCCCCCGCGGGCGAGAACTCCACTCCACCAGTGCGGGTGATGACGGTGAAACCCGCAGCACGGCATTCGGATTTGGGAGGTGTGGCCTGCGGCTTTGCCTCACAACCGAACATATCTCGCCCGGACGGATGTCGTCACCCTCTACCGCGACCTACCTCCGTTCCGGTGAATTGAACCTCTCATTACCTGCAACGACGCAAGTCCTCAGTCAGTTCCGGTTTATTTCGAAAGAATCTGGTGAAGCCGCGACCACTGCCGCGCAGATCGCTTCACTGATCACGCCACCGCCTCCGTTCGGGCCCGCCATTCGGGGCCCGGTCTTCCGTTCCTCTCTGCCTTCCCCTGCCGCCGACGGATACACAGCCGATCTCACCGTCCGGTACGTGGCCGGCCCCGTCCCCCACTCAGCCGAGTCGGTCCTCTCCGCGCGCACGGCACGCGCCGCCTCCGTCAAGGACGCCCCCGTCGTCATCAGGTCGTCGACGAGGACGACCGGCCCACCCCCGCCCAGCAGCCGGCCACCGCCGGGGACCACTGCCAGCGCGCCGGCGAGATTGTCCAGCCGCTGCCGGGCGCCGAGTCCCGACTGATCGGCCACGGCGTGCCGCTGACGCAGCACGGCCAGCACCCGGGCGGACCCACCGGTCCGCCGCAACTCCCGCGCCGCCGCGAGGGCGATCCGCCGCGCCGGGTCGTGCCCGCGCGTGCGCACCGCCCGGCGCGCGGAGGGCACGGGCACGAGCAGCACCGGCCTCCGCCGACCTACGGGCCCCGTGTCGCCGACACCCGCCCCCGCCTCCCGGAGTGCTGCCCGCACGGCTCCCGCCAGAGCCGCGCCGAGCGGTGCCGTGAGAGCCAGTACGCCGCGCTCCTTGTGGGCCAGCAGGGCGGCCCGCACCTCGTCCGCGTACCGGGCGGCCGCGTGCACCACCGGCAGCCCGGGCGGCTCCGGCACCGGCCGGACCCGGCGCGGCGCGCCCCCGTTCAGGGCCGTACGGCACCGGGGGCACAGCACCGAGCGCGCCGTGCCGCAGCCTCCGCACTCGGCCGGCAGCACCAGGTCCGTGAGGTCCTGCCACCATCCCCGCATGGCCACCACTGTGCCAACACCCGCGGGACTCGACCAGGCCTGTGGACAACCCTGGAGGGCTCCCTGTGGAAAACTCCGGACCCCGATCGCCACACATCACCCACACGAGTGAACGCCCGCGTCGGAACAGCCTGACGCCCCAGGCCTCACCCGGGGTAGACCGGCGCCGTCCCCTCCGTCACCTTCTGCCACTGCAGCCCGGACGGCAGCCGCACGATCACGTCCTCCGAGTACGCCACCAGCGGCAGCCCCTCGTCCTCGGTCGCGGCGATCTCCTTCACCCCGGTCAGGGCCGCGGGCACCGACGCCTCCGGCGTGGAGCCGTCGACCTGGACGTATCCGATCTGCTGGACGCCCCCGCGCTCGCGCCCGACCACCACGAGCCGGCTGTCACCGGCCCAGGACATGGCCGTGACCTCCTCCAGTTCCGGAGACGCGGAGCGCAGTTCGACGACGGTGACCGCGGAGGGCTCGCCGGCCTTCCCGTCCCGTTCGGTCTTCCCGTCCCGTTCGGTCTTCCCGTCCCGTTCGATCCGTCCGATGAGCAGCGACCGCTTGCCGTCCTTCTCCACGATGAGCGCGATCCGCACGCCGTCGGCCGCCACCCGCACGGCCTGGACCCGCCCGTCCAGCCCCGGGGTCCGCACCTCCAACGGCTCGCCCGCGCCCTCCTTCAGCAGCAGCAGCCGGGGGGCGCCCGGGTCGCGGTCGGCGATCCACAGGTCGCCCTGCGCGTCCCAGCTGGGCGGCGTCAGCCGGTTCTCCTCCGTCTTGCCCTTGCTGACCAGCACCGGGTCGCCGAGCGAACCACCCGGGACCAGCGAGCCGACGTACAACGACTTGTTGTCGAGACCGATCGCGGCCGCACTGTGTTCGTCCCGCGACACCGCCACCGACCGCAGGCCCACCGAGCCCTCGCCCAGCGCCCCGGGCACGGGTTCCGGCCGGGTCCCATTACTGCCCGCGGCGATGCGTACCAGGCGGTTCTTCTCGTCGACGAAGTACAGGTAGTCGGGCCGCTGGGCCGAGCCGCGCGTCGCGACCGCATCGGCCCGGTCCTCGGTGAGCGAGCACAGTCGCTCACCGCCCGAGCGCAGCTCGACCTCGTCCACCACCGGGGTGAGGTTCTGCAGCGTGAAGAGGAGCTGGGCCGCCATCTCGTCGCACTTGTCCTCGCCGGCCCGGGCAGCCCTGTCGTTGAGCCGCACCGTCAGCTTGTTGTGATCGTCGGGCGTCAGCGAGCCGGCGTCCTTCGCCAGCGCCGTCCCGGGCGGGAAGCTCGACCTGACCACGGGGCCGAGCAGCCCCGTCGGCCCGCTGATCAGGGAACGCACCACCTGGGTCATGGGGTCCACGAGCCGGCGCACGTAGACGGGGTCGGCGACGGCCGCCGGCTGCGCGCTCGTACCGGCCTGTGTGGTGGGAGCGGTGTTCGAGGCGAAGTAGTACTTGTTGACGGACATGTAGGTGCGCTGGAAGTCCGACTTGCCCATGATGACGCCCTGCGGCAGGTCGTCGATGCGCCACTGGCCGCTCTTGTTGTCCCGGGTGAGGTGCACCGGTTCGCGGTACTGGCCGTCCGCCGGCGAGTACGACTGCTGCCCGTCCACCGTGGCGACCCTGGTACCGGTCAGCGTGACCGAGTAGTCGTCGGCGTCGTCGCGGCTTCCGGAGTGGTCGGACTCGGTGCCCGGGCCACCCGTCAGCACCGTCGTGGACCGCTCCGGCCGCCAGGTCTTCGCCGCCTCGCCCGTCAGGTACTTGCGCGCCGTCTCGTACTGCGGCTCGTTGCTGGTCAGTGCCTCCAGGAAGCCCTGCACGATCTCCGTGGGCGAGTCGTCCTCCCGCGGCGGCATCGCGAACACCCGCACCTGCGGGTCCTGCCGCGGCGTCGACTCCACGCCCCGCAGGTCACCGCTGTCGGGCATGGACGCACACCCCGCCAGCAGTACGACGCCACAGACGGCGTACGTCACCGCGCGTGCCGGCCCCCGCCGACCGCTCCCCTCGCGGTCAGCGCCCACGAGATGCCTCCCCTTGCCTGCTCGAGTCCTCCGGACCGGCGTCCGGACGGCTCGACGCCTCCGGCTCGGATCCGCCGTCCTGCCTCCGGGCTCCCGACACGGGCCGCGGCACCACGCGCGCGCCGTTGCCGGGCAGTGCCGTCGGATCGGCCGTGGGGGCCGCGGTCGCCGACCGCGGCGGAATCGGTCCTCGGGCGGACACCGGGGGCGCCTGCCCGACCGACGCCTGCGCCGGGACGGTGGCCGCCTTGTCCGCGCCGTGCGGCGGGCCGGCGCCGTCGGGGCCGGCGTCGCCCAGTCCGCGGTTGCTCCGCGAGTCCGTCGGCTCCAGCGGTATCGGCGAGCCCCGCAGCGGCTCGTCCGCCGTCCTGGGCAGCGTCAGCCGGAACTGCGAGCCGCCACCGGGCTCACCCCAGGCCTGCAGCCAGCCGCCGTGCAGCCGCGCGTCCTCCAGGGCGATCGACAACCCCAGCCCCGTACCGCCGGTGGTACGCGCGCGTGCCGGGTCGGCCCGCCAGAAGCGGCTGAAGACCCGGGCGCCCTCGCCCGGCTTGAGGCCGACGCCGTAGTCGCGCACCGCCACGGCGACCGCGCCCCCGGCCGCGGCGAGCTTGACGACGACGTCGTTGCCCTCGCCGTGCTCGACGGCGTTGACGACGAGGTTGCGCAGTACCCGCTCCACCCGCCGGGCGTCCGCCTCGGCGACGACGGGCTGCTGGTCGCCGACGACGCGTATCCGCGTGCCCTTGCGCTCGGCGAGCGGTTCGGCGCCGCCGACGACCCGCCGTACGACCTCCCTGAGGTCTATCGGCTCCGCCTCCAGGGCCGCCGCGCCCGCGTCGAAGCGGCTGATCTCCAGCAGGTCCGCGAGGAGCGTCTCGAACCGGTCCAGCTGGTCGGCGAGCAACTCCGCCGACCGCGCGGTCACCGGATCGAAGTCCACGCGCGCGTCATGAATGACGTCGGCGGCCATCCGCACGGTCGTCAGCGGCGTCCGCAGCTCGTGCGACACGTCGGAGACGAACCGCCGCTGCATCCGCGACAGGTCCTCCAGCTGGGAGATCTTCAGCTGCAGGTTCTGCGCCATCTTGTTGAAGGCCTCGCCGAGCCGCGCGATGTCGTCCTCGCCGGTGACCTTCATCCGTTCCTGCAGCCGCCCGGCGGACAGCCGCTCCGCGATGCTCGCCGCCATCCGTACGGGCGTGACGACCTGGCGCACCACGAGCCAGGCGATGGCCCCGAGCAGAACGACGACGAAGAGCCCGGCCGTCGCCAGCGTGCCTCTGACCAGGCTGAGCGACTCCTCCTCCTGCGTGAGCGGGAAGAGGTAGTAGAGCTGGTACGGCTCACCGTTCGGGTCGTTGACCTGCTTGCCGATGACCAGGCCGGGCTGCGACGCCTCGCCGGAGTCGTAGACGATCCGGGTGTAGCTCTGCGCCGCCGCCGTGCTGCCGTCGATCCGCTCCCGCAGGTCCTCGGGCACGCTGCCCGACCAGTTGACGAAGCCGGAGGCGCGCGGGCCGCGCCCGCTGCCGCTCTCCCCGCCCATGGGGAGGGTGACCACGTCGAAGGCGCCCTGGCCGCCGCTGGAGAGCGACTTCACCAGTTCACTCATCCACTGGATGACGTTCTGCGGGGGGCGGCCGTCCACGGGCACCACGGGCACGCCGTCGTCTCCGGTCACGCTGGCCGCCTCTTCGGCCTTCTGCTTGGCCACCGCGAACCCGCCGGTGGCCTGGCTCTGGGACGCCTTCACCTTCGCGTCCAGCAGCCCGTTGCGGACCTGCCCGATCACCACGAAGCCGAGCAGCAGCACCACGCCCAGCGACATCAGCAGCGTGGTGACGACGACCTTGAGCTGGATGTTGCGCCGCCACAGCCGCATGACGGGCAGCAGCGGGCGGCGCACCCAGCGCATGAGCAGACGGAGCACCGGGCTGCCCTGCACCCCGCCGTGCAGCAGCCCGCCCTCCAGCAGCCGGCTCCAGCGGGAGCCGGCGGGTGTGTGGCCGACAGGCCGTCCGGCGTGGGCCCCGGACCGGCCGGGCGCCGAAGCGGCACTGTCCCTGGTCATGTCAGCTCGGTCCGGCCTTGTAACCGACACCACGGACGGTCACCACGATCTCCGGCTTCTCCGGGTCCTTCTCGACCTTGGAGCGCAGCCGCTGCACATGCACGTTGACCAGCCGGGTGTCGGCCGCGTGCCGGTAACCCCAGACCTGCTCGAGGAGCACCTCACGCGTGAACACCTGCCACGGCTTGCGGGCCAGCGCCACCAGCAGGTCGAACTCCAGCGGCGTCAGCGCGATCGACTGACCCTCCCGCTTCACGGAGTGACCGGCCACGTCGATGACCAGGTCGCCTATGGCGAGCTGTTCCGGTGCCGGTTCCTCGGACCTCCTCAGGCGCGCCCTGATACGGGCCACCAACTCCTTCGGCTTGAACGGCTTCACGATGTAGTCGTCGGCGCCCGACTCCAGACCCACCACGACATCGACGGTGTCACTCTTCGCCGTCAGCATCACGATCGGCACCCCCGACTCCGCCCTGATCAGGCGGCACACCTCGATGCCGTCCCGACCGGGCAGCATCAGGTCGAGCAGCACCAGGTCCGGCTTGGTCTCCCGGAAGGCGGCCAGCGCCTTGTCGCCGTCGGCTACGAAAGATGGCTCAAAACCCTCACCACGCAGCACAATGCCGAGCATCTCGGCCAGTGCGGTGTCGTCGTCGACGACAAGGACTCGTCCCTTCATAAACGACATCATCCCATTAGCTAATCGTTACCTGGCGTGACCTGGCACACAGCTCCGCGAGAGCCTCGGTCGTCACGGGCGAAACCGCGCCCTCCTCGGTGACGATCGCCGTCACCAGTTCGGGCGGGGTCACATCGAACGCCGGGTTGTACGCCTGGGTCCCCAGGGGTGCCACCGGAATCCCGCCTCCCGCTCCGGCCACCGGCACCTGAGGTGCTGTGACCTCGGTCACTTCGTATCCGGGGCGTTGCTCCACTTCGATGGACGCCCCGTCCGGTGTGTCCGGATCCACCGTCGTGACCGGTGCCACCACGATGAACGGCACGTGGTGGTACCTCGCGAGCACGGCGAGCGGATAGCTCCCCACCTTGTTCGCCACCGAACCGTCGGCCGCGATGCGGTCCGCGCCGATGAGCACCGCGTCCACCTCACCCGCCGCGAACAGCGAACCGGCCGCGTTGTCGGTGAGCAAGGTGTACGCCATGTCGTGGCGGGCCGCCTCGTATGCCGTCAGGCGAGCACCTTGCAGCAAGGGACGCGTTTCGTCCACCCACAGCCGTCGCAGCCGTCCCGACCGGTGCGCCGCGAGGGCCACCGCGAAGGCGGTTCCCTCGCCGCCCGACACCAGCGAACCGGTGTTGCAGTGCGTGAGGACACGGTGCCCGCCGGCGGGCAGCAGCTCGTCCAGCAGCGCCAGTCCGTGCGCGGCCATCCGGGCGCTGGCCTCGGCGTCCTCCCGGTGCAGCGCCCGCGCCGCGGCCAGCGCGGCCGCGGCGGCCTGCCGGGTGTCACCGGTCCTGGCGAGCACCGCCTGGTGAGCGGCCCGCGCCCGGCCCACCCCGACGGCGAGGTTCACCGCGGTGGGGCGGGCCCCCGCCAGCGCGGCCGCGGCCTCCTCCACCTCGAAGCCCCTGGCGGCGGCGAGCGCGACACCGTAGGCGCCCGCGATGCCGAGCAGCGGTGCCCCGCGCACGGCGAGCGAGCGGATCGCCTCCACGAGCACGGACGCGTCCGTGCAGACCAGCTCGACCTCCTCGGCCGGCAGCCTGGTCTGGTCCAGCAGGACCAGCACCGGACCCTCGGGAGGTTCCTCCCAGCGAAGAGCCGGTATGCCGGCCGGCCGCTTGCCGTCGCCGCTTTGCGCGTACTGATCAGCCATGCGGCCAGTCTGCCCCCTACCCGACGGACTATTGAAGGTGCGCAGCCGATACCGCGCCCGGTCCGCGGCCGACCGCCCCATGGCACGATGGCTGCCAACCTGCCGCCGCGACCGCGGACGGGCACCGTGAAGGAGCGACGATGAACGACACTCCGGGCTGGGCCTCGCCCGGATCCGCCCCGTCCGACGGGCGGGAGCCCGGCGCGTCCGGCCCCGCCGAACCCGCCGACCGCCCCGGCGACCCCGATCAGCCCGCGCAGCCCGCGGACCGGCCGGGCGCGGAATCGACGGGCCCCGGCACGAAGTGGTCCAAGGAGCAGCCGCCCCCCGGCCAGTGGTCCGCGCCCACCGGCCCCGGCCAGGCCCCGCCTCCCCCACCGCCGAACCAGGGCTGGGGCGCACCGCCCCCCGGAGGCGGGTACGGCGGTCCGGGCGGGTACGGCGGTCAGGGCGGGTACGGCGGCCAGGGCGGCGGCCACGGCGGCTACGGACCCCCTGGTGGGCACGGCGGCTGGGGAGGCGGCTGGGGCGGTCCCCCGCCCGCGGCCAAGCCCGGCGTGATCCCGCTCCGCCCGCTCGGCGTCGGCGAGATCCTCGACGGCGCGGTCTCCACCATGCGCACCTACTGGCGCACGGTCCTCGGCATCTCGCTGACCGTCGCGGTCTTCACGGAGATCCTCGTCGTGCTGCTCCAGGGCCTGGTCCTGGACGACATCAGCAGCGAGGCCCTCAACGACCCCGACGCCACCCTGAGCGAACTCGGTGACGCCCTCGCCGACACCACGATCAGCTCGGGTGTCATCTTCCTGATCTCCCTGATCGGCACCGTCCTGGCCACCGCCCTGCTGACGACCGTCACCAGCCGCGCCGTCCTGGGCAGGCCGGTGGCCATCGGCGAGGCCTGGCGGGACGCCCGCCCCCAGGTACCGAAGCTGTTCGGCCTGATCGTCCTGCTGCTGCTCATCGTCGCCGGCATCGTCACGGTCGGCATGGCACCCGGTCTCCTCGTCGCGGTCGCGGGAGGCGGCGACGCGGGCGTGGCCCTGACCGTCCTCGGGGTTCTGGCGGCCGGCGTCGTCGCGGTGTGGCTCATGGTCCGCTTCTCGCTGGCGTCCGCCGCGCTGATGCTGGAGAAGCAGGGCGTCAAGAAGGCGATGAGCCGCTCCGGAAAGCTGGTGCGCGGCTCCTGGTGGCGGGTCTTCGGCATCCAGCTGCTCGCGACGATCATCGCGTACGTCATCACGTCGATCATCATCATCCCCTTCACCTTCCTCGCGGCGGCCCTCGGCGGCGACGGCGTCGGCGGCTTCCTGGAGGGCACCGGGGGCCTCGGCTGGACGTTCCTCATCGTCAGCGGCATCGGCTCGGTGATCGGCTCCATGATCACCTTCCCGATCACGGCGGGCGTCACCGTGCTGCTCTACATCGACCAGCGAATCCGCCGCGAGGCCCTCGACCTCGAACTGGCCCGTGCCGCCGGTCTCCGGGACACCGGCGCGCCCGGCACCACCCCGGGGAGCTGATGCGGTGAGCCCGGCGGGGGGAGTTCTCACCGAGGTGCTGTCACGCGCCGCCGTACGGACACCGGCGTGGGCCGGCGACAGCTCCGTGCTGTCGTTGTCACGCTCAGGCGACGAACCGCCGGTGACGATCCCGCGCGACCCCGCGCGGGAGGCCGCGCGGCGTGAGTTGTCCAAGCGGATGTACCACGAGAACGACCCCGGCTGGTTCCAGCGCGCCCTGAACGCCTTCTGGGACTGGATCGACGACCTGTTCAGCAGCGCCGCCACCGCGACCCCCGGCGGGACGCTCGGCCTGGTCATCGTCATCCTGGCCGTCGTGGCGGTGCTGGGCGCCCTCTGGTGGCGCCTGGGCACCCCGCGCCGCCGGGCGGCCTCCGGGCCCGCCCTGTTCGACGACCGCCCTCGCAGCGCCGCCGACCACCGCGCCGCCGCCGACGCGCACGCCGCCCAGGGCCACTGGAACCAGGCCGTCCAGGAACGCATGCGGGCCGTCGTCCGTGCCCTGGAGGAACGCGCCCTCCTCGACATCCGCCCCGGCCGCACCGCCGACGAGGCGGCCACCGAAGCCGGCCGTGTCCTGCCCGCCCACGGCGCCGGGCTGCGCGCCGCCGCCCGGGACTTCGACGACGTCACATACGGCGGCCGTCCCGGTACCGAGCAGTCGTACCGGCGCCTCACCGAACTCGACCTCGCGCTGGAACGCGGCAAGCCGCAGCCGGCGGACAGCACGACCACGAGTAACGCCGACAGCACGGACTCGAACGCCCGCCAGGGAGCCGCCGGATGACCACCGAGGCCACGCTCCCCACCACCTCGGTCTCGCCCACCGCCCGCCAGGTGTGGACACGCACGCGGGGCATCGCGCTCGCCCTCGTCGTGCTGCTCGTCGGCGCCGTCGCGATCGCCGTCGTCCGCTCCGACGCCCGGCACGGCGAACTCGACCCGCGCTCCGCCGACCCGTACGGCAGCCGGGCCGTCGCGGAACTCCTCGCCGACCGGGGCGTTTCCACGCGCGTGGTCACCACCCTGGACGAGGCCGGCGTCGCGGCCGGCCCCGACACCACCCTCCTGGTCGCCGTCCCCGACCTCCTGACCGAACACCAGCAGACACGGCTGCGCTCCGCGACCGAAGGCTCGGGCGGCCGTACCGTGCTCGTGGCTCCGGGCGGTCCCGCCGTCGAACGCCTCGCCCCCGGCGTCACCGCCGATCCCGCGCTCAGCCTCGACTCGACGCTGGCCCCCGACTGCGACCTGCCCGCCGCCCGGCGGGCGGGCAGCGCCGACACCGGCGGCATCCGCTACAGCAGCGCCCACATCGAAGCCGACGCCTGCTACCCCAGTCGGCGCCTGGCCACCCTGCTGCGCATCCCCGAGGCATCCGCAGAGGGCGCCCAGGAGGGCACCCCGGGCGACACCGTCGTCCTCGGCGCACCCGACATCCTCTACAACAACCACCTCGACGAGCACGGCAACGCCTCGCTCGCCCTCCAACTCCTCGGCTCCCGCGACCACCTGGTCTGGTACCTCCCCTCGGTCTCCGACACCACCGCCCCGGACGACGAGCGCGGCTTCTTCGACCTGCTCCCCTCCGGCTGGCTCTGGGGCACCCTGCAGCTCTTCGTCGCCGCCGCCCTCGCGGCCCTGTGGCGGGCACGCCGACTCGGCCCCCTGGTGCCCGAAAAACTCCCCGTGGCGATCCGCGCCTCCGAAACCGCCGAGGGCCGCGCCCGCCTCTACCGCAAGGCGGACGCCCGCGACCGCGCGGCCACCGCTCTTCGCTCCGCCACCCGCACCCGCCTCGCCCCCCTCGTAGGCGTCCCCGCCACCCAGGCGCACACGCCCGAGGCCCTGCTCCCCGCGCTGTCCGCCCACCTCCACGGCGAACACGGCGAACGCCACGACGGGCAGTCCCCGCACACCCTTCTCTTCGGCCCGCCGCCCGGCGACGACGCGGCCCTCATCGCCCTCGCCGACCAACTCGACGCCCTCGAAAGAGAGGTACGCCGTCCATGATGGACCCGACCACTGACAACGCCGGGCAGACCGGGGACCAGGGCGACGCCCGCGCCGCCCTGGAGGCCCTGCGCGCCGAGATCGCCAAGGCCGTGGTCGGCCAGGACGCCGCCGTCACCGGTCTCGTCGTGGCGCTTCTCTGCCGCGGCCACGTCCTCCTCGAAGGCGTCCCAGGAGTCGCCAAGACCCTCCTCGTGCGCGCCCTGGCGGCCGCCACCGAGCTCGACACCAAGCGCGTCCAGTTCACGCCCGACCTGATGCCGAGCGATGTCACCGGCTCGCTGGTGTACGACGCACGCACCGCCGAGTTCTCCTTCCAGCCCGGTCCGGCCTTCACCAATCTGCTCCTCGCCGACGAGATCAACCGCACGCCCCCGAAGACCCAGTCGTCCCTCCTCGAAGCCATGGAGGAGCGCCAGGTCACGGTCGACGGCACGCCCCGCCCGCTCCCCGAGCCGTTCCTGGTCGCGGCGACCCAGAACCCGGTGGAGTACGAGGGCACCTACCCCCTCCCGGAAGCCCAGCTGGACCGCTTCCTCCTCAAGCTCACCGTCCCGCTCCCCTCCCGGCAGGACGAGATCGACGTCCTCACCCGCCACGCCTCGGGCTTCGACCCGCGCGACCTGCGCGCCGCCGGCGTACGCCCCGTGGCGAACGCCGCCGACCTGGAGGCAGCCCGCGCCGAGGTGGCCAGCACAACGATCTCCCCCGAGATCACGGCCTACGTCGTCGACATCTGCCGCGCCACCCGCGATTCGCCGTCCCTCACTCTCGGGGTCTCGCCCCGCGGTGCCACGGCGCTGCTCTCCACGGCCCGCGCGTGGGCCTGGCTGACGGGCCGCGACTACGTCACTCCGGACGACGTGAAGGCCCTGGCTCTCCCCACTCTCCGGCACCGCGTCCAGCTCCGCCCGGAGGCCGAGATGGAGGGCGTGACCACGGACTCCGTGATCAACGCGATCCTCGCCCACGTCCCCGTGCCCCGCTGATGGCGCTCACCGGACGCGCCGCTCTCCTCGCGGCCATCGGCTCCGTCCCGATCGGTATCTGGGACCCCAGCTGGACGGGTTTCCTCGCGGTCAATGCCCCGCTGGCCGCGGCCTGCGCCTGCGACTTCGCCCTGGCCGCCCCGGTACGACGCCTGCTCCTGACCCGCTCCGGTGACACCTCCACGCGCCTGGGCGACACCGCCGACGTCACCCTGACGGTCAGCAACCCGTCCAGCCGCCCGCTCCGGGCTCACCTCCGCGACGCCTGGCCGCCCAGCAGTTGGCAGCCCGGCACGGAGACGACGGCCTCCCGCCACCGCGTGTCGGTTCCCGCCGGCGAACGCCGTCGCGTCACCACCCGGCTACGCCCCACCCGCCGCGGCGACCGTCAGGCGGACCGCGTCACGATCCGCTCGTACGGACCCCTGGGGCTCTTCGCCCGCCAGGCCGCCCACAGGGTCCCCTGGGCGGTGCGTGTCCTGCCTCCGTTCACCAGCCGCAAGCACCTCCCCTCGAAGCTGTCCCGCCTGCGTGAACTCGACGGCCGCACCAGCGTGCTCATCCGCGGGCAGGGCACGGAGTTCGACAGTCTGCGCGAGTACGTTCCCGGCGACGACACCCGTTCCATCGACTGGCGCGCGACAGCCCGCCAGTCCACCGTCGCCGTACGCACGTGGCGGCCCGAACGAGACCGCCACATCCTGCTCGTTCTCGACACCGGCCGCACGTCGGCCGGCCGTGTGGGCGACGCGCCCCGCCTTGACGCGTCCATGGACGCCGCCCTGCTTCTGGCCGCCCTCGCCTCCCGCGCCGGAGACCGCGTCGATCTCCTCGCGTACGACCGTCGGGTGCGGGCCCTCGTCCAGGGCCGCACGGCCGGCAACGTGCTGCCTTCTCTTGTCAACGCGATGGCGCCCCTGGAACCGGAGTTGGTGGAGACAGACGCACGTGGCCTTACCGCCACCGCCCTCCGGTCGGCCCCTCGCCGTTCCCTGATCGTGCTGCTCACAACGCTCGACGCCGCTCCGATCGAGGAGGGGTTGCTCCCCGTCCTTCCGCGACTGACTCAGCGCCACACCGTCGTCCTGGCGTCGGTGGCGGATCCGCACATCTCCCGGATGGCCCGGGCCCGCGGAAACACGGACGCGGTCTACGAGGCCGCAGCGGCAGCGCGGGCCCAGTCGGAACGTCACCGCACCGCGGACCAGCTCCGCCGGCACGGCGTGGTGATCGTCGACGCGACTCCTGACGAGCTGGCCCCGGCACTGGCCGACACCTACCTGGAGCTGAAGGCGGCGGGACGCTTGTAACCGGTCGGCAGGCCGCATGGGGGACGCGGGGCCGACCGGTCTCGTTGCGACCCTCATTGGCCCCAAACGCAGAAAACCCCGCACCGTTCCCGGTGCGGGGTTTTCTCGCAATGATTGTTCGGCGGCGTCCTACTCTCCCACAGGGTCCCCCCTGCAGTACCATCGGCGCTGTAAGGCTTAGCTTCCGGGTTCGAAATGTAACCGGGCGTTTCCCCTACGCTATGACCACCGAAACACTATGAAACAGACAACCAGCCACCCCGTGACCATGGGATGGGATTGTTCGTGGTTTCAGAACCAACACAGTGGACGCGAGCAACTGAGGACAAGCCCTCGGCCTATTAGTACCGGTCACCTCCACACCTTGCGGTGCTTCCAGATCCGGCCTATCAACCCAGTCGTCTACTGGGAGCCTTAACCCCTCAA
>NZ_JARVKY010000020.1 GCF_029813785.1 Streptomyces sp. DH41
TGATCGCGCCAGCGGCCACCCCGCTTCGGTGTCCGGTCCGGAAGTAACGGCTCGATCCGCGCCCACTGCGCGTCAGTCAACGGCACACCCAGACCAACGACCGACTGATCCAAACGAAACTGCCTAGCCCCGCAAATCGCCATGCCCCAGGTGTTCGGCGCCGAGTTCGCCCTCCGCTTCCTCACCTGTTACCTGGACGAGGGATTGACCGCTGGTCTCGCTCTACTGGAGACCGTGCGGTGGTTCGCCGCCACCTACCGGAACCCACTAGCGCTGGCCTACGGCCTGGTCTGTGGGCTGGACAGCCGCGTCGGCACGTCACCGCAGGAAGGAACGATCGGTTCATGACCCCGTCCCCGAGGACACGGCGCCTGCTGCGCTGGCCTGCCCGTCGGCCGTCGGCCGTCCCGCCCGCCGACGGCATCGTCACCGTTGACCTGGACACCGACGGCTGGCTGCTGCACGGCGAGACCCGCGAACCGGTCCGCGCCGACCGCCTGAGGCGTCATCTGGCGGACCGGCTGAACCCGCCGCGGTGGGCCACCGACATCCTGGTGTACGTGCACGGCTGGCAGACCGGCCCGGGCGCGGCGGTGCGCAACGCCCAGCGGCTGCTGGGCCTCATGGAACGCCAGCAGACGGCCCGCGAGGCGCTCTACCCGCGGCTGCGGGCGGGCTTCGCGCCGTGGACCGTGGTGGTGCGCTGGCCGTCCTCCTCGCCGCTCACCAGGGGCGGATACGAGCGGATCCGGGAACGGGCGCACGCGATGAGCACCGGTGAGGAGGGCTACGCCCCGCACATCCTGGGTCATCTGCTCGGTTATCTGCACGCCGAGCGCGGTGACCCGGCGGAGGGCACCCTGCGCACCAGGGGTGGTCAGTACCTCCATCTGGTCGGGCACTCCTTCGGCGGACGTTTCCTGTGCGAGGCAGTGACCTGGGCCGCGGAGGCGGAGGCCGAGCGCGGGGGGGCCCTGGGCTGGAGCACCGCGACCCATCCCTCGCTGCCGTTTACGGTGGACTCGTTGACCGTGTTCCAGATGGCGGCTCCGCGGACCGCGTTCGATACGGTTTTCCACCGGCTGCGGCCCGGACCGATGGGGCACGCCTCTCCGGTGGGCGGGCCTCTGGTGTTCACTCACTCCCGGTACGACCGGGCCACCGGCTTCTGGCACCTGCTGGGTGAGAAGGCCCCGGGAATCGGGCACTCGGGGATGCGGCTGTTGGCCACTCCTCCGCCTGGGCTCGCTCCTCACGACGTCTGGTCGACACGACTGCTGCGGGCTGACACTCCCTATCCGCGCCGGTCGCTGGACCACGCCTTCGTCAACGTCGACGCGAGTTGGCGGTACCGCAGCAGTCGGCTCAATCCGGTGGGCGCCCACTCAGATCACTACCACCCGGAATCGGCGCACCTGCTGCTCAGCCTTGCGGAACACTCCCGCCCGGACTCGGACTGACCGTCACGGCGGAGCCCCCCCCGGCCGAGCCGACGCTGTGGTGACGACGCCTAGTAGGGCTCGGTCAGGTCGGTTGTGTTGAGCGTTTCCTTTTGGCTTGGTGTTGCGTTGAGAGGGTGTGACTTCGGACGAGGTTGTTGCTGTACGTAGTGAGTTGGACTTCGCGGCGGAGGGTTTCGAGCCGTTCGCGAGGAACGACCAGCGTCGGTGGGGGCGGGTCTATCTGCGGGACCTGCTCACGGACGGGCAGCGTAAGTCGGTCGAGCCGATGGCCGCTCGACTGGGCGAGGACGGGAGGGGGCGAGCGAAAAGCGTGCTGTGAAGAGCGCGGTGGTCCTGGGACTCGGCCAGTGCCGCAGCAGCTGCACCATCCGGTGCCGGCTCCGGCAGAGCCTCACGCAGGACCGGTCGTGCCCCCTGCTCTGTCAGTGACAAAGCTGCTAGGAGGGGCAAGGTCGTGATGTCTCCAGATGTTACCCCCGACCCGTACGCCGACCCGCTGAAGTTCGGGCAGAAGGTGCAGATCCTGCGGCGCCATGGGTTCCATCGAGAACCCGGACGTTTACCTCAAAGTCGGCAAGCTCGTGGACATCGGCGTGCATCAGTTGATCCTCGACACACCCGTCTGGTGGGGCATGTGACGCCTGTACAACGGCGGCCGGTACAAGCCCACGCCTCATTCATCGAGTGCCGGAGCGCCGGCCTGTGTCTTCGCACGGGTGGGTTCCTGAAGTCCCAGGGATAGGCCGTCGACGAAGAACTGTGGGCCATCGACGGCGCGAACTGCTCGCCGTGCGACGACAAGGTGCCAGACAGCCACTGACCCCCGCTACAGTCACCCCCGCCCTCACCGTTCCCCTGGAGGGCGGGGCGGCCGTGTCCCCCTACAAGACCCGGAGGAACGCGCAGTGCCCGTACCGTACGACATCGCAGCCGATGCCGAGTTGTGGGACACCTTCGCTGAATTTGCCTTCACAGCGGATGCCGAACCTGTCTTCTGCTGGACCCAGTACGCCGGGCACGGCCCAGGCCCGCAACTGCTTGGCTCCCCTCGCCGCGTGTTGGAGATCGGCTGCGGCACGGGCCGCGCCCTGGCCTATCTGGCCCGGCGCGGCGTGGACGCGCACGGCGTCGACCTCTCCCCGGCCATGGTCAAGAAGACCACCGAACGATGGGCCGACACGGGCGTCACCTTCGGCTGCGGAGAAGTCCTGGAATGGCTGGCCGCCTGCGAGTACACGTACGACGCCGTCTACTCGATCTTCGGCGCTGCCTGGTTCACCAACCCGGTGGCCCTCTTCCCGCTGGTGCGCGCACGCCTCAATCCCGGCGGCGTGTTCGTGTTCTCCCAGCCGCCCGCGATCCCCGGCGCCTACGGGCCGCAGGGCATGTACAAGGGCGGCTTCGCGGGCAAGGCCATGTTCACCTATCGCTACAGTTACCGCCCGGCCGCTTGAGAGCGGCTGCTGACCCGAGCCGGCTTCGGCTCGGCCGAGGCGACCGTCCTGGACTCGCCTGCGCCTGGGCACATCGGCACGCTACTGGTGCGCGCCACTGCTTAGGCCCGACAGACGCCGCCCCTGCCTCACCGCAGCGCCGGGTGGTCCGCCACCACCGTGCACGACCCCGGTGCGATCTCCGTGTACCCGGCGTCGCGGACCACCGGCAGGCCGCCGGTGGTGAGGCCGCCCCAGCGGGCCGGGTCGGCGGTGCGTACCGCCAGCGGGAAGCCCGCGTCGCGCCACGCAGCCCGCTCGGCGTCCGACAGCTCCCACCAGGCGAGCTGCGCGCCGTGCCCGGCCTGGGCCATCGCCTTGCCGGCCGACATGTCCAGGTCCGGGTTCATCCAGAGCACCGGCGCGCAGGGGTCGGCGTCGGCCGGCGGTTCCGGGTCGTCGAGGTCGGTGCCGGAGACCTGGAGGCGGGCCAGGTCCTTGGGCCAGCCGTCCAGCGGGACCGGCGGGAAGACCCGCACCTCGGCCGTCTTCCCGGTGACCGTGACGCCGGGCAGCGCCTCGGCCCGCCGCCACTCGGCGCCGCGCGCCCGCCGTACGACCTTGCGGATGCGCGCGTCCTGCCAGTCCCGCATCGCCCGCGCCCACTCGCCGTCGCCGGCCGACCGCTCGTCTCCGAGCATCACCAGCACCGCCCGGGCGGCCGTCTCCAGCGCGTCGGTACGGGGCGGCGGCGCCGCCCGCTCGATGCGTACGACCAGCGGCAGCACGAACTGCGGCGCGAGGTCGCGGTCGCCGGGCTCGGGGCGGAAGGGACTGTCCGGGACGGACGGACTGTCGGGAACAGACGGACTGTCGCGGACGGACGGACTGTCGGGGACGGGTGTCGTCGGATCGTTGCTCACGCCCACCAGTCTGCCAAGCCACGCACGCGACGCGAGAGGATGACCCCATGCAACGCGAGCTGCGACTCGACGGCGTCGGCCGTAGGTACGGCATGCGCGGGCCCTGGGTCCTGCGCGGCGTCGACCTGGACGTGACGCCCGGCACCCTCGTCCGCGTCGAAGGCACCAACGGCACCGGCAAGTCGACCCTGCTGCGTCTGCTCGCCGGGATCGACGCCCCCACCGAGGGCCGGGTCACCGGCCGTCCGCGCACGGCCTACGTCCCCGAGCGCTTCCCGCCCGCCCTGCCCTTCACCGCCGCCGCCTACCTCACCCATCTCGGCACCGTGCACGGGCTGTCCCGCCGTGCGGCGGCCCGTGCGGCCGGGCAGTGGCTGGAGCGGCTGGGGGCCGCCGGGTACGCCTCCACTCCGCTGGCCCGGCTGTCCAAGGGCACCAGCCAGAAGGTGGCCGTGGCGCAGGCCCTGCTCGCCGAACCGGAGCTGCTCGTGCTCGACGAGGCCTGGACCGGGCTCGACGCCGAAGCCCGGGGCGAGTTGGAACGGGCGGTCGCCGAGCGTACGGCGTCCGGCGGTGCCGTCGTCTTCGTCGACCACGACCCGCGCCGTCTGGCCGACGCGCAGGGCGCCGCGTACACCGTGCGCGACGGCACCCTCCACCGCCGTACCGAACACCTCGGGGTACCGGACGGGCCGCGCGTCGTCGTCCGGGTGCAGGGACCGCCCGGCGACGCCCTGCCCGCCGGCGCGCTGCGGATCGCCGCCGCCGAGGAAAGCCGCCCCGGCTCCTACTCCCTCACTGTCCCCGCCTCCCACTCCGACGTCCTGCTGCGTACGCTTCTGACCGCCCGGCCGCCCTGGCACGTGGTGAGCGTGCACGCCCAGGAAGGCCCGCGATGACCGCCCTGCTCCGCTACCAGGCCGCCCTCCTGCTGCGCTCCCAGCGCTGGCTCCCGCCCGTCATCCTGTACGCCGCCGCGCTCGGCATCGGTGTGCGGGGCGGGCAGCCGGTGCTCGACTCACTGGGCTGGGCGGCTGCCATGCTGCTGCCGGTCGCCGCCTGGCTGGTGCGGATCTGCGTCACCGGGGAGCCGCCCGGCGCCCGGGCGTGTGTGTCGGCGGCGCGCGGACCCGCGCGTGCCCACCTGGCCGGTCTGCTGGTGGCGCTCGCCGCCGCGGTCGTACTGGGTACGGCGGCCACCGTCGTCGTGACACTGATCAGCGACCCGGTGAGCACGGACCACGGCACGCGCGTGCCCCCGCTCCCGGCGGGCGGCGCCGGACTGCTCGCCGCCCTGGTGTGCGCCCTGCTCGGCACCGCCGTCGGCGCCCTCACCGCCTGGCCGTTGCTGCGCTCGCCCGGCCGCGCGGTCCCCGCGCTGCTGCTCGCGGCCCTCCTGGCGCTGGTGGCGTCGGGCTCCCCGGCGCGGGCGGCGGTCAGTGGTCTGGTCACCGGGTCGAAGTCCGGCACGGTACCGCTGCCGCTGCTCCCGCTGGCCGTGGCGGCCTCGGTCACCGCGGCCGCGGCCGCCGTGGCCTGTGCGCTCAGCTCGCGCAGATCAGCCTGAGCAGGCCGTGCGCTGGGCCTCCTGCCACTCGCAGACCGGGCAGAAGGTGATGCCCTTGTACGACTCGGGGTACTCCGTCGGCTCCCGGCACAGGACGCACTCGGCGTACGGCGGGCCGTCGGCCTTGGGCGGGCGGGTCGCGTCGATCAGACAGTAGTCGTTCGGACCGGGGTCGTCGTCGCTGCTCATTCCTCCAGCGTAGGCCCGTCAGCGGCCGCCGTCCGAGGCGCCGATCAGCTCCGAGACCTTCACGAAGCGGTAGCCCCGGCGGCGCAGCTCGGGCACGACCGTCCGCACCACCTCCTCGGTCACCGGGGCGGCGCTGCGGGTGCAGTGCATGACGACGACCGACCCCGGCCGCACCCCGTCCAGCACCTGCCGGGCCACCGCGTCCGCGTCCGTCGCGAACGCGTCCCCGCTCACCACGTCCCACTGCACGGCGGTGACACCGGTGGCGGTCAGCTCCTCGAGCGCCGCCTTGTCGTAACAGCCGCCGGGGAAACGGAAGTACGGCATCGCGTTCCGTACCCCGGCCTTCTCGAACGCCGTGTAGGCCCGCTCCACGTCCGACCGCATCCGCTCCTTCGGCACGGTCGGCAGGCCGTAGCAGTCATCGGTGTAGGCGTAGTGGCTGTAGGAGTGGTTGGCGATCTCGAACCGGGGGTCCCGGCCGATGGACCGGGCCTCGTCCGGGTACTCCTCGGCCCACCGGCCGGTCATGAACACCGTGGCCGGCACCTTCAGCTTCCGCAGGGTCGCGATCAGCCGCGGGTTGTCGAACCGTTCGCCCGCCGCCGCCCGCGGCCCCTGGTCGGCGGTCATGTCGGCGTCGAAGGTGAGGGCGACCGTCTTCTCCCGGGCGCGCGGGCCGTGCTCGAAGACGGGGGTCAGACCGGCGGGGCCGGGGGCCAGTGTCGGAGGCCGGGACGGGGCCGGCTCCGAAGGGGCGGCGGCGGACGCGGTCGGCGCCGGGCGGGGGGCCCGCGGGGCCTCGGTGGCGGTCCCGCAGGCGGCGAGGGTGGCGCCCAGGGCACCCAGAACGGCTGCGCGTCGTACGAGAGTGATCACCGTACGAACGTATGAGTGTGCTGTTCTGTATGTACGACCATGAGGTGCGACGTGCCTGCGGGGTCACCCTCCCGGCTCAGAACGGGGTTCAGGAGCGGTCAGATGTCCCGCTGCTCCAGCGGCTTCGTCGCCGGGCCCTCGATCACCTTGCCGTCCGTGCCGAAGCGGGAGCCGTGGCAGGGGCACTCCCAGGCGCGTTCCGCCGCGTTGAAGTTGACCAGGCAGCCGAGGTGGGTGCAACGCGGTGAGACGGCGTGCAGCGCGCCCGCCTCGTCCCGGTAGACCGCCAGCCGGTCACCGCCCGCCCGTACGACGGCACCCTCGCCCGGCGGCAGGGCGTCCACCGGCGGCGCGGGCCGCAGCCGGTCGCCGACGAAGTGGCGGGCGACCTCGGCCTGCGTCTTGAGGAAGGCCGGGGCCTCACGCACCGCCGTGCGCAGCCGGCGCGGATCGTACAGTTCGCTCCACGCGCACTCCTCGCCGGTGATCTGCGCGGTGAGCAGCCGGCCCGCCATCATGCCGCCGCTCAGCCCCCAGCCGCCGAAGCCCGTGGCGACGTACGTGTGGTGCGCGCCGGGGTGCAGCGGGCCCACCATCGGCACGGTGTCCGTGGGGTCGATGTCCTGCGTGGCCCAGGCGTAGGTGAGGTCGGCGCCGGGGAAATGCTCGCCGGCCCAGGCGGACAGGCGGTCGAAGCGCTCCCGGGTGTCGCCCGTGCCGGGCGTGAAGTGCTCCCCGGTGACGACCAGCAGCCGGCGGCCCGCGGCGTCGCCCGCACCGTCCAGGGGGGCCGTACGGACCGAGCGGGTGTTCTCGTCCGGCGTGATGTACATGCCGTCGACATCGCGGTCCGCCTCGATGCTCCCGGCGACGACCAGTTCCCGGCGGGGGGAGAGGCGGGCGAAGAGGAGAGCGCGGTCGAAGATCGGGTAGTGGGTGGCGACCACCACGTCCCGGGCGGTCACCGTCGCGCCCGCCCCGGTCGACACGCGGCACGGCTCGCCCTCGTCCAGGCCGTGGACGGTGGTGTTCTCGAAGATCCGCCCGCCGTGCGCCTCCAGGTCGTCGGCGAGGGCCAGCAGGTACTTGCGCGGATGGAACTGGGCCTGCCCGGTCACCTCGACCGCGCCCGCGACCGGGAACGGCAGCCCCGTCTCCGTCACGAACGACGCCGGCAGCCCCGCCTCCTTCGCGGCGGCCGCCTCGGCCCGCAACTCGTCCACGCGGCCCGCGTCGCAGACATAGGTGTACGCGCTGCGGGTCTCCCAGTCGCAGTCGATGCCCAGCTCGGCCACGATCCCGGCGGCACGCTCGATCGCCTCGGTCTGCGAGCGGGCGTACAGGCGGGCGCCCTCGGGGCCCCGGGTGCGACGCAGCTTGTCGTAGATCAGCGTGTGCTGGGCGGTCAGCTTGGCGCTGGTGTGGCCGGTGACGCCGGCGGCGACCCGACCGGCCTCCAGCACCGCCACACCGCGCCCGGCCCGCGCCAGTTCCCAGGCCGCGCTGAGCCCGGCGACGCCGGCGCCGATCACGGCGACGTCGACGTCGAGGTCCTCCGCGAGGGCGGGGCGCGGCGCACCGCCCGGTGCCGTCTGAAGCCAGTACGAGCCGTTGACCTGCGCTTTCTCCGTCATACGGCGCCGAGTACCCAGGAGGGACGGCTTCAGTGACCGGGCGGTGCGCCCGCCCCCTGGCAGGCGCGCGCTACCCGCGCCAGGGGCCCGTCACCGCGAACGTCGTCCCGGGCGTGTAGCAGTTGACGTACATGGTGTCGCCGTCGGGGGAGAAGGCGACACCGGCGAACTCACCCCACTCCGGGTCGTCCGGTGTCCCGATGTTCTGCGCGCCGCGGGCCATCGCGTACACCTCGCCGCGCCTGGTCACGCCGTAGACGTGCTGGGCGCCGTTGCCGTCCTCGCAGACCATGAGGCCGCCGCTGGGGGCCAGGCAGATGTTGTCGGGGGACTCGCCGGGGAGCTGGACGTCGGTGTCCGGGCCGAAGACGATCACCAGGGTCAGCCGGCGCCGCTCGGGGTCGTAGCGCCAGATCTGCCCGTAGTGGTCGCCCGCCGAACCCTCCGCGCTGCGGGCGAAGGACGACACGAAGTACACGCTGCGCCCGCCCCAGTAGCAGCCCTCCAGCTTCTGCGCGTGGGTGATGCCGCCCCGGCCGAAGTCCTGGTGCCGGATGGGCGTCCCGGTGGCCAGCGGGTCGGGAACGTCCACCCACTCGACGCCGTCGAAGCAGGCGCCCGTCTCCTGGATCGAGGAGAGGTCGGGCACGCCGGGCACCCGCATCGCCTGGAGCCGGCCGCCCGCCCGCAGCGAGCCGGTGCCGCCCAGCGGCTTCTCGGGCAGGAACCGGTAGAAGAGACCGAACGGCCGCTCGAACGCGTCCTCCGTCTCGTAGACGACGCCCCGCCGCGGGTCCACGGCGACCGCCTCGTGCTGGAAGCGGCCCATCGCGGTCAGCGGCACCGCGCCGGTGCGGTGCGGATCGGCCGGGTCGACCTCGAAGATGAAGCCGTGGTCCTTGGTGTAGCCGTTGGTGCCGGCCTTGTCCTCGGTCTCCTCGCAGGTCAGCCAGGTGTCCCACGGGGTGGGCCCGCCCGCGCAGTTCACCGCCGTACCGGCGATCGCGACCCGCTCGTCCCGGACGTGGCCCCGGGAGTCCAGGGTCAGGGCCGTACAGCCGCCCTTGCCCTCCGGGTCGTACGTCAGTCCCTCGACCGTGGGGACGGGGATCCTGGGGTCGGCGCGGTTCTCGTGGTTGCGCACGAGATGGACGCCGCCGCGGCGGCCCCCGTGACGGCCTCCGGAACGCGCGGCGAAGGCCGCCATGCCGTCGTGGTTGGACGGGACCGGGCCCTCGCCGGAGCGCAGCTCGTCGCCCTCGCGGGACAGCACCCGGTAGCGGAATCCTCTGGGCAGGTCGAGCAGGCCGTCGGGGTCGGGTACCAGGGGGCCGTAGCCGGTGTGGCCCGCGGCCTGGGCGGCGGCGGTACCGGCGAAGAGTTCGGAGAGGGTTCCGGTGAAGGCGATGCCTGCGCCGAGGGCTCCTGTGCGGGCGAGTACCTGGCGTCGGGTTGCGGACATGGGGCGACCTTCCTGCTGGCGGACAGGACTGTGACCCCGCCGTGTCTATCATCTGCCGGTAATACCGGGAACCACGCGCGTAGCTCGTGTCACTGGTCACCGGTCGCCGGGCCACGGGCTCTCGTCTCCGGTCGCCAGGTCATGGGCTTTCGTCACGGCGTGCCGGACGCCCGGTCCGAGGCCGTGCCCCGGGCCGGGCGCCGTCACCGGTGGCCGCCAGGGACCACCGGCGAGACCGTACGGGTGTGACTACACGGTCGCCGTCATCGGCTCGGTGACCTTCACCGGGTCCGTGCCGATGGCGCTGTGCCGCTCGGCCCAGTTCTCCAGGGCGGTGCGGCAGGCGTGGTCCAGGTGGTGCAGCCCGGACAGGTCCAGCTCGACCGGGCGGTCCTGCGGCAGCGCCTCCAGGCTCTCCAGGATCTTCGGCAGCCGCAGGAAGGTCGCGTTGCCCGACAGGTGCGCCTGGATGGGGCCGGCGCCCTTGTCGACGATCTCCAGTTTGAGGTGGGAGGCCTCCCAGGCGGTCTTGGCCACGGACAGCGCCAGACCGATCAGCACGCCCTCGAACATGTTCACCGCGACGATCGACACGGCCGTGACCACCAGGATCAGCGCCTCGCCCCGGTGCCCCCGCCACAGCGACACGATGCCGCGGAACGGGATCAGCTTCCAGCCCGCGTGGACCAGGATGCCGGCCAGCGCCGGCAGCGGGATCAGCGCCAGCGCGGACGGCAGCAGCGCGGCGAACAGCAGCAGCCACACACCGTGCAGCACCCGGGACGCCTTGGTCCGCGCGCCCGCGCCGACGTTGGCGGAGCTGCGCACGATCACGGCGGTCATCGGCAGCGCGCCGAGCAGACCGCACACCGTGTTGCCCGCGCCCTGCGCCATCAGCTCCTTGTTGTACTCGGTGCGCGGGCCGTTGTGCAGCCGGTCCACCGCGGCGGCGCTGAACAGGCTCTCCGCCGAGGCGATCAGGGTGAAGGCGACGATCGTGCCGAGGACGCCCACGTTCACCAGCTCGCCGAAGGCGTCGGCGCCGGGCGGCTGGATGGAGTCCAGCAGGCCGTTCACCTCGACGGTCGCCACCGACAGCCCGAAGACCGCCGTGACCGCCGTGGCCAGGCCGACCGCGGCCAGCGCGCCCGGCACGGTCCGTACCCGCTTCGGCAGCCGCTTCCACAGCACCATCACCGCGATGGTGCCGGCGCCGAGGGCGAGTGAGGTGAGCGCCTCGGTGCTGCCCAGCGCGTCGGCGGCGGCCCCGGGCAGCCCGGTCAGCTTGTCGATCCCGGAGGCGGGCGCCTCGAGACCGGCCGCCGAGTACAGCTGGCCGGCGATGAGTACGAGGCCGATGCCGGCCAGCATGCCCTCGACGACCGAGAGGGAGATCGCCCGGAACCAGCGCCCCAGCTTCAGGGCGCCCATCGCGAGCTGGATCAGACCGGCGGCCAGCACGATCACGCCGAGCGCGGGCAGCCCGTACGCGTCGACCGCGCCGAAGACCAGCACGGTGAGGCCGGCGGCCGGACCGGACACCTGGAGGCTGCTGCCCGGCAGGAATCCGGTGACGATGCCGCCCACGATGCCGGTGACGAGGCCGAGTTCGGCGGGCACGCCGGAGGCGACGGCGACGCCGACGCACAGCGGGAGGGCGACCAGGAACACGACGAGCGAGGCGGTGAAGTCCGCCCGCAGATGGGGGAACTTCCGGCCGTTCCCGGATATGGCGTTCATGTCGGCGCTCACAGGGTCTCGAACGTGTCGGTGTCCGCGTGGTGTGCGCGTACGACCCCGGTGTGGACCTCGTAGTACCAGCCGTGCGTCCGCAGCCGTCCGTCCGTCAGCCGCTGTTCGACACAGGGGTAGGAGCGCAGCCGCAGCAGTTGTGCCAGGACGTGGTGCTGTACGGCCTCGGCGACCGTCGGGTCGCTGGGGTCGCACGGCTTCGGCGCGTCCGCGGCGTGCGCCAGCCAGTCGCGCACGGCGGGTACGGCGCTCAGGTCGTCGCCGCGTACCAGGGCGCCGACGGCGCCGCAGTGGGAGTGGCCGCAGACCACGATGTCGGTGACGCCGAGCACTTCCACGGCGTACTCGATGGTGGCCGCCTCGCTACAGGGGCGCTCGCCCTCGTGGGGCGGGACGATGTTGCCCGCGGTGCGCAGCTCGAAGAGCTGGCCGGGCCGGGCGCCCGTGATCAGGGCCGGTACGACCCGGGAGTCGGAGCAGGTGATGAACAGGACTTCGGGCGACTGGCCTTCGGCGTGCCCGGCGAACTCCTCAGGGCGCTGTCCGAACGTGCGGGCGTTGTCGATGAGGGGCTGCATGATGGGGTGATTCCTCCTGGCGCGCGGTGGGGGCGCGTCGGATGGGCAGGACAACAGCGGTGGGGGTGTCGTGTGCCCTCAGCAGCGGAAGACCTGAAGTGCCGCCGGAGAGTGGTCCGGCGCGGATCTCGGCCGGTGCCCGGTCGCACGGACCGACGTGTCGAGGTCGGGGACCGCGGGGCCGCGCTGTCGCAGGAACGGGCGCTCGAAGGCGTCGGGCTGGGGTGCGGTGGGGGTGCGGTGCCGGTCGCGGACGCGCGGCGAACTGGTCGGGTTTCCCGACGGGCCGACGTCGTGACAGGTGACGGTCTCGTCGTGCGACGCCGTACCGGAGAGGGTGGTTCCGGGGTGGGCGTTGGCCACGGCGTCACGGCTCGTATGCGCGGATGCGAAGGGTGTGCTGGGCGCGAACGCCACCAGGGCGGTCAGGACGCCGGCGAGGAGCGAGACCACGGCCCGGGCCGTCGTGCCTCGTAACATACGCCCCCCTCCAGGCAGTTCACGCCCGTGGCGTGGGCCGATGCGTGGTCAGCGCACGGCGAAGCATGGTCAAGGCACTGCCAACGCATGGTCAATGCCCGGTCAAGAAACACGTTAACCCTGCAAAGAGCTTTGCAGGGTTAACGTGGAGTTACGAGCTGGAGAGAGCCCGAAAAGCGCGCTGGGATGGCGAGAACAGGCTCTTCTCAGGGCGTGTCGACGAGCCGTGCCGCGTCCCGGGCCAGCGCGGTGAGCCGGGAGATCGCACGGAAGTACTTCTTGCGGTACCCGCCCTTCAGCATCTCCTCGCTGAAGAGCCGGTCGAAGGGCAGCCCGGAGGCCAGGACGGGCACCTCACGGTCGTAGAGCCGGTCCGCGAGGACCACGAGGCGAAGCGCCGTCGACTGGTCCGGCACCGGGCGCACCCCGGTGAGGCACACGGCCGCGACGCCGTCGGTCAGGGCGCCGTAGCGGCTGGGGTGGACGCGGGCGAGGTGGTCGAGGAGCGCGGGGAAGTCGTCCAGGGAAGCGCCCTCGGCGGCCTGCGCCGCGCGGGTCACCTGCTCGTCGGAGTACGGCGCCGGCGCCTCGGGCAGGCCGCGGTGGCGGTAGTCCTCACCGTCGATGCGCAGAGCGCGGAAGTGAGCGGACAGTCCCTGGATCTCGCGCAGGAAGTCGGCCGCGGCGAAGCGGCCCTCGCCGAGTTTGCCCGGCAGCGTGTTGGAGGTGGCGGCGAGCGCCACGCCCGCCTCGACGAGCCGGGCGAGCAGGCTGGAGACGAGGACGGTGTCGCCGGGATCGTCGAGCTCGAACTCGTCGATGCACAGGAGGCGGTGCCCGGAGAGGGTCTGCACGGTCTGCTGGAAGCCCAGGGCGCCGACGAGGTTGGTCAGCTCCACGAAGGTGCCGAACGCCTTGCGCTCCGGCTCCGCCGGGGTGGCGTGCCACAGGGAGGCCAGCAGGTGGGTCTTGCCGACGCCGTAGCCGCCGTCGAGGTAGACGCCTCGGGGGCCGGCGGGGGGCTTCGGGGTCCTGCTCCGGCCGAGGCCGAAGAAGCCTCGCCTGCCGGTGGCCGCGGGGGCCCCGCCCAGTCCGGTCGCGAAGTCCGCCAGGACCCGTACGGCCTCGCTCTGGCTGGGCTGGTTCGGGTCCGGGATGTACGTGCTGAAGCGGACCGAGTCGAAGCGGGGCGGGGGCACCATCTCGGCGACCAGGCGGTCCGCGGGGACGTGCGGCTCGCGGGCGCACAGGGACAGCGGGGCGGACGCGGACGCCGTCCCGGCTATCAGGGGGCGGCCGGAGGGGGCGGAACCGGGGGCGGGGGAGGAGGACGACACGGGGGTCCATGGTAGGCCCTGTTCGGGGACGGGTGCCGCTGTGCCGTGTCGCTGCGCGGGGGTGTGGAGGGGCGGCTGGTGCGGCTGGGTGGGCTGGGAGGGGTCATGGTGGGGCGGTTCGGGGGGCGGGTGCGTGGAACACTGCACGGCATGCGACGCCTGTTCCCTGTGCCCCCTGTGACCGATCAGACAACCGGCCCGGGCCCCGACGCCGCCACCGATCGGGAGTGGAGCCTCGCCGAGCTCGCCGCGGCCTATGCCTACCCCGAGCCGGACGGGCGGCCGAGGGCCTGGCTGCGGGCGAACATGGTCTCCACCCTCGACGGGGCCGCACAGCACGACGGCCGGTCCCAGCCCATCTCCAGCGCGGCCGACATGCGCGTCTTCGGCACCCTGCGCTCCCTGGCGGACGTGGTGATCGCCGGCGCCGAGACCGTACGCCAGGAGGGGTACCGCCCGGCACGCTCGCGTGCGGAGTTCGCCGAGCTGCGGCGGGCGGCCGGGCAGAGTCCCGCGCCGGCGATCGCCGTGGTCACCGCGAGCCTGGAGCTGGACTTCTCCCTGCCGCTGTTCACCTCACCCGTGGTGCCCACGCTGATCCTGACCGGAGCGGCCGCGGCCCCGGACCGGATCACGGCCGCCGAGAGGGCCGGCGCCCGGGTGGTGATCGCGGGTGACGGTGTCGGAGTGGACCCCGCCCGTGCCGTCGAGGCGCTCGCCGGGCTCGGGCACACCCGGCTGCTGACCGAGGGCGGTCCGCGGCTGCTGGGACAGTTCGTCACGGCGGGCGTGCTCGACGAGCTGTGCCTGACCGTCTCGCCGATGCTCACCGCGGGTGACGCGCAGCGGATCGCGGGCGGGCCCTCGGTCGAGGTGCCGCGGCGGTTCGCCCTGGCGTCCCTGCTGGAGGAGGAGGGCTTCCTCTTCAGCCAGTACCGGCGTGACTAGGGAATCCGTGGTGTCTCCCGTTCCGCTCGGCCCGCGCCGGGCACACTGAATCAGGCAGTACCTGGGCGATCACGGGGCAGGATGGTTTCCGCAGGGTCCGGTACGGCCTACGGAGGGTGGGCCCACGGGCCCTCGAAGGAGAAGGGGCGCCTGGTGTTCACAAGCGTTTTGATGATCGAGAAGGCCCTGACGTCCGCCGACGTGGAGTTCGTCACCACCTTGCACGGGGAGGAGCCGGTCGCCTTCCACGTGCTGCTCCAGCCGCGCGGCGATCAGGCGGACAGGCTGCTGCGTGCCATCGACGACGTCGCGCTCGGCGAGCTCGACGACGCCGTCCGGGAAGGGGAGACGCCCGAGGGCGAGGAGGCGCAGAGCGTCGGGCAGCGGGCACTGGAGGTGTCCCTCGCGGCGCTGCGCGCGTCCGGGGCCGAGGCCGAGGGCCGCCTGATCGAGGACCACCCGCTCGAGGAGCTCAGATCCCTGGTCCTGGAGATCGGCGCCGACGAGGTGATCGTCCTGACCGACCCGCACTACGTGGAGGAGTTCTTCCACCGGGACTGGGCCTCGCGAGCCCGCCACAAGGTCGGCGTACCGGTCCTGAAACTGTTCTCCCACAGCAAGGCATAGGCTGGGCCTCGCACTCCGGGGCCGCCCGTGCCCCGGGGCGCGCCCACCGGCGGACTCCGCCGGCGGACACCGTCAGCCGGACACCACCGGCGGACATCGTCAGCAGGCTCCACCTGTCGTACCACCCGTCGCACCTCTGGGGAGAACAGCGCATGGCACCCGGCCTTCCTACCGCCATGGACCGACCGCACTTCATCGGCATCGGCGGCGCCGGAATGTCGGGCATCGCCAAGATCCTCGCCCAGCGCGGCGCCGAGGTGGCGGGCAGCGACGCCCGGGAGTCCGCGACCGCCGAGGCCCTGCGCGCACTCGGCGCGACCGTGCACATCGGGCACGCGGCGGAGCACCTCGCCGACGACGCCAGCTGCGTGGTCGTGTCGTCGGCGATCCGCGAGGACAACCCGGAGCTGGCCCGCGCCGCCGAACGCGGCATCCCGGTCGTGCACCGCTCCGACGCCCTCGCCGCGCTGATGAACGGCCTGCGCCCGATCGCGGTCGCCGGCACCCACGGCAAGACCACCACCACGTCCATGCTGGCCGTCTCCCTGTCCGAGCTGGGCCTGAATCCCTCGTACGCCATCGGCGGCGACCTGGACGCGCCCGGCTCCAACGCCCTGCACGGCGACGGCGAGATCTTCGTCGCCGAGGCGGACGAAAGCGACCGCAGCTTCCACAAGTACGCCCCCGAGGTCGCCATCGTCCTCAACGTCGAACTCGACCACCACGCCAACTACGCGTCGATGGACGAGATCTACGAGTCCTTCGAGACCTTCGCCGACAAGATCGTCCCCGGCGGCACCCTGGTGATCGCGGCCGACCAGGACGGCGCCCGGGAGCTGACGCGGCGGCTGGCCGGGTCGGTGCGGACGGTGACGTACGGGGAGTCCGAGGACGCCGACGTACGGATCCTGTCGGTCGTCCCGCAGGGCCTGAAGAGCGAGGTCACGGTGGTGATGGACGGCGCGGAGCTGACCTTCGCGGTCTCCGTCCCCGGCCGTCACTACGCCCACAACGCGGTCGCCGCCCTCGCCGCCGGCGTGGCCCTGGGTGTCCCGGCCGCCGAGCTGGCCCCCGCGCTGGCCGCCTACACGGGCGTCAAGCGGCGCCTCCAGCTCAAGGGCGAGGCGGCCGGCGTCCAGGTCGTCGACTCCTACGCGCACCACCCCACCGAGATGACGGCGGACCTGGAGGCCATGCGCGCCGCGGTCGGCGACGCCCGCATCCTGGTCCTCTTCCAGCCGCACCTCTTCTCCCGCACCCAGGAGCTGGGCAAGGAGATGGGCCAGGCGCTGGCGCTGGCGGACGCGTCGGTCGTCCTCGACATCTACCCGGCCCGCGAGGACCCCATCCCGGGCATCACCAGCGAGCTGATCATCGAGGCGGCCCGGGCCGCGGGCGCGGACGTCACGCCCGTGCACGACAAGGCCGGGGCGCCCGCGGTGATCGCGGGAATGGCGAAGGCCGGTGATCTCGTTCTCACCATGGGCGCGGGCGACGTCACCGACCTCGGACCGCGCATCCTGGACGAGCTGCAGAGCACGAACCTGTAAGGGGCTGAGGATTCATGTCGTACGACGTCGAGAAGCCGGACGAGCAGTGGCGCGCGGAACTGGCACCGGCCGAGTACGCCGTCCTGCGCCAGGCCGCCACGGAACCCGCCTTCACCGGTGAGTACACCGACACCAAGACCGAGGGCGTCTACTCCTGTCGCGGCTGCGGTGCGGACCTGTTCACCTCCACGACCAAGTTCGAGTCGCACTGCGGCTGGCCGTCCTTCTTCGACCCGAAGGACACCGACGCGGTCGAGCTGATCGAGGACCGGTCGCACGGAATGGTGCGCACGGAGGTGCGGTGCGCCCGGTGCGGGTCGCACCTCGGGCACGTGTTCAAGGGCGAGGGGTATCCGACCCCGACCGACCAGCGGTACTGCATCAACAGCGTCTCGCTGCGGCTGGCGCCCACGGAGGGCTGAACCCGCCGTTCAGAGCGCGGCGGCCGGTCGGGGGGCGACCGGGAGCGTCACGGTGAACACCGTCGCGCCCGGTTCGCCGCCCAGCTCGATCGTGCCGCCATGTGCCCGCACCAGCGAACCGGCGACGGCGAGGCCCAGCCCGCTGCCGCCGCGGTCGCGGCTGCGGGCCTTGTCGACGCGGTAGAAGCGGTCGAAGATCCGTTCCCGGTCGGCCACCGGGATGCCCGGCCCCGTGTCGGCGACCGCCACCCGGACCGCGTCGGCCGGGCAGGAGACGGTGACCGAGACCTTCGTGCCGGGCGGGGTGTGCACGGCCGCGTTGGTGAGCAGGTTGTCGAGCACCTGCCGGATCCGCCGCGGGTCCAGACGCAGCTGCACCACCGCGGGCCCGGTCGTCACCGTCAGCGGATGCTCCGGGTGACCGGCGCGGAAGGCGTCGGCGGCCTGCCGTACCAGCTCTGTCAGATCCGCGTCCTCCCAGCGCAGCGGCGCCTCCACCTCGGCCGCGTCCAGCCGGGCGAGCAGCAGCAGGTCGTCCAGGAGCACACCCATCCGGGCCGCCTCGGCGCGCAGCCGGGCCAGGTGCCGCTCCCGTTCCCCGGGCTCGTTGGCCGCCGCGTACTGGAACAGGTCGGCGTAGCCCCGTACGGACATCAGCGGGGTGCGCAGCTCGTGCGAGGCGTCCGCGACGAACCGGCGCAGCCGCTGCTCGGCCCGGGCACGCACCGCCAGCGAGTCGTCGATGTGCTCCAGCATCGTGTTGAACGCGGTCCGCAGCTCCGCCACCTCCCGCCCGCCGTCCCGCCCGTCCACGCGCAGCGGCAGCCGGGCGGCCGACTCGGTCAGGTCGTGCGAGGTGATGCCGTGCGCGGTGCTCGCCATGTCGCTCAGCGGTTTCAGCCCGCGCCGCAGCATCCGCCGCCCGAACACCACCAGCGCCAGCAGCGCGAGACCGAAGGCGACGACCTGCACCGTGATCAGCTGATCCACGGTGTCCTCGACGTCACCCATGGGCGCGGCGCTGACCAGCACCACCCCGGGCTCGACCTCGCAGGCCCGCAGCAGGTAGGGGCCGTGCCCGCCGATCCGCACGGTGCGGGTCAGGTCCTCGTCCGAGCGTGCCATCGTCCGCGCGAGGGCGGTCAGCGCGCGGCTGTCCGCCGGCACCTCGGCGGGCGTGCGCAGGTCCGCCGAGCCGCCGGAGACGTCGTACACGGCCGTGTACCAGCCGTAGTACGGCTTGCGCCGCACCGTGCCGTGCGTCGCCGCGTCCTTGGACTGCACGACCTGCACCAGCTTCATCTGGTCGGCCAGCTGCCGTTCCAGATAGTCCCGCATGTACGCGGTCAGCACGGTCCCGACCACGGCGAACACCACCAGCGACAGCACCCCCAGGCCCAGCGCCAGCCGGGTCCCGAGCCGCAGCGCCCGATAGGCACGCCACCACCGTCGTATCACCGGGCCGCCTGCCGGATCACGTACCCGAAGCCCCGCACCGTCTGGATCAGCGGCCCACCGGCGTCGTCCGTGTCCTTCGTGTCGTTCGTATCCTTCGTGTCGTCGAGCTTGCGGCGCAGTCGGCTGACGACCAGTTCCACGACGTTGGACCGGCCGCCGAAGCCGTACTCCCACACATGGTCGAGGATCTGAGCCTTGGTCAGCACGGCCGGCGACTTGCGCATCAGATAGCGCAGCACCTCGTACTCGGTCGGGGTCAGCGACAGCCGCCGCTCACCCCGGCGCACCTCACGGGCGTCCTCGTCCATCGTCAGATCCGCCACCCGCAGCACCGACCGCTGGAAACCCGGCCCGGCGGTGCGCCGCAGCACGGTCCGCAGCCGGGCCATCAGCTCCTCCACCGCGAACGGCTTGACCAGATAGTCGTCCCCGCCCCGGGTCAGTCCCGCCACCCGGTCGGCCACGCCGTCGCGCGCGGTGAGGAACACCACCGGCACCATGGTGCCCGAGCGGCGCAGCCGCTCCAGGACACCGAAGCCGTCGACGTCCGGCAGCATCAGGTCGAGCACCACGATGTCCGGCCGGAACCCGGCGGCCAGCCGCAGCGCCTGTTCGCCGGAGTTGGCGGTGACCGCCTCCCAGCCCTCGTAGCGGGCGACGGTGGCCACGAGATCGGCGATGGGCGGGTCGTCGTCCACCACGAGAAGCCGTACCTTTTCCACCCGCTCATAGTGCGCCACCGGCCGCCCGCACCCCATACCGCGGAGACCGCCGCACCGAGATCGACAGCTACTTGTCAGCCGCCCGACAGGAAAACGACAGGGAGCACGGCGACCACATCGACGGGCGCACCGGGCGTCCGGCGACCGGGCCGCTCAGCCTCACCGTCGTGGCGCAGACCCTCGCCGAGACGGACACGGTCGCCACGGTCCCGCGACACCGGACGTCTAGACTCTCCCGGCAACGACCGTAGCGACCTGGCCAGAACTTCCCGCCCACCCGAAGGGTATTCGGCGTTTTGATACGGATGGATTCAGTCACCAAGCGGTACCCGGACGGCACCGTGGCGGTCGACCGGCTGTCGTTGGAGATACCCGACCGCTCGATCACGGTCCTCGTCGGACCCTCGGGCTGCGGCAAGACGACGACCCTGCGGATGATCAACAGGATGGTCGAGCCCACCGAGGGCACCATCCTCCTCGACGGCGCGGACCTCCAGCGGCAGCCGCTCACCACGCTGCGCCGGTCGATGGGGTACGTCATCCAGAACGCCGGGCTCTTCCAGCACCGGACGATCATCGACAACATCGCCACCGTGCCCCGCATGATCGGCTGGGGCAAGCAGAAGTCCCGCGAACGGGCGGCCGAGCTGATGGAGCGGGTGGGGCTCGACGCCTCCCTCGGCAAGCGGTACCCGTACCAGCTCTCCGGCGGCCAGCAGCAGCGCGTCGGCGTGGCGCGGGCGCTCGCCGCCGACCCGCCCGTACTGCTCATGGACGAGCCGTTCTCCGCCGTCGACCCGGTGGTCCGCAAGGGACTCCAGGACGAACTCCTGCGCATCCAGGACGAGCTGGGCAAGACCATCGTCTTCGTCACGCACGACATCGACGAGGCCATCAAACTGGGCACCATGGTCGCGGTGATGCGCACCGGTGGCCGGCTCGCCCAGTTCGCGCCGCCCGCCGAGCTGCTGTCGGACCCCGCGGACGACTTCGTCGAGGACTTCCTCGGCGCCGACCGCGGTATCCGGCGGCTGTCCTTCTTCTCTTCCGCGGGCCTGGAGCTGACGACCGGTCCGGTCGTCGGCGCCGACGCCACGGCCGAGCGGCTCGCCGCGTCCGACACCCCCTACCTGCTGGTGACCGACGCGGACGGCAGGCCGCTGGGCTGGGCCGAGCCGCGGGACCTGACCGCCGGGGACATCGCTGGGGAGGGGCTGCTGTCGTACGGGCGGCCGTTCGTACCCGGCACCGACTCGCTGCGGGCCGCCCTCGACTGCGCCGTGCTCTCACCCACCGGCTGGGCCGTCGCCGTGGACGCCGACGGGCGGGTGGCGGGCGTCGTCTCCCAGCAGACCATCGGCGAGGCGATCCGCACGGCCCACGGCGCCGGGGAGCCCGCGACCCCGCGGGCGACCGCCCCGCAGGACGACGGCGGGCAGGACGACGGCGGGCAGGCCGGCGGCGCACAGGACGACGGGCAGGACCACGACGCACAGGACCACGACGCACAGGACGACGGGCAGGACCACGACGCACAGGACGACGGGCAGGACCACGACGCACAGGACGACGACGGGCAGTCCTCAGGGTCGGCCGGCGTCACGAAGGTCGGCCCGTGAACGGCTTCTTCGACATCCCCAGCGACCTCGACAACACCTACTTCGGGCTGATCGGGCTGCACCTGCGCGAGGCGCTGCTGCCGGTCCTGGCCGGGCTGCTGCTCGCGCTGCCCATCGCCCAGCTCTGTGTGCGCTTCCGCTGGCTGTACCCGCCCGTGCTCGGCGTGACCACCGTGTTCTACGCCGTGCCGTCGCTGGCGGTCTTCGTCGTCCTCATCGACTACACCGGCCAGACCGAGCTGACGGTGATGATCCCGCTGGCCGTGTACAGCCTGGTGGTGCTCGTCCCGGCGATCGTCGACGGCGTGCGGTCGGTGCCCCAGGAGACCCTGGCCGCCTCCACGGCCATGGGCTTCGGGCCCGTACGGCGGTACCTGCAGGTGCAGTTGCCGATCGCCGTGCCCGCGATCCTCGCCGGGCTCCGGGTGGCCGTGTCCTCCAGCATCTCCCTGGTCAGCGTCGGCGCCCTCATCGGCAACCAGGGCGCCCTCGGCAACCTGCTCGCGGACGCGCAGAAGTACGGCCGTCCCGAGCTGGCGGTGAACTCCGTCCTCACCACCGCCGTACTGGCGATCCTGTGCGACGCGGCACTCGTCCTGGTCCGGAACCTGCTGACGCCCTGGATGCCGCGGGGCAAGCGGCAACGCCCGAAGCAGACCGCCGTGCGACAGGCCGTCGTACGGCGGGAGCGGCCCGAACCGGAGAAGGCGGCTGCCCGGTGAACGTACTCAACTTCGTCAACGCCTTCTTCAGCGACGGCGCCCACTGGCACGGCTACGACGGCATCCCGCAGCGCCTCCTGGAGCACGTCCAGTACACGCTGATGGCCCTCGGCCTCGCCGCCGCGATCGGCCTGCCCGTCGGGCTGCTGACCGGACACACCGGGCGCGGCGGAAACGCCGTCGCCCTCGTCGCCACCGCCGCCCGCGCCCTGCCCAGCTTCGGGCTGCTGGTGCTGATCGCCGTCGTGGTCGGCATCGGCCTGCTGCCCGTGATGATCCCGCTGGTCGTGCTCGCGATCCCGCCGATCCTGGTGACCACCTACGAGGCGGTCCGCTCGGTCGACCCCTCCCCGGTGGACGCCGCGCGAGGCATGGGCATGCGCGAGTCGAGCATCCTCTTCCGGGTCGAACTGCCGGTCGCCCTGCCGCTGGTCCTCAGCGGACTGCGCTCGGCCGCCATCCAGGTCGTGTCGACGGCGACCATCGCCGCGTACGTCAGTCTCGGCGGGATCGGCCGGTACATCATCGACGGGCTCTACCAGCGGAACTACGAGAAGGTGGTCGGCGGCGCCACTCTGGTGGCGCTCCTGGCGCTCGTCACGCTCGCGGTGTTCTGGGCGGCGGAACGACTGGCGGTGTCGCCGGGGGTGCGCAGGCGCTGAGACCGGAGACGGCTTCGAACACAGTTGTGAAAGAAACCGTAACCAGGCCGTTCTTGACTGACCGACAAGTGGCTCGTTTGGATCGGTGGATGACTTCTACCGCGAAGAGCAGCAGGTCCAGGACGAGGCACACCGGTGCGGCGGCCGTCGCGCTCACCGCCGCTGCGGCGCTGCTCGCGGGCTGTTCCTCCTCCGATGAAACCTCCGACAACCCCCTCGCCGGAGAGAAGGCGGAGGCCGGCACGGTCGTCGTCGGCTCGAACAACTTCGCCGAGAGCACCCTGCTCGCCGACATCTACGGCGAGGCGCTCAAGGCCAAGGGCCTCAAGGTCACCTACAAGCACAACATCGGCAGCCGCGAGACGACCTACGGCCTGATGAAGAACGGCTCGGTCACGGTGCTGCCGGAGTACAACGGCGCGCTGCTGGCCTACCTCGACCCCGATGCCGAGCAGAAGTCCACCGAGGCGGTCAACACGGCGGCCAAGGCGAAGCTCGACAAGAAACTGACGCTGCTGGAGTCGTCGCCGGCCGAGAACAAGGACTCGGTCAGCGTCAACGCCGAGACGGCGAAGAAGCACGGCCTCACCGCCGAGTCGACCCTCGCCGACCTCAAGGACATCGCACCGGACCTGGTGATCGGCGGTTCGCCCGAGTTCCAGACCCGGCAGCAGGGGCTGAAGGGCCTGGAGTCCGTGTACGGCCTGAAGTTCGAGTCCTTCAAGGCGCTCGACGCGGGCGGCCCGCTGACCCAGTCGGCGCTGACCAAGAACACCGTGCAGGCGGCGGACATCTTCACCACCGACCCGACCATCATCAAGGAGAAGTTCGTCGTCCTGAAGGACCCGGAGAACCTCTTCGGGTACGCGAACGTCACCCCGCTGGTCCACAAGGAGGGGCTGTCCCAGGAGGGCGTCGACACGCTCAACGCGGTCTCCGCCAAGCTGGACACGAAGACGCTCCTCGACCTGGACGCGCAGGTCCAGCTGGACAAGAAGGACCCGCTGGACGTGGCCAAGGAGTGGCTCGGGTCGGCGGGTCTGGTCTGACCCGCCGTACGCCCCTCACGACGCCGCGGCCCCGGTCGCGGCGTCGATCAGCTGGTCGATCAGGGCGATGAGGACGTCGCGGCTGGAAGCCCGTTCCCGCGCGTCGCACAGCAGCACCTGAACGTGCGGCGGCAGCGCCAGCGCCTCCCGGATCTCGTCGGCCGGATACGGATGCCGCCCGTGGAAGCCGTTGACGCCGACGACGAACGGGATACCCCGCCGCTCGAAGAAGTCGATGGCGGCGAAGCTCGACTCGGGCCTGCGGACGTCGACCAGCACGACGGCTCCGAGGGCCCCGATCGACAGGTCGTTCCACATGAACCAGAACCGCTGCTGACCGGGCGTGCCGAAGAGGTACAGCACCAGTTCCCGGCCGATGGTGATACGCCCGAAGTCCAGGGCCACGGTCGTGGCCCGCTTCTCCTCGATGCCGGCGAGGTCGTCGACGTCCAGCCCCGCCGCGGTCAGCGGTTCCTCGGTGCGCAGCGGGGCGATCTCGCTGACCGACCCGACCATGGTGGTCTTGCCGACGCCGAAACCGCCGGCGATCAGGATCTTCACGGCGTCGGGGGCGGCGGCCGGGGGTGCGGGTGCCGTGGGCGCCTCAGCGGCGCGGTCAGAGCCGGCCAAGGCCGTCCCTCACTTTCTGCAGCAGGTCCAGGTCCGGGGTGGCACGGGAGACGGGACGCGGCGGCCGGGCGGTGATCCGGCCGGCCTCCAGCAGGTCCGAGAGCAGGATGACGGTCACGCTCACCGACAGGTCGAGGCGGGCCGCGACCTCCGCCACGGCGAGCGGTTCGGCGCACAGCCGCAGGATCCGCAGGTGCTCGGGCTGCGGTCGCGCTGCCCGGGTGGGCTGCGGGTCGACCGCGGCCACCGTCGTGATGAGGGTGAAGTCGGCGCGGCTGGGCCGGGTCCGGCCGCCGGTCAGGGTGAACGGCCGTACGAGCCGGCCCCCCGCGTCGCCATCGGTCACGTCACTCGCCGGGGCCGGCGGTGGCCCGCGGTGCCGCGCTCAGGTGCTCGCCGATCTTCTTCACGAGCATGTTCATCTGGTACGCGACCACACCGACGTCGGCGTTCGGGCCGGTGAGTACGACGAGGTGGGCGCCGGGGCCCGCCGAGCTGAGGATCAGGTAGCTGTTGGCCATCTCGATGAGAGCCTGCCGTACCGGGCCGCCGCGGAAGTCCATGCTGACGCCCTTGCTCAGGCTCATCAGGCCCGACGCGGTCGCCGCCAGCCGCTCGGCGTCGTCGCGCGGGAAGCCGGTGGACTTGCTGACGACCAGTCCGTCCTCGGAGAGCACCACGGCCTGGCTCACGTCGGCGACCCGCTCCACGAGTCCGGTGAGCAGCTGGTCCAGCTCGGTGTGCGTGGCGGGGGAGGGTCGGGTCATCGCGTGTCCTTCGTGGGCGGTCGGTGGTCGGGGGTCGGTGTCGAGGGGGCGGCGGAGGAGAGTGCCTGGTCGTCGGCGTCCGTACCCGTCGTACTCGTGCTGTCGGCGTCGGCGTCGGCGTCGGCTTCGGCGGCCTGGGCCCGCAGCGTGCCGCGTTGGAAACCGGCGAGGGACGAGGCGGCGCGCTCGGCCGTGAAGTCGGGGTAGTCGTCGGGCACAGCGTCCGGGCCGTCCTGGCCGGCGCCGGCGTCCTCGTCGCGCAGTTCGGCGGCCAGGCTGGTCTGCGGCACCCGGCGGGGCAGCGGGGCCGGCCCGTTCCGCTCGGTGGCGGACGTGGACGCGGTCGCGGAGGGGGCGGGAGCGCCGGGCCGGCTCGCGGGTACGGACCGCACCGGCCGAACGGGGCGCTTCGCGGGAACGGGGTCTCCCTCGGAGGCTGAGGACACGGAGGACACGGAAGACGCGGAGGACAAGGAAGGCACCGGCGACGCGGGGTTGCTGGGCGCCCCGAGGGCCGCCGTACCATCCGCGTCGTGGGCCGCGTCAGGGTCCGCGCCGTGGGCCGCGTCGACCGGCTCGCGCACCACGATGTCGTGCGGGATCAGCACGATCGCCGTGGCTCCGCCGTACGGGGAGGGGCGCAGCGTGACGGTGATGCCGTGCCGGTGCGCGAGCCGGGCGACGACGAACATGCCGAGCCGCAGGTCGTCGGCGAGCGCGACCACGTCGAACTGCGGGGGCACCGCCAGATGGGCGTTGAACGAGGCGTAGTCCTCCTCCGACAGGCCGAGCCCGCGGTCCTCGATCTCGACGGCCAGGCCCTTGGCCACCATCGCCGCCCGCACCCCGACCGGGTTGGGCGCGGGGGAGTAGGCGGTCGCGTTGTCGATGAGCTCGGCGAGCAGGTGGATCACGTCGGCCACGGCGGGCGGCGCGAGCGCCACCTCCTCGTCGGTGTGCACTTCCACGCGCTGGTACTCGGCGACCTCGCCGACGGCGCTGCGCAAAATGTCGACCAGTGCGACGGGTTCGCGCCAGGTGCGCCGGGGCTGCTCGCCGCTGATGATGACGAGGTTCTCCTCGTACCGGCGCAACTGGCTGGCGGTGGAGTCCAGTTCGTACAGGCCCTTGAGGATCTCCGGGTCGGTGTGCTCGCGCTCCAGCGCGTCCAGCTTGCCGAGCTGCATGTTGACGAGGTTCTGGCTCTGCCGGGCGATGCCGAGGATCACCTTCTGGAAGCCGCGCCGGGTGTCGGCGAGTTCGACGGCGGTGTGCACGGCGGTGCGTTGCGCCGCGTTGAACGCCTGGGCGACCTGGCCGAGTTCGTCCCGTCCGTAGTCCAGCGGCGGTGTCGCCGACTCCACGTCCACCTTCTCGCCCCGTTCCAGCCGGGCCACCACGTCGGGCAGCCGTTCCTCGGCCAGGCTCAGGGTGGCGAGCCGCAGCCCGCGCAGCCGCCGGGACAGCGAGCGGGTGATGCGCCAGGACATCACGACGCAGAGCACCAGGGCGACCAGGCCACCCGCGCTGAGGGAGGCGGCCGTGATCAGCAGCCCGCTCGCCTCGTCGGCACTGCGGTCCAGCAGTCCGTCGGTCTGCTGCCGGATCAGTGCCTCGTACTGGTCGGAGACCGTGTCCAGCGCGGCGGTCCAACGCTGCCGCGAGTCCGGCAGGACGATCATGCCGTCCCGGTCCCCGTCCCCGTCCGCCGCGCGGGCCGCGAGCACCTGGTCCTCGACGGCCTCCAGGGTCTGCCACTCGGTACTGGCGAGGACCCGCTCGGTGTGCGCCTTCGCGCTGCCGGTCAGGGAGGGGACGATCTGGTCCTGGACGAGCCAGCGCCGGGTGTGGGCCAGCTGGGCGAACTGCGCCCACTGCTTCTCGTCCATCCGGCCGGCGGGCCAGGCCAGGGTGAGCCGGGCGTTCTCCTGGGAGATCAGCTCCGCCGCGTGTTCGAGGGCGACCAACGGCCCGGCCTGAGAGGTGAGGTCGCCGTCGTCGACCTGGGAGAGTTCCTGGAAGGCGTGGATCTGCTCGTCGATGATCGACGTGTACTGGTCGAGCGCCTGCTCGGGAGTGATGTCGCTGGGGTCGTCCACCTGGTTGCGGTAGTACTCCAGGCTGCCCACCGAGCCGAGCACCGAGTACAGCCGGTCCGAGACCCGGGCGGGCGCGCGCTCGATCGCGTCGGACTCACCGACGAGCTGGGCGACCGCCTGGTCCGTCCTCTTCCGCTGGGCGTCCAGTTCCGCCCGGTCGCCGCCGGGCCCGGCCAGCCAGGCGGCCGACAGACTGCGCTCCTTCTGCAGCGCGAGCGCCGCCTCGGTGCCCATGGCCCCGGTGTCGCGGCTCAGCTCCGTCTGCGAGCGCAGCCGCAGGCCCTCCGAGAACATCTGGATCGTCGTCACCCCCCACACGGCGGCGAGGGTGACGCCGGGGACCAGGGCCAGGAGGATCAGGGAGAGACGTATGGAGCCGAGGCGGCGCCGGGCACCTGTCCGTGCAGACATCGTCGTCCTAGGCGATCAGTGGGGGAGGGGGGCGGTTGTGCGCGGGCGCGGCCACAGGCGCCGGCAGGGGCACGGGCGCCCGCGGTCGCGGTGCCTGGTCAACGGGTGCCGCCCGCTGCGTACTCGGCGACCGCGTCGGCGTTCGTCCGGGTCACGAACGCGGGACCGGTCAGTACGGGTGCCACTCCGCCACCGCTGACGTTGCCGTTGGTGCGGTACAGCCAGAGCGCGTCCACCGCGAGATAGCCCTGCAGGTACGGCTGCTGGTCCACCGCGAACTGCACGTCCCCGCGCTTGACCGCGGCGACGAGGTCCTCGTCGAGGTCGAAGGTGGCGACGTGGGCATCGCTGCCCGCCTCGTCGACCGATTCGACCGCGGTGAGGGCGAACGCCGCGCCGTTCATGATGACTTCGTCGATGCTGGAGTCCTGCCGCAGCCGTGCGGTGACGGCCGCGTTCACCGCCTTCATGTCGGTGCCCTCGACGTAGAGCATCTCGGTCTCGCCCTTGAAGGTCTTCTTCACCCCGGCGCAGCGGGCCTCCAGCGCGACGTTGCCCCGCTCGTGGATGACGCACAGGGCGTGCCGGGCCTTCAGGGAGGTCAGCTTGTCGCCGACGGCCCGGCCCGCGACACTCTCGTCCTGTCCGAAGTATCCCAGGAGCCCGACGGACCGCCAGGCGTCGATGCCGGAGTTGAGCCCGACCACGGGGATGCCGGCCGCTTTGGCCTCGGCGATCGGCCCCTTCATCGCCTGCGGTTTGGCCAGAGTCACGGCGATGCCGTCGGCCTTGTCGCGGATCGCGTCCCGGACCAGGCCGGCCTGGTCGGCGGCGTCGGCGTCACCGGCGTACGTCAGGTCGACGCGGTCCTTGGCGGCCGCCGCCTCGGCGCCCTTGCGCACCCGGTCCCAGAAGGCGTCGCCCTCACCGCCGTGGGTGACCATGACGATCTTCATCCGGCCGGCGCCGGACCCGCCGGCGGCGTCCGCGGCCGAGCCGTCCTCCTCCCCGCCGAGGGCGGAACAGCCGGCCGCCAGCAGACAGACGGCCGCGGCGAGAACCGCGGCGCGCAGGGGTCCGGGGGAGTAGGTGGGCGGGGCAGATGTGCTCATGGGGGTTGGGCACCTCGCTGTGCGGCCGAGCAGGAGGAACGGGACGAGGTGGACCGGAGCCGCTGGTCGGTGCGCCAACCGGATGTACTTCGCCTGGCCGGAGCAAACAGTGTGTGACGGCTGGTAGTCAAGTGACCAGTGATCAGTTGTGAGTTGTCGGTGCCGCATCGTGATGAACGGGACGAGCGAAGGCGCGCGTGGAAACCCGGCGTCCGGCTCCGGGTGCGTGCCGGGGCGCGGACGCCGGGTGGCCCGGTGCCGAAGGCGTCGACGGCCGGATGGCAGGGGTGTCGACGGCCGGGTGCCGGGTTGGGCGGCCCGGTGGCTTCAGGCGGGTTCGCCGGCCCGTTGTTCCAGTGGCCGTTGAGCCGTCCGCGCGGCCCGGGCCGCCTTCCTGCGGCGTCGGCGGTCGCGGCGCGACTCCTGGTCGGGCAGCCAGCCGAAGACCAGGCAGCTGCCGACGCAGCCGAGGAGCAGACCGACGAGGAACCCGCCCAGGTTGGAGGTGACCCACGTGCCCAGGGAGGCCAGGACGCCGATGAGCGAGTAGAAGAGGCGCTGGGCGGGGTTGACCAGGGTCAGCGACCCGCACAGCAGCATCACGACCGGCAGGAGGTAGCCGGCCACGCCCTGCATGCCGACGTGCAGCACGACTTCGAACGACGCCTTCATGGTGAACAGGACCTCGGCCCCGGCCAGAGTGAGCAGCAACCCGCCCCAGAACGGCCGGCCGGAGCGCCAGCGGCGGAAGCCGGCCCCGAAACCCGTCCGCCCGTCGCGGGGCATCAGCAGCCCGACCCGCTGAAGCGCAGCTTCAGGCCGGGCAGTTTGAACACCGCGGCCGTGGTGGCGTAGTTGGTCTGCCGCAGGTTCTTGATCTGCACGGTGTCGGCCTGCTGGCTGAAGACGCCGATCGGCCCGCGGCCCTTCGGGCCGGCCTTGTCCAGCGTGCTGGCGTCGTTGCCGATCTCGATGTTGTTGAAGGAGGCGTCGCCCGACAGGAACGTCGAGTCGGTGGTCAGATCACTCGCGGACACCTTGGTGTCCCCTTCGCCCGCGGTGATGAGCAGGTTGGTGCCGCCCAGGTCGACGCTCTGGCACAGCTTGGTGAGCTTGGCCTCCTTGATCACGGAGGTGACGACCAGCACCTGACCGCCGGTGTCACCCGCGTTCGGGCTGCCCTCGGCCATGTTGTCGAGGCCGCCGAACTGGGCGAACCCCTTGCCGTCGAGCTCCGTGGCGGTGACGGTGAACGGCATGCCGGAGATCGCGAACTGCACGCCCAAGGCACCCTGGGCGGTGAGGATCGCCAGGCCCGCGGTGACCGCGGCGGCCGGCACCGCCAGCACGGCGGCCCGGCGCAGCCTGACCCGGCCGCGTCTGGTGGGTGCGTCGGCGGCTTGGGGCGTGGAGACGCCTTCCGGGCCGCTCTCGGGTTCGGGGGTGTTGCCGGCGGACGGGGTGACGTCCGAGGACGAGGCCATGTCTGCTCCCAGAGGCAAAGTGAACGCGGATCGGGCTTCAGCTACACGTTCTTGAGCGGCACGTTCTTGAGCGGCACGTCGTCCTGGCGCGGACAGCGGCTGGTGCTGACAGCGGCTGGTGCGGACGTCTCCCGGCATCTCCCGGCGGGTGCGGGGCTTTCACGTTACGCACCAGTAGCCAATCGGGAAGTTACCGGTGGTTACAGCGCAGGGTCAAGCAAGTTGTGAGTAAAGAGTGGGGATCGTGTGCCACCTGTCGCGTTTCCGGCCCGGCACTCCCGGTGATCCGCGATGATCCGCGTCGAGTTCGAGGCAACTCCTGTGCGAACGCTTGACGTTGACTGCCCGTCAGGTCTACAACTTCCCCTGTTTCCTGATTTCCCGGATCCGTGGCGCCGGATCCGTTCCCGCGGCGCCGTCCGCGTTCCCGGCCCCGGGACTGTCCTGTGGACAGGACCCGGCCCCGCCCCCAACGGGGCACGCCCCACCTCTGGGCACGGCCCACCTCCTGGGCGCGCCCAGGAATCTCATCGCATCGGCCCGGTCGCACCCCGCGACCGGCCCACCCCTGCTTCACCGAACCCCACTTCCAAGAAGAGGTAGCCGCATGCGTACTCGCACTCGTACTCTCCTCGCCCTCACCGCGTCCGTCGCCGCGCTGACCCTCTCCGCGGCGGTCCCCGCCGTCGCGGGCACCCCGGCGGCCGACACCCCCGTCCTCACCACCGGCGCCGTCGGCGGTGCGCCGGTGGCGGTCGGGGACACCCTCACCGCGTCCCTGGCGAGCGGCAGCAGTGCCACGTTCCACTCCAGCGCGACCGGCACCAGCGGCGTCTCGTGCACGGCCTCGCAGTTCACCGTCGCCGTCACCGACAACCCGACCGCGCCCGGTACGGCCACCGAGTCACTCACCGCACACACCTTCGACAGCGACAGCTGTACGAGCAACGTCGTCGGTGTCATGGACGTCACCGGGATCAGGGTCGACAACCTGCCCTACACGACCACCGTGTCCTCGGACGGCACCGTCACCGTCACCCCGCCGAGCGGCTCCGCCGTCCGGACCACGGTCACGCTGCGCACCCTCCTCGGCAGCGTCAACTGCGTCTACGAGGCCCCCGGCCTGTCCGGCACGGCGAGCAACGACACCAACTCGATCGCCTTCGCCGACCAGCACTTCACCAAGGTCTCCGGCTCGGGACTCTGCTTCGCCAACGGGTACTTCACCGCCACCTACGCCCCCGTGACCGACGGGGCCGGAACGGTGTACGTCAACTGAACGAAGCCGAACGAAGCTGAACGGAACCGGCCGGAACCAACCGGCCGACCGGGTCCGGCCCGCGCCTCGTACGGGCGGGCCGGACCGCGGTCCACGGGGCCGCAAGCGCGCTGATCTGACGGTGAGTTATCGTGTACAGGGGGTTAAGACAGGCGGCACGGCCTGTTGAGTTCCAGCCCAGGAGAGATCAGCCGATGGCGAGGCAGATACGCGCCGAGCAGACCCGCGCGACGATCCTCGGGGCTGCCGCCGACCTGTTCGACCGTCACGGCTACGAGTCGACCAGCCTCAGCGAGATCGTGGCCCACGCCGGAGTCACCAAGGGCGCCCTGTACTTCCACTTCGCGGCGAAGGAGGACCTCGCCAACGCCATCATGGAGATCCAGTCCAGGACCTCGCGCCGGCTGGCGACGGATCTCGACGGCCGGGGCTACACCTCCCTGGAGGCGCTGATGCGGCTCACGTTCGGCATGGCCCGGCTGTGCGAGGAGGGGCCGGTACTGCGGGCCGGTCTGCGGCTCGCCACCGGGGGAGTGCCGGTACGGCCGCCGCTGCCGCATCCCTTCACCGAGTGGCGGGAGATAGCCTCCTCCCGTCTCCTGGACGCCGTCAGGCAGTCCGACGTGCACCCGGACATCGACATCGACTCCGTCGCCCACACCCTCGTCTGCTCCATCGTCGGCACCCGCGTCGTGAGCGGCACCCTCGAACCGGCCGCGCGGCAGCCCCGCCGCCTGGCCGGCATGTGGTACATCCTGATCCGCGGCATGGTGCCGGTGACCCGGCGCGCCCGCTACCTCACCCTCGCGGCCCGCCTGGAACGGGACGCGAGCGCGGCCTGATCCGAGGCGGGCGGCCCACCCCGGCACACGGCCGGCTCCCCTTCCCGCCCCGCACCGCGCGATACGGTGAGGCGCATGCCCGACACCTCGTCCGAGCCCGCCCCCGTCATCCTCGGCAACGAGCCCGGAGCCTTCCCCCACGGCGTGCTGGCCGAGCGGCATCCCGCCATCATCCGGCAGGTGCGGGAGGCGTTCCCCTACGACCCCGAACGGCAACGCGCCCTCGACGCCCTCCTCGCGAGCTGTGCCGACGGCGTGATCGAGCCACTGCCCGCCGACGCCGACGCCCGCGACCGGCGCCGCTGGGCGGACTGGGGGCTGGACGCGTACGCCGGCCGGTCCTGGTTCGACGTGCCCTGGCTGTGGGCGGAGAGCCACTTCTACCGTCGGCTCCTCGACGCCGTCGGCTACTTCGGCCCCGGTGCCTGGGAGGGCCTCGACCCCTTCCGGCCCGCCAAACTCGCCGAGCTCGACGCGCCGGAGACGGACGAGGAACTCGCCGCGCTCGACGACCTCGCCGACCTGCCCGCCGACGAGCGGACCCGGGCCCTGCTGCACGGCTCGCTCTGGGGCAACCGCGCGGACCTCGGCTTCCGCCTCTCCGACAGCGACGGCGGCACCGGCACCAAGGACCGGGTGCGGGCCCTGGTCGCCGACGACAGCGACGCGCTCTGGTCACTGCTCCCGCCCGCCGGGACGAGCGCCTCCGCCCCGAACGCCACGGGCCCGATCACCTTGTGCCTCGTCGCCGACAACGCCGGCCGCGAGCTCGTCCCCGACCTGCTCCTCGTCTCGCACCTCCTCGGCCAGGGCCGCGTCGACCGGGCGGTCCTGCACGTCAAGCCGTATCCGTACTACGTCTCCGACGCCACGCCCGCCGACGTACTCGACGCGCTGCGCCGGCTCGTCGCGGCGGGCGGCGCGGCCGCCGCGTACGGCGACCGGCTGTGGACCGCGCTGACCGACGGCCGCGTCACCGTCCGCGCCCACCCCTTCTCCTGCGCCCCCCTGCCGTACGCGGACATGCCCGGCGACCTGCGTGCGGACTTCGCAGCGGCCACGGTCACCGTCCTCAAGGGCGACCTGAACTACCGCCGCCTGGTGGGCGACCGCTGGTGGCCGCCCACCACGTCCTTCACCGACGCCACCGCCTACTTTCCCGGTCCCGTCGCCGCGCTGCGCACCCTGAAGTCCGACGTGATCACCGGTCTGACCGCGGACACGGAGGCCGCGCTGGTGGCGAGCGGGGAACAGCGCTGGCGGACGAGCGGGACGCACGCCCTGATCCAGGTCAGACGCTGAACGCCCACGCCACGAGGCGGCGAACCCCGCCCGCCCCCGCCCCCGGCCGGCGCCCCGGAAGGCAGACCGGCGGAAGTTCCCACGTTCCGCCCTGATTCACGCGATGGTGTGATCATGTCCCGGTCCGTGGATGTGCTCGAAGGGCCGTGGGTAGTGCCCGGCCATGACGCGACAGCCCTTCGAACTCCCGCACTTCTACCTGCCGCATCCCGCGCGGCTCAACCCGCATCTCGACGAGGCCCGCGCCCACTCGACGACATGGGCGCGCGAGATGGGCATGCTGGAGGGCTCCGGGGTCTGGGAAGAGTCCGACCTCGACGCACACGACTACGGCCTGCTCTGCGCCTATACCCACCCCGACTGCGACGGGCCGGCCCTCTCCCTCGTCACCGACTGGTACGTGTGGGTCTTCTTCTTCGACGACCACTTCCTGGAGAAGTTCAAACGCAGCCAGGACCGCGTCGCCGGCAAGGCGCACCTCGACCGGCTCCCCCTGTTCATGCCGCTCGACCCCGCCACCGAGACACCCGCACCCGAGAACCCGGTCGAGGCCGGCCTCGCCGACCTCTGGCGTCGTACGGTGCCCGCGATGTCGGCCGACTGGCGCGCCCGCTTCGCCGTCGCCACCGAGCACCTGCTCAACGAGTCCCTGTGGGAGCTGTCCAACATCAACGAGGGGCGCGTCGCCAACCCCGTCGAGTACATCGAGATGCGGCGCAAGGTCGGCGGCGCACCGTGGTCGGCCGGGCTCGTGGAGTACGCGACCGCCGAGGTGCCCGCCGCCGTCTCCGGGTCCAGGCCGCTGAGGGTGCTGATGGAGACGTTCTCCGACGCCGTGCACCTGCGCAACGACCTCTTCTCCTACCAGCGGGAGGTCGAGGACGAGGGCGAGCTGAGCAACGGCGTGCTGGTCCTGGAGACCTTCTTCGACTGCACCACGCAGGAAGCCGCCGAACTGGTCAACGACGTCCTCACCTCCCGGCTGCACCAGTTCGAGCACACCGCGTTCACCGAGGTGCCCGCGGTGGCCCTGGAGAGCGGCCTGACCCCGGCCGAGACCGCCGCCGTCGGGGCGTACGCGAAGGGCCTGCAGGACTGGCAGTCCGGCGGCCACGAATGGCACATGCGCTCCAGCCGCTACATGAACAAGGGCGCCCGGCCCACGGCCCCCTGGCAGGCGTTGACCGGGCCCGGCACCTCCGCCGCCGACGTCGGCGGGCTGCTCGCCGCGGCCGTCGCCGAGCGGGCACGGCCCTACACGTACACGCCCTTCCAGAAGGTCGGCCCCTCGGTCATCCCCGACATCCGCATGCCGTTCCCGCTGGAACTGAGCCCCGCCCTGGACGGCGCCCGGCGGCACCTGTTCGAGTGGTCGCACCACATCGGGTTCCTCAGCGAAGGGGTGTGGGACGAGGACAAGCTCGCGAGCTGCGACCTTCCCCTGTGCGCCGCCGGCCTCGACCCGGACGCCACCCAGGACCAGCTGAACCTCGCCTCCGGCTGGCTGGCCTTCGGCACCTACGGCGACGACTACTACCCGCTCGTCTACGGCCACCGCCGCGACCTGGCCGCCGCCCGGCTGACCACGGCCCGGCTGTCGGCCTGCATGCCGCTGGACGCCGAGCCGGTCCCGCCGCCCGCCAACGCCATGGAACGCTCCCTGATCGACCTGTGGGCACGCACCACCGCCGGCATGACGCCCGAGCAGCGGCTCCCCTTGAAGACGGCCGTCGACAAGATGACCGAGGCCTGGGTGTGGGAACTGGCCAACCAGATCCAGAACCGCGTCCCCGACCCGGTGGACTACCTGGAGATGCGGCGTGCCACCTTCGGCTCCGACCTCACCCTGGGCCTGTGCCGCGCCGGCCACGGCCCCGCCGTGCCGCCCGAGGTCTACCGCAGCGGTCCCGTCCGGTCCCTGGAGAACGCGGCGATCGACTACGCGTGCCTCCTCAACGACGTCTTCTCGTACCAGAAGGAGATCGAGTACGAGGGCGAGATCCACAACGCGGTCCTCGTCGTGCAGAACTTCTTCGGCGTCGACTATCCGACCGCGCTGCCCGTCGTCCAGGACCTGATGAACCAGCGCATGCGCCAGTTCGAGCACGTCGTCGCGCATGAACTCCCCGTCGTCTACGACGATTTCCAGCTCTCGGACGAGGCGCGCGCCATCATGCGGGGCTACGTGACCGATCTCCAGAACTGGATGGCCGGCATCCTCAACTGGCACCGGGAGGTCCCGCGGTACAAGGCCGGATACCTCGCCGGGCGCACCCACGGCTTCCTCCCGGACCGGATCCCGGCCGTGCCCGTCCCGAGGCGCACCGCTCTGTCCGCCCTCGGCTGACCCCCGGTCAGTCTCACTCTTTCGTGGCTCGTCACGCGCCGGTGCGCCGGGTAGATCACCGGCCGGAGGCGATCCATGGAACAGACAGCGTTGCGACCCAAGCCGATGCCCGGTCAGGAACCGGGGGCCGGCACCGCGACCGGCACCGCCCGGCGTCCGCAAGCCGGGGGCCGGCGCCGGCGGCGGCTCACCACCCTGCTGCTGGTCGTGTGCGCCGCGGCGGTCCTGCTCCTGGCGGGCGCGGGACTCGGCACGATGGGCGCCACGGTGATCGGCATGAGCAGACTCGCCGAACTGCAACGGCAGGCGGGGCCGTCGGGTGCGGCCGGGGGAGCGGTGGCGCCGAAGGGAGGCCGGGCCACCGCGGAGCGCCCACCGGCCGGCCCGTCCCCGTCCCCGTCCCCGGCGCCGGCCGCCGCGACCCTCGGTGTGGAGGCCGTGGACGACGAGAAGCCGGGGGCCCTGGTCGTGGGAGTCCATGTGCCCGGCCCCGGATACGCGGCGGGCCTGGTCCGGGGCGACGTGCTCCTGACGGTCGGCACGACCCGGGTCGACTCGGCCGCGGACCTCGCCCGAGCCGTGGCCCACGCCCGACCGGGCCAGAAAGTCAAGATCACCGTGCGCCACGAGAGCGGCGGCTACCAGCAGCTGACGGCCGTACCGGGGGTCGTCACCTGACCGTGCGGAAGTGGCTCGTGAGCCGTCCCCCGTCGTCCAGCACGTGGTAGGCCAGCCCGACCGGGGCGTCCCGGTCCGCGATCCGCTCACCCTCCCAGGGCAGCCGCAGGGTCCACGTCACCCCGGGCCCGACCACCAGGGGCCGCCCGGCGAACACGGTGGCGGCGGGCGTGTGGGCGTGCCCCGTGATCAGCCCGGCGATCTCGGGCCGGCGGCCCAGCAGCGCGGCGAGGCGTTCCGGGTGGCGCAGTTGGTAGGAGTCCGGCAGGGGGTGGTGCACGGCGGTGGGCGGGTGGTGGAAGGCGAGGAGGACCGGGCGGTCGCCGTCGAGTTCGTCCAGGGCGGACTCGATCCAGCCGTAGGTTTCCTCGTCCAGCTCCCCCTCGTCGCTCCCCGGGACGCTGGAGTCGCACATCAGGACCGCGCCGCCGTCGAAGACGTGCACGCCGTTGACCGGCCCGTCGGCGGCGGGCCGGCCCAGCAGGGCCTTGCGGTAGGGCGCGCGGCTGTCGTGGTTGCCGGGGCAGGTGAGCACGGGCAACGGCGCGGTGCCGTCGCGCAGCCCCAGGATGCGGGCGGCCTCCTCGTACTCCGACTCGGTGCCGTGATCCGCGATGTCCCCGGTCACCAGGAGGGCGTCCACCCGCCCCGGCAGTTCCCACAGCCGGTCGCGAACGAGCTCGGCGCGCCCGGTCGCCCGCGCACTCCCGTCCAGGTGCAGATCGCTGATGTGCGCGAGTACGAGCACGGTGTCGGCCTCCTCCGGGCGCCCGAGGGCATTCCCCGCGACTAATGTTTGAGACGCATCAAACCATTAGGGGTGATGGTTGTTCAATGCCAATCGGCTCGCGTCGCCCCCTCGCCGGGGGCAGGATGCTGCCCGTAGTCCCTTCACTCTTGTCGCCCAGGGAGGCCCGGATGACCGGCAGCGCGCCCACTGCCCCTTTCACCGCCGACGACTACCGGGCCCGCATGGAGCGCGCCGCTCGGGCGGCCGCCGACGCCGGGCTGGCCGGACTGCTGGTGGCGCCGGGCCCGGACCTCGTGTGGCTCACCGGCTACGCGCCCACCGCGGCCACCGAACGGCTCACCCTGCTCGTCCTCGCCGCCGGCCGCGATCCGGTCCTCGTCGTCCCGACGCTGGAGGCGCCCGACGCGGAGAAGGCCGTCGGCGCGCCCGCCCTGACCCTGCGCGACTGGACCGACGGCAAGGACCCCTACGCCGCCACCGCCGCCCTCCTCGACGGCTCCGGACGGTTCGGCGTCAGCGACAACGCCTGGGCGATGCACCTGCTGGCCCTGCAACGCGCGCTGCCCGGCACCTCGTACGCAGCCCTCACCGAGGCGCTGCCCATGCTGCGCGCCGTCAAGGACGCGGCGGAACTGGAGCTGCTGGCGGCGGCGGGCGCGGCCGCGGACGCCGCCTTCGAGGAGATCCGCGAGGTGCGCTTCGGTGGCCGCCGGGAGTCCGACGTCGCCGCCGACCTCGCCGGTCTGCTGCGGCGGTTCGGGCACTCCCAGGTCGACTTCACCATCGTCGCCTCCGGCCCGAACGGGGCCAACCCGCACCACGAGGTCGGCGACCGCGTCATCGGGGACGGCGACATGATCGTCCTCGACTTCGGCGGCCTGAAGGACGGCTACGGCTCCGACACCTCCCGCACCGTCCACGTGGGCGCGCCCACCGACGAGGAGCGCCGGGTGCACGACCTCGTCCGCGAGGCGCAGGAGGCGGGCTTCGGCGCGGTACGGCCCGGGGTGGCCTGCCAGGAGGTCGACCGGGCCGCCCGCGCGGTCATCGCCGGTGCCGGCTACGGCGAGTACTTCATCCACCGCACCGGGCACGGCATCGGCGTCACCACGCACGAGCCGCCGTACATGATCGAGGGCGAGGAGCAGCTCCTCGTGCCCGGTATGTGCTTCTCCGTCGAGCCAGGCGTCTATCTGCCCGGCCGGTTCGGGGTACGCATCGAGGACATCGTCACGGTCACCGAGGACGGTGGCCGGCGTCTCAACGACACGACCCGGGAGATGGTCATAGTGGAGTGACCGGCGACGAAGAGCCCCGAACGCCCCGGCGGACCCGAGCGCCCCGGCAGATGCGGAAGACGACGGCGCGACCATGACCCAGGCACCGACACCCACCGCGGACACCGTCCGCCGACTGGTCCGTTCCCTGCTGGGCGAGAGCGCGGAAGGCGACGTGCGTCCCGTGGCGGCGGGCGCCGAACCCGCCACCTGGTGGGTCGGCGCACGGCACGTGCTGCGCCTGGCCCCCGACCGCGGGGCCGCGGTACGGCAGCGACGCGAACTCCGCCTGCGCGAGCTGCTCCGCCCGTACGTCTCCGTCGTGGTGCCGACGAGCGTGGCGCACGGCGAGTGGGCGCCGGGGCTGACCTACACCCTGGACGCCAAGGTGCCCGGCGGGTCGGGCGAGGACCACGACGTGTCGGCCCTCGGCGAGGCGGACCTCGCGGCGCTGCTCGCGGGGCTGCGTGAGGTCCCGGTCCGCCAGGCCGAGACCCTCGGCGTGCCCCGGGCCGCCCCGCGCCCGCTGGAGGCCTTGCGGCAGGCCGCGGAGCGGGCCGCCCGGCGCCTCGACGAGGCCGACGAGTTCGACGCCGCCCGGCCGGAGCGGCTCACCCGGGCCGCGTCGGCCCAGCTCGGCGTGCAGCCCGGCGCGGCGGTTCTCGTCCACCACGGCCTGGCCGGCGAGCACCTCGTGGTCGGCGCCGACGGCCGGGTGCGCGGCGTCCTCGGCTGGACCGAGGCGGTCCTCGGCGACCCGGCCGAGGACATCGCCGCACTCGCGCTCTGTGTCGGCGCGCCCGCCGCCGTACGCGCCGCCACCCTCGCCGGTTACGGAGCCCGGCCCTGCCTGCGCGGTCTGTGGCTGGCCCGCTGCGACGCCCTCGTCCACCTCGCCGAGGCCCTCGACGACCGGTCCGCCGGGCCCGAGTCCGAGCCGCCGCCCCTGCCCCTGCCCGCGCTCAGGACCAGGCTGCGGCGCGCCTGGGAGCCGATCCTGCTGGAACGCGTCACGGAGCTGCGCGAGGACGGCACGGACGACGCTCCGTCCTGACCGCCGCTCCTCACTCCCGCACGAGTCATTCCCGCACGAGTGACTCCCGCACGAGTGACTCCCGCACGAGTGACTCCCGCACGAGTCACTCCTGCACGAGTCATTCCCGCACGAGTCATTCCCGTACGAGTGACTCCCGTACGAGTGACTCCCGCACGAGTCATTCCCCGTACGTGTCACTCCTGTACGAGCACCACGCTCGACTCGCCCGGCACCCGCAGCACCCCGTCCGCGCCCGGCGCCCGCACCGGCTCCCAGGCGGCGAGTACGCGCGCGGGGCGGGTGCCCAGCGGGATCGCCGCCGGTTCGGGGCCCAGGTTGACGGCCACCCGGATGTCGCCGCGCCGGAAGGCCAGCCAGCGCGCCTCGCCGTCGTACGCCACCTTGGTGTCGGCGAGGTCGGGGGCGGTCAGGTCCGGCTGCTCGCCGCGCAGGGCGATCAGCCGGCGGTACCAGGCCAGTACGCGCGCGTGCGGCTCGCTCTCCGGCTCGGACCAGTCGAGGCAGGAGCGCTCGCGTGTCGCCGGGTCCTGCGGGTCGGGCACGTCCTCCTCCTTCCAGCCGTGCGCGGCGAACTCGCGCCGCCTGCCGCCGCGTACCGCCTCGGCGAGCTCCGGGTCGGTGTGGTCGGTGAAGAACTGCCAGGGCGTGCCCGCCGCCCACTCCTCGCCCATGAACAGCATCGGCGTGAACGGCGCGGTCAGCGTCAGCGTGGCCGCGCAGGCCGCGAGCCCCGGGGAGACCAGCGCGGCCAGGCGGTCGCCCTGGGCGCGGTTGCCGACCTGGTCGTGGGTCTGGCTGTAGCCGGTCAGCCGGTGCGCGGCGACCCGGCCGCGGTCCAGCGGGCGGCCGTGACCGCGCCCGCGGAAGCTGGAGTAGGTGCCGTCGTGGAAGTAGCCCCGCGTCAGCGTCTTGGCGAGCGCCGCCAGCGGAGCGCGCGCGAAGTCGGCGTAGTAGCCCTGCGACTCACCGGTGAGCGCGGCGTGCAGGGCGTGGTGGAAGTCGTCGTTCCACTGCGCGTGCACACCCAGGCCGCCCTCCGCGCGCGGGGTGATGATCCGCGGGTCGTTGAGGTCGGACTCGGCGATCAGGAAGAGCGGACGCCCCAGGTCGGCGGCGAGGCCGTCCACCGCGGTCGACAGTTCCTCCAGGAAGTGGCAGGCGCGCGTGTCGGCCAGGGCGTGCACCGCGTCCAGGCGCAGCCCGTCGACCCGGTAGTCCCGCAGCCACGCCAGCGCGCTGTCCACCAGATAGGCCCGGACCTCGTCCGAGCCGGGAGCGTCGAGGTTGACGGCGACGCCCCACGGTGTGTGGTGGGTGTCGGTGAAGTACGGACCGAAGGCGGGCAGGTAGTTGCCGGTCGGGCCCAGGTGGTTGTGCACCACGTCCAGGATCACGCCCAGGCCGAGTGCGTGAGCCCGGTCGACGAACCGTTTCAGCGCCTCCGGGCCGCCGTACGGCTCGTGCACGGCCCACAGCGAGACCCCCTCGTACCCCCAGCCGTGCCGGCCCGGGAAGGGGCACAGCGGCATCAACTCCACGTGCGTGACGCCGAGGTCCGCCAGGTGGCCGAGCCGTTCGGCGGCGGCGTCGAGCGTGCCCTCGGGCGTGTACGTGCCCACGTGCAGCTCGTACAGGACGCCACCGGGCAGCGGGCGCCCGGCCCACTCGGTACGCCACGCGTACCGCCCGTGGTCGACGACCGCGCTCGGCCCGTCCGGTCCGTCCGGCTGCCGGCGCGAGCGCGGGTCCGGCAGCACCGGCCCGTCGTCCACCGCGAAGCCGTACCGCGAGCCGTCGCGTGCCTCGGCTCTGCCGCACCACCACCCCGGCCGCTCCGGATCGCGCTCCAACGCGCGCGTGGCGCCGTCGCACTGCAACGTGACTCGGCCGGCCTGCGGTGCCCACACCTCGAACTGCACGGACGGTTCCCCTTCGTCTGCTCACCGTGATGTAGCCCGTCCATGGTCCTGCAAAAGTGATCTCCGCGCTGCTGAAAACACCGTTTGCGGCGGGTGTCGTGCCGTGGTCCGGGAGTGACGGGCGTGCCCGGCGCGCGTGGCGGCCGTTTCCCGTTTTCTGGACACTCCGGCCCGGCTGACCGACAATCACCTGCGTGACGTCGTCCTTCGAGTTCAACACGTACCCCGCGCGGTTGTCCGACGCGGAGCGCGACAAGGCGCTGAACTTGCTCCGGGACGGCGTCGCCATGGGACGTCTGTCGCACGACACGTTCATCCGCAGGATGGAGCTGGCGCTCGCCGCCCGCCGTCTGGAGGAACTCGCCCCGCTCACCGCCGACCTGGCCACCGAGGGGCGGGTGTCGCGGCTGGTCTTCGGCACCGTCGAGGCGGTGTCCGGGTTCGGCGTGCGGCTGCGCCGGGCCTGGCAGGCGGAGCGGGTGCCCAAGCTGCTGCTGCCCCACCCGGGTGCCGGTCATCCGCTGCGCATAGGGCGCGACCCGGCGAGCGGGCTGCGGCTGACCCACGAGACGGTCTCCCGCGTGCACGCCGAGCTCAGCCGCCAGGGCGGCATGTGGGTGCTGCGGGACCTCGGCTCCACCAACGGCACCACGGTCAACGGCCGTCGGGTCATCGGTGCGGCCATCGTCCGCGAGGGTGACCAGATCGGCTTCGGCCAGATGGCCTTCCGCCTCGCGGTGAACTGAGCCCGGGGGCGGTGGAGAGGCCGGTGCACAGCTCTGGCCTGGGGTTCACTCGGTGTCGTGCGTCGCGGTGGGCCGGATCGTCGGGTCGGATCATGGGACAAATCCCTTTGCTTTTCATAGTGTTGACGTACCCCCCAACTCGTGACTGACTGTGCGTACACCGCGCACGTCAGGTGAACCGACGGCCCGCATCGTGGAGGTGTGCCCTGCCGCCCCTCCTGCGCTATCCGACCGTGGACGAACTGGGCGCCCGGGCCGCCGCACTCGTCGCCCGCCATCCCCGGGACGCCCGGCTGCGCCGCGTCGGCACGTCCCGCTCCGGCATCCCGCTGCTGCTGCTCTCCGTCGGCCACGGCAGCCGCCAGGCCCTCGTCGTCGCCGGGCCGCACGCCAACGAGCCCGTGGGCGGCGCCACCGTCCTGAGGCTGGCCGAGCGCGCCCTCGCCGACCCCCGGCTCACCGAGGGCGCGGACGCCACCTGGAACCTCCTGCTGTCCGTCGACCCGGACGGTCTGCGCCGCAACGAGGGCTGGCTGTCCGGCCCGTACACCCTCGGCCGCTACGCGCGGAACTTCTTCCGGCCCGGCTTCCTGGAGCAGCCCGAGTGGCTGCCCGACGGCCCGGACCGCGCCGTGCTGCCGGAGACCCGCGCCCTGCTCACCCTCCAGGACGAACTGCGCCCCTTCCTGCAGTGCTCCCTGCACGGTGTCGACGTCGGCGGCGGCTTCGTCGAGGTGACCCACGACCTGCCGGGCCTCGCCCAGCGCATCGCCCAGACCGCGGCCCGGCTCGGCGTCCCCCGCGAACTGGGCGCCTACGACACCCTGTACTGGCCCGACCTCGGCCCCGCCGTCTACCGCATCCCGTCGCCCCGCCGCGGGGACCTCACCGCGGCCATCACCGAGGCCGCCGTCGACTCGACGTGGTGCCATCCGCAGCGGTACGGCACCGTCACCGCGGTCGTCGAGGCACCCATGTGGGGTGTCGCCGCCGTGGCGGACGGCTCGCCCCCGGCCGACCGGGACGGGGTGCTGCGGTTCGTGAGCCGCTCCCTGCGGCACGACACCCAGCGTCTGCACCGCGTCCTCGCCCGGCTCCGCCCCCACCTCGCGACCGTCCCGGGGGCGGCGCACCTCCTCGCGCCGGTCGACGACTACCTGCTGGTCTGCCCCAGGCTGGCCGACGCGTGGGACCCCGACACCGACGACGGATCGGGCCGCTCCCTGCCGCCCATGAGCACCGCCCACCTGGTCGCCCTGCGACTCGCCGGACGGCGCCTGTCCCTGCGGACCGCGGGGCTTCTGCACCAGCTGGTGACCCGTACCGGAGGCGATCCGGCGGGTGTGCTGCCCGAACTGGACCGGCTCGTCGACGAAGGCTGCGCCGACTACCGCGACGGCTGTGCGGCCCGCTGGATACCGGTCGCGCGCCAGGTGGAGTACCAGACGCGCGTCGTACTCGCCGCGTTCGAACTGGCCGGGCGGCGCCCCACCGCGGGCTCCCGTTCGGGTGAGCCGGGCTGGGGTTCCGAGGCCGCCGTGCCGATGCACCGGGAATGACTCACACCATCACCGCCCGGGCGGCCCGGACCGCCCTCCTGGCAGCCGCCGCCCTCCTCCTCACCTGCGCCGCCCCCGCACAGGCCACCGCGGAGCGTGAACCGGCGAACGACTGGCTCCACCTCACCGTCACCCGGGGCGACGCCCAGTCGGACGTCCTGCCCGGTGCCCCGTCAGGTGACCAGTCGGACGTCACGCGCGGCGCCCTGCTGCTGTGCCACCCGCCTCGCGGGCACGCCCACGCGGCCCGCGCCTGTGCGGAACTCGACGCGACGAACGGCCGCATCGCCGACATCCCGCCGCGGGACACCCACTGCCCGATGATCCACGCTCCGGTGACCGCCCACGCGCACGGGCAGTGGCGGGGCCGGCCGGTGGAGTACACGCAGACCTTCCCCAACCCGTGCGTGATGGCGGCGCGGACGGGGGCGGTGTTCGCGTGGGACACGGAGGGATGAGCCGGGCGGGCCGGTGAGCGGGCGACACGCGTTCGACCTCCGAGCCGAGCGCGTGTCGCTCCCCGTCAGCCCCCGTCAGCCCCCGCCACCCTCGTCGCCTCCGTCCGCTTCCGGGCGGTCCTCGTCGCTCCCGTCCGCTCCCGGTCAGCCTCCGTCGCCCGCCGCCGCTCCCACCCGCTCCAGCAGCGCCACCGGCACCCCCGCGAACAGCTCCTCAACGCGCGCGTGCCCGGTGAACTCCCGCCCGGGCGTCAGCGCGTCCGCCCACCGGCCCGGCGGCAGCGGCAGCGTGGTGCCGTGCCAGCCGCCGGCCTCCGCCAGCCGCAGCGACAGCCGGGTCACGGCCGTCAGGACATCTCCGGAGCGGACGAACGCCACACAGTGCGCTGCCGCGGGTCCCTCGGCGCGCAGCGGCTCGTACGACGCCGCGTCGCCGAAGACGTCGGGCCGCCGCGCGCGCAGCGCCAGCGCCGCCCGGGTCACCGCGCCCTTCTCCCCGCCCTGGGACCTCCCGTCCCCGCCGCCCTCCCCGAAACGCACCGGCCTGCGGTTGTCCGGGTCGACCAGGGCCAGGTACTCGTCCTCCGTGCCCTGGTAGAGGTCAGGTACCCCCGGCATCGTCAGGTGCGTCAGGGCCGTGCCGAGGACGTTGGCCCGGATGTGCGGCTCCAGGGCGTCGCGGAAGGCGGTCACCCGCTCGCCCGGCGCGCCGCAGGGCCCCGCCGCCACGAACCGGGCCACCGCCTCCTCGTACGGCGGCTCCCGCTCCGTCCAGCTGGTGTACATCCCCGCCTCGCGCACATGCTTCAGCAGTGCCTCCCGCACGCGCTCACCGTCCGCCGGACCCAGCCCGAACACCGTCTGCCAGGCCGCCCACGCCAGCTGCGCGTCCGGCACACCCTCACCCGTGCGGGTGACCTCCGTCAGGACGTCCGCCCAGCGCTCCGGGCACTCGGTGAGCACCGCCAGCGCCGCCCGCACGTCGGCGCTGCGCTTGGTGTCGTGGGTCGAGACGACCGTGCCGGTCGCGGGCCAGTCGCGCTGCACGCGCGCGCAGTACGCGTGGAAAGCCTCCGGCGACAGGGCCGGACTCCCCGGGTTCCCGCCCACCTCGGTCGCCGACAGCAGCGGCACGTAGCGGTAGAACGCCGTGTCCTCCACCGACTTCGCGCGCAGCGCCGACGCCGTCTGCGCGAACCGCGTGCGGAACTCCACGTGGTCCGGCCCGTCCCCGTACCGGCCCAGCACCAGACCCCGTACGACGTCCACCGCGCCGGCCTCCTCGGGCACCGCGAACGCGAGCCGCGCCTCGGCCGCCGCCTCCTCGGTGACGACCGACGCCGCGTCCACCGACGCGTACGGCCGGTACACCTCCAGCCGGACCAGCAGCTCCCGCAGCGCCGTGCGCAGCGCCCACGGCGCCCGGTCGCGCAGCGCGGGCTCCGGCGAGGCGACGCACAGGCGGTGGGCCACCCGGGTCAGCCGGTCCGTCTCGGTGGCCAGCTCGTGCGTGAGCACCTTGTACGCCGCACGCCGCACCGTCGCCGCCCAGTCCCCGCCCCGGTCCGTCTGCGGGGCGGCGAACCTGCGGTACTGGCCGAGCAACTCCCCGTACCCGGCCGGGTCCGTGAAGAGCCCGTCGACGTGCCGCAGGGCGTCGTAGCCGGTGGTGCCCGCGACGGGCCAGGCGGCCGGCAGCCGCTCCCCGTCCGCGAGGATCTTCTCCACCACCGTCCACCGGCCGCCAGTGGCCTCGTGCAGCCGCCGCAGGTAGGCGTCGGGGTCGGCGAGACCGTCGGGGTGGTCGACGCGCAGCCCGTCGACCACCCCCTCGTGCAGCAGCCGCAGGATCGTGGCGTGCGTGGCCTCGAAGACCACCGGGTCCTCCACGCGCACGCCGATCAGCTCGGAGATGCTGAAGAAGCGCCGGTAGTTCAGCTCGGTGCGCGCGAGCCGCCACCACACCGGGCGGTACCACTGCGCGTCCAGGAGCCGCGGCAGCGGCAGGTCCGCGGTGCCGCCGCGCAGGGGGAAGGCGTGGTCGTGGTACCGCAGTACGTCACCGTCGACCCTCAGCTCGTCCAGCACCTCGCCGACCGGGGCGCCGAGCACCGGCAGCAGCACCTGGCCGCCCTGCGCCTCCCAGTCGATGTCGAACCACCGCGCGTACGGCGACTTCGGGCCCTCCCGCAGCACCTCCCACAGGGCGCGGTTGTGGCGGGGGGACATCGCCATGTGGTTCGGCACGATGTCCACCACCAGGCCGAGGCCGTGCTCCCGCGCGGTGCGCGACAGCGCCCGCAGTCCGTCCTCGCCGCCCAGTTCCTCGCGCACGCGCGCGTGGTCCACGACGTCGTAGCCGTGCTGCGAGCCGGGGACCGACTCCAGGACGGGGGACAGGTGCAGATGCGACACACCGAGCGAGGCCAGGTACGGCACGGCCGCCGCGGCGGCCCCGAAGGGGAACGCGGGCTGCAGCTGCAGCCGGTAGGTGGCCGAGGGGGCCGGGGAGGTCGAGGGCAGCACCGGGTCGGGTCGCTCAGGTGTCATGGAAACCTACGTACCCGCCCCGCCGCCTTTCGTGTCATCGGGCCCCCTGCACGGGCGTAGGGGCGTGTCTTACGGGGGACACGCCCCCGCGTCCGCTAGACCGGCCGCTGCAAGACCGTCAGGCTCCGGTCCACCAGGGTCAGCCGGTCCCCGGCCTGCACCTTCGCGGCCGTGCCCGCGGGCACCCCCTCCGGCAGGGCGGTGTCGACGACCACTTCCCACTGCCGGCCGTGGTCGACCGGCACCACGAAGTCCAGCGGCTTCGGCGAGGCGTTGAACATCAGCAGGAACGAGTCGTCCCCGATGCGCTCCCCGCGCGCGCCGGGTTCGGAGATCGCGTTGCCGTTCAGGAACACCGTGAGCGCCGACGCCCGCGCCGAGTTCCAGTCCCGCTGGGTCATCTCCGCACCCTCCGGGGTGAACCAGGCGATGTCCGAAAGCTCGTCGTGGGTGCCTTCCACGGGGCGCCCGTGGAAGAAGCGGCGTCTGCGGAAGACCGGGTGGTCCTTGCGCAGCCAGACCATCGCGCGGGTGAACTCCAGCAGCCCGGTGCCGGGGCCGTCACCGTCCTCGTCGCCGTCCCGGTCCGGCCATGCCACCCACGCCAGCTCGTTGTCCTGGCAGTAGGCGTTGTTGTTGCCCCGCTGGGTGCGGGCGAACTCGTCGCCGTGGCTGATCATCGGCACGCCCTGGGAGAGCAGCAGGGTGGCGACGAGGTTCCGCATCTGGCGTGCCCGCAGCTCCAGCACCGCCGGGTCGTCGGTTTCGCCCTCGACACCGCAGTTCCAGGACCGGTTGTGGCTCTCGCCGTCCCGGTTGTCCTCGCCGTTGGCGTGGTTGTGCTTGTCGTTGTACGCCACCATGTCGTGCAGGGTGAAGCCGTCGTGGCAGGTCACGAAGTTGATCGAGGCCAGCGGGCGGCGGCCGTCGTCCTGGTAGAGGTCGGAGGACCCGGTCAGCCGGGACGCGAACTCCGCGAGCGTGCGCTGCTCACCGCGCCACAGGTCCCGCACCGTGTCCCGGTACTTGCCGTTCCACTCGGTCCACAGCGGCGGGAAGTTGCCCACCTGGTAGCCGCCCTCGCCCACGTCCCACGGCTCGGCGATCAGTTTGACCTGCGAGACCACGGGATCCTGCTGCACCAGGTCGAAGAACGACGACAGCCGGTCCACCTCGTGGAACTGCCGGGCCAGGGTGGCGGCGAGGTCGAAGCGGAAGCCGTCGACGTGCATCTCGGTGACCCAGTACCGCAGCGAGTCCATGATCATCTGGAGGACGTGCGGGGACCGCATGAGCAGGGAGTTCCCGGTGCCCGTGGTGTCCATGTAGTAGCGGGGGTCGTCGGCCAGCCGGTAGTAGGACGGATTGTCGAGGCCCTTGAAGGACAGCGTCGGACCCAGGTGGTTGCCCTCGGCCGTGTGGTTGTAGACGACGTCGAGGATGACCTCGATCCCGGCCTCGTGCAGCGCCTTCACCGCCGACTTGAACTCCAGCACCTGCTGGCCGCGGTCGCCCCAGGAGGCGTAGGCGTTGTGCGGGGCGAAGAACCCGATCGTGTTGTAGCCCCAGTAGTTGTTCAGGCCCATGTCCACCAGGCGGTGGTCGTTGACGAACTGGTGTACCGGCATCAGCTCCAGCGCGGTCACCCCCAGCTCGGTGAGGTGCTCGATCAGCGCCGGGTGCGCGAGGGCCGCGTAGGTGCCGCGCAGCTCCTCGGGGAGCCCGGGGTGCCGCATGCTCAGACCCTTCACATGGGCCTCGTAGATCACCGTGTGGTGGTACTCCGTCCGGGGGCGCCGGTCGTCGCCCCAGTCGAAGTACGGGTTCACCACGACCGACGTCATCGAGTGCGGCGCCGAGTCCAGGTCGTTGCGCCGGCCAGGGTCGCCGAAGTGGTAGCCGTACACCTCCTCGCCCCACTGGACCGACCCGCTGATCGCACGCGCGTACGGGTCGAGGAGCAGCTTGGCGCTGTTGCAGCGCAGCCCGCGCTCGGGGGCGTACGGGCCGTGCACGCGGTAGCCGTACCGCTGCCCCGGCATCACGCCCGGCACGTACGCGTGCCGTACGAACGCGTCGCTCTCCCGTAACTCGATCGCGGTCTCCGAGCCGTCGTCGTGCAGCAGACACAGCTCTACTCGGTCGGCGGCCTCCGTGAAGACCGCGAAGTTGGTGCCGGCGCCGTCGTATGTGGCACCGAGTGGATACGCCTCTCCAGGCCAGACCTGCATGGACACGACTCTTTCAGGTGTACGGCGCCGGTGCGGACGCCTTGGCTCCGAGTTTCCCGGAAGTCTCCCCGAAAGTGAGGCGACCACCTGGCACGTACGTCCTCCTACCCGCCCCTCGGCTCTCTCCTCGGCAAGCGCCCCATGGGGGGCGCGAGGAAGCCTTCCCCGTACCGGGCGGCGTCACCGCTATGAATCCGCTCACTCCCCGGTGCGAGGCGGACCGGAACGGTCGCGGAGATCACGGTCGTTGGGAAAACCGGCCCGTCCATCGGGCTGCACCGCGGACCGCTCGCGGAGTACCCTTCCTTGATCGTTGAGACGGGGTCTGACCGGTAGTGCTCCGGGGGAGCGGAAGGCGGTGCGCGGGTGGGCTCGGGAGGGCTGGAGCTGCCTCCTGGTGACGACGGTCACCAGGGGAACTCCACGGACGTCCCGCCCGGTGCGGTGTCCCTGGCGCGGCCGATGAGCGTGGGCGCGATCGGACCGGAGCTGGACTGGGACGCCGACGCCTGGCACGAGGTGCGCACCCGTGCGCAGCGGGCCGGCCGGGCCTACATCTGGCTCAACCTCGTCGAACAGCGGCTGCGCGCGGTCGTGGCCGCCGTCCTCAGGCCGGTCTACGAACCCGTCCACGGCGACGAGTGGGTGGTCGCCGCCGCGGGACCCGCCGGCCAGGAGTGGGTGCAGCGGGCCGTCGCCGTCCGCGAGGTCAGCCGCCGCAAGGGCTACCTGCTCGACCCGGCCGACGACAACGTCCTCAGCTTCCTCACCCTGCCGCAGCTGCGCGAGCTGATGGTCCAGCACTGGCCCTGCTTCGAGCCGTACGTGGACGAGCGCCGCGACGTGGAACTCGCCCTGGACGAGCTGGAGGTCACCCGCAACGTCGTCTCGCGCAACCGGGCGCTGTCCGAGTCGGTGCTGAACCAGGCCGAGCGGGCCTCGGCGCGGCTGCTGGAGGTCCTCGGCGCGGGCGGTGACGTGCCGTCCACGCGGCGGCTGCCGGTCGACGCCGTGGAGGACCTGGTCGGCGACCGCTACGCCGACGTGGTCGCCGTGCACTCGGACCGGGTGCGGCTGCTGCGCCAGTTCCCGGCCGAGGACATCTTCGGCAGCGCGCGGCGGCTGGACGCCCTCGGTATCGGCCTCAACCTGCTCGTGCAGAACTTCTCCGGGCGCCGCCTGCTCCGGCTGGCCGAGTCCGGCGGCCGGGTGCGGCTGCTCTTCCTGAACCCGGCCTCCAGCGCGATCAAGCGCCGCGAGCGCGAACTGGGCATCAAGCGGGGCGAGCTGAGCCGCGCCGTGGAGATGAACATCCTGCACATGCGCCGGGTGCGCTCCCGGCTGCGGGACCCGGGCGCGTTCGAGATCCAGGTCTTCGACGAGACGCCGCGCTTCACGGCCTACCTCGTCGACGGGGACGGCGCCGACGGCATCGCGGTCGTGCAGTCCTATCTGCGCCGGACCCGGGGGATGGAGGCGCCGGTGCTCGTCCTGCGCAACGGGCGGAACGGCAGCAAGGTGGTGAAGTCGGACCAGGTCGACGAAGGTGGACTTTTCCCCACCTATCGCGAGGAGTTCGAGCTGATGTGGGCGGATTCGCGGCCGGTGTCGTGAGCGTCGGCGTCGGTCCGGGCGCGGGGCGGCGGCGTGCCGGGCGGTGCGCCGGCCGGGATACGGGGCCGGGTGCGGGCGTAAGCGGAATGCGATCCTCTGATTGTCAGTGGCCCATGGGAAGGTGGAAACCACTGGGGGAACGCACCACCAAGAAGGGGGACCGCCCATGGGCTGGCACCGGGAGCTGTTGATCGGCTTCGACCTGGAGACGACGGGCACCGACCCGTGCGAGGCGCGCATCGTCACGGGAGCCGTGATCGAGGTCGTGGGCGGGGAGCCGCGAGGACGCCGGGAGTGGCTGGCCGACCCCGGGGTGGAGATCCCGGCGGACGCGGTGGCGGTGCACGGCATCACCAACGAGCGGGCGGCCGGCGAGGGGCGGCCCGCCGACCAGGTCGCGGACGCCATCGCCGGTGTGCTCGCGGCCTACTGGAAGACGGGCGTCCCGGTCGTCGCCTACAACGCGGCCTTCGACCTCACCCTCCTCTCCGCCGAACTGCGGCGCTACGGACTGCCGTCCCTGCGCGACCGCCTCGGAGGCCTGGACCCGGCGCCGGTCATCGACCCGTACACCATCGACCGTTCGGTCGACCGCTATCGCCGCGGCAAGCGCAATCTGGAAGCCGTCTGCCGGGAGTACGGCGTCCCGCTCGACGCCGCCCACGACGCCACGGCCGACGCCCTCGCCGCGGCCCGGCTGGCCTGCGCGATAGCCGGCCGCCACCCCAAGGTCGCGTCCCTCGGCCCGGCGGATCTGCACCACCGCCAGATCGAGTGGTACGCCGAGTGGGCGGCGGACTTCCAGAGCTTCCTGCGCCGCAAGGGCGACGCCACGGTCGTCATCGACGGGAGATGGCCGGTGCGCGAACCGGCCGACGAGCGGGTCTGACCGGTACCGGAGGGTCTGGCCGGGGTGGTTCCCGGTCCGGAAGGCGGTGGTCCGGGAGGTCCGGCCGGGGCACGCCCCGTTCCGGAAGCCCCCCGCACCGGAAGGCGACGCGCGGTCAGAACGGATACCACCGCACCGTCGGGTCCCCGTCCCGCAGCGACGCCACCCGGCGTTCGAACTCGGCCAGGGCCTTCGGGTTGCTCGGCGCGTGCTGGGCCACCCAGGCACAGCTGGCCGTCTCCCGGGCGCCGCGCAGCACCGCGCAGCCGTCCCACTCCCGCACGTCCCAGCCGTAGGTCGCGGTGAAGGCGTCGTGCGCCTCGGCGGGCAGCCCGTAGCGGTCCCGGCTGAGCGCCATCACCACCAGGTCGTGCTCGCGCAGGTCGGCGGAGAAGGTTTCCAGGTCGACCAGGACCGGTCCGTCGGGTCCGACGTGCACGTTGCGCGGCAGCGCGTCGCCGTGGATCGGGCCCGGCGGCAGATGGGGGACGAGCGCGGCGGCGGCCGTCGCGAAGCCGTCGCGCCGCTCGCGCAGATACGCGGCGTCCGCGGGGTCGATCACGTCGCCCGCGAGCCGCAGCCAGCGTTCCACACCGCCCAGCAGTTCGCGGGGCGGCAGCTCGAAGGAGGGGGAGGGCAGCGCGTGGACCAGCCGGAGCAGCGCGGCCACGTCCCGCGGCTCGGCGGGCCGCACCGGGTCGGGCAGCCGCCGCCACACGGTCACCGGGTGCCCGTCGACGAACAGCGCCGTCGGGTCGGCCGCCCGCACCGCCGGCACCCCGGCCTCCTCCAGCCACACCGCGACGGCCAGTTCCCGGCGCGCCCGGCCGAGGAGCTCGGCGTCGCGGCCCACCTTGACGGCCAGGCCACCGGCGGCGAACACCGCGTTCTCGCCGAGGGCGAGCAGCCGCGCCTCCCGTGCCCCGCCGGGCAGCACCCCCGCCGCGGCCAGCACCTCCCGCGCCCGTGCCTCGTCCATCGTTGTGTGCCTCCGTGTCCGTCATGTCCGGCGGATTCCCGCCAACCGTCGGCCAGTGTCGCATTCGCACAGGTGGGAGGGTGTGCGCGGTGTCTTGACGGGGCACCGCGCCTTCACGACCATGGCCAGGCCCGCCCGAGCCGTGCAAAGGGGCTGATTGCGTGACATCGGTGACCGAGCCGAGGAAACCGGCGCGTCGCGCGCCCGGCCGGGACCGGCAGCGGCGCGGCCCCGACCACGGCGCGTGGTTCCTGGTGCTGCCCGCGCTGATCCCCATTCTGGTCCTCAGCGTCGGGCCGCTGCTCTACGGCATCCTGCTGGCGTTCACCGACGCCCAGTCGGGCCGGACGCAGCCCACCCAGTGGGTCGGCACGCTGAACTTCCAGGACCTGATGCGGGACACGCTGTTCTGGGAGTCGTTCCGCATCGGGCTGCTGTGGGCCGTCGGGGTGACGGTGCCGCAGTTCCTGCTGGCGCTCGGCCTCGCCCTGCTGCTCAACCAGAACCTGCGGATGCGCTGGATGGCCCGTGCCCTGGCGATCATCCCCTGGGCGATGCCCGAGGTCGTCGTCGGCATCATGTGGCGGCTGGTCTACAACCCGGACGCGGGCATCCTCAACGAGACCCTGCGCGACCTCGGCCTCGGCGACGGCCGGGACTGGCTCAGCGGCCTCGCCACCGCGCTGCCCGCGGTCATCGTCGTCGGCGTCTGGGCGGGCATGCCCCAGACCACGGTCGCCCTGCTCGCCGGGCTCCAGAACACCCCGCGCGAGCTGCACGAGGCCGCCGCCGTCGACGGCGCCGGAGCCTGGCGCCGTTTCCGCACGGTCACCTGGCCCGCCCTGAGACCGGTCGCGCTCGCCATCACCGCGCTCAACCTGATCTGGAACTTCAACTCCTTCGCCCTGGTCTATGTGCTGACCAGCGGCGGACCGGGCGGCAGGACCCGCCTGCCCATGCTCTTCGCCTACGAAGAAGCCTTCCGCTACGGGCAGTTCGGCTATGCGGCGGCGATGGGCTGTGTCATGGTCGCCGTCATCTCGGTCCTGCTGGCGGTCTTCCTCGCCGGCCGGCTGGGGGGCGGACTCAAGACCGGGGCCGGACCCAAGGGAGGTGACGAGGCATGAGGACCTCGACCGGGGCCCGCGTGGGCCAGTACGCCGCGCTGCTCGCGTATCTCGTCTTCCTGGCCTTCCCGTTCTTCTGGCTCGTCTCCACCGCGTTCAAACCGCCGCAGGAGCTGGCGAGCCTCCATCCCACCTGGATCCCGGAGAACCCCACCCTCGACAACTTCCGGCAGGCCTTCGACGAACAGCCGCTGCTGCGGGCCGCCCTCAACTCCCTGCTCGCCGCGCTCGGCGCCGCCGTGGTCGCCGTGGTGATCGCGACGCCGATGGCGTACGTCATGGCCCGGCGCCGCGGCCGGCTCACCAAGGCGGCCACCGGGTGGGTCGTGGTCAGCCAGGCCTTCCCCTTCGTCCTGCTGATCATCCCGCTCTTCCTGGTCCTGAAGAACCTCCGGATGATCAACTCCGTCCCTGGACTGGTCATGGTGTACGTCGTGTGGTCGCTGCCGTTCGCGCTCTGGATGCTCGCCGGGTACGTCCGGGCGGTGCCGGCCGAGCTGGAGGAGGCGGCCGCGGTCGACGGGGCCGGGCGGCTGCGGACACTGGTGTCGGTGACCGCGCCGCTGCTCGCGCCGGGGATCGTGGCGACCGCCCTGTTCGCCTTCATCACCGCGTGGAACGAGTTCTTCTTCGCGCTGGTGCTGCTGAAGACACCGGAGAAACAGACCCTGCCGGTGATCCTCACCCATTTCATCGGCGCCGAGGGCGTCGCGGACCTCGGCCCGCTCGCGGCGGCCGCCTTCCTCGCGACGCTGCCCTCGCTGGTGGTCTTCGCCCTCATCCAGCGGCGGATCACGGGCGGCATGCTCGCCGGGGCGGTGAAGAGCTGATGCGGACCCGTACGAGGATCACCGTCCTGCTCGTCTCCCTCGCCCTGCTGCTCGCCGGCTGCTCGGGCGGCGGCGACGGGGCGGACGACGGCCGGATCACCCTGCGCTTCCAGTCCCTGGCCTGGCAGGAGGAGTCCGTGGCGGCCAACAAGGAACTGGTGCGGGAGTGGAACTCCACCCACCCGGACGTGCGCGTCGAGTATGTCCAGGGCAGCTGGGACAGCGTCCACGACCAGCTCCTCACCTCCTTCGAGGGCGGCGAGGCGCCCGACATCATCCACGACGCCTCCGACGACCTCGCCGACTTCGCCTACGGCGGCTACCTCGCCGATCTGACCGGCCTGCTGCCCGAGCGGCTCGAGTCGGACATCCCCCGGCGCAGTTGGGAGACGGTCACCTTCGGCGACGGCGTCTACGGCGTTCCGTTCCTCCAGGAACCCCGGGTACTGATCGCCAACGCCGACCTGCTGCGGAAGTCGGGCGTCCGGATTCCCACGCCCGAACATCCCTGGACCTGGCCGGAGTTCCGGCAGGTGACGAAGCGGCTGAGCGGCGAGGGGAGATACGGAGTGGCCTGGCCGCTCAAGGAGCCCGTGTCCGCGACGCTCAACCTGTCCCTGTCCACCGGCGGGAAGCTGTTCCACCGAGGAGCGGACGGGAAGGTCACCGTCCGGTTCGAGGAGGGCGACCAGGTGGTGCCCCGCACCATCCACGACCAGGTCAACACGGATCACAGCGCCTCCTCCACGACCCTCGGCAGCGGCGGCTCCGACACCCTGCCCGGCTTCTTCGCCGGCAAGTACGCGATGGTGCCGCTCGGCTTCTCCTACCGCCAGCAGATCCAGCAGCAGGCACCCGAGGGCTTCGACTGGCAGGTGCTGCCCGCCCCGGCCGGCGCCGAAGGACTCACCCAGGGCGTCAGCCCGCAGACCCTGTCGATCGCCGAGGACAGCCCGCACAAGAAGCAGGCCGCCGCGTTCATCGACTTCCTCCTCCAGCCGGACAACATGGTGCGCCTCGCGCTCGGCGACTGGATGCTGCCCACCGGTACCGAGGCGCTGAAGGACCCGGCCCTGCACACGGCCGAGCACGGCTGGGCCACGGGCACCGCCCTCGCCGGGCAGCTGCGTACCGCGCCCGCGCAGTCCGTGAGGGGCTATCCCGAGTGGAAGGACAAGGTGGCCACCCCCGCGCTCCAGGAGTACTACAGCGGAGCGATCGACCTGGAGGAGCTGCACAGCCGCCTGGAAGAGGACGGAAACCTCGTCCTCGCCCGCTACCAGCGCTGACGGAGAAGAGCCCGGCGGCGAACGCCAGGAGGGGCGCCGGCAGGCGGAGCCCCGCGGGGGAAAACCCGTTGCCCGCCCGCGGCGCCGGCGCCTACCGTCGGCTCCGTGGCAGCTTTCAACGCGATCTTCATCTCCGGTCTCGGCCGGGGCTGCACGCACTCCACCCGGATGCGTCGTGGCCCCGGAGCCCTGACCGGCCCGGGGTCCCCCCGCCGCTGACACACGTGACACACGCGCGGCGGGGCTGAGTCTCCGCATCTCCTTCTGCCCTCGTCTTCCGGTCAGGGCCTTCGGCTGCCCTTTTCCCCTTTCACGGAAGACAAGGACCGCAGGCCATGGCCCGCCCCACACAGCGTGCCCGCACGCTCTCGCAGAACTTCCTCACCGACCGCGCCACCGCCGACCGCGTCGCCCGCCTCGCCGCCCCCGACGGCCGTCGCCCGCCCCTCCTGCTCGAAGTGGGCGCCGGTCAGGGCGCCCTGACCGAGCCGCTCGCCCGCCGCAGCCGGGAACTGCACGCCTACGAGATCGACCCCCGACTCGTCCCCGGGCTCCGCTCCCGCTTCTCGGGCATCCCCCACGTCCGCGTCGTCGCCGGTGACTTCCTCGCCGCGCGGCCCCCGCGAACGCCGTTCTCCGTGGCCGGGAACGTGCCCTTCTCGCGCACGGCCGACATCGTCGACTGGTGCCTCACCGCACCCGGCCTCACCGACGCCACGCTCCTCACCCAGCTGGAGTACGCCCGCAAGCGCACCGGCGACTACGGCCGCTGGACCCTGCTGACGGTCCGGACCTGGCCCCGCCACGAGTGGCGGCTGGCCGGGCGGGTGAGCCGGTACGGCTTCCGGCCGGCGCCCCGCGTCGACGCCGGAATCCTGCGCGTCGAACGCCGCCGCACCCCGCTGCTCTCCGGTGTCGCCCACCGGAGCTGGCAGGACCTGGTCGAGCTGGGCTTCTCGGGAGTCGGCGGTTCGCTGCACGCGTCCCTGCGGCGCGCCCACCCCAGGCGCCGGGTCGACGCGGCGTTCCGGGCCGCGCGCCTGGACACCGGCGTGCTCGTCGGAGAGGTCGCGCCGGCACGTTGGCTGCGGCTGCACGAGGAGCTGGCGGGATGAGGAGCGACCTGCGGGAGAAGAAGTTGTACGAGACGTCTCGTCTCGAATACATTCTCCGCATGACCAGTCCCGCTCACATCGCCATGTTCTCCATCGCCGCGCACGGGCACGTGAACCCCAGCCTGGAGGTGATCCGCGAGCTCGTCGCGCGAGGGCACCGGGTGACGTACGCGATCCCGCCGCTCTTCGCGGAGAAGGTCGCCGAGACGGGCGCCGAACCCAAACTGTGGAACAGCACGCTCCCCGGCCCCGACGCCGACCCGGAGGCCTGGGGGACCACGCTGCTGGACAACGTCGAGCCGTTCTTCGACGACGCCGTGCAGGCGCTCCCGCAGCTCATCGAGGCGTACCGGGGCGACGAGCCGGATCTCGTCCTGCACGACATCACCTCCTACCCGGCCCGCGTCCTCGGCCACCGCTGGAACGTGCCGGTGGTCTCCCTCTCGCCGAACCTGGTCGCCTGGGAGGGCTACGAGAAGGAGGTCGGCGAGCCGATGTGGGAGGAGCCGCTGAAGACCGAACGCGGCCAGGCCTACTACGCCCGCTTCCACGCCTGGCTGGAGGAGAACGGGATCACGATGCACCCCGACCCGTTCGTCGGCCGCCCCGCCCGCTCCCTGGTACTGATCCCCAAGGCGCTCCAGCCGAACGCCGACCGGGTCGACGAGACGACGTACACCTTCGTCGGCGCCTGCCAGGGCGACCGCTCGGCCGAAGGGGAGTGGCAGCGTCCCGACGGCGCCGAGAAGGTCGTCCTGGTCTCCCTCGGGTCGTCCTTCACCAAGCAACCGGCCTTCTACCGGGAGTGCGTCAAGGCCTTCGGTGAGCTGCCCGGCTGGCACGTGGTGCTCCAGGTCGGCAAGCACGTCGACGCCGCCGAGCTGGGCGACGTACCGGGCAACGTGGAAGTACGGTCCTGGGTGCCGCAGTTGGCGATCCTCAAGCAGGCCGACCTGTTCGTCACCCACGCGGGCGCGGGCGGCAGCCAGGAAGGGCTGGCCACCGCCACGCCGATGATCGCCGTGCCGCAGGCCGTGGACCAGTTCGGCAACGCGGACATGCTCCAGGGCCTCGGTGTCGCCCGCCACCTCCCGACCGAGGAGGCCACCGCCGAGGCGCTGCGCACCGCCGCCCTCGCCCTGGTCGACGACCCGGAGGTGACCCGGCGTCTGGCGGGACTCCAGGCCCAGATGGCCCAGGAGGGCGGCACCCGACGGGCCGCCGACCTGATCGAGGCGGAACTGGCGGCGGCGCGGGCCTGACCACGCCAAAGGAGAGAACGCCGAGGCGGAAGACGCCGAAGAGCCCGTCGGTTGCCGGGAGGACCCCCGGAAACCGACGGGCTCTTCGGCGCTCAGCGGGACGGGCGGTCGCTCCCGGCCCGCGCGGTCCTTCCGCAAAGTTGTTGAATAAGTCACAGGAGTGCGTAGTGGTTGAACCGCGCACACCGCATCGGCGAGAGTGGCGCGCACGTCCGCCCGGCGCGCGGACGCGGCCGTCGTGCCCACCCCCACGGGGCACGACGGCCGCTCTATGGTGTGCGCATGACGACGACGTACGCGGCGCTGCTGCGCGGGATCAACGTGGGCGGCGCGAAGAAGCTTCCGATGGCCGAACTGCGCGCGCTCCTGACGGACCTCGGCCATGACGCCGTACGCACCCATCTCCAGAGCGGGCAGGCCGTGTTCGCGTCCGGCCACGGGGACGAGGACTCCCTGGCCGCCGAGTTGACGCGCGCGATCGAGAAGCGGTTCGGCTTCGCGGTGGACGTGATCGTGCGCGACCACGCGTATCTCGAGGCGGTCGCCGAGGCGTGCCCGTTCCCGGCCGCCGACCTGGAGGCCAAGCAGTTGCACGTCACCTACTTCTCCGCGCCGGTCGCCGCCGAGCGCTTCGAGACGGTCGACCGGCCGGCCTTCCTCCCCGAGGAGTTCCGCCTCGGCGACCGGGCCCTGTACCTGTACGCGCCGAACGGCCTCGGCCGCTCGAAGCTCGCCGAGGCCCTGGCGCGACCCCGCGTGAACAAGGGCCTGATCGCCACCACCCGCAACTGGAACACCGTCGTCAAGCTCGTGGAGCTGACCGGGGCCTGAGCGGACCCCGGCCGGTGGGAGGCAGACGGACTTTCCGCGTCCCCCGGTGGATCGTGTACGAGGAGATCACCGCCGGCACGGTCAGCCGAGGGTCCTCCCACAGCGGGCGCCACTCCGCCTCCGAGCGCGCCGCGGCGACCGCGTCCGCCGCCGCGAGGTCGTCCGCGCCGAGCGGCACCCGGCCGAGGAACTCGGGGCCCCAGCCGTCCCAGGGCAGCAGTTCCACGCCGCCCAGCGCCGCCAGGTCGCGGACGACGTTCCCGCGGACGAACCACAGCCCCCGGAGCCCCTCGGCGAAACCGAGCCCGAAGGTCCGCGGGTCCGCACGCCCCTCCCGGCAGGCCCGCCAGGCGTCCCCCGCCACCAGGAAGCGGTCCCGGGGCACGTCCATGGGGTCGAACGGCACGTCGTAGCCGCCGTCGCGGAGCTGCGCGTCGGCCTGCCGCCACCGCCCGTCCGGCAGGCGGTACTCGGTGACCCAGTGGTCCTCGTGGAAGCCGTCGACGAAGTACGTCGCGAACCCGCACCGCGGGCGGGCAGGCGTCCCGGTGGCCCGCAGCAAGGAACACAGCAGCAGCGAGAAGTCCCGGCAGGTGCCGACGAACCGCTCCTTCGGCGCCCTCGGCCGGGTGAGCGGTCCGTCCCCGCGCTCCCGCAGGATGCGCAGCATCTCGGTGACGTACCGCGACTCGGCGTCCTCGTGCAGGCGACGCTCGGGCACGGCGTAACCGAAGCGCGGGCCCTCGCCCCGGTGGATGACGAGATTCCTGACGACCGCGGCCAGAGCGGCCGGGTCACGCGGCAGTCCGCTCGTGTCCAGGTCGCCCGGATCGCTGTACGGCGTCTGTGCCAGATAGTCCGTGTCCATGCCGGAACCGTCGGCCCTGCCCCTGGGACAAGGTCAAGCAGAGGGCGGCGGGACGGCGCGGACGACCGGGACGGCGCGGCGGAACGCGACGGGAGAGGGCGGGCTGCCGAGGCTCAGGCCCCGACCGCCGCCAGCACCGGCATCCGCGCCTCGTCGTACCGGTCCAGCACCACCCGCGCCACCTCCGGCGAGGGACCGAGCACGTCCGCCAGTACGTCGGCCTCGGCAGCGCCCCGCGCGATGCGGTCCGGCAGGAAACCGGGGGCCAGGACGTACGGCGCCACGGCGACGCGTGCGCAGCCCAGTTCCCGCAGCTCGCGCACCGCGTCCTCGGTGCGCGGAAGGGATGCGGAGGCGAACGCGGGCCGCACGGCGCACCAACCGGTGTGCCGCCACTCCCGCGCGATTTCTGCGATCACCGCGATCGCCTCCGGGTCGGTGGACCCCGCCGAGGCCAGTACGACCCCGGTCGAGGACTTGTCGGCGGGCGTCAGACCCGCCTCGTACAGGCGCCGCTCCAGCGCGGAGCGCAGCAGCGGGGAGGGGCCGAGCACCTCGGCCTGCCGGATCCGCAGCCGCGGGGGCGCGTCCGCGAGGACCGCCGGGATGTCCGCCTTGGCGTGGAAGGCGCGGGTCAGCAGCAGCGGCAGCGCCACGACGTCCCGTACGCCCTCCGTCTCCAGGGATTCCAGTACCCCCCGCACCGAGGGGACGTTGAAGTCCAGGAAGCCGGTCTCCACCCGTACCTCCGGGCGCAGCGACCTGACCCGGCGCACCAGGGCGTGCACGGTGGCGGCGTGCCGCGGGTCGCGGCTGCCGTGGGCGATGACCAGGAGAACCGGCGCGGACATGATGGCTGTCAGCTCCTCACCAGCAGACCGCGGCTGCGCAGCACCCACCGCTCCAGCGGGCTGAAGATCAGCAGGTCGATCGCGATACCGACGAACAGGATCAGCAGGATGGCCTCGAACACCATCGCCATGTCGCTGGCGTTGCGGCCGTTCTCCAGCAGCTGACCGAGGCCCACCCCGAGGTCGGGGAAGGAGGCGATGATCTCGGCGGCCATCAGCGAGCGCCAGGAGAAGGCCCAGCCCTGCTTCAGACCCGCCACATAGCCGGGCAGCGCGGCCGGCAGCACGATGTGCCACGTGCCCTTCAGCCCCGTCGCGCCCAGCGTGCGGCCCGCGCGCAGGAAGATCGGGGACACCTGGTCGACGCCCGACACCAGGCCGTTGGCGATGGACGGCACCGCGCCGAGCAGGATGACGGCGTACATCATCGAGTTGTTCAGGCCCAGCCAGATCACCGCCGGCGGCACCCAGGCCACCGACGGCAGCGACTGGAGGCCGGAGAGGATCGGGCCGATCGCCGCGCGTACGAACTTCACCCGCGCCACCAGCAGTCCCAGCGGGGTACCGATCAGCAGGGCGAAGCAGAAGCCGAGCAGGCCGCGCGAGACGCTGGTCCAGATGTAGCCGAGCAGCTCGCCCTGGAGCCAGGCCTGGTGGACCACGTCCCACACGTCGGACGGGGCGGGCAGCTTGGTCGGGTCGTCGACGATCTCGAAGGAGACGAGCCCCTGCCACACCGCGATCACCAGGACCACGGCGACGGTGGGCGGCAGGATCTTCTCCACGAAGGTCTGCCGGAAGGGTGTGCGGCCCCGCTGCACCGTCTCCAGCGCGTCCAGGCCCGCCTCCAGACCGGCGAGATCGCCGCCGTCACCGGAGCCTTCGCTCCCGGGGCCGCCGTCCTTGGCGCCGCCCCCCGGGGAGTGCTTCGTGTCAGTGCTGGCCATGGCGGCGGATCTCCCCACGCAGTTCTTCGGTGATCTCGACGGAGAGCTCCGCCACGGCGGTGTCCTCGATGCGGCGCGGATGCGGGATGCCGACCGTCCACTCGCGGGCCACCCGCCCGGGACGGGAGGACAGCAGCACCACCCGCTCGGCGAGCCGCACGGCCTCGCGGACGTTGTGCGTGACGAACAGGACGGAGAGCCGCGTCTCGCGCCAGATCCGCGTCAGTTCGTCGTGCAGCACGTCCCGTGTGATGGCGTCCAGCGCCGCGAACGGCTCGTCCATCAGCAGCAGCCTGCTCTCCTGGGCGAGCGCCCGGGCCATCGCGACCCGCTGGCGCATACCGCCCGACAGCTCGTGCACCCGCTTGCCGTACGCGCCCTTCAGCCGGACGAGTTCGAGCAGTTCCTCCGCCTTGTCGCGGCGCTCGGACTTGGCCACGCCCCGCAGTTTCAGGGCGAGTTCGATGTTCTTGCCCGCGGTCAGCCACGGGAACAGCGCGTGCTCCTGGAACATCAGGGCCGGCCGCCCGTCCGTGGTGATCGCGCCGGCGCTCGGCTTGTCCAGGCCCGCCACCAGGTTCAGCAGCGTGGACTTGCCGCAGCCGGAGGCCCCCAGGAGGGTGACGAACTCGCCGGGCGCGACATCGAGGGTGATGTCGTCCAGCACGAGCTGCTGCCCGGCGGGGCCCGGAAACGACTTGGAGACGTGCTCGATCCGGGCGGCGTGCGTGTCCGCCGCGGTGCCCTCGTCGGCCTTGGCGAGGGTCGTGGTCGTGGCCATGGTCGTCACCTCCTGGGGAATGGTCGGGATCCGGGCCTACTGGACGCCGAGACCGGCGTCGTCGACCGCGGGTTCGCCCTTGGCCTCGAGGACCTTGTTGAGCAGCGTGAGGTCGTAGATGCCCTCGAGGTCGGGCTGCTCCAGCAGGCCCGCCGTGACGGCGTGCTCCGCCTGGGCGTCGAGGGTGGCGGCCAGCGGGTCGTCGGTCAGCCGGATCGACTTCCACGCCGGGTCCAGGACGTCGGCCGGCAGCGCCTTGCCGGTGTCCTTCTCCAACTGCTTGTTGGCCGCGGCCTTGGCGTCGTCGGGGTTGGCCCCGATCCACTCGTTGGTGTCCACGGAGGCCTTCAGCACCGCCTCGACGGCCTTCGGGTGCTCCTCGAGGAACTCCTGCCGCACGATGATGTTCGTGATCACGAACTCCTCGTCCGGCCACAGCGTCGACTCGTCCAGCAGCACCTCGCCGCCCTGGGCGACCAGCCGGGACGCGGTGGGCTCCGGCACCCACGCGCCGTCGACGGACCCGGACTTGAAGGCGTTCGGTGTCACCTTGTTGTCACTGCGGACGACCGTCACGTCGCCCTTGCCGCTCTGCGCGTCGACCTTCCAGCCCTGCTCGGCGATCCAGTTGAGGAACGCGACGTCCTGGGTGTTGCCCAGTTGCGGGGTGGCGATGCGCTTGCCCTTGACGTCCTTCAACGACTTGATCTTGTCCGGGTTCACCACCAGCTTCACCCCGCCGGAGGCCGAACCGCCGATGATGCGCAGGTTCTTGCCGTCCGACTTGGCGTAGCCGTTGATCGCCGGGGACGGGCCGATCCAGCCGATGTCGATCGAGCCGGAGTTCAGCGCCTCGATCTCGGACGGGCCCGCGTTGAAGACCGCGTATTTCGCCTCGGTGGCGCCCAGCTCCTTCTGGAAGAAGCCCTTCTGGTTGCCGACCAGGGGAGTCGCGTGGGTGACGTTGCCGAAGTAGCCGATCCGGACGGAGTCGAGACCGTCGATCTTCTCGGCGCCCGCCGCGACCTTCGCGGTGTCGTCGTCCTTGGCCTGCGAGCCGTACCCGCAGCCGGCGAGGGCCAGCAGCGGGAGGGCGGCAAGGACCGCGAGGGCGCGGCGCGGGGCGGTGGTGGCAGGCACGGGAGGTGTTCCTCTCGTTGGCCCGGCGGTCACGCCTGTCGGTTCGTCCGAGGTTCAGGTCGTGGCCGGGAGGTCGGCAGGTCTTCGGCTGTGCGGGTGGGGGGCGTGGGCGCGCGTGCGGTGCGCGTACGTCAGCGCGCACATCGCGCCACTCCGCCCTGCCCGCTGCCGAGGACGCCGCTGCCTACGCGGCCGCCCTCCTTCGCGAACGTGGAGTAGAAGTCGGGGGAGCACATGCTCAGAAGTCCCACCCGTCGTCCGCCTCGTCCTTGACCGGCTCCGGCGTGGCGAAGGACTCACCGGCCATGCCGGCGGTGAGCGTGGTGCCGTCGCTCGGGTCGATCAGGATGAACGAACCGGTGCGGCGCGAGTCGGCGTAGGAGTCGGCGGGCAGCGGCTCCGCCGTACGGATCTTCACCCGGCCGATGTCGTTGGCGGCGAGCTGCCCGGGGTGCGGGTGCAGCGACAGGTCGTCCAGGGTGAGCCGGGCCGGGATGTCCTTGACGATCGCCTTGACCGTGCGGGTGCCGTGCTTGAGCAGGACCCGGTGGCCGACGGTGAGCGGCGTGTCGGCGACGTGGCAGACGGTGGCCTCGACGTCCTGGGTGGTGGCCGGCGCGTCCTTGCTGGGCACGATCAGGTCGCCGCGCGAGACGTCGATGTCGTCCTGGAGCAGCAGCGTCACCGACTGCGGCGTCCAGGCGACGTCGACCGGTTCGCCCAGCAGGTCGATGCCGGACACCGTCGAGGTACGGCCCGAGGGCAGGACGGTGACCTCGTCGCCGACGCGGAAGGTGCCGGCGGCGATCTGGCCCGCGTAGCCGCGGTAGTCGGGGTGCTCGGCGGACTGCGGCCGGATCACGTACTGCACGGGCAGCCGGGCGTGGCAGTGCGCCAGGTCGTGGCTGACCGGGACGGTCTCCAGGTGCTCCAGCACGGTCGGGCCGCCGTACCAGTCCATCGTCGCGGACGGCTCCACCACGTTGTCACCGGCGAGTGCCGAGATGGGGATCGCGGTGACCTCCGGGACGCCCAGCTCGGTCGCGTACGCCGTGAACTCCTCGGCGATGGCGGCGAACACGGGCTCCTCGTAGTCGACCAGGTCCATCTTGTTGACGGCGAGGACGACGTGCGGGACCCGCAGCAGGGCGGCGATCGCGGCGTGCCGGCGGGTCTGCTCGACCACGCCGTTGCGGGCGTCGACCAGGATCACCGTCAGCTCGGCCGTGGAGGCGCCGGTGACCATGTTCCGGGTGTACTGCACGTGCCCGGGGGTGTCGGCCAGGATGAACCGGCGGCGCGGGGTGGCGAAGTAGCGGTAGGCCACGTCGATGGTGATGCCCTGCTCGCGCTCGGCCCGCAGGCCGTCGGTGAGCAGCGCGAGGTCCGGGGCCTCCTGGCCGCGGCTCGCGGAGGCCCGCTCAACGGCCTCCAGCTGGTCGACGAGGACCGACTTGGAGTCGTGCAGCAGACGGCCGACCAGGGTGGACTTGCCGTCGTCGACGGACCCGGCGGTGGCGAACCGCAGCAGGGTGGTCTCCGAGAGCTGCCAGGCCGCCGGCGGCTCGGTGGGTTCGATGGTGCTGGTCATCTTTAGAAGTACCCCTCGCGCTTGCGGTCTTCCATCGCGGCCTCGGACATCTTGTCGTCGGCGCGGGTGGCGCCGCGCTCGGTGAGCCGGGAGACGGCGATCTCGGCGATCACCTTCTCGATGCTGTCGGCGTCCGAGTCGACGGCTCCGGTGCAGGACATGTCGCCGACGGTGCGGTAGCGCACCCGCCGCTTGACCACCGTCTCGTCGTCCTTCGGCCCGCCCCACTCGCCGGCCGTCAGCCACATCCCGCCGCGCCCGAAGACCTCGCGCTCGTGGGCGTAGTAGATCGCCGGCAGTTCGATGCCCTCGCGGGCGATGTACTGCCACACGTCGAGCTCGGTCCAGTTGGACAGCGGGAAGACCCGGACGTGCTCGCCGGGGGCGTGCCGGCCGTTGTACAGGTTCCACAGCTCGGGGCGCTGGCGGCGCGGGTCCCACTGGGAGAACTCGTCCCGCAGCGAGAACACCCGCTCCTTCGCCCGCGCCTTCTCCTCGTCGCGGCGCCCGCCGCCGAAGACGGCGTCGAACTTCTCCGCCTGGATCTTCTCGGTCAGCGGCAGCGTCTGCAGCGGGTTGCGCGTCCCGTCGGGCCGCTCGCGCAGCACCCCCCGGTCGATGTAGTCCTGCACGGAGGCGACGTGCAGCCGCAGCCCGTGCTTCTCCACCGTACGGTCGCGGTAGTCGAGGACCTCGGGGAAGTTGTGCCCGGTGTCCACGTGCAGCAGGGAGAACGGCACCGCGGCGGGGGCGAACGCCTTCAGCGCCAGGTGCAGCATGAGGATGGAGTCCTTGCCGCCGGAGAAGAGGATCACCGGCCGTTCGAACTCGCCCGCCACCTCGCGGAAGATGTGCACCGCCTCGGACTCGAGGGCGTCGAGGTGGGAGAGGGCGTACGGGCCGGCCGAACCCTTCTCCACTGTGGCCACGGTCGTCGTCATGCCAGTCCCCTTTCGGTGAGCAGGGCGTGGACCGCCGCGGCGGACTCCTGGACGGTCTGGTCCTGCGACTCGATGCGCAGGTCGGGCTTGACGGGCTCCTCGTACGGGTCGTCGACGCCGGTGAGCCCCGTCAGCTCACCCGCGGCCTGCTTGGCGTACAGGCCCTTCACGTCGCGCACCGAACACACCTCGACCGGGGTGGCCACGTGCACCTCCACGTAGGCCGTGCCGTTCGCCTCGTGGCGCCCCCGGACCGCGTCCCGGCTGTCCGCGTACGGCGCGATCACCGGGACCAGCGCCGTGACGCCGTTGCGGGCGAGCAGTTCGGCGACGAAACCGATGCGCTGCACGTTGGTGTGCCGGTCCGCACGGTCGAAGCCGAGGCCCGCCGAGAGGAACTCGCGGATCTCGTCGCCGTCCAGGACCTCGACGCGGTGGCCCTGCTCGCGGAGCCGGCCGGCCAGTTCGTGGGCGATGGTGGTCTTGCCGGCGCTCGGCAGACCCGTGAGCCAGACGGTGGCTCCGGTCGTCACGTGGTTCTCCCTGGTTCTCGAAGGTCCGGTGGTCGTCGTCATGTCAGCCGTGCAGTCCGCACTCGGTCTTGGAGCGGCCCGCCCAGCGTCCGGCGCGGGAGTCCTCGCCCTCCAGCACACGGCGGGTGCAGGGCGCGCAGCCCACGGAGGCATAGCCGTCCATCAGCAGCGGGTTGGTGAGGACCCCGTGCTCGGCGACGTACGCTTGCACATCTTCCTGTGACCACCGTGCGATGGGGGAGACCTTCACCTTCCCCCGCTTCTCGTCCCAGCCGACCACCGGAGTGTTCGCCCGGGTCTCGGACTCGTCGCGGCGCAGACCGGTCGCCCAGGCCTGGTAGCCCTTCAGGCCTTCCTCCAGCGGACGCACCTTCCGCAGCGCGCAGCACAGGTCGGGGTCGCGGTCGTGCAGCTTCGGGCCGTACTCGGCGTCCTGCTCGGCGACCGTCTGGCGCGGGGTGAGCGTGATGACGTTGACGTCCATCACGGCCTCCACCGCGTCCCGGGTGCCGATGGTCTCCGGGAAGTGGTAGCCGGTGTCGAGGAACACCACGTCCACGCCGGGCAGTGCGCGGGAGGCGAGGTGGGCGACGACCGCGTCCTCCATCGAGGAGGTCACGCAGAAGCGGCTGCCGAACGTCTCGGCGGCCCACCGGAGGATCTCCAGGGCGGAGGCGTCCTCCAGCTCACGGCCCGCCCGCTCGGCGAGCGCCTTGAGATCCCCGGTCGTACGTTCTTCCTGAACCGCCGTCATATCGGTTCCCCTCCCGTGGAGTTGGGCTGAAGACCTCGGGCGAGCAGTCCGAGGAACTTCAACTGGAATGCGCGGTTGCACGCCCCGCATTCCCAGGCGCCATGGCCCTGCTCACCCGGACGCAGGTCCTCGTCGCCGCAGTAGGGGCAGTAGAAGGGCGCGGCGCGCTCGCTCACGACAGGGCCTCCTCGGAGGCGCGGGCCGCCCAGGTGGCGAAGCGCTCGCCGTCCTCGCGCTCGGCCTGGTAGCGCGTCAGAACGCGCTCCACGTAGTCCGGCAGCTCCTCCGCCGTGACCTTCAGGCCGCGCACCTTGCGGCCGAAGCCCGGTTCCAGGCCGAGCGCGCCGCCCAGGTGCACCTGATAGCCCTCGACCTGCTCGCCCCGGTCGTTCAGGACCAGCTGGCCCTTGAGACCGATGTCCGCGGTCTGGATGCGGGCGCAGGCGTTCGGGCAGCCGTTGAGGTTGATGGTGAGGGGCTCGTCGAACTCCGGGAGGCGGCGCTCCAGCTCGTCGATCAGCGAGGCGCCGCGCGCCTTGGTCTCGACGATGGCGAGCTTGCAGAACTCGATGCCGGTGCAGGCCATGGTGCCGCGCCGGAAGGTGGAGGGCCGGGCGGTGAGGTCCAGCGCCTCCAGGGACTCCACCAGGGAGTCGACCTGCCCCTCCTCGACATCGAGGACGATCATCTTCTGCTCGACCGTGGTGCGCACCCGGCCCGAGCCGTGCGCCTCCGCCAGGTCGGCGACCTTCGTCAGGATCGTGCCGTCGACGCGGCCGACGCGCGGGGCGAAGCCGACGTAGTAGCGGCCGTCCCGCTGCCGGTGCACGCCGATGTGGTCGCGCCAGCGGCTGGTCGGGTCGGCGGGCGCCGGTCCGTCGGTCAGCTTCCGCTTCAGGTACTCGTCCTCCAGCACCTGGCGGAACTTCTCCGGGCCCCAGTCGGCGACCAGGAACTTCAGGCGGGCGCGGTTGCGCAGCCGCCGGTAGCCGTAGTCGCGGAAGATGGAGATGACGCCCTCGTAGACGTCGGGCACGTCATCGATGGGCACCCAGGCGCCGAGGCGCACGCCCAGCTTGGGGTTGGTGGACAGGCCGCCGCCGACCCACAGGTCGAAGCCCGGCCCGTGCTCGGGGTGTTCGACGCCGACGAACGCCACGTCGTTGATCTCGTGCACCACGTCCAGCACCGGCGACCCGGAGATCGCGGTCTTGAACTTCCGGGGGAGGTTCGAGTACGCCGGGTTGTTCAGGACCCGGCGCTTCATCTCCTCCAGGGCCGGCGTGCCGTCGATGATCTCGTCCTCGGCGATGCCCGCGACCGGGGAGCCGATCATCACGCGGGGTGTGTCGCCGCAGGCGGTGACCGTGGACAGGCCGACGGCCTCCAGACGCTCCCAGATCTCGGGCACGTCCTCGATGCGGATCCAGTGGTACTGGACGTTCTGCCGGTCGGTGATGTCGGCCGTGCCGCGCGCGAACTCCTGCGAGATCTCGCCGATGACGCGCAGCTGCGCGGTGGTCAGCGCGCCGCCGTCGATGCGGACCCGCAGCATGAAGTAGCTGTCGTCCAGCTCCTCCGGCTCCAGGACGGCCGTCTTTCCGCCGTCGATGCCCTGCTTGCGCTGGGTGTACAGCCCCCACCAGCGCATCCGTCCACGCAGGTCACTGGGGTCGATCGAGTCGAAACCCCGCTTGGAGTAGATCGTCTCAATACGTGTCCGCACATTGAGACCGTCGTCGTCCTTCTTGACTTGCTCGTTGCCGTTGAGCGGGGTGAAGTGACCGACCGCCCACTGACCCTCGCCGCGGTGACGGCTCACCTTGCGGCGGGGGGTCGCGGCAGCAGGATTCGGCGGCGTGGCGGCCATGGATGACACGTCCTTCAAGGCAGACGGAAAGCGGCTCTGACCTGCACGCATGGCGCATGGCACGCGTGTGGCATCCCTGCGCTTCATTGCGCGGGAATCAGGCGAATGGGGGAAATCCGATAGTGCTGGAGGGAGCTCTCAGCGGACCGGACAGATGGCGCTGGACATGCGGCCGAGGTCGACGTGCCGCCGACTCACCAAGGCAATTCCAGTTCCAGGCATGGCGGAAGCCTGGCACGGCGATCTGGACACAGTCCAGCTTCGTCCAGAAAGTGGACACCCCTGTCTCGTGAACCGAGACAGGGGTGTCGTGGGTCACAGGACGGCCCCCGGGGAGGGGCCGGTGGCCGGTCGGTCGGTCAGGCGGGGAACGCTCCGGGCCAGGGCCCCGGCGTGGCCACCTCCGCCTCCTCCTCGACCTTGGTGTCGAACAGGCGGAAGCCGCGGCGCCGGTAGTTGTCCATCGCGTACGCGCCGTCCTTGCTGCACGTGTGCAGCCACACCCGCTTGGTCGTGGCCAGGCCGGGCCACCGGTCCGCCAGGTCCCAGGCGCGGGCGGCGCCGTACGAGAGCAGGTGGCCGCCGATGCGCCGGCCCCGGAAGGCCGGGATCAGGCCGAAGTACTCGATCTCCACGACCCCGTCGTCCCCGGACGTCAGCTCCACGTACCCGGCGGGGGTGCCGTGGTCGTAGGCGACCCAGGTCTCCACGCCGGGCCGCTCCAGGTGTTCCCGCCAGCGCGCGTGGCTCCAGCCGAGCCGGTCCGTCCAGCGGATGTCGCCACCGACCGAGGCGTACAGGAAGCGGCTGAACTCGGGGGAGGGCACCTCGGAGCGGACGATCCGGACGTCCCCCTCCGGTGCGGCGGCCGGCAGCAGATCGGTCGGCGCCGTCTGCTCCAGGGACCAGGTGGTCACGGCGATGTGGGTCATGACGGTCAGGGAATCATCCGGTCCGCGGATCTGTCGATCCCCGCCCACGCGGGGGCCCGCGCGGCCCGGGGACCTCGACGCACCCCGCGCGGGGGGCCGGTGGCCGTCAGTCGAGCGCGTCCTCGATCGAGGTCAGCGGCAGCGCGAACAGCATGCGGCCCGACTGCGACCAGACCTCACCGGTCTGCGCCCAGTAGGACAGGGAGCCCGCCTGCCCGCTCCAGCACCGCTGGGAGCGGTCCGCCCCGCACTCCGTGGCCCGGGCGCCCTCCGTGTCCTGGCGCCACAGGGTCCCGCGCCCGTCGTGTCCGCCGGCCGCGCGTCCCAGATACCAGTCGGCCCGTTCCGCGCCGGCCGGACGATGCGACAGCACGCCCCCGACCTCCGCCGCCCCCGTCTCGTAGGCCTCCACCGCGTCGACGTGCCCGGCGGAGTCGGCGGCCGGCAGTCCGGTGCGGTCCGGGTCGGTGCCGAACGCGTAGCGCCACAGCCGGGTGGGGCGGTCGCCGTCCGCGGGTACGCGCTCGCTCGCCACCAGGCTGTCGGGGGCCGTGCCGCGGTCCAGGGAGATCGCGGCCGGGCGTGCGGCGTCCTGGGCGCCGGAGAGCCGGTACGAGGCGACGGCGGGCAGCACGTACGGGTGGCCGTCCGCCGCCCAGCCTCCGGGCACCCGCCCGACGGCGTCCGCGTCGGTGGTGGCGCGCTGGATCCGCTCCACGTCGTACACGTACAGGGCGTCGCGGCCCCCGGCGCCGGTGGTGACCAGCAGTTTGTCCTGGTACCAGACCATGCCGGAGACCGGGGAGGCGAGCCCTCGGTAGTTGTGGCCGCCGTCGACCGGGACGGCGAGGAGTGCCGAGGTGTAGTCGAGGTGGTCGGGGTCGTCGGCGTCGACGAAGGAGACCCGGGCGAGACCGCCCCCGGGCGTGCCGTCGTCGCGGGACCAGGCGGAGAGGATGACGCGGTGGGCGCCCCAGCGGCCGTCCTCGTCGGCGTCCCCGGAGGTGGTGACCGCGCCGGGACGCCAGCCCTCGGTGTCTTCGTCCTCCCAGCAGTAGGCGCGGGTGGCCGCGGGGGAGACCGGCAGCGCCTCCCGGTCCCCGGTCGCGCAGTCGGCGGCGTCGCGCAGGGTGTGGTCGGCGGAGTCGAGGACGGTGTCGACGCCCACCGGTTCGCCCATCGCGGCGGAGAGCCGGTCGAGCCAGGGCGACGGCACGCGGTGCTCCGTCAGCCGCAGCGCGTCGGTCTCGGTGACGGAGGTGAGGGGTTCGAGGGAGCCGGGGTCGTCGGCGACCGTGGCCTGCGAGGCGCTGATCAGCGTGGCGGCACCCGTCAGTGCGAGGGCCGCCCCGGTCAGAGCGGCGCGCAGCGCCCTGCCCTGCCTGCGTCGGCGGTGTCTGCCGCGCTGCTTCATACAACCTCCACGGGCACCGGACCAACTGGGCTCGACGGTGGCCACGTTGACCGAGGAGCGGATGGGGCGGTCCGTAGAGGATGCTACGACAGACGGACGGGTTCGCGGACGCGGACGGTGCAAATATGCGAAAACGAACCGTTTTTGCGGCCATCCGGCGGCCATGCGGTGGCCATGCGGTGGCCAATCGGCGGCCATCCGGCGGTGCGGCGCGCGGTGCCACCCGGGCGGCTCGGATTGTGCGGGTGCGGGTGCGGGTGCGGGTGCGGGTGCGGGTGCGGGCGTTGCGGCTGGTCGCTGTCAGGGTGCCGGCAGCGCCCCCGCCCGGCGCTCCGCCACGGCCGGTGCCGTCGAGTGGGGGAGCAGGCCGCGCGGGTCGTCGGGGAGGACGACCTCGACCTCCGCGTCTTCGCAGAAACGATACGGCCGGTGTTCCAGGTAGGCCCCGAGGTACCTCCGTACCCGCGACATCTCCGCCCGTACCGTCACCGTGCGGGCCGGGTCGCCGAACACGTCCTCGGCCAGCTCCGCCGCGCTGCGGCCGGCGCGGTGGACGGCCAGCAGGTACAGCAACTCGGCGTGGCGGGGACTCAGTTCCCGGGCCCAGTCCTCCGCGCCGCCCAGCACCCGGACCGACCAGCGGCGCGGCTGCCCGAGGTCCAGCACGATCCGTGCGGCGCCCCGCGGCACCGGCCCCCCGGCGGCCCGTACCAACCAGCCCTCGCCCAGCGGCTCCACGGTGCACGCCCCGAAGCCCGGCAGCCACCTCGTCCCCGCCACCGGGGACTTGGGCAGCACCACCCGGTCCAGGTACGGCATTCCGGTCACCGCCGCCGTCCAGCCCTCCCGGTCCGCCACCAGGGCCCGCCCGTCGAGCCGTGCCAGTACCGGCGCGGCCACCGCCCGCAGCCGCTCCAGCGACCGCACGTGCAGTTCACGCAGCCGGGCCTCGGCGAGCCTGGCCACCGAGTCGACCCAGGCGAGCGTCGCCGGGTGCATCGTCTCCAGCGGCCCGCTCACGTCGACCACGCCGAGCAGACGGCCGCTGCGCGGGTCGGTGATGGGTGCTCCGGCGCAGGTCCAGGTCGCCTGCGACCGGACGAAGTGCTCGGAGGCGAAGACCTGTACGGGCCGCCGGGTGACCGCCGGCGTGCCGATGCCGTTGGTGCCGACCACCTCTTCCCGCCAGTCCGCCCCGAGTTCAAAACCGAGCACGTCGGCCTTGCGCAGCACCCGCGCGCTGCCCTCCCGCCACAGCACCCGGCCCTCGTCGTCGGCGACCACCATGATGTGGTGCGCGACGTCCGCGACCGACAGCAGACCCTCCCGCAGCACGGGCAGCACATGGCGCAGCGCCGAGGCCTCCCGGCGCCGCCGTACCTCCTCGGGGGCCAGCAGCCCGGAGCGGAAGTCGTGCTCGGGATCGACACCGCTGCGCAGCACCCGGTCCCAGGACTGCTCGATCACCGGCCGCGGCGCGAGGGGTGCCCGTCCGCCCGATAGTTTCGCGGACCGGACCTCGCTGAGCATCCGCGCCGCACGCGCCGCGTCGACAGCGGCGAACTGAGTCACGTCCATCGGCGAGAGCGCCACTGGTCCCGTCCTCCCGGAAGCCGGATGCTCGGTTATGTTCGAATGCTCGGATGTTCAGGCACCCGGATGTTCGTCCGGTACTGACCGCTTGCCCGTGACACGCGGCCACAGTCCGCACACGACCGGGGACAAGTTGCAACCCCCTGCAACCCTGGTGGACGGCCTGACCGGTGCCCAGACTTGAACCACGTCGCCCCGAGCGGCGTACGCGGCCTGAACAGGCCTGTGTGGTGGGGGTGGTGCCGTGTCGGCGCAGCACCACCCCCGCGCCACCCGACGGGATCAGGCCACGGCCACCGGACGGGCCCGCTCCACCACGGACGCCAGGTCCAGCGTGGGCGGCAGCGTGCCGAAGGCCGCGCCCCCGTCACCGCCCAGCCGCGCGGCGCAGAACGCGTCGGCGACCTCCGGCGGCGCGAACCGGACCAGCAGCGAGCCCTGGAGCACCAGCGCGAGGCGCTCCACCAGCCGCCGCGCCCGCCCCTCGGCGGCCTCCAGATCGGCCAGCTCCGTCAGCAGGCCCCTGATGGCCGCGTCCAGCCGGTGATCGGCGCCGCGTGCCAGGCCCACCTCCGTCAGATACGCGTCCATCGCGAGCGGCTCCCGCCCGAGCGCCCGCAGCACGTCCAGCGCCTGCACGTTGCCGGCGCCCTCCCAGATCGAGTTCAGCGGCGACTCGCGCACCAGCCGGGGCATCCCCGACTCCTCGACGTAACCGTTGCCGCCCAGGCACTCGGCGGCCTCCACCGCGAGGGGCGCACACCGCTTGGTCACCCAGTACTTGGCCGCCGGCACCGCGATCCGCAGCAGCGCCCGCTCCCGCTCGTCGCCGCCTTCGCCGTGGGCGGCGTCGTAGGCCGCCGCCAGCCGCAGCGCGAGCGTGGTGGCCGCCTCCGACTCGATCGCGAGGTCCGCGAGGACGTTGCGCATCAGCGGCTGGTCGACCAGCTTCGCGCCGAAGGCCTCCCGGTACGCGCAGTGGTGCACCGCCTGCGCCACAGCCTGCCGCATCAGGCCCGCCGAACCCAGCACGCAGTCGAGCCGGGTCGCCGCCACCATGTCGATGATGGTGCGCACCCCGCGCCCCTCCTCGCCGACCCGGCGCGCCCAGGTCCCGGCGAACTCGACCTCGGCGGAGGCGTTGGACCGGTTGCCCAGCTTGTCCTTCAGCCGCTGGATCAGGAACACGTTGCGGGTACCGTCCGCCAGCACGCGCGGCACCAGGAAGCAGGTCAGCCCTCCCCCGTTGCCTTCGGCACGGGCGGTACCCCCAGGGGCCCGGGCCAGCACCAGGAACCCGTCCGACATCGGCGCCGAGCAGAACCACTTGTGCCCGGTCAGCTCGTACGTGCCGTCCTCGGCCAGCGGGCGCGCCGAGGTGGTGTTCGCCCGTACGTCGCTGCCGCCCTGCTTCTCCGTCATGCCCATCCCGAACAGCGCGCCGGCCTTCAGCTGGGCCGGCCGCAGCTCCCGGTCGTACACCCGGGAGGTCAGCCGGGGCTCCCACTCGGCGGCGAGCTCCGGGTCGGCGCGCAGGGCCGGCACGGCCGCGTGGGTCATCGACAGCGGGCAGCCGTTGCCCGCCTCCGCCTGGGTCCACATGAGGAAACCGGCGGCGCGCCGCACATGGCCGCCCGGCCGGGACCAGGCCGCGGTCAGGCCCGCCGACACCCCTTTGCCGAGCAGCCGGTGCCAGGCGGGGTGGAAGCCGACCTCGTCGACGCGGTGGCCGTAGCGGTCGTGGGTGCGCAGGACCGGCGGGTTCTCGTTGGCCAGCGCGCCCCACTCCTGGACCTGGGCCGACCCGCAGCCGCGGCCCAGCCCCGACAGCTCCGCCATCGCCTCCTCGCGCAGCTCCGGTGCCAGATGCCGCTCGACCGCGGCCGTCAGGGCCCGGTCGGCGGTGAAGACGTCGTAGCCGACCAGCGGCGGGGCCTGATTCGTCACGGTGTGGGTACTGCCTGCCATGCCCGTGAACCTACCGTGTCGGGCACCGCCGGGGGGCCGGCACGGTGCGGAGGGCGTCCGCGGATGAGTGCGACCCTCCGCGGCGGATACCTTTAGGTCGTGCAGCCAGCAAGTGAATCCCCCGAACGGCCCTCCGGCCGGCTCCATCGTGCCCGGGTTCTGTACCGGAACGTATCCAAACGCAGGACCACCTGGCTGCTGCTCAAGGACACGGTCAACTCGTGCATGGAGTACCGCATCCTCGGCCTGGCCGCCGAGGCCGCGTTCTTCACGCTGCTGTCGGTGCCTCCGCTGCTGCTGAGCGTCATCGGCCTGCTCGGCTACGTCGACCTGTGGATCGGCGCCGACACCACCGAGAGCCTGCGCACCAGCATCCTGGACGCCTCCCGCGCGGTGCTCTCCGAGAAGGGCGTCGAACAGATCACCGAGCCGATCCTGGACGACGTCATGAAGGGCGGCCGGCCCGACGTCATCTCCCTCGGCTTCCTGTTCGCCCTGTGGTCGGGCTCCCGCGCGGTGAACGTCTTCATCGACACCATCACCGTCATGTACGGCCTCGACGGCGTCCGGGGGATCGTCAAGACCCGCCTGATGGCGTTCCTGCTGTTCCTCGTGGCGCTGCTGATCGGGTCCATCGCGCTGCCGCTGATGGTGGCCGGCCCGGACGTCGTGGTCGGGATCGTGCCGTGGTCCACGACGGTCGTCCAGGTGCTGTACTGGCCGGTCGTCATCATCCTGTCCGTCGCCTTCCTGACCACGCTGTACCACGTCTCCGTGCCCGTGCGCTCCCCGTGGATCGAGGACGTGCCCGGCGCGCTGGTCGCCCTCGCGATGTGGGTGCTCGGCAGCTTCCTGCTGCGCATCTATCTCACCAACACCGTCGAGGGCCCCACCATCTACGGCTCGCTCGCCGCGCCCGTCGCCGTGCTGCTGTGGATCGGCGTGTCCGCGTTCGCGGTGCTGGTCGGGGCCGCGGTCAACGCGGCCATCGACCGGGTCTGGCCGGCCGCCGCCACCGCCGCGGCCCGCGAGGCCAACGAGCGGCTGCGGCAGGCCCAGGTCGCCGAGTACGTGGCCCGCTCCGCCGCGAACGGCGAGGCGGACCCCGACATGCCCTCCGAGTTCCCGGAACGCTGGTCCCGCTTCCTGCCCCCGGAGGACGTCACGTCCCGCCTGCGCACCCAGGTGAAGAACCACCCGCCCGTGAACCACGACAAGCCGGAGGCCTCGTAACCGGCCGGCCAGGCCCCTAGGACCGGTCGGACGCCCCCGCGGCCCACGCCCCCGCCGCCGCGCCCTCCCGTACGAAGTCCCCGAAGTCCCTCGGCGCACGGCCCAGCACCTGCCGGACCCCGTCCGACAGACGGGCGTTGCGGCCGTCGAGCAGGTCGCCGAACAGCTCCACGAGGAACGCGACCTCCTCCTCCGGCACCCCGAAGCCGGCCAGGTTCTCCCCGTACTCGCGAGGCGACACGGCCCGGTACGTCAGCGGGCGGCCCGTCTCCCTCGCGATCTCGGCGACCGCCTCCCCGAAGGTCAGCAGCCGAGGCCCCGAGACCTCCAGCACCCGCCCGGCGTACCGGTCGCCGGAGGTCAGCGCGGCCACCACCACGTCCGCGACGTCCCGCAGGTCCACGAACGGCTCCCGCGCCCGGTCACCGGCCGGGAACACCAGCTCCCCGCGCTGCCGCAGCTCCTCCACCAGCGGCCCCTCGCTGAAGTTCTGCGCGAACCAGGCGGCCCGTACGACCGTCCAGTCCATGCCCGCCCCGGCCAGCGCCTCCTCGGTGGGCCGCGCCTGCTCCTCGCCCCGCGCCGACAGCAGCACCAGCCGCCGTACGCCGCACCCGGCCGCCTCCCGCGCGAGCGCCCCGACCGCCTCGGCGGCGTCGGGGGCGCCGACATCGGTCGGGTAGGCCAGGTAGGCCGCGTCGGCGCCGCGCAGGACGTCCGCCCAGGTCGAGGGGGACCGCCAGTCGAAGCCGGTCGCCCGGGACGCCGCCCGCACCGTCAGCCCGGCCGCCCGCGCCGCCTCGGCCACCCGCCGCCCGGTACGACCGGACGCCCCCGTCACCACGACCGTCATGTCCCCGTGTCCCCGCATGTCCCCGTGCGCCCTCATGTCCGCCATGTCTGTCATGGCTCCAGTCAACCGCCGGCCGCCCTACGCGCCCATCGCCGAACGACTCGCCGGCATACGCCTACGTCTACGCTGTGGCGCCATGGACGCACTCGCCAGTCTGCTGGAGGGGCCCCGCGCCCGGGGCGCGTTCATGATCCGCGCCTGTTTCGACCCGCCGTGGGCCGTGCGGGTCGAGGACCGGGCGCCGCTGACGGTGATGCTCATGGTCCGCGGCGACGCCTGGATCGTCCCGGACACCGGGGAGCGGCTGCGGCTGAGCGCCGGCGACCTCGCCATCGCGCGGGGTCCCGACCCGTACACCTGCGCCGACGACCCCGCCACCCCGCCGCAGGCGGTGATCCTGCCGGGCGGCGAGTGCCACTACCCCGACGGACGCCCCCTGGGCGGCTCGATGGACCTCGGTGTGCGCACCTGGGGCGGGCGGACCGACGGCGGCGCGGTGCTGCTGATCGGCACCTACCTGGTGCGCGGCGAGATCGGCGGCCGGCTGCTGGACGCCCTGCCGCCGCTGCTGTCCCTCCCCTCCGACGGGTGGGACACCCCGCTGACACCCCTGCTGATGACGGAGGTCACGCGAGACGAACCGGGTCAGGAGGTCGTCCTGGACCGGCTCCTGGACCTGCTGGTCATCACCGCGCTGCGCGCCTGGTTCGCCGGCCCGCGGGCCGAGCCGCCCGCCTGGTACCGGGCCCTGGGCGACCCGGTCGTCGGCCGGGCGCTGCGGCTGCTCCAGGACGACCCGGCCCACCCCTGGACGGTGGCCTCGCTCGCCGCGAAGGCCGGGGTCTCCCGCGCCGCGCTCGCCCGGCGCTTCACCGGCCTGGTGGGCGAACCTCCCATGGCCTACCTCACCGGCTGGCGCCTCGCCGTCGCCGCGGACCGGCTGCGCGACACCGACGACACCCTCGGCGCCATCGCCCGCCAGGTCGGCTACGGCAGCGCGTTCGCCCTGTCCACGGCCTTCAAACGGGTGTACGGCGTCAGCCCGCAGGAGTACCGCAAGGCGTCGGCGTAGCCTGGCATCCGTGTACGCGGAACGGGCGTCCCGGCTGACCGGCGCGGTGGTGTGGACCAACACCCCGACCGCGCCCGGCACGGGCCGGGTCCTGCCCGACGGCTGCATGGACCTGCTCTGGTACGACGGCCGCCTGCTGGTCGCCGGCCCCGACACCCGCGCACACGTCACCGAGGGCGCCCCCGGTCCCTGGACGGGCGTCCGCTTCTACCCCGGCACCGCGCCCGCCCTCCTCGGCGTCCCCGCCCACGAACTGCGCGACCGGCGCGTCGACCTCACCGACCTCTGGCCGGCCGACCGGGTACGGCGCCTGGCCGCGCGGGTGACCGCGGCCCCCGACCCGGCGAGCGGCCTGGAGGAGGCGGCGCTGTCCCGGGCGGCCGAGACCGAGCCCCCCGACCCGCTGCTGCGCCGGATCGTGGCCGCCCTGGACGCGGGCCGCCCGGTCGCCGCCACCGCCGACGGACTCGGCGTCAGCGCACGCCAGTTGCACCGCCGTTCACTGGCCGCGTTCGGCTACGGTCCCAAGACCCTGGCCCGCGTACTGCGCCTCCAGCGAGCCCTGGACCTGGCCCGCGCCGGCACGCCCCTCGCCGAGACGGCCGCCCGGTCCGGTTACGCGGACCAGGCCCATCTGACCCGGGACGTGCGGGAGTTGGCGGGCGTGGCGCCCGGGGAACTACTGGGCCGACGCGGTTAGCGGCGCGAACAGGTCCACCCCGTGGCCGTCCGGGTCGTTCACGACGGCGTACCGCTGCCCCCAGACGGCGTCCCAGGGCTTGAGCTCGCCGTGGCACCCGGCGCCGGTCAGCTCCTCGTAGAGCGCGTCCACCTCCGCTGGGCTGTCGCACAGCAGCGCGAGCGAGTGCCGCCCGCCACCGGCCGGCGGCTGCCATCCCGGGTGGAAGGAACGGACGGACTCCTCGGTGTCGAGCAGCAGCCGGATTCCGCCCGGCAACTCGGCCTCGGCGTGCGGCCGGCCCCCGGCGTCCTCGGGGAACGCGAAACCGAGCCGGCGGTAGAAGGTCACGGACGCGGCCATGTCGGAGACGACGAGGCCGATGGCGTTGAATCGTGCGGTCATGGGGCCACCGTAGGCGGGGCGCGCGGGCGCGCTCTTGAAGGAATCGGACACGGAACGACTCCGCTGTGGAACACCTGTGCGGCAGGATGGGCGTATGAATCGTCGCGCGCGCGTCCTGCCGCTGTTGCTGACCCCGCTGCTGCTCACCGCGTGCGGTACGGGGGACCCGGCCGAAGACCCGGACGCCGTCGACGCCACCGCCGTCGCGGACGCCAGCGCATCCGCCAGGGCCGACGCGGCTCCCCTCGCCCCCGACGAACTCGAGAAGCGGGCGAAGGCGATGGGGGCCTTGCCCGAGTTGGTCTACGTCACCAGGATCCCCGGTTTCACCCTGGCCCAGCAGTCCGTCGGCGTGCTCGGCGACGACGGTTTCTCCGCCGCCTACACGGACGGCTCGGGAGCCGTGGTCCACATCATGATCGAGCGGGGCTCGATGACCGAGGAGACCTGCCGCAGCCAACCGGTCGGCGACATCAGCGGCGAATCGACCACGTGCGAGCCCGACGCCGAGACCTTCTACCGCACGGGCGGCGGTCGGCACGAGTACGCCCTGCCGAAGAACGGGCATGTGGTGAAGGTGTCCGCCGAGGCGGACGACGTGTCGCGCGAGGTCCTGCGCGACGCCGCCGTGTCCGTCCACCGGCCCGACGCCGCCGAGGCCGCGGCCACCCTGCCCTCACCGAAGCCCGTCACCACACCCGTGGAACGCGGCGACCTGCCCCCGTTCGGTGACGGCGCCCCCGACAACAGCGTGGGCATAGGCGGCTGACCGTCCACGGCGAAGGGCGATGCTCATGGTTCCCCGGCTTCTCCTCTACACCCGCACCACCGGCTACCGGCACGACTCGATCCCGGCGGGGATCGCGGCGCTGCACACGCTCGGCGACTTCACGGTGGAGGCCACCGAGGAACCGCCGGCCTTCGAACGGCCCCTCGACCCGTACGCCGCCGTCGTCTTCCTCTCCACCAGCGGCGAGGTGCTCACCCCGGCCGGCCGCGCCCGGCTCGCCGCGTACGTCGAGGCGGGCGGGGGTTTCGTCGGCGTGCACGCGGCGGCCTGCACCGAGGACGACTGGCCGTACTACGGCGAACTGCTCGGCGCCCGCTTCGAGCGCCACCCCGCTCACCAGCCGGGCCGGGTGGTCGTCGAGGACCACGACCACCCGGCGACCCGGGACCTGCCCGCCGTCTGGGAGTTCACCGACGAGTGGTACGACTTCCGCACCAACCCACGGGGCGCGGTCCGTGTCCTCGCCCGCGCCGACGAGTCGTCGTACGAGGGCGGCAGGATGGGCGACGACCATCCGCTGGTCTGGTGCCGCGAACAGGGCGCCGGCCGCGTCTTCTACACGGCCCTCGGCCACGCCGCCGACGCCTACACCGACCCCGACTTCCGCGCTCATCTGCGGGGCGGCATCACCTGGGCGGCGCGGCCGGCCGGGGTACAGCGGCGTGAGCCGTGAAATCCCGTTGCTCACGGCCATCCGGTGATCTACGGTCCCGATCATGCTGCCCATAGTGGAAACGGACGAGGAGTGGGACGCGATCGTCCCCGACGAGACGGTGATGCGCCCGGGAGCGGAGGATCTCTGTGCGCGACTCGGCCTCGCCGGCGCACCGCTGACTCGTTTCCCCGACGGCTCGCAGCCGGTCTACGCGGTGGGGGAGGAGCACGTGCTCAAGCTGTTCCCCAAAGCAGCCGCCCAGGACGGCGTCGCCGAAGGCCGCGTCCTCTCCCACATCGACGGGCGGCTGCCGGTACCGACACCGAGGGTGCGTGACTTCGGTCCGTACGAGAACGGCTGGCAGTACGTCCTGATGTCCCGGTTGCGCGGTGAGAACCTGGCCCGTTCCTGGGGGAGCGTGGCGCGGGCCGACCGGGAGCGGCTCGTCACCGAGGTCGGTGAGGCCCTCGCGGTCCTGCACTCGCTCGACTCCGCCCCCCTCGGGGACGTCCTCGGACCGGGAGACTGGGGTGCCTTCCTGGACCGTCAGGCAGACGGTGCCGTGGAACAGCAGCGCGGACACGGACTGTCGGCCGCCTGGCTGGAGCAAATACCGGACTTCATCGCGGCGGCCGCCCTGCAGCGCACTCCGTCCCCCTCCCTGCTGCACACCGAGGTCATGCAGCAGCACTTCCTGGTCGACCCCGACGGATGGCGCCTGACCGGGCTCTTCGACTTCGAGCCGGCCATGATCGGTGACCGCGCGTACGACTTCGTGGGCGTCGGCCTGTTCGTCACCCGCGGCGATCCACACCTGCTGGCCCGGCTCGCCAAGGCCTACGGCCGGACCTTCGAACCGTCCGAACTGCTCGCGTACACGTTGCTGCACGTGTACAGCAACCTTCCCTGGTACATGAGGGAACTGGGCGCGCCTGCCGAAGGCACGCTGTCCGCGCTCGCGGAGGCGTGGTTCGGTAGGGAGTGACGCCGCTACGGGCGACGGGCGCGGGCGCGATCTCCTACGCGGGCATCGCCCCGCTCTGGGCCGCCTTGCGGTGGCGGGCGGTCATGCGGGAGCCGGACTCGCGACGGGCGGCGCGGCGCAGGAGGGGGATCGCGAGGAGGAATCCGAGGACGGTCCAGGCGGTCAGTACCAGCGCGACCATGGGCAGTTCCCAGGCTCCGGCCACCTCGGCGGCCTGCGCGGAGTCCGGCAGCAGCGCCGAACGCAGGCCCTGTGCCATCCACTTGAGCGGGAAGACGGAGGCCACCTGCTGGACCGGCACGGGCATGGAGGTGATCGGGATCACCGCTCCGGAGGTGAACAGCAGCCCCATCGCGGGAAGCATGATCAACGCCAGTGCCTCGCGCGGGTTGGGCAGCACGGCGCCGATGGCCGCGCCCAGCGGCACGACGGCGAGCAGCCCGAGCATGGTGACCCACAGCAGCGTCAGCCAGTCGCCCGGCCCGGACGGCAGCGGGCCGTTCACCAGCAGTGCCGAGGTCGCGAGAAGCAGGACCAGGGTGCCGACCGCCGTGCCGACCACCAGCAGGCACTTGGCTATGAGGTACGCCGGTATCCCACCGGGTGTCGCGCGCAGCCGCAGCAGGGCGCCCTCCTCCCGCTCGGTCACCAGCATCTGCGGGAGGTTGATCAGCCCGATCTGGAACAGCAGGTAGGCGGCGAAGCCCGCGAGCACGAGATGGGCCATCGGGGTGTCGGTGCCTGGCACGTCGTCGCTCATGTAGCCGGCGATCACCAGGGCGACGACCACGTTGCTCAGATGGCCGAACAACTCTTTCGGGGTGCGGAGGAGCTGCCGCAGCTCGATGCCGCCGCGCAGGAAGCCGGCCCGCCAGTGCCTCTTCATCATGTGTGTTCCGTGTGGTCGGGGTGCTCGGGGCGTTTGGGGTGCTCGGGGTGTTTCGAGTGTTTCCCTCATGCGGCCTGCGCCTTCCTGTCCACGGCCTCGTCCGTGTCGTCGGACTCCCGGTGCACCATGTGCAGGTAGGTGTCCTCCAGCGTCGGGCGGCGGACCTCCAGGTCGGCGATCGGGCCGTCCGCGTCCCGGTGGAGTTCCCAGACCAGCTGTGAGGGGTCCGCCGTGCGTTCGCGGCGGGATGTGCCGTCGTCGGCCGTCCAGCGGACCTCGGCCTGGGCGGCGGCTCCCCGGGCCAGTTCCGACGGGGTGCCGCAGGCCCGGATGCGGCCGCCGACCAGCATGGCGATCCGGTCGGCGAGCCGCTCGGCCTCCACCAGGTCGTGTGTGGTGAGCAGGACGGTGACGCCTTCGTCGCGGGCCAGCCGTTCGACCAGGAGGTGGAACTCGCGCCGCGCCTCGGGGTCGAAGCCGGTGGTCGGCTCGTCCAGGAAGAGGAGTTCGGGGCGGCCGACGATGCCGAGCGCCACGTCCAGCCGCCGGCGCTGACCGCCGGAGAGCCGGTTCACCTGCCGGCCGGCCTGCTCGGTGAGGCCGACGAGGGCCAGCAGCTCGTCCGGGTCGCGCGGGTCCGGGTAGTACGTCGTGAAATGAGTCAGAAGCTCGGCGACCCGCCAGCGCGGGTGGTCGCGCCAGGACTGCAGGACCAGGCCGATGCGGCCGCGCCAGGCGTCGTCGCCCCGCTCCGGGTCCGCGCCGAGGACGGTGACCTCTCCGGAGGAGCGCTGCCGGAAGCCCTCCAGGATCTCGACGGTGGTGGTCTTGCCGGCGCCGTTGGGTCCGAGCAGGGCGAGGACCTCGCCCCGGTGGATGTCCAGGTCGATGCCGTGGAGGACGTCGACGTCGCCGTACGCCATCGTCAGGTCGCGTATCCGGATCACCGGTCGGGCGGTCGGGTGCTCGTGCCGCGTCATCGTCCTGCCTTCGAGGGTTGCTGCTGCCGTGGTGCCAACTCGGTCGCCGTCGCCGCCGGACCGGCGCCCTCGACGATCGCCCGGAGCGCCGCCACGTGCCCTTCGAAGGCGGTGCGGCCGCGGTCCGTCAGCCGTACCCTCGTGCGCCTCTTGCGGCCGCCGCCCTCCTTGCGGATCTCCAGGTACTCGGCCTCTTCCAAGGTGTGCAGCTGTTTGGAGAGTGCGGAGTCGCTGAGTGAGAGGCTGTCGCGGATGAACGCGAAGTCCGCCCATTCGGTGGCGGCGAGCAGCGAGACCACCGACAGCCGGGTGGCGGGATGGATCAGCTCGTCGAAGCCGGTGGGGATCACCGGTTCGCCTCCTCGCGGGCCGTCCGCGCACCGCGGCCGCGCAACGCGCCGGTCGACCAGCGGGTCGTCGTCCCGACGCACGCGATGTACACGGCCGCCGAGACCGTGGCCTGGATGAGACTGGCCGACATGGGATCCAGCGACTCGAGCAGGTGGCCGGAGAGCACGATCGTCGTGCCGGTCACCACCATCCCCGCGACGAACGAGGCGAGCATGCGCCAGTCGGCGTGGGAGTGGTGCAGTCGCATCCGGCTCCTGCGGTTGTATCTCACGGCCAGTGCGCTCAGCAGCGTGACGTAGGCGGCGAGGGCCAGCCAGACGCCCCACCGGGGCAGGTCCAGGCCCAGTGCGGCCAGGAAGACCCACATGATCGCGGCCGTGGTGTAGGTCGCGCCGGGGCCGTTGACCCCGGACCGTTCGAACTCGTCGAACACCCGCTCCTGCGGAACCCGGATCCGCTGAAGATCCCGCCACGCCTGTTCGGCGTCCACCGGTGAGCTCACGGCCACCGCCTCCCCGTTCCCTTTTTCACGCACGCTCGACTTTCCTGATGGGAAAGTTACCTTTGACTTTCCTGTCAGGCAAGTAGGCGGGGAGAGGCGGGGCGGCGGCCCGGCCGGTCAGTCCTCGAAGGTGGCGACCGTTTCGAGGCCGGCGTGCCGCAGGGTCCGGTGAACGGCCGGGTGGGACCCGCGGACGGTGATGGCGGCCGGATCCGGGGCCCGCGTGACCGCCCGTAGCAGCGCGTAGGCGCAGGCCAGGTCGATGTGGTGCAGGTCGCTCATCTCAAGGGTCCAGGCGCCGGGCTGCCGCAGACGCTCGTCGAGGAGGAGTTCCTCCAGTACGCGAAGCGCGGGGGCGTCCAGGTCGCCGGAGAAGGCCAGCACGGCGTGCTGCCCGTCGGCCTCGGCGATCGTCACGGGTGGGGACTGGCTCGGGGAGTGGTGGCTCGGGCGATGAGGGTCGACGGTCACGACGGCCTCCTCGTCAGCGCGTAGCGGGCGTGCGTGGCTTCCATTGTCCCCCAGCGGCGCCGAGCGGGAGGTCCGGAATAGTTCCGTTCGCCGGGACGCTGTGAGATGAGCAGTGCGGCAGGGCATCAGTGCGGCGAAGGGCTGGTGAGCGGGTGATGGCGGACACGAACCCCGTGGTCAGGACGCCGCACGGGGCGGTACGCGGCAGGTACGAGCACGGAGTCGCCGTGTTTCGGGGTGTCCCGTACGCGGCTCCTCCCTTCGGCCCTCTGCGGTTCCGCCCGCCCGTGCCGCCCGAGCCCTGGGGCGGCGTGCGCGACGCGGGCTGTTTCGGCCCCACGGCGCCGAAACCGCCGTACTCCGACGCCTTCGCCCAGTACCTCTCCGACCCGGCGATCCCCGGCGACGACTGCCTCAACCTCAACGTGTGGACCCCCGAGCCGGGCCCCGGCGCCCGGCTGCCCGTCCTGGTCTGGCTGCACGGCGGCGCGCTGACCAGGGGCTCCTCCGCCGTACCCGTCTACGACGGCCGCACCTTCGCCCGGGACGGCGTGGTCTGCGTGTCGATCAACTACCGGCTGGGCATCGAAGGCTACGGACTGTTCCCGGACACCCCCGCCAACGCCGGCCTGCGTGACCAGCTCGCCGCCCTGACCTGGGTGCACGAGTCGATCTCCGCCTTCGGTGGTGACCCCGACCGGGTCACCGTCGCCGGTCAGTCCGCCGGAGCCATCAGCACCGGCGCCCTCCTCGCCGCTCCCCGGGCCCAGGGCCTGTTCCGGCGGGCCGTGCTGCAGAGCGGCGCGCCGGAGGCCTCCGACCGCGACAAGGTACGGCGGATGGTCCGCCGCATCGCCTCCCGCCTGAGGATCCCCGCCACCGCCGAGGCCTTCGCCGCCGCCGACCGGGACCAGCTGCTTCGCGCCCAGGCCGACGTGGGCAGGCTCAGCAGCCCCGTACTCGGCGGCCCCGCCTTCGGCATCGTCGTCGATGGCGACGTACTCCCGCGCGACCCGCTGGAGGCGCTCGTAGAGGGCGGGGCCGCGCCCGGCGTCGACCTGATGATGGGCTGGACCCGGGACGAGTACCGGCTCTGGCTGGTACCCGGCGGACTCCTCGAACGCGTCGACCGGCTCGGCGCCGTCGCCCTGGCCGGTGCGCGCGCCCGCGTCCACTGCGGCAACGAGGTCGTACGCGGCTACCGCGCCCTGCGGCCCGACGTCGGTGCCGCCGAGACCGTCGGCCAACTGGTCACCGACCACATGCTCCGCATCCCGATGCACCGCCTGGCCGACGCGCGGCCGGGCTCGTCCCACGTCTACGAGTTCGCCTGGCCGTCCCGGCTGCCCGACCTGGGCGCCTGCCACGCCCTGGAGCTGGGCTTCGTCTTCGACTCTGGGGACACGCCCGACTCCCGCAGACTCGCGGGCGAGGGTGCCCCGCAGGAGCTGGCCGACGCGATGCACGGGGCGTGGGTACGGTTCGCGGAGTCCGGCGACCCGGGCTGGACGGCGTGGGACGCCACGCACCCCGTGCGCGTCTTCGGCGACGGCGCGGCGCGTACGGAGTACGGCCCGCGCGATGCCGAGTTCGACCTGTGGAAGGCCGACGTCACCACGCGAGGAACGCGGTCCAGGCGGCTGGTTCGACGGTGATGTGGGGGGCGGTGGGGTTGGTGGTCTTGGAGTCGCGGATGTGGATGGTCCGTGCCCGCCGCACGGGCGTTCGCGCGGGAGGCGCTCGCCGAGTGGGGCATGCGTGAGCGCGCGGACGACGTGGAGCTGTGCGTCAGCGAACTGGCGACCAACGCCCTGGTACATGGCGTACCGTCCGGCCGGGGCTTTCTGCTGCGGCTGCTTCCGTACGGCGACGGCGACGGCGTACGCGTGGAGGTGCACGACAGTGGGGACGGCGTCCCGGCGGTGCCGCAGGCGGACGTACGGGAGCCGAGGGAGGGCGGGCGCGGGCTGTTGCTCGTGTCGGAGCTGGCGGACAAGTGGGGCGTGGAGGAACGGGCCCCCGGCAAGATCGTGTGGTGTGAGCTGGGTGTCGCTCGGGGTGCGGGGGAGGCGGCCGTGGGGGTGGCGCGCTTCCCCGCCGGTATCGTGCTCCCGAGGCCCGAGTGATGACGGGCGCCGCGCGGCGCCTTCGGCTATCCGTCGTCCCGCCGCAGTCGCGCGACCGTCACCCCGCCACCGACCGCCACCAGGCCCACGACCACCCCGGCGGCGATAACCCGGCCCGTCATGGACCCGGGCCCGGTCACCGGGACCACCGCGGCGACCGCCACCAGGCCGGCCCCCGCACAGGCCGCGACCGCCTCCGCCCACGCGCGCGCGGCCCCGCGGCCCCACCGCCACGGCCACGTCTCGCTCGTCACCAGGTAGGCGACCAGCAGCCCGACCACGCAGGCCCCTTCCCACCGGGCCGGATCGCCGGTCGACGCGATCATCACCACGCCACCCGCCAGCACCGTCGTCCGGTGTCGCAGCAGGCGGTGGGACCATCGCGTGGACTCCAGTGACGGCCGCCGGTCCAGCGCCGGAGCCGCCCATACGGCGAAGACCACCGCGCAGCCGAGGGCGAGCGCACCCCGTGTGCCGCTCACCGTCGTCCACGGACGCCACGCCGTCACGACGGCCGCCGCTCCCAGCACCCGCACCGGCAGGGTGCCGGCCCAGTAGAACAGGTACTCCCGGAGGCCGACCCGGGCATTCAGTACCGTCATCCAGCGCGCCCCCTTCCGCCGACACGCCCCGACAGCAGGGGCGCCAAGGCCAGATCCAACGACTCACCCGCTCCGTGCCGCAGCACCGGCACCCCGCTGTCGCGCAGGGCGAAGCGCATCGCGTCCCGCTCCGCGCGCCACAGCCGGAGCCCCAACTCGCCCGCCACGTCACCCGGTTCGACTCGCGGGTCGCCACTCGGGATCTCCACGACGACGGGGCGGCGCCCCCGGGCCTGGAGGTCCCGCAGCACCTTCAGCACCCGTGCGTCGCTGAGCGGGGTGAACACGTACACGAGTGCGCCCTCCGGGAGCGCGGGCGGCGGCAGCCGCTCGAGGCCGGGGGCGTCGAACCGCCGGTCCTTGCGGACGTCGAGGACGCTCTCCACGATGCGGTAGAACGCCGCGTCACCGGTGCCCGGCGCCAGCCAGCGCGTGGTGCCCCCGGTCGAGACGACCCCCACCCGGTCGTGGGTGCGCAGATAGGCCCGGGTGAGCCCGGTGGCGGCGCGCACCGTCTCGTCCAGGGACGACACCCCGGTCACCGGGTCGACGACGTCCCCGAACGCGTCGATCAGCATCACCGTGTCGGCGGCCCGCTCGGCCGCGAACCGGTGCAGCTGAACGGCTCCGCGCCGGGTCGTCGACGGCCAGTGGATGCGCCGCTGCCGTTCCCCAGGCACCCAGGGGCCCACTCCGATGACCTCGACCCCCTCTCCGGCCTGCGGTGAGGCGTGCTCGCCGAGCCGCTGCGGCAGCCGTGCCGGGATCGGCGTGAACCGTGACTGCGCGGCGTGCGGGAACACGGCCACCTCGGCCGCCTCCACGCGCACGGTGCGACGCACGGTGCCTCCGGCGTCGTACACGTCGAGGTCCACAGGTCCGAGCGACCAGCGTCCCCAGTGCAGCGCGGTGTGGCGCAGCGTCACCGTGGACGGGCCGACGACGACCTCGTCGAGCCGCAGGCCGGGGCCGAGCGTGACACCGGGGTCGAGGCGGACGGCGTCGCCGTCGTGGGCCACCGAGATGCGGAGGGTGACGGTGTCGCCCTCGAAGCAGCGGCCCGGTTCGACGCTCGCCGACGTCTCGACGCGCCGTGGGTGGGCCCGGGGCAGCGCCAGTGCGAGCAGTACCAGCGGTGCCGCCGCGAGTGCCAGGAGCCATGCCCGCCCGGTGAGCAGCGCGGCGGACAGTGCGATGACTGCGACGGTCAGCAGGCGCAGCGTCCGCTCGCCCGGACGCGGCCCGCCGGGCGGCGGGGGCGGTGCCTGCGCCGGGGCGGTGCGCCCTTCCAGGGCGCGGACCACACCCGCGTCCGGCGGCGGTGCGGTCATGACGAGGCGTTGGTGACGGCGGCGGCCGTACGCCGGGTCGCCGGCGTGCCGACACTGCCGACGATCTCGCGCAGCACGTCGTCCGTGGACACCTCGCGCACCCACAACTCCGGCCGCAGCGACACCCGGTGGGCCAGCGCGGGCACCGCGAGGGACTTGACGTCCTCCGGGACGACGTAGTCACGGCCGTCCAGCACGGCGCGGGCCCGCGCGAGCTGGACCAGGGCGAGTCCGCCGCGCGGCGAGGCGCCGATGCTGATCTGGGGATGGCCGCGGGTCGCGCCGACCAGCGCGACGGCGTACTCCAGCAGGTCGTCGTCGATCTCCACACGCTCGACCACGGCCCGCCACGCCACGACGTCGGCAGGCCCTGCGAGCCGGTCGAGCACGGCCTCGGGCGCGGCCCGGTCGATCCGGGCCCGTAGCATCGCCAGTTCCTCACGGGCGGTCAGATAACCCATCCGCACGCGCAGCTGGAACCGGTCGAGCTGTGCCTCGGGCAAGGAGTAGGTGCCCTCGTACTCCACCGGGTTGGCGGTCGCGATCACCAGGAACGGGTCGGCGAGCGGCCGGGTCTCGCCGTCCACGGTCACCTGCGACTCCGCCATCGCCTCCAGCAGCGCGGCCTGTGTCTTGGGCGGCGTCCGGTTGATCTCGTCGGCGAGCAGGAGGTGGGTGAAGACCGGGCCGGGGTGGAACACCATCTCACCGGTGCGCTGGTCGTACAGAGGCGTTCCGGTGACGTCGGAGGGCAGCAGGTCGGGCGTGAACTGGATCCGGCGGAAGTCCAGACCGAGCGTGGTGGCGAAGGACCGCGCGAGGAGGGTCTTGCCGAGCCCCGGCAGGTCCTCGACGAGGACGTGGCCGCCGGCCAGCACACCCAGCATCACCAGCTCCAGGGCGTCCGGCTTGCCGACGACGGCACGGCCTATCTCGCGCAGTACGGCGCCGGCCTCCTCGCCGACCTGCTCGGCGGTGCGAAGCCCGGGCGTGGGGTCAGTCGTCACGTGGCTGTTCCTTACCGGTGCGGGTGCGGGTGCGGGTGCGGGTGCGGGGCGCGGGGTGCGCTGAGCGTTTCGAGCCGGTCGACGAGGCGGTGCAGCACGTCGACGGGAACCTCGCCGCCGGGCCCGGCCCGGGGTGGCTCGGTCCCGAGCCACGGCCACAGCTCTGGGCCGATCAACGCGGCCGCCCGCTCGGGCTGCTGGTCGAGTGAGACGTGGTGGTGTTCGGCGAGCGCGGCGGCGTAGAGGTGGCGCAGCTCGGGCCGGAGCACCGCACGGTAGTAGAGGGCGCCGTCCGGCCCCGTGGCGGTCCCCACGTTCCGCCGCCACTCGCCCATGCCCGGAGCCCGCGTCCGCAGCAGCCGCACCTCTTCCCGGCGTCCGGAGTCGAAGGCGGCCGCGCCGGCGGCGTACCGGGCGACGACCAGCGCCACGACGACCAGCAGCACCAGGAGGGCGCCGGCCGCCTCGAACCCGTCGAGGAGCAGGATGAGCAGGACACCGGAGCCGGCGACCGCGCCGCAGAGCAGCCCGAGCCGGCCCAGGGTGAGCATGTCCCCTCCCGGAGTCTCCTCCACCGGTCGGATCACCGCGCGCCCTCCCCGTTCACCGCGTACCCTCCCCGTTCACCGGCGCGCCCTCCCGGCCCCGCAGCAGCGAGGCGATCTCCTCCAGAGCGCCGGCCGCGGCCTCGCGGTGCGAGGCGTCCATGGGGTGCGAGGAGTAGCGGGCCTCGCGGAACAGCGCCGTAAGCCGCGGGGCGGCCGGGCCGGGGGCGAGACCCGCGCCGACGGCTCGGGTGAGCAGGTCGGTGGGACTGTCGGAGGCGTGCCGCGGCACGCCGGACGCGACGAGGGCGTCCTCCATCCCGGCGTAACAGGCGATGACGGCGGCACGGACGTCTCCGGTGTCGTCCAGGGCGCGGCGCCCCGACCGCACCGCGGACAGCAGCACGCGCGCGTCGTCGTCCTCGGCCACCGCGCTCCCGTGACCGGGGTGTCGCGGCACCCTGAGCCCGAGCCGTCGCAGCCGTCGCACGACGGCCACCGCGACGATCACGCCGACGACCGCGGCCAGCAGACCGAGTACGAGGTACAGCGGCAGGGACGGAAGACGCGCCGAATCCCCCGAACCCTCCGTGGGCACCGGCCCGCCGGTAGCCGGCTGGGTGGGGAGCCGCGTCGGGACGACTGGCGGTGGATCGGACTGGGCGCTGCCGGAGAACCGGTGCAGGACCAGGGCCAGAACGCCGACGACGCCCGCCCCGGCCAGCAGCAGCGGCGCGGCGATCTCCCGCAGCCGCTCCTCGCCCGGCGACAGCACGGCGCGGTAGGAGTTGAACCGGGGACGGAGGCGCGCGACGAGCCGCATGACTCCGACCGTCCAGGCGACGGACGAGAGGGTCACGACGGCCCAGTGGCTCAGCGGCCCCTCGCCGTCGTGCAGCAGTCCTGCCGGGGGCCGCAGCGCGAGGGCGGCGACGGCCAGTGTCCCGACCACAGCGACGGCGACCACCACCCCGGGCGGCACCGCCCGCTGCCTCGCCCGCCCCCCGCGTCGCATGCCGTCCCCTCGTCGAACTCGTCCCCCCGAACGCCAGTTCACCGCAATCTTGGCACATGCCCCGCCGACCGCCTACGGCGCGACGCGGCGACCCCGTGACCTCACGACCCCGTAACCCCGTGACCCGCGACCTCGTAACCCCGCGGTCACCGGTCACGCCGGTGGCAGTGCCGCCGCCACCGACCTGATGGCTCCCGGCCCCACCCGGCAGCACCCGCCGACCAGCCGGGCCCCGGCAGCCCGCCAGCCCCGTACCCGCTCGGCGGCGAACGAGGAACGCCCCCGCCACGCCCGCGCCCGGGCGTCCCACGCCTCGCCGCTGTTGGGATAGGCGACGACCGGTTTGCCCGTGACCCGGGCGGCCGTCTCGACCGCGCCCGCCACGTCCTCGGGGGCGCAGCAGTTCACGCCCACCGCGATCACCTCCTCCGCGTCGGCCGCCAGGGCGAAGGCCTCCTCCAGCGGCTGGCCGGCGCGGGTGCGGTCGCCCGTGACCGTGTACGACAGCCAGGCCGGCACGCCCAGTCCGCGCACCGCCCGCAGCAGCGCCGCGGCCTCCTCCGTGTCGGGGACCGTCTCCAGCGCGAGGACGTCGGGCCGGGCGGTGGCCAGGACCTCCAGCCGGGGCCGGTGGAAGCGCTCCAGTTCCCCGGCGCCGAGCCCGTACCGGCCCCGGTACTCGGAGCCGTCCGCGAGCATCGCCCCGTACGGGCCGGCCGACGCCGCCACCCACAGGGGGCGGGATGTACGCGCCCGGTGGGCGGCGTCCCGGGCCAGTTCGACGCTGAGCGTGAGCAGTTCGGCCGCGCGCCGCCGGTCGATGCCGCGCCGGGCGAAGCCCTCGAAGGTGGCCTGGTAGCTGGAGGTGATCGCCACGTCCGCGCCCGCCTCGAAGTAGGCGAGATGCGCTTCGGTGATCGCGCCCGGGTCCTCGGCGAGCAGACGGGCCGACCACAGTGCGTCGCTCAGGTCGTACCCGGCCGACTCCAGCTGGTTGGACAGCCCGCCGTCGAGGACGAGGGCGCGGCCGGAGGTGAGGGCGTCGGCGAAGTCGCTGGTCATGGCACGAGGCTAGCCAGTTGGCCGGGGGCCTGGAGGTCTTGTCCCCCGTGAGAGCTACGGCGAGGTGTCCACCGTGAGGTGACGATCTCCGGCCGCCGGATCCGTAGCGTCGATTGCAGCCCGCGGCGCTCGAGTCCGGGGCCCGACCAAGGAGTTCGCGTGAGGTTTGTCTGGCAGTTCCTGGCCGTGTTCGCGGCCTACGCCATCGGTGGCATCGCCACCAACGCCGTGAAGGACAACGACTGGCTCACCCTGGTCCTCGGGCTCACGGCAGCCGCGCTGGTGGTGTTCGTGTACGCCTGGGTGGTGCGGCGGACCGAGCGCCGGCAGGCCCTGGACGTGGCCCGGGAAGGTGCCGCGGCCAAGCTCGGCTGGGGGACACTGATCGGCCTCGGGCTGTTCGGAGCCGTCATCGCGAACCTCCTCGCCGCCGGGCACTACGAGGTCGACGGCCTGGGCTCGGTGCAGGGCGCGGTCGGGCTGGTCGGGTTCATGGCCGCAGCCGCCGCGACGGAGGAGGTCGTGTTCCGCGGGGTCCTGTTCCGGATCATCGAGGAGCACATCGGCACGTACCTCTCGCTGGGTCTCACCGGCCTCGTGTTCGGCCTCATGCACCTGCTCAACGAGGACGCCACCCTGTGGGGCGCCATCGCCATCGCCATCGAGGCCGGCTTCATGCTCGCCGCCGCGTACGCCGCCACCCGCAACCTCTGGCTCGTGATCGGCGTCCACTTCGGCTGGAACTTCGCCGCGGGCGGCATCTTCAGCACCGTGGTCTCCGGCAACGGAACCAGCGAGGGACTCCTGGACGCCTCGATGTCGGGGCCGAAGCTGCTCACCGGCGGCGACTTCGGGCCGGAGGGCAGCGTCTACGCGGTCGGCTTCGGCGCGCTGCTGACGATCGTGTTCCTGTGGCTGGCCCACCGGCGCGGCAACATCAAGCCCCGCTCCCGGCGCGCCGCCCGTGTCGACTCCACCGCTACACTTCCCCGGTGATCGATCGTCGGCGGGTTCCGGAGCTGTGGCACCGGCTCGACGTCACGGTCCGGGATCTCCCGTTCGGGGTGCTGCTCCTCGTCGCGTCGCTCCTGCCGGGGCTGCGCGGCAACGGGACGGAGGTCGGCGGCCTGCCGACCCAGCCCCTCGACACGCTGGGTGGCGTGGCGGCCGTCCTCCAGTGCCTTCCGCTCGCCCTGCGCCGACGGTGGCCCATCCTCTGCCTCGCGTTGATCGCGATCGGCTTCGCCATCGATCAGGTCAACGGTTACCACCTGCTCGCCGGCACCGCGCTGCCCATCGCGCTGCTGAGCGCCGGGTCGCATCTGGACCGGTACCGGCGCGTCACCCTGGTCGTCCTCTCCGCCGCGTACGTGCCGCTGGCCGTCGTGCTCCACCGGCGCGGTCCGGGCGAACCGGCGGCCGAGTTCGTGACGTTCTACCTGGCGATCGGCCTCGCGTGGGGTGTCGGCGTGTGGATGCGCACCGCCCGGGCCGCGGAGGCCGAGCGCCGTGACCGCGTCGCCGACGACGCCCGTGCCGCCGAACGCACCCGCATCGCACGCGAGTTGCACGACGTCGTGACCCACCACGTGACGGCGATGGTCGTACAGGCGGAGGCGGCACGGTATCTGACCGCCGCGCCGGAGCGCCTCGACCAGACCCTGACCGCCGTCAGCGACACCGGCCGGCGGGCCATCACCGACCTGCGGCACCTGCTCGACCTGCTCAACCCGGATCACGGGACCGGCCAGGGATCCGGCCCCGGCAGCGAGGCCAGGACACCGCCCGTCGGCAGGCTCCTCACCCTGGTCGAGCAGACGCGGCGGGCCGGGCAGCCGGTGGAGTTCACCGAGGAGGGCACCCCGGCGACGTCGACCGGCAGCGCCGACCTCGTGGCGTACAGGGTCGTGCAGGAAGCCCTGACGAACGCACTGAAGTACGACCGTGGAAGCCACACTTCGGTCCTGGTGCACCATGGCGAAAGGGAGATCACCGTGGAGGTCGGCACGGACGGCTCGGGAACGCGGGCCGGGTCTCCCGGCGGCAGCGGGCGGGGCCTGGCCGGGCTGCGTGAACGGGTCGACGTCCTGGGCGGCGACTTCAGCGCGGACCACAGGGCGAGCGGTGGCTTCGTCGTCCGGGCGCGGATACCCGCGGGGAGCCCGTCATGAGCGCGCCGGTCCGGGTCCTGGTCTGCGACGACCAGGTACTGATCCGTACCGGGCTGGCGACCATCATCGACGCGCAGCCCGACCTGGAGGTGGCGGGCGAGTGCGGGGACGGGCAGGCCGCGGTCGACCTGGCCGGCGAACTGCGTCCGGACGTCGTGGTGATGGACGTACGCATGCCCGTGCTCGACGGCATCGAGGCCACCCGCCTGCTGGCCGGCGCAGGGGTGGCGCATCCCGTCAAGGTGCTCGTGGTGACGACGTTCAACCTGGACGAGTACGTGTACGAGGCGCTGCGCGCCGGAGCGAGCGGGTTCCTGCTCAAGGACGCGCCGCCCGACCGGCTGCTGCACGGCATCCGGACCGTGGCCATGGGCGCGGCGCTGCTGGACCCCGACGTGACGCGCCGGCTCGTCGGCCAGTACGCCGCCCGCATCCGGCCCACCCGTGGCAACTCGAACGACATCCCGCTGACCCCACGGGAGACGGAGGTCCTCCGCCTCATCGCGGACGGCCTCTCCAACAGCGAGATCGCCGCGGCTCTCGTGATCAGCCCCGAGACCGTCAAGACCTTCGTGTCCCGCATCCTCACCAAGCTCGACCTGCGCGACCGCGTCCAGGCGGTCGTCTACGCCTACCGGCACGGGCTGGTGACCTGACGCGCGCGTCGCGACAGCGGCGGTGCCGGACCCGTCGACCTCTCCACGGCACACCCTCACCCTTTTCGGCTCATCCCTGAAGCCGGCTCCGCATCTGCGTCAGGCGCCGGTCGAAACGAAGGTTGAACCAGGTCAGCCAGCCCAGGAAGGCGACTGCCAGAGCGAGGGTCAGGCTTCCCGCGACGACGGAGCCGGAGACGAACCAGGCGACCGACGTACCGAGGAAGACGAGGGCCAGGAGCGGGAACGCCCACCAGCGGTTGCGCCGCAGCCGCCGCTGCCGGGAGTCGACCAGCGCCGCGAGGGCCTGTCGGCGTCGAGGATCCTCGGGGGGCGGTCCGCCCTTGAGGATCCGCCGCTCCATGGCGGGCACGTCGTCCGGCTCCGCACCGGTGTCCCGCGCGTCGTGCCGACGGCGACGGCGCACCAGGAACACGATCCAGACGCTCATCAGCGCGGCACCGACGAGCGCCGACGGCCACGCGTCGGCCCCGTTGAAGAGCAGTCGCACCACCAGGCCCACAGCCAGCGCCACCACCCCGATGACCGACAGCCTGTCCTGCCATCGCGGCTCGGTGAATTCGTCGCGCCGCTCTCGTCTTCTCATGTCCACCCCTCGGGCATCCGGCCCGGCCTCGTCGTGACGCCGAGTGACCGTCCAGGTACCCGCCCGGAAGGCGGGAACACTTCGGCCGGCACCGAAGCAACGGGCCCATAGCGTGCGGGACATGAGCGCAACGAACACCGCCGCCCCTGCCACGGCCACCGCCACCTCCGCCACGGCCACCGCCACCTCCGCCACGGCCACCGCCCCCGCCGACGCCGTCACCGGCATGGTCGGCCACGTCCTCGCCCTGGCCGCCACCTGGACCCGGTGGGACGGGCGGCCCGCGCACGTCGACGGCCGCGTCTACACCCCGCACAAGGCGATCCGGCGGGTCGCCGACCACATGGTCGACCATCTCGCGGAGCTGGAGGCGCGGTTGGCCGGTGAGGCGACGCAGCCCGACCACTGGCACGCCTCCATGGTCACCACGGAGGCGGACCGGGCCCCCTTCACACAGGAGGACCTCGACGAGGCCCGCAGCCGCCTCGTCCGGCTCGCCCGCGTCTGGGCCAACCGCCTCGACACCCTCACCGACGAGCAGCTCGACCACTCGCCCGGCGAGGGCTGGAGCTTCCGCGAACTCGCCGTACACCTCACGGAATCCGTGTACTACGCCGACGCGGTGGGAGACCTGTCGTGACCGCCGCCTTCGCCGGCCTCCACCGCGCCGGGGAGCCCCTGCTGCTGCCGTGCGCCTGGGACCACGCGTCCGCGCTCGCCCTCGCCGCGCAGGGCTTTTGGGCGATCGGTACGACCAGCCTGGGCGTCGCGGCGGCGGGCGGGCTGCCCGACGGTGCGTCGGCGACCCGTGACGAGACGCTGCGGCTGGCCCTCACCCTGGGATCGGCGCCGTTCCTGCTCTCCGTCGACGCGGAGGACGGCTTCAGCGACGACCCGGACGAGGTGGGGGAGCTGGCGCGGCAGCTGGCGGCGGTCGGGGCCGTCGGCATCAACCTGGAGGACGCCCTGGGACCCGCCGACCGGCACGCCGCGAAGATCGCCGCGGTCAGGACGGCGGCCCCCGGCCTGTTCGTCAACGCCCGTACGGACACGTACTGGCTCGGCGACGGCGACGGCGACGGCGACGGCGACGGCGACGGTGGCGGCGCGGGGGCGGGCCGCTTCACGGAGACGATGCGGCGCCTGGACGCCTACCGCGAGGCGGGCGCCGACGGCGTCTTCGTACCCGGCCTCACCGACCCCGGCCGGATCGCGGCCCTCGCCGCTCACTTCGACGTCCCGCTCAACGTCCTCTACTCGCCCACCGGTCCCGATCTCCCGCACCTCGCCGACCTCGGCGTACGCCGCGTCAGTCTCGGCTCGCTGCTGTACCGGAGGGCGCTGGGCGCCGCCCTGGAGGCGGCGGCCGACATCGGCGCTGGGCGGGTCCCGGGCGGCGCGACGCCCACGTACGAGGAGGTGCGGGCACTGAGCTGACCAGGGGACATCGTCCGGGACCTGCCGGGGACACGGGGCCTGGCGGGGCCTCCGCCCAGGTTTCACGCCAGGGCAGGCGGGGCGGCGGGCTGAGATCACCTACGGGTCGTTCAACGTTCATCTTCTTCCTCGATTCTCCTCGGAGCCGCGCACGGCGGCGGTATCCAGGAGGACTTCATGGGGCACGGTCACGGGCACGGGCACACGCACGGCCATCACCACCACGGACACGCACACACGCACGACCACGAGGCCGCGCAGCCCCTGCCCGCCGCCTTCGACACCAGCGTCCCCGACGAGGCCCTGAGCCCCGAACAGCAGTCGCGCCGCGGCCTGCTGCGCCGCGCGGGCCTGCTCGGCGCCGGACTCGCCGCCGGCACCGTCCTCGCCCAGACCGCGACCGCCGCCCCCGCCCAGGCCGCGGGCAACGGCCGCCGCAAGAAGGGCTTCCTCTGGCTCGCCGGCGACCACCACATCCACACCCAGTACAGCAGCGACGGCAAGTACCGCGTCGTCGACCAGGTCCGCCAGGGCGCCCGGCACGGCATGGACTGGATGGTCATCACCGACCACGGCAGCGTCACCCACGCCAAGATCGGCGTGGAGAAGGTCAACCCGGACATCCGCGAGGCCCGGGACGCCCACGAGGACACCCTCGTCTTCCAGGGCCTGGAGTGGAACATCCCGGCCGCCGAGCACGGCACCGTCTTCGTCCACCCCGGCCGCAACGAGGTCTCCGTCCTCAAGCAGTTCGAGACGGACTACGACGGCAGCGTGAAGGGTGCGGGCGACTCCACACCCGCCAACGAGGCCCTCGCCGTGGCCGGCCTCTCCTTCCTCGCCGACCAGGTCAGGCGGCGCAAGGTCAAGGACGCCCTGATGCTCGCCAACCACCCGGCGCGCAAGGGCATCGACTCCCCGCACGAGATCCGCGCCTGGCGCGACGCCACCTCCCGGGGCCACCAGATCGCCGTCGGCTTCGAGGGCGCGCCCGGCCACCAGGCAGCTGGCCTGCCCAAGCCGCTCGGCATGGGCCGCGCACGAGGCATCTACGACGGCAGCCCCGGCGCCAACTCCTTCCCCGGCTACCCGCTGGAGAGCTACCGCACCTGGGGCGGCTTCGACTGGATGACCGCCACCGTCGGCGGCCTGTGGGACAGCCTCATCGCCGAGGGCCGCCCCTGGTGGATCACCGCCAACTCCGACTCCCACCAGGTGTACGCCGACACCGGCGCCCGGGGCGGCGGCGACTTCGCGGCCAACGGCCGCTACGACGACCCCGTCTACGCCGGGAAGATCGACGTCACCCAGGGCGACTTCTGGCCCGGCCAGTACAGCCGCACCCACGTCGGCTCCGACGGCTTCAACTACGCCGCCGTCATGGACGGCATCCGCGCCGGCCGCATCTGGGTCGACCACGGCCAGCTCATCAGCGGCCTCGACGTGCGCGTGTCCGGCGGCGGCCGCTGGGCGACGCTCGGCGGCGCCCTGCACGTCCGCAAGGGCACGCGGGTCACCCTGTCGATGGACGTGGCGCTGGCCGGCGGCCCCAACTGGGCCGGATTCACCCCGAAGCTGGCCCGCGTCGACGTCATCCAGGGCGAGGTGACCGGCGAGGTCGCCGACAAGGACACCTTCACCGCGCCGACGGCCCGGGTGGTCAAGTCGTACGAGGTGAACAAGGACACCGGCACCGTCCGGCTCACCTACGACCTCGGCCGCGTCGACCGCCCCGTCTACCTCCGCACCCGCGGCACCGACGGCAACCGCTCCGCCGTCGGCGCGCTGGGCGCCAAGGTCGACCCGGCCGGCCCCGCCATCGACGTCGTCGGCGACGCCGACCCGTGGCGCGACCTGTGGTTCTACTCCAACCCGGTATGGATCCTGCCGTCGTGACGCCGCCCTCCGCGCCGTACGCCATCGGCATCGACACCGACGCGACGACACTGCGCGAGGCCGACCACCTGCTCCAGGCGCTCGCGGCCGAACTCGACCTCCCCGAGGACGTCTTCGGCTGCACACACCTGGTGCGGGACGGCCGCCCGCGCGTCGCCCTGTCCCTCGCGGCCCACGCCGCCGGGGCGGAGCCGGTCCTGCGCACCGCCCGGGACCGGCTCACCGCCCAGGGGTACGAGGTCCGCGACGGCACTCCGGACGAGGTCGGCCGAGCCGTCCTCTACCCGGGCGCGGACGCCCTCACCGGCACGCTCACGCTGGCCGACCTGCTGGCGCGCTCCGCGATCGAGCGGGTGACCGTACTGGGCACGCCGGAGGAACCGCCGCCGGACATACGGATGGTGACCCGGGAACACGTCCGCCCGCAGTGGCAGGACGGCCGGCTGGTGCTGGCCGCCATGCCCGCCGCGGGCGGCGATCTGGTGCCGTTCGAGGACCCCGACCCGACGCCGTGCTGCGCGGACCACTGACCGGTCCGCACGCGACGGCGGCCGGGCCGGCCGGGACCTAGTCGGAACCGGGGCCGGGGCGCAGTACGGCGAACAGCCCGCGTGCGCGGGTGCCGTCCGGCAGACGCCAGGAACCAGCGACGTGGCCGGTGGCCTCCGGTGGCCGCACGGGTGTTTCGCCCACAGCGGGGCTCAGGGCCCGGTGCAAAAGGAGGGCCGTGCCGTCCTGTGCGCGCAGCTCGGTGCCCGTCCGGTGGTCCGTGGCGCTCGTGGTGGCGGCCGCGAGGGCGGGACCGTCACCGACGCGGGAGCGGGTGACCTCCCGGTCGGGGACGTCGCTGGTGTTCTGGTCCTGGGCCTCGGCCCGGCCCTCGACCAGGGCCACCAGCTGGTCCACCAGCACCGGGTCGTGACAGCCGTCGTACACCCAGCGCCGCCCCAGTACCCCGTGCTCCATGGTGCCGACGAGGGCGTCTTCCGCCCCGTCGAGCGGGGCGCCGCGATAGGCGAGCGGCACCAGGTAGGCGGACGGGTGGGTGCCGGAGGTGTCGGTGACCACCATGAACTCGATACCGACCTCACCTTGCGGGTCGTCCAGCCGGAAGCCGCCCGCGTTGACCAGTTCCGGCTCGCCCGTGCCCCGGTACCACGGCCGGGAAGGCAGCCAGGAGGCGAGCAGCTCGAGCTTGGTCGGCTTGAGCGTGGTGTGGTGGATGACGGCCATGCCGTGTGTTTCCTTCCGTCGACGGATGCGGCCCTCACACCTTGCCACCGGTGGCGGCGGAGCAGGGCGAAAGTGCCGCGCGGGGAGCCGAGGTGACCGGAGCAGGTCAGCCGCCCAGCACCCCGCGCACGAACGCGTTGGTGAACTTCCCCGCCGGGTCCAGCGTCCCGGTCAGCGCCCGGAAGTCGTCCAGCCGCGGGTAGAGCGCGCGCAGCCCGTCCGCCGGGGTCGTGAACACCTTGCCCCAGTGCGGGCGGGCCGCGAAGGGCGCCAGCGCCTCCTCCAGCCGCCGCACCACCGGCAGCACCGCCGCCGTGTCCTCGACCCACGTGAAGTGCGCCGCCACCGTGTCCCGCCCGTAGGCCGGGCTCAGCCACTGCTCGTCGGCGGCGACCGTGCGCACCTCGCACGTCTGGAGCACCGGTGCGACGGTCTCCCGTATCGCGTCCATCGCGCGCAGCGCGTCCAGGGCGTGCTCGCGCGGCATCAGGTACTCCGACTGGAGCTCGGCACCGCTGCTGGGCGTGAACTCGGCACGGAAGTGCGGCAGCCGCTCGTGCCAGGGACCCGGCACCCCGAACTGCTCGGTGCAGTTCACCGCGGGCATGCCCGGCACCGGGTGCATCTTCTCGGTGGCCGGCGCGGCGTACGGGAAGTCGGGCAGCGGCTGGTCGGTGCGCCGCTTCAGCCACACCTGCCGGAAGCCGGGAGCCCGCCAGTCCGTGAAGAGGCTCACGCTGTACGCCGCCGCCATCACCGTGTCGAAGGACGCCGTGTCCAGTCCGGCGAGCGGCAGCTCGGTGAAGACGTGCTGCTCGACCTCGTAGGCCGGCTCCAGGTCGAGAGTGAGCGAGGTCACCACGCCCAGCGCGCCGAGGGAGGTCACCGCGCCGCCGAACCGCTCGTCGCCGCGCGCGACGGTCACCGTCGAGCCGTCCGCCGTGACCAGCTCGACCTCGCGCACCACCGACGCCAGCGAGCCGTTGCCGACCCCGGAACCGTGCGTGCCGGTCGCCACCGACCCGGCGACCGAGATGTGCGGCAGCGACGCCATGTTCGGCAGCGCCAGCCCCCGACCGTGCACCAGCCGGGCCAGCTCCGCGTACCGGACGCCGCCGCCCACCCGCACCGTACGGGCCGCCGTGTCGACGTCCACCTCGGCCGGCAGCGCGGCCAGCGACAGCAGGGCGCCCTCGGCACCGGGCTCGGCGATCTCGTTGAAGGAGTGCCCGCTGCCCAGCACCCGCACCCTCGCGCTGTCCGCCACCAGGGCCCGCAGCGCGTCCAGTGAGTGCGGCCGGAGCAGCTCCTTGGCCGTGTAGGTGATGTTGCCGGCCCAATTGGTCACGGTGATGTCGCTCATACCGCGAGAACCTACCCGGCGCGCCTGGAAGGGGCCCCGGGCGGGAAGCCGCACCGGCGGGGGCATACCGTGAGAAGTCGAACGCCTGAGCCGGGAGGAGACACGGATGGGCAACCGCACCGCGCTGGTCGAGGATCTGATGGAGCGCTTTCCGCATGTGCCGCGGGAAGCCGTCTTCAAGGAGGACCTGCTCCGCGGCGGGGTGGCCTTCGACCCCTCCGCGCTGAGTGACAACGAGGACGGCGAGGTCAAGCCGAAGTCGTACTTCATCTTCTCCTTCGACCACGGCACCCTGCCGGAGCTGGGCGAGGCCGCGCTGCGCCGCCCGCCCGAGGAGATCATCCTCACCGGCGGCCCCTACGACCTGCGCCGCACCGTCGTCTCGGTCCGCGTGAACCCGGCGTCCCCCTACCGGGTCGCCGCCGACGAGCACGGCCAGCTCGGCCTCTACCTCGACGGCAAGCGCATCTCGGACGTCGGCGTGCCGCCCATGCCGGAGTACTACCGGCACAAGCTCGCCAACGGGAAGTCGGTCATGGAGGTGGCCCCGACCATCCAGTGGGGCTACCTGATCTATCTGACCGCCTTCCGGGTCTGCCAGTACTTCGGCGCCAAGGAGGAGTGCCAGTACTGCGACATCAACCACAACTGGCGCCAGCACAAGGCGGCTGGCCGCCCGTACACGGGCGTGAAGGACGTCGACGAGGTCCTCGAAGCGCTGGACATCATCAACACGTACGACACGGCCAAGACGTCCACCGCGTACACCCTCACCGGCGGCGCGATCACGTCGAAGGTCCAGGGCCTGGACGAGGCGGACTTCTACGGGCGTTACGCCAAGGCCATCGAGGAGCACTTCCCCGGCCGCTGGATCGGCAAGGTCGTCGCCCAGGCCCTGCCGAAGGACGACGTCCAGCGCTTCAAGGACTACGGTGTCCAGATCTACCACCCCAACTACGAGGTGTGGGACGAGTACCTCTTCAAGATGTACTGCCCCGGCAAGGAGCGCTACGTCGGCCGCGACGAGTGGCACAAGCGCATCCTGGACTCCACCGAGGTCTTCGGCGCGCGCAACGTCATCCCGAACTTCGTCGCGGGCGTCGAGATGGCCGAGCCCTTCGGCTTCAAGACGGTCGACGAGGCCATCGCCTCCACCACCGAGGGCCTGCGCTTCTTCATGTCGCACGGCATCACGCCCCGCTTCACCACCTGGTGCCCCGAGCCCACCACCCCGCTCGGCAAGGCCAACCCGCAGGGCGCGCCGCTGGAGTACCACATCCGGCTGCTGGAGGCCTACCGCGCCACGATGGACGAGTTCGGCCTGGCCTCGCCCCCCGGCTACGGTCTGCCCGGCGCCGGCCGCGCGGTCTTCTCGGTCAGCTCCTTCATGGACAGCCTGCCGGAGGACGCGACCGTCGAGGTGTGAGCCGACGGGGGCCGAAGGTCACCCCCGACGGGCGAGCCGACGGGGGTCAGCACAACGGTCGTCCCGGGACGCGCACCGTGAAGCTGACCAGCGGACCGAGCCACACCCGGTCGCCGTCCACCAGGGGCTCCGTGCGGCCGGGTACCAGGACCCGGTCGTTGATCCGCACCCCGTTGGTGGCGCCCTGCGGCACCTCCGTGAGCGAGGCCGTGCCGTCCTCGCCGTGGGTGACGCGGGCGTGCTGGGCCGACACCGTCGATTCCTCGGCGAGGAGCCCGGCCGCCTCCGGGGCCCAGTCGGGGTCCCGCCCGAGGGGCAGTTCCCCGCCGGGCGGCACCTCGAGACGGCTCCCGGCGCCGCGGAACACCAGACGCAGTGCCGTGCTCCGGGACGGCGCCCGAGCGGGGCGCGTCGACGCCGGGCCGCCGGCCAGTGGCGACAGGCACGCCGGGCAGGAGGCGGTGCCCGCCGGGAGCCGGGCGCCGCAGTGCGGGCACGGGGCGAGGGGTGGCGCGGTGGTGGAGGGCGCCGCGTTGTCTTTCCTCCGCGGCGGCTGACCGGTCGACGGGACCAGTTCCAGGCCGTCGTCCTCGGGCCCTCTCGCGTCGTCGTCGATCCCCTGGTCCGGCACCGTCATCGCGCCCCGCCCTCCGCGCCGTTCTCCGTGCCGTTCTTGAAGTCGACCTCGATCTCCACCCTGCCGGTCTCGTCCTGTCTGACGTCCGAGACGAGCGCCATCGCACCCGGGCGCAGATGGGGCTTGGCGAACAGGGCGCGGGCCAGCGGGTTGATCAGATGGGTCTCCAGGACCATCCCGATGCCCCGCCCGCCCTTCCACGGGTCCTGGGTGCAGTGGTCCAGCAGCACCTCGCGCGCCTCTTCGGTCAGTTCCAGCACGATGCCGTGCCCGGCGGCCAGCTGCCGCCGGACGTTGCCGACCTGGAGATCGAAGATCTGCTCGGCCACCTGAGCGGAGATGAAGTCGAACACCACGACGTTGCCACCCAGCCGGTTCATCAACTCCGGTCGTCCGATGACCCGTTCGAAGTGTTCCTTGATGTTCTTGCGGACCATGGTCTCCAGCTCCGGGTACGGCGTGCCCGGCTCCACCAGCGGCTGCCACTCCTGGGTCTGCGGGTCGGTGCGCTGCACGCCCAGGTTGGAGGTGAAGATCAGCACGCACTCGCTGAAATACGTGGTGACGCCCTGCCCGTCGGTGAGCCGGCCGTCCTCCAGGACCTGGAGGAACTTGTCGAGGACGCCCTTGTCGGCCTTCTCGATCTCGTCGAAGAGGATCACCCGGAACGGGTTCTCCCGTACGGCGGTGGTGAGTTCACCGCCCGCCTCGAATCCGACGTAGCCGGGCGGCGCCCCGACCAGGCGGTCGGCGGAGTGCGCCGCGGAGAACTCGCTCATGTCGAAACGGAGGTACGCCTGGTCGCTGTCGAACAGCACCGAGGCGACCGCCTTCGCCAGCTCCGTCTTGCCGGTGCCGGTGGGTCCGGCGAAGAAGAGCACGCCGCGCGGCCGGTGCCCGGGGCTGGTGGCCTGTGCGCCGGAGAGTCCCAGAGCGGCCCGCTTCAGGATGTCGAGTGTCATCGCCACGGCGGCCTCCTGGCCCAGGACCCGTCGCGGGATGGCCCGTTCGTCCGAGGGGTCCTCGCCCTTGAGGATGCGCAGGCGGATCTCGTCGCGGCTCCAGGGGTTGCGCTCCACGCCGAGCCGGTAGATCCGGACCGCGTCCGGCATCCGGTCGAAGGGGAGGTCGCGGGCGAGGGCGAGGCGCAGGCTCTCCTGCATGGCGGTGAGGTTCATGCCGGAGGCGGCCCGCGCGAACGCCCCTACGGCTTCCTCCGCCGCCTCCCCGGTCGTCCGGTCCCCGGGGGGCCGCTCCCCGGCCGGCTGCCAGGACGGGGCGGTGCGCAGGTACTCCCGTCGGAGCTGCCGTGCCATGCGGCGCCGCTCGTCCGCGTCCGGCTCGGGCACCGCCACGGTACGGATCCGCTCGCTGCCCGCGAGCAGCCAGTTCGGCAGGTCCCGTTCGCCGTCGGCCAGCCAGATCAGCGGGTTGAACAGCGCTCCGGCCGCGTCACCGGTGGCTCCGGGCGGGCCTTCCACGGGCTTGGCCTCGCCCGCGAGCTGGAGGCAGGCGAGGAAGAAGTCGCGCTCCTCGGGGGTCAGCCGGTTCACATCGCTCACCAGTCGTGAGGCGTGGTCGATCACCAGGGCCACGCGCAGGGGCGGCAGTACGCGGTCGCCGCGAACCTTGGCCCGTTCCGGCCCCCAGCCCTCGCTGATCGCCCTCAGCTGCGCCACCGTGCGCTGGGTCTGTGCCGGGCTGGTGCCGGGGAAGTCCAGCGGCTCCAGGAGCGTCAGCACCGCCTCCCGGACGCTCTCGTCCGCCTGCATCACCTGGACGCCCGAGACCTGGTCGCACAGCAGCAGCGCCTGGTAGCCCAACGGGCGCAGCCGGTTCCACAGCACCCCCAGCAGGGGCAGCGGGTGGTCGCGGTCGCGGATCCGCACCAGGTGCAGGTCGCGGAAGTTGCCGTACAGGACGTACTGCGCGTGCACGCTCAGAGTGCCCGCCAGCTCCTCAGCGAAGAGCGGGAACCGGGCTTCCTTCTGCAGGTCCATGTGTCCTTCCCGTTGCGGGTGGCCCGGCCGCCTCAGCGGGTCCGGTCACCCACGGTGCGGTGTTTGCGGGCGGCCGTGGCCTCGTGGTCCGGTGCGCGGCGCCGGGTGCCCGTCCCGAGCGCGCCGTCCAGTACGACGGTGCCGTCCTCGCCGGGCAGGCCCGGCCGCGCGCCCTCGGTCTGCTCGATCCGCACGTCCATGTCCAGGCCCAGCTCGCGGGCCACGACGGCGAACTCGTCGATCCGGCGGCGGGCCTCCGCGCAGCGTTCGTCGTCCACCGCGCGGTCCTCGGGCCGACGCTCGCCCGGGCCGCCGCGGTACATGGTGGCGATGCGCAGCGTGCCGCGGACCAGGGTCGCCCGCAGCCAGTGGTCGGGACCCCAGCCCTCCGGTGTCCAGTCCAGGCGCAGCTCCTGCCCCTCGGGACACGTCGCGTCGGCCGGTCCGCCGTAGCGGGCCGCCAGTTCGGTCATGACCTCGGTCAACTGGGCGCGTACGTACAGGGCTTCCAGATGGGTCAGCCGCTCCGTGACCCGGAGTTCCACCAGCCGTCGCTCCTCGGGGGTGAGTGGCATCCCGTCCTCCAGCAGCCGGCGCAGGGACCGCTCCGCGTCGGGTGCCTCGGGCAGCGGCTCCGTGCCCTCGGGGGCGCGGCGGGTGAGGAAGTCCAGCTGGGCGGCGGCCCACTCCTCCTCGGCCCGGCGGGCCCGCGCCCTGCGGTTGGCGTCCTGCACGAACTTGCGGGCCTCGCCCAGGTGGCGGCGGGCCCGCGTCGGGTTCTCCGCGGCGTGCCGGGCGGCCCGCCCCACCGACGCGGCGGCCAGCTCCACGGTCTCCGGCGCCGCCTGCGGGTCCAGCGCGGCCAGGATGTCCGCGCCCAGCCGGCGGACGGCGTCGGTGTCCCGTTCGGCGTCCGCCGTCGCGCGGGGCGGTTCCACGGGGGCCCGGCCCGCCTGCTCCGCACCCGGATCGCGGCTGGTCAGGTGGCGGCTCACCATGGCCTCCCGGCGCTCCCGGATCAGGCGCCGCCAGGTGTCGTCGGCCTCGTCCGCCTCCTCCGCGTCGCCCGCCTCGTCCATCACGTCCGTGAGCCGGCCGACCTCCCAGTCCGTCTGCGCCGCCTCGGCCCGGCGCACGGCCTCCTCGAAGCGGACCAGGTCCGCGCGGAGCGCGCCGAGCGGGCGGCTCACCGGGTCCAGGGGCGGAGGGAGGTCGGGGCGCGGGGGCCCCTGGCCGCCTCCGCCCGGGTCTTTGGCGCGGGCGTGCCGGGCCAGCAGCGCGGTCCTGCGGGCGTTGGCCCGCGCCACGGCGTACGCGGCGGCCTCCCACTGTTCGGCGGCGGTCGCGGACAGGGCCTCCTGCCGCTCCAGGCAGCGCTGTTCCTCGGCCGCCCGGACGGCGGCCGAGGCGAGGACCCGGGTGGTGAGCATCGCGGCGCGGCCCGCGAGCAGGACGCCGCTGAGCGTGCCGAGGGCCTCCAGCGCGGCCTGGCCCGCCTCCTGAAGCCCGTGGCTCACCGCGTCCGACACCTGAGTGGCGGCGTCGCTCACCTGGGTGGACGCCTGGGCGGCGGCGTCGCCCACCTGTGCCGCACCGGCGTCCGGCACCGCGTACAGGTCGACCGGCGGGGCCTGAGTCGGAAAGGCCACCCCCGGTGCCACCAGGTCGAGGGTGGGAAACGCGGCTCCTACGCTCATCCCCTGCCTCCCGTTCCTTGATCACTCGTACCGCGATCACTCGCGCCTTGGTCACTCGCGCCTTGGTCACTCGCGCCTTGGCCGCTCGTGGCTTGGTCACTCGTATCGGATGTCCGGCGCCGGACGGGCCCGTCAGGCACGGCGTGCGGCGATCCGGCCGCGCCGTACGTCCACCCGGCGGGACAGCCGGGCGCGCCGTTCCCGGCGCCACGCGTGGCAGCGGCGCACGCTCCACCCGGCGAGGAGCACGACACTGGCCAGGGGCCACACCCACGGGGCGACGGCGAGCGCGTAGAAGCCCAGCAGCACCGCCCCGACCAGGACGGCCGCGCCGAGCAGCACCGTCCAGAGGCGACCCGAGCGCACGAAGGCCGCGGGCCGGTCGGAGGTGCGGATCAGCAGACCGGCCAGCGACCGGTGCGGGTGGTAGGCGGGCGGTCCGATGTAGGCGGCGGTCAGGAGTTCCGTCGCGAAGAGCACGGCCGCCGCCGGGACCGTCCGCACCCAGGCGGTGACGACCTCCTCCTGGGAGGCGCGGCCGAGTACGTCGGCCAGCCCGATCACGAAGCACCACGGCGCGGTCAGCACGGTGGCGCCGAACAGCGCCCAGGCCAGCGTGGGCAGCCGGTCCATGCGCCGCATGACGGCCACGACACCGTCCGCGTCCTCGTCCATCAGCCGCTGGATCTCCTCGTCGACCTGGCGCGAGTGCCGCTCGTTCGCCTCGCGGACGGCGTGCCCGGCGAGCAGCAGCGCCATCAGCAGCCGCAGCGGCTCGCCGTCCTCGCCGGACTCCACGAGCCGGTCGAACCAGGGCACGGGCGCGTTGAGCCGGCCGCGCACCGTGGCGGCCTCCGCGGCGAGGCGGGCCGCCGCGTGGTCGGGTTCACGGGCCAGTTCGAGGAGCCGGGCGTCCACGGCGGGGGTCCGCCTCAGCGCCCGGCGGACGCGGTCCAGCCCGGCGATGTCCGGCGCGCGGCGCACCTCCCGCACCAGGTGCGGCCAGCGGTCCCGCAGCGTGTCCCAGCGCACGCGTACCTCGTCCAGGCCTTCCCCGCGCGGGCGGCGGGACAGGACATCCAGGATCTCAGGTGCCGTCGTCAGGTGCCGGATGAGGGCGAGGGCCTCGGAGTCGTCCCGGCGGGCCGCCCGGCTCAGCGCGCGGATGCCCTCGGCGGTCAGCGGCAGGCCCCACAGGGACACCTCGCGGTACGGGCCGAGCCAGGTGATCAGCCGGACGCCGGTCTCCGGGCCGGGGGGCCCGCGCAGTTCGCCGCGGAGCGCGGTGAGCCGTCGCAGTTCCTCGGGGCTGCGCCCGCCGGCGGTCTCGAACTGGCCGAGCCACTCCTCCAGGGCGGCGCGGTCGTCGGCGTCGGACAGTAGCGCGGCCGTGGCGGGCGGGTGGCAGTCCAGGGCCCGGGCCAGGTGCTCCGGTTCGGTGTGCCGCTCGCCGAGGAAGTGGAAGGGGCGCAGGTCGGAGGGTGGCGGGGTGCCCGGCGCCTGCCCGCGGCTGCGGTCGGTGACAGGCGGTGACTGGCCGTCCAGCCACGCCGCGACCTCCTCCGCGCCCCAGCGGTCCTCCGGGGCGCGGGTCAGCAGCCCTTCACACAGCCGGCGGGTCCGCTCGTCGCGGATGTCGCTGACGTCGGGGTCGTGCGTGGCTGTCTCCCGGAGTACCGCTTCGTCGCTGAAGTAGTCCACGGGGTGCTTGCCCAGGGCGAGTTCGGCGATGACCATGCCGACCGCCCACCAGTCGCCCGCCTCGGAGACGGTCTGGTGGAGGGAACCGGCCTCGGGCGCGAGGTACTTCGGTTTGCCTCGCCAGGCACGCCGCGGCCCCGGGTCCTCGTCGGGCCGGTACGCGGCGACCCCGAAGTCGACGAGCACCAGGTCCAGCGCGTTCCCGCGGCGGCTCTCCACCATGATGTTGTCCGGGGTGACGTCGCGGTGGACGATCTCCCGCTCGTGCAGCGCGGACACCGCCGAGTGCAGTTGCCGGGCCACCTCCTCGACCCTCTCGGGCGGCATCGGGCCGGGATCCCCGTCGAGGTAGGCCCGCAGGTCCGTCTCCCCGTGCGACCGGAACAGGTGGTAGGGGTGGCCGTCGGCGAGGTCCGCCTCGACGAGCCGTTCCAGGTGCGGGCCGGGGTCCTCACGGAGCAGCCGTCCCACCTCGGGGTCCGGGGCGTGCATGCGGTGGTACCACTTCAGCACCAGTGGCGCGTCACTCGCCCCCGCGTCGCTCTCCCGGACGCGCAGCACGACGGCCTGGCTGGGGCGTTCAGCGGCTTTGATGACCTTGACCAGAACGAATCTGCGGGCCAGCGCCGGCGGTATGTCGTCGCGTACGTCGCGGGTCTCGGTCCGGCCGGAATCAGTGAATCCGCCGTCCTCGGGAGAGACGAAATCAGTCACCATCGTCCTTCCGGAAAAGTCGACTTCGGGGACGACCGCAATGACGGGGGAGAGGGTGGCACGACAATACCGAAGGTAATTCCCGGGACGGACGGGTTCCAAGGAATTACCGGGGCGCGCACCGGCGCATACAGGGGGCGCACTCCGGTCCGGTCTCTTCTCGCGTCCCCAGGATTACCATGCACCGCATGCGCTCCCTTCCCCCGCACCACAGCCTCGTCGAGGAACTCAGGGCCCTCAGGCGGCCCGGACTGCCCAGGCTCCGGCACTGCGCCCGGGAAGCGCTGCGGGACACCGCTCTCGCGGCCGGGCTGTGCGGCGGGGAGGAGGACGAACTGGAGGGCATCGAACGGCTGCTGGGGGCGGCCGTGCGCCGTCTCACGGGCGGCAGCCCACTGCACGACGGGCCGGACTGCGATCCGCTGGCCCGCGCCGCCGCGCACACCTTCGGGCTGTTCGCCGACCGGCGCGGAGTCCCCGCGGCCGACCGGCGGAAGGCCGCGGCGGCCGTCTACGGAGTGAGCACCGAACGGTTCCGGCGCAGTTACGAGTTGGAGGTGTTCGCCGAACTGGCCACCGCCGCACTGGCGTTGACCCGGGAAGCCACGGCGAGGCCGGGCCCGAACGGCCGGAGCGGCGCGAACGGCGGTGGTCCGGACGGTCAGGGCCTCCCGGACGGTCAGGGCCTCCCGGACGGTCAGGGCCTCCCGAACGGTCAGGGCCTCCCGAACGGCCCGAGCGTCCCGAACGGCGAGGGCCGGCACGTCACGGCGGGTGGCACCGCGTCGCGGACCGCACCCGCGACACACGCTTTCCTCCTGCTCGCCGATCCACCGCCCGCCGCCCCGGTGCCCGCGCACGTGACCGCCCGGATCGACATCCGGGTCTGCCCGATAGAACTGGTACGGGACGCGGACATCCTGGTCTCCTCGGAGAACGTCTACCTCGAGATGTCCAAGATCTTCCGGCCGACCGTCTCCGGCGCGCTGCGCAGGGCCGCCGCCACCCGCAACACCGCCGGGGAGATCGTCGACGACGTCCTGCCGCGCGAGTTGGGCACCTGGCTCCGCAGCCACGGCCGGGCCGGCCTGCCGGTGCGGCCCGGCACCGTGGTCGCCACCTCCCCGGGCGCTCTCGCCGCGCACGGCGTACGACGTATCCACCACGCCGCCGTCTCCACCCCCGTGGAAGACGGTGACCGCTACCACGTCGCACCCGCCGCACTGGCCGAGGCCGTGCAGGCCTCGTTCGCGCTCGCCCGGGAGGAGCGCGCGGCCCTCTCCCTGCCCCTGTCCACCATCTGCTTCCCCCTGATCGGCGCGGGGCGCGGCGGCCTGCCCGCCCTGGTCGCCGCCCGCTGGCTGCTGTGGGCCGTCCGGCGCGAACTGCGCGAGGACACCACCTGGTCGGTGCGTCTCGTGACGCGCAGGCCGGACCACGCCGACGTCCTCAGGGCCGCCAGCTCGGATCGCTGAGCGACACTCCCGCCTCCTTCGACCGCCGCTCCAGCTGGGCCAGTTCGCCGCGCAACGGCACCCCGTAGAGCCGTAGGCCCACGGCGGCCCCGGTGCCGACCACCGCCTGGAGGCGGGCGCCGGTGCTCTCCCGGTCCTGGTGCGGCGCGTAGCGGGCGACGCCCCGGGGCGTGCGCGGCCGGATGCGCTGGTTGGCGGAGCCCCGCCACACCAGGCCCGTCGGCTCGGCCACCCGGAACCGTCCGGTGATCACCGCGTCCGAGTGTCGTAGCGCCGCGTCCTGACGCTCTGTCAGCTCGTCGGGCTCGTACCCCGTGTACACCAGCAGATCGGCCCCGTCGGTCCCCCCGGCGGCCGCGCCGCCCGCCGCCTCGTCCCGCAGACCGGCCGCGCCGGCCAGCAACCCGGCCAGCGCGTCCGGCTGCTGGAGGGGCTCACCGCCACTGACCGTGAGCCCCTCCGCACCCCTTTCCAACGCCTCCCCCCACAACTCCAGCAGCGCGGAAACGGATACGCGCGTCCCCCCACGGGCATCCCATGTGTGCCGGGACATGCAGCCCGCGCACGCCAGCGAGCAGCCCTGGAACCAGACGCCGAGACGCCTGCCCGGCCCCAGTGTCTCCAGGGGGAAGTGGGTCCCGCCGATCCGGACGTCCATGACCGCTCCTCCTCGGGGTGCTGACCGCGAGTATGGAGGGCTCCGGATCCGGCCCGCAATCGCGTTCCCGCCTCCGTCCGGCCGGATACCGGACGGAATCCGGTTGTTTTCCGGAGGGCCGCCGGAATGGTCCATTCCCCCTCTGATTTCACGTCTCCGGAGGCGATCGTTTCCGCTACTCTCTCCGTCACCGCGCCACGATCTCCACGGAGATCGCACGGGAATGGGGGTAGCTCAAATGATCAATTCCGGCCGCACGGGCGGAACCGCCCGAAGACTGAGAATCGGAATCGTCTCGACGGCCGTCGCCCGCGGCCACGGCCGACGCGACGCACCGGGACTCCTGGACGTGCTGACGGAGATCGGAGAGGGGCGGCACCCCTCCACGGACGGCCTGCCGCCCTACGTCCTGGGCGTGCGCGCTCAGGTGGTCCGCAGCACCACCCGGCTGCGCTCGCGCATGCTGCTCGGCAACCGCGGACTGAGCGAACAGATCCAGGCGGAGTCCGTCCGGGTCGTCACCCAGTACACGAAGCGCGGCGAACCAGCACCCGCCGCCCTCGCCCGCTACGGCAGATCGGTCGGCACCTGGCGCAACTCTGCGGCCGTCTGCCGGTCCCGCGCCCAAGGCCTCGTCGACGAGGCGAACCACCTGCTGACCTGCTACTGGGACGCGGCCTGGACACGCGCCCGCCGTACCCGTGAGATCCCGGAGCTGCGCCCGACCGGCTGGCTGCCGGGCCGGATCGAACTGGACGCCACCTGGCACCGGATCGACGACGGCCTGCTGTCCGACCGCTGGTACGGAGCCGGAACGGCCCGGGCGGGCGGCGACCCGGCGGTGGTCGCGCAGGCCCTGGCCATCCTCGACAGCCAGGCCACCGGGGCCGGCGCGCCGCGCGGAACAGGCAGCAGGGGATGAGTTCCCCCTTCACAAGGAAGGTCACCGTGCACTCCTCAGCACTTGTGCGGCCCCGGCCACCCCGCAGGGGCCGGCCGCTCGCCCTGATACCGGCGGCCGCCCTGGTCGCCGCCCTGGCCTCCTGCACCTCGCAGTCCGAGGCGCTCACCACACCCTGCGGAGTGGTCGTCGACGGTTCGGGCTCGGCGGCCGCGACGAAGAACGGCTTCGACGCGGAGGCGAAGCTGAAGGACGAACTGCTGCCGTTCCTCAAGGAACAGAAGTGCGGCACCGTCGACTTCGCCCCCATCACGTACACCTCCCAGATCTCCTCCTGCAAGGTGGACCGGGTCGACCTCGACCCGCCGCACGACGAGACGACGGATCAGGAGAGCCAGCGGCGCGAGGCCCGCGCCGGCGCCGCCGGCCAGGCGCTCAAGGAACTGGAGTGCGCCATGAAGGAGCGCCCCGGCTCCGACGTGTGGGGCGCGCTGGACCGCATCGCCTCGGTGATGCCCTCGGACGGCCCGAAGGCCAAGCTGCTCGTGGTGAGCGACTTCGAGCAGTCCGACCCCGAGTTCTCGATCGGCGACGCCGACCTCACGACCGAGGCCGGGCGCGACAAGGCCATCTCCTCCCTGGTCAAGGGGCGCGGTCTGCCCGCCATCAACGGGATGGACGTCTATCCCGTCGGCTTCGGCATGAAGTACGGCGACCGGGCCAGCGAGTTCGAGGGGTTCGAGGCGTTCTGGATGGAGGTCCTGGAAGAAAGGGCGAAGGCCGATGTCCACAACGAATACCGGTGAGCCGCGCCGCCAGCGGCGCGGCCGGCTGAGCCTGCCGGCACCCCGCAGGGCGGACGGGCAGCGCGGTGTCCGCGCCCGCGGCGGCGTGCCCGTAGCGCGGTACGACGGTTCCGCCGTCCTCGACGACCGGGCCGAGCGGCAACTGCTGCGGGCCGCGGGCGCCATGGGCCGCAAGGCGGCCAAGCGGAAGGTGCTGGACCCCTGGGTCCTGCGGGGCGAGGGCCGGCCCGCCTACTTCGCCGAACTCGCCTCCGTGCGGGACCGGGTGATCGGGCGGATCAGTGAACAGGCGGGGCTCACCGAGGAGCGGGAGAAGCTCCTCGACGCCCGAGCCGTGTCCGAGGTGACCAAGTGCACCGCCGACACCCTGCTGATCGACCAACGCCTGCGCGAGGCCGCGGCGCAGATCGACACCGCCAAGGACCAACTGGACATCCTCGCCCGGCGCACCAATCGCTGGAACCGCTTCCGGGACGCCATCCGCGCCAGGCTGGAAGCCCGGTGGATGGAGCAGACCTTCCCCGCCGTACCGACGCCCCGCCGCGCGGGCGACGGCGCCGACGGTGATGGTGAGGGCCGGTCGCCGGAGTCGCCGGCGGCCGTCCCCGCGCAGGCGCGGCAGACCCGTACCGACGAGGAACCGGACATCCTCCAGCCGGTGCCCAGCACGGGCGAGGCGCCCCGGCCCGCCGACGGTGACGGTGACGGTGACGGCGGCCCGGCACCGGTGCGAGTGCCGCACCTCGGGGCGCGGACCGCGGTCGGGGACATCACCGCCGACGCGTGGGAGGGACTGGCCAAACGGCCCGGCCTGCCCGGCTGGATGACCTGGGCGACGCTCCTGGCGATCGTGCTGGTGGAGGCACCCATCTACTGGGCGGCGTTCCAGCCGTTCCACGGGGTGGGCAGCGTCAACGCCGACACCCAGACCATCACGCTGGCCGCGGCCGCCGCGTTCGTCATGGTCCTGCTGCCCCACCTCGCCGGACGCATGCTGCGCTGGCGTGCCACGACCGGGGCCGTCCGCACCTCGTGGCTGCCGTCCCTCACCCTGCTGGGGGTGTGGGTGGCGCTGACCGTCCTGTTCGGCGTCCTGCGCGCCAAGTTCGTGACGCAGAGCGAGGGCGAGACCGACCTGCCGCCGGAGGCCGAGGGCTTCGCCGGCGCGGACACCGGTACGACCGCCACCCTGCTGGACCGCCTGGACCTGGCGCCCCAGACGGTCACCGCGATGTTCTGCGCCCTCCTGCTGCTGTCCGGCGGGATCGGCTTCCTCCTGGGGCTCTTCCGCGAACACCCCTTCCTCGACGCCTACCGGACGGCGCTGGAACGCCGGGCCGCGCTCCTGCGGCGCCGCGAGGAGAGCGTCGCGGCGACGGAGCGGGCACGGGCCGCGCAGAGCACGGCCGAGGCCCGCGGGGAGGACCGCCGGCAGGCGACGGAGCAGCGGATCCGCGCCGTGCACGCGCTCTACGACGCGGCGGCGGCGGCCTATCTCAACGGCCTGGTCAACGAATCCGGCGACGCCGCGGTGACGGAGGCGGCCATGAAACTGGCCGACACCTGGCCGCTGCTGCCGACCACCGCCCGGCGCTGACCGAGGGCGCTTCCGGCCTCCGGCCCCAGAGCATCGTCGGGGCCGGGAGCCGGGAGCCGGGAGCCGGGAGCCGGGAGCCGGGAGCCGGGAGCCGGGAGCGGGGAGCGGGATCGGGAGCGGGATCGAGGCTGAGTCGACGGCCGGTCGGAACTCCGGCCGGTCAGAACTCCGGCTCCGAGATCACCGCCCGCAGCGGGCCCAGCAGTCGGTTGACCTCCGTCAGGCCGGCGGGGGAGTCCAACCGGTAGCACTCCTCCGGCCGGGACGCGAAAAGCGGCTCGGGACACCGGTCGCCGAACAGATGCAGGGCCCGCCGCGGCATGCAGCGCTTGGACGTCCAGTACAGCCCCTGCGCCTCCGGGCTGTGCTCCCGTATCAGCCGGACCCAGTACCGGGTCTGCGCGTACTCCATGCTGGTCACCAGCCAGTCGTCCTGCCACACCGCCGCCAGGCCCTCCGCGGTGGTGAGGTCGACCAGCGTCACGTCCGAGACCGTACGGACCGCCGAGAGCAGGTACCGGGAGGCCTGCGCCCACGGCACCTGCCGGACGGCCGCCCGGTCGTCGAACTCCACGGACCTGAGCAGCACCTCCGCGAGCGCCGTCACCGGGTCGAGCGCGGCGTACAGGTACGGGTAAGGATCCTTGTCCGTGGGGTCGAACCGGCTTCCCTTGAAGTACTCGTGCGCCGTGCGCGGGTTGTACTGCCCCACGCCGTACTGGGTCTCGTGACAGCGCCAGAGCAGGGATCCCGCCGTGAGCTCGGTGAACACCGGCTCCATCGGCATGCCCTCGGGAGGAATCTGGCCGCCCATCAGTGTGCCTCCACCAGTTCGGCGGCGGCCGCCACCAAGTCCTCGTCGGGGAGGGTGCCGAGCAGCTCCGCCGGAACCCCGCGCAGCCACGCGTTGCCGCCCAGCCACCAGTCGGCGGCGCCCCAGGGGTCCCGGTCGGCCCGCAGCAGCTCGTTGATCCGCCGCACGACCGGCAGCGGTTCCGCCGTGCCCGGCCGGAACTGGAAACGTGGATAACGCGGCCCGCTGCCCGGATCGTTGAGCCGGATCACCCCGGGCGGCTCCGGCCCGCCGTCCGGCACCCGGGCCAGCAGGCCCGCGTGCTCCCGCGGCGACAGGGCCGGGGCGGCGAGCAGACGTGTACGGGCGGCGCGCCGCAACTCGTCCGGCCCGGCCGGAGCTTCGCCAAGGAGACCGATGAGGTCCGCCACGAGCGCGGCGGACGGGACGGACGGGACGCCGGGGGCCTCGGCCGCGTACCGCCGACCGTCGAGATGCTCCGCGACGGGATGGCCGGGCGGGAGCACGGCCAGTGCGCGCATCAGCCGGCGCAGCGCGCGGGCCGCGCCCGGCACCCGGCCGGCGACGGCCTCGTCGTACAGCAGGCGCAGCGCCGAGACGACCTTCTGACGGGCCTCCTCGTCGAGTTCGCCGGACAACAGGCGGGCGTTCTCCTTCAGTGACAGGAGCAGGTCGGTCGGGTTTACCTGGATCCCCCCTGGGCGGTCTCGGGCGGTGCGGCCGGGGCGGGATTGCCCTGGTGGACGAAGGCGGCCCAGGTCTCGGGCCGGTCGCGGAAGTCCTGGCGGAGCCGGTAGCCGGAGACGTCCGCCAGTCCGGTCACCGCGGGGCGCAGATCCGGCGGGGTGATCATCCAGCGCTGCGCGGCCCGCAGGGCGTCCGGCGGCGCGAGTCCTGCCGCGAGCCGGTCGTGCAGGACCAGCATGAGGATCTCGGAGCTGCCGTCGGGGACCCGCCACCGGGAGCCGATGGCGTCGGCCGCGAGCCGGTGGACCAGGACCGAGGTCACCGTCAGGGCCTCGTCGTGGTCGCGGGTGGTGAGGTCCGTCTCGCACGCGCTGCACACCACCAGCGGACCCCGTGTCCGCGGTGAGGCGTCGCCGGACGGGGTGTCCAGCAGGGTGCTGAGCGTGAGGTCGGCGCTGACGGCCCCGTCCGCCGCGGCCGCCGCGGGCGGGGCCAGCCGCAGCGCGGAGGCGGTCGGGTCCGGCCCGGCCAGCCCGTGGCAGGCGAGGTGCACCAGCGAGGCGGGGGCGCCGTCCCGCGCGCCCAGCAGCCCCAGCACCGTCTCCGGAGTGGGGGTGGTGCCGTACGACTCGGTGAAGTGCCCGGCGTCCGGGTAGTACCGCTCCTGGAGGACCTCGACTTCCTCCTCCGCCCACATCAGGTCGTGCCCGTGGAAGACCAGGGCGGGCCGCTCGGCCGGGCGCATCCGCCGCCGTGCCGACGCACGGAGGAACTCACGCCCCGAGGCCGCGTGCGAGACCACCGCGACCTCGCACAGCCGCACCGGATCTGGGCCGCCGGCGCCGGCCGGCGGTCGCAGCACGGCCGCCTGCCACGGCACCACGCCCAGCTCGCCGCAGGGCACCAGCACCAGCCGTACGGCGGCCTCGGACGCGCTTTCCGAGGCGGTGGAGGAGTGTGTGTCCTCGGAGTCCACCGGGTGTCGGACGAGCCCGGATTCGCGCAGGGCCCGCCCCCACAGGCCGAGGCGGTCCAGGACCGGACCCACCACACCACCGGCCCAGTCGCACAGCGCGGTGAGCGCCGCCGACCACGCCCGGTCCGCCCGGTCGAGTTCCTGGGGCGACACCTCGCCGTCGGCCGACTCCAGCCGCTGCCGGGCCGCCCCGGCCGCCAGGAAGTCCGTCACCGGGGCCCGGCCGGCCACGGACAGTTCGGGCGACCGGACCACGCCGACCGGCCCGTCCGGGGTGACGAGAAGCAGCGCGCCGTCCTCGGCCCCCGAACCCGGCAGCAGATGGACCAGGGCGTCGACCCCGGACCGCGCCAGACCGGCGCGCAGGGCGGCCACCGTCTCGGCCGACGGTTCGTCGGCCGGCCGCTCCCGGCCGCGCAGCAGGGCCAGCGACTCGCGCCGCAGGTCGCCCGGGAGCGCGGGCCCGCCGGATGATCCGGACAGCAGCTCGTCGAGCGCGGAGCGGGCCACCCCGCCGGCGGCCGGGACCTCGCCCACCGGCGCGGTGGTCCGCCAGCGTTCCGCGAGTTCCGGCGCGCCCAGCGCGGCCAGCCGGTCGGCGACGCCCAAGGACACCGCGGCGGCCCGGAGCACCAGCGAGCGGCCGGCCTCCAGACAGCCGACCGCCTCCTCCGGGTCCCCGATCCGCAGCGCCCACAGGGCCGCCGTACGTCCCCGGTCGGCGTCCTGCCGGGCCATCCGCAGGCCGTGGCGCACCCCCGCCTGCAACAGCACGTCGTCCGCCGTGGCCCGCAGCGCGTCCCGCGCGGCGCCCACGGCGGCACGCAGGTCCTCGGTGGCCTCGGGCGTACCGGGCCGGGCGCCCGCCCGGGCGGCCAGGGTCTCCGCCAGCGACCCGTGCACGGAGGCGTTGCCCGGGGCGTCCGGCCGCAGCGCCGACCGGGCCAGCCGCAGCTCCGCCACGGCCTCGTCCAGGGCGGCCGGGTCACCGGTGAGCTCGTACAGCGTTCCCAGGGCGAGGGCGAGCACCCTCCGTACGCGGGACTCGAAGTCGAAGGTCACTCCCGGGCCTTCAAGAGTGGACCGGGTGCGCTCGATCCCCACGGCGAGGCGGCCGGGGTCCTTGTCCAGCTGCGCGGTGAGCGCCAGCAGAGGTGCCCAGGAGGCGTCCAGCAGTTTCCGCAGGGCGGGGATCTCCACCGACTCCGTCATGACCTGCTCGAAGTGGTGCACGGCCGTGCGGACGTCCTCCGTCGTCCTGCTGCGCAGCGCCATCGCCAGGTACGCCGAGCCGAGCAGGAACGAGTACCCCACCGTCACCCACTCCTCCGCGCCGGCGAGCGAGTCCTCCATCTCCTGGAGGTCGAGCAGCACGGACTCGACGGCGTCGCCGTCACCGCTGTCCAACGCCTGGGTCAGGGCGATCTGCAGCCGTGCGATCCGGCCGCACGCGCGCAGGCTGATCGCCAGTCTGCCGCTCTGGGGAGCGTCGGCCCGCTCGAGGTCGCGCAGAATGGCGTCGGCCAGGTCCTCGTCCTGGAGGCTGCCTCCGGTCATGGAGGCGCCGGCGAGCATGCCGGCCATGACACCCGGCAGCCAGTCGGCGAGCTGGCCCGCGTCGAACTCCTCGGCCACGAAGGCCTCGTGCACGAGTTTCAGCCCGGCGTTCATGCCGGTCATGTCGCCGGTGCGGGTGGCCTGGGCGATGTGGGACATGGCCGCGATCATCCGGGCGGACAGCGTGGGGCGGCCCGGCCCGGCGTCCTCGCGGCCCGCCAGGACGTCGATGAGCTTGGGCACCTCCGCGGGGTCCAGTGTTCCGGGGTCCTGTACCTCGGTCAGGGCCAGGAGCTCCCACAAGGCGTCCAAGCCGCCCTCCGGGTCCGTGGCCTGTTCCTCCACGTCCGCCGGGGAGTCGTCGGGCAGCACCGACAGCAGGGTGGGCAGCACGGAGTTCAGCATCCGAGGCAGGAAGGAGCCCTCGTACCGGCCGGACCGCATCAGCCGCTCGGCCGAGGCGATCACACCGTGCATGTCGTTGCGCCGCATCGCCTCCGTGGCGGTGTTCAGGAGGAGGAGATGTTCCCGCTGCTCGGAACTCAGGTTCACCGAGTCGTTCGCCAGAAGCAGTTGGACCAGCAGATGGAAGTCCTCCGGGATACCGGAGCCGCCTTGTGTCTCGGGTCTGCCGATCTCCATGGCCATGCGCACGTCGTCGAGGCGGAGGCCGTCCGTGGTGTCGACCCCCGCCTGACGCACCGTCGCGTCCAGCCGCACCAGCCGGGACCCCAGCAGGCGTACGAGATCGCGGCGCGCGGTGTCACGGCCCGCCGCGTCGAGCAGCTCCGACTCGCGCGCCTCCTGGAGCAGTTCGCGTGCCCGGAGGCGGTCCTCGGGCCGCTGTCCGAGGACGAACCGCGTGGCGACCAGTGTCCCGAGCCGTGCCCTGAGCCGGGCCCGGAGCGTCTCCCGACCGGGCGTCTCGCCCGACTCGTCGACGAGCAGGGCGACCTCGTCGACGCGGGCGTCCAGCTCCGGGCCGCTCGGACCGCTGTGCTCGTCGGCACGGAAGGGGACGACACAGTCCGCCGTCCCGGCCAGGACGGAGTCGGCCCGTGCGGAGACGCCGGCCGGTGAGTCGGCCGGTGAGTCGGCCGAGTGGCGCGGAGCGTGAGCGTCATGCGAGGCGTGGTGCGAGGTGTGATGCGAGGTGTGGTGCAAGGCGTCGAGCGAGGCATCGTGCGAGGCGTCGTCCATCCAGCTCTCCCTCCCGTACTCATCATGCCCGTTGACGCCTTCAGGCACGGCCGGTTGGCGAGAGGCGCCCGCCGGGCGACCGGAGATCGACCGCTTCCCGCCCGGTAGCCGACCACTCTCCGTCCCAACCGGGCGTTTACCGGTCGAGGCCCGCCAACGCGGCACGTCCCGTGGTGTCCTGGCCAGGACATCGGGCCAACGGCGTCCGACAAGCAGGTGGTGGTGCGAGGAGGCACACATGACGGACACGGACGCGCACACGGGCACCGACCCGTCCGGTCCCGCCCGGCCGGGTTCGGCCGCGACCGGGTCACCGGTGGGCGCCGCCCGGGAGCCCGTCGCGTACCGGGAGACGACGCGGTCCGACTACGCGGCGACGTACGCGGAGGCCCTGGACGTCGTGCCGGTCAACCAGGAGACGGTGGTGCTCAGCGGGCGGTGCCCGCGGTGCGGGTGCGCGTGCACCTACCTCCACGTCCGTCGCGCGTACCGAGGGCCGTCGCACCGCGCGGACGGCATCCCGGTCATCTGCACCTGCGAGACCGCGCATCCCGGCCGCCCGGCGGACGAGACCGGCTGCGGCGCCTACTGGAACGTACGGCTGGAGCAGAGGTGACGACCGGCCGGCGCGTCGTGCCCGGGCCCCCGGCGACGCCCGCGGACCGAGAGGCGGCCCGCCGGACCCTGGACCTGCTGGCCGCCGAACTGCCCCGCGTCCGGGAGGCCGCGTACGCCTGGCGGCACGGACTGGCCGGCCTCTTCGTCGGACTGCTCGGCTTCGGCCTGATCAAGGGGCGTACCGACGTCAGCAAACTCGCCGCGCCCTACGGAGCGTTGGTCGGCGGAACGCTCCTGCTCTCCCTGGTGTGCGGCACGGCCGGCGCCCTCCTGCTGCTGCGCGCGGCCCACGGCGCGCCCGTCATGGTCTCCCTCGCGTCGGACACCACAGCGGCCGCCGCCCGGCTCCGGGCGGGAGAGCACGTGGAGACGCTGCGCGCCGTGCGGGCGCTGCGACTGGGCGTGCTGCTGACCCTTGTCTGCGGCGCGGCGCTGGTGGGAGCGGTCGCGCTCACGTGGTACGGCCCGGTCCAGGAGGGACCGAGGCTGCTGGTACGGACCTCCTCGGCCGCCCACTGCGGGCAGTCCCTGCGGGTCACCGACGGCGGACTGGTACTCAAGACGGACACGGGCGAGGTGACGGTGCGTCTGGCGGACATCGTCTCCCTGGGCCCCGTCGACGCCTGCCCGGCAGCCGGGGCCGCTCCGTAAGCACCACATGAGTCACCAGCCTCGTTCACGCCTTCCTGTTGAGGCGTCACCGACATCCGCCTGGCCTGCTTGCCCCGCCGACGATCACTGGACGGCTGGGCCGACCAGTGCCGCTTCCGCTCCATCCTGCTCCTGATGGAGCAGCTGTGAGACCGAGGCACCCAGGGGCGGTCCCTGACGGGCTGTCGGTGGGCGGGGAGCCGGGCGTATCTCAGTTGTGGTGTGCGTGTTCTTCGGGAGTGGGGAGTTGTGGGGGCCGGCCCATCCTCTGCCCAGGCCCCAGGACCACGAACTGGCCCATCATTCCCTGGTCCTCGTGGTACAGCATGTGGCAGTGGAACATGTACGGGGTTTTCGGGTCCGAGTGGTCGGTGAAGCGCATGATGAGGCGCATCGCCGTACCGGGAGGCAGGAGGACCGTGTCCTTCCACCCGGACAGTCCCGGGTGCGGCTGCTGTCCATTGACCGACAGGACCTGGAACTGGACGTCGTGTACATGAAAGCTGTGCAGGGTGCCGTCGCCGCTGTGTACCTCCCAGATCTCAGCGGTGTCCTTGCGCACGACGGCATCGATGCGGTCCATCCGCATCTGCCTGCCGTTGATCCGGTGCTCGGCCAGTTCGAACGACCGGGTCCTGGTGGCCGAGGCCGCCGCGATCCGGGGGACGTGCGCGAGCCGCGCCGGGACGCGGGGTGAGGTGGCCAGCGTGGACGCCGCCCGCAGTTGGAGTACGTCGAAGCGGTCGGATCCGCCGTCCCGCTGGACGAAGCCGCTGCCGGTGGCCGGGGAGTCGCTGCGCAGCACCAGGCGTTCACCGGCTCTGACCTCGACCACGATCTCGGCGCGCTCGCCCGGCGAGAGTTGTACCCGGTCGGTGGTATGGGGGGCCGGCAGCAGTCCGCCGTCGGAGGCGATCTGTTGGAACCTGCGGTCGTCGGCGAAGTGGAAGTTGTAGACGCGTGCGTTGGAGCCGTTCAGCAGACGCAGGCGTATCCTCTCGGTGAAGACCTCCAGGTAGGGCCCGTGTACACCGTTGACCAGCAGTTCGTCACCGAGGAAGCCGGTGGTGCCCGCCATTTGCTCGTTCAGGTCCAGTCGGCCGTCGACGAACCGCCGGTCCTGAACGATGACCGGAATGTCGTCGACGCCGTATTGGTGGGGAAGCGATCCGGCCGCGTCGTCATCGTCGATGAGGAACATGCCGGCCACACCGCGGTAGAGGTGTTGGGCGGTCTTTCCGTGCGGGTGCGGGTGGTACCAGAGCGAGGCGGCGGGCTGGTCGATCGTCCAGGTCGGCGACCAGGTAGCTCCCTGCTCGATCATCTGGTGCGGTCCGCCGTCCATCGTGGGCGGCAGGTGCATGCCGTGCCAGTGCAGCGAGGTCGCCTCGTTCACGTCGTTGGCCACATTGAACAGCACGGTCTCACCGCGCTTGGCGCGCAGTGTCGGGCCGAGGTAGTCGCCGTTGACTCCCCAGGTCGGCGACCGCCTGCCCGCGATGAACTCCTTTCTTCCCTCGCGGATTCCCAGTTCGAAGACCCGTCTCCCCTCGCCGTCGATCCGGGACGGGGCGAGCGGGGGTGCCTGGACCCGGTTGGCGAAGGTGACCTTGCCCACCGTGTCGATCTCCTTGCCGACGACGGCCGCTTTCAGAGCAGGCAGCCCCAGGCCGAGGGCGGGCAGCACCACGGCCGATCCCCCGAGGAGCCGTAGTGTCCGCCGTCTCGTGAAGGTCATGACGCCTCACCGTCTCGGGCCGGCCGGTCGCCGTTCCAGGCCTGGATCAGCAGCATGGTGCTCGCGCCGAACATCAACACCCCGATCGGGACATGGAGTTCCCGTACGCGGGCGTAGCCGAGCGCCATCTGGACCAGCGTGAACAGCAGCATGGGAATGCTCTTGAGGATCAGACGGGGCGAGCCGCCGCCCGGCCGCCAGGCCAGGATCGCGACGCCGAGGTTGAGCAGCACGCAGAGCAGTACGGCTCCCGCCAGCATGCTGTGTACCGCCCGGCCGTCGGGGACGGAGGCGAGCAGGAGTCCGGCCGTGACCGCCTGTACCAGAATCGTGAGCGACTGCAAGGTGAGCGTGATGCGCATCAGCCGCTGGAACGAGCGACGCCCGGCGCGGGGCGGGGATTTGAGTATGGGCTGTACGGACATGAAGGTGCTCCAGGGAGACATGGAGGGTGTGTCGGGGCGCTGCGGCGGGCCAAGGACCGGTGCCGCTAGCTGGATCGCCGGATACCGCGCTGCCGGATGCCTCGGCGCCAGACGTCGGCGACCGCGCGGACGGCGGTGATGTCCCGGGTCGGGTCGCCGTCGACGAGGAGCAGGTCGGCGCGGAGGCCGGGGGAGACGCGGCCGCGGTCGGGCAGTCCGAAGTGCCGGGCGGTGACGCTGGTGCCGGCGGCCAGTGCCTCGAGCGGGGAGAGACCGGCGTGGACCAGCAGTTCCAGCTCGCGGTGCAGGCCGTCGCCGTTGCGGGGCGCGAAGGGGTTGGCGTCGGTGCCGGCCAGCAGCGGTACGCCTGCCCGGCGCAGCACGCCGGCCACGTGGGCGGCACCCGCGAGGCGGTCCGGGCTCTCGCCGCCGATGGACTCGAAATAGGCGAGCGTGCTCACCACGAAAACACCCTGGTCGGCGAGCCTGGCTGCCAGGGCGTCCGCGGCCGGGTCACCCGATGGGGTGTCGGCCCAGACATGGGCCAGACCGTCGACGCCCGCGTCCAACGCGAGCGCGGTCTCCCTGGCGGTGCACGCGTGCGCGATGGTCTTCAGCCCAGCGGTGCGGGCCGCGTCGACCAGGGCGGTCGCGATGTTCCGCCCGAGGGCGGGCACCGGTGTCCCGGCCAGCGCCCCGTCGTCGATCACGACCTTCAGGTAGTCGCTGCCCTCGGCCACCCGAGCCGCGACGAAAGACTCGGCCTGGGCGGGCTCGGTGATCGTCTCGAACGCTCCGGCCGCGTCCTGCGGGTTGTCCAGCATGGTGGCTGTCGCCGCCATGACTCCCGTCGGATGGCCACCCGGTGCAGTGGCGAGGACCCCGGCACTGCGGAGGTCCGCGACGTCATCGCGCTCGGCGGCCAGTTTGCGCTGGCGCCGCAGGTTCGACGGCAGGCAGAACATGTCCAGTTCAGTGGTCACGCCGTAGGTCAGCGCCCGCGCGAGGCTGCCGTCGAAGGTGTGCGTGTGCGCGTCGATCAGCCCCGGGAGCAGGGTCTTGCCCGCGCCGTCGAGTTCGACGTCCGCGCTGCGGCCGTCCGGTTCGGCGATGCTGTCGCCGTCGATGAGGACATCGGCGCTCGCGACGGCCCGCACACCGTCGAAGACGCGCACATCACGGATGAGAGTTCGCACAGGGGTCTCCTCGAATCCTTCGCTCGAAGATAGTTCACTAGATGACAGTACTCTAGCGAACTATCGTCCGGTGAATAGACTCCGTGGCATGAGCGAAGGTGATGCGAACGCGATGGACGGAATCGTCGAGGACTGGCGACGGGAGCGGCCGGATCTGGAGGTGTCCGCGCTGGCGACCATCGGTCGGCTGGCGTTCGTCGCCGAGAACGTCATCGGCCCAGTGGGGGAACGCGCCGTAGGGCGGCACGGCATCGGCAAGGGCGACTTCGACGTCCTTGCGACGCTACGGCGCATCGGCGCCCCGTACACCCTGAGCCCTTCCGCTCTCTCCGCCGAGCTGATGATGTCGCGAGCGGGGATGACGAAGAGGCTGGACCGCCTGGAGAAAGCCGGGTTGGTGGAACGCACCCTCGATGCCGGTGACCGCCGCAGCTTCCGGATCACCCTCACCGCAGAGGGCCGCCGTGTCGCAGACGCCGCTCTCACCGACCTCGCGGCCGACCTTTCGGCCCTGGCCTCCGAACTCACCGACACCGAGCACGCCGGCCTCGACCAAGCGCTCCAGGCCCTGATGCGAGCCGGGCGGGGCCTGCCGCACAAGCGCAAGGCGTGAACGGAGGGAACAGGTGAGGTCCTGACTCACTGTGGTCGCGTACCTGTCCCGGCGTTAATCGGTGGTGCCTCGCCCTGGGTGGGGCTACGGTTCTGTTCAGCGGTTCTCTGGGGGACGGTGTCAGTTCGTCGAGAAGAAGCAGGAGGTGAGGACGTTGATGACTGTCACGGTGACGGGCACGGCCCGCATTCAGGAGTTCATCGTTCCCGCCCCTGTGGTCTCCGGCTGACACCCACTCGACTTCCGCGCAGAGCGCGCCGCCGGGGCCACCCTTCGAAGGGTCTCCCCTTGTTCAACGCTTCACTCAACACGTCCTCCCCTTCCGACGCCCAGCAGGTCCTCGCCCCCTACGGCTGGGACGAGGAGTGGGCCGACGCGTTCGCTCCCCACGCCGCCGAAGGGCTGCTGCCCGGCCGGGTCGTCCGCGTCGACCGCGGGCAGTGCGACGTCGTCACCGCCGGCGGAGTCCTGCGGGCCGACACCGCCTTCGTCACCCCGCACGACCCGCTGCGCGTCGTCTGCACCGGCGACTGGGTCGCCGTCGAACCGGACGGCAACCCGCGCTACGTGCGCACGTACCTGCCCCGCCGTACGGCGTTCGTGCGCTCCACCTCCTCCAAGCGGTCCGAGGGACAGATCCTCGCGGCCAACGTCGACCACGCGATCGTCGCCGTGTCGCTCGCGGCCGAACTCGAACTGGCCCGCGTCGAAAGGTTCCTCGCACTCGCGTGGGAGTCCGGGGCGCAGCCCCTGGTCGTGCTCACCAAGGCCGACCTCGTCCCCGACCCGGTGACCCTGGCGCACCTCGTCCAGGACGTGGAGACGGCCGCGCCCGGCGTGCCGGTGCTGTCCGTCAGCGCCGAGCAGGGGGAGGGGCTCGACGTCCTCGCCGCCGTCGTCGCCGGCGGTACGGCGGTGCTGCTCGGGCAGTCCGGCGCGGGCAAGTCCACCCTCGCCAACGCACTGCTCGGCGAGGACACCATGGACGTACAGGCCGTCCGCGACGTCGACGGCAAGGGCCGGCACACCACCACCACCCGCAACCTCCTCGCGATGCCCGGCGGGGGAGTACTGATCGACACCCCCGGACTGCGGGGCGTCGGGCTCTGGGACGCGAGCACCGGGGTCGGGCAGGTGTTCGCCGAGATCGAGGAGCTGGCCCGGGGCTGCCGGTTCCACGACTGCGCCCACGAGAGCGAGCCCGGCTGCGCCGTCGTCGTCGCCATCGACACCGGTGAGCTGTCCGTACGGCGGCTGGAGAGCTACCGCAAGCTCATGCGGGAGAACCAGCGCATCATCGCCAAGACCGACGCCCGGATGCGGGCCGAGCTGCGGAAGGAGTGGAAGCGCAGGGGCGCCATCGGCAAGGCGGCGATGGAGGCCAAGCGGGGCCGCGTGCGGTAGCGGCAGCCCTCTCCCTCCCCTCTCCTCTCCTCCCTCCCGGCCGGCCACCGACGCGACCTCCGTCACGGCCACCGACGCGATGTCCGATTTCCGCCAGCCCGGTGTCCCGGCCTGGCGGAGACTGGACAGCGTGATGGAGCACGTGAGGGAGAGAGCGCGGCACGAGGCGGCTGAGCAGCCGCACAAGCGGCACGAGGACAGCAGGTACGAGGCCGTGCGCAGCCGGGACGCCCGGTTCGACGGCGCGTTCTTCTTCGCCGTCGAGACGACCGGCATCTACTGCCGGCCCAGCTGCCCGGCGGTCACGCCGAAGCGGCGCAACGTGCGGTTCTTCGCGACGGCCGCCGCCGCGCAGGGCTCGGGCTTCCGGGCCTGCCGACGGTGCCGTCCGGACGCCGTGCCCGGCTCGGCGGACTGGAACGTCCGTGCCGACGTCGTCGGCAGGGCGATGCGGCTGATCGGCGACGGCGTCGTCGACCGCGAGGGCGTCGCCGGACTCGCCGGCCGGCTCGGCTACAGCGCCCGCCAGGTGCAGCGGCAACTCACCGCCGAGCTCGGCGCCGGACCCGTGGCCCTGGCCCGCGCACAGCGGGCGCACACCGCGCGCGTCCTGCTGCAGACCACCGGCCTCCCGGTCACCGAGATCGCGTTCGCGGCGGGGTTCGCCAGCGTGCGGCAGTTCAACGACACGATCCGGGCCGTCTACGCGGCCACCCCGAGCGCGCTGCGCGCCGCCGCTCCCGCCCGCGACCGGGTGGCAGCCCGGCGGGCCGCCACCCCGTCCGCCGGAATCCCGCTGCGGCTCGCCCACCGAGGCCCCTACCAGCCCGGGCCCGTCTTCGACCTGCTCCAGCGGGAGGCCGTGACGGGCGTCGAGGAGGTGAGCGGACCGCCGGGCCGCCGCGTCTACCGGCGCACCCTGCGCCTGCCGTACGGCACCGGAATCGTCGCCGTCGACGAGCGGCCGGGCGCCCCGCGCACCAGCGGCGGCGGCTGGCTCGACGCCCGCCTCCACCTCAGCGACCTCCGCGACCTGACCACCTCCGTCCAGCGGCTGCGGCGACTGTTCGACCTCGACGCCGACCCGTACGCCGTCGACGAGCGGCTCGGCGCCGACCCCCGGCTCGCCCCGCTGGTCGCCGCCCGCCCCGGGCTGCGCTCGCCGGGCACCGCCGACCCCGACGAACTCGCCGTCCGGGCCCTGGCCGGGCGGACGGAGGCCGAGCGGCTGGTGCGGCGGTACGGCAAGAGGCTGGACACGCCGTGCGGCGCCCTCACCCACCTCTTCCCCGAACCGGCCGTCCTCGCCGGGGCCGAACCGGACGGCACCCTGGGCGCACTCACCGCCGCCCTCGCCGACGGCGCGGTACGACTGGACCCGGGCGCCGACCGGGAGGACGCCGAGCGCGCACTGCTCGCCGTGCCCGGCCTGGACGCCCGTACGGCCGCCGTCGTCCGCACCCGCGCCCTCGGCGACCCGGACGTCGCCCCGCCCGGACCGGCCGTGCCCGACACCTGGCGCCCCTGGCGCTCGTACGCCCTGAACCACCTGCGCGCAGCGGGAGAACGGGAGCAGCACCGATGACGACCACTATCACGACCACGACGTACTGGACCGAGACCGACAGCCCCGTCGGCCGGCTGCTCCTCACCGCGGGACCGGACGGCGCGCTCACCTCGCTCTCCGTGCCCGGGCAGAAGGGCGGCCGGAGCGTCCAGGACGGCTGGCGGCACGACGCCGGCCCCTTCCGGGCGGCCGAGGAGCAGCTCGCCGCCTACTTCGCCGGTGAGCTGACGGAGTTCCGGCTGCCGCTGCGCGCCGAGGGCACCGCCTTCCGGGAACGCGTGTGGGACGCCCTGGACGCCGTGCCCTACGGGGCGACCACCACGTACGGCGAGATCGCCGCGCGCATCGGGGCCTCCCGCCCCGCGGTACGCGCCGTCGGCGGCGCGATCGGGGCCAACCCGCTGCTGATCCTGCGCCCCTGCCACCGGGTGATCGGCGCGGACGGCTCCCTGACCGGATACGCCGGCGGCCTGGAACGCAAGACACGGCTCCTTGCCCTGGAGGGCGCTGTGCCTAGCCGGCCAGCACCGCCCCCAGCCACGCCCCGGTGATCAGCAGGCAGGCGAACAACTCCGTCAGCACACTGGAGCCGCCCGCGCGCATCACCGTGCGCAGCGCCGCCATCGCCTCGCCGTGCCGGCCGAGCCGCAGCCGCTCGGCGAGGTAGATGCCGCCGAGGAAGCCGGGGATCGCCCCGAGTACGGGGAGCAGGACGAAGCCGAGGAAGGCGCCCGCGCCCGCGTACGCCGTGACGCGGCTGGCGGCGTCGTCCCCGCGCAGGCGACGGGGTGGCAGCGACCAGCGCACCGCCCGGGACAGCAGCAGGACGATCGTGGCGCCGACGAGCACGGCCCACGCGAGTGGCCGCGGATCCTTCAGGGCCCACCACAGCACCCCGGCCCACACCAGCCACGATCCGGGCATGCCGGGCAGCAGGACGCCGCACAGCCCGAGCAGAACGACCAGGCCGGCCAGCAGGAGGTCCCACGCTCCCATCTGTCCAGGGTGCCGGAGTCGGGCGCGGTCCGCAGATGGCCGGGCGAAGGAGGGACGCGGTGGCTGGGGGCCGGGTCAGGGTGTGCGGGCCACCCAGTCCCGCTCGTACGCGTGCCAGCCCAGCTGGAGCCGGGTCGTGACCCCGGTCAGTTCCATCAGGCGCTTCACCCGGCGCTGCACGGTCCGCAGACCCAGGTCGAGCTGCTTGGCGACGCTCGCGTCGGTGAGGCCGGCCAGCAGCAGGGAGAGGATCTCCAGGTCGGTGCCGTCGGGTCCGTCCGGGTCGTGTTCGCTCACGCCGGACGCGCCGAGCCGTAGCGGCAGCGCACCCCGCCACACCGACTCGAACAGCCCCGACAGCAGCTCCAGCAGGCCGCTGGCGTGTACGACCAGCGCGGCCGGCTCGGAGGAGCGCGCGGTGAGCGGCACCAGGGCGAGGGCCCGGTCGGCGACCACCAGCTTGGTGGGCACCTGGTCCACCACCCGCACCTGCTCGTCGCGGCCCAGCGCGGCGGTCAGCTCCGTGATGCCGTTCGGCTGGTCCAGTACCGACCGCTCGACCACCACCCGGTAGCGGACCCCGCGTCCGATGGCCTGTTCCTCCGCGTCGTTCTCCATGCCGGTGACGGCGACCGGATTGTCGGTGACCAGCGCGCACACCTCCTCGCTCGCCCCCAACTGGAGCTGGAGGAAACGCTGGGCGACGGCCGCGGCGCCGGTCACCACCTCCACCAGGTCGTGCACGGCGGGCTCGGCCGCCGCCGCCCGGTACTCCTCGGCCAGCAGCGCCGCCGCCAGCTCAGCCTTCTCCAGCTCGTGCCGCTGCTGGGTCAGCAGCGCGCCCAGCGCCACCCCCGGCGGCGCGGCGACCCAGCGGCCGGGCCGGGCCGAGGACTGGGCCGCGAGCCCGTTCTGCTCCAGTCGGCGCAGCGCCCGCTCGGTGGCCGGCTCGCCGAGCGCCAGCCGCCGGGCGAGATCGGGCACGTCCGCCGCGCCCACGGACACCAACGCCCGGTACGCCGACTCGTGCGTGTCCTCCAGCCCCAGCACTCCCAGCACTCCCAGCATCAGGTGTCGTCCCTCCCCGAGACCAAGCTCCTCATCACCCGCGCGCGACCGTCCGTGGCGGGAAACGGCCACGGCGGAAACCCGCCTTCGGACATCATCGCCGTACCGCTGGTCACTCTGCCAATGTGGCGTCGCCGGGCGGTTCTCCCGTGGGGGGTGGGACCGCTCGGCCACCCCACGTCGCAGCACTGTTCGACGCGTCACCCGACACGCCGTCCGGCGCGCGCCGGTGCGCCGGATTTTCCGGATGCCCCGTTTTCATACGGCGCCCTCGGTGGACAATCAGGAGCATGAGTCAGCAGGGGGGAAGGCCCACCGGTCATGACGACGACTGGTGGGGGCAGTTGTACGACGACTCCACCGACGACACCGGTCCCACGGCCGCGCCGGATTCCCTGGACGACCGCTTCGCCTCGGCAGCGGGGACGGTGGCCGGCCGGCCGGGCCAGGACCCGGACGAGGAGCCGCGACCGCCGCAACCACCTCCGGCCGATGACCACCCCCCTTGGTGGGCGGCGGATCCCCCCGCCGTCCCCGCTCCCCGTACCGCACGGCCGACACGCCCACCGGACGCCGAAGAAGGCCTCCCAGGCAGCGATTCTCCGCATTCTCCGCGGTCCCCGCTGTTTCCCGGCCAGCCCCGGGCGGGGGTTCCTTGGGAACCGCCGCACGAGCAGCAACCCGGCCCCGTACATCCCGTAGACCCAGTAGACCCCGCGCCCCCGCCCCTGCCGTCAGCGCTGCCGCCGCTTCCGCCCTCGCCACCGCCCGGGTTCCGGCAGGGCCCGCACGACCGCACCACCTCCGGGACCGGACCCGCCGATCTCACAGAGCCCCCCGCCACGCCCCTCCCGGCCCCCCGGTCGGCTCCCGGCGCACCACCGCCCCCGCCCAGGATCACCCCCCACCTGCCCCCGCTTCCGCCACCGTTCCTTCCCTCGCAGCCGCCGCGGCCCCTGCCCCCACAGGCCCAGGACGGCACCGGCGAGACCGGCGAGGCCTCACCCTTCGCGCGCGACTACGTCGGTTCCGGACCGCCCACCTACGACGCCGAGCCCACCGCGCTGCCGCCCGCCGACCCGGACGGGCTCGACGGGCTGGTGGCGGACACCGTGCTGGACGGCGCCCGGTACGGAACCTGCACCCTGCGGGCCGTGTCCGTGCGGGGAGACTCCGCGCGGTACCGGGGCGACCCGCGCCGCGACGCGCTGCTCGTCGCCCGGTTCGGCGCGGCGGAGCAGGCACTCGTCCTGGTGGCGATGGCCACCGGTGCCCGCGCGACCGCCGGGGCGCACCGCGCCGCCGCCGAGGTGTGCCAGTGGATCGGCCGGGCCGTGGGCCGCAGCCACGCCCGGCTGGCCGAGGATCTGCGAGCCGCCCGGCGCGGCGACCTCAAGTCCGGCCTGCACCGACTCACCGACCGCAGCCTCGGCAGGTTGCGCGCCGGCGCCGCCGAGCAGGGCCTCGCCCCGGACGAGTACGCGGCCACCCTGCGCTGCCTGCTGCTGCCCGCCGATCCCGAGTGCCGTACACGGGTGTTCTTCGGCGTCGGCCCGGGCGGACTGCTCCGGCTGCGGAACGGCACCTGGCAGGACATGGAACCGAGCGCCGGCGCCGTCACGGGCGAGCCCGTCGTCGGCTTCGGCTCACCACCGATCGGACGGCCGAGCGAGACGGCGGGCGCCCCGTCGAGCGAGGTGCCCGGGGACGACCGGCTCACCATGGACCTCGGCATCACCACATCCCCCGGCCCGTACGACGAACGGCTCGCCGAGCCACCTCGCGAGCCGTTCCGCTTCCGCGCCTCCGTAGCCCACCCGGGTGATGTGCTCCTGATGTGCACCGCGGGTCTCGCCGAACCGCTGCTGAGCGAGCCCGACCTGGGCGAACTCCTCGCGCGGCGATGGGCCGGCCGCACCCCGCCCGGCCTCGCCGAATTCCTCGCCGACAGCCGCGTCCGGGTCAAGGGCTACGCCGACGACCGTACGGCCGCCGCCGTCTGGGAGGCGTGACGGCGCCCGCTGTGCCATAGCTGGATCCATGGCCAAACAGAACGTCGCGGAACAGTTCGTCGACATCCTCACCCGCGCCGGCGTCAAACGCCTCTACGGAGTCGTCGGCGACAGCCTCAACCCGGTCGTGGACGCCGTGCGCCGCCACTCCGGCATCGACTGGGTGCACGTGAGGCACGAGGAGACCGCCGCCTTCGCCGCCGGGGCGGAGGCCCAGATCACCGGGAAGCTGACCGCGTGCGCCGGCTCCTGCGGCCCCGGCAACCTCCACCTCATCAACGGCCTCTACGACGCCCACCGCTCCATGGCCCCCGTCCTCGCCCTCGCCTCGCAGATCCCGTCCAGCGAGATCGGCCTCGGGTTCTTCCAGGAGACCCACCCCGACCGGCTGTTCCGCGAGTGCAGCCACTACAGCGAGCTGATCTCCAGCCCCAAGCAGATGCCCAGGCTGCTCCAGACGGCCATCCAGCACGCCGTCGGCCAGGGCGGTGTCAGCGTCGTCTCCCTGCCCGGCGACATCGCCGACGAACCCGCGCCGGAGAAGGCCGCCGAGACCGCCCTGGTCACCTCCCGGCCCACCGTCCGCCCGGGCGACGAGGAGATCGACCGGCTGGTGCGGCTGATCGACGACGCCGACACGGTCACCCTGTTCTGCGGCGCCGGCACGGCGGGCGCGCACGCCGAGGTCATGGAGTTCGCCGGGAAGATCAAGTCCCCGGTGGGGCACGCCCTGCGCGGCAAGGAATGGATCCAGTACGACAATCCGTACGACGTGGGGATGAGTGGACTGCTCGGCTACGGCGCGGCCTACGAGGCCACCAACGAGTGCGACCTGCTGATCCTGCTCGGCACGGACTTCCCGTACAACGCCTTCCTGCCCGACGACGTGAAGATCGCCCAGATCGACGTCCGGCCCGAGCACCTGGGCCGGCGTTCCAAACTGGACCTCGCGGTGTGGGGCGACGCGAAGGAGACGCTGCGCTGCCTGATCCCGCGGGTGAGGGAGAAGAAGAGCCGCCGCTTCCTCGACCGGATGCTGAAGAAGCACGCCGACGCGCTGGAGGGCGTGGTCAAGGCGTACACCCGCAAGGTCGACAAGCACGTCCCGATCCACCCCGAGTACGTGGCGGCCGTGCTGGACGAGGTCGCCGACGACGACGCGGTCTTCACCGTGGACACCGGCATGTGCAACGTCTGGGCCGCCCGCTACGTCTCGCCCAACGGGCGGCGGCGCATCATCGGCTCGTTCTCGCACGGCTCGATGGCGAACGCGCTGCCGATGGCGATCGGCGCCCAGTTCACCGACCGGCGCAGGCAGGTCGTCTCCATGTCGGGCGACGGCGGTTTCACCATGCTGATGGGCGACTTCCTCACCCTCGTCCAGCACGACCTGCCGGTGAAGGTCGTCCTCTTCAACAACTCCTCGCTCGGCATGGTCGAGCTGGAGATGCTGGTCGCGGGCCTGCCCTCGCACGGCGTGGCCAACGTCAACCCGGACTTCGCCGCCGTGGCCGAGGCCTGTGGCGCGTTCGGCACGCGGGTGGAGAAGCCCAAGGAGCTCGCCGGGGCGCTGAAGGCCGCGTTCAAGCACAAGGGGCCGGCCCTCGTCGACGTCGTCACCGACCCCAACGCCCTGTCCATCCCGCCGAAGATCAGCGCCGACATGGTCACCGGCTTCGCCCTCTCCGCCTCGAAGATCGTCCTGGACGGCGGCGTCGGACGCATGCTCCAGATGGCCCGCTCGAATCTCCGCAACGTGCCGCGGCCCTAGGGCCGGGGCCTGTCCGGCGATTCCTGGGGTTCGCACGGCGGGAACCGGCCACTTCGGCCGTTCCGGTGGCCGAACAACCGGTCGTCGAGCATCGACATGACTGCCCGGGGTCCGGCCGGGCAAGGATTCCCCCGTGAACGTGTTCGAGGGGATTCGAGTAGAAGGGAACGGCCATCGGCACCAGGACGGGGGACAGGAAGAGGCGGGCGGTGCCACAGCTCAGGTGCAGACTCGCCCAGGCGGACCTGCGGGCCGTGCCCGAGGCGCGCCGGGCGCTGCGTGACCTGCTGCGGCACTGGGGCAGGCCCGGACGGTCGGAGATCGCGGAGTTGCTCACCAGCGAACTGGTCACCAACGCGCTGGTCCACACGGACGACGACGCGGTCCTGACCGCGACGGTCGGTCCGGACGGACTGCGCGTCGAGGTACGGGACTTCGTCGGCGGGCTGCCCGGGCCGAGGGCCCCCGAGCCGGAGGAGAGCACGAACGGCAGGGGACTGGTCCTGGTGCAGTCCCTCGCCGACGCGTGGGGCGTACGGCCGCACGGCGTGGGCAAGTCGGTCTGGTTCCGACTGGACGCCGCCGGGGCTGCGTGAAGGGCAAGGGGGCGTGACACGCGGTCACGCCCCGTTGCCCGGGTGGTGGCTGCTTCCTGCGGCGACCACCGGCCCGGGTGACGGTTCCCGATGCCCGATGCCCGATGCCCGATGACCGCCACCGTGGGCCGTCCTAGCCGAACTGCTGCTCCAGGTCCTTGAGTTTGCGCTCCAGGGAGTCCAGGCGTGGCAGGGCCTGGGTGTCGTCCTCCGCGGTCAGGTCGACGGTGACCTGGTCAGCTTCGCGGCGTACGGGCTGCAGGGAGGGACGCCGTCCCGAGGGCAGGGGCTCCGGGGAGGATATGGCAGGCTCCGCGGCGGCGCGTTCGGTGCCCCGTTCCATCTGCTGCACCTCGATCTCGACCGGCCGGCCGCCGCCGCGTCCGGGAAAACCCCGAGGGCCGTGACCCCGGCTGATCGCCTTCAGCTGCGCCCGCTCCAGGCGTTCGTGCTCGCGCCGCCGCAGCTTCTTCTCTTCCTTCTGCCGCCTCTCGTCGCGCACCTCGTCGACCGCCTCGTCGAGGCTGCGCACGCCCTCCAGGAGCATCAGCGACCAGGCGCGGTACGTCTCCCGTGGCGCCCGCAGCCAGCGGACCATACGGATCTGCGGCAGCGGACGCGGCACCAGGCCCTGCTCGCGCAGGGCGGCCCGGCGGGTCTGCTTCAGAGCCCGGTCGAACAGCACCGCCGCCGACAGGGACATGCCCGCGAAGAAGTGCGGGGCACCCGCGTGACCCATGCCGCGGGGCGCGTGCACCCAGTTGAACCAGGCGGCCGCGAACGCGAAGGTCCACACGAGTATGCGGGAGCCGAGCGCCGCGTCACCGTGGCTGGCCTCGCGCACCGCGAGGACGGAGCAGAACATGGCCGCCCCGTCGAGTCCGAACGGGACCAGGTACTGCCAGCCGTCGCTCAGGCCGAGGTTCTGCTCGCCGAAGCCGACCAGACCGTGGAAGGAGAGCGCCGCGGCGACCGCGGCGCAGCAGAAGAGCAGAACATAGGAGACGCTGCCGTAGAGGGCCTCCTTGCGCCTGCGGCGCTCCTCCATGCGCTCCCACGAGTCGTCCGCGCCCGCGTCCTTCCCCGAGGAGCGCTTGCCGCGCGCGAGCACCGCCACCGCCGCCAGCATGCCCAGGAGCAGCACGGCGCCCGGAAGCAGCCAGTTCAGCGATATGTCGGTCAATCTCATCTAGGGGTCCCTCGCATTGGGATGGGGCGTAACGAGCGCCATGGTGGCCCAAACCCGGTGTCCCCCAAGGGGTTTCGGGGCAAGAGGCAGCCAAGAGGGTGCGAGGGGATCTCCAGGGCGGTGTTCTACTCGAACTACCGTGTGAGGGGTGGAAGTTGAGTTCGAACAGGACAGTCCGTGCGAGTGTGCGTGCGAGCGCGTCCGGGAGGGGTCAGCTCGCCGTGGCGAGCATCTTGTCGACGCGGTCCGCGTCGCAGGTGCGCGGGCAGGTGGCGCAGGTGTCCTCGGGGCGCAGCGTGTAGAACATGCAGCAGCTCGCCCGGTCCCGGGTGTGCAGCGGTTCGCCGTCCGGCCCCTTCAGCTCCCGGAACGCGGCATCGCCGACGTACGGCTTGGTCGCGCCCGGCAGCAGCAACTCCAGCTCGTGCCGGGCCCGCTCCTGCTCGCCGAGCAGATGGGCGACGTACCACAGGCCCTCGACGACCTCGTCGGTCGCCATGCCCCACAGGGCGCGTCCGCGTCGCCGCATGCGCGGTCCGAATCCCGCCAGTACGGGCTCCAGGTGTTCGGCGACGGCGGCCCGCACCTCGGTGCGCAGTGCCTCCTCGTCGGCGACCACGCGGGCGCCGGGCAGCGCGGCGGCCGGATCTCCGGGCAGGCAGGCGAAGCCGGCCGGTCGCACGGCCATGCGGCCGAGGGGGAGGCCGGTGGCGGAACGGTCGTAGGCGACGTGGGTGGCGGGGTAGCGGGGCACCCTGCGGTGCAGGAACCAGGGCACGGTGATCAGCAGGCAGGCCGGCCACGCGTACCGGTGCAGTCCGAAGCTCGCGACCACGTCCGGCCGGGCCCGCTGCCCGTAGTCCCGCAGGACCTGGGCGTCGTCCCACGCCAGGAACGTCTCGAGCTCGGCATCGCCCGCCGCGAGCGAGGCGGCGCCGACCCATCCGCCGCCGCGCGGGACCTCGCCGGCCGCGTCCAGCTCGGTGACACCCAGTCCCGGGAGGACCTCGGACAGACGCGCGTAGGCGTCCGTGAAGGCCGAGCGGGTGACAGGCATGCGGGACCACCGATCCACGTCAGGACAACGGGCAGTTTCAGGTAAGCCTTACCTTACCGAAGATCCTTGGGATTTGAACTGACGGCCTGTGCCCTTATGGTGCTTGACGGACAGGTGACAAGCCGCCGTAATGACCCCAAGTACCGACACGTCCCACAGGAGGACCCGTGAAGCCGAGCGCGCAGGGTCCCACTGGGACGGGGACCGGACGGTTCCGTACCGGCGACGCGGCCGATCCGGCCGCCTCCGTGCGGGTCCCGGCCCAGCCCCGTGCCGCGGACCGGGGCCGAGACCGTGACCGGGACCGGGATCGAGACCAGGGCCGGGATCGAGACCGGGACCGGGACCGGGCACACAGCGCTGGTGGACCGGCCGGGGCCGCGCGGGGCGAGCACACGCACAGCGAGCCTCCCGCGCCCCGCCCGCGCGCCCTGGTCCGGCGCTCCTCCGTGCGCGGGCAGGTCCTCGACGCCCTGCGCACCGCACTGGTGGCCGGCGAGCTGCGGCCCGGCGAGGTCTACTCGGCGCCCGCACTCGGCGAGCGGTTCGGTGTCTCGGCCACGCCCGTACGGGAGGCCATGCAGCAGCTCGCCCTGGAGGGGGCCGTCGAGGTCGTCCTCAACCGCGGTTTCCGCGTCGTCGAGCGCGGTGACCGGGAACTGGCCGAGCTCGCCGAGGTCCGGGCCCTGATCGAGGTCCCGGTGATGTTGCGGCTGGCCCGTACGGTGCCCGCCGAGCGCTGGGCGGAGCTGCGCCCCCTCGCGGAGGCCACCGTCCGGGCCGCGTCGTCCGGCTGCCCGGCGACGTACGCCGAGGCCGACCGCGCCTTCCACCGCGCGGTGCTCGGCCTGGCCGGCAACGACCAGCTCGTCCGGATCGCCGGTGACCTGCACCGCCGCGCCCAGTGGCCGCCGGCCGGCGCCCCCTCGGTGCGGGGGCGGGCCGACCTGATCGCCGACGCGCACGAACACACGGCACTGCTGGACGCGCTGATCGCCGGCGATCCGGACGTGGTGCGGAGCCTGGTGGGGGAGCACTTCACCGGGGCGCCCTGAGCACGGGCGCCCCGGGTGGGGCCTCCGCCCCGGGTGGGGCCTCGCGGGGGTGACTCGCTACAGCGCCTCCTGCCGTTCCGTGCGGCTCGCCGGCACCTCCTTCTCCGTTTTCTCCGTCTTCTCCTTCTTCTCCGCGTTCCGGCCCTTGCGACGCGCGGGGCGGGTCCCGCTGCCGCGGTCGTACATCTCGATGGCCAGCGGAGAGGCGGTGAACACCGAGGAGTACGTGCCGACCCCCACACCGATCAGCAGGGCGAGGGCGAAGTCGGTGAGCGAGTCGTCGGCGAGGACGGCCAGTGAGGCGAGGATGAGCACCGCGCCCATACCGGTGTTGACCGTGCGCGGCAGGGTCTGCAGGATCGCCTGGTTCGTGAGCCGGGCGAACGACTGCTTCCGGTCCTTGCCGCCGAGCAGTTCCCGGATGCGGTCGAAGAGGACCACCGAGTCGTTGACCGAGTAGCCGATCACGGTCAGCAGCGCGGCCAGGAACACCCCGTCGATCGGCTTGCCCAGCCAGGCGAACACACCGACCAGGATGACCACGTCGTGGGCGAGCGCGCCGACCGCGGCGGTGCCGAACAGCAACCGGAAACGGACGGCGAGGTACATCAACTGGGCGGCCAGGGCCAAGCCCAGCGCGATCAGGGCGTCCGTCCGCAGCTCCTCGCCCAGACTGGGGCCGATCAGCTCGTCGCGGACCTTCTCCGTCTCGCCGCCCAGCTCGCCGATGGTCTTGGTGACGGTGTCGGCCTCGGTGTTGGTCAGCTCCTCCGTGCGCACCGAGAGGTCGCTGTCACCGGAGGACTGGACGACGGCGCGGGGGAAGCCCGCGTCGGCGAGGGCGTCCCGTGCCCGGTCGGCGTCGACCTGGGTCGCCGTCGAGTACTCGAGGAGCCGTCCGCCGGTGAACTCGATGCCGAAGTTGAGGCCGCGGACCAGGATGCCGGAGCCGGCCACCACGAGGACGATCGCGGAGGCGGCCAGCCAGCGGCGCGGCCGGCGCATCAGGAACGGGTCGCGGCGCAGCAGGGCGTCGCGGACCGGGCCGGTGGTGGAGATGCCGGTGATGTGCGGGCGGCGGAAGACCGCCGGGCGGCTCGCGGCGAACTCGGCCAGCACCCGGGTGATCACCAGGGCGCTGACCATGGAGGCCAGGACACCGATGCCCAGGGTGACGCCGAAGCCCTTGACCGGACCGGAGGCCAGGAAGAACAGCAGCGCGGCGGCGATCAGCGTGGTGATGTTGGAGTCGGCGATCGCGCTGAAGGCACTGCGGAAACCGGCGGTCAGCGACGAGCGCGTGCTCGGGCGGGTACGGGAGGCCTGCTCCTCGCGGGCGCGTTCGAACACAAGGACGTTGGCGTCCACCGCCATGCCGATGGCCAGGACGAAGCCGGCCAGGCCGGGCAGGGTCAGGGTGGCGCCGATCGCGGCCAGGGCGGCGTAGGAGATCAGGCCGTAGCAGAGCAGGGCCACGGTCGCGAGGGCACCCATGAGCCGGTAGACGAAGATGATGAACAGCCCGGTCAGCGCGGTACCGATGACGGCGGCCAGGGCACCGGCCGAGATGGCCTCGTCGCCCAGGGTGGCGCCGATGGTGCGCTGCTCGATGGTCTCGACCGGTACGGGCAGGGCGCCGCCCTTGATCAGCAGGGCCAGGTCGCGGGCCTCGGCGTCGTCGAAGGAGCCGGTGATCTGGGTGGACCCGCCGGCGATGCCCGCCCCGCAGGATACGGACGGGTCGACCTGCGGCGAGGAGATGATCTTGTTGTCGAGCACGATGGCGACCCGGCGCTGCGGATCGCCGGCCGGGTGGCAGGCGGCTTCGCCGGTCACCTTGGCCCAGCGGTCACTGCCCGCGTCCTTGAAGTCGACGGTGACGAGCCACCCGGCTCCGCCCTGCTGGTCGAAGAGGGCGTCGGCACCCTTGACGTCCTGCCCGGTCAGCGAGGCCTCCTTGAGCCGGAGCGACATCCCCGACTCGTCCGGCAGCACGCGCTCGCCGTCCGTCCCGGACGGGGCCTTGGCGCCGTCAGTCCCGGCGCCGTCAGTCTTCGTGTCGTCCTTCGTCGCGGCCTCGCCCTCGGTCTCGCCCTCCGCCTCGGCCGGGCCGAGCACCGAGTGGACGGTGAGCTGCGCGGTGCGGCCCAGTACGTCGGCCGCCTTCTTCGGGTCCTGTACGCCGGGCAGTTCGACGACGACGCGGTTGTCACCGGAGCGGACGATGGTCGGCTCGGCGACGCCGAGCGCGTCGATACGTCCGCGCAGTACCTCCACGGTGCGGTCGGTGGCCTCCCGGTCGGCCTTGGTGGTCTCGGTGGACTTGGTCTCCAGCACGATCTGTGTGCCGCCCCGCAGGTCGAGCCCGAGGCGGATCGGCATGGTCAGGGCGATGGCCACGGCCCCGGCCATCACGAGGAGGGCGACGAGCGCACGGCCCTTCAGGGAGTGGGCACGGGAGCGGGGACGGGAACGTTTCAACACGGGCCTCCGGCGGGCACGCCACGGCAGCGGCCCAGCGCGGCCGCGGCAAGGAAGGTGAAAGGACGTTGACGGGTGTCTCAGGTGCCGGAGGAGACGGGAGGAGCCCGCACGCGGTCGTGACTCGTGCGGCCGGGGGACACGGGAACGGAGCCGGACGGCGCCGCGGTCCGCCCGCGGGCGGCCGGGGCGGGGCCCGTGGAGCGCGTGGTGGTGGCGAGGCGGTCCGGGGCCGCCGGACGCTCACCGAGATGGTCGTGCCGGGACCTGGCCTGGGCGGCGCAGGCGGTGGCACAGCCGTCGTCGGCGTGGTACCCGGTGTCCGGGTGCGGGACGGTCGTCGCCGCGGGCACCGGGACCTGCCCCACGACGGCGACGGGTGCGCCCGCCGCCGCGGGTCCGGCCGGGACCAGCGCCAGCAGGACGGCCAGCAGTGCGGTGAGCGTCGCCGCCAGCCGGTGCCCCGTGGCGCGGACGGGCGTGGGGGCGGCGCGGCGTGCGGGGCGCATGCACCGTCCCCTTTCGTGGTGGGCGATCGGTCGGTCGGACTGTGTTGGCGGGCGGTGCGGGGCGGTGCGGAAGCCCGGGGCTCCGGCCGGGGAGTGGGCGGCCAGAGCCTCGGGCGGTTCGGGGGTGTCGGGACGCGCCCGGGGTCATCCGGGCTCATCCGGGTTCACCCGGACTCGTCAGGGTTCGATGAGTCCGGCCCGGATGGCGTAGCGGGTCAGTTCCAGGCGGTCGCGCAGGCCGAGTTTCTGGAGGAGGTTCGCCCGGTGCCGCTGGACGGTCTTGATGCTGATGAAGAGGATCTCGGCGATCTCCTTCGAGGAGTGGCCCTCGGCGACGAGCTTGAGTACCTCCTCCTCGCGGGGCGTGAGGATGTGGTCGGCGTTCTCCTCCCCGTGCCGTACCCGGTCGAGGTAGTTGCGGATCAGCGCCGTCACCGCGCCCGGGTAGAGGAAGGGCTCGTCGCGCATCGCGGCCCGGCAGGCCGCGACCAGGTCGCGGTCGGCTACGGACTTCAGCACGTAGCCGCAGGCCCCCGACTTCAACGCCTGGAACAGGTACTGCTCGTTGTCGTGCATCGTCAGCATCAGGATGCGCAGCCCCGGTTTCAGCGCGGCCAGCTCGCGGGCGGCCTGGAGGCCGGTCAGGCGGGGCATCGCGATGTCCAGGACCGCCAGGTCGACGGCGTGGGTCCGCGCCATCTCGATGGCCTCCGCGCCGTCACCGGCCTCGGCGACCACCTCGAGGTCCGGCTCCCGGTCGAGGATGAGCCGTACGCCGCGGCGTACCAGCGCGTGATCGTCGGCGAGCAGGATGCGGATCCTGGCCGGACCGGACGCGGGGGCCGCGGACGCGCCGGAGGCGGACGTGCCGGATGCGGACGTGCCGGACGCGGTCGGCTCGGGCAGGGACGGGTCGGACATGGTCAGGGCTGCTTCCTGGGGACGGGTGCGGTGAGCCGGATGCGGGTGCCGGCGCCGGGTGCCGAGGTGATGTCGAGAGCGGCCCCGATGAGCAGGGCCCGTTCGCGCATGCCGCGGATGCCGGCACCCTCGCACGCCGCCTCGATGCCGCGGCCGTCGTCGGCGATGGTGAGCGTCACCGCGCCGTCGGCGGGGGCGAGACCCACCTCCACTCGCTCGGCGTCCGCGTGGCGGGCCGCGTTGGTCAGGCTCTCCTGCGCGACACGGTAGAGGACCAGCTCGGTCTCGGGGTCCAGAGCGGGCAGATCGGCGTCGAAACGGCGCACCACCCGCAGCCCCGTGTGGGTGGCGAAGTCGTGGGTGAGCGAGGACAGCGCGCTGATCAGACCGAGATCGTCCAGGACACCGGGCCGAAGCCGGCGCACCAGGCGGCGGACCTCGTCCAGGCTCTCCCGGGTGATCTCCTGCGCCTGCTGCAACTCCTCGCGCAGCGGCTGGTCGGCGTCGTCCGCGGCACGCCCCAGCACCAGCAGGATCGCGGTCATGCTCTGCCCGACCTCGTCGTGCAGCTCCTGGGCGATGCGGCGCCGCTCCGCCTCCTGGGCGAGCAGGACGCGGGCGGTGCTCGTGGCCCGTTCGTGCTCCAGCCGGTCGAGCATGGCGTTGAAGGTGCGGATCAGCTCGGGGACCTCGCCGCCGCCGGACACCGGCAGCCGCTGGCCGGGGCGCAGCAGGTCGACGGTGGTCATCAGCTTCGTGAGCCGGTCCAGCGGCGACAGGCCCCAGCGCAGCAGGGCGCCGTTGGCGACCAGCATCACGCCCAGCCCGCCCACCAGGATGACGGCCTCGGTCAGCAGGACCGGTACGGAGACGGTCACCGGAGCCCACAGCAGCAGTGCCGTGGCGAAGCCCAGCACCACCGCGTTGAGCCCGAAGATCCGCCAGAACAGGGACACCGGGGGGTACGCCTCCTTCTGCGACGCGTCGACTGGTACGGCTCTACTGTCGGTCATCGCGCACCCTCGGTGGGAGCCGCGGCCTGGTTCGCGACAGAGCAAACGACCAGCCTGCCCCGTCCGGGCCTTGGCGGTCGATGGGTCCTGACCCCCATTTGTGGATCACGGCACACCCATATGGCCGCCACTCCGCGACGTCGCCGAGTGGATGCTCCGTCCCCGGGCAAATGGGGCCTGCGCCCGATGGGCTTCCTCCGGCGGCGCGGCCATGGTTGAGGCTGACCGGGTCCGTTCGGCCCGGCGCCAGTCATACCCGCAGGCCCTTCTGAGAAGCAGGCCCGGTTGAGAAGAGGAATCGCCGTGTCTCTCGACACCTCCCGCATCGAACCCCGCCCGGAACGCCTGACCGCTCACGAGGCACGCCAGCGCCTCGAGCACGCCCGCAACACCCGTATGACCCAGCTTCAGGCACTCGGGGAGAGCGGCCAGGCGGACGACCAGCTGATGTCCGCGCAGAAGGCGGCCATCGACCGGGTGCTCAAGGAGATCGAGGAGGCCTTTGCCCGTATCGACGACGGCACCTACGGCACCTGCCTGGGCTGTGGCAAGCCCGTCCCGGGGGAGCGCCTGGAGATCCTCCCCTACACGCGCTACTGCGTCGCCTGCCAGCGCCGCGCCGCCGCCTGACCACCGTCCGTCCAGTCTTCGTCTCCCGCCCTGCCCAAGGGGTGAAGTGGGTGAAGTGGTGAACAACCAGATCATCGGCGACCGCGACACGCTCCTGTCGCCTCTGTCGTCCCTGTCGCCCGAGGATCTCGCCGTGCTCCGGGACAACCTCCACGAGCAGCGGCTGTTCCGCGAGGAGCAGCTGCGGCAGATCGCGACCGACCCGTCCCGCGCCGACGAGCCGATCGAGCGGCGGTCCGCCGCGCGGACGGAGGTGCGGGTCAAGCTCGCGGCCTCCGCGCGCATGGTCCTCGCCGACGTGGAAGCGGCGCTGGAGCGCATGGCCGAGGGCCGTTACGGTGTCTGTCATCTGTGTCGGCGTCCCATCGACCGCGAGCGCCTGATGATCGTGCCGCAGGCCCGCTACTGCGCTCGCTGCCAGCAGGTGCGGGAGGCCGGACGATGACCGTGGTCCGCCGGCCCCGTGCCGTCCTCGGCCGGCACCGCCCGTGGCCCCTGTGCCGGCAGTGCACCGGCGTCGCCCTCGACATGGGCAGCGCCCGGACCCGCGCCTGGGTCGCCGGGCGCGGAATGATCCTCGACGTGCCGACGGTGACCTTCCCCGGCGTCGGCGCGGTGTACCCCATCCAGCGCGGCTCGATCGTCGACACCCAGGGCACGGCCCGGATGCTCGACCGGCTGCTCGGCCACCGCCTGCCCCGCTTCGCCCGTCCCCTGGTCGTGGTGACGGCGCCGGTGCTGGACGGGTTCGCCTACCGGGCCGAGGCCCGTACGGCCGTGGAGGTGCTGCGCCCGCGCAGTGTGCTGACCGTCCCCAGCGCGCGGGCCGTGGCCCTCGCGGCGGGCGCGGACCTGTCCCGGCCGTTGCTCGTGATGGACATCGGCGCGCATCTCACCGAGGTGGTGCTCCTGGTGGACGGCGCCGTCTTCGACGCGCGCCGCACCGCGCTGGGCACGGGGGACATCGACGAGTCCACCCCGGCCGCGCGGATCGGCGAGGCGGTGGCCGACATGACGACCTCGATGCTGCGGCAGGACGACACGTCCTTCACCGTCGACGCCCTGGGCCGGGGCCCGCTGCTCGCGGGCGGGGGCGCCCTGCGGCCCGAGATCACCTGCCGGCTCACCAACAGGCTGCACGTTCCCCTGCGTGCCGTGCCGGCCCCGCACACGGCCGCCCTGCGCGGCGCCGCCAAGCTGCTGGAAGCCGCGCACTCCCACCCGTCGACCACGGGCACGGACCCACCGGACGAACACCCGCACTGACCGGCTGCCGCCGTACGCGGTGCCGGACGTGGGGGGTGGGGAGGCCGGGTCCCGGCCCGTCCGTGAGGACCCACCCGGCACGCACTCACCCGGAGCGCACTCACCCGGCGTGCTCGCGCCCGCCCCCTTCACACACGGTCCCCGGCCGCACACACAGCCCCGGCCGCACACACGGTCCCGGCCGCTCGTGCGGTCTCGCCCGCGTATCGCGGCCCCGGAGCACCGGACGCGGCACCACGGTCCTGTCCACGCGCGCGGTGCGCCGGCCGTACCGCCCGCCCACCGTGACCCGAGCCCCACCCCGACCCGCCGGTCGCCGGCCGGGCCGGCATCGACGGTGCCGAACCGGCTGCCCCACCCTTGGAAGGAGGCACTCCGTGGCTGGTGAGATACCTCCGGCGCAGCCACCGCCCGCCGCTCCCGACCCCGGACGACATCCGCACCTCCTGCTGTGGCAGTGGCGGCGCAACCCGCTGCGGCGCCGTACCGACCGGCTGCAGGCGTGGGTCGCCCTCGGGCTGCTGCTCGCCGTGCTGGTGGGGGCCCCGGCGGCGATGTTCGCGGTCGGCGACGCCGCCCACCGCCACTACCGGGGCACCGCCGAGCACGAGTCCGAGACCCGGGACCACCGCCCCGCGGTCCTCATGTACGACGCCCCGCGCCACCCGGAGCCCGGGTCGGACGAGGCGAAGGAGACCCGGTACGCGGTCAAGGTGCGGTTCACCGGCCCGGACGGCCGGACGCGGACCGGGGAGACCGATGTCGAGCCGGGGCTGCCCGCGGAGAGCACCGTTCTCGTGTGGGTCGACGGGGCCGGGAAGATCACCGAACCACCCCTGACCGCGGAGCAGATCCGCAGCCGCACGATGGGCTGGGCGATCCTCGCCTTCCTGGGCGTCGTCCTCACCGGCCTCGCCGCGCACGCGGTCACCGGCCTCGTGCTGCGACGGCGCAACCTCGCCGGGTGGGACGCCGCCTGGGCCGCCACGGCCCCGCGCTGGAGCAGGTACCCATGACGGCGGCGGCGGCCGACGACGGCGGTGACCAGTGACGGCGGCGATGGCGGGGACGGCGTTGACCAGCGCCGGTTCGCGGCCGATGACGGCACCATCCTGGCAGCAGGCAGCAGGCAGCAGGCAGCAGGCAGCAGGCAGCAGGCAGCAGGCAGCAGGCAGCAGGCAGCAACCGGCGAGGCAGGCGGCAGCAGGCCGTCAGGCCGTCGCCGCGCCCGGCGCCGGCGGTGCCAGCTGCCGCGCCAGCCACGTCGGCACTCCGCCGAGCAGCCGGAACAGCCGCCGTGCCTCCTCCCGCAACCGCGACGCCTCGGGTTCGGCCTCCGCGTCCGCGAGCGACACCAGCGCCGGTGCCGTACCGACGAGGTATCCCAGCTCCTCGCGGATCCGCAGCGACTCGGCGAAACCGTGCCGCGCATCGGCCAACTCCCCCTCCCGCAGGGCGAGTCCCGCAAGATGCCGCCAGGTGAAGGACTGGAGTAGCGGGTCGGCGTGCGCGGTGGCTCCCGCGTGGGCCCGCCGGTACGCCGCCCGGGCGGCCTGCGGCGACCGGGTCAGGTTCTCCGCGAGCAGCCCGCGCCGGAAGTCCAGCAACGCCCGTCCCCCGGCCCCCGGCGGGATCAGCGCCGCCGCCCGGCCCAGCGCGGCCCGTGCCTCGTCGGCGCGGTCGCGCACCCCGTGCACGGTGGCGGCGTACGCGAGCTGCCCGCGTTCGCAGGCGGCGGCCCCGCGCTCGTCGTCGCTGTCGGCCAGCGCCTCCGCGGTGCGCAGCGCGTCCTCGGCCTGGGCCCATCCCTGCTCGGTGTACAGACACCGCTCCACCAGCAGCGCGGTGCGCTGCAACGCGGTGGCCGCGGTGACCGGCTCCAGCAGGGCCGCCGCGTCGGCCCAGCAGGCGCGCGAGCGCAACCGCCATACCGCGGTCTGGAGCGGATCGTCACCCTCGGTCGTTCCCCAACCAGAACCAGCCATGGCGGAATGCGCCACGTTGCCCTCCCCTTAGCACGCCATCGAGCTCTCGAGTGGTGGGCGCATCTCAGCACGGATCCGGCGGCCCGGCCAAGGGTATGGGTGAAATTTTTCACAAAGTCGTGGGACTTCCCGGCCCGAGGTTTGGAACCGCCCCGGGCCGGCGCACGCCCCGCGACTCAGCTCATCCGCAGTGCCAGGAAGAAATCCAGCTTGTCCTCGAGCCGCGACAGGTCACGCCCCGTCAACTGCTCGATCCGTCCGACGCGGTAGCGCAGTGTGTTGACGTGCAGGTGGAGCCGGTTCGCGCAGCGCGTCCAGGAGCCGTCGCAGTCGAGGAACGACTCCAGCGTCGGGATCAGTTCGGCGCGGTGGCGGCGGTCGTAGTCCCGCAGCGGGTCCAGCAGCCGGGCGGTGAAGGCCCGGCGGACGTCGTCGGGGACGAAGGGGAGCAGCAGGACGTGGGAGGCCAGTTCGTGGTGGCCCGCCGCGCACACCCGGCCGGGGCGCGCCGCGGCGACCCGCCGCGCGTGCCGTGCCTCCTCCAGCGCGCCGCGCAGCCCCTCCGCCGAGTGCACGGCCGCGCTGACCCCGAGCGTGACCCGCCCGTCGCCGTCCAGCCCCGCCGACAGCGGCTCCCGTACGGACTCCAGCAGCGCGTCCGCGAGGATGCCGGTCTCGGAGCCGTCGTGCTCGCTGGAGACCGCCGGCAGCGGTACGAGGGCGACGGCCTCGTCTCCGGTGTGCGCCACGGCGATGCGGTCGGACTGCTCGGGGCCCGCGGCCAGCGGGTCGACGAGTATCTCCTCCAGCAGGGTCTGGGCGACCGGACCGGTCTGCGCGGAGCCGTCCGAGCCGTCCGGTCCGCGGCCCGGTCCGCCGTCCGAGCCGTCCGCCCACTCGACGCGGGCGACGACGACCTGCCAGTGCGGGGCCGCGCCGAGGCCCGGCAGCAGTACCGGCGCCGCCACCCGCAGCCGGGCCGCGATCTCGGCGGGCGCGGCACCCGTCTGCACCAGTTCCAGGACCTCCTGCGCGAGCCGCCGCCGCACCGTGCGCGCCGCGTCCCGCCGGTCCCGCTCGACCGCGATCAGCTGCGTGACGCCGTACAGCAGGTCGAGCCGCTCCTCGGCCCACTCCCCGGCGTCCGCCTCCACGACCAGCAGCCAGTCGGACAGCACCGTCTCGCGCACGTCCCGGGCGGCCTGCGGGAGACGCCCCGCGCCGGGCACCGCCGAACGGTGCTCCGAGCCGCGCACCGGGAAGAGGCTGTACGTCGTCGCACCCAGGGTCGCCCGGTGCGGCGCGCGGCGTCCCGCGCGGGTGGCCGCGAGATGCTCCGCCGCCAGCTTCGCGCACACCTCGGCACTCAGCGCGGGACCCGAGTCCTTCGGGCCGGCGACCGGCCGCCCGGTCGGGGACAGCACCCAGGCCCGCAGGTCCAGGTCGGAACCGAGCAGGTCCAGGACCACGTCGGGGCCGCCGCCCGCCGGACCGGAGGTCATCATCCGGCGGTGCCGGTCCACCACGGCCGCGAGGTCCCCGGCCCGCTCGCCGGACACCTGGCGGACGACGTGCTCGGTGATGGTCGCGAAGGCCACCGACTCGTTCACCGCGAACAGCGGCAGCCGGTGCCGCGCGCACGCCGCCACCATGTCCTCGGGCACCCGCCCGAGCTCCGCCTCACCGGCGGCCAGCGCCGCCACCCCGGCCTGCACCAGGATCCGGACGAACGGCTCGGAGTCGGCGGCGTCCCGGCGCCAGGCCAGGCCGGTGAGCACCAGCTCCCCGCCCGAGAGGTAGCGGCTGGGGTCCCGCAGGTCGGTGGTCATCACGCCCCGCACGGAGCGATCCAGCTCGTCCTCGCCGCCGAGCAGCTTGAGGCCCAGCGCGTCGGTGTCCAGCAGTGCGCGCAGCCGCATTCTCGTCGCCGCCGTTCTTTGTCTCGAAGTGTTCCAGGTCACGCGGCTGTGTCGCCCGTTTCCGGAGGAAAGCGAGGAGGTCACTGAGGACCTCCTTTCATACGAATCTACAAGATGCCCGCGCTGGCCAGCCAACTCCTTCATGGTTTCTGCGACTGACCCTGGTGGAGCACCGGGCGGTGTACTGAGCCCACTCCACGTGAACAGCACTTGAACGAGCCGGGCCCGCCGCACACGGATTGGCTCAATCTGTACGCCCCACAAGTAGACGAAGAAGAGAGCCGGTCATGGACTTCCTTCGCCCCGCCAGCTGGGAGGAGGCGCTCGCCGCGAAGGCCGAGCACCCCACCGCTGTGCCGATCGCGGGTGGCACCGACGTGATGGTCGAGATCAACTTCGACCACCGTCGGCCCGAGTACCTCATGGACCTGAACCGCATCGGCGACCTGACCGAGTGGGAGGTCGGCGAGGACTCCGTACGGCTGGGCGCCTCCGTGCCGTACACGCGGATCATGGAGAGCCTGCGCACCGAACTCCCCGGTCTCGCCCTCGCCTCGCACACGGTCGCCTCCCCGCAGATCCGTAACCGCGGCGGCGTGGGCGGCAACCTCGGCACCGCCTCCCCGGCCGGCGACGCCCACCCGGCGCTGCTGGCCGCCGGCGCGGAGGTCGAGGCCGAGTCGGTGCGCGGCAGGCGCCTGATCCCGATCGACGACTTCTACACGGGCGTCAAGCGCAACGCGCTGGAGCCCGACGAGCTGATCCGCGCCGTGCACGTCAAGAAGGCCGACGGCCCGCAGCAGTTCTCCAAGGTCGGCACCCGCAACGCCATGGTCATCGCCGTGTGCGCCTTCGGCCTCGCCCTGCACCCCGAGACCCGCACGGTCCGCACCGGCATCGGTTCGGCCGCGCCCACCCCGGTCCGCGCCAAGGCGGCCGAGGAGTTCCTGAACGCGGCGCTCGAAGAGGGCGGCTTCTGGGACAACGGAAAGATCGTCACCCCGTCGGTCGCCAAGCAGTTCGCCGACCTGTGCTCGGCCGCCTGCAACCCGATCGACGACGTCCGGGGCACCGCGAGCTACCGCCGCCACGCGGTCGGCGTCATGGCCCGCCGGACACTCACCTGGACCTGGGAGTCGTACCGCGGCGCCCGCCACACCACGGAGGGAGCGGCGTAATGCGCGTCAACTTCACTGTCAACGGACGTCCGCAGGAAGCCGACGACGTGTGGGAGGGCGAGTCCCTGCTGTACGTGCTGCGCGAGCGGATGGGCCTGCCCGGCTCCAAGAACGCCTGCGAGCAGGGCGAGTGCGGCTCCTGCACGGTCCGCCTGGACGGCGTTCCGGTGTGCTCCTGTCTGGTCGCGGCCGGTCAGGCGCAGGGCCGCGAGGTGGTCACCGTCGAGGGCCTGGCCGACTTCGCCAAGGAGCGCGCCGAGAGCTGCGCCACCGGCGCCTGCGGCAGCGGCGGGAGCGGCGGCGCGGGCAAGGGCACCACGCTCGACGAGGCCAAGCGGTGGCAGGCCCGGGGCACCGACTCCCAGACCGGCGAGGGCACCGAACTGGCCCCGATCCAGCAGGCGTTCATCGACGCCGGCGCCGTCCAGTGCGGCTTCTGCACGCCCGGCCTGCTGGTCGCCGCCGACGAGATGCTGGAACGCAACCCGAACCCGACCGACGCGGACATCCGCGAGGCGCTGTCGGGCAACCTGTGCCGCTGCACGGGCTACGAGAAGATCATGGACGCGGTCCGCCTGGCCGCGGCCCGTCAGTCCGAGGGGGTCTGAGCATGGCTGCCACCGGCGCACCCACCAAAATCACCCAGGGTTCCCAGACCAAGGGCGGCATCGGCGAGTCCACGCTCCGGCCGGACGGCACCCTCAAGGTCACCGGCGAGTTCGCGTACTCGTCCGACATGTGGCACGAGGACATGCTCTGGGGCCAGATCCTGCGCTCCACCGTCGCGCACGCCGAGATCGTCTCCATCGACACCGGCGAGGCCCTCGCCATGGCCGGCGTCTACGCCGTCATGACGTACGACGACCTGCCCACCGAGGTCCGCAACTACGGCCTGGAGATCCAGGACACCCCGGTCCTCGCGCACGGCAAGGTACGCCACCACGGCGAACCGGTCGCGATCGTCGCCGCCGACCACCCGGAGACCGCGCGCCGCGCCGCCGCCAAGATCAAGGTGGAGTACCGGGAGCTGCCCGTCATCACCGACGAGGCCTCCGCGACCGCCCCCGACGCGATCCTCGTCCACGAGGGCCGCGACGACCACCACATCGGCCACGTCCCGCACCCCAACATCGTGCACCGCCAGCCGATCATCCGCGGCGACGCCGACGGGGCCGCCGCCCGCGCCGACGTGATCGTCAAGGGCGAGTACTACTTCGGCATGCAGGACCAGGCCTTCCTCGGCCCCGAGTCCGGCCTCGCGGTGCCGTCCGAGGACGGCGGCGTCGACCTCTACATCGCCACCCAGTGGCTGCACTCCGACCTCAAGCAGATCGCCCCGGTCCTCGGCCTGCCCGAGGACAAGGTGCGCATGACGCTGTCCGGCGTCGGTGGCGCGTTCGGCGGGCGCGAGGACCTGTCGATGCAGATCCACGCCTGCCTGCTGGCGATGCGCACCGGCAAGCCGGTCAAGATCGTCTACAACCGCTTCGAGTCCTTCTTCGGCCACGTCCACCGCCACCCGGCCCGGCTCTTCTACGAGCACGGCGCCACCAGCGACGGCAGGCTCACGCACCTGAAGTGCCGCATCGTCCTGGACGGCGGCGCCTACGCCTCCGCCTCCCCGGCGGTCGTCGGCAACGCGGCCTCCCTGGCCGTCGGCCCGTACGTGGTCGACGACGTGGACATCGAGGCCATCGCCCTCTACTCCAACAACCCGCCCTGCGGCGCGATGCGCGGCTTCGGCGCGGTCCAGGCGTGCTTCGCCTACGAGGCGCAGATGGACAAGGTGGCCAAGGAACTCGGCATGGACCCGGTGGAGTTCCGCCGGATCAACGCCATGGAGCAGGGCACCGTCATGCCCACCGGCCAGCCGGTCGACTCCCCGGCGCCGGTCGCCGAACTCCTGCGCCGCGTCAAGGCGATGCCGATGCCTCCCGAGCGCCAGTGGGAGTCCAGCGAGGGCGCCGACGTACGGCAGCTGCCCGGCGGCCTGTCCAACACCACGCACGGCGAGGGCGTCGTCCGCGGCGTCGGCTACGCGGTCGGCATCAAGAATGTCGGCTTCTCCGAGGGCTTCGACGACTACTCCACGGCCAGGGTCCGCATGGAGGTCGTCGGCGGCGAGCCGGTGGCCACCGTGCACACCGCCATGGCGGAGGTCGGCCAGGGCGGCGTCACCGTCCACGCGCAGATCGCCCGCACCGAGCTGGGCGTCACCCAGGTCACCATCCACCCGGCGGACACCCAGGTCGGCTCGGCCGGCTCCACCTCGGCCTCCCGGCAGACGTACGTCACCGGCGGCGCCGTGAAGAACGCCTGCGAGCTGGTCCGCGAGAAGGTCCTGGACATCGGCCGCCGCAAGTTCGGCTCCTACCACCCGGCCTGGGCCACCGCCGAACTCCTCCTGGAGGGCGGCAAGGTCGTCACCGACGGCGGCGAGGTCCTGTCCGACCTCGTGGACGTCCTGGAGGGCGAGGCCGTCGAGATCGAGGAGGAGTGGCGGCACCGGCCGACCGAGGCCTTCGACCTGCGCACCGGCCAGGGCAACGGCCACGTCCAGTACTCCTTCGCCGCGCACCGCGCCGTCGTCGAGGTCGACACCGAGCTGGGCCTGGTCAAGGTCATCGAGCTGGCCTGCGCCCAGGACGTCGGCAAGGCGCTCAACCCGCTCTCCGTCATCGGCCAGATCCAGGGCGGCACCATCCAGGGCATGGGCATCGCGGTGATGGAGGAGATCGTCGTCGACCCCAGGACCGCGAAGGTCAAGAACCCGTCCTTCACGGACTACCTGCTCCCCACCATCCTCGACACGCCGACCATCCCGGTCGACGTGCTCGAACTCGCCGACGACCACGCCCCGTACGGGCTGCGCGGCATCGGCGAGGCCCCCACCCTGTCGTCGACCCCGGCGGTCCTCGCGGCCATCAGGAACGCGACCGGGCTGGCGCTCGACCGCACGCCGGTACGACCGGAGCACTTGACCGGTACGGCGTGACAAGCCCTCCGGGCGGCGCACGGAACGTCACACACTCCGCGCCGCCCGGAGCACGACCCAAGCCCCGCTCCGCTCGCGGGGATTGAGGTACCACCACTCGCGTTCGTCTCGGGCCGTCCCCCGGGTCGTACTCATCCCAAATCCCGCGACCGCCCCGGCGGTCGACTCGGGTGCACCTATGAACCTTGGGAGACGGCCCCATGACCCAGCAGTCAGTGGAGCCCAAGACCACCGCCGAGGACGCGGGCGCGGGTTCCCGCGTCCCCGCCGGCCGGTCTTGGCTCGACCGGTACTTCCACATCACCCACCGAGGGTCCACCGTCGCGCGTGAGGTGCGCGGCGGCACCACCACCTTCATGGCGATGGCGTACATCGTCCTGCTCAACCCCGTGATCCTGTCCGGCAAGGACGCCGCGGGGGACACCCTGGGCCAGAAGGCCCTGATCACCGCGACGGCGCTCGCCGCGGCGGTCACCACGCTCCTGATGGGCTTCGTCGGCAAGGTGCCGCTCGCCCTGGCCGCCGGACTCTCGGTGTCCGGAGTGATCGCCGGACAGGTCGTCCCGCAGATGACCTGGCCGCAGGCCATGGGCATGTGTGTGATGTACGGCGTGGTGATCATGCTGCTCGTGGTCACCGGGCTCCGCGAGATGATCATGAACGCGATCCCGCTCGCCCTCAAGCACGGCATCACCATGGGCATCGGCCTGTTCATCGCCATCATCGGCCTGGTCAAGGGCGGTTTCGTCCACGCGGGCAAGGCGACCCCGCTCACCCTCGGACCCGCCGGCGAACTCGCGGGCTGGCCCGTCCTGCTCTTCGCGGGCACCCTGCTCCTGATCTTCATGCTCCAGGCGCGCGACATGCCCGGCGCGATCCTGATCGGCATCGTCACCGGCACGATCGTCGCCGCCGTGCTGAACGCCACCGGCGTCATCGACCCCAAGCAGTGGGCCAACGGCGCCCCCGAACTGCACGGCAGCGCCGTCTCCATGCCGGACTTCTCGCTCTTCGGCGACCTGGAGTTCGGCGGCTGGGGCGAGGTCGGCGCGATGACGGTCGGCATGATCGTCTTCACGCTGGTGCTGGCCGGGTTCTTCGACGCGATGGCCACCATCATCGGCGTCGGCACCGAGGCGAAGCTCGCCGACGACAAGGGCCGGATGCCGGGCCTGTCGAAGGCGCTGTTCGTCGACGGCGCCGGCGGCGCGATCGGCGGTGTGGCGGGCGGCTCCGGCCAGACCGTCTTCGTCGAGTCCGCGACCGGCGTCGGGGAAGGCGCCCGTACCGGACTCGCCTCGGTGGTCACCGGCCTGTTCTTCGCGGCCTGCCTCTTCTTCACGCCGATCACCGCGATCGTGCCGCAGGAAGTCGCCTCCGCCGCGCTGGTCGTCATCGGCGCGATGATGATGATGAACGCCCGGCACGTCGACTGGGCCGACCGGGCCACCGCGATCCCGGTCTTCCTGACCGTCGTGCTGATGCCGTTCACGTACTCCATCACGGCGGGTGTCGCCGCCGGCGTCATCTCCTATGTCGCCATCAAGGCCGCCCAGGGCAGGGCCAGGGAGATCGGCGCGTTCATGTGGGTCCTGACGGTGATCTTCATCGTCTACTTCGCCCTCAACCCGATCGAGAACTGGCTGGGCGTGCACTAGCCGCGGCCCCGGGAACCCCTTCCATATCACCGCGTCGTGAGGAGACCGACAGATGCTGGACATCGCCGAAGAGCTGAACCGGTGGGTCGAGCAGGGACGCGACTTCGCCGTGGCCACCGTCGTGGCCGTCAGCGGCAGCGCACCCCGCCGCCCCGGCGCCGCCCTCGCGGTGGACGCCGAGGGCACGGCGATCGGCTCGGTCTCCGGCGGCTGTGTGGAGGGGGCCGTGTACGAGCTGTGCCGGCAGGCGCTGGACGACGGCGAAACCGTCCTCGAGCGCTTCGGCTACAGCGACGAGGACGCCTTCGCCGTGGGCCTGACCTGCGGCGGGGTCATCGACATCCTCGTCACGCCGGTACGGGCGGATGATCCCGCCCGTCCGGCACTGGCCGCCGCGCTCGCCGCCGCCGCCCGGGGTGAGGCGGCGGCGGTGGCCCGCATCGTGAACGGCCCGGCGGAACTGACGGGCCGCGCGCTCGTCGTCCACCCGGACGGCACGTCCGAGGGCGGCTTCGGCGCGCACCCCGAACTGGACCGCACGGTGGCCGCCGAGGCGGGCGCCTTCCTGGACGCCGGCCGCACCGGCACCCTGGAGATCGGAGAGCAGGGTTCGCGTTGCGGAGCACCGCTCACACTTCTGGTCGAGTCCTCCGTCCCGGCACCCCGCATGATCGTCTTCGGCGCGATCGACTTCGCCTCGGCACTGGTCCGCGCCGGCAAGTTCCTCGGCTACCACGTGACGGTCTGTGACGCGCGCCCCGTCTTCGCGACGAAGGTCCGCTTCCCCGACGCGGACGACATCGTCGTCGAGTGGCCCCACGAGTACCTCGCACGCACCGAGGTCGACGCGCGCACGGTGCTGTGCGTCCTCACCCACGACGCCAAATTCGACGTACCGCTCCTCAAGCTCGCCCTGCGCCTGCCGGTGGCCTACGTCGGCGCGATGGGCTCCCGCCGCACCCACCTCGACCGCAACGCCCGGCTGCGCGAGGTCGGCGTGAGCGACCTGGAGCTGGCCCGCCTCAGGTCCCCCATCGGCCTCGACCTCGGCGCCCGCACCCCCGAGGAGACGGCCCTGTCCATCGCCGCCGAGATCATCGCGACCCGCCGCGGCGGCACGGGCGCCTCCCTGACCGGCGCCCACACCCCGATCCACCACGACGGCCCGTCGACACCGGCGGGGCGCATCGGGTCGGTGGCCTGAGCAGTGCCGACCCCTGCTTGACCTGCACCCTCCATGCTGGGCCTGCCCCCGCGTACACGGCGGCCCGACAAGCGGATGCGCGCTGACCAGTGACGGACCGCACCCCTACCTGGTCAGCGACACCTCCGCGACCACCGGCCGGTGGTCCGAGGCCACGGCCTCCGCCGGGACCGAGGCGCCGCGCACCCGCACGCCCTCGCCCACGGTCACGTAGTCGATCCGCTTCACGGGTGCCGGGGCCGGATACGTGCCGCCGGTGCCTGTTCCGGCGTCGCGCAGCTCCGCCCACAGCGGTCGCAGTTCGGGTGCGGCGGGCTCGGCGTTGAAGTCGCCCAGCAACACCTGCCGCGCACCCGGCAGCTCCGCCCGCTCCCGCGCCATGATCCGCCGGGTGTCGGCGACCTGCGCCACCCGCACCGCCGGGTCGGACCGGTAGTCGAGGTGCGTCACGAACACCTGCACCGGCACCCCGCGCACCTTGAGCGTCACCTCGCCGAAGCCGGGCGCGGGTGCCGGCACCGGGTTCTCGTCCTGCGTGGACAGGCGCGTGATCTCGTGATTCGTCTCGGAGCGGATGGGGAAGCGGGACAGCACCGCCACGCCGTACTCGCGCCGCGGGCTCCCGGCCTCCACGGGGTCGAGGCTGTAGATGGGGGCGAACGACACCCGCATGCCGAGCCGCCGCGCCAACTCCCCGGCGACGTCGAGGCCCTGACTGCGTGCACTCCAGTGCACGTCGACCTCCTGGAGGCCGATCACGTCCGCGTCGAGGGCGCGCAGCGCGGCGGCCTGCCGGTCGAGGTCGAAGACGCCGTTCGACCCGGTGCCGGCGTGGATGTTGTACGTGGCGATGCGCAGGGGGACCGCGTGCCCTCGTGTGTCGGAGGCGGAGGCGGAGGCGGAGGCGGAGGCGGACGAGGTCGTCGCCAGCGCCAGGCTCAACAGGGCGCCGGTCACGGACAGTTGGATGAAGGTGCGCGCTCTGACAGACATGTCGGCACGGTACGCGGGAAACGTCCGCCGCGAGGCGTACGACGCGATCCCGTCCGACTACCGTCCACCGTGCGCGACCGGAGGTTCACGGACGCCGCAGGAGCTGGTTGACCGCGCGGCCGAAGACGTACCGCCCCGCACGGCCCAGCGCGCCGTCGAAGAGGGGCGGGAGGAGGCGGACCCTCAGTTCCTCGCGCCACACGACGCGGGTGCGGCCGCCGGGGCCGGGGTGGACCTCCAGCTCGGCCCAGCCCCGGACCAGCCTGCCGCGTTTCTCCAGTCGGCACAGGCCGGGGGTGTCGTCGTGCGGTGGCTGCCAGACGGTCACCTCCATCGTGTCGTCGAAGGCGAGCGGGCCGGCGCCCGTGCGGGCCACGATCACCGTGCCCCGGCGCGTGGGCCCGGGGGTGGTGACGGCGACCCGGGTCAGCGGCACGGTGTCGCCGTGCCGCTGCCACGTGGTGAGCCGGCGCCAAGCCTCGTCCAGGGGGAGCGGGGCGGTGCGTTCGAGCGAGAAGGTGGCCACGGAACGATCGTAGGGAACCGGTCGGGTGACTGGGTGTAAGGCCTAGCGGTAGACCTTGCCGGGCTCGGCCTTGCCGGGGGCCAGCAGCTGGGGGACCGTCACGAGGACGTAGCCGCGCTTCTTGAGCGCGTCGATGATCCCGGGCACGGCGGGCACGGTGCCGTCGTAGATGTCGTGGAGCAGGATGATGCCGTCCCGGGACGACTGCTTCAGGACGCGCTCGGTGATCAGGTCGGAGTCGTTCGTCTGGTAGTCCTTGGCGGTCACGCTCCACAGCACCTCCGCCAGCCCCAGCTCGCGGGAGATCTCGTGCACCGTGTCGTCGGTGCGGCCCTGCGGCGGGCGCATCAGGGTGGGGCGCTGCCCGGTCAGGCGCTCTATCTCCTTGTTCGGGCGCTCCAGTTCCTCGCGTATCTCGTCCGGCTCGGCGTCCGTGAGGATCTTGTGCGTCCAGGTGTGGCTGGCCACCTCGTGGCCCTCGTCGGCCATGCGTCTGACCAGCTCGGGATAGGTGTCGATGTGTCGTTTGCCGAGCAGGAAGAAGGTCGCCGGGACCTTCTTCTCTTTGAGTATGTCGAGCAGCCGGGCGGAGTGCTCGCTGGGTCCGGCGTCGAAGGTCAGCGCGATGCACTTGACGCGGCCGCAGTCGACGGTGCCGAACCCGGCCGGTGCCTGGGCGCCCGCCGCGCCCCGGACGGAGCTGGGGGAGGTCGTCTCCAGCTTCGTACAGCCGCTCAGGGCCAGTGTCAGTGAGGCCGCGACCGCGAGTGCCGCGATCGCGCGCAACCTGGTCCCCGTTTTCGTCATCTTCCCGCTCAGCGAAGGCATGCGAGGACTATACATAGCGAGTATAGACACAGTTTATAGTGCCCTGTCGAGTAAGTGTTCGAGGTAGTGGGGGCGTTCGCCGGGTTACTCAGCCGACACGCAAGTGACGCTGAGAGTGAGGAGGACCCCGTGAGCGAGATCCCCGTGAGCGGACGCGGCTGGCGCCGGGCGCTGGTGACCGGCGGGGCCGGGTTCGTCGGCTCCCACCTGTGCGGCCGCCTGCTCGCCGCCGGCACGGACGTCGTGTGTCTGGACAACCTGGCCACCGGCTCCCACGGCAACGTGGCCGAACTGGAGCGGCACCGCGGCTTCCGGTTCGTCCGGGCCGACGCCACCGACCCGGCGGCCGTGCGCGGTCTGCCCGGCCGGTTCGACCTGGTCCTGCACTTCGCCTGTCCGGCCTCGCCCGCCGACTACCTCCGGCTGCCCCTGGAGACCCTCGACGTCGGCAGCACCGGCACCCGCAACGCCCTGGAGCGGGCCCGTGCCGACGGCGCGCGCTTCCTGCTCGCCTCCACCTCCGAGGTCTACGGCGACCCGCTGGAACACCCGCAGCGGGAGAGCTACTGGGGCAACGTCAACCCCATCGGCCCGCGCAGCGTCTACGACGAGTCCAAGCGCTTCGCCGAGGCCCTGGTCACCGCCCACCGCCAGGTGCACGGCACCGACGCCGCCATCGTCCGCATCTTCAACACGTACGGGCCCCGCATGCGCACCGGCGACGGCCGCGCCGTGCCCACCTTCATCGCGCAGGCACTGGACGGCATGCCCCTCACCGTCGCCGGCGACGGCGGCCAGACGCGCTCCCTGTGCTACGTCGACGACACCGTCGACGGCGTCCTGGCCCTCGCCGCGTCCGGCGAGAGCGGGCCGATGAACATCGGTGGCACCGACGAGATCACCATGCTGGAACTGGCCCGCCGCGTCGTCGAACTCACCGGCTCCGGCTCCCGCATCCGCTTCGTCGAACGCCCCGTCGACGACCCCGGCCGGCGCAAGCCCGACACCACCCTGGCCCGGGAGAGGCTCGACTGGCAGCCGCGGGTCGGCTGGAGCGAGGGGCTGGAGCGGACCATCGGCTGGTTCGCGCACGCCGTCGCGGCCTGACCAGCAGCGCGGACACTCATACCCGGCGAGGACACTCACATACGGTGACATGTCATGGCACGTCTGGAATTGAGTTGTCTCCAAGTGTTTGAGTCAGCCGCACCGCGGCACCCGCGAGCCCTGAGAAACGAGAGATTCCAGTAGTCGCCCGGGACGGAGCACCCCCCATGCGCATCCTCGGTATCAACGCCCTGTTCCACGACCCGGCCGCCGCGCTCGTCGTCGACGGCCGGACCGTCGCGGCCGCCGAGGAAGAGCGCTTCAGCCGCCGCAAGCACGGCAAGCGTCCGGTGCCCTTCTCCGCGTGGGAGGTGCCGGAGCTGTCGGCGCGGTGGTGCCTGGAGCACGCCGGGATCCGGCCCGAGGAACTGGACGCCGTCGCGTACTCCTTCGACCCGGGGCTCGCCCGGCCCGCCCGCGACATGGGCCTGGACGACCCGTGGGACCCGCTGCGGCTGGAGTACGCCCGGCGCGCCCCCGAGTTCCTCGCCGACGCGCTGCCCGGGCTCGACCCGGACCAGGTCGTCTTCGTCCCGCACCACGTGGCGCACGCCGCCTCCGCCGGACCGGCCTCACCGCACCCCGACAACGACGTCCTCGTCCTCGACGGACGCGGCGAGTCCGCCTCCCACCTGGCCGGCCGCTACCGCGACGGCAAGCTCGACACCCTCGCCACGCAGGCCCTCCCGCACTCCCTCGGCCTCGTCTACGAGGAACTGACCGAGCACCTCGGCTTCCTGCGCAGCAGCGACGAGTACAAGGTGATGGCCCTCGCCTCCTACGGCACCCCCCGCCACCTCGACCGCCTGCGCGAGCACATCCACGCCACCGGCGACGGCGGCTTCCGCGCCCACGGCGTCGACTGGGCGGCCCTCGCCCCGGCCCGCGCCAAGGGCGAGGACTGGACGAAGGACCACGCCGACCTCGCCGCGAGCACCCAGGCCGTACTGGAGGAACTCCTCCTGGAACTCGTGCACTGGCTGCACCGCGAAGCCGGGGGAGAAGCGCTGACCATGGCGGGCGGCGTCGCCCTCAACTGCGTCGCCAACTCGAAGATCGCCGCCCGTGGCCCGTACCGGCACGTGTGGGTGCAGCCCGCCGCCGGAGACGCCGGCACCGCCCTCGGCGGCGCCCTGCACGTGGCCGCCGCCCAGGAGGGTGCCGCCCCCGAGCCCATGCCCGGCGCCGACCTCGGCCGCGGCTGGAGCGACGACGAGATCCGCGCCTGGCTGGAGACGGCGGCGATCCCCTACGAGGAGCCGGACGACATCGCCGAGACGGTCGCCGAGGAACTGGCCCGGGACGGCGTCGTCGCCTGGTTCCAGGGGCGCGGCGAGTTCGGGCCGCGCGCCCTCGGGCACCGCTCCCTGATGGCCCACCCGGGCCGCTCCGAGAACCTGGAGCGGCTCAACCACGTCAAGGGCCGCGAGGAGTTCCGCCCCGTCGCGCCCATGGTGCTCGCCGACCGCGCCGCCGACATCTTCACCGGGCCCCTCCCCAGCCCCTACATGCTCTTCGTACACGACGTCGCCCCCGCCTGGCGGGACCGGATCCCGGCCGTCGTGCACGTCGACGGCACCGCCCGCATCCAGACCGTCGAGGAGCGCCGCGAGCCGCTCGTCGCCCGGATGCTGAACGCCTTCGAACGCCGCACCGGACTGCCCGTCGTGGTCAACACCAGCCTCAACACCGCGGGACGGCCCATGGTCGACGACCCGCGCGACGCGCTGGAGTGCTTCGGCTCCGCACCCGTGGACCTGCTGGCCATCGGACCGTTCGCGGTGCGCCGGGGGAAGGCGTTCGCATGACCGGCGTCCCCCAGGCCGGCGGCGCCAGGACCGGCTACGCCGTCGTCGTCCCCACCCTCGTCCGCGACACGCTGGCCGACTGCCTGGCCGCGCTGGTCGCCGCGATCGGACCCGACCCCGACGAGATCGTCCTCGTCGACGACCGGCCCGACCCCGACGCCGACCCCGACGCGCTGGAGCATCCGCTCGGCGTCCTCGGCGACCTGCGCGAGCGCACGGTGGTGCTGCGCAGCGGCGGCAGGGGGCCCGCCGCCGCCCGCAACACCGGCTTCCGCGCGGTCACCTCGCCCTGGACCGCCTTCCTCGACGACGACGTCCAGGTCGGCCCGCACTGGTGCGACCAGCTGGTCCAGGACCTCGCCGAGGCGGCACCCGACACGGGTGCCGTGCAGGGTGTGATCGCCGTTCCGTTGCCGGGCGAGCGCCGTCCCACCGACTGGGAGCGCGGCACCGCCGGCCTCGCGCGGGCTCAGTGGATCACCGCCGACATGGCCTACCGCACCGACGTGCTCAAGGAGGTCGACGGCTTCGACGAACGCTTCACCCGCGCCTTCCGCGAGGACGCCGACCTCGCGCTGCGCGTCCTCGACGCGGGGTGGCGCATCCGGCGGGGCCGCCGCACCACCCGGCATCCCGTACGCGACGCCTCCCGCTGGGCGTCCCTGAAACAGCAGCGCGGCAACGCCGACGACGCCCTGATGCTGCGGCTGCACGGCCCCGACTGGTGGGCCAAGGCGGTGGCCCCCAAGGGCCGGATCCGGCGCCACGCGGCGATCACCGCCGCCGGCGTGGCCGCCCTCGCCCTCGTCGCCGCCGGCCGTCCCCGCGCCGCCGCGGTCGCCGGGCTCGGCTGGGCCGCCGGCACCGCGGAGTTCGCCTGGACCCGCATCGCCGCCGGACCGCGCACTCGTCACGAGGTCACGACCATGCTGGTCACCAGCGCGCTCATCCCGCCCACCGCGACGTGGCACCGGCTGAGCGGACTGTGGCGGCACCGGCGCGCCCCCGCCTGGCGGGAGGTGGCCGCATGAGCCCCGTCAAGACCGTGCTGTTCGACCGCGACGGCACCCTCGTCCACGACGTCCCCTACAACGGCGACCCCGAGCGGGTCCGGCCCGTCGAGGGCGCCCGCGAGGGGGTGGCGCTGCTGCGCGAACACGGCATCAGCGTCGGCGTCGTCACCAACCAGTCGGGTGTCGCCCGCGGCCTCATCAGCGACACCGACGTCCGCCACGTCAACCGGCGGATCGACGACCTCGTCGGCCCCTTCGACGTATGGGCGATCTGCCCGCACGGCCCCGACGACGGCTGCCACTGCCGCAAGCCGCAGCCCGGCCTGGTCCTGTGGGCGGCCGGACGCGTCTGCACCGCCCCCGCCGACTGCGTCGTCATCGGCGACATCGGCGCCGACATCCAGGCCGCCGAACGCGCGGGTGCCCACGGCATCCTCGTCCCCAACGCGCAGACCCGCCCGGAGGAGACGGCCGCCGCGGCCCACGTCGCCCCGGACCTCCTGACCGCCGTACGGGCGGTACTCGACGGCCCGCCCAGGGGCCGGGTCCTGGCGGACGAACGTCCCATCGAGGCGGCGTTCGGGACGGGGACGGCCTCTGCCCCCACCACCCCCGTCCCTGCTCCCGCCCCCGAGGCGGCACCCGGGACGCCCCGGTCACGTGCCGCCGCGCACACCCGCGGGAGGCCGCGATGAAGGCGCTCGTCACCCGGCTCGACAGCTTCGGCGACGTACTGCTCGCCGGGCCCGCCGTGCGGGCCGTCGCCGCCCGGGCCGACCACGTCACACTGCTGTGCGGATCGCGCGGCGCACCCGCCGCCCGCCTGCTGCCCGGCGTGGACGAGGTGCTGGTGTGGGACGCGCCGTGGGGCGGGTTCCAGCCGCCCGACGTCAGCCGGGCGGACATCGACGCGCTCGCGGACCGGATCGACGCCGACACCGCGCTGATCCTGACCTCCTTCCACCAGTCCCCGCTGCCCACCGCCCTGGTCCTGCGTCTCGCCGGCGTCCGGCACATCGCCGCGGACAGCGTGGACTACCCCGGCTCCCTCCTCGACCTGCGCCACCAGCGCGCCCCGCACGCCCACGAGGCCGAGGCCGCGCTCGACCTTGCCGAGGCGGCCGGATTCCCCCGGCCCGACGACGGACGGCTGCTGGTGCGCACACCGCCCCCCGCCGACGCGCTGACCGGCCCCGGCCCCTACGTCGTGCTCCACCCCGGCGCCAGCGTCCCCGCCCGCGCCTGGAGCCCCGAACGCGCCGCCGAGGCCGTGCGCGAACTCGCCGCGGCCGGGCACCGCGTGCTGGTCACCGGCGGCCCCGACGAACGCGGCCTCACCGCGTACGTCGCGGGCGAACACGGCACCGACCTCGGCGGCCGCACCGAGGCCCCGGAACTGTCCGGTGTCCTCGCGGGCGCCACCGTCGTCGTCACCGGCAACACCGCGCCCGCCCACCTCGCCGCCGCCGTCGGCACCCCGGTCGTGTCCCTGTTCGCACCCGTCGTACCGGCCGAGCGCTGGCGGCCGTACGGCGTCCCGTACGTCCTGCTCGGCGACCAGGACGCGCCCTGCGCCGACAGCCGGGCCCGGGACTGCCCCGTCCCCGGCCACCCCTGCCTGAACACCGTCACGGCGACCGACGTGGCCGCCGCCGTCGAGAAACTCCTGGGGGAGGCATGAGGATCCTCATCTGGCACGTGCACGGGTCGTGGACCACGGCCTTCGTGCAGGGCCCGCACACCTACCTCGTCCCCGTCACCCCGGACCGCGGACCCGACGGCCTCGGCCGCGCCCGCACCTGGGACTGGCCCGACTCCGTCGTGGAAGTACCGCCTCAGCGGCTGCGGGACGAGCACATCGACCTCGTGATCATCCAGCGCCCGCACGAACTCGCCCTGGTCGACCAGTGGCTGGGCCGCCGCCCGCCGCTGGTGTACCTGGAGCACAACGCCCCCGACGGTGACGTGCCCGACACCCGCCACCCCGCCGCGGACCTCCCCGACGTCACCACCCTCGTCCACGTCACCCACTTCAACCGGCTGATGTGGGACGCGGGACCGGCCGACACGACGGTCATCGAGCACGGCATCGTCGACCCCGGCCACCGCTGGACCGGCGAGCTGGACCGCGCCGCCGTCGTCGTCAACGAGCCCGTCCGGCGTGGCCGCACGACCGGCACGGACCTGCTCCCCGAGTTCTCCCGCGCCGCCCCGCTCGACGTCTTCGGCATGCGCACCGAAGGTCTCGCCGAGCACATCGGCGTCGACCCCGGCCGCTGCCGCACCCAGGACGTCCCCCAGGGCGACTTGCACGCCGAACTGGCCCGCCGCCGCGTCTACGTCCACCCCGTCCGCTGGACCTCCCTCGGCCTGTCCCTCCTGGAGGCCATGCACCTGGGCATGCCCGTGGTCGCCCTCGCCACCACCGAGGTGACCGAGGCCGTGCCCCCGGGCGCCGGAGTGGTCTCCAACCGCATCGACGTACTGACCGACGCCGTACGCGACTTCCTCGCCGACCCGTCGCACGCGCGGACGGTCGGCGACGGGGCCCGTGCGGCGGCCCTGTCCCGCTACGGGCTGTCCCGCTTCCTGGACGACTGGGAGCGGCTGCTGAAGGAGGTGACCCGATGAGGATCGCCATGGTGTCCGAGCACGCGAGTCCGCTCGCCGCGCTCGGCGGCGTCGACGCCGGTGGACAGAACGTCTACGTGGCCCGTCTCACCGAGGAGTTGGCCAAGCGCGGCCACGACGTCACGGTCTACACCCGCCGGGACGCCACCACTCTGCCCGACCGGGTGCCGCTGCCCGGCGGCGCGGTCGTCGAGCACGTGCCGGCCGGACCGCCCGCGGTCGTGCCCAAGGACGAACTGTTCCCGCACATGCCCGCCTTCGGCGCCCACCTGGCACGCGCCTGGGCCCGGGAGACGCCCGACGTGGTGCACGCCCACTTCTGGATGTCCGGCATGGCCTCCCAGATCGGCGCCCGGCCGCACGGCGTCCCCCTCGTGCAGACCTTCCACGCCCTCGGCACCGTCAAGCGGCGCCACCAGGGCATGCGGGACACCAGCCCGTACGAACGCATCGGCATCGAACGGCAGCTCGGCCGCGCCTGCGAACGGGTCCTGGCCACCTGCACCGACGAGGTCGTCGAACTCGGCGACATGGGCGTACCGCCCCGGCAGGTGTCCGTCGTCCCCTGCGGTGTGGACGCCGAGCACTTCCACCCCACCGCCGACACCGGCCGCACCCCCGCCCGCAAGGAGCGGCACCGGCTGCTGGCCTGCGGCCGGCTCGTGCCCCGCAAGGGCTACGACCAGGCCATCCGCGCCCTGGCCCACGTCCCCGACACCGAACTCCTCGTCGCGGGCGGCCCGCCCGCCGGCGGCCTCGACGCCGACCCCGAGGCACAGCGCCTGACCGCGCTCGCCCGCCGCACCGGCGTCGCCGACCGGGTCCGGCTGCTCGGCGCGGTCGACCCCGAGGACATGCCCGCCCTGCTCCGCAGCGCCGACCTGGTGCTGTGCACCCCGCTCTACGAGCCCTTCGGCATCGTGCCGCTGGAGGCGATGGCCTGCGGCGTGCCCGTCCTCGCCACCGACGTCGGCGGCCACCGCGACTCCGTGGCCGACGGGACCACGGGCCGCCTGGTCACCCCGCAGGACCCCGAGGCCATCGCGGACGCCGCCCGCGAACTCCTCGCCGACGAACGGCTGCGCCGCCAGTACGGCAGGAACGGCCGTGAACGCGTCCTGCGGCACTACACCTGGGCGCGCGTCGCCGACGGCGCGGAACAGGTCTACCGCCTGACCGTCGCCGACCACGCACTGTCGAAGGAGGTGGCGTGATGACCGTCCACCCGCCCGTCGTCGGGCACTGCGACGAACTCCAGGAAGCGCTGGGGACCTTCCGCGCCTCCGCGCACGTCACCGAACGCTGGGGCTCGCGGCTCGCCGCCGTCCTCTCCGGAGGCGGCCGGCTGCTGGCCGCGGGCAACGGCGGCAGCGCCGCCCAGGCCCAGCACCTGACCGCCGAACTCGTCGGCCGCTACCGCGACGACCGCCCGCCGTTCTCCGCGATCGCCCTGCACGCCGACACGTCCTCCACCACCGCCATCGCCAACGACTACGGCGTCGACGAGGTGTTCGCCCGCCAGGTCCGCGCCCACGGCCGCGAGGGCGACGTACTGATGCTGCTGTCCACCAGCGGCGCCAGCGCCAACCTGCTCTCCGCGGCCGACGCCGCCCGCGCGGCCGGGGTACGGGTGTGGGCGCTCACCGGCTGCGCCCCCAACCCGCTCATGGCGGGCAGCGACGAGTCTCTGTGCGTGGACGCCCCCTCGACGGCCACCGTCCAGGAGATCCACCTGGTCGCCGTGCACATGGTGTGCGCGGCCTTCGACGCCGCGCTGGAGCGGGGCGTACGGGGTGTGCGGGGCCCACGGGAGGCCGGGGGCCCGCAGGGCGAGGGAACGCGGAGGTGACCGGACGCATGGCTGACAGGGCTCCTCTGGTCGTGGTCGGCGACGCCCTGCTGGACCGCGACCTCACCGGCTCCGCCGACCGGCTGGCGCCCGACGCGCCGGTACCGGTCGTGTCGGAGTGCGCCGAGCGCGTACGTCCCGGAGGCGCCGCGCTCGCCGCCTACCTGGCCGCCCGCGACGGCCGGGAGGTCACCCTGATCACGGGCGCGGGCGACGACCCGGCGAGCACGGTCCTGCGCGAACTCCTCGACCCCTGGCTGACCCTGATCCCGCTCCCCCTCACCGGCACCCTGCCCGAGAAGACCCGGGTCCTGGCGCAGGACCGCCCCGTCGTACGCCTCGACCGGGGCGGCGGCCGGGCCCGCGAGGCCACGGACGAGGCCCGCGCGGCGCTGCGCTCCGCCCGGGCCGTCCTGGTCTCCGACTACGGCCGCGGCACGGCGGACGCCCTGCGGGACGCACTGGCCGCCCGCCCGCCGCTGGTCTGGGACCCGCACCCGCGCGGGGGCCCGCCGGTCCCCGGCACCCGGTTGGTGACACCCGCCGAGAAGGAGGCGCACGGCTTCGCCCCGCCCGGCGGCCACCAGGGCGGAGGCCTGCGCGCCGCCGCGCTCAACGCCACCGCCCTGGTACGGGACTGGCGGGTGGCGGCGGTGACGGTCACCCTCGGCTCGCGCGGCGCCCTGCTCTCCTACGGCGAGCACCCTCTGCTCTTCCCCGCGCCCGCCGCCCACCACGGCGACTCCTGCGGCGCGGGGGACCGGTTCGCGGCCACCGCCGCCGGGCTGCTGGCCGACGGCGCGCTGGTGGGGGAGGCCGTCGAGGGCGCGGTGGGTGCCGCGACGGCGTTCGTCGCCGCGGGCGGCGCGGGCGCCCTGCCCCCCGCCGACAGCGGCCCGGTACCGGCCGCCGCGCCCGACACCGACGACCCGCGGGCACTGGCCGCCCGCGTCCGCGCCCAGCACGGCACGGTGGTCGCCGCGGGCGGCTGCTTCGACCTGCTGCACGCGGGCCACGTCGGCCTCCTCCAGGCCGCCCGGCGACTCGGCGACTGCCTGGTCGTCTGCGTCAACTCCGACGCCTCCGTGCGGCGCCGCAAGGGCGACGGCCGCCCCGTCAACCCCCTCGCCGACCGCGTGCGCGTCCTGCGCGCCCTGGCCTGCGTCGACGCGGTCGCCGTCTTCGACGAGGACACCCCCGAACGCCTCCTCGGCGACCTGCGACCCGACGTGTGGGTCAAGGGCGGCGACTACGCGGGCGCGGACCTCCCCGAGGCCGGCCTGCTCCAGGAGTGGGGTGGCCAGGCGGTCCTCCTGCCCTACCTGGACGGCCGCTCCTCCACGGCCCTGATGGCCCGCGCGGCGGAGGGGGTGCGATGACCCGCCCCACCACACCGGACACGGGACGCGGCCGGACCCCGTCCCCGGCCGTCCGTCCGCCGGCGAACGCCACCGAGGCCGCCGTCCGTCCGCCGGCGAGCGGCACGGCGTCCCCGGCCTCCGCCGGGGGCCCGGTGACGGGCGATCCCGTGCATCCGCCGTCCGCCGGGCCGACGCGGGGCGACCGGGGCGCGCGGTCGACGGCCCGTGTCGGTGTCGGTGTGGGGCCGCCTCCGGCGGCCACGGACGGTGCGGGGGCGCGGGGCGCGGCGGTCTCGTCGGCCTCCGCCGGGGGCCCGGTGACGGGCGATCCCGTGCATCCTCCGTCCGCCGCGATGGCGCACCCGCCCGACGCCCGTCCGGCGTACGCCGCCTCGGGACCGGGCCCGGACAGCGGGCCCGACGCCGGTGGCGGGGCGCGGCCGCGGCTGCTCGTCCTGCGCGCCCTCGGACTCGGGGACCTGCTGGCCGGCGTGCCCGCGCTGCGTGCGCTGCGTCGCGCCTACCCCGCACACGAACTGGTGCTGGCCACCCCCGCCGAGCTGGCACCCCTCGTCGCGGCGACCGGCGCCGTGGACCGGCTGCTGCCCGCCGCCGAGCCCGGCCGCGCCGTCCCGCGCACCCTCGACTGGACCGGGCCGCCCCCCGACGTCGCCGTCGACCTGCACGGCAACGGACCGCCCAGCCACCGCCTGCTGACGCGCCTCGGCCCGCGGAGGCTGCTGGCGTTCGCCCACCCGGAGACGCCGGAGATCGACGGGCCGCCCTGGTACGCCGAGGAGCACGAGCGCGACCGCTGGTGCCGGATGCTGCGGGCCTACGGCATCGACGCCGATCCCACCGACCTGCGGCTGCCGCGCCCGGACGCGCCGTCCCCCGCCCCCGGCGCCGTCGTCCTGCACCCCGGCGCCGGCGCCCCCTCGCGCCGCTGGCCCCTGGAACGGTACGCGGCCGTCGCGGGAGCGCTGCGCGCCCGCGGACGCCGGGTCGTCGTCACCGGGGGAGCGGACGAGGCGGACCCGGTGGCCAGGCTGGCCAAGCTCGCGCACCTGCCCGACACGGACGTCTTCGGCGGCGGCCTGCCCCTGGACCGGCTCTCCGCCCTGGTGGCCGGCGCCCGCGCCGTCGTCAGCGGCGACACCGGCATCGCCCACCTCGCCGTCGCCCACGCCACGCCCACCGTCACCCTCTTCGGCCCGGTCCCGCCCAGCCGCTGGGGCCCGCCCGGCCACCCCCGCCACCGCGCCCTGTGGCACCCGGGCCCGGACGGCGACCACGGCCACCACGGCGACCCGCACGGTCACGAACCCGACCCCGCGCTGCTGCGGATCACCACCGACGACGTCCTGGCCGCCCTCGACGCACTCGGCGTCAGCGACGCCCCGGACGCCCTGGAAGAGGCACCATGAACCACGCCACGAACCGCGGCCCGTCGACCACCCGCGAACGCTCCCACGCCGACCCCACCCGGCCCGCCCCCGTCGGCGTCGTCATCGCCACCCGCGACCGCTCCGCGAGCCTCGCCGTCACCGTGCGGCACCTGCTGGCCCTGCCCGAACGGCCCGAGGTCCTCGTCGTCGACAACGCCTCCACCGACGACACCCGCGCCATGCTCGCCCGCGACTTCCCCCGGGTCCGCCTGATCGCCCTGCCGTTCAACCGCGGCGCCCTCGCCCGCACCCACGGCGTCCGCGCCCTCGACACCCCGTACGTGGCGTTCAGCGACGACGACTCCTGGTGGGCGCCCGGCTCCCTCAGCGCCGCCGCCCGGCACTTCGACGAGCACCCCCGGCTCGGCCTGCTCTCCGCCCGCACCCTCGTCGGCCCCGACGACACCGCGGACCCCCTCAACGACCTGCTCGCCGACTCCCCGCTCGGCGCGGCCACCGACCTGCCCGGCACCCAGGTGCTCGGCTTCCTCGGCTGTGCCGCCGTCGCCCGCCGCACGTCCTACCTCGACGCCGGCGGCTACCACCCCCTGCTCTTCTTCGGCGCCGAGGAGACCCTCCTCGCCTACGACCTGGCCGCCCGCGGCTGGGGCGTCACGCACTGCCCCGACGTGATCGCCCACCACCATCCGGACCCCGGTCCCCGCACCGACCGCCCGGCCGTCGTACGCCGCAACGAACTCCTCACCGCCTGGCTGCGCCGCCCGCTCCCGCACGCGCTGGCCCGCACCCGCGCCCTCGCCGCCGACGCCCGCCGCGACCCGCACGCCCGGCGCGCCCTGCGCGAGACACTCACCCGCCTGCCCGCCGCCCTGCGCGCCCGCAGGCCACTGCCCCCGCACGTCGAGCGCGCCGCCCGCCTCCTGGACACGGCGAACGGAGCGACGTCATGACCGACCTCCGCACCACCGTCGTCGTCATCACCCACAACCGGTGCCCCGAACTCCTGCGCACCCTGGACCGCCTCGCCGAACTCCCCGAGAAGCCCCCGGTGATCGTCACCGACAACGACTCCACCGACGGCACCGCCTCCGCCGTCGCCCGCCACCACCCGGACGTACGGCTCCTGCGCCCCGGCCGCAACCTCGGTGCCGTCGGCCGCAACCTCGCGGTCCGCCAGGTCGACACGCCCTACGTCGCCTTCTGCGACGACGACTCCTGGTGGGCGCCGGGCTCCCTGTCCGGCGCCGCCGACCTGCTCGACCGGTACCCGGCGGTCGGCTCGGTCACCGCACGCATCCTCGTCGAACCCGACGGCACCGAGGACCCGATCGTCAAGGAACTGCGCGACTCGCCCGTGCCCCGCCCCGACTGGCTCCCGGGGCCGGCCCTCGGCTCCTTCCTGGCCGCCGCGACCGTGCTGCGCACCGACGCCTTCCGGGCCGCGGGCGGCTTCCACCCCCGGCTGTGGCTGGGCGGCGAGGAGGAGCTGCTCGCCGCCGACCTGGCGGCGAACGGCTGGTGGCTGACGTACGCCGACGACCTGACCATCCATCACCACCCCTCCGCCGTCCGGGACTCGACGCTGCGCCGGGCGCACGGCATCCGCAACACCCTGTGGTTCACGTGGCTGCGCCGCCCGGCCGGCCCGGCCCTGCGCCGTACCCTCCACCTGGCCCGCACCGTCCCGCGCGACACCGCGTCCCTGCGCGCGTTCGCCGAGGCGACGGCCGCCCTGCCGTGGGTGCTGCGCGAACGCCGGGTGCTGCCGCCGGAGGTCGAGGCCCGCCTGCGCTCACTGGAACCCGCCCAGCGCGACTCGACGGCCCGCAGCTACACGGGCTGACGCCCGCACCGGCTGACATGGCCGCCCACCGTGCCGCCGCCCACGACACGGGCCGACCCCACGCCGAGGGGACGCGGGGTCGGCCCGACCCGGACGGTCAACACACCTAGCCCTCCGTCCACCTGCACAGCAGCCGGAACGCCGCGAACAGCGTCGGCGGCCACACCGCCGCGAAGGCCCAGATCACACCGGGGCGGGATGTGACGATGCCGGTCACCATGAGGGTGACCGACAAGGTGAGCAGCAGGAGGACGGTCAGGGTGTGCGGGCGTAGGCCGCCACGCGGGTGAGGTCGGGGCGGCGGCCGAGTCGCAGCGTGCGCAGGCGCCGGTCCAGCCGGCGGTCGCGGCGCAGCGCCCGTTCCACCTCGTCGAGTATGCGTTGCTCGTGATCGGGGAGTCGGCCGATGCTCACGATGTCTCCTCCCGGGGGCGGACCGACGGGCGACCGAGTGCCCGCGCGGCCCGGGGACTAACCGGCCGGGCGTGTTCCCAGCGCCGCCACGAGAGTGTCCGCGGCGTCCGCGACCGGCTCCGCCGACCGGAACCCGGTGCCGATCCGCCCGGCCTCCTCCCGCCCATCGGTCAGGCACCAGTCCCACCAGTGCTCCAGTACGCCCTCCGTCAGCCGCTCGGCGGCCACCAGCGCCGGCCAGCCGCAGGCTCGCGCCTGCGCCGTCACCTTCGCACCGCCCGTGACCGGGTCCACCGCCAGCGCCGGCGTCCCGGCCCGCAGCGCCAGGACCAGGCCGTGCAGCCGGTCGGTGACGACCAGGTCCAGCCGGGCCAGTACGGCCTCCAGCTGGGCCGGCGTGCCGCACAGCCGCCAGTCGTGCGCGTCGAGCCGCGTCTCCAGCTCCAGCCGGGCACAGTCCTTGCCGGCCAGCCAGCCCGTCAGCCCCGCGGCGACCTCCTCGTGCCGCCGCTGCCCCCCGTACTCGTGCTGCCCGTGGGTGAGGATCACCCCGACGACCGGCCGGGCGGGCAGCGCGGGCGCGCGGGCGGCGAGGTCCGGGGTCGGCACGGCGCCGGCGGCGTCCCGGGCCAGCACCCGGTGGAAGCCGGTGACGGCGGGGGAGCCGGGGTCGACGACGGAGACTCCGACGGCGACCCGCACACAGTGCGCGAACCGCTGGTGCAACTCCTCGACCTGCGGCCCGTGCGCCGGCCCGCACACGAAGACCAGCCGGGAGTACGCCGCCGGGTCCAGGTCCGCGAAGTGGAGCGCGTCCGCCCGGAACCCAGGGCTCCATACGACGTCGTAGGGGAGCCCCGCGCCCCGCAGCACCTCCTCCACCCGCCGCAGCGCCAGCACGTCCCCGGCGGTCGCCTCCCCGTGCAGGAAGCTGAACCAGCCGGTCACCAGGGTCTTGTCTCGTCCGCGCACAGTGTCCCCGGGTGCCCCGACGGCGGCCCGGCAATCACCGGTCACCGGCGGGCGCCGCGGTCAGCGCTTCACCACCGGGCCGAAGGCGTCGCGCACGTCCGCGTCCGTCGGCGTGACGGACCGCCGCGACGGCGGACTGCCGTAGTAGGAGATGAAGTACGGGCAGCTGGAGCCGCTGATCTGCAGCTTGCGGTCGGTCACGAGCTTCCCGGTCCGCAGCGCGTAGGCCTTCACCCGGACCTCGACCTGGTGGAAGGTGATGCTGCGGATGCGTTCGTCGTGGTCCCGGTACTGGCAGGTCTCGACGGTGTTCCCCATGCCCGCCGAGTCCACGCACACCACCAGCGCCGCCTTGGCCGCGTCGGTGGCGTGCCAGCCGTCCGGCAGCTTGTCCGTGTACTCGCTGTCGCCCACGAACAGGGCCCGATTGGTGCCCTTGCGGTAGGCGGGGGCCTGCGAGTACTTCGCCGGTTTCCGGCAGTACCCGGTGTTCATGTCGTCCGCCGCCGTCACCAGGTCTTGGACGTTGTCCAGTTCGATGGCCAGACCGGCCTTCCTGACGCCCTCGCGGGCGGCCTCCGCGCGCTCGTCTGCGGGGTGTTCGTCGAGCAGTCGCCGGTAGCGGTCGCGCGCGTTCGCCCACTCCTCGTCGGTCATGAGGGTGTCACCGCACTCCATGAGCGCCTCGGGCGCTATGCGTGCCGCGGTGGCGGACGAGGGGTCGCTCAGGTCCTCGGGGCCGCTCTCGCGGTCCCGCAGCCAGTCCGCGATCCGTACGGTCCGGCAGCCGTCCTCGGTGGGCAGCTGTCCGAGGAAGTGCTTCAGGGTCGCCTCGACCGTCCGCTCGTTGCCGGGTTCGCCGAGGACCGTGCCGAGCCGGCCGAAGCCGGTCTTCAACATGTCGAGGTCACCGGTCAGCCCGCCGCTCAGATAACCCGCGGCCGCGTCCAGACGCTCGCAGGCCTCGACCACGGTGTCACCCCGGGCGGCCACCGGAGCGGCGGCCAGCCGGTGGCCGAACCCCACCCGCTCCTGGGCGGCCACCACGGCCACGCAGTCCCCGTCCTCGCGGGCCTCCTCGACGGCGTCCTCGATCCCGTGGGCGTCGAACCGCAGCCACCCGGCGGTCACCAGCACCGGGAGGGCGAGGGCGAGCGCGAGCACCCGCTGTCCGCGCCGGGGGCCCGCCGCCGGGTGCCGCCGTGCCAGCCGCCAGCCGTGGGCGACGACCACCGTCCACCACAGCAGCAGGACCAGCTCGCACCACGTCTCGGCCTTCGCGGCCACCAGCCACACCAGCGGGACGGTGACCACCGCGGCGCCCCAGAACAGCCCCAGGCGCCCCATGATCAGGTAGCCCGCGCCGAGCAGCGAGGCGTTGCCGACGGCGACGGCGAGCGGATCGGGCTCCCGGGGTTCCCGGGGTTCCCGGGGCGGCGCGGGCGGCCAGTCCGGGCCGGGAGACTCGGACTCGGAGTACTCCGGTCCGTCGTACGGCGGGTGGGTCATGTCTCGCTCCTCTCGCCGCCCTGCCGTGAGCGGACGTACGCCTCGCCGGCGGGCGCGTACAGCAGGAACAGTCCCGGGACCGCGAGAACGGCGGCCACCAGGAGGATGAGGCCGCCGTACAGCGGGTCGACGAGGGCGAACGGGGCCGCCAGCAGCAGGGTCAGCACGGTCAGACAGGCGGCCGTGGTGCGCGCGGTCCGCCGCCCGCGGCCCGCCCGCACCGCGAACCAGACACAGGCCAGCCAAAGGGCGGGCATCAGCGTCTGCCCCTTCTCGTGCTGATCGGCCGTCCCAGCGACCACCGCGCTCAGCGTCCCCAGCACCAGCAGGACCACGGCCAGGGTGACGCTCGCCGGTCGGCGGACGATGCCGGGAGTCATCGGATCACTTCCTTCATGTGCCTTTCCCCGAAGCGGGGCGAAACGGGTGCGGGGTGGCGCGGCCGTCACGGACACGGCGGTCGCGCCGCCCCGCACTCCCCCGGCCACCGATTCCACCCCGGTGCACCGTTGTTCAGCAGCCCGGACGCGGCACTGAACAATGCCGAACGGCATGGAAGGAGCACGGAAGAAGCATGAAAGGAGCACGAAAGGGCGTGAAAGGGGCGCGCCACGATGCGGAACCCCGGTGAAGGCGCCGTGAACTCCCCGTGCGCCACCCCCCGGTGAACACCTGTCCGCTTGCCGCCCCGTCCGGCGGGTCCCTACCGTGGGCGCCCGGACGGAGACCGAGAGCGACAACGGGGTGGGCGGCGACACGTGAGCGGACGCGGAGTGGGACGCCGGGAGCGGCAGGTCGACCCGGGGGCCGGACCGGTGCAGCGGTTCGCCGCGGAACTCCGCGCCCTGCGGGAGTCGGTGGGGCGTCCGACGTACCGGACGATGGCGGAGAAGGTCCCGTTCTCGGTGACCGCCCTGTCCCAGGCGGCGGCCGGCCGGCAGCTCCCCACCCTCGCGGTCACCCTCGCCTACGTCGAGGTCTGCGGCGGTGACCCGCAGGAGTGGGAGCGGCGCTGGCGCGAGACGAGCACGGAGGCCGCCGCCCTCGCGGCCGCGGACGAGGACGCGCGACCGCCGTACCGGGGCCTGGCGCGGTACGAACCGGACGACACCGACCTGTTCTTCGGACGCGACCGGCTCGTGGACCGGCTGACCGGGCTGACCCGCCGGCACCGCTTCACCGCCGTCTTCGGCCCCTCCGGCAGTGGCAAGTCCTCCCTGCTGCGAGCCGGCCTGATCCCGCACCTGCGCGCACCAGGGACCGGCCCGGACGCCCCCGCCCCACCGGCGGCCGTACGCGTCCTCACCCCCGGCGCGAACCCGTGGCGCACGCACGCGGACCGGCTGGTCCCCGTGCCGGACACGAACGCGGACACCTGGCTGATCGTCGACCAGTTCGAGGAGCTGTACACCCTCTGCGCGGACCCGGCCGAACGGAACGCCTTCGTCGACCGGCTGCTCGACGCCACCGCCCCCGGCGGCTCGCTGCGGGTGGTGATCGCCGTACGCGCCGACTTCCTGGGACGGTGCGCCGAACACCCCGGTCTGACGGCCGCGTTGCAGGACGCCACCCTGCTCGCCGGTCCGATGGGCCGGGAGGAGCTGAGGGAGGCCGTCGTCCGGCCGGCCGCCGCGGCCGGACTCGTCGTCGAACGCGCCCTGACCGCACGGCTGATCGACGAGGTCGAGGACGCGCCGGGTGGGCTGCCGCTGATGTCGCACGCGTTGCTGGAGACCTGGCGGCACCGCACCGGCCGGACCCTGACCGAGTCCGCGTACGAGGCGGCCGGCGGGCTGCGCGGCGCCGTCGTCCGCACCGCCGAGGAGGTGTACGGCGAACTCACCGCGTCCCAGGCCGACCTGGCCCGCCGCGTCCTGCTGCGGCTCGTCGCGCCGGGCGACGGCACCCCCGACACCCGGCGGCCCGCCGAGCACGCGGAACTCGACCTCGGCGACCCGGACGGCACCCGTGCCGTGCTGGACCGGTTGGTGAGGGCGCGGCTGCTCACCTTCGACGACGGCACCGTCGAACTGGCCCACGAGGCCCTCATCACGGCCTGGCCCCGGCTGCGCGGCTGGATCGACGCCGAGCGCGACCGGCTGCGCGTCCACCGGGCGCTCTCCGAAGCCGCCCGCACCTGGCTGGCCCTCGGCCGGGAGAACGCCGCGCTCTACGCGGGCTCGCGCCTGTCCGCCGCCCACGACGCCTTCCCGCAGGACCACCGGAGTACGGAACTCACTGCGGTGGAGAGCGAGTTCCTGGCCGCCTCGATGGGCAGGCGGCGTCGCGGGGTATGGCTCCGGCGGAGCCTGTCGGCAGCCCTCGCCCTGCTGGTACTGGTCGCCTCGGGCACCGCCGTCGTCGCCCTGCGGGCACGGGCCACGGCGCAGGCCGAGCGGGACGACGCCGTCTTCGGCCGGATCACCGCGGAGGCCGACCGGCTGCGCGGCACCAACACCGCGCTGACCGCCCGGCTCGACGTCGCCGCGCTCGGCATGCGCGCCACCCCCGACCTGCGCACCCGGCTCACCACGGACGCGGGCCGGGTGCTGTCCACCCGGCTGCCCGGGCACGAGGACATCGGCAGCGCCGTGGCGTTCGCCCCCGACGGCCGCACCCTCGCCAGCGGCGGCCACGACGGCACCGTACGACTGTGGAACACGGCGGGACCGGGCGCGGCGGGTGCGGACACGGCGGGAGCGGATGCGGGCGAGCCGCTCGGTGAGCCGCTGCGCATCACCGGCGGTCCGGTGGGCGCCGTGGCGTACTCGCCCGACGGCACCCTGCTGGCGGCGGCCGGGCACGGCGGGGCCATCCGGCTGTGGGACGTACGACGCGACCGCGCGCGGCCGCGACCCGTGGGCCGGCCCCTGGTCAGCCACGACGGGCAGTCCGTCGTCACCGTCGCCTTCGCCCCGGACGGCGGCACCCTCGCCACCGCCGGCGACGACGGCACCGCCCGCCTGTGGGACGTGCGCGACCCGGCCCGGCCCGAACCGCTCGGTGAGCCGGCCCGCGCCGACGCCCGCAGCGTCCGCGACATCGCCTTCGCCCCGGACGGCCGCACCCTCGCCACGGCCGGCCACACCGGGACCGTACGCATGTGGCGACTGGACGGCGCCGACGGGATGACCCCGCTCGGCGAGCCGCGGCGCGCACACGAGGAGGCCGTCTGGTCGGTGGCGTTCTCCCCGGACGGCCGGACCCTGGCCACCGCCGGCTACGACGAGACGGTGCGCCTGTGGGAGGCGTCCGGCACGGACGGCCCCCGCCCGCTGGGCGATCCGCTCACCGCGCACTCCGCCGCCGTGTGGGGCGTGGCCTTCAGCCCGGACGGACACACGCTGGCCACCGCCGGGCAGGACGACACCGTGGTCCTGTGGAACGTGGCCAATCCCGAGTATCCGCAGCAGGTGGGCGAACCGCTGACCGGGCACACGGAGGGCCTGTGGGACCTGGCGTTCGCCCCCGACGGCCGCACCCTCGCCACCACCGGCGCCGACCGCAGCGTCCGCGTCTGGCATCTGCCGGAGAACGTCCTCACCGACTTCACCAACCCGCTCACCTCCGTGGCGTACGGTCCGAACGGCCGCCTGCTCGCCGCCGCCAGCACGGACGACGCCCTGGTCCGGCTCTGGGACGTCCGCCGGCCGGAGCACCCCCGTCCGCTGCCGCGTCACCTCACCGGCCACGAGGCCCCCGTACTGGCCGCGGCCTTCGCCCCGGACGGCCGCACGGTCGCCGCCGGTGCCGAGGACGGCACCGTACGGCTGTGGGACGTCTCCGAACCGACCCGCCCGGCGCCCGCCGGCACCCTCCCGGACGCGCACCCGGGCGGTGTCCTCACCGTCGCCTTCGCCCCCGACGGCCGCACCCTCGTCACCGGCGGCGCGGACGGCACGGTCCGGCTGTGGGACGTACGCGGCCGGGGCGACCTACGACCGGTCGGCGAGCCCCTGGTCGCCCACACGGACTGGATCACCTCCGTGGCCTTCGCGCCGGACGGCCGCACCCTCGCCACCGGCAGTCAGGACAAGACGGCCCGCCTGTGGGACGTGAGCGACCGCGACCGGGCCCGTCCCGTGGGCGAACCCCTCACCGCCCACGGCGACTGGGTCAACTCGGTGGCCTTCTCCCCGGACGACGGCCACACCCTCGCCACCGGCGGCCGGGACCGCACGGTACGGCTGTGGGACGTCACGGACCCCGGCCGGGCCCGCCCGCTGGGCGAGGAACTGACCGGGCACCGCGGCGGCGTCACCTCCGTGGCCTTCGCCCCGGACGGCCGCACCCTCGCCAGCGGCGGCGAGGACCACGCGGTACGGCTGTGGGACGTCGCGGACCCCGCCCGCGCCGAACCCTTCGGACACGAACTCGGCGGCCACCTGGAGACGGTCACCTCGGTCGCGTTCAGCCCCGACGGCGACAGCCTCGCCTCCGCGAGCCACGACCTCACGGCCCGACTCTGGACGCTCGACACGGACCGGGCGGCCCGTCACATCTGCGCCCGCACCGGCGGCGACCTCACCCCGGCCACCTGGCACGACCTTCTCCCCCAGCTCAGCTTCCGGCGCACCTGCGAGGGGACCGAGGGCGGTTCACACCGTGCCGGTGGCTGAAACGGCGACACCACGCACCGTTCTCGCGGCCAGAAGCTGTCCGCGACCGCCGCTACCGTGCACAGCATGACGACCAAGGCACGAACGACGGCCCCCGTCCTCGGCACCCGCGCCCTGGGCCGCGCCACCCTGGCCCGGCAGTTGCTGCTGCGCCGCGCGACGATGCCCGCCGAGGCCGCCGTCGCGCGTCTCGTCGGGCTCCAGGCGCAGAACGTGAAGCCGCCGTACTACGCGCTCGCCGCCCGCCTCGAGGGCTTCACGCCCGACGACCTCTCCGCGCCGATGGCCGACCGCCGGGTCGCCCGCCTCGTCACCATGCGCTCGACCATCCACACCCACACCGCCGAGGACTGCCTCACCCTGCGGCCACTGGTGCAGGCCGCCCGGGACCGCGAGCTGGGGAACTTCCGCAAGGGTCTCGCGGGCGTCGACCTGGACCGGCTCGCGGTCCTCGCCCGCGAACTGGTCGAGGACACGCCGCGCACCATGGGAGAACTGCGCGAGGCACTCCTCGCCGCATGGCCCGACACCGACCCGCGGGCCCTGACCGTCGCCGCCCGCTGCCGGCTCCCGCTCGTGCAGGTGACCCCGCGCGGGCTGTGGGGGAGGAGCGGTCAGGTCACGCTCACCACCGCCGAGCACTGGCTCGGACGCCCCGCGCGGCCGGCGCCCGCGATGGACGACACCGTGCTGCGCTACCTGGCCGCCTTCGGTCCCGCCTCCGTGATGGACATGCAGACCTGGGCGGGCCTGACCCGGCTCCGGGACGTCTTCGAACGGCTGCGCCCCCGGCTCGTCACCTTCCGAGGGCCGGACGGCGCCGAACTCTTCGACCTCCCCGGCGCGCCCCGTCCCGACCCGGACACCCCCGCCCCGCCGCGTTACCTGCCCGAGTTCGACAACCTGCTCCTCTCCCACGCCGACCGCACCCGCGTCGTCCCGCCCGAACACAAGGGCCGTACCTGGACGAAGAACATGGCCCACCGCGTCCTGCTCGTCGACGGCTTCGTGGCCGGACTGTGGAAGCTCGACGACGACACCCTCGTCGTCGAGGCCTTCGACGACCTCACCAGGGCGGCGCGGGACGAGGTCGCGGCCGAGGGGGAGCGGATGCTGGCGACGATGCACCCTGAGGCCGCGTACGGCATCCGCTTCGGGACGGTACGCGGCTGACGTGGTAAGGGGGCGTTGCGGGCCGCTCGTGG
>NZ_JARVKY010000021.1 GCF_029813785.1 Streptomyces sp. DH41
ATCCTGCCGCGCCCCCCACACGTCCGCGCCCCTCAGCCCTCCGCGTTCCTAGGAACGAGGTGACGCGGTCGAGGCGCGCGGGACGAGGGACGGTGTCGCCACCGGCTGGGAGGCGACCTCCCGGCCACCGAGGACCTCGAACAGCACGCGGGTGACCTGGGCCCCGAAGCCGTGCACGTCGTGGCTCATCGCGGACAGCGTCGGATGGGTCAGTCGGCACAGCTGGGAGTCGTCCCAGGCCAGCAGCGACAGGTCGTCCGGCACCGAGATGCCCATCTCGGCGGCGACGCCGAGTCCGGCGACCGCCATGATGTCGTTGTCGTAGAGGATCGCCGTGGGCCGCTCCCGGGCCAGCAGCAGGGAGCGGGTGGCGCGTGCTCCCTCGTCGCCCGAGAAGCTCGTCTCCGCGTGCGGGCCGCTCTCGAGGCCGAGTTCCCTCATGGTCTGTTCGAAGGCGGTCGTCCTGATGGCGCTGTGTCCCAGGCCGCGGGGGCCGCCCACGTGTGCGATGCGCCGGTGTCCCAACGCCGCCAGATAACGCACCGCCTCGCCGACGGCGGCGGCGTCGTCGGTCCAGACCGAGGGGAAGCCTCCGGTCAGGGACGGGTGTCCGACCGCCACGGCGGGCAGGCCCAGCTTCCGCAGCGGCTCGACACGCGGGTCCTCCCGGTGGAAGTCGACCAGGATCGAGCCGCCGATCTGCCGCTCCCTCCACCAGCGCTCCTGCAGGCCGATCTCCTCCTCCAGCGAGTCGACCAGCCGCAGCAGCAACGAGCAGTCCCGCTCGGCCAGCACGCTCTCGATGCCGGAGATGAACTCCATGTAGAAGGGCTCCAGGCCCAGCAGTCGGGCCGGCCGGCAGATGGCCAGCCCGACGGTGTCGACCGACTGCCGGGACAGGCTGCGGGCCGAGGAGTTCGGCGCCCAGCCCAGTTGCCGCGCCGCCGCGAAGATCCGCTCCCGGGTGGGCTCGGAGACACCCGGCTTGTGGTTGAACGCCAGGGACACGGCACCCTTGGACACGCCCGCGACGGCGGCCACGTCCTTGATGGTGACGCGCTCGGACGGTGCGCTCACGCCGGTTCCACGCAGTACAGCGCGGCGCGCACGGCGTTGGCTCCGGCCTCGGCGGCCCCCGTGACCCGAAGGCGGGCCCGTTCTCCGGGGAGGAGGGTGAGAAGTCCGCTGTCGCAGACCGCGTCCGGGCCGAGCCGGTCGGCCTGCAGGAGAAGGTCGCGTACCAGAGTGTGTGCTGTCACCACGACCTCGACACTACCCGTATCACCCCCGACGGGGGACTCCACGGCCACGTCGTAACGCGGAACCGGATACGCGAAGTCCTTGTCCGGCACGGGAAGGTGCAGCGCGCGCAGGCCGCCGTGGTCGGCGACGAGGAACTCCTTGCCCGACCGCTCGTCCGGTACCAGTTCCTCGGGCACACTCTGCCGGTGCACCGACCGGGGGCCGACGGCCACGTCGAGGACCAGGCTCGCCGCCTCGGTGCCGTCCGCCCGCATCCGGCGCAGTGTGACGGGCGCCTGCCACGGCTCGCCAGCCTGGTTGACGACGGCGAGCACCGGCCCGTCGGTGCCCGGCTGAAGGGTGAGGAGCCGGTCCGCGTAGACGCGGCGCAGCTCGTGGTAGAGGGGCTTGAGCCTTCCGTCGCCGTCGATGGCGGCCCAGGAGCTGACCGGCCAGCAGTCGTTGATCTGCCAGACGACGGTGCCGGCGCACACCGGCCAGTGCGCACGCCAGTGCTCGATACCGGCGGCGATCGCGCGGGCCTGCACGACCTGGGTGAGGTAGTGCCAGCGGTCGAAGTCGTCCTCGGGCAGGACGAAATGCCGTTCCACGCCGCGGTTCAGCTTGCCGTTGCCGTCCTCGGCCTTCTGGTGGTGCAGCATGCCGGGCGAGTCGGGAGCGAGTCGTTCGCCGGGCAGCGCCCGCCGCAGGGTCGCCATGGCGGGCGGTGCCTGCCAGCCGAACTCCGAGACGAAGCGGGGCACCGAGTCGCGGTACTCGGCGTAGTCCCGGCGGTTCCAGACCTCCCACGAGTGGTGGGTGCCGTGGGCGGGGTCGTTGGGGTGGTGGTCCCAGGAGCCGGACCAGGGGCTGCCCGCCGTGTAGGGGCGGGTCGGGTCGAGTTCGGCGACGACGCGTGGCAGCAGGTCCAGGTAGTAGCCGCCGCCCCATGAGTCGCCGGCGAGTCCGGGCTCCCAGTCCCAGTCGCGGAAGCCCCACAGGTTCTCGTTGTTGCCGTTCCACAGGACCAGGCTCGGGTGCGGCATCAGCCGGACAACGTTGTCGCGGGCCTCGGCCTCCACCTCTCCGCGCAGCGGCTGCTCCTCCGGGTAGGCGGCGCAGGCGAAGAGGAAGTCCTGCCAGACCATGAGGCCCAGCTCGTCGCAGGCGTCGTAGAAGGCGTCGTCCTCGTAGATCCCGCCACCCCAGATCCGCACCAGGTCCACGCCCGCCTCGGCCGTCTGACGCAGCCGCGTGCGATACCGCTCGGGTGTGATCCGGGAGGGGAAGACGTCGTCAGGGATCCAGTTCACACCTCGGACGAAGACGCGTACGCCGTTGACGACGAAGGTGAATCCGGTGCCGTGCTCGTCCGCGGAGCGGTCCAGTTCCACGTTCCGGAAACCGATGCGCCGCTGCCAGGAGTCCAGCGGCTCCGTCTCCGGCCCGTCCTCGACCAGCACCACCTCCAGGTCGTAGAGCGGCTGCGCGCCGTAGCCGCGTGGCCACCACAGGGCGACGTCGGGTACGTCGAGTGTCAGCACGGCCCGCGTGCCGTCGACGGCCGCGTGGGCCTCGACACCGGCGACGGTGGCCCGGACGGTGAGAGAACGGTCCGTGCCCGCTTCCGTGCGCTCGACCTCGACGCGCACCTCGACCCGGCCGGTAGCGCCCTCGACCGTCACCAGGGGACGCACCCCGGCCAGTCTCGCCGTCGACCAGCGCTCCAGCCGGACCGGACGCCAGATTCCGGCGGTCACCAGTGTCGGGCCCCAGTCCCAGCCGAAGCTGCTCGCCATCTTGCGGATGTACTGGAAGGGCTCCGGGTAGACGTTGGGGCGTTCACCCGTCAGTGCCCGTACCGACGCGGCCTCGTCGTAGGCGGAGGCGAAGTCCACCTTCAGCAGGCCGTGGTGACCGGTGACGTCGAATCGGTGGTGGCGGTGCATGTTGCGGGTGCGTCCCAGCTCCCGCCCGTCCAGGGTGACGGTCGCGGCCGTGTCGAGTCCGTCGAAGACCAGATCGGTCCGCTCGTGGCCCTCCTCGGCGGTGTCGGTGGCCGCCACGTCCCGGACATAGGTCCAGGCACGCTGTCCGACCCACGCCACCTCCGGCTCGTTGACGCCGAGGAAGGGGTCCGGGATCAGGCCGGCCGTGAGCAGATCGGTGTGGACACAGCCGGGGACCTGGGCGGGCAGCAGGCTCTCGCCGTGGCGCAGGCTCCAGTCCTCGGTGAGCTGGACGACTTCCCTCATGTGCGGCTCCTTTAGGCGGGACGGGCCCCGTTACATGTGCGACGCGGCCTAACCTAACCTCACACAAGTGAACCGGTCTAGCCCACCTCTCTTGACAAGATCCACCGCCACGCCACAGTAAGTACCAGCGGCATCCGGCGCAGCCATTCACCGCGGGTAACGATTAAGTATCGCGGTGCGACGCTTAGCTTTACCGGTTCAAGGACGCCTGACATAGTCGCCGACAACCACCGCAGCCCGAGCCGTAATCCTTGGAAGGAGCTGGGCACATGGGGAAGAGGACGCTGGGCGTCGCTCTGCTGACCACCGCGATGCTGACCGTCGCGGGGTGTGGCGGGGGCGGGAGCCCGAACGCCGACGAGACCGCCGCCGCGCCGGTGAACCCGGAGGGCGTCTCGGGGGACATCACCGTCCTGACCAATCGCACCGACCTGATCCAGGACGGGACGATGAAGAAGTACGCCGCCGAGTTCAACAAGACCTACCCCGAGGTGAAGGTCAAGTTCGAGGGCCTCACCGACTACGAGGGTGAGGTGAAGATCCGTATGAACACGGAGGACTACGGCGACGTCCTGCTCATCCCCGCGGTGATCGCCAAGGGCGACTACCCCAAGTTCTTCGCACCGCTCGGCGACACGTCGACGATGAAGAGCACCTACCGCTTCACCGACAAGACCGACGTCGACGGCAAGACCTACGGGATCGCCACCTTCGGCACCGCCAACGGCTTCGTCTACAACAAGGCGGTGTGGGAGAAGGCCGGCATCACCGAATGGCCGACGACGACCCAGCGGTTCATGGCAGACCTGAAGGCCGTCAAGGAGAAGACGGACGCCACCCCTTACTACACCAACTTCAAGGACGGCTGGCCGCTCAGCAGCCCCTGGACCAACAGCGTCGGGTCGGTCGGCTGCGACACCCGGGCTTCGGACAAGCTGGCCGCGATGGACAAGCCCTGGGAGAAGGGCACGGAGCTGAACGTGCTCGACACCCTGCTCCACGACATCGTGCACGAGAAGCTGTCGGAGAAGGACCCGGCCACCACCAACTGGGAGAGCTCGAAGACCCAGCTGGCCAAGGGTGAGGTGGGCAGCATGATGCTCGGCTCCTGGGCCATCAACCAGTTCCGGGACGCGGCCGAGAAGGCCGGCCAGAACCCCGACGACATCGGCTTCATGCCCGTGCCGGCGCAGACGGGCGGCACGTTCTGCGCGACCCTGGTCTCCGACTACCAGCAGGCCGTCAACATCCACTCCGACCACAAGAGCGCGGCCCGGGCCTGGATCGACTGGTTCACCGAGGAGTCGGGCTACTCGGCCAAGGAGGGCGCCGTCTCCGCCCTGAAGGCCGACGCCATGCCCGCCACCCTCAAGGGCTACGTTGACAACGATGTCAAGATGGTGGAGCGCTCCGAGGCGAAGACCGCCGAGGTCAACGCCATCGACAACGCCTCCGAGATCGGCCTGGCCAAGCCGGACTACCGCCAGAAGCTGATCGACATCGCCCGCGGTGCCGTGGACGGGTCGCTCGACGGCTACTTCGACGAGCTGAACAAGCGCTGGTCCGAGGCCAGGCAGATGGCCGGCTCCTGATCCGGCTTCCAGCCGGGCCCCTCCCCGCCGACGGGAGGGGCCCCCGCCCCAGTGCCCTCAGCGGACGACGAAAGGCCCTGGCCCCGCAATGACCCGCACCGCATCCACCGCATCCCCGCCCGCTCCGGCCGCCGAGCCGGGCCGGACCGGCAAGAGTCACTCCCGGCGCCGCACGCCGGGTGCCGCCTCGTGGCGTGACCGGCCGTCGCGCCGTATCACCCCGTGGCTGTTCCTTCTGGCCCCTCTCGTCCTGCTGGTCACGTTCACCTACGTGCCGGTGGGAAACATGATCTATTACAGCTTCACCGACTGGGACGGCGTCAGCCCCGACCGGAACTTCGTCGGCGGCGAGAACTACACCGAGCTGTTCACCCGGCCCGAACTCTTCAAGGTCTTCGCGGTCAGCCTCTACTACCTGGCGGCGTCCGCCGTACAGATCGTCGTCGCCCTCTACTTCGCGGCGGTCCTCAGCTTCGACCTGCGCTTCAGGAACCTGTTCAAGGGCATCCTGTTCTTCCCCTACCTGATCAACGGGGTCGCGATCGGCTTCGTCTTCCTGTACTTCTTCCAGGACGGTGGCACCCTCGACTCGGTCCTGTCCTGGTTCGGCGCCGACCCCGACCACGCGTGGCTGGGCAGTCCCGAGTCCGCCAACACCTCGCTCGCGGGCGTGTCCGTGTGGCGCTTCACCGGACTGAACTTCGTCCTGTTCCTCGGCGCGATCCAGTCGATCCCCGGCGAGCTCTACGAGGCCGCCGAACTCGACGGCGCGACCCGGTGGCAGCAGTTCCGGCACATCATCGCGCCGAGTATCCGCCCGGTGCTGAGCCTCAGCGTCATCCTGGCGATCTCCGGCTCACTGTCCGTCTTCGAGATCCCGTACATCATGACCGGCGGCGCGACCGAGACCTCGACCTTCGTCATCCAGACGGTGAAGTTCGCCTTCCAGTTCAACAAGACCGGCCTGGCGTCCGCGTGCGCCGTGGTGCTGCTGGTCATCATCCTGCTGATCACCTGGATCCAGCGCCGCATCGTGCCCGACGAGAAGGTGGACCTCGTATGACCATCACCGCCCCCGCCCAGGACCGGCCCCGCCGGCGCCTCCGCGTCGGCACCGCGCTCACCTACCTGTCGCTGATCGTCGCCTCCCTGGTCGTCCTGGTCCCACTCCTCGTGGTCTTCCTGACCTCACTGAAGTCCTACGGCGAGATCTCCGACGGACAGGGCGCCCTGTCCCTGCCGGACGACTGGCTGAACTTCTCCAACTACGCCACCGCGTTCACCGACGGCCACATGCTGACGGCCTTCGGCAACACGGCCTTCATCCTGCTGTTCTCCATCACCGGAACCGTGATCATCGGCTCCATGACGGCGTACGCCATCGACCGCTTCGACTTCCGCTTCAAGAAGCTCGTCATGGCGCTGTTCCTGATCGCCACCCTGGTGCCGGCCGTGACCACCCAGGTCGCCACCTTCCAGGTCGTCAACAGCTTCGGCCTGTTCGACACCCGCTGGGCCCCGATCCTGCTCTACATGGGCACCGACATCGTGTCGATCTACATCTTCCTGCAGTTCATCCGCGGGATCCCCAGGTCCCTCGACGAGGCGGCGCGGCTCGACGGCGCCAACTCCTTCACCATCTACCGGAAGATCATCTTTCCGCTGCTCAAGCCGGCGATCGCCACCGTGGTCATCATCAAGGGCATCACCACGTACAACGACTTCTACATCCCGTTCCTGTACATGCCCTCCGAGGAACTCGGGACCATGTCGACGGCCCTGTTCCGCTTCAAGGGACCGTTCGGCGCGCACTGGGAGAACATCTCCGCCGGAGCCATTCTCGTGATCGTGCCCACTCTGGTGATATTCCTCTTCCTCCAGCGCTACATCTACAACGGGTTCGCGCAGGGGGCCACGAAGTAGCGGGTCCCGGGTGTCCGAGGGGCGGAGGCGTCTTCGCGCCTGCGGGCGGGCCGATTCCGGCCGGCCTGCGCCCCGCCTCTCCGCCGCTCCGCCCTCACGACGGTCACCCGCGGTCGGTTCCTGGTCATGGCCGGGCTCCCCGTCGGGCGCGCGGGGCGTCCTCGCGGTGGAGCACGAGGTGCTCGTGGAAGAGAACGCCGTCGCGGACATCGCCGGTGGCGGTGAAGCCGGTGTCGTCGACGTAGTCGAGGTGGCTGCCGGTGACGGTGTAGCGGCCGGTGTAGGCGCTTCGGCGGTTGCCCCGGGCCTCGTCGTAGCGGCCGTTCGGCAGCAGTTCCTGACGGATGCAGCCGTCCTCGGTCACCCACATCCCGACGTACGGGTGCGGGTCGCCGGGCACGTCGTTGCTGGGCATGTCGTTGCTGGGCACGTCGTTGTCGGTCATGGTTCTACTCTCGGCCCCGCGACGGGACGCGACCAGGCCGCCGTCCCCCCGGGTGCGGGCTTCCCGGGTGCCGCGCACCCACCGTCCGCACGGTCGTGATCACCGTCCCGCCACCCGAGCGGCCGCCGGGACCGATCCTCGGAGGTGGCGGGTCACCGTGCGCCGCACGTGCGGGTGTGCCTCTCAGGCGGTGGGCGTCCCCGACGGGCGGATCAGTCCGCTCTCGTAGGCGAAGATGGTCGCCTGCACGCGGTCCCGTAGAGCCAGTTTGCTGAGCACCGCGCTGACGTGCACCTTCACCGTGCCCACGGCCAGCCTCAGACGCGCTCCGATCTCCGCGTTGCTCAGGCCCGTGGCCACCAGGACCAGGATCTCGCGCTCGCGCTGGGTCAGGCGGTCCACGGCTCCGGCGGCCTCCGCGTGGACCGGGGCCCCTCGGGAGAAGGCCGCTATCAGACGTCGCGTGACCGCGGGGGCGAGGACGCCGTCCCCGGAGGCGACGACCCGTATCGCGGACAGCAGATCGTCCGGCTCGGAATCCTTGAGCAGGAAGCCGGAGGCTCCGGCACGCAACGCGTCGTAGACGTAGGCATCGAGGTCGAACGTGGTGAGCACGAGGACTCTGCTACGACCGCTGTGACGGGTGATCAGCCGGGTGGCCGTCAGGCCGTCCATACCGGGCATCCGGATGTCCATCAGCACCAGGTCGGGGGCGAGTTCGGCCGCCATCGACACGGCCGCGTCCCCGTCCGCGGCCTCGCCGACCACGGTCATGTCGACCTCGGCGTCCAGGATCGCGGCGAAACCCGCTCGGACGATCGCCTGATCGTCCACGACCAGCACACGTATGGTGATGGCGCCTCTCCTTGCCTGGCTCACGCGGGGACCGTCGCCTGCGCCACATCTTCCCACGGAGGGGTTGGGCAGTGGCGTGTCGGCCCTCCCCTTCCAGGTACGGGGGTCTAGGTACGGGGGGCGCCCTGCGCGGCGGTCTCCAGCGGTGCCGTGGGCGCCTTTCCGGCGTCGAGGCTCCCGAGCAGTCGGCGCATGGTGGCCAGCGTCGCCCTCGACGCCGCGGCGACGTCGTCCAGGCTGCCCGCCTCCGCCGAGGCGATCACTCGGGTGGTCTGCTGGAGCACCGTCTCCTGCAGACCGCCGGCTACTCGTCGCCGCTCTTGGTGGATCAGCTCGCCCGCATACGCCGACTGGGCGGTGAGGGCCGCGTCTTCGCGACTCAGCTCACGCCTGCGGCGACCGTGCATCAGTGCCCCCGCCCCCCACGCGGCCGTGAACACCAGACCGAGCGCGACCAACTGCATGACGAAGAGGAAGAACCCGTTGAACAGAAAGAGGAGAAGGGAACCGGTCGACTCGCCGAACAGCGTTCCGTCGACGGCGACAGCGGCCGTCATGGAGACCGCGAAGGAGACGACCGCCGCGGGAACCGACAGATACGACAGCCGGGTCCCGGACGGGTACGTCATCGGTGGCGCCGGAGACCCGGCATACCGGGCGGCGGGCGCGGTCTCGGGTCTCAGGGCACGGCCGTAGGCCGCGACGGCGTAGACGGCGGCCAGTTCGACGACTCCCCCGCCCAGGAGAGAGTCCGCGGTGGACCACGGCAGCACATCGCCGCGAAGCAGCACCGGCCACACGAGGGCGGTGGCCGCGACGGCCCCGAGGACCAGCCAAGGAGCGCGCCGTCGCCACAACAGCGGCAGCGCGTGAACGGCCAGTACCAGCGCGAGCAGCAGGCACACCGGGACTCCGTGACCGGCGTTCCTCGCGTTCGTCAGGGCGAAGGCCCACGACGCCACGGCGGCCGAGCCGAAGACCGCCCCGTCCGCGATCCGCCGCTCGCGGGTGAAGTCGCGTCGCCGCCCCATGACCGGCCGTCGTACGGACGGGGTGTCGGGCAGCAGGGCACGCACGCGCCAGCCTCCGTCGGGACGGGGCTCCGCGGACACCTGTCCTCCGAGGGCGGCGGCGCGCCGGCGCATCCCGGCCACCCCTCGACCGGAGCCGAGGCCCAGCCTGTCGCCGCCGGTGCCGCCGGGCGGCCTGCCGTTGTCGACGGTCAGCCGAAGGGTGTCTCCGGCTCTCTCCGCCCGGACGCTGACCGGGGCGCCCGGTGCGTAGCGCAGGGCATTGGTCAGCGCCTCCCGGACGATGCCGTGGGCCGCCTCCGCCGCGGGGCCGGCGAGGTCGGCGGGCAGGGAGACGGAGATGGGGCGGCCCAGCCTGCCGAAGCCGGCGATCAGGGCCTCGATCGGGGCGGTCATCGACACGGGAGCCGGTGCGTCGCCGATCTGCATGGCCGTCACGAGACGCCGCAGCGCGGACTGGGTGTCGCGAGCGGTGCGGCTCGCGAACTCGAGTGCTTCAGCGGCCAGTTCGGGTCTGCTTCCACCCAGCCGACGGGCAGCCTCGACGGACACCACGACCGAGGTGAGGTGATGCGCGCTGATGTCGTGCAACTCGCCCGCCAGGCGCTCCCGTTCGACACCGGCGGCCTGCTCCCGTTCCCTCTCGGCCCGGGCCAGCCGCTCCTTCGCCGCCTGCCGCTCCCGCAGCCGGTACCGGTGGCCGGCGCCGAGAGCGGCCGCCAGCAGGTAGAGGCCGACGTCGATGATCCAGTCGGAGAAGGAGACACCGCCGAAGCCGTGCCGTACGGCGGTGGGCAGGGGCTGGACGACGGCTGCGACGGCGGTCGCGCCCAGGGCGACGCTCCAGTCGCTCCGGGCGGTGACGGCGAAGAGAGCCACCAGGACCGCCAGTCCAGGTATCAGGACCAGCATGTCGGAGGGTGCCAGGATCTGCCCCAGCACGGACACCAGGAGAATCGCGCCGAGGGCGGCGAGCGGCGTCCGGTCGCGTCGGTCGAGCGCCACGACGGTGACCACCGTGGCGGAGCAGGCGGTGATCCACGCCATGGTGCTCGGCGGCGCCTGAAGTGTCGGGACCGTGAGAAGCAACAGCACCGAGTGCACTACCGCGAACAGAGCCGGCGGCAGCCGGCGTCGGACCATCCTCATTGACGCGAGTGTAGAGACGGTCGCGGTGCCGGTGAGCACCGCCGGCCCGCCCTTGATCCGTGCCGCCGCGGATGTGCTCCGCGTCGGCCCGGAGGTGTTCCCTGTCAGTGTCGTCGCTCCCTGTTCCGCTGGTGGGCGTCGCTGCCCTCGCGGTAGAAGACGTAGCCCCCGTGGTGCAGTACGTCCGTGTCGAACGTCCCGTCCGCGCCGAACCCGGTGTCGTCGACGTACTCGATCCGCGTCCCGGAGACCCGGTAGGAACCCGTGCAGGCGCTCTCCCGGTCGCCACGGGCCTCGTCGTAGCGGCCGTTCGCCGTCAGCTCCTGGCGGATGTGCCCGTCGGCCGTCACCCACATTCCGACGTACGGGTGCGGCGAGACGTCCGCGCCCTCGGCCGGGCGCGGCCGCGTCGTCGGTACGGGCGGGGGTGTCGCGGTGGCCGGAGGCTGCTGCCGACCGCTCTGTGCGGCCTCGCCGGAAGCCGGGGTTCTTCCGTTGTCCGGTGCCGCGGCGCACGCGGTGAGACCTCCCGCGGCGAGGACGGCGGCGCAGGCGAGGGTGGCCATGGTCGCGGAGCGGGCCCTCACGCGGCCCGCCTCGACGAGTCGTCCTGATGTCCGGGGTGGGGGGCGCCGCCAGCGAGCCCCCTGAAACACGTCCCCCCGAAACAGCTAGACCAGCGACATAGGCCGTTCGGTCGATGCCTGTCGGCCGGTTCACGAGGAGGATCTCGGGGAGGCGGGCGCGGGCTCGGCTCGGCCGCAGGGCTCGGAACCGCGTTCCGCGCCCCGGTGGCCGGCCGCCGGACGCGTCAGCCGCCCATCGGCAGAGCACGGAGGTTCCGCGTGGTCCCGCAGCATGGCCGCCGCGAGTGAACCGGCGCCTACGGCAGCCGAGCACAACCCCGCGAGGCCCCGTGCCGCACGCACGGTGCCGTACGCGTGAAACCCGACGCGGAGCAGGCCCCGCCCCGCCGGGGGCGGTCCGGTCGAACGTTCCTGGCTCCGCCCATCTCCGAATCGAAAGACGCAGCACATGACTTTGTTCGAGCATGATTTCGTCGCGGCGGGTTCCGCCGAACCGCCCAGGGACGACACGGGGCGCATGCTCCAGATGATGACCGGGTACTGGGTGACCCAAGTGGTGCGTACCGCAGCCGAGTTGCGCATCGCCGATCACCTGGGTACCGGCGGTGCCACGCCTGCGGAAGTGGCTGCGGCGGAGTCACTGGACCCGGACTCGACCTTCCGGTTCCTGCGGGCGTGCGCTTCCCTGGGGCTCGCCGCGTCGACGGACGGGAAGCGGTTCGTCGGTACGTCCTTGCTGGACACCTTGCGCACCGACGCCCCGGGTTCCCTGCGGGACCTGGCGCTGTGGGGCGGGGCCGGGTCGCACTGGCTGCCCTGGGGACGGCTGTCGGACGCGATCCGCACCGGCACCACCCAGGCGGAGGCCGCTCTCGGCAGCCCGTTCTTCGACTGGCTTGCCACCGTCCCGGCGGAAGCCGGGGTTTTCACCAACGCCATGACGGCCATGACCGAGGGGCTCGCCCACCATCTGGCGGATGTGATCGAGGTCGAGGGCAGCGAAGTCGTCGTGGATGTCGGCGGCGCTGGCGGGAATCTCGTCCAGACGCTCATGCGGCGGCATCCCGGACTGACCGGGCTGGTCCTCGACCTCCCGCACGTGGGTGCCGAGGCAGACGCCTCCGCGGCGAACCTGGGCGTCACGGACCGGTTCACCTTTGTCGGCGGTGACTTCTTCGAGGGGGTGCCGTCCGGGGACGTGCACCTGCTGAAGTTCGTCCTGCACGACTGGGACGACGATGCCTGCGTGCGCATCCTGCGCAACTGCCGGGAAGCGCTCAAGCCGGGTGGGCGCGTGCTGGTGATGGAGCTCATCGTGGACGAGGTGGGCAGACCGGGTCTGGAGCCGCTGATGGACCTCAACATGATGGCGCTGTCGACCGGACGCGAGCGCAGCCTCGACGAATTCGAGAACCTCTTCGAGCGAGCCGGGCTGACGTCGACCAGGACGGTGCCGTCCGCGTCCCTGGTTTCCGTCCTGGAGCTCGTGCCCGTCGAACCCTCGCCGAGGACGCTGAGGCCCGTGCCCTGAGGAATCGACGCTCGTGAAGCGTCGGACCCGTCCGTGCCGGGGTGGACCGGGAGTACGGTGCGGGCCCGGCTGCTTCACGGCACCGGTCCGGGGGGGGGACAGCCCGGCTCGGTCCATCCACGTCGGCCGGCCCGGCCCGGACCTGCGCACCGTACCGACGCTCTATGTCCTGCGGCCTAGGCGGCGTTCCTCCCGGCGGTCGACGCCGCGTCGCGCTGGTGACGAAAGGATCGTCACATGGATCGAATCGATGTCCTCACCGCCCTCATAGCCGCTTTCGCCCTTGCCGTCGTCGTATGGTCCAACCCGCTGCGGAAGCTGCCGTTCTGGCTCTTCGTCCTCCTGTGTGTCGTCTTCCACCCCGCCGGCAAGGAGCTGTTCTCGGCGCTGGAGTCCGTGGCGGGCGCCGGCGGTTCCCTGGCCGAGTGGACCTTCATGTTCAGCGTGAACGTCCTGTTCGCCGCGCTCGTCGCGTCGGCCTACCGGGGATTCAAGTCCTTCCGGGACACACACGCCGATCGGAGCTCGCACCACCAGGAGATCGACGCATGAGCGTCCCCCCTCCACCCACGACGCCCGCGAGCCGGCCGGTTCGAGAGCAGCTACAGCGGAACCGCGGGCGGCGACTGCGTCGAGGTCGCCACCGGCACGGGAGTTGTCCACATCCGGGACTCCAAAGCAACGGCCGGACCCGTCATACGGGTGTCGCGTGCGACATGGGCAGGATTCGTCGGCGACGCCTGACGGTCGCAAGCCCGTGCTCCCGGGGCAGGAGAAGGTCACTCTCCAGGCCGTACTGCTGTGCCCTCCCGACGTTCGGGAGGAGGTAATCCGCGAAATCGGGCCCAACCCGGTCTGGTCACGCAACGGGGTCATGGTGCGGACTCCGTGAGTTCGAGAGCGGCGAGTTCGGTTCGGGCGGTGACGCCGAGTTTGGGGAACGCCTTGTAGAGGTGGTAACCGATGGTGCGCGGGCTGAGGAACAGCTGTGCGGCGATGTCCCGGTTGGACAGACCGCGGGCGGCCAGCCGGATGATCTTCCGTTCTTGCGGGGTGAGCACGGCCAGTGCCCCGCCCCCGGCCTCGGGTTTCGGTACGACTTCCCCGGTCGCGTCGAGCTCGGCTCGGGCGCGCTCCGCCCAGGGTGCGGCGCCGAGCCTCCGGAAGGTCTCCAACGCGTCGCGGAGTTGGCCCCTGGCCTCGGACTTGCGACGCGCGCGGCGCAGCCATTCACCGTAGAGCAGAGCGGTTCGCGCGTGTTCGAACTGCCGGTCGTCGGGGTGCAGCCGCAATGCGGCCCGGTACAGTTCCGCCGCGTCCTCTTCCGACGCGAGCAGCGCGCGGCAGCGTTGGACGTGCGCGTCTATCCACGGCTGCGCGGCATCGTGCGCCCAGGCCGTGAGCCGTGCGAGCGGCTCGTGGGCGTCGGCCGGCCGGCCGAGCCGTACCATCGCCTCGACCAGGTCCGGAATGCTGCGCAGGCCGGGAAGCTGGTGTCTCACCGGCCCGGTGTGAAGGGCGGCCAGGCGGCTGCGGGCGGACTCCCATCGGGCGTGTCCGAGGTCGAGCAGGGCCAGTGCCCAGTGTGCCCAGGACATGCCGGGTGCGACCGCGCCGGGCTCCGGCGCGGCCAGCGCGTCGTCGGCGTAGGTGTGGCAGCGCCGCTCGTCGCCCGCCACCGCGGACAGGTAGGCCAGCACGCCACTGACCTCGGCGGTCCACTGCCAGTGCCCGAACTCCTGCGCGATGTCCAGTGCTTCGGTCGCCTCGTCCCAGGCATCGCTGTGTCGGCCGAGGAACATCGACGCCCGGGCCGCACACGCCAGCACCGGCGGCGTTCGGCCGATCCAGCCGCGGTCGCGGCACTGGGCGAGCAGTTCACCGGCCACCCTGTGTGCCTCGGTGTCGTGGCCGGCGGCCTGAAGGCTGGTGGCGCCGACCAGGATCGTGTCGTGCGGGCCGCCGAATCCGGTTCGTTCGGCGGCCGCGATCCGTCGGGTGAGGATCTCGGGGTCCCGGACCCCCTGTCCGATCGCCGACCGGACCACGCAGGTCAGCAGGCGGGCGACGTGGGCGAGTGGGTCGTCGGGCGGCAACGGCAGGGCGTCCAGCCGGTCCGCGGTGTCCGCGATCTCGTGCTTCCCGAGATACCAGGCGGCGTGCACCGCGTCGAGCAGCATACGGGCGGCCAGTGCCGGGTCGTCGGCCTGGGCGAGCTCGGCTGCCTCGGTCAGCGACTGGCAGGCCGTACGGAGCCGGCCTTGGTGGAACGCCGCGGTGGCACGAACCCGGATGGCTCGGACGGTCAGGTGGGGATCGTCGGTGCCCGCGGCTCCGTGACGGGCGAGCTCCACCATGCGTTCGATGTCGCCTTCCTCCGCGATCGCCTCTGCGGCCAGCACGAGTCGGCGGGCCCGGTGCGTGCCGGACTCGGTCAGCTGTGCGGCCCGTTCGTAGGCCGCCGCGGCGGCGGCATGTCCGCTTCGCTCTGTGGCTCGTCGGGCGGCGCTCTCCAGTTCCGCGGCCACCTGCTCGTCGGGGCCGGTGGCCACCACGGCGTGATGCCAGGCGCGCCGGTCGGCGTCTTCCGGCCGGTCGAGGGCTTCGGCGAGGGCCGTGTGCACCACGAGGCGGAGGCTGACCGGCGCCGCCTGGTAGACGGCTGACCGCACCAGGGGGTGGCGGAAGCGCACGGTGCGGCTGTCCACCCGGAGCAGCCCCGCCGTTTCCGCGGGCACCAGATCGGTGGGGCGGCAGCCGAGAGGGGCGGCCGCGCGCAGGACGACGTCCCGGTCACCGGTGTCCTCGGCGGCCGCGACGAGCAGCAGGTGCCGGCTCGGCTCGGGCAGCCGCCGCACCTGGGCGAGAAACGCCGCCTGCACCGTGTCGGTCATGGGCAGGGCCTGACCGGCGTCGGCCGGCCGGTCGGCGGTGAGGGCGACCGGTAGCTCGAGGAGGGCGAGCGGGTTGCCCTGTGCTTCGGCCAGTACCCGGTACCGGTTGGCCGGGGACAGCGTGGCGGCGTGCTCGGCCAGCAGGCCGGCGGCGGCGGGCGCGTCGAGCCCGGTCAGGGGCATGTGGGCGAGTCCGGGGGCGTCGAAGCCGGTCCGCGCGGCGATGATCAGGGCGATCCCCTCGGCGTCGAGCCTCCGTGCCGCGAACAGCAGGGCCTCGGCCGACGCCCGGTCCAGCCAGTGGGCGTCGTCTACGAGGCACAGGAGGGACCCGTCAGCGGCCAGTTCGGCGAGGAGGGAGAGAACGGCGAGGCCGACGAGCATGCGGTCGCCCGGTTCGGACGGGGCAAGGCCGAAGACCCCGCGTAAGGCACGCGCCTGGGGCGCGGGGAGGGCGTCGGTCCGGTCGAGAGCGGGGCGCAGCAGCAGGTGCAGGCCGGCGAACGGCAGGTGTGCTTCGGATTCGATCGCGGTACTGCGCAGGACCCGCGGCCGGTCGGCCGCGGACGCGGCGTGATCCAGCAGCGCGGTCTTGCCTATGCCCGGATCCCCGGTGATGAGCAGGCAACCGCTGCGACCGGTCGTCCGGCAGTCCGCCAGCAACCGCTCGATGACTGATATCTCGTCACTCCGTCCATGCAACACCTGGTGAGGGTACTTAAGCCGTCCCGGAATCCCGGACCGGATTGCCGGGAAGTGACGGATTCCGCGCCCCCGCCCTCGGCCGTAGCTTGGTGGTCGGAGCACGGCGGCGGAGGGAGATGGACCATGCCCCGCATCGATGAGCTGGCCAGGCGGTACCTGGCGAGCTGGAACGAGCGCGACCCGGCCAGACGCCGGGTGCTCGTCGAGGAGCTCTGGACCGAGGACGCCGGCTACTGCGATCCGATCGTGGCGGCCGAGGGCCGCGAGGCCATCGAGGCCGTGGTGGCCACGGCCCAGCGGCAGTTCCCCGGTCTGGTGTACCGGCCCGCCGGGAACGTCGACGGCCATCACGGTGTGGCGCGCCTGACCTGGGAACTGGCCCCGGTCGGCGGTCCGCCGGTGGTCATCGGGCTTGCCGTCATGGTCTGTGAACGCAGTCGCCTACGCCGCGTCTACGGCTTCCTCGACCCCGTCCCCGTACACATCTCTTCACCAGGAGCCGGAAGTTGACACCTGATCCGACGACCCTTCACCCGCTGCCGGCACATGACCGGGTGGTCTTCCTCAAACCGCTGGTCAGCTCACCGAAGATCGTCGTGGGCGAGTACACCTACTACGACGACCCGGAGGCCGCCACCGAGTTCGAGCATCTCAACGTCCTCTACGCGTACGGGCCGGAACGGCTGGTCATCGGCAGGTACTGCGCCATCGCCGCCGGCACGCGGTTCCTCATGGCCGGGGGCGAGCACCCGACGATGGGCGTGTCCACCTTCCCGTTCACCATGTTCGGCGGCGAGTGGACCGAGCGGACCCTCGACATCGTCACCGGCATGCCCAGCCGCGGGGACACAGTGGTCGGCAACGACGTCTGGTTCGGCCACCGGGCCACCGTCATGCCCGGCGTACGCGTCGGTGACGGCGCCGTCATCGCCGCCGGCGCGGTCGTCACCGCGGACGTACCGCCGTATACGGTCGTCGGCGGCAACCCGGCCCGTCTGATCCGGCAACGATTCGGCGACGCCGACATCGACCGGCTCAGGCAGGCGGCCTGGTGGGACTGGCCGGTGGAACTGGTCACCGAACACGCCCGCACCATCATGGCCGGCACCCCGGCCGACATCGCCCGTATCGCCACCGACCACGGACGGGGCACCGCATGACGGCCGTGTCGATCGAGGAACATCCCGTGGCCGGCGGTGGTCCGTATGCGGTCACCACCGGCCCGGACGGCGCACTGTGGTACACGCTGGTCCACAGCGGCCGGATCGGCCGGCTCGTGCCCGGCGACGAACCGGCCGGCCACCCGCTCGCCCCGGGCTGCGGTCCGACGATCATCACCAACGGGCCGGACGGCGCCTTGTGGTTCACCGAGTATCAGGCACACCGCATCGGTCGTATCACGGTCGACGGTGAGGTCACCGAGTTCCCGTTGCCCACCCCGGACAGCGGGCCGTTCGGCATCGCGGCCGGCCCCGACGGGGCACTCTGGTTCACCGAGACCGCCGCCGACCGCATCGGCCGCATCACCACCGGCGGCGAGATCACCGAGTTCCCGCTTCCGGCCGGCGGCGCGTTCCCGTCCGCGATCACCGCAGGCCCGGACGGCGCGATGTGGTTCACCATGAACCAGGCCAACGCGATCGGCCGGATCGACACCGACGGCACGGTCACCGTCCACCCGCTGCCCACCGCGGCCGCCGCACCGGTCGGTATCACCCTCGGTCCCGACGGCGCCCTCTGGTACGTCGCGATCGCCGCCGGCCACATCGGCCGCATCACCACCGAGGGCGGGATCAGGGAGTTCCCGCTGCCCGACCGTACCGGCCGACCGCACGCCATCACGCCGGGCGCCGACGGCGCCCTGTGGTTCACGGAGTGGGGCGGCAACCGCGTCGGCTCGATCACCGCCGATGGCGTGATCGAGGTGCACGACCTGCCCACGCCCGGATCCGAGCCGCACGGCATCGCCCTCGGCCCCGACGGTGCCCTGTGGACGGCGCTGGAAACCGGTGCCCTCGCCCGCATCACCCGAAGGCCGCTGCCGTAGCCGTAGCCGCTGCCGAGCAGACCTCCTCGCCCGTGACGTACGACCGCGCGATCGTCCCGCGAGGAATAACGAACACCACGTTCCGCTGTGCACCGAACGCCCGAGAGGACTCCATGACACACACCACCGTCGACCCCGGCGCCGAGTTCGACCGGCAGGTCAACAACTTCGTCGAACGGGGCTACCCGTCGATGACCGGCCAGACCCCGGAGGAGTTCACCGCCCTGGTCGCACCGCTACGCGACCTCGCCACCGGCATCGGCATCGGCGTCGGACAGGGCGCATGGGAGCCGGACACCGGACGTGTCCCCTTCCTCCTCGTGGTCACTCGGGACGTCGCCCCGATCGAGCGGACAATGCCGCACACCACTCTCCACGGAAAGACCAAGCCCGGCTTCGTCGACCGCTCCTTCGAGCCCGGCGCACTTGAGCGGTTCGTCGCCGTCAAGGAGACCGGTCTCTCCGACCAGCGCGCCTACCTGCTGCTCGACGTCGAGCGCGGGGAGGAGTTCTGCGGCGTCGTGCCCAACGACGCCATTGACGCCATCACCACCAGGGGGCGGAGCCCGCTCACCATCGAGGAAGGGATCGCGATGATCACCCACTTCCCTGAGATCCTCGTCAAGAACAAGTGCTTCTCGCTCGGCGGTTCCCGCTCCGGCGACCGCCGCGTCCCGGCGGTCTGGATCAGCCGGCACGCCCCCAAGCTCGGCTGGTGCTGGGAAGGCAACCCCCACACATGGCTCGGCATGGCCTCAGCCGGCTCCCGTCGCGCCACCGCGTACTGAGCTCAGGGCCCTTCTTGTGGACTGTCCATCCACCCGTGACCCGGCCGCACGGGAGTCGTGCCGCACCGGAGCGAGACGAGCCCCGAGGGTGACGGGTGACACCAGGGCGAGGGCGCTGTCATCGTCCGCCGGAATCCGAGGAGCGCCCTCGGATTCCGTCCAGGAGGTACACGGTGCGGCGGTCATAGTCGTCCCGGGAAGGCCGTTTGCCGTGCTTGAGGGCGAGGGCGCTGTCGACGACGAGTGCGTGGAGGTCGCCCGCCGTGAACTCCGGCCGCAGCGCACCGGAGGCCCGCGCCGCCGCGATGAACTCCTCGTTGGCCTCGCTCCCGACCCGGCAGATCTCCATGAGCTGCCGCGAGTGCGGATATGTCTGCAACAGAACGTCGTTGAAGGCGGGTTGGCGGTACTGGAGGTCGCGGATCGCGGTGAGGTAGTACGCGATCCGCTCGCCACCGCCGTCGATGGTCCGAGTGTGGTCGATGACGGCGAACAGCTCACTCGCCACGACCTCCTCGATGACGGCTTCGATGAGGCCGATCCGTCCGCCGAACCGGTTGAAGATCGTGGCCTTGCTCACCCCTGCCGCCTTGGCGACCTCCTCCAGCGGCACCGTCAGGCCCTGCCCCTGGAAGGCGCCGATCGCGGCAGAGCGGATCTGCTCGGAATTGCGCCTGGCGTCGGCACGCAGCCGGGATTCCGAAGGCACCGCACCGGCCATGACCCTCACCGTCTCTCTCTGTCGGCCCACCGTCGTAACTTGACTCGCCGGGTCAGCTTACCTACGGTCGCAGACACCAGCGAAGCTGACCCACATGGTCAACTTACGACTCCGCCCACCGCCGAGTCGGACCCCGTGGGCACTCAGGAAGGTCACGAACATGATCGTTGTCACCGGCGCCACCGGTGGGCTGGGCGGCGCCACCGTCGAACACCTCCTCAAGCGCGTACCCGCCGACCGGATCGGCGTCAGTGTCCGCGACGCCGCCAAGGCGCGGCACTTCGCCGAGCGCGGCGTGCGCGTGCGGCAGGGTTCCTACGAGGACCCTGCCGCGCTGCGTGACTCGTTCGCCGGTGCCGAGCAGGTCCTCCTGGTGTCCGGCAACGACCCGGCCGCCGACATGGTCGGCCTGCACCGCCGTGCCATCGAAGCCGCGGTCGCGGCCGGCGTCCGCCGGGTGCTCTACACGAGCCAGCAGGGCGCCGTCCCCGGCAACCCGTACCGGCCGTCGGACATCCACATCGCCACCGAGGCGATCCTCGACGACTCCGGGATCGACTGGACCGCACTGCGCAACGGCGCCTACGGCCCGCTCGATCAGGTTCTCGGCCCGTGGCAGCAAACCGGCGTGATCGCCCAGCCGGAAGACGGCCCCGTCCCGTACACCGACCGCGCCGACATAGCCGAGGCCACCGCGGTCGTTCTCGCCGGTGACCGCTCCTTCGACGGCCCCGTCACCCTCACCGCACCGGCCGCCCTCACCTTCGACGATTTCACCGAGATCGCCTCCGACCTCACCGGTCGCACCATCGAGCGCGTCGTCCTGGACGACGAGCAGTGGGTCGCCGACCAGATCACGACCGGCGTGCCGGAGCAGATGGCCCGGCTCATGCTCACCTGGTACCAGGCCGCCCGCGCGGGCTGCTTCGCCGAAGCCGACCCGCTGCTGGCCGACCTCCTCGGCCGCGAGCCCCGCACCGCCGCCGACCGGCTCGCGGCCCACATCGCCGCCTGAGGCTTCTCGACGGCGGCGTTCTCAGGGACGACACGTACTACACGCTGCCCGTCCGCCATCACGAACCGACCGTCAGCTACGGATGGTCATGAGTGCCGGTCGGCCTCGCTTGCGACGGTCACGGCGCCGCGGAAGCCGTCCGGCGCGTGGGTGGACATCGTGTCGAGCGCGGTGTCCGGGACGGGCAGCAGGTGGGCGTCGAGCCAGGTGTCCCCCGTCGCCGTGTTGGCCCATGGATCGTCGATCACGAGGGCGCCCGGCACAGCGCCGTGGCAGAGCACCCAGTGCGGTACGTCGAACCCCAGCATCGCGTCGAGCGAGATGAGGAGCAGTACGTGTTCCCGGCGTTCGACCGCGGCGCGGATCGCGGTCATGGGGAGGTGGTCCGGGTCGACCGGGACGCCGGTCCGTTCCGCCTCCGTGCGCGCGCTCCGCTGGAGGATCGCGCGCCATTCCTGTTCGTGTTCCGGCAGGTGGCCGAGGAGGACGGGCTGGTCGGTGTCGAGGTGGACCGTGACGGGGGACGACGGCCAGGCCCGGCGTACGGCGACGCCCAGTCCGACGGGTTCGCAGGCGGGGAAGTTGGTCGCGTCGCGCCACAGCGTCAGCTCGGCGCGGCGGTCGAGTGCCTCCCGGGACACCTTGCCCGCATGTGCCTGGGCGACGAGCGCGGTCACGGCACCGCAGGTGAAGTGGGTGGTCTGGCCGTAGTAAGGGGGCGGGGGCTGGGCCGGTGTCCCGCCGTCCAGCCAGAGCACGTATCCCGTGGCGGGCCCCGCCGTCTCGTCCCCCCGCGCCAGACCCGGACCGAGCGGTGGGCGCAGTGCGGTGAAGCCCGCTGCGGCGGCGTCCTCGCAACTCGCCGTCCAGCCTTCCCACTTGACCTGCGCCAGGCCCTGGCAGCGGGCATGGTCGACGACCGCGGCGACGGCCGCCCGTACGTCACCGACGGCATCGACGATCTTCAGGTAGGCCGTCCGCGGACGCGCCGTCACGAGCGCGGCGGCGGTCCACTCCCCGCCCTCCCCCGCGACGGCCACGATGTGCGGGTGGTGCGCCGAGCGGTCGACCGTGTGCCAGCGCTCCGGCACCTCGTGCCCGCCGACCGCCATACCGGCCTCGAACGGTACGACGACGCTCGTGACCGGCGTCTCCTGCTGGCTGGGCATCGGTGCTCCTGGGAGGGGTGAGGGGAGGGTGGGTGAGCGTCAGGCGCGGGACTGCCGGAGCACCCAGACGAAGTACGGTGCGCCGACCAGCGCGATCATCAGTCCCGCCGGTACCTGGAAGGGTGCGACGACCGTACGGCCGAGGGCGTCGGCCACACAGACCAGTACGCCGCCGAGCAGCATCGCGACCGGGAGCGAGCGGCCGTGCCGGACGCCCACGAGCGACCGGGCGAGGTGCGGGGCGACGAGGCCCACGAAACCGACGACGCCGACGGCGACCACGCTGAGCGCGGCGAGTACGGCCGTGATCGCCAGCGCGAAGAAGCGTGTGCGCTCCACCTTGACGCCGACGATGCGCGGGGTGTCCTCGTCGACCGCGAGCAGGTCGAGGCGGCCGCGCATGGCGAGCAGTACGGGCAGCGCGAGCGCCAGGGCGACCGCGACCGGTAGGACGTCGGGGAACGTACGGCCGTACGTGGTGCCCGAGAGCCAGGTGAAGATGCGGGGCGTGTTGTACGGGTCGGCGCGCAGGAGGAGGAAGGTGGTGACGGAGCTGAGTCGACTTCCCGCTGCCGTTCCGGAAGGGCGAGGGCCCGCCGTACGACGGTCCCGGCCTCGCGCCGCCACATCCCGGGGTTCCCCTCGGCGGCAGCGTGGGACGTTCGGGCCATACGGGCGAGGCTGTCCGGGGCGGTACGGGACGCTCCGGGGCCCTCGTGCGCGCGCACAGCTCTCGACCGCGCCGTCCGGTACGGGTAGTCAGGGGAGAGCCCTCTGATCATGGTCGTTTCCGCCTACGCCGACGCCTACGCGGGATCGAGCACGGGCCTCGCGGGGAGCCCGCCGTTCTTCTCGCAGCGCAGTTCCTTGGCCATGGCCAGCGAGAAGGAGTGAGCCACGGTCGCGTAGGCGTCCTTCAACGCCTCGACGTTGCCCTCGGGCTCCTTCGGCACAGCCCTGTGCTCCACGCCGATGACAATGCGGACGTCGTCCGAGGAACCCAGCTTGTCGCTCCGACACGGGAACCGGACGTACGCCATGTCCGCCGCCGCCAGAGTCTCCTCCCCCATCTTCAGCTCGGTGAACTTCGGGGCCGCCGGGTCGCCCGCCGGGGCGTCGTCGGCCAGCCTCCAGGTGATCCTGAGATCGAAATCCGGCGTACCACGGGGCGTGAAGACACGGCAAGCGTCCTCGGGCACGGTGGGGAGCGGGTACGAACCCACAAGGTCCGCTGCGGCCCGCTTGACGGTGTACTCCTCCGCCGAAGCCTCGAACCGCGCCGATCCTGTGATCACCTTCAGTGCCTTGGACGCGTCGGCGGACATGGCATCGCCGCCACAGAGTTGTGTCCCCACAACGATCTCGTAGTCGTCCGCGGCTCCGTCGTCATCCCCGTCCCCTCCACAACCCGTGGCTCCGAGGAGCAACGAACCGGCCACGGCCGCGGAGAGAAGACCCCCGCGTACCGACCCACTGTTGATCACTGTCCGCACCCCTACGTGTCCTCGGCCGTTCACTGGCATCAGCCGGCCTCCGGGTCGTTGCCCTGCTGGTTCTCCCGGTCGTTGCCGACCCCGTAGCCGATCAGCATCGAATCGTGCAGGTCCTGCGCGAACGGGTCTTTGCCAGGGTCCACGCCGTTATGCAGCAGGAACTCCTCCATCGGGGCCTCGGCCATGCTCTCACCGGCGGAGTAGATCTTGGTCTTCTCCTGCCTGGTGAGTTCCTCCACCTTCTCCTTGTGCTCGTCCACCGAATTGCCGGAAATGTCGCCGACCATCTGGCCGATGAGCTGCTCCGCAGCGCCACTGGCGGTATCGGTCAACAGCGGGACGAGCACCGCGGCCGTGCCCACGGCTGCGGTCGCGGGCAGGAAGGCGACGCCCGCCGCGATGCCCGCCACGGCGCCGAACTCGACCCAGCCCGCCCGCTCGGCGACCGCCTTCTCGTAGTCCTCGTGGGTCTTGAGGTTGGTCGCCTCCACCTGGTCGGCCCGAGACTGATCGAGCATGCCCTGTACCTCGGCACCTACGCGCACAGTCGCCCTGGCCCTGGCCTCGACCTCCTCGGTGATCTTCCCGTCCGGGCCCACCGTGCCTTCCAGCGCGCTGCGGGTGTAGACCTGCTCCGCGGTCGAGATCGTCGCGTAGGCGTCCGGGTGCTGGCCGAGGGTGCTGAGGAAGCCCCGGACGACGCTCCGCCCGTTCCCGTCCAGGGTGTCCGCGAAGTCGATGTGTCCGTCCGGGTTCTTGCCCGGCGCGAACACGCTGTCCGGATCGTTCTTGGCCAGCGCCCAGTTGATGTCGTCGATGTACCCGGCGCCCATGACGCCCAGACTGTCGACCATCGCCTCGTGGCGCTCCTTGAGGAGACCCGGGTCATCGGCGTACTTCTCCATGACCTTCTGCATGACCGCTGCGTTGTCCTCGTCCCGCACCACATCGGCGTCCGGGTGTCCGGCCGGGTAGCCGAGGGTCGCTGCCTCCAGGGCGTGGCCGAGGGCATCGGGCATGTGGTCGAGCGACGCCTCGCGCTCCTTCGGGTCAAGCGAGTTGACGTCGGCGAAGGACTCCCACTTCTCGTTGGTGAAGAAGTCGAGGTAGTTGTCGATCACCTCGCCGTCCTTGTCCTTGCCGAGGTCGGCCGTGGCGCCGCGGTTGACCGTACCGTCCTCGTTGTACGCGGTCGGGGGGTCGGCGAAGAACTTCTTCGCCGCTTCCGGGCTGTTGCCGAGCGCCTCCAGCATGGCGGTGGCCGGGTCGTAGCCGGCGCCGTTCACTCCGGAGGGGTTGTAGGGGTTCTTGTACCAACTGTTCACCATCTTGGTCTCGGCGAACAGACCCGGGTCCTTCTGGTGCAGTTGCGCCACGTGTTCGGCGATCGGATTGAGGAACCTCGCGTCGTAGTTCCCGTAGCGCATGACCCCGCCGAGCAGTTGGTATCCGAACGGCCCGCCGGGATCGTGCCTGGACAGCGCGACGTGCTCCGTACCCAACTTGCGAAGCTCCGGGCCCCACTTGTCGGTGAACTGCTTGTCGTGGGAGGCGGTGGCCAGGTTGAGGCCGAGGTTCTTCTGAAGCTCCTGGACGTCCTTGAGGCGCTCGGAGTCGACCTTGTCGTACTCCTGCGTGTCCATGGCGAGCTGGCCGAAGAACGCGAGCGACTTCTCGGGGCCGAGCTTCTGATAGAAGTTCTTGGCGAACTCCTGCGACCGACTGTTGTCCTTCAGCAGTTCGTTGAGCTGCTGGAGTTCCTTGTGCGTGAGGTCCCGTCCCTTGGCCGCCAGGGCGGCGGCACGGGCGGCCTCCTCCTGGTCCAGCTTCGTGTACGTCGGAGCGCTGAAGTCCTTGCGGTCGGTGACGTTGGCCTCGAGGGTCTTCTTGAGGGCGACGTCGGTGTCGTTGCAGTTGTCGACGATGAGGTCGATCCTCTTCTGCCACGACTCGATGTTCCTCTTCTCCTCCTGGAGGAGCTCGCTGTAGTCGGGGGCGTGCCGTGCCGCGGGGATGCCCGACAACGGGTTCCGCGCCGAGACCTTGCCCTTGCCGTCCACGCGGATACCGGCCGCGGGCCCCTCGTGGTCCCGGATGTTGACCAGGTCGTCCTTGGCCTTCTTGATGGCCGCGTAGCCCTCTTCCAGGATCCGCTTCACACCCTCGGCCTCGGCCGCGGCGTCCGTGAACTCCTTGGCCGTCTTGCCGATGAACGCTTTGGTGACCCCTGCGTTGACGCCCTCCCAGGCCGCCTTGCCCGCCTTGGTCTTCATCCCGTCGGCGGCTTCGGTGGCGAGCTGGTCCAGGTTCCCCGCCATCTCCGACCAGTCGTCGACGGCGGCCTTCAGCTTCGCCACCGGGGCGTCGATGACGTCCTCGTACTGCAGCATGTCGCGCACTCCCCCGGGTCCTACTTCATGTATTCCGTGAGCACGGAGATCCGGGTCAGATCACCCTCGACCTTCGCCTCGTCCTTGGCGTGCCGGGCCTTGCTGTAATCGAGGTGATTCGAAATCTGTGCGCAAGCGTCCAGCAGCGTCTTCAGGTGGGTCTGCCAGAAGTCGTGCACCTTCAGCACGGCCGAACCGCTCAGGAAGTTCCCGTTGGTCAGCGCCGTCGCCGCGTCGAACGTGGAGGCACGGGCGAGATCGCCCTCCTTCCCCAGCCGACCCAGCAGGTCATACGCGTCATTGCCGATAGCGCCGAGGTCATCCCGATTGACCACCAGGTCCTTGCCGCCACCACCTCCGCCGCCGTCGGCCGGAACGCTGTTGATCCGCATGGCAGTCCGCTCGGCCGCCGCCGCACGCAATTCCGCCCACTCCTGCTCGAACGTCATGAATTCCCCCAAGTCCTTCCGCGCAGGCCACTTCACCGTACTCGCGCGGCCACCACCCTGATCCCCTGTCTCTTGTATCACCACCCGCCCCAGCGATCGGTAGGGCTCTCCTGGCCATAGCCGTGATCACTCTCGTCACCTCGGGCTGCGGACACCGCGCCACCGAGGAACGGCAAGGAACTCCCCGTCGCGATCACCTCGGCCGGGCCTGGGCTCCTGACGGTGAAGACGCTGCTCGGCGCCCTTCCGCCGGAACCGACCGACGACGCCGCTTTCACCGAACGGGCGCTGTGGACGATGCGTAAAGGCACCGATTCCATGGCCGGGACCCCGGGGAAGACCAGCGCCGCATGCGAGGACGGCCAGGCGACCGGGGCGACGCGTCCGGTACCGGGACCATGGTCAGGAACTGGCCGACCGCGCCTGCCACGGTGGGCTGCGTCACGCACTCCGCTCGGCGGACGGGGCGGCCACTCGCCGTACCGCTGCCGCAGAGACGCCCTGCCGTGCGAACGAGCAGAGGCCGCACGTCGCCGTCCTCGTCCGCGACAGGCGCTGCGGGCCTGTATTCTTCGCTGCGAAGTCCGGCGCGTACAAGCACTTCGAAACAGCGCCCGTCTCCCGAGCCACTCGGAGACGGGCGCTTTTTTGTTGCCGGTTTCCCTATCGAGCTACGAGGAGCCGCACTGTGAGCGACAACCTCTTTCACACCCACCTGCCGCGCAACCCGAAGGAGTTCGTAGCGTTCATGCTGGTCATCGCCGTGATCTCGGTGAACACCATCCCGGTGGCGATCGGCGGCCTGGCCTCCGGCTTCACTCTGGCCATGTGGGCCGATCTGCTGCGGGTGTCGCCGGTCCTGCTGGTCGCGGTCGTGGCCGTCGTCCTGCTGACGAGGAAGCCCGCCCAACTGCTCACCGCTCGGCTCGTGCGCCCGGGCGACAGCTTCCGCGCCCATATGATCCTGAACGCCCTGTGCAGCGTGCTGTTGATCTCCCTCGTGATGACGGTGGTCGGCACGTGGATCGGCACGCGGCAGGTCTCCACCGAGCCCCTGGAGCGGTTCGCGCACCTGTGGCCGCGGAACTTCACCATCGCGTTCTTCATCGAGGCGCTGCTCGCCCAGCCGGTCGCCCGGCAGGTCATGCGCCGCCTCCACCAGCGCGTCGACGCCCGCGCCGCGCTCGCGGCGGCCTGACAGCCACTCCCGGCGCCCCAGGGTTGGTCCTCACCCTGCGAACGGGAGGACCAACCCTGTCACCGAGGTGGAGCGCGTGGATGGGAGGTGCGGCCGGCCAGGCGCAACAAGCACGCGCGTCTGCGGCCACAGAACGCGGAGGAGGGCTGAGGTGAGAGGAACCCCGGCCGTCGCACGGCTGGGGTTCCTCGATGCGGTGGTGTCGGTCAGCAGGCCGTACCGACCCTGCCGCGAACCGCTCGCCCACACGTCTGCGGACCGCGCCACCTCACGGTCACCGTGAATCGGGAAGGTCAGCGTTGCAGGGTGAGGACACCCGGCCGCCACGGCAGTCGGTTGTACTCGCCGCCCGCGTCAGGGTCCTTGCCCTGGTAGAGGAACTGCAGGTTGCAGGGGTCGATGGTCATGGTCTGGTCGGGGTTGTTCCGGACGAGGTCACCGTGGCTGATGTCGTTGGTCCAGGTGGCGCCGCTGTTGGCCCTGCCCGCGAAGGGGTTGCTCTCAGTGGCGGCCTGCGGGGTCCACGCGCCGTTCAGGCTGGAGGCCGTGAAGGAGCGGAAGTAGCGTCCGTTCGCGCCCATCGCCTCGACGATCATGAGGTACTGGTTCTGGCCCTGGACCTTGTAGACCTGCACGCCCTCGAACAGGTTGGCCTTCGTGTCGCTCATGATCGTCGTGTACGACGATCCGAAGTTGCCCGGGAAGTTCCCGATCGGCATGCTCGCCCGGTAGATCTTGCCGTTGTCACCGGCGAAGAACAGGTACATGTTCTGGCCGTCGGCGATCAGCGTCTGGTCGATCGGTCCGGTGTCGGAGCCGGAGATGCTCCCGGTGAACAGCGGCTGCGGGGAGGACCAGCCGTTGGGGTTGGTGGGGTCGCTCGACGTGCGGTAGATGAAGGGCCACGAACCCCACTGGTACGCCAGCACCCAGATGTTCTTGGGCGCGAAGTAGAACAGCGTGGGCGCCACCGCGGCCTGGCTCATCGCGTTCTGGCCGGCCGACGCCATGTCCGACCAGTTGGTGAAGGGACTGAACATCATCGAGCCGTACGACGATCCCGAGAAGTTGGACGCGTAGACCAGGTGCTTGCCGTTGTGCGTCACGGTGGTGAAGTCCTTCACCGCGGCCCACCCGTTCGCCGGCTGCGCCAGCACGCCCGTCGAAGTCCACCGGTACGTCGACGGAAGGGAACACGGGCCGTCCGTCGGCGGCGTCCCGGACAGGCCGGTCCACTTCTGGTTGCTGCCGCCGTTGCACGTCCACAGCTGGACCGCCGTGCCGTTGGCCGTACCGTTGTCCTTCACGTCCAGGCACAGCCCGGACTCCACGCCGACGACCGTGCCGTCGGAGTTCACCCGCCACTGCTGGTTCGCGGCACCGCTGCAGCTCCAGATCTGCACCCGGGTACCGGCCGTGGTGGCGTGGCCCGGAACGTCCAGGCACTTGTCGCCGTACACGGTCAGCCGGCCGGCGTCCGTCAGCGTCCACTGCTGGTTGGTCCCGCCCCAGCAGTCGTAGATCTGCAGGGACGTGCCGTCGGCCCGGTCGGCGCCCAGCACATCGAGACACCGGTTCGAACCAACACCGCGCAAGGCGCCACTGGTGGCCGCCTGGGCCGGGGTGGTGGCGACGAGCAGTGCCGCCAACGCGGCCAGGGCCGCAGCCACGGCGGCGAGCACCGCGTACGGATGCCTGCGGCTCAGTTTTCCTCTGTGCATGGGAACTTCCTCAACCTTGAGACGAAGAGAGCACCGACAATGCATTGGCAGGGGCATGACATGACGCATGCGGGCCATGGCATACGCATGACGTACACATGCGGCACGGATCCTTACGGCTTCGCGTTCGGGCGGTGCGCCTCGGAGTCGCCCTGCCGCGCGATGGAGCGAGCCAAAGGTTCGAAGTATCGAACGCGATACGGAGTGTCGAGCAACCTGAATGATAGGGAGCCGACGAACGGCGTCAATACCCCTCGCACACGTCGCCATCGCTACCGAAAGGTTCGCAATGACCTATGCATAAAGCGTCGCACGTCACACCACCAGTGTCCGACACGCGACCCGCCCATCCCGCCCTACGGCTCCCACTGTCGGCGGCGCCGAGGGTGCGGCGCTCACCTCAGTCAGGACCGAAAGTTTCGAACGAAAAACTGAAACTTTTCCTGCGGAGAGGATTGACGATGCATCATCAACGCCTCGATCATTCCTGTCTGGAACCCCGGCCACAGCTCGAGATCTTGAACCGCATCAGCCCTGGGCAATCCGTACCGCACGTCAGATCCGCGCACGACCGCACTACAGAGCCGCGCACCTGCGTCGAAGATCATCCCGTCCCATGACCGCTGTGTCCGGTGATTCCGTGCCGTCCGGGCCCCGGCCCGCCCCGTCCATCCGTCCGGCTGCCGAATGGGAGCGGACGACGCAATCCCCCTCGCTCCAGTCCCTTCCGTGACGTCCACTTTGGAGGCACAGCAATGGGCTCGTACGCCCTTCCCAGATCCGCTGTCCGCCGCAAGATCCGCGGCCTGCTGTTGGCCCTGGTCGTCGGCGCCACCGGTACGGCCACCGCGCTGGTCACCCCGCCGACCGCACACGCCGCCGAGAGCACGCTCGGCGCGGCGGCGGCGCAGAGCGGCCGCTACTTCGGTGTCGCCATCGCCTCGGGCAAGCTGGGCGACTCGACCTACACGTCGATCGCGAACCGTGAGTTCAACTCGGTGACGGCCGAGAACGAGATGAAGATCGACGCCACCGAACCGCAGCGGGGCCAGTTCAACTTCAGCGCCGCCGACCGCGTCTACAACTGGGCGGTGCAGAACGGCAAGGAGGTGCGCGGTCACACCCTGGCCTGGCACTCCCAGCAGCCCGGCTGGATGCAGAGCCTCAGCGGCAACGATCTGCGCCAGGCGATGATCGGCCACATCAACGGCGTCATGGCCCACTACAAGGGCAAGATCGCCCAGTGGGACGTGGTGAACGAGGCCTTCGCCGACGGCAGTTCGGGTGCCCGGCGCGACTCCAACCTGCAACGCAGCGGCAACGACTGGATCGAGGTCGCCTTCCGCACCGCTCGCGCGGCCGACCCGGACGCCAAGCTCTGCTACAACGACTACAACGTCGAGAACTGGAACTGGGCCAAGACCCAGGCCATGTACAACATGGTGCGGGACTTCAAGCAGCGTGGCGTGCCGATCGACTGCGTCGGCTTCCAGTCGCACTTCAACAGCGGCAGCCCCTACGACAGCAACTTCCGCACCACCCTGCAGAACTTCGCCGCCCTCGGCGTCGACGTGGCCGTCACCGAGCTCGACATCCAGGGTGCCTCGCCCACGACCTACGCCAACGTGGTCAACGACTGCCTGGCCGTCTCGCGCTGCCTCGGCGTCACCGTCTGGGGTGTGCGCGACAGCGACTCCTGGCGATCGGAGCAGACGCCGCTGCTGTTCAACAACGACGGCAGCAAGAAGTCCGCCTACACCTCCGTCCTCAACGCGCTCAACGGCGGCGACTCCACAGAGCCCCCCGCGGACGGCGGACAGATCAAGGGCGTCGGCTCGGGCCGCTGCCTGGACGTGCCCAACGCGAGCACCACCGACGGCACCCAGCTCCAGCTGTGGGACTGCCACAGCAACAGCAACCAGCAATGGACGTACACCGACGCGGGTGAGCTCCGGGTCTACGGCGACAAGTGCCTGGACGCCGCCGGCACCGGCAACGGCGCCAAGGTCCAGATCTACAGCTGCTGGGGCGGCGACAACCAGAAGTGGCGCCTCAACTCCGACGGATCCGTCGTCGGCGTCCAGTCGGGCCTCTGCCTCGACGCCGTCGGATCCGGCACCGCCAACGGCACCCTGATCCAGCTCTACTCCTGCTCGAACGGCAGCAACCAGCGCTGGACCCGCGCCTGACAAGGCCTGCCACACCAAGATCGCTGATGCCCGCGAGGGTCGCCGCCGTGATGGCGGCGGCCCTCGCGGTCGGCATGCTCGCCCGCGGTGCATCCGACGGCGGCTTCCACCGCCTCAGGGCCCGGCACGCGGACAGGGTTCCCGACGTGGCCGGCACCTCGACCGCAGACGGTGCCGCGATGCGCGAAACCGCAGCTCAGGAGCCCTTCTGCGCAGGCTTCAAGAATCACCACGCACTCCAGTGGCGCGTCATCGAAGGATGTCCGCTCGAGCACGTCCCGCGAAGCGTCGAACGAGCGTCACGGTGCGAGCATCTGGTGCGCCCCTCTCGTGCCGATCGTAATGACATCCATTTTCATGTATCGTCTGCCTCGCTCACCGATCGCACCCGGAGGTCCTCATGGCCGTACCCAAACGCAAGATGTCGCGCAGCAACACCCGGCACCGTCGCGCGCAGTGGAAGGCCACGACGCCGCAGCTGGTGACGGTCGCGGTGGACGGCGTGCCGTACCTCGTTCCCCAGCGGCTGGCCAAGGCTTACGAGCGCGGACTGCTCCACCCCGAGGGCTGACCCGGCATGACCTACGCCTCCTCGCCGCGCCTTCCCGTCACCGTCCTGTCGGGCTTTCTCGGCGCCGGAAAGACCACCCTGCTCAACCATGTCCTCGGTAACCGCGATGGTCTGCGTGTCGCTGTCATCGTCAACGACATGAGCGAGGTCAACATCGACGCCGCCCTCGTGCGCGGCGGCGAGGCCGCATTGTCCCGCACCGAAGAACGCCTGGTCGAGCTGACCAACGGGTGCATCTGCTGCACCCTGCGCGACGATCTGCTGGAAGAGGTGGACCGGCTGGCGCGCGAGGGCCGCTTCGACTACCTCCTCATCGAGTCCTCCGGTATCTCGGAGCCCATGCCCGTGGCGGCCACCTTCGCCTTCGCCCGTGACGACGGCGCCACCCTCGGCGACCTGGCCCGGCTGGACACGATGGTGACGGTCGTGGACGCCGCCAACTTCCTGCCCGAGCTGTCCGGCGGCGACGAGCTGGCCGAACGGGGCCTGGACCAGTACGAGGACGACGAACGCACCGTCAGCGACCTGCTCATGGACCAGATCGAGTTCGCCGACGTCATCGTCCTCAACAAGCTCGACCTCGTCGACTCCGCGTCCGCCGACCGGTTGCGGGCCACCCTGGCCCGCCTCAACCCCGCCGCCCACGTCGTTCCTGCCGTGCGGGGCCGCGTACCGGTCGGCGAAGTCCTGGGCACCAGCCGCTTCGACCTGGAGCGCGCACAGCAGGCACCGGGCTGGGTCAGGGAACTCAACGGCGACCACGTACCCGAGACGGAGGAGTACGGCATCTCCTCCACCGTCTTCCGCTCCGCGACGTCTTTCCATCCCGAGCGGCTGTGGACGTTCGTCACCGAGGTTCTGGACAGCGGAGCCCACGGCGAGGTACTCAGGTCCAAGGGCTTCTTCACGCTGGCCAGCCGCCCGCATGTGACGGGACTGTGGTCCCAGGCCGGTTCCGTGGCTCGCTTCGAACCTTCCTCGGCGCGTGACACCGACAGCCCGCACGCCCAGGAACTCGTCTTCATCGGAACCCACTTGGACGCGGAGTCCCTGCGCGCGGCTCTGGCCGACTGCCTCATGCGGGACAGTGAGGCTCCGCCCGCCGACGACCCCTTCCCCGCCTGGGACACCTACGGGTTCGACGAGAGCTGCGCACACGAGCACGACCCCCTCACCACCGTGACGGGGCACTGAGACTCCGGGCCGGACGGTGGTCGCAGCCACGGCACCGTCCGGCCCGGTATACACCCGTGTCAGGGAGGCCGCGCATGGACAGGGAAAAGCCGCGCCTGGGAACGGTGCAGGAAACGCTCCTCATCCCGCTGTACGCCCGCGCGGTGGAGAACCGCAAGGAACACGCCCTGCTCCGGGACCCCCGCGCCGAAGAGATCGTCGTCTCCATCGACTACGACTTCACGCGCTTCGACGACCTGCCCAGCCTCACCGGAGCACTGCTGCGCACCCGCCTGTTCGACCGGTGGGCGGCGGACTTCCTGTCCGAACACCCCGACGGCACCGTGGTCGAGATCGGCATCGGCCTCAACACGCGCTACGAACGGGTGGACAACGGCCGTGCCCGGTGGTTCGACCTCGACCTGCCCGACGTCATCGCCCTGCGCCGCGACTTCTTCACGGATACCCCGCGCCGCACGATGATCGCGGGCTCGGTGACGGACGAGCCGTGGGCCGCCGAAGTGGCCTCGCAGGCGGCCGGACCGTACCTGTTCCTCGCCGAAGCCGTGCTCCCCTACCTGGACGAGACCGACGTGCGCCGAGTCGTCGACCTGCTCGCCGACCGCTTCCCCGGTTCCCTCCTGGGCCTCGACACCGCCGGCGCCGGATTCTTCGATGCCCAGGAACACCACGACGCTCTCAGCAAGGTCGACGCCCGCATGCACTGGTACTGCCCCGACGTGGTGGCCCAACTGGCCGACTGGCGTCCAGGAGTCGACGTGGTGGCTTCACACACTCTCACCAGCCTGCCCCCATCCCTGCTGACCCGGCTGCCCGTCCCCTGTCAGCAGATGGTGTCCGCGATCGCCGCACAGAAGCCGCCCCAGGCCGAGGGGTACCGGCTCAGCCTGCTGCGCCTGCCCTGAGATCCGGCGTGCGCCTGCTCACGCATGTTGACCCGCGAGAGTCCGGACTTCCGCAGGTCTCCGCGAGGTCGGCCGTCCACGCTGTTTCGGTAGCGCACCCGGGTCGCGCCCGCGTTGCGGGCCGGCACCGCGGTTCCTCCACTGCGGCCTGACGTTCGGCGTCGGTCGAGGACGGCCGGCGGTTGGGGCGCCGCAGGCGGGGCGGGGGCGACTACTCCAAAAGAGGCCGAAGAACGGTCTGTCAGGCGGGCGTTCATGTGTGCCCGGCAGGCCCTGGCGTGCGGGAAGTCAGCCCTTGACTTCGCGCAGGTAGGTGGCGAACTTCTCCAGGCCGTCGATGTTGCGGGGGCCGCTGATGCCCTCGTTGTAGTCGAGGACGAAGAAGTTGTTCTTCTTCACGGCCGGGAGTTCCCTGGTGTGGGGGGACTTCTTCAGGAAGTCGATCTTCTTCGCGGCCGGCAGGTCGCCGTAGTCGAGGATGATGACGACTTCGGGCTCGCTCTCCGCCACGGATTCCCAGTTGACCTGGGTCCAGCGCTCGTCGAGGCTGTCGAAGACGTTCTTGCCGCCCGCCGTCTCGATGATGTCGTTGGGTGGCACCTGGTTGCCCGCGGTGAACGGCTGGTCGGTGCCGGAGTCGTAGAGGAAGACGGGCACCGGGTCGCCGTCCGGGGCCTTCGCCTCGACCTCCGCCGCCCGCTTCTTCGGCCCGCCGACGACCTCGGTGGCCTTCTTCTCGACCTGGAAGATCTTTCCCAGCCGTTCGAGGTCGGAGTAGAGAGCTTCGAAGGGGCTCATCTTCTCGGGGTGGCCGGAGTAGTTGAAGCAGCTTTCGGTGTGCATGAAGCTCTGGATGCCGAGCTTGTCCAGGATCTCGGGCGTGATGCCCCGCTCGTCCTCGAAGCCGGAGTTCCAGCCTGCCACGACGAAGTCGGACTTGGCCTCGACCACGACCTCTTTGTTCAGGAGGTCGTCGCTGAGCATGTTGCCACCCGTCAGGGTGGCGGCGGTGACGCCGTTCTCCGCGAGGATCCGGCAGGCGTTCTCGGAGCGGGCACCCGAGGCGCACACGACCAGGACGTCGCCGCGGTCGGCGGCGTGCCGGATGTCGGGCAGCGCACGCTGGATCTGGTCGAGGGGGACGTTGAACGCGCCGGGGAGGTGACCGCCGGCGTATTCGCCCGGGTGCGCACGTCGACGACGGTCAGTGCGTGCAGGCGACCGAGCGCAAGGACCGGCCCGTGCACGACGACGCCGCGGGCCCCATCGGCGACACGATCACCTGGGCCCTGGCCAACCTCGATCAGCGCTTGTCCGTCACCGAACTCGCCGCCCACGCCCACATGAGCACCCGCAACTTCTCCCGCCGCTTCTACGAGACGACCGGCATGCCCGGCCAAGTGGGTCCTCACGCGCAGGCTCGGCGAAGCCCGCAGACTGCTGGAGACGACCACCTGGAGCATCACCCGTATCGCCGCGGCATGCGGATTCGCCAGCGCCGTGACCTTCCGGCAGAACTTCACCGCGCACTACGCGACCACACCGACGTCCTACCGCCACCGCTTCACCGATCGCACCCGGATGAACGGCTCTGCCCCAGGAGCTTCCGAGCCCGTCCCGGGTGGATATGCAGAACGCCACCTCCGTCGCGGAGGCATAAGACTCCAAGCCGCTTCGCTGCACTTCGCGCACGATCGCACCACAATTGGCCCACCACGATGACCGCCATGAGTTTGCAACCGGCGTCGACCTCCTCCTCGCAGGCATCGCTGTCATCGCACACCCGCGCGAGGCCCAACCGCCTCGACGACCGCGCCTGTCAGGGGCAAGGAGTGACTTGCCCCCTGACCGACAGGCGAACTCGCACCTGGCCGGGAGTCAGGCGCGGCGGGCGGCCCACACCGTGCGCTCGGTGCGTACGGCGAGGTCCTCGCGGAGCAGCAGGTTGTTCGGGCTGCTGGTGTCCAGGAGCTCGTCCAGTGCGGCGAGGTCCTCGGGGCTGAGACCGGGGGCGGCGACGCTACGGATGCGCTGCAAAACGCCGTAGGCGTAGCGGCCGACCGCTTCGCTGCGCGGCCCTGCGATGCTGACGGTGAGGGTGCGTTCGTCCTCGACGGTGAAGCCGGCGGCGGTCAGCATCGGGCCCCAGTCGGCGCCGCGGTGCGGAACGCGCTCGGCGTGGAAGCTGTTGGTCACGGCATGGGCGCGCTCTTCGAGGCCGGGCCGGTTCTCCGGGGCGTGGGCGGGCAGGAAACGGGGGACGCCTGCGAGCTCGACGACGGCGAACAGGCCGCCGGGGGCGAGCAGTTCGCGGACATTGCGCAGGGCGCGGTCGGGGTTGGCCATGTGGTGCATCGAGGCCGAGGCCCACACCAGGTCCGGTCGGCCGAGGTCGGGCCAGTCGTTGTGGTCGAGGTCGGCCCGCACGATCCGTACGCGCTCCTGGATGCCGCGGGCGCATGCCTTCTCGCGTAGGAGCTTCAGGTGCTCGGCGGAGGTGTCGACGGCGGTGACGTGCGCGTCGAGGAAGCGTTCGAGGAGGGCGAAGGTACCCGCTCCGGTGCCGCAGCCCAGGTCCACGATGTGGCGCGGCTCGCCCTTCAGTGGCAGCCAGGCGGTGATCGAAGCAATGTGCTCGGCGAGCACCTCGGCATCCAGGTCGAGGATCTCCGCCTGGCCGCCATTGCTGCCTTCGTGATGTCCGCCCTGGCCGTGGCCGAGGTGGTGACCGCCGTTGCCGTGGTGGTGGGTGTGCCGATGGGTGTGGGTCATGACTCCACCGTAAGCCGGCCATGCGCCTGCCGCACGCCTCGTTGCGTATGAAGCAAAGAGATGGTTCGGTGCACTGCCCGGCACGCAAGATCGCCCGCTTTGCCGGGACCTCCCGCCCAGCCACGGCCCGCTATGCGCAGGGGTCCTGGGCGCCGGTGCGGCCCGCTTCGAAGTCGTCGGTGTCGGCGTCTTTCTGGTGGCCGCGGCGGGCGTCGCGGTCGAAGATGCCCAGGATCTCGCAGGGGCCGCCCTCGGCACCGATGGCGTGCGGCATCATGGTGGGGAACTCGGCGGCCTGGTTGGTTTCGACGCGAAAGCGCCGGTGACCGAGCATGAGGACGGCGGCGCCGGACAGTACGACGAGCCATTCGCGGCCGGGGTGGGCGCGCATGCGGGCCGGGTTGTCGGGCGGCGGGTCGGTCATCCGCTGGCGCATCACGGTCATGCCGGGGTCGCCCTTTACGGGCCAGCGCATCATCCCGTGGGCGCCGTCGATCATCGGGCTGATGACGACATTGTCGGCGGCGTTCTCCACGAGCTGGTCCAAGGAGGTGTCCAGGGCGCGGGCGAGGGTGACGAGCTGGTCCAGGGCGAGACGGCGCTGACCGTTCTCGATGCGGCTCAGTGAGGACTGGCTGAGGTTGGCCCGGCCGGCCAGTTCCTCCAGGGACCAGCCCTGCGCGACGCGCAGTGCGCGGATCCGTTTGCGTACGAGGCTGTCCAGCTGCCCGTCTTCTTGCGTCATAGGCAACATGGTATGCCCTTGGTGCAACATGCGCTTAGCGTCGAATACAGATGGTCCGACCCACGGGGCCAGGTACGACGAAAGGGCGCGACATGTCTGCGCAGACTTCCCACCACGACAGCGACGCACTGCCCACCGAGACCGTGGACGTCGTCGTGATCGGCGGCGGCGCCGCGGGCCTGAACGGCGCGCTGATGCTGGCCCGCTCGCGCCGCTCGGTCATCGTGATCGACAGCGGCACCCCGCGCAACGCCCCCGCCACCGCCATGCACGGCTTCATCGTTCTGGACGGCACCCCGCCGCCCGAGATCCTGGGACGCGGACGCGAGCAGGTACGCCAGTACGGCGGCCGGATCACCTTCGGGGAGGTGGCCGCAGCGGAACCCTCCGCACCGTCGGCGGACGGCGATCTGCGGTTCGCCGTCACTCTGGCCGACGGCCGCGCGCTGACGGCCCGCCGTGTGCTGGTGGCCAGCGGCCTGCGCGACGTACTGCCCGAGGTGCCCGGCCTGGCCGAGCACTGGGGCCACAGCGTGTTGCACTGCCCCTACTGCCACGGCTACGAGGTGCGCGACGAGCCCATCGGCATCCTCGCCACCGGCCCTCTCTCCATTCACCACGCCTGGCTGTTCCGCCAGCTGACGGGCGATCTGATCTACTTCACCCGCGGCACCGACCTGGACTCCGAGACCCGCGCCCGCTTCGCCGCCCGGGGCATCCGCGTCGTCGAGACCGACGTGAGGGAAGTCGTCAACGACACCGACGGTGCCCTCGTGGGTGTCCGCCTGACCGACGGCACCCTCGTCGAGCGGCGTGTCCTGGCCGTCACCACAAGGATGGAGGCCCGCGCTGAGGGCCTGGACGGGCTGAAGCTGCCCATGGAGGACCTGCCGGATAACTTGGGCCGCCGCTTCGCCTCCGCCATGGCCGGCACCACCGAGATCCCGGGTGTGTGGGTGGCGGGCAACGCTACCGACCTCGCTGCCCAGGTCGGCGCCGCCGCGGCGGCCGGAGCCCTGGCCGCCTCCCACATCAACGCGATGCTGGCCACGGCGGACACCGACGCCGCGCTCGCCGCCGCCGCACAGAAGGCCACCGGCTGACACGTACGCCCGCCGCTGAGCAACCGCGCGACCGCCATCCATCGGTCCGCGCGGTGAGCAAGTCCCTATCTCACCCAACTGGCGACCGGTCTTGTCCCGGCGCTGATTCCGCATGCCCTTTCGGAAGGAAACCATGAGTACTCATCAGCCTCTTCAGGCGGCGGCCACGCCGGCCGGCGACGAGGGTGCGCCGGATGCACGTCAGCTGCGTGCGATCCTGATCACCGTCTCGATCGCGTTGATGGCTGTCATCGCCTCGGTGTCGGGGCTGAGCGTCGCCCAGACCCAACTGGCCGTCGAGTTCGGCGCCTCGCAGACCGCCGTCCTGTGGATGATCAACAGCTACACCCTCGCCCTGGCCGCGCTGTTGCTGCCACTCGGCGCCATCGGTGATCGCCTGGGCCGCAAGCCCATGTTGATCGCGGGGTTGGTCATCTTCGGCGCCGCCAGCGTCCTCGCGGGACTCGCCCCGACGGTCGGGACAATGATCGCGGCCCGGGTGGCCGCCGGCGTCAGCGCCGCGATGATCATGCCGATCACCCTGGCCGTCATCACCTCCACCTTCCCCGAGGAGGAACGCGGCAAGGCGATCGGTGTGTGGACCGGTGTCGCCGGAGGCGGCGGCATCGTGGGGATGTTCTTGTCCGCCCTGCTGGTCGATGTCGCCGACTGGCGCTGGCTGTTCGTGCTGCCCGTGGTCCTGGGGGCCGTGGCACTGGCCATGACACTGAAGTTGGTTCCCAACTCCCGCGAACGCTCCGCCCATTCCTTCGACATCATCGGCGCGCTGCTCTCCATCATCGCCGTGACTGGTCTCATCTTCGTCCTGCAGGAAGGCCCCGAGCGCGGCTGGACCGCCCCCGTCACGCTGGTCAGCCTGGCCGTCGGCGTCGCCGCCGCCGTTGCCTTCGTGGCCTGGGAGCTGCGCCGCCGCGATGCCTCGCTGTTGGACGTACGCCTGTTCCGTGAGCGCGGCCTGGCCGGCGGCTCGATCACCTTGCTGGTGGTCTTCGGTGTCCAGGCCGGTATCGCCGTGGTCCTCTTCCCGTTCTTCCAGGCTGTGCTCGGCATGTCGGGGCTGCTGTCGACCGTGGCGCTGATGCCCATGGCCGTCATGATGATGATGGGCTCGGGCCTGGCCCCCAAGGTGGCCGCCAGGAACGGCGCCCGCTCCACCATGACGGTGGGCGTCGCCCTGTCCGCGCTCGGCCTGGCGCTGATGGCGCTGTTCGTGTCCGTGGACGGCGGCTACCTGTCCATCCTGGCCGGCATGATCGTCATGGGTATCGGCATGGGGCTGTCGATGACGCCCTCCACCGAGGCCATCACCGGCTCCCTGCCCCGCGCGAAGCAGGGCGTCGCCTCCGCGCTCAACGACGTCACCCGCGAGTTCGGCACCGCTCTCGGTATCGCGATGCTCGGCGCTCTCCTGGCCAGCGGCTACCGCAGCGCCATCGACGGCAAGCTCGACGGCATCCCCGACGGGGCCGCGGACACCGCACGCGAGGGCATCGCCAACGCCATAGAGGTCGCACCCACCACCGGAGGCCACGCCCAGGACCTGATCCACGCCGCGCAGCAGTCCTTCGTCGACGGCTGGCAGCAGTCCATGTGGGTCGGCGCCGCCGTCATGGCCGCCCTGCTCGTGTACGTCGCCCTGCGCGGCCCGAAGAACACCACACCCCGCCAGCCCGAAGCCGAGGCAGCCCCCGAGACCGGGGTCGCGGACAACGTCGCCGCTCGCTGACCTCGCCGTAACTCTGTGCGGACGGAGCACGACGCCGCCCGCGCGGCCGCAGGCCGTCGGGTACACCGCGACCTCGCGGTGTACCCGACGGCCGTACAGCGCCTGCGCGTAACCCGATTCCCCCGATCACATCCAGGAGCAGCGCCCCTGAGCACCATCGAGCTGACCGCCGACAACTTCGACGAGGTCAACTCCGGAAACGGCTTCGTGATCACCGACTTCTGGGCCGAATGGCGCAGACCTCGCCGCACGTTCGGACCCGTCTTCGAGCAAGTCCCGGAGAAGCATGAGGGCGTCGTATTCGCCAAGGTCGACACCGAGGCACAGCGGGAACTGGCGCAGGCATTCGAGATCACGTCGATCCTCACCCTCGTGATCGTGCGCGAACACACCGTCTTCCGCCGGCCCGGCGCCCTGCCCGAGGCAGAACCCGACGACCTCATCAACCAGGCGCGCAGCCTCGACATGGACGCGTTGCGCGCTGCCGTTACCTGAACCTCGCCCTACGTCCTTGAAGACCTGCAGCGGATACCGAAGCGACTCGCGCCTTCTGTCAACAACGCTCGTGGTCAGTACGGCCAGGGCTCGACACCACGGCCCGCAAGGGCAAGCACGGCCGTCGTCCGCCGGTCATCACCGAGGACATGCTGTTCACCGTGCTCCGCAGGCAGGCGAACGGCTGTCGATCAGATCCAGCCGGGCCTGATCGTCGTTTCCGCTTCGAGCGGCACGCCCGCAGCGGCATGACCGCCGGTGCCGTTCCCGGGGGTTGAGGAACTCCGCTCCGCGACCTGAGGCTGACCCGCTCTCGTCCCCGGGTGGGACCCGCGGAGGGCGTAGTACTGCGGATTCAGTACCGCGCAGTGTCGGCAGCCGGACGACGACAGGACACCCCCCTCTTCAGGAGTCTGGAGGCACCTTCGAGACCCGGATGTGGAGACCCCCCCGTGGCTGCTTTTCTGTATCGAATGGGCCGCTTGGCGTTCAGGCGGCGCTGGACCGTTGCCCTTGCCTGGGCCGCCGTGCTGGCCGCCGTAGGACTCGCCGGCATGACCGCGCCGGAGGCGGAGGAGGAACCCTTCTCCATGCCGGGGATCGAATCGCAGGAAGCCTTCGACCTGATGGAGGAGCGGTTCCCCGGCGCCGCAGCCGACGGCGCCACCGCCCGCGTCGTCTTCGTCTCGCCGAACGGCGAGAAGGTCACCGCCACCGAGAACAAGAAGGCCGTCGAGGCCGCGATAGCCGAACTCGGGGACGGCACGCAGGTCGCGAGCACCGTCGACCCGTACGAGTCCGGCGCGGTCAGCGAGGACGGCTCCACCGCGTACACGACCGTGACCTACAAGGTCGACGCCGCCGGACTCACCGACGCCAGCCGCAGTCACCTGGACGAGTCGCTCGAGCACGCCCGTGACTCCGGACTCACCGTCGAGGCAGGCGGCGACGCCATGCAGGAGATGGGCGGACCCAGCGGCACCGCCGAGGCGATCGGCATCACCGTCGCCGCAGTCGTCCTGCTGATCACCTTCGGCTCACTGGCCGCCGCCGGACTCCCGCTGCTCACCGCGCTCATCGGCGTCGGAATCAGCCTGTTCGCCCTCACGGCCCTGGCCGGTCCGCTGGGCCTGACCGACACCACCAGCACCGTGGCGATCATGCTGGGCCTGGCCGTCGGCATCGACTACGCCCTGTTCATCGTCTTCCGCTACCGCGAGGAACGCGCCAAGGGGCGGACGCCCCAGGAGGCCGTCGCCCTCGCCACCGGCACCGCGGGCTCCGCCGTGGTCTTCGCCGGGCTCACCGTCGTCATCGCGCTCGCCGGTCTCTCCGTCGTCGGCATCCCGATGCTGACCGAGATGGGCCTGGGCGCGGCGGGCGCGGTCGTCGTCGGCGTCCTCATCGCGCTGACCCTGGTCCCGGCCTTCCTCGGCTTCTGGCCCAACGCCGTACTGACCCGCAAGGACCGCAAGGCCCGCCGAGCGGGCGGTACGCCGCAGGGGACGCGCAAGGTCAACGGCGGCACCCGCTGGGCGAGCTTCGTGCTACGCCGCCCGCTGCCCGTGCTGATCGCCGCCGTCGCGGGCCTCGGCGCCCTGGCGCTGCCGATGACCGACCTCCGGCTCGGTATGCCCGGCGACGAGGCCATGTCCACGGAGACCACCCAGCGGCGGGCCTACGACGCGCTCGCCGAGGGCTTCGGCCCCGGCTTCAACGGCCCGTTGACCGTGGTCGTGGACGCCAAGGACGCCGGCGACCCGAAGGCCGCGGCCGGGACCGTCTCCGAGCGCATCGGTGGCACCGAGGGCGTGGTGTCGGTGTCCCCGGCCCAGTTCAACGAATCCGGTGACACGGCCGTCTTCTCCGTCGTCCCCACCACCGCGCCGACCGACCAGGAGACCAAGGACCTGGTCAACACCATCCGCGGCGACCGGTCCGGCATCGAGTCCGAGGCCGGGGCGACCTTCGAGGTCACCGGCACTACCGCGATGAACATCGACATCTCCGAGAAGGTGCAGTCCGCGCTGGTTCCGTACCTGCTCGTGGTGGTCGGGCTCGCCGTGATCCTGCTGCTGGTGGTCTTCCGCTCGATCCTCGTTCCGCTGAAGGCGGCCGTCGGCTTCCTGCTCTCGGTGCTCGCCTCGCTCGGCGCGGTGGTCGTGGTCTTCCAACAGGGCCACGGCGCCGACCTTCTGGGCGTGGAGACCACCGGCCCCATCATGAGCCTGATGCCGATCTTCCTGGTGGGCATCGTCTTCGGCCTCGCCATGGACTACGAGGTTTTCCTGGTCTCGCGGATGCGCGAGGCGTACGTCCACGGCGAGCGGCCCGCCCAGGCCGTGACCTCCGGATTCCAGCACAGCGCCCGGGTCGTCGTGGCCGCCGCGCTGATCATGATCGCGGTGTTCTCCGGGTTCATCGGGGACAGCGACGCCATGATCAAGATGATCGGCTTCGGCCTCGCGTCGGCCGTCCTGCTCGACGCCTTCGTGGTCCGGATGGCGATCGTCCCCGCCGTCCTCGCCCTGCTCGGCGAGCGGGCCTGGTGGCTGCCGAAGTGGCTGGACCGTATCCTGCCCCGGGTCGACGTGGAGGGCCAGGCCCTGACCCGCCCGACCGAGCCCGAGGCGGAACCGGCCGAGAAGGACCTCGCCCGCGCCTGACCGGGTGCGCAGGAGCCGCCCGGGGTGGTCCCAGCGACCCGGGCGGCTTCGCATCGTCCACCATGGACGCCAGCCCCCTCACCGAGAGAGCCGACCATGAGCAGCAGCCTGGAGCGCTACACCGAGCGCTTGGAGCAGTACGCGTCGCGCTTCTCGCGCTTTCCCCGCTTCCTGGATGTGACGATGGTGCTGGCCCTCATCGGCTGCGCCTTCTTCGGCACCCACCTCAGCCTCCCCGGCGTCAACCGCCCGGACACGGGGAAGTCGCTGGAGATCATGCTCGGCCTGTCCTGCTTCGTCCTGCTGAAGTACCGCACCCGCACCCGCACCGTCGTGGTCGTGGTCGCCGGGGTCACCATCGCCGCGATCGCGCGCGGCTACCTGCTCACCCCGATGCTGCTGGCCCCGCTGCTCGCCGCGATGTACTGGCTGGCCGTCCTGTGCGACCGCCGGACCGTTCGCCTGTACGCGCTCGCCGTCACGGTGGCCCTGCTGACCGTGAACCTGTTCTCCGACGGCATGCGCGACCTCTCCCCGGTCCTGACCGTGATCGGCCCGGTGTTCTGGATGGCCCTGCCGCTCGTCGGCGGCAGCCTGGCCCGGCTGCGCGGCGACTACCTGGAAGCGGTCAAGGCCCGCGCCGAGCACGCCGAACACACCCGGGAGGAGGAGGCCCGGCTGCGGGTCACCGAGGAGCGCATGCGCATCGCCCGCGAGCTGCACGACGTCGTAGCCCACCACCTGGCCCTCGCCAACGCCCAGGCCGGCACCGCCGCCCACCTCTCGCGCAGCAACCCCGAGCAGAGCCGTAAGATCCTCGACGACCTCACCGGCACCACTTCCTCGGCGCTGCGCGAGCTCAAGGCCACCCTGGGCCTGCTGCGCCAGGACGACCGGCCCAAGGGCGAGGGCCTGGAACCGGCGCCGGGACTCGCCCGCCTTCCCGAGCTGATCGACTCCTACCGCTCGGCGGGCCTGGAAGTCGTCGTCCACCAGGAGGGCGTGCGCCGCCCGCTGACGCCGGGCGTGGACCTGACCGCGTACCGGATCGTGCAGGAAGCCCTCACCAACGTCGCCAAGCACGCCCCCGAACGCGCCGCCCACGTCGGCTTCACCTACGCCGACTCCCGGCTGCTCATCACCGTCAGCAACGACGGCCCGGCCACCGCCACCGCCGTCAACGGGACGTCCGGCGGTTTCGGGTTGCGGGGCATGCGGGAGCGCGCCCAGACCATCGGCGGCGACCTGTGCGCGGGCCCCCGCCCCGAGGGCGGCTTCGAGGTCACCACCGCGCTGCCGCTGCAGCCGTCCGCCCCCGTCGAAGGAGAGTCTCCATGACCGTGAAGGTGCTGCTCGCGGACGACCAGGCCCTGCTGCGGGCCACGTTCCGCATCCTGATCGACTCCTGCCCGGACATGGAGGTCGTCGGGGAGGCGTCCGACGGGGCGGAGGCGCTGGAGCTGGCCCGTACCCACCACCCGGACGTGGTGCTCATGGACATCCGCATGCCCGGGACGGACGGCCTGTCCGGCACCGCGACGATCTGCGCCGATCCGGAGCTGGCGACCACCCGCGTGCTGATCCTGACCACCTTCGAGACCGAGGACTACGTCGCCCAGGCGCTGCGGGCCGGGGCCAGCGGCTTCCTCGGCAAGGACGTCACCGCGGACGCCCTGCTGGCCGGCATCCGCACGGTGGCCTCCGGGGAGGCGCTGCTCTCCCCCGGCGCCACCCGCACCCTGATCACCCGCTTCCTCACCTCCCCGGCCCCCGGCACCCACCTGGCGCCCCCGGAACGGCTCGCCGACCTCACCGGACGGGAACGGGAAGTGATGGCGCTGGCGGCCGAGGGCAAGTCCAACGCGGAGATCGCCGAGCTGCTGGTGGTCAGCCCGCTGACGGTACGGACGCACATCCACCGCGCGATGACGAAACTCAGCGCCCGCGACCGGGCACAGCTCGTCGTCATCGCGTACCAGACGGGTCTGGTGCAGGCGTGAGGGGACAACGGAGCCCGCCGAGGCACAGGAGCTCCAATACACCTGATGGGAGCTCAGGCTGACGGCTCGTCGACAGCCGAACCTGCCTGACGTCTCCCCGCAGACAATCCCCGATTACTTACTGACTTCGGCTTGTCAGGGTGAGGTTGGGTCGTCGAGGGTCAGGCCGGCTCCGGCTATGAATCCGTCGAGGGTGTCGGGCCGGTACTGGAGGCGTTTGAGCCGGTGATCAGCCCGGCCACCGACAGCCATCCCGAGCGTAGCCCGCTGACTGTCACGACCGGGGTGCGGCCGCGCCGGCCCCAGGTGCGTCCCCGGGGCCGGCCGCCGGGTGAAGCCCGCCTCGTCCTCGAAGCAGAGGTAGCCCCCGCAGGCCGCCCGGGCTCTTTTACCTCCGCCAAGGCCGCCTCCTTCCACACGGCCACAGCCTGCTCGTCGCGTTCAGCGACCCACCGGGCGGGGCCTGAGGGCTTGAAGCCAAGCCGGTGCATCAGCCGCGTCGCACCCGAGACGCTGTAGGAGACGTGAAACTTCCGGCCGATCAGCGTGGCCACCCGCGCCGCCGTCCAACCTGGTCCTCCACCCAGCCATGCGCGGCCGGACCCTGCTCCAGATACACGGCCAGTTCCTCCAGACAACGCGGAGACAGCCGGCGCCCCGACCCGCTCGGGCCACGCGAGGCCACAGCCCCACACCACCGTCCCGCCACAACTGATGCCACTGATAGGCCGACTTCACGCTCACCCGCAGCCGCCGGGCCACCTCACTCGGCTTGGTCTTCTACTCGAACAGCTCAGCTTCCGCCTGCATCCGCACGGTCTCTCGGCGCTGCCGTCCCTCCGGGGTCAGCCCGCCCCCATCCGCACATCTCACACATCTCACACATCACGGGATACAAGCACCGCTCCGGCCCCACCAGGGACTTCGCGCAAGTTCACCCTGACGAGCCGAAGTCAGTAACCAGCCCACGGGAGCGCGCCTCCCAGCCAACATGACCTGCACGATCAGCCATATGGCGCTCCGTCAGAACAAGGGTCACGAGCGTCATTTCAGCGTCAAGATTTCGCCCGTAACGCCCACACCGCACATAATGCGCTCACGAAACCGCAGGTCAGGACCCCTTCGCGACCGGTTCAAGGATCGCGACACACTCCACGTGATGCGTCATCGGAAGGATGTCGGCCTGCGCGAGTCTCGGAAAAGGCCAGGTCACAGCCCATATCTGGACTGACTGGCCTGCGAACATGCATCCAGAGCGTCAAACGAGCGTCATGAGCAACAGCCCCTCTTCCGGCTCAGGGCAGGGGCACGCCGGCAAGACGACTTCCTGCACGAGCCCGCGTCCGTCACTCTGGACATGGCTCCCCTGTCCCCCTGCCCCACGCTTCCAACGGCCTTGCCGCAGTCGCTGAACGCGTCACCAAGCCCCGCGCTGAGGCTTCCGGAGCCGGAGCGCAGTTCCGGTCCGCGTCAGGAACCACCCACGCAGGGAACCGCTGGTCCACACCGACTGGCTTGTCCCGTGCACCGAGACAGCGACCGGGTGGCCGCGTGGGACCGTCCGTGAGGGCAGCCGTCGCCGAACTGCAGTGGACGGATACCGGGAGTGTGACTGCCGGGATCTGCCTCTCAGCAGGACGGCATCCCACCCCGTGCGAAGGCCGCGATGTCTTCGATGCTCGGGGCGCAGACGGAAGAGGTGTCCACGACCTTGGTGGGGACGTCGAGGGAGATGGGCACGAAGGACTCCAGTGAGTGATCCCCCTGGGTGAGCGCTTCCAACAGTTCGCGATCGTCGTGCGCGGCGCGACGGGGGTTCTCAGCGGCACGTTGGGCGATGCGGTCGCGGGCGGTCGCGGCAGGCGCGGTACAGCGGATGACTCGAAGGTGGGCAAGGTCCGCCAGCGGTTCCAGGTTCGCCCGCCACAGGCGGTCCTGGTAGGCAGCTTCCGCCACCACCGTCACCCTGGCCCGCAGGAGCACCGACAGGACGCCGAAGAAGGTCTCCAGGGTCAGGCAATTGAGGAGATCACTCCTGGCGCTCCGGTAGCCGGAGGTGGCCATGACCATGCCTTGCTTGATTTCGTCCCGAACGATTGCGGGGCATCCGAGTTCGCAGGCCAGGGCGTGTGCGAGGGTGGTTTTCCCCGTGCCGGGGCCTCCGCTCACGACGACAAGTGTGGGTGGGTTCATAGCGTGTTCTCGCATGTCAGCACGGCAACGGAGCCGTTCGGTCAGTCGTCGGTCACGGAGGCTGGGGCTTCTCGGCCAGGTGAAGGCGATGCGGATAGGACGTGCTGGTTGAACCCCGGATCCGGAAGCGGGGCAGGTGCGAGCCGGATCCGGGGTGGCATGGGGCCTCGGTGGGTGGACTACTTGACCGCGCCGGCTGTGACGCCGCGGGTGAGGGTGCGTTGGAAGATGAGGAAGAAGACGACCATCGGAATGACGCCGAGAAGTGCGGCGGCGCTGAGGGCGGTGGGGTCGCTGGTGTACTGGCCCTGCATGACGGACAGGCCGAGGGGGACCGTCTGGTTGTCGTTGGAGATCAGCAGGACGAGAGGGTAGAGGAACTCGTTCCAGCTCCAGACGAAGAAGAACACGCACATCACGGACAGGGTCGGCCAGCTCATGGGCAGGATGATGCGCCACAGGATGGTCCAGCGGCCGGCGCCGTCGAGGGAGGCGGCCTCGATGAGTTCGCGGGGGAAGCTGCTGAAGACGGAGGAGAGCAGGTAGGTGCCGAAGGCGCTGTAGGTGATGCCGACGAGGATGGTGTAGCCGAGTTTGCCGTCGTACAGGCCCATCTCCTTGAACAGGTAGTAAATGGGGTAGACCAGTCCTTCCTGTGGCAGGACGTTGACGCCGAGGAAGAAGACGAGGAAGGCGGTGCGCCAGCGGACGCGGCCGATGCCGATGGCGTAGGCGTTGAAGAGGGCGAGGACTACGGCGATGAGGACGACGCCGAGGCTGATCTGGATGCTGTTGACGAGTTTCTGGGTGAATTCGACGCGTTCCCAGACGTCGCCGATGATGTCCCAGTTCCAGTGCTCGGGCCAGGACAGTGACCCGTTGGTCCGGTAGTCGGCGCTGGTCTTGAAGGAGTTGAGCAGGATGATCACGAACGGGGCGAGGAAGGCCAGGACGAAGACGGTGACCGCGGCAAGGACGGCGTAGGAGCCTGCACTGCGCTTGCGGGGCGCCTTGTTCTTGCGCCATCCAGTGGGGGCGGCAGGGCCGGGGATGTCTGTCTTCTTGGCCCGGGACGTGACGGGGGTGGTGGTGTCGGTGGTCATGGTCATCCGTCCTCGCGGGCCTGGCGGGTGAGCATCGTTCCGGCGATGATCAGCACGAGCAGGGTGATGGTGCTGGAGATCGCGGATCCGTAGCCGACGTCGGCGCGTTCGAAGAAGTTCTGGTAGGCGAAGTAGGCGGGGACGAGGGTGGAGTTTCCGGGGCCGCCGCCGGTGAGGACGAAGATCTGGGCGAAGACCTTCAGGCCGGCGATGGTGGTGGTGACCAGGACGACGTAGACCTCGGGCCTCAGGATGGGCACGGTGATGCGGGTGAAGCGCTGCCACCAGGAGGCGCCGTCGAGTGAGGCGGCCTCGTAGAGTTCGGGGTCGATGCGCTGCAGGCCGGACATGAACAGGACGAGCGGGTAGCCGAGCTGCATCCAGACGAGGACGCCGAGGACGACCCAGAGGGCGAGGTCGGGGTCGCCGAGCCAGTTCTCGGCGAGGGAGCCGAGGCCGATGGTGTCGAGGACGCTGTTGACGGCGCCTTCGGGGGCGAGAATCCATCCCCACATCAGGCCGGTGACGGCGACGGGGATGACCTGCGGCAGGTAGAGGCCGGAGCGGAAGATGCCCACGATGCCGTCGCCGTGCTTCTTGCCGATGTAGTCGAACAGCAGCGCGGCAAGGAACAGTCCGAGCAGGGTGGGTACGACGGCGATGCCGATGATGACGAAGGCGATGTTGCGGAAGGAGGCCCAGAAGTCGGCGTCCTGGAAGAGGCGGGTGTAGTTGTCCAGGCCGATGAAGGCGGGATCACCGATGCCCTGCCACGCCGTCAGGCTGTAGTAGAAGGTCATCACCAGCGGGACGACGAGGAAGAGCAGACTCAGCAGCAGGCCCGGCGCGAGGAAGACGGCGTAGCCCGTGGACCGCGGGTGACGTTTGGTTTTCACTGTTGCTCCTGGTTGGGCGGGACGGCTGCGGCGGAGGGCCCGGGCAGCCGTCCCCGGAACGCGTGGTTACCGGCCGGCGGTGCGATGAGGCGACGGCCGGGCGGGGACGTCAGGGCCGGGTCGCGCGGTACTTCTCGTAGGGGGCTGCCAGTTCGTCGAGGACGGAGTCGGCCTTGCCGCCGTTCATGAGGTTCTGCGTGGCGGCGACCCAGGTGTCGTAGTAGCCGGCGACGGGCCAGTCGGGGTAGAAGGCCAGGCCGTCGTTCTCCTGGGTCTGCGCGAAGGCTTCGGTGAGCTGGCGGGACTTGGGATTGGTGATGTCGGCCGGCTTGGCGGCGAGCGGGACGTTGCCCTCCTCGCCGATCAGCTTCTGGATTTTGTCGGACATGGTGATGTCGATGAAGTCCCCGGCGAGCTTCTTGTTCTTGGCCTTGGTGGGGATGACCCAGTTGTTGCCGCCGGAGCCGAGGGTCCTCTCGCTGCCCGGGTAGGGGGCGGTGGACCACTGGAAGTTCTTGATGTCGGTGGTCAGGCTGCCGAACCACCAGTTGCCGCCGACCATGATGGGCCGCTTCTGCGAGACGAACTGCTCGACCATGTCGCTGCCCTTGAGACCGACGTCCTTCTTGTCGAAGTAGCCCTTGTCGAGCCACTCCTGGTACTTGTCGACGGCGTAGGTCATCTCAGGGCCGTGGAAGTCGACCTTGCCCAGGTAGCGCTGGTAGTTGTCGACCCAGGTGTTGTTCGCCTTGGACAGGGCGAGCAGGTAGAGCCAGTGGCCGGCGGGGTGGTCGTTGCCTGCGTTGGCGAGCGGGGTGATGCCGGCAGCCTTGAACTTGGCGAGCGCGGCTTCGAAGCTCTCGAAGTCGGTGGGCTTGTCGATACCGTGCTTCTTGAACAGGTCTTCGTTGTAATAGGTGAGGACGAACTCACCGTAGTTGGGTATGCCGTACCACTTCTCGCCGCCCATCTCGCCCTTGTCGTTGTAGCGGGCGGTGACGGAGGCGCTTTCGCTGATCTTCCTGTCCCAGCCGTGTTCCTTCACGAGGGGGGTGAGGTCGGTGAGCAGGCCCTGCTTGGCGAGCTGTCCGGTGGTGGCGTTGCCCTTGTTGTACTCCATGACGTCGGGCGCCTTGTCGGAGTTGAGGATCATGCCGGCGTTCTGCTGGATCTGCTCGAACGTCTTGCGCTCGAAGACGACCTTGACGTCAGGGTGGGTCTTCTTGAATTCGGCGATGGCCGCGTCCCATGCCTTGCTCAGGGCCCCGTCCTCCTGCTCGTAGTGCCACAGGCGAAGGGTCTTGCCGTCGCCCTCGGCGCTGTCGGAACCGCCGCAGGCGGTCAGCGGTGCCAGCATGGCCAGGGCGGTGACCGCGAGGAGGAGCGGCCTTCTGTGAAGGGCGGAACGGGTGCGCGGGATGTTCATGGCTGTTTCCTTGGTGTGCGTCGTTGCGACAAGGGCGGGCGGTGTCAGCTGGTGGTGCGGCGGCGGTGGACGCGGGCTTCCCACGGCTGCAGGGTGTGCGGCTGCGTGAGCGGGTTGGTAGCGGGAACGTTGGCGATCAGGGTGTCGCTGTGCTCCCAGCCGTCGGGCAGGTCGACGGTGAGGACGGTGCCGCTGAAGTTGGCCAGGACGAGCAGTTCGGTGCCCCGGTCCGCGGCGTGGCGGGTGAAAGCGTAGAGCTGTTCGTGGTCGGGGTGGAGCATGTGGAAGTCGCCGTGGGTGAGGGCGGGCTCGGTGTGCCGCAGGCCGATCAGGCGCCGGTAGTAGTGGAAGACCGATTCCGGGTCGGCGAGCTGGGCCTTGGCGTTGACGTCCGTGTGATCGGGATTGACGGCGATCCAGGGTGTGCCGGCGGTGAAGCCGGCGTGTTCGGTGGCGTCCCACTGCATGGGGGTGCGGGCGTTGTCCCGGCTGCGGTGCCGCAGCCCCTGCATGACGGCGTCGGAATCGGTTCCGTGCGCGGTCTGCTCGCGGTAGTGGTTGAGGGACTCGATGTCCCGCAGGTCGTCGATGGAGGTGAACGGGGCGTTGGCCATGCCCAGTTCCTCGCCCTGGTAGACGAAGGGCGTGCCTCGGTGCAGGTGCAGGACGGTGGCCAGCAGCTTGGCGGAGCGGTCCCGGTAGGCGGGGGTGTCGTCGCCGAAGCGGGAGACGACCCGGGGCTGGTCGTGGTTGTTCCAGTACAGGCTGTTCCAGCCGGTGTCGCCCAGGCCGGTCTGCCAGCGGCCGAGGCTGGCCTTGAGGTCGGTCAGTTTCAGGGGGCGGACGTCGAACTTGCCGCCGGGGCCCTGGTCGAGTCCGACGTGCTCGAACTGGAAGACCATGTCGAGTTCGCGGCGGGCGGGATCGGTGAAGAGCCTGGCCTCCTCGACGGTGACGCCGGGCATCTCGCCGACGGTGAGCAGCCGGCGGGGGTGGCGGTCGAAGACCTCGCGGTGCATCTCGGCGATGTAGTCGTGGATGCGAGGTCCGCACACGTAGTAGGGGTGGCCGAGACCGTAGCGGGCGCCTTCGGGGACGATTCCGTCGGGCAGGGCCGGGTCCTTGGAGATCAGGTTGATGACGTCCATGCGGAATCCGTCGACCCCGCGCTCCAGCCACCAGCGCATCATCGCGTACACGGCCTGGCGGACTTCGGGGTTGTCCCAGTTCAGGTCGGGCTGCTTGCGGGAGAAGGTGTGCAGGTAGTACTCGCCGCTGGCGATGTCGTACGTCCATGCGGGACCTGAGAACCACGACTCCCAGTTGTTCGGTTCCGCTCCCGGCGTTCCGGGCTCCATGCCCTCACGCGGCGGGCGCCAGATGTACCAGTCGCGCCGCGCTCCGTCTGGTCCGCCGTCGCGGGAGGCGGTGAACCAGGCGTGCTCGTCGCTGGTGTGGTTGACGACCAGGTCCATCACCAGTTTCATGCCGCGCTCGTGCACCGAGGTCAGGAGCCGGTCGAAGTCGGCGAGCGTGCCGAAGAGCGGGTCGATGTCCTGGTAGTCGCTGATGTCGTAGCCGTTGTCGTCGTGCGGCGAGGGGTAGACGGGGGAGAGCCACAGCACGTCCACGCCGAGCTCGGACAGGTAGTCCAGGCGCTCGATGATGCCCTGGAGGTCGCCTATGCCGTCCGCGTTGGAGTCGGCGAAGGAGCGCGGATAGATCTGGTAGACCACCGCGTTGCTCCACCAGGAGTCGGCAGGGCTGGCTACGTTTTCCGGCACGTCAAACCTCATCGTGTGTGATCGGTTACTTAAAGTGAAGAGTGAGGGGCTGGGCAGGCCGTGGTGGTGGCCGGGCGGCTTGGGTCAGGAGATGGCCGCGCCCACCGCGTCACGGATGACGAGGCAGGCGGCGCCTCGGGCCCACAGGTCGTGGCGGACAGGGTCGACGTGGATGTCGCAGTCGCGGGCAGCCGTGGAGAACGCGTGCGCCTCCAACGCCTGTGTCGCTGCCGGGCCGAAGAGGTCGTGAGCGACCGCTCCTTCTCCGGCGATGATGATCTTTTGCAGGTTCAGCAGGTTGCACATGCCGGCCAGTCCTCGCCCCAAGGCGGCTCCTGCTTCGGCGAACGCGGAGCGGGCGACCGCTTGGGCGGACCCGCCTGCGGGCGATCGGGCGAGGTCAATGGCTTCGGAGATCGTGGTGCAGGGGATACCGGCGTCCTGCAGGTGGCGCAGGACCGCCCGGTCCCCGGCGAGAGCTTCCAGGCAGCCGCGGCGGCCGCAGCTGCACATCGGGCCCGCGGGGTCGAGCGGCAGGTGCCCGAGTTCTCCGGCCAGGCCGGTGGCGCCGGAGAACAGGGCTCCGTCGAGCAGCAGGCCGCAGCCGATGCCGGGGCCGACGGTGACGACGGCGAAGGAGTCGACGTCACGGCCCTGCCCGAACCAGCGTTCGGCGACCACGAGGGTGTTGACGTCGTTGTTCACGACGACCGGCAGACCGGTCGCCTCGCGCAGCGGGCCGGCCACGTCGACCTTGTCCCAGTCGAGCAGGGCCGAGTAGCGGCAGATGCCGGAGCCGGAGTCGACGTGTCCGCTGACCCCGACGCCCAGCCCCAGTACCCTGTCCGCCGCTTCGGGCGCCTCGGAGAGGAGCCTGCTGGTCAGGGCTGCAGCGGCGGACAGGGCGGTCTCGGGTGTGCAGTCGGCGATCGGTTGCTCGGCGCGGGCCAGGACGTTGGCCGCCATGTCGGTGACCACTCCGGAGACCTGCGCGGGACCGATCTTCGTGCCGACGACGATGTGCTTGTCCGGATTGACGTGGAGCATCTTCTGCGGCCGGCCCCGCCCCTGGGGAGCGGCGTCCGATTCGCGCAGGTAGTCGTGCTCCAGGAGCGGGGGGAGCATCCGGGTCACGCTCGAGGGGACGAGACCGAGGCGCTGGGCGAGCTGTGTGCGCGAGATGGGGCCCGAGGTGAGGACGGTCGCGAAGATCTCCGCCCGGGTCTGCTCACCGACAAGCTCCGAAAAGCGGATCTTGGACGGGCTCATCACGCGCGCCTCCAAAGGTGTCGTCGGTCAAGGGCTGGTCTGTCCGGTCGACCTCCATCGAACCCGATGCGGTGCGTGCCGTCGTCCATGACGCCGAAACCGTGGCACAACCAGAGCCAGGAAGATCACCGTGCTCCCCTCCCGCCTTGCTCCGGGCGCCGGCCCGGTGCCCGGGCCGGCTGGACATGACGGGAGTCTGTCCCCACAATTTTCGTGCGTCAAGAAAGAAAACAGCGTGTTACGTAACCGTGATCGCGCCTCGGGTGCCTGCTTCCTGTGTAAGAAGTCCCGGTATGGGGCCTCGGTTCGGCCACGGGGAGGGGGAGCGGCTGCGAATCTTGTTCATTTCGTTGACACGGGGAAGAAATGACGGGACGTTATCTGGCGACCGCACGGCGCCGGCTCGAGAGCCGGCTCCTGGGCGGCATCCCAGCGGTCCGTTGTCTGCGCCGTTGACGCGCTCAGCAGAGTGCGTGCTGCGTCCGCCGGCCCGGACAGGGCGGAGAACCGGAGTGTCCTGGCCCCCTCGGATGAACCCGGACGTACGCGCCACCCCGAACTTGCCTGCCGAAGGGAGGACTCCTGCACTGGTCCGGTCACCGGTCCGCGACGCGGCCGTGGCCGGCCGATCCGTCGGGCATCTGGCCAGCCATGTGTACGTAGCCCCGACCCGGCCGGGGACACCCAGTTTCCCGCCCCCAAGCACACCTGTAGGAACCCGCCGGTGGCCGCCTCGGCCGCGCTTCCCCCCCTGATGCGTGCGGTCTCGCCGGCCTGCGCGCTGGCCGAGCCGCCCGAACAGGCCGCGGTGCACAGCCGTCGGTGGTCCCCCTCATGCCAAGGAGAAGGACAATCAGCATGCCCGCAGCAGCACTGAGACGACTGGCGGCGATCGCCGTCGGTCTGGCGCTGGCACTGGCCTCGGTCATCGTGCCCGTCAGCACGGCCATAGCCGGAACACCCCCGAGCCGGCCCGCCCCTGACGCCCGGGCCGCATCGGCTGCAGAGCCGACACCCGCGGACAGCACCGCCCTGAAGACCTGGTGGCACGACAACTACGAGTTCAACACCACCAGCCCGGTGGCCAACGACAAGGTCCGCAGGTCATCGTTCTACGACGTGAAGGTCGCCACCGCGGCGGCCCCGACGGCCAAGTACGACTCGTTCGCGTACATGAGCATCCCGCGCAGCGGCAAGGGCAAGATCGGCTACACCAAGGAGGACGGGGCCGAGTTCTCCTCGTCCGCGAACCTCACCATGAGCTGGTCGTCCTTCCAGTACACGACCGACGTGTGGGTCGACGTGTCCCTGCGCACCGGTCAGACGATCTCCTCCGCCGACCAGGTCAAGATCAAGCCGAGCAGCCTGAACTTCGCCAAGGAACTGGTCGACAGCAAGACCGTGCGCGTCAAGGTCCCCTACAGCTCGGCCGGCTACCGGTTCTCCGTCGAGTTCGACCCGCAGCTGTACACGGCTTACAACGACATGTCCGGCCCCGCGACCGACGCCGGCAAGCTGACCACCCAGGGCGGTGGCGGTAACCGGGCCATCCACACCGAGCCCCGCAACTCCATGATGATCTTCGCCGAACCGGCCCCGACCGGCGCGGAGAAGGACCGGCTGGTCCCCACCGCGGCCTCCGGCAGCATCCACTACCCGCAGCAGGGCCAGGTCACCAACCTCAACACGATCAGCGAGGAGATCGTGTACTTCCGGCCCGGCACCTACTACATGACCTCCAAGTACCACGCGCTGCTGCCCAAGCAGGTCAAGTGGGTCTACCTGGCCCCCGGCGCATACGTGAAGGGCGCCATCCGGTTCCCCGACGACAGCCAGGGCCTGTACAAGGTGACCGGCCAGGGCGTCCTCTCCGGTGAGCAGTACGTCTACGAGGCGGACACCAACAACAACTACGACCACCTCTCCGGCGCGTCCAACTGCCACTCCAGCTGCGTGAAGATGCTGCAGTTCCAGTCGGCGCAGGGCCGCCAGCAGCACCTGGACCTGCAGGGCGTGACCATCAACGAGCCGCCCTACCACTCCTTCGTCGTCTACGGCGACGAGCAGACCTTCAGCATGCGGGTCGACAACTACAAGCAGGTCGGGTCCTGGTACTGGCAGACCGACGGCATCGAGCTGTACCGCGGCAGCACCATGAAGAACACGTTCTTCAACGCCAACGACGACGTGCTGAAGATGTACCACAGCGACGTCAGCATCGATAACACCGTCATCTGGAAGAACGAGAACGGCCCCGTCATCCAGTGGGGCTGGACCCCGCGCAACATCGACAACGTCCGGGTCAGCAACACGCACGTCATCCACAACCGGATGTACTGGAAGGACGTCAAGTACAACACCTGCATCCTCAACTCCTCCTCCCACTGGGAGAACACGGGCTCGACCACCACGGCCGACCCGAACGCGTGGGTGAAGAACATGACCTTCGAGAACATCACCGTCGAAGGCATGACCAACTGCGCGATCCGCGTCTTCGCCCTCTCCAGCACCGAGAACATCCACGTCAAGAACCTCAAGATCGACGCGTGGAACCAGCTCGACCCGTCCTCCCAGGTCAGCCTCCTCAAGCGGTACTCCAACAGCGCCGGGCAGAAGGTGGCCCTCGGCAACGAGACGCGTGACAGCCGGGGCCTGAAGCTGGAGAACTACACCGTCGGCGGCACCGTCATCCAGAAGTCCGGCACCAACTGGGCAGCCGACCAGCTCGGCCGGATCGGCTTCGACGCCGAGACCTGGGACAACTGGAACACCTGGGGCCCCGGCGGCAACAACCCCGACCCCGACCCGGTCACCGGCGGCAAGATCGTCAACGGTGCAACGAACAAGTGTATCGACCGCGCCGGCGGCTCCACCGCCAATGGCACCGCCGTCCAGCAATGGACCTGCGCCAACGCGGCCTCGATGAGCTGGGCGCTCGACGGACAGCAGCTGAAGTCCGGCGGCAAGTGCCTGGACGTCGAAGGCGGCGCCACCGCCAACGGCACCAAGGCGCACCTGTGGGACTGCGGCAGCTGGGATAGCCAGAAGTGGGACTTCCAGTCCAACGGCACCCTGAAGAACGTCAAGTCCGGACGCTGCCTCGACATCGAAGGCCAGAGCACCGCCGACGGCGCCCGCCCGCACCTGTGGGACTGCGGTACCTGGGCCAGCCAGAAGTGGACCCTCACCTCCTGATCCACCCCGGTGGCCGCCGCCGGCGACCAACCGCCGCCGGCGGCCACCAGCCCCCACACCCCGCTCCTCTCTGGAGGAAGCGGCTCTCCCCCGCTCGCCGCTGAGAAAGGGCATCACCGTGGAGACACCCACCAGGTACCAGGGACCGGTGCTCGGCCTGTTCCGGATCGTGCTCGGACTGCTGTTCGCCTGCCACGGGGCAGCAACGCTCTTCGACGTGCTCGGCGGACCGCACGGGCAGCCCCCCAGCACCGGCCAGTGGCCCGGATGGTGGGCGGCGGTGATCCAGCTGGTCGGCGGCGCCCTCGTCCTGCTCGGCCTGGGCACCCGGCCGGCCGCCCTTCTGTGCTCGGGCTCCATGGCCTACGCCTACTTCGTCCACCACCAGAGCGACGGACTGTTCCCGCTGGAGAACGGCGGCGAGCAGGCAGCCCTGTTCTGCTGGGCCTTCCTGCTGATCGCCGTTCTCGGCCCCGGCCGATGGTCCGCGACCGAGCTGCTCACCCTCTCCACCCACCGCAAGCAGCACCCGCGAGAGGAGGTGAGCGGTACACACAGCATCTGACCCCACACAACAGCCTGTCATGAGCACGTAAATCGCGGGTCACGCCCGGCCTGTGATTCCCGAAGGACACGGAGGAAAAGCACCATGAACCGCGTACCCGCAACCGCGGCCGGCCGCACAGCACTGGGCGCCGCCATCCTGGCCACCAGCCTGCTCGGCATGCTCGCCCAAGCGCCGACCGCCGCAGCACACGGCACCGTCATCACCCCCGAGACCCGCAACTACGGCTGCCTGCAGCGCTGGGGCTACACCGAGCCCAACGAGTCCCAGGACCCCATGTGCTACCGCACCTACCACGAGAACGCCAACGCCATCGGCGCGTGGAAGGCCGTCTACGCCAACAACACCGGCGACAACTACAAGCAGGTCATCCCCGACGGTCAGATCTGCAGCGCCGGCGGCCAGGGCGAGACGAACTACCGGCCTCTCGACCGCCCCGGCCCGTGGAAGATGACCAACATCAGCTCCGACTTCACCGTCGACGTCTACGACGAGGCCCGGCACGGCGCCGACTGGCTCGAGGTCTACGTCACCAAGCAGGGCTTCAACCCCGAGTACGAGCTCATCGGGTGGGACGACCTCGAGCTGGTGAAGAAGACCGGCCGCTACCCCTACCAGGCGCACTACGTCACCGACGTCAGCACCTCCGGCTACAGCGGACGGCACGTCGTGGTGACCGTCTGGAAGGCGTCCCACATGGACCAGAAGTACTTCCTGTGCAGCGACGTCAACTTCAGCTGAGACCAGCGGGACGCGACTGAACCAGCACCACGGCACACCGGCCCTGCGAGGCATCCGCCTCGCGGGGCATCTTCCCTCCTCGGCCCCTCACCGGCTCCACTGCCGCATGCACGGACTCGTACGCCCGGGGCACAGCAAACCAGCGCACAAGCCTTTATAGAACGCTGCATGCCCGATCCCGGCCCCTCAAGTCACGGCGGGCTCCGAGGCTCTGCTACCGAGCGGGGAACCATGCCGACAGACGCTTGGCGATGACCGGTACATCGAATTTGTCCTGCGCAACATCCTCGACGAACGGGCCGGCCACGGCGACGGGCGGCGGACCGGTACCGGCACTCACGCCGTTGAACCGCAGGAAGACACGCATGGCGAGCCAGGCGGTGCGCTTGTTGCCGTCGATCAGCGCGTGATTGCGGGCGACGGAGTGCAGCAGTGCCGCGGCCTTCTCGTGGAGTGTGGGGTACAGCTCGGCACCGAACACGTTCGTCCGGGGCCGCTCGATCGCCGACACCAGAAGACCCATGTCACGCACGCTGTGCTCGGTTCCGTTGACCGTGCGGGCGATGGCCAGGATTTCGTCGATCTGGATGTAGCGCACGCCGGTCACTTCAGGTAGTCCAGGATCTCCGCATCGCTGTCCATCAGCTCGGCCAGGACGTCATCGACCTTCAGCTCGGCCCGGTCCTGTGCTTCACGGATGGCCTCGATGGCAAGTTCCTGCTTGCTGCGGCCCTCCCGACGAGCCCGCTCGGTGAGCTTCGCGTCAAGGTCGTCGGGGAGCCGGAGTGTCATCGCCATACAAGGATGATACCTGACCGGTATCACAGTGGCGCGGTCGAGCCGCGTTCCCTAGCAACGCATGGTCGAAGATGGTGGCTCGCAGTGCCGGCGGAGGTGCAGCAGAGACTTCCGCTTCGAGCGTCATCCGAGCGTCAAGATTCTCCGAACGCCCCCCTGAAGACGTCGCCCAGGCAAGCACCTCGCTCACAAACCCGCAGGTCACCGAGCTGCAGAGATCAGTCCTCCCGCTCGAACCGCTGCACTGAGGGAAACAGGTCGAGCAACCCACCCGGACAACAAATGCGCAGGTCAGAACCCCTTCGCGACCGGTTCAAGGATCGCGACACACTCCACGTGGTGCGTCATCGGAAACAGATCGAACACCCGCAGCATCCGCACCCGGTACCCCCCGTCCCGGAAGTACCCCAGGTCCCGGGCCAGTGCCGCCGGGTCGCATGCCACGTACGCGATCCTCCGGGCGCCCAGCGACGCCATGTGCTGCACCGTTTTCTTGCCCGCGCCCGCGCGCGGGGGGTCGAGGACGATGAGGTCGACCTCGTCGATCCCGGTGCGCGGCAGGACGGACTCGACCTTGCCCTGCTCGATGCGGACCCGGTCGAAGCCGGCGAGGTTGTGCCGGGCGTCCTCGACGGCGCGCTTGCCGGACTCGATGCCGAGGACCGCGCCCTTGTCGCCGACCCGGTCGGCCAGGGCGCCGGCGAAGAGGCCGACGCCGCAGTAGAGGTCGAGGGCCATGTCGCCCTTGCGCGGGAGCAGGCCCTGCATGACCGCGAGGACCAGGGTGTCGGCGGCCTTGGGGTGGACCTGCCAGAAGCCGCCGGAGCCGACCCGGTAGGTGCGGTCGTCCGCGCGTTCGCGGACGAAGGGGCGGCCGTGGACGCGGTGGACGCCGCCGTCCTTCTCGTCGACGCGCATGACCGAGACAGGGCGGTCCAGTTCGACGAGGGGGAGCCTCGCACCCGGGCGGGGAGTCAGGATGACCTGCCGGTCCTGCGAGCCGCTCGCCGCGATCGCCTCGACGGACTCCATGCCCGTCCAGTCCCGCTGCTCGATGCCCAGCTCGCTGACGCCCTCGGCGGCGATCATGCAGTGGTCGATCGGTTCGACCTCGTGGGAGCGGTGCTTACGCAGGCCCGCGTTGCCCTCGACGTCCACCGCGTACTGCACACGCGTGCGCCATGACGGGACCTGGCCGGCGGGCACCTTGTCGCCCTCGGCCGGCATCACCGTGCCGTCCCAGCCGGCCTCCTCGGGCGTGAGGCCCGCGAGGCGCTTCAGCTGCTCGGTGACGACCTCGCCCTTGAGGCGGCGCTGGGCTCCCGGCTTGGCGTGCTGCCAGTCACAGCCGCCGCAGCGGCCGGGGCCGGCGAAGGGGCAGGGGGCCTCGATACGGTCCTTGGAGGCGTCCAGGATCTCGACCGCGTCGGCGCGCAGGAAGCGGGCCCCCTCCTCGCCCTCCGTGACCCGGGCCACGACGCGCTCACCGGGCAGCGTGTGCCGGACGAACAGCACCTGGCCCTCGGACGTACGGGCGATGCAGTGGCCGCCGTGGGCGACGGGGCCGATCTCGACCTCGTACTCCTGGCCCACCAGGGAGACCCCCTGGGACTCCGCCTGCGACTTCTTCGGTTCTGCGTGCATGGCGGGGTGACTCCAGAGAACGGGGTGGCAAGAGACGGACGATCAAGAGGCGGACGCCGTGAGACGTACGACAAAGGACAGCAGCCGTCCAGTCTACGTCGACGACGAGGGGTCCTTCGCCCTGCCGTCCTGTGCCGGGCCGCGCCGGACCGCGCCGGGCGCGCTCCAGTCCTGCCGCTTGCGGGCCCGGCGCCTGGCGGCCTCGGACGACTGGAGCTGGTAGGGGACGGAGGTGACCATGACGCCGGGGGTGAAGAGGAGACGGCCCTTGAGGCGCAGCGCGCTCTGGTTGTGCAGCAGCTGCTCGTACCAGTGGCCGACCACGTACTCGGGGATGATGACCGAGACCGCGTCCCGCGGGGACTCCTTGCGCAGGCTCTTGACGTACTCGATGACCGGGCGCGTGATCTCGCGGTACGGCGAGTCCAGCACCTTCAGCGGTACGGCGATGCCGCGCCGCTCCCACTCCTCGCGCAGCGCCTTGGTCTCCGCCGGGTCGACGTTGACGCTGAGCGCCTCCAGGGTGTCGGAGCGCATCAGCTTGGCGTAGGCGAGGGCGCGCAGGGTGGGGCGGTGGATCTTGGAGATCAGGACGACCGAGTGGACGCGGGAGGGACGCACCATGTCGTCGGTCTGCGCCTCGTCGGGGTCCTCGGGGGCGGCGATCTCCTCGGAGACACGGTCGTAGTGCTTGCGGATCGCCGTCATCGTCGCGAAGAAGATGCACATGCCCAGCAGGGCGACCCAGGCGCCGTGCGTGAACTTCGTGGCCAGGACGACGACCAGGACGAGTCCGGTGAAGAAGGCTCCGAAGGCGTTGATCGCGCGCGAGCGGATCATGCGGCGGCGCTTGGCCTGGTCCCGTTCGGTGGCCAGGTGGCGGTTCCAGTGGCGGACCATGCCGATCTGGCTCAGCGTGAAGGAGACGAACACTCCGACGATGTAGAGCTGGATCAGGCGGGTGGAGTCGGCGCCGTAGACGAAGACCAGGAGCATGGCCGCGCCGGCGAGGAGCACGATGCCGTTGGAGAAGGCCAGGCGGTCGCCGCGCGTGTGCAGCTGGCGCGGCAGGTAGCGGTCCTGGGCGAGGATCGAGCCGAGCAGCGGGAAGCCGTTGTACGCGGTGTTCGCGGCGAGGAAGAGGACCAGGGCGGTGGCGGCGGCCAGGACGATGAACAGGAAGCTGCCCTCGCCGAAGACCGCCTCGGCGACCTGCGAGATCACCGGGTGCTGAACGTAGTCCGCGCCGAGCGGGACGCCGTTGTGGAGGAGGTCGGTGGCCGGGTTCTCCGACATGCGGACGTCGGTGGCGGCGGCCAGCGCGATGATCCCGCAGAACATGGTGACGGCGAGCAGGCCCATCATCGCGAGGGTGTTCCCCGCGTTCTTCGACTTGGGCTTGCGGAAGGCCGGGACGCCGTTGGAGATCGCCTCGACACCGGTCAGGGCGGCGCAGCCGGAGGAGAAGGCGCGCAGCAGGAGGAAGACCAGCGCGAAGCCGGCCAGGCCGCCGTGTTCCGGTTTGATCTCGTAGTCCGCCGTCGGAGAGCGCATGGTGTCGTCGAGCACCAGGCCGCGGAAGGCGCCCCACGCGATCATGATGAAGACGCCCGCGACGAAGACGTACGTCGGAATCGCGAACAGGGTGCCCGACTCCCTGACCCCGCGCAGGTTCATCAGCGTCAGCAGCAGGATCACGGCGATCGCGCAGAGCACCTTGTGCTCGACGACGAAGGGGATGGCGGAGCCGAGGTTCTCGATGCCGGAGGAGATGGAGACGGCGACGGTCAGGACGTAGTCCACCAGCAGCGCGCTCGCCACCGTCAGGCCGGCCTTGGGCCCGAGGTTGGTGTTCGCGACCTCGTAGTCCCCGCCGCCGCTCGGGTAGGCGTGCACGTTCTGCCGGTAGGAGGCGACCACGGTGAACATCAGCACGACGACCGCGACCGCGATCCAGGGGCTGAAGTGGTACGCCGACACGCCCGCGATGGACAGGACCAGCAGCACCTCGCCAGGCGCGTACGCCACGGAGGAGAGCGGGTCGGAGGCGAAGACGGGGAGGGCGATGCGCTTCGGCAGGAGCGTTTCCCCCAGCCGGTCACTGCGCAGTGCGCGCCCGATCAGAATCCGCTTGGGCACGTCGGTCAGTTTGGACACAACAGAGGATCGTAAGCGTTCGAACGGGCGCCCGCCCACCCGCCACCCCCGATCGGCCCGCCGTCTGCTCTACGGGTGAATTCGGGGGGTCGCTCGGCTGCGGATTCCGCAGGTTACGGGGTTCGCATGCCTATATGGCTGCCTACTTGGCTGCTCATACGGCAAGCATCGTTTCCGATTGCCGTTCCGTTCCGCCGGCCGGCCGTCGCAGCCCATGGAGGTCCCATGCACCTGAGCGCAGAACTGATCGGGGGCGCCGTCACGCTTCTCGGCCTCGTGACCCTCACTCTCGCCAGCATCCGCAGCATCGGCCGGCGGAGGTCGTCGGCCAGAGGGTGAGACGGCTCCTGCGGCCCCTGGAGGCTTGCGGATACGTTGGGTGCGGGCGGGGGTCGCCGGCCTTCCCTCCGGCCAGGACACCGGATTCCCGGACGGGACGCCGGGTTCCCGTCCGGTACGCCGGATTCCCGGCCGGGAATCCGGCTTCCGGGGCCCCGAGAGGCATCAGCGTCGGTACTCACCGGCATGATGTCCCCTGCGGCCCGGACACCGGCCGCGACGTGTCGCCAGGCGAGCCGAAAGAGAGACATGAGCAGGACATCCACAGAGGCCGGCGGGCCCGCGGAAAGCGGGGTGTGAGGCGATGCACATCGTCATCATGGGCTGCGGGCGCGTGGGCTCCGCCCTCGCGCAGACCCTGGAGCAGCAGGGGCACACGGTCGCCGTGATCGATCAGGACCCCACCGCCTTCCGTCGCCTCGGTTCCACGTTCGGCGGCCGCAGGGTCACCGGCATCGGCTTCGACCAGGACACCCTGCGCGAGGCGGGCATCGAGGAGGCCGGCGCCTTCGCCGCGGTCTCCAGCGGCGACAACTCGAACATCATCGCCGCCCGCGTGGCCCGCGAGATGTTCGGCGTGGAGAACGTCGCCGCCCGCATCTACGACCCCCGCCGCGCCGAGGTCTACCAGCGTCTGGGCATCCCCACGGTCGCCACCGTCCGCTGGACGGCCGACCAGATGCTGCGCCGGCTGCTCCCCTCGGGCGCCGAGCCGCTGTGGCGCGACCCCACCGGCGGCGTCCAGCTCGCCGAGGTGCACACCTCGGCGTCCTGGGTCGGCCACAAGATCAGCAGGCTCCAGGAGGAGACGGGTGTGCGGGTGGCGTTCCTCACCCGGCTCGGGGAGGCCATACTGCCGACCTCGCAGACGGTGTTGCAGGAGGGTGACCTGGTGCACGTGATGATGCGCACCGACGAGGTCCACAAGGTCGAGGCGTCGTTCGCCAAGGGTCCCGAAGAGGAGGCCGGTCACTGATGAGGGTCGCCATTGCCGGAGCCGGTGCGGTCGGCCGCTCGATCGCGGGCGAGCTGCTGGAGAACGGCCACGAGGTCCTGCTCATCGACAAGGCGCCGACCGCCATCTCGGTCGAGCGCGTTCCGATGGCGGAGTGGCTGCTCGCCGACGCGTGCGAGATCACGTCCCTGGACGAGGCGGCGCTGCAGCGCTGCAACGTCGTCATCGCCGCGACGGGCGACGACAAGGTCAACCTGGTCGTCTCCCTGCTGGCCAAGACGGAGTACGGCGTTCCGCGCGTCGTCGCCCGGGTGAACAACCCGAAGAACGAGTGGCTGTTCAACGAGTCCTGGGGCGTGGACGTCGCCGTCTCCACCCCGCGGCTGATGTCGGCCCTGGTCGAGGAGGCGGTGAGCGTCGGCGACCTGGTCCGGCTGCTGCGCTTCAGCCACGGCGACGCCAACCTGGTGGAGCTGACGCTGCCGGAGGAGTCGACCCTGGCCGGCACCCAGGTCGGCGACGTGGAGTGGCCCGAGGACACCTCGCTGGTCACGATCATCCGCGGCACCCGGGTGCTGACCCCGTCCCCGGAGGACTCCCTGGAGGCGGGCGACGAACTGCTGTTCGTGGCGGCGCAGGCCCGTGAGGAGCAGCTGGAGGACCTGCTGTCGGCCCGGCGGACCGACGCCGCGCGCTGAGCCGGGGCAGGGCCCGCGATACGTCGGTGGGGGCGCCCGGAGATCTCCGGGCGCCCCCACCGACGTATGCCGCCAGTCCTCGCCGTCAGTTCTAGCCGTCAGTTCTAGCCGTCAGTTCTAGCCGTCAGTTCTAACCGTCGGTCCTGTGTCGTCAGTCCCGTGCCGTCAGTCCTTGCGGTGCCTGCCGCCGCGTGCGGATTCCACGGCTTCGCCGTCCAGGGCCTCGGGCTCGGCCCTCTCGCGCTCCGCCTTCTCCTTCTCGGCCTTCTCGGCCGCCTCCATCTCCGCGAACACGTCGATGGGGGCCGGCGCCTTCGCCAGGAACACCCAGGTCAGCCAGACGGCGAGCAGGAACGGCGGGATCTTCAGGGTGACCAGGACCCAGCCGAGCTGCTCGGTGTCGGCCCACCAGTACAGCGGGAAGAGGATCGCGCTCTTGCCGAGCAGGATCAGGCCCCAGGCGTAGCTGGCCTTGGTGTACGCCTTCTTGCGGCCCGGGTTGCGGGTGCGCCAGGAGAGGTTCTCCTTGAAGACCGGGCCGAGGATCAGGCCGATCAGCGGCACCCCGGCCAGCGAGGTGACGATGTACGCCATGGCCAGGCCCAGGGTGTAGAGCATGCCCGGCAGATAGAAGTTCTTGGCGTTGTCGGTCATCATCGCGAAGACCACGCCGAAGGCGACGCCGAAGACCCCGCTGAACGCGTGCTTGACGGTGTCCTTCATCACCAGCCGGACCACGACCAGCACCAGCGACACGGCCAGCGCCGCGATCGCCGACATGTGCAGGTCGTTGTTGAGCGTGAAGATGGTGACGAAGAGCAGACCCGGCAGCACCGTCTCGACCAGGCCCCGCACGCCGCCGAACGCCTCGAACAGCGCGGCCTCCGTCACCGCCCGGGCGTCGTCGGCTTCCGTGTCTTGGGTGTCTTCGGTCGGCTTGTCGAGCGACGTCACCGGCTACTCCCGTCCGAGGGGTCTCAGTTCGTATTTCGGGTTGAAGAGCACCCGGCGGCCCCGGCTCATGGAGATCCGGCCCGATGCGATGAGCTTGCGCCCCGGCTCTATGCCCACGATCGAGCGTCTGCCCAGCCACACCACGTCCAGGGCGGCGGAGCCGTCGAACAGCTCGGCCTCCAGGGCCGGGACGCCCGCACGCGGTCGCAGGGTGACCGTGCGCAAGGTACCAGTAACCGACACGATCTGCCGGTCCTGGCAGTCGCAGATGCGGGTGCAGCCGGCGGTGTCGGCGTCCTCGCGCAGTTCCTCGGACTCCAGGTCCTCCTGCGACGAGGACAGCCGGTCGAACATGCGCCGGAACCGGCCCATCGGCTTGTCGGAACGCGGAGCAGCACTCATATCTGAAGCGTACCGGGGCGCGCCGACAGCCAGACACCCTCTCCGGGCCGGTATCGCGAGGCTCACTTCTCGAAGCGGTACCCCATGCCCGGTTCCGTGACGAAGTGCCGCGGGTGCGCGGGATCCGCCTCCAGCTTGCGGCGCAGCTGCGCCATGTAGACCCGCAGGTAGTTCGTCTCCGTCCCGTACGACGGCCCCCACACCTCCCGCAACAGCTGCTTCTGGCTGACCAGGCGTCCGGTGTTGCGCACCAGCACCTCCAGCAGGTGCCACTCGGTGGGAGTGAGCCGTACGTCCTTCCCGCCGCGGTGCACCTTCTTCGCGGCCAGGTCGACGGTGAACTCCGCGGTGTCCACGACCACGTCGTCCTCGCCGCCCGGGACCGGCTCGGCCCGGCGGACGGCGGCCCGCAGCCGGGCCAGCAGTTCGTCCATGCCGAAGGGCTTGGTGACGTAGTCGTCGGCGCCCGCGTCGAGCGCCTCGACCTTCTCGTCGGAGGAGTGCCGGGCGGACAGCACCAGGATCGGCACCCGGGTCCACCCACGCAGGCCCCTGATCACCTCGACGCCGTCCATGTCGGGCAGGCCCAGGTCCAGCACCACCACGTCGGGGTGGCGTGCGGCGGCGAGCTGGAGGGCGGTGGCACCGTCGTGGGCGGCGTCGACCTCGTAGTGCCGTGCCTTGAGGTTGATCACGAGGGCACGCACGATCTGCGGTTCGTCGTCGATCACGAGCACCCGGGTCATCGGGTGGCCTGCCTTTCTGCTGTCGCGGAACGCGCTGGGGCTGACTGCGGTGTCGCGGAGTCCGGTGTCGCGGAGTGCGCTGCCTCGGGTCCGGGGGAGCCCGCCGCGCGGAGGGTGAGCACCATGGTGAGGCCCCCGCCGGGGGTGTCCTCGGCGTTCAGGGTGCCGCCCATCGCCTCGGCGAACCCCCTGGCGACGGCCAGCCCGAGCCCCACACCCGCCCCGCGCGGGGCGTCGCCGTAACGCTGGAAGGGCTCGAAGATACGGTCCTTGGCCTCGTCCGGCACCCCCGGCCCCCGGTCGACGACCCGCACCTCGACACGGTCCGCGAGGGCGCTGGCGGCGACCAGGACGGTGCGGCCTGCGGGGCTGTACTTGACGGCGTTCTCGACCAGGTTGGCCATCGACCGCTCCAGGAGCCCGGCGTCGACGGCGACCATGGGCAGGGTTTCGGGGATGTCCAGTTCGGCGCTCCCCTCGGGCACCCCGCCGAGCGCCATCGGCACCACCTCGTCGACGTCGATCTCCCGGATCAGCGGCGTGACCGTGCCGGTCTGGAGGCGGGACATGTCGAGCAGGTTGCCCACGAGGTGGTCGAGACGGTCGGCGCCCTCCTCGATGCCCTCCAGGAGTTCCGCCTGGTCCTCCTCGGACCACGCCACGTCGTCGGATCGCAAGCTCGTGACCGCCGCCTTGATCCCGGCGAGCGGGGTGCGGAGGTCGTGGCTCACGGCCGCCAGCAGCGCCGTACGGATGCGGTTGCCCTCGGCCAGCGCGCGGGCCCGGTCGGCCTCCTCCCGCAGGCGCCGCCGGTCCAGGACCACGGCGGCCTGGGCGGCGAAGGCGGCCAGTACCCGGCGGTCCTCGGCGGGCAGGACGCGGCCGGTCAGCGCGAGGGCCATGTGGTCCCCGACCGGCATGTCCACGTCCGCGTCCTCGGGGCGCCCGACCGGCGGGCCCGCCCCGGCCCGGCCGGCGCAGGTCCAGGGCGACACGTCGTCCTCCCGTTCCAGGAGGGCGGCCGACTCCATGCCGAAGGTCTCGCGGACCCGTTCCAGCAGTGCCTCCAGGCTGGTCTCGCCGCGCAGGACGTTGCCCGCGAGGAAGGAGAGGATCTCGGACTCGGCACGCAGCCGGGCGGCCTGGTGGGTGCGTCGGACCGCGACGTCGACGACCGAGGCCACGGAGAGCGCGACGCCCACGAATATGGCCAGCGCGAGGATGTTCCTCGGGTCGGCGATGGTGAGCCGGTTGACCGGGGGCGTGAAGAACCAGTTCAGCAGCAGGGACCCGACCGCGGCCGAGGCGAGCGCCGGGTAGAGCCCGCCGAGCAGGGCCGCGGCCACGGTCAGCGCCAGGTAGAACAGGACGTCGTTGGCGAGTCCGAGGTGGACGGTGTCCAGCAGCAGTGTCAGCAGCACCGGCCCGCCGAGGCCCGCGATCCAGCCCCAGACGATCCGGGAGCGCCCGAGCCGCGCGCCCCTGGCCACCGGCAGCCCGCGGCCCTTGGCGACCTCCTCGTGGGTCACGATGTGGACGTCCAGGTCGGGGCCGGACTCGCGGGCGACCGTGGCGCCGACGCCGGGGCCGAAGACGTACTGCCAGGCCTTGCGGCGCGAGGAGCCGAGGATGATCTGGGTGGCGTTGACGCCGCGCGCGAAGTCGAGCAGGGCGGCCGGTATGTCCTCGCCGAGCACGTGGTGGAAGGTGCCGCCGAGGTCCTCCACCAGGGTGCGCTGCACGGCCAGCTCCTTCGGCGAGGCCGAGGTCAGCCCGTCGCTGCGGGCTATGTACACGGCCAGCACCTCGCCGCCGGCGCCCTTCTCGGCGAGGCGCGCGGCCCGCCGTATCAGCGTCCCGCCCTCGGGGCCGCCGGTCAGACCGACCACGATGCGCTCGCGCGAGCCCCAGATCTTGGAGACGCGGTGCTCGCTGCGGTACTGCTGGAGGTACTCGTCGACCCGGTCCGCGACCCACAGCAGGGCCAGTTCCCGCAGGGCGGTGAGGTTGCCGGGGCGGAAGTAGTTGGACAGGGCCGCGTCGACCTTGTCCGGCTGGTAGATGTTGCCGTGGGCCATGCGGCGGCGCAGCGCCTGCGGCGACATGTCCACCAGTTCGATCTGGTCCGCGCGCCGCACCACCTCGTCCGGCACCGTCTCCCGCTGCCGTACCCCGGTGATCGACTCGACGACGTCGCCGAGTGACTCCAGGTGCTGGATGTTGACGGTCGACACGACGTCGATACCGGCGGCCAGCAGCTCCTCGACGTCCTGCCAGCGCTTGGCGTTGCGTGCGCCGGGAACGTTGGTGTGGGCCAGCTCGTCCACCAGGGCCACCCGGGGAGCCCGGGCCAGCACCGCGTCCAGGTCCAGCTCGGTGAAGAGCGCGCCGCGGTGTGCCAGCTCCCGGCGCGGTACCTGTTCCAGGCCGTGCAACAACACCTCGGTGCGCGCTCTGCCGTGGTGCTCCACGAAGGCCACGACGCAGTCGGTGCCCCGTTCCGTGCGCCGGTGCGCCTCGGACAGCATCGCGTACGTCTTGCCGACGCCCGGCGCCGCGCCGAGGTAGATCCGAAGCTTGCCGCGTCCCATGGCCTCATTGTCTTCCGGTCACCGCTGAGTGCGCAGCGTCGACCCTACGGCCAGTAATCCCGACAAATGGGGGCAGGGGGTGGGTCGGGAGCGCTCTTTGACGGAACTCTGACGTCCGCGGTCGTGACGTCCCCGGCCGTCGCCGGCACTGCTCGACCGCGGGCCTGGCAGCTCGACCGCGGGCCTCACTGCCCGGCCGCCGCGGGGGGCGGTCTCGCCGTCCCCGCGGCTTCAGCACCCGGTCGGCGAGGTCCGGCAGCGGGCGTGGCGGGTGATGACCAGGGCGGTGCGACGGCGACGGCGGCCCTCCCCCGGTGCCTGGACGGCGCCTGAACGGCCGGGGGGGCGCCCCCAGCCGTCGGCCGCGAGCGGTCCCGTGCCGTTCGGGGGTCCCGGCATGGCAGAAGGGCCGCGTCCCGTGCGGGGAGCGACCCTTCTACGCGTGTGTGTGAACGCTCGCGCGCGTACGGAAACGCGTACGGACACGCGTACGGAAAACCGTACGGGGTCCTCGCCTACCGGACCTCGGTGATCTCCGGTCCGCGCTGGAGCTGGCCCATGCCGCCGGCGAAGCGGGAGCCCTCCTCCTGCTGCACGCCCTCGGGGACCATCTGCGCGTCGTTCGGCAGCTTGAGGACGATCGGGTCGCGGGGTGCCATCGGGCCCTCGCCGCGGACCACGACCGTGTCCCGGAAGATCTGCTCCAGCAGACCGGCGGCCTGCGGCTGCACCGCGCCCTGGCCCGAGATCACTCCGCGCAGGAACCAGCGGGGGCCGTCCACGCCGACGAACCGCACGACCTGGAAGCCGCCCGTGCCGTCCGGCAGCTGCACCGGGACCTGCGCCCTCAGCTCCCAGCCCAGGGGGCCCTCGACCTCGTCGATGATGCCGCCCTGCTGGGTGATGCCGGAGCCGATCTCCTCGCGCACCTCGCCCCAGATGCCCTCGCGCTTGGGCGCCGCGAAGCCCTGTAGCTGGATGGCGCTGTCGCGCAGCACGACGGTCGCGGCGACGATCGCGTCGCCCGCGACCTCCACCCGCAGTTCCATGCCGTCGACTCCGGGTACGAACAGGCCGCCCAGGTCCACCCGGCCCTCGGCCGGGTCGCGGACCTCGGTGCTGTCCCAGGGCCCGTCGGGCCGCGGTTCGGGCTCGAGCCGCACTCGCTCGCCCCTGTCGTCCGCCTCGGTGTCGACGCTGTCGACGACCTGCTCGGCCTCGCCGGCCGCGTCCTCGGCGGCATCCCTGTTCTTGCGACGTCCGAACACGTCACTGTCCTTCCCGGTCGGATACGACCGAAGCGTATCGATTCCCACCCGTCGGGCCGCCCTCGGCGACCTGACCGCTTGTGCCGCTTGCACGGTCCGTCTCGGCGTGACCGCCGGTGGACCCGAAGCCCCCTTCGGCCCGCGCCGAGTCGGGAAGCTCCGCGACCTGGCGGAAGCGGACCCTCTCGACCTGCTGGACGACCAGTTGGGCAATCCGGTCGAAGCGCTCGAACCGCACCGTCTCGCGCGGGTCGAGATTCACCACGATCACCTTGATCTCCCCACGGTACCCGGCATCAATCGTCCCCGGGGCATTCACGAGGGCGACACCGCAGCGGGCGGCCAGCCCGGAACGTGGGTGCACGAAGGCCGCGTACCCCTCCGGGAGCGCCACAGACACGCCCGTGGGCAGAACGGCCCGCTCGCCGGGCGCCAGTTCGCAGCCGACGGTGGTGCGCAGGTCGGCTCCCGCGTCGCCGGGCTGGGCGTACGTCGGAAGCGGTACGTCGGGGTCGACGCGGCGGAGCAGCACGTCGAGTTCCGGCCTGGGCTCGCGGTGCGCGGGGCTCGGGCGGCTCACGGGTTCACCTCGAAGGCGCGGGTGCGGCGGACCTGGTCCGGGTCGTCCATGGCGGCGCGGATCTCCGCCTCGCGGCCGTGGTCGACGAAGTGATCGATCTTGACCTCGATGAAGAGGGCGTCGGCGCGGACGGCAACGGGGCCGTCGGGGCCGCCGATCCGGCCGGTGGCGGTGGAGTAGATCTTCCGGCCGGCCACGGCCGTCACCTCGGCCTGCAGGTACAGCGTCGTGTCGACGGGCACCGGCCGCAGGAAGTCGGTCTCCAGCCGCCCGGTCACCGCGATCGCGCGCAGCAGCCAGTTGAGCGAGCCGAGGGTCTCGTCCAGGGCGGAGGCCAGCACACCGCCGTGGGCCAGGCCGGGTGCGCCCTGGTGGGCGGGCTGCACGGTGAACTCGGCGGTGATCGACACGTCTTCGCCCGCCCGTGCCTGGAGGTGAAGTCCGTGGGGCTGGTCGCCGCCACAGCCGAAGCACTGGCCGTAGTGCGCGCCGAGCAGTTCGCCGGGGGCGGGCGCGTCGGGGTGCCGTACGGGTTTCACGGCGTCGGCGGGGGGCTGAAGACCTGGGGAAGTACCACTCACAGGCGCAGACCTTACCCGCGCGTGGGCCGAACTCCGATACCGTGCCAAGCTTGTTCCATGCAGCTCTCCACGGCCCCGTACGAAGAACGCCTCACCGCGCCCCGCTCCTGGTGGCTGGGCTCCTTCCTGGTGGGGGTCTCCTTCGCCCTGGTCCTGCTGCCCTTCGGCACGCTGCCGATGCTGGGCGGCCTGGCCGGCGGGACGGCGGTGGCCGCGGTGGTGGCCAGTTCGTACGGCGCGGTCCGTATCCGCGTCGTGGGCGACTCGCTGATCGCGGGCGAGGCGAAGGTGCCGCTCTCGGCCCTGGGCGAGGCGGAGATCCTCGACCCGGCCGAGGCCCGTGCCTGGCGCACCCACAAGGCCGATGTCCGCGCCTTCCTGCTGCTGCGCGCCTACATCCCGAGGGCCGTGCGCGTGGTGGTCACGGATCCGGAGGACCCGACTCCGTACCTGTATCTGTCCACTCGCGAGCCGGAGCGGCTGGTGGAGGCCCTGACTGCGGCGAAGGCCGCGGCGGCGTAGCGCACGCGCGGGATCAGCGCCCGCCGTCCCCGCCGGGGCGGTGACCGGGCTCCTCCGTGCCGGGCTGCTCCGTGCCAGGCTGCTTCGTGCCGGGCTTCCCGGTGCCGAGCTCCTTCGTGAGGGCGCCCATGTCCAGCGCGTCCCGCGGTCCGTCCAGCGTCGGGAGTGCGTCGAGGGCGCTCCACGGCACCTGGTGCTTGCGCAGGTCCGCCCGGATTCTGGCGGCCAGCTTTCTGGTGTCGCGGCGGTTCATGACGGCGCCCACGGCCGCGCCCACCATGAACGGCATCAGGTTCGGCAGGTCGCGCACCATCCGCTTCATGATCTGCTGGCGGAGCTGGCGCTTCATGTGGCTGTTCATCGCCGAGCCGAGGCTCGACGGCTTGGACACGTCGACGCCGCGTTCGTCCGACCAGGAGTTCAGGTACGCGGTGCTGCGCTGCGCGAGGCTGCCGGGCGGACGCACGCCGTAGACCTCGTGGAGCTCGGCGATCATCTTGAGCTCGATCGCCGCCACTCCGGTGATCTCGGCGGCCAGTTCGGTGGGCATCGCGGGCGGTACGGGCATCATCGCCGCCGCGCCGACTCCCGCTCCGACGGTCGCCGTGCCCTTGGCCGCGCCCGCCACGATCCGGTCGGCGAGCTCCTCGGGTCCAAGACCCGGGAACTGCCGGCGGAGCGTCGCCAGGTCCCGTACGGGGACGCGCGGGGCCAGGTCGATGATCCGGTCGGCGAGGTGCGCCAGGGCCGCCCTGGCGCGGTGGGAGCCGTTGCGGACCCCCTGTCCGGCCTTGTGCCGGAACGCCGCTGCCCGTCGCCGGGCAGCGGGCGCCGGCGTCTGCGCGGTCGCCGGGAGGTCACCCCGGTCGACCACTGATTCGAGCGAGGCCGTCCCCGTATCGGTCGGGCCCCGCTCGTCGTCACGCGCGCTGTAGGGACCGTCGGACGGTCCTTGGTCCGCTTCCCGTCGGGAGAAGCGGCGCTTCCAGGGAGGGGTCGAGCCAGTCACGGCCGACCCCGCCTCAGTCGCAGTCGCGGCAGATCGGCTGGCCGTTCTTCTCCCGGGCCAGCTGGCTGCGGTGGTGCACCAGGAAGCAGCTCATGCACGTGAACTCGTCCTGCTGCTTCGGAAGTACACGGACGGCGAGTTCCTCGTTCGAGAGGTCGGCGCCGGGAAGTTCGAGGCCTTCCGCGGCCTCGAACTCGTCGACGTCGACGGCTGAGGCGGACTTGTCGTTCCGCCGTGCCTTCAGCTCTTCGAGGCTGTCCGAGTCGACATCGTCGTCGGTCTTGCGTGGAGTGTCGTAATCAGTTGCCATGGTCGCTCTCCCCCTCTGGGTATCTGCGGGTGTCTCCAGCGCACGTAACGCGTGAGAGGCCGGACTTGTGCCCGACCCGAGGCGGAGATTTTGCCTCACATCAAGGTCTGTTACTCAATCGACACCCAACCGGACTCCTCAAGAGTGATCGGCTTGGATGGCGATGGGGACCGTACACGGTCCGAATGCCGCACTTCAAAGGCGTCTCACCGTGTACTTCCCGTGATCAGGACCCCTGAAAACCAGGATTTTCCCGGCTTTCCGACAGGGTGCATGATCACGGAGAGTAGATGGCAGGAAAGCCCCCGTTGTGATCGATCACACAGGCGACTCCCGGGCCGACGGCCTGAAAATTCCGCTCAAAGCGAACATCCTCGGGTCTCGGTGAGATGTCGGGGTCATGATCTCAGATGGGCAGCGTCACACGCATCACGAGCCCTCCGCCCTCGCGCGGCTGCGCGTAGATGTGCCCGCCGTGCGCCCGGGCCACGGAGCGCGCGATGGACAGGCCGAGGCCGACACCCTTGTCGCTGCCCGTGCGCTCGGTACGCAGCCGCCGGAACGGCTCGAAGAGGTTGTCGACCTCGTACGCCGGTACGACCGGACCCGTGTTGGTGACCACCAGGACCGCCTGGCCGTTCTCGACCGCGGTGGCGACCTCCACCCAGCCCTGGGCGGCCACGTTGTAGCGCACGGCGTTCTGTACGAGATTCAGGGCGATCCGCTCCAGCAGGACGCCGTTGCCCTGGACCACCGCGGCCTCGCGCGTGCCGCGGATCTCCACGCCCTTGGACTCCGCCTCCGCGTGCACCTGGTCGACGGCCTGGCCGGCCACCTCGGCGAGGTCCACCGGTTTGCGTTCGACGATCTGGTTGTCGCTGCGGGCGAGCAGCAGCAGACCCTCGACGAGTTGCTCACTGCGCTCGTTGGTGGCCAGGAGCGTCTTGCCGAGCTGCTGGAGTTCCACGGGAGCGTTCGGATCGGACAGGTGCACTTCCAGGAGGGTGCGGTTGATCGCCAGCGGCGTGCGCAGCTCGTGGGAGGCGTTGCCGACGAAGCGCTGCTGGGCGGTGAAGGCCCGTTGCAGCCGCTCCAGCATGTCGTCGAAGGTGTCCGCCAGCTCCTTCAGCTCGTCGTCCGGACCGTCCAGCTCGATGCGCCGGGAGAGGTCGGAGCCTGCCACCGCGCGCGCGGTGCGGGTGATCCGTCCCAGCGGGGACAGCACGCGTCCGGCCATGGCGTAGCCGAAGGCGAAGGCGATCACGGCGAGGCCGAGCAGGGCCAGCAGCGAGCGGCTCAGCAGCCGGTCCAGGGAGGCCTGGCGCTGGCGGTCGATGCAGTCGCTGATCGCGGCGTTGAACTCCGACAGCGACAGATTGCCGTTGGTGACGCCCGGGCAGTCGTTGCTGGCGACCCGGAGACCCTCGAAATCGACGATCTTGTACAGCGGTTGGTTACCGGTGCGCACCGCCTGGGCGGCGAGCAGGTAGATGATCGACAGCAACAGGATGCCGGCGATCAGGAACATGCCGCCGTACAGCAGCGTGAGCCTTATCCGGATGGTGGGACGCAGCCACGGCAGCGGGGTGGCCGACCGCGGGTCCCAGGTGGGCTTCGGAGGCGCCCCGGGGGGCGCGGGTGTCGTCGCCACGGTCGATCAGATCCGGTAGCCGGAGCCGGGGACGGTGACGATGACGGGCGGCTCGCCCAGCTTGCGGCGCAGGGTCATGACGGTCACGCGCACGACGTTGGTGAACGGGTCGGTGTTCTCGTCCCAGGCCTTCTCCAGCAGCTGCTCCGCCGAGACGACCGCGCCCTCGCTGCGCATGAGTACCTCCAGCACGGCGAACTCCTTGGGCGCGAGCTGCACCTCCTTGCCGTCGCGGAAGACCTCGCGCCGGTTGGGGTCGAGCTTGATCCCGGCGCGCTCCAGGACGGGCGGCAGCGGCACGCTGGTACGCCGGCCCAGGGCACGGACGCGCGCGATGAGCTCGCTGAACGCGAAGGGCTTGGGCAGATAGTCGTCGGCGCCGATCTCCAGACCCTCCACCCGGTCGCTGACGTCGCCGGAGGCCGTGAGCATCAGCACGCGCGTGGGCATACCGAGCTCGACGATCTTGCGGCACACGTCGTCGCCGTGCACGAGCGGGAGGTCGCGGTCGAGGACGACCACGTCGTAGTCGTTGACGCCGATGCGCTCCAGGGCGGCCGCACCGTCGTACACGACGTCGACGGCCATGGCCTCCCGGCGCAGTCCGGTGGCCACCGCATCGGCGAGCAGCTGCTCGTCCTCGACGACGAGTACGCGCACGTCGCTTGTCCTTCCTGTGTCCACCCGCGTAGCGCTTGTCGGCGCACGAGGGCAGGGGGCTGGTGGGTGTGTTGCCTCCATCCTGCCCTTTTCGGCCATAAGTCGGCGGTAAGGCGGGTGGGGGCCGGGGACGGCCCTCGGCTTCCCGCGTCGGCCGGCCGGCGTGGGAAGGGCGGGCCGGGAAGGGCGGCGGAATCGGGAATGCGAGATTTTCTCGCGCGGTTGAGGTTTCCGCGGAGGGGAGCGGGGGGAGGACGGCTTTACATCCCGCGATCACGCTCTGCCCGTACCGCGTCACCGCGCGGTACGCCGCGGTCCGCTTCCGCAGAGCGGGCGTGGGTGTCCGGCACCGCCGCCGCCCGGCAGGGCAGCGCCGGGCACTCCACCGGAGACGTGATCGTCCCTTCCGAACGGCACACCCCCGTGCCATCGACCCACGACCCAGGACGAGGGGGCGCAGCATGGACGCTTTCACCGCAGGACTTCTGCAGCGCATAAAGACGACCGAGTCCGACCTGTCCCGGGCCCGCGACGAGGGGGACGAGTTCCTCGTCGAGGTGGAGCTGGGAGAGCTCGACGACCTGCGCCGTCTCGCTGCCGAGCACGGTGTGGAGGTCGGCGCTACCAGCGTCTGATTCGGCCCGTGAGCGACAAGGCCCCGGCGGGATCCAGCGCCGGGGCCTTGTCGTGCGGGTTGCCGTCCGGCGGTGAGCGTCAGCGGCCTTCCGCCACGACGAGGAACGACCGCCGCCCTGTCGCGGGCCGGCGGGGGAACGTCAGCCGCTTCCACGCTACGGCCGGCCGCGCCGCACGGGCGGACGCGGCAGTGCGTGCCCGGACGCGGCAGGGCACGCCCGGCGGGTCGTCGCGCAAGGCCGGATTGCCCGAGTGCCGGAATTCCGCACCCGCGCTGACCGGACGCCATCGCCCCCTGCGACGGCGCCCGGTCAGCCGGGCAGGGCTACGCGCCGAAGTCCGTCAGGAGCCGCTGGAGGGGCTCGAAGACCTCCGGGGTGGCCGCGATCGTCAGGTCGCCGGACGGGCGCTCACCGGGGCGTCCACCGGTCACCGCGCCCGCCTCCCGGGCGATCAGGTCACCCGCCGCGAGGTCCCAGGGATGCAGTCCGCCCTCGTAGTAGCCGTCGAGGCGTCCCGCGGCCACGTCGCACAGGTCGATCGCGGCCGAGCCGCCGCGCCGGATGTCGCGCACCAGCGGGATGAGCCGCCGCGCGATGTCGGCCTGCTCGGCACGGACGTCGGCGACGTAGTTGAAGCCGGTGGAGACCAGTGCCTGGTCCAGCGGCGCCGCGGGCCGGCAGGTGAGCCTGCGTTCGCCGTCCCAGGCTCCCGTCGCCCAGGCTCCGCCGCCCAGCACCGCGTGGTACGACTCACCCCGCATGGGGGCCACGACCGCCCCGGCCACCCGCTCGCCGTCCTGCTCGGCGGCGATGGAGACCGCCCAGGTGGGCAGCCCGTACAGGTAGTTGACCGTGCCGTCGAGCGGGTCGATGACCCAGCGGACGCCGCTGGTGCCCTCGGTGACCGAGCCTTCCTCACCGAGGAAGCCGTCGTCCGGGCGGCGTTCGGCGATCAGGCCGGTGATCAGCTTCTCCGCCGCGATGTCCATCTCGGTGACCACGTCGATCGGACTGGACTTGGTGGCGGCGACCGCCAGGTCGGCCGGGCGGCCGTCGCGCAACAGCTCTCCCGCGCGGTGGGCGGCCTCCTGGGCGATCCTCAGCAGCTCGGCATGGAGGGGGTCGGGCGTCACGTCGGTCACGGGGCTCCTCACGCGTAGGGGCTGTCGGCGCCCGCGGCGGCGGGTCGCGGGGTGCGGGCGGGGCAGCAGCCGACCGGGCACAGGTTGTGGCTCGCGCCCAGCGCGCCGAGGGCGCACGGCGCGACTTCCTGCCCGCGCTCGTCCCCGGCCCGCTCCAGGACGAGGTCGCGGACCGCGGCGGCGAAGCGCGGGTCGGCCCCGACGGTGGCCGAGCGGCGTACCGGCAGCCCCAGTTCCTCCGCCTTGGCCCTGGCCTCCGTGTCGAGGTCGTACAGGACCTCCATGTGGTCGGAGACGAAGCCGATGGGGGCCATCACCACGGCGGGGACGCCGGCCGCGTGGCGCTCCTCCAGGTGGTCGCAGATGTCGGGCTCCAGCCACGGGGTGTGCGGGGCGCCGGAGCGGGACTGGTAGACGAGCTGCCAGGGGTGGTCGACGCCGGTGCGCTCGCGGACGGCGTCGGCGATCACCTGCGCCACGTCCAGGTGCTGGCGTACGTACGCGCCGCCGTCACCGTGCTCCTCGACCGGGCCGGAGGTGTCCGCGGCGGAGGTGGGGATCGAGTGGGTGCAGAAGGCGATGTGGGCGCCGTCCCGCACCTCTTCGGGCAGCTCGGCGAGGGACCGGACGACCCCGTCGACCATGGGCTCGACGAAGCCCGGGTGGTTGAAGTAGTGCCGCAGCTTGTCGATCTTCGGCAGGTCCAGTCCCTCGGTCTCCAGGGCGGCGAGCGCGTCCGCGAGGTTCTCGCGGTACTGGCGGCAGCCCGAGTACGAGGCGTAGGCGCTGGTGGCGAGGACGAGGATGCGGCGGCGTCCGTCGCGGACCATCTCGCGCAGGGTGTCCGTCAGGTACGGCGCCCAGTTGCGGTTGCCCCAGTAGACCGGCAGGTCCAGGCCGTGCTCGGCGAAGTCCTTGCGGAGGGCGTCCAGCAGGGCGCGGTTCTGGTCGTTGATGGGGCTGACCCCGTCGAAGAGGAAGTAGTGCCGGCCGACTTCCTTGAGGCGTTCCTTGGGGATGCCGCGTCCGCGGGTCACGTTCTCCAGGAACGGGACCACGTCGTCCGGGCCCTCCGGGCCGCCGAACGAGAGCAGGAGCAGGGCGTCGTAGGGGCTGACATCGAGCACGTCTGGCATGTCTCGATCCTGCCACCCGCCACTGACAGCGGGAAAACGGTGGGCGCCGACGGTGCGTTCCGCCAGGTCCGCGGGGGTGTTTCCGGGCTGTCCGACGAGTAATCTGTATCGACTGTGTTCGGACCTTACCGAGCACTCCACTGAGCCGTTCCCGGAGACCGCGTTGCCCAGCCCCTACCGTGCCCTGTTCGCCGCCCCCGGCTCCAAGGCCTTCTCCACCGCGGGCTTCCTCGGCCGGATGCCGCTGTCGATGATGGGCATCGGCGTGGTGACGATGATCTCGCAGCTCACCGGCCGGTACGGCCTGGCCGGCGCCCTGTCGGCCACCATCGCGCTCGCCGCCGCCGTGGCCGGACCGCAGGTCTCCCGTCTGGTGGACCGGTACGGCCAGCGACGCGTACTGCGCCCGGCGACCCTCGTGTCGCTCTCCGCGGCGGCCGTGCTGCTGCCGGCCGCGCACTACGGGTGGCCGGACTGGGTGCTGTTCGTGGCCTGCGTCGGCATCGGCTGCGTGCCGAGTCTCGGCGCGATGGTCCGGGCCCGATGGGCGGCCCTGTACCGGGGCACACCGCAGCTGCACACCGCGTACTCCTTCGAGTCCGTGGTGGACGAGATCTGCTTCATCTTCGGGCCGATCATCTCCATCGGTCTGTCCACGGCCTGGTTCCCGGAGGCCGGGCCGCTGCTCGCCGCCTGCTTCCTGGCGACGGGCGTCTTCTGGCTGACCGCGCAGCACGCCACCGAACCGGAGCCGCATCCGCGCGAGCACAAGGGCGGCGGCAGTCCGCTGCGCTCACGAGGGCTTCAGGTCCTGGTCGTCACGTTCGTGGCGACGGGGGCGATCTTCGGGGCCATCGACGTGGTGACCGTGGCCTTCGCCGAGGAGGAGGGGCACAAGGCCGCCGCCAGCCTCGTGCTCGCCCTGTACGCGGCGGGCTCGTGCACGGCGGCCATGGTCTTCGGGCTGCTGCGCTTCGCCGGGCCGCCGGAACGCCGCTGGCTGCTGGGCGTCTGTGCGATGGGCGTGAGTATGATCCCCCTCCTACTGGTCGGAAACCTGCTGTTTCTGGCCGCGGCGCTGTTCGTTGCGGGTCTGGCCATCGCTCCCACGATGATCACGACGATGTCCCTCATCGAAGAGCACGTACCGCGCACGCAGCTCACCGAGGGCATGACCTGGGTGAGCACCGGCCTCGCGGTCGGGGTCGCGCTCGGCTCCTCCGCGGGCGGCTGGGTGATCGACGCCTCCGGGGCGCGTGCGGGGTACTGGGTTCCGGCGGTCGCCGGGGCCGTCGCGGTCGTGGTCGGTTTCCTCGGGTACCGCCGGCTCAAGCGGCCGGATCCGCGTCGGGGAGGGACCGTTGAGCAGCACACGTACGGCGAGCGGGAAGACGAGCGGGAAGAACGGCACATGGCGTAACTGGGGCGGCAACGTCCGCGCGCGCCCCACCCGGGAGGTCGCTCCCGCCTCCGTGGAGGAACTGGCCGAGGTCGTTCGCGCGGCGGCCGGGGAAGGTCTGCCGGTCAAGGCCGTCGGCACCGGGCACTCCTTCACGTCCATAGCCGCGACGGACGGAGTGCTGATACGTCCTCACCTGCTGACCGGCATCCGCGCCATCGACCGCGACGCCATGACGGTCACGGTCGAGGCCGGCACACCGCTCAGGAGGCTCAACCTGGCCCTCGCGCGCGAGGGCCTGTCGCTGACGAACATGGGCGACATCATGGAGCAGACCGTCGCCGGAGCCACCAGCACCGGCACCCACGGCACGGGCCGCGACTCGGCCTCGGTCGCCGCCCAGATCCGGGGCCTGGAGATGGTCACCGCGGACGGCTCGGTCCTGACCTGTTCCGAGCGGGGGACCGACGAGGAGCGCGCCGTCTTCGCCGCGGCCCGGATCGGTCTGGGCGCGCTGGGCATCGTCACCGCGATCACCTTCGCCGTGGAGCCGATCTTCCTGCTCACGGCCCGCGAGGAACCGATGCCGTTCGAGCGCGTCCTCGCCGAGTTCGACGAACTGTGGACCGAGAACGAGCACTTCGAGTTCTACTGGTTCCCTCACACCGGCAGCACCAACACCAAGCGCAACAACCGCAGCGCCGGCCCCGAGCAGCCGGTGGGGCGGCTCCAGGGCTGGTTCGAGGACGAGTTCCTGTCCAACGGGGTCTTCCAGGCGGCCAACCTGGTCGGCCGCGCGGCGCCCGCCGCCATCCCCTCGATCGCGCGGATCTCCAGCAAGGCACTGTCCGCGCGGACGTACACGGACACCCCCTACAAGGTCTTCACATCTCCGCGCCGAGTGCGGTTCGTGGAGATGGAGTACGCCGTTCCGCGCGAGGCCGTCGTCGAGACGCTGCGCGAGCTGAGGGCGATGCTCGACCGCTCCCGGCTCCGGATCAGCTTCCCCGTGGAGGTGCGCACGGCCCCGGCCGACGACATCACGCTGTCCACGGCCTCGGGCCGCGACAGCGCCTACATCGCCGTCCACATGTTCCGTGGCACGCCCTACCAGGCGTACTTCACCGCCGCCGAGCGCGTCTTCACGGCGCACGGGGGGCGGCCGCACTGGGGCAAGATCCACACCCGGGACGCCGAGTACTTCTCCCGGGTGTATCCGCGCTTCGGCGAGTTCACGGCGCTGCGGGACCGTCTTGACCCTGATCGCCTGTTCCGGAACGACTACTTGCGCCGGGTTCTGGGGCCGTAGCCGAGTCGTCGGGGGCCGGGCTCGTGGCATCGCCGGAGCCCTCCTCCTCCCCGCCGGCGTCAGGGGTGGGCGTCGGGCTGGACGCCGTACCGCCGTCCTCCTCGGAGGTGCCGTCCGACGGCGTGCTGTCGCCGGTCCCGCTCGGGGCCCCGGACGGGGTGGCCGCCGGGTCGTCGCCGGAGCCGGAGTCCCCCGAGTCACCCGGCCCGCCGGATTCCCGGGAATCCCCGGAGTCCTTGGACCTGTCCGAGCCGCCGGAACCGCCCGACTCCCCCGGGTCCTTGGACGAGGACTCGTCGTGACCGGAGAAGGCACTGCCGACGGTGGTGCTGTGACCGCCGCCCAGACTCTCGCCGGCGGCGACCTCGTACGCGGTGATCCCGGCCATGGTGACGCCGAAGACGAGGGCCGCGGCGACCACCGGGCGCTTCCAGCCCGTGGTCCGCGCGCGGTAGACGGTGCCCTCGGTGAACTCACCCGGGCCCGCCGCCGTGCGCCCGCCGGCCCCCACGGCGCCGACGGTGCGCTTCACCCGGAGCTGCTCGCCGGTGCGCTTGAAGAAGTGCTGGAAGACGGAGCCTCCGCAGGTGGCGATGACACTGATCAGGCCGGCCCCGAGGATCGTGCCGTACACGCCGAAGGAGGAGGCGAGTTTGGCCGCCACCACCGCCGCCAGGGCGCTGCCCGCGACCTGGGGCACGTTCAGGTCGATCCGCTTGGACTTCACCTCCGTACGCACATCCGCCTCGCCTGCGTCATCGGGCTTTTCGCGCATCCCCGGACCTTGCCTGTCTTTCCCGTACGTGATCGATCAACTGCACGAGAAAGGGACGTGCGGACGAAACCATTAGTTCCGTTTCTGGTGATTCCGTGAAGTACGCCACGCCCAAGATCGCGGAAACCGCGCCAGGAACGGCCGAGCACCCCTCCAGCCGAAAGTCGGGCGGCGCGGCGATCCACGCACATGGCCCGAATGGAGTACTGTTGCGAGCCCTGGGTCCGGTCTCCCGACAGGGGGTTCAGGTCCAGGACCATGAAGGACCGCCGGGAGGGGGCTAGTTGCGCAGGGTGACGGAGTTGGTCACTCAACGTTGCAAATGGGTAACCGTGCCATAACGGCGATCCAGTGCCCGAGCCCGACACGCCGGGTAACTCGGCAAGGTTGTGGCAGGCTGCACCCGGGCAGGTCACACTCGACAGAGCGGAAGCAGCGACGCACGTGACGTCGGCAGGCACCACCCGGGAGGTCCCCATGCCCGAACTGCGTGTCGTGGCCGTCTCGAATGACGGCACACGGCTGGTGCTCAAGGCTGCGGACAGCACGGAGTACACGCTTCCGATCGACGAGCGGCTCCGGGCCGCCGTGCGCGGCGACCGTCCCCGCCTCGGCCAGATCGAGATCGAGGTGGAGAGTCATCTCCGCCCCCGCGACATCCAGGCACGTATACGAGCCGGCGCGACCGCGGAAGAGGTCGCCCAGATGGCCGGCATCCCCGTCGACCGCGTACGGCGCTTCGAGGGGCCCGTGCTGGCCGAGCGCGCCTTCATGGCGGAGCGGGCCCGCAAGACCCCCGTCCGCCGTCCCGGCGAGAATTCCGGGCCGCCCCTCGGCGAGGCCGTCCAGGAGCGGCTGCTGCTGCGCGGCGCCGACAAGGACACCGCCCAGTGGGACTCGTGGCGCCGCGACGACGGCACCTGGGAGGTCCTGCTGGTCTACCTGGTCGCGGGCGAACCGCACTCGGCGAGCTGGACGTACGACCCGCCGCGGCGGCTCGTCCAGGCCGTCGACGAGGAGGCACGCGCGCTGATCGGCGAGTCCGACGACCTCGCCGCGCCCGAGCCCAGCTTCCCGTTCGTCCCGCGCATCGCCCGGCTGCCGCGCGACCGGCCGCTGGACCGCACCCTCGACCGGGAGCAGCGGGAGCGCCCGAGCCTGCCTCCGCCGCCGGCCGAGCCGGACGAGGAGACCGCGGTCACCGCCTCGGCCGAACGCGAACGCGACTCGCTCACCAGCCTGCTGGAGGCGGTGCCGAGCTTCCGCGGCGACCTGGTGGTACCCGAGCGCGCTCCGGAACCGGTGGAGGAGCCTGTCGAGGAGCCCGAGGTGGAGGAGCCTCCGGCCCCCGCGGCATCGGCCGGCTCCGCCTACGCCGACGTGCTCATGCCGCGCTCCGTGGCCAGCCACCGCGACCGCCTCACCGGCTCCACCGACCGCCAGGCCGAGGCCGACGGCGTCCGCCCGGGCCGCCGGGCGGCGGTGCCGAGCTGGGACGAGATCGTGTTCGGGACACGGCGGAAGAAGCAGGAGTAGGCAGCGTTCGACGCGTGAGAGGGGGACCGCGCCCATGCGGGTGCGGTCCCCCCTCTCGTACGCCGGGCCTGCTGGAGGCCGTTCTACTGCGGGTCGGGCCCCATCGCGACCGGTCGGCCCGGATCCGACGACCACTCCGACCACGAACCCACGTACAGCGCGGCCGGAATGCCCGCGACCGCCAGTGCCAGCACCTCGTGGGCGCCCGACACGCCCGAGCCGCAGTACACGCCGACCTCACCGTCCTCCCCGGCCCCCAAGCCCTTGAAGCGCGCCCGGAGCTCTTCGGCGGGCAGGAAGCGGCCGTCCGCCGCCACGTTGTCCGTCGTCGGCGCGGACACGGCGCCCGGGATGTGACCGCCGACCCGGTCGATCGGCTCCACCTCGCCCCGGTACCGCTCCCCCGCGCGGGCGTCGAGCAGCAGCCCGGACCGGGCCAGCGCGGCGGCTCCGTCCGCGTCGAGCATCCCCGCCGGGCCCGTCGCGCCCAGTGCGCCCGGCTCCGGCGCGAAGTCGCCCTCCGCGGGGACGGGGACGTCCGTCGACAGCGGCGCCTCCCAGGCCGGCAACCCGCCGTCGAGGACTCGCACGTTCGGGTGACCCGTCCAGCGCAGCAGCCACCAGGCGCGGGCCGCCGCCCACCCCTGTCCGCCGTCGTACACGACGACCGGACGGCCGGACGACACGCCCGCCCGGCGCATCGCCGCTCCGAACTCCTCCACGTCGGGCAGCGGATGCCGGCCGCGTCCGCCGGGAGCGGAGGCGAGTTCCCTGTCCAGGTCCACGAAGACGGCGCCGGGAAGGTGCCCGGCCGTGTACTCGGCCCGGCCGTCGAACGGCGCGGCGCCGGCCGCCGCGGCCGTGCTCAACTGCCAGCGGACGTCGAGCAGGACCGGCGGGTTCGCGCCCGCCAGTTCGTTCGCGAGTTCGGGTGCGGAGATGATGGCGTTCATGGCCCCATCCTGGCGTACCGAGTGGCCGCCGCGCCGATGTCGGGCTACTCTGCCCGCCGGACAGTACCGATCACGAGGCGTACGGGTTCGGGCACATGCTGTACCACCCGGGCAGCCGGGCTGCCCCTCGGGCGCGCCCGAAGCACGCGGCACCAGGTCCGGTGCCGCCATCGGCGCGAAGGTCCGTCAGCGCGGAATCCGCGAGAGCGGACCCGTCAGAGCGGAAGCGGACGCACGGCCCGCGGAGGGCCGAGAAGAGAGTGACGATGACCGACGCACGGGGGTCGGCCGGCCGGGACGACGAGACGAACGCCCTGCGCACACCCGGCACACCCTGCTGGGTGAGTCTGATGGTGCACGGGCCGGCCGCGACCCAGGAGTTCTACGGAGCACTGTTCGGCTGGGAGTTCCAGCCCGGTCCGCGGCAGTTGGGCCCCTATGCGCGGGCGCTGCTCGACGGCCGTGAGGTGGCGGGTATCGGCCAACTGCCCCCGGACCGGCACCTGCCCCTCGCCTGGACGCCCTACTTCGCCTCCGACGACGTCGACCGGACGGCCGAAACGGTACGCCTGTGCGGGGGCACGATCGGTGTCGGCCCGCTGGACGCGGGCGAGGCCGGCCGCCTGGCCATCGGTTCCGACCCGTCGGGCGCCGTCTTCGGCATCTGGCAGGCGGCGGCCCACCTCGGCACGGCCGTCACCGGCGTGCCCGGCACACCGGCGTGGAACGAGCTGCTGACGTACGAGTCGGCGAGCGTCGCCAAGTTCTACGAGACCGTGTTCGGCTTCGAGTCGGACCCGGAGGTCTCCGCCGACTTCGACTACGTGACCCTGCTCGTCGACGGCCGCCCCGTCGCCGGTGTGCACGGCGTCGGAGGGGCCCTGCCCCGCGACCGGGGGCCGCACTGGATGACGTACTTCGAGGTGGCGGACGCGGAGGAGTCCGTGGAGCGCCTCGAAGATCTGGGCGGGCATGTCCTCGAGCCGGTCCGGGACACCGCGCACGGCCGGGTGGCCAGGGCTGCGGATCCGGAGGGGGCGCGGTTGTCGCTGCTGCAGCGCCCACGCTGACGCGCGGCTCGGGTGACGGCCCGGTACCCGCGGTGCCGAGGCCGCCCGCTCGGTGTCCGGCTGGTCGCCCGGGGCCGCGCGGTTCCCGGTCAGTCCGACGTCACCGGCAGCACATCCGGCGACAACGCCGCCGCCTTCGCCGAAGCGCTCGTCATCCGCCTTCGGTGATGGCGCCGGCACAGCACCTCGTAGCCGATCTCGTCCGCCGACCAGGTCACGTCGCCGACGACCACCTGGGCGCCCTCGACGACCATGACACCGCCCACGGTGCGGGCGTTGTGCGTGGCGCGGGCGCCGCACCAGCACAGGGCCTCGACCTGGAGCACCTCGACGCGGTCGGCGAGTTCGACCAGCCGCTGGGAGCCGGGGAACAGCTTCGAGCGGAAGTCGGTGGTGATACCGAAGGCGTAGACGTCGATGTTCAGATCGTCGACGACGCGCGCGAGCTGGTCGATCTGGTCGGGGACCAGGAACTGCGCCTCGTCCGCGATCACGTAGTCCGCGCGTCCGCCCTGCGAGAGGTGGTCGACGAGGTAGGCGTACAGGTCCTGGCCGTCCCCGACCTCCACCGCGTCGGTGACGAGACCGAGGCGTGAGGAGAGCTTGCCCTCGCCCGCGCGGTCGTCGCGGGTGAAGATCATGCCGGCCAGACCGCGTGCCGAACGGTTGTGCTCGATCTGGAGAGCCAGTGTCGACTTCCCGCAGTCCATTGTTCCGGAGAAGAACACCAGCTCGGGCATGAGGGGTTGAGCACCTTTCGGCAGGAAGGTCGGGTTTCGCGGAGGGTCGGGAACGTACTTCGAGGTCAGGAACGTACTTCGAGCAGGGGGACGAGCTGCTCGGCAGGGGTCATCGAGCCGTGGTTGCCGACCATCGACGACTCCTTCGGTTCGCGCTCGGAGGCGATGAGCAGGACGTCGTCCCGCGCGGCGGCGATCACGTCGCCGATGCGGTCGTACACCCGGTCGTCGATGCGGGGGCCGAACCAGCCCGCCTCGATCGCCTCGTCCCGCGAGGCCACCCAGAACTGCTCGCCGAGCACCTCGCGCCAGCAGGTCAGTACGTCGGTGTGCGCGCCGGGGACGGCGTACACGTGCCGGGCGCGGCCCTCGCCGCCGAGGAGGGCGACGCCCGCCTTCAGCTCCCAGTCCTCGTCGAAGTCGATGCGGTGGTCCTCGTCGAAGGGCACGTCGATCATGCCGTGGTCGGCGGTGACGTACAGGGCGCTGCGCGGCGGCAGCTGCTCGGCGAGGCGCTGGACGAGCCGGTCGACGTGTCCGAGCTGGCCGCGCCAGGTGTCGGAGTCGACGCCGAAGCGGTGGCCGGCGCCGTCGACCTCGGCGTAGTAGGTGTAGACGAGGGCGCGGTCGGCGCCCGCCAGCTGCTCGGCGGCGCAGTCCATGCGGTCCTCGCCGGACAGCCGTCCGTGGAAGGCGCCGCCGCTGAGCGCCACCTTGGTCAGCGGGGTGTTCGCGAAGGTCGGGGAGGTGACCTGCGCGGCGCGCACGCCCGCCTCGTGGGCGAGCTGGAAGACGGTGGGGTACGGCTGCCAGGGGCCCGGCGCGGTCCACGGCTGCCAGCGCAGCTGGTTCATCAGCGCGCCGGTGGCGGGATCGCGCACGGTGTATCCGGGCAGGCCGTGGGCGCCCGGCGGCAGGCCGGTGCCGACGGAGGCGAGGGAGGTCGCGGTGGTCGCCGGGTAGCCGGCGGTGATCGGGCGTCCGGTGCCGCCTCGTGAGGTGTCCAGCAGCGAGCTCAGGAAGGGGGCGTCCTCCGGGTGCGCACGCAGCTGCTCCCAGCCGAGGCCGTCGATCAGGAACACGCAGTTCCGGTCGGCGGGGGTCAGCTCCGTGATCCCGGCGGTCATGCCGGGGACACCGAGGCCGGCGGCCAGCGTGGGCAGCAGGTCGGCGAGCGAGCCGGTGCCGTACTCGGGAACGGGGGCGGAGTCGACGGGGAGAGGTTCCGGGTCGGTGTCCCAGGCGGTGTGCTGCACCATCAGCGTGCGGAGTCCGCGGTCGCCTCGGAGAGGGCCTGCGCGAAGGCGAGCGCCTGGCGCACCGTCTCCGGGCCGTCGCCGGCCTCGCTGACGCGCAGGCTGAGGTCGTCGGCCGTCGAGCTGCCCGTGTAGCCGTGGTCGGCCTCGCAGTTGGGGTCGCCGCAGGCGGCCGGCTCCAGGTCGAGCCGGGAGACGGCACCCCAGCCGATGGTCAGCACGATCTCGCGGGGCAGCGTGCCCGGCTTGTACTGCTCCGGGTTTGCGACCACGCGGCTGACGACGATGGACGAGATCCGGCCGAGCTTGACGGACTCCGTGGACGTCGTCGCGTACGGCGTCGGGGAGGTGTCGTCGGCGGTCTGCTCGTCGGTGTGGCTGACGATGAAGCGGTTGCCGGTGAGCACCAGCACGGTCACGTGCCGCCGCACCTCGTTCTGGTCGAACGTCGTCTCCTGATGGACCACGTACGACCGGACGGGCTCGCCGCCCACGGCGGCCTCCACCGCCTCGGCCACGAGGGCCGGGTAGTAGCCGCTGCGCTCGATCGCCGCTCGCAGCCCCTGGGTCGTCGTACTGGTCTTGGCCATGCCGTCCATCCTACGGGGGCGCACCGACTGCGAGGCACGCTCGTGCGGGACCCGTCCCGGGCGGTGGGCGGTCAGTACGCCGGCAGGGTCCGCGGGCCGAGGTCGTCCCTGGCGGGAGGAGGCGCGAGTCGGACGGTGGCGCCGAGGACGCTCAGGCCGCGCGGGGCCACGACGACCGGTTCGAGGGTGACCGCGACGACCTCGGGATGGTCGTCCACCAGCCGGGAGACCCGCAGCAGCAACTCCTGCAGCGCTGCGCTGTCGACCGGGGCCGAGCCTCGCCAGCCGAAGAGGAGGGGCGCGGTGCGGATGGAACGGATGAGAGAGGTGGCGTCGCGGTCGGTGACCGGGATGAGCCGGTGTGCCATGTCGCCGAGCAGTTGCGTGGCCGCCCCGGCCAGCCCGAAGGAGAGCACCGCGCCGGCCGCCGGGTCGATGACCGCGCGTACGACCGTGTCGACGCCGCGCGGGGCCATGCCCTGCACCACCGGGCGCAGCTCCTCGGGCTTCCCGAACAGCTCGGTCAACTCGGCGTAGGCCCGCCGCAGCTGCTCCTCGTCCGCGAGGTCCAGGCGTACCCCGCCCAGGTCGGCGCGGTGGCGCAGGTGCGGGGCGGTGGCCTTGAGGGCGACGGGGTAGCCGATGGTCCGCGCGGCGGCGACGGCGTCGTCGGGGGCCGGGGCGGGCAGGGCGCGGTGGACGTGGATGCCGTACCTGCCGAGCAGGTCGCAGGTCTCCTGGGTGCCGAGGGTGAGCCCCTGCCCGCGCGCGAGGTGTCCGGCGATCAGCTCGGCGGCGCTCTTCTCGTCGATGTCCTCGTACTCCGGCACCTTGCCGGGGTCGGCGGCGTCGCGGCGCCACTGGGCGTAGGCGACGGCTTGGGCGAGGGCGCGGACGGCACGTTCGGCGGCGGGGTAGGCGGGGATGAGTCGGGCGCCTTCGGGAGCCGCCGCGGGTCCGGCCGGTCCGGCGCCGGAGGGTCCGCCGGGTCCAGCGCCGGACGACCCGCCGGATGGTCCGGCGGGTCCGGATGGTCCGGCGGATCCGGCGGGAGTCCGCTGTGCGGGGCCGGCCGGCTGGGCGGCACCTGCCGCGGCGGGCGGGGACGTCCGGGCTCCGGTGGTCGGGGGCGCCTGCGGCTCTGGGGGCGGCAGCGCCTGAGACTCCGCGGGCGAAGCCGCCCGGGGCTCTCGGGGCGCGGCCGATCGGGGCTCCGGGGGCGGGCCGGACTGGGGCTCCGTGGGCAGGCCGGGCCGGGACTCGGTGGGCGGGCCGGGCCGGGACTCGACGGGCAGGCCGGACCGGGACTCGGTGGGCAGGCCGGACCGGGACTCGACGGGCGGACCGGACCGGGACTCCGTGGGCAGGCCGGACCGGGACTCCGTGGGCAGGCCGGACCGGGACTCGACGGGCGGACCGGACCGGGGCTCCGTGGGCAGGCCGGGCCGGGACTCGGCGGGTGGGCCGGACCACGGCTCGGCGGGCGGTGTCGCCTGCGGTGCCGTGCTCGCCGCCGCGGACAGGGCTTCCGCCAGGCCGCCCAGCTCCACGTGGACCACGAGGACCGGCTTGGCGGGCACCGCGGCCGCCGCCGAGCGAAGAGCCTTGGCCAGCGCCGCGTCTCCCGCCGACCCCTCCCCCACCGTCGGGATGGCGGTCACCACCACCGCGTCGCACGTGTCGTCGGCCAGGGCCCGGGACAGAGCCCGGTGGAAGTCGTCCGCCGAGGCAGCCGTGGTCAGGTCCAGGGGAGGGTGCGGCCGCAACCCCTCGGAGAGGCAGGCGTCGTACGTCAGCAGGCCCAGGGACTCCGAGTTGCCCAGGATCGCCACCCTCGGGCCGGCGGGCAGCGGCTGGCGTGCGAGCAGCAGGCCCGCGTCGACCAGGTCCGTGATCGTGTCGACCCGGATCACGCCCGCCTGCCTCAGCAGCGCGGAGACCGTCGCGTGCGGCAGTCGCGTCGCCCGTACGGCGTGCCCCTGGGGGGTCACGCCGCCGTGCCGGGCTCCCTGCACCACGACCAGCGGCTTGGCGGCCGCCGTCCGCCTGGCCAGGCGGGTGAACTTGCGTGGGTTGCCGATGGACTCCAGGTACATCAGCGCCACGTCCGTCTCCGGGTCGTCGTACCAGTACTGGAGGACGTCGTTGCCGGAGACGTCGGCCCGGTTGCCGGAGGAGACGAAGGTCGACACACCGGTGACGCCGGTGACTCCCCCGCCGCGCCGGTGCAGCCGGGAGAGCAGGGCGATGCCGATGGCGCCGGACTGGGCGAACAGACCGATCCGGCCCGGACGCGGCATCTCGGGGGCGAGGGAGGCGTTGAGCCGCACTCCCGGTGAGGTGTTGATGATCCCGAAGGCGTTGGGTCCGATGATCCGCATGCCGTACGTACGCGCTTGCCGCACGAGTGCGCGCTGGCGTTCGCGTCCCTCGGGGCCGCTGTCGGCGTATCCGGCGGAGATGACCACCAGTCCCTGCACGCCGTGCTCCCCGCATTCGGTGACGACCTCGGGGACGTGCTCGGCGGGCACGGTGACGACGGCGAGGTCGACGGGCCCGTCGATGTCGCGCACCGAGCGGCACGCGGGCACCCCGTCGAGTTCCGTCCCGTGCTCGGGGAAGGCCTTGTTCACGGCGTACAGCGGGCCCGTGTAGCCCGCGTCCCGGATGTTGCCGAGGATGCTGCGGCCCACGCCTCCCGGTGTGCGGCCGGTGCCGATGACCGCCACCGACCCGGGCTGCAGCAGCCGCTGAACGGAACGCGCCTCCGCGCGGTGCTCGCGCGCGTACTGCACGGCGAGCGAGCGGTCGGTGGGTTCGAGGTCGAACTCCAGGCGGACCACGCCGTCCTCGAAGCTCCGCTTCTGGGTGTACCCGGCGTCCATGAACACCTTGATCATCTTGGTGTTGGCGGGCAGCACCTCGGCGGCGAAGCGGCGGATGCCGCGCTCGCGGGCGACGGCGGCGATGTGTTCCAGCAGCGCGGAGGCGACGCCGCGCCCCTGGTGGGCGTCCTGGACGAGGAAGGCGACCTCGGCCTCGTCGGCCGGTGCCGAGGCGGGCGTTCCGCCGGCGCCGATCCGGTCGTAGCGTACGGTGGCGATGAACTCGCCGCCGATGGTGGCCGCGAGTCCCACCCGGTCCACAAAGTCGTGGTGCGTGAAGCGGTGGACGTCCTTGGCGGACAGGCGAGGGTACGGCGCGAAGAAGCGGTAGTACTTCGACTCGTCGGAGACCTGCTCGTAGAAGCTGACCAGGCGCTCGGCGTCATCAACGGTGATGGGGCGGACGCGCGCGGTGCCGCCGTCGCGCAGCACCACGTCGGCCTCCCAGTGGGCGGGGTACTCGTGCCGGTCCGACGAGGTCTGCATGGGCCCCAGAGTACGGCTCGCGTACGACAGCGGCGCGGGGCAGTCTGTGGGGACGGAAGGTCGGGCCGAGGCCGCGGTCCGACCACCACACGGAACGGCGCACAGCCGTCCGGGCATGCTTCACGATGTGGGAAACTGGTCTAGACAAGACTGGTCTAGACAACCTGAAACCCCTGATCACCTGAAGGGCAGCATCACATGGCTGAGCGCCGCGTCAACGTCGGCTGGGCCGAGGGTCTCCACGCCCGCCCCGCCTCCATCTTCGTCCGAGCCGCCACGGCCACAGGCGTCCCGGTGACGATCGCCAAGGCCGACGGTTCCCCCGTCAACGCGGCCTCCATGCTGGCCGTCCTCGGCCTCGGCGCCCAGGGCGGCGAGGAGATCGTCCTCGCCTCCGACGCCGAGGGCGCGGACGCCGCCCTGGAGCGGCTGGCGAAGCTGGTCTCCGAGGGGCTCGAGGAGCTTCCCGAGACCGTCTGACGGACAGCAGCACCGAAAGGCCCGCCCGGGACCGCCGGGCGGGCCTTTCTTTTTCCCCGTTCCGCTTCTTTCCTTATTTGCGTTCCTTGTTTGCGAGCAGCAGAAAAAGAGGCCCCCTATTGCCAGTCCTAGGTATACGACACCCGTGTTAATGCCGCAGGCTCGGCGTGTTTACGGGACGTTGCGAATTCCTCACACGCTCCGTTCGTTCGCCGCCGCCGCCGGAGGCGAATCTCAGGCGGTGCCCCGGCTTCGACCGCTCCGTGTGCAGCGTCATGAGCGCCCGCGCGCGCTCGGCGTCGCCCCGGGCCACCGCGTCGACGACCGCGCCGTGCTCCGCCCAGCACTCCACCGGTCCGGCCGGCGCGTCCACGACGTACATCCAGGCGATCTTGTGACGCAACTGGGTCAGGAGCGCCGTCAGCGAGGGGCTGCCGGCGGCCTGGGCGAGGGTGTCGTGGAACCAGCCGCCCAGGGAGCGCAGGTCATCGCTGTTGCCGTGCCTGGCGCGCTCCTGCCCGAGCCTGACCAGCCCGCGCAGCACTTTGAGGTGTGCGTCGGTGCGGCGCCGGGCGGCCCGGGAGGCACCGAGGGGTTCGAGGAGCGTGCGGGTCTCCAGCAGGTCGGCGGCCTCCTGTTCGGTGGGTTCCGCGACGCACGCGCCCGCGTGCCGCCGGGTCACCACGAAACCCTCGGCCTCCAGCGTGCGCAGGGCCTCGCGGACCGGGACGCGGGAGACTCCGTGACGGCGGGCGAGGAGCTCCTCGGTGAGCCGGCTGCCGCGCCCGTGGACGCCGGCGACGATGTCGTCCCGGATCGCCGTGCACACCGAGTGCGCCGGAATACGCATATCCGACCTCCGCCTTGATCCCCGTGAAACGTCGACCATTGACACGTGTGCAGTGACTCTAGGTCAATCAAGCGGATATTCCGACGGCGGGGCGGATTTCATGAGCATTTTTTGGTCAGCGACGCCTCTGGATCGCGCACGGAAATGTGAATGCCCCGGCTCGTGAGCCGGGGCATTCACATACCGTACCGTCCGTCGTCAGAGGTTCACGCCGTGGGAGCGGAGATAGGCGACGGGGTCCAGGTCCGAGCCGTACTCGGGGCTCGTACGGGCCTCGAAGTGCAGGTGCGCCCCGGTGACGTTGCCGGTGGCGCCGGAGAGGCCGATCTGCTGGCCGGGGCCGACCGACTGGCCCACCGAGACGCCGATGGACGACAGGTGGCCGTACTGCGTGTACGTGCCGTCGTGCATCTTGATGACGACCTGGTTGCCGTACGCGCCGCCCCAGCCGGCCTCCACGACGGTGCCGACGCCGACCGCGTGCACGGACGTGCCACTGGCGGCGTGGAAGTCGATGCCGGTGTGGCTGCCGGAGGACCACAGGGAGCTGCCGGCCTGGTAGGCGGTGGAGACGTAGGAGGCGGTGATCGGCGAGACGAAGGTGTTGAGTCGCTCGCGCTCCGCCTCGCGCGCGGCGCGCTCCTTGGCCTCGCGCGCCTCCTCGGCCGCCTCGGCGGCCCGCTCGCGCGCCGCCTCCTGAGCCTCCTCGCGGGCGGCCGCGTGCAGGGCGGCCTGCTTCTGCGCGGTGGCCTGCGCGTCGATCTCGTCGGCTATGGAGTCGCCGATGGTGATGACCGGGGTGAGTCCGCTCTGCTCCGCCTCGGACTCGGCGGCGAGCGCCGGAGCCGCGAGGGTGCCGACGACGCCGGTGGTGGCGAGGGCCGCGACCCCTGCCGCGCGGGCGGTGGTGCGGTGCACCCGGCCGGTACGGCGGTGCTTCCCGGTGGCGCGCGTGAACGCCATGTAGAGGCTGGTCCTTTCCTTCCCTCTCGCCTACCGGGTTAGCTGACGGGTTCGGAGGTGGAAGGTCTCCTACGGACCCCCTCGCTGCGCGCGCGGGCGTCCGATTCACCCCAGGGACTGCGATGGGTCCCCGGCTCCCCTGGCTCGCGCCGTGGGGGGACTCGGCGATGACTGTCCGGTGCCGCGGGTGCGGCGCACTGCCTGACGAACAGCCCGGACGACGCTAAACGCGGCTGTCTTCAATCCTCAAACGCAACCGGCTTTTTGTAGCGCACGCCACAGGGCAGACGGGTGGTCACTCCCTCAATCCGGACAAACGTCGGCCCTGGTGACACTCCGGTCACCAGGGCCGACGCGCGCGGGTGCCGCTACTCGGCCGACACGACGGTGACTTCACCGATGCCGAGGGCCTCGACGGGCTCCTTGATCTGCGCCGCGTCACCGACGAGGACCGTCACCAGGCGGTCCACCGGGAAGGCGTTCACGACCGCCGCCGTGGCCTCCACTGTGCCGGTGGCGGCGAGTTGGCGGTAGAGGGTGGCCTGGTAGTCGTCGGGCAGGTGCTGCTCGACCTGGTCGGCCAGCGTGCTCGCCACGGCCGCCGCCGTCTCGTACTTCAGCGGCGCCACACCCACCAGGTTCTGCACGGCCACGTCGCGTTCGGCGTCGGTGAGTCCCTCCGCGGCGAGCTTGCGCAGCACCGTCCACAGGTCGTCCAGGGCCGGACCGGTGTTGGGGGTGTCCACCGAGCCGCTGATGGCGAGCATGGCGGCGCCCGTACCGTCGGGCGCGGAACGCAGGACCTGCCCGAACGCCCGTACGCCGTAGGTGTAGCCCTTCTCCTCGCGCAGGACTCGGTCCAGACGCGAGGTGAGGGTGCCGCCGAGGCAGTAGGTGCCGAGCACCTGAGCGGGCCACACGCGGTCGTGCCGGTCGGAGCCGGTGCGGCCGATCAGCAGCTGGGTCTGGACGGCGCCGGGACGGTCCACGATGACGACCCGGCCGCTGTCGTCGGCGGTCACCGGCGGCACGGGACGCGGCTCGGCGGCGGAACCGGTCCACGCGCCCAGCGTGTCGCCGAGCAGCGCGTCGAGGTCGACGCCGGTGAGGTCGCCGACGACCACGGCGGTGGCCGTGGCGGGCCGGACGTGCTTCTCGTAGAAGGCGCGTACGGCCGCGGAGTCGATGCTCGCGACCGTCTCCTCGGTGCCCTGGCGCGGGCGCGACATGCGCGTACCGGCCGGGAACAGCTCCTTGTAGAGCTCCTTGGCGGCGCGGCGGGCGGGGTTGGCCAGCTCGTGCGGGATCTCGTCGAGCCGGTTGCGGACCAGCCGTTCTACCTCGCCGTCCGCGAACGCGGGCGCCCTGAGGGCGTCGGCGACCAGGCCGAGGGCCTTGGCGAGGCGCGAGACGGGCACCTCCAGGCTCAGCCGGACGCCGGGGTGGTCGGCGTGCGCGTCGAGGGTGGCGCCACAGCGCTCCAGCTCGGCGGCGAACTCCTCGGCGGAGTGCTTGTCGGTGCCCTCGGAGAAGGCGCGCGCCATGATCGTGGCGAGGCCGTCGAGGCCGGCCGGCTCGGCGTCGAGGGGCGCGTCCAGATTGACCTCGACGGCGACGACCTGCTGGCCGGGACGGTGGCAGCGCAGCACGGTGAGGCCGTTGTCGAGGCTGCCGCGCTCGGGGGCCGGGAACGCCCACGGCTTGGGCTCGCCGGCCTGCGGCTGGGCGTGGAATTCCATGGTGGCGAGCTCGGTCACTTGGCCGCCTCCTCGTTCTCGTCGGTGGCGTCGTTCGCGACGTCGGCGTCGTTGTCGTCGGTGGGGGCGGTCGGCTCGTAGACGAGCACCGCGCGGTTGTCGGGGCGCAGGCGGGCCTTGGCGACCTCCTGGACCTCCTCGGCCGTCACCTCGAGCACCCGCTGCACGGCGGTGAGGGCGAGCTGCGGGTCGCCGAACAGGACGGCGTACCGGCACAGTTCGTCGGCGCGGCCCGCGACCGTGCCCAGGCGGTCCAGCCACTCGCGCTCCAACTGGGCCTGGGCGCGCTCCATCTCCTCGGCGGTGGGGCCCTCCTCGGCGAACCGGGCGAGCTCCTCGTCGATGGCGGACTCGATGACCGGCACCTCGACGTCACCGGACGTCTTCACGTCCAGCCAGCCCAGGGAGGGCGCTCCGGCCAGTCGCAGCAGGCCGAAACCGGCGGCGACGGCCGTGCGGTCGCGGCGTACGAGCCGGTTGTACAGGCGGGACGACTCACCGCCGCCCAGCACGGTGAGGGCCAGGTCGGCCGCGTCGCACGCGCGTGTGCCGTCCTCCGGCAGGCGGTAGGCCGCCATCAGGGCGCGGGCCGGGACCTCCTCCTCGACGACCTCGCGCAGCTCCCCGCCCATGACATCGGGCAGCGAGCCGTCCCGGGGGGCTTGCTTGCCGTCGTGCGAGGCGATGGAACCGAAGTACTTCTCGATCCAGGCGAGCGTCTGCTCGGGGTCGATGTCGCCGACGACCGACAGCACCGCGTTGTTCGGCGCGTAGTACGTGCGGAAGAACGCGCGCGCGTCCTCGAGCGTCGCCGCGTCCAGGTCGGCCATCGAACCGATCGGCGTGTGGTGGTAGGGGTGCCCCTCCGGGTAGGAGAGGGCGGTCAGCTTCTCGAACGCCGTGCCGTAGGGCACGTTGTCGTAGCGCTGGCGGCGCTCGTTCTTGACGACGTCCCGCTGGTTCTCCATCGACTCGTCGTCCAGCGCGGACAGCAGGGAGCCCATGCGGTCGGCCTCCAGCCAGAGGGCGAGCTCCAGCTGGTGGGTGGGCATGGTCTCGAAGTAGTTGGTGCGCTCGAAGCTGGTGGTGCCGTTGAGCGAGCCGCCCGCGCCCTGCACCAGCTCGAAGTGGCCGTTGCCCTTGACCTGGGCGGAGCCCTGGAACATGAGGTGCTCGAAAAGGTGAGCCAGGCCGGTACGCCCCTTGACCTCGTGGCGCGAGCCGACGTCGTACCAGAGGCACACCGCCGCGACCGGGGTCAGGTGGTCCTCGGAGAGCACCACGCGCAGGCCGTTGGCCAGGCGGTGCTCGGTCGCTGTCAGGCCGCCGGAGCCTGCCTGGGCTGTGGCCGTGTGACCCATGGGCATGTACGTCCCTTCGATCGCGAAATCCTTGTGGAATCACTGGGTGGAATCATTGGGCGGAACTGCGGGAATTCCGCCGATCCTGCCGATCCTGCCACTGTATGCAAGCGTGCGGGCCGCCGGTGGAGTTCCCGGTCCTCGTACGCCGAGAGCGAGAACCGGGTTGGCGGCCCGGGCGACCCGACCGGGGCGAGGGCTCGGGACCAGGGCTCTGGACGAGGGCGTACCCTGCGGGCAGCGCCGGGCCGGGCAGCCCGTGACGGGTCCTGGTCGGTCGCTGTCAGTGCCGCGGTCCACAATGGACCCCGTCAGTTCACCGTTCACGCTTCAGCAAGGAGCCGGCAGCGATGGCCCGCCGTAGTACGAAGACCCCGCCGCCCGACGACTCGTACGAGGAGAAGATCCTCGACGTCGACGTCGTCGACGAGATGCAGGGCTCCTTCCTCGAGTACGCGTACTCGGTCATCTACTCCCGTGCGCTGCCGGACGCCCGCGACGGCCTCAAGCCGGTGCACCGCCGCATCGTCTACCAGATGAACGAGATGGGCCTGCGGCCCGAGCGCGGCTACGTGAAGTGCGCCCGCGTCGTCGGCGAGGTCATGGGCAAGCTGCACCCGCACGGCGACGCGTCGATCTACGACGCCCTGGTGCGCATGGCCCAGTCGTTCTCGATGCGCGTCCCCCTGGTGGACGGCCACGGCAACTTCGGCTCCCTGGGCAACGACGACCCGCCGGCCGCCATGCGGTACACCGAGTGCCGGATGGCCGAGCCCGCCGGCCTGATGACGGAGTCCATCGACGAGGACACCGTCGACTTCGGCCCCAACTACGACGGCCAGGAGCAGGAGCCGGTGGCACTGCCCGCCGCCTTCCCGAACCTGCTGGTCAACGGCGCCTCAGGCATCGCGGTCGGCATGGCGACGAACATGCCCCCGCACAATCTGCGCGAGGTCATCGCGGCCGCCCGGCACCTGATCCGGCACCCGAACGCCGACCTCGAAGCCCTGATGAAGCACGTCCCTGGCCCCGACCTGCCCACCGGCGGCCGGATCGTCGGTCTGCCCGGCATCCGGGACGCCTACGAGACGGGCCGCGGCACCTTCAAGATCCGCGCGACCGTCGCCGTGGACACCGTGACGGCCCGCCGCAAGGGCCTCGTCGTGACCGAGCTGCCCTTCGCGGTCGGCCCGGAGAAGGTGATCGCCAAGATCAAGGACCTGGTCGGTTCGAAGAAGCTCCAGGGCATCGCCGACGTCAAGGACCTCACCGACCGCGAGCACGGACTGCGCCTGGTCATCGAGATCAAGAACGGCTTCGTGCCGGAGGCGGTCCTGGAGCAGCTCTACAAGCTGACGCCGATGGAGGAGTCCTTCGGCATCAACAACGTCGCCCTGGTGGACGGCCAGCCCCTCACCCTGGGCCTCAAGGAGCTGCTGGAGGTCTATCTCGACCACCGCTTCAACGTCGTACGGCGCCGCAGCGAGTACCGCCGCACCAAGCGACGTGACCGACTGCACCTGGTCGAGGGCCTGCTCACCGCCCTGGTCGACATCGACGAGGTCATCCGCCTCATCCGCTCCAGTGAGAACTCCGCACAGGCCAAGCAGCGCCTGATGGAGCGCTTCTCGCTGAGCGACATCCAGACCCAGTACATCCTGGACACGCCGCTGCGGCGGCTCACCAAGTTCGACCGCATCGAGCTGGAGTCCGAGAAGGACCGGCTGAACGCGGAGATCGAGGAGCTGACCCGGATCCTCGACTCGGACGCGGAGCTGCGCAAGCTGGTCTCGACCGAACTGGCCGCGGTGGCCAAGAAGTTCGGCACCGACCGTCGTACGGTCCTGCTGGAGTCGTCCGGTGCGCCGGTGGCCGCCGTGCCGCTCCAGGTGGCCGACGACCCGTGCCGGGTGCTGCTCTCCTCGACGGGCCTGCTGGCCCGCACCGCGAACGACGAGCCGCTCGTCCCGCAGGCGGGCGCCAAGCGCGTCAAGCACGACCTGATCGTCTCGGCGGTGCCGGCCACGGCCCGCGGCGAGGTGGGTGTGGTGACGTCCGCCGGACGTCTGCTGCGGGTGAACGTCGTGGACCTGCCCCAGCTCCCGGAGCCCCTGCCGACGCCGAATCTCGCGGGAGGGGCGCCGATCGCGGAGTTCGTGACCCTTCAGGACGACGAGACGGTCGTCTGCCTGACCACGCTGGACGAGTCCTCACCCGGCCTGGCGCTCGGTACGGAACAGGGTGTCGTCAAGCGTGTGGTGCCCGACTACCCCTCCCACAAGGACGAGTTGGAGGTCATCAGCCTCAGGGAGGGCGACCGGATCGTCGGCGGGGCCGAGCTGCGCACCGGCGACGAGGACCTGGTCTTCATCACGGACGACGCGCAACTGCTGCGCTACCAGGCCTCGCAGGTCCGCCCGCAGGGCCGTCCGGCGGGCGGTGTGGCGGGCGTCAAGCTCACCGACGGTGCGAAGGTCATCTCCTTCACGGCGGTGGACCCGGCCGCGGACGCGGTGGTCTTCACGATCGCCGGTTCGCGGGGCACGCTGGACGACTCCGTCCAGACCACGGCCAAGCTCACCCCGTTCGACCAGTACCCGCGCAAGGGCCGTGCCACGGGTGGTGTGCGCTGCCAGCGGTTCCTGAAGGGCGAGGACTGCCTGGCCTTCGCCTGGACCGGTCCCACTCCGGCGCTGGCCGCCCAGAAGAACGGCAGCCCTGCCCAGCTCCCGGACATCGACCCGCGCCGCGACGGCTCGGGCGTGTCGTTGCCGAAGACGGTGTCGGTGGTGGCGGGTCCGGCCTAGGCTGTCGGCGGCTCCTCGCCGTCCGGCTCCTCACCCTCGGGGCCCTCGGCCTCGGGGTCGGGTACGTAGCGCAGGACGCCCCACATGCCGTGCTCGTCGGCGTGTGGGGCGGTGTCCCCGCGGCACGCGTCGAGTTCCCTGCCGAGGGCCGGCGCGTCGATGCCGGATCCGATGAGGACGAGTTGCGTGCGGCGCGTGTCGGCGGGCGCCCAGGGCTCCGGGTAGAAGCGCAGGAAAGGGCCGACGGCGTGAACGGCGTATCGGTTCTGGGGGTCGTACGGGCCGAAGTCCACGTACCCCTTGATCCGGTACAGGCCCTCCGGCCTGCTGTCGAGGAACCTCATGAGCCGGCGAGGGTCCAGCGGGACGTCGGAGACGAACGACAGGGTGTCGTAGGCGGCGTGCAGGTGCCCGGCGTGTGCGCCGCCCCTCGAGTGGTCGTGCAGGTCGTCGAAGGACAACTGCCCCACGCGCTCCTCGCTCGGCCGGCAGTCGTAGAGGAACTCGGGGTCGACGCGGCCGTAGGTCGCGGGCACGACGGCGGCGCGGTCGCTGAGCGAGCGGACGAGGGCGAGCACGCGCTCGGCGTCCGGAACCCGGTCGGTCTTGTTGACCACGACCAGGTCGGCCAGCGCCAGGTGCCGGTCGATCTCGGGGTGTTTCTCCCGCGTGGCGTCGAACTCCGCGGCGTCGACGACCTCGACGAGTCCGCCGTAGACGACCGCGTGCTCCTCGCTCGCGAGAAGCATGCGCACGAGTTCCTGCGGCTCGGCGAGACCGCTGGCCTCGATGACGATGACGTCGATGCCCGCGTCGGGGCGGGCGAGCCGCTTCAGGTACCCGTCCAGTTCACTCGCGTCGACGGCACAGCAGAGGCATCCGTTGCCGAGGGAAACGGTGGAGTCGCCGAGTGCGCCGGCGACGGCCATGGCATCGATCTCGATCGAGCCGAAGTCGTTGACGATGGCGCCGATACGGCTGCCTCCGCTGCGGTGGAGGAGGTGGTTGAGGAGTGTGGTCTTTCCGGAGCCGAGGAATCCGGCCAGTACGACGACCGGGATCTGCTGCGGAATCGGGCGCTGCCCCACCGTGCGACCTCTCTCTCACCTACGCGTACGCCGGCCCGCGGCAGGACGTACACCCGCATACGGAATTGCCTGCTCAGGATACGAGTCGGTGCGGTCGACACGGAGTGAACGATTGTTAGCAGCGTTGGCGGGGCAGACGTTCGGGAAGGCGCCGGACCGTGCGACCCTCGCTTCCCTCCGTGCGCCGCCTCTCCGCCTCCCCGCCGATCAGCGCAGCTCGGCACTCTGGAGGTGGCACGCGCCGCCCATCGCACGCCGGTCCCCGTCAGCCGACCCGCACTCGACGACCGGCGCGTGATCGCCTGATTCGGGGGATGACATGGCCACACGGAAGAACATCACGGGGAGGTTCGGCTCCGCCGCGGCCGGGGTGCTGCTCGCCACGGCCGGGATGTCACTGGCCGCGCGGAGGCGGCGGCACGAAGCAGCCCGTATGCACGAACGGCTGCTGGAGCTGGAGGAACTGGCGATCCGGCGCCAGTCGCTGGCGCACCAGCAGCGTATGCACTGGGAATTGCTGACCAGGGCCATCGATGACCCGTCCCTCGCCGAGGTCATCGACACCTACGACAAGAACATCCCGGCCGAGCGGCGGCGTCAGTTCTTCTATGCGAACGCCTGGTACGTCAACCTCTACCACGTCCACCGAGCGGGACTCCTGGACCAGGAAGGGCTGCAGGGACGTCTCAGGGAGTTCTTCCAGAGCCCGGTCTTCCGCGAGTACTGGGAAGCGTCGAGGCACATGCGCGCCGCACTCGACGAGGACTCCCACGAGGCGCGGCTGGGCCACGTGGTCGACGGTCTGGCCAAGGATTTCGACGAGGCTGACACAGACGAATGGTGGGTCGTCGGAACACCTTCGGACGATTGAGGGCCTGCTGCTCCGAACGGGGCCAACCCGTCAACCTCAAGGAGGCAACAGTGCACTTATGGGGTCGTGCCGGTCACAGTGACTTCCCCACAGCCAGTAGCGTGTGCATTCGTCACTCTGCCAGCCCCTTGTCTATAAGGACCGGTACCCTTGAAGATCGTGCGCCGCATCGGTGTGCCTCCCAGTGCCCGTGGCAGTACCACGGGCTCCACCTGCCCCGACGTGTTCGAACTGAGCGACGGCAACTTCGCCGTCATCGGCACCGAGGCCACCGATGCGCTGGAGCGTGAGCTGCCCGCCGACGCCGCCCGTGCCGACTACGAACGCATCGTCGTGGTCAGCCGGGAAACCCTGATCCGCGCCAAGGCGGACATCCCCGACGTCTGACGTCACCGTTCGGGTCTCCGGCCGCATCCACCGCCGTCCGCGCCGGACACCCTCACCGCCGAGCAGCCCGGCACCCCGTCCTCGCTCGACGTCTCCCGACCAGGCCTGGCGCCCGAACGGCACCAGGCCGATCGCATGCTCAGCCCACCGCCGGCATGCCGGCCGAGTTCGTGGCCTGGCAGGCTCCACCCGCACCCGAGGCCGCCCCGGCCACTACCGGAGCAGCGCTCAGGCGCGGCTCGAAGCCGCCGCGACGCAAGTCAGGTTAGGCTCACCTCTGTGAGTACGTGCTCAACGGTCTCCCGGGACCTCGACGAGCCCCTCCCGGGCACCGCACCCGTCGCGAGGACCTGGTTGCTGCTCGAACAACCCGGCCCGTGGGGCGCCAAGGCGCTCACCTCGAGCCACCTCGATCCCAGGCTGGGACGTGCCCTGGACGCTGCGGTGAAGGGCACGGGCGTACGTATCGCGCTCATCCGTCGGCCCGGGCGCCACGCGGACCGCGGCACTCCGGCCGGGCGCCGGGTGTACGCGGCCCACACCGTGCCGGGAAACGTATGGCTGCACGGCACCACACTCACGGACCCCCGCCGACTGCTCGGCCTCGATTTCGCCGCGCTGGCCAGGGGCGACAGCCGTACCTTCGGCTCGGTACTCCAAGGCGGTCCCCACCTCGGTGATCCGCTCGCTCTCGTCTGCACCAACGGCAAGCGCGACCGGTGCTGCGCCCTCCTCGGCCGGCCGCTGGCGGCCGAGCTCGCCGCGTCCGGGACCGAGAGCGTCTGGGAGGTCACCCATCTGGGCGGTCACCGCTTCTCACCGACGGTGCTGGTACTGCCCCACGGTTACGCGTACGGCCGGGTCCAGGCCCCCGCGGTCAAGGAGATCCTGCACGGTGCGCGCAAGGGCCGGATCGTCGTCGAGGGCTGCCGCGGGAACTCCTCGTGGGAGCGCCCCGGCCAGGCGGCCGAGCTGGCCGTGCGCCGGGCCGTGGGCGAGGACGCGGCCCAGGCGCTGAGCGTCGTACGGACGGACGGCGCCGCACCGCGCTGGGAGGTGACCCTGGCGCACGCCGACGGCCGGAACTGGCGGGTCACCGTCGCACAGGACGCGTCGGCGCCACCGCGTCCGGAGAGCTGCGGTGCGTCGGTGCTGGGCTCGCCGGCGCGGATGGAGGTCGTCGCGGTACGCGAACTGTCGGTGACGGCGGCCCTCGCGAGCTGAGGTCGCGGACCCGGGCGGCGAGCGGATGCCGGAGGGCGGCGAAGGCCTCGACCGGGCCCTCCCTGTCACGCACGCTCGGGAGATCCGCGCCACACCCCTCTACGGCAGGCCGCCACCTCCCACGTACGGTCATGGGTATGAGCCCCACTCCCCCCGTACGCCGCCTGCGCCTCGGCCTGCCGCGGCGGGTGTTCTCGCAGGTGCTGCTGATGCAGCTGGCGATCGCCGCGGGAGTCGCCGTGCTCGCGACCGGGCTGTTCCTGGCTCCGCTCAGTGACCAACTGGACGACCAAGCGATGCGCCGGGCACTCGCGATCGCGCAGACCACCGCCCAGCAGCCACAGGTGGTACGGGACCTGCACACCACCCGGCCCGCGCCCGACGGCCCGGTGCAACAGGAGACGGAGCGGATCCGGAAGGCCACGAAGGCGGAGTACGTCGTCGTCATGGACCGGCAGGGCGTGCGCTGGTCGCACACCGACCCGGAGCGGATCGGCGAGATCGTCTCGACCGACCCCGGACAGGCCCTGGCCGGCCGTGAGGTCATGGAGATCGACGACGGCACCCTGGGCCGCTCCGCGCGCGGCAAGGTACCCCTGCGCGACAGTGGCGGCGCCGTCGTCGGCGCCGTCTCGGTCGGCATCGCGTACGACAGCGTCCGGGCCCGGCTGATCCACGCCATCCCCGGCCTGTTCGCGTACGCCGGCGGCGCCCTGGCCGTCGGCGCGCTGGCCGCCTGGCTCATCTCCCGTCGGGTCCAGCGGCAGACCCGGGACCTGGCCTTCTCCGACATCGCGGGCCTGCTCGCGGAGCGCGAGGCCATGCTGCACGGCATCCGGGAGGGTGTCGTCGCCCTGGACCGCGGCGGCAGGGTGCGACTGCTCAACGACGAGGCGCAGCGTCTCCTGGGCATCGGGGGCGAGGCCGTCGGCCGCTCCCCCGACGAGGCTCTCGGCGCGGGGCGCACCGCCGACGTCCTGGCCGGCCGGGTGGCCGGGACCGACCTGCTGACCGTGCGCGGCCAGCGCGTCCTGGTCGCCAACCGGATGCCCACCGACGACGGCGGTGCCGTCGCCACCCTGCGCGACCGCACCGAGCTGGAGCAGCTCGGCCGGGAGCTGGACTCGACGCGCGGCCTGATCGACGCCCTGCGCGCGCAGGACCACGAGCACGCCAACCGCATGCACACCCTGCTGGGACTGCTCGAACTGGAGATGTACGACGACGCCGTGGAGTTCGTCGGCGAGGTGGTCGGCGACCACCGGGTCACCGCGGAGCAGATCACGGAGCGGATCCAGGATCCCCTGCTCGCCGCGCTGCTGGTCGGCAAGGCGACCGTCGCGGCCGAACGCGGAGTCGCCCTGTGGGTGTCGGACCGGACGCGGCTCCCGGACCTTCTGGTCGACCCCAGGGGACTCGTCACGATCGTCGGCAACCTGGTCGACAACGCGCTCGACGCCGTCGCGGGGACGGCACACGCGCGCGTGGAGGTCGAATTGCGTACCCGGGGACGTGCCACCACGCTCAGGGTGCGGGACACCGGGCCCGGCATTCCCGCGGAACACCGCGAGCTGGTGTTCACGGCGGGTTGGTCCACCAAGGAGCCGCCGGCGCATCGCCGGCGCGGCATCGGGCTGTCGCTGGTACGCAGGCTGGCCGAGCGGCAGGGCGGCAGCGCCACCGTCGGCGAGGCGCACGGCGGTGGCGCGGAGTTCGTCGTCGAACTGCCCGAGGCACTGGCCGGACCGGACCTGGGACCCGCCCGCACCGCACCCGTGAACACCGCACCCGTGAGCACCACCCACTTGAACACCACTCCCGCGAACACCACGCCCGTGAACACCGCTGCCGAGGAGGAGTCCCGATGATCGAGGTCCTGGTCGTGGACGACGACACGCGGGTCGCGCGGGTCAACGCCGCCTACGTCGAGAAGGTCCCCGGCTTCCACGTCGCCGGTGAGGCGCACAGCGCGCTGGAGGCGCTGCGCGGCGTGGAGACGCTGCCCCGCGTGGATCTGATCCTGCTGGATCACTACCTGCCCGACCGGACCGGTCTGGAGGTCGTCCAGGAGATGCGGCGGCGGGGCCTCCAGGCCGACGTGATCATGGTGACGGCGGCACGGGACGTGTCGACCGTCCAGGCGGCGATGCGCCAGGGGGCCCTGCAGTACCTGGTCAAGCCGTTCGCCTTCGCGGGGCTGCGCGCCAAGCTGGTGGCGTACGCGGAGCTGCGGCGCACGCTCGACGGCGGTGGCGAGGCGGAGCAGGCGGAGGTCGACCGCATCTTCGGCGCCCTCTCCGCGCCGTCGGAGCCGGGGCTGCCCAAGGGGCACTCCCCCACCACCGCCGAGCTCGTGCGCCAGTGTCTGATGAAGGCCGACGGCGCTCTCTCGGCCCAGGAGATCGCCGAGCGGACCGGGGTGAGCCGGCAGACCGCTCAGCGCTACCTGAAGCTTCTGGAACGCACGGGACGGGCCAGACTGACCCTCAAGTACGGCGACGCGGGCCGCCCGGAGCACCGCTACGAGTGGGCGACCCGCGCCTGAGGATCACCGGGGCATCACTGGAGCGAAGCGCGCCTCCGCCTCCTGCACGGCGCCCGCTCTCACACGGCCCCCGCCCCGGTCAGCGACCGTACCTCCGTCTCGGCGTGCCTGGCCTCGTCCGGGACCTCCCGCGAGGTGACCGTGCCGAGCCAGCCCGCGACGAAGCCCAGTGGGATCGAGACCAGGCCGGGATTCCGCAGGGGGAAGTACTGGAAGTCGACGCCCGGGAACAGCGACTGCGGGCTGCCCGACACGACGGGGGAGAGCAACACGAGCAGCACGGCCGGGACGAGACCGCCGTAGACGGCCCACACGGCACCCCGTGTGGTGAAGCCATGCCAGAAAAGCGAGTAGAGCAGCACCGGCAGATTGGCGGACGCGGCGACGGCGAAGGCGAGACCCACCAGGAAGGCGACGTTGAGGTCGCGGGCGAGCAGGCCGAGGGCGATCGCGGCGGCGCCGATACCGACGGCGGCGACACGGGCCACGGCGACCTCACTGCGCGGCTTGGCGTCGCGGCGCCGCAGGGACGCGTACAGGTCGTGGGCCACGGACGCCGAGGAGGCCAGGGTGACGCCGGCGACCACCGCGAGGATGGTGGCGAAGGCGACGGCGGCGACGACCGCGAACAGGATCGTTCCCCCGGTGGACCCCGTGCCGCCGCCCAGGTCGAGGGCGAGCAGCGGGACCGCCGTGTTCCCGGCGGCGTTCGACGCGCGTACGGCATCCGGCCCGACCAGGGCGGCGGCGCCGAATCCGAGCACGATCGTCATCAGGTAGAAGCCGCCGATGAGGCCGATCGCCCAGACGACGGACCGCCGTGCCGCCCGCGCGGTGGGCACCGTGTAGAAGCGGGACAGGATGTGCGGCAGCCCGGCCGTGCCCAGCACCAGGGCGAGCCCCAGGCTGATGAAGTCGAAGCGCGAGGTCCAGTCCCCGCCGTACGCGAGCCCGGGCGCCAGGAAGGCTTCGCCGTGACCGCTGCGCTCGGCCGCCGTGCGCAGCAGCCGGTCGACGTCCCCGTGGAAGCGCACCAGGACAAGGGCGGTCAGGGCCACGGTGCCGCCCAGCAGCAGCACCGCCTTGACGATCTGGATCCAGGTGGTGGCCCGCATTCCGCCCAGCGACACATAGATCACCATGAGGGCGCCCACGCCTACGACGGTCCAGGTCCGCGCGGTCTCGCTGGTGCCGCCGAGCAGCAGCGCGACCAGGCTGCCCGCGCCCACCATCTGCGCCACCAGGTACAGAACCGACACGGTGACCGAGGAGGTTCCGGCCGCGATCCGCACCGGTCGTTCCCGCATCCGTGCCGCCACGACGTCGGCGAGGGTGAACCTCCCGCAGTTGCGCACGAGTTCGGCGACGAGGAAGAGCACGACGAGCCAGGCCACCAGAAAGCCCACCGAATACAGCATGCCGTCGTAGCCGTGGAGCGCGATGAGCCCCGAGATACCGAGGAAGGAAGCGGCCGACATGTAGTCGCCGGCGATGGCGAAACCATTCTCCATCGGGGAGAACAGGCGGCCGCCCGCGTAGAACTCCTCCGCCGAGCCCTGCCTCTTGCGACTCACCCACGTGGTGATCGCCAGCGTGACGGCGACGAAACTGCTGAACAGCACCAGCGCCAACGTCTGGTGATCGTCCGTCACGACGCACCGCCTCGCGCGCCGCGCGTCAGTTCCTGGGTGTCCCAGCGCAGTTCGAGCGCGGCCCGGTCCCTGCGCAGCCGGGCGTGCCGGGTGTACGCCCAGGTGAGCAGGAACGTGCTGAGGAACTGCCCGAGCCCGGCGAGCATCGCCACGTTCATCGCCCCGGCCACCGGCCGGGACATCAGCGTGGGCATCGTCGTGGCGGCCACCACGTAGGCGACGTACCACACGAGGAAGGCGGCCACCGCCGGCACCACGAACCCGCGGTACCGGCCGCGAACCTCCTGGAACGCCGCGCTGCGCTGAACCTCCAGGTACACGTCGGCCGCGGCCCGGTGCGGCTCCGGCGCCGGTTCCCGGCCCGGCGCCGGCTCCGCGGACTCCGCCCCGGCCGACTCGCCCCAGCCGGAGGCGAGGACGTCGTACCAGGGGTCGTCGTACCCCGGACTCGGGGAGGCTTCGGCCAGGAGCCGGTCCGGGGCGTCGCGGTGGTCGACCGCGCTTTCGGAACCGCCCCCGGCGCCTCGGAGGCGATCGTTGCTTGACTGCATGCCCAAGGATGGACAGAACGGGAAGATCCCTTACTCTTCTTCCCCTCGCGTTTCACCCCTTCAGGTGACTGTGCCGCCTCGTCGGCCGCACGAGCCCCTCCCTGTGCACGTAGCGCACCGCCTCCACGGTCACGCGCGGTTACGCGTCGATGCGCGACCGGTCCAGCGTCGCCGCCGAACTGGAGATGAACTCCTTGCGGGGAGCGACGTCATTCCCCATCAGCAGGTCGAAGACCTGCTCGGCGGAGTCCAGATCGGTGAGGTTGATCCGGCGCAGGGTGCGGCGCCGCGGATCCATGGTCGTCTCCGCCAGCTGGTCGGCGTCCATCTCGCCCAGACCCTTGTAGCGCTGGATGGAGTCCTTGTACCGGATGTTCTTGCTCTGGAACTCCATGAGCGTGTCCCGCAGCTCCCGGTCGGAGTACGTGTAGACGTACTTGTCCTGGCCCTTCTTGGGCTGGACGAGCTCGATGCGGTGCAGCGGCGGCACCGCGGCGAAGACCCGGCCGGCCTCCACCATGGGCCGCATGTAGCGGTGGAACAGGGTCAGCAGCAGGGTGCGGATGTGGGAGCCGTCCACATCGGCGTCGGTCATCATGATGATCTTGCCGTAGCGGGCCGCGTCGATGTCGAAGGTACGGCCGGACCCGGCTCCTATGACCTGGATGATCGCGCCGCACTCGGCGTTCTTCAGCATGTCGGTCACGGACGACTTCTGGACGTTGAGGATCTTGCCCCGGATCGGCAGCAGTGCCTGGAACTCGGAGTTCCGGGCGAGCTTCGCCGTGCCCAGCGCGGAGTCGCCCTCGACGATGAACAGCTCGCTGCGGTCGACGTCGTCGCTGCGGCAGTCGGCGAGCTTCGCCGGCAGCGAGGAGGACTCCAGGGCCGTCTTGCGGCGCTGGGCGTCCTTGTGCTGACGGGCGGCGATACGGGTACGGGCCGCGGCGACGGCCTTCTCCATGACCACGCGGGCCTGCTGGGCGTCGTCGCGCTTGGTGGAGGTCAGGAACGCCTTGAGTTCCTTGGTGATGACGTTGTTCACGATCCGGCGGGCCGCCGAGGTGCCGAGGACCTCCTTGGTCTGGCCCTCGAACTGCGGCTCGGCGAGGCGGACCGTCACGACCGCCGTCAGCCCCTCCAGGGCGTCGTCCTTGACGATGTCGTCCTCGGCGACGCGCAGCATCTTCTTGGTCCGCAGCACCTCGTTCATCGTCTTCGCCACCGCCTGCTCGAAGCCCGCGACGTGGGTGCCGCCCTTGGGCGTGGCGATGATGTTGACGAACGACTTGAGGGTGGTGTCGTAACCGGTGCCCCAGCGCATCGCGACGTCGACCCCGAGGTCACGGGTGACCTCGGTGGGCGTCATCTGACCGTGCTCGTCCAGGACCGGGACCGTCTCCTTGAAGCTGCCGTTCCCGTTGAAGCGGAGGACGTCGCAGACGGGCCGGTCGCCGGCCAGGAATTCGCAGAACTCGCTGATGCCGCCGTCGAAGCGGAAGGACTCCTCGCCCTTGCTGCCGCCGTCACCGAGACCGAACTCGTCGCGTACGACGATGGTCAGGCCGGGCACCAGGAAGGCGGTCTGGCGGGCCCGCTGGTGCAGGTTCTCCAGGGAGAGCTTGGCGTCCTTCAGGAAGATCTGCCGGTCGGCCCAGTACCGCACGCGCGTGCCGGTGCGGCTCTTGGGGATCTTCTTGCCCTTGCGCAGCCCGCTCCCGGCCTCGAACTTCGCGTCCGGGCCCGCCCCCGTGAACGCGCCGGGAACGCCGCGCCGGAAGCTGATGGCATTCGTGTTCCCGCTGCGGTCCACCTCGATGTCCAGGCGGGCGGACAGGGCGTTCACCACGGAGGCGCCGACGCCGTGCAGACCGCCGGAGGCTGCGTACGAGCCGCCGCCGAACTTGCCGCCCGCGTGCAGCTTGGTCATGACGACCTCGACGCCGGACAGGCCTGTCTTGGGCTCGACGTCGACCGGGATGCCCCGGCCGTTGTCCCGGACCTCCACCGACGCGTCGTCGTGGAGGATCACCTCGATGTGGTCGCAGTAACCGCCGAGGGCTTCGTCGACGGAGTTGTCGATGATCTCCCACAGGCAGTGCATCAGGCCACGGCTGTCGGTCGATCCGATGTACATGCCCGGACGCTTGCGCACGGCCTCGAGCCCTTCGAGGACGAGCAGGTGCCGCGCGGTGTAGTTGGATCCGTCCCGGTCTGCTCCTGCCAGCAGCGCAGTGGACGGCACGGATGTCTCGGCGGTCACGCGGTTCGCTCCTCGCTGAATTTCAGATGGGGCCCCGCTGGGTAAGGGCGCGGCTCGGTTCTCCGGTCAGAGGGTACCGAGGCCTGGTAGAGCCGTTGTAACGCCACCCTCGTCGCGAGCTCACCCTAGTCCAGCGTCGCATGCCTGTTCGATCCCTCGATGGGGTGAAGTACACATCACGTTCCCTTCGACGCATGAACCATTTAGGCTCCGGGCACGTCCTCTTGAACAAACCGGCAACCCAGCCGGCGGGACTGACACTGACCGACAGCGCGAACCCGTACGACACAGAGACACGCAATACGGCACATTCGCCGCCAACCGGCAACAGCCGGCCCCTCGGAAAGTTTTTTCGAGGAAAAGCCACGAGCGGGAACGTTTTGGGGCTGGTTGGATGTTGACCCTGGTACGACAGCTCGTCGAGCTAGAGAAGAGGCGACGTGACTACTGTTCTGACTTCCGCAAGCCCGCTGACGGCCGCTGATCGCTGCGACCGCTGCGGCGCCCAGGCATACCTGCGCGTCGTCCTGCTGAGCGGCGGAGAACTGCTCTTCTGTGCCCACCACGGGCGCAAGTTCGAGCCGGAACTCAAGAAAATCGCCGCTGAGATACAGGACGAGACGGAGCGGCTGACGGCCGTTCCGGAATCTTCCGCCGAGGAAGAGCGCTGACGCTCCGCGCCCGACGACGAGCCAGCCCGGCACAGGCCGAACGGGCGGCCGCCTCCGCAACCAGGAGGCGGCCGCCCGTGTCCGTGCCCGGAAGGCTCTCAGAGGCCGTCAGAAGCCCCCGCGCTGCCGCGCGGCGGCGTCGTCCCATCCCAGCGTCCGCAGGACGGCGGAGACGCGTGTGTACACCCCGGGACTGCCCGGGCGTCCACAGCCGCTCCCCCAGGACACGAGACCGATGAGCCTCCCCCGGGCGACCAGCGGCCCCCCGCTGTCCCCCTGGCAGGCATCGCGGCCACCGACGTCCTCGCCGGCACAGAGCATGCTGCCGGCGAGATACCGTCCGTCGTCGCTTCCCGGGTACGCCCGCTCACAGCGCGCGTCCGGCAGCACGCGCACGCGTGCCGCCCGCAGGCCGTTCGCGTAGTCCCCGGCACCCGAGGTGTCACCCCATCCATAGACGAGGGCCCCCGTTTCGGGGCTGTAGGCGGGGTCACCCTCTGCCGCCATCCCTATGACCGAACCGGCGGGAAGAGCTTCGGAGAGGGTGAGCACCGCGAAGTCTCCGGCGTTGCTGACGTCGTCGTGCGCCGGGTTCACCCAGACGTCACGGACGGGAATCTCGTGACCCCGTTCCGACAGCAGGTCCGTACGGCCGGCGATGACCCTCAGGTCCCGTACCTGCTCGGGCGGCGACCCGAGGACCTCCTCGCCCAGGCAGTGGGCCGCCGTGAGCACGGTGGTACGTCCGACGGCCACTCCCCCGCAGAACTGTCCCGCCCGCGTACCTCCGAACCGGTCACGACTGGACAGGGCGACGGTCCACGGACTGTCGGACACTTCGACCGGAAAGCCTCCCACGACGACACTGTCTGCGGATGCGGGGGCGGCGGACACCAGCGGTATCGCGGTCGCCGCGGCCGCCAGGACCAGCGGCCGGACCAGTGCCCGGGCAAAGAGACGACGCATGCAGGCTCCTCACTCCACGTTGCGATGGAACACCCACAGTGATCCAGCCCGCCGAGCCTCGCACCCGCTGGTCAACGCGAAGGCCCGGTTCCCCACCTGGTGGAACCGGGCCCTGTCGCTCTTACGACCGCTCGTACGACCGCGACCTAGTCGAGGTAGTCGCGCAGCACCTGGGAGCGCGACGGGTGACGCAGCTTCGACATCGTCTTCGACTCGATCTGGCGGATGCGCTCGCGCGTGACGCCGTACACCTTGCCGATCTCGTCGAGGGTCTTCGGCTGACCGTCGGTGAGACCGAAGCGCATGGAGACGACGCCCGCCTCGCGCTCGGACAGGGTGTCGAGGACGGAGTGCAGCTGCTCCTGCAGGAGCGTGAAGCTGACCGCGTCGGCCGGGACGACCGCTTCGGAGTCCTCGATGAGGTCACCGAACTCGCTGTCACCGTCCTCGCCCAACGGGGTGTGGAGCGAGATGGGCTCGCGGCCGTACTTCTGGACCTCGATGACCTTCTCCGGGGTCATGTCGAGTTCCTTGGCCAGCTCCTCCGGGGTGGGCTCGCGGCCCAGGTCCTGGAGCATCTGGCGCTGCACGCGCGCGAGCTTGTTGATGACCTCGACCATGTGCACCGGGATACGGATGGTGCGGGCCTGGTCGGCCATCGCGCGGGTGATCGCCTGACGGATCCACCAGGTGGCGTACGTGGAGAACTTGTAGCCCTTGGTGTAGTCGAACTTCTCCACCGCGCGGATCAGACCGAGGTTGCCCTCCTGGATGAGGTCCAGGAAGAGCATGCCGCGGCCGGTGTAGCGCTTGGCCAGGGAGACCACCAGGCGGAGGTTGGCCTCCAGCAGGTGGTTCTTGGCGCGGCGGCCGTCCTCGGCGATGATCTCCAGCTCGCGCTTGAGCTTGGGCGCGAGCTTGTCGGAGTTCGCCAGCTTGTCCTCGGCGAACAGGCCGGCCTCGATGCGCTTGGCGAGCTCGACCTCCTGCTCGGCGTTGAGCAGGGGGACCTTGCCGATCTGCTTGAGGTAGTCCTTGACCGGGTCAGCGGTGGCGCCGGCCGCGGCGACCTGCTGGGCCGGAGCGTCGTCCTCGTCGTCGTCGGACAGGACGAAGCCCGCGTTCTCGGTGCCCTCGGGCTCCTCCGTCGCGGCCTTCGGCTCCTCGACCGCCTCGTCCTCGAGAAGCTCGCCGTCTTCCTTCTTGGCGGTGGTCTTCTTGGCCGCCGTCTTCTTGGCGGTCGTCTTCTTCACCGCCGCCTTCTTGGCGGTCGTCTTCTTGGCCGCCGCCTTCTTGGCGGGCGTCTCTTCCTCGCCGGCGGGGTCGGTGGGCGCCGCCGAGGCGGCGGGGGCGGTGGCCTTCCTGCTGGTCACCGTCTTCGCCGCGACCGTCTTGGTGGCGGTGCGCTTGGCGGGACTCTTCGCTGCGACGCTCTTACGGGTGCGCTTGGGCTCCGCGGCACTGACCATCAGCGTCACACCCTCTTCCTCGAGGATCTGATTGAGGCTGCGCAGTACGTTCTTCCACTGAGTGGCCGGAATCTGGTCAGCTTCGAAGGCTCGACGCACGTCGTCGCCGGCGATCTGCCCCTCAGCCTTTCCCCGCTCAATGAGCGCCATGACAGAGACGGACTCGGCGATCTCCGGCGGGAGCGTACGGGATGTGCTGGCCGACACGAACAACCTCTCGGAACGTTGGAAAACGGCTTCCGGCCCCGTCCACGACGGACAGGAGCCGACCGTCGGCTTGGGAGTGGGCCGACGGCGCGGGCGAGCCGGGGAGATGCACAGCGCCATGAACGGCGTCCGTATTCCCTCCGCGGCTGTCACCTCTTAGGTCATCGCGTTGTTCCCACGAGCGTTACGCCCAATCCGCGTGGCCCGAGTCACACCCCGTAAGCGTTCAAAACCGGTCAGACACGAATAAATAAGGTCACCGGCGAGTGCGACCCGGCCGCTCCAGGAGGCTCAGCCCGTCATCACACCCCGGACCCCGCGGAATCACGAGTGATTCCGCGGGGTCCGGGGTGGCGGCGAACCGGCCGGCCACAGCCATAGGAGGGGTCTGGCGTGCCCGGCCCGCGCCGTTGCGGCAGAACGCGGTCAGTGCTCGCGCGGGGCGGGCACCACGCGCTCCACCTCGGGGTGAACGGTCAGAAGCTGGCGCATGGCCGCCTCGGCCGCCGCGCCGTCCCCCGCGGCGAGGGCGTCGACGATCCGGCCGTGGTGCGCCAGCGACGCGTCGTTCGGCCGGTCACAGCCTGTCACCGGGCCGCCGGAGACGTGCAGCGCGGCGGAGACGATCCCGGAGAGGTGATCCAGCATGCGGTTGCCCGCGACCTGGATGAGGAGCGTGTGGAACTCGGCGTCGGCACGCGAGAAGGTGAGCGCGTCGCCCTGTCCCATGGCGTGACCCATGATCCCGACCATGTCGGACAGACGCTGTTGGACTTCCTCCCGCCCGTGCCCGGCGGCGAGGCGCGCGGCGAGCGGCTCGATCGTCCAGCGCAGCTCGCTGAGCTCGCGGCGCTGGTCGTCGCGCTGCGGCCCGAAGGCGCGCCATTCGATGATGTCCGGGTCGAGCAGGTTCCAGTCACTGACGGGACGCACGCGCGTGCCGACGTTCGGGCGGGCGCTGACCAGGCCCTTGGCCTCCAGCACGCGGAGGGACTCGCGGACGACGGTACGGGACACCTCGAAGCGCTGGCCGATCTCCTCGGGCACCAGCGGGCGGTCGGCGCCCAGGTCGCCCGAAACGATCATCTGGCCGAGCTGCTGGACGAGTTGCCCGTGCAGTCCGCGGCCACGGCTGCCCGCGGTACGCCGGCCCACGCGGCCCAGCTCGCTCTCCACCCCTTCCCAGGCGGGCACTCCGACGCGGTCGACGGCGGGCGCCTCGGCGTAGGGGTAGCGGTCGAGTTCGCCCGGGTTCGCGAGGCCGGAGTCGGCGGAGCGGGCGGCGGTCATCATGGTGTGCGCAAGGGTACTCACGCATCCTTTGTCGGCGCCGTTCCCAACTCCCTTGAGGTCTTTGGTGAAAAGCACACGAAAGGGTGATCGCTCACCCCGTCGCAATTGACGCCTTATCGGAAAGAAATGGGCTTTCCCCGGGGAGTTGCGCACACGGTCGGAACGGAAGGGTGCGGCGGGCGTCATCGGACCCTGCTGCGCAGGGTCACGAGCAGGTATGCGCAGAGCAGAGTGGTCAGCGACAACGTCAGGGCGCTGCCCACGGGTTGGACGATCATGCGCAGGACCTCGGCCAGATACCGCTCCCCTCCGAACGGCCACTGCGTCAGGAGGACCTCGCGCACCCGCATCGGGAGGCCGGCGGCGGTCCGCACGGACGGGCCCTCCCAGACCTCTTGTACGAGCGGTACGACGAGTACGGGAACGGCCACCACCGCGGCGAGGCCCGCCGTGGTGGACCGGAAGACTCCCGCGGCGAGCACACCGGACCAGGCGCAGCCGACGACCAGCCCGAACCAACCGGCGCTCAGCGCGGGCCAGTCGGCGGGGGCCCGCGCGAGCTCCTGTCCGTAGAACAGACGGAGCGCTTCGGCGTCGCAGCCCACCGTCAGGGCGGCCAGCAGCAGTGCGGTGGCCGCGGAGACGAGGAGTTTGGCGGTCAGCAGCCCCATCCGGCGGGGGACGGTGCCGCGGTCCGCCGCCAGGGCGGGATGGCGGAACTCGTCGCCGAAGGCGAGCGCGCCGAGCAGCCCCGCGCCGAGCGCCGCGGGCGGCAGCGGCAGCTCCCGGGGCCACGCGGCCAGGAGACGCGGCTGGGGGGTGTGCCCGACGCGCGCCAGGACCACAGCGGTGACGGCGGATACGACGAGTACGACGGCGCCGGTGACGAACCCCGTGCTGATGCCGGTCGCGCGGCGGAGTTCGTAGCGGAGTGGGCGCAGCGGGCTGGGGGCGGAGCGGACGGAGACGGGGGGCGGGAGCGAGGACGCCGCCTTCCGCGGCGATCGCTGAGGAACACCCCCGAAGGGTCGGCGATTCGTGCCGGCCGTCCGGGTTTCGCCGGACGAGGGTGGGGAGTCGTCAGCGGCAAGGCGCGGCCGCGCTCCGCCAGGCCCGGCCTCACCGCCCGGCGGCTGTGTGGTGTCGGCGCGGAGGTGCGCCTCGTCGGAGAGGGGAGGGTCGGCATCGGCCGACGACTGACGGGGCCCGGCGAGGGCCGAGGGCGGGCCACCGGGCCGCCGGCTGTCGTCACCGTCGGGAGACAGGTGCGGGCCGGCCCCGCGGGAGTCGGTGACGTCCTGTTGCCGAGCCGCGGGCACCGTGTGCGCGCCCGGGCCCATGTCACCGGTCTCGTCGGCGATTTGGTGTACGAGGATCCCGTGACGGAACGCGGTCTCGCCGATGTCGGCGCACGTACTGCCGTACACCGCGAGGCGGTTGCCGCTCTCGCGTACGACCTCGACGGAACGGCGGGCCGAGCGTGCCTCTTTGGTCAGGAGGGCGGCGAGGCGGACGGCGTGCGGGCTGCGGACGGCGACGCGGGGACGCAGCCGGGTGCGGGAGAAGTCCGCCGCCGTCTGGTCGGCGACGACTCTGCCCCGTTCCAGCGTGACGACGTGGTCGGCGGCACGCGCGGCCTCCTTGGGATCCGCCGTACTGAACAGGACCGTGCCGCCCTGGCCGGCATGGTCGCGCAGCATGTCGCGGAGCCAGTGGGTCTCGCGGGCGCCGAGTGCTCCGGCGGGGTCGTCGAGCACCAGGGTGTGCGGGTCGGGAAGCAACGCACAGGCCATCCCGAGGCGTCGGTCCATTCCGCGGGAGAGGGTGCCGAGGCGTTCGTCGCGCAGGCTCACGAGGCCGACCGACTCCAGGACCTCGTCGGCCCGCCGGACGGGAATGCCGGCCGCCGCGCACAGCATGCGGAGGTGGCCGCGAACCGTGCGGGCCGGGTGCCCCGGCACGTCTCCCAGCAGCACGCCGACCTCGCGCGAGGGATGGGCGATGCGGTGCAGGGGGCGGCCTCTGAAGTAGGTGAGACCCCGGCCGCGCTGGAGTTCGAGCATGAGTCTGAGCGCCGTCGTCTTACCGGCGCCCGATGCTCCGAGCAGCGCGGTGACACGGCCCGCGCGCGCCTCGAAGGAAACGTCTTCGACGGCGGGCGGAAGCTCCTTGCGAGGGTTACTGGTCAGTCCGAAGGCCTGGATCACCCGTAGCAAGATAGCGCGTTATACCCGATTTTTCGGGTATCGCAAGGCTGGTCGAGCGCATGGGTGCAGACCTCTTCGATCCCTTGTTCGCCGTTCGCTCCGTTCGCTCCGTTCGCTCCGTTCGCTCCGTTCGCTCCGGAGTCCTGGCCTGGCCGGCCGTCACACCTCGGGGCGCAGCATCGGAGGATTGAGGAGAGTCGCGCCGCCGGCCCGGAAGAGCTGGGCGGGACGCCCGCCCTGGCGCGTGGTCGTGCCTCCGGTGGGGACGAGGAAGCCCGGTGTGCCCGTCACCTTGCGGTGGAAGTTGCGGGGGTCGAGCGCCACACTCCACACCGCCTCGTAGACGCGACGCAACTCGCCGACGGTGAACTCGGGCGGGCAGAACGCGGTGGCGAGCGACGAATACTCGATCTTGGAGCGGGCCCGTTCCACCCCGTCCGCCAGGATCTGGGCGTGGTCGAAGGCGAGCGGCGCCACCGGCTCGCCGTCACGGCCGTAGCCGGCCTGCTCCAGCAGTTCCTCGACCGGCGCCCAGCGCGCGTTACTGGCGTCACCGCCCGCCCGTGGCGCGGGCAGGTCGGGGGCGAGCGCGAGGTGGGCGACACTGACCACCCGCATCCGGGGATCGCGCTCGGGGTCGCCGTACGTCGCGAGCTGCTCCAGGTGGGCACCGTTGTCCTGGGTGGGTGCGACGGGGTCGTGGACGCACAGTCCCGTCTCCTCGGCCAGCTCCCGCGCCGCCGCCTGTGCCAGGTCCTCGTCGGCCCGTACGAAACCGCCGGGCAGGGCCCAGCGGCCCCGGAACGGCGGCTCGCCCCTGCGCACGGCCAGCGCGCACAGGGAGTGGCGGCGCACGGTCAGCACGACCAGGTCCACAGTGACGGCGAAGGGCGGAAAGGCTGACGGGTCGTAGGGCATGCGCCGATCATAGTCGTCTGCCTGACGATAAACACTCCCTTCACCGGCCTCTGCGGCGGCTGATCCACTTCGGCCCGACGGGGGCCGCACCGTCCACCCCCGGCCGCCGCGCGAGTCGACGTCAGGCCAGGTCAGGCTCCGAGTCGCAGCCCGTCGGCGGCCTCTTCGACCATGGCCATGCCGAGTCGGCCGACCCGCACCGAGAAGGGTGCTCCGGCGACCCGCAGCCCCGTCAGCCCGAGCTCCCCCAGGGGGGCGCTGCGTACGGGACGCAGGGTGACGGTCCCGGCCGGCGCGTCGGGGCGGATGCCCGCGAGCGTCGTCAGCAGCAGCACCCCGGCGGCGGCCGCGGTGGCGGCGGGCCGGCAGGCCGCCGGATGCGGCACGGGAGCGCTCGCGTCGGTGCGCTGCTCTCCCGCGTACATCTCCGGCAGGCGGTGGCCGAAGGCGCCCGCCGCGGCCAGTACGCCGCGCAGCAGCGAGGCCGCCTCCTTCTCATGGCCGGCGGCCGCCATCCCCGCCACCGCGATCGCCGTCTCCGGGACGCGTACCGCCCCGGCGCGGTGTCCGAAGGGGTTGTAGCCCGCTTCGCTCGCGGCCAGTCCGCGCAGACCCCAGCCCGAGTCCATGGCCGGCTTGCCCAGCAGCCGGGCCAGTTGAGCGGTCTGCGCCGGGTCGAGCAGGCCCGGGGCCGCGGCGCCCCCACCGAGCAGTCCGGTGTCGAGGAGATGCGCCGCGCTAGCGCTCAGGTGCGGCACGAGGCGTCCGTCCGCGGTCCGGGCCGCCGCCGGCCGTCCGCCTGCCGGGCCGTCGATCCAGAAGTCCCGCCGGAACGCCGTCCGCAGCCGCTGGGCCAACCGCCGCAGTCCGTCACCGCCCGGTCTGCCGAAGGCGTCGAGCAGCTCGGCGCCGAGCAGGGCGGCACGGTGCGCGTGGGCCTGGGTCTCGCAGCGGACGGGGCCGTCGGGGCGCGGATCGTGTACGTACCCTCCGTCCCCGACGGCGCCGCGCAGCCAGGTCAGGCACCGCTCTGCCGTCGGCATCAGCTCCCGCGTCTCGTCCTCGCCGAGCCCCCAGCGGCGGGCTTCCGCGAGGAGCACGGGAAAGAGCAGGGTCGCCTCCGTACCGGTACAGCCCGGCGGCAGATGCGGGCCGGCGTCACGTCTGGGTCCGGGGATCAGGCCGGCCCGCGGACCGGGGCCGCGATGCTGGGTGCGGGCGAGGGTGCGCAGCGTGCCGGCGGCGAGCCGGGTACCGAGGGGAAGCGTCATCCGGGCGGCGGCGAGCGCCTCGCCGGGGGCCGGACCGCAACGCCAGGGCACGCCGGCCGCGAGATGGACGTCGGCCGGGTGCGCGGGATCGCGCAGCATCAGGGCTCGGAGGTCCTCGATGCTGGTCCGCAGGAGGGCGGTGACCGCGGGGTCGTCACCGGTGGCGTGCGCCGAGGCCAGTGGGTCGGCCGCCGTGCGGCCCACTGGCCGAAGCGGTCCCGCGCCGTCCGGTCGTACGCGCAGCTCGACGCTCGTGCTGCCGCCCGGAGGCAGCACGAACTCCCACCGCAGCAGCCCCGCGGAGGCCAGTGCGTCGGCGGGCGGCGGGACGGCCGTGACCGACGCGCCCGCCGCGGCACAGGACCAGCGCAGCCCTGCGTCGTGGACGCTGGCGGGCAGGTCGGGGCCCGCGCGTCCCGCGGCGATCGACCCCAGGTCGGCCAGGTCCGTGCCCAGGGCCACCTCGACCGGCAGCCGCAGCGGACGGGATGCCCAACTGTGCAGGGTGATCCGCTCCGTACCGTCCGCGTCCCGGGTCCGCTCGACCATGACGTCCGGATCCGGACCCGGCGCGGCCGAAGTCCGCAGCGTCCCCACGAAGCGGACGCGGTCGGCTCCTGTCATCCGGGCCTGCGACGGAAGCGGTTCACGCCCGGCCACGCGAAGACGGCACCGGGAGAGCAGCCGCCGGCCCGCTCGGTAGAACCCCTCCAGCCCCAGGCCGGTCAGCTGCCCCTGGTCCGTGGAGATCACGAGGCCCGGGAGGGCCACGCCGATCATGGCTCGGTGGGTGGGGGGCAGGTCCCCGCACCTGTACGGCGTCGCGGGCGGCGCACTGGGAGGAGCGGGAGGAACGACCGGCTTCACGCCCGACCGCGCGGGCCGAACCGACGACGCGGGCCGCGGTCGGACCATCGGCGGAACGGCCCCGGCCGGGCCGCGCTTCCCGCCGGGCGTCACGGACTCGGCGAAGGACGGCAGCGCCGCCCTCCGGTCGGCGGCGGCGGTGCTCGGGGCGGTGGAGGGCGAAGTCGGCTGGTGCATCGGAGGGCTCCCTCTGTGCTCGGTGCGCCTCGGGCGGAACGGCGCCGTGGGTGGTGGTTCGCCGGACGGGTGCGGTGCGGTGTCCCCGGCCGGTCCGGGCGTTCCGCCACTCAGGTGAACGGAGCGGGCGTCCTCCGGGTCACGCCCGAGGCATGGTCGCCGGGCGGTCACCCCCTCAGAGTCGCTCGCCGCCGCCTTCGGCCCCGGGCTCTCCCCTGCCCCTCCCCTCCGCGCAGGCGTCCTTCCGGCCCGTGGCCGTCCCCGAGGCGCGCGGCCTTGTACGGCCCGCCCGCGCGACGCCCGGGCGTTCGCCGCCCGCCGGGGTGCGGGGATGCCCGATCTTCGCGCCGGACTCGCGGTCCCGCGTCCTCGCACGACGACGGGCTCCGTCGGCCGAGGCGGCGGAGCGCGTGCGGCGCCGGCGGCCCGAAGGCGTCAGCGGAGCGGACGAAGGCTCGGCCGGCTCGCCTTTCCCGGGTGCGCCGGCCCGCTCTTCGCCACCCGGGGTGCCGCCTCCCGTACCTCCACGGCCCCCGCGCTCCGTACGCAGGCAGCGGCGGACCGACTCGGGATCGAGGCCCTCGTTGCACGCCTGGTGCAGGAGTCGGGCGAAGAGGTAGTCCGGATCCGCGCCGAGTGCCATGGCCAGAGCCTCTCGGGCCTCCAGTTCGTCGCCGGTGGACCAGGCGACCCATCCCGCGAGGGTGAGGGGCGCGGCCGCGTGTTCGCCGTAGGGTCCGACGCAGCGACGGGCCAGGGCCCGCCAGAGACGCAGCGCGGGTCCCGCCTCGTCACCCTCCATCCACTCGGCAGCGTGGTCACGGGTCGTACGGTCCTGGAGACCGAGGATCAGCGCCGCCGCCTCGTCGTGTCCGAGCAGTTGGTCGTCGCGCAGATCCTCGGCCGGCATGCCGGACACCGGTGGGGCCCCGGTGAGGCGCCGCATGACCCGCTGTGCCAGATCCAGCGTCTCGCCGGCCACGTCCGAGCGGCCGGTGTCGTCGAGGATCCGGGCGACCAGTGTCATGGAGGCCGCGTCCAGGGCGGCCTCCTGTTCGTGTGCCGCGGCGTTCTCCCGGGGAAGCAGCCTGGCCCGCAACTCGCTCAGTGAACCGCGCACCTGGATACCGGCGTAGGTGGCCGCCGCGGCCAGCACGGACGTACCCGGAAGTCCCATGAGGGTGCCTTCCGCCGGGCAGCAGACCGCGTCGTCGCAGCAGTACGACCAGAAGCGCCCCGCCGAGATGCACAGCGCCTCGACCACGGGGACGTCGAGGGCCCCGCACTCGACGCGCAGCTTCTGGGCCAGCGGCCTCAGTCGCTCCATCACCTCTCGGCCGGTCTCGCCCCGTGCCGGTTCCTGACAGAGGTAGGCGACCATCTGCTCGGGCCGTGCCCCCCGGCGCTCACTGCCGGTCACCAGCCCGTGGACCAGCTGTCCGGCCGCGCCCGCCCAGTCGTCCGCGTTCGCCGGAATGCCGAGGCGGGCCCGGCCGCCGAAACGGCCCCGTCCGTCCCTGTCGCGCAGGGCGGCCAGGACGATGCTGTCCTCGGGGCGGTACCCGAGGAGGTAAGGCAGGGCGTCAGCCAGTTCGGCGGGGGTGCGCAGGGTGATCTGGTGCTCATCGCCGGGACTGTCGCACGGCGTGTGGGCCCTCCCGCCCGGTGTCGCGGGCCCCGAGAGGTCACCGTTCTCGGAGGATCCAGTCGTTTCGCTGTGGTTCGTCATGGCCCGACGATCTCGCGGATCGAGAAGCTCCGCTTGCCCTGTGGATAACACCTTGTGGATAACTCCGATCAGGGACACGTCACGCGGGCCGTCCGGCGACCGCGCCACCCTTCCCGCAGCCTCGCCCGCTCCGCCCCGCCGCCCGGCTGTCAGTCCCGTCCTGTTGTATGGAACGCATGGAGCACACGAGTAACGCGGATCTCCGGACAGCGGCCGACACGGTCCTCGCCCGCCTCGTCGGGGACGCCTCCGGCACCGCACGCCTGCGCGAGGACCAGTGGCGGGCGATCGAGGCGCTGGTCGCCGAGCGGCGCCGGGCCCTCGTCGTCCAGCGCACCGGGTGGGGCAAGTCCGCGGTCTACTTCGTGGCGACCGCGCTGCTGCGTGACCGCGGCGCCGGGCCCACGGTGATCGTCTCCCCGCTGCTCGCGCTCATGCGCAACCAGGTCGAGGCCGCGGCCCGGGCAGGCATCCGCGCCCGGACCATCAACTCCTCCAACACCGAGGAGTGGGACTCGGTCCAGGACGAGATCGCCGCCGGCGAGGTCGACGTGCTCCTGGTGAGTCCCGAGCGGCTCAACAACCCGGACTTCCGCGATCAGGTGCTGCCCAAGCTCTCCGCCGCGACCGGTCTGCTCGTGGTGGACGAGGCCCACTGCATCTCCGACTGGGGCCATGACTTCCGACCGGACTACCGGCGGCTGCGTACGATGCTCACCGATCTCCCGCCCGGCGTGCCGGTCCTGGCGACCACCGCCACCGCCAACGCGCGCGTGACCGCCGACGTGGCGGAGCAGCTCGGCACCGGCGGCACGTCGGACGCGCTGGTGCTGCGCGGCCCGCTGGACCGGGAGAGCCTCAGTCTGGGTGTGCTGCGACTGTCCGACGCCGCGCACCGGATGGCCTGGCTCGCCGACCACCTCCACGAGCTGCCGGGCTCCGGGATCATCTACACCCTCACCGTGGCCGCCGCCGAGGAGGTCACCGCCTTCCTGCGGCAGCGCGGCCACACCGTCGCCTCCTACACCGGCAAGACCGAGAACGCCGACCGGCAGCAGGCCGAGGACGACCTGCTCGCCAACCGGGTCAAGGCACTGGTCGCCACGTCGGCGCTGGGCATGGGATTCGACAAGCCCGACCTGGGTTTCGTGGTGCATCTGGGTTCGCCCTCCTCCCCGATCGCGTACTACCAGCAGGTCGGTCGTGCCGGGCGTGGTGTCGAGCACGCGGAGGTGCTCCTGCTGCCGGGGAAGGAGGACGAGGCGATCTGGGAGTACTTCGCCTCGTTGGCCTTCCCGTCGGAGGACCTGGTGCGCCGCACGCTCGACATCCTCGCGCGGGCGGAACGCCCCTTGTCGCTGCCCGCGCTGGAGCCCCTGGTGGAGCTGCGCCGTTCCCGCCTGGAGACCATGCTCAAGGTTCTCGACGTGGACGGCGCGGTCAAGCGGGTCAAGGGAGGCTGGATCGCGACCGGGCAACCGTGGGCGTATGACGCGCAGCGGTACGACTGGGTGGCGCGGCAACGCAGAACCGAACAGCAGGCGATGCGCGACTACGCCTCGACGTCGGGTTGCCGGATGGAGTTCCTGCAACGCCAGCTGGACGACGAGGGGGCCAAACCCTGCGGCCACTGTGACAACTGCGCGGGCCCGCGCTTCACCGCGGACACCTCCCCCGCCGCTCTCGACGCCGCACGGGTCGACCTCGGTAGGGCAGGCGTCGAAGTGGAGCCCCGCCGCATGTGGCCGACCGGGCTTCCCGCGATCGGCGTCGACCTGAAGGGACGCATCCCGCCCGGTGAACAGGCCGGGCCCGGGCGGGCGTTGGGACGCCTGTCCGACATCGGCTGGGGCAACCGGCTGCGACCGATGCTCTCGGCTCAGGCGCCGGACGGCCCGGTACCGGACGATGTCGCGAAGGCCGTCGTCACGGTGCTGGCCGACTGGGCGAAGGGGCCCGGCGGCTGGGCCTCGGGAGCGGCCGACGGCGGGCCGCGTCCCGCCGGAGTGGTGACCGTGGCCTCGCGCACCCGGCCCCAACTGGTCCACTCCCTCGGCGCACGCATCGCCGAGGTCGGCAGGCTGCCGCTGCTCGGTTCGGTCGAGTACACGGGTGAGGCGCCCAGCGCGTCGCGCAGCAACAGCGCGCAGCGGCTCAAGGCACTCGACGGCGCGCTGACGGTGCCGCCCTCCCTCGCCGCCACACTCACCGGTCTCCAGGGCCCGGTCCTTCTCGTGGACGACTGCACCGAGACCGGCTGGACCCTCGCGGTGGCGGCCCGGCTGCTCCGCCGCGCGGGTGCGCAGGGAGTGTTGCCCATGGTCCTGGCCGTGCAGGGGTGATCGCCCGCCGCGGGCGCGCTTCGCGGTACCGGAGTCCCGCACGACTGCGGGTGGCGCGCCCCGCGCGTCACCCGGCTGTGCTCTGGGTAGGGATATAGGACGCGCATCGCCCGATAACGGTCGTCGGCCTCAATTGCTCGTTGCCGCATTCAAGTTCGACAGGAAGAATTGAAATCCGCTCCCCGCACGGCTCGTCCGTGATCCGGCAGGGCTTCACTGCGGTGCGCGCTCCCCCGAATCCGACCCCGCCCGCAGTGTGGGCGCGTAGCCGAAGGGAGGAACGTGACCTTCGGATTCGCTCCGTCCTCGGCGGCGTCGTTGTCGTCGTCCGCCGCTTCCGCCACTCGCATGCTCGAACCAGCGGAGTGGGCCGCCGCCGGGATTCCGCTGCTGCGCAATCCGCGGGAGGTCGTCAGCGGGCTGCACTCGCGGCACCGCCCGAGGCCGGCGACCGCGATCGTGGCCGTACTCGATCCCGACGAACGACTGTGCGCGAGCGCCTCGTTCAGCAGCCGCCGGGCCCCGGCCGACGGGTGGATGTTCCGCAACTCGCTGCTCTCCCAGCTGCGCCGGGTCATCCCGCACGATCTGCGGCGTCGCACCCCGGTGCGTACCGCTGTGCTGCTCTACTGCCGTGAGGGCGACGCTCGTTGGACGGAAGAGGACGGCGCGTGGATGTGGGGGCTGCGGGACGCCTGCACGTTGCACGGGCTGCGCTGCGGCGCGTACATCACGCTGACCCGTGACGGCTGGCAGGTCCTCGGCGAGGGCCGCGGCGGACGCCGGCCCAACGCGGCGTCCGTTCCTGAGCCGTTCTCCACGTCGGAAACGCCGTCACCGCCACCGCGCACCGGAGGGGTCGCCTCAGACGTGCTGCGCCGCGCGGCGGCTCGGTAGAGCCCCTCGGACACGGCGCGCTCCGGGATTACGCGGCGACGTCCGGGTCGTTGTCCAAGCGCACGAAAGCACCTGTCAACGCCCGTACGCCGCCCGGCGGACGCCGGCCGCCCGGGCACGCCCGAACCGCCGCCGTGCGGGGGCTGCCGGTCCGGCGGCCCCCTGTGTCACACCGGCGCCCGCCGTGCACGGCGGAACGGGCTCAGACGCCCGCGCCCAGTACGGAGTTGATCCGCTGCGGGTCACCGCAGACGATCAGCAGGGCATCGGCTCGGGAGCGGGCCGCGGACAGGGCGGTGACAGCTGCGGCTTCGGGGCCGCCGTTGACCACGACCACGACCACGGCCCGCGACGTGGCACGGTGCGCGACGCCGGCGTCCGCGTAGAAGACGTCGTCGCCCGCGTCGTGCTGCGCCCAGTAGGCGGCGTCGCCGAAGGACAGTTCGTGGGCGGCCCACGGGTGTGGTTCGCCGGTGGTGATCACCAGCACGTCGCCGGGGGTACGCCCGGAGTCCAGCAACAGGTCCACGGCCTCTTCCGCGGCGTCGAGCGCGCCGTCGGGAGTGGCGGGGATCAACTGGATCTGCGGGGCGGCCGGGGCGGCTGCCGGAGCAGCCGGACCGGACGGACCGGGTTTGGCCGCGGCCGTGTCGCGCGGCGCTCGTTGCGCCGGCGGCGCCGGCCGCACGGGGCCGGGACGACCGGGGCGCGGCGGAGCCGCGGGACGGGGGCCGGGTACGGGGCGGGGGGTCGACGCGGTGCGGCCGCTGGCCGGAGTGGCGCGGGGACCCTGGGCCTTCTCGTGAATCTGAGGCTCCTCGGGAATGAGAGGCATGAGCTGATATTTATCAAACGTTGGTGCGGCTCGCGTCGGCGGGTGGCACATGCCTGCGAGTGGAACCGTCAGAAATCGAATCCGAGCTGACCCTCGATTTCCGGAACGCTTCCGTCCACCCAACTGCGGACCTTCTTGAGGTGCCGCCACTGGGGCAGCGCATCAAGATACGCCCACGACAACCGGTGGTGCGGGGTGGGCCCCCGCTCCGCCAGTGCGGCCTTGTGCACGGGCGACGGATACCCGGCGTTGTCCGCGAAACCGAAGTCTGCATGGTCGATACCCAGTTCGGCCATCATTTTGTCGCGCTGGACCTTGGCGAGCACCGAAGCCGCCGCGACAGCCACGCAGGACTGGTCTCCCTTGATCACCGTACGGACCTGCCAAGGCGCCCCGAGATAGTCGTGCTTGCCGTCGAGGATGACGGCGTCGGGGCGGATCGGCAGGGTTTCCAGGGCACGCACCGCCGCCAGTCGCAGCGCCGCGGTCATCCCCAGTGCGTCGATCTCCTCCGGAGAGGCGTGCCCCAGGGTGTAGGACGTCACCCAGGTCCGCAGCTCCGCGGCGAGCGCGGTGCGCCGCTTGATGGTGAGCAGCTTGGAGTCGGTGAGGCCGGCCGGGGGCCGACGCAGTCCGGTGATCGCGGCACAGACGGTGACCGGACCGGCCCACGCACCGCGCCCCACCTCGTCGACACCGGCAATGACCTTCGCTCCGGTCGTGGCGCGGAGTGAGCGCTCGACGGTGTGAGTAGGTGGTTCGTACGGCATGGCGTCCTTAGCCTACGCCGCCCCGAACGCCCGGCGACACCCCGGTCCCCGAACAGGACCCGGACCCGCGGAGCCCGGGATCAGATGCCCTCCGGTCGCAGCAGCGGAACCATCAATTGGTCGATCATCTCCTCGATCTCCTGGTCCGCCAATTCACTTCCACAAACTTTTGATCGATACATCATCATCGCGGGGAGTGCGTCGAAGACGTATCCGTTCGCCGCGTCCCGCCGGACCTCACCCCGCTCCATTCCGCGGTTGATGACCTCGCGGAGCATCGTGAGGGTCGGCTCGATCACCCCGTCGACGATCACCGCGTGGAAACGCTCCGCCTGCACGCTGTCGCATTCGTGAATCACCGCTCGCAACGCGAACCCAGGACGGGAGAACATCGCGTCGCGCGCCCTGAGGCACAGCGCCAGGAGATCCTCGCGCACGCTCCCGAGATCGGGCACCGTGTCGAAACGCGGCAGCCCGGACCGCAGCGCGTCCGCGACGAGGTCCTCCTTGGACGGCCAGCGGCGGTAGACCGCCGCCTTGCCGGTCTGGGCTCCGGCGGCCACACCCTCCATCGTCAGGCCGTTCCAGCCGACGGTGCCGAGCTGTTCCAGCGCGGCGTCGAGGATGGCGCGTTCGAGGACTGCGCCACGTCGGCGGGAGGGCGTCCGGGCGGAGGCGGCCGCCCAGTGCGAAGCAACCATGTCGAGGGTCTCCAGAGAGCGGGGAAAGCGGTCTTTCGGGGGCAGGAGGCGCGCCGCGCGGCCACGACGGGGGACGAGTCGCACGGCAGCACAACAAGTGAACGCTTGCGTTCACTGTCGGGGAGTCACTAACGTCGAGGCAACAGTGAACGCGAGCGTTCACTAAGTCATTCGTGGGGGACACATAGTGGCAACCTCTTCTCTCATCCCAGACCAGAAGCCGGGAGCGGCCCGCCGGGAGGGGCGTCCCGGTATCGCGCTCACCGTCATCGCGGCCTGCCAGCTCATGGTGGTACTCGACGCGACGATTGTGAACATCGCCCTCCCGCACATTCAAGAGGCACTCAGCTTCAGCACCACCGACCTCACCTGGGTCGTCAGTGCCTACACACTCACCTTCGGCGGTCTGCTCCTGCTCGGCGGCCGAGCCGGTGACATCCTCGGCCGCCGCAGGGTCTTCATGAGCGGCATCCTGCTGTTCACCTTCGCCTCGCTGCTCGGTGGCTTCGCCCAGGAACCCTGGCAGCTGCTGGCGGCGCGCGTCCTGCAAGGTGTGGGAGGCGCGATCGCGTCGCCCACGTCCCTGGCGCTCATAACCACCACCTTCCCCGAAGGGCCGGAACGCAACCGGGCCTTCGGCGTCTTCGCCGCCGTGTCCGCGGGCGGCGGTGCCATAGGCCTGCTGGCCGGCGGCATGCTCACCGAGTGGCTCGACTGGCGCTGGGTGCTCTTCGTCAACGTGCCGATCGGCGTACTGATCGCCGTGCTCACCCCGCTGTACATCAGCGAGTCCGAGCGGCACTCCGGACGCTTCGACATCGCCGGGGCGGTGACCTCCACGACGGGTATGGCCTCCCTCGTCTACGGCTTCATCCGCGCCGCCGACGAGGGCTGGCGGGACGGCCTGACCATCGGATCCTTCGCGGCCTCGGTGGTCCTGCTGCTGTCCTTCGCGTTCATCGAGTCGCGGGCCAAGGAGCCGATCACACCCTTGCGGATGTTCGCCGACCGCAACCGCTCCGGCACCTACGTGATCATGCTGAGCCTGGCCGCGGCGATGTTCGGCATGTTCTTCTACATCGTCCTGTTCGTGCAGAACGTACTGGGCTACACCCCCATCCAGGCCGGCCTGGCCTTCCTGCCGGTCACGGTGGTGATCGCGCTCGGTGCGGGCCTGTCGCAGCGGTTCCTGCCCGTGTTCGGCCCGAAGCCGTTCATGCTCGTGGGGTCGATGCTCGCCGCGATCGGGCTCGGCTGGCAGGCCCTGATCAGCTCCGACAGCTCCTACGTCGGCGGCGTCCTCGGGCCGATGCTGATCTTCGGATTCGGCATGGGACTGAACTTCGTGACGCTGACGCTGACCGCGGTCTCCGGGGTCGCCCAGCACGAGGCGGGCGCGGCGTCCGGCCTGCTCAACGCGATGCAGCAGGTGGGCGGCTCGATCGGCCTCGCCATTCTGACGACGGTGTTCGGCACGGCCACCAAGAACGAGGCGGAGAAGCAGGGGGCGGACTTCCTCACCAACGGCTCGGCGGAACAGAAGGCGGAGTTCGCCCAGACGCACCAGCTGCCGGCGCCATGGGGTCACGAAGTACTGGCGCAGGGCATCTCCGCGGCCTTCGTTCCGGCTGCCGCGATGGCCGTGCTCGCCCTGGCCACGGCATGGCTGGTCATCCGGGTGCGCAAGAGCGACCTGGAGGCCCTGTCCGGCTCGGCCGGACCGGGGATGGGCTGACGGTACGGCGCGGGCCGGGCGGGGTCCGGCGGCGGGCGCGCGTGACGCCTGCCGCCGGCCCCCGCCCGGCCGGCTTCCGGCAAACGGCACACCCCACCGGGCCAACGGCACGGACAACAGCAACGCGACGACAGCCGCCGTCAGAAGCTCCATCACCTGAGCCACCCCCTCGCGACACTCCCGGCACCCTGCGGGGCTCATGCCTCCCACAGCGGATGTCACGACAACGAACAGCCGGTCACGGAGAGTTCCCGCCGTATACGGAGAGTGGGCTAGGCCGACACCGTCATCCACCCGGGCAGCGCTTCGACCCGCCCCGCCCACTCGGCCGGCGGCGCCCCCGCCCGGTCGGCGGCGACCACCCCGCCCACGATCGCGCAGGTCGTGTCCACATCCCCGCCGACCTGTGCGGTCGTCCAGAAAGCGCGCTCGTAACTCCCGAGGGCGCGCGCCGCGGACCAGAGGGCGAAGGGAACCGTGTCGTGGGCGGTCGTACGCCTGCCGCAGCCCAGTACCGCCGCGACCGTGGTCGCGTCGCCGTAGTCGAGCATGTCCCGGGCGCGTCGCAGCCCGGCGCCGACCGCGCTCTTGGGTACCAGGGCGACGACACCGTCGAGGAGGGCGTGCGGGGTGGGTGGGCCGGCGGGATCCGCGACCAGGGCCGCGGCCGCGGCGACCGCCATGGCGCCGACCACCGCCTCACGGTGCTGATGCGTGGGGTAGGCGGAGATCTCCGCCTGGTGGGTCGCCTGCTCCGGGTCGTCCGCGTACCAGGCGCCGAGCGGCGCGATACGCATCGCCGCACCGTTGCCCCAGGATCCCTGACCGTTGAACAGCGCGGCGGCGAGCTCGCGCCAGTCACCGCCTTCCCGGACCAGCCGCAGCAGCCGGTTGACGGCGGGGCCGTAGCCGCGGTCGAAGTCGTGGTGCCGGGCGAAGGAGAGCGCCAGCGCGTCCTGGTCGACGCGGTGGTGGGTGGCCAGGACGGAGACCACGGAGCAGGCCATCTCCGTGTCGTCCGTCCACTGCCAGGTACCGGGAGGCAGCTCGCGGCGTTTCAGCAGCGGGTAGTTCGCGGGCACGAAGAACTGTGAGCCCAGCGCGTCACCGACCGACAGTCCGCGCAGGCTGGACAGGGCCCGGTCCAGGCGCCCGTCAGGAGATGAATGAGCGGTCATCGCCCTGCCACTCTATCCGGTGATCCCGTACGGTTCCGGATCTCGCCAGCGTTCGAATGGGCGGTCGAGGGTGTACCTGCCGTCCTCACCGAGAACGAGCATCCGCATCTCGCCGTTCCCCGGGTTCGACAGCGACTCGAATTCCGCGACCGTCCAGTGGAACCACCGCATGCAGAACAGCCGCATCGCCAGGCCGTGGGTCACCAGGAGGACGTTCGGCGGGTGGTCGGGGTCCTCGAAGCTGCGGAACAGGCTCTCCAGGAAGCCGCCGACCCGGTCGTACACGTCGGCACCGGACTCGCCCTGGGCGAAGCGGTAGAAGAAGTGGCCGTAAGCGTCCCGGTAGGCCTTCTGCAGGCGCACGTCGTCGCGGTCCTGCCAGTTGCCCCAGTCCTGCTCACGCAGCCGGGGCTCCTCCCGTATCCGTATGAGCCCGGGGTCGAGGCGGAAGGCGCGCAGCGTCTCGTGGGTCCGCCGGTACGGGGAGACGTACACGCTGACCCGCTCGCGGCCGAACACCTCACGCAGCCCCTTGCCCGTCTCCTCCGCCTCCGCCCGGCCCCGCTCGGTGAGCGCCAGTGCGTGGTCGGGTTCGCGCTCGTACACGGAGTCATCGACATTGCCCGTCGACTCGCCGTGCCGGACAAGAACGATGCGCCGTGGTCGTGCCATGCCAGAACCCTAGATCGAGACGGCCGGAACCCAGCAGTCGGACGGGCCCCATACGGCGTACGTCACACAGTTTCCCCATCGGGGTCGCCACACGTCGACACCAGGACGGCCGGTCCGGACATCAAACGGTCCAGGTGGGCTCCAGTCGCACGATGTCTCCCGTCAGCGCCGCGATGTCGGCCTCCGTCTGGGCGCGCAGGGCGAGCCGCTCCACCCGTTCCGTGCGGTACTTGCCGTGCTCGGCTGCCGACCGCCACATCGACAGCACCAGGTACTCGTTCCCCGGCGCCTCGCCGAACAGCCCGCGGACCATACCGGGCGAGCCCGCCATCGCGGGATTCCAGACCTTCTCCTGCATGAGGACGTAGTGCTCGGCACGTTCCTCGTGGACGCGGCAGAGCGCCACCCGCAGCAGGTCGGCGTCCGTGAAACGCGGTTCGAACCCGGTCTTCACGTCGAACCGGTAGTCGAAGAGCCTGACCTGGGCGTCCTTGAAGGTGCCCGCCTGGGTGGAGGCGAGCCGGTCGTGGGAACGGGCCATGAAGGAGTCGTAGAAGGCACGGCTCTCCCAGAAGGCGAAAACGTGCGCCACATCCGGCCGCGCCCGGCTCCAGCCACCCCCCTGTCCCCGAAAACCCGGCTCCCCCGGAAGCCCCGCCCACTTCCGCTGCCCCCGCTCGAAACCGCGGCGGTCCACCACGGTGCAGCGAATCCACTTGACCAGCACCGCGCCATGGTAGGCCAGGGAACGTGGCGCCGGTCACTCTCCGGAGGACCGCTTGTCCGCACGCGCCTCGCTGTGCGTGGCAGGATAGGCAACCGACCGTCACCGCTCGGCAGTTGAGGTGGCCGGGCAAGGGGCGGGGACCTGGGAAGGGGAAGTCTGTGAACGGCCTCAGCAAGGGCATTCGCAAGGTCGAGATCGCGCTGCGGTGGGACCCCAGTCCGGCGGGGCAGCCACCCGCCGACCTGGACGTCGTGGCCGGGACCTATCCGGTGGGTGACCCGTACGGCGACCCCTCCTACGTGGTGCACTTCGACAGCCGCTCCCCCGACGGCACCATCTATCTGAACCGGGACAGCCGGGACGGCAAGGGCTTCGGCTTCGACGAGGTCATGACGCTGGAGCTGGAGCGGCTCGACGCCCGGTACGCGCGCGTGGTGGTGGGCGTCGCGATCCAGCAGCGCACCGAGGACCGGACCTTCGCAGACGTGGGAAGTCCGGGCCTGCGTATCCGTGAGGGCTACACCGACCTCGCCGCGGACGACTTCAGTGGTGTCCTGGGCGCGACGGCGGCGACGGTCGCGGAGTTCGTCCGGGACGAGACGGGGGCGTGGGAGTTCCGGGCCGGCGTGCACGGATTCGAGGGCGATCCCGCCGCGTTCGCCGCCACGATGGGCGCGACCCGCCGATCCTGACGGCGTCGGCGCCGGCGCGCGAGTAGCCGGCGTATCGGTGACCGGCGCGTGAGTAAGGGGCGTCCGCCATGGCGGACGCCCCTTACTCACGTGGACCTACAGGTCAGCTGCAACCGCTGGTCGAGCCGCAGCCCTCGCAGATGTAGCAGGAACCGGCGCGCTGCATCTTCGTGCCGCAGGAGAAGCACAGCGGGGCGTCGGCCTGGATGCCCAGCTGCATCTCCACCAGTTCGGCGCTGGTGTGGGCCTGCTGCGGAGCGGGCTTGGCCGCCTCGACCTCGGCCTTCGGCGTGACGACGGCCTTCAGCTCCTGGGCGCGCGGCGCCGACTGGGCCAGACCCTCGACGTCGAGCTCGTCGTCGGACGGCTCGTACGAGCCCGTCTCCAGGTGGCGCTGACGCTCCTCGGCGGAGTGGATGCCGAGCGCGGAGCGCGTCTCGAAGGGCAGGAAGTCCAGCGCCAGACGGCGGAAGATGTAGTCGACGATCGACTGCGCCATCCGCACGTCCGGGTCGTCGGTCATACCGGCCGGCTCGAAGCGCATGTTGGTGAACTTCGAGACGTACGTCTCCAGCGGCACGCCGTACTGGAGGCCGACGGAGACCGCGATGGAGAAGGCGTCCATCATGCCCGCGAGGGTCGAGCCCTGCTTGGACATCTTCAGGAAGACCTCGCCGAGACCGTCGTCCGGGTAGGAGTTGGCGGTCATGTAGCCCTCGGCGCCGCCGACGGTGAAGGACGTGGTGATGCCGGGACGTCCCTTCGGGAGGCGCTTGCGGACCGGGCGGTACTCGACGACCTTCTCGACCGTCTCGCGGATGGCCGCCTCCGTCTTCTCCGTGACCTCGGTCTTCTCCTTCTCCTTGGTCTTGGCGGAGAGGGGCTGGCCGACCTTGCAGTTGTCGCGGTAGATGGCGAGCGCCTTGACGCCCATCTTCCAGGCCTCGAAGTAGACCTCCTCGACGTCCTCGACGGTCGCCGTCTCCGGCAGGTTGACCGTCTTGGAGAGGGCGCCGGAGATCCACGGCTGGATCGCGGCCATCATGCGGACGTGGCCCATCGCGGAGATGGAGCGCTCGCCCATGGCGCAGTCGAAGACCTCGTAGTGCTCGGGCTTGAGGCCGGGGGCGTCGATCACGTTGCCGTGCTCGGCGATGTGGGCGACGATCGCCTCGATCTGCTCCTCCTGGTAACCCAGGCGGCGCAGGGCCTGCGGGACGGTGCCGTTGACGATCTGCATCGAGCCGCCGCCGACCAGCTTCTTGAACTTGACCAGGGCGAGGTCGGGCTCGAGGCCGGTGGTGTCGCAGGACATCGCGAGACCGATGGTGCCGGTCGGGGCGATGACGGACGCCTGGGCGTTCCGGAAGCCGTTCTTCTCGCCGAGGCGCAGCACGTCCTGCCAGGCCTCGGTGGCGGCGGCCCAGATCGGCGTGTCCAGGTCGTCCATGCGGACGGCCCCGGCGTTCTCGTCGGAGTGCTGCTTCATGACCCGCAGGTGGGGCTGCGCGTTGCGGGCGTAGCCGTCGTACGGGCCGACGATCGCGGCGAGCTCGGCGGAGCGCCGGTACGACGTGCCGGTCATCAGGGAGGTGATGGCGCCGGCCAGGGCGCGGCCGCCGTCGGAGTCGTACGCGTGGCCGGTCGCCATCAGCAGGGCGCCGAGGTTGGCGTAGCCGATGCCGAGCTGGCGGAAGGCGCGGGTGTTCTCGCCGATCTTCTGGGTCGGGAAGTCCGCGAAGCAGATGGAGATGTCCATCGCGGTGATGACGAGCTCGACGACCTTCGCGAAGCGCTCGGCGTCGAAGGACTGGTTGCCCTTGCCGTCGTCCTTCAGGAACTTCATCAGGTTCAGCGAGGCGAGGTTGCAGGACGTGTTGTCCAGGTGCATGTACTCGCTGCACGGGTTCGAGCCGTTGATGCGGCCGGACTCCGGGCAGGTGTGCCAGTGGTTGATCGTGTCGTCGTACTGGATGCCCGGGTCGGCGCAGGCCCAGGCGGCCTCGGCCATCTTGCGGAAGAGCGCCTTGGCGTCGACCTCCTCGATGACCTCGCCGGTCATGCGGGACGTCAGGCCGAACTTGCCGCCGTCCTGCACGGCCTTCATGAACGTGTCGTTCACGCGGACCGAGTTGTTGGCGTTCTGGTACTGGACGGACGTGATGTCGTCGCCGCCCAGGTCCATGTCGAAGCCCGCGTCGCGCAGGGCGCGGATCTTCTCCTCCTCCGAGACCTTGGTCTGGATGAAGTCCTCGATGTCGGGGTGGTCGACGTCGAGGATGACCATCTTGGCGGCCCGGCGGGTGGCGCCACCCGACTTGATCGTGCCGGCGGAGGCGTCGGCACCGCGCATGAAGGAGACCGGTCCTGAGGCGTTGCCGCCGGAGGAGAGCAGCTCCTTGGAGGAGCGGATCCGGGAGAGGTTCAGGCCGGCGCCCGAGCCGCCCTTGAAGATCATGCCCTCTTCCTTGTACCAGTCGAGGATCGACTCCATGGAGTCGTCGACGGACAGGATGAAGCAGGCGGACACCTGCTGCGGCTGGGGCGTGCCGACGTTGAACCAGACGGGGCTGTTGAAGCTGAAGATCTGGTGCAGGAGGGCGTAGGCCAGCTCGTGCTCGAAGATCTCGGCGTCGGCGGGCGAGGCAAAGTACCTGTGGTCCTCGCCGGCCTTCCGGTACGTCTTCACGATGCGGTCGATGAGCTGCTTCAGGCTCACCTCGCGCTGCGGGGTGCCGACGGCACCGCGGAAGTACTTGCTGGTGACGATGTTGACCGCGTTCACCGACCAGAACTCGGGGAACTCGACGCCACGCTGCTCGAAGTTGACCGAGCCGTCGCGCCAGTTGGTCATGACGACGTCACGACGCTCCCAGGCCACCTCGTCGTAGGGGTGGACTCCGGGAGTGGTGTGGACGCGCTCGACGCGGAGTCCCTTGCCCGCCTTGGTGCCCTTGGCGCGGGAACTCCGTGCCGGACCGCTCGCCGTCTCTGTCATGCCGCCTCCCATGTACGGGCGAAAACGCCCTGAAGTGCCACGCTTGTTCCCGTGGCACGGTGTTCTGTCTTGTGTTGCGGGCATCTCTGACTCCGCCCGCAACAGGTCTTTGTCACTCGCCGCCGTCCGGCCGGGCCCGGGCGCCGAAGTCCGGGTCCGGCCCGCCGGTCAGTCGGCGGCGCCTGCGGGTTCGGGGACCTGTGCCGCCCCCGTGGACCCGCGGTCGTTCTCCGGGCTCCCCGCGCCGGCGTCGTCGCCGTCTTCGCCGGGGCGCCCCGTCGCCTCCCTGAGCTCCGCGATCGCGGCCTCGAAGTCCTCGAGCGAGTCGAACGCCCGGTAGACGGAGGCGAATCGCAGATAGGCGACGAGGTCGAGTTCCTGCAACGGACCGAGTATGGCCAGCCCCACGTCGTGGGTGGTCAGCTCGGCGCTGCCGGTGGCCCGCACCGCCTCCTCGACCCGCTGGCCGAGTTGGGCGAGCGCGTCCTCGGTGACGGGCCGGCCCTGGCAGGCCTTGCGCACACCGTTGATGATCTTGGTTCGGCTGAACGGTTCGGTGACCCCGGACCGCTTCACCACCATGAGCGAACACGTCTCCACGGTCGTGAAACGACGGGAGCAGTCAGGGCACTGGCGGCGCCTGCGGATCGACGTGCCGTCGTCGGTCGTACGACTGTCGACGACGCGGCTGTCGGGGTGCCTGCAGAAGGGGCAGTGCATGATCTCCGAACCCTCCTCACAGCAGACTCAATAGCCTCGCGAGGCCCTTCAGGCCCCTCGAAGCAGCACCCAGCATAGGCGATCGCGGCGGGCCCGAAGACCCGGGGGACCACAACTTGTGGGCTGCTGATGCAATCCAACCACTAGATGTGGGGATTGGCTCATACATACACGCCCTGCACCCGTGTCGCTCCCGTGCGTGCGAACGCCGTACGGCCGCGGCGACACGGTGGACGCGCGCACGCGCGGACGTATCGCCCGGCGGCATGCGGAGATACCGTGGGCGCCGCGAGGAGGGGACGTGGGACTACCGCACAGATGGGGGACCCACGCCGTCGAACGGGATGCCGGATGGCAGACTGGAGCGACCTCCCCGAGGTTGTCACCACGGCGGTGAAGAGTACAGCAATGGGCCCTTTTGTCCGCCAGGCATCGCGGTAGCCATACACCTAGACACACGATCCGGGCGATCGATTCGCGATTTTTCACTCGAACGTGTGTTTGGCGCAACCTTTCGAAAGCTACTACCGTTGTGCAGCAGGGAGACCATCGAGAGGGGCCGACGTGACCACCACCGCCGACAGTGCCGCCATCACTGCCCAGGACCGCCCCCAGGGCCGACCTGAGCCGGTGCACGCGATGAGCGACGCCGCGAATCCAGAGGGGCACAAACGCTCCCTGCCGGGGCGACCTCCCGGCATCCGGGCGGACAGCTCGGGACTCACCGACCGACAGCGCCGGGTGATCGAGGTCATCCGCGACTCGGTGCAGCGGCGCGGATACCCGCCGTCGATGCGGGAGATCGGTCAGGCCGTCGGCCTCTCCAGCACCTCCTCCGTCGCGCACCAGCTGATGGCGCTGGAGCGTAAGGGCTTCCTGCGCCGCGACCCGCACCGACCGCGCGCCTACGAGGTGCGCGGCTCCGACCAGGCCGCCTCCGTGCAGCCCACGGACACCGCCGGCAAGCCGGCCGCTTCGTACGTCCCGCTCGTGGGGCGCATCGCCGCCGGTGGCCCGATCCTCGCCGAGGAGTCCGTCGAGGACGTCTTCCCCCTGCCCCGGCAGCTGGTCGGTGACGGCGAGCTGTTCGTCCTGAAGGTCGTCGGCGACTCGATGATCGAGGCCGCCATCTGCGACGGCGACTGGGTCACGGTCCGCCGTCAGCCGGTCGCCGAGAACGGCGACATCGTGGCCGCCATGCTCGACGGCGAGGCCACCGTGAAGCGCTTCAAGCGCGAGGACGGCCACGTCTGGCTTCTCCCGCACAACTCGGCGTACGAGCCGATCCCCGGTGACGACGCGACCATCCTCGGCAAGGTGGTGGCCGTACTGCGCCGCGTCTGAGCGCCATGGCGGGCGGGTGCTCCGCGACAGCGACCCGCCGACCCGACCGGGCCCCGGAACCTCTGCGCCGGTTCCGGGGCCCCGCGCTGTGCGGAGCACCAGGCGCGGGCGACCGACGTGCGGCTCCGCGCTCAGTCGCTTTCGGCCGCCGCCTCCGCCTTCGTCTCCGCCTCCGTCTCCTTCTGTCGTGCCGTCGCGTCGATCGCGGCGAGTGACCTGCGGACCTGGTTGCGGTCCGTGGTGAACCAGAAGTCGGGCATCGACGCCTTGAGATAGCTCCCGTACCGGGCCGTCGCCAGCCGCTGGTCCAGTACGGCGACCACGCCGCGGTCACCCGAAGCCCGTACGAGACGGCCCGCGCCCTGGGCCATCAGCAGCGCGGCGTGCGTGGCGGCGACCGCCATGAAGCCGTTGCCGCCGGCCTCTTCCACCGCCTTCTGGCGGGCGCTCATCACGGGGTCGTCCGGACGAGGGAACGGGATCTTGTCCATGACGACCAGCTGACAGCTCGGCCCGGGGACATCGACGCCCTGCCAGAGCGACAGCGTGCCGAAGAGGCAGGTCTTCGGGTCGGCGGCGAAGTTCTTGATCAGCTCACCGAGCGTCTCCTCACCCTGGAGCAGGATCGGGTACTCCGGAATGCGGGAGCGCAGTTCCTCGGCGGCCAGCTGGGCCGCCCGCATCGAGGAGAACAGCCCCAGCGTGCGGCCGCCAGCCGCCTGGATGAGCTCCGTCAGCTCGTCGAGCATGTCGCCGCGGTCGCCGTCGCGGGCGGGGCGGGCCAGGTGCTTGGCGACGTACAGGATGCCCTGCCTGCGGTAGTCGAAGGGCGATCCCACGTCGAAGCCCTTCCACTGGGGGACGTCGTCGCCCTCGGTGCCTTCCGGGGCGAGGCCGAGGGAGGCGCCGACGCCATTGAAGTCGCCGCCCAGCTTCAGGGTCGCGGAGGTCAGGACGACCGAGCGGTCGCTGAAGAGCTTTTCGCGCAGCAGGCCGGCGACGGACATGGGGGCGACCCGCAAGGAGGCACCGAAGCGGTCATGCCGCTCGTACCAGACGACGTCCCACTCGGAGCCGTTGGTGATCCGCTCCGCCACGTCGTGCACCGACTCCACCGAGGCCAGCGCCTGCTTGCGGACGGCGTCCTCGTCCTGCACGGACTTGTCGCGGGTCGCGCCGATCGCGGAGATGACCGTACGGCAGGCGTCGCGCAGTGCCATCAGCGCGTAGCCCAGGTCCTCCGGGATCTCCTCGAGGCGGCCCGGCAGCGCCAGTTCCATGAGCCGCTCGAAGCCCTCGGCCGCCGTCTGGAGCTGGTCGGCGGCCTTCTCGTTGACGAGCTTCGCGGCCCGCCGCACCGCGCGGTTGACCTGGCCGGGGGTGAGTTCGCCGGTGGCGACCCCGGTGACACGGGAGACCAGCTCGTGCGCCTCGTCGACGATCAGCACCTCGTGCTGCGGCAGGACCGGTGCGCCCTCGATGGCGTCGATCGCAAGGAGGGCGTGATTGGTGACGACGACCTCGGAGAGCTTGGCGCGCTCACGGGCCATCTCGGCGAAGCACTCGGCGCCGTAGGCGCACTTCGAGGCGCCGAGGCACTCCCGGGAGGACACCGACACCTGCGACCAGGCACGGTCGGAGACACCGGGAGTGAGGTCGTCGCGGTCGCCCGTCTCCGTCTCGTGCGCCCAGTCGCGCATCCGCAGCAGGTCCTGGCCCAGCTTGCTGGTGGGCGCGGCGGCCTCGAACTGGTCGAAGAGGCCTTCCTCCTCGTCCTGCGGGACGCCCTCGTGGAGCCGGTGCAGGCACAGGTAGTTCGACCTGCCCTTGAGCATCGCGAACTCCGGGCGGCGACGCAGCTGGGGATGGAGTGCGTCGACCGTGCGGGGCAGGTCCCGCTCGACCAGCTGGCGCTGGAGAGCCAGGGTCGCGGTGGCCACCACGACCCGCTCCCCATGGGCCAGGGCGGGCACCAGATAACCCAGGGACTTGCCGGTGCCGGTGCCGGCCTGGACCAGCAGATGGGAGCCACCGTCGATGGCTTCCTCGACGGCTTCGGCCATGGCCACCTGGCCGGGACGCTCCGTGCCGCCGACGGCGGTGACGGCGGCGTGCAGGAGTTCGGGGAGTGAGGGCTTCGTCATAGCGCGACCACCCTACGACCCGGCACTGACAAGCGGGCGCGCAAGGCGGGAGCAAGGGACTGGAGAGGCTGGAGGGACAGGAGCAGCGGGAGGGACGGCAGACGTGGGAGGGACGGCAGAGGCTGGAGGGACGGGGCGGGCTGCGGGAACGGCGGGGGCAAGGATGCTCCTGGGCGTGCGGCGGGCGGGGCCGGTCGACGAGTGGGGGTGGCTACTGATCAGGCCGGCGGGGCGGGCCGCACGACGCTACGGCAGGTCGCACGGCGTCCGGTCACGGATCATGAGGGCGGCTCGCTTGGCGGACAGGTCGACCTCGGCGGAGAACCGGAACCCGGCGCCGAGGAACGCGGCGACGGAGGCCGTGTTGCGGACGTCGGGTTCGGCGAGCACGCGCGTGCAGGCGGGCCGCCTGGCGAGGACGAGGTCGGTGACGGTACTGATCAGCGTGGTTCCGACGCCCTGCCCTCGGTCGGCGACATCGCCGATCAGGAGGTGAAGGCCGGTGTCGTGCGGCCGGACGGGGCAGTACCGGGCCAGCGGGTCGAGGTCGGCCCGGTAGATCTCCCAGTAGCTCATCGGCACACCGTCCAGCACGCCCACGCACGGGACGCTTCGTCCGTCGCCGGCCAGCTGTGCCCGTACGTGCTCCTCGGTCACGCTCTGTGGTCCGGTCAGCTCCCAGAACGCGGCGACGGCGGGGTCGTTCATCCAGCGGCTGATGACGGGTACGTCCTGTTCGACACGGACCGGTACCAGGTGGAAAACCCCCACGGCGGTGACGGCCGGCCCCCATTCGACGACACGGTCGAGCAGATCGTCGCCGGTCCGCGTCGTCTCCGTTCCCGCCAGGTCGTGCTCCTCCTTCCGGAAGAGGGCGACGAACTCCTCGGGAAGGTGCAGGTCCAGGGTGTCGTCGGCGCTCGCATCGGTGGAAGCCACAGTGTCGCTCTTTCGGGAGAGGGGGACGGGGAGGGGCGGCGGCAGCGTGCTCAGGGACGCAGCGGGTTGGTGACGGTGACGTAGACGGACTGGGTGTCCACCGGGCCGACGAGCTCGTCGAGGCCGTGCAGCCGGGTCAGCAGGTTGGCCTTGCAGCGCAGGACGGATGAGTCCAGAAGGTGTGCCGGCAGCGGACTGCACGGCGGCTCGGGCCTCGAGGCGAGACCCCCGAGGAAACTCCGGAAGGCCGCCAGCAGCACTCGCTCGTCGGCGAGGTGCTGGGAACCGAGGGCGCCGATGAGGCCGAACACGTTGTTGATCGCCAGGTAGTAGGCGAAGCGCTCGTCGGTGACATCGTCGGCGACGAACGTGTCGCTGTGCTCGCCGATGCCGGGCAGCCGGGCGTCGAGTTCCGCGCGCCGGGACTCGCGGAAGTAGTAGCCCTGGTTGTCGCGGTACCGGCCGCCGGCCGGCCAGCCGTCGGTGTCCAGCAGGAGCAGGGTGTTCTGCTGGTGCGCCTCCAGGGCGATCCCGGCGTGGGCGTCCAGCCACAGCACGGGAGCTACGACGTGGTGGAGATAGCGCAGGAACCACTCGACGGCGACGGCTTCGCGGGGACGGCCGGTCCGCCCGGCCAGTCGTGTGAGGACCTCGGCCAGCCGGGAGCGCGGGGCGCGGGCGGCGTGCCGGTCGGAACCGTCCGCCGGCCCGTGCGGCCACGGCTCGACGAGAGACGCGACGCAGGAGACGTCGTCCGAGGGCCGGAACGGGTTGTGCCGGATGACGACGTCGAGCCCGCGCACGGGCCTGCCGTCCGGTCCGTCGACGGCGAGCCAGGCCGGGTCGCGGACGATGTCGAAGCCGGGGTGGGCGGCCTGCCACTGACGGGACAGGCCACTGCGCAGCAGACGGTGGACCTCGACCCCTCGGTGGAGTTCCTTGCGGAGGTTCTCCCGGCGGGAGTTGGTGATGTGCAGGGCCAGCGAGAGCTTGAGCATGGCAGAGGCGCCGGTGCGATGGACGGTCCGCAGGGAGGAGGTGGGGTGCCAGGGGGCGCCCCGGGTGCCGAGGTCCCTGAGCAGCCCGGCGTCCAGCAGGGCCGCGGTCTGAGGCCGGTGGCGTACCGCGCGGAACTGCCAGGGGTGCAGGGGAAGGAGTACGTAGCCGTCCGGCGGCGCGGCCCCGTCTCCGGCGAGGCGCGCGGTGAGCCGGGGCGCGGCGATCCGGCGGCCGCGTTCTGTCCAGGCCGAGTCGGTGGCGAGTACGGACGGGTCGACGGCCACCCAGTGCAGCGGGAAGGAGCCGCGCAGTTCGGGTGAGTACCGCCGTGCCTCGGCCTCCGTGAGCCCCTCCCTGCTCTTTGGGGTGGGGTGCAGCGGGTGTCCGAGGAGCAGCGCCTGCTCTGCGGCCAGGAAGAGGTCGGAGCCGTCCGAGGGACCGGAGGGGTCCGAGGGACCGGAGGGGTCCGAGGCACCAGAAGCGACGGCAGGGCGTTCCCCGCGATCCTGGAGGAATACCGCGGTGCGGCGGACGGAGTCGGCGACGCGGGCGACGAGGTCGGCTCCGTCGGGCCCCTGGTCGCCGGACGTCTCCCGGACGAGCAGCGCGGCGACCGTGACCGCGTCCACGGGCGGCGCCGAGGCCGGGGCGTCGGCCAGGCGCGGGAGGCCGAAGCGGTGTCGGCCGGTCGGTGACCAGTAGTGGACGGGAACGGCCAGGGCCGTACCGCCGACGGGGAGCGGTACCCGCAGGACGCCGTCGTCGGGGGCGGGCGCGTCGGTCTCTCGCACCCAGCAGCGGAGCAGGTTCTCCACTGCGGCGTGCTGAGCGGCCGCACAAGGCTCGGGGTGGCCCACGCGGTCAGCGGTGGTATCCGGCGTGCCTGCGGGTGGGGGAATGGCGGCGGTCGCCGGTGGGCGCGGAGGTACGGCTGCGGTGGGAGCGGCGGGCACCGATTCGGGTGCGGGGTCGATGTGCAACGCGGTTCCTCGTGACGTGCTGTGGTCTGGGCGCGGGATTCAGAGCGCGGCGCACACCCCGCGAGGCGGTGCGTGGTCGCCACGGCTCCGGTCCACCGTCTCCACCGCGTCGGCGAGTCGGTCCAGGACCGCCGTCGTCTGCTCCTCGGTGACGATCAGCGGCGGCAGCAGGCGTACGACGTTCGCGGAGGGGCCCGTGACGTCCACGATCAGCCCGCGACGCAGACATTCCCGTTGGACGGCGGCGGCGAGTTCGGCGGCGGTACCGGGGCGGACTCCGTTGGCGGGCGCGTCGCGCGTACGGTCCGGTGCCGTCAGTTCGACGCCGATCATCAGTCCCCGCCCTCGCACGTCACCGACGCACTCGAACTCCTCGGCCAGGCCGCGCAGTCGGGCCAGTATCCGGCTGCCCAGTGCGGCGGCGTGCTCGGCGAGGCGGTGTTCGCGGACGTGGGCGAGGGTGGCCGCTCCCGCGGCCAGGGCCAGTTGGTTGCCCCGGAAGGTGCCGGTGCCGGGCTCCCCCGTGTGCAGGTCGTCGCGGTGGACCACCGCGGCCAGCGGCAGACTGCCGCCGATCGCCTTGGAGAGGACCAGCACGTCGGGGACGACGCCGCTGTGTTCGACCGCCCAGAAGGCACCCGTCCGCCCGACGCCCGTCTCGGTCTCGTCGGCGATCAGCGGGACGGACCGTTCGGCCGTGATCCGGCGCATGCGCCGCGTCCAGGCGTCCGGCACGGGAAGCACACCGCTCTCGCTGCGGACCGGCTCCAGGATCACCCCTGCGGGCAGTTCCTCCCCCGACCGGCGGTCGTCGAGGACGGACTCGGCCCAGTGGGCGGCGAGTTCGGCTCCGCGCTCGCCCCCGACACCGAACGGACAGTGCCGGTCCTGCGGGTACGGCAGGCGGGCGAGCGGCTCGTCGCGGGTGGCACTGTGCCCCGCGCACGCCTCGGCGGTCGTCCTGTGGTGAGCGTCGGTGAAGGCGATCACCCGGGCCCGGCCGGTGGCGGCGCGGACCAGTCGGCCCGCGGTGGCGAGGGGATCCGTACCGGCCGGCCCGCAGAACCGCACGCGCGCGTGGTGGGCGAGTCCGGGCGGCAGGGTGCGCAGCAGTTCGGTGACGAAGGCGTCCTCGACGGGGGTGGTGAGGTCCATGACCTGCAAGGGGGCGCCCGAGTCGAGGACTTCACGGATCGCCTTCAGCACGACCGGGTGGTTGTGTCCCAGGACCAGCGTGCCCGCGCCCGAGACGCAGTCGAGGTAGCGGCGGCCGTCGGCGCCCTCGATGGTGAGCCCCCGGGCGCGGACGGGTACGACGGGAAGGGCGCGCGCGTAGGTGCGTGCTGAGGGCTCCCGCGCCGTCTGACGCTTCGGGGCGCTTTCTTGCGCTGTCTTCGGGGCGCTCTCCTGCGCTTCCTTCTGAGCGCTCTTCTGCGCCACGGCTCTCCGACCTCCCGCTGTCCAGACGCGACCCGACGTGTCGGGTCGCCTTCGGCGCGGGGGACCGCACCCGGACAGCAGGCCCCCCACCGCTACCAACCGCGGGCCGTTCACCGGGTTACGGGTAGCGTGAAGATCCGTTGCTGGGCGGCAGGCTCGTCGTCGGCTCCGGAACCGCGGTGCGGCTTCGGGTACGTCCGGCCCGGCCCGGATGCCGCGTGCCAGGTCAGGCGGCTGTATCCGAACCGTTGCCGTTCCATCGGAACTCCCCCACAGCGAACCAATAGTGTGTGGTGCCGTTCCAGTGCAGTTCACAGTAGGGGGAGTTACCAACCATGCGATCCATACGGCCGTCGTTCACCACGCGCGGGCACAGGCGCGGGCGGCGCAGAACGTCCCCCGTGCCGGTCACCGTGGCGCTCGTCTCGGCGCTCGCGCTCACCGCCACCGCCTGCGAGTCCGGCGACCCCGAGGCGAGCGGCGACGCCTCCGCCTCCGCGTCCGCCGCGGACGGCGGCAACGGCGAGATCCGGATCCCGGACAGCATCAAGGACAAGCTCAAGGAACACGGGATCGACGTCGACGAGTGGAAGAACGGCGCCTGGAAGAACTGGAACAAGGACGACTGGCTGCGTGAGGCGCAGGACTACGTCAACCCGATCATCGAGGACCTGTGGGACCCGGACCGGATGCGGGACGCCGAGGAACCCGACCAGGAGGTCGACGACAGCGACATCTCCGGTGACCAGGGCGTCACCGACCCCGAGCCGCAGCCGGTGCAGGCTCAGGCCGTGCCGCCCAAGTACCACGACAGCGCCGCCACGGCGGGCAAGCTGCTCTTCGACTCGCCCGCGGGCTCGATGGTCTGCTCGGCGACCGTCGTGGAGGACCCGGCCAACCCGGGCAAGTCCAACCTGGTGTGGACGGCCGGCCACTGCGTGCACGCGGGCAAGAAGGGCGGCTGGTACCGCAACATCGCCTTCGTGCCGTCGTACAACGATGCCGGCAAGTCGAACGCGGAACTGCAGAACGCCACCAAGGAGGAGGTCGCTCCCTATGGCGTCTGGTGGGGCGACTGGGCCCAGACCTCGGACCAGTGGATCGAGCAGGGCGGCGCGACGGGCGGCGACGGTGCCTCGTACGACTTCGCCGTCATCCACGTGACCCCGGAGAAGGGCAGCGGCGGCAAGTCGCTGGAGGAGACGGTCGGCTCGGCGCTTCCGGTGGACTTCGAGGCGCCCGCCGTGCCGGAGGTCGAGAGCATGAAGGCGATCGGCTACCCGGCCGCGCCGCCGTACGACGGTCAGAAGCTGTTCCAGTGCGAGGACAAGCCCGGGCGGCTGTCGATGAACGCCTCGGATCCGACGATGTACCGCATCGGCTGCACCATGACCGGTGGTTCGTCCGGCGGCGGCTGGGTCGCGGCCGGGTCCGACGGCAAGCCGGCGCTGGTGTCCAACACCTCGATCGGCCCGGTGACGGCCGGCTGGCTGGCCGGTCCGCGGCTGGGCGAGGAGGCCAAGGGCGTGTTCGACGCGGTGAGCGGCAAGTTCGCCGGTCAGTGATCGCGCGCTGAGGGACAGCGCCCGGTTCGGAGGCGGTGGGGTGCGTCGGGTGATCCGGGCACCCCATCGCCGGTTCCACGACATTCACGCGTCGGCGTTCGTACGTCGACGTTCATACGTAGCAACGGGGGTCGTTCCACCATGAGTTCCGCATCCACACCCACGTCCACCGCAGCACGGCGCCGACGGCGCACCGCACTCGCCGCCATCGGTGTCGTCGCCGCACTGGCGCTCACCGCGACCGCCTGTGGCGGTTCGGAGAAGGACGAGGCCGACGCCGGGCCCGGCGGTGGCGCCTCGCAGGCCGCCGATGCCGGCGACACGGGAGGCACCGGCGACGGCAAGGTCCGGCTCCCGGCCGATCTCGCGGACCGGCTCAAGGAGCACGGCATCGACGTCGACCAGTGGAAGGACGGCGGCTGGAAGGACTGGGACAAGGACAAGTGGCTCAGTGAGGCCAAGGACTTCGTCAACCCGGTGATCGAGGGCCTGTGGGAGCCGGACCGGATGCGGTCCGCGAAGGAGGCGGACAAGACCGTCACGACCAAGGACACCACCGCCCAGGGCGCCACCGACCCGGAGCCGGCGCCCGTCGAGGCCGTGGCCGAGAAGACGCCGTACCACGAGAACGCCGCCCCGGTCGGCAAGGTCTTCTTCGACTCCCCCGAGGGGTCGATGGTCTGCTCCGGCACCGTCATCAAGGACGTGAACAACCCGGGCAAGTCCAACCTGGTGTGGACGGCGGGCCACTGCGTGCACGCCGGCGGAAGCGGCGGCTGGTACCGCAACATCGCCTTCGTGCCGTCGTACAACGACCTCGGCAAGTCAGAGGCGGAACTGGCGGGCGCGTCGATCACCGAGATGTCCCCCTACGGCACCTGGTGGGCCGACTGGGCTTCGACCTCGAACCAGTGGATCAAGGGCGGTGCGGACAACGGCGGTGACGGGGCCGCGTACGACTACTCCGTGCTGCATGTGAAGCCGGAGCAGGGCGGCAAGTCCCTGGAGGAGACGGTCGGCGCCGCGCTGGAGGTGGACTTCTCCGCCCCTGCCGCGAGTGAGGTCACCAGCATGGGCGCCTGGGGCTACCCGGCCGCGCCCCCGTACAACGGTCTGGCGATGTTCAAGTGCGTCGACCGGCCCGGCAGGCTGTCGCTGAGCCCGTCGCTGCCGACGATGTACCGCATCGGCTGCACGATGACCGGTGGTTCGTCCGGCGGCGGATGGTTCCGGGTGGTGGACGGCGAGACCAAGCTGGTGTCGAACACCTCGATCGGCCCCCTGGAGAACACCTGGCTGGCGGGCCCGCAGCTGGGCCGCGAGGCCGAGGCGATGTACCAGAACATGAGCAGGACGTACGGCGGTCAGTGACCGGACGGAGTGTACGGAAGTCCGTGGTCCGTGCCCCCCGCGTGCCGAAGGCCCGCCCCCGCGATGTGCGGGGGCGGGCCTTCTCGCGTGTACGTCAGAGGGCGGGCGCCGGTACGTACGGCGTGAGTTCCGCCGCCAGTTCCTCGTGCACCCGGACCTTGAGCAGGGTGCCCTCCGGGGTGTGCTCCTCGGAGATCACCTCGCCCTCGTCATGGGCGCGGGCGACCAGCTTGCCGTGGGTGTACGGCACGAGCGCCTCGATCTCGACCGACGGGCGCGGCAGATCATTGTCGATCAGGGCGAGCAGCTCGTCGATGCCCTTGCCGGTGCGTGCCGAGACGGCGATGGACCGCTTCTCGACCCGCAGCAGCCGCTGGAGCACCAGCGGGTCGGCCATGTCGGCCTTGTTGATCACGACGATCTCGGGTACGTCGGTGGCTCCGACGTCCCTGATCACCTCGCGCACGGCGGCCAGCTGCTCCTCCGGGACCGGGTGCGAACCGTCCACCACGTGCAGGATCAGGTCGGAGTCGCCGACCTCCTCCATCGTGGAGCGGAACGCCTCGACCAGGTGGTGCGGCAGGTGCCGGACGAAGCCGACGGTGTCCGCCAGGGTATACAGGCGGCCGCTCGGTGTCTCGGCCCGGCGCACGGTCGGGTCGAGGGTGGCGAACAGCGCGTTCTCCACCAGTACGCCCGCGCCCGTGAGGCGGTTGAGCAGCGAGGACTTGCCCGCGTTGGTGTAGCCCGCGATGGCCACGGACGGCACCTTGTGGCGCTTGCGCTCCTGGCGCTTGATCTCGCGGCCGGTCTTCATCTCCGCGATCTCCCGGCGCATCTTCGCCATCTTCTCGCGGATCCGGCGCCGGTCCGTCTCGATCTTGGTCTCACCGGGACCACGGGTGGCGAGGCCGCCGCCCTTGCCGCCGCCCATCTGCCGGGACAGCGACTGGCCCCAGCCGCGCAGCCTCGGCAGCATGTACTGCATCTGCGCGAGCGCGACCTGCGCCTTGCCCTCTCGGGACTTGGCGTGCTGGGCGAAGATGTCCAGGATCAGGGCCGTACGGTCGATGACCTTGACCTTGACGACGTCCTCGAGGTGGATCAGCTGCCCGGGGCTGAGCTCACCGTCGCAGATGACGGTGTCCGCGCCCGTGTCGTGGACGACGTCCCGCAGCTCCTCGGCCTTGCCGGAGCCGATGTAGGTGGCGGCGTCGGGCTTGTCACGGCGCTGGACGACGCCGTCGAGGACCAGCGCGCCGGCGGTCTCCGCGAGGGCGGCCAGCTCGGCGAGGGAGTTCTCCGCGTCCCGTACGGTGCCCGAGGTCCACACGCCGACGAGGACGACCCGCTCCAGACGGAGCTGGCGGTACTCGACCTCGGTGACGTCCTCGAGCTCGGTGGAGAGGCCCGCCACGCGGCGCAGCGCCGCGCGGTCGGAGCGGTCGAACTGCTCGCCGTCCCACTTGGGGTCGGTCTCGTGGCTCCAGGCGACGTCCTCTTCCATCAGGGCATCGGCCCGGAGGCCCTCGGGATAGGTCTGCTCGAGACGCTTGGTGTCCTGGGAGGTGGAAGAAGAGGAGGTCATTGGATCCTTACGTAGCTGGGAAGCGAATCGCGCGGCATGGATACCGCGACACTCTGCACAACGCGCGAGCCGCCGGGGAGATTCCCGGGCCCGTGCCGCGCCGTCCCGAAGATGGTCGCACGGCACGGGGCGTCTCGTCACCGGCTTATTCCGCGTGCGCCGTCACCGGTTCACGCCGTCACCGGCCCGTTCCACGTGCGCGTTCCCGTTGGCGGCCTTCGGCGCCTGGTCGGTCGCCGTCGGCTTCCAGTCCGGGTGCCCGGGCATCGGCGGGGTCTTCTCTTCGTACAGCCAGGCCTGGAAGAAGTCGCCCAGGTCGCGGCCGGAGATCTCGGAGGCGAGCCGGACGAAGTCCGCGGTCGTCGCCGTACTGTCTCGGTGCCGGGCGACCCATTCGCGTTGGACGCGTTCGAAGGCGGGGCGGCCGATCTCCTGGCGCAGGGCGTAGAGGACGAGAGCCGCGCCGTCGTAGACGTTGGGCCGGAAGATGCTGATCTTGTTGCCGGGGTCCGGGGGCTTCGGCGCGGCCGGCGGTCCGCCCGCCGCGCGCCAGTGGTCGGAGGCACCGTAGGCGGTCTTCATACGGGCTTCCAGGGACCTGCCCGCCCTCTCCTGCGCGTACAGCGCCTCGTACCAGGTGGCGTGTCCCTCGTTCAGCCACAGGTCGGACCAGGTGGCCGGGCCGACGCTGTTGCCGAACCACTGGTGGGCCAGCTCGTGCACCATGATCGACTCGACGTACCACTCGGGGAAGCCGGGTCGGGTGAACAGCTCCCGCTCGAAGAGGGAGAGCGTCTGGGTCTCGAGTTCGAAGCCGGTGGTGACGTCGGCCATGAGCAGGCCGTAGGTCTCGAAGGGGTAGCGCCCGGCCTTCTCCTCCATCCAGGCGATCTGGCCGGGGGTCTTCTCCAGCCACGGTTCGAGCGCCGCGCGGTGCTTCGTCGGCACGACGTCCCGGACGGGCAGTTCGTGCGGGCCGGTGCGGTGCAGCACCGTGGAGCGGCCGATGGAGACCTGCGCCAGCTCGGTGGCCATGGGGTGCCCGGTCCGGTACGTCCACGTGGTCGATCCGCCGGCCCGGTCCACACCCGCCGGCAGACCGTTGGCGACGGCCGTGAGCCCGTCCGGGGCGGTGACACGGAAGGTGAACCCGGCCTTGTCGGAAGGGTGGTCGTTGCAGGGGAACACCAGGTGCGCGACGTCGGCCTGGTTGGCCATGGCGAGGCCGTCGGCGGTGCGCACCCAGCCGCCTTCGCGGTTCTCCGGGTACACCGGGTCGCTGCTGTGCCGCACGGTGATCCGCGTCCGCTCGCCCTCGTCGAGCGCGCCCTGGGGCGTGACGACGAGGTCCTCGCCGGCTGTGGCGAAGCCGGCGGGCTCACCGTCAACCTCGACGGAGTCGACCTTGCCGTGGGCGAAGTCCAGGTTGATCCGCTCCAGGTCGGCCGTGACGCGGGCGTCGATGGTGGTGACGGCCTTCAGCGGCTCGCTGTTGCTGCCGGAGTAGGTGAAGGAGAGGTCGTACGCCGCCACGTCGTAGCCGGGGTTGCCCAGGTGGGGGAAGAGCCGGTCGCCGACGCCCAGAGGGGCCGGCGGCGCGCTGGCGGCGACCAGGCAGACGGAGACGGCCGAGGCGAGCAGGGCCGCGGCCTTGAGCCGGCGGCGGGCCGGCCCGCGGGTTCGCCGAGTGGGGGTGTGAGGGGTGTGCAGCATTCCCCACGGCTATCAGCGCGCGCGTGCGCCGCGGCGACGGCGCGCGCCCGGAGCACCCGAACGGGTACGCCCGGCAGCCGACGCCCCGTGGCGCACGCCCCGTGGCGCACGCCCCGTGGCGCACGCCCCATGGCGCACGCCCCATGGCCAGTGACCGGCGGCCAGTGACCGGCGGCCAGTGACCGGGAGCCGTCGCCCGGTCCGGCTCTCCTGGTCCGTCGACCGGCGCGCTCAGACTCCCGTGGTCTGCGGCTGTGCTCTGCTCACGTCGTACACCCCGGCCACGTCTCGCATCGCGCGCATGAGGGCGGGCAGCCGGGCCGCGTCCGGGAGCAGGACGGTGTAGGTGTGGCGGACCCGTTGCCGGTCGGGGGGCTCGACGGTCGCGGAGACGATCTCGGCGCCTTCGACTGCCATGGCCTCCGTGAGGTCGGCCAGGAGGTGCGGGCGGCCGAACGATTCGGCGAGCAGGGTGACCCGGCACTGCGTGCTCTCCCCCCAGCGCACGCCGACCTCCGCGCGCCCCGCGCTCTTCATGCGCGCCACCACCGCGCACTGAGCGCGGTGCACGGTCACCACTCCCCCGCGTACGGCGAAACCGGTGATCTCGTCGGGCGGTACGGGGGTGCAGCAGCCGGCCAGCCGCACGGTCGCGCCCGGCGGGTCGACGAGGACGTCGGCGGAGGCGGGACGGGCGGCCGGTCCGACGGACGTCGGGCGTGCGGCGGGCGCGTCACCCGCGCCGGGACCGCGGGACGCCTCCGCCTCTGCTACGGGCGCCGGCTGCGGGTGGGCCGAGAGCCGGCGCTGGATGGCGATCCGCGCGGCGGGTGTGTGGGCGTGCTCCAGCCACTCCCTGGAGGGCTCGGAGGCGGGGTCCTGCCCCATCAGGAGGTGCACCGTGTCGCCGTCCCTCAGCACCGTGCTCATGGTCGCCAGGCGGCCGTTGACCCGGGCGCCCATGGTCGCGTGCGCGTCCTCGCCGTACTGGGCGTACGCGGCGTCCACGCAGGTCGCGCCCTCGGGGAGGCCGAGGGCGCCGCCGTCGGGGCGGAAGACGGTGATCTCGCGGTCCTGGGCGAGGTCCTCGCGAAGGGTGGACCAGAAGGTGTCGGGGTCGGGGGCGCCGCGCTGCCAGTCGAGCAGCCGGGAGAGCCAGCCGGGACGGGTCGGGTCGGCGCGCTCGCCGTCGCCCGCGGTCTGTTCCTCCGCCGGCGGCGCGTAGGGATTGCCGAGCGCGACGACTCCGGCCTCGGCGACCTTGTGCATCTGGTGGGTGCGGATGAGGACCTCGACGACCTGGCCGTCCTGCGCGCGGGCCACCGCGGTGTGCAGCGACTGGTACAGGTTGAACTTGGGTACGGCGATGAAGTCCTTGAACTCCGAGACGACCGGCGTCATACAGGTGTGCAGTTCACCGAGGACGGCGTAGCAGTCGGCGTCCTCCTGCACGAGCACCAGGAGGCGGCCGAAGTCCGCGCCGTCGAGCGGTCCCCGTTTACGGGAGACACGGTGCACGGAGACGAAGTGGCGGGGCCGGATGAGAACGTCCGCCGGGATGTCCGCCTCGCGCAGCACCTTGCGCACGTCGTCGGCGACCGCGGCGAGCGGGTCGTCCGCGCGGGCGGCGTTCTCGTCGACCAGCTCCCGCGTGCGCTCGTACTCCTCGGGGTGCATCACCGCGAAGACGAGGTCCTCCAGCTCGGACTTGAGCGCCTGGACGCCGAGCCGCTCGGCGAGCGGGATGAGCACGTCCCGGGTCACCTTGGCGATGCGCTCCTGTTTCTCCCGGCGCATGACGCCGAGGGTGCGCATGTTGTGGAGCCGGTCGGCGAGTTTGATCGACATCACGCGGACGTCGTTGCCGGTGGCGAGGAGCATCTTGCGGAAGGTCTCGGGCTCGGCGGCGGCGCCGTAGTCGACCTTCTCCAGCTTGGTGACGCCGTCGACGAGGTAGCGGACCTCGGCACCGAACTGGTCGCCCACCTGGTCGAGCGTCACCTCGGTGTCCTCGACGGTGTCGTGGAGGAGGGAGGCGGTGAGCGTGGTGGTCTCAGCGCCGAGTTCGGCGAGGATCAGGGTGACGGCCAGCGGGTGGGTGATGTAGGGCTCGCCGCTCTTGCGCGTCTGGCCGCGGTGCGAGGACTCGGCCAGCACGTAGGCGCGGCGCAGCGGGTCGAGGTCGGCGTCGGGGTGGTGGGCGCGGTGGGCCTCGACGACGTGGCCGATGGCGTCGGGCAGCCTGCCGCGGGCGGCGGAGCCGAGCAGTGCGGCGCGGCCCAGGCGGCGCAGGTCGATCCGGGGGCGGGCCTTCCTGCGGGGCGTCGACGGTGCGCCGGCGCCGGTGGCTGCGGGCGTCACAGGGCCTGGGCTCGCTGGATTCACGGCCTCCGCGTTCATGGGCACCTCCGGCTGCACGGACCGGCGGACGGGGTATCCCAGGGCGGACACGGCTCAGGGGATGGTGTCGGTCCCCCGTCCGGGCCGGTGCTTGATGCTATCGAGCCCATCACGTGCGGCCGACCGCCTCTCGCCGAGCGTGAAACGGATCACCCATTCGAGCGATGGTCCGAGGGTTTGGGTTTCGCACTGAGTGTCACGGACTGAGTGCTGTGACCGGGTTGTGGTTCAGGCGAGTACCCCTTCCAGCCATCCGGCGTCGAACTCGCCCTCGGCGACGATCACCGCGGGGCCCGTCATCTCGATCTCGCCGTCGGGGCGCTCGGTGATCACCAGGGTGCCGCCGGGCACCTCGACGGTGTACGTCGCCGGGGTACCGGTGACCGTCGGGTCCGCGCCGTCCCTGCGGGCGGTGGCGACGGCGACGGCGCACGCGCCGGTTCCGCACGAGCGGGTCTCCCCGGAGCCGCGCTCGTGCACGCGCATCGCGACGTGACGGGGGCCGCGGTCGGCCACGAACTCGACGTTGACGCCGTCCGGGTAGGCGGTGGCGGGTTCGTAGGGCGGCGGGGAGTACAGGTCGCCCGCGTGGGCGAGGTCGGCGACGAAGGCGACCGCGTGCGGATTGCCCATGTTCACGTTCCGCGCGGGCCAGCTGCGCCCGTCGACGCTCACCACGACATCGCCCCCGGGGAGCAGCGCGCGGCCCATGCCCACGGTCACGTCGCCGTTCTTCGCGAGGTGAACGCGCTTCACGCCCCCCCGCGTGGCGATGGTGAGATCGCCCTCGGCGGCGTGCCCGGCGCGCTGGAGGTAGCGCGCGAAGACCCGTACGCCGTTGCCGCACATCTCCGCGACCGAGCCGTCGCCGTTGCGGTAGTCCATGAACCACTCCGCCTCGGCCGCCATGTCCCTGGCCTCGGGGTGCGCCGCGGACCGCACCACGTGCAGCAGTCCGTCACCGCCGATGCCCGCGCGGCGGTCGCACAGGGCGGCGGCGGCAGCGGGAGGCAGGTCGATGACGTTCTCGGGGTCCGGAACGATCACGAAGTCGTTCTCGGTGCCGTGACCCTTGAGGAAGGCGATCCGCGTGCTCATTCCTCGATCGTACGGCGTGGGTACGACGGGCGACGCGGAGGCGGGCGCGCGCGGACGGGAAGGCGGGCACACACGTGGACGGGAGGGACCGGTACGCACGTGGCAGTGCGTGGACGGGAGGGCGGGCTCGTGTCAGCCGCGCAGGCGGTCCACCCGCCACACGGCCAGGGCGACGACGGCGGCGACCGCCAGGACGTAGACGAGGATCATCCGCCAGTCCGCGCGGCGGCCCGATCCTCGCTGCGGCAGGCCCGGCCAGGTGTGGCCGACCCGGCGGGCGGCCATCATGCCCCAGCCGGCCGCGCAGGAGCAGATCAGCAGCCCCAGCATCGCGATCACCGCGCCGCTGTCGCCGAAGTCGAAGGCGAGCGGGAAGGCGAACATCAGGGAGCCGACCGCGGCCAGGCAGACGATGGGAGCGAGCTGCCAGATCCGCAGCCGTCGCTGCGGACGCAGCTCGACCTCGACCTCGTCCCCGTACATCTCGTCGGGCTCGGGGCCGTCGGCGGCCACACCCTCCGGCGCCTCGTCGGGGCCGTCGGGGCTCAGAGCCGCTCCGTCCGGCTCCGGCCCGTCGTGGCCGGCGGTGCCGTGCTCGGTGCTTGGTGCGGGGTTGTGAGGGCCGGCCTCCATCGCCACGCGCCCTCCCAACTAGGACTCACTCGGTCGATCGAAGCTCGATGATGGCACGCCGTCGATGGCCCGGATGACGGCCGGGGCGTCCCGATGCCATCACGTGATCAGGCTGTAACCGGTCGTTCGACCAACGACAGGGCGAGCCGCGGAAGTTCCGTGCGATCCGCCACAGCCCCACTCAACCAGTGCACCCGCGGATCGCGCCTGAACCACGAATCCTGACGGCGCGCGAAGCGTTTGGTGGCACGGACGGTCTCGGCCCGCGCCTCGTCGAGGGTGCACTCGTCGGCGAGCGCCCTGAGTACCTGCTGGTAGCCGAGCGCGCGCGACGCCGTACGCCCCTCGCGCAACCCCCGCGCCTCGAGGGCGCGCACCTCGTCGACCAGACCCGCTTCCCACATCCGGTCGACCCGGCGGGTGATCCGCTCGTCCAGCTCGGGGCGCGCGACGTCGACGCCGATCTGCACGGTGTCGTAGACGGAGTCGTGGCCGGGAAGGTTGGCGGTGAAGGGCCTGCCGGTGATCTCGATCACCTCCAGGGCGCGCACGATCCGGCGCCCGTTGCCGGGCAGGATGGCCCGCCCGGCTTCCGGGTCGGCGGCGGCCAGACGGGCGTGCAGCGCACCCGGGCCCCGCAGCTCCAGCTCCTCTTCCAGCCGGGCCCTGACCTCGGGGTCGGTGCCGGGGAACTCCAGGTTGTCGACGGCCCCGCGGACGTAGAGTCCGGAGCCGCCGACGAGGATCGGCCAGCGGCCCTCGGCGAGCAGGGCGTCGATCCGTTCCCGCGCCAGTCGCTGGTACTCGGCGACGGACGCCGTGACCGTCACGTCCCAGACGTCGAGAAGATGGTGGGGGACAGCACCGCGCTCCTCGGGCGTCAGTTTGGCGGTACCGATGTCCATCCCACGGTAGAGCTGCATGGAGTCGGCGTTGACGACTTCGCCGCCGAGCCGCTGGGCCAGGAATACGCCCAGATCGGACTTTCCGGCCGCGGTGGGTCCGACTACGGCGATGACGCGGGGGGCGGGGGGTGCGCTGCTCACCGCACCAGTCTCGCAAACCTCTCATCCGGCTCTCGAACGAGTTACGTGACGGTGCGGGGCCGGGCTCGTTCCCCGTTGCGAGGTTCCCGCGCCCCGGACCACCGGGGCCGTGGCCCCGGCCACGCGAACGGACGCACCGGATGCCGCGGGATTTCGCCCGCACGAGTAACCTATGGAGTTGATATGGGCGTTTTTGCACGGCTTTTTCGGAAGTCGAAGTCCCCGCAGGAGGCGCCGGCCGCCGAGACACCGGCCGACGCCCCCGAGCCGGAAGGTGCGGTTGAGGAGAGCACCGCAGAAGCCGCGGAGACGGCCGACGCCGGCCCCCGGAACACGGTCCAGCCCGCTGAGGCCACCGAGGCCACCGACGCCGCCGACTCCGCCGACTCCGAGAGCGTCGGCATCCCCAAGCAGCAGTCCGCCGGGGAGGCCGTCGACAACGAGGCCGACAAGGGCGCCCGCACCTGACCGCCCCGTGAGGGAAGGCGAACCATGGGTCTGCTGGACAACGTGAAGGCCAGGCTGGGACCGGCGAAGGGCAAGGTCTCCGACCTCGCGCGGCAGCACGAGGACAAGATCGATCGCGGTCTCGACAAGGTGGCGAGGACCGTCGACGAGAGGACCAAGGGCAAGTACAGCGACCGGATCCAGACGGGCACCGGGAAGGCGAAGGGCGCCATGGACCGCCTCGCCCACAAGGACGCCGACGGCGGCACACCGGGCACCACCCCGGGCGGCACTCCGCCGACCGGGCCGCCTCCGGCTTCCTGACCCGCGCGCCCCGGCGCACCGGCGAGTCACCGGCACGACGGCGGACGGTCCCGAGCGGCTCAGCTCCGGACCGTCCGCCGACTCGGCGTGCGACCGATGACCGACACATCCCGCCGACGCTTGCCGACGCGCCCCGCCGCGTCCTGAACGCCGCAGGGCGTCACCCTGCCTACGACCAGGTGGCGGCGATGTACCCGACCCCGTACGGCGCGTCCTCGTACAGCAGCGCGCCGGCGAGGTCCGTGTCCTCGGCCGCGCCCGCCAGGACCTGCCAGGGGCCCCGGCCGGACACCTTCAGCTCGCGGGCCAGTGCGACGTCCAGCGCCGCGAGAGCCGCCACGTCCGCCGCTCCCAGCGCACGCCCCGCCTCCGCGTCGAAGGGCGCCGCACGCTCGTCGAGGTACCCGGGGGCCTTGAGTGTGCGGCAGGCACTGGCGTCTCCCAGCACCAGCATGGCCACCCGCCCGGCCCGCGCGGCGGTGTCCCGTCCGATGGCGGCGCAGCGCTCGGCGGGGAGGTCCTCCCCCACGCCGATGCCCTCGACAGGAGCGTCGGCCCACCCGGTGCGACCGAGCAGCCAGGCACCCACGGCCAGCCCGTACGGCAACTCGGCCTCGGTCCGCTCCGATTCGGTACGCACCGTTTCGGTCCCTACCGATTCGGCCCGCTCCGCCTGCGTACCGCGGTCCGGGCCCAGGCTCACCTCAAGATCCACGCCGAAGCCGCGGAAGGATCCCCGTGCGCCGTGCGGATAGGCCTCGAGCCCCGCGCCGTCGCCCGGGCCGACGACCACGAGCCGGTCGGGCCGGGCGGCGGCGAGCACCCCCAGCGCGTCCGCGCACGCGGCACGCGCGGCGTCCAGCTCGGGCGCGGCACCCGCGGCGACCTCCGGCACGAGGAGCGGCGGGCAGGGACAGACGGCGGCGGCGACAAGCATGATCGGCAGCGTAACCCCGTGCCCGCGGCCACGGCCGTCCGCCCCGCGGTCAGTCGCAGCCGCAGCCACCCGCCACGGCAGGCTGGGGCTCCGGAGCACCGACCTTCGGCAGGCCCAGCATCACGCCCACGGGCTTGGCCTGCTCGGCCGCGTTGCGCTTCTCCCAGGCATCACCCGCGCGCGTGCGGCGCACACCCAGCACCTCGCCCTCGGCGAGGAGGTGGTGCGGAGCGGCGTAGGTGATCTCGACCGTCACCACGTCCCCCGGGCGGACGTCCTGGCCGGGCTTGGTGAAGTGCACCAGGCGGTTGTCGGGGGCGCGACCGGAGAGGCGGTGGGTGGCGCCGTCCTTGCGGCCCTCGCCCTCGGCGACCATGAGCTCCAGGGTGCGGCCGACCTGCTTCTTGTTCTCCTCCCAGGAGATCTCCTCCTGGAGGGCGACGAGACGCTCGTAGCGCTCCTGGACGACCGCCTTGGGGATCTGGCCGTCCATCTCCGCGGCCGGGGTGCCGGGCCGCTTGGAGTACTGGAAGGTGAAGGCCTGGGCGAAGCGGGCCTCGCGCACCACGTGCAGGGTCTGCTCGAAGTCCTCCTCGGTCTCGCCGGGGAAGCCCACGATGATGTCGGTGGTGATGGCCGCGTGCGGGATGGCGGCGCGCACCTTCTCGATGATGCCCAGGTAGCGGTCCTGGCGGTAGGACCGGCGCATCGCCTTCAGCACCGGGTCGGAGCCGGACTGGAGCGGCATGTGCAGCTGCGGCATCGCGTTCGGCGTCTCGGCCATGGCGGCGATGACGTCGTCGGTGAAGTCGCGCGGGTGCGGGGAGGTGAAGCGGACGCGCTCCAGACCGTCGATCGTGCCGCAGGCGCGCAGCAGCTTGCTGAAGGCCTCACGGTCGCCGATGTCGGAGCCGTAGGCGTTGACGTTCTGCCCGAGGAGGGTGATCTCACAGACGCCCTCGGCGACCAGGGCCTCGACCTCGGCGAGGATGTCGCCGGGGCGGCGGTCCTTCTCCTTGCCGCGCAGGGCCGGGACGATGCAGAAGGTACAGGTGTTGTTGCAGCCGACGGAGATGGAGACCCAAGCCGCGTAGGCGCTCTCGCGCCGGGTGGGCAGCGTGGACGGGAACGCCTCCAGGGACTCGGCGATCTCGACCTGCGCCTCCTCCTGCACGCGGGCGCGCTCCAGCAGGACGGGCAGCTTTCCGATGTTGTGCGTGCCGAAGACGACGTCCACCCAGGGCGCCCGCTTCACGATGGTGTCGCGGTCCTTCTGCGCCAGGCAGCCGCCGACCGCGATCTGCATGCCGGGCCGGCTCACCTTCCTCGGGGCGAGGCGGCCGAGGTTGCCGTACAGCTTGTTGTCGGCGTTCTCCCGTACGGCGCAGGTGTTGAAGACGACGACGTCCGCGTCGCCGTCGGCCCCCTCGGGGGCGCGGACGTAGCCCGCGTCCTCCAGCAGTCCGGACAATCGCTCGGAGTCGTGGACGTTCATCTGGCACCCGTAGGTGCGTACTTCATAGGTGCGTGTGCCGCCCACTGACTGACTCCGGTCGATGCTGCTCATGGCAATAAGGGTAGGCGGTCGGCGGCGATGGCCCTGGCCACCTGTGGACAACCAGGGTCGCGGCTGGTCAGGGCAGGTCAGGGCTCGATGAGACCCGCGCGGATCGCGTACCGGGTGAGCTCCAGGCGGTCGCGGACGCCCAGCTTCTGGAGGAGGTTGGCGCGGTGGCGTTCGACGGTCTTGGCGCTGATGAACAGCAGCTCGCCGATCTCCTTGGAGGTGTGCCCCTCGGCGACGAGCTTGAGGATCTCCTCCTCGCGTTCCGTGATGGGCCGCTCGGGCAGGCCACCGCCGCTGTGCAGGCGGTCCAGGTAGGAGCGGACCAGGGCCCGCTCGGCGCCCGGGTAGATGAACGGCTCGTCGCGTACGGCCGCCCGGCACGCCTCGACCAGGTCGCGGTCGGCGACGGACTTGAGGACGTAGCCACAGGCCCCGGCCTTCAGCGCCTCGAAGAAGTACTGCTCGTTGTCGTACATGGTCAGGATGAGGATGCGCAGTTCGGGCAGGCGGCGGGAGAGCTCACGGGCCGCCTGGAGGCCGGTCATGCGGGGCATGGCGACGTCCAGCACGGCCAGGTCGGCCTGGGTGGCCCGCGCCGCCGCGACGGCCTCGGCGCCGTCCCCGGCCTCCGCGACGACCGTCAGGTCCGGCTCGCCGTCCAGGATGAGGCGTACACCGCGGCGTACGAGGGTGTGGTCGTCGGCGAGCAGGACGCGGATCGGGGGCCGGGCGGACATCAGGGGCGGTCTCCGGTTCGGTCTGAGGACCGGTCCCCAACCGCGTCCTCGGTTCGGTCTACGGACTGGCTTCCGGCCGCGTCCTCGGCCCGGGCCACGGACCGGAGTCCGGCCCCGTCCTCGGCCCGGGTCACGGACGAGCTCCCTGGCGCGCCCCCCGGCGCGTCCCCCGGCGCGTCCTCGGCTCGGTTCGCGGAGCGGTCCCCTGGTGGGGTCGGGACGTGCAGGCGTACGTCGGTGCCCCGTCCGGGGGCGGGTTCGAAGTGGATCTCGGCTCCTATCAGCAGGGCCCGTTCGCGCATGCCGTGGATGCCGGCGCCCTCGGAGGCCTCGCCGAGGCCGGTGCCGTTGTCGCGTACGAGCAGTTCGACGCCGCCGGGCGACGGACGGAGGCTGAGCTCCGCGCGGTCGGCGGCGGCGTGGCGGGCGGTGTTGGTCAGGCCCTCCTGGGCGACCCGGTAGATCACGAGTTCCGCGTCCGGGGCGAGCGGGGGCAGATCGCCGGGGACTTGGTGGTGGACGGTCAGCCCGTGGTGGGTGAACTCGGCGGCGAGCGAGCGCAGGGCGCTGGCGAGGCCCAGCTCCTCCAGGACACCGGGGCGCAGGCGGCGGGCGATGCGGCGGACCTCGTCGAGGCCCGCCCGGGTGGCCTCCTGCGACAGGGCCACCTCCTCGCGCAGTCCCGCCGGCACCCGGTCGGCGACCCGCTTGAGCTGGAGGAGGACGGCGGTGAGGGTCTGCCCCACCTCGTCGTGCAGCTCGCGCGCGATGCGGTGGCGTTCGTCCTCCTGGGCCTGCAGCGCGCGGCCGGCACCCGCGGCGCGTTCGGCCTGGAGCCGGTCCAGCATCGTGTTGTACGTCGCGATCAGCTGTGCCGCCTCGGCCGGTCCGGCGACCTCCGGCCGGGCCCCGGGCACCAGCAGGTCGGCGGTGGCCATGGCGCGGCCGAGCCGGTGCAGCGGGGTGAGTCCCAGGCGCAGGACGACCGCGTTGCCGATCAGCAGCGTCGCGAGGCCGGCCAGCAGTATCAGGGCCTCACCGACCAGGACGGGCGTCGACACGGTGACCGGTCCCAGCAGCAGTGCGGTGGCGACGACCAGGCCCGCGGCGTTGAGCAGGAAGATCCGCCAGAACAGCGACACGGTCCTCTTCCCGCTCCTCCCGGCCTTCGCGCACGACACCGCCTCGACCAGCTTCGCCGCCCGCGACCGGCTGCGTATATCCGTCACGACACCCATATCGCCACCGTACGTGCGGATGACAGCATGGCGAGGCCGCGAGCACGTCACGCACGTACGCGCAGCGCAGCAAGAGACGCAGGACGAATGAGGGGAAAACTCGTGTCAGCTCCACGCCTGAGGGCGACGCCGCTGCCGGGTATCGGGGTCCAGTACGACCTGGTGACCCGCGAACACCGCCACCTCTCGGTGGTGGCACACCGCGACGGAACCCGAACGGTGAACGTGTACCGGGCCGACGACCCCGATTCCTGCGCCCACTCACTGAGGCTGGCCGGCCCGGAGGCCGGCGCGCTGATCGACGCCCTGAAGCCGTCCCACCACAGCGCGAACCTGCTCTACACCACGGATCTGGGGCTGGTCGCCGAGCGGATCGAGGTGGCCGCGACGTCCCGCTGGAACGGGCGGCTGCTCGGCGAGACGTGCATGCGCACCGAGACCGGCGCGTCGATCGTCGCGGTGCTGCGGCGGGCCGAGGCGATTCCGTCGCCCGCGCCGGACTTCCGTCTGGTGGGTGGTGACACTCTGATCGTCATCGGCACCCGCGAGGGCGTCGACGCGGCCGCGACGATACTCGGGCAGGAGTGAGCCGGTGCACTCCGCGGTCCTTCTGATCGAGTTCGGTTCCATCATTCTGGGGCTCGGGCTGCTCGGCCGGTTCGCCGGCCGGTACCGCCTCTCCCCCATCCCGCTGTACCTGCTGGCCGGTCTGGCGTTCGGCGAGGGCGGGCTGCTGCCACTGGGCGCGAGCGAGGAGTTCGTCGCCACCGGCGCCGAGATCGGCGTCATCCTGCTGCTGCTGATGCTGGGTCTCGAATACACGGCCGGTGACCTGGTCACCAACCTCAAGTCCCACTATCCGGCCGGCCTCGTCGACTGCGCGTTCAACGCGGTGCCGGGCGCGGTGGCCGCGCTGCTGCTGGGCTGGGGCCCGGTGGCCGCCGTCGTACTGGCCGGGGTGACGTGGATCTCGTCGTCCGGGGTCATCGCGAAGGTGCTCGGCGACCTCGGCCGCGTCGGCAACCGGGAGACCCCGGTGATCCTGAGCGTGCTGGTCCTGGAGGACCTGGCGATGGCGGTGTACCTGCCGATCGTCACGGCTCTGGTCGCCGGTGCCGGGCTGATGACCGGCAGCATCACGCTGGCGGTCGCGCTGGCCGCGGCGGGTCTGGTGCTGTTCGTGGCCGTGCGTTATGGCCGTCTGATATCGCGGTTCGTCTCCAGCGACGACCCGGAGAAGCTGCTGCTGGTGGTGCTGGGCCTGACGATCCTGGTCGCGGGCGTCGCGCAGCAGCTCCAGGTGTCGGCCGCGGTGGGCGCCTTCCTGGTGGGCATCGCGCTGTCGGGGGAGGTCGCGGAGGGTGCGCACACGCTGCTGAGCCCGCTGCGGGACCTGTTCGCGGCGGTCTTCTTCGTCTTCTTCGGGTTGCACACCGATCCGGCCAGCATTCCGCCGGTCCTGCTGCCCGCGCTCGCGCTGGCACTGCTCACCGCCGTGACGAAGATCGCCACCGGGTACTGGGCGGCGCGGCGCGCGGGGATCTCCGTCAAGGGCCGCTGGCGCACGGGCGGCGCGCTGGTGGCCCGCGGGGAGTTCTCGATCGTCATCGCGGGCCTCGCGGTCTCGGCCGGTATCGAACCGTCCCTGGGCCCGCTGGCCACGGCCTACGTCCTCATCCTGGTCGTCCTCGGTCCCCTCACCGCCCGCTTCACCGAGCCGCTGGCGAGCCGTCTCTTCCGCCGCCGCGACAACCCCGACCGCCCGGCCGGCCTCCCCGGCGGGACCGACGGGAAGGCCGGGACCGACGGGACGCCGCGGACGACGGGGGCGGAGGCTTCGGTGGGCGACTGACCCCGCGCACCGGCCCCGGCATGCGGTACGGGCCGTACGATCCCCGGCACGGCCCCGGCACTCAGGTGCCGGGGCCGTCGTCCTGCCGTGTCGGCCCGCGCCGGACCGCCGCGCCTTCGACCAGCACCGCCCGCCCACCCGCGTCAGGCGCCCGACGCGTCCAGGGCTTCCGGCGTCCGCGGCGTCCACCCCTGCCGACGCAGGACACCCGGCACGTCCGGTGCCTCGTAGTGGTCGCCCTTGAGTACCTTTCCGTCGGCTCTGCGGCTGACCTGGCCGTCGGGCCCCAGCTTGGTCATGTTGGAGCGGTGGACCTCGGCGATCACCGCGTCGAGGTCGATGCCGTGGACGAGGGCCGTGCCGTACGCGACGTAGACCACGTCGGCCAGTTCGTGCGCGAGCCGGTCGAGCGGGCCCGTCACCGACACCTCGGCGACCTCCGCGGCCTCTTCCGCGAGCAGCTCGCCTCTGTGTGCGGCCAGGTCGGGCGAGACCTCCGTCGGAGCATTGCGGGCATCCAGCCCGAAGGCGAGGTGGAAGGCGCGGACCAGGTCGGCGGGCGAGGAACTCATGCCGCCGACTGTAGCGAGCGCCACTGACAGCCGGATCCGGACGCCGGAGCGGCCACCATGTGAGCTCGGCCCTGGTCAGCGGGGTTGCGGACTGGCAGGATCGCGCCCATGTCCACGCTGTTCTCCCGTATCGGCAGGCGCCGGGCCGTCCAGGGCACGGTCGCCGGTGCCGTCGCTCTCGGGCTGCTGCTGTGGTGGCTGCTGCCGCTGGGCGAGGAACCGCCGGGCGGGACGATCACCTTCAGCACCGGCACCCGCGCGGGGGTCTACCAGAAGTACGGCGAGCTGCTGCGCACCGAGCTGCGCAAGGACATGCCCGGCCTGAAGGTGCGGCTGACGACCAGCGCGGGCTCGCAGGAGAACGTTGAGCGGGTGGCGTCCGGGGAGGCCGACTTCACCATCGCCGCGGCCGACGCGGTGGAGACGTACAAGATCGCGGACCGTCCCGGTGCCGAGGGGCTGCGTGGTGTGGCCCGCCTCTACGACGACTACGTGCAGCTCGTGGTGCCGAGTGACTCGGACATCCAGACCGTGGCCGACCTGCGCGGCAAGCGGGTGGCCATCGGGCCGCCGAACTCGGGCGTACGGCTGATCGCCACCCGGCTGCTGAAGGCCGTGGGCATCGACCCGGAGAGGGACATCACGCCCCATGCGGACGGCATCGACACCGGCCCCGGGCGGCTGGGCGAGGAGCTCGACGCGTACTTCTGGTCGGGCGGGGTGCCGACGGACGGGCTCAAGCAGATCGCGCAGACCACCGCCTTCCGGTTCGTGCCGATCGGCGAGGACCTCGTCACCAAGCTGCACGAATCCGGCGGCGCGACCCGCTACTACCGCACCACCAACATGCCGGAGTCGGCCTACCCCACCGTGCAGAACGGCTCCGTGGTGCCCACGATGGCGGTGTCCAACCTGCTGATGACGCGCGCGGACATGGATCCGCGGCTCACCGAGTGGCTGACCAGGACGGTGCTCGACAGCCGCGACGGCATCGGTGCGACCGTCCACTCCGCGCAACTGGTGGACCTGCGTACCGCGATCTACACCGACCCGCTCCAGCTGCACGAGGGTGCCCGGCGCTACTACCGGTCGGTCAAGCCGTAGCCCATGGTGCCGCGGCGCCGCCCGGGACCACCGGTCGGTGAGGCCCCGTGACCGCTACGGCTCCTTCCGCGCGCCCGTCCCCGGCCCGGAGCCGGCCCCGGACGTCGGCCCGGATCTCGGCACCGTGACCGTCACCTCGAGGCCGTGCGGCTCGTGGTGGCCGAAGGAGATCGAGCCGTCGCACGCCGCGAGCAGCGCCCGGCAGATGGACAGGCCCAGGCCGGAGCCCTTGATGTTCTGGTGCCGGCCACTGCGCCAGAAACGGTCACCCACGCGCGCGAGTTCCTCGTCGGTCAGCCCGGGGCCGTTGTCGGTGACGACGATGGTGGCCGCGTTGCCGGTGGACAGGACCGTGACCCGGACGGTCTCGTCGGCCGGCGTGAACTTCACGGCGTTGTCGATGACCGCGTCCAGGGCGCTGGACAGCGTCACCGGGTCGGCCCAGCCCGTGGTCGGCGGGCAGTCCCCGACCAGCCGTACGCCCTTGGCCCCGGCCGTCGGTGACCAGGCCGCCAGCCGCTCGGCGGTCAGCGCGCCGATGTCGGTGACCTGCGGGTCGGCCCGGCTGTGCTCGGCCAGCGCCAGGTCGAGCAGGTCGTCCAGGACCCGGGCCAGGCGCTTGCCCTCGGTCTGGACGGAGGCGATCTCCTCGTTGCCCTCGGGCAGTTCGAGGGCGAGCAGTTCGATGCGCAGCAGCAGTGCCGCGAGGGGGTTGCGCAGTTGGTGCGAGGCGTCGGCGACGAAGGCGCGCTGCTGTTCCAGCACGTCCTCCACGTGGTCCGCCATCTCGTTGAACGACCGGGCCAGGCGTCGGAGCTCCGGCGGCCCCCCGGCCGGCGCGACCCGGGACTTGAGCCGCCCGGTGGCGATGTCGTGGGTCGTGGCGTCCAGGACCCGCACCGGCCTGAGCACCCAGCCGGTCAGCCGGAGCGCGGCCCCGACGGCGAGCAGCATCGCGGCGATCTCTCCGGCGCCGATGACCAGCCAGCCGCGCAGGGTGCGCGACCGCATGGAGTCGGTGGGCGAGTCGGTGACCACGACCGCGACCACGTCCCCGTCCCGGATGACCGGCGAGGCGACCACGAGCCGGCCGTCCTCCCAGGGCCACACCTGCTCCGGGTCGTGACTGCGGCGGCTGAGCAGCGCTTCGTCGAAGGAGTCGCGCACCTCGCCCGTCTGGGGCAGGAACCAGGTCGTGGGCGCGTTGGCCATGGGGATGTGGTTGCGGTAGAAGACGCCCGCCTTGATGCCGTAGACCTCGTAGTAGCTGGTGAGTTCGGTCTGCAGGGTCTCCAGGCGTTCGTCCGTGGTCGTCCGGCGCGATCCGCCCGGCGCGTCCTCGGTGACGAACTGGGCGAGCGCGGCGAAGCGTGCCGTGTCGTCTATGCGGTCGATGACGACCTTCTGCTGCTCCGCGCGGGCGCCGCTGATGCCGAGCGGGACACCGAGCGCGAGCAGTACGGCCGCCATCAGGACGATGAGCAGCGGGAGCAGGCGTGTGCTCACCCGGCCCCGCTACCCGGTGGGGGCGACGAGGCGGTAGCCGACGCCGCGGACGGTCTCGATGAGCGCCGGCATGCGCAGCTTGGCGCGCAGGGAGGCGACGTGCACCTCCAGCGTGCGCCCGGTCCCCTCCCAGCTGGTGCGCCACACCTCGCTGATGATCTGCTCCCGGCGGAAGACCACGCCGGGGCGCTGTGCGAGCAGGGCGAGGAGGTCGAACTCCTTGCGGGTGAGCTGGACGACCGAGCCGTCCACACTGACCTGGCGCGTGGACAGCTCGATGTGCACCGCTCCGAGGCGCACCACGGTCTCGGCGCTCCCCGGGGCGTCCTCGTGGACGGTGCGCCGGCTGACGGCGTGGATACGGGCGAGCAGTTCTCCGGTGTCGTACGGCTTGACCACGTAGTCGTCGGCGCCGAGGTTGAGGCCGTGGATGCGGGAGCGGACGTCGGCGCGGGCGGTGACCATGATGACCGGGGTGCTGGTGCGCTTGCGGATCTTGCCGCAGACCTCGTAGCCGTCCTGGTCGGGCAGGCCGAGGTCGAGCAGGACGACGCCGAAGCAGTCGCCCTCGGGGACGAGCGCCTGGAGCGCCTCCTCGCCGTTGCGCGCGTGGGTGACGTCGAAGCCGTGCCGCGCGAGGATCGCGGACAGAGCGGCGGCTACGTGGTTGTCGTCCTCGACGAGCAGCAGTCTCATCCGGGCCTCCTTCGGTTCATCGGCCGTACTCCTGGCATGCGTAGAAAGACGTGTGCACACGCGCGTGCGCCTTGTGCAGTGACGCCGATGGAGGGGGACGGCGTCAAGAGGCTTCCGGTTGCGGCCGCTCGAAGTTATCCGGCCGATATGCGCCCTGCTCACAAGTGCTACGACTCGTGTCCGATTGCTATCGGATCGTGATGCTCAGATTCCCCTCAGATGTAGAGACGCGGGTCGTCCGGCGTTACTACTGTCCTCCGAAACCGAGGAGGACGGAGCCCGAGAGCGATGACCGAAGTATCGGTGGCCAAGGAAGATGTGGCCGCGACCGGCGAACTGGTCGTCCTGAGGAGTGTCAACAAGCACTTCGGCGCGTTGCACGTGCTCCAGGACATCGACCTGACGATCACCCGCGGCGAGGTTGTCGTGGTCATCGGGCCCTCCGGGTCCGGTAAGTCCACCCTGTGCCGCACCATCAACCGCCTGGAGACCATCGACTCAGGATCGATCACGATCGACGGCAAGCCCCTGCCCGCGGAGGGCAAGGAGCTCGCGAGGCTGCGGGCCGACGTCGGCATGGTCTTCCAGTCCTTCAATCTCTTCGCGCACAAGACCGTGCTCGAGAACGTGACCCTGGGCCAGACCAAGGTCCGCAAGGTCGACGCCAAGAAGGCCGAGGAGAAGGCCCGCGCGCTGCTCGACCGCGTGGGTGTGAGCGCCCAGGCGGACAAGTACCCCGCGCAGCTCTCCGGCGGTCAGCAGCAGCGCGTCGCCATCGCGCGGGCGCTGGCCATGGACCCGAAGGTCATGCTCTTCGACGAGCCGACGTCGGCTCTCGACCCCGAGATGATCAACGAGGTCCTGGAGGTCATGAAGCAGCTCGCCGAGGACGGCATGACCATGATCGTGGTCACGCACGAGATGGGCTTCGCCCGGTCGGCGGCCAACCGCGTGGTGTTCATGGCGGACGGCCGCATCGTCGAAGAGGCCACGCCGGACCAGTTCTTCAGCAATCCGCGCAGTGACCGCGCCAAGGACTTCCTGTCGAAGATCCTGCACCACTGACGCTCCCGGCGCGGCTCCGGCGTACCGCGTCGCCCGCCCTGGCGGCCCACCCCCGTCGGCCGCATCCGATCACCTGATCCTCTCCGATCGTCCGATCACGGTTCGATCGCAGCTCGATCACAGCCAAAGGATGTTCACCATGAAGCTCCGCAAGGTCACCGCCGCCTCGGCCGCCGTGTTCGCCCTCGCCCTGACCGCCACCGCATGCGGTTCCGACGACGGAGACGACAGCGGCTCCTCCGGTGGCGGCGGCAAGAAGATCACCATCGGCATCAAGTTCGACCAGCCGGGCCTCGGCCAGAAGACCCCGGACGGCTACGAGGGCTTCGACGTGGACATCGCCACGTACGTCGCCAAGAAGCTCGGCTACACCGAGGACCAGATCGAGTGGAAGGAGTCGAAGAGCGCCGACCGCGAGACCATGCTGCAGCGCGGCGACGTCGACTTCATCGCCGCCACGTACTCGATCACCCCGGAGCGTTCGGAGAAGGTCGACTTCGCCGGCCCGTACCTGCTCGCGCACCAGGACGTGCTGATCCGCGCCGACGACGACAAGATCAAGTCGCCGGAGGACCTGAACGACGCGAAGCTCTGCTCGGTCACCGGCTCGACCTCGGCCCAGAACATCAAGGAGAAGCTGGCGCCCAAGGCGCAGCTGCAGCCTTACCCGACGTACTCGGCCTGCCTGCCCGGTCTGCAGAACGGTGCCATCGACGCGCTGACCACCGACGACTCGATCCTCGCCGGTTACGCCTCCCAGAAGCAGTTCGAGGGCAAGTTCAAGCTCGGCGGCTTCAAGCTGACGAACGAGAACTACGGCATCGGCGTCAAGAAGGGCAGCGACCTCAAGGACAAGATCAACAAGGCCCTTGAAGAGATGGTCGCCGACAAGTCCTGGGACAAGGCCGTCAAGGACAACTTCGGCCCGGCCAACTACAAGAACGAGCCGGCGCCGAAGATCGGCGACGTCAAGAGCTGAGGCCGGGCCTGACAGGGTGCGCCGTCCTCCGGAAGGGGCGGCGCACCGGGGCGGGCATCCCTACACGCGGAAGCGCGGGAGATCGTGTTCGACTTTCTTAAGGATTACGACCTGCTGGGAGCCTTCTGGACGACGGTGCAGCTTGCTGTGCTCTCGGCCGTCGGCTCCCTGATCTGGGGCACGGCACTGGCCGCCATGCGGGTCGGCCCGGTGCCGCTGATGCGCGGCTTCGGGACCGCGTACGTGAACACCGTGCGGAACATCCCGCTGACCGTCATCATCCTGTTCACGTCGCTGGGCCTGAACCAGACGCTGGGAGTGTCCCTCGGCGCGGACGACGTCGAGACGATCAACTTCCGGCTCGCCGTCCTCGGCCTGATTCTCTACACCTCGTCCTTCGTCTGCGAGGCGCTGCGCTCCGGCATCAACACGGTGCCGGTCGGGCAGGCGGAGGCGGCCCGGGCGATCGGGCTCAGCTTCGGCCAGGTGCTGCGGCACGTGGTGCTGCCGCAGGCGTTCCGTTCCTCCGTCGTCCCCCTGGCGAACGTGTTGATCGCGCTCATCAAGAACACCACGGTGGCAGCGGCCATCGGTGTCGCCGAGGCGGCGCTCCTGATGAAGGAGATGATCGAGAACGAGGCACAGCTGCTGCTGATCTCCTCGGTCATCGCCTTCGGTTTCGTGGTTCTGACGCTGCCGACCGGCCTGATTCTCAGCTGGGTGGGCAAGAAGGTGGCGGTGAAGCGATGAGTTCCGTTCTCTACGACGCCCAGGGCCCCCGCGCGAAGCGGCGCAACATCGTCCTCACGGTGGTCTTCGTGGTGGCGCTCGCGGCCCTGCTGTGGTGGGTGTTCGGCACCCTCAAGGACAAGGGCCAGCTCGAATGGGCCCTGTGGAAGCCGTTCTTCTCCGGCTCCGAGGCCTGGTCCACCTACATCTGGCCGGGCCTGCAGAACACCCTGAAGGCAGCCGCCCTCGCGGTGGTCATCGCGCTGCCGCTCGGCGCGATTCTCGGCATCGCCCGGCTGTCGGACCACGTGTGGGTACGGGTACCGGCCTCGATCGTGGTCGAGTTCTTCCGGTCCATCCCCGTGCTGGTCCTGATGATCTTCGGCCTCGCCCTGTTCGCCGAGTACACCAACGTCAGCTCGGACGACCGTCCGCTGTACGCGGTGGTCACAGGACTCGTGCTGTACAACGCCTCCGTGCTCGCGGAGATCGTCCGGGCGGGCATCCTGGCCCTGCCTAAGGGACAGTCCGAGGCGGCGATGGCGATCGGCCTTCGCAAGGGCCAGCTGATGCGGACCATCCTGCTGCCGCAGGCGGTCACCACGATGCTGCCGGCCATCGTCAGCCAGCTCGTCGTCATCCTGAAGGACACCGCACTCGGTGGTGCCGTCCTCACCTTCCCCGAACTGCTCGCGTCGGCCAACACGATGAGCGCCTACTACGGCGCCAACGTCATCGCCAGCTTCACCGTGGTCGCCGTGATCTTCATCGCGCTCAACTTCCTCCTCACGAGTTTCGCGAGCTGGCTGGAGCGCCGGCTCCGGCGGGCGAAGAAGTCGACCGGTGTGGTTCTCAAGGCGGACGACACCCCGGCGAACACGGGAGCAGCGGTCTGACACTCGGTCAACTCGTATGACCATCGACGGAGGCCGTGGCATGATCGCCACGGCCTCCGTCGCTTGACGCGGGCAGCGGCAGTAGGTTGCATACGTTCTGTGACCGTGCACCCTGCTCCAACGTCCTGTTCACCTGCGTCCCCCGGGACACCGACACGGGCAGGGGGCGCCGCACCGTGGACCCGGTGATCATCACGGGAGCGGGGCCCGTCGGGCTCACGCTCGCCCTGGCACTGGCGCGGCAGGAGGTGCCCTGCGTCGTCCTCGACGAAGGGCCGGGCAAGGACGAACCCCGCCCCGCGCGCACCGTCGTCCTGCGCGAGGACACCATCGCCCTCGTCGAGCGGCTGACCGGGACACCGCTGGCGGGGCTGGGTCTGCGTTGGGCCGGATGGCGGTCGATGCGGCGCAAGCAGGTGACAGCGAAGGCCGGGTTCGGCGACACCGACCCGGCGCCACTGCACATCGCCCAGCACGAGCTGACCGGTGTCCTGCGCACGGCGCTCGCCCGCGAGCCGCTCGTCAGGATCTCGGTCGACAGCCGCCTGGACGGCATCGAGCAGGAGGCCTCCGGCGTCACCGCCCGCACCCGCGGTCCCAGCGCCACCTGGTGGCGCGGCAGCTATCTGGTCGGCTGCGACGGCCCCCGCTCGACCGTCCGCAAGCTCCAGGACATCCGCTTCCCCGGCCGTACGGCGGTGGAACGGTACGCCGTCGCCGCACTGCGTACGGAACTCCCGTGGACCGACGAGGCACTGCTCCACCGGTTGCCGCCGTGGCGTACGTCCGGCCCGTCGGCCGGCGAGATCGTCGGCCGTCCCCTGCCGGACGGCGTGTGGCGCCTGGACTGGCTACTGCCCCCCGGCAAGGACCTGGTCACGCCCGAACTGCTGGTGAACCGGGTCCGCGAGACCCTCACCGGCTGGGCCGGCGGGTCGCCCCCCACGTACGAACTCCTCGACACCGGGGTCCACACGGTCCACCACCGGCTGGCCCGCCGCTGGCGGGTGGGCCGCGTACTTCTCGCCGGCGACGCCGCCCACCTGCTGGGCGCGCTGGGCACGCAGGGATTCGAGGAAGGACTGCTGGACGCGGACAACCTCGCCTGGAAGCTGGCCCTGGCCTGGCACCACGGGCCGCGCGACGCACTGCTCGACAGCTATCAGGAGGAACGGCGCACGGCGATCGCCGCACGACTGCGCGCCGCCGACCAGGTACTGCCGCTGGTGCGCGGCGGCGGCGGACTGCGTTCCTACGTCCCCGGCTCCACCCGCGGCAGCGACGCACTGCTCGCGGACGGCCATCTGGGGCGCGGAGCACTCGGTGCGCCGGGGGCGTACGCCGACTCGCCGCTCGCGCCCGGGCAGCTCGCCGGGGAGGTGCCCGTCGCCACTCCGCCCGGAACGCCCGTCACCGACGTGCGGGTCACAGCGGAGGACGGCACGTTCGTACAGCTGCGCGACCGGCTCGGGCGCGGGGCACTGCTGGTGCTGCTGATCGCGCCGGGTACGGGGGTGTGGGACCGCAAGCACTGGGTGACCGCCGGGATCATGCCCCGGCTGGCGGCGGCGGTGACAGCGCTGCCCCACCACGCCGAACTGCTGGTCGCCGAGGCCTATCCGGGTGCCGCGGCGCACACGGTGCTGCTGGTACGGCCGGACGGTCACCTGGTCACGGCGCTGAACGGGGTGCGCCCGGCCGACCTGTACGCGGCCGCGGAGGCGGCACTGGGCGGGCCGACGGCAGCGACCACGCAGGGCACGGAGACCGCAGAGGCCACGGAGAGGGAGGCGGGGGCGGGAGCCGCGGCCGGCTCCCGCTGACCGGCCGCCCGGGTGTTCGGGTGGCCGAGCGATCGGCGACCGTCCGGGGGGCCAGCGGCCGTCCGGGGGTCCGCCGTGGCTCGCGGTCGCGGGCCGCCGGCCGCGGTCGGCCGGTGTCCGTATGGTGACGGTGAGTTGACCGGCCCACACCGTCGTGGTCTACTCCGAATCGTGACCGACACCCGTGTACGCCTGTGGCGGAGGGTCCACATGGACCTCGTCCGCTACGCGGGCTGCGTGTGTCGCCCGTCCTGCTGAATTCGCATCCCTTTTCTGACGCGCGCCGCTCTCAAGCGCCGCCGCGCGCTCCCTCGCGAAACTCCAGGACGGTATCCGTGTCTGTCTCCTTCCCTGTTCCCGCCCGTTCCGCCGCGGCAACGGCCGCTCCCACTCAGGCCGGGCTCCTCGACTTCGTACGGCGTACGGCCGCCGACGCCGAACTGATCGCCTCTCTCCCGCTCGACCCGGAGGGCCGCACCTGGGTGCGGCTGGCCGGACCGGGCGGCAGCGAGGCCTGGCTGATCGGCTGGCCGCCCGCCACGGGCACCGGCTGGCACGACCACGCCGAGTCCACGGGTGCCTTCGTGACCGCCGCGGGCGAGCTCACGGAGTACTCGCTCGCCGCCCGGCTGCCCACCGACGGCTGGCGGACCCTGGAACTCACCGACGGCGTGGACCGGGAACACCGGCTGCCCGCCGGCAAGGGGCGTGCCTTCGGCCGGCACCACGTCCACGAAGTGCTCAACGAGTCGTCCGACCGGCACGCGGTCTCCGTACACGCCTACTACCCGCCCCTGCCGCAGATCCGCCGCTACAGCCGCAGCGGCCGGGTCCTGCGCCTGGAGCAGGTGGAGCGCCCGGAGGACTGGCAGTGAGCGAGCCGACCGGGATCGACGCGCTCCTGGAGCGGGTCCGCAGCGGTTACCTGCGGATCGCGCCGCGCGCGGCGTACGACGCCGCCGAGGCCGGCACAGCGCTGCTGGTGGACATCCGGTACGCCGCCCTGCGCGAGCGGGACGGTGTGATCCCCGGAGCGCTGCTGATCGAGCGCAACGAACTGGAGTGGCGCCTGGATCCGCAGGGCAGCCATCGTCTCCCGGAGGCCACGGGCCCTGACCTGCGCGTCGTCGTGGTGTGCGACGAGGGCTACGCCTCCAGCCTTGCGGCGGAGTCCCTGCACCGCCTGGGGCTCTACCGGGCCACCGACCTGATCGGCGGATTCCAGGCGTGGCGGGCGGAGGGACTGCCGGTGGCCGGTCCGTAGCCCGACCGCGTGCGAGGAGAGGCAAGGGCCGGAGAGACCGGGTCGTGAAGGGTCGGTCGGGCGGCGCCGGGCTCGGAGTCGGCGGCGGGGCAGTACGGCGGCGGAGCAGAACCCCGCCGTTGCCCCCCGGCCGGGTCCCCGGTGCCGGGTCAGAATCCCTCGTCGCCGAGGAACTCCGTGTCCTCCCCCTCCTCTTCCAGTGCTTGGCGGACCACCCGCAGGGCCATGCCCTCGGGGTAGCCCTTGCGGGCCAGCATGCCCGCGAGGCGGCGCAGCCTCTTGTCGCGGTCGAGGCCACGGGTGGCGCGCAGCTTGCGGGCGACCAGCTCGCGCGCGGTCTCCTCCTCCTGCTCGGAGTCCAGCTGTGAGACCGCCTCGTCGATGAGCGTGGCGTCGACGCCCTTGGTCCGCAGCTCCCTGGCGAGGGCGCGCCGGGCCAGCCCTCGGCCGTGGTGCCGGGACTCGACCCAGGCTTCCGCGAAGGCGCTGTCGTTGATCAGGCCGACCTCCTCGAACCTGGACAGCACCTCCTCGGCGGCCTCGTCGGGGATCTCCCGCTTGCGCAGGGCATCGGCGAGTTGCTTGCGGGTGCGCGGGGTCCCGGTGAGCAGGCGCAGGCAGATCGCCCGTGCCTGCTCGACCGGGTCCCGCGGAGGCTCCCCCTTCTCGGCCCTCGACGAGGAAGTGGCACCTCCGTCCTCGGTGGACGGCTCCGTACGTTCGCGCCGCCGGCGTCCGCGCCCGCCGCCGCCCGTTCCGCGGCCTCGTCCGCCCTCGGGGCGGACCCCGCCGCCCCCGTGGCCCACCCCGCCGTCACCGGGTGGCCCCGCGATGTACGGGTCCTCGGCGCCGTACGGCTCGAAGCCGTCCGCCGCCGTGCCGTCCGCGACGGCGGACAGGTCTGTCCCGTACGGGGTCGCCGCCACCCCGTACGCGCCGTCCTCCGTCCCGGCGGAGCCGCCGTCACCCGGTCTCCCCCGCTCGCGCTCCCGCGAGGCGTTGTCCGGGTAGATGTACTCGGCCCAGTCGGTTCGTCGTGTCACGGGTCAGCTCTTGGCTGCCGCGGCCTTGGACTTGGTGGCCTTGGCGGTCGCGGGGGCGGGCACTGCCGGTGCGGCGTCGGCCGGGGCGGCGGAGGCGGCGGCGTCCGCGCCCGGCTCGGTGGCCGGCTCCTCGGGACGTACACCGACGCCCAGCTTCTCCTTGATCTTCTTCTCGATCTCGTTGGCGAGGTCGGGGTTGTCCTTCAGGAAGTTGCGCGCGTTCTCCTTGCCCTGGCCGAGCTGGTCGCCCTCGTACGTGTACCAGGCGCCGGCCTTGCGGACGAAGCCGTGCTCCACGCCCATGTCGATCAGGCCACCCTCGCGGCTGATGCCCTGGCCGTAGAGGATGTCGAACTCGGCCTGCTTGAACGGCGGCGCGACCTTGTTCTTGACGACCTTGACGCGGGTGCGGTTGCCGACCGCGTCGGTGCCGTCCTTCAGCGTCTCGATGCGTCGGATGTCGAGTCGCACCGAGGCGTAGAACTTCAGGGCCCGGCCACCGGTCGTGGTCTCGGGAGAACCGAACATCACGCCGATCTTCTCGCGGAGCTGGTTGATGAAGATCGCGGTGGTCTTGGACTGGTTGAGCGCGCTGGTGATCTTCCGCAGGGCCTGGCTCATCAGGCGGGCCTGCAGACCGACATGGCTGTCGCCCATCTCGCCCTCGATCTCCGCGCGCGGCACGAGGGCCGCGACGGAGTCGATGACGATGAGGTCGAGGGCGCCGGAGCGGACCAGCATGTCCACGATCTCCAGGGCCTGCTCACCGTTGTCCGGCTGGGACAGGATCAGGTTGTCGATGTCGACGCCGAGCTTCTGCGCGTACTCGGGGTCGAGGGCGTGCTCCGCGTCCACGAACGCGACCTGACCGCCGGCCTTCTGCGCGTTCGCCACCGCGTGCAGGGTCAGGGTCGTCTTGCCCGAGGACTCGGGGCCGTAGACCTCGATGACACGGCCGCGCGGCAGGCCACCGACGCCGAGGGCCACGTCGAGCGCGGTCGACCCGGTCGGGATGACCTCGATGGGCTCCCTCGACCGGTCGCCCATGCGCATGACCGCGCCCTTGCCGAACTGCCGTTCAATCTGTGCGAGCGCGGCATCCAGGGCCTTCTCGCGGTCGGTTCCTGCCATGGGTTCCACCCGGTTTGCTTGATTCGATCGCTTCACGTCAAAGACGCTAATGCCTGCCACTGACAATCCACCCTGATGCGGGTCCGGCCTGTGGATAACTCGGGCGCTCATCCACCCAAACCCAGTCGAATCACCCGTCACGAGCCTCGCCAGAGCCTCCATAAGAATGGATGTTCGATTTTTGTGTCAAGCGCACCACGGGCACTTACGAGCGTACGTCTGCCGGGCCGACGGCCAGGTGGCTAGAGTGCGGATGCGACGTGGAGGAGGGGGACACCATGGCCCAGGTCAGCATCAGTCTCGACGCGGAACTGGTGGTGGAGGTGATGGTCCTGGCGGGCATCGGCACGCCCCAGGACGCCGTCGAGGCGGTGGTACGGGACTACATCGCCCGCGGCCACCGCACGGAGACCCGTACCGAGTTCAAGGACCGGCACCTGCGGGAGGTCGACGCCAAGCCGCAGGAACCGCAGGCCTGATCCCCCGAGTCCGCGGAACCGACCCGCCCCTCCGGCTCCGGGCTCCGTGCCGTCCGGCCGCTTCCCCGTACCGCCTCCGGGCCGGTCCGCTCACTGAACGCGGCCCGTCAGGAGGAGCCGCCGTCTGCGGCCCCCTCCGTCCCGGGGCCTTCGGGCTCCGGCCGCCGGGCCCACAGTTTCCGCAGGCGAGTGGGGCCCCCGGGCCCCGGCCGGCGGTTGCGGCGTCCCTGGACACGCGGATCGTCCGTGACGTCGTAACGCTTGACGTACGCCCCGAGGAACGCCTGCAGCGTGGCGATCGCCGGGATGGCGATCAGGGCGCCGACGGCACCGAGCAGGGCGGCGCCCGCGACGACCGAGCCGAAGGCGACCGCCGGGTGGATGTCCACGGTCTTGGACGTCAGCTTGGGCTGCAGTACGTAGTTCTCGAACTGCTGGTAGATCACCACGAAGATCAGTACCCACATCGCGTACCACGGGTTCACCGTGAAGGCGATCAGCATGGGCAGAGCGCCCGCGAGATACGTGCCGATGGTGGGGATGAACTGCGACACCAGGCCCACCCACACGGCGAGCGCGGGGGCGTAGGGCACCTCCAGGACCTCCAGCAGGATGTAGTGCGCGATGCCGGAGACCAGCGCCATCAGACCGCGCGAGTACAGGTAGCCGCCTGTCTTGTCCACGGCGATCTCCCACGCGCGCAGCACCTCGGCCTGCCGGGCGGGCGGCAGGACGGAGCAGAGCGCGCGCCGCAGCCGGGGGCCGTCGGCGGCGAAGTAGAAGGAGAAGAGCAGGATCGTCAGCATCTGGAAGAGGCCGCCGAGGACCTGGGCCGACACGTCCAGGACGCCCGTGGCGCTGTTCTGCACGTAGTTGCGCAGCCAGTCGGAACGGAGCAGGCCCTCCTGGATGTCGACCCGTCTCAGCTCGGTGTGGAAGTGGCCGTTGACCCAGTTGATGACCGAGTCGAGGTACTCCGGGAAGTCCTCGACCATCTTGACGATCTGGCCCGCGAGCATGGAACCGAGCAGCGTGACGAACCCCGCGGCGGCGACCAGCACGGCGAGGAAGACGAGGAAGGTGGCCAGCCCGCGACGCATGCCGCGCCCGGCCATCCAGCTCACCGCGGGTTCGATGGCGAGCGCCAGGAAGAACGCGATGAGGATGTTGATCAGCAGGCCGGTGAGTTCGTGGAAGGCCCAGCTGCCCAACTGGAAGACGGCGATGAGCGAGAGGGCCAGCACCATGGCGCGCGGCAGCCAGCGCGGCATGCGTGCGCCCGGCCCGGCGGTGCCGCCGGCCGGGGGGCCGGTGGGCGGCGTAGTACCGGTCGGGGATGCGTGCCGGGTCGCCTGCCCGGTCTCGTCAGTGGGTGCCACGGACCAAGTCTCACCCACGACACCGGCGGCGGAGTCCCGTCCGGTGATCTTCGTGACGCGTCAGCGCTGATCCTGTAGCACGTTCATGACCGGTCAGCGCTGATCCTGTAGCACGTTCATGACCGGTCAGCACCGGTCCTGCGGCCGTTCGTCACCGATCAGCGCTGTTCCTGCGGCACGTTCATGACGGTGCAGACCACCCGCCACACGTCCTTGGCGTCCCAGCCGGCGTCCAGCGCCTCGTGCACCGTACGTCCGCCCAGCTCCGCCATCACGTGATCGCGCGCGAAGGTGTCGGCGTAGCCCGGACCGAAATGATCCGTCATCCGCTCCCAGAAGACCGTCAACCGCATGACTCCAGTATCCCGCCCCTGAGAGTGGGCCCTGCGCCGGGACCGGGTGCGGGGGCCGCCTTCCGCCCTACGGTCTGACCCATGGCCGAAACCGGAGCTTCCCCACTCCCCCCGACGCCCCCGACTCCTCCGGCGCACTCACCGCTCGCGCGCGCGGAGCACTTCCTCTGGGTCACCGCGCGCGTACTGGAGCAGCGCCTCTTCGCGTACCACTTCCGCGGCGGTGACGCCGGTCCGGTGGAGACCGCGCTGGACGCCTACCGCAACGAGGACGGCGGATACGGTCACGCGCTCGAGCCCGATCTGCGCGGCCCGGTCAGCCAGCCGCTGCACACCGCGCACGCCCTGCGTGTCCTGGACGCCGTCGAGGGCTGCGGCGGACAGCGCGTGGAGCGGATGTGCCGCTATCTGACCTCGGTGTCCACTCCGGACGGTGCCCTGCCCGCGGTCCATCCCAGCCTGCGCGGGTATCCGGCCGCCCCGTTCGTGCGGGTCGTCGACGATCCGCCCGGCGAGCTGCTCGTCACCGGTCCGGTGGTCGGGCTGCTGCATCGCAACGAGGTCTGGCACGCCTGGCTGTTCCGGGCCACGGACTTCTGCTGGCAGGCGGCCGAGTCGCTGGGGACCTCGCACCCGTACGAGGTCGAGGCCGCCGTGGCCTTCCTGGACGCCGCCCCCGACCGTCCGCGCGCGGAGGCGGCGGCCGACCGGCTGGGCCGCCTGGTGCGCGAGCAGCGCCTCGCGGTGCTGGACCCGGACGACCTCGACGCGTACCCGGTCTCCCCGGGCCACGCCCGGAGCGAGCACCGCTTCCCGCACGACTACGCGAGGAACCCGCACTCCCTCGCGCGCGCGTGGTTCACGGACGGCGAGATGACCCGCTCACTCGACTTCCTCGCGGCGGAGCAGGAGCAGGACGGCGGCTGGCCCGTTCGCCGGCCCCACTGGGCCCCCTCCCCCACGCTGGAGGCCCGTTCCAAGGCGACGCTGGAGGCGCTGCGCACGCTGCGCGCGTACGGCCGCTCCCTCGGCTGACCCGGCTCACCCGGCTCACCCGGCTCACGCGGCACTCGGCGGTCCGGCCATCCGTTCCTCCCGCCGTTACGCCCCCGTTATCTTTTTCGCGGTCCTGCAAGAGGGCCGCTGGCCTCCGGGCCCGGCATGACTGTTGCCCCCTGTCGATGGGATGACCTGGGGGGTGGTGTCACCGGGTCCGAGGGGTGCCGTCGGAGAC
>NZ_JARVKY010000022.1 GCF_029813785.1 Streptomyces sp. DH41
GGGCGCGGCAGGATGCCGCGCCCCCCACACGTCCGCGCCTGGTGCCCCTGTGCGCCGCTGCAGGAAAGGGACAGTGCTCGGCTCTCGCCTGGAGGAGGACTGAGGGAGTCTGACGGCTCGCCTGGCGCAATGACCAAAACCGGTTAACTACCGGCTGCGAGTGCGCTTCGCGTCACACCTTCACCGGCCTCCCGCAGCCGCTGCCGGGCCGCTGCCGCCGCGCCGACAAGGCCCGCGTCCCGCGCCAGAGCGGCCGGGCGCACCTCGAGACCGCGGACGAAGTCGAGCACCGCGTAGGTCCGCAGGTGTCGGCGCAGCGGAGTGAACAGTGTCTCCCCGGCCTGGGCGACACCCCCGCCGATGACCGCGACCTCGATCTCCAGCAGTGTCGCGCTGCCGGCGATGGCGGCGGCCAGGGCCCGTGCCGAGCGGTCGTACGCGGCCAGGGCGCGTTCGTCACCCGCGCGGGCGGAGGCGGCGACGGCGGCGGCAGTCGGTTCCGAGCCCGGCTGCGGCGCCCACCCCGCCTGGACGGCGTACCGTGCGATGGCGGTTCCGCTGGCGTATCCCTCCACACAGCCCCGCGCACCGCAGACGCAGGGGGCCCCGTCGAGGTCGACGGAGATGTGGCCGATGTGTCCGGCGTTCCCCGAGGGCCCCGGATGCAGTCGGCCGCCCAGAACATAGCCGCCTCCGACGCCGGTCGAGACCACCATGCACAGCGCGTTGTCCACGCCACGAGCGGCGCCGAGCCAGTGTTCGGCAGCGGTCATGGCCACGGCATCGCCGAGCAGGACCGGTGCGATGCCGGCGAAGACCATGGGATGGGCACGCACGCTCTCCACGAGGGGAAAGGCCCGCCAGGCGGGAATGTTCACGGGGCTCACCGAGCCGCTCGCCGTGTCGACGGGGCCCGCGCTGGCGATGCCGAGTCCGCGTACCGTGCCCCAGGCGGGGGCGGCGGCCAGGGCGTCGATCACGGCATCGACGGTCCGCGCCATGCGGTGAGCTGACTCCCGTGCGGGGGTGGGGAGTTCGGCGCGGTGGACGACGGTTCCCCGCTCGTCCACCAGGGCTCCCGCGATCTTCGTCCCTCCGATGTCCAGGGCGGCGTACACCGATTCAGTCCTCTCTCAGACCGGCCGGGCCCGTCTCCGCGCACCGCGCGCTGACGGCAATGAGACGGGGCCCCTCCGGACAACGTTGTCAGCAAATGGGGGCAAGTGAGGCTTACGGGCCGACCGAGGGTGCGTCCCTTCCCTGCGGCCGTGTCAGTGAGCCGTGCGAGCCCCATGGGTACGGCGCGATGACGGTTGAAGCAGTTCCACGTGCGCAACGGTAATGGCGTACGAAAAGCTTCACGCGACTTATCCGACCCTTGTTATTGAACCGGTATAGTGGCTGGGGCGAGGCAACGAGGTGGGGCGCAGTCGACCAGCGGGCAGCGCAAAGCGAAGGCGACCGTTGAAAGCGGGCCCGCTGTTCGCTGGGCGGGCCCTCTCGGTGCAGGCGCGTGAGGTATGTACCGGTTAACTGGTTAGGACCGTAAGAGGGCGTAGTCCGGCTGTCAATCGGTTGCGCACTCCGTGTCTGCGCTGGTGAATGACCAGTTTGTGACCCCTGGGAGGGCTGGTCAGCGCGTTTAGCGGTTTAGCACGGAGGGCGCTCCCTCGCTCGGCGGACGGATCGTGAACCGTCTATTGACATGGGCGTAACAGCCGGTGCCTCATGGTGTGGCGACGGGCCGTTCGAGCCCTCTGCGGCCGAAGTCGCGTCGGGCCGGCGTCAGTTGTTCGGTTCGTGCTCCATACCCGCGACGTCTGTGAAGCCTGCCTTCGGCGACACTCCCGCCGAAGTGCGCGCGACGCTCATCAAGCACGCCTTCAGGGATCGACGTCGCCGCGAGACATCGTTGTCATGAACGGAACGGATGGGGTGCACGCTGCCCACAAACTCCGTCACCCTCCACACCCGCAACCACACCCGAGGAGAGATATGCGAAAGCCGAGAAACACCCTGATCACGAAGGCGGGTATGGCATTCGCCGCCGCTCTGGGCCTGCTGGTCTCGATCGCCGGCCCGTCCGTCGGCGACGCCGAGGCCGCACCCACCGGTATCCGGGTCAGCAACGGGAACGTGGTCGAGGCGAACGGGAACGAGTTCGTCATGCGCGGGGTCAACCACGCGTACACCTGGTATCCCGACCGGACGAGTTCCATCGCCGACATAGCGGCCAAGGGCGCCAACACCGTCCGTGTCGTTCTCAGCAGCGGCGACCGATGGACACGGACGAGCGCCTCCGAGGTCTCCACCCTCATCGGCCAGTGCAAGGCCAGCAAGGTCATCTGCGTGCTGGAGGTGCACGACACCACCGGCTACGGCGAGGACGGCGCCGCCACCACGCTGGACAAGGCGGCCGACTACTGGATCGGTGTGAAGAGCGCGCTCCAGGGCCAGGAGGACTACGTCGTCGTCAACATCGGCAACGAGCCCTTCGGCAACACCGGCTACACGGCCTGGACCGACGCCACCAAGAGCGCGATCGGCAAGCTCCGCAACGCCGGCCTCGACCACGCCCTGATGGTGGACGCCCCCAACTGGGGCCAGGACTGGTCCGGGACCATGAGGAACAACGCGGCCTCGGTCTTCGCGTCCGACCCCGACCGCAACACCATCTTCTCGATCCACATGTACGGCGTCTACGACACCGCCACCGAGGCGCGGGACTACCTGAACCACTTCGTCAACAACGGACTGCCCATCGTCGTCGGCGAGTTCGGCGACCAGCACAGCGACGGCAACCCCGACGAGGACGCCATCATGGCGACCGCGCAGTCCCTGGGCGTCGGCTACCTCGGCTGGTCCTGGAGCGGCAACGGCAGCGGCGTCGAGTACCTCGACCTGGTCAACGGCTTCAACGCGAACTCCCTGACCAACTGGGGCGAGCGCCTCTTCAACGGCGCCAACGGCATCGCGGCCACGTCCGAGACCGCCACCGTCTACGGCGGCGGCGACGGGGGCGGAACGGGCGGCGGTACCGCCCCCAACGGTTACCCGTACTGCGTCGACGGCAGTTCGTCCGACCCCGACGGTGACGGGTGGGGCTGGGAGAACAGCCGCTCCTGTGTCGTTCCGGGCGGTGGCGCGGACGGCGGGGGCGGAACGGGCGGCGGCACGGCCCCCAACGGTTACCCGTACTGCGTCGACGGCAGTTCGTCCGACCCCGACGGTGACGGGTGGGGCTGGGAGAACAGCCGCTCCTGCGTGGTCCCGGGCAGCGGCGCGGACAACTGACATCCCTCGCGCACATTGACGGGGTTGCCTTCCTGCCCTTCGGGGGAGGGAGGCAACCCCACGCGTGCCCCGGCTCATCACGAAGGCGGCCCGGGTGCCGTCACCCCGGGGGAGACGGCGGGCGCCGGCTGTCGGCCACCCGCCGAGCGTGCTGACGGCATGACAGTACGGGTGCGCTGTGCTCAGCGATCCCCATCCCGATCCCTTCGCAAGGCCTGGACGAGCCAGGAGTACACAGGGACCAGGCCCGGCACCACCTGCCAGCCGTTGACGATCCACACCAGCCGCCAGTACTCGTCCACGCGGGGGTCGTGGGCCACCTCGAACTGCCGGGCCATCCAGTCACGGAACTCCGCGTCGGGGTCGCGTGCGAACACCTCCGCGAATCGCCGCACGAGATCGTCGACGACGGGTGCGGCCTCCTCGCTGAGCGGGTCGATGCCGGCATCCCTGGCCTCGGCCAGTCTCTGCCGGGTGAACTCCACCAGTTCGTCGCCGGCTTCGTTCTCGATGGCGAGCGGCAGCTGATCGGCCTGGTGGCCGGCCGTCCGGCGCATGCGGGCCCGGAAGTCGTCGTCGCCGATCATCTCGGCGAGCTCCACCCAGGCGGCGACCTGGTCGGCGGACGGATTGTCCGGCAGGTCGGGAGTGGCGGCGCGAACCATGGCCGCCGCGTTCGGGTCGGTGCCCTCCGTGCCGAAAGTGCCGTCGATGAAGTCGCCGATCAGACGGCGGCGCTCCTCGCCTGACAACTGCGTGAGGCTGTGCATGAGTGTGGTCTCCTTGGGACTGGAACCGAATCTGGCCGCGGCACGCAGGACACTCCGTCGCAGTTGCAGCGTCTGGATCTGGACGTCCAGGGCATCGGCGTGCGCCGAGGCGACCTCCGCCACCGTGAGTTCGCTGTTCAGCACCTGCTGGATCATGGTGAGACCGATGCCCAGCTCGCGCAGTGTGCGGACGAGTTCCAGACGAAGCAACGCGTCGAGGTCGTACAGCCGGTATCCGGCGGGAGTGCGACTGGTCGGCGCGACCACGTTCGCGTCGGAGTAGAACCGGATCGTCTTCACCGGCAGCCCGGTGCGCCGGGAGAGTTCCCCGATCGAGTAGAGAGTCGTGCCGTCCATGTCTCCTACTGTGATGTCTCCCGCCACTGGAGAGTCAAGGCGGCCTCGGACCATCCGGGACCGGAGGTCCGGGCAGATCGAGGCGTCACCCGCGTCGTCCTCGACACCGCCCACGGGAGGGCTGGAAAGGGGCGAACACACAGGTCCGAGTCCGTGGCCCGGGGCAAGCCTAGTTCCAAGACGCACGTCCTGTCGGACGCGGACGGACTGCCTGTCCTTGTTGGCGTCTCGGCCGGCGACATCCACGACAGCGAAGGGCTGAAGCCGATGGTGGAGGGTCACCAAACGAGACTCGCCCCCCACCGCGGCCGGTTCTTCAAGCCGCGGCGTCTGCGTGCGGACGAAGCCTACGACCGGGCTGACCTGCGCAGATGGCTGCGTGGAAAGTGGATCGGCGTGCGCATCGCCCGCAACGGCATCGAGTCCAGCGAACGATCAGGGCGACGACGATGGGCCATCGAGCGCACCATGTCGTGGCTGTCCGGCTACCGTCGGCTCAGCCCTCGCTACGAACGCGACCCCCGCAACTACCTGGCCCTTCTCGGACTCGCCGCCGCCCTGCGCTGCTACAAGCGACTCATCCGCCTCACCACGTAGGACACGGTCCAAATCATGTCTGGCGCCCCCCGGCCGTCAGACATGGACAAGTAGGACGTTGTGTGGCCTCAGGCAACCGGGAGAAGCTGGTCGCGTACCCAAGCGCGCAAGGTCGTGGGCGTCGTGGTCACCACAGAACGCTGCTGCTCGGGAACGAAGTCATCGCGCAGCCCGGTCGACATGCCCAGGACTGCGTCGGCCATCGCCGTGGGCATGCCGACCGCGAGGTACTGCTGGTACATTTCCGCGTCGGCAACACGGTCGACGACGACGTCGCGACCGAGCTCATCCGTCAGAATCTCGGCGACTTGGGACCAGGTCAGGTCCTCGGGCCCGTGGACGGCCTGGACGCGCCGGCCCTCCCAGTCGCGGTTGAGCAGGGCCATGGCTGCCACTTCGGCGATGTCGCGAGGGGCCACCCAGCTCATCGACGCGTCCAACGGGAGCACCGTCTGGATCCTGCCGACCTTCAATGACTCGATGTCGAACAGCAGGTTGGTGAAGAAGTAGCCGCACCGCAGATGGGTGACGCCAGTGTCGAGGCCGTCCAGGGCTACCTCGGTTGCTGCAAGGCCATCGATCTCCCCGGCGCCGTGGCGTTTCTCCGCGCCAACGCTGCTCTGGAACACGACTCGGACGATCCCGTTCTGTGTGACCGCCATCGCGATCGCGTCGGTGGCGCGTGCATAGTCGGCCAGGGGATCCGCCGACTCAGCGGGCGGGTCGACCCAGTAGATCGCATCCACACCGCGAGTCGCGGCCACGACCTGGTCCGGGTCCCTTGAATCAGCACGCGCCACATCGACGTGCTGCGCCAGCGTTTCGGGAAGACGCTCCGGACGGCGGGTCAGCAGCAGCGGCCTCACGCCAGCCCGGACCAGCATCCGTGTCAGGTGGTGGCCGACATTCCCGGTGGGCGTAGTTACCGCGATTCGCATAGCGAGTCCTTCCGTTGGGGTCGGAAAGCACGCTAGGACTAGATGCGGCCTGTTTTGGGCCGCATCTACGCTGATTATGGGAAGGTGGATACGCCATCGACTCGCACCCTGCAACTGCTGTCGCTGTTGCAGACAGGCCGTGAGTGGAACACCAGCGCTCTGGCAGCTCGGCTGCAGGTGAGCGAACGAACAGTGCGCCGTGACGCCCAACGCCTCCGTAGCCTGGGCTACGACGTGCAATCACGGCCAGGCCCCGGCGCCGGCTACCGCTTGCGCCCGAGCACGAAGATTCCACCGCTGCTGCTCAGTCCCGATGAGGTTTCGACAATCATCACGAGTCTGCTGGTGCTCGAAGCCTGGGCACCTGGTGACCCATCGGTCACCGCAGCCCGATCGAAACTGGAGCAGATACTCCCGCCCACCCTGCGCCGGCGCGCCGCAGCAACCGCTATCTCCACCCAGATCCTCCACGAGGACCCAGCGCCCGTCGACTGGGCGCTCGTCGGCACCCTCGCCGACGCCGTAGCCACGGGCGCCAGCATCCGCTTCGATTACGTCGACCAGGACGGCCGCCACTCCCAACGCACGGTAGAGCCCTACCGCCACCTGCTTCGCCAGCGGCACTGGTACCTGGTTGCGTACGACACCCGCCGCGAGGACTGGCGTCTCTTCCGGCTCGACCGGATGCAGGCAGCGACCATCATCCCAGGGTCGCATCACCCTCAGAACTTTCCGTTCGACTCCATCGAGCTCTGGCTCGCCAGCAACTTCGGTAAAGACGACCAGCCGTCGATCAACGTCTCCGGTCAGTACGGCTAGGTGAAGCTGACGCCGCGCTTGCGCAGGCCGGACGGCCGGTCGAGCAACTGCCCCTGGGTGGACACGCGTGCCTATCCCACGAGGCTGCCCCGGTCCGTACGGCCGGAACGGGGGCGAGGAGCTCGGCGGTCTCGTCGTCCTGGGGCGGCTGCACCTGCCAGATCGTCCAGAAAATGGTGCTCCTCAACTTCTTGAGTAAGTCGACATTCGGACACCGTTTCATGGGCATGATCCGGCGTCGATCCGGTCGCGCGCCGGCACTTACCGATCTTGCTCATCAATCGGTCGACTCTCGGACACGAGAGGTTCGGTCCGTAGATCTCGTCCCTCGATATCGATCCAGGCATGCCGCGTAGAGGGAATCCATGACGGGCTCAGGTGATGGCCTCAATGCGTTCCATGTGCTCCTTGCCGCCCCGCCCGCCGTCGCCTACGGCCTGGGCATCTACGTCTACGCCACCGACTGCGGCCGTGCGTACGGCCACGGCGGCGCCGCACCCGGTTACCTGACCTACGCACTCAACAGCCGTGACGGGCGCGAGCAACTCGTCGCCCACACCACCTGGAGCTCATTCACCGACACGGGGATCGACGAGGATTTCTGGGCTGCGTTCGAGCGGGGTTACTGCCGGACGTCCGGACGGACCGCGGCGCCGGGCGGTACGGACTGACGTCACCCGGGGCCGCGGCGCGAGCCCCGGGGCGGGGACTCTTCCGCGCGCGTCCGCCCCGGGCTCACTCGCACTTGGCGAGAGCTGCTCGCCGCTCCCGGCGCCTGCGTTGTTCGGTGACGTCGGCGACGGGGGACGACAGCAGGAGGGTCCGGGTGTGGCGTGCGGGTGAGTGTGTCCGCGTCTCCGGTCTCGACGATCCCGCCGTGGTGGATCACGGCGACGCGGTGGCTCATGCGCCGGACGACCGCCAGGTCGTGGGAGACGAAGAGGTAGGCGACCCCGGTCTCCTCCTGGATGTCCAGGAGGAGACCGAGCACGGTCGCCTGCGTGGTGAGGTCGAGCGCGGAGACCGGTTCGTCGCAGGCGACGAGACGGGGCCGCAGGGCCAGGGCGCGGGCGACCCTCTGCCGCTGGCCGCCGGAGAACTCACGCGGCAGTCGGCCGGCGGCGTCGCCCGGCAGCCGGACCTGCTCCAGGAGGCCGTCGACCCTGCCGCGGGCGTCGCGGGCGTCGATCCCCCGGGCGAGGAGGGGCTCGGAGAGGGTGTCGCCGATGGTCCGCGCCGGGTTCAGCGAGGTGTAGGGGTCCTGGAAGCTGACCTGGAGCTCGTGGCTCAGCGCGCGACGGCGGGCGGTGCTCGCCGTGTCGACGCGTTCACCGTCGAAGGTGACGGTTCCGGAGGCGACGGGACCAGGCCGAGGACCGCGCGGCCGATGGTGGTCTTGCCGCCCCTCAAGCGCTCGAAGCCGATACCTCCCGGCGGAGCGCGCGCCGGTGCCCGGCAGGCGGTGCAGCGAGACTCCGACGCCGTTACCCACCGGGTGGTAGGTAACCTTGGCGGCGTGTCACGGCAGTCGGGGGCGGGGCCGGGACATCAGTAGCCTGAGCACTGTCACGCCACCCCGCAGCGGCTGCGCAGGAGTTCGACACCATCGCCTTCGAGGTCGTCGCAGTACGTCGAGCGCCCGGTCATCGCCATGACCAGGGCCAGGGTGGTACCGGAGACGCGCGGCCCGGAACCGGCCCTGAAGGGGCTGTCGTCCGCGACGAGTTCGAGGCCGCCGATACGCCCCTTGGCGACGACCACGAGGTCCGAGCCCCGGTAGTACTCGGCCACCAGCGTGACCACGTCGATCGGGTAGTCCCGGTCGATGCCCAACGGACGCCGGATGTCCTCTCCGTGCACGATGGTCTCGCCGAGCATGGCCACGGCAGGGAGGGGAGGCTTGGTCGTGCTCAGTGCCGTGCGCCGGAATCTCTCCAGCGTCCCGGCCGGGGCGGGACCCAACTGCTCCGCCAGCCGTACTGCCACCTGCTTGTCGAAGTCGAACCGGCACCGGACCACACCCGCCAGCCACCGCAGGGTGTTGAGGCTCGCCCCCGCGGTGAGGTGCGCCAGTACCTCGCGCACCGTCAGTCCGGCGCACAGTGACGAGGTCGCCCACCGCTCGTCGGTCAGGTCCGCGAGATCAGCCGCCAGCGCAGTCCGCTCAGCGTGGATCAAGGGCCAGACGTCAGTACGCCGGTTGTGGTCCGTTGCCGTTCTCGGGTCAGTCATGCGGGAGCGTCTCCTGTCACAGTAGGGCTGCCCGGGAGCCGGAACGAGCGGTGCCGGCACGGGCGTTGAGGAGAAGACTCCCGCATCGGAGCGAAGTCATCGCCCGTGGGGGAACTTCCGGACCGCGGTCCTGTCACCTTCGGCGGGTTCGGAGCGTCAGAGGGTACGACACCCGCCGTGGAAAGGACCGTGTGACCGTGAACCCCTCCGACTTCCTGGCCGCTCAGTTCGAGGAGCAACGTCCCCACCTCAAGGCGGTCGCGTACCGCATGCTCGGTTCGCTTGCCGAGGCGGACGACGCGACACAGGAGACGTGGCTGCGGCTGACCCGGTCAGAGGGGCGCCAGGTCGACAATCTCGGCGGCTGGCTGACCACCGTGGTCGGCCGGGTCTGCCTGGACATGCTCCGCGCGCGCAAGCGCCGGGGCGAGCAGCCGCTGGAGGCGCGGCTGCCCGACCCGGTGGTCAGCCGGGCGGACGTGGCCGACCCCGAGCAGCAGGCGCTGATGGCCGACTCGGTCGGGCTGGCGCTGCTGGTGGTGCTGGAATCGCTCAGCCCGACGGAACGGCTGGCGTTCGTCCTGCACGACCTGTTCGGGCTGCCGTTCGAGCAGATCGCGCCGATCGTCGACCGCACGCCCGCCACGGCGAAGAAGCTCGCCAGCCGGGCCCGGCAGCGGGTCCGTGGGGCGACCCCGCCGCCGGACCCGGACCCGGCCGACCAGCGGCGGGTGGTGGACGCCTTCCTGGCAGCCGCACGCGGCGGCGACTTCGACGGGTTGCTGGCACTTCTCGATCCGGACGTGGTGCTGCGCGCGGACGGCGGCGTCCTCACCGGGGGCATGCGGGTCATCAGCGGCGCCACCGCCGTCGCCGGCCAGGCCGCCACCTTCCAGCGCATGGCCACCGCCGCAACCACTCACCCCGCGCTGGTCAACGGTCTCGCCGGGCTGGTCAACACCGTCGGCGGCGAACTGCTCTCCGTCATGAGTTTCACCGTCGCGGACGGCAGGATCGCCGCCATCGACATCCTCTCCGACCCCGAACGCCTGACCCGGCTCGACCTCGCTTCCACCGAGGACTGATCTGCTCACCTACGGCGGCCCCCTTCCGATGACTCCGGGCATCGGAAGGGGGCCGACCTGTGCGGTGGGCAGACGGCAACCGCCCCGGGGTGAAAGTCCCGGAAAGACATCCGGCCCAGTCGGTCACCTTTACCCGTTGCGCGTCGTCAGTGAGGTGCAGCAGCAGATCAAGCGGGTGCGAAACACCTGCGTATCCGAAGTTACGAAGGGACACCCTCCATGAACGCGAACTCGAACGCGACTTCGCTCAAGTCCGACGCCGTCACCGTCCGGTTCTCCGACCCGCAGCAGCTGGTGCCCCAACTCGGCGACGTCAGCGCCGCCCTGTTCAAGATCGCCGGGAACGGCGCGGTCCCGAGGAGCACCGTCTGCCTGGTCCACCTGCGTGCCGGGCAGCTCGTGGCGAACACGTACCTGACGGTGCTGCACACCGGCAACCTGCGCCGCGCGAAGGTGCCGGAGGAGAAGATCACCGCGGTGGCCTCCTGGAGGGACGCTCCCTACTTCACCGAGGCCGAGCGGGTGGCACTGGAGCTGGTGGAGGCCGTGCTCACGCCCGACCCGCACGGGGAGCGTGTCCCCGACGACCTGTACGCGCGGGCGGCCGAGCACTACGACGCCACTGCGCTGGCCACGCTCGCCATGGTGATCGGGCAGGTCAACTTCTTCATCCCGCTCGCGCTGATCGGCAGGCCGCTGCCCGGCGTCTCGCCGGCCGAGCAGTGGCGTCCGGCGAAGGCCGAGTAGTCCCCCTGGAAGCGGCCGGCCCCGGGACGGACGTCTTCCCCCGATTTCCGTCCCGGGGCCGGCTCTCCTTCGACTTCCGCACTTGCCGCTTTCGTCGAAGACCTGAGTCGCACACAAGAAGGAGAATTCCCATGTCCTCCACCTCCACCACCTCTGCCTCCCTCACGGCGGGCGTGCCCGCAGCCGCCGATGCCCTCGCCGCCACGGACCGCTGGGACGGGGCCTGGACGGCGGCGATCATGCGTCCTTCCGGCGCGCCCTGGTTCCCGACCTGGGCCGAACAGGGCTTCGAGGACCAGTCGGTGCGCCAGGTGATCCGCGTCAACACGGGCGGCTCGAAGCTGCGGATCCGGCTGTCGAACGCGTACGGCGACTCACCGCTGCACCTGACCGGAGCCTGTGTCGGACGGACCGCCGACGGCGCGGCCGTGCGGCCCGGTACGATCCGCACCCTGCGGTTCGCAGGCTTGCCTTCAGCCGCCTTGCCCGCCCGAGGCGGGATCGTCAGCGATCCGATCGCGTTCCCCACCGACCCGCGGGAGCGGCTCACGATCACCCTCTACTTCAAGGGCGCCACCGGCCCGGCCAGCTACCACCAGGTCTCGATGACCACTTCCTACCGCGCCACCGGCGACCACCACCAGGACACCTCGGCGACCGCCTTCACCGAGAGCGTGGAGTCCGGGTTCGGGTCCTGGTACTACCTGGAGGGCGTCGAGGTCGCCGACGTACGTCCCCGGCCGGACGCGGTCGTGACATTCGGCGATTCGATCACCGACGGGTTCGGGGCCACCGTCGACGGCGACGACCGTTGGCCCGATGCGCTCGCCGAACGGCTCCTGGCCGCAGGCCGGTCCCGTCCGGTGCTGAACGCCGGGATCGGCTCCAACAAGCTGCTCACCGACTCGGCCTGCGGCGGTGACGCGGGAGTCTCCCGATTCGCCCGCGATGTGCTCGAACAGCCCCGGATCGGTACCGCGATCGTCCTGATCGGCATCAACGACATACAACTGCACGACGACCGGATGTGCGGGGCGGACGGCGACGACCCGCCGGTGACCGCGGAGCGGCTCGTCGCCGGCCATCGGACACTGATCCGCGCCGCGCACGCCCGAGGGGTGAGAACAGTCGGGGCCACCCTGCTCCCCTGGGGCGGCTCGGCCACCTGGTCCGCCGACGGCGAGGCGATCCGCGACGAGGTCAACGAATGGATCCGCACCGGTGGGGAGTACGACGCGGTGGCCGACTTCGACCGCGCGCTCGACCCCGAGGGCACCGGCCGGCTGCCGGACGGGCTGCACATGGGTGACCACCTGCACCCCAGCCCCGCCGGGTACCGGGCCATGGCCGGGGCGATCGACCTCGACACCCTCAAGTAGAGCCCCGCGCCATACGAGCGGTTGTCCGTCGTCGTGGCCCGCTCAGCCGGGCTCCGTCATCGTGACCCGGTGGGCAGCAGGTTGGCTTCGATGGCTTCCGGGAGCGACAGTGCGACGGCCGGCCCGGGCCCTTCGGCTCGGGCCGATTCCGTTTCAATCCGCCACCGGATCGGCCAGCACCACCCGCGTACCACGCTCGGTGAACGCCGCCACGTCGGCGTCCGTCGCCGAGGCGTCCGTGACCAGGGTCCAGCCGCGCGGCAGCGCGGCCCAGGCGTGGAACGGGGCCCGGCCCAGCTTTGCCGCATGGGCCAGCACGTAGACGCGGGCGGCCCGGCGGGCCATCAGCTCCTTCAGCCGGGTCTGCCGCAGATCCGCCTCGCAGATCCCGCCGTCCGCCGTCACACCGTCCGCGGACAGGAAGACCCGGTCGAACGTCATCCGTTCCAGCGCCGCCTCGGTCAGCGGGCCGACGAAGGCCTGGCTGAGCGGGCGCAACGTCCCGCCGAGGCACTCCACATGCACGGACTCGACGTCCGCCAGCTCATGCAGCGCCGTCAGGCCGGTGGTGGCGACCGTGAGGTCGTTCGCCGTGCGCAGCTCGTGGGCCAGTGCCCCGACCGTCGACCCGGCGTCCAGCAGCACGGTCTCGCCCGGCTGGATCTGGGCCGCCGCCCATCGGGCTATGGCCCGCTTCTGCGCGTACGCCTCCGTCGTGCGCTGGCGCAGCGACGCCTCCGGATGCGCGTTCAGCGCCATCGCCCCGCCGTAGGTGCGGGCCAGCCGGCCGTCGGCGGTGAGCCGGGCGAGGTCGCGGCGGATGGTGGAGGCGGTCACGTCGAAGTGCTGTGAGAGTTCTTCGACGCTGGCCAGGCCGGAGGTGGTGGCGAGTCGCAGGATCTCTTCGCGCCGGTCCTGCGAAGCGGTGGGCGGCATCAAGTGTCCTTAGCGGTACGTCGGTTCAGCGGGCGGTGGACATCTCGGCGGCCTGCCGCAGCGCCTCGATCATGCTACCGGCCTCCGCCTTCCCCGTACCGGCGATGTCGAAGGCCGTGCCGTGGTCGACGGAGGTACGGATCACGGGGAGGCCGACGGTGAGGTTGACGCCCGCCTCGATGCCGAGGACCTTGACCGGGCCGTGGCCCTGGTCGTGGTACATCGCCACGATGAGGTCGTAGTCGCCGCGGGAGGCCAGGAAGAAGGCCGTGTCGGCGGGGAGGGGACCACGGGCGTCGATGCCGTCGCGGCGCACCTTCTCCAGGGCGGGGACGATCTTCTCCTCCTCCTCGCCGTACCCGAACAGCCCGTTCTCGCCCGCGTGCGGGTTGATGCCGCAGACGCCGATGACGGGTTCGGCCAGTCCCGTGCGGACCAGGGCGTCGTGCCCGCGGCGTACGGTCCGCTCGACCAGGCCGGGCTCGATGCGGTTGACCGCGTCGATCAGGCCGATGTGGGTGGTGACGTGAATGACCTTCACCTTCTCGGTGGAGAGCATCATCGACACTTCCTCGACCCCGGTGAAGTGGGCGAGCAGTTCGGTGTGGCCGGGGAAGACGTGACCGGCGGCGTGCAGCGCCTCCTTGTTGAGGGGGGCGGTGCAGATACCGTCGATCTCTCCCGCGAGAGCCAGTTCCGCGGCCAGCTTGATGTATTCGTAGGCGGCGTTGCCCGCCTCGGGGGACAACTCGCCCCAGGGCAGGTCCGCGGGCAGCAGTCCGAGGTCGATGACGTTGATCCGGCCGGGCGTGAACTCGGCGGCGGCCGGCGTCGGCACGGCCACGATCTCGCAGTCGGTCCCGAGGATCCGGGCCGCCTCCCGCAGCCGCGCGGCGTCACCGATCACCACCGGCCGGCACCGGCTCAGTGTCGCGGGGTCCAGTACGGCGGGCACGATCACCTCGGGTCCGATACCGGCGCCGTCGCCCATGGTGAGACCGATCAGGGGGAGGGGCTGCTGCGCGTTCACTGGGTGACTCCTTGTTGAGAGGGAGAGGACGGCATGACGGGTGGGGCCGGCGGTGGGGATGCGGACGGTGACGGAGGCGCGGACGGTGACGGGAGTGCGGGCGGTGGCGGGGGTTCGGGCGGTGACGGGGGTTCGGGCGGTGACGGGAGTGCGGGTGGGGCAGCAGGCGGGGGCAGCAGGCGGGGGCGGAGCGCCGCCGCGATGCGGTGGAACGAGTCCGGGCCGCCGAAGCTCCCGGGACGGGTGACGACCGACCGGCCGTCGGCGGTCCGGCAGTGCACGGCACCGTGGTGGATCTCGCCGACGGGCCACAGCGTGGACACGCCCATCGAGTCGAGCACCCGGCGGGCCGTCTCGCCCCCGGTCAGGACGAGGTCCGGGCGGGTCGGCAGCGCCGCCACGGCACGGGCCAGGCCCGCCACGATCGAGCGTGCCGCGCCGGACCGGACGCCGCCGGATCCGTCGACGGAGACCACGGTGACCGTGCCGAAGTCGAGCTCCGGCAGCGAGACGGGGGTCGGTCCCGCCAACTCCTCGGGCGAAAGCGGTATATGGCGGGCGCCGACCGCCACGAGCCGAGCGACCTGCGCCACCACACCGGGCTCCGCACTCCCGGCGACGACGAGGAGGGGCCGCTCGTGGAGCCCGGCTTCCGGCACTCCGGCGGCTGTCGGCGTGGCGGGCGTACGCGGTGCCGCGCCCCCTAGTGACGCGGCGGGGGCTTCCGGTGCCGTGCCCGCTCCCGGTGCTGCGGGGCTTTCCGGTGTCGCGGGGGTTTCCGGTACCGCGCCCGCTCGCGGTGCCGGGGGCGTTTCCCGTCGGCCGACCGTTTCCCGCCCCGTAGCCGTTTCCGGTGGCGCGGGCACCACCCTCCCGTCCGGCGCCGGCGGGTGCGACCCGATGCGCCGGCCCAGCGCGTCCGCCAGACCGCCACTGCCCAGGAGCCGGCAACCCGGCCCGAGCAGCGCCGCCGCCGTGGCGATCACCGTCAGGTCGGCGTCGGTCTCCGCGTCGCACACGGGATGCCGCCCACGGGCCGCCATCTCCCGGAACCGCGCCGCAAGTGCTCGGGGCCCGAGACGTACGGCCGCCACCGGCACATCCTCGGTCGGCAGCGGTGCCAGGGCCTCGGCGACGGAACGGGGAGCCGGGCGCTCCTCGGCCCGCCAGGCCGCGCACGAGTGCAGCGGCACCCCGTCGACCAGGACCACACCGTCGCGCACCACGCGCCCCGCGGTGGGCAGAGCCGTCGCGATCACCAGGACCTCGGCCCCTTCGGCGAAGGCGACGGCCTCCGCGCCCACCGCGCCACGCAACAGCGAGTCGCACTTCTTGTACCAGAGCGTACGACCGGGTGGCGAAGCGGAGTTGGCTGCGCGAAACGCGCGAGGGTCCTCGCCGCCCGAGCCCGGACGCAACGCCGTGCCGGGCACCGCGAGGTCGCCCACCCGGTCGCCGGTGACGCCTCCCGCCCCGGCCACGAGTGGTGTTCCGGCCGGCGTGCGCGTCCCGCGCAGGACGCTGCGCACGGCGGCGGCCGCGGCGGCGTCGTCCAGGTACCGGGAGTCGAGGTCCACCACCACCGACTCCCCGGCGGCGGGAGATACCGCGAGGTCGGCTGGGTGCAGTGTCAGACGTCCGGGCAGCCGCAGCAGCGCGGCCACCTCCGCCGCCCCTGACAGGTCATCGGCGAGCGCGACGACTGGGATGGCGTCCCGACGGCACACGCGAACCTCCTCCGCAGCCCGGCGCCGGTGCGCACGGGCGGTCGCGCGGCACCCGTGGCCTGGGCGTCCGCAGTGCTCCGATGATGGCACAGCTTGCGTGATTCGCGCGAGACTCTTGCGTAGAACGCGCAGTCGTGCGAGCGTTCCTCCACCGCGACAAACGGCCGTCGTCCCCGCACCGCCACTCCTGGAAGGGCGCCACGGCACGGCATCCGCACTCGGAAGGAACAGCGCGTGAGCACCGGCACCAGCCCTGGCCCCGGCCCACAGGGAATCGAGCTCCCACAGGTCCCCGTCCCCCTGTCCCGCCTGGTGCTGGGCACCATGACCTTCGGCGACACCGTCGACCACGCGGGCGCCGCCGCCATGCTGGACACCGCGCTCGACGCGGGCCTCACGGGCGTGGACACGGCCAACGGCTACGCGGGGGGCGAGAGCGAGCGGATCCTCGCCGAACTGCTGCCCGGGCGCCGGGACCGGATCGTGCTGGCCACGAAGGCCGGCATCCCGCACCCCGACCAGGGTGAGCACGCCCCGCTCTCCCCGGCCGGCCTCCGTGCCGCGCTCGAGGGCAGCCTCAAGAGGCTCGGTACCGACCACGTGGACCTCTTCTACCTGCACCAGCCGGACCGCCGTACACCGCTCGCCGAGACCCTCACGACCGTGGCGGAGCTCTTCGCGGAGGGGAAGATCCGCGCACTCGGCGTGTCCAACCACGCCGCCTGGCAGATCGCCGAACTGTGCCGCACCGCCGACGAGGTCGGCGCCCCGCGGCCCGTCGTCGCGCAGCAGCTGCACAACCTCCTCGCTCGCCGGATCGAGGAGGAGTACGTCGAGTACGCGGCGGTGAGCGGTCTGCGCACCGTGGTCTACAACCCCCTCGGCGGCGGCCTCCTCACCGGCCGGCACCGCTTCGACGCCGACCCCGCCGCGGGCCGCTTCGGCGACTCGAAGCTCGCCGCGATGTACCGGCAGCGCTACTGGAACGAGGACCTCTTCGCCGCCGTCGGCCGCCTCGCCGCGATCGCCGACGAGGCGGTCCTCCCCCTCACCGACCTCGCCCTGCGCTGGCTGCTGGACCGCCCCTCCACCGACGCGCTGCTGCTCGGCGGCTCACGGCCGGAACACCTGCGGGCCAACATCGCCGCCGCGCAGGCGGGACCGCTGCCCGCGGACGTGACCGCCGCCTGCGACGCGGTGGGTGCCGCGCTGCGCGGCCCGATGCCCGCCTACAACCGCTGACGCGCCTGTGACCGTTGACGCGCCTGCGACCGTTGACGCGCGCCCCAGCCGCCGGCGCGCGCCGCCCCAGCCGCTGACGCGCCTGCGACCGCTGACCCACCGCCCTCAGAAGTCCGGAGACCCCTCATGACCACCGCCGCGCACTTCACCGCCGCACTGCGCGACCGCCAGCGCCTCATCGGCTACTGGTCGCTGCTCGACTCGCCCGTCGCCGCCGAGCGTCTCGCCCGGGTCGGCTACGACTACCTGGCCTTCGACGCCCAGCATGGCCTGTTCGGCTACCAGGGCCTGCTGAACAACCTGATCGCCACCGACACCCGCGGCTCCACCGCCGTCGGCATGGTGCGCGTCGAAGCCAATGATCCGACCTACATCGGCCGTGCGCTCGACGCGGGAGCCACCGCCGTCATCGTGCCGCTCGTCGACACGGCCCGGGACGCGGCCGACGCGGTCGCCGCGGTGCGGTACCCGCCGCACGGCCGCCGCTCCTACGGTCCCATGCGCGCCCAGCTGCGCATCGGCCCCGCTCCGGCCGACACCCACGAGCAGACCGCGGTCCTCGCCATGATCGAGACCGCGGACGGGCTCGCGAACGTCGAGGAGATCTGCGCCACCCCGGGCCTCGACGGTATCTACGTCGGCCCGTCCGACCTGCGCCTGGCCATCGGCGGCAAGACCTCCACCGACCCGGACGTCGCCGAGGAGTTCGAGCGGGCCCTGACCCGGATCCGCAAGGCCGCCGAGGCCGCCGGCATCGCCGCGGGCATCCACAACGGCGACGGTGCGAGCGCCGCCCGCCGGCTCTCCGAGGGCTTCACCTTCGCCTCCGTGGCCGCCGACGTGGTCCACCTTCAGCAGGCCGCCGCCGCGCACCTCGACGCCGCGCGCGAGGAGGACGGGAAATGAGCACACCGGGCCGGGGCCGCACCACGCTCATCACCACCCCCACGTTCGCCCGGCACTCGCCGGACCCCTGGACCCTGCTCGCGGACGGCGGCGCGGGCCCGGTCCGCCCCTACGAGGACCGCGCCCTGCCACACGACGAGCTGCTGCGGCGGATCGCCGGCGCCGACGCGCTGGTCGCCGGCATGGACCCGGTCACCGCCGAGGTCATGGACGCGGCCCCGCGCCTGAAGGTCATCGCCAAGCACGGCGTCGGCACCGACACCATCGACCTGGCCGCCGCCCGCGACCGCGGCATCCCCGTCGTCTGCGCGCCCGGCTCCAACGCGCGGGCCGTCGCCGAGTTCACCTTCGGGCTCGTCCTCGACGCCACTCGCCGGATCAGCGCCTCCCACACCGCCGTCGTCGAGGGCGGCTGGCCCAAGCTGTTCGGCCCGGAACTGCACGGCAGGACGATCGGAGTGGTCGGCTTCGGCCGGATCGGGCGACTCGTCGCCGGCTACGCGAGCGCCTTCGGCATGCGGGTGCTCGCCCACGACCCGTACGTCCCCGGCGACGCGGTCACCGAGGCGGACGCCGAACCCGTCACGCTCGACGCGCTCCTCGCCCACGCCGACGTCGTCACCCTGCACCTGCCGCCCACCGGAGAACCGCTGCTGAACGCCGCCCGGCTGGCCGCCATGAAGCCCGGCGCGATCCTCGTCAACGCCGCCCGCGGCGGCCTGGTCGACGACGCCGCGCTGGCCGCCGCCCTGCACTCCGGTCACCTGGCCGCCGCCGCGCTCGACGCCTTCGCCGTCGAGCCCCTCCCGGACGGCCACGTCCTGCGCACGGCCCCCCGGCTGACCCTCACCTCCCACATGGCCGCCTGCACCCCGGAGGCCAACCGCGCGATGGGCCTGATGGTCGCCGAGGACATCCTCCGCGTCCTCGCCGGCGAGTCCCCGCACCACGCGGCCCGCTGACCTCGGCCGCCGATCCAAGCCCCCCCCTTGACCCCACTGCCCCCACCCGCCCTTTTGGCCTTCCGCTCCGGCGACGACGCCGGATCCAGCAAAGGAACACCGCCATGTCGACCACCGCCACCGCCGCCAAGGCGGAGCACGCGCAGGCCGATCCGTACGCCCTGCGCCCCGAGGACGCCCGACCGGCACCCACGGTCTTCCGTGACCGGCTCCGGCATCTCGGACCCGGCTTCGTCCTGTCGGCCGCCGTCGTCGGCTCCGGAGAACTGATCACCACCACCGCCCTCGGCGCCGAAGCGGGCTTCGCACTGCTGTGGCTGGTGATCGTCTCGACCGCGGTCAAGGTCTGGGTCCAGATGGAACTGGCCCGCTGGACCATACTCAACGGGCGCACCGCGCTGGAGGGCTACCGCGAGGTCGGCCCGCGCATCGGCCGCCTGGGCTGGATCAACTGGCTGTGGATCGGCATGGACTTCGCCAAGATGTTCCAGCGCGGAGGCATCATCGGCGGTACGGCGGCGGCGTGCTCGGTGCTGTGGCCGATAGTCGGCGAGCCGCTCAGCTGGGGGTCCCTGGCGCTGTGGGCCGTGGTCGTCACCCTCGCCGCCATCCTGCTGCTGCAGTCCGGCAAGTACAGCCTCGTGGAACGCGCCTGTCTGGTATCCGTCGTCGTCTTCACCCTCGTCACGGTCAGCCTCGCGGTCGGTCTGCCCGGCACCGAGTTCGGCTACGGCACCGACGACCTGGGCAGCGGCTTCGGCTTCGAGATCCCGGCCGGCACCGTCGGCATCGCCCTCGCGGTCTTCGGCATCACCGGTGTCGGCGCCGACGAGATGACGACGTACACCTACTGGTGCCTGGAGAAGGGCTACGCCCGCTGGACCGGCCCCGACGACGGCAGCGAGGAGCGGGCCCGTCGTGCCGAGGGCTGGATCAAGGTGATGCGCCTGGACGCGCTGGCCGGCCTGGCCGTCTGCGTGCTGTGCACCCTGTCCTTCTACGTCATCGGCGCGTCCGTGCTGCACCCGCAGGGCCTCGTGCCCGAGGGCAACGAGATGATCACGACGCTCTCGCGCATCTACACCGACACCATGGGCCCCTGGGCGGAGTACCTGTTCCTCTTCGGAGCCCTCGCCGTCCTCTTCTCCACCCTCATCGGCTCCACGGCGTCCGTGCCCCGGCTGTGGACCAACACGCTAGGCCTGCTCGGCGTCATCGACTGGAGCGACGTCCGCTCCCGTACTCGCACCATCCGCATCCTCACCTGGTGCCTGCCCCTGCTGTGGACCGTCTTCTTCCTGTGGGTGCAGTCGCCCGTGCTGATGGTGCAGATCGGCGGCATCGGAGGCGGGATCTTCCTGCTCGCCGTGGTCGTCGCCGTCTGGCGACTGCGCTACACCGGAGTACCGCCCCGCTTCCGCAACAACCCGTGGCTGACCGCGGCCCTGGTCGTCAGCAGCATCGCCATCCTGTGCGTCGGCGTCTACGGAGTCCTCGAAACGCTGGGCGCGGTACCGGAGTAGGCGCCTCCGCCCTCTGCAGGAGAACCGTCGGCACCGCCGCACGCGTCCTGATCTACGGTTTCCACGATCAGCAGGGGATGTGAGAGGTACTCATGGAGCGGGCAGGGACAGCGCTGGCGGAGCGGATCGCCGAGCGTCGAGCGGGTGTGGGCGACCCTCGGGCCATGGTCGGTGAGATGCGGCGTGCCGTCCTGTTGGTGCCGATCGATGGTGGGGGCTTGTGGTCGGCGCACTCGGGCGGAGTGCGCTGGATCTGCGCCTTCACCGACGAGACCGCGCTGGCCCGGTTCGCCCTTCGGCAGGGAAGCGGTGACCGGCCGATGGACTACGCGGCGCTGCTGGGCGCCCGTCTCGTCGACGAGGTCGTGCCGTCGCTGGGCGAGCCCGCGGGTGTGGCCGTGGACATCGCTTCCGAAGACGGGTCGATGTTCTTCCCGCCGGTCGCGGGCATCGTCCCGGACGCCGCCGCCGTGGGCGCCCGGGAAGGGAGCCGGGTGTGAGCGAGGACGGGCTGGACATCAAGCTCGGCCGGGAGGCCGTCGCGAGATTCACGCGGGGCGTGGGCGCGGTCATCGACGAGCTCGGTGAGCTGGGCGGCGCCACGGGGTCGGTCATGGGCAAGGGCTTCTCGGAGCTGTCGATGACGGGGATGGAGGCCGGGCACCACGGCCTGTCGGTGGACTTCGAGGACTTCTGCGAGCGCTGGGAGTGGGGAGTGCGCGCCCTGGTCAGCGACGCGAGCGCGCTCTCCCACCGGCTGGGCCTGGCAGCGGGCACGCAGTGGGAGCACGACCAGTACATCGCGGGCACGCTGAAGGTGGGCCTCAACTCCGTGATGGGCGGCAACCCGCACGCCTCTGAGGAGGAGATCACCCAGCAGGGCTGGGGAGACGTGTTCACCCCGGACTACCTCGACCCGGACTGGAGCGCGGAGTCGTTCGAGCGGGCCGGTGCGGAGATGGAGCAGACCTGGAAGGACACCGGCCGCACCGTCATGACCGAAGGGCAGGGCGGGCAGCGTTCGGAAATCCTCACCGACGCGCTCGGCATCTCCGACGACCAATGGAACCGGGCTCTGGACGACACGTTCGGCCCGTCGCCGGAGGAACGCGCCCGGCAGACGCAGCAGGGTGAACACGGGGGCAGCTGAACATGGGCATCGGCGATTTCATCAAGGACATCACGCCGGACTCCGTCGAGAACGTGGTCGAGGACGGAGTGGAGTGGGCCGGCAACCGGGTCGAGGACGCGGGCAACTGGACCGCGGACCGGCTCGACGACGTCGGCTGGGAGTCCGGCGCGGACTGGGTGCGCGAACAGTCGCGCTCGGTCGCGAACCGGATGGGCGCCGAGGTCGACGAGATGGACCTCGGGCAGACCGAGGACAAGACGAAGCTCGTCTACGGCAGCCCGGACAAGATCCGGTCCACCGCACAGACACTGCGCGCGTTCCAGACGGCCTTCGACGACGCCGGAAGCGGCCTGAAGGGCCTGGACTCCTCGCAGCTCAAGGGCGAGACGGCCGAGGCCCTGCGCAAGGCCGTGACGACGCAGCCGCCGAAGTGGTTTACCGGCGCGGACGCCGTGGAGGAGGCGGCCGCCGCTCTGGAGGCGTTCGCCGGGACGGTGACATGGGCGCAGACGCAGGCGCAGACGGCGATCGACAAGTGGAAGGAAGGTGTCAAAGCCTCGGAGGAGGCCGCTGACGCCCACCGCAAGAAGGTCGACGCCTACAACGGGGCCGTCGACCGCTACAACGCGCAGCCCGCCGACCGGCGTGACCCGTCCACGCTGCCGCCCTGTCCCGCGCCGACGTTCGAGGACCCGGGCAAGAAGCTGATGCAGGAGGCGCAGGACATCCTGACCGAAGCCCGTACGCAGCGGAACACGGCCGCGGAGACCGCCCGCTCCTCGGTCCGAGCCGCCCGGGACAAGGCTCCGCAGAAGCCGTCGTACGCGGAGCAGGCGATCGGCGGCCTCGCGGAGCTGCAGATCATGGGCGACCATGTCGGCGGCGGGATCATCAAGGGCACGGCGGGACTGCTCAACTTCGTCCGCGGGATCAACCCGCTGGACCCTTACAACATCACCCACCCCGCCGAGTACGCCACCAGCCTCAACAGCCTGGCCGCGGGGCTGGTCGTCGCCGCGAACGATCCGGTCGGCACCGGCAGGCAGATGATCAGCGACTTCATGAAGGACCCCTATGAGGGCTTCGGCCGCCTGGTGCCCGATGCCGCGCTGACCGTGGCCACCGGCGGGGGCGGCGCCGCTGTCAAGGCCGTACGCCTCACCGCCGACGCCGCGGACGCCGCCCGACTGCGCAACCTCGTCGACGACGCACCGGACGGCGCCCACGACCGCCCCGACTCGACCCGCACCACCGACGGCACCGACCCCGTCGACCTGGCCTCCGGCCGCATGTTCCTCCCGCAGACGGATCTCGCGATCCCGGGCATCCTGCCGCTCGCCTTCACCCGTCGCACCGAATCCGGCTGCGCGGCCGGCCACTTCCTCGGCCCGGCCTGGACCTGCACCGTCGACGAACGCCTGGCCATCGACCCGGTCGGCGTGGTCCACGTGAGCGCCGACGGCCTGCTGATCACCTACCCGCACCCCGTCCCCGGTGTCCCCACCCACCACGAAACGGGCGCCACCCGCGCCCTCCTCGCGCGCGATCCCGACGGTGACTACACGCTCACCGACCCCGACACCGGCCTGACCCGCCACTTCACCGCCCCGCCCGGCAGTGAACCCGGCGGCGACGGAACCGCCTGGCTGGCCTCCGTCACCGACCGAGGCGGTCACGCCCTGACCATCGACCGCACCGACGACGGCCTCCCGCTCTCCCTGGTCCATTCCGCCGGTCACCGCGTGAGACTGACCACCACCGACGGTCGCGTCACCGCCCTCGCCGTCGCCGGCGCCGGCGAGAACGGCACCGACCTGCCGCTGATGTCCTACGGCTATCGGGACGGCAACCTCACCACCGTCACCAAACCCTCCGGCGCCACCACCACCTTCGTCTACGACGACCGCCGCCGCGTCACCGCCTGGATCGACTCCAACGACAGCCGCTACGACTACACCTACGACGACCGCGACCGAGTCATCGCCGAAGGCGGCGAAGCAGGTCACATCCAGATCACCCTCACCTACACCGAACCGCATCCGGACACCGGCCACCGCACCACCACCCTCACCACCGCCGACGGCCGCGCCACCCGTCATCTCATCGACCGCCGCTGCCGGGTGATCGCCACCACCGACCCTCTCGGCCACACCACCCGCTTCACCTACGACACCCACGGCAACCTCCTCACCCGCACGGACCCCCTCGGCCGCACCACCACCCACTCCTACGACGAGGAGGGCCGCGTGGTGTCCGCCACCCGGCCCGACGGGAGCGTTCTGCGTACCGTGCGCGGCCCGTTCGGCCTGCCGGTCGAGGTGACCGGTCCGGACGGGCACCGCACCGCCTACGCGTACGACGAGCTCGGCAACCGCACCTCGGTCACCGAGCCGACCGGGCACACCACGCACTACGGGTACGACCAGCACGGCCGCCTCGCGTCGGTCACGGACGCTCTCGGCGCCACGACGCGGATGGTCTGCGACGGCGCGGGCCTGCCGACGGAAGTCACCGACCCCGCCGGCGGCACCACCCGCCTGGAACGCGATGTCCTCGGCAGAGTCGTACAAATCACCGACCCGGTCGGTGGAGTGACTCGTTTGACCTGGGGCGCGGACGGCGGTCTCGTTCGCCGAACCGTCCCGGACGGCGCCACCGATTCATGGACCTACGACGGCGAGGGCAACTGCCTCACCCACACCGATCCGTCCGGAGGAGTGACCCGCTTCCAGTACACCCACTTCGACCTCCTCGCCGCCCGCACCGAGTCGGACGGCTCCCGTCACGAGTTCGAGTACGACACCGACCTGCGTCTGATCCGTGTGACCAACCCGCAGGGTCTTTCCTGGACTTACGAGTACGATCCGGCGGGACGCCTCGTATCGGAGACCGACTTCGACGGCCGGACCCTCACTTACCGTCTCGATGCGGCGGGGCAGTTGACGTCCCGGTCCGACGCCCTCGGCGGCGTGCTCACTCTGGAGCACGACCAGCTCGGCCGAATGATCAGGAAGGACGCCGGAGGCCGGATCACCACCTACGCGTACGACGCGTCGGGACGGCTCTCGCAGGCGTCCGGCCCGGACGGCGACCTGATCCGCCAGTACGACCGGCGTGGCCTGCTCAAGACCGAACTCGTCGACGGCCACGCCATCACCTACGCGTACGACGCCCTCGGCCGCCGGACCCGACGCGTGACCCCGGCCGGCCATGTCACCACGTACGCCTATGACGTGGCAGGCCGCCTCAGCCTGATGGACACGAGCGGCCACCAGGTCGACTTCACCCATGATGCCGCGGACCGTGAGGTGTCGCGCTCCTATGGTGACACGATGACCCTGTCGTCCGTCCGCGACGAGGTCGGCAGGCTTTCCGCCCAGTACCTCACGGCGGGTGGGCAGGCCCTGAACAGTCGTAGGTACACCTACCGTGCCGACGGTCACCTGACCTCCGTGGCCGATCAGCTGTCCGGCACCCGGTCCTTCGAGCTCGACGCCGCCGGCCGTGTCACCGCCGTCCAAGCCCGCGGATGGACCGAGCGCTACGCCTACGACCTCTCCGGCAACCAGACCGAAGCCTCCTGGCCCGCCACGCATCCAGGCCACGAGACGACCGGCCCCCGCACGTACACCGGCACCACGATCGCCCGTGCCGGCGACAGCCGCTTCGAACACGACCTTCTCGGACGCGTGGTCCTCAGGCAGCAGACCCGCCTGTCCCGCAAGCCGCGGACCTGGCGTTACGCGTGGGACTCCGAGAGCCGCCTCACCTCTGTCGTCACGCCGGACGGGACCCTCTGGAACTACCGTTACGACCCCCTGGGCCGCCGCATCGCCAAGCGGCGTCTCGCGGAGGACGGTGAGACCGTCCTGGAGGAAACCCGTTTCGCCTGGGACGGCATGGTCCTGTGCGAACAGACGACCGTCTCCCGTGACCTGCCCAACACCGTCGCGCTCACCTGGGACCATCACGGCTCGGCTCCCCTCGTCCAGACCGAACGCGTCCTCGCCCGCGACGCGGGTCAGCGGGAGATCGACCGCCGCTTCTTCGCCATTGTCACGGACCTCGTCGGCACCCCGACCGAACTGGTCGACGAGAACGGGGACATCGCCTGGCGTACCCGGTCCACCCTCTGGGGCACCACCGCCTGGAACCGCGGCAGCACCACCTATACGCCCCTCCGTTTCCCCGGCCAGTACCACGACCCCGAAACCGGCCTCCACTACAACCTCTTCCGGCACTACGACCCCGCCACGGCCCGCTACCTCACCCCGGATCCGCTCGGTCTCGCTCCGGCGCCCAACCCGGCCTCCTACGTCCACAATCCACACACCTGGACGGACCCGCTGGGTCTTTCTCCCTATCGGGAAGAGGGGGGAAAAGCGGAGATTGATTCACGAAAACTCGACTACCTGTTCAACAAGGACATCAAGCAGGACTCGCACAACTCACCCCGTGCACTGCAGAACGAACTGCAACTCCACCGGATCGGCATACCGGACACTCCGGAGATGCGGCAGTACCTCACCGACCATCTGGCGAGCGCTGCCCAACAGCCGTTCGGGCGCACGTTCACCAAGGAGTGGCCCGGCGGAAGCGGCGAATTCGGCGTGACCGAATCCGTCCTCCACGGTCCGCACGGAGCGCTCGGCGTCGAAAGTACCTGGCAGATCCTGCCGGAGGGCGGACATAGACTGTCCACGGTTATTTTCCGCGGCAGCGGCCCGAACGTGAGCATTCACGGCAGCCTGGACCACTGGCCGCCGTACAGTGGAAAGTGAAGGCGGACGTGTACCGAGAGTTTGTGATCCCCGACGACGAAGAGGTCTACGAGGCCGTCGGCGAGTGGCCGGATTCGGACGAGGACGGCGCACGGGTGCTCACGGTGCGGGATGCCGGCGGGCAATCTCTCACCCTTTCCTACGACGGGCTGGCGAGGTCGGTGAGGATCCGCTGGGTGAACGACCGGGGAATCGAGATGATGGATCTCTTCCGAGAGGGCGCAACGCGTCTTTCCACCACCTCGGAGCAATCGGCCAAGCACATCCTCATCGACTTCCATACGGGTGAGTGCGCGGGGACGACGGAGATCCAGCTGACGCCCCGCCTGTCGGTACGCGATCGCCTCCTTTTCCAGTAGGAAGCGCCGGCCGTGGTGACGTGGCCTGCGCGGGTGAGCCCTGTGACGTAGGCCACCCGGGTGTATTTCGGGGTCGGGTGTTTGCCGTCGCGTCAGTGGGAAAGGCGCTCCCTGGTCTCCGGGGTCACAATCCGGTGGATAGCACGTGAAAGCACAGGAAGTGGAGGGTTCGATGTCCTCGAAGCGACGTCGTAAGAAGAAGGCTCGCCGCAAGAACGGCGCGAACCACGGCAGCCGTCCGCAGAGCTGAGGACGGGTCGACGCATCGGGTGGGTGGCACATGCCGCCCACCCGAGTGCGTTCCGGGCGCGGCCCGCACGAAGATCATGGCGTGCTTCTCGTCCGGCGGGAAACCTGAGGCGCCATGGCGAGACTCGGAAAGCGGCAACCGGCGGACACCCGGGGCGGCCCGGCGCTCAAGCGGGCGCTGACCACCCCGTTGCTGTACTTCTTCATCCTGGGCGACGTACTCGGCGCAGGCGTGTACGTGCTGGTGGGGCAGGTGGCGGCCGACGCCGGGGGAGCGGTGTGGGTGCCGTTGGCCGTCGCCCTGCTGCTGGCGATGCTCACCGCCGGCTCCTACGCCGAGCTGGCCACGAAGTACCCGCGGGCGGGCGGTGCCTCCCACTACGCCACCCGCGCCTTCGGACCGTTCGCCGGCTTCGTCGCGGGGTTCTGCATGCTCGCCGCCGGCATCGTCTCCGTGGCCGCGCTGGCCCGGGGCTTCGGGGGCGACTACCTGTCGGCCTTCGTGACGCTGCCGGTCGGACTCGTCGCCGTGCTGTTCCTCGCCCTGCTCGCGCTGGTCAACGCGCGGGGCATCAAGGAGTCGACCCGCGCCAACGTCGTCGCCACCGTCGTCGAGGTCGGCGGCCTCCTCGTCATCGTCGTCCTCGGCGGCTGGCTGCTGCTGCGCGGCGACGGCGACGTGGCGCGGCTCGGGCAGCTCGGCACACCGGAGAAGGGGGCCGCGGCGGCCGTACTCAGCGGGTCCGTACTGGCGTACTACTCCTTCGTCGGGTTCGAGACGTCGGTGAACGTCGCCGAGGAGACCCGCGACCCCCGGCGTTCCTACCCGCGCGCCCTGTTCGGCGCCCTCGCCACGGCGGGCGCCGTGTACGTGCTGGTGGGCATCGCCGCGTCCGTGGCGGTACCGACCGACCGGCTGGCCGAGTCCAGCGGACCGCTGCTGGAGGTCGTCGAGGCGGCCGGTGGCGTGCCCACCCGGCTGTTCAGCGCCATCGCGCTGGTCGCCGTGGCGAACGGCGCGCTGCTCACCGGCATCATGTCCTCCCGCCTGGCCTACGGCATGGCCCGGGACGGGCTGCTGCCCGCCGCGCTGACCAAGGTGCTGCCCGGCCGCCGTACGCCGTGGGCCGCGATCGCGGTCACGACCCTGCTGTCGATGCTCCTCGCGCTCACCGGCAGCGTCGCCACCCTGGCGTCCACCCTGGTCCTGCTGCTGCTCGTGGTCTTCCTCATCGTCAACACGGCCGTGCTCGTGCTGCGCCGTGACCCGGGTGAGGCCGACGAAGGCGCCGGCCATTTCAGGGCCCCGACCGTGCTCCCCGTGCTGGGCATCGCGTCCTGCGTCGTGCTCGCCACGCAGATCGAGGCCGCGGTGTGGCTGCGCGGGCTGCTGGTCGTGGCGGTGGGGACGGTGCTCGCCGCGTTCGCCGCCGTACGGGGGACAGCCGGGGGTACCGACCGGGGTGCGGGGCGGGACGGGAGCGAGTGACCGGGGGCGGGCCGCTGGTCGGGGCGGAGAGCGGCCTCCGTGCCAGAATGAGAGGCCCCGACGCCCCGCCCCAGAGGTAACCGTGACCAAGCCGCCCGTCGCCCGTGAGCCGCAGCGACGCAACGCTCGGACCAACCGGGCGCGCATCCTGGCCACGGCCCGCCGGGAGCTGGGCCGGAACCCGGACACCACCCTCGAGGAGCTCGCCCGCGCCGCCGGTGTCGTACGGCGTACCCTCTTCGGTCACTTCCCCGGGCGCTCGGCGCTGCTGGAGGCCCTTGCCGAGGAGGCTTCCGAGGTGCTGCGCGGCGCGATGGACGCCGGGGCGGAGCTGACCGGGCCGGCCGAACCGGCCGAGCGCGCGCTTGCCCACTTCACCCTGCTGATGTGGCCCGTGGGCGACCGCTACCGGATGCTCCTGGCGCTGGCCCGGCACGACCTGGGTGTGGAGCGCGTGTCCGAGATCCTGGCCCCGGCCCGCGCCGAGGTCACCGCCATCCTGGAGCGTGGGCAGCGCGACGGCGTCTTCCCCGGTCACCTGCCGCCCGCCGTGCTGAGCGCCGGGCTGGAGGCGATGACCGTCGCGCTGCTGGAGCAGGTCAACACCGGTGCGCTCGAGGACGACGGCACCCGGGTGGCGGTCGCCCAGCTCATCGCGGCCGGCGTCCCGGAGCGGCGGGCCCGCGCGGTGGTCGGTGAGGTCGCCCCGACGGTGCCGGCGGAGGCCGTCCCGGCAGAGTGAGGCACCGGCCGCACCTCCGTGCGGCGGTCGCTCACGCCTGAGAGCGGGCCGCCGGCCCCGCGCAGCCCCCGCACCGTCCCCGCCCCCGTCACGTCTCCGCTCTCCACCCCGGCGACGGTCGACGCGGCCACGGCGGCGCCCGTGCCGTCCTCGTCCCGGGCCCCGGCACCGCGCGCAGCCCAGGAGTGCCGGGCAGGCGGCCTCCAGTGCCGCGCCGAGCACGCCTGCCGTCCCGGCGCGTCCGAGCCGACGACCGCGCGCCGTACCGCCTCGGGGGAGGCGGCCGCCCGCCGTCCACGGGGAATGCCGAACCTTATTTGCACACCCCTGTGCAACAAACTACTCTGCGACAGTCTGCACATCGGTGGGCAATTAACTTGCCTGCGTTCTCCTGGGAGCCCCCCATGCCACTCCTGGCCACCACACCCGTCGAGAAGATGACCGGGCCGTACGCACGGCGTTGGTGGGCTCTCCTCGTGCTGTGTCTGAGCCTGCTGATCGTCGTCATGGCCAACACGTCCCTGATCGTGGCCGCACCGGCCATGACCGCCGACCTCGGCCTGAGCAGCAGCGATCTGCAGTGGGTCATCGACGGCTACACCGTCCCGTACGCCGCGCTGATGCTGGTGCTCGGCTCGATCGGCGACAAGTACAGCCGTCGCGGCGCCCTGATCACCGGTCTGGTGATCTTCGCGGGCGGTTCGGTGATGGGCAGTCTGGTGGAAGAGACCGGACTGGTCGTCGCAGCCCGTGCTGTCATGGGCGTCGGCGCCGCCGTCGTCATGCCGGCCACGCTGTCCCTGCTGGTCGCGGTCTTCCCCAAGGGGGAGCGGGCCCGCGCGATCACCGCCTGGACTGCCACCTCCGGCCTCGCCATCGCGGTCGGCCCGCTGGTCGCCGGCTGGCTCCTGGAGGACCACTCCTGGGGCTCGACCTTCCTGGTCAACGTCCCCATCGCGGTCGCCGCCGTCGTCGGTGCGCTGCTCCTCGTACCGCCGTCCAAGGCGGCCGGCATGGGCCGGATCGACTACGTGGGCGGCCTGCTCTCCATCGTCTCCGTCGGCAGCCTGGTGTACGCGACCATCGAGGGCCCGCACTTCGGCTGGGGCGCCGGCCCGGTCGCCGCGGCCGTCGTCGCGGGCGTCGGCCTGGTCGCCTTCGTGTGGTGGGAGCTGCGTCACCCGCACCCCATGCTGGACGTGCGCAGGTTCCTGCTGCGGCCCTTCAGCGGATCGATGCTGGCGGTGCTGTTCTTCTTCTTCGGCACCTACGGCGCCATCTACTACGCCACGCAGTTCCTGCAGTTCGTGCTCGGGTACGGCGCGCTGGAGACCGGCGTACGGCTGCTGCCGCTGGCCGGGGCCGTGTTCGTCGGCGCCGCGGTGACCGGGAAGCTGACCCCGAGGCTGGGTGTGAAGGCGATGGTCGGCTCCGGCATGGTGATCGGCACCGTCGGTGTCTTCCTGCTCGTCCTCATCGAGAAGGACTCCGCCTACGCCGACTTCCTGGCCCCGATGCTGCTGCTCGGCCTCGCGATCGGGCTGAGCGTGTCCCCGGCCACCGACACCATCATGGGCTCCTTCCCGGAGAGCGAACTGGGCGTCGGCGGCGGTGCCAACGACACCGCCCTGGAGCTCGGCGGTTCGCTGGGCATCGCCGTACTGGGCTCCCTGCTCGGCACCGCCTACCGCGACGAACTCGCCGGCCTGGCCGGCGATCGCCTTCCGGCCGCCGCGCTGGACACCGCCCAGGACTCCGTGGGCGGCGGCCTGGCCGTCGCCGAGCGGCTCGCGACGAACCCCGCCGCCGGACCCCGCCAGGCCGAGGCCCTCGCCGACGCGGTGAACCAGTCCTTCGCCCACGGCGTCGCCACGACCAGCCTCGTCGGCGGGATCATCATGGCCGCCGGCACCCTGATCGTCCTCGCCGTCCTGCCCGGCCGCCGCGCCCGGCAGCGGCCCGGGGAGAAGCCGGCCGGGGCCCGGGAGACGGAGTAGGAAGACTTCCTGGAGCGCTGCTCCAGGGAGGCGGGCCTGCGGGCCTTGGCACGGCTCCGTCAGTCGGGCCGGTCCCGCTCGGTCCGCCGGACCACCATGTCGCGCGTTCCACGTAGCGCGCGTTCGCATATGCGCTTCAGCGAACGTGAGGCGGAGGCGGGTCGCACGCGCACGGTTCCGTGCCGGGAACCGGGCAGCGCGGGGCGGTCAAACCCCCTTCACCCGTTCGGCGGACCCGCATGGCCCCGCGAGGCGGCTGACCCCAGGCTCGGAGTGACCTGTCGGTGCCTCCGGGCGCCGGTGGGCCGAGGCCCGTACGGGGACACGAAGAAAGGACTCCGCTCATGAGCCAGCACGCCGCACCTTCTCCCGGCAGGCCGTCCCAGGGTGCCGAGGGCCCGTGGCCCCCGCGATCCGCTGACCGCTCCAGCGGCTGGGTGACCGGCGGCGTCGTCTTCGCGGGTGTCCTGATGCTGCTGAACGGCGCCCTCGCCGTCCTCCAGGGCATCGCGGCCATCGCCGAGGACGACGTGTACGCCCGCGTCGGCAGCTACGTGTACGAACTCAGCCTCACCGGCTGGGGCGTCATCCACGTCATCCTGGGCGTCCTGGTCCTCGTCACCGGCTACGGCCTGCTCAAGGACATGGCCTGGGCGCGCTTCGCGGGGATCTTCCTGGCCTCGCTGAGCCTCGTCTCCCAGTTCCTGTTCCTGCCGTACGCGCCCGTCTGGGCGGTGATCATGATGGCGATCGACGTGTTCGTGATCTGGGCGCTGGCCAGTCGCCAGGACCAGGCGGACCAGCGGGCCTGAGCGCCGCCGGCCGGCAACCGTCAGCGCCCTCCGTCAGCCGTCCGGCTGACGGAGGGCGCTGACGGCTCCGCGGTTCAGCGGCGGCGCCCCCGCCCCCGCGCCAGCCCCAGCGCCAGCGCCGCCGCAGTGCCGGCGGCGGCCCCCGTGCCCGCGAGGGCCAGGGTCTTCGCCCGCCGAGCCGGAGGCGAGGGCCGGGCGCCCGGCGCGGTCCCGTACGCGCTGCCCGGCACATCCCTGTCGTTCGCGGCGCCGGGCAGCGCGGAGGCCAGCAGTTCCGCCAGGTGCACGCCCTCGTGGCCGCCGCTGTCGAACTCGTGGATCTGCGTCCGGCAGCTGAAGCCGTCGGCGAGTACGACGGTCGACTCGTCCTCCTCCCGCAGCCGCGGCAGCAGCACCCGCTCCGCGCAGGCCTCGCTGACGTCCAGATGGCCGCGCTCGAAACCGAAGTTGCCGGCCAGCCCGCAGCAGCCGGAGTCCAGCCGCTCGGCGTCCACCCCGGCCCGGCGCAGCAGTTCCCGGTCGGCCTCCCAGCCGAGCACCGCGTGCTGGTGGCAGTGCACCTGGGCCACCGCCCGCGCGGACCGCTCCGGCACCCGCGGCGGCTCATAGCCCAGGGAGTGCTCGGTGAGCAGTTCCGACAGCGTCACCGTCTGCTCGCGCAGCCTGAGCACGTCCTGGTCGCCGGGGAACATCTCCGCCGCGTCCGCCCGGAACACCGCCGTGCAGCTCGGCTCCAGCGCCACCACCAGACCACCGGCCCGCACATGTTCCGCAAGGCCGCGCACGGTTCGGGTCAGGACCTTCCGCGCCGTCCCGAGCTGCCCGGTGGAGATCCAGGTCAGTCCGCAGCACAGCGGCTCGGCCGGCAGCTCCACCCGCCAGCCGGCGTGCTCCAGCACCCGTACCGCCGCCCGTCCGATGTGCGGGTGGAAATGGTTGGTGAAGGTGTCCGGCCACAGCAGCACGGTCCCGCGCCGCCCGTCGCCGTACGCCTCGTGGCGTGCGAACCACTGCTCGAAGGTCCGCTCCGCGAACAGCGGCACCTCACGGTCCGCCACTCCCGCGAGGGCCACCGCGACCTTCGACAGCAGCGGGGCGTGCGTGAGGGCGTTGACGACCGGCGCGAGGCGGGTGCGGCCCACGGCCTGCGCGAGCGCGGGCAGCCAGCCCATCGACCAGTCGGAGCGCGGCCTGCGCCAGGGCCGTCCCTCGTAGTGGTGGGACAGGAACTCCGCCTTGTAGGTGGCCATGTCCACGTCCGCCGGACAGTCCTTCTTGCACCCCTTGCAGGCCAGGCACAGATCGAGGGCGTCCTTGACCGCCTCCGACCGCCAGCCGTCCTGGATCGCGCCGTCCCCGTGCCCGTCGAGCATCTCGAACAGCAGCCGGGCCCGGCCCCGGGTGGAGTGCTCCTCCTCCCGCGTCACCTGGTACGACGGACACATCACCGTGCCGTCGCTGGTGTGCTGCCGGCACTTGCCGACGCCGACGCAGCGGTTGGCCGCCTGGGAGAACGAGCCTCCGTCGTGCGGGAAGCGGAAGCGCAGGTCGCGGGGCTCGTACGGGGCCCAGTCGCCGCCCAGGCGCAGGTTCTCGTCCAGCCCGTACGGCGCGACGACCTTCCCCGGGTTCATCCGGTCCAGCGGGTCGAAGACGGCCTTCAGCCGCCCGAACGCCCCCACCAGCTCCTGGCCGAACACGCGCGGCAGCAGCTCGCCCCGGCTCTGCCCGTCGCCGTGCTCGCCGGACAGCGACCCCCCGAACTCGACGACGAGATCGGCCGCCCGCTCCATGAACCTCCGGTACGTCGCCACCCCTCCCGCGGTGTAGAGGTCGAAGGGGATACGGGTGTGCACGCAGCCCTGTCCGAAGTGGCCGTACAGGCTGGGCCCGGTGTCGCTCTGGTATCCGAACTCCTCGAACAGGGCGCGCAGCCGCCGCAGGTAGTCGCCCAGTTTCTCCGGGGCGACCGCCGAGTCCTCCCAGCCCTCGAAGGTGTCGGGCTTGCCCGGGATGTGCGCGGTGGCGCCGAGTCCGGCCTCGCGCACCTGCCAGAGTCGCCGCTCGTTCGCCGGGTCGTCCATGAAGGCGCAGTCGGCGTCGTGTTCGGAGCGGTGCACCGCGCGGAGCATCCGGTGGGCCCGCGCGTCCGCCTCCTCGACGGTGTCGCCGCCGAACTGCGCCAGCAGGTAGGCGTTCCCGTCGGGCAGCTCGGCGAGGGCCTTCTCGTTGAGGCGCTTGATCCGCTCGTCGCGGACCAGCCGGGCGTCGACGCCCTCCAGCGCGATCGGCTCGTGCGGCAGGATGTCGGGCACCGCGTCGGCGGCCTTGTCGATGGTGCCGAATCCGAGGACCACCAGGGTGCGTTCCCTCACCACCGGCACCAGTTCCAGCTCCGCGCGCAGGACGGTGACCAGCGTCGACTCGCTGCCCACCAGAAGCCCGGCGACATCGAAGCCGTACTCCGGGAGCAGCGAGTCCAGGTTGTAGCCGGAGACCCGGCGCGGGACGTCCGGGAACCGGCGGCGGATCTCGTCCGCGTAGGTGTCGCGCAGGGCGCGCAGTCGCCGGTAGACGGTCGCCCGCAGATCGCCCTGCCGCTCGATCTCGGCGTACTCCTCGTCGCCGGTCTCCCCGCACCAGAAACGGGTGCCGTCGTAGAGCAGCACCTCCAGGCGCGCGATGTTGTCGACGACTTTGCCGTGCGCCTGTGCGGTGGCGCCGCAGGAGTTGTTGCCGATCATGCCGCCGATGGTGCAGTTGGCGTGGGTGGCGGGCTCGGGCCCGTAGCGCAGACCGTGCTGCGCGAGCTGCCGGTTGAGGTCGTCCAGCACGATCCCCGGCTGGACGACGCAGGTGCGGGCATCGGCGTCCACGGACTCCACCCGCGTGCAGTACTTCGACCAGTCGAGGACCACACCGGCGTTGGTGCACTGCCCGGCCAGACTCGTCCCGCCGCCCCGGGACAGCACCGGTGCGCCGAACTCCCGTGCCACGGCCACCGCCTCGGCGCCGGCCTCGGGGGTGCGCGGGACGACCACGCCGATGGGTGTCTGCCGGAAGTTGGAGGCGTCCGTGGAGTACGCGGCCCGGCTCCCGGCGTCGAAGCGGACCTCACCGTCGACCCGCTCCCGCAGGGCGGCTTGGAGGGAGGCGGTGTCGACCGGCGGGGGTGCGCCGTCACGAGTGACGGGTTCGGGCAGGTCCAGCGCACCCATGTGTTCTCCTTCGGGTGTCGGCGCGTACGACGGCGCCCGCGCGTGCGGAACAATGGCGCCCGCGCGTGCGGAACAATGGCGCCCGCGCGTGCGGGCAATGGCGCCCGTGCGAGCGGACAACGGCGCCCGCGCGTGCGGAGCGGCCGTCGCTGAGTACCCCGGCCGTCGCGGCGCAACCCACGGACACGGAGCGTGGCGAACCGTGTCGGTGTTGGGCCGAACGGGTGACTTGGCGTAAGAATTGGCTGGTGCAGGCAATGAAGGCGAGTGAAATCGGGGGAGCCGGTGAACAGCCACGACGTCACCGATGAACAGTGGGAAGGGCTCGCCCAGGTCGTTCCGTTGCGCGGGCGCGACGCTTGGCCGTCCGCGGTGGGCCACCGGGCGATGCCGGAGGCGGAGACGGAGACGCGTCGGCGTTTCGTCGTCCTGCGGGTCAACGTGTTCGCGGACGCCCGCGAGGTCGCGGAGATACTGATGGCGGGCATTCCGGTGCTCCTGGACCTGACCAGTGCGGAGACCGATGTCGCCAAGCGGGTCCTGGACTTCAGTACGGGCGTCGTCTTCGGCCTGGCCAGCGGTATGCACCGCGTCGACCGCAACGTCTTCCTGCTGACACCGGCCGGGACCGAGGTGAACGGGCTGATGGAGAGCGCGGCGGAGGTCCCCGGGATGTGACCGGGCGACCCGGCGACGGAGCGATCGGGGCCGAGGGGACTGACAGGGCCGACAAGTGATCCTCTCGACCCCCCAGGTGTGACGGTCCTCCCCGCCCTGACGGTCTCGTCCCCCGATCGGGGGAACGTCGTCCGGGCGGAACGGTTCACCACGGTTCGCCACGAGGTGGACTCCCTACGGTCCGCATATGGCCGTGTCGACTGCGTCAACGGTGTCCGCCGCTCCCGCCGCGCTCCACCCGGCCCGGCCCCACGTCACGGAGCTGCGGCTGTCCGCCTTCGCCGGGCACCGGCGTGCCGTGCTGCGGTTCGGGCCGCTCACCGTGCTCGCCGGGCCCAGCGGCTGCGGCAAGACCAGCGCGCTCAGGGCGTACGACGCCCTGGCCCGGCTCGGGGGCGGTGCCGAGCTCGGCGCGGTCTTCCCCGACCCGGTCGCCTGCGTGCCCGAGCGGGCCCGGCCCGACGCGCAGCAGCGCCGCGGCTTCCGCATCGGGTGCACCGCCGACGGGCCCGCCGGCCCGGTCCACCTCGATGTCGCCGTGCAGGCCGAGCCCGAGCTGCGCGTCGTGGGGGAGCGGTTGACGGCGGACGGCGTCGTACTGCTGGAGACCGCCCTGCGCGACCCCGGCCGCCGTGCCGTGCAGGCGGCCTGGCACACGGCCGGGTCGGCGCCCGTGACCCGCGCCCCGCTGCCGGACGACCGGCTCGGCACCCCCCTGCTGCCGCTGCGGGTGGCGGGCAGGACGGACGGGCAGCGCCGGGTGCTGGCCGCGGCCGAGCAGATGGTGGTGGCCCTGCGCTCCGTCTTCGCCTGCGATCCGCGGCCCGGCCGGATGCGGGAGCCCGTGCCCACCGGCTTCGGCCGCCTGCTCGGCGGCTGCGACAACCTCGCCGACGTGCTGTGGCGCACCCGCGCCGAATGCGGGAGGCGGCACGCGCAGTTCGTCGCGGCGGTACGGGCTGGATGCGCCGGCCCCGTCGCGGACGTCCTGGCCGAGCCGGCCGTCGACGGCGTGGTCCGCGCGCTCCTGGACCGGGGCGACGGCACCCGCACCGCCCTCGGGCGGCTCGGCTACGGCGAGCTGCGCTACCTCGCCCTCGCGCTGGTGCTGTTCACCGGCCCCGGTGTGCTGGAGGTCGACCCGGCCGGCGAGGTGCCCGCCGCGTTGCAGACGCTCACCGTCCTCGCCGACGGCTTCGACCGCGGCCTGGACGTGCGGCAGCGCGCGGAACTCCTCGGGCTGGCGGCCCGGATGTGCGACCGCGGGCACATCCGCCTCGTCGCGGCGGTCGCCGACGCCTCCTGGACGGCCGGGGCGGACGGTGTCACGGTGGTACACCTGGTCCCGTGACCGATCACCCCGACCTCGCGGCGTTGCGGCGCAGGCTGGCCGAGTTCGCCGCCGCGCGGAACTGGCAGCCGTACCACAACCCCAAGAACCTCGTCGCCGCGCTCAGCGTGGAGGCCTCCGAACTCGTCGAGATCTTCCAGTGGTTGACGCCCGAGCAGTCGGCCCGCGTCATGACCGACCCGGACACCGCGCACCGGGTGCGGGACGAGGTCGCCGACGTACTGGCGTATCTGCTCCAGTTCTGCGAGGTGCTGGGTGTCGACCCGCTGGCCGCGCTGGAGGCGAAGATCGAGCGGAACGAGCTCCGGTTCCCCGTGCCGGGAGGGCACACAGGGCAGGGGGAACAGGCGGGTCATGTGGAACGGGAAGACCGCGACGGCTGAGCGCGCGGGAGGAGCCGCGAGCGCTGAGCGCGTCGGAGCCGTGAAGGAGCCGCGAACTCCGTTATCACGCTCCGCAGTCAATAACGGGCCGGGATGCGATGTGGTGTCCGAAGATTTCCGCCTTCCTCTGGCTTTTCGCCCCACATGCCTTCACTCTGGGTAGTGGACAACGGAGTTCGGGCAGACGCGTCGAGGGGCGCGTCGGAGACAGACGGGGGCAGCGCATGGACGCTGTGCGGCTCATCGTGACGAGTGGGCGTGCCCTGGCGGCCGGCGGCGAGGTGCCGGACATCCTGACGGAGGTGTGGCAGGTGCAGGCACTGGCGCAGGCGATCGGCAGCCGGCTGGCGGTCTCCGGACCACCGGAGCTGCGTGGCGAGGCACTGGGACTGACCGAGCTCGCGGGCCGCGGCTGCGGGGTGCTGCGCACCCCGGAGCTGGCCCCGGGTGAGCTGCGCGCCGCCCAGCTCACCGAACTGGGCGACGCCCGTCAGGCCCTGATGCGCCTCGGCACCCTGCTCGGCGAGACCGGCATCGCCCTCATCGGCATCGCCTGCGCCGCGGACGACGAGGCGACGTACTGGCAGTGCATGGAGGCGATCGACGCGGCGGACGAGTCGCGGGACCGTGTCCTGGAAATGCTCCGCAGACTGGCGGACCGGGACGCGGAGTTACCGGAGCGGGAGGCGAGCTAGCCGGCCAGAACCCCGCGAGCCGCCGACCGCACCCCCGTTCACCCGCCGAAGAGGCCGGGAACGCGCCGAGCCACCGGGAGCCTGTGCGGCGCACCCGCGCCGAGCGGGCAGGATGGAGACATGGATCTCCGTATCTTCACCGAGCCCCAGCAGGGGGCCACCTACGACACCTTGCTCACCGTGGCCAAGGCCACCGAGGACCTTGGCTTCGACGCCTTCTTCCGTAGCGACCACTATCTCCGGATGGGCTCCGTGGACGGCCTCCCCGGCCCCACCGACGCCTGGATCACCCTGGCCGGACTCGCCCGCGAGACCAAGCGCATCCGGCTCGGCACGCTCATGACCGCCGGCACCTTCCGGCTGCCCGGTGTCCTCGCCATCCAGGTCGCGCAGGTCGACCAGATGTCGGGCGGCCGGGTCGAGCTGGGTCTGGGCGCCGGCTGGTTCGAGGAGGAGCACAAGGCGTACGGCATCCCCTTCCCGAAGGAGAAGTTCGCCCGCCTGGAAGAGCAGCTGGCGATCGTCACCGGTCTGTGGGCCACGGAGACGGGCAGGACCTTCGACTTCCACGGCAAGTTCTACGACCTCGCCGAATCGCCCGCGCTGCCCAAGCCCGCGCAGGCGAAGGTCCCCGTGCTCATCGGCGGTCACGGCGCCACCCGCACCCCCCGCCTGGCCGCCCAGTACGCCGACGAGTTCAACATCCCGTTCGCCTCGATCGAGGACACCGAGCGCCAGTTCGGCCGGGTGCGGGCCGCCGCCGAGGAGGCCGGGCGCGGGGCCGACGCGCTGACCTACTCCAACGCCCTCGTCGTCTGCGTCGGCAAGGACGACGCCGAGGTCGCCCGCCGGGCCGCCGTGATCGGCCGCGAGGTGGAGGAGCTGAAGGCCAACGGCCTGGCGGGATCCCCGGCCGAGGTCGTCGAGAAGATCGGCCGCTACGCCGAGGCCGGCGCGCAGCGGGTCTACCTCCAGATCCTCGACCTCGACGACCTGGACCACCTGGAGCTGATCTCCTCACAGGTCCAGTCCCAGCTGTCATGAAGCCGTGACGCCCACTCTCGAATAACAGAAGGCGCCGGTCACCCGCCCCGTGCGATGGTATGACCGCCGTCATGCCGGAGCCCCCGGGATCAACCACCCTGGGGGCTCCCGCGCGTACGGCGTCTCGTGACCATCCGCCGGCCGGAGAGGCCCTCCGCATGTTCCTGACCATCACCACCACCGGTACTCCCGAGCACCCCGCGACCGACCTCGGCTTCCTGCTGCACAAGCATCCGGACAAGGCGCAGGCGTTCTCCACCTCCTTCGGCACGGCCCACGTGCTCTACCCGGAGGCGGGGGAACAGCGCTGCACGGCGGCGCTGCTGCTGGAGGTCGACGCGGTGGCGCTGGTGAGGCGCGGCAAGGGCAAGGGACGGGGCGGCGCGCCCGACGCGGCACTCGCGCAGTACGTCAACGACCGCCCCTACGCGGCCTCCTCGCTCCTCGCCGTCGCGCTGAGCAACGTCTTCTCCAGCGCGATGCGCGGCGTGTGCAAGACCCGCCCCGAGCGCGCGGCCGAGCCGCTGCCGCTGCGCGTCGAGGTCCCGGCGCTGCCCGCCCGCGGCGGCCCCGGCCTCGTACGACGCCTCTTCGAGCCGCTCGGCTGGACGGTCACCGTCGAGTCCGTCCCGCTGGACACCGAGTTCCCCGAATGGGGCGACTCGCGCTACGTCCGGCTCGTGCTGGAGTCCGAGACCCTCACCCTCGCCGAGGCCCTGCGCCACCTCTACGTCCTCCTCCCGGTGCTCGACGACGCCAAGCACTACTGGGTCTCCCCGGACGAGGTCGACAAGCTGCTGCGGGCCGGCGAGGGCTGGTTGCCCGGCCACCCGGAGCAGAAGCTGATCACCAGCCGCTACCTCTCCCGCCGCTGGTCCCTGACCCGCGAGGTGATGGACCAGCTGGAGCTGATCCGGCTGGCCGAGACCGACGACAGCGACGTCTCCGACATCGACAACGCGGTCGATGCGGAGGCCGAGCAGGAGGAGAAGCCCACGCCGCTGGCCGTGCACCGCCGCGAGGCGATCCTCACCGCGCTCCGCGACAACGCCGCCGCCCGCGTCCTCGACCTCGGCTGCGGCGAGGGGCACCTGGTGCGGGAGCTGCTCAAGGAGCCGCGGTTCACCGAGATCGTCGGCGTGGACGTGTCGGTGCGCGCCCTGACCATCGCCTCCCGGCGACTCAAGCTGGACCGCATGGGTGAACGGCAGGCCGCGCGCGTGAACCTCTTCCAGGGCTCCCTCGCCTACACCGACAAGCGCCTGAAGGGCTACGACGCCGCCGTGCTCAGCGAGGTGATCGAGCACCTCGACCTGCCCAAGCTGCCCGCCCTGGAATACGCCGTCTTCGGCTCGGCCCGTCCCCGCACCGTCGTCGTCACCACCCCCAACGTCGAGTACAACGTGCGCTGGGAGGCCCTCCCGGCCGGCCGCGTCCGCCACCGCGACCACCGCTTCGAGTGGACCCGCGAGGAGTTCCGCACCTGGGCGGACGCGGTCGCCGAACGGCACGGCTACACCGTGGGGTTCCGCCCCGTCGGCCCCGACGACCCGGAGGTGGGCCCGCCCACCCAGATGGCCGTGTTCACCCAGGCCACGAACGACCCGAAGACCGCGCCCGAGACCGCGACCGAGAAGGAGGCGAAGGCCGCATGACCACCACCGGCACCACCGACACCGCGGGCACCCCCGTGCGGGCCCGCGCCCTGCCCGTCACCGACCTCTCCCTCGTCGTGCTGATCGGCGCCTCCGGCTCCGGCAAGTCCACCTTCGCCCGGCGCCACTTCAAGCCGACCGAGGTCATCTCCTCCGACTTCTGCCGCGGCCTGGTCGCCGACGACGAGAACGACCAGAGCGCGAGCCGGGACGCCTTCGACGTCCTGCACTACATCGCGGGCAAGCGGCTCGCCGCCGGCCGCCGCACCGTCGTCGACGCGACCAACGTGCAGCAGGACGCCCGGCGTCAGCTCATCGAGCTGGCCAGGAAGCACGACGTCCTGCCGATCGCCATCGTCCTCGACGTCCCCGAGGAGGTGTGCGCCGAGCGGAACTCGACCCGCACCGACCGGGCCGACATGCCCCGCCGGGTCATCCAGCGCCACACCCGCGAACTCCGCCGCTCCCTGCGCCACCTGGAGCGCGAGGGCTTCCGCAAGGTGCACGTCCTGCGCGGCGTGACGGAGACCGAGCAGGCCACCGTCGTCACCGAGAAGCGGTTCAACGACCTCACCCACCTCACCGGCCCCTTCGACATCATCGGCGACATCCACGGCTGCGCCGCCGAACTGGAGTCGCTGCTCGGCAAGCTGGGTTACACCGACGGCGTCCACCCCGAGGGCCGCACCGCCGTCTTCGTCGGTGACCTGGTCGACCGAGGGCCGGACAGCCCCGGCGTACTGCGCCGTGTGATGTCGATGGTGAGGTCGGGCAGCGCCCTCTGCGTCCCCGGCAACCACGAGAACAAGTACGGCCGCTTCCTCAAGGGCCGCAAGGTCCAGCACACCCACGGACTCGCCGAGACGATCGAGCAGATGGACGGCGAGAGCGAGGAGTTCCGCGCCGAGGTACGGGAGTTCATCGACGGCCTGGTCAGCCACTACGTCCTCGACGGCGGCCGGCTCGTGGTCTGCCACGCCGGACTGCCGGAGAAGTACCACGGCCGCACCTCCGGCCGGGTCCGCAGCCACGCCCTGTACGGCGACACCACCGGCGAGACCGACGAGTTCGGGCTGCCGGTGCGCTATCCGTGGGCCGAGGACTACCGGGGCCGCGCGGCCGTCGTCTACGGCCACACCCCGGTCCCCGAGGCCACCTGGCTCAACAACACCATCTGCCTGGACACCGGCGCCGTCTTCGGCGGCAAGCTCACCGCGCTGCGCTGGCCGGAGCGCGAACTGGTCGACGTACCGGCCGAGCGGGTCTGGTACGAGCCGGCCAAGCCGCTGCGCGCCGAGGCGCCCGGCGGACACGACGGACGACCGCTGGACCTGGCCGACGTGCACGGCCGCCGGGTGGTGGAGACCCGGCACGCCGGCCGGATCACCGTACGCGAGGAGAACGGGGCGGCGGCCCTGGAGGTCATGAGCCGCTTCGCCACCGACCCGCGCCTGCTGCCGTACCTCCCGCCGACCATGGCACCGACCGCCACCTCGGGAGTGGACGGCTACCTGGAGCACCCGAAGGAGGCGTTCGCGCAGTACGCGGCGGACGGTGTGGCCCGGGTCGTGTGCGAGGAGAAGCACATGGGCTCGCGGGCGGTGGTCCTGGTCTGCCGCGACGCGGAGGCGGCCCGCACCCGCTTCGGGGTGGACGGACCCACCGGGTCCCTCTACACCCGCACCGGCCGACCCTTCCTCGACGACGCGGCCGTCACCGAGGCGATCCTCGACCGGCTGCGCACCGCGATCGGAGAGGCCGGCCTGTGGGACGAACTGTCCACCGACTGGCTGCTGCTGGACACCGAACTGATGCCCTGGTCGCTGAAGGCCTCCGGGCTGCTGCGCTCCCAGTACGCCGCCGTGGGCGCGGCCTCCGGCGCGGTATTCCCGGGCGCGCTCGCCGCGTTGGAGGGCGCCGCCGCGCGGGGCGTCGAGGTCGAGGACCTCCTCGACCGCCAGCGCGCCCGGTCCGCCGACGCCGCCGCCTTCACGGACGCCTACCGCCGCTACTGCTGGACCACCGACGGCCTGGACGGCGTCCGCCTGGCCCCGTTCCAGATCCTGGCCGTCCAGGGCCGCAGCCTGGCCGCCCTGCCGCACGACGAGCAGCTCGGCCTCATCGACCGGCTCGTCGAGCACGACGGCAGCGGCCTGCTCCAGACCACCCGGCGCCTGTACGTCGACACCGGCGACCCCGAGTCGGTGTCGGCGGGCACCGACTGGTGGCTGGAGATGACCGGTCGTGGCGGCGAGGGCATGGTGGTCAAGCCCATCGGCGCCCTCGTGCGGGACGGCAAGGGCCGCCTGGTGCAGCCCGGCATCAAGTGCCGCGGCCGCGAGTACCTGCGGATCGTCTACGGCCCCGAGTACACGCGCCCGGACAACCTCGCCCGGCTGCGGCAGCGGTTCCTGAACCACAAGCGGTCCCTGGCGATCCGCGAGTACGCCCTCGGCCTGGAGGCCCTGGACCGCCTCGCGGACGGCGAGCCGCTGTGGCGGGTGCACGAGGCGGTGTTCGGCGTCCTGGCACTGGAGTCGGAGCCGGTGGACCCGCGGCTGTAGGGCCTGTCCGGCGAACGTTTTTGGCCGAGTCGCCCCGTAGAGGCGTCTCGGCCGGACACCGTGTCCCCGCACCCCACGTGTCCCTGGTGAACCGTCAGTTACCGTGCTAACTTCGCAGGTCGGTCAGGCAGGCGTACCGACTCATGGGGGACAGTCGGTGGAGACAGGCGCGGGAGTCGGCGGAGCAGAGGGCGGTTCCGGGCATGCGCGGGGGTCGATGCTGTTCGACCTGACCGAGGCCATGTGCGGGTTCAGTTGTACGGAGGATCCGCAGGAGCGGATCCAGTTCGCCGATGTGCTCGGGCGTCAGCTGGGTCTGGGCCACGCCGTCGATCTGCGTGGCGTCAAACAACGCCAGGACGTGATCGCCCTGATCAGTGCCGCCCTGAAGGTGGAGGGCGGGGAACACGTACTCGTCACGGTGGTGCGCATTTTCGAGGGGAATCCGGCCGGTGACGAACTGGACCGGCTGATCACCCCCGACCCACCCGCCGAGCCCCAGGCACCGCCGGGCCCGCTGGGCCGCGACGACGAGACCGGCGCGCGTTCCGCCCTGGCCGGGGGCGAACTCCCCGCCGGCCGGCTGCGCGACGACCTGGCCGAGGAACTCAACGGGCTCGACCTGCCCACCGGACTCCTGCCCGACCAGCTGTTCCTCCACGTCCTCGCGTGGAACACCCAGCCGGACGGTCTGCCGCCCGCCGTCCTCCTCCTCGACCGGGCGTGCCCGCTCGCCACCACGCGCGGCCATCGCGCCGCCCTGTCCGGCTGGGTCGACGACTGGACACGGCGGGCCGGCCTCACCGAGGAGCTGAGGCGGCGCCGGGAGGCGCGCGCCCGAGTGGTGCGGGACCCCGACATCCCCCGCTGCCTGGTCGTCGCCGTCGAGCCCGCCCGGGACGGCTCCGACGACGTCGTCGTACGCCCCTGGCTCAACACCGTGCCGGGCCACTGGGACCCGCGGCCCGGCGCACCGGCCGTGACCACCCTGGACGCGCTCGGACCGGCCGTCGACGACGCGCTGCGGCAGGGTGGCCGGCTCTGGGCCGGGCCGGGGGACGCGCCCGCCGATGGACACCGGCAGCCGTCGGCGTACGTGGAGTTCGTCCTTCCGTACGACCTCCTCAACCACGATGTGGCGAGTCTGACGTACCAGATCGGCGACGGGCGGCCGTTGCCGCTCGGGCTGAAGTACGGGGTGCACCTGCGAAGCCTGGACCGGATGCGCACCGACGACGCACTGGTGCGACACCAGTGGCAGGAGCGCTGGCACGCGCTGCGGCAGCACGGGGTCAGCGTGCACGGCTGGAGCGAGCCGGACGCGCAGCGCATCGACGCGTGGCACAGGACACTCGCGGGGGACACCAGGCACACGGCCGTGGTGCTGGACGCCCCGGCCCGCGTCTCCGCGATGGAGGCCCTCAAGGCCGCCATAGCGGAGGGCGTCGGGCTGGCGGTGTGGGACCGCAGAGGAGCCTTCCCCGAGGAGCGGCGTGAGGTGGTGACGGCCGTCTTCGCCGCGGTACCGACATCCGGTCAGATCCCGCTCGCCATCCACCGGCTGCGGCAGAACGCCGAACTGAACCAGCAGGGCCCCGGGCGGCTCCTCGGCCGCCATATTGGCTTCTTCTGGGACGACCCCACCCGAGTTGTCGACATGCATACCATTGATCCCGGCGATCCCGCCGACGAGGAGGCACCGGCATGAACGCGCAGGAGCAGACGTCCCCGAACGGCTGGCGCGTGTTCCACGGCACCGGCCGGCCGCCCGTCGTGCCGCCCCCGCTGCCGCAGGCGCCGCCCTGGCGACGGTTCCTCGGCGCACCGTCCCAGCCTGCACCGCCGGACGAGCCGGAGGCCGCGGTACGCCGACTGGGTCCCGGTCACGTCACCCCGCAGCTCGGCCCCGACGAGATCGACATCGTCAACGCCGCGCTGCTGCTGCGCCGGCCGCTGCTGATCACCGGACCGCCCGGAATCGGCAAGTCCACGCTCGCCTATGTGATCTCACGGGAACTGGGCCTCGGCCGGGTCCTGGAATGGAGCATCGTCAGCCGGACCACGCTGCGGGACGGGCTGTACGTCCACGACGCCATGGGCCGCGCACAGTCCATCGCCGCCTGGCAGGCCGGACTGCGCGGCGCCGCGGCCCCGGAGCCGGTACCGGAAGCGGACGGTACGGAGCTCGTGCCGGACGGTGCGGAGCAGGCGGCGGGCGCGGCGGGCGCGGCGGCCGGACCGGGGGGCGTCAACCCGGCGGCCGTACCAGGCCGTCGTCAACTCCCGCCATCTCTGGGTGACTTCATCACCCTCGGTCCACTGGGCACCGCTCTGCTGCCCTACGATCGTCCTCGCGTGCTCCTCGTCGACGAACTCGACAAGAGCGACATCGACCTGCCGAACGACCTGCTGCACGTCCTGGAGAACGGAAGCTATGACGTCCCGGAACTGGTGCGCGACGCCGCGGACACCGCGCGCGTCCACACCAGCGACCCCGCCGGCCAGGCTCTGGTGCGGGACGGGCGAGTCGAGTGCCGGGAGTTCCCGGTCGTGGTGATCACCAGCAACGGTGAACGCGAGTTCCCCGCCGCCTTCCGCCGGCGCTGCCTGCCGCTGGAGATGCCCACCCCCAGCCGTGAGCAGCTGCTCGCCCTGGTGGAAGGCCACCTGGGTGTCCGGCCCGAGGCCACCGAGGAACTGGTGGACGAGTTCGTACGGCAGATCCAGTCCGGCGGCACCCACTCCCTGGATCAGCTGCTCAACGCTGTCCAGATGACTACCGCGGGTGGTTTCCAGGCGGACGGTGACGGGCGTAAGCTCGTGGAAATGCTCCTCCGCGACCTCGCGAAGGGCCGCTGAATGACCGGCTTTCCCAGGGAGCGCGCATCCGGACCGGGCGACGGTGATCCCGTATCAGGGACGTCGCCTCCGTCGGCGTTCTCCGAGTCCGTCGAAGGCGCGAGTGGGTACGGAGCGGCGCTCACCGCTGCCCCGGCCCACGGCGCGTTCGGCCGCGACCAGCCGTACGCGAACGGGCCGAGGCCCGCGGACCCGCACTGGCGGGAGGTCGCCGACGCGGTCTGGCTCGCCGCCTACTGGGACCGCCACGGCGGCCCGGGCGGCGGCCGCCCGTTACCGCCGCCGGACCCCGTCCCCACGCACCCGCGGGCCACTCACCCGCCCGTCGCCGAGGACGTACGGCCGCCGGACCCGGCCGACGCCGACGACTCGGACACCGACACGGACGACTCGGACACCGACATCGACGACATCGGCGTACGCGCAGCCGGCCCCGTACCCGCCGCCCGGCCGACCGCCCCCGACTGCAGCCCTCCTGCCGCCATCCCCGCGACGCCCGCACCACCATCTGACCCGGCGGAGCTGGTCGAACCCACCGGCCACCCGGACCTCGCGCAGGCCGAACCGGCCTCCCAGCGCCGGGTCTTACCCGACGCGGAGGGAATCTTCACGCTGCGTCTCGGGCAGCCGCTGCTGCCCGCTGAGGAGCGTTCCCGGCCCGGCCCCGGCCGGACCACCGCGCTGCTCGCCCGCGCCCTGCACCAGCTGGCCCGGCGCATCCCCTCGCGCCACACCCTGGAGCTCGACGAGGAAACCACCGCGGAGCAGGGCGTGTCCGACGGTCTGTGGCTGCCCTTCCTGCGGCCGGCCCGGGCCACCGCCTTCGACCTCGTCCTGCTCGTCGACGACGCCCCGACCATGGGGATCTGGCAGGAGACCTGCGCCCGCCTCACCGAGGCCGCCGAACACAGCGGTGCCTTCCGCGGTGTCCGCGCGGTCCGGGTGCACGTGCCGCGCACCGGCTCCGCCACCCTGCGCCGGTCCGCCGGCCGCCCCGCCGCCGACCCCGCCGAACTCCTCGACGGCCGGGGCGGCAGGGTCTTCCTCGTCGTCACCGACGGGCTCGCCCACGGCTGGGCGGCCCCGGCCGCCGACGACCTGCTCGGCCGGCTCGGCCACGCGGGCCCCACGGCCCTCGTCCACCTGCTGCCGCCGCACCTGCGTCACCGCACCTCCCTCTACCCGTACCAGGCGGTCCTGGAGGCCGGTGGGTTCGGCGCCCCCAACGACGCCCTCGGACACTGGGCGCCGCCCGGCGGCCCCGACCCGCTGCGCCCGCTGCCCGAGGCCGGTGACGGCTCCGTACCGGTACCCGTGCTGTCCCTCAAACCCGGCTCCCTCGGCACCTGGGCCGACCTCGTCACCGGCGAGCGGGGCGTGCGCCGGTCCCTGCCCGTCGTCCTCGCCGGCGCCCTCGCCAAGGGCGCACCCGCGCCCGGTCTGCGCGCCCCGCGCCTGCCGCGCGCCGCCGCGGCGGCAGTGCGCCGCTTCTTCACCCTCGCCACCCCTGCCGCGCGCCGACTGGCCACCCAACTGGCGGCCATCCCCTTCGAGTTCGATCTCGTGGAGCAGATGCGGCGGCGCACCATGCCGGAGACCGGCCCCGACCATCTGGCCGAGATCCTCATGGGCGGCCTGATCGACTGGAACAGCGGCGGCGAGGGCCGCCCCGAGTTCGCCGACGGGGTCCGCGAGGCACTGCTCGCCACCACCACCCGCAGCCAACTCGCCCGCACCGTCACCATGGTGGGCGAGCTCCCGGCCGCCGGCCAAAGCGGCCTCGCCCTGCGCGCGGCGCTGCACGACCCGGCCGGAGCCGCCCTGCCCGACCCGGCCGAGCACGGCTGGGTGCGCAGCGAACTCGCCGTGATGCGCGCTCTTTCGGGGCCATACTCCGAACGGGCCAGGCGCATCGAACCCCGACTCTCCGGGCGCCCGTCGCCCGGTGCGGCCGAACGGGTGGGCGCCGGTTTGCCCGCCAGTACACCCACTGAGGTGAACCCTGCGAGCGGCGGGGGATCATCCGGCGGCCGAGAAGGCATGGATCCAGCGTCGAACAACCCCGACGAACCTGGAGATCACGTGCCGCCCCTGGTAACCGACGCGACCCCACTCGAAGCCCCGGAGGCTGAGCAGCTCATGCAGAGCACCACGACTGCGACGTCCGCCCTACTGGTGAACGTTCCCCTGCGGAACACCTCGTTCGTCGGCCGGCAGGGGCTGCTGAGGGCCGTGGAGGAACAACTGAGTGACCAGGACACGGCCGCGGTCCTTCCGCACGCGCTGCACGGCCTCGGCGGCGTCGGCAAGTCCCAACTCGCCCTCGAGTACATCTACACCCACCAGCACGACTACAAGGTGATCTGCTGGATCCCCGCCGAGCAGGAGAGCCTCATCCTGGCCTCGCTGGCCAACCTGGCCGGCCGGCTGGGCATCGCTCCGTCGGGCCACGACCGAGGCGCCCCGGCCGCGAACACCGCGGTCCCCGCCGTGCTGGAGGCACTGAGCGCCGGCGCCCCGCACGCCGACTGGCTGCTCGTCTTCGACAACGCCGAGGACATCGACGTGGTGCGCCAGTACTTCCCCGCCAACGGGCCGGGGAAGGTCATCGTCACCTCCCGCAACCGCGGCTGGGAGCGGGTGGCGAACCCGCTGCCGGTGAGTGTCTTCGAGCGGTCGGAGTCCATCGAGCTGCTCCGCAGGCGCTCGCCCCACCTGACGACCGAGGACGCCGACCGGCTCGCCGAGGCACTCGGCGACCTGCCGCTGGCGGTGGAGCAGGCGGGCGCCTGGCGGGCCGTCACCGGCATGCTGGTCGACGACTACCTCGACCTGCTCGCCCAGCGCAGCCCGGAAATCCTGGAACTGGACCCCAACCCCGACTACCCGGTCTCCGTCGCCGCCGCCTGGGACCTCTCCCTGGAGCGCATCCAGCAGAACAACCCGGGTGCCAGGCAGCTCCTCGACATCTGCGCCGGCATGGCACCCGAGCCGATCCCGCGTTCCATCCTGCGCGGCAGCCGAGGCGTCAGCATCACCCCCGAGATCGACCCCCTGCTGCGCGACTCGATCAAGCTCAACCGCGCCATCCGCGACCTCAGCCAGTTCTCCCTGATCAAGGTCGACACCCGCTCCAACACCCTCCAGATGCACCGTCTGTTGCAGACCGTGCTCCTGGCCAAGCTCGGGGCGCAGGAGCGGGAGCGGATGCGGGGCGCCGCGCACCAGCTGCTGTCGGCGGCCAAGCCGGGGCCCTACGGATCTCCGCTGGAATGGTCCGAGTACCAGTCACTGCTGCCCCACCTCCGTGCCTCGCACGCGGTGACCAGTACCGACACCTGGGTGCGGGACCTCGTCGCCGACAGCGTGTGGTTCCTGTACTACTGGGGAGACCACGACGGTTCCGCGGACTTCGCCCGGCAGACCTACAGCGCCTGGCTCGCGGCCTCCGGCGAGGAGGACATCCACGTCATCCGGATGGCGAAGTGCCTGTCCTTCCTGCTCCGGCAGACCGGGCACGTACCGGAGTCGATCCCGCTGGTGGAGAAGGCGCTGGAGACCTCTCGCGGGCTCGGCGTCGAGCCCGAGGAGCTGATCGACTCGTTGTGCGAGACGGCCGACGCCCGCCGCTACCAGGGCCGGCTCCAGGAGGCGCGGAGCCTGAGCCAGGAGGCCACCGAACTGGCTCGGTCCCTGTTCGGCCTCGACGATCCCTCCACCCTCCGCGCGACCCACTCGTGGGGCGTCGACCTCCGGCTGTGCGGAGAGTTCCGGGAAGCACTGCCGCTGGACCAGGAGAACGCCCGGCTGCGCGACCTGCACTTCGGGTCCACCAGCTTCTACACCCTCAACACCCTCAACTGCGCCACGATCAACACGCGTGAGAGCGGCGACTATCCCGGCGCCCGCGAGGTCCAGGAGGACGTGTACCGCCGGGCGTGTGCCGCGCTCGGTGACGAGCACCCGCTCGCCCTGCGCACCGCCCGCAACCTCGCCGTGTGCCGTCGTCGGGACGGAGCGCTGGAATCGGGTGCCGAGCTGGCGAAGGAGACCCTGCGGCACTTCGTCAGCCGCTACGGGGAGGACCACTTCGACTCGCTGGCCACGGCGACCAACGTCGCCGTCGACCTGCGCCTGGCCGGGGACCTGGAGGGGTCCCGGCAACTGGCGGAGGACACCGCGCGGCGCTATGCGCAAAGGCTCGGCGAGAACCACGTGTGCACCCTGCTGGCCAGGGTCACCCTCGCCGCGACGCTGCGCACGCTCGGAGCCCTGGACAGCGCGCAGGAGGAGGAGGACGACGCGGCACGCCGACTGGCCGAGACGGTGGGGGAACGGCACATCGTCACGCTGACCGCCGCGGTGGGACGGGCCGGCACGGCTTACGCGCGCCTGGACTTCGAGCGGGCCCGCGAGATCGACGAGACCAATCTGCCGCTGCTCGCGGAGGTCGCCGGAGAGGACCACCCGGTCACCCTGTCCTGCATGGCCAACCTCGCTCTCGACCTGCGCGGTCTGGGCCGGGGCGCGGAGGCCGACGAGACGCAGCGCAAGGCGGTCGAGGGCTTCACCCGCGTGGTCCGCGCCGACCACCCCTGGTTGCTGGCGGCCCGTCAGCGGCGCCACATCGAGTGCGACATCGCGCCGGTGCCGATGTAACGGACGGCAGCCCGGCAGCCCGCCCGGCCGGGCTGCCGGGTTCCGCTCAGTTCACGTCCGCCGCCGGCGCCGTCGAGGTCCCGTCCTGGGGTCGCGGGGCCGCGGGGGACCCGTGAACGGGGTGCGCGGCGCGGTCCCGCTCGGCCAGGCGGCGCGTCAGGAGCAGGAGCGGCTGGGTGAACAGGGTGGTGGCGAGGGCCATGAAGACCAGCACCGTATAGAGCTGGGCGCTCAAGAGGCCCGCCTGAAGGCCCGCGTTGAGAGCGATCAGCTCGGTCAGGCCCCGGGCGCTGAGCAGTACGCCGACGGTCCGCGCGTCGTGCCGGTCCAGTCCGCCGAGCCGTGCCGCGAACGTTCCGCTGCCGATCTTGGTCGTGACGGCGAGCACGGTCACCACCAGCAGGACGGCCCACCCCGTGCCGTTCATGCTGTTCAACGCCACGGACTGCCCGGAGACCACGAAGAAGAACGGCAGCAGCAGCGAGCTGACGTCATGCAACGGCCGCAGCAGGTCCGGGTCGAGCGTGCCGCCCTCCTCGCGCGGGACCACCACCCCCGCGAGCAGCGCTCCGAAGATCACGTGCAGCCCGAGAGAGTGCGTCACCCACGCGGACCCGAGGGCGAAGCCGATGAGCAGCGCCAGCCGCAGCGAGGGCTCCATCCGCGTGCGCCACAGCAGCCGGCGCAGCACCGGCCGGGCCGCGAGCACCATCACCGTGACGAAGCCGACGGCGAGCGCCACCCGCCACGGCCAGGCGAGCGCGGCCTGCTCACCGCCGCTGTCCATCAGCGCCGCGGCCAGCACCGTCCAGCACACCGCGTCCAGCACCCCGGCCGCCGAGACCGCCACCACACCCGGCACGGACCGGGACAGCTCGTTCTCCCGCACGATGGCCGTCAGCACGGGCACCGCCGTTATCGTCAGGGCCACCCCGGCGAACACCACCATGGCGGGGGAGAGGTCACGCGGCATGCCGAGGGCACGCAGCTCCTCCCGGAACAGCAGCGCACCCCCGCAACCCACGGCCATCGGCACCACGAACGAGGCGAGCGCCACGGTCAGCGAGGCGCGGACCCGGTCCCCGAGGATCTTCAGATCCAGCTCGTAGCCCACCGCGAACAGAAAGACCACCAGCGCGAACTGCGCGAAGCCGGTCAGCGCCGGGCCGATCTCCTCGGGGAACAACGACGCGTACGCGTCCGGCGCCAGGGCGCCGAGCAGAGAGGGACCGAGCGCGATGCCCGCCGACAACTGGCCGACGATGTACGGCTGTCTCAGCCTCCTGGCCAGCCAGCCGGCCGCGTGAGCGGCCACCAGGACGAGAGCCGACGCACCCACGAAGTGCGTGACCACCGAGTCAGGGCTCAACCGTGCCTCCGCAGGAATCGTTCGGTCGCCGTCAATCCGCGTCCGTTTTCGCCAACCTCCCTAGACTGAGGGCAGCTTGGCTTCGCGGCGCAGGTCGTACACCGGTTTTCACCAGGAGCACGGGGGGCACATGACGGCGGTCGTCTTCATCCACGGCACGGGGGTTCGCGAACCGGGCTTCTCTGCGCTCGCGGGGCGCTTCTCCGTCGGAGTGACGGGGCTGCGCGGCGGACTGCGCATCGTGCCGTACTACTGGGGTGGCGAGCACGGGGCGACGCTCGCCGCCGGCGGGGCGAGCCTGCCGCCGGCTTCCGGCACCAGCCGAGGCGGCCCTTCCGTCCCGGGCGCCGGTGACGACGACACGGCGGCCTGGGCCGCCCTCTACGCCGACCCGTACGCCGAACTCGCCCTCGCCGCCGGTACCGCTGCCGGAGCCGCCTCGGCGACCGAGCTGCCGCCGGGCTCCCCGCCACCGGACCAGCACCTCCGGGCCAGGCTGGCCGCCCTCGCCGCCGAGGGCGACGCACCGGCGGCCGACCTGGGCCCCGGTCTGGCGCGCGCCGCCGCCGACCTGGCCGCCCACCCGCTGCTCGGCGCCGCGGCCGCCGCCCTCACCCCGGACGACCTCCCGGGCCTCGCCGCCCGCGGCCTGACCGCCCAGGTCATCGCCGGAGTCCTCGACTCCGACGCGCCCCTCGTGCCGGCCGGCGTCACCCGGGACGCCGTCACCGACCGGCTCGCCCAGGCCCTCGGCGCACCGGCCCCCGGAACGGAACGCGGCGCGCGCTCCCTGGCACTGAGGGTCGCCGGCTCCGCCGCCTCCCGCGCCGTCGTACGCCGCCGCCGCGCCCTCACCGAGGCCGCCCACCCGGCCGCCGGAGACGTCCTGCGCTACCTCAGCCGCGGCGAGGCGGTCCGCGCCGGACTGCGCACCCTGCTCGGCGGGCTGGAGCCGCCCGTCGCGATCGTCGCCCACAGCCTCGGCGGCATCATCGCCCTGGACACCCTGGTCCTCACCCCGCTGCCCCAGGTGCGGCTGCTGGTCACCGCCGGTTCCCAGGGCCCGTTCCTGTACGAGTCCGGGTCCCTGCCCTCCCTCGAACCCCCGGCGCCGCTGCCGGACCACTTCCCCGACTGGCTGAACCTCTACGACCCCCGAGACCTGCTCTCCTACCTGGGCGCCGGCCTGTTCCCGGGCCGGGTGACCGACGTGGCCGTCGACAGCCGTCAGCCGTTCCCGGCCGCGCACAGCGCCTACTGGACCAACCCGGCCGTGTACCGGCACATCGTGGACCGGCTCCCGTGACCGGCCCGCTGACCGCCCCGGCCGTGGACCCGGCGCGGGTGCACGCGCTCGTCGTCGGCGTGGAGGCCTACGACGCCGGCGACGGCTGGGACCTGCCCGGACCCGCCCGGGACGCGGTCCGCTTCCACCGCCTGCTGCGGGCGGCCGGCGTACCCGAGGCCAACATCCGGCTGCACCTCGCCCCGTTGCCGCCGTACGTCCCCGAAGTGCCGTACGCGCCCGCCGACCACGCCACGCTGCGCCGGGTCCTGGTCCGTGAACTCCCCGCCGCCCCGGGCGACGTGCTCTGGGTGTGGTGGGGCGGGCACGGTGTCCTCGACCGGTCCGGGCAGCTGCGGCTGTTCTGCGCGGACGCCACCACCGACGACAAGCTGGGCATCGACCTGGACTCGGCACTCGCCCGGTACGCCGGGGACGCCGTGCCCGGCTTCGCGGACCAGCTGTGGATCGTGGACGCCTGCGAGACCTTCGAGGAGGCGCTCGCCTTCCGGGAGCCGCTGCCGCCCGACGCGCTGCCCGTGGGACGGCGCAGCACCGCGCACCGGCAGACCGAGCTGCGGGCCGCCGGGCGGGGCCGGGCCGCCGCCAACGACCCGGTGCGCGCCACGGGCCTGTTCTCCGACGTTCTGCTCGCCCTGCTGGCGGACCGGACCGCCGTACTGCCCGCCCCGCCCGATGCGGAGGAACTGTTTCCGGCCGTACGAACGCGTATCGCCGCCCTCAGGGACGCGGGTCGTACTCTGCAGTATCCCGAGATCCGGCTGCGCAGCCCCGAACGCACCGAGATCCTCACCCCGGTGGGACCGGGCGGCCGGGAGCGGCAGGCCTCCCCGCTGCTGCGGGCCGTGGACGCCCTCCTCGCCTATCCGCTGATGAGCGACCCGACCGAGCGTCAGACGGTGGTCGCCACGCTGGGCACGCACGTCACCGGGACACTGCCCCGTCACACCAAGGCGCGCACGGACGCGACGGGGATCCTCAACGGGCTCGCACGGCACCATCCGCACGCGGTCTGGGACCTGTTCGACGCTGTGGTGTCCGTCGACGACGACCCGGTACGGAGAGCCGAACTCGCCTCGGCGCTCGGGGAATTGTCGGACTCCACGAGGCGACCGCGAGCAGGGGGATGATCGGGTGGCGTGATCGTACGGTTTTCGACATGGGCCGGAATGGTCATGATGGAAAAAGGACACGGGGCATCGAGTGCCACCGTGCGAGAAGGGGGAGCATCTTGGACCAGCCGCCCGCTCTGCGCCATGCCGAAGTCGCCACCCGTGAACAGCCGGTCGCCCCAGGGCGCGTCGACGTCTGGGAGTCGGATCTGGTGGACGTCGCGGCGCTGCCCCTGACCGCCGTGGACGGTCTCACGCCGCTCCGTCCCACCGTCCGCCTTCTCGAAGAGGTCCTGCGCGCACGCGGCAGCATCAGGGGCGGCGAGGGCGGCGGTGGCGGCGCCCGGGCCGAATAGCCACCGCCCGCACCCGACGACGGAGCCCGACGACAGAGGCCCCGAAGACACCCGGACACAGGACCCGGAGACGAAGCCCCCGACGAGGCCGCCCGCTCGCCGGGGCCCCCGCATGCCCGCCCCCGACCGGAGGTTCCCGCCCATGACCAGCGAGCCGCGCCCCGCCCCGTTCCGCGTGCCGGACCGGCTCTTCGCGGAGCTGGCCGCCGGAGGCGGTTCCACGGAGGCCATCGCCTTCCTGGAACGCGGTGAGCGGGCACGGCGACTGCTCCTGCTGCGGACGCTGCTGGACCGGCTCGCGGAGCTGCCCACACCGCTCACCCCGGTCGCCGAGGCCTGGGACACGTTCAAGGCGGCTGCCGAGCGTGCGCCCGAGGCGGCCGACCGGCTGCTGCTCGCGCCGACGACAGGTGGCTGGATCGCCCATACGCTGCGCCGGGTGCACGGCACCGCGACGGGTCCGCCCCTGTGGGCGGAGGCAGGCCGGCTGAACGTCCTGGCGCTCACCGCGGCCCTGCACGCCGGTACGGAGACGTCGCTCACGGTCCCCCTCACCGACGGCGCTCTGCCCCTGCCGGGCCTCGGCCTGCTCCGCCTCCCGGCCACACCACCGGGTCCGACCGTCGCACGGGCCGTGGCAAGAGCGGGCGAACTGACCCTCTCCGGCCCCCCGGCACCGGACGGCTCCCGCACCTCCGTGACATGCCGCCCGACGACATCACCGGCGAACGGAAGCGAGCCGGACGAACCACGCCCGCCCGGCCCCGGTCTACCCGGCCCGAGTCCGGCCGGTCCTGCGCCTGCTGCCCGTCCGGCTGGTCCTGCGCCCGCTCCCCGTGCGGCTGGTCCTGCGTCCGCTCCCCGTCCGGCCGAAGCTCCGCCGGCCCCCGCAGTGGGCTCTGACCCGGGTGCGGACCCCGACCCCGCAGCCGCCGCCTGGCTCCCCCTGCGCACTCTCACCCACACCACCCCCACCGGCCCCGTCGCCATACCCCTCGACGATCTCGACCCCTACCGCGACCTCGACGACCCGGTGCCGCCCGCCCGGCTCGCCGCCGGGGAGGCGGCTCAGTGGCAGCGGCTCTTCGACGACGCCGTCGCGATCCTCGCCGGGGCGGGCACCGGCCAGGGGCCGGGGCGGCTGGACCCGGCGGTCGTCCGGGCCGTCGTGCCGTACGGCCGCACCGCTCTCACCCCGCCCGCTCCGCCGACCGTCGAGGTCTCCGCCTCCAGCGGCGACTCCTACGGCGCCATGGTGATATCCCGCCCCGGATCCGCGCTCGCCCTCGCCGAAACCCTCGTCCACGAGTTCCAGCACAGCAAGCTCGCCGCGCTCCTGCACCTCTTCCCCCTCCTCGACGACGATCGCGAGGAGCGCTTCTACGCTCCCTGGCGTGCCGACCCGCGCCACCTCACGGGACTGCTGCACGGCGCGTACGCCTTCACCGGCGTCGCCGGCTTCTGGCGGGACCGGCTGACCGAGCCGGCGCACGCCGAGACCGCGGCCTATCACTTCGCGCTGCGCCGGCTGCAGAGCCGGCTGGTCGTGCGCACCCTGCTGACCAGCGCCCGGCTCACGGCCCCGGGGCACCGTCTGGTGGCGGGACTCGCCCGGACCCTGGACGGGTGGCTGCGTGTGCCCGTCGACCCGGCCGTACGAGCGCGGGCCCGTACGGCCGCCGCCCTGCACCGCACCCAGTGGCGGCTGCGCAACGTCGCCGCACCGGACACGCCGGCCGACGATGCCGCGCCGACCGGGCCGGCCGACGGTGCCCTCCGTTTCCGCCCGGACCGCGGCTTCTGGCCCGACACCCGCACCCGCGCCTTCGCCCTCCGCCCCGCCGACCCCCGCACCCCCGACGAGCACCTCGCCGCCGGCGATCCGGCCACCGCGCTGGACGGCTACGCCAAGGACCTGGCCCGTGACCCGGCCGACCCGCACGCGCTGTCCGGCTGGATCGTCGCCCGCGCGGTCCTGGACCCGGGCCACTCCACCCGCCGTCCGCTCGCCCGCCCGGAGCTGCTCCGGCCGCGGCCGGGCGGCTGACCCGTCGCGCAGGGTCCGCGCGAGCCGGGGACGGGTCTGCGCAACCGGGGGGTGAACAGGCGCCCGAATGGTCAGGATGGAGGCATGGGATTCCAAGTCGACTCCGAAGCCGGGCGGCTCACCCGCGTCATCCTGCACCGGCCGGATCTCGAGCTCAAAAGGCTCACCCCCAGCAACAAGGACGCCCTTCTCTTCGACGACGTGCTGTGGGTGCGCCGGGCGCGCGCCGAGCACGACGGGTTCGCCGACGTGCTCCGCGACCGCGGGGTCGCCGTGCACCTCTTCGGTGACCTGCTCACCGAGACCCTGGACCTTCCGGCGGCCCGCCGGCTCGTCCTGGACCGCGTCTTCGACGAGAAGGAGTACGGAGTGCTGGCCACGGACCATCTCCGGGCCGCCTTCGACACCCTGCCCGCCCGCGAGCTCGCCGAGGTCCTGGTCGGCGGCATGACCAAACGGGAGTTCCTGGACGCCCACCCGGAGCCGACCTCCGTGCGCTTCCACGCCATGGAGCTGGACGACTTCGTGCTCGGACCGCTGCCCAACCACCTCTTCACCCGGGACACCTCGGCCTGGATCTACGACGGCGTCTCCATCAACGCCATGCGCTGGCCCGCCCGGCAGCGCGAGACGGTCCACTTCGAGGCGATCTACCGGCACCACCCGCTGTTCCGCGACGAGACGTTCCACCTCTGGTCCGAGGGGCAGGCCGACTACCCCTCCACCATCGAGGGCGGCGACGTCCTCGTCATCGGCAACGGCGCCGTGCTCATCGGCATGAGCGAACGGACCACGCCCCAGGCCGTCGAGATGCTCGCGTACAAGCTGTTCGCGGCGGGCTCCGCGCGCACCATCGTGGCCCTCGACATGCCCAAGCGGCGGGCCTTCATGCACCTCGACACCGTGATGACGATGGTCGACGGTGACACCTTCACCCAGTACGCCGGGCTGGGCATGCTGCGCTCCTACACCATCGAGCCGGGCGTGGGCGAAAAGGAGCTGAAGGTCACCGACCATCCGCCGGAGCACATGCACCGCGCGATGGCCGCCGCCCTGGGACTGAACGAGATCCGGGTGCTCACCGCGACCCAGGACGTGCACGCCGCCGAACGCGAGCAGTGGGACGACGGCTGCAACGTCCTGGCCGTCGAGCCGGGCGTCGTCGTCGCCTACGAACGCAACTCCACCACCAACACCCACCTGCGCAAGCAGGGCATCGAGGTGATCGAGATCCCGGGCAGCGAGCTGGGCCGGGGCAGGGGCGGGCCGCGGTGCATGAGCTGCCCGGTGGAACGGCAGGCCGTATAAAGATTCAAAGTCTCGTATACAATTCCATAAAGACCCGTCCCCGTACCTCTGGAGCGCCCCCATGGCGACAGTCCCGATCGCCCTCTCCGGCCGCCACTTCCTCAAGGAGCTCGACTTCACCGCTCAGGAGTTCCGCGGCCTGGTCGAGCTGGCCGCGGAGCTGAAGGCCGCCAAGAAGGCCGGGGCCGAGACGCGGTATCTGCGGGGGAAGAACATCGCGCTGATCTTCGAGAAGACGTCGACGCGCACCCGGTGCGCGTTCGAGGTCGCCGCCGCCGACCAGGGCGCCTCGACGACGTACCTCGACCCCGCCGGCTCGCAGATCGGCCACAAGGAGTCCGTGAAGGACACCGGGCGCGTGCTGGGGCGCATGTTCGACGGGATCGAGTACCGGGGCGACAGCCAGCAGAAGGTCGAGGAGTTGGCCGCCTTCGCCGGGGTGCCCGTCTACAACGGTCTGACCGACGACTGGCACCCCACCCAGATGCTCGCCGACGTCCTGACCATGACCGAGCACAGCGACCGGCCCCTGCAGGAGATCACCTTCGCCTACCTCGGCGACGCCCGCTTCAACATGGGCAACTCCTACCTGGTCACCGGCGCCCTGCTCGGCATGGACGTACGCATCGTCGCCCCGAAGTCCTACTGGCCCGCCCAGGAGGTCGTCGACCGGGCGAAGGAGCTCGCCGAGTCGAGCGGGGCGCGCGTCACGCTCACCGAGACCCTGGACGAGGGGGTGCGCGGCGCCGACTTCGTCGTCACCGACGTCTGGGTCTCCATGGGCGAGCCCAAGGAGGTCTGGGACGAGCGGATCAAGGCGCTCGCGCCGTACGCCGTGACCATGGACGTCCTGCGCGCCACCGGCAACCCGGACGTCAAGTTCCTGCACTGCCTGCCGGCCTTCCACGACCTGGGCACCAAGGTCGGCCAGGAGATCTTCGAGGCTCACGGCCTCGACTCCCTGGAGGTCACGGACGAGGTCTTCGAGTCCGCGCACTCGGTCGTCTTCGACGAGGCGGAGAACCGCCTGCACACCATCAAGGCGGTCCTGGTCGCCACGCTGGCCTGACCGACGCCGACCGTTATTCTGACCGGCGGCCCCGGAGCCACCCCTTCCGGCGCCACCGGCCGCGACCACCGTCGCGCCCCCCGCACCACCAGAAACGAGCACCACCCGCAATGCCCGCTTCCCGCGTCAAATCCCCCCACCTCCTCGTCGCCGAATCCGGCGCCGACCGCGAAGGCCACGGCCTGAAGCGCACCATGGGGCTCTTCCAGCTCGTCTGCTTCGGCGTCGGCGCGATCGTCGGCACCGGCATCTTCGTCGGCCTGTCCGACTCGGTCGCCGAGGCCGGTCCGGCCGTCGTCGTCTCCTTCGTGCTGGCCGCGATCACCTGCGTGTTCACCGCGTTCGCCTTCGCCGAGCTGGGCGGCGCGATCCCGGTCTCCGGCTCCTCGTACTCCTTCGCCTACGCCGGACTCGGCGAACGGACCGCCTTCCTGGTCGGCTGGTGCCTGCTCCTGGAGTACGGCGTGTCCGTCTCCGCGGTCGCGGTCGGCTGGAGCCAGTACGTCAACGAACTGCTGGACAGCGTCCTTAGCCTCCAGCTCCCGCACGCGCTCTCCGCGGGCCCCGGCGACGGCGGCGTGATCAACCTCCCCGCCGTGATCGTCATCGCCCTGGCCTGCGTACTGCTGGTGCGCGGCGTGCGGGAGAGCGCCCGGGCCACGGCCGCGATGGCCGTCCTCAAGCTGGTGGTCCTCGTCGCCTTCTGCGCCATCGGCTTCTACGCCTTCGAGGACGGCAACCTCACCCCGTTCTCCCCGGCCGGCCTCGGCGGCATCGGCGCCGGCACCACGGCCGCCTTCTTCTCGTACATCGGCTTCGACGCGATCACCACGGCCGGTGAGGAGGCCAAGAACCCCCGCCGGGACATCCCCATCGCGATCCTGGTCTGCATCGGCCTGGTCACCCTGCTCTACTGTGCGGTCGCCGTCGCCGCGATCGGTGCCATCGGCGGTGACGCGGTCGGTGACCGGCCCGCCGCCCTGTCGTACGTCGTCAACGAGGTCACCGGCTCCACCATCGGCGGCGGTGTCGTCGCCTTCGGCGCGGTCGTGGCCATCGCCTCGGTGGTGCTCGCCGTGATGTACGGCCAGACCCGCATCCTCATGTCGATGTCCCGCGACGGACTGATCCCGCGGGTCTTCGAGAAGGTCTCGCCGCGTACCGCGACCCCCGTCGCCGGCACGCTGATCGTCGGCGCGGTCTTCGCACTGCCCGCCGCCTTCGCCCCGCTGGACGCGGTGGTCAACCTGTGCACCATCGGCACCCTGGCGACCATGGCCGCCGTCAACGTCGCCGTGATCGCGCTGCGCCGCCGCGAGCCGGGCCTCGCCCGCACCTTCCGGGTGCCGCTGTACCCGGTGACGCCGCTGCTCGGGGTGGGCTTCTGCCTGTACCTGATCTACGAGACGGGCGCGGCGACCTGGCTCCAGTTCGCGGTGTTCCTCGCGGTGGGCCTGCTGGTGTACACGGCCTACGGGCGCCGGCACTCCCGCCTCGCCCGGGCCGGTGCCGAGGTCACGTCGAAGGACGACGCTGAGCGGGCACCGCGGGAAGCCTGAACCAGACCGCCTTGCCGGAGCCGGTGGGCCGGTGACCGCAGGACGAGCTCAGGGCGCGGATCAGCAGCAGACCGCGCCCGTGCTCCTGCCAGGGGTCGGGCGGCTCGACACCGGGGCGGGTGAGGTCGCCGGGCGGCTCCGGGTCCGGGTCGTGCACCTCGACCTGGCAGCCGGTCGGCATCAGCTCCACCACCAGCTCTATCGGCGACCCGCCGGGGGTGTGCTCGACGGCGTTGGCGACCAGCTCAGCCGTGAGCAGCTCAGCCGTGTCGCCGTCGGCCGTGTGCTCCAGCTCGGCCAGCGCCGTACGGACCAGGGCACGGGCCACCGGCACGGCCGCGGCGGAGTGCGGCAGCGCGATGCGCCAGGAGGCCGAAGGCTGAGGCGGCACGAAGTGCCTCCGTGAGGGGTGCGGGCTGGGCGGCGGGTGGGCTGGAGAGCGGTCGTGCACGGCGAGTCCGTTCCGGAGCAGGCTGTCGTCCTGTCCTGCTTTCAACCTTATGAATGGTACGGCGCCGCCCGGCAGAGCCGTTCGACGGGCATCACGCGGGACCTTCGACCTCCGGCGCCGGGCGCCCCGCCTGTGCGGCGCGGCCAGTCTCTATCGCGCCTTGGTGACGACAGTCACAAGTAGGTGATAGCTTCGAACGACCGCGAGACAACGCTCAGTGAGGCCGCGCCCGCCCTAGGAGGCCGCCCGTCATGAGTCCCTTCACCGGCTCCGCCGCGCGCACGCCCGAGTGGCGGCACCTGCGCGTCGATCTCACCGACGGTGTCGCCACCGTCACCCTCGACCGCCCCGACAAGCTCAACGCGCTGACCTTCGCGGCCTACGCCGACCTGCGCGACCTGCTCGCCGAGCTGTCCCGGGAGCGGTCCGTACGCGCCCTGGTGCTGGCCGGTGAGGGACGCGGCTTCTGCTCCGGCGGCGACGTCGACGAGATCATCGGCGCGACCCTGTCCATGGACACCGCCCAGCTGCTGGACTTCAACCGGATGACGGGCCAGGTGGTGCGGGCCGTACGGGAGTGCCCGTTCCCGGTGATCGCCGCTGTGCACGGCGTCGCGGCCGGCGCGGGCGCGGTCCTCGCCCTGGCCGCCGACTTCCGCGTGGCCGACCCGTCCGCCCGCTTCGCCTTCCTCTTCACCCGCGTAGGCCTCTCCGGCGGCGACATGGGCGCCGCCTACCTGCTGCCCCGCGTCGTCGGTCTCGGTCACGCCACCCGGCTGCTGATGCTCGGCGAACCGGTGCGGGCGCCCGAGGCCGAGCGGATCGGCCTGATCAGCGAGCTGACCGAGGAGGGCCGCGCCGACGAGGCCGCCCGGTCCCTCGCCCGCCGCCTCGCCGACGGCCCGGCCCTCGCCCACGCCCAGACCAAAGCCCTCCTCACCGCCGAACTGGACATGCCGCTGGCGGCATCGGTGGAACTGGACGCCTCCACCCAGGCCCTGCTGATGAACGGCGAGGACTACGCCGAGTTCCACGCCTCGTTCACGGAGAAGCGCCCCCCGAAGTGGAACGGACGGTAGGGATGCGCCCCCTGAGCGCGGCGATCGTCGGCGGCGGCCCCGGCGGCCTCTACACCGCCGCCCTCCTCAAACGCCTCGACCCCGGCCGCCAGGTCACCGTCTGGGAACGCAACGCCCCCGACGACACCTTCGGCTTCGGCGTCGTCCTGTCCGACGAGACCCTCGGCGGCATCGAGCACGCCGATCCGGTCGTCCACGAAGCCCTCCGATCCGACTTCGTCCGCTGGGACGACATCCACATCGTCCACCGAGGAACCCGCCAGGTCTCCGGAGGGCACGGCTTCGCCGCGCTCGGCCGCCACCGCCTCCTGGAGATCCTGCACGAGCGCTGCCACGCCCTCGGCGTCGAGCTGCGCTTCCGCACCGAGGCCCCGGACCCGGCGCTGCTGGCTCAGACGTACGACCTCGTCGTCGCCGCCGACGGCGTGCACAGCACCACCCGCGAGGCCTACCGCGACGCGTTCCGGCCCACCCTCACCGATCACCGCTGCCGCTACATCTGGCTGGCCGCCGACTTCGCCCTCGACGCCTTCCGCTTCGAGATCGCCGAGACCGAGCACGGCGTGATGCAGCTGCACGGCTATCCGTTCGCGGCCGACGCCTCGACCGTCATCGTGGAGATGCGCGAGGAGGTCTGGCGGGCGGCCGGCCTCGACGAACTGGACGAAGCCGAGTCCGCCGCCCGCTGCGCCGAGGTCTTCGCCGACGCGCTCGGCGGCCGGCCGCTGAGGTCCAACGCGTCGAAGTCCGACAAGCCGGCGTGGAGCGCCTTCCGCACGGTGGTCAACGAACGCTGGTCGCACGGCAACGTCGTCCTCCTCGGCGACGCCGCCCACACCGCCCACTTCTCCATCGGCTCCGGCACCAAGCTCGCCGTCGAGGACGCCCTCGCGCTCGCCGCCTGCCTGGAGGAGCGACCCACCCTGGACAAGGCGCTCACCGCCTACGAGGAGGAGCGGCGCCCCGTCGTCGCCTCCACCCAGCGGGCGGCCCGGGCCAGCCTGGAGTGGTTCGAGGACCTGTCCCGGTACCTCGACCAGCCGCCCCGCCAGTTCGCCTTCAACCTGCTCACCCGAAGCCGCCGCGTCACCCACGGGAACCTGCGGCTGCGCGACGCCGGTTTCACCGGGTCCGTCGAGCGCGAGTTCGGCTGCCCGGCCGGCACGCCTCCGATGTTCACCCCGTTCCGGCTGCGCGGCCTGACCCTGCGCAACCGTGTCGTCGTCTCCCCGATGGACATGTACTCGGCCACCGACGGCATCCCCGGCGACTTCCACCTGGTCCACCTGGGAGCCCGGGCTCTCGGCGGCGCCGCGCTGGTGATGACCGAGATGGTCTGCGTCAGCGAGGAGGGCCGCATCACCCCCGGCTGCGCGGGCCTGTACACCGACCTGCAGAGCGAGACCTGGCGGCGGATCACGGACTTCGCGCACACCCGGGCGCCCGGCACCGCGATCGGCGTGCAGCTCGGGCACAGCGGGCGCAAGGGCTCGACCCGGCTGATGTGGGAGGGCATGGACGAACCGCTCCCCGAGGGCAACTGGCCCCTGGCCGCCGCCTCCCCGCTGCCGTACAAACCGGGCAGCCAGACGCCGCGTGAGCTGTCCCGGGAGGGGTTGACGGAGATCCGGGAGCAGTTCACGGCCGCCGCCGCGCGGGCCGCCCGAGCCGGGTTCGACCTGCTCGAACTGCACTGCGCCCACGGCTACCTGCTCTCCGGCTTCCTCTCCCCGCTCACCAACCACCGCACCGACGCCTACGGCGGCTCACTGGAGGGACGGCTCCGCTTCCCGCTGGAGGTCTTCGACGCCGTACGCGCCGTCTGGCCCTCACAGCGGCCCATGACCGTACGTGTCTCCGCGACCGACTGGGCCGAGGGCGGCACGAGCGCCGAGGAGGCCGTGGCGATCGCCCGCGCCTTCGCGGCGCACGGCGTCGACGCCATCGACGTGTCCACGGGGCAGGTCGTGGCCGACGAGCGGCCGGAGTTCGGGCGGTCGTACCAGACGCCGTACGCGGACCGCATCCGGCACGAGGCGGGCGTCCCGGTGATCGCCGTCGGCGCGATCTCCTCGTGGGACGACGTCAACTCGCTCGTCCTGGCCGGACGCGCCGACCTGTGCGCCCTCGCCCGCCCCCACCTCTACGACCCGCACTGGACGCTGCACGCGGCGGCCGAGCAGGGCTACGAGGGGCCGGGTGCCGTGTGGGCGGTGCCGTACCGGGCGGGCAGCCGCCGTCCGGTGACCGGACGCACCGACGCCGTCAAGCCCAGGCTCACGCTGCACGGCCGCCGTCAGGACGGGGAGTCGGGCCTGGAGGCCGGCCCGGGGGCCGTCGAGAAGTCCGCTGTGGATTGCGACGTGTAGCCCCACGCCGCGCATATCGCGCGCAGCCGCTCCGGGATCTCGTCCTCCTTCGGCAGCGCGCGGCCCGGCTGCACGGTGCCGGTACGGATGTTCTCGCGCCAGTCGCCGAGCCCCCTGACCAGCTCATCGCCGCTCTTCCTGCCGTAGTTCAGCATGGCCGGCGCGTAGTCGACGCCGAGGAACGCGCACAGGCGGCGCATCTCCCGCCCGGGATCGGCGGTGATGTCCTCGTAGCGCACGGTGAAGCCGTCGGCGTCGGCCGTGCGGGCCTCCTCGACGGCCGTCATGTAGCGCAGCACGTCGGTGACGGCCTTGTCGTACGGCCGCTTGACCGGATCGCTCTCGTGCCAGGAGCGGGCGACCGACTCCGGATGCCGCAGCAGGAAGACGAAGCGCGCGTCGGGCCAGCAGTCCTTCAGGCGACGGTACATGTACGCGTTGGCCGGGGTCTTCTCGACGATGAAGTCCTTGCCGGCCTTGACCAGTTCACGGTGCATGACGCGGTCCCAGAGCAGGTGCTCCAGGTCGCCGCGGGCCAGGCCGAGGGCGCTCATGGCGTGCTCGGAGTGCCAGTTGTCGCAGCTGACGTTCACCCGTCCGAGGTGCAACTCGTGCGCGGTGTGCAGCCGCGGATGGGCGCCCGCCATCATGCGCAGCAGGGTGGAGCCGGAGCGGATGGACGAGATGATGAAGACGGGCCGCCGCAGCAGCCGCTCGGTCGCCAGCTCCTCGGCCGGCGGACATCGGTAGGCGGCCGCGGGCCGCTCCGCGGCGTCCGGCGCGGCGGAGGTCTTCCCCTTCGCCGCCCGGGGGGCTCTCCGTACCTGGAGGCCGGTGGTGACGGTGAGGGCCCGGTTCAAGCTACGCGCGAGACTCATGCGTCCGCACGGTAGGTGAGAAACCTGAGAAGAGGGTCTGAGGAGGCTGAGGGTTCCCTCATCGTGCAGAAGTGTGACGCGAGTCACTCGCCAGGGGGTGGGGGTGCTCCGGGCGTCGCGTAGGCCGCGCCCGCGTCGCGCAGCCGCTCGTGCAGGGCCCGGAAGACGGCCGCCGAGCGCGTACCGGGCCAGTCCTCGGGCAGCAGCCGGGCGGGCAGCCCGGGGTCGGCGTAGGGCAGGTGGCGCCAGGAGTCCAGGGCGAGGAGGTAGTCGCGGTAGGCCTCCTCGGGCGGGGTGTCCGTACGGCGCTCCCAGGCGTGCAGCACACGCGCGTGGCGGTCGAGGAACGCCTCGTGCTCCTTGGCCACCGCGGCCAGGTCCCACCAGCGTGCCGCCGCCTCGGCGGTCGGCGTGAAGCCCAGGTGCTCACCGCGGAAGAAGTCCACGTAGGAGTCCAGACCCAGCCGGCCCAGCGCGTGCCGGGTCTCCTCGTACAGACGGGCCGGGGCGATCCACACGCCGGGGGCGGCGGTGCCGAAGCCGAGGCCGGCCAGGCGCGACCGCAGCACGTGCCGCTTCTGCCGCTCCGACTCCGGCACGGAGAACACGGCGAGCACCCAGCCCTCGTCCTCGTAGGGCGCCGCGGCGTAGATGCGCCGGTCCCCGTCGTCCAGCAGCCGGCGGGCCTCGGCGGAGAGTTCGTAGCCGGCCGTGCCCTGGGCGGTGCGGGCGGGCAGCAGCAGCCCGCGCCGCTTCAGCCGGGACACCGAGGAGCGCACGGAGGGGGCGTCCACCCCGACCGCGGCCAGCAGCCGGATCAGTTCGGCGACGGGGACCGGCCCCGGCGCGAAGCGGCCGTACGCGCCGTAGAGCGTGACGATCAGGGATCTCGGGGCGTGCTGCGCGTGCTGGTCGGACACGTTGATCATCTTAGGTTGTCGTCATTCCGCCCGGCCGCCCCGGGGATCGCGCTCACGGCCGGGCGCGGCCAGGAGCCGGTAGCGCTGGAGCTTGCCGGTCGCCGTGCGCGGCAGCGCGTCCGGGAAGACGAACTCGCGCGGGCATTTGTACGGCGCCAGCTCGGCCCTGAGGAACGCGCGCAGCGCGTCCGAGTCCCGCTCGGCACCCTCCTTGAGCACGACGTGGGCCACCACGACCTGCCCGCGGTTCGCGTCGGGCCGGCCCACCACCGCCACCTCCACCACGTCCGGATGCCGCAGCAGGGCGTCCTCCACCTCCGGCCCCGCGATGTTGTAACCGGCGGAGATGATCATGTCGTCGGCGCGGGCCACATAGCGGAAGTAGCCGTCGGGTTCGCGGACGTAGGTGTCGCCGGTGACGTTCCAGCCGCCGCGCACGTACTCCCGCTGCCGCGGATCGGCGAGATACCGGCAGCCCACCGGCCCCCGCACCGCCAGCAGCCCGGGCTCACCGTCGGGCACGGGCGCGCCGGACGCGTCCTGCACACGCGCGTGCCATCCCGGCACCGGTACGCCCGTCGTGCCCGGCCGGATGTCGCCGTCCGCCGCGGAGACGAAGATGTGCAGCAGCTCGGTGGCGCCGATGCCGTTGATGACGCGCAGGCCGGTGCGCTCGTGCCAGGCCCGCCAGGTGGCCGCGGGCAGGTTCTCGCCGGCCGAGACGCAGCGCCGCAGACATGTCACGTCGTACGCGTCCAGCTCGTCGAGCATCGCGCGGTACGCCGTCGGCGCGGTGAACAGCACCGACACCCGGTGCTCGGCGACGGCGGGCAGCAGCTGCCTGGGGCCCGCCTGTTCCAGCAGCAGCGCGCTCGCCCCGGCCCGCATCGGGAAGATCACCAGCCCGCCGAGCCCGAAGGTGAAGCCGAGCGGGGGGCTGCCCGCGAAGACGTCGTCCGCGCGCGGCTTGAGGACGTGCCGGGAGAAGGTGTCGGCGATCGCCAGCACGTCCCGGTGGAAGTGCATACAGCCCTTGGGGCGCCCGGTGGTACCCGAGGTGAAGGCGATCAGCGCCACGTCGTCGGCCGCCGTGTCCACCGCCGGGTACGGGGTGCCGGCCGCGGTACGGGCCTCCGTGCCGGCCTCCGTAGGGGCTTCCGCGCCGGCCGCGGTACGGGCCTGAGCGCCGGCCTCCGTGCGGATCAGCAGGTCGTCGGGCGCGTCCCCGCCGTACGTCGTGATCCGCAGTCCGGGGATCTCCGCCTTGGCGAGGTCGTCGACGGCCCGGACGTCGCACAGGGCGTGCCGCACGCGGGCGATCTCGCAGATGGCGCGCAGCTCGTGCGGGCGCTGCTGGGCCAGCACGGTCACCGCCACCGCGCCCGCCTTCAGCACCGCCAGCCAACAGGCGGCCAGCCACGGGGTGGTGGGGCCGCGCAGCAGCACCCGGTTGCCCGGTACGACGCCGAGGTCACCGGTGAGGAGATGGGCCAGCCGGTCGACGCGGGCCCGCAGCTGTCCGTAGGTCCAGCTGTCCCCGGACGCGGTGCGGAAGACCGGGCGGTCGTCGGGCGGGCCGGTGAGCAGCTCCGCGGCGCAGTTCAGCCGGGCGGGGTAGCGCAGTTCCGGGAGGTCGAAGCGGAGCTCGGGCCACTGGTCGGGGGGCGGCAGGTGCTCGCGCGCGAAGGTGTCGACGTGGGCGGAGCGGTGCGGGTCCGCGCGGTGTGGTTCCGCGCGGTGCGGATCTGCCATGGCGGTTCGCCCCCTTTGTCGTGGTGGGCTCGCGCCATGAGCGTATCGTGTTGGTGACGACAGTCAACGGTGCGCGATAGCCTCGAGCGTGGCCCGGCGTGCAGGGGAGCCGGGCAGGGGAGCAGGGGAAGGGACCGGCGATGACCGCATTCTCGCTCGAACCGGCACAACTCGCCTGGTGCGCGGAACTGCGCGCCCTGGCCGCCGAACGGCTGCGCCCGCTCGTGGAGAAGGGCGAGCCGGGCCGCGTCGACCGCGCCCTCCTCGCCGAACTCGGCACCCTCGGCCTGCTGCCCCGCCTGTTCACCTCGGGCGCGCTGGAGCTGTGCCTGATGCGCGAGTCCCTCGCCCACGCCTGCACCGAGGCGGAGACCGCCCTCGCCCTCCAGGGCCTCGGCGCCCACCCGGTGCACGCCCACGGCACCGACGCCCAGCGCGCCCGCTGGCTGCCCCGCGTGAGCGACGGCAGCGCGGTGGCCGCCTTCGCCCTCAGCGAGCCCGACGCCGGTTCGGACGCGGCGGCGCTGATGCTGGCCGCCCACCCGCAGACGCGGTCCGACGGGCGGTCCGGCTGGCGGCTCACCGGCGAGAAGTGCTGGATCTCCAACGCCCCCGAGGCCGACTTCTACACCGTCTTCGCCCGTACCACCCCCGGCGCCGGCGCCCGCGGCGTCACCGCCTTCCTCGTCCCCGCCGACCGCCCCGGCCTCACCGGCACCCCCCTCGACATGCTCTCCCCGCACCCCATCGGCGGCCTCGACTTCGACGCCGTGCCCGTCACGGCGGACGACGTGCTCGGCGAGCCGGACCGAGGCTTCCGGGTGGCCATGGACACCCTCAACCTGTTCCGCCCCAGCGTCGGCGCCTTCGCCGTCGGCATGGCGCAGGCCGCCCTGGACGCCACCCTCACGCACACCACCGCCCGCGACGCCTTCGGCGGCAAGCTGCGCGACCTCCAGACCGTCGCCCACCAGGTCGCCGAGATGGCCCTGCGCACCGAGGCGGCCCGCCTGATGGTGTACGCGGCGGCGACGGCGTACGACGAGGGCGCCCCGGACGTCCCACGGCGCGCCGCGATGGCGAAACTCCTCGCCACCGAGACCGCCCAGTACGTCGTCGACAAGGCCGTCCAACTGCACGGCGCCCGCGCCCTGCGCCGAGGCCACCTCCTCGAACACCTCTACCGCGAGGTGCGCGCCCCCCGCGTCTACGAGGGCGCGAGCGAGGTGCAGCGCGGCATCATCGCCAAGGAGCTGTACCGAACGCGGGCCGAGACGACCAAGGCGGCCGGCACATGACCGCCGAACGGGTGAACCCACCCGAACTCTCCCCGCCCACCGGCTTCTCCCACGCCGTCGTCACCACCGGCACCCGCGTCGTGTTCCTGGCCGGCCAGACCGCCCTCGACACCGACGGCAAGATCACCGGCGACACCCTCCCCGCCCAGTTCGAGCTGGCGCTCAGCAACCTCCTGACCGCCCTGCGCGCCGCCGGCGGCACCCCCGCCGACCTCGCCCGCGTCACCGTCTACGCCACGGATGTCGCCGCCTACCGCACCCACGCCGCCGACCTCGGCCGCACCTGGCGCGAACTGGCCGGCCGCGACTACCCGGCGATGGCGGTCGTGGAGGTCGTACGCCTGTGGGACGAGCGGGCGTTGGTGGAACTGGACGGGTTCGCCGTACTGCCGTAGCGGCGCCGCGGCCCCTAGCATTCCGGTATGCCGGACATCGAACTGAGCGCGGGAACCATCGAGTACGAAGACACCGGTGGCGACGGTCCCGTCGTCGTCCTCCTCCACGGCCTCGTGCACGACGCCACCGTCTGGCGCGAGGTCGTCGCCGACCTGCGCACCGACCACCGGGTGATCGCGCCGACCCTGCCCTACGGCGCCCATCGCCGGCCGATGAACCGGCCGCCCACCCCGGATCTCGTCAACGAACTGATCGCGGAGTTTCTCGACCGCCTGGACCTGACGGACGTCACCCTGGTCGAGAACGACTGCGGGCGGGCGCAGACAGTGGCGGCCCGGCACCCGGAGCGCCTCGGACGGCTGGCGCTCGTCGCGTGCGAGGCGTTCGACAACTACCCGCCGGGACTGCCCGGAAAGCTGATCGGGGTCGCCTGCCGGGCACCCGGCGGTGTGTCTCTGCTGGTCCGCGCCCTGGGACTGAAACTTCTGCGCCGGCTGCCGGTCGGCATCGGCGCGCTCACCAAGCGGCCCGTGCCGGACGCGATCGTCGACGGCTGGCTGCGCCCGTTGCGCACCGACCCGGCGATCCGGCGCGACTTCCGGCACTACAACACACACGTCCGTCGCAACGAACTACTGGAAGCAGCCGAGGGGTTGCGCGGATTCGACCGGCCCGCGCTCGTCGTCTGGGCGACCGAGGACCTGATGATGCCCCGCGCCCACGGCCGACGCCTGGCCGAACTACTGCCGCAGGGAAGGCTGGTGGAGGTGGAGGACGCCCGGACGCTGATCGCCGAGGACCAGCCGGAGCTGCTCGCCTCACTGCTGCGGGAGTTCATCGCCGAGAAGGGATGAGCGCTGCCGGGCAAAGACGAGTGGGCCGCCGGCAAGGGTTCGGGCAGCCGTCGTCAGGTGCCCGCCGGCACCCGGTGCGGCGCGACGACACGTCCGTCGGGCCGCAGCTCACCGGCGTCGTCGAAGACGATCGTGCCGTCGCACAGCAGGTTCCACCCCTGCTCGGGGTGGGCCGCGACGAGATGCGCGGTGACGCCCCGCGAGGTGCGGGGGCCGGGTGCGGGGGAGCCAGCCGCGAAAGAGCCGGGTGCGGGGCAGGAAGGCCGGTGGGTACACATGGCGCACCTCCACATCGGGAGACCGTCCCGTCGTCGGGACCGTCACATGAAGAGACCGTGCGCCCGGAGGGAAGTCGTCGCCAAGCCCTCGACGGGAAGCGTGACAACACCCGGACACCCCGGCGACCGTCCCACGACGGCCGACGCGGACTCGCCACCGAAGGGGTGACGGTCACCTGCGCCGGCCCGTCCGCCCGGTACCAGTGGAACCCCCATTCCGACCGACCGGGAGGTCCCTCATGCCCGTACGATCCGCAGTCCTCGCCACGGCCGCCGGCGCCGCCCTGCTCCTGTCGGCCGCCCCCGCCGCGACGGCGGCCCCCCACGACGCCCGCCACGTCGCGCAGTCGGTGACGGTCGACCGGACCGGCCGCCTCACCGCGGACGGCGGCGTGACCCTCTCCGGTACCTACCGGTGCACCGCCGGCAGCGGTCCCGTCTTCGTCGCCTCCTCCGTGAGCCAGAGCGACCCGTCCGTCCGGTACGGCGTCGGCGGCACCCTCGCGGTGTGCGACGGCCTGGAGCACCGCTGGGTCAACACGGACACGCCCTCCACGAAGGAGCTGAAGCCCGGCGCCGCCCGAGTGGAGGCCACCCTGGTGGAACTGCGGCCCATGGGCCTTCTGCCGCTCCCGAGCATCCAGGCACGTCGGGTCCAGGACGTGACGCTGGTCCAGGGCTGAGCCCGCTCAGGCCCGTTTCCTGGGCCCGGACCCCGGCCGTGGTGGGCGCGGGCGCTGTGGGTACCGCCGCTGCTGCGGCAGGGACACCGGGTCCGGGGCGGGCGCGCCCCTCACCTCGTCGCACGGCGCGGACGTGGCGCGTTGCCGGTGGCGCGGCACCGCCCGCCGGGGCGGACGGGTGAGCGTGATCTGGCGGACGATCTGCTGGAAGCAGATCAGCGAGGCCAGCCCCGGCAGGGCCGCGGCCGCGGCGTCGCTGAGTGTCCTGGGCGCCTGGGCGACGCACAGCATCATCGCGATGCCGGAGAACAGCAGGACCACGGCCCAGGAGTGGACCGCGCGGCGCTGGTGCAGCGCGGACCGCAGGACGGCCAGCGACGCCACCAGCCAGGGCCCGTAGACCAGCAGCGGCCACCACGACACGACGCTGCCGCGGGTGCGGGTCGCGGCAGCCAGGCGCAGCGGCTCGTAGGCCACCATGCCGCCGAACAGGCTCACGGAGGCCGCGATGACCGCGGCGAGGGCGGCGACGAACAGGCTCGCGGCACGCAGCCGGCTCACCTTCGGCTTGCGGACTCTGCGGTGACTGGCGGGGGATTCTCTCAACGGTGGCAGTTCCGCCGTGATTTCCTGCAGATTGCTCAGCGGCGTGCCCGGCGCGGGGGCGGTCACCGACGTTTCCGTCGTCATTCCGCGAGGGGCGGCGGTCTGCTGTTCCACCGCGTCCTGGAGCAGGAACGCGAGCTCTTCGGCAGGGTCCCAACCGGGTTCCGGCGGGACCAGGGTTTCCTGGGAGGTCTGTGGGAAGCTCTGCTGGAAGGCGTCCTCGGGCGCCCGGTGCCGGCCGCCGCCGTGCGAGCGGAACGGGCCTTCGCCGTAGGGCATGGGCTGGTGAGTCTGTTCCTCGTACACGACGCGCGGGTCACTCCGCCCGGGTGTACGTCAGGGACCCTTGGGACCGGCCCCATCGTTCGGCGAGGCCGGTCTCCAGCTCGCTCATGACGTCCAGGAAACGCTGCAGCACAGGCTCGGTCACCCGGAGTGGAACGGGGAGCCCGCCTCTCGTCAAAGTTCCGTCGCTCGGTGACGGACAGCGGTTCCTGCCGGGCCTGTAGACATATGGGCCAAGCGTCACCAGTTCCCCGTTTTCCTCGCTCATATCCGAAGTAACGTCCGCCTACTCCGTCGGATGCGCGGCAGTCGAGTGAATGGTTTCTCCGATACTTACCCAATCCCGAATTCACATCGGTTCGACAGCCGGGTTGTAGGAAGTACGAAAAGCGAAGTGTGATGTACGAAGAACGGGCTGGAACGCGCGTCGGGTCCCCGGCCGCGCTCCCCGCCCGTCCGCCCACCCGTCGTGCCGCGCCGGGCACTTCGCCTCCACGCGGGGCCGGGCCGGTCGGCGCTCTCCCCGTCTCCCGCGGCCTTCAGTAGCATCGGTGGCCAGGGATCACGGCTCGACACGGCCGCGCGGGCCGTCTCCCCGTACTCCTGGGAGCGATCGGGGAAGTCCGGACGTCAGGGGGCGATGCGTGAGAGTGCTTGTCGTAGGCGGAAGCGGGTTCCTCGGACACCAAGTGCTCCGCCGGGCCGTGGCCGCCGGGTGGGACGTGGCCGCCACCTACCGGACCCGCCCGGGGGACCTGTCGTCGGTCGCCTGGCACCGTGCGGACCTGCGTGAGGCGGGGCGGGTGAGGGAGGTACTGGACCGGGCCCGGCCGGCCGCGGTGATCAACGCCGCCGGCGGACACGCCGACTGGGCGGTCACGGCCGACGGCGCGGGCCGGCTCGCCCTGGAGGCGGCGCGGGCCGGCTGCCGGCTGGTCCACGTCTCCTCCGACGCGGTCTTCTCCGGAGCCGACGTCCACTACCCGGAGGCGGCTCTCCCCGACCCCGTCTCCCCGTACGGAGCCGCCAAGGCCGCGGCGGAGACGGTCGTGAGGGTGGCGACGCCCGAGGCCGCCGTGGTGCGTACCTCGCTCATCGTGGGACACCGCCGGTCCGCCCACGAGAAGGCGGTGCACGCCCTGGCGGCCGGTACGCGCACCGGCGTGCTGTTCACGGACGACACCCGGTGCCCCGTCCATGTCGACGACCTGGCCGCCGCGCTCCTGGAGATCACGGAGTCGGACGGATCCGGTGTGTTCCATGTGGCGGGACCGGACGCGATGAACCGACACGAACTGGGCGTCCTCATCGCGCGGAGGGACGGACTGGACCCCGCCCGGCTGCCGGCCGGTCTGCGGAGCGACGTGGCCCCGCCGGGGGGCCTCGACATCCGTCTGGTCACCGACGCCACCCGGGCCCGGATCCGGACCCGTTTGCGGGGTGCGCGCGAATTCCTCCGTCCCGACGCCGGCGTCGGCGGCCTGTGAGCCGGCCCGGCTTACCACCCGGCGTCGTGGCCGGGTGTCCGACGGCGGTTGCGGAAATTCACCCGCGCCGCACCTCCTCTCGATATCCTCTCGGCAAAGGGATTCTCCCGGCCGCCCTCGGACATCCGCGTACACCTGTCCGACGCCGACGGGGCCGGCGCGGCAGGTGGCGAACCGGCCGCCGGAACGGCCTTCCCGGGCGGAGCCCGTGCCGGGGACGAAGCGCAAGGGTGTCGGCGAAGAAAGTATCAAGACGATACGTCGGTCCAGCTCGTCGTGTCAGTCGGCACATCAGTCATGGCTCTTGTCAAAAAGGAAGTGTGACTGCATGTTTGACGATAATTCCGCAGAGTACGGCGCGCACCTGCCAACCGGCGACCATCCCGCCCTGGACCTCGAAAGGATTCTCGGCCGGCGGCGGATAAGTACCGGCCTGGAGAACAGCGCCGGATTCCTGCGCGGCCGGCGGATCCTGGTCACCGGAGCCGGCGGCTACATCGGGTCGGAGCTGTGCCGGCAGCTCAGCCGGTGGGGGCCCGAGAGCCTCCTGATGCTCGACCGCAACGAGACGGCCCTCCACCTGGCGGCGGACAGCATCGCGGGAGGCTCCTCGTCGGTGTGCCCCGCCATCCTCCTCGCGGACATCCGGGACTCCAGAGGGCTCACACGGCTTTTCCACCGGTGCCGGCCGGACGTCGTATTCCACGCGGCGGCCCTCAAATGGGTGCCCATCCTGGAAAAGTTCCCCGGAGAGGCCGTCAAGACGAACGTCCTGGGCACCCAGGCGGTTCTGGAGGCGGCACTGGCCGCGGACGTGGCGTTCCTGGTGAACATCTCGACCGACAAGGCCGTCGATCCGGTCGGGGTGCTCGGTTACTCGAAACGCATAGCCGAGGGACTCACCGCGGCAGCCGCCATCCAGGCGGGCCGGCCGTATGTCAGCGTCCGGTTCGGCAACGTGCTCGGTTGCCAGGGTTCCTTTCTCGACGTCTTCGCCCGACAGGTCGCGGCCGGAAAACCGGTGACGGTCACCCATCCCGAGGTGACGCGCTACCTGATGACCGTCCAGGAGGCCGTGGAACTGGTCATCCAGTCGGCCGCACTGGGCAGCGTCGGCCACGCCCTGGTGCTGGACATGGGGGAACAGGTCCGGATTCTCGACATAGCCCGACGGGTCATCGCGCACGCGGGCGCGGAGCTTCCCGTGCACTACGTCGGGCTGAGAGCGGGGGAGAAACTCACCGAGTCCTTGGTGGCCCCGTCCGAATCCCCGGTCCGGTACGTGCATCCGAAAATCATGGAAGTGCCGGTGCCGGCCCTGAAGTCCGGGGACGGACCCGACCTCGACGCCTGGGGGGAGGACGACGCCGTCGTCGCCGCCCTGCGCGCCACCTGCCTGGCCATGGCCGGCGACCCGGCGGTGCGGGACCCCGGCCACCGGCTGGTCTGAGCCCGCGCGGACGGTGCGCCGGGCCGCCCGGCGCACCGGCGCCCCGCCCGTCACGGACACCGGACATCCCACCCCTCACAGGTACCGGACATCCCGCCCGTCACGGGACCGGACGTCCCACCCTTCAGAAATACCGGACACCCCGCCGCGCGCTTCCCGCCGCGAATCCCGCCAGACGCGCCCCGTAGCGGACGTAGCGCCGTCGCAGCACCGGTGACCGCACCAGGTCCGGAACGTGCAGGACGAGCCAGCACCAGTTCAGGACGACCACGCGGCTGTCACGGCGTTCGAACCCGGCACGCCGGTACGCGGCGTACAACTGGGCTCCGGAACGGCCGTAGTTCCACTTCTGCCGGGCCAGCGCGGTCAGTTCGCCCCGCAGCCGGTAGTGCATGGTGGCGTCGCCCGCGTAGCGGACGAGGTAGCCACAGAGCTGGGCGCGCCAGGAGAGATCCATGTCCTCCCCGCCGCCCCGATAGCGCTCGTCCCAGCCGCCCACCGTATTCAGGACGTCCGCCCAGGCACCGCAGTTGGCTCCCCGCGCGAACGGCAGGAAGTCGCTCTGCGCGTCCATCGGCAGGGGCTGCTCGTCGGCGTGGTCGGGACTGAGCACGGACGTGTCCAGACCGCCTCCCACCAGATCGGCCTCCTTGGCGGCCTCCGCCATCGCGGCCAGCCAGCCGGGTCCGGCGACGTCGTCCGCGTCGCAGAACACGACGAAGTCACCGCGTGAGGCCGCGATGCCCCGGTTGCGGGCGCGGCTCTCCCCGGGGCGGTCGGACGCGTCCACGATCCGCAGGTCCGTCAGCTCGGCGCGCGCCCGTTCGGCGACCTCCCGGGTGGTGTCCGTCGAGCCGTTGTCGACGACCAGGACCTCGTACGGGACGGAGCCGGTCTGCCGGGACAGGGCGGTCAACTGGGCGGCGAGCGTGCGGGCGCCGTCGCGCACCGGGACGACCACGGAGATCAGCCGGGGAGTGCGTCCGTCGCGCGGTGCCGGAACGGGCGGCCGGTATCCGTACCGGACCAGGCGGGTGCCCCGGGCGGCGCGCGTTCCGGGGGCGCGGGCCACGGCCGGGTCCCCGGCGGCGCCGGCCCGGCGGCGGACCAGCAGCATGGACACGGTGACCCAGGCCGCCGTACCGCCGTCCGTGTCCAGCAGGTCGCGCCGCACCGCGTAGGCGCCGTCGAGGAGATCCGCGGGAGAAGGGGGCGGCCCCCCGGCAGGGACGGGCAGGGTGAACCCGTCCACGAGGCCGTCGTCGCGCAGCCGGAGCGTTCCGCACTGCACCAGGCCGACCGGTGCGGCGGGGTCCCCGCCGCCGTCGCGGACCGCTCGCGACAGGTGCCACAGGCAGTGCGGGAGCGCCTCGTCGCCGCCGCGCAGTACGAGGACGTACGGGGCACGCGCGTTCCTGGCCGCGTCGACACACGCCGGCCCGAGGTCCTCGCGGGCGCACCGGACGACCCGCACGGGTGGCGCCGCCCCCACGTCATCCGTGGCCCCGGCCGCACCGCAGGGCCGGGAGCCGTCCCGGCCTGCCGGGCCGGAGCCGGTCGTGGCGGTGTCCACCGTCACCACGGTGACGGAGACGGGTCGCATCGTCTGCGCCAGGAGGGAACGCACCGTACGCTCCACGTCGCCGCCCGGATCCGCCACCACCACCGCGACCGGGGGCAGCGCGTCGTCCGTGTTCCCCGCCGGGGTGGCGTCCACGTCGTCCATGCGCCGCCCGCTAACCGAGGTCGATCCGGGTCAGGTCGAAGTCGATGTCGTTGGGCGGGGCGACCAGCAGCGGCAGCAGCTCCTCACGGGTGCGCGCCCGGCGCCGCCGCTCCTCCTGGGCGGTCATCGCCTCGGTGTAGGCCCGGCGCTCCGCGGACCCGAAGCCGGTGTCCGGCGCCTGAGTGAGCGACTTGGGCCAGATCCGGTACCGGTAGAGCACCTTGCGCACGCTGCGCAGCCGGTACAGACGGGCCGCCCGCAGATGGAAGTCGGTGTCGGCGCCCAGTCGCGCGGTGCCGTCGAAGCCACCGAGGGTCTCGAGCACCGAACGCCGTACCACCGAGGACGGGTGCAGGAGCACGGTCGTCCGCCCCAGCCGCATCCACAGGTTGCCGTTGCGGGGCATGCGCCGCCGGCCCGTCGTACGGCCCGCCCCGTCGATGTAGGAGTAGGCGCAGCCGACCAGGTCGGCACGGTCCTTCTCCAGGAGGGCCAGTTGATGGCGGAGCCGACCGGGCAGGCTGACGTCGTCGGTGTCCTGGAAGGCCACGTACGGTGTGTCCACCGATTCCAGGACCTTGTTCTTGATCCGCAGGTGGCCGACGTTCCGGGAGGTGCGCAGCACCGTCAGCCGGGGGTCGCCGGCGTACGGGTGGAGTTCGGGGAGCCACTTCTCGTCGGGCGAGCAGTCGTCCACCACGGTCAGACGGAGGTCGGCACGGTCCTGGGCGAGCACCGATCCGACGGCCGCGCCCAGATACGCCGCGCAGTCGTAGTGGGGCAGGATGACGGTCACCGCCGCCTCGGCCGGCCCTGCTGTCGCCATCGGCTCTCCTTCCGGGCCGCCACTCGGGCGACCTCGCGTGTCAGTGCCCGGCAACCGCTCCCGCGGCGGGTTCCTCGACGGTGGGGCTGCGGAAGTCACCCTCGTCGCCCCACGCCACATGACGCCGGGGCCGTCCCGTCGCGCCGCGGACGGCCAGCGAGCCGGCCACGCCGCAGAACCAGGCGAAGTGCAGGCCCTTGACCAGCCAGCGCTGCGTTCCGTGCACGGGTCCGCGGCTGCCGTCCCACGCGGCGAGCGGCCACAGGCCGTGGAAGAGGACGCGGGTGAGGTAGACCCGCGCGGTGGGCCAGGGATAGTCGGCGACGCAGGTCACATGGCTGTACAGGGAGCGGCGCAGGCGTTGGAAGGTGTCGTGGGTGCGGCTGACGCGGTAGAAGCTGATCCGGGCCTCGGGCAGCACTTCCAGGTCGTGCAACGGATCGTCGGCCCCGGCGTCGAGCAGCTCGAACACCACGTACCCGTCGTCGGTCAGGCGCCTGACCGGGATGCCGGTGCCCAGCACGTCCGTCGCGACCACCAGGCAGGCCGCGGCCGGGCAGGCCTTCGGTGGAGCGGTGACCCCCGAGACCCGGTCCATGGCCTGCGAGGTGGCCGTCTCCCTGGCCAGCGCCACCGAACGGGCCCCGACCGCGCCCCGCTCGCCCCGTTCGAGGAACCGGGAGACCAGGAGGGCGAGGCAGCCGGGAGCGATCTCGATGTCGTCGTCGGTCCAGAGCCAGCCGCTGTAGCCGAGGTCCTCGGAGAGCCGCAGCACCGTGCTCACCGTGCGCAGCTTCCCCGGCCCGGGCAGGGCCAGGCAGACCAGGGTGAGGGCCAGGTCCTCCGGCACCAGCTCGTACAGCCGGCGCAGCCTGCGCAGCGCCTCCTCGTCCTGCCCGGGGGCGTACTGCATGCCCACCCAGACGGACAGCGGCAGGGTCGGATGGGCCTCGCGTACCTCGGCCAGGGAGTCCAGTACATGACGGAACGTCTGCTCGTGCGCCCCGGCGTCGCACCGCCCCACATAGGTGGGCAGCAGTACCCCGAGTCCACCGGAGGGCAGCGGGAACACCGGCCCGCCCGGCCGCACGCCCATCACGCCGTCCTCGCGCGCCTCGCCGCGGACATCGGCCTCCGGGCCCTCGCGCGCCACCAGGACGAACGGGGTGGGCCGCGCCGGCGGCGGCGCGAAACCGCGGGCCACGGCCCGTTGCCACCAGACACGACCGTCCACGGTCCCCCCGCGCATCCACGTCCCCTTCGTCGTCACCGAGCGGAATTCCCTCTTGCTCTGAACGGGGTGCGGCCCACCCGCTCCCGCCTCCGGCGGCGAACCCAGGAAGAGGCGAACCCAGGAAGAGGCGAACTCCGGAAGAGGCGAACGAAACGCTGGTGCGGGCAACGCACAAGTGAGCGATGAATGTGCTGGGTCAGTACGCTAACCAGCCCCCGGGCGGCCCTGCAAGAGCGGTTCCGGGCATGGGCGGTGGATGGCCGAAATGCGGGGGCCGGTCTCCCGTCCTCCGCCCGGCCGCCCCGTAGGATCCGCGAAACCGGCTCGCGGGGCCCGGACTCCCGGGGAATCGCGGTCTCAACCGTGGCGCGCGCCGTGTGTGGCAGGCTGAGTCCGCGAGCGACGGCCGGGCTGCGAACCCGGCCGGGTCACGAATCCTGACCATTGAGGCCGACAATGCGTGTCGTTTGTCGCGGTCGGCAGAAAGGGGGCAGTCATGGGCTATTCCGTCGGTGCCCGAGAGGGGTTCCACGGCATGTACGAGCCCGCCGACCGCAAGATTCTTCTGCAGGCACGCGGCATCGTGAAGCGCTACAAACGCCGCCGCGTCCTGACCGGTGTCGATCTCGTCGTGCACGCGGGCGAGGTCGCCGCGATCGTCGGCAGCAACGGGGCGGGCAAGTCCACCCTGCTCAAGATCTGCGCCGGTCTGCTCTCCCCCGACAAGGGGCAGGTCACGGTCTCCGGCAGCCTCGGTTACTGCCCGCAGAACGCGGGCGTCATGGGCTTCCTGACTCCCGGGGAGCACTTCACCCTCTTCGGCACCGGCCGGGGCCTGAGCCGCAAGGAGTCCGACCACCGTGGCCGGAAACTCGCGGGAGAGCTCGACTGGGCCCCCGCGAAAGGTGTCCTGGCCAAGGACCTGTCGGGAGGGACCCGCCAGAAACTGAACGTCGTCCTGTCGGCACTCGGCGGCCCGGACCTGCTGCTGCTCGACGAGCCCTACCAGGGGTTCGACCACGGTTCCTACGTGGACTTCTGGCGGAGCGTCTGGGCCTGGCGCGAGGCCGGCAAGGCCGTCGTGGTGGTGACCCACATGCTCAACCAACTCGACCAGGTGGACCAGGTACTGGACCTCACCCCCGGCAAGGACAGGGGCATCCGATGACAGCCACCCTGCGGATGGCGGACATGACCTTCCGCGAACTGCTGCGCCGGCGGGGCGTGCTGGGCCTGCTCCTGCTGGTCCCGCTCGTCTTCTACCTCGGGCGCTACGACCAGACCGGGCAGGCCGTCCGCTTCGCCAGCCTCGGTGTGGGCTTCGCGGTCAGCGCCGCGGCCCTCTTCTCCACCGTCGGCGGCCGGGAGATCGAACCGCTCCTGACCCTCTCCGGATTCCGGCCGCTCCAGCTCTTCCTCGGGCGCATGCTGGCCCTCCTCGCCGCGGGCATGGGCGTCGCGGCCCTCTACGCCGTGGTGATCCTGGTCGGGCAGGACGTGCGACACCCGCAGGCCGTCCTGGTGGAACTGGCCCTGACCACGCTGGTCGCCGTGCCACTGGGGCTGCTGCTCGGGGCGGTCGTGCCACGGGACATGGAGGGCGCCCTGCTGCTGATCTCCGTCATCGGCGCCCAGATGGTGATGGATCCCGCCAAGGATTCGGCCAAGGTGCTGCCCTTCTGGTCGACCCGGGAGATCATCACCTACGCCGTCGACGGAGCGGACGCCGGTTCGTTCGGCTCGGGGGTGGCCCACGCCGCCGGAGTGGCGCTGCTGCTGGTCGTGGCGAGCGGATGGGTGATGGCGGGCCGATTGCGCCGCCGGCGCCATCTGCAATTCGCGTGAATTGCGCCCCGGACCACTGGAAACGCCCCGCGCGGTACAAAACCGCCGGGGCGTGCCCTCTTCGGTGCGGCGGACATTCATAACCGCCGCACAAAGTCTCCCTACCCCGCGGAAACGAACGCGTGTAGTATCGGCAACCGCCCTGCCGCGTTCCATTGCCTCAACGCGTCCCGGCGGGCCCGCTGTTCGTCTCTCCAATGGAAGGGGAGCACGTGAACGACGCCCTTGGTCCGTCCGCCGGTGAATCCACCGGACGGGCTCACCGAAGGATTCCGGAGCACGTCCCCACTTCCTCGGCCGCGGCGGATGCCGGAACGGTCACGCGGTTCCCCGCACGGGCATAACGGAAAACGCGCGAAGTGGCGTCGGCGCACGGCGCCCGCTCCGGCGTCGGCGACACCGTGCCGACCACTCGCGACCGGTCAGCGGGTCACGTCGAGGACCAGGGCGCCCCGCACCTCCACCCGAAGCGCGACACCTCACCCGAAAGCGCGCCGCGGCCGGCACCCCGTCGCGCGAACCGCCCGGACGACAAGGGGGAAGACGCTGGTGAACGCCTTACCGCAGCTGGACCACCACACCGAACTCCACGCCGCACCACCGCTCTGGCGACCGGGGCGCGTACTCGCCCGGCTGCGCGACCACCGGCCGGGCCCCGTGCACATCATCGACCCGTTCAAGGTCCCGGTGACGGAAGCGGTCGAGAAGGCGGCGGAACTCACCCGGCTGGGCTTCGCCGCCATCATTCTGGCCAGCACGGACTACGAGTCGTTCGAGTCGCACATGGAACCGTACGTGGCGGCGGTGAAGGCGGTCACGCCGTTACCGGTCGTCCTGCACTTCCCGCCCCGTCCGGGAAGCGGATTCCCGGTGGTCCGCGGCGCGGACGCGGTACTGCTGCCCGCGCTGCTGGGCTCGGGCGACGACTACTTCGTCTGGAAGAGCTTCCTCGAAACCCTGGCCGCCTGCCCCGGCCGAATACCCCGCCAGGAGTGGCCCGAGCTGATCCTCACCGTCGCCCTCACCTTCGGCGAGGACCCACGCACCGGGGACCTGCTCGGCACCATGCCGGTGAGCACCACGACCACCGAGGAGATCGACCGGCACCTCCACGTCACGCGCACCTTCGGTTTCCACATGGTGTACCTGTACTCGCGCAACGACCACGTGCCGCCGGAGGTCGTACGGCACTTCCGCAAGGGGCTCGGACCCGACCAGGTCCTCTTCGTGAGCGGCAACGTACGTACCGGCCGGCAGGTCACCGAGTACCTCGACAGCGGGGCGGACCGGGTGGGATTCGCCGGAGCGCTGGAGCATCCCGACTGGCGGGCCACCCTCGCCGAGATCGGCGGGGAACACTCCGTCGCCCCGGCCGGCCCGGGGAGCGGGCGGTGACGGCCGCGCCGGTCACGGCCCTGCCCGCGCACTACACGGAGTCCATGCTCGCCGCCGAGGCCGCCAACCGCGACCACGTCACGCGTTGCGTCGCCGGGACCGGTGGATCGCCGGACCTGGTGGCCCACACCGCCGCCCTCCGCCTGTACCTGCGGGTGCCGCACTTCCTCACCGAGTGGACGACCGATCCGGACCGGCGGGCCGCGGTCTCCCGGGCGCTGGCCCTCGACATCGTCTCCATGAAGCTCCTCGACGACCTGATGGACGACGACACCGGCCTCGACCGGGTCGAACTCGCCTGTGTCTGCCTCAGGCTCCATCTGCGGGCCCTGCACGAACTGGCCTGCCTCGCCCGGGAACCCAAGGCGGTGACGGACATCCTGGAGCGGGACGCCGTCTACCTCTGCGGTGGCCAGATAGGCACCAAACGCAGCCGGGCGACGAACCTCCAGGAGTGGCGCGCCCACGCGAGCACCTACGGCGCCGCCTTTCTGGGCCGCTACGGGGCGCTCGCGGCGGCCTGCGGCAGCGACGGTCAACCAGGCGATGCGGTACGGCAGTTCGCGGAAGCCTTCGCCCTGATCATCACCACGGCCGACGACCTGACCGACTACGACCGCAACGGCGAGCGGGACGGCAACCTCGCCCACCTGATGCGGACCGGGGCCGTGCCCGGCCAGGACGTCGTGGACCAGCTCGAGGAGCTGCGCGGGCGGGCCCTTACCGCGGTCACGGCGGCGCCCGGCCTGGTGCCGGTCGTCCACCTCTACACGGACGACGTGCTGACCCGGCTCGTTCCCCGGCACCTGTAGGCAGAGACCGACGGCCGGCCGGAGCGTCTTCGGCCGGCCGTCGGGCCCCGGCGGGCTACCGTGCCGCGCCGCCCCGCACCATCAGGTCGTCGAACACGAAGAGGTCGACGTCGGTGTGCGCGAAGTCGTCGAGCACGTCCCGGGCGGTGTGCGCGATGGGCCGGCCCGGGCCGTTGAGCGAGGTGTTGATCAACGCGGGCTCGCCGGTCAGCCCCTCGAACGCGTCGAGCAGACCGTGCAGCCGGTCCTCCTCGGGGCCCAGAGTCTGGATCCGGCAGGTGCCGTTGACGTGCCGGGCCTCGGGCGCGACCCCGTCCGGAAGCCGGTACTCGAAGAGCATGTACGGCGACGGCGGCCGGCCCGGATACAGCTCGGCGAAGCGCTCGTCGCGCATCACGGCGCCCAGCGGCCGGTACCACTCGCGCTGCTTCAGCTTCTCGCTCATGCGCTCGCGCATGCCCGGCACCGCGGGACTGCCCAGCAGTGACCGGTGTCCCAGCGCGCGCGGCCCCAGTTCCGCCGCTCCCCGCGTCATCGCCACCACCCCGCCCGCGGCCAGCACCCCGGCGACCTCGGACCGGTCGTAGTCGACGGCTCGCAGCCCCGCGCCCCGCACCGCGTCCAGGACGTGGGCGCGGTTCTCGCCTGCGCCGTTGTGGTAGACGCCGAACGGCTCCGGCGTCACCCCCGCCACCTGCGAGAGCGCGTAGAGCCCGGCGCCCGTGAGATGACCCGCGTCCCCGCAGGCGGGCGGGATGGCGATGTCCCGCCCGTACTCCGCCCGCAGCGCCGAGTTGGCCACGATGTTCAGGGCGCAGCCGCCGCCGAGGGCGATCGGACCCACCCCGGCCTCCGTGCGCGTCACATGCCGGTCGAGCACCTCCCGGACGGCCCCGGTGAACATCTCCTGGAACGTCGCCACCACCTGCGACGCCGTCTCGAACCCGGAGTCGAACTCGGGCCGGGCGGCCAGGTCCGCGCGCACCCGCTCGGCGAGTTCCCGGTCGTTCATCACGTCCTGGTCGACCGCCAGCAACTGCTCGCGTATGCGGGCGTCCGGCTGCCCGTAGCCGCCCAGTGCCATCACCTTGCCGGCCACGCTGGGGCTCGGGCCGAAGCCGAGGAGATACCCGATCGCCGTCCATCCGAAGCCGTTGCCGTACCAGGGCAGCGGGTCCTTCTCGACCCACTCCAGGGCCCCGCCCGCCACCCGGAACAGAGAACTGCGGGTGAGCTGGCCGCGCCCTTCGTTGACGAGGACGACGGTGCCTTCCTCCCAGCCCGCGTAGTGGGCGGCCAGTGCCGCGTGGGAGACCTCGTGGGTGACCACGACGCACTCCACCCGGCGCCCCAGCATCTCGCAGACGGTCCGGTGGTGCGGGGCGCCCGCCGCCGTCCGCTCCAGGGCCCGGTCCAGGTCGGGGATGCGCAGCAGCCCGCTGCGGACCGGCGTGCTCACGGCCACCAGGTCGATGCCGTCGGTGTCCACGCACTCCTGCGCCAGCACGTGCCGCAGGGCGACGTCGGAGCGGTGGTCGTGCTTGACCCGGGTGAGCCGTTCGGTCTCGACGGCGAAGACCAGCCGCCCGTCCTCGAAGTAGGCGACGCCGGTGTCGTGGCCGGCGGAGTGGAGCGAGAGTACCTTCATCAGCTCTCCTGACGCGTGGGTGAGGACGACGGAGTGAGCCTGCGGATCTCCGAGTACGGAGCCCACTCGATGCCGCGCAGTGGCCTGCCGCACAGCCCGCGCACGTACAGTTCGGTCCCGATGCCCGCGAACCACGCGAAGTAGAGCCACTTGATGAGCGCCTTCTTCAGGCCGTGGCGGGCACCGCGGGAGGAGTCGAAGCCGGTCAGCGGCCACATGCCGCCGAACAGGACGTGACGGAAGTAGTGACGGACCACCGGCAGCGGCCAGTCGGCGACATCGACGAGGTGGTTGAGCAGCAGCCTGCGGATCCTGCGGCGGGTCTCCCCGGCCGGTCCCGCCACGTAGTAGTGGCACCGGGCGTCCGGAACCAGCCGCAGGTGGGCCAGTGGTTCGGGCAGCGCCGGGTCGAGGAGACGGAAGCACACGTAACCGTCGTCGGAGACGTAGCGCCCCGGCAGCCCGTCGGCCACCACGTCCGTCGCCACCAGGACGCAGCAGCCGTGCGGGTAGTTCGTCGCCGGTGCGGCGATCGCCTTGGCCCGGGACAGCAGCCGGGAGGTGGCGTACCCGTGAGTGTGCGCGATCTTGGTCGCGCCCACCGCGCCGCGGCACCCCGCGAGCAGGAAGTCCCGGACCAGCCGGGACAGACAGCCCTCCTCCAGGACCACGTCGTCGTCGGCCCACCCGACGCCCGCACAGCCGAGGTGTTCGGCGACCGCGATCGCCCCGTTGAGGGTGCGGGGCTTGCCCGGCCCGGGCAGCGAGAGACCGCAGACCCGCAGACCGGGCAGCCGGGTGCGGGCGTCGTCCAGCAGCACCCGCAGACGCCGCAGCGACTCCTTCTCCTCCTCGGCCGACGACCACTGCATGCCGACGAACAGCACCAGGGGCACTCGTGGGTGGTCCCGCGCCGCCGTGACCGCCTGGTCCAGCAGCGCGTCGAACCACTCGCGCTGCCGCTCCAGGGCCGTCCGGGCGACGTAGGTCGGCACGACGAACGCGATGCCCGGCTGCCCGGCGGGTGTGCGCAGCACCGCCGCGGCGTCCTCGGCTCGCACGGTCCCGTCCGCCGGCAGACCCGGCAGTACGTGCCGGACCGGGACCTCCCAGGACTCCGGGGGCCGGAAACCGCGGGCCATGGTGCCGCGCAGGTGGTGCGTCAGGAACCCTTCGCCGGCCGGCCGGCGCCTGCGCGGCGCGAGCGGCCGGTTGAGGCGGACCGGTGGCCCCGGACGGGCCGGCGCACCCGGGACGGCCGGGGCCGCGGGCTCAGAAGTCACGGTCGGTGTTGGACGTGGACCGGTGCAGGCTGCGCAGGCCGTCCAGGGTGTTGCGCCACTGGCCGGTCGCCGCCATGTGCGACACCAGCGGCCTGATCATGGAGCGGCGCATGAAGAAGGACCGGTACGCCCGCTGGGCACGCTCCTGCGCGTCCGGCACCAGGTACCCGATCCGCGCGTCGAACTCGCCCCGCACGAAGCGGTCCCAGTAGTCGGACGGAATCTGGCCGGCGGCCACGGACTCCGTGTGCAGGGGGGTGCCGGGCAGCGGCGTCGCGGTGTAGAAACTGGCGTAGTCCAGCGGGAGCCGGCAGGCGAGGTCGACGGTCCTGCCGAACTGCTCCCGGGTCTCGTCGAGCCAGCCGACGATGAAGTACCCGAAGCCCTTGATACCGGCCTTGTGGGCGGAGGTGACGGCCTTCTCGATCTTCTGGATGTCGCTCTCCTTGCGCATCCGCTCGAGAATCTCGGAGTCGCCGTGCTCGATGCCGAAGCGCAGACGCACGCACCCGGCTCCGGCCATCGCCTCCAGCAGCGGCTCGGGCACCAGGTCGACGCGGGTGGGTGCCTCCCAGCGGACCTTGAGGCCCTTCTCGTTGATGAGCGCGCAGATCTCCCGCACCCGGCCGCGGTGCAGGGTGAACACGTCGTCGTAGAACATGATCTCCTTCACCCCCCACCGTTCCTTGAGCTCCGTCATCTCTCCGACGACGTCCTCGGGACTGCGGTACATGGACTTCTTGTCCACGGCCTGCTTGAAACAGAAGCTGCACTTGAACGGGCAGCCACGGCTGGAGATCATCGTCGCGAACGGCCGCGGAGCCATGATCGAGTAGTAGCGGTCCATCGGGAGCCCGGAGCGCTCGGGCCAGCCGACCTCCTCCAGGTTCACCATCGGCGCGGCACCACCGTCGTGCTTACGGGTCACCAGCCCGCGGATGCCCTCGGGGTCCTCGCCCCTTTCCATCGCCTCCGCCAGTTCCGGCATGATCGTGATGCCTTCGCCGACGCCGATGTAGTCGATGGACTCGTGGACCAGGTTCTCGTGCGCGTACACCTCCGTGTGCGGCCCGCCCAGGATCACCTTCGCCCCGGTGCTGCTGGCCGCCTCGCACGCCTCGATGGCGCCGGGCAGACCGGGCGTCGTGGTGCTCACCCCGACCAGGTCCGGCTCGAAGTCCGCGAGCAGCTTGCGCAGCCCCTCGCTGTCGAGCCCCAGGGCGGGGGTGTCGACCTGGATGACGTCGTGGAACCCGGCCGACTTCAGCGCGGTGTGGATGTAGCCCAGCCCGAGGTGCGGCAGCACACCGGCCCGCTTCTGGACCCGAGCTATCTGACGGGTGTTCAGGCACAGGTCGTGATGGCGTACGAGGGCGATCCGCAGCCTGCGCTTGCGCCAGAGCGGTATTCCCGAACGGGCCGGGGTCGCGGCCGTGGTCGAGCAGCCGCCCGAAGCCGCCCCCGCGGCGGGACCTGTGCTGATCACGGGCAATGTCTTCCGCATACGGTGCGCTCCTTCTGGGCCCTGCGGCTGATGTCTGGTGCGGTGTGCGGGAGTAACGGGTCTGCGGGAGTGCCGGGTTCGTGTTCGTGGGGGACGGCGAGCGGGTCCGCGGGGGTCCGGCCGCTAGGGGCGGTGGCCGGTCCGCCGGGTCGCGAGGCCCTCCAGTTGCAGCAGGTAGAGCGCCAGGGGCTGGAGCCGGCTGACGCGCTGCGGTGCCCCGGGACCGCGGCCGGCGGCCAGCAGCCGTTGCAGGACGCGGTCGGGGCTGCGCCACCACTCCCGTTCCACGGTCACCGAGTGCGCGAGGAAACGCAGGAGGTACGCCAGCCGGTGCGCGACCAGCACGGCCCCGTGCCGCTGCGGCACCGACGAGGCGAATCCCAGGTCCGTGTACTCGGGGAAGGCCTGGTGCAGTGCCCGGTCGTGCAACGTCCCGTCGATCAGGAAACGGCGCGGCACCGAGGCGAGGTGGTCGAAGAGGGCGTGGTCGAGATAGGGGGTGTGCGTCAGGAGCCGTTCGTCGCCCAGGGCGAACGGAGCCGCGGAGATGGAGCGCCGGGTCCGGTTCCAGAAGAAGAAGGAGCTGAGCGGGCAGGCGCTGCCCGCGTGCCGGGCCAGCTCGGTGACCAGCCGCCGCCGGGCCACCTGCCTGCTCCACAGGACGCTCGTGCGCGGACCCAGCAGATGCTCCAGGTGCGGGCCGGTCCGTCCCGCGTCCAGCAGCCGGTCCGCCAGGCCGGGCAGGTCGGCGGGGTCGTAGGGATGGGCCCGGATGAAGGCGACGCTCGGGTTCTGGGCCAGTTCCCCGCCGCCCAGACCGTCGTAGGAGACGCGGCCGTGGCGGCGCAGATGGGCCAGGAGCGGCTGCGTCCACGCGCCGTCCAGGGTCGTCATGCCCTGCGCCGGCAGCGCGCGCAGCTCCGCGCGGAACTGCGCGCGCGGTCGCGGCACCACCGTGTGCGGCAGGCCGAGCCGGTCCGCGAGAACGGCCGCGACACGTGCGTCGGCCCCCGGGTCGGGAGGGAACTTCGAGCCGCTGACGCACCGCCGTGGCGGTGCCCCCTGGCGGCACAGTTCGAGCAGGATGTGGCGTGAGTCCCGGCCGCCGCTGAGCGGGAGGTCGTACGGCTCACCGGGCAGCCGGCGGGCCACCGAGGCGCGGAACAGGTCGACGAAGCCGTCGACCGCCTGCTGCTCGGTCATGGCGGCCGGCCCGGGCCGCGGCGGCTCGCCGGACTCCAGCCGGATCCCGCCGGTGTCCCAGGTGAGCGTGGCCGCCGGCGGCAGCGCGCGGACCCCGGCGAAGGCGGTGTCCTCGGCGAGGAAGAAACCCAGCCGGAGGAAGACCGCGAGCGCGTCGTGGTCCAGTTCGGCGGGCCCGTCCGCGGGCAGCAGCGCCGACGGGTCGGGGGAGAGCGCGAGCGAGGCGCCGTCGGCCCGGTGGAAGAGGGGGTGGATGCCGTAGCGGTCGTTGCGGGCCACCAGGTGTTCGCCGTCCCAGCGCCACCCGGCGAAGACGCCCTCGGCCGGCGGGCCCGGGTCCAGGTGGTCACCGGTGAGGGGGTGTCCGAGGCGCACCTCCTTGTCGCCCTCCGCGCGCACCCCGCCGGCTCCCGCGACCAGGAGAAGGCGCGGGGCGGGCACGGCAGGGCGCCGGACGGTCACCGGACCTCCAGCAGGGACCGGACGGCGGCTCCGATCCGGTCCGTCACCGCGTCCTGGTCCAGCACGGAGTCGGCGAAGGAGACGGCGGCCTTCTTGTGGCCCTCGATCACCGACGGACGGGACAGCCAGTCGTCCGCCGTGTCGAAGAGCTCCTCGGGCGTGGCGCAGGCGCGGCCCAGTCCCTCCTCGTCGATGAGTCCCGGCACCCACCGCTCCATGGGCAGCCCCGACTCCAGCATCAGGACCGGTATGCCGAAGTAGGCGGCCTCCAGAGTGGTGTTGGGCCCGGCCTTCGAGATGAGGAGCCCGTACCTGGACCGGGAGGCACGCCGGATGTAGTCGAAGTACTCGGTCTGGCTGAGCACACTGTGGAACCGCCAGTGGGGCAGTCCGGCCGCCGCCGTGCGACGGGCGAGCTCCGGATCGCCGTAACCGACGAAGACGAGGTCGATGCCGGGGTGCCGGTCGGCGAGCCGCCGCACCAGTTCGGGGTACGTCTCCCCGCCGCGGTTGGAGAAGATGATCACCCGGGGCCGGTCCGGGCCCGGTCGGTCGCCCCAGGGACCCGCGTCGGAGGCCGCCGACTCGCTGGTCATGAAGTCCCGCAGGTCGTGCTGCGCGACGAGCGGACCCACCACCCGTACGCGCTCCGGGTCTCCGCCGACCGTGGCCAGCAGGTGCTCCTTCGCCCGGGGGAAGCCGACGAGCGTCAGGTCCGGGTACCGGCTGCGGTGCAGCGGCAGGTGCAGCAGCCCGGGGTTGGTCACGTGGCTGACCACCCGGGTGGACGTCCCGGCGAGCCGGACGGCGGCCACGCACAGCCTCGCCACGAACCCCTTCGTGCCCACCACCACGTCCGGAGCGGTCTCGCGCAGATGCCGGGTGAGGGGCTCCAGGTCCGCCTGCTGGGCGGGAGTCGGACCGGCCTCGAACCCTTCCGGGAAGCGCGCCTGGAGGCGGTCCATGAGCGCCATGTACCGCTGGTTGCGGACGACCGCGTCGGGGCTCTCCAGCGAGATGGTCCGGATCTCCGCCCCGGCCTCACCGATCCACGGGAGGATCGGCTCCACCTCCAGCAGGGTGACCTCCGCGTCGACCACGCTCCGAAGGGCACGGGAGAAGCGCGTCGCGGCGAGGTAGTTGCCGAACTCGCCCCAGGTCCGCGGGGAGAGCACGTGAACGAGCGGTCGGGTGGGAGCAGCCATGGTTCTCCTAGGAGAGGGCCGGGTACGCGGGGGACTCGGAGGCGCGGGGCCGGGCCGTCAGGTTCTCGGACCACAGCTGGTAGACCAGGAGGGCCCACAGCTTGCGGGAGGTGTCCCGCCGGCCGCCGAGGTGGTCGTCGATCAGCAGGCGTACCGCACCGGTGTCGAACAGGCCGCCGCGGCGCAGCGACGCCGTGGAGAGGGTGTCCAGGAGAAGGGGCCGCAGCTCGCCGCGGAGCAGAGCCGCCATGGGCGCGCGGAAGCCCAGCTTGGTCCGCCGGACGACGGCGGGGGGAAGCCAGTCGGCGGCGATCCGCCGCAGCAGGTACTTGCCGGTGAACCGGTGCAGTTTCAGGGCGGTGGGCAGGGAGTTGCCGTACTCGACCAGGTCCAGGTCGAGGAAGGGGGACCGCAGTTCGAGGGCGCTGCGCATGCCGCCCCGGTCCGTCTTGGTGAGGATCACGTCCCGCAGGAAGTGGGTCGTCACGGCGAGCTGACTGAGCTGGACCCCGGAGAGGCCGTGCTGGTCCCGCAGCAGCCGCGACACTTCGGCGAACGGGTCGTGCCCGGTCAACTCGGCCCCGGCCTCGGCCGTGAGCACCCCCGGCAGTTCACCCGGGGCGAAGGGTGCCGTCGACAGGTAGAAGCGGTGCTCCGGCGAGGCGCGCAGCCCCTTGGCCAGCAGGCCGAGGGACGCCGCCATGGGCAGGTTGCCGGAACGGGCCGGCAGCCGGCGCGCCAGCAGCCGCACGAGAGCCTCCAGCCGGGGGGCCGGCAGGACGCGCAGCAGCAACTCGATCGCGCGCTCGGCCTGGAAGTACCGGTAGCCCAGCAGCAGTTCGTCCGCGCCGTCCCCGGTGAGGGCGCCCCGCACGTGCTCGCGGGCCGCCCGGCAGACCAGGCGCGTGGGCAGCAGGGAGGGGTCGGCCAGCGGCTCGTCGGCGTGGGCCAGTTCGGACTCCACGACACCCGCCAGGTCGGGGCCGCCGATCCGCACCACGTGGTGCTCGGTGCCGAGATGGCGTGCCACCGCCAGGGCGTGGTCGCTCTCGTCGAAGTCCGGGTCCTCGAACGCCGCGCTGAAGGTGGGCACCGGCTGCCCCGGCCGCAGCTGCTGCGCCACCGCGGCGACCGCGCTGGAGTCCAGGCCGCCGCTGAGCAGGACGCCGAGGCGGCGGTCGGTGCTGGTGACCCGGCGGGCGACCGCGGCACGGAACAGCTCCTCGAACCGCCGCGCCGCCTCCCGCCGTCCGGGGCCCCGGCGCGGTCCGGTGCCGGGGGCCAGGCGGAGGCCGGTGCCGGGGGTCAGGCGGGGCCGCCAGAACTCGGTTTCGCGCACGTGCCCGCGCTGGTGGACGACGAAGCTTCCCGGGCGCACCTTGCGCACCCCCGACACGGCCGAGGCGGGGGCGCAGAACGCCTGGAACACCAGGTAGTCGGCGAGCGCCCGCACGTCCGGGGCGCGCGGCGCGGCGGGGTGCCGCAGCAGGGCGGTGAGTTCGGACGCGAAGGCGATGCCGTCCGGCACGCGGGTGTAGTAGAGGGGCTTCTTGCCCATCGGGTCGCGGGCCAGCACGGTGGTGCCGGTGCGGGCGTCGTGCAGCGCGAAGGCGAACATGCCCCGCAGCCGGTCGAGCATCCGCGTGCCCCACAACTCGTACAGCTCCACCAGGACTTCGGTGTCGCTGCCGGTGCGCGGCGCGACACCGGCGGCCCGGAGCTCGGCACGCAGTTCGGCGTGGTTGTAGATCTCGCCGTTGAACACCAGGGCGGTGGCTCCCGACGCGGAGACGAACGGCTGCGTGCCGTGTTCCGGGTCGGTGAAGGTCAGGGCGCAGTGCGCGAGGGTGAGCCCCCGGTGGTGGAGCCGGTCCGAGCCGTCGGGGCCGCGGTGCGCCACGGCGGCGAGCATGTGCTCGGCCGTGGCCCGCGTGTCCTCCCGCCCGACGCCGGCGTCGGTGAATCCGACGAATCCGCACATGCCGGCTACAGCCGCGGCGTGGACGCCGTGGGACCACCGGCCGGGACGGTGTCCTGCGGGTCGCGGTCCAGCGACCGCCGGGTCGACTCGATCTGGGTGGCGAGGCCCTCCCGCAGTCCGGTCCGGGCCGTGAAGCCCAGGACGCCGGCCGCCCGCCGTACGTCCGCGGTGGTCGAGCGGACATCGCCGATGCGGGCCGGACCGTAGGAGGTGCTTGGGCGCGAACCGGTCAACTCGGCCGTCAGGGACACCACTTCGTTGACCGAGACGGCGCCTCCCGTGCCGATGTTCAGGACCGCGCTGCCCCGGTCCCGGACCGATGCGGCCAGCACCAGCGCTCGCACCACGTCGGACACATGGGTGAAGTCGCGGATCTGGGTCCCGTCGCCGTAGATCTCGACGGGTTCGTTCCGCAGCGTCGACCGGATCAGGCGGGAGATGAACATGTCCGGGCGCTGACCGGGACCGTAGACGGTGAAGAACCTCAGGGCGCCGACCGAGAGCTTGGCGTCGCCGCGCGCGGCGAAGGCCAGGGCCAGTCGCTCCGCCGCGAGTTTGGTGACCCCGTAGGGGGAGAGCGGACGGGGCAGGTCGTCCTCGCTCATCATGCCGTCGGCGCCGCCGTACACGCTGGAGGACGAGGCGACCACCACGCGTTCCACGCCGGCCTGGACGCAGGCCTCCAGCAGGCGCTGGGTCGCCAGTACGTTGCACTGGAGATACTCGGGGAATTGGGTCCACGACGGGCGGACCCCGGGTAATGCCGCCAGGTGGAACACCACCGAGGTGTTTTTCAGGCAGTCCGCCAGATTCAAGGTGTTCAGGTCGCCGCGTATCGTCCGGAGCGATCCGGGAAGGGCCGCCGACTGGCTCCGCAGGTCGTCCGGAATTGGCCTGCGGTCCAACGCCACAACGTTTCTGCGGGAACTCCTCAATTCCGTCACGAGATGCGATCCGATGAAACCGGCCGCACCGGTCACCAGAACGTTGTCGTCCGTTGAGTCCGTTTCGCGTATGTCGCTCGACACGAATCCCCCTTGTTCGCTCACATGTGGCTGGTCAAGGCGGTGCTTGGGCGGTGCATTCAGTGCACGTACGCGCGCGTCTGCCTCTGGATCGGCCGGGCCGACTCGCGCGGCCGCCGGACGCCCCGTGGCACTGCGCGGCGGTGAAGAGTGCGGCTGACCAGGCCTTTGGCGTCGAGAAACGCATGTCCGGACCAAGAGACGTGGGGAGTCTAACAGTACGCGGCAATCACGAGCAATAGCATGCTTCACCCTCTGTCCGAAGCGGTGTCCGCAATCGGCAAAACCGCGTCATTCACAAGAAGGCGGACGGACTTTATGCTGGCCGTTCGCCGCCGGGCGAATGGGGGAGGGACACGTTGGCAGGCAGTCCGTTACGGCACCTTTCCATGCTTGTCCGCTACCTGCGCGGCGAACGGACCGCCATGACGCTGCTCGCTCTGCTGGTCCCCACCGGGATAGGCCTCCAGCTGGTGGCGCCCTACCTGCTGCGCGGGTTCATCGACGGGACACTCTCGGGTGACTCCCGCGGCACCCTGACGGACCTCGCCGCCTGGGCCCTGGCCGCCGCGGTGGGCGTGCTCGTGGTCACCACGGGCACCGAGGCGCTGTCCTCACGGGTCGCCTGGCGCAGCACCGACCGACTCCGCGCACACCTGGTCGAGCACTGCCTGAGCCGGCCACCGGACTTCTACCGCGAACACCCGCCCGGTGAACTCGTCGAGCGGATGGACGGCGACGTCACCCGGCTCGCCGCGGTGATGTCGGCGCTGCTCCTGGAACTGCTGGCACAGGCGCTGCTCGTCGTCGGCATCCTCGTCGCCCTCTTCCGGCTGGAGTGGCGGCTCGCCCTGCTCTTCGCCCCGTTCGCGGCCGGCACCCTGCTGCTGCTGCGGACCCTGGTGGGCCGTGCCATGCCCTTCGTCACCGCACGGCAACGGGTCGCGGCGGACCTCCAGGGATTCCTCGAGGAGCGCCTCGCGGCGGCGGAGGACCTCCGCGCCAACGGGGCCTCGCGGTACATCCTGCGGGAACTCGGCGACCGCCAGGAGGACTTGTACGACAAGGCCCGTGAGGCCGCCCGCGCCTCGGTCCGCTGGCCCGCCACCGTGCAGGGGCTGTCCGCCGTCAGCGTCGTCCTGGCGCTGGCGGTCAGCGCCTGGCTGCACTCCCGCGGGCAGCTCTCCACCGGGACGGCCTTCGCCTCCCTGTCCTACGCGATGCTGCTGCGCCGCCCCCTGCTCGCGGTCACCACCCGTTTCCGCGACCTGGAGGACGCGGCCGCGAGCGTGCAGCGGCTGAGGGACCTCCTGGGCCACGAGGAGCCGCCCCGCACGGGCGCCGGGGCCCTGCCCGCCGGACGGCCGGGAGTCCGCTTCGACCGGGTCGCCTTCTCCTACGAGCCAGGCGAACCGGTGCTGCGGGACGTCTCCTTCTCCCTGCGCCCCGGCGAACGCCTCGGCGTCGTGGGACGCACCGGCAGCGGCAAGTCCACCGTCGTCCGGCTGTTGTTCGGGCTCCACCGGCCCGTGACGGGCACGGTGTCCGCCGGCGGCCTGGACGTGACGGAGCTCGACCCCCGGGCGCTGCGCAGCCGGGTCGCGCTGGTCACGCAGGAGGTACACGTCTTCCATGCCGCGCTGCGGGACAACCTCACCTTCTTCGACCGCGCGGTTGCGGACGACCGGCTGCGCGCCGCGCTGGACGACGCCGGACTCGGCCCCTGGCTGCGCACTCTGCCCGACGGCCTGGACACCCTGCTCGGCGCCGGCGCCCGGGGCATGTCCGCGGGCGAGGAACAGCAGCTCGCGCTGGCCAGGGTGTTCCTGCGCGATCCTGGACTGGTCCTGATGGACGAGCCGACGGCCCGGCTGGATCCGTACAGCGAACGGCTTCTGGTGCCCGCGCTGGAGCGGCTGCTCGACGGCAGGACCGCGGTCGTGGTCGAGCACCGCCCGCACCTGCTCCGGAACGCCGACCGGATCCTGGTGCTGGAGGACGGGAAGGTCGCCGAGGAGGGCGAGCGGACCACCCTCGCCGCCGACCCTTCGTCGCACTTCTACGAACTCCTCCGCACGGCGGGGGCCGCCCGGTGAGGGACGGGGACGGAGACAGGGGCGGGCGGGGGACCGGGTGCGAGGGGCGGAGCGGTCCGGTGAACCGCCGTGTGGGACCGGTGGGTCAGGACATGAGGCGGGTGGTCGACGGCGTGGAACGGCGCTCAGTCCTGGGACGGCTCGCGGACGTGCTGCGCGGATCCGCCCGCGCCTACTGGACCCTCACCGGTATGTGGATCCTCCTGCGGCTGGGCACCCTCGCGGTGGGGCTGCTGTTCCAGCGGCTGTTCGACGCGCTGGGCGCGGACGGGGGCGTGTGGCTGATCATCGCGTTGGTGGCCGGGATCGAGGCGGGCCGGCTGTGCCTGCAGTTCGGCGTGATGATCAGCAGGCTGGAGCCGCGGGTCCAGTACGGCACCACGGCCCGGTTGCGGCACGCCCTGCTGGGGTCGGCGCTGCGCGGCCCGGAGGTGACGGCCCGCACCACTCCCGGCGAGTCCCTGCGGACGGTGGGCGAGGACGTCGACGAGACGGGGTTCTTCGTCGCCTGGGCGCCGACGAACCTCGCCCACTGGATCTTCGTCGCCGCGTCGGTCACGGTGATGATGCGGATCGACGCCGTGGTCACCGGCGCCCTCCTCGCGCTCCTCGTCCTGCTGACGCTGGTCACCGCGCTGGCCCACAGCCGGTTCCTACGGCATCGGCGGGCGACCCGGGCCGCGTCCGGCGAGGTGGCGGGAGCCCTGCGGGAGATGCTGGGAGCCGTGAGCGCGGTGCGGGCCGCCGCCGCCGAACCGCTGGTCGCCGCGCACCTCACCAGACTGAACGGCGCCCGGGCCAAAGCCGCGGTACGGGAGGAGCTGTACGCCGTCGTCCAGCGCACGGTGATCGGCAACGCGGCCCCGATCGGGGTCGGCGTGGTGCTGCTGCTGGTCGCGGGCCGGATGGACGAGGGGGCCTTCAGCGTCGGTGACCTCGCCCTGTTCGCCTTCTACCTGCAGATGCTGACCGAGGCCCTGGGCTCGATCGGCATGCTGTCCGTGCGGTTGCAGCGGGTCTCGGTGGCGCTCGGACGGATCGCCCGCTTCCTCGGCGGCCGGCTGCGGCGGCCTCTGGAGCGGGCCGGCCCGCCCCTGGCCCCGGGACCGACCGGCAAGGGGTCCGCGGTGACCCACAGCGGCCCGGAGCCCGCCCCGCCGCCGCTGCGGGAACTGACCGTCCGCGGCCTGACGGCCCGCCACCCCGGGACACGCCACGGCATAGCGGACGTGGACCTGACGGTGGAGCGGCACACCGTCACCGTGGTCACCGGCCGGGTCGGCTCCGGCAAGAGCACCCTGGTCCGGGCCGTGCTCGGGCTGCTCCCGCACGACCGGGGCACCGTCCTGTGGAACGGCGAACCGGTCGCCGACCCCGCGGCGTTCCTGGTCGCGCCGCGCTGTGGTTACACCCCCCAGGTACCGCGGCTGTTCAGCGGAACGGTGCGGGAGAACGTCCTGCTGGGCCGGGACGACGCGGTCTTCGACGAGGCGGTGCGCCTCGCCGTGCTGGAGCCCGACCTCGCGGTGATGCAGGACGGCCCGGACACCGTGGTCGGCCCGCGCGGCCTGCGCCTCTCGGGCGGACAGGTCCAGCGGGCCGCCATCGCCCGCATGCTGGCGGGCGATCCCGAACTCCTCGTGCTGGACGACGTCTCCAGCGCCCTCGACCCGGAGACCGAACACCTGCTGTGGGAGAGGCTGCTGGACGGGACACACACCGTGCTCGCGGTCTCCCACAGACCGGCGCTGCTGCGCGCCGCGGACCGTGTGGTGGTACTCGTGGACGGGCGGACGGAGGCCTCGGGCACCTTCGACGAGGTCATGGCGACCTCCGCCGAGATGGGCCGGATCTGGACGGGCGCGGGCCCGTGAGGGGCGACCGGGGACCCCGGCCTCGGACCTGCCGGGCCTCGGACCCGCCTCGGACCCGCGGTGCCTCGGACCGCCGGGCCTCAGATCTCCCGGCCCGCCCCCAGCTCGGACCAGATCCCGTCCAGGGCGTCCACGAACTGATGGATCTCGTCGGGCTCGTGCACCGCCGAGGGCGCGACCCGCAGGATCTCCTCACCCACCGGAACGCTGGGCGCGTTGATGGCCTGGACATACGCCCCGTGCCGCTCCAGCAGCAGAGCCGACATCCGCCGGCACATCCGCTCCCCGCCGACCAGGACCGGGACGATGTGGGACTCGTCCGACAGCACGGGAATGCCCCGTTCGCGGAGCAGCCCGTGCATCAGCCGCGCGTTCCCGGCCAGCCGCCTCCGCTCCACGTCCGAGCCGCGCAGATGCCGTACCGCGGCGAGCGCGCCGGCCGCGACCGCGGGCGGCAGCGCCGTGGTGAAGATGAAGGAGCGGGCATGGGCGCGCACCGCGTCCATGAGCACGGCCGGCCCCGCGACATAGCCGCCCGTCATACCGAAGGCCTTGGCGAGGGTGCCCATCACCACCGTGAACTCGGAGTCCAGGCCGGCCCGGGCCGCGATGCCCGCACCGCCCGGACCGTACATGCCGACCGCGTGCACCTCGTCGAGGAAGGTGACGGCTCCGTACCGCTTGGCCAGGCCCGCGACCTCGGCCAGTGGCGCGATGTCCCCCCGCATCGAGTGCACGGACTCCAGGGCAACCAGCCTCGGCCTGTCCGGATCGGCCGCGGCCAGCAACTCCTCCAGGTGCTCCCCGTCGTTGTGTCGGAATATGTACTTGCGGGCACCGCTGTGCCGTAATCCGTCGATGATGGACGCGTGATTCGCCGAATCCGAGAACGCCTGGCAGTCGTCGATGACACCCGCGAGCACCGACAGGGACCCCTCATTGGCGGAATAGCCGGAGGCGAAGAGAACGGCGTCCTCCTTGCCGTGCAGATCGGCCAACTCCCGCTCCAGAGCCACATGGCAGTGATTCGTCCCGCCGATGTTCCGTGAACCTCCCGAGCCACCACCGTATTCGTCCACGGCACGCTTCATCGCGTCAAGGACATCCGGATGTTGTCCCATACCGAGATAGTCGTTGCTGCACCAGATGGAGATCTCGCCATCCGAGGTGCTTGCCGCGGGGAACCGGCCCGCCTTGCGGCCCAGTTCGAGGAACTCTCTCTTCTGGTCACCGGTTTCGTGGGCGAGGCGCACGAAGAAGTCCATGTACGGGGACATGTCCAAGGTCCGCTCCTTTTCCGCTTCCCAACGGGTCGGGCTCATCCTAGGATCCACCGCAGGTCTTGCACAGAACACGTTCCCTGCTGCCGTACGGCCGATATCAGCCGTTTACCGGAACGCGAAGCGGAGTCACGATGGGCGCTTACGGAAATTCTCCGGCCGGGACGTTCGCGGCGAACTCTGGCGCTGTCACCGGCCCTTTCACCAGCCGCGCGGAAACATCCGCGGCTCCCGGCGCGACCCTGTCGGCGGCCACGATCCTCTCGGACTCCGCGCGCCGGTGGCCGGATCGCACCGCGCTCGTCGCGGGCGCCGAGCGGATCACCTACGGCTCGCTCTGGCGCTCGGCGCTCCGGTACGCCGCGGTGCTGCGCGAGCGGGGGATCGGACCCGGCGACCGGGTCTGCCTGCTGGTGACCAACTCACCGCACTTCCCGATGGCCTACTTCGCGATCCTCGCCCTCGGGGCGACCGTCGTGCCGGTGAACGTGTTGCTGAAGACCGACGACATCGACCACATCCTCCGGCACTCGGGAGCCAGGGCCCTCGTCTGCTCGGCCGAGCTGCTCGGGGAGGCGGAAGCGGCGGCCGAGGCGGCGGGCGCACCCGTCCTCACCGTCGGCGCGGGCGACCACCGGGGCCCGCGTCCGGCGCTCGACGAACTCGCCGCCACCGCCGAGCCGATGCCGGGGCCGGTGCCCCGCGCACCGGGCGACGTCGCGGTGATCCTCTACACCTCCGGCACCACCGGCCGCCCCAAGGGAGCGGCGATCACGCACCTCAACCTGGTGATGAACGTCGGCACCACGATGCTCTCCCCCTTCGAGATGAGCTCCGGCGACGTACTGCTCGGCTGTCTCCCGCTCTCCCACACCTTCGGCCAGATCTGCGGCATGGGGACGTCCTTCCGGGCAGGTGCGAGGCTGGTGCTGATGCGGCGGTTCACCGCCGAGGCGGCGCTCGACCTGATGGAGACCGAGGGATGCACGGTCCTGATGGGGGTGCCCACGATGTACTTCGCCCTGGTCGAGGCGGCCTCCCGCCGTCCCGTACGACCGAGGCTGGACCGCGCCTACTCCGGAGGCGCGGCCCTGCCGGTGCGCACGCTCGACGCGTTCGAGACCACCTTCGGCTGCCCGGTCTACGAGGGGTACGGCCTCACCGAGACGTCTCCCTGCGTCGCGTACAACCAGCGAGACTGGCCCCGGAAGCCCGGCACGGTCGGCAAGCCGGTCTGGGGCGTGGAGGTCGGCATAGCCCGCCCCACGGTGGAGGACGCCATCGAGCCGCTCCCCGCCGGCGAGGTGGGCGAGATCGTGGTCCGCGGACACAACCTGATGGCCGGATACGTCGACGACCCCCGCGCCACGGCCGCCGCGTTCGTCGCCGGCTGGTTCCGCACCGGCGACCTGGGACTGCTGGACGACGAGGGGTACCTGACCGTCGTCGACCGCAAGAAGGACGTGATTCTCCGCGGCGGCTACAACGTCTATCCCCGCGAGGTCGAGGACGCGCTGCTCCGGCACCCCGCGGTTGCCCGGGTCGCGGTGGTGGGCGTGCCGGACCCGGTCAACGGCCAGGAGGTGTGCGCCGTGGTGGTGCCGCGGGACGGCCTGACACCGGACGCGGCACTGGCGGACACCTTGGTGACCTGGGGCAAACGGCACATCGCGGCGTACCGGCGTCCGCGGCGGGTGGTCTTCCTCGACCACCTGCCCCTGGGAGCCGGTGGCAAGGTGCTCAAGAGGGAACTGACCACGCTGCTCCAGTCGACCGACGACACCGGGCCGGGAGGCCGGAGCACGGCGCCGTGAGGCGGTCCGGTCAGAACCGGGCCGGCCCCCGACCCGCTCGATGTCCCGGTCGTGAACGTCCGTGCCGCCGTTCAGTCGTGGCCGTGGCCGTGGCCGTGGCCGTGGTCGTGATCGAGGTCGCGGACAAGGCCGGCGACGCTGGACGGGTTCACGGCGACGGCCTTGCAGAACGTGTAGTGGAACGTCCCGCCGTCCTGCGCGGTGCGGTGGAGGTCTGTCACCCCCCGGTCCCAGTCGCCCGCGGTCATGAGCCCGGCTGCCAGCGCGTCGTCCCGGACCGATTCGACCATGGCGATGAACGTGTTGCGCGTGAAGCCGTCGACCAGTGCGGGCCGGGACTGGTCGGCATACACCGTGCGAGGACGCACTACGACGTCGTCGTAGCCGGCCCGGGTGAGCAAGGGGTGCAACTGCCGGCCGAGCAGCGCGTTTCCGCCGGCGGCGGACTGCAGTCGGACCTGGCAGTCGATCGCGGCGCGTGCGTAAGCGCTGGCCGGGTGGAAGAACGCCGACCCGTGATCCCCTTCGATCACGGTGATGGTGCCCCCGGGCACCAGCACGCGCCGCAGCGCGGTCAACGCCCGCTGAGGATCCGGCAGGTGCTCCAGGACGAAGCAGACGAAGACATGGTCGAACTCCGCATCGGGAAAGGGAAGATCGAACAGATCAGCGTGACACCATTCCACGTCCGCGACCGGCGCGTGGGCCGCGACACGGTCGCGGGCCTGTGCCAGGGAACCGTGGGAACGGTCGACGGCGGTGATGCGCGCTCCCGGACTCGCCTGGGCCAGGTGGACCGTCTGGGCGCCGACCCCGCAGCCGATCTCCAGCACCCGGCTGCCGGCCGGATAGGCCGTGCCCGCGTGCAACAACGCCGCCAGGGTGTCCGCCTGCTCGCCGAGCCGAGCCGCCTCGCGTTCCGAGTAGCCGTGCACATAGCCGGCCGCCACGGTCGCCCCGTGGGATGCCATCGCTGTATCCATGCGTTCACTCTGCTGCCACTATGGCTCGGTGAACAGGTCCAATCCGCACCCGTCCGACCAGTCCATAGTCTCCGGATCCGACTTCCTGCAACTGAACATCGACGATGCGCCGACGGGCGGGCGATCGGACTGGCTGGCCCAGCAGCTCCGGCTCGCGATCTCGGACCACCGCCTGCCGGTGGGAAGCCGGCTTCCGGCCACCCGGGTCCTGGCCGGCGAGCTGCGGGTGTCGCGCGGAGTCGTCACGGAGGCCTATCAGCGACTGATAGAAGACGGACACGCGGCGGGACGCGGGCGTAACGGAACGATCGTCGTCGCCGCTCCCGCCGCGCCACCGGCAGTACCCCGACCCGCGCCCGGCGACTCCCCACTGCCGCCGAGTGCGCTGTTCGCCGCCGCACCCGGTGCGGACATCTTCGACAGGATGCGAGCGGCACCCGCCCGGATCGATCTGACACCCGGTGTGCCCGACCTTGCCGCGTTCCCCCGAGCAGCGTGGCTGCGTGCCGAACGCTCCGTGCTCGGGGCCCTCTCGGCGGCCGGCCTCGGATACGCGGACCCGCGCGGGACACCGGAACTGCGTCACGCCATCGCCAACTGGCTCGCCCGCAACCGCGCGATCAGGGTGGACCCCGGCGAGATACTCATCGTCGCCGGCACCGCCCAGGCACTCAGCCTGCTCGGACACGTACTGCACGACGCCGGGATCTCCACGGTGGCCGTGGAGGACCCGGGATCACTCGGGGCGCGCCAGCATCTGCGCAATCAACGACTGGACACGCCCGCCGTCCCCGTCGACTCCCAGGGCGTACGCGTCGACGTACTGGCCCGCACGGCAGTCCCAGCCGTCCTGCTGACTCCCGCGCACCAGTTCCCGACCGGAGCAGTGCTCAGCGGGGCACGGCGTCGTGAACTGATGCGCTGGGCCACGGAGAACGACGGACTGATCATCGAGGACGACTACGACGCGGAACACCGCTACGACCGGCCTCCGGTACCCGCCCTGCGATCCGTACTGCCCGACCACGTCTGCTACGCCGGGAGCGTTTCCAAACTCCTCGCCCCCGCCCTGCGCATCGGCTGGGTGCTCGCACCGCCGAAGTACCGCGACGCTCTCGTCGCAGCCAAGCGGTTCGCCGACCTGGGCAACGCGGCACTGCCGCAGCAGGTGCTGGCCCGGTTCATGGAATCAGGCCAGATGGAACGCCAGTTGAGGCACCTGCGCACACGCCACCGCCGTCGCCGGGACGCCATGGTCGACGCGATCGGGACCCACCTTCCCGACGCGGTCGTACACGGCGCCGCGGCGGGCCTGCACCTGACGATCACCTTCGACTCCGAGTTCGCCGACACCGACCTCGCCGCCGCCGCGCTCGCGCGGGGCGTGAAGGTGCAGCCACTCTCCTGGCACAGTCAACGTCCGTCCCGCCCCGGACTGGTCCTCGGCTACGCGGCGAGCACGCCCACCGACATCAGCGAAGGTGTGGCGACCCTTGGTGCCGCCCTACGGCGCCCGTCCTGAACAGGTCGATACCCGGTCCGACGCAGGCAACGCCACCCACCCGGACTCGCGCGCCTACCGAAATTCCCGGTTTGCCCCTGTGGATGCCTCGCCCTGCGCGATGTATTGACAACCGATTTCAAAGGTCTTACTTTTCCGCCATCTGAGAGCGCTCTCAGACGGACTCTCCCACTCTCCCCACAACGGTTCCGCCGCGACTCACAGTGCCTTCCCCCCCGGGCTGTGGCGACCGCTGCCGACGAGCCCGTCCCTCTCGACGACACGAGGTGCACCCCCATGCCAACTCCCCGATCACGGCCGGCTGCCGCGGTGATCCTGGCCGCCGCGCTGGCCGCAGTGGGCCTCGGCCCGGCCGCGAGTCCGGCGGCGGCCGCCACCGTCCCCGTAGGAGCCGGGAGTTACTCCGACACCCGGCCTCCGGGCACGACCGGCCCCACGACCAACACCGGCGCGCCGGTCACCCCCAAGGTCACGCAGGCCGCCAAGGGCAGACCCGTGCCCACCAACGACTGGTGGTCCTCCCTCGCCTTCCAGCGCTACGGCGACAACCCGTACTCCACGCCCATGTACGGCCACCCGCTCACGTACCAGGCCGTCTCCGGCGGTCTGGAGGTCGGCTACCCGACCAGCCCCGCCGTCGTGGGCGACGGCCGCCAGTACGAGTACGCGCACAAGCGCGACCTCACCCTCGGCCTGAGCGGACTCAACTCGCCCGACACCAAGGCCGACGCCTGGTCCGACTGGACCGTCACCCCGTACTGGTCCGACGGCACCCGCACCCTGCGGACCACCATCGGCCACGGCATGCCTTTCGTCTACGCGCAGGGTTCCGGCGGCAACGCCCAGATCACCACCGCGGCCACGCCCACCGTCTTCTCCGACCAGGGCAACGTCGTCGGCATCACGGTCGGCGGCCACCACTACGCCCTCTTCGCACCGACCGGCAGCGACTGGAACATCTCCGGCACCACGATCACCGCCGGCCTCGGCGGCAAGGACTACTTCTCCCTCGCCGTACTGCCCTCCACCGACGCGCTCGCGACCTTCCGCACGTACGCGTTCAGCTTCGTCACCGGATCCCAGGTCGACTGGAGCACCTCCGGCGGCACGGTCGGCGCTACCTACAAGCTCACCACCGAGGCCAAGGAGGGCACCGAACGCGGCACCCTCCAGGCCCTCTACCGCCACCAGTGGCTGAACACCACCGACACCCTCACCCCGTACACCTACGTCTCTCCCCGCGGCACCATGAAGGTCCGGGAGAGCGCCTCCTTCACCACCCGCCAGAAGGCCGCCCCGGTCCTGCCCGCGCTGCCGAGGACCAGCGCGGTCGACACGTCCCGGCTGCGTACCTACCTGTCCGAGGTCGCCGACTCCTCCGACCCGTTCTCCGGAGCCACGGACACCTACTGGACCGGAAAGGCGCTGGGCAAGCTCGCCCAGCTGGTGCCGCTCGCCGACCAGATCGGTGAGACCGCGGTCCGCGACAAACTCGTCGGCCTGCTCAAGGGCCGCCTGCAGGAGTGGTTCACCGCGGGCGGGGCGAGCGAGTTCTCGTACGACAGGGACTGGAAGACCCTCACCGGCTACCCCGCCTCCTACGGCAGCGACGCCGAACTCAACGACCACCACTTCCACTACGGCTACTACGTGTACGCCGCCGCGATCGTCGCCCAGTACGACGCCTCCTGGGCCGCGGACTCCGCCTGGGGCGGCATGGTCAAGGAGCTGATCCGCGACACCGCCAACCCGAGCCGCACCGACAGCGCCTTCCCATTCCTGCGCGGCTTCGACGTCTACGCCGGGCACAGCTGGGCCTCCGGCCACCAGGGTTTCGCCGCCGGCAACAACCAGGAGTCCTCCTCGGAGTCCACCAACCTCAGCGCGGCGCTGGTGCTCTGGGGCTCCGCCACCGGCAACACCGAACTGCGCGACCTCGGCAGCTATCTGCTCGCCACCGAGGGCGAGGCGATCGCCCAGTACTGGTTCGACGCCGACCAGCAGGTCTTCCCCGGCTCCTTCACCCATGACACGGTCGGCATGGTGTGGGGCAGCGGCGGGGCGTACTCCACCTGGTGGACCGCCAACCCGGAGGAGATCCACGGCATCAACGTCCTGCCCGTGACCGCGGGCGGCTCCCCGCACCTGGCCGGGAACAAGGACGCGATCCGGCGCAACCTCGCGGAGCTGGAACGCGAGAACGGCGGACCCGCCGTCGAATGGCGCGACATCCTCTGGGAGTTCCAGTCGCTGGCCGACCCGGCCGGCGCGAAGGCGAAGTGGGACGCCGGCCACGCCGGATACACCCCGGAGCAGGGCGAGTCCAAGGCGCACACCTACCACTGGATCACCACCCTGGACGCGCTCGGCGCCCCCGACCCCTCGGTCACCGGCGACCTGCCCACGTCCGCGGTCTTCACCAGGAACGGCACCCGCACCTACGCCGCCCACAACCACGGTTCCACGGCCCGTACGGTCACCTTCTCCGACGGCAAGACGCTCACCGTGCCCGCGCGTTCCACCGCGACCGGGACCGGCACCGACACCGGCGGCCCGGACCCCGAGCCGCCCACCGGCAACACCTTCCAGCTCCGCTCCGGCGGCGCCCTCACCACGGCCACCGGCGGCACGGCCGTCAGCGACACCATCCCGTCGGCCGAGGGCCGCAACCACGACGGCACCCCGAACAAGCCCCTCGTCTACGAGGCCAAGGGCGTCAACGCCACCCTCAAGGCCGGCGCGTCCACCACGTTCCGCCTCCCGGTGGACGCCCGCACCGCCGTCGGCCTCGGCCAGCAGGCGCGTATCAGCTACGACCTCACCGGCGACGGCACCTTCGACCGGACGGAGACGTACCGGTACTTCGCCACCGACCCGGTCACCGGCTGGGAGGAGTACGACCAGACCCGCGGCCTGAAGGCCGCGACCGGCACCCTCGGCAACCTCAGCGGGGGAACGGTGCGGCTGGAGGTCTGGAGCGCGATCGGCAACGGGAGCGCGCTGCTGCGCACCGGCGGCGACACGTCCGTGGTGGTCATTCCCTACGATTGACGCACACGGCGGCCTCCGGCAGACGACGCGGCGGGTGCGGGGCCCGGCCCCGCACCCGCCGCTCGCCGCTCGCCGCTCGCACCGAGCGTAGGTCAGCGCCGAGGCCCGTCAGTGCCGAACGCCCGTCAGGCCGAGGCCCGGCGCACCAGCGTCGTCCGGGTGATCACGGAAGCGGGCACCTCCTCGCCGGGCGCGTCGAGCAGCCGCATCAGCAGCTTGACCATGATCCGGCCCATGCCCTCGATGTCCTGGCGGACCGTGGTGAGCGCCGGCTCCGCGGCCCGGACCACGGAGGCCATGTCGTCGAAGCCGACCACCGCGACGTCCTCGGGCACCCGCATCCCACGCTCGCGCAGCGTGCGCAGCGCGCCCAGGGCCATCGTGTCGTTGGCTGCGAAGACCGCGTCGATCCCGGGACACCGGTCCAGCAGCTCGCCCATCGCGCGGGCTCCGCCCTCCTCGGTGAAGTCGCCCTCGCACAGCAGCAGCGGATCGGCGTCGACCAGGACATCGCGGTAACCGTGGATCCGGTCCATCGCCGAGGTCTGGTCGCGCGGCCCGGAGATGTGCGCGATGTGCCCGCGGCCCAGGCCGACCAGATGACGCACCGCGTCCCGGGCACCGCCGCGGTTGTCGCAGTCCACCAGCGGAATGCCCAGGTGCTCGCTGCCCGCCGGACGGCCCCCGAGCACCGCCGGCACCCCGGTCCGGGCGATCAGTGACGGCAGCCGGTCGTCGTGCAGGGAGAAGGCGAGCGCGCCGTCGACGTGCCCGCCCCCCAGGTAGCGTGCGATCCGCTCGTGGTCCTCGGGGCCCTCTGCCCACAGCAGCACCAGCTGCGCGTCGTGCGCGGTCAGCTCCCGGCTGATCCCCCGTACGTGCTGCTTGAAGAACGGATCGGCGAACACCCGGAACTCGGGCTCCGCGATGATCACCGCCACCGCACCGGTACGCCGGGTGACCAGGGTGCGGGCCGCGTGGTTGGGAACGTAGTCCAGCTCCTCGACCGCCCGGCGCACCTTGTCGGCCAGCGCTGGCCGCACCCCCGCGCCTCCGTTGACGACCCGGGAGGCCGTCGCACGGGAGACGCCGGCGCGCGCCGCGACGGCTTCCAGCGTGGGACGAGCCCTCACGGTCTGCTCCGACACGGTGGGCGCTCCTTTTATGTGCGTCTGCTCATGTGCGTCTGCGACGGATCTGGCGACTGTTCTGCTGTTCTGCCATGAATCCGTGTGCCCCACAATAGACGCGGGCGACGGCGCTGAGAGCGCTTCCAAGACGAGCCGCGTAGGCACCGGACTCGTCCAGGCGTTCGCCACGTGTCGCTGAGCGGTCAGCGCTTGAAGTCCGTCTCCTCGATGCGGGTCTGCACCGTCCGGCCGCTTTCCCACGCGTTGGCGCCCGGTGCCACCTCCGGCATGGGGATGTCCGCCCGGTTCTCGCGCTTGCCCGAGGTGGAGAGGCCGAGGCCGTCGTCCCGGGCCTGGATCATCTCGTCCGACGCCTGCCCGTCCGCGGTGAAGCCCATCATGAGCTGAGGGATGCCGTACGGGAAGTCGTCGCGGTCGTACTGCCACGTGTGGAACGTCTTCCCGTACGTGGTCACGAGGTCCTCGAAGTAGGCGTGCTCGGCCAGGTCCGGGATGCCGGGGGCGGTGAGGATGCCGGACTTGACCTCGTAGTGGTGGCTGTGCCACAGCCGTTTCTCGTCCTCGGGCAGGCCGCGGAAGCGTTCCTCGCTGATGATGTACTCGATGCCGACCAGACGGGCGTCGGGCGCGTTGCGGTCGAAGATCACGCACTGGTGCAGGTCGTGCTGGAGGTGGATGCAGAAGTGCGTCGCCTCCACCTGCCGGCCCATGTCGTCGGCGTACATGTGGAAGCCGTTGAGGTAGGTGCTCATCGCGTCGAGTGGATACTTCGACTGCATGGCACCGGCCGCCAGGTCGAGTGCCCGGTGCTTGAGCGGATGTCCCTTGCCGACCTTGCTGATCGTGGCCACTTTGCGGCCGAACAGGAGACCGGCCGCGGCCGTCATGCCTGCCGCGACACCGATGCCGATACTCGCGGCCGGTCCCCGGCCGGAGCCGCGTGAGCGGTGCGTGCCCTGTGTGAGTGTCATGGGTGGCGAGTCCCCTGTGCCGGGTGGCCGTAACGGGTCACGCACCGGTGCTCCGAAGCGCTGTCGATGCGGCTGCTCGGCGACCGGTCCTCGGCGTGCGCGGACGAGGAGAGCCCAGAAGGCGATCACGGGCAGGACCAGGGCGCCGCCGAGGCCGTCAGGGGGTGCGGAAGCCTTGGAAGGTCACCTGCCTGCGGGTCTTGAAACCGAGCCGTTCGTACAGCGCGAGCGCGCCGGTGTTCGCCTCGGCCACGTGCAGGAAGGGGCGTTCGCCCCGGGCCAGGACGCGGGCGGTGAGCGCGCCGACGAGGCGGGCGGCGTGGCCTTGCCCGCGTGCGTCGGGAGCGGTGCAGACGGCGCTGATCTCGGCCCATCCCGGAGGGCGCAGGCGTTCTCCGGCCATCGCCACCAGGGTGCCGTCCACTCGGACACCCAGGTAGGTGCCGAGTTCGCGGGTGCGGGGCCAGAAGGGACCCGGCTGGGTCCGCGCGACGAGGTCGAGCATCTCGGGCACGCTGTCCGCGTCCAGTTCGACCACGCGGGCGTCGGACTCGGAGCCCGGTCGGTCGGGGAGGCCATCGCCGGGCCAGATCATCTGACGGCCTTCGAGGCGGAAGACCGGCTCCCAGTCCGACGGGGGGAGGGCCGGGCAACTGAACATGTCGGCGAAGGCGCCGGGGCCGAGCAGTTCAGCGAGGTCGGCCCAGTCCTTCGCGTCCGGGTCGGTGGACACTGCGGAGAAGGTCGCCACGTCTGTGAGGTAGGTGGCGGCCAGGCCGAGCCGGCGCGCGAGGTGCGCGTGTCGACCGCCGAGCGACTGACCTACAGGGTCGTCGAGTACCTGGTCGGCGTCGTTCATCCTCGTGGTGTTCCCTTCCCTGTGGGCGCGACGGCCGGCCGCCCGGAGGCGGTTCCGCCAGGGCTCCGGGTGCGGCACCTTCGACGCACACGCGAGCCCCGCCACGGATGCTCAGAGCTGGGTGCCGCGACCTTCAGCCCGAACAGCCCGAATCCGTCGCGTCGTACGAGCCTGCGCCCAGTCTTCCATCCGCAGCGGCGGCCGTGGCCGGGGCCCCTGCCGGCCTCGTTTCGCCGACCTGGTCCCAGAGGGGCCTATCCGGGCGATGGAGCCACAGCGGGGCGGCGAAGGGAGTCTTGCCCACGTCGTCGAGGTCCTGCTGGACAAGGGGCTGGTGCTCAACGCCGACATCATGGTGTCCGTCGCCGGCGTCGAGTTGCTGGGCATCAGGCTGCGGGCGGCGCTGGCCTCCTTCGAGACCGCCGCCCGCTACGGGCTCGAGTTTCCAGCCGGTACGGACCTGGAGACCGCGGCATGGCGAGAGGCCATGGAGGAGCGCGAATCGTGCCCCGACTGCGGCAAGAGGGTCGCGATGCAGCAGCTTCTCGACGAGATGTGTCCTTGGTGCGGCTGGCGCAGCGCCAAGTCCCTGTCGGCGACGGCCATGCCGGCCGCTGTGGACGCCGGGTCGGGCGCCGAGGACGGGGTGAAGCGCCGGTCCGCTGATACGGAGCCTGCCTCCGAGCGGTGGCGCGATGCCTGACACGGCCGGACCGGCTCCCATGAAGCCGACCCGGGATCCCCGGGTGACCTTGGACGATCTCCTTGAGGTCGTGCTCAACAAGGGGGCCGTCCTGCACCTCGACCTCATCATCGCGGTGGCGGACATCCCCCTGATCGGCGTGAACATCCGGGCTGCCATCGCGGGCATGGAGACGATGCTCGAGTACGGGATGCTCCGGCAGTGGGACGCCGACACACGGGCCTGGGCCGAGCGCAGCGCGAGCGCCAAGGCGGAGCTGGCCCCCGGCGAGACCCTGGTCGCCCGCATGTTCGGCGGCCACTACGACGGAGGGGCCCTGTACGACGCGTGGCGGCCGGGCACCCTGTTCCTCACCGACCGGCGGGTGCTCGTCCAGCGACGCGAGCCGCGGGAAGTGATGTGGGCGGCGGAGCTCACCGACAGCCGCTCCACGCACTTGCGGACGGAGACGTCCGTCGGCGGTGAGGAGCGTACCCGGGTGTGCGTGGAACTGGCCGACGGGCGGAGCGCGGTCCTGTCGGCGACCGAGCCGGAGACCTTCCACGAAAAGGTGCGCCAACAGGCACCGCATGTGCGGTCGAGAGCCCCGCACGGCGTTCCGTCCGCCGGGGGAGGCCCTGCGAACGAGTGATGCCCCTGACGACCACGACGATCTCGCGCGGGACGAGGCCGGAGGCAGTTGTGTTCGATTTGTCAGTGCGTCTTCGCCCGCCGCACCAGCTCGGCAACCGGGATATCGGGCGGCGGGTTCGTCATCCGGAAACCGAGTGACGGTCAGGGCGCGCTGGGCGGCAGGGCGAAGCGGAACGCTCCGCCGCCGGTGCCGAGTCGGAGCCAGAGGTGGCCGGGCCGGGAGACGGCGCGCAGGGCGATGTCCGCGCAGCCGGGACAGCGGCCGGTGAGACCGGGGACGGGACCGGCATCGTCACCGGCTTCGAACAGGCCGGCCACCAGCGCCACGGCTGTGACGGATGGCGTGTACGCGGGTCACCGCTCCAGGAACTCCAGCAGGTCCTTGTGGAAGCGTTCCTTGTCTCCTGGAACCATGGCGATGCCATGTGAGCCGCCCTCGTAGACCTTCAGCTCGGCGTCCGCGATGAGCTGGGCGGACTTGCGGCCGGTGGCGTCGATCGGCACCACCTGGTCGTCGTCGCCGTGCACGATGAGTGTGGGGACGTCGAATTTCTTGAGGTCGTCGTGGAAGTCCGTCGTGCCGAAGGCGTCGACGCAGTCGACACCGCCTTCGATGGTCTGTGCCATCGCCATGTACCAGAAGGCGTCCTTGTTGCCCTGGGTGACCTTGTTGCCCTCGCGGTTGGCGGAGAAGAAGCCGACCGCGGTGTCCTTCCAGAACTGCGAGCGTTCCTTGAGGATGCCGGCCTTGATGTCGTCGAAGACGGACTGCGGGACGCCCTCCGGGTTGTCGGGGCCCTGCAGCATCAGCGGCGGGATGGCGGACAGCAGGACGGCGGAGCGGATTCGCCCGGTGCCGTGGCGGCCGATGTAGCGGGCGAGTTCGCCACCGCCCATCGAGTGCGCCACGAGCGTCACGTCCCGCAGGTCCAGGTGTGTGATCAGGTCGTTCAGGTCGTCGGCGAAGGTGTCGAAGTCGTAACCGTCGTACACCGGCGTCGAACGACCGTGACCGCGCCGGTCGTGCGCGATCCCGCGGTAGCCGGCGTCAGCGACCGCCTTCAGCTGATCCTGCCACGCGTCACCGTTGAGCGGCCAGCCGTGGATGAACACCACCGGACGGCCTCGCCCCCAGTCCTTGTAGAAGATCTCGACACCGTCTCGCGTCGTGCAGATAGGCATGGCGTCTCCTTTCACCGCAGCGAACAAGGTCCCCGGTCGAGCATCCCCCCGGCCTCCATCAGGCGCCATTCGGCGCATCACCCGGCCGGCTGAGACGCCGGCGCCGGCCTCGCGGCTGCTCGGCGTCCTCGCCCGGACGATCGTGCCGCCGGGGCGCGCAGCGGACGAGGACCCCCGTCGGCCGGAACGGTGGCCCTGAAGCCGCGACGGCCCGGGCAGGCGGGGGCCGCACGGCGGAACGGCAGAAGCCCGCCACCAGGCTGTGCCCGGCGGAACTCGCGTGGGGCTCGTGACAGGCGCGCTCGAGTGCGAGCAGCGGCCGGACCGGCCCCCTGGACGCCGCCTGCCGGTCCGTAGAGGAGGTGCCGTGCCAGCCACGCAACGGCCCACCGGGCTGCGGCGTCCCTGCTCGAACCCGACCTGCCGGCCCGCATCGACATCACGCACATCGACCAGCTCGCCGCCCGCGTCCTCAACGGTCGCGGCCACCCGCGCCCGCGACACCCTGCGGTCAGCTGGTACGGCAAGCCGAGTCCGCCCTGAAGGGCCCGGCCGCCGTCCCCTGGGATCCGGCCCTGGCGGTCGCTCTCACCGAGTGCGGTGTCCGGGCCGAGGCGGAAACGGTACTGAACGACCTGCTCACGGACCTCGGCACGCAGTCCCGCTGGGGCGCGTCCCCCGACCGCGGCGGGCGCGGAATCTGCGCGTACCGACTGACACTCCCTCGTCACGCGCGTCCTCGTGCACCACCTCGCCCGGTACCGGGATGCCGGCCTTCCTGACGACCCCGGAAGGTGACTGCGCCGTTTCATCGAGTGAGGCACCTGTCTCCGCAGGGTGACGAGAGGCGACCGCCGGGTGACCGGCTCTGTGAGGGCGCGCACAGGTCTCACGTCACACGGGGCCGGGGTTAGTAGACGCCCGACGGGCGCTCGCCTGCGTGGTCGCCGACCGTCCGGGCGACTCACGCGGCCGGTCTGCGAAGCGGCGTAGTAGGTCACACACTTGTCGCGGCGCCGGAACGTTCCGCAGTCTGTTCGGCGTACCGGGGAGCCGAGCGCCGGACCGGGACGGGAAAGCCCGTCCGGGATCCAGACACCGGCCCTGATGACGCGAAGACGCGTCCCACGCGGACACCGCGTCGCCGACCCCCCGTCGGCCTCCCCATCACGTTCCCGAATGGAGAGGTACACCCATGCACGCCCTCATGCGCCGCCCCCACATCCGCAAGTCCGCCGTGGCCTCCCTCGCCGCCGCGGGCGCCGCCGCCGTCAGCCTCACCCTCGTCCCCAGCCCGGCGCACGCCGCCGAGCCGGCCAAGGCCTCCACCGCGCAGACGCAGGCCCAGACCGACAAGATCGAGGCCATGGTCGAGGCCGGCGAGAAGAAGCACGGCGACGACCTCGACGGCTGGATCCGCACCGCCCTGGACGTCATGCACGCCAAGAACATCCCGGGCACCTACGAGGGCGTGCACCGCAACATCATGCGCGAGTCGTCCGGCAACCCGAACGCGCAGAACGACTGGGACGTCAACGCCCAGAACGGCATCCCCTCGAAGGGCCTGCTCCAGACGATCCAGCCCACCTTCGACGCCTATCACGTCAAGGGCACGAAGGACTCCATCACCGACCCGGTCGCCAACATCGTCGCCGCCTGCAACTACGCGGCCGACAAGTACGGCTCCATGGACAACGTCGACTCCGCCTACTGACCGGCGGACCCACCGACCGCCTGAGCCCCCGGGACAACCGGTCCCGCGCGGAGGCCGGCGGGGCCCAGGCAGTACAGCGGGGCCGGAGGGACGACACGTGTCCTCCGGCCCCGCTCGCGTCGCATCCCGTGCGGGGAGCCTCAGGCCGGGCGGGGTTGCGGGTGCAACCGCACGGGGATGGGCACCACCCCTTCTCGGAACTGTCAGATGTCCCGGAAGATCTCGATCTGCGCCCCGATCGAGTTCAGCCGCTCCGCCAGGTCCTCGTACCCCCGGTTGATGACGTACACGTTGCGCAGCACGGACGTGCCCTCCGCCGCCATCATCGCCAGCAGGACCACCACGGCGGGGCGCAGGGCCGGCGGGCACATCATCTCGGCGGCGCGCCAGCGGGTGGGGCCCTCGACCAGGACGCGGTGGGGGTCCAGGAGCTGGAGTCGGCCGCCGAGGCGGTTGAGGTCGGTCAGGTAGATGGCGCGGTTGTCGTAGACCCAGTCGTGGATGAGGGTCTGGCCCTGGGCGGAGGCCGCGATGGCCGCGAAGAAGGGGACGTTGTCGATGTTCAGGCCCGGGAAGGGCATCGGGTGGATCTTGTCGATCGGCGCTTCGAGCTTCGACGGCCGGACGGTGAGGTCCACCAGGCGGGTGCGGCCGTTGTCCGCGAAGTACTCCGGGGTGCGGTCGTGGTCGAGGCCCATCTCCTCCAGGACCGCCAGCTCGATCTCCAGGAACTCGATGGGGACCCGGCGGACCGTCAGCTCCGACTCGGTGACCACGGCGGCGGCCAGCAGGCTCATCGCCTCGACCGGGTCCTCGGAGGGGGAGTAGTCCACGTCGGCGTCGATGACCGGCATGCCGTGCACGGTGAGGGTGGTGGTGCCGATGCCTTCGACGCGGACGCCCAGGGCCTCCAGGAAGAAGCAGAGGTCCTGGACCATGTAGTTCGAGGAGGCGTTGCGGATGACGGTGACGCCGTCGTGCCGGGCCGCCGCGAGGAGCGCGTTCTCGGTGACCGTGTCGCCCCGCTCGGTCAGCACGATCGGGCGGTCCGGGCGCACCTGACGGTCGACCACCGCGTGGTAATGGCCCTCGGTCGCGGCGACGTCCAGGCCGAAGCGGCGCAGCGCGATCATGTGCGGCTCGATGGTCCGGGTGCCGAGGTCGCAGCCGCCGGCGTAGGGCAGCCGGAAGCGGTCCATGCGGTGCAGCAGCGGGCCGAGGAACATGATGATGGAGCGGGTGCGGACGGCGGCCTCGGCGTCGATGGCCTCCATGTCCAGCTGGGCCGGCGGCACGATCTCCAGGTCGGTGCCGTCGTTGATCCAGCGGGTGCGTACGCCGATGGAGTTCAGCACCTCCAGGAGGCGGTAGACCTCCTCGATGCGGGCGACCCGGCGCAGCACCGTGCGCCCCTTGTTGAGCAGCGAGGCGCACAGCAGGGCCACGCAGGCGTTCTTGCTGGTCTTGACGTCGATGGCGCCGGAGAGACGCCGGCCGCCGACCACACGCAGGTGCATCGGACCCGAGTAGCCGAGAGAGACGATTTCGCTGTCCAGCGCTTCGCCGATGCGGGCGATCATCTCAAGGCTGATGTTCTGGTTGCCGCGCTCGATGCGGTTGACGGCGCTCTGACTGGTGCCGAGCGCCTCGGCGAGCTGTGACTGTGTCCAGCCGCGGTGCTGCCGGGCGTCACGGATGAGCTTGCCGATGCGTACGAGGTAGTCGTCTGCCATGAGGTTGAGGCTATCTCAGATATGAGATGGCGCCTCTCGGGGGGTCCGTCCGGGTGATGGGACGTCAACGTCGCCTCAATGATGCCTGGTCGAGCGGGTACGCCGCCATCCGAAAGGTCCGGGCAAATCCATCGATGTCGTACGACGCCCAGTGCTGCTGCGGGTGTGGCGGGGGCCGTTCCTGCCGCCGGTCGTGATGGACCAGGAACGTTTGTTGATGTTCAGGCGTACTCCGGGGAGGATCCGGAAGCTCTTGCGGAACGTGAGGGGCATCGTGCCTCCTTCCGAGTCGTGCCGGGTGTTCCCGGCTCGCATCGGATACCCCCGTTCGGCGTACTGATGGCCGCACGGGTCACTCGGGGAGGGCTCGGGGCGGTCCCCGGGTGAAGCCGGGGCGGCCGCGGGATGGGGTGCACGCCACACCGCGCCCGGGCATGACCAGCTCGCCCCTATGTACTAGAGTTATCTCGACATCGAGATATCTGCCGAGGCGCACCGCAGCCGAACGCCGCTATCGGGTCTGGTGGTAAGGCTTACCTAACTTAGCCCTACCTTAGCGGATCGGCCAGGGCGGCGTGGCGGCAGGATGCGGTGGTACGCGCACATAAATGAAGGAGACTGTCGTGTCGGCGAACAGCTTCGACGCCCGCAGCACACTGCAGGTGGGCGACGAGTCGTACGAGATCTTCCGGCTGGACAAGGTCGAGGGCTCCGCGCGCCTTCCCTACAGCCTGAAGGTGCTGCTGGAGAACCTGCTCCGCACCGAGGACGGCGCGAACATCACCGCCGACCACATCCGCGCCCTGGGCGGCTGGGACTCGCAGGCCCAGCCGTCGCAGGAGATCCAGTTCACGCCGGCCCGAGTGATCATGCAGGACTTCACCGGCGTGCCCTGTGTCGTCGACCTCGCGACCATGCGCGAGGCCGTCAAGGAGCTCGGCGGTGACGCGAACAAGATCAACCCGCTCTCCCCGGCCGAGATGGTCATCGACCACTCCGTGATCGCCGACAAGTTCGGCACCAACGACGCCTTCAAGCAGAACGTCGACCTGGAGTACGGCCGCAACAAGGAGCGCTACCAGTTCCTGCGCTGGGGCCAGACCGCCTTCGACGACTTCAAGGTCGTCCCGCCCGGCACCGGCATCGTCCACCAGGTGAACATCGAGCACCTGGCCCGCGTCGTCATGACCCGTGACGGCAAGGCCTACCCCGACACCCTGGTCGGCACCGACTCGCACACCACCATGGTCAACGGCCTCGGCGTCCTCGGCTGGGGCGTCGGCGGCATCGAGGCCGAGGCCGCGATGCTCGGCCAGCCGGTCTCCATGCTCATCCCGCGCGTCGTCGGCTTCAAGCTGACCGGTGAGCTGACGCCCGGCACCACCGCCACCGACCTCGTCCTCACGATCACCGAGATGCTGCGCAAGCACGGCGTCGTCGGCAAGTTCGTCGAGTTCTACGGCGAGGGTGTGGCGGCCACGAGCCTCGCCAACCGCGCCACCATCGGCAACATGTCGCCGGAGTTCGGCTCCACCGCCGCGATCTTCCCGATCGACGACGAGACGCTGAACTACATGCGCCTGACCGGCCGCAGCGACCAGCAGGTCGCGCTCGTCGAGGCGTACGCCAAGCAGCAGGGCCTCTGGCTGGACCCGAAGGCGGAGCCGGACTTCTCCGAGAAGCTGGAGCTCGACCTCTCCACGGTCGTGCCCTCCATCGCCGGCCCGAAGCGCCCGCAGGACCGCATCGTCCTCGCGAACGCCGCCCAGCAGTTCAAGTCGGACGTCCTCAACTACGTGGACGTCGTGGACGAGGCGGGCAAGGAGTCCTTCCCGGCCTCCGACTCCCCGGCCGTCACCCCCAACGGCGCTCCGTCCAACCCGGTCCAGGTCACCGCCCCCGACGGCACGACCTACGAGCTGGACCACGGCGCGGTGACGGTCGCGGCCATCACCTCCTGCACCAACACCTCCAACCCGTACGTCATGGTCGCCGCCGCCCTGGTGGCCAAGAAGGCGGTGGAGAAGGGCCTGACCCGCAAGCCGTGGGTCAAGACCACCCTCGCCCCGGGTTCCAAGGTCGTCACCGACTACTTCGAGAAGGCGGGCCTGACCCCGTACCTCGACAAGGTCGGCTTCAACCTCGTCGGCTACGGCTGCACCACCTGCATCGGCAACTCCGGCCCGCTGCCGGACGAGGTCTCCAAGGCCGTCAACGACCACGACCTGGCCGTCACCTCGGTGCTCTCCGGCAACCGCAACTTCGAGGGCCGGATCAACCCCGACGTCAAGATGAACTACCTGGCGTCCCCGCCGCTGGTCGTCGCGTACGCGCTCGCGGGCTCCATGAAGGTGGACATCACCAAGGAGGCCCTGGGCGCCGACCAGGACGGCAACCCGGTCTTCCTGAAGGACATCTGGCCGAGCGAGGCCGAGGTCAACGAGGTCGTCGCCAGTGCCATCGGCGAGGACATGTTCTCCAAGTCCTACAGCGACGTCTTCGCGGGCGACGCCCAGTGGCAGGCGCTGTCGATCCCGACCGGTGACACCTTCGAGTGGGACACCGAGTCCACCTACGTGCGCAAGCCCCCGTACTTCGAGGGCATGGGCATGGAGCCGGCTCCGGTCGAGGACATCTCCGGCGCCCGGGTGCTGGCCAAGCTGGGCGACTCGGTGACGACGGACCACATCTCGCCCGCCGGCGCCATCAAGGCCGACACCCCGGCCGGCAAGTACCTGACGGAGCACGGCGTCGAGCGCCGCGACTTCAACAGCTACGGCTCGCGCCGCGGCAACCACGAGATCATGATCCGCGGTACGTTCGCCAACATCCGCCTGCGCAACCAGATCGCGCCGGGCACCGAGGGCGGCTACACCCGCGACTTCACCCAGGACGGCGGTCCGGTGTCGTTCATCTACGACGCCTCCCGCAACTACATCGAGCAGGGCACCCCGCTCGTCGTCCTGGCCGGCAAGGAGTACGGTTCCGGCTCGTCCCGCGACTGGGCCGCCAAGGGCACCGCGCTCCTCGGCGTCAAGGCCGTCATCGCCGAGTCGTACGAGCGCATCCACCGCTCGAACCTCATCGGCATGGGCGTCCTGCCGCTCCAGTTCCCGGAGGGCCGTACCGCCGAGTCCCTCGGCCTGACCGGCGAGGAGGCCTTCTCCGTCTCCGGTGTCACCGAGCTCAACGAGGGCACCACCCCGCGCACGGTGAAGGTCACCACCGACACCGGTGTCGAGTTCGACGCGGTCGTCCGCATCGACACCCCCGGTGAGGCGGACTACTACCGCAACGGCGGCATCCTGCAGTACGTGCTGCGCAGCCTGATCCGCAAGTAGGCGGCGGCGCACAACGGTTGAGGGCCGCATCCCCGTCGGCGGGGGTGCGGCCCTCGCCGTGTCGCCGTGACGCCGTGTCGCCGTGACGCCGTGTCGCCGTGACGCCGTGTCGCCGTGTCGCCGTGTCGCCGTGTCGCCGTGTCGCCGTGTCGCCGTGTCGCCGTGACGCCGTGTCGCCGTGTCGCCGTGTCGCCGTGTCGCCGTGTCGCCGTGACGCCGTGTCGCCGTGACGCCGTGTCGCCGTATCGCCGTGTCGCCGTGTCGCCGTGTCACGTGGCGGGCAGCACGCCGGCCAGCCAGTCCAGCTGGCCGCGCACATGCACCGCGTCGCCCCCCTCGTGCCCGTTGAACGGGTAGGCGCGGATCTCCTTGCGGGGCTCGGCTCCGCTCAGTTCCGCGTACCGGTTGAAGGCGGCGTACGCCCCGCTCGGCGGGCACACCGTGTCGCGCAGACCCACACCGAAGTGGGCCGGGGCGTGCGCGCGGCGGGCGAAGCTCACGCCCTCCACGTACGACAGCGTGCGGTACGCGGCGGCCTCGGCGCCCCGGTGCACCGACAGGTACGCCGCGATCTCTCCGTAGGGCCCCGCGTCGGTGAGGTCCAGCGCGCGCCGGACACCGCACAGCAGCGGGGCGGAGACCAGCACCGCCGCCAGGTCCGGCACCAGGCCCGCCACGGCCAGCGCCAGCCCCCCGCCCTGGCTGTTGCCGACGGCGGCGACACGCCCCGCGTCCACGCCGGGCAGCGCCCGCACCGCCGCGACCGCCCGGACCGCGTCCGTGATCAGCCGGCGGTAGTGGTAGGCGTACGGGTCGAGCAGCCCCCGTACCGCCGGGCCGGGACCGCCCGGCGCGCCGGCGCGCGGGTCCGGGGTGTCGCCGCCGCAGCCGTACTGGTCGCCCTGGCCCCGGTTGTCCATCAGGAGATGCGCGTACCCGGCGGCGGGCCAGGTCAGCCGCTCGTGGGGGAGGCCGCGTCCGCGCCCGTACCCCGCGTACTCGACGACCGCGGGCAGCGGCCGGTCCGCCCCGGCGGGCCTGCTGAACCAGGCGCGCACCGGGTCGCCGCCGAAGCCCCGGAAGGTCACGTCCCAGGTCTCGGTCAGCCGCAGTCCGGTCTCCGCCGGGTGCGCCGACACCAGCGGGTCGCCGGCCGCCGGCTCCGCGAGGGTGCGGCGCCAGAAGTCGTCGAAGTCGTCGGGCTCGTCCGGGGCCGGACGGTGGTGCCGCAACTGCGTCTGCGGCAGGTCGAACGCGGGCACGGCGGCACCTCGCAGCAGGTTCGGGGAGACCGGGCGACCGATTGTTGCGGTCGAATCCCAGAAAGGTGCGACCGACCGTAACAGCTCGCCACCCTCTTCCCAAGGTGCAGGTCAATCATTTCCGACGGCGTGCGTGCCTCAACATCCCGCTCCGCACCGGCCATTGACAGTGCTTTCCCCTGCCTCTAGGTTGCCGCGAAGTTACCGGTAAGAGCTCGAAAGTTTCGGCACCGTGTCCTGCGTCCCACGCCACCGGGAGACCCGAGCATGAGCACCTCCACCACGCCGGCCCCACCACCCGGCGCCCAGGATCCGCCCCCGGCCCGGGCCGCGCCCCGCAGCGCCGCACGGCGCACCGCGCCCACCGGGTGGCGGCGGGCGCTGCGCCGCGACTGGCAGCTGTACTCGCTGGCCGTGCTGCCGCTGCTGTTCTTCCTGGTCTTCCGCTATCTGCCGATGATCGGCAACGTGATCGCCTTCCGCCGCTTCGAACCCGGCGGTTCGATCCTGGGGGAGCAGTGGGTCGGCCTCCGCTACGTCGAGATGTTCCTCACCGACCCCACCTTCTGGCAGGTGTTCCGCAACACCCTCTGGATCGGCGGCCTCACCCTCGTCTTCTGCTTCCCCATCCCCATCGTGCTCGCGCTCCTCCTCAACGAGGTGCGCACGCGGGCCCTGAAACGGTTCGTGCAGTCGGTGTCGTACCTGCCGCACTTCCTGTCGATCGTGATCGTCGCCGGTATCACCCTGCAGATGCTCGCGACCGACGGACCGGTCAACCACGTCCTCGGCTGGTTCGGCCAGGACCCGGTCCCGTTCATCCAGCAACCCGAGTGGTTCCGCACCATCTACGTGGGCTCGGAGATCTGGCAGACCGCGGGCTGGGGCACCATCCTCTACCTCACCGCGCTCACCACGATCGACGACGACCTGTACGAGGCGGCTCGCATCGACGGCGCCAACCGCTGGCGGCAGATCTGGCACGTCACCCTGCCCGGCATCCGCCCCACCATGATCACGCTGCTGATCCTCAACATCGGCACCTTCCTGGCGGTCGGCTTCGAGAAGATCCTGCTGCTCTACAACCCGCTGACCTACCGGACCGGTGACGTGATCTCCACGTACCTCTACCGCACCGGTGTCGAGTCCAACAGCTTCAGCTACGCCGCCGCCATCGGCCTCTTCGAGGCGGTCATCGGCCTGGTCCTGATCACCTCGGCCAACCTGCTCTCGCGCCGCACGGTGGGGACGAGCCTGTGGTGACCGTCGACCGGCCCACCCGCGGCTACCGCGTCTTCCAGGGCGTCAACGGCCTGATCCTCACCGGCGTCGTCGTGGTGACGCTCTACCCCTTCCTCAACATCGTCGCCCGCTCCTTCAGCGGGGAACGCCAGATCCGCGCGGGCGAGGTGACGCTGTGGCCCAAGGGCTTCAACCTCACCACGTACGAGATCGTCTTCCAGGACGGCACCTTCTGGCGCAACTACGGCAACACCGTGTTCTACACGGTCGTCTCCACCGCCGTCGCGATGCTCCTGACGACCTGCTACGCCTACGTCCTGTCCAAGAAGCACCTCAAGGGACGCGGACTCCTCGTCGGCATCGCCGTGTTCACCATGTTCTTCTCGGGCGGCCTGATCCCCACCTACGTGCTGATCACCAGCCTCGACATGAAGAACACGGTGTGGGCGCTGGCCCTGCCCAACGCGATCAGCGTCTTCAACCTGCTGGTGATGAAGGCCTTCTTCGAGAGTATGCCGGACGAACTGGAGGAGGCCGCGCAGATCGACGGCCTGAACACCTACGGCACCCTGCTGCGGATCGTGCTGCCGCTGTCGAAGGCGGTCGTCGCGACCATGGTGCTGTTCTACTCGGTGTCCTTCTGGAACTCCTGGTTCGGCGCGTTCCTCTACATGGACCGGATCGAGCTGATGCCGGTCACGGTCTACCTGCGCAACCTCATCGCGGGCGCCACCGGCGGCACCGGCGCCGGCGCGGGCACCGAGCAGCTCACCCAGGTCGCGGCCAACATCCAGGCCGTCACCATCGTGCTCACCGCGCTGCCCATCCTCTGCGTGTACCCGTTCGTCCAGCGCTACTTCGTGTCGGGCGTGATGCTCGGCGCGGTCAAGGGCTGAGTTCCAGCCACACCGAGGGAGTAACCGTGAAGAACGCAGGACAGCTTTCGCGACGTCAGGTCCTGGCGGCCGCCGGCTTCGCCGGCCTCGCCGCGCTCACCGGCTGCGGCAGCGGCGACGACGGCGGCGACTCCAAGGACCTGTCGAAGAAGCGGAACGGCGCGATGAAGGAGTACCGGGCCGGCCAGCGGTTCAAGTCGTCCGAGCCGCTCTCCTTCTCACTTCTGCACCTGAGCAACCCCAACTACCCGCCCAAGGACGACTGGCTGCTCTGGAAGGAGCTCACCAAGCGCACCGGCGTCACCCTCGAGACCACCGACGTCCCCCTCAGCGACTACGAGAAGAAGCGCAGCCTGCTCATCGGCGCGGGCGACGCCCCCCTGCTCCTGCCCAAGACCTACCCCGGCCAGGAGACCCCGTTCGTGGCGTCGGGCTCCGTCCTCGCGGTCAGCGACTACGTGAAACTGATGCCCAACTTCCGCGACAAGGTCAGCAGATGGAAGCTGGAGCCCGAGGTCGACTCGCTGCGCCAGTCCGACGGCAAGTACTACCTCCTGCCCGGCCTGCACGAGAAGGTCAAGTCCAGCTACTCCCTCGCGCTGCGCACCGACGTCCTCGACCGGCTGGGCCTGAGCCTGCCGTCAACCCTGGACGAGACGGCCGACGTCTTCCGGGCGATCAGGTCGGAGTACCCCGACCGCTATCCCTTCTCCGACCGCTGGAACCAGCCCGAGCCCGGCGGCGCCCTGCTCGGGTACATCGGCCAGGCCCACGGAGTCCGGGCCGGCTGGTCCTACCTGAACACCAGCTGGGACGCGCGGGACGAGAAGTTCGTCTTCACCGGCGCCACGGACGGATACCGCTCGATGATCGAGTACCTGCGGAAACTGGTCGACGAGAAGCTGGTGGACCCGGAGGGCTTCACCCAGAGCGACGACGAGGCGGTCAAGAAGCTGCTCTCCGAGAGGTCCTTCGCGATCAGCGCCAACCCGCAGGAGCTGGTCCAGAACTACCGCTACAACCTCGAGCGGCAGGTCAAGGGCTCGAGGATCGAGATGATCCCGGTCCCGCTCGGACCGGCGGGGCCCGTGGTGCTCGGCGGCTCCCGCCTGGAGAACGGCATGATGATCGCCGGGGACGCCCTGAAGCGGGACGACTTCGTGGCGCTCATGCAGTTCGTGGACTGGCTCTGGTACTCCGACGAAGGCCAGGAGTTCACCAAGTGGGGCGTCGAGGGCGTCACCTACACCGCCTCCGGCGGCCGGTACCAGGCCGCGGACGGCATCAGCCTCATGGGTTCCGACCCGGGCGCGCCCAAGGACCTCCAGAAGGACTACGGCTTCTACAACGGCGTCTTCTCCTACGGCGGCAGCTGGGAACTGGTCTCCTCCGCCTTCAGCCCGGACGAGAAGAGGTTCCAGGACGCCATGTCCGGGCGCGAGCAGCTCCCCGTCGACCCGGCCCACCCCCTCCAGTCCGTGGAACAGGAACAGGCCACCCTCTGGGAGACCCCGCTGAAGGACCACGTCCGGCAGAACACGCTCCAGTTCGTCCTCGGCAAACGCCCGATGTCCGAGTGGGACGCCTACGTGAGTGAGCTGAAGGCCAAGAACATGGACCGGCTGGTCGACGTGCACAACAAGGCCTACGAGCGGTTCGGCGAGGAGCGGGGATGATCCGTGTCCCCGCCGAGCCGGCCGGCCCCTTCCCCGACGCCTGGCGGTACTGCGTCGGCACCGGCCGCCTCGACCTCGCCCTGCGCCGCGACTACCAGGACTCCCTCGCCCTGCTCCAACGCGAGATCGGCTTCCGGCACATCCGCGGCCACGGCCTGTTCAGCGAGGGCATGGCCGTCCACCGCCCCTACACCCACCGGGGCGCCCGGCACGTCCACCACTCCTTCACCCACGTCGACCAGGTCGTCGACGGCTACCTGGCCGCCGGCATCCGCCCCTTCCTCGAACTCGGCTTCATGCCGCACGACCTCGCGAGCGGCGACCGGACGGTGTTCTGGTGGCGCGGCAACATCACCCCGCCCCGCGACACCGCCGAGTGGACCGCGCTGGTCCGGGCCACCCTGACCCACCTCGTCGACCGGTACGGCCTCGACGAGGTCCGCACCTGGCCCGTCGAGGTCTGGAACGAACCCGACCTGCCCGACTTCTGGCAGGACGCCGACGAAAGCGCGTACCACCGGCTCTACGAGGCGACCGCGCACGCCGTGAAGGACGTGGACGCCTCACTCCAGGTGGGCGGCCCGGCCGTGTCACCCGGCGCGGGGCCGGGCCGGCTGGAACGGTTCGCCGAGTTCGCCGACAGCCGGGACGTGCCCGTCGACTTCGTCTCCCGGCACGCCTACAGCTCCGGGCCCGCCCAGCACGTGCCGTTCGGCGTGCACCAGACGCTCGCCCCGGCCGGGACGCTGCTCGACCAGTTCGCCGAGCCGCGCCGGACGCTGAAGGGCACGCGGCTCGCGGACCTGCCCGTGCACATCACCGAGTTCAACTCCTCCTACCGGCCCGACAACCCGGTCCACGACACCGCCTTCCACGCCGCCTACCTCGCCCCGGTCCTCGCGGCGGGCGGCGACCTCGCCGACTCCTTCTCGTACTGGACGTTCAGCGACGTCTTCGAGGAGACCGGCGTCCCCACCGCCCTCTTCCACGGCGGCTTCGGGCTGCTCACCCACCGGCAGGTGCGGAAACCGACGTACCACCTCTACGCCTTCCTCGCCCGGATGGGCCCCGACCTGCTGACCCGGGGCGACGACCACCTCGTCACCCGGCACCCGGACGGCCGGGTCACCGTCCTGGCGTGGACCCCCGTGGACCCGTCGGGCACGACACCCGGCCCGGACGGGCACGCGCTGCGGCTCTCCCTGCCCGTCGGCACCGGCGGGCGCGGCGAGGCGTTCGTCCGGCGCCTGACCGTGGACGAGGAGCACGGCAACGCCTGCACCGCCTGGCGCCGCATGGGCAGCCCCCGCTCACCGCGCCCCCACCAGCTGGACGTCCTCCACGAGGCCGCCGAACCCGCCCGCACCCACCGGCGCCTGCCGGTCGAGGACGGCCGCGTGGACCTGCCCCTCACCCTCACCCGCCACGAGGTCGCCTTCGTCGAGCTGAGCCCCGTCGACGACGAGACCCCGCCCTGGTGGGACGAGCGCCGCCTGCTCGGCCGGGAGCCGGGATGAGCGACGCACGCACCACGGGCCCCGCCGGCTTCGGCACCGGCGTCCTCTCCCGCACCGCCGCCCTGATCCACACCCTGCTCACCGTCGAGGCCCTGCTGCTCCTGGCCACCGCACCGGGCCTGGCCGGCCTGTTCCTGCTCGCCCCCGACCCCGCCAACCTCCCCCTCGCCGCCCTCTGCCTGCTGCCCCTCGGACCGGCCCTGTCCGGCGCCGTCCACGCCCTGCACCACCGCAGCGGCGACCTCACCGAACTCCACCCGGCCCGCGCCTACTGGCGCGGCTGGCGCCTCAACGCCCTCCCGGCGCTGCGGCTGTGGGCGCCCCTGCTGGCCTGGCTCACCGTCATCGCCTTCACCCTCACCCACTTCACCGCCACCGGCCTGCCCGGCTGGTGGGCGGTGCTGCTCGCGGCCGTCGGCGCGGGCTCCCTCCTCTGGGGCGCGCACGCCCTCGTCCTCACCTCCCTCTTCACCTTCCGCGCCCGCGACACCGCCCGCCTCGCCGCCTACTTCCTGCTCCGGCACGGCCGCGCGACCCTCGGGGCCGCCTCCCTGCTGATCCTGGCCGCGGCCCTGACCGCCCTGCTGACCGAGGCCCTGCCCGCCCTGCTGGCCGCCCCGCTGCTGCTCTCCCTGCTGCACAGCAGCCGACCGGTGATCACCGAGACCCAGGAGGACTTCACCGCCTGAGCACGCCCCGCACCCCCAAGATCCCGTACGGCGGCGACTGCAACCCGGAGCAGTGGCCCGAGAAGGTCTGGGACGAGGACCACCGCCCCCACCCTCGATCCGCTCGGCGTCATGGTGCTGCGCCTTCAGTGAAGGGTCCGCCCCCGCTCGTCCGGCACCCCGGACTTGCGCAGGAAGTAGCTGTTGACCTGGTCGCGCCACTCGCGGGCGCAGCGCACCTGCTCCTCGTACCGCTCCGCCACGCGCGCGTGCCGGGCCGGGTCGACCAGGCCCGCGAGGCCCGCCCACACCCGGCGGGCCTCCTCCGCCTCCGCCACGCCCTCGAAGTGCGTGTCGTAGATGTGCTGGATCACGGTCTTCCCGCTGTGCAGCACATGACCGTAGGGCACGTGGTGGAAGAACAGCAGCAGCTCGTCGGGGCAGGTGTCCGGCGACTCGTACAGCTCGGACCAGGGCTTGGCGTACTGCGCCGCGTAGCCGGTGCCGGTCGCCGCGCTGCGGTCCACACCGACGCCGTCGCGGTCGGCGAAGTGGTAGGTGCCCCAGGGGCTGTACTCGTAGCCGTCCACGCTCGGCCCGTAGTGGTGCCCCGGCTGCACCATGAAGCCGACGCCGAGCGGTGCCGTGTACTTCTCGTACGTCGACCAGGAGCCGTCGAGCACCGCGTGCAGGCCGTCGACCAGCCGTCGTTCCGCCTCCGGATGGGTCAGCGCGATCCACTCGCCGAGGACCGTCCGCGGGTCGGCCGCCGGGTCCCAGGCAAGGCGCCCGAAGGTGTAGAGGTTGGCCTGGGCGAGCGGGTGGCCGGTCCAGAACGGGTCGTCGCCGGCGTTGGACACGGCCACGAGCCCGTCCGCGATCCGCCCGGTGCCCGCCCCGCCGTCGGGGCGCGAGCGCAGCACCTCGCTCCACATCGGACCCAGCCAGCACACGTGCCGCTGCTGCCCGGTGTACTCCTGGGTGGCCTGCACCTCCACCGCGAGCCGGGTGCGCGGCATCGCCCCGATCAGCGGCGAGAGCGGCTCGCGCACCTGGAAGTCCATCGGCCCGTGCTTGACCTGGAGGACCGCGTTGGCCGCGAAGTCGCCGTCCAGCGGCACGAAGTGATCGTACGCGGCGCGGGCCCGGTCCGTCGTCCGGTCCCGCCAGTCCTGACGGTGGTCGTACACGAAGGCCCGCCAGTGCACGGTGCCGCCGTGCGGCGCGAGCGCCGCGGCCAGCAGGTTGGCGCCGTCCGCGTGCGTGCGGCCGTAGGCGAACGGGCCCGGCTGACCCTCCGAGTCCGCCTTCACCACGTACCCGCCGAAGTCGGGTATCGCCTCGTACACCCGCGCCGTCGCCCCGGCCCACCAGGCGCGCACCCGTTCGTCCAGCGGGTCGGCGGTGGGCAGGCCGCCGAGGACGACGGGCGCCGCGAAGGTGACGGACAGGTGCGTGCGCACGCCGTACGGCCTGAGCGCGTCCGCGAGGGCGGCGACCTCGCCGATCCGGTCGGTGAGCAGACGCGCCTCGGTCTCGTGCACGTTGACGTTGTTGACGGCGACCGCGTTGATCCCGCAGGCCGCGAGCAGCCTGCCGTACGCCCGCACGCGGTCCAGGTCGCCGCGGGCCCGGCCGTCGGACCAGAACAGCGACCCGCCCGCGTAGCCGCGCTCGACCTGGCCCATCACCGGGTGCACGGCCACGTTGTCCCAGTGGTCCAGCATCCGCAGCGCCACCGCCGGACGGTGCTCCTGCCGCGCCCGCTCACCCCGGAACGCCTCCTCGCCGAGCCGTACGACGTGGAACAGGCCGTACAGCAGCCCGCGCCCGCCGGACGCCGTGACGGTGGTCGTCCCGTTCTCGCGGCCGTACGCGAAGCCCTCGTCGTCGGTGTCGCCGGTCAGCTCCAGGACCAGGTCGGCCGGGGCGCCCTCACCCGCCTCACGGCCCCCGAACCGCGCGCGGGCCGCCGTCACCTCACCGCGCACCGTCTCCGCGAGCGGACCCGCCCCGCGGACGAGCACGCGCCGGCCGCCGACCGCGCGGAAGGCGGCGGGCGGCAGCCAGGCGGGGTCGATGTCCATGCCGTCAGGCGACCGCTCCGCCGGTGCCGCGTGCCGCCGCGATGTAGTCGGCGCGGCCGGCCCCGTCGTACACGGTGATGTCGACGTACGCGCCGTCCGGGATGCTGAGGTTCTTCACCGTGAGGTCGACGGTCTCCGAGGTGCCCGGCGCCGAGAAGGTGCCCAGGTCGTGGTAGGAGCCGCCCGACGAGTAGCCGACGGCCACGTAGAACGTGTCGCCGTCGTTCTTGGTGTCGTAGATCCAGAGCTTCTCGCCGCTCGGGTGGAACTCCACCTTGCCGACGAACCAGCCCGCGTCGTTCAGCTCCATCTTGACGGCGGTGCCGCCCGCGTCGTGCGCGAAGTAGGTGCCGTCGAACGGGTCGGTGAGACTGCCGCCGCTGCACGGGCAGTCACTGGTGGCGCGGTAGTACGAGGAGACGCTGGGATCGGGGTCGTACGCCTGGGCCGGCGTCGCCGTCGCGAACAGGGCCCCCGCCGCCAGCAGCGCGCCCGTGACCAGACCCGTGAACCGTGTGCCGATACTCGTCCGCACGTGTTTCCCCCTCGGAATGCGCGTGAGGCGCCTCCGGCGTCCGCCGGTGGCGCCCGCTCATTGTGGTGCATCCGTCACGCACGGGGAATGGGTCGGCACACGGGAGTGGCGGGTTCGGGCCACACGCCCGGACCCGCCACCGTGTCTCATCCGCTCACGCCAGCAGTTCCACCTCCGCCAGCGTGTGCTCCCCGTCGAGGACGAGGCGGTACTTCTGGTACGTCCCCGGCGACTTCACCGAGAACGCCCGGGTCTGCCGGTCCCAGGCGAAGGACTCGCCCGAGCGCTGGTCCAGCGTCCGCCAGGTCGTGCCGTCGGCCGAGCCCTGGAGCTTCCAGCCGGTCGGTGCCTTCGTCCGGTCCGCCGACGACGTCAGGGTGTACTGGACCGCCTCGGCGCCCTTGTCGGACACCGGCAGCTCCACCGACGTCACGCTCGCGTCGGTCGCCGACGTGTCGTCGAACAGGGCGCCCTCGGCCTCGATCGCGTCGGCGCGCGGGGTCGGCACCTCGTCGTCCTTGGTGATCGACACCGGGGCGGCGTTGTCGCCGGTGCCCCACTTCGACGGCCGCGGACCCATGTCGAACTCCAGGACGCCGCCCTTCGCGATCAGCGAGTGGGGGAGCGAAGTCGAGTTCCAGCGCTTGCCGTTGACCTTCAGCCCCTGCACGTAGACGTTCTCCGTGCTGTTCTTCGGCGCCTTGACGACCAGCTTGCGGCCGTTCTCCAGCTCGACGGTCGCCTTGGTGAACAGCGGGGAGCCGATGGCGTACTCGCCGCTGCCCATCACCAGCGGGTAGAAGCCGAGCGAGGAGAAGAGGAACCAGGCCGACTGCTCGCCGTTGTCCTCGTCACCGTGGTACCCCTGCCCGATGTCGCTGCCGGTGTACAGGCGGGAGAGCACCTCGCGGACGTTCTTCTGCGTCTTGTGGGGCTGCCCGGCCGCGTCGTACATGTACAGGGCGTGGTGGGCGACCTGGTTGGAGTGCCCGTACATGCCCATGCGGACGTCCCGCGCCTCGGTCATCTCGTGGATGACACCGCCGTAGGAGCCCTTGAACTCCGGTGAGGCCGTCTCGGGGGTGGACAGGTACTCGTCGAGCTTGTCGCCGAGGCCGTCCCGGCCGCCGTAGAGGTTGGCCAGGCCCCGGCTGTCCTGCGGGGCGGTGAAGGCGTAGCCCCAGCCGTTGGTCTCCGTGTAGTCGTAGCCCCACACGCGCGGGTCGTACTTCTCGGAGGCCACGCGCCAGTCGCCCGCGAGGTCCTTGCCCTGGAAGAAGCCGGCCTTGGAGTCGAACATGTTGACGTAGTCCTGGGCGCGGTTCAGGAAGTACGCCGACTCCTCCTTGTACCGCTTCTCGCCGGTCTCCTTGTAGAGCTTCTCGCCCATCTTCGCGATGCCGTAGTCGTTGAGGTAGCCCTCCAGCGCCCACGACATGCCCTCGTGCGTCGCCGTGCTCGTGTAGCCGAGGAACGGCGAGGTCTCCATGCCCTTGCGGCCCACGCCGGAGGACGGGGGCACGGTGGTGGCGTTCTTGACGGCCGCGTCGTACGCCGCCTTCACGTCGAAGTCGTCGACGCCCTTGACGTACGCGTCGGCGAAGGCCACGTCCGAGGAGGTGCCGGTCATCAGGTCCGCGTAGCCCGGGGAGGACCAGCGCGAGGTCCAGCCGCCGTCCTTGTAGTGCTGCACGAAGCCGTCGACCAGCTCACCGGCCTTGGACGGGGTCAGGAAGGAGTACGCGGGCCAGGTGGTCCGGTAGGTGTCCCAGAAGCCGTTGTTGACGTACACCTTGCCGTCCACGATCTTGGCGCCGGTCTGAGTCGGGGTGTCCTCCTTGGCCGCCTTCGAGAAGGGGGAGGCGTACTTGTACTTCCCGTCGACCTTCTCGTGGCCCGCGTTCGGGTACAGGTACAGGCGGTAGAGGCTGGAGTACAGCGTGGTCAGCTGGTCCTGCGTGGCGCCCTCGACCTTCACCTTGCCGAGGATGCGGTCCCACTGCTTCTGGGCGTCGCGCTTGACCTTGTCGAAGGAGGCGCGCTTCGGGATCTCCTGGCGCAGGTTGTCCTCGGCCTGGTCGACGCCGATCAGCGAGGTCGCGATGCGCATCGTCACGGTGCGGTCCCGGCCCGCGTCGAAGCGCAGGTGGCCGGTGACGCCGCTCGAGTCGCCGCCGGTGACCTTGGAGTCGAACTCGCCGTAGACGAAGAGGCGGGTGGCGCCCGCGGAGCCACCGGACTTGACGTCCGAGTAGCCGCTGAAGGTGCCGGTCTCCTTGTCCAGGGTCAGGCCGGCCTGGTCGTTGACGTTGTCGAAGATCACGCTCGCGTCGTCACCGGGGTAGGTGAAGCGCATCATCGCCGCGTGGTCGGTCGGCGCCATCTCGGCCTTCAGGCCGTTCTCGAACCGCACCCCGTAGTAGTACGGCCGGGCGGTCTCGTTCTCGTGCCTGAAGGGCAGCTCACGGGCGTCCCGGCCGGTGTCCGGGGTGCCGGAGGCGGCGGACGGCATCACCTGGAAGGTCTGCCGCTCGCCCATCCACGGGCTCGGCTCGTGGCTCGCGCCGAACGCCTGGAGCGTGGGCAGGTTGTCCGCGTTGTTGCCGCGCGCGTAGTCGTAGATCCAGTTCAGCGAACCGGCGTTGGTCACCGGCGTCCAGAAGTTGAAGCCGTGCGGCACGGCGGTCGCCGGGAAGTTGTTGCCGCGGGAGAAGCTGCCGCTGGAGTTGGTGCCGCGGGTGGTCAGCGCGTAGTCGGACAGATGCGCCTTCGGCCGCTCGGGCCTGACGCGCTCGATCGCCACGTCGTCCAGCCAGCCGCGGAACTTCGCCGGCCCCTTGGGGGAGTCGTACGCCACCAGGATCCGGTCGACGGTCTTGCCGGCCGCGACCGACCCGATCCCCGATTTCACGCTGTTCCACTGGTTGACGTACAGCACCTTGGCGTCGCCCTGACCGCGCGGCGTCAGCGGGAAACCGTGCTGGTCGGTCGCCTTGAGGTCGCTCAGGTAGGTGCCGTCGGTGAAGGCGAGGTCGACCGCGACGTTCGTGGCGTCGTAGTCGAGGTCGCGGTCCCTCATCGACGGGAAGACCTTGTAGGAGAGCTCCGTGCGGCGGTCGACCTTCACGTTGACGTCGAAGACCTTGTTGTACGAGTACGCCCGGCCGTCCGCGGTGTGCCGGCCGGCGTACTGGAGGGCGTGCCTGCCGGTGAAGCCGGCGTTCGCCTTGGCGGTCGGCGAGCCGCTCGGCCCGTCGTCGACGAGGGACAGCATGTCCTCGGGGACGGGCGTGTCGGTGGCGGCGGTGGCCAGCTGGACGTCGGCGAGCTGGAGCGCGTCGCCGGCCCCGTTGTTCCTGGTGACCTCCAGCCGGAAGTGCTGGAACTCGGCCGCTTCCGCGAGCTCGTACGTCTTGGTGTGGAACGGCTCGTCGAAGGACTCTCCGGACCGGGTGTCCAGCGTCCGCCAGTTCTCCCCGTCGGCCGAACCCTTCAGCGTCCAGTCCTTGGGATCGCGCTCGGAGTGGTCGTTGGCCGAGGTGAGCGCGTACTTGGTGATCTTCGCCGGTTCGTCCAGGTCGAACTCGACCCAGCCGGTCGGCGCGAAGGTCAGCCACTTGGTGGTGGGCTCGTTGTCGAAGAGGTTCTCCTTCACCTCCCCGCCGCCCGTGTTCTCCGCGCTCGCCCGGACGCCGGTGACGCGGTCGGTGACGTTGCCCGGTATCCCGGTGCTGTACCCGCCGTCCACCCCCGCGGACCGTTTGCCGCCGTCCGGATCGGTGTCCACGGTGCTGATCCAGTCCGGAACCGGGTCATCCGCCTCGAACGAGGACGCGAACTCCCGGTCGGTCTCGGCGGGTGCGGCGGGCAGCGCGACCGCCGCCCCCTGTGAACCCACCGCCAAAGCGAAGGCGGTCGTCATCACGACCGCCGGACCCCATCTGTGCCGAACTCTGTACTGCATGCCCTGGCCACCCTCCCTGCGCTGGGGACAACGTTGTCAACTCAATTGCGCAAGGACCAGTAGGGGTCAAGTGACATGTGATGTCAAGGGTGTTGGATGTGGCGTTCGAGGCTTATGCCGGGGATTCTTCCGGCAAGTGGCACACAGGCCATTCATATTTCCGGGAGGTCTCAACTCGGAAAAGACGTACCGCCAACCTTGCATTCGATCTTGCTCCGCCGACGGTAAGTGGACTATACCTGTCGGCCATCAGGGGGATCCGGGGGGAACGCCGAAAGCAACCTCCAGAGCGCCCGAACAGCGGTGTTCGACAGCAGTACCCGCACTTCCTGCACGACCCAGCGTGACCCGATCGCGGTGCCGGGGAGGATCCGGTTCACCGCCTGAGTCCTGGAGAAGGCGAGGACTTGAGCATGGGATCCACCACCGGCGTAGGCCATCGCGATCTGATCAGGCGGAGCGCGACCGCCGCTCCGGCCCCGGCGACTGTTGTGCCGGCATCACTCAGCTGATCATCGGCGCCGCACCGCGGCTCCGAGACGACGGCGACAGCGCCCCACGTGCGGCCGGCGCAGGACCGGTCCGGCCGCGGCGGGCGCACACGCGGCACTTCCGTACAGATCCAATCGATCAGTGAGGATGCAGAGATGACCATTCGTGCCGGCTCTCTTGACAGGCGGACGCTTCTGCGGGGGGCCATCGCCACCGCGGCGATGGGCTCGTTCGCGGTCGCGTGCAGCTCTCCCTCCAGCGAGGACGGCGACGGCGACGGCGGCCCGAAGGGCGAGAAGAGCGCCACGAACCCGTTCGGTGTCGCCGCCGAATCCACGGTCGAAGCGGCCATCTTCGACGGCGGCTACGGCACCGACTACGTCGACTACACCAACCAGGTGCTCGGCAGCCAGGTCAAGGGCCTCAAGGTCCAGGTCAAGCCGGTCGTCGACATCGCCCCCCAGCTCCAGCCCCGCTTCGTCGGCGGCAACCCGCCGGACCTCATCGACAACTCCGGCGAGGATCAGATCGGCTTCCTCGGCATCCTCGACCAGTTGGAGGAGCTCGACGACCTCTTCGAGGCCAACACCTACGAAGGCAAGAAGATCGCCGACATCGTCTACCCCGGCGTCAAGGACCCCGGAACGTACAACGGCAAGTTCGTCGCGCTCCGGTACGTGATGACGGTGTACGGCGTCTGGTACTCGAAGACGCTCTTCGAGGAGAACAACTGGACCCCGCCGAAGACCTGGGACGAGGCGCTCGACCTCGGCCAGAAGGCGAAGAAGAAGGGCAAGTACCTCTTCGTCCACGGCAAGGAAGCCGCGACCTACTACCAGACGATGCTGTTCGCCTCAGCGATCAAGGAGGGCGGTGACGAGGTCCGGCTCGCGCTCGGCAATCTCGAGAAGAACGCCTGGTCGCATCCGGCCGTCCAGGGCGTCCTCAAGGTCATGGAGACCATGATCAAGGAGAAGATGTTCGTCCCCGGCGGCTCCGGCACCCAGTTCCAGAAGGCACAGGCGATCTGGAGCAACGACCAGAAGGCGCTGCTCTACCCGTCCGGTGGCTGGATCGAGAACGAGATGGCGAAGGCCACCAAGAAGGACTTCCAGATGACCGGGTTCCCGGAGATGACGCTCACGGACAAGCCGAAGCTTCCCTACGAGTCGCTCCACGCCGCAGCCGGCGAGCCCTTCATCGTGCCCAAGCAGGGCAAGAACCCGGCCGGCGGCAAGGAAGTGCTGCGGGCGATGCTGTCGGAGAAGGCGGCCGCCAACTTCTCCAAGACGAAGCTGGCCCCGACGGTGGTCAAGGGCACCGTGCCCGCCGACGGCTTCGGATCGGCCGCCCTCGTCTCCCAGACGACGATGCTCGAGGCCGCGGGCGACAACATCTACGACATGAGGAGGTTCGTCGAAGCCTACGGCATGAACACCGACCAGTTGGTGCCGTGGAACTCGTTCCTCTCCGGCGACCTCGACCGCAAGGGCCTCACCTCGGCCCTGCAGAAGATCTCCGACAAGGTCCAGGAAGACGACTCCATCGACAAGATCAAGATCAGCTAGTACGGCGATGAAAGACGACATCACCACCTCCGACGCCGCGAGCCGCCGGTCCGAGCCGGCCGCTCGCGGCGGGCGGCCACGGCGCCGCAAGCTCACCTTCGACCGGGTGACGTTCTTCCTCGCGTTCCTCGGTGTCCCGCTGGCCATCTTCGTGCTCTTCGTCCTGATCCCGTTCGGCCAGGCGATCTTCTGGGGGATGACCGACTGGCGCGGCTTCAGCCCGGACTACAACTTCGTCGGCTTCGACAACTTCACGAAGATGTTCCAGGACGACATCTTCTTGAAGGCGTTGCGCAACGTCGCACTCCTCGCGGCCTTCGTGCCGCTGGTGACGCTGACGCTCGCCCTCGGGGTCGCCGTGGCCATCACCCTGGGCGGGCCCAGCAGGGGCCCCGTCCGCGGGATCCGGGGAGCGTCGTTCTACCGGATCATCTCGTTCTTCCCCTACGTCGTGCCGGCGATCATCGTCGGTCTGATCTGGGCGCAGATGTACGACCCGAACGCCGGCCTGCTCAACGGCGTCCTCACCGGCCTCGGTCTCGACCGGTTCGACACGTTCGCGTGGCTGGGCGAGAAGGCGACCGCGATGCCGTCCGTGATGTTCGTCATCATCTGGGGGCTCGTCGGGTTCTACGCGGTGCTCTTCATCGCCGCGATCAAGGGCGTTCCCGCCGAGCTGTACGAGGCGGCGAGGATCGACGGGGCCGGCCGGCTGCGCACCACGATCTCGATCACCTTGCCGGCGATCCGGGACAGCGTGCAGACGGCGTACATCTACCTGGGCATCGCCGCCCTCGACGCGTTCGTCTACGTCCAGGCGATGGTGCCGAACGGCGGCCCGGACAACTCGACCCTGACGATCAGCCAGCGTCTGTTCAACGTCGCTTTCGCCAAGCAGCAGTTCGGCTACGCCACCGCGATGGGCATCGTCCTCGCCGTCGTCACCCTGGTGTTCGCGGCGCTGGTGTTCCTCGTCAACCGCCTCACGGGCGGCGGCGAGGGCGAGAGCAAGAGGAAAGCACCTGGGTCCAGAGCTCGGCGTGCCGCAGCCAAGGGAGGTGCCCGGTGAGCGTCATCGCCGCCGACCGGAAGCCGGCCGGTGACCGGAAACCGGCGAGAGACCGGAATCTGACGCGCGTCGCCGCGAGCGGCGACCGCAGATTCGCGGCGATCTCGCACGCCATGCTGATCCTGTGGTCCGTGATCGTGATCGTGCCCATGCTGTGGGTGCTGGTGTCGTCGTTCAAATCGACCGGCGAGATCCTTTCGTCGCCGTTCTCGCTGCCGGATCAGTGGCGGATCGAGAACTACGCGAACGCGTGGACCGACGCGAACATCGGAAGGTACTTCCTGAATTCCGTGATCGTCGTGGTCTCGGCACTGATCCTGGTGATGCTGCTCGGTGCGATGTGCGCCTACGTTCTCGCCCGGTTCGAGTTCCCCGGCCGCCGGCTGATCTACTACGTGATGCTCGCCGGCCTGACTTTCCCGGTCTTCCTGGCGATCGTTCCGCTCTTCTTCCAGTTGCAGAACTTCGGGCTGCTGAACACGCGTCTCGGGCTGATCCTCACCTATGTCGCGTTCGCGCTGCCGTTCACGATGTTCTTCCTCTATTCGTTCTTCCGGTCGCTGCCGCACGACGTGTACGAGGCCGCGCTGATCGACGGTGCCGGGGACTGGCGGGCGTTCTTCCAGGTGATGCTGCCGATGGCCAGTCCGGGCATGGCGGCGGTGGCGATCTTCAACTTCCTGGGCCTGTGGAACCAGTTCCTGCTGCCGGTGGCGCTCAACACCGACCAGGACATGTGGGTCCTCACCCAGGGCATGGCCGCCTACGCGTCCTCGCAGGTCTACGACATCGACTACGGCGCGCTGTTCGCGGCGATCGTGATCACGGTGGTGCCCGTACTGATCGTGTACTGCGTCTTCCAGCGGCGGATCGCCGGTTCGGTGTCGCAGGGCACCTTCCGCTGACGGCCACCGCCGCTCCACCCGTCGTACGCAGGGGCCCGGCCCCGGAGAGACAGCTCTCCGGGGCCGGACCCCTGTGGTATACCGCCGGTAGTCGGCCGTGGACACGGCCTGGAACCGATTCCTCTCAAGGTCTTGACGTCACTGGGCGATTCAGCGGAGTTTGGAGTTCATAACTTGTACAAGGCCCGGTCGCCACAGGGTGACGCGGGCCAGGGATGAGGGTGAGAGTCAATGGAGACTCCGGGGTCGCAGTCGTCGCTGCACCGAGCCAACCTGGAGCGGGTCGTCCGAGCGGTACGTCTTGCGGGTTCGCTGACCCAGGCCGAGATCGCGAGGACGACGGGCCTGTCCGCGGCGACGGTCTCCAATATCGTTCGGGAGCTGAAGGACGGCGGCACGGTCGAGGTCACGCCCACCTCGGCGGGGGGCAGACGGGCCCGCAGCGTCTCCCTGAGCGGGGACGCCGGCATCGTCATCGGCGTGGACTTCGGGCACACGCACCTGCGTGTCGCGGTGGGGAACCTCGCCCACCAGGTGCTCGCCGAGGAGTCCGAGCCGCTGGACGTCGACGCGTCCGCCGCGCAGGGCCTCGACCGGGCGGAGCAGCTGGTCAACCGGCTGATCGAGGCGACCGGCGTCGACCGTTCCAAGATCGCCGGCGTGGGCCTCGGCGTGCCAGGACCGATCGACGTGGAGTCCGGGACCCTGGGCTCGACCGCGATCCTGCCCGGCTGGGGCGGCACCCGGCCCGCCGAGGAGCTGCGGGGGCGGCTCGGCGTGCCGGTGCACGTGGACAACGACGCCAACCTCGGCGCCCTCGGCGAGCTGGTCTGGGGCAGCGGCCGGGGGGTGCGGGACCTGGCGTACATCAAGGTCGCCAGCGGCGTCGGCGCGGGCCTGGTGATCAACGGCAAGATCTACCGCGGACCCGGCGGCACGGCCGGTGAGATCGGGCACATCACGCTCGACGAGGCCGGTCCCGTCTGCCGCTGCGGCAACCGGGGCTGCCTGGAGACCTTCGCGTCCGCACGCTACGTGCTCCCGCTCCTCCAGCCGAGCCACGGCACCGAGCTGACGATGGAGGGCGTCGTGCGGCTGGCGAGGGACGGCGACCCGGGCTGCCGTCGGGTGATCGCCGACGTCGGCCGCCACATCGGCAGTGGTGTCGCCAACCTCTGCAACCTGCTCAACCCGAGCCGCGTCGTCCTGGGCGGCGATCTCGCCGAGGCCGGGGAGCTGGTGCTCGGTCCGATCCGGGAGTCCGTCGGCCGCTACGCGATCCCCAGTGCGGCGCGTCAACTCTCCGTTCTCCCCGGGGCACTCGGGGGGCGTGCGGAGGTGCTCGGAGCGCTCGCCCTCGCCCTCAGCGAGATGGGCGATTCGACGCTTTTGGACGGAAGCGCGACCGGCACTCTGCCGGCGGCCACTCCTGCCTTCACTTAGAGCACGGATGGCACCGTTGTCATCTCGTTAAGGATTTACTTCTTGACGTCGCACGTGCGGCCGAGTTGACTTCCAGCCACCTCGGCCGCAACGACGCGGCCTCGTCAGGGAGGTTTCTGAAGTGAACACGCGTATGCGTCGTGCCGCCGTTGCCGTTGCCGCCACCGCGATGGCGCTCTCGCTCGCCGCCTGCGGCAGCGCCGCCGAGTCGGACGAGAACAAGGACTCGTCCGACTCGTCCGCCAAGAAGGGCGACGACATCAAGGTCGGTCTGCTCCTGCCGGAGAACCAGAACGCGCGGTACGAGAAGTTCGACAAGCCCTTGATCGAGAAGAAGGTCAAGGAGCTCACGAACAACAAGGGCGAGGTCGTCTACGCCAACGCCAAGCAGGACCCCACGCTGCAGTCCCAGCAGGTCGACACGATGATCACCAACAAGGTCGACGTGCTCATCGTGGACGCCGTGGACTCCAAGGCCATCGCCGGCTCGGTCAAGAAGGCCAAGGACCAGGGCATCCCGGTCGTCGCCTACGACCGCCTGGCCGAGGGCCCGATCGACGCCTACACCTCGTTCGACAACGTCACCGTCGGCAAGACGCAGGGCGAGGCCCTGCTGAAGGCGCTGGGCGACAAGGCCAAGGACGGCCAGATCGTCATGATGAACGGGTCCTCCACCGACCCGAACGCCGCCCAGTTCAAGGAGGGCGCCCACGCCGTCCTCGACGGCAAGGTGAACATCGGCCGCGAGTACGACACCAAGGAGTGGAAGCCGGAGAACGCCAACTCCAACATGCAGGCGGCCATCTCCGCCCTCGGCAAGGACAAGATCATCGGTGTCTACTCCGCCAACGACGGCATGGCGAGCGGTGTCATCACGGCACTGAAGCGCGCCGGCATCGCGAACATCCCGGTCACCGGCCAGGACGCCGAACTCGCGGGTGTGCAGCGCATCATCACCGGTGAGCAGTACATGAGCGTCTACAAGTCCTACCCGCAGGAGGCCTCGGTCGCGGGCGAGATGGCCGTCGCCCTCGCCAAGGGCGAGTCGCTCGACTCCATCGCCAAGGAGAAGTCCGACAGCGCCACGACCAAGGGCATCCCCACGGTCCTCATCCCGGTCGTCTCGCTGACCAAGGACAACATCAAGGAGACCGTCGTCAAGGAGGGCTACTACACCCTCGACGAGATCTGCAGCGGCAACTACAAGGCCGCCTGCGACAAGATCGGTCTCAAGTAAGCAGCCCCGCCTCCCGTACCGCCTGAGCGCGTACGGGACCGGCTGCACGCAGCTTCCTCCGGCGCCCCGCACTCAACAGCCCCGCAAGCTAAGCGGGGCGCCGGACGGAACACCCCCCAAACTTCTGCACAACCTCCCGCCGGGTCAGGCGGCGAAGGAGATGGTTCACGTGTCCGCTACGCCCGTGCTGGCGTTGCGCGGGGTCTCCAAGCGATTCGGTGCCGTCCAGGCGCTCACCGATGTAGAGCTTGAGGTCCACGCCGGTGAAGTGGTCGCCCTGGTGGGCGACAACGGCGCCGGAAAGTCCACGCTGGTCAAGACGATCGCCGGCGTGCACCCCATCGATGAGGGCGCCATCGAGTGGGACGGCAAGGCCGTCTCGATCAACAAGCCGCACGACGCCCAGAACCTGGGCATCGCGACCGTCTACCAGGACCTCGCGCTGTGCGACAACATCGACGTCGTAGGCAACCTCTACCTGGGCCGCGAGATCATCAAGCGCGGTGTCCTGGACGAGGTCGAGATGGAGCGCCGCTCACGCGAGCTGCTGGACACCCTGTCCATCCGCATCCCCAGCGTCCGCATCCCGATCGCCTCGCTCTCCGGCGGTCAGCGACAGGTCGTGGCGATCGCCCGGTCCATGCTCGGCGAGCCCAAGCTGGTCATCCTCGACGAGCCCACCGCCGCCCTCGGCGTCGAGCAGACCGCGCAGGTCCTCGACCTCGTCGAGCGGCTGCGCGAGCGCGGCCACGCCGTCATCCTCATCAGCCACAACATGGCCGATGTCAAGGCGGTCGCCGACAAGGTCGCCGTCCTGCGCCTCGGGCGCAACAACGGCGTCTTCGAGGTCAAGTCGACCTCGCAGGAAGAGATCATCTCCGCCATCACGGGCGCCACGGAGAACGCCGTGACCCGTCGTGCGGCGCGCACCAATGGGGAGATCAAGAAGTGAGCATCGACAAGACCTCCACCACCGCCGACGACCAGGCCGTGGAGAACCCCGACGCCGCTCCCGCCGCGGCCACCGTGGTCGACCCCCGGCTGCTGGTGCGCGAGCAGGGCTTCGCCGGCTACATCGGCGAGTTCAAGCGGAAGATGAAGGCGGGCGACCTCGGGTCCATCCCGGTCGTCGTCGGTCTGCTGGTCATCTGGGCCATCTTCACCAGCCTGAACTCCAACTTCCTCACCGCGGGCAACTTCTCCGACATGTCCGTCGCCATGGTCGGCACGGGCATGATCGCCGTCGGTATCGTCTTCGTCCTGCTGCTCGGCGAGATCGACCTGTCGGTCGGCTCGGTCAGCGGTGTCGCGGGCGCCACCTTCGCGGTGCTGAACATCACGCACGGGATGAACGAGGTGCTGGCCCTGGTGCTGGCCATCCTCACCGGCACGGTCGCCGGCGCCATCCACGGCTTCTTCTTCGCCCGTATCGGCGTGCCGGCCTTCGCCGTGACGCTGGCCGGACTGCTGTTCTGGCAGGGCTTCATGCTGCAGATACTCGGCAGCAACGGCACCGTCAACCTGAACCCCGACGGCATCGTCGTCAAGCTGACCAGCTACTACTTCAGCGACGTGGCCGCCGCCTACGGCCTGGCGATCGTCGTGACCGCGGGGTACTTCCTCTCCGCCTTCTTCGACAACCGCCGCCGCGAGGCCGCGGGCGTGCCGTCCCGGCCGCTGAGCGAGATCATCGTGCGCACGGTGCTGCTGGCCGCCCTGGCCTTCGCCGCGGCGATCGTCTTCAACCAGTACAAGGGCCTGCCGCTGGCCGTGGTGATCTTCCTGGCGTTCCTGCTGCTCACGGACTTCGTGCTGCGCCGCACGTCCTACGGCCGCAAGGTCTTCGCCCTCGGCGGCAGCGTCGAGGCGTCCCGCCGTGCCGGTATCAACGTCGAGCTGGTCCGGATCTCGGTCTTCGCGATCGCCGGCACCTTCGCCGCGATGGGCGGCCTTTTCGTCGCCTCGAAGATCGCCGCCGCCAACCAGGGCGCGGGCACCGGTGAGTTCCTGATGAACGTCATCGCCGCGGCCGTGATCGGCGGCACGTCCCTCTTCGGTGGCCGCGGCCGCACGTGGGACGCGCTGCTCGGTGTGATGGTCATCGTCTCGATCCAGTACGGCCTCGCCCTGCAGGGCATCGCCTCGCCGGTCCAGTACATGATCACCGGTGGCGTCCTGCTGGCGACCGTCGTCATCGACGCGATCACCCGCAAGACGCAGAAGACGGCCGGCCGCGCGTAGGCGCACGCCACGCACGTCGCCGCCGCACAGCGCCCGCCCGAGCTGAGCCCTCGGGCGGGCGCTGTGCTGTCCGCCCGCACCCGGGCCCGGCGCTGCCGCGAGGACGCCGGCCAGCTCGGCGCACGCGCGGTGGAGGACGTGGACGACGTGTGTACACGGGGGCTCCTCGCGTACGGGACGACGACGTACGTCAGGATGCCGGGGACGACGGCCGGCGGGACCGGTTCTCGCCGACGGGCGGGGAAGCCGTAGAAGGGACCGCCGATGGGTAAGGCCGAACGCGTGACGTACGACGCACCGCCCCGACACGTTCCGCCACGGCGGAACATTAGACTCGTCAAGCCCGGCAACAGCTCTACTGCAAGGAGGCACGGGTGCCGCTGCTGACCCGCATCACGGGACCGCGCGATCTGGACCGGCTCAGCCTGGAAGAGCTGGGCCGGCTGGCGAAGGAGATCCGCACCTTCCTCGTCGACGCCGTGTCCAAGACCGGCGGCCACCTCGGCCCCAACCTCGGGGTGGTGGAACTCACCCTCGCCCTGCACCGCGTCTTCGACTCGCCGAAGGACAAGGTGCTCTGGGACACCGGCCACCAGTCCTACGTGCACAAGCTGCTCACCGGCCGTCAGGACTTCTCGAAGCTGAAGATGAAGGGCGGCCTGTCCGGCTACCCCTCGCAGGCGGAGTCCGAGCACGACGTCATCGAGAACAGCCACGCCTCCACGGTCCTCGGCTGGGCCGACGGCATCGCCAAGGCCAACCAGGTCCTCGACCGCGACGACCACGTCGTCGCCGTCATCGGCGACGGCGCGCTCACCGGTGGCATGGCCTGGGAGGCGCTGAACAACATCGCCGCCGCCAAGGACCGCCCGCTCGTCATCGTCGTCAACGACAACGAGCGCTCCTACGCCCCCACCATCGGCGGCCTCGCCAACCACCTGGCGACCCTGCGCACCACCGACGGCTACGAACGCTTCCTGGCCCGCACCAAGGACCTCCTGGAGCGCACCCCGGTCGTCGGCCGCCCGCTCTACGACACCCTGCACGGCGCCAAGAAGGGCCTGAAGGACTTCATCGCGCCGCAGGGCATGTTCGAGGACCTCGGCCTGAAGTACGTCGGCCCGATCGACGGCCACGACCTCGAGGCACTGGAGTCCGCGCTCATCCGCGCCAAGCGCTTCGGCGGCCCGGTCATCGTGCACTGCCTCACCGAGAAGGGCCGCGGCTACCAGCCCGCCCTTCAGGACGAGGCCGACCGCTTCCACGCCGTCGGCAAGATCCACCCCGACACCGGCCTGCCCATCTCCACCTCCGGCGCCGACTGGACGTCCGTCTTCGGCGACGAGATGCTCGAGCTCGGCAAGGAGCGCGAGGACGTCGTCGCCATCACCGCCGCCATGCTCCAGCCGGTCGGCCTCGACAAGTTCGCCAAGGCCTTCCCCGACCGCGTCTACGACGTCGGTATCGCCGAGCAGCACGGCGCGGTCTCCGCGGCCGGTCTCGCCCACGGCGGGGTCCACCCGGTCTTCGCCGTGTACGCCACCTTCCTCAACCGCGCCTTCGACCAGGTGCTGATGGACGTGGCCCTGCACAAGTGCGGCGTGACGTTCGTGCTGGACCGCGCCGGTGTCACCGGCACCGACGGCGCCTCCCACAACGGCATGTGGGACATGTCGATCCTCCAGGTCGTCCCCGGCCTCAGGCTCGCCGCCCCGCGAGACGCCGACCAGGTCCGCGCCCAGCTGCGCGAGGCCGTCGAGGTGGACGACGCGCCGACCGTGGTCCGCTTCTCCAAGGGCGCCGTCGGCCCCGCCGTACCGGCCGTCGGCCGCGTCGGCGGCATGGACGTCCTGCGCGCCCCGGGCACCGACACGCCGGACGTCCTGCTGGTCTCCGTCGGCGCCCTCGCGCCGATGTGCCTGGAGGTGGCGGACCTGCTGAACAAGCAGGGCATCTCCACCACCGTGGTCGACCCGCGCTGGGTCAAGCCCGTCGACGAGGCCATGGCCCCGCTCGCCGAGCGGCACCGCGTGGTCGTCACCGTCGAGGACAACTCGCGCGTCGGCGGCGTCGGCTCCGCCGTCGCCCAGGCCCTGCGCGACGCGGGCGTCGACGTACCGCTGCGCGACTTCGGCATCCCGCCGCGCTTCCTCGACCACGCCACCCGCGCCGAGGTCCTGGCCGAGATCGGGCTCACCGCGCCGGACATCGCCCGCCAGGTCACCGGCCTGGTCGCCAAGCTCGACGGACGCTACGAGCGGTCCGAGGCGGACTCGGTGGAGGCCGCGCGCGACTGACGTACGGCCGGATGGGTCGGTATCTCCATTCGTTGCGGTGGCGAAACCGACCCATCCGCGTGAATCCGCTCACGCCGGGGCATACGCAGTACGCCCCCCTCTCGATCATGTCGGGGACGACAAGCTCGGAGGTACCCGTGAGCAGCAGTATCTTCAGGACCAAAAAGATCGAGCAGTCCATCCGGGACACCGAGGAACCGGAGCACGCGCTCAAGAAGTCCTTGTCCGCACTGGACCTGACCGTCTTCGGTGTCGGTGTCATCATCGGCACCGGCATCTTCGTACTGACCGGGACGGTCGCCAAGAACAACGCCGGGCCGTCCGTGGCCCTGGCCTTCGTCGTCGCCGGAGTCGTCTGCGCGCTCGCCGCGCTCTGCTACGCGGAGTTCGCCTCCACGGTCCCGGTGGCCGGCTCCGCGTACACCTTCTCCTACGCCTCGCTCGGCGAACTGCCCGCCTGGATCATCGGCTGGGACCTGGTCCTGGAGTTCGCGCTGGGCACGGCGGTGGTGGCCGTCGGCTGGTCCGGCTACATCCGTTCGCTGCTGGACAACGCGGGCTGGCAGATGCCCGCGGCGCTCGGCGGCCGGGACGGCGCCGAGGGGTTCGGCTTCGACATCCTCGCCGCCGTCCTGGTGCTGGTGCTCACCGGCATCCTCGTCCTCGGCATGAAGCTGTCGGCACGGGTCACCTCGGTCGTCGTCGCCATCAAGGTGACCGTCGTCCTCATCGTGATCATCGCGGGTGCCTTCTTCGTCAAGGGCTCCAACTACGACCCCTTCATCCCTAAGGCGCAGCCGGTGGAGGCGGGAGGGGGCCTGCACTCACCGCTGATCCAGCTGATGTTCGGCTGGGCACCGGCCAACTTCGGTGTGATGGGCGTCTTCACCGCGGCCTCGGTCGTCTTCTTCGCCTTCATCGGCTTCGACATCGTCGCCACGGCCGCCGAGGAGACCAAGAACCCGCAGCGCGACATGCCGCGCGGCATCCTCGGCTCCCTGTTCATCTGCACCGCGCTGTACGTCGCCGTGTCGATCGTCGTCACCGGCATGCAGCACTACAGCGAGCTGTCGATCGACGCCCCGCTCGCCGACGCCTTCAAGTCCACCGGGCATCCCTTCTTCGCCGGTGTGATCAGCTTCGGCGCCGCCGTCGGTCTGACCACGGTGTGCATGATCCTGCTGCTCGGCCAGACCCGGGTGTTCTTCGCGATGAGCCGCGACGGGCTGCTGCCGCGCTTCTTCTCCCACGTCCACCCGAAGTTCCGGACGCCGTACCGGCCGACCATCCTGCTCGGCGTGATCATCGCGATCGTCGCAGGCTTCACCAGCCTGAGCGAACTCGCCGAGCTGGTGAACATCGGCACGCTGTTCGCGTTCGTCATCGTCGCGCTCAGCGTGATCATCCTGCGCCGGACCCGCCCCGACCTGCCGCGTGCCTTCCGCACCCCGCTGGTGCCGCTGCTGCCGATCGTGTCGGTGGCCGCCTCGCTGTGGCTGATGCTGAACCTGCCCGCCGAGACATGGGTGCGGTTCGGCGTCTGGATGGCGATCGGCGTCGTCGTGTACTTCCTCTACGGCCGCAACCACAGCCGCCTGGCCCACGGAGAGGACGCGGCGGCCGGCAGTCCCTCGAAGCCGTCCGGCCCGGGCGCCCCGTAGTCACTGCCGCTGCCACTGCGCTGCCAACCGCCACCGGCCCGCCGACGACGCCGCCACCGGCGCCGTCAGGCGGGCCGGACCGTTCGCGGCCCCGCCACCTCCGCCCCCAGCTCCGCCACCCGGCGGCGCAGCTCACGGTCCGCCGTCACCACCAGAACGGGGCGACCGCCGGCCCGCGCGGCCAGCTCGACGATGTGATCGTCCCCACTGCCGGGCGCCGACTCCACCCGTACGCCGGGGACCGGGTCCACGCCACGGGCCGCGCCCTCGACCACCAGGACGACCTCCACCGGGCCGGTGCGCCCCGGCACCCCGTCCGCCGCCAGCCGGTCCCGCAACCGTTCCGCGGCCCCGCGCCGGTCGTGCCACCATCCGTCGGGCACGGACCCGACGACGTTCGCGGCGTCGACGATCACGAGAAGGGGTGTGCTGTCGTCCATGGGGCCAGGGTCGCACGCGCCCCCACCCGGTCGGAGTGGTCCCGTGGGCGGAGGCGTAAAATGATCAGGTGAACGGCGAGTGGCTCATACGCGGCCGGGACGGCCGACTCAGCGTCTACCTGATGACCCAGGACGCTGTCCTGTGCCGTGCGGAGCAGGTGCCGGGCGGCCCCTGGGACGCACCGCGCAGGATCGGCGGAGACCAGCTGCTGCACCCCGCCCCGGCGATCGGCCAGGGTGCCGACTCCTACACGCACCTGGTCGCCTGGCGGCCCACGGAGCCGGGGGAGTCGGACCTGGTGCACTCCACCCACTTCCGGCCCCTGCTGGCCGCCCTCGACTGGGACACCGTCGGCCATCCGAACGCCAAGGGCGACCGCACCGGCAGGCCCGTCGTCGCGGTGGACGACCAGGGCCGGGCGCACATCTTCGTACGCGGCAGCGGCGGCGGACTCCACATGCGTGCCCAGGCGCAGAAGGGCGGCTGGGGCCCGTGGCGGGACCTCAAGGGCGCCGGGCTGAAGGACGCGCCCGTCGCGGTGGCGGGCAGGGCCGGACGCATCGAGGCGTACGCGATCGGCTCCGGTGCGATCCTGCACTGGCGTCAGGAGGCGCCCGGCACCGAGTTCCGGCTGGTGGACGAGGTGGCGGCCGAAGCCCGTCCGGGCACCCTGCGCGCCCTGGCCACCTCCGACGACAACACCACCCTGTTCTTCACCGACGTCTCCGGCCACCTGTCCGCCTGGCGCCCGGGCACCGAGCCCGTCGCCCTGCTCCCGGCGGCGGGACCCGGCCCGGTCGCGGCCGTCCGCTGCGAACTCGACGGTCACGACTGCACGCTGCTGGCCCAGTGCTCGTCCTCCGGCCGGGTCGCCTTCGCCGCCTACCCCGGCGAGCAGGAGTCGGCGGGCGCCTGGTGGACCGAGTCCGGGCCGCGGCTGGCCCCGGACGCCGAGGTCTCCCTGGCCCTGGACGCCGACGGCCGGGTGGTCGCGGCGGTTCTGTCGCCCTCCACGGGCCGGCTGCTGCTGACCCGTCGCAAGGACGAGCCGGGGCTCGCACTCACGGCGTGGCAGGAGATCTGACGGGGGACACCCGGGACCGTCGGAGGGTTGTGCGTCCATACGCGTGACAAGGGGCACCTGAAACAAGCGTGGTTAAAGCGTGAAGGCCCTGTTAATCTCCTCCCCTGTTCGAACCGGGGCGGCCGCGTGCTGCCCCGGAACCGGCCTCACCGGTCGGGAACGACGGGGTTGGGGGCTGAATCGTGAGCGGATCCTCCACGGTGGATCTTGTGGTTGTCGGGCTCGGCTACGTAGGACTTCCCTTGGCCCGCTCGGCCGCGGCGGCGGGCCTGAAGGTCGTCGGACTCGACCGCAGCCGGAGCGTGGTCGACGCTCTGAACTCCGGCCGTTCGCACGTGGACGACATCTCGGACGCCGAGGTCCGCGCGATGCTCGATCAGGGGTTCGAAGCGGTCGACAGGGCACGGGTGATCGCGGACGCCGCCGCGGTCGTCGTCTGTGTGCCCACCCCGCTCACCGAGTACGGCTCCCCGGACCTCGGCGCGGTGCACGCCGCGGTGGACGACATCTCCGCCCACCTGGTGCCCGGCACGCTCGTCGTCCTGGAGTCGACCACGTACCCCGGAACCACCGACGAGGTGGTGCGGCCACGCCTGGAGGCCGGCGGCCTGGAGGTCGGCAAGGACTTCCACCTGGCCTTCTCACCCGAGCGCATCGACCCGGGCAACGCCTCCTTCGGCCTGGAGAACACGCCCAAGGTCGTCGGCGGCGTCACCGCCGACTGCACCAAGGCCGCCCGTGCCCTCTACGAGCGCTTCGTCACCCGTGTCGTGGAGGCGAAGGGCACGCGCGAGGCCGAGATGGCCAAGCTGCTGGAGAACACCTACCGGCACGTCAACATCGCGCTCGTCAACGAGATGTCGATGTTCTGCCGGGAGATCGGCGTCGATCTGTGGGACGCCATTCGCTGCGCCTCCACCAAGCCGTTCGGCTTCGCGCCCTTCTACCCTGGTCCCGGAGTCGGCGGGCACTGCATCCCGATCGACCCCAACTACCTGTCGTACAAGGTGCGGTCACTGGGCATCCCGTTCCGGTTCGTGGAGCTGGCCCAGGAGATCAACCAGCGCATGCCCGTGCACGTGGTCAACCGCGCGGGCGAGCTGCTCAACGACGTGGGCAAGGCCGTGCGCGGCTCCCGCGTCCTGCTGCTCGGCGTCACCTACAAGGCGGACATCTCCGACCAGCGGGAGAGCCCGGCCCTGGCCGTGGCCGAGAACCTGCGCGCCCGTGGCGCCGAACTGGTGTACTTCGACCCGCGGATCGCGGACTGGACCGTCGGTGGTACGCCGGTCGAGCGCGCGCACGACTACCTGGCCGCCGCCGAGAGCGCCGACCTCACCATTCTGCTCCAGTCCCACCGGGAGATCGACCTCGGCCTGCTCGCCGACCGCGCGCGGACGCTCTTCGACACCCGGGGCAAGTCCGTCGATCACCCCCGGGTGGTCAAGCTGTGACGTCTGGGGACACCTACATACCCGGAGCGGTCGACTCCGGCGGGCGCCGGGCCCACCGCAAACGACGGCAGCTGAAGGTCTCCTACTTCTTCTTCCTGGTGATCGCCGCGGTGATCGCCACCCGTCTGGACTCCGACTCGCTGCACCTGTACTCGATCGGCGCCATGGGGCTCCTGTCGCTGAAGATGTTCGGCGCACTGTTCTACCGGCCCGCCAAGGGGGGCCGGGAGGAGCTGGAGTACCTGGAACGGTCATGGGTCACCGCGGTCATCCCGATCTACAACGAGGACCCCGTGATGTTCGAGCAGGGCATGCGCAGCCTGCTCGCGCAGAGCCGTCTGCCCAACGAGATCCACATCGTCGACGACGCCAGTGCCGACGACTCCGGCATCCGGATGGCCAGGCGGATGCGCCGCGAGTTCGAGGCGCTCGGCGTGAAGTACACGGTCAGCGTGCAGCCCGAGAACAAGGGCAAGCGCGAGGCGCTCGCGCTCGGTTTCCAGGCGGCGCCGTACTCGGACATCTTCCTGTGCGTCGACTCCGACACCGTGCTCTCCCGCGACACCGTCCGCGAGCTGCTGCTGCCGATGGCCGACGAGAAGATCATGGCCTCCACCGGCATGGTGCTGGCGCTCAACCACGACAGCAACGTCTTCACCCGCCTCCAGGACCTGCGCTACGGCAACTCCTTCCTGTTCGAGCGGGCCGCCTACTCGCGGCTGAAGTCCGTCCTGTGCTGTTGCGGCGCCCTGTCCGCCTATCGCGGTTCCCTGGTGCGCAAGTACCTGCCGGACTTCCTCAACCAGCAGTTCCTGGGCAAGCCCGCCGTCTTCGGCGACGACCGCCGGATGACCAACTACTGCCTCACGGAGGGGCAGGTCGTCTTCCAGGAGACCGCCGTCGGCTACACGGCCGTCCCCGAGAAGCTGCCGCACTTCCTGCGCCAGCAGGTCCGCTGGAACAAGTCGTTCTTCCGCGAGTCCCTCTGGGCCTTCCGGCACCAGCGGAAGTACCGCCCGGCCTTCTGGCTGACCTGCATGGAACTCGGCCTGTGGCTGGTCTTCGGTACGGCGATGTTCTACTCGATGGTCATCCTGCCGATCATCGATCCGCCCCGGTTCCTCGACCACATCGGGGACTACGCGCTCTTCATGGTCCTCATGGGGTACCTGCGCAACGTCCGGTACCTCGACTTCCCGCGCCGGGGCATGGGCTTCGTCAAACGGTTCGGCATGTTCCTGCTCGCCCCGCTGTACGGCCTGATCCAGCTGTTCCTGCTGACCCCGCTGCGGTTCTACGCCCTCGTCACCCTGCACAAGGGCAGCTGGGGCACCCGGCAGGGCGGTGTCGAGGTGTCCGTGGCCGGCGACCACGAGGCCGACGTGACGGAGATCTTCGAGGAAGAGGATCCGTACTCCGACAAGAAGGTCACCGAGACGCTTCAGCTGATGCGTCTGGAGGGCGCGGCCCTGGCCCGCACGGCGCCCAGGGCCCCCCGCGTCCCCACCCAGCCGCAGCCGCTGCCCGGCTACGACGAGCAGCAGCACCAGGCGGTCCCGCAACAGCAGGTCAGCTGGGGGACGCCCGCGCCCGCTCCGGCCGGTCAGCACCAGTGGCAGGGCGGGTACCAGGAGCCGTACCGGCAGCAGCCGCAGCCCGGTCAGGGCCAGGGCGGCTGCCCCGACCCCTCCTGGCAGCAGGGCCAGGGGCACGGCTACGGGCAGGGGCATGGTCAGGGCTACGGCAACGGCGGCTGGTAGTCGGCACGGCGGAATGAACGTATGAGCGGCGCGGCGCGCCGGCTCACCCCCGGACCGTGTCGAAGTAGTTCCTGCCGTCGTCGGTGAAGCCCTCGACCTGGGCTTGGACCTCCTTCGCCGTCAGGGTTTCGTTCGCGTTGTAGTAGAGCCAGTCCACCTTCATGTCCCAGGCGCGGTCGCCCTTGAACGGCAGGTCGACGAACCAGTGGTTGAAGTTGACCGACATGTCCGCGCGCGGGGCGTACTTGCCGTCGCTGACGAAGAGCTTCTCGCCGTCGAGCCAGTAGGCGACGACGCCGTCCTTCACCCTGATCATCACGGTGTGCCAGGCGGCGAGGCTCTTGTTCGTGGTGGTGTAGACGCGGTCGTTGCTCTTGTGGTCGTACCAGGTCACGGTGTCGAGTTTGGGGCCGGCCCGTCCCCAAGCGCCGTTGGGCATGTACTCGTTGTCCAGCTCGCTGTACTTCGAGCCCTCGCCGCCGATGGTGTAGAAGGTCTGGTTGACGTGGTCGCCCCTGTCGCCGGTGGTCGGCTCGTCACTGAAGCGGATACGGGCCGCGTAGGTCCCCTCGCGGAACTTGCTCGCGGCCGTGCCCAGGCTGGACTGCTTGGTGCCCGCCTCGGTGCCGTCGGTGCTGGCGCGCAGTCGCAGCACCTGCCCGTTCTCGAGGGCCTCCTCGTCGGCGGGGAAGGCGACGTTCTCGGCCGACCACGTGTCCTCGATGCCGGGGCCGCCCTCACTGGTGCGGACCAGCCAGCCGTGCTTGAACAGCGCCGGGTCCTTGGGGCCGAGGTAGTCGAAGGTGTCGAACAGGACGCCGTCGGGGGCGGCCGGCAACGGATCGGCGGCGGCCGTCCCCGCCTTCTTCCCGTCGTCGTCCGGCTTCGTGCCGTCCGGCTCCTCGCCCCAGGCGAGCACGCCCCGCTTGTACGCGGTGACCCGCTTCGCCTCCTTGTAGCTGGTCGTCTCCGCGTCGAAGGAGCGGTCGTCGGACTGCTCCAACTCCTTGTGGTCGGTGCGGAAGAGCTGGAGGTCGATGCCCTTGCTGTTGGCGCCCGGCTCCAGTTCGCCGGCCCCGGGCGAGAACCGGACCTCCAGGTAGCGGTCGGCGGTGTCGGTCGGCTCGGCCGGCTCGACGATCCGCCCGGCGAGGTGGGAGCAGCCGAAGGCGGCGTTGACGCAGTTGAACGCGTAGGAGGCGCCGTCGTCGGCGGTGAAGTAGTACCGGAGGGTGACGTCGCTCAACGGCAGTGGTTTCTCGGTCTTGTTGAAGACCTCCAGCGACGGCTTGGCCACCGCGGAGGTGGCCGGCGTGCCGGTCCGGTAGCGCACGAGCAGTTCGGGCGGTTCCGGGTCCGCCTTGTTCCAGACGGGATAGAGGGCCGTGGCACCCGCGGCGAGGACGACGGCGAACAGCAGCAGCCGGATCTTGGGCCACACCCGGCGTCGGGGCGGGCGGCGGCGGGTGGACGCCACGGGGATCTCCTCAACAGGCCGACCGCACGCTCTCGGAGCCGAGGGTGGTGTCCAGGCGGGAGAGCCGCGTACACAAGTAGTCAGATCGTGTGGAGATCCTATAGGTGCGCGTGCGGCGGAAGGGGGTGGGCCGCACGGATCGTTACCGTGCGGCCCACCCCCTTCGCCGGGGATACCCGGTTACGCCGGAACGCTCGCCACCCCGGGCTCCAGGAACCGCTTCCCGTTCACCCGCTCGGCGACGCCCTCACGGTCCAGGTACGGCGTGATGCCGCCCAGGTGGAAGGGCCAGCCGGCGCCGGTGATCAGGCAGAGGTCGATGTCCTGGGCCTCGGCGACGACGCCCTCGTCGAGCATCAGGCCGATCTCCTGGGCCACCGCGTCCAGGACGCGGTCGCGGACCTGCTCCTCGGTCAGGACGGAGTCGCCCTGCTTCAGCAGCGCGGCGACCTCCGGGTCCAGCTCCGGCTTGCCGCTGTCGTAGACGTAGAAGCCGCGCTTGCCCGCCTCGACGACCGCCTTGAGGTTCGGGGAGACCGTGAAGCGCTCGGGGAAGGCCCGGTTGAGGGTCTCCGAGACGTGCAGGCCGATGGCCGGGCCGACCAGCTCCAGCAGGACCAGCGGCGACATCGGCAGGCCGAGCGGCTCCACCGCCTTCTCCGCGACCTCGACCGGGGTGCCCTCGTCGATGACGTTCTGGATCTCGCCCATGAAGCGGGTCAGGATGCGGTTCACGACGAACGCCGGGGCGTCCTTCACGAGGACCGCGGTCTTCTTCAGCTTCTTGGCGACGCCGAACGCCGTGGCCAGCGAGGCCTCGTCGGTCTGCTCGCCGCGGACGATCTCCAGCAGCGGGAGGATCGCGACCGGGTTGAAGAAGTGGAAGCCGACGACCCGCTCGGGGTGCTTCAGCTTCGACGCCATCTCCGAGACGGAGAGCGAGGAGGTGTTGGTGGCGAGGATCGCGTGCGCGGGCGCCACCGCCTCGACCTCCGCGAACACCTTCTGCTTGACGCCCATCTCCTCGAACACCGCTTCGATGATGAAGTCGGCGTCCGCGAAGCCCTCGGCCTTGTCCAGGACACCGGAGACCAGGCCCTTCAGCCGGTTCGCCTTGTCCTGGTTGATCCGGCCCTTGCCGAGCAGCTTGTCGATCTCGGCGTGGACGTAGCCCACGCCCTTGTCGACGCGCTCCTGGTCGATGTCGGTCAGGACGACCGGCACCTCCAGGCGGCGCAGGAAGAGCAGGGCCAGCTGCGACGCCATCAGGCCGGCGCCGACGACGCCCACCTTGGTGACCGGGCGGGCCAGCGCCTTGTCCGGGGCGCCGGCGGGGCGCTTGGCGCGCTTCTGCACCAGGTTGAAGGCGTAGATGCCGGAGCGCAGCTCGCCGCCCATGATCAGGTCGGCGAGGGCCTGGTCCTCGGCGTCGTAGCCCTGCTGGAGGTCGCCGTTCTTGGCGGCGGCGATGATGTCCAGGGCGCGGTAGGCGGCGGGGGCGGCGCCGTGCACCTTGGAGTCGGCGATGAAGCGGCCCTTGGCGACGGCCTGGTCCCAGGCCTCGCCGCGGTCGATCGCCGGACGCTCGACGGCGATCTCGCCCTTGAGGACGGACGCCGTCCAGATCAGCGACTGCTCCAGGAAGTCCGCGCCCTCGAAGATCGCGTCCGCGATGCCGAGCTCGTAGACCTGCTTGCCCTTGAGCTGCCTGTTCTGGTTCAGGCTGTTCTCGATGATCACCGAGACGGCCTTGTCGGCGCCGATCAGGTTCGGCAGCAGCGTGCAGCCGCCCCAGCCGGGGACGAGGCCGAGGAAGACCTCGGGGAGCGAGAACGCCGGGAGCGCGGCCGACACCGTGCGGTACGCGCAGTGCAGGCCGATTTCCACGCCGCCGCCCATCGCGGCACCGTTGTAGTACGCGAAGGTCGGCACGGCCAGCTTCGACAGCCGCTTGAAGACGTCGTGGCCGCCCTTGCCGATGGCGAGCGCGTCCTCGTGCCGCTTCAGCAGCTCGACGCCCTTGAGGTCGGCGCCGACCGCGAAGATGAACGGCTTGCCGGTGACGCCGACGCCGACGATGTCGCCGTCCGCGGCCTCCTTCTCGACCCGGTCGATGGCGGCGTCGATGTTCGCCAGCGACTGCGGGCCCAGCGTGGTCGGCTTGGTGTGGTCCAGGCCGTTGTCCAGGGTGATCAGGGCGAAGCGCCCCGCGCCCAGCGGCAGGTCGAAGTGGCGTACGTGCGCCTGCGTGACGACCTCGCCCGGGAACAGCTCGGCCGCACCCTTCAGAAGCTCTGCGGTGGTGGTGCTCACTTGTCCCCCTCGAAGTGCGGGTTCTCCCAGACGACCGTCGCGCCCATGCCGAAGCCGACGCACATGGTGGTCAGGCCGTAGCGGACGTGCGGCTGCTCCTCGAACTGGCGGGCCAGCTGCGTCATCAGGCGGACGCCCGACGAGGCCAGCGGGTGGCCGAAGGCGATGGCGCCGCCGTACTGGTTGACGCGCGCGTCGTCGTCGGCGATGCCGTAGTGCTCCAGGAAGGCGAGGACCTGGACGGCGAAGGCCTCGTTGATCTCGAACAGGCCGATGTCGTCGATGGACAGGCCGGCCTGGGCCAGGGCCTTCTCCGTCGCCGGGATCGGGCCGTAGCCCATGACCTCCGGCTCGACACCCGCGAAGGAGTACGAGACGAGGCGCATCTTGACCGGCAGGCCGTTCTCGCGGGCGAAGTCCTCGCTCGCGATCAGGGAGGCGGTCGCGCCGTCGTTCAGACCGGCCGCGTTGCCCGCGGTGACCCGGCCGTGCACGCGGAACGGCGTCTTCAGACCCGCCAGGTTCTCCAGCGTGGTGCCCGGACGCATCGGCTCGTCGGCGGTGACCAGACCCCAGCCGGTCTCACCGGCCTCCTCGTTCGTACGGCGCACCGAGACCGGCACCAGGTCGGCCTGGATCTTGCCGTCGGCGTACGCCTTGGCGGCCTTCTCCTGCGAGCGCACCGCGTACTCGTCGGCACGCTGCTTGGTGATGCTCGGGTAGCGGTCGTGCAGGTTCTCCGCGGTCATGCCCATGAACAGGGCGGACTCGTCGACCAGCTTCTCGCTGACGAACCGCGGGTTCGGGTCCACGCCCTCGCCCATCGGGTGGCGGCCCATGTGCTCGACACCGCCGGCGACGGCGACGTCGTACGCGCCGAAGGCGACGGAGCCGGCCACCGAGGTGACGGCGGTCAGGGCGCCCGCGCACATGCGGTCGATCGAGTAGCCCGGGACCGAGGTGGGCAGCCCCGCCAGGATGCCGGCGGTGCGGCCGATGGTCAGGCCCTGGTCCCCGATCTGCGTGGTCGCGGCGACGGCGACCTCGTCGATCTTCTTGGGGTCGAGACCGGGATTGCGGCGCAGCAGTTCCCGGATCGCCTTCACGACCAGGTCGTCGGCGCGGGTCTCGTGGTAGATGCCCTTCGGGCCCGCCTTGCCGAACGGGGTGCGGACGCCGTCTACGAAGACGACGTCCCTGACGGTACGAGGCACGATGGCTCTCCTCCAGGGTGCGGGATGGCACTGCTGCGGCGCGCAGATGCTGAGCGCGCGCTCAGGCCCATGCTACTTATGAGTAACGTAGCTGCCCAGTCCCCCCGGCCCAAGCGGCGAACGTCACACCGTCGGATCGCCGCCCACCCTGGATCTTGGCCGGAACTCGCCGCCGCTCCTCCTACGACACGCTCTGCGTCAGCGCCGTCACCAGTACCGGCGTCACCTGCTCCACCTGCCAGGGCCGGGCCCCGTGTCCGGCGAGGGCCGCGGCCACGGACTCCGCGTCGACCGGCGCCGGCGGCTCCCAGCAGACCCTGCGCACCGTGTCCGGGGTGATCAGGTTCTCCTGCGGCATGTTCAGCCGTTCGGCCAGCGCCGTGACCGCCGCCCGCGCGGCGGTGAGCCGGGCCGCGGCGGCCGGGTCCTTGTCGGCCCAGGCCCGGGGCGGCGGGGGACCGGTCACCGGCTGACCGGGCTGGGGCAGCTGCGACTCGGACAGGCCCCTGGCCCGGTCCACCGCCACCTGCCACTGCTCCACCTGCCGGCGGTTCACGCGTCCGAACCCGTTCAGCGCGGCCAGCGCGTGCGCGTTGACCGGCAGGGCGAGCGCCGCTTCGACGATGGCAGCGTCCCCGAGCACCTTGCCGGGGGAGACGTCCCGGCGCTGCGCGATGCGGTCCCGGGTCTGCCACAGCTCCCGTACGACGGCGAGCTGACGGCGCCGGCGCACCTTGTGCATGCCGGACGTGCGGCGCCACGGGTCCTTGCGGGGCTCGGGCGGCGGAGCGGAGGCGATCGCGTCGAACTCCTGCCGGGCCCACTCCAGCTTGCCCTGCCGGTCCAGCTCCTTCTCCAGCGCGTCGCGCAGGTCGACGAGGAGCTCGACGTCGAGCGCGGCGTAGCGCAGCCATGGTTCGGGCAGCGGACGCGTCGACCAGTCGACGGCCGAGTGGCCCTTCTCCAGGACGAAGCCCAGGACGTTCTCCACCATCGCGCCGAGGCCGACCCGCGGGAACCCGGCGAGCCGCCCGGCCAGCTCGGTGTCGAAGATGCGGGTGGGCACCATCCCTATTTCGCGCAGGCACGGCAGGTCCTGGGTGGCCGCGTGCAGCACCCATTCCACGTCCGAGATCGCCGCGCCCAGCCCGGACAGGTCGGGACAGGCCACCGGGTCGATCAGGGCGCTGCCCGCGCCCTCGCGGCGCAGCTGCACCAGGTACGCGCGCTGGCCGTACCGGTAACCGGAGGCGCGTTCGGCGTCGACGGCGACGGGGCCGCGGCCGGCCGCGAAGGCGGCGGTCACCTCGGCGAGGGCGTCCGCGTCGGCGATCACCCGCGGAATGCCCTCGCGTGGTTCGAGCAAGGGGATCGGCGCCTGGCTCGCAGAAGATCCGGCGTCGTCCGGAGGGGCGCCTCCGGTGGTTCGCAGTGGACGGTCTGCTGCGGTTTCGTGGGCGTCGGTCACCTGTCAAGGGTATCGGTGGATCGACGGCGCCCGCCGACGGAACGTTCCGTCGGCGGG
>NZ_JARVKY010000023.1 GCF_029813785.1 Streptomyces sp. DH41
GCCCCCCCACACCCGGCAGCGGCCCGGCATCCCCGAGAGGATGCCGGGCCGCTGCCACAGAGGCGCGAGCGCCGCGTCAGCGCACGAACACCCCCGCCTGCCCCGCCAGATCCAGGAAGTACTGCGGTGCCACTCCGAGCACCACCGTGACCGCCACACCGACGCCGATCGCCGTCATCGTCAGCGGTGACGGCACCGCGACGGTCGGGCCCTCCGGGCGCGGCTCGCTGAAGAACATCAGGACGATCACTCGGATGTAGAAGAACGCCGCGATCGCCGACGAGATCACACCGATCACGACCAGCGGGGCCGCACCGCCCTCCGCCGCCGCCTTGAACACGGCGAACTTCCCCGAGAAGCCGGAGGTCAGCGGGATGCCCGCGAAGGCCAGCAGGAACACCGCGAACACGGCCGCCACCAGCGGCGACCTGCGCCCGAGCCCGGCCCACTTCGACAGGTGCGTCGCCTCGCCGCCCGCGTCGCGCACCAGCGTGACGACCGCGAAGGCGCCGATCGTCACGAAGGAGTACGCGGCCAGGTAGAAGAGGACGGACGAGACGCCGTCCGGCGTGGTGGCGATGACACCCGCGAGGATGAAGCCCGCGTGCGCGATCGACGAGTACGCCAGCAGCCGCTTGATGTCGGTCTGCGTGATCGCGACGATCGCGCCGGCCAGCATGGTGACGATCGCCACGCCCCACATCACCGGCCGCCAGTCCCAGCGCAGGCCGGGCAGAACGACGTAGAGGATGCGGAGCAGCGCGCCGAAGGCCGCCACCTTGGTCGCCGCCGCCATGAAGCCGGTCACCGGTGTCGGCGCGCCCTGGTACACGTCCGGCGTCCACATGTGGAACGGCACCGCGCCCACCTTGAACAGCAGGCCCATGACGATCAGCGCGGAGCCGACGAGCAGCAGCGCGTCGTTGCCCATGGTGTCGGCGAGCGCCGGAGTGACGTTCTGCACGGTGCCGTCGACGACCTGCGCGATCGTGCCGTACGACATGGAGCCCGCGTAGCCGTAGAGCAGGGCGATGCCGAACAGGGTGAACGCGGAGGCGAAGGCGCCGAGCAGGAAGTACTTGACGGCCGCCTCCTGCGACATCAGCCGCTTGCGGCGGGCCAGCGCGCACAGCAGGTAGAGCGGGAGGGAGAAGACCTCCAGGGCCACGAAGAGCGTCAGCAGGTCGTTGGCCGCCGGGAAGACCAGCATGCCGGCGACGGCGAAGAGCAGCAGCGGGAACACCTCGGTGGTGGTGAACCCGGCCTTCACCGCCTTCTGCTCGCTCTCGCTGCCCGGTACGGACGCGGCCTGCGCGGCGAAGGAGTCGACGCGGTTGCCGTGCGCCTCCGGGTCGAGGCGCCGTTCGGCGAACGTGAAGAGGCCGACCAGGCTCGCCAGCAGGATCGTGCCCTGAAGGAACAGGGCCGGTCCGTCGACGGCGATGGCGCCCATCGCCGCGATGCCCGCCTTGGTCGTGCCGTATCCGCCCGCCGCGAGCGCGACGACCGCGGCGAAGGCGGCGACGAGCGCGACGGCGGACACGAACGTCTGCACGTGGTAGCGGGCTCTGCGCGGCACGAAGGCCTCGATCAGGATTCCGATGATCGCCGCGCCGAGGACGATGAGCACGGGCGACAGCTGCCCGTACTCGATCTTCGGTGCGTCGATCTTCGAGATCGGGTCGGCCGCCGCCGTTGTCCACAGGCTGTGGACGGCTGTTGCGCTCACTTGGCCGCCTCCACCTCAGGCTCGGGGTCCTTCTTCTGTACGTCGGACATGGTCTGCTCCACCGCGGGGTTGACGATGTCCGTGAGGGGCTTCGGGTAGACGCCCAGGCCGATCAGCAGTGCCACCAGCGGCGCCACGACCACCAGCTCACGCACCCGCAGGTCGGGCATCGCGGACACCGCGGGCTTCACCGGGCCCGTCATCGTCCGCTGGTAGAGGACGAGGGTGTAGAGCGCGGCGAGGACGATGCCGAAGGTGGCGATGATGCCGATCACCGGATAGCGCGTGAAGGTGCCCACCAGGACCAGGAACTCACTGACGAAGGGCGCGAGACCCGGCAGGGAGAGGGTCGCCAGGCCGCCGATCAGGAAGGTGCCGGCGAGCACCGGGGCGACTTTCTGCACTCCGCCGTAGTCGGCGATGAGCCGCGATCCGCGCCGCGAGATCAGGAAACCGGCGATCAGCATCAGGACGGCGGTCGAGATCCCGTGGTTGACCATGTACAGCGTGGCGCCGGACTGGCCCTGGCTGGTCATCGCGAAGATGCCCATGATGATGAAGCCGAAGTGGGAGATCGACGCGTAGGCGATCAGTCGCTTGATGTCGCGCTGGCCGACCGCGAGCAGCGCCCCGTAGATGATGCTGATGACCGCCAGGACGAGGACGACCGGCGTCGCCCACTTGCTCGCCTCCGGGAACAGGCCGAGGCAGAAGCGGAGCATCGCGAAGGTGCCGACCTTGTCGACGACCGCCGTGATGAGCACGGCGGTCGGGGCGGTGGACTCCTGCATGGCGTTGGGCAGCCAGGTGTGCAGCGGCCACAGCGGCGCCTTCACGGCGAAGGCGATGAAGAAGCCGAGGAACAGCCAGCGTTCCGTGCTGGTCGCCATGTTCAGCTCGCCGCTCGCCCGGGCCTCGGCGATCTCGGTGAGCGAGAAGTTCCCGGCGACCACGTAGAGCCCGATCACCGCGGCCAGCATGATCAGGCCGCCGGCCAGGTTGTAGAGGAGGAACTTCACGGCGGCGTACGACCGCTGGGTGGCGGCCGTCTTCTCGCCGTGCTCGTGGGCCCGGTCCCCGAAGCCGCCGATCAGGAAGTACAGCGGGATCAGCATGGCTTCGAAGAAGATGTAGAAGAGGAAGACGTCGGTGGCCTCGAAGGAGATGATCACCATCGCCTCGACGGCCAGGATCAGGGCGAAGAAGCCCTGCGTCGGCCGCCACCGGCTGCTGCCGGTCTCCAGCGGGTCGGCGTCGTGCCAGCCCGCGAGGATGATGAACGGGATCAGCAGGGCGGTCAGCGCGATCAGTGCCACCGCGATGCCGTCCACGCCCAGCTCGTACCGGACGCCGAACTCCGCGATCCAGGAGTGGGACTCGGTGAGCTGGTAGCGGTCGCCGTCGGGGTCGAAGCGGATCAGGACCGTGACCGCCAGCGCGAGCGTGGCCAGCGAGACCAGCAGCGCCAGCCACTTGGCCGCGGTGCGTTTCGCGGCCGGCACGGCTGCCGTGGCGATCGCCCCGACGGCCGGCAGCGCCGCCGTGACTGTCAGCAGGGGAAAGGACATCGGTATCAGACCGCCCTCATCAGCAGGGTCGCGGCGACGAGGACCGCCGCACCGCCGAACATCGAGACCGCGTAACTGCGCGCGAACCCGTTCTGCAGCTTGCGCATCCGCCCGGACAGGCCGCCGACCGAGGCCGCCGTGCCGTTGACGACCCCGTCGACCAGGGAGTGGTCTACGTAGACCAGGGAGCGCGTGAGGTGCTCGCCGCCGCGGACCAGGACGACGTGGTTGAAGTCGTCCTGGAGCAGGTCGCGCCGGGCGGCCCGGGTGAGCAGCGACCCTCGCGGGGCGACGGCCGGCACCGGACGGCGGCCGTACTGCGCCCAGGCGGCCGCGACGCCGATCACCATGACGGCGACCGTGGAGACGGTGACCGTCAGGGCGCTGATCGGCGCGTGGCCGTGGTCGTGTCCGGTGATGGGCTCCAGCCAGTGCAGGAAGCGGTCTCCGACGCCGAAGAAGGCACCCGCGAACACCGAGCCGAAAGCGAGCACGATCATCGGGATCGTCATGAGCCCCGGCGACTCGTGCGGGTGCGGCGGGCCCGCCGCGGCAGCGGCATGTCCGGAATCGGTCTCGCCGCGTGTCTCGGCGGCGGGCTCCACGTCGGGCTTCGCGGGCGACGGCGTCGGGGCGTTGCGCCAGCGCTCCTCGCCGAAGAACGTCATCAGCATCACGCGCGTCATGTAGTACGCCGTGAGGGCCGCGCCCAGCAGGGCGCAGGCGCCGAGGATCCAGCCCTCGGTGCCGCCCTTGGCGAACGCCGCCTCGATGATCTTGTCCTTGGAGAAGAAACCGGACAGACCCGGGAAGCCGATGATGGCCAGGTAGCCGAGGCCGAAGGTGACGAACGTGACCGGCATGTACTTGCGCAGTCCGCCGTAGCGGCGCATGTCGACCTCGTCGTTCATGCCGTGCATGACCGAACCGGCGCCGAGGAACAGCCCGGCCTTGAAGAAGCCGTGCGTCACCAGGTGCATGATCGCGAAGACGTAGCCGATGGGGCCGAGTCCGGCGGCCAGCACCATGTAGCCGATCTGCGACATGGTCGAGCCGGCCAGTGCCTTCTTGATGTCGTCCTTGGCACAACCGACGATCGCACCGAACAGCAGCGTGACCGCGCCGACGATGGTGACCACCAGCTGCGCGTCGGGCGCGCCGTTGAAGATGGCGCCGGAGCGGACGATCAGGTACACGCCCGCCGTCACCATGGTCGCGGCGTGGATGAGGGCGGAGACCGGGGTCGGGCCCTCCATCGCGTCCCCGAGCCAGGACTGCAGCGGCACCTGGGCGGACTTGCCGCAGGCGGCGAGCAGCAGCATCAGCGCGATCGCGGTGAGCTTGCCCTCGTCGGCTCCGCCTGCGAGTCCGGCCTCTCCGTGGTCGCCGAGCACCGGCCCGAAGGCGAAGGTGCCGAACCACAGGAACATCAGCATGATCGCGATGGACAGGCCCATGTCGCCGACGCGGTTGACCAGGAAGGCCTTCTTCGCGGCGGTGGCGGCGCTGGGCTTGTGCTGCCAGAAGCCGATCAGCAGGTAGGAGGCGAGACCGACGCCCTCCCAGCCGACGTACAGCAGCAGGTAGTTGTCGGCGAGGACGAGCAGCAGCATCGCCGCGAGGAACAGGTTCAGGTAGCCGAAGAAGCGGCGGCGGCGCTCGTCGTGCTCCATGTACGCGATCGAGTACAGGTGGATGAGCGAGCCGACGCCGGTGATCAGCAGGACGAACGTCATCGACAGCTGGTCGAGCCGGAAGGCGACGTCGGCCTGGAATCCCTCCACCGGGATCCAGCTGAACAGGTGCTGCGTCAGGCTGCGGTCCTCGGCGCCGCTGCCGAGCATGTCGGTGAAGAGGACGACACCGATCACGAAGGACGCGGCGGCCAGCAGTGTGCCGATCCAGTGGCCGACGGCGTCCAGCCGTCGTCCGCCGCACAGCAGGACCGCCGCTCCGAGCAGGGGCGCCGCCACCAGCAGCGCAATGAGATTCTCCACGATTCAGCGACCCCTCACAGCTTCATCAGGCTGGCGTCGTCGACCGAGGCCGAGTGGCGGGAACGGAACAGGGACACGATGATCGCGAGCCCGACCACGACCTCCGCGGCGGCGACGACCATCGTGAAGAAGGCCATGATCTGGCCGTCGAGGTTGCCGTGCATCCGGGAGAAGGCGACGAACGCGAGGTTGCAGGCGTTGAGCATGAGCTCGACGCACATGAAGACCACGATCGCGTTGCGCCTGATCAGCACGCCGGTGGCACCGATCGTGAACAACAGGGCCGCGAGGTAGAGGTAGTTGACGGGGTTCACTTCGACGCCTCCTCGGACCGCTCGGAGTCGGCCGGATCGACCGCCTTGCGCTCCAGACGCTCCTCGGACCGCTGCTCCAGCGCCTTCAGATCGCCCAGCGCCTCCATCGACACGTCACGGATCTGGCCCCGCTCGCGCAGCGTCCTGCTGACGGTGAGCTCGGACGGGGTGCCGTCGGGCAGCAGGCCCGCGATGTCGACCGCGTTGTGCCGGGCGTACACGCCGGGTGCGGGCAGCGGCGGCAGGTGCTTGCCTTCGCGGACGCGCCGCTCGGCCAGCTCGCGCTGGGTCGCCGCCCGTTCGGTGCGCTCGCGGTGGGTGAGCACCATGGCGCCGACTGCGGCCGTGATGAGCAGGGCGCCGGTGATCTCGAAGGCGAAGACGTACTTGGTGAAGATGAGGGAGGCGAGGCCCTCCACGTTGCCGTTCGCGTTCGCCTGGGCCAGGCCGCTGAACTCCGTGACGGACGCGTTGCCGATGCCGGCGATCAACAGGATGCCGAAGCCGAGCCCGGACAGCAGGGCCAGCCAGCGCTGGCCCTTGATGGTCTCCTTGAGGGAGTCCGCCGCGGTGACACCGACGAGCATCACCACGAACAGGAACAGCATCATGATCGCGCCGGTGTAGACGATGATCTGCACCACGCCGAGGAAGTACGCGCCGTTGGCGAGGTAGAACACCGCCAGGATGATCATGGTCCCGGCGAGGCAGAGCGCGCTGTGCACGGCCCTCTTCATGAAGACGGTGCACAGGGCGCCGATCACCGCGACGGTGCCGAGGATCCAGAACTGGACGGCCTCTCCGGTGGAGGTGCCGGCGGAGAGAGTCGCCGCGGCGGCGAGCTGCCCGGTCATCGGCGGATCACCTCCTCCGACGCCGGTTCGGTCCCGCCGAAGGTCGAGTCGCCCTCCTGGACGACCTCGCCCTTGGAGTGAGCTACCTGCTGGACCGTGCCGGGCGCGGCCTCGGTGACAAGGCCCCGGTAGTAGTCCTGCTCGTCCGTCCCGGGATAAATGGAGTGGGGCGAGTCGACCATGCCCTCCTCCAGGCCGGCCAGCAGCTGCTCCTTGGTGAAGATGAGGTTGGCGCGGCTGGAGTCGGCCAGTTCGAACTCGTTGGTCATCGTCAGCGCGCGCGTGGGGCACGCCTCGATGCACAGGCCGCACAGGATGCAGCGGGCGTAGTTGATCTGGTAGACGCGGCCGTACCGCTCGCCCGGGGAGTAGCGCTCCTCGTCCGTGTTGTCCGCGCCCTCCACGTAGATGGCGTCGGCGGGGCAGGCCCAGGCGCACAGCTCGCAGCCGACGCACTTCTCCAGGCCGTCCGGATGGCGGTTGAGCTGGTGCCGTCCGTGGAAGCGCGGTGCGGTGGTCTTCCGCTGCTCCGGATACTGCTCGGTCAGCCGCTTCTTGAACATGGCCTTGAAGGTCACGCCGAAGCCGGCCACGGGGTTCATGAAACCGGGGTCGGTCTCCTTGGGTTCCTCAGCCATCGGACGCCTCCTTTCCATCCGTGGATCCACCCACAGATCCGTCACTCTGAGTATCGGGCCCACCACTGACAATCAGCTCCCGCTCCCGGCGCGGACGGCGCCTGGGCACCGGCGGCAACTCCTGTCCGGGCATCGGCGGTACGGGGAACCCGCCGGCCATCGGGTCGAAGGCGGCCGGTTCCTCGGCGGGCGGTTCGGCCCGCTTGCCCTTCTCCCGGTACATGTCCACGACGAAGGACAGCACCAGCAGGGCCAGGACGCCGCCGCCGATGTAGAGGGCGATGTCGGTGAAGTCGTAGCCCTCGTTCCTGAGGGCCCGCACGGTCGCGACCAGCATCAGCCAGACCAGGGAGACCGGGATGAGGACCTTCCAGCCGAGCTTCATCAGCTGGTCGTAACGGACCCGGGGGAGGGTGCCGCGCAGCCAGATGAAGAAGAACAGCAGCAACTGGACCTTGACCACGAACCAGAGCAGGGGCCACCAGCCGTGGTTGGCGCCCTCCCAGAAGGTGCTGATGGGCCAGGGGGCCCGCCAGCCGCCGAGGAACAGCGTGGTGGCGACCGCCGAGACCGTCACCATGTTCACGTACTCGGCGAGCATGAACATCGCGAACTTGATCGACGAGTACTCGGTGTTGAAGCCGCCCACCAGGTCGCCCTCGGACTCGGGCATGTCGAAGGGGGCGCGGTTGGTCTCGCCGATCATCGTGACGATGTAGAGGATGAAGGAGACCGGCAGCAGCACGATGTACCAGCGGTCGTTCTGCTGGGCGACGATCTCCGAGGTCGACATCGACCCCGAGTAGAGGAACACCGAGGCGAACGCGGCGCCCATCGCGATCTCGTAGGAGATCATCTGCGCGCAGGACCGCAGTCCGCCGAGCAGCGGGTAGGTGGAGCCGGAGCTCCAGCCCGCGAGCACGATGCCGTAGATGCCGACCGAGGCGACCGCCAGGATGAACAGCATCGCGATCGGCAGGTCGGTGAGCTGCATCGTGGTGCGCTGACCGAAGATCGAGATCTCGTTGCCGGCCGGCCCGAAGGGGATCACCGCGATCGCCATGAAGGCCGGGACGGCCGCGACGATCGGCGCGAGGACGTACACCGCCTTGTCGGCGCGCTTGACGATGACGTCTTCCTTGAGCATCAGCTTGATGCCGTCGGCGAGCGACTGGAGCATGCCCCAGGGGCCGTTCCGGTTCGGGCCGATGCGCAGCTGCATCCAGGCGACGACCTTGCGCTCCCACACGATGGAGAAGAGCACGGTCACCATCAGGAAGGCGAAGCAGAACACCGCCTTGATGACGACCAGCCACCAGGGGTCGGTGCCGAACATCGAGAGGTCTTCAGCGGCGAGGTACGGGCTCATGCCTCCACCTCCTTGGGGGCCACGCCCGCGAGCGTCGCCGGACCGATGCGGACGAGGGTTCCGGGCAGCACCCCGGCGTCGGAGGCGACGCCGGTGCCGGCGGAGTTCAGCGGGAGCCAGACCACCCGGTCGGGCATGTCGGTGATCCGCAGCGGGAGTTCGACGGCTCCGGCGGGGCCGGTCACGGCCAGCAGGTCCCCGTCCTTGACGCCCGCCTCGGCGGCCGTGGCGGCCGACACGCGCGCGTGTGCGGCATGCCGGGTGCCGGCCAGCGCCTCGTCGCCCAGCTGGAGCAGGCCCTGGTCGAGCAGCAGCCGGTGCCCGGCCAGTACGGCCTCTCCGGCGGCCGGCCTCGGCAGGGCGCTCGCGCTCCCCAGCGGTTCGCCGGCCCGCGGCCCGTCCCAGGTACCGAGCCGGTCGATCTCCGCGCGCGTGGTGCGCAGATCCGGCAGGCCCAGGTGTACGTCCATGGCGTCGGCCAGCATCTGGAGCACACGGGCGTCGGCGGGCGCGAGGCGGCGGGTCATCTGGTCGGGCTTGAGCGCGGCCTCGAAGGACCGCACCCGGCCCTCCCAGTTCAGGAAGGTCCCGGCCTTCTCGGCGACCGCGGCGACGGGCAGCACGACGTCGGCGAGTTCGCTGACCTCGCTGGGCCGCAGCTCCAGCGACACCACGAAGCCGGCCTCGGCGAGTGCCGCACGCGCGCGTGCCGGGTCGGGCAGGTCGGCGACCTCGACGCCCGCCACCAGCAGTGCCTGGAGTTCTCCGCGGGCCGCGGCCTCGACGATCTCGCCGGTGTCGCGGCCGTAGCGGTGCGGCAGGTCGGCCAGGCCCCAGACGGCGGCGACCTCCTCACGCGCGCGCGGGTCGGTCGCCGGGCGCCCGCCCGGCAGCAGCGACGGCAGCGCACCCGCCTCGATCGCGCCGCGCTCCCCGGCCCGGCGCGGGATCCACACCAGCCGGGCGCCGGTCGCGGCAGCGGTCCGTACGGCGGAGGTGAGGCCGCCGGCCACGGCCGCCAGCCGCTCGCCGACGACGATCACGGCTCCCTCGGCGCGCAGCGCCTCCGCGGCCTGGGCGCCACCGGCCTCCAGGCCGACACCGCTCGCGAGGGCGTCCAGCCATTCGGTCTCGGTGCCCGGAGCGGCGGGCAGCAGGGTGCCGCCGGCCTTCTCCAGGCCGCGCGTGGCGTGCGTGGCCAGGGCGAAGACCTTCTGCCCGTGCCTGCGCCAGGCCTTGCGCAGCCGCAGGAAGACGCCGGGCGCCTCCTCCTCGGCCTCGAACCCGACCAGCAGGACGGCGGGCGCCTTCTCCAGCGTGGTGTACGTGACTCCCGTGGCCTGCCCGGACTCGGTCCGGGAGCCGCCCCCGAGGTCGTGGCCGCGTCCGGCGATCCGGGAGGCCAGGAAGTCGGCCTCCTCGGCGCTGTGCACGCGCGCGCGGAAGTCGATGTCGTTGGTGTCGAGGGCCACGCGCGCGAACTTGCTGTACGCGTAGGCGTCCTCGACGGTGAGCCGCCCGCCGGTCAGGACACCGGTGCGGCCCCGCGAGGCGAGCAGTCCCTGCGCGGCGATCTGCAGTGCCTCCGGCCAGGAGGCCGGCTCCAGGTCGCCCTCGGCGTTGCGCACCAGGGGCGTCGTCAGCCGGTCCCGCTGCTGCGCGTACCGGAACCCGAAGCGCCCCTTGTCGCAGATCCACTCCTCGTTGACCTGCGGATCGTTGGCCGCCAGGCGCCGCATGACCTTGCCGCGCCGGTGGTCGGTGCGGGTCGCGCAGCCGCCGGCGCAGTGCTCGCAGACGGACGGCGAGGAGATCAGGTCGAAGGGGCGGGAGCGGAACCGGTACGCCGCCGAGGTGAGCGCGCCGACCGGGCAGATCTGGATGGTGTTGCCGGAGAAGTACGACTCGAAGGGGTCGCCCTCGCCGGTGCCGACCTGCTGGAGCGCGCCCCGCTCGATCAGCTCGATCATCGGGTCGCCCGCGACCTGGTTGGAGAACCGGGTGCAGCGGGCGCACAGCACGCACCGCTCACGGTCGAGCAGCACCTGCGTGGAGATCGGCACGGGCTTCTCGTAGGTCCGCTTCTTGCCCTCGAAGCGGGAGTCGGCCTGGCCGTGCGACATGGCCTGGTTCTGCAGGGGGCACTCGCCGCCCTTGTCGCAGACCGGGCAGTCCAGCGGGTGGTTGATGAGCAGCAGCTCCATCACACCGTGCTGGGCCTTCTCGGCGACGGGTGAGGTGAGGTGGGTCTTCACCACCATTCCGTCGGTGCAGGTGATGGTGCACGACGCCATGGGCTTGCGCTGGCCCTCGACCTCGACGATGCACTGGCGGCAGGCGCCGGCCGGGTCGAGGAGGGGGTGGTCGCAGAACCGGGGGATCTCGATGCCGAGCTGTTCGGCGGCCCGGATGACCAGGGTGCCCTTGGGCACGCTGATCCCGACGCCGTCGATGGTCAGCGATACCAGGTCCTCCGGCGGGACCGCCGCCTCTCCTCCGCCCGAGGGGGCGTTGGTGGTCACAGTCATGCCTTCACCTCCGTGCGGTCGGCCCAGGCCGTCGACTTGGCCGGGTCGAAGGGGCAGCCGCGGCCCGTGATGTGCTGCTCGTACTCCTCGCGGAAGTACTTGAGCGAGGAGAAGATCGGCGAGGCGGCACCGTCGCCGAGGGCGCAGAAGGACTTGCCGTTGATGTTGTCGGCGATGTCGTTCAGCTTGTCGAGGTCGGACATCCGGCCCTTGCCGGCCTCGATGTCGCGCAGCAACTGGACCAGCCAGTACGTCCCTTCACGGCACGGTGTGCACTTGCCGCAGGACTCGTGCGCGTAGAACTCGGTCCAGCGCGTGACGGCGCGCACGACGCAGGTCGTCTCGTCGAAGCACTGGAGTGCCTTCGTGCCGAGCATGGAACCCGCGGCGCCCACTCCTTCGTAGTCGAGGGGGACGTCGAGGTGTTCCTCGGTGAACATCGGCGTCGAGGAGCCGCCCGGTGTCCAGAACTTCAGCCGGTGACCGGGGCGCATGCCGCCGCTCATGTCGAGGAGCTGGCGCAGCGTGATGCCGAGCGGGGCCTCGTACTGGCCGGGGCCCGCGACGTGTCCGCTGAGCGAGTAGAGCGTGAAGCCCGGGGACTTCTCGCTGCCCATCGACCTGAACCAGTCCTTGCCCTTGTTCAGGATCGCGGGAACCGATGCGATCGACTCGACGTTATTCACCACAGTCGGGCACGCGTAGAGGCCCGCGACGGCAGGGAAGGGGGGACGGAGCCGCGGTTGACCCCGGCGGCCTTCGAGCGAGTCGAGCAGTGCGGTCTCCTCACCGCAGATGTACGCGCCCGCGCCCGCGTGCACGGTGAGTGTGAGGTCGAGTCCGCTGCCCAGGATGTTCTCGCCGAGGAAGCCGGCCGCGTAGGCCTCGCGCACGGCCTCGTGCAACCGCCGCAGCACTGGGACGACTTCACCACGCAGGTAGATGAAGGCATGCGAAGACCTGATGGCGTAACACGCGATGACGATGCCCTCGATGAGGCTGTGCGGGTTCGCGAAGAGGAGCGGGATGTCCTTGCAGGTCCCCGGCTCCGACTCGTCGGCGTTGACAACTAGATAGTGAGGCTTGCCATCCCCCTGGGGAATGAACTGCCACTTCATCCCCGTCGGGAACCCCGCGCCGCCGCGTCCGCGCAGACCGGAGTCCTTGACGTACGCGATCAGGTCGTCCGGCGACATCGCCAGCGCCTTGCGGAGCCCCTCGTACCCCTCGTGCCTCCGGTAGACGTCCAGAGTCCAGGACTCGTCCTCGTCCCAGAAGGCCGACAGCACGGGTGCGAGCAGCTTCTCCGGGCTGGTGCCCTTGATCTCGGCTGCCACGGTCATCACTCCCCCTCCTCGGCGGTAGGCCCTGCCGGGTTGGAAGGGTCGGATGCCGATGTGTCCTGCGGCGCGTCGTGCGAGCTCAGGTGTTCCGTCGGGGACGGGTCGTGCACGGCCCGGTCCTGCGGCGCGTCGTGCGGTCCGCCGTCCCGCGGGTGCACCACGCGCGCGGCGGACGCCTCGCCCTTGGCCAGCTTCAGCCCGGCCAGGGAGGCGGGACCCGCGCTGCCGCCGGCCGCGACGGCGCCGTCCCGCTCGTCGGGGAAGCCCGCCAGGATCCGGGCGGTCTCCTTGAAGGTGCAGATCGGCGCACCGCGCGTGGGCGTCACCGGCCGTCCCGCGCGCAGGTCGTCGACGAGGCTCTTGACGCTCGCCGGGGTCTGGTTGTCGAAGAACTCCCAGTTGACCATCACGACCGGCGCGAAGTCGCAGGCCGCGTTGCACTCGATGTGCTCCAGGGTGACCTTGCCGTCCTCGGTGGTCTCGCCGTTGCCGACGCCCAGATGCTCCTGGAGGGACTCGAAGATCGCGTCGCCGCCCATGACCGCGCACAGTGTGTTGGTGCAGACGCCGACCTGGTAGTCGCCGCTCGGCCTGCGCCGGTACATGGTGTAAAAGGTGGCGACCGCGGTGACCTCGGCCGTGGTGAGGTCCAGCATGTCCGCGCAGAACCGCATCCCGGTGCGCGTGACGTGCCCCTCCTCGGACTGCACCAGGTGCAGCAGGGGCAGGAGGGCGGACCGGGAGTCCGGGTAGCGGGCGATGACCTCGCGCGCGTCGGTCTCCAGCCGGGCCCGGACGTCGTCCGGGTAGGCGGGCGCGGGCAGTTCCGGCATGCCCAGGCTGACGCCCCGCTCCGAAGAAGAGGTGGTCACCGGTCGACGCCTCCCATCACGGGGTCGATGGACGCCACCGCGACGATGACGTCGGCGACCTGGCCGCCCTCGCACATCGCCGCCATGGCCTGAAGGTTGGTGAAGGACGGGTCACGGAAGTGGACCCGGAAGGGGCGGGTGCCGCCGTCGGAGACGACGTGCACGCCGAGTTCGCCCTTGGGTGACTCGACCGCCGTGTAGGTCTGGCCAGGCGGGACGCGGAAGCCCTCGGTGACCAGCTTGAAGTGGTGGATCAGGGCCTCCATGGAGGTGCCCATGATCTTCTTGATGTGGTCGAGGGAGTTGCCCAGTCCGTCCGGTCCCAGGGCGAGCTGGGCGGGCCAGGCGATCTTCTTGTCGGCGACCATGACCGGGCCGGGCTGGAGCCGGTCCAGGCACTGCTCGACGATCCGGAGCGACTGGCGCATCTCCTCCAGCCGGATCAGGAAGCGGCCGTAGGAGTCGCAGGTGTCGGCGGTCGGGACGTCGAAGTCGTACGTCTCGTAGCCGCAGTACGGCTGGGTCTTGCGCAGGTCGTGCGGCAGGCCGGTGGACCTGAGGATCGGGCCGGTGGCGCCGAGGGCCATGCAGCCGGCCAGGTCGAGGTGGCCGACGTCCTGCATACGGGCCTTGAAGATGGGGTTCCCAGTGAAGAGCTTGTCGTACTCCGGGAGGTTCTTCCTCAGCTTCTTGATGAGCTCGCGGATCTGGTCCACCGCGCCGGGCGGCAGATCCTGGGCGAGTCCGCCCGGGCGGATGTACGCGTGGTTCATCCGCAGGCCGGTGATGAGTTCGTAGATGTCGAGAATCAGTTCACGATCACGGAAGCCGTAGATCATGACCGTGGTGGCGCCCAGCTCCATGCCGCCGGTGGCGACGCACACCAGGTGGGAGGAGAGCCGGTTCAGCTCCATCAGGAGGACCCGGATGACCGAGGCCCGGTCCGGGATCTCGTCCTCGATGCCGAGGAGCTTCTCGACGCCCAGGCAGTACGCCGTCTCGTTGAAGAACGACGTCAGGTAGTCCATGCGCGTCACGAACGTGGTGCCCTGCGTCCAGGTCCGGTACTCGAGGTTCTTCTCGATGCCGGTGTGCAGGTAGCCGATGCCGCAGCGGGCCTCGGTGACCGTCTCGCCGTCGATCTCCAGGATGAGGCGGAGCACGCCGTGGGTGGAGGGGTGCTGGGGGCCCATGTTGACGACGATGCGCTCGTCGTCGGTGCGGGCGGCGGACTGGACGACCTCGTCCCAGTCGCCGCCGGTGACCGTGTAGACGGTCCCCTCGGTGGTCTCGCGCGCCGAAGCCGCGGACGTTGACTGTGTGCTGCTCACGAGTACGACCTCCGCTGGTCCGGAGCCGGGATCTGGGCACCCTTGTACTCGACGGGGATGCCGCCGAGGGCGTAGTCCTTGCGCTGCGGGTGGCCTTGCCAGTCGTCCGGCATCATGATCCGCGTCAGGGCCGGATGACCGTCGAAGACGATGCCGAAGAAGTCGTACGTCTCGCGCTCGTGCCAGTCGTTCGTCGGGTAGACGGAGACCAGCGACGGGATGTGCGCGTCGTTGTCGGGCGCGCTGACTTCGAGGCGGATCAGCCGGTTGTGGGTGATCGAGCGCAGGTGGTAGACGGCGTGCAGCTCGCGGCCCTTGTCGTGCGGGTAGTGGACGCCGCTGACGCCGGTGCAGAGCTCGAAGCGCAGGGCCGGGTCGTCGCGCATGGTGCGGGCGACGCGGACCAGGTGCTCCCGCTCGATGTGGAAGGTCAGCTCGTCGCGGTCGACGACCGTCTTCTCGATGGCGTTGTCGGGCAGGAGTCCCTGCTCCTCCAGTGCGCCCTCGAGTTCGTCGGCGACCTCGTCGAACCATCCGCCGTAGGGCCTGCTCGCCGGCCCGGGGAGCCGGACGGAGCGGACCAGGCCGCCGTAGCCGGAGGTGTCGCCGCCGTTGTTGGCGCCGAACATGCCGCGCTGGACGCGGATCTCCTCGCCGCCCTGGCCGCGCTGGCCGGGGAGGTTCTCCGCGGAGAGGTCCTTCTCCGGGTTCACCCCGTTCGCGTCACCCGGCGTGCCGTTCGCGTCACTCACCGCAGCAGCCCCTTCATCTCGATGGTGGGCAGGGCCTTGAGCGCCGCTTCCTCCGCCTCGCGGGCCGCTTCCTCCGCGTTCACCCCGAGCTTGGAGCTCTGGATCTTCTGGTGGAGCTTGAGGATGGCGTCCATCAGCATCTCGGGCCGCGGCGGGCAGCCGGGGAGATAGATGTCGACCGGGACGATGTGGTCGACGCCCTGGACGATCGCGTAGTTGTTGAACATGCCGCCCGAGGAGGCGCAGACCCCCATGGAGATCACCCACTTCGGGTTCGGCATCTGGTCGTAGACCTGCCGCAGCACCGGCGCCATCTTCTGGCTGACCCGGCCCGCGACGATCATCAGGTCCGCCTGCCGCGGCGAGCCCCGGAAGACCTCCATGCCGAAGCGCGCCAGGTCGTAGCGGCCGGCGCCGGTGGTCATCATCTCGATGGCACAGCAGGCGAGGCCGAACGTGGCGGGGAAGACGGACGACTTGCGCACCCAGCCCGCGGCCTGCTCGACGGTGGTCAGCAGGAAGCCGCTCGGCAGTTTTTCTTCGAGTCCCATGTCAAAGGCCCCTCAGTCCCATTCCAGGCCGCCGCGCCGCCATACGTACGCGTACGCGACGAAGACGGTGAGCACGAAGAGCAGCATCTCCACGAGCCCGAAAATCCCCAGGGCGTCGAAGGTGACGGCCCAGGGGTAGAGGAAGACGATCTCGATATCGAAGATGATGAAGAGCATCGCCGTCAGGTAGTACTTGATGGGGAAGCGCCCGCCGCCGGCCGGCGTGGGGGTCGGCTCGATGCCGCACTCGTAGGCCTCGAGCTTCGCCCGGTTGTACCGCTTCGGACCGATCAGCGTGGCCATGACCACGGAGAAGATCGCAAAGCCTGCCCCGAGGGCTCCCAGTACGAGGATGGGCGCATACGCGTTCACCGCTCCTCGCTCCTCTCAGTCGGCACTGACTGCTGGCGTTTGCAGCGGACTCACAGCCGCCCCAACAGCCCCACGAGCCCCGCTCGTCCCGGCGAAGATCGCGAACATGTGAAGCAGGTCACAAGCCCAACTGCCTCGCATCCTATGCCCGCCACTCTGTGATCTGCGACACGGGGTATTGCACAAGCTTTGTGATCTCCACCACCTGACGAACGATCATGAAGTCGGATGAGCGGTGATCTTCACACAGGAAGCGTTCAGGTGATCACCAGAGGTGACATTTTCGCTCGTCACCGCTGGCCAGAGGGTGGCAGCAGCGGGCGTCTCAATATCAAGATGCTTCTCTTGCATGCAAATTGGCGCTGGACTCGTCGGCTTGATAGAGGACGCGTTCACACCTCGGAGGGAGGGGCGGACGCGATGTGGACACGTGCACGCGTTCACGAGCGCCACGGGACCCGGCCGCGCGCCATGGACGCGGCCGACGGGACAAGCGTTCCGTGACCTGCGTCACACGCATGAGAGGTGTCTGAGAACCGGGCTTGGCCAACTGTCCCAACAAGTGGTAAGCGCGGGGCAATTCGGGCGTAACGATCAAAGTCCGTGATCACAGCCTGGTTACGGGCCGCCCACAATGTCCGTTAGGGCGTCAATAAGAGACGACACGCCCGGGATTCGAGGCTCGATTGAACAACTGTGGCGGAGCACACGTTTCTTGAAGGTATGGAGGAGCTCCTGATACCGGTTGTCCCTATGTCCCACACCGCTCACATACGCAGCCACCGGAAGCCCCGCCGCAGCGCGTCGACCATCGCGATGCGGGCCGGAGTTGCCGGTGGCGTCCTCAGCACCCTGGCAGTGGCCGGGGCGTCGGGTGCGGCCCACGCGGCCGAACCGGTGACGCAGACCCTCGAACTGCCCACCCTGACGGCTGACCTGGCCGCTCAGGTCGCCCAGTCCGCGGACGTCACGCAGCAGGCGGCCGCGAGCTACGAGCTGCAGGCCGAGCGTGACGCGGCCGCCGCCCAGGCCGCCAAGCAGGCCAAGACCGACCTCGCCGAGGCCAAGAAGAAGGCCGAGGAGGAGAAGAAGAAGAAGGCCGAGGAGGCCGAGCGCAAGGCGGCCGCCGAGCGCGCCTCCCGCAACGCCGAGCGCGCCACCCTGAGCGCCTCGGTGGACACCGGGTCCTCCGACAACAGCTCGGACAACTCGGGCAGCAGCATCGGCAGCAACTCGTCCACGGCCACCGGTTCGGCCGCCGCGGTCGTCGCCTTCGTGCAGTCCCAGGTCGGCGACGCCTACGTCTCCGGCGGCACCGGCCCCAACTCGTGGGACTGCTCCGGTCTGGTGCAGGCCGCCTTCAAGTCGGTCAACATCGACCTGCCGCGCGTCTCCCAGTCCCAGTCGACCGCCGGCACCCAGGTCGGGCTGGGCAACCTCCAGCCGGGCGACATCCTGTACTGGGGCGGCGCGGGCAGCGCGTACCACGTGGGCGTCTACGTCGGCGACGGCATGTTCGTCGGCGCGCAGAACTCCTCCACCGGCGTCGTCAAGGCGTCGCTGGACTACGACCCGCCGAGCGGCGCGGTGCGCGTGCTGTAGTCCACGCACGCACACACCCGCACCACGCGGACACATCCGCACGAAGGGCCGCAGCCACTCAGGGGCAGCGGCCCTTCGGCCTCTCCTGGCATGCTCGGCGCGGGCCGGTCTCCCACCGGCCCGTCCACGAGCCGGAGGAGAGAACGTCATGCCGAGTGTGTTCGTACAGGGCCGGCCCACCGCCGCCTCCTACCCGCCGTTCGCGCCCGAGGCCCGGCGCGGGTCGGTACGGCGGGTCACCGAGGTCGGCGAAGAGGTGCTGCACAAGCCGTGCCGGGACGTCACCGAGTTCGGGCCGGACCTCGCCGCGCTCATCGACGACATGTTCCGCACGATGTACGTGGCCGAGGGGGCCGGGCTGGCGGCGAATCAGGTGGGCGTGGCGCTGCGCCTGTTCGTCTACGACTGCCTGGACGACGACGGTGTCCGACATGTCGGGCACATCGTCAATCCGGTGCTGGAGTCCCTCGATCCGTCCGGCAGGCGGCTGCTCGACGAGGGCGAGGCGTGTCTGTCCGTGCCGGGCGCCGTCGTGACCGTACCGCGGCCCGACCGGGCCGTCGTGCGGGGCCTCGACAGGGACGGCGAGCCGCTTCTCGTCGAGGGCACCGGCTACTTCGCCCGCTGTCTCGCCCACGAGACCGACCACGTGAACGGGCACGTCTACCTGGACCGGCTCTCCGCCCGGGAACGGAAGGCGGCGCTGCGGCAGTCGGCGGACCGGCGCGAGGAGGTCCTCGCACGCCGGGCCGCCAACGCCGCGGCTCTCGACTGACCAGGCCGGTCAGGCCGAGCAGGCTGGTCAGGCCTTCGGCGCGACCTTGCTCAGTCCGTTGATGATGCGGTCCATCGCGTCGCCGCCCGTCGGGTCCGTCAGGTTGGCGAGCATCTTGAGGGTGAACTTCATCAGGATGGGATGGGTGAGGCCGCGCTGGGTCGCGATCTGCATGACCTTCGGGTTGCCGATGAGCTTCACGAAGGCGCGGCCCAGCGAGTAGTAGCCGCCGTAGGTGTCCTTCAGGACGCGCGGGTAGCGCTGGAGGGCGATCTCGCGCTGGGCCGGCGTGGCCCGCGCGTGCGCCTGGACGATGACGTCGGCGGCGATCTGGCCGGACTCCATGGCGTAGGCGATGCCCTCGCCGTTGAAGGGGTTCACCAGTCCGCCGGCGTCGCCGACGAGCAGCAGGCCCTTGGTGTAGTGGGGCTGGCGGTTGAAGGCCATGGGCAGGGCGGCGCCGCGGATCGGGCCGGTCATGTTGTCGGGGGTGTAGCCCCAGTCCTCCGGCATGGACGCGCACCAGGCCTTCAGGACCTCGCGCCAGTCCAGCTCCTTGAAGGAGTCCGAGGTGTTGAGCACGCCGAGGCCGACGTTCGAGGTGCCGTCGCCCATGCCGAAGATCCAGCCGTAGCCCGGCAGGAGGCGGTCCTGGGCACCGCGGCGGTCCCACAGCTCCAGCCAGGACTCCAGGTAGTCGTCGTCGTGGCGGGGCGAGGTGAAGTACGTACGGACCGCGACGCCCATCGGGCGGTCCTCGCGGCGGTGCAGGCCCATCGCCAGGGACAGGCGCGTGGAGTTGCCGTCGGCGGCCACGACCAGCGGGGCGTGGAAGGTGACCTCCCGCTTCTCCTCCCCCAGCTTGGCGTGCACGCCGATGATGCGGCCGGTGCGGTCGTCGAGGACGGGGGCGCCGACATTGCAGCGCTCGTACAGGCGCGCGCCGGCCTTCTGGGCCTGCCGGGCGAGCTGCTCGTCGAAGTCGTCGCGCTTGCGGACGAGTCCGTAGTCAGGGAAGGAGGCGAGTTCCGGCCAGTCCAGCTGGAGGCGGGAGCCGCCGCCGATGATGCGCAGGCCCTTGTTGCGCAGCCAGCCGGCCTCCTCGGAGATGTCGATGCCCATCGCCACGAGCTGCTTGGTGGCGCGCGGGGTGAGCCCGTCGCCGCAGACCTTCTCCCGCGGGAACGCGGTCTTCTCCAGCAGGAGGACGTCGAGTCCGGCCTTGGCCAGGTGGTACGCGGTCGTGGAGCCGGCTGGCCCCGCGCCCACGACGATCACATCGGCGGTGTTGTCGGAGAGGGGCTCGGTCACGGCGGGATCTCCCCAGAGTTCGGAATATGCGTGCCGACGGGCACTGGACATGGGCAGTCTATTCAGCGTTACCGATCACCCGGCTGAAGGGCTGCCCCGTGAACCGAGCCACCCCCGCTGTACGGTTGCGCGTCCCCACCGACGAGGACGCCGTCGCCTGGCACCGGATCTTCGACGACCCGGACGTCATGGAGTTCCACGGCGGGAGGTCCGCGGAGCTGTCCGTCTACGAGGAACTCACCGCCCGCCAGCGCCGGCACGACGCCGAGCACGGCTTCTGCCTGTGGACCATGGTGGACGAGGACGGGCGGGTCATCGGCTTCACCGGCGCCCAGCCGTGGCCGCAGGACTGGGGCCCCAAGGGCGACATCGAGATCGGCTGGCGCCTCGGGCGGGCGCACTGGGGCAAGGGGTACGTCACGGCGGCGGCCCGGCAGACGCTGGAGCGGGTGCGGGCGGCGGGTGTGGCGGAGGTGGTCGCGATGGTCAACGCCCGCAACACGCGGTCCATCGCGGTCACGGAGCGGCTTGGCATGACGCTCGCCGAGGTCTTCACCACCCCCGCCTCCCAGCAGCAGGGGCACTGCTACCGGCTCCCGCTGCGACACAGCGCATGACGGAATGTGACCTACTGTCACAGTGAGCCACTTGGCGCTTCCGGCCGGTGCGCGGCGGAGTTACTCTGCCGGGTACCGCTGGGGGGTGACGTCCGTGCGCCTGGTAGCCAAGAAATCCGACGTTCGTGTACCGCGCCTGGTCGGCCTGATGGCCGTGGACGCGTGGGAGGCGGCCCGGGAGCGGGGACTGACCCCGCACGCGACGGACCGGCCGGGCCCGCCCCGGGGCGGGCCGCGGAGGGAGCTTGCCGAGCCGGGCGGACCACCGAAGGAGCCGGGCGGACCGGGGGAGCCGAGCGAGGCCGGGCCGTCCTACTGCGCGGTCCTCGGCTCGCCTCTAGGTTCATCGGGTCCCGCTCAGCGGCTACAGCCCGCCCTGAGGGTCCTCGAGCCCCCTCAGCTCTCCTTGAAACCCCGGTGCAGCGCCACCACGCCGCCCGTCAGGTTCCGGTACGCCACCCTGGACCAGCCGGCCTTGCCCAGCCGTTCCGCGAGCGCCGGCTGGTCGGGCCAGGCGCGGATGGACTCGGCGAGGTAGACGTACGCGTCGGGGTTGGACGACACCGCGCGGGCCACCGGCGGCAGGGCGCGCATCAGGTACTCGGTGTAGACGGTCCGGAAGGGCGTCCAGGTCGGGTGCGAGAACTCGCAGATGACGACCCGCCCGCCGGGCCGCGTCACCCGGTACATCTCGCGCAGTGCCGCGTCCGTGTCCTGCACGTTGCGCAGCCCGAAGGAGATGGTGACCGCGTCGAAGACGTCGTCCTTGAACGGCAGCCTCATACCGTCACCCGCGGTGAACGGCAGCCACGGGTGCCGCTGCTTGCCGACCTGGAGCATGCCGAGGGAGAAGTCGCAGGGGACGACGTAGGCACCGGTGCGGGCGAAGGGCAGGGAGGAGGTCGCGGTACCGGCCGCGAGGTCCAGGATCTTCTGCGCGGGGCGGGCGTCGACGGCTCTGGCGACCTCCTTGCGCCATGCCCGGTCCTGGCCGAGCGACAGCACGGCGTTCGTCAGGTCGTACCGTTCCGCGACGTGGTCGAACATCGAGGCGACTTCGTGCGGCTGCTTGTTCAGGGAAGCGCGGGTCACGGGCCCATTGTTGCAGCACGGGCTCACCTCACCACCGCACGGGCTCGCCTCACGGCAGCGGGCGCGGCCTGTTCCGACCGGCGGCGTCCTCGACCCACCCAGGGACGACGCGGACACGGACGACGCGGACACGGACGACGCGGCGACCGACCGCAGCGGCGTGACGCAGGAGGCGGGGGCTTTCGGGGAAGCGTTCGGGGAAGCGACCGAGTAGACGTCCGGCTGACGAGCGCCGTTCAGCGACGCCGGTGCACCAGGCGTCCCGCACACACGGTGGCGATGCACGCGCCGCCGTCGTCGAGGACGGCGAGGTCCGCCCGGCCGAGGTCGACGAGGGCGGTGGGGCGGGACCGGGCGAGCACCACGACGTCGTTGCGCTCGGCCGCCGCCCGCAGTCCGGGCGCGCCGGCGTGCTCCTCCAGGACCGCCACCGCGCCGAGTTTCAGCACGGCGTGGATCCGCTCGCGCGGCGTCGGGGCGTCCGGCAGCGGTCCCTCGTGGACCCGTGCGGGGCCGAGCACACCGGGCCAGCGCCGTACGCGCCCGCCCGGGAACCGCTCCACCAGTTCGGCGAGCGGTCCCACGGCGGCGATCCGGACCCCCTCGACGGCGACGGCGCCGTCCCTGACCGGTTCCGGATCGTCCCAGACGTACCGGACCTCGTCGGCGGCGTGAATCGTCAGCACGGCGGCGTCAGTTGGGGGCCAGCAGCTTCAGCTCGGGGTGGGCCGTGCCGCCCTCGATGGCCGTGGACGAGATGTGGGACACGACGCGCTCGTCGACGGGGTCGTTCGCCGGGTCGTCGTGCACGACGAGGTGCTCGTACGTGGTGGCGCGCTGCGCCGGTACGCGTCCCGCCTTGCGGATCAGGTCGATGATCTCCAGCCGGTTGGAACGGTGCTTGGCACCGGCCGACGACACCACGTTCTCCTCCAGCATGATCGAGCCGAGGTCGTCGGCGCCGTAGTGCAGGGAGAGCTGGCCGACCTCCTTGCCCGTCGTGAGCCAGGAGCCCTGGATGTGGGCGACGTTGTCCATGAACAGCCGGGCGATGGCGATCATCCGCAGGTACTCGAAGAGCGAGGCCTGCGTGCGGCCCTTCAGGTGGTTGTTCTCGGGCTGGTAGGTGTACGGGATGAAGGCGCGGAAGCCGCCGGTGCGGTCCTGCACGTCCCGGATCATGCGCAGGTGCTCGATGCGCTCGGCGTTGGTCTCGCCGGTGCCCATGAGCATGGTGGAGGTCGACTCGACACCCAGCCGGTGCGCGATCTCCATGATCTCCAGCCAGCGCTCGCCGGACTCCTTCAGCGGGGCGATGGCCTTGCGCGGACGCTCCGGGAGGAGTTCCGCGCCGGCGCCGGCGAAGGAGTCGAGCCCGGCCTGGTGGATCCGGGTGATGGCCTCCTCGACCGACACCTTCGAGATCCGCGCCATGTGCTCGACCTCGCTCGCCCCCAGGCTGTGGATGACGAGCTCGGGGAACTCCTTCTTGATGGCGGCGAAGTGCCTCTCGTAGTACTCGACGCCGTAGTCCGGGTGGTGGCCGCCCTGGAACATGATCTGCGTGCCGCCCAGCTCGACGGTCTCCGCGCAGCGGCGCAGGATGTCGTCGAGGTCGCGGCTCCAGCCCTTGGCGGTGTCCTTGGGCGCGGCGTAGAAGGCGCAGAACCTGCACGCCGTGACGCACACGTTCGTGTAATTGATGTTGCGCTCGATGATGTACGTGGCGATGTGCTCGGTACCGGCGTACCTGCGCCTGCGTACGGCGTCGGCGGCGGCGCCCAGCGCGTGCAGCGGGGCGTCGCGGTAGAGCGCGATCGCCTCTTCGGGAGTGATCCGCCCACCGGCGGCGGCGCGGTCGAGGATGGGCTGAAGGTCGGCCTTCTCGGTCACCGGCGTCCCTTTCGCAGAGTTCGTAAGGGTTGTGGACGGACCAGGCCAGCCTACGCCAGCCCTTTCGGCCGGTGATCCGCAGGCGTCCTCAGGCCGCGTAGGCCCCCGCGAGGACGCCGAGGAAGGCGCCCGCGATCAGGAACGGCCCGAACGGGATGGCCGTCCTGCGCCCCGCCCGCCCGGCGACGACCAGGGCGCCGCCGTAGAGCGCGCCGAGCAGGAACCCGGCGAAGGTGCCCAGCATCACCGTCGCCCAGCCGTACCAGCCGAGCATCGCACCGGCGCCCAGCGCGAGTTTGACGTCGCCGAAGCCCATGCCGGCCGGGTTGATGAGGAACAGCACCAGGTAGCCGGCGCCGAGGGCGAGGGCGCCCAGCAGGGCGGTGGTCCACTCCCCGGCGTGCTCGGGCACGAGCGCGGTGAGCCCGAGCAGGACGAGTGCCGCGCCGGCGAGCGGCAGCGTGAGGGGGTCGGGCAGGCGTCGTACCCGCAGGTCGACGACGGCCAGCAGCACGCCGGCCGGCGCGAGCAGTAGCCAGACGGCCACCTCGGGCCGGGTCCCGGTGGCGGCGGCGAGGGCGGCGCAGACGAGGGCGGTGACGGCGGCGAGGGCGGCGGGACCGGGGCCGTACGACGCCTCGTCGGCCGGGCACTTCCCGCACCGCGCCCGCCCGAGCCAGCCCCGGACGGGATGCGCGCCGCCGGGACACCGGTCCCGCCACGCCTGGCCCGACGGGACGGAGAAGCGGTAGGCGGCGCGGGGCAGCAGCGTTCCGGTCACCGCGCCCCAGAAGGCGGCGACGACGATGACGACGACGGCGAGGAGATCGAGACTCATCCGGCCGCTCGGCTCAACCCGCCGCCGGGACGCCGTCGCGTCAGGTCGGCGGCGGCTCGTCGAGCAGCGCCTCGGTACGCGGCGGGCCGCACCGGCCGGGCGGAGCAGTTCACGCCGGACTCCCCTTGCGGTGAGGGACTGGGTGAGGGACCACTGGAGCGAACCAACGCTATCCAACGGGCTGGTGCGGACACCAGACGGGCATCCGTCACGGCTGCTCCGCGAGCCCTCGCGCTCGGCCGGCAGGGCCGGCACACCCGCCCTCGGCCCGGCGCACGAGGAACCGGCGAAGACCAGCCGCTCGGCGCAGCAGCGAATCGATTCGCCGGGTGAACGGTGCCACCGAGGACCGGAACGGCTGCTCCGAGCTGCCACTCTCGGGCGTCGACACCGGATCGGCCGGCACACGATCGCCGATCCGGACTCCCGTCCCTCTCCTACTGTCTGGAGCTCCCCATGCGTCTTCGTCGCCTCGCGACCGGTGCCCTTGGTTCCGTCGCTCTCCTTCTCGCTTCCGCCGGTGCGGTCACCATGAGCGCCGGTCCGGCCGCGGCGAACCCCTGCGGCTTCTACGAGACCCACTCCGACGCCTACTACAACCACTGCACCTCGGACGGCTCACGCATCGTCATCGAGATCGACGACTGGGGTCCGAACAGCGAGCAGTGTGTGGGTCCGGGCGTGACCTGGATCGGTCCCGCTTCCGGTGTCGACGGCGCTTGGTACACCGGCCGTACGTGCTGATCCGGGTGGTTTGAAAGCACTCGGGCGGATCCGTTCGGGGAACGGTCACCACGACCGTTCCCCGAACTGCCGGCGGCGCGCCCCGGTGGGTGGGCGCCGCCGTCTACTCGACCTTCGACAGCCGCGCCTTCGGCCGCCCCGAGCCCTTGCTGTCGGACTGGTACTGGAGGTCGTCGCCGACCGGTGTGAGGCGGACGGCGTGGAGGGCCTGGACGCAGACCCCGCGGTTGCCCTTGGCGCCCACGGCGCTCGTGACGATCTCCTTCTCCGTCACCTTCTTCAGGGTCAGTACGTCGTCGCAGATGCCGTCCAGGAGGTCGGTGTGGCGCAGGGTGCCCACTTCCTCGCCCACCTCGGCGTCGCGGACGGTCAGACGGAAGGTGCCGAGCGGCAGGTTGCCGTCGACCGCGATGGCCTGGCCCTCCCAGGTGCCGACGTAGCGCTGGGGGACGGCGCGCGGGGAGGACGGCGCGTGGGTGGCGGTGTCACCGGTTCCCGGGGTGTTCTCTCCGCCCTGACCCGGCAGCAGGTCCAGGACGAAGACCGACCCGACCGTCACCGCCGCCAGTGCTCCCGCCACCGCGAGCGCCACGGTGCAGCTGAACCGCCGCCCGCGTCCGGCGACGCCTCGTGTGGAGGTCGCCGCGACGGAGAGGGCGAGCCTGCCCGGTGCGGGGTCGCCGTCCCTCGGCCCGGGTACGGGCGCGCCCGGCGAGGGCATCACCGGCGGTGGCCCGAAGGCACCGGCGGTGGGCGCCGCCGCGTCCTCCGCCCTCGCCGATCCCGCCGTTCCCTCCGCTCCCTCCGCTCCCGCCGTGACCGACGGGCGGCTGAACCCCAGCGGGCCCGAGGCCGAGGCCGGTCCCGCCGCCCACTCCGAGGCGTGATCCGAGGCGTGATCCGAGGCCGGTCCCGGGACCGGTCCCGAGGCCGGTCCTGCCGCCCGCTCGGGTGACCGCTCGGGCGCCCGCTGGGCGGCCTCCAGGTTCAGCAGTCGCACGGCGCTCCGGCTGACCTGCTCCACCAGCTCCCCCGGCAGCCAGCCGCCGGACACGAGCCGCGCCGCGCCCTCGGGTGCGAGGCGTCGGGCCAGGTCGCCCGGGGCGGGGCGGGCGGCCGGGTCCTTGGCCAGGCACGCCGCCACCAGCTCCCGTATCTCGGCGTTCGCCTCCCCGTCCAAGGCGCCGAGCTGCGGCTCCTCGTGGACGACCTTGTAGAGGAGCGCGGCCGACGAGTCTCCCGGGAAGGGCGGCGCGCCCATCGCCGCGAAGGCGAGGACGGCACCCAGCGAGAACACGTCCGCCGCGCCCGTCACGCCCTTGCCCAGGATCTGCTCGGGCGACATGTAACCGGGCGAACCGATCGAGACGCCCGTCGAGGTCAGGGAGGCGGTGCCGTCCGTCGCGCGGGCGATACCGAAGTCGATCAGGAGGGGGCCGTCGAGGGTCAGCAGTACGTTGGACGGCTTCACGTCCCGGTGGACGAGGCCCAGCTCGTGCACCGCCGCCAGCGCCTCGCCCAGACCGGCGCCGAGCGCCCGTACCGAGTGGGCCGGCAGCGGGCCGTGGGCCGCTACGGCCGCCGTCAGGGACGGACCGGCCGCGTACGCCGTGGCGACCCACGGCACGCGTGCGTCGGGGTCCGCGTCCAGTACGGGCGCGGTCCAGGCGGCGCCCACCCGGCGCGCGGCCTCCACCTCGCGCCGGAAGCGGGCCCGGAACTCCTCGTCGAGCGCGAAGTGCGGATGCACGATCTTCACGGCGACCGTGCGGCCGCCGGCGCTGCGGCCCAGGTAGACCCGGCCCATGCCGCCGGAGCCCAGTCGGCCGAGCAGCCGGTAGGGCCCCACAGCGGTGGGTTCATCGACTTCGAGCGGCTGCATGGCGTCCACCTCTCCCCCGTACGCCAGCCAGTGCCTGCCGGTACCTGCCGGTACCTGTGTGCAGGGTAGTGGGCCGCCCGCCCGGAACCCCGTGCGAATGCCGTACGCGTCAGGGCTGGAGCAGGTCCACCTTCACGTCCGCCGGGAAGCCGGTGCTCGGGCCGACCCGGCGGGCGAACTCGGCGACCGCGTCCAGCTGCGGGGCACCGAGGCGGAAGTCGAGCGTGGTGAAGTACTTCGCGAGGGTCTCCTCGTCGAAGGCCTCCCAGCGGGCCGCCTGCTCGGCGACCTTGTCGACCTCCTCCAGGGAGAGGTTGCGGGAGGCGAGGAAGGCCTCGTGCACCTTGCGGGTGATGACCGGCTCGCGCTCGGCGTAGTCGCGCCGGGCCGCCCAGACCGCGAAGACGAACGGCAGTCCCGTCCACTCCTTCCACAGCGCGCCCAGGTCGTGCACTTCGAGGCCGTAGCGCGGGCCGTCGATCATGTTCGCGCGCAGGGCCGCGTCGCCGATGAGGACGGCCGCGTCGGCCTCCTGCATCATCAGGCTCAGGTCCGGCGGGCAGGTGTAGTAGTCGGGCTGGACGCCGAACCGCTCGGCCAGCAGCAGCTGGGCGAGGCGCACGGAGGTGCGCGAGGTCGACCCGAGGGCGACCCGGGCACCGTCCAGCCGGTCCAGCGGGACCTGCGAGACGATCACGCACGACATCACCGGGCCGTCGCAGCCGACGGCGATGTCGGGGAAGGCAACCAGATCGTCGGCGTTCTTGAGGAATTCGACCAGGGTGACGGGACCGATGTCGAGATCGCCCTGCACCAGCTGCTCGCTGAGCTTCTCCGGGGTGTCCTTCGTCAGCTCGAAGTCGAGGAGCGTGCCTGTTCTCGCGAGCCCCCAGTACAGAGGCAGGCAGTTCAGGAACTGGATGTGGCCGACGCGCGGCCGGGTGCGAGAATTGTCCACATCGCGAGGCTAGCCCTCCCCCGGTATCCGCCCGCCGCCGACCCCCGGCGTCAGCCGAACGGCCCAGGTGTTCAAACATTCGGGTGAAGTGATCTTGGCCTCTGTTGCGCTCGGGGCCCTGCGTGCTAGGCTCACAGCAAGTTGCAGTTTGGTTTCCCTTGCAGTACAGAGCCTGCGGAGCATGTGACCGCGGGCTCTCGTCGTTCTCAGACATATGCAGTTGTGCAGAATTCCAGTCTTCACACTTGCTGGTTCTGGAGCAGGGCAACCCTTTGGGCCCAAGGAGGGCTTATGGCTACCGGAACCGTGAAGTGGTTCAACGCCGAAAAGGGCTTTGGATTCATCGCCCAGGAAGGCGGCGGCCCCGACGTCTTCGTCCACTACTCCGCGATCAATGCGACCGGCTTCCGGTCCCTCGAGGAGAACCAGCAGGTGAACTTCGACGTCACGCAGGGCCCGAAGGGTCCGCAGGCGGAGAATGTCACTCCTGTCTGATTGACAGCAGTACCCAAGGAGCCCCGCGCCGACTTCGGCGACGGGGCTCCTGCCCTTTGGATGAATTCTCGGTGACGTATCCGGTTGTCGGCGCCCGCCGCTAGGTTCCCGCCATGACCGGCTTCCTGGACACCACCCGGACCTTCTACGACACCATCGCCGAGGACTACGCCGACCGCTTCCGTTCCGCGGGCGCCGGCGGCCCGCTGGACCGGGCGCTGATGGGCGCCTTCGCCGAGCTGGTGGGAACGGCGGGGCAGGTGGCCGACCTCGGCTGCGGTCCCGGCCGGGTCACCGCCCATCTCGCCTCGCTCGGCCTGCGGGTCTTCGGCCTCGACCTCTCCGCCGCGATGCTCGCGATCGCCCGCCGCGAGAACCCGGGCCTGCGGTTCGAGCAGGGTTCCATGCTGGAGCTGGACCTGCCCGACGGCGCCCTCGCGGGAGCCGTCTCCTGGTACTCGTCGATCCACACGCCGCGGGAGCGGCTGCCGGACCTCTTCGGTGAGGTGCGGCGGGTGCTGGCCCCGGGCGGCCACCTGCTCCTCGCCTTCCAGGCCGGCGACGAGCCCCTCCGCCTCGACCGCCCCTTCGGCCCCCCGGTCGCCCTGGACTACGAACGGCGACGGCCCGAGGCGATGGCGGAGCTGCTGGAGAAGGCCGGGTTCACCGTCCTGTCCCGGACGGTGCGGGTGCAGGAGGAGGACACCTCCTCGAAGGCCCCACAGGCCTGCCTGATCGCCCGCCGCTGACCGCCGGTGGCCGCCCGCCACCGACCGCCCGGCGGCGGCTTGGTGGTCTACGTCTCGTACAGCGCCTCGACCGCCCCCGCGAAGTCCCGCATGATCTCCTCGCGCCGCAGCTTCATCGAGGGGGTCAGATGGCCCTCCCACTCGGTGAAGTCCCTCGGCAGGACGGCGAAGCGGCGGATGGACTCCGGACGGGAGACCAGCTTGTTGGCGTCGTCGACCGCGCGCTGGAGCACCGCCAGGACCTCCTCGTCGTCGGTCAGCAGCTCCGGCGGCACCGGGTGCTTGCCGTTCATGCGCCGCCAGTGGGTGAGGCCGTCGGGGTCGAGGGTGAACAGGGCGGTGACGTAGGGGCGGCGGTCGCCCAGCACGATGCACTGGGATATCAGGGGGTGGGAGCGCAGCCAGTTCTCCAGCGGGGCCGGGGCCACGCTCTTGCCGCCCGCGGTGATCAGCAGCTCCTTCTTGCGGCCGGTGATCGTCAGGTAGCCCTCGTCGTCCAGGCTGCCGATGTCGCCGGTGGCGAACCAGCCGTCGGGGGCGGCCGGGACGACGCCGCCCGCCTGGGTGTCCCAGTAGCCGTGCAGGACCTGGTCGCCGGCGATGAGGATCTCGCCGTCGGCGGCGATACGGACGCGGGTGCCGGGCAGTGGCCAGCCGACCGTGCCGAGGCGCGGCTTCAGCGGGGGTGTCACCGTCGCCGCGGCCGTCGTCTCGGTGAGGCCGTAGCCCTCGAAGATCTCGATACCGGCTCCGGCGTAGAAGGCGGCCAGGCGGCGGCCGAGCGGGGAGCCGCCGCAGATGACGTAGCGGACCCGGCCGCCCATGGCGTTGCGGATCTTGCGGAAGACCAGCGGGTCGTAGAAGGAGCGGGCGGTCTTCAGGCCGCGGCCCGGGCCGCCGCTCGCGCCCGTCTGGCGGTCCTCCATGGCCTCGCCGTAGCGCACCGCCACCGAGACGGCGCGGTCGAAGGCCGAGGCCCGGCCGCCCGACTCGGCCTTGGCGCGGGCGGTGTTGAAGATCTTCTCCAGCATGTACGGGATGGTCAGGAGGCAGGTCGGGCGGAAGGCCGCCAGATCCGGGAGCAGGTCCCGCGGCTTCAGGCTCGGCGCGTGACCGAGGCGGACCCGGGCTCGGACGCAGGCCACGGCGACCATGCGGCCGAAGACGTGGGACATCGGGAGGAAGAGCAGGATCGAGGGCTCCTCGCCCGTCTTCGCCTTGAAGACGGGGTAGAGCAGCTCGATCGCGTTGTCCACCTCGGCGAAGAAGTTGCCGTGGGTCAGGGCACAGCCCTTCGGGCGGCCGGTGGTGCCCGAGGTGTAGATCAGGGTGGCGAGCGTGCTCGGGCTCAGCATGCCCCGGCGGACCTCCACCTCCGCGTCCGGCACCCGCGCGCCCAGCTCCGCCAGCCGCTCGACGTGCCCCTTCTCCATGACCCACAGGTGCTTGAGGTCGGGCATGCGGTCCAGCTCGGGGCCGAGGGCCGCGGCCTGCGCGGTGGTCTCGGTGACCAGGGTGACCGCGCCGGAGTCCTGGAGGATCCAGCGGGTCTGGAAGAGGGAGGAGGTCGGGTAGACGGGGACGGTGACCAGGCCGGCCGCCCACGCGGCGAAGTCCAGCAGCGTCCACTCGTACGTCGTCCGGGCCATGATCGCGATGCGGTCGCCCGGCGCCATACCCTCGGCGATCATGCCCTTGGCCACCGCCAGCACCTGCTCGGCGAACCCGGCCGCCGTCACGTCGGACCAGGCCCCGTCAGGGGACCTGCGGCTGAGGACCACCTGGCCCGGAACCGCGGCCGCGTTGTCGAAGGGCAGGTCGGCGAGGGAGCCGCGGCGCACCGGCGGGGCGAACGGTGGTACGTACGCCTCCCGTACGGCCCCGTCCAGCCGCCGTGTCTCGGGCGCCACCAGGGTGGGGCCGGGGGCGTCGGCGTAACCGGCGGATGCTGCGAAGGAGGGAAGCGGGGTGGACACGGGCGGCTCCTGGGACGTGCAGCGGCGACAACTGCGTCCGCTGTCACCGCTGTCACTGTTGACACTGCTCTGCTGCGTGGACGTACGTACTTCAAGACGTACGCGTCTCAAGACGTACGCGTCTCAAGACGTACGTGCTTCATGACGTACGTGTCTCAAGACGTACGTGCCTCATGACGTGGGTGCCTCGCGCACCGACGTGTTCGTCGCCGGGCGCCGAGGCGCTCATCGTTCATCGCCGGGTTCCTCGGACACGGGTCCACCGGCGGTCGGTCCCGGGATCGTACGGCCCCCTCGTGGGGAGTTGGTGCGGGTTCCGGGACGGTCCCGCGCTGGGGGTGTGCAGTCTCGGGGGTTACCTGCCAGTAAGTCACATTCGTTCCGTTATGACTGCGCCACTCCGGCCGCGCACCGCGAAGGACCTCACTTCGAGCCGCCTCTCACCCGTGACTTAGACTTACCACCGGTAACCTTACTCCGGAGTAAGCAATGCCCGGAGCATGTCACGGAGCTGGGAGTCACCCATGGCCGACCGCTATCTGAGCATCACCGGCACGGCGCCCGGCCGTTTCCTCACCCGGCGCCTCGGCCTGCCGCAGCCCGCCCCACTCGAACGCCACTCGCTCAGCGGCGGCCTGCTGCACCTCACGGCCGGCGAGACGGACCTCGACCTCGCGCCCGTACTGGCCCGCACGGGACTCGGTCCGGACGACGCCGGCCACCCCGCCGCCGTCGTCCTCGACGCCACCGGCGTCCGGGACGTCGACTCGCTCGCCGGGGTACACGCCGCCCTGCACCCCGTCGTACGGTCCGTCGCGACGAGCGGCCGGGTGGTCGTGCTCGGCGCCCCGCTCGACCCGGCCGACCACCACCAGGCCGCCGCCCAACAAGCGTTGGAGGGCTTCACCCGCTCGCTCGGCAAGGAGATCGGCCGGGGCAGAACGGTCAACCTCGTCCGGCTCACCGACGCGCACGCCGCCGAATCCACCCTCCGCTTCCTCCTCTCCCCCGCCTCCGCCTACGTCAGCGGCCAGGTGATCGAGGTCTCGGCCGCGAACGGGACCGCCGCCGCGCCCGACGACTGGGAGCTGCCCCTCGCCGGACGCACCGCCCTGGTCACCGGCGCCGCGCGCGGCATCGGCGCGGCGGTCGCCGGGACCCTGGCCGGGCAGGGCGCACATGTCGTCGTCCTCGACGTGCCGCAGGCCGAGGAGGAGGCGCGCAAGGCCGCCGAGCGCCTCGGCGGCACCGCTCTCGCCCTCGACATCACGGCCGCCGACGCGGGTGGACGCATCGCCGCCGCCCTGCCCGGCGGACTCGATGTCCTGGTCCACAACGCGGGTGTCACCCGGGACCGGCGCCTGGTCAACATGCCCGCCGAGCGGTGGACTTCCGTCCTCGACGTCAACCTCGCGAGCGTCCTGCGCACCACGGACGCGCTGCTCGCGGCGGGCGCGGTGAACCGGGGCGGCCGGATCGTGGCGACGGCGTCGATCGCGGGCCTCGCGGGCAACGCGGGCCAGACCAACTACGGTGCGAGCAAGGCGGGGATCGTCGGCCTGGTCCGCTCCCTCGCGCCGCGCGCGCTCGCCGGGCACGGGGTGACGGTGAACGCGGTCGCCCCGGGCTTCATCGAGACGAGGATGACGGCAGCGGTCCCGCTGTTCATCCGCGAGGCCGGCCGCCGTATGAACTCCCTCGCGCAGGGCGGGCTGCCGGTGGACGTCGCCGAGACCACCGCCTGGCTCGCCCACCCTGCCTCGGGCGCGGTCAACGGCCAGGTCGTACGGGTCTGCGGCCAGAGCCTGCTGGGGGCGTGATGACACCCGCGGCAGCCACGCCACCCACCTCCCCCACCCCACCCACGAAGACGACGCACACGCTGACCGGCGTCCCCGCCCTCGCGCCGCTCCTCGCGCGCGGCGCCCTGCTGTCGCCCCTCAAGCAGCCCCGCCCGGACGCGGACTTCCCCCGCACCCGGCTGGTACTGCCCGGCCTGCGCGTGGACCTCGCGCGGCTGGCCGCGTACGAGCGGGTGTGCGGATTCCCGACCGGCGCGGACGCGCTCGCGGTGACGTATCCGCACGTGCTGGGCTTCCCGTTGGCCATGCGTCTGATGAGCGGCCGGGACTTCCCGCTGCCGCTGCTGGGGCTCGTCCACACGTCGATCGGCATCATCCGGCGGGCCGCCATGCCCGCGAGCGGGGAGTACGAACTCACCACGTACGTCGAGGGCCTGGTGCCGCACCGACGCGGTACCGAGGCGTCGGTGGTGACGGAGGTGCGGGCCGGCCGGGACCTGGTGTGGGAGTCGCGCAGCACGTACCTGGCGCGGCACAGCACAGCCGGACACGCTCCCGCGGAATCGTCCGCCACGCCCCCCGGCCCCCTCCCCACCCGCGCCGAGTGGCACCTCGCCGGTGATGTCGGGCGGCGCTACGGTGCCGCCTCCGGTGACCGCAACCCGATCCACCTGCATGCGCTCACCGCCCGCCTGTTCGGCTTCCCCCGGGCCATCGCACACGGCATGTGGACCGTGGCCCGGTGCCTCGCCGAGCACGGGACGCCGGACGCGGCCGTGGTACGGGCGGAGTTCCGTGCGCCGGTACTGCTGCCGGGGACGGTGACGTACGGGGCGCAGGGCGGGCGGTTCGAGCTGCACGGCGGTGCGGGGCGGCGGCCGCACCTGTCGGGCGAGGTCGGCCCCTACCCGGCGACCTGAGCCACCGGGTCCGGCTCGGCCTGGTCCGCATCGGACTGATCCGGCTCGGACTGATCCGGCTCGGGTTCCTCCGGTGGGGACCAGGGCCGGCCCGTCATCAGGTCGCCCAGGCCCGCCCAGGCGAAGTTCATCAGGGTCGCCGCCGCCTGCTTCGCGGTGACGCCCTCCGTGGCGCCCGCCCAGTCGGCGAGTGACTCGGCGGCGCCGACCAGCGCCTCGGCCAGTCCGGCGACCTCACCCGCGGGCAGGTGCGGGTCCCGGTGCGCGTCCCGCGCCGCCGCGGCGATCAGCTGCGTCACGAAGGCGACGATCTCCTCGCGCATCGACGCGACCTCGGCCGCGAACCGCTCTCCGTGGGTACGGGCATGGAGGTGCAGCACCCGCCAGGCGTCGGGGTTTCGCGCGGTGTGGGTGAAGAACGCCCGCAGCCCCGACCAGAGTTGCCCGTCGGGCGGCAGCCCCGGACGCACCCCGGCCCGGACCGCCTCGGTGAGGGCCCGGGCCTCGCGGCGGATGCAGGCGGAGAAGAGGTCGTCCTTCGAGTTCAGGTAGAGGTACACCAGCGGCTTGGAGACACCCGCCAGTTCGGCGATCTCGTCCATCGACGCCGCCATGTATCCGCGTCGACCGAAGACGCTCACGGCGGCGTCCAGCATCTGCTGCTCACGGACCGCACGCGGCATCCGCTTGGTCTTCCCTGCACCCATGCGAATCAGCGTACGGTCCGTGCGGCGGTGATCCGGACGTCAGCGCGACGCCGGCACCCGGTGAACGTCGGTCAGACAGCGGCCGGAACCGCGTCCGACGTCTGCTTCTCCTTGTCCGACTCCTTGCCCGACTCCTTCTCGGGCTCCCGCTCCGGCTCGTCGATCGGCGAGCTGTGCGCCGCGTCGTAGGCCTTGTGGTCCAGCAGTCCCTCGCGGGCCGAGACGATGACCGGGACCAGCGCCTGTCCGGCCACGTTGGTCGCCGTGCGGATCATGTCCAGGATCGGGTCGATCGCCAGGAGCAGGCCGACGCCCTCCATGGGCAGGCCCAGGGTGGACAGGGTCAGGGTCAGCATGACCGTGGCGCCGGTGAGGCCGGCCGTGGCGGCGGAGCCGACCACCGAGACGAAGGCGATCAGCAGGTAGTCGCCGACGCCGAGGTCGATGCCGAAGATCTGCGCGACGAAGATCGCGGCGATCGCCGGGTAGATCGCGGCGCAGCCGTCCATCTTGGTCGTCGCGCCGAACGGCACGGCGAAGGACGCGTACTCCTTCGGCACGCCGAGGCGCTCGGTGACCTTCTGGGTCAGCGGCATGGTGCCGACGGAGGAGCGGGAGACGAAGGCCAGCTGGATCGCGGGCCAGGCGCCCTTGAAGAACTGCAGCGGGCTGACCTTGGCGACGGTGGCGAGCAGCAGCGGGTAGACCACGAACATCACGATCGCGCAGCCGACGTAGATGTCGGCGGTGAAGGTGGCGTACTTGCCGATGAGGTCCCAGCCGTAGGTGGCGATGGCGTTGCCGATGAGGCCGACGGTGCCGAGCGGGGCGAGGCGGATGACCCACCACAGGGCCTTCTGGAGGAGTTCGAGGACGGACTCGCTCAGGTTCAGGATCGGCTGGGCCTTCTCGCCGAGCTGGAGGGCGGCGATACCGGCGACGGCGGCCATGAAGACGATCTGGAGCACGTTCAGCTCGGTGAACGGCGTGATCACGTCGGTCGGCACGATGCCGGTCAGGAAGTCGATCCAGGACCCGGTGTTCTCGGGCGCCGCGCCGTCGGCCGGGGTGAGGCCGGTGCCGGCGCCGGGGTTGGTGACCAGGCCGATGGTCAGGCCGATGGCCACCGCGATCAGCGAGGTGATCATGAACCAGAGAAGGGTGCGGGACGCCAGGCGGGCCGCGTTGTTGACCTTCCGCAGGTTGGTGATCGACACCAGGATCGCGAAGAAGACGAGCGGTGCGACGGCCAGCTTCAGCAGGCCGATGAAGGTGCCGCCGACCTTGTCGAGGGTGGTGACCAGCCAGGAGAGGTCCTGGCTGCGGGCCAGCCAGCCCAGCAGGACGCCGAGGACGAGACCGGCGAGTATCTGGGCCCAGAAGGGCACCTTGAAGTACTTCGTGAGGGAAGACACGGACGGGCTCCGTAAGGGGGGACGGGACGCTGGACGGACGCGCGGGGCTGACGTGGAGAAACGACGGATTCGGGGGGAACGTCAGGGGCGACAGTTCGCGGACGCGCACCGACAGAGGTCCACGTGCAGGCGCGCCACGAGCGCGAGGCTCGGCGGCGTGTGGGGCGCGGCTGCGTGCTTCATGCACACGACTTTAACACCTGCGCTTTGAGTCCCCCAAAGCCTCACTTTGAGAGGCGAGAGGCGCCTATTGCCCGTAAAACGCAGATCGCCCCGGTTTCCTGTGCAGGGGGAAACCGGGGCGTGCGTGTGCGTGACGTTCGTTACGAGGTCTGGCCCTGCGCCCGCGCCGCGTCGTCGGCGGTGTCTTCCTGGCCGCGGTTGGCCTCGAGGTTGGCCTTCATCCGCTCCACGCGGCCGACGACCTGGACCGAGGCCCGGTCCCGTTCCTTGCGGAGCGCGACGTAGCTGATGGGGGCCGAGAGCAGCAGGGAGAGCAGGAGGATCCAGATGCCGTTGGAGTCGCCGAGACCGCGCGGGAACACGCCGGCGTAGACGAGCCCCCAGACGGCCACGAGGCAGCCCACGAAGATCCCGAGGCGCATCAGCGTGTAGCGGAGCATCTCAATCCACTCTTCCGTTTCTGGCACAAAGAGGCACTGTCCAGTGAAACATGCCGGGCTGCCGGTCCCGCACGCGGGTCGGACGTCCTGCGGACGGGTCCCTGCGGACGGGTCCTGCGGGCGGGCCGGACTCAGGCCAGTGGCAGCAGCATGAAGACGTCGTCGCGGTCGTCGCCCGGCGCCACCCGGATCGCGCCGGGCACCCGGCCGACCTCCTTGTAGCCGCAGGACTCGTAGAACCGCTCCAGGCCGAGGCCGCCCCGGCAGGTGAGCCGGATCGCCTCGACGCCGCCGACGGTGCGGGCCGCGTCCGCGGCGGCGGCCATCAGGTCCCGGCCGTAGCCCCGGCCCTGGTGGCGGGGGTGGACCATCACCGTGTAGAGCCACAGCCAGTGGGCCATCAGCCGGTGCGTGTTGAGGGCGAGGAACGCGGTGGCGGCCACCCGCCCCTCCTCGTCGTGGCCGACGAGCAGGCGGATACGGCCCTCGGCCATCCCCACCATGTGCTTGACCAGCTCGGGGCGGATGTCCTCCCGCGTCACGGGGGGTACGAAGCCCACGGAGCCGCCCGCGTTGGAGACGTCGGTCCACAGGTCGAGTACGCCGTCGCGCAGGTCGGGGGTGACGGGCGGATCGAAGGCAAAAGTAAGGGACACAAGCCCATCTTAACCATTACGAGAGTGTTGTGCCGCCCTTACGCGAGTGCTTGTGCCGCCACCCGCAGATCCGAGACCAGACCCCGGTACGCGCCGTCCCGGTCCTCGGTGGGCGCCCGCAGTACCGCCGACGGGTGCACGGTCGGCACCAGCCGTTCCGGGTGACCGTGGATCTCTTCCTCCAGCACCGTGCCGCGCACCTGTGTGACGCGGAAGGAGGAGCCGAGCAGCGCCTTGCCGGCCGTGGCGCCGAGCACGACGATCAGTTCGGGTTCCACGCGGGCCAGCTCGGCGGCCAGCCAGGGGCCGCAGGCGGTCATCTCGCGCAGGGTGGGCGCCTTGTGGATCCGGCGCTTGCGGGGCTCGGCCCGCGTGAACTTGAAGTGCTTGACGGCGTTGGTGACGTACGCGTCCGCCGGGTCGATGCCGGCTTCCGCCAGCGCGCGGTCGAGGAGTTTCCCGGCGGGCCCGACGAAGGGTTCGCCCTGCCGGTCCTCCTGGTCGCCGGGCTGCTCGCCGACCAGCATCACGCGGGCGTCCGCCGTTCCGGCGCCGAACACGGTCCGGGTGGCGTCCCTGTGCAGCGGACAGCCCCGGCAGTCGGCGGCGGCCTTGCGCAGGGCGGGCAGGCCGCCGCGCGCGGGGACGAAGGGTTCTGCGGTGTAGCGGTCCTCTGGGGCGGTCGTCCGTGGGTTCACGGCTACCGGGTACCCCGCTTCTCACCGACCGAGTCGGGTGGTGAGTGGGCGAGGAGGGCCCTCCAGGGGGCGGAACCCTGGAGGGCCTTAGGGCTGAGGCCCTTCACACCCGCATCGGCTGCGGCGAGTCCCTGCGTGCCGCGTCGGGGCCCTCGAACTCCCGGAGGATCTCGTACCGCGTGTTGCGCTCGACCGGCCGGAAACCGGCGTCGCGGATCAGGTCCAGCAGATCGTCGCGGGTCAGTTTGTTCGGCGTGCCGAAGTCGTCCGCGTCGTGCGTGATCTTGTACTCGACCACCGAGCCGTCCATGTCGTCGGCGCCGTGCTGAAGGGCCAGCTGGGCGGTCTGCACGCCGTGCATGACCCAGAAGACCTTGACGTGCGGGACGTTGTCGAACAGCAGCCGCGACACCGCGAAGGTCTTCAGCGCCTCGGCGCCGGTCGCCATCTGGGTGCGGGCCTGGAGCCGGTTGCGGACCTTGCCGTCCTTCATGTCCACGAAGTCGTGCTGGTAGCGCAGCGGGATGAAGACCTGGAAGCCGTTCGTCTCGTCCTGGAGCTCGCGCAGGCGCAGCACGTGGTCCACGCGGTGGCGCGGCTCCTCGATGTGGCCGTAGAGCATGGTGCACGGGGTCTTCAGACCCTTCTCGTGCGCCAGGCGGTGGATGCGCGACCAGTCCTCCCAGTGGGTGCGGTGGTCGACGATGTGCTGCCGCACCTCCCAGTCGAAGATCTCGGCGCCGCCGCCGGTCAGGGACTCCAGACCGGCGTCGATCAGCTCGTCGAGGATGTCGGAGGCGGACATCCCGGAGATGGTCTCGAAGTGGTGGATCTCGGTGGCCGTGAACGCCTTCAGCGAGACGTCGGGCAGCGCGGCCTTCAGTTCCCGCAGCGAGCGCGGGTAGTAGCGCCACGGCAGGTTCGGGTGCAGGCCGTTGACGATGTGCAGCTCGGTGAGGTTCTCGCCCTCCATCGCCTTGGCGAGCTTCACCGCCTCCTCGATGCGCATCGTGTACGCGTCCTTCTCCCCCGGCTTGCGCTGGAAGGAGCAGTACGCGCAGGAGGCCGTACACACGTTGGTCATGTTGAGGTGGCGGTTGACGTTGAAGTGGACGACGTCGCCGTTCTTCCGCGTCCGCACCTCGTGCGCGAGGCCGCCGAGCCAGGCCAGGTCGTCCGACTCGTACAGCGCGATGCCGTCCTCGCGGGTCAGCCGCTCCCCGGAGCGGACCTTCTGCTCCAGCTCCCGCTTGAGCCCGGCGTCCATGCGATACCTCTTTCTGAGACTGACTCGTCAACCGTACGCCCCTGCTACTGGACCTCTTCCGGCAGCTCGCCCACCCGGTTCTCCCACTTGGTGGAGAGCACGATGGTGGTGCGGGTCCTGGACACGCCCTTCGTGCCCGACAGCCGGCGGATGATGCTCTCCAGGCCGTCCACGTCGGCCGCGCGCACCTTGAGCATGTAGGAGTCGTCGCCGGCGATGAACCAGCAGTCCTCGATCTCCCGCAGCTCCTTGAGCCGCTGCGCCACGTCCTCGTGGTCGGCGGCGTCGGAGAGGGAGACGCCGATCAGGGCCGTGACGCCGAGGCCGAGCGAGGCGGCGTCCACGGTGGCCCGGTAACCGGTGATGACGCCGGCCGCCTCCAGCCGGTTGATGCGGTCGGTGACGCTGGGTCCCGACAGTCCGACGAGGCGCCCCAACTCCGCGTACGAGGCCCGGCCGTTCTCCCTCAGGGCCTGGATGAGCTGCCTGTCCACCGCGTCCATGCGATCGAAGCCTTCCACTGAAGAGTTCTGAAGATGTGGGTAACAAACGTGTGGGGGGAGGTGGTGCGGTTCTCGGGTGTTGTTCGGTGATCCGCGGCTGGTGCCCGGATGGTGCTCAGCCGGTGGCGCGTGCCCCGCCGAGGTCACCGCGCCAGCGGCGGTAGAGGTCGTGCCCGACGTCCGCCGCGTCGAGTACGCGCCCGGCGACGAAGTCCACCAGGTCCTGGATGTGCGTCGCCCCCGCGTAGAAGGCCGGCGAGGCGGGCACCACGGTCGCGCCCGCGTCGTCCAGTGTCACCAGGTGCCGCAGCGTCCGGCCGTCCAGCGGGGTCTCCCGTACGGCCACGACCAGCTTGCGACGCTCCTTCAGGGTCACGCTCGCGGACCGCTGCAGCAGGTCCTTCGACAGCCCGAGCGCGACGCCCGCGACGCAGGCCGTCGACGCGGGCACGATCAGCATGCCCTTGACGGGGTACGACCCCGAGGACGGCCCGGCCGCGAGGTCGCCCGCGCTCCAGTACCGCACCCGGTCGCCGGTGAGGTCGACGTCGAAGGTGTCCGGCTTGCCGTCGGCGCCGCGGGCCAGCCACTCCCGCAGGTCTTGCTGCCAGTGGGCGTCCCGGAAGGAGATGCCGGTCTCGTCGAGCAGGGTGAGCCGCGAGGCCCGGCTGACCACCAGGTCGACGCTTTCACCGGCGTCGAGCAGCGCGCGCAGCACCGAGGCGGCATACGGGGTGCCGGAAGCGCCGGACACCCCCACGATCCAAGGCTTGCGCGGCGTCTTTCCTGGCTTGACTGGGTTCACGGCACCGAGCCTATCCGGCGTCGCGGAGTGTGAACCCGCCAAGGGTGCCCGGCCGTACCGGACCGGGTTGCCCGCTGTGCCTTCCGCCGTTCCGAGACGGGTCCGGGGTCAGGTGCCGAAGCACTGCTCCGGCCCACCGTCCACGGGCAGCAGGCAGGCCTGCGCCGCCGTCGGTTCGCCACCGGTCATCAGGGTGTAGACGTAGCCCTCGGCGTCGTGCCGGTCCCGGATCACCGCGTGCCGGGTGGGACGGCCCGGGACCCTCAGCTCGATCCGGTCCCCGACCCGGCCCAGCCAGACCCGCGCCCAGAACGCGTCACAGTGCTCACTGTGCCGGATCTCCATGCGGGCCCCGCCGGAAAGACTCGCCTGCGCCACGGCGCCGAACGCGGAGCCCGGCTCGGTACAGCCCTGGGACTCGGAGTCCTCCCCGTCGCACGCCGTGCCCCGGCAGCCGGGCGGTGCCGGAGCCGGCTCGGCGGGCCCCCGGACCAGCGGGACGGCGGTGAGTACGACGGCGGACAGCAGGGCGGAGAGCCCGACCGGCCACCAGCGCTTCCCGATCCGGCGCCAGTGGTGCCAGTGGCGCCATCGGCGGGGCGCCACCGCGCCCGGCTCCGGGGCCGTCGACGAGCCGGCCCCGGAGCGCTCTGGTGCCCGCGCAGTCCGTGTGGCCCCCGTCGCAGGCATCGCAGGCATCGCAGGCATCAGGGGAGTGGGGGGAGTCGGAAGCGTCAGGGGTGTCGGGGGTGCCGGGGGTGTCAGGGGCGTACGGTCCGTGTCCTCGTCGGCCGCCCGCTGCGGTGGGCGGCGCGTCTCTGGCGCGTCGGTGCCCGGTTCGGCCCCGTCACCGCCCCGCTGCCTGCCGCTGCACTCGGTCTCGGCCACCTCCCACAGGGCCATCAGGTGCGCGGGCGGCTCGTCGGCGAGGGCACAGAACTCGGCGACCGTTTCGCGTGGCGGCAGATTGCGCCCGGTGAGATAGCGGTGCCAGGCCGACTTGCTGGCCGAGGTCCGGTCGGCCAGCGCCCCCAGGCTGAGCCCGGTCCGCTTCTTCAGCGCCACCAACTCCGCCGCGAGCCCGGCCAACTCCGTACGCCGCCCGCTCATCGGCGCAGCACCTCCCAGGTGTGCTCACCGATGATCCCGTCGACCACCAGACCGCCGCGGTCCTCCTGGAAACGCTTGACGGCACGTTCCGTCATCGCGTCGTAGGCGCCGTCGACCTCGGCCACCGGGTAGCCGTGGTACTCCAGCAGGCACTGGGCCTCCACCACGTCCCAGCTGATCACCAACTGGTGCAGGTAGGTCCGCCGGGTGTCGCTGTAACCGGCGGTGAGCGAGGCGCCCTTCCGTTCCACCGGGCAGTCGTAGGTGGTGCCGGGCTCGAAGACGAAGTCGTCCGGCCGTTCCCGGTGGCTCGTCCCGCCGCGGTCCCAGGTCGCGGCGACGGTGACGGCCGTACTGGCCAGGATCAGAAGCGATATCAGGTAGGGCGCCCGGCGCCGGGCCCACGCCCCAGGCCCTCTCCCGCCCTGCCGGACCGCCCCGTCCTGCCGGACCGCCCCGTCTGCCGGAGCCGGGCCGTCTGCCGGAGCCGGGCCGTCGGCGGGCACTGCCCCGTCGGCCTCGTCCCGGCCCGGTGCGGTCGGTAAGGAGGCACTCGGTGGAGGAGCACGGAGCCAGTCACCGGCCGCGAGGCCGTGCAGCGCGCACATCCGCTCGCCGTCCTCGCCCGCCAGCGCGGCCAGCTCCGCGACCGCCTCGCGTGGCGGGAGCTTCTTGCCGTTGAGGTACCGCTCCCAGGACGACCTGCTGTACCGGGTGCGCCGCTCCAGCGCGGCCAGACTCATCCCGGTGCGGTCCTTCAGCTCCCGAAGCGCGGTCACCAGGCGCCGGGCGGGCGGGCTGAGTTCTTCGGGCAGAGATCTCCACGGCGCCATGACAGGAGGAAATCCTCTCGTTGCGGGCGTGCTCCCGGGCCTTCTTCCCTTGTGTCCTCTCCCGTGGTGCCCGCTTCCAACGGAAGCGTCCCGGGCCGTGCCCCGGGACAAGGCGTCCGGGGCCGGTCCCCGCTGGTGGGCGGCGGGGACGTCCCGGATCATAGCGCCGCCAGGAAAACAGCCGACAGGCTGGCTCGCGCCTGAACCCCCCGTCCGACCGACCTGACGGGCAGTCAGTCCTCCTCGTGCAGAAAGCGTTTGCGATGCGCACTCACCGGAAGGTGGCTCTACTGGGCGTGGCCCGCCTCACCCGTCACCTGAGTCGCACCCATCCCACGGCCAGGCCTTCACACCGTCAGGCCCCGCACGAGCAGATCCAGCAGCGCGCACACGAACAGGGCGATGCCGATGAAGCCGTTGACCGAGAAGAACGCCCTGTTCAGACGGGACAGGTCGTGCGGGCGCACGATGGTGTGCTCGTAGACGAAGGCGCCCGCGACGATCAGCAGGCCGAGCCAGAAGAGGACGCCGGCGTCGGTGGCGACGGCGTACCAGGCGAACAGCGCCGTGGTGACCGTGTGGCAGGCGCGGGCGCCCCAGATCGCCGCCGGGATGCCGAAGCGGGCCGGGACCGACTTCACGCCGACCTGCCGGTCGGTCTCGACGTCCTGGCAGGCGTAGATCAGGTCGAAGCCGCCGATCCAGATGCCGACTGCGAGGCCGAGGATCACGGCCTCCCAGGACCACTCACCGGTGATCGCCAGCCAGCCGCCGATCGGGCCCATCGCCTGGGCGAGACCGAGGATGGCCTGCGGGAAGTTCGTGAACCTCTTGCCGTACGGGTAGACCACCATCGGGATCACCGCGACGGGGGCCAGGGCCAGGCACAGCGGGTTGAGCAGGGCCGCGGCGCCCAGGAAGACGACGAGGGCGACCAGCGCGCCGGTCCAGGCGTGCCTGACCGACATGGCGCCGGTGACCAGTTCGCGGTGGGCGGTGCGCGGGTTGCGGGCGTCGATCTCGCGGTCGATGATCCGGTTGACCGCCATCGCGAAGGTGCGCAGGCCGACCATCGCGACGGTGACCAGGAGCAGCCGGCCCCAGTGGATGTTCTCGTCCCACTCGTACATCGCGGTGAGGGCGGCGATGTAGGCGAAGGGCAGCGCGAAGACCGAGTGCTCGATCATCACCAGGCGCAGGAACGCCTTGGTGCGCCCCGGCTGCTGCGGTAGCGCGGCGGAAGCCGACGTCACAGTCCGTACTCCTTCCAGCGGCGGTCGACCTTCGCCGCCGTCTCGGGGTCGGACAGCACCATGTCCGGCCAGCCCCCGTCCCGCGTGTACCCCTCCTCGGGCAGCTTCTTCGTGGCGTCGATACCGGCCTTGCCGCCCCAGAACTGCTGGTAGGAGGCGTGGTCGAGGTGGTCGACCGGGCCTTCGACGACGGTGAGGTCGCGGGCGTAGTCGGTGTTGCCGAGCGCGCGCCAGGCGACCTCGTGCAGGTCGTGGACGTCGCAGTCGGAGTCGACGACCACGATCAGCTTGGTCAGGGACATCATGTGGGCGCCCCAGATGGCGTGCATCACCTTCTGGGCGTGCTTGGGGTACTTCTTGTCGATCGAGACGATCGCGCAGTTGTGGAAGCCGCCGGCCTCGGGGAGGTGGTAGTCCACGATGTCCGGGACGATGATCTTGAGGAGCGGGAGGAAGAACCGCTCCGTGGCCTTCCCCAGCGGGCCGTCCTCCGTCGGCGGGCGGCCGACGACGATCGACTGGAGCAGCGGGCGCTTGCGCATCGTCACGCAGTCGATCTTCAGGGCGGGGAACGGCTCCTGCGGCGTGTAGAAGCCGGTGTGGTCGCCGAACGGGCCCTCGGGCAGCATCTCGCCGGGCTCCAGCCAGCCCTCGATGACGACCTCGGCCTGGGCCGGGACCTGGAGCGGGACCGTCTTGCAGTCGACCATCTCGATCCGCTTGCCCTGGAGGAACCCGGCGAAGAGGTACTCGTCGATGTCGCCGGGGAGGGGGGCGGTGGAGGCGTAGGTCACGGCGGGCGGGCAGCCGAAGGCGATGGCGACCGGCAGGCGCTCGCCGCGCCGGGCGGCCACCTGGTAGTGGTTGCGGCTGTCCTTGTGGATCTGCCAGTGCATGCCGATGGTGCGCTTGTCGTGGCGCTGGAGCCGGTACAGGCCGAGGTTCCGGATGCCCGTCTCCGGGTCCTTGGTGTGGGTGAGGCCGAGGTTGAAGAAGGAGCCGCCGTCGTCCGGCCACGTGAAGAGCGCGGGGAGGCGGTCGAGGTCCACGTCGTCCCCGGTCAGGACGACCTCCTGGACGGGGGCGCTGTCGCCCTTCACCTTCTTCGGCGGAACGTGCGTCATCGCGCCGAGCTTCCCGAAGGCCTCGCGCAGCCCGACGAAGCCCTGGGGCAGCTCGGGGCGGAGCAGCCCGCCGATCTTGTCCGAGATGTCGGAGTACGACTTCAGGCCGAGGGCCTTGAGCAGGCGGCGGTCGGTGCCGAAGACGTTCATCGCGAGGGGCATGTCGGAGCCCTTCACGTTCTCGAAGAGCAGGGCGGGGCCGCCGGCCTTGTTCACTCGGTCGACGATCTCCCCGATCTCCAGGTGGGGATCCACCTCGGCCTTGACGCGCTTGAGGTCACCGTCGCGCTCCAGGGCCCTGAGCAGGGAGCGAAGATCGTCGTAAGCCATGCCGTCCAGTATCCCCGAGCGGCTACCCTGGCCCTGTACCTGGGGGCCGTGACGCGTCCCCCACCCCTCGCTTCCGCTGGAGAGAGGCCCCATGCTCCGGGTGCTCATGTTCCTCGTGCCACTCGCGTTGAGCGTCTACGCGTTCATCGACTGCATCAGCACGAAGGACGCCGACATCCGTCACATGCCCAAACCGCTGTGGGCGATCCTCGTGCTGCTGTTCCCGCTGGTCGGCTCGATCTCCTGGCTCATCGCCGGCAAGAAGCGGCAGCCGGCCGGGACCCCGGGAACGGCGCGCGGCGGGCGGCGGCAGTGGGTCGCGCCGGACGACAACCCGGACTTCCTGAAGTCCCTGGGCGACCGGCCCGGTGACGCGGACGAGAGCCGGGGCGAGGACGGCCCCCGGGAGTCCGGCCGGAGCGGCCCCGAGGACGACGAGGACCGCAAGGGTGGCAGGCGGGACGAGACCTGACGCTCCTTCCCGTCAGACCCTGATCAGACCCTGATCAGGACCTGGACCTGGACCTGGACAGGAGCCGATTCGGGGCCTGGTCAGATCCTGGTCCAGCGCTGGGAGGCCGAGCCGGTGCACGTCGTGGTCGTCAGGCCGATCATGGACGCCCGGCGGTTGAGATCGAGGCAGCCTCCCGTGTTGAGGTTCCTGAGCGAGCCGTTCGCCCCCTCCCGCCACTCTCCCCCCGCCTGGCCGCAGGCGGCCCTGACGAGCCAGGCGTTCGCGCTCCTGGCGTGGATGCACTGGGCCGTTCCTACGCTGAGGATCCTGAAGGCCCCGCCCGAGGTGCTCTGGAAGCGGAAGACGGCGTTGTCCCCCGAGCAGTTGCCGTCGTCGATGGGCATACCGACGTACATGCACTTCCCGCTCGATCCGTTCTTCAGCATGAAGCTGCCCGACGCGGAGCCGCCGTCTCCCGAGCCGCCGGGGGCCGGCCCACTCGTCCCGGACCCGGTTCCGGAGTCGGCGGACTCTCCCGATCCGGACGACCCTCCCGCGCCGGATACCCCTCCCGCGTCGGAGGATCCCGAGTCGGAGGAGCCGCCGGAGCCACCGGAGCCCGAGCCGCCGCCGGACGCCTCTTCCCCGGCAGCCGCGTCCCCGTCCCCGCCGGGCGCGGTGCCGTTCCCGCCCCGCTCCCCGTCCTTCTCTTCTTCCTCGCCCTTGTCCTTGTCCTGCTTGTCCTTCTCCCCGTCGTCAGGACTGCCGGAAGCGGAGGCGCTCGGGCCGGTCGAGCCGGTGGCGGAGTCCGCGGGGCCCGGAGTGGCGGTTCCGGCGGCCGCGGGCGGCACGCCCGCGTCCCGGCCCTTGTCCGAGTCGTTCATCACGTACGGCAGCAGCGTGAAACCGAGCGTCGCCCCCGTCACGACGACCGGCACCACGAACGCCAGCACCTTCGTACGGCCACGCCGCTCGCTCTTCTCCGGTTTTCCGCCCGCGACCACGGGGACGGACGGCAGGGAAGGTGTGGGCGGTGCCTCCTCCTTCGGCTCGGGCAGTTGCCCGGGCTCCGGGACCGTCGCGGCGAAAGCCGCCCGCTCGACCAGCGGACCGCTCACCGCCTCGGGCCACAGGGGCGGAGTGAACGGCCCGTGCCGCTCCGCGATCTCCACCAGCTCGGCCGCCGTCGGCCGGCCCTCGTGGTCCTTGTCGAGGCAGGACTCGACGACATCGGCGAGTTCGGCGTCCAGCTCCCGCAACGGCTGGAGGTCGGGTTCCTCGTGCACGATGCGGTACAGCACGGCGTGCCCGGACTCGTCGCCGAAGGGTGGCCGGCCGGAGGCCGCGTACGCGATCACCGAGCCGAGCGCGAAGACGTCGACGACACCGCTCGACGCCCGTTTCCCCGAGGCCTGTTCGGGCGACATGTAGGCGGGCGTGCCCACGACCATGCCGGTCCTGGTCAGCTGGCTCTGCTCGGCGGCCCGGGCGACGCCGAAGTCGATGAGGGTGAGGCCTTCGAGGGTGAGCATGGCGTTGGACGGTTTGAGGTCGCGGTGGACCATGTCCAGCGCGTGCACCGACGCCAGCGCGGTGGCGGCGTCCCGCAGTATGAGCCACAGCGCCCGTGCGGGCAGGGGCCCGTGCAGGTCGACGGCCTCACGCAGGGTGATGCCGGGCACGTAGGCGGTGGCGAACCACGGCGGCCGGGCATCCCGGTCGCCCGCGAGCAGCGGCGCGGTGGCCTCGGCGGGCAGCCGGGAGAGGTTGTCCAGCTCGTGTCCGAAGCGGCGCAGGAAGTCCTTGTCCTCGCCGGCCACCGAGGGCAGCACCTGCTTGACGGCCGCGTACCGGCCCTCGTGGACGCCGAGATAGACGCGCCCCATTCCGCCGACCCCGAGCCGTCCCAGCAGCGGGATCGGCCCGATCCGGCGTGGATCGTCGTTCTCCAGCGGCTCGGCGCCACTGCCCGTGAGGCCGAATCCGGCTTCCCCGCTCAACTCTCTCCCCGTTCACCGGCTGCCGCGAGCTCCAGTGTGGGCCGTCACGGCCACAGATCGAAAGCTACATCTTTAGCATGGCAGCCCCAAGTAAAGCTCTGGGCAGACTTGGTGAGTGACCGTCAGGTGTGTTGTGTCAGCGATTTGATCCGGGCGGGGGCGAGCGCCCGGTCGAAGGCCCGTACGTCCCGGACGGCGCCGGGGAAGAAGTCGGCGGGCTGCCCGTCGTAGGACGCCCGGCCGATCATGAAGGCGCCGGTGGCGGGGATCGGGTCGGTGTCGTCGACGACCGCCTCCTGGACGCCGTTGACGTACAGCCGCAGTGTGCGGGCCTGGCCGTCGCAGACTCCGGTCAGGTGGGTCCAGACGCCGGGGGCGGGCTCGGTCCGGCCGACGGCGCGCAGGCCGGGGCGGGCGAAGGCCCAGCCGTTGTCCGCGCTGGAGTACTGGAGGTAGAAACCGCTGGCGGTGCCGCCGTCCTGGCTGACGGCGGTGGCGAAGACAGCCGGCACGGTGGAGAGCCGGACCCAGGCCGCGACCGTGAAACTCCGCCCCGCCCCCGTCTTCAGCACCGGCCCCTCGGTCACGATCTGGCTGCCGGTCCCGTCGAAGGCGGCGCCGCCCCCGCCGGGCTGCCACGCGACGCCGGTCGCGGCGCCTGGGTGTCCGCCGGCGGTGTCCCGCGCGACCGCCCCCGACGCCTCGTCGAGGGGCCAGTGCCCGACGGGGCCCGGGAGGGGGGCGGCGGAGGACGGCGGGGACGAGGGTGCGGGCGCGGGCGCGGTGCCGGTTTCGTCGGAGGCCCCCGACCGGTTGAGCCAGAACCCCGTCCCGACGCCGAGCGCGGCGACCGCTCCCGCGCCGGAGAACAGGAAGGCGCGCCGGCTGCGGCCTCCGCGCGCGCTCGGCGCGGTCGGGCGTACGTCCGGAGGGCCGGCCACCGGCGGCCGCGCGGTGTCGACGCGGGTGGCGGGGTGCGCCCGGTCCACCCGGGTCGCCGGATGCCCCGGATGCGCCTGGTCCACCCGGGACGCCGGATGCGCCGGATGCGCCGGGGGCATCGCGGGAGACGGGTTGACCAGGGTGGGCATCGCGGGGGACGGATTGACCGCGGTGGGCGTCGCGTCCGTACCGGTCGGACGGAGGAACGCCGTCCGCTGACCGGCGTACGGCAGGGCCGTCGCGCTCTCGTCGGCCGGCGGGCCGATCCGGGCGAGGATCTCGCGCGGCGTCGGACGGCGGGCCGGGTCCTTCGCCAGGCAGTCGCCGATCAGGGCACGCAGGGCCGGATCGGTGACGGCGTCCACGTCGGGGGCGTTGTGCACGACGCGGTAGAGGAGCGCGGGGGTCGGCCCGCTGCCGAAGGGGTTGGCGCCGGTCGCCGCGAAGGCCAGGACCGCGCCGAGGCAGAAGACGTCACTGGCCGAGGTGACCTGGTCGCCGTTGACCTGCTCCGGGGACATGAATCCCGGGGAGCCCGCCATGTGCCCGGTCCCGGTGATCGACTCGGCGTCGACGCTGCGGACGATCCCGAAGTCGATGACGCGCGGCCCGTCCTCGGCGAGCAGCACGTTGGAGGGCTTGAGGTCGCGGTGGACGAGGTGGGCGGCGTGGATCGACACCAGTGCCTCGGCCAGTCCGGCCGCCAGCGCGAGCACCGCCCGCGGGTCGAAGGGACCCCGTTCGGCGACCGCCTGGTCCAGCGACGGCCCGGCGATGTAGCTGGTGACCAGCCAGGGCAGGGGCGCGTCCGGGTCCGCGTCGATGACCGGTGCGGTGAAGGCCCCGCTGACCCGCCTGGCCGCCTCGACCTCGCGGCGGAAGCGGTCGCGGAACTCGGGCCGGCGCAGCAGTTCGCCGTGCACCACCTTGACCGCGACGAGCCGTCCGCCCGGGGAGCGGCCGAGGAAGACCCGGCCCATGCCGCCCGCACCCAGCCGGCTCAGCAAGCGGTACTCCCCGACGGAGCGCGGATCGTCCGGCTCCAGCGCTGACACAGATGCCTCCCGGCGTGCGGTTGCCGCCCGTTCTCTCCCCGTACGGGCAGGCCAAGCATAGGGGCAGCCGCACCTCGTCCCCCGAACCCGACGCCGTCCCCCGTCCCAGCTCCGGCGGAATCGGCACAGGTCACCGGGTGGGACGTCTCCGAGGCTTCCCGAGACGTCCCGGAGTCTCCCGGGACGTCTCGGAGTGCTTGCTCATCGGTGGGTGCGAACCCAGGATCGACACCGCCGGGCGAGGGTCCCGCCGGCCGGGCCCTCGACACAGGAGCAGGAGTCTGGAGACGAATGAACCTCAGAAAGAAGCTCGTCGGTGCCACCAGTGTCCTCGCGGTCTCCGCGGGCCTCCTCGGAGCAGGCATCGCCACCGCGCCCGCCGCGCACGCCGCCTCGACCTGCACGACGGCGGTGCTGACGAACATGGGCAGCCACTACTACGCGAACCAGCCGTCCACGAACAGCTGGTCCACGAACTGTCTCCTCTCCCAGGGCAACCAGGGCTACGCGGTGGAGGCCCTCCAGCGGTCGTTGAAGCGGTGTGTGAACTCGTGGACGCAGAACAACGTCGTCGTGGACGGCATCTACGGACCGAAGACCGCACAGGCGGTGAGGTACGCGCAGGCGAAGTACGGCGTCGCGGTGGACGGCGTGTACGGGCCCGACACCCGTGACGCCATGCGCTGGTGGTCGGAGAACTTCGGCAGTGGCGGCGACGCGTGCCGTAGCTGACGTAGCTGACGTAGCTGACGGGACCGCCCGCACGGGCCGTCCACCACCTCGGCCTCGCCCACCGCGAGGCGGGCCCCACCGATTCCGTTCTTGATGGAAGGACCTCCATGAACATACGCCGTACCGCGGCATCCCTCGCCACCCTCGGACTGGTCGCCACCGGCGCGGTCGTCGGCACGGCGGGTACCGCCCAGGCCGCCACCCACTGCCAGGGAACCTCGACGTACTCCAACCAGTACGGCGAGTACCTCAAGCCGACCACGGCGAACGGCAGCCGCAACGTCAACTGTCTCCTCTCCAGCGGTGACGGCTTCAACGGTGGCAGCCAGAACACGGCCGTCAAGCAACTCCAGCGGTCGCTGAACAGGTGCTTCCCCGGCGCTGACGTGGACGTGGACGGCATGTACGGGCCTGCCACCGTCAACAAGGTGAAGGAGGCACAGCGGAGCAAGGGCATCGCCGCGGACGGCGTGTTCGGCCCGGAGACCTCCCGGTACATGAACTGGGCGATGAAGGGCGCGACCGGCTGCACGTACGGCGGCGTCGCCTAGCGCCGACCGCTCGTGGCGGCCCGCCTACGGGGGTGGCGGGCCGCCGGATCAGCGGGTGTACGCGGCGGACGTCTCGATGGTGCCCGGCCCTCGACCGGGACGCCGGGTCACTCGTCTCGGAAGACCGCTTCGGCCGCTGACACGGTGACCGCGCGGGCGAGCCAGTGCCGGAGGACCTCGGGGTCACCGCAGTCCGTGATGCGCGTGCGCACGTCGTCGGAGACGTCGAGACCTCGCTGCTCCAGGACCAGCAGGACATCCAGTGCGCCCTGCTGCGCGCGGCCTTGCTCACGGCCTTGCTCACGGCCCTGCTCACGGCCCTGCTCACGGCCCTCATCGCGGATTTCTTCGGAGATGTAGGACTTGTAGAAGGAGAGGTCCACGGCCACCAGGTTCCTCCAGAGGTGCTTGGCCGGGCGGTTGCCCATGCCCTGAGCGGTGAATTCGATGATGGGGGACGCGACGTCTTCGGGCGCGTCCTGCAACGCGGTGGACAGGGCCTTCAGTATCCCATTGATGACCGGTTCGGCGGCGTGTGTGATGGCCGCCAGACTGGCCAGCACCAGGTCGGCTCGGGCCTCGTCCGGGTCGGTGATCACCGGCATGTTGTGCGGGCCGGCGACCAGGGGCCGCAGGGTGAGCGTGGGCAACTGGGCCGGTCCGCTGCTCACCGCCTGCTGGGCCCACTTCGCCGTCCGGTGGTCCTGGCAGACGACCAGGAGAGCGGTGGGCAGTCGGTACTTCGTCCACAGGTACGAGACGTAGTACGCCCAGCTCGCCGGCTTGTCCGGATCCTTCTTGCCCTGGGCCTCCACGGCCAGGAGGAACGCGTCCTGCTCTGCCGTCTCGAAGCGCAGGAGCGTGTCCACGCGGCGTTCGACGGGGCTGGCCTCGGTGAGGTCGGTCGGCAGAGCCGTTGCACCGACGGGCTTGGGGATGTCGATTCCGAGATAGTGCGAGACACGGCTGAACAGGCCGGGGTCGTGCTGGAAGATGCGGTGCATCGCCTCGTGGGGCGGGCTGACCATGGGTTTCCTTACTGGTTCAGGACTGGGCTGCGGCCAGGTCTCGGCAGGCACGGCAACGGGGTTCGGTCTCGGGGGCCCGGAAGCCTCGGTCGCAGCCCTCGCAGTTCTGGAGCGGATGTCGGACGGGATGCGGTGACGCAGCCGCCGGGGCGCGGTAGGGGGCCGGGGGCGGCAGTCCGTCGGTGAGGCGGTGAGCGAGGAGAGCGGCAGGACGGCGCAGAGGGTCGTCCGGCAGGCCGGTGGTCAGGGCGTGTCGTACGGCTGTGGTGCGGATGTCCCGTTCCAGCCAGGCGGCGACGCCGGGAGCCAGGTGGGCCGTGTCGGTCGCGGAGAGCAGCAGTCTGGAGTCGTGTCGTCGCAGGTCGGCGAGGAGATCGACCGCCGCCTGGAGAAGCACGGGTGCCTTGCTGCTGGGCTGCGGTACGGCGGGGAGCGCCTTGCGGACGCCGCCTGTGCCACTCGGGCGAGGCGCTCGCTCGGACGCCGTGCGTTCGGGTCGTGCCGGGTTTGCCGGCCGGGCGGGACAGGCGGGGCCTGTTGCTCGGCGCCGGGCCCGAGGGTCGTTGCAGGAGACGGTGCGGGTGACGACACGGCCGTCGGCGGCGCGTTCGCGTTCCCGGCGGAGGTAGCCGTGGGCCTCCAGCTCGCGCAGGGCCGCGCCGATACGGACCGCGCCCTCCTTGAAGCGGGCGGTGAGGCTCTTGATGTCCACGGGGGTGCCGACGCGCACCGACTGGATGTACAGGCCCAGGCCTCTCGCCAGCAGGGAGAGGTCCGGGTGCTGGGCGAGGTGGTTTCCGACCACGGTGAAGTTGGCGGTGTGTCGGACGTTGTCGTGGACGACGCCCGAACGGGGCGGGTTGTCGCCATCGGCGGACTGGGCGCGCGGAGGCACGCTAAGGTTTTGGGTACCCATCAGGAAGCCCTAACTTCCTCGGTGGTCAGGCCCTCGTCGAGGACGCAACTCCGCGACGGGGGCTGACATATGTCAGCGGTTAATGCGCTGAGCGTAAGGGAGTTGGGGACCCCGAAAGCCAGCCCAACCGGCGATGTTCACCCGAGCGAGTGAGCCGACGCCGTGGGCGGGAGGGGTGGGGCTTGGTGGGGTTCTTTCTCCCAAGTGGTTCTTATTGGAAATCGCCCGAATCTCCGTGACGCGGAAACCCGAGTGCCGGTGTCAGCGCAGCGCCGAGGTGAACGCGGACCAGGCCTCGCGGGCGATGAACAGGGCGGGACCGTCAGGGTTCTTGCTGTCCCGGACGGGGACGGCGGCGGGGATACCGAGGGCCACTTCGACGCAGTTTCCGCCGTTTTCCCCGCTGTAGCTGCTCTTGGTCCAGGTCGTCGCGCCGGCTTCGTGGCTTCCCATGCTTCTCGTACCCTTCCATCGCGTCGCCGATGACGGCGACCGTCTGGCGAGCCGAAAGTGAGTCCGCCCTGAGCACATCATAGGTGTGGCTGTGCTGCGTGTAAGCGGTCGGATCGCTGTTGAAATGGCCTCGGTCGAGCGATTCCGAGTACACCCAACGCTCCCCCTCGGGCAGCTCGATCAAGGACATGGAGACGTTGGGGCGCAAGAGCTCCGGATAGGCAGCCGGAGCGATCTGGATACGGATGTTGGGACGGCGCCCGAGCTCCAGCAGCGCCGCGCACTGATCCCGCATGACCTCAGGGCTGCCCACCATGTTGCGCAAGCAGCTCTCGTCCATGACGACGACGTAGGAGGGGCCGCCGTCCGCCAGGAAGCGTTGCTGTCGACTCAGTCGTGCCCGGACACGTTCCTCCAGTTCCTCGCCGTCCGTCACCCGCCCGAAGAGTGCACGCGCGTAGCTCTCCGTCTGCAACAAGCCGGGTACCAACCGCTCCTGGTACTCCCGCAGAGCGACGACGACGGCGTCCATCTCCGCTCTGCGCCGGAACCAGTCCGGATGCTCCACCTCCGGATACCAGTCGATCCGCCCCCACAACCGCGCCAGCACTCCACCCGTGCTCAACAACTCGTCGCACGTCTTCGCGAACGTGTCCTGAGGCACCCGCGTCCCCGCCTCCACCCGGGCGATGTGCGACCGGTCGCAGGGGATGCGGACCGCCAGCCCCTCCTGCGTGAGCCCCTCGGCCTCGCGGAAGTGCCGCAGCACCTCGCCGAAGACCGCGGCCGTACTGGCGCCCGAGCCACCGGTGTTGCGTCGGCCCACGGCCTCTCCTCCTTCGTGACAAGGGGCGAGTGTCACGCGTCAAGCGTTGATGGCGACGATCCCCCTCGGCGAACCTCAATACACCCAGAGTGACGGAGGTTGAGGATGGAACCGGTGGAATCGGTGAAACCCGGCACGCTCGTCTACGACCCGCGCACCCGCAGGGTCGGCGAGTACCGGGGAACGGCGGGTCCCTGCGCGATGCTGCGGCCCATCGGCGGTGGCCGGGAGTGGCAGGCGGACCCGGCGCTGATCCGGGCGGCGACGGCCGAGGAACGGCTGAGCGCCGGCGTCTGGGCGGCCAACAACCGTTTCCTTACCGGCGCGTTGACAGCCGAACCGCTGGTCAAGGCCGGACCGCCGCCCGAGCCGGTCACCGGCTGCGCCACCTGTGCCCGGCTGGCCGAGCGGCGCGCACACGCGCGTGCCACCGGTGACGGCAGCGCCGAGACCGACGCCGATGTACTGCTGGCCCGGCACCAGCGTCATGAACACCGTGGCCGTCGGCTCTTCCGCTACGTACCGTTCACGATCGTCCAGGACCCGTCGGCGCTCCCCGAGTACCAGGCGCACTGCGTGTCCGGCGACGAAGCCGACTGCGGTGCCACGTCCGGCCCGTGCCCCGCCCCGGCGGATGTCGAGGAGTGGCAGCGCGGGCACACGCAGGAGACCCGGCACACCCGCTACCGGCGCTGCTTCGCCGACTACGCGGTACTGGAGTGCCGCGCCTGAGCCGGGCGGCGTCCACTGGTCCACACGGTGACCCGAACCCCCGGTTCAGGCGCGGTCGTCCGCCGACCGTGCCAGGTACGCGTGGTTGTCCTGGATGAGGCGGTCCAGCGCGTCCCTGGCGGCCGCGAGGCCGTCGATGGCGCCGGACAGCCGGGCCCGCTCGCGGGCCATGATCTCCAGCGCCTGCCGTGCCCCGTCCTCGCTCGGCTCGGACATGCAGGGCACCATCTCGGCGATGGTGCCGCTGGAGATGTCCGCCGCCAGGAAGGCCCGCACCAGGCGCACCCGCTGGACGTGCTCCTCCTCGTAGTGGCGCTGTCCGCTGGGCGAGCGGGAGCTGACGAGCAGGCCCTGCTCCTCGTAGTAGCGCAGCGACCGGCGACTGGCTCCCGTCCGGGCGGACAGTTCACCGATCCGCATGCCGAAATCCTTCCAGACTGCCGCGCACTTGACCCTCACATTGATGTGAGCTTTTAGGTTAACTCCATGCTGAAGCTCATCTTCATGATCAACCGCGTCGAGGGAATGTCGTACGAGCGTTTCGTCGAGCACCACCGGGACCGGCACGCGCCGCTGTTCACCTCCATCCCGGAGGCGGAGCGCCACGTGCGCAAGTACACCGTGTCCCACCCGGTCCCCGCCGGGAACTATCCGGACCGGGCCTACGACGGCCTGACGGAGATCTGGTTCGAGGGCTGGGAGGACCACGACGCCTTCTTCGCCTCCGACAACTACCGGACGCTGGTCAACCCCGACGAAGCACGCTTCATCGACATGGACTCGGTGGCCGTGATGGTCACCGAGGAGAAGGAGATCATCTGACGGACCCGGCTGCCCTAGGCTGCGGGCCGTGACGCCAGACGACCGCCGTCTCCGCACCGTCGACCTGGCCCGGTCGGCCGGTCTCTCGACGCAGCAGATCCGCAACTACGAGGACGCCGGTGTCCTGCCCCCGGCCGAGCGGACCGAGTCCGGGTACCGCGTCTTCGGCGAGGTGCACCGGCACGCGCTGCTGACGTACCGGACCCTGCGCAAGGGGTACGAGCCGTTGACGGCGACGCGGATCATGCGGACCGTGCACGACGGGGACGTCCCCGGCGCGCTCGCCCTGGTCGACGCCGCGCATGCCGCCCTGCACGAGGAGCGGGTCTCGCTGCGGGCCGCGAGCGAGGCGCTGGAGGCGCTGGCCCGGGAGGAGCCCGAGCCGTCGGCGGAGCGCTCGGCCGGGGACGCGTTGCGTGTCGGCGAGGTGGCCGCGCTGATCGGCGTACGGACGTCCGCGCTGCGGGTGTGGGAGGCGGCGGGGCTGCTCGCGCCGGGGCGGGAACGCGGCACCGGGTACCGCGTGTACGGTCCCTCCGACGTCCGCGACGCACGGGTCGTGCGCGTGCTGCGCCGCAGCCACCACCTCTTCGACCAGATCCGCCCCGTACTGGAAGGCCTGCGGCGCGAGGGCGGCAGTGCGGCCCTGCGGGCGGCGGTCGAGGCGCGCGGGCAGGCGCTCACCGCGCGGACACGGGCGATGCTCGCGGGGGCGGGCGCCCTCCACGCCTACCTGGAGGGAACGGCGAACCCGTCCTTGGAGGGAACGGCGAACCCGTCCCTGGAGGGCACCATGGCCCCGTCCCTGGAAGGGACGACGGCCCCCTAGCGGAGGCCGTACCGCCGTTCGAGGAGCCATCCGTTCCGTTGAACCGTGCCGACACACCAGGTGCGCGGTCGCGGACACGGCATTCCCTTGGTCGGGTCTGCCTACATCTGCGAACGGAGACCCCCCTCGTGCGAATGACCGACATCCAGCGCTGCGAGATCCGGCCCGGGCGCCTCGTCGAATGGACGCTCAGTCCCAGGACCCTCGACATCGCGGCGTCGCTGCCCGAGGACACGAGGCCGCCGGCGTACATCCAGGAGTCGCACATCCGTACCGCCCGGTCGATGCGCGAGGACGGCCTTTCCGTGCCGACCTGGCTCGGCACGGCCTTCGACATCCCGGGCCCGGTCGACCTCGACGTGCTCCAGGAGGCGCTGCGCGCCTGGACGCTGCGGCACGAGACGCTGCGCAGCGGCTTCCGCTGGAGTGGTGAGGCCGGCGACACGATGCGCCGGTTCACCCTGGACGCGGACGCCGTGTCCCTGCGCCGTACGGACGTCGGCGACTTCCCGGACGCCACCGACCTGGCCCGCCACCTCCGGGACCGCTTCGACCACGTCGCGGACGCGCTGCGCTGGCCCAACCTCATCTACACGGCGGTCGTCCGCGACGACGGCGTCAGCGTCTACATGGCCTTCGACCACAGCAACGTCGACGCCTACTCCATCTACCGCATCCCCGCCGAGATCCACGAGCTGTACGCGGCCGGCGTCGAGGGCCGGACCGTGCCGCAGCCGCGGGTCGGCAGCTACGTCGACTTCTGCGAGGCCGAGCGGGCGGACGCGGACCGGATCGACGGCGCCCACGACATCGTCGCCCGCTGGCGGGAGTTCATCCAGCGGTGCGACGGACGGCTGCCGTCCTTCCCGGTCGATCTCGGCGTGCGGCCCGGCGACGCGCTGCCCGAGCAGCGGCTGCTGCGCGAGCCGCTGGTGGACGCGGCGGACGCCGCCGCCTTCGAGGCGTACTGCCGCCCCTACGGCGGCAGCCTGGTCGGCGTCCTGGCCGCCACCGCGCTCGTCGTCCACGAGATCGGCGGGGAGCCCGTCTACCGCACGGTCGTGCCGTTCCACACCAGGTCGCGGTCCCAGTGGTCGGATTCCGTGGGCTGGTACGTCGGTGGTGCGCCGATCGAGATCCCCGTGGCGCGGGCCCGCGACTTCCCGAGCGCCCTGCGTGCCGTCCGCGCCGAACTGCGGGCCAACCGGCGGCTGGCCCGCATGCCGATCGACCGGGTGTTGCGCCTGCTCGGCACGGAGTTCCACCCGACCTCGCCCGACCTGTACTCGATCGTGTCGTACGTCGACGCCCGCGACGTCCCCGGCGCCGGTCAGTGGGCGGACCAGACGGCGTACGCGCTGCTCAGGGTGTCGTACGGCGACCAGGTCTGCGCGTGGGTCACCCGGCTCCCGGAGGGACTGTGGTTCGCGAGCCGTTACCCGGACACCGACATCGCGCACAAGAACCTGCGGCTGTACGTCGAACGGCTGCGGGACATCGTCACGAGCGTCGCCCGTCCACGTGCCCAGTAATTGCCGTCCACCCCTCCCCTATTGCCTCCCTCACCCGTCAGGCGTCGGTCAGAGTTTGCGAATCGCATCAGCTGTGTAATGTTCCAACGTGTCGGAACCCGCAAGCTTTTCACTTGAGCCACTGACGGAGCAATGTGCTTCGATTTGCGCTCGCAAGGAGCATGTCGTTCTCGGGGTAAGCCCGGGAAACAGCTATTTCCGGGTCGCCCTGCTCACCGATCTGCTTCGGTGGCTCAGCGGCAATTTCGCGCGGGTGGACGTAGTCGTCCCGGACGCCGCGCTGATTCACACCTTCACCGCTCTCGGTTACGCACCCGATCGTGCGGCCGGCAAGGTACGGGCCGAGATCAACGTGCTGCGCAACCGCGTCGCCCGCGCCTGGACCGCCGCGGGCGGCCCACGCGGCGGCGACGGCGCCCATCTGATGTCCGAGCTCACCGACCGGGCCGCGTACCGGAAGGCGCTCGCGGAGTGCGAGGCGGCCCTGCTCACGGACGCGGAGTTGAGGGCGGCCTGCCGGGCCGCCAGCCGGGAGGTGCTGCTGTCCCGGCGCCCGGCGACGGAGCCCACCGACGACGAGGTCGAGACAGGACTGCGCTACCTGCTCGCGGAACTCCCCTTCTTCGTCGCCTCCGCGGACATCTTCGACGCGCCGTCCTCCCTGACCTTCTACCACCGCCCGTTTCCGCTCGCCGACCTGATCTTCTCCAGGCGCACCGGACTCGCGGTATCGGCACGACAGGCCTATGCCCTCATCCGGCCCGTCGATCTCGCCGTCGAAACCACGACACGATAAGGGAAGTCCCCATGAGCACCGAAGCACTCGCCCACACCGATCCCTACGCCAACCTCGCGGCATCGTACGACCGGCTGGCCGAATGGGCCGTCACGGAGCAACAGGAATCCGCACGCGGCCACATGGCCGATTTCCTCCAGGCATTCTGGGAGCCCGGGCCCCATTCGGTGCGCCGGGTGCTGGAAATCTGCTGCGGTACCGGCCTGATGCTCTCCGAACTCACCCGGCGCGGCTACACCGTGACCGGACTGGACCGGTCACCGGCGATGCTGGAGCAGGCCCGGCGGCGGCTGGGCGCGGACACCACCCTGCTCCTGTCCGAGCTGCCGGAGATCCCGGCCGAAGCCGGCGAGTTCGACGCCGTCATCAGCGCCGCCGGAGGGTTCAACTACCTCTCGGAGCAGCGGATCGACGCCACCCTCGCCGCCGTGGCCCGCCTGCTCCCGCCCGGCGGGACGTTCGTCTTCGACGTCTACGGCGCCGGGTTCTTCGCCAAGCTCTTCGACCCGGCCGAACCGCGCGTCATGGCACTGGAGATGGAGGACACCTCCTACATCTGGACCTTCACCACGGCGGCCGACAGTGCCCACTTCGACATGGCCTACAGCCAGTTCCACCGTGCCGGGGACGGCATCGAGGGCCGTGCCGGGGGCGGTGCCGGGGAGTCCTGGGTCCGTACCCGGGACCTGCACCGCTTCTACCGGCTGCCCCACGACACCGTCCGCCGCCTGGCCGCCGAACACGGCTTCACCGGAGTCGAGGTCCACGACAACTACACGTCCGCGCCCTCCGGCCCGCACACGCTGTACGACACCTGGACCCTGACGCGGGGGACCGCGTGACCGCCAAGGACATCCGGGCGGCGAACCTGCGAGACCCGGAACTCTGCCGCGCCTACGCAGCGTGCGGATCCTTCCTCCGCCGCAACTTCGTGGCGCACTACTTCCCGCTCCGCCAGCTGCTGCCCCCCGGCAGACGCCCCTACTGGGACGCGATCCTCGCGCTCTCGATACACGTCGACGACCTCATCGACGACGCCCGTGTGCCGGTCCCGGAGCGCATGGTCCGCTACGACGCCTACACCCGCGACTTCTTCGCGCTCCTGGACGGCCAGGACCCCTGGACCGGGCCGCCGTCCTCGCGCCAGGACCGCCTCGGCCGGGCCTTCGGCCGCGCCTTCGCGCACTTCACCCGCGTCTGGGACATCCCCCGCGAATCCGTCGAGCTGGCCCTGACGAACATCGGCGCGGACCTGCGCGTCACCGAGTACGCCTCCTTCGCGGACCTGGAGCGGCACATCCGCAGCACCGGCGGCGAGCACAACATGTGGCTCAACGCCCTGCTGGGCTCTCGCGCCCACCACAGCGAGGAAGCCAGGGAGCACGCCGTCTCCGCCCTCCTCGGTCTCCAGCTCACGGACAATCTCCGCGATCTCCGTGAGGACCTCGCGGACGGCCGGCTCTTCCTCCCCCTCGACGACCTCAAGGCGTTCGGGCTCGACCGTGCCGAGCTGGAGGCCGCCGCCCGGGACCGCCGTATGACGGACAGACTGCGCGACCTTGCGCGCTTCGAGGCCGAGCGCGCGCGTGGCCACCTGGACCGGGCCGCCGACTGGTGGCGCTGGGCGGACGCCGACGCACGGGAGCTGCCCCGGCAGTACGTGAGTATGGCCCGGTGCGTCCTGCGTCAGGTCCCGCACTCCCGCCACGACGTCTTCCACGCCCCCGCCCTGAGAGGGCGGCTGGCCTGCGTGACGGCCGCGGGCGCCGGCCTCGCCCTCGGCTACGCCCGCAGGGCGGCCAACCGCCGCTTCACGTCGCCCGGGAACAAGGCCGACCCCGCCCACGCCCTGAAGGGAAGCCGCCCGTCATGACGCCGGACCAGCTGCTGGACACCATCGGTGACTACTACGACTCCCACGCCGAACTGGCCCACGCGGTGCTGGGCACCCGGGCCATGCACAAGGGCTACTTCACCGGCAGCGCGGACCCCGCCACGTACGCGGAAGCCGCCGACCGGCTCACCCGGACGGCCGGGCGACGACTCCGGCTCGGCCCGGACCACGCCCTGCTCGACATCGGGTCCGGCGCGGGCCAGCCCGCGGTGCTCCTGGCCGAGGAGACGGGGTGCTCCGTGACCGGCGTCGACGCCACCCCTGGTCAGGTGGCCGCCGCGCGGCGACTGGCGGCGGGCGCGGCGGCCCCGGGCCGAATCTCCTTCGAAACCGGTGACGCCAGACGGCTGCCGCTGCCCGCGGACGCCTTCCACCGCGCCCTGATGATGGAGGTCGTCTCCCACCTGCCCGACACGGCCGCCGAAGGCAAGGCGGCGGCGTTCGCCGAAGCGGCCCGCTGCCTGCGCCCCGGCGGGCTGCTGGCGGTGGTGGACATGGTCCTGCCGCCGGACGAGGCGTCGGGAACGAAGGCGGGGCCGACCGGAACGGAGGCCGAGCCGACCGGGCGGGAGGCCGAGCCGTGGATGGACGACGTCCCCTCCGTGCACCTGAGCACCCGCTCACGGCTCCTCGAGCTTCTCCGCGCGGCCGGGTTCGAGATCCTGGAGGTCGAGGACCTGGACCGGTACACGTGCCACAGCGGCCCCCGGACCCGGCGTGAGTTCGACAGCCGCCGCCCCGGCCTGACCGACGCGTACGGACACGACGCCGTCGAACGGGTCGCCCCGGTGCTGGAGCAGGTGGCCAGGGCCGACGAGCATCTCGGCTACGTCCTCGTCACCGCCCGGGCACGCCCGAGGCCGTCCGGCGGAAGACGGCGGAGGCCGGTCCCCCGCGACCTGGGTCGCGGCGAACCGGCCTCGTGAGGCTCCTGGTTCAGAAACCGACGGACTGGAGGGCGCCCAGGCCCACGTCCGCGTAGGAGTGCTTGCCGGAGACGAAGATGTTGACGCCGTAGTAGTTGAACAGCCAGCAGGCGAAGGCGGCGAGCGCCAGGTAGGCGGCCTTGCGGCCCTTCCAGCCGGCGGTGGCGCGGGCGTGCAGGTAGCCGGCGTAGGCGACCCAGGTGATGAAGGACCAGGTCTCCTTGGGGTCCCAGCCCCAGTAGCGGCCCCAGGCGTCGCCCGCCCAGATCGCGCCCGCGATGATCGTGAACGTCCACAGCGGGAAGACGGCGGCGTTGACGCGGTAGGCGAACTTGTCGAGGTTGGCGGCCGCGGGCAGCCGGTCCAGGACGGAGTTGGCGAAGCGGCCGGGCTTGCCGCCGGAGGCGAGCTTGTTCTCGAAGCTGTCCTTGAAGAGGTACAGGACCGTGGCCATCGCGCCGACGTAGAACACCGCGCCGCAGAAGATCGCGGTCGAGACGTGGATGTACATCCAGTACGAGTCGAGCGCGGGGACCAGCTGGTCGCTGGCGGTGTACAGGACCTTGACGGCGATACCGAGGTCCAGGATGACCATGGTGATCAGCGGAAGGCCGAGCCAGCGGATGTTCTTCTTCAGTGCGAGCAGCAGGAGGTACACGCCGACGGCGACCGTCGTGAACGTGATGTTGAACTCGTACATGTTGCCCCACGGCGCCCGCTTCACCGACAGGGCGCGGGCGAGCACGCCGCCGGCCTCGAGGGCGAAGCCGAGCACCGTGAGCGAGATGGCGATCCGTCCGTAGAGGTCGCCCTTCTCGGTGCCGCCGTGCGCGCCCGGCCCGTCGGGTACGTCGCGGGTGCCGGTCGCGGCACGCACGACGACCTTGGGCCGCTCCAGTACGGCGGTGCCGCCGGCCTTGTTCACGGTGACGGCCGGGGCGGTCTTCGCCTTGGCGTCGGTGTCGGCGGTCAGCGCGGCGGCCGTACGGCCCACCTTGCTGCGGCTGCCGAAGGTCCACTCGGCGATGTACGCCAGGAAGGCCAACGTGTAGACCGCGATCGCGGAGTAGATCAGCGTGTTGCTGAGGTTCGCGAGGTCCTCGTTGGCCGCGGCGGCCAGATGGGTTGCGGCGGCGAGAGTCATTTCTCAGCCCCTTCGGCAGGTACGACGTGGGTGTCGGGGGAATCGGGGGTGGCGTCGTCGTTCTTCGGTGCGTCGTCGTCGCGGGGCGCGTCGGACGCCTCGGGCGCGTCGGGGGCCTGTTCGTACAGGACACCGGCGAGGTCGCCGAGCTCTTCGGGGAGCTTCGCGGACTCGCTGCGTCCGAGGCCGGCCATCTCCACGACCGTGACCCCGTCGGGGCCCTCGACGGCCCGCACCCAGACGCGGCGGCGCTGGATGAACAGGGAACCGGCGAGGCCCAGGATGGCGGCGACGGCACCGGCGAGCGCCCAGCCGCTGGCGGGCTGCTCCGTGACCTGGAAGCCGGCCCACTCCCGCACGCCGTCGAAGGTGACCGTGCCGGCGCCGTTCGGGAGGGTCATGGTCTCGCCGGGCTTCAGCAGCTTCTTGAACAGCTCGCCGTCGGAGTCCTTGAACTCCTCCAGGTTGGTCTTGTCGAGCTGGTAGATGCTCTTCGGGAAGCCCGCGTCGACGCCGAGGTCGCCGTGGTAGGCGGAGAGCGCGAGCGTCGGGTTGAGCAGCGCCGGGAAGGTCGAGTACATCGCGCTGCCCTCGCCGCCGTAGGTCGGCACGAAGAACGCGTTGAAGCCGAGCTGCTCCTTCTCGCCCTCGGCGTTGCGGTAGCCGTCGCGGACCATGACGGCGCCGGAGGAGGTGACGTTGGAGTCCAGCGGCAGCAGGGCGGTCGCCTCCTTGTCCATGACGACGTTGCCCTTGGCGTCCCGGACGGTGAGGACGGGCGCGTAGCCGTGGCTGACGAGGTAGACCTTCGAGCCGTCGATCTCCAGCGGTTCGTTGACCTCGATGGTGGTCGACTTCTCCCCGCCGTAGGCGCCCTCGCTGTAGTCGACCTTGGCCTCGTAGATGCGCGGGGTGCCGCGGTTGGGTCCGCTCGGCTCGTACGTGCCGTGGAAGTCCTTCAGGCTGAAGCTGAAGGGGGCGAGGTCGTGGTCCGGGTCGAAGAGGTTGCCGGACTTGAAGTCGTCGTACTGGGTGAGCGTGTTGGAGAAGCCGCCGCCCTCCACGATCAGCTTGTTGCCCTCGTACTTGAACAGCTGGCCCCAGGCGAAGGCGATCAGCATCACGATCAGCGCGATGTGGAAGACCAGGTTGCCGGCCTCGCGTACATAGCCCTTCTCGGCGGCGACGGCGTCACCGACGGTGTGGGCGCGGAAGCGGCGCTTCTTCAGCAGGGCGAGCGCGGCCTCACGGACCTGCTCGGGCTCGGCCGCCGTGCGCCAGGTGGTGTACGCGGGCAGCCGGGTCAGGCGCCGGGGCGCGCCGGGCGGACGGCCGCGCAGCTGGCCGACGAACTGCCAGGTGCGCGGGACGATGCAGCCGATGAGGGAGACGAACAGCAGGATGTAGATCGCGGAGAACCACACCGAGCTGTAGACGTGGAAGAGGCCGAGGTTGTCGTAGAGGGGCCCGAGGACGTCGTGGTTCTCGCGGAACTCCTCGACCTTCAGCTCGTCGACACCGCTCTGCGGGATCAGCGAGCCGGGGATCGCGCCCAGCGACAGCAGCAGGAGCAGCAGCAGCGCCACCCGCATCGAGGTGAGCTGCCGCCAGAACCAGCGGAACCAGCCGATGACGCCGAGGGAGGGAAGGTTGGGGGCCTCCTCCTTGGGCGCGGTGGAGAGCTGCGAGCCGGCGGCGCCGAGGTCCTGGTCCTCGCCGGCCGGCGGGGTGTCCCGCGCGGTGCTTTCCGGGGTGCCCGTCGGGGTCTTTCCCGTGGTGGTCTTGCTCATCGGTCAGATCCCTACAGTGAAGCCGTTGGACCAGGTCTGCATGTCCTGCACGATGCTGTCCCATACTCCGGTCAGCAGCAGCAGTCCGGTCGCGATCATCATGACGCCGCCGATCCGCATCACCCACACATAGTGGCGCTTGATCCAGCCGAAGGCGCCGAGCGCCTTGCGGAAGGCGACCGCGGCGAGCACGAAGGGCACGCCGAGGCCGACACAGTAGGCGACGGTCAGTATCGCGCCGCGGCCGGCCGTGCCCTGGTCGGCGGAGAGCGCCAGTACGGACGCGAGGGTCGGGCCGATGCAGGGCGTCCAGCCGATGCCGAACAGCGCGCCCAGCACGGGAGCGCCGATCAGGCCGTTCACGGGCTTCTTGTGGAAGCGGAACTCGCGCTGGGTGAGCCATGGCATCAGGCCCATGAAGAAGACGCCCATGAGGATCATGAGCACGCCCAGCACCTTGGTCAGGACACCCTGACTCTCCTGGAGCGTCTGGCCGAAGTAGCCGAACAGCGCGCCGCTGGAGACGAACACGGCGGTGAAGCCGAGGACGAAGAGCGAGGCGCCCGCGACCATCCGCCCGCGCCGGGCCTCGGCCAGGTCGGTGCCGGTGACCCCGGTCACGTACGACAGGTAGCCGGGGACGAGCGGCAGGACGCAGGGCGAGAAGAAGGAGACGAGGCCGCCGAGCAACGCGATGGGCAGGGCCACCAGCAGGGCGCCGTTGAGCACGGTGCCGTTGGTTCCCGCCGTGGCGAGCGTGGACAGTGCGCTCACGTCACTGCTCCGACTTGGCCGGCTCGCCCGACTCGTCCGTGAGGTACGGGTCGAGCATCTTGCGGAGCTTCTCCTCGCTGAGCGCCTGGAGGGTGCGCGCGGCGACCTTCCCCTCCCGGTCGATGACGAGCGTGGAGGGGATGGCCTGCGGGTTGAGCGTGCCCTTCTCGAAGCGGAGCATCAGCTTGCCGGTCGGGTCGTACAGGCTCGGGTAGCTGACCCCGAACTCCTCCTCGAAGGCGCGGGCCGGACCGGTGGACGTGTCCCGGGTGTTGATGCCGACGAACTGGACGCCCTGGTCCTTGACGTCCTGGTAGACCTTCTCGAAGTTCTTGGCCTCGGCCCGGCAGGGCGGGCACCAGGAACCCCACACGTTGAGGACGACGACCTTGCCCTTGTAGTCGTCGACGTCGAGCTGCCCCCCGTCGACCGTCTTGCCGGACAGGTCGGGGGCGTCGGCCCGCTCCCCCTCCTTGACGGTGGAGATGCCGTCCGCGCCGGTGACGAACCCGGTCTGACCGCCGCCGCCCGAGGTGCCCCCGGAGCCGCAGGCGGTGGCGAGCAGCGCGACCGCGACGGCGCCGGTGGTCAGGGCGACGCGGCGACGAACGCGGCCGGTGGTGCTGGCGGTGGTGCTGGCGCGGTTCGAGCGGTTCGAGAGGTTCGAGCGCAGGGGGGCGCGGCTGGCGGCACTCATGTGAAAAGTTTCGCATGTCCGTTCCGGGGATCTTGCGCACCCCCCTCACGGGCGGAAACCCGCATTTCAGGCGGCGTTCCCCGAGGGCGACGAGGTGCCCGCGCCGGCCTCCCCGAGACCGGTCTCCCCGAGGAGGGCGCTCCATCCGCCGGCCGGCCGCTGCCCCACCTCGACGGTACGGAGCTTGGCGAGCACCTCGGGCTTCTGCACGTCCAGCCAGTCGGTGAACTGACGGAAGGAGACGAGCCGGATGTCCTGGCCGTTCCCCTTCTCCCTCTCCCGCGCGATGTGCTTGAGGGCGTTCTCGACGGCGTCCATGTAGATGCCGCCGTTCCACTCCTCGAAGTGGTTGCCGATGAAGAAGGGTGCCCGGTTCGACGCGTATGCCCGCTTGAAGCCGGATATGTACGACTGAGTGGCCTGCTCGCGCCAGCCCGGGTAGTTGTGGGCGGGCGCCTTGGTCGAGTTGACCGACTGGTTGGCGAGGATGTTGTAGTCCATGGACAGCACCTCGAAGGAGTGGCCGGGGAAAGGTATCTGCTGCAACGGCAGGTCCCAGATCCCGTCCTTCTTCGCCGGCCACACCTGGCGGCCGCCGGGCGAGGAGGCGTCGTAGCGCCAGCCGAGCTCGCGCGCGGTGGGTAGCAGGTCGTCCTGGCCCAGCAGGCAGGGCGTGCGCCCGCCGACGAGTTCCTTGTCGTAGTCGAAGGGCAGCGACGGCAGGTCGGTCCAGCCGGTGTTGGTCCGCCACTCCTTGACGAAGGACTTCGCCTGGTCGATCTCGCTGCGCCACTGCGCCGGCGTCCAGTTGTCGACCGTGCCGCCGCCGCCGCAGAAGTGGCCGTTGAAGTGGGTGCCGATCTCGTGGCCGTCCAGCCAGGCCCGGCGGACGCCCGCGAGCGTGTCCTTGATGTGGGCGTCGGTGAGGTAGCCGATGTCGGAGGCGCCGCGCGGGTTGTTCGGCGGGTCGTAGAGGCGCTTCTTCGACTCGGGCAGCAGATACAGGCCCGAGAGGAAGAAGGTCATGTGCGCACCGTGCTCCCTGGCCAGGTCGAGGAAGCGCGGGAAGAGTCCGTTGCCGACCTCTCCCGCGCCGTCCCAGGAGAAGACGACGAACTGCGGCGGGGTCTGACCCGGCTCCAGCGGCACGGGCGCGTCCGGCTGGTGCGGCTGCTTGCCGGTGTACGACGTGGAGCCGTCCCCGATGGGCCGGGCGGGGGCCTTGCCGCTGCCGGAGGGCGAGGGCTCTCCGGAACCGCCGGCCTGGTGGGATCCGTCCGCCGATGAGCCGGATCCGGAGCCTGAGCCGGATCCCGTACCGCAGCCCGCGAGCCCGGCCGCCGCGGCGCCCGCGCCGAGTCCGAGCATCCCCCTGCGGGTGAGAGTGCGGGTGGAAGTGCGCATCGCAACCTCGTTCGTCGCGTCCTTGGGTGGTCACCCGGTCAGAGGACGCGACGAACGTGCGGGTTCCGGAAATTTGTGCGGATTCAGTGACGAGCGCCGCATACGGCCGGTTGCGTGGCCGTATGCGGCGCTCGTCAGGGCAAAGTGGCGTGGCCGTCAGACCGAAGCGGCCGTCAGACCGAAGCGGCCGTCAGGCCCCGTAGGCCTTGCCCTGTCCCTTGGCCGGCCTCGCTCCCGCGAGAAGGTGGGCCGGGACGAGGTCCCGGGCGGGTTCCGTGTAGCCGACGGAGACGATCCGGTCGCCCCGGTACGTGAACGTCGTCAGCGAGGCCAGCGTGCACTGCCGCTTGCGCGGGTCGTGCCACAGCCGGCGCCGCTCGACGTACGACCGCAGGGTCCAGATCGGCAGCTGATGGCTGACGACGACGGCCTCGTGCCCGCGGGCCCGGTCCTTCGCGGCGTCCAGCGCGCCCATCATGCGCACGACCTGGTCGACGTACGGCTCACCCCAGGACGGCTTGAACGGGTTGACCACGTGCCTCCAGTTGGCGGGCCGGCGCAGAGCCCCGTCGCCGATGCCGAAGGTCTTGCCCTGGAAGACGTTGCCGGCCTCGATGAGCCGCGCGTCGGTGCCGAGGTCGAGTCCGTGCGCCTTGGCGATCGGCGTCGCCGTCTCCTGCGCCCGCTCCAGCGGGGAGGCCACGACGTACGTCACGTCACGCGGGGCGAGGTGCTCGGCGACCCGGTCGGCCATGCGGCGGCCCAGCTCCGAGAGGTGGTAGCCGGGCAGGCGGCCGTAGAGGACACCGGTGGGGTTCTCCACCTCGCCGTGCCGCATGACGTGGACGACGGTCAGCTCCTGATCGGTGTCGTGGCTCATGCGGTCGCCTCCGCGGCCGCGCGGGCCGCCGCCGGGAGCGCGTCGGCGATCCGCTGGACAGCCCGCTCGTCGTGGGCGGTGGACACGAACCAGGACTCGAAGGAGGACGGCGGCAGGTAGACGCCGTTCTCCAGCAGCGAGTGGAAGAAGGCGGTGAAGCGGAAGGACTCCTGCGCCTTGGCCTCCTCGTAGTTGGTGACCGGCCGGTCGGTGAAGAACACGGAGAACATGTTGGAGGCGGTCTGCAGCGTGTGCGCGACACCCTCCTTGTTCAGCGCCTCGGTGACGAGCCCCTGAATCCGCTCCGACACGGCGTCGACCTTGGCGTACGCGGCGTCGTCGAGCAGCCGCAGCTGGGCGAGCCCGGCGGCGGTGGCGACGGGGTTGCCGGAGAGGGTGCCGGCCTGGTAGACGGGCCCGGCGGGGGCGAGGTGCGCCATGACGTCCGCACGCCCGCCGAAGGCCGCGGCCGGGAACCCACCGCCCATGACCTTCCCGAAGGTCATCAGGTCGGGAGCGACGCCCTCGACGCCGTACCACCCGGCACGGCTGGTCCTGAACCCGGTCATGACCTCGTCCGAGACGAACAGCGCACCGTGGGCGGCGCACGCGTCCTTCAGCCCCTGGTTGAACCCGGGCAGCGGCGGCACGACGCCCATGTTGCCGGGCGAGGCCTCCGTGATCACGCAGGCGATCTCACCGGGGTGGGCGGCGAACGCGGCGTGCACGGCGTCGATGTCGTTGTACGGCAGCACGATCGTGTCGCTCGCCTGGGCACCGGTGACGCCGGGGGTGTCGGGCAGCGCGAAGGTGGCGACGCCGGAGCCCGCCGCGGCGAGCAGCGAGTCGACGTGCCCGTGGTAGCACCCGGCGAACTTGATCACCTTGGTCCGCCGGGTGAACCCGCGGGCGAGCCGGATGGCCGACATGGTGGCCTCGGTCCCGCTGGACACCAGCCGCACCTGCTCCAGCGGGGCGACCCGCTCGACCATGGCCTCCGCGAGGGCGACCTCGCCCTCGGCGGGCGTGCCGAACGACGTCCCGCGCGCGACCGCTTCCTGCACGGCGGCGATCACCTCGGGGCGGGCGTGCCCGAGGATCATCGGCCCCCAGGAACAGACCAGGTCGACGTACTCCCGCCCGTCGGCGTCGGTCAGGTACGGCCCGGTGCCGGACACCATGAACCGGGGCGTGCCGCCCACGGCGCGGAAGGCCCGCACCGGGGAGTTCACGCCGCCCGGCGTGACGACCGACGCACGGTCGAACAGAGCCTGCGAGGCCGGTGCTTCGTATGGATATGTCAGTTCGCTCATGACCTGCGACTTCTCCGACCTTCTCGACCTTCTCCGACGTATCGGACTCTGCTCGGCCCCTGCGCGGCCCCTGCGCGGCCCCCGCGCGGCCTCTGGTTGCCCAGGGTGACCTCATCAGGGTAGACAACCCGCCCGATCGCTGTGCCGTCTGCCAGACTGGGGACCCATCCACGCAGCTCACACGGGAGGCGCGGAAAGGGGCTGCCGGCGGCCTGCGGACATATGACGGACATATGTTTCACCGCACGTTTCGGCGAGCGGCCGTGGGGGAGGTCACTGACACGATGATCGGGTTGCGCGGCGGGGGCCACGCGTCCTAGAAAAGCAGTCGGGTGGAGATATGCATCGCGGTGGCGGACTGGGCGAGGGGACCGACGACCTGGGTCCTCGACGTGCCCGGCGGGGAAGGCACCGACGCGAGGCGGCGGAATCGACCGAAGCACGTCAGGCACACGGCACACCCGGCGAACCCGACCGGTTCGCGGAGCGGGCCGACCGGCTGGGGGCGGGGAGCGGGAAGGGTGGTCGGGTGGGGGTGACCTACAAGTACTTCGGCGCGCCCGACGGCGCGACCGCGGCCCGCGTCCCGATCTCGATGCGCCCCGAGGAGCTCGGCGGCGACGAGCTCGGGATGAACGGCATGTTCACCAAGATCAAGCCGGAGACCATGGCCGCCATGGTCCTCACCGGCATCGAGGGCGTGCCCCTGCACAAGGTCCCGCCACTGGAGCTGGTCGTCCTGCACCCCGACTACGCGGTCGTGAAACTCCCGATGACCGTGGTCGACCCCCTGCGCGGCATCGGCGAGGAGGCGGTCGGCGCGGCGGCCTTCATATGGTCCACGGTCCCGGACCGGGGCGGCCCGCGGGACGCGTTCAACGTGTACCAGTTGCTGCACGAGTGGCAGGACTTCAGCCACCGGCTGCATGAGGCGGGGCATCAGCCGTACTGCCTGGTGTGGCCCTGAGCTGGGGTTTCTCAGGGGTCGGGCGGGGTCTTCGGGCCTCGCCCTTTTGCCTGGGGAGGGGCCGTCGGGCGGCCAGGGCACATTGAGGGCACATTGGTTTCGCCGGGGGGGCGGTGGTGATGTGCCCCGGGTGGCCGACGGCGCCATCGCCTGTCGCCGGACGCTCGCCGATGAGCACGGCATCACCCGCTCGGTTGGCCCACCAGAGGGGACCCTGCCGCCTGCGGGCGCGTGCGGTGGCTGGAAGTCGCCCGTCGTGAACAGACTGAGGACCACGTCTGTGCTCGTCGCCTGAAACGGGGTACTCCGGCGGCGCGCGGATCCCCCTCGTCATCAGGAGGCACGGCCCATGACGTTCAATCCGTTGGAGCAGCGGGGTATCCCGCTGGACCGCCAGGTGCGCAACTGGCGTGAGCTGAACGTGGATCCGATCGACCCGGACCACTGCGACCCGTACACCCGTTGCCGGATCATCACGATGAACGGCATCGAGGTCGAGGCGATCCTGTTCAGCCACCAGCTCGCCCGGCACACGGTCGATCCCGAGGTCAAGCGGCAGCTGGCGCGGGTCCGCTACATCGAGGCGCAGCAGCAGAAGGTCGTGAACTGGCTGCTGCCGGGTGTCTCTTCGGTGCTGGAGACGACGATCGCGTACGAGCAGGTCGCGGTGGACCTGACGGCGTGGGTGGCGCGGATGGAGCCGGACCCGTACCTGAAGCAGGCGTACCAGTTCGGTGTGCTGGAGGACTTCGACCACCTGTACCGGTACGCGAACCTGTACGAGATGATCGAGCACCGCAAGGCGGAGTCGATCGTCGACGGCCTGACCGAGGTCATGCCGGGAAGGCCCACCCGGTTCCACCACCGCAATCCGGTGGACAACGTCCGCGACCCGTACGCCAAGGACGAGACGAACCCGCTCTCCAAGCTGCACGCGCTGACGATCATGTCGGCGGAGCAGCAGACCATGAACTTCTACATGAACACCGGCCCCACCTACATGGAGCCGATCGCCCGTCAGCTCTACCAGGAGATCGGGCTGATCGAGGAGGAGCACGTCACCCACTACGAGTCGCTCGTCGACCCCGGCGAGACGTGGTGGGAGCAGCTGGTCAACCACGAGTACAACGAGTGCTACCTCTACCACTCCTTCATGGAGCAGGAGAGCGACCCCAAGGTCAAGGCGATCTGGGAGCTGCACCTGAACATGGAGCTGGAGCACCTGCACGCCGCCTGCGACCTGATGCGCCGCCACGACGGCCGCGACCCCGCCTCCGTGCTCGCGCCCGAGCTGCCCAACGTGCTCACCTTCGAGCCGAACAAGGGCTACCTGCGCGAGCTGCTGGACACCCAGATGGACCTCACGACGCTCGGCGCGGGCTACGTCCGCGAGGCGCACGAGCGGTTCGAGCAGATGCAGGAGCAGATCCACGGCGGGGAGGCACCGCCGAGCGACCGGGTCATGACCGAGCACGATGAGATGTTCGGCCGTGAGTACCGCGTCCAGACCGAGGGCGAGCACCCCGACCCCTCCCAGCGCGAGAAGTAGGGAGACCGGGATGTCCGAGCTGCACACCCCGCACGCCGGGGACGACATGGCCAAGGACGACGACGTCGTCTCCCTGCTGATGCGCCAGCACGGCGACATCCGCAACCTCTTCGACGAGGTCGAGGCCAGCACGGGCGAGGAACGCCGGGATGCCTTCCGGCGGCTGGTGCGCCTGTTGGCGGTGCACGAGACGGCCGAGGAGGAGGTCGTCCACCCCTTCGCACGCAAGGGCTTCCCCGGCGGCGAGCAGGTCGTGAAGGAACGTCTCGCCGAGGAGAAGGCGGCCAAGGAGACCCTGGCCGCCCTCGACGAGCTGGACACCGACGACCCCAAGTTCATGCCCCAGCTGCTCAAGCTGCGCAAGGACGTCCAGGAGCACGCGCGGGCCGAGGAACGCTACGAGTTCACCCACATCCGCCGCAGCACCGACGCCGCCAACCTCGCCGCGATGGCCAAGGCCATCAAGGCCGCCGAGGCCATGGCACCCACCCGGCCCCACCCGGGCGTCGAGTCCGGGGCGAAGAACATGGCCCTCGGACCCGTCGCCGCCCTCATGGACCGCACCAAGGACACCGTCCGCAAAGCCATGGGCAAGTAGGTCCGAAACAGTCACGTCCCGGGCCGGGCTCACGGGCCCGGGACGCGCGGTCCGAGGCCGGCACCATCAAGGGGAGAGCGTATGAAGATCGACGAGGCCCTGATCAGGGAGCTCCTGGACGCTCCGTCGGACGACACCGTCCTGGCGCTCCTGGAGGGCCGTGCTCAGGTAGTCGAGCAGGCTGCCCTCAACAGTGAGCAGTACCACGGAGCAGCCGTACTCATTTCCCGCGCAGAGCTCGTGGAGCGGCTTGGCACACCGTCACCCGCCGAGGAGGAGGTCACGCGCGTGTCGGCGTCCTTGCAGGACGCCGTCGACAAACTCGGCGCCTGACTCCACCCCGCGCCACCGCGGCATACGTGCACCGCCCCTGGGCTGAACGCGATACTCCCGCGTCCGACGACGTCAGTCGCGGAGCGCCTGGCGGAGCGTTTCGCGGCAGTCGATCACGGCGTCGACACCCACGAGGCTCAGCGTGCGCATCACCGCCTCGCCGGGCGCGGCCAGACGCAGCCAACCGCCGGCCTCACTGACCGTACGGTGAGCGGCAATGAAGACGTTGATGCCACTGGAGTCCATGAAGGTGACCTGACGCAGGTCGACCACGATCCGGGGGCGGGGGGTATCGCAGGCGTCCAGGGCCTGGCGGAGCATGTCGCCGGAGTCGTGATCGATCTCTCCGGCCAGTGACACCACGTGGATGCCGTCGGTGGCCGTAGCCACGACCGACAACCGGCCAGACTTCTCGGCACGTTCAGTACCCGTCTTCTTCCCCTCGACCATGCCAGTGATCCTGGCACACCCAAACCCTGCACAGGCGTCGCCCGGCGCGACAGAGGCCGCTTCGAGGCGTGGCGTAGGCGACAGGACTCGGGTGGTATGGCTGGCGGCAACCCGGGTATAGGGCGAGAAGTGTGAACGGGGGCGCAAATGAGGGCAGGCGTGGCGGGACCACATTCGCTGCCGGAAGACGAGACAGCGCTGGACGGCCGATCGGCCCATTTCACCGTGTCGCTGAACGGCGACGGACCGTGCATCGCCCAAGCCCGTCACAAGGCCGCGGCCTTCCTTGTCCAGGCACGGGCCGAGCACGATCTGCCGGTGTCGCAGCGGGTCACGGACCTCACGCAGTTGGTGGTCAGCGAACTGGTCACCAACGCCCGCAAGTACGCACCGGGCCCGATACTGATGACCCTGCGCATCACGGGGGAGACGGTGGAGGTCTCGGTGTGGGACTCCGACCCGGTACTGCCGGTGGCCCGCGCCGCAGACGCCGGCCGGGTGGGACAGCACGGTCTGGAGATCGTCATGGCCGTCGCCCAGAGTTTCGAGGCGCGGCGCGAGCCGGACGGCAAACGCATCAGCGTCGGCGTAGCCCTCCTGGACGCACCCGGCCTCGGAAGCGCTGCCGCCTGACACTGCCCCTCGTACGGGTCGCGGCCGGCCACCTGCATCAGGGACCGGGGCGTGGGCCGGTGTGGCGGGCCAGGGCCGCGTGCAGCTCTCCGAGCAGAACGGCAGGCAGAGCCGCACCCTGTGCGTGCTTGAGGAGGTACTCAGCCACGACGGAGAGTCTGACGTTGGTGTGCTGGGAGATTTCCCGTAGGACCGTGAACCCGTCACTGGGGCTGATCTGGCCCAGGACGGTCAGGACGCCGATGGCCCGGTCGACCAGGGCGTGGGAGGCGAGGGCCTGCTTGAGCTGTCTGTTCTCCGCCCGCACCCGCTGCAGTTCCTGCACCAGCTCATCGGTCGTTGTCGGCAGCGACTGTGGACTGGGATGCGTGGAAGAGGTCATGGCGCTCACCGGTGTGTGCAGCGGGCAGAGGCTTTCTTACGCCTGCCCCGGTTTCGTACCAGCATCCAGCCGACCGGAGCATGTCACAACCTGTGATCACGCATCCCTGTGCCGGGAGGCGGATGACCGCTCACGCCGGGTCGGCGTGCCGCTTCAGCGGCGGTGAAGTCAGCGCCGAGGCAAGCGTCCGCCTGCCGGTGATCGACGGTCACGACCTGGTCGGCATGGTCGCCCAGGCCGACGTCGCCCCGCTCCCTGCCCGACCCCAAGGTGGGCGACCTGCTCCAGGCCCTGTCCACCGACTGAGCCGGACACTGGCCCCTACTGACCTCTGGCCGCCAGTGCGGGAACGCACCGGAATGGCGGCCGGGGACCGGGGCACACGGGTCGGTGTATGACCCACGTGAGCGATGGTGACAAGGGAGGCTCCCGATGCTCTTGGCACACCCCGTCGTGCTGAAGAACCTCATCGAGCAGTACGAGACGCTGCGTGCCCTGCACGCCGAAGACGGCACCGAGGAGGCGCGCCGGCGTATGGAAGACGTCGCTTACACGCTGTGCGTGTCGACCGGGACCCGCGATGTCGACACCGCCCTCGTTGCCGCCCGCCACCAGCTGCCCGGAGCACGTGCCGAAGACGACTCCCTTCTGGCTACGTGACTGCCCCCGGCATCGCCCCGCCAGAATGATGACCAAGACCGTCGACCTGCCGACGTTCAGCAGCCTCGATGAGCTCACCCGGCTCATCACCCACCGTCGCGGCCTCTACGTACGCTGGTCCCACGGGCCGGAGCGCGACCTGCCGAAGACGAGCAGTACGGACGATCTGACGGGCATCGAGCTGCCGGGCCTGTCGGCCAGCCCGCTGGACCTTGAGGACTGGTGGGGCGAGCGCCCCGTACGCATCTGGGTCGCCCGCCGACTGTACGACTACTGCCACCTGCCCCGCGTGAAAGACGCCCGCACCCGCCCCTGGGTCCTGCACGGCACGGAGGCGGCACGCGGTCCGGACAACGAGCCACTGGTCACGGAGATCCAACCCCTCGGCTGGATCGCCGACCAGGTGATCGTGGAAGCCTCCCGCATCATCACCGAACAGCCCGGGCGCTGGGGCCCACTCGACCGAGACGAACCCCTGTGAAGGTGCCCGCATCCGTGGAGCCGTCACCGAGACGGCACGACCGACAGTGATTCTCGGGCGGCGCTACCGCCCCTGGGCTTGGTCGCGTGGCACGGGACCCATGGCCGCCTGTCGGCCGGCGCCAACCGACGCATGGCGCTGTCCCGGACCTAGGCCCGATCTTGAAGCCAGGGCGTCGGCGACGGCGCCGGTCGCGAAGGCGTACACCGCCTTGTGCAGCAGGTCGACGACCAGTTCGCCGCGCGGCCAGGTCTGAGGCGGGGCGCCGACACCGGTGACGTTCTCGAGGATCTGGTCGCTGGTGACCCGGACCACGGCGAACTTCCCCGACGACCAGGGCCCGCGCAGCCCGGCGTGCGCCATCACCGACCGCAACACGCCGAGGAGGGCGCCCTGCCCCACGTGCATGGTCAGGTTCAGCGGCACAGGCTGACGGCCGGGATACTCCCGCATGCCGGTGAGGCGTTCCAGGGTGCGGGCGGGCACATGGGAGTCACGGCGGCCGGTCAGCCGTTGCTCCGCCTTCTCGCCGAGCGTCATCACCAGTACCCCGGTCGTGCCGGCCACCAGTCCCTGCCACAGCGCGCGCTTCATCATGCCGAGGCGAGTACCCAGGCTCTGCGAACCATCTGCCAATGCCCCTCGCCGTGTGCTGGGGTTCCCGTCAGGCAACCAAGGCCCATCGAGGACACCTCTGCCTGCCAGGGGTTGTGATGCTCTGGGTGGCGGGTGGGTCGCCGTTGCCCTCCACCCCGGACGCTGTGAAGGCTTCGTCGATCACCTTGCGAGTGCGGGTCTCGCTGGACGGCAGAAGGTGCGTGCACGTCCGGAGCGTGAAGCCGGGGTCCGAGTGGCCAAGGTATTCGGAGAGCGCCTTGATGCTCTCCCCCGCGTCCAGGAGCACGGAGGCGTACGCGTGCCGAAGGGCGTGCATACGTCCTCCGGGGCCGCCTGGAGGTACCTCGCCCCGCGCTCGCGGGGAGGGATCACGCCGGCGGCGGCCAGGGCTCGCTTCCAGGCGCCCATGTTGAAGACGCTGCGGTTGTACGCCCGGCCCTTCTCGTCGACGAAGAGCAATCGGAAGGGTTTGGGCTCGCCGTCGGGCTTTGTCCAGGGCAGCGTGACCGCTGCGGGCGGGAATCGCCTCATGTGGGCCTTGAGGGCAGCGGCCAGCTGGGCCGACAGCGGCACTGACCGGATCCGGTTGCCCTTGGGCAGAGCGAAAACCGGCTTCGTGCCGACGAGCCGCACCTGGCGTTTGATGTGGATGGATCCTTGTCTGCATCGCTGCCCACATCAAGGCTCCGCAGGCACTAAAGCGAGGGGCAAATGGCTCCCCACAGCAGTCACCGCTTGCGGGCGGTGGCGATGATGGCGGGCAGCAGAGCGAAGGCGAGGGCCGCGCCGGTGATGGCGAGGACGGGGTAGCCGGCGGCGGCGACGACGGGGCCGGAGGCCATGCCGCCGGCGGCGCCGGCGATGGCTACGGCGACGTCGACGAGTCCCTGGGTCTTGGCGCGGGTGGTCAGGGGGACGGCGTCGGTGACGATGGCGGTGCCGCTGACCAGGCCGAAGTTCCAGCCCAGGCCGAGCAGGACGAGGGCCAGGGCGAGCAGGGCGACGGAGCCGTCCGGGGCGGTGGCGGCGAGGATGCCGGAGGCCAGGAGTGTGAGGGCGGCCCAGACGGCGATGGGTGCGGGTCCGAAGCGGTCGACGAGCCGGCCGGTCAGCGGGGAGGGCAGGTACATGGCGCCGACGTGCAGGGCGATGACGATGCCGGAGGCGGCGGTGCCGTGGCCGTGGGCGCGCATGTGGACGGGGGTCATCGTCATGACCGCCACCATGACGATCTGGGTGAGGACCAGGACCAGGACGCCCAGAGAAAGGCTGGGCCTGCGGGGTGCGGTCACGAATGCCCGGGATGCGCTGGTCTGCTGCGTCGCGTCGGCGCCGGCGCCGGCGTGAAGGGTACGGGCGATCAGGAGGGGATCGGGGCGCAGCCAGATCATCAGGACGAGGGCGGACAGGGTGAAGGCCGCGGTGGCGATGACGAAGAGGCCGGTGAGGCTGGGCAGGCCGAGGGCCACTGCCAGGGTGCCGGTGGGGCCGGCGAGGGCGGGGCCGGCCACGCCGCCCAGGGTGGTGGCGACCAGGACGGTGGATATGGCGCGGGCGCGGTGGGCCGGTGCGGCGAGGTCGGCTCCGGCGTAGCGGGCCTGGAGGTTGACGGCGGTGCCGGCGCCGTAGAGGAACAGGGCGACGAAGAGCAGGGCGGGGCTGTCGGTGGCGGCGGCGGTGATGACGCCGGTGGCGCCGAGTGCGCCGACGAGGTAGCCGGTGGCCAGTCCGGGGCGGCGGCCGCGGGCCTGGGAGAGGCGGCCGACGGCGATGGCGGCCAGCGCGGAGCCCGCGGTGAGCAGGCCGCTGCTCAGGCCGGCCAGGGCGGTGGAGTGGAGCATGTCCTGCACGAGCAGGGCGGCGACGGTGGTGCCCGCGGCGAGTCCGAGACCGCTGAGGATCTGGGAGGCGAACAGCACGGTCAGAACGCGCTTTTGCGTACGGGTGTTCACCGGGCCGGTGTCGGAGGCGGTCAGCGGCGGGGAGGGGGTGGTCGTGTGGCGGGGCATTGCTGATCCAGGAGAAGAAGGCCCATAGATGAGCGTGGCGGGAGGGAAACCGACTGCTTCGGGACGTGGGCGGGGAAGCAGGGCTGTCCCGTTCACGCGCGCCTGCATGAGAGGGCGGGTAGGGCGTTCGTGGCCTGTGGGGGTGCCCGGCGAACCGGGCACCCCCACAGGAAGTGAACAAGGCCGGTCGAGCTCAGCTCAGCTGCAGGCGGTCGGCCAGACCTGCGGCGGCGAAGGCCGCCTCCAGTTCGTCACGGCCCTCGGTGAAGTGCGACCAGCTGTCGAAGTGGACGGGCACCACGCGGCGGGCGTCGAGGATCTGGGTGGCCTCGGCGGCCTGGGCGCTGTCGAGGACGATCAGCCCGCCGTCGAAGATCTCGGCGAAGCGGGGTGCGCCGGCGAAGAGGATCGCGGTGTCGATGGGGGCGAAGCGTTCGGCGATCTCCCTGACGGCGTCGAGGGAGGCGTTGTCGCCGCTGACGTAGACCGTGGGCAGGTCCTCGCCGGTCAGGACGAAGCCGATGACCTGCCCGGCGATCGGCTCGACTTCTTCGCGGGTGCCGGGGCCGTGGATGGCGGGGACGGCGGTCACCGTGAGCGTGCCGCCGCCAGGGCGGTCCAGCTCGATGGACTCCCAGTCGGCAAGACCAGTGGCCTTGTGGCCGAGGCGTTCACCGCCGCCGGTGGTGGTGAGGGTGAGCGGGATGTCGGCGAGCAGGGCGCGGCCGGCGTTGTCGAGGTTGTCGTCGTGCTCGTCGTGGGAGAGCAGGACGACGTCGACGGGGCCGAGGCCGGCGGGGGTGCCGGTGGAGGTGGCGGTCTTGGTCAGGGCCGGGGCGCCGGGAGGGGCGGGGTAGGTGCAGGGGGCGTCGAAGGTGGGGTCGGTCAGAAAGCGCAGGCCGCCGTACTCGAACAGGGCCGTGGGGCCGCCGAAGACACGGACGGGGAACTGCGTGGACGCAGGGGAGACAGACACGAAATCCTCACGGATAGAATTACTTGAACCGTGACACGACCATAAGTGGATGTCACGGATGATGGCAAGTTCAACCGTGAGTCACGGTTGTGTGCAGGTCGTACCATGAGGAGTATGGAAGAGAGCGTCATCACCGAGTCCGGGCTGCCGCCGGCGCCGGGGGCGGAGCAGCATCCCTCGCTCGCCCTGGTCAACAGCGCCGTCGCGCTGCCGGGCGGGCACTTCGTCGACCAGCTCGGTACGCCTGCCGGGGCCGACCAGTGGCTGACGCAGCAGGGCCTCACCCCGGTCGACGCGGGCATGCTCGACATGTGCGCCGCGCAGCTGCGTTCCCTGCGCGAGCAGGTCCGGGCACTGTTCGCATCCCGTGTCGCGGGACTCCCCGCCCTGCCCGCCGTCGTCAACGCGATCAACGACACCCTGACCCGCGTACCCACCGCCCCGCTGCTGGCCTGGGACGACAAGCGCGGCCCCTACCGCGCCATGCCCAATCCCACCTCGGAACTCGTCGACCACGCCCTGGCGGCCCTGGCCGCCGACGCCGCCGACCTCCTCACCGGCCCCGAAGCCGAGCGGCTCACCGCCTGCGCCTCCGCCCCCTGCAACCGCTACCTGCTCCGCCACGGCCGCCGCCACTGGTGCTCCACCCGCTGCGGCGACCGCGCCCGCGCAGCACGCGCCTACGCCCGCCGTACCGGACGCAGTTGACGCCCCAGCCAGGGACCGGTGGTCAGGTGCGGAAGGTGCGCTCTTCACCGGTGACGGTCGTCCCGTCTCCCCAGGTCAGTCGGCTGCCGCCGCCAATCGCTGCACGAGTGGCAGGACTTCGGCCACCGGCTGCATGAGGCGGGGCATCAGCCGTACTGCCTGGTGTGGCCCTGAGCTGGGGTTTCGGTGGTCGTGGGCGGGGTCTTCGGGCCTCGCCCTTATTCGTGCCGGGGAGGGGCCGTCAGGCGGCCAGGGCACATTGCAGCCGCGTTCAGCCTCGGTATCCCCGTCGAGGAGTCCAAGAGGCACCACGACGGCACCGTCACCTCCGACCACGGCGCCCAGGCCGCCGCCTTCCTGCCCGCCGACGACATGGCCCACGTCGCCCACACCGCCGGCACCACCAGCGACGACTACGCCCACGACCTGCCGCTGCTCGTCAAGAGCACCCGCTGACAACGAGAAGGGGCTCCGCCACCCCCATCACGCGGGGGCCGGAGCCCCTTCTCGTTCGGCCGGTTTGCCGGTCAGCGGCAGCCGCAGCCCGGGCCGCAGCTGCCGCACGCGTCCGCCTCGGCCTTGCCCGCGCCGGCGCTCACGGCAGCGGCGTTCGGCGCGCAACAGCCCTTGCCCTGCCACGCTTCAATGCCCTCCCTGACCGCGATGGCGGCGATGACGAGGGCGGCGATCGGGTCGGCCCATGACCAGCCGAGGGTGGCGTTGAGGACCAGCCCCACCAGCAGCACCGCGGACAGGTAGGTGCACAGCAGGGTCTGCTTCGAGTCCGCCACCGCCGAGGCCGAGCCGAGTTCGCGTCCGGCCTTGCGCTGGGCGTGGGACAGGAACGGCATGATCGCCAGGGACAGGGCGGCGATGACGATGCCGGGAATGGAGCGCTCGGCCTCGCCAGTGCCGGCCAGCGCGCGGACGGCGTCGAAGGAGACGTAAGCGGCGAGCGCGAAGAAGGAGACGGCGATGATCCGCAGGGTGACCTTCTCGCGGGCTTCGCGCAGGTCGTGGTCGCGGGCGGAGAACTGCCAGGCGACCGCCGCGGCCGAGGAGACCTCGATGACCGAGTCCAGGCCGAAGCCGACCAGCGCGGTGGAGGAAGCCATGGTGCCGGCGGTGATGGCGACGACCGCCTCGATCACGTTGTAGATGATCGTCGCGGTCACCAGCAGCCGTATCCGCTTGGCCAGGACGTCACGGCGGGCCGGGGACGGGCCGAGGGACATGGAGACGTCCGCTGTCATCAGCAGCAGCCCTTTTCGTCGGCGTCCACGCAGGTCTTGTCGGCCTCGACGGCGACCACGGCCGTGCGCAGGTCGTCCAGCGCGTGTCCCAGCCGCTCGTCCGCCAGCTCATAGCGCACCCGGCGCCCCTCCGGCACGGCGACGACCAATCCGCAGTCCCGCAGGCAGGCCAGATGGTTCGACAGCCGGGTGCGGGAGATCTCCAGCAGGTCGGCCAGCGTGGCCGGATGGGCCGGCTCCTCACGCAGAGCGAGCAGGATGCGACAGCGGATCGGGTCGGCCAGCGCCCGACCGAACCGGGTCAGCGCATCAAGGTCGGTGGCGAGACTCAGCATGGACGCCACGATACACACATTCCTGAATTCAGGAATCCCTGGATCATCCGGAAGTTCCTGCCGTGCCAGACCGGGCCGATGCCCCACACCCGCACCCACGCCGTGGTGCTCCGCCTCGCCCGGAACCTGAGGTCTCCTGCGGTTCCTCGTCCCGCGCGCGGGCGTCGCGCCCCGTACGCACGCCGTGATTCCGGTTCACTCCATCAGGGCCGACCAGGCCGTTTCCCGGCCCATTGGCTCCTCCCTCTCTCAGGATCGGTCTGCGGCAGGCGCGAGGAGCGGCTTCTCGGTTTCCCTCGGTCGTCCCTGCCGCGCGGCTGAAGCGACGAACAGGAGAGGGGGGCCGGCGTGCATCTGACTCCGCATGAGCAGGAACGTCTGTTGATCCATGTGGCGGCCGACGTCGCCCAGCGGCGCCGTGAGCGCGGTCTGCTGCTGAACTATCCCGAGGTCATGGCGCTGTTGACGGCGCATGTCTTCGAGGAGGCGCGGGCCGGGGCGACGGTCGACGCGGTGATGGAGTCCGGGCGCCATGTGCTGCGGCGCGAGGAGGTCATGGACGGCGTGCCGGAGATGGTCGACAACGTCCAGGTCGAGGCGACGTTCCCGGACGGCACGAAGCTGGTGACCATCAGCAGGCCGTTCGACGAGGCGTCCACCAAGGTGGACGTCCATCCCGGCAAGCCGGAACTGCTGCCGGACGACGACGCACACCGGGTGGCCTTCAACGACGGCGCGACGCCCGTGCCGCTGGTCGTGCGCAACCCCAAGGACCGCCCGGTCCAGGTGGGGTCCCACTTCCACTTCGCCGAGGCCAACGAGGGGCTCAAGTTCCGCCGTGAGGCGGCCCACGGGATGCGGCTGCACATCCCGTCCGGCACCTCCGAACGGTTCGAGCCCGGCGACAAGCGCACCGTGATGCTGGTGCCGATCGCCGGCGAGCGGATCGTCCACGGGCTCCAGGCCGACAAGAGTGAAGAGGAGAAGCACCTCGATGCCGAACAGGACTGAGAAGGACAAGCCCTGGGACCCGCTGTCGCGTTCCCGGTACGCCGACCTGTACGGGCCGACCGCCGGCGACCGGGTCCGGCTCGCCGACACCAACCTCGTCCTGCGCATCGACGCGGACTGGTGCGGTGGCCCGGGCCGCAGCGGCGACGAGATGGTCTTCGGCGGCGGCAAGGTGATCCGTGAGTCGATGGGCCAGTCGCACATCCCCCGCGACGACCCCCGCGAACCGGTGGACACCGTGATCACCGGCGCCCTGATTCTGGATCACTGGGGTGTGGTCAAGGCCGATGTCGGGCTGCGCGACGGCCGCATCCAGGCCATCGGCAAGGCGTACAACCCGGAGACCATGACGCCCCGCCCCAACGAGGACCCGCGCGCCTCGGACTTCGTCGTGGGTCCCGAGACGGAGGTGATCTCCGGCAAGGGCCGCATCCTGACCGCGGGCGGCGTCGACACCCACGTGCACTTCCTCTGCCCGGAGCAGATCCACGAGGCGGTGGCGTCGGGCGTGACGACGCTGATCGGCGGCGGCACCGGCCCGGCCGAGGGCAGCACCGCCACCACCGTGACGCCCGGCAAGTGGCACATCCAGCGGACCTTCGAGGCACTGGACGCCTTCCCGGTGAACATCGGCCTGCTGGCCAAGGGCAGCACCGTCTCGAAGAAGGCGCTGCACGACCAGGTCGCGGCCGGCGCGCTCGGCCTGAAGATCCACGAGGACTGGGGTGCCACCCCGGCGGTGATCGACGCCGCGCTGACGGTGTGCGACGAGACCGGTGTCCAGGTCGCGCTGCACGCCGACTCGCTGAACGAGGCCGGCTTCGTACAGAGCACCTTCGCCGCGACCAAGAAGGACCGCAAGGCCAAGAAGGCCAAGTACCGCAGCCTGCACATCTTCCACATCGAGGGCGCCGGCGGCGGCCACGCCCCCGACATGATCAGCCTCGCCGGCAAACCCAACGTGCTGCCCGCGTCGACGAACCCGACCCGGCCCTTCACGGTCAACACCGTCAAGGAGCACGTCGACATGATGATCGTGTGCCATCACCTCAATCCGGAGGTCGACGCGGACATGGCGTTCGCCGACTCCCGGATCCGGCCCTCCACCATGGCCGCCGAGGACCTGCTGCACGACATGGGCGCCATCTCGATGATGTCCTCCGACGCCATGGCCATGGGCCGCATCGGCGAGATGATCATGCGGACCTGGCAGACCGCGCACGTCATGAAGTCCCGTTACGGCCACCTGCGCGAGGACGACGCGCACGCGGACAACTTCCGTGCCCGCCGCTACGTCGCGAAGTACACGATCAACCCGGCCATCACTCACGGCATCGACCACGAGGTCGGCTCCGTCGAGAACGGAAAGCTCGCCGACCTGGTGCTGTGGGAGCCGAAGTTCTTCGGCGTCAAGCCGCACATGGTCATCAAGGGCGGCCAGATCTCCTACGCCCAGGTCGGCGACGCCAACGCCTCCATCCCCACCCCGCAGCCCTACCTCCCGCGTCCCGTCTGGGGCTTCCAGGGCCGCGCCCCGGCGGCGAACTCCCTCAACTTCGTGGCCGAGGCCGCCCTCGACGGCGAACTCTCCCGGACCGGGCTGCTCAAGCCCCTGCGCGCGATCCGTTCCACCCGGGACGTCACCAAGGCCGACATGATCCACAACAACGGCGTCCCGAAGATCGACATCGACCCCGACACCTTCGACGTCACCATCGGCGGCGCCACCACCTCCGACGTCCGCACCACGGTCGACGGGCAGGAAGTCGGACGGAACTACGCCACCGAGCTGCCCCTGGCACAGCGGTACTTCCTCTTCTGATGCCGGCCATCTCGGCCGGGGCCCGGTCACGCTCGCGCGGCCGGCCCCGGCACCTCCTCGCGAAAGGCGGTCCCGCCACCCCATGAGCCGCACTGCCCTGCTCGTCCTGGCCGACGGCCGCTTCCCCGCCGGCGGGCACGCCCATTCCGGTGGCATGGAGGCCGCCGTCGCCTCCGGCCGGGTCCACGACACCGCGAGCCTGGAGGCGTTCTGCCGGGGGCGGCTGCACACCGCCGGACTGGTCGCGGCCGGCCTCGCCGCGGCGGCCGCCGACGGCCACGACGCCCTCGCCCTGGACGAGGCCGCCGACACCCGTACCCCCGTACCGGCGTTGCGCCGGATCGCACGCCGCCTGGGCCGGCAACTGATGCGCGCGGCCCGGGCCACCTGGCCCAGCGCCGACCTCGACCACCTCGCCCGGCATCGGCCCCAGGGCGCCCACCAGCCGGTCGTGCTCGGCGTCACCGCCCGCGCCGCCGGGCTCACTCCGCTCGACGCGGCCCAGGCCGCCGCCTACGAGAGCGTGGGCGGTCCGGCGACCGCCGCGGTACGCCTGCTGAGCCTGGACCCGTTCGACGCGACCGCCGTCCTGGCGCGGCTCGCCGACGAACTCGACACCGTCGCCGACACCGCGGCCGACGCGGCGGGGCGGGTGGCGGCGGAGGGGGTCGCCGCCCTGCCCGCCGCGTCCGCTCCCCTGCTGGACATCACCGCTGAGCAGCACGCCGCCTGGCCCGTCCGGCTCTTCGCCTCCTGACCAGCCGCACCAGCCGCCTCACCAGCCTGACCAGCTGCCTCACCAGTCGCCTCACCAGCCCTGACCGGACCTGACCGGCCCTGACCGTTGCCTGGAGCATCCCTGTGCATCTCGACCACTCCGTGACCATGCCGCACCGCCACACCCACAGCGCCGAGCCGCTGCTCGCCGACGGCAGCCGCCGCGCCCTGCGCATCGGCTTCGGCGGGCCCGTCGGCTCGGGCAAGACCGCGACCGTGGCCGCCCTGTGCCGCACCCTGCGCGACCGGTTCTCCATCGCCGTGGTCACCAACGACATCTACACCCAGGAGGACGCCGCCTTCCTGCGCCGCGAGGCCGTCCTGCCGCCCGAGCGGATCACCGCCGTGGAGACCGGAGCCTGCCCGCACACCGCCATCCGCGACGACATCTCCGCCAACCTCGAAGCGGTCGAGGAGCTCGAGCAGACCCTGCGCCCGCTCGACCTGATCCTCATCGAGTCCGGCGGAGACAACCTCACCGCGACCTTCTCCCGCGGGCTCGTCGACACCCAGGTCTTCGTCATCGACGTGGCCAGCGGCGACGACATCCCCCGCAAGGGCGGCCCCGGCATCACCACGGCCGACCTCCTCCTCGTCAACAAGACCGACCTGGCCCCCTACGTCGGCGTCGACCTGGACACCATGAGGGCCGACACCCGCAAGCAGCGGGGGGACCTGCCGTACGCCTTCACCAGCCTCACCAGCACCGACGGCGTCCAACCGGTCGCCGACTGGGTCACCGGCTGCCTCGCCGCCTGGCACACCACCGGATCCACCCGGTGAACGTCACCACCGCGCGGACGCCGACGGCGATCCCGGCGCCGTCCGGCGAGCCCCTCCGAGCCGCCGGTGGCCCACACGGCCGGCGCTCCGCCGGACCCGCCGCGGCGCACCCGTCCGGAGTCGCCGCCACCGCCCGGATCCGGGCCACCCACAACGGCCGCACCACGACGGTCCCGCTCCTGCACAGCGACGGCCCCTTCCACCTGCGTCGGCTACGGGCCCGCGGAGAGCAGGCGCGTGTCCGCGTACTCGGCGCGATGAGCGCGCCGCTCGGCGGAGACCGGCTCGCCCTCGACATCACCGCCGAGGCACGCACCCTGCTGGAGGTGACGAGCGCGGCCGCCACCATCGCCCTGCGCGGCCCCACCACCGCCCCAGCCACGTACGACGTACGGATCAGGGTGGACGACGACGCGTCCCTGCACTGGCTGCCCGAGCCCCTGATCAGTACCCGGGGCAGCACCCTGCACCAGACGTTCGCCGTAGACCTCGCCCCCACCGCCCGCCTGCTCCTGCGGGAGGAACAGCTCCTGGGCCGCTCGGAGGAACCGCCGGGCCTGCTCACCACCCGCCTGACCGTGCGCCGCGGCGGACGACCGCTCCTCGACCAGCACACCGCCTACGGCCACCCGGCGCCGGCGTGGGACGGCCCCGCCGTCCTCGGGGCCCACCGGGCGACCGGGCAGCTCCTCCTGGTCGACCCAGGACTGGACACGCCCCAGGAGCCGCACGTCATCGGTGACGACCCGGCAGAGGGACACGCCGTACTGACCCCACTCGCCGACCCCCAGGCCCTCATCGCCACCGCCGTCGCCCCGACACCGGCCCAGCTGCGCCACCTCCTGGAGACCGCCCTCACATACGTCTACGAGACGCCGCGGCCGGCCGCCGAAGGCGAGCGGTAGATCCGTGAACGCCGAACCGAAGGCGGACAGAGGCGGCGAGCGACGGGAGGCGGTGGGGCGGCGCGACTCCGTTGCCCGACGGGTGGCGTGGCTACGACGCAGCCCCGGCTACAACCCGTAGCCCTACGAGCGGCCGGCGAGCTGGTACCGGAAGGCCGGCCACGACGACGCCCGCCGTGTCCTCCTGGCCGGACAGCGGCCGGCGCACGGCCTGGTACTGGTCGGAGGACAGCCGCCAGTGGCCGGCCTACCTGCTGATCGCCTTCGGCTGGCCGGGTGCTGGCCACCGCCGTCATCGCGGGTGTCACCCGCACCTCGCGGAAGAACCAGCGGTCGGCAGCTGAACTGTCGGCGCCGATGCCCGTACCGGGCCATCGGCACGTCACCCGCCCGGCCGAATCCGGCGAGTCGTCTCCCGCGGCCGTACCGAGAATGGTGCGGACGAAGCGACGGCGACCGTCCGCCGTGCCCCGCACGCGTCCAGGAGGCCAGTGTGAGCGTGTCCGACCGGTCCCCCGCCCCCGAACTGCCCGACTTCGAGGACCGTACCGACTTCGAGGACGCCGACCGGGGACTGGTCGCACCACCCGCCGGGCCGGTAGTCACCGCCGACGACGGGCGGGTGGTATGGGACTTCGGGGCCACCGCGTTCCTGGACGGCGACTGCCCCGGGACCGCGAATCCGAGCCTGTGGCGGCAGTCGCGGTTGTGCGCCCGCGCCGGACTGTACGAGGTGACCGACGGGGTCTACCAGGTGCGCGGTTTCGACCTGTCCAACATGACGCTGATCGAGGGCGAGCGCGGTGTCGTCGTGGTCGACCCGCTGGTCTCGGCCGAGTGCGCCCGCGAGGCACTGACCCTGTACCGAGCGCACCGCGGCGACCGCCCGGTCACCGCGGTGCTCTTCACTCACTCGCACATCGACCACTTCGGCGGCACCCTCGGCGTCGTCGACGAGGGCGCGGACGTGCCGATCGTCGCGCCCCAGGGGCTGATGGAGCACGCGGTCGCGGAGAACGTGTACGCCGGTACGGCCATGCTGCGGCGCAGTGTCTACCACACCGGCAGCGACCTGCCCCCGGGCCCGGAGGGCCTCATCGGCGTGGGACTCGGCTTCACCGCCTCGCAGGGCATGCCGAGCCTGCTGCCGCCGACGCTGGAGATCACCCGGACCGGGCAGGAGGAGCGGCTGGACGGGGTGCTGTTCCGGTTCCAGCTGACACCGGACACCGAGGCGCCCTCCGAGATGAACTTCCACCTCCCCGAGCGGCGTGCCCTGTGCATGGCGGAGAACGCCACCCACAACCTGCACAACATCCTGACCCTGCGCGGCGCCGTGGTCCGCGACGCACGGGTCTGGTCGCGCTACCTCACCGAGGCGATCCAGCTCTTCGGCGACGACTCCGACGTCCTGTTCGCCTCCCACCACTGGCCGACCTGGGGCACCGACCGCCTCCAACGGTTCCTGTCCGAGCAGCGCGACCTCTACGCCTACCTGCACGACCAGACCCTGCGGCTGACCAACCAGGGCCACACCGGCACCGAGATCGCCGAGATCATCCAGCTGCCGCCCGTTCTCGAGAAGTCCTGGCACGCGCGCGGCTACTACGGCTCGGTCAGCCACAACGTCAAGGCGATCTACCAGCGCTACATGGGCTGGTACGACGGCCATCCGGCCTCGCTGTGGGAGCACCCGCCGACCGCGAGCGCCGAACGGTACGTCGAGTGCATGGGCGGCCTTGACGCCGTACTGGACAAGGCGCGCTCCTACGCCGACGACGGCGACCTGCGCTTCGCCGCCCAGCTCCTCAAGCACGCCACCTTCGCCGCCCCGGAGAGCACCGAGGCGAAGGAGCTGCTGGCGCGGGTCTTCGAGCGGCTCGGGCACGGCGCCGAGTGCGGGACGTGGCGCAACAACTACCTCACGGCCGCGCGGGAGCTGCGCGAGGGCGTGAAGCAGGTCCCGATCGCCGCCGGCAGCATGGCGTCCGCGCTCAGCGTGGACCAGGTCTTCGACTCCCTCGCCATCCGGGTCAACGGCCCCGAGGCGTGGGAGCACTCGGTGTCCACGCACTGGCACCTCACCGACCTCGGCGAACGCCACCAGGTGACCCTGCGCAACGGAGTCCTCGTCCACTACCGCACCGAGCGCGCCGACGGTAGCGCCGACCTGACGCTCTCGCTGACCAAACCGCGGCTGATGGGACTGCTGGCAGGCGGGACCGGCCTGGACGGCATCGAGCACCGCGGGGACCCGACCGCGCTCCGGACGCTGCTGTCGGTCCTGGACGAACCCGACCCCAACTTCCCCATCGTGACCCCGTGACCCCGTGATCCCACGGTCCCGTGACCAGACCACCGAGTCGGGAGGCAGCCCATGGGTGACGCCGTCACGGCCTCCGGTCCGGCGACGTAGCGCTCCTCCGTCACCCGCCATCGATTCCGATCACACCCGGGAATATACCCCCTAGGGGTATATTGTTTCCGCTGTGGGGCCACGAGGGGCCTTGCGGGTCGTCGAATGGGGATGAGAGTCATGGACCACAGCACGCACCACTCCGGTACCGCACACCACCACGCCTCCCCTGCGGGCGGCCACGGCCACGGCACGACCTGGGCGACGGCGATGAAGGCGACCCTGCACTGCCTCACGGGGTGTGCCATCGGTGAGATCCTCGGCATGGTCATCGGCACCGCGCTGATGTGGGGCAACGTGCCGACGATGGCGCTGGCCATCACCCTGGCCTTCGTCTTCGGCTACTCCTTCACCCTCTTCGCGGTGGTGCGCGCCGGAGTGTCCCTGAAGGCGGCGATCAAGGTCGCGCTGGCCGCCGACACCGTCTCCATCGCGGTGATGGAACTGGTCGACAACGGCATCATCGCGCTGACACCGGGCGCGATGGACGCGCACCTGTCGGACGGACTGTTCTGGTACGCGCTGCTCGGCGGGTTCGCCGTGGCCTTCGTGATCACCACGCCGGTCAACAAGTGGATGATCGGCCGCGGCAAGGGCCACGCCGTCGTCCACGCCTATCACTGAGCGCCACGCGGCTGAGCGACACCGTCCGGCACGGGTTGTTGCCGTGTCTGCCCGGACGCGCGCCTCAACCGGTGCCCCGCACCGCCGCGGGACACCGGTCGTAGAGGTCTGCCAGGTCGAGCCGTCCGTCGTGTCCGACGTACAGCTCGGTCGCCGTGTCGGCGCAGGCGAGGACCGTCGCGATGGTCGCCTTGGCACGCGGGTCGGGGGCCGGGCCGGGGGCGGCTTCCAGCCGCGCCTGGACGACCGGGACGAGTGCGGCCTGCCGCCGCCGGAAGCGAGCCCTGGGCGGCCGGTCCCCTCATTTGCCTCTGACATCAGTGTCAGGTTTTAGCGTACGCATGCGCTTCGGCAGCCGGAGCGCACGCGTACGCGAGGAGAACCGACATGCCGTCCCTGTTCAGCAGCTACCGTCTCGGCGAGCTCACGTTGCCCAACCGGACCGTCATGGCCCCCATGAGCCGCGTCCGGGCCGCCGCCGGCGGTCTGGCCACCCCCTCCATGGCCACCTACTACGCGCAGCGCGCCACGGCCGGACTGATCGTCACGGAAGGCGTCCAGCCCAGCCGCGTCGGACAGTCCAACCCGGGCACACCCGGCCTGCACACCGACGAGCAGACGGACTCCTGGCGGCAGGTGACCGACGCGGTCCACACCAACGGCGGACGCGTGTTCGCCCAGATCATGCACGGCGGCCGGGTCTCGCACCACGAGACCACCGGCCTCCAGCCGGTCGGCCCCTCGGCCGTGACCGGCGAGGGCAACGTGTTCACCCCGAGCGGCCCGCAGCCGATGCCCGTGCCGCGGGCCCTGGGGACCGACGAGATCCCCGAGCACATCCGGTCCTACGCCGACGCCGCCCGCCGTGCCGTCGACGCGGGCTTCGACGGGGTCGAACTGCACGGCGCCAACGGCTACCTGATCTCCCAGTTCCTGTCGTCCAACGCCAACCTGCGCGACGACCGCTACGGCGGCTCGATCACCAACCGGATCCGTTTCGCCGTCGAGGCGGTCGCCGCGACCGTCGAGTCCGTGGGCGCGGCCCGTACCGGCATCCGTCTGTCGCCCGGCGGCGGCATCTGGGGGGTGACCGAGGACGACGCGGCCGAGCTGAACACCGCTCTGCTGACCGAACTGGCCCGCCTCGACCTCGCATACGTACACCTGGAGGCCACCACCGACGAGGACGTACTCCTGCGACTGCGCGAGGCCTGGCCCGGCACCCTGATCGTCAACCCCACCGTGCCCGGCGGCCCGAAGCAGACCGGGCGGACGGAAGCCGACCACTGGCTGAACCTGGGCGCCGACCTGATCGCCTTCGGCCGCGGCTTCCTCGCCAACCCCGACCTGGTCGAACGCCTGCGCTCCAGCCTTCCCCTCGCCCCCGCCGACGAGAACACCTTCTACCAGGGCGGCGACGCCGGATACCTCACCTACCCGGCCTACCAGCACACCGCCGCCTGACCGTCTCACAGCGGGAACCACGACTCCCGGCCGGTGTTCCAACCCGCCTCGTGCGGACGCAAGATGGGGCGCATGACTCTGGCCACTCCCGTACTGCGGACCGATCGCCTGCGACTGCGACCCTTCACCGACGCCGACGCGGACCCGCTCTTCGCGCTCCACAGCAGTACCCACGTGATGCGCTACTGGGATTCCCCACCGTGGAAGGAGCGGGCCCGCGCCGAGCGCTTCCTCGCGACATGCCGGAAGATGTCGGAGGAAGGCACCGGGGCGCGGGTGGCCGTCGACCGTGCTTCCGACGGTGCCTTCGTCGGCTGGTGCGGTCTGACCGAATGGAACCCGGTCTACCGCAGCGCGTCGTTGGGCTACTGCCTCGACGAGGCGATGTGGGGCCACGGCTACGCGACGGAGGCCGCGCACGCCCTGCTGCGGTGGGCGTTCGACACACTGGACCTGAACCGGGTTCAGGCCGAGGCCGATACGCGCAACGCGGCGTCCGGCCGGGTTCTGGAGAAGATCGGGTTCATGCGTGAAGGGACGTTGCGGGAGGACTGCGTCGTGAACGGCGAGACGTCCGACTCCTGGGTGTTCGGATTGATCCGGCGAGAGTGGCGGCCGTCGACCACGACCCGGGCGACGGCCGGTTGAACGTCGTTCGGCTCCTGCCGGGCGGCCCCTGCCGTGGCCTTCGTGGTGAGGTCGCGGCAGGGGCCGGTCGTCAGACTTCGTACAGGTTGACCGTGACGGAACCGTCGTCGCCCCGGACGGTGTAGCTGCCCGGGCCGTCGACCGACACGCAGCCGGCGGCGAGGACGTCGTCGTCGTTGATGCCGGTGTCGTCCTCGCCCACGAAGGCACACACCTCGGTGACGAGGTGGTCGGCGTACCTCAGCTCATAGGGGCCGGAGTCCGGGTAGCGCGGGAGCGTGGGCGTGTTGTCGTCGACGTCCGGGTGCTCCCAGAGTGCGGTCTGCTGGCCCCAGGGCGCCTGGAGGAAGACCCGTCCGTAGGGCTCGGGCAGGTCGTTGTCGTCGCGCTCCTGGGGGTTGGAGAAGTCGATCGAGTACAGGACGGGCCCGGGCGCCGCCGCCTGCGCCGAGGTGACGGCCCCGCCGAGCAGCAGAACAGCGCTCGCGGCAACGGCCGCCGGCCGCCCCATGGACGTGAAACGCATACCTCTCCCCTTTCACACCGGGTAGCCGTACGACTACCCAGGGAGAAGATAGGGGGGCGGTGGCCTCCGATCGCCGGGGCCGACGGCCAAACCACTCGGGGAACTGACGCCGATGCTCGCCCCGCACGCCGCATGCTCCCGCGTGCGACCGAACATCCGGTGGACCGCACAGGGATGTCGCTCCTCCGTGTGGGTCAGGGCGCGACCGCGCGGCTGAGCGTCCTCGGACCCTACGACGTCCCGGTCGTGCCCGCGGCGTCGGCGCAGCGCGCGGCGAGTTCCGCGAAGGCGCTGGTCAGCTCTGGCGGGCCGACGACCTCGATGCGGGTGTCGAAGCGGCAGACGGCGGCGGCGAGACCGGTCCACGACCAGGAGCCGAGCGTCAGGCGGCAGCGGTCCGGGCCGAGTTCTTCGACGACTCCGTCCCGCGCGAAGGGCGCCACGCTCCGCGCGGGGAGGCCGAGGACGACCTCTCCACGGCAGGGCCAGTCGGCGGTGGAGCCGTCGGTGCCCCGGAAGCGGCCCGTGACGAACGCGGCCACGTCGTCGCCGGGGAGGTCGCGCGGGGTGAAGCGCGGGCCGGTGGGGATGCGGGGACGTACGCGGTCGACGCGGAAGGTGCGCCAGTCGTCACGGTCCAGGTCCCAGGCGATCAGGTACCAGTGGCCGCGCCAGGTGACGAGGCGGTGCGGCTGCGTGCGGCGGGGCCGCTCGTCCGGGCCGGCACAGTCGCTCCCGTAGTCGAAGCGCAGTTCCTCACGGGCGTGGACGACGCGGCTCAGCTCCATGAGGAGCCGCGTGCCGGCCGGGGACACGTCGCCGGTCCCGGGTGACGGGACGGCGGTGACCCGCAGCATGTCGATCCGCCGGCGCAGGCGGGGCGGCATGACCTGGCGGACGGTGGCCAGGGCCCGTGCGGCGTCCTCGCCGATCGCGGTGCCGGTGACCGCGGACTGCAGGGCCAGGGCCAGGGCGACGGCCTGACCGTCGTCGAACAGCAGCGGGGGCAACTGCGAGCCGGCGTCCAGGCGGTAGCCCCCGGCGGGGCCCTTGAAGGCACGGATCGGGTAGCCGAGTTCCCGCAGGCGGTCGATGTCGCGGCGCACGGTGCGCGGGGTGATGCCGAGCCGCTCGGCGAGGTCGTCACCGGACCAGTCGCGGTGCGTCTGAAGCAGTGAGAGCAGTGACAGCAACCGCGAGGACGTCTTCCGCATGCCCCCCAGTGTGCCCGCGGTACAGGACACAACCTGTCCGCTACCCCTGGGACGGTGGGTTCCACGAGCCGCCGGAGATCAGGCGAGCCGCCGGAGAAACAAGGAGACGACCATGTCCGTCACGACCACCACCCACCTGAACTTCCGGGGCGACGCACGGGCGGCGCTGGACCACTACCAGTCCGTCTTCGGCGGGCGCGTCACCGCCGTCACCTACAAGGACGCGGGCGGCACGCGGAACGAGAACGAGGCGGACTGGGTGGTGTGGGGCGAGGTCGCGGGCGCCGACGGCTTCCACGTCATGGCGTACGACGTGCCCTCCCACCTGCCCTGGGAGCAGGGCGACAGCTCGTTCTTCGTCTCCGTGCGCGGTGACGACCCCGAGGAGATCGGTGCCCTCTGGCAGAAGCTGGCGGAGGGATCGACGGTGGTGCAGCCTCTGGCACCGTCGCAGTGGGCCCCGCTGTACGGCATGCTCACCGACCGCTTCGGCGTGACCTGGGTCCTGGACGTGACGGCCCCGTACAACGGCTGATCCCCTCCCCGACCCGCCGGAACCGACCGACCGACCGAGCGGCCCGAGCGGCCGGCCGAGCAGCCCCAGCGGCCCGCCCGGCCGCCCGGCCCGACCCACCCGACCCGTCCGACCCACCCGGCAGGGGGCCATGACCGTCCTCAGCGCGCGCGCTCTCAACCGCGCCACCCTCGCCCGCCAGTACCTGCTCGAACGCACCGGCACCCCGGTTCGGGAGGCGGTGGCACACCTGGGCGGCCTGCAGGCCCAGGAACCGCAGGAACCCTTCACCGGACTGTGGTCGAGACTGCACGCCTTCACACCCGACCGGCTCGACCGGGCACTGACGGACCGGCACGTCGTGCGCACCCACCTGATGCGCCGCACCGTCCACCTGGTCACCGGCGACGACGCACTGGCCTGGCGGTCCCGTCACGACACCATGCTGCGCCAACGCGTGCTGGCCACCTACCGACGCGAACTCGCCGGCATCGACCCCGGCGAACTCGCCGCGGCCGGCCGGGCGGTCATGGCCGACCACCGGCCCCGCACGATGACCGAGCTGGTCCGTGAGGTCCAGGACCGCTGGCCCGGCCCACCGCGCCGCGCCCTGGGCGAACTCCTCGTCGCCGCCCTCGTCCCGATGGTCCAGCTTCCCCCGCGCGGGCTGTGGCAGACGACGGCAGGCGTACGGAACCTCCCCCTGGCCACCTGGCTCGCACGCGATCCCGACCCGCTGCCCGACGACGCCGACGACCCGGTCGGACAGCGACTCGTGCGCCGTTATCTCGCCGCCTACGGGCCCGCCGCCACAGCGGACATCCGCGCCTGGAGCGGTCTGGCCGGTCTGCCCGCCGCGGTCAAGGCCCTCCGGGACGAGCTGGTCGTCTTCCGCGACGAACGCGGGCGGACACTGCTCGACCTGCCCGACGCGCCACGCCCGTCCCCGGACACGCCCGCCCCCGTCCGGTTCCTCCCGGCCTTCGACAACGCGATCCTCGGCTACCACGACCGCGGCCGTGTCATCGACGACGCCCACCTCGGCCTGTCCGTCGCGGGCCTGCGCGCCGTACTCGTCGACGGACGCGTCGCCGCCACCTGGACCACGTACGAACGACGACTCAGCGTCACGCCCTTGCGCCCGCTGTCCTCCCGGGAGCGGGAGGACGTCGTGGAAGAGGCCCGTAACCTGGCCACCTTCCTGGACCAGGGCATCGACGAGGTGGAGACAACGGCAGGGCAGGAGATCGAGGGAAGGTAGGAGGGCGAGGTCAGGGCCGCTCCCCGTCTCCGGTCCCGTGCCGGGCGTGCGCACCGGCCGGCCGGTGCGGCGGGCCGGCGGCGCGGTCGATCGCCGACTGGACGGCGGCGATCCGGTCGGCGAGCAGGCCGAGGGCGGCGACGGCACGGGTCAGCTGGTCGTCCTCCGGGCCGCCGAGCGCCTGGGCGCGCTGGTGGGCGGCCTTCAGCCCGGTCCAGCGTGCGGCCTGTGAGGCGGTGAGCGTGCCGCGCAGTTCCGCCAGCTTCAGCAGGTTCGCCTCCGCTCCCGTGGTGAGGGTCTGGGCCTCGGCCCGGTAGTGGTCCTGGATCAGTGCCGACAGCTCGGCGTCGTTCATGACCGGCTGGATCCGCTGGGCGATCCTGTTCATGTTGCGGTACGAGCCCTGAAGCCGGAACGGCGGTTCGGTGCGGGTGTCGTCCGACTGGGCGGCGGAGGCGATGTACGCGGCGTTCACCGCGAGGACCGTGGCGCGGGCGGTGAGCAGGTGGCGCAGGACGGCGAGGACGCGTTCCAGTTCGGCCGGGGCGTAGGGGTGGGCGAGCCGGTCCGTGCGGGCGGTCGGGTCGTCCTCGGCGAGGCGGAGCAGCAGGTCGAGGTCGGCGCGGTCGCGGCCGGCGAGCGGGGCCAGGACCGGGTTGGCGGTGAGGGCGTTCTCGACGAAGCTCAGTTCGAAGGCGGGCCGCTTGCCGGTCAGGACGTCGCCGAGGTTCCAGACGTCGGCGCGGTTGGCGAGCATGTCGGGCACCTGGAAACGGCTGCCGGACTCGGTGTAGGGGTTGCCGGCCATACAGACGGCGAAGCGTTTGCCGCGCAGGTCGTAGGTGTGCGGCTCGCCGTCCCGTACGCCGTCGACGCGGCGGGTGGCGTCGCACAGCGGGATGAACTTCTGGAGGAGCTCGGGCGAGGTGTGCTGGATGTCGTCCAGGTACAGGAGGGTGTTGCTGCCCGCCGCCAGCGCGAAGTTGACCTTCTCGATCTCGCGCCGGGCGGTGGCGTTCGGGGCCTCGGCCGGGTCGAGCGAGGTCACGCCGTGCCCCAGCGCCGGGCCGCTGATCTTCACCAGCATGAGGCCGAGGCGGTCGGCGACGTACTCCATGAGCGTCGTCTTGCCGTAGCCGGGCGGGGAGATGAGCAGGAGCAGCCCGCCCGTGCCGGTGCGGTGCGCGGCGTCCGTGGTGCCGAGCTGCTTGGCGAGGCTGTCACCGACCAGCGGGAGGTACACCTCGTCGAGAAGCCGGTTGCGGACGAAGGCCGTCATCACGCGCGGGCGGAACTCGTCCAGGCGGAGCCGGGACCGCTCCGCGGCCACCAGGGTGCCGCGGCGCCGCTGGTAGGCGCGGTGGCCGGGCACGTCGTGGGCGCGGAAGGCGCGGGTGCGGGCGAGGAGTTCGTCGACGCGGACCGTGAGGGCGCGGCCGCTGACGCGCGGATGGGTGCCGAGCAGGCCCCGTACGGTCCGGGTCAGCGGGGCGTCGCACGGGTAGCGGGGCAGGTCCGGGCAGAGTTCGGCGGCCACCGCCTCGGCCAGGTCGCCGGGTGTGGTGTCCGTGCCCGTGGACGCGGTGTACGCGGTGAGCCACGCCTCGACGAGCTGGCGGCGGGCGGCGGGGTCGGCGAGGGCGGCGAGGTCCTCGTCGTAGGCCGGACCGCCCACCGTGCGGCGGAACTTGTCCAGGAGGGTGCGGGTGCCGGCGCCGAGCACGAAGCCTTCGGGGCCGCTGGTGAGCTCCTCGACGAGGTACGCGGCGGCGGCTTCCGCGATCTCTCCGGTGACCGCCCCGGTGACCTCGCCGACGGCTTCCGCGGTGATGGCCCCGGCCAGTTCCCGCCGCAGGTCGTCGAGGGCGGGCGCGAGCCCGAACGTGTCCCGGGCGCGGGTCAGGGAGACCGCGCGCCGCCGCCAGTCCTGCCGGGCCCCGGACGTCGTGCCGTGCGCCCAGAACAGCTGGGCGGCGGCGCGGGCGGCGGGCTCGTGGCAGAGCGGTCCGGCGGCGTCGTACAAGCCCAGCAGAGCGGTCAGGATCAGGGTGGCGTCGTGGTCGTGGACGCCCCGTTCGTAGCCCTCGTCGTACGCCTCCTCGGCCGCGCCGCGTACGAGGGCGGGCAGGTCGTCGGTCTGCGCGAGGGCGGCCGGGCCGTGGGCGTCGAGCAGGCGGGCGGCGAGATGTTCGGCGCGGTAGACCTCGGGCGACTCGGACGGCAGCAGGCGGTCCCAGTAGGGGCGGGTGGCGGCGAAGTCCGGGTCGGTGACCGGTGAGCGGTGGTCGGTCCCGGTCACGGCGAAGGCCAGGCCGTCGCCGTGCGGGACGAGGGTGAGGTCGAGGGGCTGGGTGTTGACGGCGAAGCGGTGGCCGCCCAGGCGCAGGGTGCGGCCGTCGTCGGCGTACAGGTCGGCGCGGTCGCGCAGGGCGCGGGACGCCTCCTGGCGGGCGGCGTCGAGGCGTCCGTCGAGTTCCTCCGCGCGGACCGGGTCGCCCAGCTCGCGGAGTTCCCCGGCGGTGCGGCGGACCTTGGCGGGCATCGGGTCGGAGGCGAAGAAGGTGGTGACGGCGTCCGGGTCGGCGAGCGTCGCGGCGCGGCGGACGACCGTGCGCAGGACGCGGGCCGCCGAGTCCGCCAGGCGCTCGGCGCGGCGGGCGCGGGCGTCGGCGAGGGACTGCTTGCGGGCGGAGAACGTCTCGTGGATCTCGTCGCGCTTGTCCGCGAGTTCGCCGAGGAAGTCGTCGAAGTCGGCGAACCTGGATTCGAGGTTCTCCACCTGGACCAGCAGGCGGGCGAGTCGCTCGTCGCACGCGTCGGGGCTGTCCGCCACCGCGAGGGCGCCGGTGACCGCCTGACCGAGCAGCGCGAACTCGGCGGCGAACCCGGCGCGGCCCTCTTGGTCGCGCAGGGCGCGGTGGCGGGTGCCGAGAACCGCCCGGGCGCGGTTGACCCCGCCGAGGGCCTCGGCGACGCGCTCCAGGATGGCGGTGCGGACCGTGGCGTCGCCGATGTCGAGCCCGGCGACGACCTCGGTCACCGCGCCGAGCCCCTCCGCCAGTTCGTCCAGGCGGGCCCCGAGGGGCCCGGCCTCGGCGGCGGTTCCGATCGCCTCGGCGTCCGCGACGAGCCGCTCGACGTCCGCGTGGTGACCGGCGAAGGCGTCCTCGCGCGCCAGGTGGGTGACGGCCCGCTGCCCGAAGGCGGCCAGGTCGGCCTCGGCGCCGGCGGCGAGTTCGTCGACGCGGTCCGTGTCCGTGTACCGGGTCTCCCTGAGGGTCAGCAGGTGCCCCTGCGCCCGGCGCAGCTCGGTCAGCCCGGCCACCCAGGCCGCGGCCCCGCGCGGCGCCTCGCCGCGCAGCCGGCGTACCACCGCGGCGAGCCGCGCGTCGGCCTCGTCGAGCGCGTCGGCGGCCTGCCGGGTCAGGGCCTGCACGTTCTCGAACTCGGCGAGCACCTGCTCGGCGGTCTCCCGCACCCGCTCCAACGGGTCCGCGAGGTCACCGGCCTCGGGGTCGCCCAGCCAGTGGTGGGCGTCGGCGGCCCGGGCGCAGGCGGCGGCCAGTTCCTCGTACACCCCGCTCGTCGGGGTGGTCTCCGCGACGGCACGGGTCACGGAGAGGCAGTCGGAGATGCCCCGGACGAGGTCGGCGTTGCCGATGCGGGCCAGCGGGCCGCTGCCGGCGGGCCGGTCGGCGGCGTACGTGTCGGAGACGTACGGGGAGGACCACCGCTGGACCGGATGCACCCGGGCCGGCTCGCCGTCCTCGGTGCGCAGCAGTGTGAGCGTGCCGTCGTCGAACAGCGCCCAGCCCCGGCAGGACAGCGGGGTCGCGGCCTCCTTGCGGATCAGGTTGTACGGCAGCAGCAGGGCGCGGCCCCCCGCGCCCGCGTGGGACGCCCGGAACGCGTAGAGGACGTCCTCGCCGTTCGGTGAGCGCGTCTCTCGCTCGAACTCCAGTCCGTTCACGTCGAGTTCGTACGTGCGGTGGGCGCCGGTGGCCAGGCAGTGGCCGCCGGGGAAGACGATGCCCTGGTCGTCGGGGAGGCGGCGGCACGCCTGCCCGATGCCGTCGCGGCGGACCACCTCCCGGGTGAGGGTGTTGAAGACCAGGTACCGGTGGGTCTCCTCCTTGTAGGGGCGGATCCGCAGCAGGATCAGCGCGCCGACCCGGGCGTGGGCGATGTCCGCGTCGGCGAGGGACTGCAGCGGCTCGACGACCGGTTCGCTGTGGATCCCCTCCCCCGTCCCGGTGTCGTTCTCCGCCTTGACGGTGAGCGTGCCGCCGACGGTCGCGACGAAGACCTCGCCCCGGACGGAGACGTGCGGGTGACGGCCGAGGACGTGGTCCTCGCGGGTCGCCCCGGTCCACGTGAAGTCGTGGGAGGGCGGCAGGACGTGGTCCCGGTCGCCGCGCGCGTCCAGGAAGGACGCCCGTTTCCCGTCGTCGAGCGCCCAGCGCAGTACGCGGATGTCGTCGGCCTTCTCACCGGTCCGGAAGACCGCGAGCAGCCTGCCCTCGACCCGGCGCAGCCGCAGGAGCGTGGCCTGACGGTAGTAGCGGTACAGGGCCTCGAACTCGCGGACGAAGGCGGGATCGTCGAGGAGGCCCGGCACGGCGTCCTCGGGGAGCCGGCCGAGGTCTCGGCCGCGCAGCGCGAAGACGTCGCCGACGGCGGGCTCGGAGCCGGCCGCGGTGGCCGCCGGGGCCGTGCCGGCCGCGTGCGCCGTGTTGTAGCCGACGAGCAGCGTCTCCCCGACGGCCACGACGTCCGCGGGCACACCGGCGCGCGCGGTGTGCAGCCGCTCGGTGCCGGTGAGTTCGAGCCGGGCCGAGCCGAACTCCTCGACCCTGCGGGTGTTGAGTGCCTCGGCCCGCCGGGCGAGCTCGGCGGCCTGCGCGACGAGCCGGTCCCGCAGCACCTCGTAGGTGCCCGCGTCCAGCGTCTCGTGCGGGCCACTGCCCGGCGTCGCGTGCGTGCCCCTGTCCGGCGTCGCGTGCGTGCCCCTGTCCGGCGTCGCGTGCGTGCCCCTGTCCGGCGTCTCGTGCGGGCCACTGCCCGGCGTTACGTGCGGGCCGCTGCCCGGCGTCGCGTGCGTGCCCGTGTCCGGCGCATCGCGCGCGCCACTGCCCGGCGTTACGTGCGGGCCACTGCCCGGCGTTACGTGCGGGCCACTGCCCGGCGTCGCGTGCGTGCCCGTGTCCGGCGCATCGTGCGCGCCGCTGTCCGCCCCGGTTGCCATGGGTTCCCTTCCGCGACGGTACTCAGACGGCCTTGGCGCTGCCGTTGAGGGACGCCAACGGGGCGTCGGCGATGCCCAGTTCGCCCGCCTTCTCGAGCAGCTTCTGCACCTGGCCGGCGGGCGCGCCGCCCGACTTCATCAGCTTCATCAGCAGCGCGGACACCGTCAGGTTCCGCACGTCGGCCGTGGAGACCGAACCGAGGACGCTGCCGAGGTCGTCGGCGAGGCTGGACGTGCCGTCGAGGTACGGCTTCGCGAGGGCCTGGGCGGTCTCGGAGTGCTGGACGAAGCCGTCGACGCCCTTGCCGAGCGCGATGGAGGACATCAGCCGGTCGAAGAAGACGGACTCGCCGCCGACGATGCTGATGTCGGCGTTCTCCAGGCCGGTGGCCAGCACCGTGGCCTGCGCCTCGGCGACCTGACGCTGCACGTCCAGGCCGGCGAGCCGGATGTCCTTCTCGGCCTCCAGCCGCAGCCGGTACTCCTCGTGCGCGCGGGACGCCTCGTCGAGCGCCGCCATCGCCGCCGCCTTCTCCGTCAGACCGGCCGCCTCGGCCTTCAGCTTCTCGCCGACGCCCTCGGCCTCGGCGAGCGCCTTGGCCCTGGCCCCCTCCGCCTCCGCACGCATCCGCGCCTGGGTCGCCTCGGCCTCCGCGCGGCCGGCCTTCTCGATGACCTCGGCCTCCTTGTCGCGGACCTGGACCTCGGCCAGCCCCTGGGCCGCGCTCTCCGCCTGGATGGCCCCGGCGAGCCGCAGCTTGGCCTGCGCGTCGAGATCGGCGCTCTTCAACCGGGCCTCGGCCAGAGTCAGTTCCTCGGCCGCCCGGTGGGTGGCGGCCTGCTCGGCGGCCTCCGCCGCCTTGATGTCCTTGACCAGCCTCTCCTGCGCCTGGGCCTCGGCGGCGATGATCACGGTCTGCCGGTCGCGCTCCGCCTCCTCCACCGCGCGCAGCTTCTTGATGGACTCCTCCTGCTCGGCGACCGTACGGTCCACGGCGACCCGCTCCCGGATGACCTCGGCGATGTCCCGCTTCTCCGCCTCGACCTCCTTGGAGGCCGCGATCCGGGTCAGTTCGGTCTCCCGCTCCCGGGCGATGACCTCCAGGAGCCGGTCCTTCTCGATGCGCTCGCTCTCGATGGCGATGACCCGTTCGCGGTTCTTCGCGGCGACGGCGACCTCTCGGGCCTGGTTCTCGCGCTGGACGCCGAGCTGCTCCTCGGTACGCAGGAAGGCACCCTGCGCGCGCAGCCGCTCCTCCTCCACCACCCGCGCCGTCTCGGCCTCCTCGCGGGCCCGTACGGTCTCGATCTCCCGCTTCTGCTTGGTCTCGGCGTCCACCTGCCGGCGCTCCAGCTCCAGGATCGCCTCCCGGGCGTCGACGTTCTGGCGGGTGATCTCCTTCTCCTCGGTGCGCTGGGCCTCGTTGGTGCGCACGTGCTCCACGGCCGTCAGCTCGGTGATCTTCCGGATGCCCTGCGCGTCCAGGACGTTGGCCGGGTCGAGCTGGGTCAGCGGCGTCTGCTCCAGGTAGTCGATCGCCGCGTCCTCCAGGTGGTACCCGCTGAGGTCGACACCGATGACCTCGATGATCCGGTACCGAAGCTCCTCACGCTTGGTGTAGAGGTCGGTGAAGTCCATCTGCTTGCCGACGGTCTTCAGCGCCTCGGAGAACTTCGCGTGGAAGAGCTCCTGGAGGGTGTTCCGGTCGCTCGCCCGCGCCGTGCCGACCGCCTGGGCGACCTTGACGACGTCCTCGACGGTCTTGTTGACCTTGACGAAGAACGAGATGCGGATGTCCGCGCGGATGTTGTCCCGGCAGATCAGGCCTTCCTTGCCGGCCCGGGTGATCTCGATGACCTTGACGGAGATGTCCATCACCTCGGCCCGGTGCAGCACCGGCAGTACGACCTGCCCGGTGAAGGTCACGTCGACCTTGCGCATCTTGGAGACGATGAGCGCCTTGCCCTGCTCCACCTTGCGGAACAGCCGGGAGACGACGAGCAGTGCGAGCAGGCAGAGGACGGCGAGCACGGCCACGCCCACGATCATGGGATTCATCAGCAACGTCCTTGGCGGTCGGGAGGACGAGCCCCCTCGGGCTCGCAGAAGCAGAGATCGACCCGCGCCGGAACCGGCACCTCCGGGTCCCGATGCCGCCAACTGCCGGTGTCCGGCATCGGGACCAGGATCCGTGCTCCCCCTCGCCCTCATCCTGCCGACGCTGAGCGCTCACCGCATTGCCGCTTTCCGGCAGTCTTCGCCGTACCCTCCATGCCGGTCACCGTCAAGAAGGCGTCAAGACCGTCCCGGCCGACACGCGTGTACACGGCACGCATCCCGCGTCCGAATAACGGTCCGATCTCACCGGTCGGAAGTTCCGCTGGTCACGAACCGTCACGTGAGATACGTCACTAAAGATCCGGCAAAGACGTGGTAGAACAGCGCAACTCCGCAGGTGGCTCGGCCGACTGCCGTATTGCGGAGGGTCGACCCGCACTCGCACCACAGCCCAGGACGATCACGGTCCGAAACCGCACCGTGCGCACAGGTTCACCCATCGGACAACGACGTTCGCGCAGAGACAGACCGCTCACTCCGGCGAGATGCCCCACCCGCCAACCCCGCGTCATCGAGGTAGTCACCGTGTCACTCGACTCCGTCACCCAGTCCGTCGACGAAGCAGTCAGCGAGTTCTTCGAGCCCATAGCCAAGTGGCTGGGGGAGGTGGTCTTCTACACCGTTCCCGTCGGCGGGGCCGACCTGCCTCTCATCGTCGCCTGGCTCGTCGTCGCCGGCCTGGTCTTCACCAGCTGGTTCGGACTCGTCCAGGTCCGCAAGTTCAGACTCGCCATCGACGTGGTGCGAGGGAAGTACGACGAGAAGGGGTCGGCCGGCGAGGTCAACCACTTCCAGGCGCTGACCGCCGCCGTCTCCGGCACGGTCGGCCTCGGCAACATCGCCGGTGTGGCCGTCGCCGTCTCCATCGGCGGCCCCGGCGCCACGTTCTGGATGATCCTGTGCGGCCTGCTCGGCATGGCCACCAAGTTCGTCGAGGTCACCCTCGGCGTGAAGTACCGCGAGGTGCACGCCGACGGCACCGTGTCCGGTGGCCCGATGCACTACCTCCCCAAGGGCCTGGCCGAGCGCTTCGGCAAGAACGGCAAGACCCTCGGCAAGGTCCTCGCGGTCCTCGCGTCCTTCCTGATCCTGTTCTTCGGCCTCTTCGGCGGCAACCTCTTCCAGGTCAACCAGTCCTACGCGCAGCTGGTCTCGGTCACGGGCGGCGAGGACGGCGCGCTGGGCTCCTCGGCCGGCGCCCTGTTCTTCGGCATCCTGGTCGCCGCGATCGTCGGCATCGTGCTCCTCGGCGGCATCCGCTCCATCGCCAACGTCACCAGCAGGCTCGTACCGGCCATGGCCGGCCTCTACATCCTCGCGTGCCTGATCGTGATCCTGGTCAACATCACCGCCGTGCCGGACGCCGTCGTCTCCATCGTCGAGGGCGCGTTCAACCCCGAAGGGGTCGCCGGCGGTGTGCTCGGCGCGCTGATCATCGGCTTCAAGCGGGCCGCGTTCTCCAACGAGGCAGGCCTCGGCTCCGCCCCGATCGCCCACTCTGCGGTCAAGACCAAGCACCCCGCCAGTGAGGGCCTGGTCGCGCTGCTGGAACCGTTCATCGACACCGTCATCGTCTGCACCATGACCGCGCTGACCATCGTCATCGCCAACCCGGCCAGCTGGGGCCAGGCCCGTACCGACGAAAGCATCGGCGGCGTCACGATCACCTCCGACGCCTTCGAGACGGTCCTGCCCTGGTTCCCGTACATCCTCACCGTCGCGGTGCTGCTGTTCGCCATCTCCACGGTGCTGACCTGGGGCTACTACGGCCTCAAGTCGTGGACGTACCTCTTCGGCCGCAGCCGGGCCAGCGAGGTGACGTACAAGATCGTCTACACGCTCTTCGCCGTCGCGGGTTCGCTGCTGACCCTGCAGACCCTGATCGACCTGGCCGACGCCTTCCTCTTCTCGCTGGCCGTCATCAACATCATCGGCCTCTACCTCCTCGCCCCCGTCGTCAAGCGCGAGCTCAACACCTTCCTGGAGTACGTCCGCGCCCGTAAGGCCGGCGAGGACCCCGGGGACGACGACCAGGAGTCGGCGAAGACCACCGTCTGACCGCCCGCACGGCCCGGCAGGACAACCGCGACGGCCCGTACTCACCTCGCACCCCGGTGAGTACGGGCCGTTCGGCCGTCCGCCGACGGCCATCCGCCGACCGCCCTTAGCATTGCCATGCTCGCGACGAACGGTCCCGGAAGTTCCGGCCCGGCCGCACCACTCAGCGTCCCGAAAGGCGGTCCATGCCCCCGATCTCCCACCCGGTGCCCGGCGCCCCGCGTTTTCCCATGGAGGCCTGACCTGTGCGCGGACGACGACCCGACGACCGTTGCCCGCCGCCCGGACCCGTCCCCGGGCCCGCGACGTCGGAGGTCGCCAAGGACGGGCCGCCACGTCCCCGTGGGTCTCCGAGCCCCCGCCGAACCCGACCCGGCGCCGGCCCCGCCGGGCCCTCGTGCTCGCCGCCGTCACCGCGCTGCTCGCCGTCGGCATTCCCACGGGCATCAGCCTGAGCACGTCCTCCACGGACGGCGGCGACGGCCGGACCCGGGCACCGGCCACCGGAGAGACCTCCGCGGCCCCCGACTCGTACACACTCGGTGTCGCGTACGCGTGGGGGGACGACGAGGAAGGCCGGGTACCGCGGATACGGGCCCAGGTCGTCGAGGCCGCGCTGGAGGAGGCCGAGCGGCGGGCTCGGCGTGCGCTGCCCGTGAACGTCGTCCCGGTCCAGGACTACGGGCAGACGCCCGCGGTGAAGCTGATGGAGCAGCACCCGGACATGATCGCCCTCATCGGCGACGTCGACGCGGGCTTCGCGGGCGCCGAAGCCGACTGGTCGCAGGAGATGGCCGTGGTGAACACCTGCGATGCCGGCGGCGACCCCGGCTACGACTTCGCCCTCCCCGCGACCGAGTTCGAGGTGGGGCGCCAAGCGGGCCGGTACCTCGCGGGGGCGTACGACGTCGACGAGGTCGTCGACGCGTCGGAGTCCTACTGGGACACGGACACCGACGAGGACAGTTTCGGTCACGGCCTGCGCGCGGCCGGGCTCACCGCGCTGCCGCTGCCCGCGCAGAAGAGCACCGGCGACATGGGCAGCATCGGGATCGCGAGGGACCTGGACGCGGCCCGGCCGGACGCGGTGTCCGTGGCCGATCTGCGCGCCGGAGGCGAGGAGGAGATCGTACCGGTCGTGCGGAAGCGCGGCACGCTGATCGCCGTCCACGCGAACTACGCGTCGGCCTGCGACGTCACCGATCAACACAGGATGTTCGCCAGGCAGGAGAAGCAGCTGCCGGACGGCAGCCTCCGCTTCCGTGCCTTCCACGACGAGCGGCAGAAGCCCGACTGCGCGACGTTCCCCCGGCTGTGCACCGTGTCGCCCCGCCTCGCGGGACTGCTGAAGTACCGGGGAACGGCCGAGCTGTACGACGCCACCCTGGCCGTCGCCGCAGGCATCGACCAGGTGCTCGGTGACGGCGGGCGGCCCTCCTCGGACACGGCGCGCGAGCGACTGCGAGCCACCCTCGAAACGGTCGAGAGCGACGGGCTCCTCGGGCACTACGCCTTCGAGAAGCACCAGGCGCAGGGCCGTCCCGTGTGGGTCGACCGGCTGGAGCATGGTGAGTGGCGGCAGCTGGGGACGGTAGGACGGATCACGGGCGCGGAGCCGAAGTCCCCGCCCGCGTGACCTCGGAGAGGGGCCGGACGCCGGTCGGCGGACGCCGGTCGGCGGACGCCGGTCCGCCGGGCGCCCGGTCGGCGGACGCCGGTCGGCGGTCGCCCGGTCGGCGGACGCCCGGTCGGCGGACGCCGGTCCGCCGGGCGCCCGGTCGGCGGACGCCGGTCGGCGGTCGCCCGGTCGGCGGACGCCGGTCGGCGGTCGCCCGGTCGCCGGAAGCCCGGTCGGCGGACGCCGACCCGCCGGACGCCGGACGCCCGGTCGCCGGAAGCCCGGTCGGCGGACGCCGGCCCGCCGGACGCCCGGTCGGCGGACGCCGACCCGCCGGACGCCCGGTCGGCGGACGCCCCGCCGCTCAGTCCCCCGGTGCGTCGCCGAGCGGCTCGTCCTCCGCGGCCGCCCCCACCACCGTGAACCCGATCACCGACCCGCCCCCGTCCCGCCGGTACGCGAACGGCGCTCCCCCGTGTGCCAGCGCCACCTCGCGCACGATGGACAGGCCCAGGCCCGAGCCGGGCCGGGAACGGGCGTCGGCGGCGCGGTAGAAGCGGTCGAAGACACGGGCCAGGTCGGCGTCACGGATGCCGGGGCCCCGGTCGAGGACCTCGACGCGGACCGTCCCCGGCAGGGCGCGCCCGACGACGACGACCTCGATGGGACCGGTGCCGTCGGGGTCGAACTTCGCGGCGTTCTCGACCAGGTTGGAGATCGCGCGGGTCAGCATGGCGGGCCGGCCCTCCGCCGTCGTCGTCCCGCCGCCGGCGCGTACGTGGATCTCCCGCCCGGTACGGCGCCGGGCCACGGCCGCCACGTCGTCCGCGATCCGCGCCACGTCGACCGGCTGCGGGGGCTCCCCGGCCCACTGGCCGGCCGCGAGCTCGACCAGTTCGTTGACCAGGTCGGTCAGCTCGCGGGCCTCCTGCCCGAGGTCCGCGACCAGTTCCTCGCGGGCGGCGGGCGGGAGTTCGTCGATACGGCGCAGCAGCGAGATGTTCGTCCGCAGCGAGGTGAGCGGCGTCCGCAGCTCGTGGCCCGCGTCCTGGACCAGGCGCCGCTGGTCCTCCTCCGACTGGGCGAGACGGCCCAGCATCAGGTCGAAGGCACGGCCGAGGCGGCCCACCTCGTCGGGGCCGGTGACCGGGACCTGGATGCCGAGCCGCCGGGTGCGGGCGACGTTCTCGGCGGCGGAGGTGAGGACCACCAGGCGCCGGGTGATGCGCCGGGCCAGCCACCAGCCGAACAGCCCGGCGCCCGTCACCACCGCGCCCATCAGGACCAGCGTCCGCCGCTGCAGCGCCCGCAGCAGGTCCTCCGTGTCGCTGAACTCCTGCGCCACCTGCACCGCGCCCCGGCCGCCGCCGAGGGCGACGGTCGCGACCCGGAAGACGTCGTGGCCGACGTCGACGTCCTCGTGCTCGACCATCCGCCCGGCGGTGTCGGCACCCGCGGCCCGCCGGTCGGCGTCGGTGACCGGCAGCCGCGGACCGGCCGGGTCGAAGATCCCGCCGTCCGGGCCGAGGACCTGTACGTCGGTGCGGGCCGGGCGCACGATGTCGTGGCCGCGCGCGGACGAGGAGAAGTCGACCGGCGACAACCGCTGCAGCCGCACCTCGGCCCGCAGGTCCTGCACGACCTGGTCGAAGACGGACTCCTGGTCCACCCGGACCAGCCGGGCCGCGGCACTGTACGACAGCACCCCGACGACGAGCGTGACCGCGGCGGTGACCGTCGCGAACGACACCGCGAACGTCGTCCGCAGCGACAGCAGCCGGGGCCGGCGCCCGAGCGGGGAGGGGCCCACTCAGTCCTCCCGCAGCACGTAACCCACCCCGCGCACGGTCTGGATCAGCTGCGGCGCCCCCGGCCGGTCGAGTTTGCGGCGCAGGTAGCCGACGTAGACGGCGAGGTTCTTGGAGCCGGGTCCGAAGTCGTAGCCCCAGATGCGGTCGTAGATGGTGGAGTGGTCGAGCACGATGCCCGCGTTGCGGACCAGCAGCTCCAGCAGTCCGAACTCGGTGCGGGTCAGCTCCAGCTCATGCCCGTCCCGCCAGGCGCGGCGGGCCCGGGGGTCCATGCGCAGCCCGGCCGCCACCAGGTACCGGCCGTCCTGCGGCTCCCCCGGCTTTCCCGGCTTCCCCGGCTCTTCCGGCTCGGGGGCGGGCGGCACGTCCGCCGACGGGGAGGCGGTGTCCGGAGCCGCCTCCGCACTGCCGCTCGCATGGCCACCCGTACGACGCAGCAGGGCGCGCAGCCGGGCGAAGACCTCCTCGACGTCGAAGGGCTTCACCACGTAGTCGTCGGCGCCCGCGTCCAGGCCCGCGATGCGCTCGGCGGTCTCCACCAGCGCCGTCAGTATCAGGATCGGCGTGGAATCGCCCTCCGCGCGCAGCGCCCGGCAGACCTGGAGACCGTCCATGCCCGGCATCATCACGTCCAGCACGAGGACGTCCGGCCGGCCGCGGTGGGCCTCGGCCAGCGCATCGACGCCGTCCGCGACCGCGGTGACCCGGTACCCCTCCAGGGTGAGGGCGCGCTCCAGGGCGTGCCGGATGGCGCGGTCGTCTTCGGCGAGCAGAACAGTCCGGGGCACGCGTCCAGTCTGCCAAGGCCAGGGGCCCCGCGACCGGACGACCGGGCTTCTTACCGAACTCTCACCCGGCGGGCCGCAGCGCGGCGAGCCGCTCCTCGAACGGCACGATCTCGTCGGCGTCCGCGCCCGGCCTGCCGCCCCGCTCCACGCCGGGCTTCCCACCCCGCTCCACGCCCGGCTCGGCGGCCGTCGACAGCCTGGCCGTCAGCGCCGCCAGCTCCCCGGCCGCCCGCTCGATCCGTCCGTCCAGTCCCCCGGCGCCCCAGTCCTCCGAGGCGGCGTAGACGCCGGTCGGTACGACGACGGCCTTCAGGTACGCGAAGAGCGGACGCATGGCGTGCTCCAGGACGAGCGAGTGCCGGGCCGTACCGCCGGTCGCGCCCATCAGCACCGGCTTTCCGGCGAGGGCGTCCGCGTCGGTCACGCTCAGCGCGTCGAAGAACGACTTGAACAGCCCGCTGTACGACGCCGAGAAGACGGGCGTGACGACGATCAGGCCGTCGGCCGCCGCCACCGACTCGAAGGCGGCGGACAGGTTCCGCCCCGGGAAGCCGTTGGTGAAGGTGTGCGCGATCTCCACGGCGAGGTCGCGTACCTCGACCACCTGGACCTCGGCCGGGGTCCGCTCGGCGGTGGCGGCGGCCAGGCGGTCGGCGAGCAGCCGGGTGGAGGACGGGACGCCCAGTCCCGCCGAGACGACGACGAGCTTCATACCCGTACTCCTTCCTCGGCCGCGTCCCCACGGGTGGCCAGCAGGGACGCGTGGGTCGGCGCGTCCGGCACGCTCGCCGGACGGTTCTTGGCGAACTCCTCGCGCAGCACCGGCACGACCTCCTCGCCGAGCAGGTCGAGCTGCTCCAGCACGGTCTTCAGGGGCAGCCCGGCGTGGTCCATCAGGAACAGCTGGCGCTGGTAGTCACCGGCGTACTCGCGGAAGGCCAGCGTCTTCTCGATCACCTGCTGCGGCGAGCCGACCGTCAGCGGCGTCTGCTCGGTGAAGTCCTCCAGCGACGGCCCGTGCCCGTAGACCGGGGCGACGTCGAAGTACGGGCGGAACTCGCGCACCGCGTCCTGCGAGTTCCTCCGCATGAACACCTGGCCGCCGAGACCGACGATCGCCTGCTCGGGGGTGCCGTGGCCGTAGTGGGCGTAGCGGGCCCGGTAGAGCTCGACCATGCGCTTGGTGTGGTCGGCGGGCCAGAAGATGTTGTTGTGGAAGAAGCCGTCGCCGTAGTACGCGGCCTGCTCGGCGATCTCCGGCGAGCGGATCGACCCGTGCCAGACGAACGGCGCGACGCCGTCCAGCGGCCGGGGCGTGGACGTGAAGCCCTGGAGCGGCGTACGGAACCGGCCCTCCCAGTTCACGACGTCCTCGCGCCACAGGCGGTGCAGCAGGGCGTAGTTCTCGACGGCGAGGTTGATGCCCTCGCGGATGTCCTTGCCGAACCACGGGTAGACCGGCCCGGTGTTGCCGCGCCCCATCATCAGGTCCATCCGGCCGTCGGCCAGGTGCTGGAGCATCGCGAAGTCCTCCGCGATCTTCACCGGGTCGTTGGTGGTGATGAGGGTGGTGGAGGTGGAGAGGATCAGCCGCTCGGTGCGCGCCGCGATGTAGCCGAGCATCGTGGTCGGCGAGGACGGCACGAAGGGCGGGTTGTGGTGCTCGCCGGTGGCGAAGACGTCGAGCCCGACCTCCTCGGCCTTCAGCGCGATGGCGACCATGGCCTTGATGCGCTCACGCTCGGTCGGCGTACGCCCCGTGGTCGGGTCCGGCGTGACGTCGCCGACGGTGAAGATGCCGAACTGCATGGTCGCTCAACCTCCGATTTGTTGACGGTTCAACTATACCCGCCAACGGCTGACCCCCGGAGGTTATTCCGGCCACGCCTTCGGCCCCCGCGCCCCGCTCCGGCGCCCGCGTTCCGCCCGCCCCCACGACCCGCCCCGGCCCCCGCGTTCCGCCCCTCCCCCGCCGTGCGAGGCTGCCCGCATGCTCGTACTCCGCTCCGCCGCCCTCTTCGTCGTCGCCGCCCTCTTCGAGATCGGCGGGGCCTGGCTGGTCTGGCAGGGCGTACGCGAACAACGCGGCTGGCTGTGGGCCACCGGCGGCGTCCTCGCCCTCGGCGCCTACGGCTTCGTCGCCACCTTCCAGCCCGACGCCCACTTCGGCCGGATCCTCGCCGCGTACGGCGGGATCTTCGTGGCCGGCTCGATCCTGTGGGGCATGGTCGCCGACGGCTACCGCCCGGACCGCTGGGACATCACCGGGGCACTGGTCTGCCTCGCCGGGATGGCCGTGATCATGTGGGCACCCCGCAACGGCGGCTGACTACCCTGGGCGGCGACCGTTCGAAACCGTCCCTGACGCCCAGGAGCAGCCCATGGCCACCGCAGCCGCCCCGTCCGCCGCCTCCCGCATCGCCGTCGTCACCGGTGCGAGCAGCGGCATCGGCGCCGCCACGGCCCGGCAGCTCGCCGCGGCCGGCTACCGCGTCGTCCTCACCGCCCGCCGCAAGGACCGCATCGAGGCGCTCGCGGAGGAGATCCAGGCGGCCGGCCACAAGGCGACGGCGTACCCCCTGGACGTCACCGACCGCGCGGCGGTCGACGAGTTCGCGACCGCCTTCAAGACCATCGGCGTCCTCGTCAACAACGCGGGCGGCGCACTCGGCGCCGACCCCGTGGCCACCGGCGACCCGGACGACTGGCGCCGCATGTACGAGACGAACGTCATCGGCACCCTCAACCTCACCCAGGCGCTCCTCCCCAGGCTGGAGGCGAGCGGCGACGGCACGATCGTCGTCGTCTCCTCGACCGCCGGCCTCTCCACCTACGAGGGCGGCGCGGGCTACGTCGCCGCCAAGCACGGCGAACACGTCCTCGCCGAGACGCTCCGCCTGGAGATCGTCGGCCGCCCGGTCCGCGTCGTCGAGATCGCGCCCGGCATGGTGAAGACCGACGAATTCGCCCTGACCCGCTTCGGCGGCGACCAGGACAGGGCGGCCAAGGTCTACCAGGGCGTGACCGACCCCCTGACCGCCGACGACGTCGCCGACACCATCACCTGGGCGGTCACCCGCCCCGCCCACGTCAACATCGACCTCCTGGTCGTCCGCCCCCGCGCCCAGGCGTCGAACACGAAGGTCCACCGGGAGGGCTGACGCCGGACGGCGCCCCGGGCGTCAGCCCTTCACGCAGACGACCTGCTTCAGCTTCGCCACGACCTCCACCAGATCCCGCTGCTGGTCGATGACCTGCTCGATCGGCTTGTAGGCGCCCGGGATCTCGTCCACGACGCCCGAGTCCTTGCGGCACTCCACGCCACGCGTCTGCTCCTCCAGGTCCTTGGTGGAGAAGCGGCGCTTGGCGGCGTTGCGGCTCATGCGCCGGCCGGCGCCGTGGGAGGCGGAGTTGAAGGACTTGTCGTTGCCGAGGCCCTTGACGATGTACGAACCCGTGCCCATGGAACCGGGGATGATCCCGTAGTCCCCGGAACCCGCACGGATGGCGCCCTTCCGGGTCACCAGCAGGTCCATGCCCTCGTACCGCTCCTCCGCCACGTAGTTGTGGTGGCAGGAGATCTCCTGCTCGAAGACGGGCTTGGCCTTCTTGAACTCCTTGCGGACCACGTCCTTCAGGAGCGCCATCATGATCGTGCGGTTGTACTTCGCGTACTCCTGCGCCCAGAACAGGTCGTTGCGGTACGCCGCCATCTGCGGGGCGTCCGCGACGAACACGGCGAGGTCGCGGTCGATCAGCCCCTGGTTGTGCGGGAGCTTCTGGGCGACGCCGATGTGGTGCTCGGCCAGTTCCTTGCCGATGTTGCGGGAACCGGAGTGAAGCATCAACCACACAGAACCGGGCGTATCTGTGCACACTTCGACAAAATGATTTCCGGATCCAAGCGTTCCCATCTGCTTTTCGGCCCGCTCGTGACGGAACTTGACCGCTTCGGCCACTCCGTCGAACCGCCCCCAGAAGTCGTCCCACCCGGCCGTCGCCAGCCCGTGGAAGCGCCCCGGCTCCACGGGACTGTCGTGCATCCCGCGCCCCACCGGGATCGCCTCCTCGACCTTCGAGCGCAGCCGCGACAGGTCGCCCGGCAGGTCGTTCGCCGTCAGGGACGTCTTCACCGCCGACATCCCGCAGCCGATGTCCACGCCCACCGCCGCGGGGCACACGGCGCCTTGCATCGCGATGACCGACCCGACCGTCGCCCCCTTGCCGTAGTGCACGTCCGGCATGACCGCCAGGCCCTTGATCCACGGCAGGGTCGCGACGTTGCGCAGCTGCTGGAGCGCCACGTCCTCGACCGTCGCCGGGTCGGTCCACATCCGGATCGGCACCTTCGCGCCCGGTATCTCCACGTACGGCATATCGCCCTCATTCCCCCGGAAAACACACAGAAGTCTCGAAGCGCAAAACCGGCGCCAAGGTCAGCCAAAGGGACAACGGACCGGCGTTCACGGCAGCGCGTGCGATACACATTGTCTCCAGGGAGCGCCCCCGTACGGCAAGCGAATAACCAGCGGGGACACTGGAGTACCGACCACACGCCACACCGGCGAGAGGAGCCGCACCGTGCAGCGGAAGGCCTATGTACCCGGCGTCGCCGCCCTCCTGGCGGCGGTGCTGGCCGGCTGCACCGGCGGCTCGGGCGACGGCGCCACGGCGGACGACTCCAACCCGGGACAGCCCGGTGTCGCGACCGAGGCGGCCGAGCCCGGCAAGTACCGCACCCTCCCGGAGCCGTGCGGCGCGGTCGGCGACAAGTCGCTCGGCGCGCTCCTGCCCGGCCTCGAGGAGATCGCGGACGAGGAGCAGCGCGCGAAGGCGTACGCGGGCGAGCCGACGCTCGCGTACGACACCGACCGCAAGGTCGGCTGTCGCTGGAAGGTGGAGTCGGCTGACGCCACCAACCACCTCTTCGTCGACTTCGAGCGGGTGGTGTCGTACGACACCGCGGTGAGCGACGACAGCGAGGCCGAGGAGCTCTTCGCCAAGCAGGTGGAGGCGGCCGACCTGCCCGAGCCGGTCGTCACGGACTCCGCGTCGGGGTCCACGTCGGAGTCGGGGTCCGGCTCCCCGTCCCCGTCCTCGTCCGGCGCCCCCGCGTCCGGGGCGGCGTCCGACGGTCCGAGCGGCACGTCCTCCTCGTCGGCCTCGGGCTCCGCGTCCTCCTCCGCCGACCCGTCGTCGAGCCCGTCCGCCGATGCCACGCCCGCCGATCTCCAGCCCCGGCTCCTCGACGACCTGGGCGACGAGGCGTTCGTGGACGACACACTGAGCAGCTCCGGTTCGACGGCGAAGCGGCGCACGGTGACTGTGGCGTTCCGCACGTCGAACGTCATGGTGACCATCGAGTACGCGGAGCAGTCGGCGATGCTCGGAGTCGTGCCGGACAGCGAGGAAATGCAGGACATGGCGCGGAAGCTGGCTTCCCAGCTGGCGGATTCGCTCAGCGGCTGAGCCCGGTCCGGACTCCCTGGCCTCCCCGCGCGAAGCTCCGGAAGCGGGCCGCGCGATTTCCCCAACGCGTACCGTGGCCCCTCGGACCCGTTCCGACCGCAGGAACCACGAGTGTGCCATGAGTGAAGGAACCATGCAGCGACGAGCCCAGCGTGACCAGCGAAACCAGCAGGCGAAGCGACTCACCCGCCTTCTTGTCGGCGCGGCCGCAGTCCCCGTGATGCTGGTGGCAGCCGGCTGCTCCTCGGACTCCGGCTCCGACGACGGCAAGGACAAGGCCGCGGAGAAGTCCGCCGCGTCCAAGTCGGCGAGCCCGTCCCCGACGGTGCGTGCGGCGGCGTACGGGAAGCTTCCGGAGCCGTGTTCGGTGCTGTCGAAGAAGACGCTGGACGACCTGGTGCCGGAGGCCGACTCGGGCAAGGAGGGCGCGTCCAACGACACGGCGATGCGCGCCAGTTGCTCCTGGGACAGCCTGGACGACAACGGTGTGAAGGGCTCTCAGTTCCGCTGGCTGAGCGTGTCGATGCTGCGCTTCGAGTCGGACGTGACGCGCGGCGAGGGCGACAAGCTGGCCCGGAAGTACTACCAGAAGCAGGTCGAGGACGTCCGCGCGGTGGACGGGGCGCAGAGCCTCAAGTCCGAGCCGGTCGCCGGGACGGGCGACGAGGCGACGGCGGTGCGTTACGACCTGAAGAAGAAGGAAGGCACCTTCAAGCAGCAGACGGTGGTGACGCGCGTCGAGAACGTCGTCGTGACCGTCGACTTCAACGGCGCGGGTCTGGCCGGCGACAAGTCGCCGGACGCCGACGACCTGGCCAAGGACGCGCAGAAGGCGGCCAAGGAGGCGGTGGCCTCGGTGACGAAGGCCAACGGCGGCGGCACCGGTGGCGGCGCGTCGAGCGGCTCGTCGGCGACGTCCGGGTCGGGGTCCGGCTCGGAGGCCGGTTCGGGGGCCGGCTCGAAGCTTGACTCGGGGTCCGGTTCGGGGTCCGGTTCGGACTCGGGCTCGTCCTCCAAGTCGTCGTCGAAGTCGGGCTGACGGGCCGTATCGACCCACCGGCCACCCGGCCCCCGCACACATGTGCCACTCTGTTCCGCGCAACAACAGGCACTGGGAGGGGAGTACGGGTGGCCGCGCCACTGGAGCTGACACGGACGCATCGCGTTCTCATCGGCATGGTCGTCTTCGGCGCCGTCATCATCGCCGGGATCGGCTTCGCGGGTTCCTACGCGGCGGTGCGGGAACTGGCCCTGCAGAAGGGCTTCGGGAACTTCAGCTACGTCTTCCCGATCGGCATCGACGCGGGCATCTGCGTGCTGCTGTCCCTGGACCTGCTGCTGACGTGGATCCGCATCCCCTTCCCGCTGCTGCGGCAGACGGCCTGGCTGCTGACGGCGGCGACGATCGCGTTCAACGGCGCGGCGGCGTGGCCCGACCCGCTGGGTGTGGGCATGCACGGGGTGATCCCGATCCTGTTCGTGGTGTCCGTCGAGGCCGCCCGGCACGCGATCGGCCGGATCGCCGACATCACCGCCGACAAGCACATGGAGGGCGTCCGCCTCACCCGCTGGCTGCTCTCGCCGGGGCCGACCTTCCTGCTGTGGCGCCGGATGAAACTGTGGGAGCTGCGCTCCTACGAGCAGGTCATCAAGCTGGAGCAGGAGCGTCTGGTGTACCAGGCCCGGCTGCGTTCCCGCTTCGGCCGCGGCTGGCGCCGCAAGGCCCCCGTCGAGTCCCTGATGCCGCTGCGCCTGGCCCGCTACGGCGTCCCCCTGGCGCAGACCGCCCCGGCCGGCCTCGCCGCGGCGGGCATCGAACCGGCCCTGCTGCCGCCGGCGCCGGAGCCGTCCGGCCCGCAGGAGGCCGGACCGCACGGTTCTGGACCGCGAGGCGCTGCTCCGCAGGCGGCGGCGCCCGCGGCGAGGCAGCGTCCGGAACTGGTCAAGGCGCCCGACACGGGCCGGCGGCCGCCGGAGGCGGACGGGGAGGCGGACGGAGCGTCGGACGGGGAGGCGGGCGGAGAGGCCGGGCCCGAGCAGAGCCCCTGGTTCAACACCCGCCAGATCGACTACCAGGGCGGCTACGACCCCGCCTACGACCCGGCCGAGCAGTACGCCGACTGGTACGAGGAGCAGCGGCGGGCCGACCAGTACCGGGACCAGTACGAGGAGGAGCCCCCGCTCCAGGAACCGTCGCCGGAGGAGACCGGCAACTTCCCGATACCGGTCGTCCCGGGCCGCACCCGCGAGCTGGGGGAGGGCGGCGGCCACCCGGAACCCCATCCGGACGCCCGTCCGGACGCCCATCCGCAAAACCATCCGCAAGCCCGTCCCGAACCCCCGTCCCAGGACCCGGACGAGGACGCCTACTACCAGGTCTTCAAGCAGTCGATCAACGGCAGTTACCCCACGCCCCGCCAGTTCGGCGACAACGTGGAGGCGACGTTCGGCACGCCGCTCGCCGACCCCGAGGCCAAGCGGCTGGTGAGCCGTTTCACCAACCGGCACAGCGCGGAGCTGGAAGAGGAGCACATCGCATAGCGCCCGTACCTACGACGAAGGGGGCGGCCGGTGTTCACCACCGGGCGCCCCCTTCGCCGTACGGGCCGGTCCTACTCCCCGAGCAGGGTCCGCACCCGCTCCTGCCCGACCGCGAGCAGCAGCGTGGGCAGGCGCGGGCCGGTGTCGCGGCCGACGAGCAGGTGGTAGAGCAGCGCGAAGAACGACCGCTGGGCGGTCTTGATCTCCGGCGGCAGTTCCTTGGCCGTGGCGTCGGCGGGGAAGCCGGCCTGGACCTTGGGCACGCCGTAGACGTGGTGGGTGAGACCGTCGAGCGACCAGTGGTCGGCGAGCCCGTCGAGCAGCAGCCGCAGGGACTGCCGGCCCTGCTCGTCGAGGGACTTCAGCAGCTCGGCGTCCGGCTCGTCGCGCACGATGGTGCGCTGGTCGGCGGGGACGTGGGTGTTGATCCACGCCTCGGCCTTGTCGTAGCGCGGCCGGGCCTCCTCCAGGGTCCGCAGCGGGTTGGCAGGGTCGAGCTCGCTGAGGATGCGCAGGGTCTGGTCCTCGTGCCCGGCGGTGATGTCGGCCACGGACGCGAGCGTGCGGTACGGCAGCGGCCTGGGCGTCCTCGGCAGCTCGCCGGCGGCCGTGCGGACGGCGCGCGCGTGGGCGGCGATGTCGGCGGGCAGCGCGCTGCCGTCGGCGACCTTGGCGTCGAGGCGGTCCCACTCGTCGTAGAGCCGCTGGATCTCCTGGTCGAAGGCGATCTTGAAGGCCTGGTTGGGCCGGCGGCGGGCGTACAGCCAGCGCAGCAGCTGCGGCTCCATGATCTCCAGCGCGTCGGCCGGGGTGGGCACCCCACCCTTGGACGAGGACATCTTGGCCATGCCGCTGATGCCGACGAAGGCGTACATCGGGCCGATCGGCTGCTCGCCGCCGAAGATCCCGACGATCTGCCCGCCGACCTGGAACGACGACCCGGGAGAGGAGTGGTCGACGCCGCTGGGCTCGAAGACGACCCCCTCGTACGCCCAGCGCATCGGCCAGTCGACCTTCCAGACCAGCTTGCCGCGGTTGAACTCGCTGAGCCGGACCGTCTCGGAGAAGCCGCACGCGGTGCAGGCGTAGGTGAGCTCGGTCGAGTCGTCGTCGTAGGCGGTGACTGTGGTCAGGTCCTTCTCGCAGTTGCCGCAGTAGGGCTTGTACGGGAAGTACCCGGCGGAGCCGGAGCTGCCGTCGTCCTCGGCGGCGGCGCCGGAGCCCTCGGCGGCCTCCAGCTCGGCCTCGTCGACCGGCTTCTGCGACTTCTTCGCGGGAGCCTTCTTCGTGCGGTACTGGGCGAGGATCGCGTCGATGTCCCGGCGGTGCCTCATGGCGTGCAGGATCTGCTCGCGGTAGACACCGGAGGTGTACTGCGCGGTCTGGCTGATCCCGTCGAACTCCACGCCCATCTCGGCGAGCGAGGCGACCATCGCGGCCTTGAAGTGCTCCGCCCAGTTCGGGTACGGGGAGCCGTCCGGGGCCGGGACGGAGGTCAGCGGCTTGCCGATGTGCTCGGCCCACGTCTCGTCCACCCCTGCGATGCCGGCCGGCACCTTGCGGTAGCGGTCGTAGTCGTCCCAGGAGATCAGGTGCCGGACCTGGTGACCGCGGCGGCGGACCTCGTCGGCGACCAGGTGCGGGGTCATGACCTCGCGCAGGTTGCCCAGGTGGATGGGGCCGGAGGGGGAGAGTCCGGACGCGACGACGACCGGTTTGCCCGGGGCACGACGCTCCGACTCGGCGATGACCTCGTCCGCGAAACGGGAGACCCAGTCGGTGGTCTCTGTGCTCTGAGCCACGATCGGCACGTCCTTCTTTCTGACTCGGGCAGCCGGTACGGTCGCACGGCTGACCGCTCCATTCTCCCAGCCCGGCCCGCATCCGCGAAAACCGCTTTTCACCGCGTGGGATACTCGGTTTCCGTAGCTACTGAAAGCGTCACCCCCGAGCTACTGACAGCCTCACTCCGGAACCCCGAGCAGAACGGCGAACCACTCCATGGCCTCGGTCACGTCCCTCAGCCACTCCGTCCAGCAGCACCTCGCGTCCGCCCTGACGGCCACCCGGCCCGAGGCGGCCGGCGCGGACCCGCTGCTGCGACGAAGCGACCGGGCGGACTACCAGGCCAACGGCATCCTCGCCCTGGCCAAGAAGGCGAAGGCGAACCCGCGCGAGCTGGCGACCGAGGTCGTCTCGCACATCGTCACCGGCGATCTGATCAAGGACGTCGAGGTCTCCGGGCCCGGCTTCCTGAACATCACGATCGGCGACCGGGCGATCACCGAGAACCTCGCCGCGCGGCACGCGGACGGCGAGCGCCTCGGCGTGCCGCTGAAGGAGGATGCGGGCGTCACGGTCATCGACTACGCCCAGCCGAACGTGGCGAAGGAGATGCACGTCGGCCACCTGCGTTCCGCGGTGATCGGCGACGCCCTGCGCGGCATGATCGACTTCACCGGCGAGAAGACGATCGGCCGGCACCACATCGGTGACTGGGGCACCCAGTTCGGCATGCTCATCCAGTACCTGCTGGAGCACCCCGGCGAGCTGGCCCCCGCGGCCGACGTCGACGGCGAGCAGGCCATGAGCAACCTGAACCGCGTGTACAAGGCGTCGCGCGCCGTCTTCGACTCGGACGAGGAGTTCAAGGAGCGGGCCCGCAAGCGGGTCGTCGCCCTCCAGTCCGGTGACAAGGAGACGCTCGAACTGTGGCAGCGGTTCGTGGACGAGTCGAAGGTCTACTTCTACTCCGTCTTCGAGAAGCTCGACATGGAGATCCGCGACGAGGAGATCGTCGGCGAGTCCGCGTACAACGACGGCATGCCCGAGACCGCCCGCCTCCTGGAGGAGATGGGCGTCGCGGTGCGCTCCGAGGGCGCGCTCGTGGTGTTCTTCGACGAGATCCGCGGCAAGGACGACCAGCCGGTCCCGCTGATCGTGCAGAAGGCCGACGGCGGCTTCGGCTACGCGGCGTCCGACCTGACCGCCATCCGGGGCCGCGTCCTCGACCTGCACGCGAACACACTGCTGTACGTCGTCGACGTACGCCAGTCGCTCCACTTCAAGATGGTCTTCGAGACGGCCCGCCGGGCCGGCTGGCTGGGTGACGACGTCACCGCGCACAACATGGGCTACGGCACGGTGCTCGGCGCGGACGGCAAGCCCTTCAAGACGCGTGCGGGCGAGACCGTGCGGCTGGAGGACCTGCTGGACGAGGCGGTGCAGCGGGCCGCGGAGGTCGTACGGGAGAAGGCGCAGGACCTCACCGAGGACGAGATCCGGGAGCGGGCCGCGCAGGTCGGCATCGGCGCCGTGAAGTACGCGGACCTGTCGACGTCGCCGAGCCGCGACTACAAGTTCGACCTGGACCAGATGGTCTCGCTCAACGGCGACACCAGCGTGTACCTCCAGTACGCCTACGCCCGTATCCAGTCCATCCTCCGCAAGGCCGGCGAGGTCCGCCCCGCGGCTCACCCGGAGCTGGACCTGCACGAGGCGGAGCGCGCGCTGGGCCTGCACCTGGACGCGTTCGGAGACACGGTCTTCGAGGCGGCCGCGGAGTACGCCCCGCACAAGCTGGCCGCGTACCTGTACCAGTTGGCGTCCCTCTACACGTCCTTCTACGACAAGTGCCCGGTGATCAAGCCGGCGCCCCCGCGCGAGGTGGCGGAGAACCGCCTGTTCCTGTGCGACCTCACGGCCCGCACGCTGCACCGGGGCATGGCCCTGCTGGGCATCCGTACGCCTGAGCGGCTCTGACGCCTTCACGGCACACGGCACGCGGCCCGTCCTCTCCCCGAAGGAAGGACGGGCCGCGGCGTGTACGCCGGGGTGGCCGGAAGGTGGTCAGCCGTTGGCGAACCGCGCGAACGCGGCCTGGGTCCCCGATCCGGCGATGCCGTCGATGGCGCCGTTGTAGTCCCAGTGCGCCCTGAGCAGACGCTGCAGCGCCTTCACCGTGTTGGGCCCGACGACTCCGTCGATGGCGTCGTTGTAGCCCCAGTACTTGGCCAGGCAGCGCTGGAACGCCTTCCAGCTGTTGGTGCCGAGGTACCCGTCGATCGAGCCGTTGTAGTTCCAGTGCTCCGCCAGCCAGCGCTGGACGTTCCTGGCCTCGGCCCGGCTCAGTCCCAGGTTGACCACCGCGAGCGGCGCGACCGCCTCCGCGCTCGCCGCCTGCTGCTGGGTCTGGGCGGGAGCCGCCATGGCCGTGCTCGCGGTGGCCAGCCCGCCGGCGGCGATGCCGACGGCGGTGGTGACACTGACGAGTGCCTTCGTGAGTGCTCGCATGCTGTTCCCCTCCATTGACGTGCGATGAGCGGAGCCAACCGCGCGGGCCGACTCCGCAACGAGACTGCGGGGTCGACTCGGTGCACGGCCACAGTTGGCGCAGAAGTGGCATCCTCCCGGGACGTCCCACTCGCTGACCTGCTGGGACGCCACTCGCCGAGGCGCCCTGGCGGGACGACCACGAGCGGGGGTGGCCTGTTCTGTGCAGGGGTGCGGTCGCCGTTCCGAGGGGGCGGTGACGGCTGATGCAAAATGGAGCCGAGTCACACGGGACCGGACCAGCGGTCCCTGACGCGAGTGGGGGAATCATGTCGCGTTGGAAACAGCTGCCCTCCGAACTCCATCCTCACGTCCACCAGTTGATCGTGCGCTTACGCGGACTGAAGGACCGCAGTGGACTGAGCGTCCGCCAACTGGCCGCGAAGACCGGCTACAGCGCGAGGTCGTGGCAACGTTATCTGAACGGCAGGTCACTGCCGCCCCGGGAGGCCGTGGAGGCGGCGGCCCGCATGGGCGGTGACGATCCGTCCCGCCTCCTGGTGCTGCACGAGATCGCCGCCGACCGCTGGGCGGAGGGACGCGTGGTCACCGCCGACGTCCCGGAGAACGCCCCGTCGGCATCACCACCCGCGCCCACGGAGCGGCAGCCGTACGGGCGTTACCCGCGCGTCCTGGTCCCGGCCGGAGCGGTGGCCCTGGTGCTGTCCGTCTCCACGGCGGTCCTGCTGGCCGTACGGCTCGCCGAAGCCCGCGCCGAGCTCGCGGACGTCGGCGCCGGTACGGTCGGGGCGGCCCCGGCCACCGTGTCGGAGTCCCTGGTACCGGTCGTCTACACCTGCCGGCTGGAGCGGCGTGACGGCCGCTGGTACGCGGGCCTCAGCCGCACCACGGACACCATCCTGGCGTACACCCATATGGGGCCCGAAGTGGCCGAGGCGCAGTGCCTGTTGCGCCGGGCGGGCATCCCGCCCGGGGACATCGACGGCATCTTCGGCCCGAAGACGCAGCGCGCCGTGGAGCGCGTCCAGACGCGGAACGGGCTGGTCGTGGACGGTGTCATCGGCCCGCACACCTGGAAGGTCCTACGGCAGGCGGCACCCGAGTGACCACAGAACCCGCCCGGCTGGCCGCGGCGCTGCGGGAACTGAGGGCCCGTACGGGCCTGAGCCTGGCGGCGCTGGCGGAGCGCACGGCGTACAGCAAGTCCTCCTGGGAGCGCTATCTCAACGGCAAGGTCCTGCCCCCTCGTCAGGCCGTACGGGAACTGTGCCGGGTCGCGGACGAACCGGACGGCCGGCTGCTGGCTCTGTGGGAGATCGCCGAGTCGGAGTGGAGCGGACGCGCGACGGTCCTCGCCCCTGCCACCGAGAAGACGCGGGAACCGCCGTCGACCCCCGGGGCCGAGCGGCCGCACCGCCGCGGGGCCGGTCTCGTGGTGGTGCTGGCGTCGGTGTGCGCCCTGCTCGTCGGCGGTGTGATGCTGGTGCTCAACCTTCTGCTGCCCGGCAGGGACACCGCGGGGGACGAACCGCTGCCGGCCGCCGCCGCCCCCTACTCCCTCGCCCCGCAATGCCACGGAGCCGCCTGCGAGGGCCGGGACCCGATGCGCATGATCTGCGGTATCGGCCCCGGCACCCTCACCACGTACCGCACCGCCACCGGCGCCCATGTGGAACTGCGCCACAGCGAGAAGTGCGGCGCGAGCTGGGCCAGGGTCTGGGGGGCCCGGATCGGCGACCGGGTGGAGGTCACGGTGGACGGCCCGACCCGCGACGTACGCATCACGGACCGGACCGGCGCGGAGTCCTACGTCTACACCGGGATGACCGTGGCCCACCCCGGCAGCACGGTCCGCGCCTGCTTCCTGCCCGCGTCGGCGGACGGCGAACGGGAGTGCTTCGAGGCCCGCGTGGGACAGTCCGCCGGCACGGTCCCGCCGCCCTCACCCCAGTAGCGACAGGCCCTCGGGGACGTCGATGCCAAAGTCCCCCGCGAGCAGGCGCCGGACCTCGTCCCCGTCCGTCAGCTTCCGCTCGGTGACCGTGCCGTCGGCGCGGGTCTCGGTGAAGCGGTCGCCGTCGAGCAGCACATGCCCGTCCGGCGTGAGGAACTGGACGTACGGGCGCCGGGAGAAGGGGGAGCGCGGGTTCGTGGCGACGTGCCAGTTGATCACCTCGTAGTCGGACTGTTCGAACGGCTCCAGGGTGAAGGCGTACTGCGCCGCCCAGGAGCCCTCCGAAGGATCCTCGCGGCCCTCGTACGCCTCCAGCACCCACATCTCCAGCGGCCCGGGGTGCGGCGCGTGCACCAGCCGGTGCCGGCGTCCGGCGCCCCGGAACTCGGTGTCCGCGAGCAGCGGTACCGGCTCCAGCAGGCAGCCGATGGCACCGAAGCCGACGTCGGCCAGGTACGGCCGCGGGTCGCCGGGCGCCTCGACCAGGAGGGCCATGTGGGTGCGGGGCCGGTCCTCGAACCGCTCGGCGCCGATGACGACCCGCGCGGCCAGCCGGGTCACCCGGAAACCGAGCGCCTCCAGGGCCGCCGCGAACAGGGTGTTGTGCTCGTAGCAGTAGCCGCCGCGGCGGCGGCCGTGGACCAGTTTGGCCATCAGGTCGGCGAGTTCGAGGGAGGGGGCGCCGCCGCCGAGGGCGTCGAGGTTCTCGAACGGGACGGCCCTCTGATGGGCGAGGTGTACGCCCCGCAGTGCGGCCGCGTCGGGCCGCCGCTCCCCCGCCCAGCCGATCCGGTCGAGGTACGCGTCGAGGTCGAAGGAATCCGTCGTCGTCCGTGCGCTGTCAGACATGACCTCACGGTACGTGCGGGTACGGCGGCCCCGCCTCGGCTCATGGACCTAGGACCAGGAGGAGGAGGGCCTACGCCTCCCGCAGCGCCTCCCCCGGCCCCTCGCTCAGTCCCTCGCTCAGTCCCGCCCCCAGCCTGCGCAGCCCTTCCGCGATCTCGTCCGGCGTCTGCGTGACGAAGCACAGCCGCAGGGTGGCGCGGTCGGGCTCACCGGCGTGGAAGGGGGCGCCGGGGACGTACGCCACGTCGTGCCGGACCACCCCGGGGAGCAGGGCGGTGCTGTCGTACCCCTGGGGCAGGCGCGCCCACAGGAACATGCCGCCCTCGGGGCGCGTCCACACCGACCCCGCCGGCAGCGCGTCCGGCAGGCCCGCGAGCATGGCGTCCCGGCGTGTGCCGTAGACCGCGGCGACGCGCGCGACGTGGGCGTCCAGGTCCCGGTCGGCCAGATAGCGGGCGGCGGCGAGCTGGTTGACGGTCGGGGTGTGCAGGTCGGCGGCCTGCTTGGCGACCGCGCAGGCCCGGCGCAGAGCCGCGGGCGCCCGCAGCCAGCCCAGGCGCAGGCCGGGCGCCATGACCTTGGAGAAGGAGCCCAGCAGCACGGTCCGGTCCCGGGCGCCGTCGTACGACGCGATCCACGGCACCCGCTCGCCCTCGAAGCGCAGCTCGCCGTACGGGTCGTCCTCGACGATCCACAGCCCGCACCGCCCGGCGACCTCGGCGACGGCGGCCCGGCGGGCGGCGGGCAGGGTGCGCCCGGTGGGGTTCTGGAAGGTGGGGACGGTGTAGAGCAGCTTGGGGCGCTCGCGCAGCACCAGCTCCTCCAGCGCCTCGGGGTCGATCCCGTCCTCGTCACCGGGCACGGCGACGACGCGGGCGCCCGCGAAGCCGAAGGCCTGGAGCGCGGCCAGGTAGCAGGGGCTCTCGACGAGGACCGTGTCGCCGGGTTCGAGCAGGGCGGTGGCGAGGAGCGACAGGGCCTGCTGCGAGCCGGTGGTGACGAGGAGGTCGTCCGGGCCGGTCTCCAGTCCGCGCGCCGAGGTGCGGGCGGCGAGCGCGGCCCGCAGGGTGGGCTCGCCCTCGGTGGTGGAGTACTGGAGCGCCCGCGCGGGCATCTCGGCGAGGACGTCCCGGTACGCGGCGGCGATGCCCTCCGCGTCGAACAGCTCGGGGGCCGGCAGCCCGCCCGCGAAGTTGATCACCTCGGGGCGGGCGGTGACGGCGAGGATGTCCCGTACCGGCGAACCGCCGATCGACCGGGCCCGCGCGGCCAGCGATGGCGGGGAGACGACGGGGGCGGGCGCTTGCTCAGTCACGGTCATGCCCGCACCTTAGAGAAATACGTGCCGCCTACAAGGGACTTTCCGTAATCCGGACACCTGCGCGGCCGTCAGCCAACAGCCGTCAGGCCTTGACGCCCCGTCTCCCCGCCTCGGCTCACTCGCCCGGGAAGTACTCCCAGACGCCTTCGGCGCCCAGCATCTGCCCGTAGTAGGAGCTGCCCTTGGAGGCGCTGGTGCGGAACGGCTTGCCGTGGTCGTCGACCCGCATGATGCCCTTCCGGCCGCCACTGGACCACTCCAGTTCCAGGTACCAGGTGACGTCGTGGTCGCTGGTGTGCGCGTTGACGTAGAAGAGCTCGGGGTCGGACTCGGTGACCGTGTACGGGAAGGGCTTCTGTCCGGCGATCGGCATCGCGAGGGGGTTGCCCATGTCCAGCGAGACGTCGAAGGACTTGGTGCTCGCGTCGCCGCCGCAGCCGATGCCCATGGCGTACTCGTTCCAGTCCAGCGGTTCCTTGCTGTCCACCACACGGACGTGCAGGTTCTCCAGGACCACGGTCTCCGGACCGGTGCCCTGCACGGTGAACACGGTCATCTGCCGGTCGGCGGCGACCGCGCCGAAGGCGGTGACCCAGCCGACCACGTCCGACTGGGTGGGCGGGTTCAGCACGTTCTGCGGACTGCGGTCCACCAGGAAGGACTGCTCGCAGGGGACGTCCCAGAAGTACGGGGTGGTCGTCACGGTGAGCGCGGGGCCACTGTTCCCCGGTGCTCGACCACTCGGCGTGGCCGTGCTCCGGCGCGTCGCGGACGGGGAGGGGACGGAGGACGCGGACGTGGACGGGGACGGGGAGGCGGATGACGGGGACGGAGAGGCACTCGCGCTGGGAGACGCCGACCGGGTGCCGCTCCCGGTCACCGACACGGAGGTTCCGGTGGCGGCTCCGGCCGGACCGTGCTTCTCCCCTCCGTCGCCGATGCCGGGCAGGAGACTGACGGCGAGAGCGACGGCGACGACGCCGGTGGCGGCGTAGAGGGCGGCGCGCGGTACCCGGCGACGTCGTTCGACGGGGGCTGAGGGCGCGTCAGGCGCGAGCGCTGCGTCGGGTGCGGACGTCACGTCAGGTGGGGGCGGTGCGTCTTCCTCCGCGACGGGCACCTCGGGCACCTCGGCGGCCTCGGGCACGACGGCTTCCGCCGTCTCCCCCTTGTCCGTCCCGCTCTTTTCCGTCTCCGCCGCCTCCGCCGTCTCCGCCGCCTCCCGCGTCTCCTCCGGCCTCTTCACCCCGCGCAGAGCGTCGGCACGGATCCAGCGGCGGTGGAGTTCGAGCAGCTCCTCGGGGGTCGCCCGGCACGCCCGGGCGAGGCGTTCGACGGGCGCGAACTCGACGGGTACGACCTCCCCGCTGACGTACCGGTGGAGTGTGGACGCACTCATGTGCAATCGCTTGCCCAGTGTCCCGTAGCTGAGTCCGGATCGCTCCTTCAGCTCCCGCAGCAGTCCCGCGAAGTCGTCCCCCGCCACCGTTTCTCCCTCTTCCCGTATCCCCGTACAGCGTCCCAGCAGGACACCGTTCCCGCAGGTCAGAGCCGATCCCAGCGTCCCAGTATCCCGCATGTCCAGGCACCCCTGGCGACTGGGACGGCTCTGGACCCAAGCTGTGGTCATCCAAGCAGCCGCCCCCGGCGAACCGCCGAGCGGCTTACCTCAACTCCACCCGAAGGGGCTTACCTCATGTCCGTACGCACCACTCGCACCCGCCTGTTCGCCGCCACCACGGTCGCGCTGGCCGCGCTCGCTCTGACGGCCTGCGAGGGCGACGAAGGAACGGACACGGGCGCCGCCGCCTCCTCCGCCCCGGCCTCCTCCGCCCCGGCCGGTGAACAGGCCAAGCCGTCCACCGGCGGAAGCGACTCGGACGGCGACAAGGGAACCGACGGCGCGAACGGCTCCACCGGCTCCAACGGCTCGGACAAGTCGGGTGGCGGCTCGTCGGGCTCCGCGTCGTCGGGCTCCGGCTCGAACGCCGGCTCGAGCACCGGTGACCAGGACGACGCGGAGAAGCCGGGCAACTGCTCCGCGTCCGACGTGAAGATCACCGCGACGAAGGTGTCCCGCCCGATCAACCACCTGCTGCTGACCGCCACCGGCACCGGCTCGAAGACGTGCATGCTGCCGCCGTACCCGGTGGCGCGCTTCGGTGAGGCCCAGTCCGTGCCGCCGGTCATCGAGGAGTCCCAGCCGCATGCGGTGGCCGGAGTCGGACCCGGTGAGACCGCCTACGCCGGGGTGCGGCTGACGATGGCCGACGGCAGCGGCGGTGAGCCCATCAGCGTGGGCACCCTCACCATCCCCTTCGACGACGACTCCGTCGCCAAGGTCGCCCTGCCCTCCGGGGTGCACGTCGACAGCAAGCTGGCGGTGACCTACTGGCAGACCGGCATCGACCACGCCCTCGAGTACTGAAGGCATCCACGCCCCCACTGCACGAAGGGCCGGCCGAGGATGCTCAGCGCAGCGTGCGAGCGACCTCGGTGGCCCAGTAGGTCAGGATGTTGCGCGCGCCGGCCCGCTTGATGCCGGTGAGCGCCTCCAGGATGGCCCGGTCCCGGTCGATCCAGCCCTTCTCGGCGGCTGCCTCGATCATCGAGTACTCGCCGGAGATCTGGTAGGCGGCGACGGGCACGTCCACGGCCTCGGCGACCTTGGCCAGGATGTCGAGGTAGGGACCGGCCGGCTTGACCATGACCATGTCGGCGCCCTCCGCCAGATCCAGGGCCAGCTCCCGCATGGACTCCCGTACGTTGGCGGCGTCCTGCTGGTAGGTCTTCCGGTCCCCCTTGAGCGAGGACCCGACGGCCTCGCGGAAGGGCCCGTAGAAGGCGGACGCGTACTTGGCGGTGTAGGCGAGGACGGCGACGTCCTCCCGCCCGATCTGGTCGAGCGCGTCACGGACGACGCCGATCTGCCCGTCCATCATCCCGCTGGGACCGACCACATGGGCGCCCGCGTCGGCCTGGACCTGCGCCATCTCGGCGTACCGCTCCAGGGTGGCGTCGTTGTCGACGCGCCCCTCGTCGTCCAGCACACCGCAGTGCCCGTGGTCCGTGAACTCGTCGAGGCACAGGTCGGACATGACGAGCAGGTCGTCCCCGACCTCGGCCCGCACGTCGCGCAGGGCGACCTGGAGGATCCCGTCGGGGTCGGTACCGACCGTCCCGAGCGCGTCCTTCTTCTCCTCCTCCGGCACGCCGAACAGCATGATCCCGGAGATCCCGGCCTCGACCGCCTCCGCGGCGGCCTTCTTCAGCGAGTCCCGGGTGTGCTGCACGACCCCGGGCATCGCCGCGATCGGCACCGGCTCGCGCACGCCCTCGCGCACGAAGGCGGGGAGGATGAAGTCCGCGGGGTGGAGCCGGGTCTCGGCGACCATCCGACGCATCACGGGGGTGGTCCGCAGCCGCCGGGGCCGGGTGCCGGGGAAGGATCCGTACGTCGTCATACCACCTACGCTACGCCCGCCCCGCCGGTGCCTTTGCCGACGCGGAGTCGGCCCGGGCCGCGCTTGACCTCAAGTCCGGTCGAGCTCCTCCGGTCGCTTTCGCAGACACCGGACGAGGGAGTGACCACGCAGTACTCACACACCGACGCCGAGCTGATCCAGCAGCCCATCGGCTACCGGAGCTGGGCCGCCTACGACGCCGTCGTCAGCCGTATCCGCGCAGCCCTCGCCGACATCGGCACGACCCAGCCGCAGTGGCGGGTCCTGGCCCAGGTCGCCCGCGCGGACAGCCCCATCCACAACACGGGCGGCACGGTCTGGCATCACTAGGCCATGACCGTGCGACCAGGAAAGCCCGCCGCCGGGCCGAGCCCGGACTAGCCTGGCCCGCATGGACGAGTTCAACGGGGTGGAAGTCGTCGCGTTCCCGGACGCGGCGGCCTTCGAGGACTGGCTGGCCGAGCACCACACCCGCCGCGAGGGCGTGTGGGTCAAGGTGGCGAAGAAGGCGTCGGGGATCACGTCGGTCACGGATGACGAACTGGTCGACGTGGGGCTGTGCTGGGGCTGGATCTCCGGGCAGCGCCGGGGCTTGGACGACCGGTACTACCTGCAGAAGTACGGGCCGCGGCGACCGAGGAGCCTGTGGTCGCGGGTGAATGTCGAGAAGGTCGCGGCGCTGGCGGCGGCGGGCCGGATGCGGGAGTCCGGCCTCGCCGAGGTCCGACGGGCTCAGGAGGACGGCCGCTGGGACCGCGCGTACGCGTCGCAGGCGACGGCCGTCGTCCCGGACGACCTCGCCGCGGCGCTTGCCGCGAACCCGGCGGCGCGTGCGGCGTTCGACGCGCTCGACCGGACCGCCCGCTACCTCGTGATGCTCCCGCTGTTCCAGGCCGCGACGCCGCAGACCCGGCGGACGCGGCTGGAACGGGCGGTACGGGACCTGGCTGAGGGGCGGCAGGCGGGCGGAACGGAACAGCCTCAGCCCTTCGGCACGTCCGGCGGCCACGGCACGTCGGCGAGCAGCGGAAGCAACGCCTCCTCCTCGTAGTCCAGATGTGCGTTCAACCGCGAGGACATCTCCTCCAGCTCGGCGTGGAAGCGCTGCGGGTCGGCGATGACGATGCCGGCCAGCAGCGCCGCCAACTCGCCCTGGATACGGGCGATCGTGCGGTGCTCGTCGTCGAGGCGGGCGAAGACGCCGGTCAGGTGGGGGTGGTGACGGGCGATCCCGGGGAACAAGTGCCCGTCCTCACTGCTGTGATGGAACTCCAGCGCCTGGCAGAACGCGAGGCAGCGCTGCCGTATCCGCAGCCCGAGCCCTGGAAGCACCGGCGGCGCACTGGGCCCCTGACGCGCGGCCCGCGCCGCGAAGTGGGCCTCGACCTCCGCCCGCACCTGACGCAACTGCCCCCGCAGCCAGGTGTGCACCTCCATGAGCTTGTCGGCGAGGGTACGGACCTCGCCGGGCCCCTTCCACCCCTCGGGCTCGGCCCGCTCCAGCACCACGACCGGCAGAACCCTGCTGGTCCCGGCCTGGTAGTCGCCGTAACCGGGTTCGGCCCGCACCACGTGTGCGAACAACTCCGCACGCCGGTCCCCCTCCGCGGGCACGGCGAGCGCCTCGAAGGACCGGGTACCGACCTCCACCTGGACCACGGGACGGGCGAGCAGGTTGTGGTACCAGCCGGGGTGCCGCGGACCACCGAGGTTGGACCCGACGACCAGAAGTGAGTCGCCGTGGCGGACGTAACCGAGCGGGGTGGTCCGCGAGACCCCCGACCGGGCGCCGGTGGTCGTCAGCAGAAGCAGGTCACCGCCCTCGAAGGGGCCACCGACCTTCCCCTCGTTGGCGCGGAACTCGTCGATGACGGACTGGTTGAAAGACGTGGGCATACGTGTCTGTGTCTCCATGACGGCAGGCCGCGACGTGCATGCGTGCGTGCGTGCGTGCGTGCGTACGTGCGTACGTGCGTACGTGCGTACGTGCGGCACGGTGCCGGAAAAGGTGAGGCGAGCGAAGGACGACGTGCGGATCCGGACGCGCTACGTCGTGTCAGGGCGCGGAGTGAGAACTCATCACGTACCCCTTGAATGAAGGGCGCTCGCCCGATCGCCGGCCGGCCCACTGCTCTTTGACCGGCGCCACGCGGCACCACGCTCATTACACGCACCCGTCCGCCGCCTGTCAACGCGGGCCCCGGTGCCGCCGGTTGCCGCCCTACCCGATCCGGACGACGTGCTTGCCCCGGACGCCGCCGGCCTCCAGGGCACGGTGGGCGTCGGCAACACGGTCGAGCGGGTGCACGGTGTCCACGACGGGGATGACCTCACCGCGTTCCGCGAGCCGGGTGACCTCGTTCAGCAGCGCACTGCCGGGGTTGCCGCTGAAGGCGCGGACGCGGCTCTTCCCGTGCACGGCGGAGGCGAGGACCGCGGCGATCCCCGCGACCGGCCGGTCGGCGTCGATGGTGATGGCGACCATGCGCCCGCCCGGCGCGAGCAGGCGACGGACCTCGAACGGCCGGGTACCGACGGTGTCGAGGACGACGTCGAAGCGCCCGAGCCCGGACAGGGCGGTCGTACGGTGGTCAAACGCGTCGTCGGCTCCCAGGCCGCGCACGAAGTCGAGGTTCTTCCCGCCCGCGAGGGCGACGACGTGCGCCCCGAGGAGCTTGCCGACCTGCACGGCGACGCTGCCCACACCCCCGCTGCCACCCCGCACCAGGAGCCGCTCACCGGGCCGCAGAGCGGCCTTGTCACGCAGCGCGATCACCGCCGTGACCCCGCCCGCGAGCAGCGAGACGGCCTCCTCCGGGGTGAGGTTCTCGGGGGCGGGCGCGATCTGCCGGGGGCTCACGGCGACGTACTCGGCCATGCTGCCCGTTCTGCGCCCCAGCAGCCCCCACACCCGGTCGCCCACCCGCACCCCCGTGACGCGATCCCCGACTCCGGCCACCTCCCCCACGAAGTCGATACCGCTCGCCCGGGGAAAGGCCCGGCCGGTCACCAGACGCAGCTTCCCGGCCCGGAGCAGCAGCTCACCGCCGTTGACACCCACGGCGCGCACCCGTACCAGCACCTTCTCGGGAGTGACGGCCGGCACCGGCCGCCGACCGACGTAGAGCACCTCCGGAGGCCCGTAACGGTCGAAGAGAACCGCGTTCATCTCGCTCATGTCCAGTCCCACATCGCGTTCGGGAAGCGCGGAGGCGAGGTCCGCGTCCGCTGTTACGCTCACGCTAGACCCGTAAGTGGACGACATCGTCCGCTTGGCCGGAAGTGAGAAACATGCCTGATCGGACCTCTCACAACCCCCGGGAGCCCGCCGCCGGAGGCCCTCGGCCCGACGACCTGCGCGCCGACGCCCGCCGCAACCGCGAACGCGTCCTGGAGGCCGCGCGCGAGGTGTTCGCGGACCGGGGCGTCGACGCCCCGATGAGCGCGGTCGCCCGCCGGGCCGGCGTCGGCGTGGCCACCCTCTACCGCCGCTTCCCCACCCGCTCCGCGCTCGTCACCGCCGCCTTCGACGACCAGCTCGCCGTGTGCGCGACCGCCTTCGAGGAGGCGATGGCCGACCCCAGCCCGGGGCACGGCCTGTACGTCCTGCTGGAGAAGGTCTGCACCACGCTGGTCACCGACCGCGGCTTCGAGACCGTGTTCCTGGCCGACTTCCCCGAGGCGCTGGACTACGACCGGGAACGCGCCTGGGCCGAGGAGGGCCTGTCCCGCCTGGTCCAGCGCGCCCGCGAGGCCGGACACCTCCGCGAGGACTTCGACCCGGCCGACATCCCCCTGCTCCTCCTCGCGGTCAGCGGTCTGGCCGGCCAACCCCGCGACACCGCCCTGCCCGCGGCCCGCCGCCTCCTCGCCTACCTCTTCCAGTCCTTCCAGGCCCACCCACCGCCCCGCCCCGCCCCACTCCCCCCGGCGCCGCCGGTGGACCTGCGCGGTCTGCACCGGCCGACGGGGCGCCCCTAGGGGGTGTCGTTTGGATCTTGCCGGAGTCGCGGGGTCTGGCACGCACTCCCCCACTGCCTGAAGGGCGTGGGAGGTGCCCCCAGCGGCGTTGTCGTCGGTTGCCAGGGCTCCGCCCTGTCGCCCCCCTCCGCCTTGCAGCCGCACGCACCAGACCCCGCTCGGCTCCGCTGCAAGGCGCCGTCTCCTGGAGCCGACCTGATCCAAACGCCACCCCCTGGACCGCCAGGACCGGGCAGCGCAGGCTCAGTGGACGGTCAGGTGCGAGAAGCTGATCGTGAGGGTCTCCGCCGATGTGCCGTCAGAGCCCGCCGCGACCGAAGCCTGGTCGATCTTGGTGACCCTGGGGTCCTCCATCTCGTACCGCTTCACGGGCCGGTTCTGGAAGTCGTACATGACGATGGAGGCGGTCTCGGGCGCGATCTCTCCGGCCGCGAACCTGGTGAGCTCCTCGGACCTGGTCATGCCGCGAACGACCACGACCTCCCCGCCCGAGCCGGCGCCGGGAATCAGTCTGCGACCGGCCCTGCCGTCCTGCGACTGATGCGTGGTCTGCTGCTCTTCTTCCGTGCTCAGGCCGCTGACCTCTGCGAGGTACTCGACGCCCCGGCCTTCCATGGTGAAGCCGAAGTTGTGCGCGGTGAGGGCGTCTCCCGGCTGAAGACCCTTCGCCTCCACCTCCTCGGTCGCGCTGGAACGGGGCTTCGCCCCGGCGTCGGACGAACCCTCGCCCGACGAGCCGCTGCCGCATGCGGTCAGCAGCCCCAACGAGAGCAGCCCCGCGGTAGCCGCGCCTGCGATGCGCTGGCGGCGGCGGGTGGAAGTGGAGCGGGCCATGGAGAATCCCCTGTGCTGTCGGACGTTCCGTACCGGACGTCACTGACACTCTCAACCCGCTGTGCGGCTTGCATCGTGGTCATGTCACGGGCTTGCTACCGCGGCCTCGGACGGTGACGGACAAGGGGATGACGACGGCGGGGCACCCCGTAAGGAGTGCCCCGCCGCACGATCACCTCAGGTCGAAGTCGACCGACGTCTCCGCGCCCCCGGCCGCCGCTCGCTCGGCCGTGTCACCGGGTCCCCGGCCTCCACCGCCGCCGCGCGACGCCGCAGGCCGAAGTCGGCCAGGGCCTCCGCCAGCTTGGTCACGGACGGCTCGGGGGACATGACGTCGACCCGCAGCCCGTGCTCCTCCGCCGTCTTGGCCGTCGCCGGGCCGATGCACGCGATCACCGTCACGTTGTGCGGCTTGCCCGCGATGCCGACCAGGTTCCGCACCGTGGACGACGACGTGAAGAGCACCGCGTCGAAGCCGCCGCCCTTGATCGCCTCCCGGGTCGTGGCCGGCGGCGGCGACGCGCGCACCGTCCGGTAGGCGGTGACGTCGTCGACCTCCCAGCCCAGCTCGATCAACCCGGCGACCAGCGTCTCCGTGGCGATGTCCGCACGCGGCAGGAAGACACGGTCGATCGGGTCGAAGACCGGGTCGTACGGCGGCCAGTCCTCCAGCAGACCCGCGGCCGACTGCTCACCGCTCGGCACCAGGTCCGGCTTCACGCCGAACGCGATGAGCGCCTTCGCCGTCTGCTCCCCGACCGCGGCGACCTTGATGCCCGCGAAGGCACGGGCGTCCAGGCCGTACTCCTCGAACTTCTCCCGGACCGCCTTCACCGCGTTGACCGACGTGAACGCGATCCACTCGTAGCGGCCCGTCACCAGGCCCTTGACCGCCCGCTCCATCTGCTGGGGCGTGCGCGGCGGCTCCACCGCGATGGTCGGGACCTCGCTCGGCACGGCGCCGTACGAGCGCAACTGGTCGGAGAGCGACGCCGCCTGCTCCTTCGTACGCGGCACGAGCACCTTCCAGCCGAACAGCGGCTTGGACTCGAACCACGACAACTGGTCGCGCCGGGCGGAGGCGGAACGCTCGCCGACCACGGCTATCACCGGGCGGCCCCCGTCCGGGGACGGCAGCACCTTCGCCTGCTTCAGCGTCTGCGCGACCGTGCCCAGCGTGGCGGACCAGGTGCGCTGCCTGGTCGTCGTACCGGCGATCGTCACCGTCAGCGGGGTGTCCGGCTTGCGGCCCGCCGACACCAGCTCACCGGCGGCCGCGGCCACCGAGTCGAGCGTCGTCGACACGACGACCGTCCCGTCGGAGGCACCGACCTCGGTCCAGCAGCGGTCCGACGCCGTGCGGGCGTCCACGAACCGCACGTCCGCGCCCTCGGCGTCCCGCAGCGGCACACCGGCGTACGCGGGCACACCGACGGCGTTCGCGATACCGGGGACGACCTCGAAGGGCACCCCCGCCGCGACGCACGCCAGCATCTCCTCGGCGGCGTACGTGTCGAGCCCGGGGTCCCCGGTCACCGCACGCACGACCCGCCTGCCGCCCCGCGCGGCCTCCATGACAAGATGTGCGGCATCCCGCACGGCGGGGACGCCCGAGGTCGTTGACGCACCGTCAACTACCTTCAGCTGGGGCGCGCCTGTGCCCGGATCCGACGGATCGGCATCCGTGTGCACTTCCGACACGCCCTGCCTCGCGTGCGTGCGTACGACGTCGAGCACCTCGTGCTCGGCGACGAGGACGTCCGCGTGCGCCAGTGCCTCCACGGCGCGCAGAGTCAGCAGTCCCGGATCTCCGGGTCCGGCACCCAGGAAGGTGACGTGCCCGTGTTCCGGACCGGTGGGAAAGGTGGTGGGGCTCAATGTGCTCGCTCCCCCATCAGACCGGCCGCGCCCTGGGCGAGCATCTCGGTGGCGAGTTCGCGACCGAGTGCCATCGCCGCATCGTGCGTCTGGGGCACGGGACCGGTGGTGGACAGCTGCACCAGCGTCGAGCCGTCGGTGGTACCGACGACGCCGCGCAGGCGCATTTCCTTGACAGTCTGCCCGTCGGCCAAAAGGTCGGCCAGCGCGCCCACCGGGGCGCTGCAGCCGGCCTCCAGGGCGGCGAGCAGTGACCGCTCGGCCGTCACGGCGACCCGCGTGAACGGGTCGTCGAGCTCGGCGAGCGCGGCGATCAGCTCCGCGTTGTCCGCGGTGCATTCGATCGCCAGTGCCCCCTGGCCGGGGGCGGGCAGAACCGTGTCGACCGACAGGAAGTCGGTCACCTCGTCGATGCGGCCCACCCGGTTCAGTCCGGCGGCGGCCAGCACGACGGCGTCGAGCTCACCGCTGCGGACGTATCCGATGCGGGTGTCGACGTTGCCCCGGATCGGGACCGTCTCGATCTCCATCCCGTGGGTACGGGCGTACGCGTTCAGCTGCGCCATGCGCCGCGGCGCGCCCGTCCCTATCCGCGCCCCGCGGGGCAGGTCGGTGAGCTTGCGCGCGTCCCGGGCGACGACCACGTCCCGCGGGTCCTCGCGCTCCGGCACGGCCGCCACCACCAGCCCCTCGTGCTCCGCGGTGGGGAGGTCCTTGAGCGAGTGAACCGCGAAGTCCACCTCACCCCGCAGCAGTGCCTCGCGCAGCGCGGCCACGAACACGCCCGTGCCGCCGATCTGCGCCAGCTGCTCACGCGAGACGTCGCCGTACGTGGTGATCTCGACCAGCTCAACGGGCCGACCGGTCACCTGGCTCACGGCGTCCGCCACCTGCCCGGACTGGGCCATGGCGAGCTTGCTCCGCCTGGTCCCCAGCCTCAGTGCCTTCTCAGTCATGCCGGCCCTCGGTTCTTCTCAGTGCTGTTCTCGGCGCGGGAGACGGAGGCCACCGTCTCGGGGTCGAGGTCGAACAGGGTGCGCAGCGCGTCCGCGTACCCGGCACCGCCGGGCTCGGCGGCGAGCTGCTTGACCCGTACCGTCGGCGCGTGCAGCAGCTTGTCGACCACACGCTTGACGGTCTGGGTGATCTCGGCGCGATGCTTGTCGTCGAGGGACGGCAGCCGCCCCTCCAACCGGGCGATCTCGCCCGCCACGACGTCGGCGGCCATGCTGCGCAGCGCGACGACGGTGGGCGTGATGTGCGCGGCCCGCTGGGCCGCCCCGAACGCGGCGACCTCGTCGCCGACGATCCGGCGGACCATGTCGACGTCGGCGGCCATCGGAGCGTCGGCCGAGGCGTCGGCGAGCGACTCGATGTCCACCAGGCGGGCCCCGGCCAGCCGGTGCACGGCTGCGTCGATGTCGCGCGGCATCGCGAGGTCGAGGAGGAAGAGCACGGGCTGCGGGCGCGGCACCTCGGCGACCGGCTCGGGCCGGCGGCGCTCGGGGATGCGGCCGACACGTGTCGCCGTCGCGGCGAGCGCGGTGATCAGCTCGGCGTCCGCCTCGGCACCCGGCCGCCCCGCCTCGCGCGACCGGTCCACCGTCGCACCGCCGGCGGCCCAGGCTCCGTGCTGCTCCAGCGTCGCCGCGTCCATGCCGGCCACCGCGGCCTCCCCCATGACGGAGAAACCGGACGGCACGGAGGACAGGTCCAGCGGGCAGTTCTCGTCGGTACCGGCGCCCGGCAGTGGCGTTTCGCCACCCTCCCGTACGGCGGTGGGGCCGGCGGCGTCCACGGTGGGTCCCCCGCCGTCCAGCCCCGCGTCCAGCCCGGCGGCGGGAGCACCGGGGCGCCCCTCCACCGCGGCCGCCACGGCGTCGGCGGTGAGGACCAGCCCGGTCGCACCGGTGCAGGAGACGGCCACGTCGGCACGTGTCAGCTCGAGCGGCACCGAGTCCATCGGTACCGCGCGGGCCAGCACGTCCGTGTCGTCGCCCTCGGAAAGGATCTGCGCGAGCCGCTCGGCGCGCTCGAAGGTGCGGTTGGCCACCACGATCTCGGCGACCCCGGCACGCGCCAGCGTGGCGGCGGCCAGCGAGGACATCGAGCCGGCACCGATGACGAGGGCCTTCTTGTCCCGCGCCCACTGCTGGACGTCGGCCCCGGCGGACAGCTGCTCCAGGCCGAAGGTGACCAGGGACTGTCCGGCGCGGTCGATGCCGGTCTCGGAGTGGGCCCGCTTGCCGACGCGGAGCGCCTGCTGGAAGAGGTCGTTCAGGAGCCGCCCGGCGGTGTGCAGGTCCTGCGCCCGGGCCAGGGAGTCCTTTATCTGGCCGAGGATCTGACCCTCGCCCACCACCATCGAGTCGAGCCCGCAGGCCACCGAGAAGAGGTGGTGGACGGCCCGGTCCTCGTAGTGCACATAAAGATAAGGAGTGAGCTCCTCCAGGCCGACCCCGCTGTGCTGGGCGAGCAGCGTGGACAGCTCGGCGACACCGGCGTGGAACTTGTCCACGTCGGCGTACAGCTCGATGCGGTTGCAGGTGGCCAGCACCGCGGCCTCGGTGGCCGGTTCGGCGGCGACCGTGTCCTGCAGCAGCTTGTGCTGCGCCTCGGCGCTCAGCGAGGCCCGCTCCAGGACGCTGACGGGGGCGCTGCGATGGCTCAGTCCTACGACGAGGAGGCTCATGCCGGCATCACGGCGGGTACGTCCCCGTCGGGTCCCTTGTCGGCGGAGCCGGCGGAGTCGGCGGAGGAGCCGGCGTGCGGCTGCTTACGGGCGACGGCGGGCGGCGCGACGGTGTCGGCCGCGGCCTCCTCGCCCGCTTTGCGCTGCTCGTGGAAGGCGAGGATCTGCAGCTCGATGGAGAGGTCGACCTTGCGCACGTCGACGCCCTCGGGGACGTTCAGCACGGTCGGCGCGAAGTTCAGGATGGAGGTGACGCCGGCGGCCACGAGCCGGTCGCAGACCTGCTGGGCGGCACCGGCGGGGGTCGCGATCACACCGATCGAGACACCGTCGTCCTGGATGATCTTCTCCAGCTCGTCGGTGTGCTGCACCGGGATACCGGCGACGGGCTTTCCGGCCATTCCCGCATCGGCGTCGATCAGCGCCGCGACCCGGAAACCGCGGGACGCGAACCCGCCGTAGTTGGCGAGCGCGGCACCGAGGTTACCGATACCGACGATCACAACCGGCCAGTCCTGGGTGAGCCCCAGCTCGCGGGAGATCTGGTAGACGAGATACTCGACGTCGTAGCCGACGCCCCGGGTCCCGTAGGAGCCGAGGTAGGAGAAGTCCTTGCGCAGCTTCGCGGAGTTGACCCCCGCCGCGGCCGCCAGCTCCTCGGACGAGACCGTGGGCACCGAGCGCTCGGAGAGCGCGGTGAGGGCGCGGAGGTACAGCGGAAGCCTGGCGACGGTGGCCTCGGGAATCCCTCGGCTGCGGGTCGCCGGTCGGTGTGTTCGGCCAGTTGCCACGGTGCTCCTGCGGGTAGAGCGGGGCTGTAGGCGGTCATACGTCCCTACATGACCGCCCCGTCGAATGCAGGCTATGTCTTTGTGAACGCGTGCACAAAGATGGTGTCCGATTTGCCCGGCCAACGTGACCGGGCTCACGCACTCCCGGCGCGTGAACCGGGAACCGGCGCACGCGCGCCCGCGATCCTCTCCCATCGGGGGCAAAGCCGCACACACTCCTCACGATCAACGCCCCCGAGACCAAGTCACCATCGATCCTAAGCGACCATCCGGACTACTTGGACTCGTCGGTCAGTGCCTTGCGCAGGCGTTCCTCGTTCACACGCCAGAAGGTGTGCTGCCTGCCGTCGACGAGGACGACCGGGATCTGCTCCCAGTACTCGTCGTGGAGTCGGCGGTCCTCGGTGATGTCCTTTGCCTCCCACGGGACACCGAGATCGGCACACACCTTCTCGACGACGAGCTGTGCGTCATCACACAGGTGACAACCGGGTTTGCGGATGAGGGTGACGAGATGGTTCTCGGAGTACTCAGAGGGTTCAGCGGGCTCGGGGGACTGCGCGGGCTGCGGGGCCCCCGCGGTCGGCGAGGGCTTCCGGCGGAAGAGGGGACTCATGCCGGCCATTCTCGCGCGCACGACGGCGCGGGCCGACCCCTCGGCGGCGCGTCGACGGCACCGTCGCGGCGGACGGCCTGCCGGAGCGGCACGCCGACGCGCCCGCGGGACCGGCCCCTCGGCGGGCTTTTCGACGAGCCCTTGGGTGTGCCCCTTAACACCACGGTCGCCCGGAGTTCACAGCCTCCGAACCTCTCGGCTCCGAAGCCTCCGAACAAACTGGCTATGCTCACGGGCATGGCCGCTCTTCGATGGCTCACTCCCCGTAGGCGCTCCGCCACGGCGCGGAGCGTGTTGGCAGGCGAGGCGTCGGCGGAGGCAGCCCGCAAATCCGCCCAGTCCGCCGAGCTCGCGGAGCTCGCGGAGGGAACAGCCCCCGACGCGGGCTCGGAAGCGGAGTTCCCGGTCCACGGCGACGACAGGGCAGCCGCCTTCTTCGACCTCGACAACACCGTGATGCAGGGCGCCGCGATCTTCCACTTCGGCCGTGGCCTGTACAAGCGGAAGTTCTTCGAGACCCGGGACCTCGCCCGGTTCGCCTGGCAGCAGGCGTACTTCCGGCTCGCCGGGCTCGAGGACCCGGAGCACATGCAGGACGCCCGCGACTCCGCGCTGTCGATCGTCAAGGGCCACCGCGTCTCCGAGCTGCGGTCGATCGGCGAGGAGATCTACGACGAGTACATGGCCGAGCGGATCTGGCCCGGCACCCGCGCCCTCGCCCAGGCCCACCTGGACGCCGGGCAGAAGGTGTGGCTGGTCACGGCGGCCCCGGTGGAGATCGCCCAGGTGATCGCCCGCCGCCTGGGCCTGACCGGCGCACTGGGCACGGTGGCCGAGTCGATCGGCGGCGTCTACACGGGCAAGCTGGTCGGCGAACCGCTGCACGGCCCCGCGAAGGCCGAGGCGGTCCGGGCACTGGCGACGGCGGAGAGCCTGGACCTGTCCCGCTGCGCCGCCTACAGCGACTCCCACAACGACATCCCGATGCTGTCGCTGGTCGGACACCCGTACGCGATCAACCCTGACTCCAAGCTGCGCAAGCACGCCCGGGAGCTGGAGTGGCGCCTGCGCGACTACCGCACGGGCCGCAAGGCGGCCAAGGTCGGCATCCCGGCGGCCGCGGGCGTCGGCGCCGTGGCCGGAGGCACCGCGGCGGCCATCGCGCTGCACCGCCGCCGCCGCTGACCCCCGCCTCCGCGGATCCCGCCGCCGGCGCCCGTCGACCGATGGGCCGACGAGTCGATGGGGCCGATAAGGCCGGTGGGGCCATCCATGCGTCGTACCCCCGGGGCGTTCCCTCCAGTCTCCTTTTCCCACATTGACCACAACACGCTCTGTAGTCACAAGGAAACCGAACCATTCCGGTCATCAAGCGATCACTCTGTCGCATCTGATCGGGCGTCAACCGGGCACAGAAGCGACGTAATCGATGATTTGAGCAACTGGGCGTAGCAGCACCTGTACGAAGCGTTATTCTCCTCAGACGCATTCCGGCACCCCACCTTCGCTACGACGGGTGAATGGTTCCGTACTGCACGTGATGGAAGCTCTGCCTCTGGGAGTCCCGTGTACCCACACGTCGGGGTTGACGCCTCGGGCCTGGCTACGCTGCGCGCAACGGTCAAATCAGCCCAAGACCTGCTGCGCGGCTTCGTCCCCACCGCGTACGCCCTGCCCGCCCTCGCCGCGGCCACCGCCCCCGTCGGCCCGTGCTACGCACTGGCCGACGGCAGCGCCGCCGTCGGCAGACGCGCCCGGTCGTCCTCGTCCGGGACCGCCGCCGCAACCACCCACCGCCGCCCCGCCGCGGACAGTGACAGCGCCCGCATGATGGACCTGGTCGAGCGCGCCCAGGCCGGCGAGTCCGACGCCTTCGGACGGCTCTACGACCAGTACAGCGACACCGTGTACCGCTACATCTACTACCGCGTCGGCGGCAAGGCGACCGCCGAGGACCTCACCAGCGAGACCTTCCTGCGGGCCCTGCGGCGCATCGGCACCTTCACCTGGCAGGGCCGCGACTTCGGCGCCTGGCTGGTGACCATCGCCCGCAACCTCGTCGCCGACCACTTCAAGTCCAGCCGCTTCCGGCTGGAGGTCACCACCGGCGAGATGCTCGACGCCAACGAGGTCGAGCGGTCCCCGGAGGACTCCGTCCTCGAATCACTCTCCAACGCCGCCCTGCTGGACGCCGTACGACGACTCAACCCACAGCAGCAGGAGTGCGTGACCCTGCGCTTCCTCCAGGGCCTCTCGGTCGCCGAGACCGCACGCGTCATGGGCAAGAACGAGGGCGCCATCAAGACGCTCCAGTACCGGGCCGTGCGCACCCTCGCCCGGCTGCTCCCGGACGACGCGCGCTGAGCTCCCGGCGCCCCGGAGGCGCCGCAACCCGCCAACACTCCCCGTGCCCCCCAAAACACCACCGGTGAAAGTCCGTTGTGCCCACGGTCCGATCATCCGCCGTCCGTAACCCAAGTGCCGCGCCGCTCGTTGTGCGGGATGCAGGCTCCCTGTGGTCACTCCCTGGCCGACTCCGATCACTCGATCGGGGGGTTGCGGTCAGGGTGTGCAACCCTCAGGACCCCCTGGGGAGTCGACCGTCATGACGAGAGGAGGTGCCGCCAGTGATCGCGAACGTATCGGCGCACCGGCGGGCGAACGCCTTCGCCCAGGCTCTGGAGGAGCAGTCCGACCCCGCGGCGGCGGCCGAGCAGTCCGGAGGACCGGCAGCCGCCGGGGCCACCGCGGAACCGACCGGGCAGGGTCGTATGTTGACCCTCGCCACCGGCCTGGAGACGCTGCCCCGGCCCCAGCTGGATCCCGAGGTCAAGGTCGTCCAGCGGGCCCAGCTGGTGGCCGCGTTCGAGGCCATGCTGCAGGAGGGCACCGCGGGCGACGGGGCGACGGACACTTCGGTACCTGAACAGCGCCGGGCGCGCGGCACCCACCGGGCGGCCCCGCTGAGCCGGTTCCGGCCACGTTCACGGCTGGCCAAGGGCCTCACCGCGGGCGGACTGAGCGTGAGCGTGGCCGCCGGAGCCTTCGGCGGAGTAGCCGCCGCCAGTTCGGACGCCCTGCCGGGCGACTCGCTCTACGGCCTCAAGCGCGGCATAGAGGACTTCCGCCTCGGCCTCGCCGACGGGGACGACGAACGCGGCCGGGCCCATCTGGACCTGGCATCCACCCGGCTGAGCGAGGCACGCCGGCTGATGGAACGCGGTCGCAGCGGCCCCCTCGACCACGAGTCCCTCGGCGAGGTCCGCCGCGCGCTGTCGGGCATGGAGCACGACGCGTCCGAAGGCCACCGCCTGCTCAGCGCGGCCTACGCCCGGGACCCCGACTCGCTCGCCCCCATGCGCGCCCTCTCCGCCTTCTCCCGCTCCCACAAGGAGACCTGGGGAGCACTGCGCGAGCGACTGCCCGTCCAGCTCGGCGACGTCAGCGAACAGGTGTCGTCGGTCTTCGACGCCATAGAGGACGACGTGGCCCCGCTGCAGTCCATGCTGCCGCAGCCACCGGCCCAGGACGACGACGACAGCGGAGACGGCGGCCCGCAGGACAGCTCCGAGTCGGCGACCACCGGCACGCCCGGCTCCGGCCACTCCTCGGTCCCCAGCACCAGCGACGGCGGTACGTCCGAGCGCGGGCGCACGGACAGCGGCAGGCCCAGCGAGTCGACCGACTCCGGCCAGGAGAACGACGGCCTCCTCGGCGGCGGCACCGGCGGCCTGCTCGACCCGCCGAAGGACACCGGCACCGCCTCCCCGCCGACGGGCGACAACACCCCGCCCGTCGAACCGGACGTCACCCTCCCGCCCCTCCTCCCGGGCCTCCTCCCCGGCCTGGGCATCGAGGCGGACGACGCGGACTGAGCCGATGTGCGGCGGTGGGATGCCCCACCGCCGCACCGCCGTACGTCAGAAGAACACCGACCGCCGCTGCACGAGCAGCTTGTAGAGCGTGTGCTGGATCTGCTCCCGCACCTGGTCGGTCAGGTTGAACATCAGCATCGGATCCTCCGCCGCCTCCGGCGAGTAGCCGTCCGTAGGGATCGGCTCACCGAACTGGATCGTCCACTTCGTCGGCAACGGCACCGCGCCCAGCGGCCCCAGCCACGGAAAGGTCGGCGTCAGCGGGAAGTACGGGAAACCCAGCAGCCGCGCCACCGTCTTGGCGTTGCCGATCATCGGGTAGATCTCCTCCGCACCGACGATCGAGCACGGAATGATCGGCGCCCCCTGCCGCAGCGCCGTCGACACGAAGCCGCCGCGCCCGAAGCGCTGAAGCTTGTAACGCTCACTGAACGGCTTGCCGACGCCCTTGAAGCCCTCCGGCATCACCCCGACCAGCTCGCCCTGACCGAGCAGCCGTTCGGCGTCCTCCGCGCAGGCCAGCGTGTGGCCGAGCTTGCGGGCCAGCTCGTTGACCACCGGCAGCACGAACACCAGATCCGCCGCCAGCAGCCGCAGATGGCGATCGGCCGGATGATGGTCGTGCACCGCGACCTGCATCATCAGCCCGTCCAGCGGAAGCGTCCCGGAGTGGTTGGCGACGATCAGCGCCCCGCCCTCGGCCGGGATGTTCTCCACGCCCTTCACCTCGACCCGGAAGTACTTCTCGTACACCGGGCGCAGCATGGACATCAGCACCTGGTCGGTGAGCTCGGCGTCGTAGCCGAAGTCGTCGACCTCGTAGTCGCCGGTGAGGCGGCGGCGCAGGAAGGCCAGCCCGCCCGCGATACGCCGCTCCAGGCCGCCGTCCTCCTCCCGCGACCGCGGCTCCGGCACCGCCCCCGGCCCCGGCGACGACTCGGACGCCACGGGACCGTCGTCGTCCGGCGCGGCTCCGCGCACGGGCAGGGGCCGCACCTCACGGACCGGCACGGACTCCGCCGCGCCTCCCCGCCGGCTCCCCGCGCCACGGCGCCGCGCCGAGCGCTGCGCCGCCTTCCCCCCACTCGCGCCGCTCCCCGCACTCCCGCCGCTCCCCCGCGACCGGTCGTCGTCGAACGGAATGACCTTGGCGTCCGCCATCGTTGATGCGCTCCTCAGTTGGCGCTCTGCGTCGGGAGGTGGCCACTGCCCCGCAGGGACAGCTCCGCGATCCGGTCGACGGCCCCCGCGAGGACCTCGGGCGGCAGCAGTCCGGCACCACGGCCGCGCGCGAAGTCCGCGAACGCCTGGGCTGTCGTGTACTTCGGCCGGAAACCCAGGGTCTCGCGCATCTGCGTGGTGTCCACCACCCGCCCGTGGGTGAGCAGCCGGATCTGCTCGGGGGAGAAGTCCGTCATCCCCAGCGTACGCACGAGCGAGCCCGCCCAGGTGACCGCGGGCAGCAGCAGCGGCACCGTGGGGCGGCCCAGCCGGCGCGAGCACTGGGAGAGCAGCAGGACGCCGTCGCCGGCGATGTTGAAGGTGCCGCTGTTCAGCGTGCCCCGCCGCGGCTCGTGCGAGGAGAGACGCAGCACCTCGATCACGTCGTCCTCGTGCACGAACTGCAGCCGCGGGTCGTAGCCGAACACCGTCGGCAGCACCGGCAGCCCCAAGTACGAGGCGAGCGGCGTCTCCGCCCCCGGGCCCAGGATGTTGGCGAACCGCAGCACGGTCACCGCGACGTCGGGCCGACGGCGCGCGAATCCCCGCACGTACCCCTCGACCTCGACCGCGTCCTTGGCGAAGCCACCGCTCGGCAGCGACTTGGGCGCGGTCGTCTCGGTGCAGACAGCCGGGTCGCGCGGCGCGGACCCGTAGACGTTCGTACTGGACTTCACCACGAGCCGCCGCACGGTCGGCGACTTCTGACAGGCACCGAGCAACTGCATCGTGCCGATGACGTTGGTCTCCTTGACCGACGTCCGGCTGCCACTGCCCAGCGGCGTGCCCGTGACGTCCATGTGGACGACCGTGTCGGCGCCCGTCTCGGCGAGCACCCGCCCGATGGCCGACTGCCGGATGTCCGCCTGGACGAAATCGGCACCGCCCAGATGGTGCTCCGGCGCGACGGCGTCCACACCGACGACCCGGTCCACGTCGGGGTCACGCTGGATACGCCGTACGAACCGGCCCCCCAGCTGACGGGCCACTCCGGTCACGAGCACGACCTTGCCCAAGATCAGCGCCTTCCTTCCGCCCTACCGCCTACCCTGCCGCGTTCCCCGCCTGCGGGCCAACTTAGCCGGTCGGTGTTGCGCTGTGATGACCGCCGGATGCAGCAAGTGACGGGAATTCGCGGTCGCGCCGCGCACCCGCGTCGCCGGTACGACTGTGGCCCCCCACCGAATACGGTGGGGGGCCACAGGACACGCTGACGGCGCGGCGTCGCCTACTTCTTGTTGCGACGCTGAACGCGCGTGCGCTTCAGCAGCTTGCGGTGCTTCTTCTTGGCCATCCGCTTGCGCCGCTTCTTGATAACAGAGCCCACGACTACCCTCGCTCACTTCTCATCACTCGGTTGCTGGGCGCCATGGGCCCACACGACCTACGAGGGGCCAGCCTAACCCGCCCGAGCGCTGAGCTCGTAATCGAGGCCGTCAGGCCGTTTCCACCCCCACGTAGCTCTCGCGGAGGTACTCGTGAACCGCTTGCTCCGGGACGCGGAACGACCGTCCCACCCGGATCGCGGGCAGATGACCGCTGTGCACCAACCGGTACACGGTCATCTTGGACACGCGCATCACCGAGGCGACCTCCGCCACGGTTAGGAACTGAACCTCGTTCAGAGGCCTTTCGCCAGCTGCAGCCATGACACACCTGAACCTTCCGCACTCGACGGGCACCGGCTTCCCCTTCCGGTGACTCTTCGTCGCTGCGTGCTCACTCCCCAATGTAGGGGCGGGTGATGCGAATGGGGAAGAGGTGCACCCATCGCTTCCCTACCGTGACAGACACGCCCGATTGAGTACGTAGCGGGTAAGCGGCCGGTAGTACTCAGACCGCACAGCGTCATCAAGTGGAACGACGACGGACACGCACCCCTCTGCCTCCCCGACGAAGAGCGCGGGATCGTCCGTATCGGCCGGCCCGATGGCCTCGAACCCCAGCTGACCTGCTCCGCAGACCCATCCGTGGTCGCCGATCACCAGCTCGGGAAGCGGCCCGCCGGCCTCGGCCGCGGCGGCCAGCGCGGTACGAACCGGGAGCGGCGAATGCGTGTGCGCGCCGGGCTCACCACCGGCGCACCCGGCGCCGGGTTCCCGCACCAACGCGACTCCCCGGACGTAGTCGAGGTTGTACGTGCGTAGACCGAACCGGGTCGTTATGTCGACACGGTGACCCTGCGCCGGGGTGATGACAGCACATCCCGCCGCCGACAGCGCCTCGGCCAAGGCGGCGTAGAAACCGAGCAGTCGGTGCGGATGTCCGGTGCCGAGAAGCACCGGCCCGCGACGCTGAGCTACCGCGGCGAGCCGCCCGGCGAAGGCGTCCAGGGCCGCCAGCGTCCTCTCCGGATCGATGACGTCCTGGCCCGAGGTGTCGTCCGGATCGGCCGAGACCCCGCACCTCTCCGCCATCAACCCGAGCAGTTCCCGCTGCCCCCACTCCCCCTCCGGATCGATCCCGATCAGCACCCGCGGGTCCCGGGCGGCGAACAGCCGGTAGCTCCGCAGACTCACCTCCCGGGAAGTCGCCACGACCCCGGCGAGACGAACGTCCAGAAGATGAGCCCGAAGAGCCCCAGAGGTCAGCACACCCCCGATGCTCCCGCCTCCCCCTCCCCCCAAGGCAAGGAACGCACAAACAAACCCACGACCGGCGTAACACCCCGCCTGCGAGCACAGCCGCGAGCAGTCGTGCGCGCGCACCAGCACGCCCAGCTGCGGGCAATCGTGCCTCCCCCAGTGCCTGAACGGCCTGGGAGGTACCCCCAGGGCGGCACGGGTGGGCGGTGGGGGCACCTCCCGCTCGAGCGAAGCCGAGAGTGGGGGAGGCACCCCGTAAGCGCCGGGCCGCGCACCCCACCCCCGGCCCGCACAGACGCCGGGCCACCTACAGACGCCGGGCCACCGCCACCCCCCAGACCACCCAGCGCCCCGCCCCGCCCCGCCCCGTCAAGCCAAAAGCCCCCGCAACGGAAACACCGCCCGCCGAGCCGCCACCACCGCCTGGTCCAACCGATCCGCGGGGTCGTACCCCGCCTCCCACGACGCCCACCCCACCGGCCACCGCCCATCGGTCATCCGCATCGGCCCCAGCTGCCGCGTCCGCGCGAACACCTCCTGCCGCCACCCCTCCGGAATCACCGTCTCCGGCTCCACCGGCCGTCCCGCCGCGATCCCCACCAGATGGGTCCACGACCGCGGCACCACATCCACCACGGCGTATCCGCCACCCCCCAGCGCCACCCACCGCCCCCCGGCGTACTCGTGCGCCAGCTCATGGCACGCCACCTGCACCGCCCGCTGCGCGTCCAGCGACACCGCCAGATGGGCGAGCGGGTCCTCGAAGTGCGTGTCCGCCCCGTGCTGCGTCACCAGTACCTGCGGCCGGAAGTCCGCGATCACCTCCGGCACCACCGCGTGGAACGCCCGCAGCCACCCCGCGTCCCCGGTCCCCGCCGGCAGCGCGACGTTCACCGCCGACCCCTCCGCACAGTCCGCCCCGGTCTCCTGCGGCCACCCGGTCTGCGGGAACAGCGTCGCCGGATGCTCGTGCAGCGAGACCGTCAGAACCCGCGGGTCCTCCCAGAACGCCGCCTGCACCCCGTCCCCGTGATGCACGTCCACATCCACGTACGCGACCCGCTCGGCCCCCAGCTCCAACAGCCGGGCGATCGCCAGCGCCGCGTCGTTGTACACGCAGAATCCCGAAGCCGCGCCCGGCATCGCGTGATGCAGCCCGCCGGAGAAGTTCACCGCGTGCGGCGCGTCCCCCCGCCACACCGCCTCCGCCGCCCCGACCGACTGCCCGGCGATCAGCGCGGACACCTCGTGCATCCCCGCGAACGCCGGATCGTCGATCGTCCCCAGCCCGTACGACCCGTCCGCCGCCCCCGGATCCACCGACGCCGCCTTCACCGCGTCGATGTAGTCCTCCCGGTGGACGAGCCGCAGCGTCGACTCCCCGGCCGGCCGCGCCGCGACGACCTCCAGCTCCCGGTCGAGCCCCAGGGCACCGACCAGTCGTCGCGTCAGGGCGAGCCGGACCGGATCCATCGGATGCTCCGGACCGAAGTCATAGCCCGTTACTGCCTCGTCCCACATCAGCTGTGCGCGGCCGCTCATGCCCGCCACCGTATCGGTCCGCTTCGGCCTCGAACGACCTGGCGTACACGACCGTCACCAGCACCAACACCATCGGTACGAGCATGGCCCCGCGATAGCTCCAGGCATCCCCGAGCGCCCCCACCAAGGGCGAACCGATCAGGAACCCCACGTAGTTGAAGACATTGAGCCGCGCCACCGCGGCATCGGACGCCCCGGGACGGCCGTCCCGCTCGGCGGCGAGCCGCCCGGCCGCCGCGAACGTCTGCGGCACCAGCACACACAACCCCAGCCCGAGCAGGGTGAACCCGAGCATCCCCACCCACGCCCCCGGCGCCCCCGCCACCACGGCGAACCCACCCGCCGCGACAACAGCTCCGCCCCGCACCACCGCCACGGCCCCGAACCGCCGCACCCCGAGGTCCCCGACGGCCCGCCCCACCAGCGTGGTCACCATGTACACGTTGTACGGCACGGTGGCCAGCTGCTCCGAACCCCCCAGCACGTCCTGCAGATACTTCGCGCTCCAGTTGGAGACGGTCGAGTCCCCGATGTACGCGAACGTCATCACCAGGCACAGCGGCAACAACACCTTCAACCCGACGCCCGCGCCCAACGCCTCCCGCGGCCCCTCAGCCCCGGCCGCCCCACCAGCCCTGCCCCCGCCATCCCCGTCGACGTACCACCGGCTTCCCACCAGCGCGGCTGGCAACAGCACCACCACGACCGGCAGATACAGCACCCACAACGCCAGGTCCCAGTGCGCCCCCACCCACGCCAGCGAGGCCCCCAGAATCCCGCCCAGGCTGTACGTCGCGTGAAACCCCAGCATGATGCTGCGCCCGTACGACCGCTGCAGGCTCACCCCGAGCATGTTCATCGACGCGTCCAGCGCGCCCACGGCCAGCCCGAAGGCGGCCAGCGCGACGGCCAGCACCGCCACCCGGTCCCCCGCTCCGACTCCGAGCAGCGCCAGGAGCACCACGGGCTGGGACCAACGCAGCAGCCGACTCGGCCGCACCCTCCGCACCAGACGCCCGGTCGCCACACTCCCGACGCCGGCCAGGACCGGTACGGCGGCCAGGAAGACGGGCAGCAACGCGTCGGAGACGCCGTACCGGTCCTGGATGGCCGGGATGCGCGTCACCAGCAGAGCGAAGGCGACGCCCTGGGCGAAGAACCCGAACGCCAACGAGACCCTGCCGCGCCGCAGCACATCAGTCATGGCGGCGAGCGTAGGACCCCGGCCTACCCCTGGATAGATCCGGCCGAAGATGAATTCCGCTCAGCTTCGGGGCGTGCCCTGCACGAGCAGGTCGGCCAACTCCCCCATGTCGCCGAAGAGACGGGTGGCCCCAGCGAGCCTCGCGGCCGGTGTCATCGCGGTGAACCCGTACACGTCCATCCCGGCCGCGACGGCTGCCCGCACTCCGAGCGGGCTGTCCTCGATCACGACGCACCGCTCGGGCGCGACGCCCATCCGCTCGGCCGCGTGCAGGAACAGATCGGGGGCCGGCTTCCCCCGCCCCACGTCCTGGGAACTGAAGATCCGCTCGTCGTCGAACAACCGGTCCAGCCCGGTCTTCCGGTGCCCCACCCGAATCCGCTCGTGACTCCCGGAGGAGGCGACGCAGTACGCCACCCCGTCCGCCGCGAGCTTCTCCAGCACGCCGATCACCCCGGACACCGGCTCCAGCTCCCGTTCGAAGGCGGCGAACACCCGCCTGTGGAAGACGTCGTCGAAGTCCTCGGGCAGCCGCCGCCCCGTCCGCTCCAGGACGAGGTCGTGCACCCGGTGCATCGCCCCACCCATGTAGTCCCGAAGAGAGTCGTCGTACGACGTCGGGTGCCCCAGCTCGGTCAGGTAGCCGGCCAGGTGCCGGTTGGAGATCGGCTCGCTGTCGACGAGGACGCCGTCGTTGTCGAAGATAACCAGGTCGTAGCGCATACAAAGACAGTAAACGCGCCAGTAAACGCAGAAAACCCCGCACCGTTCCCGGTGCGGGGTTTTCTCGCAATGATTGTTCGGCGGCGTCCTACTCTCCCACAGGGTCCCCCCTGCAGTACCATCGGCGCTGTAAGGCTTAGCTTCCGGGTT
>NZ_JARVKY010000024.1 GCF_029813785.1 Streptomyces sp. DH41
GGGGACGTGTCCCCACCGGCCCGCCGGAATCGTCGTGTGCGCGGCGGCGCTACGCGTCGACCTTCTCCATGACCTCGTCGCTGACGTCGAAGTTGGCGAAGACGTTCTGCACGTCGTCGCTGTCCTCCAGGGCGTCGATCAGCTTGAAGATCTTCCGGGCGCCGTCCTCGTCCAGCTCGACCTGCATGGTCGGGACGAAGTTCGCGTCGGCGGACTCGTAGTCGATGCCGGCGCCCTGGAGGGCGGTGCGGACCGCGACCAGGTCGGTGGCCTCGCTGAGGACCTCGAAGGTCTCGCCGAGGTCGTTGACCTCCTCGGCGCCCGCGTCCAGGACGGCGGCGAGGACGTCGTCCTCGGCCAGCTCGCCCTTGGGGACGATCACGACGCCCTTGCGGTTGAACAGGTACGACACCGAACCCGGGTCGGCCATGGAGCCGCCGTTGCGGGTCATGGCGACGCGGACGTCGGAGGCGGCGCGGTTGCGGTTGTCGGTGAGGCACTCGATGAGCACCGCGACACCGTTGGGGCCGTACCCCTCGTACATGATCGTCTCGTAGTCGGCGCCGCCGGCCTCGAGGCCACCGCCCCGCTTGACCGCGGAGTCGATGTTCTTGTTCGGGACCGACTGCTTCTTCGCCTTCTGGATGGCGTCGTAGAGCGTCGGGTTGCCCTCGATGTCGACGCCGCCCATGCGCGCCGCGACCTCGATGTTCTTGATCAGCTTCGCGAAGAGCTTGCCGCGCTTGGCGTCGATGACGGCCTTCTTGTGCTTCGTCGTGGCCCATTTAGAGTGGCCGGACATCTGCCTGTCTCCTTCGCGTAACCCGTCTTTGAACGAACGAACGCAGGAATCCTACAAGGACTCCGCCGCCCGGTTCGCGCGCACCATGTCGGCGAAGAGGCGGTGCACGCGGTGGTCGCCGGTCAGTTCCGGGTGGAACGACGTGGCCAGCGCGTTGCCCTGGCGGACCGCGACGACGTGACCGTCGTGCTCGGCGAGCACCTCGGTGGCGGCGCCCACGGACTCCACCCAGGGTGCGCGGATGAAGACGCCCTCCACGGGGTCGCCCTCGACGCCCTTGAGGTCGACGGCCGCCTCGAAGGACTCGTTCTGCCGTCCGAAGGCGTTGCGGCGCACGATCATGTCGATGCCGCCGACCGTCTCCTGTCCGGAGCGCGGGTCGAGGATCCTGTCGGCCAGCAGGATCATGCCGGCGCAGGTGCCGTAGACGGGCAGACCGTCCCGCACGCGCGCGCGGAGGGGCTCCATCACTCCGAAGAGGACGGCCAGTTTGGAGATGGTCGTGGACTCGCCGCCGGGCAGGACCAGTCCGTCCAGTCCCGCGAGTTCCTCGGGGCGCCTGACCGGCCTGGCCACGGCGTCGGCCGCGGCCAGGGCGACGAGGTGCTCCCGTACGTCGCCCTGCAGGGCCAGGACGCCGATGACGGGGGTCTCGCTCATGTCTTCCACGTCTTCGGTGTCCTCGTCCTACCAGCCGCGGTTGGCGTAGCGCTCGGTCTCGGGGAGAGTGTCGCAGTTGATGCCGACCATGGCCTCGCCGAGGTTGCGGGACGCCTCCGCGATGACCTTCGGGTCGTCGTAGAAGGTGGTCGCCTTCACGATGGCGGCGGCGCGCTTGGCGGGGTCGCCGGACTTGAAGATGCCGGAGCCCACGAAGACGCCCTCGGCGCCGAGCTGGCGCATGAGCGCGGCGTCGGCCGGAGTGGCGACACCGCCGGCGGAGAAGAGGACCACCGGGAGCTTGCCCAGCTCGGCGACCTCCCGGACCAGCTCGTAGGGGGCGCGCAGTTCCTTGGCGGCGGCGTACAGCTCGTTGTTGTCGTAGCCGCGCAGCCGGGCGATCTCGTTCTTGATCTGGCGCAGGTGGCGGACGGCCTCGACGACGTTGCCGGTGCCGGCCTCGCCCTTGGAGCGGATCATCGCCGCGCCCTCGGCGATCCGGCGCAGGGCCTCGCCCAGGTTGGTGGCGCCGCAGACGAAGGGGGTCGTGAAGGCGAACTTGTCGCTGTGGTTGACCTCGTCGGCCGGGGTGAGGACCTCGGACTCGTCGATGTAGTCGACGCCGAGGGACTGCAGGACCTGGGCCTCGACGAAGTGGCCGATGCGGGACTTGGCCATCACCGGGATGGAGACGGCGCCGATGATGCCCTCGATCATGTCCGGGTCGGACATCCGGGCCACGCCGCCGTCCTTGCGGATGTCGGCCGGGACCCGCTCCAGGGCCATGACCGCGACGGCGCCCGCGTCCTCGGCGATCTTCGCCTGCTCCGGCGTGACGACGTCCATGATCACGCCGCCCTTGAGCTGCTCGGCCATGCCGCGCTTCACACGGGCGGTGCCGGTCTCGGGGGACTGGTTTTCGAAGAGCGTGCTGGCCACGGGTACCTCGCTGAAGGGAAGGGTGATTTCTGCAGCTCCGAGGAAACGTGAAGGAAGCAGGCCACAGCAAGGGCCAATGGGTAGCCGGTGGATCGTTTTGGGCCGGGGGGCCTGGTCACCAACGGGCCGAGGGGCCTCGCCGCTACGCCGCCCTGTCCACCAGGGCCGCCGGCGACTCGTCGTCCATCTCGAAGGCCAACGGGAAGGGCGCGTGCCCGGCGAGACGGAACCAGCGGACCTTGCGGTGCTCGCGCAGCCTGCGCGCGGCTCCCACCGCGTCGTTGTGGAAACGCCGGGCCATCGGGACGCGCCGCACGGCCTCGGCCAGCTCGTGGGCCGCCTCCTCTCCCCCGGGTGCCTCGCGCAGGGCGTCCACCTGCGGCGGATCGGCGAACACGGCCCGCAACGCCTGGCTCAGCTCGCTCTCGGCGACCTCCCGCTGCTCCTCCTCGGCCTGCCGCGCGGCGTGCGCGGCCTCGTACAGGACGATGGAGGCGGCCGGGTCGAGCACGCCCGAGGTGGCCAGCTCCTGGGCCACGGACGCCCTGCGCAGCAGTTGCGCGTCGAGTGCGGCACGGGCGGCGTCGATCCGGGCGTGCAGCCGGTCCAGCCGCCCCGCCGTCCAGCTCAGGTACAGGCCGATCGCGACGAGGACGACCAGGATCCAGATGAGGGTTGCGGTCACGGGGCGCAAGCCTACGGGGGCGCTCCGCTGGGTTGGGCCGTGCCTCCGGTGGGCGTCACTGGGGGCTGCGCCCCCAGACCCCCCTTCGGCCTGGACGGCCTCGTCCTCAAACGCCGGACGGGCTGGGGATGTCGGCTGAGAGGTCCGGTCTCAGTCCCGCGCCAGGCCGAATCGCGCCCTCAGCCCCGTCGCCCGGTCGTCCGTCGCCACCGCCGCCGCGCCCGCCGTGACCGTTTCGTAGACCGACAGGATGTCCGCGCCGACGGTGGACCAGTCGAAGCGCCGTACGTGGGCGCTGCCCCGCTCCCGCAGCGCGGTCCGGCGCTCCGGGTCCGCCAGCAGCCGGACGGCGGCGTCGGCCAGGGCGTCGGCGTCCTCGTTGGGGAACAGTTCGCCGGCCGCCCCCCGGTCGAGGACCTGGGCGAAGGCGTCCAGGTCAGAGGCGAGCACGGGGGCGCCGGCCGACATGGCCTCGACCAGGATGATGCCGAAGCTCTCGCCGCCGGTGTTGGGCGCCACGTACAGGTCGACGCTGCGCAGGAAGCGGGCCTTGTCCTCGTCGCTGATCATGCCGAGGAACTCCACCCGGGAACGCAGCTCGGCGGGCAGCGACGCCACCGCCTCCTTCTCGTCGCCGCGCCCGGCGACGAGCAGCCGGGTCCCCGGGCGGGCGGCGAGGATCTTCGGCAGCGCCCCCATCAGCACCGGCAGGCCCTTGCGGGGCTCGTCGATGCGCCCTATGAAGCCGATCGTGTCGCCCTGCCACTCGGGATTGGGCTCGGCGTCGGCGAAGAAGTCGACGTCGACCCCGTTGGGGATGACGACCGCGTCCCCGCCGAGGTGCTCGACGAGGGTGCGGCGGGCGTACTCGCTCACCGCGATCCGGGCGCTGATCTTCTCCAGGGCGGCCTGGAGGATCGAGTACGCGGCGATCATCGCGCGGGAGCGCGGGTTGGACGTGTGGAAGGTCGCCACGATCGGGCCCTGCGCCGCCCAGCAGGTGAGCAGGCCGAGCGAGGGCGAGGTCGGCTCGTGGATGTGGATGACGTCGAAGGCGCCGTCGTGCAGCCAGCGCCGTACCCGGGCCGCCGAAAGGAAGCCGAAGTTCAGCCGGGCCACCGAGCCGTTGTACGGCACCGGCACCGCGCGGCCGGCCGAGACGACGTACGGCGGCAGCGGGGTGTCGTCGTCGGCGGGGGCGAGGACGGAGACCTCGTGGCCGAGACGGAGGAAGTACTCGGCCAGGTCCCGGATGTGGAACTGGACGCCGCCCGGCACGTCCCAGGAGTACGGGCAGACGATGCCGATCCTCACGAGGCGCCCTGCCCGTCGGCCGCCGCGGGGGCCTTGGCGGGGTCGAGGTCCTTCAGCCACAAGCGCTGGAGCATGTGCCAGTCCTCCGGATGGTCCGCGATCCCCGTGGCGAAGGCATCGGCCAGCGCCTGTGTCATGACAGACGTCTTCTCGGCCCGGGTACCTGACTCGGGGACCTCGACCGGCGGATGCACCCGGCCCTTCATGACGGGCGACTCGTCGTACCAGAGCGTCACCGGCAGCAGCCGTGCGCCGGTCTGCAGCGCCAGCAGGGCGGGCCCGGCGGGCATCCGCGCCGTCTCGCCGAAGAAGTCGACCTCCACGCCGGAGGCGGACAGATCGCGGTCGGCGACCAGGCAGACCAGGCCGCCGTCGCGCAGCCGCCGGGCCAGCGTGCCGAAGGCCGTGCCGCCGCTGTGCGGCAGGACCTCCATGCCGAGGCCCTCGCGGTAGGCGACGAAGCGGTCGTAGAGGGTCTCCGGCTTGAGGCGTTCGGCGACCGTGGTGAACGGAATGCCCAGACTGGTGGTGACCCAGGCACCCGCGAGATCCCAGTTGGCCAGGTGCGGCAGGGCGAGGACCACGCCCTTGCCCGCGTCCATGCCGTCGGTGAGGTGGTGCAGGTCCTCGGCGGCGAAACCGGCCCTGATCCGCTCGGTGCTCCACGCCGGGAGGCGGAAGGACTCCATCCAGTAGCGCAGGTACGAGCGCATGCCCGCGCGCGAGAGAGCGGCGAGCCGCTCCGGGCCCGCATCCGGCACCACGCGCGCGTAGTTGCTCTCCAGCCGCCGCACGCCCGTGCCGCGCTGCTTCCAGGCGACGTCCGCGACCGTGCGGCCGAGCCGTACGGCGGCAGGCTCGGGGAGCTTCTTCACGGTGCTCCAGCCCGCGCCGTACAGGGCGTCGGTCAGCCGGTCCCGAGCGCTCACTTCGCCGCCTCGGTACCCTGGCTCTCCTGCGCGGCGGCGTCCGCCTCGGCGGCCTCCCGGCGGACCGTGACGACCCGCTGGACCAGCGTGACGAGGCTGCCGACCGCGACGATCCACAGCGCGATCGGCAGCAGGTACTGGATACCCGGCACACCGAACGTGTGCAGTCCCGCGAGACCGGCCGCGACCAGCGAGACGACGAGCCGCTCCGCGCGCTCGACCAGTCCGTTGACGGCGACCGGCAGGCCGATCGACTCGCCGCGCGCCTTGGTGTACGACACCACCTGACCGCTGGCCAGGCAGAAGATCGACACGGCGCACAGCGCGATGTTGTCGCCGCCGCCCGCGTACCAGAGCGCGAATCCGCCGAAGACCGCCCCGTCGGCGACGCGGTCCAGCGTGGAGTCCAGGAACGCGCCCCAGCGGCTGGAGCGGCCGAGCTGCCGCGCCATGTTGCCGTCGACGAGGTCGGAGAAGACGAAGAGCGTGATCACGACCGTGCCCCAGAAGAACTCACCCATGGGGTAGAAGACCAGCGCACCCGCCACCACACCGGCGGTGCCGATCAGTGTGACCGTGTCCGGGCTGACGCCCCGGCGGATGAGAAACGCGGCGAACGGTGTGAGGACACGCGTAAAAAATGCACGCGCGTACTTGTTCAGCATGGCCTTCCCGACGGTCGGTGTGGCCGCGGCCCCTGCTGGCCACCGGCTGGCCCATCGTAGCCACGCGCGCGCGTGGGCGACGGACGGGCACCCTGACCCCCTGGTGGAGCGGCCGACGGGCGGCGGCATCGGGTCCGTCGTATGGACGCGGCGTGACGGGAGTGGAAAGCTCGAAGAACCGCGGGCGTCGCCGGAGCCGCCAGTGCACGCGGTCCCGCGTGTCCGCGCCCACAGCGACCTCACCGCGCACGGGAGGCAAGGACATGGGCGACAAGGCACACACCCACCCCGGAGCCGCCGGAAGGGCAACGGCGGCCGACCACCCCGCGTCCGTACGGAATGTGGTGCTGGTCGGCCACGCCGGATCGGGCAAGACGACCCTGGTGGAAGCTCTCGCGCTGACGGCGGGGGCACTGAACCGGGCGGGCCGCGTGGAGGACGGCGGCTGCGTCTCGGACTACGACGAGATGGAACACCGGCAGCAGCGTTCCGTACAGCTCTCCCTGGTGCCCGTCGAATGGGACGGCATCAAGATCAACCTTTTGGACACTCCCGGGTACGCCGACTTCGTCGGTGAGCTGAGGGCCGGTCTGCGGGCGGCGGACGCGGCCCTCTTCGTCGTCTCGGCCTCCGACGGGGTGGACGGCTCGACCCGCATGGTGTGGGACGAGTGCGCCGCCGTCGGCATGCCGCGCGCCATCGTGATCACACACCTGGAGGCCGCCCGCGCCGACTTCGAGGAGATGACGCGGATCTGCGCGGACGCGTTCGGCGGGGACGACCCCGACGCCGTGCTGCCGCTGTACCTGCCGCTGCGCGGGCCGCAGGCGCCCGACGGGCACGCGCCCGTGACGGGGCTCATCGGGCTGCTGACCCGGAAGCTGTTCGACTACTCCTCCGGCGAGCGCGCGGAGTCCGAGCCGGGCGAGGAGCAGGTACCGCTGATCGACGAGGCCCGCTCCATGCTGATCGAGGGGATCATCTCGGAGAGCGAGGACGAGACCCTCATGGAGCGCTATCTCGGCGGCGAACAGGTCGACGTCAAGACGCTCGTCGAGGACCTCGAACGGGCCGTGGCGCGCGGGGTGTTCTTCCCCGTCCTGGCCGCCGCCCCGGCGGCCGAGGGCGCCCGGCAGGGGCTGGGCACGGTCGAGCTGCTGGAACTGATCACTCGCGGCTTCCCGACCCCCCTGGAGCGCGCGGCGCCCCTGGTCACCACGCCCGACGGCACCCCGCGCGAGCTGCGGATGTGCGATCCCGACGAGTCGCTGGCCGCGGAGGTCGTCAAGACGTCCTCCGACCCGTACGTCGGCCGGATCTCGCTGGTCCGCGTCTTCTCCGGCACGCTGCGCGCCGACCAGACGGTGCACGTCTCCGGGCACGGGCTGGCCGACCGCGGCCACGAGGACCACGACGTCGACGAGCGGATCGGCGCCCTGTCGACGCCGTTCGGCAAACAGCAGCGGCCGGTCTCGCACGTGATCGCGGGCGACCTGGCGTGCGTGGCGAAGCTGAGCCGCGCGGAGACCGGGGACACGCTCTCGGCCAAGGACGACCCGCTGCTGATGGCTCCCTGGGAGATGCCCGACCCGCTGCTGCCGCTCGCCATCCAGGCGCACAGCAAACCCGACGAGGACAAGCTCTCGCAGGGGCTCGCGCGGCTGGTCGCCGAGGATCCGACGATGCGCCTGGAGCACAACCAGGACACCCACCAGGTGGTCCTGTGGTGTCTGGGCGAGGCCCACGCCGACGTGGCGCTGGAACGGCTGCGCAGCCGCTACGGCGTCCAGGTCGACGTCGTACCCCACCGGGTTTCCCTGCGGGAGACCTTCGGCGACAAGGCGGCCGGGCGCGGGCGGCACGTGAAGCAGTCCGGCGGGCACGGTCAGTACGCCGTCTGCGAGATCGACGTGGAGCCGCTGCCGGGCGGTTCGGGCATCGAGTTCGTGGACAAGGTGGTCGGCGGCGCGGTGCCCCGGCAGTTCATCCCGTCCGTCGAGAAGGGCGTGCGCGCTCAGGCCGCGAAGGGCGTCGCCGCCGGCCATCCGCTGATCGACGTGCGGGTGACGCTGCGGGACGGCAAGGCACACTCGGTGGACTCCTCCGACGCCGCCTTCCAGACGGCCGGCGCGCTGGCTCTGCGGGAGGCCGCGGCCGCGGCGAGGATCCATCTGCTGGAGCCGGTGGCGGAGGTGAACGTGCTGATCGGCGACGACTACGTGGGCGCCGTGATGAGCGACCTGTCCGGCCGCCGCGGCAAGGTGCTCGGCACCGAGCAGACGAGCGGCGGGCGGACCCTGATCCGGGCCGAGGTACCGGAGATCGAGATCGGCCGGTACGCGGTGGACCTGCGCTCCCTGTCGCACGGCACCGCGCGCTTCGGCCGCCGTTACGCGCGGCACGAACCGATGCCGCCGCAGATCGCGGAACGTCTGCGGGAGGAGCTGCGGACCGCGTCGTAGCGTCGCCAGGACCGGCGCGGGTCTCCTCCGCGCCGCAGGCGCGCCCACCCGGCGCGCGACGGCGCACCTCGGGGTCAACCCGCGCACGCGGGGGCGTCTTTCCACGTCCGGTGACGCATGCCGGTGGGGGCGGATACGCTGATGACCTGATCAACAGGTGTGCGGGGCAGGGAAGTCGGGAAGGCCGCAGAACGACAGTGGTGGCGATCGGGGGCGGGAATGACCGTTGACGGCGGTTACGCGGACTTCTTCGGGCCGCAGGTGCCTCGTACGGACGGCGGGGGGCAGGCGCCCACCTTCGCGCTGGCCTCGGCCGCCTACCGGGACGGTCCGATGGAGGACCTGAAGAAGGCCGACAACGAGTGGCACCAGTCATCCGTCAACGAGGGCCGCTCCTGGGCCACGATCTTCCGCCCCAACCTCGGCGAGGCCTTCTCCAACGCGGTGGCCGGCCGCATGCTGGGCAGCGGCCGCAAGCCCCTCATCCAGTCCTTCGGGGCCGAGCCGCAGGTGGTCGTCGAGCACTGCCTGGCGGCCAACGGCATCCGCAAGTCGCGCGACGCCCGGCTGTCCATGGTGATCGTGGTGTGCGGCCTGCTGTTCCTGCCCGGCATGCTGATCTGGCTGATCGGCTTCCAGATCCGCACCACCGTCGCCAAGGCGGAGAACAAGCAGGCCGGAGCGCTGGGCACCGCGGTGCTCGTGGCGATAGCCGCACTCGCCGTGCTGTTCCTCGTCAAGATGCCCTTCTCCGGCTTCTGGGCCTGGTACGCGCGCGCGGCCGTCGTCATGCCGGTCGTCGGCTGGTTCTGGGCCAAGCGGATCTGCGAGAGCACGGCCAAGGACCTGCGGGAGCGCTGGGCGGGTCTCCTCTCGGGCAGCGGCGTCGGCGCCAAGGTGCCCGAGGCGGTGCCCAGCAACCCGGGCGAGACGGCGGCCGAGGAACTGCGCCAGTCCCTGGCCAGGCTCGGCGCCGAGCAGCAGTCCAACTCCGTCTTCTACGCCGGCCCCAAGGGCATCCTCGGCATGGGTACCCGCTGGGGCAGCTGGCAGCTCGCCGAAGACCTGGTACCGGCCGACCCGACCCGGGAGATCCATCCCTTCCGCAGCTGGGACGTCATCCGGGCCGTCCACGACCAACTGCGCATGCTGGAGCGCGGCCCGTTGAACACGGGCGGCTTCCCGAAGCCGTCCGTGCGCCACTGGATCGTCACGCCGGTCGGGGAGAACGCCAAGGACGTGTCGCGTCCGGAGGGGACGGACGTCGAGGCCTACCAGGTCAAACCGCACGCCGTGCAGGAGATCTGCAACAAGCAGCAGTTCGGCGCCGGTGACCGGCACTACCTGGGCGTCCAGTGGACGCTGTGGGACGGTCAGCTGGTGATCACGCTGCTGACCACGGTGACCGTGCTGCACTCGACACTGCGCATCGAGGTCACCGGTCACGCCCTGGGCCCGGTGAACTCACTCTTCATGTCCAAGCCCGAGGCGCCCTCCAAGGAGGTCACCAAGTCGTTCAAGCCGTGGGAGAAGCGCAAGGTGATGCTCCCGCTGGTCCCCGCGAACGAGGTGGTACGGCTCGCCGTCCGCGCACCGCTCGGCTGGTATCCGCCGTTGCTGAACTGGCTCGGCGGCTCGATCGGGCTGCCGGAGCCGTTCGGACTGCGGCACGCGTGGGCGGACCAGCCGTGGCGGCACCGCTTCATGGCCGACGACGCGTTGCGGGCGGCGACGCCGGTGCTCCGGGTGGTGCACTCGGCGGCGATCAAGGTGCTCGAGGAGAACGGCGTGGACACGGAGAAGTTCGGCGCCCGCGCGGGGGGCCTGAGCGGAGCCGTCCAGGACGCGGCGCCCAAGAAGGCCGACGTCTACGACGCGTAGGCCGCCGGCGGTCGGGCGGGCGCGTCGGCGTGACCCTGGCTGGGGGCTGCGGCCCCCAGGCCCCGCTTCGGCCTGGACGGCCCCGTCCTCAAACGCCGGACGGACCGGATGATGCCGGCCAGGCCTCCGCGAGCATCTTGCGCGTGTCCCCCAGCAGCTGCGGCAGCACCTTCGTGTGGCCGACCACCGGCATGAAGTTCGTGTCGCCGCCCCAGCGGGGCACGATGTGCTGGTGCAGATGGGCGGCGATGCCCGCGCCGGCCACCGTGCCCTGGTTCATGCCGATGTTGAAGCCGTGGGCGCCGGACGCGGTGCGCAGGGCCGTCATCGCCTGCTTGGTCAGGTCGGCGAGCTCCGCGGTCTCCACGCCGGACAGCTCCGTGTAGTCGGCGACGTGCCGGTACGGGACGGTCATCAGGTGGCCGCCGTTGTACGGGTACAGGTTGAGCACCGCGTACACGTGCTCGCCGCGCCGCACGACCAGCCCGTCCTCGTCGGACTTGGCCGGGATCGAGCAGAAGGGGCAGCCGTCGTCGGCGCCGGGACCACTCGGCTTGCTCTCGCCCTGGATGTAGGCCATCCGGTGGGGCGTCCACAGACGCTGGAACGCGTCGGGCGTTCCCACTCCCAGCTGCTGTTCCGGCTCACTCGTCATGCGTGAAGCATATGGCGTCGGGTGCGGCGGCATGGAAAGGCCCCCGGATCTCCCCGGGGGCCAGAACCCCGCATACGCGGGGACCACGACACCTTGTGCTTGTGCGCCTTGCGGATCTTCGGATCGTCCCCGCGTCGGCGGGGAGCACTACACCTGCACGCGGCGCTCCACCACGTCAACGAGCTTGGCGATGGCTTGGTCACGCGGAATGCCGTTCTCCTGCGAACCGTCGCGGTAGCGGAACGACACCGTGCCCCCGTGCATGTCCTCGTCACCGACGATGATCATGAACGGAACCTTCTGCTTCTGCTGCGTGCGGATCTTCTTCTGCATCCGGTCCGAGGAGGAATCCACGTCGACGCGCAGCCCCTTCCGCCGTGCCTCAGCCGCGAACTCCTCCAGGTACTGGACGTGGGCGTCGCCCACCGGGATGCCCACCGCCTGCACCGGCGCGAGCCACGCCGGGAAGGCCCCCGCGTAGTGCTCCAGGAGCACCGCGAAGAACCGCTCGATGGAGCCGAACAGCGCGCGGTGGATCATGACCGGCTGGGTCTTGGTGCCGTCCGCGGCCGTGTACTCCAGGTCGAAGCGCTCGGGCAGGTTGAAGTCGAGCTGGATGGTCGACATCTGCCAGGTGCGGCCGATGGCATCACGGGCCTGGACGGAGATCTTCGGGCCGTAGAACGCGGCGCCGCCCGGGTCCGCCACGAGCTCCAGGTTCTGCTTCTCGGCGACCTGGCGCAGCGTCTCGGTGGCCTCTTCCCACGCCTCGTCGGAGCCGACGAACTTCTCCGGGTCCTTGGTGGACAGCTCCAGGTAGAAGTCGGTCAGACCGTAGTCGCGCAGCAGGTTCAGGACGAAGGTGAGTGTCTTGTCGAGCTCCTCCGACATCTGCTCGCGGGTGCAGTAGATGTGCGCGTCGTCCTGGGTGAAGCCGCGGGCCCGGGTCAGGCCGTGCACGACGCCGGACTTCTCGTACCGGTACACGGTCCCGAACTCGAACAGGCGCAGCGGCAGCTCACGGTAGGAGCGACCGCGCGCGTCGAAGATCAGGTTGTGCATCGGGCAGTTCATGGGCTTGAGGTAGTAGTCCACGCCCTCGTCGAGCTGCATGGGCGGGTACATGCCGTCGGCGTACCAGTCCAGGTGGCCCGAGGTCTCGAAGAGCTTCCCCTTCGTCGCGTGCGGGGTGTAGACGAACTCGTACCCCTCCTCCTCGTGGCGGCGCCGCGAGTAGTCCTCCATGACCCGGCGGATGATGCCGCCCTTGGGGTGGAAGACGGCGAGGCCGGAGCCGATCTGCTCCGGGATGGAGAACAGGTCCAGCTCGCTGCCGAGCCTGCGGTGGTCGCGCTTCTCGGCCTCGGCGAGGAACTCCAGGTGCGCCTTCAGCTCGTCCTTGGTGGGCCAGGCGGTGCCGTAGATGCGCTGGAGCATCGGGTTCTTCTCGCTGCCGCGCCAGTAGGCGGCCGCGTTGCGCATCAGCTTGAACGCGGGGATGTTCCGGGTGGTGGGCAGGTGGGGACCGCGGCAGAGGTCCTTCCAGCACAGCTCGCCGGTCTTGGCGTCCAGGTTGTCGTAGATCGTCAGCTCGCCGGCGCCGACCTCGACGTCCGCGCCGTCGTCGTGCGACGCTGAGCCCTTGAGGCCGATCAGCTCCAGCTTGTACGGCTCGTCGGCGAGCTCCTCGCGGGCGGCGTCGTCGGTGACGACACGGCGCGAGAAGCGCTGGCCGCGCTTCTGGATCTCCTGCATCTTCTTCTCGATGGCCTTGAGGTCATCGGGGTGGAAGGGCTTCTCGACGTCGAAGTCGTAGTAGAAGCCGTCCTTGACCGGCGGGCCGATGCCCAGCTTGGCCTCGGGGAACAGCTCCTGCACGGCCTGCGCCATGACGTGCGCGGTGGAGTGGCGCAGGATGTCCAGGCCGTCCTCGGAGGAGATCTCGACGCCCTCGACACTCTCGCCGTCCTTGAGTTCGTAGGCGAGGTCCCTCAGCTCACCGGACACCCGGGCGGCGACGATCGAGCGCTCTCCCGCGAAGAGCTCGGCGGCCGTAGTCCCCGTCGTCACCACGCGTTCTTCCCGCTCGGAATCGCGTTGGATGATCACACGGACGTCTGACACCGGTCTCTCCTGACTGAAGTGGGGCCGCGGCGCCATACCAAAGCGCACGCATGAGGGCGATCGTACCGACCCGGGCCCGTGCATCGCGAAATCATTCCCGCCGTCGGCCCCGGTGGTCAGTCCTCGCAGTCCCCTCCGCAGGCCTCCTCGAGGAAGGCCGCCACCTCCACGTGCTCCTGGACCGCCTTCAGCAGCCGGTCCCGCTCCGCGTCGTCGACCTGTACGGGGGCGATCTCACAGGCGCCGGTCAGCCGGCGGAACCCGCCCCGGCTCTCCAGCCGGCCGAGCACACGCACCGGCAGCCCGACGAGATGCGCGTGCCCGGCGATGCGGTAGGCCTCCTCGTCCAGCGTGATCCGTACGTGCGGGACCTCGGCGCCGGCCAGCACCCGCAGCCGTACGGTGCCCACGCCGCGCGGCCCGGGCCGGCGCATGCGGACGACGGTGCCGGTGATCCGCACCGGCACGGACGGCTCCACGCGCAGGTAGCGGGCGGCGGCCTCGCGCAGGGCGGGCAGGTCGCCGGGCGAGAACTCGACCGGCTCGGCGAGGGCGGCGCAGCCCTCGGGGACTCCGGCGGCGGGCGACCAGTCGACGGTGATCCTGGCGCCCTGCGTGCCGCGGACCAGGGCGACGAGGGCCTCGGTGAGCTCGTGGCTGACGCCCGCCGCGACGGCCGTGTCGAAGGCCTCCATGCCGCCGGTGGCCCGCCGGTAGTCGACGGCCTCGCGGGTGGCGTACAGCGCGTGGTGGAGGCGTACGGCGAGGGGGCGGCCGGTGGTGACGGGCACGAACGCGGTGAGCCGGCGCCCGCCGGGGGCGGGGCCGACCAGGACGCTCTCCAGGGACGCGGTGGCGGCGCGCCGGTGCCGGGCGCCGTAGTAGCCCGCACGCGCGCGCGTGGCGAGCGCTCCGGCGAGCAGCATCCGCCGGGCGGCGGAGCGCAGCTGCTCCTCCGCGGTCCAGGAGGCGGTGTCGCCGGGCCCGGCCGGCACGTCGCGCCCCCAGCGGATCTCGTCGCTGGGTACGGCGAGGGAGACGAGGATCTCGCGGGCGGAGGGCGTCCCGCTGCGGGAGAGGGCGAGCAGCGCCTCGCCGAGCAGGTCGTCGCTGTCGGGGAAGGCGCGGCTGACGGGCACCAGCAGGCTGGTGGCTCCGGCACCCGGGCCCGGTGGGGTCCAGCGGCCGTAGCGGCCCGGGGCGCCGCCGCGCCGCCGCCAGCCGTGCCGGTGCAGAAGGGCGGTCAGCACGGCCGGGTCCACGGTGTCCGAGCCGGGCGGGCGGCCGTCGTCCCAGGTGGTGTCGGCCACGGTCTCGGCGGGGTGTGGCCGCACGGGCCGCAGGGGTTCGCCGGTCGGGCGGTGCGTCATGGTTTCCCTCCCGTCCCGACCCGCGTCATGATCTCGCACAGCGCCCGGTCGTCGAAGACCCGCGCGGTCGGTATCCGCACGGTGGTGCGCCGCCGGCCGGTGACCGGATGTCCGGCGAGGTTGGTCCAGTAGCAGCAGTGCCTCAGGTCGAGCCGGTCGTGGCCGGCGCGCAGCCACTGGTCCCGGGACCGGGGGACGATCATCACGACGAGGATCTTGTGCACGGAGACCGGGGTGCGGGCGAGTTTCGTCAGGTGGTCGTTGTCGAGGGTGAAGGAGAAGAAGCGGCCGGGCGGGCTCGGCGGGATCTGGTACGTCGCCTTGAGCTGCACCTTGATGGTGACCTCGTCGTCGACCGTGTGCCCGGGGGCGCTGTGGCTGACGTGCCAGTCGATGCCGTTGTCCGGGAAGGGCTGGGAGAGCGAGCAGCCCGCCGCCGCGGCGACCGCGTGGAGGTAGCCGACCTGCAAGGTCTCCATGCAGGCGGTGGTGGCGAGGGAGCCGCGAGAGGGCGCTGTGCGCTCGGGCAGCAGCCCGCCCCTTTCGGGCTGCGCTATGGCCATGGCCAACAGCCTTCCAGAACTGGTGTATCCCCACTGTGGGTCGCTGAACTGCGAAGACCCGTACTCCTGTTGTGTCCTTGCGGCGTACGTCGCAAACAGCCCGGGTATCACCGAACCGGGACAGAAGACGGCGCGTCAGCCGCCGTACTCGGACGAGGAGTTGAGTGCCCTATGACGAGCTGGTTCGAGGGGCCGCTGGCCGCCTTCGACACGGAGACGACGGGCGTGGACGTCGAGACCGACCGGATCGTGTCGGCGGCCCTCGTCGTCCAGGACGCGCCGGGGCTTCGGCCGCGCGTGACCCGGTGGCTGGTGAACCCGGGCGTGCCGGTGCCCGAGGCGGCGACGGCGGTGCACGGGCTGACGGAGGAGCATGTGCGGCGCCACGGCCGCTGGCCGGCGCCGGTGATGTACGAGATAGCGGAGGCGCTCGCCGAGCAGGCCCGCGTCGGGCGTCCGCTGGTGGTGATGAACGCGCCGTTCGACCTCACGCTGCTGGACCGGGAGTTGCGCCGGCACCGCGCCTCCTCGCTCGGCCGCTGGGTGGAGCGGACGTCGCTGCACGTCCTCGACCCGCGCGTGCTCGACAAACACCTGGACCGCTACCGCAAGGGCCGCCGCACCCTCACCGATCTGTGCGCGCACTACGGCGTCGAGCTGGAGGGCGCGCACGACGCGGCGGCCGACGCGCAGGCGGCGCTGGAGGTCGTACGGGCGGTGGGGCGCCGCTTCCCGGGGCGGCTGGAGCGTCTGTCCGCCGCCGAGCTGCACACCCTTCAGGCGGTGTGGCACGCGGGGCAGGCCCGGGGGCTGCAGGCGTGGTTCGCGCTCAACGGGACGGAGGAGGCGGTGGACCCGGCCTGGCCGCTGCGGCCGGACCTGCCCGCGGCGGCGTGAGCGCACCACCCCGGCCGAGGGCGACGCCGGGCACGGGGGTGTGGGTGGCGGAGCCCCCACTTCGCGCGGCGAAGCCGCGCAGAAAACGAAGAGAGCGACGTGGTCCGCGTTGTCTGCGGACTCACGTCGCTCTCGCGAGCGTGGGCGATACTGGGTTCGAACCAGTGACCTCTTCGGTGTGAACGAAGCGCTCTCCCACTGAGCTAATCGCCCGGGAACGCACTGAACAATACAGGGCCCGGCACGTTTCCTTCAAACCGCTTGATGACCGCTTTCCAGGTGGGCCGCCAGTCCGCGCCGTCCCGCCCGCATCATCAGGCGGTGGTTGGCCCGGAACAGGGGACGCCCGGGCACGGCGAGGCGGCGCAGCAGCGGCTTGCGTACGTCGACCTCCTGGTCGTAGCGGACGAGGGCGCCGGGGCCGCGCGGGGTGACCGTCCAGCGCGCCCAGCCGTCCATGTCGCCACTCATCGCGACTTCCAGCACCCCCGCCCCCATATCGCGCCGTCCCTCGCGCAGGGTCGTGGTCAGGTCGTACGGGAGGAGTGAGCGGAACCGGACGATCCCGCTGGTGTCGTCGAGCCGCGTGACCTCGCGCACCTGGGGCCACCAGCGGGGGTAGTCCTCGATCCGTTCCAGCGCGCGGTAGACGGCCGGGACGGGCTCGGGCAGTGCCCACAGGCTGCGGAATCGGTAATGGTTCCAGTCCACCTGTGGAGTGTGCCCTCACCCGCGTCCGTCACGTGCCGGTTACGGCATCCTGTCGCCCAGAAGTGCCAGGTTCTCGATGGCGGCGAGACCGTAGAGCGCGGTGTCGTTGGTGGAGACCCAGGTCGCTTCGGCGCCCGGCACCAGCGTGACCGGGCCGCTCAGCTTCTCGGTCTGCCAGGGGGCCGACTCCTTGTAGCCGTCGGAGTCGTAGAACTTCTGCCACGCGCGCGTGGCGAGCTTCTCGTCCCCGGTCTGTACGGCCGCGTAGGCGTCGAGGCGCGAGTGGCCCTGGAAGAGGATGAGGCTGCCGAAGTTGCTGCCGTAGCGGGCCGCCTGTTCGGTCTTGGAGGCGTTGAAGTAGCGGCAGTAGTCGTAGTACGCCTCGTTGAACGCCGGCATGTCGACCAGGTCGATGAGTTCGGCGCACAGTTCGTTCAGGCCGAAGACGGCCGACAGGTGGGAGACCTCGACCTTCGGGGTGTCGGCGATCGCGAACCGGCCGGTGTCCAGGTCGTACAGGCCGCTGCCCTGGACGAAGCCGTTGGGCTGGGCGGCGATGGTCTCCATGGTGGACAGGACGCGCGCCTTGGCCTTCTCCCACTTGGGGCCCTTGCGTTCCCACTCGGTCAGCCACGCCGAGACCAGGCCGCTCCAGGCGGTGCCGAAGCCGACCGACAGGGCGTTGCGGTCGGGGGTGTAGGGCTCGGTGCGGATCTTGCGGAGCGGGTCGAGGGCGAGGAAGGTCTCGTCGGAGTCGACGTTGGCGTGCATGAGGTCGCCGACGCGTTCGTCGGCGGTGAGGAAGTAGTAGTAGCGCCGGTAGGTGGTGTTGGCGATGCGCTGCTGCTTGGCGCTGTCGGCGTAGTGCTGGACGCCGTGGCGGGTGCCGAGGCCGGCCCATTCGCCGAGGTGGTAGACGTCGACCTCGCCGGTGTGCCGGGTCATGGCCTCGGCGAAGCGGAAGATGTCGGCGCGGCCGGAGCGCAGGTAGGCGTACCAGAGCCAGAGGTCCGGGGAGAGCTCGGAGTTGTCCCAGGCGTAGCCGCCGACGTCGTAGCGCCACTGGTGGCGGGCGGTGTCGTAGGAGTGCATGACGTCGCCGTAGTCCCAGAAGCCGTACCAGCGGCGCTGCTCCACCTGGTCCTTGTAGTAGGTGAAGAGGAAGTCGAGGTGGTCCTCGATCTTCGCCTTGGCGGGCGTGGAGCGGTCGGGCTCGGAGTAGAGGCCGGGGCCGAAGACCTTGGACCTGATGAGCTGCTTGGGTGGGGCGGCCAGCTGGGGCAGTACGCGCACGGCCTCGACCTGTTCGGCCAGCTTCTCCCCGCTCGGGGTGGCGGCGTTGGCCCAGAACAGCAGCTCCGAGGTGCGGGCGATGCCGTAGGGGGTGCCGAAGCCGGGCTCGTAGTCCTCGTAGGTGATGTTGAGGCCCTCGATCTGCTCGGGGAAGGTGTCCTGGCCCATGCCGTCGTGGTAGAAGCGCAGGTCCATGGGCTGGGCCTCGGGCGACCAGAGCCAGAGGGTGACCTCGGCCTCGTCGGTCTGGGCGTCGCGGATGTCGAGCTGGGCGGGGTGCTTCTCCCAGAAGTCGCGCAGGCCGAAGGAGAGTCCGCCGCTCGCTCCGCCGACGTAGCCGAAGCCGGATGCGCGCCGGCCGCCGCCGGCGCCGATCCAGCCGTGGCCCTTCTTGGTGCGCTTGCGCAGGGAGAAGCCGTCGGCGGAGAGCTGGGAGAGGGTGTAGTCGCCCCATTCGGGGATGTACTTCAGGCGGGTGGTGACCCGCTGGTCCCAGGTGGACGGGCCGGGCAGCTTCTCCCCCGCGAACTGCGCCGCCTGTACGGCCGCGCCGGGGTCGCGGCGCAGGCCGGTGATGCCCTTGACGGCCTCGCGGAGCAGGCCGGTGCCCTCGCCGCCGATGCGGATGTGCCGGTCGTAGGACTCGTCGCGCATCGGGACGGTGAAGCGGACACCGAGGCCGCGGATGAAGTCGCCGCTCGCCTTGCCGGGCTCCTGCTTCCCGTCGAACGTGATGGTGTGCACCATGCGGAAGGAGTCGGCGCCCGCGTAGAAGTAGAGGCGGATGGAGAAGGGCAGCCAGCTCCGGCCTCCCTTGCGGTGCTTGCCGTCGACGCGGACGACGGCGCGGACCGGGCCCTCCTGCTCGACCTTCACCTCGTCGATCGCGCCGTCGAAGCGTTCGTACTTCACCGCGCCCTGGTCGCCGTCCTCGATCTCGGGCTGGCGCAGCAGGACGAGACGGCCGTTCTTCGCGATCTCGGTGGATCCTCTGGTGACCGCCTTGATCAGGGTCGATCCCGACTTGCCGATTCTCGCGGTGATGACACCGGTCGATATGTCGATGGTGCCGCCGCGCCGGTCGACGGTGACCTTCTTCGGGGGCGCGGCGGGGGTGCCGGCGGTCAGGGTGAGCTTGCCGTTGCCGGAACCGACGGCGTGCGCGGTCCACTTCAGGGAGCCGTCCGGCCAGTAGGCGAGTGGCCAGGACTGGGTGGGTACGGCCTTGCCGTCCGCGTCCGTGACGGCGAAGGACTGGTCCTGCCGGTAGGTGCCCTTGGGCCAGGGGACGCCGACGGTGGAGCCGGGGGCGGCGCCCAGGCCGCCGTCCTCGAGCCAGGTCAGGGAGACCGGGTCGGCGTCGGCGTCCTTGGCGGCGGGTGCGGCCTGTGCGCTCTTCGCGCCCAGCGCCCAGCTGAACTGGGCGGCGGCGCCGGCGACGGCGGCCGCCTTGAGGAGGGACCTGCGGGGGATGGGGGACATGGCCTTTCCTTTCCGTTCCGTGCGGGTGCGGGAGGTGTCCAAGGCATGGCTCTGATGTGGCTGGTCACGATCTGGATGTCAGGGGCATGACAGGGCGGGTGCCGCCGGGGCGCCGGCCCAGGTGCCCCGGCACCACCCGTCAGCGGCGCCGGTAGCGCTCCTCCACGGCGACGGCCGCCGCCGCGACGGCGCCGAGGACGGCGACCGCCAGCGGCGCGCTGAACCAGGCGGAGCAGACCACGACGGCCAGTCCGCCGACGATCAGGAACGAACCGGCGGGATCGAGCACGGTACGGCGCCCGGCCTGCGCGAGCAGGGAACGCCAGGAGGCGCCGGGCCGCCATGACGCCGCCGCGCGCAGCCCGGCCACGGCCGCGCCGATCAGGGCGGACACCCCGACAGCGCCCACGAACGGGCCGCCCGGCAGACCGCTGCGCACGGCCTGCACATCCACCCACACCGCGGCCAGGGCGGCCCACCCGGCGACCCCGACGAGCCACCCGCGGCGCACCGCCGCCCGGAAGTCGGCCGTGAACTCCCGCCAGCCGCCGCGCTCGTGGGCGAGCCGGCGCCCGAGGTGCCGCGCGCCGGCCGCGAACGCGGCGGGATAGGTGACCAGCGGCAGCGAGGCCACCGCGATCCACACTCCGGTGAGCAGGCACTCGGCGAACAGGGCGAACCCCTCGGCGAACCGTGACTCCCCCCGCTCCGTGCGGGCCTTGGCGCGCGCCTCGGTCATGATCGATTCACCTCGGTCACGGTCGGTCCACTTCGGTCATGGTCGGCCCACCTCAGCCCTTCAGACCGGACGTCGCCATGCCGTCGATCAGGTAGCGCTGGAAGGCCAGGAAGAAGGCGAGTACGGGCAGCAGCGCGACGAGCGACATGGCGATCATGCCGCCGTAGTTCGCCAGCCCTTCCTGGTCCACGAACATCTTCAGACCGAGGGAGACGGTGTACTTGCCGGGCTCGTTGAGGTAGATCAGCGGGCCCATGAAGTCGTTCCAGGAGTTGATGAAGGTGAAGATCGCGCTGGTGATCAGGGCCGGCCGGCACAGCGGCAACACGATCGACCAGTAGATGCGGAAGTGCCCGCAGCCGTCGAGGCGGGCCGCCTCGTCGAGCTCCTTGGGCAGATTCCGCATGAACTGCACCATCAGGAAGACGAAGAACGCCTCCGTGGCCAGGTACTTCCCCAGCAGCAGCGGAGTGTACGTGTTGATCATGTCCATGTTGCGGAACAGCACGTACTGCGGGATCAGCAGCACGTGGTACGGCAGCAGCAGCGTGCCGATCATCAGCGTGAACAGCAGATTGCGGCCCGCGAACCTGATCTTCGCGAAGGCGTAGGCGGTCAGCGAGCAGGACACGACGATCCCGATCACCGAACCGACGGCGAGGAAGAGCGAGTTGAAGAAGAACGTGGAGATCGAGATGTCCGCGATGCCGTCGGCGAGGCTCGTGTAGTTGGAGATGATCGGGTCGGCCGGGAAGAGGTCCAGGCTGCCGACGATGTCCCCGCTCTCCTTGAAGGAGCCGCCGATCACCCAGAGCACCGGGTAGAGGATCACCGCGAGGATCGCCAGCGACCCGAGATGCCAGGCGAGCGATCCGGGCAGCTTGCGCCGGAACGCGGCCGCCCTGGTGGACGGGTTCCTCGTGGACGGGGGCGGTGTGACATCGGTTGTCTGCGTGGTGACGCCGGTGGCCTGCGTGCTCATCGGCCGCCCTCCTCGTAGTGCACCCAGCGCTTCTGGGACCAGAACAGCACCGCGGTGACCAGGGCGACCGCGACCAGCAGCATCCAGGCCATGGCGGAGGCCAGGCCCATCCGGCTGTTCTCGAAGCCCTGGACGTACAGATAGCAGGTGTAGACCATCGTTCCGTCCGCGGGACCGCAGGCGTTGCCTCCGGCACCGCCGCCGACGATGTAGGCGGAGCTGAAGATCTGGAAGGAGTGGATGGTCTCCAGCAGGACGTTGAAGAAGAGGACCGGGGAAATCATCGGCAGAGTGATGTTCCAGAACTGCCGGACCTTGCTCGCCCCGTCGACGTCGGCCGCCTCGTACAGTTCGCGCGGCACCTGCTTGAGGCCGGCCAGGAAGATGACCATGGGGGCGCCGAACTGCCAGACGGTCAGGGCCACCAGGCTGTAGATGATCAGGTCCGGGTCACCGGTCCAGCCGCCGGCGCCGATCCCGAAGAGCTGCTGCGTACGGTCGACGACCGCGTCGTCCGAGAAGATCGCCTTCCACACGATGGCGACGGACACGCTCGCGCCGATCAGTGACGGCGCGTAGAAGGCGGCCCGGTAGAAGGCCTGCCCGCGCCGCTTCTGCGCCAGCAGCAGCGCGACGCCGAGCGCCGCGATCAGCTTGATCGGCGTGCCGACGACGACATACCACAGCGTCACCTCGACCGAGTGGCGCCAGCGCGGGTCGCCGAACATCTCGGAGAAGTTGTCCAGCCCGATCCACCGGGGGGCGTCGAACAGGTTGTAGTCGGTGAACGCGAAGTAGAGCGAGGCGACCATCGGCCCCGCCGTCAGCAGCAGGAATCCGGCGATCCAGGGGGACATGAAGAGGTAGCCGGCCAGGTTCTCCCGGCGGCCCCGCCGCTTCAGCTCGGCGGAGCGCGGGGACTTCACCGGACCGTGCCGCGGCTCGGAGCCCTTGGCCAGGTCCTCCGTCGCAGGGGCGTGTGTCACGGCGTTTCCCATCAGCCGGCGAGAGCCGTCTTCGACTCGGAGAAGAACTGCTTCACGGCGTCGTCGACGGACCGCTCACCGAGCGCCATCTCCTCGGCGATGCGCAGGAAGGCGGCCTCGCAGATGTCGGCACCGTTCGGGTGCGGGGTGATCTGCTCCAGGACGCCCGCCTCGACGAGGGACTCCTCGTAGGCGGCGATCGCCTTGTTGACCGGGTCGGCCGGCTGGTACGCGTCGTACTGGGCCTGCGTCGTCGGGACGCCGCGGTCGTAGCCCATGATCTTGGCGACCTCCGGGTCGTGGACCATGAAGTCGATGAACTGGGCGACTTCCTTGGGGTGCTCGGTGCGCTTGTAGCCACTGAGCATCAGCGAGCCGAGGTACTGGCCGGTCCTCTTGCCGTCCGTGGTGGGGATCGGCGCGAGACCGTACTCGCTCTTGCCCTCGGAGGTGTAGCGGACGGTGAAGTTGTCCCAGGTGAACTCGCTGCCGGCGAGCTCAGCGGAGAGCGCCGACTTGGGCTTGATCTGGGCGACCTTCTTGGGGTCGGCGAACAGGCCGGACTTCACGCCCTTCTCCGCCTTGTCCCACCACCGGGTCAGATCCGCCTCGGAGAAGCCGAGCCCGTCCTCGGTGAAGAAGGCCTTGCCGTTCTGCCGCAGGTACAGGTCGTAGAGGTACATCACGCCGTACATGCCGCTGTCCCCGGCCCGACCGGTCCTGTCCCGGATCCTCGTCATCGCGTCGTCGAAGTCGTCCCAGGTCCAGCCCTGCTCGGGCTTGGCGCCGGCCCGGGTGAAGACGGGCTTGTCGATGACCAGTGCCATCGAGTTCGAACCGACCGGCACACCGAGGAGTTTGCCGTCGATCTCACCGAACTTCTCCAGGCCGGCCCGGAACCCGTCCATGGAGAGGTTGCCGGCCTCGACCTGCTGGCTCAGGTCGAGCAGGACATTCTTCGCGTCGTATTTGCGCAGGAATCCGATGGCATTCTGGAAGACGTCCGGCGGATTCCCTCCGGAGGCCTGCGTGTTGAACTTCTTCCAGAAGTCGGTATACGGCTGGAAGTCGGTCTTGACCTTTATCTTGGGGTACTTCTTCTCGAAGAGCGCGATGGTCTTGTTGATACGTTCGGCCCGGTCCTCGGCACCCCACCACGAGTAACGGATCGTCACCGTTCCGTCCCCCGAGCCGCTGCCACCACCGCACGCGGTGGCCGTCGCGCCCAGCCCCGCGACGGCCAGCGAGGCCCCCGCCGCCTTGAGGATCGTCCGCCTCTCCACTTTCCCGCCCTGCTGCATACGAGCCTCCCCGCGACGTTGCGTCCGCCCCTGAATCGTTTCAAGTAAGCGCTTGCTGGCACAAGTTACGGAGGGCCCAGGGGCGCGTCAATGATTCGGACAGGAATTGATGGGAGCCGGGCGGAGTGGTCGGCGCCGACCACTCCGGCCCCGCCGCTGACAGCCGGGGAAAATACCCAGGTCGGCGCGGCGTGACCGACAGACCGAACGTCGGAGGGCTCGCGGGGGCGGGCGGCACGGAAGGTCACGGTTGGGTGAAGACGCGCGGAAGCGGAACGGCCGTGCGGCCGGCCGGGGCGCGCCGCCCGGCCGTTCCGGGACGTGACCAGCCGGTCTCGGGACGCGCCCCGCACGGTCAGCCCGGCGCGCACAGCGCGCGGCTGGCCACGAGGAGGCCGGTCGGCCCGGGCGGGGCTCGATCGGCCCAGGCAGCATGGCTCGGTCGGCCCAGGTCGCTGACCAGGGCGGGGGCAGGCCGGGGGGGCGCACAGCGTCGCTGACCAGGGCGGGGACGGTCGGCCCTGGGCACGCCGCGCGGTCGGCCCAGGACGGGCACCCGGTCGGCCGGAGGCGCGCGGCGTCGCAGACCGGGGCGGGGACGGTCGGCCCTGGGCACGCCGCGCGGTCGGCCCAGGACGGGCACCCGGTCGGCCGGAGGCGCGCGGCGTCGCTGACCAGGGCGGGGACGGGACGGCTCAGGGCGCTCGGCGCGCCCGGCCTGCTGCACACAATGCGGTCGGCCGGGGTGGGTGGTGGGGGCCGGTCGGCTCGGGATGGACAGTGCGCTCGGCCACGGGCAGCGCCGTCGGCCCGGGCACGCCGCACAACGGGCGCTTCGAAGCCGCCGTACAGCCCCCCGGAGGCACCGCACGGGACGCTTCGGCACTCCCAGGTGCGCCCGGGCCTGCTGCCGCCGTCCGGGCGCACCCGCACGACAAAGCGGCCCGGCTCACGATCGTGAGCCGGGCCGCCTGATGATCCGGTGGGCGATACTGGGTTCGAACCAGTGACCTCTTCGGTGTGAACGAAGCGCTCTCCCACTGAGCTAATCGCCCGGACGCAGGAAGAACATTACCCCATGTCAGGGGGTGCCCGTGACGCTGCCCGCGATCAGCGGGGGCCTGGTCGGCGGCCCCCGCCGCGGATCACTGGTCCTCGATCTTCCAGGGCATCTGAAGGCCGAACTTCCACAGGTAGACCCCTGCCAGCGCGGCCACGATCACCAGACCGATCGAGGTCAGGATGATGTTCCGACGCCGCACTTTGGGATCGAGGGCGCGCTGTGCCGCCTCGGTGACCTTGCGCTTGGTCCAGCGCAGGACGATCTGGGCCCAGACGAACTCGGTCGCCCAGATCGCCATGCCCCCGAAGATCACGACCCAGCCCGGACCGGGCAGCACCAGCATGGCGGCGCCGGCGACGACGACCGCCAGGCCGACGATGAAGACGCCGACCTGCCAGCTCAGGTGGAGGGCGCGGCGCGCCTTGATGAAATCCGGTGCTCGCGACCCGAGCGCGCGCTCGGCCGCGGCCTCGTCCGTCCCCGTACGGTCTTCCGCCACGGCTGCCTCGCCGGGCTTGTTACTCCCCGTGTTCATACAGCCAAACACTACCGGAGCGAAACCTGTCACCGGAATGGGCGCATGACCCGAACGATCTCTCGGCCGGAAGAGTTACGTAAACACACGCAAAACACTCAGAGGGGTTTACAACGGCACCGTAGGTGGCATGTCGATTTCGCCGACGTGCGAATCCCCGAGCGCACACTGAGCGAAAGGCCCTGGCGCTTATGAACACCACGGTCAGCTGCGAGCTGCACCTGCGCCTCGTTGTGTCGAGCGAGTCCTCCCTGCCTGTCCCCGCAGGCCTGCGGTACGACACGGCCGACCCCTACGCCGTGCACGCCACCTTCCACACCGGAGCCGAGGAGACCGTCGAGTGGGTGTTCGCCCGCGACCTCCTCGCCGAAGGCCTCCACCGCCCCACCGGTACCGGCGACGTCCGCGTCTGGCCGTCCCGCAGCCACGGCCAGGGCGTCGTGTGCATCGCCCTGAGCTCTCCGGAGGGCGAGGCACTGCTCGAGGCCCCGGCGAGGGCTCTGGAGTCCTTCCTGAAGCGCACAGACGCCGCCGTGCCGCCCGGCACGGAACACCGGCATTTCGATCTCGATCAGGAGCTCTCGCACATCCTGGCGGAAAGCTAGGGCGAGGCCCCGTGAAGCCGCCCGTCGCCGTCGACTCGGGGTGACGGCACGGGCCCGGACAACCGCATACGGCACACACCGGCGTCGTCGCCGCGGACCTCCGCGGAGGCGGCGCCGGTGCGCGCGGCGGCAGGCCCGGCCCGGCGCGACGCCTCCCCGCCCGGCCGACCCCGGCCGACCCCAGCGGGCCCGGGCCGACCCCTGGCTCCTCCTGGCTCCTCCTGGCTCCTCCTGGCTCCTCCTGGCTCCTCCTGGCTCCTCCTGGCTCCTCCTGGCGGGGAACGAAGGCCGGTCACTCGCCGTTGTACGGGCACCCGACGGTGGGACCGGGATCTGGGCCGGTTCGCCCGCCGCGGAAGCCACTACCATCGGCCAGCATCGGCGGGCGCCCGCCCGACCCCAGGCCAGGGAGCGAAATGTGCTGATCACCCACGACACCCGGTGCGCCCTCGACACCGTGGTGGATCTGGTGAACACCATGCCGGAGGACGAATCGGCGCCGGACGGACTGCCGGACGTCGCGACCCTCCAGGAATTCGTGGGAACGCACGAAATCAGCGACGTCGGCGTGCTCTCGGAACTCGACCTCTCGGCGGTGCGCAAGATCCGCGGCCGGTTCGCGGCTGTCTTCGCGGCCCCCGAGGCGCGGATCGCGGCGGGGTTGATCAACGACCTGGTCGCCGCTGCCGGAACCACCCCGCGGCTCACCGACCACGACGGCTACGACTGGCACATCCACTACTTCGCACCCGGCGCCTCCGTCGCCGACCACCTGGCCGCCGACTGTGGGATGGCGCTGGCGTTCTTCGTGGTCGCCGGGGAGCAGGAGCGGCTGCGGCGGTGCGAGGCTCCCGACTGCCGCCGCGCCTTCGTCGACCTCTCCCGGAACCGCTCTCGGCGGTACTGCGACAGCCGCACCTGCGGAAACCGCTTGCACGTGGCCGCGTACCGCGCGCGACGCAAGGAGGCGGCGGGCTGACGCAGCCGCTGCGGACCGGTACTGCCGTCATCGATGCCTCGGTGGCGACGCGGTCCCCGGCGGGTGGCGCCGGGGAACGCGGGTACGGCTCACAGCAACAGCAGGTCGTGCAACGAAGCCATGAGCAGCAGACACCCGATCACCGCAAGGAAGATCATGAGCGGTGGCTGGGAAAGGGCGAAGAGGCAGCCGCGCGGTTCGCTCTGCGTTGGCGCGGTTTCGCTCTGTCTCGTATCCAGCTGGGTATCCAGCTGAGTGGTGTCCGGCATCTCGCCGCGATCATGACGCAGTACGCGGGACCCGGGCGATCAACACGCCCGTAAAGACCGGGTGTTCGTTGAATGTCGCAATGTCCGGTCGGATCGTGATCATTCCGGAGCGGGCGCTGACGGCCTGGGACCGCTGGTGCGTTCCGGTCCGGAGGTCGTGCCGGTCCGGGGAGGCGACGGTCAGCCGGCGGTCATATCCCGTGCTTCTTCAAGATGGCCTCGATGTCGCTGAAGTCTTCATCGCCCCGGGAGGTGGTCGCAGGCTTGGCAGCGGGCCGGGCTGCCGGGCGGGCACCAGGGCCGAGGGAAGGTTCCGAGGCCGACGGAGCCACCGCGTCGCGCTGCGCGGCGGCACGGGCCTCCTTGCGTTCCTTACGGGTGCCGCCGCGGCGGCGCTCCACGGTGCGCGTGGTCATGAAGAGGAGCCACGACACCCCCAGCACCGCGAAGCCCGCCCAGGCCACCGGGCTGAAGGCCGTGTCGGCCAGCCACTCGACGACCCCGGTCATCACCAGGCCGACCGGGACGAGTGAGTAGGCGGCGATGCGGGCCGCGGTGAGGAAACGCCTGCGGTACGCGGCGACCGCCGCGATGCCCAGGCCCGCCGCGGACACCGCGGAGCAGACGGTCTCGGCAATCATCCGGTCCTCCAGGCTGGGCTCGGTCGGGCATGAGTACTTCTGTCCCTTCCATCCTGCACCGTCCGAGCACCGTGAGGCCATGCCCCGACCCCGAGATCAGGGAGATCTCGGGGTCGGCTCCTCCCCAGGTGCCGGTGACCTGGCGTACGACGGTGGTCGGGGCGCCGTCCCGTGGGCTGGGAGAATGGGGACCATGAGCGACTCCTCCCCCGCCCGTCCCGCCGCGCCCGTCCTCGACGTCTGGTGCGAGCTCCAGTGCCCGGACTGCCACACCGCCCTGGACGACCTCCGCGCCCTGCGCGCCCGCTACGGCGACCGTCTGGAACTGCGGCTGCGGCATTTCCCCCTGGAGAAGCACAAGCACTCCTTCGCCGCGGCCCAGGCCGCCGAGGAGGCGATGGCCCAGGGGATGGGCTGGCCGTACGCCGAGGCCGTCCTGGACCGGGTCGCGGAGCTTGACCGTAAGGGAGAACCCCTGTTGGTCGAGGTGGCCCGCGAGCTGGGACTGGACGCGGAGGAGTTCGACACGGCGCTGATCGACGGCCGGCACATCCTGATCGTCGACGCCGACCAGGCCGAGGGCAAGGCGATCGGCGTGACCGGCACCCCCACGTACGTGATCGGCGGCGAGCGCCTCGACGGCGGCAAGAGCCAGGAAGGGCTGCGGACGCGCGTCGAGGAGATCGCGGACCGGCTGCTGGCCGAGCAGGAGGGCTGCACGCGAGGCTGAGCCGGTGGCCGGCCGGGGCCCGGCCGGCCATCGCCGTCACAGCAGGGGGGAACTGTTCGTGGGGTAGCGTGCGTGAGGTCGGTTTAGCTCGATCGTGTGATGGTGTGCTCGCGCGCTTGCGCTGTCGTCGGCCGACTGGGCTAGCGTAATCAGCACGATCTGGGACGCCGGGTACGGCGCCAGTGTGCGGGGCTCCCGCTCCACCGGAGTGATGGTTCGGGGCCTCCCCGCCGCCTCTGGCCGTACTCACTTGGCCAGGTCGTCAGGGAACTGGCCTCCCGGGGACCGGACCACGGACAGGATCCGTGTCGCCGCACTGGGGTCGAGTACGCCGGGGACCAGTGCACCCAAGACCGTTCGGGGTGTGCGGCTGAGCGGACTCACTTCTGCTCAGTCACAAGGAACGGTTTGTAGAAGCTGTACCGCGTGGTCCCGTAGCCGAGCGACTCGTAGAGCCGCTCGGCCGGGGTGTTCCCCGCGAAGACGTTGAGGCCGATCAGCGGCCGGCCGGCGGCGATCGCCTGAGCCTCGGCCAGCAGCATCAGCGTTCGGCCGTGCCCCCGGCCCCGGTGGGCCGCGTCGGCCTCGACATCGAAGACGTAGGCCTGCTCCTGCCACAGTGCCAGCCACAGGACGCCGACCCGCGTCCCCTCGTGCTCCAGCACACTGAACATCATGTTCTCGGTGTCCAGGCCCTGCGGCAGGAGCGTCTCGTGGTCGCTGCGCGCCTTCGCGTACGCCTCGGCCTCGGGCACGCCCCTCTCGATCCAGGTACGGGCGTACTGCTCCGACCCGTAGGCGTGCCAGGCGTCGAACTCGTCCGGTCTCATGGGTCGTGCGTGGCTGTCCGCGGGCAGGGCGGGCGGGGTGTCGCCGAGCGGCTTGGTCATGCCGCGGGTGCGCAGGACGTAGCCCAGCGCCTGGGCCAGCCGCAGGCCCGCCTCGGTGCCCGGTTCGACGCTCGCCTCGATCTGCCGGCAGCCCCAGCCCCGCGCGACCTCCTCGGCCGCGAGCGCGGCCACCGTGCCCCGGCCTCGCCGGCGGTCCGGTTCGTCGATGCGCAGCTCGCGGATCACGGCCACCGAGTCGCCGAAGGCGTGCGAGGTGCCGAGGTGTATCGCGCCGACGGGACGGCTGTTCACGCACACCTGGTAGCGGCGTGAACGCGTCCCGTCGGCGGCGCGCTGAAGCGGCTCGGTCGGCCGCAGGGTCGTGGTCATCACGGGTGTTCTACCCGCCGGAGAGGCGAAGGGCAGCCGAATATCGGCAGCCTTGCGTCCACGGTCACGGATCGAGGTCGTCCCCGGCCCGCTCGTCGAAGATCCGCATGGCCTTGGCGGTCACCGGTCCCGGTGCGCCCGGCAGTTCACGGTCGTCGACGCGGTGCACGGCCTGGACGTCCCGCAGGGTGGAGGTCAGGAAGACCTCGTCGGCGCGGTCCAGGACGTCCAGCGGGAGATCGGTCTCGCGGGCGCCGGTCCACTCGACGGCCAGGGCACGGGTGATGCCGGCGAGGCAGCCGGAGGCGACCGGCGGGGTGTGGATCTCGCCGTCGAGGACGACGAAGACGTTCGATCCGGTGCCCTCGCACAGTTGCCCCACCGTGTTACCGAACAGCGCCTCCGTGGCGCCCTGTTCGCGGGCCCGGGCGAGGGCGACGACGTTCTCGGCGTAGGAGGTGGTCTTCAGGCCGGTGAGCGCGCCGCGTTCGTTGCGGGTCCAGGGCACTGTGATGACGGCCGTGGAGTCGGGGCGGCGGCCGGTCTCGCCGAGGGCGACGACGAGGGTCGGGCCGTGCTCACCGCGGTCGGAGCCGAGCGGGCCGTGGCCGCCGGTGTAGGTGACGCGCAGCCGGCCCAGCGGCATGGGGTTGGCTTCGAGGACGGCGACGCAGGCGCGGCGCACCTCGTCGAGGTCGGGATCGGGCAGCCCCAGGCCGCGGGCCGACCGGGTCAGCCGGTCGAGGTGCCGGGTCAGCGCGAACGGCCTGCCGTCCACCGCCTTCACCGTCTCGAAGATGCCGTCGCCCACGGTCAGTCCGTGGTCGAGGACGGAGACGCGGGCGGACTCGAGGTCCTGCAGCCCGCCGTCGAGCCAGATCTTCACGTCAGTAGCGCCTCTCCGCTTCCGTTCGCCTCGTACGCACCCGACGCTACCGCGAGCAGCCGGGACGCCTTGAGTTCGGTCTCCCGCCACTCCCCCTCGGGGTCGGAGCCCCAGGTGATGCCGGCGCCGGTGCCGAAGCGCAGCAGGCCCGCGGCGCGGTCGAGCCAGAAGGTACGGATGCCGACGGCCAGCTCGCCGGTCCCCCGGTCGGCGTCGACCCAGCCGATGCCCCCGCAGTACGGGCCCCGGGGCGCGGTCTCCAGCGCGTCGATGATCCGCAGGGCGCTCGACTTGGGCGCTCCCGTGACGGATCCGGGCGGAAACGCCGCGTCGAGCAGCTCCGGCCAGCCGGCGTCCGCGCGCAGTACGCCGCGTACGGTCGACACGAGGTGCACGAGACCCGGGTGCTTCTCGACGGCGCACAGGTCGGGCACGGTCACGGTCCCCGTGGCGCAGATCCGCCCGATGTCGTTGCGGACCAGGTCCACGATCATCACGTTCTCGGCGTAGTCCTTCTCCAGCAGGTCGGCCTCGGTCCGCCCGGTGCCCTTGATCGGCCCCGACTCGACGACCCGGCCGGCCCGGCGCAGGAACAGCTCGGGCGACGCCGTGGCGATCTCGACGCCGTGCCCGGGCAGCCGGATCGTTCCGGCGTACGGTGCCGGGTTGCCGCGGGCCAGCAGGGCGGTGAGGGCGTCCACGTCGGCGTCGGGGGCGACGGGCGCGGAGAGCACCCGGCAGAGGTTGGCCTGGTAGACCTCGCCGGCGGCTATGTGCCGGCGGACGCGCCGTACTGCCGCCGTGTACGCGGCGCGGTCGAGGGAGGAGGTCCAGTCGCCGACGGCCGGCCCCCGCCAGCCGCCGGGTATCGGCGCCGGTACCTGTGCCGTCCGCACCTCCGCGAAGCGTGCGCAGGTCAGACGGCCTTCGAAGTCCGCGCAGACGGCCCAGAAGCCGCTGGAGTCCAGGGCGGCGGGATCGCTCGTGACGTCGAGGAGGCCGGTGGCGAGGCGGTCGCCGAAGCGGGCGAGAGGGGGGAGGTCGAGCACGTTGTCGAGTCTAGGCCGGTGCCCCTGAGGTGACCCGAACGTGTCCTTCCGGGTGCCCTGACCAGGACCACGCGTGGCCGCACCGCAGCACGCTGCACAAACGCGTTTTTGTGCTGGCCCCGGAATCCGCTAGAGTTCATGACGTCGCCGGGACGCGGAAGCGGACCGAACCGACAGGCGGACGTAGCTCAGTTGGTAGAGCGCAACCTTGCCAAGGTTGAGGTCGCGAGTTCGAACCTCGTCGTCCGCTCGCAGGAAAAGGGTGCCTTCGGGCCCCCACACCTGGTGGAGTGGCCGAGAGGCGAGGCAACGGCCTGCAAAGCCGTCTACACGGGTTCAAATCCCGTCTCCACCTCCAAGGACGATTAGCTCAGCGGGAGAGCGCTTCCCTGACACGGAAGAGGTCACTGGTTCAATCCCAGTATCGTCCACTGGTCCGCAAGGACCTGATCCGCGAGGATCCCCGCGCGATTAGCTCAGCGGGAGAGCGCTTCCCTGACACGGAAGAGGTCACTGGTTCAATCCCAGTATCGCGCACGCAGTACTCGTAGCACTCCCAGGACGATTAGCTCAGCGGGAGAGCGCTTCCCTGACACGGAAGAGGTCACTGGTTCAATCCCAGTATCGTCCACATTGACCGAAGCCCCCGGCCGTCTCGTACGGCCGGGGGCTTCGTCGTGTCCTGCTCAGGTTGTCCCCTGCTCAGGCAGTGTCCGCGCTCAGCTGCTCAGCTGCTCAGCTGCTCAGCTGGAGAAGAGCATGCGGCCGAAGCCCTTCTGACGGTGGTGACCGTGGTGGCCATGGCCGGCGTGCGGGGCTCCCCAGGCGGGAGCCGGTGCTGCCGGGTAGGCCTGCGGGGCGGCGGGCGGGGGCGGCGGAGCGGGCTGGGACCACTGGGCCTCCAGTCGGGTCAGCGACTCCAGCTCGCCGTAGTCGAGAAAGATGCCGCGGCAGCCGCCGCACTGCTCGATCTGAACGCCGTTGCGGTTGTAGGTGTGCATCGGTGCGTGGCACTTGGGGCACTGCATGCTCGGCTCAACTCCTCGCCGGTCGGTCCTGCTTCGCGTATCGCCAGGACAGACTCTGTCCGGCTGCGGGTCGGTTGCACCCTACTTCGCGAAACTTCTGCTCAACCGCGTGGGGCGGAAGGGCGGACGGAGGCCATCCGCGTGCAGGCGTCGACCAGCGACCGGTCCACCTCGTCCAGGGGCCGGTCCTCCGCGACCGCCTTGGCGACGGCCCGGGCGGCGGTCTGCGCGGTGAGGGCGCGGGCCGGGACGTCCAGGGCGGGCCAGGGGTCGTCGTGCGAGGGGACGGCGGGGCCGCCGGCCGCGCGGTAGGCGGTGAGGAAGCGGTGCCACTCGTCGGCGGCGAGCAGTCCGCAGGCGTACCAGGCCGCCGGGCGGGCCAGGTCCCAGGCCGGGACGCCGGTGCCGAGGTCGTCGACGTCTATCAGCACCCAGGGCCCGTCGGGCGCTGGGTGGCGTATGAGCTGGCCGAGATGGAGGTCACCGTGGCAGAGGGTGGCCGTGTCCGGCATGGCCTCCTCGCCGCGCGCCCACGCGGGGAGGGCCGCCCAGGCATCCAGCACGGGGGCGGTGGCGGGGTGGTGCGCGGCGGTGGCCCGGAGGCGGGCGACGGCCCCGGCCGCCTTCGCGGGGCCGCGCATGGGGGGTACGGCGACGGGGGCCGGCGCCCGGTGGAGGCGGGCGAGAAGGGCGGCCGCGGCCTCCCAGGGCGCCGCGTCCGGGTCCTCCGGGTCCACGGGGGCGCCGTACGGCCAGTACGTGACGGGCCGCCCGTGCAGTGTGACGGGCGTCGGGCGGAGCGGAGGCAGGAGGATGCCGGGGAGCCGCGCGGCGACGGCGACACGGAGGGCCAGCTCGGCGGGGTCGGCGTCCGCCGCGTGGGCCTTGGCGACGGTGCCGGCGTGCCGGACGACGGTGGCGTCGGCGCGGTCGGCGAGGGTGACGTCGCAGACGGTGGTCTCGGCAGGGGTGGTCGCGCCGCAGGGGCAGGCCGGGGTCCGGGTGTGGGCCGTCGCCCTGACGCGGGCGGTCAGGGCTGGGAGGAGGGCGTCCGTGGTCACGGAGTGAGGGTACGCAGGCGCTCGTCCCGCACCGCCCCGGCGGCCCGGTGGTACGCAAGCGCTCGTCCCGCCCCGCCCCGTCGGCTCCGGTGGCAAGAGCAATGCCGGCGCAGCTCCCCAGCTGCGCCGGCATTTTGCCGTCCGCCGCACCCCCGTCCCCACGGGGTTTCATGGATGGATGTCCCCGCCCGGACCGCTCTTCCGGGCCTGGGGTCGCCGCTCAGCGCCCCAGCATCACACCCACGGACGACGCCTGTGTGGCCACTGTCTCCCACCCGTCGAAGACGAGGAGGAGCAGGGCCGCCAGGGGCAGGGCCATGAGCGTCGCCACCAAGGGATGGCGACGTCCCTGACGGCGGCTTTCCCGTGTGCGGACCAGCGTCCGCGGTACCGTCTGGGCCATGGTCCCTCTCCTGACCGATTCCGTTGTCTTTGGCAGCGGCGGGCGTTTGACCTCGGGGGACGAGTGCTGCACCCGCCGCTTGACCTCAAATCTATGCGTCCGGCGATCGCCCGACGTCATGCCCTCGTACCGAATGCCGGGCCTCCCGGAGGATGAGCCATGACCTGCGGTGTACTCCCCTGGGTGGAGACCGGGTCCCGGGTCTCGGGGTCTTCCCTGAGGGGGCGCCCGCCGTGCCCCGGTATCTCCGCGCTGTCCGGTGACATCGCTCACGTCCGACGGGTCCCCGCGCACCCCTGTCCCCGCCCGGCGCGGCACACCGTCCACCACCTCGCCATGCGGGCGGGGCGACCGCGCGGCGGCTCCCACCGTCTCCCCCCGAGCGTCCTCCCCCGGTCCAATGCCCGGCCCTCGGCGGGTGGTTGAGATCGCCGGAGAATCGAGACCGGCCCACCCTCGCGACCTCTGACCGCCCCTCAACTCTCCCCTCCCGCACTGACAATCCGTCGCTCCCGGAGGGCGCGGCCTCTGCGCGCGGGCGGCCGTGGAAACGTAAGCTGTGGCTCGTCACAGGGACCGGGCAGCGGGGATGAACATGGCGATGATGCGCCTGAGGCGCGAGGACCCGCGCGTCGTCGGCTCGTTCAGGCTTCACAGGCGGCTCGGCGCGGGTGGAATGGGCGTGGTCTACCTGGGCTCCGACAAGAAGGGGCAACGGGTCGCGCTGAAGGTCATCCGGCCGGATCTGGCCGAGGACCAGGAGTTCCGCTCGCGGTTCGCCCGCGAGGTCTCCGCGGCCCGGCGCATCCGGGGCGGCTGCACCGCGCGGCTGGTCGCCGCGGATCTGGAGGCGGACCGGCCCTGGTTCGCCACGCAGTACGTGCCCGGCCCGTCCTTGCACGACAAGGTCGCCGACGGGGGCCCGCTCGGCGCGGCGGACATCGCCGCCGTGGGCGCCGCCCTGTCCGAGGGGCTCGTCGCGGTGCACGAGGCCGGGGTGGTGCACCGGGATCTGAAGCCGTCCAACATCCTGCTGTCCCCGAAGGGGCCGCGGATCATCGACTTCGGCATCGCCTGGGCGACGGGCGCCTCGACGCTCACGCACGTCGGCACCGCGGTCGGCTCCCCCGGGTTCCTCGCGCCGGAGCAGGTGCGCGGGGCGGCGGTCACACCGGCGACGGACGTGTTCTCGCTCGGCGCCACACTGGCGTACGCGTCGATGGGAGACTCACCCTTCGGCCACGGCAGTTCCGAGGTGATGCTCTACCGCGTGGTGCACGAGGAGGCCCAGTTGCACGGTGTACCCGACGCCGTCGCCCCGCTGGTGCGGGCGTGCCTGGCCAAGGATCCCGAGGAACGGCCCAGCACGCTGCAACTGTCGCTGCGGCTGAAAGAGATCGCCACCCGGGAGGCCCAGGGCCTGGCCGACGTACGGCCGCCCGCGCCGCGCGGCGGAGAGGCGGACATTCCCACGGGACGGCTCGCCGACACCTACCCGGAGCGTACGCAGCGACGTCCGCAGGGCCGGCCGGGCGCTCAGGGCACGCCCGCGCCGCGGAGCACGTCGGGGGCCCGGGGCCCCGCACCCTCGCGCGGCGGTGATCCGTCACGCGGTGCCGAACCCTCGCGTGGTGGCACGCCATCTCGTGGTGGCACACCGTCGCGCGGCGGCACGCCCTCGCGCGGTGGTACACCGTCACGCAACGGATCCGCCGCCCGGGGCAAGAGCGCCTCGCGTGGCGGCGGAACGGGGGCACGGTCCGGATCACGGCCCACACCCGCCTCCCGCGACAACACCGGCCGGAACACCTCCCGCAACGACGGCGGCGGCCGACCCGCCCCACGCAGCGGAGCCGGTCGAACGGCGCCGAGGACCACGGGGACCCGCTGGCGGCGGCCCGCCAACCCGCGGCTGCTGCGGCAGCGCCTGTTCGTGTTCGTGGTCGTGACGCTGCTGGTCGCGCTGGGAATCGCCGCGGCGCAGGGCTGCCAGGGGCCGTCGCAGGGGCTCGGCGACGATCGGACCGGCGTCCGGACACAGCAGGAACAGACGGACGTACGGAGCGACGCTCCCGGACGGCAGGCACTCGGGCTGTCGGTACCCAGGCTGTAGGTACCCAGACTGTAGGCACCTCGGTATAAGCGCCCAAGCTGAAGGCGCCCGGACCGAAGGCGTCCGGACTGAAGGCAGCCGTAGGCCGAGTGGACGGCCGGCCCGCAGCCCGCCGGGGCCGGGCAGGCCGGCGGGGACTACGCCGAGGGTCGGCCCGTTGCCACCGCGTAGAAGGCGACCGCTGCCGCCGCGCCCACGTTCAGGGAATCGACGCCGTGGGACATCGGGATGCGGACCCACTCGTCGGACGCCGCCAGGGCCCGCCGGGACAGGCCGTCGCCCTCGGCGCCCAGCAAGAGGGCCACCCGGTCCATCCGGTGCGGGGCGACCTCGTCGAGGGCCTTGGCCCGCTCGTCGGGGGTGAGGGCGAGGAGCGTGAAGCCCGCCTCGCGGACCGTCTCCAGGCCGGCCGGCCACCTGTCGAGACGGGCGTACGGCACGGAGAAGACCGCGCCCATCGACACCTTCACACTGCGCCGGTACAGGGGGTCCGCACAGTCCGGCGAGAGCAGGACCGCGTCCATGCCGAGGGCGGCGGCGGAGCGGAAGATGGCGCCGATGTTGGTGTGGTCGTTGACCGACTCCATGACGACGACGCGACGGGCGGTGCGCAGCAGGTCGGCCGCCGTCGGCAGTGGCTCGCGCCGCATGGAGGCGAGCGCGCCGCGGTGCACGTGGTAGCCGGTGACGCGTTCGGCGAGCGCCGGGGCGACGACGTAGACCGGGGCGGGGGCCTCGTCGATGATGTCGCGCATGGTGTCGACCCACTTGGCCGAGAGCAGCATCGACCGCATCGCGTAGCCGGCCTCGCCGGCCCGCCGGATGACCTTCTCGCCCTCGGCGATGAACAGGCCCTCGGCGGGTTCGCGTCGACGGCGCAGTTCGACGTCGGTCAGGCCGGTGTAGTCGTGCAGGCGCGGGTCGTCGGGGTTGTCGATCGTGATGAGTTCGCCCATGTCAGACCGTCCCGTGCGGGCCGACACCGACGACCTCGCCGACGACGATGACGGCGGGCGGCCTGACCTCCTGCGCGACGACCGTCTCGGCCACCGTGGCGAGGGTCGCGTCGACCCGGCGCTGGGCTGCCGTCGTGCCCTCCTGGACGAGGGCGACCGGCGTCTTCGGGGACTTGCCGTGCGCGACGAGGGTCTCGGCGATCCGGCCGATCTTGTCGACGCCCATCAGGATGACGAGCGTGCCGGTGAGCTTGGCGAGAGACGGCCAGTCGACGAGGGAGCGCTCGTCGTCGGGGGCGACATGCCCGCTGACCACGGTGAACTCGTGGGCGACGCCTCGGTGGGTGACCGGGATACCGGCCGCGCCGGGAACCGAGATCGAGCTGGAGATGCCGGGGACGACGGTGCACGGGATGCCCGCGTCGGCCAGCGCCTGCGCCTCCTCCATGCCCCGGCCGAAGACGAACGGGTCGCCGCCCTTCAGCCGTACGACCGCCTTGCCCTGCTTGGCGTGCTCGATCAGCGCGTTGTTGATGGCCTCCTGGGCCATGAAACGGCCGTACGGGATCTTCGCCGCGTCGATGACCTCGACGTGCGGAGGCAGCTCGGCGAGCAGGTCGCGCGGGCCGAGCCGGTCGGCGATGACGACGTCGGCCTCGGCGAGCAGGCGGCGGCCGCGGACGGTGATCAGGTCCGGGTCGCCGGGGCCGCCGCCCACCAGGGCGACTCCGGCGGTGCGGGTGCGGTGGTGGGGGGCGACGAGGGTGCCGTCCCGCAGGCCCTCGACGACCGCGTCACGGATGGCGGCGGTGTGGCGGGGGTCGCGGCCACGCGCGTTCGTGGTGAGCACCGCGACGGTGACGCCCTCGCTGTGGCCGGTCGCCGGGGTCCATGCCGTGGCCCGGTCGGCGTCGTCGGAGCGGACGCACCACACGCGGTGCCGCTCGGCCTCGGTGGAGGCGGCGGCGTTGGCCTCGGTGTCGCTGGTCGCGATCAGGGCGTACCAGGCGTCCGCGAGGTCGCCCTCCGCGTACACGCGCCGCTCCCAGGCGATCTCGCCCGCGTCCGCCATGGCTTCCACCGACGGAGTCGCCTCCGGGGAGACGAGGCGGATGTCCGCGCCCGCCGCGATGAGGGCGGGCAGGCGGCGCTGGGCGACCTGGCCTCCGCCGAGGACGACCACGCGACGGCCGGTGAGGCGGAGGCCTACGGGGTAGGCGGGGTGTTCGGCCATGAGGGAGGCTCCTCGTCCTGGCGGTGCGCGTGCGGTGGGCGCTGCGACTCTGGAGCGGCCCTGACGTGCGGATTCTATGAGACGTGCGGATGCGCGGGTATCCGTGAGACTCGCCGACGCGCGGTGGTCCACGGGCCCCCGCGGACCCGGGTCCCTGGTGACGCGGGTCCGGCGTACGGCGGGGGTGGGGCGGCGGCGACGGTTCTCCGCCGTGCCGTCCCTCCCCCGCCGCGGGGCTACTTCTCGGTGACACCCGCCGAGTCGAACGTCGCCACCTCGTGCATCGCCCGCGCGGTGCTCTGCACCATCGGCAGGGCGAGCAGTGCGCCGGTGCCCTCGCCGAGGCGGAGGTCGAGGTCGACCAGGGGGCGCAGGCCCAGTTTGTTGAGCGCGGCGACGTGTCCGGGCTCGGCGCTGCGGTGGCCGGCGATGCAGGCCGCGAGGACCTCGGGTGCGATGGCGCGGGCCACCAGGGCGGCGGCGCCGGCGCTGACGCCGTCCAGGATCACCGGCGTGCGCAGGGAGGCACCGCCGAGCAGCAGGCCGACCATGGCCGCGTGCTCGAAGCCGCCGACCGCGGCGAGGACGCCGACCGGATCGGCCGGGTCGGGCTGGTGGACCTCGAGCGCCCGGCGCACGACCTCGGTCTTGCGGACCAGGGTCTCGTCGTTGATGCCGGTGCCCCGGCCGGTGACCTCGGCGGGGTCCGCGCCGGTGAAGACGGAGATGAGCGCGGCGGACGCGGTGGTGTTCGCGATACCCATCTCGCCGGTGAGCAGCGCCTTGTTGCCGGCCGCCACCAGGTCGCGGGCGGTCTCGATGCCGACCTCGATGGCCTGCTTGGCCTCCTCGCGGGTCATCGCGGGGCCGGCGGTCATGTCGGACGTGCCCGCGCGGACCTTGCGGGGCAGCAGACCGGGCGTGGCGGGCAGGTCGGTGGCGACTCCGACGTCCACGACGCACACCTCGGCGCCGACCTGGGTGGCGAAGGCGTTGCAGACCGCTCCCCCGCCCAGGAAGTTGGCCACCATCTGGGCGGTGACCTCCTGCGGCCAGGGGGTGACGCCCTGGGCGTGCACCCCGTGGTCGCCGGCGAAGACCGCGACGGCCGCGGGCTCCGGGATCGGCGGCGGGCACTGGCGGGACAGGCCGGACAACTGGGCGGAGATGATCTCCAGCATGCCGAGCGCGCCGGCCGGCTTGGTCATGCGCTTCTGCCGCTCCCAGGCTTCGCCGAGTGCCTTGGCGTCGAGCGGGCGGATCTGTGCGACGGTCTCGGCAAGCAGGTCGTGGGGTTCCTCTCCGGGCAGGGCGCGGCGGCCGTACGTCTCTTCGTGCACGACCCACGACAGCGGGCGGCGCTTGGACCAGCCGGCCTGCATCAGCTCGGGCTCGTCCGGGAACTCGTCGACGTAGCCGACGCACAGGTAGGCGACGACGTCCAGGTGTTCGGGCAGGCCCAGGGCGCGGACCATCTCGCGCTCGTCGAAGAAGCTGACCCAGCCGACGCCGAGGCCTTCGGCGCGGGCGGCGAGCCAGAGGTTCTCGACGGCGAGCGCGGAGGAGTACGGCGCCATCTGGGGCTGGGTGTGCCGGCCCAGGGTGTGCCGGCCGCCGCGGGTCTGGTCGGCGGTGACGACGATGTTGACCGGGGTGTCGAGGATGGCCTCGATCTTCAGTTCCTTGAACTGCTTGGCCCGGCCCTTGGGAAGGGACTTCGCGTACGCGTCGCGCTGACGCGTCGCCAGTTCGTGCATCGCGCGGCGGGTGTCGGCGGAGCGGATGACGACGAAGTCCCAGGGCTGCGAGTGGCCGACGGAGGGCGCCGTGTGGGCGGCCTCCAGGACCCGGAGCAGCACCTCGTGCGGGATGGGGTCGCTGCGGAAGCCGTTGCGGATGTCACGGCGTTCCCGCATGACCTTCAGGACGGCCTCGCGTTCGGCGTCGTCGTAGGCGGGTGCCGCCGGGCCGGTGGACCGGCGTACTTCGGCCACCGCGGCCGTGCTCACGTCGTGCGGGTCTGCCTGGACTTCGCCGGCTGCCCGCAGCGCATCGCCGGCCCGCTCCGCCTCGGCGGCCTGCGCCGCGGGGGCTTCCTGGTCGGCGGCGTGGGTGTCGAGGTCGTCGGCGTTCTGGACGAGTTCGGGGTCGGCCTCGCGCGGGGCGGGGATCGGGACGACGGGGTCCGGCCCCTGCGCTGCCGCCTGGGGCACCCGGGGTACCTGGGATACCTGAGACTCCAGGGGGGGGACGAGAGCCTCGGGCGGTGTCGGGGCGAGGTGCGGCGCGGTGGGCACCTGGCCGCCGTCGACCGGCACGAACTGGCCCGCGGACTGGTCGGGGTGCGTCCCTACCGCTTGGTCCGGGTGCTGGCCTTCGGCCTGGTCGAGGTCTTGGCCCACGGACTGGTCGGGGTTCTCGCCCACGGACTGGCCGGGGTTCTGGCCCACGGACTGGCCGGGGTTCTGGCCCACGGACTGGTCGGGGTTCTGGCCCACGGACTGGTCGGGGTGAGCCGCTTCCGGGTCGGTGGCGCCCGTGGGGGCCGCGTCGGATTCCGAAAGCTCGGGCGCGCTGAAGGGCATGTCCGCTACGTGCGGTACACCGGCGTCCACGAGGGACTGGGGGCCCTGAGCGGGCTGCGGGTCGTCCGGGACGGGGGGCTGGTGTTCGGCGGCGGTCCGGTCGTCCGGCTGGTGCGCGGTGGCGGGCTGGAAGGCCGACTGGTCCTGAGCCGTGGGCCGACCGTCCGGTTGCGGTGCGGCGACACCCTGCGTGGCGGACGGCTGCGGTGCGGGCTGCATGTCCGGCTGCGGGTGCGTATCCGCATCCGCTGACTGGACGGCGGGCTCGGACTTCAGGGACGGCTCGGGCTGTACGGCCGGCTCGGGCCGTACGGCCGGCTCGGGCCGTACGGCCGGCTCGGGCCGTACGGCCGGCTCGGGCCGTACGGCCGGCTCGGGCCGTACGGCCGGCTCGGGCCGTACGGCCGGCTCGGGCCGTACGGCCGGCTCGGGCTGTACGGCCGCTTCCCGTACCGGTGCGGGCTGCTCCGTGGCGGCCGGTGCCTCCGAGGACGGTGCGGACGCAGCGGGCTCTGGGGTGACCGCGTCGGGGGCCTGGACAACCGCGGGTACGTCGGGCTCCTGGACGTCCAAGGCCACGGAGGCCTCGGCGAGCGTGGGTTCCTGCGGCTCGAGAGCCTCGGCCGGCTCGACCGCCTGGACGGGCTCGGGCGCGGGTGCCTCGGTCGTCTCGGCGACCTGGGGCTCCTCCGGCACGGGCTGTTCGGCGATCTCGCGGGACTGCTGGAGCGGCTGCACGGGCTCGGGCGCGGGCTCCGGTGTGACCACCTCGGGAGCCGGTACGGCTTCTTCGGCGGGGGCGGGGGCGGGGGTGGGGGTGGGAGCCGGGCCGGGCTCGGCCACCTGCTCGGCTTCCGCCTCCGGAGCGGGCAGCGCGGTGGCATGCTCCGCCTCCGGCACCGGCACCGCCTCCGGCGCGGGCGCCTCACCCGGGCCGGTCTCGGCCAGGTCCACGGCCACGGGCTCCTGCCCCTGGTCACCGACGACCGGCGTCTCCGGGCCGTGCGTCACCTCGTCGCCCGGCACGGTGTCAGAACCGTCGGGCTCACCGGCCACGGCCACGGTCTCGGTCTCGGTCTCGGTCCGAGCCTCGGCAAGGGCAGGGACGCCCCCGGCCTGCGTCTCGGTCTCCCCGGTCGCCCCGCCCGTCGCCGTCACGGCCTCCGTCGCCACGCGGGTCACGAGCGCCTGGGCCGCGCCCACCGGCTCGGGCACCTGTACGGGTTCCGGCACCGGCGCCTGCGCCTGTTCCGGTACCGGAGCAACCGTTTCCGCATACACGGCCCCGGAGTTCTCCGGAGCCTCCGGCGCCTGCGGAGCAGCCTGCGCGCCCCAGGGCGCCGCCCCCCGCGGCGGCATCGCGGCGGCCTGCGGGACGTCGAGGTACTCGGGACCGGCGGTCGGCCCACCCGCGTGCCGGGCAGGCACGTCGGCCGGGCCGCGGTCGGCGAGGGAGCGGACCGGGCTCGCGGAGGTGTCGGGAATCGGCGGACCCAGGTGCAGCGGTCTGCGCGGCGGTACCGGGGCGGAGGCGGGCTCCGACGCCGGCTCCGGCAGGCGGACGCCACCGAGGTCGACCGAGCCGCTGTCGCGGCCTGACATCTCGTGCGCGCCCGGCTGGTGCACGGTCTCGACGACCGGCTCCGGCGCGGGCGGCGCGACCTCATTGCCCCAGGCACTCTGGGCTCCCGGCAGCAACAACAGGTCCTCGTCCTCGGCGGTGGTCTCGGAGAGGTAGGTGTACGCGCCGGGTGCGGGGACGCCCGGCTGCTCCACCATGCCTGCGTTCTCCGGCAGCCCCTCGCCCGGGATCTGGCCGGTGTCGGTCATGCGTAACCCCTCGCCCATCGGTTAGTGCTTCTACGACCAGCTACACCCGGGACGGCGCACCGACCGCCCCGCAGTGAAGAACGAGCGTGCGTGCCCAGCGGCACGAACGACCCGCCGGAAAAGACGACAAAGCCATTGAGTGGCATTGTCGCGGTCGTTCCCCCGTCACGACAGCCTGATCCGCGACGGCCCGCTGTGGACTGCGCCACGTTGCGCGTCCTCCGGTTCTGCCCTACCACGTCCAGCCCGGAACGGGCCGGTTTTTACGGACATTGACCGACGAAGTGCCGGGTGTCCGAACGCGGTACAACAATCCGCCAGCCTACCCCGCGCTGTATGACAACCCGATCACGGGGCGCGGTCACGAAGTCCCACCCGTCGCCCGGCCGCCGCCCCCTCAACGAGACGCTTCGCGCCGCACGATTTCCCCGGTGAGTAGGAACGCGACGCTCCGCTCCGTCTCCGTCCAGGCCCGGGTGTCGAGTCCGACGGACTGCAGCAGAGCGCACTCGACCCGGTAGCCGTGCTCCGTCAGGTCCCTGCCGACCAGTTCGGCCGCGTCACGGGTCGCGGCGTGCGCGACGATGCGCTGCGGCCGCCGGTCGGCGACCGCGGAGACCACGGCCGCGCCCCCGCCGCCGACCCGGACGACGTCGGGTTCGGGGAGGTCCTCCAGGACGTGCGGGGCGGTGCCGTGCACGATCTGGAGCTGGGCGCCGAAGTGACGCGCGGTGGCCTCGGTGCGGGCGCAGGCGTCCTGGGCGCGGTCGACCGCGATGACGGCGGCGCCCGCGCGGGCGGCCTCGGTGGCGAAGGCGCCGCTGCCGCAGCCGATGTCCCACACCAGGTCGCCGAGGCGCGGTCCGAGCCGGGCCAGTTGGGCCGTGCGCAGCAGGTCGGTCTCGCCCTCGCCGAGGCCGGCGCCGTACGCCTCGGCGGGCAGGGCCCAGCCGCGCGGCCCGGCGGCGGGGTCGCGGCCGGCGATCCAGCCGGCGCCGTCGGTCGCGGTGCCGGGGCCGACGCTCCCGCCGACGACGATGACGACGTTCGGGTCGCGCCAGGTGTGGTCGGCGGCCTTGTCGGAGGTGACGACGGTGACCCGTTCGCGGGTGGTGCCGAGCTCTTCGCAGATGACGAAGGTGCGGTGGACGCCCTCCATCAGCAGGCCGAGTTCGGCGGGTCCGGCGCCCGGGGAGGTGAGGACCGCGACCTTGGTGTGGGCCCGGCATACGTTCACCGCGCGTCGCAGGGTGCGGGGGTGGGCGACGACCACATGGGCGTCGTCCCAGGGCATACCGGCGCGCGCGAAGGCGGTGGCCACGGAGGAGACCGCCGGGACGACTTCCACCTCCAGGCCGAACTCGGGATCGCGCAGGGTGCGGACGACGCCGAAGAAGCCGGGGTCGCCGTCGGCGAGCACGACCGCCGTGCCGCGGTGGGCGGCGACGCGGCGGGCGGCGAGGGCGACACTGCCGAGACGGATGCGCTCGGCCGCGGGCGGTACCTCGGGAAGTGCCAGGTGGTGGGCGGCGCCGGCCACCAGTGTGGCGGCGCCGAGTGCGGAGCGTGCCGCGGCGGTCAGCGGCGAACCGTCCCAGCCGATCACCGTGACCCGGTCGGCCATCGTCGTCAGTCTCCAGGGTGTTCGCGGGTCGTGGTCGCGGGACCGTTCGGGGGCGCGCCCCGTGAGGGTACCTGGTGCGGCCCGGCGGCGGGGTGGCGGCGCGGTCGGGCCCCGGTGTATCAGTTCCAGTCGGTGAAGGTGGTGAAACCGTTTTCGTCGGTCAGTGGCCCGGCCGCGCCCTCGAGGTCCTCCGGCAGCAGGCTCCACACGATGAAGTCGGTGCGTACGTCCGTCCAGACACCGTCGTCGGTACGGACGCGGGCTATGCAGGCGTTGCGCAGGACGCCCTCGCTGATGCAGCCGATCCGCTGGGCGACCTGCTGGGAGGCGGTGTTGTCGGCGGCGGTGCGCAGCTCGATGCGTTCGAACTTCTGGTCGGCGAAGAGCCATTGCGCGGTGGCCAGCGCCGCCTCGGAGGCGTACCCCTCGCCCCGGGCCCAGGGGGCGACGATGTAGGACAGCTCGGTGGCCCGTACGTGCCAGTCGGTTCTGGTCAGCTGAATGATGCCGACCAGCCGCTGGGTGAGGAACTCGGTGACGGCGAGGTCGAGTCCGCGGCCGGCCGTGCGCTGGGCGGGCGCGTACTCGCCGATCCAGGTGTGTGCGCCCTGCTCGGTGAAGGGCTGCGGGACGTGGGTCCAGGCGGCGACCTGCTCGTCGTTCATCATGGCGGCCAGGGCGGGGACGTCGTCCTCTTCGAGGGGGCGCAGCACCAACCGCTCCGTGCTGATGGAGATGTTGGGGAAGGTGCTCGTCATGCGCCGCTCCGTAACCTGTGTAACCGTCAGGGCCTGCTCGAACTGCCCAGCATGCAGCATGCGGGCATGCGACCACACCACTGGGTCCGCCCCGGTTCGGAGCGGACCCGGTGGGGACGTGGGGCTCGAATCAGAAGGTGGGGAGCACGGACCCGGCGTAGTTGTCCTTGATGAACTTCTCGACCTCGGGCGAGGTGAGGAGCCTCGCGAGCTTCTTCACGCGCGGGTCGTCCTCCTGGCCCTCCTTGACGACGAGGAGGTTGACGTTCGGGTTGTCCTCGGCGGACTCCAGGACGAGGGCGTCTTTCGCCGGCTTGAGGTCGGCCTCCAGGGCGTAGTTGCCGTTGATCACCGCCGCGTCGACGTCGCCCAGGGAACGCGCGGTCTGGGCCGCCTCCAGTTCCTTGAACTCGAGGTCCTTCGGGTTCTTGGTGATGTCGGCGGGGGTGGCCGAGTTGCCGGCACCCTCCTTGAGGGTGATCAGGCCCTCCGAGGCGAGCAGCTGCAGGGCGCGGGCCTCGGTGACGGTGTCGTTGGGGAGGGCTATGGTCGCGCCGTTCTTCAGGTCGCCGGCGTTCTCGGCCTTCTTCGAGTAGAGGCCGAGGGGCTCCAGGTGCACCGAGACGACGGACTTCAGGTGGGTGCCGTTCTTCTTGTTGAAGTCCGCGAGGTAGGGCTCGGTCTGGAAGTAGTTCGCGCCCACCGAGCCGTCCTCCGTCGCCGTGTTCGGCGTGACGTAGTCGGTGAACTCCTTGACCTGCAGGTCGAGGCCCTCCTTCTCCGCCAGGTTGTCCTTGACGTAGGTGAGGATCTCGGCGTGCGGGACGGGCGTCGCGGCGACGACCAGCGGGCCGGAGGTGTCGGAGGCGGAGTCCTTGTCCGAGCCGCAGGCGGTCAGGCCGAGGGTGAGGGCTCCGGCGGCGAGGACCGCGGTGGTGATCTTGGCGGTGTTACGCACGAAAAGTGCCTTTCCTGAGGTGGTGCGACCCCGTCCTGGGTGGAGACGGGGAGTCTGGGGGGTGCGGGTTACGCGACCTTGCTCACGTCGGCGGCCGCGGGCTCCTTGGCCTTGAGCAGCCGGAGCCGGGGGGCCGTGCCCCCGCGGCCGCCGCGGCGGTGCAGGGTGCGGGCCGCGTAGTCACCGGCGAACTGGATGGCGGAGATGACGACGGCGAGGATCGCGACGGTGATCCACATCATTCCGGTCTCGAAGCGCTGGTAACCGATGCGGACGGCGAGGTCGCCGAGGCCGCCGCCGCCGACGGTGCCGGCCATGGCGGAGTAGCCGATGAGCGCGATGATCGTGGTCGTGGTGCTGGCGATCAGCGACGGGAGCGCCTCGGGGACCAGGACCTTGCGGACGATGGTCCAGGTGTTGCCGCCCATGGACTGGACGGCCTCGACGAGCCCTCCGTCGACCTCGCGGACGGCTGTCTCGACGAGCCTCGCGAAGAAGGGGATGCCGCCGATGGCGAGTGGAACGATGGCGGCCTCGCTGCCGATGGTCGTCCCGGTGACCCAGCGGGTGAAGCTCATCAGCGCGACCATGAGGATGATGAACGGCATGGACCGGCCGATGTTCACGATCTGCCCGATGACCTTGTTGACCACGACGTTCTGCAGCAGGCCGCCCCGGTCCGTGAGGACGAGGAGCACGCCGAGCGGGAGCCCGGCCACCACGGCGATCAGGGTGGACCAGCCGACCATGATCAGGGTCTCCCAGGACGCCTGCTCCAGCAGTGGCTGCATCTCGGACCAGGTCACTTGGCACCTTCCTTCACCAGTAGCGACGGCTCGTCGCTGATCACGTCGATCTGGAGACCCTGCTCGCGCAGGAAGCCGACGGGCACGACGTTGTCCTCGTAGCGGCCGGGCAGCTCGATGCGCATCCGGCCGACCTGGAGGCCGCCGACGGTGTCGATGGCGGCACCGAGGATCGATATGTCGATGTTGTAGGTGCGGGACAGCTGGGAGATGACGGGCTGGGTGGCGGCGTCGCCGTGGAAGGTGACGTCGAGGACGGTGCGGTCGTCCCCGGACGCGTCGCCGCCGACCGGGAAGAGGGCGGCGGCGAGCTCGGAGCCCGGGGTGGCGAGCAGCTCGCCGACCGTGCCGGACTCGACGATGCGGCCCCGGTCCATGAGGGCGGCCGAGTCGCAGACGTTCTTGACGACGTCCATCTCGTGGGTGATGAGCAGGACGGTCAGCCCGAGCTGCCGGTTCAGGTCGCGGAGCAGCTGGAGGATGGAGCGGGTGGTCTCCGGGTCGAGGGCGCTGGTGGCCTCGTCGGAGAGCAGGACCTTGGGGTCGCCGGCCAGGGCGCGGGCGATGCCGACGCGCTGCTTCTGGCCGCCGGAGAGCTGGGCGGGGTAGGCCCCCGCCTTGTCGGCGAGACCGACGAGGTCGAGCAGTTCCAACGCCTTGCGGGAACGTTCCTTCCCGGACTTGCCGAGGATTTCCAGCGGCAGTTCGACGTTGTCCCGCACGGTCCGGGTGGAGAGCAGGTTGAAGTGCTGGAAGACCATGCCGATACGGCTGCGCGCCTGCCGCAGCTCCTTGCCGGCCCGGGGGCCCCGGCCGGCCAGCGCGGTGAGGTCCTGGCCGGCGACGGTGACCGTGCCGGCGGTGGGGCGCTCCAGGAGGTTGACGCAGCGGATGAGCGAGGACTTGCCGGCGCCGGACTGGCCGATGACGCCGTACACCTCGCCCTCGCGGACATGCAGGTCGACGCCGTCCAGGGCGGTGACCTCGCGGCCGCGTGAGCGGTAGACCTTGGTAAGGCCCGATGTGGTGATCACGTGGGTTTCCGTCACTGTCGAGTGCGCGGCGCGGTGCTGTGCGCCGGGCACGGGGCGTTGTTCTTCGGAGGCTTGGGGTCCTTCGGAACGCGGCACGGTTCTCGCGGTGGCGATGCGCGGTGGCGGTGAAACCTGGGAGAAACGTGTGCGCGGGGCATGACTCAGCCGCGTGCGCGGGGCGCGGTGGCGGACATGAGCGGGCGCTCGCTTCGGGGCGCGAGGCTCAGGTGGTGCGGGGGCCCTCTAGAAGGCGCACATTCGACACATACAACGAGCACCGGGCGTCATCGTCGCCTCGGTCGCAGGGGTGCGGTCGCTCGTCGTGCTCATGCGATCAGTAAAGCAGACGTGTACTCCTGATCGGACACCGCCGTCCGGATGCTGGACACCCATGGACGGTGGCCGGTCGGCGGACGGCCCCGGAGGCGTGGCTCAGCCCCGGACGGAGATCTCGACTCCGGCGTCGGTGACCAGTGCCGACAGGGCCGACAGGTCGGTGACCACGAGGTCGGCGTCGAGTTCGTCGGCCCGGTGGGTTGTGGCCAACGCCACGGTGGTCATGCCGGCGGCGCGGCCGGCCTGGAGTCCGGCGGGGGCGTCCTCGAAGACGACGCAGGCGGCCGGGTCGACGCCGAGGGCGCGGGCGCCGAGAAGGTAGGGCTCGGGGTCGGGCTTGCCGCGGGTGATGTCGTCGGCGGCGACGAGTGCCTTCGGCAGGATGCCGACGGCGCCGAGCCGGGCCTCGGCGAGCCGGCGGGTCGCCGAGGTGACCACCGCCCAGCGGTCGGCGGGCAGCGCGTCGAGGAACTCCCAGGTGCCGGGCAGCAGGCGCACGCCCCCGCCCGGTACGTCCTCGACCTCCAGCTGCTCGATCCGCGCCACGGCCTTGGGCACCACGTCCGCGGGCAGCAGGTCGGCGGCTATCTCCGCGGCCGGCCGCCCGTGCAGCTCGACCCGCGCGAACTCCTGAGCCGTGATCCCGTACTCACCGGCCCACCGCGTCCAGCAGCGGCGCACGGACTCGAGGGAGGAGACAAGGGTTCCGTCGTTGTCGAACAGGAGGGCTTGTGCGTGGATCTTCATGCCTTCGACCCTACGGCGCGAGAGGTCCTCGCCGGACGGGACCAACGTCTCGTTCCTCGCGGCAGGAGACCCGAAGCGCGGGACCCCTCCGTTGCGGCCCCACCCGGGCGGACGGTACGGAGCGGCGGCGAGCGGGGCCGGGACGGGCGGGGCCGGGGGCGGCGGGGCTTTTGGGGCGTAATAGGGTCGCTGCCATGCTTGACGTCCTGACGCTGGTGACCGGCGTCGCCGCGCTGCTGCTCGCCGCCTGGTGCGGCTGGGCGGCCTACCGTGACCAACCGACGAAGGACTGGCACTTCATCGGCATGGCCGTGGTCTCGGTGCTGGCGCTGATCCAGCTGGTGGTCGGAATCGTGCGGCTGGCCGGTGGCGACGAGCCGGGGCAGGGCACGACGATCTTCGTGTCGTATCTGCTGGGCGCCTTCGCCTGCGTCCCGGCGGCGGGGTTCATGTCGCTGGCCGAGCGCACCCGCTGGGGTTCGGTGACGGTCGCCGCCGGCGGTGTCGTCCTCGCCGTCCTCGAGGTGCGGCTGTACGACATCTGGGGAGGCTGAGATGGTGGCCACGGAGGAGAAGCCGGCCCGGCAGCGGCTGATCGGCGGGCCGGGCGTCCTGCTGGTGTGGCTGTACGGGGTGATGGTCGTCGGCGCCGTGTCCCGGTCCGCGTACCAGATCGCGACCGAGTTCGACCGGGCGCCGCTCCCCTACACACTGTCGGCCGTCGCGGGCGTCGTCTACGGCTTCATCACGTACACCCTGGTGCGCGGCGGCGAGACGGCCCGCAGGGCGGCGCTGGTGTGCTGCGCCGCCGAACTCGTGGGCGTCCTGACGGTCGGCACCTGGACCCTGCTGGAACCGTCCGCCTTCCCCGACACGACCGTGTGGTCGGACTTCGGGATGGGGTATCTCTTCATTCCCGTGCTGCTGCCGCTGTCGGCCCTGTACTGGCTGCGCCGGGCCCGCGCCGCGTAGCGGCGGCCGGGCCCGGATGCCGCCGGCGTCTCAGGCCGTGGTCGCGTACGTCCCGGCCGGCTTCTCCAGGACGATCATGGCCACGCCGTCCGCGCCCCGCGCGGTGCCCACCCTCTCGTAGCCGACCCGCCGGTAGAGCCGCAGGTTGCTCTCGCTGCGGTGCCCGGTGTGCAGACGGAAGCGCTTGGCGCCGCGCTCCTCGGCGAGGGCGGACTCGGCGGCCCGCAGCAGACGGGCGCCGATCCCGTGCCCCTGGAGCCGGGGGTGCACGCACAGCTTGCCGATGGACGCGGCCCCGTCCTCGCTCGCCCGGCCGCGCACCGAGCCGACGACCTCGTCACCGAGCCGCGCCACGAACACGCAGTCGTCGGCGACCTCCTCGCGCACGGAGTCGAGGGTCTGGACGAGCGGGTCGATGCGGTAGTTGCCGTACAGCGCCGCCTCGCTCTGGAAACAGAGGTACTGCAGCCGGAAGATCTGCTCGGCGTCCTGCTCGGACGCCGCCGAGATGGTCACGCTCATGCCCATGTGCGCATGCCTCCCGCTCACCTGATCACCTGTGGTCCCCCACTCCTATCCCCGTCCTCAGCGGGCCGCAACCTCCGGCGTCAGCAATCGGCGCAGACATCCCAGACATCGGGAACGTTCCGGCCCAAGACTGCCTTGTGAGATACCCAACTCCCCCGCGATCTCCCGGTATGTGAGGTCCTTCGGCGACAGCAGGGCCTCGATCAGCCGGGGGCAGCGGCCGGGCAGCCGGCGCACGGCGTCGCGCAGGGCGCGGTGGCGGGCCGCGGTGAGCGCGAGCTGCTCGGGCTCGTGCTCGGCGGCGCCGGCGGGTTCGGTCTCGTACGGCCGCTCGTCGCGGTTCGTACGGCGGGTGCGGCGGGCCTCGATGCGGACGGCGCTGCGCAGCCAGCGGCGGAGGTCGCGGGGCGGGCCGTCGGCCTCCAGGCGTTCCAGAAGGCGTAGCCAGACCGCCTGTTCGAGGTCGCCGGGTTCGGCTCCGGACGCATATGCCTCGGCGGAGACCTCGGCGGTGAGCAGGGGGCGCAGGGAGGTGACCAGGTCGTGCGTCATATGCAGGTCGACGCGGCCGCCCGGGACGCGGTTGCCCGGGCGGCCGGAGATCACCCCAACTGGGGACTCTCGCTCACTTGTTGACGAAGTCCTCGCGGGCCAGCACGCCCGTGTCCGGGTGGTCGGTGAAGATCCCGTCGATGCCGGTGGCGAAGTACGTCCGGAACGCGCCGAAGACGTAGCCGTAGGCGTCCGGGTCGCTGCCCTTGCGGAAGTCGACGGGGAGGAAGGGGTTCTCGTTGCGCATGGTGTACGGGTGCAGGATCAGGCCCGCGCGGTGTGCGTCGCGCACCAGCGTGGTCGGCTCGGTGAGCCGGCCGGACGAGTCCTTCGGGATGATCAGGTCCAGGGTCGGGCCGATGCCCTGCGCGTAGGAGGCGATCTCCTTGAGGCCCTTCGGCGTGACGAGGTCGGCCGTGGTGCGCGGGTCGCCGGTCTCGACGAAGTCCCAGGGGCGGCTGTTCGCGCCGGACAGCAGGACGGCGAGGGGGTTGCCGACGAGCCGGTTCATCCGCTGGATGCTGGTGGGTTCGAAGGACTGGATGATGACGGGCGAGTTCTTCCGGTCCTTGCCGTACTTGCGCAGCAGCCGCGCCAGGCGCTCCTCCGTACCGAGGCCCAGCCCCCGGAAGTAGGTGGGGTGCTTGAGTTCGGGGTAGATCCAGACCTGCTTGCCGCGCCTGCGTGTCTGCTCGTTCTGCCAGCGCAGCACCTCCTCGAAGGTGGGGATCTCCCAGCGGCCGTCGTAGAGGGTGTTGTGCGGGCGGTTGGCCGGGATGCGCTCGGTGGCGCGGAGGGTCTTGAGCTCGGCGAGCGTGAAGTCCTCGGTGAACCAGCCGGTGACCGAGACGCCGTCGAGCCGCTTGGTGCGCTCGCGGTCGGCGAACTCGGGGTGGTCCGCGACGTCCGTGGTGCCGCCGATCTCGGGCTCGTGCCGGCAGACGAGGTGACCGTCCTTGGTGGGGACCAGGTCACCCGCCTCGACGATGTCGGCGCCCATGTCGAGGGCCAGCTCGTAGGCGCCGAAGGTGTGCTCGGGGCGGTGGCCGCTGGCGCCGCGGTGTCCGATGACCGTCGGGACGGGCAGGCTCTTCACGCCGCCGCCGTGCCCGCCGCGTCCGCCGCCGTGCCGGGTGTCGGCGGCTCTCGCCGTACCGGACAGGCCGATTACGGCTCCGCCCGCGCCGAGCACCGCCGCTCCGAGAAGTGCCCGCCGTCCGGTGCCGCCCGCCTGCTCGTCCGACTCCTGCGTTCCCATCAGGGCCCTCCTGCCGTTGACCGTCAGTGCGGGCCGATCGTAGGGGCGCGTACATGACGAGCGGGAGACCGCGACCGGAACACGCGGGTGCCCGGGGATGTCGTATGGGCGTGGAGGGGCCGGTGGGCGGGGCGGGGCAGGATGTCTGACGCGCCGTCGGCTTCACGGCGGCCGGTTGGGGTACGCGGTCAGTGGCCGCGTTCGTCGTGGCGGTGCCGGACGAGCCCCGTGGCCACGGAGAAGGGGTCGGCGGCACGGCTCCAGCGGCGCGCCTCGCGCAGTCCGCTGGTCGCCCGTGCTTCGATCCGTGCGGTATCCGGACCCCCGGACCAACGACGCCGGTCCCTGCGGACCAGGACGGTGACGGCGGCGGCCATGACCACACAGAGCACGGCGAGCGCGGCGAGGACGAACACGCGGTTCCCACCCCTGCGGACGCGACCTGCCTCACATCCTCTTGTGGGCGTTACGACGCCGCAACACCTTGCACCGCAGGTGAACGCACGTCAACACCGGGTAAGACCCGGATGACCCGACGTGCGTGACCCCCTCGGCCGCGAGTAATGTCCTCACCTGCACAGACTCATACCGCATCCCCGACACCGGAGGACCCGTTGTCCCGCTTCGCGCTCATCAAGGCAGTGCTCGGCCCGATCATGCGCCTGATGTTCCGCCCACGGGTGGAGGGCGTGGAGAACATCCCGGGCGACGGCCCGGTGATCCTGGCCGGCAACCACCTCACCTTCATCGACTCGGTGATCATGCCCCTGACCTGCGACCGGCAGGTCTTCTTCATCGGCAAGGACGAGTACGTCACCGGCAAGGGCCCCAAGGGCCGGCTGATGGCCTGGTTCTTCACCGGCGTCGGCATGATCCCGGTCGACCGCGACGGCGGGCGGGGCGGAGTCGCGGCCCTGATGACCGGCCGCCGCGTACTGGACGAGGGCAAGGTCTTCGGCATCTACCCCGAGGGCACCCGCTCCCCCGACGGCCGTCTCTACCGCGGCCGCACCGGCATCGCCCGGCTCACCCTGATGACCGGCGCCCCCGTCGTCCCGTTCGCCGTGATCGGCACCGACAAGCTCCAGCCGGGCGGCGCCGGCCTGCCCCGGCCGGGCAAGGTCACGGTGCGCTTCGGCGAGGCGATGGAGTTCTCGCGCTACGAGGGCATGGACCGCGACCGCTACGTCCTGCGGGCCGTGACCGACTCCGTGATGACCGAGGTCATGCGGCTGTCCGGCCAGGAGTACGTGGACATGTACGCGAGCAAGGCGAAGGCGGCGTAGGCCGGCGGAACGTACGGACGCGGACGGACACGAAGACGGCGGGTCGCTCGGTGAGCGACCCGCCGTCTTCGTGTGCCGAACGCCGGGGTGCCGATGTGCCGGTGAGCGTGTCGCCCCCCGTACGCGCAGTACCGCTACGGGTGCTCCACCCCGTCCTCCAGGCGCTGGCCCCGCAGCAGGAACCAGGAGGCCACCGCGGCGGCCAGGAGGACGGCCGCGCCGACGCCCGCCGCGAGGGTCAGGCCGTCGACGAAGGCCTGGCGGGCGGCGTCCAGCAGGGCCTCGGCCGGCTGGGCCGGGAGGCCGGAGGCCGCCTCCACCGCGCCGCCCAGCGACTCGTGCGCCGCGGCCGGGGTGCCGTCCGGGCCGGTGAAGCCGCGGTAGACGCCGGTCACGATCGAGCCGAGCACGGCGATGCCGAGGGCGGCGCCGAGTTCGTACGCCGTCTCGGAGACCGCGGAGGCGGCGCCCGCCTGCTCCTTGGGCACGCTGGAGAGGATCACGTCGGCGGTGACGGTGAACGCGAATCCGGCGCCGACACCGACGACCAGCAGGACCCCGCCGAGCAGCGGATAGCCGGTGTTCTGGTCGATGACGGTCAGCGCGGCGAGCGCGAGACCGACGGCGGCGAGTCCGCCGGAGACCACGGCACGCACCGAGAAGCGCCGGGCCGCGCGGCCGGCGATCAGACCGGCCACCACCGCGCCGACTGCGGCGGGCAGTTCGGCCAGGCCCGCCTCGAACGGACGCCTGCCCTGCACGAGTTGCAGGTACTGGGAGAGGAAGAACACCAGCCCCGACAGGCCCAGGATGGTCAGCAGGTCGGCCAGCACCGCGCCGCTGAAACCACGGCTGCGGAACAGCCGCATGTCGAGCAGCGGTGTCGGCATGGTCAGCTGACGGCGGATGAACCCGTAGAGCGCGGCGGCGCCCAGCAGCCCCGCGGCGAGCGTGGCCCACGCGAAGCCGTGCGCGGCGGCCTCCTTGACGGCGTACACGATGCCGACCATGCCGGCCAGGGAGAGGGTGACGCTGAGCAGGTCCCACGGGCCCGGATTCGGGTTGCGCGACTCGGGCAGCAGCTTGACGCCGACGACGACCAGGACGGCCATCACGGGCAGGTTGATCAGGAAGACCGAGCCCCACCAGAAGTGCTCCAGCAGGAATCCGCCGACGACCGGGCCGACCGCCATGCCGGCGGAGGCCGCGGCGCCCCAGATGCCGATGGCGAGGCTGCGTTCGCGCGGGTCGTGGAAGAGGTTGCGGATCAGGGCGAGGGTCGCGGGCATCAGGGTGGCGCCCGCGACGCCGAGCAGGGCCCGGGCGAGGATCATCAGCTCGGGCGTGGACGCGTAGGCGTTGAGCACGGATATGGCGCCGAACGCCGTGGCGCCGATGAGCAGGATCCGCTTGCGGCCGATGCGGTCGCCGAGGCTGCCCATGGAGACGAGCAGACCGGCGATGACGAAGGAGTAGACGTCGCCGATCCAGAGCAGCTGGGTGCCGGTGGGTGCGAGGTCCTCACTGATGTAGGGGGTCGCGAGACCGAGCACGGTCGCGTCGACGGCCACCAGCAGCACGGCCAGCACGAGGACGGACAGCGCGAGCCAGCGGCCGGGACGCTTCACCGCCTCGGTCGGACGGTCCGGCTGCAGGGTGCGGGTCATGGTTTCTCTCTTCGGACAGCGCCGCCGAGCAGCAGCTCGACGACCATGTGGGACATGTCGTTGCGGGCCACGCGGCCCTCGGTCACCGCCCAGGCGCCGGAGGCCAGCAGGCCGTAGAGCGCCTCGGTGAGCCAGGCCGGGGTGAGGTCGATGCGGAACTCGCCGCTCTCCTGGCCACGGCGGAAGACCGCGGCCAGCCGGGCGTCGATGCGGGCCCAGCCCTCGTTCTGCTCCTCGCCCTCGAACAGCTGGTTCTCGGTGTAGAGGAAGGCGAGCAGACCGGCGGCGGACTCGATCTCGCGCACGAGCCGGCGCACCGCGTCGGTCGCCGGCCCGTCGTCCAGACGGGCCGCGTCGAGGGCGGCCTCGCACTCGGCGATACCGAGCGACTCCAGCGCCCGGACGAGGGCGTCACGTCCGGCGAAGTGCCGGTGCAGCGTGGCCCGGCTCAGCCCGGCAGCCCTGGCGACCTCGTCCATGGTCGCGGTGGCCCTGCGGGTCAGCAGGGCCGCGGCGCTGCGCAGCACCTGGTCTCGATCAACAGCCATGAGACAACGATAACCCACGTGAGATATCTTCGTCTCACCCGGGATGTGCGTGACTCACCTCTCATCTCTCGGGGTCAGTCACGGTGGGTGGGCGGGGGCCGCCTGCTCGGCAGCGCCCTTCGGTGAAGGCTCAGTGCCAGGGCAGCTGCCCGCGCCGCTCCCAGTAGGCGCGCGGTTCCTCGACGAGTGCGCCGAGGCGGGCCACCTGGTCGTCGTCGAGGTCGACGACCGCGGCGTGCAGGTTCGAGCCGAGCTGGTTCACGGTCGCGGCGCCGGAGAGGACGACACCGGCCCAGGGCTGCCGCAGGACCATCGCGAGAGCGACCGCGTCGCAGCCCAGGGCCGTCTCCTCCGCGACGGCCTTGAGGGCGCCGGGCGCGTGGGGTTCCGCGAGGCGGCCGTTGGCCATGCCCTCCTTGACGATCACGGTGAGTCCGGCCTCGTGCGCCTCGGCCAGCGCGGGCCCGGCGGAGATGTCCAGCACGTTGTACGTCGACTGCACGGTGCGGAAAAGGGGCTCGCCGTCGACGGTCACCGCGAGCGCGGCACGGATGGCGTCGGCCTGGGCGGGGCCGCTGGTGGAGAAGCCGACGGTGACACCCCGCGCGACGGCCTCGGCCAGCTTCGCGTGCAGTTCCTTGTCGGTGAGCGCCGGGCTGTCGGGGGTCAGGGAGTGGATCTGGTAGAGGTCGAGCCGGTCGCCGAGCAGGGCGTCGGTCTCCTCACGCTGGCGCTCGTACGTCGCGGCGCCGTGGTCCTTGACCTCGTGCCGCTCGGCGTCGGCCGACCAGTCGGCCGTGTAGGTGTAGCCCCACTTGCTGCCGACGACCACGTCGTCGGCGTCGGGGCGCTCCCGGAGCCAGTCGGCCAGGAACTCCTCCGAGCGCCCGTAGGAGCGGGCCGCGTCGAAGTACCGGACACCCTGCGCGTAGGCGGCGTCGAGGAGGTCGTGGGTGCGCTCGCGCATCGCCTCGACGCCGCGGTCGGCCGGCAGGTCCCGGTCACGGCCGAGGTTGATGTAGCCGGGGCGGCCGACGGCGGCGAGTCCCAGGCCGATGTGGCAGGTGGGGGTGGTCGCCGCGGCCAGGCGGGCGAAGGGCATCGCGGGCTCCGTTCGGTCGGGTGCTGAAGCCGGGGCCCGTCCGGCGGACAGGCCCCGGCGACCAACGTAACCGCGATGCCCCGCCGGCACACCGGCTGCCGGGGGTGTCGTTCGGATCGGGCCGGCTGCGGGAAACGGCACCTCGCGGTCGGAGCCGAGCGGGGTCCGGTGCGTGCGGCCGTGAGGCGGAGAAGGGCGGACAGGACGGAGCGATCCGAACGGCACCCCCTGGCTCCTGCCTGGTTCCCGCCTGGTTCCTGCCTGGTTCCCGCCTAGTTCCTGGCGCCCGCCCACGCGTGCTGGCCGGCCACGTCCGCCTTCACCTCGGCGAGCTGGACGGCGACCGCGCTGGGCGCCGTACCGCCCCGGCCATCACGGGAGGCGAGGGCGCCGGGGACGTTGAGGACGGAGCGGACCTCGGGGGTGAGGTGGGCGGAGATCTTCGCGAACTGCTCGTCGGTGAGCTCGTCCAGCTCCTTGCCCTCGGCCTCGGCGGCCTTCACGCACTCGCCGGCCACCTCGTGGGCGACGCGGAACGGCACGCCCTGCCTGACCAGCCACTCGGCGATGTCGGTGGCGAGCGAGAACCCGGCCGGGGCCAGCTCCTCCATGCGCTCGCGGTGCACGGTGAGGGTGGCCATCATGCCGGTGAAGGCGGGGAGCAGGATCTCCAGCTGGTCGATGGAGTCGAAGACCGGCTCCTTGTCCTCCTGGAGGTCGCGGTTGTACGCGAGCGGGAGCGCCTTGAGGGTGGCCATCAGGCCGGTGAGGTTGCCGATGAGGCGGCCGGACTTGCCGCGGGCCAGCTCGGCGATGTCCGGGTTCTTCTTCTGCGGCATGATCGACGAGCCGGTGGAGAAGGCGTCGTGCAGCGTGACGAAGGAGAACTCCTTCGTGTTCCAGATGATGATCTCCTCGGCGATCCGGGAGACGTTGACGCCGATCATCGCGGTGATGAAGGCGAACTCGGCGACGAAGTCGCGCGAGGCCGTCCCGTCGATGGAGTTGCCGGCGCTGCCGTGCTCGAAGCCGAGGTCGCGGGCGACCGCCTCCGGGTCCAGGCCGAGGCTGCTGCCCGCGAGCGCTCCGGAACCGTACGGCGACACGGCCGTGCGCTCGTCCCACTGGCGCAGCCGCTCCGCGTCCCGGGACAGCGCCTGGACGTGGGCGAGGACGTGGTGGGCGAAGAGCACCGGCTGGGCGTGCTGGAGGTGGGTGCGGCCGGGCATCGCCACGTCCGGGTGGGCCTCGGCGAGGCCGATCAGCGCGTCCTGGAGGTCGGCGATCAGACCGCCGACGGTCCGGGCGTGGTCGCGCAGGTACATGCGGAAGAGGGTCGCCACCTGGTCGTTGCGGGAGCGCCCGGCGCGCAGTTTGCCGCCGAGGTCGGGACCGAGCCGTTCCAGCAGTCCGCGCTCCAGGGCGGTGTGGACGTCCTCGTCGGCGATGGTGCCGACGAAGGAGCCGTCGGCGACGTCCGCTTCGAGCCGGTCGAGGCCGGCGGTCATCCGGGTCAGCTCGTCCTCGGTGAGCAGCCCCGCCGCGTGCAGCACGCGCGCGTGGGCGCGCGAGCCGGCGATGTCGTAGGGCGCGAGGCGCCAGTCGAAGTGGACGGACGCGGACAGCTTCGCCAGGGCCTCGGCGGGGCCGTCGGCGAAACGGCCGCCCCAGAGCCGGACGTCACCGCTGTTGCTGCTCACTTGGGTCGCTCCTCAGGGCCGTTGATGTGCCACCGCCTCCGCACGGTACATCCGGCGGCATGCATGAGTATGCAGGCCAATGCATGATTCGTCAATCTGGCGGGCCGGTCGAGCCGCGGAGCCGCGTCCGCATGGCGGGACCACCGGCAATTCCTCGGACAGGCGAACGACCAGCGCACATAATCGTTAGTCATGGGAAAGACTTATGAGCGCATAGACGGCAGACTTCGCACGTTCATCGAGGCGCAGCCCCTCTTCTTCACCGCCACCGCCCCCTTGGCCGGTGACGGCACGGTCAACCTGTCCCCCAAGGGCCTCACGGGCAGCTTCGCGGTGCTCGACGAACGCACCGTGGCCTTCCTCGACTTCGCCGGCTCCACCGCCGAGACCATCGCCCACCTGCGGGAAAACGGGCGGATCACCCTCATGTGGTGCGCCTTCCAGGGTCCGCCGAACATCGTCCGGGTGCACGGCCGCGGCGAGCCCGTCTTCCGCGACGACCCCCGCTTCCCGGAGCTCCTCACCCGCTTCCCGGACATCGACACCACCCGGCACGGACTGCGCGCGATCATCGTCGTGACCGCCGAACTCATCCGCGACACCTGCGGCTACGCCGTCCCCTTCATGGCGTACGAATCGGAGCGGGACCTGCACGGCAAGCGGTTCGCGCGCGAGGACGACGCCTCGCTCAACGAGTACTTCACCAAGAAGGACCACGTGGCGACGAGCCTGGACGGCCTTCCCGGGCTGCCGTTGCCGCTGCCCCCGTCTACCGTCTGACCCATGCGCCCCGGTGTCGTCGCCGTCCTCGTCTCCGCGTCCCTCCTCGTGCTCGGCGCCGCGCCCGCCGGCGGGCCCGTCCCCCGGCCGTTGCCGGCCCGGATGGCGGACACCGGCGGCGGCACCCAGCTGATCACCGCGGTCGCGCCGGAGACCGGCTCGACCGAGGGCCGGGTCACCTGGTGGGACCGCGGGGACGACGGCGGGCGATGGGTGGAGGCCGGTTCCGCGCCCGCCCGCTTCGGGGCCGGCGGGCTGGCCGACGGGGCGACGCGCGAACAGGGCACGAACACCACCCCGACCGGGCTGTACGACCTGCCGTACGCCTTCGGCATCCGCGCGGCGCCGCCCGGGACGAAGTACCGGTACCGCCCGGTGCGCCAGGACTCCTGGTGGTGCCAGGACAACGCCTCCCGCTCCTACAACCGCTGGACCGAACCACGCCCCGCCGACTGCCGCGCGACCGAGGCCGAGCACCTGATCACGTACACGGCGCAGTACGCGCACGCCCTGGTCGTCGGCTTCAACTACCACCGTCCGGTGCGCGGACGCGGCGCGGGCATCTTCCTGCACGTCGACGGGCGCGGGGCGACCGCCGGTTGCGTGTCGGTAGCGGCACAGGCCATGCGGCGCATCCTGCGGTGGGCGGACCCGGCGGCCCGGCCGCACCTGGCGATCGGCACCTCGGGCGGGGCGACGGCGATCACCCGCTACTGAGCGCCCGGACGGGAGTGACGAGTACGGTGCCGGGCTGAACGCCCGGGTGGTGCGGCGCGTATCTGTGGGCCAAGGGCCGAGTCCCCACGGAGGAACCGTGACCACCACGCTCGCCGGCGGCCGTGCCGCCCGCCGTCAGACGATGCGGCGCATCCGTCCGCGCCGCTCCCCCGCCGTCCCCCTGCTGCTCGCCGTGTGGGCGGGCGCGGCGGGCGTGTTGTGGCTGTGGTGGCGCAACACGCCCGCCATCTCCGACCGGACCGGCATGCTCCTCAACGCGGGCCGGATCACCGGCCTGCTCGCCGGGTACCTGATGGCCCTGGTGGTGCTCCAGATGGCGCGCGTGCCGGCGCTGGAGCGGCGGGTGGGCTCGGACCGGGTCGCCCGCTGGCACGCCATGACCGGCCGCTACACGCTCTGCCTGGTCCTCGCCCACGTCTTCCTGATCATGTGGGGATACGCCGCCCAGGCCGGCAAGGGCCTCGGCGACATCGTGCGGCAGACGATCAGCTCCGTGAACGAGCTGCCCGACATGGGCAAGGCCGCCGTCGGCACCGGACTGCTGGTCCTCATCGGACTGCTGTCCGCGGGCCCGGTGCGCCGCAGGATCCCGTACGACGCCTGGTACCACGTGCACCTGCTCACCTACGTGGCGGTGTTCCTGACCTTCTGGCACCAGCTGACCACCGGCAACGACTTCGCCGTCGAGCCGGTCGCCAAGACCGTCTGGTACGCCCTGTACGGGACGGTGACCGTGCTCGTCCTCTGGTACCGGGTCCTGACCCCTCTCCGCCTCAACCTGCGGCACCGGATGCGGGTCGAGGCGGTGATCGAGGAGACGCCCGGGATCGTGTCGGTGCTGATCGGCGGGCGCCGGCTGCACCGGATGGGCGCGGAGGCCGGGCAGTTCTTCCGCTGGCGGTTCCTGGCGCCGGGGATGCGGTTCAGCTCGCACCCGTACTCGCTGTCGGCGGCGCCGCGCCCGGACATGCTGCGGATCACCGTGAAGGCGATCGGCGACCACAGCGCCCGGCTGCGTGAGCTGGAGCCCGGCACCCGGGTGTGGGCGGAGGGCCCGTACGGCGCCCTGACCGCGCAGCGCCGCAGCCGCGGCAAGGTGCTGCTGGTGGCGGGCGGGGTGGGGATCACGCCGATGCGGGCGCTGTTCGAGACGCTGCCCGGCGCGTCCGGCGACATCACCCTGCTCTATCGGGCCAACAGCACCCACGACCTGGCGCTGTGGGACGAGCTCGCCGGGATCGCCGACGAGCGCGGGGCCCGGCTGATGTACGCGGTCAACAGTCCGGACGGGGAGCGTCCGGACATCTCCGCCCAGACCCTGAGCCGCAAGATCCCGGACGTCGAGCACCACGACGTCTTCCTGTGCGGACCGCCCGGCTTCGCCCAGTCGGTGTACGAGGCACTGCGCGGCGCGGGAGTCCCCGCCCGCCGTATCCATCACGAGTCGTTCGAGATGTGAGCGACGGACGTCAGGAGTCCAGGACAGATGAGGAAAAGCCACCCCGTTCGGCGTGCCGTGCTCGCCGGCGCCGCGACCGTGTCCGGGATCGTGCTGCTGCTGTCGTTGAAACCGGCGTCCGACCCGGGCTCCGCCTCGGCGGCGGGCGGCGCGGCCCCGCCGGTGGCCGCGCAGTCGCCGCAGGGCGGGCGGGGCGCGGGCGCCGGCACGGTCACCGGTGACGCGGCGAGTACGCGGTACGGCCCGGTACGGGTCCGGCTCACGGTGGACGGCGGGAAGATCACGGCCGCCGAGGCCGTGCAGGCGCCCAAGGGCGGACAGAGCGACCGGATCACGGCCGACGCCGTACCCAAGCTCAACCAGGCCGCCGTCACCGCCGGCAACGCCGACATCGACGCCGTCTCCGGCGCCACCTACACCAGCGCCGGATACCAGGAGTCGTTGCAGTCCGCGCTGGACAAGGTGGCCGCGGGGTCCGCGGGACAGGGCTCCAGCGGCGAGGGCTCGAACGGTGGCGCCCAGAGCACTCGGACGCTCACCGGTGCCGCCGCGCGGACCCAGTACGGGCCCGTGCGGGTCCGTGTCACCGTCAGCGGCGGGAAGATCACCGGCGCCGAAGCTCTCCAGGCGCCCAAGGGGGGACAGAGCGACCAGGTCACCGCCGACGCCGTACCCAAGCTCAACCAGGCCGCCATCGCCGCCGGCAACGCCGACATCGACGCCGTCTCCGGCGCCACCTACACCAGCGCCGGGTACAAGCAGTCGTTGCAGTCCGCGCTGGATCAGGCCGGTGGCTGACGCCGTGGCCGAACCCGCACAGGCTCCCGCCGCGGTGCGTCGTGTGGAGGAGACGATGGGGACCGTCTTCTCCCTCGACGTCCGCGGCGGGGAACCCACGGCCGTCCGGGCGGCGCTGGACGAGGCCGTCGCCGGGCTGCACCGGGTCGACGAGGTGTTCAGCACCTATCGGGAGGACAGCCAGGTCTCGCGGCTGGCGCGCGGCGAACTGACCGTCGACGCGTGCGCGCCCGAGGTCGCCGAGGTGCTGGAGCTGGCGGCGGAGGCGGAGCGGGTGAGCGACGGCTGGTTCAGCACATCGTACGAGGGCCGTCTGGACCCGACCGGGATCGTCAAGGGCTGGGCGGTGGAGCGCGCCGCGCGGCGGATCGCGGCGGCCGGTGCGAGTGGCGTCGGCGTCAACGGCGGCGGGGACGTGCAGTTGCTGGGGACGCCGGGGGCGGGGCGGCCCTGGCGGGTCGGTGTGTCGGACCCGCTGCGTCCGGGCGGACTGGCGGCGGTCGTGTCGGCAGTGGGGGCGGCCGAGCTGGCCGTGGCGACGTCCGGCAGCGCGGAGCGGGGCGCGCATGTCGTCGATCCGCGCACCGGGCGCTCCGCGGTGACCGATCTGGTGGCGGTGACGGTGGTGGCGCCACGGCTGACGTGGGCGGACTGCTGGGCGACGGCGGCGTTCGCGATGGGGTCGCGGGAGGGGTTGCGGTGGCTGGAGTCTCTGGACGGGGTCGAGGGACTGTTGGTGACCGCGGGGGACGAGGTGCGGTGCACGGGGGGTCTGGCGGGGTGGCTGGGGTGAGCGGCGCCGCGGCTGAGGTACCGGGGTGTCACTCACCCGCGTCGGCGGGGTGCCTCCCCCAGAGGGGGTACCCCCAGCGCCCACCCGTGCCGCCCTGGGGGTACCTCCCAGGCCATTCAGGCACTGGGGGGAGGCACGACTGCCCGCAGCTGGGGGGCGGCCGTACTGCAACGCCTTCAGGGGCGCGGGGAACCGCGCGACCAGCCACCGGTCACCCGCACCCGATGGACGGCTCGAGCCGCGCAGCGCTCAGTGGCCGTTCCCGGCCAACCGCAGCAGGTGATCCGCCAGCGCCTGCCCGCCCGTGGGCTCCCTGCTGATCAGCATCAGCGTGTCGTCGCCCGCGATCGTGCCCAGGATGTCGTGCAGCTCCGCCTGGTCGATCGCCGAGGCGAGGAACTGCGCCGCCCCCGGAGGGGTCCGCAGGACCACGAGGTTCGCCGACGCCTCCGCGGAGATCAGCAGTTCCGCGGAGAGCCGCCGCATCCGCTCCTCCTTCGCCGACTCCCCGAGCGGGGCCCGAGGGGTGCGGAAACCGCCCTCGCTGGGCACCGCGTAGATGAGGTCGCCGTCGGTGTTGCGGATCTTCACCGCGTTCAGCTCGTCCAGGTCCCGGGAGAGCGTCGCCTGCGTGACGGTCAGCCCGTCGTCGGCGAGCAGCTTCGCCAGCTGGCTCTGCGAGCGCACCGCCTGCCGGTTGAGGATGTCCACGATCCGGCGGTGGCGTGCGGTGCGGGTCTGCGGAAGGGCGGGCCCGGCCGTCTGCTCGTGCTCCTGCGCATGGCTCATCGTCGCCTCATTCTCCGGATCGTCCGTCCCCGTGGGCCGCGTCGGCGGCCTGGTCAAGGATGCCGGGCAGCGCCCCGAGGAACGCGTCCACCACGTCGTCGCCGAGGTTCAGCGCGGGCATCAGCCGTACGACATCGGGTGCGGGCGCGTTCACCAGGATTCCGGCGTCCTGAGCCGCCTGCTGCACCCGGGCTGCCAGCGGCTCGGTGAGCACGATACCCAGGAGGAGACCCGCGCCCCGGACGTGGCCGACCAGCGGGTGGCCGAGGGCCTCGACGCCGCCGCGGATCCTCTCGCTCTGCCGCTTGACGTTGTCCAGCAGGCCCTCGTCCGCGATGGTGTCGAGGACGGCGAGTCCGGCCGCGCAGGCGACCGGGTTGCCGCCGAAGGTCGTGCCGTGGTGCCCCGGCTGGAGGAGTTCGGCGGCGCGTCCGAAGGCGACCGTCGCGCCCAGCGGCAGGCCTCCGCCGAGGCCCTTGGCGAGGGTGACGACGTCCGGGAGGACGCCCTCGTGGGCCTGGTACTCGAACCAGTGCCCGGTCCGGCCGACCCCGGTCTGCACCTCGTCCAGGACGAGGAGCGCCCCGGTGGAGGCGGTGATGGCCCTGGCCGCCTTCAGATAGCCGGGCGGCGGGACGACGACGCCGTTCTCGCCCTGGATCGGCTCGATGACGACGAGGGCGGTCTCCTCGGTCACCGCCGCCGCCAGCGCCTGCGGGTCGCCGTACGGTACGTGGGTGACGTCGCCGGGCAGCGGCAGGAACGGTTCCCGCTTGCCGGGCTGGCCGGTCAGCGCCAGGGCACCCATCGTGCGGCCGTGGAAGCCGCCGTCGGTGGCGACCATGTGCGGCCGCCCGGTCAGCCGGCCGATCTTGAAGGCGCCCTCGTTGGCCTCGGCGCCGGAGTTGCAGAAGTAGACCTTGCCGTCGCGGCCGAAGTGCTGGAGGAGCCGTTCGGCGAGGGTGACGGGCGGCTCGGCGATGAAGAGGTTGGAGACGTGGCCGAGGGAGGCGATCTGCCGGCTCACCGCCTCGACCACGGCCGGATGGGCGTGGCCGAGCGCGTTGACCGCGATGCCGCCGACGAAGTCGAGGTACTCGTTGCCGTCGGCGTCCCAGAGCCGGGCGCCCTCGCCGCGCACCAGGGGCAGGCGCGGGGTGCCGTAGTTGTTCATGAGCGCCCCCTGCCACCGCTCGGTCAGCTCTTCGTTGCGCACGGCTTCCCCTGTGTTGCTCACGACTCCCCCTGTTCGTCCGGCACGACCATCGTGCCGATGCCCTCGTCGGTGAAGATCTCCAGCAGGATCGAGTGCTGGACCCGCCCGTCGATGACGCGGGCGGTGGTGACGCCGCCCCGTACGGCGTGCAGGCAGCCCTCCATTTTCGGCACCATGCCGCTGGACAGCTCGGGCAGCAGCTTCTCCAGCTGTGAGGCGGTGAGGCGGCTGATCACCTCGTCGGAGTTCGGCCAGTCCTCGTAGAGGCCCTCGACGTCGGTGAGGACCATGAGGGTCTCGGCGCCGAGCGCCGCAGCGAGTGCCGCAGCCGCCGTATCAGCATTGACGTTGTAGACATGTCCGTCGTCCTGGGAGCGGGCGATCGAGGAGACGACCGGGATGCGGCCGTCGGCGAGCAGGGCCTCGATGGCGCCGGTGTCGATCTCGGTGATCTCACCGACCCGCCCGATGTCGACGAACTCGCCGTCGATCTCGGGCTGGTGCCTGGTGGCAGTGATGGTGTGCGCGTCCTCGCCGGTGAGGCCGACCGCGAAGGGGCCGTGCTGGTTGAGCAGCCCGACCAGCTCGCGCTGCACCTGCCCGGCCAGCACCATGCGTACGACGTCCATGGCGTCCTCGGTGGTGACGCGCAGGCCGGCCTTGAACTCGCTGACGATGCCGTGCTTGTCGAGGGCGGCGCTGATCTGCGGCCCGCCGCCGTGCACGACGACGGGCTTGAGGCCGGCGTGGCGCAGGAAGACGACGTCCTGGGCGAACGCGGCCTTCAGGTCCTCGTCGATCATGGCGTTGCCGCCGAACTTGATGACGACGGTCTTGCCGTGGTGCCGGGTCAGCCAGGGCAGCGCCTCGATGAGGATCTGCGCCTTGGGGAGCGCGGTGTGCTTCCTCGTCGTACTCATGAGCTGTACGCGCTGTTCTCGTGGACGTAGTCGGCGGTGAGGTCGTTGGTCCAGATGGTGGCCGTGGCGTCCCCGGCGGCGAGGTCGGCGACGACGTGGACCTCGCGGTAGCGCATGTCGACCAGCTCGCGGTCCTCGCCGACCCCGCCGTTCTTGCAGACCCAGACGCCGTTGATGGCGACGTTGAGCCGGTCGGGCTCGAAGGCGGCGGAGGTGGTGCCGATGGCGGAGAGCACGCGGCCCCAGTTGGGGTCCTCGCCGTGGATGGCGCACTTGAGCAGGTTGTTGCGGGCGATGGTGCGGCCCACCTGGACGGCCTCGTCCTCGGTCGCGGCGTTCACGACCTCGACCCTGATGTCCTTGCTGGCGCCCTCGGCGTCCCGGATGAGCTGCTGTCCGAGGTCGTCGCAGACGGTGCGGACGGCCTCGGCGAACCCGTCGTACTCCGGGGTGATGCCGGAGGCACCGGAGGCGAGCAGCAGCACCGTGTCGTTGGTGGACATGCAGCCGTCGGAGTCGACGCGGTCGAAGGTGACCCGGGTGGCGTCGCGCAGGGCGCGGTCGAGCACCCCGGTCTCCAGGTCGGCGTCGGTGGTGAGGACGACGAGCATGGTGGCCAGGCCCGGCGCGAGCATGCCGGCGCCCTTGGCCATGCCGCCGACGGTCCAGCCGTCCTTCGTCACCACGGACGTCTTGTGCACGGTGTCGGTGGTCTTGATGGCGATGGCGGCCTTCTCGCCGCCGTACTCGGACAGCTGACCGGCGGCCGTCTCCACGCCCGGGAGCAGCTTGTCCATGGGGAGCAGTACGCCGATGAGTCCGGTGGAGCAGACGGCGACCTCTCCGGCGCCCGTCCCGAGCACCTCGGCGACCTTCTCGGCGGTGGCGTGGGTGTCCTGGAAGCCCTTGGGGCCGGTGCAGGCGTTGGCGCCGCCGGAGTTGAGGACGACGGCGGACAGCTGCCCGCTCTTCAGCACCTGCTCGGACCACAGGACCGGCGCCGCCTTGACCCGGTTGGAGGTGAAGACGCCCGCTGCGGCGCGGCGGGGGCCGGTGTTGACCACGAGTGCCAGGTCGGGGCCACCGCTGTCCTTGATCCCGGCGGCGATGCCGGCCGCCGTGAACCCCTTTGCTGCCGTCACACTCACGGCGCGACTCCGATCGTCGTCAGTCCGGTGGTCTCGTCGAGACCCAGGGCGATGTTCATGCTCTGGACGGCACCGCCCGCGGTGCCCTTGGCCAGGTTGTCGATGGCGCTGATGGCGATGATGCGGCCCGCGGCGGCGTCGTACGCGACCTGGACCTGAACGGCGTTGGAACCGTAGACGGACGCGGTCGCGGGCCACTGGTCCTCGGGCAGGAGGTGCACGAAGGGCTCGTCGGCGAAGGCCTTCTCGTAGGCGGCGCGGACGGTCTCGGCGGTGACACCGGGCTTCGCCCTGGCGGTGCACGTGGCGAGGATGCCGCGCGGCATCGGCGCGAGGGTCGGCGTGAAGGAGACGGAGACCGGCTCGCCGGCGACCGCGCCGAGGTTCTGGATCATCTCGGGGGTGTGCCGGTGGCCGCCGCCGACGCCGTACGGCGACATGGAGCCCATGACCTCGCTGCCGAGCAGGTGCGGTTTGGCGGCCTTGCCCGCGCCGGAGGTGCCGGAGGCGGCGACGATCACCGCCTCGGGCTCGGCGAGCGAGGCGGCGTACGCGGGGAAGAGCGCCAGGGACACGGCGGTCGGGTAGCAACCGGGCACCGCGACGCGCTTGGACCCCTCCAGCGCGGCGCGGGCAGCCGGCAGCTCGGGGAGGCCGTAGGGCCAGGTGCCGGCGTGCGGGGAACCGTAGAACCGCTCCCAGTCACCGGCGTCCTTCAGCCGGAAGTCGGCGCCCATGTCCACGACCAGTACGTCCGGCCCGAGCTGCTCGGCGACGGCGGCGGACTGCCCGTGCGGCAGCGCGAGGAAGACCACGTCGTGTCCGGCGAGCACCTCCGCCGTGGTCGGCTCCAGGACCCGGTCGGCCAGCGGCAGCAGATGCGGCTGCAGCGCACCGAGCCTCTGGCCCGCGTTGGAGTTGCCGGTCAGGGCGCCGATCTCGACCTCGGGGTGTGCGAGGAGCAGACGCAGGAGCTCACCGCCCGCATACCCGCTCGCTCCGGCCACCGCCGCACGTACCGTCATGGGAAACCCTCCTCCTAGATGGCATGACTATACGTTTCCCTGCACGTTTATGCAATCGCTCCCCGTGCCACCGGCAGTGTGCGGCCCGCGCGCCCGAGTTCGCGTGGCGGGCACGGGCCTCAGCTCTTGACGTGCTCGGCGATCCGCAGGGCGGCCTCGGCGGGTGTGAGGTGCGTGGTGTCGACGACCTCGGCCTCGTCGTGCAGCCACGTACGGGCCGCCTCCGCATAGGGCTCGAGGTATGCGAGCCGGAAGGAGGAGGGGCCGAGGACGGTGTCGCCCTCGATGCGTCCCCGGAGGGTTTCCTGGTCGGCGTGGAGGACGAAGTGCCGGACCGGAATGGAATGCCGGGCGAGGCCCGCGCCGATCTCACGCCAGTACCGCTCGACCAGGACCGTCATGGGCATCACCAGGGTGCCGCCGGTGTAGTCGAGTACGTGGCGGGCGGTCTCGACGACGAGCGTCCGCCACGGCGGCCAGTGCTGGAAGTTGTCCGACCCGGGCCCGGGCAGCCCCGGCGTGATGTCCATGAGTGTCTCGCCGACCTTCTCGGCGTCGAACACCCGCGAGTCCGGGATCAGCCGCTGCACGAGTGCGCCGGTCGTCGTCTTGCCCGCGCCGTGGGTGCCGTTGAGCCATACGATCATGGGACCCCACGCTAACGCCGTGCGGGCCGCGGGGAAGGGCACTTGGGCGAGGAGGGCGACCCGGTGGGGTGCGCCGGGTTCCGGTCCTGGGACGACCCCGCGTACCGGCGGAGCCGTCCCAGGCCGATCCCGGTGGTTACCGCTGCCTGATCCGCAGGAAGGTCACCGAGTTCGCCGGGAAGGTGTACGTGAACTCGCTCGCCACTCCGGAGAAGGTCGACCGCACCGGGGTGACCGGTGTGTCCGTCTCGGTGTTGACCGCGTCCGGGTCGGCGGCCAGCGTGGTCACGCGGGCCTTGGCGGCGACCTTGGCGCCGCCGAGGTCGACGGCGGTGCGGGCCGCCGTGTCCTGGGCGTTGACGACCTTGACGATCAGGTCGCCGGTGCGCGCGTCCTCGGTGACGATCTGACGGAACGGCTCGGCCGGCTTGTCGTCGGTGAAGCCGCCCCACTCCTCGCCGTCGAGGTAGAGGGTCACCTGGCGGCCCCGCACCTTGATGTCGATGTCGTAGGCGCGGCCCGTCTCGATCGATCCGGCCTTGGACAGGAGCGTCGACTTGCCACCGTCCGACGCCTGCTCGACGGCGGACTGGGTGTTGTTCCAGCCGCCCAGGTTCCACCAGTAGTAGTTGCCGGTGTCCTTGACACCGAAGGCGACGAGGAAGCCCTCGTTGCCGGACTTCTTGGTGGCCTTCACATGCAGGTCGTAGTTCTCCCAGGTCGGGTCGCCGGCCGTGACCAGGGTGTTCTCGGCGGCGGCGTCGGTCTGGACGTACTGGCCGTCCTGGACGGTCCAGCTGCCGGTGCCCGAGTGGGCCCACTGGGACGCGTCACCGGAGAAGTCGTCGCTCAGGAGGGTCTTCCCGTCGGCCGAGGTCACCTTCACGTCGTCGTACGCCGCGCTGGTCGCCCAGGTCGACAGGCCGACGGCGCCGGTGATGGGGCCGCTGACGGTCGGTGTGCCGGTCGCCGTCGAGGGGACGACGCGGTCGCCGGTGTTGTTCATGAAGAGTTTCTGGACCTCGTAGTTGGCCGAGTTCCAGGACGCGTGGTTGTTGAACCAGATCATGTCCGGGCTCCACTGCACGTAGTCCTCGTTGGCGAGCAGCGGGGCGTACGAGGCGAGCTTGACGATGTCCGCGTTGCGCTCCAGGCCGGTCATGAAGGCGGCCTCGGACAGCGCGTTCTTCCAGGCGTTGCCCTGGGAGGCGTACTCGCCGAGGAAGACCTTGGGGCCGTTCCTGTCGTACGAGTCGTAGCGGTCGTTGTTCTTCAGGAACCACTGCGGGCTGTTGTAGTAGTGCTCGTCGACCATGTCGACGCCGGCCTCGCGGTTCAGCTGCCAGGCGGTGTCGAAGGTGGTGCCGGAGTCGTCCGGGCCGGAGTTGGAGACGACGGTGATGTCCGGGTACTCGGCCTCGATCGCGGCGCGGAACTCCTTGAAACGGGCCATGAACTCCCGGGGGAGGTTCTCCTCGTTGCCGACCCCGATGTGGGTGAGGTGGAAGGGCCTGGGGTGGCCCATCTCGGCGCGCTTGGCGCCCCACTCGCTGGTGCGGGGGCCGTTGGCGAACTCGATGAGGTCCAGGGTGTCCTGGATGTGCCGCTTCAGCAGCGCGTCGTCGTCGGTGGCCTTGTTCTGGCCGCACCCGGTGACCAGGGCGGGGACGACGGGCAGCGGCATGGCGCCGATGTCCTCGGCGAAGCGGAAGTACTCGTAGTAGCCGAGGCCGTAGCTCTGGTTGTAGCCCCAGAAGTTGGCGTTGGTGGCGCGCTCCTCGACCGGTCCGATGGTGTCCTTCCACTGGTAGCTGCGTTCGCGCTGCCAGCCGCTCGCCTCGCTGTAGTCCTCCATGGAGCCGGTGTTGACCAGGCAGCCGCCGGGGAAGCGCAGGAAGCCGGGGTCGAGGGCCTCGATCTTCTCGGCGAGGTCCTTGCGCAGGCCGTTGGACTGGTGCTTGTAGGTGTCCCGGGGGAAGAGGGACACCATGTCGAGGGCGGCGGGGGCGGTGGTGGCGACGGCGAGGCGGCCGTGGCTGCTGGTGCGGGTCGCCTTGAAAGTGGCGGTGTACTTGCGCCACTTCCCCTTCGCGGCGACCTGGCGGACCTTCGCGAGCGTGCCCGCGGCGTCCCGGAGGGTGACGGTGAGGGTCGCGCCGCTCTCGGCGCGGGCCCACACGGAGAAGTCGTACTTCTTGCCCTTCTCCACCCGGACGCCGGTGTTGTAGCCGGCGTTGGTGACGGACGAGCCGGCGCCCAGGGAGAGGTAGTTGCGGTTGCGCTCGTTGAGGCGGCCCTCGTCGTTCACGACTTCTGCCGCCCCCTCGGCCGCCCAGGAGGTGAGCGGCGTGTAGGAGGCGTTGTCGGCGGTGGAGTACTCGAAGGACCGGTTCTGCACGAGTTCGGCGTACAGGCCGCCGTCCGCGGCCCGGTTGATGTCCTCGTAGAAGACGCCGTACATCGTGTCGTCGATCGCGGCGCCCTCGGCGGCCGGGTCGACGGTGATCGCGTAGTCGGTGACGGCCTCCGCGTGCGCCGGCGACGGCAGCAGGGCCGAGGCGGTCAGGAGGGCGGTGACGCTGAGACCGAGTCTCCAGCGGGTGCGTGACATGGATACTCCGCGGCTCTCACTAGGTCGTTCGAAATATCGGACGTTGGTCAGCACTTCGAACGGCAAGATAGGGAGGGGGCGGAGGCGCGTCAATGGGTCGCGCGGCAACCAACGGGCCGGAGACGGAAAGCGGGTGGAAATGGGCGAGTTGTGGCCGGTTCCCGATGTGCTGGCGTATCTCGCGGGCCGGTGGCGCACCGAGCGGTCGGTGCGGGATCTGGCGAGCGGCGCGGAAGGCAGCTTCGAGGGGACCACGGCTTTCGACGCGCTCGCCGGCGGCGGGCTGCTGAGCCGGGAGACCGGGGGCTTCACCTGGCAGGGCGTGACCCGCCCCGCCGAGCGCACGCTGCGCTACGAGCCGGGTGCCGCACCGGGCACCGCCGACGTGCGCTTCGCGGACGGGCGGCCCTTCCACGGCCTGGACCTGGCCTCGGGCCGTCATGTGGCCGACCACCCGTGCGCAGCCGACCTCTACCGCGGCGAGTTCACCGTCCGGGACGAGGACCACTGGCGGACCGTGTGGCGCGTGGGCGGCCCGGCCAAGGACCTGCTGCTCACGACGGACTACGTCCGTGAGACGCCGGATCCCCGGGCCGCCGGGCAGGCGTCCGCGGATCTCTAGCTAGGCGGCCATCCCCTCGAAGCGGAGGTTCCAGCGGCCCGCGCGGCCCGTGACCGTGGTCGTCGACAGGGGCCGCACGTCCAGGTTCCAGTAGGTCGCGGGCGGCGCCTTCAGGACGTACACCAGCGCGGCCCGGATCACGGACGGCTCGGCCACGGCGACGATCCGGTCGCCGTCCGCGCCGGGACGGGTGTCGAGCCAGCCGCCGACCCGGGAGATGAACGCCAGCAGCGGCTCCCCGCCGTGCGGGGCCGTCCGGGGGTCGGCGAGCCAGGCGTCCACGGCCGCCGGCTCGCGGGCCATGGCCTCGCCGAGGGTCAGCCCGCGCCAGCGGCCCATGTCGCACTCCCGCAGGGCGAGTTGCACGAGCGGCGCGCAGCCGAGGGCGTCCCCGGTGGCGCGGCTGCGGGGCGTGGGCGAGCAGTAGCGCAGCTCGGCCGCCGCGAGCGGCAGCAGGTGGCCCGCGGCGCGCAGCGCCTCGTCCCATCCGGCCTGGTCCAGCGGCCGGTCGTCGTCGAAGCGCTCCGCGAGCAGCGGTGAGCTGCGTGCGGCCGCGACGAACGTGACCCGAAGCGCCATGCGGTGATGGTGCTGCGCGGAGGTAAGCAGGTCAAGGGGTGTTACCTGCGGGTTACCGAGGGTGTGCCACGGCTCACTGGCCGAAGGCGAGCACCATCCACTGGTCCGGCCGGTCCAGCGCCGTGAAGCCGAGCTTCTCGTAGACGCCGTGCGCGTCGTGCGTGGCCAGCAGGAGGCGCCGCGGCCCGTCCGGCCGCACGTGTTCGCGTACCGCCGCGACCAGCGCCGTACCGAGTCCCTTGCCGCGCACCGAGGGGTCGACGTACACGTCGCACAGCCAGGCGAAGGTCGCCCGGTCGGTGACGACCCGGGCGTACGCCACCTGCTCCCCGGACGCCACGTCGTAGATCCCGAAGTTGAGCGAGTTCTCGACCGCCCGGTCGTGCTTGTCCCGGGGGCGTCCGAGGGCCCAGTACGCGTCGGTGGACAGCCAGTGGTGCACGCGCCCTGCGTCGATCCGGTGCGGGTCGGTGGAGATCTCGTAGCCCTCGGGGAGGGGCGGCGTCGCCTTCATGCCGGGATGCTCGCAGGAGGGGTGAGTCCGCGTCGACCTTTTTTGGACCTCCGCTCGCGGGGCTCCGCTCATGGACTCCACTCATGGGCCCCAAGTCATGGACGTCCGCCCCACACCTCCGCGCAGGCCGTGCGCAGGCGTCGTACCCCTTCCGTGATCTCCCCCGCGCCCGCGACCGCGGCGAAGCTCAGCCGCAGGTGGGCGGCCGGGGGTTCGGCGCTGAAGTACGGGCGGCCGGGAGTGATGGCGACGCCCGCGCGCAGGGCGGCCGCGGCGAGGGCGCGCTCGTCCGTACCCTCGGGCAGCCGCGGCCACAGGTGGTAGCCGCCCGACGGGATGTGAGGCAGCGACACCTCGGGCAGGTGCAGGCGCAGCGCGGACGTCATCGCGTCCCGGCGGGCCTTCAACTCCGCGGAGATGGCGCGCAGATGGCGCGGCCAGGCGGGCGAGCCGACGAGTTCCAGCGCCGCCTCCTGGAGGGGCCGGGGCACGAAGAAGGTGTCGACGACCTGGATGGCCCGCAGCCGCTCCAGCACCGGCCCGCGCGCGGCCAGGGCACTCACCCGGAAGCTGGGTGAGGTCGCCTTGGTCAGCGAGCAGACGTGGACGACGACACCGTCCGGGTCGTCGGCGGCGAGCGGGGCGGGCAGCGGGCCCGCGTCCTCGTGCACCAGTCGTCGTACGAAGTCGTCCTCGACGACGAAGGCACCGGCCTCGCGGGCGATGCGCAGCACCTCGCCGCGCCGCTCGGGGGCGAGCACGGCACCGGTCGGGTTCTGGAACAGCGGCTGGCAGACGAAGACGCGGGCGCCGGTCGCCCGGAAGGCGTCGGCGAGCAGGGCCGGGCGCACTCCGTCCGCGTCCACCGGGACCGGCACCGGACGCAGGCCGGCCGTCCGCGCGATGGCCAGCATGCCGGGGTAGGTCGGGGACTCGACGAGGACGGGGGTGCCGGGCGGGGCGAGGGCGCGCAGAGCGGTGGTCAGCGCGGACTGGCCGCCCGCGGTGATCAGTACCTCCGCCGCCGTGATGGCCCCGCCGATGCCCCGCGCGAACCACTCCCGCAGCTCCGGCAGCCCGTCCATCGGCGGCCTGCCCCACGCACCGGGACGCCGCCCGGCCCGGGAGAGCGCCGCCGCCATCGCCCGTTCCGGCTGCAGTGACGGGTGCAGATAGCCGCCGTTGAACTCCACGACCCCGGGCGGCGGGGCGGTCAGCGAGACCAGGACTCCGGAGGCGTCCACCGAGCGCGGTACGAGGTCGGCGGCACCGTCGGCGCTGAGCGCGACCTCCTGCCACGAGGTGTCTCCCGAGGGCGCGGCCGGCTCGCGCCGCTGGGCGCGGAACGCCCCGGCGCCGGGCCGGGTGACCACCAGCCCCTCGGCGGCCAGCTGCGCCAGGGCGCGGGAGACGGTCACGGGGCTCACCCGGAACCGGTCGACGAGCGCCCGGCTGGACGGGAGCTTTCCGCCGGGTGAGTAGCGGTCGAGTTCCCGTCGAAGCTGGTTCGCCAGTTCAGCGACGCTGCTACGCTCGTACATGAGAGCAAAGAGTAGCGCTATCAGCTCGATGACGATAGCAGTTGGCAGTCCGAGCACTCCGAGTGGTCCGAGCAGCAGTCCGGACAGCCCGGGAAGCCGGCACACCGCCCCAGGCCCTCGCTCCTTCGGCACCCTCCAGGCCGCCCTCGGTGTCGTCGCCTTCTCGCTCACCTTCCCCGCCACCGCCTGGGGGCTGGAGGGCTTCGGGCCCTGGTCCCTGATCGCCGTGCGCAGCATCCTCGCCGCGGTGATCGCCGGCGTTTGCCTGCTGGCGCTGCGGGTGTCGCTGCCCGAGCGCCGGCACTGGTTCGGGCTCGCGGTGGTGGGCGGCGGCGTCGTCCTGGGCTTCCCGCTGCTGACCACGCTCGCCCTGCAGACCTCCACCACCGCGCACGCCGCCGTCGTGGTCGGCCTGCTCCCACTGACCACCGCGCTGCTGTCCGCGCTGCGTCTGGGCACCCGTCCTTCGCGCACCTTCTGGTTCGCTGCCCTGGCGGGTGCGGCGGCCGTGCTCGCCTTCACCGTGCAGCAGAGCGGCGGCGCCCTGACCACGGCCGACGCCCTGCTCTTCGGGGCGCTGCTGGTGTGCGCGGCCGGCTACACCGAGGGCGGCCGACTGGCCCGGGTGATGCCGGGCTGGCAGGTCATCGGGTGGGCGCTGGTGCTGTGCCTGCCGCTGACCGTGCCGATGACCGCCGTGGCGCTGTCGTTCGAGCCGGTGCGGCTGACGGCGCACAGCGTGACCGGGCTGCTGTGGGTCGCGGTGGGCTCGCAGTTCCTCGGCCTGGTCGTCTGGTACCGGGGCATGGCGGCCATCGGTGTGCCGAAGGCCAGCCAGTTGCAGCTGGCCCAGCCGCTGCTCACACTGGTGTGGTCGGTACTTCTCCTGGGCGAGCACCTGACGGTGGCCGCTCCGCTGACAGCCGCGGCGGTACTGGTCTGCATCGCGGTCACCCAGCGGGCCCGGGGCTGAGCGGCACACACAGGTGAGGAGGCCTCACGCATGCGAGCAACCAAGGGCGACCAGCTGGTCCAGCACGGCCGGGTGGTCGGCGAGCACGACAAGGTGGCGGAGATCGTCGAAGTCATGGGCGAGGAGGGCGCTCCCCCGTACCGGGTCCGGTTCCAGGACGGGCACGAGGCGGTGTGCTCGCCCGGCCCCGACTCCGAGATCCGGCACAGGGAGATCCAGCTGTAGCCGAACCCCGGCTGTGGCGGACGGCTGTCCTACCGCGGACGGCTGCCCTACCCGTCCACCCGTCGTGCCTTTCCTGCCCGTCCTACCCGTCCTGGCGCGGGGTGCCGGCCGCCTGCGCATAGTGGTCGGCCCGCACCCGTGCCATCGCGCCGAGCCGGTCGTCGGCGATGTCCTTCGCCGCGAAGAAGACGTGGCCGCGTACCTCCGGATGGTTCCGCGCCAGTGTGAGGTGCCGGGACAGTTCGGCCGGGTCCTGCCAGGCGGCGGGCTGCGCCGGGTCGCCGGCCTTGTACAGCGCCTCACCGATGTACAACCGCGTCCGGCTGCCCTTGGCCACCTGCGCCCACCAGGGGAGCAGCTTGGCGTAGTCGGCGGCGTCCAGACCGATGTTCCAGTACAGCTGCGGCACGATGTAGTCGAGCCAGCCCTCTCGCACCCACTTGCGGGTGTCCGCGTACAGGTCGTCGTACGTCTGCACCCCCGCCCGGGTGTCCGAGCCCTTCGCGTCGGTGGCCGCGTTGCGCCACACCCCGAACGGGCTGACCCCGAAGCGGGCGGCCGGCCGGACCTTCTTCACGCGGGCCGCCGTCTCACGCACCAGCAGGTCGATGTTGTTCCGCCGCCAGGCGGCCCTGGTGGCGAAGCCGCTGCCGTAGGTGCTGTACGTACCGCCGTCGTCGAAGCTCCGGCCCGCCACCGGATAGGGGTAGAAGTAGTCGTCGAAGTGGACACCGTCCACGGCGTACTTCTCCACCGCGTCCATCATCGCGTCCTGGACGAAGGCCCGGACCTCGGGGAGCCCCGGGTCGTAGTAGAGCTTCCCGCCGTACGGCACCACCCACTCCGGGTGCTTGCGCGCGGGGTGGGTGGGCACGAGCTGGGCCGGGTCGTCGTGCGTGGCGACGCGGTACGGGTTGAACCAGGCGTGCAGTTCCAGGCCGCGGGCGTGGGCCTCCTTCACGGCCGTGCCCAGCGGGTCCCAGCCCGGGTCGCGGCCCTGGCTGCCGGACAGGTACTGCGACCAGGGTTCGTACGCCGACGGCCAGAGCGCGTCGGCCGCCGGCCGCACCTGGAAGATCACCGTGTTGAGACGGTGCCGGACCGCCGTGTCGAGGTGCTCGACGAGTTCCGCGCGCTGCTCCGCGGCGCGCAGCCCCGGGCGGGTGGGCCAGTCGCGGTTGGCCACCGTGGCCAGCCACATGCCCCGCATCCCGGTGGCGACGCGGCGGGCGTGCGGTGCGGCGGCGGGGCCCGGTGCCGCCGGCGGGGTCTGTACGCCGGACGGTACCGGCGCCGCCGACGCCCCGGGCGCCATGGTGAACGCCGACAACGCCGCCACCGCGAAGGCACGACGCGAGACACGGCCCATGGGAGAACCTCCTGAACGCTGTGGATCCGCGCGGTCACGGATCGTGGAAGGTCTCCCAGCATGCCCGACCCGGAGGACGGATCCGTGTCCATTCGGAGGTAACGTGCACGATCGGAGCAGGCGCCGGGGACCCCGGCACACCTGCCTCAGTCGTGGAGTCAGCGAAAGGGACGATGTGACCGGCATCTCGGGAGATATCGCACGTGTCGGCGTGGTGGGCTGCGGCCAGATGGGGGCGGGCATCGCCGAGGTGTGCGCCCGCTCCGGTCTGGAGGTGATGGTCGCCGAGACCACCGGCGAGGCTCTGGAGATCGGCCGGACCCGGCTGTACAACTCGCTCACCAAGGCCGCCGAGCGCGGCAAGATCACCGAGGAGGAGCGGGACGCGACCCAGGCGCGGCTGAGCTTCACCACCGACCTCGGCGAGTTCGCCGACCGTGACCTGGTGATCGAGGCCGTCGTCGAGAACGAGCAGGTGAAGACCGAGATCTTCCAGGTGCTCGACCAGGTCGTGACCCGGCCGGACGCGATCCTGGCCTCCAACACCTCCTCGATCCCGCTGGTGAAGCTGGCGGTCGCCACCTCGCGGCCCGACCACGTCATCGGCATCCACTTCTTCAACCCGGCCCCGGTGCAGCAGCTCGTCGAGCTGATCCCGGCGCTGACCACCTCCGAGGGCACGCTCAGCCGGGCGCAGCTCTTCACCGAGAAGGTGCTGGGCAAGCACTCCATCCGCGCCCAGGACCGCTCGGGCTTCGTGGTCAACGCGCTGCTGATCCCCTACCTGCTCTCCGCGATCCGGATGTTCGAGTCGGGCATCGCCAGCCGCGAGGACATCGACAACGGCATGGAGATGGGCTGCGCCCACCCGATGGGCCCGCTGAAGCTGGCCGACCTGATCGGCCTGGACACGGTCGCCTCGGTGGCGTTCTCGATGTACGAGGAGTACAAGGAGCCGCTGTACGCCGCGCCCCCGCTGCTCCAGCGCATGGTCGACGCGGGGCGGCTGGGCCGCAAGAGCGGGTCGGGGTTCTACTCGTACGGCTGACACGGCAGTTGTTGGCCCGGCCTGGTGCTCCGGGTCGGGCCCCACTGACGGGCGAATTTTCCCTCACGACGCTTTTCTGTCACACCCATCCGACTTCTCGACCGTCTTGGTGAAGGAGACGACCAGACGCTTCATGGCGTCGGCGTCCCTGTGGTCGGAGCCGTAGGCCTGAATTGCGGTGTACAGCTCGTTCCCGTACTTCTCGTCGACGCAGTCTTCCGTCTTGCCGAACGCCTGCCAGTCGGAATACACGTATCGCCCCCTGTACGCGGTCTCCTCCACCTCGTCGAGGGTCTGGCTGCGGAGCCAGTACGCCGTGTCAGCGCCGTCCGGCCACCAATCCTGGACCGTTCTGACGGCGAGCTTCCCGTCCACGGACACATCGCACCAGGTCGACGCGGGGTTGATGTCGGTTTTGACGGAGAGCTCCTGCCCCGGCGGGAGGAACGGAGTCAGCTCCTTGGCGTCGATCCGTATGCCGCAGAAGGTGTTCGGCACGGAGTAGTCCCTGGTTTTTTCCTCGGCACCGCAACCTGTGACCGCGAGGGCCAGGACTGCAAGCACGATGGCGGCGAAGGCCGTCCCGGAGCGTGGTCCGGTGACCGATCGACGGCAGGTCATGGTGGTGCCTTTCGGAACTGCTCGGTTTCGGAGGAAGGTGTCGTTGAAGAAGGATGTCGCGGCGTCCGGGTTGTTGGCGAGGGCCTTGAGGTAACCGGTCCCGGGTTTCAACCGGTGTCCGTGCCCGTGTCGTTGAGCATCGTGTCGGGGACTCGGGCACCCCGTGATCACGCAGAGCGACGTCCCGCGGGCCCGGTACCTGTCGAGGTGCCGGGCCCGCGGCATTCACACGGCGTGTGCGACTCGGGCTCGCATATGCCGTACGCACACTCTCCCCACTCGCCCACCAGGCGGGTTGACTCACCATGCACATGCAAGGGATGTGAGACGACTACGGAAAGGAGCGGTTCGTGACCGCCGATCCCGAGCATTCCGTCGCCCAGGGAGAACTCGCGGAGTTACGACGCCGGCTGGACGTGGCCTACGCCCGCGTCGAGGGCGGGCTGGCCCTGCTCTCCCACCGCACCGAGGAGGCCGCCAAGGAGCTGGAGGACCTGAACGCACGGCTGACCACCCTGGAGCACGCCCGCTGGCCACTGCCCGCGGTCACGGTCGTGACGGCCGTGGGCGCCCTGGTCGTGGCGGTCTGGCAGGCCCTTGGACACTAGGCACCGCCACCGCTCCGGCCGGGCGGGGTGTCCTGGCCGAGCCTGAGGTGGTGCAGCAGGAGTAACGCGGCCGCCATGTTGGCGGCCGGGACCTCCCCGCGGGCGACCATGTCGGGGACGAGCTTGAGCGGGACCCATTCCCGGCGGTCCGACTCGAAGTCGTCCACGGGGTGGCCGACGTACGCTCCCTCGTCGGCCCAGTAGATGTGGTGCCGGGCGTCGGTGAGCCCGTTGGACGGCTCCACGCTCATGAGGTGGCGCAGTGGTCCCGGCCGCCAGCCGGTCTCCTCCTCCAGTTCCCTGGCCGCGGCCACCGCGATGTCCTCGCCGTCCTCGACGACACCGGCCGCGAGTTCCCAGCCCCAGCTGTCGGTGATGAACCGGTGCCGCCACAGCAGGAGAACCTCGCTCGCCTCGTTGACGACCGTGGCCACCGCCACGGGACGCATCCGGATGAGGAAGTGGTCGAGATGCCGGCCGTCCGGTAGCCCGACGTCGGCGAGATTGACGCTGAACCAGCGGTTTGAGTACACAGTTTGTTCGTTCTGTTTCGTCCACTGCACGGTTCTGCCACCTTCCTTGAGTAGGTGGCAATATCGCAGCAGCAGCGGCCCGGCAGCAGGCGCACGACGGCCGCTCATGGCGCGGCGGTGGCGCGGGGTGGCCCGGGCCGGGAGGTCAGAGCGGTACGCGCAGTGCGCCGTCGATGAGTTCGGCGGCCTCGGCGGTGCCCGCGCACCCGTTGCGCACCAGGTGCTCGCGTACCGCGCGGAGTCTGTCGCGCAGGCGCTGGGACTCCATGCCACGGGCCTGTTCGGCCATCCGCACCGCGGTGGCCGCCGCCTTGTCGGCGTTGCCCTGCCGCAGTTCGATCGTGCTGAGGATGGCGAGCCGGTGCACGCGGCCCCGGTCGTGCGCGGGGTTGTCGACCGCCGCCGCGGCGTGCTCTCCGGCCGCCGCGAGTTCGCCGAGGCTGAGCAGGGCCTCGGCGACCTGGACGTTGACCAGGCCGGGCTGGACATAACCGGTCTCGTCGGGTTCGTGACCGCGCCGGATGCGTTCGGCGGCCTGCTCGGCCCGCCGGATGCAGGACAGCGCGCTGGTGCCGTCGCCGAGGTGGGCGTAGGCTTTGGCCTGCATCGCGTACAGGTCGGAGCCGAGCGCCGGGGTGATGTGCCGGCCGGCGGCGCGCAGGGCGGCCTCGGCGAAGGCGACGGCCTGCCGGTTCTCCCGCATGAACAGCGCCTGGTTGACCAGCAGCGCTATGACGTAGGCGCCCAGGCCCCGGTCGCCGCTGGCCTTCGCGAGCCGCAGGGCCTGGTGGAAGTAGCGTTGCGCGAGGCCGTGCGCGTCGGAGTCGTACGCGCAGATGCCGGCGACCGCGACCAGTCCGCCGGTGGCCCGGTGGAGCTGGCGGCCGGTGGCGTCGGTGTAGCCGCCGCGCAGCAGCGGGGCGGCCTCGGAGTTGAGGAAGCCGACGATGCGGGCACGGGTCGCCATGCCGCCGGCCTTGCGGTACATCTGCTCGTAGTGGGCGCGGGCGCAGCGCAGCATCTCCAGGTCGGCCGCGGTGACCCGGTGCCGGCCGCCGCGGGAGACGTCCACGTCCTCGGGCGGGTTCTCCCACTCCCACACCGGCATCACGGCGGGCGTCCCGGTGAGCGCGGGGGCGCCGAGGATGTGCGGGCGCCGCTGCTGGTCGGAACGCCACAGGGCGGTCGCGCGTTCCACGAACCCGGACAGTGAGCCGGTGTGCGCGGAGGCCGGTTCGCCGGGCACGCCGAGGCCGATGTCGTCGAGTGTGACGGGCCGGTGCAGCCTGGACGCGAGGACCTCGCAGATCAGGTCGGGCACCTGGCCGCGCGGCCGCTGCCCCTTCAACCACCGTGCGACGGCGGTGTGTTCGTAGCGCAGCGCGAGCCCGCGCGCTCGCCCCGCCTGGTTGACGTGCGCGGCCAGTCCCGCGTGCGAGATCCCGGCCTCGTCCAGGATCGCGTCGAGCAGGGTGTTGGGCTGCATGGGTGCCCCCCGGTGACTCGGTGCCGACAGCGTAGTGCGTCGGTCCTCACACGGGGTGTGAACGGAGTACGCGCATCCGTGGCGTGCGTGCGCTGTCGGGGAGAGTTCCCGGGCCGGTTGACTGAGCTGCCTCGAAAGAGGCCGGCCGGGCCGCCGGCTCCCCCTCGTACAGTGCGGCGGCCCGTGTCCACGCCGTCCGCCCTGCCACCTGCCCGACACTCCGCGGCGGGGCGGACGGCTCCGCCGGTTTCGCGGTACGGCTGATCGCCGTTCAGTGTGCGGGTGCGCTGTCGAGTGCGGCTCCGCGCCCTTGAAGGAACGTCACCTTGACGCCGAGAAGGGACGCGGGGAACTGCGCGACCAGCCACCGACTGCCCGCAGCCGCCGAACCGGCGGGAACCCCACGCCCCTTGGGCGGACCGTCAGCTCCGGAGCACCGCTCCAACACGCTCGCCCGCGAGGGCGACCGCCGCATCGCGGGCCGCGGAGGCCTCGTCGACCGTCAGCGTCCGGTCCCCCGCGCGAAAGCGCAGCGCGTACGCCAGGGACTTGCGTCCCTCGCCCAGCTGCTCCGCGTTGTCGTAGACGTCGAACAGCCGGATGGACTCCAGCAGTTCACCCGCGCCCTCGCGCAGCGCCGCCTCGACCTCCGCCGCCGGCACGAACTCGTCGACCACCAGGGCGACGTCCTGCGTGGCCACCGGGAACGTGGAGATGCCCGGCGCCTGCGGAGTGTCGTCGCCGACCCGCTCCACGGCGTCGAGGTCCAGCTCCATCGCGCAGGTCCGCGCGGGCAGCCCCAGCGTCTTGAGGACGCGCGGGTGCAGCTCACCGGCGTGTCCGACGACCCGCTCGGCGCCGTCGACGGTGACCGTCAGCTCGGCGCAGCGGCCCGGGTGCCAGGGGCCGTACTGGCCCTTGCGGGTGCCCAGTTCGGCACCGGCCTCGCGGGCGACGGTCCGGGCGGCCTCGACCGCGTCGGCCCAGTCGGCCGGACGGCCCTTGTCCCACCAGCCGGCCTGCTCGCGGGCGCCGGTCAGGACGACGGCGACGTGCCGCGGCTGGTCGGGAAGCGCGGCGTCCAGCGCGGCGAGGTCGTCCTCGCCGGGGCGCCGGTCGACGGGCAGGTTGGCGGCGATCTTCCGCTCGTCACGCGGGTGGAAGACCAGGCCGGTCTCGAAGAGCGCGAGGTCGTGTGCGCCCCGCCCGTCGTTGCGGCGCAGCGCGCCGAGCAGGCCCGGCAGCAACGTGGTCCGCAGCGCGGGCTCCTCGTCGCTGAGCGGGTTGACCAGCTTGACGACGCGGCGGGCCGGGTCGTCGGCGTCCAGCCCGAGCTGGTCGAAGACCCGCTCGCTGACGAACGGGTAGTTCGGCGCCTCGACGTAACCGGCGCCGGCCAGCGCGCGGCCGACACGGCGGTGCAGCCGCTGCCGGGAGGTCAGACCGCGGCCCGCCGGGGGCCTGGGCAGCGTGGAGGGCAGGTTCTCGTAGCCCTCCAGGCGGATGACCTCTTCGGCCAGGTCGTTCGGGTCGGTGAGGTCGGGCCGCCAGGACGGGACGGTGACGATCAGCTCGTCCTGGCCGTACACGTCGCAGCCGACCTGCTGCAGGCGGCGTACGACGGTCTCGCGGCCGTACTCCACGCCCGCGACCTTGTCCGGGTGGTCGGCCGGGACGCTGATGGTGTGCGGCGCGGACGGGGCGCTGATCTCGGTGACCCCGGCCTCGGCGGTGCCGCCCGCGAGCAGCACCAGCAGGTCGACGGTGCGCTGCGCGGCAGCGGCGGCGGCCTGCGGGTCGACGCCGCGCTCGAAGCGGCGGGAGGCCTCGGAGGAGAGCTTGTGGCGGCGGGCGGTGCGGGCGATGGCCACCTGGTCGAAGTGGGCGGCCTCGATGACCACGTCGGTCGTCGCGTCGCCCCCGTTCTCGGCGGCGTCGTGGTCCGCGATCTCCGTGTTGGCGCCGCCCATGACGCCGGCGAGGCCGATCGGGCCGCGGTCGTCGGTGATGACGAGGTCCTCGGCGTGCAGCTTCCGCTCGGTGCCGTCGAGGGTGACGATCTTCTCGCCCTCCTCGGCCCGGCGTACGCCGATGGTGCCCTGGACCAGGGAGCGGTCGTAGGCGTGCAGCGGCTGGCCGAGCTCCATCATCACGTAGTTGGTGACGTCGACGGCGAGCGAGATCGGGCGCATGCCGACCTTCTGCAGCCGGCGCTGGAGCCAGATCGGGGAGCGTGCCTCGGTGCTGAGGCCGGTCACCGTGCGGGCGGTGAAGCGGTCGCAGCCGGTGGGATCGGCGATCTTCACCGGGTAGCCGTAGGCGTTCGGTCCTGGCACGTCGAGCAGGGCCGGGTCGCGCAGCGGCAGGCCGTAGGCGATGGCGGTCTCGCGGGCGACGCCGCGGATGGACAGGCAGTCGCCTCGGTTGGCGGTCACCGCGATGTCCAGGACCTCGTCGACCAGTTCCAGCAGCTCGATGGCGTCCTTGCCGACCTCGGTCTCCGGCGGCAGCACGATGATGCCGTGGGTGCCGTCGTCGCCCATGCCCAGCTCGTCGCCGGAGCAGATCATGCCGTGGGACGTCTTGCCGTAGGTCTTGCGGGCGCTGATCGAGAAGCCGCCCGGCAGGGTGGCGCCGGGGAGGACCACGACGACCTTGTCGCCGACGGCGAAGTTCCGGGCGCCGCAGACGATCTCCTGGGGCTCGCCGGTGCCGTTGGCCTGTCCGACGTCGACGGTGCAGAAGCGGATCGGCTTCTTGAAGCCCTCCAGCTCCTCGATGGTCAGCACCTGGCCGACGACGAGGGGGCCCTTGAGGTCGGCACCGAGGTGTTCGACGGTCTCGACCTCGAGTCCGGCCGAAATGAGCTTGGCCTGGACGTCGCGGCCGGTCTGCGTGGCCGGCAGGTCGACGTACTCCCGCAGCCAAGAAAGCGGGACCCGCATCAGATCTCCATCCCGAACGGCCGGGTGAAGCGCACGTCACCCTCGACCATGTCTCGCATGTCCTCGACGTTGTGGCGGAACATCAGCATCCGCTCGATGCCGAACCCGAAGGCGAAGCCGCTGTACTTCTCCGGGTCGACGCCGCAGGCGGTGAGCACCCGCGGGTTGACCATGCCGCAGCCGCCGAGCTCGATCCAGCCTTCGCTGGAGCAGGTGCGGCAGGGCCGGTCGGGGTTGCCGACGGACGCGCCCTTGCAGACGTAGCAGAGCATGTCCATCTCGGCGGACGGCTCGGTGAAGGGGAAGAAGTTCGGCCGCAGCCGGGTCTTCATCTCCGCGCCGAAGAGCGACTGGACCATGTGGTCCAGGGTGCCCTTGAGGTCGGCCATGGTCAGGCCCTCGTCGATGGCGAGCAGCTCGACCTGGTGGAAGACCGGGGTGTGCGTGGCGTCCAGCTCGTCGGTGCGGTACACGCGGCCGGGGCAGATCACGTAGACCGGCAGCTCGCGGGCGAGCGCGGAGCGGATCTGCACGGGCGAGGTGTGGGTGCGCAGCACGACGCCGGACTCGGTGCCGCCGCCCGGGCCCTCGACGAAGAAGGTGTCGGCCTCGCCGCGGGCCGGGTGGTCCGGGCCGATGTTCAGGGCGTCGAAGTTGAACCACTCGGCCTCGGCCTCGGGGCCCTCGGCGACCTCGTAGCCCATGGCGACGAAGACGTCCTCGATGCGCTCGGAGAGCGTGGTGAGGGGGTGGCGGGCGCCGGCCGGTACGCGGTCGTAGGGCAGCGTGACGTCCACGGCCTCCTCGACCAGGACGCGCGCGTCACGCTCGGCCTCCAGCTCCTCCTGGCGAGTGGCCAGCGCCTTGTTCACGGCGCCGCGGGCCATGCCGACGCGCTTGCCGGCCTCGGCCTTGGCCTGCGGGGGCAGGGCGCCGATCTCTCGGTTGGCCAGCGCCAGCGGGGAGGTGCCGCCGGTGTGGGCGACCTTGGCCTCCTGGAGCGCGTCGAGGGAGCTCGCTGCGGCGAAGGCGGCGAGCGCCTCGTCCCGCATGCGCTCGATCTCTTCCGGTTTCAACGCCTCGACCTCGACAGGGTCGTAAGACTTATTCGGTGCCGACATCTCTTCCCGTGCTTCCGATTGTCCCCCAGCTGTCGCTGGGAGGTGCCCCGTGCTGATGGTCCCCGTCACCGGCTCGTGGACGAAGCGTCCGTGTGACGCGGCATCTCCGTGACGGAGCGTCTCCGTCCGATCGTCTCCGTCCGAGCGTCTCCGCCTGCAGGACACAAAGGTGCCAGAGGCCGAGTCTAACGGGGTGAAGGAAGGCGAATGCGCCCGTGGGGTCCCGGACCGTCTCAGGTGAGATACGCGGGAGCCGCCACGGGCAACGTAAATCGGAACTGGGCGCCGCCGCCGGGGGCACGGCCGACCGTGATGGTGCCGCCGTGGGCCTCGACGATGCCCTTGACGATGTACAGCCCGAGGCCGGTGCCACCGCGCTTGCTGCCCCGCCAGAAACGGGTGAAGACGCGGTTCATGGACTCCTCCGGGATGCCGGCCCCTTCGTCGCTCACCGTGACCGACGTGCCGGCCTCCTCCCCTTCGCGGGGGGACGCCGTGGGCGTGACGTCAATGGTGACGGTTCCCTCGCCGTGCCGCACGGCATTTTCCAGCAGGTTGCTCAGTACCTGGTCGACCTTGTCGGGATCGGCCCACAGGTCGGGCAGCGGCCGGCCGAGGCGGAGCAGGAAGCGGTCGGCCTCCTGGCCGGCGGCGACGTAGGCCTGGATGTGGCGGCCGACGGCGGCGCCGATGTCGACGGGCTGGCGGCGGACCTCGAGGCGGCCCGAGTCGATGCGTGAGATGTCCAGCAGTTCGGCGATGAGCCGGGTGACGCGGTCGGCGTCGGCGTCGACGGTCTCCAGCATGAGCCGCTTCTGGTCGTCGGTGAACCGCTCCCACTTGGCCAGCAGCGTGGCCGTGAAGCCCTTGACGGAGGTGAGCGGGGAGCGCAGTTCGTGGGCGACGGTGGCGATCAGCTCGGCGTGGCTGCGCTCGGTACGGCGGCGTGCCTCGGTGTCCCGCAGGGTGACGACGACGCGGTGGACGGGGCCGGTGGGCTCGGTGCGGACGTAGCGGGCGCAGACGAGGACCTCGCGGCCGCCGGGGAGGAGGAGGTTGCGCTCGGGCTGGCGGACGCGGATGGCGAGGCCACCGTAGGGGTCGGTCAGCTGCCACCAGCGCCGGCCCTCCAGATCCTCCAGGGGCAGGGCCTTCTCCAGGCGCTGCCCGAGGGCTTCGGCGGCGGGGGTGGCGGTGATGCGGGCGGCGGCGGCGTTGAAGCAGATGACGCGGCCGTGCTCGTCCGCGACGACCAGACCGTCGGGCAGCTGGTCCGGGTCGATGCCGAGGTCGGCGAGATCGCCGGGTGTGCGGGGCGCGGGCGGACGCGGCGCCTGCCGTGCTCCCGGTGCGCTGCTCGTGCCGACGCTCATCCCCGTACCCCACCTCTCAACCGCGCAGGGGCCTTGAGCTGGTCACCCTACTAGCTCTCGGTGACGGAGCGGCACCCTCCGGCGGCGCGCTGTGCACGCGCCGACGCGTAGAGACATACGGCGGCGGCGGTGGCGAGGTTCAGACTCTCGGCCTTCCCGTGGATCGGGACGCGCAGGACGGCGTCGGCGAGGGCGCGGGTCTCCTCCGGGAGCCCCCAGGCCTCGTTGCCGAACACCCAGGCGGTGGGGCCGCCCATGGTGCCCTCGTCCAGCTCGGCGTCGAGGTCGTGCTCGCCCGCGCCGTCGGCGGCGAGGACGCGCACTCCGGTGTCCCTCAGGCCCGCGACGGCCCGCTCGACGGGTACGCCGACGGCGACGGGGAGGTGGAACAGGGAGCCGACGGAGGCGCGTACGGCCTTGGGGTTGTACAGGTCGACGGAGGCGTCGGTGAGCACGACGGCCTCGGCGCCGGCGGCGTCGGCGCAGCGCAGCACGGTGCCGGCGTTGCCGGGGTCGCGGACGTTGGCGAGGACGGCGACGAGCGCCGGGCGGGCGGCGAGGATCTCGTCGAAGGGGGTGTCCAGGAACCGGCACACCCCGACCAGGCCCTGCGGGGTGACGGTGGTGGAGATGTCCTCGATCACCTGCTCGGCGGCGAGGTGGACGCGGGCGCCGGCGTCGCGGGCGGCGCCGATGATGTCGGCGTAGCGCTCGGCGGCCTCGACTGTGGCGAACACCTCGACGAGCGTGGCGGCGTCGTCGGCCCGGTGCGCCGCCGCCTCCCGCACGGCCTGCGGCCCCTCGGCGAGGAACAGCCGCTCCTTGCCCCGGAAGTTCCGCTTCCCGAGCCGCCGCGCGGCGGCGACACGGGGAGAACGGGGAGAGATCAGCTCGGGGCTGGCGGGTCGCACTCTTGCTCACCTTCACGTTTTGATCGACGGGAACTACAACGCGCCCCCGGGGGGCGCGGGGCTGTAGCCCCGTGCGGCTCCGCCGCGTGGGCGCGACCAGCCACAACGCGCCCGCGGTGGACGACGAACCGAACGACGGCAATCGAAGGGACCCGCAGGCTTCAAGCCTGCGGGTCCCTTCGACGACGGCTCAGAACCGGCGCGGCGTCACGCGGCCTTCGGCGCGTTCACGTCGCTCGGCAGCGCCTTCTGGGCGACCTCGACGAGCGCGGCGAACGCGTTCGGGTCGTTGACGGCCAGCTCGGCGAGGATCTTGCGGTCGACCTCGACGTTGGCGGCCTTCAGGCCCTGGATGAAGCGGTTGTACGTGATGCCGTTGGCGCGGGCAGCGGCGTTGATGCGCTGGATCCACAGCTGGCGGAAGTCACCCTTGCGCTTCTTGCGGTCGTTGTAGTTGTAGACCAGCGAGTGGGTGACCTGCTCCTTGGCCTTGCGGTACAGGCGCGAACGCTGACCGCGGTAGCCGGAGGCCTGCTCGAGGATCGCCCGGCGCTTCTTGTGGGCGTTGACTGCCCGCTTGACGCGTGCCACTTTTTAACTCCTTGTAGCGGGGCCGCGGTGGTCCTCACGCGGCCCGGTATCGATTGGGTCCCGGTCCTGACGTACGGCGCTCAGTGAGGCGCCGCGACGTCACTTGCCGAGAAGCTTCTTGATCTTCGCGGCGTCGCCCGGGGCCATCTCGGCGTTGCCGGTGAGGCGACGCGTCACACGGGACGACTTGTGCTCGAGCAGGTGGCGCTTGCCGGCGCGCTCACGGAGCACCTTGCCGGAGCCGGTGATCTTGAAGCGCTTGCTGGCACCGCTGTGCGACTTGTTCTTCGGCATAGCGCCGTTCTCTCCTCGTCGGTGGCGCTCCGATGCCCGGTCGTGAAACCGGGCACGGATGGAGCGTCGCTCTTGTATCGGTTACGTCCTGGGGACGGTGTCCCCGGGGGTCACGCGTCGGCGGGAGCCTCGGCCTGCACCTCGGCAGGAGCCTCGGCTTCCACGTCGTCGTCGGACTCCGCGGCGTTCTGCGACTTGCCGGGGTTGGCCTTCGCGTCCGCCTTGCGGGCTTCCTGCGCCTGGCGAGCCTCGGCCATCGCCTCGGTCTTCTTCTTGTGCGGACCGAGGACCATGATCATGTTCCGGCCGTCCTGCTTCGGGTTCGACTCGATGAACCCGAGGTCGGCCACGTCCTCCGCGAGACGCTGCAGCAGTCGGTAGCCGAGCTCCGGCCGGGACTGCTCGCGACCACGGAACATGATCGTGATCTTGACCTTGTCGCCCTGCTTGAGGAACCGGACGACGTGACCCTTCTTGGTGTCATAGTCGTGCGGGTCGATCTTCGGCCGGAGCTTCATCTCCTTGATGACCGTGTGCGCCTGGTTCTTGCGCGCCTCACGGGCCTTCATGGCCGACTCGTACTTGAACTTCCCGTAGTCCATGAGCTTGCACACGGGCGGACGGGCGTTCGCCGCGACCTCGACGAGATCGAGGTCGTACTCCTGCGCAAGCTCCAGGGCCTTGGCAAGCGGGACAATCCCGACCTGCTCGCCGCTGGGACCGACAAGTCGCACCTCGGGAACGCGAATCCGGTCGTTGATGCGGGGCTCGGCGCTGATGGATCCTCCTCGGTAGCACCACGCGACGGTCTGGCGGACAGCCGCGTAACGTCTGTGTTCGATAGACCTAACCGCGCCGGCGCAACAAAAATGCCCCGGACGATCACAGGCGGGGCTCCTCGGACTACTACCGGAGCACCGCCGCGATGGCCGCGGGGCGCGATTTCGGGCCGGTCGCCGCCGCTGGGACGGGACCGCCTGACCGGTGACCCGCCGTCCGTGGGACGGCCAGGTGGGAGTTCGGAGCCTCCACTTGTGGGCCGGGCTCGCTGCCGTGGGGGCGTGCGTGTCCGACCGGTCGTTACACAAGGTTAGCAGCTCCGGAACGCGTGCGCTAACCGGTGTCGCCCGCCCCTCCTGCTGTCAAGAGTGCCGGTGCGGGGCCCTATCGTGTGCGGCATGAGTGAGACCCCTCCTGAGACGCCCGACTTCGACGCCATGACCCGCGACATCGCCGAGGTCCCGGCGGTCGAGGTGATCGTGACGGTCGCCGTCAACCTGATGAGCGCCGCCGCCGTGAAGCTGGGCCTGACCGAGGAGGGCGAGTCGCACAAGGACCTGGACGAGGCCCGCAAGCTGGTGCACGCGCTGGCCGGTCTGCTCGACGCGACGGCGACCGAGATCAGTTCCTTCCACGCGGCTCCGCTGCGCGACGGCCTGAAGTCGCTCCAGCTGGCCTTCCGCGAGGCGTCGCTCGTCCCGGACGAGCCGGGCCAGGGTCCGGGCGAGAAGTACACCGGCCCGATCTACGGCTGAGCCGTCGTCTCTACGGCTGAGCCGTCATCGTGACCGTCGGCGTCACCGTCTGAGCTGACCCAGAGCTGATCCCGCACGTACAAGGGCTCGCCCGGCGGCGTCGCCCCGGCCGGCAGCAGTGCCAGGTCGAGGCCGCGCTCCAGGCGGGCCCTCAGCGTTTCGTCGGCGGCCAGTCGCCCGGCGACGTCCCGGGCGGCCTTCGCCCCGTCCACCGCGGGGTCCAGGAGCAGCGCCAGCGTGCCGTCCGCCGGTCCCGGCCCGAGGTGCGCGCGGAGCACGGCCGGCTCGGCGGCCACGGCGGCGCGTACGGCCCGGGTGACGGCCGGGTCGGCGAGCGGATCGGTCGTCGTACGGCCCTCGGCCAGCGCCAGCAGCACCTTTCCGGTCAGCTCGAACGGCACCGGCCCGGCCAGGTCCAGTACGACCGTGTCCGCCTTCTCGTGCGCGGCGGCCCGCAACGCCTGGTGCACGGGTACGGCGACGGGGCGGGCGCCGGGGTCCCAGCGGGCGAGCGAGTCGGTGGACGTGAAGGCGGGCAGGGCGGTACGGCCGCCGGCCTTCAGGGTCGGCACCGCCATGTCGCTCGTCTTCTCGCGGCGCAGCCCGTTCTCGTCCTCTTCGACCTCACCGAGGACGGCCACGACCGGCACGAGCAGCCGGGCCCCCTTCAGCGCTTCCAGCACGGGCGCCAGAGCGGTGCGGTCCTCGGCCCAGGCGGCGAGCGCCGCGCTCAGCCGGGGGTCGGCGGAGCCGTCGTCGTCGGAGTAGCCGGAGTCGGGGATGTTCTTGTTCGCCACGGTCCCCGAGCCTATCGGGGGGCGCACGCGCGCCCGGGTGCGGGCGGCGTCGTATCGTCGTCGGCCTCGGTACCCGTGGGCGGGGAGGCATCGGTGGAGACGGTCGGGCCGGTAGTGGACCGCGACGCGCTGCTGGCCGCGGCCATGGCGCCGGTGGCCGTGGCGGACGGCGTCGAGGTGTCGGTGGCGGTGCTCGACGCGGCCTCGGGCGAGAGCGCCTCGCATGGCGCGGGTGTCTTCGACACGGCGAGCATCGTCAAGGTCGACATCCTGGCGGCGCTGTTGCTGGCGGCGCAGGACGCGGGGCGGGTCCTGACTTCCGAGGAGAAGGCGTACGCGCTCGCCATGATCGGAAACAGCGACAACGACCCGGCGTCGGCGCTGTGGCGGGCCATCGGGACGGCGGACGGGCTCGACGCCGCGAACAGACGCTTCGGGCTCACGGGAACCGAGGGCGGGGACGGCCCGCTGTGGGGGCTGACGCAGACCACGGCCGCCGACCAGGTCGCGCTGCTGCGCCAGGTGTTCCTGGCGGACGGCTCGGTACTGAGCGCGGCCTCACGGGCGTACGTGCGGGGGCTGATGGGGCGGATCGCCGACGGTCAGCGGTGGGGGGTGTCGGCGGCGGCCGACGGGGGTGACGGTGCGGCGTGGGCGCTGAAGAACGGCTGGCTGCGGCGCGGCACCACCGGGCTGTGGGTGGTCAACAGCATCGGGCGGGTCACGTCGGGTGGCCGTGACCACCTGCTGGCGGTGCTGTCTCGGGGCAGCGCGACCCTGGCGGAGGGGGTCTCACTGACCGAGGCGGCGGCGAAGGCGGCGGTGTCCGTGTTCGCCGGGGCGGACGGCGGCGGCCGGGGACGGAAGTCGTCGTAGCGGGCGGCGGCGCACGCGGTCAGAAGTCGTCGTAGCGGACGGCGGCGGCCGGGGACGGAAGTCGTCGTAGCGGGCGGCGGCGCACGCGGTCAGAAGTCGTCGTAGCGTTCGCGGCGGCCCCGCCACAGGACGACGGCCGCGACGATCATGACGCCGCCCGCGCCGCCGGCCAGCGGGGCCGCCCAGGCCGACGTGTCGTCGTCGGAGGCGGGGGCGTCCGGGCCGGAGCCGAAGTACTCCTCGCCGTACGCCGCCGCCTTCAGTCCCTCGGGCTTCAGGCGTCCGGCCGCCTCGATGGCGGCGGCGGGGTCGACGAAGCCGTAGCCGCGGGAGTCGTCGCGGCCCTTGGCGGGGGCGTTGCGGGCCGTGTCCTCCAGGACGCTCTTGACCTGGGCCGGGGTGAGGTCCGGATGGGCCGACTTCACCAGGGCGGCGGCACCCGAGACGAAGGCGGAGGCGGCGCTGGTGCCCCAGCCCTCGTAGTACCGGTGGTCGGGGTCGGCGATGATCACGTCGACGCCGGGTGCGCTGACCGTGGCGTACCAGCGGCGGGTGGAGAAGGAGGCGCGGGTTCCGTAGCGGTCGACCGCGGTCGCGGCGATCACGCCCGGGTAGGCGGCCGGGTAGGAGATGTGGTCGCCCTTCTCGCCGCCGTTGCCGGCCGAGGCGACGACGACCACGCCCTTCTTCAGCGCGTACTGGATGGCCTCGTCCTCGGCGGGTTCGGGGTGGGCGGAGGCGGAGTCGTCGCCGAGGGAGAGGTTGACGATGTCGGCGCCGTGGTCGGCGGCCCAGCGGATGCCCTCGGCGAGGGCGTTGCCGCGGGTCTTGCGGGCCTTGGCGCGGGAGTCGTCGCCGTCCTCCAGGATCACGCGCAGCGGCAGTATCTTCGCCTGGGGGGCGATGCCCATGACCCCCTCGGAGTCGCCGGGCCCGTGGCCGTGACCGGCGATGATCCCGGCCATGGCGGTGCCGTGCCGGGCCCATTCACGGTCGCCCTCGCTCGCGCCGAAGCCGACCAGGTCCTTGCCGGGAAGGACATTGCCGGCCAGATCGGGGTGGTCGGCCTCGACGCCGGTGTCCAGGACGGCGACGGTGACGCCGGCGCCCTTGGTGGTGCGCCATGCCTCCTGGGTGTGCATGGCGTCCAGGGCCCACTGCTGGGCGCGGATGCCGTCGGCGTGCGCGGCGGGTGCCGGGACGAGGACGAGGGCGGCGGCGAGGAGGAGGCTCAGGGCCGCTGTCCTGCGGGTCCGGGTCCCGGCGGTGTTCACGACGGTGCCGATGGGGTGCACGACGGTGCCGATGGGTTTCACGACGGGTGCTCCGTGGCCGGGCCGACGTTCTTGCGCAGGGCGCGTTCGACGCGGTCGGCGAGGCCCCGCGCCTCGTGGCCGAGGCCGGCCTGGGCGGGGGCCGAGGTGGCGCCGGGCTCCATGGCCTCCTCGGCGGGTTCCGGCTCGTCGACGGCGCGGCCGTCGGCCCAGCCGGAGACGGCGTAGACGACGACGGGGGCGTCGGTGAGGACGGAGACGGTCCACGCGGCCCGCTGCCGGGCGCCGAAGCCGGCGGCGGCGGTGTCCTTCGCGGCGTACGGCAGCGGCATGAGGTCGGCGCGGCGGCCCAGGCCCTCCTTCTCGAACCTTCCCGCCAGTGAGGTCATGGCGGCGGCGTCGGCCTTGGCGAAGAGCAGGCCCACGGTGGTGACGTAGCTCTGGGTGGCGTCGGTGTAGGTGGCGCGCAGCAGGCGCCGGCAGCCGGCCGGCTCGAGCACCTTGGCCAGCAGCGGGTCGAAGGCGCGCTCGCAGCCGCTGTCGGGGGCGACGGCGACCCGTGTCCAGGTGCGGTCGGCGCCGCCGGGCCCGGCGCCCTGCCCCTGCACGGTGGGCGGGAACAGCCGGTCGACCGGGACGCTGTGCCACAGCCCCGCGGCCTCGGTGAACGCACTGCGCGCGCCGCCGTCCCCGGAGTCGCCGGCGAGCCAGCTGCCGGTGACGGCACCGGTGACGAGTCCCATGCCGAGCACGAGGCAGACGGCCGCGGCGACGGCCTGGGGCCGCAGCCGCCCACCGAGCGGACGCGGCCGGGCGAGCCCGTCGTACCCCTCGGGCTCCCCGAACGACACACGTGGCCGCCCGTCACCGGACACCACGGGGGCGCTCCAGGACAGGGCGGGGTCGGGAGCGCCCACGGAGCCGGCCGACGACTCGGCCGCCGGCCGCCCCTTCTGCCCCGGCTCCTGCCGCTCCCACTCCGGTTCCCGCTCCCACTCCGGTTCCCGCACCGGCTCCGGCACCGGCTCCGGAGGGATCGGCCGGAGGCGTCTGGTCGTCTCGGACGGGGTCTCCGCGGGGACGCCGGGGCGGTGGCCGGGAGGACCGGCCGGACGCCGCGGCGGTTCCGCCTGCGAGGCGGTGTCTCCAGGCGGGCAGTTCGCGGGGGCGCCCGTACGGTGTGGCGGGGACCCGGTGGTGCGGGCCGCCTGTGACCGACCGCTCTCGCCCGGGGCCTGGTGGCCGACGGCCGGCGGGGCGTCGGGGAAGCGGGCGGAGGCGCGCGGTGGCGGGGGCGCGGGGTCGGTGACGCGGGAGCGGGCGGAACGGAATCGCGGGGAGGGCGGCCGGGCGTTCCCCAGGGCTCCGTCCTCGCCCGCCGCCGGCGTCGGCGCGGGGCGTGGCGGGGCGGCAGGGCGTGGCGGGGTGTCCGGGCGTGGCGGGACGGCCGGGCGGGCCGGCGCACCAGGGCGCGCGTCGGCGCGCGGGGGCGTGCCTGGGCGGGACGGTGTACCGGGGCGCACGTCGGTGCCGGGGGGCACGTCGGTGCCGGGGGGCACGTCGGCGGCGGGGGGCACGTCGGCGGCGGGGGGCACGTCGGCGGCGCGACGAGACGGCACGTCGGCGCGAAAGGGCGTGTCCGGGCGAGGGGGCGTGTCCGGGCGCGAGGGCGTGTCCGGGCGCGAGGGCGTGTCCGGGCGCGAGGGCGTGTCCGGGCGCGAGGGCGTGTCCGGGCGCGGCGGGGTGCCGGTGGCCGGGAGGGTGTCGGGGCGAGGTGGGGTCGAGGGGTGCGGGTGGTGCGGGGGGAGGGAGGCGCGGCGCGCTTCCGTGCTCATGCACCCCCCGTTTCCTCGGGCCCGGGCCGTTCTCCGACGCGGGCCGGTGATGTGGTCTCCTGGCCCGGCCCGGCGCGGACCGATCCGTCCCCGGGCACGCATACCCGCACGGGCCGACCGCCATCCCGGCGAGGCCCCGGAGCCCCGCCGCCCGGGCCGTCGCGCCGTGCGTGCGCGTCACTCTACGGCGTGACCCCACCCGGCGGGGAACCAGTCCGCGCGCCCGTGGCATTGGCCCGGAACGTCCCCCTACCCTGCGGTAATCCTGTCTGGCAGGCTGCGTTCATGACTGCGCGCGCCGCTGACCGGGCCCGTTACGACCGGGTCACCGCCCATCTGGACGCCCCTGTGGCGATCGTGGACCTGGAGGCCTTCGACGCCAACGCGGACGACCTGGTCCGCCGGGCCGGCGGGAAGCCGATCCGGGTCGCCAGCAAGTCCGTACGCTGCCGGGCCCTGCTCGAACGCGCCCTGGCCAGGGACGGTTTCGCGGGCGTCATGTCGTTCACGCTGGCCGAGTCCCTGTGGCTGGCGCGCTCCGGATTCGAGGACATCCTCCTCGCCTATCCGTCGGCGGACCGCGCCCGGTACGCCGAGCTGACCGCCGACCCCAAGCTCGCCTCCGCCGTGACCGTGATGATCGACGACGCGGCGCAGCTGAACCTCATCGACGCCGCGCGCGACGGCGGCCGGGAAGTCGTGCGGGTCTGCCTGGAGTTGGACACCTCGCTGAGGCTGCTCGGCGGGCGGGTGCGGGTCGGGGCCCGGCGCTCCCCGCTGCACTCCCCCGCCCAGATCGCAGATCTGGCCCGTGCGGTGGCTCGCCGGCCGGGGTTCGAGGTCGTCGGCATCATGGCGTACGAGGGCCATGTCGCCGGGGTCGGGGACGCGGTGGCCGGCCGGCCGCTGCGGTCGCGGGCGGTGCGGCTGATGCAGGCCGCCGCCCGCCGGGAACTCGCCGAGCGGCGGGCCGCGGTGGTGCGGGCGGTCCGGGCCGTGGTGCCCGGCCTCGAGTTCGTCAACGGCGGCGGCACGGGCAGCGTGCAGCACACCGCAGCGGAGGACGCGGTCACGGAGATCGCCGCCGGGTCCGGGCTGTACGTGCCACGGCTGTTCGACAACTACACGTCGTTCCGGGGCCGTCCGGCGGCCCTGTTCGCCCAGCCCGTCGTACGGCGGCCGGGGGTCGGGGTCGTGGCCGTCCTCGGCGGTGGCTATCCGGCCTCCGGCGCACCCGGCGCCGACCGGCTGCCGGTGCCGTATCTCCCCGAGGGGCTGCGCTACGACTCCCAGGAGGGCGCCGGCGAGGTGCAGACGCCGCTGATCGGATCGCCCGCCGACGACCTCCTCATCGGCGACAAGGTGTGGTTCCGGCACGCCAAGGCCGGTGAGCTGTGCGAGCGGTTCGACGCGCTGCACCTGGTGGAGGGGGACGCGGTGACGGCGTCGGTGCCGACGTACCGGGGCGAGGGACACGCCTTCCTGTAAGGAGTGGCGCCCCTTCCTCGGCCCCGGCCTGGTCAGCTCGACGGGCCGATGCCGCTGCCGACCCCGCCGCCCGTGTCCGCGTCGCCGACGGGCCGGATGCCCTCGGTGATCCGGTCCATGACGTCGAGCGGCGGCCCGTCCGCGCCGGCGTCGAAGACGTAGCGGACGACGATCGGGGACTCCGTGCCGACGGTGGAGGGGAACACCAGCGACTGCACGTACCCGCCGGGGCCCTTGGCCGTCGTCACCCGCCAGCGCACGTAGTACCCGGCGCGTCCGGCCACCGCGACCGGCCCGGACGCCACCTCCTCGTGGGACTCGATGCCGCCGAAGGGCTTGTTGCCGATCAGGTCGCGGTCGTAGGCGTCGTCGGCGGCGTCCTCGATGTCCTGCTGGGCGAGGGCCTTCGGGTCGGACTCGGCGTTCGCCGTGACGGTGCGGGAGATGACGAGACCGTGCCGGCACACACTGCCGTCGGCGGGGCAGTCGTAGGTGCCGTCCGTGGTCATCATGACGTCGTTCTGGGCGACGTGCTCCGGTCGGACCCAACCGTCCGGCAGCGGGAAGGTGATGCCGTTGAGCGGGTCCTCGACCACGGCCGGGTCGTCGGCGGAGGGTTCGGAGGGCGTCGGCGAGGGGGCCGGCTCCGTGCTCGCCGGTGCCGGGCCGGTGGCGGTCCCCGTGGCCGACGGGGCCTGCGCCCCGAAGGCGCCGTCGTCGTCCTCGCCGAGGACGAGAAAGCCGGTGACGACCGCCGCGACCAGCACGGCCGCGGCGGTGCCGAGGGCTACGGCCTTGCCGCGCCCGGTGCCACCGTCCGGCCGCGGCTGTCGGCTCATCGGCTGCCGCGGTGGCCGTTGGTCGAGCGGCGGCTGGGCCGCGCCGTACCCGGTGGCCCCGGGCGTGCGCCGGTACTCCGTCCAGGTCGTGCCGTCCCACCAGCGTTCCTGGTGCGGGGCCGACGGATCGCGGTACCAGCCGGGCGGCGGCGTCATGCTCATTCCGGCACTTTAGGACGCCGTCCGCGCCCGGCTACAGCGGTGTGACGTACGCCCCGGAAATCCCGCCGTCCACCAGGAAGTCGGTGGCGTTCACGAAGGAGGAGTCGTCGCTGGCCAGGAACGCGACGGCGGCGGCGATCTCCTCGGCCTCGGCGAACCGTCCGAGCGGGATGTGGACGAGGCGGCGAGCGGCCCGCTCCGGGTCCTTGGCGAACAGTTCCCGCAGCAGCGGCGTGTTGACCGGGCCGGGGCAGAGGGCGTTGACGCGGATGCCCTCCCGCGCGAACTGCACGCCCAGTTCACGCGACATGGCGAGGACGCCGCCCTTGGACGCGGTGTACGAGATCTGCGAGGTCGCCGCGCCCATCCGGGCCACGAAGGACGCGGTGTTGATGATGGACCCCCTGCCCTGGCGCCGCATGTAGGGGATGGCGGCTTTGCAGCACAGGTAGACGGAGGTGAGGTTGACCTCCTGGACGCGCTGCCAGGCCTCCAGACCGGTCTCCAGGATGGAGTCGTCGTCGGGCGGGGAGATACCGGCGTTGTTGAACGCGACGTCGACGCTGCCGTAGGTGGCGTACGCGGCCTCGAACAGTGCCTCGACCTGCTCGGGGTCGGTGACGTCGACCTTGACGAAGGTGCCGCCGGTCTCCTCGGCCGCGGCCCGGCCCCGGGTCTCGTCCACGTCGCCGCAGACGACGTGCGCGCCCTCGGAGGCGAGTCGGCGGGACGCGGCGAGGCCGATGCCGCTGCCCGCTCCGGTGACGACGGCGGTACGGCCGGCCAGACGGCGGCAGATGATGTCCTCGGTCATGAGTGGCTAGGCCTCCGTGCTCGACGAGACGTCGCTGATGAAGACGTTCTTGGTCTCGGTGAACGCGGTCAGCGCGTCCGGGCCGAGTTCGCGGCCGAGGCCGGACTGCTCGAAGCCGCCGAAGGGCGTCCAGTAGCGGACGCTGGAGTGGGAGTTGACGGACAGGTTCCCGGCGCGGACCGCGCTCGACACGCGCAGGGCGCGGCCGACGTCCCGAGTCCAGAGCGAGCCGGACAGGCCGTAGTCGGTGGCGTTGGCCAGGCGGATCGCGTCGGCCTCGTCCTCGAAGGGCAGGACGACGGCGACGGGTCCGAAGACCTCCTCGACGGCCACGCGCGCGTGCGCGTCGACGCCGGTCAGGACGGTGGGCGGGAACCAGAAACCGGGGCCGCCCTCGGGGGCCTTGCCGCGGATGCCGTCGGCGTCGGCGGGGACGTAGGAGCGGACGCGGTCCAGTTGGGCCCGGGAGATCAGGGGGCCCATGTCGGTCCGTTCGTCGGCCGGGTCGCCGACGAGGACGGACTCGATCGCGGGGGCGAGGAGGCCGAGGAAGCGGTCGTACACCGAGCGCTGGACCAGGACTCGGGTGCGGGCGCAGCAGTCCTGGCCGGAGTTGTCGAGGAAGGACATGGGCGTGGCGGCGGCTGCTGCCTCGATGTCGGCGTCGGCGAAGACGATGTTGGGGCTTTTGCCGCCGAGTTCGAGGGTGACGGGCTTGAGGAGCGCCGCGGCCTTGGCCGCCACCCGCCGGCCGACCGTCGTCGACCCGGTGAAGACGATCTTCGCCACGCCCGGGTGTCCGACGAGCGCGTCGCCCGCGACGGGCCCGTGTCCGGGCAGCACCTGGAACAGGCCCTCGGGCAGTCCGGCCGCCAGGGCCAGCTCGGCCAGGCGGAGCGCGGTCAGCGGGGTCGTCTCGGCGGGCTTGAGGAGCACGGCGTTGCCCGCCGCCAGGGCCGGCGCGGTGCCCCAGGCGGCGATCGGCATGGGGAAGTTCCAGGGCGCGATGACGCCGACGACGCCGAGCGGTTCGAGGATCGTCACGTCCAGGCCGCCGGCGACCGGGATCTGCCGTCCGGTGAGCCGCTCCACTCCCCCGGCGGCGTAGTCGAGCAGGTCACGGACGTTGCCCGCCTCCCAGCGGGCGTTGCCGATGGTGTGCCCGGCCTCGCGGACCTCCAGCCGGGCCAGTTCCTCCAGGTGCTCGTCGACGGCGGTGGCGAAGCGGCGCAGCAGCCGGGCGCGGTCGCCGGGAGCGAGGGCGGCCCAGGTGGTCTGCGCCCGGGCGGCCCGTAGGACGGCGGCGTCGACGTCGGCCGCGGAGGCGGCGGGGACGGTGGCGACGACCTCTTCGGTGGCGGGGTTCAGTACACGCAGTTCATGCAGCTCGTGGGACAAGGGGTGCCTCACATGCGTTCGAAGGAGCGGCGCAGCTCCCAGTCCGTGACGGCGGCGTCGTAGGCGTCGAGTTCGACGCGCGCCATGTTGCGGTAGTGGGCGACGACCTCGTCCCCGAAGGCGGCCTTGGCGAGGGTGCTGTTCTCCCAGAGCTCGGCGGCCTCGCGCAGCGTGGTGGGGACGTGCTCGTAACCGGCGGTGTAGGCGTTGCCCCGGCACGGCTCGGGCAGTTCCAGCCGCTGTTCGACGCCGTGCAGTCCGGCCGCGACCATGCCCGCCACCGCGAGGTACGGGTTGACGTCGCCGCCGGGGAGCCGGTTCTCGAAGCGCAGGGAGCGGCCGTGGCCGACGACGCGCAGGGCGCAGGTGCGGTTGTCGTGGCCCCAGGCGACGGCGGTCGGGGCGAAGGACCCGGGCTGGAAGCGCTTGTAGGAGTTGATGTGGGGGGCGTAGAGGAGGGAGAACTCGCGCAGCGCCACCAGTTGTCCGGCGAGGAAGTGCCGCATGACCTCGGACATGCCGCCCTCCCCCTCGCCGGCCATGACGCCGTCGCCGTCGGCGTCGGTGAGGGAGAGGTGGACGTGGCAGGAGTTGCCCTCGCGCTCGTTGTACTTGGCCATGAAGGTGAGGGACATGCCCTCCTGGGCGGCGATCTCCTTGGCGCCGGTCTTGTAGACCGCGTGCTGGTCGCAGGTGACCAGGGCCTCGTCGTAGCGGAAGACGATCTCGTGCTGGCCGGGGTTGCACTCGCCCTTGGCGGACTCGACGGTGAGGCCCGCGCCGGTCATCTCGTTGCGGATGCGGCGCAGCAGGGGCTCGACGCGGCCGGTGCCGAGCACCGAGTAGTCGATGTTGTACTGGTTGGCCGGGGTCAGGGCTCGGTAGCCGGAGTCCCAGGCCTGTTCGTAGGTGTCGCGGAAGACGATGAACTCCAGCTCCGTGCCGGCCCGCGCGGTCCAGCCGTGCTCGGCGAGCCGCTCCAGCTGGCGGCGCAGGATCTGGCGGGGAGCGGCGATCACCGGGGAGCCGTCCTGCCAGGCGAGGTCGGCGACGACGAACGCGGTGCCCTCGTTCCACGGCAGGCGGCGCAGGGTGTCCATGTCGGCGTGCATGGCGAAGTCGCCGTAGCCGCGGTCCCAGGAGGACATCGCGTAGCCGTCGACGGTGTTCATGTCGGCGTCGACGGCGAGGAGGTAGTTGCAGCCCTCGGTGCCGTGTCCGAGGACCTCGTCGAGGAAGAAGCGCGCGGCGAACCGCTTGCCCTGGAGGCGTCCCTGCATGTCCGGGAAGGCCAGGACGACGGTGTCGATGTCACCGGCGGCGACGAGGGCGTGCAGTTCCTCGACCCCGAGTGGGGGTGTGCGGTCTGGCACGGGGAGAGCCTCCTTGTGGCCGGGAGCCATAAGGTATGGCGGGCAACCATTGCTTGGGAAGGGGGCACGGCCGCATGCCGGAGGAAACCGGCGGGAGTGTGACGGACCGGCTCGCACCGGTGCTGCGGACGGTGCGGGCGGGCAACGGCTTCGAGGAGGCGCTGGAGCAGATCCTCCAGGTCGTCAGGCTGGGCCTGGTGTCCGCGGGCGAGCGGCTGCCGGCCGAGCGGGAGCTGGCGGAGCGGCTGGGGATCAGCCGGGTCACACTGCGCGAGGTGTTGCGGGTGCTCCAGGACCAGGGGCTGGTCCAGGCGCGGCGCGGCCGGTATGGCGGAACGTTCGTGCTGCCGCGCACGGACGCGGGCGGCGAGGACGAGCTGCGGCGCCGGGTCGCGGGGGTCGACGTCGAGGACGTGCTGCGCTTCCGGGAGGTGCTGGAGGTGGGCGCGGCCGGGCTGTGCGCGGCGCACGGGCTGACGGACGCGCGGGCGGCGCGGCTGCGCGAGGCGCTGGCCGGCACGCGGGACGCCCCTCTGGCGCAGTACCGGCGGCTGGACACGATGCTGCATCTCACCCTCGCGGAACTGTGCGGCTCACCGGCCCTGGCGGCGCAGTACGCGGCCGTCCGGGCCACCCTGAACGACCTGCTGGACTGCATTCCGCTGCTGGTGCGCAACCTGGAGCACTCCCAGCGGCAGCACATCGCGCTGGTGGACGCGGTGCTCGACGGGGACGCGGAGGGGGCGCGGGAGATCGCGCGGGAGCACTGTGCGGGGACGGCGGCGCTGCTGCGCGGGTTTCTGACATGAGTGCCCCGCGCGTGCGGTCCTGCGCGTACGTGTCCTCCGTCTCGCGCGGCAAAGGTGTGAGGGCGACCCATTGGCAAGACGATTCACCGACAGGTCATCGACGGTTGGTTACCGGGAGGTCGGATGGCGGGCAGGCCGCTGATCGGCGTCAGTACGTATCTGGAGTCCGGGGCGCGCTGGGGCGTGTGGGAGCTGGAGGCGGCGCTGTTGCCGGCCGGGTATCCGCGGCTCGTGCAGCGGGCGGGTGGACTGGCCGTGATGCTTCCGCCGGACGCGCCGGAGCACGCCGCCGCCGCCGTCGCCCGCCTCGACGGGCTGGCGATCGCGGGCGGCCCGGACGTGGAACCCGTCCGCTACGGCGCCGAGCCCGGCCCGCACACCGGCCCGCCGGCCCGGGCCCGGGACACGTGGGAGCTGGCGCTCATCGAGGCGGCCCTGGCCGCGCGCGTGCCGCTGCTGGGCATCTGCCGGGGCATGCAGCTGCTCAACGTCGCCCTGGGCGGCACCCTCGTCCAGCACATCGACGGCCACGCCGAGGTGGTGGGCGTGTTCGGGGGCCACCCGGTCACACCGGTGCCGGGGTCGCTGTACGCCGGTGTCGTCCCCGAGGAGATGTTCGTGCCGACGTACCACCACCAGGCGGTGGACCGGCTCGGCACGGGTCTCGTCGCGTCGGCCCACGCTGCGGACGGCACCGTGGAGGCCCTGGAACTGCCGTCCGCCCCGGGCTGGGTCCTCGGCGTGCAGTGGCATCCGGAGATGGACAAGGACGTACGGGTGATGCGGGCACTGGTGGACGCGGCGCGGCCGGTCCGAGCCGAGACCACTCCGGCGATGCCGGGAACGAGTCCTCGGACCCGGTGACGGCGGCCGGCGCGCCCGAGAGGGCGCAAGGGTGCGCGAGCCGGGGCCGGGCCCCACCGCCGGCCCCGGCCCTGGCGGAGCACCCGGCGCGCCCCGCCTGTGAGAGTCCTCGGGGCGAGCCCGCCCTGGACTCCGCCGGCAGATCTACCCCCGCGTCAGTGACAGCAGTTGCCGGGCCGGGCCCGTCGGGCGGTGGCCCGTGGGCCACACCGCTCGTAGGTCGCGGGCCAGCGCGACGTCCGCCACGGGCACGCTCACCAGGCGCCGGGTGGTGAGCTCCTCGCCGACGGCGAGTTCGCTGAGGACGGAGGGGCCCGCGCCGCTCACGGCCGCCGCCTTCACCGCGGTGGTCGACGAGAGTTCGATCAGCGGGCGGGCCAGACCGCCCAGGGCCGCGTCCAGGACCTGCCGGGTGCCCGAACCCTTCTCCCGGAGGATCAGCGGGGTCGCCGCCAGTTCCGCCGCCGCGAGCGGGCGCCGGCGGCGGGCCCACGGGTGGCCCGGCGCGGTCACGACGATCAGCCGGTCACGGGCGATGACGGCCGAGTCGAGGCCCGCCGGGACACTCACCCCTTCCACGAAACCCAGGTCGGCCTCGCCGGACAGCAGGCGCTCCGCCACCGCCGCGGAGTTCCCGGCGAGCAGCGAGACCGCCGTGTCCGGCAGCTGGGAGCGCAGCGCGACCAGCCAGCCCGGCAGCAGGTACTCCGCGATCGTCATGCTCGCCGCCACCCGCAGCCGCGAGTCCCGTCGGTCCCGCAGCGCCTGCGCGCCCGCGTCGAACGCCTCGGCCGCCTCCACGATCCGGCGCGCCCAGTCCGTGACCAGCGCGCCGGCGTCGGTGAGCCGGGAACCGCGCGGCGACCGGTCCACCAGCGCCACCCCCAGCTGGCGTTCCATCGAGCGGATACGACTGCTGGCGGCCGGCTGCGTGACGCCCAGCTCGCGCGCCGCCCCGCCGAGGCTGCCCAGCCGCGCCACAGCCAGCAGCAGCTCCATCGCCCCGAGATCCGGCACCCGGTGCGCCAGCGAGCCCGCCGCGTGCCGCCCCGGCGCCTCCTGTCCGCCCTCCGTACCGCCCGCGCCGCCCGTACCACCCGCACCGCTGCTCATAACTCCAGCTTATGCCGTCATAGGGACGTGGCCCCTGGTCAGGGGATTCGACCACCGAGACCGTGGGCGCATGGTCACCGCAGCCCAGCCCCTGTCCGCTCCCGCCGCCCCGAGCCGGCGCGCCCCGGCCGTCCGCCATCTCGGGCCCAACTGGTACGCGTGCGTCATGGGCACCTCCATCGTCGGGACCGCGGGAGCCGCGCTCCCCTGGCACGTGCCCGGGCTGCGCGCCGTGTGCACCGCGGTCTGGGCGCTGTCCCTCGCCGCGCTGGCGGCCCTGCTGGTGGCCCGGTCCCTGCACTGGCTCCACCACCGCGACCAGGCCCGCGCCCATCTCCTCGACCCGGCGGCGGCCCCCTTCTACGGCTGTCTGTCAATGGCCCTGCTGGCCGTCGGAGGCGGCTCCGTGACCGTCGGACGGGACTGGATCGGCACCCGGGCCGCCGTCGCCCTGGACACCGTGCTGTTCACCGCCGGTACGGTCATCGGGCTCGCGGCGGCGGTCGCCGTGCCGTACCTGATGGCCGTACGGCATCGGATCGAGCCGGGGCAGGCCAGTCCCGTGTGGCTGCTGCCGCTCGTCGCGCCGATGGTGTCCGCGGCCGTCGGACCGCTGCTGGTCCCGCACCTCCCGCCGGGGCAGCCCCGTCAGACGCTGCTGCTCGCCTGTGTCGCGATGTTCGGGGTGAGTCTGCTCGCGACCCTGGTGACGCTGCCGGTGATCTTCGGCCGGCTGCTCACCGGCGGTCCGCTGCCGCTCGCGCTCACGCCGTCGCTGTTCCTGGTGCTGGGCCCGCTGGGGCAGTCGACGACCGCCGTGGGGAAGTTCGCGGACGTGGCCCCCGGGGTCGTGCCCGGCCCGTACGCCGAGGGTTTCGGGGTTCTCGCCGTCCTGTACGGCGTGCCCGTGATGGGCTTCGCGCTGATGTGGCTGTGCCTGGCCACCGCACACGTCGTACGGGCGCGGCGGGAGGGCATGGGCTTCTCGATGACGTGGTGGTCGTTCACCTTCCCGGTGGGCACCTGTGTCACCGGCGCCGAGGCGCTGGCCCGGCGCACGGGGCTCGCCGTCTACGACGGGCTCACCGTCGTCCTGTACGCCGTCCTCGTCGCCGCCTGGGCCGTCGCCGCCGTGCACACCGCGCGCGGCCTGGTCAGCGGCGCGCTGCTCGCAGGGCCGCGCCCAGCGCCCGGGGCGCCTCGGCCAGCGACGGCCCGTACCACGTGAGGTACCGCCCGTCGACGAGCGCGCAGGGCAGGCCGGGGAAGGCCTCCGGGCCGTCGTCGGCGGTGAAGCGGTACGGCTCGTCCGGCAGGACCACGACGTCCGGGCGGGCCTCCCGCAACTCCTCGACCGGGACCTTCGGGTAGCGCTCCGCGTGGCCGGCGTAGAGGTGGTCGATGCCCAGGCGGGCCAGTACGTCGCCCGCGAAGGTGTCGCGGCCCAGCACCATCCAGGGCCTGCGCCAGATCGGGACGACGGCCGTGGCACGCCGCTTCGGGGGTGACGGTGGGACGGCCGACCAGGCCGCCTCCGCCTCGTCCAGCCAGCGGGGCCGGGACGGCGACCCGCAGGCGGCCAGTACCCGCTCCAGTTCGGTGAAGGCCTGCGGCACGGTGCGGACCTCGGTCACCAGCACCTCGACGCCCGCGGCGCGCAGGGCGTCGAGATCGGGGGCGCGGTTCTCCTCCTCGTTGGCGACCACCAGGTCGGGGGCGAGGGTGAGGATCCGCTCGGTCTTCGGGTTCTTCGTGCCTCCGACGCGTACGACGTCGAGGCCGGCCGGGTGGGTGCACCAGTCGGTGGCGCCGGTCAGGACCCCCGGGACCGTGAGCGCCACGGCCTCGGTCAGCGACGGTACGAGGGAGACGACCCTCATCGCACTCCCGCCCGTGCCCTCATCGCACCCCCGCCCCGTGTCCTCACCGGCGCGGCCCGTCCCGTACCGCCTCGATGTGCTCGGCGACGGCGACCACGATCAGCCGGGTGTCGGGCACCGTGGCCCGCCACCGGTGCCGTACGCCTCCGGTGAGGTACAGCGTGTCGCCACGCCCCAGCCGGTAGGCGCGGCCCTCGGCCTCGATCTCCACGGCGCCCTCGGTCACGAACATCAGCTGGTCGTTGCGGTACTGCAGTTCGCGGCCGGCGTCGTGGTCCCCGGTGAACTCGGAGGCGTGCATCTGGTGGTGTCCGCGCACCAGGGAGCGCACCTTGGGCGCCAGCTCCGGATCGGGGTCCTCGGCCCGGACCACGTCCACGCTGCACGCGGGGTCGGCGGCGGCGAGCAGCTCCACGGCGGTGGTGCGCAGCGCGTCGGCCACCTTCTCCAGGGAACTCTGGCTGGGCCGCGCCCGGTCGTTCTCGATCTGACTCAGGAACGGCACGGACAGGCCGCTGCGCTCGGACACGACGGCGAGGGTGAGCTCGAGGGCGCGGCGCCGCCGCCGCACGGCCGCGCCCACCCGAAGGTGCTGATCCTTGTGGTCGCCCATCGCTCCGGCTCCCTCCTCCACCCGTCGCCGTACCCTGATGAGTTCTCTGCACCCTACGCATGTTCGGCAAACCGTTTCATGCGGCCGTCACATCGACGTCACGGTGCGGTGGCCAGGACCTCACATTTCTCGCCATCTCACGGGCGGCCCGTCCGACGCACCGTGCACCTCATCCGTTCAAGGCGCGGAGCGCCCTCCGTGTTCCCGCCAGCCCCTCACGCCTCGGCGACGCGGGCTCAGGCAGGGGGTTGGCGCTCCGTGGTTGGCCAAATCCTTACCGTGTCCCGGTCGCGGACGGCTCGAGGGGTGGGCCCGGCCGCGCCCTGTCAGGAGGCGCGTGCCGGGCCCACCCCTCGGGGGCGGTCGGTACGGGAGCCCGTACCGGTGCCGTGCTACCGGGTGTTACTGCGGGGTCATCCGGCCGACCATGTCCGGGTGCTCCTCCAGCCAGGCGGCGACGGCTTCCTCCTCCTTGCCCTGACCGCGGTCCTTGATCTCGGCCTCCAGGGTGCCGAGCTCGTCCTCGGTCATGTGGAAGCCCTTGATCCACTCGGTGAGCTGCGGGTACTGCTCGGGGAACGCCTTGCTGGAGATGGTGCGGATCGTGTTGCCCTCACCGAAGGCCTTCTTGGGGTCCTTCAGCTTGGTCAGCTCGTAGTCGCTGTACGCCCAGTGCGGCGACCACAGGACGACCGCGATCGGCTCCTTCTTGGAGAGGGCGCGCTTCAGCTCGGCCAGCATCGCCGGCGTGGAGCCGTCGACGACCTTGTACTCGTCCTCCAGGCCGTAGCCCGGCATGACCTCGTTCTTGAGCAGCTGCATCTGACCGGTGCCGGGCTCGATGCCGATGATCTTCCCGTCGAAGACGTCGCCCTTGCCCTTGAGGTCCGCGATCGACTTGACGTCCTTCACGTACGCGGGGACCGCGATGTCCAGGGAGGTCGGCTCGTACCAGGTGCCCAGGTCGTTGAGGTCGTTCTTGTGCTTGTCCCAGTAGTTCTTCTGGGCGTAGGGCAGCCAGGCGTCGAAGTTGAGGTCGAGGTCGCCGGAGGCCAGGCCCGTGTAGACGGGACCGACGTCCATCTGCTTCAGCTTCAGCTCGTAGCCGCGCCGCTCCAGGACGTTCTTCCACAGGTAGGTGACGGCGACGTCCTCCTCCCAGGGGAACCAGGCGACGTCCAGCGGGCGCTCGGCCTCGGCCGGGGTGGCACCGGCGCCGCCCTGGACCGGGGCGAGCTCGTCGACGATGCCCGGGTTGGCCCCCAGCCAGGTGCGGACGGCGTCCTGCTGCTTGCCCTTGCCGGCCTTGTTGATCTCGGCCTCGAGGCTGGTGAGCTGCTTCTCGGTCATCGAGAAGTCCTTGAGCCACTTGGCGACGGTGGGGTTGTCGCCGGCGAAGCCCTTGCGGGACAGCGTGTGCACGCCGTCGCCCGAGCCCCAGGCGCCCTTGGGGTCCTTGAGCTTCTTCAGCTCCATGTCGTTGTACGCCCAGTGCGGAGACCAGAGCGTGACGACGATCGGTTCCTTCTTGCTCATCGCCCGCTTCAGCTCGGCCAGCATCGCCGGGGTGGAGCTGTCGACGACCTTGTACTCCTTGTCCAGGCCGTACTCCTTGAGGACCTTGCTCTTCAGCAGGGCCATCTCGCCGGCGCTGGGCTCGATGCCGGTGATCTTCCCGTCGAACAGGCCGGCCTTGCCCTTGAGGTCCGCCAGGGAGTTGACGTCCTTCATGTAGGCGGGGACGGTCAGCTCGAGGGTCGTCTCGTCGTACCAGGAGCCGAGGTCGTCGAGGTTCTCGCCGTACTTCTTCCAGTACTGCTCGTGGGTGGTCGGCAGCCAGGAGTTGGTGACGAGGTCGATGTCGCCCTGGGCCAGGGAGGTGTAGAGCGGCCCGGCGTCGAACTGCTTGGCCTCCACCTCGTAGCCGCGCTGTTCGAGGATCTCCTTCCACAGGTAGGTGGAGGCGATGCCCTCGTCCCAGGGGACGTAGCCGAGGCTGACCTTCTTGCCCTCGCCGACGTTCTTGCCGTCGGCGACGGACTTCGAGTCGTCGGACCCGCCGAAGACGCCCATGCCGCCGGCCACCAGGCCGAGGATCACGATGCCGATCACGGCGACCTGCGGCTGGGGGCGGTAGGACCAGATCTTCAGGCCCTGGGCGGCGCGGACCTTGGCGGCGGCGCGGCGGCCCAGCGGCGAGACGTGGGTGCCGAGCGCGCTGGTCATGCGGTCCAGGTAGATCGCGAGGATCACGATGGCGAGACCGGCTTCGGCGCCGAGGCCGACGTTGAGCTGGCCGATGGACTCCATGACGTCGCCGCCGAGTCCGCCGGTGCCGACCATGCCGGCGATCGCGGCCATGGACAGGCCGAGCATGATGACCTGGTTGACGCCCGCCATCACCGTGGGCAGCGCGAGCGGGAGCTGGACCCGCAGCAGGGTGTTGCGGGGGGTGGTGCCGAAGGCCTCGGCGGCCTCGACCAGCTCCTTGTCGACCTGCCGGATGCCCAGCTCGGTCATGCGCACGCCGGGGGCGAGCGCGAAGATCAGGGTGGCCACGATGCCCGGGGCGGAGCCGGTCCCGAAGAACAGGATCGCCGGGATGAGGTAGATCATCGCGGGCAGTGTCTGCATGAAGTCCAGCACCGGCCGGACGAACGCGCTGACCCGGTCGGAGCGGGCCGCCCAGATACCCACCGGCACCGAGATGATCAGGGCGATGATCGTGGCGACCAGCAGGAGCGCCAGGGTCACCATCGAGTTCTCCCACAGACCGAGGGACTCGATGAAGGCGAACCCGGCGAAGGAGAGGACACCGGCGAAGGTGCCGCGCAGCCAGAAGGCCACCACGGCGAAGATGCCGGCGAGCAGCAGCGGCTGGGGGGCCTGGAGGACGGCGTTGATGCCGTCGTAGGCGCCGGTGAAGATGGTCTCGAGGAAGCCGAAGAGCCAGGAGACGTTGTCGAGCAGCCAGTCGACGGTGCTGTTGACCCAGTCACCGAGGGGGATTCTAGGCACGGGACATCACCTTCTCGCCGCCCTTGTCCCGCGGGGTGTCGCAGACACCGGGGACCGTGTCCTCGTCGCCGAGGAAGCCGACGAGCCGCCGGGCCGGGACGACGCCGACGAGCGCGCGGTCGCTGTCGAGCACCGCCACCGAGTGGGAGACACGGGCGCTGATCGCGCACAGCTCGGCGAACGACGTGTCGGGCGTGGCGGTCTCGCAGCCGCAGTCGGCCTCGTCGCCGCGCGTCTCCGTCTCCATGACGGAGCCCGCGGTGAGCACACGGGAGCGGTCGACGTCCCGGGTGAAGGAGGCGACGTAGTCGTTGGCGGGACGTATCAGGATGTCCTGCGCGGTGCCTATCTGCACGATCTCGCCGTCGCGCATCACGGCGATGCGGTCGCCCAGGCGCATGGCCTCGTTGAGGTCGTGGGTGATGAAGACGATGGTCTTCTTCAGGGTCTTCTGCAGGTCGAGCAGCTGGTCCTGCATGTCGCGGCGGATCAGCGGGTCGAGGGCGCTGAAGGACTCGTCCATCAGCAGCAGGTCGGCGTCCGTGGCGAGCGCGCGGGCGAGGCCGACACGCTGCTGCATACCGCCGGACAGCTCGTCGGGCCAGGACTTCTCCCAGCCGGCCAGGCCGCACAGGGCGAGCGCCTCGTCGGCGCGGCGTTCGCGCTCGGCGCGGGGCACGCCCTGCACTTCGAGACCGTAGGCGGCGTTGTCACGGACGCTGCGGTGCGGGAAGAGCGCGAAGTGCTGGAAGACCATGCTGATCTGCTTGGAGCGGACCTCGCGCAGTTCGCGGTCGCTGAGTTCGGTCAGGTCCTGTCCCCCGAAGCGGACGCGCCCGGCGGTCGGCTCCGACAGACCGTTGAGCATGCGCAGGAGCGTGGACTTGCCGGACCCGGACAGGCCCATGACCACGAAGATCTCCCCGGGTTCCACGGTGAAGGACGCGTCGATGACGGCGGCCGTGGTGCCGTCGGCGCGCAGTTCCTCGCGGTTGGTTCCCTTGCGCAGTCGATCGACTGCCTGGTCCGGTTTTTTGCCGAAGACCTTGTACAGGTTTTCGGCCTCTAGCCTGGCTGACACGCTTACCTCTTGCATAGGGGGCAGGGACAGGGGCGTGAAGACTGGTTGACGCGACTCAGCGTGCAGCGACTCAGCGTTACGAAGACTCGCTAACAGTTGAAGGAATCAACAACCTTCTGCCCGGGTGCGCGCCTGCCCTGATCGTCCCGACCCAAACGCATGAGTGACCCAGTTCACACGTCCTCCACCATCCGTCCATGTGTCCTGCGGCATGATGCGAGGCGTGACCGGACGACTGATGCTTCTCGACACCGCCTCCCTCTACTTCCGCGCCTACTTCGGCGTGCCGGACTCGGTGAAGGCCCCCGACGGCACGCCGGTGAACGCCGTGCGCGGACTCCTCGACTTCATCGACCGCCTGGTGAAGGACCACCGGCCCGACCATCTGGTCGCCTGCATGGACGCCGACTGGCGCCCGCGGTGGCGGGTGGAGCTGATCCCCACCTACAAGGCGCACCGCGTCGCCGAGGAGACCACCGAGGGCCCGGACACCGAGGAGGTACCCGACACGCTCTCGCCCCAGGTGCCGGTCATCGAGGACGTCCTCGACGCCCTCGGCATCGCCCGCGTCGGTGTGGCCGGGTACGAGGCGGACGACGTCATCGGCACGTACACGGCGCGGGCCACCGGCCCGGTCGACATCGTCACCGGCGACCGAGACCTCTACCAGCTCGTCGACGACGCCCGTGGCGTGCGCGTGCTCTACCCGGTCAAGGGCGTCGGCACGCTCCACCTCACGGACGAGGCCGCGCTGCGCGAGAAGTACGGCGTCGACGGCCGCGGGTACGCCGACCTGGCGCTGTTGCGGGGCGACCCTAGCGACGGCCTGCCGGGCGTGGCGGGCATCGGCGAGAAGACGGCGGCCAAACTGCTCGCCGAGTTCGGGGACCTGGCCGGGATCCAGGCGGCCGTGGACGATCCGAAGGCGAAGCTCACGCCCTCGCAGCGCAAGCGGCTGACCGAGGCGCGCCCGTATCTCGCGGTCGCCCCGAAGGTCGTCCGGGTCGCCGACGACGTCCCGCTGCCGGACGTGGGCACCGCGCTGCCGCACGCCCCGCACGACGCGGCGGCCCTGGACGAACTGGCGGCTCGCTGGGGCCTGGGTGGGTCACTGCAGCGACTGCTGACGACACTCACCGCCTGAGCCGGTCCGGCGCCGGCCCGGGACCGGGTCCGCGCCGGCCCTGGTCCGGGTCCACGCCGGCCCGCGTCGCACCGCCGGGCAGGCGATGCCCGCAGGGTGAATCGGTGCCCTGCCCGGGGGAAGTCGTACCTTGCGCGTGGGGGCTTCATGGGGCACCCCTCCATGACGTGCCGTGTGGGGCGGGGATGCTAACTTAGGTGAACCTAACTCAGGGAGCCCTCACGCAGGGATCAGGGAGGCCGTCATGGCAGACCGTCCGGCTCGCAAGCCGCGCAGGCCGCACACCGCACAGGTGGTCCGCACCGAGCGGCTGACCCCGCACATGCAGCGCGTGGTGCTCGGCGGCGAGGAACTCGCCGGGCTGCCGGCGGACACCTGCACCGACCACTACGTGAAGCTGCTCTTCCCCGCCGGGGGCGCGACCTATCCGGAGCCCTTCGACATGGAGCGGATCCGCGAGGAGTTCCCCCGCGACCAGTGGCCGGTGACCCGCACGTACACGGTGCGCCACTGGGACGCCGAGCTCCGCGAGCTGACCCTGGACTTCGTGATCCACGGCGACGAGGGTCTGGCCGGCCCCTGGGCGCAGCGCGTCCAGCCGGGCGAGACCGTCCGCTTCCTGGGCCCCGGCGGCGCCTACGCCCCCGACTCCACCGCCGACTGGCATCTGCTCGCCGGTGACGAGAGCGCGCTGCCCGCGATCGCCCGGTCCCTGGAGGCACTGCCGGACGGCGCCCGCGCCTTCGCCTTCGTCGAGGTCGACGGCGCTCAGGAGGAGCAGAAGATCGACTCCGACGTGGAGGTCGTCTGGCTGCACCGCGGCGCCCGTCCGGTGGGCCAGGCCCTGGTGGAGGCCCTGCGCGGCCTGGACTTCCCCGAGGGCCGGGTGCACGCCTTCGTGCACGGCGAGGCGGCCTGCGTGAAGGAACTGCGCAGGTTCCTCCGTATGGAGCGCGAGATCCCCCGCGAGGACCTCTCCATCTCCGGCTACTGGCGCCTCGGCCACAACGAGGACGGCTGGCAGGCCTCGAAGCAGGACTGGAACGCACGCATCGAGGCGGAGCAGGAAGGCGCCGCACCGGCCGCGTAGCGGCCACCACCGGCCCCTCACCCGCCGTAGCGCCGCGCCGCCCACGACCGCACGCGGGGCGTGTGGGCGAGCCGGCGCCTCAGCCCCCGCCTATCAGTCCCCGCGTACGCGTGCGTGCAGGTGCATGTCGTGCCAGCCGTCGGCGTGGAGCAGGGCGCTGCGTTTCGTGCCCTCCAGGGCGAAGCCGGCCTTCCCCGCGACCCGGCAGGACGCCTCGTTCCCCACGGAGTGGGTGAGCTCCAGGCGCTGGAAGCCGATCTCGTCCAGGGCCCAGTGGGCGAGCGCTTCCGTGGCGCGGGCGGCGACGCCCCGGCCCCGGGCCGCAGCCGTGGTCCAGTAGGCGACCTCGGCCACCCCGTCGCCGAGCACGACCTCCCGCAGGGCGACCCGGCCGAGGAGCCGGTCGTCGGCCGCGTCGGCCACGGCCCACTGGACGTTCCGCTCCCGGGCCCAGCCCTGCTGCCACTCGGCGACCCAGCCACGCACCTCCTCCTCGGAGTCGGCGGTGCGGATGTGCCACTGGTGCATCACCGGGTCCTGGAAGGCCGCGTGCACGGCTGGGACGTCCTCGGTGCGCCACGGGCGCAGCAGCAGCCCGTCGCCGGTGGGGATCGTGGGCTGCGGCGTGCGGGAGAGGGTGCCGGCGGGAAGGACGGGGCTCGTCAGGTAGGGCATGGGCCGCATCCTGCCAACGGGACCGGCCGACGGCCCAGCGGTTTTCCCGTCGCCGCCCGCTGCCTCCCAGCGCCCGGCCCGGCGGTTTCCGCCGGCCGGCCCGTCCTCGTACGCTGGCAGACGATGAGACGCCGTACCCCTCCCCCGCCCTCGCCCCTCCCGCAGCGCGACGGCATCGACGCGGTGCGGGTGCGGCTGCCCGCTGCCGGGCCGTGGTCCACGGTGCGTGAACACCTGACGGAGCGGCTGTCCGGCGCGGGCGCCGGCGTGGTCGGCGGCATGTTCGACGCCGGGCTGTTCGTCGGGGCGGACGGGCGGGCCGTGCCGTCGGACGCTCCGTACGAACCCGGCATGTTCGTGTGGTTCCACCGCGAGCTGCCCGCCGAGGTGCCGGTGCCCTTCCCGTTGGAGGTCGTGTACCGCGACGAGCACATCGTCGTCGCCGACAAACCGCACTTCCTGGCCACCACCCCGCGCGGCGGCCACGTCACCGAGACCGTGCTCGCCCGGCTCCGCCGGGAGCTGGGCGTCCCGGCGCTCGGCGCGGCACACCGCCTCGACCGGCTCACCGCCGGACTGGTCCTGTTCACGGTGCGTCCCGAGGAGCGCGGCGCGTATCAGGGCCTGTTCCGCGACCGGCGGGTGCGCAAGGAGTACGAGGCCGTCGCCCCGAACGATCCGGCGCTCGTCCTGCCCCGGACCGTACGCAGCCGGATCCTCAAGGAACGCGGGGTACTGGCCGCCCGGGAGATCGAGGGGGAGCCGAACGCGGTGAGCCGCGTCGAGCTCATCGAGCGCCGCCCGGGCCCCGACCTCGACCTGGGCCGGTACCGGCTGGTGCCCGGCACCGGCCAGACCCACCAGCTGCGCGTCCACATGACCGCGCTCGGCGTGCCGATCCTCGGCGACCCCCTCTACCCCGAGGTGACCGACCCCGTGCCGGCCGGCGACTTCCGGCGCCCGCTGCAACTGCTGGCGCGGGAGCTGGGATTCACCGATCCGGTCACGGGGCGGGAGCACCGCTTCCGCAGCGGACGCTCCCTCGACGCCTGGACGGCGTACGAGGACTGGGCCGCCGGCCGTCAGTAGCCGCGCCACCAGAGCAGGAAGCGCTGCCAGGCGCCGCGGGGACGGGGCTGCTCCGACCCCGGCGCCTGCTGGGGCTCCGCGGCCGTCACCGACACGGGCTCCGGCGGGTACGCCGGGAGCTGCGGCTCGGGCCGGTCCTCCGGCCGCGGGATGCCGACGTGCCAGCCGGTGCGCCGCTCGGGTGCCGGGGCGTGGCTCGGCTGCTGCCTGATGTCCTGCTGGGCCTTCGGCTCGAACCGGACCGGCAGTTCCACCAGGTGCCGCGACGCGATCGACGACCGCCATCGCAGTTCGTCCTCGTCGCAGTCGAGCTGGACGTCCGGCAGCCGCATCAGCAGCGCGTCGATCCCGGCGTCGGCGATGGCACGCCCGATGTCCTGGCCCGGACACTCGTGCGGGCCGCCGCCGAAGGCGAGGTGGGCGCGGTTGCCCTCCATGCTCGCGGCCAGGTCGGGGCGGATGCGCGGATCGACGTTGCCGGGCGCGATGCCGAGCAGCAGCCCGTCACCGGCGCGGATGCGCTGGCCGCCCAGTTCGGTCTCCTGCTTGGCGAAGTAGGCGAAGACGCTGCTGAACGGCGGCTCGTCCCACAGGGACTGCTCGACCGCCTCGGGCACCGTCATCTGACCGCCGCTGAGCTGGGCGCGGAAACCCGGGTCGGTGAGGACCACGCGCAGCACGTTGCTGATGAGGTTGACGGTCGCCTCGTAGGCCGCGATGAGGACCACCCGCAGGTGCTCCCTGACCTCGTCGTCGGTGAGTCCCGCCGGGTGCGTGACGAGGCGGCCGGCGATGTCGTCCTCGGGCCTGGCCCGGCGGGCGGTGGCGAGGCGGTCCAGGGCGGCCATGACGTAGGCGTGGCTGGCGTTCGCCGTCTCGGTGCCCTTGAGCATGTCGCGGGCGGCCTCCACCATCCGGTCGTTGTACTCGTCCGGCATGCCGAGGAGATGGCACATCACGCCCATCGGCAGGTGTTCGGCGAACTGGCCGACGAGGTCGGCGCGGCCCGCCTCGCAGAACCGGTTGACGTGGCGCTGGGTGTACCGCTTGATGTGGCGGCGCAGTTCCCGGTAGTCGATGTCGGACATGGCGCTGGTGACCGCGCCGCGCAGCCGCTTGTGCTCGTCGCCCTCGGCGTGGGAGCAGATGGGCTGCCAGGCGATGTGCGGCATGAGCGGGTGGTCGGGCTTGACCATGCCCTCGTTGAGCGGGGTCCAGATGCGGCTGTCGCGGCAGAACTGGGCGGGCGTGCTGACCATGTGCAGGTTCTCGGCGTGCCCGAGGACCACCCACATCGGTACGTCGTCGTGGAGCAGCGCCGGCGCCACCGGTCCGTGCCGCTCGCGCAGCTTCTCGTACAGCTCGTCCAGGTCGTCCGCCTCGTGCAGCCGGTGCAGTCCGCCCGGTCCGACGCCGTGCGCGGGGCAGCCGGGCGGTGGTTCGAGCAGGGGGTCGCCCGTTCCGGTCAGGGAGTGGCGTTCAGGCGTCACAGTGTCGCTCCGCAACAGAAGTGTGGGTCAAGCGTGTGGGTTCGAGGGGCCGGGCGGCCGTGCCGGGTCGGGGACGGCCGCGCCGGGTCAGGTGAGCGCGCCCTTCATGGCGATGGAGTGCAGGAAGCGCGTCAGAGTCAGCAGGACGTCCCGGCTGGAGGCGCGGCGCCGCACGTCGCAGTCGAGGATGGGGATCTCCTCGGCCAGGTCGAGCGCGGCCCGCAGCTCCGCGACGGGGTAACGGGGCGCGTCGGGGAAGGTGTTGACGGCGACCACGAAGGGCACACCACGCTCCTCCAGGCGCCCCATGACGTCGAAGCTGACGTCGAGGCGGCGGGTGTCGACGAGTACCACCGCGCCGAGCGCGCCCTCGAACAGGCCGTTCCACAGGAACCAGAAGCGCTCCTGTCCGGGGGTGCCGAAGAGGTACAGCACCAGTTGGTCGGTGATGCTGATGCGGCCGAAGTCCATGGCCACCGTGGTGGCCGTCTTGGAGGCGGAACCGTAGTTGTCGTCGACGCCGATGCCGGCCTGGGTCATCGTCTCCTCGGTGGTCAGCGGTCTGATCTCGCTGACCGAGCCGACCATGGTGGTCTTGCCGACCCCGAAACCGCCCACGATGACGATCTTCACGGCGGCCTCGGCCGTGTGCGGCAGCCGGTCCTCCGTCCGCGGGCCCGGAATCGTGTCAGAGTTTTTGAAGTCCATGCATCACCGCTTCGAGGAGGTTTCGGTCGGCGACCTTCTGGCGGACGATCGGGGCGCGGGCCTGCACCAGTTCCGTCGCCAGCAGGTCGGTGAGCAGCACGGTCACCACACTGAACGGCAGGCCCAGATAGGCCGACAGCTCGGCCGCGGACAGGGGCGCGACGCACAGCCGCAGCAGGGCCGCCTGTTCCGGTGTGGCGGACACCGGCGGCTCGGCGCGGGCCACGATCAGGGTGACCAGGTCGATGTCGGCGCGCTCGCCGCTCCCCTCCCCGCCGATGACGAACAGCCGCTCGGGGTTGGGGGTCCCGTCGTCCTTGGACGGTGCGGCAGAGGTCGACGCGGCGGACGGCTCCTGTCCGGGAGATCGCCTCTGGCGCTGGGGAGGAGTCATACGGTCTGCCCGTTGCGCCTGGCCGGACTGGTGAGGTGGGGGCCGATCCGGGCGACCAGGTCGGCCATGCTGAGGCCCATCCGGCCGGGCTCGCAGCGGACGTCGGAGAGCACGGCGAGGTAGGCGTTGGGGCCGGCGGCCATCAGGTAGAAGTAGCCGCCGTTCATCTCGATGAGGACCATCTTCATCGCACCGTCGCTGGTCGGGATCTCCTGGCTGACGGCGCTCGCCAGGCTCTGCAGTCCCGCGCAGGCCGCGGCGACCCGGTCGGCGGCGTCGGGGTCTCCGGAGTAGCGGGCGATGCGCAGGCCGTCGGCGGAGAGCACCACGATCATCTCGATGCCCGGGACACCGTCGTAGAGGTCCTGGAGCATCCAGTCGAACTTGCCTTGCTGCTCGATCACTTGAGGTCCCCCTCGTCGTCTGCCGGGGCGTGGGCCGGCTCGTTGCCGCTGGACTGCTGGTGGGCCTGGTCGCTGCCCGAGTGCTGTTTGAGGCCCTCCCAGAAGGCGCCGATGAAGTGCCCCGGCGGGAGCCCTTCGTCCTTCTTCGGCTCGGGTTCCGGGTCCGCGGCCACCGGGAAGCCGTTGCGGGCGCGTTCGGCGGCCAGGCGGGCCTCGCGCTCGGCGTCCTCCCGCTCCCACACCGCCTGTTCGGCCAGGCGCTGGCTGAGCGGCATCTTGACCCGGCTGCGGCGCTGCGGGAGTCCGCCCGCCGTCCACTCGGTCACTTCGGGAACGTCGTCCTCCAGCAGGACCGAGTCCGGGATACGGGGGCTGGTGGGGCGGCGCTTCTTGGGTGTGCGCTCGGGTCCGGGGAGGGCGTCCGGGCCCGGGTGGGGGATCGACGTCGCGCCGATACCGTGGGCGAGTCCGACTCCGGGCTCGGTGGTCATCATCTTGCTGGGGACGATGAGGATGGCCCGGACGCCGCCGTACGCGGAGGCCCGCAGCGACACGTCCATGCCGAACTGCGTGCACAGCCTGCCCACCACGGACAGGCCGAGGCGCGGGTGGTGCGCGAGGTCCTGGACGTCGGTGCCGCGCTTGGCGTGCTCCAGCAGCCCTTCGATGCGGGCGCGGGACTCCTCGCTGAGGCTGACGCCGGCGTCCTCGATCTCGATGCAGACGCCGCTCTGCACCTCGGTCGCGGTGACGTGCACCTTCGCCCCCGGGGGCGAGTAGCGGGTGGCGTTGTCGAGGAGCTCCGCCGCGGCGTGGATGACCGGCTCGACCGCGGTGCCCTTGATGTTGACCTTGGCGATGGAGGCCAGGTTGATCCGGCGGTACTGCAGGATCCGGGACATGGCGCCGCGCAGCACGCTGTAGAGGGCCACCGGCTTGGGCCACTGGCGTCCGGGCCGGCCGCCGCCGATGACGGAGACCGAGTCGGCGAGGCGGCCGATCAGGGCGGTGCCGTGGTCGATGCGCAGGAGGTCGTCGAAGACCTCCGGGTTGCGCCCGTGGTCCTCCTCCATCTCGCGGAGTTCCTTGTTCTGCTGGTGGACGATCGCCTGGACGCGGCGGGCGATGTCGACGAAGGAACGCTCGGCGGATTCGCGCATGGAGTCCTGGTGATCGACGATGTCGCAGATCATCCGGATCATTTTGCGCTGCGGCTCACCGAGTTCCACGTAGGACGGGTCCACCTCGCCGAGGCGGCGCATCACCTCTTCGGGCGTGCTCCCGTTTCGCATGAAGTCCAGGATGTCGGGCAGGACTTCGCCGCCGAGACGGACCATCTCCTCGTGGTGGCTCGCGGCCCGGCGTTCCAGATACGCGCTGTGACGGGCGTGCTCGGCACGCATGACCCGTAGCGCACGGCCACGGCGTGCCGTTTCGGCCGCCGCGGCGATCACCAGCAGTGTGGCGAGGGCACCGCACAGGCCGACGGCGAGCCGGGCCGGTTCCGCCACCACGGCGACGGCGGCTCCGGTGGCCGCGGCCATCAGTATGGCCGGCAGCAACAGGGTTCGCGCGAAGGGAAGTTCACGGCGACCTGGAGGGGAATCAACACTCACCATGTAGGCCTCTGAAAAACGAATCGGCTGGGATGGGGAAGCTTGCAGCGGGGTATCTCTGGGAGTTGTCGGGATCTTCGGCGCATTGGGAACAAGCGCGCGATTACACCTCAACTCGGTGCGCTGCGGGCGAGCTTAGTCCGAGGGGATCATCGCCGTGTCATATTCAGCAAGCACCTGAAACGGACACCGGGACTGGAGTAATCTCGGATCCATTTGCACGCTCGGGAATCATTCGAACACTCGCCGTAATGCCATGCGGGTGTACGAATATCACTCACCGTGATGAGTGAAAGAGGCCCCGGAGGGTCTGTGGAACGCGCGGAGGCCCGGCGGGCATGCCGCCGGGCCTTTGGGAGTATGCGGTGGCTAGCCCACCGACGAGTAGGCGACGACCCCGCGCAGCAGTTCGTCCACCGCCTTGCGCGCGTTCTTCGGGACCGTCGAGCCCGCGGCGGGCGCGGCGGCCGAGATCTGGCCGAGGACGTCGATGACCTGCTTGCACCAGCGGACGAAGTCACCGGCGGGCAGCTCCACCTCGCGCAGCACCTCGTCGAGGCCCTTGCCGGACGCCCACATGTACGCGGCCCAGGCGAAGCCGAGGTCGGGTTCGCGCTGGCCGACGCCCTCCGTCTGGCTGATCCGGAAGTCCTCCTCCAGGGCGTCGAGCCGGCCCCAGATGCGGACCGTCTCGCCGAGCGCGGCCTTGGCCTTGCCGGAGGGCAGCTTCGGTGCCATCGCGTCGTCGGCCGCCCGGGACTCGTAGACCAGCGCGGACACGCAGGCGGCGAGCTCGGCCGGGGAGAGCCCCTCCCAGACGCCCTCGCGCAGGCACTCGCTGGCGAGCAGGTCCAGCTCGCCGTAGAGCCGGGCGAGACGCTTGCCGTGCTCGGTGACCTCGTCGCCGCGCAGGTAGTCCATCTCCGTCAGCAGCGCGACGATCCGGTCGAAGGTACGGGCGATGGTGTTCGTACGGCCCTCGATCCGGCGCTCCAGTTGCGAGGTGTCGCGCAGCAGCCGGTGGTAGCGCTCGGCCCAGCGGGCGTGGTCCTCGCGGTCGTCGCAGCCGTGGCAGGGGTGGGCGCGGATGTCCTTGCGCAGCCGCGCGATCTCCCGGTCGTCGGCGGCCTGGGAGCGCTTCTTACGGGCCCGCTCCGGCGGGATGTGCCCGGCCTTGGTGCGCAGCGCGGAGGCGAGGTCGCGTCGGGACTGGGGCGAGCGCGGGTTGAAGGACTTCGGGATCCTCATCCGCTCCAGCGCCTCGACCGGCACCGGGAAGTCCATCGACGCCAGCCGCTTGACCTGCCGCTCGGCGGTCAGCACCAGCGGGCGGGGCCCGTCGTGGTGCTCGAAGCCGCGGTGGCCGTTGGACCGCCCGGCGGGCAGGCCCGGGTCCAGCACCAGGGCGAGGCCCGCGTACTTGCCCGTCGGCACGTGGATGACGTCGCCGGGCTTCAGCTTCTCCAGCGCCACGGCGGCCTCGGCACGCCGCTGGTTGGCGCCCTGGCGGGCCAGCTCGGTCTCGCGGTCCTTCAGCTCGCGGCGCAGTCGCGCGTACTCCTCGAAGTCGCCGAGGTGGCAGGTCATGGAGGCCTTGTAGCCCTCCAGTCCCTCCTCGTTGCGCTGCACCTGCCGGGAGATCCCGACGACCGACTTGTCCGCCTGGAACTGCGCGAAGGAGGTCTCCAGCAGCTCTCGCGAACGGTGCCGGCCGAACTGCTCGACCAGGTTGACCGCCATGTTGTACGACGGCTTGAAGCTGGAGCGCAGCGGGTACGTGCGCGTGCCGGCCAGCCCCGCGAGGTGCTCGGGGTTCATGGCGCGCTGCCACAGCACGACGGCGTGGCCCTCGACGTCGATGCCGCGCCGGCCGGCCCGGCCGGTGAGCTGCGTGTACTCGCCGGGAGTGATGTCGGCGTGCTGCTCGCCGTTCCACTTGACGAGCTTCTCCAGGACCACCGAGCGGGCGGGCATGTTGATGCCGAGGGCGAGGGTCTCGGTCGCGAAGACGGCCTTGACCAGTCCGCGGACGAAGAGCTCCTCGACGACCTCCTTGAACGTCGGCAGCATGCCCGCGTGGTGGGCGGCGATGCCTCGCTCCAGGCCCTCCAGCCACTCGTAGTACCCCAGGACGTGCAGGTCCTCGGTGGGAATGGAGGCCGTGCGCTCCTCCACGAGGGCGCGTACCCGGTCCCGCGCGTCCTCGTCGTTGAGCCGCAGCCCGGCGTGCAGGCACTGCTGGACGGCGGCCTCGCAGGCGGCGCGGCTGAAGATGAAGGTGATCGCGGGCAGCAGCCCCTCGGCGTCGAGCCGCTCGATGACCTCGGGCCGGCCCGGCGTCCACATGCGGGAGCGCTGTCTGCGCTCCCGCTCCCGGTCGGCCTCCTTCATGGCCCGGCCGCGCCTGCGGTCCTGGTAGGAGGGGCGGCTCGCCTCCATGCGCGCCATGCGCGTGAGGTCGGGGTTGACGGCCCTCTTACGGCCCTCGCCCTCCTCGAACAGGTCGTACATCCGGCGCCCGGCCAGCACGTGCTGGAACAGCGGCACCGGCCGGTGCTCGGAGACGATCACCTCGGTGTGGCCGCGGACGGTGTCGAGCCAGTCGCCGAACTCCTCCGCGTTCGACACGGTCGCCGACAGTGACACCAGGGTCACGGATTCGGGGAGGTGGATGATCACTTCCTCCCAGACGGCGCCGCGGAAGCGGTCGGAGAGGTAGTGCACCTCGTCCATGACCACGTACCCGAGGCCGAGGAGGGTCTGGGAACCGGCGTACAGCATGTTCCGCAGGACCTCGGTGGTCATCACGACCACCGGGGCGTCGGAGTTCACGCTGTTGTCCCCGGTGAGCAGGCCCACCTTGTCCGCCCCGTAGCGACGGCACAGGTCGGCGTACTTCTGGTTCGACAGCGCCTTGATGGGCGTCGTGTAGAAGCACTTCTTGCCCTGCTGGAGGGCGAGGTGGACGGCGAACTCGCCGACGATCGTCTTGCCGGAACCGGTGGGCGCGGCCACCAGCACACCCTTGCCCGCCTCGAGCGCCTGGCAGGCCTCGATCTGGAAGGGGTCGAGGCCGAAGTCGTACATCTCGCGGAAGGAGGCGAGCGCGGTGGCCTGCTCGACAGCGCGCTGACGGGCTGCCGCGTACCGCTCGGCCGGTGAGAGATCCTCTGTCATCGTGCTTTCGAGCGTACCGGGCCGCACTGACAACAGGACGATCATTATCGGGATCGGTCCCGGGACGGAGAGCGTGAGGCGTTCCGTGGGGCGGCGACGCGCGCCGTCACCGCCCCGGTGTGCCTCAGGTCACGTCGTCGTAGCCGTTGACCCGGTCCCTCGTGGTCTGCTCGGGCAGGGCACGGGCGGTCGTCACGGGTTCGACCTCGTCGATGCTTTCGGGCGTGAGGTCCAGCTCGGACGCCTCATCGTCGTCGGGCTCCAGATCCTCGCGGCGGGCCCTGCGGCGGTCGTTCAGCAGGGAGACGGTGACCGCGGCGAAGTACAGGACCCAGATCGGTCCGGCCAGCATGACCATCGTCAGGGGGTCGGTGCTCGGCGTGGCGATGGCCGCGAACAGCGTGATGCCCATGATCATGGCGCGCCACCAGCCGAGCATCCGCTTGCCGGTCAGCACTCCGGTGAAGTTGAGCATGACCAGCAGCAGGGGCAGCTCGAAGGAGAGACCGAAGACGATCACCATGCGGGTGACGAGGTCGAGCAGCTCGTCCAGCGGCAGCAGGTTGTCGACGTTGCTCGGCGTGAACTCGATCAGCACCTTCGCCGAGGTGGGCAGCACCGCGTAGGCGAAGTAGGCACCGACGAGGAACAGCGGCGCGCCGGTGGCGACGAACGCGTAGGCGTACTTCTTCTCACTCTTGTGCAGGCCCGGGGCGACGAACGCCCACAGCTGGTACAGCCAGACCGGGGAGGCCAGCACGATGCCCGCCGTCAGGGACACCTTCAGAGCCAGGGTGAAGGGGCCGAGCAGACCGTTGAGGGTGATCTGCGCGCACGGTTCCGAGCCGGTCTCCGACTGAGCCAGCTCCGCGAACGACTTCTCACAGCCGATCGACTCGAGGATCGGCTCGGTGAGGACGTTGATGATCTCCTCGTAGAAGAAGGCGGCGACGACGGTGACGGCGACGATGGCCAGCAGCGCCTTCGCGAGCCGGTTGCGGAGCTCACGAAGGTGCTCCGCGAGGGGCATCCGCCCCTCGGGATCCTTCTCCTTGTTGCGGGCAGGCTTAAGCAACCCACGTTCCCATCTCGTGCGGCGGGCCGGAGGTCACCGGCCCTGCGTCAGCGCTTGGTCGTGTCCGTCGGCTCGGAGACCGGCCGGGAGCTGGTCACATCGCCGGGGGCGGCCTTGATGGTGCGCTGCGCCGCGGCCTGCTCGGGGGTGTTGGGCGGGTCGGCGGGAGCGGCGTCGTCCGACTTGCTCTCGCTCTTCATCGCCTTGGCCTCGCTCTTGAGGATGCGCGCCGACTTGCCGAGCGACCGCGCCATGTCCGGAAGCTTCTTCGCGCCGAACAGCAGGATGATGACGACGAGGATGAGAATGATCTCGGGGGCTCCGAGCCTTCCGAACATAAGTCTTTACCTTCTCACCGAGGCGGCTGGGTGGGGGTGCTGTCCGACCGGCCGGACATGCGTCCGATCGATCGTCTTGTGCAGCGATCGTAACGCTCAGGGGTAAACGTGAGGCAATCCCTGTGCGTACTCCCGTCCGCGACCGGGCCTCGTTTTTCCGGGTCGCGACCAGCAGCGTACCGTCAGGGGCCCGTGGGGTGACAGGGCGAAGTGCCCCAAAACGCGACTCACACGCGTCCATGGGGTCACGCACGTGGGTCCGCGGCGGTGTTCAGGCCTTCACAGCGTGTCCACGGCGCGCGCGGCGCTCTCAGTCGCGCGCTCCAGCTCCTCCGCCGCCAGGCTGATCCGGTGGGCCGAGTCCGTCACCTGCCGGCCCAGGCGCCGCGCCTCCACGAACACCTTCACGGCGAACACCGCGAGAACGGCGAGACCCAGGAAACCCACGGCAACCGCGAACATCGGCCAGAACATGACGCCGAGCCTAGACCGTCCCGCGGACTGGTCATAAACGCGGTGCCGGGACGCGGAAGCCGGGGACGCCGGGGCCGGGGACGCCGGTCCTACACGGTGGAGTGCAGCCGCAGGGTCCTGACCCCGCCGCCCGTGAGCAGCTCCACGACCCGCTCCCCCGCCGGCTTGCGGACGGCGGACCCGCACTCGGGGCAGGTGAACGAGTAGAAGGTGGTACGGCTCGTGGCGCCGATGGCGAGGCGCAGGGCGCTCGCGGCGAGCTCGAAGCTGCCCCGGCAGTCCGGGCAGCCCGCCTTGAACACGACCGGGGACACACGTCGCATGCCGGCGAACGCGGACGCCGCCGTCATACCCGGCGCCCCTGGCCCCGCGGGCTCGCTCACAGTCCTCGCTCCTGCCTGTCGGGCTGTCCCTCGCCCGGCCCCCGGCGCGCGCCGCCCGCCTCGATCCCGTCGTACGCCGCCAGCGCCTCGCGGGCCGCCTGCCGGGCGCTGCCGGCGAGCTCGGGCGGGGAGACGATCCGGCCGTCACGTCCGAGCCGCAGCGCCAGCCGCCGCAGGGACGCCGGGTCGGGGGTACGCAGAGCGATGCGCAGACCGCCGTCGGGAAGCTCGTCCGCGCTGTCGTGCGGGTAGTACTCGGCGACCCAGCGCCCGCCGGGGCCGACCTCCACCACGACCTCGGGGTCCTCGGCGGCGGGCTGCACCAGCCCCTCCGACAGGTCCCGCAACTCCACCTCCGGCGGAGCGGAGGGCTCGTCCATGATGCGGATCTCCGCGACCCGGTCGAGCCGGAAGGTGCGCCGGGCCTCCGAGCGGCGGCACCAGGCCTCCACGTACGTGTGCCCGACGCTGACGAGCCGGATGGGGTCGATCTCGCGCTCGGTGACCTCGTCGCGGGCCGGTGAGTAGTAGCGGATCCAGAGCCGGCGGCGCTCCGAGATCGCCCGGTCGACGTCGGCGAAGACGCCGCCCTCGGACTCGAAGGTGACGGACAGGCGCGAGCTGGCGCCCGCGGCCTCGCCGGCCGAGGTCTCCACCTTGGCGGTCGCCCGCAGCAGCGCCTGCCGGTCGCTCTCCCGCAGGCCGGGCAGAGTCGCCACGGCCCGGGCGGCGACGAGCAGCGCGGTGGCCTCGTCGGCGGCCAGCCGCAGCGGCTCGGCGGCGTCCGCGCCGAGGGCGGCGGGGTTGTGCCACCAGATGCGCTCGCCGTCGGTGTCGATGTCGAGCAGATCGCCGCCGCGGAAGCTGGTGCCGCACATGGGCAGCACGTCGAGGTCGGAGACCAGCTCGTCCTCGGTGATGCCGAAGGCGCGCGCCACGTCCTCGACCCGGGCACCCGGGCGCTCCCGCAGATACGTCACCAGGGACAGCATCCGTCGGGTCTGGTCGATGGCGTTCACGGGCCTGACCGGTTTGCCTGCCACAGTGTTGTCCGCTCCCCCTCAGCCCTTGGCCACGGCACGCAGCCGGTCCACCACGTCCGCACGCAACTCCGCGGGCTCCAGCACCACCACGTCCGGCCCGAACTCGACCAGCCAGGCGTCCAGGCCGTGCCCGTACGGAATCTCCAACTCGTCCCAGCCGTCGCCCAGTTCCCGCACCCCGGTCGCCTTCGCCCGAAGGGGGTACCCCGCGCCCGTACGCAGCCGGATCAGCGCGGAGCGGTCGGCGGTCTCCCCCGCCCAGCTCGCGACCGTCTCACGGACGGTGACGACGTCGGGCACGGGGGCGGTGAACCGTGCCCCGCGCGAGCGCACCTTGCCCGTGATCCGGGACAGTCTGAAGACCCGCTCGGCGCCACGGTCGCGGTCGTAGCCGGCCAGGTACCAGTGGCCGCGCCAGCATTCCAGCGCCCACGGCTCCACGTGCCGGGGCTCGGGCTGGGCGGCGTTGGCCTTGCGGTACTCGAAGAGGACCGGCCTGCGGTCGCGGCAGGCCAGCATCAGCGGCTCGAAGGCGGCCTCGTGCACCGGGATGCGCGGCTCCAGCGCGCTGTGCGCCTCGTACGGGTCGACGTCCTCGGGCAGCCCGGCCGCGCGCAGCTTCTGCAGCGCGCCGCTCGCGGCACCGGCCAGCCGGGCCTGCTGCCACACCTTGGCGGCGAGCCCGAGCGCGGCGGCCTCCTCGGCGTCCAGGGTGATGGGCGGCAGGCGGTTGCTGTCACGGCGCGCCAGGTAGCCGATCTCGCCGTCGAGGCTCTCGACGGTCTCGATGACAAGCCCGAGTTCCCGCAGGTCGTCCTTGTCCCGCTCGAACATGCGGTTGAACGAGTCGTCGGATCCCGCTTCGAGGTAGGCCTCGATGGACTCGCGCAGCTCACGCTTGCTGAGGGGCCGCCGTGTCCCGAGCAGACACAGCGCCAGGTTCATCAGCCGCTCGGCCTTGGCAATGGCCATCGACGCCCTTCTCCCTATGGTGCTTACGACGGATGACCGTACCGCCCCGCGGTGGCCCGGCAAAAGCCGAGGGCCCATGCCCGGACAGGCATGGACCCCGGATGACCGGCTCTGATCGCTGTCCGCTCGGACTTCGATCAGACTCCGAGCAGGTCGACCACGAAGATCAGCGTCTCGCCGGGCTGGATCGCCGGGGTCGGGCTCTGGTTGCCGTAGGCGAGGTGGGCCGGGACGGTCAGCTGACGTCGGCCGCCGACCTTCATGCCCTGCACACCCCGGTCCCAGCCCGCGATGACACGGCCGCCACCGAGCGGGAAGCGGAACGGCGCACCCCGGTTCCAGCTGGCGTCGAACTCCTCGCCCGTGCTGAACGCCACGCCCACGTAGTGGACGGTCACGGTCTGACCGGCCTGCGCGACCGGGCCGTCGCCCTCCCAGATGTCCTTGATCTCGAGGTCCGCCGGGGGCTCGCCCCCCGGGAAGTCGACCTCGGGCTTGTCGATGCTCACGTGTTCAGCTCCTGCTTGTCTGCGGAAAGGCAACGGCCCAAGTCTGACATCTTCGAGACGTCACATCTTCGCCAGGATGTCGACGGAGAAGACCAGCGTGGAGTCCTTCTCGATACCGCTGCCCTCCGGCGGGCTGTCGCCGTAACCCAGCTCCGGCGGGATCACGACCAGGACGCGGCTGCCGACCTTCTTGCCGGTCAGCCCCTGCGACCAGCCCTTGACGACCTGCTGGAGCGAGAACGACGTCAGCTGCTTCCTGCCGTACGTGGAGTCGAACTCCTTGCCGCCGTCCCAGACCACGCCCTTGTACTGCACGAGCACGGTCTCCTGGGCGCCGACCTCGGCGCCGTCACCCTCGAGGACGTACTCCGCGACGAGCTTCTTCGGCGCGTCGGTCTTCGGCATCTCGATGGAGGGCGCCTTGCCGTCGGTGTTGGTACCGACCTTGGGCAGAGCGGCGTCGTCCTGGGGGACTTCCTTGCCCTTGGCCGAGCTCTTGGCGTTGAAGGCGTCCTGCACGTCGACCACGAACACCAGCGTGTCGGAGCCCTTGATGCCCGCCTGCTCGTTGCCCTGCTCGCCGTACCCCAAGGTGGGCGGCACGGAGAACTGGACGCGGCTGCCGGTCTTCTTGCCGGTCAGCGCGTACCGCCAGCCGTCGATGAGGCCGGCCTCCTTGGAGAGCTGGACGATCAGCGGGGTCTTGCGGTCGTAGGAGTTGTCGAAGACCTTCGCGCTCTCCCAGATCTGGCCCAGGTAGTTCGCCGACACGAAGTCGTTCTCCGCGACGGCCTTGCCGCCGCCGGCGACGACCGTCTTCACCGCGAGGTCCTTGGAGGGCTCGCCACTGCCCTTGGCGACCGTCGGCTTCTCGCCGAACTTCGTCCCCGCCGTGATCGCCGGCAGCGGACCGTCGACGATCTTCGGCGGCGACGCCGACGTGTCCGACGCCCCGGGCGTCGCGCTGTCGCCGGCATTGCTCGAGCCGGAGTCTTCCTCACCACATGCGGCGAGTGTGACCAGTCCGGCGGGGACGGCGATGAGGAGTGAGCGTCGGCGCACGGTGGGGGCCTCGTATCGATATCGGTCGATGCTGCTGGATGAGCTGCTTGGAGAGCTGCTGGATGAGCTGTTCGACGGTGCTTGATGAAGTGCGCGCAACTCTACGGCGTGAGAAGGGCACCGTACGGCTAACGTACGGTGCCCGTGTGGCGTTCCGATTTTCGTACGGAACTCGTGTCTCACCCCGTCCTGATCACATCCCGGCGATCAGCTTCTCCACCCGGTCGTCCACCGAACGGAACGGGTCCTTGCACAACACGGTGCGCTGCGCCTGGTCGTTGAGCTTGAGATGGACCCAGTCGACGGTGAAGTCCCGGCGCTGCTCCTGAGCCCGTCGGATGAAGTCGCCGCGCAGCCGGGCCCGAGTGGTCTGCGGCGGAACGGACTTGCCCTCGAAGATCTTCAGGTCGTTCGCGACCCGGGCGGCCTGGCCCTTCTTCTCGAGCAGGTAGTACAGGCCACGACGGCGGTGGATGTCGTGGTAGGCGAGGTCTATCTGCGCGACCCGCGGGTTCGACATGGTCATGTTGTGCTTGGCCCGGTACCGTTCCAGGAGCTTGTACTTCATGACCCAGTCGATCTCGGTGTCGATGCGGTCGAGGTCCTCGGCCTCGATCGCGTCCAGCGTGCGGCCCCACAGCTCCAGCACGCGCTCGACGGTGCCGGTGCGGATACCTCGGCGCTCGCAGAAGTCCACCGCCTTCTCGTAGTACTCCCGCTGCACCTCCAGCGCGGACGCCTCCCGGCCGCTGGCCAGGCGCACCTTCCGGCGGCCGGTGATGTCGTGACTCACCTCACGGATCGCCCGGATCGGGTTCTCCAGGGTGAGGTCGCGCATCACCGTGCCCGCCTCGATCATGCGCAGCACCAGGTCGGTGGCGCCGACCTTGAGCAGCATGGTCGTCTCGGACATGTTCGAGTCGCCCACGATGACGTGCAGGCGCCGGTAGCGCTCGGCGTCCGCGTGCGGCTCGTCGCGCGTGTTGATGATGGGCCGGGAGCGGGTGGTCGCCGAGGAGACGCCCTCCCAGATGTGCTCGGCCCGCTGGCTGACGCAGTACACGGCACCGCGCGGCGTCTGCAGCACCTTGCCGGCACCGCACAGCAACTGCCTCGTCACCAGGAACGGAATGAGGATGTCCGCGAGCCGCGAGAACTCCCCGTGCCGGGCCACGAGATAATTCTCGTGGCAGCCGTAGGAGTTGCCGGCGGAGTCGGTGTTGTTCTTGAAGAGGTAGACGTCGCCCGCGATTCCCTCCTCGTGCAGGCGTCGTTCGGCGTCCACCAGGAGTCCTTCGAGGATGCGCTCGCCCGCCTTGTCGTGGGTGACGAGTTCGATCACGTTGTCACATTCGGGTGTGGCGTATTCCGGATGCGATCCCACGTCGAGATAGAGGCGGGCGCCGTTGCGCAGAAAGACATTGCTGCTGCGGCCCCATGACACGACACGGCGGAAGAGGTACCGCGCCACCTCGTCAGGCGACAGGCGGCGCTGTCCCCTGAACGTGCACGTGACGCCGTACTCGTTCTCCAGCCCGAAAATGCGGCGGTCCATGACTGAACATTACGCCTGATGACCCGAACTGAAACGGGGTTCGACGGCACGGTTTGGATCATTTTCCGATGAAGCCGCAACCACCGCCTGCCGGGCGGGAGCTGCGAGGACCCGTCCGGTGCACGCCAGGACGAGCAGGGACACCACCCCGGCCGCCCCGGGCAGGGCGAACCCCCACAGCGCCCCGCCGTGCTCCACGACGGGCCCCGCGAGGCCCGTACCCACCGAGGCACCCACCGTGAACGTCGTCACCAGCCACGAGAACGCCTCCGTCACCGTCCCCCGCGGCGCGTGCACGTCGACCAGGACGAACGCGCAGGCGATGCACGGCGCCAGGAAGACACCCGCGAGCACCGTGAGCAGCACCATGGCGACCACGCCCGGCATCAGCGTCAACGGCAGATAACACACCGCCAGAAAGGCCACCAGCACCCGCAGTCGCCGCGCCGGCTCACCGGTCCACCGCCGGGCCCCGTACACGGCTCCCCCGATCAGCGCACCCAGCCCCAGGGCCGCCATCAGCCAGCCGTACACGGCGTCCCCACCGTGCTCGTCGGCGTACGGCACGGACGCGACGGTGATCGACCCGAGCGCCATCCCGATGAACAGGAAGGCACCCAGCAGCGCCAGCAGCCCGGACGAACGCAGCGCGCCCAGCCAGTGCGCCTCGCGCGGCGCCGACCGCCACGCGCGCGAGGGAGGCGACACCACCACGGACAGCGCCCCCAGCACACCCACCGCGTTCAGCACCAGCAGCGCCACCAGCGGCGACCACAGCGACACGCACACCGTCACGAGCAGCGGCCCGACGGTGAACATGACCTCCTGCGCGACGGCGTCCATGGCATACGCCGCGTGCACCTGGTCCTCCTTGCGCAGCACACTCGGCCACAGCGCCCGCAGCCCGCCCTCCAGCGGGGGCGTGAACAGACCCGCGGCCCCCACCGCCGCGTACGCGAGCGCGACCGTCCCCGTCCCGGCGAAGGCGAACACGGCCATGGCCAGCGCCGACACCACGGCGGCCGGCAACTGCACACGAGGCTGCCCGTACAGGTCCACCAGCCGCCCGAGCACCGGCTGCCCCACGGCGTTGGCGACCCCGTACACGGCGGCCAGCGCCCCCGCGAGGCTGTACGAACCGCCCTCCGCCCGCACGAACAGCACGATCGCGATCGCCGCGGTGGCGTTGGGCAACCGCCCCACGAGCGTGCCGACGAGCAGCCGCACGGCATGCCGCGCGCGAAGAATGTCCAGGTAACCGGCGACCACGACCCACCCCTTCCTCTGAACCGACCAACGAGGTTTTACGTATAACCTTCCGCGCCATACGTACCATGTCGCCTGTTCACGAGTCCAGACGAAAGCGCAGGCGAACGGTGGCACGAGGCAGCACCCGCCCCACGAGCCGAGACGTCGCCCAGGCCGCCGGCGTCTCCCAGGCCGCGGTCTCCCTGGTCCTCGGCGACAAATGGCGCGGCCGGGTCTCGGAACCCACCGCTCAACGGGTCCGCGAAGCCGCGCACGAACTCGGCTACCGCCCCAACCTCGCCGCCCGCAACCTCCGCCTCGGCCGCACCCGCACAGTGCTCCTCGTCGTACCCGCCCTCACCACCGAGTTCTTCGCGGAGGTCTACACGGGCGCCGCACGCATCGCCGCCGAACACGGCTTCGGAGTGGTCCTCTACCCCTCCCCCGAAGGCGTCGGCCCCGCTCGCGACCCCTTCGCCTCCGCCCAGGCCGCCCTGGACGGCGTCATCGCCTCCTCCATGGCCGCCGACGCGCTCAGCGCGATCAGAGGCGACCAGCTCCCCCTCGTCATGCTGGACAGCGACCCGAACGGCAGCCTCGGCGCCGCGACCGTCAACCTGGACATCGCCGACGGCATCCGCCAGGTCGCGGAGCACCTCCTGACCCTGGGCCACCGCCGCTTCCTCCACCTCGCGGCGGACGTCCCCTCCTGGACCTTCGAAGTACGCGCCCGCGAACTGGCCGCACGGCTCACCGAGACCTCCGGCACCAGCCTGCGCACGGCTCGCGCCCCCATCTCCATCGAGGGCGCCCTGGCCGCCACGCACGCCGCGCTCGCGGCTCCCGGGCCCCGGCCCACGGCTCTCGTGTGCGACGACGACAAACTGGCGGCCGGCGCCTACAAGGCGGCCAGGCGAGCCGGGCTCCGCGTCCCCGACGACCTCTCGGTCACCGGCCTGGACGACCTCGGCCTCGCCACGGCCATCGACCCCGAGCTGACGACCGTACGCCTCGACGCGGAACTCTTCGGCGAACACGGCATGCGCGCCCTGCTGGCGGTCATGGAGGGCCAGACCCCGGAGGCGGGAGACATCCCGGTGAACCTGGTGGTACGAGGCTCCACGGCACCGCCACCACAAGACTGAACGGCGCCGGGGCACATGGCACCCGGCGCCGCTCGAAGGCCTCCGCTCGGCGGCCGCCCCCTACTCCTCGCCCTTGCCCCCGCCCTCGTCCTCGTCCGGCAGGGACAGGTCCTCGGCATCGGCTCCCGCACCCGCGCCCGACTCCAGCAGCCGCGACAGCTGACCTCCGACGATCCGCTTGAACTTCCGCTTCTGCGGACGCGTACGGTCCAGCACCGCGACCTCCAGCCGCTCCGCCGGAATCTCCCGCTCACTGCCGTTCGTGTCACGGGACAGCGCCTGCACCGCCAGCTTCAGCGCCTCGGCCAGCGTCATACCGTCCCGGTGCCGCTGGTCCAGGTACCCGCTGATCTGCTCCGCGTTGCCACCGACCGCGACCGAGCCGTGCTCGTCCACGATCGAGCCGTCGTGCGGCAGCCGGTAGATCTGGTCACCGTCGGCACTGTCGCCGACCTCGGCCACGACCAGCTCCACCTCGTACGGCTTCTCGGCCTGGCTGGAGAAGATCGTGCCCAGCGTCTGCGCGTAGACGTTGGCCAGACCACGGGCCGTCACATCGTCCCGGTCGTACGTGTAACCGCGCAGGTCCGCGTAGCGAACCCCGCCGATCCGCAGATTCTCGTACTCGTTGTACTTACCGGCGGCCGCGAAACCGATCCGGTCATAGATCTCGCTGAACTTGTGCAGCGCACGGGACGGGTTCTCGCCGACGAACACGATGCCGTCGGCGAACTGCAGCACGACCAGACTGCGGCCACGGGCGATGCCCTTGCGGGCGTACTCCGCCCGGTCGGCCATGGCCTGCTGGGGTGAGACATAGAACGGCGTCGACACCGGTTATCCATCCCTTTCTGGAGATGTCACTGGACCACCTGACAACACGAACACACCCCGCTAAAGCAGCGCGGCCCGCGGACCCTCGGGCTGCTCCAGCCGCCGCTCCAGCACCGCGCGGGCGAGCTCCGCACCCTCGTCCTCGCTCAGCCGGCGGACACCGTCCTCGGTGATCACAGTGATGATCGGGTAGATCCGGCGGGCGACATCGGGACCACCGGTCGCCGAGTCGTCGTCTGCCGCGTCGTACAACGCCTGCACCACGAGCGTCGTGGCCTGCTCCTCGGTCAGGTCCTCACGGAAGAGCTTCTTCATCGCACCACGGGCGAAGATCGACCCCGACCCGGTGGTCGCGTAGTTCCGCTCCTCGGACCGCCCACCCGTCACGTCGTACGAGAAGATTCGGCCCCTGCCCCGGTCCACGTCATAACCGGCGAACAGCGGCACCACGGCCAACCCCTGCATCGCCATGCCCAGATTCGACCGGATCATCGTGGACAGGCGGTTCGCCTTGCCCTCCAGGGACAGCTGCGCGCCCTCGACCTTCTCGAAGTGCTCCAGCTCAAGCTGGAACAGCTTCACCATCTCCACGGCCAGACCCGCCGTACCGGCGATACCCACCGCCGAGTACTCGTCCGCCGGGAAGACCTTCTCGATGTCCCGCTGGGCGATCATGTTGCCCATGGTGGCCCGCCGGTCACCGGCGAGGACGACACCACCGGGGAACGTCACCGCCACGATCGTCGTACCGTGCGGTGCCTCGACGACGCCCTGCACCGGCGGCAGCTGCCGGTTGCCCGGGAGCATGTCCGGCTGGTGCTCACCGATGAAGTCCATGAACGAAGAGGACCCGGGCGTCAGGAAGGCAGCTGGTAGACGCCCGGTGCTACGAGTGTTGGCTTCCACGAAGTTCCCTCCAGGTAGGCAGCAGCCCGACGAACAGCGTCGGGATCGTCTCCCAACTTGCCGATGGCCGAATTACAGTTGAAGCACAGTACGCCACGGACCTTACCCGTCTTGTGGCTGTGATCCACGTGTACGGCCGGAGCCTTCAGACAGATCACGCAGAGGCCCTTTTGAGAGGCGATCATGGCATCACGCTCGACCTCGGTGAGGCCATAGTGACGTTTCAGGTGCCCGGCTCGTCCCTGGGCCGCTTTACAAGGCTTGCAGAGCGTCGCCAGACCGTCGGAAGCCGTGCGGTTCCGTGTCCACTCGCTGTGTGGTTTGATCTCGCCGCACGTCCGGCAGAGCTTGTGGCCCTCCGGCACATCCACTCTCGGTCGAACGGGACGCCCCTTGGCCACCTGGCGCTGCTGGTGATAGGTCGCGGCACACTTTCGGCAGTAGGCCTGCAGCCCGTCCCGCATCGCCTTGTTCCGTGCAAACGCTGCCCGCGGCTTGTGCTCCTTGCACCGCGAACAGCGCTTAGCAGCTTCTTCGATCGACAAGCGAACCCCCGCTGTAACCTTCATTTCGAAGGCTACTCGCCGCCCTTCTGAACGAACGAGCGAACGAAATCCTCTGCGTTCTCCTCGAGGACATCGTCAATCTCGTCCAGGACGGAGTCCACGTCGTCGTTCAGCTTCTCCTGGCGTTCCTTGAGGTCCTCGGAAGCCTGCGCGTCCTGCGCCTGCTCCTCGACCTCCTCGGTGGAACGTGTGGCCTTCTGCTGGCCGCCGCCGGTGTCCTTGGTCGCCATAACCCTCACCCCGCTCGGTTCGCCCGACACAGTTGCTCGGTCAAGATCAGACCCTACAAGCCGGGTCCGACATCGGCCCCGCGTTTCTCCAACGAACGGGGGCCATCTCGATGGTTCCCGGACGGGGTGGGTTTCCACCCTGTCCGGCGGTCTCGTCCGTGTACCCGCTCGGCCCGCCTACCCGCCGGCCAGGACCTTGACCAGGTCTTCCGCGGTGCGGCAGCGGTCCAGGAGCTCCTTGACGTGATTACGCGTTCCGCGAAGCGGTTCCAGGGTTGGGACCCGTTGCAGTGAGTCCCGGCCGGGCAGATCGAAGATCACCGAGTCCCAGGAGGCCGCCGCGACGTCGTCCGCGTACTGCTCCAGGCAGCGCCCGCGGAAGTACGCGCGGGTGTCCTCCGGCGGCTTGGTACGGGCTCGCTCGATCTCCGTCTCGTCCAGGAGCCGCTTGATGCGGCCCCGGTCCACCAGTCGGTTGTACAGGCCCTTGTCGGGCCGTACGTCGGCGTACTGGAGGTCCACGAGGTGCAGTCGGGCGGCGTCCCAGTCCAGGTCGTCGCGGCGGCGGTAGCCCTCCATGAGTTCCCGCTTGGCGACCCAGTCCAGCTCGCCGGCCAGGGTCATCGGGTCGTTCTCGAGCCGGTTGAGGGTGTCCTCCCAGCGGCCCAGGACGTCCTTGGTCTGGTCGTCGGCGTCCGCGCCGTACCGTTCCTCCACGTATTTGCGGGCCAGCTCGTAGTACTCCATCTGGAGCTGTACCGCGGTGAGGGTGCGCCCGCTGCGGAGCGTGATCAGGCGCTTGAGCGAGGGGTCGTGCGAGACCTGGTGCAGGGTGCGGACCGGCTGGTCGACGGCCAGGTCGACCGCGATGAAGCCGTCCTCGATCATCGAGAGCACCAGGGCCGTCGTGCCCAGCTTCAGGTAGGTCGAGATCTCGGACAGGTTGGCGTCGCCGATGATGACGTGCAGTCGCCGGTACTTCTCGGCGTCCGCGTGCGGTTCGTCGCGCGTGTTGATGATGGGCCGCTTGAGTGTCGTCTCCAGGCCGACCTCGACCTCGAAGTAGTCGGCGCGCTGGCTGAGCTGGAAGCCGTGTTCGTGGCCGTCCTGGCCGATGCCGACGCGGCCGGCGCCGGTGAAGACCTGGCGGGAGACGAAGAAGGGTGTCAGGTGGCGCACGATGTCCGAGAAGGCGGTCTCCCGCTTCATCAGGTAGTTCTCGTGCGTGCCGTAGGAGGCGCCCTTGTTGTCGGTGTTGTTCTTGTAGAGGTGGATGGGCTGGGCGCCGGGCAGCTGGGCGGCCCGTTCGGCGGCCTCGGCCATGATGCGTTCGCCGGCCTTGTCCCACAGGACGGCGTCGCGGGGGTTGGTGACCTCTGGAGCGCTGTATTCGGGGTGGGCGTGGTCGACGTAGAGCCGTGCTCCGTTGGTGAGGATCACGTTGGCGAGGCCGATGTCCTCGTCGGTGAGCTGGCTGGAGTCGGCGGCCTCACGGGCGAGGTCGAAGCCTCGCGCGTCCCGGAGCGGGTTCTCCTCCTCGAAGTCCCAGCGGGCCCGGCGGGCCCGGTGCATCGCCGCCGCGTAGGCGTTGACGATCTGGGACGAGGTGAGCATGGCATTGGCGTTCGGGTGGCCGGGGACGGAGATTCCGTACTCCGTCTCGATGCCCATTACTCGCCGTACGGTCATGCGGCCCTCCTTGCCCGGCGGCGCCCGTGGTGGGCGCCGCTCAAGTACCGCTGGCGCTCCGATGCGTGTGCGGTGCCCGTCCCCGCACTGCGCGACTCGGCGGTATGGAAGAGCCTAGAACGCCTTTGCGCTGGTGGGGAGATCATTTGCGGCATTGCCTTGCTCCAGTCGGGGCTCCGGAAAACAGTCGGCTGCGGGTACCCGTTGTGGGCACCCGCAGCCGCCCCGCCTTTTACAGGTATTGACCGGTGTTCGCCACCGTGTCGATGGAGCGTCCGGTGTCGGCGCCCTGCTTTCCGGTGACGAGCGTACGGATGTACACGATCCGCTCGCCCTTCTTTCCGGAGATGCGGGCCCAGTCATCCGGGTTGGTGGTGTTGGGCAGGTCCTCGTTCTCCTTGAACTCGTCCACGCATGCCTGGAGGAGGTGGGAGACGCGGAGGCCCTTCTGGTTGGCTTCCAGGAAGTCCTTGATCGCCATTTTCTTGGCGCGGCCCACGATGTTCTCGATCATGGCGCCGGAATTGAAGTCCTTGAAGTAGAGGACTTCCTTGTCGCCGTTTGCGTAGGTGACCTCGAGGAAGCGGTTCTCCTCGGATTCGGCGTACATCTGTTCCACCGCGGTCTGGATCATGCTCTGGACGGTGGCTGCCCGGTCCTTCTCGTGCTCGGTGAGGTCGTCCGCGTGGAGCGGGAGGCGCTCGGTGAGGTACTTGCCGAAGATGTCCTTGGCCGCTTCGGCGTCCGGACGCTCGATCTTGATCTTCACGTCGAGTCGGCCGGGCCGCAGGATGGCGGGGTCGATCATGTCCTCGCGGTTGGAGGCGCCGATCACGACCACGTTCTGCAGGCCCTCCACGCCGTCGATCTCGGCGAGCAGCTGGGGGACGATGGTGTTCTCCACGTCCGAGCTGACGCCGGAGCCGCGGGTGCGGAAGAGGGATTCCATCTCGTCGAAGAAGACGATGACGGGGGTGCCCTCGCTGGCCTTCTCGCGGGCCCGCTGGAAGACCAGGCGGATCTGCCGCTCGGTCTCGCCGACGTACTTGTTGAGCAGCTCGGGGCCCTTGATGTTGAGGAAGAAGCTCTTGCCGGCGGCCTGGCCGGTCACTTCGGCGACCTTCTTGGCCAGTGAGTTGGCGACGGCCTTGGCGATGAGCGTCTTGCCGCATCCGGGAGGCCCGTAGAGCAGGACGCCCTTGGGCGGACGCAGCTCGTGCTCCCGGAAGAGGTCGGGGTAGAGATAGGGGAGCTCGACAGCGTCTCGGATGGCTTCGATCTGTCCGCCGAGGCCACCGATCTGCTCGTAGCCGATGTCGGGGACCTCTTCGAGGACGAGTTCTTCGACCTCGCTCTTGGGGACGACCTCGTAGACGTAGCCGGAGCGGGATTCGAGCAGGAGGGCGTCGCCGGGCCGGATGTTGATGCCGCGCAGCGGCTCCGCGAGCCGGACCACGCGCTCTTCGTCGGTGTGGCCGAGCACGAGGGCTCGCTCGCCGTCCTCGAGGATCTCCTTGAGGGTGACGATGTCGCCGACGCTCTCGTACTCCATGGCCTCGACCACGTTGAGTGCTTCGTTGAGCATCACTTCCTGGCCGCGTCGGAGCTCGTCGAGCTCGACGCTCGGGCTGACGTTCACCCGGAGTTTGCGGCCGCCGGTGAAGATGTCGGCGGTGCCGTCCTCGTTGGCCTGCAGGAAGACGCCGAAGCCTGCCGGTGGCTGGGCCAGCCGGTCGACCTCTTCCTTGAGGGCCACGATCTGGTCGCGGGCCTCGCGGAGTGTGCCGGCGAGTCGTTCGTTCTGGGCGGACACGCCGGCCAGGTTGGTCTGCAGCTCGACAATCCGCTCTTCGAGAATTCTCGTGTGCCGCGGAGATTCGGCGAGCTTGCGTCGCAGGACGGCGATCTCCTGCTCAAGGTAGGCCATCTGCCCGGCCGGGTCCTCGGACCCGCGTCCCGGGCGGATGCCGCGGTTCATGTCGTCGTCGTGGGCTGCCACGGTCCTCACCTCCTCCATGGGGAGCTGGACGCTTCCAGACCCTACCTGGGTGGGTGTCGATTGAAACCCCTAGATCACAAAGACTGTCGGGGTGTGTCCGATCTTCACCCTTGCGCTCTCCCTCACGCCAGGGGAATACCCACGGAACGTGAGTGGAACCCAGCCGGAGGTAGGGTCGAAGCGTTCAACACCCGTCAGAGCTGGCCGGATTCCCGAACGGCTCGGCGTAGGAAACGGCAGGAGAGATGACTGTGCAGCAGGAGGCCGGAGTCGACGGCGAGGCACTGGAGGTCTGGATCGATCAGGACCTGTGTACCGGCGACGGCATCTGTGCCCAGTACGCGCCGGAGGTGTTCGAGCTGGACATCGACGGTCTGGCCTACGTGAAGGGCGCGGACGACGAGCTGCTGCAGGCTGCGGGAGCGACAACGCCCGTGCCGCTGCCGCTTCTCGCGGACGTGGTCGACTCCGCGAAGGAGTGTCCGGGCGAGTGCATCCACGTACGTCGTGTTTCGGACAGGACCGAGGTCTACGGCCCGGACACAGAGTGACCAAAATGTGACTTGGCCCGCACGCTCCGTGACCGTCGTCCGGTGTGTCACATCGGGTGCGGCGGGCCGTGGGTCACACGGTGCGTGCTTGGGACGGCGTGTCGCGGACGAACGCGCCGTTCTCCCACTGCCACTTCACGTCGTCCGTGACGTCGGGGCAGCAACTGGGCACGTCGGCCGACGAGTAGCCGAGCAGCGTGGCGTGGACGGCGCCGTCGCGCACCGCGAAGTCGGTGACCGTCCGGCGGTCCCGGGGGTTCACGAGGGTGGCGACGACGCGGGGCTTGCCGCCTTCGGCGTCCCGGGTGATGACGTAGACCCCGTCGGGCGGTGTGCCCATGGGGGCGTCGCAGTGCACGACGGCCACTGTCTCGGGCCGGCCGTCTCCGTCGAGGTCTCCGGAGGCCTTCTTGTGCACCAGCGCCTCGACGGGACCGCACTCCAGGGGGAAGACGACGGCCGCGGGATCGGGCGGCGCGAGGTGCGCGGGGGCGTTCTTCGGTTCGGGGGCGGCGGTCTGCGCCGCCGTGGCGGCGTCGGGTTGCAGGACCGAGGACAGGGCCACGACCGCGGCGAGGGCCGTGGCGGTGGCGACCCAGTGGATCGGGCGGGCGTGCGTGTGTGACAGGTCCGGAACGGCGGGGTGCTGCACGAGGAGTGTCTCCTGTGAGGGCTGTGCCGGCGGGGGGGGGTGGCCAGCATCGTGCCACACGTCACAGTGCGGGGGAACGGCGGGGTGGGTGCCGGGCCGGACTGCGCCGCCGCGCGCGGGGTCGCCGGTCGCCGGTCGCCGGTCGCCGGTCGCCGGTCGCCGGTCGCCGGTCGCCGGTCGCCGGTCGCCGGGTCAACGCGAAAGCGCCGTGGTGGAATTCCCGGTCAGTCTCGGGAAGTCCACCACGGCGCCTGTACGTTGATCGCGGCACGGGCCGCCTCAGCGGCCGGAGCCTCCACCGGCGTTGGGGCCGTCGTAGTCCTCGCCGTAGGCGCCCTTGGACGGGCGGCGGCGGCGCATGGGCGGCTCGACGCCGTCCGCGAGGCGGCGGGCGGTCAGCAGGAAGCCGGTGTGGCCGATCATCCGGTGGTCCGGGCGGACGGCCAGGCCCTCGACGTGCCAGTTGCGGATCATCGACTCCCAGGAGGTCGGCTCGTTGAAGCAGCCGATCTCGCGGATGGACTCGACCGTGCGGGCGAGCTGGGTGGTCGTCGCGACGTAGCAGCACAGGATGCCGCCGGGCACGAGCGCCTTGGAGACGGCCTCCAGGCACTCCCAGGGGGCGAGCATGTCGAGGACGACGCGGTCGACGTCGGCATCGGACAGGTTGTCCTGGAGGTCGCCGACGGTGAGCTCCCAGGCGGGGTGCGGGCCGCCGAAGTAGCGCTCCACGTTCTGCCGGGCGATGTCGGCGAAGTCCTCGCGGCGCTCGTAGGAGTGCAGCATGCCCTGGTCGCCGATGGCGCGCAGCAGGAAGCTGCTGAGGGAGCCGGAGCCCACGCCGGCTTCCACGACGCGCGCGCCGGGGAAGATGTCGGCGAAGGCGAGGATCTGCCCCGCGTCCTTCGGGTAGACGACGGCTGCCCCGCGGGGCATGGACAGGACGTAGTCGGGGAGCAGGGGGCGCAGCGCGAGGTAGGCGACGTTCCCGGTGGTGCGGACAACGCTGCCCTCGGGAGCACCGATCAGTTCGTCGTGGGGGAAGGAACCCTTGTGGGTGTGGAAGTTCTTCCCGGCCTCGAGCGTGAACGTGTAGTGGCGGCCCTTGGGGTCGGTCAGCTGAACCTGGTCCCCGACCTTGAAGGGCCCGCGCCTGCGGGCGGCACCGGTCGGTTCGGACATGTGACCAGCCTACCGGTCCCCGGCGGGGCCGCCGACCACCGCTTCGGCGGAACGGTGCTCAGGAGGGGCGGGCCATGGCCTTGACGAAGGCGCGCTCGACGTCGGCGGCGGAGAGGACACCGTAGATCTCGCCGGTCTCCTCGACGACCAGGTACTCGGTCGCCGGGTCGGCGCGCAGGGCGTCCAGGAGTTCCTCGCCGGACAGTTCGGCGGACAGGCGCATGCCCTCGGTGAGGTCCTGGGCGAGGGTGCTGACCGGTACCCAGGGGCGGCGGTGTTCGGGTACGCCGACGATGGCGGCCTCGCGGACCAGCGAGACGGGCCTGCCGTCGGCGTCGACGACGACCAGGGCGCGGGCCCCGGAGGCGTTGGCGCGGCGCAGGGCTTCGGAGAGCGGGGTGTCGGCCGGGACGGGGACGGCGCGCCTGGTGAGGGCGCGGGCGCGCAGCTCCGGGAGGTGTTCGCGCAGGCGGGCCATGCGCAGGCTGTTTCCGGCGCCGGTCCAGATGATCGCGGCGAGGATCGCGGCGAGCAGGGCGTCCAGGATGGTGTCCATGCCGACGTCGTCCGCGGCGCCGGAACCGAGGGACTGGGTGAGCAGTGGCAGGCCGATCAGGACGGCGATGGCGAGGGCCCGGCCGACCCAGGCGGCGGCGATCGTGCCGTGCATGGGCTTGCCGGTGATCTTCCAGACGACGGCGCGGAGCATCCGGCCGCCGTCCAGGGGGAGGCCGGGCAGCAGGTTGAAGGCGGCCACGAGGAGGTTGGAGATCATGAGGCCGGCCAGCAGGACGCCGGGGACGCCGTCGGGGTCGACGGGCAGCAGGGCGGCGTAGAAGACGCCGGCGAGGACGAGGGAGAGCAGGGGGCCGACGAAGGCCAGTACGAACTCGCGGCCGGGGGTCTCGGCCTCCTTCTCGATCTCGGAGACGCCGCCGAAGAACTGGAGCTGGATGCGGCGGACCGGGAGCTTGAAGCGGAGGGCGGCGACGGTGTGGGCCAGTTCGTGGACGAGGACGGAGGCGTAGAAGGCGACCGCGAAGAAGAGGGAGACCAGGTAGCGTGCGGCGCCCAGCTCGGGCAGGACGCGGTCCAGCTGGCCGCCGAACACCCAGGTGATCAGGGCGGCGACCAGGAACCAGCTGGGCGCGACGTAGACGGGTACACCGAAGGGCCGGCCCATCAGGAGTCCGCCCCCGGGCTCCGGCCGACGCTGTGGTGGCCGCCCCGGGCCGGGTCCGGCGCTCTCGTGGGCATCGGTGCGGGGGCTGTCGGCGTGGGGGCCGCGGCCGTCCGGGCCGGACCGGGCAGGCGCGTGGGCGGAACGGTCGCCTCGGGCGTGGGGGGAGTCCGGCCGGCGGGCTTCGGTGCCGGCGCTGCCGGCGGCCGGGTCCGTCGACGGGCGGAGGGTGCCGCCACCGTCGGAGCCCGGCGGCTCGGGAGCGGCCCCCTCGCGGCCGTGCGTCTGCGCGCCCGGCGTCTCGGGGTCCGCGTCCCGCGTGGATGTCTCGCGGCCCGGCTCACTCGTGGACGTCTCGCGGCCCGGTGTTCCAGGGGGCTGGGGCAGTGGGCGGTCCTCGGCGGTCTCCGGCGCCCTTCGGGGCTGCTCCTCGGGGGCCTCGCCCGTCGTCCGGGGCCGGTCCGCGGGTCGTTTCCCGGGTGGACCGGAATCCGCGGGTTCCGGCTGGGTGGCGTCGGCGGCCTGGGCCTGAGGCCCTGCCTGGGGCTCGGCCGACTCGTCGTTACCGGACCGCGGCTGCCCGCTCCCGCCGCTCACGTCCACGGTGTCCCCTCGTTCGAAGCGTCTCCCGCGCCTGGCGGGCGGGAGGGTCTCGTGTCGATGGTATGCGTCCGTCGCGAACCGTTCCGCCCCGGCACCCCTGTGCTTCCCTTCCGTCGCAAGGGTCACGGCCGCGGGCTGGGGCGTTGTCAGTGGCGGGCCGTAAGGTCTGTGGGCATGGAGACGAGCATCGAGGATGTCGCGGAGGACGCCGGCGGATCCGCCGCGTCGGCGGCGACGGTGGCGGACGACGCGGACGCGGCGCCGGCCGCGGCGGCCACCACCACGGCCTCCGCGCCCGCATCCGTGCCCATGGCCGTACCCGTGGCCGTGGCCAAGGCGCCCGCCTCACTGTCGCCCTCCCGGGCCGGCGACTTCATGCAGTGTCCGCTGTTGTACCGGTTCCGGGTCATCGACCGCCTGCCGGAGAAGCCGAGCGAGGCGGCGACGAGGGGCACCCTGGTGCACGCGGTGCTGGAGCGGCTCTTCGACGCCCCGGCGGCCGAGCGCACCGCGCCGCGGGCCAGGTCGCTGGTTCCGGGTCAGTGGGACCGGCTGCGGGAGAGCAGGCCGGAGGTCGGTGAGCTGTTCGCCGACGACCCGGAGGGCGAGCGGCTGGCGCAGTGGCTCGGCGAGGCGGAGCGGCTGGTCGAGCGCTGGTTCACCCTGGAGGACCCGAGCCGGCTGGAGCCCGCCGAGCGGGAGCTGTTCGTGGAGGCGGAGCTGGACTCCGGGCTGCGGCTGCGCGGCATCATCGACCGGGTCGACGTGGCGCCCACCGGCGAGGTGCGGATCGTCGACTACAAGACGGGCAAGGCGCCCCGGCCGCAGTACGCCGAGGGCGCGCTGTTCCAGATGAAGTTCTACGCGCTGGTGGTGTGGCGGCTGAAGAAGGTCGTGCCGCGGCGGCTGCAGCTCGTCTATCTCGGCAGCGGTGACGTGCTCACGTACGACCCGGTCGTCGACGACCTGGAGCGGGTCGAGCGCAAGCTGCTGGCGCTGTGGGAGGCCATCCGGCTGGCGACGGAGACGGGTGACTGGCGGCCGCGTCCCACCAAGCTGTGCGGGTGGTGCGACCACCAGGCGCACTGCCCGGAGTTCGGCGGAACTCCCCCTCCCTATCCGCTGCCGGTGAGGGTGGCCGACTCCGGCCGCGTGGAGCAGGGCAGAATGGGAGCGGACTAGCGAAGGAGACTTACGTGGCCATCCGCGTCCTACTGGTCGACGACCAGCCGTTGCTGCGCACCGGCTTCCGGATGATTCTGGAGGCGGAGCAGGACATCGCTGTCGTCGGCGAGGCCGGAGACGGCCTCCAAGCACTCGACCAGGTGCGGGCGCTGCAGCCCGATGTGGTGCTGATGGACATCCGCATGCCGCGGATGGACGGTGTGGAGGCGACCCGGCAGATCACCGGGCCCGAGCGGGACGGTCCGGCGAAGGTGCTGGTGCTGACCACCTTCGACCTCGACGAGTACGTGGTGGAGGCGTTGAAGGCGGGGGCCAGCGGGTTCCTGCTGAAGGATGCCCCGGCCAACGAACTGGTGCAGGCCATCCGCGTGGTGGCGAGCGGTGAGGCGATGCTCGCGCCGAGTATCACCCGGCGGCTGCTCGACAAGTACGCCACGCATCTGCCGTCCGGCGACGAGCCGGTGCCGGACACCCTGCACACTCTGACGGACCGTGAGGTGGAGGTGCTGAAGCTGGTGGCCCGCGGCCTGTCCAACGCGGAGATCGCGGCCGATCTCTTCGTCAGCGAGACCACTGTCAAGACGCATGTGGGGCATGTGCTGACCAAGCTGGGCCTGCGCGACCGGGTGCAGGCCGCGGTGTACGCCTACGAGAGCGGCCTGGTCCGCCCCGGCGCGCAGTAGGCCGCGCGGGTGCGGGCGCGAGCACCGGCACCCGCACCCCCGCACCCCCGCACCCCCGCAC
>NZ_JARVKY010000025.1 GCF_029813785.1 Streptomyces sp. DH41
GCCGCGCTGGCCGCAGGCAGAGGAAATGACACGGAGCTGAGACAACGAGCGGATGCCCCGGCGTGAGACAGCGCGACAGTGCCCTGGTCACAGCGTCGCCGCATGACAGGAGCCGCGAGATCCTACAGGCGGGGAAATCGGCTCGACGTGGGGGAGCCGGGCCGATGAACTGGGGGTATGACGACACAACAGGAAGAGTTGCTCCCCGCCACCCGCCGGGCGCTGCTGCACCGGATCGCCGTGGCACAGGCCGAAGGGCGCACCCCGTCGCTCGTCGCCGCTGTCGTCCGGGACGGGCACGCCGTGTGGCACGGAGCCCGGACCTCGGTCGAGGGGCACGGCCCGGACAAGAACGTGCAGTACCGGATCGGATCGATCACCAAGACGTTCACCGCTGTTCTCGTTCTGCGGCTGCGTGACGAGGGTGTGCTCGACCTCGGGGATCCGCTGGAGAAATACCTGCCGGGTACCGGGGCGGGCGAGGCCACGATCGCCGAGCTGTTGGCGCACTCAGGCGGGCTGGCCGCCGAGTCGCCCGGGCCGTGGTGGGAGCGGACGCCGGGTTCTCTGCGGCCCGAACTCGCCGATGTGCTGGGCAAGCAGCCGCTCCTGCATCCGGCGGGCCGTCGGCACCACTACTCGAACCCTGGCTATACCCTGCTCGGCGCGCTGGTCGAGAAGTTGCGCGGTGCTCCGTGGGAGGAGGTCCTGCGGCGGGAGGTGCTGGAACCGCTGGGTCTGGACCGTACGAGCGGGCGCCCGTTGATGCCCCACGCCGGTGGCTGGGCGGTACATCCGTGGGCCGATGTGATGCTGGCCGAGCCCGCCGAAGACCTCGGGCGGATGGCCCCCGCCGGGCAGCTCTGGTCCACCACCGCGGACCTGGCACGGTTCGCCGTCTTCCTGACGAAGGGGGACGACAGGGTGCTGAGCGCGGAGACCGTGCGGGAGATGCGGGAGCCCGCGGCGCCGTCCGAGGCCGCGGATGTCGTGGACGGCGCCGCGTACGGCCTCGGCCTGCAGATCCAGCGCTGGGACGGGCGGCTGCTCGTGGGGCATTCCGGCTCCCTGCCGGGTTTCCTGGCGAACCTCACCATCAGCGTGGAGGACGACGTCGCCGCGGTGGTACTGACCAACTGCACGTCCGGGCCACTGCCGGCCGGGGTCGGCGCCGATCTCGTTCGTATCGTCGCCGAGGCGGAGCCCCGGATCCCCGAACCCTGGCGCCCCCTGCGAGAAGTCGACACCTCTGTGCTGGAGTTGGCCGGGCAGTGGTACTGGGGGACACACGCCTTCGCCCTGCGGCTGACGGCGGATGGGGGAGTCTCGCTGGAACCGCTGTCGGGCTATGGTCGCCGCTCACGCTTCCGGACGAACGGCGACGGCACGTGGACGGGGCTCGAGGGCTACTACGCCGGGGAATCTCTGCGAGCCGTGCGGCGCCCGGACGGTTCCGTGAGCCACCTGGACCTCGGATCGTTCGTGTTCACACGTCAGCCGTACGACGAAGGGGCCCCTGTGCCGGGAGGAGTGGACCCGGCGGGGTGGCGAGGGATCGGCTAGGCATCTCGACCAGAGTCTTGGACGCGGTGCCTTGTTTCACGTGAAACAGGGCACCGCGGAGGACCGCGCAGGCGGTGCGTTCACTCAGAGCTGGAGTTTGAAACCCGTGTGGGAGGCTGAGAAGCCGAGGCGCTCGTAGAAGCGGTGGGCGTCCGTACGGCTCTTGTCGGAGGTGAGTTGTACCAGGTGGCATCCCTGCCGACGGGACTCGTCGACCGCCCACTCGATGAGCTGGGTGCCCAGGCCGCTGCCGCGTTCGGCGGCGTGGATGCGGACACCTTCGATGACCGAGCGGGTGGCGCCGCGCCGGGACAGACCGGGGACGATCGTCAGCTGGAGGGTGCCGACGACGCGGTCGCCGCGGACAGCGACGATGAGGTGCTGGTTCGGATCGGCGCTGAGCCGTTCGAACGCGGCCAGGTAGGGATTCAGGTCGTCCGGTGACTCCCGTTGGGCGCCCAGGGGGTCGTCGGCGAGCATCGCGACGACCGCTGGGATGTCGTCCTCGGTGGTGGCGCGTATTTCAAGATCTCCCATGGCCGCACCCTACGCAGAGGCGGCAGGAGGGAGCACGGCGTAGGGCGGCGTCATGGGCGGAACGCCTCGTTCCAGAGCTTGAGGCCAACCCCGGTGTCGTCGTGGCAGGAGAGGAAGCCCGCCGCGAGGTCAGCCCGCCGCCACCGTCAGCGGTGCGAACCGCCGGTTCCAGTCTCCGGGCAGCTCGGTGATCCCGTACGTCATGACCACATTGGGCGCGATGGAGACGAGACCGTGTGCCTTCGCCCAGGACAGCAACTCCTCGTGCCGTACGTCGATGTCCGTGCGCAGCGGACGGTCGGTGCGGGCGGCGAGGGAGGCGATGAGAGCCTTGGCCGCATCGGTGTCGCGGGCGATCAGGGGACCCACGACGTGGGTGTCCATATTGGGCCAGGCCGCGGCGTACCCGATGAGCCGGCCGTGCTCCTCGGCGACGCGCAGCTGGTCGGCGAAGGCCGGCAGCCGCGTGATGATGTGGGTGCGGTCGGCGCCGAACACCTCCTCATCGAGCCGGAGGATCGCGGTGAGGTCCTCGGCCGTGGCCGCGCGCGTGGCGACCCGGGGTTCGGGTCCGCCTGGAGTGAAACGCCCGCGCACCATCTCCGCCCGGCCGGTGGCCTTGAAGCCGAGCTCCTCGTAGAGCGGTCGGCCGTGGGGAGTCGCGTGCAGGGTCAGGGGGGTGGGGCCCAGCGCGGAGACGACGTGACGCATCAGCCGTCGTCCGACGCCCTGGCGGGCATGCCGCTCGGCGACCAGCACCATGCCGATGGCGGCGAGGGAGGGACGTTCGTGCGGTCCGTACTCGGTGATGGTGCAGGCGCTGACGAGACCGCCCCCCGGGTCGTCGATGCCGTACCCCTTCCCTGCTGTGAGGAGGAATCCCCACTTGTGCTCCTCGCGCGGCCACCCCCGGTCCTCGGACAGGTCGGCGCAGGCGGCGAGATCGCGGAGCGTCAGACGGCGGATCGGCAGAGAGGCGAGGGAAGGTGTCGGCACGCAGGTCAGGCTGTCCGACGACAGCCGTCCGCGTCCACCACTTTCCGGTGGAACACGCGAGCTTTTGGCCACGTTGTGGCCGAGCGCACAGTCGCCCGTCGCCCGTCGCCCGTCGCCCGTCGCCCGTCGGACGGCGTACCGGTCGGCAGCCCCCGTCGCCGGTGTCAGCCGAGGTCGGGGGCGTGCATGGCACGCACGCCCTCGATGTTGCCGTCCAGATAGTGCCGCAGCGACAGCGGTACGAGGTGGACGGAGGCAATCCCGACCCGGGTGAACGGCACCCGGACGATCTCGTACTCACCCGTGGGCTCGTCGACCTCTGGGCCGTGGCGCAGGGCCGGATCCATGGACTCCAGGTGACAGACGAAGAAGTGCTGCACCTTCACGCCGGTCGCGCCCTCGTCCTCGCCGATGTGCTCCACGGTGTCCACGAAACACGGGACCACGTCAGTGATCTTGGCTCCGAGTTCCTCGTACACCTCGCGGTGCAGGGCGTCCACGACAGTGCTGTCGCCCGGCTCCACTCCTCCTCCGGGAGTGACCCAGTAGGGATCGACACCCGGCTTGGTGCGTTTGATCAGGATCAGGTGGTCGCCGTCAAGGAGGACGGCGCGGGCGGTGCGCTTGACCACGGGTCGGACGGTCATGGGGAAAATGTGGCCCGGTTGGTTCCACGTGAAACATCGTGGGCGCTCACCGTGCGAGCGCGCCGGCTCAGTTCCAGTCGGCGGCCGCGCGCAGCAGCCCTTCATGGGCGCGGGCGATGTGCGGCATCGCCAACGTACCGGTACGCGCCACCAGGAAATAGGTTCGCAGTGGAGGCACCGTCGGCTCATGCAGGGCGACGACGGCGCCGCGCTCCAGTGCCTCGGCGCACAGATAGCGGGGCAGTACGGCGAGCCCGGCTCCCGCGACCGTGCAGGCGAGCACCGCACGCAGGTCGGGGGCGATGACCGTGCCAGGGGAGGCCGGGCGGGTGTCGAAGACGGACGCCCAGTAGCGGGCGACAAAGGGCAGCGACTCGTGCACCTCGACCACGGGAATGTGTTCCAGAGCGGGCGCGGGGGTGAGGCGGAGCTTTTCGGCGTCGGTGGGATCCACCCAACGTGGCGCGGCGACGAGGACGTGCTCCTCGTCGCAGAGCGGAGTCGCAGTGAGCAGCGCGCCGCGCGGCCGGGCCGTGCAGATGGCCAGATCGTGATGTCCGGCGGCCAGTCCCTCGAGAGTGTCCTCGGCGTTGCCGAACGAAGCGCGTAGAGCGAAACCCTGTCCGTCCTCGCTGGTGAGGCGGGTGAGTAGGGGAAGTGCCCGCTCGGCGGTGAACTCGGGAGGACCGGCTAGATGCAGGGTTTTCAGCAAGGAGTCGTCGTCCACCCCGGTTTCGGCGATCTCCACCAGGGCGTCGAGGTGCGGGGCCACCTTGTGGGCGAGTTCGTCGCCGATGGTCGTCGGGGTGACGCCGCGGGCCTGCCGCAGGAACAGGGGGCGTCCGAGCTGCCGTTCCAGGGTGCGGATCTGCGACGTGACGGCCGGTTGGGAGAGGCCGAGCAGGGCCGCCGCGCGGGTGAAGGAGCCGGCTCGGTGCACGGTCACGAAAGTGCGCAGCAAGGCCAGGTCCACGAGAAACCCTCTCCCTCTTCCGTTCCCCTCCAGCCCTCCGGCCGCGCCCAACTATAAATATGTCGATAGGTCGCTGTCGCTACGGTGATTGGACACTGACACTGAGTCAACTAGCCTTAATCACGCGGTTCTTCGCGCGCGGAACCGGAGGACGGTCCGAGCCACGAGGGGGGAGGCTCGGACCGTCCGTCGTATGCGGCCGGACACGGCACGGGGGCTGTGCGGCGGCGGTCAGTCCGCTGATTCCTCCAGTGCGCGCAGCAGGTCGGCGACCAGGTCCTCGGGATCCTCCGCGCCGACCGAGAGCCGGACGAAGCCCTCCGGCACCGCGTCGCCGCCCCAGCGTCCGCGCCGCTCGGCCGTGGACCGCACCCCGCCGAAGCTGGTCGCGTCGTCCACGAGCCGCAGCGCGTCGAGGAAACGATCGGCACGCGCGCGCGTGGACAGCGTGAAGGAGACGACACATCCATAGCGCAGCATCTGCTGCGAGGCGATCGTGTGCGAGGGGTCGTCGGACAGTCCCGGATAGCGCAGTCCGGTGATCTCGGGCCGCGTCCGGAGGGCTTCGGCCACCTTGAGCGCGGTGGCGTTCTGCCGGTCCACACGCAGATGGAGGGTGGCGATCGAACGGTGGGCGAGCCAGGCCTCCATGGGGCCGGGGATCGCACCGACGATCTTGCGCCAGCGTCGTACGGCGGCCATCGCCCCGGCGTCCCGGCCGGTCACGTAGCCCAGCAGGACGTCGCCGTGCCCGGTGAGCTGCTTGGTGCCGCTGGCTACGGAGAAGTCAGCACCGAGCTCCAGCGGTCGCTGTCCGAGGGGCGTGGCGAGCGTGTTGTCGACGGCGACCAGGGCGCCACGCGCGTGGGCCGCCTCGACGAGCCGCCGGACGTCGCACACATCGAGCCCGGGGTTCGACGGCGTCTCGATCCACAGCAGTTTCGCTCCGTCCAGGACGTCGAGCTGGGCGTCCCCGCCGGTCGGCGCGGTGCGTACCTCGATGCCGTACGCCTCCAGCTGGGCCCGGGCCAGCGGCAGCGCCTGGTAGCCGTCGTCGGGCAGGACGGCCGCGTCACCGGCACGCAGCTGTGAGAAGAGCACCGAGGAGATCGCGGCCATTCCGGAGGCGAACACGAGTGTCTCGACGCTGTCCTGCCCGGGCGCCTCCAGCTCGCCGATGGCGCGCTCGAGGAGTGTCCAGGTCGGGTTCTCGTCGCGGCCGTAGGTGTACGGACCGGTCGGCTCGCCCGGCAGATGGAAGTGGGCGGCGAACACGGGACCGGGCAGCGTCGGTTCGTGCTTGACGGGCTCGGGCAGTCCGGCCCGTACCGCGCGCGTGCCGTCACCGGCGCCGGCGAGGACCCCCTCCGCGCCCGTACCGGCCTCGTCGTTCGTAGCGGAACAGCTCATGCCGCCAGTCCTTCCACTTGCTCGCGTACCGCGGCGAGCAGTCCGGCGCTCGCCGTCTCCACCATCTCAAGGCACTCCCCGAAGCCGTCGACTCCCCCGTAATAGGGGTCGGGCACGTCGAGGTCGCCACGGTCGGCGGCAGGGTCGTAGGACCGCAGCAGCCGCACCTTGGCCGCGTCCTGCTCCGTGGGCGCGAGGCGACGCAGGGCCCGCAGGTGGCCGGTGTCGAGGGCGATGACGAGGTCGAGGCGGGAGAACCAGGACGGTTGGAACCTGCGGGCCGTGTGGGCGACGCCGTAGCCGTTCTCCTCCAGGACGGCCACGGTGCGGGGATCGGCGCCCTCGCCCTCGTGCCAGCCGTCGGTGCCGGCGCTGTCGGCCACGACCAGGCCGTCCAGCCCGGCGTCCGCCACGCGCGCGTGGAAGACGGCCTCGGCCATCGGAGATCGGCAGATGTTGCCCGTGCACACGAAGCAGACGCGGTAGGTCATCGGGATCAGTCCTTGTCGGGCAGGAACGCGTTGAGGGCCCAGGAGACGATCGAGATGATCAGGCCGCCGAGGACGGCGGTCCAGAACCCGTCGACGTGGAAGCTCAGGTCGAGTTTGTCGGCCAGCCACGACGTGAGCAGCAGCATCAGCGCGTTGACCACCAGCGTGAAGAGCCCGAGGGTCAGGATGAACAGGGGGAAGGTCAGTAGCTGCACGATGGGCTTGACCAGCATGTTCACCAGGCCGAACACCAGGGCGACGACGATGAGGGTGGCGGCCTTCTCGCCGGTGCCGCCCCCGGTCAGAGTGATCTTGTCGAGCAGCCACACGGCGACCGCGAGGGCGCCCGCGTTGGCGATCGTCTTGACTAGGAAATTCTTCATGTGTCTGATCGTGGCAGACGCGATCGGAAACGAACGGTGAGGCAGGGGCGGACGAGGCGATGAAGGCATTCCGGCTGGACGAACTGGAGGCGGAGCGTGCCGCCAATGACGGTGCCTACCTGCAGTTCCTGCGCGAACGGAACATGTCGGTCGGTCTGTACGCCCTCGACGCGGGTACGGCCGACCCGCAGCAGCCGCACGGGCAGGACGAGGTGTACTTCGTGGTGAGCGGGCGGGCCGCGATCACCGTGGGTATGGAGACGACCCAGGTCGCCCGCGGCAGCGTGGTGTACGTGCCGGCCGGGGTCGCGCACAAGTTCCATCACATCAGCGAGGACCTGCGGGTTCTGGTGGTGTTCTCTCCGCCCGAGAGCTGAGCCGCGACCCCGGGGTTCCCTAGGGGATCGGTCAGGGGGAGACAAGGGATGCGAGGGCCCTGCCGGGACCCTCGCGGCCCTAGCATCGAGTGCAGGACAACAGAAGATTCCCAGAGGGACACCGGGCCATCCGAGGAACCGGCACTCGAACGGGCAGAGAGGTAAGGACGAGGGCGATGCGAGAGATCTTCACGGGACTGCCGTGGTGGGTGAAGTGGATCGCGGTGCCGGTCATCGCCCTGGTCGTGTTCGGCGGGCTGATCGCCAGTGTGGTCGGCTTCGTGATCGGACTGCTGTTCAAGCTGCTGGTCTTCGTCGCACTCGTCGGCGGACTGATCTACGTCGTACGCAAGTTCATGTCGAGCTCTTCGTCACGCAGCGACTGGTGAGAGCCGTGGGGAACCGGTGGCGGTAACAGGAATCGCCGGTTCCCTCGCGCGAGGGAAGTTTCCCGGACGGGCCGTCGGCGAGCGGTGACCGGCGATTAGAGTCCGGAACTCCACGCGGGGGCGACCCCGCGAGTGGCGTACACCCCCACCCGTGTTCCCCGCACGGGCTGCCCCCTCGCGTTCCGGGAGTGCCCCTTGGCCACGGCCGACACCGCATTCGTTCCGCTGCACGCACTGCCCGTGCAGCCCCACTCGACGCCTGGGACACCCGCCGGGGATCCCCCCGCGGGTCCTCCGACCGTGACCCTCATCGGCTCCGTGCAGCGGGCGATGCGCCTTCTGGAGTGCGTCGCCGAGCACGAGTACGGAGCCCCCGCCAAGCAACTGGCCCGTGAGGCGCGACTGGCGCTGCCCACGGCGTACCACCTGCTGCGCACCCTGGTGCACGAGGGGTATCTGCGCCGGGAGAAGGGCCTGTTCTTCCTCGGCGAGGCCGCCGAGCGGCTGAGCAGCAGCGGAGCCGAGCAGAAACGTCGCAGCACGGTGGTCGACGCGCTGGCACACATGCGCGACACGATCGGCGTCCCCGTCTACTACGCCATGTACCGTGACGGCGAGATCGAGATCAGGTGCGTCTCCGACACGCCGGGCAATCCGGCGGTCGAGGAGTGGGCGGATTTCCGTGAGACCGGGCACGCGCACGCCATCGGGCAGTGCCTGCTGTCGCAGTTGGACGAGGATGCCCGCCGCGACCACCTGGACCGGTACCCGGTGCAGCCGGTCACGCCCTACACGGTGCGTGACGGACACAGCCTGCTGAAACGACTGGAACGCACGCGGCGGATGACGCCGGTGACCGAACGCCAGGAGTACGCCCTGGGGACGGTCTGCGCGGCGATTCCTATCACCGTCGGCACCACGGCGGCGACGATGGCCATCTCCCTGCCCCTCCAACAGGCCGGTCGGCTGCTGCCCGCGGCGGACCGGCTGCAGCACGAGGTGGGACGGCTTCTGGGGTCACTCGCGATCTCTATCAGTATCTGAAAACTCACTCCTTGTGATCTGGTGTGTACGTTAAGCAAGATGCCATCAGTGTTAGAGGTTTGATTCCCGGACAGTCGACGGCGAATGACGGGGTAGGCGATGGGCGAGTCCGTACAGGCAGAGGTCATGATGAGCTTTCTCGTGTCCGAGGAGCTCTCTTTCCGCATTCCCGTGGAGCTGCGCTACGAGACCTGTGATCCCTATGCGGTGCGACTGACCTTCCACCTGCCCGGGGACGCGCCGGTGACCTGGGCCTTCGGCCGGGAGTTGCTGGTCGACGGGGTGGGGCGACCGTGCGGCGACGGTGACGTGCGTATCGCCCCGGTCGATCCCGAGCCGCTGGCCGAGGTGCTGATCCGGCTTCAGGTCGGCAGCGACCATGCGCTGTTCCGTTCGTCCGCGGCGCCCCTGGTGGCGTTCCTCGACCGGACCGACAAGCTGGTGCCATTGGGGCAGGAGGGCGCGCTCGCCGACTTCGACGCCCACCTCGACGAGGCCCTGGACCGCATCCTGGCGGAGGAACAGAGCGCGGGCTGAACCGTTACGGCAGCTCCACAGCGTTGGCGTAACGCTTCGCCAGGGCCGTCCGCCGAGGAGTCAGCGCTTACGGCGGCGGCCCCGTCCGCGCACGGGAGCCGCACCCGTACCCGGCGTCGACCCGGAGGCCTGTGCCGCCGGACGGTCGGCCGGTCGGTTGCCCGGCCGATCGGCCGACACGACGAGGGCCGCGAGGGCCGTGGTGACCGGAACGGACGCCACCAGGCCGATCGAGCCGACCAGCGTGCGCACGATCTCCTCCGCGACCAACTCGCTGTTGGCGACCGTCCCCACACCGCTCTGCGCGATCGAGAACAGCAGCAGCAGCGGCAGCGCGGCACCCGCGTAGGCGAGGACGAGCGTGTTGACGACCGAGGCGATGTGGTCTCGTCCGATACGGATGCCCGCGCGGTACAGCGCGCGCCGGCCCATCATCGGATTGGCCTCGTGCAGTTCCCAGACCGCCGAGGTCTGGGTGACCGTCACGTCGTCGAGGACACCGAGCGAACCGATGATGACGCCGGCGAGCAGAAGGCCGCTCATGTCGATCGTCGGATACAGGCCGTGAATGAGACCGGTGTTGTCGTCCGTGTTCCCGGTCAGCGCGGCCCAGCCGATGAACAGCGACCCGAGAACACCGATCAGCAACAACGAGATCAGGGTGCCGAGTACCGCCACGGAAGTGCGTGCCGACAGGCCGTGGCACAGATACAGGGCGATCAACATGATGGCGCTGGACCCGACCACCGCCACGGCCAGCGGGTTCGATCCCTGCAGGATCGCGGGCAGGATGAAGAAGTTCAGCAGCAGGAAGCTCATGGCCAGCGAAACCAGGGCCATGAGGCCCCGCAGCCGTCCGACGACCACGACGGCGAGCGCGAAGATGCCGGCGAGCAGGGCCATCGGGAGCCGACGATTGATGTCGGTCACCGAGTACTGCAGGTCCTCCGGCGCGGAGGGCTCGTAGGCGACCACGACCTTCTGCCCCTGCCGCAACTGCCGTGACTGGTCCGGCTGCACGAGCTCGGTGAACGTGCGGCCCTTGTCGTCGCCGCTGTCGACGCGGATCGTCGCCCGCTTGCAGTCGCCGTTGGCCTGTTGCACCGCGGAGGAGCCCTCGGCGGTGGAGGTGTCGCCGGTCGGGGGGACGCCCGAGGCGTTGACGGCCTGGCAGCTCAGCTCGACCACCTTGGTGACGGTGCCCTTCTCCGTCTGCCGGTCGAAGCCCACCCCGGTGCGTTCGTGCGGCGGGGCACCGCCCGGCCACAGCACCGCGAGCCCGATCAGCACCGCCGCGGCGAACGGGATGAGGACCGCGGCGATGACCTTTCTCAGGTGCCGGGAGACGGGCGCCGCCGGTCCGTGCCCATGGGCGTGCGCATGCCCGTGCCCGCCCCCACCCCCGCCCCCGTGGCCCCCGGAACCGCCGTCTCCGGCACCATGCCCACCGTCGGCCCCGCGTCCGTCTCCGGCACCGCGCCCATCGCCCGCGCCGTGCCCACCACCCGCACTGTGCCCACCGCCCGTACCGGGCCCGTCGCTCACGTCATGTCTGCCACCGCCCGCGCCGTGAGAACCGGTGGGGGCGTGCCCGGCTTCACGGCGACTGTGGTCCTCGGCGCTCGGTCCGGGGCGGGGCTCGTGCGGCGGAAACGGGGGATGCTGCGGTGTGGTCACCGGCCGATCATCGCAAGAACGTGGAGGGCCCTCTGTTCACCGCGCCCGAATTGACGCTAGCGTGGAGGCACCTTTGTACACGCGGGAGCTCGGAGCACCGGGCTGAGAGGGCGCTGACCTCCGTCCCAGCGATGTTTCACGGGAAACGTCACCGAACCCAAGTGATGTTCCCCACGAAGCGTCGGCAGACGGAAGCCGCTGCGTCGACCGCCGAACCTGTTACCGGGTAATGCCGGCGTAGGGAGTAGGTCTCATGACCATCAAGGACGCACGCACGCCTGCCTCCACGCAGAACTCCGCTCAGGAGGAGCCCACGGAGGCCGGGAAGTCCATCGGCTGGCACAAGGCGTACGTCGAGGGCTCGCGCCCCGACCTGCGCGTGCCGGTTCGCCAGGTGCACCTCACCAACGGGCAGTCGGTCACGCTGTACGACACTTCGGGCCCGTACACCGACCCGCTCGTCGACACCGATGTCCGCAGGGGGCTGAATCCGCTGCGTGAGAACTGGATCATCGCCCGCGGCGACACCGAGGAGTACGCGGGCCGTCCCGTTCGCCCCGAGGACGACGGAATCAAGCACACCACTCCGCGTGGCGGTCTGCGCAACCTGGACGCCGTCTTCCCCGGACGACCGCGTCAGCCGCGCCGGGGGAGGGACGGCAACGCGGTCACGCAGCTCGCGTACGCACGCAGGGGCGAGATCACGCCCGAGATGGAGTATGTGGCCGTGCGGGAGAGCGTCTCGCCGGAAGTGGTCCGTGAGGAGATCGCAGCCGGCCGGGCCGTGCTTCCCGCCAACGTCAACCACCCGGAGATCGAGCCGATGATCATCGGCAAGAGGTTCCTGGTGAAGGTCAACGCCAACATCGGCAACTCGGCGGTGACGTCCTCCATCGAGGAGGAGGTCGACAAGATGACCTGGGCGACCCGATGGGGCGCCGACACGGTCATGGACTTGTCCACCGGCCGCAACATCCACACCACACGCGAGTGGGTGCTGCGTAACTCCCCCGTCCCCATCGGGACAGTGCCGCTCTATCAGGCCCTGGAGAAGGTAGACGGCCGGGCCGAGGAGCTGACCTGGGAGATCTACAAGGACACGGTCATCGAGCAGGCCGAGCAGGGCGTGGACTACATGACGGTCCACGCCGGAGTACGCCTGGCATACGTGCCGCTCACCGCGAACCGCAAGACCGGCATCGTCTCGCGCGGCGGCTCGATCATGGCGGCATGGTGCCTGGCGCACCACAGGGAGTCGTTCCTCTACGACAACTTCGAGGAGCTCTGCGAGATCCTCGCCGCCTACGACGTCACGTACTCACTCGGCGACGGCCTGCGGCCGGGCTCGATCGCGGACGCCAACGACGAGGCGCAGTTCGCCGAGTTGCGCACGCTCGGGGAACTCAACCGGATCGCCAAGCGTTTGAACGTTCAGACCATGATCGAGGGCCCGGGCCATGTCCCGATGCACAAGATCAAGGAGAACATCGACCTTCAGCAGGAGATCTGCGATGAAGCTCCGTTCTATACGCTCGGGCCGCTGACGACGGACGTCGCGCCGGCGTACGACCACATCACCTCCGGCATCGGTGCCGCGATGATCGCCTGGTGGGGCACGGCCATGCTCTGCTACGTCACGCCCAAGGAGCATCTGGGCCTGCCCAACCGTGACGACGTCAAGACCGGCGTCATCACCTACAAGATCGCCGCCCATGCCGCCGACCTCGCCAAGGGGCACCCAGGCGCGCAGGAATGGGACGACGCGCTGTCGGACGCCCGATTCGAGTTCCGGTGGGAGGACCAGTTCAACCTGGCTCTCGACCCGGACACGGCGCGGGAGTTCCACGACGAGACGCTGCCGGCCGAGCCCGCCAAGACGGCCCACTTCTGTTCCATGTGCGGGCCGAAGTTCTGCTCGATGAAGATCTCCCAGGACATCCGACGTGAGCACGGAGGCAGCAAGGCCGAGATCGAGGAGGGCATGGCCCAGAAGTCGAAGGAGTTCGCGGCGAGCGGGAACAGGGTGTACTTGCCGCTGGCCGACTGAGCATCCCCCGCTGCGACCTCACGCTGAGCTGCCCTGTGTACGTGCGACGGGGCCGCTCAGTGCCTGTCCCCCGAGCTGTCGGCAAAGGTGCTCAGTGAGCGGTTGCGGGCCCTTCGGGAGGTAACACTGGGGCCGGATGAGGGTAAGTCCGGATGAGGCCAGGTGAGGCAGGCGGGTGAAGGGGGCGGGAGCGGTCGCCGGGGTCTGCCCTCTCCCCACCGAGGGGCTCTGCTGGGCAGACTGGGCGCATGACAGCCACCTCCCTGAGCAAGGGCGCCAACCTCGCCGTCGACTCCCCCGCGGTGCGTGCCGAACTCGTCTGGTCCGCCGGTCCGGGGGTGCCGGAGGTCGATGCCTCCGCACTGCTGCTCACCCCGGCCGGACGGGTCCGGGACGACGGCGACTTCGTCTTCTACAACCAGCCTCGCCACGCGTCCGACGCGGTGGTGTATCTGGGCAAGCAGGACGGCCACGGTACCGGCGCGGGTGTCACGACCGATGCCGTCGAGGTGGACCTGCGCTCGGTGGAATCGGCCGTCGACCGCATCGCCCTGTGCGCCTCGGCGGACGGCGGGACGTTCGGTCAGGTCCGGGGGCTGTCACTGCGCTTGCTGGACGCCGGGACCCGCACCGAGCTGGCCCGGTTCGACATCACGGCCGGGACGGAGACCGCGATGGTCGGCGGCGAGCTGTACCGGCGCCAGGGGAAGTGGAAGTTCCGCGCGGTCGGGCAGGGGTACGCCTCCGGCCTCGCGGGGCTGGCCACCGACTTCGGCATCAGTGTGGACGACACTCCCCCGGCTGGCGTGCCCACCACCCCGGCTTCCCCACCGCTCACGCCCCCGGCACCCCCGGCATCACCGACGTCCCCGGTGCCTCCGGCACCAACGGCATCCCCGGTGCCCCCGGCACCGCCCGAGCCGACGGCCCCGTCTGCTCCGCCCACCGCGCCGGCCTCGCCGCACGCAGCCAGGCCTGCGCCGCACGCGGCCACTGGCTCCGGGCCCCGCCTCACCAAGGGTGAGGAACGGCTTCCCGTGGACATGCGCAAGCGACTGTCCCTGCGCAAGGAACAGGTCGCGGTCAGCCTGACCAAGCACGGGGCGGCCGGTGCCACCGCACGCGTCATCCTGGTCCTCGACGCCTCCGGGTCCATGTCCTTCCTCTACTCCAAGGGCGTGGTCACGGACGTCGTGGAGCGGATGGCCGCCGTCGCCGCGCAGCTGGACGACGACGGTGAGATGCAGGCATGGACCTTCGCCTCGAACCCCGCCCGGCTGCCCGACCTGCGCCTGGGAGACCTCCCCGACTGGCTCCGGCTGCACGTACGCGTGGGGGAGATCAGCCTGTTCCGCCGCGGCCGGAAGAAGGGCCTGCACCCCGAGCAGGTCGACATGCGGGCGGTCGGCATCCAGAACGAGGAGCAGAAGGTGATCGCCGAGGTCCGGGCCTACGTCCGGGACAACCCGGCGTCGGCTCCGACCTTGGTGCTGTTCTTCTCCGACGGCGGTGTCTACCGCAACGCCGAGATCGAGCGGGAGCTGCGGGAGTCGGTGGAGGAGCCCGTCTTCTGGCAGTTCGTGGGGCTGGGGCGGTCCAACTACGGGGTGCTCGAGCGGTTCGACACCCTGCCGGGCCGCCGCGTCGACAACGTCGGCTTCTTCGCGGTGGACGACATCAGCACCGTCCCGGACCCGGAGCTGTACGACCGTCTGCTGTCCGAGTTCCCGGCCTGGATCACTGCCGCCGGCCGGGCGGGCATTCTCTGATCCGTTGCCCGCCCTGGCCGGTGGCTACTCGGGCCGGTGTTCCGGGCCGCCGAAGTCCGGGCTGCTGTAGTCCGGGCTCGAGTAGCGCGGACGCGGACCGGCCTCGGGGCCGCCGTCGGGGCTCGTGAAGCCGGGACGGCCGTAGCCGAGGTGCGGCATGCGGCTGGTCGGCCTCGCCAGGCCCGTACGGTGCGGTGCCGTCGTGCTCGGGTCGGCCAGGGCCTCCCGCAGGAACGGCAGGATGCCGCGTTCCAGCAGGGCGTCGTGCCAGGCGTTCCTGGCCCGGACCACTTCCTCGTCGCGTTCGTCGTAGAAGTGGGACTCGGCGGAGGGGCGGTTGCGCAGCGCGGTGAGCAGCAGGCCCACCGCGGCGACGAGGATGGCCACCGCGGTCACGGCGCCGAACACCCATCCGGTGGTGAGCATGGTCTGCGCGAAGGCCTGACCCGGATCGAGCATCTTCAGGATGTACCCGACGAGCAGGAAGATCGCCGCGGCGGTGCCGGCCAGGACGGGTGCCAGGACGGCGACGACGGCGACGGCACCCGCGCCGGTCGCCTCGGCGACCTCACCCATGGTGGCGGCGAGCCCCACCGCGCCCGTGCCCGGCTCGTCGGAGCCGGACTCGCGTGTGGACGACGACGGGGCGGGCGGTGCCGGATGACGCAGTTCCTCGCGGACCTTCACGTAATGCTGGTACTCGGTCGTGGCCGCCGCCGTGATGAGGGCGGTGGCGTTGAGTGCCATGGTGCGCAGTTGTCCGTGGTTGAGCCGCTGTCCGACAGCGGCCAGTTCCGGGCGGTGTGGTGCGGAGCGCAGCGCCTCGTCAAGGATCCGCTCGTACTCTTTGCGGTCCTCGTTCGACAGGTACTGCGGAACGCTGTTCATGTGCATCCCCCGATGCTCCGTAGGGCTTGGGGCTCGCATGCCAACGAGCCGTCGGGCAGAAACGGAGGGGAGCCTGCTACGGATAAGCCGATGGTAGAGCGGTGACGGTGGGCGGTGACAGGGGGTTTCCAGAAATTGGGTGCCGACCTGTGGGGACGCGACCGCGGTGGAAGCGCTCCGGTGAACCGTCAGACGTCGAGCGGCAGTTGCTGGACCAGCAGCTTTCCGGCCATGGTCACGCCGCCGTCCATCGCGATGGCCAGTCCGTCCGCGTAGACGTGAGGTCCCTCCACCACGGTACGCGTGTCGTCCTCGCCGTCCTCGGAGCCGACCTCGCCCAGCAGGTAGGGGATGGGGCTGTGGCCGTGAACGATCCGGGTGCCGCCGTACGTGTCCAGCAGGGAGCGTACGGCGTCGGCGCCGCCCTCGTCCCGGAAGGAGAAACGCTTGGTGAACTTGCGGAACAGGTCCCACACCTCTTCCGCGTCGTTGCGCGTGAGCGCCTCGCGGACGGTGTCGTTGACCTCCTCGATGGAGCGGCCGTAGTCGAGGTAGGTGGTGGCGTCCGAGTGGACCAGGAGGTGGTCGTCGACCTCTTCCATGGCGTCGAGGCGGGCCATCCACTGCAGGTGGTGGTCCTGCAGTCGGTCCATGTCGGTCTTCTGGCCGCCGTTCAGCAGCCAGGCCGCCTGGAAGGTGGCGGTGCCCGCGCCGGAGTTGACGGGTGTGTCGCCGAATCGCTTGGCGCCGAGCAGCAGCAGCTCGTGGTTGCCCATCAGCGCCTTGCAATAGCCGCCGGCCGCCGCGGCCTCGGCGGACAGCCGCATCACGAGGTCGATGACGCCGATGCCGTCCGGGCCGCGGTCCGTGAAGTCACCGAGGAACCACAGGCGGGAGGTGCCCGCGCACCACTGCCCGGCGGCGTCGATGAGGCCCTTCTCCCGAAGGGCGGCCAGCAGCTCGTCGAGGTAGCCGTGCACGTCGCCGACGACGAACAGCGGGCCCTGGCCCCTGGGGGACTGCTGCACCTGGACCGGTTCGGGGTCGACGGGCACCTGGACCGTGTCACCCCGACGGATGACGGGCAGATCCCGCTGAGTGGGGGTGTACCCCTCCGGGAGAGCCTCCTCGTACCCCTCCTCGGAGGGCGGCGCGGCCTCGCTCGCACGCGTGCCGGTGGCGGCGTACGGAGCGGCCTCGTGGACGTACGCGGGCACCCGGAAGTCGCGTACCGTCGCGGTCCGCTCCACCTCGGGTCCCTGACCGGCCCCCTGAGTCATCGACCCCTCCACCATCGCGCCGCATCTGCACCGCTTCGGACTGCCTGGTCGCAGCGGCCCGCGGTGTGTGGGCCCATCATAGGAATGCGGATCGCGCTGTGTGATGACCCAGGGGTGGTGAATCAGAACAGGACTCCGGTTCGCCGTGGCTTTCGCCCCGATTGGGCCCGGCTTCGCCCATCCGTGACGGCGGCTCGACCATGCCCCGGGACGCGCCGGGCGCCGCCTCCGCCCTCCTCGCCGCCGTGGCCGCGCGACGTGCCGCCGCGGGCGTGCCGTGCTCGCGCGACGTGCCCTCGTGCCGGGGCAGGGTTGCCTCCGCTTCCGCGGGGCACTGCCCCTGTTCCCGCAGTGCCTACCGGCCGGTTCCGCGTGTCCGCGTGCCCGGGGGCGGCCCTACTCGCCCTCGGGTGACCGCGGAGGGCTGACCGTCGTACGGGGCGGGCGGCGCTGCGACGATGTACGCACGATCAGTTCGGTCGGTATCACCTGCTCGACCGGCTGATCCGAGTCGAGCCCCTCGATGGCGTCGATGAGGACCTGGATCACCGCCGTGCCGATGCGGCGGGGTTTCAGCGAAAGGGTCGTGATGGGCGGCTCGGTGCTGGCGTACACGGTGGATTCGCTGCAGCAGACCAGCAGCAGGTCCTCCGGTACGCGCAGGCCGTAGCGGCGGGCGGCGGCGAGCAGGTCGGTGCCGTTCGGGTCGAACAGGCCGTAGACGGCGTCGGGCCGGTCGGGGCGGGCGAGCAGTCGGTCGGCGGCGACCGCGCCGGCACACGGATCGTGGGCCGGGTAGGCCTCGTAGACCGGGTCCTGTCCGACGCGTTCGCACCAGCGCAGGTAGGCGGTGGTCGACAGACGGGTGTACGTGTCGGTCGTAGTTCCGGTGAGCAGGCCGATCCTGCGGGCCCCGGCGTCGGCCAGGTGGTCGAGGATGCCGAGGACGGCGGCCTCGTGGTCGTTGTCGACCCAGGCGGTGACGGGGAGTGAGCCGGCCGGGCGGCCGTCGGAGACGACCGGTAAACCCTGGCGTACCAGTTCGCTGACGACCGGGTCGTGGTCGGAGGGGTCGATGACGACCGTGCCGTCGAGGGCGACGTTGGACCACACGTCGTGACGGGAGGTCGCCGGGAGGATGACGAGGGCGTAGCCGCGGGCGAGCGCCGCGGACGTGGCGGCGCGCGCCATCTCGGCGAAGTACGCGAACTCGGTGAAGGTGAAAGGTTCATCCCCGTACGTGGTGACGGTCAGGCCGATGAGTCCGGACTTGCCGGTGCGCAGCGTGCGGGCGGCGGCCGAGGGCCGGTAGCCCAGTCGGTCGGCGACCTCGCGCACATGGCGCCGGGTGGCATCCGGGAGTCGGCCCTTGCCGTTGAGGGCATCGGAGACGGTAGTGATGGATACTCCGGCGGCGGCGGCCACGTCCCTGATGCCCGCCCGGCCCGGCCGACTGCCTCGACGTGAGGTTTCCGCGCGGCTCACCTGGTGCTTCCCTGCTGCTGTCATGGCGAGCCGATAGTAGGGCTCATGGGGTGGGGTAGGGCGGACGCATATGCATGCGTTGACAGTCACGTTTCTGCAAGATCATAAAGCAGCAATGGCCTTGAAAAGTAAGCCACTTGAGCCTCTGAACCCCCGTACCTGGCGTGTCGAACAGTGAGGGCCTGCCAAGTGGTGGATGTTGCGAAGAGGTCTCAACTCACCTGCACGGGGGATGCGCGCCACGGCGCGAGCCACCGGCGCGTAGATATATGTGCGGCGCGCCCCCGAATCGTGCGCCTTCGTGTGCTGATGCCCCTGATTCCTCTGAGGTCAGTGTGACGGATGAGGCCTGGCCTCCCCTATACGCGGCGGCGCCGAATCCTCATAGGGTGAGAAGTATTCGATTCCGGTGGTGGTCACGAGGAGGACTGCGGTGAGCGAGACGAGCCCCAAGCTGCGCGCCGAGCTGGAGGGGATTCCCACCTACAAGCCGGGAAAGCCCGCCGCGACCGACGGCCCGGAGGCCTACAAGCTGTCCTCCAACGAGAACCCCTATCCGCCCCTGCCGGGCGTGATGGAGACGGTGACGGCCGCGGCCGCGTCCTTCAACCGGTACCCGGACATGGCCTGTACGTCCCTGATGAGCGAACTGTCGGACCGGTTCGGCGTGCCCCTCTCCCACCTGGCCACCGGGACCGGCTCTGTAGGTGTGGCCCAGCAGCTGATCCAGGCGACCTCGGGCCCGGGCGACGAGGTGATCTACGCCTGGCGCTCCTTCGAGGCGTACCCGATCATCACGCAGGTCAGCGGCGCGACGTCCGTGAAGGTGCCGCTGACGCCGGGTGACGTGCACGACCTGGACGCGATGGCGGCCGCGATCACCGACCGGACCCGGCTGATCTTCGTCTGCAACCCCAACAACCCGACGGGCACGGTGGTGCGGCGCGAGGAGCTGGAGCGGTTCCTCGACCGGGTGCCGAGCGACGTGCTGGTGGTTCTCGACGAGGCCTACCGCGAGTTCATCCGCGACCCCGAGGTGCCGGACGGTGTCGAGATCTACCGTGAGCGGTCCAACGTCTGTGTTCTGCGCACCTTTTCCAAGGCGTACGGACTCGCCGGCCTGCGGGTCGGCTTCGCGATCGCCCATGAGCCGGTGGCGGCGGCGCTGCGCAAGACGGCGGTGCCCTTCGGGGTGAGCCAGATCGCGCAGGAGGCGGCGATCGCCTCGCTGCGAGCCGAGGACGAGCTGATCGGCCGGGTCGGTTCGCTGGTGTGCGAGCGCACGCGCGTGGTCGACGCGCTGCGCGCGCAAGGCTGGACGGTGCCGGAGACCCAGGCCAACTTCGTGTGGCTGCGGCTGGGGGAGCGCACGGTCGCTTTCGCCGACGCCTGCGAGCAGGCCGGCGTGGTCGTCCGGCCGTTCCCGGGCGAGGGCGTGCGGGTGACGGTCGGGGAGAACGAGGCGAACGACATCTTCCTGAAGGTGTCGGAGGAGTTCCGCAAGGAGCTGTAGGCCCGCCGCCGTCGCGCGGGTCACTCGCCTATGTGTACGCCTATGTGTACGCCTATGTGTACGCCTACGTAGTCGCCTGCGCGCACGCCGCCGTACGCGCAGGTCGCTGTGCAGAGACGGCCCAGGTGTGCCGGTTTCACGTGAAACCGGCACACCTGGGCCGAAGCACCCCCTTCGCCCCACGAGACACGCCCTCCGCCGCATGGCTGATTCAGCAAGGCGTTGAGGTTCCCGCCAAGGGGTTGACGTCACAGGGGACCCCCCTTCCGGTGTCGAAAAGCTGTACGTCATAATTGCTTGTGAATGTGAACGCGTTCACAAGCGTGTCCCGGTTGCGCCCGAGATAGGTGTGACATACACGCGCAAAACGCCGCTGACCACGGCGCTGTGGCGATGTAAGGAGACTGACGACGTGGACTTGGCTCTGGCGCCGGAGACGCTGGCGCGATGGCAGTTCGGCATCACGACCGTCTACCACTTCCTGTTCGTCCCGCTGACGATCTCGCTGGCCGCCCTCACGGCCGGACTGCAGACCGCCTGGGTCCGCACGGAGAAGGAGAAGTACCTCAGAGCGACCAAGTTCTGGGGCAAGCTCTTCCTGATCAACATCGCGATGGGTGTCGTCACCGGCATCGTGCAGGAGTTCCAGTTCGGCATGAACTGGTCCGACTACTCCCGCTTCGTCGGCGACGTCTTCGGCGCCCCGCTCGCCTTCGAGGCGCTGATCGCCTTCTTCTTCGAGTCCACCTTCATCGGCCTGTGGATCTTCGGCTGGGACAAGCTGCCCAAGAAGATCCACCTGGCCTGCATCTGGATGGTCTCGATCGGCACGCTGTTGTCGGCGTACTTCATCCTCGCGGCCAACTCCTGGATGCAGCACCCCGTCGGCTACCGGATCAACGAGGAGAAGGGCCGCGCCGAACTCACCGACTTCTGGGCGGTCCTGACCCAGAACACCACCCTCAACCAGGTGTTCCACAGCTTCTCGGCGGCCTTCCTGACGGGCGGCGCCTTCATGGTCGGCATCGCGGCCTTCCACCTGATGCGCAAGAAGCACATCCCGGTGATGCGGACATCGCTGCGGCTCGGCCTGGTCACCCTGGCGGTCGGCGGCGTGCTCACCGCCGTCAGCGGCGACACCCTCGGCAAGGTCATGTACGAGCAGCAGCCGATGAAGATGGCCGCCGCCGAGGCCCTGTGGGACGGCGAGGAGCCGGCGCCCTTCTCCGTGTTCGCCTACGGGGACGTCGACGAGGGGCACAACAAGGTCGCCCTGGAGATACCCGGACTGCTGTCCTTCCTCGCCCACAGCGACTTCGACTCCTACGTGCCCGGCATCAACGACACCAACAAGGCGCTGCAGGAGAAGTTCGGCCCCGGTGACTACAAGCCCATCGTCCCCGTCGCCTACTGGGGCTTCCGCTGGATGATCGGCTTCGGGATGGCGTCCTTCTCCCTCGGCCTGCTGGGCCTGTGGCTGACGCGGAAGAGGTTCATGCTGCCGGCGGCCATGCGGAGCGGTGAGGACGAGGTGCCGCACCTGGTGCTGCTGCGCAAGCCGCTCGGCACCAGACTCACCCGCCTGTACTGGCTCGTGGCCCTGTGGACGATGGCGTTCCCGCTGATCGCCAACTCCTGGGGCTGGATCTTCACCGAGATGGGCCGGCAGCCCTGGGTCGTCTACGGAGTGATGCAGACCCGCGACGCGGTCTCCCCCGGTGTCTCCCAGACCGAGGTCATCATCTCGATGGTCGTCTTCACCACGCTTTACGCCATCCTCGCCGTCATCGAGGTCAGGCTGCTCGCCAAGTACGTGAAAGCGGGCCCGCCCGAGCTCACCGAGGCCGACCTGAACCCGCCCACGAAGATCGGCGGCGACCTCCGTGACGCCGACAAGCCGATGGCCTTCTCGTACTAGGCCCGAGGGAGCTGCACAGTCATGGAACTGCACGACGTCTGGTTCGTTCTGATCGCCGTCCTGTGGACCGGCTACTTCTTCCTGGAGGGCTTCGACTTCGGGGTCGGTGTGCTCACCAAGCTGCTCGCCCGGAACCGGGCCGAGAAGCGGGTGCTGATCAACACCATCGGTCCCGTGTGGGACGGCAACGAGGTGTGGCTGCTCACGGCCGGTGGCGCGACCTTCGCCGCCTTTCCCGAGTGGTACGCCACGCTCTTCTCCGGGTTCTACCTGCCCCTGCTGGTCATCCTGGTCTGCCTGATCGTCCGGGGTGTCGCCTTCGAGTACCGGGTGAAGCGCCCCGAGGAGAGATGGCAGCGCAACTGGGAGACCGCGATCTTCTGGACCTCGCTGCTCCCGGCGTTCCTGTGGGGCGTGGCCTTCGGCAACATCGTCCACGGAGTGAAGATCGACCGTGAGCTGGAGTACGTCGGCTCCGTCTGGGACCTGCTCAACCCGTACGCCCTCCTCGGCGGTCTCGTCACGCTGACGTTGTTCACCTTCCACGGGACGGTGTTCACCGCGCTCAAGACCGTCGGTGAGATCCGCGAGCGGGCCCGGGCGCTGGCGCTGCGCGTCGGCCTCCTCACGGCCGTGCTGGCCCTGGCCTTCCTGGTCTGGACGCAGGTCGACAGCGGGGACGGCAAGAGCCTGGTCGCCCTGGTGGTGGCCGTGGCGGCGCTGGTCGTGGCCCTGATGGCCAACCAGGCCGGGCGCGAGGGATGGTCGTTCGCGCTCTCCGGCGTCACCATCGTGGCCGCCGTGGCGATGCTCTTCCTGACGCTCTTCCCGAACGTCATGCCGTCCACGCTCGACGCGGACTGGAGCCTCACCGTCACCAACGCCTCGTCCAGCCCCTACACCCTGAAGATCATGACCTGGCTGGCCGCGATCGCCACGCCGGTCGTCCTGCTCTACCAGGGCTGGACGTACTGGGTGTTCCGCAAGCGGATCGGCACCCAGCACATCGCCGAACCCGCGCACTGAGTCCGGACGGGAGGCCTGTTTCACGTGAAACCCATCGACCCGCGGCTCCTGCGGTACGCCCGAGCCACCCGGTTCTTCCTGACGGCGGTCGTCGTCCTGGGCGCCGTCGGCGCCGGGTTGCTCGTCGCGCAGGCGATGCTTATCGCCGAGGCGGTGGTGGGCGCCTTCCAGCACGGCATGACGGCAGCCGAACTACGCACTCCCCTGCTGCTCCTGGTGGCCGTCGCCTGCGGTCGCGCGCTGGTCGGCTGGCTCACCGAACTGGCCGCGCACCGGGCGAGCGCGGCAGTCAAGTCCGAGCTGCGGGGCCGGCTGCTGGAGCGGGCCACCGCGCTCGGCCCCGGCTGGCTGAGCGGACAGCGGACCGGGTCGCTGGTCGCCCTGGCCACCCGCGGAGTCGACGCGCTCGACGACTACTTCTCGCGCTATCTGCCGCAGCTGGGACTCGCGGTGGTCGTACCCGTGGCGGTGCTGGCCCGCATCGTCACCGAGGACTGGGTCTCGGCGGCCATCATCGTCGGCACCCTGCCGCTCATCCCGATCTTCATGGTCCTGATCGGCTGGGCCACGCAGTCCAGGATGGACCGCCAGTGGCGGCTGCTGTCCCGGCTGTCCGGGCACTTCCTGGACGTGGTCGCCGGGCTGCCGACGCTGAAGGTCTTCGGGCGGGCCAAGGCACAGGCCGACTCGATCAAGCACATCACCGGCGAATACCGGCAGGCGACCATGCGGACGCTGCGGATCGCCTTCCTGTCCTCCTTCGCACTGGAACTGCTCGCCACCCTCTCCGTGGCGCTCGTCGCCGTCACCATCGGCATGCGGCTCGTCCACGGAGACATGGCCCTGTACGACGGCCTGGTCGTACTCGTGCTGGCACCCGAGGCCTATCTGCCGCTGCGGCAGGTGGGGGCGCAGTACCACGCGGCGGCCGAGGGGCTCGCCGCCGCCGAGGAGATCTTCGAGGTGCTGGAGCGGCCCGTCCCGGCCCCGGGGAACGGCCCGGTGCCGACGGACGGTGCCCTGTCCTTCGAGGACGTGACCGTCCGCTACCCCGGACGCGACGCGGACGCCGTGACGGACGTGAGCTTCACCGTCGCGCCCGGCGAGACGCTCGCGCTCGTCGGCCCGAGCGGGGCGGGCAAGTCGACCCTCCTCAACTCCCTCCTCGGCTTCGTACGCCCGACCGGGGGGCGGATCCGCGTCGGAGGAGCCGACCTCACCTCCCTCGACCTGGCGCAGTGGCACGCGCGTGTCGCCTGGGTGTCCCAGCACCCGCACCTGTACGCCGGCACCATCGCCGAGAACGTACGGCTGGCCCGTCCCGAGGCCGACGACGCCGCCGTACGGCGGGCACTGCTGGACGCGGGCGCGCTGGAGTTCGTGGACGCGCTGCCCGAGGGAACGGGGACGGTGCTCGGGGAGGACGGGGCCGGGCTGTCCGCCGGGCAGCGGCAGCGGCTGGCGCTGGCCCGGGCGTTCCTCGCGGACCGGCCGGTGCTGCTGCTCGACGAGCCGACCGCCGCCCTGGACGGGGCGACCGAGGCCGAGATCGTGGCCGCCGTACGGAGGCTGGCCAAGGGGCGGACGGTGCTGCTGGTGGTGCACCGGCCGGCCCTGCTGGAGGTGGCCGACCGGGTGGTACGGCTGGAGGACCCGGTACGCACCGCCGCGACCGTCGGTCGGGCATCGGCTGCCCGTTCTGCCGAGGAACCTCCTGGAGCCACTGCTCCGGTTCGCCCCGACGCCCCGGCCCGCTCGGCGGAGGTACGGGGCGGCATCCTCGCCAGGGTGCGCGCGATGTCCGCCGCCCGGCGCGGGCGGCTCGGCCTCGCCCTGCTGCTCGGCAGCCTGGCCCTCGGCAGTGCCGTGGGCCTGATGGCCACCTCCGGATACCTCATCTCGCGTGCCTCCGAGCAGCCGCCGGTGCTGTATCTGATGGTGGCGGTGACGGCGACGCGCGCCTTCGGCATCGGGCGGGCCGTGTTCCGCTACGCCGAGCGGCTCGTGTCGCACGACGCCGTGCTGCGGATGCTGGCCGACACCCGGGTCGCCGTGTACCGGCGACTGGAGCGGCTGGCACCCACGGGGCTGCGCCGCAGCCGTCGGGGCGACCTGCTGTCCCGGCTCGTCGCGGATGTCGACGCCCTCCAGGACTACTGGCTGCGCTGGCTGCTGCCGGCCGTGTCCGCGGTGGTCGTCTCGGCCGCCTCGGTCGGCTTCACGGCCTGGTTGCTGCCGGAGGCGGGTGCCGTTCTCGCGGTCGGCCTGCTGGCGGCCGGAGCCGGGGTCCCGCTGGTCACCGGCGCCGTGGCACGGCGAGCCGAGCACAGGCTCGCCCCGGCCCGCGGGGTGCTCGCCACCCGGGTGGCCGACCTGCTCACGGGTACCGCCGAGCTGACCGTCGCCGGAGCTCTGCCCGCGCGTGCCGCCGAGGCGCGCCGGGCCGACGGCACGCTCACCCGGATCGCCTTGCGCGCCGCCACCGCCACCGCGCTGGGCGACGGGCTCACCGCGCTGATCTCCGGCCTGACCGTCGCGGGCGCCGCCCTCGTCGGAATCCAGGCCCTCGCCGACGGCCGGCTCGCGGGCGTGGCCGTGGCCGTCGTCGTCCTCACCCCGCTGGCCGCCTTCGAGGCCGTACTCGGGCTGCCGCTGGCCGTGCAGTACCGGCAGCGGGTGCACAGGAGCGCCGAGCGCGTGTACGAGGTGCTGGACGCCCCCGCGCCCGTACGGGAGCCGGAGACGCCCCGGCGGGCGCCCACGTCGCCGTTCCCGGTCGTTCTCAGGTCGCTGGCCGCACGCCACCCCGGACAGGATCGGGACGCCCTGGCAGGGGTCGGCCTGACGCTGGCGGAAGGCCGCCGTGTCGCCGTCGTCGGACCGTCCGGGTCCGGCAAGACGACCCTGGCCCAGGTCCTGCTGCGGTTCCTCGACTCGGACGCGGGCTCCTACACACTGGCCGGCGTGGACGCCTACGCCCTGGCCGGTGACGACGTACGGCGCTTCGTCGGGCTGTGCGCGCAGGACGCGCACATCTTCGACAGCTCGGTGCGCGAGAACCTGCTCCTGGCGAAGAAGGACGCCACCGAGGGCGAGCTGCGCGGCGCGCTGGCAGGGGCCCGGCTGCTGGAGTGGGCCGACAGCCTGCCCGCCGGTCTGGACACACTGGTCGGGGAGCACGGGGCACGGCTGTCCGGCGGGCAGCGGCAGCGGCTGGCACTTGCCCGGGCGCTGCTCGCGGACTTCCCGGTTCTCGTGCTCGACGAGCCCGCCGAGCACCTGGACCTGCCGACCGCCGACGCTCTCACCGCCGATCTGCTGGCCGCCACAGAGGGCCGAACGACACTGCTGATCACACACAGGCTGGCGGGTCTGGACGCCGTGGACGAGGTGATCGTGCTGGACGAGGGCCGCGTCGTGCAGCGCGGGACATACGCGGAACTGACCGCTGTGCCGGGGCCGCTGCGGGCGATGGCCGAGCGGGAGGCGGCGTCGGAACTGCTGGTGGGGGCCAAGTGACCGGCGGCCCGTGCTCAGCTCGGCCGAGATCTTCGGCACACCGAATTGTCCCGGACAAAGGCGAATCCGACTTTCCTGAACAAAGAGGTCTCATTAGGCTCGGGTCATGGCCCCAGCACCACCTCCAGGCCCCTCGCACCCCCGTGAGGGAGCCTCGGCCGAGTTCCTGGCACGGGTGCCGGCCCTGCTGGACGCGATGCGGTCCGTCGGCAGTGGACTGGAGCTGCACTCCACGCTGAACCGGATCTGTGAGACGGCGGCCGGCCTGGCGAACGCCCGGTACGCGGCCATCGGCGTCGTCGGCGAGGACGGTGACGGCCTCGTCGACTTCGTGCACCACGGCGTCGACGAGGCGACCGTCCGACGGATCGGCCACCTGCCCGACGGACGCACAGGCCTGCTGGGCGCCCTCGTCCGCGCCCCGGAGCCGGTCCGGCTCACGGACCTGAGCGAGGACCCCCGCTCGTGCGGATTCCCCGAGCACCACCCGCCGATGCGCGGCTTCCTCGGGGTCCCCATCCGCGTACAGGGCGAGACGTTCGGCAACCTCTACCTGACCGACAAACGTGCCGCGGAGCCGTTCGACGACGACGACCTCGCCATGGTCCAGGTCCTGGCCGCGGAGGCCGGCATCGCTATCGGCAACGCGCGGCTGTACGAGGCGGCCCGGCAGCGGGAGCGCTGGATCGACGGGTCGGTCGCCGTGACCACCGCGCTGCTGTCCGGCGGTGACATCGACGACGCCCTCCAGATCGTCGCCGAACAGGCACGACGGCTCTCCGGAGCGTCGGCCGGCATCGTGCTGCTGCCGGCCGACGGGGGCGGCCTGGAGATCGTGGCCGTGGCGGCGGAGCATCCCGTGAACGCCCTGGGTGTGGTCATCCCGCCGGAGAACGGCATCGTCGCCGAACTCCTCGCGGGACGCCCCGTCTTCGTGAACGACGCTGCCACCGACCCGCGCCTGGAGGCCGGTCCGGTACGCGCGTACGGACCGGTCATGCTGCTGCCCCTGTGCCGGGACGGCCGGGTCCTGGGGGGTCTGGTCATGCCCCGCGCCCCGGGGGAGCGCCCGTTCACACGAACGGAGCGCGCGCTCGGTGACCGGTTCGCCTCGCAGGCCGCACTGGCGCTGATGACGGCCGACGCCCAGCGTGACCGGGAGCGGCTCGCGGTGTACGAGGACCGCGACCGCATCGCCCGGGACCTGCACGACCTCGTCATCCAACGGCTGTTCGCCACCGGGATGATGCTGGAGAGCGCCCAGCGCGGATCGGCCGTGCCCGAAGTACGCGACGGTGTGGGCGGGGCCGTCGACGAACTCGACGTCACCATCCAGGAGATCCGCTCGGCGGTCTTCGCGCTGCGGCACCCCGTGGAGGCTCCCCCGGGGCTGAGCACACGCGTGCTGCGTGAGATCACATTGGCGGCCGTGCCACTCGGCTTCACGCCCTCGCACCGGTTCGTCGGCCCGGTCGACACCGCCGTCGACGACCTGACCGGCAAGAACCTCATCGCCGCGCTGCGCGAGACCCTGTCCAACGCCTTCCGGCACGCCCACGCGACCCGGATCGAGGTCGTCGTCGACGCGGCGGTGACCCTGCCGGACGGTCGGCGGGGTGTGCGGCTGACCGTCGCGGACGACGGAGTCGGCATTCCCGAGGGCGGTCGGCGCAGCGGCCTGCACAACCTCGAGCGCCGTGCCGAGACCGTCGGCGGCACCAGTCGGCTCGGGCCGGGCATCGGGGCGGACGGCGGCGGCGCGACAGTGCTGTGGGAGGCACCGTACTGAGCGCTTCCGGTGCCGTGTTGCCCCATGTGCAGCAGCCGCACTGAGCCGTGTGCAGCAACGGGTCCCCCACTCGTACGACCTGGACAAGACCGTGCGCCCCCACTCGGGCCAGGATCACTGACATGCGCTCACCTCGCCGACATCCGCTCCTCGTTCCGGTGTTGCTGTGCGCGCTCGCCGTGCTGGCGGCCCGCCCCACCGACGCCATGGACGAGGACGGGGGCACCGGCACGGAGGCCGGTGCTCAGGTGGCGCGGCTCTACGAGGACGCGGCCAAGGCCACCCGGCAGTACGAGGACGGTCGGCGCGAGGCCGAGGCGCAGCGGTCGAAGGCCCTGGAGCACGAGAAGCGGCTCGACCGGCAGCGGCAGAAGATCGACGCCATGCACGAGGATCTGGGCCGGTTCGCCCGTGCCCAGTACCGCGGCGGCGGCGGGCTCCCGCTCACCGCGCGGATGATCCTCGCGGACGACCCCGAGGAACTGATGCGTGGCCAACGGGCGGTGTCACGCGTGGACCTGGCCGTCAACAAGGCCATCGCCAAGAGCCTGCGCGCCGAGGACCGGCTCGTCGCCGACGAGGCCAAGGCGCGGGCGGCCTGGCAGGCGCTGGAGGAACGCAACGCCGGACTGGCCAGGCTGAAGAAGAGGATCGCGGGCAAGCTGGAGGCCGCGCGGTCACGGCTGGAGGGACAGGCGGACGCTTCGGTCGCGGCCGGCTCGTGCCCCGGCGCGGTCCGTCTCGACCAGCCGGACATGCGCCTCGGCCGGTCCTGGGTGTCACCGGTGGAGACGTACGCCTTGTCGGCGTCCTTCGGCAGCGGTGGGTCGCGGTGGGCGAACCGGCACACCGGCCAGGACTTCGCGGTGCCGGTCGGAACGCCGGTGCGGTCGGTCGGAACGGGCCGGGTGGTGAAGGTGTCGTGCGGCGGCGCGTTCGGCATCCAGGTCGTGGTCCAGCACGCGGGCGGCTACTACACGCAGTACGCCCACCTCGCCGCTGTCGCCGTCGACCAGGGCGACCGGGTCCGCCCCGGCCAGTGGGTCGGGCAGTCGGGCAGCACCGGCAACTCCACCGGGCCGCACCTGCACTTCGAGGTGCGGGTCACACCGGAGATGGGCTCGGCGCTGGACCCGGTGCCGTGGCTGTCGCAGCGCGGGGTGCCGCTCTGACGGCTCCGAGCGCCCCGCGGGAACATCTTCCCTAGGGCAGGTCCGCCAGCAGCCGCTCGATCACGACCGCCACCCCGTCATCGTTGTTGGCGACCGTCCGCCCCGACGCGGCGGCGACCACGTCCGGGTGCGCGTTGCCCATCGCGTACGACCGTCCCGCCCAGGTGAGCATCTCCACGTCGTTCGGCATGTCACCGAAGGCGACGACCTCTTCGTGCGAGATTCCGCGCTCGGCGCAGCACAGGGCGAGCGTGCTGGCCTTGGAGACCTCCGGCCCACTGATCTCCAGCAGGGCGGTGGAGCTGGACCGGGTGACGTTGGCCCGGTCGCCGATGGCGAGGCGGGCCAGCGTGAGGAAGCCGTCGGGGTCCAGCTCGGGATGGAAAGCGAGGATCTTGAGCACCGGCTGGGCGGCGGCACGACCACCCGGCGCCAGAATCTCCTCCGCGGGGGCGAGGTCGTCGGGGACCTCCATGTGCATCTTCGGGTACGCCGGCTCCTGGTGGAAGTCGTACGTCTGCTCGACCGCGTACACCGTGCCGGGCGCCGCCTCGCGCAGCAGCCGTACGGCGTCCAGCGCGTTCTCCCGGGCCAGCTCCCGGACCTTCACGAACCGGTGTGCTCCGGGGCCGCCGTGCAGATCGACCACGGCGGCACCGTTGCCGCAGATGGCGAGGCCGTGACCGTGGACGTGGGCACTGACGACGTCCATCCAGCGGGCGGGACGGCCGGTGACGAAGAAGACCTCGATGCCCGCCTCCTCGGCGGCGGCCAGCGCGGCGACCGTACGCGGGGAGACCGACTTGTCGTCGCGCAGCAGTGTGCCGTCGAGGTCGGTGGCGATGAGCCGCGGGCGGATGGCCGCGGCCGGGGGCTCGGGCTGTCGGGTCGCTGAGATCACCCGGTCATTGTCACGCATATGCCCGCACGAACGTGCGTCAGTCCGCACATCTGTGAGCTACGGCTCTCCACCCGGGGGTCTCTCCGCCGCTACGGCCCTCAACCGCTACGGCCCTCAGTCCTTCAGCTGCGCCGGTGCCTCCGTAGCGATCCGTTCGAAGATCTTCTCGTCCGCCGTGAAGTCCGACTCGGGGATCGGCCAGTGGACGACGAGCTCGGTGAAGCCCAGATCACGGTGCCGTCCGGCGAAGTCCACGAACGCGTCCACGGACTCCAGTGGCCGGCTGCGGTCCGGCGTGAAGCCGGTGAGCAGAACCCTGTCCAGCTCACTCACGTCCCGGCCGATCGCGGCACAGGCGTCGGCCAGCTTGTCGCTCTGCCGCCGCAGCGCCCGGTCCGACTGCTCGGGAGTGCCGTTCTCGTACAGCTTCGGATCGCCGGTGGTCACCCACGCCTGCCCGCAGCGCGCGGCGAGCCGCAGCCCGCGCGGACCGGTCGCGGCCACGGCGAAGGGCAGCCGGGGCCGCTGCACACAGCCTGGGATATTGCGCGCCTCGTGCGCCGAGTAGAAGTCGCCCTCGTACGACACGGCGTCCTCGGTCAACAGCCGGTCGAGCAGCGAGAGGAACTCGGCGAACCGGTCGGCCCGCTCACGCGGCGTCCACGGCTCCTGGCCGAGGGCGGTGGCGTCGAAGCCGGTGCCGCCCGCTCCTATGCCGAGCGTGACCCGGCCACCGGAGATGTCGTCGAGAGAGATCAGTTCCTTGGCGAGCGTCACCGGGTGCCGGAAGTTCGGCGAGGTCACCAGCGTGCCCAGACGCAGCCGCTCGGTCACGGACGCGGCAGCGGTGAGCGTCGGAACGGCGCCGAACCACGGGCCGTCCCGGAAGCTTCGCCAGGACAGGTGGTCGTAGGTGTACGCGGTGTGGAAACCGAGCTGCTCGGCACGCATCCAGGTCGAACGGCCGCCTTCGTGCCAGCGGCGGTACGGGAGGATCACGGTGCTCAGACGCAGACTCATGCCTTTGAGCCTATGCGGCCGACGCCGGTTTCACGTGAAACGGCCACCGGCGTCACCGTACGCGGCTGCTCAGCCACGGGGTGAGGAGGAGCATCGGCACCAACTCCCTGTACGTGCGGTCCCCCGGTAGCGGAACGGTCAGACGACGTCCCTCGACGAAGGAGAGACCGCCGAAGACGGAACGCAGAAACGCGGGGACGTCCTCGCGTGGGGTGTCGGGAAACTCCACGTCCTCGACAGTGATCAGAGCGTCGCCCTCGGGGAAGAGCCGGACGCTCACCCGGGGCACTCCGCCGAACTCCACGAACGCCTCATGGGGCAGGGAGCCGTCGGCGTCGGTGGTCACGCCCACGCCCGCGGCGCTGCGGCGGGAGGTCTGGTCGGCGCCGATGTCGTCCGTGACCTCGATCTCCAGCGCGTACTCCGCGGCGATGGCGCGGAGAGCGGTGACGGCGGACTGGGTGGTGGGCAGCTGCTCCATGCCACCGATCATGCGGGTTCAGTGCCGAGCGGGGAAGCGCAGGTACCGCGGCGGCACGATCTTCGTCAGCCAGACCCCGTTCGCGCTGATGTGGAATACATGTCCGTCGCGGTGCATGGCGGCGGCGTCCACCGACAGTACGACCGGCCGGCCGCGGCGGGCACCCACACGGGTCGCGGTCTCGCGGTCCGTCGAAAGGTGCACGTCGTGCCGGTTCATCGGCCTCAGCCCCTCGGCGCGGATCGCGTCCAGGTGTCTGGCCAGGGTCCCGTGGTAGAGGTACGGAGGCGGGGTTGCCGCGCGGAGTGCGAGATCCACGTCGATGCTGTGGCCCTGGCTGGCGCGGATACGGGTGCCCTCGATCGCGAAGCGTCGCTTGTCGTTGGTGGCGACCACGTGGTCGAGCTCCGCGCGGGTGAAGCGGAAGCCGTGTGCCGCCGCCGCGGCGATCAGTGTGTCGATCTCGACCCAGCCGGCCTCGTCGAGCGTCAGCCCGATTCTCTCCGGCTGGTGGCGCAGATGCTTCGACAGGTATTTGGACACCCTTACGGTGCGTCTGCCGTCGTCTGTGTGTTCCTGTTGCATGGAACCAGCGTGCCGAGAGCGACGCACATCACGCGATCGATTTTGCCGCCCAGGTTTGATCCACAGTCAGGCACGGTTATCCACAGGCTGGTTGGGTGTCTCTGTGGATATCACAGAGGCGGTTTCACGCGCGCGAGTCGCCTCAGCACCCCTGGTGCGAACCGGGAGAAGAGATGGGCGCCGCGTGCCTCCGGCGTCACCGGGACCACGGCCCTGTTGCGCACGACCGCCTCCAGTACGGCGTCGGCGACCCTTTCCGGCGGGTAGCCGCGCAGCCCGTACAGCCGCGCCGTGCGCCGCCGCAGTCGCTTCTCCTCGTCGGCGTCGACGCCCGCGAAACGCGCCGTGGAGGTGATGTCCGTGTTGACGAGGCCGGGGCAGATCGCCGTGACACCGATGCCCTGACCGGCCAGTTCGGCGCGCAGGCACTCGGTCAGCATCAGCACGGCCGCCTTGGAGGTGCTGTAGGCGGGCAACGCCCTGGAGGGCTGGTAGGCCGCCGCGGACGCGATGTTGACGATGTGGCCGCCCTGCCCGCGCTCGGTCATCTGCCTGCCGAGCAGGCGGCAACCGTGGATCACACCCCACAGGTTGACGTCGAGGACCTTCTTCCAGTCCTCCGGTGCGGTGTCGAAGAAGGAGCCCGACATGCCGATCCCGGCGTTGTTCACGAGGATGTCCACCACGCCGTACTCGGCGGCGACCTTGGCCGCGAGCTTCTCCATGGCCCGCTCGTCGGAGACGTCGACGGTCTCCGCCCAGGCCGTCGGCGCACCGATCAGCCGGGACCGCTCCGCGGTGCGGTCGGCGGACTCGGCGTCCCGGTCGACGGCCACCACACGCGCGCCGGCCTCGGCGAAGGCGAACGCCGTCGCCCGCCCGATGCCGTGGCCCGCGCCGGTCACCAGTACCAGCTGCCCGCCGAAGCGGTCGGCGTGCTTCCCGCTCGCCGCGGTCCCGGGCCGGCCGCCGTCGACGGCGGTGACGAACTCCGTGATCCAGTCAGCCAGCCGGTCCGGCCGGGTACGTGGCACCCAGTGCTTGGCCGGCAGCGTGCGGCGGGTCAGCCGCGGCGCCCACAGCTCCAGTTCGTCGTAGAGCCGCTCCGACAGGAACGCGTCGCCGAGGGGGGTGATGAGCTGCACGGGCGCGTGCGCGTGGGCGTCGTCGCGAGGGTGGCGCAGCCGGGGCCGGACGTTGTCCCGGTACAGCCACGCCCCGTGCGCCGCGTCCGACGGCAGGGACGGCGTCGGGTAGTCGCCGCCGGACACCTTCTCGACCCTTCGCAGGATGCCGGGCCAGCGCTTGCCGAGGGGGCCGCGCCAGGCCAGTTCGGGCAGTACGGGTGTGTGCAGCAGGTAGACGTACCAGGACTTGGCGCCCTGACCGAGGAGTTGTCCGATCCGGCGCGGGGTGGGGCGCCTCAGACGCTTGTTGATCCAGTGCCCGAAGTGGTCGAGGGACGGCCCGGACATCGAGGTGAAGGAGGCGATACGCCCCTCGGTACGCCTCACCGTGACGAACTCCCAGCACTGCACCGAGCCCCAGTCGTGGCCCACCAGGTGCACGGGCCGGCCGGGGCTGACGGCGTCCGCCACGGCGAGGAAGTCGTCCGTCAGCCTCTCCAGGGTGAACCCTCCGCGCAGCGGGGTGGGCGCGGTGGACCGGCCGTGGCCCCGGACGTCGTAGAGGACCACGTGGAATCGGCCGGCGAGGCGGGCGGCCACCTCGGACCAGACCTCCTTGCTGTCCGGATAGCCGTGCACCAGGACGACGGTGGGATGTCGCGGGTCACCCAGTTCGGCCACGCACAGCTCGACCCCGCCCGTGCGCACCCAGCGCTCCCTGGCACCGTCCAGCACCGTCATCTCTCCTCCGCCCAGCGCCGCGTGCGCGGCAGATCGTCGTCCACCCGCGAGGCGCTCTCGCGCCGGACGGATGGGACGGGATGGCACGACGGCGGCAGGGGCAGGGGCAGGGAAACTCCGCGATCCGTGCCGACCGTGCTGCTCGCTCGTCACGTGACGACGCCGAATCTCCCAGCTGTTAGACCCAGCGTCAATAGGGCGGCCCGCGCGGCCCCGGAAAGCCGCTCCGTGGCTCTCAGGTACGGCATCCCCTACGGGCCCGTACTACTCGAGACTGATGCCAAGACGGCTCTCCGGTCTGACGACCCGAGTGGCGGGCGTCACTACTGTCATGGATGTGACTGTGATCGCGACCGAAAGCCTGAGCAAGCGGTTCCCCCGGGTGACCGCGCTCGACCGGCTCTCCGTGGACATCGGACCCGGTGTGACCGGACTCGTCGGCGCCAACGGCGCCGGCAAGTCCACCCTGATCAAGATCCTGCTGGGTCTGTCCCCCGCCACCGAGGGCCGGGCCGAAGTGCTCGGACTCGATGTCGCCACCAAGGGCGCCGACATCCGCGAGCGGGTCGGCTACATGCCGGAACACGACTGCCTGCCGCCGGACGTCTCGGCCACCGAGTTCGTCGTCCACATGGCGCGCATGTCCGGCCTGCCGCCCACCGCCGCCCGCGAACGCACGGCCGACACCCTGCGCCACGTCGGTTTGTACGAGGAGCGCTACCGGCCCATCGGCGGCTACTCGACCGGCATGAAGCAGCGCGTGAAACTCGCGCAGGCACTCGTCCACGACCCCCAGCTGGTCTTCCTCGACGAGCCCACCAACGGCCTCGACCCGGTCGGCCGCGACGAGATGCTCGGCCTCATCCGCCGCATCCACACCGACTTCGGCATCTCCGTCCTGGTCACGTCGCACCTGCTGGGCGAACTGGAGCGCACCTGCGACCACGTCGTCGTCGTCGACGGCGGCGCGCTGCTGCGCTCCAGCTCGACCACGGACTTCACCCAGAGCACGACGACCCTCGCGATCGAGGTCACCGACAGCGACGAGCACCCCGACGGCACCCGCGCGGTGCGCGACGCGCTCGACGCGCGGGGGGTGACCGTCCAGGACGGCAGCGGCCTGCCCGGCGCCGGCCACGTTCTGCTGCTCACCGCGGCGGGCGAGGAGACCTACGACCTGGTCAGAGACGTCATCGCCGACCTCGGCCTCGGCCTGGTGCGCATGGAGCAGCGCCGGCACCACATCTCGGAGGTCTTCACGGACAGCGACGCAGAACGGAAGGAGGCGGTCGGCCATGGCAACTGAGCAGCCCGTAGCCCACGCGGCGGGTGACCAGACCCGCATCCACAACATCGGCTACCGCAGCTACGACGGCCCCCGCCTCGGCCGCGCCTACGCCCGCCGCTCGCTGTACTCGCAGTCCCTGCGCGGCGCCTACGGCCTCGGCCGCTCGGCCAAGTCCAAGGTGCTGCCGATGCTGCTGTTCGTGGTGATGTGCCTGCCCGCGGCCATCATGGTCGCCGTCGCCGTCGCGACCAAGGCGAACGACCTGCCTGTCGACTACACGCGCTACGCGATCGTCCTGCAGGCCGTCATCAGCCTCTACGTCGCCTCACAGGCCCCCCAGTCCGTCTCGCGCGACCTGCGCTTCAAGACCGTCCCGCTCTACTTCTCGCGGCCGATCGAGACCTCCGACTACGTCCGCGCCAAGTACGCGTCGCTGGCCTCGGCCTTGTTCATCCTCACCGCCGCGCCCCTGCTGGTGCTCTACGTGGGCGCGCTGCTGGCCAAACTCGACTTCGCGGACCAGACCAAGGGGTTCGCACAAGGACTCGTCTCCGTGGCACTGCTCTCGCTGCTCTTCGCCGGCCTCGGCCTGGTCGTCGCGTCGGTCACCCCGCGCCGTGGTTTCGGCATCGCGGCCGTCATCGCCGTCCTGACCATCACCTACGGCGCGGTATCCACGCTTCAGGCCATCGCGGACGTCCAGGGCAGTTCCGGGGCCGTCGCCTGGATCGGGCTGTTCTCACCGATCACCCTCATAGACGGCGTGCAGTCCGCCTTCCTGGGCGCCACCTCGGCCTTCCCCGGCGGGATCGGCCCGAGCAACGGCGAGGGCGCGGTCTACGTCCTCGTCACCCTGGGCCTGATCGCCGGCGCCTACGGCCTGCTGATGCGCCGCTACACGAAGGTGGGACTGTGACCACGCTGAACATCGACCACGTCTCCCGCTGGTTCGGCAACGTGGTCGCCGTCAACGACATCACCATGACGATCGGCCCCGGCGTCACCGGCCTCCTCGGCCCCAACGGCGCTGGGAAGTCCACCCTCATCAACATGATGGGCGGCTTCCTCGCCCCCTCCACCGGCAGCGTCACCCTCGACGGCCAGCCGGTCTGGCGCAACGAGGCCATCTACAAGCACATCGGCATAGTCCCCGAGCGGGAGGCGATGTACGACTTCCTCACCGGCCGGGAGTTCGTCCTCGCCAACGCCGAGCTGCACGGCCTCGGCGCCAAGGCGGCCCACGAAGCGCTCGCCACTGTGCAGATGGAGTACGCGCAGGACCGGAAGATCGCCACGTACTCCAAGGGCATGCGGCAGCGGGTGAAGATGGCCTCCGCCCTCGTCCACCAGCCGTCCCTGCTCCTGCTCGACGAGCCGTTCAACGGCATGGACCCGCGCCAGCGCATGCAGCTGATGGACCTGCTGCGGCGCATGGGCGACGAGGGCCGCACGGTGCTGTTCTCCTCGCACATCCTCGAAGAGGTCGAACAGCTCGCCTGGCACATCGAGGTCATCGTCGCCGGACGCCACGCGGCCAGCGGCGACTTCCGCAAGATCCGCCGCCTGATGACCGACCGGCCGCACCGCTACCTGGTGCGCTCCAGCGACGACCGGGCCCTCGCGGCAGCGCTGATCGCCGACCCGTCGACGTCCGGCATCGAGGTCGACCTCGCCGAGGGCGCACTGCGCATCCAGGCCATCGACTTCGGCCGGTTCACGGCCCTGCTGCCCAAGGTCGCCCGCGACCACGGCATCCGGCTGCTCACGGTCTCGCCGTCCGACGAGTCCCTCGAGTCCGTCTTCTCGTATCTCGTCGCGGCGTAGGAGGCCGAAGAATGTACGACCCCACAGTCGCCAGGCTCACCTACCGAGCCCTGCTCGGCCGCCGCCGGGCCCTCATCCTGGGCGCGCTGCCCCTGCTGCTGCTCGTCATCGCCGTGGCGGTGCGCGCGCTCGCCGGAGCCGACGACCAGACCGCGGCGGACGTGCTGGGCGGATTCGCCCTCGCCACCATGGTGCCGATCATCGGCGTCATCGCCGGTACCGGAGCCATCGGCCCCGAGATCGACGACGGTTCCGTGGTGTACCTGCTGTCCAAGCCGATCAAACGGCCGACGATCATCTTCACCAAGCTGATCGTCGCCGTCGCCGTGACGATGGTCTTCTCCGCCGTACCCACGCTGCTCGCCGGCCTGATCCTCAACGGCAACGGCCAGCAGGTCGCCGTCGCCTACACGATCGCCGCGCTGGTCGCCTCCATCGCCTACGCCGCGTTGTTTCTGCTGCTGGGCACGGTGTCCCGGCACGCGGTGGTCTTCGGGCTCGTCTACGCCCTCGTCTGGGAGGCGCTGTTCGGTTCGCTGGTGCCCGGCGCCCGGACCCTGAGCGTCCAGCAGTGGTCGCTGGCGGTGGCCCAGAAGGTCGCCGACGGGAACCTGGTGACCTCCGACGTCGGTCTGACGACCGCGACGGTGCTGTTGGCCGGGGTGACCGTGCTCGCGACCTGGTTCGCCGGCCAGAAGCTGCGGTCGCTGACGCTCGCCGGGGAGGAGTGACCGAAGGGCCCCGGACCTGACGGGGCCTCCGCTCCGGCCCGGGCACACGGGCCGGCCGGGGGATGCACGCGGGACATGCAGGGGACACGCGAGGGCGCACGGCTGGGAGGAACAGGGATGGCGGGCCAGACACCTCAGCGGGACGGCCGCGAGCAGCCGGACGACGGAGCCGGGGACGCCACCAGAGCCGGCTTGGAGGACGAAACCGTCCCCGAAACCGCTCCCGAAGCCGCCGCCGAAGCCGCCGACGACACCTGGGACGGCCTCGTCCTGGACGAGGAGTTCATACGCGGTGCCGGGACCCCCGAACCCTCGGCCCGCGCCCGGATGCTCGCCGCCCGTTGGCGCGGCGAGAAGCCGGAGCCGCAGCCGTGGCGCTCCGACGAGCCACCCGCGGGCTGGTTCTTCAGCAAGGGGCGACGCCGCGGGTGGCGCCGCCGCTGACGCGGCGTGCGTCCCCCTTTAATCGGTGGCGCCCGGCTTTCCGTACCGGCACTGTGGTGATGCACGAGGCCGGACGGGGCCGACGAATCGGACGGCCGCTTCGAGCACGTGAGGGCCCCTCGCGTGGGCCGACCGAAGGGGACGCCGGCGCCGTCCGGACCGTGCCGCCGGATGTGCTCTCAGCCGCTCTCAGCCGCATGGAGCGGTGGCCTCAGCGGCCTGGCGCCCGAGACGCCATCGTTCCTGGGCGCGAGCTCAGGACGACAGGCGCTCCAGCACCACCGCGATGCCGTCCTCGTCGTTCGAGGACGTCACCTCGTCGGCCACCGCCTTCAGCTCCTCGTGAGCGTTGGCCATGGCCACGCCCCGCGCCGCCCAGCCGAACATCGGGACATCGTTGGGCATGTCGCCGAACGCGATCGTGTCCGCGGCCTTCAGACCGAGCCGACGCGCCGCCAGGGACAGGCCGGTGGCCTTGGACAGGCCGAGGGGGAGCAGCTCGACGATGCCCGCGCCGGCCATGGTCACCGTGACGAAGCCGCCCGCGGTGTGCCGGGCCGCCTCGGCCAGCTCGTCGTCCGACAGGGTCGGATGCTGGATGTAGATCTTGTTCAGCGGCGCCGACCACAGGTCGGAGGCGTCGGTGAACGGCACGGCCGGAAGGTCGCCCCCGACCTCGTAACCCGGCCCCACCAGGACATCGCCGTCCAGGCCGTCGCGGCTCGCCGCCAGGTACAGCGGGCCGGTCTCCGCCTCGATCTTGGCCAGCGCCACCCCGGCCAGCTGACGGTCCAGGGTGACCGAGGTCAGCAGCCGGTGCTCCCCGGCGTGGTAGACCTGCGCTCCCTGACCGCAGACGGCCAGCCCGTCGTAGCCGAGGTCGTCGAGGATGTGCCGGGTCCACGGGACCGCGCGGCCGGTGACCACGATGTGCGCCGCGCCCGCCCCGGTGGCCGCGGCGAGCGCCTCACGGGTGCGCCGTGAGATCGAGTCGTCACTGCTCAGCAGCGTGCCGTCGAGATCGGTCGCGATCAGCCGGTAGGGGAAGCTCCCGGCGGAACCGGCGCCGGACCCCGTGGCGGAGGGGGCGTCAGTCACTTGGCCACCGGTTCCAGGACCTCCCGGCCGCCCAGGTACGGACGGAGCACCTCTGGCACACGTACCGAACCGTCGGCCTGCTGGTGGTTCTCCAGGAGCGCCACGATCGTGCGCGGCACGGCGCACAGGGTGCCGTTGAGCGTGGCCAGCGGACGAACCTTCTTGTCCTCACGGACCCGGATCGACAGCCGGCGCGACTGGAACTCGGTGCAGTCCGAGGTCGAGGTCAGCTCGCGGTACTTGCCCTGGGTCGGGATCCACGCCTCGCAGTCGTACTTGCGCGCGGCCGAGGAACCCAGGTCGGCCGAGGCGACGTCGATGACCCGGAACGGCAGCCCGAGCGACGTCAGCCACTGCTTCTCCCACTCCAGCAGGCGCTGGTGCTCGGCCTGCGAGTCCTCGGGGAGGACGTAGGAGAACATCTCGACCTTGTCGAACTGATGTACGCGGAAGATGCCCTTGGTGTCCTTGCCGTGCGAGCCGGCCTCGCGGCGGAAGCAGGGCGAGAAGCCGGCGTAGCGCAGCGGCAGACGGTCGGCGTCCAGGATCTCGTCCATGTGGTACGCGGCGAGCGCCACCTCGGACGTGCCGACCAGGTACAGGTCGTCCTTGTCGAGGTGGTAGACGTCCTGGGCGGCCTGCCCGAGGAAGCCGGTGCCGGCCATCGACTGCGGGCGTACCAGGGCCGGGGTCAGCATCGGCGTGAAGCCGGCCGCCGTGGCCTGGGCGATCGCCGCGTTGACCAGGGCGAGCTCCAGGAGCGCGCCGACGCCGGTCAGGAAGTAGAAGCGCGAGCCGGAGACCTTGGCGCCGCGCTCGACGTCGATGGCGCCGAGCAGCTGGCCGAGCTCCAGGTGGTCCCTGGGCTCGAAGCCCTCGGCCGCGAAGTCGCGGTGCGTGCCGTGCGTCTCCAGCGTGACGAAGTCCTCCTCGCCGCCGACGGGCACGTCGGGGTGGACGAGGTTGCCGAGCCGCTGGAGCAGCTCCTGGGTCTCGGCGTCGGCCGCGTCGCGCTCGGCGTCGGCCGTCTTGACGTCGGCGGCGAGCCGGCTCGCCCGCGTCAGCAGCTCGGCCTTCTCGTCTCCGGTGGCCTTGCCGATGAGCTTGCCGAGGCCTTTCTGCTCGGCGCGCAGCTCGTCGAAGCGGACGCCGGACGACCTGCGCCGCTCGTCGGCGGAGAGGAGGGAGTCGACGAGCGCGACATCCTCTCCACGGGCACGCTGCGACGCGCGCACACGGTCGGGGTCCTCACGGAGCAGGCGAAGGTCAATCACGCGGTCAAGGCTACCGGTGCGCGGTGACGGGTCTCGACTCACTATTGCCGATCGCGGGTCTCGGTTCCCGTTATGCGGAGATCGAGCCTTTTGTGACCCTGGTCTGCTTCACGTTCCCTCTGTCGGTGAAGAGCGTTTTTTCCCTTGGAACGAACCAACGGCTCGGACGGCGGGCTGACTGCTGGTTGACCCGACGGGGTGACGACGGGGTGACCGAATCTCCTTGTGCGGAGGCGGACTTGAGTAGTCCGACGCGTTCGGCTGTCCACAGGGGTGCTCGATCCGGAAAAGTTATCCACAGGCTGTGCGCAAGATCTGTGGACTCGCGAAATCGACCGTCCCCCGCCCCCGAAGCGGGCTGTTTCAAACCCTCTGCGGCCCCACTTTCGAGTGGAAACCGGGCGCCCGGCGTCACCCCGGAGTATGGAGAGCGGGAAACAGGTGGACGAAGGGTTGCCTGGAGGCCTGTGTGCGGAGTGAGGGACCGTAGGGGGATATGTCGACTGAATGCCGTTTCGCTGTCGACTTGTCCCCAGGTCGAGAAGCAGACCTGTGGATAACTTCTGTGGATAACGCATATCGGCTGGTGCGACTGGTGCGACTGGCCGACGGCCGATTCCGGCCGTCAGAAACGGCCGTCCTGGCAGCGCGTCACCCAGTCCGCCGCAGCGACGAACGCCTCGTCCGAGGTGCCCGGCCGCAGTGCGCCCACGTCCGCCGGCGCGACCTCCGCGCGCGGGTACGAACCCAGGTAGCGCACCTGGAGACAGGTCCGCTTCAGGCCCATCAGGGCATCGGCCACCCGGCGGTCGGAAATGTGCCCCTCGGCGTCGATGCAGAAGCAGTAGTTGCCGATGCCGGCACCGGTGGGACGGGATTGCAGCAGCATCAGGTTGACACCCCGGGTGGCGAACTCGCCCAGGAGGTCGCGCAGGCCGCCGGGGTGGTCGTCGCGCTGCCAGAGCACGATGGAGGTCTTGTCCGCGCCGGTGGGCGCCGCAGGCCGGGAGGGGCGGCCCACCAGCACGAAGCGCGTCTGGGCGTTCTCCGCGTCGTGGATGTCGGCCTCCAGGACCTCCAGACCGTAGCGGGCCGCGGCGAACTCGCCGGCGAATGCGGCGTCGTACCGGCCCTCCTGCACCAATCGGGCACCGTCCGCGTTGGAGGCGGCCGACTCCCAGGCGGCGTCCGGGAGGTGCTTCTTGATCCAGTTACGCACCTGGGGCTGGGCGGCGGGGTGGGCGGTGACCGTCTTGATGTCCGACAGCTTGGTGCCGGGGCGGACCAGCAGCGCGAAGGTGATGGACAGCAGCACCTCGCGGTAGATCATCAGCGGCTGGCCGGCGACCAGCTCGTCGAGGGTGGTGGTGATGCCGCCCTCGACGGAGTTCTCGATCGGCACGAACGCGGCCTCGGCCTCGCCGGCGCGCACCGCGTCGAGCGCGGACTGGACGGACACGTACGGGACCAGTTCCCGGGTCGCCGTCTCCGGAAGCGTGCGCAGGGCGACTTCGGTGAAGGTGCCTTCAGGGCCGAGATACGCGTAACTGGCTGGCATGTCCTCACCCTAATGGGCCCGGGGAGACCCGGCTCACGCGTCCCGCGCATCCCGCTCCGAGGGGTGACCTCCGGCCGGTTTCACCCCTCCAGCAGCCGTTGACCCACGTATTCTCCCTCCGCGGCGCCGCCGGGCACCGCGAAAAGACCGCTCGCCTCGTGCCGGACGAACTGCGACAGCGCGTCTCCACGGTCCAGCTTGCGCTGTACCGGCACGAAGCCGCGCAGCGGATCGGCCTGCCAGCAGACGAAGAGCAGGCCCGCGTCGGGGACACCGTCCGCGTCGAATCCGTCGTGGTACGAGAAGGGGCGCCGGACCATGGCCGCGCCGCCGTTCTGGTCGGGGCGGGTGATGCGGGCGTGGGCGTTGATCGGGACGACCAGGTTCCCGTCCTGGTCCGTCTTCTCCAGGTCCATCTCGGTCGTCTCGGTGCCTCCGGACAACGGCGCCCCGTCGGCCTTCCGGCGTCCGATGACGTCCTCCTGCGCCCTGGTGGAGAGCTTCTCCCAGTCGTCGAGGAGCATGCGGATGCGGCGTATGACGGCGTAGGAGCCGTTCGCCATCCACGCCGGCCCGTCCTGGTACTCCGCGTTCGCCCCGGGGTTCTCGGGGACGAAGATCCGCTGGTCGAAGTCGGCCTCGGCCGGCTTCGGGTTGCGGGTTCCGTCGATCTGGCCCATGAGGTTGCGGGTGGTCATGGGGTGGGTGGTGGCGCCCGGCGAGCGGTTGAAGCCGTTCATCTGCCAGCGGACACGGGCGGCCGATCCCGCGTCCTGCTGGATCGCGCGCAGAGCGTGGAAGGCGACCAGGGCGTCGTCGGCACCGATCTGCACCCACAGGTCGCCGTTGCTGCGCTTCTTGTCGAGGTGGTCGGAGGAGAAGTCGGGCAGCGGGTCGAGGGCGACCGGGCGCTGTTCTTCCAGACCGGTCCGGCCAAAGAAGCTGTGCCCGAACCCGAAGGTGACGGTCAGCGAGGAAGGCCCCGCGTCCCGGGCCACGCTCGTGTCACGAGCCCCGGCGGGCTCCCCCGCCATCAGCCGCCGGGCGGTCTCGGTCCAGCGGCGCAGCAGTGCGGCGGCCTCCTTGCGGCCGGCGCCCGCCGCCAGGTCGAAGGCGACGAAGTGGCCGCGGGACTGCATGGGGGTGGTGATGCCGGGCTGATGTTTCCCGTGAAACATCACCTGCTCGCTGCCCAGCGCGGTGAGCGGCGTGGCCGCGGACGAGGGCGCGGCGGCGTAACCCGCGGCAGTGCCCGCCGCGCCGAGTACGAGCCCGGTGGCACCGGCGGTGCCGAGCAGCCGCCGCCGTGAGATGCCCTCGCGGGCGGTGGTGTCTTCGGAGTCGGGGGAACCGGGTGTGCCGGGCGACCCGTGGGGCGCCTCGGGGGTACGGGCCTCCGGGATGGACTGGTCGGACATGGTGCGGTTCAGCCGATCTGCGCGTTCTTGGAGACGGTCACCTGGTCGATGTCGGAGGTCCGTACGGTCACGGCGACCTCCCAGTCGCCGGCCATCGGGACCTGGACCCCGCTCGCCGACCAGTGTCCGGTGGTGATGTGGTCGGGGACGACGGGCAGCGGCCCGATGTCCTTGGCCTTCAAGGTGAAGGCGACCTTCACCTCGGGGATGTCGAAGGCGTTTCCGTTCGGGCCCTCGACGTAGAGGTGCATGTCGTTGGCGCCCACCCGCGCGGGGTCGAGTTCGACCCGTACGACGCCCTTGCCGTTCTGGCCGCCGGTGTCGAAGGGCATGTCCAGGGTGACCGCCCCGGTGGAGGGGGCGGACGTGGAGGCGGAGGACGAGTTGGCGGCCTTGGCCTCCTCCTCGGTCCGGCCCGGCTCGGTCTGGGTCAGGACGGTGGTGACGGCGAGCAGGACGACGGCGACGCCCGCCTCGGCGAGCACGGAGCGGCGCAGGCCGAAGCGGTGGGGGTCGGCGTCCCTCTGCCGTTTCTGCCGGGCGGCGTCCACGGCCGCGCGCTGCCGCGCGAGCTGGGCGGCCCGCCGGGAGGCGCCGGAGCTGTCCGGCGCACCCGCACCCGACACGTCTTCGACGGCCTTCGCGGTCCCGGTCGTCTTCTCGGACGCGGTCCCGGCCGTCTTTCCTGTGGCCTCCGCGGTCTCCCCGGTCGCCTTCCCGGCGGTCTTCGCCTTCTCGGCCGTAGGGTCGGTGGACGCCCGGAGCTGCTCCTTCTCCCGTTGACGGGCGATGGTGGGCACCGTCTCCGTCAGCTGTGCCGTCCATCGTCGAGAGAGGTAGGCGATGCCGACCAGCACCGCCACCAGCCCGATCTTGCCGAGGAGCAGCTGTCCGTACCGGGTGTCGGTGAAGGCCGTCCAGGAGCCGAGCTGACGCCAGGACTGGTAGGTGCCGGTCACGACGAGCGCGACCACGCTGCCGAAGGCGACGCGCGAGAACCGCCGTACGGCGAGGGCGGGGACCGGTGTGTCCGCGGGTGTCCGGTACAGGGCGACGAGGAGGGTGGTGAGCCCGCCGAGCCAGGCGGCCATGGCGAGCAGGTGGACGACGTCGACCGGCATGGCGAGACCGGTCTGGAGGCCGACGGAGGCGTGTTCGGACATCGCCCAGGTCGCCGCGAGTCCGGCTGCCACGACGGCCCCGCCGACGGCGAGCCCGAAGGTGAGGTCCCGTTTCTCCTCGTCCTCCCGCTTGTCATAGGCGCCGAAGAGTACGGCGACGAACAGCGCCGCCGCCGCGAGCAGCAGCAGCCGGGAGACCAGTGAGGCGCCGGTCTTGGTCTGCAGCACCTCGCCGAGCAGGTTCAGGTCGAAGACGTCGCCGAGCTTTCCGGAACCGGTGTAGGAGCCGCGCAGCAGGAGCAGCAGCAGGGTGGCGGCGGTCAGCGTGAGCCATCCGGAGACGACGAGCCGCTGTACGGCCCGTACTCCGGAGCCGCGCGGCCAGCAGGCGAGGACGAAGGCGGCGCCGCCCACCAGCATGGTGAACCCGGCGTACGACACGTACCGTCCGAGGCCGTACAGCCAGCCGACGGCCCCGCCGCCCGCCTCCGTGCCGGAGACGGAGACGGAGGTCTCGGACGGGGCGCCGATGGAGAAGGTGTAGGCACCGGCGACGGGGTGGCTGTCGGCGGACACGACCTGGTAGGTCACCGTGTACGTGCCGTCGGGCAGGCCGGTGTGCAGTTTCACGGAGTACGCCGTGCCGCCCGTGCCGGACGGCTTGCCGTCGTCGACACGCTTGCCCTTGGGGTCGAGGACGCGCAGCGAGTCGTCGTCCATGGAGACGGACTCGGAGAAGGTGAGCGACACCTGGGCCGGAGCCTTGTCGACCACCGCCCCCTGCCGGGGGTCGCTGCCGGTCAGTGCGGCGTGCGCGGAGGCCGGCCCCGCGCCGGCGAGCAGCGCGCAGGCCGCGGCCAGAAGCAGCAGCACCAGGGTCCGGACGCGCGGGGCGATGGTCTGCGTCAAGGTGGTCCCTCCCTCAGTGTCCGGAGTGTTCCGAGTTGTCGGTCGGCTGGTACGTGGCCGCCTTCACGGGCAGCTTGACCGTGACGGGGTCGGAGTGGGCGAAGTGCAGTTCGACGGGGACCGTCTGTCCTTCCTTGAACCGCTGCTTCAGTTTTTCGAACATCAGGTGGTTGCCGCCGCTTTCCAGTACGAGCCGGCCGTGGGCGGGGATCGGGAGGCGGTCGACCTCCTTCATCGTCCCGTCGACGGTTTCGTGCACGGTGACGTCACCGGATTCGCTGGTGACGGAGGTCAGTTCGTCCTTGGCGTCGCCCTCGTTGGTGATGGTGAGGAAACCGGCCGCCATCGTGTCGGAGACCGGTTGCGGTATGTAGGCGGCGTCGACGGAGAGTTCGGCACCGGTGGCCGAGGCGTCGGAGCCGGAGTCCGAGTCGCCGCAGCCCGCGAGGACCAGGGCGCCGATCATCGTCACGGCGGCGAGGGCGGGGCGGTTGCTCACGGGTTCTCTCCCTTGAGGAGCTTGGGGAGGTCCTTGGTGTAGTCCTGGACGGTGGCGTCCTCGCCGTAGAGGACGTAGCCCGCGTCGGACTTGGGGGAGAAGGCGACGACCTGGGTGCCGTGCGCCGAGACGATCTTGCCGTTCTTGTCCTTGGTCGGTGGGTCGATGGAGATGCCAAGGGTGCGGGCGCCGGCCTGGACGGTGTCGAAGTCGCCGGTCAGGCCGACGATCTGAGGGTCGATGCCCTTGAGCCACTTGCCGAGCGCGGCCGGGGTGTCCCGTTCCGGGTCGGTGCTGACGAAGACGATGCGGAGCTTGTCCTGCTCGGCCTGGGACAGCTGCTTCTTGGCCACGGCGATGTTGTTCATGGTCAGGGGGCAGACGTCGGGACAGTGGGTGTAGCCGAAGTAGATCAGGGTGGGTTTGCCGGCGGTCTGCTCGCGGAGGTCGTACTCCTTGCCCTGGGTGTCGGTGAGGACCAGGTCGGGCTTCTCGAACGGCTTGTCGAGGACGGTGGCGGCCTGCTGGCTGGTGTCCTCGGACACCACCGTGACGGGCTTGTCGCTGTCGGCGCCGCTGCCGCACGCGGACAGGGTCAGGGAGGCGGCGGCGAGCAGTGCGGCCGCGGCGAACGTCTTCTTGCGCATAGAAAAATGTCCCAGATGTGAGGTGCTCCGGTGCGCGCCGGGGTCCGTCGGACCGACGGAGGGTGCCCGGCGCGCACCGGACGAGAGGATGCGTCGGCGTTGTTACGCGGACGCACCGGCGCGGGCGCTGTTACGCCGACGCACCGGAATCGCGCCGCCGTCCGGCCAGCACGCCGTAGGCGACGCCCGCGGCGCCGACGACGATGCCGACGACGGCGAGAACACGTGCGGTGGTGTCGCTGCTGTCACCGGAGTCGGACGAGGCGGCGGTGTCGGCGGCGGTGTTCCGCGCCGCCGCCTCGGTGTCGTCCCCCGCCTTCGCACCCGATGATCCGTGGGCGTCGCCCTCGGCGGCGGCCAGTTCCAGCACGGGTGCCGGGTTCTCGGGCTCCTCCTGGCCCTCCTGCGGCACCTCGATCCAGCGCACGACCTCCTTGTTGTCGTACGTCTGGATCGCCTTGAACACCAACTGGTCGGCGTTCTCGGGCAGAGCGCCGACGGAGACCGGGAACTTCTGGAAGTAGCCGGGCTCGATGCCCTTGCCGTCGGCGGTCCAGGTGACCTTGGTGACGGCCTCGGTGAGCTGCTTGCCGTGCGATTCGAGCGGCTTGTCCAGCTTGGACTTGGTGACGACGGCCTTCCAGCCGGGGACCGGCTGCGGCATCACGGACGCCAGCGGGTGGTCGGTGGGGAAGTTGACCTCCAGCTTGGTGGTGGAGGCGTTGTCGCGTTCGTTGGGGACCTTGAAGCCGACGACCGCGTAGCCGCCCTTGGCGGCCGTGCCCTCGGGCTGCACGCTGACGTGCGCGAAGGCGGGGGCGGACAGGGCGAGGACGGCGATGCCGGAGACGGCGCCGGCGGCGGCGATACGAGAAGCCTTCATGGACGAGCACTCCACTTCGAGTGGGGCACCGGTGCTGAGCCGGTGACGAGTGACTGGAGGGATGCGCGCACGCGCGCGTGCCGCACGACGGCGGCCCCTCCGGACGGCGGCCGATGGGCCGAAGTGGAGTGGTGGTCGCGTCGTGTCAGGCGGCGAGGGAGAACGCGTCGCTCGGCGGGCCGCGCCTGATCACCGTGTGCTGGAGTGCGGTGGTGCGGGACCGCGGTGGCACCGGCCGCGGGGTGTGCGGCAGGCGCGGGCCGGTCCCGGGGGCACCGGCGAGCCCGGCGTGCAGGGCGCGGACCAGTGAGAGCGCCGCGCGCAGGGCGCGCACGAACGCGGCCTCGGCCAGCGAGTGGGCCGAGTGCGTCGACAGTTCGACGAGCCGGGCCAGGGCCAGGTCCCCTCGCCGCAGCAGCCAGCCGGCGGCCAGGGCCGCGAGGACGTGCCCGAGCAGCATCGGCAGGGACGGCAGCAGCGAGGCCGAGGAACCGGCGGTGGACAGGGCGTCGGCAGGGTGGTGTGCCGTGCCGGCGGGGACGTCCGGAGCGATCCTGGCGTCGGTGAGGATCCGCTGGGCCTGGGCCGGGCTGATCGCCGCCGCGGTGGTCCCGCACACCAGCCGTGCGGCCTGCTGGATCAGTGAGGCGTCGGACAGCGGGCCGGACCCGCCGGCGGACGCGGTGGCCGTACCGGACGCCGTGACGGCCGTCGTGCCGTGCTGGCCCAGTCCGAACAGGGTGTGCAGCGCGGTCTGTCCGAGGGTGAGCAGTACCGCGATGCCGGGCAGCGAGCGCTCGCGTCCGGCGAGGGGCGCGGCGACCACGACCGTCCCCAGGAATCCGGCGCCCAGCGACCACAGCGGAACGGCGGCGCAGGAGGCGAGGGTGTGCCCCGCCGCGGCCAGCACGACGCAGACCGCGGCGAACACCGCGGCCCGCAGGATCCGGAGGTCGTTCCCGGAGCGCGCCGTAGGCGAGTGGGGGGCAGTCATGGCCGCCTCATCATCCCACTGGCACCCCCCGTGCCGTACGGCAGGTCCACAAGATGCCGTACGACCGGGAGGGGCCGGAAGATCACTTTCTGGGCGAGCCGTCATGTTCTGGTGCGAGCCGCCCCGTTCTGGCCAGGACCGCCCCACATACACCGTTTGGCGGCAGGGTCACATCCGCCATCCGGAGGGTCTCGCGCGAAGACGGTGCTTATGCCCGGACACGGGGGGCAATACGTAACGGTATGTCGAGCCGCGGCCGGGAGGCTGGAGCATGAGCATCTGGTGGTCACTCCATTTGCGGCGCGAGGCTGCGAGCGTGCCCCTGGCCCGCCGCCTGCTGATCGGCACCATGGAGACCGCGGGCGTCGACCCCGACATCTCCTTCGATCTCTCCGTCGCGCTGAGCGAGGCCTGCGCGAACGCCGTCGAGCACGGCGGCGACGACGAACCCGGCGGCCCTTCGGAGGCGTACCGCGTCACGGCCTACCTCGACGGCGAGCGGTGCCGCATCGAGGTCGCCGACACGGGCCCGGGTTTCCCCGCGGCAGCTCCGGGCCGGCCGGGGGGAGTGGCCCGCCCGGTGTCCGACGACGCCGAGGACGGCCGCGGCCTGTGTCTCATCCGGGAACTCGCCGACCACGTCCATATCGGCAGTGCGCCGGGCCGGGCCGGCGCCGTGGTGAGCTTCGACAAGATCCTCAAGTGGCCCGAGGGCACTCCGCTGATGGCGGTCTGACGGGACGGGGAGACCGGGGGAAACCACTTTCCTGGGCCCCGGGCGCGTCGATGGCCGGGTACTCGTGCGGTACCCGGCCATCATCGGACCGTGGATCAGGCCTTCAGCGCGGCCATCCACTCCTCGACCTCGTCCGACCGGCGCGGCAGCCCGGCGGACAGGTTCCGGTTGCCGTCCGCGGTGACGAGGATGTCGTCCTCGATGCGGACGCCGATCCCCCGGTACTCCTCGGGCACGGTCAGGTCGTCGGCCTGGAAGTACAGGCCCGGCTCGACGGTGAGCACCATGCCGGGCTCCAGCGTGCCGTCGACGTACGACTCCACGCGCGCGGCGGCGCAGTCGTGGACGTCCATGCCGAGCATGTGGCCGGTGCCGTGCAGCGTCCAGCGGCGCTGCAGGCCCAGCTCCAGCACCCGCTCGACGGGGCCCTCGACCAGGCCCCACTCGACGAGCCGCTCGGCCAGCACGCGCTGGGACGCGTCGTGGAAGTCGCGGTACTTGCCGCCCGGCTTCACCGCCGCGATGCCGGCCTCCTGGGCGTCGTACACGGCGTCGTAGATCTTCTTCTGGAGCTCGCTGTAGCGGCCGTTGATCGGCAGGGTGCGCGTCACGTCGGCGGTGTAGTACGTGTGCGTCTCCACGCCCGCGTCGAGCAGCAGCAGGTCGCCGGAGCGGACCGGGCCGTCGTTGCGCACCCAGTGCAGGGTGCAGGCGTGCGGGCCGGCGGCGCAGATGGAGCCGTAGCCGACGTCGTTGCCCTCCACGCGCGCGCGGAGGAAGAAGGTGCCCTCGATGTAGCGCTCACTCGTCGCCTCGGCCTTGTCGAGGACCTTCACGACGTCCTCGAAGCCGCGCACGGTGGAGTCGACGGCCTTCTGCAGCTCACCGACCTCGAACTCGTCCTTGACCAGGCGGGCCTCGGAGAGGAAGACGCGCAGTTCCTCGTCGCGCTCGGCGGTGACCTTGTCGGTCAGGGCCGCCTCGATGCCGGCGTCGAAGCCGCGTACGACGCGCACCGGGCCGGTGGCCTCGCGCAGGCTGTCGGCCAGCTCGCGGACGTCGGAGGCGGGGATTCCGTACCGCTTCTCCGCCTCGGTGAGGGAGTGGCGGCGGCCGACCCACAGCTCGCCCTGGCCGTCGAGCCAGAACTCGCCGTTCTCGCGGTCGGAGCGGGGCAGGAGGTAGATCGTCGCGGTGTGACCGTCACCCTTGGGCTCCAGGACCAGGACGCCGTCCTCGGTCTGGTTGCCGGTGAGGTAGGCGTACTCGACCGAGGCGCGGAAGGAGTACTCCGTGTCGTTCGAGCGGGTCTTCAGATTGCCCGCGGGGATCACCAGGCGCTCGCCCGGGAAGCGGGCGGACAGCGCGGCGCGGCGGGCGGCGGTCTCGGCGACCTGGGCGATCGGCTCCAGGTCGCGCAGCTCCGTGTCGGCCCAGCCGGACTTCATGTTCTCGGCAAGTTCGTCGGACACGCCCGGGTACAGGCCGTTCTTGCGCTGCTTGATCGGCTCCTCGGCCTCGTTCTCCGGGCCCGCTGCGTCAGCAGCAGGATCAGGTACTGCCGGGGTGAGCTCCTCCGACACGGTCATCCTCCTTGATACGGCACTGGACCACCCCCCATCGTACGGTCGTACGGAAGGGGGCCCAGGGCCGTAGGGCCTGTTACATGGAGGCACTACCGTCCGTTATGTATGACGTGCGGGGGGTCAGCGATCCGCTATGCGAACAGTGCTGGTCAATCGAACCGGACGGCCAGCAGGACGACGTCCTCCTGCGAGTCCGCGTCGGCCTTCCCGTCCGGCAGCACCGTGCGCAGGACGTGCTCCGCGACGGCGTCCGGGTCGTGGCGCTTGGCCCGGGGCACGCCGGCCGCCGCCGCGTGCAGGCGGGCGAAGGCGCGGTCGGCCGGGTCGCCGGTGCGGTGCAGCAGCCCGTCGGTGTACAGCAGCACCGTCTCCCCGGCCTCGGCCTGGAACTCCACGCTGGGCGCCTCCCAGCAGGCGAGCATGCCGAGCGGCGCGGAGACGGAGGTCTCGACGAACTCCGTGCGCCGTTCCCCGATCAGCAGCGGCGGGCTGTGTCCGGCGCCGGCCAGGGTGATCCGGCGCAGCGCGGGCTCGCAGTAGCCGAACAGGGCGGTGGCCGAGCGGGCGGGCTCGGTGAGTCGCAGCAGCAGCTCCAGGTCGGACAGGACCGCGACCGGGTCCTCTCCCTCCATCACGGCGTACGCGCGAAGCGAGGCCCGCAGCCGCCCCATCGCGGCGACCGCGCTGGGCCCGGACCCGGTGACGGACCCGACGGCGAGACCGAGCGCGGCGTCCGGCAGCGGCAGCGCGTCGTACCAGTCACCGCCGCCGCGCGGACCGGTGCGGTGCCGGGCGGCGAGCCGGATGCCGGGCACCCGCGGCAGACGGGAGGGGAGCAGTTCCTCGGCCATCGTCGCCATACACGCGCGCGTGCGCTCGGTTTCCAGGAGTCGGGCCAGGTGCTGGGCGGCGTACCGGGCGTAGAGGCCGGCGAGGTGGCGTTGCCGCTCACCCGGTTCGGCGGGCTCGTCGTAGAGCCATACGGCGGCTCCCAGGCGCCCGGCGCCTTCCGCGGACAGGGGGAGCGCGTAACCGGCGGCGTAGCCGAGGCGGGTGGCGACTTCGCGGTGGCGAGGGTCGAGGCCCTTCTCCGCGAGCAGATCGGGCTCGGCGATCCCGCTCTCGCCGGCCGGCAGTCCGTCGAGAATCCGCCCGTGGGGGAGGGAACTTCGCGGGACGGTCTCGAGGTGGCCGAGGTCGGCGCGGGTCAGGCCGAGGCCGGTGGTGGTGTCCGGTCCGAGTCCGTCGGCCGGTTCCAGGACGGCGAGTCCGCGCCGGGCGCCCACCAGGGCGGCTCCGGCGCGCAGTACTTCCTGGAGGCCTTCGGAGAGGGAGTCCGTACGGACCAGGCGTTCGGTCAGCTCGTGCAGGGTTGTGAGGTCCGAGACCCAGCCGGCCAGCCGGTCCTGGAGCCGGGTGCCGGGAGCACAGGGCACGCCCGAGGCATCTGTGTCTGTGGCGTCTGCGACGTCTGAGGCGTCCGTGGCGTTTGGCGTGGTGGCCGGGGAGGTACCCGGGGCAACGGACGCGACAGTGTGTGCGGGGGCCGGAACCGTTGAATCGATTCCGGCCACTTTCGCAGGGTGCGGGGTCTTCATGGCGTCCGGCCTTCCGACCGGCAGTTACTGCTCAAAAGCATCGCAAACCCCCATGTCATTCTGCGCCGCTAGCAGTGTCTCCACATGTACACGCACTCGTAAGGAGATGTCCAGCATTGTCCTGCCGGGATTCCTGGTGTCCGTGGGGTGTGAGCGGCCTCCTTCGCGACCTCTTGCGGAAAAGCGAAATTGGCTTGAAACTTCCCCAGAGGACGGCTTGTTGCGGTCGACTGGGGGCGCTTCACGGAGCGTCACAGCGGTCGTGATGGGTACGTACTCGGAGAAGGCCAGGGGTGGTTGGGGACCACCCGGAACCTGGCGGCGGACCCGGGCGTCCTATCCACCGACGACCGTGCCCCATCCTCCCGTGGCGGAGGCGGAGAGAAATACGCGGGACGGTAAACGCCAGACTTCGCCACCCCCGCGCCGAGCCCATGCTTTTGCCAGACGCAGTGTGGACGGAACCGCCGCGGACGCAGTCAGTGCTCGACCCACAGGGGTTTCCCCTGCCCGTGGCAGTGATGCCCTCGGCGGAGATGCCCTTGGCCGGGGTGTGATGCGCCACCAGCTACGCACAGCGAAGAGATCGACACATGGTGTGATGTGACCACGGTGTTGCCAGGCGTGCAACGGAAAGGAACGAGCGCTCATGCGCGAGATCCTCGGAAGGCGACGCAGGCTCTTGTCCCAGCACGACGACGGGCGGCCTGAGCTGATCGGCGCGGCCCTGACCTACGCGACACAATGGCAGTGGCCCGTACTCCCGGGTGTGGCGGCGGATCCGCGGGCGCGGTCGCGCTGCGGCTGCCCCGACCCGGAGTGCACGGTGCCCGGCGCGCACCCCTTCGACCCCGGGCTCCTCGCGGCCACCACCGACGCACGCATGGTGCGCTGGTGGTGGACCAACCGGCCCACCGCGCCGATCGTCCTGGCCACCGGGGACAGCGCCCCGTGCGCCGTCTCCCTGCCCGCCCTGCCGGCCGCCCACGCCCTGGCCGCGCTCGACCGCGCCGGTCTGCGGCTCGGCCCGGTCGTCGCCTCGCCCACCCGCTGGTCGCTGCTGGTCAAGCCGTACTCCATGGAGCAGCTGGGCGAGTTGCTCTACGCCAAGGACTTCGTCCCGGGCTCTCTGCGCTTCCACGGCGAGGGCGGGTATCTCGCGCTGCCGCCGTCCGAGACCGGCGGGGGCGCCGTGCGCTGGGAGCGGGCGCCGTTGCCCGGCTCCGCCTCTCCCTGGGTGCCCGACGTGGAGGCCGTGGTGGACGCGGTGGTCGACGCCCTCACTCGTACGGGTGTGAGCGCGCCCGAGTTGTAGGGGTGTCGGGCGTGCGCGGGAGTCCGCGCACGCCCGTGTCGTTATCGTCCACCCCATGCCGCTTCTTCCCGCTTCATGCCGCTTCGTGCTGGGGAGCGGCGCGCCGCCGGACAGCGCCGCGCGGGCTGTACCGCGCCGGGTCGTACCTCGAGTCGCGTTGTGCGGGTCTGCGTCGCGCCGGGTCGTACCTCGGGCCGCGTCGTGCGGGTCTGCGTCGAGGCAGGCCAGCGGCCGGCCGGGGGACGGGTCCGTCTGTACGGCCTCGCCGGCGCGGTAGTGGGCGCGGTCGTGCTGCCGTTCGCCGTGGCGTCCGCGGAGTCGCCGGGAGACGGTGCGCAGGGGGTCCCTCCGGCCGTCCGTGCCCTCTCGCAGGGCGGGGCGACGACAAGGCACCCGACGGGGCCGGTCGCGCTCAGGCCCAGGCTCAGGCCCCGGGCGCGCCCGCCCGTTCGCCGCTGCCTCCCGGACCGGCCACCGCCGTGCGCTGCGGTCCCGAGCTCACTTAGGTCTGCGCCTCGACGCCGCGCTGCTCGGTGGGCACCGAGGACGCGCCGGGAATCTGCGAGACGCCAGGAGAGCGCACTCGGGTCGGGCCGACGGCGTACACCGCGGTCGCGGAGTTCGTGGGCCGGGCCGGAAGCGGGCCCCTGCTGCTGCGCTCCGGGAGCAACCGTGGCGGTGACGGGAGCAATCGTGGCGGCGAAAACAACCGTGACCACGAGCGCAGCCGCGACGACGAGCGCAGCCGCGACGACGAGCGCGGTCGTGGCGGCGACGGGACCGGCGGAAGCAACAGGGCGGCTGGGAGTTACGGGGCCGTCTGGGGCGACAGGGGCGTCGAGGATGACAGGCACGCCGGGAGCGGTGGCGGCGAAGGGCGGTAACTCACCTGTAGGGACGGGGAGTTGACTCACGACTGCGGTGCGTGTGCGACCAGCCGCATGGAAAGACCCGGTTGCTGGCGACGGGGGATGCACCAGCAACCGGGCTACTCGAACGGTAACAAGAGATCGGCGGTAAGCAAATTCGATCTCTTGTTTTCCGGTCACCGACTGGCTTGTCTTCGGCGGGAGTTGTGACCGGAGTCACGCGCTTGCGGGCCGCGGCCCGGGCTGACCGGTCGGTCAGCCAGGACCGCCCCCGCGGCCGCGCGTCAACTGAGGGTGACCTGCCGGTTGGTCAGGCCGCCGCGTGCCCGGCGCTCGTCGGGGGTGAGCGGCGCGTCCGTGGCCAGGGCCTCGGCGAGACGCTCGGCGAACTCGGCCGCCGGCTTCTCGATGTCCTGCGCGGTGATCTCGCTCGGCAGGTCCCACACCGGGACGGTGAGCCCGTGCGCACGGAAGGAACCGACGAGGCGGGTGCCCTCGCCGAGTGACGACCGGCCCGCGGCGTGCAGCCGGGCGAGAGCGTCCAGAAGCCGCTCCTCCTCGTGCGGCATGACCCAGCGCAGGTGGTTCTTCTCCGGCGTCTCGCACCAGTAGGCGGCGTCCACGCCCTGGAGCCGGACGGTCGGGATGGCCGCGGCGTTGGCCCGCTCCAGGGAGGCGGTCACCTCCGGCGTGGCGTTCTCCGGGTCCGGGACCCAGAACTCGAAGCCCTCGTGGACGGCCGGCTCGAACGCTCCCTCGGGGGCGAGCAGGTCCTGCAGCCGAGGACCGTCGGCCGGCGCGCGGCGGCCTTGCACCGGGGTGCCGGGCGCTGCGGTCAGTGCCCGCTGGAGGGTGTCGGCGAGGTCGCGGCTGATGTCGCCCGACGCCGTGTCGTTCTGCAGGCCGAGCAGGACCGAGCCGTCGTCGCGGCGCAGGGCCGGCCAGGCCATCGGCAGCACGGTGGCCAGTGTGACGGAGGGGACGCCCTCGGGCAGGCCGTCCTTGAGGGGCAGTTCGACCGTGGCGGCCGGTACCAGCTCGCGCAGTGCCACCCAGTCGCACTCACCGGGCAGCCCCTCGAACGGGCGCTGCACCAGCGCGGTGGTGGCCTGCGCGGCGGCCCGGCCGTGGCAGGCCTTGTACCGGCGGCCGCTGCCGCAGGGGCAGGGCTCGCGTGCGCCGACGACCGGGAAGTTCCCGTCAGCGCCTGCGGCACGTGCACCGTCGGCGGGCTGCGGGCGCTTGGCCTTCGTCTGGGGTCGCTTCTTGGCCATCGTGGGTGTCTCCCGGTTGCGGCTCATCTCGTACGGGCGCGAGCCTAGCCGCTCCCGCCCCGGCCGACGGGACCCTGTGGACAACGGGCCGTCTGTGGACAACTCGCCCCGGCTTCCCTATGGCTGCCGGCTTTCCCATGGCCGCCGCTGCGGTGCCCCCGCGTCCCGCCGGATGTCCCGCAGTCGCCCTGGGCGGCAGGCCCGCGGTCCCCATGGGCCTGGCCGCGCTCCCCATGGGCCTGGCCGCGCTCCCCACGGGCCTGGCCGCGCTCCCCACGGGCCTGGCCGCGGTCCTCGCGGGCCTGGCCGCGGTCTCCTGAGGCAGGCCCGCGGTCCCCACGAGCCTGCCTCGCGGTCTCCTGGCGTACCCGCGCCGCTCCCTGGCCTGCCCGTGCTCCCTGGTCCCTCCCCGTAGCCCTCTGCGCGCGGGCTGTTGGGTCAGCCCAGGTCGTCAAAGACGTCCGCGAAGTCCAGGCCAGGGATCTCCGACACCGCCGGTGCCGTGATCCGGGTGGCGAAGTCGTCGCGACGGTGCCCGGCGTCCGGGTCGTGCACGTCGTCGTGCACGACCACCCACACGGTGACCTCTCCGCGGACGTCGTCCCGTACGCCCCAGGCGTCGGCGAGCGCGGTGATGATGTTCAGCCCGCGACCGCCGTGCGCGGTGACCGAAGGGGTCGCCGGGGCGGGGCGGGTAGGACCGCCGCCGTCCGTGACCTCCACGACCAGCCGACCACCCGCGTCCACCTGCCACGCGGCCCGGACGTCACCGTCCCCGGCCAGCTCGTCGCCCAGCGGACGGCCGTGCTTGCACGCATTGCTCAAGAGTTCCGAAAGGACCAGTACAGCGTCGTCGATGACCGATTCCGACACGCCTCCGCTGCGCAGCTCATCGCGCATGCGGTGCCTTGCTTTCCCCACGCCCGCAGGGCCATGAGGCACGGCCATGCTCGACGACGTGGGCACCTCCTGTGCCACCACCAACGCCACCCCCGAGACCTCCTTCGCCCCACGCCACGGTGTGGATGCCCCTCTGGCCTGAACCGGAAACCGTCCGGTCCCAGCCCAGTGACGCATTCGACACGGGCGAACACGCATCGAACGCGCCGGAGCACTCCCTGTAATCGCGTGGCCGGATCTCGTCGGTGTGGCCGAGGCGGGAGAACGCGGCAGAGGCCCGCAGGCCGAGGGTTCCGGATGAATCAGCGGCCCAGGCGGTCCAGGTGATCGAGCACCGCGCGCGGCCGGTTGGTGATGATGCCGTCGACGCCCAGGCCGGCGCAGAGATCCACGTCCTCGGTCTCGTTCACGGTCCACACGTGCACCTGGTGACCGGCCCGTTTCAGGCGCTCGACGTAGGCGGGGTGGTTGCGCACGATCCGGATCGACGGTCCCGCGATCCGGACACCCGCGGGCAGTCGCCCGTCGCGCAGCCGGGGGGAGACGAACTGCATCAGATAAACCGTCGGCAGGGTCGGCGACGCGGCCCGTACCCGGTGCAGCGAGCGGGCCGAGAAACTCATCACACGGACCGGTGAGTCGGCGGCAGAGGCCGGGGCGTCGAGTCCGAACCGCTTCAGCAGCAGCAGCAGCCGCTCCTCCACCTGGCCCGCCCAGCGCGTGGGGTGCTTGGTCTCGATGGCCAGCTCCACCCGCCGCCCCGCGTCGGACACCAGCTGGAGCAGCCGCTCGAGGGTCAGGACGGAGGTCTCTTCCCGGTCCTCGGGCCGGTGCTCCCAGTCGGGCTGCTCGTCACGCGTCCGCCAGAACTCCCGGGTCCTGCGGGCGCCGAAGTCCAGCGCGGCCAGATCGGCGAGTTCCAGCGCCGACACCGCGCCGCGGCCGTTGGACGTACGGTTGACGCGCCAGTCGTGGACGCAGACGAGATGACCGTCGGCGGTCAGGCGCACATCGCACTCGAGGGCGTCGGCTCCGTCCTCGATCGCCTTCCGGTACGCGGCCAGCGTGTGCTCGGGCGCCTCCTCGGAGGCTCCCCGGTGGGCGACGACCTGGATCCGGTGCTGGCGTGCGTGGGTCACCGCGTCATGGTGCCACCGCGTGCGGGTAGACGTGCCATCGGAGTCCACGACGGCACGTCCGTTTAGTCTTGGATGACCCATGTAAAGGCTGATCGTGGACCCACAGCAACCGCTTATGGTGCTCTGACGGCTCGTGGGAAAAGCTGATGGCATACGAGAACACCGCACATCTGCGTCGCGCCGGACCGTGGAGCAGCGCGTGAGCGTGGCTGAGCGCGAGCAGTGTGACCGACAAACAGCCGTGGAACGAGGAGAGAAGCTGTGAGCACCGAGAACGAGGGCACCGCGGTACCCCCGGCCCCGTCCGCGCCCCCCGTGCCGGTGGATTCTCCCGCCACCTCCGCCCCGTCGGCCGCGCCGCCCGCGGATAGGCCGCCGTCGCACTCGCCCGAGGTACCGCAGCCGCACGAGGGTTTCGGACACCCCGGCGTTCCCACCCACGCCCCGCACCAACCCGCTCCGCAGGACCCGGCAGCCTCCTACGGCCCGACTGCTCCGCAGGACCCGGCAGCCTCCCACGCGCCGACTGCTTCGCACGGTTCGGCTGCTTCGCACGGTTCGGCCGCGCCACAGGGACCCAACGCCCCCGACCCCTCCTGGCCGCCGCCCCCGCCCCCGGGCACCCCGTCGTACGGCGGGGGAGGCGGCGACGGCTACGGCGGCGGCTGGGGCTCCTCGTACCAGCCGCCGGCGCCGAAGCCGGGCCGCGGCCGCGGCGGTGTGGTGGCCGCGCTCCTGGTCGCCGCGCTGGTCGCGGGCGGGCTGGGCGGCGGGCTCGGTTACACCCTGGCCAAGAACAACGACGGGACCGGCTCGACCACGGTCTCCGCCTCCGACACCGGCGGCTCCGTCAAGCGCGACGCGGGCACGGTCGCCGGAGTGGCTGCCAAGGCGCTGCCCAGCACGGTCACCATCCAGGCCGAGGGCAGCAACGGCGAGGGCGGCACCGGCACCGGGTTCGTCTTCGACAAGCAGGGCCACATCGTCACCAACAACCACGTGGTGGCGGAGGCGGTCGACGGAGGCAAGCTCAGCGCGACCTTCCCCAACGGCAAGAAGTACGAAGCCGAGGTGGTCGGCCACGCCCAGGGCTACGACGTGGCGGTCATCAAGCTGGAGAGCGCCCCCTCGGACCTGAAGCCGCTGGCCCTCGGCAACTCGGACAAAGTGGCCGTGGGTGACTCCACGATCGCCATCGGAGCCCCCTTCGGTCTTTCCAACACGGTGACCACGGGCATCATCAGCGCCAAGAACCGTCCCGTGGCCTCCAGCGACGGCAGCGCGGGCAGCAAGGCGTCCTACATGAGCGCCCTGCAGACCGACGCGTCGATCAACCCGGGCAACTCCGGCGGTCCGCTGCTGGACGCGCAGGGCAACGTCATCGGGATCAACTCCGCGATCCAGTCCACGAGCAACGGCGGTTTCGGCACCGGCCAGGCCGGCTCGATCGGCCTGGGCTTCGCCATCCCGATCAACCAGGCGGAGTTCGTCGCCAAGCAGCTGATCAAGACCGGCAAGCCGGTGTACGCGAAGATCGGCGCCTCCGTCTCCCTGGAGGAGACGGTGAACGGCGCCAAGCTCACCGAGCAGGGCGTGGGCGGCGCCGAGCCCGTCGAGCCGGGCGGCCCCGCCGCCGACGCGGGCCTCAAGCCCGGTGACGTCATCACCAAGCTCGACGACCGGGTCATCGACAGCGGCCCGACGCTGATCGGCGAGATCTGGACCCACAAGCCCGGCGACGAGGTCACGGTCACCTACGAGCGCGGCGGCAAGGAGCAGACGACCGAGCTCACCCTCGGCTCCAAGGTCGGCGACGACTGACCGGCATCGGTGCACCGGAGGGCCGGACACGGGTCCAACGGCCTCCGTACGGGCCACAGCCCCCGCCGACCGGTCGGGGCCGGTACGCTGTACCCGCTCCGTCCCTGGTGGGCGGGGCACAGGTGGGTTGCCCGAGTGGCCTAAGGGAACGGTCTTGAAAACCGTCGTGGCGCGAGTCACCGTGGGTTCAAATCCCACACCCACCGCAGTGATTGACGGCCCCTGACCAGGCGTTACGGTCGGGGGCCTTCATCATGAGGACATGCGCCGCCCGCTGGGAATCCGCTGCCGGAGGTCGGCCGGACCCGGTTACTCTGCCGGTGCCTCGGGTGCTGACAAGTTCGGGGATTCGACCGGTGGTCTCGTGTGTCCTCCCCCGCTTCCGGCGGGGCCGCCCCAGTGCGGGGGATCACCGGTTCTCACGTCACGTTCGGGGTGTGGCCGGCGCAGATCGGACTTCTCGTACCCGAAGGCCGGGCTGTGACAGGGCTGTGACCGGAAGTGTGGCTTCCGACACGGTCCAGGTGAGGCCGGGCTGGTGGGGTGGGGCGATGCGTATTCCCCAGCTCCGCACGCCGCTCGCGGTCTCCGGCGCTCTCGTTGCCAGTCTCCTGCTCGGCGCCTGCGGCACCGAGACCGCCGCGTCCGGAACGGGCGGGGAAGGCCAGTCGGAGGATCGGTGCGGGGCGGGGGCGTCCGGCGGCGGCTACAGCGCGAGCGCCGGTGCCACCGCTGGTACCGGCGGTGGCGCGGGGGCCGGGCAGGAGCAGGACGCGGTGCGGATCGTCGGGATGGTCGAGCGGTCCGGTGACGCCGGGGCCGGTGCCGGGGCGAGTGCCTCGCCCGGTGCCAGGGCGGGCGAGCGCCCTGGTGTGTCCGTCACGGCGGACAGTCTTCCCGGGCTGCCGGGGGCGGGTGAGTCCGCCGGCGCGGTCGGTGGGGCGTCGTGCGTGGTCGCGTACTCGGTGACCAACCAGGGTGCCGAGCCCTTCACTTACACCATCACCTTCTCCCTGATGGACGACCAGGGAAGGGCGATGTCGAGCGCCGAGGAGACGGTGGCAGCCGTGGGGCCGGGACGGACCGTGCGGCGCACTCTTGAGCACGTCGGTCACCCGGGCGACCAGCGCCTTGACGCGGAGCACGTGCGGCTCCTCGACGTGAAGCGGGTGCCCGCAGACGAGGCGCCCGCGCCCGCCGGTTCCTGCCCGCGGTCCGGGCTGCGTCTCACCGCCGACAAGGGGGACGCGGCCATGGGGTTGCGAGTCGTGGGGCTGCACCTGGAGAACTGCGGCAGTCGACCGTACTCCCTGGAGGGTTACCCGGTGCTGCAGTTGCTCGACGAGGACCTGGAGCCGGTCGACGGGATCGACATCCTGCACGGCACCAACGACATCCCCATGGCCGGGAATGACGACGAGCCGCCCCGGCCGGTGACGCTGCGGCCGGGTGAGTCCGCCGTGTCGGGTCTGGCGTGGCGCAACACCACGCAGTTCGGTGAGGCGGTGACCGTGCCGTACGTCAGGGTCCGGGCCGAGTCCGGTTCCGACCCCGTGGTGGTCACGCCGAACCTCGATCTCGGCACCACGGGCAAGCTGGGCGTCCGGGCGTGGCGGAAGGCCGAGACGGGCTGAGTCGCCTCGGCCGCCCCGTTCCGTGGGCGGCCGCGCGGTCCACCGGCTACTTGGGGTCGCGGTTGAAGACCGACTTGGACCAGAAGTAGCCGAGTGCGACGAGAGCCAGGCACCAGGCGAGTGCGAGCCAGCCGTTGTGGCCGATCTCGGTGCCGAGGAGGAGTCCGCGCAGGGTTTCGATGGCGGGTGTGAAGGGCTGGTACTCGGCGATGGGCTGGAACCAGCCCGGCATCGAGTCGATGGGGACGAAGGCGCTGGAGATGAGCGGGAGGAAGATCAGCGGCATGGCGTTGTTGCTGGCAGCCTCGACGTTCGGGCTGACCAGGCCCATGCCGACGGCGATCCAGGTGAGCGCCAGGGCGAAGAGGACCAGCAGTCCGAATGCCGCGGCCCACTCCAGGGCCGTGGCGTTCGTGGAGCGGAAACCGATGGCCACGGCGACGGCGCCCACCAGGACCACGCTGGCGACCGACTGCAGGACGCTGCCGATGACGTGTCCGACGAGTACGGACCCGCGGTGGATGGCCATGGTGCGGAAGCGGGCGATGATGCCCTCGGTCATGTCGTTGGAGACGGACACGGCGGTGCCGATGGTCGTGCTGCCGATGGTCATCAGCAGCAGGCCCGGCACGAGGTAGGCGATGTACGCGGAGCGGTCCGCGCCGCCACCACCGATGCCCGCGCTCATCGCGTCGCCGAAGACGTAGACGAAGAGCAGCAGCAGCATGATCGGCGTGAGCAGGAGGTTCAGGGTGAGGGACGGGTAGCGGCGGGCGTGCAGGAGGTTGCGACGCAGCATCGTGGTCGAGTCGCGTACGGCGAGGGCGAGGGTGCTCATCGGACGGTCTCCTTGGGCTGGTCGGGCTGGTCCGGCTGGTTGGGCTGGTTGGGCTGGTTGGGCTGGTCGGGCTGGGCGGGGACGCGGGTGTTGCCGGTGAGGGCGAAGAAGACGTCGTCGAGGTCGGGGGTGTGCACGGTGAGTTCGTCGGCCTCGATGTCTGCGGAGTCCAGCCGGTCGAGGATGGAGCGCAGGTCGCGTTGGCTGCCGTCGCTGGGGATCTGGAGGGTGAGTGTGTCGTCGTCGCGGGTGGCCTCGTGCAGTGCGGTGGTGGCGGAGCGGTAGGCGGTGGGGTCGGTGAAGCGGAGCCGGACGTGGCCGCCGGGGATGAGGCGCTTGAGTTCGTCGGCGGTTCCCTCGGCGGCGATCCGGCCGTCGTTGAGGACGGCGATGCGGTCGGCGAGTTCGTCGGCTTCTTCGAGGTACTGGGTGGTGAGGAAGACGGTGACGCCGTCGGAGACGAGTTCGCGGATGATCTGCCACATGTTGTGGCGGGAGCGTGGGTCGAGGCCGGTGGTGGGTTCGTCGAGGAAGATGATGCGGGGGCTGCCGACCAGGGTCATGGCGATGTCGAGGCGGCGCTTCATGCCGCCGGAGTAGGTCGAGGCGGGCTTCTTCGCGGCCTCCACCAGGTCGAAGCGCTCCAGCAGTTCGGCGGTGACCCGCTGTCCCTCCTGCTTGGGCAGGTGGTGGAGGTCGGCCATGAGGAGCATGTTCTCCTCGCCGGTGATCAGTCCGTCGACGGCGGAGAACTGCCCGGTGACCCCGATCGCGGCGCGTACGGCCTGGGGGGCGGTGGTGAGGTCGTGGCCGGCGACCTGGGCCTGTCCGCCGTCGGCGGTGATGAGGGTGGACAGAATCTTGACGGCGGTGGTCTTGCCGGCACCGTTCGGGCCGAGCAGCGCGAACACGGACCCGGCCGGGATGCGCAGATCGATGCCGTCGAGGACCGTCCTGTCGCCGTACGACTTGCGCAGACCGAGGGCGGAGACGGCGGTCGGTGACGTGTCACCGCCGCTCTGCCTGGTTGTGGACATGTCAGATGAGGGCATGGTGTTCTCCGGTCGAAGGCAGAAGTGGGGCGGGGGAGGGAGAAGGGGAAGGCGATGGGGCAGGGGCAGGGGCAGGGGCTGGGTCGGGGGTGGTGTCCGGCCCGGCGGGAATGTGGTGCTCAGGGCTTGGCGCGGCGGATGTCGATGTTGCCGTGCCGGGTGCGGGCCCGCACCTGGACGGTGTCCTCGGTCTTCTGCGGGGTCTCGGACGCGGTGAGCGTGTTGCGCACCTGGCCGGAGCCCGCGTGGACGTCGAGCCAGGCGGCCGTACCCTCGCGTACGCCGACCTCGATGGCTCCGTAGGAGGTCTCCAGCTGGACGCTGCCGCGGACCACGTCGCTCACGCGCAGGGTCCCGTGGGCGGTGGCGGCGGTGACCGAGTCCTCGGCGTGCGCGATGTCGATGTCGCCGTTGGCGCCCCTCACTCGCAGTTCGCCGGTCACGGCGCCGACGGTCGTGGTGCCGTGCGAGTTCTTCAGGACGGCCGGGCCGTCCACCAGACCGACGCGCAGGCTCCCGGAACTGGTGGCGATCTCGGCCGAGCCCTCGACCCGGTCCACGGTGATCGATCCGTGCGACGCGGTCAGGTGCAGCGGGCCGGTCGTGTCGAGGCGGACGTCACCGGACGAGGTCTTCACCCGGACCTCGCCCAGCCGGCCCTCACCGAGCACCTGGGTCCATGCGCCGGTCAGGTCGACGCGTGAACCCGTGGGCAGTTCGACCGTCACGTCGACGGCGCCGGTGCGGCCGAGGAGACTGGCCTTGGGGGTCCTGACGGTCAGTACGCCGTTCGTGAACGTGACCTCGGTCTGGTCGGCCGTCCGCACGTCCAGGTCCTTCTTCTGGTCGCGGGGCCGGACCTCGACGACGGTGTCGAGGCGGTCGCCCGCGGTGAACTGGATGGATCCGGCCTCCACACGCGCCGTGGCCGAGATCGCTTCGGGAGTGTCGAAAGAAGGCATGGCTGTCCCGTCCTCTTGGGTCTTCAGGGCGTCCCCGCTGATGGGACGTAGTGTGGGTGAGGTGGTGGTGGTACGGCTGAGGTGGCGCGGCCGGCCCGGACGGGCGGTTAGCGGACCCAGCCGGTGAAGCTCTGCCCGATGGTCCGTGCCTTCTCCGTCGTACGCGGCCGGGTGGCGCCGTCGACCGCGGCCGACACGGTGCGCACCAGCCACGCGTTGACCGACAGGCCCTCGCGGGTCGCCGCGTCCTCGGCGCGGGCCTTGAGGTGAGCCGGCAGGCGCAGGTTGACGCGTGCGGTGCCGCCCTCGTCGCCGTCGGCCGGGGTCGGGGTGCTGAGTGGTTCGACGGGTGCGGCCGGTTCCACGGGGGTGCCGCCATCGGTGGGCGGCGGTGTCACCACGAAATCGGGGTCGAGCCCGCGCAGCCGTACGTCGACCGAGCCGGGGGCGAGGTCGCGGGTGATCTCGTCCATCGCGGCGGAGAGCACGTTGAGCATGGTCAGCCGGGTCGCCGACTCCAGTGGAGCGGTGAGCCTCTCGGCCAGCTCGCGGGCATCTTCCCCGCCGGCTTCGGCGGCCACCGCGAGTTCGCGGCGCAGTGTGTCGACATACGGGGTGAGGTCCATGGCGTCATCATGGCACCAGACTGGCGCCATGGGCAAGTGGTGAGGCGGTATTCCTGCGCCAGTCTCTGGGTACTTGCCTCTGACCTGCCGGAATGCTCTGGAGTGCGTCGGCTTGTTGGTGGCGTGGAGTGGCACCCCACAGTGCTTGACGGTGCCCAGTGACGCCTGGGGTGGTACGTGGCGCGGGGTGGTGCGAGGTGATGCGGGGTGGCGCCGAATGGCGCCGGATGGCGCCTGTGGGTGCCGAATGGTGCCACGTGGTGCCAGTTGGTAAGAATCGGCGGGGTCAGGGTCGGTGGCCCGTCAAGCGGGCTGCGGACGCGATCGTCGCGCGGGCCTCGTGTTCGGTCAGACCGGTGCTGCGAGCCGCCTCGACCAGCGGGTCCACGAGGGCGGGCCCGATGCCGTCCTCGTAGGCGCGGCAGGCGGCCCAGAACAGGCGGGTGTTGCGCTGGCCCTCGTGGGCGGCGAGGACGAACTGGAGGAGCCCCCGGCTGTGCGCCTCGGTCGTGACGAGGGCCCGCTGGTGCGCACGGGGAGGCGGGAGCAGGAGTCGCAGGAGCGTGGGCGGGCAGGTGGCGGGGGCCAGGTGGGCTGTGCCGGGCGCGGCGGCGTACGCCCCGTGCCGGGTGCGGGAGCCGGGGCCGACCAGGTAACCGCCGGCGCCACGGATGTCGATGCCGGGGGCGAGACGGCTCGCCGAGTTGGGGACGACGGCGTCGGGCGGGCCGCTCAGCCAGAGGTGGCGGCCCCCGCTGGGGGTGAGCACGACGACCGTGGGCGGGATGGTGAACAGGTGGCGCAGCGCGAGTTCGCGCAGAGCGGCCGAGGAGTCCGTCTCCGCCTTCGTGTCCAGGTCGATGCCGATGAGGTGGTGCGGAGGCAGGCCGCAGGCGATGCCGTAGCCGGTCGCCCAGGGTGCGGCGGCGAACAGTTCGCGGATGCGGGCCGGGTCGGTGGAGGCGTCGTAGATCCCGTGGCCGAATCGGCCGCACTCGCCGTGGCAGGAGGTGGGTGCCGGGTCGTGGCGGTGGGGGGAGCGCAGGGCCGGGAGCTTCGTCCGGGACAGGGGGATGACGGCCAGTCCGCGTTCGGCGGCTGACAGGGCGTGCGCGAGGGCCAGCGTCGTGGCCTGCCGGTCGGGGGTGGCCATGACTCTATGTTCGTACGTGCGTTCGAAAAAGGGAAGGGCGTTGCGTGCGACGCGCCGGGGAGGAGGGGGTGGAGGGACAGGTGACGGAACGCTTCACCTCTTGCGGCGCTTGGGGCGGAGCTGTCCGTACTGCCCTGGGCTGTGACAGAAGTGATGCGAAGGGGTTTATCGACTTGTCATCACGCTTGAGAGCGAATCAGGGCTTCCGGGGTGGTTCGCCGGGGATTCGGTGGGCAACTCTGATCACGCGACGTCGTGCACAGCGTCGAGGTGGTCGGCCAACTGCCTTGGCAACAGCTCTACTTCAGCTACTCAGTCGTACTCAGCTCTACAGCTCCACTCAGCTCTGCTCAGCTCTGCTTCTCGTACTTCTCGCGTTGTCGGCTGGAAGCCGGTGCGCCCTTGTTCTGGAGGAACAACATGGCAAGCATCCGTACCGCCCGCGTCGTCGCCGCTGTCGCCGCCCTGCCGCTCGCCGCCGCCCTCTTCAGCGGCGTGGCGACGGCGGACAACGGCGCCTTCGCGGACGACGGATCGAACGCGACCGCCTCCGAGGCCTACGCGGGCATCCTCGGCAGTGGCGTCGGCGAGGACAACCTCGGCAACTCGGCCACCACGCAGCAGCAGGCGGTCGGCTCGGGGGCCTCGAACCAGAGCAACACCGCACAGGTCGACGGCTCCGCGTTCACGGCGATCAACCAGGGCAACGAGAACGTGGCCGTCAGCTTCTCCCCGCTGTGGTGGTGAGCTGAGGGACCGGCGCGGGCGCGTTCCCGCGCCGGCCCCTGCGTCTTCTGTGTGGGTGTGCTTGATGGGGTCGCAAGGCGTCTGGGCGGCGGTACTTCGGTATCGCCGCCCAGGCGTTTTTCGCGTGCGTCCGGAGAGGAGAGGGCGCCTGCCTCCCCGGGAGGGTCTGCGCGGGCGGACTTCCCGGGGAACCCGGCGAGACCCCCGGAAGGATTCCGGCGAACCCTCGGGAGACTCCCGCAAGAACCCCGGCGAGCCCCCGGGAGGCTCCCGAGAGAAACCCGGCAAGACCTCCGGGAGGCCCCATGGGGAGAGCCCGCCGGGCGGGCCCGCCGGGGCGAACCCCCAGGGGTGAACCCGCAGGGACCCGCAGTACCTCTCCTCCCCTCGTCCACCTACAGGAGGTGCAGCCAGCACCACCCCTACAACCTGAGGCGGATCCGGCTTCGGGACCTGCGGCCGATCCGCCGCACACCCCCTCGCTCATAGCGTTGAGTCATGACCGCACCCGTCTGCACCAGTGCTTCGAACGCCGCCACAGCCAAGGCCCCGGCCCAGGCCATGGCCATGGCCACAGCCAAGGCCCCAGCCATGGCCACGGCGCGGACGCAGACCTTCCCGTACCCGTCGTTCTCGTCGTACGTGAGGGCCCGCCAGCCGGTGCTGCTGCGCACCGCCCGGTCGTTGACGGCCAACCCGAGCGACGCGGAGGACCTGCTGCAGACCGCGCTCGCCAAGACGTACGTGGCCTGGGAACGCATCGAGGACCATCGCGCGCTGGACGGATATGTGCGCCGGGCCCTGCTGAACACCCGCACATCGCAGTGGCGCAAGCGCAAGGTCGACGAGTTCGCCTGCGACGAGCTGCCGGAGCCGGAGCCCGTGCCCGCCGGCGACGACCCCGCGGAGCGGCAGGCACTGCGCGACGCGATGTGGCGGGCGATCATGAAGCTGCCCGCCCGGCAGCGGGCGATGGTCGTCCTCAGGTACTACGAGGACCTCAGCGAGGCCCGGACGGCCGAAGTGCTCGGAGTTTCCGTGGGCACGGTCAAGTCGGCGGTGTCACGGGCGCTCGGCAAGCTCCGCGAGGACGCTGAGCTGGGGTTTGTTCGATAGTGAGCCGGTCTGTGGACCGTCGGCGGGCGACCTCGCCGGACGCCCTGCCGGGCAACCCGCACTGATCGATCACCCGGGAGTAGTGACATACCGCGCGGTATGTGCGCAGAATCAGCGCAACCCTTACCGCCGCGTAGGCAATGTCGCCCCGGGAGGACACCGTGCTGAGCACGATGCAGGACGTACCGCTGCTGATATCGAGGATCCTGACCCACGGGTCGACGATCCACGGCAGCTCCCAGGTGACCACCTGGACCGGTGAGGGCGAGCCGCACCGCCGCTCCTTCGCCGAGATCGGCGCCCGCGCCGCACAACTGGCGCACGCCCTGCGCGAGGATCTGCGGGTACAGGGCGACGAACGGGTCGCGACCCTCGCCTGGAACAACGCCGAGCACGTCGAGGCCTACTTCGCGATCCCCTCCATGGGCGCGATCCTCCACACCCTCAATCTCCGTCTCCCGCCGGAGCAACTGGCCTGGATCGTGAACCACGCGGCCGACCGCGTCGTGATCGCCAACGGCTCGCTGCTCCCCCTGCTGGCCCCGCTGCTGCCGCACCTGAAGACGGTCGAGCACGTCGTCGTCACCGGCCCCGGCGACCGCTCCCCGCTGGACGGGGCGTCGGTCCAGGTGCACGAGTACGAGGACCTGATCGCCGGGAAGCCGACCACCTACGACTGGCCCGAGCTGGACGAGCGGGCCGCCGCCGCCATGTGCTACACCTCCGGCACCACCGGCGACCCCAAGGGCGTGGTCTACAGCCACCGCTCCATCTACCTGCACTCCATGCAGGTCAACATGGCCCAGTCGATGGGGCTGACCGACGAGGACACCTCGCTGGTCGTGGTGCCGCAGTTCCACGTCAACGCCTGGGGACTGCCGCACGCCACCTTCATGACCGGCGTGAACATGCTGATGCCGGACCGCTTCCTCCAGCCGGTGCCGCTCGCCGAGATGATCGAGAGCGAGAGGCCGACGCACGCCGCCGCCGTCCCCACCATCTGGCAGGGCCTGCTCGCCGAGCTGACGACGAGGCCCCGGGACGTCTCCTCCCTCACCCAGGTCACCATCGGCGGCTCCGCCTGTCCGCCCTCCCTGATGGAGGCGTTCGACGCGCTCGGCATGCGGGTCTGCCACGCCTGGGGCATGACGGAGACCTCCCCGCTCGGCACCATCGCCCGCCCGCCGGCCCACGCGGTCGGCACGCCGGAGGAGTTCGCGTACCGCCTCACCCAGGGCCGTTTCCCCGCCGGTGTCGAGGCCCGCCTCACCGGTCCCGGCGGCGAGCGCCTCCCCCGGGACGGCGAGTCCGCCGGCGAGCTGGAGGTACGCGGCAACTGGATCGCCGGCGCCTACTACAACGGCCCCGGCGCCGAGCCGCTGCGCCCCGCCGACAAGTTCAGCGAGGACGGCTGGCTGAAGACCGGCGACGTCGGCACCATCTCCCCCGACGGCTTCCTCACCCTCACCGACCGCGCCAAGGACGTCATCAAGTCCGGCGGCGAGTGGATCTCCTCCGTCGAGCTGGAGAACGCCCTGATGTCCCACCCGGACGTCGCCGAGGCCGCCGTGGTCGCCGTCCCCGACGACAAGTGGGGCGAGCGCCCGCTGGCCACCGTCGTCCTCAAGGAGGGCGCGAGCGTCGGCTTCGAGGCTCTGCGTACCTTCCTCGCCGAGGACGGGAAGATCGCCAAGTGGCAGCTCCCGGAGCGCTGGACGATCATCGAGGCGGTGCCGAAGACGAGCGTCGGCAAGTTCGACAAGAAGGTGCTGCGCAGGCAGTACGCCGACGGTGGCCTGGACGTCACCCAGATCTGACCGACGACGGCCCGAGCGCGCGTACGCCGGGTGGGAGAAGCCGCGTCCCGGCTCCCCCCACCCGGCGTACGCGCACCTACGGCAGGCCGGGCGGCCGACGAGCGTCCGCCGGCCGACGAGCGTCCATCGGCCGACCGGCCCACCGACGGGCCGCCCGGCCGGCCGGGCGCTCGCGGAGCGTCAGTTGGTCCCGATCCGCGAGAGCAGCTCGACGATCCGGGACTGCACCTCACCACTGGTGGAACGCTCCGCCAGGAACAGCACCGTCTCGCCCGAGGCCAGCCGCGGCAGGTCGGCCTGGTCGACGGCGGCGGTGTAGACGACGAGCGGGGTGCGGTTGAGCTGCCCGTTCGCACGCAGCCAGTCGACGATCCCGGCGTACCCGGCCTGTCCCCGCTGCACCCGCATCAGGTCCATCACGACCAGGTTCGGCCGGAACTGCCCCGCCAGCGTCACCGCGTCGGCGTCGCTCGCCGCCCGCGCCACCTGCATCCCGCGCCGCTCCAGCGTCGCGGTCAGCGCCAGCGCGATCTCCGCGTGCTCCTCGATCAGCAGCACGCGCGGCGGGTGCTGCTCGCTGTCCCGGGGCGCGAGCGCCTTCAGCAGTACGGCAGGGTCGGCGCCGTAAGCGGCGTCGCGCGAGGCCTGTCCGAGCCCGGCCGTGACCAGCACCGGCACCTCGGCCGCCACCGCCGCCTGCCGCAGCGACTGGAGCGCCGTACGGGTGATCGGCCCGGTCAGCGGGTCCACGAACAGCGCGGCGGGGAACGCCGCGATCTGCGCGTCGACCTCCTCGCGGGAGTGCACGATCACCGGCCGGTAGCCGCGGTCGCTGAGTGCCTGCTGCGTGGAGACGTCCGGCGCGGGCCACACCAGCAGCCGGCGCGGGTTGTCCAGCGGCTCCGGCGGCAGCTCGTCGTCCATCGGCTGCGGACGCGGCGTGTCCGCCACCTCCACGGCCCCGCCGGGTCCGTCCAGCGGCTCGGGCCCCTCGGCGGCGTTCTTGTCCGGCGCGCCTATGGCGTACGACCGTCCGGCGCCCTCGGTGACCGGCGCGCGCCGGGGCTGGTTACCGGCCGGGGACGGCCGCTCCTGCCCGTGCGCCTGTTCCTGCGGCTGTCCGTGCCCCTGGGTGTGAGGCTGCGGCTGCTTCTTCATCTGCGGGGCGGTGGGTGACCGGTCGGTCGGCGGGTGCGGACGGGCCGGCTGCTCGGAGCCCGTGGCGGCCGGGTCGGGCGGCGTACCCAGCTTGCGGCGCCGGCCCGAGCCGCCCGGCTGGTGCGGGGCGGGTGTGGCCGACGGCTGGTGGGAGGCGGGGAGGGCCGACGGCCGCTGCACCTGGACCGCCTGCCGGTTGAACGGCACGCCCTGGCCCAGCGTCCGCACGCTGATCGCCTGCCCCTGGGCCGAGTTCGGGTCGGCGGGCGTGGACGCCTCGGCGGGCAGGGGCTGCGCCGCGCGGGGTGCCGGAGCGTTCTCCGGCGGCAGCGGGGTGCCTCGGCTCGGCGTGTTGGCGGGGAGGCCCTGCGCGGGCGCCGGGGCCTCGAGCGCGGCGGGTGCGGGTCCGGCGGTGCCGGGTGCGGCCGTCGGCGTGGGGCCGGTGACGCCGCCCGGCGGTACGGGAGCGCCGGCGTCCGGAGCGTCCGATGCCGCGGCGGGCCACGGCTGCGGGGCGGGCTGACCGGCTCCGGCGTGCTGCGCGCCGTCGGCGGCCGCCTCGGCGGGCCGGGACGACCCGGTAGGAGCGGCCGCCGCGGGCCCGGGTGCCGGCTCGGAAGCCGGTGCGGCCTGGGCGGGTAGGCCCTGGCCTGCGGAGTTCCGCGCGGGCCCCTGGGCTCCCTGCCCGGGGACACCCTGCATGGGGGCCGCTTGTGCCGGACCGCCCTGCACCGGCAGCGGCACCGCACCCTCGGCCTGCTGGGCGGCTCCGGCGCGGCGGCGCCGTCCCGTGGGTGCCTCGGCCGGGTGCGGCTGCGGCGGGGTGTGGTCGTCGGCCTGGTCCTGCGGTACGGCGTCGTGTCGGCCCTCGTCGAGCAGGTCGTCACCCGAAACGGCCGGGCCGGGCACCTGGACCTGCCCGGTAGGCGTCGCCGCAGGCGCCACGCCCCCGGTCGTCACGTACGCGTCCGTCGCTCCTCGGGCATCCGTCGCCCCATGCGGCTCGCCGCCCGCCACCCCGTGCGGCCGGCCGTGCGGCTCCGTCGCCTCGTCGGACGGCCGGTGCGCGTCGGCGGGCGGCAGGGCGAACACCTGACGCGGCGCCGCCTCCTGCGCGGCCGCACGCTCGTTCGCGGAGGCCAGGGCACGGCGCCGGCGCCCGGTCGGCTGCGACGCGTCGGCCGGGTCCGCCTCGCCGGCCTGCGCGGGCAGCGCCGGAGGCAGTGCCTGCTGCTCGCCACCGTCCTGCAGCGCGCGTCGGCCGCCGGGCCCGGGCACGCCCTGCGGCGGTACGGTCCCGCCGAGACCGGTGTTGGAGGCCGCGGCCCCACCGCCGTGCTCGCCGGCCATGACGACGGCGCCCTCGGACACCCCAGCGGACGCTCCCTGGGGCAGGCCCTCGACGGCGGCACCAGTGCCCCCGGTGGCCTCCGCGGGCCGCCCGCGCCGGCGCCCCGTGCCGCCGGCCCCCTCGCCCGGCGCCGCCTGCGCGGGAACCGGAAGCGGGGCCGAGGCCTGTGCCTGTGCGGTCTGAGCCTGTGCGGTCTGAGCCTGTGCGGTCTGAGCCTGTGCGGTCTGAGCCTGTGCCGCCTGTGCCTGTGCGACCTGTCCCTGTGCCTGGGCGGTCTGGTCCTGGATCTGGGCCGCACGCCGCCTGCGTCGCCCGGTCGGTGCGGTGTCCCCGCCCGTCGCACCGGCGACGGCTCCGTCGGCACCCTCGCCGGCCGCGCCCGCGACCTCGCTCTCCAGGAACGCGTCGACGGACGCCCGCCGGGCGCGCCGCCGCCCGCCCCCGGGAGCCGGCTCCGGCACGGCCAGGGCGTTGCCCACGCCGGCGGCACCCGCCGCACCCTCGATCTCCGCGGCCTGTGCCTGTGCCTGTACCGGTACATCCGCCTGGGCCTGGGCCTGTACCGGGCTCGGCGCCTGGGCCGCGACGGCCCCCGCCCCGCCACCGATCGGCACCTCCAGCACGTACGCGCTGCCGCTCATACCCGGCACCTCGTGCGTCTGCAGCACGCCCCCGTGCGCCCGCACGATCCCGCGCACGATCGGCTCGTGCACCGGGTCTCCCCCGGCGTACGGCCCGCGCACCTCGATGCGTACGACCGCGCCGCGCTGCGCCGCCGCGACCACGACGGTGTTGTCCAGGTAGCCGCCGGTCGCCGACACGGGAGAGTTTCCGGTGGCGTCGACACCCGCCACGTCCGCGACGAGATGGGCGAGCGCGGTGGCCAGCAGCCGGGGATCGACCTCGGCCTCGATGGGCGGCGCGTGCACGGCGAACTGCACCCGTCCCGGCCCGATCAGTTCCACGGCCCCGTCGACTCCGGCGGTGACGACGGCGTCGAGCATCACCTTCGTACGGGTGACTGTCTCGTTGCCCACGTCGAGGCGCTGGTAGCCGAGGACGTTGTCGATGAGCGTGGTGATGCGCGAGTAGCCGGCCGACAGGTGGTGCAGCACCTGGTTGGCCTCGGGCCACAGCTGCCCGGCGTCGTCCGACGCCAGCGCGGCGAGCTCCTGGCGCAGCTCGTCCAGGGGCCCGCGCAGGGAGCCCTCCAGGAGGGTGAGCAGCTGCTCGTGCCGGGCGGCGATCGCCTCGTAACGGTCCTTCTCCCGCTCACCGAGCGCGGCGTAGCGGTCGGCGTCCGCGGCGGTCTCCTCCGCGTGCTTCTCCCGCAGCTCCTCGAGCTCACTCACGTGCTGCCGGCGCAGTGCGGTCAGCTCGGAGGCGTGCTCCTCGGCCAGCCGCTCCAACTCCTCGGCGTGCCGCTGCTCCGCGTCCTCGTGCTCCTTGACGAGTGCGTCGTAGGGGCGCCGGTCGGTGAAGGTCATCACGGCGCCGACGAGCTGGTCGCCGTCGCGGACGGGTGCGGTCGTCAGGTCGACCGGCAACTGGTCGCCGCTCTTGGCGAACACCACCTGTCCGCGCACCCGGTGCTTGCGGCCCGAGCGCAGGGTGTCGGCGAGCGGGGACTCGTCGTACGGGAAGGGGGAGCCGTCGGCCCGCGAGTGCAGGACGAGGGTGTGCAGCTCGCGTCCGCCGAGGTCGCTGGCCCGGTAACCCAGTATCTGGGCGGCGGCCGGATTGACGAGGACGATGCGCCCGTCCGTGTCGGTCCCCACGACGCCCTCGGAGGCGGCCCGCAGGATCATCTCGGTCTGCCGCTGGGAACGTGCCAGCTCGGCCTCGGTGTCGACGGTGCCGGAGAGGTCGCGGACGACGAGCATCAGCAGTTCGTCGCCGGTGGAGCCGTAGTTGTCGTAGGCCTGCTGGCCGGTCTCCAGGTTGGCGCTGGTGACCTCGACCGGGAACTCGCTCCCGTCGGTGCGCCGGGCGACCATCCGCGTCGGCTTGGTGCGCGCCCGCGGATCAATGTGGTCGGGCCGCCGCATGGACCCGGGGATGAGCCGCGAGTCGAACTGCGGCAGCAGATCGAGCAGCCCGCGCCCGACCAGCGCGGTACCGGGCGCCTCGAATGCCTCCAGCGCGATGGTGTTCGCGTTGACGACGGTGCCGTTGGCGTTGACCAGTACCAACGCGTCCGGCAGGGCGTCCAGTATGGCTGCGAGGCGAGCAGCGCCTCGGGATGGCCTGCTGCTCACGAGACGCTTCCCTCCTGTTACCGCACTTGCCGACCGCTTGGGCCATCTTGCCAATCGGCCTACAGCGTGTCACGCGAGGGAGTCTAAGGGTTGGGGCCCGGCGGGCGGCGTGGGATGCGACGGAGGTCGCACGAGAAAGTGACGTAGAACGTGTGACCGGGCGCCCACGACCGTCCCGGACACGGCTCGCGCCCCGGTCACCGACCGCGCTCCGGTCACGGCTCCCGCCCCGGTCACGGCTCTCGCCCCGGCTACGACGCTCCCGGCGTTCCGATCTCGGGCAGCAGCGGCACCATGCGGTCCCAGCGGGAGATCCCGCAGCCGTCGCGGCGGTCGTACGTCGTGTCGACGGGGCGTCCGGCCCACGTGCCCGTGACGTGCGCGGTGGCGGGACCGCCGTACTGCATGGTGCAGACGCTGCCCTCCGGGACGGGGGCGAAGGTGTCCGCCCCCCACCGCGTGTCGCGCTCGACGACGGCACAGGCGCCGTCCGGATCGGGGTGGCTGCCGCCGTGGGGGTGGCAGTACAGCTCGTACGTGCCGTCCGCGCCGGCTCCGGCGTCCCGGACGGTGATCGTCAGGTGATCGGTGCCCCGCGCCTCACCACCGGCGGCCGTGGCCGGGTGCGCGGTGGCCAGGGGGGCCAGAGAGGCCAGGGTGACGACGGACAGGGCGGCGGCACCGAGGAGACGGGCGGCGGCGGGGAATCGGGAGACCTGGAACATGACCGGACTAACGCGCCGGCCCGCCGGACGTTGCGCGACCGGGCCCTGAAGGCTTCGCGCGACCGGGCCCCAAGGGCTTTGCCCTCCGGCCTGCCCGCCTAGTACCGTGGGGGTCGATTGGTGACAGCGCGCTCAACTGTGTCATCATCGGCACGCGCCACTCGCGCTCGCATGCGAGAGGTGATGTTGTCTGGAGGCGTCGCCTAGTCCGGTCTATGGCGCCGCACTGCTAATGCGGTTTGGGTCTTAAAGCCCATCGAGGGTTCAAATCCCTCCGCCTCCGCACCGATCACCGAAGCCCCGGCCCACTCGGCCGGGGCTTCGGTGCGTCTCGGCCCGTGCGATGGCTTCGCGGATCGTTTCCGCAGGTCACAAGGGGTGCGGCTAACGGATTTCACATGACGGCGGCAGTCATGTAATGTTCTTCCTGTCGCCGCGAGCGGGCCGGAAGGGCCGGGAGCGGCGGTAAAACTGAAAAGACAAGCACTCGTAGCTTAACGGATAGAGCATCTGACTACGGATCAGAAGGTTGCAGGTTCGAATCCTGCCGAGTGCACAGCAAAGCGGAGGCCCTGTGGAGTGATCCACAGGGCCTCCGCTTTTGTCCGTCGCTTTTGTCCGTCCAATGGCGAGGACGCCGACCGCCCGACCGCCCGACCGCCCGGACCGGGTGCACGAGGTGCTGTCCCGTCCGGGCGGCCGGCTTCGCGTCAGGCGTTGTCCGCGGCCCTGCGGCGACGGCGGATGGCGAAGACCGTGCCGGCGCCGAGCGCGACGGCGGCGGCGCTCGCGAGGGCGATCGGCGCCATCGCGGAGGACGAGCCGGTCCTGGCGAGATTGCCGTCGGCCTCGGCCTCGGCCTCGGTCTCGCCCCCCGTCCCGGTGGCCTGGGCCTTCGCCGCCTGCTCGGACGCGCCGCCCTGGGCGGAGGAGTCCTTGCCGGTGGCGGGAGCCGCGGTGCCCGGCCGCTTGTCGTCGTCCGTGTCGGGCTCTCCGGGCTTGGCGTCGTCCACCTCGCCGGGCTCGCTGCCCGCGGGCAGGAGCGCGAAGTCGTAGCGCTTCATCGGACCCTGGACGCAGGGCCTGTACGCGCTGGAGGCGTCGGCGGCGAACAGTGCGATGACTTCGGTGGACCGGGCCACGGAGTCGGCCTTCATCCGCAGTTTCACGTCGCTGTGCCCGCCCGGCTTCATGGTGCCGACGGGACCGATGTGCTCAGGCTCGTTGCCGTTCAGGGCTTGCCAGCCAGAGCCGTTGGACCACTCCACCTTCAAGCGGCTCTTCTCGCCGGGGCCTTCGCCGTCCACGTGGACGAACACCAGGGGGTCCACGGACAGCGTGCGCTCGGTTCCGTTGGTCAGGCGCAGGGTGAAGTCGACGGTGGTACCCGCGACGACCTTGGACGGCAGGCCGACCGCGAGCGAGGTCAGTCCGTTCTCACGGACGCACTCCTTGGCGGTGGCGAGGGCCTCGTCGGCGGCTTCCTTGGCCTTGCGCGCCTTGTCGAGGGTGTTCTGGAGCACGCTGTACTCGCGGACGGCCGCGACCCTGGCGTCGTCCAGCGCGGTCTGGGCCTTCTCGGCCGCGGTGTCGGCCTCCTGCTTGGCCTTGACGGCCTCCGTCAGACCGGCCTCGGCGGCTTCGAGGGCTTTCTGCGCCTCGGCCCGGTCGGCGGCGTTCCCTGCCGCTTCGAGCTTGGCCTCGGCGTCCGTGACGGTCTGCTCGGCGGCGGTCCTGGCGTCGGCCGCGTCCTTGGCCGCCTTGTCCGCGGTGATCGTGGCCGCCCTGAGCGGGTGTGTGTCGGAATCCAGCGTGTCCAGGGTGGCTTCGAGTTCTTTCTCGCCTTTCTCCTCGGCGGCGACGGCGTCCTCGTAGGCCTTCTTGGCGTCGGCGGCGGTCTTTTCCAGCTCCGCGTACGTCGGCTGATCCGGCTTTTTCTGCTGATTCTGCGTCTGCGCCGCGGACGGGGTGGCGGCGAGTGCGGGAGCGGCGGTGAACAGCGCGACGGGCGTGGTCACCGCTATGGCGGCGGCCACGGCGAGGCAGCGGCGAAGTCTCACAGAGGACCTTCTCGATGGCAGGGGGAAAGGAGAAGGGCTGCCGGAAGGTGTGCACGGCAGCCTCAATAAGTGAAGAGTTTATGGCTCAAGTAAAGGGGTGTGCCGGGGTTTTGCCCGGCACCCGGATATCCTTGAGGGGGCTCACCCGGATAAACGGGACGGACGGGGAGGGTTGTTCATTAGGTCCGCATTTTTCTGTGCTGCATGTCACTTTCACGACCCACCCACCTGATGCTCACGACTCGCGCTGTGTCTAGGGTGTGCGCATGTCGCGACGACGCATCTCCATATCCATCCGGCCGAGCCTTGGTGGGGGCACCCGGTGAACAAGCCACTGAGGGCCGTGGCGATCTTCTGTGGGCTGCTGGTGCTCGGACTGCTGATCCGCGCGAACTGGCTGCAGTACGTCCGGGCCCCGGAACTCGCCTCGGACACGAAGAACCGGCGGGTGCAGATCGAGCAGTTCGCCACTCCGCGCGGAGACATAGTCGTCGGTGGCCGGGCCGTCACCGGGTCCGCCGAGACGGAGGGCACCGACCTCAAGTTCAAGCGCACCTACGCCGACGGGCCGATGTACGCGCCGGTGACGGGCTACGCGTCGCAGGCTCAGGGCATGACGCTGCTGGAGAAGACCTACGACGGCATCCTGACCGGAAAGGACGACCGGCTGGCCTTCCAGCGGTTCGCCGACGTCGTCAGCGGCGAGGGGCGGCGGGCCGGCTCGGTGGTGACCACCATCGACCCGAAGGCGCAGAAGGCCGCCTGGAAGGGGCTGACCGACCTGAAGGGCGCCCGCGGTGCCGTCGTCGCCCTGGACCCCGCGACGGGCAAGGTGCTGGCCATGGTCTCGGCGCCGTCCTACGACCCGTCGACGTTCGCGGGCGGCACGTTCAACGAGTCCGACCGCTTCGTGGCGCTCACGAAGGACAAGCGCAAGCCGTTGGCCAACCGCGCGCTGCGGGAGACCTACCCGCCGGGCTCCACCTTCAAGATCCTCACCGCGGCCGCCGCCCTGGAGCACGAGGTCGTCTCCGACATCGACGCCCGCACGGACGCCGTTTCCCCGTACCCCCTGCCGCAGTCCAGCAACAAGATCGGCAGCGAGGCCGGCGACGCGGTCTGCGACAAGGCCTCGATGAAGACCGCGATGCAGTACTCGTGCAACAACGTCTTCCTCGACGTCGCGGCCAAGCTGGGGCAGGACAAGATGCGGGAGACCGCGGAGAAGTTCGGCTTCAACGAGGACGTCTACTCCGACGAGTTCGGCGACCTGCTCGCCACCAAGAGCCTCTACCCGGAGGAGCTCGACCTGCCGGGCACCGCGCTCACCGGCATGGGACAGGGCAGCCTCACCAGTACGCCGATGCAGATGGCCATGGTCACCGCCGGGCTGGCCAACGACGGCAAGGTGATGCAGCCCTACGTCGTGGACGAGGTCAAGGGACCGGACCTCGGCACCCTGGAGAAGACCGAGCCCGCGGTGATGAGCGAGGCCGTCTCCGCCGAGACCGCGCAGAAGGTCCAGCAGATGATGGAGTTCACCGCCAAGGAGGGCAGTGCCAAGCGCGCCCTGATCGAGGGCATCACGGTCGGCGGCAAGACCGGTACCGCGCAGCGCGGCGTCGACGTGAACGACGAGGTGCCGTACGGCTGGTTCGTCTCCTACGGCAAGAAGTCGGACGGGTCCTCCGTCGCGGTGGCCGTCTTCATCGACCCGACCGACATGGACATCTCCCGCGAGGACATCTCCGGTGGCGGCCTCGGCGCGCCGATCGCCAAGCGCGTCATGGAGGCGGTCCTCAAGCAGTGAGGGCGTCCGGTACGCGGTAGTGGAGCGGGGGGTGGGGGCGGCGCGTCAGGCTTTCGCCGCGTCGTACGCCGCGCGGGCCTTCTCGACCGCCGCCGTCCGCCGCTCCGTCCACCGTGCGAGGCCCCGGACCTGCTCGGCGGCCTCGCGGCCGAGGTCCGTGAGGGAGTAGTCCACACGGGGCGGGATCACCGGCTTGGCGTCCCGCCGGACCAGGCCGTCGCGCTCCAGCGTCCGCAGGGTCTGGGCCAGCATCTTCTCGCTGACCGTACCGATCTCCCGGCGCAGTTCGCTGAAGCGGTACGAACGGTCCAGCAGCGCGATCAGGGCCAGGGTGCCCCAGCGGCTGGTGATGTGTTCCATGATCAGACGTTCCGGGCACATCGAATCGCTCACCATCATGCCCGTACGGTACGCCGGGGCGTGCACTGACCAGGAGTTGGTGCAGGCCCCGGCGTTGTCAGTGGTGCCCTCTACTCTCGAGAGCGATGGCACAGGTGTGGAAGTGCTCGGGGCTGCGGTGGGCGGCGGACGGCCCCGTGCTGACGTGGGTCGGGGGGCGGCGCAGCGCGCCGGCCCGGGGGAAGCGGGTGGCCTTCGCGGTCACCGAGGGGGGTGTGCGGACATGCGTGGGAGCGCGGGGGAATGCCTGTCCGGTGCGGGCCGGCGTGCCGGGGCGGAGCACGGGGGCGCGGTGCGAGGAGTGCGCGCGGCTGGACCGGGCGCACTCCGTGGCCGCGGACACCCTCGCGGACGACCCGAGGCCGTACCGCGTCTATCTGGCGTGGTTCGGGCCGGGGCTCACCAAGGTGGGGATCACCGGATATGACCGGGGAGCCGCCCGGCTGCTGGAGCAAGGGGCGGTCTGTTTCAGCTGGCTGGGCTACGGGCCACTGATGGCCGCGCGCCGGACCGAGGAGCTGCTCCGGGCCGCGCTGGGCGTGCCCGACCGGATTCCGTACGCCCGCAAGCGCGCGGTGCGGGCCGGGTTGCCGGGGTCGGAGGCGGAGCGGGCGGCGGAGATCGCGGAGTTGCACGCACGGGCGGTCGCGCTCGGCGGCTGGCCGGAGTCGCTGACGCCGGAACCGTTCCGGGGCGTGGACCACGCGGGTGTCTTCGGAATCGAGGGGGCGGGCCGTGGGCCGGCCGCCGTGGGGGAGGTGGCCGAGCTGGTGGCGGGCGGGGCGATCGGCGGTGACCTGGTGGCGGCCGCCGGGCCGGATCTGCATCTGGCGACGGAGCGCGGGGTCGTCGTGCTCGACACACGGCTGATGACGGGGTGGGAGCTGGTGTCCGTCGAGGGTGCGCCGTGCGCCGTGCCCGTGCGGGAGCTCAGGCGGGCGGCCGGAGTACAGGACGGGCTGTTCTGACCCCGGACCGGCCTGTCTACCTCGCTCCTCGCTCCTCGCTCCTCGCTTTTCGCTCCTCGCTTTTCGCTCCTCGCACTCTCCGGCGTCCTCCCCCGTCCCTCTTGTCCGTGGGCGGGGAGGGCGCGATCGTGGCCGTATGAGTGATCACGAGGCCGGGCAGGTGCGCCGGTTCTGGGAGGGGCTCGGGCTGCCCGGGCTGGTCGACGTGCACACGCACTTCATGCCCGAGCGGGTGCTGCGCAAGGTCTGGGGCTACTTCGATGCCCTCGGGGCGCTGACCGGCGGCATCGAGTGGCCGATCACCTACCGGCAGGAGGAGGGCGAACGCACGGCACTGCTACGGGAGTTCGGCGTACGGGCCTTCACGGCCATGCTGTACCCGCACAAGGCCGGCATGGCCCAGTGGCTGAACGGCTGGGCGGTGGACTTCGCCCGCCGGACGCCCGACTGCCTGCACACCTGCACCCTCTTCCCGGAACCGGGCGTCGAGGCGTACGTCCGTGAGGCCGTCGAGGCGGGGGCGCGGGTCTTCAAGGCGCATGTGCAGGTGGGGGCGTACGACCCGGCCGACGAACTGCTGGACGGCGCGTGGGGACTGCTCGCCGAGGCGGGGGTCCCGGTCGTCATCCACTGCGGGTCCGGGCCCGCGCCCGGCAAACACACCGGGCCCGAGCCGATCGCGCGGGTCCTGGCACGGCACCCCCGGTTGCGGCTGGTCGTGGCGCACCTGGGGATGCCCGAGTACGAGGACTTCATGGACCTCGCCGAGCGGTACGGCGAGGTGCGGCTGGACACGACGATGGCTTTCACCGACTTCAGCGAGCGCTTGGCCCCGTTCCCGCGGCGTGCGCTGCCCCGGCTGGCGGCCCTCGGCGACCGCGTCCTGCTCGGGTCGGACTTCCCCAACATCCCGTACCTCTACCTGCATCAGCTGCGCGCGCTGGAACGGCTGGAGCTGGGCGACGACTGGCTGCGGGGCGTGTGCCACGACAACGCGGCCCGCCTATTCGGGCTGCCGGTGCGCTGAGCCGGCTGCCGGGCGCCGCTCGCGCTGCCGGGGGCCGCTCGCGCTGCCGGGGGCGCTGCGCCGGGAGGGCCCCGCTGACCGGGCGGGAACGCCCGTCCGGACCGTGAGAGGTCACGGTGGGTTTCTCAGACAAATCACAGCTCGGGGAAAGGGTGCTCTCAGAGCCCCCCGACATCGTGTCCGGTATGACCACGACCTCGCCCCAGGGGCGCACCGAACTGCTCAGGCCGGACGGGAGCTCCGTCCGGGTGCTTGTAGTGGACGACGAGCTGTCCATCACCGAGTTGCTGTCCATGGCCCTGCGCTACGAGGGCTGGCAGATCCGCAGTGCCGGGGACGGACACGGTGCCGTCCAGGCCGCGCGCGAGTTCCGGCCCGACGCCGTCGTGCTGGACATGATGCTGCCCGACATGGACGGGCTGAGCGTGCTCGGCCGGCTGCGCCGCGACCTGCCGGACGTGCCGGTGCTGTTCCTGACCGCCAAGGACGCGGTCGAGGACCGGATCGCCGGGCTGACCGCCGGCGGGGACGACTACGTCACCAAGCCGTTCAGCCTGGAGGAGGTCGTCGCCCGGCTGCGCGGGCTGATCCGGCGCTCGGGCGCCGCCGACCGGCGCTCCGACTCCGTCCTGGTCGTCGGCGACCTCACTCTCGACGAGGACAGTCACGAGGTCACCCGGGGCGGCGACGGTATCCACCTCACCGCCACCGAGTTCGAGCTGCTGCGTTTCCTGATGCGCAATCCGCGGCGCGTGCTGAGCAAGGCGCAGATCCTGGACCGCGTGTGGTCGTACGACTTCGGCGGGCAGGCCAACGTCGTGGAGCTGTACATCTCCTACCTGCGCCGGAAGATCGACGCCGGTCGCGAGCCGATGATCCACACCCGGCGCGGGGCCGGCTACCTGATCAAACCCTCGGCGTGAGCGGACGGCGACGGCCGCGGCCGCGGACCCTGCGGACGCGGCTCGTCGTCGCGTCGGTGGCGCTGATCGCGGTGGTGTGCGCGGTGATCGGCACGGTGACCACGGTGGCGTTGCGGTCGCATCTGTACGACCAGTTGGACGGGCAGTTGGACGAGGTCGTGGGCCGGGTGTCCGGCCTCGGACCGCCCGGGGGCCCCAAGGGCGGGGGCCAGGGCCCGCTGCGGATGGACCTGGACGCGTTCGTCACCCGTGGCCCGCAGCCCCGCCACACGATCGTCGCCGACGTGCGCGACGGCGTGGTCGTCGACGCCAAGTACGGCCGGGACTCCGACGAGAGCACCGACCTCAGCGGCATGACGGCGGTCCCCCTCAGCGCGGAGCAGCGGGCCGCGCTGGCGACCGTCCCCCAGGACGGCGGCGCGCACACCACCGAGATCCCGGGCCTCGGCGACTACCGCGTGGAGTACCGCGCCGGCGCGGACGGCAGCTACTACGCCGCCGTCCCGACCTCCGGGGTCACGGGCACCATCAACACCCTGGTCCTCGTGGAGGCCAGCGTCACCGCCGCCGGCCTCATCGCCGCCTCCCTCGCCGGGACCGTCATCGTGGGTGTCGCCACCCGCCCCCTGCGCAGGGTCGCCGCCACCGCCACCCGCGTGTCCGAACTCCCGCTGCACGCGGGTGAGGTGAACCTCAACGAGCGCGTCCCGGAGTCCGAGTGCGACCCGCACACCGAGGTCGGCCGGGTCGGTGCCGCGCTCAACCGGATGCTGAACCACGTGCACGGGGCGCTGCACGCACGGCAGGAGAGCGAGACGCGGGTACGGCGGTTCGTCGCGGACGCCAGCCATGAGCTGCGTACGCCACTCGCCTCCATCAGCGGGTACGCCGAACTCACCCGCAGGGGAGGGGAAGAGGTCGGCCCCGACACCCGGCACGCGCTGGGCCGCATCGAGTCCGAGGCCGGGCGCATGACCCTGCTGGTCGAGGACCTGCTGCTGCTCGCCCGCCTGGACGCCGGACGCCCGCTGGAGTTCGGGCAGACCGACCTCGTACCGCTCGTGGTGGACACCGTCAGCGACGCCCGCGCGGCGGGCCTCGGCCACAACTGGCGGCTCGACCTGCCCGAGGAACCGGCGTCGGTGTCGGCGGACGCCGCCCGGCTCCAGCAGGTGCTGGTCAACCTGCTGGGCAACGCCCGCAACCACACACCGCCCGGTACGACCGTCACCGCGCGCGTGCGGGCCGACGGGGCGTGGCTGTGCGTGGACGTCGAGGACAACGGGCCGGGCGTCCCGGCCGAGTTGCTGCCGCACGTCTTCGAGCGGTTCGCGCGCGGCGACTCCGCGCGGTCCCGGGCGACCGGATCCACGGGCCTCGGGCTCGCCATCGTGCAGGCCGTGGCGACCGCGCACGGCGGTGGCGTGACGGTCGACAGCGTGCCGGGCCGGACGGTCTTCACCCTGCACCTGCCCGCGCTCCGGCAGCGGCAGCGACAGAGCGCGCCACCGCGCTCACAGGCACACCAGAGCCTCACCACACAGGTACACCACAGCCTCACCACACGGGTGCGACAGGAGAGTTGAGAAGAGTCGGTCCCATGCGAACCGACTCTTCTCCCGGCTCCCTGCCGGCGCGGGAGCACCTCCCGGCCGCAGGACCCGGTACGCCCGTCCTGGACGTCGTGATCCCCGTCTACAACGAGGAGAAGGACCTCGGGCCGTGCGTCCGGAGACTGCACGAGCACCTCACCCGGACGTTCCCGTACGCCTTCCGCGTCACGGTCGCGGACAACGCCTCCACCGACGCCACCCCGCACGTCGCGGCGCGGCTGGCGGCGGAGCTCGCCGAGGTCACGTCCTTCCGGCTGGAGCAGAAGGGCCGTGGCCGGGCCCTCAGGACCGTCTGGTCGGCCTCGGACGCCCCGGTCCTCGCCTACATGGACGTCGACCTGTCCACCGACCTGAACGCGCTGCTGCCGCTGGTGGCCCCGCTGATATCCGGGCACTCGGACCTCGCGATCGGCTCCCGGCTGGCCCGCAGCTCACGGGTGGTGCGCGGCGCCAAGCGGGAGTTCGTCTCCCGCTCCTACAACCTCATCCTGCGCGGCTCCCTCCAGGCACGCTTCTCCGACGCCCAGTGCGGCTTCAAGGCGGTTCGCGGGGACGTGGCCCGGGTGCTGCTGCCGCTGGTGGAGGACACCGGCTGGTTCTTCGACACCGAGATGCTGGTGCTCGCCGAGCGCGCGGGGCTGCGGATCCACGAGGTGCCGGTCGACTGGGTCGACGACCCGGACTCCACCGTGCACATCGTGCGGACGGCGACCGACGACCTCAAGGGCGTGTGGCGGGTCGGCAAGGCCCTGGCCACCGGTTCGCTGCCGCTGGACCGGCTGGCGCGGCCCTTCGGTGACGACCCGCGCGACCGCGACCTGAAGAACGTACCGCCCGGACTGGCCCGGCAGCTCGTCGGCTTCTGCGTCGTCGGCGTCCTGTCCACCCTGTTCTACCTGCTGCTCTACAGCGGCTTCCGCCACGTGGGCGGCTCCCAGCTCGCCAACGCGTTCGCCCTGCTGGTCTCGGCGGTCGCCAACACGGCCGCCAACCGGCGGCTGACCTTCGGGGTGCGGGGCCGCGGCGGTGCCGTGCGGCACCAGGCGCAGGGGCTGCTCGTCTTCGGTATCGGTCTCGTCCTGACCGCCGGTTCGCTCGCCGCCCTGAACGCGGCGAGCGCGGACCCGGACCACTCGACCGAACTGGCGGTGCTGATCGCCGCCAACCTCGCGGCCACCGTGCTGCGCTTCCTGCTCTTCCGCGCCTGGGTGTTCCCGGACGCGCCGCCCGCCGAGGACATGCCGGCTGCCGTGGTCGCGTCGCCCGTCGTGGACGTGCCCGAACCTCAGCTCCAGCACCCCTACCGCACCCGCGGCGCCGCCACGGTGGGCCTGCGGCCGGCGTCCCCCGCCGACACCGACCCGAGGGACGGACGATGACAACCCACTACGGCAGGACGACGCACTACGGCAGGACGACGCACGCGGAAGACACGCGTCCCCCGGGCGGCGAGGACGGGGGACCGCCGTCGGAGGCGCCACCCACGCCCGGCCGGCCCCGGCAGCCGCGCCTCCGGCAAGTGTGGCGGGGCCGCCCCGAGGACCCCCGCTGGGTCCGCCCGGCGCTGCTCGGCCTGCTGCTGGCCACGGCCCTGCTCTACCTCTCCAACCTCAGCGCCTCCGGCTACGCCAACTCCTTCTACTCGGCGGCCGTGCAGGCGGGCAGCCAGTCGTGGAAGGCGTTCTTCTTCGGTTCGCTCGACGCCGCGAACGCCATCACCGTCGACAAGCCCCCGGCCGCGCTGTGGCCGATGGCGCTGGCGGTGCGGGTCTTCGGGCTGAGCTCGTGGTCGGTCCTCGCACCCGAGGTGCTGATGGGCGTCGCGACGGTCGCCGTCGTGTACGCGGCCGTGCGCCGCCGGTTCAGTCCCGCGGCCGGGCTGATCGCCGGGGCCGTGCTGGCGCTCACGCCCGTCGCGGCGCTGATGTTCCGGTTCAACAACCCGGACGCGCTGCTGGCGCTGCTGATGTCCGTCGCCTGCTACCTCGTCGTGCGCGCGCTCGAGGACGGCCGGACCAAGTGGCTGGTGTGGGCCGGTGTCGCGATCGGTTTCGCGTTCCTGACGAAGACCCTCCAGGCCTTCCTGGTCCTGCCCGCCCTCGCCCTCGTCTACGGCGTCTGCGCGCCGGTGCGGCCGAGAAGGCGGCTGGGACAGCTCGCGCTGGCGACCGTCGCGATCGTCGTATCCGGCGGCTGGTGGGTCGCGGCCGTGGAACTGTGGCCGGCCTCCTCGCGCCCGTACACCGGCGGCTCGCAGAACAACAGCTTCCTGGAGCTGACCTTCGGCTACAACGGCCTCGGCCGCCTCAACGGTGAGGAGACCGGCAGTGTCGGTGGCGGGGGCGGCGGCATGGGCGGTGGTGGCGGCGGGCAGTGGGGCGAGACCGGCTGGGACCGGATGTTCAACGCCGAGATCGGCGGCCAGATCTCCTGGCTGCTCCCGGCCGCCCTGATCCTGCTCGCCGCGGGCCTGGTCGCGACGCGGCGCGGCGGCCGTACCGACACGGCTCGCGCGTCCTTCCTGGTCTGGGGCGGCTCGCTGCTGATGACCACGGCCGTCTTCAGCTACATGGCCGGCATCTTCCACCAGTACTACACCGTGGCCCTCGCGCCCTACCTGGCGGCCGTGGTCGGCATGGGCGCGGCGACGCTGTGGGAGCGACGCGAGCGGGTCTGGGCGTCGCTCGCCCTCGCCGCCGCCGTCACGGCGAGCGCGGCCTGGGGATACGTCCTCCTCAACCGCACGCCCGACTACGTTCCCTGGCTGAAGTGGCTGGTCCTGGTCGGCGGTCTGGCCGCCGCGCTGGGGCTCGTCTTCGCGGGGCGGCTGGGGCGGCGGGTCGCCCTCGCGGCGGCGGGGCTGGGTGTCGTGGCGTCCCTGGCGGCGCCCACCGCGTACACGGTGAGCACCGTGCGGGAGGGACACAGCGGTTCCATCGTCACGGCCGGTCCGGCCGGCGCGAGCATGATGGGCGGCCCGGGCGGTGGTGGCGGCGGTGGCCGGGGCGGCTTCTCCGGCGGCGGCGGTTTCCCCGGCGGCGGAAACGCACCCGGGCAGGGACAGGGACAAGGCCAGGGACAAGGCCAGGGACAGGGACAAGGCCAGGGCCAGGGCGGTCCCGGCACCGGCGGCTTCCCCGGAGGCGCACCGGGCCAGAACGGCCAGACGGCCCCGGGCGGCCAGACGGCCCCGGGCGGCCAGACCGGCGAGGGCGGCCGCATGGGCGGAGGGGGCGGCGGCATGAGCGGCCTGCTCAACGGCGCCCAGGTCGACTCCGAGGCCAAGAAGCTGTTGGAGGCCGACGCCGACCGGTACACCTGGGTCGCGGCCGCTGTCGGCTCGCAGAACGCCGCGAGCTACCAGCTCGGCACCGGCGACCCGGTGATGGCGATCGGTGGCTTCAACGGCACGGACCCGTCGCCGACCCTGGCCCAGTTCAAGAAGTACGTGGCGGACGGAGAGATCCACTACTTCGTCGGCGGCGGCGGCATGGGCGGCATCGGCGGTATGGGCACCGACTCCGGCACCTCGTCGCAGATCACGTCCTGGGTCGAGGCCAACTTCAAGGAGGTCACGGCCGGTTCGGCCACCTTCTACGACCTCACACAGCCGACGGGCTGACCGGACGGAAGGACGCGCTGTACAGCGTATAAGAGCCCCTATACGCTGTACAGCATGACGACGTCCTCCCCGGAACAGAAGGCCGCGCCCGCGGTCCAGGGCCACCCGCAGCGGTGGCTGATCCTCGGTGTCATCAGCCTCGCCCAGCTGACCGTGGTGCTGGACAACACCGTGCTGAACGTGGCCATCCCCTCGCTCACCGACGAACTGGGCGCGGCGACCTCGGACATCCAGTGGATGATCAACGCCTACTCACTGGTGCAGTCCGGACTGCTGCTCACCGCGGGCAGCGCGGCCGACCGTTACGGCCGCAAGAAGATGCTCACCGCGGGTCTCGCCCTGTTCGGGCTGGGCTCGCTGGCGGCGGGCCTCGCGGAGACCACCGGGCAGTTGATCGCGGCGCGGGCCGGGATGGGCGTCGGCGGCGCGCTGCTGCTGACCACCACGCTCGCGGTGGTCATGCAGATCTTCGCGCCGGAGGAGCACGCGAAGGCGATCGGCATCTGGAGTGCGGTCAGCGCGCTCGGCTTCGCCTGCGGCCCGTTGATAGGCGGCCTCGTGCTGGACCACTTCTGGTGGGGCGCGATCTTCCTGATCAATCTGCCCGTCGTGGCGCTCGGGCTGGTCGCGGTCGTGACCCTGGTCCCCGAGTCGAAGAACCGGCAGGGCGACCGCCCCGACCTGCTCGGCGCCGTGCTCTCCACGATCGGCATGGCCGCGCTGGTCTACGCGATCATCTCGGGCCCCGAGTACGGCTGGACGTCGGGCCGGGTGACGGCCACGGCGGCCGTCGCGGTCGGGGTCCTCGCCCTCTTCGCGTACTGGGAGAGCCGTATCCCGTACCCCATGCTCGACCTGGCCTTCTTCCGCAACCAGCGGTTCACGGGCGCGGTGGCCGGGCTGGTGCTGATCACCTTCGGCATGGGCGGCGCGTTGTTCCTGCTCACCCAGCACCTGCAGTTCGTGCTCGGGTACGGCCCGCTGGAGGCGGGACTGCGGACCGCGCCGCTGGCCCTGACGGTGGTGCTGCTGAACTTCTCCGGGGTGGCGGCGAAGTGGCTGGCCAAGCTGGGCACGCCGGTGGCGGTGCTGCTCAGCATGGTGCTGATGTCGGCGGGCCTGGTGGCCATCGCCACGCTCACCGGCGAGGGCTACGCCGGCACGCTGCTGGGTCTGCTGCTGATCGGCGTGGGCTGCGCGCTCGGCAACCCGGCCATGGCACACGCGATCATGAGCGCGATTCCGCCGGCCAAGGCGGGGGTCGGCGCGGGCATCAACGGTACGTTGGCGGAGTTCGGCAACGGGCTGGGCGTGGCCGTGCTGGGCGCGGTGCTGAACTCCCGGTTCGCGGCGCTGGTGCCGGTCGCGGCGACGTCGTTGCCGGCCGCCCTGGCCTCGGCGGAGGGGGAGAGGGAGCGGCGGCAGGTGATCGACGCGTTCTCCTCCGGGCTGGAGAGCAGTCAGTTGGTGGGGGCGGTGGCGGTGCTGCTCGGCGGGATGGTGGCGGCGGTGCTGTTGCGCAGGGCGGAGCGGGCGGACTCGGAGGTTGTGAGCGCCTAGGAGCGCGGGCGGCCTGTCCCGCGGCGCGGCTACCGGTCGTTCGTGGTTGATCGCGCCCGCGCGGCCGGGCCGCGTGTCGATGCGGCCTCGCGCCCCTCGCGGGGTGCTCTTGGCTGACCGGCGTCCGACGAGTCGAGGAGAATGTGCGCATGGCGAAGGAAGGGCGGCAGGGACCGCGGGCCAGTGTCTGGCTGCCGGACGAGGGCCGTCGGGGCGGGCGGCGCGGCGGGCATCCGTCCGGGCATCCGTCCGGGCTGGACCGCGAGCGGATCACCGAGGCCACCGTCCGGCTGCTGGACGCCGAGGGCCTGGCCAAGTTCTCGATGCGCCGCCTGGCCGCCGAGCTGGATGTCACCGCGATGTCCGTCTACTGGTACGTCGACACCAAGGACGAGCTGCTCGAACTCGCCGTGGACGCCGTCTTCGGCGAGCTGCGCCACCCCGACCCGGAGGCCGGCGGCGACTGGCGCGGGCAGCTGCGCACACTGGCCCGGGAGAACCGCACCCTGCTGGTGCGCCACCCCTGGCTGTCCCAGCTGACCGGCACCTACCTCAACATCGGGCCCCATTCGCTGGCCTTCTCCCGGGCGGTGCAGCGCGTCATGCGCCGCAGCGGTCTACCCACGCACCGCCTGACCGGTGCCATCTCCACCGTCTTCCAGTTTGTCTACGGCTACGGCACCATCGAGGGCCACCTCCTCGCCCGGGCGGCGGCCACCGGCAAGAGCCCGGACGACTACTTCCAGGAGTCCATGAGCGCGGTGGCCGAGTCACCGGACACCGCGGCGGACGTCATCGAGGAATCGCGGGCCCTCATGGCGGCCCGCGGCGGCGACACGGTCGCGGAGATGCTGGACCGGGACTTCGAGTTCGCGCTGGACCTGCTCGTGGCGGGCATCGAGGCGATGGTCGAACGAGGCTGACCACTACGCCCGGCGGCCAGTCGTCCGTCGCCACGCCCGGCGGTCAGTCGTCCGTCGCCACGCCCGGCGGCCAGTCGTCCGTCGCCACGCCCGGCGGTCAGTCGTCCGTCGCCTCGCCCGGCGGTCAGTCGTCCGTCGCCAGGCGTGCCGGGAAGCCCCCCGTCGCCACCGGACCCCACTTCTCCGGCGTCACCCGAATGATCGACTTTCCCTGCTCCACCATGGCCCGCCGGTACTCGTCCCAGTCGGGATGCTCACCGGCGATGTTGCGGTAGTACTCCACCAGCGGCTCCACGGAGTCGGGCGTGTCGATGACCTCCGCCGTGCCGTCGATCTGGACCCAGGGGCCGTTCCACTCGTCGCTGAGCACGATCAGGCTGACCCGCGGGTCGCGGTGCGCGTTGCGCGTCTTGGCCCGCTCCGGATAGGTGGAGACCACGATCCGGCCCGAGTCGTCGACCCCGCAGGTCAGCGGCGATCCCTGCGGGCCGCCGTCGGTCCGCCGGGTCAGCAGGATCGCCCGGTGCCGGGGGCGTACGAAGTCCAGCAGTTCGTCCAGACCGACGCGGGTGTTCGTCGCGATGTTCGGTGCCATGCCGCCAGCCTAGGCCGCGCTCCCGCTGCCCGCCCCGCTGCCGGGTCCGCCGGCCGTATCGCTGTGCGGGCGCAGCGCCTCCGCGAGGCTGTCGTACACCGGCACGTCCCGGCGCAGGCCGGACAGTTCCAGCACGCGGCTCGGTACGCCGTGCGGGGCGGCCACCACCCGCAGCCGGGTGTGGGCGGGCAGGCGGCGGCGCACCCGGTCTAGGAGGCGGACGCCCTGGGAGTCCATGAAGCGGGTCGCGGTCAGGTCCAGCACGAGCACGCGCAGCCCGTCGGAACGGCTGTCGGAGTGGTGGTCCACCGCCGTCATGATCAGGGGCAGCAGCCCCATGGCGTTGCAGAAGTCGATCTCGGGGGGCAGTGCGAGCACGGCGCAGCCGGGTGGGTCGCACGGCTCGCACGGTGGGGGGAGGAAGGTCACGTCACTCACCTGACAGACGTCCGCCGGCTTCCGGTCGAGGCCGCTTCCTGACCCTGCTCCCATTCCATCACGCCGGCGGCGAGGTGGGGAAGGCGCCCGCCCGGTCCTTCGGCCGGACGTCACCGGCAGGCAACCAAGCAGCTAAAGTGCTGTTCGTCCTGTGCTCGCAGTCGGGAATGTGCTGCGGAGCTCTCCTGCGCACGGCCGTTTGGCCGCGCATGCCGAAGAGGTTCGTGGTGGCTGCGTCCGAATTTACTGATTTGCCGCGTTTTCCGGCGGGTTTCGAGCTGGCCGAGGCCCTGACGGCCGCGGCTCGGCAACTGCATGAGACGGGCACCCCGGACGACACCCTGACCACCGCCGCCGCGCTGGCGGTACGCCTGCTGCCCGGTGCGGAGCACGCGGGCATCTCGGAGATCCAGCGCGGCCGCCGGCTCCGTACCCTCGCCTGGACCGACGAGGTCGTACGGTTCGCGACCGAGCACCGCGCCGGGGCACGTGAGCCGCACCCGGACTGGGACCACCTGTGGACCACCCCCGTGGTGCGGATAGACGACAGCGAGGCCGACGGCGGCGGAAACGCCCTCGCCGACCTCGGCCTCCGCTCCGCGCTGTCGCTGCGGCTGCGCGCCGACCGGCGCCGCCTGACCGTGCTGACGGCGTACGCCCGCAAGCCCCAGGCCTTCGACGACGACGCCACCCGCGTCGGCCGGCTGTTCACCGCGCACGTCTCTCTCGCCCTGGACTCGGCGACCGTGCGCGAGCAGCTCACCGAGGCCATGCGCACCCGGGACCTGATCGGGCAGGCCACCGGCATCCTCATGGAGCGGCTGAACATCGACGCGTCCGGTGCCTTCGACTCCTTGGTGAAGGCCTCGCAGCGGGAGAACGTGAAGCTGCGCGACCTCGCCCGCCGCATCGTCGACGCGAACACCGGCGCCGGGGGACGAGGCGTGAGCGAGCGGTGACGGGTTATCCGTACGGGCATGACCTCGGAGATCCCTGACACGCTCGACCGTGCGATAGCGCGCAGCCAGGGCCTCGACACCCTCCTGCGCGATCTGACCGACCGCGCGGTCGCGCAGGTGCCGGGCGCCGCCGCCTGCTCGGTCACGGTGCGCCGCGCCGACCGGCTGATGACCCTGGCGGGCAGCACCGGCCTGCCCAGCGGCCTGGACCTGCGGCAGTACGAGAACGGCTCGGGTCCCTGCGTGGACGCCGCCGAGACGCAGAGTGCGCGGTACGCACCCGACCTGGCGACGGAGACCCGCTGGCCCGCGTACACGGAGTACGCGCTGGCCGCCGGCGTGCGCTGTGTACTGGCGCTGCCGCTGGCCGTCGAGGGCGAGACGGGCGCCGCCCTCAACCTGTACGGCGTCGAGCCCGACGCGCTGGCCGGCGGGCTCGACGCGGCCCGCGCCTACGCGGAGCGGGCCGCGCACGCCGTGAACGAGGCCCTGCGCCTGGAGCGGCAGCAGGCCTCGGCGGCCGACGTCCGCACCGCCCTGCTCTCCCGCAGCGTCATCGACCAGGCGGTCGGCATGCTCATGGCCCGGGAGCGGATCGACGCCCACCGGGCCCTGGAGCGGCTGCGCAGGGCCTCGCAGGACCGGAACGTCAAGCTCCGGGACCTGTGCGGCGACCTGGTGGCCCGGGCGTCCGGCGGCGCCTCACGCGGCCTGCGGTGACGCAGGCGGCGCCGGGACTCAGGCGGCGCCGGTGACGCAGGCGCCGCCAGTGACTCTGGCGGCGCCAATGACCGGCTCACGCGGCCGGCAGTGACTCCCCCTGCACCGCCTGGATGTCCAGCTCGACCCTGAGCGTCGTACCGATGGCGGCGATGCCTGCCTGGAGGACCTGGTTGTAGTTCATGGCGAAGTCCTCGCGGCGCAGTTCCGTCGTCGCGCGGAACGCCGCCCGGGTGCCGCCCCACGGGTCGGCGCCGGTGCCGAGGTAGGCCAGGTCCAGGTCGACCTGGCGGACCACGCCGTGCAGGCCCAGCTCGCCGTGGACCGTCCAGCGGTCCTGTCCGGCCTGCGTCACGCCGGTGGAGCGGTAGGTGATCTCCGGGTACCGCTCGACGTCCAGGAAGTCGGCGGAGCGCAGGTGGGTGTCGCGCATGCCGTTGCCGGTGTCGACGGAGGCCGCCCGGATCACCGCCTCCACCCGGGACTTGGTGACGTCGTCCGGCGCGATCTCGACCGTGCCGGTGAAGTCCGTGAACCGGCCGTGCACGCTGGAGATGCCCAGGTGCTGGGCGACGGCGGCCACGCTGGAGTGCGCCGGGTCGACGGTCCACGGCCCGGGCGGCGGCAGCTCGGTGCCGCCCTGGCGGGCCAGCGTCACGGTGCCGACCTCGGCCCGGCCGCTCGCGGTGACGATCGCGCTGGAGGCGGCGGGCGCGTACCCGACGGCCGTGACGATGACGGTGTACGCCCCCGGCGTCAGCACGGTGGTGTCCCGCACGGCGCCCTCGGTGTCCGCCTCGGCGCGCAGCACCTGCGTGCCGGTCATGTCGGTCACCGTGACGACCGCGTGCGACACGGCCCATCCGTCCCGCGTTCGGATCCTCGCGGTCAGTCCCATCCCGTTTTCTCCCTGCAAAGGCTCAGAAAGTGGTCGTGAAGAAACCGGCCCGTGGTGGGCGGGCGCACCTCCGCTCAGAGCGCGCACGCCACCACGGGCCGGGGTTCTGCTACTCGCCGGGGTGGGCGAGCTCGATGTCGTGGCCGTCGGCACCGGGGCCGGTGACCGTCAGGGCCGTCGCCACCGGCGGGTAGCCGGTCGCGATGACGGTGTACTCACCGGCGTCCAGGTCGGTGAAGGCGTACGCCCCGTCCGCCCCGGTGGTGGCCGTGCCGACCACGTTGCCCGCCGCGTCGACCAGCGTGACGCGGGCGTCGGCCAGCGGGCCGTGCGGTGCCCGCACGACGCCCTGGAGCTGCGCCCCGGCCTGCAGGTCGACCTCGACCCGGGTGACCCCGGTGCCGCCCACCTCGAGGGGCAGGGCGCGCGGCCGGTAGCCGGCGGCGTTCACCGCGACGGTCACCGTGCCCGGCACCAGTTCGGTGAAGGCGAACTCGCCCGCCTCACCGGTGGCGGCGGTGGCCAGCAGGTCCCCGCGCACATCGGTCACGATCACCATCGCGTCCTTGACCGGCAGCCCGTTCGCCACGGCCCGGACCAGGCCGGTCAGCCCGCTGGTGCCGCTGAGCAGGACGTCGTACGCGAGCGGCTCGTCGTTCACGACGATCGTCGAGGCCTGCGGCTGGAAGCCGTCGGCGGAGGCGATCAGGACGTACGATCCCGCGCCCGGCACGTCGACCGCGTACGAGCCGTCGGCCTGGGCGACCGACCGGCCCAGCTGCCGGCCCGCCAGCGAGATCAGTGTGACGGCGGCCTGCGGGACCGGCGCGGACTCGGCGCCGCGGACGAAGCCGCGGACCGCGATGCCACCGGAGACGGGTGCCGCCGGCTCACCGGAGCCGGTCGCCGTGGCGACGGCGGCGAGCCGCTGGGTGGCGTCGGGCCGCAGACCCGAGTCGGCGACCGAGGTGGCCGAGGTGGTCGAAGGCGTCGCCGAAGCGCCCGCCATCGCACCGGCCGGAACCGGCTCCGGGGCGACCCGGGTGGCCTCGGCCGGGGCCGGGGCGACCGGGGAGGCGGTCTCGGCGGTGGCCTCCGCGGCCTGGGCCAGAGCGCCCGAGGTGCGCAGCGGCACCTCCTTGATGAACAGCGTCACCAGGAAGCCGAGCAGTGCGATCGGCGCGACGTACAGGAAGATGTCGGCGATGCCGTGCCCGTACGCGCTCTCCAGCCAGGTGCGGATGGGCGCGGGCAGCAGGCTCATGTCGGGGATCGCCCCGGAGCCCATGGCCTGGCCGGCCGCCGCCTGGTCCTCGGGCTTGAGCTGCCCGATGGAGTCGGTGGCGTAGTGGCTGATCCGGCTGGACATCACGGAGCCGAGCACCGAGACACCCACGGCGCCGCCGAGGGACCGGAAGAAGGTCACGACGGAGGAGGCCGCGCCCAGGTCGCTCGGGGCCACCTGGTTCTGCGTGCACAGGACCAGGTTCTGCATCATCATGCCGACGCCGAGGCCCATCAGCGCCATGAAGATCGCGATGTGCCAGTACGCGGTGTCGTAGCGCATGGTGCTGAGCAGGCCCAGGCCCGCCGTGAGCAGCACGCCGCCGGCCAGCAGCCAGCCCTTCCACTTGCCGGTCTTGGTGATGATCTGACCGGAGACCGTGGACGAGACGAACAGGCCGCCGATCATCGGGATGGTCATGACGCCCGACATGGTCGGGGACTCACCGCGGGCCAGCTGGAAGTACTGGCTGAAGTAGACGGTGCCCGCGAACATCGCGATACCGACGAACAGCGAGGCCAGCGAGGCCAGCGTGATGGTGCGGTTCTTGAACAGACGCAGCGGGATGATCGGCTCGCTGGCCTTCGACTCGACGAAGAGGAAGATCAGCGTCAGCACGATCGCGCCGCCGACCATGGCGCCGGTCTGCCAGGACATCCAGGAGTACTTGTCGTCCGCGAAGGTGACCCAGACGAGCAGCAGGCTCACGGCCGCGGTGACGAAGAAGGCGCCGGCCCAGTCGACCTTGACCTTCCGCTTGACCACGGGCAGGTTCAGCGTCTTCTGCAGCACGATCAGCGCGAGGATCGCGAAGGGCACGCCGACGTAGAGGCACCAGCGCCAGCCGAGCCAGCTGGTGTCGGTGATGACACCGCCGAGCAGCGGACCGCCGACGGTCGCGACGGCGAAGGTCGCGCCCAGGTAACCGGAGTAGCGCCCGCGCTCACGCGGGGAGATCATCGCGGCCATGATGATCTGCGCCAGCGCGGCCAGACCGCCGGCGCCCAGGCCCTGGATGCCTCGCGCGGTGATCAGCATCCCGGGGTTCTGCGACAGACCGGCGATGACCGAGCCGACGACGAAGACGATCAGGGCTATCTGGACCAGGGCCTTCTTGCTGACCAGGTCCGCGAGCTTGCCCCACAGGGGGGTGGAGGCGGTCATCGTCAGCAGCGAGGCCGTGACGACCCAGGTGTAGGCGCTCTGGCCGCCACCGAGGTCACCGATGATCTCGGGCAGGGCGTTGGTGACGATGGTCGAGGACAGAATGGCGCAGAACATGCCGAGCAGCAGCCCGGACAGCGCTTCCATGATCTGCCGGTGCGTCATCGGAGCGTCTCCGTTGGAGCCTCCCCCGTGCTTGGCATGAGCCCGCACACCGGCTGGTGTGGTCGTTGCCATGGACTTCCTTTACTTACGTGGTGGTCGCGGGTGTACGGGTGGACTGTTCGTCCCCGGACGGTGTGGGTGGCCGGGGAGCGGGTCCCCGGCAGTCGTCGAAGCTGGCCCTGAGGCGGGCCATGAGCCGGGACAGCTGGCCGACCTCGTCGTCGGACCAGTCGCTCAGCCGGTGGGCGAGCATCTGGCTGGTCCGCTCGGCGATGTCGTCGAGCCGGCCCTGACCGTCGGGCGTCAGGCGCAGGATGCGCGAGCGCTTGTCCGCGGGGTCGGGGGACCGCTCGATCCAGCCCCGCTCGACGGCGTGGGCGACGTGGCGGCTGGTCACCGACATGTCCACGGCAAGCAGCTCCGCGAGCTTGCTCATGCGCATGTCCCCGTGGCGGCCGAGCAGCGTCAGTACGGCGACGGATCCGCTCGGGCAGTCGGACGGCAGTAGCCGCCCCATCTCCCGCTTCACGGCGCCGAAGGCGCTGAACTGGCGGATCAGCTCCTCGTACTGAGCCTTCTCGGCCATGCGCACCTCCCGTTATTTGTTGCTTAGGGCAACCATAGGATCGGTTGGTTGCTACAGGCAAATAAAAACGGTCATCGCGGCATAAAAAGTTGGCAAAGGCAAGTATTGCGATAGTAAACGTGCAGGTGACGGGCGGGTGCCGGGTCGTGGGCCGCTGGCGGGTGGGTGGCGGGCGTCCGGTGGCCGCCCGGGAGACGGGGGCCAAGGGATCTCGGTGGCCCCGCACTTGGGCCGCCACCGCGGATTCGCTAGTGTCTCGGCCCATGGCTAACAACCAGGGCCCCCAGGGCAATAACGACCCCGCAGGCAGCACTCAGATGTTCCGCGCGTTCGTCGACGACGCCCCCCAGTCCCGGCAGGCGGCCCCCGCCGCCTCCTCCGGGCCCCGCATCGGCCTGATCGTCGGCATCGTGGCCGCCGTGGTGATCGTCGCGGCCGTGGCCTGGCTGGCGCTGAAGTAGACCGGCGCCGGAACGGACCGGCACCGCGCAGACGCCTGAACACGCAGACGCATAAACACGCAGACGCGCAGACGCGCGGGGCATACGTACGTATACGACGGCGGCCGCCGCGCCACCCCCGAGGTGCCGCGGCGGCCGTCGCCGTCGTACGCGTCTGCGCGGTGCCCGGGCTCAGTCGGAGATGAGGCCCTCGCGCAGCTGTGCCAGGGTGCGGGTCAGCAGCCGGGAGACGTGCATCTGCGAGATGCCGACCTCCTCGCCGATCTGCGACTGGGTCATGTTGGCGAAGAAGCGCAGCATGATGATCCGCCGCTCCCGGGGCGGCAGCTTGGCCAGCAGCGGCTTGAGGGACTCGCGGTACTCCACGCCCTCCAGTGCCGTGTCCTCGTAGCCCAGGCGGTCCGCCAGCGAGCCCTCGCCGCCGTCGTCCTCCGGGGCCGGGGAGTCCAGCGAGGAGGCGGTGTAGGCGTTGCCGACCGCGAGGCCGTCGACGACGTCCTCCTCGGACACGCCCAGCACCACGGCCAGTTCGGCGACCGTCGGGGAGCGGTCCAGCTTCTGGGAGAGCTCGTCGGTGGCCTTCGTCAGGGCCAGGCGCAGCTCCTGGAGCCGGCGCGGGACGCGCACCGACCACGAGGTGTCGCGGAAGAACCGCTTGATCTCACCGACGACGGTCGGCATCGCGAACGTCGGGAACTCCACGCCCCGTTCGCAGTCGAAGCGGTCGATCGCCTTGATCAGGCCGATGGTGCCGACCTGGACGATGTCCTCCATCGGCTCGTTGCGGGAGCGGAAGCGCGCGGCGGCGTAACGCACCAGCGGGAGGTTGAGCTCGATCAGGGTGTCCCGGACGTAGGTGCGCTCCGGGCTGTTCTTGTCGAGGGCGGCGAGCCGCAGGAACAGGGAGCGGGACAGGGTGCGGGTGTCGATGGCCCCCGTGGCCGGAACGGCCTGGGCCGGCACGGCGTCGAGGGCCGGCGCGGCGTCGAGGGCCGGCGCGGCGTCGAGAGCGGGTACGGCTTCGATGGCCTGCGCGTCATCGACGGGGCCGAGCGCCTCGAGCGTGTCGGGCGCGGTCTCGCTCTCGGCGAGCGCGAGCACCTTCGAGCTGCCCTGGTCTGCGGACATGCCACCCCCTTTGGGTCGCGGGACGGTCACGGCGACGCTCCCACGCCGGGAACGCAGCCTCCACCTGAATACCGGAGCCGGAGCTCCGGCAAACGCGTCTCCGGCAGAATGTCACATGTCGGCAACGCGCTGTAGTGACATGTCGACATCCGAGATGCGAATACCCCCTGGAAACAGGGGGTCTGACGGTCTTTCGGCCCGATCCTCCCGCAACGGCCCTGGTGAGCGATTCGCTCGCCCAGGTGACCTCTCGCTCGCACCTTCGATTACCTCTCGAGGCGGTCTCCAGGCTACGCGTCGATCCGGTTCGCGGACCTCAATCGCTGGAAACTACGCGCCAGTAGCCGCGAGACGTGCATCTGGGACACGCCGAGTTCCGCGCTGATCTGCGACTGGGTGAGGTTGCTGTAGTAGCGCAGCAGCAGAATGCGCTGTTCCCGTTCCGGCAGCTGGACGAGCAGGTGGCGGACCAGGTCGCGGTGCTCGACCCCGTCGAGGGCGGGGTCCTCGTAGCCGAGCCGGTCGAGCAGCCCCGGCAGCCCGTCGCCCTCCTGCGCGGCCTCCAGCGAGGTGGCGTGGTACGACCGCCCCGCCTCGATGCAGGACAGCACCTCCTCCTCGGTGATGCGCAGCCGCTCGGCGATCTCGGCGGTCGTCGGGGAGCGGCCGAAGGCGGTCGTCAGGTCCTCGGTCGCGCTGTTGACCTGCACCCACAGCTCGTGCAGCCGGCGCGGCACGTGCACCGTGCGGACGTTGTCGCGGAAGTACCGCTTGATCTCGCCGACGACGGTCGGCATGGCGAACGTCGGGAACTGCACGCCCCGCTCCGGATCGAAGCGGTCGATGGCGTTGATGAGCCCGATGGTGCCGACCTGGACGACGTCCTCCATCGGCTCGTTGCGGGAGCGGAAGCGGGCGGCGGCGTAGCGCACCAGCGGAAGGTTGGCCTCGATGAGCGCCGCGCGTACCCGGTGGTGCTCCGGTGTGCCCGGCGCGAGGCCCTTCAGCTCGCCGAAGAGCACCTGGGTCAGGGCCCGGGTGTCGGCGCCACGGCTGCGCTGCGGTGCGGCTTCCGGCGCGGGCGGTGCCTGGACCGCCTGGACCGCCTGGACCGGTGCGGCCTGTGCGCTTTGCGTGGTGTGCGGGTGCTGCGGGGCTTGTGTTGCCTGAGAGGCCTGAGAGGCCTGAGAGGCCTGTGCGGGCGGTGCTTGAGGCGCAGTACTGGCCGGCACGGTCAACTCCACCTCGTGATCGGTCAACTCTTCCGTAACTCATCCGTCAAAAGCGGTCATAGCATCACAAGACATGTGCACTGTGTGCAAGCACCGCATAACGCCGTGTTGAGTGAACGCGAGGCGGACCCGTGGGAGAACGCGAGCGGCCCCGCACCGTGCGGGTGCGGGGCCGGGAGGCGGGGCCGTGCTAGAACTCGTAGTCGGCGATCACCCAGGTGGCGAACTCCCGCCACAGTGCGACGCCCGCCTGGTGCGCCGGGTGGTCCACGTAGCGCCGGAGGGCGTCGGTGTCGTCCACGGCCGAGTTGATGGCGAAGTCGTAGGCGATGGGCCGGTCGCTGATGTTCCAGGCACACTCCCAGAAGCGCAGCTCCTCGATGTGGCCGCCGAGCGCCCGGAAGGCCTCCACGCCTTTCACGACCCGAGGATCGTCGCGCTCCACGCCCTCGTTCAGCTTGAAGAGCACCAGGTGGCGGATCATCATTCTCCTCCGTTGGCGGCCCAGGTCATGAAGTCGCCGACGGCCGCGGCCGCGTCGGAGATGCCCTGGAAACCTATCTGGACGTAGTCGGCGGCCTTGGCCGGATCCGTGATGATCACGTACAGAATGAAGACCACGAGCACGTAGACGGCGATCTTCTTCGCGTTCACCGCCACCGCGGCCTCCCCTGGGACTGTCCCTCGGACTTCTGTGCTACCGGCGGTGAGTGTAACTGTCCGGTCCCGTGAGCGATCAATGCCGGAAGCGATCAATGCCGGGCCCGGCGAGGCCGCGCGGGGCCCGGACCCGGCCCGGAACAGCACGAAGGGCCCAGTCCGCCGGACTGGGCCCTTCATCGGCGGTAGCGGTGGGATTTGAACCCACGGTGACTTGCGCCACACTCGCTTTCGAGGCGAGCTCCTTCGGCCGCTCGGACACGCTACCGAGACAGACCTTACAACAGAGTGCGGCATGGTTTGAAATCGGTTCCGGGTGCCTTGGCGGGTGACCGTCAGCGGTCGCGGAAGAAGTCCGTGAGCAGCCGGGCGCAGTCCTCCGCGAGTACGCCCTCGATCACCTCGGGACGGTGGTTGAGGCGCCGGTCGCGTACGACGTCCCACAAGGAGCCGGCCGCGCCCGCCTTGTCGTCGCGGGCGCCGTAGACGACGCGGTCCACCCGGGACTGCACGAGCGCGCCCGCGCACATCGTGCACGGCTCCAGGGTGACGACGAGCGTGCAGCCGGCCAGCCGCCACTCGCCGAGCTCGGCGGCGGCCCGCCGGACCGCGAGGACCTCGGCGTGGGCCGTGGGGTCGCCGGTGGCCTCACGTTCGTTGTGCCCGGCCGCCAGCACGGTCCGGCCGTCCGGGGCCAGCACGACGGCGCCGACGGGGACGTCTCCGCCCCGTGCGGCCCGCCCGGCCTCGATCAGGGCGAGCCGCATCGCGGCCCGCCACGGATCGCGTACTGGGTCGCGTACCGGGTCGGGCGGTACGGAGCGGTCCGGTGCTTCTTCCTCCCGGCCCCCTCCGGTCGGCTCGGTCGACGCGGTCAGCGGACGGTCTCCAGGACATCGGAGACGCCCAGGGCCTCGGCGATCTCGCCGACCGCGTCCCCGGACATCGCGCGCAACTCCTTCTCGCTCACGCCGAGGTCGTCGAGGACCTCGGCGTCACCGACCGGCCCGTGCGGCACGGCCTCACCCGTACCGGCGGCCGCGGCATCGCCGTCCCCGGCGTCCCTGCCGTCCTCGCCGTCCTCGTCGTCGGACTCTCCGTCCTCCGTACCGTCGAGGTCGAGGGCGTCGAGGTCGTCGCCGCCGTCACCGGGGTCCCGGCCGAGCAGCTCGTCGGTGAGCAGGATCTCGCCGTAGCTGCTGCGGGCGGCCGCGGCGGCGTCCGAGACGTAGATACGGGGGTCCTCCTCGCCGTCCACCCGGACGACTCCGAACCACGCGTCCTCCTGCTCGATCAGCACGAGCACCGTGTCCTCGTCGGGAGAGGCCTCCCGGGCGAGGTCGGCCAGATCCGACAGGGTCTCCACATCGTCGAGCTCTGTATCGCTCGCTTCCCACCCGTCTTCGGTGCGCGCGAGCAGTGCGGCGAAGTACACCGTGACTCTCCCACTGGTCATAGGCGTGCCGGTTGGGGTTCCCCCCGGCGGAGGCTGCGGGCGGGGGAGCGGTGCTCCGAGCCCACCCACTCGGAATCGTGGCAGAAACAAGGCCCTCAGGGGACGTCTTCGACGCCCTGTGTCCGGCAGTTTTGACCGGAACCCGGGACTCGTCGCCGCCACGTGCGGATCGTACGCGGATTTCGCGGAATCTCGCGGTGCCGCGTACGTCCGTCCGTCGTAACGTCGGCGCGGCGCGTGATCTTCCCCGGCGGGTCAGGGACATACCGAGGCGACTACCAGCGGAAGGTGCGCATACGCATCGCGTGGCGAAGCCGGGCGACCTTGGCGCGGCGCGGCTGGACGCGGTCCCGCAGCGCGCGGGCCTCCGCGAGGTCGCGCAGGAACTGGGCCCGGCGCCTGCGGCGCTCGGCGTCCCTCTCCTGTTCCGTACCCCGCTCGGTACTCAGGTTCGTGTTCCGGTCCGTGCTGCTTCGCTCGGTACTCCGGTCCGTGCTGCTTCGCTCCGTGTCGCGCCCTGTCCCCGGCTCCTTGCCTGGAGACGGCGTGTCGTGGAAGTCCCGGTCAGGCACAGTCTCACCACCCAGCGTCCGTCCCTCCCACCTTCCCCCGGTCGGGCGGTTTGACGCGGGCGAACGAGTGGAGCCGCGATCAGGGGCTTGCCCGCGGCGGGGACGCCGGCCCCGCGAGGCCCGGTTACTGTGGGGGACATGCGTCTCCACGTCGTCGACCACCCCCTGGTCGCCCACAAGCTCACCACGCTGCGCGACCAGCGCACCGACTCCGCGACCTTCCGACGTCTCGCCGACGAGCTGGTCACCCTGCTCGCCTACGAGGCCACGCGCGACGTGCGCACCGAACAGGTCGACATCCACACGCCGGTCTGCCAGACCACCGGCGTCAAGCTGTCCCACCCGCGCCCGCTGGTGGTGCCGATCCTGCGGGCCGGTCTCGGCATGCTCGACGGCATGGTCCGGCTGCTGCCGACCGCCGAGGTGGGCTTCCTCGGCATGATCCGCAACGAGGAGACGCTGCAGGCCTCCACGTACACCACCCGTATGCCGGAGGACCTCTCCGGACGTCAGGTGTACGTCCTGGACCCGATGCTGGCCACCGGCGGGACCCTGGTCGCGGCGATCCAGGAGCTGATCAAGCGCGGCGCCGACGACGTGACGGCCGTGGTGCTGCTGGCCGCCCCCGAGGGCGTGGAAATCATGGAGCGCGAACTGGCCGGCACCCCGGTGACGGTCGTGACGGCCTCGGTCGACGAGCGACTCAACGAGCAGGGCTACATCGTGCCGGGCCTCGGCGACGCGGGCGACCGGATGTACGGAGCGGCCGAGTAGCACGGCCCGGGCCCCGGCCCGAGCCCGATCCGGGCCCTGATCCCCGATCCGGGCCCTGATCCCCGGTCCGGGCCCTGATCCCCGGTCCGGGCCCTGATCCGAGCCCGATCCGGGCCCCGGCCCGGGTCTTCCGGCCCGGCCGGGTCGTTACTCCATGCGAATACGGCTGCTCAGCAGCTCTTCTTCTCCGCGGCGGACGTCGACCGCGGCGCGGCCAGCTTGGTCAGCGCCGCGTCGGCGTCCGCCTGCGTCGCCAGGCCCTTGAAGCCCTTGCCGATGATCAGGTCGACGGCGGCGCCCTTGCGGGCGGCGTCGGTACGGCGTTCGGCGGCGGGGAGCTGGGTGCCGAGCACGGGCAGCGAGGTCTTCAGGGACGCGGCGGGGCCGAGCAGGACGCCCGTGCCGTCGACCTTCTTGTCGTACTCCTTGGGCGCGTTGCTCACGTCGCCGACGCGGAAGCCGCGCTTCTTCAGCTCGTCGGCGGTCTTCTGGGCGAGACCACCGACGGTCGTCGCGTTGAGCACGTTGACGGTGACCTGGGCCGGCTTCGGCACGGCCACCGCGGCGGGCGAGGCGCTCGCCTTCGCGGGGGTGACCGGGCAGTCCGCGGCCCCGGCCGCCGAGGCCGTCTCGCCGCCGGTGAAGACGTCGATGAGCTGCAGTGTGCCCCAGCCGAGCATCCCGAGCACGGTGACGCAGGAGACGGCGGCGAACGCGAGTCGGCCGCGGCGTCGGGCCGGTCGCATCCGCGGGTACTTGTCCCCCGTGATCTTGTACTGGCCGCCCATGCCAGGGGGAGTGAGCATGCTCATGGTCGCAGCGTAGTGCGCTGGGACGGTGATGCCTATTAGATGATCAGTCGACGTTCCGAGGTTCGGTGCAATGCAACCCGAAAGGGTCAAGCCGGAGCGTCCGAGGGGCGTCGCGGGGCCGCTGCGGGGCGCCGCCGGGGGTGCCGTGTGGGCCGCCGCGGGAGGTGGGACCGTTTCGGTCAGTCGAGTTCGAGGACCCGCGCGTGCAGCACCTGACGCTGCTGGAGCGCCGCCCGCACCGCGCGGTGCAGGCCGTCCTCCAGGTACAGGTCGCCCTGCCACTTCACGACGTGCGCGAAGAGGTCGCCATAGAAGGTGGAGTCCTCGGCGAGGAGCGTCTCCAGGTCGAGCTGGCCCTTGGTCGTCACCAGCTGATCGAGGCGGACCGGGCGCGGCGCGACGTCCGCCCACTGCCGGGTGCTCTCCCGGCCGTGGTCGGGGTACGGCCGGCCGTTTCCGATGCGCTTGAAGATCACACGGAAAGCCTACCGGCCCGGAGGTTGCGGGCGCAGCCATGGCGCCGGAGTGAGGTACTGGAAAAGGCGCCGTAAACGGGGGCAAACAGGGCCGGGGGAGCAGGCGGGCCCGCCGTAAGGCGTAGCGGATGGGCGGCGGCCGCCCTGGGCCCGTCGCTCCGGCGCGACCCGGGCCCCGTCTTTCGCGCCGGCCACGTGCCCGCTACGCGCTGACGAAGTCGTCGCCTACGCGCCCGTCACGCGCTGACGAAGCCGTCGGCCACGTGCCCGCTACGCGCTGACGAAGTCGTCGCCTACGCGCCCGCTACGCGCTGACGAAGGCCGTCGGCCACGTGCCCGCTACGCGCCGGCGGCCTTCGCGGCCTTCGCCGCCGCCTTCATCTCCTGTTTGTGGGCGCGGACCTTGGTCAGGGACTCCGGCCCGGTGATGTCGGCGACGGAGCGGAAGGACTTCGGTTCGCCGTAGGCGCCGGCGGCCTCGCGCCAGCCCTCCGGGCGGACGTCGAGCTGTTTGCCGAGCAGGGCGAGGAAGATCTGGGCCTTCTGCTTGCCGAAGCCCGGCAGTTCCTGGAGCCGCTTCAGCAGCTCCTTGCCGGTGCCGACGCCCCGCCAGACGGCCTCGGCGTCACCGTCGTAGGTCTCGACGAGGTACCGGCACAGCTGCTGGACGCGACCGGCCATCGAGCCGGGGTAGCGGTGCACGGCCGGCTTGTCGGAGAGCAGGGCGGCGAACGCCTCGGGGTCGTAGGCGGCGATGTCGTGCGCGTCCAGGTCCTCCGCGCCCATGCGCCGGGCGATGGTCGACGGGCCCTTGAACGCCCACTCCATGGGGACTTGCTGGTCCAGCAGCATGCCGACCAGCGCGGCGAGCGGGCTGCGGCCGAGGAGCTCGTCGGCCTCGGGGTCCTGGGCGAGGTGAAGTGTGACGTCCATGCCCCGATGATCGCGCGTGCGGGCTCAGGTCGCGCGCCAGTACCCCAGCGCGCTCACCCGCTGCTTGTGCAGACCCAGCTCCTTGCGGGCGTACGAGCCCAGCGCCCGGGTCGTCGTCGTGTCGCAGGCGATCCAGACGTACGGTTCCGGGGTGGACCGCAGCAGCTCCGGCAGGTCCTGCTTCACTCGCGCGACCAGGTGGGCGCCCGCGTCCTGGCGCGGGACCGTGCGGACCTCGTGGCGGGCGGGGTCGGTGCGGAAGGGCAGGCCGTCGGTGCCGGTGCCGCCGTCCTCGAACCAGATCGTGGCGGGGACCGGGCCCAGCGCGTCGAGGAGGGAGTTGAGAGCGGGGAGGGAGGCCGGGTCGGCGACCGCGAAGACGCGGGAGGGAGTGGGCTCGGGGACCTCGAAACCGGTCCCCTGGACCGTCGCCTCGACGGTGTCGCCCGGCTTCGCCGCCCGCGCCCAGTCGCTCGCGCACCCCTCGTGCAGGGCGAACTCCAGGCCGAAGGTGCCGGTCGCCGGGTCCGGGTCGACCAGCGTGTACGCCCGCTGGTGCGGCTTGCCCGCGTTGTCGAACCACAGCCGCACCCACATCGTGGGGTGGACGCCGGTAGCGGCCAGCATGCCGCCGTCGCTCAGGCGCAGCCGCCGGAAGTCCGGGGTCACGTCCTCGGCATCCGTCACGGTGAACTCGAAGTCCTTGCCCCGCATCAGCTTGAGGACCGCGCCCTCCCAACCCCGCCCCTGCCCCATCGTTTCTTCACCCTTCACGTACTATTCGGCCACGACGATTGACTTAGGTGAGCCTAACCTAAAGGAAAGTGGGGGCACAGGGGTGAGCGCCGAGACATACCGCGACGCCTGGGGGATCCCGCACCTGCGCGCGGACAACGCGGTCGAACTCGCCCGCGCCCAGGGGCGGGTGACCGCCCGTGACCGGGCCTGGCAGCTGGAGGTCGAGCGGCACCGCGCGCAGGGCACCTCCGCGTCCTTCCTCGGGTCCGAGGCCCTGTCCTGGGACCGGCTCGCCCGGCGGGCACGGCTCGCGGACACCGCCCGCCGCTGCTTCGCCGCCCTGGAGGAGAGGGAACCGGAGACGGCCACCTGGGTGCGGGCGTACGTCGACGGCGTCAACGAGGGGCTGACCGAAACCGGTCCGTCCGCCCCCGAGTTCTCGCGCACCGGCCTCGTTCCCGGCCGCTGGGAGCCCTGGTCCCCGCTCGCCGTCTGGCTCGCCACGCACATCCTCTTCGCGGGCTTCCCCGCCAAGCTCTGGCGCGAGCACATCACCGCGCACCTCGGCCCGGACGCCGTCGCCCTCTTCGCCGCCGACGGACCCGGCACCGCCGGCAGCAACGGCTGGCTGGTGAGCGGCGAACGGACCGTGACCGGGCACGCCGTCATCGCCGGCGATCCGCACCGCTTCATCGAGGACCCCGGCGTCTACCAGCAGATCCACCTGTCCTGCCCGGAGTTCGACGTCGTCGGCCTCGCCGTGCCCGGCGTCCCCGGCATCGCCCACTTCGGTCACACCGGCACCGTCGCCTGGGCCATCACCAATGCCATGGCCGACTACCAGGACCTGTACCGCGAGCGACTGCGCCGCACCGGCGCCGGCGTCGAGGCGCTCGGCCCCGACGGCACCTGGCACCGCGCCGCCCGGCACACGGAGACGATCCGGGTCGCGGGGGAGGACGACATGGAGGTCGAGGTCATCGAGACCGACCGGGGCCCGGTCATCGCCGGCGGACCCGAGGGCCTCGACGACGGCACCCCCACCGCCCTCAGCCTGCGCTACCCGCCCCGTGTCACCGCCGACCTCGGCTTCGGCGCCCTGCTGCCGCTGCTGCGGGCCCGCCGGGTCGCCGACGTGGACCGCGCCCTGGACGCGTGGGCCGAGCCGGTCAACGTCGTCCAGGCCGCCGACACCGAGGGCGGGCTGCTGCACCGGGTCGCGGGGCGGGTGCCGTCGCGGTCCGCCGCCAACGGCCTGCGCCCGGTGCCGGCCTGGGAACCCGGCCACGAGTGGGAGGGCTGGCACACCCCGCCCCGCGCCGGGCTCACCGACGGTGTCGCCGTGATGGCCAACCAGCGCGGCCCGGCCACCCCGCTGGGCGTCGAGTTCGCCCCACCGCACCGCGCCGACCGCATCGCCGCCCTGCTCGCCGGGAAGGAACGCTGGTCGGCCGCCGACATGCCCGCGATCCACACCGACACCCACCTCGCCTCGGCAGCCGCCCTGCTCGACCACCTGACAGCCCTGGACGACCTGACCCCCGAGGCCGCCGCCCTGCGCGACCGCCTCCTGGCCTGGGACCGGCGCATGGACGCCGACAGCACCGACGCGGCGGTGTACGCGGCCGTGCGCGGAGCGGTCGTACGGCGGCTGGCCGCGCACCCGGTCCTCGCCGCGGCGTCCGTCCCACCCGCGTACCCCGAGGTGCTGCTGCCGTGGCTCGCGCTCGTGCCACGCGTCGGCTACGCCCTCGAACACCTGCTGCGCGCACCGGACCTGTACGGCATCGACCGCGCCGGGGCCGTCCGCGCGGCGCTGGAGGAGGTGGCCGTGAGTCCGCCCGCCGGCACCTGGGGCGACACCCACCGCCTCGCCCCCTGGCGGGCGCTGCCGGACACCACCCCCGGGGAGGAACCCGGTCTGTCCGGCGACCACGACTGCGTGCTGTGCACCTCCGCCGTACCCGGCCTCACCGACCGCGCCGCGCGCGGCCCGGCCGCACGGTACGTCTGGGACCTGGCCGACCGGCGGGACAGCCGCTGGGTGGTACCCCTCGGCGCGTCCGGCGTCCCCGGCGCCCCCCACCACCGCGACCAGCGACAGCTGTGGCTCGACGGAGAACTGGCCCCGGTGGTCACCGACTTCGCCCGCCTCACGAAGGAAACCGATGTCTGACCCGTCCCTGCCCCCGTCCCCGTACGCCTCCCGCGTCGCCGTCCACGAGCAGGAGCTCGCCGGCTTCGGCACCGTCCGCGTCCTCCCCCTCGACGCCGCCGTGGACGCCGCCGTGGTCCACCGCTGGGTGAGCGAGGAGCGGGCCGCCTTCTGGGGCATGAACGACCTCACCCCGGAACAGGTCGCCGAGACCTACGCCTTCATGGACACGCTCGACACCCACCACGCCTACCTGGTGGTGAAGGACGGCGCGCCCGTCGCCGTGTTCCAGACCTACGAGCCCGGGGCCGACCGGGTCAGCGAGTGCTACGACGTCGAACCCGGCGACATCGGCGTACACCTGCTGCTCGCCCCCGCCGGGCCCGAGGGCGCGCGGCCCGGCTGGACCGCCGCGCTGGCGGGGGCCCTGATGGCGTACGTCCTGCTGGGACTGGGCCGGAAGCGGATCGTGGTCGACCCGGACGTCGGCAACGAGAAGGCGATCGCGCGCTTCCTCAAGCAGGGCTTCACCGCCGGACCGGCGGTCGTGCTGCCCGAGGTCGACCTGCCGGACGTGTACCTGCCGGAGAAGAAGGCGCAACTCGCCTTCCTCCGCCGGGAGGTAGCCTTCCCGGCGTGACACCGCCCCCGCCGACCGCCGAGGACCTGATCGCGCACTACGGACTGGAGCCGATCCCCCGTGAGGGCGGCCTGTTCCGGCGTACCTGGGCCGGCCCCGAGCGCCCGGACGGACGCCCGGCGGGCTCGGCCATCGTGGCGCTGCTGACCGCCCGTCCGGGTGACTTCTCCGCCCTGCACCGCCTGCCTTTCGACGAGGTCTGGCACTTCTACCTCGGCGACCCGCTGGAACTGCTGCTCCTCGCCCCGGACGGCGGCGCGCGTACGGCGGTGCTGGGACCGGACGTGCTCGGCGGACAGCACGTGCAGTTCACCGTCCCCGCCGGCACCTGGATGGGCGGCCGGGTGGCCGAGGGCGGCACATGGTCGTTCTTCGGGTGCACGATGGCGCCCGGATTCACCTACGGGGACTACGAGCACGGCGACGCGGCCGGCCTCACGGCGCGCTATCCGGCGGCGGCCGAGCGGATCGTGGAACTCTGCCGCCCATGACTCTCCTCGACGGTCAGGTCGCTCTGGTCACCGGCGCGGGCGGCGGCATCGGCCGGGGCGTCGCGCTGCGGTTCGCCGAGGAGGGCGCGGCGGTCGCGGTGCACTGCCGTACGGCGGTGGAGGCGGCGCGGGACGTGGCCGCGCGGATCCGGGAGCGCGGCGGACGGGCCACGGTCCTGCGGGCCGACCTCACCGACGAGGACGCCTGCCGGCGCCTGGTCGAGGAGGCCGCCGACTGGGGCGGGGGCCGTGGGGGACGCGAGGGGCGTGGGGGACAGGGAGGACAGGGAGGACAGGGAGGACAGGGAGGTCGAGGGGGGCGGTTGACGGCGCTGGTCAACAACGCGGGCGTGCAGCCGTTGAGGGAGCTGCCCGGTATGACGGCCACCGAGTGGCGGACGGTGGTGGACACCAACCTCACCAGTGTCTTCGCGTGCACACAGGCCGCCGCCCGGATCATGCGGGCCCAGGGCGGCGGCACGGTCACCCACATCGCGTCCATCGAGGCGGGCGCCCCCGCACCCGCCCACGCGCACTACAGCGCCTCCAAGGCGGCGGTCGTGATGCACGCCCGTTCGGCCGCGCTGGAGTACGGCCCGTGGGGAGTGAGGGTCAACACCGTCTCGCCCGGCCTCATCGACCGGGAAGGGCTGGCCGGCGCCTGGCCGGACGGCGTCCGCAGGTGGCGGGAGGCGGCACCCACGGGACGGCTGGGGCGGCCGGAGGACGTGGGCGACGCGTGCGTGTTCCTGGCGTCGCGGCTGGCGTCCTGGGTCACCGGACACGACCTCGTGGTGGACGGCGGGATGACGGCCCGCCCGTCGTGGTGAGGACCCGGCCCGGCATCCGGTGAGTCGACGAGTGAGCCCTCGGTAGGCCTTCGACGAGTTCACGGGTGATTCCCCGGTGGTCTTCGACGCGTCTTCGGTGAGCGGGACGGAGCCCGCGTCCGTACGTATCCCCGAGGCGGTGGGTCCCGACGACGGAGATGCGACGTGAGATGTGGTGGCGGTGCGCGCACCGGAACCCGGGAGCGAGGGGACCGTCGAAGCGGACGGACCCAACGGACCCGAGGGACCCGACGACCCCGAGGGACCCGACGGACCCGACGGGGAGTTCAGGGACTGGTGCTGCTGGGCGCCGTGCTGGTCCTGTTCGTCCTCGGTGGCGCGGGACCGGCGTCCGCCCACGCCGCTCTGCGCTCCACCGACCCCGAGGACGGCAGCGTCCTCCAGCGGGCCCCCCGCCACGTCACCCTGACGTTCACCGAGTCCGTCGGCCTGCGCGACGACTCCTTCCGCGTCCTCGACCCCGGCGGCCACCGGGTGCGCACGGGGGATGCCGGGCGGGCGGACGGTCGTTCCGACACGGCCCGCGTCGCGCTGTCGGGCGAACTCGGCGAGGGCACGTACACCGTGGCCTGGCGGGTGGTGTCGGCCGACAGCCACCCCGTCTCCGGCGCCTTCACCTTCTCGGTCGGCAAGGCCTCCGCGACGACCGCGTCCGTGGACACCGGCCCCACCGAGAACCCGCTGACCGCCACCCTCCACAAGATCGCCCGCTACCTCTCCTACCTCGCCGCCGCCCTGCTCATCGGCACCGCCGCCTTCGTCGCCCTGTGCCGGCCGCCGGATCCCGCCCCGCTGCGCCGCCCGCTGGTGGCGGGCTGGTGGACCCTGCTGGGGGCCACCGTCGCCCTGCTGGTGCTACGTGCCCCGTACGAGGCGGGTACGGGGCCGTCGACCGCCCTCGACGCCGACGTGCTCGGCGGCACCCTCACGACCCGGCCCGGCGTGTTGCTGGTGGTCAGGCTGGCGCTGCTCGTGCCGTTCGCGCTGTTCCTGCTCCGCACGGCCCGCGGGGACCGTCACCGGGAGCGCACTGCCCTCGCCGCGGCCGGCGCGGCGCCGACGATCGGCCTCGCCGCCGCCGGGGGTGCCGTGTCGGCGGTCGGCCTCGCCCTGACCTGGGCCGCCGCCGAGCACGCCTCCGCCGGGATCCAGGTGCCGGTCGCGATGACGTCGTCCGTGCTGCATCTGCTGGCCACCGCGGTCTGGCTCGGCGGTCTCGTGGCCCTGCTCCTCACCCTGCGCGGCCGTCCGGACGCCGGCACGGTCGCGCGCTTCTCCCGGATCGCCTTCGTCTCCGTGACCGTCCTGGTCGTCACCGGCGTCTACCAGTCCTGGCGCGGCCTCGGCTCCTGGCCGGCGCTCACGGAGACGACGTACGGCAGGCTGCTGCTGGCGAAGCTGGCCGGGGTGGCCGTGCTGCTGGCCGCGGCGGCGGTCTCGCGACGGTGGACGGCCGCGTGGGTGGCGGCGGCAGGCGTGGCGGGGGCGGGGGCGGGGACGAGCGCGGAGACGAGCGTGGAGACGGCCGTACGTGAGCGCGTACCTGAGCGGGTGCCGGAGCCGATGGGCGGGCCACCGGCGCGGGCGATGCCGGAGCCGCCCGAACCCGGAGCGTCCGAACCGGGAGCGCCTGAACCGGGACTGTCCCAACCGGGAGAGTCCGAACCGGGACTCTCCCGACCGGAACCGCCCGTCGACGGGGACGCACACCGCCGGGGGCTGCGCCGGTCCGTCCTGGTCGAGGCCGTCGTCGCGGCCGTGGTCCTGGTGGTCACGACCGTGCTCACCGGCACCCTGCCGGGCAGGGCCGCGGACGAGGCGGCGGCACGGGCCGTACCGGCGGGCGGAGTGCTGCCCGCGTCCGTCACCACGATCCCCTTCGACGTCGGCAGCTCCGGCCGGGGCACGGTCCAGATCACCCTGGACCCCGGCCGCACCGGCGACAACGCCGTGCAGGCCGTGGTCTTCGGCCCCGACGGCAGCCTGGCCGCCGTACCCGAACTGCGCCTCTCCTTCACCCTGCCCGACCGCGAGGTCGGCCCGATCGACGCGGAACTCGTCGACCGGGGCGGCTACTGGAGCGCCAACTCCCTCACCCTCCCCCTCCCCGGCACCTGGACGATGAAGACGACGGTCCGGGTGTCGGAGATCGACCAGGTGAGCGAGACGAGGAGGATCCGGATCGAGCGGTAGCGAACCCGGCGAGACTGCAACTCCCCCGTGAGTGCGGGGGGACAGGACACCGCTGAGGACCGGTGCGGCCAGCGCGTACGCCGCCCCCGCGGCCACCGCTGTCAGCAACGGCTCGCGCACCCGGCCGAGCCCGACGGCGAGGATCCGGGTCAGGCTGATGACCACGGTGAGCAGCAGAGGCGTGAGCGGCCTGCCGAGGGCGTCGGTCAGTCCGGTGACCGAGAACGAGTCCCCGCCGGGCCGCTGGAAGCGAGAAGGCGTCAGCGTGCCGCTCGGCGCTCCGCGTTCTCCCGCCACTCCCGGCCGATCGATCGCATCAGGGCCGGGTACACCCCCAGGTACCGGAAGGGCTTGATGCCGAGCATGTACAGCGAGCCCAGACGGCCGTTGGGCTTCACCAGGACGGCCAGCTGGCCGCGACAGCCGCCGTTCCCGTCGGGGACCCAGCCGATGTGCAGCACCCCGTGCATGGTCTTGTTGGCGCACTCGGCGGCCCACTCGTCGTGTGTCTGGAAGACCGAGGTGAAGGGTACCGAGCTGAGATCGGGCCCCCGTGGCCCTTCGCGCAGGTCGTCCGGCAGCCGGTCGCGCAGTGTCGCCACCCGGCCGCCGACGCCCGCCTCCGGCTTGTCCCAGCCGAGCAGCGCGCCGAGCTTCCAGCGCACCGCGAAGAGAAAGCGGCCCACGGGGTTGCCGCCGTCCGGACCGTCCTCGCCGCCCGCCATCTGCTCGACCAGATGGCGCAGGTCGTCCGGACCGCCCGGCGTCGGCAGCGCCCACACGTCCTCGAGCCGGAAGTCGCCGGCGATCTCGTGGATCCGCCAGGGGCGGGACGTGTGCTCGGCCGAGGGAAGACGCAGATCACTCATGGCAGCTTCCTGTCTATACGGTGGCGTATAGACCGAGCATAGACTGATCTATACGCCTCCGTATATTGATCGGGGCGTGTGAGGAGCGACACGGCATGGGAGCGATCCGTACACCGCGGGACAAGTGGATCGAGGAGGGGCTCCGTACGCTCGCCGCCGGCGGCCCCGAGGCTGTCCGGGTCGAGGTCCTCGCCCAGGCGCTCGGCGTCAGCAAGGGCGGCTTCTACGGCTACTTCCGCAACCGCGCCGCCCTCCTGGAGGAGATGCTCGACGCTTGGGAGCGCGGGGTCACCGAGGGCGTCATCGACCGCATCGAGCGCGACGGAGGCGATGCCCGCGAGCGACTCGGACGCCTCTTCGACTTCGTGGGGTCGGGCGGAGCGCCCCTGACCGGCGCCGGGGTCGAACTCGCGATCCGCGACTGGGCCCGGCGCGACGAAGGCGTCGCCCGGCGCCTCCGCCGGGCCGACAACCGCCGCATGGACTACCTGCGCGAGCTCTACGGAGCCTTCTGCCCGGACGAGGGCGACGTCGAGGCCCGCTGCCTGATCACCTTCTCGCTGCGCATCGGCGACCACCTCATCGCGGCCGACAACGGCCCGCGCGACCGCGCGGAAGTCCTCGCCGCGGTCAGGGACCGGTTGCTGAGCTCGAGCTAGCAAGTCGAAGGGCCCCGCAGCAAGCTGCGGGGCCCTTCGACTTCGTGCCCGGTGAGGCACTGGCGGAGGATACGAGATTCGAACTCGTGAGGGGTTGCCCCCAACACGCTTTCCAAGCGTGCGCCCTAGGCCTCTAGGCGAATCCTCCGCAGAGAACATTACATGACGTCGGAGAGTGCTTGCGAACTCGTTCTCGGGGCCCCACATCGGGTAACGTGTGGCTCAGCCCCTCACGCGGCGCTATCTGACTGAACTCCCCCAGGGCCGGAAGGCAGCAAGGGTAGGTTGGCTCTGGCGGGTGCGTGGGGGGCGCTTGCGTTCGTGGCGCGGTCCGGTTGTCGGTGCGCGGTTCGGTGTGCGGACCGGTTGTCGGTGGGCGCCTATAACCTCGTATGCGTGTCGTCTCTCGCGCTCTACCGCCGTTACCGCCCGGAGTCCTTCGCCGAGGTCATCGGTCAGGGGCATGTCACTGACCCGCTGCAGCAGGCGCTGCGGAACAACCGGGTCAATCACGCGTACCTGTTCAGCGGTCCGCGAGGATGCGGCAAGACGACCAGCGCGCGGATCCTGGCGCGCTGTCTGAACTGCGAGCAGGGCCCCACCCCGACGCCGTGCGGAGAGTGCCAGTCGTGCCGCGACCTCGCGCGCAACGGACCGGGTTCCATCGACGTCATCGAGATCGACGCCGCCTCGCACGGTGGCGTGGACGATGCCCGTGACCTGCGTGAGAAGGCCTTCTTCGGGCCCGCCTCCAGCCGGTACAAGATCTACATCATCGACGAGGCCCACATGGTCTCCCCGCAGGGCTTCAACGCCCTGCTGAAGGTCGTCGAGGAGCCCCCGGAGCATCTGAAGTTCATCTTCGCCACCACCGAGCCCGAGAAGGTCATCGGGACCATCAGGTCGCGGACCCACCACTACCCCTTCCGGCTCGTGCCGCCCGGCACCCTGCGCGACTACCTCGGCGAGGTGTGCGGCAAGGAGCAGATCCCGGTCGCCGACGGCGTGCTGCCGCTGGTGGTGCGGGCCGGCGCGGGATCCGTCCGGGACTCCATGTCCGTCATGGACCAGCTGCTCGCGGGCGCCGGTGCCGACGGTGTGACGTACGACATGACGACCTCCCTGCTCGGCTACACGGACGGCTCGCTGCTCGACTCCGTCGTCGAGTCGTTCGTCTCCGGGGACGGCTCGGCCGCCTTCGAGGTCGTGGACCGGGTGATCGAGGGCGGCAACGACCCGCGGCGCTTCGTCACCGATCTGCTGGAGCGACTCCGCGACCTGGTGATCCTCGCCGCCGTGCCCGACGCGGCGGACAAGGGGCTCATCGACGCCCCGGCCGACGTCCTCGAGCGGATGCAGGCCCAGGCGCGGTCCTTCGGCGCCGCCGAGCTGAGCCGCGCCGCCGACATCGTCAACGAGGGACTCACCGAGATGCGCGGCGCCCACTCGCCGCGCCTCCAGATGGAGCTGATCTGCGCGCGCGTGCTGCTGCCCGCCGCGTACGGCGACGAGCGCTCGGTGATGGCCCGCCTGGACCGGATCGAGCGCGGTGTGCAGTTCTCCGCGGGTGCCGGGGCTCCTGCCATGGGCTACGTGCCCGGACCCGAGGCGCATGCGGGTGCGGGTGCGGGAGCCGGGGGCGTCGCGGCCGTCGCCGCGCCGGTTCCGCCGGGCGGCGGGCCCGCCGCGGCCCGCGCGGCGGTACGGGCTCCTGGGCCCGGTGGCGGTGCCCCGGCGCCCGGTCAGAGCGGCTCGCCTTCAGAGGCGGCTGCGGGTGCCGGTGCTGCACCTGGTGCCGCTGCCGGTGCGGGGCCCGCTCCTGACGAAGGCGGCGGTCCCGCTGGCGGCAGGCAGCCGCAGGCCGCCCCCGCGCCTCCTTCCGCCCCCGCGCCTCCTTCCGCTCCCGCTGCGGCGCCCGCCCCGGCGCCCGCGCCCGGTGCCTGGCCGACCACGGCTCCCGCGGGTGGCGGGCGGCGCCCCGGAGGGTGGCCCACGGCGGCACCCGCGGGCGGCGGTCAATCCCGGACGCCTGCCGATCCCGATCCCGGTCCCGTCTCGGCCCAGGGTCCGGCTCCGACTCCGGCCGCGGTTCCGGCATCCGATCCGGCGGCTTCCGCGGCCGCGCCCGCCCCCGCCTCTCCGCCGCCGGGCGCGGGAGTCGACCCCCGCACGATCTGGCCCAACATCCTGGAGGCGGTCAAGAACCGCCGCCGGTTCACCTGGATCCTGCTCAGCCAGAACGCCCAGGTGACCGGCTTCGACGGCACATCCCTCCAGATCGGGTTCGTCAACGCCGGTGCTCGCGACAACTTCCTGAGCAGCGGCAGCGAGGACGTGCTGCGGCAGGCTCTGGCCGAGCAGTTCAACGTGCAGTGGAAGGTCGAGGCGGTCGTCGATCCCTCCGGCGGCTCGGCATCCCCGCCCCCGGCCGGGCCCTCCGGCGGTTATGGCGGTCCCGGTGCCGGTGGTGGCGGCTTCGACGGTGGCGGCGGTGGCAGCGGTGGTGGCGGTGGCGGCTTCGGGGGCGGTGCGCCCGCGCAGCGTCCGTCTGCGCCCTCGCCCGCGGCCCCGCCTCCACAGGCCGCGCCCGCCCCGCCGGGACCGACGTCAGGGCAGGCGTCCGCGTCCGCCCCCGCGCCCCGGCCCCCGGCGCCCGCTCCGCGCCCGGTCTCCCCTGAGGACGACATCCCCGAGGACGACGACCCAGACCTCGACGAGTCGGCCCTCTCCGGCAAGGAACTGCTGGTGCGCGAGCTGGGAGCGTCGGTGGTCGAGGAGATCCCGCACGAGTAGCGGACGACCTGCGGATCCGGCGGTCCAAGGCGGTCCAGGGCCGTCCTGGAGGACTGCTGGAGGCTGCCCTGGAGGAACGTACAAGCCCGCGAGCCCCGCTCCTTCGGAAGCCCGCACAAACCGCACCGGCCCGTTCCCATTAGGCTGACCCCGTGAAGGTCCTTGTCATCGGCGGCGGCGCCCGCGAACACGCCCTGTGCCGTTCCCTGTCCCTCGACCCCGACGTCACCGCGCTGCACTGCGCACCCGGCAACGCCGGTATCGCCGAGGTCGCCGAACTGCACCAGGTCGACGCCCTCGACGGCGCGGCCGTCACCGCGCTGGCCACGCGGCTCGGCGCCGAGCTGGTCGTGGTCGGTCCCGAGGCGCCCCTCGTCGCCGGGGTCGCCGACGCCGTGCGCGAGGCGGGTATCCCGGTCTTCGGCCCCTCCGGGCAGGCCGCCCAACTGGAGGGCTCCAAGGCCTTCGCCAAGGACGTCATGGCCGGCGCCGGCGTACCCACGGCCCGCTCCTACGTCTGCACGACCCCGTCCGAGGTCGACGCGGCCCTCGACGCCTTCGGCGCCCCCTACGTCGTCAAGGACGACGGACTGGCCGCCGGCAAGGGCGTCGTCGTCACCGACGACATCGAGGCCGCCCGGACGCACGCGAACGCGTGTGACCGCGTCGTCATCGAGGAGTACCTGGACGGTCCCGAGGTCTCCCTCTTCGCCGTCACCGACGGCGAGAACGTACGCCCGCTCCAGCCCGCCCAGGACTTCAAGCGCGCGCTCGACGGCGACGAGGGCCCGAACACCGGCGGCATGGGCGCGTACTCACCGCTTCCGTGGGCCGACCCCAAGCTGGTCGACGAGGTCGTGCAGAGCGTGCTCCAGCCGACCGTCGACGAGATGCGCCGCCGCGGCACCCCGTTCTCCGGCCTGCTCTACGCCGGTCTCGCGATCACCTCGCGCGGTGTCCGCGTGATCGAGTTCAACGCCCGTTTCGGCGACCCCGAGACCCAGGTCGTACTGGCCCGTCTGAGGACACCGCTCGCCGGCCTGCTGATGGCCGCCGCCACCGGCAACCTCGCCGACCTGGAGCCCCTGCGCTGGAGCGACGACGCGGCCGTCACCGTGGTCGTCGCCTCCCGCGACTACCCCGCCACCCCGCGCACCGGCGACCCGATCACCGGCCTCGCCGACGTGGCCGCCGAGGACGCCCCGCACGCCTACGTCCTGCACGCCGGCACGCGGGGCGAGGGCGACGCCGTCGTCAGCGCCGGCGGTCGCGTCCTGTCCGTCACGGCCACCGGCGCGGACCTCACCGAGGCCCGCGACCGCGCGTACCGGGCCGTCGCCCGCATCGGCCTCGACGGCTCCCAGCACCGCACGGACATCGCGGCGAAGGCGGCGGCGGACGCCGCGACGGAGGCTGCCGCCGGGGCGTGACCCGGTCCCGGCCCGCGCCCGGGCGGCAACCGGACAGCACCCCTCCGCACCGAACCCGACAGGCCCCGGATCCTCCCAGGAACCGGGGCCTGATCCTTGCTGTCCGTCATCCACCTTTCCCCAAAGCCATTCCATCGAGTGACCGATGCGCCATACGGCTGACGGGCGTGAAGGCCCCAACTAGGGTGCCGCGCAAGCGTTCCGGCACTTGGCCCACCGGCATTGCGATGTCAGTGGCGGGTGCCACAGTGGGGGAGTGAGCAAGAGCCGGAGAGCAGCAGGAAAGTCCAGGGCAGCAAGGAGGGGGTGAGGTCCGGTCGTGACCGGTACCGGTGGTGTGGAGATGGGCGCGCAGGCCGCGCGTTCCCAGGCGCTGGCCGTGCTGCGCATCCGCAGCAGGGCACTGGCCGTCGCCCTGCTGCCCGCTGCCGCCGCCGTGATCCTGCTCGTGGGCGGCTCCACCGGGCACCTCGCGGGCGAGGGCTGGGACGTCGTCCGCTGGACCGTGTCCGCGCTCGCTCTCCTCGTCCTGGCGGCCGCCGCCGGAGTCGCCCTGGTCGTCGCCCGTTCCCGGCCCGCCGTGACCCCCACGGTCACGATCGCCGAGGAGTCGGCGCCGGACCTCTACCGGATGGTGCGCGACCTGGCCGACCGGCTCGACGTGCCCGCCCCCTCCGCGATAGCGCTCACGCCGGACTGCGACAGCTGGCTGGAGGACCGCACCCACCCGGCGCACGGCCCGCCGCCCGTGGAGGAGCACGACGACGTGGCCGGCATGGGCGGACCCGCCCACCGCCGGACCGCCGCCGCGCCCGTCCTCGTCATCGGCTCACCCTTCCTCTGGTGGATGCGCGTCGGCGAGCTGCGTGCCGTCCTCGCCCCGGTCGTCGCGGGTACGGGGCCCTCGGCGCACCCCGACATAGCCGCGGCCCGCCGCTTCATACGGGGCCTGGACGCCGCGGTGGCGGTGGCCGCCACGGGCGGGCGCGGCCCGCTGTCCCGCCCGGTGCGTGCGAGTCTCGGCTGGGTGTCCCGGCTCCTGCTGCGCGGCTGCCGTGTTCACGCGGCCGGGATGGAGCGCGGGGTCGCGGCGGCCGCCGCCGAGCGCGCACAGGCTGTGGACTACGGCCTGCGGATCGTCGCACAGGAGCAGGTCGGGCTCGCTTACGCGGGCTGGGACCGTCTGCTGACCCGGGTCGCGCTGCCTGCCTGGCGGATGGGCCGCTGGCCCTCCCGGCTGGACGTGGGCGTCGTCGCCGCGCTCACGGAGCTGTCCCGCCGCGACCGCCTCGCCGAGGGCTTCGCCTCCCGACTGGGTGAGCGTCCCGCCTGCGACCTGCTGGAGGAGCCCGGGGCGATCGACGAGGCGGTCTCCCTCCTCGCCGCCCGCCTCTTCCACGGGGGGCCCGCCGAGACCGGCCCGGACTGGGCGCCGGTGGGATGGGACGAGTATCCCGAGGAAGTCGTCGACCGGACCTGGCGCATGGACGCGGCCCGCCTTCACCGCGTCCTGGACGCCCTGGGTGTCCGCCGCGCCGCGGAAGGCGCCGCACCGGGCACCGACGGCCCCACTCTGACCCGAGTCCTGGACCACCTCACGACATCGCCCGCCCTGTACGCCGAAGGCCCTTCGGGACCACGGGACACGGGAGCCGCAACCGGCACAGACCTCGGAGCCGTAACCGGGACCGAGGCCCGGGCCGCCTCCGACCGCGCCCCCGGCCGCGACCGCGACACCACCACGGAGACCGAGAGCCGCGGGGAGGCCGAGTTCACCACCCTCACCAGCACCGAATCCCGCACCGACGCCGACGCAGACGCCGGCGCCGGCACCGGCACTGAGGCCGGCGCCCCCACCGCCCACCCCGGCACCCCCACCGCCCACC
>NZ_JARVKY010000026.1 GCF_029813785.1 Streptomyces sp. DH41
GTCTCCCGCCGGGCCCGCGCCGGTTCCGTGGTCCGCCGTTCTTCGGTCCGCGGTCCGCGGTCCGGCGGGGGCTCAGACCTCCAGTTCGGTCTCGATCCGGCGCAGTTGGTGGCGGGCCATCGCCAGGTTGGCGCGGCTCGCGTCGAGCACCAGGTAGAGGAACAGCCCGTTGCCGCCACGGCCCTTGAGCAGGCGGATCATGTGGTACTGGGTGTTCAGGGTGATCAGGATGTCCTCGATCTCCTCCTTCAGACCGAGGTGTTCCATCGTGCGCAGCTTGGACCGCACGACGTCGGTGTTGCCGGCGGCGGCGACCTCCAGGTTGAAGTCCTTGCCACCGCCCAGCGTGCCGAGGGCCATCCCACTGGTGTAGTCGACCAGCGCGGCGGCGGTGGCTCCGTCGATGGAGCTGAGGCATTCCTTGAGCGAGGTCTCCAGGTTGGCCATGCGTGGGTTCCTTTCCGGACGTGATCGGTACGCGATCGGTTGATCAGGTCGGCCGGCGGTGGCCGCCGGTCTGGGTGCTCGGTTGGTGGGTGGGCCGCTGCGGAGTGCGCACCGGCAGGGTGCCGATGGGGCGGGCCGGGTCAGCGGGAAGCGTCGTGACGTGTTCGGCGTCCGGGGTACGACCGCGGTCCTGGCCGATCCGGGCGACGACCAGCTCCCCGATCCGGGCGCCGCTGCGCCGGCCCTCCAGGTGCAGCCGGCCCACGTTGACCCGGCCGTCGGCGAGCAGGGTGAGCACGGCGGCCTGGCCGGCGGCGTAGGTGGCGACGTAGCCGTCGGCCCCGCGCAGCAGCAGTTCGCGGAACCCGCCGCGCGCGGTGGCGTCGGCCATGCGGTGCGCTACGCCGAGGGCGGCGGCGGTGAGCGCGGCGAGGCCCTCGGGTTCGGTGCCCGGCGCGTCGTGGGCCAGGACGAGCCCGTCGACGGTGGCCGCGAGCGATCCGGTCAACTGGGGTACCCGGTTGCGCAGTCGGTGCAGTTCGTCCAGGACGTCGCTCTCGACGGCCATGAGCAGTCTCCTTTCGGCACGCTGGCGACGCGCGCGGATCACAGGGCCTCCAGGGCGTGTCGAAGCCGTCGCAGCAGGGCCGTGTCCGGGTCGTCCCACACGACACCGTGCGGCTGAGGGGCCGGCGTGGGAGGCGTGGAGGCGGGCGGCGCGGCGGTGACGAGGCCGTCGGCGGCCAGGCGGCGCAGTTCGACGAGGGTGTGGTACGTGCGGCAGGCGAGCGCCGAGGCGATCTGAGCGGCGGTGCGGACGCCGTCGACCTGCGTCAGGATCCGGCCGCGCCGTACCGGCAGGTCGGCGGCGCCGGCGTCGGGCGCCCGGGTGAGGGGGACGGTGTCGATGTCGGGGCTCGGCCAGATGCGGTCCAGCAGGGCGCGTCGGCGGTCGGACTCGCGGACGACGACGTCCACCGGTACGGAACGCACCGCGCCGAGCCAGTGCACCGCACCCGGCCGGAAGCGGTGCGCGCGCGTGTCGTGGGCGAGGAGGAAGTACGCGGCGTCGAACAGCGCGCCCAGGTGGCAGACCTCCAGCGCCCCCGCGGCGAGCCGGCCGCTGTCGACGAGCCGGTGTCCGACCCGGGCCTGTGTTCCGCCGCGGTCGACCGCGTCCCACCAGCCGTCCGGCGCGACGGCGCCGCTGCGGGTGAGCAGTGCCTGGAGGTCCGGGGCGAAGGCGGACTCCACGTGTACGACACGGCCCGCCGACAGGTAGACGATGCCCCGCTCGCCCGACAGGGCGCCGGTCGCCCCTTCGGCCGCGAGCGTGCCGAGGGCCGCCGACGTCGTTTCGTGCGTGGTCCAGGTGGCCGTCACTCCGGTCATCCGAGCACCAGACGATCGGCTATCTCGGCGAGCCGGATACGGGCCAGGGCGAGGTTTCCCTCGTTGCGGTCCAGCCACAGGTGGAGGAAGACGGTGCTGTCGAACGGGGTGCTGACGAACCTGAGCAGGTGGTAGACGTCGGCGGTGGTGGCGATCAGGTCCTCGACCGGCGGCTCCTTCTCCGGCCCGACGGCGGGGTCGCTCACGCCGGTGGCTCCGGTGGTTCCGGTGGCCCGGGTGGTGGCCTTCTGGTCGCCGGCCGCCGCCAGGGAGCCGCTCTCCGCGACATGCCGGGCCAGTTCGGCGGTCTCCGCCGCCGTCGCCTCCCAGTCGCCGCCCGGCGCGTCGCCGACGGCGCCCAGGGCGAGACCGCTGATCCAGTCGACCAATGACGCGCCCCGAGCGCCGGGCAGGCGCATGGCTTCGAGCAGACTCTCGTCGATCCCGGGCACGCCGGATCCCCTCTCCTGCACGGCTGTGTACCGCGAACGTGACGCCGAGACTACGGAAAGTGCACCCACCCGGTCAGCGCTTTGGCATTTTCCAGAGGAACGTGCGCGCGCTCCGGCATACTGCGTTGTTTCGGCCGTGCGAGGGGCCTCGGGGTTCCCGCGGGCGCGGGACGGCGCGGGCGGGCTCGCCCCCCGGTGCGGGCGGTCGCCGCACACCCCGCGCCCGGGTGCGTGGGCACGCCGAGACGGGCAACTCGGGGTCCATGGCCCGACAGCATCTTCCCCATCGCGGGAAACACACGAAGGACGACACGGCCGACACCGCGAACGGGACGGCGCCGGACAGGACGACGCCCGGGGACTACGGTCCGGGCTCCTCCACCGAGCGCGCCGCTCCCGACTCCCCGACCGAACTGCCGAAGCGCTCGTGGTCCGCGCTGCTGCGGCGCGTGATCGCCGAGTTCAAGGACGACGAGCTGACCGACCGCGCCGCCGCCCTGACCTACTACGGGATCCTGTCGCTGTTCCCGGCCCTGCTGGTCCTGGTCTCGCTGCTCGGGATCGCCGGGCAGTCCGCCACCCAGGAGGTCCTGGACAACATCCAGAAGCTCGCCCCCGGTGCCGCGCGGGATGTCATCACCAACGCGGTGGAACAGCTGCGGGCCAAGGCCGGTCTGGGCTCCGTACTGGCGGTGGTCGGCCTGGTCGGCGCCATCTGGTCGGCCTCCGGCTACGTCGCCGCGTTCATCCGCTCGGCGAACGCGGTCTACGACATGCCCGAGGGACGCCCCGTGTGGAAGGTGCTGCCGCTGCGGGTGGCCCTGACCGTGGTGCTGCTCGTACTCGCCGTGGTCAGCGCGCTCATCGTCGTGTTCACCGGCAGCCTGGCCCAGCAGGTGGGCACCGCGCTCGGCGTCGGCGACACCGCGATGACGGTGTGGTCGATCGCCAAGTGGCCCGTGCTGGTCCTGCTCGTGACCTTCATGATCGCGATCCTGTACTGGGCCACCCCGAACGCCCGCGTCAAGGGCTTCAAGTGGGTCTCGCCGGGCAGCTTCATCGCCCTGCTGATCTGGCTGGTCGCCTCGGCCGGGTTCGCCTTCTACGTGGCCAACTTCGGCTCGTACAACAAGACGTACGGCACCCTGGCCGGTGTCATCATCTTCCTGGTGTGGCTCTGGGTGACGAACCTGGCCATTCTGCTCGGGCTGGAGTTCGACGCCGAGCTGGCCCGGCAGCGGGTGATCGACGGCGGCCATCCGCCCGGTGACGAGCCGTACGTGGAGCCGCGCGACACCCGGGCGTGGGACGAGACGGACCGGCGGCGCGCGGCACCGGGAGAGTGACTACGGGAGGATCGAGTCTACGTATCCCCCGTCGACGCGGACGGCCGCGCCGGTCGTGGCGGACGCCTGGGGCGAGCTCAGGTAGACCACGAGGTTGGCGATCTCCTCGGGCTCGATGAGCCGCTGGAGCAGCGACTGCGGGCGGTGCTCGCGCATGAAGACGCGCTGTGCCTCGTCCCAGGGCAGGTCCCGGTCGACCAGCTGGTACACGAAGTCCTCGACACCCTCCGTGCGGGTGGGCCCGGCGATGACGCAGTTCACCGTCACGCCGCTGCCCGCCGCCTCCTTGGCGAAGCCGCGGCCGACCGCGAGCAGCGCCGTCTTGGACACCCCGTAGTGGATCATCTCGGCCGGCACGGCGACGGCCGAGTCACTCGCGATGTACAGCACCCGGCCCCAGCCCCGTTCCCTCATGCGGGGGAGATGGGAGCGCGTCAGCCTGACGCCCGCGAGGACGTTGATCTCGAAATACCGGCGCCACTCGTCGTCGCTGATCTCCAGCGCGGGCACCGCGCCGAAGACGCCGAGGTTGTTCACGAGGATGTCGACGTCGGGCAGCGTCCGAAGGGCCCGCTCGGCGCCCTCCTCGGTCCCGAGGTCGGCCGCGACCGGCACGAACACGCCGTCCGGCACCTCGGTCCGCAGTTTCCGGGTGCTCTCCTCCAGGCGGGCCGCGTCGCGTCCGTTGACACCCACGGTGGCGCCTGCCCGGGCCAGTCCGGCGGCGATCGCCGCTCCGATGCCCTGCGAGGAGCCCGTCACCAGCGCGGTTCGTCCTCCGAGATCGAGGTTCATCGGATCGCTCCCTGTCGTGCCGTACGGTCGGTTCGCCGTGCTTCTGCCCACCCTCGCCCACGTCGCGCCCGGGGCCCCGCCGACCGCGCCGTTCACCGTGCCGCGACCCGCCCGGTCGGCGGACCCCGGGTGCGCTCCGCTGACCTGCGGCGTCGATACTTGCCTGTGTCCGTGCCCCTGATTCCCGAGGACTCATGCCGACCTCTGCCACCGCCCGCCCCACGACTCCGCCCACGGTGTGGCCCGCTCGCGGCCGCCATGTCGGTTCCGCCGCGGAGGACACCGTCCGGCACACCCTGCAGCGGCTCAAGGACAGCCACGTCATCGACGACTTCCTGGAGCTGCCCGACGAGCGGCCGGACGACGCCGCCGCCGGTGTCCGGATCTTCGAGGCGCGCTGGAAGGCCCCCGGGGCCGTCACCGTGCGGGCCAGGCTGCTCCTGGAGCCGGGCTCGGCGGGCGGGCAGGAGTGGACCGTCCTCGCGGAGGCCGAGGAGGCCTGGGATCCCTCCTGGCCCTCCCCCGCCACGATGTTCTGGCCCGACGACCCGGACGTCACCTGGGACCGCGACGCCGCCACGGGGCTGCGGCTGCGGGGCCTGAACACATTGCCGGACGACGACAAGGCCGTACGCCGGCTGCTCAAGGCGGCCGGGCGCAGCCCGTGGAACGTCCACGTCGTCGTGCACGAGGCGATGACCCCCGACCACCGCGGCCGGGTGCCGCTGGCACAGCGGCTGCCGCCCGGTCTGCGGCACCGCGTGGTCGAGCACCGCGCCGCGCCGCAGCAGCTGCGGGTGGTGAACTGGGCCCTGGAGGACTTCGGGGTCCAGGTGCCGCGCGGCGGCGCCGTGGTACTGCCCGGCACCCCCGCCCCGTCCGGCTACGACGCCCAGGACTTCTCCGTCCGCACCGTCTTCCTGGACGGCTCCGAGCCCACCGGCCTGATCGCGGCGGTGACGTCCTTCGACGCGCTGAGCCGGCCGCTGCCGGACGGCGCGGAGGAGGCCCTCACCGCGCTGCGCGAGGACTGGCGGCTGCTGACCGTGGAGGAGGAACTGGAGCGCGAGCGCAAGCTGGTGGCCATGTACGCCGAGGCGCTGGAGGCCATGACACAGTCCCGGGACCTGTACCGGGAGGCGGCGGAGAGCGCGGCCGAGGCCCTGGCCGCGTACCGGGAGTCCGCCGGGTCCGCCCCGGCCGGACCACCGCCGCCCGCGACTCCCGCGACCTCCCCACTGCGGCAGCTGACCCGCACGCTGGAACGGTTCAGGGTCTCCGGCAGGACGCCCCGCCCCGCGCCCGGCCAGGACGCCTCCCGACCGCCGGCCGAGCCCGGCGACTGACACCGCCGGACCAACGGAGCTCCGGACCACCGAACGCCGGGCGCCGGGCGCCGGCGCTCCGGCACGCTCGGCGCGAGACCGTCCCGACGGTGGGCGACCGCCGGCTGAGGGCACCCTCACGTGTCAGTCGGCGCGACGTGGATACGCGGACGGCACAGCCGCACGGCCCGTCCCGGAAGGTCACCGACGCCATGGACAGCCAGCACGAGAGCGCCGCCCCCGCTTCACCACCGGAGTCGTCCCGCTCGCAGACCACGCTCCGCGTCAACGGCAAACCGCACACCCTCACCGTCGACCACCGCCGGGTCCTGCTGGACCTCCTGAGGGAGGATCTCGGGCTCGTGGGCGCCAAGAAGGGCTGCGACCACGGTCAGTGCGGCGCCTGTACGGTCCTGGTGGACGGTCGCCGCGTCAACAGCTGCCTGCAGCTCGCCGTCACCCTGGACGGCTGCGAGATCACCACCGTGGAGGGCCTCGCGGGGGACGGCGAGGACCTGCATCCGATGCAGCGGGCGTTCCTGGAACGCGACGCCTTCCAGTGCGGATACTGCACCCCGGGTCAGATCTGCTCCGCCGTCGGCGTGCTCGCCGAGGCCGCGGCCGGGCACCCGTCCCACGTCACCGAGCCGGGGGCGCCCTCCGGCGAGCCCGTCGCGCTGGACCGGGAGGAGATCCGGGAGCGGCTGAGCGGGAACCTGTGCCGGTGCGGTGCGTATCCGCGTATCGCCGACGCGGTCGAGGACGTGATCTGAGTGAAGCCCTTCGCCTACGTACGGGCCGGCAGCGTCGAGGAGGCCACCGACGCGTTCGCCGCCCACCCCGGCGCCCGCTACCTCGGCGGCGGCACCAACCTCGTCGACCTGATGAAGCTCGGTGTGGAGACGCCCGCCGCCCTCGTCGACGTCACCCGGCTCCCGCTGGACGCGGTGGACGAACTGCCCGACGGATCGCTGCGCGTCGGCGCGACGGTCCGCAACAGCGACCTCGCGGCGCACCCCGCCGTCCGCGACCGCTACCCCGCGCTGTCCCAGGCACTGCTCGCGGGCGCGTCGGGACAGCTGCGCAACGCCGCCACCACGGGCGGCAACCTGCTCCAGCGCACCCGCTGCCCCTACTTCCAGGACCTGTCCAAGCCCTGCAACAAGCGGGAGCCCGGCACCGGCTGCGGCGCGCTGGAGGGCGTGCACCGCGACCACGCGGTGCTCGGCCACTCCGAGCAGTGCGTCGCCACCCACCCCTCGGACATGGCGGTGGCGCTCGCCGCCCTGGACGCGCGCGTCGAGTTGCACGGCCCCGAGGGGACGCGGAGCGTGCCCGCCGCCGACTTCCACCGGCTGCCGGGGCAGCACCCGGAGCGGGACACCGAGATCCACCCCGGAGAGCTGATCACCGGCGTGCTCCTGCCGTCCGCCACGGCCGGACTGCCCTCCGCGTACCGCAAGGCCCGCGACCGGGCGTCGTACGCCTTCGCCCTGGCCTCCGTCGCCGCCGTCCTGGACCTGCGGGACGGGGTGGTGGAACGCGCCGGGATCGCCTTCGGAGCACTGGCGCACCGGCCCTGGCGGGCCCGGCGGGCCGAGGACGCGCTGGTGGGCGCGGCGCCCACCACGGCGGCGTTCGAGCACGCCGTCGATCTGGAGCTGGCCGCCGCCGAACCGCTGCGGGACAACGCCTACAAGGTGCCGCTGGCCCGGCGGCTCGCCCTGGACGTACTGGGCCGGCTCGCCCCGCCCGCCACGACCTGAACCCGGCGTCCACGAGGAGGACTCCATGACCGGCACCGAGACCGTCCTGGGCGCTCCAGCCGAGCGCCGGGAAGGGCGGGAGAAGGTCACCGGCACCGCCCGGTACGCCGCCGAGTACGACTTCCCGGGCCGTGCCCAGGCCTGGCCCGTGCCGGCGGCGGTCGCGCGGGGCCGGGTGACCGGCGTCGACCCCGCCCCCGCGCTCGACATGCCCGGCGTCCTCACGGTGCTCACGCACGAGAACGCGCCCCGGCTCGGGGACCCGGACGACCCCACCCTGGCGCTGCTGCAGAGCCCGCACGTCCCGCACCGGGGCTGGTTCGTGGGCCTGGTGGTGGCCGAGACGCTGGAGGCGGCGCGGGCCGGCGCCGCCGCCGTCCGGATCACGTACGAGGCGGAGAGCCACGACGTGACGCTCACCGCCTCGCATCCGGAGGCGTACGTCCCCGAGTCGGCCAACGGAGGATTCCCGGCCGTCACCGGCCACGGCGACCCCGACGCTGCCTTCGCCTCCTCGGCGACGCGTGTCGACGTCGAGTACCGGATTCCGCCGCTGCACAACCATCCGATGGAGCCGCACACCAGCACGGCGGGGTGGGACGGCGACCGGCTGACGGTGCACTCCTCCAGCCAGGGCACCAGCGCCGTGCGCACGGAACTCGCCAGGCTGTTCGAGCTGCCCGAGGACCGGATCACGGTCCTCGCCGAGCACGTGGGCGGCGGTTTCGGGTCGAAGGGCACGCCCCGCCCCGACGTGGTGCTGGCCGTGATGGCGGCGCGGGTGACCGGCCGGCCGGTCACCGTCGCGCTGCCGCGCCGCTACCTGCCCGCCGTCGTCGGCCACCGCGCGCCGACCCTGCACCGGCTGCGTCTGGGCGCCGACGCGGGCGGCCGGCTCACCTCCCTCGTGCACGAGGTGACCACGCACACCTCCCGGGTGAAGGAGTTCGTGGAGCAGGCCGCGGTCCCCGCGCGCGTCATGTACGCCGCCCCCGCCCTGCGCACGCTCCACCGCGTCGCGCGGCTGGACGTGCCCACGCCGTCCTGGATGCGCGCCCCGGGTGAGTGCCCCGGCATGTACGCGCTCGAGTCCGCGGTGGACGAACTGGCCGCCGAGGCCGGCGTCGACCCGGTGGAGCTGCGGATCCGCAACGAGCCGGAGACCGAGCCCGACAGCGGCAAGCCCTTCAGCAGCAGGCATCTGGTGGAGTGTCTGCGCGAGGGCGCCCGCCGCTTCGGGTGGGAGGACCGCGATCCGCGCCCCCGCTCCCGCGGCGCCGGGGACCTGCTGGTCGGCAGCGGGGTGGCCGCGGCCACGTACCCGGTTCTGGTGTCGCCGTGCGCCGCCTCCGCTCGGGCCCTGCCCGACGGTGGGTTCCTGGTGCGCGTCAACGCCACCGACATCGGCACCGGCGCCCGGACGGTCTGCGCCCAGATCGCCGCCGACGCCCTCGGTGTCCCGCTGGACCGGGTCCGGATCGAGGTCGCCGACAGTGACATCGGTTTCGCGCCCATGGCCGGCGGCTCCTCCGGCACCGCGTCCTGGGGATGGGCCGTGCACGAGGCGTGTGTCCGGCTGACCGGCCGGCTGGCCGAGCACTCGGGGCCGCTGCCCGACGAGGGCGTCACGGCCGACGCCGACACCTCCGGCACCGCCGACGCCGAGAGTCCCTTCGCACGCCACGCGTTCGGCGCGCACTTCGCCGAGGTCACCGTGGACACGGTCACCGGTGAGGTACGGGTGGCACGGCTGCTGGGCGTCTTCGCGGCGGGGCGGATCCTCAACGCCCGTACGGCGCGCTCGCAGTTCATCGGGGGCATGACGATGGGCCTGGGCATGGCGCTGACCGAGGACAGCACCGTGGACCCGGCGTTCGGCGACTTCGCCGAGTCCGACCTGGCCTCGTACCACGTGCCCGTGCACGCCGACGTGTCGGCCGTCGAGGCGCACTGGCTCGACGAGGACGACACCCACCTCAACCCCATGGGCAGCAAGGGGATCGGCGAGATCGGCATCGTCGGCTCGGCGGCGGCCGTCGGCAACGCCGTCCACCACGCCACCGGCATCCGCTTCCGGGAACTCCCGCTCACTCCGGACCGGGTGCTCACCGCTCTGCTCGAACACGGCCATCCCGCGGGCATGCTGGGGACGTGAGCACACCGACTGGTCCGCGACGGATCTCCGGCGCGGACCAGTCGGTGTGCGAAGGACACCTGGCGGTCAGTCCGTCGCGCCGCTCGTCCCGGCCACCGGGCGGGCCGGCCGGCGCCCGGCGGGCGCCTGCGAGGCCACCCTCGCGCACAGGGCCGTGAGCGCGACCAGTGACGTCAGTACGGCGACGGCGACGGCGACCCAGGTGGGTGCCAGCGTGAGGTCCACGGCCTCGGACACGCGCGCCGACGGTGTCGCGCTGCCGTACAGCTTGGCCGAGGCCAGCGCCGCCGGACCCACGACCGCCGCGGCGAGCAGGGGTACGGCGGGCCGCACGGTCAGCAGCAACGCCAGCACCAGGCAGAGCGCCGACAGACCGAGGGCGGCTCCGTAGGCGCGGACGGACGCGTCGTTCTGGTGCAGCGGGAAGTAGGCCACGCCGCACCCGGCCAGGACGGCGACGGTGAGCCAGACCGGCCAGGCCGCGCCCCGGGCCGTACGGCGGGCCGTACGCTCGTGGGCGTGGGCGTGGTCGTGGTCGTCGTCGTGCGGTGCGTGGTCACGCGGCGCACCATCCTCGTCGCGGCCGCGTTCGCGGCGCGGTGTCCTGCGGGACGGGCGCGGTGTCCTGCGGCGTTCGCGGCCGCGGCGGTCACCTTCGCGTCCCCGGCGGTCCGCCGCGGCGAACACGCCGGCCAGTCCCGCCGGTCGGGGGGCGGGTTCCGGTGCGTCGTCCTCGCCGGCACCGTCCAGGGCCGCCCGCAGGCGGCGGGCGTCGGGGCTGTCCGGGCGTGCCAGTCCGTCCTCGGCCAGCCGGCCGATCAGCTGGACCAGTTCCTCGACGGGCCGGCCGGTGGCGGCGGCCCGTACGGCCTCCTGCCCGCAGTGCGGTTGCAGGGGTGTGCGGTGCAGCAGTTCCATCAGCCGGGTGACGTCCTCCACCGAGCGGCACTCCGCCGCGGCCCTGATCGCCTCGTCCGCGCTGTTCGAATGGCGCGGCGGCCGGGTCAGCAGGCCGACCAGCCGGGTGACGTCCTCCACGGACCGGTTCACGCCGACCGCGCGGAGCGCGTCGACCGTGGCCTGCGCGTGCTGCGGGGACCGCTCCAGCATCGTGATCAGGTCGACGATCTCCTCCAGCGGGCGGTCGGCCACGGCGGCACGGACCAGGTCGCCGACCGGATCGCCGTACTCCCGTACGACTGCGTCGGGGGCGGCCGGTTCCTGGCCGAAGGGCTCCTGAACGCCGAAGGGCTCCTGAAGGAAGGGGTCCTGTGGGACGGGCGCGGCTTCCTGCCGCGCAGGTGCCTGGGGCGGGGGTTCCCGGAAGGCGGGTTCTTCACGATCGGATTCTTGGCGACCGGGTTCGTGGCGGCCGGGTTCTTGACGGGAGGGTTCCTGACGGGCAGGCGAACGGGCGGCGAAGGGAGGGACGATCGACGCCTCCGCCTCGGCCTGCGCGCCCGGCGGACGTACCGGGTGCGTGCCGGTCGCCGTGGTCGTCTCCCCGGTGGGCAGATCCACGGCGGATATCGCGTACTCGGGCGAACGGGGTGATGAAGAGCCGGTAGTCATGATCTCTCCGTATGGGTGGGGGTGCGGCCGCCCTGCGTCCCCGACATGCGACTCGCGCTGTGTGCTGACCATTACTAAGCACGTCCACCACGCCGTGCCACTGGAGTGGGCCACAGGGATGAGAGACCCGTCCTCACTGTCTTATCGCCGCGCCGAGCGGGCATCCGGGAGAGCAGGCGCGTACCGCGCGCCATAAGGAGGGGCGGGGTGGATACGACCACGGTGGTGATCGTCGCGGTGGCGTCGCTCGCGGCGATCCTCCTCGCGACGGCGGTCGGCGTGCTGGTGCGGCTGGTCCGCACCCGACGGGACCTCAGGCGGGCCGGGCTGCCCACCGGTCCGCGATGGGTCTTCTGGGGCGCCGTCCTCTACTTGGTGCTGCCGGCGGACCTGGTGCCCGACCCGGTCTATCTGGACGACATCGGTGTGCTGCTGCTCGCTCTGCGCTCCGCGCGGAACTCTCTCGGCGGGCGGGGGGACGCGGCGGACGGGCGGAAGGACCCCGGCCCGCCCCATGACTACGCTGCGTAAGGAAACCATTCACCCGTTCGATTCGTATAAGTCTCTGGAAGCCGAAGGAAGTCGGCGGACCGGGCGACGGCGCACAAGGACCGTCGTCTGATCGGCGCAGCACCGACCAGGGAGAGACGATGCAACCGTTCGCGCTCAACTACGCACGGCCGGCAGTGGAGTTGGAGGCCACGACTCCCTACGTCTACGACTCCGGGCTGCAGTTGAACGTGCTTCTGGACGGGCGGGTGGCCGCCTGTGACCACGCGCTACTGAGAGAACTGGGGACCACGACCTCCACCGCGGGGTCGAAGACTCACTTCGACGACTGAACACGGGCCGTCGACAATGACCGTGTTGATCCTTACCTGTGAAGAGGACGTCACCGCGGACATGGTGGTCGTGCACCTGAACGCGTCGGGGGTACCGGTGGTCCGCCTGGACCCCGCCGACCTGACCGACTCCGTCGCGCTCTCCGGTGAGTTCGTGCACGGCTCCTTCCGGGGCCATCTGTCCTCGGGGGGCCGCCTGGTGAGCATCGGCGGACTGCGGTCCGTCTGGGTGCGCAGGCCGGGCGGCGCCGCCACGCGGGCCGCCGAGCCCTCCGCGTGGCTGACCGAGGAGTCCGGGCAGGCGCTCTACGGCATGCTCCGCGGCTGCGGGGCGCGCTGGATGAACCAGCCCGACGCGGCGCACCGGGCCCGGTACAAGCCCTGGCAGCTGCGGCTGGCCCAGCGGTGCGGGCTGCCCGTGCCGGCCACACTGATCACGACGTTCCCCCGGGCGGCGCGCGAGTTCGCCGGGCGCTACCCGGATCTCGTGGTCAAGCCCGTATCCGGCGCGCATCCGCAGGATCCGCCCCTGGCGGTACCGGCCAGCAGGGTGCCGCCCGAGGCCGACTTCTCCGCCGTCGCCCACGGCCCGACGCTGCTGCAACGCCGGGTCGCCAAGCGTGCCGACATCCGGCTCACCGCCGTCGGCGACGAGTTGCTGGCCGCCCGGAAGACGACCCTCGCGAGCCTGGGGCCCGACGACGTGGACGTCCGCTTCGCGGCGTCCCCCGAGCCCTGGCGGCCCGCCGAGGTGCCACCGCGCGTCGCCGAGGCCGTCCGCGCCTACCTTCGTGCGGCGGGCCTGTCCTACGGCGCGCTCGACTTCGCCGAGGACGGCGACGGCACCTGGTGGTTCCTGGAGTGCAACCAGTCGGGGCAGTTCGGCTTCGTCGAGGTGGACACGGGCCAGCCGATCGCCCGCACCATCGCCGAGTGGCTGGCCCGGCCCGGCGCCGAGGACCCGGCGGACGTGGGCGGCCCGGATACGACGGTCGTCGGATGAGGCCCGGGATCCCCGGCCGGCCGTCCCCTCAGTGCGGGCGCGGGCCGGGCAGCAGGGCGGCGGTGCGCTGCCAGCCGGCGCCCGGGGACGGCTGTCGTTCGGCGCCGGGCAGATGGCCGGGCGAGCGCAGCGGGCGCATGACGACCTCCAGTTCCCTGCTCACGCGCTCGGCATCCCGTCGCACCTGCTCGGGGACGTCACCGCGTTCGGCGACGAGTCGGTCGTAGATGGGAGAATCCTGGAACACCCGTCAACGTGCCTTTCGTGTCGTCCGCCCCCGCACGGAGGCGCGACTGAGCAGTCTAGGCGCCCGTCCACCCGATGGTGTGCATTCGGTCCAGGAGGTGACGGCCGCTCACGCGCCGGTGGTGGAGCCGGGCCGGACGATCATGAGGACCGTGACGGTGGCCCACAGCAGGTTGAACAGGCCGGTGAACATGGCGAGCCGGGCGGTACGGGCGTGCTCGACGGTCTGCCCGCCGTTCAGCCGCTCCAGTAGTTCCTCCTGCCGGGGCAGGACGAAGGCGACCAGGATGCCGGCGGCGGCCGCGGTCAGGGCGATGGACGTGATGAGCCACGCGTCCCCCAGGACGCCCATCGCCGCGGCGGTGGCGAAGCCGAGGACCGGCACCGCGATGCCGAGGCCGGCGTAGACCCGGCAGATGCGGTGCAGCAGCCGGACGGTGCCCACGTCCCCCGCGTCGGTCCCGCCTCCGGCCCCCACGGGCAGCGCCACCCCCACCCGTCGGGCGGCCGGCGGGAACATGCTGGCCGCGACGGTGACGGGCCCGACGGCGATGATGGCGGCCAGGACGTGGAGGGACAGCAGGATCTTGGTCATCGGTCGGGGCTCCGGAAGGCAGGATCGGTCGATGCGGTGGGAGCCACGTTAGAAAACCGCCGGGAGAGCGCACAGAGGCTGAAACGACAGCTTCCAACTGATTCCCGCCAACCCTCTGACCAGCCGGTGTCCGTCCCCGTGTCCGGCGGTGTCCGGCAGGACCGGACGGAACAAGGACTGTCCCGGGGTTCTGCGCCCGGCGGGAATCCGCCTATCGTGGCGCCCATGCACTCCGTGGCGATCCTGGTCCTCGACGGCGTGGTGCCGTTCGACATGGCGGCACCCATGCAGACGTTCGACTGGACGCGGCTGCCCGACGGGCGCAGCCCGTACCGGGTCCGGCTGTGCGCGGAGTCGCCCGACGTGCGCACGGAGGGACTCGCCCTCCGGATCGACCGGGGGCTGGAGGCGCTGGAGTCCGCCGACACGATCATCGTGCCGGGACGTTCCGAGGAGCACGGCCCGCCCTCGGAACGCGTCCTCGCGGCGCTGCGGCGGGCGGCCGGTGCCGGTACCCGGATCGCCTCGGTGTGCGTGGGCGCCTTCGTCCTCGCTCAGGCCGGGCTGCTGGACGGGCTGCGGGCCACCACCCACTGGATCGCGGCGGCGGAACTGGCCCGGCGCCATCCGCTCGTGGACGTGCGACCGGACGTGCTCTACGTCGACAACGGACAGATCCTCACCTCGGCGGGCGCCGCCGCCGGTCTGGACATGTGCCTGCACATGATCCGCCGGGACCTGGGCTCGGCCGTCGCCGCGCACGCCGCCCGGATGTGTGTCGTGCCGCTGGAACGGGAGGGCGGACAGGCCCAGTTCATCGTGCACGAGCGTCCGCCCGTGCCACGGGGCTCGGACCTGGAGCCACTGCTGGAGTGGATCGAGGACAATCTGGCCGGGGAGGTGACCCTCGGGGCGATGGCGGCGCGCTCGGGCATGAGCGAGCGCACCTTCAGCCGGCGCTTCCGCGAGCAGACGGGCACCACGCCGCTGCAGTGGCTGCTGCGGGCGCGGGTGCGGCGCGCCCAGTACCTGCTGGAGAACGGCGACCACTCGATCGAACAGATCGCGCGGCAGTCGGGGTTCGGCTCCCCCACCGCCTTCCGGGAGCGCTTCCGCCGGGTGGTCGGCACCACTCCGTACGCCTATCGCGCGGCGTTCCACGGTAAACCGCCCGAACCGGCGGTGCGCGCGTAGGGCCCGCCTCGGGTCGGCCCGGCGCGTCCGGCCTCACCGGCCCGAACCGAGGCGGGCCCCGGGCGCGGTGGTGTCACACGGCCAGCGACAGGCCGCTCTCCCCGCCCGGGTCCGCGGCGCGGGCCGTGTCCGGCGTCCGCCCCTTGGCGAGCAGCAACGCGTCCGCCTTGGCCACCGCCTCGTGGATGCTGGTCGTCGCCATCATCACGCACAGCGTGTAGCTGACGTCCGTCAGCTCGCGCGCCGTCGCCGGCCTCTCCCTCTCCGCCTGAGCGATACGCAGTGACGCGTACCGCGTCAGCAACTCCCTGACGACCTTCGGGTCCGGTTCGAGCACGAAGCGCCCCTCTCTCGAGTTTCGCTGCGTATGCCCGAGCCCGGCCGGAACATTCGCACCGTGCGCGTTCCTGCTCGCAATTGACGAAATTCCGTCGTTTCCTGTCCGACCGTCATCGCGAGGTCGCTGGCCGGACCGGACGGGCGCGCAACCGTGGCCCAGGGCCCGGGACCGGTGCGGAACCGCGCTCAGGCGACCTGGCCGCTGTGCAGTGCCGTGTACGCCCCTCCCCGGCCCAGGAGTTCTTCGTGGGTGCCGGTCTCCTGGATACGGCCGTCACCCATCACCACGATCCGGTCCGCTCCCCGCACGGTGGACAGCCGGTGCGCCACGACGAAGGTGGTGCGTCCGCTCAGCAGCCGGGCCAGCGCCTGCTGGACGAGTGCCTCCGAGCGGGTGTCCAGCGCCGAGGTGGCCTCGTCCAGGATGAGCACCTTCGGGTCCCGGATCAGCGCCCGGGCGATGGCCAGGCGCTGGCGCTGACCGCCGGACAGCCGTGCGCCGTGCTCTCCGACCAGGGTGTCGAGGCCCTGCGGCAGCCGGTCGACGAACTCCAGGGCGTTGGCGTCCCGCAGCGCCCCGCGCACCGCTTCCTCGTCGGCGTCGTCCATGCCGTAGGCGACGTTCTCCCGGATCGTGCCGTCGAAGAGGATGGACTCCTGCGGCACCACCGAGACGAAGCGCCGGTAGGTCCGCAGGTCGAGGGTGTTCATGTCGGTGCCGTCGAGCAGCAGCCGGCCCGAGGTCGGCCGCAGGAAGCCGATGACCAGGTTGAGCACGGTGGACTTGCCGGCCCCGGACGCGCCCACCAGCGCGATGGTCTCGCCGGGCCGGACCGCGAGCGTGAAGTCGCTGACCGCGGGTCGCCCGTCGCTCTCGTAGAGGTGCCCGACACCCTCGAAGGAGACGGCGCCGCGCAGCGAGGTGAGTTCCGTCTTGCCCTCGTTGTCCTCCAGTTCGGGCGCCTGGAGGACCTCGCCGACCGACCGGACGGACTCCAGCCCCTTGGTGATGACCGGGGCCAGCCCCGCCAACGTTGTCGTGGAGTTGGTGAGGGTGGTCAGGAAGGCGCTGAGCATGACGACATCCCCCGCGGTGACTCCCCACACGTCGTAGTACGAGATCAGCGCGGCGCCCGCGAGGACCAGCACGCCGACCACGTTGAGCACGACCCAGGCCAGCGATCCGAAACGGCCGTTGACCAGGTCCAGGCGGTTTCCGGAGGTCAGCAGGCGGTCCAGGGTGCCGTCCATGCGGCGCAGCGCCTTGCGCTCCAGCCCGTGGGCGCGCGTGACCGGTATGAGCCGGGTCATCTCCGTGACCCGGGAGGACAGGGCCTCGACCTCGTGGCGGAAGTGTTCGTTGTGGCTGCGCAGCCGGGCGCGGAGCCGGGCCACGAGAAGGGAGGCGGCGGGTACGACGATGAGGAAGACGGGCAGGAACTCGGGTGTGCGCACGGCGATGATGACCAGGCCGCCGGTCAGGACGGTGAACGCGCCGAGTCCCGTCTCGGCGGTCTGCTGCACCATCTGCTCCACCGTCTCCACGTCCCGGACCACCTTGGCCTGCAGGACGCCGGCGCTGACGCGCGAGTGGTAGCCGATGGACAGTTGCTGCATACGCGTGCACAGCGCGGAGCGCAGGGTGGTGCCCATGCGGCGCACGCTGCCGTACAGGAGGCGGACGTACAGCACGTGCAGTGGGTAGTTGACCACCAGGATGAACATGATGATCCCGGTACTGGTCCACAGGTTGCCGATCGGACCGCGCTGGACGACGGTGTCGATGATGGACGCGGTGATGAGGGGCAGCAGCCACACGGGGCTGTGCTTGACGGTGAAGACGACGACCGCCCCGGCCAGGCGGCGGCGGTCGGCACGGAACAGGTAGACGAGCGTGCGTATCGGGTGTTCGCCCCGGTAACGGTGGTCGAGCGGTTTTTCGAGCGGCGACGCCATGGGCGCGGTCCTCCTGGTGACCGAGTGGGGCAAGCGCTTTCCCATCCGCGCTTTCCTACCCTCTCGGCGAGGAGTACGCCACACCGTCCCGCGGGTCGGTACGCCGGTACTTCGGCACGTCGGCAGGTGTGCGTCGGTACGTCGGCGTGCCGGCGGGGCGGAAGGAGACCCGCGCCTTCTCCCCCGTGGAGGGCGCGGGCCTCGGTCTCCGAGTGTGCGGATCCGGTCCGCGGTGCCGGTCTCAGTCTCCGAGCGTGCGGATCCGGTCCGCGGTGCCGGTCTCAGTCTCCGAGCGTGCGGGCGAGTTCGGTCGTGGCCCGGGTGATCTCGCTGTCGTCCTCGGCCAGCAGCCGCTCCAGCTCGCCGCGCCGGGCGCGGACGGCCTGCCGTGCCGCGCGCTCCCATGCCACGGGGTTCTCCCGGTGGTTGAGCAGCTTGGGGTAGGCGGTGGCGGTGGTCTCCCACTGCCGGGCGTCGGCGATGTTCTTGAGCAGCTGAATGATCTGCGCCCGGCAGCTCACCTGGGGGCGCTGCGCCAGTTCCCAGAGGAAGGGAACGGTGGCGGCGGTCGCCTGTTCGACGACGAAGCCGTACTGACAGATGCGTTTGCGCAGATCGCCGAGGGCCGCGCCGGCGGCTTCCGCGTCACCCCAGGCGACCTTGCGCAGCAGCCGGGGAATGGCCGCGGCCGAGCCACTGGAGTCCTGGATCTCGCTCCAGGGCACGCCGTCCAGCCCCGCCAGGGGAGCGGCCGCGGACCTGGACGAGCCGTGCGGCTGCGTATGACGGTCGGTGCGCCGGGTGCTCGGTTCGGGTGTCGGAGCGCTGCGCATGGTGTGGGGCCCTTCCGCGGCAGTCGGGTCAGGTGAGGGGGCGGATCGGCGACTTGACCGGGACGGTCCTGCCCGCCTCAGGCCCCGGGGTCCGGCCCCGGGCCTTCGTGAGGGCGTCACCGCCGCACGGGCCGCGTCCGTGCTCCTGTAGCGCGGAGCCGCCGGACGGGGCGGAGAGGGGTGCGTCGCCCCGGGGGCCGGAGACGGCCGGCATCGGGTGACCGGAGCGTTGGACGCGCAGGTGACGACACGGCATCTCCCTGATCCGACGTCATGTGGGGGCGCCCACCGGGGGGTTGACGCCACGGCTATTATCCACGCTGACAGCGCTCGCGTGCAATTGCACGAGAAATTGCGCGAAAAGAATCGGACGGGAGCGCACGGGGACCGACGGGACTCGGTCCGCTCCCCCGGACGGCAAGGAGACCGCGGTGCCACCAGTGCGCAACGGAGTGCGGGCCAGTTCCCTGGACGCCAGCTGGACGAAGAGCCGGCACAGCAACGCCGAGGGCAACTGCGTCGAGGTCGCCTCTGTGGACGGGGGCATCGCGATGCGCAACTCCCGTGATCCGGACGGCCCCGCGCTCGTCTACACCCCGGCGGAGGTGGCCGCCTTCCTGGCCGGGGCGAAGGACGGCGAGTTCGACCACCTGCTGTGAGGTGAGAAGGCGCGGTACCGGCGTCGGCCGGGAGAGGGGCGAGCCGGCCACCGAACCGGCTCAACCACCCGTTTCTCACTGACGGATGCGGCGAACGGCGTCGAGGTGCGATAGTGTGTTTTCTCAAGTCTGCCGGTCTGCTGGGAGTCAGGATGTCCGCCGCGTCGCCTCACCTCTCCCGACTCGAACCCTATCTGGACCGGGCCGAGCCGGCGCCGACTCTGCTGAAGATGCTCGTCGGCGTTCAACTGGCGGGCTTTCGCGAGGACGCCGGCCTCTCCCAGGAGCAGGCGGCACGTGACCTCGGGTTCAGCGCGGCCAAGCTCTCGCGCATCGAGTCGGGCAAGGGCCGCAGGCCCCCGACGGAGACCGACGTCCGTGCGCTGCTGAAGCGGTACGGCACCGACGACTACGAGGCCTCGGTACTGGTCAAGCTGCTGCGGCGCGCCGGTGAACCGGGCTGGTGGCAGCGGTACGACAAGCGTCTGATGCCCGAGTGGTTCGACCGTCTGGTCGGTCTCCAGGAAGCCGCGGCGACCATCCGGACCTTCGAGATCCAGTACGTCCCCGGCCTGCTCCAGACGCCCGCCTACACCCGGGCCGTGGTCGAGCGCGGCCTGCCGAACGCACCCGCCGGCGAGGTCGATCGCCGTGTCGAACTCCGCATGCGCCGCGCGGAGTTGCTGCGTCGCGGCGATGCCCCGCAGCTGTGGGCGATCATCGACGAGTCCGTGCTGCTGCGTGTACTGGGCAGCCGCGAGACCATGCGGGAACAGCTCGCCCATCTCGTCGAGACGGCCGGGAAACCCCATGTGACGCTGCAGATCGTGCCGCTCGACGTGACGAACGCGTCGGCACCCGCGATACCGGTCACCTATCTGCGCTTCGGCGGCATCGATCTGCCCGACGTGGTCTACCTGGAGCACATCAGGAGCGCCAACTTCCTCGAGGACCGCGACGAGACCGAGGAGTACCGGGTCGCCCTGGACCGACTGGCCGATGAGGCGCTGACTCCGCGCGAGTCACTGGATCTGCTGCGCGAGACGATGGCACTGCGCTACCCCGCGAAGTAGCGCGGCAGCGGCACCAGGGAAGCGCCGCGCACGTCGCGCGCCGCCCCGAGCATTTTCCGCGTCGGCACTCGCCGCGGCGCCGGCGTCCCTCTGTCTGTCAGCGCAGGCGGCCCAGACCGCCGAACTCGATCCATTCGTCGGTGAGCTGGCGCGGGACCACGTCACTGTCAGGACGCCAGGTGGAGACCTCGACCAGGCCGGGCTCCAGGATGTCCATGCCCTCGAAGAGGGCCTCCACGTCCTTCGGCTCGCGAACCCGGCCCCAGTGCCCCTGTGTCGCCTGGTCCATGAAGTCCGTGACGAACTTGCGCACCTCCGCGTCCTCGCTGACCAGTTGGCACATCACCGCGTAACTCCCGGGCGCGAGCCGCTCGGTCACCCGGCGGACGACCGCCATCGGGCCGTCGGTGTCGCTGTCCGGGATGCAGTGGAAGACCGAGTTGAACAGCACGGCCACCGGCTGCGAGAAGTCGATCAGGCGCTGGGTGTCCGGGTGGTCGAAGATCTCCTCCGTGGCACGCATGTCGGCGTGTATGACGGCGGTCCTGTCGTTCTGGTCGAGCAGGGCCCGGCCGTGGACCAGCACCATCGGGTCGTTGTCGACGTAGATGACGCGGGAGTCGGGGGCTATGCGCTGTGCGACCTGGTGCACGTTGTCCTGCGTGGGCAGGCCGGAGCCATGGTCGAGGAACTGGCGGATGCCGTAGTCCTCCGCGAGGGTCCTGACGACCCGCTGCAGAAAGCGCCGGTTGTTCAACGCGAGCCGACGGGTGCTGGGTACGACCTTGTCGAGCTCTCCGACCGCCGACCGGTCGGCCGCGTAGTTGTCCTTGCCGCCCAGGTAGTAGTCGTACATACGTGCGGCGGTTGGCACGTTGGCGTCGATTTCCCTGGACAACCGCTTGTCGGCTTGCATCGTTCCCCCAGCTCCGTACCGCGCCAACTGCACTGGCATGACAGAGAGTACATCTTATGGACCTGGTCTTCAGGGAAACCAGTACTCGGAGGCAATGACCGCCAAGGCGCCCGCGTGGTAGGCGACTTGGCGGTCACTGGGCAGGTCAGCCGCGTGCGGCCAGGTACGCGTCGACGCCGGGCGCCTTGTGGGCCTCCTCCACTCCGACCAGGCCGCCGACGGCCTTGGCGTCGGGCTTCAGCACGTAGGTCGACCGGCTGGCCGGCGCGGTCACGTAGGTGAAGTTCTGCGGGGTGCCGAGGCCGGTGTCGGCGTTCTTCTGCGAACGGTGCGCCTTCACCACGGCCTCGCGGGTGAGGCTGCCGCCCTCACAGGCCTTCTTGAGGTCCGCGCCCATCAGCTGGGCGGCGTTGTACCCGGAGAGCACGCCGGAGTCGACCGGCTCGCCGGGGTACTTCGCGTTGTAGGAGGCGACCATCTTCTTGACGCCCGGCAGGTCGGAGCTGACCGCCGGTGCGGCGCTGACCACGTGGACCATGGCCTCCAGCGCCGGCGCCGCGGGCGTCTTCATCAGCTGCGGGGAGTAGCCGGGAGCGCTGCTGATGATCGGCACCTGGAGACCGCGGGCGGCGGCCACACCGGCGAGGGAGGCGGTCTGGGCGGGGCCCGCGCTGATCAGGACCGCCTTCACCCCTGCCTTGCTCAGCGCCGACACCTGCGCGGTCAGATCGGTGTCCGTGGCCTTGATCTTCTGGCCGACCACCTTCACCCCCGCCTGCTCGGCGGCCCACTCGGAGCCCTCCAGCGCGTTGGCGCCGTAGTCGCCCTCGAAGTAGACGTGGCCGATCGTGTCGCCCTTGGCGATCTTCTTGGAGCGGGTGAGGAAGTCGACGGCGGCGATCATGTCGAGGTCGTAGGTGGTGCCGAGAACCTGTACGGCGTCCATGCCGAGCAGGGAGGCGGCCCAGGCCTGCGGGAAGGTCAGCATGCTGTCCCGCTGGATGTCGTCGAGCAGGGCCGCGACCACCGGCGAGCCGATGACCTGGGGCAGGGCGACGACGTCCGGGGAGATGTCCGCGTAGGCGGTGACCGCCTTCTGCACGTCGTACCCGTGGTCCTTGACGACGATCTCGACCTTGCGTTCGCAGATGCCGCCCGCGGCGTTGATCTCGTCGGCCCACATCTGCTGGGCCTGCACGATGCTCTTGCCGAGGGTGGCGTAGGGGCCGGTGAGGTCGGTCAGCGCGCCGAGCTTGATGGCCTTGTCGCTGACTCCCGGGCCGGCCTTGACGCCGTCGGCGCCGTCCTCGGTGCTCCCGCCTTCCGCCTTGGTGCTGCAGGCGGTGCCCGCGAGCAGCACGGCGGCCAGCGCCGCGGCGAGGGCGGCGGTCCGGGCGGTACGGGGCCTCGTGTGCGTGACGTTCACGGGGTGTGCTCCTTGGCTCGTGCGGTGGTGTCGGGGGTCGGGGGCGTGGCTGAGGCGTCGGAAGGGTCGGTGGCGGGTGGCCTGCGGCGCAGGCGGGCGCGGGTCCGGCGGGCCAGCCCGTGCAGGCCGTCGGGGGCGTAGAGGAGGATCACGACGATCGCCGCGCCGTAGAGGTAGCGGGAGGCCTCGGTCGGGCCGATGGACCCGTCGCCGGAGCCCGGGGTCGCCACCAGCGGCAGCTGGTCGGCGTAGCGCGTCATCAGCAGCGGCAGCGCGGTGACGAAGACGGCGCCGGCGGTGGCTCCGGCCACGGAGCCGAGGCCGCCGATGACGATCATGGCGAGGTAGTCGACGGAGAGGAGGAGGGAGAAGTAGTCGGGTACGACGCGGCGGAAGGAGAGGGCGAGCAGGACGCCGGCGAGGCCCGCGTACATCGAGGAGACGACGAAGGCGGCCGAGCGGTACTTCGCCACGTGCACGCCCATCACGGACGCCGCGGTCTCGCTGTCGCGCAGCGCCACCAGGGCGCGTCCGGGGCGTCCGCGCAGCAGGCCGCGCGCGGTGAACCAGGTGAGCGCGAACAGGGCGAGGCCCAGGTACCAGAGCCGTTCCTCGGCGCCGAACGGCACGCCCAGAACGGTCAGTTCCGGGTCGGACTCGGCGAAGGTGAAGCCGCCGAGCTCCAGTGGCGGCACCGAGCTTCCGTTGAAGCCGCCGGTGACGGAGTCCGCGGTGAGCAGGACGTGGTGGCCGAGGAAGACCAGGGCGAGGGTGGCCACGCCGAGGTAGATGCCCTTCACCCGGCCGGCGACGGGGCTGAACAGTCCGCCCGCCGCGCCGGCGAGCAGCACGGCGAGGACGAGGGCGACGGCCGGCGGCAGCCCCGGCCCTGACTCCCCGGCCAGCCATACGTAGCCGTAGGCGCCGACGGCGAGGAAGAAGGCGTGCCCGAGGGAGAGCTGCCCCGCGGTGCCGCTGAGCAGGCCGAGCCCGACGGCGCCGATCGCCGCGGCCATGGAGAACAGGCCGATGCGCAGCCAGAAGGCGTCCAGGTAGAAGGGCAGGGCGCACAGGAGGAGGGCGGGCAGCAGGAGTCCGCCGCGCTTCACGAGGACGGAACGGAGGTCAGACACGGGCCGCTCCCTTCGCCGCGAAGAGTCCGGCGGGGCGCACCAGGAGGACCAGCACCATCACGGCGTACGGGGCCACGTCGCCGAAGCCCTCACCGAGGACGTGCAGATCGGACTGGTAGCCGGCGACGAAGGCCTCGGTGAGGCCGATCAGCATGCTGCCGACCAGGGCGCCGACCGGGGAGGCCATGCCGCCGAGGATGGCGGCCGGGAAGGCCTTCAGGGCGATCTGACCGGTGGTGCGCTCCAGCCCCGGTGCCGGGAAGGCGACCAGGAAGACCGCGGCGAGCGCGGCGAGGCCGCCGGCCAGGCACCAGGCGACGGTGCGTACGCGGGTGAGCCGTACGCCTATGAGCGCGGCCGCCTCGCCGTCCTCGGCCGCCGCGCGCAGCGACAGGCCCCAGGGAGTGAACCGGAAGAGGGCGAAGGCGGCGCCGATGGCGACGGCGGACACCAGGATCGCGGCGATGCGGCTGTCCGCGACGGTCACGGGACCCAGGTCGGTCACCGAGTTGCCCCAGGGGTCGCCGAGCGGCAGCAGGTCGCCGCCGATGCGCCGGGCCAGGTCGGTCACCAGGATGATGTCGATGCCGATGGTGACGATGGTCTGGACGTGTGCGGCCTGCGGGTCGGTCCCGACCCGTTGCAGCACCAGCCGGTCCAGCGCCCCGGCCACGGCGGCCGTCACGAGCACCGCGACGGCCAGCGCCCCGGCGAAGCCGATGTCGTCGTGGAGGACGGCGACGAGGTAGCCGCCGAGCAGCAGGAGCGAGCCGTGGGCGAAGCTCAGGACGCCGGACGCCTTGAAGATGGTGACGAAGCCAAGGGCGATCAGGGCGTAGACGGACCCCAGGGCGAGGCCGTTGAGGAGGTTGTCGAGGAAGCCGGTCATGCCGCGTCCTCCCCCGTGGTGCCGGTGCCGAGGTAGGCGCGCAGCACCTCGGGGTCACGCCGGACCTGGTCCGGGGTGCCGTGGGCGATGGCCTTGCCGAAGTCGAGGACGGTGACGTCGTCGGCGAGCCGCATGACCAGTCCCATGTCGTGCTCGACCAGCACGACGGACAGGCCGAGTTCGGCGCGGATCTCCCGGACGACTCCGGTCATGCGGACGCGTTCGGCGGCGTTCATGCCGGCCACGGGTTCGTCGAGCAGCAGTACACGGGGCTCCAGACAGAGGGCACGGGCGAGTTCGACCCGCTTGCGGTCGCCGTAGGACAGCAGGGCGACGGGCGCGTCGAAGTGGGCGCCCAGGCCGGTGAGTTCGGCGATCTCGCGGGCCTTGGCGAGGTGTTCGCGCTGTTCGCGCACGGCGCGCGGCAGCCGCAGGGCACTGGCGGCGAAGCCCGCGTGGGACAGGGCGTGGCGGCCGAGCATCAGGTTGTCGGCGACGGTGCCCTGGGTGGTGACGATGTTCTGGAAGGTACGGGCCACTCCCAGGGCGGCGATCTTGTGCGGGGCGAGCCTGGTCAGTTCGGCGTCGCCGAGCCGTACGGTGCCGGCGGCGGGCCGGTACAGCCCCGACAGGACGTTGAAGCAGGTGGACTTGCCCGCGCCGTTGGGGCCGATGACGGCGTGCACGGTGCCCGGGGCGACGGTGAAGGAGACGTCGTCGAGGGCGACGAGGCCGGCGAAGCGCACGGTCACGTTCCGGACCTGGAGTGCGGGGGGTGCGGCGGTACGGGTGGTCACGCGGCCCCCTTGCTGTCGGTGCCCTCGGCGGTGTCGCCCAGGTAGAGGCGGCGTACGGCGTCCGTCCGCGCGAGCTCACCGGCGGGCCCGGACAGCCGGACCTCGCCGACCTCGAGGACGTGGGCGTGTTCCGCGAGCGACAGCGCCATGCCGGCGTTCTGTTCGACGAGGAGTACGGCGGTGCCCTGGGTGTTGATCTCCCGGACGACCTCGGCGATGCGCTCCACCATCAGCGGGGCGAGTCCGAGGGAGGGTTCGTCGAGGAGGAGCAGGCGGGGTGCGGCCATCAGGGCGCGGCCGATGGCCAGCATCTGCTGTTCGCCGCCGGACAGCAGGCCCGCCGCCTGACGGGTGCGCTCGGCGAGCCGCGGGAAGAGGGTGAAGACCCGCTCCCGGGCCTCGCGGACCTGGGCCGGGGCGCGCCGGTTCAGGCCGAGCCCGCCGGCCCGCAGGTTCTCGTCGACGGTGAGTCCGGCGAACACCCGCCTGCCCTCGGGGACCTGTACGACTCCGGCGCGTACGGCGGCGACCGGGTCCCGGCCGTCGAGGGCCGTGTCGCCGTAGCGGACGCGGCCGGCCGTGATCGCGCCGCGGTGCAGGCGCAGTGTGCCCGACACGGCCCGCAGCAGCGTCGTCTTGCCGGCGCCGTTGGCACCGAGCAGTGCGACGACGCCGCCGTGCGGGACGGTCAGGGACACGGAACGGAGGGCGGACAGTGCGCGCCCGTACGTCACGTCGAGACTCTCGACGTGCAGCGCGGGTTCGCCGTCCGGTGGTGCTGCGGGCATCACGGCTCCTTGGGACCGTGCCGAGACCGGCACGGTGAGGGGAAGGGGGGAGCTCACGACAGCACGCGCGCCGGTGGCGGTACAGAGCCGCGGCCCGGATCGCTGCGGCGTCCCAGTCCCCGGCCGGAGAGTCTGTGCGGATGCCCAGAGGCGGACGGCGGGGGCCGCCAGGGCGGGGGCGCCCACGACACGGGAGCCGGGGCTCCGCAGGGCGACGCCGCGAGACCCTGGCGGGAGACGGCGCCCGCGTCCGCCGGGGCGCCGGGGGCGCCGGTGCCCGGAGCAGCACCCGTGGCCGGCGACTCCCCGCCCCGCCCCCGCCACGCCTCGCCACACCCCCGCCTCGCCACGCGAGAACACCACTCGCGCGGACGCGTGTCCGGCGCGATACGGAAGCCGGGAATCCGGAGTCGCGCGCATCCGGAGTCGCGCGCATCCGGAGTCGCGCGAGTCCCGGGCCGCGCGTCCCTCAGTCGCGCAGGACGCGCCGGGCGGTCAGGGCCAGGCTCATCTCGACCACGTCGGCCGGGCGGGCCAGGGACCGGCCGGTCAGCTGCTCGCAGCGGCGGAGGCGGTTGAGGACCGTGTTGCGGTGGCAGTAGAGGCGTTCACCGGCCCGCTGCGCCGAGCCGTCGCAGTCGAGCCAGGTGGTGAGGGTGTCCAGCAGTACCTCCCGGTCGGCGGGTTCGAGGCGCAGCAGGGGACCGAGGACCTTCTCGGCGAGTGCCCGGCCGAGCTCGGGGCTGGAGACGACCAGGGCCGCGGGAAGGTGGTCGGCCAGCCGGACCGTGCCGCCGGCCTCCGGGCAGATGTCCAGCGCCGTGTCGGCGAGCCTGCGGCCGTCGCCGACGGAGGCGAGTCCGACGACCGCGCCGCCGACGCCGATCCGCAGGCCGGGGACCGGGGCGCGCGGCGCGGACCCGGCCCCGGGCTCCTCCGGCTCCGGGAGCCCGTCGTCACCGGCGCCGACCAGGACGATGCCGTAGTCGGCCTCCGCCCCGGCGTGCCAGTGGACGCGGGTGCCGGACGGTACGGCGGCGGCGCGGGCGGCGTCGGATCGCGCCGGGTGGACGCCGGTGACGGCGACGACGACGTACCGGCCCTGCTCCGGCAGGCCCAGCACCCGGGCGGCCTCGGGCAGGTCGGCGATGCGGCTGGTGCCGTCGAGCAGCCCGGCCGCCAGCAGCCGGGCCCGGTTCTCGCGGCGCCGGCCGATCTGCCACTCGGTCTGCCGGTAGGCGTCGGCGACGAGGGTGCAGTGCTCGTCGACGAAGTTCCACACGTCGGCGGCCACGTGCACGAGGAGGCGTACGTCCTCGGGCGCGGTGCGGGAGGTCTCCTCGACCAGCCGCTGCCACACCAGGGAGCCGCCGAGGCGGAAGGCGTGCAGCAGGGCGTCCAGAGGGAGGCCCTGCTCGGCGCGGGTGGCGCCGATCCGCCAGGAGCAGCGGCGGGCCGCGTCCCGCGCGCCGCTGGGGTCGAGCAGCGAGGCCACGCTGTGCCGCAGCGAGCGCTGGGCCTCCTGCCAGGTGGCGGTGGGGTCCTTGGTGATGGCCGCGCGGTACGCGGGCTCCTGCTCCCGCAGCAGGGCCACCAGCCGGTCGGTCAGATCGGGCAGGTCGTCGAGCAGGGCGCGGGCGGCCCGGTGCAGGACACGCAGGGCGTCGGCGTCCATCAACGACGCGACGCTCGGTGTCCGCGGGCGTGGTACGGGCGTCAGCCCGACGCGGATCGCTCCTCGTGACCGTACGGCGTGCTGCATCGCGGTCCTCCCCAGGCCAGGGCTGGCGGGGGCGCCCCGCGACGGGCTGTCCGCCCGTGCCGGGCATGCCCCCTGACTCGTCCTGCCCGAAGGATGACATACCGTCCGGTCGGTCCCTAGGGTTGTGCACCGGTCTTTTCGGCCGGCCCGGCGTGCTCGGCCTGCTCGACCACGCGGGCCAGCTCCAGGCGGGACCGTACGCCGAGCGCGGCGAAGACCTTGCGGAGGTGGTAGTCGACGGTGCGGATGCTCACCGCGAGAGTCAGCGCGACCTCGCGGTTGGTGGCACCTTCGGCGACGTGCCTCGCTATGCGCAGCTGCTGCGGAGTGAGGCGGGTCAACCGGGTCGGCGTCCCCGCGTCGCCGCCGTGCGACGCCGCTCCGAGCGCCCGCAGCTCGCCGCGTGCCTGCGCCGCCCAGACGCCGGCGCCGCAGCGGTCGAAGCCGGCCAGCGCGGTGCCGAGGCGGCCACGGGCCTCGCGCGGCCGGCGTCGGCGGCGCAGCCACTTGCCGTACAGCAGCGCCGTGCGGGCCCGTTCGAAGTCGCCGCCCGCCTCCTCGTGCCGGGCGAGTGCCTGCCGGTAGAGGTCGTCGGCGCGGTCCGGCGGGGCGAGGAGGGCGTGGCAGCGGGCCAGCTGCGCGGCGGCCTGCGGATCGGCGCCGAACGCCGCCCAGCCCGCGAAGTCCGTGAGGACCGCGCCGGTGTCCTCGTGGCGGCCGGCGAGGACCGAGGCCTCCACGAAGCACGGCACGGCGAGCCGCCACACCGCGAAATGTCCGCGCCCGGGTCCGGGCAGCACCAGGAGTCCGAGCCGGTCGGCGGCGTCCAGCGGACGCCCCCGCCCCAGGTCGGCCCGGGCCGCCGCCCACTCCGCCAGGGTGGCCGCCTGGGCCAGTCCGTGGCGCCGTGCGGTGCTCAGCGCGGCCGTCACGTGCCGGGCGACGACGTCCGGCTCCTCCTCGATCGACGCCGCGAGGGCCAGCACCGCCCGGTGGTGGGCCGCCGTGTTGCGCTGCCCGGTCCGCAGCGCGGTGCGCAGCCCCTCCTCCGCGTGGGTACGGGCCTGTGGGTGCCGGCCGGCGCGCAGTTCGGCGTAGGCGAGGTACTCCAGTGCCCGTGGCACCAGCGCGTCCGACCCGAGCTGCCGGGCGGCGGCCAGGGCCCGCGCCCCGGCCCGGCGGGCGGCTTCCACGTCGCCGAGCAGCAAGGCGGCCGACGCCGACCTCAGCAGGCCCTCGGGCCGGTGGTCGGTCCTGGCCCGCTCCACCACCTGGCCGAGCGGTTCGGCGGCCCGGTCGAGCCGTCCCTCGAGCAGTGCCCGCATGCCGACGCGGTGGTCGCGCACCGGGTCCGGGGGCGGTCTTCCCGCGTCCCCCGGCACGGCGGCCGCGTCCACGGGCCGTGCCGTGTGGTGCGGGGTGTCGGTGTGCCGGGGGGCCGGGTGCTGATGCGAGCGGGGCGGTTCGGGCCCAAGTGTGGTGAGGCAGGCCGGCAGGTCGCCCGCCGCCCAGGCGGCGTCGGCGGCGGCCAGCGCGGCGGTCGCGGCGTCGGCGGGGGCGTCCGCGGCGAGCAGGGAGGCGGCCAGCAGCAGGGACTGGTGGGCGTCGCCGACGGGGCCGTCCCGGAGTTCCGTCAGTCCGCGGACCAGCTCGGCCCGCCCCCTCACCCCGGCCGGCGCGGCACAGCCGCGGGCCGCGGCGAGCAGGGGACGCGCCCGGTCGGGGTGGCCGGCGAGCAGGGCGTACTCGGCAGCGGCCGTGTACCGCTCCGCCCGGGCCGGGCCGTCGGCGGTCAGCTCGGCGGCCCGGGCGTACGCCGCCGCGCGCAGCCGGTACGAGGCCGGCACCGTGCCGTCGGCCGCCACCGCCGCGAGCCGGTCCGCGAGCGCCGGTTCGGGCGCCGGGCCGGTCAGGGACCAGGAACGGTGCAGCAGCCCGGGGAGCGGCTGGCCGCCGGCCTCCAGTACGTCGGCCAGCGCGCGGTGCGCGGCGCGGCGCCGGTCCGGCGCGGCGGCGGCGTGGACCGTACGGCGGACCAGCGGGCCGTGGAAGCGGAGCCGGTCGTCGGCCAGCGCGAGGGGCGCGGGAAGCGGTTCCAGGGAGGGGACCGGCGCGGACGCCGGCCGCAGGTGCCGTACGGCGTCGAGGACCGGGCCGGCGTCGACGTCCGGTCCGTCCGACGCCCGCACGGCCGCCGCCACCGTCAGCAGCAGGTCCCGGGCGGGTGCGGACAGGCCGGTCAGCGACCCGCCCGCCACCTCCGCCAGGGTCCCGGCGTCGGCCAGGGGTCTGGGCAGGGGACGGTGGCCGCGCAGTTCGGCGGGTGACAGCCGGTGGACGAGGGCGAGGAGCAGGGCCGGGTTGCCCTCGGCCTCGGCCAGCAGTTCCTCGCGGACGGCCGGGTCGGCGGCGCCGCCGGTCACGTCGTCGAGCAGGGCGCCGGCCTGCGACGGGCTGAGCGGGTCCAGGCGTACGACGGGCAGGTGGGCGAACTCCGGGTCGACGGCGCGGTCCGAGGCGACGGAGAGGAGCAGACCGACGCGGCCCGCGGTGTGCGGGAGCCCGGCCGCTCGGCCCAGCGCGGCCCGGGCCCGGGCGTCCCACAGATGCGCGTCGTCGGCACACACGAGCACAGGCGCCTCGCCGGCCGCCGCCCGCAGGGCACCGAGCAGTTCCTCGGCGGTGCCCCGGGCGCCCCGGTCCGGGCCGGGCCCGAGGTCGAGTACGGGGCCGGCCCGGAAGGAGCGGGCGGCCCATCGGAGGAGGGCGGTCCTGCCGAGTCCGGGTTCGCCGGTCACGAGGAGGTGGCCGCTGTGGGTGCTCAGCCCCTCCAGAAGGGCGCGCACCGCCTGCCGTTGCGCGCTTTGGCCGTGGATCCGCACGGCCGTACGTACGGTCGTCTCTCCGGTCATTCCCGGGAGGTTACGCGCGCGTAACCTGACGCGGAAGCCACCGGTCCGCCCCGGCCCGCCGGGTGTCGGCCGTGTCACCTGCGGTTGTGGACCGTGCGGCCGGATCCGTGCACTGTGCCGCTGCCCAGCGGCCTTGGCCCGGGGCCGTGCGGCGGCACAGCGGGCCGGCGGCGGCCGCGACGTGCCCGCGACCGCCGCCGGATGGTGCCGGATGGTGCCGAGTGGTGCTGTGGGGAGTGCCGGGAGCGTCAGGAGCCGTGCGGGCAGTTGCCCCGGTACTCCTCGATGGTCAGGCTCGGCCGGGGCAGCGGGCAGATGAACTGCTCGTAGCGGGTGTCGTTGTCGATGAACCGCTTGAGCCAGGAAATGCTGTACTTCGCGATCGTCGTGTCCGACGTGTTCGGCGTGAAGTGGCTCGCGTTGTTGAGCTCCAGGTACGCGCGGTCCGTCCTGGACGGCAGGCTGGAGTAGAACGGCTCGGAGTGCGAGGAGACCGGGGCGATGCTGTCGCCGTCGGCCCCCACGATCAGCGTCGGGGTGCTGACCTCGGGCCAGCTCTTGTCCAGGTTCCAGGGGGTGAGGGGGATGGCCGCCTGGAGTGAGGGCCGGGACTTCGCGGCCTCCAGGGATCCCCCGCCGCCCATCGAGTGGCCCATGACGCCGAGCCGGCTGCTGTCGACCCGCCCGCGGACGGAGCTGCGCTCGGTGAGGTAGTCCAGGGCAGCCAGCAGCTGCCGGCCCCGGGAGGCGGGCTGGTCCAGCGTGGTGTTGGTGTCGATGGTGAACACGACGAAGCCCTGTGAGGCCAGCCGCGGACCGAGCCAGGCGATGGAGGACTCGTACGCGGTGAAGCCGGGTGAGATCACGACGGCGCCGAACGTGCCGTCACTGGTGCTCGTCGGGTAGTAGATCGTGCCGCCGCCGAAGCCGGTGACCGCGAGCGAGGAAACGCTGGTGTCCGCCACGGAGTACGGGCCGCGCAGTGCCTCGATGCTGGACTCGGTGGGCGCCGGGCCGCGCTCGTAGGGGTTGTCCGCGGCGGCCTGGGCGCCGGGGCTGGTGAGGGTGGAGAACGCGACGACGGCGGCCACGGCCGCCGTGACGCCGGCGAGCCGCCGCCGCGCTCCGCGGAACGCCGGGCGCGCGGCCCGGGAGGCGGCGTGGGTGTGGGGGTTCTGCTGCACGAGGAGTCGTCCTCTCGGTCGTGGCGAGGGGCCCGGCCGGTGATCGCACACGGGCCCGGAACACGTGGGGTCGCGTCCCGGGACATCCGCCGGACGGGCGTCGCCGATGAACTGGCGGTGCCACTGTCGGCGGGCGGTGCGGTCGGGGGGATCGGCAGAATCACCGGTCTCGTACGACGGGTGGGGCGGCGGGGCCGACCGGGCGACCGGGCGACGGGGCCGACCGGGCGAGGGGGCCGGGCGTGCGGCGTCGCGGTCCGCGGGCGTCTCCGGCTCGATGGCCAGAAACACGCGCCGACCGGGCAGGCGAGCAGACCGGACAGAGCGGGCGAACGAACGGCCGCGCGGGCCGGGCGCTCGGACCGGGCGGACCGGCAGGGGAACGGGCAGGGCTTGTGGTGGCGCCGCGTCCTGCCGCCGGGGGCTTGCCCGGGGACCCGGTCGGTGTGACACGCTCGGCACCGGCCGGGCTGTCGTACGCCGGTCGTCATGGAGGAACGTCGGCGGCCCCGCACCGGGTCCCGCACCGTGGAGAGGCGACGGCATGCGTATCGGACTGCTCGGCACCGGTCCCTGGGCGGACATGACGCACGCCCCCGCCCTGCGCCGGCACGACAGCCTGGACTTCGTGGGGGTGTGGGGGCGCCGCCCGGGCGCCGCGAAGGAGCTCGCGGACCGGCACGGCACGCGTGCCTACGACGACGTCGACGCCCTGCTGGCGGACGTGGAGGCCGTCGCGTTGGCAGTGCCTCCGGCCGTGCAGGCCGTGTTGGCGGTACGCGCGGCGCGGGCCGGGTGCCATCTGCTGCTCGACAAACCGCTGGCGGCGACGGTGGCGCAGGGGCAGGCGGCGGTCGAGGCGGTGCGGGTGGCGGGCGTCGCCTCTGTCGTCTTCTTCACCGCGCGGTTCCAGCCCGAGACCGAGGCGTGGATCACCGAACAGGCCGCTTCGGACGGCTGGTTCACGGCACAGGCGCAGTGGCTCGGTGCGGTGTTCGCCGCCGACAGCGACAGTCCGTTCGCGGACTCGCCGTGGCGGCGGGAGAAGGGTGCCCTGTGGGACGTCGGGCCGCACGCCCTGTCCGTGCTGCTGCCGGTTCTCGGTGACGCCCGGCGGGTGGCCGCGGCGGCACCGGGGCCCGGGGACACCGTCCATCTGGTCCTCGACCACACCGGCGGTGCCTCGAGCACACTCACGCTCAGCCTGACGGCGCCGCCCGCCGCGGCGGGTGCGACCGTGGAGCTGCGCGGCCGGGCCGGTGTGACGCTCCTGCCGGAGACCACCGAGGGGCCGGTGCCCGCTCTGCTGCGGGCCGCGGACGCGCTCCTCGCCAGTGCCCGGGGTGGACGTCCGCACGCCTGCGACGCCGCGTTCGGCCTGCGGGTCACCGAGACCCTCGCCGCGGCCGAGGCCCTGCTGAACCGCCGGCAGTGATCGTGGTCAGCCGCCGGTCCGCTCCCGCTGGAACGGCTCGTCGCTCCACCGGAACCAGGCCCGCTCGCCCTGGATGTGCAGCAGGAACTCGGCGACCGGGCCGTCGGGAGAGACCAGCCGCACGCGCCGTTCGATCTCGGCGTAGACCGTCTCCCACTCCTCCCGGTGTCCCTCGTCGTCCCGTTCGACCAGGGCGATCTCGCGTGCGAAGAGGTCCTGGACGGCGTCGAACCCCGGCCCGGCACGGAACCGGCCCGAGAGCCAGGGGAAGTCGGCGTCGTCGATCAGGATCTCCCCGACCTCGGCACCGGCACCGGCACCGGCATCCGCACCGTCCGCTCCCTCCTCCGCGTCCGGCGCCGCGCGTACGTACCAGGTCTCGCCCTCGAACCCCACATCGCCTCCGCCACCCGCACCGCTGATCACTGTGCGGGACAGCATGCCACCCGGCACCGACACCGGACCGGAGGACTTCCGGCCCGGTGCGTTCCGGTCCTCTGCCTTCGGCTACCGGCTACCGGCTACCGGCTACCGGCTACCGAGCGATACGGGACGGAAGTTGATCCGTTCCCGCACGACCGGGTAGCCGGCCTTGGTGAAGTTGGCGGCCATGGGGTGGTTCCCCCGGTCCGTCGCGGCGGAGATGGACTCCGCGCCCCGCTCGGCCAGGAAGTGGGTGCACTCGGCCAGGAGGTCGTAGGCGTACCCGTGTCCGCGGTGTTCCGGCAGGACGCCGATGAAACCGACGCACGGACCGGACGGGTTGTGCACCGGGATGTGGATGCCCGCGAGCTCGCCCCGCGGGGTGTACGCCACCTGCCACCACTCCCGCGGCGACGGGCACCAGCGGAAGAAGTCGAGCTCCGCCTGTGCGGCCTGGTCGAGTCCGCCCTCCTCGATGTCCATCAGCGCGTGGGCGTCCAGGGTGACGGAGTGGATGCGGCGCAGCGCCTCGAAGAACACCGCGTCGTCGGGTTCGGGACGGAAGTCCAGGCGGCCAGGCCGCGCGGGGAGGCCGCACTCCGGGGTCCAGCGGTACAGGAAGCGTTCGACCAGGAGGTCGTACCCGCCGGCCCGTGCGGCGGTGAAGCGGGCCTCGGTGGCGGCGCGCAGTGCGGGGTCCTCGCGCCAGGTGCCGGGCGGGTTCAGTTCGAGTTCGACCTGCCAGGGGGCGGTGCGCAGGAGCTCGGCTCCGGCTTCCTCCTCGCCCTCGGCGACGTCGAACCAGTTGACGTTGACCGGTTCGGTGTCGTCGGGGCCGCCCCACCAGGCGCCGCGGGCGACGACGGTTCCGTCGCGCAGGGCGACGCGTTGCCAGTCGGGGCGGTGGCGGGTCAGCCGGTGGCCCTCACGGGCGCCCAGCGGGTCGGGCAGGGTGTCGAAGAGATGTGCGTCGCTCGCGTCGAGCGCGCGGATGACCAGATCGGTCACGGATTCCTCCGGGATGCGTCATGCGTGGTGCGCTCCCGGTCGGTCGAGGTACGCCGGGGCAACGGGGAGGGAGCGCGGGAGCGGGGCGAACTGCACGGTTCTGCCCTCCTTCCGTCGGTCTCAGGGCGTGGGCCACACGGTACGGAGGGCCGCGTGAGCACGGCCACCGGTTTTCCGGCACGGACTGCCGGCACCGACTGCCGACGTGCACCACCGCACCGGACCACCGCACCGGGCTCCGCGACTGGACTCCCGCACTGGATCGCGGGCGCGGATCGCGAGCCCGGATTAAACGGGCCTTAAACAGTGGTTAAGCCTTCCCCGCGCGGCGGCGTGCACCCCAAGTCCCATCTGCGGCAACGGGTTCGAGGGGCCACTCAGACGGTTGGCCGGGCCATCCGTTCTGCGTACCATCGGCCCACGTCGTGAGAGCGCTCTCAGGCACCGCTCTCCTTCTCCCTGTCATGTTCCGATCACTCTGGAGACCCCCCCACATGACTCCTCGTCACCAGCGCCCGCTCGGCCGCCGCAAGCTGCTCGTCGCCCTCGGCGGAGCCGCCGTGGCCGCCCCCGTCGCCGCCGTCGTCGCTCCGCACGCCCTCGCGGGCGTCGGCTCGGACGGCGAACCGGCCGCCCCCGAGGCCAGGGCCGCGGGCGTCCTGCCACTGACGATCGTCAACAGCACCGGCTCCTTCGGCAACGCCGACGTCCACGTCTACATCGTCGGCAACCAGGACGGCCGGCAGGTGCGCGTCACCCCCGACGGCGCCGTCGTGCCCGTGGCCCTGTCGGACAACGGCGCCGACGGCTACACCGACTACGCGATCGGCCTCGCCGGCAGCGGCGAGACCAGGCTGAACCTGCCCCACCTCTCCGGCCGGATCTACGTGTCGCTCGGCGCGAAGCTGAAGTTCAAGGTGGTCGCGGACGGCGCCGGCAACGCGGCGCTGCAGTACCCGGCGGGCTGGGTCGAGTCCGATCCCAACTACGGGGTGCTGCACGACTGCGCCGAGTTCACGTACAACTCGGCCGGGATGTTCTGCAACACCACCATGGTCGACATGTTCAGCGTGCCGCTCGCCATCCGGCTGACCGGCGCCAAGGACCAGACCACGGGCACCGTACGCACCGGTGGGCGGACGGCCGCCTTCGACGCGCTGCGGCGGACCGAGGAGTTCTCGCCGCTGGTCGTGGACGACACCCGGATCATCGCCCCCGGGCACGGACTGGACGCCGGCCTGTTCCCCAAGGACTACCTCGCCCCGTACATCGACGAGGTCTGGAGCACCTACACCGGCAAGGATCTCAGGATCACCACCAATGCCGGGACCTTCACCGGCCGGGTGCGCGGTGACCGGCTGACCTTCGACGGGCCCGCCCAGGTGTCCTTCGCCAAGCCGTCCACCCGGGACGTGCTGTTCTGCGACGGTGCCCTCGCCGCCCCCAACGACGGCACGACCGGCCCCGTCGCCGCGGTCCTCGGCGCCGGCTTCAACCGTTCCACGCTGCTCTCCTCGGCCGCCCAGCCGACGACCGACCCCTCGGCGTTCTACGGGACCGCGCTGACCAACCACTACTCCAAGGCGGTGCACGCGGTCACCGAGGACGGCAGGGCGTACGGCTTCGCCTTCGACGACGTGGCGGACTTCGCCTCCTACATCCAGGACACCGCGCCCACCGGGTTCCGGCTGACGCTCACCGCGTTCCAGAGGTTCTAGAGGGCGCGGCGGGTGGTGGGCGGCGCCCCGGGAGCGTCGCCCCTCCGGATGCGCGGGCGGCTTCGGCATTGAATGGTGTTATCGGGATATTCGGGACCGACAACAGCACGGCACCGAAGCAGCGATCCGGATCCGAGGAGCACTGATCATGTCGACGTCACAGCCCGATGCCTCCCGGCCGTCCGAAGCCCGCGCGGGCGACGACCGCGCCACTCCGGACGAACTGCTCCACACCCGCAACGGCACCGACGTGTCCCCGGAGGACCTGGTCCTCGCGGCCGGCCGGGACGTCACCCCGAAGAACCTCGAATGGGCCAGGCGCAAGCTGGACGAGGAGGGTCCCGCCGCCCTCGACAAGCTGCTGCCCTGACCGGGCGGCCCGGACGTCACGTGGCCCGGGCCGGTGCTCAGAGCACCGGCCCGGGCCATGTGACGCGTGAGCGCGCTCGGCCGCGGTCCCGCCGACCGGTCCGGCCGGGGCCCTACTGGCCGGTCTCCCGGTCCGGCAGCGCCGTCTCGTCCTCCACGACGTGCATGGCGGCCTCCTCGGCGCCCGCCGCTCCCCCGTCGATGCCGACGTCGTCGGCGACGGTCTCCTTGGTCGTGTCGGTGCGTACGCCCTCGTCGGGGGCGACCAGCCGTCCGGAGCGCTCGGTGCCCGCCTCGGGGTCGACCGGCTCGCCCTCGCCACCGGGCTTGTCGCCCACCCCGTCGCCGTCCGGCGCGGACACGTCGGGCGTCTCCTGGGCCAGCCGTTCGTCGAGGCTCTCGCCGTCGTGCTGCTCGGCGGCGGTGGTGCCGTGCTTGGTCACGCCGAGGGGCTTCTCCGGCGGGGAGTAGCCCTCGTCGAGCGTGTCGTCGTAGGTCCGCTCGTCGACGGCGTCCTGGAGGTCGAGGGGCGCGGCGTCCTCCTGCTCCTCGTTGGTTCCGGTGGGCTGGTAGACGTCGTCGGCCATCGGGTCCGTGCCCATCGCTGCCTCCCTCTCGCGCTGCGTCGGCTCGTTGGTCCGGGTGTCCGGTTCGCGTTTCCCGATACGCGATCTCTAACCCGTTCCCGATACGCGATCTTCAGCCCGTTCCCGGTACGCGGTTTCCGACCCGTTCCCGGTACGCGGTCTCCGACCCGTTCACCGGGCCCGGGCTCTTCACCCCCGCGGTGCGACGCGAACGGTCAGGTCGGTGATGCGGTGCGGGGCCCAGTCGCGGGCGTAGCCGGACGGGGCCCCGCCCGGACCGGTGACGGCGGCGACCGGGATGCGGCGGGCGGTCTCCACGATCTCGGCGGCGGTGGTGTTCTCGTTGTTGCCGCTGGTGGAGCCGGAGGAACAGCCGGTGTAGTAGCCGATCGGGATGGACTCGTGCCCGGTGACCAGACAAGGTGGACGGACACCGAGCCGGTGCAGCTCGTCGGCGACGCGGGCCCAGTCCTCACGGCTTGCGACGTTTCGGTCCACGGTGCCTTCGAGGACGACGAGCTGCACCGTCAGATGCCCGGCCAGCGCGAGCGCGACGAGGGACGCGGCCACCGGACGCCACCGGCCGCGTTCCGTCCTGGCCAGGTGCCACAGCGCGTCGGCGACCGGGATGGCGAGCAGGGCGTAGGCGGGCTGCAGGAAGCGGGGCGCCGCGTACCCGATCATGAACAGGTACGGCAGCGCGGCCGTCACGGCGCAGACGAACGGGATCAGTGTGCGGGCGGTACGCCGGGCCCGGGCCGCGACGACGACGCCGAGGACGGCGACGGCCGGGAGGAGGATCCACCACGCGGTGACCACCGGGTGCGGCATCGATCCGGTGCACGGGCGGCACAGGCCCCGTCCGCCGAGGCTGCGCATCTGGTCGTCGACGGCGATGTTCCAGCCGAGGCCGCCCTGGATCTCGGAGGCCCTCGACAGCCGCTCCCCGAGGCCGCCGTACCAGCCGTACGCCTCGATCACCCACTCCACTCCCCCGGCCGCCAGGCCGCCCGCGAGGGCGAGCAGCAGCAGCCAGTGGCGGCGGACGAGGACGAGGACCAGCAGGGGGACGGTCACCCACACCGCGTCGGTGGGCCGCATCCACGTCATCAGAGCGGCCCCGGCCACCACGCCCCACAGCGCGGCCCGGCCGGCCAGCCCCTGCCAGGCGCGCAGGAAGCAGCCCACGCAGATCAGGGCGCCGATCGCGACCCAGTAGTTGGGCATGGCCTGCGGACCGTAGAAGAGGGTCACCCACAGGGTGGCGAAGAACGCGCCGGCCGTGGCCAGGACGCGGGCCGGGAACAGGCCCTTCCAGGCCCGCAGGGCGAGGTACAGGCCGACTCCGGACAGGACGGCGAGGTAGACGCGCAGCAGTTCGGTGGAGGACGACCAGGAGGCGACGGGCGCCACCAGCAGCGAGACGCCGCGGGAGCGCGGTGCGCTGAAGAAGGCGGCGGGGTGGTGGGTGGTGACCTGGCTGGTGTAGACGATCTCGTCCCAGCCGAGCCCCATCCACGGATGGACGAAGGCCAGTTGGACCACGGTGAAGACGGCGGCCACCGCCGCGAGCAGGGCGCCGTCGCCGAGGCGCCGTCGGGTACCGGACGTCGTCGCCGCCTCGTCCCGCCGTCTGCCGGCGAGCATGGCGTTCGCGCCGTCGGCCATCGTGCACCCCTCACCCCCGCTCGTCGCGGGGCCGCTCGTCCTCACCTCCTGCCGCCGGTGGCGGGAGCCCGGAAACCGGGAAACCAAGGTCAAACTAACCCGCGTGCCACGGATGCGCAGGACGCTGCTCGGCCAGTCGAGCCGTCTCGTTTCAGCCCCTCTCACCCGCGTCCGGCGGGTCAGTGAACGTTGGGGCGGCGGTGCGGGGGCTGTTCGGGGGTGGGGCGCCGTTCGGGTGCGGGGACGGCGCGGGAGACGGGGCCGTCCCCGTTCACGGTCAGCGCGCTCCCGTGGTGGTGGATCGTCAGGGGGGAGCCGCTCAGCAGCGTGTACGTCGCCTTGTCGGCGCCGATCTCCACGCGCAGGCACCGGCCGCGGAACTGGAGCCGGAAGGCGAGGCGGCTGAACTTCTCGGGCAGGCGGGGCGAGAACCGGAGGCTGTCGCCGTCCCGGCGGGTGCCGCCGAACCCGGCGACCAGCGCCATCCACGTACCGGCGAGCGAGGCGATGTGCAGGCCGTCGCGGGTGTTGTGCTCCAGGTCCGCCAGGTCCATCAGGGCGGCCTCGGCGGCGTAGTCATAGGCCAGGCGGAGGTGTCCGGTCTGGGCGGCGACGACGGCCTGGCAGCACGCGGACAGGGAGGAGTCCCGTACGGTCAGCGGCTCGTAGTAGGCGAAGTTGCGGGCGATCTGGTCCTCGTCGCAGTGGGCGTCGAACCAGCTGCCGCAGGTGTACATCGCCAGTACGAGGTCGGACTGCTTGATCACCTGCTTGCGGTAGAGGTCGAAGTAGGGGAAGTGCAGCATCAGCGGGTACTGGTCGGCGGTGGTGCGGGCGAAGTCCCAGCGCTGGTGGCGGGTGAAACCCGAGTGCTGTTCGTGGACGCCGATCTCGTCGTTGTACGGGATGTGCACGGACTCGGCGGCGTCCCGCCAGGCGGCGCTCTCCTCGTCGTCGACGCCGAGCCGGGCCGCCTCGTCCGGGTGGCGTTCGCACACCTCGGCCGCGGCGAGCAGGTTCGAGCGCGCCATGAGGTTGGTGTACGTGTTGTCGTAGGCGATGGCGCTGTACTCGTCCGGGCCCGTGACGCCGTCGATGTGGAAGACGCCGTGGTGGTCGTGGTGGCCCAGTGAGCGCCACAGCCGGGCCGTCTCCACCAGGAGTTCGACGGCGGTGTCGCGTTCGAAGTCGGTGTCGCCGGTGGCCGCCGTGTACCGCACCACCGCGTGCGCGATGTCGGCGGCCACGTGGAAGGCGGCCGTGCCGGCCGGCCAGTACGCGGAGCCCTCGGAGCCGTCGATGGTCCGCCACGGGAACGCGGCGCCGCGCAGCCCGAGCTGGGTGGCGCGGTCCCGGGCCGCGGGCAGGGTGTCCCGGCGCCAGCGCAGCGCCTCGGCGACGGCCTTGGGTTGGTGTACGTCAGCACGGGCAGCACGAACATCTCGGTGTCCCAGAACGCGTGTCCGTCGTAGCCGGAACCGGTCAGTCCCTTGGCCGGGATCGCCCGCTGTTCGGCGCGGGCCCCGGCCTGCAGGACGTGGAAGAGGGCGAAGCGGACGGCCTGCTGGATCTCCTCGTCGCCGTGCACCTCGACGTCCGCCCGGGCCCAGAAGTCGTCGAGGTAGGCGCGCTGTTCCGCCACCAGGCCGTCCCAGCCGCTGTGTGCGGCGGCGGCGAGTGCCGCCTCGACCTGGTCGCTCATCGCGGGCCGGGAGCGGGCGCCCGACCACCCGTGGGCGACCGTCTTCCGCACCCGCAGCCGCTGTCCCGGCTCCAGCACGGAGGTGACGGTCAGGCGGGCCACGTCCGTGTTGCTCTCGCTGCTGGTGGTGATCTCCCCGGGGGCGTCGACGACGTGGTCGGCGGCCACGGCGACCCTGAGACCACTGCGCCGGGTCCGGTGGACCAGCCGCAGCCGGGACCCGATGGCCATGTCCTCCTCGGGCTCCAGCGGGGACCGCAGCGCCTTGGCCGCCCGGGGGTCGCCGTCGGGGTCGGGCAGGCTCTCGTTGGTGACGAGCTCCGACTGGATGACCACCCGGGCCCGGCTGTCGACGGGTTCGACCTCGTACTCCACGGCGGCGATGGCCCGTTGGGTGAGGGAGACCAGCCGGGTGGAGCGCACCCGGACGGTCGTCCCCGCCGGGGAGGTCCACTCGCAGGTCCGCTCCAGTACGCCGCGCCGCAGGTCCAGGGTGCGTTCGTGCTTGGTGAGCCGCCCGTAGCGCAGGTCGAAGGGTTCGTCGTCGACGAGCAGCCGCAGCAGCTTGCCGTTGGTGACGTTGATGACGGTCTGGCCGGACTCGGGGTATCCGTAGCCCGCTTCGGCGTAGGGCAGCGGGTGCAGTTCGTGGACGCCGTTGAGGTAGCTGCCGGGCAGGCCGTGCGGTTCGCCCTCGTCGAGGTTGCCGCGCCAGCCGACGTGCCCGTTGGACAGGGCGAAGACGGACTCGCTCTGGGCGAGGAGGTCGAGGTTGAGGGCCGTCTCGCGCACGGACCAGGGTTCGACGGCGTACGTCCGGTTGGTGATCATGCCCGGCCTCCCAGTTCGGCGAGGTCCTCGACCACGCGGTCGGCGCCGTGGGCGTAGAGGGCGTCGGTCTGGCCGACGCGGTCGACGCCGACGACGTAGCCGAAGTGCCCCGAGCGTCCCGCGTCCATGCCGGCCAGCGCGTCCTCGAAGACGGCGGCGCGGGACGGGTCGACGCCGAGGTCGCGGGCGGCGGCCAGGAAGGTGTCGGGCCGTGGTTTGCCGGGCAGTTTCCGTTGCCGGGCCACCACTCCGTCGATCCGTACGTCGAACAGACGCTCGGCGTCGATGGAGCGCAGGACGTCCTGGGTGTTGGCGCTGGAGGAGACGATGGCGGTGGCGAGCCCGGCGGCGCGGACCGCGTCGATGTAGCGCAGCGTGCCCTCGTACGGCTCCACGCCGTCGGTGCGGATCTTCTTCAGGAGCAGTTCGTTCTTGCGGTTGCCGACGCCGTTGACGGTCCGCGCGTCCGGCGGGTCGTCCGGGTCTCCCTCCGGCAGTTCGACGCCGCGGGAGGCGAGGAAGGAGCGGACGCCGTCGGCGCGCGGGCGGCCGTCGACGTACTCGCCGTAGTCGGAGTCGGTGAAGGGGCGGAAGTCCGCGCCGTCCCGCTCGCGCAGGAAGGCGTCGAACGTCTCCTTCCAGGCGGCGGCGTGCACCACCGCCGTCCTGGTGACGACCCCGTCGAGGTCGAAGAGACAGGCCTGGATGTCGTCGGGAAGTCCGAGCTGCGTGGTCATACCGGACACAGTTCCCCGCCGGGGCGGATCCGATCAGGTGACACACTCTGCGGTGTGCCGCTGACTTTCGACGACCTCCTCGCCCGCGCCCGCTCCCTGCCGCGCGGCGGGCGGCGCGCGATCCTCGGCATCGCCGGGAGCCCCGGCGCCGGGAAGTCGACGCTCGCCGGGCATCTGGTGCGGGAGCTGAACGAGACCGGCGAGCCGTGGGCCGCGCACGTCCCCATGGACGGCTTCCACCTCGCCGACGCCGAACTGGACCGGCTCGGCCGCCGGGACCGCAAGGGCGCGCCCGACACCTTCGACGCGGCCGGGTACGCGGCACTGCTGCGCCGGCTGCGCGAGGAGGCGGACGGCGGCGAGGAGGCGGAGGGCGACACCGTGTACGCGCCCGGATTCGAGCGGGAGCTGGAGCAGCCGATCGCCGGGGCCGTGCCGGTGCCGCCCTCGGCCCGGCTGGTCGTGACGGAGGGCAACTACCTGCTGCTGGAGAGCGGCGCGTGGGCGCGGGTGCGCTCCCGGCTCGACGAGGTGTGGTTCTGCGAGCCGGCGGAGACCGAGCGGGTCCGCCGGCTGGTGGCGCGGCACGAACGGTTCGGCAAGTCCCCCGAGGACGCGGTCGCCTGGGCGCTCGGCAGCGACCAGCGCAACGCCGACCTGGTCGCGGCGAGCCGGGACCGCGCCGACCTCGTGGTACCGGAGGGGGCGGTGCCCCTCACCCGGCCGTGATCCACGGCCGTCGGGTCACGACCGCGAATCGCCTGGTCGACCGGCTACGGCGCGGTCATTCCTCGTCGTAGTCGTCGGCGCGGACATGCGCCTCCTCCAGGGCCTCGCGCATGGTCCGGCCGGTGCCCCCGGGCGGGCGGGGCGCGTCCTCGTCACGCTGCTCGAGAACGTCGTCGGTGGTGTCGGTCTTCGGCCGGTTCTCTTCCGGGACGGTCATGACGGGGACTCCTCGTCCGTGCTGTGTTTCCGTGGGTGCTGTGTTCCGTAGTGCTGCGTTCCGTGTCGTGGAACCGCGCTCTGTGTCGCGACACCGCGTTCTGTGGTGCCACGTTCCGTGGAGGCCTTCGCCTCCGTGACGGCGGGTTCCCGGACAACTCGGTGCTATCCCCCACGGGGGCGGATGCCGATTCATCAGGAGGGCACTGCCGGTCGCGGGCGAGGTGCCCTTGGGGCCGCGCGGGCCCCGGTACGGCCGCTGACACCGCCCGGCCAGTCATGGGGGGTGAGCTATGTTGACCTCCGTGGGAGACAGAGGAGGCGCGCCCGTGCCATCGCCGCAGCAGGCACGCGCCCAGGCATCGGTGATCACCTCGGGGCGGGCGGCCCCCGAATCGCAGGCCTCCCCCACGTCCCGGCTCAGGACGTTGTTCGACCGGCCCCGTCTCTCCCCCGGACAGCGGCGCATCGCCCAGTACCTCATCGAGCACCTCACCGAGGCGGCGTTCCTGTCGATCACCGACCTCGCGGACCGGGTGGGCGTGAGCCAGCCGTCGGTGACGCGGTTCGCCTCGGCGGTCGGCTTCAGCGGCTACCCGGCGCTGCGGGAGCGGCTCCAGACGATCGCGCTGGGCACCCGCGGCGGCGCCCCGGCCGCCGAGGAGAACCAGGGCAACGAACTCCAGGCGGCCGTCGACGCCGAGATCGAGAACCTGGAGAACCTGCGGCGCGACTTCGCCGACGCCGACCGGGTGATCGGCGTCGGCCGCGAGCTGGCCGGCTCGGCACCGCTGACCGTCCTCGGGCTGCGCATCTCCGTCTCGCTCGCCGAGTACTTCGCCTACGCCGCCCGCCGGGTCCACCCGGACGTGCGCCTGGTGACGCGGGGCGGCAGCGTCGCCTACGACGCCCTGCTCCAGTCCCGGGAGGCGGGCGGCACCTGGGTGCTGGCCTTCTCGATGCCCCGGCACGCCCACGAGACCCTGGACGCCGTGCGGGTGGCACGCGGTGCCGGACTCAAGGTGGCACTGATCACCGACCTGGCGCTCGGCCCCGTCGTGGACGAGGCCGACATCACCTTCGCGACCGGCACGGGGCCGCGGCTGGTCTTCGACTCCTACGCGGCACCGGGCGTGATGTGCGCGGCGCTGCTCCAGGCCATGACCGACGCCGATCCCGAGCGGACGCAGGCCCGCCTGGAGGAGTACGAGCAGGTCGCCGAACAGCACCACTTCTTTCTCCGGGACTGATCCGGCCTCGCACCCCGGGGACGTCCGGGGTGTGCGGGGCGTACGGGGCGATTGGTCGGCGCGGACCGGGGCGTCCACGTCAAGCAGGCATGAATGTTTTCATACGCCTTGCAAAGCGGATGGCATATATAAATACTTCTCACGGATCGCGAACCGGCCACGCCGGAGCGCGTCCGCGCCTGCGCGAGCATCCCCGACCACCGCCGACTCCTACCCGCTCGGCGCACCCGGGGTGTTCCCTCGGGCATCGCCCGCGCGAGCGCCCACGGTGGTCCAGGTCCCCTTGGGCCGGACCGCCCCCATCCGTCGCCCCACCCCGTCGACGCCGCACACCCGGAGGCGATGATCATGCCCCTGACGACCACGCGCACCAGCCCGGACTGGCCCTGCCAGGTCAAGGCCCCCGGCAGCTACGACTGGGAGCGCTCGGCGGCCAGGTGGCTGCGCGAGCTGGTGCCCGCCCGCTATGCCGGTTACCCGGCGCTGATCCGCCACCCCGTGCTGCTCGCCCGCCACGCGCAGATCCAGGTCCAGCACGAGATCCGGGTGGCCCGCACCGCACTGCGGACCGCACGGGCGGATCTGCCCCGGCTCGGCCTGCCCGAGTCGGTCATCGAACACACCATCAAGCTCTACGCGGCGGAGGTTCTGCAGTTGCAGCACATCGCGCGCAGCGTACGGGCGGTCACCGAGGCACTGGTCGAGCGGGGCACCGCCGGGCGCTGCTGATCCGGCGCGGGGCCCGCGCCGCACCCGCCCCCCCACCTGGGACCCGGGATCTGACTCCTGAGACCTGGGATCCGAGGCCCGAGACCTGTCGCCGTCAGCGTGAGGTCAGTCCACCGGATGGCCGGGCGGGATGGTGTGGGCGTCGGAGAGCCGCAGCAGCGGTCCGCCGGAGGTCTCGCGCCCGCCCCACTCGACCGGGTCGAGGACGAAGCCGACGTGGTCGCCCCCGGCGGCCCGTTCTACGACGCGGCCGACGAACCACGCCTCGGCGTCCTCCAGCACGACCGCCCCGCCGTACCCCTCACGCCAGCGGACCTGCTGGAACTTGTCGACCCGGTCACCGGTCCGCCCACCGAAGACCTCGGCCGTCCCGCGCTGGTCGCGGGCGAGCAGGTGGACGGCCAGGACGTCGGCGGCCCGCGCCACCCGGAAGGTCCGGTTGACCTCGGAGAGCCAGACGACGAACCGCACGGGGTCGAGGGAGCACTGGGAGGCGAAGCCCACCAGGCAGCCCGCGCGTTCCCCGTCCGCCGCGGCCGTCACCACGCACATGTCCGGGTCGAGCCGGTCGAGGAACACGTCCATACCGGCCATGCTAGCCAGGCACGCCGTGGGCGGGGTCACGCCGCGAGCAGGCGCCGCAGGGCCGTCCGCAGGGCCGTGACGAACGAGTCCCGGCCCGCCTCGTCGAGGGCATCCAGCGACAGGTAGGGGTTGAGGTCCTCCAGCTCGACCAGGAGCAGCTCACCACCGGGGGCGCGGCAGGCGTCGACGCGCTGGATGCCGTGGCCGATGCCGTTCCACTCGATGAACCGCCGCGCGAAGTCGAGGTCCTGTGGGGTGGCGTCGTACGGCTCGAGCCGCCAGCGCCGGTCGGGGTGCGGCGCGTACAGGGCGTACTGGAAGTCGTGGTCGACGAAGTAGAAGGAGACCTCGTAGGCGAAGTCGACGCGCGGCTGGACGAGGACCTCCCCGGCGTCGCCGCCCACCGCTTCCCGGACGCGGTCCGCGGGCACGAACCGCAGGCCTGCCGAGTCCGCGCCGAGCCTGGGCTTGACGACGTATTCGTCCGCCCGGGGCAACCGGTGCAGGTCCTTTGGCCGGTCGACGGTCGGGATGACCGGAAATCCCGCCTCGGTCAGTTCGAGGAGGTACTGCTTGCCGGCCATGTCCGCCCTGCCGGTGAGCTGGTTGTAGACGCGGGTGCCGCGCTCGGCCGCCCGCCGGCGAAAGGCGTCGTAGGCGGCCTGATGACCCAGCACGGGACCGCTGTTGCGGACGACGACGGCGTCGAAGGCGTCCAGCAGCGCCGCGGCGTCGCCGGGATGGCACAGGGCCAGGTCGAAGTCCTCGCGCAGCCGGGAGGTGAGGAAGATGTCCTCGTCGCAGTAGCGCCGCCCGCGCGCCTCGTAGGCCAGGTCGGTGACGTACAGGATGCGGGGGCGGGCGGATACCATGCGGGACTCCTCGGTGCTGACCGGAAGTGATCGTATGCGACCGGTACGTTTGGGCGGCAAGGGAACTGAGTTCCCTCTGTCGCTGCACTGAGTGTCACCGACGTCGGTGAGCTGCTACGTTCCCCTTCATGAGCTCCAGCAGTGCGGCGCCCCGCAGCGGGGCCGGGACGGACGCGGCGGGCGCCCGGCCGCCGATGCGGCAGGCGCTGGTCGCGGCGGCCTTCCAGCTGTTCCTGGAGCGGGGCTACGAACAGACGACCGTGGACGACATCGTCGCGCTCGCCGGTGTCGGACGGCGGTCGTTCTTCCGCTACTTCCCCTCCAAGGAGGACGTGGTCTTCCCCGACCACGAACGGTGCCTGGCCGACATGACGGCCTTTCTGGCCTCCTCCCCCGAGGATGCCGACCCGGTGCGACGGGTCTGTGACGCGGCTCGCCTCGTGGTGCGCATGTACGCGGAGAACCCGGCCTTCTCGGTGCAGCGTTACCACCTGACCAAGAGGGTCCCGGGGCTGCGCGCGTACGAGCTTTCGGTGGTGTGGCGCTACGAACGCGCCCTCGCCGCGTACCTGCGCGGGCGCCTGGGCGGGCACCCGGGCGGGCGGCGGGACGGGAGCATGCGCGCCGACGTGATCGCGGCCGCCGTGGTCGCCGCGCACAACAACGCCCTGCGGTCCTGGCTGCGTTCGGAGGGGCGGGACGACGTGGGCGCCGCGGTGGACCACGCGCTGGGGTACGCGCAGTCCACGTTCGGGGGCCTTCCCGTACCGCCCCTGACCGACGGGCCCGAGGACGTGGTGGTCGTCGTCTCGCGGCGGGGAACGCCCTTGTGGCAGGTCGTACGGGAGGTCGAGACCGCGTTCGCCCGCGACTGACCGGCCGACGGCCGGGGAAGCACCGGTGCCGGTCGCGAAGAGGCCGAATCGAGGGTACCGAGTGCCTTTACGCGTGGCACTGAGTGCCATACGCTGTGCAGCGTGCACGGAGGCACGGCGAGCCGCGCACACGCGTGCCCGGTGACCGCGCACGCGGATTCCGGCCCGAGTGCAGGGAGTTGCCCAGCGTGTACCACCACTCAGGAAACGTCGCTCAGCAGGCAGCGGGCTCCGCGACGGGCGTGCTCGATCCCAAGGCCCCAGGGTCCCCTCAGGCCTCGGACACCGAGGCGGTCTTCTACCAGCGCTGCACCTGGTGCGGCACGGCCATGTACCACCGGGTGCTGTGCCCGGTCTGTCGCGGGAGCGACCTGCGGACGGAGCGCAGCGAGGGCACGGGCACGGTGCGGCACGCCACGGTGGTGCACCGCAACACACCCGCCGCACGCAACGTGTCCCTGGTCGAGATGGCCGAGGGCTTCGTGCTGCGCGGCCGGGTCATGGGCCCGCTCATCGGCATCCACAGCGGGGACCGGGTCCGGCTGTCCACGGCCAAGGACCCGGTACGGGGCCAGCCGGTCTTCCAGCTGGTCGACGAACCGTACCGGGCATGGACCTGAACGCCGGCCGGCTTTCCCCGAGGCCCCCAGGCTCCCAGGTGTGCTCCGTCGGCCCATGGGCAAGGCCGCCGTTCAGGACGTGAGAGTGATCCGGATGCCCACGGTGCCGTCCACGCGCCGGCGCAGCCGGCTGCCGAGCAGGGTGAGCCGGCCGACGATGCCGTACTTGCGGGCGATCAGCCGGCGGTAACGGCCGGTGGTGGCGGGGTCGCAGATCTCCGCGGTCGCCGGGACCTGTTCGCCGGTCGGGTTGCCACGCAGGTCGCAGGGGCCGACCAGCACGTCGGCGCGGTTGCGGACGCGCTTGACCTTCCAGGAGTCGGCCGCCGTCCAGACGCCGAGCGTGTCCCCGTCCCGTATGACCCACACGGGGGTGGCGACCGGAGTGCCGTTCTTCCGGTAGGTGGTGACCAGCAGGTACTTGCCGGCGCCGAGCCGGGTCAGTGACGAGTCGTCCATGGTCCGGAGTTTAGGGCCTGCGAGGGGCATCGGGTCGGCTGAGGGACTACCCCTTTCGACCCACGGGGACTACCTCTTTCGACCCGCTCAGGGGGCGCGCGCACCGCGGTCGGACGGGGCCGCGCGCCCTCGCCTCACGCCAGAGCCACCGTCATCCTCCGCACCGCCTCGGTGAGCACCTCGGGCGAGGTCGCCAGGTTGAGACGCACGTGTCCCGCCCCGCCGGTACCGAAGGGGATACCGGAGCTGAGAGCCACCCGGCCGCGGTGGAGGAAGACGTCCGCCGGGTCGTCGCCGAGGCCCAGCGCGCGGCAGTCGAGCCAGGCGAGGTAGGTCGCCTCGCCGGGGCGGTGGACGACCCCGGGCAGGTGCTCGGCCAGCAGCTCGGTGAGCAACCGCCGGTTCTCGTCGAGCCCGGCCAGCACGGCGTCCAGCCAGGCGGTGCCGTCGCGCAGGGCGGCGGTGTGGGCGAGGATGCCGACGTGGCTGGGTCCGTGGCCGACCTCCTCGGGCATCCGCGCCAGATCGGTGGCGGCGCCGGGCCCGGCGAGGGCGAGCGCCGCCTTGAGGCCGGCCAGGTTCCAGCCCTTGGACGCCGACATCAGCGCCAGGCCGCGCTCGGCGCCGGGCACGCTCAGGTAGGGCACGAACCGCGCGCCCGCGGTGACGACCGGCGCGTGGATCTCGTCGGCGACGACCCGGACGCCGTACCGCTCCGCGAGGGCGGCGACGGCGGCCAGCTCCTCGGCGGTGTGTACGGTGCCCGTCGGGTTGTGCGGGCTGCACAGCAGGTAGGCGGCGTGCCCGCCGTCGGCGACGGCCCGCCGGAACGCGTCCTCCAGCTCCCCGAGGTCGATCCGCAGGTCCGCGCCGAGCGGCGCTTCGACGACGCGCCGGTCCATGTGGCTGACGAACTGGTAGAACGGCGGGTACACCGGTGGGTTGACGATCACCGGGTCGCCGGGCTCGGTGACCAGCCTGAGCATCTCGACCACGCCCAGCATCACGTCGGGCACGATCGCGGTGCGTTCCACGGCGAGGTCGTCCCAGCCCCACCGCTTGCCGGCGAAGCCGGCCAGGGCCTCGGCGTAGGCGGTGCCGACGGGGTAGCCGGTGTCCCCGAGTTCCATGGCGTCGGTGACGGCGCGCACGACGGGCTCGGCGAGCGGCACGTCCATCTCGGCCACCCACAGCGGCAGCACGTCCGCGGGGTGGGTGCGCCACTTCATGCTCGTACGGCGGCGCAGCTGGTCCAGGGTGAGCGCGTGCAGGGGGTTCGGTTCACGGGGCTGGTCCTGCGGGGTGCTGGTCATGGCCACAAGATAAAGGGCCGTGACGCGGCCGGGGAACGGGTCGTCCGCACGCCGCGTCACCTCCCCGACGAGCCGTCCGCCGCGATCCCACCCGGACCGCCGGCCCGGTGAACGCGGGCGGGCCCGCCCCCGTATGGGAGGAGGGCGTCCGACGTCCGGAGGCCCTCGCGGTGGCGACGCCGCGTGTTCGGTTCCGGGAGCACACGCATGAGGCACGCACGACGACGCATCGTCCGGCGAACGGCACGGCTGGCGGCCGTCGGTGGACTCCTTCTCGGGGCGACGATGGTCACCCGGGCCGTGGCGAGCGAGCCCCCGGACGTGAGGGCCGCGCCGCACACGTCGGCGCGGCCCGCGTCCGGCACCGGCGCCGCCCTCGTGGCACGGCTGGGCACCTCCCGTACGGCGGGCCACTGGGTCGGCTCCGACGGGCAGCCGGTCGTCGCGGTCACCGACGAGGGCACCGCCGAGGAGGTGCGGCGGGCCGGCGCCGAGGCGAAGGTGGTGCGGCACAGCATGTCCGAGCTGAAGTCCGCGGCCGCGACGCTGCGTTCGGCGCCCCGGGTGCCCGGCACTGCGTGGGCCCTCGACTACCGGTCGAACGAGGTGGTGGTACGCGGTGACAGCACGGTCTCCGGATCCGACTGGTCCCGGCTGACGGGCGTCGCGGAGGGCGCCGGCGGCTTCGTCCGCATGGAGCGCACCGAGGGCGCGTTCACGACCCGCCTGAACGGGGCGGAGCCGATCCTGTCCACGGCGGGGCGCTGCTCGGCGGGCTTCAACGTGACGGACGGACAGCGCGACTTCATCCTCACCGCCGGCCACTGCGGGCCGACGGGGTCCGTCTGGTTCGGTGACGGCGGGGGCGACCGGCAGGTCGGCAGGACGGTCGCCGAGAGCTTTCCCGGGGACGACTTCTCCCTGGTGGAGTACGCGAACGGTGAGGCGGGCGACGGCGCCGACGTGGTGGCGGTCGGCGCCGGCAAAGGGGTGCGGATCACGGGTACCGGTGAACCGGCGGTCGGGCAGCGGGTGTTCCGCAGCGGCGGCACCAGTGGTCTGCGCGACGGCCGGGTGACCGCGCTCGACGCGACCGTGAACTACCCGGAGGGCACGGTCACCGGCCTCATCGAGACCGACGTGTGCGCCGAACCCGGGGACAGCGGAGGCCCGATGTTCTCCGAGGGCATCGCCCTGGGGGTGACGTCGGGCGGCAGCGGTGACTGCGCCAAGGGGGGTACGACGTTCTTCCAGCCGCTGCCGGAGGCCATGGAGTCGCTCGGTGTGCGGCTGCTCGTCTCGGCGCCCCAGGGGGCGGCGGGACCGGGAGCCGCGCCCTCGTCACCGGCCGCCACGGGAGGCGGTGGCGGGAGCGGTGGATCCGCGCCGGGGGCCGCGGCGCCCGTGACGGGCGTCGACGGCTCTACACCGCTCTCCCGTCTCACCGACCGCCGGAACGTCGGCCCCGGCATGCTCGTCGTCGCCGGCAGCCTGATCGCTCTGGTGGCCACCCGGTGGATCCGCGCGGAACAGGACCGCAAGGCCTACAGGCGGCACTACTCGACGACGTGGGGGTGAGCTGACCACCCCTCGCCTCGGCCGGAGCCCACCCGCTCTCAGCCCAGGGTCAGCAGCACCGTGGCCGCCGCCGCGCCGATCAGACCCACGGCCTGTCCGCGGCCGACCCGTTCGCGGAGGAGGGCGAGGCCGAGGATCACGGGCAGGGCCGGGTAGAGGGAGGCGAGGACCACGGCGACCGACAGCAGCTGCCGCTGGGCGGCGAGGAGGTACAGGATCAGACCGAGGGCGGCACCGGCGCCGATCAGCAGCGCCTCGGCGGACCGGCGCGGCGGCAGGCGCAGGCGCCCGGTGTGCCCTGCCGCGGCGGGCAGCAGCAGGAGTACGGCGGCGACGCGGCCGGCCGCCACGGGCCACAGGCCGCTGTCGGGACCGGCCTGCCCGAGGGCGAGGTACTGGACGGCGACGCCCGCGCTGGCGAGCAGTCCGTCGGTGACGGCGTGGCCGGGGCCGGCGCCGCCGCCGGAGACGAGCCAGAGCGCGGGCACGGTGACGGCGATCCCCGCCCAGGCGAGGGGGCCGGGGCGGTCTCCGAGGACGAGTACGCCGCACAGGACGGAGAGCGCGACGCCTGTGACGGCGCTCACGGGCACCACGACGCTCATCGCGCCGCGGCTCAGGCCCCGGTTGAGGAAGTGCATGGCGACGCCGCTGCCCAGGCCGGACAGGGCGCCCCACAGCAGGTCCGCGGGGCGGACGCCGGGGGCGGTCACGAGGAGGGCGGCCACGCAGGCGAGCGCGAGTCCGCCGACCTGGCCGAGGAAGGTGACGGCGGCGAAGTGGACGCGCCGGGACAGCAGGCCGCCGGTGAAGTCGACGAGGCCGTAGCAGACGGCCGAGGCCAGTGCGAGGAGGGCACCCATCCGGTGTGGGTGCCCGGGGCCGGGGCTCCGATGCGCCGAGGAGCCTCAGGCGCCGGTCAGGCGGCCTTCGCGGGCTCCGGGGGCGCGGTGGCCCACTCCATGACGAGCCGCTGGTACTCCGCGCGCTGCTCGACGCTCAGTGTCCCGCCCGACCGGAGCCACAGGGCCCGGATCTCCTCGTTGACCTCGGCAGCCGATCGCTCGGAGGAGGGTTCAACAGTGGTGGACATGCTGTGAAGCATACGGCGCCCGGCGTGAAGACGATGTGAGTAATCGCGAGCTAACCGGACATACCGGACCGTGTTGCTGATCACGTCGAACGTCTCATCTGTCAAGGCCTACCGGCGAGTTCGTTCACATCACTTGTGTTCTGGCGCACACGGCCCACCCCTTCACACCTGCGCCGCTCCCAGTACCAGCACCTGGATCGCCAACACCGCGGCGCCGCGCGCCCAGTCGTGGAAGTCGGACACCCTGGTCTCCAGACCGACCGGCTCGGCCCGCGGGTGCCGGTTGTCGCGGATGGTGTTCTCCACCACCTTTCCGGCCACGTCCATCAGACCCACCCCCTCCCCCGCGAGCAGGATCTTCTGCGGCATCACGAAGTTGGCGATCTGCGCCACCAGAGTGCCCAGGGCCCGCCCCGCCTCCTCCACGACCCGGGCGGGCATGGGCTCCCCGGCGGCGGCGGACGCGAGGATCTCCTCGTAGCCCAGGTCGCGGCCGGTGGCGGCCCGGACCTGGTAGCGGATGTTGGGGATGGTCAGCAGCGAGACGGCGCTGCCGCGCCGGCCGTCGGGGGTCAGCGGACCGTACGGGTCGAGGATCCAGTGGCGGCCGAAACCGCGGTCCTCGTCCCCCGAGTACGGCACCCGCTTGCCGCCGAGCACCAGCCCGTACCCGACGCCGGCGCCGATGGTGAGGACGACGAACCGGTCCAGGCCGCGCCCCGCCCCGAACCAGGTCTCGGCCTCCACGAAGGCGGCGGTGTCGTTCTCGACGACGACCGGCAGCCCGGTGCGCTCCTCGACGAGGGGGGCAAGCGGGACTCCACGCCACCCCAGGAAGGGCGATTCGCCGACCACCGCCCGGCCCTCGACGAGTCCGCCGACGCCGATGCCGATGCCGGCGACCCGGGGACGGCCCCGGGACAGCTCCCCGGTCATCTCCGCCAGGACGTCCGCGACCCCGCCGGGGTCGTGCGTGCTGAGCGCACGGTCGTGACGTGCGACGATCTCGCTCCTGATGGTGGTGACGACGCCGTACACCGTGTCGCCGGTGATCTTGAAGCCGATGAAGTACCGGGAGTCGGTGACCACGTCGAGCGGCTGCGACGGACGCCCCTGGCGGACCCCGGCCGGTGCCCCCGCCTCGGGGACCTCGACCAGCAGCCGCGACTCGATGAGCGGCTTGGTCAGCCGGGTGAGGCTGCCCGGCGAGAGGTCGAGCCGCCGGGCGAGCTCGGTACGCGACAGGGGTCCGTGCACGAGCACCTCGATCGCCACGGAGCGTTCCGTGGGGCTCAGCGGAAGCCAGCTCTCGGCACTGGTGGGCATGAGATCGAGCCCTCCACTTTCTTCCGGACCGGAAACAACAAGGCTACTTCAGGCAAGTTTGCCTTCGAAAAGGATGTTCGCGCGACCTCTTGACGCATCGATTGTTCCAGCCCAAAAGTAAACGAGGACGAGCCGCCGCATGCGAGGGAGTCTGCCGATGACCATCGCCTCCAGCAGCCCTGCCGGGAAGCGGGGTGACGGACGTCTCGCCGCGGTGTTCATCGCGCCGGCGCTCCTGGGCTTCGTGGTCTTCCTGCTCTGGCCGACGCTGCGCGGGATCTACCTGAGCTTCACCCGCTTCAACCTCCTGACCCCGGCCGAGTGGGTGGGCCTGGACAACTACGTGCGGATGGTCAACGACCCCATCTTCTGGGAGTCGATGCGGGTCACGGTCGTCTACGTCGTCATCAACATCGGCGTGCAGACGGTCTCGGCCCTGGCCATCGCCGTGCTCCTCCAGCGGCTGACCCAGTCGTCACTGCTGCGCGGGATCGTGCTCACGCCGTACCTGATGTCCAACGTCGTGGCGGGCATCGTCTGGCTGTGGATCCTGGACACCCAGCTCGGCGTCGGCAACGAGATCGTCACGGCGCTGGGACTCGACCGCATCCCGTTCCTCGCCGACGAGACCTGGGCGGTCCCGACCATCGCGCTGATCAACGTGTGGCGGCACGTCGGGTACACCGCGCTGCTGCTGTTCGCGGGGCTCCAGGCCATCCCGGGCGACATGTACGAGGCCGCGAAGGTGGACGGCGCGAGCGAGTGGCGGATGTTCTGGCGGATCACGATGCCGCTGCTGCGGCCGGTCCTCGCGGTCGTCCTCATCATGACGGTGATCGGTTCGTTCCAGGTCTTCGACACGGTCGCCGTGACCACCGCGGGAGGACCGGCGAACGCCACCAACGTGCTCCAGTTCTACATCTACGGCGCCGCCTTCGGCCGCTTCCAGTTCGGATACGCCTCGGCGATGTCCGTCGCCCTGCTCGTCGTGCTGAGCGCCATCACCTTCGTCCAGTACCGGCTCACCCGCGCCGGCCAGAGTGACCTCGGCTGACGGAGAGGAGAACGAGATGACCGACACGACCTCCACGGCCGACGCGGCCTCCGTGGCCGGCCCGGTCCCCGCGGCCGGCCGGACGCCCGTACGGCGCGGCAGGCGCGGGCGGCTCTCCCCCGGGCGGATCGTGGCCTGGGCGGTGATGGCCGCGATCGTGCTCATCACCCTGCTGCCCTTCTACTGGATCCTGCGCACCGCTCTGTCCACCAACAGCGGACTGGCCGGCCACCCCGCCGACCCGCTGCCGGTCGACCCGACCACCGGCGGCTTCGAGCGGGCGCTCGGCCTGCAGTCCTCCGAGGAGGCGATCGCACAGGGCGGCTCGGGCAGCGGACTGAGGTTCTGGCGGTACCTGCTCAACTCGGTGTTCGTCTCCACCCTGATCACCGTCTGCCAGATCCTCTTCTCGGCCATGGCCGCGTACGCCTTCGCCCGGCTGCGCTGGCGGGGCCGGGACGCCGTGTTCGGCCTGTTCCTGGCGGGACTGATGGTGCCGGCGATCTTCACCCTGCTGCCGAACTTCATCCTCGTCAAGGAACTCGGCCTGGTGGACTCCCTGCTGGGCATCGCCCTGCCTACGATGTTCATGACCCCGTTCGCGGTGTTCTTCCTGCGGCAGTTCTTCATGAGCATCCCCCTGGAAGTGGAGGAGGCGGCCCTGCTGGACGGCGCCGGGAAGGTGCGGGTCTTCTTCCGGGTGCTGCTGCCGATGGCGGCGACGCCCGTACTGACACTGGCCGTGCTGACCTACATCACGTCCTGGAACGACTACTTCTGGCCGCTGATGGTCTCCTACAGCGACAGCTCGCGCGTGCTCACCGTGGCGCTGGCCGTCTTCCGCGCGCAGACCCCGACGACCGGGACCGACTGGTCCGGCCTGATGGCGGCCACGCTCATCGCGGCCCTGCCGATGCTGCTGCTCTTCGGTCTCTTCGCGCGCCGCATCGTCACCACCATCAGCTTCACCGGCATCAAGTGAGGGGACGGACATGCGATTTCGTACGGCCGCCGCTCTGACCGGGGCGCTGGCGCTGTCCCTGGTGAGCGGCTGCGCTGGGGGCGGCGGCGCCGGATCGTCCGCGAACACGGTGACGTACTGGCTCTGGGACACCAACCAGCTGCCCGCGTACCAGGCGTGCGCCGAGGACTTCGAGAAGCGGAACCCGGGCCTGGACGTCAAGATCTCCCAGATGGGCTGGGACGACTACTGGACCAAGCTCACCGCGAGCTTCATCGCGGGCACCCAGCCCGACGTGTTCACCGACCACATCCAGAAGTTCGGCCAGTTCGCCGACCTCAAGGTGCTGGAGCCGCTCGACGACCTGGGTATCGAGGACTCCGACTACCAGCCCGGTCTGGCCGCCAGCTGGCTCGGCGAGGACGGCCACCGCTACGGCGTCCCCAAGGACTGGGACACCGTCGCCCTCTTCTACAACGAGAAGATGGCCAAGGACGCCGGGCTGAGCGCCGAGGAGCTGGGCGGCCTGTCCTGGAACCCGCGGGACGGCGGCACCTTCGAGAAGGCCGTCGCGCACCTGACCGTGGACGAGAAGGGCAGACGGGGCGACGAGCCCGGCTTCGACAAGGACAACGTCGAGGTCTACGGCCTGGCCACCAACGGGGGCGGTGACGGCGACGGCCAGACCACCTGGAGCCACTTCGCCGCGTCCGCCGGGTGGACCTACACGGACAAGGAGCGGTGGGGCACCGAGTACCGGTACGACGACGACACCTTCCAGTCGATGATCGAGTGGTACTTCGGACTGGCGGACAAGGGATACATGGCCCCCTTCACCGACTACTCCGTGTCCAACCAGGCCAACGCCCAGGTCGCCGCAGGCAAGGCGGCCACCGCCTTCGACGGGGCGTGGATGCTCTCGACGTACGCCGGCTTCGAGGGCGTGGACTTCGCCACCGCCGTCACTCCGGCCGGCCCGACGGGCAAGCGGGCCACGATGATGAACGGCCTCGCGGATTCCGTCACCAAGGACGCCCGCAACAAGCCGGGCGCCATGAAGTGGGTGAAGTACCTGGCCTCCGAGGAGTGCCAGCGCACCGTGGGCGGCTACGGCATCGTCTTCCCGGCCACGCCCGGCGGCACCGAGGCGGCCGTCGCGGCCTACGAGGAGAAGGGCATCGACGTGACGGCCTTCACCCGGCCGGTCGACGACAAGGAGAACTTCCGGACCTTCTCCTACCCCATCACCAACTACGCCGCGGACGTGCAGGCCCTCATGCGCCCCGCCATGCAGGACGTCTACGGCGGCGGAAAACCGGTGAGCGGCCTCGACGAGACCAACGACCAGATCAACCTGATCCTCGACCAGTGAAAGGCACATCATTCATGACGTTCTCCCTCGGCATCGTTGGCGCAGGCCAGTTCTCCGGCCAGTTCGCCAAGCTGTTCCAAGCCCACCCGGGTGTGAGTGACGTGTACGTCACCGACCTGCTGCCACAACGGGCCGAACAGCTCACCGCCGCCGAAGGTCTCGCCGGCACCTTCCCGACCTATGAGGCGATGCTGGAGTCCAGGGCGGTCGACGCCGTCGCGATCTTCACGCAGCGCTGGACACACGCCCCGCTGGTCCTCCAAGGGCTGGGCGCGGGCAAGCACGTGTTCTCCGCCGTGCCCATGGCGATCAGTACGCAGGAGATCGCGGAGATCCTCGACGCGGTCAAGTCGACCGGACTGACCTACATGATGGGCGAGACCAGCCAGTACAACCCGGCGACCGTGCACGCCCGCAACCGGATCGCCGAGGGCGCCTTCGGTCGGCTCTTCTACGCCGAGGGCGACTACGTCCACGACATGGACCTGGGCTTCTACGAGGCGTACCAGTACAGCGGCGGCGAGGGGTGGAAGTCCACCGCCAGCTATCCACCGCTGCTGTACCCGACGCACTCGGTGGGCGGGGTGCTGGGCGCCTGGCAGACGCACGCGGTCAGTGTCTCGGCGCTGGGGGTGGTGGACGAGCGCGGCGACGGTGTCTTCGACCGGTCGGTCAGCCAGTTCGACAACGACGTCTCCAACGCGACGGCGCTGTTCGAGGTGGCCGGCGGCGGGTCGTTCCGTACGAACGAGTTCCGGCGGGTCGGCTATCCCTCACACATCCGTGAGTCCCGTTTCCGGTTCTTCGGTACCGAGGCGAGCATGGAGCAGCTCGCCACGGTGGCGCTGTGGCAGGACAAGACCGGAGTGGAGGACATCAGCGAGCTGCTGGAGCCCAAGCCGACCACGTCCCCCGACGATCCGTCCCTCCAGCACATCGCGCCGGAGCTGCGGGCCGCCTTCACCTCGGGTTCGGCGCCGGTGCACGACCGGGCGCGGCTGCCGCGGGAGTTCGACGAGATGCGCAACGGACACGAGGGCAGCCACCACTTCCTCGCGGACGACTTCGTGACCGCGGTCAACTCCCGGACCCTGCCGCCCGTCAACGCGTGGGTGGCGGCCCGCTACACCCTGCCGGGCATCGTCGCGCACGAGTCCGCGCGGCAGGGCGGGGCCAGGCTGGAGATCCCGGACTTCGGGGACGCTCCGCAGCTGTGACCCGAAGGCGTGAGCCGGGCGCCCGGGTCCGCCGGGTGCCCGGGTCCGCCGGGTGCCCGGCTCGCGGCCGTACACGTGGACGGCGTCGCCCTTCGCCAGCCGTCCCGGCCCGGTCTCCCGGCCCGGTCTCCCGGCCTGTCGGCCGCCGTCAGTCCGTGTCGTCCCACTCCTGGACCGCCTGCCGGAACCCGGTGTTCACCGCGGTCAGACCGCCGTCGACGACCAGGGTGGTGCCGGTGATCCAGGACGCGTCGCGCGAGGCGAGAAAGGCGACGGCCGCCGCGATGTCCTCCGGTTCGCCGACCCGCCCCAGCGGGTACAGCCGCCGGACCGCCGCCAGGTCCTCCTCCCGCCCCTCCCAGGCCGTGGTGCGCACGGTCCCCGGCGTCACGAGGTTGACGCGGACACCGCGCGGCGCGGCGTGCCCGGCGAGGGTGCGGGTGAGGGAGGCCAGGCCCGCCTTGGCGGCGCTGTAGGCGTGGTTGCCGAAGTCCTGGACGCCGTTGACCGAGCCGACGCTCACGACGGCGCCGCGCCCCGAGGCCGCCAGGTGAGGCAGAGCGGCGCGGCAGCAGCGGTAGGCGCCGGTGAGGGTGACGTCGAGGTCGCGGGCCCACGCCTCGTCCGGTTCGTCCTCGAAGAGCGGGGCGTCGGGCGTACAGGCGTAGGCGTTGTTGACCAGCACGTCGAGGGTGCCGAAGGTGTCCACGGCGTGGGCGACGGCCGCCTCGACGGAGGCCCGGTCGGCCACGTCGCAGACGAACGCCTCGGCGGTGAGCCCGTGTTCCGTCAGCTCCGCCGCCGTGCGCCGCGCGGCCGAGGCGTCCACGTCGGTCAGCAGCACCCGCGCGCCCTCGGCGGCGAACCGGCGCGCGGTGGCCGCGCCGATGCCCCGGGCGGCGCCCGTGATCAGTACTCCGTGGTCGGTGAACCGCCCTGTGTCCGTCATGGCCCGACGGTACTGCCGCGGCGATCACCGCGGCAGGTAGCGTGCGCCCATGTCCGAGTTCCTGCAGCAACTCCCCGCGCTCATAGGTGTCGTCGTCGGAGCGCTCGGTTCGTATCTCGCCGTGGTCCGCAGCGACCGGGCCCGGTTTTGCCGCGAGACCGCGGCCCGCTGGGAGGAGCGCAGGCTCGCGGTCTACGCCGACTACGCGCGCACCCTCAAGACCTCCGTCACGCTGACGTACCGGATCGCCGCGCACCTCGGCAACGACCCGCACCCGCACCCGTTGCCCCCGCGGGAGGCCGCGCCCGCCCAGGCCGAGGCGACCCTCGCCCGGGACCCGGCAGGCGAGGCGCTGATCCTGCTGGGCGGCCCGGAGGTGGTGGAGAAGGCCCGGGCCTGGGTCCTGACGGTGATGGAGATGGAACACTTCCTGCGCGAGGAGACGCGTGACCCCGACGCCTGGCAGGCCCTGCTGGAGCGGCAGCGCGCCGGACGTGAGGGCTACTACACGGCCGTACGGAAGGATCTGGCGCTGCCGCCGGGCCACGCGGCCCGCCGGCCGCTGCCGCCCGTCAGCGGTAACCGGTGACGTCGGGCGGCTTGTCCGCGTCCTGGACCTCGACGATGTAGCGCCAGGCGTCCGGGCGGCTGCCGTCGAGGTCCGTGAAGCCGTACTCCTGGGCGAGGCCGCCGCTGGAGAGGGACCGGCCGTTGAAGCGCGCCACGTCCGGGTCGGCGGCGAGAGCGGTGACGGCGCGGCCGACGTAGCGGGGCGTCTCGGAGATGGCGAAGTGCGGGACGCGGTCGAGGGCGTCGCGCCAGTTCTCCTCGCGTACGCCGAAGTGGTCGAGCATGATCTCCGAGCGCAGCCAGCCGGGGGTGAGCGCGACGGCCGTCGCGCCGCGCGGGCCGAGTTCGTGGCCGAGGGCGAAGGCCATGCGCAGGACGGACGTCTTGGCGAGGTCGTAGAAGAAGGAGACGCGGTAGTGGTCGCGGTTGTAGTCGTCGGTGCCGTCGGTGACCTCGACGACCAGTCCGCCGGGGTGGCGCAGCAGCAGCGGCAGGGCGTGGTGGCTGGTGACGGCGTGGGTCTCGACCGCGAGCCGCAGGAGCCTGAGGCCGTCGTCCAGGTCGTGTTCCCAGACGGGGTTCTCCCAGTCGAAGAGGTTCTCGCCGCCCCAGATGTCGTTGACCAGGACGTCGAGGCGGCCCTGTTCGCGGCCGACGCGGTCGATCAGTGCGGCGACCTGCGCCGGATCGAGGTGGTCGGTCGGTACGGCGATGCCCTGGCCGCCGGCCTCGGTGACCAGGTCGGCGGTGTCCTCGATGGTCTCGGGGCGGTCGTACTCCGAGCGCCGGGCGCGGGTGCTGCGGCCGGTGACGTAGACGGTGGCGCCGGCCGCGCCCAGTTCGACGGCGATGCCGCGTCCGGCGCCCCGGGTCGCCCCGGCGACCAGTGCGACCCTACCTGCCAGCGGTTTCTCCGGTGACTGTTTCGGTGACCCTGCCATGTCCGGCTCCCGTTCCTCTCGCGCACGAGCGATGTCGTGATCGAGAGTGCCCCGGAAACCGGACATCCTCTGTCATCTTTTAGGCGTGTCAGTGCCCGCGCTTGATCCACTCGTCCAGGTGCGGGGCCTCGGCGCCGATGGTGGTCGGGTCGCCGTGGCCGGTGTGGACCTTCGTCTCGGGTGGAAGAACCAGCAGCCGGTCGCGGATCGAGTCGATGATGGTCGGGAAGTCGGAGTAGGAACGGCCGGTGGCGCCGGGCCCGCCCTGGAAGAGGGTGTCGCCGGTGAAGACGGCGCCGAGTCCCGGGTCGTACAGGCAGACCGCGCCGGGCGCGTGCCCCGGAGTGTGCAGGACCGTCAGGTCGGCTCCGGCGGCCTCGATGACGAGGTCGTCCTTCAGCCAGGCGTCGGGGTCCCGGTCGGGATGGGTCTGCCGCCACAGCGGCAGGTCGTCGCGGTGCAGCCAGATGACGGCGCCGGTGCGCTCGGCCAGGGCGGGCGCGGCGTTCACGTGGTCGTTGTGGGCGTGGGTGCACACGATGGCGGTGAGCCGGCGGTCGCCGACGGCCTCGGCGATCGCGTCGGCGTCGTGAGCGGCGTCGATGACGATGACCTCGTGGTCGTCACCGACGAGCCAGACGTTGTTGTCGACGTCCCAGGTGCCGCCGTCGAGGCTGAACTGACCGGAGGTGACGAGGCGTTCGATACGGGCGGCCATCACAGCACCACGACCGAACGCAGCACGTCACCGGCGTGCATCCGCTCGAAGGCCTTCTCGACCTCGTCCAGCTGGATGGTCTCCGTGACGAACTTGCCCAGGTCCAGGCGGCCCTGGAGGTGGAGGTCGATGAGCATCGGGAAGTCACGGGAGGGCAGGCAGTCGCCGTACCAGGACGACTTCAGCGAGCCGCCGCGCCCGAAGACGTCCAGCAGCGGCAGTTCCAGCTTCATCTCGGGCGTCGGTACGCCGACCAGGACGACGGTGCCGGCCAGGTCGCGGGCGTAGAAGGCCTGCCGGTACGTCTCCGGGCGGCCGACCGCCTCGATGACGACGTCGGCGCCGAAGCCGCCGGTCAGCTCGCGGATCGCCTCGACGGGGTCGTTGTCGCGGGAGTTGACGGTGTGGGTGGCGCCCATGCCCCGGGCGGTCTCCAGCTTGCGGTCGTCGATGTCCACGGCGATGACCTTCGCGGCCCCGGCCAGGTGGGATCCGGCGATCGCCGCGTCACCGACGCCGCCGCAGCCGATGACGGCGACGGTGTCACCGCGGCCGACGTTCCCGGTGTTGATCGCGGCGCCGATGCCGGCCATCACCCCGCAGCCCAGCAGGCCTGCCACCTGTGCGGAGACGGCCGGGTCGACCTTGGTGCACTGTCCGGCGGCGACCAGCGTCTTCTCGGCGAAGGCGCCGATGCCGAGGGCCGGGGAGAGCTCCTGCCCGGTCGAGGCGAGGGTCATCTTCTGCTCGGCGTTGTGGGTGTCGAAGCAGTACCAGGGCCGGCCGCGCAGACAGGCCCGGCACTTGCCGCACACCGCGCGCCAGTTGAGGATCACGAAGTCACCGGGGGCGACGTCGGTGACGCCTGCGCCGACCGACTCGACCACGCCCGCGGCCTCGTGGCCCAGCAGGAAGGGGAAGTCGTCACTGATGCCGCCCTGCTTGTAGTGCAGGTCGGTGTGGCACACCCCACAGGCCTGGATACTGACCACGGCCTCTCCCGGTCCGGGATCGGGCACGACGATCGTCTCGATCCGCACGGGCTCGTCCTTGCCCGGTGCGATCACGCCGCGTACTTCCTGCGCCATGGTCCTGACTCCTTCTTCGGCCGTTCAGCGTTCCTGACGACCCTACGCGCAACCGCTCGGCAAAGGGCAGGTGACAGGCGGTATGGAGGGTGCGCCGGGTTCCCGCCCGCGAACCGGCGGGCGGTGCCGCAGGGCCCCGGCGTAGCCTGAGTCGTCCGCCCACCTGCCGAAGGAGTGCCGTGAGCACCGCAGAGACGGAGACCGGTCCCCCCGCCTGGCGACTGCTCCTGACATACGTACGGCCGCACCGCCGCACCCTGTTGGCGGGCGCCCTGCTGTCGCTGGCCACGGGAGCCACCGGGCTGATGCTGCCGCTGGTGGCGCGGGAGCTGATCGACGACCTGTCGCACGACCGCACCATCGCGGGCGCGCTGCTGGCCATGTCGGGCCTCGTGGTCGCCAACGCGGCGCTGGGCGGGCTGGGTTCGTACGTGCTGAGGCGCACCGCCGAGTCGGTGGTGCTCGGCGCGCGGCGCTCCCTGTCGTCGTATCTGCTGCGGCTGCGCATCACGGCCGTGGACCGCACCGAGCCGGGTGACCTGATGGCCCGGATCACCTCCGACACGACCCTGCTGCGCGAGGTCACCACCGACTCCCTCGTCGGGCTCGGCACCGGCGGGCTCACGCTGGTGGCGACGCTGGTGATGATGGGCCTGGTCGACCCGGTGCTTCTCGGGGTGACGCTGGCGGTGGTGCTGGGGGCGGGGACGGTCCTGGGGCTGATCGTGCCGCGCATCAACCGGGCGAGCCGGCAGGCGCAGGACGCGGTGGGCGTGATGGGTGCCGCGCTGGAGCGGATCCTCGGCGCGCTGCGCACGGTGAAGGCCTCCGGCGCCGAGCCCCGGGAGGAGCGGGCGCTGCACGCGGCCGCCGAGGAGTCGTGGCGGCAGAGTGTGCGGGCCGCCAAGTGGTCGGCCGCCGCGGGCAACACGGCCGGGCTGGCCATGCAGATCGCCTTCATCACGGTGCTCGCGGTGGGCGGTGCGCGGGTCGCGACGGAGGCGATCGACGTCGGCACGCTGGTCGCGTTCCTGCTGTTCGTCTTCTATCTGATGTCGCCGATACAGCAGGTCGTCGGTGCCGTCACGCAGTACCAGACGGGCAAGGCGGCACTCGCGCGCATCCAGGACGCGCTGCGGCTGCCCGCGGAGCCGCCGGTCCGCCCCGCCCCACTGCCGTCCCCGGGCGCGGAACCGGCCGCGGTGGCCTTCCAGGACGTCCGCTTCCGCTACGCCGACGACCTGCCGTACATCCACCACGGGGTGACCTTCGACGTGCCGGCCCGGGGCATGACGGCGTTCGTCGGACCGTCCGGCGCTGGCAAGACCACCGTCTTCTCCCTCATCGAGCGGTTCTACGACCCCGGTTCGGGGGAGATCACGCTGGACGGACGGAGCCTGGCGGACTGGGAGCTGGCCTCGCTGCGTGCGGCGATCGGGTACGTGGAGCAGGACGCCCCGGTACTGTCCGGCTCGCTGCGGGACAACCTGCTGCTGGGCAACCCGGAGGCGGACGACGGTGCCCTCGCCGCGGTGGTCAAGACGACCCGGCTCGACGGTCTGGTCGCCCGGCTGCCGAACGGCCTGGACACGCTGGTGGGGCACCGCGGCACCAGGTTGTCGGGCGGTGAGCGTCAGCGGGTGGCCATCGCCCGGGCCCTGCTGCGGCGTCCCCGGCTGCTGCTGCTCGACGAGGCGACCTCGCAGCTGGACGCGGTCAACGAGGCGGCGCTGCGCGACACCGTGGCCGACGTGGCCCGCACGACCACGGTGCTGGTCGTCGCCCACCGGCTCTCCACGGTGACGATGGCCGACCGGATCGTGGTGATGGACGCGGGGCGCGTCCGCGCGGTCGGCACGCACCGGGAGCTGGTGACCGCCGATCCGCTGTACGCGGAGCTGGCGGCGACCCAGTTCCTGGCCGCCGGCGGCTGAGCGGCGCCGGACGCGCGCGGGCCGCGGCCGCGCCGCTCACGGGTGTCCGCCTACCGCCGCGGGAGCCGGTGCAGCTCGACGTCCCCGAGTCGGCCGTCGGCGACCGTGGCCGTCATGTAGGTGCAGTGCGGCTGACGGCGCCGGTCGGTCGGCGAGCCCGGGTTGAGCAGGCGCAGGCCGGTGTCCGCGGTGGTGTCCCAGGGGATGTGGCTGTGCCCGAAGACCAGGACGTCGAGGTCCGGGAAACGGGCCGCGCAGCGTGCCTCGCGGCCCTGGGCGGCGCCCGTCTCGTGGACCACCGCGAAGCTCAGGCCGCCGAGGTCGGCGTACGCCACCTCGGGCAACCGGGCGCGCAGAGGGGGCCCGTCGTTGTTGCCGTACACGCCGACGAGTCTTCGGCTGCGGCTCTCCAGCAGGTCGAGGGTGGCGGTGTCGACCCAGTCCCCCGCGTGCAGGACGACGTCGGCCCGCGGGATTTCCGCCAGCAGCGGCGCGGGCAGTTCCTTCGCCCGCTTCGGCAGATGGGTGTCGGACACGAGCAGCAGGCGCACGTGCCCAGCGTAACGGCCGGTGTGACGGAGGGACCTCATGGCGCGACGCGTCGCTTGAGCGGCTCCCACCATGAACGGTTGTCCCGGTACCAGGCGACGGTCCCGGCCAGCCCGGCCGTGAAGTCGCGGCGGGGACGGTAGCCCAGTTCGTCGCGGGCCTTGCTCCAGTCGACGGAGTAGCGCAGGTCGTGGCCCTTGCGGTCCTCGACGTGCACCACCCGGTCCCAGCCGGCGCCGCAGGCGTCGAGGAGCAGGCCAGTGAGATCGTGGTTGGTCAGCTCGGTGCCGCCGCCGATGTTGTACACCTCGCCGGCCCGGCCCAGGGTCCGCACCAGGTCGACGCCCCGGCAGTGGTCGTCCACATGCAGCCAGTCGCGGACATTGCGCCCGTCCCCGTACAACGGGACCGGCAGGCCGTCGAGGAGGTGGGTGACGAACAGCGGCACGAGCTTCTCGGGGAACTGGTGCGGTCCGTAGTTGTTGGAGCACCGGGTGACGCGTACGTCCAGGCCGTGGGTGCGGTGGTACGCGAGGGCCAGCAGGTCGCCCGACGCCTTCGAGGCGGAGTACGGGGAGCTCGGCCGCAGCGGGTGGTCCTCCGTCGCCGATCCGGAGTCCACGGAGCCGTAGACCTCGTCGGTGGAGACGTGCACGAAGGGGCCCACACCGTGACGCAGGGCCGCGTCCAGCAGAGTCCGGGTGCCGACGACGTTGGTGAGGACGAAGTCGGCGGCGGCGTCGATCGAGCGGTCGACGTGGGACTCGGCGGCGAAGTGCACCACCTCGTCGGTCCCGGCCATCAGCTTGTCGACGAGCGCGGCGTCACGGATGTCGCCGTGCACGAAGTCGAGCCGGGGGTGGCCGAGGTCGAGGTTGGCGAGGGTGCCCGCGTAGGTGAGGCTGTCCAGCACCGTGACCCTCGGCGGCTCGGGCGCGTCGGAGGCGAGGAGCGTCCGGACGTACCGGGAGCCGATGAATCCGGCGGCGCCGGTGACCAGGAGGTTCATGAGCGGTGCTGTGCCTTGCTGCGGTGGGACGTACGGGTGGGGACAGAGCCGCGGGGGCTGCGGGGGCGCCTTGACGTTACCCGCGTGCCCCGTGTGGTCCGCGGCCGGCCCGGACGCGCACCGCGCCGGCACGAAGGCCGGCGCGCTGGGCGGTCTCCACCGCCCACGGGGCTCGGTCGGTCAGTCCTCGCCCCGGACGATGTTCGACTCCTGGCCCGATCGCGGTGCGCGTGCGACGTTGCCGTCCTCGACGGCCGGTATCCAGGTGCGCATCACGCCCCTGCCGCGCAGGCGGCGGGCTTTCGACCAGCCCGTCTCCAGGCGACGGGCAACGGGTTTCTCGCTGGTGTCAGCGGTCACGAGGCATCATCTTCCTTCCGCGTCCGGTGCCGTTGACCTACGGGTCCCCGGCCGTGACCGCGTGAAACGCCGGGCGCCCCGCACCCCTACGGGTTGGGCCGAGCCACGCTGATGTCGCCCAGCGCCGACTCCGGGTCGCGCTCCATGGCCAGGTCGCCGAGGGAGACGATGCCCACCGGGCGGCCGTCGTCGACGACGGGGACACGGCGTACGGCGTGCTCGCGCATCAGCCGGACGGCGTGGCTCAGCTCCTCGTCGGACCGTACGGTCACCATGTCGTCGCTGCACGCGCCGGCCACGGTGGTCTGTTCCGGGTCGCCGCCCTGCGCGACGGACCGGATCACCAGGTCGCGGTCGGTGACCAGCCCGCGCAGTTCGTCGCCGTCCGTGACCAGGACGGCACCGAGGTCCTGGTCACGCATGATGCGGGCCACCGCGGTGACGGAGGCTTGCGGCTCCACGGTCACCGGGTCGCCGGTCATGATGTCGCGGACGTACTGGGTCATGGCGTGTTGCCTCGTTCCTTCGCTCGCTCGTGGTCTGGCCGGCGGGTACCCGGCGCGGCGGTGCCGGCACCTCGTCGTCGGTGCCGATCCGGTGCGGTGCCGAACCGGTAGGCCGCCGAGGGGAGGCTCACCGGCCCAGCGGGATCTCGCTCCAGACCTGCTTGCCGCCGCTGACCGGCAGCGTCCCCCACGTCGCCGACATCGCCTCGACCAGGAGGATGCCGCGGCCGCCCGTCGCCTCCCAGCCGATGCTGGTCGGCTTGACGGGCGTACGGGGCGAGGCGTCGGCGACCGCGACGCGCAGCCGGTCGCCGATCAGAGTGAGGTCGAGACGGACCTTGCCGTCCGTGTGCACCAGGGCGTTGGTGACCAGTTCGGAGACGATCAGGAGGGCGCCGTCGACGGCGTCGTCCGAGACCCCCCAGACGCGCAGGGTGCGCCGGGTGAAGCGCCGGGCGTGCCGCACGGCCTCGGGCAGCCGCCACACCGACCAGCTCTCCCGCAGCGGGCGCAGGGCCATGCCGTCGTAGCGCACCAGCAGGAGGGCGACGTCGTCGCTGCGGCGGGCGTCGCCGAGCAGGGCGTCGGCGACGAGCCCGAGGTGTGCGGGGTCGGCGGCGCCCAGCGCGTGCGCGAAGCGGTCCAGGCCCTCGTCGATGTCGGCGTCGGCGGACTCCACGAGACCGTCCGTGGTGAGGGCGATCAGCGTGCCGGGCCCGAGCCCCAGCGGGCTCATGGGGAAGTCGGCCTGCGTCAGCACGCCCAGCGGGGGGCCGCCCTCCACCTCCGCGATCTCCGTCGTGCCGTCGGGGTGGCGCAGTACCGGGGGCGGATGCCCGGCCCGGACGCACCAGGCGGAGCCCTCCTCCATGTCGAGGTCGACGTAGACGCAGGTCGCGAAGAGGTCGCTCTCCATGTCCATCAGCAGCCGGTTGGCGTGGGAGACCACCACGTCCGGCGGATGGCCCTCGACGGCGTAGGCGCGCAGGGCCGTACGCATCTGGCCCATGAGGGTGGCGGCGGCGGCGCTGTGGCCCTGGACGTCGCCGATGACCAGGGCGACGTGATGGTCGGGCAGCGGGATCACGTCGTACCAGTCGCCGCCCAGCTCGAGTCCGGCCGTGCTGGGCAGGTAGCGGGCGACGGCGACCGCGCCGGGCAGCTTCGGCAGGCGGCGCGGGAGCAGCTGGCGCTGGAGCATGCCGACGAGTTCGTGCTCGGCGTCGAAGGCGTGGGCGCGCATCAGGGCCTGCCCGGCGAGGCCGGCGGAGGCGGTGAGCAGGGCTCGTTCGTCGGGGCCGAAGTCGTGCGGGGTGTCCCAGCCGATCAGGCAGGCGCCGGCGATGCGGCCGGCCGCGGGCAGCGGCAGTACCGCGAGGCCGCCGGGGCCGACGTCGGCGAGGGCGGGTTCCAGGTCGCCGGTGCCGGCGGGCCAGATCCGGGCGCGGCCCTCGCGCAGCGCGGCGGCGAGGGTGGGCATGGCCCGGACGGGCGCGTCGGGCCACTCGGTGCGCCACTCCAGCCGCCACAGCTCGGGCCAGGACTCGGGCTCGGGCGGGTCGAGGACGGTGACGACCAGCCGGTCGTTCTCGACCTCGGCCAGCGCGATCCGGTCGGCGCGCAGCGGCCTGCGCAGGGCGGCGACCACGGCCTGGCTGACGTCGCGGACGGTGCCGGCGGTGGCCAGCGCGGCGGCCAGACGCTGGACGCGGGCCACGTCGGTCACGTCCGGGCGCAGGGTGGAGGCGTCGACGACCGTCCCCATGAGGCGGGCCGGGTGGCCCTCGCCGCCGGGCAGCAGGCGCCCGCTCAGCCGGAGCCACTTCGGCGGGCCGGTGGGCCGGAGCACCCGGAACTCCAGCTCGCGGTCGCCGATGGACATGTGGTCGGCCTCCGTCACCGACATCAGCGAGGGCAGGTCCTCCGGCACCGTCAGGCCCAGCAGCGTCTCGACCTTGCCGTCGAACTCGCCCGGGGCGAGGCCGAACAGGCGCAGGATGTCGTCGCCGACCTCGACCCGGCCGGTGTCCATGGCCAGGGTGAAGGCGCCCGGCTGAAGCTCCCTGGCCCCCTCGTCCTTGGCGGCCGCGGCCGGGACGGGGCAGGTGAGGGCTTCGGCGATCAGTTCGAGGCACGCGCGGTCGTCGCTGTCGAAGCCCTCGGGGCGCTCGGTCAGGGCGAGGAGGCACCCGCCTCCGTCCCCGCGCACGGGCAGGGTGGCGAGGGAGAAGCCGCTCGACGGCACACGTCGCGACTCGGCCGACCCGGCGAACTCCTCGGGCCCGAGCCACACCGGTGTCCCGCCGCGGTGGGCGTCCGCCACGGGGGAGCCGCCGGCCGCCGGGTAGCTGTCGCGCACGCCGTACAGGGTCCGCGGCACACCGGCCGACTCGACCAGGCAGAGCAGCTCGCGGTTCTCGCCGGGCGTGTAGAGGGCGGCGAAGGAGGCGCCGGCGAAGACCAGCGCCTGTTCCAGGACACGGCGCAGGCGCTCACCCGGGTCCGGGCCGGACGCGATCGCCTTCAGGGCACCCTCGGTACGCGGCGTTCTCGATCCGCGTCCCGCACCGCCCTCACTGACCACGCCGCCATTACAGCGCTTATGGGACACCTGCGCAGCCCCTGCGGGCGGGGAAACGGCGGATCAGGGGCACGAAGGGGAGTCGCGGGCCTGGTGGGGACGTGCCGATGCGACGCTCGCCGTGCGTGGCGGGCCCAGGGGGAGGAGATTGGAAGCGGGGGCCACCGGGGTGGCCGTGCGAGGAGGTGGTCGGCGTGTCCGACGATCGGTCGTCCTCGCCCTCGTCCTCGCCCTCCTCCTCGTCCGGGTCCTTCTCCTCCTCCGCGTCCACGTCCTCCTCGTCGTCCGTGCCTTCCGCATCGTGGACGTCGGACGGAAGCCCGGTGCTGTCCCTGGCGCTGGCCTCGATGATGGAGGAGGTACACGCGCACTCCGGGGCGGTGTACCTGCTCGGCGCGGACCCGCCCTCGCTGAAGATGGCCGTGATGGCCGGGCTGCCGAGGGCGTTCGCCGCGCCCTGGGAACGGGTGGCGCTGCACGCGCCGATCCCGGTGGCGGACGCGGTGCGTGAGCGACGGCTCATCTGGGTCGGCGACGGTGAGGAGATGGCCCGGCGCTATCCCCGCGTCGCCGTGGTCCTGCCCTACCCGTTCGCCCTGGTCGCGCTGCCCGTCGCCACCGAGTCCACGGCGTACGGCGCGGTCTTCCTGACCTGGCCCGGTACACGCCCCGCGGAGCTGTCCGAACGGGAACACGAGCAGCTGACGGCGGCCTGCGCACGGCTCGCGCTCCGGCTGGAACGGGCGGCCGAGGCGAGCCTGCCCGTGCATCCGGAACCCGATCTGCTGGCCGCCCCGGTGGCCACAGGCGCGCCCGGCACACTCGGTTCGCTGGAGGCCGTACGGATGGTGGGGCGGCTGCCGTACGGGCTGTGCTCCCTCGACCTGCACGGACGCGTCGGCTTCGCCAGCCCGGCGGCGGCCGAGCTCATGGACGTGCCGGTCGACAGACTGCTCGGCACCCAGTTGTGGACGTCGGTCCCGTGGCTCAACGACCCGGTGTACGAGGACCGGTACCGGGCCGCGCTGCTCAGCCAGCGTCCCACGTCCTTCGTGGCGCTGCGTCCGCCCGGCGCCTGGCTGTCGTTCCGGCTGTATCCGACCCGGACCGGGCTCAGCGTCCGGATCGTCAGAGCCCGCGGGGTGTCACGGCCGGGCCGGGGCGGGCCGGCCACGGACGCGGCCGCCCCGCCCCGGCTGGTGACGATCTCCCAGGTGGTCGGCCTGACCGGCGCGCTGTCCGAGGCGGTGAGTGTGCAGGACGTGGTGCAGCTGATCGCGGACGAGATCGCCCCGACCGTGGGCAGTCAGGGTCTGGTCGTCCTCGGTTCGCGGGCCGGCCGGCTGCACGTGCTGGGGCACCGCGGGTATCCGGACCCGTTCGCCGTGGAGCGCTTCGAGGGGATGCCGCTGACCGCGAAGCTCCCGGGTACGCAGGTGCTGAGGACGGGGGTGCCCGCGTTCTTCGAGTCGGCGGAGCAGCTGGAACGCCTGTACCCGGCGCGGCAGAGCAGACAGGACGACTTCGCGGCCTGGGCTTTCCTTCCGCTGATCACCTCGGGGCGGCCGGTGGGCACCTGTGTGCTCGCCTACGAGCGGCCGCACTCCTTCACGACGGAGGAACGGGCGATCCTGACCAGCCTGGCCGGACTGGTGGCACAGGCCCTGGACCGGGCCCTGCTCTACGACGCCAAGCAGCGGCTGGCGCACGGGCTGCAGGAGGCCCTGCTGCCGCACTCGCTGCCCGCGCTGCCCGGTATCGAGGCCGCCGCCCGCTATCTGCCGGCCACCCGGGGCATGGACATCGGCGGCGACTTCTACGACCTGGTGCCGGGCCGGGGCACGGCGGCGGCGGTGATCGGGGACGTCCAGGGGCACAACGTGACCGCGGCCGGGCTGATGGGGCAGGTGCGCACCGCGGTCCGCGCGTACACGACCGTCGGCCAGGTGCCCGAGGAGGTCGTGCGCAGCACCAACCGGCTGCTGATCGATCTGGGCACCGAGCTGTTCGTCAGCTGTCTGTACCTGCGGATCGACCCGGGTCGCGGCCGGGCCGTGCTGGCCCGCGCGGGTCATCCGCCGCCGCTGCTGCGCCGTCCGGACGGGCGGGTGGGCGTGCTCGAGGTCGCCGGCGGCCCCCTGCTGGGCATCGACGCCTCGGCCCCGTATCCGCGCACGGAGGTCGATCTCGTCCCCGGCTCCCTGCTCGCCCTCTACACCGACGGTCTGGTGGAGTCCCCCGGTGTCGACTTCGAGGACGCCCTCGCCGACCTGGGGCACCGGCTGGCCGAGGCCGGGGACCTGCCCCTGGACGAGCTCGCCGACCACCTGGTGAGCCACGAGGCGGGCGCGGAGGAACGCCCCGACGACATCGCCCTGATGCTGCTGCGGGCGCGCGGCTGAGGCGCGGGCGCCTGCCCGGCGGGCCTGACGGGCGCGGGCTCGGAGCCGGGGTGCGGGAAGGGGGGCGGTCCGGTCCTCCCGCCGGAGGGCCGGACCTCCCATGCCGACCGGTCCCACTGGGGCCGGCCGGTGGTTCGGAAACCCGTGTCCGCGGTGTGGGGGTTCGGATCAGCCCGTCGGACCGGAGCCGTCCGCGCTGCCGGCACCCGTACCGTCACCGGCGCCCCCGGCACCGGCCTCTTCCCCGCCGGACTGGTCACCGTCTCCCGCCGCGTCGCCGCCCAGGGTGGCGCCGACGGCCTCCAGGGCGGTGGTGACCGGCTGGAAGAACGTCTCGCCGCCGACCGCGCAGTCGCCGCTGCCGCCGGAGGTCAGGCCTATCGCCAGGCCGTCCTGGGTGAAGAGGGAGCCGCCGCTGTCGCCGGGTTCGGCGCACACGTCCGTCTGGATGAGGCCGGTGACCGTCCCCTCGGGGTAGTTGACGGTGGCGTCCAGGCCGAGGACCTGGCCGTCGGCCAGTCCGGTCGTACTACCCATGCGGAAGACCCGCTGCCCGACCGTCGCCTCCGCGGCCTGGCTGATCCGGACGGTCTGGTCCCCGAGGTCGACCTCGCTCGGTGCCTCGGTGGCGGGGTCGTCGTACCTGACGAGCGCGAAGTCGCCCTCGCCGGGGAAGACCGCCTGGTCCACGGTGGCGATCGGCTGTCCGCCCTGCGCGTCGGACCACTGGTCGTCCGCGACGCCGCAGTGACCGGCAGTCAGGAAGGCGGGTGAGCCGTCGCCGGCGGTGACGTTGAAGCCGAGCGAGCAGCGCGCACCGCCGCCGAAGACGGCGTCGCCGCCCGACACGAACGTCTTGAAGGTGCCGGCGGACTTCTTGAGGGTCGCCATGCCGGAGCCGAGGCTCTCGACGGTGGACTCCAGTCGGTCCCACTTCGCGCCGGTGACCGTGCTGTCGGCGGTCACCAGGATCTTGTTGGTGCGCGGGTCGACCGCCCATGAGGTGCCCGGGATGGTCGCCTCGGACCGCAGGGTCCGCGCGCCGCCGCTCAGCTCGCCCATGCTGTTGTCGACCTCGCGGACCTCCGCGCCCGCCTTCTTCGCCCGCACGATGACCTGGTTGTCGTCGCCGGGTACGACGTTGACGACGAGCCGCTGCTCGCCGGTGTCGTAGTACGACCCGGCGAAGGCGTCGCCGAGCAGGCCGGCCAGCCGCGAGGCGAGATCCGACGCGTCTGCCGCCTTCAGGGTCCTCGGCGCCGCCGCGGCGTCGTCCGGGGTACCGCCGTCCTGCGAGGCGTTGGCGTTCGGCAGCAGGACGGCGGCCGCGCCGAGCGCCACCACACCGCCTGCCGCCATCGCGGCCCTGCGCTTCGGAATTCGCTTGTGACTCAACCTTCTCGACCTCCTGGGACGGGGTCCGTGCCGCCGGTGCGGCAGCTGTCGGGGGCGCCTGGACGGCTGTTGGTACGCACAGGCCGGACGGGCCGTTCAATCACGCCGGATCAGCACGCTCCGCTTACGTCCGGCGACGTTCCGTTCCGATCACGGAGCGGAATCACTGCTTCAGGGAATCTGCACATCGAATGCCCAACCCGGTCATCCTCGTTGGAGGATCTGCACAACCCGGGAGCGTCCCGTACGCCTTTGGGGCGGGTGTGCCGGATTCCCCCACGCCGGGGCAAGGGATGGCACGGGACGATGTCGCGCACCATGTGAAGAAGTCGCCGCGAAGGCGTGCCCGCACCTGCACGCTTCAGCGCCAGGGGGCCGCAAGCGCCCAGGTGAGAGGGGTGATTGATTGGAAGCGCGAACCGGCGGCGTGTTTTGATCCATCGCACCGCGGGGGCCGCGGAGGGTTCCGGAAAGGGGCGCCCGGCGCCCGCGGTCGCGGCCGTCATCTGTCCCCAGAGGGGGCCGCTCCCCCCTTGTGAAATGGCTATACGAAGGGAAGTTCCATCATGAACTCCACCCCCCAGGTTGAGACCGTCGAGATCTCCGACGCCGACCTCGACAACGTCTCCGGCGGCCTGAACGTCAACGCCGTCGGCACCGTCACCGGCCTGGTGGACGGTATCGCCCCGGTCTCGGGCCTGCTCAACACGGCCGTCGGCACCGTCGAGGGTGTCACCGGCCTGAACACGGCCCCGGTCACGGGCCTGGTCGCCGGTCTCTGATCGCGCCCATGTGCCGCTGAGTCCCGGAGCCATCCAGGCTCCGGGACTTTTCGGCCGTTGTGCCGCGGTTCGCCCTCCGCGGCTTCGCCGGAAGACCCTGGGATACGTCCGACGTGCAGTTCCGCCAACAGGCCCTCGCAAAACTCCAGTCACCGGAGGAGCTCGATCTTCCGGTGCGTTTCGCCCGCCCGCAGGGCTGGCTGGTGCTGTCCGTGACGGTGGTCGCGATGGCCGCCGCGTCCGTGTGGGCGGTGAGCGGCTCGGTGACCTCCACGGTCACCGCACCCGCCATCCTCACGCACGGGCAGGGCAGTTACCTCCTGCAGAGCCCGGTCTCCGGCCAGGTCACCGCCGTCCTCGCACGCCAGGGCGAGCGGCTCGCCGCCGACTCCCCCGTGCTGAAGGTACGCACCGCCGAGGGCGAGACCGTCGTCCGCGCGGTCGGCGCCGGCCGGGTCAGCGCACTCGCCGCGACCGTCGGGCAGATCATCGACACCGGCGCGAACGTCGCCTCCGTGGAGAAGGTCGCCCACGCCGGCGACCCGCTCTACGCCACCGTGTACGTCCCCGCCGAGAACGCCGCCGCCATCCCCGCGCACGCCTCCGTCGACCTGACCGTCCAGTCGGTGCCGACGCAGGAGTACGGCGTCCTGCACGGCGAGGTGAGGTCGGTGGACCGCTCCGTGCAGTCGGCGCGGACGATCTCCGCGTTCCTCGGCGACAGCCAGCTCGGGGAGCAGTTCACCAAGGAGGGCAGGCCAGTGGCGGTGACGGTCCGGCTGGACACCTCGAAGTCCACGAGGAGCGGCTACGCGTGGTCGTCCGCGGACGGGCCGCCGTTCGAGCTGACCTCCATGACCATGGCCGAGGGTTCCATCCGGCTGGCCGACCAGCGACCCGTCGATTGGCTGCTGCCGTGAGTACCGCACAGGAGACCCGGGGCAGACGCCGCGCCGCCCCGCCGAAGCGCAGGGTGCCCAGGAGCGGGACGAAGACCGTCCGCACACCCACCGTCCTCCAGATGGAGGCCGTGGAGTGCGGCGCCGCCTCCCTCGCGATGGTGCTCGGCCACTACGGCCGGCACATACCGCTGGAGGAGCTGCGCATCGCCTGCGGCGTCTCCCGCGACGGCTCCCGGGCGAGCAATCTGCTGAAGGCGGCGCGCGGCTACGGCTTCACCGCCAAGGGCATGCAGATGGACCTGGCCGCCCTGGCCGAGGTGACGGCGCCGGCCATCCTGTTCTGGGAGTTCAACCACTACGTCGTCTACGACGGCGTGGGGCGCCGCTTCGGCCGCCGCGGGGTGTTCATCAACGACCCCGGCAAGGGCCGCCGTTTCGTGTCCCTGGAGGACTTCGACGGCAGCTTCACCGGCGTCGTGCTGACCATGGAGCCCGGCGAGGACTTCACCCGGGGCGGACGCAGACCGGGCGTGCTGGGCGCGATGCCGGCCCGGCTGCGCGGCACCGCGGGCACGCTGCCCGCCGCCCTGCTGGCGAGCCTGCTGCTGGTGGCCGTCGGCGCGGCGGTGCCCGCGCTCAGCCGCACCTACATCGACATGTTCCTGATCGGGGGGCAGACCTCGCTGCTCGGCGTGCTGTTCGCGTCGATGGCGGCCTGCGTGCTGCTCACGGTGGTGCTGACCTGGCTCCAGCAGGCGAACCTCTTGCACGGCCGCATCATCTCCTCCACCCTCTCCAGCGCCCGCTTCCTGCGTCATCTGCTGCGGCTGCCGGTGACGTTCTTCTCCCAGCGCAGCCCGGCCGACCTGGTGCAGCGCCTGCAGTCCAACGACGCCGTCGCCGAGACACTGGCCCGCGACCTCTCCGCGGCGGGCGTCGACGCGATCGTCGTCGTCCTGTACGCCGTACTGCTGTACACGTACGACCCCCAGCTCACCTTCGTGGGCATCGGGGTGGCGCTGCTCAACATCCTCGCGATGCGGATCGTCATCCGGCTGCGCGCGACCCGTACGGCGAAGCTGCGGGCGGACACGGCGCGGCTGACGAACACCGCGTACACCGGCCTGCAACTGATCGAGACGATGAAGGCGACCGGCGGTGAGGACGGCTACTTCCGCAAGTGGGCGGGGCAGCACGCCACCACCCTGGAGGAGCAGCAGCGGCTCGGGGTGCCGAGCGCCTGGCTGGGCGTGGTCGCGCCGACGCTCGCCACCCTCAACAGCGGACTGATCCTGTGGATCGGCGGCATGCGGGCGGTCGAGGGGCACATCTCGGTCGGGCTGCTGGTCGCGTTCCAGGCGCTGGTGGTCCGCTTCACGGCCCCGCTGACCCGGCTGAACGGCGTCGCGGGCCGCATCCAGGACTTCGCGGCCGACGTGGCCCGGCTGAAGGACGTGGAGAACTTCCGGACCGACCCGCTCTACGACCGCCCCGGCACCGCCGACTCCACCCGCCGGCTGCACGGCCACGTCGAGCTCCAGAACATCTCCTTCGGCTACAACCCGCTCGACAAGCCCCTGCTCACCGGCTTCGACCTGACCGTCGGGCCGGGGCAGCAGGTGGCCCTGGTGGGCGGCTCGGGCAGTGGCAAGTCCACCGTGTCCCGGCTGATCTCGGGGCTGTACGCCCCGTGGGACGGTGTGATCCGCGTCGACGGTCAGCGGCTGGAGGACATCCCGCGCGGGGCGCTCGCGTCCTCCGTCTCCTTCGTCGACCAGGACGTGTTCCTCTTCGAGGGCTCCGTCCGCGACAACGTGGCGCTGTGGGACCCGTCGGTCCCGGACGACGCGGTGGTGGAAGCCCTGCGCGACGCCGCGCTGTACGACGTGGTGGCGCGTCGCCCGGGCGGCATCCACAGCCGGGTCGAGCAGGACGGACGGAACTTCTCCGGCGGGCAGCGCCAGCGACTGGAGATCGCGCGGGCCCTGGTGCGCCGGCCCAGCATCCTGGTCCTCGACGAGGTGACCAGCGCCCTGGACGCGGAGACCGAGCTGGTGGTCATGGACAACCTGCGCCGGCGCGGCTGTGCCTGTGTGGTGATCGCGCACCGGCTCAGCACCGTCCGGGACAGCGACGAGATCGTCGTACTCGAGCACGGCACCGTCGTGGAGCGCGGACGGCACGAGGAACTGGTCGCGCACGGTGGCGTGTACGCGGCGCTGGTCAGGGAGCGGTGAGATGACGACCCCGCACGAAGGACAGGGCGACCTCGTCCTCGGGGCGCTCGGCTCCCTGGGCACCCGGGTCGACCGCGCCGGCTTCAACCGCCTGGACCTGGAGGGTCCGCAGGTGCTGTGGCTGGTGGCGTCCGGCGCGGTGGACCTGTTCGCGGTCGACGCCGGGGAACAGGGCCACTGGCACCACCTGGGCCGCCTGGAGGCCGGCTCGATGCTGCTCGGACCGGTCGCCGGGCCCCAGCACACGCTGGTCGCGCGTCCGCTGCGGGACTGCGTGGTGCACCGGATCGGGCTGCGCGAGCTGTACCAGCCGGCGAGCACGCAGACGTGGTCGTACGACGAGTACGGCAACCCCCAGTACGTACCGCCGACGACGAGCCCGCTGGAGTACGCCCTCGCCCTGGGCGTGGGCCGCGGCCTGACCGTCCTCTTCCAGGCCCCGATGGCCACGGAGCGGGCCGCGGCACCCACCGACGACGACGTGTTCTGGATGCAGGTGCCGCCCGGCAGCGTGCAGTACGGGGCGCTGTACGGCGACGAGGCGGCCGCCGACCTGCTGATGGACCCGGCGCTGTGGCAGAGCCTGGTCGATCAGCAGTACCGGCTGCTGACCACGCTGGACCGCTGGATCGAGCAGCTGGAGCGCACCCACGAGACCCGTACGGCGGCCGGTATCAAGGCCGGTGAGGCGGTGCGCGCCCAGGCCGACCGGACGCTGCTGGCCTCCATCGGCAAACGGTCCGGGCAGCGCACCACGGCCGCCGACGCGGACGCGACGTACGCGGCGTGCGGGCTGGTCGCCCGCGCCGCCGGGATCCCGTTCGCCGAGCCCTCCCGCGACGGCGCGGAGAGCGAACGCCTCGACCCGGTGGAGCGGGTCGCCGTCGCCTCGCGCGTGCGCACCCGGACCGTGCGGCTGGACGGCCGCTGGTGGCGGGACGACGTCGGGCCGCTGGTCGGTCACCGGGCCCTGTCGGGAGCGCCGGTGGCGCTGCTGTGGCGGCGCGGCGGCTATGTGGCCGTCCATCCGGCGACGGGCCGGGAGACACCGGTCGAGAAGGCGAACGCCGAGGAGTTCGAGCCGCGTGCGGTGATGTTCTACCGGCCGCTGCCCGAGCACCGGCTCAGCCCGTTGCGGCTGCTGCGGTTCTGCATGCGGGGCACGCGCGGTGATCTGACCGCTCTGCTGCTCGCCGGACTGGTGACGGTGGGACTCGGCGCGCTGGTGCCGATCGCCACCGGCAAGGTGCTCGGCGAGTTCGTGCCGAAGGCGCAGACCGGGCTGATCGCGCAGGTCTGTCTCGCGGTGATGCTGAGCGGCGTCGTCGCGGCGGCCTTCATGCTGCTGCAGAACCTCACCATCCTGCGGCTGGAGGGACGTGTCGAGGCGGCCCTCCAGCCGGCGGTGTGGGACCGGCTGCTGCGGCTGCCGACGAGGTTCTTCACCGAGCGCTCCACCGGTGAGCTGGCCAGCGCGGCCATGGGCATCAGCGCGATCCGCAGACTGCTGGCGGGCGTCGGTCCGACGGTGGCCCAGTCGGTGACCGTCGGGGCGATGAACCTGGGGCTGCTGCTCTGGTACAGCGTGCCGATGGCGCTCGCGGCGCTCGGCATGCTGGTGGTGGTCGCCGCCGTGTTCCTGGGGCTCGGGCTGTGGCAGGTGCGCTATCAGCGGCGGCTGGTCAAACTCACCAACAAGCTGAACAACCAGGCGTTCCAGACCTTGCGCGGGCTGCCCAAGCTTCGGGTCGCGGCGGCCGAGAACTACGCGTACGCGGCGTGGGCGGAGCAGTTCGCGCGCAGCCGTGAGCTCCAGCAGCAGGCGGGACGCGTCAAGAATCTGAACGCGGTGCTCGGCGCGGTGTACCTGCCGCTGTGCACACTGCTGATGTTCATGCTGCTGGCCGGTCCGGCGCGCGGTTCGATGTCGGCGGCCGAGTTCCTCACCTTCAACGCGGCGGTGACGATGCTGCTGACTTCCGTCACCCAGCTGACCGGCGCGTTCGTGTCGGCGGTGGCCGCGCTGCCGCTGTTCGAGGAGATCAGGCCGGTCCTGGACGCCACGCCCGAGGTCCGTACGGCGAGCACCCGGCCCGGGCCGCTGTCCGGGGCGATCGAGGCGCGCCGGCTGTCCTTCCGGTACACCGACGACGGGCCGCTGGTCCTGGACGACGTGTCCTTCGGGATCCGGCCGGGCGAGTTCGTGGCGGTCGTCGGCCCCAGCGGCTGCGGCAAGTCGACCCTGCTGAGGCTGCTGATCGGCTTCGACCGGCCGTTGTCGGGCAGCGTGCTGTACGACGGTCAGGACCTGGCCGCGCTCGACCAGTCGGCGGTGCGCCGGCAGTGCGGGGTGGTGCTCCAGCACGCGCAGCCGTTCACCGGCTCGATCCTGGACGTCATCTGCGGCACCGAGCCGTACACGCCGGAAGAGGTGATGGCGGCGGCCGAGATGGCGGGGCTCGCGGAGGACATCAAGCGGATGCCGATGGGCCTGCACACGATCGTCTCGGGCAGCGGGGCGGTCTCCGGCGGTCAGCGGCAGCGGCTGATGATCGCGCAGGCGCTGATCCGCCGGCCGCGTGTCCTCTTCTTCGACGAGGCGACCAGCGCCCTGGACAACGAGACGCAGCGCACGGTGATCGAGTCCACCAAGGCGCTCAACGCCACCCGGATCGTCATCGCCCACCGTCTGTCCACGGTGCTGGACGCGGACCGGGTGATCGTGATGGAGGACGGCAGGGTCGCCCAGCAGGGCCCGCCCGCCGAGCTGCTCGCGGACACGGGCGGCAGGCTGCACGAGCTGGTGCGACGGCAGCTGGCCTGAACCCCGGGCACCGCGGGGCCACCCGGTTTTGGCCGTACCGCCCCGGGATCCGTTGGACCGGCGCGTAAATGGGTACCTGCGCCTTCATGCGTATCAGCGTGGTGGATGTGGGATCGAAGACGGTCCGGCTCATGGTGGCGGACGCGGAGGGCGGGGTGCCGCTGCCGGTCCACACCGCGAAGTGGCGGCTGCGGCTGTCCGAACAGGTCAGGCCGGGTGACCCGGTCCCCGAGGAGGCCGTGGAGCGGCTCGTGGAGGCGGTCGCCGACGCGAACCGGACCGCGGCCCGCTGGGGGGCGGCGGAACCACTGGCCTTCGCGACCGCCGTGGTGCGTGCCGCGCCCAACCGGCGTGAGGTACTGCGCACCGTCCGCGCCCGCACGGGCACCGCCCTGTGCACCCTGCCGGGCGAGGTGGAGGCGGAGCTGACCTTCCTCGGCGCCCGCCGCTGGATGGGCTGGCGTGCCGGACCGCTCGCCCTGCTCGACATAGGCGGCGGCTCACTGGAGATCGCCTTCGGCCGTGGCCGGCTGCCCGACTTCGTGGCCTCGCTGCCGCTGGGGGCGGCGCGGCTGACCCACGAGTTCCTCGCGGGCGGCGAGGAGGCACCGCCACCGGAACAGGTCCGGGCGCTGCGCCGCAAGGTCCGCCATCAGCTGCGGGACGTCGCGGCGCGGATCCGCTGGGAGGGGCCCCGCACCGCGGCCGCCACCTCCCGCACGTTCCAGCAGCTCGGGCGGTTGTGCGGGGCGTCGCCGGGTCGGCACGGCCCGTTCATGGAGCGGCAGCTGCGCTGCTCGGACCTCGGAGAGGCGATCGGCCGGCTGGCCGCCCTGTCCGCCGCCGAGCGGGCCCGGCTGCCCGGCATCTCCGCGCCGCGGGCGGCGCAGAGTCTGGCCGGGGCGGTGGTCGGGCACACCGCGATGAAGCTGACCGGGCTGGAAACGGTCACGCTCTGTCCCTGGGCCATCCGCGAGGGCATTCTGCTGCGCCACATCGAGGACGGGCCGTCCTGGTGGGCGGAGGTCACCCGCCGCAACGACGAGGCGGCCGTCCCGGCCCCGGTGCCCCTGCGTGTGGCGACCACGTCCAGCTGACCACGGTGGGACCGGCCGCGCCCGAGCCCTGAACATACGACCGAGCGAACGGTACGAGGAGAAGGAGACATCCGTGTCCGAGGACGGCGACCGCACCGACAAGCGGCCCGAGACCGCCATCGACGAGGTCCTGCGCGAGATCAAAGAGTCCAGGCCCCGCGACGCGGAGTCCGACGAGGGCCCGCGCCGGGGTGAGGCGGGCGACGCCACCTCGCCGAACGCCGCGGCCCAGGAGGACGCCCAGGGCGAGTGACAGGTGAGTGACTCCCCGCGGGCCGGGATGCCACCTTGGTGTCCGGGTACTCGCGACGCCATGGAGTACGACCGTGAAGGACCACAGCCGCCGACGGCCCGGGGCCCGCTCTCCGAGGCCGTCGGCGCGTATCTGCTCGGGACGGGCCCGCTGCCCGGCCCGGAGGTCGTCGCCGCCGCGCCGGCGTACGGCGACGACCTCCAGCTCGCCCTGTACCAGTGCTACGAGCTGCACTACCGGGGCTTCGCCGGTGTCTCCCCCGGCCTGGAGTGGGACCCCGGGCTGCTCCGCACCCGGGCCGCCCTGGAGCACCGTTTCCTGTCCGCGCTGCGCGCCGACACCCAGGTCCACGACAGCGTGGAGGACGCGGTCGGGGAGCTGCTCGTCGAACCGGTCGACGGAAAGGGCGTCAGCCACTTCCTGCGGGACGAGGGCGAACTGTGGCATCTGCGCGAGTACGCGGCGCAGCGCTCCCTGTACCACCTCAAGGAGGCCGACCCGCACGCCTGGGTGCTGCCGCGGCTGTGGGGGCGTGCGAAGGCGGCGATGGCGGCGGTGGAGTTCGACGAGTACGGCGGCGGCCGTCCCGACCGGGTGCACGCCCGACTGTTCGCCGACCTGATGACGGACCTGGGTCTGGACACGGCATACGGACGCCATCTCGACGCGGCGTCCGCCGAGTGCCTGGCCACGGTGAACATGATGTCCCTGTTCGGCCTGCACCGTGCCCTGCGCGGCGCTCTCGTGGGCCATTTCGCGGCGGTCGAGATCACCTCGTCGCCCGGTTCCCGGCGGCTCGCCGAGGCGATGCGCCGCACCGGCGCCGGGCCCGCCGCCGAACACTTCTACGACGAGCACGTCGAGGCGGACGCGGTGCACGAGCAGATCGTGCGGCACGAGGTGATCGACGGTCTTCTGGAGCAGGAGCCGCACCTCGCGGCGGACGTCGTCTTCGGCATCGACGCCACCGGGTACGTCGAGGAGCGCTTCGGCGCCCGGCTCCTCGCCGACTGGCGGGCCGGCCGGTCGTCCCTGCGCACACCGCTGTCCGGCCTGTCCCGCGAAGCTACAGAAACCTCTCATATTCCGTGACGGCCGGGGTACGTGGGATCCGTGAATTTCATGGTGCTACCGGGCGTCTATGCCCCTCAGGAAGACACCGCTCTGCTGGCCGGAGCGCTGTCCGACGAGTCGCTCCCACCGGGCGCGGCCGTACTCGACGTGGGGACCGGCTCGGGCGCCCTCGCCCTGGCGGCGGCGCGTCGGGGCGCCCGGGTGACCGCGGTGGACGTGTCGTGGCGCGCGGTGTGCGCGGCGCGGGTGAACGCCGCTCGGGCCGGGCTGCGGATCCGCGTCCGGCACGGCAACCTCTTCACGCCCGTACGCGGTGAGTCGTTCGACCTCGTACTGGCCAACCCGCCGTACGTACCGGCGCCGGGCGGCGGCCGCCGGCCACGCGGGGCGGCGCGGGCCTGGGACGCGGGTCACGACGGGCGGCTGGTCCTGGACCGGATCTGCCGGGAGCTGCCCGCCCTGTTGCGACCGGGCGGTGTGCTGCTGCTGGTGCAGTCCGCGCTCAGCGAACCCGAGCGGACCGTCGGGCATCTGCGCGCGGCCGGTCTGAAGGCGGCCGTGACGCGGCGGCAGCGGATCGCGTTCGGTCCCGTGGTGCGCGGCCGGGAGCCCTGGCTGCGGCAGCGCGGGCTGCTGGCGCCGGCCGACGACGAGGAGGAACTGGTGGTCGTCCGTGCCGAACTCCCCGTCTGACCCCCCACGTCCCCCCGACTCGGGCGCCCCGCGCCGGATCAAGGTCCAGCGCCGGGGGCCGCTGCTGGTGGAGGGCCCGGTGGAGGTGGAGCTGGAGGACGGGACGACGGTGTCGTCCGACCGTTTCCGGGTCGCGCTGTGCACCTGTCGCCGCAGCCGGCGCTACCCGTGGTGCGACACCAGCCACCGTGCCAGGTCGTCCGGCACCGGTGACGGTTCCGGGCCGGCGGCGAAGGGCTGACAGCCCCCTCCCGGCTGGTGGCTCCCCCGACTCCCGCGGTTGCGGGGAGGACGGCGGACGGCCCCACTCCGTCCGCCGTCCCCGGTGCGGGACCTCGCGTTCCGTACGGCGGCGCTCGCACTCCCCAGTGGCGAGCGCCGGTCACGCCGCACGGACCGGGCGGTCCCGGTCCCTCAGAACGTGAAGACGCTCGCGCTGCCCGCGTTCTTCACGCACTCGTTGGCGAAGGTGCGCTCGTAGGAGACGTGCCGGCCCTGCCAGACACCGTCGACGGTGACGACGACAGGGGCGTACTCGCGGGTGCACAGCACGCCGGAGTCGGCCGTCAGGGCGTCGAGGTCACCGCCCGCGCCGCGCAGTTCCGCGCAGGCCGACGCGGCGTCGGGGTGGGTTCCGGAGGCCGTCGGGGTACAGGTCAGGGTGACCGCGCGTACCGGTGCGGCGGTGGCAGCGCTCTCTCCGTGCCCCACGGTCAGCACGAGGGCCGAGGGGGCGTGGAGCGACGCGGGGGCGGTGGCCGGGGAGGCTAGGGAGGCCCCGGCGAGGGGCCCGCAGACGGCGGTGGCCGTCAGGCCCAGAGTCGCTGCCCAGCGCGCGGTGTTCCGCATTGTGTGCATCCTTCCGCTCGATATGAGGGTGTCGCCGGCCCGGCTCGATCGGTGCCGGAACGGCGAGCGCGAGTCTGCCGAGTCCGTCGCCGAAACACATCTCGACCCCATGGGTTTCGGTAACATTGCGTATTGAATCAGTGGCGTGAAGTCACGAGATTCGAACGTTCCAAGTCCGGAACAGGGCGGTTCTTGATCGGTTATTGCGGCTTGAACTGGCCGAATGGCGCGATCCGCACGATCACCAATCGGCCTGAAACATTCCTGAAACAGGTGGGTCTCCCCTGCCCGGCCCCTGCCTCTCCCCTGACGGCGGGGCTCGGCATACCCACGGGTATGGTGCTCGCGACGCGAGCTCGACGACGAGGGGCGGGATGCGGGGATGGCGAAGCACTGGGCGGACTTCCAGTACGAGATCTACCTGAACGGGATGACGGGCGCCGTGCCGCGGCTGCCCACGGACCTGACCCGGCTGGAGGAACTGACCGAGCGGCGCCTCGGCCCCGGCCCCGTCGGGTACGTCGCGGGCAGCGCCGGTGACGGCAGCACCGCGCGCGCCAACCGGGCGGCTCTCGACCGGCGCCGGATCGTGCCGCGCATGCTGCGGGACGTGCACGAACGCGACCTCTCCCGCGAGGTGCTGGGCCGCCCCCTGCCCGCCCCGCTGGCGCTGGCACCGGTGGGCGTCCTGTCGATCATGCATCCGGACGCGGAGCCGGCCGCCGCCCGGGCCGCGGCCGCGCAGGGCGTGCCGTACATCCTGTCCTCTGCCTCCAGCACTCCCCTGGAGCAGGTCGCCGAGGCGATGGGCGACGCCGAGCGCTGGTTCCAGCTGTACTGGCCGAAGGACCGCGAGGTGGCCCGCAGCTTCCTGGACCGGGCGAAGGCCGCCGGGTACAGCGCGCTGTTCGTCACGCTGGACACGCCCCTGCTGTCCTGGCGCCCGCGCGACCTCGACCAGGCGTACCTGCCGTTCCTGCACGGGGTGGGGACCGCCAACTACTTCTCCGACCCGGCGTTCCGGGCGGGGCTGGCGAAACCGGTGCACGAGGATCCGAACGCGGCGGTGATGCATTTCGTCGGCATGTTCTCCGATCCCGCCAAGTCCTGGCCGGATCTGGCGTTCCTGCGGGAGAACTGGGACGGCCCGATCGTCCTCAAGGGCGTCCTGCACCCGGACGACGCCCGGCTCGCCGCCGACGCCGGGATGGACGGGGTGGTGGTCTCCAACCACGGCGGCCGTCAGGTGGCCGGTTCCGTCGCGGCGGCCGACGCCCTGCCGCGTGTGGTGGAGGCGGTCGGCGACCGGCTCACCGTGCTGTTCGACAGTGGTGTGCGCACCGGCGACGACGTCTTCAAGGCGCTCGCGCTCGGCGCGCGGGCGGTGCTGCTCGGCCGCCCCTACGTCTACGGTCTGGGGCTCGACGGGCAGGCGGGCGTCGAGCACGTCATCCGCTGCCTGCTCGCCGAACTCGACCTCACGCTGGCCCTGTCCGGGCACTCCTCACCGGCCACGCCCGGCCCCGCGGACCTCGTCGAGGACCCCGCCTGACCGGGCCCCCGTGCCCCGCGCCGGGCATCAGCCGGTCCCGCTCAGCCGCCCGACAGCTCGACCCGCCGGGCGCCCGGGGCGTCGGTGCCGTCGATCGACAGGGAGCCCTCCGCCGCCGGTACCGGATCGGTCCGCCAACGCTGGCCCTCGGAACCGTCACGCACCTTCACCACGATGTCGGCGTCCGTGGTGACGGTGGTGGCGGCGAGGGCGAGCTGTTTCTGCCAGCGCGGCACCAGCTCGCCCGGTCCGGTCAGGTCGTGGCGCACGTCGTCGCCCCGCTCGGTGCCCCCGTCGGCGCACGCACCGAGAATGACGACTCCGGCGTCCGCCCGCGAGTCGAGACACAGTCCCGGGTCGGCGACGCTGCGCAGCAGCCCGTCGTCCTCGTGGGTCCACTGCTGGGTCCACGCCTCGGAGCACGCCGACAGCCGGGTGCCCGCGCCGGCCCTCGGCTCGCCCCGGACGTCGAGGCAGAGGTCCGCGGCGACGTTGCGCAGACGCGTGCGGTCGGCCGCCGTGGGCAGCCCGGCCCTACCGGGCGACTGGGGGCGGCTGGTCGCGGAGGACACGCCGTCACCGTCGACGGCACTGGTGGAGGCGGCCGGGTCGGCACCGCCGCCGTCGTACGACCACACGCTCACCACCAGCACGATCGCCATCACCGAGGCCGAGGCCGCGCCGAACTGCCTGAGCATCGACCGGCCGGGGCGTGGCCGGCCCGGGATCCGGCGTACGGGCACGGGGATCCGGGCCAGCAGCCCGGGGCGTCCGCCCCGGTGCCGGGCGGCGTCCTTGGTGAGGGTGCCCAGTGTCGCCCGCCCCGGACGGGAGTCGAGATAGCGCCGGGCACCCCAGCCGAGCACCGCTTCGGTGATCAGCGTGCCCAACTCCCCTTCGAAGTGGCTTAGTTGCTCGGCCGCGTGACGGCAGTGACGGCAGTCCACGAGGTGTTTTCGCACATCCGGCAGCAGCGCGCCGCCCCGGCGGATCGGGACGTCCAGGAGGCGGCTGTGGAAGCGGCAGTCCTGGGTGGGCGCCAACTGTCCATGGGCGTGCAGACAACCTTCGCGGAATTTCTCACGCGCTTGTTCGAGAGTGGCCGACGCGATGTCGGTATCCATGCCGAGCAGACCGGCCGGGACACTTATGGACTCCCCTTCGACTTCCGTGTGCCACAGCAAACAGCGGGCCGGTCCGGGAAGGGACGCGAATGCGCGCGCGGCCAGCGTGCGGTTTTCCGGAGTCAGGGACTTCGCCGCCCGCATACCACGCCCGCCGGCGGGTTTGAGCAGTTGCGGAAGGACGCCGGATATTTCGTCGTCGGCGGACCACTGCCGGACCGTGTCCCGTACGGCCACCAGCAGTCGCGGACGCAGGGCGGTCGCGGGCTCGCCCTGGGCCAGCCGGTCCAGGAGCCGGTGCCAGGCGGCGGCGGTCACCATGGCGGTCACCTGGGACGACGTGGCGAGGCAGATGGTGGCGTAGTCGTGGGCCGGCTGCCAGTGGCGCGCCGACAGGAGCGCGGCGGCCCGGGCGGCCTCGTCCGGGCCGCCCCTCAGCCGCGCGGCCAGGGACTCGTCGGACTCCCCGGGATCCCCGCCGGAGGGCGGGTACGCGGGCCGGGGAGGGTGGGGGGTGGGCACTGAGATGTTTCCTTCCCACGCACAGGTGACTCAGAAGGTCCGGTCGCTGAAAAGGGATTCCCGATTGGTGTATACCTTTTGGCGCGGTGCGGGGGAGCGGGAATTCGCCAAGGCGAAATCCGACCTGGTTCGTCAAGGCGCGTGCGAGACCCGGCCTTTACCCCCCGCACGGGTGCTTCACTCTCGCACAAACCGCTCATGGTCAACAAGGCGACCGGGCAACCTCGGCCCCATGTGAAAGTTGGTCAGGATCCGCGGCAACTCATGCGGCTCGCACCGGCTTTCGACTTTCCGCACGCGCTCCGTGTCCGTGTCCGTGTCCGTGCCCGTGCCCGTGCCCGTGTGGAACACGGGCACGCGCCGGCGCGTCGCGCCCGGGGTTTCAGAGCTGCCAGGAACGCAGCCGGTCGGCCGCGCCGTAGACGTCGGCCCCGCCGGACATCAGGTCGCGCGCGAGGTCGACGAGTGCGCCGTAGGGCGGGTCGATGCCGACGCCGCTGGCGTACATGTAGGCGACGGCCGTCGCGCAGGCGAAGCGGGCGTTGGCGGCGGGCAGCGGCCTGAGCACGGCGAGGGTGTGCAGCAGGGCGGCGGCCCGCCAGGCCGGGTCGGAGTTCACGCCGAGGCGGGGCGGGTCGACGCGGTGCCGGGCCACGGCGGCGACCAGCGCGGAGAAGTCGTTGACGGTGGGCTGCTCCGGCAGCACTTCCTCGTGGCGCTGGAGCAGCCAGGGCACATCGATGTGCAGGACCGGCGCCATGGGTCAGGCGGCCCGCCCCTCGCCCTGGACGGGCGGTTCGTCATCGGGAAAGGCGGCCGCGAACTCGTCGGCGTGGGCCGAGAAGAACCGGCGGAAGGCCTCCGCCCCCTCCTGCAACGCCCGGTGCCGGGCTATGTCGGCGGCGGCGGCCTCCCGCACGAGCGCCTTCATCGACGTACCGCGCTCCTTGGCGATCTGCCGCAGGTCCTCAAGCTCGCGGTCGCTGAACTCCACGTTCAGAGCTGGCATGCCTCCCACGGTACCGCGCGGGTACTGACCCGTAAATACTCGCAGGTCGGAGCAGCGTTACGGCGGTACCGCGGGAGGCGGGCGGGACGGTTGCGCGGGTCAGCCCTGGTCGGCCACGAACGAGGCCATCCGGGCCAGCGCGGCGTTCCAGTTGATGGTGTGCTCGTTGGTCGACCAGGACTGGATGTCGTCGATGAAGCAGAACTGGGCGACACAGCCCTGGAGTTTGCTCTGTGCGAAGGGATCCTGGATGTTCGAGTTCGGACCGCCGGACAGGGTGCCGTCGGGCGGCGCCGGCAGCGTCGGGTCGAGCTGCTTGGCGTACCAGCGGCTGTGCTGGTTGTGGGCGTTGACCTCACCGTAGCCGGTGACGTACGACATGTTCAGCGCGTTGCGGCCCAGGATGTAGTCCATGCTCTGGAGCGCGCCGTCACGGTACTTCGAGCCGCCGGTGATGTCGTAGGCGCTGGCGAGGACGACCGCGTTGTTCAGCATCTGGTGGCTGGAGCCCCAGTCGTAGACGTTGTCCTCGGGGGCGTAGGGCATGCCGTAGGGGTGCGCCTTGAGCGTGGCCAGGTACCGGTCGGCGCCCTGGACGACGGAGCGGCGTACCTTGTCCCTGCCGGGGAGCCGGTTCGGCACGGTCGCGAGGTCCAGGCGGGCCGCCGCGGCGGTGCGCGCCCAGTCGAAGCCGAGCGGGCCGAAGATGTCGGCGGTGTGGACCCGGGAGTTCAGCACGTACTCCTTGAAGTCCCGCTCCCCCGTCGTCAGGTACAACTCGGCCGCCGCCCAGTAGAACTCGTCCTCGACCTGGCTGTCCGGGTAGGCCCCGCCGCCGATGCCGTCGCTCTCGTCGGCGAGCACGTCCGGGTGGGCCAGGGCCGCCGCCCAGGCCTCGCGGGCCGCGTCGAGCGCCTTCGCGGCGAACTCCCGGTCGTAGGGGCGGTAGAGGCGGGCCGCCTGCGCCGCCGTCGCCGCCAGGTTGAGGGTGGCCGCGGTGGTCGGCGGGTGCAGTTCGCGCTTCTGCGGGTCGTCGCTGGGCAGCAGCGGCAGCCCGGTCCACGCCTCGTCGTGGATCTTGTGGTGGGCCATGCCGGCCAGCGGCTGCCCGTTCGGCACCTGCATCTTCAGCAGGAAGTCCAGCTCCCAGCGCACCTCGTCGAGGATGTCCGGCACCTTGTTCCCGCTCTCCGGGATGTCGAGCGTGCCGTCCCCGAGCTTCGACGGCTCCCCGGTGCGGGCGTGCAGCGAGCGCTCGTAGGTGCTGAGCAGCTCCCAGGTGGAGATGCCGCCGTTGACGACGTACTTGCCGTGGTCGCCGGCGTCGTACCAGCCGCCGGAGACGTCGAGGCTGTAGTCGCACACGCCCGGCTGGCAGGGCACCTCGGTGTCGCCCTGGTTGGGTGCCACGCCCACGTGTCCGGCGGGGCGGCCGTAGCCCGGGCGCAGCTCGTCGCTGATCGGGGTGCCGCTGCGCTGCGTGTAGTAGTACTTCGCGGAGTCGGTGCGCAGCTTCTCGTAGGCGGCCGTGCCGATGTCGAACGGGCGGCTGGTCTCCCCGTCGGCGACCAGGGTGTAGCCCTCGCCGCGCTTCTTGTGGCGGCCGAAGTCGATCGAGTGGACGTTCTGCCCGGAGGAGACGTCGACGCCGCGCGGCTTGCTCCAGCCGTGGGCGACGACCCGGCCGCGGTCGTTCTTCAGCTGCCAGCGCAGGCGCGTGGTCTCGTCGGTGACGAGGGTGGCGTTCTTCGGGCCGGACGGCAGGTAACCGACCTGGTTCACCCGGACCCGCGGCCCGGTGTCCGGCACGTACGGCTCGGGTGCCACGCCGCCGAGCAGGGACACGTCGTCCACGCAGAACCGCCAGGCGTCGGGCGTGCCGCCGAGCTGGAAGCCGACCTGGCCCTGGGTGGTGTCGACGGGTGAGGTGAAGGTGTAGGAGTAGGTGTTGCCGGAGACACTCAGCTGCGGGCTGACCTCGTGGTACGTGTCGTACGGGGACACGGACAGGCCCACGATCGCCCGGACCACGTGGTCGGCGGGCGTGCCGGTCGCGGAGAAGGAGAACCTGTACGACTCCCCCGCGACGAGGGTGATGTCGTTCTGGCCGACGGCCGCGTCCCAGCGGTTGGTGGTGCCGCCGGGGGCGTCGGCGCACAGCCGGCCGTCGGACACGGCGGCGGTGACGTTGCTGCTCGTCCACCAGGAGTCGGTGCCGTTGTCGAAGGTGCCGTTCTTGACCTGCTCGGTCTCCTCGGCTCCGGCCGGGGATGCGGGCAGCGCGGTGACGGCGGCCGCCAGCAAGGCCGTCAGGGAGACGAGGGCGGTTCTGCGTCGTGTCAGGCGTCGTGTCACGTGCGGACTCCTCGGGGGAGGCGGCGCTCACTCCTATGGGAGCGCTCCCAAATGCGGTCGCAGGACATGCTTGTGGGAGACATGACACCCCGTCAACGGTCTGGACGAGACTGGGCAGCCGAGACGCCTCCGGCCGGGACGTCCCGCTGCACGTCATCACCGAGACCGCATGCCACGCCGGACGTCTCGACGCCGCACGAGAACCTCTCTACGGCCGACGATGGATGGTTCTGACCTGAAGCACGGGCACGACGGCATCCGCGCACGCCCGCTCCTCGAACGCGTCCACGTTGATCGGCAGGCTCTTCAGGTCGCCGCCGCGAAAGCGTCGACGCCCGTGAGGTCGGCCGACAGTGCCCACAGGCGCGCGGCTTGCCCGGGGTCGGTCGCGTGTGCGTGCACGCCGCCTTCCGAGCCGTCGCCGGCCGGTTCGGCGATGTCGCAGTCCTCGCAGTACACGCCGCCCATGCCTGCCAGCTGGGGGGAGGTCGCGGCCCACACCTGCGTCGCCGCGCCCTGCCCGGGCGTCTTGAAGGTGGGATCGGTCGGGTTGCCGTTCTCGTCGATCCAGCCCGCGTCGACCATCTCCGCCTTGGCGAGGTGGCGCTGCAACGGGGTGAGGATGCTGCCCGGGTGCACGGCGAACGCTCTGACTCCGGCGTCGCGGCCGAGCGCGTCGAGCTGCACGGCGAACAGCACGTTCGCCGCCTTGGCCTGCCCGTAGGCCTGCCATCTGTCGTAGCCGTGCTCGAACTGCACGTCGTCCCAGCGCACGCCGGTGATGCCGTGGGCGCCGGAGGAGACGGCGACCACGCGTGCGCCACCGGGGGCGATCGCCGGCCAGAGATGGTTGACCAGCGCGTAGTGGCCGAGGTGGTTGGTGGCGAACTGCGCCTCCCACCCCGGGCCGACCCGCGTCTCGGGGCAGGCCATGACCCCGGCGTTGTTGATCACGATGTCGACCGTGCGCCCCGAGGCCAGGAACCGCTCGGCGAAACCGCGGACGCTTTCGAGGTCGGACAGGTCGAGGTCGTCGGTCTCGACACCGTCGATGCCCTCGACAGCCTCCTGAGCGGCCGACCGCCGCCGGGCGGGGACCACGACGCGGGCTCCGGCACCCGCCAGGGCGCGGGTCGTCTCCAGACCGAGTCCCGAGTAGCCACCGGTGACGATCGCCGTGCTGCCGGACAGGTCGGTCCCGCTCAGGACGTCGTCCGCGGTGCTCCGGGCGCCGAAGCCCGATCCGATCTTGTGTTGAGGTGTCGTCATGGCGGAGAGGCTAGATGCTGGACCGCGCTCCAAGGCAAGGGCCGGTGGCGAACGTCCGGGCCCGGCCCTTGCGCCGTGCTGGATCACCACCATCACCGACGGGATGGCGGTGATCCGGCACGCCCTGCTCGACATCGCGCGCACGCACGACCTCGCCCTCCTCAGACGGCGGGCGCCTCCAGCCGGCTGATGCGCAGCGCTCCCTCCGCCTCGTCGGGGTGGCGGCTGGTCATCGTCAGGCGGACGCGGGAGCCGCGTACCGCGTCGAAGGTGATGACGGTCGGCGCGTCCGACTCGGTGGCCCAGTCGGTCCGCGTTCCCTCGGCCGCGCGCCAGGCGCGGCCGTCCCAGACGGCGACCTCGACCATGGCGGGCAGGGTGTGGGCGGCGTCGACGGTGAAGGAGACCTCGATCCGGTCGTAGGCGCGCCGGCGGCCGTGGTCGACCGAGACCCAGTCCTCGGCGCGGGCCCCGTCGAAGGCGGGCAGCAGTGCGGTGGCCGCCTTGTGGAAGCCGTTGGACCACCCGGTCGCCGGGTCGCCGTCGAGCATGGCGGCGGGGAGTGTGTCGGGGCGGCCGGAGTAGCTCGCGTCCGCGTGCGGGAGGTCCACGGGCGCCGGGTGCTCGGGCCGGAACTCCGGGGCCGGTGTGGTGGCGCGGGACTCGGCGCGGCGGGCGCGCACGGTCGCCGTGTCCGTACGCAGCCCGTCCGCGCGGGCCGTCACCCGCACCGTGCCCGGCCGGGTGCCGGACCGCACGATGGCGAGGGCCTTGCCGTGGAAGGCGGTGCGGGTACTGGCCTGGTAACGCTCGGCGCTCTCCTGGCGGCCGTTGTCCACTCCGGCCAGGGAGCCGCCCGCGACGTCGAAGGAGATCAGGTGCTCGGCGCCGGGCACCACGACCCCGCGCCGGTCGACCACCTCGGCGGTCACGAAGACCAGGGAGCGGCCGTCGGCGGCGACGCTCTCCCGGTCCGGGGTGAGGCGTACGGCGTGCGGTGCCCCGGCGGTGCGCAGGACGTCGGTGGCCACCGCCCTGCCGTCCCGCCGGGCGACCGCCTTGAGCTCGCCCGCCTCGAAGGGCACCTTCCAGGTCAGGTGGAGCTTGCCCGCACTACCGTTGGGGCTGGTGTAACTGCCGGGGTAGGGGCCGTCGGTGAAGGTCTTGTCGTCGCCGGTGGCCTCGGTGGTCTCCAGGTACGTACGGCCGTCGACGGTCTTCTTCGTGTCGAACGTGCGGGTGCCGAGGGACCTGCCGTTCAGGAACAGTTCGATGGTGTCGACATTGGCGTACGCCCAGACCTCGACCGTGTCGCCCTCGCGGTGGTTCCAGGTCGTCGGCAGCAGGTGGACCATCGGCTCGTCCGTCCACTGGCTCCGGAAAAGGTGGTACATGTCCTTCGGGAAGCCGGCGGTGTCGACCGCGCCGAAGAAGGACGCCTTCACCGGGAAGACGTCGTACGGCGTCGGCTCGCCGATGTAGTCGATGCCTGACCACAGGAACTGCCCGGCGAACCACCTCCGGTCCCGGTCCTTCTTGTGGCCGTACTCGCCGCTCATGGTCCACGAGGCGAGGTTGTTGTCGTAGGACGAGGTGGCGCGCTTGCCGGGTGTCTGGTTCTCGCCGGTGTTCAGGTGCTGCGGCTCCTGGTAGGTGCCCCGCGTGGAGGTCTCGGACGAGGACTCGGACTCGAAGAGGAACAGGTGCGGGTAGGCCGCGTGCAGGTCGTCCACCGACTTGGCGGTGTTGTAGTTGAGGCCGAGGCCGTCCAGCTTGGCCAGCATCAGGTCGGCCGCGGAGCCCTTGGCCGGCATCCGGCGGTACTTGTCGGAACCGATGACGAGCGGTCGGGTGTCGTCGGCGGCGCGGATGGCGTCGATGATCCGGTCGGCCATGGCGAGTCCGGCGGTGGAGGTGGAGTCGGGGACCTCGTTGCCGATGGACCACACGACCACGGCGGGCGAGTTGCGGGCCGCGAGCACCATCTCGGTGGCGTCCCGCTCGCCCCACTCGTCGAAGAACCGGCCGTAGTCGTGGCTGTTCTTGCCGGTGCGCCAGCAGTCGAAGGCCTCCACCAGCATGATGATGCCCATCTCCTCGCAGACCTCGATCATCTCGGGCGCGGGCGGGTTGTGGGAGGTGCGGAAGGCGTTGACGCCCATCGACTTCATGATGGTCATCTGGCGCCGGATCGCGTCGATGCTGACGGCGGCGCCGAGCGCGCCGAGGTCGTGGTGCAGGTCGACGCCCTTGATCTTGGCGTGGGCGCCGTTGAGGTGGAAGCCCTCGACGGGGTCGACGTGGAAGGTGCGGATGCCGAACGGGGTGCGGTAGGTGTCGACGGTCCTGCCGCCGACGCGCAGTTCGGTGTGCAGGGTGTAGCGGTGCGGGGTCGCGAAGTCCCACATCCGGGGGCGGGTGACGGTGAGTTCGTGGGTCTCGCTCGCCTCGTCGGTGACGTCCGCCGTGGAGGCGGCGCGGGCCACGGTGCGTCCGTCGGCGTCCTTGACCGTCGAGCGGATCTCGACCTCGCGCGCGGTGCCCGAGGCGTTCACGACCGAGGTCCGCACGCGGACGACGGCGCGCTCGTCGCTGACCCGCGGGGTGGTGACGTACGTGCCCCAGCGCCGTACGTGCACCGGTTCGGTGACGACGAGGCGGGCCTCGCGGTAGATGCCGCTGCCGGAGTACCAGCGGCTGCTCGGCAGCCGGTTGCGCACCTGGACCGCGAGGATGTTCTCGGTGCGGCCGTCGGTGTGCACCAGGTCGGTGAGGTCGAGGGCGAAGCCCGTGTAGCCGTAGGGGTGGCGGCCGGCCTCCTGGCCGTTGCAGTGGACGCGGGCGTCCATGTAGACACCGTCGAACTCGACCGAGATCCGCTTGCCGGCGAGGGCGGGCGGCAGGGTGAAGGCGAGGCGGTACCAGCCGAGTCCGCCCGGCAGGAAGCCGGTTCCGCTGGTGGTGCCGTGCTCCGTGGTGGGCGTCTGCTCGATGCTCCAGTCGTGCGGGACGGCGACCTCGCGCCACTGCGAGTCGTCGTACGCGGGGTCGGCGGCGTCGGTGGGGTCTTCGGCCGCTCCGTCGGGGTCGACCAGCCAGAACCGCCAGCCGTCGCGCAGGGCGACGGTGTCGCGGCCCGCCCCGCTCCCCGTGGTGTCCGCGGCCCACGCCGACGAGGCGCCGCCCAGCACCGCCCCGGCCGCCGGCGTGGCGGCGGTGGCGATCAGAACCGATCTGCGCGTGACCGTCATGGCGGATCTCCCTCATCAAGCTCATCAAGGCTCAGAAGTACTCACAACTGATCGTGAACAAACAGATTCTGACGTCGCGCCACACGCGGTCGTCAAGACCACGGAAAGCACTTTCTGCCCCGGGCGGCCCGGCCGATCGGTGTCCCGTGCGTCGGCCGCGCGGTCGCGGGCCCGGTGGTTCGGGTCCGCGCGGATCCCGGACGCACTAGGCTGGGGGCAGGTGACGCGCTGTTCACTGTGGGTGTGCGCAATGGAGTGGCGACGATGAGTCCGGTCAACCCGTTCGACGATGCCGCCACGGCCCGCGCAGTCGTCGACGACTCCGGCACCCTGCGGGAGTGGAACGAGGGCGCCCGACTGCTGCTGGGCCACCCCGCCGCCGACGTCGTGGGGCGCCCCGCCGCGGGGCTGCTGGCCGACGGCGGCGACGGCACGCGCCCCGGGCCCGGCGACGGCCGCTGGAGCGGCACCCTGGCGCTGCGGCACCGCGACGGGCACACCGTGTCCGTGTGGGTGCTCGCCCACCACAGACCGTCGCGGGACGGCCGCCCGGGCACATGGCTCGCCGTCGCCCCGCCGGTCCCCGGTCCCGACCGTGCGGACGACCCGTTGGTCAGAGCGGCCCTCACCCAGTCCCCCTGCGCCACCATGATCTTCGACGACCGGCTCCGGCTGCGCGGGGTCAACGACGTCATGGCGCGGCTCCTCGGTCTCCCGGCGGACCGCGTCCGCGGTCTGCGGCCCACCGACATGGGCAGCAAGCGGCAGAACACGGAGTTCGAACAGCACATGCGGCAGGTGCTCGCCACCGGCCGTCACTACGACATGCACACCCACCTCAAGGCCACCGGCGAGAGCCGCGCCCACGCGTGGCACGCCCGAATCGCACCCCTCACCGACGCCGACGGGCAGGTGCGCGGCGTCTGCGTGAGCGCCCACGACTTCACGGAGCAGCACCTCTCCCGGGAGCGCCTGCAACTGGTCAACGAGGCCAGCGTGCGCATCGGCACCACCCTCGACGTCACCCGCACCGCCCAGGAGCTGGCGGACGTGTGCGTCCCCACGCTCGCCGACTTCGTGAGCGTCGACCTGCTGGACCCGCAGGAGCACGGCGACGAGCCCGCCGCCGCGCCGGCCCCGCCGGTGGGTCTGCGCCGCGCGGCCCACCAGTCGGTCAACCCGGGCTGCCCGGAGGCGGTGGCCGAGCCGGGCCGACTGGACGTCTATCCGGCCGGATCGCCCCAGGCCGAGTGTCTGGTCGCCGGGCGCGCGATCGTGGCCGCGGTGCCCAGCGGCGACCTGGAACGGTGGCGGGAGTGGGACCCCGTGCGCGTCCGGCGGGTGGAGGAGTACGGCATCCACTCCACGATGTCCGTGCCGCTCCAGGCCCGCGGTACGACTCTCGGCGTCGCGGTCTTCACCCGGTTCCGGCGACCGTACCCCTTCACGGACGACGACCGGCTGCTGGCCGAGGAGGTCTCCGCCCGTGCCGCCGTCTGCATCGACAACGCCCGCCGCTACTCCCGCGAGCGCGAGACGACACTGACCCTGCAGCGCAGTCTGCTCCCCCGGTGGCTGCCGCCCACCGCCGCGGTGGAGGCCGCCTCCCGCTATCTCCCGGCGGCCCGCTCCGGGGTCGGGGGCGACTGGTTCGACGTCATCCCGCTGTCCGGGATGCGGGTCGCCATGGTCGTCGGGGACGTCGTCGGCCACGGCATCCAGGCCTCGGCCACCATGGGCCGGCTGCGCACCGCCGTCCGCACCCTCGCCGACATCGACCTGACGCCCGACGAACTGCTCACCCACCTCGACGACCTGGTCGTCCGGCTGTCCGAGGAGTCCGGCGACGACGGCGCGGGCGAGGTCGGCGCCACCTGCCTGTACGCCGTGTACGACCCGGTGTCGCGGCGCTGTTCCCTGGCCCGGGCCGGGCATCCGTCGCCCGTCCTGGTCCCGCCCGACGGTCCGCCCCAGCAGCTCGGGCTGCCCTCGGGGCCCCCGCTGGGCGTGGGCGGGCTGCCGTTCGAGTCCGCCGAGCTGGAGCTGCGCGAGGGCAGCGTGCTGGCGTTCTACACCGACGGGCTGGTCGAGAGCCGTGACCGGGAAGCCGACGCCGGTCAGGCGCTGCTGCGCGAGGCCCTGACGGCCCGCGCCGACTCCCTGGACACGACCTGCGACCGGGTGCTGCGCGCCCTCCTCCCGCCGGACGGCGGCGCCGCCGACGACGCCGCCCTGCTGCTGGCCCGCACCCGGGGGCTGCCCGCCGGCCAGGTCGCCACCTGGGACATCCCGGCCGATCCGTCACTGGTCGCCCCCGTCCGCAAGCAGGTCGTCGAACAGCTGTCCGCCTGGGCCCTGCTGGAGGCGTCCTTCACCGCCGAGCTGGTGGTGAGCGAGCTGGTCACCAACGCCATCCGGTACGGCTCCTCACCCATCCGGCTGCGGCTGATCCACGACACGGCCACGCTGATCTGCGAGGTCTCCGACACCAGCCACACCGCGCCGCATCTGCGCCGGGCCAAGACCTGGGACGAGGGCGGCCGCGGTCTGCTGCTGGTGGCCCAGCTCACCCAGCGCTGGGGCAGCCGGCACACGACCGAGGGCAAGACGATCTGGGCGGAACTGGCGCTGCTCGACGAGGAGTGAGCCCCCGTCTTCCGCAGTGCGCCCCCGCACCCCTCGTTTCCCGGTCCACGCGGCGGGACACTCGAAGGCACAGGGCGTACGGCACGGCCGCCACACGCGGCGGGCCGTACGCGGGAAGCTGACGGGAGTGTGGAGAAGCGATGGCGAACACGTCCCAGCCCGTACGCCGTACGGCCTTGCTCGCGAGCGCGGTCGCGCTGCTCGGCCTGGTGGGCGCCTGCGGCAGCGAGAGCAGCACGTCGAGCGCCCCACAGCCCACCAAGGTCCCTCGCACGACCAGCGCGGACACCGGTGCCGCCACCCGCGCCCCCACCGTGCCGGCGGCCACCACCGCGCCCGGTGACACCGCCGGATCGGCCTCCGCCTCCGCCCGTACCGACGGCCGCTGCCACACCTCCGAACTGCGCGCGGCCGTCGGCCGCGTCGACCCGGGGGCCGGGCAGCGGAACTTCCCCGTGGTGCTGACCAACACCTCCGACCGCACCTGCACCCTGTACGGCTATCCGGGCGCCGCCTTCGTGGACGCGTCCGGCAAGCAGTTGGGCCCGGACCCCGAACGCGCTCCCGCCTCCCTGGAGACTCTCCGGCTGGCACCGGGGAAGAGCGCGTGGGCGGGGCTGTCCTTCTCCAGCCCGCAGATCAGTGGCGCCCGTACCGCCACTCCGGCGGCGCTGCTCGTCACTCCGCCGGACGAGCACGACCCGCTCAAGGTGGCGTGGACGGCCGGTGAGGTGCCGGTGGGCGGCGGCGAGTCGTCGGTGTCCGTCACCGCTTTGGCCGCCGGAACGGGCCCGTGAGGCGCACGCCGGCCCGGCCCCCGAGGCGTCATGTCCGCGATCCGTACGGTCAGTGCCCGGCGATCGGGTGCGGCGCGTAGGGCCGCTCCAGCTCCTCGATCTCCTTCTCACTGAGCGTCAGCTCGACCGCCGCCACGGCGTCCTCGATGTGCCGCGGCTTCGACGCGCCGATGATCGGCGCGGTCACCGTGTCCTGGTGCAGCAGCCAGGCGAGGGCCACCTGGGCGCGCGGGACGCCGCGGTCGCCGGCGATGCGGGTGACGGCTTCGACCACGGCACGGTCACCGTCCTGATAAAGGGTGCTGCCGAAGTTGTCGGTGGCGCTGCGCTCGGTGGCGGTGTCCCAGTCCCGGGTGAGACGGCCGCGGGCGAGCGGGCTCCAGGGCAGCACACCGACACCCTGGTCCGCGCAGAGGGGCAGCATCTCGCGCTCCTCCTCGCGGTAGACGAGGTTGTAGTGGTTCTGCATGGACACGAACTTCGTCCAGCCGTGCCGTTCGGCGGTGTACTGGGCCTTGGAGAACTGCCAGGCGTACATCGAACTGGCCCCGACATAACGGACCTTGCCCGCCTTCACCAGGTCGTGCAGGGCCTCCATCGTCTCCTCGACGGGCGTGTGCGGGTCGTAGCGGTGGATCTGGTAGAGGTCGACGTAGTCGGTGCCCAGGCGCCGCAGGCTGTGGTCGATCTCGGTCATGATCGCCTTGCGGGACAGTCCGCCGCCATTGGGCCCGGGCCGCATCCTGCCGTGCACCTTGGTCGCCAGCACGATGTCGTCCCGGTTGGCGAAGTCGGCGAGCGCCTTGCCGACGATCTCCTCGCTGGTGCCGTCGGAGTAGACGTTGGCCGTGTCGAAGAAGGTGATGCCCGCCTCCAGCGCCTGCCGGATCAGCGGACGCGAGGCCTCCTCGTCGAGGGTCCACTCGTGCGTGCCGCGGTCGGGAACGCCGTAGGTCATGCAGCCCAGGCAGATCCGTGACACGTCCAGGCCCGTCGAACCGAGCTTCACGTACCGCATCGTTGCTGCTCCTGTCTTCGGGATCATCCGTACCAGTGGGAGCGTACGTCTTCGTACGGACGCGTCTCGCCGGGGCACCGGGTCGCTACCGAACGGGCCGCGGGCCGTGGATACGGCGGTCCGTCTCCTCGATGCGTACGTCGTTGATGCTCGCCTCCCGCCGGGTCATCAGGCCGTGCGCGTCGAACTCCCAGAGTTCGTTGCCGTAGGAGCGCCACCACTGGCCGTCGGCGTCGCGGGACTCGTACCGGAAGCGGACGGCGATGCGGTCGCCGTCGAAGGCCCACAGGTCCTTGCGCAGGGCGTACTCGTGCTCGCGCGCCCACTTGGCGGTCAGGAACTCGACGATGGCGGCGCGGCCCGAGAGGAAGGTGTCGCGGTTGCGCCAGACCGAGTCCTCCGAGTAGGCGAGCGCGACCTTGTGCGGATCGCGGGTGTTCCACGCGTCCTCGGCGGCCTGGACCTTCCGGGCGGCGGTTTCACGGGTGAACGGCGGCAGGGGCGGTCGGTCGGTCGTCATGACGGAACCTCCGTGCGGAGAAGCGGAGAAGCGGAGAAGCGGGGAGACGGGGAAGCGGGGAGACGGAGAAACGGGCGGAGAACGAGCGTTCTCCATGACGGCTGCTACCGTAGGAGAACGTGCGTTCTCGCGTCAAGGAACGCGTCGGGGAAGGTGGGGTCTTCATGGACGGCGAGGTCGCCCGCGAGCGGGCCCTGGACGCGGCGGAGCGGCTCTTCTACGGGCGGGGCGTCCGGGCCGTCGGCATGGACGACGTCCGCGGCGACTCCGGTGTCTCGCTCAAACGCCTCTACCAGCTCTTCCCGGCCAAGGAGCAGCTCGTGGTGGCCTGTCTGGAGCGGCGCGACGTGCGCTGGCGGGGGCAGCTGGCGGAGTACGTCGACCGCTACGAGGAGCCCGGCCGCCGGATCCTGGCGGTGTTCGACTGGCTCGGGCAGTGGTTCGCCGAGCCGGACTTCCGCGGGTGTGCCTGGATCAACGCGTACGGCGAGCTGGGGGCCACGTCTCCCCCGGTGGCCGACCGGGTACGGGCGCACAAGAGGGCGTTCCGTGAGTTCCTCGACGGCCTGGCGACCGGGGCGGGACTGCCCGCCGCGACGGGCGGGCAGCTGTTCCTGCTGGCCGAGGGTGCCATGGTGACGGCGGGTGTCACGGGCGGTACGGCGCCCGCGCGCCAGGCACGTGAGGCGGCGCGGGTGCTGCTGGGCGCCGCCGGGGCGGGGGACTTCGCGGCCGACGCCGCCGGTGTCAGCCCACCGTCTGCGACACCGTGACGGCGCCGACCGGGCAGGCGCGGGCCGCCTCCCGTACCAGTGGGCTGCCGCCGCCGTCCTCCCGGCCGGGCCGGACCGTGCTGTAGCCGTCGTCGTCCTGGGTGAACACGTCCGGGGCGGTCAGGGCGCACTGGCCCGCGCCGATGCAGGTGTCCTTGTCGATGCCGATGTGCATGTAAGGAGCCTCCTACCAGGCCACGGGGAGTTCCAGCATTCCCTGGATCGTGTCGCCGGGTTTGAACGGGATCTCCCCCGCGGGGGCGGCCAGGCGCAGCGTGGGCAGCCTCTCGAAGAGGGTGCCGAGCGCGATCTCCAGCTCGGCGCGGGCCAGGTTCTGGCCGAGGCACTGGTGGATGCCGAAACCGAAGGCGACGTGGTGGCGGGCCGGGCGGTGCCAGTCGAGGGCGTCCGGGTCGGGGTAGACGGTCTCGTCGCGGTTGATGACGGAGGTCGAGAAGACGACCCCGTCGCCGGCCCGGATGGTCTGCCCGTCCACGTCGATGTCCTCGGTGGCAAGCCGCAGCAGCCCGTCCGCGATGGACAGGACGCGCATCAGCTCCTCGACCGCGCCGGGCAGCAGTGCGGGGTCCTCGCGCAGCTCGGCCAGGCGCCGGGGATCATCCAGGAGGGCGAAGGTGCCGAGCGAGATCATGTTGGCGGTCGTCTCGTGCCCCGCGACCAGCAGGATGACCGCCATCGCGACCAGCTGTTCCCGGTCGATGGCCCCCTCGCTCAGCCGGTGCCGGACCAGGTCGTCCAGCAGGCCCTCGCCGGGCGCCTTCCGCTTGCGGTCGATCAGGTCGCCCAGATACTCCTCCAGTCGGCTCCGGGCGTCCTGGATGTCGGCGGCTGACGGGCCGCGCAGCAGCCTGCGGGACTGTTCCTCGAAGAAGTCGTGGTCGGCGTAGGGGACGCCGAGCAGCGCGCAGATCACCATCGAGGGCACGGGCAGCGCGAAGGCCGTCACCAGATCGGCGGGCGGGCCCTGCTCGATCATCGCGTCGAGCCGTTCGTCGACGATCCGCCGGATGCGCGGACGCAGGGCGGCCGCGCGTTTGAGGGTGAACTCGGGGAGCACCATCCTGCGCTGGGTGCGGTGTTCGGGATCGTCGACACCGAGCAGCGCGGTCCTGCGGTCGCGTACCGCGGCCAGACGCGCCGAGGTGGCGGGAAAGCCGTCCCTGGTGCGGTCGGTGGACAGCCGTTGGTCGGCCAGCAGCCTGCGGGCGGCGGTGTGTCCGGTCACCAGCCAGGCCGGGCGGCCGTCGAAAAGGGTGATCCGGGCCAGCGGCCGGGCGGCGCGCAGCGGGTCGTAGCCGGCGGGCGGGTGGTAGGGACAGGTGCGGTCCTGCGGGAAGGCGACGGGTCGCGTCGTGTCCCTGTCCGTCGTCGTGTCGGTGTCCGTCGTCGTGTCGGTGTCCGTCGTCGTGTCGGTGTCCGTCATGGAAGACCTCGCAGACGAAGAGTGCGTCGTGCCGATCTTCATTAGATGCCCCGGGCATCTACGCGGCGACGTGAAGTTCGGCCAGATCGGTGGCGGGGGCGAAGTGGCCGGGGATCGCCGCCTCCCCCTTGGGCGGTGGTCGCCCGCGCCACGGCGGGGCTGTCCTCGTACACGTGGTGCCGGACGACGGGACCGTCCCGCACGGTCGGGTGCGGGGGCGGACGTGGCCCGATAGGGCCGCCGGGTGGCCGCGGCGGCCTGCCGGATCTCGCCGAGCGGCACGGCGTCCTCGCCGTCGACCGGGTTCCACTCGGTCCGGTCGGTGGCAGCGGGGTGGTCGCGCTGTGGTGCCGGGGCCGGCGGGTGGGATGAGGTAAGGATGGAACCTGCACCGGCCGGTGTTGCACCTCGGTGCGAGTCAGCTGTACGACGCGACGATGGGACGGATGCCATGCCTCTTGAGGGCGAGTACGAACCCAGCCCGACGCAGTGGGTGCGTGAACAGGTGGAGCTCTACGAGAGTTCGGGCGGCACGAAGGGCACGACCCTGAGGGACACGGGCCTGCCCGTGATCGTGCTGACCACGCGCGGCGCCCAGAGCGGCAGGATCCGCAAGACGCCGCTGATGCGCGTCGAGCACGACGGGCGTTACGCCGCGATCGCCTCCCTGGGCGGGGCGCCGAAGCACCCGGTCTGGTACCACAACGTCAAGGCGGATCCGCGTGTGGAGCTCCAGGACGGCCCGGTCCGGCAGGACATGACCGCCCGTGAGATCACCGGCGCGGAGAAGGCCGAGTGGTGGGAGCGTGCCGTCGCGGCGTTTCCACCGTACGCCGAATACCAGGAGAAGACGGACCGGGAGATTCCGGTCTTCGTCCTGGAACCGGCCGACGGGAGCTGAATCCGGCGGGCGAGATTTTCCCGGGTCCGTGTGCATGGACCGGCATCTGCCGGGAACACGTCGTTCAGGCCCCGCCGCGTTCCCCCGTCGCGGCGGGGCTTTCCGCTGCCTCCCGCGCCGGCCGGTCGGTGACGTCCAGGAAGACCTGCCGCGCTTCCGGTACGGTGCGCGCGATCGACCTCTTGATGCGCACGGCGACCTCCTCCACCCGCTCGCTGTCCATGCCCGGCACGAGGTCGACCCGCGCGGCCACGAGGGTGGAGTCGAGGCCCGTCCTCATCGTGAACAGCGCCTCGACGCTGTCGATCTCCGGCTGGGCCCGCAGCAGCGACCGGATCCGGCCGCTGGCCTCCGGGTCGGCGGCCTCGCCGATCAGCTGGTCGCGGGCCTCGCGGCCCAGCCGGTACGCCACGAACACGAGCAGCGCGCCGATCGCGAGCGAGGCGCAGGCCTCCCAGACCACCTGTCCGGTGACCATGTGCAGGACCATGCCGGTCATGGCGAGGCTCACGCCGAGCACCGCGGTGCCGTCCTCGGCGACGACCGTGCGCAGGGCCGGGTCGCGCAGCCCGGTGGCGAGTCCGCCCTGGCCCCGCACCTGGTGCAGGGCCCGCAGCAGCGAGCCGCCCTCGGCGAGCAGGGCGACCGCGAGCACGATCAGCCCGGCGACGTAGCCGCCGAGCTCCTCCCGGGCGCCGGTGCGCAGGGCCTCGACGCCCTGGTAGACGGAGAAGCAGCCGCCCATGACGAAGATGCCGACGGCCGCCAGCAGCGACCAGAAGAACCGCTCCTTGCCGTATCCGAAGGGGTGCCTCCGGTCGGCGGGGCGGCGGCTGCGGCGCAGGGCGGCGAGAAGGAAGACCTCGTTCATGCTGTCCGCCACCGAGTGGGCCGCCTCAGACAGCAGCGCGGGCGAGCCCGCGACGAAGCCGCCCACCGCCTTGGCGACGGCGATCACCAGGTTGGCCGCGAGGGCCACCAGCACGGTGACGCGTGTCCTTCGGTCGGCCTTCCCGTCGGCGTTCCTGTCGGCCTTTCCGTCGGCTTCGCGGTCGGTGTCGCGGTCGGTGTTCCGGTTCTGCTTCGCTTTTGAGGCTGTCCCACTCACGAGGGGCCGAATGCCCCCGGCCGGTGAGGCTCACACCCCCTTGTGGGTGGCCCACCAGTGCCGACGGCCGAAAACGGGGAACGCGTCCACCAGAGCACTCGAAGGACTGGGAGGCAGGCCCATGAGCGGTGACGGCGGGACGCCCGGCAACAGCGGCTACGGCAGGAAGGCGTTCAAGCGCTCCAAGAGCCACTTCGCGGACCGGATCACCGCGGACGGCCGGGACGGCTGGCCGGTGGCGTCCGGCCGGTACCGGCTGGTGGTGAGCCGAGCCTGTCCGTGGGCGAGCCGCGCCCTGGTCTCGCGGCGGTTGCTCGGTCTGGAGGACGCCCTGTCGCTGGCGGTCACCGATCCCCTCCAGGACGACCGCAGCTGGCGCTTCACCCTGGACCCGGACGGCCGCGACCCGGTCCTCGGCATCCGCTACCTCAGCGAGGCCTACGACCGGCGCGAGACCGGCTACCCGGGCGGGGTGAGTGTGCCGGCGATCGTGGACGTACCCAGCGGGAAGCTGGTCACCAACGACTACCAGCAGATCACCCTGGACCTCGCGACCGAGTGGACGTCCCTGCACCGTCCGGGCGCGCCCGACCTGTATCCCGACGCCCTGCGCGACGAGATCGACGAGGTGATGGCGGGCGTCTACGAGGACGTCAACAACGGCGTGTACCGGGCGGGCTTCGCGACCGGCCAGGAGGAGTACGAGGCAGCGTGCGCGGGGGTGTTCCGGCGTCTGGAACAGCTGGTGCCCCGGCTGGAGCGGCAGCGCTATCTGGTCGGCGACACGATCACCGAGGCGGACATCCGGCTGTTCACGACACTGGTCCGCTTCGACGCCGTCTACCACGGCCACTTCAAGTGCAACCGCTGGAAGCTGACGGAGAATCCGGTGCTGTGGGGGTACGTCCGCGACCTGTTCCAGACGCCCGGCTTCGGCGACACCGTGGACTTCGACCACATCAAGCGCCACTACTACCAGGTGCACACCGGCATCAACCCGACCGCCATCGTGCCCCTGGGCCCGGACCTGTCCGGCTGGCTCACGCCCCATCACCGGCAGGAACTGGGCGGCCGGCCGTTCGGCGACGGGACGCCGCCGGGGCCGGTCCACGCCGACGAGACGGTTCCGGTGCGGGGCAGGGCCTGACCGTACGGCCCGGCACCGCCGATTCACTCACCGCACACAAGGAGATCACGTGGCCAGGAAGAAGAAGCAGAAGCTCCCCCTCGCCTACAAGCCCGTCGGCTTCGCTCTGGGCTGGGTGGGAGGCTCGCTGGCCGGGCTGGCTTTCCAGAAGACATGGAAGGTGATCCGGCACGAGGACGACGCGCCCGACGCTCTGGACCCGGACCGCGGCTGGGGGGAGATCCTGCTCGCCGCCGCGATCCAGGGCGCCATCTTCGCCGCGGTGCGCAGTGCCGTGGACCGCACGGGCGCCAAGGTCGTCGAGCGCTCGACCGGTGTCTGGCCCGTCGGTGAGAAGGGCGGCCGCGACTGACCGCACCGGGGCCCCGCCCCTCCCCCGCCGCCCACGGCACCCGGCAGGCTGTAGCTAGCCCTGCTTGGGTGCCGTCGGCGCGGTACGGCGCAGGGTGAAGGAGTGGCCCGCCGGGTCGGAGTAGCCGCGCTCCTCGTGCACTCCGAGTGCGTCCTTCGCGTCCATGGGCCGCCCGCCGAGTCCGACGACACCGCGTTCCGCCTCGTCCAGATCGTCCACCCAGAAGTCCAGGTGCGCCTGGAGGGAGTTCTCGGGCCGGGGCCAGCTCGGCGGGGTGGCGTTGACATCCCGCCGGAACGCCATACGGAAGCCGTCGGTCGACCGGATCTCGATCCGGTTGGCGGTCGCCTCGCTCTCTTCCGCGCCCAGCAACCCCTTGTAGAACTCGGCGAGCTTCTCGGGCTCGGCGCAGTCGAGCACCACGACGCCCGCGTTGACCAGTGCCATGTCTCCTCCGAAGGATTCCGGGCGCGGGGCCGTCGTGCCCCGCGCCCTGTACCTTGCGGATATCCCGGCCCGGCCGAATCAGTCGGCCGGCAACCACCGGCCGTCGCGCATCAGTTCGCGCTCCTCGAGCTCGTTGGCCTCGCGCCACGCCTGGATCCGCCGCGGGTGGATGCGGAAGTACAGGTAGGGCGTGGCGAGCGCCCGGGGGTCGAAGCCCGTCTTCGCGGCGAACAACTCGGCGTCCTGCTCAGGCAGTTCGACAGGCTTCACGGTCTCGACGGTGCCCTCGACCATCACCACGTCACGGGTCGGTCCGATGCCGACGCGCGCCCTGCCGCTCGCCGCCAGGTTGCGGCCGGTGGGACTGGCGGCGGGGGTGGAGAAGAGCAGGTAGGAGCCGTTCCAGAGGAAGGACAGGGGGACGAGGTAGGGCACGCCGGACGCGCCGTCGGCCGTGGCCACCCAGGCGTCCTCGTCGTGGTCCAGGCGGTGCAGGGTGTCGTGCTTGCGCTGTTCGGCGCTGCGGGCGGGTGGCGGGGTCATCGGCGGACGGCCTCCTGGTGCTGATGCGTCGTCATGGACGGTCGGTGGCCCCGATGGTGCCATGCGGCGGGAGCCGTAACGAAGATCACGACCGGGCGCCGTGTAGATCATTTAGGGTCGGGGCAGCCTCGTACTGCTTCTCGGTTCAATTTTCGATCCGTGAAGCCCAGTTCGAGTGTGCGGGTGGCCCGGTGACCACCCGCTCGCAGGGCCGGGGGGACTCTGCGTTTCGTCTCCCGAAAGGAAGCACATGTCTCAGGACGTCCGGTTCGACCTCCCCTTCGACACTCCCGTCAGCCCGCATCTCGCCCACGCCCGCGACCGTCATCTGCGCTGGGTGCGCGAGCGGGGGCTGGTGCGCAGCCGGGCCGGGTTCGAGGAGTACCAGTCGTGGGACCTGGCGGAGGCCGCGGCCCGTACCTACCCCCACGCGTCGGCGGACGACATGGTCGTCCTGATGAACTGGTTCTCCCTCGCCTTCCTCTTCGACGACCAGTTCGACGCCGGCCGGCCGGACCGCGCGGAGCGCATAGCGGAGGTGGCGCGGGAGCTCATCGCCACACCGCTGCGCCCGGCGGGCACCCCACCGCGCGTGGAATGCCCCATCACCCTGGCCTGGGCGGAGGTCTGGGGCCATCTCTCGGATGGCATGTCCCTGACTTGGAAATCGCGGTTCGCCGCGTCCTGGGGGCGCTTCCTGGTCGCGCACTGCGAGGAGGTCGACCTGGCGGCCCACGGCCGGGCCGGGACGCTCGGACTCGACGACTACACCGTCTTCCGGCGCCGTACGGTCGGCATCCACCACAGCATCGACGCGGGCGAACGCAGCCGCGGCTTCGAGGTGCCCGCCTCGGCGATGGCGCATCCGCTGATGGAGCGGATGCGGGACCTGGCCGCGGACACCATCGGCTTCATGAACGACATCCACTCCTTCGAGCGTGAGCGCCGCCGCGGGGACGGCCACAACCTCATCGCCGTCCTGCACCGGGAGCGGGGCTGCTCGTGGCAGGAGGCCGCCGACGAGGCGTACCGCATGACGACCGGCTGCCTCGACGAGTACGTCGCTCTCGAGGCCCGCGTACCGCTGATGTGCGACGAACTGGGCCTGGACGCCGACGAGCGGGCCCGGGTGACGATGGGTGTCGAGGCGATCCAGCACTGGATCAACGGCAACTACGAGTGGGCGCTGACCACCGGCCGGTACACCACGGCCAAGGAGGGTCCGGTGGCCACCGCCGAGCTGGCCGGACGGGGATCGGTGGACGACCTGCTGACCGTGTGAGGCGAGCGCGTCGCCCGGCCGGACGCTCCGGCCGGGCGACGGCGCCTCCGTCGGCGATCCACGACGGCGATCCGCATCCGCGGTCCGCGTCGGCGGACGCTATACGGCGAACTCGACCGGCAGGCTGTCCAGCCGCGACTCCCAGGTGGAGGCCGTGGAGGTGAGTTCGGCCGGCGGCACGGCCAGGCGCAGCCCGGGCAGGCGGTGCAGCAGGACATCCACGGCCGTCTCGATGATGGCCTGGCCGATGTTCTGGCCCGGGCACTCGTGGGGGCCCGCGCTGAAGGCGAGGTGCGAGGCGTTGCCCTGCACCGAGACGGCGGTGTCCGGGCGGATCTCGGGGTCGTGGTTGCCGGCCGCGAGGCCCAGCACGAGCAGGTCGCCCTCCTTGACCGGGCAGCCGCCGAGTTCCAGGTCGGCGGTGGCGAACCGGCCCGGCAGCACGGCCAGCGGCGGGGAGTTCCACATCACCTCCTCCACGAGCGTGGACAGGTTCAGCTGGCCGCTCACCAGGCCGGAGAGCCAGGAGGTGTCGGTGAGCAGGAGCTGGAGCGCCCGGGCCAGCAGGTTGCTGGTCGTGGTGTGGGCCGTGATCAGGACCAGGCGCAGGTGGTTGACGATCTCGTCCTCGTCGAGACCGGAGTGGTGCTCGATGAGGCCGGAGGCGAAGTCGGAGCCGGGCTCCCGCCGCTTGCGCGCGGCGAGTTCACCGAGGATGTCCATGATGCGCCCGTTGTGCGTGAGGGCGTCCGCGCCGCCCTGGATCACGTGTGCGCTGGACTCGGCGAGATTGCGTCCCTCCCGCTCGGCGAGTCCGAAGACGCGGGTGAGGACCAGCATGGGCAGGTACTCCGCGAAGTCGGCCACCAGGTCGGCACGGCCCGCGTCGGCGAAGGCGTCGATCTGCTTGTTGGCGAAGTGCGTGGCATGCCGGCGGATGCCCCGGCCGGCCACGGCGTACAGGTTGTCGGTGACCGCCCCGCGCAGCCGGCGGTGCGGTTCGCCGTCCTGGGAGACGCAGTCGGGGCGCCAGCCCACCATCTGCATCAGCGGGGACGTCTCCTCCACGCGGCCGTCCCGGAAGTCCCGCCAGATCCGCGAGTCGCGGCTGAACTGCAGCGGGTTGTCCAGGACCCGACGGTTCTCCCGGTACCCGAGGACCAGCCAGGCGGGGACGTCGCCCTCCAGCAGCACCGGTGCGACACTGCCGTGCTCCTTGCGGAGCCGCGCGTAGATGTCGTGCGGGTCGGTCGCCGCCTCGGGGCCGTAGAGCCGGGTGACGTCCTCGCCGTGGGCGACGGGGCAGCCGCCGCCGGTGGGGCCGGACGGGGTCTGGTCGTCGTTCATCGGGGCTCCAGGGCGGCGGCCGAGCGGTCCTTCAGATGCCGTATCAGCGTGACGAGCACGTCGCGGCTGGCCGTGCGGTCGCGGGCGTCGAAGGCGACGACCGGCGTGTGCGGCGGGATGTCGAGCGCGTCCCGGATCTCCTCGACGGGGTAGTGGCGGGAGTCGGGGAAGACGTTGAGCGCGATGACGAAGGGGACCTTCTGCCGCTCCATTTCCTCGATCGCCCGGAAACTGGAGGCCAGCCGCCGGGTGTCCACCAGGACGACCGCGCCCAGCGCACCCTTGAACAGGCCGTTCCACAGGAACCAGAATCTTTCCTGGCCCGGGGTACCGAACAGGTAGAGCATCAGCGTGTCGTTGAGGCTGATCTTGCCGAAGTCCAGGCTGACGGTGGTCTGCGTCTTGTCGGCGACGCCGATGAGGCGGTCGACGTCGGCGCTGGCCTGGGTGAGGGTCTCCTCGGTGGTCAGCGGCTTGATGTCGCTGACGGAGCGGACCATGGTGGTCTTGCCCGTGCCGAAGCCGCCGGCGATCATCACCTTCACCGAGCGGGTGTCCCCGGCCGTCGGTGATCCCGGTCGGTCAAAGCCTTTCAAGTCCACTGAGTACCTCCTCAAGGAGCGCGAGGTCGGGCCCGCGGCCGGCGTCGTGTGCCGGGATGGGATCACGGGCTTCGATACGGCCTGCCTGGAGCAGGTCGGACAGCAGCACCGCGAGAATGTTGAAGGGCAGGTGGAGGTGGGCGCCGAGTTCGGCCACCGACAGCGGTTCGCGGCAGCGCCGGAGTATCTCCTCGTGCTCGTGCTGCATCCCCGGTAAGGGGACGGCGCGGGAGACGACGAGGGTCGCCACGTCGAGGGTCGACGCCGATCCGCCCGGCCCGCTGCGCCCTCCGGTGAGGACGTAGTAGCGCTCGAGCCCGGACGGATCGGTCGGTCGGCGGGGAGCACTCATCCAGAGTGCTCCTCCTGGCGCGGAGTGGTGCCGAGGAGCTCACCCATCCTGCGGGCCAGGTCGCGCATCTGATGGCCGAGCAGGCCTTGGTCGAGGCCCTCGCGGGCGAGCACGCCGAGGTACGTCTCCAGGCCCGCGCGGACGACGAAGAGGTGCCCGCCGTCCACTTCGATCATCGCCAGCCGCAGCTGTCCCGCGTGCTGCGGGAACTGCTCGGCGACCGGCTGGGCCAGCGCCTGCAGTCCGGCCACCACGGCGGCGAAGCGGTCCACGTCGTCGGGGTCTTCGGCGCCGTAGGAGGTGATGGCCTTGCCGTCGCTGGAGGCCACGAGGGCGAAGCGGATCTCCTGGATGCTCTCCACAAGGTCGCGGAGCGCCCAGCTCACGTCGGTTCCCTGGTGCGTCATGGGGACTAGTCGCTCTCTTCAGTGCGGTGCTCGGTGGACGCGCCACCGGTGGTCGTGTCACGGGCGTCGGCGGCCCCCGGCGGGGACGCGCCGGCCACCGCGTCGGGGTCTCGTCCGGCGGTGGCGAAGGCGGCGAGACCGGCGAACGAGGCGTCCGGCGGTACGGCGGAGACGGCGGCCCGGTCGCTCGGGCCGGGCCCGGCGGCGTACGCGGCGGACCCTGGGACGGTCCGGGTCTGCCCGGCGGTCCGCCCGGCGGCCGGCTCGGCGCGCCTGCTCCGGCGCCGGGGCAGCCCGCCCGGGGTGGTCTCCACGGCGCCGGTCCCGGCATCGCCGTCGGTGGGGGCGGGCACGGTGGACGGGGCGGTGGTCAGGGCGACGGCCGGTTCGGAATCCGGGGCCGCGATGGCGGGCGGTGCCGTGGGGGCCGGCGGGGCCTCCGGAGCGCTCGCGGTGGCCGTGGCGGCCGCCGGCAGCGGGCTGAAGTATTTGTGCGGTACAACGATTACGACAGAGGTGCCCAGCCACGGCGAGTCGGCGAAGGTGACGCGGATGCCGTAGCGGCGGGCGAGGGCGCCGACGACGCGCAGACCGATGTTGGCGTCCTCCGAGATGCCGCCGAGGCCCGGGCCGGGCGAGGTGCCCGCGAGGGCGTGCTCGGCCTCGCGCTTCTTCTCCTCGCTCAGACCCTTGCCGGAGTCCTGGATCTCGATGCCGACACCGTTGGGGACCTCCTTGCCGGAGACGACCACCGGTTCGGTGGGCGGCGAGTAGCGCGCGGCGTTGTCCAGCAGGTGGGCGAAGACCAGCGTGAGGTGGTCCACCAGACCGCCGTCGACACCGAGTTCCGGCAGATGTCGCAGCTGGACGCGGTGGAAGTCCTTGATCCGGCCGATGCCACCGCGCATCACGCTCAGCAGCCGCTGCGGCTCCTGCCACTGCCGGCCCGGGCGGTCGGACCCGCCGAGCACACCGATGCTGGCGGCGAGGCAGTCGGCGGGGCCGATGGCCTGGTCGAGTTCCATCAGGCCCCGGGCGACGGCCGGCAGCCGTCCGTGCTCACCCTGCAGCTCGTGCAGGCGGCCACGGAGTTTGCTGGTCAGGACGTGGATGCGGTTACCCACACCGATGACCGCCTGTTCGGCGGAGGTCGAGCGGTCGAACTCCGCCTCGACGCCGATCAGCGCGGTTCTGAGGACCTTGCGCAGTTCGGCCTGGAGGTCGGCTCCGACCTTGGCGCACTGCTCCACGGTCGGCAGGATGTCGTCGATGGCGTCACCGGCGCGCAGCCGGCGCATCGCGTCGGGCAGCTGCTCGTCGGCGAGCCGGGAGACCGCGGCCAGCTGGTGGCTCAGCTGCTCCTGCCAGGCCCCGGTCTGCTCGGCGAACCGGGTCTCGTAACTCGTGGCCTGCTCGGCCAGCCGGTCCTCACAGGCCCGGGAGTGTTCCGTCAACCGTGCCTCGTACGTCTGCGCCTGCTCGGTGAGCCGCGCGTCCAGCGCGGCGCGCTCGGCGGAGAACTTTCGCTCCAGGCCGGCCACGTGCTGCTGCCACTGCTGGGAGTGCTCGGCCTGCGCGGCGCGGTGGGCGTCCTCCGCCCGGCGCTGCTGGGCCCGGGTGCGCAGCAGGAGGCGTACGCACACGGTGCCGGCCGCCGTCGCCACCACACCGGCGACGGCGACGGATATTCGCTCCGAGCTCATGAACGTGGCGGCTACCGTCCCGCCTCCGAGACCCAGTGGCATGAGCCACCAGCTGTACCAGGCGACAGGGGCCCGCGCCGCCGGTGGCGGAGTGGCGAGTTCCATCTGCATCCTTCGAACCAGAACGACCGAACAGGGGGGAGTGTGACAAGGGGTGTGCAAAAGGGTGCGACAGGGGTGGGGCAGTGGGGGACAGGGAGCGCGCAAGGGGGGACCGCGCTCATGGGTACGCACCGTGAGTCGACCCGTCGCGATCGCGTCAACTCGCAGCGCCGATCGGGAGCTTATCGGTTGTGAACCCTAAAAGATCAATTTCGCGGCCCGGCGGAAGTGAGGATTCCGTCACGCTTCGGCGAGGATCGCCAGGTCGACAAATCCCTTTGCCTCGCAGGCAAGTTGGGCGTCCGGCCCCAGGTCCCGCTCGGCACGCCGACGGGACCGCGGGCCGGTGGGGTGCGGGGCGCCCCACCGGCCGACGTGTGCGGATGCCGACGGGGTGAGACCCGTTCTCCGGGTGCTTCCCGCCCCGGGGAATGACACGATCTTGTCCGAGGTTCCCCTCCGTGCCGTTGACACCCTCTCCGAGTTGCGAGGTTCTCGATGAACACCATGCGCGCCATCAGCCAGGACTCCCTCGGCGGTCCCGAGGTCCTGAAGGAGGTACGGCCGCGGCGCCCCGAGCCCCGGCCGAACGAGGTGCTGGTGCGGATGCGTGCCGCCGGGGTGAACCCGACCGACTGGAAGCACCGGGCGAACGGCGGCTTCCTCGGTGAGCCGCCCTTCGTGCTGGGCTGGGACGTCTCGGGCGTGGTCGAGGCGGTGGGCATCGGCGTCGCCGCGTTCCGGCCCGGCGACGAGGTCTTCGGCATGCTCTCCTATCCGTTCGGCCACGGCTCCCACGCGGAGTACGTCACCGCTCCCGCGCGCACCTTCACCCACAAGCCGGCCGGAATCGACCACGTCCAGGCGGGCGCGCTCCCGCTGGTCTCGCTGACGGCGTGGCAGGCGCTGGTGGAGCGCGCCGACGTCCGGCCGGGGCAGCGGGTGCTGATCCACGCGGCGGCCGGCGGTGTGGGCCATGTGGCGGTGCAGATCGCCAAGGCCCGGGGCGCCCACGTGATCGGCACCGCGAGCGCGGGCAAGCACGAGTTCCTGCGTTCCCTCGGGGCGGACGAGACGGTGGACTACCGGGAGACGGACTTCGCCGAGGCCGTGAAGGACGTCGACGTGGTCCTGGACACGATCGGCGGCGACACGTCCCTGCGTTCGCTGCGCGTGCTCCGTCCGGGCGGGGTGGTGGTGTCGATCCTGCCGGTCGGGTCGGACGAGTTCTACGAGGAGGCCGAGCGGCTCGGCGTGCGTGCGGTGCGGATGCTCGTGGACGCCGACCGGGCCGACATGCGGGAGATCGCCGGGCTGGTCGAGTCGGGGAAGCTGAGGGCCACGATCGCGCGGACCTTCCCACTGGCCGACGCGGCGGAGGCGCACGCGCTCGGCGAGAAGGGCCGCACCACGGGCAAGCTCGTCCTCGTGGTCGACTGACCGGCCCCGAGGTCCTCGTACGACCGGACCCGCGTCGTCCACCCGGTACCGGCGTTCATGGGCGTGGGGGGGGCCCGGGGGTGGGGCCCGACCCCGCCACTCCCGTGTGCCGACCCATTCCCCGT
>NZ_JARVKY010000027.1 GCF_029813785.1 Streptomyces sp. DH41
CCTCTCGGGGATGCCGGGCCGCTGCCGTGTGTGCGGGGGCTACTCGGCGCTGGGGCGGGCCTTGATGGCGGTCAGGTCCAGGTCCATCGGGAAGGGCGCGCTCACCTTCATGCGCTCGCGGAAGATGCCGACGCCGGCGTAGGCACGGGTGGTGGGCTCCAGTTCGAAGGCGTGTACCGCCGCGAGGCCCTTCTCGCTCTCCACGCGCCAGTAGTGGGCGATGCCCACTCGGGCGTATTTCGCGGGCTTGGTCTCACGGTCGCGGGAGACGGAGTCCGGCGAGACGACCTCCACGGCCAGCACGACGGCTGCCGCCGGGACGCGGGTCTGGTCGGGGCCCGTCAGCGCTTGCTCCCGCAGCACCAGCACGTCCGGCTCGACCCTGTTCTGGCGGTCCACGTCGACGGTGAACCTGCACAGGACGTCGAGCCCCTGTGGCGCGGCCCCGGAAAGCTGCCGCCCGAAGAAGGATGTCGCCCGCTCGTGAAAGACGGACTGCGGGCACGCGAAGACAAGCCCGGCATCGATCAGCTGGGTGTGCGGGGGCAGATCGGGGAGGAGGTCGAGATCGTCGGCGTTCCAGCCACCGTCGGGAGGGACCGGCCAGTCAGGCGGCGAGGCCTCGGGTGCCACTCTCATGGATCCTCCCGGTAGGAGCCGCTGTCGCTTCGAGCTGTGGAACGGGAACGGCGGGCGATGGGTAACGCCCTGTGGATAACTCGGATGCTGTCGGCGCGGACCCCTATCGTTGAGGCAGTGGTCGGGACGGGACGGACCAGACGGGTCGGACAGACCGGACGGGACGGAAGGGCCCGGACGGGCGAGGCAGGACGTACGGGGGACGGGACGATGGGCGGGACGGGCGTGATCGGCGAGATGGCAGAGGCTGCGCAGGCGGCACAGGTGAGGGACGTGGACAGCGAGGCGCTGGCCACGCTGCACCGGGTCTTCGGGTACGAGGCCTTCCGCGGCGAGCAGGAGGCGGTCGTCGACCACGTGGTGGCGGGCGGCGACGCGGTCGTGCTCATGCCGACCGGTGGCGGCAAGTCGCTGTGTTACCAGATTCCGTCCCTGGTCCGGCCCGGCACGGGCATCGTGGTCTCGCCACTGATCGCGCTGATGCAGGACCAGGTGGACGCGCTGCGGGCGCTCGGTGTGCGCGCCGGGTTCATGAACTCCACGCAGGACTTCGACGAGCGGCGCGTGGTGGAGGCCGAGTTCCTCGCCGGTGAGCTGGACCTGCTGTACCTGGCGCCCGAGCGGCTGCGCCTGGAGGGCACTCTCGACCTGCTCTCCCGGGGCAAGATCTCCCTCTTCGCGATCGACGAGGCGCACTGCGTCTCCCAGTGGGGCCACGACTTCCGGCCCGACTACCTCGCCCTGTCACTGCTCGGCGAGCGCTGGCCGGACGTGCCCCGGCTCGCGCTCACCGCGACCGCCACGCACGCGACGCACCGCGAGATCACCGAGCGGCTGAACATGCCGACGGCGCGGCACTTCGTGGCGAGTTTCGACCGGCCCAACATCCAGTACCGGATCGTGCCGAAGTCCGACCCCAAGAAGCAGCTGCTGAGCTTCCTGCGCGAGGAGCACCCCGGGGACGCGGGCATCGTCTACTGCCTCTCGCGCAACTCCGTGGAGAAGACCGCCGAGTTCCTGTCGCGCAACGGCGTCGAGGCGGTGCCATACCACGCCGGCCTGGACGCGGGCACCCGCGCGGCGCACCAGTCCCGGTTCCTGCGGGAGGACGGCCTGGTAGTGGTGGCGACCATCGCCTTCGGCATGGGCATCGACAAGCCGGACGTGCGGTTCGTCGCCCACCTCGACCTGCCCAAGTCGGTCGAGGGCTACTACCAGGAGACCGGCCGCGCCGGGCGGGACGGGCTGCCGTCGACCGCCTGGATGGCGTACGGACTCAACGACGTCATACAGCAGCGCAAGATGATCCAGTCCTCAGAGGGCGACGAGGCGTTCCGTCGCAGGGCCCAGTCCCACCTGGACGCGATGCTCGCGCTGTGCGAGACCGCGCAGTGCCGCCGTAGCCAGCTCCTCGCCTACTTCGGGCAGGACCCGGACCCGGCCGGCTGCGGCAACTGCGACACCTGCGTCACCCCGCCGGAGACCTGGGACGGCACGGTCCCGGCTCAGATGGTGCTGTCGACGGTGGTGCGGCTGAAGCGGGAGCGCGGGCAGAAGTTCGGCGCGGGGCAGATCATCGACATCCTGCTGGGCAAGCGCACCGCCAAAGTGATCCAGTTCGACCACGACCAGCTCTCCGTCTTCGGCATCGGCGAGGAGCTGACCGAGGGCGAGTGGCGGGGCGTCGCCCGGCAGCTGCTGGCCCAGGGTCTGCTCGCGGTCGAGGGCGAGTACGGGACGCTGGTGCTCACCGAGACCAGTGGTGCGGTGCTGCGGCGGGAGCGGGACGTGCCGCTGCGCAAGGAGCCGAAGAAGCCGGCCACGGCCCGGTCGGCAGGCGGTGGACGCGGGGACCGCAAGCCCAAGGCCGCCGCGGCCGAACTGCCCGAGGAACTGCTGCCCGCCTTCGAGGCGCTGCGCGCCTGGCGCGCGGAGCAGGCCCGCGAGAACGGCGTCCCGGCGTACGTCATCTTCCACGACGCCACACTCCGGGAGATCGCGACCGCCTGGCCCACCTCGATCGGGCAGCTCGGCGGCATCAGCGGGGTCGGCGAGAAGAAGCTGGCGACCTATGGGGAGGGCGTGCTCGCGGTGCTGGCCGGGCTGGACGGGACGACCGCCGCCACGGCGCCCGCACCGGGCCGCCCGCAGGACGGCTCCGGCCCTGGTGAGGACCACGCGGACGACTGGCCGGATTCCGAGCCGGAGCCCGAGCCCGACGACTGGATATAGGGGACCTGCTGGAGGGCGGCGGCGAGTCGCGTCGGTCGCCGGGCTCGTCCCACCGGGGACGGCCGCCTAGGCCAGGGCTGTCAGACCCGGGGCGAAGGTGATCAGCAGGGGGACGAGGGGGACCAGGGCGGCCGTCGCCGTGGTCAGGGCGCGGTGCCGGGGCAGCAGGCGGGGCGGGGGTTCGAGGAGGCGGTCGACCCGTTCGCCGAGGAGACGGTGGCTGGAGGAGCAGGACAGTACGCCGCGGTGCTGGTTCAGCTCGATCAGCGCCAGTGCCGTGGTCAGGTGGCCGCAGCGCCGGGAGGCGGTGTCGTCGGCGGCGAGTTCGACCAGGCGGTGGGTCTGGTCGCAGAAGTGGGCGAAGAGAGGGACCCGGGGGAAGCCGGTGGCCAGGGCGGTGGACAGGTGCAGCAGCCAGTCGTGGCGGGCCCGGGCGTGGCCGCGCTCATGGGTGAGGACGGCATCGACCTGATGGTCGGTGAGGCGCTGCAGCGCGCCGGTGGTGACGATCAGCTGGGGCGGGTTGCCGGGCATCCAGTAGGCGTCCGGGTACTCGTCCTCCAGGACCAGCAGGGGGCCGCGGGCGGCGGGGAGCCCGGCGGGCAGGTCCGGGGCGCGTTCGCGCAGGTGGGCGCGTGACTGGGCGCGCCGTCGGCGGGCCTCGACGAGCTCGCGGGCGAGCATGGCGGTCGTCCAGGCGGCGCCGCCGGCCAGCAGCAGGGTGAGGGCGGTCGCCCAGGGCGGGCCGGCGGAGAGGTTGTAGGCCGCGGTCACCGCGGGCGGTGCCGGCGCGAAGAGCTGGGCGCGGACGGTGCCGAAGACGGCGGCGGTGCCGAGGACGAGAGACGTCAGGCAGCACAGCAGGACGGTGGCGACCAGGCACTGCCACACCCACAGGGCGACGACCGGATCCCGTTCGGGCCACGCGGACCGGGTCAGCGCGCGCGGTACCGGTACCGCGGCGGTCACGGCGACGACGAACAGCAGGAGCAGGCAGACGGTCATGCCACGGGCTCCGGATCCTGGTCGGAAGGGGCGGCTCTGGCTGTGGTGCGGTTCTGGTGGGGCGGCGGTGGCGTGGTGCCGCGCACACCGCCCGCCGCCAGTATGACGGTGACGGGCGGTGTGAGTCAGGCCCCGAAGGGAAAGGATCTGGGATCCGGCGCGCGGGGGCCGACCCTGGAAGCCCCGGAAGTTCGTGCGGGAGCCAGGGAGCCAGGGAGCCAGGGAGCCAGGGAGCCAGAGGGCCAGAGGGCCAGAGGGCCAGAGGGCCAGAGGGCCAGAGGGCCAGAGGGCCAGAGGGCCAGAGGACCAGAGGGCCAGAGGGCCAGAGGGCCTGGAGGCTACTGCCCGGTTCGCGGTCCGGTGACCCGTCCGGTCACCTCGCCCAGCCCCACCCGGACGCCGTCCGGACCCGGCGCCCAGGCCGACAGGGTCACCACGTCCCCGTCCTCCAGGAACGTCCTCTTGCCGTCGGGGAGTTCCAGCGGCTCGCGTCCGTTCCAGGTCAGTTCCAGCAGGGACCCGCGCTCCCGCTCGGTCGGTCCGCTCACCGTGCCGGAGCCGTAGAGGTCACCGGTGCGCAGCGAGGCACCGTTGACGGTCATGTGGGCCAGCTGCTGGGCGGCCGTCCAGTACATGGTGGAGAACGGCGGCTCGGAGACGACGTGGCCGTTGACGGCGACGGAGATCCGCAGGTCGTAGCCGCCGGGTTCGTCCCGCTCCCCGGCCGTGTCGTCGAGGTAGGGCAGCAGCTCGTGCGTGCGCTCCGGCGGTGCGACCCGCGCCTCCTCCAGGGCGTCCAGCGGCGTGATCCAGGCCGACACGGACGTGGCGAAGGACTTGCCGAGGAACGGGCCGAGGGGGACGTACTCCCAGGCCTGGACGTCCCGCGCGGACCAGTCGTTGAGCAGGCAGAGTCCGAAGACGTGCTCGCGGAAGTCACCGAGCGCCACCGGGCTGCCCATGGCGGACGGCACGCCCACCACGAAGCCGACCTCCGCCTCGATGTCGAGGCGGACCGACGGGCCGAAGACGGGCGCGGCGTCGGCCGGGGCCTTGCGCTGCCCGGACGGCCGTACGACGTCCGTGCCGGACACGACGACCGTGCCGGAGCGGCCGTGGTAGCCGATCGGGAGGTGCTTCCAGTTCGGGGTGAGGGAGTCGGCGGCGTCGGGGCGGAAGATCTGACCGACGTTCCGGGCGTGGTTCTCGGAGGCGTAGAAGTCGACGTAGTCCGCGACCTCGAAGGGCAGGTGCAGGGTCACCGACGACAGCGGGTGGAACAGGGGTTCCAGGGTCTCGCGGTGGGAGGGGACGGTCACCCAGGCCGTGAGCGCGCGCCGTACGTCGGACCAGGCGGTGCGGCCGGCCGCCAGCAGCGGGTTCAGGGTGGGCCGCGCGAGCAGGGAGGCGTACGGCGATCCGAGCGCGTGGGCCGCCGCGCCGGCGTCGAGGACGTGGTCGCCGAGCCGGACGCCCACCGTCCGCTCCCGCGTGCCGGGGACCGAGAACACGCCGTACGGAAGGTTGTGCGGGCCGAAGGGGTCGCCCTCGGGGACATCGAAGGGGGGCATCGGGTGCTGCCTCGCTTTCGTGCTCGCCATGCGCCGTGCGCGCCGTGTGCGCCACGTGGTTCGTGGCCGGGCCACACGTTACGGGTGACATACCGGTCTTGGGCAGTGCGTCGGGAGGTGACGGCGCGTGGCGGGGGAGGGGGCGCTCGGGCGGGCTGACGTGCGTGGAGTGGCCCGGGCGCCGGTGCGGGAGGCGGGGAAAGTGACCGGTGGGGCGGCCCCCGCGCCGTCGGCGTACGCCCGCGTGTACGGCCGGGGATGTGGCGCTCCGCTTCCGCTTGAGTGCGGGAAGTTGTCCACAGGCCGGTACGCAATCTTGACGGAGCGGTGCGAACGGGGCGACTCTGGGCGGGTGCTGGAAGGCCTCGGGGAGGGGGCCTTCGATGGCACATCAGGGGGGCGGATGGCCACAGGGGAGGCCGGTCCGGGTTCGGTGCGGGATGGTTCGCAGCCGAGGAAGCGGCTGGAAGAGGCCATGCGCAGCCGTCTCGGCCGGGAATGCGTGTACGTACCGTCATGCCGTTTCGGGCTGTACGCGGCACTGCGTCACTGGTGCCCGCCGGGCGGCCGGGTGCTGATGTCGCCGGTCAACGACGATGTCATCTTCTTCGTCGTGCTCGCGGCCGGACTGCGGCCCGTGCAGGCGCCGTTGAACCCGTCGGACGCGTCCATCGACATCGATGCCGTGCCCGATGAGGTGTGGGGCTCGCTGTCCGCCGTACTGACGACGAACCTGTACGGCAACCCCGACCCGGCACCCGGACTGCGTGCCCGCTGCGACACGTTGGGCATCCCGCTGTTCGAGGACGCGGCACACGCCATCGGCAGCGAGGTGGGCGGACGGCCGGTCGGCGCCTGGGGCGACGCCTCCGTTTTCAGCCTGTCCAAGCACGTCGGTGCCAAGGCCGGAGGCATCCTCGCGGTCGCCGACCCGGGGCTGCGGGACGTGTTGGAGAAGACCTGCGACGACCTGCTGCTGCCGCGCCGTACGACGGCCGAACTCGCCTACGCCGTACGGCCGTACGCGGAGGCCGCCGTACGCGGGCTGAGGCTGCGGCGGGCCGCCTGGGCCACGATGCGGCTGCTGGGCCTGACGGAGCGGGACGCGATCCGGATGCCGCTGCGTCCCGAGGAGCTGGCCCGCGCGACCGCCTCGGCCTCCGGTCTCGATGCCCGCGACTCCCTTGACGCGCACAGTTCCCTCGACGCACATGATCCCTGGGTCCGCGTCGACATGCACGACTACCGGCTGCGGGCCGGCCGGTTCCGGCTCGGGCGCATCGGGCGGAGGCTCGATGGGCTGGACGGCGTACTCGCCGACTGCCGTGCGGGGACGGAGCTGCTGCTGTCGACGCGTTGGGCGAGACCGGCCGGGTGGGAGGGTGCGAGGAACCGGTCGCCGGGCGCGGCTCAGCCGTTGTTCCGGGTGCCGTTGCTGGTGGCTGACCGGGACGCGGCGGCCCGTGCCCTGGCGCGGCGCGGCATCGTCGTCGGCTACCTCTACGACCCGCCGCTGGACGACTACGCGGGCGCCGCCTTCACCGACCCGTCGCCCTCTCCGGAGGGGGCGCGCTGGTTCGCGCGGCACGCGCTGCCCGTGGATCCGCTGCGCGCCCGTGCGGCCGTCGCCGCGCTGGAGGAGTCCGGAGTGCGACCGGCCGAAGCACCGGAAGGGCTGGTTCCGACCGGTGGCTGAGACCCAGGTGCACGAGACCGCGGCGGCACCCGCGGGCGGCGGCCCGACGCCGTCCAAGAGCGGGCACGGCGGCGACTCGCTCTTCAAGAACGCCTACTTCCTGATGCTCAGCACCGGCGTCTCCGCCGTGCTCGGCCTGGGCTTCTGGCTCGTGGCCGCCCGCTACTACTCGGAGGAGGCCGTCGGGCAGGGCTCCGCCGCCATCGCCGCCATGCGGCTGCTCGCCAGCATCACGGCTACCACGATGATCGGCGCCGTGGTCCGTTTCGTGCCGCGGGCCGGCCGTGCGACCGGGTGGCTGGTGTGGCGTGCGTACGCGGCCAGTTCGGTGGTCGTCGCCGTCGCCGCCGTCGTCTTCCTGCTCACCCTCGACCTGTGGGGCGCGTCGTACGCTCCACTGGGCACCGCGGAGGTGGGGGCGCTGTTCGTCGCGGCGTGCGTGGCCTGGGCGCTGCTCACCCTTCAGGACGGCGTGCTGACCGGGTTGCGCAAGGCGGAGTGGGTGCCCGCCGGGAACGCGGTGTTCTCGGTCGGGAAGCTGATCATGCTGGCCGTCTTCGCCACCACGATGCCGGTGCTCGGCATCTTCGTGTCCTGGGCCGTGGCCATCGCCTTCTCCACCCTGCCCCTCGGCTGGCTGATCTTCCGCAGACTCATCCCGCGCCAGGCCGCCGCCGACCGCGACGTGGAGCCGCCCAAGGTCCGCGAGATGGGCCGGTTCCTCGCCGGGGACTCGCTGGGCGCGGTGTTCAGCCTGGCGATGATCAACCTGCTGCCGGTGATGGTCGCGGTCAATTTCAGCGCGGCGGAGAACGGCTACTTCTACGTGGCGTACACCGTCGGCGGCACGATGGAGTTCATGGCCATCAACATGGCCTCCTCCCTCACCGCGCACGCCTCGCACGACCCGCGCCGCCTCGCCGACGGCGTCCGTGGGGCGCTGCGCCGCATGACGCTGCTGCTGGTGCCGGTGGTGCTCTTCCTGGTCGCCTTCGCCCCGCAGATCCTCGCGCCCTTCGACGCGGACTACGCCGAGCACGGCTCCACGGTGCTGCGGCTGCTGGCCATCGGGGCGCTGCCGAGGATCGTGGTCGAGCTGTACATCGGCGTGCTGCGCGTCCAGGGGCGTACCGGCGTGCTCGCCGCCGTGCAGGGCAGCATGTGCGTCCTGGTGCTGGGCAGCGCGGCGATGCTGTTCACCCCGGCCGGGATCGCGGGCGCCGGGTGGGCCGTGCTGGGAAGCATGACGGTGGTCGCCGTCGGCTGCGCGCCCGGCCTGCGCGCCGCCCTGCGCGGCATCGACGAAGCCGGTGGTTCGCGCGGGTCCGGGGCCGGGGCCTCGGGCCCGTCCGGTGGCACCGGATCGCGGGGCGGTCACAAACCCGGTCCCGGCAACTCCTACGGCACCCACTGGGCACGGTTGAACGCCACCGCGGGGTACGGCACGAACTGGGCGCGGCGGGCGGCGTACGAGAGCGGGCAGTCCGACGAGGCGTCACGGGACGACACGGTCGCCCTGTTCATCGGTCGCCCGGGGTACGAGCGGGAAGCCCTGGAGGCGGACACCCTCGCGGTGATCGTCCGGCGGACCCGGCACCCCGACGCCGAGCCCGGTTCCGCATCCGGCCCGGACGCGGAGTCCGGCGCGGAATCCGAGGTGAATTCCGGCGTGAATCTCGGCGTGGATTCCAGCGTGGATTCCGGCGCGGAATCCGACGTGAATGACGTCGACGACGTGAGCCCGGGCCTTGACTCCGACTCCGATGCCGCCTCCAGTCCGAGGTCCGGGGCCGGCGACCGGGACGACGACGCCGGTCCCAAGGCCGGCGGCTCCGGCGGTGTCGACGGCGACCACGGTTTCGACGGTGCCGACAGCAGGTTCGTCGAGGAGGACTACGCGATCGGGACGATCCCCGAGCGGCGTCTGAGACCCGCCCTGTGGCTGCTGCTCGGCGTCGCCACCGTGGTCTTCCTGGTGGCGATGCGTGAACTGCCCTGGCTGGGCGGCGTGTCCGAGGTGGGGGCCGACCTCACCGGTCAGGAGCTGCTGCGGGGGCTGCCCCTGCCGGCGCTGGTGGCGGGGGCCCTGCTGCTCGTGGTGTTCGTGGCGGCCGTGACCTTGTGCGCCTCGCCCGACCCCTGGCTGCCCGGCGCCGCGCTGGGTGCCGCCGTTCTCGCCCTGCACGCGGCGCCCGTCGCCCTCGGTCGGGAACCGGAGGCGGTAGGTGGGACGTTATATACCGAGACGGCCGGATTTCTCGCGGAAGCGGTAGGGCTCGACGGGCCCGGCCCACTGCTGCGCTGGACGCCGCTCGTCCTGCAGTTGCTGTGTCTCGTGCCGCTGTGGCTGCTGCTCGCGAAAGCGGGCGGCCGGCTGGCGTGGCAGGGACGCTGGGGGGTTCTGTATCTCGCCGCGGTGGGAGGCTGGGTCTGGCGTCAGGAGCTCGCGCCGGTCGCGCCGCCTCTCCTCCTGCTGCTCGTCCTCGTAGTCCTGCTCCCGTCACTGCGCCGCCCGGCTTCCAGGACGGATCTGACGGAGCCCCCGTACCGCGCCAGACCGAACGGCATGTCCAGGGACTGATCAAGCACAGAGCCGAATCGCCAGGGGGGAACCGTCGTGCGTCCGCCAGCAACTCCACGGGAGAGATCCGCACCAGAGCCCGCACCCGGGCAGGAAACCCCGGACGCCTCGAACCCGGACGCACCGACACCTTCGGACGCACCGACACCCTCGGACGCGCCGGACACCGGGGAAACCCTCGCGCGCGGTCCCGAACACGACGCCGGGCCCGGACACGGACCTGGACCCGGACCCGGGCCTGGACCCGGGCCTGGACACGGACCCGATCATGGCGTCGACGTCGGCCACGAAACCGGCCACGAGCGCGCCCACGAACCCGGCCACGAGCGCGCCCACGCGCAGGAGAAGATCCCGCCCACCCGCGCCTCGCAGGAGCCGAGCCCTCGCACTTCTCAGGAGCCGAGTCCCAGCACATCGCAGGAGCCGACCCCCCGCACTTCGCAGGAGTCGGCAACGGCGACCTCGGAGGAAGCGTCCGCCCGGCCGGTCCGGGAGACCACCGCACACGCCCACCAGCCCCCTGACCCGGAGCCCCGCGGCTCCGCCGCCGAGCCGCCCGTGACGGATCTGTCCGACCTCACCCCAGCCGCCTGGCCGGCCCGCGCCGCCGCCGCCTGGCCGGCCGTGCCCCTGCTCGTCGCGCTCGCCCTGTGGGCCTATGCGACGCGCCACACCGACGTGTCCGCCCTGGACGACTTCGGCCTGGTCAGCGCGCTGCATCCCACCTTCTGGGCCGGCCTCGCCGTGCTCACCGCGGGCTTCTGGTTCACCGTTCGCAACCCGCGCCGCCGGGGCGCCTGGTCGCTCGCTTACGTGCTGGGCCTGCTGGTGATGGAGCGGGCCACCCAGGCCGTCCTCTACTCGACCCCGCTCTACGCGTGGGCGTGGAAGCACGACGCGGTCATCGACCATCTCCTGACGTCCGGCGGACTCCAGACCGCGGACCAGCTCGGCGACATGGCCGTCTACGACCAGTGGCCCGGCTTCTTCGCCGCCCAGGCCGCGCTGGTACGGCTGCTGGGCGTGGACAACGCCGCGATGTACATGGCCTGGTGGCCGTTGGTCTCCAGTCTGATGCTGCTGCTCCCGCTGCTGCTGATCTACCGGACCTTCACCGAGGACCGGCGACTGATCTGGACCGCCGTGTGGCTGTTCTGCGTCGCCAACTGGGTGGGCCAGGACTACTTCTCCCCGCAGTCCGTCGCCTTCGCCCTGCACCTGGGCGTCATCGCGGTCGTACTGCGCCGCTACGGCCGTACCGGTGGGCGGGGCGGACGGCAGGGGCAGGCGGTGTGGACCGTACTGCTCAGCGTGCTGGTCACCGCCATAGTCCTCTCGCACCAGCTGACCCCCGGCATGCTCGTCGTCACGCTCGTCGCGCTGGCCTTCACACGCCGCTACCGTCACTGGGTCCCGGCGGTCACGACGGTCGTGATCTTCCTGGCCTGGTGCCTCACGGCCGCGCTCCCCTTCCTCTCCGCCGCCATGCCGGACATGATCCGTTCCGTCGGCGACGTCGGAGCCAACGTCGAGACCGGGTACGGGGCCACCCCGACCGGCACCGGCGCGGTGATGACCTCGTGGGCGGCCCGGCTGCTCTCGGGTTCCGTACTGCTGCTCGCGCTGGCCGGCGTACTGCGCCAGCGGGTGCTGAGGCACCGGGCACTGCCGCTGCTGCTGGTCGCGGCGGCGCCGCTGCCGATGTTCGTGGCGAGCAGCTACGGCAGCGAGATGATCTTCCGGGTCCTGATGTTCACGCTGCCGGGCGCGGCCTTCTTCGCCGCCGCCGCGCTGCTGCCGAAGGTCCGCACGCTGGCCGCCGACGCCGCCGACGCCGCCGCGTGGGAGAAGGACGGTCGATCGCCGACCAGCACCACCTCCACCGCACGGCGCCGACGCTTCCCACTGCCCTCGTTGCCCCCGCTGCGGTACGGCGCGTGGGTGCCGCCGCTCGTGCTGCTCGCCGGGACCCTCGCGTTCGTGCCGAGCTACTCGGGCAAGGACCGCATCAACTACTTCCCGTCCTCGGAAGTGGCCCTGGTACAGCAGCTCTTCGACCAGGCACCCGACGACTCCCTGGTCGTCGCCGCCAACCGGAACTATCCGCTCGCCTACGAGCAGTACTGGAGAGTCGACCACTACTGGTTCCTCGACGACGCCCGGCACCACGTCGACGAGATCGTCCGCGATCCGGCAGCCGTCCTCGCCCGTGACATGGCCGGCGTGGAAGCTCCGGCCCGTGCCTACTTCCTGCTCACCCAGGGGCAGGTGGCCAACTCGGAGATGAACGGCCAGCTGAACACGTCGCAGTTGAGACGCGTGCGGGAGTCCGTCACGAACTCACCGCTGTTCGAGCGCGTGGCTCAGAACAGCGCAGGCGTGCTCTACGTCCTGAAACCGGCGAGCTGAGAAGGGGAGCGGGGGCAGACCATGAAACCGCAGGACGCCAAGGCGTCACCGGACGCCAGAACATCGCCGGACGTCAGGACATCGCCGGACGTCAGGACATCGCCGGACGTCAGGACATCGCCGGACGTCAGGACATCGACGGGCGTCAGCGCACCGCTGGACGCCATGACACCCCAGGATCTCGTGATCCGTATGCTGCCCCCGTTCGGCGGCTGGCTGGCGCTCGCCGCGCTCGCCCTGCCCGGCGGCTCACCGTTGCGCGGCGCGGCGGTCGCCGCCTTCCTGGCCGTCGGCCCGGGCGCCGCCCTGGTGAGAATCTGCGGCCCCGCGCTGCGGGCCCGCCGTGCGCAGGCCCCTGTCGGGCGTCGCGAGGCGGACTTCGAACGCCACTCCGACCTGCTGGAACGGCTGATGCTGGCCGTCCTGCTGAGTGTGAGCGCCGCGATGCTCGTCGCCACGGTGCTGATAGCCGCGCACGCCTTCAGCGGGGACCGGGTCCTGCTGACGCTCACCCTGCTGACCACGCTCGCCGCGTTCTGCCCGCGCCTGCGTGCCTCCCCGACGGCCAGGACGGCGCCGGGGGCGGCGCCGAGGACACGGAAGGGTTCCACTCTGTGAAGTTCGCCCGTCCCGCTCGCCGCACGACCGGGGACTCGACGACGACCGGACAGCACCGCAGGCCCAAGGAGCCCAGGGGGACCGGGCGCCCGGGCCGCCGCCGTCTGCTGATCACATCCGTCACGGCCACGTGTGCGGTCCTGGTCGCGGTGCTCGCCCTGCGCGACGCCTCCGGGCCGGCCGACCCGGCCGACGACGCGAAGTGCCGCCCGACCGAGCTCCTCGAACCACCCTGCGGCGCGTGGTTCGGCGCCTTCGTGCCGCACGACAAGTCCGACCTGGCCGAGAAGGTGCTCGCGTACGAGAAGAACGTCGAGCGCAGGCTGGACATCGTGTACACGTACCACGACATGTCGGCGGTCACGGAGACCCGCCTGGAGGGCCAGCTGCTCACCGAGCAGGAACAGCGCGTCGGCGAGGACCGCATGCTGCTGCTCTCCTGGGAGAGCAAGTGGTGGGGCGGGACCAAGCGGCAGCAGCCCACCTGGAAGCAGATAGCCGCCGGTGACCTGGACGACTCCGTGATCGACGTCCAGGCGCGGCGCATCAAGGAGTACGGGCAGCGCACGGGGAAGAAGGTGTTCCTCTCCTTCGACCTGGAGATGGACACCCGTACACCGGACAACGGCACCCCGGCCGACTACGTCCGGGCCTACCGGCACATCCACGACCGGTTCCGCGAGCTGGGCGTCGACAACGTCGTATGGACGTGGATCATCACCGGCTACCTGGACCACGCCGACCTGTTCAAGAGCATGTATCCGGGGGACGAGTACGTCGACTGGATCGGCTACAACCAGTACAACTACTACCTCTGCCACAAGACGGACTGGCTCACCTTCGCCCAGACCCAGCACGCCACCCACGACTGGATCCGCGCCAACCTCTCCGACGACAAGCCCCTGATGCTCTCGGAGTTCGGCAGCGCGTCCGACCCGAAGCGGCCCGACCGGCAGGCGGACTGGTACGCGCAGGTGCCCGGGGTGCTCAAGGACCTGGAGGGCGTCAAGGCCGCCCTCCAGTGGAACTACCGCGACCCGGGACCGCACTGCGATCTCGCCGTGGCGGGCGACCGGTCATGGGCCAGCCTGCGGGAGGTGGCCGCCGACCCCCACCTCAACCAGCCGGTGAAGTGACCGGGGCCCGCCACCCCGTCGGCTACCCGGCGGACTCGGGTCCCGGGCCATGGCACGCCCCCGCTGACTACCCGGCGAACTCGGGCCCGCGGACCATGGCCCGCCCCCGCCGGTACCACCGCCACACGACGGTCTTCGGCCCGTCACGGTAGGGGGCGATCCGGGCGCCCCCACCCGCCAGCCACGCCTCGACGTCGGCGACCGTGTGGCTGCGCCGCACGATGAGCCGGGCGATGCGGTACCGCTCGTCGCGGTCCGAGCTGAGCGCGTGCCGCACGGCGGTCGCCGTCTCGTACCCGGCGCGGGCCGACAGCGTCCGCACCTTCGCGCTGTTGTAGCCGTGCGGGTAGGCGAGGTGGCGGACCGGATGCCCGAGGGCGTCCTCCAGCACGGCCTTGGACGTGCGCAGTTCGTACGCCAGGCCTCTGGCGGACAGCGTGTCGAGCTGGGCATGGGTGACGGTGTGGCTGCCGATCTCCATGCCGGAACGTTCCAGCTCCGCCGCCTCGTCCAGGGTCATCATCGGGGCGGGCGGCAGCAGACTGCGCCCGCCCGGAGCGATGGCCCCGGTGGTGAGGTAGGCGGTGGCGGGCAGCGAGCGCACGGCCAGCGCCTCCGCCGTGGGGCCGGGCAGGTCGGCGAAGCCGTCGTCGAAGGTGAGCAGCACGGGCCGGGACGGCAGCGCCGCCCGCCCGGCGAGATGGTCGGCGAGCACGCTGATCGTGACCGGTGTCATCCCGCTGTCGACGATCGCGTCCAGATGGGCGGCGAATTCCTTCGGCGTGACGGTGAACTCGGCGATCCACGCGGGGGGATCGTCCATCACCGCGTGATAGAGGAAGACGGGTATGTGCCCGCCCGCCACCGGTGCGCCCTCCCGAGCCCCGGTCGCTTTCGGGGCGTTGGCCGCCCGCGGCGTCCCGGCCCCGGCCCCGGTCGCTCTCGGTGCGTGGGCCTCGTTCATCGCACCTCCAGGCCGACCGTACGCAGGGCGCGGCGGGCGCGCAGATAGCCGACGGGGCCGTAGAGCATGCCTCGGCGCTGCAGACGGGACAGGCGCCGCGGCCAGGGATGGGTACGCGAGTCGTGCCCGCCCGGCACGCCCATCGCCGGTCCCGTGCCGTCGGTGACATCGCCACCGTCACCGGTTGTGGCGGGTACGGCGGTGGCGCGTACGGCGGTCAGCCCGCGTGCGTGCGCCAGCCCCCCCGGCAGCCGGACGAGGAAGGCCGGCAGCAGCGCCGGCCGGTTCACCAGGATCGCCGTGAGGTAGGCGGTGAGGCCCGCGCCGTAGCCGTAGGCCTGGGTCTCCAGGTCCCGCCAGGTCTCCCGGTGGTGGTGCCAGACCAGTGCGTGCGGGGTGTAGCGCAGCCGCTGTCCCTGGGCGAGGACGCGGACGAAGCCGTAGAGGTCGTCGCCGCCCCGCGCGGGCGTGCCCGCGCCGGTCGCCGGGTCGAAGCCGCCGGCCGCCCGCAGCGCCGACGTACGGAAGGCCATGTTGGCGCCCGAGCCGAACCGGCCCGCGGTGAACGGGAACAGCGGCTCGTCCGCGGGCGGTTCCGTCGGGTCGTACGTCCGGGGGGTGAAGCCCTTCGCGAAACCGCCGTGGCTCTCCAGCAGTACCTGGGCCGGGGTGCGCAGCCGCGCGGGCAGGATCAGTCCCGTGGCGCAGCCCAGGCGCGGGTCGGTGGCGAAGGGCGCGGTCAGCTCGGTGAGCCAGCGCGGGTCGGCGACCACGTCGTCGTCGGTGAAGGCGATCACCTCGCCCCGCACGGCCGCGAGCCCCCGGTTGTGCGCGATCGCGAGTCCCGGGACCGGTTCGCACACGTACCGCACCCGCTCGCCGTACTTCCGCTCGACCAGCTCACGGGTCTCGCCGGTGACGGGCGCGTTGTCGACGACGACGATCTCGAAGTCCGGGTGGTCCTGCGCGAGCAGCGAGTCCAGCGCGCGGGCGAGCTGGTCCGCCCGCTCCCGGGTGGCGACCACGACACTGGTGGACGGCGGCCGGGGCAAGGGCTCGGGCGGCTCCCCACCCGGCAGCTTCCGGGCGAGCCCGGCCAGCACCTCGGTGGGATCCGCGCCCTCGGGCACCCGCCCGAGCACCGTGCCGATGGGCCGCCCCGCCCGCCTGACCAGGACGAAGACCGCCCCGGACGTCACCGGCGGACTGCCCGGCCCCGGTCTCAGCTCCGCGCCCTTCGCCTCCTCCGCACCTCCAGCGCGCTTCGCCTCCTCGGCCTCCTCGGCCTCCTCGGCCTCCTCGGCGTCGAGGTCCAGCTCGGCGACCTGCACCGGGCCGATGCTCAGGAAACCCTCTATCTCCCGCCGTGTCTCCTGCCGCACACGCCATACGCCGGTCATACGCCCACCCCCTCGTGGTTGCCCTCCGTCATCACCGGCGAAGCCGGGCCGCGCCCCTCAACGTCCGTACCGCCAGCGACGCCAGCCGTGGCCGGTCGCGCACGAAGCCGTGCGCGCGGCGGGCCGGTTCGCGGCCGAGCCAGTGCAGCGCGGCGCCCGCCCCCACACGCGTCGCCGCCCCCTCGTACACGGGCAGTTCGCCCGTCTTCAGCGAGTCCTTGTACTCCGCCGGGCCCCGCCCCATGTCGAGCATGCCGATGCCGACGGCGGCGGCGGCCTCGGCCATCCGCAGATGCAGCACCAACCCCGGCGAGTACTTGGCGAAGTCCGGGTCGTACGCCGGGAACCAGCAGGCCAGGACAGTCGCGGAGCGCAGTCCGAAGTGGGCGGCGACCGGCCGGCCGTCGGCGTAGAGCACGGAGAGGGTGCCGGTGCACTCGGGCGCCCGGGTCTCGGCGAGCCGTGCCACGAGCCGGCTGATCCACTCCTGTGCGAACCGGTCCCGGCGCCCCGTCCTGCGGTACTGCGCCGACTTCCACTCCATGAGCGTGCGCAGCGCGGCCGGATCACGCTCGTCGAACACGAAACGCACGTCACCGACCTGGCGGCCGAGCCTGCGCTCCTTGGCGAGGGTGGTCTTCAGGAACTTCGGCGACCGGTCGCGCAGCTCGTTCTCGTACGCCTCGTACCCCTTCTCCACGTCGATGACGTAGGTGGTGTGCTCCTCGGCGGCGTGCGGTACGAACAGCGTCTGCTCCGCCTCCAGGTTGTCGAAGGCGAAGCACGACAGGGAGCAGGCACGCAGCAGTTCGCGGGTGTCCGGGGCGAGGTCCTGGCGCAGTACCGCGCCCTGGCAGTCCGACACCCCGAGGCCGATCGCCCGGCCCTGGCCCAGTGGTCCGTGCTCGTGCGGCAGGAATCCGGCCGCTTCCCCGCCGTCGTACACCACCGCCACCCGCGCCCGCGGCCGTACCCGGCCCACGACGTCGGTGAACTCCGGTTCCATGAACGGATTGCGTGGTGCCGTCGACTTGGCGCGCAGCTCGCGCCAGTGCTCCCGTTCCCCCTCGCCCAGTTCCTCCGGCCTGAGCACGCGCACACGTCCGCTGTTCAACCCGACCCCCCGATCAAGTCCCCCTGGACAACAGGAAGGTACCTCCGGGGCGCCCCGGCCGGTAGGTAGCGGACCATGTTGTTGCCAAACGGTGCACAGGCCTTTAACCGGCTTTAGCCGATGATGTGCCAGGTTTCGGACACGCTCGTGCGTACTCGTGCCGTACTCGTGCGCAGTTGTGCCGTCCTCGCGCGTCCTCGTTCGGAAGCGGTCGCGGGTGAGTCGGACAGGTGCGGTGTCCGTATTCTCTGATCATGGACCGCACCGCGTACTCACTCGTCGCCACCGACCTCGACGGCACGCTGCTCCGTGGCGACGACACCGTCTCCGACCGGTCGCTGGCCGCGCTGGCGCGGGTGGGTGAGGCCGGTGCGCGGCATCTCGTGGTGACGGGGCGCCCGGTGCCCCGGGTACGGCCCCTGCTCGACCGCCTGGGCTGCACGGGGCTCGCGGTGTGCGGGCAGGGCGCGCAGGTGTACGACGCCGGTGCGCACCGGATGCTGTGGTCGGTCACCCTGGACCGGGAACTGGCCGAGACCGCGCTCGGCAAGATCGAGGCCGAGGTGGGGCAGGTGTACGCCGCGGTCGACCAGGACGGCGTCGACGGCCTCACGCTCATCGAGCCGGGGTACCTGATGCCCCACCCGACGCTGCCCGCGGTACGGGTCGAGCGGCGCGACGAGCTGTGGAGCACACCGATCAGCAAGGTCCTGCTGCGCCACCCCGAGCTGTCCGACGACGAGTTGGCGTCGACGGCGCGCGCGGTGGTCGGTTCCCTCGCGACGGTCACGATGTCGGGGCCGGGGACGGTGGAGCTCCAGCCGTGCGGCATCACCAAGGCGACCGGCCTGGCGTTGGCCGCCGAGCGCCTGGGGCTGAGCCGACGGCGGACGATCGCCTTCGGGGACATGCCCAACGACATCCCCATGTTCGACTGGGCGGCGCACGGCGTCGCCATGGCCGACGCCCACCCCGAACTCAAGGCGGTGGCCGACGAGGTCACCACGACGAACGAGGACGACGGCGTGGCCGTCGTCCTCGAGCGGGTCTTCGGAGCCTCTTAGTACGGCTCAGCCGGTACACATCGGCCGGTACGTACTGAGCCGTACGGCTCAGTACGCGCTGAAGACGTTGTCCATCGAGCCGTACCGGTCGGCCGCGTAGTTGCAGGCGGCGGTGATGTTGGCGACCGGGTCGTACGGGTCCCAGGAGGTGCCGGGCACGTGGTACGCCTGGAAGGTCGGGGCGATCACCTGGAGCAGCCCCTTGGACGGGGTGCCGTTGATGGCGTTGATGTCCCAGTTGTTGATGGCGAGCGGGTTGCCCGACGACTCCCGCATGATGTTGCGGTGGATGCCCTCGTACGTCCCGGGGATGCCGTGCTGCTCCATGATGTCGAGCGACTCGCGGATCCAGCCGTCGAGGTTGTCCGGGTACGTCGTCGCCGCGGTGGCGGCGGTGGCTGCGGCCGGGGCGGTGGCCGGAGTGGCGGCGGAGGCGCTGGTCGCGCCGATGAGCGGCAGGGCGAGCACCGCGGCGCCGGTGCCGGCGACGGCGAGCTTGCGGGCGAGGCGGGTGGTTCGGGCGTGACGGTTCTGACCGTTGGCAGACATGCTTGAGTCCCTCTCCTTACGCCTGCGAGGTGAGCTGTCGGGTTCGGGCGGGGAGGTGCCCGGCCGGGCCCTGACGGGCACCGGCTTCACCCCAAGCCGCTCCGGTGGTGACCGGGCGCGGCGACTTACCTGGGTCCCCCGCTCCTGCCTGCGAGTTTGTTGGCGGATGACTGTGCGTCCGGGTGGTGGCAGGATTCGGCGTCCACCCGACAGGCCGGGAACGTATGCGAGAGCACATGTCCGAAACAAGTGCAGGAATCACCCAACGCGCCTGTTGACCTTGGTCTGGGGTGTTTGTGGCGCTTGATCCTTTGCGGTCGCCAAGCCTCAACTGGCGTGCGGCGCAAAGGGAGGGCGCAGTCGGCGGCGGGGTTGCCTACGGGTGGGGTGGAGTGAGCCAACTCACGGGCTTCGATAAGAGCGGCAAATCGGGCATTAGGGCCAACTGGGAGTCAATCGGCTGTGGGTGGGGATGGCTTCGAGTGTCGACGGATGACTGGGCGGGCCGTCGCCGCGCGTGCCCCGTGTCCGGGGCTGTGTCCAGGTCTGCGTCCGGGGTCGTATCCGAGTCCGTGCCCGGGCCGTGTCCGGCTCTGCGATCCACCTCGCGCCTCACCTCGCGCCTCACCTCGCGTCCTGCCCCCCGGGTCGGTGTTTCCGCGCGCTGTGCGGGCATCTGTTCGGGGTGGGGGTGGAGTGAGGCGAGTGGGTGACGTATTCGGAGTGCGACCCGTTGGGAGGGGTGGTGTGATCTTCGGTGGCGGGTTCTGGCCCTGGCGATGTCGATCAAAATCTGCTCATATCACCTGATCAAAAACATACCGTGCATGATCCGATACAGACCGGCCTGTAGCGGTGGGCGCTAACGGTGATCGAAAGGTGACCGGATACGCTGACTTGAGTGGTGGCAGCGACCTATCGACAAACCAGGTAATCGCCAGTAGACACCAGCAGACAGGAGACCCCTCGTGACCGTCGTCGGGCCGTTCGGGCTGAGCGTGCGGGACCAGGCTCTGGAAGCCGATGTCCAGACCGGATTGGTCGCTGTCGAGGAAGGGTTGCTTGAGGCAACCAAAAGCGAGGTGCCGTTCATCACGGAGGCCGCCCAGCATCTGGTGCGGGCCGGTGGCAAACGGTTCCGGCCACTCCTGGTGATGCTCTCGGCCCAGTTCGGCGACCCCTACGCCCCCGGGATCGTGCCCTCGGCCGTAGTCGTGGAGCTGACCCACCTCGCCACCCTCTACCACGACGACGTGATGGACGAGGCCGCCGTGCGGCGTGGCGTGGCCAGCGCCAACACCCGCTGGGGCAACTCGGTCGCGGTCCTCACCGGCGACTTCCTGTTCGCCCGCGCCTCCCAGATCCTCGCCGACCTCGGACCCGAGGCGGTGCGCGTGCAGGCCCTGGCGTTCGAGCGGCTGGTCACCGGTCAGATCCTGGAGACGGCGGGACCGCAGGACGGACGGGACCCGGTCGACCACTACCTGGACGTGCTGGGCGGCAAGACGGGATCGCTGGTGGCGGTCGCCTGCCGGTTCGGCGCGATGATGTCCGGCGCCGACGAGACGGTCGTGGACGTGCTGACCCAGTACGGCGAGCGGCTCGGCGTCGCCTTCCAGCTCGCGGACGACGTCCTGGACATCGCCTCCGACTCCCACGAGTCGGGGAAGACGCCCGGGACCGACCTGCGCGAGGGCATCCCGACCCTCCCGGTGCTGCGGCTGCGTGAGCGGGCGGCCCGGCTGGGACTCGCCGAGGACATCGCCCTGTGCGAGCTGCTGGACACCGACCTGAGTGACGACGCGCGGCACGCGGAGGCGCTGCGGCTGCTGCGCGACCACCCCGCGCTGGAGCAGGCGCGGCGGGACACCGTCCGGTACGCCGAGGAGGCCCGGGCGGCGCTCGTTCCGCTCAGGGAGTGCGAGGCGAAGGCCGCGCTGGTGGAGCTGTGCGACGCGGTGGTGCACAGGGCCGGTTGAGCGGCCGGACGCGTACGTGGCACCCTACGGGCCGGGGGAGTCACGACCCCTCCGTGTCATCCCGTAGGAGTAGGCGGAGTTGAGCCCGCGGTCTGACGATTCCACTTGGCGGATTTGGTCAGATGGACACCACGGAAAACACCAATCCTCACCGATTCGGGTGAGAATGGCGGCTCACGGGTGAACGAGTGCGAGGTCGCGAGACAGCCGCCGCCGACGACGGAGGTAGGGCACACATGGCACCGATCGATTCCGACGACAACATGACCGCCAGGACGGACGAGGATCTGCCGGCGGGGCGGCGCAGGGCCGCGCGGTACGTCGTCCCGGTCGCGGTGATGGGAGTGGCGGCCGCGACGATCGGCCTCGTCCCGGCGCTCGCCGACTCCGGGGACCCCGACCTTCCGAAGGTCACGGCGGAGCAACTCATCGATAAGATCGCCAAGTCGGACGTGCAGCAGCTGTCCGGCACGGTCAAGATCACAACGGACCTGGGCCTGCCGGACCTCGGCGGCCTGGAGAGCGGCCTGATGTCGGGAATGTCCGGCGGCCCGGGTTCGGGCGGGGACGAGGACGGCTCCGCCGCCGACCCGTCGGCCAAGCTCACCGAACTGGTCACCGGCACCCACACGCTCCGGGTCGCCGCCGACGGCCCCGACCGGCAGAAGCTGTCGGTGCTGGAGAACGCCGCCGAGTACAGCCTGATCCACGACGGCAAGGACGTCTGGGGCTACGACAGCGAGTCCAACGAGGTCTACCACTCCACCGTGTCCGGCAGCGCCGAGCAGCCGGAGAAGGAGGTGCCGGCCACCCCGAAGGACTTCGCCGACCAGGCCCTCAAGGCGGTCGACGACACCACGTCCGTGACTGTCGACGGCACCGCGCAGGTGGCCGGCCGGGACGCCTACCGACTGGTGATCAAGCCCAAGCAGTCCGGTTCGACCGTCGGTGCCGTCACCGTCGCGGTGGACGCCAAGACCGGCACGCCGCTGAAGTTCACGCTGACCCCGGCGAGCGGCGGCGCCGCCGTCGTGGACGCGGGCTTCACCAAGGTCAGCTTCGCGAAGCCGGACGCGTCGACGTTCGACTTCACCCCGCCGAAGGGTGCGAAGGTCACCGAGGGTGACGAGTTGGCCAAGGCGCCGGAGCACGGGCGGAAGGCCGAGGGCGATCTCGCCAAGGAACTGGACGGTCTGAAGGAGAAGGACGGCCTGAGGGAGACGGACGGCCTGAAGGTCATCGGCGAGGGCTGGAACTCGATCGCCACCTTCGACACCGGCGGTCAGGGCGGCCTGCCCACGGCCTCCGCGGGTGGGGACCTCGGCGGCTTCCTCGGCTCCTTCGGCGACCAGGTCAAGGGCGACTTCGGCTCCGGCACCGTGTTCAACACCCGCCTGGTCAACGCCCTGATCACGGATGACGGCAAGGTCTACGCCGGTGCGGTCACCAAGGACGCGCTGGTGAAGGCGGCCGACGCGGCGAAGTAGGCGCGTTCTCGTCCCGTACGACGATGAGGAGAGGGAGCCGATGGCCGAAGCGTCCGCCACGGAAACGGGAGGCGCGGACCGGGAGAACCGGGACCCGGAGAGTCCGGACCCGCTGATCCCGGGCCAGGGGAGCGGAGCGGTCGACGCCGTCATCGCCACCCGCGCGCTCACCAAGCGCTTCCGCGGCGGACAGCTCGCCGTCGACGGTCTGGACCTGACCGTCCCGGCGGGCAGCGTCTTCGGCTTCCTCGGCCCCAACGGCTCCGGCAAGACCACCACCATCCGCATGCTGATGGGCCTGATCGAACCCACCTCGGGCACCGCCCGGGTCCTGGGCCGGCCCATGCCGCGCGCGGCCCGCACCGTACTGCCCCGGGTCGGCGCCCTCATCGAGGGCCCGGCCCTGTACGGCTTCCTCTCCGGGCAGGACAACCTGCTGCGCTACGACGCCGCGGACCCGACCGCCGACCCACGCACCCGGCGCGAGCGCGTCGCGGCGGCGCTGGACCGGGTGGGCCTCGCGGCCGCCGCGGGCAAGAAGGCGAAGGCGTACTCGCTCGGCATGAAGCAGCGCCTCGGGCTGGCCGCGGCGCTGCTCCAGCCGCGCAGCCTGCTGGTCCTGGACGAACCGACCAACGGGCTCGACCCCCAGGGCATGCGCGAGATCCGCGCGCTCGTGCGCGAACTGGCCTCCGACGGCACCACCGTCTTCCTCTCCTCCCACCTGCTGGACGAGATCGAGCAGGTCTGTACGCACGCCGCCGTGATGGCCCGAGGGCGGCTGATCACCCAGGGCGCGGTCGCCGACCTGGCGGCCGGGGCACGCGGCCGGCTGGTGGTGACCACGCCGGACACGGGGGAGGCCGCGCGGGTGCTCAAGGAACAGGGGGCCGGGGACGTGGTCGTCGCCGAGGACCGGGTGACGGCGGAGCCACCCGACCGCGACCTCGCCGACCTGAACGCCGCCCTGGTGGCGGCCGGCGTCCGCGTCCGCGGCTTCGCGGTGGACCGGGCCTCCCTGGAGGACGCGTTCGTGGCGCTGACCGGGGAGGGCTTCGATGTCGCGGGCTGATCAGCCGAGTGCGTCGAGTGCGTCGAGTGCGACGAGTGCGTCGAGCCCGCTGTGGTCCCTCGGACTGCTCCGCAGCGAACTGCTGATCACCTTCCGGCGCTGGCGCACCCTCGCCCTGCTGGGGGTGCTGGCCGCCGTTCCGGTCCTGGTGGGAATCGCCGTGAAGATCGAGACGAGCGACGGCGCGTCGTTCGGCGGCGGAGGTGGCGGAGGAGGAGGCGGCGGGGGACCGGCGTTCATCTCGCAGATCAGCAACAACGGCCTGTTCCTGGTCTTCACCGCGCTCGCCGCGACCCTCCCGTTCTTCCTGCCGATGGCCATCGGGGTCATCGCGGGCGACGCCATCGCGGGTGAGGCGAGCGCGGGCACGCTCCGCTATCTCCTGGTCGCCCCGGCCGGCCGCACCCGGCTACTGCTCGCCAAGTACGCCACGGTGATCGCCTTCTGTCTCGCCGCCACCCTGGTGGTCGCGGTCTCGGCGCTGGCGGTCGGAGCGCTGCTGTTCCCGGTCGGTGACCTGACCACCATCTCCGGCACCCGGATCTCCTTCGCCGAGGGCCTGGGGCGCGCTCTGCTGATCGCCCTGGCCGTGGCCGCCTCACTCGTCGGCGTCGCGGCCCTCGGCCTGTTCGTCTCCACCCTGGTGGGCAGCGGCATCGCCGCGATGGCGACCACGGTCGGGCTGCTGATCACCGTCCAGATCCTCGACCAGATCCCGCAGCTCGACGCGCTCCAGCCGTACTTCTTCTCGCACTACTGGCTGTCCTTCGCCGACCTGATGCGCGAACCGGTCTACTGGGACGACCTGACGAAGAACCTCGGCCTCCAGGTCCTGTACGCCGCTGTGTTCGGCTCGGCGGCCTGGGCGCGGTTCACGGCCAAGGACATCACCTCGTAGGCGCGGTCCCCGCCCGCTCGTACGGGAAGCGGGCGAGCGGCGCCTCCTGCGCGAAGAAGGTCTTGGCGCGAGCCAGCGCCTCGGTGTCCGTCAGGACGTCGCCGGGCCTGCTGCCGTTGCCGAGCAGCACCCCGCCGAAGCGCATCCCCATGTAGGCCGCCGAGTTGTTCAGGGTGCCGATCAGCGGGTCGGCGACCTCCTGCTCCCGGTGCGCGAGCGCGGTGACGCCCCACAGGGTGCGGCCGGCCAGGGTCGCCTTGAAGTCGAGGCCCGGGGTGCGCAGCCAGCCGGACCAGTGGTCGAGATAGCGCTTGACCGGCGCGGACAGCGAGTACCAGTACAGCGGCGAGGCGATCACGATGTCCGTGGCGTCGAGGGTGGCGTCGAGCAGAAGGCCCGCGTTGCCCTCCGTGGGGCGTGTGTGGTCGCTGTCGTGCCGCAGATCCCCGAACTCGGGCAACGGATGCTCGGCGAGGTCGATCCACCGCTGCTCGACGTGCGTGGGCAGTTGTTCGGCGGCGCGGCGGGCGAGCAGCTCGGTGTTGCCGTCGGGACGGCTGCTGCCCAGCAGGAAGAGGAAACGGCGGGTCATGAGGTCTCCCGGAGTCGTCGGCATGCACGAATACCCAGCACGTGCATTCTATGCATGCGCATATAACTTCTTCCAGGGTTTTCCCGGTACGCCCACCGGAGGAGCGGAACAGCGAGTCGGTCTCCGAGGGGGCTCTGGCCGGTTCCGTCCGGGCGCAAGGGGGCGGAGAGGCGACGGGCAACGCGCCGCACGGGTCCGCCGATGGTCGCGTGACCTCCTGGAACGAGCCTGTGACACCCCGGTGACGTGAGATTGGCGAGCGAGCGGAGAGACTCGACAGTAGGTGTACGACAGGCATGACAGGCTCTGGACGGCTGGGAACCGAATCCGCCGACGGAAGCCGCCGATGAGTGGGGGAACGATGTCTCGACTCGGCCGCGACAAGCAGCGGGACCGCGAGGGCGCCGAGCGCTCGCCCGCCCCTGCGGCGACGCCGATCGACGTCCGTGTGCCGGAGGCCGGTTCCGGCGCACGCAGCGCTTCGGTCGACGGTTCACTGATCGTCGCGGCCCCCGGCGAGGAGATCCAGAACGCCGTCCTGAACCGCCTTCACCGCCTCGCCCTCGCAGCCGGTCATCCCGTCCTCGCCACGATCCACGACGAGCGCGTCGGGTACTCCGTCCCGCTTCGGGTCGACCCGGACGGCTCCAGCCATCTCGCCGCGGAACCGGTGCCGACGGCTTCCGGGGAGCCGGCCGTACGACCGGCCGTACGAAGGGACCAGCCCACGTACGTCCTGCGGCCGGTGGAGCCGGTGGAGCCTGCGCGGGACGGCGCACCGGCGTTCCCTCTGCCGGCGGTGTCCGAGTCGCAGCGGGTGCCGGCCGGTGAATCCGTACCGACGTTCACGCTGCGGGCCCTGCCGGAGCCGGCCGGGGGAGCGGCGGTGCCCGGTACGGTGGCGCCGCCGACGGGAGAGTTCGGACCGCCGCCCCGGATGGACGGTGCTCCCGCGACCGGTACCTCCGAAGGCGCGGGACCGCGGCCCACGCCCGGCCGGGTCACCGAGCCCGGGGCTGCGGCGGTTGTGGACCTGGGCCCCGGCCTCGCCCACGGCGCCGACCCCGGCCCGGAGCCCACCCCCACCCCCGCCCGCGGCTTCGACGCGGTGGCCGAGGCCGTGCTCGGGGACGAACCGCTCACCGCACCCGGCGACGCCACCGCCCCCTCGCTCCTCGCGGAGCCCACGGCCCGGATCAACGAGGCCGTCAAGGAGGGGCGTACGGCGGTCGCGTCGCAGCTCGCCGAAGAGACCGTGACGGAAGCCTCGCAATCGCTGGGACCGGAGCACCCGGAGGTGCTCCGGCTCCGCGAACTCACCGCGTACATCGCGTACCTGTCGGGCGAGCCGGACCGAGCCTTCCGTCTCTCCCTGGACCTGGCCCGGATACACCGCCACGCGGGCGACGCGGAGGCCGCGTACGGCAACGTGCGGAGCGCGGCCACCGCCTGGCGCGCCGTACGCGACCCCGCGCGGGGCCTGGAGCTGGGGCACGAGCTGGTCGGTCTCTGGGACGAACTCGCCGCCGAGGAGGGCCCGGCCGCGGAGGAGGCCGAGGAGCTCGAGTCCGCTCGCACCCGCATGGGCCGCCTCACCGACCGCGTCCGCGCCCAGGCAGGCTGACCGGGACACTCCGCGGACCGGGCACTCGCCGACCGGGCCGCTCCGTCGGCCAGGCCACTTCTACGTGCGCAGGGGGCGCCGCGCCCTACCGCGACAGTTCCCACATCGCGTACGCGATGGCGTCGCTGTTGCGGTTCAGGGCGGTGTCGTTGATGTTGGCGGTCGTGTCGCAGGACGAGTGGTAGCAGCGGTCGAACGGCTGGCCCGCTGTTCCGCCCCACTTGGCCGCCTGCGCGGACGTCTTCCGGTAGTCGGCGCCGCTGAAGAGGCCGCCGACGGGGACGCCCGCGTTCTTGAAGGGCGCGTGGTCGGAGCGGCCGTCGCCCTGGGTCTCGATCTCCGTGGAGATGCCGAGGCCGGTGAAGTAGTCCTGGAAGGTCCTCTCGATCGTGGGATCGTCGTCGTAGACGAAGTAGCCGGGGTTCGGCGAGCCGATCATGTCGAAGTTCAGGTAGCCGCTGATCTTCGCGCGGTTCGCGGAGCCGAGACTGTTGACGTAGTAGCGGGATCCGACGAGTCCCAGCTCCTCCGCACCCCACCAGGCGAAACGCAGGTGCTTGGCGGGCTGGTGGCCGGACCGGGCCACGGCGAGCGCGGTCTCCAGAACGGCCGCCGAGCCGGAGCCGTTGTCGTTGATGCCGGGGCCGGAGGAGACGCTGTCCAGATGTGACCCGGCCATGACAACCTGATCGGCGTCGCCGCCGGGCCAGTCGGCTATCAGGTTGTAGCCGGTACGCCCGGAGGCGGTGAACCGCTGGACCGTGGTGGTGAATCCGGCCGCGTCCAGCTCCGCCTTCACGTAGTTGAGCGAGGCCTGGTAGCCGGGGCGGCCGTGGGCGCGGTTGCCGCCGTTCGCCGTGGCGATCGACTGCAGCCGCGTCAGGTGGGCCTTGACGTTGGCTATCGGTATGTCGGGCGCGGCGGCGACGGCCGCGGCCTCGGAGGCGTACGCGGACGCGGCCTCGGAGGCGTCGGCGGGTGCGGGCTCGGCGGCGTAGGTGGACGCGGGGTGCCCGGAAGCGGGCGCCGCGCCTGCCACGGATCCGCCGGCCATCAGCGTGGCGGCCGCGACGGCGCCGGCCGTCAGCGCACGCCCGGAAAGGGGGAGCTTCATGTGGGGGGCTCCGGATTCCTAGGGAGTCCCTGGGGAGGGGGCTCCACAGTGAATGGGTGCCTGGATGGTGAGGCCGGGACTGACCCTGCGTCAAGGCCGCTATTCGGCCACGACGTTACGCATATCGGAAACCTCTGGTTCCGGTCCCGGTCCCGCTCCCCGCCGGCCGGGCGTCCCCCTTCTCGCGCCGCCCCTCAGTCGAGTGCGCGTCGCGGGGAACCCGGTTCCTGCCGGTCCTGGCCTCCAGTACGCGCTGGAACGGCGGCCGCCGCCCCCGCCCGGTGCCGCTCTCCTTCCGGCACACCGGAGGCCATGGCCCCCGGCTCCCGCGCGGCGCTCTCCTTGACGGGCGGTACGCCGCCGCCCGTCCGGTCCAGCTGGGCCCTGAGCGTCCGGGCGGTCCGGTGGGCGGTGCGCAGGGCGTCCCAGGTGAGCAGCGTGAGCGCCAGCCAGACCAGGGCGAAACCGGCCCAGCGCTCGGGCGGCATGGCCTCGCCGAAGTAGAAGACGCCGAGCAGGAACTGGAAGACCGGAGCCAGGTACTGCAACAGCCCCAGCGTGGACAGCGGCACGCGGATCGCCGCCGCGCCGAAGCAGACCAGGGGGATCGCGGTGACCACGCCGGTCGCGGCGAGCAGAGCCGCGTGGCCCGCGCCCTCGGTGGTGAAGGTGGAGTCGCCCTGAGCACCGAGCCACAGCAGATAGCCGAGCGCGGGCAGGAACTGGATCGCCGTCTCGGCGGTCAGCGACTCGACACCGCCGAGGTTGACCTTCTTCTTCACCAGGCCGTACGTGGCGAAGGAGAAGGCGAGGCAGAGGGAGATCCACGGCGGCTGGCCGTAGCCGATGGTGAGGACGAGAACGGCCGCGAATCCGGTCCCGACCGCCGCCCACTGCGCGGGGCGCAGCCGCTCCTTCAGCAGCAGCACGCCCATCGCGATGGTGACCAGCGGGTTGATGAAGTACCCGAGCGAGGCCTCGACGACATGGCCGCTGTTGACGGCCCAGATGTAGACGCCCCAGTTGACGGTGATGACCGCGGCGGCCACGGTGACCAGGGCGAGCTTGCGCGGCTGTCGCAGCAGCTCACCCGCCCAGGCCCAGCGCCGTACGAAGAGCAGGGCGACCGCGACGAAGGCCAGGGACCACACCATCCGGTGGGCGAGGATCTCGCCGGCCCCGGCGGGCTTGAGCAGCGGCCAGAACAGCGGGACGAGGCCCCACATCCCGTACGCCGCGAAGCCGTTCACCAGGCCTATTCGCTGCTCACTCCTCGACGACCCGGCCACGGGCACCTCCTTCTCGCGTACGGCATGCGGGGACGGATGCATGCCAGGACGAAGGTAGCGCCGCATCCGCCCGCCTGTCATGCCCGTATCGGCATACGGTCATGACAGGTACGGAGGTCATGACGGGCGGGGCGGATGCGATGGAAGTCAGTCCTGAGTGATGGGGTCAGTACCGAGTGATGGGGTCAGTTCTGGAGGGCGGCGGTGATGGCCTCGGCGAGGGGTGTGGTCGGGCGGCCGGTCAGCCGGGACAGGTCACCGGTGGAGACGACCAGTTCGTCCTTCTCGATGGCGGCGTCCACGCCCGCGAGGACGGCGGCCAGCGGCCCGGGCAGCCCGGCTCCGGCGAGGACGCCGGTGTAGGCCTCGGTGGAGACGGGGCTGTAGACGATCTCCTTGCCGGTCCGCCGGCTCAGCTCGGCCGCGTACTCCGCGAAGTCCCAGGCCTCGTCGCCGCCCAGCTCGTACGACTTGTTCTCGTGACCCTCGCCGGTCAGTACGGCGACGGCGGCGGCCGCGTAGTCGGCGCGGGAGGCGGAGGAGAGCCGGCCCTCGCCGGCCGCCTGGACGACGGCGCCGTGCTCCAGGACCGGGGCGAGCTGCTCGGTGTAGTTCTCGTGGTACCAGCCGTTGCGCAGCAGCACGTACGGCACGCCCGAGCCGACCAGCACCTCCTCGGTGGCGCGGTGATCGTCGGCGAGCGCGGCCGTGAGGCTGCTGGGGGCACTGGTGTAGGCGAGCAGGGCGACACCGGCATTCCTGGCCGCGTCGATCACGACCGTGTGCTGCTGGACGCGGCCCTTGTCGAACTCGTTCCCGGAGATCAGCAGCACCCGGTCGCCGGCCGTGAACAGGTTGTCGAAGGTCTCGGGCGCGTTGTAGTCGGCGACCGCGAGCCGTACGCCACGGGAGGCGAGGTCGGCGGCCTTGTCGCGGTCGCGGACGACCGCGGTGACCTGGTCGGCCGGCACCTTCTCCAGCAGTTGCCGCACGACGTGACGGCCGAGGTGTCCGGTTGCTCCGGTGACGACGATGCTCATGACTTCAGTACTCCTTGTGGGCGGCGTGTGCCACTAACCGTAAAAGATGCGCTAACTGAAGGGAAGTGCCCACTTCAAAGTAAGGTACGTACGTGCGCGTAAGTGTGAGCGTCTGAGGCATCTCCGGAGCCCGAGGCCGAGGGAAGACAGAAAAGAGCCCGGGCGTATCCGCCCGGGCTCTTCCAAGGTGCGAACCTCCGCCGGTCTCAGCCGACGACGGTCCAGGTGTCGCCGCCGGTCAGCAGTGCGGCGAGGTCGCCCTTGCCGTCTCTTTCGATGGCGGTGTCGAGCTGGTCGGTCATGAGGGTGTCGTAGACGGGCCGGTCGACGGAGCGCAGGACGCCGATGGGGGTGTGGTGCAGCGTGTCGGGATCGGCGAGCCGGGAGAGGGCGAAGGCGGTGGTCGGGGACGCGGCGTGCGCGTCGTGGACCAGGATGTCGGCTTCGTTGTCCGCGGTGACGGTGACGACCTTGAGGTCGCCGGTGGCCGGGTCCCGTACGACGCCCTTCGTGCCGTCGGTGCCGAAGCGGATCGGCTGTCCGTGTTCGAGGCGGATGACGGCTTCCTCGGCCCGCTGCTTGTCCTTGAGGGCGTCGAAGGCGCCGTCGTTGAAGATGTTGCAGTTCTGGTAGATCTCGACCAGGGCCGTGCCCGGGTGCTCGGCGGCCTGGCGCAGGACCTCGGTGAGGTGCTTGCGGTCCGAGTCGACGGTCCGGGCGACGAAGGAGGCCTCCGCGCCGATGGCGAGGGAGACGGGGTTGAAGGGTGCGTCCAGTGATCCCATCGGGGTCGACTTGGTGATCTTGCCGACTTCGGAGGTGGGGGAGTACTGGCCCTTGGTCAGGCCGTAGATCCGGTTGTTGAAGAGGAGGATCTTGAGGTTGACGTTGCGGCGCAGGGCGTGGATGAGGTGGTTGCCGCCGATGGAGAGGGCGTCGCCGTCGCCGGTGACGACCCAGACGGACAGGTCGCGGCGGGAGGTGGCCAGACCGGTGGCGATGGCGGGGGCGCGGCCGTGGATGGAGTGCATCCCGTAGGTGTTCATGTAGTACGGGAAGCGGGAGGAGCAGCCGATGCCGGAGACGAAGACGATGTTCTCCCTGGCCAGACCGAGCTGGGGCATGAAGCCCTGCACGGCGGCAAGGACGGCGTAGTCGCCGCAGCCGGGGCACCAGCGCACTTCCTGGTCGGACTTGAAGTCCTTCATGGACTGCTTGCCCTCGGCCCTCGGGACCAGCTTCAGTGCCTCAGCCATCGATGGCCTCCTTCAGGACCGTGGCGAGTTGTTCCGCCTTGAACGGCATGCCGTTGACCTGGTTGTACGACTGGGCGTCGATGAGGTACTTCGCCCGGATCAGGGTGGCGAGCTGGCCGAGGTTCATCTCGGGGATCACCACCTTGTCGTACCTCTTCAGCACCGTGCCGAGGTTGTGCGGGAAGGGGTTGAGGTGGCGCAGGTGGGCCTGCGCGACGGCCTCGCCGGCACCGCGCAGCCGGCGCACGGCGGCCGTGATCGGCCCGTACGTCGAACCCCAGCCCAGGACCAGGGTCCGCGCGCCGTCCGGGTCGTCGACCTCGACGTCGGGGACGTCGATGCCGTCGATCTTGGCCTGGCGGGTGCGGACCATGAAGTCGTGGTTGGCCGGGTCGTAGGAGATGTTCCCGGTGCCGTCCTGCTTCTCGATACCGCCGATCCGGTGCTCCAGACCGGGGGTGCCCGGCACCGCCCAGGGGCGGGCGAGGGTGTGCGGGTCGCGCTTGTAGGGCCAGAACACCTCGGCGCCGTCGGCCAGGGTGTGGTTCGGTCCCTGCGCGAACCGCACCGCGAGATCCGGCAGCTCGTCGGTCTCCGGGATCCGCCACGGCTCGCTGCCGTTGGCCAGATACCCGTCGGAGAGCAGGAAGACCGGCGTGCGGTACGTCAGCGCGATCCGTGCCGCCTCCAGCGCCGCGTCGAAGCAGTCCGCCGGGGTGCGCGGCGCGACGACCGGGACCGGTGCCTCGCCGTTGCGCCCGTACATCGCCTGCAGCAGATCCGCCTGCTCCGTCTTGGTCGGCAGGCCGGTCGACGGCCCGCCGCGCTGGATGTCCACGACCAGCAGCGGCAGCTCCAGCGACACCGCCAGCCCGATCGTCTCGGACTTCAGGGCCACACCGGGGCCGCTGGTCGTGGTGACGGCGAGCGAACCGCCGAACGCCGCGCCCAGCGCCGCGCCGATCCCGGCGATCTCGTCCTCGGCCTGGAAGCTCCGTACACCGAAGTTCTTGTGCTTCGACAGTTCGTGCAGGATGTCGGAGGCCGGGGTGATGGGGTAGGAGCCGAGGAAGAGCGGCAGGTCGGCCTGGCGGGATGCGGCGATCAGTCCGTAGGCCAGCGCCAGGTTCCCGGAGATGTTGCGGTAGGTACCCGGCGGGAACGCCTTGGCCGCCGGAGCCACCTCGTAGGAGACCGCGAAGTCCTCCGTGGTCTCACCGAAGTTCCAGCCCGCCCGGTACGCCGCGATGTTCGCCGCCGCGATGTCGGGCTTCTTCGCGAACTTGGCCCGCAGGAACTTCTCCGTGCCCTCGGTGGGCCGGTGGTACATCCAGCTCAGCAGCCCGAGCGCGAACATGTTCTTGCTGCGCTCGGCCTCCTTGCGGGTGAGGTCGAACTCCTTGAGGGCCTCGACGGTCAGGGTGGTCAACGGCACCGGATGCAGGTGATAACCGTCGAGAGAACCGTCCTCCAGCGGCGAGGTGTCGTAGCCGACCTTCTGCATCGCGCGCTTGGTGAACTCGTCGGTGTTGACGATGATCTCCGCGCCGCGCGGCAGGTCGTCGATGTTCGCCCTCAACGCGGCCGGGTTCATCGCGACCAGCACGTTCGGCGCGTCACCGGGGGTGAGGATGTCGTGGTCGGCGAAGTGCAGCTGGAAGGACGAGACACCCGGCAGGGTGCCGGCGGGTGCCCGGATCTCGGCCGGGAAGTTCGGCAGCGTCGACAGGTCATTGCCGAACGACGCGGTCTCCGAGGTGAAACGGTCCCCGGTAAGCTGCATACCGTCGCCCGAGTCCCCCGCGAACCGGATGATCACCCGGTCCAGCCGGCGGACGTCCTTCGTCCCGCCCGGTTTACGCTGCTCTGCTACGACGGATCCGTCGGCTTGCTCCGCTGGGCTGCTGACCTGGCTGGTCACTGAACTGGACCTCCCTCGAGGCGGCTGTCAGGGGACTGATCTCCCACCGACCGTCCCGGGATCAACCCTACGTCCGCATGGGTTGACTTCCGGTGGACATTCGCATGATGGACACGACTCGGCGATGGCCCGCCGCACTGGCATTCCACGGTTTTCCGCCCCCCGGCACTCGTGTGGTTCGTGAAGACGCACCCTGTTCGTGCTCCGTGCTCCGTGCTCCGTGCTCCGTGCTCCGTGCTTCGGTCTCTCTTGCGTTCGGACGGGTCTGGCCGGGCCGCCCGGCCCGACAGCCGTTGTGAGGGGTGGACCGCTGAGATCAGGAATTGAGATACGTGAGTACGGCGAGCACCCGCCGGTGATCGCCGTCGCTCGGGGACAGCCCCAGCTTCATGAAGATGTTGCTGACGTGCTTCTCGACGGCCCCGTCGCTCACGACGAGTTGCCGGGCGATCGCCGAGTTCGTCCGGCCCTCGGCCATGAGCCCCAGAACCTCCCGCTCACGGGGTGTCAGCCCCGCGAGGACGTCCTGCTTGCGGCTGCGCCCGAGCAACTGCGCGACCACCTCCGGGTCCAGGGCCGTACCGCCCTGGGCCACGCGAACCACCGCGTCCACGAACTCCCGCACCTCGGCCACCCGGTCCTTGAGCAGGTACCCGACGCCACGACTGGAGCCCGCCAGCAGTTCCGTGGCGTAGCGCTCCTCCACGTACTGGGACAGCACCAGTACGCCGAGGCCGGGGTGTGCCTTGCGCAGCTGCACCGAGGCGCGCACGCCCTCGTCGGTGTGTGTCGGCGGCATCCGTACGTCCGCCACCACGACGTCCGGCAGCTCGCCCTGCGCGTCCAGCTCGGTGATGGTCTTGATCAGTGCCCCGCCGTCACCGACACCGGCGACGACCTCGTGCCCGCGGTCGGTCAACAACCGGGTCAACCCTTCCCTGAGCAGCACTGAATCCTCGGCGATGACCACCCGCACCCTGTCCTCCACGATCTTCGGCCCCCCACAGCCCGCCCACACCTCGCGGTCCGCGCGGCCCACGCCGCGTTCACGGACCGTCCGTGCGACAGGTCCAGCATTCCACCATCGGAGGCCGGATGGGCTCGTGCAGCGGGAAGACGACGGGAAGACCGGTGCGCCAGTCCGGGTCCGGCTGCTCAGTGGCCGGTTTCCGATCATGCCGCCGCGCCCGGGCAAGGTGGGTGCGGCGCGGAGGCCTCGCGGGGGCTTTCAGCGGCGGCTTCGGCGGTGGGCTTCGGTGGCGGTCTGAGTGGCGGCTTCGGTGGCGGTCTGTGCGGCGGCTTCGGTGGAGGGCCTGAGCGGCGGCTTCAGGAAGCGGGCCTCAGCGGCGGGGGACGCGGTGCCTCACCGGGCCACCGACTCGCTCCGCCACGGCAGCTCCGCCGTCACCCGCGTCGGTCCGCCGGCCGGCGAGTCCACCACGAGAATCCCGTCCACCGCGTCGAGCCGCTCCGCCAGTCCCGCCAGTCCCGACCCGGCGGACACGGCCGCCCCGCCCACGCCGTTGTCCACGACTTGGAGCATCAGCCGGTTCTCCACCCGCCAGACCTCCACGGCGGCCGACGTGGCCCGCGCGTGCTTGCTGATGTTCTGCAGCAACTCCGACACCGTGAAGTACGCGATCCCCTCGATCGCCGACACCGGTCGCTCCGTCAGGTCGACCTCGACCCGCACCGGCACGGCACAGCGCGAGGCGACCGCCGACAGTGCCGCGTCCAGGCCACGGTCGGTCAGGACGGCCGGATGGATGCCCCGGGCCAGGTCCCGCAGTTCCTGGAGGGCCGTCTTCACCTCGCCGTGTGCCTCGTCCACCATCACCGCCGCCGCACGCGGGTCCTCCCGGAGCTTCTCCTTGGCAAGGCCCAGGTCCATGGCCAGGTTGACCAGGCGGGCCTGGGCTCCGTCGTGCAGGTCGCGTTCGATGCGCCGCAGGTCAGCTGCCGCCGTGTCCACCACGACCCCCCGGTCCGACTCCAGCTCCACCACCCGCGTCGCCAGTCGCGACGGTCCGAGCAGCCCGTGCACCATCAACCGGTCCACCGTCGTCAGCGCCCGGACGATCCAGGGCGTCGCCAGCGCGAACAGCAGTCCGACCAGCGCGGTCACGGTGATCTCGAAAGGGTTGTCCAGGTAGACCCGGTGCGTCTGGTCGCCGTACAGCTGGAGTCCGTCCTGGCCGGCGTACATCGGGAAGACCCAGAACCACACCGGGTACGTCAGCATCGCCCAGCCGAACGCCCAGACGCTCACAGCGACGACGAACGAGAAGACCGACCACGGGAACTGCAGCACCGCGTACAGCAGGCTCCGCCAGGAGGCGCCGCTCTTCAGCACGGCTCCTGTCCAGCCCATCGCGCCCCGCTTCTTCAGCCGCAGCGGCTCCGGGTCGGACACCTTGAGACCCAGCAGCACGCGGGCCCGTGCCCTTTCCACCGCGCCGAGGCCGCGGCACCCGGCGAGTGCGGCGGCCAGCACCGGCACGCCCAGGAAGGTCACCAGCAGGCCCGCTCCGAGCGCCGTCATCGTGATGGCGTACGTGAAGAGCAGGATGCCCATCGGCAGGCTCAGCAGCACGTAGCCGAACTCCCGCCAGCTGCGTGCCTCGAAAGGGGCCCGCAGCCCTGCCGGCAGCCGGTGGCGACGCGCACCGGCGTCCTCGGGGAAGCCGGGCCCGCTCCCGAACCCGTAACTCTGTCCGTATTCCGTGGCCATCGGTGCCGTCCTTCTCCTCGTCGTACGGCTGTGCTCTCGTAACTCCACCCTCCTCGACCGCACACCCACGGGCCATGGAGCTCGTCGGCGTCTCGGAAGGGGGGTTTTCCCCACCCCCGGGAGACAGGGGTGGGGCAGGGGCGGGGCAGCGGTGGGGCGGGGCTGTGTCCGTCACCTCGTGGCGGACGCGCGAGAGGCCTTCTCGGCGTTCTCGCGGTCGCGCCACGGCAGCTCGGCCGTGACCGCTGTCGGGCCGCCTTCCGGCGAGTCGACGACGAAGAGACCGTCGACGGCGGTCAGCCGGTCGGCGAGGCCCTTCATCCCGGTACCGCCGTCGAGACGCGCGCCCCCGCGGCCGTCGTCCCCCACCTGTATGAGCAGTCGGTCGGACGACCGCCAGACCTCGACGGAGGCGGACTTCGCCCCGCTGTGCTTGCTGATGTTCTGGAGCAGTTCCGAGACGGTGAAGTAGGCGATGCCCTCGATGGCCGCCGCGGGACGCTCCGCCAGGTCGACGGTCACCTTGACCGGCACGGTGCAGCGGGAGGCGACCGAGGAGAGTGCCGCGTCCAGGCCCCGGTCGGTCAGGACGGCGGGATGGATGCCGCGCGCCAGGTCCCGCAGCTCCTGAAGGGCCAGCTTCACCTCGCCGTGCGCCTCGTCGACCATGGCAGCCGCCGCGTCCGGGTCCTCCAGGAGCTTCTCCTTGGCCAGACCCAGTCCCATGGCCAGGTTGACCAGGCGGGCCTGTGCCCCGTCGTGCAGATCGCGCTCGATGCGCCTCAGGTCGGCCGCCGCCGTGTCCACGACGACCCCCCGGTCCGACTCCAGCTCGGCGATCCGCCGCTCCAGCTCGTCGGACGGGGACAGCAGCCCGCGCACCATCGCCCGGTCGGCGTTCGCCAGGCCCCGCGCGATGAACGGCAGCACCGGCCACAGAACGAACAGCGACGTCAACGTGATGACGAAGGTGAGGATGCCCCACGGGAGCCGTATGAAGTCGTAGAGGACGGTGCGCCAGCCCACCGGGTCCTTCAACGACATCCACAGCTGTGCGAAGAACCCGTCCCCGCTCCGCCACGGCAGCCGGCTCGGCTCGTCCACCCGCACTCCGAGCAGTGCCCGGGCCCGGGCCCGCTCCAACTTGCCCAGTTGCCGCGCGCCCAGCAGTCCGGCCGCCAGCAGCGGGAGCCCGATCACCGTGACCGTCAACCCGACGCCCACGGCCAGCATCGTCACGACGTAGGTGAATCCGATCAGCGACGCCGGGAAGTTCGCCAGCAGGTGGGCGACCTCCTTCCAGGTGTGCCGGTCGTATGCGAGACGGGCCGGCGGCAGGCGGTCGCCGGTCGCTGCGCCGGTGATCCCGGCGGGGCTCGATGTCGAGAGGCGTTCGGTCATACGAGTCAGCGTGCCGTGTGGCGCGGCGCCGCGCCATGAGGTGGACCGCCGGGATGCACTGAGGAAAACCCCACCCCCGCGTATCAAGGTGCGACGGGCTGCTTACCGTCTCTTTATCAGGCCCTAGACTCCCGTGCGTACAGATCGTCGAACAGCAGCGTTCAGGACAGGGAGCGAGGGACGCACGTGCCGGAACCGACCGTCGGCGATGTGACCGCCGTCGATGTACCCGTCACCGACGCGACCGTCGGGCTCGCCGCGGACTATTTCCAGTCCTACTCGGTCGTCGGGCTGCTCGCCGTCGTCGGCGTGCTCTTCGTCGCCGTCGCCTTCGGCGCCGGACGCCTGCTGCGGCCCGTGGTCCCGACGCCCGAGAAACTGCTGACCTACGAGTGCGGGGTCGACCCCGTCGGTGACGGCTGGGCGCACACCCAGGTCCGCTACTACGTCTACGCGTTCCTCTACGTCATCTTCGCGGTGGACTCGATCTTCCTCTTCCCCTGGGCGACGGTCTTCGCCGACCCCGGTTACGGCGCGACGACCCTCGTGGAGATGTTCATCTTCCTCGGCTTCCTCGCCGTGGGCCTGTTGTACGCATACAAGAAGGGCGTCCTGTCGTGGACGTGAACCCCTCCGAACCCGTGCTGCTCCCCGAGCCCAAGAGGCTGGGCGCACTCTCGCGCCTCGCCCCCGAGCCGATGAAGGTCGTCCTGAACTGGGGCCGCCGGTACTCGCTCTGGGTCTTCAACTTCGGCCTCGCCTGCTGCGCCATCGAGTTCATCGCCGCGTCGATGGCCCGCCACGACTTCATCCGGCTCGGCGTCATCCCGTTCGCGCCGGGCCCCCGCCAGGCCGACCTGATGGTGGTCTCGGGCACGGTGACCGACAAGATGGCGCCGGCTGTCAAGCGCCTGTACGAGCAGATGCCGGAGCCGAAGTACGTCATCTCCTTCGGCGCCTGCTCCAACTGCGGCGGCCCCTACTGGGACTCCTACTCCGTGACCAAGGGCGTCGACCAGATCATCCCGGTCGACGTCTACGTTCCCGGCTGCCCACCGCGTCCCGAGGCGCTGCTCCAGGGGATCCTGAAGCTCCAGGAGAAGATCGCGCGGGAGTCGCTGGGGGAGCGGTACGGCACCTCGCCCCGGCCGTCGACGGCCGCGCTGCAGAGCGGCCTGGTCCGGCCACCGGCCCCTGACTCCGGCCCTGCCCCTGGCTCCGGCCCTGCCCCTGGCTCCGGCCCGGACACGATCCCGGAGTCGGGCTCGGACTCGGGGGAGGCACGATGACCGCGGTCGGCTGGCTGCCCGCCGACGCCGGGGAACTCTTCGGCACCGAGGCCACGGCCGAGGAGTCGTACGACGTCCTCACCGTGGACGTGCCACCCGCCTCCTGGATCTCCGCCCTGGAGACCGCGCGCGACCGGCTGGGCTGCACGTATTTCGACTGGCTGAGCGCGGTCGATGAACCGGGCACGGGTTTTCGTGTCGCGGCGCACGTCGTGGCGCTCGGACCGGTGCGCCGACTGCTGCTGCGTACGACGGTTCCGCACGAGTCCCCGGTCCTGCCGACCGCCGTCGCGGTGTACGCGGGCGCGGCCTGGCACGAGCGGGAGACCCACGAGATGTTCGGCGTGGTCTTCCAGGACCACCCCGCGCTGGACCACCTGCTCCTGCCGGAGAACTTCGAGGGCCATCCGCTGCGGAAGGACTTCGTTCTCGCCGCCCGCGTCGCCAAGGCCTGGCCCGGGGCGAAGGAGCCCGGTGAGTCCGACCACGGCGGCCCCCGACGCCGCCAGATGCTGCCGCCGGGTGTTCCCGATCCCAATGAGTGGGGCCCGCTGAAGGGTCGGCTCCCTGCCGCTCCGGCCCGCCCGGCACGCGGGGCGGCGCGGGCGGCGGGGGCGCCGGGGGAGCGTCCGGCCCGCGCGGCGGGGGAGCGTCCGGCCCGTCGCACCCGCACGGCCGGCGAGGGCTCCGCCAGCCAGACGGCCACCGGCACCGACGCCCCGGCCTCTCCGCGCCGTTCCCGTACGGCGGCGGAGGGATCCGCCAGTCAGACGCTCCCGGCGGCCGAGCCCTCGGCTGCCCCGCCGGCCCGGCGGGCGCGGAGCGCGAGCGAGGGCTCCGCCTCCCAGCGGACGGGCGCTCCGACGGACGAGCCCACAGCGGAGACCACGGCTGAGCGGGGCTCGGCCGGGCAGGACGCCGATGGGGCGGCCGCTCCGCCGACCGGACGTGCGCGCAGCGCCGGCGAAGGCTCGGCGTCGCAGCGGGCCGGGGCAGGCGGCAGTGGCTCCACGGGTTCCCGGCGTACCCGGAGCGCGTCGGAGGGCTCCGCGAGCCGGCGCTCCGCCTCCGGCACCGGGACGCCGGACGGGACGGCTTCCGGCCCCGCCACCCCTGTCGGCGACGACACCGCCACGTCCCCGCACACCGAGGAACCGGCCCCGAAGGCGGCACCCTCCGTACCCCGCAGCCCGGACGCCCCGTGGCACCACGCCCGCCCTGCCTACGCAGAACCCGAGTCCGAGACCGGCGCCTCCGAAGACCCCGACGAGCCCGGACCTTCCGACGAGCCCGGACCTTCCGACGAGCCCGGACCTTCCGACGAGTCCGGCACCTCCGAGACCTCTGACGGCCCCGGTGGCTCCGACAACCCCCAGAACAAGAACCGCCCGGACTCCTCAGGAGGCTCGCAGTGAACGACGTGCTGGACGTCACCCTGCGCCTCCTGATCGTCTTCGTCGTCTTCCTCACCTTCCCCCTGATCGTCGGCCAGACCGAGCACAAGGTGATGGCGCACATGCAGGGCCGCCTCGGCCCGATGCACGCCGGCGGCTTCCATGGCTGGGCGCAGCTCGTCGCGGACGGCGTGAAGTTCGCGCAGAAGGAGGACGTGGTCCCCGCCGACGCGGACCGCCGCATCTTCCAACTGGCCCCCGCCGTGGCCCTCCTGCCCTACCTCCTGGTTCTCCTGGCCATCCCCGTCGGCCCCGGAGAAGGCGCGGTCGGTCAGGTCATCGACGCGGGCATCTTCTTCGTCCTCGCCGTCATGGGTGTGGGTGTCCTCGGCTCGCTCATGGCCGGCTGGTCCTCCGCCAACAAGTTCTCCCTTCTCGGCGGCCTGCGCACCGCCGCCCAGCTCCTCGCGTACGAACTCCCGATGCTGCTCACCGCTGCCTCGGTGGCGATGGCGGCCGGCACCGTCTCGCTCGTCGGCATCCTCGACGCCTTCGAGTGGTGGTGGCTGCCCTGGCAGATCGTCGGCGCGATCGTCTTCTTCGTCGCCGGGCTGGCCGAACTGCAACGGCCCCCGTTCGACATGCCCGTCGCCGACTCGGAGATCATCTTCGGCGCCTACACCGAGTACACCGGCCTGCGCTTCGCCCTGTTCCTCCTCGCCGAGTACGCCGGGATCGTCGTCCTGTGCGGTCTGACCACCGTCCTCTTCCTGGGTGGCTGGCACGGGCCGTGGGGTGCCGACGGCCTCGGCTGGGTGTGGACCCTGCTGAAAACGGCCGTCCTGGCCTTCGTCGTGATCTGGCTGCGGGTGACCTACCCGCGCCTGCGCGAGGACCAGCTCCAGAAGCTGTCCTGGACCCTCCTCGTCCCCCTCTCCCTCGCCCAGATCGCCCTCACCGGCATCGTCAAGGTGGTGATCCAGTAACCGTGTCCCACTCGTCGCCCGACCACCGCACCCCAACGACGCCCTCCGGGCGGTCCCGCCTGTCGATCCCCGGCAGCGGCCTGGCCAAGGGGCTGGCCGTCACTCTCCGCACGATGACCAAGAGGACCGTCACCGAGCAGTATCCGGAAGCCCAGCCCGAGCTCCCGCCCCGTTCCCGCGGCGTGATCGGTCTGTTCGAGGAGAACTGCACGGTCTGCATGCTGTGCGCCCGCGAATGCCCGGACTGGTGCATCTACATCGACTCCCACAAGGAGACGGTCCCGGCGGCGGCCCCCGGTGGGCGCGACCGCAGCCGCAACGTCCTGGACCGTTTCGCCATCGACTTCTCCCTGTGCATGTACTGCGGTATCTGCATCGAGGTCTGTCCTTTCGACGCGCTGTTCTGGTCCCCGGAGTTCGAGTACGCCGAGACCGACATCCGTGACCTCACGCACGAACGCGACAAGCTCCGTGAGTGGATGTGGACGGTTCCGGCCCCGCCCGCCCTCGACCCCGGCGCGGAGGACCCGAAGGAACTCGTCGCCGCTCGCAAGACCGCCGACAAACTGGCCGCCCAGCAGGAGGCGGCCCGAACGGCCGAAACACACGCCGACGAGCAGGCACGCGCCGCTGAGCGGCCCACCCGCCCGATGGGCGACTCCAGGCAGCAGACGGACCAACCGATTCCGCCGCCGGACCGGCCGAGTCCTCCCGCGGACCGGCCCGGGTCGTCACCGGACCGGCCGAGTCCACCCGCGGACCGGCCCGAGCCGTCGTCGGACCAGCCCGAAGAGGAGGGCCGGGAATGACCCTCGCAGCGACCGTCGGCCACCTCGCCGTGGGCTCTGCGACCACGGCCGCCGAATCCCACGGTTTCCTCTCGCCGACCGGCGTGGAGGTCGCCTTCCTCCTCGTCGGCCTGGTCACCTTCGGCGCCGCCGTCGTCACCGTCACCACCCGGCAGCTCGTGCACGCCGCCCTGTGGCTGGTGGTGGCCCTCGGTGGCCTCGCCGTCGAGTACCTCCTGCTCACCGCCGAGTTCATCGCCTGGGTACAGGTCCTCATCTACGTCGGTGCCGTCGTCGTCCTCATCCTGTTCGGTCTGATGCTCACCAGGGCTCCCATCGGCCGGTCCCCGGACGCCGACTCCGGCAACCGCTGGGCCGCCCTCACCGTGGCAGTGGCCGCCGCCGCGGCCCTGGTGTGGGTCGTCGTCGACGCCTTCCGCACCACCTGGATCGACCTGGACGGTCCGGCCGCCGGCTCCACCGCCGTGACCGGCGCGAGCCTCTTCCAGAACTGGGTGCTCCCTTTCGAGGCCCTCTCGGTCCTCCTGCTCACCGCCCTGGTCGGCGCGATCGTGCTGTCCCGCAAGGCCAAGGCGGACGGCGCGGTCGGCACCGGCCGTACAGCCGACGCCGGCCGCCCACCCGGCACCGGCCGTACAGCCGACACGGGCCGCGCACTCACCCCGGGCGCCGCCCCCGACACGGGCCGCACCGCCGAAGCCGGCCGGCCGGCCGACCCGGACGGTGCCGACAAGGGTGGTGTCCGCTGATGCACCTCGCCTATCCCGCCGTTCTCTCCGCCCTCCTGTTCTGCACGGGCCTGTACGGCGTCCTCGCCCGTCGCAACGCGATCCTCGTCCTGATGTCGGTCGAGCTGATGCTCAACGCCGTCAACCTCAACCTCGTCGCCTTCGACGTCTGGCTCAGCAGGACCGCCGAGGAGACCCTGCATTCCGGCCAGGCCCTGACCCTGTTCACGATCGCCATCGCGGCCGCCGAGATCGGTATCGGCCTGGCGATCGTGCTCGCCGTCCACCGCAACCGCGGCACCTCGGACATCGACAAGCTCCGTGACACCGCCGAGGGCCACGAGCCAGACGGCCCCGGCACCGATGCCCCTGCGGCCGGGACCCCCGCCGAGAAGGCCGAGGCCACCGCGTGACCACGACCACCCTCGCCGTACTCGTCCCCCTCCTCCCCTTCCTCGGGGCAGCCGCCGGTCTCCTGACGGGCCGTGCGGCGCCCGGGTTCGTCCGCCCGCTCGCCGTCCTGCCGACACTGGCGGCTCTCGTCCTCGCCGTGCTGGTCGCGATCCGCCAGGGTGGCGACCGGGCCGTCGACGCCGTAACGGAGCTGACGCCCACGGGCTCGGTCCCCGTCGAGCTCGCCCTGCACATCGACGGCTTCGCCGCCCTTGTCGCCGTCCTGGTCGGCTCCGTCGCCACCTGCGTGCAGATCTACTCAACGGGCTACCTGCGCGACGACCCCCGCTACCCCTCGTACGCGGCGCTCGTCTCCCTGTTCACCTCCGCGATGTTCCTCGTCGTCTACTCCGGCGACCTGATGGTGCTTCTGGTCGGCTGGGAGATCATGGGCATCTGCTCGTACTTCCTGGTCGGCCACTACTGGGAGACCCCGGAGGCGCGCGCGGCCTCCCTCAAGGCGTTCCTGGTGACCAAGCTCGGTGACGTCCCCTTCCTGATCGGCCTGCTGGCGCTGGCAACCGACGTCGGCTCCTTCCGCATCACCAAGGTCCTCGGCGCGGTGGCCAGTGGCTCCCTCGACCACCCGACGCTGATCGCGCTGCTGCTCCTGGCCGGTGTGGCGGGCAAGTCGGCGCAGTTCCCGCTGCACACCTGGCTTCCCGACGCGATGGCGGGCCCGACGCCCGTCTCCGCGCTGATCCACGCCGCGACGATGGTCACCGCCGGTGTGTACTTCGTCGCCCGGCTCCTTCCGCTGTTCGAGGCCTCGCGGGCCGCGATGGTCGTCCTCGCCGTCATGGCCGCGGTCACGATGGTCGGCTCGGCGCTCGCCGCGCTCGCCCAGGACGACATCAAGCGCGTCCTCGCCTACTCGACCATCGGGCAGCTCGGCTACATGACGGGCGCTCTCGCCGCGGGCGACCGCGGTGCCGCCGTCTTCCACCTCCTCACGCACGGTGCCTTCAAGGCGCTGCTCTTCCTCGCCGCCGGAGTGGTCATCCACGCCGCCGGCACCAACTCGCTGGCCGCCATGTCCCGCATGCGGAACCTGCGCGACCGCGTCCCCGACGCCTACTGGACGATGACCGTGGCGCTGCTCGCACTCGCCGCGATCCCGCCCTTCAGCGGCTTCTTCTCCAAGGAGTCCGTCCTCGGTGTCGCGGAGCACGTCGTCACCGGCCACACCGAACACGCGCCCGGCGCCGCGGGCTGGACCGTCCTCGTCGCCGGCCTGGTCACGGCCCTGCTCACCGCCGCGTACGCGATGCGCCTGTGGCTGCTGGCCTTTCGCGGGCGGGGCACCGAGGCCCCCGACCACGGCAGGCAGCCGGTGGTCATGAACGCCGTGCTCTGGGCGCTCGCCATCCCGTCACTCGCCCTCGGCGGGCTGGCGTTCCGCCTGCTGCCCGACTGGTTCGACGGCCACGACCTCACCCCGACGCTCACCACTTCCGTGCTCGGCACGGGCGTGGCCCTGGTCGGCGGCATCGTCACCTACGCGGCCTGGCGCCACACCACGGCGCTCGCGGACCGCACCCCGCTGGGTGCCGTCGCGGCCCACCCGGAGGGGGACGCCGCCCTGGTGGAGGCCGAGGCCATCGCGAGCCACAAGCCCGCCTACGGAGACATCGCCTACGCCCCCGACCCGGCGGACCCCGGACGGCTCCTGCTGGGGCCGCTGCACCGGCACGCGGCCGTCGGCTTCCACCTGGACGCGGTGTACACGACCCTCTTCGTGCGGCCGGTCCAGGCCGGCGCGAGCCTCGTCCGGTTCCTCGACCGCGAGGTCGTCGACACCTACGTACGCGGGGCGGGCACCCTGCCCCGCTGGCTCGGGACCGCGGTACGCCGGGCCCAGACCGGCAATGTGCAGACCTATGTGAGCGCGCTGCTCGCCGGCACCGTCGTCCTCACGGTCGCCGCCGTCCTCGTCGCCACGGGAGCGTGAGCAGGCGTGATCGATATCAACGAGTCCGTGATGCAGTTCCTTCTCGCGTTGATCGTCGTCGGCCCGCTCCTGGGCGCCGTCGCCGCTCTCCTGCCGGCCCCGCCCGGACTGAAGGGAAAGTCGCCCGACCAGGCAGTCCTCCGGCACGGTGTCACCGTCACCGGCGCCGTCCTCATCGCCGCGATCGTCCTCGTGCTCGGCTTCGACCACGACCATCCGTCGAAGATGCAGGCCAGCACCGACATCAGCTGGATCCCCGCACTCGATGTGCGCATCCACCTCGGCATCGACGGCATCTCCCTCCCCCTGCTGGTCCTGACCGCGCTGCTGACCTTCCTGTGCGCGCTCTACTCGTACTTCAAGCAGCAACACGAACGGCTGACGCCGCGGGCGGCCGCGGGCCCGAGCCCGAAGGCATTCGTCGCGCTGCTGCTGGTCCTGGAGTCCGGCACGCTCGCGACCTTCGCCGTCCTCGACCTGATCCTGTTCTTCCTCGCCTTCGAGATGGTCCTCATCCCGATGTACTTCCTCATCGCCCGCTGGGGCGGCGAGGGGCGGGCCGCGGCCGCCTGGAAGTTCATCCTCTACACGCTCCTCGGCTCCGTCGTCATGCTGCTCGGCCTGCTCCTGATCGGAATCACGGCGGGCACATTCGACATGGTGGCACTCGCCACTGACAACGGCCGGTCACTGACCACGTCCGTGCAGGTCATCGCCGTTCTGGCGATCGGGATCGGGCTCGCGGTCAAGACCCCGATGTGGCCGCTGCACAGCTGGCTGCCCGACGCCCACACCGCCGCCCCGACCGTCGGTTCGGTCCTGCTGGCCGGTGTCCTGCTGAAGATGGGTACGTACGGGTTCGTCCGGATCCTGCTCCCGATCGCACCGGACGGCTTCCACGTCTTCGCGCCCTACCTCGCGGCGTTCGCCGTGGTCGGCATCATCTACGGCTCCCTGGCCTGCCTGGCACTGGCCAGACGGGGCGCGAAGGGCGACCTCAAGCGCCTCATCGCCTACTCCTCCGTCGGCCACATGGGCTTCGTCCTGCTGGGCATCTCGACGATGACCCCGACCGGCGTGAACGGCGCCCTGTTCGCCAACATCGCCCACGGCCTCATCACTGGCCTGCTCTTCTTCGTCGTCGGCGCGCTCAAGGACCGCACCGGCACCACCGACCTCGACACCCTCGCCGAGGAGGCCGGAGCCGCTCTGTACGGCAAGGCGCCGCGCCTCGGCGGCCTCCTCGCCTTCGCCGCGGTCGCCTCGCTCGGCCTGCCGGGCCTGGCCGGATTCTGGGGCGAGATGCTCGCCCTGTTCGGCGCCTTCGACCCGCACGACGACCTCAGCCGCCCCGCCTTCCTCACCTTCATGGCGATCGCCGCGTTCGGCACGCTGCTGACCGCCGCGTACATGCTGATCGTGGTCCGCCGCGTCTGCATGGGCGCGGTACCGCGGGAAGCCCCGAAGCTCACCGACGTACGCACGTACGAGTTCGCGGCCTGGACGCCGCTCGTCGCCCTCACCGTCGTCGCCGGCCTCTGGCCCAAGACCCTCCTGGGGCTGACCGACCCGGCCGTGCAGCAGCTCCTCTCAGGAGGCACCCGATGAGCTCCCCGGCCCAGCCCCTCACCGAGTCCCTGTCGCAGCCACTGGCACAGAGCCTGGCCCAGAATCTGGCCCAGAATCTGGCCCAGAACCTGGTCCAGTCCGTCGACTGGCTCGCCATCGCGCCGCCCACCATCGCGGCGGTCGTCGGACTCGTCGTCCTCGTCACCGACCTGTTCGTCAAGGACGCCCGGAAATCGGTACTCGGCTGGATCTCGGTCGCCGGACTCGCCGCCGCCGCGCTCATGCTGCTCCCCCTGGTGAACGGCGACCGCTCGACGTTCTGCCTGACCGGCGACGCCGACGTGTGCAGCTATACGGCGGACACCTTCACCCTCGCCATCCAGTTACTGGTCCTCGGCGGCGCCCTGCTGACCGCCCTGCTGTCGGTCACCGCCGTGAAGGACGCCGACCGCGGACTCCCCGAGGGCGAGTTCTGGTTCCTGCTGCTCTCCTCGGCGGCCGGCGCCGCCCTGCTGCCCGCCTCCCGCGACCTCGCGACCCTCATCGTCGCCCTGGAGGTCGCCTCCCTGCCCGCCTTCGCCCTCGTGGGCCTGCGCCAGGGCGACCGCCGGTCGTCCGAAGCGGCACTGAAGTTCTTCCTGTCCTCGGTCACCGCCACAGCGGTCAGCCTCATGGGCATCAGCTTCGTGTACGCCTCCACCGGCACCCTCTACCTCACCCAGGTGGCCGAACGTATCCAGCACGTCGACGGGCAGCTCACCACGCTCGCCCAGACCGGCGTCGTCCTCACTCTGGTCGGCTTCGCCTTCAAGACGGCCGCCGTGCCCTTCCACTTCTGGGTGCCCGACACCTACGTGGGCGCGCCCCTGCCGATCGCCGCCTACCTGTCCGTGATCGGCAAGGCGGTCGGCTTCTCCGGCCTGATCCTCGTCACGGTCATCGCCCTCCCGTCCTACGCCGACGTCTGGGGACCGGCGCTCGCGGCACTGGCCGCGCTCACCATGACCGTCGGCAACGTCGGAGCCCTCCGCCAGCAGGCCACGCGCGCGTACAGCGCGGTACGCCTGCTCGCCTGGTCGTCCGTCGGCCAGGCCGGCTACCTCCTGGTGCCGATCGCCGCCGCCGCGTACTCCGACGACCCCGAACGTTCGATCGGTTCCACCGTCGCCTACGCCCTCATGTACGCCGCGGTGAACCTCGGCGCCTTCGCGGTGGCCGCACTCGTGGGCCGTACGAGGTCCCTCAACCGCGTCGCCGACTACCGCGGCCTGTACGCGTCCCACCCCCTGACGGCCCTGCTCCTGGCCTTCTTCCTGCTCTGCCTCGCCGGACTGCCGCCCGGCATCATCGGCCTCTTCGCCAAGGTCACGGTCTTCTCCGCGGCCGTCGACGCGGGGCTCGGCTGGCTGGCCGTCGTCATGGCGGTCAACGTCGTCATCGCGCTGTTCTACTACCTCCAATGGACGGCCCTGCTGTTCCGGGCGCCCGAGGGCGAGGTCGTGAAGCACCGCGTACCGCTTCCCCTCACGGCCGCGCTCACCGTGACCGCGGTGCTCGCCGTCGCCCTCTCCGGAGCACCCCAGCTGATCCTGCGCTTCGCCGGCACCGGGCTTTTCTGAGCAGCGGCCGCTGTCGAGCACGACCGCGGCCCGGGAGTGCGGTACCCGGCCCGCACGCACGCGTGCGTGCCGCGTGCCGGGGCCGTCACCCGTACGGTGCACGCCCGCCGCCGTGCGTGCCAGGGAACTGGCGGCCTTCGCCTGGCGTTGACCAGTACAGAAGGGTCCACTGGACGTGATGCCACGGCACCGGTGGCATCGGAGACCAGGAAGCAACCACAGCGAGCGACACCAGCAAGCAAAGGGTTCCCCTGCTGCACCACTTGGAGGGCGTACCGTGCACCGCCGGCACAACGGGCTCAGGACCGCAGTACTCCTCGGGGGACTGTCCGCGCTCATCATTGTCATCGGCAGCTTCTTCGGCCGAGCGGGGCTCGTCGTCGCCGTCCTCGTCGCCCTGGGAACGAACGCGTACGCGTACTGGAACAGCGACAAGCTCGCGCTGCGCGCGATGCGCGCCCGCCCGGTCAGCGAGTTCGAGGCGCCGACGCTGTACCGCATGGTCCGCGAGCTCTCCACCCAGGCCCGCCAGCCCATGCCCCGCCTGTACATCTCGCCGACGGAGGCGCCGAACGCCTTCGCGACCGGCCGCAATCCGCGCAACGCGGCCGTGTGCTGCACCGAGGGCATCATGCGCCTGCTCGACGAGCGCGAGTTGCGGGGCGTCATCGGACACGAGCTCAGCCACGTCTACAACCGCGACATCCTGATCTCGTCCGTCGCCGGCGCCCTCGCCTCCGTGATCATGTTCCTGGTCAACTTCGCCTGGCTGATCCCCATCGGTCGGTCCAATGACGATGACGGACCAGGTCTGCTGGGCATGCTCCTCATCATGATTCTCGGTCCGCTCGCCGCCACCGTCATCCAACTGGCGATCAGCCGCTCCAGGGAGTACGAGGCCGACGCCTCCGGCGCCCAGCTCACCGGCGACCCGATCGCCCTCGCCGGAGCCCTGCGCAAACTCGAACTCGGCACGAAGCAGCTTCCGCTGCCCCCTGAGCCCCGGATCGAGACCGCCAGTCACATGATGATCGCCAACCCGTTCCGCCCGGGACAGGGGCTCTCGAAGATGTTCTCCACCCACCCGCCGATGGCGGAGCGAATCGCCCGACTCGAAAAGATGGCAGGTCGTCACCAGTGAAGACCATCCTCAACGTCGTATGGCTCGTGCTCAGCGGCTTCTGGCTGTTCCTCGGCTACTTGGTCGCCGGCGCGCTGCTCTGCATCACGATCATCGGAATCCCGTTCGGCATAGCGGCTTTCCGCATCGGTGTCTACGCGCTGTGGCCCTTCGGATACACGGCGGTCGAACGCCGCGGCGCGGGGGCGCCCTCCTGCATCGGCAACGTGCTGTGGCTGGTCCTCGCGGGCTGGTGGCTGGCCATCGGCCACATCATCACCGGCATCGCCCTGTGCGTCACGATCATCGGCATCCCGCTCGGAATCGCCAACTTCAAGCTGATCCCCGTATCACTGCTCCCGCTGGGACGCGAGATCGTGCGGACGGACCAGCCGTTCACGGCCACCGGCCCCACGCAGCGGACCGGCTGGTAGGAGCCGGCGCGCTGCCCCCTCCCAGGAGGCCCGGTCAACCGGAGGTCCGAAATCCGAGGTTTGAGAACTCCGGTTGGCCGACCGCGAGAGACCTCCTCCCGCCTACCGCGAAGCCCGTCGCTCCCGCACCCGCCGCCGCACCATGTAGGCCACCACGCCCACCGCCAGCACACCCACGCCCGCCATCACCGAAACCACCGGCAGGGAGAAGGCGAGCACCCCGCACCCGATCAGCCCCAGCGCCGGCACGACCCGCGCCGTCCTCGACGGGCCCAGCGTCCAGGCCGACGCGTTGGCCACGGCGTAGTAGGCCAGCACACCGAAGGACGAGAAACCGATCGCGCCCCGCACGTCCACGGTGGCGGCCAGGACCGCGACCACCGCGCCCACAGCCACCTCCGCCCGGTGCGGCACCTGGAAACGCGGGTGCACCGCGGCCAGCGCTCCGGGCAGGTGACCGTCCCGGGCCATGGCCAGCGTGGTCCGTGAAACGCCCAGGATCAGCGCCAGCAGCGAGCCGAGCGCGGCCAGGGCGGCACCCACCCGCACGACCGGCGCCAGCCCCGGCACACCGGCGGCCCGCACCGCGTCGGCCAGTGGCGCCGTCGCCTGGCCCAGACCGTCCGGGCCCAGCACGGAAAGGACAGCCACCGCGACGCACCCGTACACCGCCAGCGTGATGCCCAGGGCCAGCGGGACAGCGCGGGGAATGGTGCGCTCCGGGTCCCGGACCTCCTCGCCGAGGGTCGCGATGCGCGCGTACCCGGCGAAGGCGAAGAACAGCAGACCGGCCGCCTGCAGGACCCCGGCGACACCGCCCGACAGCCCGATGTCCAGCCGTCCGACGTCGGACCGGCCCGATCCCAGACCTACCGCCACCACGGAAGCGAGAACGGTCAGTACGACCGCCACGATCGTCCGCGTCAGCCAGGCGGACTTCTGGATTCCGCCGTAGTTCACCGCGGTCAGCGCCGCGACGGCCGCGACCGCCACCACATGCGCGTGCTCCGGCCAGACGTACGCGCCCACGGTGAGTGCCATGGCAGCACAGGAGGCCGTCTTCCCGACGACGAACGACCAGCCCGCGAGATATCCCCAGAATTCCCCGAGCCTCTCGCGCCCGTAGACGTACGTGCCGCCCGAAGCCGGATACCGGGCCGCCAGCCGTGCCGACGATGTGGCGTTGCAGTAGGCGACGACAGCGGCCAGGGCGAGGCCGAGCAGCAGCCCCGACCCGGCCGCGCGGGCCGCGGGTGCCAGGGCCACGAAGATCCCGGCACCGATCATCGAACCGAGCCCCACCACCACGGCGTCGCCCACGCCGAGGGTGCGCCGCAGTTCCGAACCCGCAGGTGTCATGCGTCGCACCCTACTGATCAGCGCAACCACCGGGCGCGCTCGGGACGTCCTCTCCACCAAGAGCAAATGAACACGCGCGGAGGAACGAGCCCACAGGACTGGGACAGCGCAGCGAGAAAGGGCAGGGTCACGGCATGACCGTCATCAGCTGGATCATCCTCGGACTGTTGGCCGGAGCCATCGCCAAGTTCCTGCTGCCGGGCCGCGACCCGGGAGGGCTCGTCGGCACGACCCTCATCGGCATCGTGGGCGCGTCCGTCGGCGGTTGGATCTCGGCCCGCTGGCTGGACCACCCGATTAGCAAGGACTTCTACGACGGTGCCACCTGGGCGGCCGCGATCGGCGGTTCCCTGGTCCTCCTGGTCGCCTACCGGCTCCTGTTCGGCAACTCGCGCGACTGAACGCGCCGGGGCCGCGGCCCCGGCCGACGAATCGTCGGACGAGGAAGGAGGGCGGGCACCGTCGGGTGCCCGCCCTCCTTCCTCATGCCGCGGCAGGGCGCGCGTTGCCGCGCCGCCGGCTCAGCAGGTCACCGGTAGTTCACGAACTGCAGCGCGAAGTCGAAGTCCTGGCCCTTCAGCAGGGCGATCACGGCCTGCAGATCGTCCCGGTTCTTGGAGCTGACCCGCAGCTCCTCGCCCTGAACCTGGGCCTTCACGCCCTTGGGGCCCTCGTCGCGGATGAGCTTCGCCACCTTCTTCGCGTTGTCCTGGGAAATGCCCTCCTCGATCGACGCGAAGATCTTGTACTCCTTGCCGGAAAGCTGGGGCTCGCCCGCGTCCAGAGCCTTCAGCGAGATACCTCGCTTGACCAGCTTGGACTGGAAGACGTCGAGGACAGCGCTCACCCGGTCCTCCGAGTTCGCCTCCATGAGGATCTTCTCCCCGGACCAGGAGATCGAGGCGCCCACGCCCTTGAAGTCGTAGCGCTGCGAGATCTCCTTGGCGGCCTGGTTGAGGGCGTTGTCGACCTCCTGCCGCTCGACCTTCGAGACGATGTCGAAACTGGAGTCGGCCATGTCCTGTGGCTCCTTGTATCTGGGTGCGTGTCGGGCCGCGTATCGGGTCCGTACCGGCATACAACGGCGGCCGCCGAGCCCGGTAGGCGCCCTCGGCCGCATCCGGACAAGCCTAGCCACCCGCCGCCCCCGAGCGGCGATCAATCAGGTGGCGAAGCACCCCCGCACATCAGGTATTGTTTACGTCGTTGCCACGGAGCACCGCCGAAAGGCGGTTCGAAGGGCAGCGAACCCCGGCGGTGTGCCCGAGCGGCCAAAGGGAGCAGACTGTAAATCTGCCGGCTCAGCCTTCCCAGGTTCGAATCCTGGCGCCGCCACACGGGAACGAAGGGCCCCGTGACCTGCTGTTCATGCAGGTCACGGGGCCCTTCGTCATGTGCTGCTCCAAAAGGGTGCTCGCGTTCGGGGGAGACTGGTGTCATGGTCTCGTCCTCCCGTCGCAGAACCTGCCCCGAGTGCCGTCGTGAGATCGCCGTCGTAGCGGGGCGGTACGCGCGTCACGATCCGTCCGGTGCGCGGGGGAGCGGCGAACTCGTGTCCTGCCCGGGTTCGCGTCGGCCGGCGCAACTCGGTGCGGTGCAGCCGTCCCTGGACGGGTACGCGGTCCCTGACTTCCCCGGGCAGCTGCCCCTCTTCTGACCGTACGCTCAGGCGCCCGCGGCCCGCGTTCTCAATTCCCGGCCACCGACTTCACCGCCACCGACACGGGCGCCGAACCGCTGATCAGCTCCAGGGTCAGGCCGCTCGTGGCCGGGGTGTCGACCAGTTCGGCCAGTACGGCGGCCACGTCGTCGCGCGGGACAGGGCCGCGGCCGGTGTGTGCCTCCAGACGGACGAGGCCGGTGCCGGCGTCGTCGGTCAGCGCGCCGGGGCGAAGGATCGTCCAGTCCAGCTCGTCCAGTGTGCGTACGTACGCGTCGGCCTCGCCCTTGGCACGCTGGTAGACGTCGAAGATCTCGTCCCCCTCGTGATGTGGGTCGGCACCCATGGAGGACACGACCACCAAGCGCCCGACGCCCGCCCGGACCGCCGCGTCCGCGAAGAGGACCGCCGCCGCCTTGTCCACCGTGTCCTTGCGGGCCGCTCCGCTCCCGGGGCCCGCGCCCGCCGCGAAGACCGCCGCGTCGGCGCCCCGCAGCCGTTCCGCGACCTCCTCCACCGAGGCCGACTCCAGGTCGAGCACGAGCGGTTCGGCTCCGGCCGCACGGAGATCCTCGGCCTGCTCGGCCTTGCGGATGATGCCCGCCACCTCGTCACCGCGCGCGGCGAGCAACCGCTCCAGCCGCAGCGCGATCTGACCATGACCACCAGCGATGACAATGCGCATGCCTTCGACCGTACGCCCCGACGGTCGCACTCGCCGCACGACTCCGGCCGTATCCGCGGGGCCCCGTCCGGTCCTACGTGACCTCACCGGTCCTGCGTGACCTCACCGGTCCTACGTGACCTCTCCCGTCCCGCGTGCCTCGCCCGGCGGCACTCAGGGTCCTGGAGGGCCCCGGGGTCCACCCGGCAAGGCCGCGCGCCTCCCGCCCCGTCACGGAGCTTCCCCAGGCCCTCCCGGCCGCCCCTCGTGCCCCCCGCCGCGCCCCTGTCGAGGCAGCCCCAGGTCCTTCCCGGCTGTCGAGTCGCCGTACTCCCGTACCGCGCTGGTCCGCGCCACCACGCGCCCCCGGTGCACCACGATCCGGCTGTACGCCAGGGAGAGCGCCCCCGCCAGCCGGTCCCCGCGTACCGCGAGGAGTTCGGCCGGGAAGCCCGCCTCCACCCGTACCTCGGGCAGGCCCAGGGCCGCTCGCGGCGCCGCGCTCACAGCGTCGTACGCGTCCTCGGGGCGCAGCCCGTGGCGCGATGCCAGCAGGTACGCGGCCTCCAGGGGGTCACCGCGCCCCACGGGGTTGGACACGTCCCGAAGCGCACCGCTTCCGGCGGCGACGCGTACGCCGGCCGCGCGCAGCAGCCGTACCGGAGCCGTGCCGTCGCGGGGGTCGACCGCGCCGCAGGCGCCCTGGGGCAGGCACACCACCGTCACCCCGGCCGCCGCGAGCTGGTCCGCGGCCCGGGACGCCGCGTCGGCGGGCAGCCGGCCCAGGCCGTCGCAGGGGCCGAGGGTCACCCCGGGGCGCAGCCCGCCCGCCATCACCGCCAGCCGGGCCAGCCGCGCCGGGTCGGCGGCGTCCGTGTGCAGGTCGACCGGGCAGCCGTGTTCGGCGGCGACCTCCAGGACCGCCTCGACGTACCCCGTCGGATCGGGGTCCAGGTCCGGACAGCCGCCCACCACCTCCGCGCCCATCTTGACCGCGTCCCGCAGCATCGCCAGCCCGTCGGCCCCGGCCACTCCGGTCAGCACCCTGGGCATGGCCACCGCCGTCAGCTCGGCCAGCCCGCGCAGCGACCGCCGCGCCCGCAGTACGGCGGTCAGCGCGCCCAGCCCCGGAACGTCGCCCACGCGCACGTGTGCCCGTAGCGCGGTCGCCCCGTGTCCCAGCTGGAGCAGGACGGCCTCGGTGGCCCGGCGCTGGACGTCCAGGGGGTCGTACGAGACGGGGCCGGGGGTGTCGGCCGTCAGCGCCGTGTCGCCGTGGACGTGGGGCTCGGCGGGGGCGGGGAGGAGCAGGTAGCCGGTGAGGTCCACGCGGGTGCCGGAGCCGGACGTTCGAGCCGCCGTCAGGCTGCCGGCCGTGCCGACCGCCTCGATGCGCCCGCCGTGCAGCCGTACGTCCACGGTCCGGCCGTCGGTGAGCCGCGCCCCGCACAGCAGGAGCGAGCCACGGTCGGCGGGGCCCGAGGGGGAGGGCGAGTGGGGCGGCTGCGGCTGGCTGTCGGGCATCGCGCTCCTCTGGGCTCGGGGCTGCGCAGTGGGGGACGCAAGATCACGCAGAGTGAGTCGAGCCTAGGACGGTGATCAGCCCGTGGCGCGGAGGAGCGCAATAGTCGTACCGGTGCGGTCCTGCGGTCCTGCGGTCCTGCGGTCATGACGGGACCCGTCCGGGCCTGCTGGGGTTCGGGCGGGCCCCGTCATGGCGTACGCGAGGAGGGACCGACGGGCCCGGGGGCGGGGCGGGGCAGGGGCGGCGAAACGGATTTGGGCGAACGGCGGGCGACCGTGTAATGTCTTCATCGCTCGCCCCAATAGCTCAGTCGGCAGAGCGTCTCCATGGTAAGGAGAAGGTCAACGGTTCGATTCCGTTTTGGGGCTCTGGTGTGAGAGGTTCCCGCCGCAAGGCGGGGCCCGATCGCATCACAGCGGTGTAGCTCAGTCGGTAGAGCAAGCGGCTCATAATCGCTGTGTCACCGGTTCAAGTCCGGTCACCGCTACTTTCAGTAGCCGATTGCGGGGTCGGTCCTTCAATCGGCTACTCTTTTCTGCGTTAACACCATCAATCCGTTCGTCAAGGAGTGCACTCACGTGGCTGCCACCGACGTCCGCCCGAAGATCACGCTGGCCTGCGTGGAGTGCAAGGAGCGGAACTACATCACCAAGAAGAACCGGCGTAACAACCCGGACCGACTGGAGATGAAGAAGCACTGCCCGCGTTGCAACGCGCACACCGCGCACCGCGAAACGCGATAGAAACAGGCTCGTACACGAGGCCGTCCCCAAGGCTTGGGGGCGGCCTCGTGTCGTTTGGTCAGCGGTGCCAGAGGTGGCACCTACAGCCCGGAGAGCAGCAGGAGGTTGCGAGCCCATGGCGCTCGACCAGTCGTTCGTGGGGCGGACCTATCCGCCGACCGCGCCCTACGAGGTGGGCCGGGAAAAGATCCGCGAGTTCGCGGAGGCAGTGGGCGACGCCAATCCGGCGTACACGGACACGGAGGCCGCGAAGGCGCTCGGCCATCCGGACGTGATCGCTCCGCCGACCTTCGTGTTCTCGATCACGTTCAAGGCGGCGGGTCAGGTCATCGAGGACCTGCAGTTGGGCCTGGACTACAGCCGGGTGGTGCACGGCGACCAGAAATTCGCCTACGCCCGTCCGGTGCGCGCCGGTGACCGGCTCACGGTCACCTCCACCATCGAAGCGATCAAGTCGATGGCGGGCAACGACATCCTGGACATCCGCGGCGAGGTGCACGACGAGGCCGGCGAGCACGTCGTGACCGCCTGGACCAAGCTCGTGGCCCGCGCGGCCGAGGAGGCGTGAGTCGTCCCATGACGCAATCCACGACGCATTCAGCTGCGCACTCCACGACGCAGGGCACGGCGTCTTCCGCGACGGCGAAGGTCGCGTACGGCGACGTCGAGGTCGGCACCGAACTGCCCGCGCGGAGTTTTCCCGTGAGTCGCGCCACTCTCGTGCGGTACGCGGGTGCCTCCGGCGACTTCAACCCGATCCACTGGAACGAGAAGTTCGCCAAGGAGGTCGGCCTGCCGGACGTCATCGCGCACGGCATGTTCACCATGGCCGAGGCGATCCGCGTGGTGACCGACTGGACCGGCGACCCGGCCTCGGTCGTGGAGTACGGCGTCCGCTTCACCCGGCCCGTCGTCGTCCCGAACGACGACCAGGGTGCCGTGATCGAGGTCACCGGCAAGGTCGCGGCCAAGCTCGACGACAACACCGTCCGCGTCGACCTGACGGCCACCAGCGCCGGACAGAAGGTCCTCGGCATGTCCCGGGCGGTCGTACGACTCGCCTGACCTGGCTCCCGTAGCCGGTCGGCAGGGCATTCGGTAAGGGGCGTTCGCCATTGAGGGCGCCCCTTACCGCTGCTTACCGCTGTGTCGAAGTGGCCGGGGCCACGTCCTTGACGTAGTTAGTGATTGAGCACTAACTTACCCGTATGGTCAGGATGAGCGCAGAGGAGCGGCGCGAAAGCGTCATCCGTGCGGCGATGAGCGAGTTCGCCCGGGGCGGCTACTACGGCACGTCGACGGAGGACATCGCCAAGCGGGTGGGGGTCTCTCAGCCGTACCTCTTCCGGCTCTTCCCGAGCAAGAAGGCGATCTTCCTCGCGGCGGCGGAACGCTGCCTCCAGGACGTGCGCCGGGTCTTCGAGGTGTCGTCCGAGGGCCTGCGCGGCGAAGAGGCTCTGCACGCCATGGCCGAGGGCTACACGCAGCTGATAGCCGACCAGCCCGAGAAACTGCAGATGCAGTTGCAGGTGTACGGCACGGTCGCGGCGGCGGAGGCGGCGGGGGACCACGAGTTCGGCGAGATGGTCCGCAAGGGCTGGATGGAGCTCTGGGACGCCGTACACCTGCCCTTGGGCGGTAATTTCGAGGAGACGACGACCTTCATGGCGTTCGGCATGCTCGTCAATGCCCTGGCCGCCATGGGTTTCCCTCCTGACCACCGGGTCTGGGAGGGGCTCTACATCTCGGCGCGGGTCAAGCAGGGCCGCGAAGACGCGTAGGGATGCAGGTGGCAGGGGGCAGAGGATCGGGGGTCGGGGGTGAGCGCTCCGCTCTCGTCTGGCCGCAGAAGTTAGTCATCAATTACTAATCGACGTGCCGACCCAGCACCAGCAGGCACCGACTACAGCGAACCGAAAGCACTGGACACCCTCTGGGGGAGAGATGTCACAGCGGAAGGCACGTCGCGGGGGAGCAGGCTGGGCCCTCGTCATCACCAGCGTCGCCGGTTTCATGGCGGCCCTGGACAATCTCGTCGTCACCACTGCGCTGCCCTCCATCCGTGAGGATCTGGGCGGCGGGCTGCACGACCTGGAATGGACCGTGAGCGCCTACACGCTCACTTTCGCCGTGCTGCTGATGTTCGGCGCGGCCCTGGGCGACCGTTTCGGCCGCCGCAGGCTCTTCGTGGTCGGTCTCACCGTCTTCACCGGCGCCTCCGCCGCCGCGGCCCTGGCGCCCGGGATCGACTCGCTCATCGCCGCCCGCGCGGTCCAGGGCGTCGGTGCGGCGATCATGATGCCGCTGACACTGACCCTGCTGACGGCAGCCGTACCCGCCGAACGGCGCGGAATGGCGTACGGGATCTGGGGCGCCGTCAACGGGCTCGCCGTGGCCTCCGGTCCGCTGGTCGGCGGCAGCCTCACCGAGCACATCTCCTGGCAGTGGATCTTCTGGCTGAACGTTCCGCTGGGGCTGGCCCTGCTGCCGCTCGCCCGTCTTCGCCTCGCCGAGTCGTACGGCACCGGTGCCCCGCTCGACTTCGTCGGCACCCTGCTCGCCAGCGGCGGACTCTTCGGCATCGTCTACGGTCTGGTCCGCGGACCCGTCGACGGCTGGACCGGCCCCGTCGTGCTGACCGCCCTGTTCGCCGGCGCCGCGCTGCTGGCCGGCTTCGTCCATCACGGCATCAACAACAAGAACCCCATGCTCCCCATGAGGCTCTTCCGTTCCCGGGCCTTCTCCGGCATCAACGCGGCGAGTCTGCTGATGTTCCTGGGGATGTTCGGCTCGATCTTCCTGCTCAGTCAGTACATGCAGCATGTACTCGGCTACACGCCCACCGAGGCGGGCCTGCGCATGCTGCCCTGGACCGGCATGCCGATGCTGGTCGCTCCGATCGCAGGCATCCTGTCGGACCGGATCGGCGGGCGCCCCGTCGTCGCCACCGGGCTCTTCCTCCAGGCGGCCGGCCTCGGCCACCTCGCCTTGGTGATCACGGCCGACGCCTCCTACGCCGTCCAGCTGCCCGGTCTGATCCTCAGCGGGATCGGCATGGCCCTGTTCTTCGCTCCCGCCTCCGCCCTGGTGATGTCCAGCGTCGTCCCGAAGGAGCAGGGCATCGCCTCCGGCGCCAACAACGCCTTGCGCGAGGTCGGCGGCGCGCTCGGCATCGCGGTCATGTCCTCGATCTTCGCGGCGCAGGGCGGCTACGAGTCGGGGCAGTCCTTCGTCGACGGGCTGCGGCCCGCTGTCGCGGTGGGGGCCGGGTTGGTGGCCCTCGGGGGCATCTCGGCCCTGCTGATCCCTTCCCGCCGCCGGGACGGCCAGGCGGCGGCGGACGAGCACGGGTCGGAGCCGACGGCCGGACCGGCGCTCGTCCCGACCGGGGGAAAGGCCTCCCGCTGACCGCCTGATACCCGAGTGGTGGCGCACGAGTGGTGACGCGCGGGAGCAGCGGCGCATGAGAGCCGACGCGCACGAGCAGCGACGTACGAGACCCGAAGGAGCCCGACATGCCCGCCTTGCCCTGGACCATGCCGAACCGGCCGCCACAGGCCACGCAGGTCCACGCCCCCGCCTCCCGCGGGCTGGCCGGTCAGATGCGGGGCTCGAAGTTCGCCTCCTGGCCGGCGTCGAGCGATGAGCCACCGGTGAGCTGGGCGGAGGTACGACGGCGTCTGACGTGAGGCCGGTACGGGACAGCGGATGTGGAAGAGGAACGCCCCGGCCGGCCGGTCGGGGCGTTTCCCGCTGCCCGGGGTTGTCGGTGCCGTCTCGTACTCTTGGGCGCGTGCAGGAACTCCATGACGCCCCCCTCGCCCCGCTGACCACCTTCCGGCTGGGAGGACCGGCGACCCGGCTGGTCACGGCCACGACCGACGCCGAGGTGATCGCCGCCGTCCGCGAGGCCGACGACACCGGCACGCCCCTGCTGCTCATCGGCGGCGGATCCAACCTGGTCATCGGCGACAAGGGCTTCGACGGCACCGCCCTGCACATCGCCACGCGCGGCCTCTCCCTCGACGGCACGACGCTGGAGCTGGCGGCCGGCGAGATCTGGACCGACGCCGTCGCCCGCACCGTCGAGGCCGGACTCGCCGGTGTCGAGTGCCTGGCCGGCATCCCCGGCTCGGCGGGCGCGACGCCCATCCAGAACGTCGGCGCGTACGGCCAGGAGGTCTCCTCGACGATCACCGAGGTGATCGCGTACGACCGCAGAGCCGGCGGGACGGTCACCCTCACGAACGCCGACTGCGGCTTCGCCTACCGGCACAGCCGCTTCAAGGCCGAGCCCGAGAGGTACGTCGTCCTGCGCGTCCGCTTCGAGCTGGAGGACGCCGACGGGCTCTCCGCGCCCCTCCGCTACGCCGAGACGGCCCGCGCCCTCGGTGTCGAGGCGGGCGGGCGGGTACCGCTGACGGCGGCTCGCGACACCGTGCTGAAGCTGCGTGCCGGGAAGGGCATGGTCCTCGATCCCGACGACCACGACACCTGGTCGGCCGGGTCGTTCTTCACCAACCCGATCCTCACGGACGAGGAGTTCGCCGCCTTCCGTGCGCGCGTGGAGGAGCGACTCGGTGACGGCACCGAGCCGCCCGCCTTCCCGGCCGGGGAGGGCCGCCTCAAGACCTCCGCGGCCTGGCTGATCGACAAGGCCGGCTTCACGAAGGGGTACGGCACCGGGCCCGCCCGCATCTCCACCAAGCACACCCTCGCCCTCACCAACCGCGGCGAGGCGACCACGGAGGACCTGCTCGCCCTGGCCCGCGAGGTCGTCGCCGGCGTCCGCGAGGCCTTCGGTGTCACGCTGGTCAACGAACCGGTGACGGTCGGCGTCACCCTCTAGCCGGAGCCGGAGCCGGAGCCGGAGCCGGAGCCGGAGCCGGAGCCGGAGCCGGAGCCGGAGCCGGAGCCGGAGCCGGAGCCGGAGCCGGAGCCGGAGCGTCAGTAGGCGATGCCCACGCCCTGTTTCACGGTCCCCGCGTCCTCGGTCATCGCGAGCATCGCGTGGGCCACGTCCGCGCGGCCCACGAAACGGCCCTTGGACGGGAAACCACCGGTCTCCGTCCGATACCGGCCGGAGACCGGCCTGTCCTGCAGGCGCGGCGGCCGGACGACCGTCCAGTCGGTCGCGCTGCGCGCCACATCGGCCTCCATGGCGCGCAGATCGTCGTAGATGTCCTTGAGCACGGCGGAGACGACTCCGCGAACCCCCCGGTCCAGCAGTCCGGCGCCCCGTGGCTCGGGCCCCACCGGAGCGGCGCTGACGACGAGCAGCCTGCGCACGCCCTCCGCCTCCATCGCGCCGAGCACCGTCCGGGTCAGCCGCGTCGCGACCCCGGCGTCGGCGCGGCGGCGGGCGCCGAGCCCGGACAGCACGGCATCCCGCCCGGCCACCGCCGGCCGCACCGCCGCCGGGTCGCTCAGATCCGCGCGGAACACCTCCAGCCGCTCGCCGGTCACGGACAGCCGCGCGGGATCACGTACGACGGCGGTGACCCGGTGCCCGGCGTCGAGCGCCTGCCGGACGACCTCCTGGCCGATGCCCCCGGTGGCACCGAAGACGGTGATCTTCATGGCGTACTCCGTTCCGCACGGCGGTTTGGCCGCGCTCCGGTGAGCGAGCGCGCAGGGATGACGGGGTGGGTGAGTGCTCACTCACCCACCCCTCCTCTAGAGTGAGTAAGTACTCACCCACTAGTCAAGCCCCGACGGGAGCAGCCATGCCGTCCGACAAGCCGGCCCGGGAGCGCATCCTGGACGCCGCCCATGAGCTGATGCTGACCGTCGGGCTCGCCCGTACCACCACGAAGGAGATCGCCAGGGGCGCCGAATGCTCCGAGGCCGCGCTGTACAAGCACTTCGCGAGCAAGGAGGAGCTGTTCATCGGCGTCCTCTCCGAGCGGCTGCCGCGGCTGACCCCCCTGCTCCGGGGCCTCGCCGCCGAGCCGGGCACTGCCTCCCTCGAAGAGAACGTCACGGAGATCGCCCGCCAGGCCGCCCTCTTCTACGAGCAGAGCTTCCCGATCGCCGCCTCGCTCTACGCCCAGACGGAGCTCAAGCGACGGCACGACGACGCGATGCGGGAACTGGGCACCGGGCCGCACCTGCCGATCGAGGGCCTCGACGCCTACCTGCGGGCCGAGCAGGCCGCAGGGCGCGTCCGCGCCGACGCGGACACCTTCGCCGCCGCGTCGCTGCTGCTGGGCGCCTGCGCGCAGCGGGCGTTCGCGTACGACGCGACGCGCGGCGGCGTCCCGCCGGCGGACGACTTCGCGCGGCGACTGACCCGGACGTTGCTCGCGGGGATCGGCTGAACGCTGTGTCGAGTGCGGGCGGGCCGGATGACACGGCGCGCGGCGTGCCTGCCGCCTGTCCCACGCCCGGCCTCGCTCGAGCGGCGGCCTACGCCGCCATCCAGTCGTCCACTCCCGCCAGCAGCTTCCGCTTCACGTTCTCCGGGGCGGCCGATCCCCGCACCGACTGCCGCGCCAGTTCCGCCAGCTCCGCGTCCGTGAACCCGTGGTCCTGCCGGGCGATCTCGTACTGGGCGGCCAGCCGGGACCCGAACAGCAGGGGATCGTCCGCGCCCAGCGCCATGGGCACCCCCGCCTCGAACAGCGTCCGAAGCGGCACGTCCTCCGGCTTCTCGTACACGCCCAGGGCGACGTTCGACGCCGGGCAGACCTCGCACGTCACCTGCCGGTCCGCCAGCCGCTTCAGCAGCCGCGGATCCTCCGCCGCCCGCACCCCGTGCCCGATCCGGTCGGCCTCCAGGTCGTCCAGGCAGTCCCGCACGGACAGCGGCCCGGTCAGCTCGCCCCCGTGCGGCGCGGACAGCAGCCCCCCGTCCCGCGCGATCGCGAACGCCCGGTCGAAGTCCCGGGCCATGCCCCGCCGCTCGTCGTTGGACAGCCCGAACCCGACCACACCCCGGTCCGCGTACCGCACCGCGAGACGGGCCAGCGTCCGCGCGTCCAGCGGATGCTTCATCCGGTTCGCGGCGACCAGCACCCGCATCCCGATCCCGGTGTCCCGGACCGTCGTCTCCACCGCGTCCAGGATGATCTCCAGCGCCGGAATCAGCCCGCCCAGCCGCGGCGCGTACGACGTCGGGTCCACCTGGATCTCCAGCCACCCCGAACCGTCCCGCAGATCCTCCTCCGCGGCCTCCCGGACCAGGCGCTGGATGTCCTCGGGCTCCTGGAGGCAGGACCGCGCCGCGTCGTACAACCGCTGGAAGCGGAACCAGCCCCGCTCGTCCGTCGCCCGCAGCTTCGGCGACTCCCCGCGGCCCAGCGCCTCGGTCAGCGTCTCGGGCAGCCGCACACCGTGCTTGTCGGCCAGTTCAAGCAGGGTCGCGGGGCGCATCGACCCGGTGAAATGCAGGTGGAGATGGGCCTTCGGCAGTGCGGAGACATCACGTACACGTGGGGGGTGCGGGGGGTGTTCCCGTGAGGAGTGCTGCATTCCGTGATCCTGCCGTACGACACGCCCGGCCCGACAGCACTTTCCCCGTACGTGGTCTTGCTCGCACAAACAAAGCACGACCACCGCGTAACGTTACGCGGTGGTCGTGCCGATGAACTGCCGAAACCGCGACGGTCAGTCCCTGGCCTCCGCCAGCAGCTTCTGGATCCGGCTCACGCCCTCGACGAGGTCCTCGTCCCCGAGCGCGTACGACAGCCGCAGGTACCCGGGCGTGCCGAACGCCTCGCCGGGCACCACCGCGACCTCGGCCTCCTCCAGGATCAGCGCGGCCAGCTCGACCGTGTCCTGCGGGCGCTTGCCGCGGATCTCCTTGCCGAGCAGCTCCTTGACCGACGGGTAGGCGTAGAACGCCCCCTCCGGCTCCGGGCACAGCACGCCGTCGATCTCGTTGAGCATCCGCACGATGGTCCGACGGCGCCGGTCGAAGGCCTCCCGCATCTTCGCCACGGCGTCCAGGTCACCGGAGACCGCGGCCAGCGCCGCCGCCTGGGCCACGTTGGACACGTTGGACGTGGCGTGCGACTGGAGGTTCGTCGCGGCCTTGACGACGTCCTTCGGGCCGATGACCCACCCGACCCGCCAGCCGGTCATCGCGTACGTCTTCGCGACACCGTTGACCACGACGCACTTGTCGCGCAGCTCGGGCAGCAGCGCCGGCATGGACACGGAGGCGGCGTCGCCGTAGACGAGGTGCTCGTAGATCTCGTCGGTCAGCACCCACAGGCCGTGCTCGACGGCCCACTGGCCGATCGCCTCGGTCTCGGCCTCGCTGTACACGGCGCCCGTCGGGTTCGACGGCGACACGAAGAGGACGACCTTCGTCTTCTCGGTGCGCGCGGCCTCCAGCTGCTCCACGCTCACCCGGTAGCCGGTCGTCTCGTCGGCGACGACCTCGACGGGGACACCGCCGGCCAGCCGGATCGACTCCGGGTACGTCGTCCAGTACGGCGCCGGGACGATGACCTCGTCGCCCGGGTCGAGGATCGCGGCGAACGCCTCGTAGATGGCCTGCTTGCCGCCGTTGGTGACCAGGATCTGCGAGGGGTCGACCTCGTAGCCGGAGTCGCGCAGCGTCTTCGCGGCGATCGCGGCCTTCAGCTCGGGCAGGCCGCCGGCCGGCGTGTACCGGTGGAACTTGGGGTTCTTGCAGGCCTCGATCGCGGCCTCGACGATGTAGTCCGGCGTCGGGAAGTCGGGCTCACCGGCGCCGAAGCCGATCACCGGACGTCCGGCGGCCTTGAGGGCCTTGGCCTTGGCGTCCACGGCGAGGGTGGCGGACTCGGAGATCGCACCGACTCGGGCGGAGACCCGGCGCTCGGTGGGAGGGGTTGCAGCGCTCATGGGGCCCATCGTTCCAGACCGGCGACTTCCCGGGCACGAGGGTTCACGGACTGAGCAGGACGGGACGGACCGCGGGACAACCCGCGCGCAGGGCGACGGACAGGACGGAGCAAACGCCGGAACAACAGTCCGGATCCGCCCCGCGGCCAGGGCGATCTTCGGCCAGCACGGCACGGCGGGGGATGCCACGCGTCCTTTCTGTTCGACGCCCGGCCCCTGAGCACGTACACTCTCACCTCGTTGGCCCTCAGCGGCCCGCGCTCACTCGGTGCACACCAAGCATCCGGGCGGATGCGGTACGTTGGGGACACACAAAGGGTCGTAGCTCAATTGGTAGAGCACTGGTCTCCAAAACCAGCGGTTGGGGGTTCAAGTCCCTCCGGCCCTGCTACACACACCTTCGCCAGGATGTGTGCGCATGTACGTACAGCAATGCACCGCCGTGCGGCTCAGACCGGGCGCGGCACGGCCACGACCCGGAATCAGGTGAGGACGAGTGACGGACGCCGTGGGCTCCATCGACATGCCTGATGCCGAGGACGAAGCGCCGGACTCCAAGAAGAAGTCGCGCAAGGGCGGCAAGCGTGCCAAGAAGGGTCCGCTGAAGCGCCTCGCTCTCTTCTACCGCCAGATCGTCGCGGAACTGCGCAAGGTTGTCTGGCCGAGTCGTAACCAGCTGACGACGTACACCACCGTGGTGATCATCTTCGTGGTCATCATGATCGGCCTGGTGACTCTGATTGACTATGGCTTCAGTAACGCCGCCAAGTACGTCTTCGGCTGATTCGAAAGCGAAGGGCGCCGAGGTACCCGGCGCCCCTTTCGCGTGTTCCACCCCTATGTATCCAGGAAGAAGCAGCCACAGTGTCTGACCCGAACGTGAACGACGCCATCGAGCCGGTCGAGTCCGTCGAGGACGAGCCCGGCACCGTCGAGGGCGCCGACAACGAGGACACCGAGGCCTCCGTCGAGGCCGAGGCTGCCGACGACGCGGTCGTCGCGGACGTGGACGAGGACGAGACTCCCGAGGCGGAGGGCGAGACCGCCGAGCCGGCGGGCGACGACGCGGAGGCCGAGGACGCCGACGCGGAGACCGCCGAGGCCGCGGAGCCCGAGCCCGAGCTCGACCCGATCGAGAAGCTCCGTCAGGAGCTGCGCGTTCTCCCCGGCGAGTGGTACGTGATCCACACCTACGCCGGTTACGAGAACCGTGTGAAGACCAACCTCGAGCAGCGCGCCGTCTCGCTCAACGTCGAGGACTACATCTTCCAGGCCGAGGTGCCGCAGGAAGAGGTCGTCCAGATCAAGAACGGCGACCGCAAGACGATCCGGCAGAACAAGCTGCCCGGCTACGTCCTCGTGCGCATGGACCTGACCAACGAGTCCTGGGGTGTCGTCCGCAACACCCCCGGCGTCACCGGCTTCGTCGGCAACGCCTACGACCCGTACCCGCTGACGCTGGACGAGATCGTCAAGATGCTCGCCCCCGAGGCCGAGGAGAAGGCCGCCCGCGAGGCCGCCGAGGCCGAGGGCAAGCCGGCTCCGCAGCGCAAGGTCGAGGTCCAGGTCCTGGACTTCGAGGTCGGCGACTCGGTCACCGTCACCGACGGCCCGTTCGCGACGCTGCAGGCCACGATCAACGAGATCAACGCCGACTCGAAGAAGGTCAAGGGCCTCGTCGAGATCTTCGGCCGCGAGACCCCGGTCGAGCTGAGCTTCGACCAGATCCAGAAGAACTAGTACCTCTCACCGGTACTTCTCTGGACGCACTGCTTCCGAGCAGGTCAGGCAGACGCGAGAGCGTGTGCCTGACCTGCTCGGTTTTGGCCGCACATCCATACCCGTTATCGTTGTGCGGTATGCCTGTGTCCGGGTCGCCCCCGGACGCCGGCAGGACCCGAATCGAAAGGACCCGGAGAGCTATGCCTCCCAAGAAGAAGAAGGTCACGGGGCTCATCAAGCTCCAGATCCAGGCCGGTGCCGCGAACCCGGCTCCGCCGGTCGGCCCCGCGCTGGGTCAGCACGGCGTCAACATCATGGAGTTCTGCAAGGCCTACAACGCCGCGACCGAGTCGCAGCGTGGCTGGGTCATCCCGGTGGAGATCACGGTCTACGAGGACCGTTCCTTCACCTTCATCACCAAGACGCCGCCGGCCGCCAAGATGATCCTCAAGGCCGCGGGCGTGGAGAAGGGCTCCGGCGAGCCGCACAAGACCAAGGTCGCGAAGATCACGCGTGACCAGGTGCGTGAGATCGCCACCACCAAGATGCCCGACCTCAACGCCAACGACCTGGACCAGGCGGAGAAGATCATCGCCGGTACCGCGCGTTCCATGGGCGTCACGGTCGAGGGCTGACCTCCACCCCCGTAAGACAGTAGTAGTAGTGGCAGGGCCTGCTCGGCCCGCACCACGACTCCTCAGAAGCCAACAGGAGCAGTAGTGAGCAAGCGCAGCAAGTCTCTCCGCGCTGCGGACGCCAAGATCGACCGGGACAAGCTCTACGCCCCGCTTGAGGCCGTCCGTCTCGCCAAGGAGACCTCCACGACCAAGTTCGACGGCACCGTCGAGGTCGCCTTCCGTCTGGGTGTCGACCCGCGCAAGGCCGACCAGATGGTCCGTGGCACCGTGAACCTCCCGCACGGCACCGGTAAGACCGCCCGGGTCCTGGTCTTCGCGACCGGTGACCGTGCCGAGGCCGCGACCGCCGCGGGCGCCGACATCGTCGGCTCCGACGAACTGATCGACGAGGTGGCGAAGGGCCGTCTGGACTTCGACGCCGTCGTCGCCACCCCGGACCTCATGGGCAAGGTCGGCCGCCTCGGCCGCGTCCTCGGCCCGCGTGGACTGATGCCGAACCCGAAGACCGGCACCGTGACCCCGGACGTGGCCAAGGCCGTGACCGAGATCAAGGGCGGCAAGATCGAGTTCCGCGTCGACAAGCACTCGAACCTGCACTTCATCATCGGCAAGTCGTCCTTCGACGACACCCAGCTGGTGGAGAACTACGGCGCGGCGCTGGAGGAGATCCTCCGTCTGAAGCCGTCCGCCGCCAAGGGCCGGTACATCAAGAAGGCCGCCATCAGCACCACGATGGGCCCCGGCATTCCGATCGACTCCAACCGCACCCGCAACCTCCTCGTCGAGGAGGACCCGGCCGCGGTCTGAGCCAACGGCTCGCCCAACCGGTTCACGGGCCCCGCACCTTCCGAGGTGCGGGGCCCGTCCCCTTTTCCCGGTTCCCTTCCCGGTTCCGTTTCCCGTACGGGTGTCAGTGGCCTGGGTTAGCGTGCGGGCACGGGACTCGCACGGGGGTGGGACGCATGACGGGCACGACGGCACGCCGCACTCTCGTCTCGATCGCGGTGACGGCCGCGCTGGCCTGTGTCACCGCCTGCACCTCCGCCGACGGCGCCACCGACTCCGCCGGCCCGTCGACGGAGCCCCTGCGTTCCGTGGAGCGGGCCACCGGGCGGGCGGGTTCGGCGCGGGTCGAGTCCACGACCGTCATGGGGCGCGAGCTGTCCCTGGACGCCGTCGGCACCCTCGGCTGGCGCGACGGCCTCACCGGCACCCTGACGATCACGTACACGGGCGGCACGACCGCCGAGACCATGCGCCGGCTCGGCACCACCGCCATGGAGGCCCGGTACCTGCCCGACGCCTACTACGCCAGGATGGGCGACGAGTTCGCCGACCGGGCGGGCGGCAGGCACTGGATCAAGTACCTCTACGCCGACCTGGAGAAACTCGGCGACGGCACGGGCGCCGGATTCGCGGAGCGGATGCGCGACACCACGCCCCACCAGGCGGTGAAGCTGCTGCTGGCCTCCGACGACGTACGCGAGGTCGGCGAGGAGACGACCCGCGGCCGGCGCACCACGCACTGGTCCGGCACGGTGGGCGGCGCCACCGAGCAGACCGTCGACATCTGGGTCGACGACCGGGACCTGCTGGTCAAGAAGGTCGAGCGGGGGCGCACGGAGACCGGGGAGCTGACCCAGACCGCGTACTACAGCGACTACGGCGTCGCCGTCTCCGCCGAGCGCCCTCCGGCCGGGGACACCGCCGACTTCACGGAACTGCTGCGGGGAGCGGGCCGGTAATGCGAGGCAGCCGATCGAAACCTTGGGTTAGGCTCACGATGGGTTTCGAATTCAACAATACGTTCGTCGCGTTTCCTTGGGGGGAATCGATGAGGCTTTCTGTGTACGCGCGGTCTTCGCGGCGGGGCGGCGTGGCGCTCGCCGGCGTGTCGGCTCTGGTGCTGGCGGGCGGAGCCGTCGGCTGCGGTGCCGAGAAGGACGGGGCGTCCGGCGCCGACCGGTCGGTCCAGCAGGTCCTGACCGCGGCGTACGAGAAGACGTCCGAGGCCAAGTCCGCCAACGTCGAGATGACCATGTCGATGCCGGCCGCCCTGGACGGCGGCGGTGACGTCACGATGTCCGGCGTCATGGGCTGGGACCCGACGGTCATGGACATGACGATGAAGGGCTCCATGCTGGCCACCGAGCCGGATGCTCCGGAGCAGGTCCGGATGGTCTGGCGCGACAACGTGATGTACATGGACATGGGCGAGGCGGCCGCCAAGGACATGGACGGCAAGCGCTGGATGAAGATGGACCTGGCGGCCGCCGCCGAGTCCGCGGGCGCCGAGGCCGGGGGCGAGATGCTCTCCGGTCTGGAGAACATGAACCAGAGCCCGGTCGAGCAGCTCGCCCTGCTCCTGGAGTCGCCCAACCTCAAGCGTGTCGGCGAGGAGAAGGTCGGCGGCGTCACGGCCCAGCACTACAAGGGCACGCTCACCGTCAAGGAAATGATGGAGAGCAACGAGACTCTGGACGTGCTCGAGCCCAAGGAGCGCGAGCAGCTCCTGAAGAACGTCGAGAAGTCCGGCATCAAGGGCTACGACACCGAGGTCTGGGTCAACGACGACGACCTGCCGGTCCGCATGGACGTCGGGATGGAGACCCCCCAGGGCAACGTCGACATGAGCATGAAGCTCTCCGACTACGGGGCCAAGGCCGAGGTCGAGGTGCCGCCGGCCGCCGACACCTTCGATCTCTTCGAGATGCTCAAGCAGCTGGGCGAGATGTCCGGCGACGAGGCCACCTTCGAGGAGGAGATGGCCGAGCTGGAGGCGCTGGAGAGCGGCTCCGGGGTCTGAGTCCGCGGCGCCCGCGGGGGCCGAGCGCGTGCTCGCGCGCCGGCTCACCGGGCGGATTTGCTTGACACTCCACCGTTCACGTACGATTCCCCAGAAGCCAAAGACCGCTGGTCGTTGCCGTGTTCTCGCGAGAGACACGGTGGCCGAAGGATCCGCTGAACTGCGGACGACCCGCGCAGGTGACTGTGGATGAGCTCCCTTGGGATCGCGCCTCGTGCGTGACGAAAGGTCGAGCCACGCCCCGTGCGCCTGCGCCGGGGCGTTTCGTTTTTCCCAGTCCTCCTTCGGGTCCGCGCGGTCCGAATCACCCGGAAGGAGGCCGAGGCTCTATGGCGACGCCCGAAAAGGCTGCCGCGGTTGCCGAGCTGACGGACAAGTTCCGCAGCTCGAACGCCGCTGTGCTGACCGAGTACCGCGGTCTCACCGTGGCGCAGCTCAAGACGCTGCGCCGGTCGCTCGGTGAGAACGCCCAGTACGCCGTGGTGAAGAACACGCTGACCAAGATTGCGGCCAACGAGGCCGGGATCACGCTCGACGACCAGCTCTTCGCTGGTCCGACGGCCGTTGCCTTCGTCACCGGTGACCCGGTGGAGTCGGCGAAGGGTCTGCGCGACTTCGCCAAGGACAACCCGAACCTCGTCATCAAGGGCGGTGTCCTTGACGGCAAGGCGCTGTCCGCCGACGAGATCAAGAAGCTCGCGGACCTCGAGTCCCGCGAGGTTCTGCTCTCCAAGCTGGCCGGTGCCATGAAGGGCAAGCAGTCCCAGGCTGCCTCTGTCTTCCAGGCGCTGCCCTCGAAGCTCGTCCGCACCGTGGACGCGCTCCGTGCCAAGCAGGACGAGCAGGGCGGTGCCGAGTAATTCGGCTCGCTTTCCGATTCTCGCCGCATAACCGCATGAGGTGAGGGTCGACGCGGGCCCGACGTACGCCCGCCTCACCCCGTACATCCGGCACCTGCCGAATTAGTGGAAGGACCGCCATCATGGCGAAGCTCAGCCAGGACGACCTGCTCGCCCAGTTCGAGGAGATGACCCTCATCGAGCTCTCCGAGTTCGTGAAGGCCTTCGAGGAGAAGTTCGACGTCACCGCCGCCGCTGCCGCGCCGGTCGTCGTCGCCGGTGGTGCCGCTGGTGGCGCCGCCGCCGAGGCCGCCGAGGAGCAGGACGAGTTCGACGTCATCCTCACCGGTGCCGGCGACAAGAAGATCCAGGTCATCAAGGTCGTGCGCGAGCTGACCTCCCTGGGTCTCAAGGAGGCCAAGGACCTCGTGGACGGCGCCCCGAAGCCCGTCCTCGAGAAGGTCGCCAAGGACGCCGCCGAGAAGGCCGCCGAGTCCCTCAAGGGCGCCGGCGCCTCGGTCGAGGTCAAGTAACACCTCACAGGTCTCCGGGGGCCCTCACGGATGCCGCTGATCCCGCGGATCATGCGATTCCAAGAGATCCCACAGGACCTGTAACGCTTCAGCGCCGAAGAGCGATCATCCATCCGGGTGGTCGCTCTTCGGCGTATCCGGAGTCCCGCGGCGGCTGCCTTGCACGTGCGACGCCGGAGAGTATGGTGATCTTCGTCGTGCCGTCGCCGGGGCCCCGAGGGCCCTCCGGCGGCAGGCGGTTCGGGCAAAGGGGGCCTTGACGAACCGCACGCGGCGCGCGATTCTCAGGACGCGTCGTCACAAGGATCCGAAATCCGAGGCATGGATCCACGGCGAAGAGGGCAGTATCACGGTGCGTTGAGGGCGAGGCCTTGCCGCAGGTGGTGAGAACAACGAGGAGCGAACACGGTCATCGAGACCCGCACTGGACATCAGTGTGCCATGTGGCTACACTGACCCTTTGCGCTGCCTGTTAGTTGCCCCCTGCCCGTCACCAGGGGTCTGCCCTCGCCCGAGCACCGACGACCAGAGCATGCCTGACCTGGCTTTTCGGCCACATCAGGCGCCCCCTGTCTTCGTGCACGGAAGAGGGGCCGGTACGCGCGTAGTGAGTCCGAGCCCTCGGAAGGACCCCCTCTTGGCCGCCTCGCGCAATGCCTCGACCGCGAATACGAACAACGCTGCCAGCACCGCCCCGCTGCGCATCTCCTTTGCAAAGATCAGGGAGCCCCTCGAGGTTCCGAACCTCCTCGCGCTGCAGACCGAGAGCTTCGACTGGCTGCTCGGTAACGACGCGTGGAAGGCTCGCGTCGAGTCGGCGCTGGAGTCCGGTCAGGACGTCCCCACCAAGTCCGGTCTGGAAGAGATCTTCGAGGAGATCTCGCCGATCGAGGACTTCTCCGGGTCGATGTCGCTGACGTTCCGCGACCACCGCTTCGAGCCCCCCAAGAACAGCATCGACGAGTGCAAGGACCGCGACTTCACGTACGCGGCCCCGCTCTTCGTCACCGCCGAGTTCACCAACAACGAGACCGGCGAGATCAAGTCCCAGACGGTCTTCATGGGCGACTTCCCGCTCATGACCAACAAGGGCACCTTCGTCATCAACGGCACCGAGCGTGTCGTGGTGTCGCAGCTGGTCCGTTCGCCGGGTGTCTACTTCGACTCCTCCATCGACAAGACGTCCGACAAGGACATCTTCTCCGCCAAGATCATCCCGTCCCGGGGTGCCTGGCTGGAGATGGAGATCGACAAGCGCGACATGGTCGGCGTGCGCGTCGACCGCAAGCGCAAGCAGTCCGTGACCGTCCTGCTCAAGGCGCTCGGCTGGACGACCGAGCAGATCCTCGAGGAGTTCGGCCAGTACGAGTCCATGCGCGCCACCCTGGAGAAGGACCACACCCAGGGCCAGGACGACGCGCTGCTCGACATCTACCGCAAGCTGCGTCCGGGCGAGCCCCCCACGCGTGAGGCCGCGCAGACGCTGCTCGAGAACCTCTACTTCAACCCGAAGCGCTACGACCTCGCCAAGGTCGGCCGCTACAAGGTCAACAAGAAGCTCGGCGCCGACGAGCCGCTGGACGCCGGCGTGCTCACCACCGACGACGTCATCGCCACCATCAAGTACCTGGTGAAGCTGCACGCCGGTGAGACCGAGACGATCGGCGAGTCGGGCCGGGAGATCGTCGTCGAGACCGACGACATCGACCACTTCGGCAACCGCCGCATCCGCAACGTCGGCGAGCTGATCCAGAACCAGGTCCGTACGGGTCTCGCCCGTATGGAGCGTGTCGTGCGCGAGCGCATGACCACCCAGGACGTCGAGGCGATCACGCCGCAGACCCTGATCAACATCCGGCCGGTCGTCGCCTCCATCAAGGAGTTCTTCGGCACCAGCCAGCTGTCCCAGTTCATGGACCAGAACAACCCGCTGTCGGGGCTGACGCACAAGCGTCGTCTGAACGCCCTCGGCCCGGGTGGTCTCTCCCGTGAGCGGGCCGGCTTCGAGGTCCGCGACGTTCACCCGTCGCACTACGGCCGCATGTGCCCGATCGAGACGCCCGAAGGCCCGAACATCGGTCTGATCGGCTCGCTCGCCTCGTACGGCCGGATCAACCCGTTCGGCTTCATCGAGACGCCGTACCGCAAGGTCGTCGACGGCCAGGTCACGGACGACGTGGACTACCTGACCGCCGACGAGGAGGACCGCTTCGTCATCGCGCAGGCCAACGCCACGCTCAACGACGACCTGCGGTTCGCCGAGGCGCGCGTCCTGGTCCGCCGCCGTGGTGGCGAGGTCGACTACGTCCCCGGTGACGACGTCGACTACATGGACGTCTCGCCGCGCCAGATGGTGTCGGTCGCGACCGCCATGATCCCGTTCCTCGAGCACGACGACGCCAACCGTGCCCTCATGGGCGCGAACATGATGCGTCAGGCGGTGCCGCTCATCAAGAGCGAGTCCCCGCTGGTCGGCACCGGCATGGAGTACCGCTCCGCCGCCGACGCCGGCGACGTGGTCAAGGCCGAGAAGGCGGGTGTGGTCCAGGAGGTCTCCGCGGACTACATCACCACCACCAACGACGACGGCACGTACATCACGTACCGCCTGGCCAAGTTCTCCCGGTCCAACCAGGGAACCTCGGTCAACCAGAAGGTCATCGTCGCCGAGGGTGACCGGATCATCGAGGGCCAGGTCCTGGCCGACGGTCCGGCCACCGAGAACGGCGAGATGGCGCTCGGCAAGAACCTGCTGGTCGCGTTCATGCCGTGGGAGGGTCACAACTACGAGGACGCGATCATCCTGTCGCAGCGCCTCGTGCAGGACGACGTCCTCTCCTCGATCCACATCGAGGAGCACGAGGTCGACGCCCGTGACACCAAGCTCGGCCCCGAGGAGATCACCCGGGACATCCCGAACGTCTCCGAGGAGGTCCTCGCCGACCTCGACGAGCGCGGCATCATCCGCATCGGTGCCGAGGTCGTCGCCGGCGACATCCTCGTCGGCAAGGTCACGCCCAAGGGTGAGACCGAGCTGACCCCGGAGGAGCGCCTGCTCCGCGCGATCTTCGGTGAGAAGGCGCGCGAGGTGCGCGACACCTCCCTGAAGGTGCCGCACGGCGAGATCGGCAAGGTCATCGGCGTCCGCGTCTTCGACCGCGAGGAGGGCGACGAGCTTCCCCCCGGTGTGAACCAGCTGGTGCGCGTGTACGTCGCACAGAAGCGCAAGATCACCGACGGTGACAAGCTCGCCGGCCGCCACGGCAACAAGGGCGTCATCTCCAAGATCAACCCGATCGAGGACATGCCGTTCCTCGAGGACGGCACCCCGGTCGACATCATCCTCAACCCGCTGGGTGTCCCGTCCCGAATGAACCCGGGACAGGTCCTGGAGATCCACCTCGGCTGGCTCGCCAGCCGCGGCTGGGACGTCTCCGGCCTCGCGGAGGAGTGGGCCGAGCGCCTCCAGGTCATCGGCGCCGACAAGGTCGAGCCCGGCACCAACGTCGCCACCCCGGTCTTCGACGGTGCGCGTGAGGACGAGCTGGCCGGTCTGCTCCAGCACACCATCCCGAACCGCGACGGCGAGCGCATGGTGCTCCCGTCCGGCAAGGCGAGGCTGTTCGACGGCCGCTCCGGCGAGCCGTTCCCGGAGCCGATCTCGGTCGGCTACATGTACATCCTCAAGCTCCACCACCTGGTCGACGACAAGCTGCACGCCCGGTCGACCGGCCCGTACTCGATGATCACCCAGCAGCCGCTGGGTGGTAAGGCCCAGTTCGGTGGCCAGCGCTTCGGTGAGATGGAGGTGTGGGCGCTGGAGGCTTACGGCGCCGCGTACGCCCTCCAGGAGCTGCTGACCATCAAGTCCGACGACGTGACCGGCCGCGTGAAGGTCTACGAGGCCATCGTCAAGGGCGAGAACATCCCTGAGCCCGGCATCCCCGAGTCCTTCAAGGTGCTCATCAAGGAGATGCAGTCCCTGTGCCTCAACGTGGAGGTGCTGTCCTCGGACGGCATGTCCATCGAGATGCGTGACACCGACGAGGACGTCTTCCGCGCAGCGGAGGAGCTCGGCATCGACCTGTCCCGGCGCGAGCCGAGCAGCGTCGAAGAGGTCTGACGGGAGTCCGGTCCGGAGGTTCAGCGATGAAGATCCCTGAGCCTCCGGCCGGCCCCAGGACCCCCGTTTCAGACCCCAAGACTTACAACCCTGAGAGGGATTGACGCATAGTGCTCGACGTCAACTTCTTCGACGAGCTCCGGATCGGTCTGGCCACCGCTGACGACATCCGTCAGTGGAGCCACGGCGAGGTCAAGAAGCCCGAGACGATCAACTACCGCACGCTCAAGCCCGAAAAGGACGGACTCTTCTGCGAGAAGATCTTCGGTCCGACCCGGGACTGGGAGTGCTACTGCGGCAAGTACAAGCGTGTCCGCTTCAAGGGCATCATCTGTGAGCGTTGTGGCGTCGAGGTCACGCGCGCCAAGGTGCGCCGTGAGCGGATGGGCCACATCGAGCTCGCCGCCCCCGTCACCCACATCTGGTACTTCAAGGGCGTCCCGTCGCGCCTCGGATACCTGCTGGACCTCGCCCCGAAGGACCTCGAGAAGGTCATCTACTTCGCGGCGTACATGATCACGTTCGTCGACGAGGAGCGCCGCACCCGCGACCTGCCCTCGCTGGAGGCCCACGTCTCCGTCGAGCGTCAGCAGGTCGAGCAGCGCCGCGACTCGGACCTGGAGGCCCGGGCCAAGAAGCTCGAGACCGACCTGGCCGAGCTCGAGGCCGAGGGTGCCAAGGCCGACGTGCGCCGCAAGGTGCGCGAGGGTGCCGAGCGTGAGATGAAGCAGCTGCGCGACCGCGCGCAGCGCGAGATCGACCGCCTCGACGAGGTGTGGAACCGGTTCAAGAACCTCAAGGTCCAGGACCTCGAGGGCGACGAGCTGCTCTACCGCGAGCTGCGCGACCGCTTCGGCACCTACTTCGACGGTTCGATGGGCGCCGCCGCGCTGCAGAAGCGCCTGGAGTCCTTCGACCTCGACGAGGAGGCCGAGCGCCTCCGCGAGATCATCCGTACCGGCAAGGGCCAGAAGAAGACCCGTGCGCTCAAGCGCCTCAAGGTCGTCTCCGCGTTCCTGCAGACCAGCAACAGCCCCAAGGGCATGGTGCTGGACTGCGTGCCGGTCATCCCGCCGGACCTGCGTCCGATGGTGCAGCTGGACGGTGGCCGCTTCGCGACCTCCGACCTGAACGACCTGTACCGCCGTGTGATCAACCGCAACAACCGCCTGAAGCGGCTTCTCGACCTCGGCGCGCCCGAGATCATCGTGAACAACGAGAAGCGCATGCTCCAGGAGGCCGTGGACGCCCTCTTCGACAACGGTCGTCGTGGTCGCCCGGTGACCGGTCCGGGCAACCGCCCGCTGAAGTCCCTGAGCGACATGCTCAAGGGCAAGCAGGGTCGTTTCCGTCAGAACCTGCTCGGTAAGCGTGTGGACTACTCCGCGCGTTCCGTCATCGTCGTCGGCCCGCAGCTGAAGCTGCACCAGTGCGGTCTGCCCAAGGCCATGGCGCTGGAGCTCTTCAAGCCGTTCGTGATGAAGCGCCTGGTCGACCTGAACCACGCGCAGAACATCAAGAGCGCCAAGCGCATGGTCGAGCGCGGCCGCACGGTCGTGTACGACGTGCTGGAAGAGGTCATCGCGGAGCACCCGGTTCTGCTGAACCGTGCGCCCACGCTGCACCGCCTCGGCATCCAGGCCTTCGAGCCGCAGCTGGTCGAGGGCAAGGCCATCCAGATCCACCCGCTCGTCTGCACCGCGTTCAACGCGGACTTCGACGGTGACCAGATGGCCGTGCACCTGCCGCTCTCCGCGGAGGCGCAGGCCGAGGCCCGCATCCTGATGCTGTCCTCGAACAACATCCTGAAGCCGGCCGACGGCCGTCCGGTGACGATGCCGACCCAGGACATGGTCCTCGGTCTGTTCTTCCTCACCACCGACGGCGAGGGCCGCGACCTCAAGGGCGAGGGCCGTGCCTTCGGGTCCGCCGCCGAGGCGATCATGGCGTTCGACGCGGGCGACCTGTCGCTCCAGTCGAAGGTCGACATCCGCTTCCCGGTGGGCACCATCCCGCCCCGCGGCTGGGAGCCCCCGGCCCGCGAGGAGGGTGAGCCGGAGTGGCAGCAGGGTGACACCTTCACCCTGAAGACCACGCTGGGCCGCGCGCTCTTCAACGAGCTGCTGCCCGAGGACTACCCGTTCGTCGACTACGAGGTCGGCAAGAAGCAGCTCTCCGAGATCGTCAACGACCTCGCCGAGCGCTACCCGAAGGTCATCGTGGCGGCGACGCTCGACAACCTGAAGGCGTCCGGCTTCTTCTGGGCCACCCGTTCCGGCGTGACCGTGGCCATCTCCGACGTCGTCGTTCCCGAGGCGAAGAAGGAGATCGTCAAGGGCTACGAGGCGCAGGACGAGAAGGTCCAGAAGCAGTACGAGCGCGGTCTGATCACCAAGGACGAGCGCACGCAGGAGCTCATCGCGATCTGGACCAAGGCGACCAACGAGGTCGCCGAGGCGATGAACGAGAACTTCCCGAAGACCAACCCGATCTTCATGATGGTGAACTCGGGCGCACGAGGCAACATGATGCAGATGCGTCAGATCGCCGGTATGCGTGGTCTCGTGTCGAACGCCAAGAACGAGACGATCCCGCGTCCGATCAAGGCCTCGTTCCGTGAGGGTCTGTCCGTGCTGGAGTACTTCATCTCCACGCACGGTGCCCGTAAGGGTCTGGCGGACACCGCTCTGCGTACCGCCGACTCGGGTTACCTCACGCGTCGTCTGGTCGACGTCTCCCAGGACGTCATCATCCGCGAGGAGGACTGCGGCACCGAGCGCGGTCTGAAGCTGCCGATCGCCGTCCGCGAGGCCGACGGGACGCTGCGCAAGACGGACGACGTCGAGACCAGCGTCTACGCCCGCATGCTCGCCGAGGACGTCGTCATCGACGGCAAGGTGATCGCGCCGGCCAACGTCGACCTCGGTGACGTGCTCATCGACCAGCTCGTGCGCCACGGTGTCGAGGAGGTCAAGACCCGTTCGATCCTGACCTGCGAGTCCCAGGTCGGCACCTGCGCCATGTGCTACGGCCGCTCCCTGGCCACCGGCAAGCTGGTCGACATCGGTGAGGCGGTCGGCATCATCGCCGCCCAGTCCATCGGTGAGCCCGGTACCCAGCTGACGATGCGTACCTTCCACACCGGTGGTGTGGCCGGTGACGACATCACCCAGGGTCTGCCGCGTGTCGTCGAGCTCTTCGAGGCCCGTACCCCGAAGGGTGTCGCCCCGATCTCCGAGGCCTCCGGCCGCGTCCGGATCGAGGAGACCGAGAAGACGAAGAAGCTCGTCGTCACCCCGGACGACGGCAGCGACGAGACGGCGTTCCCGATCTCGAAGCGTGCCCGTCTGCTGGTCGGCGAGGGCGATCACGTCGAGGTGGGCCAGAAGCTCACCGTGGGTGCCACCAACCCGCACGACGTGCTGCGCATCCTGGGCCAGCGCCAGGTGCAGATCCACCTGGTCGGCGAAGTCCAGAAGGTCTACAACTCGCAGGGCGTGTCGATCCACGACAAGCACATCGAGATCATCATCCGGCAGATGCTGCGCCGCGTGACGATCATCGAGTCCGGCGACGCCGAGCTGCTGCCCGGCGAGCTGGTGGAGCGCACCAAGTTCGAGACCGAGAACCGTCGTGTGGTCCAGGAGGGCGGTCACCCGGCCTCCGGTCGTCCGCAGCTGATGGGTATCACCAAGGCCTCGCTGGCGACCGAGTCGTGGCTGTCGGCGGCGTCCTTCCAGGAGACGACCAGGGTCCTCACGGACGCGGCGATCAACGCCAAGTCCGACTCCCTGATCGGCCTCAAGGAGAACGTCATCATCGGTAAGCTCATCCCGGCCGGTACGGGCCTGTCCCGCTACCGCAACATCCGGGTCGAGCCGACCGAGGAGGCCAAGGCCGCGATGTACTCGGCCGTCGGCTACGACGACATCGACTACTCGCCGTTCGGCACGGGCTCCGGCCAGGCCGTTCCGCTGGAGGACTACGACTACGGTCCGTACAACCAGTAAGCGAGTCGCCTGACAAGGCCGCTACGACCGAAGGGCGGTCACCCCGTGGGGTGGCCGCCCTTCGGCGTGTACTCGCGAGGTGCTCACGGGCCCTTCGGCCCGCACCCGGCGAGGTGCTTCCTACGGCACGCCCAGCTCGAACAGGACGTAGTGCGCGTACCAGCCGGAGGCGAGGGCGGTCGTGGTGAAGAAGACGACCAGGCTGGGGAGCTTCAGGCGGCTCATGGCCGCGGCCGGGGCGAGGAGCAGGGGGAAGGCGGGCAGCAGGTAGCGCATGGTATTGCCGAACATCTGCTGGGTGCCGAGGACGGTGATGACCGTCGCCAGGGTGTACGCGACGAGCACCAGCGGGGGCTTCCTGCGCAGCATCAGGGCGATCAGGAAGGGCAGCGCCAGGACCAGCAGGACGGAGAGCAGGTCCGGGGTGTAGAAGGCGAAGGGGTAGTCGCCGCGGCCCACCGCGAGGTTGAGCAGCACGTCCAGGGTGTGGGCGCCGTAGTCGAAGAAGTGCGCCCAGCCCTCGCGCTGGAGCGTGAAGTACGCGGTGGGTTCGCCGATGCTGTAGCCGACCCAGGCGATGTAGACGAGCAGGCCCAGCGGGGCGACGATCATGGCGTACACCGGGCCGCGTACGCCGTGTTCGCGCCGGGTCGCGGGGCGGGCGAGGGTCACCAGCGCGGCGAGTCCCACGGCGCCTACGAGGACGGCTGACGTGGGGCGGTTCAGGCCCGCGGTGAAGGCGAGCAGGCCGGCCGCCACCCACCGCTTGGTCATCACGGCGTAGCAGGCCCAGGCGGCGATGGCGACGAACAGGGACTCGGAGTACACCGCCCACTCGACGCCCGCGCCGGGGGCCACGGCCCACAGCCCCGCGGCGATGGTGCCCGCGCGGGCACCCGCGATCAGGGAGATCACGGCGTAGATGCCGGCCGCGGCGACGAACGAGAAGACGACGGAGACCAGGATCCCGGAGCCGTACAGGCCGAGGCCCGTGGTCTCCGAGACCACGCGGATCAGGGCCGGGTAGAGCGGGAAGAAGGCGACCGAGTTCTGCTGGACCGTGAACAGGCCCTCCGAGTCGAGCCGCACCAGGGAGGGGCTGTAGCCGTGCTCGGCGACCTGGAGGTACCACCAGCCGTCCCAGGTGGCCAGTACGTCCCACCAGTGGGCGCCGCCGCCGAAGCGCGGGTTCTTCTCCTTGTAGTCCCCGGCGTACTCCAGCAGGGAGGCGAAGACCGCGAGGCCGACGAGCTTCGTGACGCCGTACAGGACGAGCGGGGCGAGGTAGGGCCGCGCGGCGGGCGGCAGGGCCGGGGGCCAGGTCCTCCAGGAGCGCTTTCGTGGCTCGTCGGGCAGCCGTTCCGGTGCGCCCGCCGACCCGTCGGTCATCGTGTCGTCGGCAGCCGTGTCCATGGCTGTCATCCCCCTCAGTCCACCCTCAACCGTCAGTTGCTGCCATAAGATCGCACAAGAGTCGCACATCTGTGCTCGGTGTTCGGGGGAGGGGAGGCGCGGTGCCCGAGGGACGGAACGAGGGACCGGACGAGGAACGGCACGAACCGGTCGTGCTGTCGGTCGTCATCCCGATGTACAACGAAGAAGAGGCCCTTCCCGCGCTGGTCAGCAGAGTGCGTCCGGTCCTGGCGGAGCTGGGCGTCGCCCACGAGGTCGTCGCCGTGGACGACGGCAGCGGCGACCGCACGGCGGAGCTGCTCGCCGCCTTCCGGCTGGGCTGGCCGGAACTGCGCGTGGTCGCGCTGCGGCGCAACTCCGGCCACCAGGCCGCCCTCACCGCGGGCCTGGACCGGGCGTGCGGCGCGTACGTGGTGAGCCTGGACGCCGACCTCCAGGATCCGCCGGAGAAGATCCCCGACATGCTGGCGCTGGCCCGCGCCGAGGGCCTCGACATCGTCTACGGCGTCCGGGCCGACCGCAGCAGCGACACCGGGTTCAAGCGGTGGACGGCGGGCGTCTACTACCGGCTGATGCGGCGCCTGGCGGGTCCGTCGGTCCCCGCGCAGGCGGGCGACTTCCGGCTGCTCAGCCGGGCCGCCGTGGACGCGCTGAAGGCGCTGCCGGACCAGCAGCGGGTGTACCGCCTGCTGGTGCCGTGGCTGGGCTTCCCGAGCGGGCAGGTGACGTACGAGCGCGCTCCGCGCACCGCGGGCCGCACCAAGTACCCGCTGGGCCGGATGATCCGGCTCGCGGTCGACAGTGTCACCGGTTTCTCCGCGGCCCCGCTGCGGCTGGCCACCTGGCTGGGCGCCGGTGCCTTCGTCGTCTGCCTGGGGCTGCTGGTCTACACCCTGGCCGCCTTCGCCCTGGGGCGCACGGTGCCCGGCTGGACGTCGCTCTTCACCGGCATCGTCTTCATCGGCGCCGTGCAGCTGATCTGCGTGGGCCTGCTCGGCGAGTACGTCGGCCGGATATACACGGCGGTGCAGAACCGGCCCACGTACTTCGTCCGCCACGACACGGCGGCGCCGACGCCGACGCAGGGCTCCGCGGGAGGCGGCGGCGCGGCGCAGGGCTCCGCGTCCGCGCGTGCCGCCGGGGGCGCGGCGGACGTCCCGCGGGTTCCGGTCCCGCGGGCCTGAGGCGCGCTCGGCCACGTGCCCGGGAGCCGGCGCCGGAAGCCGGCCTCGGGCGCCCGGAATGGACCGGGAGGAACCCGGGCGAGGCGGGTGGCGCTGCCGGTCCCGCGCATTTGTTTTGACCGCAGCGAATGCGATAGGTACGCTCAGACCTTGTGCCTGGGGTGTGCCCTGGCCCTCGTGCGTGCCTTCAACCGCAGTGAGGGTCGTCACCGGCCACCGCAATCCGCGCCCCCTTCGTCTTCCGGCGGGGATCCGCGGCTTCGACACACCCGACCGCGTGGGTCGGTGACGTTCCAGGTTAGCTTCACCATTCGGCACACAGAAACCGGAGAAGTAGTGCCTACGATCCAGCAGCTGGTCCGGAAGGGCCGGCAGGACAAGGTCGAGAAGAACAAGACGCCCGCACTCGAGGGTTCGCCCCAGCGTCGTGGCGTCTGCACGCGTGTGTTCACGACCACCCCGAAGAAGCCGAACTCGGCCCTGCGTAAGGTCGCGCGTGTGCGTCTGACCAGCGGGATCGAGGTCACTGCTTACATTCCGGGTGAGGGGCACAACCTGCAGGAGCACTCCATCGTGCTCGTGCGCGGCGGCCGTGTGAAGGACCTGCCGGGTGTTCGTTACAAGATCATCCGCGGTTCGCTTGACACCCAGGGTGTGAAGAACCGCAAGCAGGCCCGCAGCCGCTACGGCGCCAAGAAGGAGAAGTAAGAATGCCTCGTAAGGGCCCCGCCCCGAAGCGCCCGGTCATCATCGACCCGGTCTACGGTTCTCCTCTGGTGACCTCCCTGATCAACAAGGTGCTGCTGAACGGCAAGCGCTCCACCGCCGAGCGCATCGTCTACGGCGCCATGGAGGGCCTGCGCGAGAAGACCGGTAACGACCCGGTCATCACGCTGAAGCGCGCTCTCGAGAACATCAAGCCGACCCTCGAGGTCAAGTCCCGCCGTGTCGGTGGTGCGACGTACCAGGTGCCGATCGAGGTCAAGCCCGGTCGCGCCAACACCCTCGCGCTGCGCTGGCTCGTCGGCTACTCCCGCGCCCGTCGCGAGAAGACCATGACCGAGCGTCTGCTCAACGAGCTCCTCGACGCCTCCAACGGCCTCGGTGCCGCTGTGAAGAAGCGCGAGGACACGCACAAGATGGCCGAGTCCAACAAGGCCTTCGCGCACTACCGCTGGTAGTCGCTACCCACATCGAGACCGAGAGAAGACTGAAGCCTTATGGCTACCACTTCACTTGACCTGGCCAAGGTCCGCAACATCGGGATCATGGCCCACATCGACGCGGGCAAGACGACCACCACCGAGCGGATCCTGTTCTACACGGGCGTGTCGTACAAGATCGGTGAGGTCCACGACGGCGCCGCCACGATGGACTGGATGGAGCAGGAGCAGGAGCGTGGCATCACGATCACGTCCGCTGCGACGACCTGCCACTGGCCGCTCGAGGACGACGACTACACGATCAACATCATCGACACCCCGGGGCACGTCGACTTCACCGTAGAGGTGGAGCGCTCCCTGCGTGTGCTCGACGGTGCCGTGACCGTGTTCGACGGTGTCGCCGGTGTAGAGCCGCAGTCCGAGACGGTGTGGCGTCAGGCCGACCGTTACGGCGTGCCGCGCATCTGCTTCGTCAACAAGCTGGACCGTACCGGCGCCGAGTTCCACCGCTGCGTGGAGATGATCTCGAACCGCCTGGGCGCCCAGCCGCTCGTCATGCAGCTCCCGATCGGCGCCGAGGCCGACTTCCAGGGCGTCGTGGACCTGGTCCGCATGAAGGCGCTCGTGTGGTCCGCCGATGCCGCCAAGGGCGAGATGTACGAGACCGTCGACATCCCGGCCACGCACACCGAGGCCGCCGAGGAGTGGCGCGGGAAGCTGGTCGAGGGCGTCGCGGAGAACGACGACGAGATCATGGAGCTGTTCCTGGAGGGCAAGGAGCCCACCGTGGAGCAGCTGTACGCCGCGATCCGCCGCGTCACCATCGCCTCCGGCAAGTCCGACGGCACCACGGTCACCCCGGTGTTCTGCGGCACCGCGTTCAAGAACAAGGGCGTCCAGCCCCTGCTCGACGCGGTCGTGCGCTACCTGCCGACCCCGCTCGACGTCGAGGCCATCGAGGGCCACGACGTCAAGGACCCCGAGGTCGTCGTCAAGCGCAAGCCGTCGGAGGACGAGCCGCTCGCCGCGCTCGCGTTCAAGATCATGAGCGACCCGCACCTCGGTAAGCTCACCTTCGTCCGGGTCTACTCGGGCCGCCTGGTGTCCGGCACCGCCGTGCTGAACTCCGTCAAGGGCAAGAAGGAGCGCATCGGCAAGATCTACCGCATGCACGCCAACAAGCGTGAGGAGATCGAGTCGGTGGGCGCCGGCGACATCGTCGCCGTCATGGGCCTGAAGCAGACCACCACCGGTGAGACGCTGTCCGACGACAAGAGCCCGGTCATCCTGGAGTCCATGGACTTCCCGGCGCCGGTCATCGAGGTCGCCATCGAGCCCAAGTCGAAGGGCGACCAGGAGAAGCTCGGCGTCGCGATCCAGCGCCTGGCCGAGGAGGACCCGTCCTTCCAGGTCCACTCCGACGAGGAGACCGGCCAGACCATCATCGGTGGTATGGGCGAGCTGCACCTCGAGGTGCTGGTCGACCGTATGCGCCGTGAGTTCAAGGTCGAGGCCAACGTCGGCAAGCCGCAGGTCGCGTACCGTGAGACGATCCGCAAGGCCGTCGAGCGCGTGGACTACACCCACAAGAAGCAGACCGGTGGTACCGGTCAGTTCGCCAAGGTGCAGATCGCGATCGAGCCGATCGAGGGTGGCGACACCTCGTACGAGTTCGTGAACAAGGTGACCGGTGGCCGCATCCCGAAGGAGTACATCCCTTCGGTGGACGCCGGTGCCCAGGAGGCCATGCAGTTCGGCATCCTGGCCGGCTACGAGATGACGGGCGTCCGCGTCACGCTCATCGACGGTGGCTACCACGAGGTGGACTCCTCCGAGCTGGCGTTCAAGATCGCCGGTTCGCAGGCCTTCAAGGAGGCCGCGCGCAAGGCTTCGCCCGTCCTCATGGAGCCGATGATGTCCGTCGAGGTCACCACGCCCGAGGACTACATGGGTGAGGTCATCGGCGACATCAACTCCCGCCGTGGTCAGATTCAGGCCATGGAGGAGCGGATGGGTGCCCGCGTCGTGAAGGGGCTCGTGCCCCTGTCGGAGATGTTCGGCTACGTCGGAGACCTCCGCAGCAAGACGTCGGGTCGCGCGAGCTACTCGATGCAGTTCGACTCCTACGCCGAGGTTCCCCGGAACGTCGCCGAGGAGATCATCGCGAAGGCCAAGGGCGAGTAACGGACTCCGTTCAACGGACCGCGTTCTCACGCTTTAGGCTTGACCCCGGAGCCTGCATGGGGCATTCCGCCGTGAACCGGTGGAATGCCCCCGGCACCCGGGCTTTCCAGCAAAGATCACCTGGCGCCGATGAGTAAGGCGTACAGAACCACTCCACAGGAGGACCCCAGTGGCGAAGGCGAAGTTCGAGCGGACTAAGCCGCACGTCAACATCGGCACCATCGGTCACATCGACCACGGTAAGACGACCCTCACGGCCGCCATTACCAAGGTGCTGCACGACGCGTACCCGGACATCAACGAGGCCTCGGCCTTCGACATGATCGACAAGGCGCCCGAGGAGCGCCAGCGCGGTATCACCATCTCCATCGCGCACGTCGAGTACCAGACGGAGACGCGTCACTACGCCCACGTCGACTGCCCCGGTCACGCGGACTACATCAAGAACATGATCACGGGTGCCGCGCAGATGGACGGCGCCATCCTCGTGGTCGCCGCCACCGACGGCCCGATGCCGCAGACCAAGGAGCACGTGCTCCTGGCCCGCCAGGTCGGCGTTCCGTACATCGTCGTCGCCCTGAACAAGGCCGACATGGTGGACGACGAGGAGATCCTGGAGCTCGTCGAGCTCGAGGTGCGTGAGCTCCTCTCCGAGTACGAGTTCCCGGGCGACGACCTGCCGGTCGTCAAGGTCTCCGCTCTGAAGGCCCTCGAGGGCGACAAGGAGTGGGGCAACTCGGTCCTCGAGCTCATGAAGGCCGTGGACGAGGCCATCCCGGAGCCCGAGCGTGACGTCGACAAGCCGTTCCTGATGCCGATCGAGGACGTCTTCACCATCACCGGTCGCGGTACGGTCGTCACCGGCCGCATCGAGCGTGGTGTCCTCAAGGTCAACGAGACCGTCGACATCATCGGCATCAAGACCGAGAAGACCACCACCACGGTCACCGGCATCGAGATGTTCCGCAAGCTGCTCGACGAGGGCCAGGCCGGTGAGAACGTCGGTCTGCTCCTCCGTGGCATCAAGCGCGAGGACGTCGAGCGCGGCCAGGTCATCATCAAGCCGGGTTCGGTCACGCCGCACACCGAGTTCGAGGCCCAGGCCTACATCCTGTCGAAGGACGAGGGTGGCCGTCACACCCCCTTCTTCAACAACTACCGTCCGCAGTTCTACTTCCGTACGACGGACGTGACCGGCGTCGTGACCCTCCCCGAGGGCACCGAGATGGTCATGCCGGGTGACAACACCGAGATGAAGGTGGAGCTCATCCAGCCCGTCGCCATGGAAGAGGGCCTGAAGTTCGCCATCCGCGAGGGTGGCCGGACCGTGGGCGCCGGCCAGGTCACGAAGATCAACAAGTAAGCTTGCTGATCTGACCTGGTAGCTCCTTCCGCGAGCGCCTGAGAGGGCCCGCACGACTTCGGTCGTGCGGGCCCTCTGTCGTGTGCCGTCCGGCTCACCGCGGTGGTGCGCGGTAGTAGCGGGTGCAACCGCGCACCATCGCGTGCGGGGAGAGCGTGAGGACGTCCACGAAGTGCACCGGCTCCGGCCGGCCCGCGGGGGCGAGCCGGCCCACCGCGACGACGCGTGCCCCCCGCACCACGAGTCGCTCGATGTGGTGCGGGAGGCCGTCGCCGAGGAGTTCACGGCGTACCCGGTCCACGGCCGTCCGCCCGTGCACGGCCGCCTTGCCGGGGGAATCGAACCTCACCTGCTCGTCCAGCAGGGACGCGCAGGCATCGAGGTCGCCCCGGTCGAGGAAGTGGTACATCAGCCGTACGTGTTCGGCCCCGACCGCCATGACCAGGCTGCTCGGCCGGAGCGGTTCGGGCGGTACGGGAATGCGGTCGTCCATGGAGCTTCCTGCGTCCGCGACTGCCGGGTGACGCCGTTCCTAGAAGCCGAAGAAGTCCGTCACCTCGTCCTCGAAGAAGCCGAACGTCGTGGACGCCACTTCTCCCACCGCGCTGGCTCCCGCCTTCAGGACGCCCTCTCCGGTGGCCGCGAGGCCTCCGAAGGCATTGAGGAACCTGACCCCTCCGAAGACGTTGACCGCGGTCATGCCGGCGTCCATCCAGAATTCCTTGCTGGTGATGCCTTCGGCATACGCGGTCATGCCCAGTGCGACCACGTCGAGCGTGAGGCTGGCGACCTGCAGCCCCATGGCGGTGGCACCGAGGAAGGCCGCCACGGGCTGGCCGCCCGGGATGAGCGCCGCGCCGGCCGCCGCCAGGCCCAGGCCGCCTGCGGCCAGGCCCAGGTACTGCGAGTAGCGCTGGAGTTCGTCGGCGTGGCCGGCCCAGTCCTCCTTGCTGCTTCCCGGAACGTCGGCCCGGTCGTTGTCCGGGGTGTTCGTCGGGTCGGTTCCCGCCCCCTCGCGGCGGCGGGCCTCCTCGGCCGCCGCACGGGCGGCGGCGGCCTGTTCCTTGCGGCGCAGACTGCTCTCGATCTGCCTGGCCTCGGTGGCCGCGGCGGCCGCCGCGGCGGCGTCCTGCTCGGCCTGCAGCTTGGCGGCGCGGGCGACGGTCGCGGACCGCTGGGCGCTCTGTGCCGACGCGGCGGCCTGCCGGGCGGAGGCGACGGCCGAGTTGGCCGAGTGGTTCGCGCTGCGGGCGGCGCGCCGGGCGGTGGCCGCGGCCTCCAGCGCCTTCCGGGCGGAGGCGGCGGCCTGTGCCGCGGACCGGTCCGCGGCGTCCGCGTCGTCCTTGGCCTGCTGGGCGTGGTTGGCCGCCTCCGTGGCGGAGGTGCGGGCCCGGTCCGCCCACTGGGCGGCCTCGTCAGCGGCCTCCCGTGCCTCGGCCGCCGTCTTGCTCGCCAGTGCGGCGTTCTCCTGCGCCTTGGCCGCGACGCTCGCCGCGTGGGCGATGGCCGCGCGGATCGCGGCGACGTGGGTGGCGGCGTCGTGGTCGACCTGCGCCGCCCGGTACTGCACCTCCTGGACGAAGCTGCGGCGCATGCCGGCCGAGCCGTCCATCGCGACCTGGGCGGCCGCCCGGGTGTACGCGCCGCCCTTCGCGATGACGGCCAGGGTGGCGACCCGGTCGTCCTCCATCTGGGCCAGGCGGTATCCGTCGTAGAGGAAGTCCCGCAGGGCCTGTGCGGTCCCGACGTCGAGGGCGGCGGAAGCGGCGGCGGTCACGGAGGGGCCGCTGCCGTTCAGGAGCCGCAGGGCCCGCACCCGGTAGTCCTCCAGGAGTACCTGGTGGGCGTCCTCGGTGAGGAACCTGCGCACCGCCGCCGGGTCGTCCTGGGCGAGGACGGCCTGGGCCGCCTCGCCGAACGCGGAGGGACCGATCCGCGCCGTGTAGAGCACCGAGTCGCGGTCGTCCTGGTCCTGTGCCAGCTCCCGGTCGGCGTCGAGCCAGGCCAGGACGTCCGCGTCGCTGCCGGAGAGCGCGAACGCGGCGGCGTCGCGGGACCAGGTGCCGGTGGCCCCGAGCAGGCCGACCGCCGCCCGGCGCCCGTGGTCCACGGCCGCCGTCTGCCGGCCGGCGGCGAGCGCCGCCGCCGCCTGGTCGAGGTGACCGGCGCTGTCCTCCCGCATCGCCCCGCCCTGGGTGGCGAGCCGCTCCCAGTCCTGTACGTACGCCGCCTCGGACTCGGCGACCAGACGGGCGTCCGCCATGCCGGTCTCCATGTCGCCGGCGATGAAGTCGGCCTCCGCCTCGCGGGCCAGCCGCTCGACCTCCTGGGCGCGCGCGACGGCCGTGGAGGCCTCGCCCGCGGCCTCCACCGCGGCGTTGGCGTGCGCGGTGGACTTGTTCGCGTAGTCCAGGGCCTCGCCGGCGTGGTCGGCGGCCTCGTCGGCCGCGGCCGCGGCCTTCTCCGCGTGTTCCGCCGCCCGGTTGGCGGCGTCCCTCGCCTGCTGGGCGGCGGTGGCGGCGGTGGACGCGAGGCGCTCGGCGCGCCCGGCGGCAGCCGTGGCCCGCGCGGCGGCCGCGTTGGCCTCGGCCGCAGCGGCCCGGGCCCGCTGCGCCTGGTGGCTCGCCACGCCGGACGCGGCGGCGGCGGTGGCGGCGGCCGACGCGGCGGCCGCGGCGTTCTGCGCGGCGGAGGCCGCGGCGGCACCGGCCAGCTTGGACTGTGCGCAAGCGGCCGCGGCGGCGTTCGCGGCGACCGCGGACTTGCGGGCACCGGCCGCCGCGTTGCGGGCGCCCTCGGCCGCGGTCCGGGCAGCCTTCGCCTTCGAGGCGTCCTTGGACGCGGCGATCGCCGCGTTGTAGGCGCCCGCGGCGGCACGGCCCGCGACAGCGGCCGCGGCGGCGGCGGACTGGGCCGCCTCCGCGGCGCGGTGGGACGCCGCCACCGCCGTGTTGGAGGCGACGATCGCGGTACGCGCCGCGGCGGCGGCGCCCTGGGCCGCCTTGGCCGCCCGGCCCGCGGCCGCACCGGCCTGCCGGGCATCGCCCTGGGCTGCCTGGGCCTCCCGGGCGGCCGTCTGGGCGGCGGCCTTGGCGGCGGCCGCGGCGGCCTTCGCCCGCTCGGACGCCTCCACCGCCTCGTCGGTCTCCCGCTTGGCGCGCCTGCCCGCCGTCTCCACGGCCTGCACCAGCTGGGTGATGGTGAGGGACTCCTGGTCGCGTGCACGGGCGATGTGCTGACCGGTCTCCAGGAACCAGCGCACGTCCTCGGCGTCGCCGTCGAGCGCCCGGGTCGCGTAGGTCCGCACCTCGGGACCGCCCTGCGCCATGATCTGCAGGGCTTCCATACGGTCGTCCTCGGCCCGGGCGGTCTCCAGGCCCGTGGTCAGGAAGGTCTCCAGCGCCTCGGCGGTGCCGGCGTCCATCGCCGCCTGCCCCGCCCGCTTCGCCGCCGCGCCGCCGTTGTCCATGGCGGTGAGCGTGGCGATCCGCAGGTCCTCGGCCTGGGGCGTCCGGTATCCCGATGTCATGAAGGCCTCGACATCGGCGTCGGTGCCGGACAGGGCCGTGTTCGCGGCCGCCCGTACGGAGGCCCCGGCCACGGTCATGAACCGGAGCACCGCCATCCGGTGGTCCTCGGCCTTCCGGCGGGGCAGCTCCACGTCCAGGAACTGACGTACGTCCGCGTCCGAACCGACCAGCGCCGCCGCCGCGGCCTCACGGATCGCCGTGCCGCCGGTCTGCCAGGCCTCCACCGCTCTGGCCCGGTCCGTGTCGGGAAGGACGCTTCCCGGCGCGTCGGTGGCGTAGGCGCGCGCGGAGGCGGGGCCCAGTGACTGATAGACCACCGCGCCGGCGGTGCCGGCCATCAAGGTCTGCAGGAATCTTCTTCGGTTCCACAGGTTCGTGCTCATGGCTCGCTGACCCACTCCTCGGTCGGGGCACCTGACTGCGTACGGAGCCGTGCACCGCGGAACCGGAAGGGACGCGCGCCGCGGGGCCGGAACGGTCGCCGAGCCGACTTCAGGGGGCCGGTGGCAGACGTCGTTCGGGCTCCTTCGGCGTCGGCTGCTTCCTCCCCGCCCCGCCGGTGCAGGCGTCTCGTCGCCCCGCAAGCTAGGAGGCGGGCCCTTCACGGGACCGGCTCCGGCGCTATTCCGCCGCTGTCACGGACATGGCCGGCCGGCCGGATCGCGGAATCCCGCACGCGCAGGTGAAAGAGGGGAGTTGGCGGCGTGATCGCCCGGTGGATAGCGACCTGTTGATGAATGTGCGGCACCAGCGGGGTCCGGGCTGTTTCCGGACCCGTGGCCGGGCAACCGCGGGCCACCACCGGCCTTTCCGCATCAGGATGGAGAAGGAATGTCCGTGAAGAGACTGCTCACGAAGCGCCAGGGGGCCGGCGGAGGAGTGCGGCGGGTGATCGGTGTCACCGCCCTGGCGGCGGCCGTCGCCGGTTTCCTCGCCGTGGGGTCCGCCGTCGGCCAGGACGGCGGCGCCGTCGCCGCCCCGGTGGCGGACGAGGTCCCGGGCTACGCCGTGGAGACGTTCGACTACCCGCAGGCCGACCGGATCCTTCAGGAGCGGGGCATCCTGCTCAAGCGCGGCGACGGCCACATCGTCCTCGTCGACTGCGACTCCGGTGACAATCCGCTGCAGGTCTGGGCGACCGATCACAGCGCCCCGTTCTGCTTCCGCGTCACCGGTGACGAGGGCTACCTCGCCCTGGAGATGCCCGCCGTGTACGGCGTACGGGGCAACGACTACCAGGCCCAGGTCGACATGGCCGTCGACGGCGAGGAACGCACCTTCGACATCACCGAGAACACCTGGACCCCCGTCGGCGAGACCGCCGACCCGGAGAGCGGCCCCCACACGCTCGTGGAGATCCGGACCTCCCGGTGACCGCCGGCGCCGCCCTGTCCCCCTCCAGTCCTCCTGCCGGGCCTGCCCCGGCGGTTCCCGCCCAAGGAAACCGAATGCGACGTATCAGACCCGCTCTCCTCGGCCTGCTGACCGCCGTCCTCACCGTCGGCACGCTCACCGCCCCCGCGAACGCGGGCGGCTGGCGTCCCGTCACCGAGCTCCCCGACCTTCCTCCGCTTCCCGCCGGCGAGACCCCCTACGCGTTCACCGCCCGCCTCGACATCGGCGACGGCGCCCGTGCGTGTTCCGCCACCCTGGTCGAGAAGCAGTGGCTGCTGACCGCCGCCAGCTGCTTCGCCGACGACCCGGCCGTGAGCCTGCGGGTGCCGGCCGGCGCGCCCGACCTGGCCACCACCGCCACCATCGGCCGTGCCGACCTGACCGGGACGGGAGGGCAGGTCCGAGACGTCGTCGAACTCGTCCCCCACCCGGACCGTGATCTGGTCCTCGCCAAGCTCTCCTCGCAGGTCACCACGGTCACCCCCGTCTCCCTCGCCTCCGCGGAGCCCGTCGCGGGGGAGGAGCTCCGGGTCACCGGCTACGGCCGTACCGCCGACGAGTGGGCGCCCCTGAGCCTGCACGCCGGTGACTTCGACGTCGAGTCGGTCGCCGCCACCGAGGTCGGCATCACCGGCCAGGACGGCGGCTCGGTGTGCGCCGGTGACGCCGGCGGCCCGGTGCTGCGCGAGACCGGTCAGGGCGTCGAACTCGTCGCGATCAACAGCCGGTCCGCGCAGGGCGGCTGCTTCGGCGTGGACGAGAGCGTCACCAGCACCGACGCCGTCAGCACTCGGCTGGACGACATCACGGGCTGGATCGGAGCCCGGGTGGCCCGCTGGTCGCTGAAGGCGCAGGCGAACGACACGTACGTGTCCGCCGCGGTGACCACCACCGGTGAGAACCAGGGCAGGCTGCGGGCACGCGCCGACACGGTGGCGGGCTGGGAGCAGTTCACCCTCCACACCCGTGACGACGGGGCGTCCGTGGCCCTGCGGTCGGAGGCCAGCCGTCTCTTCGTCGCCACCGAGCTCAACCGGACCGGTGACCTGGAGGGGATGCTGCGTGCCCGCAGCGAGTCCGTCACCGGAGGATGGGAGCTGTTCACGCTGGTGCCCCAGGGAGACCAGAAGTACGCCCTCCAGTCGCGGGCGAACGGTAAGTACGTCGCGACCGAGGCGAGCTACACCGGGGAGGACGCGGGGCAGTTGCGCGCCCGCTCGGCCGGTGTCACCGGTGGCTGGGAGCGCTTCACGCTGACGCACGCCGACAACTTCAAGGTCGTGGGTTCGGCCCCGGCGGCGCCGGCTCCGCTGCCGCTGGGCTGACCTCCGTACGGTGCACCCCGGACGCCGGCGGGCGTTCGGGGTGCCGCACGGTCCGGTCCACAGTGACGGGGACCGGGCAGGCGGCCGGCGCCCGGGATAGCGCGGTGATAAGGACGGGGGCGGTTCGGGGAATCCCGCTGTTCCTAGCGTGTGGAGCGCACCGCGACGGATCCAGCCCGCGCCCAGGAGACATCATGTCCCGGAACAGCACCGCACGTCACGCACGTACCGGGCTCCCCGCCCCGGTGGGTCACGCCGCAGGCGAGGCGGCCCCTCGGGCGGGGCGCCGCGTGCTTGTGAGGGGCCGGGGACTCAACGACCCCTGGGACTGAACGCGGAGGACGCCGGACGGCCCCCGCGGTCCGGCCGGAGCAGGGCGCTGCCGCTCAGGTCCATGACCTACTCCCGGGCCGCCAGGGCCTGCTCGTAGTGTTCCCGCGCCAACCCGGTCCGGCCGAGGGCGGTGAAGGCGTGGCCCAGGTCGTGCAGCAGGTGTCCCACCCCGATGACGTCGCCGGAGCCACGGCAGAACTCCAGTGCCTCGGTGAGGGCGATCAGCGCCCGCTCGGGTTCGCCCTGCTCCAGCAGGACCTGTCCCGACCGGCGCAGCGTCCGCGCCTGCCCGCCGGTGTAACGGAGGGACTCGTAGATGCGGAACGCCTCCTCCAGCTGCCGCTGGGCGGCGTCCTTGCGGCCCTGGTGCAGCAGGACATGGGTGCTCTGGGTGAGGACGCCGGCTCGTCCCACCGCGTCGCCGCTCGCTGTGAAGTCCTCCATGGCCTGGGCGTACAGCGCGCCGGCCGTGGCGTGGTCGCCCTCCCGCCGGGCCATGAGCGCCAGGTCCCGGCGGCACAGGCCCTTCCCTCTGGGCTCGTCCAGCGTCAGGAAGAGGCTGAGCGCCGACTCCAGGGCCTGCCGGGCGGGAGCGGCCTGGTTTTGGCGCATGTACAGCGATCCCAGGGATGCGCGCACGGCGGCGATGCCGCGCAGGTTCTCCGCCCGGCTCACGGCTTCCAGCGCCCGCAGATGGGTCCGCTCCCACAGGTCGTAGTGGCCGCGCACCTCGAACAGGGTGACCAGGGTGGTGGCCAGGTCCCAGCTCAGGTCGTGCAGTCCCTCGTCCGCCGCGTGGCCCACCATCCGGCACAGGGCGGTCTGTTCCCCGTCCAGCCAGGCCAGTGGATCGGTCAGCAGCCGCTCCACGTACGGCTGGGGCGGGCACCAGCGGGGGGCATCGCCGTGCAGCACCGTGAAGTCGCCGCCGTACACCCGGCGGTGCGCCTCCTGGGCCAGGTACATCCAGCCGCCGGCCATCCGGGCCAGTGCCGCGCCGCGCAGTTCCGCGCTTTCCTGGGCGGCGAGCCGCTCCCGGGCGTAGACGTGGATGACCTCGTGGAACCGGTAGCGGAAGTCACCGGAGCTCTCCACCCCGACGACGTCCAGCATCTGGGCGCCGACCAGGGGGTCGAGGAGGTCCGGGAGGAACGGGCGGTGGTCGTCGGCGAGCGCACCGGCCAGCCAGCCGGGGAGTGTGGGGGTCCGGGCCATGCTGAGCAGGCGCAGCAGCCGCCGTTCCTTCTCCCCGAGTCCGTCGTAGGTCAGCGACAGGCTGGCCCGCACGGTCAGTTCGCCGTGGGTCAGCTCGTCGAGCCGGTGCCGTTCGTCGGCCAGCCGGCAGACCATCGAGGCCAGTGTCCAGTGGGGGCGGGCGGCCAGCCGGGCCGCGACTATGCGCAGGGCCAGGGGGAGCCGTCCCACCGTGCGGATCAGTGCCTCGGCCGCGGGCCGTTCCCGTTCCACCCGCTGCCGGCCCACGATACGGGCGAGCAGTTCCAGGGCCCGGTCCTCGTCGAGGACGTCGAGTTCCACCCGGTGCACGCCGGGGAGCGCGGTCAGCCTGGACCGACTGGTGACGATGACTCCGCAGTCGCCGCTGCCGGGCAGCAGCGGCAGGACCTGTCCCTCGCCCGCCGCGTCGTCCAGTACCACCAGGATGCGGCGGGAGGCGAGCCGCGTGCGGTACATCTCGGCCCGCTCGTGCGGCGACTTGGGGATCATCTGGCCGGGTATGCCGAGCGCTCTCAGGAACCGGCCGAGCACCTCCGCGGGGGTCGCGGGGGAGCCGGTGGTGCCGCGCAGGTCGCAGTAGAGCTGGCCGTCGGGGAAGTCCGCCGCGGCCAGTCGGTGGGCCACCCGCACGGCCAGGGACGACTTGCCGGTGCCCGGCTTCCCGGTGATCACGACGGGCCCGCCGCCTTCCGGGTCCCCGCCTCCGGTCAGGATCTTCTCCAGCGCGGCCGGCAGGCCGGGTTCGGCGACGAAGTCGGGTATGTCCGCGGGCAGCTGGCGTGGGACGACGAGGACAGGTCCGGACGGGGGTGTGGCGGTGGCCGGCGCCTGCTCGTCGGCCGTCGGCCGCGGCGCGGGTGCCTCGGTGCTCCTCGTGGGGGAGCCGATCGCGGCGTCGGGGGAGAGGCGGTCGGCCAGGATCGCCGCCTCCAGCTCCCGGAGCTCCGGTCCGGGCTCCAGCCCCAGTTCCCGGACCAGTAGGTCCCGGCCCAGGCGGTAGGTTCTCAGGGCCTCCGCCCGCCTTCCGGACCGGTACAGGGCGGTCATCAGCTGCCCGCGCAGTTTCTCCCGCAGCGGATGCTCGCCGACGAGCATCTCCAGCTCGCCCGCCAGTTGTTCGTGCCGGTCCAGTTCCAGCTCCAGCTGGATGCGGAGCTCCGTGGCGGTCAGCCGCTCCTCGTCCAGGTGGCGGGTTCTGTTGGCCAGGCGGTGGTTGCCGAGGCCGCTCAGGCAGTCGCCCTGCCAGAGGGCCGCGGCGGTACGCAGTAAGCCCACGGCCTCCTCCCGCCGGGCCTGCCGGCCGAGTTGTCTGGCGCGGCCCACGAGGTCGGTGAACAGCGCGGCGTCCACGTTGCCGGGCTCGGTGGTGAGGACGTAGCCGGGGGGCCGGGTGGCGATGGCCGCGGGGCGGGCGGCCCGGTCGAGGAGCTTCCGGAGACGGGAAATGCATATTTGCACTTGTGTACGAGCTGTCTTCGGTGGATCATCCCCCCAGATGAGATCCACCAAGTGCTCCGTGCCGACCACCTGGTTGGCGCGCAGGAGCAACCCGGCGAGGATGATCTCCTGTCGTCCCGGCGGAACGTGCAGCGGACCATCGGGTCCGTGCACCTGCAGTGGCCCGAGAAGTGTGAAGGCGGGGTGTTCTCTTCCTGGTTCCGCCTTTGCTGATTCCTCGGCCATGATCTCCCCCCGATATCGTCCATGCCATGCCGCACACGTGCCGCCCGTTCGGCTCTTCCAGCCCTTTCCTCGCACGTCAGCACGGATTCGGTCGTTTGAACGATAACCCGGTTATGGCTGGTGTTCGAGGGGTGATCCGGCTTGTGGTCACCGAATTCCGGTGCGGAACTTGATGGTCGGTCGAAGTTTTCCGGGTGTTAACTCGCCGCGGCCTGTTTTATCCGCCGTCGCGGTGAATCCGGGGGTACGTGCGTGGCGCTCCCGGGGCGGGAAGCTGTCGGCCGGAGGGCTGCCCGCCCGGGGTGGTCGAATCTGGTTGCACATGCTATCGCCGTCCTGCGGTGCGGGCCGCGGCGCGGAGCCAGGGTTGCGGGAGTGACCGAGGCGAGTGCCGCGAGGAACGCGTGGGCGGCCACGACCGCGCCGATCGTCGCCCACGGCAGTGCGGGCCTGATCCGGCCGGCTCGGCGGCTGTGTCGGATCACGGGGCTTCGCAGGGGCAGCGGTTTCGTCACAGCTCCCTCATGACACCGCACTTCTCCCTCACACAGCGGCATGATTGACCGTCGAAATCGACTTGCCCGCCGCTCGGAAAGTGAGTCCGTGAGTACCGTTCCGCCTCCCGACCGTTCCGACGACGACCCGGCCTCCTCCCTGTCCGACGAGCAGCTGGAGTCGTTCCTGCGGGAAGCCGCCGAGGGCGGGGGCACCTCCACGCCCAAGGAGCCGTCCGCGCGGGCGCGGATGGTGGCCCGGCGGTTGCGGGAGCAGGACGAGGCGGCGCGGCGCGCGGAGGCGGGTGGCGGCCGTGGTGGCCGAGGGCCGGGCCGGAACCGGAAGGCGCGGGGGGTGCAGGGGGCGCCGCACAGCACCCCGCCGGGTTGGCGTACGGGCCCGGCGTGGCAGGAGGGAAACGGGGGCGGCTCCCGTCGGCGTCGTTCGGGCGCGATCGTCGGCGTGGTGGTGCTGGCGGCGCTCGCGGTCGTCGCCGTACGGCCCTCTCTGGTCCTGGACCGGCTGCCCGGCGGGGACGGCGGCCCCGAGAAGCCGTTGGCGGCCGAGACCGCGCTGCCGACCGGCGCTCCCGGCGACCCCGCCCGGTTCGGGCAGGCCACGCGCGAGCACCCCTTCCGCGGCTCGCCGGCCGAGCGGTGGGCCGAGGGTGCCGATGCCATCGAGGTGCCGGAGGCGAAGGCACTGTCCGGCGTGAGCGCGGACGACGTGGCGTTCGCGCTGCGCCGTACCAAGGAACTGCTGGTCGCCGCCAACCTCGACCCCGGCGTACTGCGCGGGGAGCGGCCGGACAAGGCGCTGGCCGTCCTCGACCCGAAGCAACCGGAGCTGCTGCCGGAGCTGCGCCGGTCGCTGAGCGCACCGGACGAGGAGCACGACCCGCTCCTGCTCTTCACCCGCTTCGACCCGGACGAGACCCGTCTGGCCGGCGACGTGGTCAAGGTCCGCGGCCACATGACCCTGGCCGCCGGGGAGCCGGGCGTGGTGAAGGTGAACGCGGACTACACCTTCGTCTACCCGCTGGTGCGAAAGGACGGGGACGACGGGGAGGTGGCGCGCACGATCGTGCGCCGCGCGCTCACTCTGACGCTGAACGACCCGGCCAGGTGGGACGTGACCGAGGGCAAGCTCCTGCTGGAGAAGTACTTCACCGAGCATGACAACACCAGTTGCGGCGTCCACGACGGCTACCTGCACCCCGGCTTCGCCGGTGACGGCCCCGGCGGTGAGCCGGCCACCGGCCCCGCGACGGACCCGTACGACCGCAGCCGGCCCCTCACGGAGTCCGACTCGCAAGGTTGCGGGCGGGTCAGCCGCACATGACCGACGGGGGCGGCCCCGGGCGCTCTCCCTCAGCGCACCCGGACCCGCCCCCGCCGTCCCCCGTGAGTCAGCCTCTGCGGGCCGTCCCCCGTGAGCCACCCCCCGTGGGCTGTCCCCCGCGAGTCACCCCCCGCGAGTCACCCCCGCGAGTCACCCCCGTGGGCCGTCCCTCGTCGGTCGTCCCCCGTGCGGTGGTCAGCTGCTCACACGCGCTGCCACAGCGCCGGTACGTTCGGCGGCTGCCAGCCCTGCTGCGCCTGGTGGCCCTGGAGGCAGCGGTAGGTCGCGCCGCCGTACGTCACCGTGTCGCCCGGCTGGTAGACGGTGCCGGCCGCCCAGGTGCCGCCGGGCTCTTCCGGCTCACCCGGGTCCTCGCCGCCGTCGCCGGTCGTCTTCAGGGTGAGGCCGTAGTTCTGCAGCAGCGGGTTGATCGGCTGGAAGAACGTCGTACCACCGCTGCGGCAGTCGCCCGAGCCGCCCGAGGTGACGCCCTGCGCCTGGCTGCCGGAGATGTACGAGCCGCCCGAGTCGCCGGGCTCGGCGCACACCGTGGTGCGGGTGACGCCGCTGATGGTGCCCTCGGGGTAGGTCACGCTGGTGTTGTGCTGCTGGACGGTGCCGCAGTGCCAGCCGGTGGTGGAACCGGAACGGCACACGGACGCGCCGACCGGGGCCTGGGTGGACCCGGTGACCTGGACGTTCTGGCCGCCGGCGCCGCTGACGTACGGGGTCGCCGTCCAGCTGGAGTTGGTGGCCACCCAGGCCATGTCACGGCCGGGGAAGATCGAGCCCTGGAAGGTGCCCTGGGCCACCCGGTTGGCGCCGCTCGTGCTCGCCCCGGTCCGCCCGCAGTGACCGGCGGTGGCGAAGCCCTGCTGGGTGCCCTTGGTGACCGGGAAACCGATCGAGCAGCGTCCGCTGTTGTTGATGTAGTACGCCTCGCCGCCCCGCAGGTCGTAGAGCGGACGGGGCCTTTCGGCGGTCTTCTCGACCCGGGCGAGTCCGGCGTCGACACCGGCCGCGTCGAGGAGGGCGTGGGCCGCGGACGGCCGTACGGCCTGCACGGTGACCGTGTTCGTCCGTACGTCGACGTACCGGACCGGCGCGTCGGTGGTGTCCCGGCCGGTGGCGGCCCGGTCCAGCCGGGACTTGGCCGCGTCCAGGTCGGCGAGCGAGTGCCGTACGACGGTGGCCGCGGCGCCCGCCGCCTCGATCGCCGCGACGTCGTCCGCGTCGGTCGTCGCCACGGTCAGCGTGCCGGACTCGGCGCCCCGCAGCCACGCGCCCGCGTAGTCACCGCCGAGCGCGGCGCGGAGCCGGGCCGCCGTGGCGCCCGCCTCGGCCTCGTTGACGAGGCGGCGCTCGGCCTGCTGCCGGTCGAGGCCGAGGTCGCGCTGCATGGCGCTGAGGAGGGCGACGGGCGCGGCGTCGGTGCGGAGGGTCTCGGCCGCGGTGGGTGCGGAGCCGGCGGGAGCCGTCCCGGCGCTCGCGGAGCCGCTGAGCCCGGCCACGAGCAGGGCGGCCGTCGCCGCGACGGCGGCACCCATGGCTCTGCTGTGTCGGTATCGGTGGGGCATGGGGGATCTCCTCGGTCTCGGTGGGCCCGGCGGGGACCGGTGGGTCCCGGTGGGGAGGTGCCGAAACCGTAGGGAGGGACAACCGGCGGCCATAAGACGTCGGCTGACCCTCTCCCCGGCGTTATGGAAGGCCAGGCCCAGGCCCAGGACCAGGCCCAGGACCAGGCCCACGGTCGGCGTCGCGGACCCGGCGGGCCCTGTCGCGAAGCCTGGCGTGCGCCCTGCCGCGAAGCCCGGTGGTGCGCCCCTCGCCGCTGCGTCCTCCGTGCCCCCTGTTCTGTCACGGAACCCGGTGCGCAGCCATCCACTCCGTGTAGCTGTCACTGCTCGCCGCCACCCCCGCGTGCGCCATGCGGGCCTGCGCGAGCACGGTCGCGGCGGTGTCCTGGCGTTGCGTCACCGCGTGCCAGCCGAGGAGGTGCCGCCAGGCCAGCGGGGTGCCGGTGAGCGGCCGGGTGACGATGCCGGGGGTGGTCGGGAAGGTCGCCCGGCACAGCCCGACCGCCCGCCCCACCTGCACCAGGTGGACCAGGGACGCGGTGTCCGTCTCGTACACGCGGCGCGGGGTGAACCCGGCGCGGGCGCAGGACGCGGTGAAGCAGTCGCCGAAGCAGCCGTCACCGGGTACGCAGGCCCACTCCTCGTCCGCCAGCTCGGTCAGGTCCACCTCGGTCCGCCGGGCGAGCGGGTGACCGGCGGGCATCATCACGAACACCGGGTCGACGGCGACCTCCCGCCAGACCAGCCCTGCGGCGCCGGGCGGGGAGGCGGATCCGCAGGTCCCGGCGAGCGCGAAGTCCAGCCGTCCCTCCGCCAGCTGCTCGGCCAGTTCCCTCTCCGACCAGGACGTACAGGTCGTCATCCGGGCGTCCGGAGCCACGCCCGCCAGCCGGTCGACCAAGGCCCCCAGCAGGGGCCCGTGGGTGCCGCCCAACCGAAGCCGCTCGGCGGTGCGCGGGGCCCGGGCGAACCGGGCCGCCTCCTGCTGCAACTCGGTCACCGCGGGCAGCACGATCCGGCTGCGCTCCAGTACCAGTTCGCCCAGCGCGGTGGCCCGCACCCCGTGTCTGCCCCGCACGAACAGTGCGCCTCCCAGGGCCCTTTCGATCCGCTTGAGCTGTGCGCTCAGCGCGGGCTGTGCGAGGCCGAGCGCCGTCGCCGCCCTGGTGAGGCTGCCGGCGTCGGCGATGGCCCGGACCGTCTTGAGATGCCGCAACTCCAGCTCCATGAGGGGAGCTTGCGGCGGGGGAGGGGCGGGGGCAAGAGGTTGGTCCGGACCTGTGGCACAAGTTGTGTCGTGAACATGAACCACGTCCGGCACGCGGTGGCTCCGCCGGTCCTCGCCCTCGCCTCGCCGCCCGTAGCCCGTCGCCCGCCGCCGTCAGCGGTAACGGATCACATGAAGCCGGTGGACTCCGGTCGGATCGAAGGAGACGGGCTCGTCCGACGAACCGTCGACCACCATGACGCCCTTCTCCAGGCGGAGCGCGTTCACCAGCCGGCCGACGGCCTCGCGACCCCTGCCGTCCGTGCGGCGGGCCCAGACCAACGCGCGCGCCGCGACGGGCAGGGCGTCGACGGCCGCGAGCGCCGCCTCCCAGTCCTGGTGCTCGGTCACCGACAGCACGGGCCCGAGTTCGGCGAGCGTCGGCTCGAACCACGCGGCGTGCCCCGGAGGCGGCGGCTGCTCAAGACCCGCCGTCCCCGGTACGGCACCCGCGTCCCAACGGGCGAGCCAGGTCCATGGATCGGTGTTGGGCAGACCGAACGGCGCGGCCTCGTCCTTCGGCACGACCACCGTCGAGTCGAGCATCGCGTCCGCCCAGTCGCCTCCCCGCAGGAAGCGGGTGGTGTTGCAGGAGAAGACCCAGCCGCGCGTGGTCTCGTCCCGCGCCGTCGGCGCGTGCAGTTCGACCTGGCCGCGGTAGGCGTTCCGGAGCCAGCGGTCGGCCTTGTCGACGGCGGACGCGAAATCGGTTGCCGGGCGCTCCCACGGAGCACGTCGTGGTGTGAGCGCCCCCGGTTGGGCACGCAGCAGCACCAGCTCGCGGACCAGCGGGTCATCGAGCCGGGCGAGGGACGAGGACAGGGGGTCCAGCAGGACCACTTGCCCCTTGTTGTTGTGCGCGTACAGCAGGTTGCCCATCGCCTCGTGGCCCGCGACGGCGCGCCGCACCCACACCACGCCCCGCGTGTCCGGCCCCGTCTCCGCGACCGCCCGCACCACGTCGTCCCAGCCGCCGACGGGGACCCTGGTGAACTCGGGGAAGTACCGGCGCGTCAGCCGGTCGAACCAGCCGGGCGCCTCGTCCGCGGGCTTCCAGGGCAGCGCCACGGCCGGGGCGCCGTTGATCGCGGAGTGCAGGGCGATCACACAGCCCCGGGTGTTGATCCGGCGGGACTGGTTCTCCGCCCGGTCGGCCGACTCCTGGGGCGGGGCGGGCTCGAGGTCGGCGAGCGGAGCGCTCGGTGCGGGATGGAAGGGGGCACCGCCGTTCTTGGGCACCACGACGGAGGCCGCGATCATCGGCGTCTCCGGGTAACCGGGCTGCGGCAGGGGGCGGCAGGCCATCAGCCAGGCGGCGGGAGTTTCGTGCACGGGGTGGGGTGTGGCCAGCTGAACCAGTCCGCCGTAGGTGGCGTTCAGCCAGGCCGCCGCTTGCCCATCAGGACCCGGCACGCGAGTGTCCCTTGGTCGGAGGCCAATCGCCGGATGCGCGCATCTCCATGTACTGCTCGGTCGCGGGGAAGGTCGGCGCCATGTGGGCGGCCGTGCCGTCGTGGGGGACGACAACGACCGGGCTGAACGGCTTCTTCGTGAAGTCGCCGGTCTCGATATGTTCTTTCAGGTCGAAACACACGGTCCAGCCATATGTGAATTCGACCGCCGTGTCCGGAAGCATGACGACGGAGTCGGCTTGCTCTTGGTAGGGTCCGGTCTTTACGAAGTGGGCAGCGGCAGCAACTGCCTCGTCCTTGGTCACCATTTACTTTACTCCATCACGATATGGAATGTGGCCGATGTGTGTGACGTTTTGTTCCAGCAATCCCAGAGTTCCGCTCTGCCCGTCGAGAAAAACAACGCCGTCTGGTGTATTCACAGCATTGAAGACGTGCGCCGAGCCGTTGGGGCGGGCGATGTAGACGACGCTTCTCGAACCCTCTCCTCGTCCCTGAAGGTCCCGGATGACGTCATCGTAGCTGTTCACCCAGTCGTACTGGCCTGCCACCCGGTCCTTCGCGCCGAGCTGCTCCGGTGGAATATGCCCACCAGCCTGCCTGGGGGCCGCGCTCACGTCGATGTCGTCCATTCTGCGGTCCACCGTGACGACGTTGTGACTGCAGTTGTCCGTGTACCCGGGCATGCCGGTATTGTTGACGTCCTTGAGCCACGGAAACTGATCGTCCAGGAATTCCTGAGCCTTTTTAGGGTCTACCGATTCGGCGTGAACAGCCTTTTCCTTGACGTGGTCCGTGGACCGCGCAAGGTCACTCCAGTCCTTGGGGGCCGCACCGGCGACGTCGTCGGCGAGCTTCGTGCCGGAGGCGGCTTTCCCGGCACCGGTCTCCACCCCCTCCTTCACCGCCATGCGCAGCCCGCCCCGCGCCAGGCCGGCGCCCTTGGTGCCGATCAGCTCGGGCAGGAGGCGGCCGATGAACTCGGAGGGGTCCTTCTTGAAGCCCTCCACCGCGGCGTTCAGCGCTCGCTCCGGGTGAGCCGCGGTGGACACCAGGCCGGAGAGCGTCATCGAGACGTTCTGCAGGTACTCGGCGGGGTGGGTGAGGTTGTAGGGGTCGGCGGGGTTGAGGCCACGGGCGAAGCTGACCAGGCCGGCGGTGCCCTTGATCACGCCGCCCGCGACGTGGTTGAGCTCCACGCCGGTCGCCACGAAGCCGTCGACCAGGTTGTTGCCGATGCGGTCCAGCGGCGGCGGTTCCGCCGGGGCGTGCTCCAGCGCCTTCTTGATGCTTCCTTCGGCCTCCGAGGCGGCTGAGTTGCGCTGCTTGCGGGCCTGGGCGAGCTTGTCCCGTGCCTGCTTGATGGTCTCCTTGCCGGGATCGTGGAACGGCTGCGGCACCGGCCCGGGGTCCTGGTCCGCCTTGAGCTTGGCGTTGTACGCGTCGACCTGCTTGTTGTAGTCCTCGATGGCCTTTTCCGAGGCCCGCTTGCCCCGCCTGTACAGCTCGATCGCTTCCTGAGCCTGCTGCTGCGCCCACTTGACGGTGCCCGCGTAGGAGTCCAGCGCTGTCGCCGCCGTCTCGCAGGCGTCGGCCGCGTGCAGCCACTTCGCAGGGTGGACGCCGAACTTCTCGCGGAAGGTGTCACCGCCCTCCCCCCGCCAGCTGGTGGAGTCCACCTTCTTCATGCCGGTGCCGACCTTGTCGAACGCGGTCGAGAAGTCCCTCAGGTGTTTCGCGCTGCTCCGGATCTTCTCCGGATTGCCGTGCAGGAGCTCGTTCGCCTCTTCGGTCTGCCCGAGCTGCTGCTCACCGGGGGTGGCCCCGAGGTCGGAGGCGACCTCGTCGCCCCAGTCCTCCACCGTGTCCGCGGCGCCCTCCAGGCCGACCTTGTCGAGCCCCTCGCCGAGCCGGTCGGTGCCCCAGTCGATGCCTTCACCGACGATCTTCTTACCGGCGTCGACACCGTCCTCGAGGAGGTTCAGGCCGTGGTTGACGCCGTCCTCCAGCTTGCCCAGGCCACTGCCGATGTCGTCGAGGACGCCCATCAGCCCTCACCTCCGCCGCCCTGCGTGCGGGCACGTTCCTCGGGCGAGGGACCGAACTGCTCGTCCAGCATCCGTTCCCACGTCTCTTCCGAGACCCCCGAGCGCTCGCGAAGGCTCTCGGGCCCCACTCCCATGCCGACCAGGTTCTCGGAGGTCATGACGTCCCGGCCCGCGTCCCGCCAGCCCTGGGCGCTGTTCTCCCAGGCCCGCTCGAAGGACTCCTTGCTGTAGTCGGCGTCTCTTATCTGGGTGACCGGGTTGTTCGACCAGACCTCGCCCCAGTCCTTGCCGGTGATCTCGTCCTCGGAGGCGTGCGGATTGCCCATCAGGGAGTTCACGCCGACCTTCAGAGCGCCTTCCACGTACTGGTCGGTCTCGTAGTAGGTCCCGGCAGCCAGCCCAGTCTTGAGCGCGAACCCGTTGCCTTCGTAGATCAGCGAGCGCACTCCCCACTCCCAGCGCTCGCAGAAGGAGCCGAAGGTGCTCGTGAGCCCCTCCGCGCCCAGTTCGAGCCCCGACAGGCCGATGTCGCCGAAGCCCCGGCCCGCACCGGCCTCCCCGACCATGCCCAGTTCCCGCAACTCGTCCAGTGCCAGAGTCAGTCCGTTGGCGATCTCGCCGAGACCGATCGCCGCCAGGTCCTTCCCGTTGCCGCCCCCGGTCACCACGTCTCACTCCCTCGTTGTCCTCGATCCACGGCGAAAGCGTCGGGCACCACGCCCGAAACCGGCGGCAGGAGCACCGCGTGCTCGGTACCGTCGGCGGCGTCCAGCGCCACCCCGCACGGCACACCGGCCGCGGGCACCGCCACGTCCAGCAGCTTCGCCCCGAGCACCGTCTGGTACGTCCACTCCAGGTGCGCCTCGTCGCGAGCGACCGCGTACCGGGCCAACGCCGACTCGTCGGAGAAGGCAAGGATCCAGCGCACGCCACCGAAGTCGGCGGTGAGCCACCCGTCACTCCGGAGCGGAACCAGCACCGCGGTGTCCCGGAAGGCTTCCAGCAGCGAGATGAACTCACGACGCCGGGCCGCGACTTCCTCGGCGGACGGTTCGACGACCTCGTCCGGCTCTCCCGGGCTCGCTGTCCCGCCCACCTCGGCCACGCCGACCACCTCGGCGGCCTCGGGCTCAGGCGGCTCCGGGGCTGTCTCCGGTGGTTCGGGCAGCCGGGTCATCTCCGCGTAGTCGGCGAGCCGGGAGCGCCGTACCGGCGCCCCGGCGCCACCCCCGTTGTCCGTCATTTCCCAACCCTGACACTGAACTGCTTCGGCTGGTCAACAGCCTTTTCGAGCGACGATGTTACGCACACGACCGCAACGCCGGGTACTCCCGCCGGAGCACGTCCTCCTGGCCGTACCTCAGGACCGCCGCCACGCAGCGGCAGTTGAGCAACCATGCGGTGGGGCCTCGTACCGCACGGGCCGGCTCATGCGCGGCGTCCCGGCGGCGGTGGAGGCGTGCCCCGGTAGCTCTGCGGGTTTCCCGAGTCCCACGGGACGACGAGAGGACGCATCTGAGCGTGGTGTTCAAGAGCGCTTAGCCAGTCGCCCGGCCAGGACGAGCCGCCGACCGACGCCCCCGCGAACGCCCCAGCCAGCGCGGCGACGGAGTCGGAGTCGCCGGAGGAGAACGCCGCTCGCTGGACGACCGCCACGGGCTCTTCGGGGAAGAGCAGGAAGCAGTACAGGGCCGCGGCCAGCGCTTCCTCGGCGATCCAGCCCGCGCCGGCCACCTCGCAGGGGTCGCGCTCCGGGTCCGGGTGGTCGAGGGCGGCCGAGACGGTGTCGAGAGCCGCGAGGGTCTCGTCCCAGCCGTGTGCGATGAAGTCGGCGGGGTCGGCCGCGCCCGCCCGCCGCGCCAGGTCGCCGAGCCAGTCGCCGTGGTACGTCCGGCGTGCGGAGCGGCCGTAGTGGCGCAGGCGCGGCAGCAGCTCGGAAGGGTGGCAGTTGTGCGTCAGCAGCCATACGGCGTGTGCGGTGAGGTCGCTGGCCGCGAGCGCGGTGGGGTGGCCGTGGGTCAGCGCGGCCTGCAACTGGGCCGTCCCCGCGCGCTGCTCCGCCGTCAGCCCCGGCAGCAGTCCGACGGGCGTCACACGCATGTTCGCTCCGCAGCCCTTCGAAGCCATCACGGTGGCCTCCTGCCACGGCACACCGCGCTCCAGGGCCGCGCACGCGTCCAGGCAGGTCCGCCCTGGTGCGCGGTTGTTGTCGGGCGAGCGAAGCCAGGCCACGAAGCGCGCGCGCAGCGCCGGCTCGGCGGTCGCGGCGGTCAGCGAGGCCACCCCGCCGCCGTCCACGACGTCCGCCAGCGCCTCGATCACCGCCAGTGTCATCTGGGTGTCGTCCGAGACCCGGGCCATGCCGGAACGGATGGGCAGCTCCAGCTGCCGCCAGGAGCCGTAGCGGCTGGTGAGCTGAGTGATGTCGAGGAATTCGGCGGGGTAGCCCAGGGCGTCACCGATGGCGAGACCGTAGATCGCCGCCATGGCGCCGCCCTTGATGGTGTCCCTGCCCCACGTCCGCCCGGTGAGGTCGTCCAGGACGGCGAGGCTCTCGGCCTGGGTGAGAGTGTCCGGCAGGATGTGACTCCTCGGGCTGGTGGACGGCGTCGCCAGCAACTCGGCCAGTGCCTCAGTGGGCCGGAGCCCGCGTTCCTTGGCGTTGTGCAGGCGTTTCCCCCAGATACCCACTTCGTTGCTGGCGGCAGGCCCCGCAGCGTTGCGTGATCGCACCGACCCGGCTTCGTCCTCGTCGTTCACCCACACGTAACCGATCACCTGATCGTCGGAGTCGGCGATCGCCACGTACTGCACGGGTCGGCCGGTGTGACGGGCGTAGCGAGGCGGCCCTCCCGGCACGATGTAGCCGCCCAGGTCTTGGGCGAAGCGGGGGTTGATCCGGCGGTCGGAGTGTTCGGAACTCATGCAGGTCTGCTACTTCCGGCTGGTTGCTACGGCAATTCCCGTGAATGTCGCCAGCGGCCCGGCGAACTCGCGACGCCGGGCCGCTACCTCCTCGGCGGACGGCCCGACGCTCTCGCCCGGCTCTCCCGAGCTGGGTGCCCCGGCGGCCTCGGCCGTCTCGGCGGTGTCGGGCTCAGGCGGCTCCGGGGCTGTCTCCGGTGGTTCGGGCAGCCGGGGCATCTCCGCGTAGTCGGCGAGCCGGGAGCGCCGTACCGGCGCCCCGGCGCCACCCCCGTTGTCCGTCATTTCCCAACCCTGACACTGAACTGCTTCGGCTGGTCAACAGCCTTTTCGAGCGACGATGTTACGCACACGACCGCAACGCCGGGAACTCACGCCGGAGCACGTCCTCCTGGCCGTACGTCAGGACTCCTGGCCCTCGTTGCTCTCGATCACCGCCCGCGCACGGCGCAGCAGGGCCTCGCGTACGGAGTCCGGGGAGAGCACGCGCAGGGGCGCGTCCAGGCCGAGGAGATACGTGGCGAGCCTTTCGGCGTCCGGGCCGCCGACGTCGACGATCGTGGCCTCGGGGCCGTCGGGACGGTGGACCCCCACGGACGAAGGGATCAGCCGCAGTGCCTGATCCATGGGCATCGGAAGGCGGATCGTCGCACACAGCGCGTACGGCCCGGTGGCGGTGGCGCGGGAGACGAGGAGCGCGGGGTCGGGCGGCGGGTCGGTGAGGTCCACTGGCCGGCCCGTGGGCTGGAGTCGCTCCACCCGGTCGGCCCGGAAGGTCCGCCACGCGCCTCGCTCGACGTCGCGTGCGACGAAGTACCAGCGCTGCCCGGTGTGTACGAGGCGGTACGGGTCGACGTCCCGGACACTGGCCCGCCCCTGCCAGTCGCGGTACGCCATCCTGGCGCGTTCGGCCTTTCGGCAGGCGGCGGCCAGCTCCAGCAGCATGCCGGGCCCGATCTGCGCCTCGCCGGCCCTCGGCGTCTGCACGAAGGCGGCGTCCATGTCACCCAGCCGGTCCGCGACCCGCCGGGGCAGCACCTGCCGCAGCTTCAGCAACGCCGACAGGGCGGCCTGGTCCCCGCCGAGCGCTCCGCTCAGCGCGGCCTCCCGCAGCCCGACGGCCACGGCGAGGGCCTCCTCGTCGTCGAGGACCAGTGGTGGCGTCCGCGTGCCGGGGCGCAGTCGGTAGCCGCCCCACGGGCCGGGGTCGGATTCGACGGCGTATCCGATCTCCCGCAGCCGGGCGACGTCCCGGCGCACCGTGCGCTCGGTTACCTCCATCCGCTCGGCCAGCTCACCGCAGGTCCAGGCGGGCCGGACGGCGAGCAGGGAGACGAGCCGCAGCAGCCGGGCGGAGGTACTGAGCATGTTCTCGGAGTCTTCCACACGAGGTCTTCCACACGCGGTCCTCCACACGAGTCCGCTCGCCAGGCACGACCAGACCCGGGGCGTGACCAGGACCGCTCCTGTCCTGGTCACGTCCTAGCGTGCTCCCCATGACCACGGAGAACAGCCCGGCACCCACGTTCCGCTATGCGGCCGTCACCTTCGACTGCCCCGACCCCGCCGAACTGGCCACCTTCTACGGCGAGGCCCTCGGCCTGCCCGTCGCCTTCTCCACCGACGACTTCGTCCTGCTCGGCGGTCAGGACGGCGCGGCCGGCCTGGGCTTCAACCGCCTCGCCGACTACCGCCGCCCCACCTGGCCGGACCCCGCCCAGGAGAAGCAGGCCCACATCGACCTGGGCGCCGACGACCTGGACGCGGCGGAGGCCCGCCTCATCGCCCTGGGCGCCACCAAGCCCGACGTCCAGCCCGCCCCAGACCGCTGGCGGGTGCTGCTGGATCCCGCAGGGCATCCGTTCTGCGTGTCCACGGTGGCGTGAGACCGAGTGGCACGGGCGGCGCGCCCTCCTGTCAGCCGGACTCCATCAGTTCCTTGAGCCGGGCCAGGTCGGCGGCGACCGTGCCGGCGCCGCGCTCGAAGTCGGCGTCGGTGGCCGTGCGGTCGATGTGGATGCCGAGGTGGCGTGACTCCTTGCCCATGCTGTTCAAGGCAGTGACGGTAGTGGGCCGTCGGCACGGTCTCTCGAACGAATCGGACGCGCCTGTTCCATCGATCGGTCCCGGGCCCTGTCATCGACCTGTCCTCGCCGCCCGAGCGGGCCCGGGGTGCCCGAGCGGCGCAGGTATGGGGCATGCTGCTGTCCGAACCGCTGGGGGGCCAGCCGGATCAAGGGGGGCGTTCGTGAACGGGGATGCCGGACGAAAGCGGTGGGAGGTCCCGCGCGGCGAGGTGAGGGGGTGGCCGGGTGAGGGGGTGGCCGGGTGAGGTCTCGCACCGGGTGGCGATCGGATACGGCGCGCTGGCGGGCCTGGTCACGGCGTTCGGTGCGACCTTCTCGCTGCTGTGCTTCGACGGCTTGTCCTGGGCTCTGGCCCTGACCTGGGTCCTGCTCCTCGCGGCGGGGCCCGCCCTGGCCACGCTGCTCTTCAGCAGACCGGTGGCCGGACGCCGCCCGGTACGGGCCGTCGGGCAGGGCCTGATATCGGTGGTGGGGCAAGTGGTGTGGGCCGCACCGTTCAGCATCGTCATCTCTCTCGTCGCGCAGTCCGGCTCGCCGTTCTGGCCTCTTCTCGTCATTTGGCTGCTCAACGGCGGCTACTGCGCCTTCTGGGCCACCCATGTCAGCACGGAACTGCCCGCACGTGCTGCCGGCCGGACCAATCGGCACGCCCCGTCGCCGCGTACGGCCCCCGCCGTCCCGGTTTCGTCCGCGCCCCGGTCGGCGCGGGAGGAACAGGCGACCACCGAGTTCTGCGCGCTGCTCAGTGCCCACCCCTTCGACGCGAGCCTGCCGGGGGTGGCGTACCCGGAGGTGGCGGACCATTCGCTCGCGCTGGACGCCTACGACCGTGCCAAGGACGCCTCCGCGGGTGAGGTGCGCGGCATCCTCGCCGAGGGGAGGGCGGCGTTGGCCCGGCTCGACGCCCGGATGGGACTGGACACGGTCCACCCGGGATCCGGCTGCTTCTTCGACCACCGCCACGGCCCGGCCGTGGTCAGTGTCGAATGGAGCCCGCGCGGAGGCACCTCGCGGCGCGTGGAGGTGTGCCGTGCCGATGCCGTACGACTGGCCGACGAGCGGCCGCGGCCCTGAGCCGTCCGGCTCCCGACGTGGGCGAACACCTCGTCCTTGGTCGGCTGCGTCTGCGGCAGGAGCCCCGGGGCGACGACGCGGAGCGCGGTTCGCAGGGCGTCCGGGGTCTGCTCGGGACCGCCGCGTGGGCTCACTCCTCTTCGAAGATCTCTTCAGCCTTCGGCACGGTGACGGCGCGGGCGAGCCAGCGGCGCAGGACCTCGGGATCGTCGCAGCCCGTGACGCGCTCGCTGACAGCGTCGGAGACGTCGAGTCCGCGCTGCTCCAGGACGAGCAGCACGTCCTCGGCCCGGCCCTGGGCGCGCCCCTGCTCGCGGCCTTCGTCGCGGATCTCTTCGGAGATGTAGGACTTGTAGAACGAGAGGTCCACGGCCACCAGATTCCTCCAGAGATATCGGGCCGGGCGGTTTCCCAGGCCTTGAGCGGTGAATTCGACGAGGGGGTCTGCTACGTCTTCGGGAACGTCCCGCAGTGCGGTGGACAGGGCTTTCAGTATGGCACCGATATCCGGGTCCGCGGCGTGCGTGATAGCAGCCAAGGCGGAGAGAGCCAGGTCGGCACGCGCCTCGACGGGGTCGGTGATCACCGGCATGTTGTGCGGCCCGGCGACGATCGGCCGTACGGTCAGAGAAGGCCACGAACAGAATCCGATGGGCTCCGGCCGGGTCGCCCACTCGGCCGTGGCGCGGTCCTGGCAGACCACGAGCAGCAGCGGCGGCAGGCGGTACTTGCTGCGCAGGTACGCGAGGTAGTAGCCCCAGCTGGCCGGTTTCTCCGGGTCCTTTCTCTTCTGTGCCTCGACCGCGAGGAGAAAGGGGCCGTGCTCCTCCGTGTCGATCCGCAGCAGGGTGTCGATCCGACGGTCGACAGGCTTTGTCTCAGTGACGTCGTTGGGTAGCACGCTGACCGCGGTGGCCTGAGGAAACGGGATTCTGAGCGCTTCGGAGACGCGGGAGAAGAGCCCCGGGTAGTCCTGGAAGATGCGGTGCATCGCCTCGTGGGACGAGCTGACCATGTGGCTTCTTTCGTGGGTCAGGGGTGGGTGGCGTTTGACGCCCGGCACTCCCGGCACCGGTCTTCGGTCTCGGAGGCGCGGAAGCCGCGGTCGCAGCCGTCGCAGTTGCGTACCTCGTAGCGGGGCGGTGGCGGACCGACGGAGGGCCTGTACGGCGGCGGGGGCGGCAGCTGAGCTGCGAGACGGTGGGCGAGGAGGGCTGCGGGGCGTCGCAGGGGGTCGTCCGGCAGGTCGGTGGTCAGGGCGTGGCGTACGGCGGTGGGGGTGACGTCCCGTTCCAGCCACGCGGCGACGCCGGGGGCCAGGTGGGCGGTGTCCGTCGCGGAGAGGAGGAGGCGGGGGTCGTGTCGGCGCAGGGTGGTGAGGAGGTCGGTGGCCTGCTTGAGGAGGGCCGGGGCCGTGCAGCTGGGCTGGGGTACGGGGAGGGCCTTGCGGGGGCGCGTTTCGGTGCCGGTGTGGCGCGGGCGGGGAGGGGCTGAGTGCTCCGGTTGCTTCGGGGGCCGTCCCGCCGGGCGGGTGGGCCGGGGCGTCGGGCGGTCCGGGCAGCCGGTGTCGGCAGCCGGCTCGCGGCGGGGCGTCTTCGGCTGGTTGCAGGAGACCGTGCGGGTGACGATGCGGCCGGTGGACGTGCGTACGCGCTCGCGGCGCAGGTAGCCGTGGGTCTCCAGCTCGCGCAGGGCGGACGCGATGCGGGTGGGGCCCTCTTTGAAACGGGCGGTGAGCGTCTTGATGTCGGCGCCCGCGCCGGTGGGCAGCGACTGGATGTGGCAGGCGAGGCCGATCGCGAGCAGCGACAGGTCCGGGTGCTGGACCAGGTGGTTGCCGATCACCAGGAAGCGGGTGGTGTGGCGGGTGTTCTCGTGGATGACGCCGCCGCCGTGGCGGCGCGGACGGGTCGGATTCGGCGGCAGGGGCTGACTGGGCGCGCGAGGGCGCGCTAGGGTTTTGGGTATCCATCGGGAAGTTCCTAGTGACCTGAGTCAGAGATTCGTCGGCAGTAGGCGGCGACTTTGTCGAGGATCTCGTCGGCAGTCTTCGTCCAGACGAAGGGCCTGGGGTGTTCGTTCCAGTCCGCGAGCCAGGACCTGATGTCGCGTTCGAGGGCCTGGACGGAGCGGTGGACGCCGCGCTTGAGTTTCTTCTGTGTCAGCTCGGCGAACCACCGCTCGACCAGGTTCAGCCAGGACGCGCTGGTTGGCG
>NZ_JARVKY010000028.1 GCF_029813785.1 Streptomyces sp. DH41
CTGGGACGGGTCCTGCGTGCCGGAACGGGGGACGCGGGCCGGGGCGGGGGTGTTGTCGAGCCGGGTCACGCACGCCGAGGTGGGGATGTCGTCGGGGCGGGGATTGCCGAGTGGGGTCCTGCACGCCCAGGCGGGAGGGCGCCGGGGTGGGGTGTGTGCGCCGGGGTGGGGTGTTCCCGGGTGGGGTGTGCCGGTTCGGGGTCGGGTGACTGAGGGCGCTGGGGCGGGTCGTGCGTGCCGGGGTGGGGATGTCGTCGCGGTGGGCGGTGTTCCGTGGGGTGGGTACCGGGGCGGTACCTTCGTGGTCCGTCGATGAGGAGAGTCACCGTGAGCATGTACGTGCGGCCTGCCGCCGAGGGCGCCGATCCGTTCGGTACGGCACGTCTGCGGCGCGGGGTGCTGGACGCCTGGGCGACGAGCCCGGCCCGGTTCCGTGAGGACGCCAACGCCGAGGAGGACCTCGTCCTCGGCGGCTACCGGGACCGGCTGGTCGTCGAGCTCGCCCAGAACGCCGCCGACGCCGCGGCCCGGGCCGGCGTGCCCGGCCGGCTCCGGCTGACCCTGCGCGACGGGGTCCTCGTCGCCGCCAACACCGGTGCCCCGCTGGACGCGGCCGGCGTCGAGTCGCTGTCCACCCTGCGCGCCTCCGCGAAGCGGGACGCCACGGACAGCGCGGTCGGCCGGTTCGGGGTCGGTTTCGCCGCCGTCCTGGCCGTCACCGACGAGCCCGCCGTCGTCGGCCGGCACGGCGGGGTGCGCTGGTCCCTGGCCGAGGCACGGGGCCTGGCCGCCGACACCGCGCTGCACAGCCCCGGTCTGGGGGACGAGATCCGGCGCCGCGACGGGCACGTCCCGCTGCTGCGGCTGCCGTTCCCCGCCGAGGGCACCGCCCCCGCCCCGTACGACACGGCCGTCATCCTCCCGCTGCGGGACCCGGCCGCCGCCGACCTCGCCGAACGGCTCCTGCACGCCGTGGACGACGCCCTGCTCCTCGCCCTGCCCGGCCTGGAGGAGGTCGTGGTCGAGGTCGCGGACGACACGCGCACGCTGTCCCGCCGCGCCGAGGGCCCGCTGACCGTGGTGGAGGACTCCCGCGAGGGCGTCACCCGCTGGCGCACCGCCGCCGCGCACGGGCCGCTCACCCCCGACCTCCTCGCCGACCGGCCGGTGGAGGAACGGCTGCGCCCCCACTGGTCCGTGACGTGGGCGGTGCCCGTGGACGCCGAAGGCGGCCCCGCGCGGCCCCGCACCAGTCCCGTCGTCCACGCCCCCACGCCCAGTGACGAGCCCCTCGGCGTTCCCGCGCTGCTCATCGCGTCCTTCCCGCTGGACTCCACCCGCCGGCACGCCGCGCGCGGCCCGCTGACCGACTTCCTGACGGAGCGGGCGGCGGACGCCTACGCCGGGCTGCTCGCCGACTGGCGGCCGGTCACCGCCGGCCTCATCGACCTGGTGCCCGGCCCGCTGGGCAAGGGCGAGCTGGACGGCGTACTGCGGCAGGCGATCCTCGAACGGCTGCCGCGCACCTCCTTCCTGCCGCCCGCCGCCGAACCGCGCGAGGACGACCCCGACCTGCCCGAGTCCCTGCGGCCCCGCGACGCCGAGGTGGTCGAGGGCGCGGGCGCCGACACGGTGCGGGTCCTCGCCGAGGTGCTGCCGACCCTGCTGCCCGCCGGACTCGAGCGCCGTGCCGAGCTGCGCACCCTGGGCGTGGCCCGGCTGCCGCTGACCGACGCGATCGACCGGCTGGCCGGGCTGGAGAAGGCCCCCGGCTGGTGGCGGCGGCTGTACGACAGCCTCGCCGGAGTCGACCCCGAGCGGCTGTCCGGGCTGCCCGTGCCCCTGGCGGACGGCCGCACCACCATCGGGCCCCGGCAGGTGCTCCTGCCCTCCCCGGCCGCCGCCTCCCTCGACCCCGAGGTCCTCACCCGCCTCGGCCTGAAGGTCGCCCACCCGGACGCCGCCCACGGGCTCCTGGAGAAGCTCGGCGCGCTGCCCGCCACCCCGCGCGCGGTCCTCACCACTCCGCAGGTCCGCGCCGCCGTCGCCGCCTCCCTGGAGGACGACGGCGGCACGAACTGGGAGGAGGACGCCCTCGACGCCGACGAACTGGCCGACACCGTCCTCGGCCTGGTCCGCGACGCCGGACTCGACGCCGGGGACGAGCCCTGGCTCGGCGCGCTCGCCCTGCCCGACGAGGACGGCGAACTCTCCCCGGCGGGCGAACTCGTCTTCCCCGGCGGCCCTTTCGCCCAGGTCATGCGCGAGGACGAACTCGCCTCCGTGGACGCGGACCTGGCCCGCAAGTGGGGGCCGGAGCCCCTGGCCGCCTGCGGTGTGCTCGTCACCTTCGCCCTGGTCCGGGCCACCGACGTCGTACTCGACCCGGACGAACTGGAGCCCCGCGAGGGCGACTTCGCCGAGCCGGACGACGCGGGCCTGCTGGACGCCGTGGACGTGTGGAGCGAGGACGTCCTCGACCGCTTCCCGGACAGTCCCGTACCGCCGGTCGCCACCGAGATCGTCGCCGTGCGCGACCTGGACCTGGTGGACGACGACCGGTGGCCCGAGGCCCTCGCCCTGCTGTCGCGGCCGCCGCTGCGCGACGCGCTCGTCCAGTCCGTGCGCGTCCTCCTGCACGACGGCACCCACGAGGTCGTACGGCCGTACACCGCGTGGTGGCTGCGCGGGCACCCGGTGCTCGGCGGGCGCCGCCCGGCGGGTCTGCGCGCGGCGGGCGGCGACCCGCTGCTGCGGGGCCTGTACGACGAGGCCGACGCGGCCGGGTTCGACGACGAGCAGGTGTTGCGGGCGCTGGGCGTACGGACGTCCGTCGCGGCCCTCCTCGAGGAGCCCGGAGGCGCGGCCGAGCTGCTGGACCGCCTCGCCGACCCCGACCGCCCGGTCACGGCCGCCCAACTGCACGCCCTGTACAGCGCGCTGGCCGAGCTGGACCCCGAGCAGGTCACCCTGCCGGACGAGGTGCGGGCCGTGGTCGACGGCCGGGTGGAGGTGGTGGACGCCGCCGACGCCGTGGTGGTCGACTCACCCGACCTGCTGCCCTTCACGTCGGGCGTACCGCTGCTGCCCGTACGGCCGGCCCGGGCCGCCGAGCTGGCGGAGCTGTTCCAGGTGCGGCGGCTGAGCGAGTCCGTCACCGGCGAGGTGGACTCCGAGGGCGCCGAGCACGACGTACCGGAGCCGGTGCGGGTGCTGCTCGGGGCGCGAACCCCGGCGTCGTACGTGGAACACGAGGAGCTGGTCGTCGGCGGTATGGAGATCGACTGGCGGCTGACGGACGACGGCGCGCTGCACGCCGCGACGCTGGAGGGCGTCGCCGCCGGGCTCGCCTGGGCGGCCGGCCAGTGGCCGCGGCGCTTCGAGGTCGCCGCCCTGCTGGAGGACGAGTCCCGCACGGAGGAGCTGGCGCGGGACCGCTGGTTCGACTAGTACCTTCTCGCAGACGTGAACGATGTGCGTCGAGTGTCCTCGGAGCGCTCGGATGAGCGCTACGAGGACACTCGGGCCGGAAAGTTCACGGTTTCGGGCAGGGTGGCCCTCCCCCGCGCCCGGAACCGCCCGGCAAAAAGGGCTAGGCCGGCACGCGCCGGTCCACCCACCTCCACAGCAGCTCCAGCACACCCGCCGCCGCCACCGCGATGCCGACGGCGGTCCACGGCATCGTCACGCCCACCAGCTTCAGAGCGAAGAAGTCCTGGAGCCACGGCACCACCAGCACCACCAGGAAGCCCGCGCCCATCGTCGCCACCAGCGCCACGCGCCACCAGGTGTAGGGCCGGGCGATGATCGCCAGCACCCACAGGGAGATCAGGAACAGCGTCAGCGTCGCCGCGCTCGTCTCGGCGTCCAGCGCCCCCGGACCGGAGTAGTGCTGCCGGGCGACCAGGTACGTGGTGAAGGTCGCCGCCCCGGTCAGCACGCCGCCCGGGATCGCGTACCGCATGACGCGCCGTACGAAGTGGGGCTGGGCCCGTTCCTTGTTCGGGGCGAGGGCCAGGAAGAAGGCGGGGACGCCGATGGTGAGCGTGGAGATCAGGGTGAGGTGGCGGGGCAGGAAGGGGTACTCGACCTGCGAGCAGACCACCAGGATCGCCAGCAGCACCGAGTACACGGTCTTCACCAGGAAGAGCGTCGCGACCCGGGTGATGTTGCCGATGACCCGGCGGCCCTCGGCCACCACCGACGGCAGCGTGGCGAAACTGTTGTTGAGCAGCACGATCTGCGCGACCGCCCGGGTGGCCTCCGAGCCCGAGCCCATCGCCACGCCGATGTCGGCGTCCTTGAGCGCCAGGACGTCGTTCACGCCGTCGCCGGTCATCGCGACCGTGTGGCCGCGCGACTGGAGCGCGCCCACCATGTCCCGCTTCTGCTGCGGGGTGACCCGGCCGAAGACCGTGCCGTCGTCGAGCGCCCCGGCCATCTCCTCCCGGCCGGCGGGCAGCCGGCGCGCGTCGACGACGGCGCCGGACAGTCCGAGCCCCGCCGCGACCGCGCCGACCGACACCGCGTTGTCGCCGGAGATGACCTTGGCGCGGACGTCCTGGTCGGCGAAGTAGCGCAGGGTGTCGGCGGCGTCCGGGCGCAGCCGCTGCTCCAGGACGACCAGGGCGGTGGGCGTGACGCCCTCGGCCACGCCGGGGTCGTCCAGGTCGCGGTCGGCGCGGGCGAGCAGCAGTACGCGCAGTCCCCGCTCATTGAGCCGCGTGGTCTCGGCGAGGGCGGGGTCGTCCTCGGCCAGCAGCACGTCCGGTGCGCCCAGCAGCCACGTACCGGAGGCGCCGTCACCCCCGTCGAAGGTGGCTCCGCTGTACTTGCGGGCGGACGAGAAGGGCAGGGATGCGGTGCGGCGCCGGTCCCCGGCGGTTTCGGCGACCGGGTAGGCGTCGATGATCGCCTGCAGGGAGGCGTTCGGACGCGGGTCGGATTCGCCGAGAGCGCCGAGGACCGTGCGGACGTGGCTCTCGTCGGCGCCGCCGAGCGGGCGCAGCTCGGTGACGTCCATGCCGCCCTCGGTGAGGGTGCCGGTCTTGTCCAGGCAGACGGTGTCGACGCGGGCCAGGCCCTCGATCGCGGGCAGTTCCTGGACGAGGCACTGCTTGCGGCCGAGCCGGATGACGCCGATCGCGAAGGCCACGGAGGTGAGCAGGACCAAGCCCTCCGGGACCATGGGCACGATGCCGCCGACCGTCCGCGCGATCGAGTCGTCCAGCTCGTTGTCCTCGGCGACCAGCTGGCTGAGGATCAGGCCGATCGCGGTCGGGACCATCATCCAGGTGACGTACTTCAGGATCGTGGAGATGCCGGAGCGCAGCTCGGACTGGACCAGCGTGAAGCGGGAGGCCTCCTCGGCGAGCTGGGCGGCGTACGCCTCGCGTCCCACCTTGGTCGCCCGGAACGCGCCGCCGCCCGCGACCACGAAGCTGCCGGACATGACCTGGTCCCCCGGCTGCTTGACGACCGGGTCGGCCTCGCCGGTCAGCAGGGACTCGTCGATCTCCAGCCCGTCCGCCTCGACGCACACCCCGTCGACGACGACCTTGTCCCCGGGGCCGATCTCGATGACGTCGTCCAGCACGATCTCCGAGGTGCTGACCTCGGCGGCTCTCCCGTCCCGCCGCACGGTCGGGCGGACCTCGCCGATCAGTGCCAGGGAGTCGAGGGTCTTCTTCGCCCGCCACTCCTGGACGATGCCGATGCCGGTGTTGGCGAGGATCACGAATCCGAACAGGCTGTCCTGGATCGGCGCGACGAACAGCATGATCACCCAGAGCACGCCGATGATCGCGTTGAACCGGGTGAAGACGTTGGCGCGGACGATGTCGGCCATGGAGCGGCTGCTGCGTACCGGCACGTCGTTGACCTGGCCGCGCGCGACCCGCTCGGCGACCCCGGCCGCGGTCAGGCCGGTCGCCGGGGAGGCCGGGTGGAAGGGATCCGCGGGATCGAGTCGGTCGTCCGCGTCGAGATGCGTCATGCGTTCGACGGTAAGGGCGGATTTACGGCTTCACTCGCCGAATGCGGGGAAGATCCGACCCGGGTAGGAGGGACCGGCCCGGCCTCTGGCGCCGTGGTACTACAGGGCGCGCAGGTATGTCAGACCAGGGCACCCGTCGAGCCGCGTCTCACCGGTGCGGACGAACCCGGTGCGGACGAACCCGGTGCGGGTCAGGACGGCCCGCGAGGACACGTTGTCGAGGGTGGCCGCGGCCCGCAGCGCGGTCAGCCCGCACGTGCGGGCGGCGAGACCGCAGAGCTCCCGCACGGCCCGGGTGGCCAGGCTCCGCCCGGCGGCCCGCTCGGCGCTCCGGTACCCGAGATCGGCGACGCCCGCCCCCACGTCGACCAGGTTGGCCCGCCCGAGTACCTCGCCCCCGCGAGCGGTCAGCACGTGGAAGTAGCTGAGACCGGCCTCCTGCTCGGCCGGCCGCGCGCGGAGCATCTCGTCGAACCGGGCGAAGAAGTCGTCGCCCCGGTCGGGCACGGAGGCGGCGAACCAGGCCCGGTTCTCCCGCTCGAAGGCGAGGAGCGCGGGCGCGTGATCCGGCCGGAGCAGGTGCAACCGGGGTGGCTCGGCGGGCTCGGGTGGCTCGCCCGACCCGGGCACGGGCGTCAGGCCGCGTCCCGCGCCATCCGCTTGAGCGCGGCGTCGCGCTTGCGGACGTACCAGATGCCGATCAGCCCGAGCCCGGCGCCGGCCAGGCAGGTCCACACCCACCAGGTCTGCCCGCGGTCGTCGAACCAGCCGTAGAAGGGCAGCTGGACGAGGAAGAGGACGAACCAGAGGACGGTGCCGCCGATGATGGTGGGCACCACGGGGCCCTCCAGGGGCTCCGGCGCCTCGTGCGTGGGTGTCCACTTCGTCATGCGTACAGCTTACGAGCAGGGCGCCGGTGCGCCGACAGCGCGCGGCGCCGCCCCGAATCTACGCGCGGAGATAGCGATCACTGGCTCATACGTTCATACTGAATCCGTTTGTCTCTGACCACTTTCATTCGTAGGAAGCACCAACAAGGCCGTGGGGGAACCTGTTGGTGATGAGGTCCTCGCATGCCCACCTCGGCCTCCGCCAAGGTCCCCCCGTCCCCCGAGTCGCCGGAAGACCGGCGGCCCCCGCAGAACGGACTCGACCGCTACTTCAAGATCTCCGAGCGCGGCAGCACGCTGTCCCGCGAGATCCGCGGCGGTCTGGCCACCTTCTTCGCGATGGCCTACATCATCGTGCTGAACCCGATCATCCTGGGCAGCGCGAAGGACATGTACGGCAACCAGCTCGACAACGGTCAGCTGGTCACCGCGACCGCCCTGACAGCGGCGTTCACCACGCTCCTGATGGGCGTCATCGGCAACGTCCCGATCGCGCTGGCCGCCGGCCTCGGTGTGAACTCCGTCGTCGCCCTCCAACTCGCCCCGCGGATGTCCTGGCCGGACGCCATGGGCATGGTGGTGCTGGCAGGCTTCGTCGTCATGCTGCTGGTCGCCACCGGCCTGCGTGAGCGCGTGATGAACGCCGTGCCCTACGGCCTGCGCAAGGCCATCGCCATCGGTATCGGCCTGTTCATCATGCTGATCGGCCTCGTCGACTCCGGTTTCATCACCCGGATGCCGGACGCCGCCCAGACCACCGTCCCGCTCCAGCTGGGCACCGGCGGCCATCTGATCGGCTGGCCGGTACTGGTCTTCGCCCTCGGCGTGCTGCTCACCCTGGCGCTGATCGTCCGCAAGACCCCCGGCGCGATCCTGATCTCCATCGTGGTGATGACCGTCGTCGCGATGGTCATCAACGCCGTCGCCGACATCCCCTCCTGGGGCCTGACCACCCCGGAGTGGCCCGGCAACCCCGTCGCCACCCCCGACTTCGGCCTGGTCGGCGAGGTCAGCCTGTTCGGCGGGTTCGAGAAGGTCGGCGTCCTGACCGGCGTGCTCTTCGTCTTCACCGTCCTGCTGTCGTGCTTCTTCGACGCGATGGGCACGATCATGGCGGTCGGCGACGAGGCGAAGCTGACCGACGGCGAGGGACAGATGCCGGGCATCAACAAGGTCCTGTTCGTCGACGGCATCGCGGTCGCCGCGGGCGGCGCCAGCTCCGCGTCGGCGACGACCTGCTTCGTGGAGTCCACGGCCGGCGTCGGCGAGGGCGCGCGCACCGGCTTCGCGAACATCGTCAGCGGTGCGCTGTTCGCCGTGGCGCTGTTCCTGACGCCGGTCGCCACGATGGTGCCGTCCCAGGCGGCCACTCCGGCGCTGGTCGCGGTCGGCTTCCTGATCCTGGCCGGCTCCATCAGGGAGATCGACTGGTCCGACTTCACGATCGCCATCCCGGCCTTCGTGACGATGCTGATGATGCCGTTCAGCTACTCGATCACCAACGGCATCGGCATGGGCTTCATCACCTTCTCGGTGCTGCGCCTGGCCGCCGGGCGGGGCCGGGAGGTCCCGGTCACCATGTACGCGGTGTCCGCGGTCTTCGCCTTCTACTACCTGATGCCGGCGCTGGGTCTCACCTGACCGGCAGGGCTCACGTGACCCCGTAGAACCGCTCCGTCTCCTCCACGGCGGACTGGAACCGCTCGTCGAAGTCATCCCGAATGAGCGTCCGGACGACATAGTCCTGGACGCTCATTCCCCTTTTCGCCGCATGGTGCCGGAGCCGGTCGAGCAGCTCCCCGTCCATCCGCAGGCTGAGCACACTGGTCCCCATGCGCACGAGGGTCGCCCCCGCCGACCGGGTGATGCTCCGGTTTCCGGAAACAGCTCACTCGTACGGGTGAACTATGAGTTTCAGTGGCGGGCGTCACGGGCACGCGGGCGGATGGCCGGTGGTATTTCGCGAGACTAATGAGTTACGCTAAGGAACATGCCGGACCTCAAGCATGGCGACGACGCCGCCGCCGTGAACTCCCTGCGCTCCGCCGTGATGCGGCTGTCCCGTCGGCTCAAGCACCAGCGCGTCGACGAGTCGCTCAGTCCGACCGAGATGTCGGTGCTGGGCACCCTGTCCAACTGCGGCAGCGCGACCCCGGGCGAGCTCGCCCGCAAGGAACACGTCCAGCCGCCCTCGATGACCCGCATCGTGGCGCTCCTGGAGGCCAAGGGACTGGTCCGACTGGAGCCGCACCCCGAGGACCGGCGCCAGAAGGTCGTGACGCAGACCGAGCAGGCGGTGGTCATGCTCGAGGAGAGCCGCCGCAAGCGGAACGCGTTCCTGGCCACGCTGGTCGAGGGACTCGACGAGGACGAGTGGGCGAAACTGCGCGCCGCCGCCCCGGTGCTCGAGAAGCTGGCGCACGTGTAAGCATTCGCGAGGAGGCGAACCCTTTTGAGTACGGGATCCGGAGCAGCTTCCGCCCCCGCACCCGACGGCCACGACGACCCGACCACCCCCGACGCCCCGCGTCGGACGTCGATGTTCGCCTCCCTGAAGGTCAGGAACTACCGCCTGTTCTTCCTGGGCCAGGTCGTCTCCAACGTCGGCACCTGGATGCAGCGCATCGCCCAGGACTGGCTGGTGCTCAGCCTCACCGGCTCCTCGGCCGCCGTCGGTATCACCACGGCCCTGCAGTTCCTGCCGATGCTGCTCTTCGGCCTCTACGGCGGTGTCCTCGTCGACCGCCTGCGCAAGCGGCCCACGCTGCTGGTCACCCAGTCCGCGATGGCCCTGACCGCGCTCTTCCTCGCCGTCCTCACCCTGACCGGCCACGTCGACGTCTGGCACGTCTACGTCGCCGCCTTCGCGATGGGCCTGGCCACCGTCGTCGACAACCCGGCCCGCCAGTCCTTCGTCGCCGAGCTCGTCGGCCGCGACCAGCTGCAGAACGCCGTCAGCCTCAATTCGGCCAACTTCCAGTCCGCCCGGCTGGTCGGCCCCGCCGTCGCCGGCCTGATGATCACCGGTGTGGGCACCGGCTGGGCGTTCCTCGCCAACGGCCTGTCCTTCGTCGCACCGCTGACCTGCCTGCTGCTGATGCGCGCCCGCGAACTGCACGCCGTCGAGCGCGCCCCGCGCGGCAAGGGACAGCTGCGCGAGGGCCTGCACTACGTCGCCGGCCGCCCCGAGCTGATCTGGACCATCACCCTGGTCGGATTCATCGGCACCTTCGGCTTCAACTTCCCGGTCTTCCTGTCCGCCTTCGCCGACGACGTCTTCGACGCGGGGGCCGGTGCCTACAGCCTCTTCAACACCCTCATGGCGGTCGGCTCGCTGGCCGGTGCCCTGCTCGCCGCCCGGCGCGGCACCGCGCGGCTGCGCGTCCTGATCGCGGCGGCGCTCGCCTTCGGCACCCTGGAGATCGTGGCGGCGACGGCACCCGAGCTGTGGCTGTTCGCGCTGCTGATGGTCCCGATAGGCGTCTTCAGCATGACGGTGAACGTCACCGCCAACACCAGCATCCAGATGTCCACCGATCCGGCCATGCGGGGCCGTGTGATGGCCCTGTACATGATGGTCTTCCTCGGCGGCTCACCGGTCGGCGCCCCGATCGTCGGCTGGGTCACGGACACCTACGGCGCCCGGGCCGGCCTCGCCGCGGGGGGCGCGGTGGCGGCGACCGCCGCGCTCGTCATCGGCCTGGTCCTGGCCCGCGTCGGCAACCTGCGCCTGTCGGTGGGCTGGCACCGGGGGCACCCGCAGGTGCGGTTCGTGCCACGCGAGCGGCGCGAGGAGCTGGCGCCGGCGGCGTAGCCGGTCCGGGCCCGGGTGCGCGCGGCCCGCAGGACCGGTCCCCGGGTCAGTCGCGGGGGAAGTCGTCGGTCCTGAGCGCGAGGCCGACGACGGTGCCGGTCAGGTCGACGTCCTCGCCGAAACCGAAGCTGACGGAGCCGTGGTACTTGCCGTCCTGCGGCAGGGTGTGCAGGTGCCACTCGCCGGCGTACGGGTCCACGATCAGGTACACCGGCACTCCGGCGGCCGCGTAGGTGTCCTTCTTGGGGCCGTAGTCGTTGCCCGCGGTGCTCCTGGAGATGACCTCGGCGACGAACTCCACGTCGGCGGGGAGCCAGTGCCCCTTGTCGTCCCGCTCGGCGCCCTCGGCCAGGGCGACGACGTCGGAGGCGAAGCCGTTGAGATGCCCGGGGTAGTCCATGCGGACGTCGGACTTGACGCGCTTGCGCGGGTACCTGGTGCGCAGTTGGTCATAGATGTCCGCGATGATGTCCCAGTGGGTGTCCCGCTGCGGCGTCATGAAGATGTGACCCCCGACGATCTCGGTCTTGTATCCCTCGGGGACGGGCATCTTCTCGAGCCACTCGAACATGACGTCCAGAGTCAGCTCGGCGCTCTCCTCGGCCATCTCGATCCTGTCGTCAAGGACGGTCATCGTGGCGCTCCTCCCCGGCCGACGCTCGACGTGAGCCCAGCCGCGCGGTACAACGATACGCACGGTGACCAGGACACGCGCGGACGTACGCGTGTTCCCCAAGGGAGACTGGCCGGCATGAGACTGTTCGCCGCCGTACTGCCCCCGGACGACGTCACCGCCGCCCTCGCCACCGAGGTGGCCGCGCTGCGCAGGCTGCCCGGCGCGGACGGGCTGCGCTGGACCGGTCGCCCGGGGTGGCACTTCACGCTGGCCTTCTACGGAGAGGTCGAGGACGACCTCGTACCGGACCTGTCGGCCCGCCTGGAGCGGGCCGCCCACCGCACGGCGCCCTTCGGGCTGGCGCTGCGCGGGGGCGGTCAGTTCGGGCACGGGCGGGCTCTGTGGGCGGGTGCGGAGGGCGATCTCGCCACCCTGCGGCTGCTGGCCGACCGCGCGGAGTCGGCGGCGCGCAAGGCGGGCGTCCCGATGGGGGAGCACCGCCGCTACACACCCCACCTGACGGTGGCCCGCAGCCGGGAGGCGTTCGACGTACGCCCCTACGTCGAGGCCCTGGACGGCTTCACCGGCCCCTCCTGGACCGTGACCGGCCTGGCGCTGGTGCGCAGCAGCCTGCCGACGTCCGGGGTGCCGGGCGAACAGCCCCGTTACGAGACGGTCGCCCGCATCCCGCTCGGCGCGTCCGGTTAGGCTCGGGGGCGTGGACCCGAAGACCCGTAACCGGATCATGGCCGGTGTGCTCGTAGTGATGATGCTCGTGGTGGCGGTGGCGGCGGCGCTCGGCTGAGCAGCCGTGAGGCGGCCGCCGCCACGGTCATGCCGTTACCAGGCGAACGCCTCCGGTGAAGGGCCCGGCCCCGGGAAGATCTCGTCCAGCCCGGTCAGCAGCTCGTCCGACAGCTCCAGCTCCACGGCCCGCAGCGCCGACGCGAGCTGCTCCGAGGTGCGCGGACCGACGATCGGGCCGGTCACGCCGGGCCGCGTCAGCAGCCAGGCCAGAGCGGCCTCGCCGGGCTCGACTCCGTGCTTGTCGAGCAGGTCCTCGTAGGCCTGGACCTGTGCGCGGCCGGCGGGGTCGGCGAGGGTGTCGGCCGCCCGTCCGGAGGCGCGGCGTCCGCCCTGCACCTCCTTCTTCAGGACCCCGCCGAGCAGCCCGCCGTGCAGCGGCGACCAGGGGATGACTCCGAGGCCGTAGTCCTGAGCGGCCGGGATGACCTCCATCTCGGCGCGGCGCTCGGCCAGGTTGTACAGGCACTGCTCGCTGACCAGCCCGATGGTGCCGCCGCGCCGGGCGGCGGTCTCGTTGGCCTGGGCGATCTTGTAGCCGGGGAAGTTCGAGGACCCGGCGTAGAGGATCTTGCCCTGCTGGACCAGTACGTCGATGGCCTGCCAGATCTCGTCGAATCCGGTGGCGCGGTCGATGTGGTGGAACTGGTACAGGTCGATGTGGTCCGTCCGGAGCCGCTTCAGGCTGGCGTCGACCGCCCGCCGGATGTTCACGGCGGAGAGCTTGTCGTGGTTGGGCCACGCCTCGCCGTCGGCGCCCATGTTGCCGTAGACCTTGGTGGCCAGGACGGTCCTGTCCCGCCGGTCGCCGCCCTTGGCGAACCAGTTGCCGATGATCTCCTCGGTACGGCCCTTGTTCTCGCCCCAGCCGTACACGTTGGCGGTGTCGAAGAAGTTGATGCCGGCGTCCAGCGCCGCGTCCATGATCGCGTGGCTGTCGGCCTCGTCGGTCTGCGGGCCGAAGTTCATGGTCCCGAGGACGAGTCGGCTGACCTTGAGTCCTGTGCGTCCGAGCTGCGTGTACTTCATGGTCCCCAAGCCAACGACTTGGAGTGCACTCCAGGCAAGCGGTCCGTGCGGTCAGTCGCGGGGGAAGGTGTCCGTCCTGAGGGTGAGGCCGAGGACGGTGCCGGTGAGGTCCAGCTCCTGCCCGGAACGGTTCGCTGCGGTGTCATGTGGACGTTGCCGCCGACGACTTCGACCCTGAATCTCTCGGCGAGCGGCACCCGCTCCAGCTGCTCGGACCACGCGCCCAACCGCCGGGTGTTGGTGTCGAGCATCTCGTTCCTTCCGGCTGCCCTCGTGGACGAGTACAGCCGCGCGGTACAACGATACGCACGGCACCCAGGGCACGGGAGGACGCGCATATGCCAGAGCGGGACAGTACCGACCACCTGGCCCGGGCGGTCCGGGCGATCCGGTCGGCCCACGGGGCGGGGGAGGCGGCCTACGGGGTGGGGGAGTAGGGCCCGCCCAGCCCCCACGCCTCGTCCATCGCCTCCGCGAAGGCCTCCGCGATCTTGTGCTCGCCGCTCTCGTTGGGATGCGTGCCGTCGTACGTGTCCGTGTGGAAGTCGTACGACACCGGCGGCGGGACCAGGAGCAGCGAGGAGCCGGGTTCGTCGAGGTCGGCGGTGGTCTTTGCGAGGAGTTCGTTGAAGCGGGTGACCTGCTCGGCGAAGGACGCGTCGGTCTCCACCCGGATGTTCGGGATCACCGGCATCACGGCCATGCGTACGCGCGGGTTGGCCGAGCGCGCCTCGGCGACGAAGGCCCGGACGTTGTCGGCCGTCTGCTCCGCGTTCGTGTAGAAGCCGAGGTCGATCAGGCCCAGGGAGACCAGGAGGACGTCCGCGCGGCAGGTCCGTACCGTCTCGCCGATCAGCGGGGCCATGTGGTGCCAGCCCTCGCCCCAGCCGGCCAGGTGGGCGCGGGGGAAGTCGGGGTCGGCGTAGGCGTACGAGGTGGGGGCGTCCGTCGACCGGTCGTGCAGCGTCTCGCGGGGGCCGACGAACGCGAAGGGGCGGCCGTGGGAGTCGCGCAGGTGTCGCCACATCCGGTAGCGCCACGTGTGTTCGCCCGCGCTCCCGATCGTCATGGAGTCACCGACAAACATGAACCTGAGCATCCGCTCATCATGGATGATCGGCCTGGCCGGCGCGATGTGAGCCCGGCCACCTGGGGAGGCCCGCGCCGTGAACGCCCGCTCGGGATGGCAGTCTTGGCGCATGCGCCGATCTTTCGCCCTCCTCGCCTCGGCCCTTCTCGTGGGCGCGTTCGCCGCGCCCGCCTCCGCCGCCGACGGGGTCGCCGGGAGCGACGGCTTCACGATCAAGGACCCGCGCATCACCGAGTCCAGCGGGCTCGCCGCCTCGCGTCTGCACCCCGGCGTCTACTGGACCCACAACGACCAGGACAACGGGCCGTACCTCTACGCCGTGGACGGCTCCACCGGCGAGACCGTCGCCCGCGTCGCGCTCACCGGCGTCGGCTCGCCCCGGGACGTCGAGGCGATCTCCGTCGGGCCGGGCAACCGGATCTTCGTCGGCGACATCGGCGACAACCTCGGCGGCACCTGGCCGCACGTGTGGATCTACGAGCTGCCCGAGCCGAAGGAGCTCAAGGACCAGACGGTCGAGGCGACGCAGTACGTCGTGAAGTACGCGGACGGCGCCCGCGACGCGGAGTCGATGGTCGTCCACCCGAAGACCGGGCGGGTCTACATCATCGACAAGAAGGAGGACGGCGGGCACCTGTACGAGGGCCCGGAGAAGCTGTCCGCCTCCGGTACCAACGTCTTCCGGCGCGCCGCCCCCGTCGAGCTCTGGGCCACCGACGCCGCCTTCTCCCCGGACGGCGAGCGGCTCGGCGTGCGCGGCTATCTCGGCGGCATCTGGTACGACTGGAACGGCGGGAAGATCCAGCGCAAGGGGCGGATCAGCGTGCCGCTCGGGCAGGGCGAGTCCGTCACCTACACCACCGACGGCGAGAAGCTGCTGCTCGGCATGGAAGGTGAGAGCAGCCCCGTGAAGGCCGAGGACGCGCCCGGGAGCGGCGGCGAGTCGGGAGGCGGCGGCTCCGGAGCCTTGGGTGAGGACTCCGCGGGGTCCGACGGGTCGGGCGGGGACACTCTCAAGGTCGGGGCGGTCGGCCTGGTCGTCGCGTGCGCCGCCGTGTTCTTCGGGCTACGACGGCTCTTCCGGCGTAGCTGAGCCGGCGGAACCGTCCGCCGCGCGCCGCGCGGCCACCAGGACCTCCAGCCCGTCCAGGATGCGCTGCAGCCCGAACTCGAAGTGGTCGAAGCCCGTGCCGAAGGCGTCCTCGGTGAGGGAGGCCAGGACGGGGTAGCGCCCGCTGGTCATGGCTTTCACCAGCACCGGCTCCTGGGCCTGCCAGAACTGCGCGTCCGTCAGCCCGGAACTGCGCTCGGCCTCCTCCCCGTGCACCTGCGTGCGGGCGGCGCCGACGACATACCCGTCGATCATGATGATCGCCGACACCAGCTCGGGGTCGGTGAGGCCCATCGGCTTGATCCGGGTGAGCACCTTCTCCATGCCGTCCAGGGTGCTCGGGCCGAGGACCGGGCGGGACTGGTTGACCTCCAGCAGCCAGGTGTGGCGGCGGTAGAGGGCGAGGGTGGCGCGGCCGAGCGCCTCCAGCGCCGAGCGCCAGTCGCCGTCGCCGAGGTCGCCGGGCTCCTGTGACGTGCGCTGCACACGGTCCAGCATCAGGTCGATCAGCTCGCCCTTGCCGGGGACGTAGCGGTACAGGGACATGGTCCCGGTGCCCAGTTCGGTGGCGATCCGGCGCATCGAGACCGCGCCGAGCCCGTCGCGGTCCGCGACCTCGACGGCGACCTCCACGATCCGCTCCAGCGTCAGGCCGGGTCTGGGCCCCCGGCTGGGCCGCCTGCCGGTGTCCCACAACAGATCGAGGGTGCGGCCGATGTCACCGCTGCCGCTGCTCTCCGTACCGCTTGCCATGGGGTCAGTTTAAATCCGCGAAAATAAACTGGGTACGGTGTACGCGCAATCGGGTACGGTGTACTCAGTTAAGGAGTGAAGGGGGACCCATGAGCGACGCACACGCGGTACGGGCCGAGGGACTGGAGAAGCGGTACGGCGACAAACGCGCCCTCGACGGCTTCGACCTGACCGTCCGCGAGGGCACCGTGCACGGCCTGCTCGGGCCGAACGGCGCCGGCAAGACCACCGCCGTGCGCATCCTGTCCACGCTGCTGAGGCTGGACGGGGGACGGGCCGAGGTGGCCGGCCTCGACGTCGCCCGGCAGGCGCGCGAGGTACGGGCGCGGATCGGCCTCACCGGCCAGTACGCGGCCGTGGACGAGGTGCTCACCGGCCGGCAGAACCTGGAGATGTTCGGGCGCCTGTTCCACCTGGGCGGCGGGCGGGCCCGTGCCCGGGCCGTCGAGCTGCTGGAGCAGTTCGACCTGACCGGCGCCGCCGACCTGGGCGTCGGCAAGTACAGCGGCGGCATGCGGCGCCGCCTCGACCTCGCCGCGTCGATGATCCTCGCGCCGTCCGTGCTGTTCCTGGACGAGCCGACGACGGGCCTCGACCCCCGCAGCCGCGGCGAGGTCTGGGACTCCGTCCGCGCGCTGGTGGCGAGCGGCACGACCGTGCTGCTGACCACGCAGTACCTGGAGGAGGCCGACAAGCTCGCCTCCCGCATCACCGTCATCGACCAGGGCCGGGCCATCGCCGACGACACCCCGGACGGGCTGAAGAACCTGGTCGGCGGCGACCGCGTCGAGGTCGTGGTCGCCGAGCGGGCCGAGATACCGAGGGTGGTGAAGGTGGTCGCCCGCGTCTGCGACGGTGAGCCCGAGACCGACGAGGTGGCGCTGCGGGTGCACGCTCCGGTCACCGACCGGGTGTCCGCGCTGACCGAGGTGGCGCGCACCCTTCAGGACGAGGGGGTCCGGGTGGAGGACATCGGGCTGCGCAGGCCGAGCCTCGACGACGTGTTCCTGCGCCTGACCGGACACCGTACGAGTGCTGAGAAGCAGGAGGTGGCGGCGTGAGCGCCCTCGACCTGACCACGGGAGGCCCTCGTGACCGCGGGCGGCTGTACTGGGCGATCGCCGACTGCGGCAACATCGTCCGCCGCGGCCTGACCCACTACAAGCGTCAGCCCGTCAACATCGCCTGGCAGCTCGGCTTCCCGATCCTGTCCGTCCTCCTCTACGGCTATGTCTTCGGCAGTGCGATGACCGTGCCGGGCGGCGGGGACTACAAGGACTTCCTGATGCCGGGCATGTTCGTGATGACCATGGCGTTCGGCTTCATCAACACGGCGACCGTCGTCGTGTACGACTCCACCAAGGGCGTCATCGACCGGTTCCGCTCCATGCCGATGGCGTCGTCCGCGGTGGTGGCCGGACGCGGGGTGACCGATCTGGTCGTCGCCTGCGCCGAGTTGACGATCCTGGTGCTGACGGCGCTGGCCATGGGCTGGCGTCCGGACGGCGGCTGGGGCTTCCTGGCCGCGTTCGGGCTGCTGCTGTGGCTGCGGTTCGCGCTGATCTGGCTCGGGGTGTGGCTCGGCCTGCTGGTCCCCAACCCGGAGGCGGCGGGCGGCCTGTTCGCGGTCGCCTTCCCGCTGACGATGATCTCCAGCATCTTCGTCGCCCCGCAGCTCATGCCCGACTGGCTGGGCTGGGTGGCCGCCTGGAACCCCATCTCGTCCACGGCGGCGGCCGCCCGCGAGCTGTTCGGCACGCCGGTCGGCGGCGGCGACTCGTGGGTGGAACAGCACTCGCTGCTGATGGCGGGCGTGTGGCCGGTGGTGCTGACGGCGATCTTCCTGCCGCTGGCGGTGCGACGCTTCCAGCGGCTCAGCCGGTAGGGGCGGGGAAGCGACGAGGGGCGCCCGGCGATTCGCCGGGCGCCCCTCGTCGTACGACCGCTGTCGCTACAGCTTCTCGATCACGTAGTCGACGCACTTGGTCAGCGCCTCGACGTCCGCCGGGTCGATCGCCGGGAACATCGCGACGCGCAGCTGGTTGCGGCCCAGCTTGCGGTACGGCTCGGTGTCGACGACGCCGTTGGCGCGCAGCACCTTGGCGACGGCGGCGGCGTCGATGTCCTCGGAGAAGTCGATCGTGCCGATGACCTGCGAGCGCTTGGCCGGGTCCGAGACGAACGGGGTGGCGTACTTGGACTCTTCCGCCCAGGCGTACAGGCGGGACGAGGAGTCCTTGGTGCGGCCGGTGGTGAAGTCCAGGCCGCCCTGGCCGTTCATCCAGTCCAGCTGCTCGCCCAGGAGGAACAGGGTGGCCAGCGCCGGGGTGTTGTACGTCTGGTTCTTGCGGGAGTTGTCGATCGCGGTCGGCAGCGAGAAGAACTCCGGGACGTGCCGGCCGCTCGCGTGGATCCGCTCGGCGCGCTCGATCGCGGCCGGGGAGAAGACGCCGATCCACAGGCCGCCGTCGGAGGCGAAGGACTTCTGCGGGGCGAAGTAGTAGACGTCGGTCTCGGCGATGTCCACGGGCAGGCCACCGGCCCCGGAGGTCGCGTCGACCAGCACGAGGGAGCCCTCGTCGGCGCCGGCGACCCGCTTGATGGGCATGGCGACGCCGGTCGAGGTCTCGTTGTGGGTGAACGCGTACACGTCCGCGCCGGCCTCGGCCCGCGCCTCGGGGTGCGTGCCCGGGTCACAGGAGACGACGGTCGGCTCGGCCAGCCAGGGGGCGAGCTTCGCGGCCTTGGCGAACTTGGAGGAGAACTCGCCGAAGCTCAGGTGCTGCGACCTGTTCTCGATCAGGCCGTGGGTCGCGACGTCCCAGAACGCGGTGGAGCCGCCGTTGCCGAGGATCACCTCGTAACCGTCGGGGAGCCGGAACAGCTCGCGGATGCCCTCACGGACCTTGCCGACCAGGTTCTTGACCGGGGCCTGGCGGTGGGAGGTGCCGAGCAGGGACGTACCGGTGGCGGCCAGGGCGTCCAGCGCCTGAACCCGCACCTTGGAGGGACCCGCGCCGAATCGACCGTCCGCGGGCTTGATGTCAGCAGGAATCTGGATCTCAGCCACGAGCGGGAGCGTAGCCCCTGGGCGAAACCGAACGGGGAGATGTCCGTCCGATGAGACGAGATTCTCCGTCTCGCGGACCTGTGCCGAGCTACAAGACCCCATCCTGGACGCATGACCGATCTGGAGGCAGCACTGCGCAAGGCCGTCCGGGGCGAGGTCGGATTCGACGTCACCTCCCGGGCCCTGACGACCATGGACGCGTCCAACTACCGGCGGGTCCCGCTCGGCGTGGTGGCGCCGAGGGACGCCGACGACGTGGCCGCCGTACTGGAGGTGTGCCGGACGCACGCGGTGCCGGTCGTGGCGCGGGGCGGGGGTACGTCGATCGCGGGGCAGGCGACCGGCACGGGTGTCGTCCTGGACTTCACCCGGCACATGAACCGGCTGGTCTCCCTCGACCCCGATGCCCGCACGGCGGTCGTCCAGCCCGGCCTGGTCCTCGACCGCCTCCAGGACGCCGCCGCCCCGCACGGCCTGCGCTTCGGCCCCGACCCCTCCACCCACAGCCGGTGCACGCTCGGCGGGATGATCGGCAACAACTCGTGCGGCTCCCACTCGGTGGCGTGGGGCACGACGGCGGACAGCGTGCGCGAGCTGACGGTGCTCACCGCGCGGGGGAAGCGGCTGCGGCTCGGGCGGGAGTGGGCAGGCGCGCCGGAGGGCCTGCGCGAGCTGGTCGACGGCGACCTGGCGCGCCTGCGCACCGGCTTCCCCGACCTGCCCCGACGCATCTCCGGCTACGCGCTGGACGCGCTGCTGCCGGAGCGGGGCGCGGACGTCGCCCGCTCCTTCTGCGGTTCGGAGGGCACGCTGGGCGTGCTGACCGAGGCGGAGGTCCGGCTGGTCGAGGCACCGCGCGCGCGTGCGCTGGCGGTGCTCGGCTACGCCGACGAGGCCGGAGCGGCCGAGGCGGCGGCCGGACTGCTGCCGCTGGGCCCGCTGACGGTGGAGGGCATGGCGGCGGACCTGGTGCCGGATTCGGCCGCGGCCCTGCTCCCCCGGGGCGGGGCGTGGCTGTTCGTGGAGACGGGCGGCGAGTCGGCGGCACAGGCACGCGCGCGTGCGGAGGCGGTCGTGCGTGCGGCCGATGTCGTGGACGCGCTGGTGGTGACCGACCCGGCCGGACAGCGGACGCTGTGGCGGATCCGGGAGGACGCGAGCGGTACGGCGACGCGGATGCCGGACGGCTCGGAGGCGTGGCCCGGCTGGGAGGACTGCGCGGTGCCGCCGGAGCGGCTGGGCGCCTACCTGCGTGACTTCCGGGGCCTGCTGTCCGCCCACGACCTGCGCGGCACGCCGTACGGGCACTTCGGCGACGGCTGCATCCACGTACGCGTCGACTTCGACCTGCTGACGGACGCCGGCATCGCCCGCTTCCGCCGCTTCTCGGAGGAACTGGCCGACCTGGTCGTGGCGCACGGCGGCTCCCTCTCCGGGGAGCACGGGGACGGCCAGGCGCGGGCGGAGTTGCTGCCGAGGATGTACGGGCAGGAGACCGTCGCCCTCTTCGAGCGCGCGAAGGCCGTCTGGGACCCGGACGACCTCCTCAACCCGGGCATGCTGGTCCGCCCGGCCCCGCTCGACGCGAACCTCCGCTTCTCCGTCCTGCCGCGCGAGCCGGTGGACGTCGCCTTCGGCTACCCGTCCGACGGCGGCGACTTCTCGGCGGCGGTACGCCGCTGCGTCGGCGTCGCCAAGTGCCGTACGACGTCGGTGTCCGGCTCCGGGGTGATGTGCCCGTCGTTCCGGGCGACGGGAGACGAGGAGCACTCCACGCGCGGACGTGCCCGGCTGCTGCACGAGATGCTCGCCGGCGAGCTGGTGACCGACGGCTGGCGCTCCACGGAGGTCCGTGACGCCCTCGACCTGTGCCTGTCCTGCAAGGGCTGCCGCTCCGACTGCCCGGTCGAGGTCGACATGGCCACGTACAAGGCGGAGTTCCTGCACCACCACTACGCGGGCCGCCGCCGTCCCGCCGCCCACTACGCGATGGGGTGGCTGCCGGTGTGGCTGCGGTGGGCGGCGCGGGCGCGGGTGGCGCCGGTCGTCAACGCGCTTGCCTCCGTACGGCCGTTGGCGGCGGTGGCGAAACGGCTGGGCGGCATCGCGGGGGAGCGGGAGGTGCCGCGGCTGGCGGGGGAGACGTTCAGCCGGTGGTGGCGTAGGCGTGAGGCTTCGGCTGGTGGGGGCGGCCTGGTCGTCCTGTGGCCCGACACCTTCACCGAGCACCTCTCCCCCTCCGTGGGCCGGGCGGCCGTACGGGTGCTGGAGGCGGCGGGGCTGCGGGTGGTGCTGCCGCCGACGCTGCGGGGACGCGCCGTGATCGGCGACGGTACGTCGAAGTCGGCGGCCTCGCTGCTGACCGCCCGCCGGGGCCGGGTCTGCTGCGGCCTGACGTACGTCTCCACGGGCCAACTGGACCGCGCCCGAGCGGTGATGCGCCGCACCCTGGACCTGATGGCCCCGGTGCTGGAGACGTCCGCGCCGGTCGTCGTCCTGGAACCGAGCTGCGCCGCCGCCCTGCGCACCGACCTGCCCGAGCTGCTGCACGACGATCCGCGAGCGGCTCGGCTGGCGGCCCGCGTGCTGACCTTCGCGGAGGCCCTGGAGCGCCACGCCCCCGACTGGACACCGCCCGCCGTGGACCGCCCGGCCACCGGCCAGACCCACTGCCACCAGCACGCGGTCCTGGGCGACGCGGCCGACCGCCGCCTGCGCGAGGCGGCTGGCCTGACCGGCGAGCTGAGCGGCGGCTGCTGCGGCCTCGCGGGCAACTTCGGCTTCGAGAAGGGCCACTACGAGGTGTCGGCCGCCTGCGCGGAGGACCAGCTGCTCCCGGCGGTGCGCGAGGCACCGGACGGGGCGGTGGTCCTGGCGGACGGCTTCTCGTGCCGGACGCAGCTGGAGCAGCTGGGCGGGGTGCGGGGACGGCATCTGGCGGAGGTACTGGCGGAGGCGTTGGAGGGGAAGTAACGGGCGGGCGGCGGCGGTCCCTCCGCCGGGGGAGGTCGAAGAAAGCGTGAACAAAGTCGGGTCGATGTACTTAACGCGCTCATCTGAGAGCGGATCGACGGCCCGGCGGGCCCGAGAGCCCCAGCCGGCTCTGCCGGCCACGGGAGGACGCTGATCAGCCCCGGCAGATGCAGAAGGGATGACCGGCCGGGTCGGTGAGTACACGCGCCCTGGCAGCCTCATGAGGCTGGTGATCCGGCTTCCCCGCACCCAGCTCCAGCAGCCGGGCCTCCGCCTCGTCCAGGTCCGCGACGTCGAAGCAGAGGTGCAGCTGCTGGGGAACGCTCTGGCCGGGCCAGACCGGCGCCCGGTAGTCGTCGACCCGCTGGAATCCGATGAAGAGGCCGTCCTCACGGTTGAGACCCGCGAAGTCGGCATCCGTATCCGGGTGGACCTCAAGACCGGTGGCCTGCTGATAGAACGCCGCCAGAGCCAGCGGGTCAGGGCAGTCGAGGGTGATCGCGGCCAACTTCATCTGCGGCGCCATGGCATCTCCGAGCCGATCGGTGAACCTTCCCGCGGACACCGTAGAGGCAGCGGCTCACCCTCGCTCAACATGTGGCCGAGCCGGGGCGGCCCCGGGGAGGAGCCGGGGCCGCCACCCCTCGTCGGCTTCTCAGCTCGCCGAGTCGAAGGCTTCCAGCCGCCGGCCGCGACTCTCGGCCACCCGAAGGACGTCGGCGAGGCACTCCGCCAGTCGCTCGGCGAGGTAGCGGAGCTCGCCGTGCGGGGTGTCCGGGAGGAGACAGCGGGCGTGGGCCAGGAGTTCGAGGCCCATCCCGAGCTGGGTGGACTCCGTGGTGTCGGCCAGCCGCGAGACGGGGCCGCCGTCGTCGTCGGTGATCAGGTAACAGGGCTTGCCCTCGGGGCCGGACCAGGGGAGCAGGCGGGGTTCGCGTGGTTGCGTCATGCCGCCACCTCCAGCTCGTACGGCGCGTCTACGAGGACGTACGGGCGTACGGCCACTGTCTCGGCTCCGTCGAGGATGGAGGGGAGACCGTAGGGGCTGCGGTGGAGGGGAAGGGGCACCATGCCGACGGTGGCCGGGTGGTGCGGTGCGGTGCGGGTCGTCGGTCGCAGGCTGGTGCGGCGGTGAGTGCCTCGGGGTTTGAGCAGCAGGCTCAACCACGTGACGAGGCGGCCGATAGGCTCGGTCATGTCATCAGCTCCTTCTGGTTCGGCTGGTGGCCACGCCCCCGGACGGCTCCACCCGTCGCGGGGGTCTTCAGTTGGGCCGTCAACTCGGTCTACCGCAGTCTACCGCAGTCTACCGCGGTCGCGCGGTCTACCGCAGAGTTCTAGCGTCCACTGCATGACTCCCGAGCTTGACCGCACCCGGCCCGTCTGGCGGCAGGTCGCCGCTGCCATCGAGGCGCGTATCGCGGACGGCACCTATCCCGTGGGCGCTCGGGTTCCGTCGGTGGTCGAGTTGTCGGCCGAGTTCGGTATCGCCGCGTCGACTGCTCAGAAGGCGCTGGCCCATCTCAAAGTGGAAGGGCTGATCCGCGCCGAGGTCGGCCTCGGTTCCTTCGTGGCCCATCGGCCTGGCGGCAGCGGCGAGGCGTAGCAACAGGTCCGCGCCGTATGGACCGCTTCGCCGGGCGGCCACCAGAATGCGCGGATGACAAGCCTTGAGGTAACCCCGGAGATCGTGAGGTTCTACAGCGAGGCCGTCGACGAGGCGGACCGGCTGAGCACCCTACCCGGAGTTGCCGGCGGCGAGTTCGCACCTGCTGGCCGTGGGGCGGCGGCAGGAGTGAGGGAGGCCGGTCGCTCGGTAGGGTGCCGACCGTGCCGGGAGGGAACGGGCCGGCTCACCACGGCGGGTGAAGGAGCGGGATGTCGACAGGTACGGACTTCGGCGCGACCGCATCGGCGGGAGCCGCGCGCGCAGGAGGCGTCACCCCGTGGACGTCGGTCCGGCGCACGGTCGGGCTGGTCCTCTTCGGCTGGGCGGCCGCCGCGGTCACCGCGGCGGCCGGGTACCTGTACCCGGACCTGATAGCCGTCCCCATCTCGGTGGGGGTGGTGCTGTGCCTCGCGTTCCTGGTCCTGCTGAGCGTGCTGCACCGTGCCGTCTGGCTGTCCCTGCTGACCCCGGTCCCCGCGCTGTTCGTCCTCGTCGGCGCCGTCCAGTACGCGCCGGAGGCGGTGCTCGAAGCGCGGGGAGAGCGAGTGAACGTCGTGATCGTGGCGGACAGCGCGGCCGGTACGTCCGGTGACAACCACCGCTACACCGTTCGCGGAACCGACGGCACGGAGCTGAAGGAGAAGCTGGCGTACAACGGCGACGCCGGGGCCCCCAAGGTGGGGGACCGCCTCGCCGTGATCCGTGATCCCGACGGTGAGGTGCCGATGGAGCAGGCGGACGAGGTGGATGCCGCGGGCCGTCTGAACGGGCTGATCGCCGGCACGGTCGTGTGGACGCTGATGGCGGCACTGGCGGGGCGACGCGGCCATGTACGTCGTCGCCGGGGCCTGGAGTCCTCGCTGGACCAGCTCGTGTGACGGGGCCCGGCGGCGTGTACCGCACCCGGCCCGTCTGACGGCGGGTCGCCGCCGCGGCCGGTGGTGGAAGCCGAGGGCCCTGGTCGGGGTGCGGGACCGGAACCGTGGGACGCCACCGGAGCGTGATCGTCCGTATGAGCGGTTCGGGTGACCAGGCGGAAAGGCCGCGGCGACGCGGCGGCAAGCGGTCGTGGGTGATCGGGGGCGGTGCGGCGGCCGTCGTCGCGTTGGCGGTCGTCGCGGGGCTCGTGGTCGCCGACGACGGGCCGCAGGACATCGCCGCGCCGCACGGCTGCCGCACCAGCACCCACGGTGCCGCGCCCGCGGCGGGGCCCGCGTCGGACCGGCCCGCGCCGACCGGCGCCGTACCCGCCGCCGACTTCGACGGGGACGGGCACCCCGACCTGGCCTTCGGTGCGGGGGGATCCGTGGAGGGCGGGGCCGGAGGGGGAAGTATCGAGGTCGCGTACGGGGTGGGGAACGGGACGGGGCTCGGCCGCTGTCAGTACCTGACGCAGGACGACCCCGCGATACCGGGGAACAACCGCGACGAGGCCTTCTTCGGGACCGACGTGGTGGCCCGCGACTTCGACGAGGACGGGTACACGGATCTCGCCGCCGCCGTCTTCGACTGGGAGCCGAGCGTGGTCATCATGTGGGGTTCCGAGGAGGGGCTGTCGCGGGCGGCCCGGGTGCCGGGGACGGGGCGCAGTGACGTCGCCTGGGACAACGACCCGATCCTGGACGAGCAGCTCGCCGCCGGTGACTTCGACGGTGACGGGCACGCCGACCTGGTCTTCGGGCTCGGCTCCGACAAGGGGCTGCTCAAAGGGCCCTTCGGGCGCGACGGCACCCCGGCCGGGACGGCCCGCGTCCCCGCACCCCGCCGTCCCGCGCCGGACGTGGCCGACGCGAACTACGGCGACCTCCTCGCCGGTGACCTCGACGGCGACGGCATCGACGACCTGGTGAGCTTTCACGACGCCGACACGGGACCGGAGGTTCCCTGGTCCGAAAGGAACCAGCCGGTGAGCTACCTGCGCGGCGGCCGGGACGGCTTTACACAGTTCGAGGGCACGCGCCTGCCCGACGCGGGGAGGGGGTCGGTCGGCGACGTGGACGGCGATGGCTACGGCGACCTGGTCCTGAGCCCCCGGGGCGGCGACGCGAGTCGCAGCTCGGTGACGGTGGTGTACGGGTCCGAGGCCGGTCCCGGGAAGCGGACGACGACCGTCGACCGGGACACTCCGGGCGTGCCGGGCGAGGAACCTCAGGACGAGGACGCCCGCTTCTACGCCCTGGACACCGGGGATGTCAACGGTGACGGGTACGCGGACGTCGTGGCCGGGGCGCCCCGGTGGGACATCTACGGGGAGCCGGGTCCGGAGCAGGTGCTGTTCCTGCCGGGCGGGCCGGACGGCCTCACCGGAGCGGGCGCCCGGCTGTTCGACGGGGGCGACCTCGGCGCCGCCCCGGGCGGGGACGCCGACTTCGGCGCTTCGGTCGGCCTCACCGACCTGGACGGCGACGGCCGTGCCGACCTCGTGGTGGCCGCGCCGGGCAGCGACACGGTCGACGGCGTCGCATGGCTGCTGCCCGGTACGGCGGAGGGACCCGGCACCGAGGGCGTCACCCGGCTGTACGCGGACACGTTCGACGACACCGAGGGGCTGGGTCTGTCGATGGGCGGCGCGGGGATCGCTCATTAGGCCCCCCCGGGGTCAGGGGCGCTCCGGCGGGTCCCGCCCCGCCAGGCCGCGTGGTCAGGGCACCGCCCGGCCTGCCACGCGGTAGCGCAGGTGGACGACGCGTGAGTTGAAGGTGCGGGTCTCGACGAGTTCGAGGTCCACCCGGCGCTCGTCCCTCGGGAAGAACGGGATGCCACCGCCGACCAGCACCGGGTAGACCATGACCCGGTACTCGTCGATCAGGCCCGACGCGGCCGCCTCGGCGGCGAGTGTCGCGCCGCCGATCGCGATCTCGCCCTGACCGGGATCGGCCCGCAGCCGCTCGATCTCCTCCGCCAGGCTCCCGGAGGCCAACCGGGCATGGCCCCGCACCTCCGACAGCGTGGTGGAGAACACCACCTTGGGGAGCGGATTCCAGAGCGAGATCCATTCGCGGGTGGAGTCGTCGAGCGACGGGTCCTGGCCGGCGGTCTCCCAGTACAGCATCGTCTCGTACAGCCGTCGTCCCATCAGGTGGACGTCGACCTGCCGGATCTCGTCGATCCAGTGGCCAAAGACGTCGTCGCCGGGCGCCGTCCAGTCGAAGTCGCCGTCCGGCCCGACGATGTAGCCGTCGAGCGAGACGCTCATCGAACAGGTCACGCTGCGCATCGGAAGACCTCCTCGGTACGGCTTCGACCGTACGCCCGTCGTGCCGGGGGCACTTCTCGAAGTGGTACTTCAGGTGCGTGGGCGTGTGGGCGACCCGGCTGGATCCAGTCGGAGATCGGCACGGCGAAGGGGGTTCAGAGTGCCGTCTCGCCCCGTACCAGCGGACCGCACACCGGCTGCGCGCCCTCGGGGAGGTCGTCCGGGCGGCACCAGCGGGCCTCCAGGATCTCGAAGGGGTCGACGCGCAGCTCACCGCCGAGCAGGCGGGCCTCGTAGGCCACTTCGAGGCGGGTACGGAAGCCGCTGTTCATCATCACCAGGCGGCCCACCTCCACGTCGAGGCCGGTCTCCTCCCTGACCTCGCGGACCACGGTCTCCCGGAAGTCCTCGCCCTTGTGCGCGAAGCCGCTCGGCAGACCCCACTGGCGGCCCGGCGGCCACATCCGGTGCCTCAGCATCAGGACCCGCCCCTCGCCGTCGCGCACGACGCCGGTCACGCCGACGACGAACTTGGCGTTGAGGAACCACATGAGGCGGCTCTGGAAGGGACGCAGGAGCCGCCAGAGACGGGCAAGGAGTCGTCGCACGGGACCTCGGGAGTGTGGTGGGGGCGGCGGGCATCGGCATTCGCCAGGGGGACGGTACCCGTCGCGGTGTCCGGCCGACCGGCCGTCCCCTCGGCTGCGGTCAGGAACCTTCGGGGAGTGCGGTCCCGCCTTCGCAGGGGTGGGAGCGCACACCCGCGATCGCGATGTCCAGCAGCCGGCCCGCCCGCGTTCCGTCGTCGTCCTCCTCCGTGACGAGGGAGACGGCGCCGACGAGCGCGAGCAGGTCCTCGGCGCGGACACCGGCGCGCACCGTGCCTGCCCGCCGGGCCCGCTGGAGCAGTTCGTCCGCCGCGGCGGTGATCATCGCCGCGCAGCCGTCGTCCTCCTCCAGCAGGTCGGCGTCCCGGCCGTCGCGCAGCAGCGACCCGACCAGACCGCGGCTGGTGGCCGCGTACGCGTTGAAATCCCGCAGCCAGGAGAAGAGCGCGGTGCCCGGATCGCTGCCCCGGGCGTGCTCCCGGGCCCGCGAGCACAGCGCTTCGGCGCGGTCGCGGAAGACGACTTCCAGCAGCGAGCGCCGGGAGGGGAAGTGCCGGTGCAGGGTCGCCGAGCCCACCCCCGCCCGGCGGGCGATCTCTTCGAGGGAGGCGTCGGTGCCCTGGGCCGTGAACGTCTCCTCGGCGGCGACGACGATGCGTTCGTAGTTGCGCCGGGCGTCCGCGCGCAAGGGGCGCCGGGTCGTACTGCCGACCACCATGACCTCCAGGATTGCCAATCGGGGTGCCTCTCCGGTTATGGTAGCGACCATAAGTGGGGGGCCACCCCGTTTAGGTGGGGTGGAGAGTGCTGAGAGTCAGGAGAACCGCATGCGTGCCGTCCAGTACGACCGTTTCGGCCCGCCCGAGGTGCTGCGCGTCGCCGAGGTGGCCGAGCCGCGTCCGGGGCCGGGAGAGGTGCTGGTCGAGGTGCACGCGGCCAGCGTGGACGCGGGGGAGACCGCCTTCCGCGCGGGCCGGATGCGCGGACTCAGCCGCGCCGCGTTCCCCCGCGGCGTGGGCGGCGACTTCGCCGGCCGCGTCGCGGAGGTGGGTCCCGGGGTGCGCGGCCGGCAGGTGGGAGAGGGGGTGTGGGGAGTCATGCCGCACTTCACCTTCGGCGCCATCGCCGACTACGTCGCCGTCCCCGAGGAGCGGCTCGCCGCGGCGCCCGGGAACCTGAGCCTGCTGGAGGCCGCCGCCCTTCCGGTTTCGGGCACCACCGCGCTGACCGCGCTGACGGACAAGGCGCGCCTCGCCCCCGGGGAGCGGCTCCTGGTCCGCGGCGCCACCGGGGGCGTCGGCAGTGTCGCCGTGCAGTTCGGCAAGGCGCTCGGCGCCCACGTCACCGCCCTCGCCGGCGCCCGGAACCTCGACTGGATCAGGGAACTGGGCGCCGACACGGCCCTGGACTACCGCACGACCCGGCCACAGGACCTCGGCCGCTTCGACGTCGTCGTCGACGTGGTGGGCACCGATCTCGGCGCCTACCAGGCCCGGCTCGACCGGCGGGGACGCATGGTCGCTCTCGCCTTCGACCCGGACCGCATGGTCCTGTCCATGCTCGGTACGGGGTTGCGGGCCGCCCTCCGGCCCCGGCGGATCAAGCTCTTCAGCAACAACCCCTCCGCGGAGCGCATGGCCGAACTCACCCGCTCCGCGGAGAAGGGAGACGTCCGCCCCGTCATCCACGCCGTCCTGCCGATGGACGGCATCGCCGAGGCGCACCGCGGGCTGGAAGCGGGAGGCGTGCGCGGGAAGTACGTCGTGGACATGGGGCGGGCGTAGCGGTCCTCGCACCTCTCCCGCCCCCCTCGCCTCCCACCCTGCCGCGATCACCTTCGCAAGGCCCCTGGGGCCCGGTCCGTATGACGGACGGAACGGCGGGTGATGGCGGACGGAACGGCGGGCGATGGCGGGCGGAACGGCGGACGGAGTTGACCCGGGCGGGGTGAGGGACCCATCGTCAGGTGCGTAAACATTGCACGGTCCTGTCCGGAGGTCATTACCCTGGACCGGTCGGCGCAGCGCGACGCGCGATCCGCGACGCGACGCGCGATCCGCGACGCGACGCGCGACCCGCGACGCGACGCGCGACCCGCGACGCGACGCGCGATGGGCGCCGCTACGCGATGCCCGGCACAGGTTTCGTTCTCCGCACCGAGTCCCAGGAAGGCCCCGTGACCACCCCCAGCGCCGCCACCCCGTCCACCCCGGCCGCCGCCGCACCCGCGGGCGGCCCGGGGCCCACGCCCGCCCCGACCGGCACCCCGAGCGGCCGGGGCTCCCTGGGGCCGGTCGGGCTGGTCCTCGCCGGTGGCCTCTCCGTGCAGTTCGGCGCCGCGCTGGCCGTGAGCCTCATGCCCCGGGCCGGCGCGCTCGGCGTCGTGACACTGCGGCTGGCCGTGGCCGCCGTCGTCATGCTCCTGGTCTGCCGCCCCCGGCTGCGCGGGTACTCCCGGGCCGACTGGAGCACGGTCGTCGTCTTCGGCATCGCCATGGCCGGCATGAACGGCCTCTTCTACCAGGCCGTCGACCGCATCCCCCTCGGCCCCGCCGTCACCCTGGAGGTGCTCGGCCCGCTCGCCCTGTCCGTCTTCGCCTCCCGCCGCGCGGTCAACCTGGTCTGGGCCGCGCTCGCCCTGGCCGGCGTCTTCCTCCTCGGGGGCGGCGGCTTCGAGAGCCTCGACCCGGTGGGTGCCGCCTTCGCACTGGCGGCGGGCGTGATGTGGGCGGCGTACATCGTCTTCAGCGCGCGCACGGGCCGCCGCTTCCCGCAGGCCGACGGGCTGGCCCTGGCGATGGCGGTCGGCGCGGTGCTGTTCCTGCCGCTGGGCATCGCAGAGTCGGGCGGCAAGCTCATCGAACCGACCACGCTCGCGCTGGGTGCCGGGGTCGCCCTGCTCTCCTCGGTCCTGCCCTACACCCTCGAACTCCTCGCCCTGCGCCGCTTGCCCGCGCCCACCTTCGCCATCCTCATGAGCCTGGAACCCGCCATCGCCGCCGCGGCCGGTTTCCTCATCCTGGACCAGGCCCTGTCCGCCACCCAGTCCGCCGCCATCGCCCTGGTCATCGCGGCCAGCATGGGCGCGGTGCGGACCCAGGTGGGGCGGGGAGGGCGGGCGAAGCGTCGGCTGTCGGAGCCGGAGGCCGACGTACGGTGACCCGCCAACTGCTCAACTGAGCGGAGCGTGAACATTTCCCGCGAAATGTTCACGCTTTTCCATGAGATGCCCAAGGCCCCCGAGGAACCCGAGCCACCCACCGCATCACCCGGGCCTCAAATCATGCAAGCGTGCTTGATTGTTTACAGGGCCGCTGCCATGCTCCTCCCCACACCGCGCCGTACGCCGCCGTGCCCGAGGGGAGCGCCCGTGTCCGACCCGACGCCCGTGATCGACGACCTGCGCGAGGAGAGCGAGGAACTCGACGCGCTGGTCGCCCGGCTGAGCCCCGAGGAGTGGCGCCTCGCCACCCCGGCGCCCCGCTGGACGGTCGCCCACCAGATCGCGCACCTGGCCTGGACCGACCGGGCCGCCCTGCTGGCCGTCACCGACGAGGACGGCTTCGGCGTCCTGGTGGAGCGGGCCCTCGCCGCACCCGACCGGTACGTCGACGACGGCGCCGACGAAGGCGCCCGGCGAGCCCCCGCCGAGCTGCTGGCCGCCTGGCGGGAAGGCCGCGCCGACCTGGACAAGGCGCTGCGCGAGGCGGCCCCCGGCGCCCGCTTCCCCTGGTACGGCCCGCCCATGGCCGTCGCCTCCATGGCCACCGCCCGCCTGATGGAGACCTGGGCCCACGGCCTCGACATCGCCGACACCCTCGGTGTGACGCGCCCGCCCACCGACCGCCTCAGGCACGTCGCCCGCATCGGCGTCCGCGCCCGGGACTTCGCCCACGCCACCCACGGGCTCACCCCGCCCGCCGAGCCGTTCCGCGTCGAACTCACCGCACCCGGCGGCGACGTGTGGACCTACGGCCCCGAGGACGCGGCGCAACGCGTCACCGGCCCCGCCCTCGACTTCTGCCTCCTCGTCACCCAGCGCGCCCACCGCGCCGACATCGCCCTCACCGCCGAAGGCCCGGACGCCCACCGGTGGCTGGACATCGCCCAGGCCTTCGCCGGGCCGCCGGGAACCGGACGCCCGCCGAAGGGAACCGTTCGGTGAGCGTGCTCCGCGTCGGCAACGCCTCCGGCTTCTACGGCGACCGCTTCGACGCCATGCGCGAGATGCTCACCGGCGGCCCGCTGGACGTCCTCACCGGCGACTACCTCGCCGAGCTGACCATGCTCATCCTGGGCCGCGACCGGCTGAAGGACCCCGGCGCCGGGTACGCCCGCACCTTCCTGCGGCAACTGGAGGAGTGCCTCGGCCTCGCCCACGAGCGGGGCGTCAGGATCGTCACCAACGCCGGCGGGCTCAACCCCGCCGGACTCGCCGACGCCGTACGCGCCCTCGCCGACCGGCTCGGCATCCCCGTACAGGTCGCGCACGTCGAGGGCGACGACCTCACCGCCGCCCACCCGGGAGCGCTGGCCGCGCACGCCTACCTCGGCGGGTTCGGCATCGCCGAGTGCCTGCGCGCGGGCGCCGACGTGGTGGTCACCGGGCGGGTCACCGACGCGGCCCTGGTCACGGGGCCCGCCGCCGCGCACTTCGGCTGGGCGCCGACGGAGTACGACCGGCTGGCGGGCGCGGTCGTCGCCGGACACGTGCTGGAGTGCGGGGCGCAGGCGACCGGCGGGAACTACGCGTTCTTCGGCGAGGGCGGCGCCCCGCGGCCCGGTTTCCCCCTCGCCGAACTCCACGAGGACGGCAGCTGCGTCGTCACCAAGCACCCCGGCACCGGCGGTCTCGTCGACGTCGGCACCGTGACCGCCCAGCTCCTGTACGAGACGGCCGGGGCGCGGTACGCGGGACCGGACACCACGGCCCGCCTGGACACCGTACGGCTCACGCGGGACGGCCCCGACCGGGTACGGATCGACGGCGTCCGGGGCGAGGCCCCGCCCCCGGAGCTCAAGGTCGGGGTCAACCGCCTCGGCGGCTTCCGCAACGAGGTCGTCTTCGTCCTCACCGGCCTGGAGATCCCGGCCAAGGCGGCGCTGGTACGACAGCAGATGAGCGACTTCTTCGCCGCGTCCGGGTCACGTCCGGCCGAGGTGAGCTGGCACCTGGCCCGGACCGACCGGCCCGACGCCGCCACCGAGGAGACGGCGAGCGCCCTGCTGCGGCTCGTCGTGCGCGACCCCGAGCAGGAGAAGGTCGGCCGGGTACTGAGCGCGGCCGCCGTCGAACTGGCGCTGTCCAGCTACCCCGGCTTCCACGTGCCGGCCCCACCGGGCAAGGGCGCCCCGTACGGCGTGTTCGAGGCCGCCCGTGTTCCGCGGGAGGCCGTGGACCACGTGGCCGTCCTCCACGACGGGCGCCGGGTGCCCGTGGCGCCGGCCCAGGACACCGCCGTACTGACGGAAGTACCAGAACCGCCCCTGCCAGAACCCCTCCCGCCCGGCCCCGTCCGCCGCGCGCCCCTCGGCCTCGTCGCCGGCGCCCGCAGCGGCGACAAGGGCGGTGACGCCAACGTCGGCGTCTGGGTCCGGACCGACGACGCCTGGCGCTGGCTCGCCCACGAACTGACCACCGACCGCTTCCGGGAACTGATCCCCGAGGCCCGCGACCTGCCCGTCACCCGGCACCCGCTCCCCGGGCTGCGCGCCGTCAACTTCGTCGTCGAGGGCATCCTCGGCGAGGGCGTCGCCGCCCAGCACCGCTTCGACCCGCAGGCCAAGGCGCTCGGCGAATGGCTGCGCGCCCGGCACATGGACATCCCGGAGGCCCTCCTGTGACCGTCCTCGCCTCCACCCTCGACCCCACCGCCCCCGACCACCGGGCAAGCCGCGAGACCATGCTCGCCAGACTCGCCGACCTCGACACCGAACACGCCAAGGCGCTGGCGGGCGGCGGAGACAAGTACGTCGCCCGGCACCGGGAGCGCGGCAAACTGCTCGCCCGCGAGCGCGTCGAACTGCTCCTCGACCCCGACACGCCCTTCCTGGAACTGTCACCGCTGGCCGCCTGGGGCAGCGAACACGCGGTCGGCGGCTCCCTCGTCACCGGCATCGGCGTCGTCGAGGGCGTCGAGTGCCTGATCACCGCCAACGACCCGACCGTGCGCGGCGGCGCCAGCAACCCCTGGTCGCTGAAGAAGGCCCTGCGCGCCAACGACATCGCCCTCGCCAACCGGCTGCCCTGCGTCAGCCTCGTCGAGTCCGGCGGCGCCGACCTGCCCTCCCAGAAGGAGATCTTCATCCCCGGCGGCGCGATCTTCCGGGACCTCACCCGGCTGTCCGCCGCCGGCATCCCCACCGTCGCCGTCGTCTTCGGCAACTCGACCGCCGGGGGCGCGTACGTCCCCGGCATGTCCGACCACGTGATCATGGTCAAGGAGCGTGCCAAGGTGTTCCTCGGCGGGCCGCCGCTGGTGAGGATGGCCACCGGCGAGGAGAGCGACGACGAGTCGCTGGGCGGCGCCGAGATGCACGCGCGCACCTCCGGCCTCGCCGACCACTTCGCCGTGGACGAGCCGGACGCGCTCCGCCAGGCCCGCCGCGTCGTCGCCCGCCTGGGCCACCGCAAGGCGTACCCCGATCCGGGCCCGGCCGAGCCGCCGACGTACGACCCGGAGGAACTCCTCGGCATCGTCCCCGCAGACCTCAAGGCCCCCTTCGACCCGCGCGAGGTGATCGCCCGGATCGTCGACGCCTCCGACTTCGACGAGTTCAAGCCGTTGTACGGGACGAGCCTGACGACCGGCTGGGCGGCCCTGCACGGCTACCCGGTGGGCATCCTGGCCAACGCCCGAGGGGTGCTGTTCAGCGAGGAGTCGCAGAAGGCGGCCCAGTTCATCCAGCTCGCCAACCAGCGCGACATCCCGCTCCTCTTCCTGCACAACACCACCGGCTACATGGTCGGCAAGGAGTACGAGCAGGGCGGCATCATCAAACACGGCGCGATGATGATCAACGCGGTCAGCAACAGCCGCGTGCCCCACCTGTCCGTCCTCCTCGGCGCCTCCTACGGCGCCGGCCACTACGGCATGTGCGGCAGGGCCTACGACCCCCGATTCCTCTTCGCCTGGCCCAGCGCCAAGTCCGCCGTCATGGGCCCGCAGCAGCTCGCCGGCGTGCTCTCCATCGTCGCCCGCCAGTCCGCCGCCGCGAAGGGACAGCCGTACGACGACGAGGGCGACGCGGCGCTGCGCGCCATGGTGGAGCGGCAGATCGAGTCCGAGTCGCTGCCCATGTTCCTGTCCGGGCGCCTCTACGACGACGGTGTCATCGACCCGCGCGACACCCGCACCGTGCTCGGCCTGTGCCTGTCCGCCATCCACACCGCGCCCTACCAGGGCGTGCGCGGTGGCTTCGGCGTCTTCCGCATGTGAGGGGTGAGGGACCAGTGATCACATCCGTACTCGTCGCCAACCGGGGCGAGATCGCCTGCCGGATCTTCCGCACCTGCCGTGAGTCGGGAATCCGGACCGTCGCCGTGCACTCGGACGCCGACGAGAACGCCCTCCACACGCGCGTGGCCGACGCGGCCGTACGACTGCCGGGCACCGCCTCCGCCGACACCTACCTGCGCGGCGACCTGATCGTGAAGGCCGCTGTCGCCGCCGGCGCCGACGCCGTCCACCCCGGCTACGGATTCCTCTCCGAGAACGCCGGCTTCGCCCGCGCCGTCACCGACGCGGGCCTGACCTGGATCGGACCGCCCCCCGAGGCCATCGAGGCGATGGCGTCCAAGACGCGCGCCAAGGAACTGATGGGCGTCGCGCCCCTCGGCCGGGTCACCGAGGCGGACCTGCCGGTGCTGGTGAAGGCGGCGGCGGGCGGCGGCGGACGCGGCATGCGCGTCGTACGGCGCCTCGCCGACCTCGACGCCGAACTGGCCGCCGCCCGCGCGGAGGCGGCGAGCGCCTTCGGCGACGGCGAGGTGTTCGTGGAGCCCTACGTCGAGAACGGCCGGCACGTCGAGGTGCAGATCCTCGCCGACACCCACGGCACGGTATGGGCGCTCGGCACCCGCGACTGCTCCCTCCAGCGCCGCCACCAGAAGGTGATCGAGGAGGCCCCCGCACCGGGCCTGAGCGCATCACTCACACAGGACCTGTACGAGCGGGCGGTCCGCGCCGCCCGCGCCGTCGACTACGCCGGCGCCGGGACCGTCGAGTTCCTCGTCGCGGACGGCAAGGCGCACTTCCTGGAGATGAACACCCGCCTCCAGGTCGAACACCCCGTCACGGAGGCGGTCTTCGGCGTCGACCTCGTCGCCCTCCAGCTCCGTATCGCCGAAGGCCACGCCCTGGAAACCGACCCACCGCCCGCGCGTGGCCACGCCGTCGAGGCCCGCCTGTACGCCGAGGACCCCGCGAACGGCTGGGCCCCGCAGACCGGCCGCCTGCACCGCCTCACCGTCCCCGACGGCATCCGCCTCGACACCGGCTGCACCGACGGCGACGACATCGGCGTCCACTACGACCCGATGCTCGCCAAGGCCGTCGCCCACGCACCCACCCGCGCCGAGGCCGTCCGCCGCCTCGCCGGCGCCCTGGAACGGGCCGCGATCCACGGCCCGGTCACCAACCGGGACCTCCTCGTGCGCTCCCTGCGGCACGAGGAGTTCACGTCCGCCCGCATGGACACCGGCTTCTACGACCGCCACCTGGCCGGCCTGACGTCACCGGCCCCGGACCCCCTCGCGCCCCTGGCCGCCGCCCTCGCCGACGCCCACGGCCGCTCCCGGTTCGGCGGCGGCTGGCGGAACGTCCCGTCACAGCCCCAGCTCAAGCGGTACGCCGTGGCGGGCGAGGAGCACGAGGTCCGCTACCACCACACCCGTACCGGCCCCGCCGCCGACGGCGTACGCGTCGTCCACGCCGACGCCCGCCTCGTCGTCCTCGAATCCGACGGCGTACAGCGCCGCTACGAGGTCGCCCGCTACGGCGACCAGGTCCACGTGGGCAGCACCCGCCTCACCGCCCTGCCCCGCTTCCCCGACCCCGCCACCCAGCACGCCCCCGGCTCCCTCCTCGCCCCCATGCCCGGCACGGTCGTCCGCGTCGCGGAGGGCCTGACGGAGGGGGTGACCGTCCAGGCCGGCCAGCCCCTCCTGTGGCTGGAGGCGATGAAGATGGAACACCGGATCACCGCCCCGGTCACCGGCACGCTGGCCTCCCTCAACGCCGAACCGGGCAGGCAAGTGGAGGTCGGCGCCCTCTTGGCCGTAGTGGAGGGAGACGCCGAGTAGGGGCGCGGGGCCGCATCGAACATGCGGCTTGGCCGCGTGGGCGCGACCAGTCACGACGAAACCCGCAGCCCGAAGGAGCACAGTGACCACCCTCATCGAATCCGACGAGCACAAGTCCCTCCGCGAAGCGGTATCCACCTTCGCCAGGAACCACCCCCGCACCCTCGGCGCCGACAACGAACACTTCTGGCGGGAAGCCGCCAAGCTCGGCTACATCGGCGTCAACCTGCCGGAGGAATACGGCGGTGGCGGCGGCGGAATCACCGAACTCTCCCTCGTCCTCGAAGAGATGGGCGCCGCCGGCAACCCCCTGCTGATGATGATCGTCTCCCCGGCGATCTGCGGCACCGTCCTCGCCCGCTTCGGCACCGAGGCCCAGAAACAGGACTGGCTCCCCACCCTCGCCGACGGCACCCGCATGATGTCCTTCGGCATCACCGAACCCGACGCCGGTTCCAACAGCCACCGCATCACCACGACCGCCCGCCGCGACGGCGGCGACTGGATCCTCACCGGCCGCAAGGTCTTCATCAGCGGCGTCGACATCTCCGACGCCACCCTCGTCGTCGGCCGCATGGAGACCGTGCCCACCAAAGAGGGTCGCCCCGGCAAGCTCAAGCCCTGCCTGTTCATCGTCCCCCGCGACACCCCCGGCTTCGAGCGCCGTCGGATCGACATGGAACTGAACGCCGCCGAGAAGCAGTTCGAGCTGACCCTCGACGACGTACGGCTGCCCGCCGACGCCCTGGTGGGCGACGAGGACGCGGGTCTCCTCCAGCTCTTCGCCGGCCTCAACCCCGAGCGGATCATGACGGCGGCCTTCGGTATCGGCATGGGCCGCTACGCGCTCACCCGCGCCCTCGACTACGCCCGCGAGCGCACCGTCTGGAAGACCCCCATCGGCGCCCACCAGGCCATCGCCCACCCCCTCGCCCAGGCCCACATCGACCTCGAACTGGCCCGCCTGATGACGCAGAAGGCGGCGCATCTGTACGACGCCGGGGACGACATGGGCGCCGGTGAGGCCGCCAACATGGCCAAGTACGCGGCGGGGGAGGCCTGCGTGAAGGCCGTCGACCAGGCCGTGCACACCCTCGGCGGCAACGGACTCACCCGTGAGTTCGGACTGGCCTCGCTGATCACGGCGTCGCGCGTGGCCCGTATCGCCCCGGTGAGCCGGGAGATGATCCTCAACTACGTCTCCCACCAGACCCTGGGCCTGCCCAAGTCGTACTAGCCCTTCCCGGCCGTCCCGGAGGAACCGTGTTCCGCAGCGAGTACCCAGACGTTCCGCCCGCCGACCTGCCCCTCCACGACCGTCCGCCGGGTCACCCCCCGTCGACGGTGTGCCCGGGGAAGCGCCTGCGACCGGGGAAGCACTCGTGACCGGGGAAGCATCCGTGACCGGGGAGCGCCCGTGACCGGGGAAGCATCCGTGACCGGGGAGCGCCCGTGACCGGGGAAGCATCCGCGACCGGGGGAGCGCCCGTGACCGGGGAAGCGCCCTTGATCGGCCGCACGCGTGCGCGGGGCGTCGAGACCCTCACCCTCGACTCCCCGCACAACCGCAACGCCCTCTCGGCCGCCCTCGTCGGCGACCTGGCCACCGCCCTCGCCGACGCCGGTCGCGACACCGGCGTCCGCGCGGTCCTCCTCACCCACACCGGCAACACCTTCAGCGCCGGCGCCGACCTGCGCGACCCGCCCGGCCCGGACGCCCTCGTCGGCCTGCTCCGGCAGATCGCCGAGCTGCCGAAACCGGTCGTCGCCCGCGTCGCCGGGCACGTCCGCGCGGGCGGCCTCGGCCTGCTCGCCGCCTGCGACATCGCGGGCGCGTCCACCGCGTCGACGTTCGCCTTCACCGAGGTCCGCATCGGCGTGGCCCCCGCCGTCATCGCCCTGCCCCTCCTGCCCCGCACCGACCCCCGTGCCCTCGCCCGCTACTACCTCACCGGCGAGCGCTTCGACGCCGCCGAGGCCGCCCGGATCGGCCTGGTCACGGCGGCGGGCGACGACGTGGACGCCGTACTCGAACCCGTACTGGACGGTGTGCGGCGCGCCTCACCACAGGCTCTGGCCGAGACGAAACGGCTGCTCACGGCTAGGGTGCTGGAGGCCTTCGACCGGGACGCGGCCGACCTGACGGCGCTCTCGGCCCGGCTGTTCGCCTCCCCGCAGGCCCGCGAGGGGATGACGGCCTTCCTCGAACGACGGGATCCTCCATGGGTGGTGTGAGCGGCGCCGTGAACACGGCCGACCGCGCGGAGCGCGTTCCCAAGCAGGACCGCAGCCGGGCCACCCGGCGACGGCTCCTCGAAGCCGCCGTGTCCTGCCTCGCCGAACGCGGCTGGGCGGGCTCCACGGTCTCCGTCGTCGCCGAACACGCCGGAGTCTCCCGCGGCGCCGCCCAGCACCACTTCCCGACCCGCGAGGACCTCTTCACGGCGGCCGTGGAGTACGTGGCGGAGGAACGATCCGGCGCGCTGCGCGCCCTGTTCCCCGAGGGCGCGGCGGCCGGCGACCGCCGGGCCGTGGTGTCCGCCCTGGTCGACCTCTACACCGGCCCGCTGTTCCGCGCCGCCCTCCACCTGTGGGTGGCGGCGTCCGACGAGGAGCAGCTGCGCGGCCGGGTCACCGAGCTGGAGGCCCGCGTCGGCCGCGAGACGCACCGCATCGCCGTCGACCTCCTCGGCGCCGACGAGAGTCGCCCCGGCGCCCGCGAAACCGTCCAGGGCTTCCTGGACATGGCCCGCGGCCTGGGCCTCGCCAACCTCCTCACGGACGACGGGGACCGCCGCGAACGGGTGGTCGAGCAGTGGGCACGGCTGCTGGACGGAGCGCTGGACCGAGGCCTGGGCTCCGGCGAACCGGCGTCCGCGGTGACGCCGTCGACGGAGTTCACGGACTGAGCCGCTCCACCCGCCAGCCCCCGTCCGCGTCCGCCACGTACCGCAGCCGGTCGTGCAGCCGGTTCTCCCGGCCCTGCCAGAACTCCACCTCCCGCGGCACCACCCGGAAGCCGCCCCAGTGCGGCGGCGCCGGCACCTGCTCGCCCTCCGGATAGCGCGCCGCCAGCTCGGCGTACGCGGCGTCCAGGGCGCTCCGGCCGGCCACCACCGAGGACTGGGCGCTGGCCCAGGCACCCAGCTGGGAGCCGTGCGGCCGGGTCCGGAAGTACGCGGCGGTCTCGTCCCGCCCGGTACGCCGCGCGACGCCCGTCACGATCACCTGCCGGGCCATCGGATGCCAGGGGAACAGCAGCGAGACGTGCGGGTTCTCGCCCAGCTCGCGCGCCTTGCGGGAGTCGTAGTTGGTGTAGAAGACGAACCCCCGCTCGTCGAAGTGCTTCAGCAGCACCGTGCGGGAGCTGGGCCGGCCCCGCGCGTCCGCCGTGGAGACGACCACGGCGTTCGGCTCGAACAGCCCGCCCTCCGTCGCGGCCTGTTTGAACCAGCGGGCGAACTGCTCGACCGGAGTGGCGGGGAGCTCGGCCTCCGAGAGCCCCTCGGCCCGGTACTGCTTGCGCATCGAGGCGAGATCGAAGGGGACGGCGGGCCCGGACGGAACGGCATCACGGTCGGTCACGCGGCCATCCTGCCGTATCCGCGCCGATCCCTCCGTGTCCTTCGTCACGCAGTGGCACTGAGTGCCGCGACCACTCCCCAAACGTGGCACTCAGGGATATCGTGCTTGCTGCCGGTCCGGTTGGATGACCGTCGGCCGAACGGGGCATCACAGGGGTGACCGCCAGGACCGCGAGTCGACGACACGACCGTGGATCCAAGGGACTCGAAGGGTCCCGGGGGCGCCGCACCGCCTTCGCACAGGTCGCCACACATCACGATCACGAGGAGCCGCCTGATGTCCGACTTCGTACCCGGGCTCGAGGGAGTCATCGCGTTCGAAACGGAGATCGCCGAACCCGACAAGGAGGGCGGCGCCCTCCGCTACCGAGGCGTGGACATCGAGGACCTCGTCGGGCACGTGTCCTTCGGCAATGTCTGGGGCCTGCTCGTCGACGGCGCCTTCAACCCCGGCCTGCCGCCCGCGGAGCCCTTCCCCATCCCCGTCCACTCCGGCGACATCCGCGTCGACGTGCAGTCGGCGCTCGCCATGCTCGCACCGGTCTGGGGTCTCGAACCGCTCCTGGACATCGACGCCGAGCAGGCCCGCGCCGACCTCGCCCGCGCCGCCGTCATGGCCCTGTCCTACGTCGCCCAGTCGGCCCGCGGCCAGGGCCGGCCCATGGTCCCGCAGCGCGAGATCGACAAGGCGAACTCGATCACCGAACGCTTCATGATCCGCTGGCGCGGCGAGCCCGACCCCAAGCACGTCGCCGCGGTCGACGCCTACTGGACCTCGGCCGCCGAACACGGCATGAACGCGTCCACCTTCACCGCCCGCGTCATCGCCTCCACCGGCGCCGACGTGGCCGCGGCCCTCTCCGGCGCCGTCGGCGCCATGTCCGGCCCGCTGCACGGCGGCGCCCCCTCCCGCGTCCTGCACATGATCGAGGAGATCGAGCGCACCGGCGACGCCGAGGCCTACGTCAGGAAGACCCTAGACGCGGGTGAACGCCTCATGGGCTTCGGCCACCGCGTCTACCGCGCGGAGGACCCCCGCGCCCGCGTCCTGCGCCGCACCGCCCGCGAACTGGGCGCACCCCGCTACGAGGTCGCCGAAGCCCTGGAGAAGGCCGCCCTGGCGGAACTCCACGCCCGCCGCCCCGACCGCGTCCTGGCCACCAACGTCGAGTTCTGGGCCGCCATCATGCTGGACTTCGCCGAGGTCCCGGCCCACATGTTCACCTCGATGTTCACCTGCGCCCGCACGGCCGGCTGGTCGGCCCACATCCTCGAACAGAAGCGCACCGGCCGCCTGGTCCGCCCCTCCGCCCGCTACGTGGGCCCCGGCTCCCGCGACCCGCGCGAGATCGAGGGCTACGCCGACATCGCGAACTGACCGTCACGCACGGTCGCGGAACGCAGACGACCCGCGAGTCGGGTTCCTCCAGTGGAGGAGCCGGCCGGACGTACCGGCGACTCGCGGGTCGGGTGACTGCCTGGGATTGGGCCGGCTGCACGCGTCTCACACGCACTGGTCCGGCACCGCACAGGATGTGGTGACGGGCCGCTAGCCCGCAGCCACCTCTTCCGTCCGGTATGCATACATCTGCCGAACCACCTCCCTTCTGAAGTGAGAACCACACTAGGAAGCCGCCCGGCATCGTTCAACCCCTTTTTTTCCGGGGTCGGCCTCCGACCGCGTGGAACCATGAGGGGGAGCGGCGGCACCCCTCATGACGGGGGCGTATGCCGAGTTTCCGCGGTACAACGATTTCCGCAATCTTGTGGGAACTCGGTGTGTGCTGCATCACGTTCGAGTTGAATGAAGGCCAGTGAGCGAACCGGCGTACCGTACGGCGGACGCAGCCTGCAGGGGGTCCAGGTGAGTGCTTCCCGGCGTAGTGGGACCACCGACGAGCTGGGGCCGGACGAGCCGGAACAGCCCGAGCGGGACGGCGCGGACCTGTTGGCCGCGCTCCTCGACGGTATGGACGCCGCCCTGTGCGCGTTCGACGGGGACGGTGTCGTCACGCACTGGAACCGTGAGGCGGAGCGCGTCCTGGGCTGGAGCGCGGCCGAGGCCGTGGGGCGGCAGGGCTTCGCCGGGTGGGCCGTGCGCCGGGCGGACGCCGGGGAGGTCGAGGAGCGGCTGCTGTCCGCGATGCGGGCCCCGGGGCGTCAGGTGCACGAGTTCGCGCTGCTGACCAAGGACGGCGGACGGGTGCTGGTGCGCACCCAGTCCGCGGCCGTGCGCGGTCCCGACGGCAGACCCGCGGGCGTGTACTGCGCGTTCAGCGAGGTGCACGCGCAGATCGACCTGGAGCGGTCCATCGCGCTGAGCGAGGCGCTGCTGGAGGACGCGAGCTGGGGCGTCGTGCTGGTGGACGCGGATCTGCGGCCCGCCGTGGTGAACGCCCACGCGGCGCGAGCGCTGGGCGCCGGGCGTACGGCCGTACTGGGCCGGCCGCTCGGTGATCTGCTCGCCCAGGGCGTCGAGGAACTGGAGAACGCGCTGACGCACGTCCTGGCGGAGGGAACGCCGCCCGCGCCCGCCGAGGTGTGGGTGAGTGTGCGGACCCCGGAGGGCGAGCGGCGCCGGTGCTGGCGCAGCGGGTTCGTGCGGCTGGCGTCGCCGCTCGCGGAGGAGCCGGTGCCGTTGGGCGTCGGCTGGCTCTTCCAGGACATCACGGAGTCGAAGCAGGGCGAGCAGGAGGCGGCGCTGCTGCGGTTCCGGGCCAACCAGCTGCACCGGGCGGCGCGTGCGGCGGCCGAGTGCGAGGACCCGGCGGAGGCGGCCGTCGTCCACCTGGACTTCGCGCTCGCCGGGTTCGCCGACCACGCCCTGATCGACCGGGTCGTGGGCGGGGCGGCGGCGGACACCGACGCGGCGGAGCCGGTCCGGCTGTTCCGGGTCGCGGCCACGCCGTCCGGCGCGCCGGGGCCGAGCCTGCCGGCCGGGACGGCCGGGATGCCGGTGCGCTACGGCGAGGGGCATCCGGCGGTGCAGTGCGTGGAACGGGTGGGCTCGGTGCGGGCCAGCGCCGGTGTCCGGGCGGTGTCGGCCGAGCAGGTGCGTGACTGGGCCGAGGCCCGGCAGTGGCCGGCGGACACGGTGCACGGCCTGTGCGCGGTGCTGCGCGGCCGGGGCCGGACGCTGGGCGTCGTGACGTTCCTGCGGGGCTCGGGGCGCAGCGCGTTCGAGCGGTCCGACGCGATGTACGCGCAGGACGTTGCGGCCCACATCGCGGCGGCGCTGGATCTGGCCGCCGCGGTGGGGAAGCGGTAGTGCGGCCCCGGGTCCGCTCAGCGCCGGTAGAAGATCCGGTCCCCGTACTGCTCCATCACGCGCCCGTTCCAGTCGTGGCCGCCGTCCACGTTGCCCGAGCGCAGCAGCGGCGGTTCGATGCCGCGTTCGGCGAGGGCGGCGGCCGCGGTGGCCATCACGGCCTGGAGGAGGGCGCTGGTGACGACCGTGGAGGCGGGCGCGAAGGGCGCCGGGACGGTGTCGAGCGTGAGCTCCGCGTCCCCGACGGCGATCTTGGAGTCCAGCACGATGTCGCAGTGGTCCTTGAGGAAGGTGCCGGAGGTGTGCCGCGACTTGGTCTCGGAGGCGTACGCCACGGAGGTCACGCCGATGACCCGCACCCCGAGGGCGCGCGCGTTCAGGGCCATCTCCACGGGCAGGGCGTTGCGCCCGGAGAGGGAAATGATCACCAGGGTGTCGCCCTCGCGGAGCGGCGAGGAGTCCAGCACGGCGCTCGCGAGGCCGTCGACGCGCTCCAGGGCGGAGCCGAGCGTGGCCGGCATCACGTCGACGCCGACGACGCCGGGCACGGCGAGCAGGTTCATCAGGGCGAGTCCGCCGGCGCGGTAGACGACGTCCTGGGCGGCGAGGGAGGAGTGCCCGGCGCCGAAGGCGAACAGCCGGCCGCCGTCCCGTACCGTGTCGGCGATCAGCGTGCCGGCCGCCTCGACGGTGTGGGCCTCCTCGTCGCGGACGCGTCGCAGGAGGTCGATCGCCGCGTCGATGAACTGGCCGGCCGGCTTGCGGTCGCTCATGCGGGACCCCTTCGGTGTGGCGGCTGTGGCTGCGTCGCGGATCACCGTGCGGTCTGGACCAGTGCGGTGTCAATACGGCCTCGCGGGCCGCGCGGGCCCGGGTCCGGGCGGCGAGGCACGGTTGTCGGTGGTATGCGTCAGAATTGAATGCAGGGCCAGCGCACGCGCCGGTGGGCCGTCGGCCTCCCGGCAATCTCATCAAGGGGCACGTATGTCCGGACTGATCGACACCACGGAGATGTATCTCCGCACCATCCTCGAGCTGGAGGAGGAAGGTGTGGTCCCGATGCGCGCCCGGATCGCCGAGCGGCTCGACCAGAGCGGCCCGACGGTCAGCCAGACGGTGGCGCGGATGGAGCGCGACGGTCTGGTGTCCGTGGCGGCCGACCGGCATCTGGAGCTGACCGAGGAGGGCCGTCGGCTGGCCACCCGAGTGATGCGCAAGCACCGGCTCGCGGAGTGCCTGCTCGTCGACGTGATCGGGCTGGAGTGGGAGCAGGTGCACGCCGAGGCGTGCCGCTGGGAGCACGTGATGAGCGAGGCCGTCGAGCGTCGCGTGCTGGAGCTGCTGCGGCACCCGACCGAGTCGCCGTACGGCAACCCGATCCCGGGCCTGGAGGAGCTGGGCGAGACGGACGGCGCCGACCCGTTCCTGGACGAGGGCATGGTGTCGCTCGCCGACCTGGACCCGGGCCTGGAGGGCAAGACGGTCGTCGTACGCCGTATCGGCGAGCCGATCCAGACGGACGCGCAGCTGATGTACACGCTGCGCCGGGCGGGTGTGCAGCCCGGCTCGGTGGTGAGCGTGACGGAGTCGGCGGGCGGCGTGCTGGTGGGCAGCGGCGGCGAGGCGGCCGAGCTGGAGTCGGACGTCGCCTCCCATGTGTTCGTCGCCAAGCGCTGAGCGGGCGTCCGGAGGTCTTCACCCGCCGTCTCTCCGAAGGGTTTTCGCGCCACCGCGCCGATCCCGTCGTTTCCGGGATTCAGTGAGCCGAACAGCAGCGCCCGGACGCTTCGCGTGCAAGGCTGTGCCGTGAGGCATATGACGTAAGGGGCTCTTGGCCGTGGCCTGACAGCGATGTCGCCCGGTCGGAGAGGGGGAGGGACGTGCCGGAGAGATCGAGAGGGCCCCGGCGCCGTGTGGCGCCGGGGCCTGTCCTCCCCTGTACTGACCCGGAGCCCCGAGCTCCCAGGGTCAATCCCCTCGGACCGTTTTCCCCGAGCGGTCCGCCTCCCGATGAAGATCTCCCCTCGCCGGAGGCGATCAATCCCGCAGGGGTGTCACTCGATTGAGGGGTGTTGCTCACCGGGACGGCTTTTTCGAATAAGCATTCGATACTCTGCGGACGTCGACCGCCCGTGAGCACGTGAGCACGGTGGCTGGACGCGGACGCGACGGCAAGGCACGGCAGGCAGGACACGGTTCACAGGACCGGCCGGCCCGCGAGGGACGGACGGTCCGAGCGAAGCTTGGGGGTGCCAGGACCTATGGCGCGGCGTATCGACGTGACCGGCGCGGGCGGCGTACGCCTCGCCGCCTGGGAGTTCGGCGACCCTCCCAAGAGCAGCCGGACGCACGAGACGACCCCGGACGCCACGGCTCCGGGCGACACGGCTCCGGGCGACACGGCTGCGGACGGTACGGGTCCGGGGGGTGCGGCCCCCTCGTACGGGGCCGGTGGCCTGCCGGGCGTGCTGTTACTGCACGGTCTGATGGGCCGCGCCTCGCACTGGGCCCCCACCGCCCGCTGGCTCTCGGCCCGGCACCGGGCCGTCGCCCTCGACCAGCGTGGCCACGGCCGCAGCGACAAGCCCCCGCGGGCGGCCTATACCCGGGAGGCCTACGTGGAGGACGTCGAGTCCGCCCTGGAGCAGCTCGGGCTCGGCCCGGCCGTCCTGATCGGCCACGCCATGGGCGCGCTGACCGCCTGGCAGCTCGCCGCCAAACGCCCCGACCTGGTCCGCGGGCTGATCATCTGCGACATGCGGGCCTCCGCGCTCGGCGGAGCCTCGCAGCACACCTGGACCGAGTGGTTCCGTGCCTGGCCGGTCCCCTTCGCCACACTCGCCGACGTACGCAAGTGGTTCGGCGAGGACGATCCGTGGGTGGAGCGCCCGAACCCGGCCCGGGGAGAGTTCTACGCCGAGGTGATGGCCGAGTCCCCGGACGGCTGGCGGCCGGTCTTCGAGCCGGCGCAGATGCTCAGGTCCCGCGAGACCTGGGTCCACGACGCCCACTGGGAGGAGCTGGCCCAGGTGCGCTGCCCGACCCTGGTCGTCCGCGGCCTCGACGGCGAGCTGGGCCGCGCCGAGGCGCAGGAGATGGTCCGCGTACTGCCGCGCGGCCAGTACGCGGAGGTCGCCGACGCCGGCCACCTCGTCCACTACGACCAGCCGGAAGCCTGGCGGGCGGCCATCGAGCCCTTCCTGGACAGCCTCCGGGAAGGCTGACCCCGGCGGACGTCCCCACCGTCCCCGCAGCCCCCGCTCCCTTCCCCGCCCGCCGCTCTAACGATCCCGACCGCAGGCATAGGCCAACGCCGAGATCAACTCCTCCACGTCCGGCAACCACCGATTCGCCGCCGTGGGCCGGCACACCCACTGCACCGCCCCCCGCGTCCCGTACCGCGTGGGAGGCGCGGCCACGTACGTGCCCTCCCCGAGCGCGGCCAGGTCGAGGGACAACGGCGACCATCCCAGCCGCCGCACGAGATCCGGCATCTTCACCGCGGCCCCCGGCAGCACGAAGAACCGCATCCGCCGGTCCGGCGTCAGTGTCACCGGCCCGAGCGTCAGCTCCATCCGCTCCATCCGGGCCAGCGCCAGGAACCCCGCGGTCTCGGGCACGTCGATCGCGTCGAACGTCCGCCCCGTGGGCAGCAGGATCGACGCCGACGGCTGCTTCTGCCACATCCGGCGGGCGACGGTCGCGCTGCCCGTCGCCTGCGTCGCCCAGTCGTCGCGCGCCGGGTGCGCGCCCGGGGCGGCGCACACCGGGTCAGCGCAGGAGCAGTGCTGCACCCCGTCGGCGGCTTCCAGCCAGGTGCCGGGAAACACGTCCCAGTGGCGCTCCTCGGCGTAGCGTACGGCGGTCTCCAGCAGCGATGTGCCGCGTTGCTGGGGGATCTGTGCGGCTTCGGTGCCGGGGATGGTCTCTTCCACGTGGATCTCAACTCCCGTGGTCACCGGGGGTTACGGGGGGTTGCGCGCGCGGGGAGGAGCATCGATTCCCCACTCGGGGCGCATGGGTGCATGGGTGGGGGCGCGCAGGGGGATTCGCGGCGGGAGCTGGGTAGCCACGTCTGGGGCCGACGCCGGCCGCCATCTCGGCAATCCTCGCAAGCTTCGTATGTCTCGCAAGTCTCGTAAGTCTCGCATTGTCGGCACATCGACGGGGCATTGATCTTCACGGCCGGACCTTCTCGTCCGCCGGGACCGCATCGAACCGCATGAGACCGCATGGGGGTTACGCCATGGCCGCAAGGCCTCTCGTCGCGCGGCAGCCGAACGAACGACTGCAGGCGCTCATTCAGGAAGCGGGCTGCTCGAACGCGGGCCTCGCCCGCCGGGTCAACATGTGCGGGGTCGAGCACGGTCTCGACCTTCGGTACGACAAGACGTCCGTGGCCCGCTGGCTGCGCGGACAGCAACCCCGCGGCCGGGCACCGGCGATCATCGCCGAGGCGCTCGGACGCAAGCTCGGCCGCACGGTCACGATCGACGAGATCGGCATGTCCAACGGCAAGAACCTCGCGTCGGGCGTCGGCCTCCAGTTCTCGCCGACGGTACTGGGAGCCATCGAGCAGGTCTGCGAGCTGTGGCGCAGCGACGTGGGGCGCCGGGACTTCCTGTCCGGCTCCTCCGTCGCCGCGTCCGCGCTCGTCGAACCGAGCCGAGACTGGCTGATTTCCGCCCCCGACTCGCAGGTGTCACGCTCGGCCGGGCCGCGGGTGGGCCGGTCCGACGTGGCGGCGGTGCGGGCGATGACGCAGGCGCTGGTCGACCTCGACCACCAGTACGGCAGCGGGCATGTGCGCCCGGTGGTCGTGCACTACCTGAACAGCGTCGTGTCCGGACTGCTAGCGGGCTCCTACCGGGAGGCCGTCGGACGGGAGTTGTTCGCCACGGTCGCCCGACTGACGGAACTGGCCGGATACATGGCCGTCGACACCGGACAACCGGGCCTGGCCCAGCGGTACTACATCCAGTCGCTCCGGCTCGCGCAGGCGGCCGGTGACCGAGGCTACGGCGGCTACGTCCTCGCCGCGTCCATGAGCCATCTGGCCGCGCAGCTCGGAAACCCGCGGGAGATTGCGCAGTTGGCGCGCGCGGCGCAGGAGGGCGCGCGCGGACGGGTGACACCGCGCGCGGAGGCGATGTTCCACGCGGCCGAGGCCCGCGGCCACGCGCTGCTCGGGGACGTACGGGCGGCCCATACGGCGGCCGGGCGGGCGGTCGGCGCGATGGAGACGGCCGATCCGGCCTCCGGGGACGACCCGGTGTGGATCGCGCACTTCGACGAGGCCTACCTCGCGGACGAGTTGGCGCACTGCCACCGGGACCTCGGGCAGGCCGACGCGGCGGCGCGGTACGCGCGGCAGTCCCTGGACGGGCATCCGGAGTCGCGGGCGCGCAGGCGGGCCATCGGCCATGTACTGCTGGCCACCGCGCAGGTGCAGCAGCGCGAGGTCGAACAGGCCTGCAACACCGCGACGAAGGCCGTGGAACTCCTCGAGACGCTCCGCTCGAACCGGGGCGCCGAGTACCTGGAGGACTTCCAGGCGAGGCTGGAACCGTACGGGCAGGAGGCGGTGGTGAGGGAGTTCGGGGCACGGCTCGACCTGCAGGCCGCCGCGTGAACGAACGGGCCGTGAATGCTCGAACGCGCGGGGAACTGTGGCGTGGTGAGCGGAAAGGGACATGAACAGCGTGCCGCGGCCCGGTTTTGTTACTGCGGTCACAGGGAAGGAGTTGACGTCCGGTGCTGCGTGGCAGTGGGCTCCGGGGACCCGGTAGCGTGAGCCGACGATTCCGAAGGTCCCCCATTCGTAGGAGTCCCGGTGACGCAGAGTGGACAGGGCGAGGAGCCCTCGGCGCGGCAAGCGCACGAAGGCATCGTGCTGCCCTCGGACGGTGGCGAGCCCTTGCTGCCGGGTCCGCCAGGCGGACCCGTCGGCCCGCGGTCGAGCCGCCCCGTGCCCGCCTCGGCGCCGCCCGGCGGCCAGGCCTGGGACCAGCCGTGGGGCCCCGGACAGCCGCAGGGCCCGTCCCCGGACCAGGAGTGGAACACGCCGCCCGGCGCCCAGCCCTGGGGCTCCCCGGAGACCGCCCAGCCGCCCGCCGCGCCCGCTCAGCAGGCCTGGCCCGCGCAGAGCGGCCCGGACCGGACGTCCGGCGCCCTGCCGCCGCAGGCCGGCCCTGGCCCCTTGCCGCCGGAGGGCGCGCAGGCCCCGGCGTACGGCGCACCCGCGGGCGGCCAGACGTACGGTGCGCCGGCCGGCGGCCAGACGTACGGGTCGCAGCCGTCGTACGGGCAGCAGCAGGGAGAGCACGCGCAACGGGGCGGGTACGAGCAGCAGGGCGGATACGGGCAGCAGGGCGGATACGGCCAGCAGGGCGGGCACGGCCAGTACGGGCGCCACGGTCAGGCGTCCGAGCCCCAGCCGCCCGCGCACCAGTCGCCCGCGCCTCAGCCGGCCGGGCCTCAGCCGTCCGCGGCTCTGCCGCCCGTCGGTGAGGGCGCCACCCAGTACCTGCCCCCGGTCGGGATATCCGCGGACGAGGGCGTGACGCAGTACATACCTCCCGTGAGTCCGGGCGCGCTGCCTCCGGAGAGACCCGCCCAGACGCACGCCGAGTCGACGCAGTTCCTCGGCCGGGCCCCGCAGTACCCCGCCCAGCCCGCGGCCGGTCACCAGCCCGCCCCCGCCGCTCCCGCCGCGCCCCATCCCGACGCCGAGGCCACGCAGTTCATCGCGCCCGTGCCCGGCGGCCCCGCCCCGGTCCCGTACGGGGCCGCGCCCGGCGGTGAGGAGGGGCGGCAGCCGCCCGCCGAGTTCGACAACCTCTTCCGCGGCGCGCCGGGCACGGACGGCCCGGCCTCGTCCACCCAGCAGATGCCCCGCTTCGACGAGCCGCAGCCCCCGCACCCCGGCGAGCCGTCCCTGTACACCCCGCAGGGCCCCGGCGGTGGCGGTGGCCGACGGCGGGGGCACGACAGTGGCGGCGGCCGGGGTGGCCGAGGCAGTGGTCGGACGGGTTCGCGTCTGCCGCTCCTCGCGGCCGTGGGCGTCGGCATCGCCGTCGTCGGTGTCGGCGCGGGCGCGATGATGGCCGGGGGTGGCGAGGAGGACAAGGGCGGCAACCAGACCGTGTCCGCCACGACTCAGGCCTCCGAGTCCGCGTCGGCCTCGCCCTCGCCCTCGCCGTCCGTCGACCCGGCCCGGCAGCAGGCCGTGGAGCTGGACAAGCTGCTGGCCCACAGCGGCACCGGCCGGACCACGGTGATCAACGCCGTGGCCGACGTGAAGGCCTGCAAGGAGCTGCCGCAGGCGGCCAAGGACCTGCGCGAGGCCGCCAAGCAGCGCACCGGGCTGGTCACCAGCCTCTCCCAGCTGTCCGTGGACAAGCTGCCCCAGCACACCGAGCTGACCGCCGCCCTCACCAAGGCGTGGCAGGCCTCGGCGTCGGCCGACAACCACTACGCGGCCTGGGCCGACCAGACGGCCGGCAAGAAGGGCTGCAAGAAGGGCAAGGCCCGCGGCACCAGTGAGACCCAGGCCGGCAACAAGGCGAGCGGCACGGCGAGCAAGGAGAAGGCCGTGGCCGCGGGGCTCTGGAACGCCATCGCCAAGCAGTACGGCCTGACGGAACGCCAGCCGACCCAGCTGTGATCCGGCGATGATCCGGCCGGGCGGGCAGCCCCCGGGCGGGCAGCCCCGGGCCGGACCGGGGGGTCGCTCAGGTCACCTCGGTGTTCCGCAGGACGCGCGTGGTGTCCAGGGCGGCGGCGCCCTCGCGGGCCGAGACCAGGCGGCCCTGTCGTACGACCTGCAGGGTGACCTCGGTGTTGACCAGGCGCGGGAAGCCGACCGAGGCCAGCTTGCCCTGGAACTTCCACTGGAGCGGCGGCGTGAGCCCGCCCGTGCCGACCGTCAGCCCGTCGTCGAGGGCGCGGGTGACGGTGTGGGCGCTGACCTCGCCGTCGCCGAGCGTCTCGACGACCTCCTTGAGGACGGTGTAGGCGATCCAGGTGGTCTGCACCCCGGCGTCCGCCGCGTCGACGCTGTTGTCGCCGAACGCCTCCTCCTCGATCACCTTCTTCATCCCGTTCCAGGCCGGGTCGCTCGCCGCCGGGTACCAGCCGGTGACGTACGCCCCCTCGTAGGGCCCGGACGCACCGCCGGTCGCGTTGATCGTGGTCTGGTCGACGCTGCCGAGGACCGTCGCGGTCCGCACGTCGGGATAGTCCTCGCGGGCACGCCGGAAGGAGTCCATGAAGGTGCCGGTGCGGTCCCCGAGGACGGGCACCACGCACCCCGGCTCCGCCGGGTCGGTGGTCGTCCGCTCCAGCGCCCGCCCGGACTGGCCGTCGTACTCGGTGGCGTCCTCCGCCGCGCGCTGGTCGTGCGCCCGCTCGTGACCGCCCGAGGTCAGTCCCGAGTCGAGCAGCACGGCCAACTGGTCACCCGCGATGGTGTCGGGGCGGATCAGTGTGACGGGCCCGCAGGAGTCGGCGAGGGTGCTGCCGAGGCCGGCCAGCAGCGCGGGCTGACCGCCGTTCACCGGGTAGGACAACGGGCTGGTGAACTCCGTGTTGGTGATGCCGTAGCCGCCGATGTACGGAATGCCGGCGCCCTCCAGCACGGGGAGGAAGGAGTCGGCGTGCTGGCTGTAGGAGCCGACGACGGCGACCACGTCCTCCTTGACGGCGCGGCGGGCGCACTTCGCGGCGGCCACGCTGTCGTTGTGGTCGTTGCACGTCAGGACGTTGAGTTCGCGGCCGCCGAGGCCGCCCTGGGCGTTGATCCAGCGGGCGTAGGCCTGCGCGAAGGCGGGCATGCCGGGTTTGTTGGTGGCGCCCGTGTCCTGCGGCGCCCAGGTCATGACGGTGATCGAGTCGTCCCCGGAGCCCCCCGTGGTCCCGGGGACGACCCCGCAGCCGGCGGCGAGCGACGCACACGCCACCAGTGCGCCCGCCGACAGTGCGCCGGTGCGGGTGGCCCGGGAGCGGCCGCGGAGGCCGCGGAGGAAGCTGCTGCGGGTGGGTCGCCTGCCGGTCATGTACCCGCACGATTCCGTCACACGGCTAACCTGGAAGTGACCTGCGGTCAACGTGTGGTGACACGGAGGTGAATTGCGGGGGCCGATGAGACGCGGGTTGAGGGGAACGTACGATCGATGACCGTGCAGGATTCGGAGAACTCTTCTCGTCGCGGCCGTCGCTCCTCCACCATGGGCGGTATGCCACTCAACGACATGCCGTGGTGGCGCTGGCGCAGTCAGGTGCGCTCCGCGCTGCACATGCTCTCCGCTCCCGCCTTCCAGCGGGACGTCTGGCTGGCCGGCGTGGACGGCTACGGCGACGTGACCGACGCGGTCTACCGGCTGGTGGAGGACACCTGGCTGGACCACTGGTCCGCCGAGAAGTACGTGGGCACGGTCTTCCGCGACGCGCAGGAGGCGGCGCTCGTCGACAGCGCCGTGCTGCGCGTACTGCGGATCATGCACCAGGTGGGGCCGGACGCGCCGGTGCACGCGTACCTGAACCACCCGGACTGGCCGGAGGCGGTTCAGGCGGCGCGGGAGGCACACGTGCGGCTGGCCACCGGTGACGGCGACGACCCGGAGGCGGAACCGCGCACGCTCGAGGTGCTGCGGCTCCTGACCCGGTCCGCCTGACGGGACGCCCGCCGGGAGCGAGTCCGGATATGGGACCCTGTCCTGCATGAACGAGCAGTCCTCCGCGGCCGTCCCCCGGGCCGCCGCCCCGGCCGACCAGTACGTCCTCACCCTGTCCTGCCCCGACAAGCAGGGCATCGTGCACGCCGTGTCGAGCTACCTGTTCATGACCGGCTGCAACATCGAGGACAGCCAGCAGTTCGGCGACCACGACACGGGACTGTTCTTCATGCGCGTCCACTTCTCGGGCGACGCTCCGGTGACGGTGGACAAGCTGCGGGCCAGTTTCGCCGCGATCGGTGACGCCTTCCACATGGACTGGCAGATCCACCGGGCCGACGAGAAGATGCGCATCGTGCTCATGGTGAGCAGGTTCGGGCACTGCCTGAACGACCTGCTCTTCCGGGCCCGGATCGGCGCGCTGCCGGTGGAGATCGCGGCCGTGGTGTCCAACCACACGGATTTCGCCGAGCTGGTGGGGTCGTACGACATCCCCTTCCACCACATCCCGGTGACGAGGGACACCAAGGCCCAGGCCGAGGCGCGTGTCCTGGAGATCGTGCGCGAGGAGGACGTCGAACTCGTCGTGCTGGCCCGCTACATGCAGGTCCTCTCGGACGACCTGTGCAAGCGGCTCAGCGGCCGGATCATCAACATCCACCACTCCTTCCTGCCGAGCTTCAAGGGCGCGAAGCCGTACCACCAGGCGCACGCCCGGGGCGTGAAGCTGATCGGCGCGACCGCCCACTACGTGACGGCCGACCTCGACGAGGGGCCGATCATCGAGCAGGAGGTCGAGCGGGTCGGCCACGACGTCACCCCGGACCAGCTGGTCGCCGTGGGGCGGGACGTGGAGTGCCAGGCGCTGGCGCGGGCCGTGAAGTGGCACGCCGAGCGCCGGATCCTGCTGAACGGGCGGCGGACGGTCGTGTTCGCCTAGTGGCTCGGGGGTCTGTCTCGCGGGCGGCCGCGAGACGGTCACCGCCCCCTACATCCGGCTCAGGCTGGCCGCGGCGAACAGCACGTCGCTGATCGCCTCCCGGTCGCCCACCTGACCCGCCGCCGCCTCCGCCGGAGGCACATGGCCCGCGGCCAGCCGGCAGAACTCCACGCCGTCCAGGGCGACATGGGCCACCTCGTGCTCGGCGGAGCCCACCGCGCCCGGGGAGTCGAGCGGGATGAGCCACTCGCCGCCGCCCGAACCCTCGATCTCCAGCCGCAGGCTGCGCCCCGGCTCGCCCGCCGTGACCAGGTGCGGACGGGTGCCGCGCGCCGCCAGCCCGGCCCGGCGGCGCGCCGCCAGGACGCCCGGCAGCATCCGGGCGGCGAGGTCGATCATGCTGTTCAGGTGGCGCGCGGAGGGCGGCTGGTACGGGTAGTCCACCGCGTCGGCGATGTCCTCCGCGTGCACCCAGCACTCGAACGCCCGGTCCAGCATCGCGTCGTGCAGCGGCAGCTCGAAGTCGCCGTACGAGACCGGCATCCGGCCCGCGTCGCCGGTGAACGACACCGTCCGGACGATGCCGTGGGTCTGCTCGCGCCAGGGTGCCCGTACCGCGCGGGTGGGCGGGTAGTGCGAGGCCCGCCAGTACGCCTCGGTACGGCTGGCGGGCGCCGGGGCGGGGGCGGTGATGTCACCCAGCGGGTCGGCGAGGCCCAGGCTGACCGCGACGAGCCCGTCGACCGTCAGCAGGTGCGCGATGACCCCGGCGACGGTCGTACGGCGGCTGGCGGCGTCGTCGGCCTCGAACCAGCGCAGCCGGACCGGCGCGTGCCACTCGGCGTCGCCGATGTCCTGCAGCAGCGCGTCCAGCCGCGCGGCCTCGGCGTCGTACGGCCTGGCCCACTCGGGTACCGGGATGCGCGGCGGGCGCCGCTCCAGGCAACCGTCCAGGACGCGGGTGCGCAGGGCGGGGTCCAGGTCGAGGCTCTCGGGCCGCTGGAGCAGCCCGACGGCCTCGCGCAGCCGCAGCGCCTCGTCGGCGCAGGCGTCGCACTCGCCGAGGTGCTCCTCGACGGCCGCGGCCTCCTGGGCCGAGCAGGCGGCCAGCGCCCAGGCCCCGAGCAGCGACGTCAGCACCTGGTGCTCCCACCCGACCGGCCCGCCCGGCACCACGTCGGGCAGAGCCCGCCCACCGTCCTCGACGGACGCGCGGGGGCCGGCGGGATCCCCGGGGCCCCGGGGGACCTCGTCCTCCTCGTGCGCCTCCTTCATGCCGCACCCCCGTACCCCGACGGCGCCCCGGGCGTGTCCGGGGAGGTGGCCTGGCGGGCGGTGGACAGGAGCTGGAGGCCCAGGCGGAGGCGGCGGCGGGCCTCGTCCTCCGTGACGCCGAGGTCGGCGGCGGTCTGGCGGTAGTCGCGGCGCTGGAAGTAGGCCAGCTCCAGGGCGGCGCGCAGCGGGGCCGGCATGGACTGGACGATGTAGTCGGCGCGGGCGGCGACCGAGGCGTGGCGCACCTTGCTCTCCAGCTCCTCGGTGGTGCCCGGACCGCCGCGGGCGAGGGCGGCCGTCTCGGTGGCGCGCAGCCGCTGCACGGCCAGGCGGTGGGTCAGCGTGGCCACCCACGTACGCAGCGGGCCCTGCCGGGGATCGTAGGCGTCCGGATGCTCCCAGACGTGCGCGAAGACGTCGCGAGTGATGTGGTCGGCGGCCCGCTCGTCATCGAGCACGCGGTGCGCGAGGCCGTGCACGAGCGAGGCGAACCGGTCGTAGAGCTCCCCCAGGGCGGCGGCCTCGCCCCGCGCGAGCCGCTGCTGCATCTTGCGGTCCCAGCGCAGTGGTACTTCTCTCTTCGCCATGCGGCCCTTCACCCCCTGTCCGGTGCTCTGATCGTTTCCTGATCATTCCGTGGTCGTGCCGCGTCCGAGCCGGTCTCCAGCGTGCGGCCACCGTGTCCCTGAATGTAGTCGGCACGTCCGACACCGCACGCCCCTTTGTGCCAATGCGCGCCCCTGACGGCCCGCAGGTGGTACACGCCCCGATGCGCCTCCCCTACCCTCTACGGTGTGACCGGATTCGATAGTTTTTGATCGAACAGGATCGAAACCGTCTGAAACAAGCCTCTTCTGACCGAACCCCGTTTCCGGCCGGGCGTTTGCGGGAACGGCCGGTGGGCAGGCGCGCGCCCAAGAAGCGTAAGCATGGCTTCCGTTTCGGGTGATTCCGGACGTACCGACGAATGAAAGGCGTGGTGGTGGCGTTCAACGTGACCGGCGGCGAGCAGGGCCGGTGGGCCGTGCTCCAGGTGTCGGGCGAACTGGACCTGGTGACGTCACCGGTGCTGCGGCAGCGCGTGCACGACGAGGTGGCCGAGGGGCGGCACAGTCTTGTCCTGGATCTCTCCGAGGTCCTCTTCTGCGACTCCAGCGGGGTCGGCGTACTCATCGCCTCCCGGCGGCTCATCCGCTCCTGCCAGGGCCGGCTGCGGCTGATACTGCCGGCCCAGGGCGCCGTCGACGGCTCCCACGTCAACCGCGTCCTCGGCGCGCTCGGCGTGCGCCGGCTCTTCGACGTCCACCCCGATCTGGCCTCGGCGACCGGCGACGAGCCGCGGCCCCTCTCCGCGTAGGCCCCTCTCCGCATAGGCCCCACTCCGCGCAGGCCTGTCTCCGAGAGGGCCCCTCTCCGAGCGGGCCCTCTCCGCGTGGATCCCGCCCGGGGCCGCGTCCCACGTCGTACGCTCCGAGCGAGACGAAGACCACCGACACCGACGTGAGGCGGCCGGAGAAAACAATGGTCAACAGCGAGTACGAGCGCAGGATCGCCGCGCGGTTCGCCACCTTCGACCAGGACGGCAACGGCTACATCGACCGCGCGGACTTCAGCGGAGCGGCCAAGGCGCTGCTCGCCGAGTTCGGCACCACCGCCCGCTCCGAGAAGGGGCAGGCCCTGTACGGCGGCGCGGAGGCGCTCTGGCAGGGCATGGCGGGCATCGCCGACCGGGACGGCGACCAGCGCATCACCCGTGAGGAGTTCGTCACCGCGGCGGTCAAGCGGCTGCGCGACAATCCGGACCGGTTCGCCGAGATCGCCCGGCCCTTCCTGCACGCGGCCCTGGACGTCGCCGACACCGACGGCGACGGCGCCGCCACCGTCGAGGACGCCGCGCGCGTGCTCACCGCGCTCGGCGTGCCCGGTGACACCGCCCGGTCGGTCGCCGCCGCGCTCGACGCGGACGGCGACGGCAAGGTCGGGGAGGCGGAGATCGTCCCCGCCTTCGCCCGCTACTTCACCGTGCCCGAGTAGCGGGCCCCGGACGCGCGGGGGCCGGACGCGCGGGGGCCGGACGGCCACCACCGGCCTCCCGTACGGATACGACGGCCACCGGCCTCCCCGAACGGATGTCGCGGATCGTGGCAGGGCGACGTGACGGAGCGTTGATACCGGGTTGTGTCCGCCGCGTGACTCGTCACGGCCCGGAGTCGGTGCCACACTCCGGTACCTTGTGTGGGATGCGAGTGGTCCTGAGCGCCGGCCGGGCCGGAGTTGCCCCTGGGGCGGTTCCGGAACCGGCGATGTGCCCCTTGCCCCGCAGGGCGGAACGGCCGTCGGCCACCGCCTGTTCGACGGCCCGGAACGGGCGTCGCACAGTATGCCGCACAGGTACTCCTTCGCGCTGGAATATGCCCGAAGCGCTTGTTGGCGTGACTGTACGTCAACCATGCTGTGCCACGAGGGATTCACGTTCCGTGATCCCTGACCCGGCCGTTGTTCTGGCCATGCAGAGAATGGCTACGATCGTGGCCCTCATGAGGCGCGAGCCTTTGTGTCCGCCGGTTCGGATGGTGTGAGCGGTGCAGGTGCTTCAAGTGCAACTGGAGGTCCGGCCCGACCCCTCGGAAGTGGGGCGTGCGAGGCGGTGGGCGCGCTCACGGCTCGCCGGGGCGGGGATACGGGCCGACGAACCACTCGCCGAGACGCTGGTCCTGCTCGTCTCGGAACTCGTCACCAACGCCGTGGTGCACACCGGTCGTTCGGCCGTCCTGCGGCTGGTGCTGCCGGGAACGGTGGCCGAGGAGAGCGAGGAGGCCACCGTCCGCCTCGAGGTGGACGACGCCAGCGACCGGGCCCCGGTGCCCCGCTGCGTGAACGGCGAGGCCACGGGCGGCCGGGGCCTCGCCCTCGTCGACGGCCTCGCCGACCGCTGGGGCTGGAGCCGGGAAGGTACCGGCAAACGCATCTGGTGCGAACTGGACCGCTGCGGCGGGCGTGAGGACACCGCGCCGGCCTGCGGGAGCGGCGGTGGCACGGTGGCGTACGAGGGGTTCGCGTACGAAGTGGTGTAGCGGCCGGCGCGGGACGCGCCGGGTGCGTGAGGCCCCGCTGTTTCCAGGTGCGATGCGGCAGTGCGATGCGGCAGTGCGCCGGGGTGTGCTTCCGTGCGCTTCCCGCGCAAATGGGATGTACGGGATGAACTTCCCTTGTCCGGTTGACGGATCGTGACCCTTTCCTCACGCTTGTAGCCAACGATTCGCCGCGAGGGGACGACGAGGGTTCGGTGACGGGGCCTCGGCGAGTGTGGGTCGTGATTCGGCGGCGGTTCCCTCGGGGGCGACGGGAGCCGGGCGGGAGCGCCGGAGTCGGGCGGCGGCGTGCGGTGCCATGCTCGGGGCGGACAGCGCCGCGCCGCCGTTCCGACGGATCCGGGAAGCGTGCCGAGGCCTCCGCTCACTGTCCACAGGCTGTGGACAACTCCGTCCGGAAGGTCCGCCGGTACGCGGTCGGGGTGACCCCGAGCGTCGCCATCAGGTGCTGCCGCATCGACTGGGCCGTGCCGAAGCCGGCGTCGCGTGCCACCTGGTCGACGGACAGGCCGGTGGACTCCAGCAGATGCCGGGCCCGTTCGACGCGCTGCCCGGTGAGCCACTGGCCCGGACTGACGCCGGCCTCCTCGCGGAAGCGGCGGGTGAAGGTGCGTACGGACATCGACTCCTGGGCGGCCATGTCCCGCAGCTGGATCGGCTCCTGGAGGCGGCCGAGCGCCCAGGCGCGGGCGTTGGTCGTGGACGACTGCTGCGGATCGGGCACCGGCCGTTCGATGTACTGCGCCTGACCGCCGTCGCGGTGCGGCGGCACGACGGTGCGGCGGGCCACGTCGTTGGCGACGGCGGTGCCGTGGTCCCGGCGCACGATGTGCACGCACAGGTCGATCCCGGCCGCCACCCCGGCCGAGGTGAGCACGTCACCGTCGTCGACGAACAGCACGTCCGGGTCCACCCGCACCTTCGGGAACAGCCGCTGGAAGTGCTCGGCGGAGGCCCAGTGCGTGGTCGCCGGCCGGCCGTCGAGACACCCGGCGGCGGCCAGGACGTATCCGCCGGTGCAGATCGCGACGAGCCGGGTGCCGGGCCGGACGAGCGCGAGCGCGGCGGCCAGCTCCTCGGTCAGTACGCCCTCCTCGTACACCGGCCCCAGCTCGTAGGAGCTCGGTACGACGACCGTGTCGGCGGTGGCCAGTGCCTCGGGGCCGTTCTCGACCAGGATCGCGAAGTCCGCGTCGGTGCCGACCGGGCCGGGCGGGCGGACCGAGCAGGTGACGACCTCGTACAGCGGGCGCGTGTGCTCGCCCCGGGCGCGTCCGAAGATCCGCTGGGGGATGCCCAGTTCGAAGGGGAGCAGGCCGTCGAGGGCGAGGACGACGACACGGTGCGGCCGTCGCGGTCGTCGCGACGGGATCGGCGGGTGCGGAGCCGGTTGCGCCGGGTGTGCGGGGTGCGACCGGGGTACGGGGTGCGGGCGGTCGGACGTCATGGCCCGATCCTAGCGAACCGTGTCTTTCGGGCCACTCGATCGGACGGCCCCCGCATCGGAAGCTCAATGACATGACCCAGCCCACCGGCGCCGCCGACGCCGACGCAGCAGAACCAGCAGCCGCCGCGCTCCGGCCGGAGCCCGTCCGCCCGCGCCGCCGCACCCGGGTGCACCGCGCCTGGTGGGTCGCCGCCGTCACCTTCGTGACGATCATCGGCGCCGCCGCCTTCCGCTCCCTGCCCGGCATCCTCGTCGACCCGCTCCACGATGACTTCGGCTGGTCGCGCGGCACGATCGGCGCCGCCGTCTCCGTCAACCTCGCGCTCTACGGACTGACCGCCCCCTTCGCGGCGGCGCTGATGGACCGCTTCGGCATCCGGCGTGTGGTGGCCACGGCCCTGGTCGTGATCGCGCTCGGCTCGGGCCTGACGGTGTGGATGGAGTCCGCCTGGCAACTGATCCTCTGCTGGGGCCTGTTGGTCGGCCTCGGCTCCGGCTCGATGGCGCTGGCCTTCGCCGCCACCGTCACCAACCGCTGGTTCACCGAGCGGCGCGGCCTGGTCACCGGCGTCCTCACCGCCGCAGCGGCCTCCGGACAGCTGATCTTCCTGCCGCTGCTGTCCTGGATCGTGGAGACGTACGACTGGCGCCCCGCGGCCGTCACCGTCGCCCTGGCCGCCCTCGCCGTCGTCCCCTTCGTCTGGCTCCTCCTGCACGACCACCCGGCCGACGTGGGCCAGAAGCCTTACGGCGCCCAGGAGTTCGTGCCCAAGCCGGCTCCGGTGCCCGGTGCCGCCCGCCGCGCGCTCGCGGTGCTCCGCTCCGCCGTCCGCAGCGGCCCGTTCTGGCTGCTGGCAGGCACCTTCGCGATCTGCGGCGCCTCGACCAACGGCCTGATCCAGACCCACTTCGTGCCCGCCGCCCACGACCACGGCATGCCGCTGACCGCAGCCGCCTCGTTGCTCGCCGTCATCGGTGTGTTCGACGTGGTCGGCACGATCGCCTCCGGCTGGTTCACCGACCGCTTCGAACCGCGCCGTCTGCTCGCCGTCTACTACGCCCTGCGCGGCGTCTCCCTCCTCTTCCTCCCCATGCTGCTCGCGCCCAGCGTCCACCCGCCGATGATCTTCTTCATCGTCTTCTACGGCCTCGACTGGGTCGCCACCGTCCCGCCCACCCTCGCCCTGTGCCGCGAGCACTACGGCGACGACAGCGCGATCGTCTTCGGCTGGGTCCTCGCCTCCCACCAGGTGGGCGCCGCCCTCGTCGCCTTCCTCGGAGGCGCCGCCCGCGACACCTTCGGCTCCTACGACGTGGTCTGGTACGCCTCCGGCGCACTGTGCGCGGCAGCGGCCCTGATGGCCCTGGTGATCCGCCGCCGCCCGGCTCCGACGCCCGGGCTGTCCTGAGCCCCGCCCCCGACCGCTACCGAGCCCACCCGCCCATGGGACCCGCCCCTCACCTCCACAGCCGCGAGGCCCGGCCCCCGTCGCTCTTCTTCACGGCCTCGGCTATCCGCACCGCGTCCCGTGCCAGTTCGCGGAGCATGCCGCTGACGGGGTTGGTGAAGCCGGTGAAGTACAGGCCGGGGGCGTTCTTCGGGGTGCGGGCGCCCCGTACGGCCGGTCTGCCGTGGGCGTCGAGCACGCCGAGGTGGCCGACCAGCCCCTCCAGACCGCGGAGATAGCCGGTGGCGGCGAGCACCGTGTCCGGTGCGACGCGGGTGCCGTCGGCGAGGCGCACCTCGCCGTCCTCGAAGCCGTCCACGGCGGCCACGACCTCCACCCGGCCGTCGCGCACCGCGTCGGTCAGACCGACGTCCTGCACCGGGATGGCGCCCTCGGCGACCCGGGTGAGGAGCCCGGTGTCCGGGCGGGGCAGCCCGTGCGCCGACAGGTCGGGCGTGCTGATCCTGGCCAGCGGCCGGGCGAGCCGGTCGACGAGGCCGGCCGGCAGCCGCCGTACGAGGACGCCGTTGTACTGGGCGGGCCAGCCGGCCGTCGAGCGGCGCACGATGTGCGGCGCGGTGCGCACGGACAGCCGCACCCTCGCGGCCCCGCCCTCCACCAGGTCCACGGCGATCTCGGCGCCGGTGTTGCCGACGCCGACGACCAGGACGTCCCGGCCGGCGTACGGGGCCGCGTTCCGGTACTCGGCGGCGTGCCGGAACTCGCCGGTGTACGTGTCCCGGCCGGGCCAGTCCGGCAGGCGCGGGGTGTGGTTGTGGCCGGTGGCGACCACGACCGCGGCGCCGGTCAGCTCACGGCCCCCGGAGGCGTGCAGCAGCCAGCCGTCCCCGGCGGGGGCACGTTCGACGCGGAAGACCTCGACGCCGGTGACGATCTCCAGCTCGTGGTGCTCGGCGTACTTCTCCAGGTACCGCACCACGTCGTCCCTGGCCACCCACCGCCCGAAGCGGCGCGGCATCGGCAGGCCGGGCAGGGACGACAGACGGCGGGTGGTGTGCAGGCGCAGCCGGTCGTAGTGGCGCCGCCAGGAGGAGCCGACGTGGTCGGCCCGCTCCAGCACGACGGCGCGTATGCCGCGTTTCCTCAGCGCGTGGGCGGCGGCGAGGCCGCCGGGACCGGCGCCGATGACGTACACGGGGCGGTCCGCGGGGTGGGCGGGCTGCGGTTCAGCGGACGCTGTGGAGTCGGCCATGCCGCGAGCGTAATCACGCCCTCGCTTGATGGGTCTCGGTCAAGACCGGAATGGGTTGCGGATCGGTCACGACCGCGGCCGGCGGACGCGCGGCGACCAGGCGGTGGTTCCGGTCCCCGGCGGGAACCGCCCCCGGTCGGATTGAATGGCTCGATGGTCGACTCACGCATGCACACCCTCGCCCCCTCCCTCACCGAACCGCAGGGACACGGTCTGCGTCTGCGGCCCTGGGACGCCGGTTCCGACGCCGACGCGCAGACATGGCTGCGCGGCCACCTCGACCCCGAGTTCCAGCGCTGGAACACACCGCTGAAGCTGTGGACGGACCTCGGCGGCGCCCGGAAGTCGCTGCGCGCGCGGGCCCTGGAGGCCGCGGAGGGCAGGGCCGCGTCGTTCCGGATCACGGACGCGGAGAGCGGTACGGCGCTGGGTCACATCGGCGTCAACGAGATCAACCGGCCGCTGAGGCTGGCACGGGTCGGCTACTGGGTGCTCCCCGAGGCCCGCGGCCGGGGCGTCGCCACCCACGCGCTGCTGCTCGCGTCGCGCTGGGCCTTCGCGGAACTCGGCCTGTACCGCCTGGAACTGGGCCACGCGGTGGGTCACGAGGCCTCCTGCCGGATCGCCGAACGCTGCGGCTACGCCCACGAGGGCACACTGCGCGGGGCGTTGTGGGAGGCCGGCCGGCACGACGCGTTCCGGGACGCGCACCTGCACGCGCGGCTGGCGACGGACGAGGAGCCGGCGGAGCCCGGCCGACGGTGACCGCCGCCTCACGGCCGCTGCGCACGGCCGCTGCTCACGGCCCCTGCGCACGGCCGCCGCCTCATGGCCACCGCCTCATGGCCACCGCTCATGGCCACCGCTCACGGCCACCGCTCACGGCCACAGCGACCGCGTGTCCCAGCCGCCGTCCTCCGCCCGCCGGTAGGCCAGTCGTACGTGGCGGCGGCGGGCGTCCCCCTGGAAGAACTCCACCTCGTCGGGGACCAGCCGGTACAGAGTCCATGACGGGACGGGAGTCTCCGGCTCCCGTCCGGCCCGCTCCCAGGCCTCCTCCGACGCGCGGGCCAGCTCGTCCGGCGAGCTCAGGTCCGCGCTCTGCCGGCCGGTGAGGGCGGCGGCCAGGGCGCCGGTCGACCGTGCGTGCAGGTCGGACTGCGCCTGATCGGCCGGGGCGACGGTGACCGGGCCGCGCAGGCGCACCTGGCGGCCCAGCGCCGGCCAGTAGAAGGCGAGCGCGGCGTACGGGCGGGCGGCGAGGTGGCGGCCCTTGCGGCTGTCGGCGTGCGTCGCGAAGGACCAGCCGTCGGCGTCCGCACCGTGCAGCATCACGATGCGGACGTCCGGCAGGCCCTGGGCGTCCGACGTCGCCAGTGACACCGTGTGCGGCTCGTTCTGGCCGGCCGCCACCGCGTCGGCGAACCATCGCGTGAACAGGGCCAGTGGATCGCCGGGCGCGGTGGCCGGGTCGAAGGGCGGCAGTTCGGTGACCGCGGGGTCCCACACCCGCAGTGACCTCAGCAGTTCGTGGAGATCGGTTCCCATGCCCCGATTGTCACGCGCCCCGGGGGGTCACACCGTGCCGAGGTCCGAGGAGACCCAGCGTTCGGGACGCATACGGACGACGACCTGATCCCCGTGGTCCGCGGAGGCGAAGGCGACATAGCCCTCGACCTTCTCGGCCGGCAGGTAGCGGGCGGCCATCTCCCGCAGCTGCTCCTCGGTGGCGGTGGCCGTCTCGACGACCGGACCCTCCACCGACACGTACCGGATGGTGGGCTCCAGCCGGTCGACCATCAGGGAGAACCGGCCCGCGGCCTTGATCAGTTCGTTCTTGCGGCTGTCGAGCCCGGTCATGATCCAGGCGTCGCCGCCGGGCTCGTACTGGTACCAGATCGGCACGGTCAGCGGGGCTCGGCCCGCTCCCGCGTCGACCGCGAGCGCGGCGATGTGGGGCTCGGCCAGGAACTTCTCACGCTCTTCGCGGGTCAGGGCCATTCCGGTCTCCTCCAGCGGGTACGGGCGTCGGTGCTGAGCACAACACCGGCCGGGCGGGCGGCTGTTCCCCGTTCGGGAGATATCCGTCGAGACGTCGGCACATCCGTCGGGGAGATGGTGGGCCCGGACTTCGAGGCGTTGGCCTTCGAGGCGCTGTTTCGTGTCGATGCGGCGGGAGGACCGGGACACGGTCGCCGAGTTCGAGCGGACGGCCGGCGAGGTGGCGGAGGCGGTGGAGGCGCAGCGGCTGGCCTCGACGCCGGTGATGAAGCAGGCGGTACGGGACGGGCCGCCACCGGCGTGGCGCGCGCGGCGGAGATGACAGGCTGCCGAGCGTGTTACTTGGAGGGCTTCTTGCCGGTGACGCCCAGATGCATCAACAAGGCCAGGTTCGGCTTGAGTTCGGACTGCTTGACGCCCCAGGAGGAGAAGCCCTTCTGGTGCGAGGCCGCGCCGGCGAGCATCACGACCAGTGAACCGGCGATCGCCGCGGGGTTCACGTCCTTGTCGACCTTGCCCTTGGCCTGCAGTTCGGCGACCGAGTCCGCGAGGGAGGAATTCACCGAGTTCAGGATCTTCATACGGATCTTGGCGAACCGTTTGTCGCCCTCCGCCGCGCCCAGATCGATGACCCGGAGAATCGCGTCGTTCTTCCGCCAGAACTCCATGAATCCGTCGACGAGTTCCTGTGCCGTCTGCCAGCCGGCCTTGCCCACCCACGAGCGGCCCGTCGTCAGCTCGGCCAGTGAGGAGCTCTCGGCGGCCATGTGCTCGGCGATCTCCAGGACGGCGCCCTCGACGTCCGGGAAGTACTGGTAGAAGGTCGCGGGCGAGGTGCCGGCCTTGCGGGCGACATCGATGACTTTGACATCGCGATAGGGGGAGGAGCTGAGCATGTCGCTGAGGCAGTCGAGCAGTTTCTGCCGGGTCGCCTGCCCACGTCGACCGGCCACGCGGCCGTCGACGGTACGCACTTGTCCTGTCATGACGTCAGCTTACCGACGGGTGATCCGAGCGCGATTCGGCCGACTGCAAATGGGGTGCGAGGGCGGAGAGAGGCTGGTGTGCCTGGTCTGCGCGGTGCGGGCGACGCGGCTACTTTGACGGCATGGCCGAAAACGGAGCATCCGCGAAGCGGACATCCAGCGACCCGGGCGACGTGTCCGCGCCCCCGGAAGGCGTCCCCTGCTGGGTGGACGCGCAGCTCTCCGACGTGGAGGCGGGAAAGCGCTTCTACGGCGGGCTCTTCGGCTGGACCTTCCGGGAGTTCGACGAGGACACGGCCGAGGACACGGCCGAGGGGGCGGAAGGAGGGACCGTGTGGGCGTGGCTGGACGGCGCTCCCGTCGCCGCGCTGGCCCGCAAGACGGACGGCCGGATGCCCACCGTGTGGTCCGTGTACTTCCACACCCCCGACGCCGCGGCACTGGCCGAGCGGATCCGGGCCGCCGGCGGTCAGGTCGTCACCCCGCCCCACCCGGTCGGCGGCCTCGGCACCACCGCGCTCGCCGCCGATCCCGAGGGTGCCGTCTTCGCGCTCTGGCAGCCGGCCCGCCACCCGGGCTTCGGGCGCCGGCACGAGCCGGGCACCTTCGCCTGGGTCGAGCTGTACACCCGGGACACCGAGGCGGCCAACGCCTTCTACGGCGACCTCTTCCGCGACGCCCTCTTCGGTCCGGACGCCGCGCCCGACTTCGGCCGCGCCCCGGTCCTTGACGTCTTCCCCGCCGAGATGCCGCCGCACTTCCTCGTCCACTTCCGGGTCGAGGACTGCGAGGCCGCGCTCGGTACGGTGGCCCGGCTCGGCGGCCGGGTGCGGGTGCCGCCGTTCGAGACGTCGTACGGGCGGGTGGCCGTGGTCTCGGACGGCCAGGGAGCGTCGTTCGCGCTGCTGCAACGCTGAACGGGGCCCGGCGAGCGCGGCCCCGTGCCCGGGATGAGGTGAGACACCCTGATTGTCCTCAGGTTCGCCACCAGCGCCTCGGGCAGGAAGAATCGGGGTGCGTGGCGCCACGGAGGTGCGGTGGTGAGACGCTGCACTTCGGTCGCGTACATATGTGGGTGGCGCGGCTCGTACGGGGAGGTGGCAGGCAAGTGGTGGATCAGCTGACGCAGCACGATCCGCGGCGGATCGGGCCGTTCGAGGTGCTGGGGCGGCTCGGCGCCGGCGGCATGGGGCTGGTCTATCTCGCGCGCTCGGCGTCCGGCCGGCGGGTGGCGATCAAGACGGTCCGCACGGAGCTGGCCGAGGACCAGCTGTTCCGCGTCCGTTTCACCCGCGAGGTGGAGGCGGCCCGCGCGGTCTCCGGCTTCTACACGGCGGCGGTGGTCGACGCCGACCCGCGCGCGGCGGTCCCGTGGCTGGCCACGGCCTACGTCCCCGCGCCCTCCCTCGAGGAGATAGTGAACGAGTGCGGGCCGCTCCCGGCCCAGGCGGTGCGCTGGCTGGCGGCGGGCGTCGCGGAGGCGCTCCAGTCGATCCACGGCGCCGGACTCGTCCACCGCGACCTCAAGCCGTCCAACGTCCTCGTCGTCGAGGACGGCCCCCGGGTGATCGACTTCGGCATCGCGTCCGGTGTCTCGAACACCCGTCTGACGATGACGAACGTCGCCGTCGGCACCCCCGCCTACATGTCCCCGGAGCAGGCGAAGGACTCCCGCAGCGTCACCGGCGCCAGCGACGTGTTCTCGCTCGGCTCCATGCTGGTCTTCGCCGCCACCGGACACCCGCCCTTCCACGGCGCCAACCCGGTCGAGACGGTCTTCATGCTGCTGCGCGAGGGCCCCGACCTCGAAGGCCTCCCGGACGAGCTGCGTCCGCTCATCGAGTCCTGCATGCAGATGGAGGCGACCGGCCGACCCAACCCCGCCGACCTCCAGTCCCAGCTCGCCCCGCACCTGTTCGGCTCCGGCTCCGACGACAGCGGTACGGCGTCGGCGTGGCTGCCCGAGCGGGCGGTGAGCCTGATCGAGGGCCGCCGGGGCGGCCGCCCCGCGGTCAAGCTCGCCACGACGGCCGGCGGCCGGGGCGGCGCGGGTGCCGGAGGCGCGGGTGGTGCGGGCGCCGGTGGCCCGGTCGGTGCCCGGCCCGTGGTCCCCGCGCCCCCACTCCCGCCCCCGCCCTCGCACGACCCCGTCGTACCGGCGCCGCCCGTGCACGCACCGCCGGTGCCCGCGCCCGTCGGCGCACCCGACGCCGGGCCGGTGCGGCTGGCCGGCGTCTCCGTGCCCATCGGCCCCGGCCCGCGCGTCGCCGACATGCGCTCCTCGGCCGTCGCGGCACCCCCGCCGGAGTCCGCCCTGGCCGCGTCCTGGTCCCGCCCCCGCCCCGGTGCCAACGGCGCCGACCCCGCCGTACCGGCGGCGGCTCCGGCCGCCCCCACCGCGGCCCCCGAGGCGTCACCGGCCGGCTGGCGCCCCTGGCGCTTCCGCATGTCCAACGACGTCTGGGGCACGCCGTCCGTCGCCGGGGACCTCGTCTACGTCACCTCCTTCGAGGTGCACGCCCTGGACGTGGCCACCGGGCGCCGCCGCTTCAAGACCCGGGACGTCGCCTGGTCGATGGCGGTCGCGGACGGCCGTATCCACGCCTCCGACGGCCCGACCCTCTACGCCCTGGACGCCCGCGAGGGCGCCGACCTGTGGCGCGTGCAGACCGACGCCTGGGTGTACTCCCTCCAGGCCGACCGGGGCACGGTCGTCACCGCCACCCGGGGCGGCGGCGTCCAGGCCTACGAGTCCTCGGGCGGCCAGAAGCTGTGGGAGATCACCGGGGCCCAGACCGACTTCGAGTCCCCGGAGGCGGGCGCCGCGCTCCACGACGGCACGGTGTACGTCTGGCAGGACGCCCGGCTGCGCGCCCTGGACGCCCGTACCGGCGACGAGCGCTGGTCGTACCCGATCGGCGACGCCGCCTCCTGCGGCGGGGTCCCGGTCCGTGTCGCCCACGCCCCCGACGGCTACGTCTACGTCTGTGCCGGCACCCGGGTCCTCGCCCTGGAAGTCACCTCCGGCCACGTCCGCTGGCACTTCGAGGCCCCGGCGGTCTTCCTGGCCCCGCCCACCTTCGTGCCCGGCCCCGCGGTGACCGGCGGCGGCGTCTACCTCGCCGACTACCTCGGCACGGTCTACGCCCTCGACGCCACCGACGGCCGCGACCGCTGGCGCATCGCGACCGAGTCCCGTTCCTCCACCGACCCGGTCCTGGTGGCCGCCGGCCACGTCCACGTGGGCAGCGGCAAGGGCCTCTACACGCTCGACGCGGTCACCGGCACGCCCAAGTGGCGCTTTCAGGCGGGCGGCGACATCGTGGGCGCTCCCGCGGTGGCCGAGGGCCGTATCCACTTCGGCTCCACGGACCATCTCCTCTACACCCTCAAGGCCGACGACGGCCGCCTCCGCTGGAAGCTGGCCACCGGCGGCGAGATCACCGGCTCCCCCGTCGTCCGTGACGGAATCGTGTACGCGTGCAGCAAGGACCGCTGTGTGTACGCGCTCGACGCGGAGAAGGGCACGGGAACGGCCCGTACGACCTGATCGGCGTCCGGACGCACGTCGGCCGCGGCGGCTCCCCTCCGCGCCGCCGCGGCCGATCCCCGTGCGGGAAAAGGGTCTACTTGCCGTCGCCGTCCAGGGCGGGCGGCGTGGGCATCTGGTTGTCCATCGTGACGATGGGCTCGTCCTTCGCCGGCGGCGTGGGCATCTGGTTGTCCAGCGCGACGACGGGTTCGCCGTTCGCCGGCGGCGTGGGCATCTGGTTGTCCAGCGGCTTGGCGGGCGTGGCCTTCTGCTCGCTCATCGATTCGTGCTCCTCTGCAACGACGAGGTCGGGTGCGCAACGCCCGCCCAGTAGCTCCCCCGAGGGCCGCTGGGCGGGCGTTCGGAGCCGAACAGTAACCCGGTCGGCTCCCCTGTGACCGTCTGCCCCCCGACGCGACGGTCTGGCGTTCGGAAGCATGCTGGAGGGAGATAAACGAACGCTGAACGCCGCCGTTTCGCCCTCCCGACGCCGCGTCGCCCAGGCCGCGTCGCCCAGGCCGTGTCGCTCAGGCCGCGTCGCTCAGGCCGCGTCGGCGGGCGCCAGCAGGGTGCGCACCTCGTCGGCCTCCGAGGCGCTGTTCTCCTCGTAGAGCTTGAGCGCCTCGCGCCAGCATGCTCGGGCCCGGTCGGCCTGCCCCAGTGCGGAGAGCGACCGGCCGAGGAGCGTCAGGACGTTGCCGCGCATCCGGTCGCCTCCGATGCACCCGATGGCGAGGGCCTGTTCGGCGTGCTGAGCCGCCTGGGCGGGGCGGCGCGCGGCGATGTGCGCCTCGGCGACCCTGAAGTGCGTGGTCCCTTCCCACAGACGCTGACGGTGGTCCACGAAGATGGTCAGCGCCTCGTTGAACTGGTTCAGGGCCTCTGTGAGCCGCCCGGCCTGGGTGAGGGCCATACCGAGGGCGTAGTGGCCGTTGGCCAGGCGCATCGTCCTGCCCAGCTCCGCGAGCAGGGTGAGCCCGTCCCTGGCGATACCGACCGCCTTGCCGACGTTGCCCATGGCCAGGTGGGCGCGCGACAGGTTGAACGACGTCGTCGCCTCGCCCGCCCGGTTGCCCGCCTGGCTGAAGCCCCGGATGGCCTGGTCGAAGAAGGTCTTGCCGTCGGAGTAGCGGTGTTGGTGCAGCGAGATGAGGCCCCGGTCGTTGGCGGCCCAGCTGCCCGCCGCGACGTCCCGCGCGGAGGCCGCCCGTTCCATGGCCAGACGCGCCTCGTCCGCCGCCTGGTGGATGCGGCCGGACACGAGCAGCACGTTGGTGAGGGTCGTCCGCGCCCGTCCTTCCGTACGGAGGTCTCCGGCGGCCCGGGCGGCTTCGGACACGGCGATGGCCGTGGCCTCGTACTGACGGGAGTTGGCGCCGGACTCGGCCAGGTCCTTGGCGGCCCACAGGAGGTCCACCGCGCGCCGCAGCCGGTCCGTGTCCACGGACTGCCGTACGCAGGCCAGCAGGGACTCCCCTTCGGTGTAGAGCCAGTCCAGGGCCGCCGTCCCCTCGGCGAAGCGCAGTCCTTCGTGCCGCGTCGGTTCCAGGTGGTCCACCAGGCGGTCCCCCGGACGTTCCATCGCGTAGATGCCCGCCGCCGTGGCCAGGTAGAAGTCCAGCAGCCGCGACAGCGCCGCCCCCCGCTCGCTCGGCGGGTGCTCGTCCCGTTCCGCGCACGCACGCGCGTAGAGACGTACGAGGTCGTGCAGGCGGTAGCGGCCCGGCGCCGCCGATTCGAGCAGGGACGTGTCCACCAGGGACTCCAGCAGGTCCTCGGTGTCCTGTGCCGGGAGGTCGAGTACCGCCGCCGCGGCCGCGAGGGAGATGTCCGGGCCGTCGGCCAGCCCGAGCAGCCTGAACGCCCGCGCCTGGGCCGGCTCCAGCTGGCCGTAGCCCAGCTCGAAGGTGGCCTTGACGGCCAGGTCACCGGCCTGGAGTTCGTCCAGGCGGCGGCGTTCGTCCGCCAGTTTCGCGGCGAGGACCGAGACCGTCCACGTGCGGCGGGCCGCCAGCCGGGACGCCGCGATGCGGATCGCCAGGGGCAGGAAGCCGCAGGCCCCGACCACGTCCAGCGCCGCCTGCCGTTCCGAGGCCACCCGCTCCTCGCCCACGATCCTCGTGAAGAGCGTCAGCGCCTCGTCGGGTGACATCACGTCCAGGTCGACCAGGTGAGCGCCGGCGAGGTCCACCATCCGCACCCGCGCCGTCACCAGCGCCGCGGAGCCCTCCGTGCCGGGCAGCAGCGGGCGTACCTGGGCGGCGTCCCGGGCGTTGTCGAGCAGGACGAGGACACGGCGGCCGTCCAGGAGGGAGCGGTAGAGCGCCGCGCGTTCCTCCAGGGAGTCCGGGACGGCCGAGTCGGGCGTGCCCAGGGCGCGCAGGAAGGAGCCCAGTACCGTCTCCGGTTCCGCCGCCCGCGCGCCCGCGCCCTGGAGGTCGACGTACAGCTGCCCGTCCGGGAAGGCGGCCCGCGCCCGGTGGGCGACGTGCACCGCGAGGGTCGTCTTGCCGACGCCGCCTATGCCGGCCAGCGCCGAGACCGCCATCACGCGGCCGTTGCCGTCGCCGTCCCCGGAGGCCGACGACAGTACGTCGCTCAGCTCGCGGACGAAGGACGCGCGTCCCGTGAAGTCCGGGACGGTGGCGGGAAGCTGGGCCGGCCGGACCGGGGCCACCGCCGTCTGCGCGGCCGGGGCCGGCGGTTCGGCGAGGTCCGGGTCGGCCTGGAGGATGCGCTGCTGGAGTTCCTGGAGGCCGGGGCGCGGGTCGACGCCGAGTTCGTCGGCGAGCAGGCGTCGCGTGTCCGCGTAGACGGCGAGGGCCTCCGCCTGGCGTCCGCTGCGGTACAGGGCCAGCATCAGCAGCTCGCGCAGGCGTTCCCGCAGCGGGTGCGCCGCCGTGAGCGCCGTCAGCTCCGAGACGGCCTCCGCGTGGCAGCCCTGTTCCAGGTCCATGTCGAGGCAGGTCTCGAGGAGTTGGAGCCGCCACTCCTCCAGGCGGACGCGCTGAGCCTCGGCGTACGGGCCCGGGACGCCGGCCAGTACCTCGCCGTCCCACAGCGCCAGCGCGCGGCGCAGTACGTCACGCGCGTGGCACAGGTCCCCGGCGCCGCGCGCCTTCTCGGCCTCGGCCGACAGGTCCTGGGCGGCGGTCAGGTCCAACGCCCTCTCGTCCAGGCCCCGTACGGCGTACCCGCCCGATTCGCTCACCAGGACACCGGGGTCCAGGACCTTCCGCAGCCGCGACGCGTACGTCCGTACCGCCGCCAGCGCCTGCGACGGCGGTTCCTCGCCCCACAGGGCGTCGATCAGTTCGGACGCCGTCGCCGTACGGCCCTCGCGGAGCAGCAGGGCGGCCAGCAGGGCGCGCTGCTGGGGGGAGCCGGTGGCCAGCGCTTCGCCGCCGCGCCAGGCGCGTACCGGTCCGAGCACGCCGAAGCGCAGCGCCGCCGGCTTCTCCCGTTCCGCCGGCTTCTCCGGTTCCGCCGGGGATCCGGGACGCCGCTGCTCCGGTACGCGCGGTACACCGTCCATGCAGTCCCCCTAGACATCCTGAGCAACTACGCCAGTTTGCCTTGTTCATGCCGACCCCGTCAGCCGTGGGAGACGCCGATCACAGGTCCCTCACGCGGCTCCTCATCTCTCCAGGTCCACCCGCACCGTCAGCAGCCCCGTGCCGACCCCCATGGCCCGCACCGCCAGGCTGTTGAGCCGGGGGAGGCGTCGCAGCCGCGCGACCGGGTCGTCGTCGGACAGGGGGTGGGCCGTTCCCGTGTACCAGCGGCCGCGGACCCGCACCCGTACCCGCGGATCGGCCCGGATGTTGCGGACGTACTGGGAGCGCTCACCGAACTCCGACACCAGCCAGAAGGAGTCCCCGACCCGCCGCCCGCCCACCGGCGTGCGGCGGGGCAGGCCGGAGACGCGGCCGGTGGTCTCCAGCAGGGTCTGGCCCGGCAGGCGGCGTACGACGGAGTTGAGGCGGCGCTGGAGGGCCGTGACGGCCCGGTACTTCTTCTCGGCGTTCTCGGCGGAGGACGACATCGACATCGTTCGTTCACCCTTCCGTCTCGTGTGCCTCCATGTTCCCTGGAGAACCTCCGGGGAAGGGAGAGGGCAGGGCCGAGAGACGGGTGGTGCCGGTGTGCGGGTCGTGACCTGGAATCTGTGGTGGCGGTTCGGGCCGTGGGCCGACCGGCAGAAGGCGGTCCTCGCCGTGCTGCGGGAGCTGCGGCCCGACGTCGTCGGTCTCCAGGAGGTCTGGGCCGCCGCCGACGGCGCGAACCTCGCCGAGTGGCTGGCCGGCGAACTCGGCCTGCACTGCGTCTGGGCCGCCTGCGAGGCCCCCGAGCGGTGGCAGCGGCGGATCGGGGACGACACGGTCGGCATCGGCGCCGCGGTGCTCAGCCGCTGGCCGGCCATGGAGCGGGCGGCGCTGCGGCTGCCCGTCCCCGAGGAACTGGACGACGGCCGCCTGGCGCTCTACGCCCGTCTGGACGCGCCCGGCCACCCGGTCCCCTTCTTCACCGCCCACCTGACCTCGGGTGGCCACGCCTCCACCGTGCGCCGCGAACAGGTCGCCGCGCTCTCGGACTTCGTCGCCGTTCACCGCCGCGGCACCGGCTTCCCGCCCGTCGTCACCGGCGACCTCAACGCCCGCCCCGAGTCGCCGGAGGTCCGCCTCCTGCGTGCGGGCCGGCTCCAGGACGCCTGGGAGCACGCCGACCCGTCGGCCCCGTCCGCCACCTGGGACGGGGCCAACCCGTACATCCCCGACGGGCCGGTGCCGGGCGCGCGGATCGACTACGTCCACGTGGGGCCGCCCGGCCCGGACGGACTCGGCCGCGTACGTGCCGTGCGACGGGCGGGCGACGGCCCCGTGGGCGGCGTATGGCCCTCCGACCACGCGGCGGTCGTCGCGGACCTGGCGGGGCCCGGCGGCCTGGAGGCTACCGACGCAGGAAGACCGGGTTCGTGAACGCCGCCAGCGCCCCCGGCAGGGGCCCCGCCGCCGCCTCGTGGCGCAGTTCCGCCCGTACGTACGCCGCGTAGGACGCGGTCGTGCGCCACTCGACGACGCCCGAGCCGGACACCGGCAGCGGCGCACTGGTGAACAGCACGCCCTGATCCGTGACGAAGCGCACCGCGCAGCGCGGGGCGCCCGTCACCTCCAGGCGGACGGTGACCGGGGTGTCGTCGTCCACGCGCAGCCGTTCGCCGATCCCGGCGTGCTCGCCCCGGCCGCCGGACGCGGTGAAGGCCAGCGACACCTTCGCCGACTCGGCGACGTACGACCGTCCGGCCCGGATGCCCTCCTGGATCGCCTCCCGGGTCAGGTCGTCGGCGAGGACGACGGTCTGCGGGCGGCCGATCACGTCCGGGGCGCGGTGCGAGTCGCTGCTGCCCATCGCCGGGAGCCAGCCCCGCCCGTCCCGCCCGCCGCGCCCGTCACGTCCGTCGCGCACGGCGGCGACCAGCATGCCGTCCCAGTCGGCCAGCGCCACCTCGTCGTCGGGCGTGTAGGCCCCGTTCCACACCTCGACCGCGTCCGCCTCCCCGAACCCGAACTTCCAGTTGCAGCCGATGCAGGTGGCGTGCGGGTGGGCCGGGACGACCAGCCCGCCGGCGCGGCGGATCTGGCGGGCGAAACGGCCGAAGCGGTTGTCACGGGCCCGGTAGCGCCAGTCGACGAAGGTGCCGGGATCGGTGCCGAGGGCGACGACGTGCCCGTTGCGGGTCGTCACCTCCTCGCCGAGCATGATCAGCAGGTCGTCCCCGGCCACCTTCGCCCAGTGCGCGTGCGCCGAGTGCGTGTTGTGCTCGGAGGAGTTGATGAAGTCCAGTCCGGCCTCGCGCGCGAGCGACGCGATCTCGGCGAGGGTGTAGCGGCCGTCGGAGTACACGGAGTGCAGATGGCAGTCGCCCCGGTACCAGGCGCGCCCCCGGCCCTTGGCACGCTCGGGCGGATACACCGGCCGCACGGTCGCGCTCTCCTCCCCGTACGTCAGCGTGATCGTGATCTCGTACGACAGCCCCCGCGGAGCCACCGTGTACGGGCCGAGCGCGATGTGCCACACACCCGCTCGCACGGGCCCGGGGAGGTACCCCGGTGTCGCCTCGTCGGCCCGGACGAAGAACTCCGTGCGCGCCCCGCCCGACCAGCCCCGGAAACCCCGGCCGCCGAGGCCGGTGCCGCGCTCGTCGAACAGGCCGATGTCGAGGGCGTTGCCCTGGGTGCCGGCCGGGACGGCGGGGCGGTCGTAGGTGTAGGCGACGTGGATCTCCCGGACGCCGTCCGGGACTTCGACGGGTACGTACACGAAGTCGGGCGATCCGGCGGGCAGGGTGCCGCGCACCGTTCTCTTCCGCCGCTCCCGCGGTGCCGCCGAGGCGAAGCTCACGCTTGTCAACGTAAGCGCCGCGGCGGCTCCCGTCACGAACACCGCGCGTCTGCCGATTCCGGCGTGGTCGTCCTCGCACATGCTGCTGCTCCCAGGTGTCGTCAGTGACATGACATCGGTGGTGCGGGGGTGGTGCGGGGGATGGTGCGTGCAACCCTCGTATTGAGCCGTGAACTCCCGTGCAAGGAAAGGGGTTCGGCGGATTGAGAGCGGAAGACCGCCCGGTGGGGGAGTGGGGCGCCGGGCGGGAGGAAGCGCGACCGCCGGGGCGGGCCGGTGGGACGGGCCCCGCGTCCTGATCACGCCGCTCGTATGCTCGAAGGATGACGACTTCCGCGACCCCCGGAACCGGTCCCGCCGACCCCACGGGCCCCACCGAGAACTCCCTGCGCCGCGCCCTCAAACGCGCGCGGGACGGCGTCGCCCTCGACGTGTCCGAGGCCGCGGTGCTGCTCCAGGCACGCGGCGAGCACCTTGACGCCCTCACCGCGTCCGCCGCCCGGGTCCGGGACGCGGGCCTGGAGGCCGCCGGGCGCCCCGGCGTCATCACCTACTCGAAGAGCGTCTTCATCCCGCTGACCCGGCTGTGCCGGGACAAGTGCCACTACTGCACCTTCGTCACCGTCCCCGGCAAGCTGCGCCGCGAGGGACACGGGATGTTCATGTCCCCCGACGAGGTCCTCGACATCGCCCGGCGCGGTGCCGCCCTCGGCTGCAAGGAAGCGCTGATCACCCTCGGCGACAAGCCCGAGGACCGCTGGCCGGAGGCGCGCGAGTGGCTCGACGCGCACGGCTACGACGACACGATCGCCTATGTCCGCGCCATCTCGATCCGCGTCCTGGAGGAGACGGGCCTCCTCCCGCACCTCAACCCCGGCGTCATGACCTGGACGGACTTCCAGCGCCTCAAGCCGGTCGCCCCCTCCATGGGCATGATGCTGGAGACCACCGCGACCCGCCTGTGGTCCGAGCCCGGCGGCCCCCACCACGGCTCCCCGGACAAGGAACCGGCCGTACGCCTGCGCGTCCTGGAGGACGCCGGACGCTCCTCGGTCCCCTTCACCTCCGGGATCCTCATCGGTATCGGCGAGACCTACGAGGAGCGCGCCGAGTCGCTGTTCGCCCTCCGCAAGGTCTCCCGCGCCTACCACGGCATCCAGGAACTGATCATCCAGAACTTCCGCGCCAAGCCGGACACGGCGATGCGCGGCATGCCCGACGCGGAACTGGACGAACTGGTCGCCACGGTGGCCGTCGCCCGCCACATCATGGGCCCGTCCGCCTGCCTCCAGGCCCCGCCCAACCTGGTGGACTCGGAGTACGAGCGCCTGATCGGCGCCGGTATCGACGACTGGGGCGGGGTCTCCCCGCTCACCATCGACCACGTCAACCCCGAGCGCCCCTGGCCGCAGATCGACGAACTCGCCGACAAGTCCCGCACGGCCGGCTTCGAGCTCCGCGAACGCCTCTGCGTGTACCCGGAGTTCGTCCAGCGCGGCGAACCCTGGCTGGACCCGCGCCTGCGCCCGCACGTGGCGGCCCTCGCCGACCCGGCCACCGGCCTGGCCCGAGCGGACGCGACGGTCGAGGGCCACCCGTGGCAGGAGCCGGACGAGGCGTTCACCGCGACCGGCCGCACCGACCTGCACACGACCATCGACACCGAAGGCCGTACGTCGGACCGCCGCGACGACTTCGACGAGGTGTACGGCGACTGGGGCGCCCTGCGCGAGGCCGCCGCCCCCGGCATGGCACCGGAGCGCATCGACACCGACGTACGCCAGGCCCTGGCGACGGCGGCCGACGACCCGACGAGGCTCACGGACGACGAGGCCCTCGCCCTGCTGCACGCCGACGGCCCGGCGCTGGACGCGCTGTGCGAGGTGGCCGACGACGTGCGGAAGTCCGTCTCGGGCGACGACGTCACGTACATCGTCACCCGGAACATCAACTTCACCAACGTCTGCTACACCGGCTGCCGCTTCTGCGCCTTCGCCCAGCGCCGCACGGACGCCGACGCGTACACGCTCTCCCTGGAGCAGGTCGCCGACCGCGCGCAGCAGGCCTGGGAGGTGGGCGCGGTCGAGGTCTGCATGCAGGGCGGCATCCACCCGGACCTGCCCGGCACGGCCTACTTCGACATCGCGAAGGCCGTCAAGGAGCGCGTCCCCGGCATGCACGTGCACGCCTTCTCCCCGATGGAGGTCGTCAACGGCGCGACCCGCACCGGCATGTCCATCCGCGAGTGGCTGAGCGCGGCGAGGGAAGCGGGCCTGGACTCGATCCCGGGCACGGCGGCGGAGATCCTCGACGACGAGGTCCGCTGGATCCTGACCAAGGGCAAGCTGCCCGCGGCGACATGGATCGAGGTCGTCGAGACCGCCCACGAACTCGGCATCCGGTCCTCGTCCACGATGATGTACGGCCACGTCGACCAGCCCCGCCACTGGCTGGGCCACCTGCGCACCCTCGCCGGCATCCAGCAGCGCACGGGCGGCTTCACGGAGTTCGTGACGCTCCCCTTCATCCACACCAACGCGCCGGTGTACCTGGCCGGCATCGCGAGGCCGGGTCCCTCCATGCGCGACAACCGCGCGGTCACGGCGATGGCCCGCCTCCTCCTGCACCCGCACATCCCCAACATCCAGACAAGCTGGGTGAAACTGGGCACCGAGGGTGCGGCGGAGATGCTCCGCTCCGGCGCGAACGACCTGGGCGGCACCTTGATGGAGGAGACGATCTCCCGCATGGCCGGCTCGTCGTACGGCTCGTACAAGTCGGTCAAGGACCTGATCGCGGTCGCCGACGCGGCCGGCCGCCCGGCGAAGCCCCGGACGACGCTGTACGGCCCGGTGACCGAGGAGCGGCAGCGGGCGGCGACGGCGTCGGACGGTCACCTGCCGGAGCTGCTGCCGGTACTGGACTGACTCCCGGGGAGGCGTAGGGGCACGGGCCGCCCGCAGTACGATGATCGGGCCCCCGGTGTGTCGGGGTTCTCGTAGCTGAGGAGATGCGTGCCCGTGCCAGCCCGACTTCCCTCATGGGCCTGGGTCTCCGGTCTGACCGTGGGGGCGATCGCGGCGGTGACCGTCCTGGCCGCACAGGCGGACCAGGGCCCCCACCCCACCGCCACGGTCGCCAAGCCGAGCCCTTCGGTGTCGGCGGACGCGCAGCCGACCCCGAAGGAGACCGCGCCGGCCCCGGTACCGGACGGCTCCGGCACCGGGCGGCGCATCGTCTACTCGCTCGACCAGAAGCGTGTCTGGCTGGTCGACGCGAGCGACGCCGCCCGGCGGACGTTCACGGTGTGGCCGGGCACGGTCAGCCCCGACCCGGGCACCTACACGGTCGGCACCCGCGCCGAGGGGGCCACGACCGGATCCGACGGCGTGCGGATCGAGCAGATCGTCTACTTCGCCCAGGAGGACGGCGTCTCGGTCGCCTTCTCCAACGCCGTCGACGGCTCCTCGCCCCCTCCGCCCGCCTCCGGTGCGAAGACGGGCGGCATACGGCTGCACAAGGCCGACGGCACGGCGGTCTGGGCGTTCGCGACGAGTGGCACGAAGGTCACGGTCGTCGGCTAGCGTCCACCTCTCCGGACGGCAGGTGCGCGACGATCAGCACGACGCCACTCAGCAGGAACACCCGCGTCGCCGCTTCCAGGCCGTTCCAGTCCGCCGACTGCCACATCGCGAACCACTCCCCGCCGATCCCGATGAACCCGGCCCCGAAGAGCAGCATCAGCATGAGCGTGCCGTACGTGGTCATGCGCCGTGCGGGGGCGTGGTCACGGCGTATCCACAGCCAGGTCGCGTAGATCAGCACCAGCGCGGCCGCCGTCTCCCACACGATGATCGCGACGTAGGCGGCGTCCTGGAGGCCCTTGCTGGTGATCGCCCGCCACATCAGGTCGTCGTCCTTGAACGTCGTGTCCATCGCGAGGACATGACGTACGAAGTCCTGATTGGTGCCGAAGTCGGTGATGTTCCCGAAGGCGACCAGGGCGATGTAGAGGGCGAGGATCGCGGTCAGGACGGTGGCCGCGAGAGAGAGCGCGCGAGGGGATGTGGTCATGGCAGCACTATCCCGAAGCCCGGAACATTCTGAGTAGGTAGGGTCCGGGAACGTGATCTCTTTGAGGCGTTCCGTCGACGATCTGCCGGGCGATCCACGCCGGTTGAACCTGGAGTACCGCTCCTGGCACTTCGTCGGCTCGGAGCGGGACGAGAACGGCTTCGACGAGTGGGACGTGTCCATCCGGGCGAACCGTTTTCTGGACCGGGCGACGTGGTCGGCGGCGAAGACCGCGCAGGACGAAATCGGTTCGATGAGGCTCTTCCGCATGCGGATGGACGACAGGTTCAGCCCCTTCCCGTTCTCCGACGCGCAGAGCTACGACATGGGCCTCTCCAACCTGGTCCTCGGCGTCTACGACCTGGGCGGGGGGGCGGCTACCGTCAGGAGTTCCGGGACGCCATGACGTCCTCCGACGGCGACCTGCTCATCCTCTTCGACATACGGCTGGGCAAGGCCTGGAGGGGCTTCGGCCTGGGGCCGGTCCTCGCATCCGAGGCCATCTGGGCCCTGGCCGACGCCTGGCGTGAGTCCCTTCGTCGCTGAACGGCTACGCCGGCCTGCCGGTGAACGCCACGGACTCCGCCCACGAGTCGGCTTCTCACTCAACGGGATGTTCGCCGCCTCGTGGCCGGCTCACTGCCGATCTTCCTCCGGCCCTGCCGTGACCGCCGCGAGGCCGGGTGGTGGAGAGGGCAGATGCGGGGGACGACCACCCTTCTCGTTTGCGTGAACTCCCAGCGCGAAACGTCCTTCAGCCGCTCAAATGAGCGGCCTGTGGGCGATGGGATCAAATCGTTCACGCTTTTCTGGCACCTCACACTGCCCCCGCGGTGGCCAGGAAGAGCGCGGCCGCGTTCAGGGCCAGGTAGCCGACGGGGAACGCGATGTTGTGGAGGACCCGCGCGCGGACGTGCGCGGCGACGGCGCCGACGTAGAAGAGGACGAGACCGACCGTGGCGGCGATGCCGAGTGGCCGGACGCCCAGGAGGCCGATGAGGAGCCCGGCGGCTCCGGTGGCCTTGAGCGCGGCGAGCCGGGGGAGCCACGACACGGGGACTCCCACTTCGGCCGAGTTGGCGAGGACGAACCGAGCTCGCATCAGGTCCGCGACAGCGATCCCGGCGTTCGCCACGATCGCGGCGACGGTGACGATCACATAGGCCGTGAACACGCGCCTCTCCTTCCGGTCGGTTCCCTCGCGAGCCCGGTCGTCGCGGCCCGCTTCCCTCCACCAACCCTCGCCGTGGCGCGCCGTCGCGTCCAATACCTGTGTCTATAACCTGACGGCATGGATGTCGACACGCGGTTGCTGCGGTACTTCGCCGCTGTGGCGGAGGAGGGAAGCCTGACCCGGGCCGCCGAGCGGCTGTTCGTCTCCCAGCCGGCGCTGACCAAGCAGATCCGGCAGTTGGAGGCCGCCCTCGGAGTGGAGCTGTTCACACGGTCGAGGACCGGCATGGCCCTCACCGAACCGGGGCGGGTGCTGGCGGAACGGGTCCCCGCCCTGCTGGCCGGGTGGGAGGCGGCGCGACGGGAGACGAGATCCACGGCGAGCCGGGCGGCCCGCGTCCTGCGGGTCGGGTTCATCGCCAGTGCCGCCAACGAGGCGACACAGCCGATCGTCGCGGAGTTCGCCCGGCGCCGTCCGGGCTGGAGGGCCGAGATGCGGCAGGCCGCCTGGTCGGACCCCTCCGCCGGACTCGTGGAGTCGGACGTCGATGTCGCCCTGGTACGGCTGCCGTTCCCCGGCCAGGACGCGCTGCGGGTGACGGTCCTGTTCACCGAACCCCGCTGGGTCGCGCTGCCCGCCGCGCATGCCATGGCCGCTCGCGAGGTGATCCCCTTCCGAGAGCTGTGGGACGAGCCCTTCGTCGCCGCCCCGGCCGAAACGGGCCCATGGCGGGAGTACTGGCTGGCCACCGACGAGCGCGACGACCGCCCGGTACGCGTCGGCGCCGTCACCGAGCAGCCGGACGACTGGCTCAGCGCGATCGCCAACGGATACGGCATCGCCCTCGCCCCCGCGTCAGCGGCCCGCTTCTACACCCGCCCCGGCGTCGTCTACCGCCCCGTCACCGGGGTGAGCCCCAGCAGGGTCGCGGTCGCCTGGGCACCCGCCGACGACACCAACCCCGTCGTCCAGGACTTCGTCCGCTGCTGCCGCGAGACACACATCGCCACGTGAACGTATCCACACCGTTCCGGCCCGTTCCAGCCCTGAACCGGCCACCCCCGTTCGATTACAGTGCTGGGCGTCGTACGTACGCGCGGTGCCGAGGGGAGGTCCAGGTGGGCGCGACAGCCGGTGCCGTCTGGGGGCGTGCCGAGCAGCAGGACTTCCGCAGCCGGGTACGCGGGACGCTGCTCGGGGTGGCCGTCGGGGACGCCCTCGGCACGCCCGTCGAAGGGCTGGACGCCGACGGCGTCCGCGAGGCGCACGGCGCGGAAGGGCTCACCGACCTGGCCCCCGCCTACGGCCGGCGCGGTGCCGTCACCCACCTCACACAGCTCACCCTGTTCTCCGTGGACGGACTGATCCGCGCGCAGGTACGGCGGGACACCGGCGCCTGGCACCCGCCGACCGACCTGCACCGGGCGTACCGGCGCTGGGCCGCCACCCAGCGCGACTGGGGGCCCGACCTGCGGCGCAAGGACGACGGCTGGCTGGCCCGGGAAGAGTGGCTGTACGCCCGCCGGGACGCCACGCGCGCGCTGCTGCTCGGGCTGGGTGACGCGACGATGGGCACGCCGGAGGCGCCGAAGAATCCCGGTGAGCGCGGGCCCGAGGCCGCCGCCCGGTCGGCGCCGTTCGGGCTCCTGGTCGGCTGGGAGCCGCAACTGGTCGCCCAGCTCGCCGTGGAGTGCGCGGCGCAGACCCACGGCCACCCCACCGGCTACCTGTCGGCGGGCGCGTACGCCGTGATCGTGCACGGGCTGGCGCGGGGAGAGAGCCTGGACGGTGCCGTGCAGCACGCACTCGCCCTGCTCGCCGCCCGGCCAGGGCACGAGCCTGTGGCGGACGCCCTGCAGCACGCGCTGGGCGCGGTACGGCAGGGGCTGCCGGGCCCGGCACGGGTGACCGAGCTGATCGGCGCCGGAGCGGCGGACGGACTCGTCGCCGCCGCCGTGTACTGCGCCCTCGTCGCCGAGGACGTACGGCACGGGCTGCGGCTCGCCGTCAACCACGGCGGTCCCTCCGCCGCGACCGGGGCGCTGACCGGCGGCCTGCTCGGCGCCCTGCACGGCGAGACCGCCCTCCCCCCGGCCTGGCTGGCCGAGCTGGAGGGCCGCCCGACGCTCCTGGAACTGGCCGACGACTTCGCCATGGAGATGACCCAGGGCCCCGCACTGCACGGCCCGGCGGGATCGTCCCCGGGGTGGCTGGCGCGATACCCGCGGGGTTAGCCGGCCGGGTCGGTCTCGCTGAGGTGACCCGGACACCGGCACCCCGCGAGCGCACGTCACACGGCCGTCGTGAGGCCGTCCCGATTGTGTGGGGGACTGTGGACGGGCCGTACGCGCGGATGTAAAGGTGAGGCGCCGGACCAAGGTCAACACGAGGACTGCAGGGGGCCGTTCGCCCTGGACGCACGCTGCGGCGCCGTGCGTTCCGCAGGACGAGAGGGGGCGCGACCGCCATGCTGGGTGGACTGGGCGAGGGAGACCCGAGACAGGTGGGGCCGTACCGGATCCTCGCCCGGCTCGGTGCCGGCGGCATGGGCGAGGTGTACCTGGGGGCGGACGTACGGCCCGGCCCGGCCGGTGCCCGGCCCGAGCTCGCGGCCGTCAAGACCATCCGCGCCGACCTGAGCGGCGATCCGGCCTTCCGCGACCGCTTCCGCCAGGAGATCGCGACGGCACAGACGGTCCAGGGGCGCTTCACCGCCCGGTTGCTGTCCGGTGACGCGGAGGCGGCCGGACCCTGGATGGCCACCGAGTACGTGGCGGGCCCGACCCTGGACCGTGCGGTGCGGGAGACCGGCCCGCTTCCCGCAGAGACGGTGCTCCACCTGGGCCTGGGCCTGGCACGTGCGCTGCGCGGCATCCACCACGCCCGCGTCCGGCACCGCGACCTGAAGCCGGCGAACGTGCTGCTCGGCGCGGACGGACCCCGGGTCATCGACTTCGGCATCGCCCGTGACTTCGGCGCGAGCACGATGACCGCCACGGGCGCGATGGTCGGCTCGCCCGGCTACATGTCGCCCGAGCACGTACTGGGCGGTCGCCACATCGTGGCCGCCTCGGACGTCTTCTGCCTCGCCGCCGTGCTGTGTTACGCGGCGACGGGTGCGACGCCCTTCGGGGACGGCCCGGTGGCCGCCGTGCTCTACCGGATCTCGCAGGCCGACGCGGACCTCGGCGCGGTGCCGGAGCCGGTGCGCGAGCTGATCGCGGACTGCCTGAGCCTCGACCCGGCCGCGCGGCCCGACGCCGTCGAGCTGGAGAGACGTTTCAAGGCGGCGGCGGGGGCTTCGGGGGCGGCGGAGAACGGCGCGACCGCCTGGCCCGCCGCGGTGCGGGTCCTGGTGGACCGGTACGAGGACGAGCTCGCACGCGTCGTGGCACAGGCCGAACCGGTGCCCGGTCGGGCCCCCACGATGCCGGGCGCCTCACCCGTCCACAGCGCGGAGACCGTCACCGGCCCACCCCCGGCTCCGGGGTCCGCTCCACCGCCGTCGCGCCCGACGGGCCCGTCCCGCCGCAGGATCGTGGCGGTGATCGCCGCGGCCGCGGCGGTGGGGGTGCTCGGGGCGTTCGGGCTGCGCGCGATGCAGGACTCCGGGAAGCCGGGCGGGGCGGAGGCCGGGGGCGGCAGCGCCTCGCCCACCGCCTCGGCGACGGCCGAAGCGGTGGCGGACAAGCCGTCCGGCCTCTACGAGGACGGAGTCGACGGCACCCGGCACTTCCCGGCCGACCCGTCCGCCCGCCCCGACGGGTGGCAGCCGTGGACCACGCAGCTGCCCGGCCGTCCCAGACACTGTGCGCTGAACCCCGAGATCCTGGTCTGCCGCACGGTGGACGGCGGCATGGTCGCGGTGGGCGCGGCCGACGGCAGGCAGCGCTGGGCGGTGCCGTCCACCGCCCCGGGGCAGAAGGCGGCCGAGACCCCGATGAACGGCACCTGGCTCCCCGGCGGCGCCAAGCCGCCACTGATCCACGGTGACCTGGTGATCTCCTACGCGAGCGGCAAGGTGCGCGGGAGGTCCGTCTCCGACGGCGAGGTGCGGTGGGAGCGGGGCCTGCCGGTGGGTGAACTCGCCAACAAGGCACCCCTGCTGACGGGCGGGGGCGCCGTGTTCCTCACCGCGCACGACAAGGACGGGGTCGTCGTGCACGCCCTCGACGCCGAGACCGGTGAACCGCTGTGGCACAAGACCCTGTCCACTCGCACGGGGACCGGATCGGCCGGCTCCCCCTACATGGCACTCGACTTCGCGCAAGGAAGGGTCCTCGCCACCACCGACAGCGGACTGACGGGCTTCGACGCCCGGACCGGCGCGGCCACCCACGCCGCTGTCGAAGAAGGCGGTGAGTGCGAGAACATCCGGGTGGTCGCGGACCAGGTGCTCTGCGGTTCTGGCCCCAGGACCGTGGTGCTGGACACGGAGAACTACGCACCCGTGGGCGACCCCACCCCCGCCCCCTTCGGCGACTGGCCGGGCGCCGAGTACAGCGGCGCCTCCTCCCTGGCCTTCCTGGACGGCACCGCCTACCGGCTCGAACCGGCCGACGACCCGAACCGCGTCGTCCTCCAGAAGGAGGGAGAGGCCCTCGTCCGCACGGTGGGCGGCGCACCCCAGCCGGCCGAAGCGCTCACCTCGTCCTCCGTGATCGTCGGCAGGACGGCGGTGGTCGCGGACAACGAGTACCTCTACACCCTGCCGGTGGACGGCGGCGACGGCGAGGACGGCGGGCGGTACTGGGTCGAGGACTCCCCCGGAAACGACGCCCGGTTCCAGGACTCGGAAATCGGCATGGAAGCGTGGGGGCCGCGCCTGATCTCACTCGGCGGGGTGCTGTACCTCGCCTACCACGACGGCACCGTACGCTCCCTCGCGCTTCCGCCGGCCTGACCCACCGCATCCGCCCGAACTGGAGTGCCCCGACGTGCTGCGCCCGCTCGACGCCCACGCCCCGTACGGCATCGGTTCCTACCGTCTGCTCGGCACGCTGGGCTCCGGCGGGATGGGCACGGTCCACCTCGCGCTCCCGCCGGACGGCGGCCCCGACGACCTCGTCGCCCTGAAGACGGTCCGCCGGGACCTGGAGCTCCAGCCCGACTTCAGGCTGCGGTTCCGCCGGGAGGCGCAGGCCGCGGGGGCCGTACGCAGCCCGTACGTCTCCGCCCTCGTCGCCGCCGACCCGGACGCCGAACGGCCGTGGCTCGCCACCGAGTACGTCGTCGGACCCCCGCTCGACGAGGCGGTGTCCCACGCGGGCGCCCTGCCCGTGCCCGTGGTCCGGGAACTGGGCGCCGACCTGGCCCGCGGACTGGCCGCCGTGCACGGTGCGCGGCTCGTCCATCGCGACCTGAAACCGGCGAACGTCGTCCTGGGCGCCGGCGGGCCCCGGCTCATCGACTTCGGCATCGCGCAGGCCTACGACGCGACGGCGCTCACCGCGACGGGCATCATGGTCGGCTCTCCCGGCTTCATGTCGCCCGAACACGTCGCGGGCGACCGGTCGGTCACCGCCGCGTCGGACGTGTTCTGCCTCGGCGCGGTCCTGTGCTTCGCCGCGACCGGCCAGGGCCCCTTCCACGACGACGAACTGGCCGCGATCGTCCACCGCATCGCGCAGGGCCGCCCCGACCTGTCGCGGGTACCCGGTGAACTGCGCGAGCTGATCACCGCGTGCCTCGACCCGGACCCGGCCCAGCGGCCGACGACCACCCGACTCGTCCGCGACCTGGACCCGGCCGCCGCGAACGCCCGGCCGGGCGTCGCCCCCGAACCACGGACCGGCGCCTTCCCGTGGCCGGCCGGGATCGCCCGGGTGATCGGCGAGTACGAGACCACGGTGGGCAGGGCTCTGCTGGCGCCACCCGCGCCCCGGCACGCGCCCGGCCCGGCCGCTGCCCCGCAGCCCCACCCGCCCGCCTCCGCTCCGCCCGCCTCCGCTCCGCCCGCCTCCGCTCCGCCCGCCTCCGCTCCGCCTGCCTCCGCTCCGCCTGCCTCCGCTCCGCCTGCCTCCGCTCCGCCTGCCTCCGCTCCGCCTGCCTCCGCTCCGCCCGCCTCCGCTCCGCCTGCCTCCGCTCCGCCTGCCTCCGCTCCGCCCGCCTCTGCCGTCTCTTCGCCGCCCGCGCCGGTGCGGAACACCCCCTCCGCCGCGCCGTCCCGCTCGCGCCGCGGCACCCGTCTGCGCTGGGCGGCGGGGGTCACCTCGGGCATCGCGGTCGGCGTGGTCACGGCCGTTCTGACGGCCACGCTCGGCGACAACGACACAGGCTCCGGCGACGGTGGCGAAGCGGCGGGGCCGGGCACCGCGTCCACCGCGCCGCCGTCGGTCTTCGTCAGCAGCGACATGAGCGACTTCGGGCCCGACGCGATGGACCGGAGCAGGCTGCCGGCCGACTGGTCCCCCTGGAGCACCTCGTTCGAGGGCGAGGGCGAGCCGCGCGGCTGTGTGCTCGGCGGCACCACCCTGGTGTGCAGGCTGCACCAGGACTCGGGCCGGATCTCGCTGGAGGCGCGGAACGCGCGCGACGGCGGCCTGCTGTGGCGCTACCCGTCCGGGGACGACCGGGCGACGGCCGGTACGGGCACGGCCGGTACAGGCATGGGCGAACCCGGCCTGGACGGTACGTCCGCCTACGTGCCGTCGGCGGACGACGACGGCATCACCGTACTGCGCCTGCGGGACGGCGAGCCCGTGGCCACCGTGGGCGCCAAGAAGGGGTACGCGCCCGTCAAGGCCCGCGCCCATGGGGGCCGGCTGTTCGTCGCCTACCGTGAGGGCGGTGGCAAGGGCGGCGCGCTGGTCCGGGCCTTCTCGGCCACGGGGGAGGGGAAGCAACAGTGGGAGCGGAGGCTCGACTCGGCCGAACCCGGCTCCCTGGAGGTCATGGGCGACTCCCTTCACCTGCACGGCCGCGCCGAAACCCTCGCTCTCGACAGCGAGGGAGGCAGGACGCTCGCCGAAGCGGCCGAGCGCTGCGAGCCGGTGGCGCGCGGCGCCGCCCACCTGTCCTGCCCGTCCGGAGTCCGCGACGGCACAACGCTGGAGAAGGCGGAGGGCGACTACCGGGGCGAGCGGCTCCTGGCGTTGAGCCGCACCGGCGTACTCCTGTCCAGCAGGGAGGGCGCCTCGGACGCCGAGCAGGCGGAACTCGTCGCCCGCGACGTCACCACGGGCCGGGTGCGGTGGACGGAGCCCTGGTCGGGGAGGGGAACCCTGCGGATCGCCGGGGACCGGCTGGTCGTGGCCGACCAAGAGGGCGTCGGCACGTCGGTCCTCGCCGACGGGCAGGGCGTCGGCACGTACCGCCACACCTTCGGTGGCTGGTCCTCGGCCGGTGAGGGTCCGACCAGCACGCTGATCCACGGCGGTGCCGTCTTCGTCACCTTCGAGGACGGCACCGTACTCTCCGCGTTCGCCCCCTAGGGCACCGGGGGAGCGGGGCAGCGTGCTGGTCGTGGGTGGTTCAGTCCTTCGTCCGCGCCGTTCCCAGCGCGCCCTCCACACCGCCCGCCGGGGCCGGGACCGCGGCCGCCGCGCCGGAGGCGTCGTCGTCATCGTCGGTGTTGAGCCGCTCGATGATCGCGAGCCGTTCCGGGGTGTCCTCCGGCTTCAGGAAGCCGATCACGACGTACAGGACCAGCGACACGGCCAGCGGGATCGACACCTGGTACTCCAGCGGCACCCCGCCCTCCACGCTCCAGTTGATCGGGTAGTTGACCAGCCAGAAGGCGAGCAGGCCCAGCGCCCAGCTGGTGAGCGCCGCCGTCGGGCCCGAGCGGCGGAAGGGCCGGAGCAGACCGAGCATCATCGGGATCGCGATCGGACCCATCAGGCCGGCGACCCACTTGATGACGACGGTGATGATGTCCTTGAACGTCGGCGAGTCGACCTGCGTCGCCACCGCCATCGACAGGGCGAGGAAGATCACCGTCGTCAGTCGCGCCGCCAGCAGCCCGGACCGCCGGCCCCAGGAGCGTGCCCGCACCGAGAGCACCGGCGCCACGTCACGGGTGAACACGGCCGCGATCGCGTTGGCGTCCGAGGAGCACATGGCCATGGTGTGCGAGAAGAAACCGACGATGACGAGACCCAGCAGGCCGTGCGGCAGCAGCTGCTCGGTCATCAGGGCGTAGGAGTCGGAACCGTCCGGCTTTTGCGACTCGACCAGCAGCGGCGACATCCACATCGGGAAGAACAGCACCAGCGGCCAGACCAGCCACAGCACCGCCGACAGCCGCGCCGAGCGTTCGGCCTCGCGGGCGTTGGGCGTGGCCATGTAGCGCTGGGCCTGGTTGAGCATGCCGCCGTTGTACTCGAAGAGCTTGATGAAGAGGTAGGCGAGCAGGAACACCGTGCCGTACGGGCCGACCAGGGGATCGCCGTGGCCCTGCAGCTCGGGCTCGTCCCAGACGCCGAAGAACCCGCCGTGGTCGCCGAGCTTGACGACCACGGCGACGAACATGGCGATACCGGCCAGCAGCTGGATGATGAACTGCCCCAGCTCGGTCAGCGCGTCCGCCCACAGGCCGCCGATCGTGCAGTAGATGCCCGTGACGACGCCGGTGATCAGGATGCCCTCGTTGATCGAGATGCCGGTGAAGACCGACAGGAGCGTGGCGATGGCCGCCCACTTCGCGGCCACGTCCACGATCTTCAGCAGCATGCCGGACCAGGCCAGGGCCTGCTGCGTGGGCAGGTTGTACCGGTTCTTCAGGTACTCCAGCGGCGAGGCCACGTGCAGCCGTGAGCGCAGCCGGTTGATACGCGGCGCGAACAGCTTGGAGCCGATGCCGATGCCGAGCGCGATGGGGAACGACCAGGTCACGAAGGACGTGACGCCGTAGGTGTAGGCGATGCCCGCGTACCCGGTGAACATCACCGCGCTGTAGCCCGACATGTGGTGCGAGATGCCGGACAGCCACCAGGGCATCTTGCCGCCGGCCGTGAAGAAGTCGCTGACGTCGTCGATGCGTTTGTGCGACCAGACACCGATCGCCACCATGACGGCGAAGTAGCCGATGAGCACGGACCAGTCGAGACCGTTCATGTGCCCCCTTCCGGGGTCCGCCTTGTGAACTCCGCTCAGCTGGTTGGCACTTCGCACGAGCGGGGTCGGGGCGAGGCAGGCCGCGAAGTGCCCGCTCATCGTGGTTGCGCCGACGCGGGCACGACAAGGAAGAGGAAGGTAAAGGGCCAGTAAAATTGTTCGACTAACTGACCTCGGTTCACCTACATGAACGCTCACAAGGTGTTTCGAGTCGGGTCCGGACCTGAACCCGGACCCGGACCCGGACGGACCCGGGGTCTACTTCAGCTCGTCCGGGCACTGCGTGCCCCGCGGCAGCCCGTACGGCGACGCCAGCCGGTACGTGCCCGCCTCGGGCGCGATCAGCACCGTCCACTTGTCGCCCTCGGCGGTCTCCTCCGTCTCCATCAGGCAGCCGTTGACGTTGTCGTACGTCTTCGGCGTGTCCTCCGGACCGTTCTTGGAGGCCTCGGTCTCCTGGGGAGCCTGGAGCTTGTTGCCCTCGGCGTCGACGATGCTCAGCCACGGCGAGTACGGCATCCGTACCAGGACGCGGCCGGGGCGCTGGACGTCGATGATCCACTCACCCTGATCGGCCCGCTGGACGACCGCGTCGGGCTCCGCCAGCGGCGTCGGGTTGGTCACCTCGAACAGCTGCCAGTTGGCGTCCCCCCAGACCTGCTTCAGATACGGAAGACCCCGCTGCACCAGTTCCCGCTCGCGTTTGCCGCCGTCACCGTCCGGCTCGCCCTTGGGCAGCACCACGTAGTGCACGGCCCAGCGCTTCAGCCACTCGTGGTAGTTCGCCGAGTTGAGCGTGTCGTCGTAGAAGAGCGGGTTGCGCTCCATGTCGGCCTGGCGGAGCCAGCCCCGGGCCAGGTTCACGTACGGCGCGAGCGCCGAGGCCTCCCGGTGTGAACGGGCGGGCACGACCTCCACCCGGCCCTTCTCCGCGTCGACCTCCTGCAACTCGTTGAGGAGCGGTGCCAGCTCGCGCGTCCATGAGGCGGTCGGCTGGGTGTGGATGACGTCGTCGGCCGACTTGAAGCCGATCCAGCCGACGAAGCCGACGATCGAGAAGACGAGCGCGTACCACTTGCGCGTCCGCTCCACCGTGAACGGCAGCGCGGCCACCAGGGCGACCCCGGCGAAGAGCATCGCGAGGCGGGTGATGTTGGAGCCGATCTGCGAGCTGATCAGCCAGACCAGCAGCACGGACAGGCCGTAGACCGCCGACGTGATCCGTACGGTCGTCCAGGTACGCGGCACGAAGTAGTACACCAGGCCCGCGTACAGCATCGGCAGGACCGCCGAGCCGAAGGCCATCGGCTGGGTGCCGGAGAAGGGGAACAGCCAGGTCGACAACGCGACGACGGCGCTCGGGGCCAGGCCCAGCGACCAGGCGCCCGGGCGGCGTTTCTGCAGGAACAGGGCCGCCGCCACCAGGCCCACGAACAGGCCCGCGACCGGCGAGGACATGGTGGCCAGCGCGGCCAGCGGCGCCGCGCACAGCCCCTTGGCCCAGCGTTCGTAGCGCCAGCGGTACGGCCAGCAGAACACCGCGGCGACCGCGCCCAGACCGAACATCATGCCCAGCCCGAACGTCACCCGTCCCGACGCCGCGTTGGCCAGCAGCCCGAACAGGCCCGCCAGCGACGCCCACAGCGGGTTGCGGACCACCCGGCTGCGGATCAGGATCATCGTCAGCAGCCCGGCCGACAGCGTCCCCGCGATCATCATCGTCGTGCGCACGCCGAGCACCGACATCAGATACGGCGAGACCACGCTGTACGACACCGGGTGCGTGCCGCCGTACCAGGCGAGGTTGTACGCCGAGTCAGGGTGCCGGCCGACGAACTCCGCCCACGCGTCCTGCGCCGCGAGGTCGCCGCCACTGTTCGCGAACGTGAAGAACCAGACGATGTGGAGGACCCCGGCCAGAGCGGTCACGGACAGCACGGGGTGGCGCAGCATGCGCTCGCGCAGGGCCAGGAAGGCGGCCTTCATCGCGGACGGCGCTTCTGGCTCGGCGGGTGCGGTGCGGCCGGGTGCGGTGCGGTCGGGCTCACGGTCGTCGTCCGCCGGGCCATGACCGGGCCTGCCGCTCTCGCCGGTCTCGCCGTTCTTCCCGCTTGCCCCGCCGTCCTTGCGGGGCGCGGGTACGTGTGGTCGCGGGCCGGCTCCCCGGCCCGGATCGGCGTCGTCGGCGCGTGTCGGCTCCGCAGTGGCCACCTGAAGGCACTCCCCGTGTCCCGTCTTCTGCTTACGACCGTGTCCCGTTCCCGCGACCGGCGACCTGCCCCGTTTCGTGACGCTAGCACGCACCCCCGCACCGTGGCTTCCTCCCCTCCGGGCCCCGCACGGCCCTTCAGGGCCTTCCACGGCCTTTCGGGACGCGAACGCCCCCGCGACCGGACGGCCGCGGGGGCGTTCGCACCGGATGTCAGCCCAGGCGGGTCAGCTTGTCCGTGAAGGCGGGCTCCACGAGCTCCTCCTGGAGGGCGACCGGCACCTGCACCGCGCCGGCGGCACCGCCGTCGCCCACCGTGAGCGTGCCGACCTTCGTACCGGCCGCGGCCGTGTGCGGCACCTCGTCCGCCTTGAACGTCAGCTTCACGGTCAGGCCGGGCCAGCCGACGGCCTTGACGTCCTGCGTGGCGACGACCGGAGTCCGGCCGCCGAGGCCGTCGTCGACGTACCCGACGACGCTCCCCTTCTTCAGGATCGTCCGCGACTCCAGCGTGTCCTGCGCGGCCCGGATCAGCTTGTCGCCGGAGGTCAGCGCGGCGCTGAGGATGGTGTTGTCCTTGCCGCCCGCCGGCTGGCGCACCACGGCGCCGACGATGGTCCGGGTCTCGCCGCCGATCTCCTTCTTCGCCGCGAAGACGAGATTGCCGAGTGCGGAGGTGGTGGTGCCGGTCTTGATACCGACGACGTTGTTGGAGCCCACCAGCTGGTTCCAGTTGGGGTGATTGACGCCCTTGTAGTCGTCGTACGACATCTTCGCGGCGACCTCGCGGAACGCGGGCGACTTCATCGCCTCCTTGGCCAGCTTCACCTGGTCCACGGCCGTGCTCACCGTCGTGTCGTCCAGGCCCGACGGGTCGGTGTACGTCGTGTTCGTCATGCCGAGGTCCTTCGCGGCGTCGTTCATCTTCTCCACGAACGCCTTCTCCGACCCCGCGTCCCAGCGGGCGAGCAGCCGCGCCACGTTGTTCGCGGACGCGATCAGGACGGCCTCCAAGGCCTCGCGCTGGGAGATCGAGTCACCCGCGTAGACGTGCGCGGTCGACTCCTGGCCCGCCTCCGACTGGTCCTCGGCGGCCTGGTCGATCGGGATCTTCGGCCCCTCGGCGCCGCTCTCGAGCGGGTGGTCGCGCAGGACGACGTACGCCGTCATGACCTTGGCGACACTCGCGATCGGCACGGGCTTCTGGTCGCCGGACGAGCCGAACGTGCCGATGCCCTGCACGTCGAGCGCGGCCTGCCCGCTGGACGGCCACGGGATCTCGGGCTTGCCGCCCTCGAAGGCGAAGCTGTCCTGCGCCGTGAGGTCGAGGGTCGGTGTCGGCAGCGAGCGCATGGACTGCACGACACCGAAGGCGATCACCAGCAGGATGACCAGCGGGGTCCAGATCTTGACCCGGCGCACCGTCGTCCGTAGCGGGGTCTCCGGGGGCGGAGGGGTGTTCGTCAGTTCCGCCAGCAGGTCCAGCGGCGGCTTCGGCGGCAGCGGCTGCTGCCGGGTCCGCTCGGGCCCGACCTGCGGTACGGCGGCGGTGGCCCCGGTCGGGAGTGCCTGCGGCGCCCCGGAGGCCTTGGACGGGGGCTGTGAGGACTGCGGGGGCTTGCGCGTCGCCGGGTCGTCCGGTTGCCGGAGCGCGACGAACTTGCTGGTCCGCTCGGCATCGGTCTCGGAGCCCTCGCCGGCCTTCTTGGAGGCGTTCGCGGCGTCGCCCAGCTTCAGCATGGTCGTCGGCTGGTCGACGCCGGGCGCGGAGAGCCGCGGGGCCTTGAAGACGGCGGTGGGCTGATCGACGGGACGTTCTCCGGCGTCGGCGTCGGCGTCGGTGGCGGTGGCGGTGCCGTCCGTGTCGGCGCCTGAGTCCGTGTCCGTGTCCACGTCGGGGTCGGGGTCGGAGTCGCCGTTGGCATCACCGTCGGCAGCCACGGCGACGCGGTCGTCCTCGCGCTTCTCGGCGTCCTCGGGCGCGTCGGAGCGGCCGGTGGACTCGTCGTCCACCGGCTCGGCGGCCTCCGCGGCCGGTGTGTCCTCGGCGCTCTCCTCCGCGTCTCCCGAATCTTCCGCGTCCTCGAGCCGCGAGTTCGCGGCGGCCCGCTCGTCCGCGGTCGCCACCCAGGCCGCGACGGCGTTCCGCAGCCGGCCGTCGCTCGGGGCGTCGGCCTCTGCGCGATCGTCGTCGGAGGCGTCGGAGGCGTCGGAGGCGTCGGAGGCGTCGGACGAACCGGGCCCCTCGGCCGTGTCGGACGAACCGGATTCCCCGGCCGCGTCGGACGAACCGGACTCCTCTGCCATGTCCGACGCACCGGAGGCCTCGGGCTCCTCGGCCGGGTCGTCCTCGGCGGAGTTCTCCGGACCGGTGTCCTCGGACGCGCCCTCGGCATCGCCTCCGGACGTGTCCTCGGCCTCCGTCCGGGGGACCGAGAGCACCCGGGTCGCCGTATCGACGCCCCCACGGGAACCGGCGGACGCCCCGGACGCCGCGGACTCCGAGGACCCGGCGGACGCCGCGGGCTTCGCGTCCTCCCGTGCCACCGCCAGCCGCGGATCAGGCGTCTCGCTCGCCTCGGTCCTGGCTTCGGGAACCGGACCCGCGCTCCCCGACGTCGGTTCTTCCGACGACTCGCGCTGCTTCGACCTGTCGGGGGACTCGCCCGCCACCGATGCCTCCTCCATGCGCCGCGCACGTCGTATGTGCGCTACCGAACCATGTACCAGTGTCCTGTGTACGGGTAGAACCCATGCGGTAGACGAGAACGACATACCTACTGGTTCCACTACGAACCGGTCACGCACCCTCGACAGACCAATGTGAGAGGGGTCACCCTGTCTGTCATCCACGCGGGGAGGCATGGATGGGCAGGAGCCGCAGAACACTTCCGGAGGAGCTTCTGCTGCTGGCGTTGGACCCGACCACGGGTACCACCGCACAGCCGCAGTCGCTCGACCTCGGTCTGGCCGGAGCACAGCTGGTGGAGCTGGCGCTGGCCGGACGGATAGCCCCAGACGGGGATCGTATCGCCGTGGTGGCACCACGGCCGACAGGAGATCCAACACTGGACTGCGCGTTGGAGTTGCTGCGAAGGCGTGGCGCTCCCGTACGGGCGGTCAACTGGATTGGCGGGCCCCGCCTGGGGCTGCGCCAGACCTACCTCTCGCATCTGGAGCGATGCGGCATGGTGCATGCCGTGGAGGGCCAGATGTGCGGGGTGCTGCCGACGACTCGCTATCAGGCGACGGACACGGCGATCAGCAGGGAGATCAAGGCCCGGCTGGACTCGGCGATCCGCACCGGCGTACCGCCGGACCCGCGGACCGCGGCGCTCGCCGCACTGGCCCACGCGGTCGGTCTCGGCAAGCACCTCTACCCGGGCAACGAAGGACGCTCGTCACGGTCCCGTCTGCGGGACCTCATCAGGCACGACCCCATGGGCGGACTGGTGGCGCACGCGGTGATGGACGTCCAGAACGGCGCGGCGGCCCAGCCACGCCGTGCCCCGGCCCCGGCCGGCCGCCAGGCCGCGGGACCGGGAGCCAGGCCCGCCCCGGAACCCGCCCGCGGTGTTCCGGCGCAACCGCGCCACGGATCCATGGCGCGTGCGGTGGCCCATTGAGCCGCATCCCACCGCAGTAGCGCACCGCGACACCGCACCGAATACCGCACCGAAGCATCGAAGCACCGCTCGGCAGTACCGCACCGCCGCACCGCCGCACCACCAGTCCCCGAGACCCGGTTACGGGAGCCGCGGGTTCGCGCGGGGCGGCGGGACCGCCCGTACGTCCGGCACGCCCGGACGACGGCACGGCCCGCCGCCCCGCGCGGCCATGTGTACGGGTGGCACTCCGAACTGGCGTGTACGCGGCGCATATAGACCGTTTCCCAGCGGTAGAAAGCACCTTGGTGGCAGTCTGCTCAGCAGCAGATACGCAAAGTGGCAAGCATGAGTCACGCAGCCGGAGGTGCACGTCCCGTGGCGTCCAATGTCAATCCCACCGTCAGGCGGCGCCGGCTGGGCCAGGAGCTGCGCCGGCTCCGTGAGCTCAAAGGCATGACGGCCGAGGAGGTGGCGGAGCGGCTGCTGGTCTCGCAGTCGAAGATCAGCCGCCTGGAGAACGGCCGGCGCAGTATCAGTCAGCGTGACGTCCGCGATCTGTGCGGGGTGTACGAGGTCGAGGACCAGCGGATCGTCGACTCCCTCATGCAGATGGCGAAGGACTCACGCCAGCAGGGCTGGTGGCACGCGTTCGGGGACATCCCGTACAGCGTCTACATCGGTCTGGAGACCGACGCGGAGTCGCTGCGGACGTACGAACCCCAGATCATCACCGGCCTGTTGCAGACCCGGCCGTACGCGGAGGCGCTCATCCAGGGCGCCCTGCCCGAGACGTCGGTCGCCGACATCGAGAAGCGGGTCCAGGTCCGCATACGCCGTCAGGAGCGCATCTCCGCCGACACCAACCCGCTGCGGCTGTGGGTGGTCCTCGACGAGGCCTGCCTGCGCCGGACGGTGGGCAACAAGCAGGTGATGCGCGAGCAGTTGGAGCACGTCGCCGGGATGTCGCAGCTGCCGCACATCACCGTGCAGGTGCTGCCGTTCGACGTCGGGGCGCACCCCGGCATCAACGGTCAGTACTCGATCCTGGAGTTCGCCGACGCGTCCGACTCCAGCGTCGTGTACATCGAGGGCGTGACCAGCGACCTGTACCTGGAGAAGGCGCAGGACGTGCAGAAGTACACGGTGATGTACGAGCACCTGCGGGCCCAGGCACTGAACGTGGAGCAGTCCCGGCAGCGCATCGAGGACGTCGCGAAGGAGTACGCGCGCTGACGGCGGCGGGATCTTACACTCCTGACGGGTGGACTGGAAGAGCCATCTGGAATATGCCACCTGGTCGGGTGAACGGCCGCTCCGATCGGTGAGGCCAGCGAGTAGCGTCGATCACGCCAACGATCACACGACATTGGCGTAAACCGTGCCGCGGCCCAGTGGGCCCGCGGCACGGCGTCAGTACTCAGCAACTCGCCATCGGAGCAGACATGGCAATTCTTCAGGGCGCCCAGGCATCGTGGACCAAGTCCTCCTACTCCGGAGGAAACGGTGCGTGCGTCGAGGTCAAGTCACCGGTCGTGGCGGCACTCGCCGTCCGCGACTCCAAGGTCACCGAGGGCCCGGTCCTGGCGTTCCCCGCCGACGCGTGGAACGCCTTCGTGACCTCGGTCAAGGAGTAACGGCTCCACGCGGCGTCGACCCGGCACCGCCGACGGAGCCCTCTCGACCAGCTCGCCGACCTTGCCGAGAGGGCTCTGTTCAGTTCCGGTTCCTCGTCCCCGTCTCAGCTCACGGGGAACGCGATGTCGCACACCGGGTCCTCGGGGCCCGACGCCTCCCAGTCGGCGAAGTACACCTCACGGCACGGCCCCGCCATCGTCAGACCCTGAGCGGCGACCCACTCCTCCACCGCCTCGAAGGCGGCCAGGATCTGCGGATGGGCCACCTGCGCCTTGGTGATCCGGGTACGGGCCAGCCGCCGGGCCGGCTCCACCCGCACCCGCGACTGCCAGGCCCGCCCCCGCTCCTCGCTCCACGCCCGGGCCGCCGCCTCGTCGGCGACCGGCACACACGACTCCGCCGGGCCGTCACTCTCCATCGACACCTCGGCGTGGTACACGACGAACGGCGCCGCCGTCACACCCCCGCACTCCCGGGCCGCCTCCTCCAACCGCCCCAGCGAGGCACCGATCCACGCCGGCAGCTCCCCCGCCAGCGTGTGCCGGGTCTCGCTGATCACCACCTGCGCGGGCACGTCCACCGTCCGGACCACGAACTTCCCGTTCACCTCGGAGCTCCTCCCCGAAAGACGTCCACGGAGGTAGTCGGCGAGCGTCCGCTGCCCGGCCACCCGGGCCTCCACTCCCGCCCAGTAGGCGTCGAGCAGACCGGCGGCCCCGGGCCCGTCCGCGTGGACGACCTCCGCGACCTTCGCGAGCGGCATGTCCAGCTGGCGCAGCAGGGCCACGAGCCGGGCGCGTTCAATCTGGCCGGTGCGGTAGTAGCGGTAGCCGGTGACCTCGTCCACATGGTCGGGCACCAGCAGGCCCATACGGTCGTACAGCCTGAGGGCCTTGGCCGACAGCCGGGCCCGCGCCGCGAACGCACCGATGGTCAGCAACTCGTCGTCGCGGGCATCGTCCACGTCGTCATCCTCCGTCACCGGGCGGCCTGTTCCGCCCGGCGACGACGACGCTCGGGCCTGCCCCAGGGGCAAGGTCAACCAAGCGGGCCGGAGCGGCGCGATCAACCCGCCAGGCGCTCCTCCACGGCCGCCACGACCTCGGCCGACTCCGGCTCGGTCTGCGGCGAGAACCGGGCGGCGACCTTGCCGTCCCGCCCGATCAGGAACTTCTCGAAGTTCCACCGGATGTCACCGCTGTGCCCCTCGGCGTCGGCGAAGCCGGTCAGCCGGTCGTACAGCGGATGCCGGCCCTCCCCGTTGACCTCCGCCTTCTCGGTCATCGGGAAGGTGACGCCGTACGTCGCCGAACAGAACTCGGCGATCTCGTCGGCGTTGCCCGGCTCCTGGCCCATGAACTGGTTGCAGGGCACGCCGAGCACGGTGAAGCCCTGCTCCGCGTACCGCTCGTGCAGCCGCTCCAGACCCGCGTACTGCGGGGTGAGCCCGCACTTGGAGGCCACGTTGACCACCAGTACGACCCGGCCCGCGTACTGGGCCAGGTCGGCGGTCCCGCCCTGGAGGGCGCCGATCTCGACGTCGAGGGGGAGGCTGTTGTCGCGCTGCGCGTTCTCTGAGGTCGTCATGCCCGGATGCTAGCCCCGCGCCCTGCCCCGCCCCCTTGTCCGACGTCGACCTCGGCACCGTCCTCTCCAAGACGGACGCCGA
>NZ_JARVKY010000029.1 GCF_029813785.1 Streptomyces sp. DH41
ACCCCCTCTCGCGGTTCCCGACTGTCCGCCCGACGCACGCGGGCCGCCCTAGTCGGCCTTGGCGTACTCCTTGGCCATGCCTCCGGCGAAGTCGTACACCACGCACTGTTCGTCGCCCACCACCCAGGCGTCGTGCCCGGGCGAGCAGACGAACACGTCGCCGGGGCCCACCTCGCTCTCGGCTCCGTCGTCCATGTGGACGCGCATGCGCCCCTGGGCCACGTAGCAGTTGTGGTGGATCATGCAGCTGTCGGTGCCCGCGATGGGTGCCACGGACTCCGACCAGCGCCAGCCCGGCTCGAAGGTGGCGACGGCGAAGTCGAGGCCTTCCATGTGCACGGCCTCGATGTGTCCCCGGGGGAAATCGCGCCGCTCGTCCGGCTTGTCGAGCGTCTTGGCCTCCAGCATGACGCTCCTCCTTTCCCTGCTCCCACCATCCCATCGTCCGCCTGTCAACTCGGGGCCGCCATCCGGGGGACGTGGGGTCTCAGCGGGGCGCGCCGCACAGGCGGGCGAAGCGTGCGGCGTCCACGTTGCCGCCGGAGAGGATCACGCCGACGCGGCCGGGCAGCGGGCCGGCGCGGCCGGTGAGGAGGGCGGCCAGCGGGGTGGCGCCACTGGGTTCCAGGACGGTCTTCAGCCGCTCGAAGGCGAACCGCATCGCGTCCCGGATCTCGTCGTCACCGACCAGCACGACCCCGTCGAGCAGCCGCCGGTTGAGGGAGAAGGTCAGCTCGCCGGGAGTGGGCAGGGCCTGGCCGTCGGCGATGGTGCGCGGGACCGGGACGGTGACGCGCCGGCCCGCCTCCAGGGAGCGCCGGGTGTCGTCACCGGCCTCGGGTTCGACGCCGATCACGCTGGTGCCGGCGTGCAGGCCCTTGACCGCCGTCGCGCTCCCGGCGATCAGTCCGCCGCCGCCCACCGGTGCGATCAGCGCGTCCAGTGGTCCGGTCTCCTCGACGAGTTCGAGGGCGGCCGTGCCCTGTCCGGCGATGACGTGCGGGTGCTCGTAGGGCGGGATGAGGCTCAGCCCGCGTTCGGCGGCGAGGGCCTCGGCGAGGGCGACGCGGTCGCCGGTGTAGCGGTCGTAGGTGACGATCTCGGCGCCGTAGCCGGCGGTGGCGTCCCGCTTGGAGGGCGGCGCGTCCTCGGGCATGACGATCACCGCGGTGGTGCCCAGTTCGCGCGCGGCGAGGGCGACCGCCTGGGCGTGGTTCCCGGAGGAGTAGGCGGCGATGCCGCGGGACAGCCGCTCCGGCGTGAGGCGGGAGGCCGCGTTGTAGGCGCCGCGGAACTTGAAGGCGCCCACCCGCTGGTGGTTCTCGCACTTGAGGAAGACCTCGGCGCCGACGAGGGCGTCCAGGGTGCGCGAGCGCAGCACCGGGGTGCGGTGCGCGACGCCCGCCAGGCGGGCCGCGGCGGAACGGACGTCGTCGAGGGTGACCGGCGGGGTGGTGGTCGTCACGCGTGTCCTCCAGCGGTGTCGGGGTCGGGGCCCGGGGATGCGGCCGGGCCGGTCGCGGCGCGGGCGCGGGAGAGGTAGTTGTAGGCGGAGGCCCGGGAGATGCCGAGCCGGGCGGCGACCTGCTCGACCGATCGGCGTACGGCGAACACTCCGCGTCCGTCCAGGTCGCGGAAGAGCTCCAGGCGCTGTGCGCGGTCCAGCGCCGCCCAGCTCCTGTCCCGCAGCGGGTGGGCGTCCAGGATGGCGTCGACCACCGCGTCGATGTCGTCGCCGAAGGTGGTCGCCGGGGGATCGGCGGGGGCGCCCGCGGCGCCGGCGAGGGCACCGAGGAGGGCCTGGGCCCGGTCGACGGCGGTGACGTCCAGGTTGACGCACAGGGCGCCGAACACCGCGCCCGTGGAGTCGCGCAGCACCATCGTGGAGGACTTCAGCAGGGTGCCGTCGCCCGTGCGCGTGACGTAGTTCAGCTCGTCCCGCGCCTCGTCGCCGCGGGCCAGCACGCGCATGCCGATCTCGCTCATCGCCCCGCCCACCGTCCGCCCGGTCACCGAGCCCGCGACGGCCACGACCGACCGCTCGGGGCGCCGGTAGTCGTGCAGGACCACCTCGCAGACCGGGCCGAACGTCGCCGCGATCCCGTCGACGACGGGGCGTAGCGCGGCGAGGACGGAGTTCCGTTCGGCGTCCAGGGCCGTTTCGCTCACCAGGTGCCTCCTTACTGGAACCGCGAGTGGACTGAGACTACACGTCTAATGTCTGGACTGACAGTCCAGATTCCATCGGCGCCCCGCGGTCGGCGTGGGACCACCCTCTCGCCGAGCGGGTCGTGCGGGAGGACGGCATCGCGCTCACCGCCCGCGTGGACGGACTTTTCCCCGGTCGGCGCACCCGGGTGACGCTCGCCCCGGTGGGGCACGGCGCGAGATCACGGCGACACCGACGGCGGAGGCGACGGAGCGCGAGACCGGCGGCAACCGCGCCGGGCTCACGGGAGGACTGGGAGAAGCGGCCGCACGGCCAGTCCAAGAGCCGCGTCAGCCGTTCGCCACTGCCGGCGTAGACGGCGGACCGGGCAGTGGCGGCGCCCCGGGGACGGACCGCCCGTCCGGCCCTTACGGGCGCGGATCGGTCCGCCGCCAGCCGGGGCGGGCGTCCGCGCCCCGGCGGCCGGCCGCGGCGGCGCACCGGGGGCAGACCCGGCGGACGGCGTCGGCCGCACCGCCGGACTCGGGCAGCACGTCGGCCCAGGTCACGCCCGCGAACCGGGACAGCCGCGCGCGGTGGAGCGACAGACCGCAGACGGTCTGATTCCTGCCCTGTTCCCACGCGTGCACCTCGCCGGCCGGAAGCCAGCGGTTGTCGTCCTCGTCCCACCAGCGACCGGAGGCCGCCACTTCGTAGCGCCGCGTCCTGGCCATCGGCTCCGCCCGCCGCCTTCCTCTCCCGTGCCCCCGGTCCACTGGCCCCCACGCCTCACCCGCCCCGGGTGCCCTGCGGCGAAGACGCCCACACGCGCGTACCCCCTCCTGTGTGATCACCCCGCAAGTCCTGCCGGTTTCGCCCGTTTCGTCTGCTTAGCATGCGGGGTCCGCGCATCGCGGGTCGGCGCCACCGCGCGACGGGACCCGGGCACGGACGGCGCACCCCGGCTCGCCCCGCCGCGAGTACCCCGTGCCGGCGTGCGTGGGGCGACCGCCCGGGGCCCACCCGGTTCCCCGTGCCGTTCGCCCATGGACCGCCCGCCCCGTACGAGAGGACAGCAGATGGCGCCCACGGGCCGTCACAGCGCACTGGCCGAGCACGCCTTCTCCCCGCACGACGCCGTGCTGGGCGCCGCCGCACGGCACCTCGGCCGCCGGCGTTTCCTCACCGTCACCGCGGCCGCCGCCGCGCTCGCCTTCTCCACCAACCTGCCGGCTCGCGGCGCGGTCGCCGCGCCCCTGCGGGCCGCCCGGATCAGCAGCGACCCGTTCACCCTCGGCGTCGCCTCCGGCGACCCCCTGCCGGACTCGGTGCTGCTGTGGACCAGGCTGGCGCCGGAGCCGTTCCTGGAGGACGGCGGGATGGGCACGGAGCGGGTCACGGTGGAGTGGGAGGTGGCCCTCGACGAGTACTTCGCGGCCGTCCTCTTCCGGGGCACCGCCGAGGCCCATGCCGAATACGCCCACAGCGTGCACGTCGACGTCAAGGGTCTGACACCGGGCTCCGTGTACTACTACCGCTTCCGCACCGGTACCTGGATCAGTCCGACGGGCCGCACCCGCACGGCGCCGCCGGCGGGCGGTGCGGCCTCGTCACTGAGACTGGCGGCCGTCGCCTGCCAGGCCTACCAGGACGGCTACTACACGGTGCACCGGCACCTCGCCGAGGACGACGTCGACGTGGTCTTCCACCTCGGCGACTACTTGTACGAGTACGCGGTGAACTCGGCCGGCGGCGAGCGCCGCTACACCGACATCACGCTGCCCGACGTGTTCAACCGCGAGACCATGACCCTCGCGGACTACCGGATGCGCTACGCGCTCTACAAGAGCGACGAGGACCTGCGGGCCGCGCACGCCGCGCACCCGTTCGTCGTCACCTGGGACGACCACGAGACCGAGAACAACTACGCCGACAGCGTCCCGGAGAACGACATCCCGCCGGACCAGTTCCTGCTGCGGCGGGCGTCCGCCTACCGCGCGTACTGGGAGAACCAGCCCCTGCGCGCCGCCCAGCTGCCCCAGGGCCCCGACGCGCAGCTGTACCGCCGGCTACACTGGGGCACGCTCGCCCAGTTCGACATCCTCGACACCCGCCAGTACCGCTCCGACCAGGCCTACGACGACCGGCCGCACGCCCCCGGACCCGAGTCGGACGACCCGGCGCGCACCATCACCGGCGCCGCGCAGGAGCAGTGGCTGCTCGACGGCTGGCAGGGCTCGGCAGCGCTGTGGAACGTGATGCCCCAGCAGGTCTGCTTCTCCCAGCGCAAGTTCGACGTGACCGCCGACGCCGCGCTGTCCATGGACGCCTGGGACGGCTACCGCGCCTCACGCGAGAGGGTCGTCGCCGGTGCCAAGTCGGCCGGGGTCGACAACTGGCTGATCCTCACCGGCGACGTGCACGTGGGCTACGCCCTCGACGTCAAGGACGACTTCGACGACCCCGCGTCCGCCACCGTCGGCACGGAGATCACCTGCACGTCGGTGGCCAGCGGCCGGGACGGCGTGGAGCAGCCCGCCAACTGGGACCTGTACATGCGGGCCAACCCGCACATGAAGTTCTACAACGGCAAGCGCGGCTACGTCCGGGTCGGACTCGACCGCCAGGCCGCCCGCCTCGACTTCCGGACGGTCTCCGCGATCAGCACGCCCGGGGCCCCGATCACCACGGCCGCGTCCTTCGTCACCGAGGCGGGCGCCCCGGGGCTGAAACCCGCCTGATCCCGGCCCGGGACGCGCGTCCGCGTACTGCACTTGGCACCCACCGCGTCCCCCATAGCGCGAAAGACACCCGGGTCCGGCGTCGGCGCCCGTCTTCGCGGCAATGACTGTGACTTCGCCGCTTCGCACCGTGATCCACGGTCATCCACCGATCCCCGCTGTCTCGTACAGCCCTCGAAGGAGGCACATCGCATGGTCGGCAGACATGCCGCGCGCAGCCGCCGCGCCGCCCTGACCGCGCTCGGCGCCCTGGTCCTGACCGCACTCCCCTCGGCCGCGTCGGCCGCGCCCCCGCCCGCCCCGGAGCGTCAGCCCGTCGCCGCCCGGACGCTCGGCGCCCACAAGCCGACGGCGGACGTGCTGCGCGCGATGGAGCGCGACCTGAAGCTGACGCCGCGGCAGGCGACGGCCCGGCTGGTCAACGAGGCGGAGGCGGGCACCCGGGCGGGCATGCTGCGCAACACGCTGGGCGACCGCTTCGCCGGGGCCTGGGTGAGCGGCGCGACCTCCGCCGAGCTGACCGTCGCCACCACCGATGCCGCGGACGCCGCCGCCATCGAGGCGCAGGGCGCCAAGGCAGCGGTCGTCGAGAAGAACCTGAGCGAGCTCCGCGCGGTCAAGGAGAAGCTGGACGCCGCCGCCGTCCGTACGCAGACCCCCGAGACGCCGGTCTGGTACGTCGACGTGCGGACCAACCGGGTCGTGGTCCAGGCCACCAGCCGGTCGGCCGCGTCGGCCTTCGTCGAGGCGGCCGGGGTCGAGGGCCAGGGCGTGGGCGTCCGCGTCTCGCAGGACCGGCCGAGGGTGCTGGAGGACCTCGTCGGCGGCGACGCCTACTACATCAACGGTCAGGCCCGCTGCTCGATCGGTTTCTCCGTCACCAAGGACGATCAGCAGGGCTTCGTCACGGCGGGTCACTGCGGTGACCCGGGCGACACCACCACCGGGTTCAACGAGGCGGACCAGGGCACCTTCGAGGCCTCGACCTTCCCCGGCAAGGACATGGCCTGGGTGGGTGTCAACGCCGACTGGACCGCCACCCCCGACGTCAGGGCGCAGGACGGCCAGACGGTGCGGGTCGCCGGCTCGGTCGAGGCGCTGGTGGGTGCCTCCGTGTGCCGTTCCGGCTCCACCACCGGATGGCGCTGCGGCACGATCGAGCGGCACGACACGAGTGTCAGCTACCCGGAGGGCACCGTCGACGGGCTGACCGAGACGACGGTGTGCGCCGAGCCCGGCGACTCCGGCGGCCCCTTCGTCGCGGGTACCCAGGCGCAGGGCACCACGTCGGGCGGCTCCGGTGACTGCACGCGCGGCGGGACCACCTTCTACCAGCCCGTCAACCCGCTGCTCAGCGACTTCGGCCTCACCCTGACGACCACGTCCGCCTCGGCGGGAACGCCCGCGCCGCAGGACAACGCGGCCGCGGACGCGTGGGCGGCGGGCCGGGTCTACGAGGTCGGGGCCACGGTGTCCCACGCGGGCCTGCGGTACCGGTGCCTGCAGAACCACCAGGCGCAGGGTGTCTGGTCGCCTCAGGACACGCCGGCCCTGTGGCAGCGTGTCTGACGGACGGTGAGCCGCCGGTACGGCGGCTCACGGGCGCGGGGCCGTCGCCGACGGCGGCTCCGCGCCTTCGTCATTCCCCGGCGAGGAACGCGTACGCGGTGGTCATGAACGGGTCGCGGGCGCGGAAGCGCCGGGTGCACACCGCGGCCAGCGCCGTGCCGGTGTCGGGCCGGAACCCCAGGAACGCCTGCTGGCCGAGGGTGGCACCGCTGTGGAAGTACATCGGCCCGCCGTCGGTGGGGTGCCGGAACCACGCCACCGTGTGCACGTGCCGGTGCCCCAGCCCGCGCCTCAGCACCGGAACCCGTACCGCGCGCAGCGCGCCGGCGGCCGGTGAGCCGGCCGGGTCGAGGTGGGCCTCGAGGAAGGCGAGCAGGTCGTGCGGGGTGGACCGGACGGCCCCCGCCGCCTGGAAGCCGCCCGCGTCGAAGGCCGGGACGGGGGTGCGGCCGTCCTTGCGGTGCCCCGTGGCGTCGGTCTTCCCGTCCGCCGCGCGCAGGGCCGTACCGCTCAGGCCGAAGGGGTGCAGGACCTGCCGGGTGAGCAGGTCCTCCCATGCCGTGCCGGTGACGGCCTCGACGGCGTGGCCGAGCACGGACACACCGTAGTTGGAGTAGTGCCAGCGGGTTCCGGGGCGGTGCTTCGGTCCGTGGCGCAGGAAGGTGCCGGTCAGCCGGTCGGCCGGGTAGCGGGCGTAGGGATTGGTACGCCAGGCGGGCAGGGCGAGGCGGAGGAAGCCGGCGGGCAGGCCGGGCAGCCCCGAGGTGTGGGTGATGAGGTGGGCGAGTGTCACGGGGTCGGGGCCGGCCGGCCGGGCGGGGTCCAGGCAGGCGACGGCCGGTTCGCCGCCGGTGAGCACACCGTCGTGGATCAGCCGGGTCAGCAGCAGTCCGGTGAACGTCTTGGAGGCCGACCCGATCTCGTAGCGCAGGTCCTCGCGGGGGACGGCGGGGGGTGGGGCGGTGCCGCCGCTGTGGAGGGCGCGCCGGCCGTGCCGGGAGACGGCGAAGACGACGTCGGGTGCGTCGGAGACGTCGACGGCGCCGGCCAGCCGGTCGTCCAGGGCCGCCTCGTCGGCGGGTCCGGGCGCCGGCGGTGTGGCGTGCTCGTCGTCGGCCGGATCGCCCGGCCAGTTCGTCGGACGGTCTGTCATGAGCCGCTGTGCGCCAGCTCGCTGAGGGCGCGGGAAGTGGCGAGCAGGGAGGCGAAGGCGGCGACCAGTGTCGGGTGGTAGACGATGTCGAACACCTCGTCGGGGTCGCCCTCGGGCATCGTCCGTGTCGCGGGCATGGCGCCGTCGGGCCGTTGCGCGGCGGCGAAGCCCTGCCAGGCGGGCTCGTCGAAGGTGGGCCGGGGCAGGCAGGCGTCGACGACCAGGAGTTCACCGAGCAGGTCCCAGCGTTCCAGGTCCAGCCAGTCGTCGATCCAGACCGGGAGCCAGGTGGCGAGGTAGTCGGCGATCGGGGCCGGCAGACCGTCGGGGTTCTCACCCCAGTCGGTGAGGTGGAAGACGGTGTGCGTGATGTCGTAGGCGGTGTGGCCCTCGACCGTCCACGGTTCGGGGGTGCCGGCCAGCCAGGTGGCGTCCAGCAGCTCGGCCTCCGGTGGCCGGGGCGGCAGGCCGAAGCGGCGTTGGAAGGCGGAGAGGCCCAGACGACGGGTCGGCGTCACCGGCAGCCGCGTCCAGTTCGCCAGCCGGTGATTGAGGACCGTGGCCCGCTCCACCTCGGGCTGGCTGTAGCCGAGCTCCTTGAACGCCAGGTAGACCTCGAACGGGATGGGTGAGAACGGCTCGATGCGCTGCCCGCGCACCAGCATGCGGCCCCCGTCCAGAGTTTCGCGCCAGCTGTGGTCGAGCAGTTGGCGGGCCAGTCGCGCCTGCCGGGACCCGGCTACGCCTTCGCGGAAGAGCACCTTGCAGATGAGGGCGAGTTCACCGACCGGCTTGAAGCGTTCCAGGAAGCCGATCTCGGGGTCCACCTCCGGATCCAGCCGGAAGCCGTCGCGGTGAACCCACAGCCACTCCAGGGCATCGGCTCCGACGCGGTGGATCAGTCGGGTGTCCGTCATCCCGGCACTCCTTGTCCGGCGTGGTCCACGTCCCTCAGCCGTGCCGTGGTGAGGGACGCCGCGAACGCCGCCATCAGGGTGGAGTGGTAGCAGTCGGTGAAGTCGTAGGGGGCGGCGCCGTCGGTGGATCCGGCGGCGTCCTGGATGGCGCCCTCTTCGGGGATCGCACCGGACGCGTGCTGTGCCGCCGCGACGCGCTGCCAGGCGTCCTCCAGGACGACCGGTTCGGGCGGGCGCGGCAGGCTCGCCGCCACGGCCAGCAACTCGCAGCTCAGGTCCCACATCCGTGCCTCCAGGCAGGTGTCGAGCCAGGGCGGCAGCCAGTGCAGCAGGTAGTCCGCCAGATCCGGCGGTACCCCTTGGGCGGTGCGTCCCCATTCGGTGAGGTGGAAGACGACGTGGGTGAGCGCGTAGCCGGCCGCGCGTTCGAAGGTCCAGGGTTCCGGCAGGCCGCCCAGCCAGGTGCGGCCGAGCGCCTGCGGTACCCGGCCGTGCGGGCTCAGGCCGCTGCGCCGCTCGGCCTCGATGACACCGAGCCGGCGGGTGGGGTACTGCTCGGTCAGCCGCCAGCCGCGGGTGCGGGCCACCACGGCGGCGCACTCCTCGTACCCGGTGTGCCGGTGACCGGCCGAGGCGAAGGCCGCGTACACCTCCAGCGGATAGGTGGCGAAGGGCTCCAGCGACTGCATCAACAGGAACAGTTCGCCCCGGCGGGTCTGTTGCCAGGCGAAGTCCAGCAGGCTGGACACGCGGGTGTGGAGCGGGTCCGACGGCGGGGTGCGCGCGGACACGGAGGCGCAGACCTGTGCGAGCTCGCCCAGGGGTTTCCAGGTGCTGTTCACCTGGCCGTCGGCGGCCAGGGCGTCGTCGCCGAGGGCGAAGCGGTCGCGGTGGGCCCACACCCAGGCCAGGGCGGCCTCCTCGACCTTCCGGACGCTCACAGGAGCACTGCGGCCGGCATCAGCCGGACCGCCTCCAGTTGCAGGGCCACCCGCGGGTCGTTGCCGCCCATGAGCCGTACGAAGTCGAGTCCGGCCTCGAGACCGAGGGTGTCGGGCACGCCGTCCAGGAGGGTGAGCCAGCGCCCGGCTCCGGCCGCCTGCTGCCAGTCGCGGCGGCGTACCGCACGCACGAAACCGCGGGCGACATCCACCGGACGGCGCCGGGCCGCACGGGCCACCGCGCACTCCTCGCCGGGCAGTGCGAGCGGGGCGAGTACGGCGAGTTGGTGGGTCAGGAACTGCCAGCCCGCCTCGTCGAGCCAGTCGGCGCCGGGTTCGGCGACCGGGTCGTCGTCGAGCGGGTGGGTCAGGGGTTCTTCGAGCCGACGCAGGGCACGGACCATGGCCCAGTGGCTCCATACGACGGTGGGGGCCGCGTCGGCGCGCGGCGGATGGGCCGCCACGGCGTCCTTGAACACCGTCAGTCGTCCGGGTTCGGGCGGAACGCCCATCAGGGCGGTGGGCAACAGCGCGTCGGCGCCCAGGACCCGTACCGCCGCGACGGCGACGCCTTCGCCCGCGCCGCTTTCCGCCAGGGTGCCCCCCGCTCGCACGTGGTCTCCGCTCCGAAGAGCGGAGACCACGTCGGAAGCGAGGTCCAGCACCGTCCCCTGGAGAAGGGCCGACGTGCTCGACTGCTCCATCTCGATACTCCCGTCGGTCCGTCAGCCCTTCTTCGGGCGCGGGGTCGGCGGCGAAAGCAGCAGCTTGCCGCCTCCGGCCTGGAGGGCCAGCGCGGCGCACTCGCGGCTGTCGCGGAAGACTCCGTCGGGCTCGGCGGGGTTCAGTGCCGCTTCGATGTCGATGTTCTCGGTGCGGACTTCCTCGAGCACCTTGTCCTTGGAAGGCATTTCACCATCTCCCTCTGGTAGCCAATGGCCTTCACACCACAGGTGTCCGGGAAGCCACAAAACATTCCTCTCTTCTCAAATTCCTCGTGAGATTACTTTTTCAACAAAACGGACACGGGTGCCTTCTTGCTCCTGTTTCACAGGCGCCGCAGGCGCCACACGTTGTCCTCGCGGAAGCCTTCGACGCCCTGAGGCGAGGCGCTCGGCCGGCGGACGGTCTCCTTGACCTCGATGGTCCATTCGCCGTGCGGCAGGGCGAGTTCGGCGAGGACCCCGTCCAGGGTGGGGAAGACGGCGTCGAAGGGAGGGTCGGTCTGCCAGGACGGCCACCCGGCGTGCAGGACGAGCAGCAGGGTTCCGCCGTCCGCGACGGCCCGCGCGGCGTCGCGCAGGACGGCCTGCTGGTCGAGTGCGACCGGGGACTGCAGATAGTGGGCGCTCACCAGGTCGAACGAGCCCTCGGGAAATGACCGGCCCAGCTCGTGGCGTTCCCAGGAGACGCGGTCGCCGACCCCGGCGTCGGCGGCGTGCCCGGCGGCGCGTTCGAGCGCGGTGCCGGAGATGTCCACGCCGGTGACCCGCCAGCCCCGCGAGGCCAGCCACACGGCGTCCGCCCCCTCGCCGCAGCCGAGGTCCAGCGCGGTGCCGGGGGCGAGGTCACTCGCCTCACGGACCAGCAGGTCGTTGGGCCGGCCGCTCCAGACCCGGTCGGTGTCGCGGTAGCGGTTTTCCCAGAACTCCGCCGCGGGAGCCGGCTCGGGCATGTCGGTCATGGTGCCTCCTGGAGAGGGACGGGACGGACGGATCGTCCGCTCGGCAGCGCGCGACGACCGCGCCACCTGTGCGCAGGCTGCACCGGCCGGAGCCAGGACGACAAAATACTTTGCCGGTTCGGCAAACCCGGTGCTCACCACCGTCCGGTCCGACCGGCCCGTCCGGCCTGGCCGGCCCGTCCTCCCCATCCGACGCGTCAGCGCGTCAGGGCGCCGTCCTCGGGCTCGGGAGCGTCCGTGCGCACCCATACCGTCCGCTGCGGGAAGGGGATGTCGATGCCCGCCTCGTCCAGGGCGTCCTTGACCCGGCGACGCAGCTCGCGGGTGATACCCCACTGCTGGAGCGGCACGGTCTTGACGGCCAGACGCACCAGGACGCCGTCGGCGTCCAGGGACTGCACCCCCCACACCGCGGGGTCCTCGAGCAGGAGGTCCGTGAAGTCCGGTTCCTGGCGCAGGGCGCGGCCGGTGTCCTCCAGCACGCGGTAGACCGTGTCGAGGTTCGCGTCGTAGGCCACGGCGACGTCCAGGACGGCACGCGCCCATTCCTGGCTGTCGTTGCGGACCCGCAGGATCTCACCGTTGCGGATGTGCCACAGGCCGCCGTTGAGGTCGCGTACGTGCGTCAGCCGCAGCCCGACGTGCTCCACCTCGCCGACGGCCTCACCGAGGTCGACCGAGTCGCCGACGCCGTACTGGTCCTCGACCATGATGAGCAGGCCGGACAGGTAGTCGGCGACCAGGCTCTGGGCGCCGAAACCGATCGCCAGACCCACTACTCCGGCGCTGGCCAGCAGCGGGCCGAGCGCGATGCCGACCTGGTCGAGCACCATGGCCACACCGACCATGAACAGCACGATGGTCACGGCGCTGCTGAGTACCGAGCCGATCGTGCGAGCCCGCTGTTCACGGCGCTGTTTCGCCCGGGACCGGTCGCGGTGCAGTACGGCGGCACCTCGCCCCGACCGCCGGGGCCGGCTGCGCTCGGACTCACCGGCCGGCGGCTCCAGCACTCGCTGGACGACCCGGGTGATGGCCCGCTTGGCCACCGCGCGCACCACCAGCAGGATGACGACGATGAGCGCGATGCGCAGCGGTATCCCGATCAGTGCCGTGGTGTGGTCGCCGATCCAGTCCGACCACGAGGCCGCCAACCGCGGGTCGGTGGCCGGGCCGAAGGGCGGGGAGGTGTGCGACATCGGCTCAAGTGCTCCGTTCCTCGGGGATGACGTCTCTGCCGTCGGGGCCGCCTACCCACGGACGGCTCGAGCATGACGCCCGGTGCGTTTCGGCGCTCTCGTCATGTTTTTCCCGTCCGTCCCCTATGTCGGACGGTTGCGCCATCTTCACTCGGGTCCGGCCCATCACCGGCGCCGGCCCGGGCACCCGTGAGGGGTCGTCCACAGCGGAGGGGGACCTGCGGCGTGGTTACCGTTGTTGCCGTCCTACTACTGCCCGGAGTGGGGCTGCTGTTGTTCACCATGACGTGCCTGGAGGACCGGCTTTTCGGCGATCCGGGCCCGGCCAGGCACGCCCGGCGCCGGCATCTGCGTCTCATTCCGGGCGGCAGAACCGGGGAGGCTCCGCCGGGCGCGAGCCGGAAACCGGCCGGACACCGGTCATCCGGCCGCGACGCCGCCTGAGGCCCGGCCTGTCGGCACGGCACCCCTGGCCGGTCGGCACGGCCCCCTGGCTGGTCGGCACGGCCCCTGCCCGGTCCGCGGGCGCCGGCCGCGGCGCCCGGACCGCCAGGTGGGCCACCGGGGCCGCGGCGAGCAGCGGTCCGGCGATATCACCGGCGTGGTACATGGTCTGCGCGCACTGCCGGGCCTGGTCGACGGGCCGTGGATGTGTACGATCGCCGGGCGCTACGGGGCGGCCTCCGGGACATCGGCCTCCCGCAGCCGATCGCCGAGTCGGCGCAGCCCGCGGCGGGCGTGGCTCTTCACCGTGCCGAGGGGCCAGCCGGTCAGCCGGGCGATCTGGGTGTGCGTCAGGTCGTCGTAGAAGGCGAGGCCGAGGACCCTGCGCTGCGGTGCGGGGAGCCGCGCCAGTTCCTGGCCGAGGATCACCCGGTCGAGTACGGCTTCCGGCCGGACGGCCGGATCGTACGGGGTTCGCGCGAGCCGGGCGCCGGCCGCCGCGACGAGGTCGGCGCGCCGTGTGCGGGCGATCAGCGCGTCGGCGATCTTGCGGCGGGCGATGCCGACCAGCCAGCCCGCCAGTACGCCCCGCGCGGGCACGAAGGTGTGCCGGCCCCGCCATGCGGCCAGGAAGACCATCTGGGTGACGTCCTCCGCCTCCCGCGCGTCGCCCAGCGCCCGGTGCGCCAGCGTGAACACGAGGCCGCTCCACCGGTGGTGGGCGGCCACCAGGCAGGCCTCCTCGCCGCGCGCGAAACCCTCGGCCAGTTCCTCGTCGGCGAGCGGCTCCCCGGCCGCCGGCGAGCAGGACGGAGCGGGGGTGGGCCGCCCGCGGGGCCACTGTGCGGTCATGATGGCTGCTGCTCCTTCACCAGTCGGCCGGGGTCCGGCCGGCCCGGCCGCCGCGGACGCCTCCGGCCGCCCCAGCCTGGGCAGGGCGGTCGAGGACGGGCAACTCGCAGCGTTTGTGCGTCGTATGGTGAGGAGGTGCCTGAAGGGGATGAAGTGAACGGCGGGGATGGCGAGGACGGCGTGTGCCCGGACCCGGCGGACGACGCCGGTGTCACGACCGGCGCCCTGGCACGCCGGCTCGGTGTGTCGCCGACGACGGTCAGATCGTGGGACCGGCGCTACGGGCTGGGTCCGGCCGACCGGGAGGACGGCCGGCACCGGCGCTGGCGGACGGCGGACATCGCCGTGCTGGAGGAGATGTGCCGGCTGACCGCGGCCGGGGTGGCGCCTGCCGAGGCCGCGCGCGCCGCGAGGACCGGGACGGGGCGGGGACGGACCGGGGCGCTCCCGGGCCGGGGCGCGCCGTCGACGCCGGGGGACGGATCCTCGACGGCCGGCTCGGCGCCACCGACGGACGGGTTCGCGGCCCCGACGCCAGGTCTCCCGCTCTCGACACCCGCAGCCACAGCCACAGCCACAGCCACAGCACCGACGGCGGACATTCCCTCCCAGTCCCGGCCCCCGGGCTCCCCCTCCCCGACCCCGGGCGTTCCGTCGCAGGCGCCCGGCGGCGCCCGTGCCGGTGGGAGTGGTCTGCCGCTCGGCGACGTGCGCCACGAGGCACGCGGGGTCGCCCGTGCCTCGGTACGGCTGGACTCGCCGGCGGTGCAGCAGCTGCTGAACACTTTCGTCCGGGACCACGGCGTCGTCGCCGCGTGGGAGGACGTGATGATGCCGACGCTGCACGCTGTGGGCCGTAAGTGGCAGTCCAGCGGCGACCGTTACGTGGAGGTCGAGCACCTGCTGTCCTGGCACGTCTCCACCGCGCTGCGCAGCACGCCGCTGCTCCGGCCCTGCCCGCGGCCGCCGTCCGAGGCGGCACCCGTGCTGCTCGCCTGCCTCCCCGACGAGCAGCACACCCTGCCGATCGAAGCGCTCGACGCGGCGCTGCGCGAGCGGGGCACGGCCACGCGGATGCTGGGCGCCGCCGTACCGGTCCGGGCGCTGACCGCCGCCGTGCGCCGCACGGGACCGGGAGCCGTCGTGCTGTGGTCCCAGACACGGTCCACGGCCAGTTCGCCCCTCGCCCGGCACCTCGCCGACACGCGGTGGGGCGTCAAGGGGGCCCGGCTCGGCCCCGTCGTCCTGGCCGCCGGTCCGGGGTGGGGGCACCGGGCGCCACCGGGACTGCTGCGGCCCCGCGAACTGGCCGAGGCACTGGCGATGCTGTCCCGGGCGGAAGCACGCACGATTCACGCAGGGAGATCCGATGAACACTGAGGAACGGCGCGGCACGGACGCGGCGGACACGGACACGGACGCGGAGTTCGTGAGGTTCTGGCAGGAGCGCCGGCTGTGCTTCCTGTCGACGCAACGCGTCGACGGGACCCCGCACCTGGTCCCGGTCGGGGTGACCTACGACCACGCCACCCGTACGGCACGCGTCATCACCGGCGGGGCCACCGCGAAGGCGCGCAACGTCCGGCGGGCCGAGCGCCCCGTCGTCGCCGTGAGCCAGGTGGACGGCAGGAACTGGTCCACCCTCGAGGGCGTCGCGACCGTGCGCGACGACGCCGAGGCGGTCCGCGACGCGGAGGCCCGGTACGCGGCCCGCTACCGGCAGCCCCGGGCGAACCCGGAGCGGGTCGTCATAGAGATCGCCGTCCGGCGTTTTCTGGGCACGGTGCGTCCCCTCGCACCCTCCAGGGACGGTGCCCCTGGAGGCCTCGAAGGGTGAGCCCACCGGTCAGTCGCCGCGCCCCGGGCGGGAGACGGCGTCCCCCGCCGCCCCGGCCGGTGTCCGGCGGCCGAGGCGTCCGGGCCACCACGCGACGGCGCCGATGTCGCGGGCGAGCGCCGGGACCAGCAGCGAGCGCACCACGAGGGTGTCCAGCAGGACGCCGAAGGCCACGATGAAGGCGATCTGCACCAGGAAGGCCAGCGGGATCACCCCGAGGGCGGCGAACGTGGCGGCGAGGACGACACCGGCCGAGGTGATCACGCCACCGGTGGCGGTCAGACCGCGCAGGATGCCCTCCCGCACGCCGTGCTCCAGGGACTCCTGCCGTACGCGGGACATGAGGAAGATGTTGTAGTCCACGCCGAGGGCGACCAGGAACACGAACCCGTACAGCGGGACGGAGGCGTCGGTGCCGCTGAAACCGAACACATGGGTGAAGACGAGAGCCGAGACGCCCAGGGTGGCCAGGAAGTTCAGCGCCACCGTCGCCACGAGCAGCACCGGCATCAGCAGGGAACGCAGCAGGACGACCAGGATGGCCAGAATGATGGCGAGGACCACCGGCACGATGAGCGAGCGGTCGTGTTCGGCGGTGCGCTGGGTGTCGTACTGCTGGGCGGTGTAGCCGCCGACCAGGGCGTCCGCGCCGGACACGTCGTGGACGGCGGACCTGAGCCGGACCACCGTGTCCTTGGCGGCGTCGCTGTCCGCCGGCGCCTGCAGCGTCGCGTCGATCCGCACTCGCCCGTCGACCACCTTCGGTTCCCCGCCGCCCGGCCGGCCGGAGGCGGTGACCGCGGCGGCGGAGGCTACGCCGCGTGTGTCGCGGGCCGCCGCGAGGACGGGGTCGAGCCGGCCGGCGTCCGCGATGATCACGGCGGGGTTGCCGGAGCCGCCCGGGAAGTGCCGCGCCAGGGTCTGCTGGGCGGCGACCGAGGGAGTGTCGTTCACGAAGATCTCGTCCAGCGGCACGCCCTTGGAGGTCAGGGTCGGCGAGAAGGCGGCGCAGGCGATCAGCGCGGCGAGGGAGATCGCCCAGATGCGGCGCGGGGCCCGGTCCACCAGTGCGGCGACGCGGTGCCACAGGCGGTGCCCGGCCTCCGGATCTCCGGTGCGCACGGGCTTGGCCGGCCAGTACGCGGCCCGGCCGAGCAGGACGAGGACGGCGGGCAGGAAGGTGAGTGTGCTCAGTACGGCGCAGACGATGCCGATGGCGCCGACGGGTCCGAGCGCGCGGTTGTTGGTGAGGTCGCTGAGCAGCAGGGCCAGCAGGCCGGCGGCGACGGTCGCCGCGCTGGCGACGACCGCCCCCCAGGACGCCCGCAGCGCCGCGCGCATGGCGCCGAAGCGGTCCGGGTGCCGGGCGATCTCCTCGCGGTAGCGGGCGGTGAGCAGGAGCGCGTAGTCGGTGGCGGCGCCGATGACCAGGATGGAGAGGATGCCCTGGACCTGTCCGTCCACGCGCACGATGTCGCGGTCGGCGAGCGCGTAGACGATCGCGCAGGCCAGGCCCAGCGCGAAGACGGCGCCGAGGATGATGACCAGGGGCAGCAGGACACTGCGGTAGACGAGCAGCAGGATCACCAGCACCGTGATCAGTGCGACGCCGAGCAGCAGCCCGTCGATGCCCGAGAAGGCGTCGGAGAGATCGGCCTGGGAGGCCGCCGGTCCGGCGAGTCGCGCCTGGGTGCCGGGGACCTGACCGGCGGCGTCGCGGATCTGCTCCAGGACGTCGGGCAGGCGGTCGCCGAGGTCCGGCTCGACCTGGACGACGGCTTGGAGGGCTTCGCCGTCGTCGGAGGGCAGGGCGGGCGTCGCGGGGCCGACGATCCCGGGCTCCCCTTCGAGGCCCGCGACCGACCGGGTCGCCGCCGCCCGGTGTTCGGTGACGGCGCCGCCGCCGTCTGCGGTCCACACGACGATCACGGGGAGGGTCTCGTCCTGCTGGAAGGCCTTCTGCGCGTCGATGACCCGGGTGGACTCGGCGCTGCGGGGCAGGAAGGCGGCCTGGTCGTTGGTGGCGACCTCACCGAGCTTTCCGGCGTACGGGCCGAGCGCCCCGCCGATGCCGAGCCAGGCCAGGAGCAGGACGACGGGGACGAGCCAGCGGGCTCGTCGGGAGGTGATGGACATCGCTCTTCGGGTCTCCTGGTCTCCAGCGGTGCGGGAAGTGACTCGATCATAAACAATCTCAATGATTGAGTTACTTGTGGGTCATCGCGACACACCCACTTATGCCCGGGCGCACCCGCCGGATGCGGCACGCGGCGGAAAATCAGCCGTCGTCCGACCGCACGAGCCGCAGTTCCCCGTTCATCGCCGCCAGGAAGCGGACCACGACCGCCAGTTCGCTCTCGTCGAAGCCGGAGGACGCGGCCGTGGCCGCATCGGCCAGCGGACGGAAGTACGTCCGGGCCGCCGCCCGGGCACCGGGCACGTAGTGCAGATGGACGACCCGGCGATCCGCGCTCTCCCGGACCCGGCGCACGTGCCCCGCACGCTCCAGCCGGTCCACGCACGCCGTCACCGCGCCCGAGGTGAGCCCCAGATGCTCGCGCAGCCGCCCCGGCGTCATGGGCTCCTGCGCGTCCAGGATCGCCGCGAGAGCCTGGACGTCGGTGGCGTGCAGTCCGTGTGTGCCGGCGAAACTCTGCACGAGGCGGTTGATCTCGCCGTTCATCCGCCGGAGCTGCGCGGCGAGGACGTGCAGCTCGCTCGCCTCGGGCCCCGCCTTGGACCCTCGCCCGGACTCCGCCGCGGTGGTCCGCCCGGACCCCGCTCCGGTCCCCCGCTCGTGCGCGTGCTGTCCGCGCTGGTTCGCTGTCGCCACGCGATCAGCGTATAGAAGGGTCAACCTGGGCCGTCGCGCATCCACCGCGGTCCGCGCGTGGGAAGTGATCACCGCGACGACTTCCCGTGCGAGACGGAGCCTGGCCCATGAGCGAAGTACACGGCCGCGTGAGCGGCGACAGAGCCGATGCGGGGGACGGCGACGGAGCGCGCGGCCCGCGCTGTCTGGTCACCGGCGCCACGGGGTACATCGGCGGCCGGCTCGTGCCGGAGCTCCTCGCCGCCGGGCACCGGGTACGGTGCCTGGCCCGCTCCCCGCACAAGCTGCGCGACCATCCCTGGGCCGGGGACGCCGAGGTGGTGCGGGGAGACGTCACGGACGCCGGCTCGGTGGCCGGGGCGATGGAAGACATCGACGTCGCCTACTACCTGGTGCACGCGCTGGGTGGCGGCGGGGACTTCGAGGAGACCGACCGGCGGGCGGCGCGTACCTTCGCCGAGCAGGCCGAGGCGGCCGGTGTACGGCGCATCGTCTATCTCGGCGGCCTGACCCCACCGGACGTGCCCGAACGGGAGCTGTCGCCGCACCTGCGCTCGCGCACCGAGGTCGGCCGCGTCCTCCTGGCCTCCGGCGTGCCCACGACCGTCCTGCGCGCCGCGGTCGTCATCGGCTCCGGGTCGGCCTCCTTCGAGATGCTGCGCTACCTGACCGAACGGCTGCCGGTGATGGTCACGCCGAGCTGGGTCCACACCCGCATCCAGCCGGTCGCCGTCCGGGACGTGCTGCGCGCCCTCGTCGGCAGCGCGCGGATGCCGGACGACGTCTCCCGCGCCTTCGACATCGGCGGACCCGACGTCCTGACCTACCGGGACATGATGGTCCGGTACGCCGAGGTGGCAAAGCTGCCGCGGCGGCTGATCCTGCCGGTGCCGATGCTGACACCCGGCCTGTCCAGCCACTGGGTCGGTCTGGTCACCCCCGTGCCCGCGTCCATCGCGCGCCCGCTCACCGAGTCGCTGCGGCACGAGGTGGTGTGCCGCGAGAACGACATCGTCCGGTACGTGCCCGCCCCGCCGGGATACCCGCTCGGCTTCGACGACGCGGTCCGGCTGGCCCTGCAACGCGTGCGGGACGCCCGGGTCGCCACCCGCTGGTCGTCCGCGTCCGTGCCCGGAGCGCCCAGCGACCCGCTGCCCACCGACCCCGACTGGGCCGGCGGCAGTCTCTACACCGACCACCGCGCCCTGACCGTCGACGCCCCGCCCGACGCGCTGTGGCGGGTCGTCGAGGGGATCGGCGGCGACAACGGCTGGTACTCCTTCCCGCTCGCCTGGGCGGTACGGGGCTGGCTGGACCGGCTGGTCGGCGGGGTCGGCCTGCGCCGCGGCCGCCGGGACGCCGCGCGGCTGCGGGCCGGCGACTCGCTCGACTTCTGGCGGGTGGAGGAGATCGTCCCCGGCCGTCTGCTCCGGCTGCGCGCGGAGATGCGGCTGCCGGGTCTGGCCTGGCTGGAGATGTACGCCGAGACGGACGACGCGGGCCGTACACGGTACCGCCAGCGGGCCCTGTTCCATCCGCACGGGCTGGCGGGCCACGCCTACTGGTGGAGCGTGTGGCCCTTCCACGCCGTGGTGTTCGGCGGCATGGCCCGCAACATCGCGCGGGCCGCCGTCCGGGACCACCGGCCGTCCGGCCCGGTCGGCGGCGCACCCGCCTCCTGACGCGGGCGGGCCGCGTCACCCGGCCCCCGGACGAGGGGCGCCGACGTGCGCGGCCCGGCCCGTCGCGGCCCGCGGCCCTGGGCCTGTCGCCGGGGGCGCACCTCCCCTGCCTCCACGCAGACCACACCACGGTCGGCTCCCGTGCCCCGCGATCCTGTCCGCGTCCCGAGCCTCACGTCCCGAGCCCCCAGCCCCCAGCCCCCAGCCCCGAGGAGCGTCATGACCACGTCGGTCGTCCTGTTCACCCGCGACCTGCGACTGCACGACCACCCGCCGCTGCGCGCCGCCCTCGAGGGCTCCCGCGCCGTCGTGCCGCTGTTCGTCCGCGACCGGGCCGTCGACGCGGCCGGTTACGCCGCACCCAACCGGCTCGCCTTCCTCGCCGACTGTCTGCGGGACCTGGACGCCGGACTGCGCGAGCGGGGCGGACGGCTGGTCGTCCGCTCCGGCGACCTGGCCGAGGAGGTGTGCGCGGTGGTCGGCGAGGCGGACGCCGACGAGGTGCACATGGCGGCCGACGTCAGCGCGTACGCGCACCGGCGCGAGGACGTGCTGCGGGCCGCTCTGGAGGCGCGGGGCTGCCGGCTGCACGTCCACGACGCCGTGACCACCGTGCTGGCCCCGGGGTCCGTCACCCCCGCCTCCTCCGACCACTTCGCCGTCTTCACACCGTACTTCCGGCGCTGGTGCGAGCGGCCCGTCCGGAGCGTCCTGCCCGCGCCCCGCCGTATCCGCGTCCCGGACGGCGTCGGCTCACAGCCACCGCCCTGCCGCACTGACCTGCCCGGGCTGTCCCCGGGACTGCCTCCCGGCGGCGAGAGCGAGGCCAGGAAGCGACTGACGGCCTGGCTGCGCGGCCCCGTCACCGGCTACGAGGACCACCACGACGACCTGGCGGGCGACGCCACCTCCCGTCTCTCCCCCTACCTCCACTTCGGTGCCCTCTCCCCCGCCGAAACGGTCCACCGCGCGCGCCGCGGGGGCGGCCCCGGCGCCGAGGCGTTCGTACGGCAGCTGGCCTGGCGCGACTTCCACCACCAGGTCCTGTCCGCACGGCCGCACGCCTCCGCGCTCGACTACCGCACCCGGCACGACCACTGGCGTTCCGGGCCCCGGGCCGAGGAGGACATCGCCGCCTGGAAGGACGGGCGCACGGGTTACCCGATCGTCGACGCCGCGATGCGCCAGCTGCGGCACGAGGGCTGGATGCACAACCGGGGACGCCTGCTGACCGCCAGTTTCCTCACCAAGACGCTCTACGTGGACTGGCGCGTCGGGGCCCGGCACTTCCTGGACCTGCTCGTGGACGGCGACATCGCCAACAACCAGCTCAACTGGCAGTGGGCGGCGGGTACCGGGACCGACACCCGCCCCCACCGCGTCCTCAATCCCACGACCCAGGCTCGGCGGTTCGACCCCGACGGGGCGTACGTCCGGCGCTGGGTGCCCGAACTGGCGGGCCTGGAGGGCCGGGCCGTACACGAACCCTGGAGGCTGTCCGGCCCCGAGCGCGCCGTCCTCGACGCCTACCCGGACCCGATCGTGGACCTCGCCGAGGGCCTGGAGCGCTTCCGCCGGGCCCGCGGACGCGACTGACCGTCCGTCGGGAGACACCCCGCACGCGGATCTCGGCGTCAGGTGAAAGGCCTGTTCACAGGGTGCGGGTGCCGGGGCTGTCGGGGCGGGCCGTGTGGTCGGGGTGGTCACGGGTCCGGCGGGCCTCCTTCAGCTCCGCCTCGTACAGATGGTCACGGCCCTCGGCGAGCCGGTCCACCGCCTCGCGCTCCAGATCCCGGAACGCCTGGTAGTACGTCCGGTCGTACGCCTCGACGATCTGGAACGTCCAGTGCCCGGGGATGACGTTGCGTCCCAGGATCTCCGTCCGGACGCGCTCGGCCCATTCCGGGTGACCCGCCTCGCGCAGCAGCTCGACCGCGCGGTCCAGTTCGAAGTCCGCGGTGCCGGTGAGCTGGTGAAAGGCGAACAGGTGCCCACGGGCACGATCGGTCGTCTCCAGCGCCTTGGACAGGGACCCGAGGGCTTCAACCGTCTCGTCGCTGACGCCCTCGGGGCGCCGGTGCGGGTCTTCCATGCCGTGGTCGGTCCCTTTCGGTGAACGTGAGAACGGTGTCACGTCAGCGGATCGTGGCCCCAGTTCATGAGCGAGTGCCGCCACCGGGTGTCCCGGACATCGCCCGAGGGCCGCTGGGCCAGATGCCGGCGGATGTAGCCGACGACCTCGCGCATGTGCTGGTAGTCGTCGTCCGAGAGGTCGCCCTTCTTCGTCCGCAGGATCTCCACGATCCGGCGGCCGGAGGCGTGCCCGGTGGACTCTCCCCCGTCCTTGTGCTGTCCCGCTTCCCGCGACTGGTCGGAGGCCAGCCATTTCTCCAGTTCGGCAGGCGTCATGTTCACCAGTTCGCGGAACCGGTCCCCGGTCTCCTTGCTCTCCTCGTCGTCCACTCCGTCTCACTTCTTCTTCTTGAGCGCGGACGGCTTGTGCACCGCCGGCCGGCCGGACTTGTCGCTCCGGACCTGGTACTGCGGATCGTCCGGCGAGGCGTCCACCGTGCGCCCCGCGGCCTCGGTGCGCTTGGTGATCTTCTTCTCCACCTCCCCTTCCGCCCGGCTGCCGTGGCTGCTCCAGGCGACCTTGTCGCCCTTTCCGAGGTTCTCGCCACCGTCTCGGTTCTCGGCGCCACCGCGGTTCTTCGCCATCCCGGTGCTCCTTCCCTCGCTCCGTTCCCTCACCAGCCTGGGTGGTGCGCGGTGGTTCCACCACTCGGCAGCGGGTCCCCTTGCGGGGCCGCGAGTTCCCGGTTCCGGCGCCGAACTATCCTGAACGCTGCCGGGCCCCGGCCCACGGCCTCACTCGTCACCGCAGTCGTTCCAGGAGCAGCCCCCGTCGAGCACCAGTACAGCGACCCCGGACAGCTGCTACGAGCGCATCGACGAGCACCGCTACAAGAGATACGGGTGGAGACGGTCCGCCCCGGGCGCACGATCGAGCTGGTGGAGGCGACCGTGCTCATCGCGGGCCGGTCCGTGGTGCGGGCCAGGGCCTGGCTGCTCGCCGACGGGGACACGAGCGCCGTCGCCGGTGGCGCGGCGGACCGGCTCGCCGCGCCGCAGACGCTCGCTTCCTGGCCCATGGCCGCCGAGTGGCCCGGCGGATACATCGCCTCCCTGGACGTACGCCCGCTCGCCCCTCCCCTGCCGGGCCGCACCACCGCCTGGGTCTCCACCGGGCTCGACCTGGTCGCCGGGGAGGCCGCCGGCCCGCTGGCGTCCTTCGTCACGCTGATCGACACGGCCAACGGCATCGCCGTACGTCAGTCGCCCGAGGAGTGGATGTTCCCGAACGTCGACCTGACCCTGCACCTGCATCGCGCTCCCCGCGGGCGCTGGACCGGCCTGGACACCGCCGTCGTCTTCGGCCCCACCGGGCAGGGCGTCACCAGCACCGTGCTGCACGACGCCGACGGCCCCGTCGGGCACGCACAGCAGATGCTCACCGTTCGTCCGCAGCCGTGAAACGGCCGACTTCGCGGTCCCGCCCACAGCGTCAGCCGTCACCCGCGGGTGGATCGGCGAGGATGCCGTTCAGCAGCCCGGTGGACTGACCGACTTCGATCAGGTAGCCGTCCGGGTCACGCAGGTAGCAGCGGAGTTCGGCCTTCCGGTCGATCGGCGGGGTGAGGAACTCCGCGCCCAGCTCACTCCACTCGCGGTAGCAGCGTTCGATGTCGGCCACCCGGATGTTCAGGAAGCCGGCGGCCGTCCCCGGATCGGTCGGCGGGCGCAGTGTGACGTCGGGTTTGTCCGGGGTCGGACCGCCGCCCGGATTCATGATGAGCCAGCTGTTCGCGAGCTTGACGATGCACGGGTTCTCGGCGAGTACCACCTCGCCACCGAGGACGTCGGAGTAGAAGGCACGCGAGCGCGGCACGTCGGCCACGGTGAGGAAGTGTGTGAGCAGCAGTCCCGAATCCGGGGCCGGAAGGTCTTCGCGGCGCATGCTTCGGTCCCCCCTCTCGGAGTGACGGGTCTCCTCCATGATGGGCCGCGATCGCCCGGACCGCGATCCCCCCGGGCCTCGGCCGCGCCGGAAGGACGATCAGCGGGACACGCGATCAGCCGGAGAGGCGATCAGCCCGAGAGACGATCAAGAGGGCGTGAGGATCAGGCGCCCCCGCACCTCACCGGCCTCCAGCCTCCGGTGCGCCTGCGCGGTCATCGACAGGGGCAGGCGATCGGCGATGCGCGGACGCCACGGTGTGTCCCTCAGGACGCGTACGACGCCCCCGGCGGCCTCGGCGAGGTCGGCGGTCGTGGCATTGCTGATGGCGAAGCCCACGATGCCGGCGTCCTTGGTGTAGAGCCGGCTCAACGGCAGCTCGGCGGGCCCTGTGCCCAGTCCGACCATCGCGACCAGGCGCCCGCCCCGCGCCAGCAGGTCCACCGCGTCGGCCAGCACCCCGTGCCCGGACGTGTCCAGATGCACGTCGTAGCCGTCGGGGGCGGCACCCCGTACCCGGGCGCCGAGGTCGGGCGACCGGTAGTCGATGACCTCGGCGGCTCCGAGCCCGCGCAGCGCCGTGGCGTCCTCGGCACGCGCCGTCGCCACCACCCGCGCCCCGGCCCGGGAGGCCATCGCCACGGCGGCGCCGCCCACGTTTCCGGCGCCACCCCCGATGTACACGGTCTCCCCCGGCCTCAGCCGCCCGTGCCGGAACAGCGCCAGCCAGGCCGACGCCGCCGGGTGGGCGGCCGCCACGAGATGCTCCTCGTCGATGTCGCGCGGCACCGTGTAGAGGCGTTCGGCCGGGACCGTCGCGTACTGGGCGAAGGATCCCTGACGGCCCGCGTGGCCCAGGCTGTCGCACCACACCCGTTGCCCGGGGGCGAAACCCACCGCGCCGGCGCCGGCCAGGGCGACCTCGCCCACCAGGTCACGGCCGACGACGAAGGGGAACGGCAGCGGTGTGGCGTACGCCCCGGACCGTACGAAGGTGTCCACCGGGTCGACGGCCACGGCCGCGACGCGCACGAGTACGTCCGTGGGCCCGATCGAAGGCACGGGTAGCTCGCCGTGGTGGATGTGGTCGGCCGGGCCGACGGAGTCGATGTACGCCGCCCGCATCAGGTCGGGGACTGTGCCGGTCATCTGATCCCTCCGTGGAAACCCCCGCGTACGCATGGGGGAGATGGCGGCCTCCTGCCGAGCAGGGCAAGGGGCTGGAATTCGCCGCCAGGACGGATCCCACTGCTCCAACCTACGGATTGCCGCTTCCCGTCACCGGTACGGCGGTCGGCATCGACCCGGGATTCGACCACCTGCCGACCCTGTCCACCGGCGAAGGGCCACTCCCCCGCCCCGCTCATTCACCGGGCGCGCCTGTCTCAGACTCCGGCGGTGCGGGCTCCTGGGCCGCGCCCGGCCGCCCCGGCTCGCGCGCGTAGTCTGCGGCCGCGCCGTGTCGGCCCCCAGGGTTTGAGGACCGAGATCACCGTCATGAAGACGTAGGCGGAGAGGGAGACGACCGGCCCGGACAGGACCTCGCCCGCATCGGGCAGCGGCCCGCCCGCGGCGACCGCCGCGACCGCGGCGTCGACTCCGGGGCGCAGCGCGAAGACGGTGGCGGTCGCCGTGGCCAGCGTCAGCCAGAACTTCGTGAACACCCACCGGTGCCGGGCCAGCCCCCACGGCGTGCCCAGGGCCAGCACCAGACCGCTCGCGAGGGTGAGGAACGCGAGGGGAAGCAGAAGCCAGTCGGCGAAGAGCTTCATGCCACGGACACTGGCCTCCACGGTCACCGGGGAGGCGGTGGTGGCGGCGGTGGCTCCGAGCGCCAGCAGCCCGAGTGTGAGCCCGAGCCAGCCGGCGGAGGCGACGACATGGACGACGAGAAGGACCCGGCGTGCGGGACGGCTGAGTTTCACCCCACCCACGCTGCCGGGCGACGGCCGTGAAGACGTCCGGCGAGGGGAGTAACCGCGCGTACTGACCCGGGCGTACGCACGGGAGGGGGCCATGACCCGATCGGCGCAGGCCACCGTCGTCCGCCCTGCGAGGAGGCCTCGCCCGTCCTAGGCTGGCGGGCGTCTTTCAGGATTCGCCGCGAGGAGTTCCCATGCGTCTGCCCATCGAACCCAGGCATGTCGCCCCACGACTGGCCACCGGGGCGTTCATCCTCAACTCCGGTCTGGCCAAGCGTGGTGCCGACGAGCAGACCGCCTCGATGCTGCACGGGATGGCGAAGAACGCCTATCCGTTCCTCGACAAAGTGCGGCCGACGACCTTCGTCCGTCTGCTGTCCGCCGGTGAGATGGCGCTCGGCGCCGCTCTGCTCCTGCCGGTCGTACCGACGGCCGTGGCGGGGGCCGGCCTGACCGCGTTCTCGGCCGGACTGGTGGGTCTGTACCTGCGCACTCCCGGCATGCGGGAGGAAGGCGGCCTGCGTCCGACCCAGGAGGGCACGGCCTTGGCGAAGGACACCTGGATGCTCGGTGTCGGGGTGGGATTCGTCGTCGACGCGCTCACGCGCAGGTCCCGGTGCTCGCGTGGAGCCCTTTGACGGTTCCGCTGTTCGCGCGCGGTGCGAACGCCCCAGTTGGACGACCCGGGTGGCGAAATATACGTTTTGCCCCATTCGGCCTGGTGACTCGTGCGGAGTACATCCACTCGTGACGAGGTGAGAACCATGCTGGTGCTGGGCCTCCTGCTGATGGCGGGCGCCGCCGCCTTCGCGGGTCTGCTGATCGCGTACAACCTGTCCGGCGGTCCGGACTACACGGTGACGCTGCTGGGCAGTGAACCGTTCACGATCAGCACGCTCGGAGCGTTTCTCGGCGGTATCGCCCTGACCCTGATCTTCGGCCTGGGCATGTGGATGCTGCTGGCCGGCACGGTGCTGGCGCGCCACCGCAGCAAGAAGCGCCGCGGGGAGCGGGAGACCGCCCGACGTGCCGCCGCGGAGCGCGACCAACTGGCCGGCCGTCTGGACGGCGGCGAGGGCGGCGGCACAAGCGCCTCGGACGAGACGGCGGGACGCCCGGCCGCCCACCGGCCGCACCGGCTCCGGCTGCACCACTGAGCGACGGGGCCGGCCGGCGCGGCGGGCAACCCTCCCGGCCGGCCCCGACCATCAGCCACCCCCTTGGCCCGTCGTTCCCCGACGCGGCAGGTCCGGAGCCCCCGCCCGCGCCGACATCCGCGGCCACGGCACCGGGGGGCGGCCCGGTACCCTTTCGGGGTGACGCAGCTTTCCACGCCGCACGAGGGGCGGCGTCCCCCGAACGGCGGCCCGAAGGCTGCCGCCCGCAACCGGGCGGCTCTGGTCGCCGCCGCCCGTGAGGTCTACGCGGAGCACGGTCTCGACGTCCCGCTTTCCGCCATCGCACGGCGGGCCGGCGTGGGGCAGGGCGTGCTGTACCGGCACTTTCCCGACCGCACCGCCATATCCGCCGCGGTTCTGGAAGAGAACGTGCGGCAAATCGAGCAGGCCTCCGCGGACGACACCGTCTCCTTCGACGACGTCCTGGGAGTACTCACCTGGCACCTGACGGAATCGGCGGCGTTCATCGGGCTTCTGCACGACGACGGGGCGGCCGGCCGATCCGAGCCGCACGAGCAGGCGATGGCTCTGTCCCGGCGGGTCGAGCGAGCCCTGCGCCGGCGCCTTCCAGCCGGTCACCGGCTGGAAGGCGCGGACGATCTCATGCTCGCCGTCGCCATGGTCTCCGGTGCTGTCACCGGGCCCGCCCGTCACGACCGGGAGCGTCGGGCCCTGGCGGCCTGGCGTCTACTGGGCGTGGCGGTGGGACCGGTGCGGCCGCTCGGCGAGTGAGACCGTGACCGGTCAGCCGCCGTTCGACTGCCGGACGCCCTCCGCCAGCGCGTCGAAGCGGTACAGATAGCCTCCGGCGGGCCCGCTGACCGTCATGTACGCCGTGGTTCCACCGGGCGTGATCGCCACGTTCGTCGCCGATTCGAGCCCGGAGGCGCGTCCGGGAACCTCGATCGTCGCGAGCCGCTCGCCGTGCTGGTCGTACACCGCCATCGCGGGGCGGCCGTGCAGTCCCTGGTACAGGTTGCCGTCCGCGTCCACGGCGATCGAGTCGGTCTGGGCGATGCCGCCGTCGACCTGGACGGCCGTGTGCTGGGAGGTCACCGCTCCGCCTTCGTCGAGGCGGAGGTAGGAGATGCGGTTCTGGGTGAGTTCACTGATCCACAGCCCCCGATAGTCACGGTCGAACGAGATGCCGTTCGTCGCGGCCAGGTTGTCGGCCAGGACGGTGGCCTTCCCGCCGTCCCGGCCGATCCGCACCACACGTCCGCGCTCCTGACGCTCGGTCATGCCTCGCGAGTCGCTGATGTACAGGTTGCCGTCCCTGTCGAAGGCGAGGTCATCGGGGTTCATCCGTGCTCCGTCGACCGGGCCGGAGAAGAAGACCCGGAGGTCTCCGCCGTCAGACGCGAGGCTCACGATTCGGCCGCCGGCGAAGTCCGTCAGGTAGAGCCGGCCGTCGTACGGGCTGAACTGCGCCGAGGTGTAGGTCCCGCGGCCGTCGGTGTGGAGCGCCCGTGCCGTCTTCTCGGTGACGTCGACACGCATCACCTTCGGCTCCCCCTCGGGGGCGGTGACGTCGACGACCAGCAGGTTGCCTTCGGCATCGAAGGTCGGCCCTTCCAGCAGGGTCATCCCGGTGGCCGCGTGCGCCGTCGTCAGCCGCATCAGCTTGTGGGCGGTTATGGTCCGCTCCCCGCCCTTCGAGGGCGCCTGGGCGCCGGGGTCAGCCGTCTGCGTACCGCATCCGGTGAGGGCCAGGGCGCCGATCGTGGCGAGCACTGCGAGGGGGCGGGTCGGCAGTCGCCGCATGGAGGTCACTCTTCCTCTTCTCGTGGGGGCGTTCGTCCGAGCAGCTCCACACCCGGGAACGAACGTTTCCAGCCGAATACTGTGATGCGCTCACGACTAACCGGACAGCGTTGTCCGGTGGTTGTTACGGTAGCTGATGGCGGCCCCCGTCTGGGGGGTTGACCCTGTGAAGATCGAGGATTTGGACAGAGGCCCCCCACATGACCGACCCCCAAGTCATTGGCGACCGCGAACTCGACGCCCTGAAGGAGCGCTACCGGTTCGAACGTGAGCGACGTGTACGGCCCGACGGAACCGGTCAGTACCAGAGCACCGACGCCGAGTTCGGCTACTACGCGGCCGACCCCTACGCCGGAGAGGTGAGCGAACGCGAGCCGCTGCGGGACATCGTCGACGTAGCGGTCGTCGGCGGCGGATTCGGCGGCATCCTCGCCGGGGCGCGCCTGCGGCAACAGGGTGTGGAGCGCGTCCGGATCATCGAGAAGGGCGGCGATTTCGGCGGCACCTGGTACTGGAACCGGTACCCGGGCATCCACTGCGACATCGAGTCGCACGTGTACCTTCCGATGCTCGACGAGACCGGATACGTACCGGAGTGGAAGTACGCGCCCGGCGAGGAGATCCGCCGCCACGCGGTGCGGATCTCCGAGAAGTTCGACCTTTACAGGGATGCCCTCCTGTCCACCGCGGTCACCTCACTGACCTGGGACGAGGCGTCGGACAAGTGGATCGTGGCCACCGACCGGGGGGACGCCTTCCGCGCCACCTACGTGGTCACCGCCACAGGCACCCTCTCCGAGCCGAAACTGCCCGGCATACCCGGCATCGAGACCTTCCAGGGGCACACCTTCCACACGTCCCGATGGGACTACACCTACACCGGCGGCACCCCGGACGGCGGCCTGACCGGTCTGGCGAACAAGCGGGTCGGCGTCGTCGGGACCGGAGCGACGGGCATCCAGGCCATTCCGCTCCTCGCCGAGGACGCCGGTCACGTCTACGTCTTCCAGCGCACCCCCTCCAGCGTGGATGTCCGGGCCAACCGCCGCACCACCGCCCAGGACGTCGCGGCGGACGACGAGGGCTGGGCCCGCCGACGCCGGGACAACTTCCTCCGCATCGTCTCCGGTGAGACGGTCGAGGAGGACCTCGTGGCGGACCGCTGGACCTCCTCGGCGGTGCTTCTGGAGAAGCTCGTGGGCAGCTTCCGCCGGCACGGCGACCCGGCGGCCTTCGAAGCGGCCTACGAACTGGCCGACGCGGCCAAGATGAACGAGCTGCGCAGCCGCGTCGAGCGGTGCGTCACCGATCCGGACACCGCGGAGAAGCTCAAGCCCTGGTACCGGTACGCCTGCAAGCGCCCCACCTTCTCCGACAAGTACTACCCGGCGTTCAACCGTGACAACGTCACCCTGGTCGACACCGCCGACACCCACGGCATCGAGCGCATCACCCCGCACGGCGTCGTGGTCGGCGACACCATCTACGAACTCGACTGCCTCGTCTTCGCCACCGGCTTCTCCGTCGGCACCTCCGGCGTCCTCTCCGGCAAGCTCCCCGTGCACGGCCGCGGCGGCACCCAGCTGCTGCACGCGTGGGCCCAGCGGGGTCCGCGCACGCTGCACGGCTTCACCAGCAACGGCTTCCCGAACCTGATCCAGCTGGGGTCCCTGCAGAACGCCGCCAGCGTCAACTTCACGCACGTCCTGGACGAGCAGGCGGTACACGCCGCCGCCCTCGTCGCCGCCGCCGAAGCCCGTGACGCCGTCATCGAACCCTCCCGCGACGCCGAGGACGACTGGCTCGCCACCCTGGCCAAGGGCTCACCCGATCACGAGTGGTTCCACGCCGAGTGCACCCCCGGCTACTACAACCGCGAGGGGCGCGGCCGGCCGAACGGCCCGACCGCCTACCCCCACGGGGCCGCCGCCTTCCACGACCTGCTGGCCCGTTGGCGTGAAGGGCCCCTGGACGAGGTCCTGCGGGTGAAGGAGGCGAAGGAGGGGACGCGGTAGGAGACAGCAGGAGACAAGGGAACAAGAAGTCGACGTGGCCGTACCCGGCGGGTCTTCCCCGCCGGGTACGGCCACGTCCACCTCCCCAGCACGGACGGAGCACCGGGTGACCCCATGGGCGCCAACAGGACAGGTTCCGCGAGCGTCTCCCTGATTCTGTGAAGCCTCTGGCGTTCACGTCACGCATGTGCTCCCCTGTTGAAACAAGGAAGCACAAAATGTTTCATCGTACCAACCCAGTCCACGGTGCCCCGGAACTCGAGGAGGAGTTCGAAGCGATGGACGACCTGAGCAGGCGCAAGATGCTGATCGTGGGAGGAGCGCTCGGAGCGCTCGGGACACTGGGGGCCGCGTCGCCGGTCCACGCACGGCCCCTGTGGACGTGGGCGCCGAGCGGCTCGGTGGCGGGCAAGGGAGCGGGCGTCGACCCCGAGTGGGTCTGGGACGAGGAAGCCGATCCCGTACTCGCCGCCGTGATCGAACGCGGTGACGTGGCCAAAGCCAACGCGGCGCTGAGCAAGTGGACCCGCAACGACCAGCCCCTGCCGGCCGGCCTCCCCGCGGATCTGCGCGACTTCATGGAGAAGGCACGCCGACTGCCCGCCTGGGCGGACCGGGACAAGCTCGCGGCCGCGGCCAGGTTCACCACGAAGAAGGGCATCTACACCGGAGCCCTGTACGGCCTGGGCAGCGGCCTCATGAGCTGTGCCATCCCGAGGGAGGCACGCGCCGTCTACTACTCCAAGGGCGGCGCGGACATGAAGGACCGCATCGCCAAGACGGCCCAACTCGGGTACGACGTCGGGGACCTGGACGCCTACCAGCCGCGGGGCGGAATGATCGTGACCGCCGTGAAGACCCGGCTGGTACACGCGGCCGTGCGGCATCTGCTGCCTCAGTCGCCGGGCTGGTCCCGCACCAGTGGCGGCCAGACCATCCCCATCAGCCAGGCCGACATCATGGTCACCTGGCACAGCCTGGCCACGTTTGTCATGAGCAAGCTAAGGGACTGGAGGGTGCCGATCACCACCGCCGAGTCGGACGGCTACCTGCACGTGTGGCAGGTCACCGCGCACATGCTCGGCGTCCTGGACGAGTACATCCCCGCCACCTGGGACGAGGCCAACGCCCAGTCCAAGCAGGTCCTCGACCCGATCCTGGCCTCCACGCCCGAGGGCAACGAGCTGACCGACGTCCTCCTCGACATCGTCGCGGAACTCGACGCCGGTCTCACCCGGCCCCTCATCAACGGCTTCGCCCGGTACACGCTGGGCGACCGGACCGGCAACCTGATCGGGCTGGAGAGGGAGCCGTTCTGGCAGCCGTTGATCGGCGCCGCCTGGCCGCTGTTGGTGGCCTTCCGCGAAGGTCTCATTCCGCTGCCGCTGATCCCCCAGGCCGCCTGGGCGGTGGAGGAGGCCCTCCGCAAGTTCGTCCTGCTCTTCCTCTCCGAGGGCAGGGGCATCCACCTCGAGATCCCGGACGCCAACCGCCCCTCCTGAGCCACGTCCGACACCGCCGAAGCGCGCGGGTACGTCCTCACCGGCGTACCCCCGCCAGGTGCCGCACACGTTCCGCGAGCCCACCGCGCCGACCGTGCCACCCCGTACCGACGGGCGGGCTCTTCGACCACGAACACGAGTTGAGACGGATGACTACGTCGCACAGTGACCGAACGACACGGTCGCGCTTCGTCGAGGCCGCCGGCCACGCACAGCCGCCGGCACAACCGGCAGCAAGAGCAGGAGGCCGCCGGTGACAGGCACCGACCCCTCGTCGCGGGACGCCGTTTCCCAGCCCTTCGCCAGACGCCGGTTCCTCGGGTACGTCCTGGCCGCGCCGACGCTGACGACCGCGGCCCAGCTCGTCCCCGCCTTGGAGGCGCGGGCGGACATCCCCTCGCCGGAGATCACGGAACTGATCGACCTCAACGACGTGATGACGGCCGCGGCCCTGCCGACGTCCGGCCTGATCACGGTCGAGGTGAACACGGACGGCACCGTGTCCTTCGCGCTGCCGCGGACCGAAGTGGGACAGGGCATCACGACGTCGACGGCCATGCTGATCGCCGAGGAACTCGGCATCCCCCTCACCCGGGTGCACATCACCCTGGCCGACGCGCGCCCGGAGCTGCTGTTCAATCAGCTCACCGGCGGGTCGAACACGACGTTCTCGACCTACACCCCGATCCGGGTCGCCGCAGCCATCGCCCGGCAGCGGCTGCTCCGGGCGGCGGCGACCGAATGGGACACCGCCCTCACCGAGCTGACCTGGGATGCCGGAGTCGTCACCGGCCCCGGGAACCGGAGCGCCGGCATAGGGACACTCTCCCGCAAGGCGGCGGGCGTGCGGACCGAGGAGGTGTCGGTCGGCCTCAAGCCTCGCGACATGTTCACCGTCATCGGCAAGCCGCACAACCGCGTCGACGCCCGCGCGGCGGTCACCGGGCGTAAGAGGTTCACGCTGGACCTCGACGTCCCGGACGCCCTGCCGACCATGGTCTGCCGTCCGCCGACGATCAACGGCGAGGTCGGATCGGTGTCCAATCTGTCCGAGGTCCGTTCCCTGCCCGGTGTCACCGACGTCGTCGTGATACCGACCGGGGTGGTGGTGCGGGCGACCACCTTCGGCCGGTGCGTCGACGCGGTGCGTGCCCTGCGGGTGACATGGAAGCCCGGCAGCGCCGAGGGCAAGTCCGACGACTCCGTGCTCAAGGAACTACGGGCGGCCGAACTGCCCCTGGGCCTCCCGCCGCTGACACCGAGCGTGGAGGAGAGGTTCACCTTCCACTTCCGTAGCAACAGCGCGCTGGAACCCAACTGCGCGATAGCCGACGTGCGTTCCGACCGTGCCGAGGTCTGGTCGAGCCTGAAGGCCCCGATCGTCGCGAAGGAGGCGATCGCCGCCAGGCTCGGCCTGCCGCTCCAGGCGGTGACCGTGCATGTCACGGAGGGGGGCGGGTCCTTCGGCCGCAAGCTCTTCTTCGACGCCGCGCTGGAGGCCGTCGAGGTCTCCCGGCGGATCCGCAAGCCGGTGAAACTCATGTGGCACCGCGCCGACGACTCCCGCCAGGGACGCACCCACCCCATGGCCACCTCCCGAGTACGCATCTCCTACCTGGGCGACACCGTCCTCGGCTACAAGCAGCGGCACACCAGCGTGTCCACCGACCTCGGCCACGGACTCGGGGAGATCTTCACCGCCCTGGCCGCGAGACTGCCGGTGGGTGACATCGGGTTCTCCCAGACCTTCTTCCAGCTCTCCCAGTCGATGCCCTACGACTTCGGCGCGAACAGCCGGCTGCTGAGCGAGACCGACAAGGGCTTCAACACCGGCAGCATGCGCAACGTCTACTCCCCCGACGTCACCTGCGCCCGGGAGCTCCTCGTCGACCGGCTCGCCGCCAGGATGGGCAAGGACCCTTACCGGTTCCGGCACGACTTCCTGGGGGACGACCGCGCGCGTGCCGTGCTGGACAAGGCCGCCGAGGCCGGAAACTGGGGCCGGAGCATGCCCGCCGGTACGGCGCAGGGCATCGCCTTCCACTCCGAATACCACTCCGCCGGCGCGGTGCTGGTGGAACTCGACTGCCGCCCCGAGACCGTCGGCCGCCCCATCCGCGACGGCGTCGCCGGCCCCCGCGTCACCAAGGCCGTCATCGCCGTGGACGTCGGCCTGGCCGTCAACCCGCGTGGTCTGGAAGCACAGATGATGGGCTGCCTGATGGACGGCATCGCCCTGACCCTGACCTCCAGCCTGCACCTGCGCGACGGACACTTCCTCGAAGCCAGCTGGGACAACTACTTCTACACCCGGCAGTGGAACACACCGCCCGAACTCCGGGTCATCGTCATGCCACCCACCACCGGCGAACCCGGCGGCGCCGGGGAACTCGGCGTCGCCGCCTCCATGGCCGCGGTCGCCTGCGCGTACGGCCGCGCCACCGGCACCATGCCCACGGTCTTCCCCGTCAACCACGGCACGCTCTCCTTCGAACCGAAACCCACCGTCCCGCCCGTCCCCGCCTCCCCCACCGACGGCCTGGATCACGTCCGCTGAAGTCCGCTGAATCACCTGGGAGTTCCCGTGCCCGAGCACACATTTCGCCTCAACGGCGAACAGGTCACCGTCGACGCCCCGGACGACGAGCGACTGCTGTGGGTCCTTCGCGACATCCTCGGCGTCACCGGACCGAAGTACGGCTGCGGCATCAACGTCTGCAAAGCCTGTACGAGCCACCTCAACGGCAGGGCGGCCAACCCCTGCTCCATCCCGGTGAAGGACCTGCGGCCGTCCGACGAGGTCACCACCATCGAAGGGCTCCCGGCCACCGTGGGCGCGGACCTGCACCCGATGCAGGAGGCATGGCTCGACCACGACGTGGCCCAGTGCGGCTACTGCCAGCCCGGCCAGATCATGGCCGCCGTCGCCCTGGTCCGCCGGGTCAAGGAGGAGGGCCGCACGGTCACCGAGGCCGACCTGGACGGCATCCGCAACATCTGCCGCTGCGGCACCTACCCCCGTATCCGTGAGGCGATCAGAGCCGGCTCCGAGAACATGTGACCAGACAAATGAGGGGAGGACGTCGTGTCCGCTCGTCGTCCGACGATCGTGCTCATCACCGTGGCCGTGATCCTGACCACCGCCGCGGCAGTCCTTCGCCTCGTCGTCGCCCCGAACGCGACGAAGCTGCCCGGTGACACCGACCAGACGGTGCACTACGCGGGCGAGGCCACCCTGCTGGACAGCGATGCCCTGCGGGCCGGGGACACCGCGCACGCGCTCCGGTCCGGCGTCCCCATCACCGTGGACCGTCGGGTGCGGGTCACGTCCACACACGGCGACACGGCCGTGCTGGAGGACGTGCTGACGGTCCACGCCGGCGAGCAGTCCCTGCCCAGCTCGAAGACGTACGCCATCGACCGGGGAAGCAGGAAGGGCACGTCACCACCGGCCTCGACACCGGTGGAGCCCTCGCGGGGCGCGCTGAGCGCGGCCTTCCCGCCGGAGGCGGCGCAGGACGACTCCTACACGTACTACGACGCGACGACCCGCTCGATCGTGCCGGTCCGCTACACCGGGACCGCGCAACGGGAGGGCCGTGAGGTGAACGTCTACGAGATCAAGGTCTCGGCGCCCGTCAAGGACCCTGAGACGCTCGAACCGCTCCCGTCCGCCCTGCCGAAGAAGCTCGTCGCGAGCCTGGTGCCCGGGCTCGACTCCCCGGCCGGAGCCCGCGTCACGCCCGCGGCGCTGTCCGCGCTGCCCGATCCCGTACCGCTCGGCTACCTGGGTCGGTCCACCCTGGTCGCCTACGTCGACCAGCAGACCGGCATCGCCATCGATCAGTCCGTGAGCAGGCGGGTCGTGGCGACCACCTCCGTGGCCGGTGCGCAGACCCCCCTGATGCCGGTATCCGCCTTCAGCTTCGAGGTCACTCCCGAGAGCGTCGGCGACCTGGGCGACAGAGCGGCATCAGCCGGCCTCATGCTCACTCTCCAGACCGGCATCGCTCCACTCGCCCTGACCGTCGTCGCCGCCGTGCTCGTCCTGGTCGCGTTCCGACTCGGACGAGTTGCCGGAGTAGCCGCATCCGGCGGTCGAGGTCGAGGTCGGTGAGCGACCCGTGAGCCGGCTCAGTTGGGCCGAACGTTTTCGAGTTCCGCCAGCTCCCGCGTGTCCAGCGTGAGCTCAACGGCCCTGGCCGAGTCGGTGATGGAGGCCGGACGGCTGGCTCCCGGTACCGGGATCACTGCCGGGGAGCGGGCGAGCAGCCAGGCCAGGGCGATCCGCTGTGGACTGACGCCGCGTTCGGCGGCGATGCGGTGGAAGGCCGTGCCGACGGAGGTAGGGCCGGCGGGGCCGTCGAGGGAACTGCGGGAGATTCCGCCGAGTGGGCTCCAGGGCAGGAAGGCGAGCCCCAGCTGTTCACTCAGCCGCAGCTCGGGCTCGCTGTCGCGGACGGCGGGCGAGTACTGGTTCTGCACGGAGACGAGTCCGTCGCCGAGGATCTGATGTGCCTGGCGGATCTGAGCGGTGGTCACGTTGGAGATGCCGGCGGCGCGGATCGTGCCGGCTTCGAGCAGCTCGCGCAGCGCTCCGACGGATTCCGCCCAGGGCACGGTCGGGTCCGGCTTGTGCAGCTGGTACAAGCCGATCGCGTCGGCGCCCAGGCGCTTGGCGGAGGCTTCAGCGGCTTGCTTGAGGTGGGCAGGGGTGGCGGTGACGGTCCAACTCCCGTCGCCGGGGCGGCCGCGGCCGCCCTTGGTGGCCACCAGGACATGGGAGGTGTCGCCGCCGTAGCGGGCCAGGGCGCGGGCGATCAGCAGCTCGTTGTGGCCCGCCTCGTCGGCGTGCCAGTGGTAGCTGTCGGCGGTGTCGACAAGGGTGACACCGGCGTCGAGGGCGGCGTGGACGGTGGCGATGGCCCGCGTCTCGTCCGGGCGGTGCTCGATGGACAGCGGCATGGCGCCCAGGCCGATGGCGCTGACGGTGGTGTGGGCGATGGTGCGGTACCGCATGGTGGCCTTGCTCCTCAATCGGTGGGAACGGCGGATACGGCGAGGGCTTCGGCGACGGCGCCGGGCAGCCAGTCGGTGGTGCGGGAGAAGGAGAAACCCAGCGCCTTCGCGCGGGCGTTGCTCATGGCGTAGTGGCGGTCGACTGAGAACGGCGAAACCTCCTCGCCCGCTGCGGCGGTCCGGTAGACGGCTTCCCGGCCGGCCTGCGCGGCGACGGTCTCGGCGAGGCCGTGCACATCGAGTGGGCCGTCGGAGCAGGCGTTGACCGGGCCCGTGAAGTCGGCTGCGGTCGCCCACATCAGCAGGTCCGCCAGCTCCTCGTAGTGGATGAAGACCGTGGGCAGCGCCTTCGCGTGCACAGTGATCTCTTCGCCCAGGGTGACGCGCCCGGCGTAGTGCGCCAGCCTGCCGGTGAATTCCCGCACGCCGCCGCCGAGCACATGGGCGCTGCGCACGGTGGCGAAGGAGAAGCCGGCGGCGTGGGTGAAGACGGCCTCGGCCTGCCGCTTGCCCTCGGCGTAGTGCGCCTCCAGGTAGGCGTCGTCGTGCCAGGGCAGGTCCATGGCCACCTTCCAGGTGGCCGGGTCCACACTCTCCTCCGACACCGGCGTCCCCGAGGGCACGGCGGGCAGGGCGGCGGTCGCGGGGTCGTAGACCTCGATCGTGGAGGTCATGACGTAGCGCCGGGTGCGGCCGGCGAAGGCGCGGGCGGCGACGGCGGCCTGTACCGGGGTGTAGCAGACCTGGTCCACCACGACGTCGAAGGCGCGGGCGTCGAGCGCGGCCGTCAGGGCGGCCTCGTCGTCGCGGTCGACGACGAGGTGCTCGACGCCGGCAGGCGGCGGGGTGGAGCCGCGGTTGATCACAGTGACCTGGTGGCCGGCGGCCTGCAGGCGCTCTACCAGGAGCTTTCCGAAGTACCGGCTTCCGCCGATGACGCAGATCCTTTGCATGTCCCCATCCTGGAGACCTATCGTCATCAGCGGAAGTCCTGGCTTACTGGGTACGTATTAAGGAAAACTGTTGATCGATGTGCAGCGGCTCCGCGTCCTGCGGGCGGTGGCGGAGCACGGCAGCTTCAACCAGGCGGCCGCGGCTCTCCGCCTCACCCCCTCGGCCGTATCCCAGCAGGTGGCTGCCCTGGAACGCGGCCTCGGTGCCCAGGTCGTCGCGCGCAGCACCCGAGGCGTCACACTCACACAGGCCGGCCAGATCATGGTCGGCGCCGCCGAATCCGTCGCCGCGGAGCTCGAACACGCACAACAGCGGATCGCCGAGCTCAGCACCGGCCGCACCCAGCTCACCGCCGCCACTTTCACCAGCGGCGGCAGGCTCTTGCTGCCCGCCGCTCTCACCCAGCTCATGGCAGCCCATCCCCGCACCGTTCTCCACGTCAGGGAGGGCGAGCCCGAGGACACCCTCCCACTCGTCCGTCAAGGTGCCGTGGACCTCGCCCTCGCCTACCACTTCGACGGCCCGCTCCCCGTCGGGCCGGGCGCCGGCGCCGGCCTGGAGTGGACGCCGCTCCTGGAGGACCCCCTGCACGTCGTGCTGCCGCAGGGGCACCGACTCGCCGACCACGACGCGCTGGACCTCGCCGCTCTGGCGGCCGAACCCTGGGTGCTCGGCTGCCTGAAGACCGAGGCATACCTGCGCCGTTTCGCCGAGCGGGCCGGCTTCGATCCGGAGATCCGCGGCACCACCACCGACTACTTCTTCGCCCGCTCCCTCGTCGCCGCGGGCATGGGCGTCTCCCTGATCCCCTCCATCGCACTCGCCCCCGAGGTCCCGGGGCTGAGCACCGTCCCGGTCAAGTCGCCGGGCCCGGTGCGGCACATCGGCGTCGCCACGCTCAACGGCCGTGACCGGCCCCACGTCGCGACGCTCATTCACGCCCTTCGCGAGCAGGCGGCGCGGCACACCGGGCATTGATCCGCCTCCCTGACGTGGGTACTTCTGGGACCACAGCGTCACCTTCGTCGCGGCGGACAACTCCCCAGAGCCGGTCGTCGCCGACTGAGTGGCAGCCGTGGACGTAGGTGACGCCGTGGGTGCGGCGGTACTCGGACGCCCGGAGGGCCTGGATGACCCAGTCGGCTTCGGCCTGGTATCTCAACTCGGCTGTGGTGGTGGGCCATCTCGCCGGTTCCGGTCCGGCCCCCTCCGATGAACGATCGTAGTGGCGAGAGCGGATCAGGCCGCGTTGGCGGCGCTGGGTCTCAGTGCGGACGAACTGACCGACATGGGCTCGGAGCGGGTCCTTGTCGGGGATCCCGGCGTACGAAAGGTCCTGAGGTTTGGCCGTATCCGCCAGCTCGGTACTCCCCGGCCTCTCCCGACGTCGCCTCGCGTGACCGGCGTGGTCGCTGGGCGGAAGTCGGTGGACATCGCAGCGTGCGTTGACCAGGATGACGGCCGTGTCAGAGCCCAGCGGCGTCCACGTGGCCGACTATGACCCGAGCTGGCCCCGGCGGGCCGCTATCGCTATCGATGCTCTCCGGGCAGCGACACCTGGGCTGTTCGTAGAGATCGAGCACATCGGGTCGACCGCTGTCCCGGGACTGGCGGCCAAGCCCGTCATCGACCTGATGGCCGCCGTCCACGACCTCACACACGCTGCGCCTCACCAGGCGGCGCTCACCGACCTCGGCTTCCACGCACACGACAACGGGATGACTGACCGGCTGCTGTACGTCCGCGCGGATAGCGGGGTTCGCAGCCATGTCCTGCACGTGGTGACCCTGGAGAGTTGGCCTACCCGGAACCAGAGGATATTCCGGGACCACCTGCGCGCCCACCCCGAGGACGCGATGCGATATGCACAGCTCAAGCGCGCAATCGTCGCTGCTGGTACGGGGCCGGGTGAGTATGCACGAGCCAAAACGGCGCTGGTACAGGAACTCACCGACCGTGCGCGCGCACAACTCGGTCTGCCATCTGTACCTGTGTGGGAGAAGCGGTGAGTCTTTGCCGATCTGGTTGGGGCGACTCCGGAGCGTGTACCACTCGCCAGCGACCGACCTCAGGCACTGCCGCAGGTCAACGGGCCCTTCCGCGAGGCTTCAGTGGTACAGCCGGTAGCTCGGGGGCGGGCAGTGGGGCGCCGTCGTAGCCCTTGACCTCCCCGAACCGGGAGCCTTCCATCCACGTGGGCGAGTGTGAGCAGGGCCTGACGGCCAGCGCTCGCGACAGCAAGAACCCTCCCGGCCCGTTCGTGACCATTGGCGCTGATGCCTGGACAGCCTGTTGTGAATAGCCTTCGTTTCCGGGGGTAGAGGTGCGTCGAACCTGTTCACGGGGCATCGAAAATGGTCACGGTTAGCGCCTTGTCCCACCGAGCGGCGGCCAGGTCGTCGTGGCGGATCATAAATTTCGTGTAGTGCTCCTCGTAGACCCGTGCTTCATTGGCGAGCGGTATCCATTCACTCGCCAGCCGGAGCGCGTCCTCGTCCAGATAGGACAACCCATGTCCCTTCGGGAGGGTCTTCGCCAAGATGCTGCCGACCGTCAACTCGTCATCGGCGTACCCGCCGATGACGAGGTAGGCGCCGGACGACCAGAGGCCGTATGCCAGAGACCGAAGTTCGTCCAGGTGCGGCAGTTCACGTTCCATGTACCGAGCCAACTGCTGCTGGAAGGGTGACATGTCGTCCCACTCGAGATCCTCCCAGAACTCGTGCCAGTCCTCGTCCTCGTCGCCCTCCTCAAGCCAAAGGGGTAGATCGGCTCTGAGTTCGGCGCAGACGTCGATCCGCTCGCCGACACACGCGGAGTTGGGAGGTTCCGCGACCGCGGTTTCGGTGCCGTCCGGCACATACAGGACTCGCGCGTACTGCCCCGGATCGGCCCGCCATCCGCCGAAGTCCATCTCTTGGTGAACGAAGAAGAGCAGCGTCCCGTCCGCCGGCAGGTCGAAGTCGTCGACCCTCGGCAGCGCCCCACAATCGACGGAGAGGAGCAACGGCAACGGAATGTCCCCGGCGGACGGCCATTTCATGCCCACCGGCAGCCGGGGCAACCCACCGATGTGTCCGACCGGAGGACCATCACCACGCCCGGACAATCCGATCGCCAAGCGAAGGTACTGGCTGAACCTGTTGATCTCGTCGTCCGGGATGCCCAACTCAAGCGCTGCCCGACGAAACTCTCCCTGATGATCCATGCCCGAGAAGATAGACTCCTTCCAATTCGACTGTGTCAGCGGGGCGTTGGTGAGCATGGGTGGTACGTGGTGGATCTGAGTGGTCGGTCACCTGGATCATCCCAGCCGGATCCGCCTCCAGGAAGCCGCGCAACTCCAAGGCGAGGCCGCATGTCCGTTCCGGGAGCGTGGTCAGTCCTGCCTTCGAAGTGCCACTCGTCGCCGGGGAATGGATGGTGCAGCCCATGTCCGTTGGGCATGGGCTCCCACATGCTTGGCTGAGATCGTCAGATCTCGTTCCAAGACACACCAGGTGCGGGGCATTTCGGGATCCTCGTGGGCTGCGCGCCGCGACAGGCGTGGCATCATCGCGCGGATGAGCCATGTGAACAACGCTGCCAGTTCCTCCGAAAGCGCCTGGATCTTCGGCCTGGAGGAGATCCCCGCCGTTGACGTGAGCGAGGACGGCACGATGCATCCTCCCGTCTTCGGCAGGGCTCTGATCAGGGCCCCCGAGGGCACGCCACAGGCTTTGCGATGGGCGGCGGAGGAATTCGTTGACCAGTGTGGGCCTGACTGGGCAGTCTCGTCTGTCCTTCTGCAATGGCTCAGGATCGAGGCCGGCGACGAGCTACTACTGGGCGTGGAAAGCTGTGCTTTGGAGCGCGTCTCCGACGATCAGATTCGCCTTCACGCAAACTACAACCAATGGGACGACCTGGTCGTCCCTATCTCAGCTGTTCGACGCATGCTGGCCGACATGGCGCACTTCATCGTCACGGAGGCCCGCCACCCACTGCCTGCCTGGAGGATCAGGCGACTGGGAGAGCGGGACTGGAGGCGCAGGCGCGACGCTGAGTAGGTCGGAATGCGCGACCTACTGGTCAAGCGGACGGCGAGGCGTTGGAAGCGGTGAAGCAGGGCGAAGGTCTGCTCGACGACATAGCGGAGTTTGCCCAGGTCTTTGATGTTGGGTGACCCCTTGCGGGAGATGACGGGCAGGATCCGGCGCTTGCGCAACGCGTCCCGGTTCGGGTCGGAGTCGTAGCCCTTGTCGCCGAGCAGGGCTTCGGGTCTGCGGCGGGGCCGGCCGGGGCGGCCCGCGACGGATGGGACGCCGTCACACGCCTACGCCCCAGATGCGGCACGCGTTCCGCATGGTTCTGAAGCCGGGGGCGGGGCTGTCAGGGCCACAAGGCCCGGACGTAGTTGCAAGTGCCCTCGTCCCTGCGGGACCGGTTATGCAGGCCGACGGCGTGGCCGATCCCATAAGTGACTTCCGCACTTTCCCTTGTTCAGAAAGCGTGGGCTGTCAGAGCCGGCGTGGCCCCCGCGGGCTGCCGAGCGCGTGGGCCCAGGCCAGCAGTTCGGGAACGTCCAGTGACGGTAACCACGCGTCGGCCCGGGTGGCGCCGTCGCCCTGCGGACGGGGACCGACGCCCAGGACCCGCAGGCTTGCCCGGCGGGCTGCTTCCACACCGGTCAGGGAGTCCTCCACCGCCAGCACCCGGTGCGGGGGGACACCACAGAGCCGGGCCGCCACGGCGTACACGTCGGGATGCGGCTTGGGGCGCACGCGGTCCCCGGTGTCGGGGACGACGAGGTGCTGGAAGTGCGCGAGCAGCCCGGCCCGTTGCAGGCTGCCTTCGACCACGACCCTCGGGCAGTTGCTGGCCACCGCCAGCGGCAGGCGGCCGGAGAGCATCCGTACGAGCCGGACCGCACCCGGCATCGTCACCGGTGCGTCGGTCACCAGGGCCAGGAAGTGGTCGAGGAGCGCGGCTGTCAGGTCCTCGGTCAGTTCGGGTTTGTGCACGGACTGGGCCATGAGCCGGCCGCAGTCCACGTAGTGCAGGCCGAGGGCCTGCTCCGCGAACCCGGGCGGTGGCTGAAGGCCGTGCTCCCGGAAGGCCCGGCTGCGAGCCTCCTGCCAGTGGCGTTCGCTGTCCATGAGGGTGCCGTCGCAGTCGAAGACGACGGCTTCGGGCGACCAGTCGAGCAGATCGTGGTCCGAGGTGGTCACTGGGGCCTCCCATGCTTTTGCATGCATGTGGCATTCCCGTCTCGACGGGAAACGGAAAGATAGTTTCCGCTACGTTATTTCCGTCCAGGCAAAACGGGCAATAACCCTTTTCGGTGACTCGATGGACGTCGGAGACAGACGTATCGCCCTACGGAGACCCACCTGACGCGGCCGTTGAGAATGGCAACGCCACGCCCCTGCCCACCGGTTGGCACGCACGCTTGACCGTGCAAGTCCCGGAGCGTCGCGCTCCCGATACCACTCGCACGCGTTCACATTCGAAAGAACTGTGTAATTTCCGCCCGAAAGTGCCCCTTTGGGCTCCGGGCGTACGCTGGCGCACTAAGTTCGTGGCTCGATACCCGACATCAAAACAGACGAGGGCGGACGGGACGTTGCAGGAACGGGCGAAGGCAACCCGCAGATCATTGCTGGAAGCGGCAGCCCAACTGTTCGCCGAACAGGGATACGCGGCCACCAGCGTCAACGACATAAGCGCGAGATCGGGCCGGACCAGCGGCGCGGTCTACTTCCACTACACCGGCAAGGAAGGAATCGCCGTGGCCGTCGTCGAGGACCGGTTCGCCACCTGGTCCCAGCTCGCGGCACGCTATGGAGACGACACCGTCCCCCCGCTCGAACGACTCGTCGCCCTCAGCTACGACATCGCCTACGCCCTCACCCGGGACCCCGTGACGCGCGCCGGTGCCCGTCTGTGGACCGAGCGCACCGTCATAGAAGCTCACGTCCCCGACCCTTTCGCGCTCTGGACCGCCGCCACCACGCGACTGCTTGCGCAGGCCCGGCTGGCCGGGCACGTCAACGAGAGCATCCGCCCCGCCCGCACGGCCCGCGCCTTGGTGCCCGCCTTCTTCGGCCTGTGCACTCTCACCGAGGCCCTCGAGGGCACGACCGTCCTCGACGACCGCCTGACCGACTGGTGGCACCTGATCCTCAGGGGTTTCGTCGGGGACTGTGACGTTCTTGCACGAGTGGAGGCTGGCTCACTCGCCGCCGGACGCCACGCCCCTGCCTCGGTGACGGCTAATGACTAGTGCTCTGAACGGGAAGGTTCGCCGGGTCGGCGATTGGGACGGTTGGATCGGCGGTGACGTCCGTTCCGACCGCTGGAGGTGTGGTGGCTGAGCCTGTGCGGGTGCGCAGACTGACCGATCAGGAGGGGCACGGCGCAGCGCAGTGGGCTCACAGCGGACCCAACCGCCCAGTGCGCGCGAGGATCCTGCAAGGGATGAGGCAGGACGACCGACCGACTGGCCGTCACCGGCCGGTCAGCCGTTCTCCCAGGTCAGCGAACCCTTCCGCGCGGCTTCAGCGGCACCAAAGGCAGCTCAGGGGCGGGCAGTGGGGCGCCGTCGTAGCCCTTGACCTCCCCGAACCGGGAGCCTTCCATCCAGTCCCGGCGCGCCTGCACGATCTCCTCCTGGGAGCGCCCGATCCAGTTCCAGAACATGAGCAGCTCCTCCTCGAACGGCTCCCCGCCCAGGAGCATCAGGCTCGCGTCCGAGTCGGCGCGCAGGCGGAGTTCGTCGCGGCCGCAGCCGAGGTAGAGCATCGACCCCGGTACCAGCGGCACGCCGTCGACGTGGGCCTCGCCGGCCATGGACAGGACGGCGTACTCGAAGTCCCGTTCCAGCGGGAGGCGTACGTCCGTGCCGTCCGTGAGGGTCAGGTCGGCGCCGACGACGGGGGTGTACGTCGTGCCGGGCGAGGTGGTGCCGTCGAGGGTGCCGAGGAGCAGGGTGGCCGTCAGGCCGGGCGCCGTGACATGAGGCAGTTCGGCGTGGAACTCGAAGTGCGGGTCGGTGTGGCGGTGGGCGTCCGGGAGAGCGACCCACAGCTGCGCGCCGTGCAGGTAGCGGGCGTGCGAGCGCGGGCTCTCCTCGGAGTGGCTGATCGCGTGGCCGGAGGTCATCAGGCCCAGCTGGCGTGGGCGGATGGTCTGCAGGCTGCCGGTGGAGTCGCGGTGCAGGACCTCGCCCTCGTGCAGCCAGCTGACCGTCTGCAGGCCCATGTGCGGATGCGGCGGCACCTGCATGCCGGGCTCGTCAGCGATGTCGTCGGGCCCGTAGTGATCGACGAAGCACCAGGCGCCGACCATGCGCCGGCCCAGGTTGGGCAGCAGTCGGCGGACCTCGGTGGACTCGCCGAGCTTGACGTGGCGAGGGCTGAGGAGTTCCCGCACCGGCTCCGCCACCACGAAGCCGCGGCCGCCGCACAGGCTGGGAACCGCGTCGCGGTCAAGGTTGCTCATGCCGCCCAACCTAGCGCCGGACGGCCCTCCGCGTCAGACCGCCCTCCGGCCGTCACCGTGGCCGGGCGGAAACACCCCCCGGTGGCGGAGTCCCGGTGGCGGAGTCCAGGTGGTGGAATGTTCAACCATATCGGGTGGTTGCAGTACTGCGAAGGAGGTCACGAGTGGACACGACGTACTACGGCCACGGAACGGCGGCGGAGCGCTGGGAGCGCGCGCGGATGTTCTTCGACGCCAAGGACTACGCCGCCGCGGCGCGGGTCCTGAACGGTCTGGTCAAGGAGGTGCCCGAGCAGACCGGACCGCGGCTGCTGCTGGCGCGCGCCTACTACCACTCGGCCCAACTGCGGCGCGCGGAGGCCGAGCTGCGGGTCGTCGTCGAGCGCGAGCCCGTCGAGCAGTATGCCCGGCTGATGCTGGGACGCACGCTCGAACGGCAGGGGCGGCAGGAGGAGGCCGACGCGCAGCTGCGGATCGCCGCCGCGTTGGCGGGGGACTTCGCCGACCACTGATCGGCGACGTGACGGTGGAGCGGTGAGTTCGGTGGAGCGGTGAGTGCGATGGCGTACTCACCGCTCCGCCGTACGACTCACCGTTCGGCCGTCGCACCGCCCGCGTACGTCCGCCGCCCCCGCCGGTGGGCGATCTCGCCGAGCACGACGTCGACCGCGACGAACACGGCCAGGGGGATACCGAGCAGCGGCACGAAGTAGCCGAGGACGGCGACGGCCGCCGCGAGCGGGACGAGGAGCGCCGGCGGCACCTGCTGCCAGGCGCCGCGTGGGATCGGGCGGCCGAAGGCCGAGCCCCGGCCGCGCTGCCACCACATGCGGTAGCCCCAGAGGATGAGCAGGATCAGGGAGGCCGCCAGCAGCATCAGGGCGATCTGGTTGGGCAGGCCGAACAGGCTGCCGGTGTGCAGGTCGATGCCCCAGCGGCTGAGCTTGGCGAGCACCGGGTAGTCGGCGAAGCGGAGCACGTCGGTCACCTCGCCGGTGGCCGGGTCGACGGCGACCGAGTCCTGTTTCTCGGGCCAGCTGCGCTGCACCTGCTTGACGACGTAGACGGAGGACGCGTCGGCGGGCGGGACGATCTCCACGGGGTCGCCCAGGCCCTCGGCGCGCGCGGCGGCAAGGACCTTGTCGAGCCCGACCCCGTGCCCGGCGTCCCCGCCGGCGCCGGCCGCCGCGCCGTGGCCCGCGTGCTCACCGCCTGCCGCGCCCGCCGCCGACGCCGACACGGACGGGGTGGTCTGGCCGAGCGAGACGCGCAGGTCCTCGATGTTCGCCCCGGCATACGTGGACCAGGTCAGTCCGGTGGCCGAGAGGAAGACGAACCCGGCCGCGGCCCAGGCACCGACCGTGCCGTGCAGGCCCAGGGTGCGGCGCCGGCCGTTGGTGCCGCGCAGCTTGCGCCTCGCCCTGCGGCGGGAGAACCACAGCACCAGGCCTCCGCCCGCGATCACCCACAGCCAGCTGGCGGCGAACTCGCTGTACAGGCGGCCCGGCTCACCGAGGTGCAGGTCGCGGTGGAACTCGTCGATCCAGGTGCGCAGCGGCAGCGCGCCGGTCGAGCCGTACTGTTCGAGGGCGCCGCGCACCTTCGCGGTGTACGGGTCGACGAAGACCGCGAGCGTGTGGTCCGGGTCGACGCCCTCGACGTCGGACAGCAGCACCCTGGTGGTGGCGTCCGCCTCGGGCGAGGGGCGTACGGCCGACACCGTGCCCTCGGGGTGGGCCTGCCGGGCCGCCGCGACCTGCTCGGAGACCGGCAGCTTGCTCTCGCCCACGTCGGGAACGGTCAGTTCGTGGGCGTAGACCATCTTCTCGGCCTGGAACGAGGCCGCGTAGAGGAAGCCGGTGGCCGCCGCGACCAGCAGGAAGGGGGCCACGAACAGCCCGGCGTAGAAGTGCAGGCGCAGGACGAGCGGGCGCAGCGTGGACCATCTGCGGGGTGGGGGCGGCGGGGTGGCCGGCCCTGGGGCCCCGTCCGTGGGGGCTGCGGAGGTGGTGGTCATCGGTGGGCGCTCCGGGGACGTCGTGGGGGGGCGGGGTGCTCCCAGTGGTCGGGGCGGGGGCGCGCCGGGTTCCCGGCCGTTCGAGTGGCGTGCGTCACATCGGCGGTGTGGTGGGTGGTGTGCGCCGTGGCATCCTGGCGCGATGGGAACTCCAAGTGATCGCGCACCTCTTGCCGAACGGGTCGAGGAACTGCTCGCCGTCGGCGGCCCGTTGCCGATCGTCGCGGCCGGCGATCCGGTGCTGCGTCGCGTGGCTGAGCCCTTCGACGGGCAGTTGGAGTCGTCGCTGCTGGCGCGTTTCACCGAGGCGCTGCGCCTCACCATGCACGCGGCGCCGGGTGTCGGACTGGCCGCGCCGCAGGTGGGGGTCGGGCTGAGGATCGCGGTCATCGAGGACCCGGCGCCGGTGCCGGACGAGGTGCGGGTGGCGCGGGGGCGGGTGCCGCAGCCGTTCCGGGTGCTGGTCAACCCGTCGTACGAGCCCGTCGGCGCCGCCCGCGCCGCGTTCTACGAGGGCTGTCTGAGCGTGCCGGGCTGGCAGGCGGTGGTGGCGCGGCACGCCGAGGTGCGGCTGCTGGCGCGGGACGAGCACGGGCGGGCCGTGGACGAGGTGTTCGCGGGCTGGCCCGCCCGGATCGTGCAGCACGAGACGGACCATCTCGACGGCATGCTGTATCTGGACCGGGCCGAGCCGCGGTCGCTGGCGTCGAACCGGGCGATGGTGGAGTTGTGGGGGCAGGCGACACCGGAGCGGGCGGCGGCGGCGCTGGGGTTCGGGCTGCCGGAATCGGCGGGATCGGCGGGATCGGCGGTCTGAACGGCCGCGGGGGGCGCGGGGACGCAGCCAGGCGTTAGGGGGTGCCGCTGCGGCCGCCCGTGCCGCCCCAGCGACACGACCGTCCGCAACGGCGGCGGCACCGGCTGCGCGGTGTGTCCCGTCAGTTGTCCCGGTACGACTCCAGCAGCCGCAACCACACCTCGCTGATCGTCGGGTACGACGGGACCGCGTGCCACAGGCGGCTGATCGGGACCTGGCCGGCGACGGCGACGGTCGCGGAGTGGATCATCTCGCCGACTCCGGGGCCGACGAAGGTGACACCGCGGACGATCTCGTCCTCCAGGTCGACGACCATGCGGGCGCGCCCCTTGTAACCGTCGCCGTACAGGCTCGCGCCGGCCACCGTCGCGAGGTCGACGTCGACGGCGCGGACGCGGTGGCCGGCCTGCTCGGCCTCGGCCAGGGTCAGGCCGACGGACGCCGCCTCGGGATCGGTGAACACCACCTGGGGGACGGCGTCGTGGTCGGCGGTCGCGGCGTGCGCGCCCCACGGGCCGGAGTCCAGCTCCGGCACGCCGGAGGCACGGGCGGCGATGGCGGCGCCCGCGACGCGTGCCTGGTACTTGCCCTGGTGGGTAAGGAGGGCACGGTGGTTGACGTCGCCGACGGCGTAGAGCCAGTCGTGACCCTCGACCCGGAGGCTGTCGTCGACGGTGAGCCAGGAGCCGGGTTCCAGTCCCACGGTGTCCAGACCGATGTCGTCGGTGCGGGGAACGCGGCCGGTGGCGAAGAGGATCTCGTCGGCCTCGACGCGGTCGCCGGTGTCGGTGACGGCGACGACGGTGCCGCCCTCCCGGGTCACGGACTCGACGGAGGTGCCGGTGCGGAGGTCGACGCCGGCGTCGGTGAGCGCCTCGGCGACCAGTTCGCCGGCGAACGGCTCCATACGGGTGAGCAGGCCGCCGTCACCACGCACCAGGAGGGTCACCCGGGAGCCGAGGGCCTGCCAGGCGGTGGCCATCTCGACGGCGACGACTCCGCCGCCGACCACGATCAGCCGGCCGGGCGCGCTCTTGGCGCTGGTGGCCTCGCGGCTGGTCCAGGGGCGTACCTCGGCGAGTCCGGGCAGACCGGGCAGGGCGGCGCCGCTGCCGGTGCAGACGGCGACGGCGTGCCGGGCGGTCAGCACCCGGCGGGTGCCGTCGGGCGCGGCCACCTCGACCGTGCGCGGCCCGGCGAGCCGTCCCTGCCCCCGGTACAGGTCGACCTCGATGCCCTCCACCCACTGGACCTGGCCGTCGTCCTTCCAGTGGGAGGTGAACTCGTCGCGGCGGGCGAGGACCGCCGCCGCGTCGAGCGGGTCCCCCGCCGACCGGCTCAGACCGGGCAGGCGGCGGGCGTCCGCGCGGGCGAGGACCGGGCGCAGCAGGGCCTTGCTGGGCATGCACGCCCAGTAGGAGCATTCACCGCCGACCAGTTCGCTCTCCACGATCGCGGTGGACAGCCCGGCCGCGCGGGTGCGGTCGGCGACGTTCTCCCCCACGGGGCCCGCGCCGATCACGACGACGTCGTACGCGATGGAATCCGATTGCGTCATGGGGTCAGTCTGGTGGGTGGTGTGCGACGTGGCCACATGGGTACGTGCGCGGAATACCCACCAGGTCGGCAGTGTTGTGCCGACGGCCTCGCACCCGTAACCAGGAAGAGTGATCACCTCATGACCAGCACCGTGGAACTCACCAAGGAGAACTTCGACCAGACGGTCACGGACAACGAGTTCGTCCTGATCGACTTCTGGGCGTCGTGGTGCGGTCCGTGCCGTCAGTTCGCCCCGGTGTACGAGAAGGCGGCCGAGGCCAACCCCGACCTCGTGTTCGGCAAGGTGGACACCGAGGCGCAGCAGGAGCTCGCGCAGGCCTTCGGCATCCAGTCGATTCCGACGCTGATGATCGTCCGGGACCAGGTGGCCGTGTTCGCGCAGCCGGGCGCGCTGCCCGAGGAGGCCCTGACGGACGTCATCGACCAGGCCCGGAAGCTCGACATGGACGAGGTTCGCAAGTCGGTCGCCGAGCAGCAGGCGCAGGCCGAGGGGCAGGGCGGCCAGTAGCAGACAGGACGGCCCGTAGCAGACAGGACGGCCCTAGCGGGCAGGACTCCAGGAGCGGCGGAGCGGAGCCGGCCGCCGGTCAGCTCGACTCGCGGTGCACCACCGCCGCGCCCAGCACCTTGTGGCGCTCGGGCGCGGCGGCGGGGTCGTGGACCGCGCGGTCGACGAGGGCGGCCAGGTCGCGGCCGGAGGGCAGTTCCAGGTGGACGGTGCTCAGCCGGGGCCGCAGCAGGCGCCCCAGCATCAGGTCGTCGGCGCCGATCACGGCGGCGTCGCCGGGGATGTCGAGGCCCTCGTCCTGCAGGGCCCGCATCAGCAGCATCGCGTACTCGTCGTTGTACGCGTACACGGCGTCGAGACCGAGTGAGCGCCAGCGGCCGGCCAGCCGGGCGGCGTCCCGCTCCTCGTAGGCGAGGGGCAGCTCGGTGACGGTGGCGTCGGTGTCGCCCACGGCGCGGCGGGCGCCGGCCAGGCGCGGCGCCGAGAAGACCTCCAGCCCGTCCTCCGCCGGCACGACGACGCCGATCCCGCGGCGCCCGCGGTCGTAGAGGTGACGGGCGGCACTGTGACCGACGGTCTCGTGGTCCATGAGCAGGGCGTGCGCTCCCTCGACGGCGTCGGGGCCGAGGGTGACGACCGCGCGGGCGCCCGAGCGTTTGAGGACCTCCACGCCACGCGGGCCGAGACCCGCTCCGGGGACGAGGACGGCCACCGGACGCAGTTCGGCCCAGGCGCGGGCGGCCTCGTCGTCGTACAGGCCGACGGTGCCGTACTGGACGACGGTGTAGTCGAGGCGGCCGAGGGCCCCCTGGAGTTCGTCGAGGAACCGGCGGTAGAGCGGGCCGGCGGGGAAGGACGGCGCGGGCATCAGGACCGTGCGGCTGTGCCCGGCGCGCAGGGAGCGGGCCGCGGCGTGCGGGACGTATCCGAGCTCCCTGGCGGCCTCGTGGACGCGGCGGCGGGTGGGCTCGCTGATCCGGACGGCGCTGGTGTTGTTGAGGACGTAGGAGACGGTCGCGCGCGAGACGCCGGCCAGGCGGGCCACATCGGCACTCGTGGGGACGGAGCGCGGTGCGAGGGCCTTGGGGGCGGGCGGTTTCGGTATCTGCACCATGACGTACGGCATCCTGGCAGAAGCCGGGTGCGGTGCGGCGGGCGGGGCCGAGCCGTCCGGACCGGACGAAATCCCACCCGGCGACACGTGGGCACGGTGGCCCCGGGTCAGGCCGGGTGCTCGGTGCGGGTCACCCGTGCGACCAGGTCCATCCAGCCCGCCCGCAGCCGCGCCGGAGGCACCCCGCACTGCTCGGTGAGGTGGTGGACCAGGGCGGCGTCGAGGTACGCCATCAGCGTGTGGGAGAGGAGCTCACTGTCCCCGTCCGGGGCCGCCTGGCGCAGCAGCAGGGCGACGTGACCGCGCTGGAAGCGGCGCGGTGCGGAGGTGTAGCGGCGTTCCGCGCTCGGCTCGGCGGCCAGTTGCAGCTCCAGTTCGTCGATGGAGCGGCGCAGCATCGCGCAGCCGAAGGCGCGCAGCCGCTCGACGGGCGGCGCTCCGGGCCCCAGCGGCGGCGGGCCGCCGAGGAGCGCGGCCTGGAACTTCTTCTCGGAGTGGTCGAGGAGCGCCATGAGCAGGCCGGTGCGGTCGCCGAAGCGGCGGAAGACCGTGCCCTTGCCCACCGAGGCCGCCGCGGCCACCGCCTCCATCGTGACGCCGGCCGCGCCGTGCTCGGCGACCAGCCGGGCCGCGGCCTCCAGCAGCCGGGCCCGGTTGCGCGCGGCGTCGGCACGCAGGCAGGGCTCGTCCCCGTCGACCCCTGTGCCCTCGGGCCCCGTGCCGAGTTGCAGCAAGTCGGGCGGGTCGACGGGCTCCTGGGGCTTCGGGAAGGGCGGCAGGGCGGCGGGCATGAAGCCAGCGTAAAGCATCGGGAAGAAAACTGGACCGCGGTCCGTTTGGGATGTTAGAAATTAAACGGACCCCGGTCCGGATCCTTTACGGCAGTGTTTCAGCAGCGTCTGCCCCGGCAGCGTCTGCTCCATCAGTGGGAGTACTCATGTCTGTCCGCATCCTTGCGCTCGTCGGCAGCCTTCGCGCCGGTTCGCACAACCGCCAGCTCGCCGAGGCGGCCGCCAAGTTCGCGCCGGAGGGCGCCGAGGTGCAGCTGTTCGAGGGGCTGGCCGACATCCCCTTCTACAACGAGGACATCGACGTGGAGGGCGGCGTCCCGGCCGCCGCCGCGAAGCTGCGCGAGGCCGCCCAGGCCGCCGACGCCTTCCTGTTCTTCTCGCCGGAGTACAACGGCACCATGCCGGCCGTCCTGAAGAACGCCATCGACTGGCTGTCCCGTCCGTTCGGCGCCGGCGCCCTCACCGCCAAGCCCGCCGCCGTGGTCGGCACCGCCTTCGGCCAGTACGGCGGCGTGTGGGCGCAGGACGACACCCGTAAGGCCGTGGGCATCGCCGGCGGCAAGGTGATCGAGGACCTCAAGCTGTCCATCCCGGGTTCGGTCACCCGTTTCGCCGAGACCCACCCGGCCGACGACGCCGAGGTCGCCGCCCAGCTGACCGAGGTCGTCGCCCGGCTGCACGGCCACGCCGACGAGGCCGTCGCCGCCTGACCCTCACCCCAGCGCGTACGGGACCGGAGCTCCGCCGAGCTCCGGTCCCGACGTGTGTGCCGGGGTGGGCCGAGGAGTCGATCTGGACGTCCACGGGGGTGTGGCCGCACCCTGTCTGTGTCGCGACGGTCCGATCAAGCGCCACACGTCGGCCTTGCGCCCCATCGGTCTTCCGACGCGCCGTCCTTCCGGCGCACCACCGACACACCACCGACGCACGAGGAGTCGCCATGCCCAGCACGACCGGTGTCGTCTGCCCGCACTGCGGGTGGCCCGACGGTGCCGAGCCCTACGAGGTACTGTCCGCGCACTCCACGGCGGCGGGCGGCACCCTGTGGACCCGGTGCGCCTGCGGTTCGCTGCAGGCCCGTGTCGTCGACGACCACGGCACCCGCGTCGTCTCGCGCGGCAAGCCCTCCCCGGCGGGTTGCTGAGGGGCGGCCGGCCGGGCGCGGCGGCACCCTCACACCTGTGAGGTTCACGCCGGAGCCTTCGTCTCCTTGACTGGTCGCGCAACCGAAAGACGCACGACCTCACGGGGGTACCGATGAACCGCGGGAAGAACATCGTCACGGCCGCACTGGCCGCCACCGTCTCGGCCCTGGCCCTCACGGCGGCCGGCTTCGCCGCTCCGGCGCAGGCCACGCCTTCCGGAACGGCAGCGGCAGCGGCAGCGGCCGGTGTGGACTGCGACGGCTGGGTGCACAACAACAACCCCGACCACGGCATCGCCGGCTGCAGCAACGACACCGGCCGCACCATCACCTTCCGCGCCGAGATCGTCTGCGGCCGGGCACCGGACGTCTCGGGCCAGTGGGTGACGCTGGCGCCCGGACAGTACGGCGAGTCCTCGGGCGTCTGCGCCTTCTACAGCTCGGGGGTCGGCCGCGTGGGCTGGACCATCCAGTAGCCCTGTGTCAGCCGTTCCGGTCCCCCTCCCGCCGCTGCTCCTGCTTCCTCGCGGCCCACAGGCTCGTCGCCGTGGTGACCGCGAGGACGAGCACGATGAAGCCGAGTGAGAAGGGGATCCCGATCTCCGGGACGTGGACCCCGGACTCGTGCAGGGCGTGCAGCACCAGTTTGACGCCGATGAAGCCCAGGATCACCGACAGGCCGTACGAGAGGTGCACCAGCTTCCTCAGCAGGCCGCCGATGAGGAAGTACAGCTGGCGCAGGCCCATCAGCGCGAACGCGTTGGCCGTGAACACGATGTACGGGTCCTGGGTCAGGCCGTAGATGGCGGGGATCGAGTCCAGGGCGAACAGGACGTCGGTGGAGCCGATCGCGAGCATCACGACCAGCATCGGGGTCATGACCCGCCTGCCGTTCTCCTCGATCCACAGCTTGGTGCCGTGATACCGGTCGGCGACGCCGAAGCGGCGCTCGATCGTCTTCAGCAGCTTGTTCTCCTCGTACTCCTCGTCGTGCCCGCCCTTGCGGGCGTCCTGGACGAGCTTCCAGGCGGTCCAGATCAGGAAGGCGCCGAAGACGTAGAAGACCCAGGAGAAGGCGGAGATGATCGCCGCGCCGGCCGCGATGAACCCGGCGCGCAGCACCAGGGCGACGATGACGCCGACCATGAGCACCCGCTGCTGGTACTGCGAGGGCACCGCGAACTTGGCCATGATCAGGACGAAGACGAAGAGGTTGTCGACGCTGAGCGACTTCTCGGTGATGTAGCCGGCGAAGAACTCGCCGGCGGGTCCGCCACCCCCGAACACCAGGAGCCCCACGCCGAACAGGCAGGCCAGAACCACCCAGACGGCCGTCCAGATACCGGCTTCCCTGATCGACACGTCGTGCGGCTTGCGGCCGATGAAGAAGTCGGCGGCGACCAGGACGCACAGGCCCGCGACGGTCAGCAGCCAGACGCTGAGGGAGACGTTCACCGGTGCTCCTGGGGGCGGCGGAAGGACGGGACCGCGTACGAGTTCTTGGTCAGGGTGTTTCCACGGAGCGGCGCAGGCAACCCGGCAGCGTGCGCGGTCTGCGCACCCAGGCCGGCGGGCCGGCCGACTCCGACGTGACAGGAGCCCCGGATGACCACTGCCCCCTCGCATCCGCCCTCCGCCCGCCCGGGCCCGCGCATCGGCGTACTCGGTTCCTACGGCGGTTTCAACACCGGCGACGAGGCGATCCTGACGTGTGTGCTGAGCTGCCTGCGCGCTCAGCGGCCCGACGCGCACCTGGTCGTCCTGAGCCGGAACGCGGAGCACACCCGTACCCATCACCCCGACGCCGACGAGGTGGTGCCCTGGGAGGGCGTCAGCCGCAACCACGTCCTCGACGTGCTGCCCGGCCTGGACCTCCTGGTGCTGGGCGGCGGCGGCATCCTCTACGACGGCGAGGCGCGGCGCTATCTGCGGCTGGTGCGCGCCGCGCAGACCCGGAACGTGCCCACCTTCGCCTACGCCGTCGGGGCGGGGCCGCTGACGGACGCCGAGGACCGGGACGCGGTGCGCACCGTGCTGGCGGACATGGACGACGTCGTGGTGCGGGACGAGGAGTCCCGGCTGGTGCTGGAGGAGGTCGGCCTGGAACGCGAGGTCGCGGTCACCGCCGACCCGGCCCTGCTGCTCGGGCCCGAACCCTTCACCGAGGCCATGATGCGCGACGAGGGCATCCCCTCCGGTGCCCGGCTGGTGGGCATGTCGGTGCGCGAACCGGGCCGGGCCGCCGAGAAGCTCGACGAGGGCGACTACCACGCGCTGCTCGCCGACGTCGCGGACTTCCTCGTGCGTCGGCTGGACGCGCATGTCGTGTTCCTGCCGATGGAGCGGCACGACGTACGGCACGCGCACGCCGTGCTGTCCCACATGACGGCGCCGGACAAGGGCCGGATCCTGCACGGTGACTACAGCCCGGGGCAGGTGCTCGGCTTCATGCGCCATCTGGACGTGGCGGTCGGCATGCGGCTGCACTTCGTGATCTTCGCTGCGCTCACCGGCGTGCCGGTGCTGCCGCTGCCCTACTCCGGCAAGGTCTTCGACTTCGCGCGCCGACTGGGCGCCCCGGCGCTGGTGGGCGTGGCACGGGAGCAGGCCGGACTGCTGCTCGCGGAGGTGGACCGGCTGTGGGACGAGTATCCGCAGCGCCGGGAGGACCTCCGGTCCCGGATGCGGGAGCTGTCCGTGGCGGCCCGGGAGACCTGCGTGCGCTGCGGGTCGCTGCTGGACGAGATCGGTGAGGCCGCCGAGGCCGGTGGGCACGGCGAGGAGGGTGGGGCCGGTGAGGCCGGCAAGATCGGCGCCGGAACGCGGGGGCGGGCGGCCGGACACGAGCAGTGCGTCTCCGAGCCGCGGCCGTTGCACGCCTGACCCCCGACCGCCCGACCGGATCCGACCGTCTGACCCCCGACCGGGTCCGACCGTCTGGCCCTCTGACCGCCAGACCGCCCGACCGTCCGACCGCCCGACCGCCCAGGAGCCCCTGAGGAGAGCGATGCCGATCCTGGAAGAGCCCCGCGAGCCCCGCACGGTCACCCTGCCGCCGCGGCCCGCCCGGCACGGGGGCCGGTGCGACGTCCTGGTGGTGGGCGGCGGTCCCGCCGGGTTCGCCGCCGCGGTCGGCGCGGCCGACGCCGGGGCCGACGTCGTACTGGTGGAGCGGTACGGGTTCCTCGGCGGCAACGCGACCGTGGCGCTGGTGATGCCGCTGATGTCGTTCCACAACGAGCACAAGCAGGCCGCGTTCACCGAGGCCGGGGACACCTCACGGCTGCTGCCCACCGACCACGGCGAGGGCGAACCGGTGGTCGCGGGCGTGCTGTGGCAGCTGCTCGACCGGCTCATGGGGCGCGGCGGCTGTCTCCCGCCCTCCCCGAAGACCGGCTACACGGTCCCCTTCGACCCGGAGCTCTTCAAGCTCTCGCTGCTCGAGATGATGGACGAGTCGGGGGTGCGGATGCTGTTCCACTCCTTCGCGTCCGGCGCGCTGCCCCTCGACGACGGTTCCGGCTGGCGGGTGGTGTTCGAGACGAAGTCGGGGCCGGTGGTGATCGACGCCGGGGTGGTCGTGGACGGCACGGGCGACGGTGATGTGGCCACGGCCTGCGGGGCGCCGTACGAGATCGGCCGGCCCGAGGACGGGCTGGTGCAGCCCATGACGCTGATGTTCCGCGTCGCGGACTTCGCGCGGCCGGACTTCGCCGACTACGTACGCGCGCACCCGGACCAGTGGCGTGGTGTGCACGGCCTGTGGGACCTGATCGAGGAGGCCAGGGCCAACGGCGAGCTCCGGCTGCCGCGCGAGGACATCCTCTTCTTCGCCACCCCGCACCCGCGCGAGATCGCCGTCAACAGCACCCGGGTCAATCGGGTGCTCGGCACCAATGTGTGGGACCTGACCCGCGCCGAGTACACGGCCCGCCGCCAGCTCTCCCAGATCGACCGCTTCCTGCGCACCCGCGTACCCGGTTTCGAGGAGGCGTACGTGGTGCAGAGCGGCACGCACATCGGCGTACGGGAGAGCCGTCGCGTACTCGGCGACTACCAGCTGACCGGCCACGACATCCTGGCCGCGCGCACCTTCCCGGATGTCGTCGCGCACGGTGCCTACCCGGTCGACATCCACAACCCGCGCGGCTCCGGCACCGTCCTCAAGCGTGTCCCGCAGGGCAGCTTCTACGACATCCCGCTGCGCTGTCTGGTGCCCCGGGACACCGAGCGGCTGCTGGTGGCCGGGCGCTGCATCTCCGGCACGCACGTGGCGCACTCGTCGTACCGGGTCATGCCCATCGCCATGGCGACCGGCCAAGCGGCCGGGGTGTGCGCCGCGCTGACCGTCCGGCACGGACGCGGTCCGCGCGGCCTGCCCTACCGCCTGGTCCAGCGCGAGCTGCTGCGGCAGGGCGCCCGGCTGCGGATGGACGGCCGCTGAGGTCCGCCCACCCGGTCCGGGAGGCCCGCCCACCCGGTCCAGCCGGTCCCGGTCCAGCCGGTCCGCTCGCCCGATCCGGCCGAGGTCAGCTCGCCCAGTCCAGGAGGCGGTCCCGGGTCTCGGGGGCGCGGAGGTGCTCCAGGGATGCCTTCTCCAGCTGACGGACGCGTTCCCGGGTCAGGCCGACGTGCTGTGCCACCTGGTGCAGGGTGCGGGGGCGGCCGTCGTGCAGGCCGTAGCGCAGACTGAGGATGAGGGCCTCGCGGGGTGCGAGGGTGCCGACGGCCTCCCGCAGTTCCGCCGCGAGCGCCTGGAACTCGGCGACCTCGGGTGCCTGGAGCACCTCGGTGTCGGGGATGAGGTCGCCGACGACGGTCTCGCCGGTCTCGTCGACCGGGGTGTCCAGGCTGACGGCGTTCCGTCCGACGCGGCGCAGCCAGACGACCTTCTCCTCGTCGATGCCGCTCTCGGCGGCCACCTCGTCGGCGGTCGGCTCGCGGTCGAGGCTCCCGCGGAGCTTCCGTTCGACCTTGGCGAGCTTCTGCAACTGCTCCACGACGTGCACCGGCAGCCGTACGGTGCGCGCGTGCGTCGCCAGGCCCCGCTCGATGGCCTGGCGGATCCACCAGGTGGCGTACGTGGAGAACTTGAAGCCCTTGGTGTGGTCGAACTTCTCCACGGCCCGGATCAGTCCGAGGTTGCCCTCCTGGATGACGTCCAGGAGGGGCAGCCCGCGGTGGGCGTGGCGCTTGGCCATCGACACCACGAGCCGCAGATTGGCCCGCACCATGTGGTCCTTGGCGGCCTGGCCGTCGTGTACGGCCTCCTCCAGAACGCGGCGCCGTCCTGGCGCCGGGGCGGGCTCGCCGGTGTCGGCCGACTCCAGTTCCTCCATGGCCCGGGCACCGGCCTCGATGCGCGTGGCCAGCCGCACCTCGTCCTCGGCGGTCAGCAGTGGGGTGGCGCTGATCTGGGTCAGGTACTGGCCGAGCAGGTCGGGTTCCTCGTCGGGTTCGGGGATCCGGCTGCGCAGCCGCGCGGTGCGGGTGGTGGCGCGGCGGTCCTCCCGAGGGCCCGTCGCGGGTGCTCGTGCCTGGGGAGCCATGTCGCTTCCTCCTCCGTCCCCCCTCGGGACATCGGGTCAGTGCGGAACGGGGGTGCCCCGTTCGCGCCGCAGTCGGCCGATCACGACCATCAGGTCCGCCGCCGCCAGCAGGGCGAGCGCCGCGCACACGGCGGCGAGGACCACCAGGCCGCCGCGTCCGGGACTGTCACCGGGGCCGGTGTCCGCGGCCCACACGCCGAAGAACGCGGCCCCGGCGGCGAAGAGCGGCAGGAAGACGGCCGACAGCAGCAGTCGCAGCCGCAGCGGGCTCTGCGCGGTGACCGGTTCGGTTCCGGTGCGCGGGGAGCGGCGGCCGATCATGCCGGACCGCGCACGCGAAGCGGGTTCCGTGGCCCCGTGGGGGCGGCGTCGGTCGTTCATGCCGTTCCTCCGTGACGGTCGGGGGCGTGACGGTCGGGGCGTCAGTGGCCGGAGGTCTCAGTGGCCGGTGGCCGGAGGCGTCAGTGGTCGGGCGGGGCCTCGCTGAGGTCCGCCAGGGCGGAGCGCGGGTCGTCGGTGGCGGCCAGGTCGCCGAGGGTGACCACGCCGACCGGGACGCCGCCGTGCTCGACGACCGGAAGCCGGCGGACGGCGTGGCGTCGCATCAGCTCGGCCGCGTGGTCGGTGCTGTCGTCCGGTTCGAGGGTGACGACGGGCGGTGGGGTGCACACCGAGCCGACCGTCGTGTCGTCGGGGTCGCGGCCGTCTGCGACACCGCGGAGCACGATGTCGCGGTCGGTGAGCACGCCGAACAGATCCCGGTCGTAGGTCACCAGGACGTCGCCGACGTCCTCCTCGCGCATCAGCCGGGCCGCCCGGGCCACCGTGGTCATGGGCTCGACGGCCACCGCGGCCGGTGACATCACGTCTCGGACGCGCTGTGTCATGGTCACGCCTCCCGGGGTGGGTGCGGAGTCAGCCGAGGTCGATCAGGGCCAGGCCGATGTCGGGGCGGTGGGTCTTGGCCAGTTCGGCCGGGCTGTCCCGGACGACGACCTCCAGCGTCGGCCAGACCCGGCCGGACAGCAGGTGGCCGCCGCGGGTGGAGCCGTCCGACAGGCCCAGTACGGCGTGCAGGTGCGGGGTCGGCCCGTCGTCGGCGACGGCGATGTCCCCGATCAGCGACAGCACCTCGCACTGCTCCTCCACCGGGATGTGCCGGTAGTCCTTGGCCTGCCGGTCGAACCAGCCGACGACCGCCTCCGAGAAGGCGCCCACGGCGGTCACCTGGGACGCCCCGAGCGACCGGTCACGGGCGAAGGCGGTGAGTTCGGCGAGCGCGTCCTCACCGGGGTCGAGGACCACCACGTACACCGCGGACGGACCGTCCTGCACCTGTTGCCACTTCATGCGCGGTCGGGTACCCGGCGCGGGCCGGGGCAACCGCCGCGCCGGACCTGCCCGGCCGCCGGGTTCAGCGTGCCGCCGCCAGGTCCTCCTCCAGCGCCCGGGCCGCCGCGTCGTCCACCGCAGGACCGCCCGCAACTCCAACCCGGTGATGGCCACGGCGGCAACGAGGGTGATCGCCCAGGTCACCGAGATCGTGCCGCCCGGCTCCCTCGACCCCGAGGCCGTGGTGACGCCGGGCATCCACGTCGACCGCGTCGCACGGGCGGCCGCCCGTCGGCTGACCGTCCAAGGAGCCCGCTGATGAGCGCCCCCGGCCCGCTGACCACCGACGCACTCGCGGCGCGCATCGCCCGGGACATCCCGGACGGCTCCTACGTCAACCTCGGCATCGGGCAGCCGACCCGCGTCGCGGACCATCTCGACCCGGACGCCGGGATCGGATCGTCCTGCACACCGAGAACGGCATGCTCGGCATGGGGCCCGCCGCCGTGGGCGGGGAGATCGACCCCGACCTCACCAACGCCGGCAAGGTCCCGGTGACCGAGCTGCCGGGGGCCGCGTACTTCCATCACGCCGACTCGTTCGCGATGATGCGCGGCGGTCATCTGGACGTGTGTGTGCTCGGGGCGTTCCAGGTGTCCGGGCGGGGCGATCTCGCCAACTGGCACACCGGCGCCCCGGACGCCGTCCCGGCCGTCGACGGGGCGATGGACCTGGCGATCGGCGCCAGACGGGTCTACGTGATGATGAGGCTGTTCGCCCGCGACGGCTCGCCCGAGCTGGTCCCGCGGTGCACGTACCCACTCACCGGCACGGCGTGCGTCTCCCGCGTCTGCACGGACCACGGTGTCTTCGCCACCGGCCCCGGCGGGGTGCGGGTGCTGGAGACGTACGGGATCACTCCCGAGGAGCTGCGGGAGCGGCTGGCGGTGCCTTTCAGGCATTGAACGGGCTGAACGGACCACACGGACCGGAGGTGTCGGAGGGGCCGAGTGCCCGGCGGATCGCGGCGAGCCAGCCGTCGACCGGCCCGAAAGTGAGCAACCCGCTGCCCGCGCCCGCGAGCTCCCCGGCCGCGGGCAGCAGCCGTCCGTAGGTCCGCTCCAGTGCCGTCCGGTCGCCGAGTTCGACGGCGAGCGCTGCTTCGGCGCAGCACAGGGCCTCGTACAGGAGGTCGGGCGGCGGCTGCGGGAGGGCCGTCAGTGCCGCCCGGGCCTCGGTGTCACGGCCGTCGGCCAGGAGGGCGAACGGTTCGGCCCAGGGACGGTAGGGCCCCCAGTCCGCGGCCGGGTCCACCTCCGCCGGGCGTCCGTGGGCCAGGCGCAGGCCGAGCAGGGCGAGGGACAGCAGCCCGCGTTCCAGGCCCGGCATCCCCGCACCGTCCAGCCGCGCGGCGGCGGACCGGTAGGCGGCCTCGGCGCTGTCGTACGAGCCGCCGGTGGCGGCCCGGCGCAGGGCCCGGTACCACTGGGTGAAGACGGACACGAGCGGCCGTTCGTGCCGTTCGGCCAGGCGGTCGACGGCGGTGGCGTACTCGTCGGCGGCGGTGAAGTCGCCGAGGGCCGAGCGTGCCTGGATGCGGATCAGATGGCCGGCGACCTCGTGGTTGACCAGGCCGTGCCGGGTGGCGAGCGCGACGAGTTCGGCGCCGATCGCGTCGCGGCGCGGGGCCAGCCCGGCGGTGGTGCAGGACTGCATGAAGGCCCCGTTGAGGGCGAAGGCGAGCAGCGCGGGGTCGTCCAGACGGCGGGCGACACGCACGGCCTCGTCCGCCGCCCGGGGTCCACGCGGGGACCGTACGCCCCGGGACTCCAGGGCGACGGTGGCGAGCAGCCGGCAGCGCGCCGCGTCGGCGGTGGCGTCGCCGGGCAGGGCGGTGAGGGTGCGTTCGGCCGCGGCGACGATCCGCCGGGCCGCCTCGGGGTCGTCGCCTCGGGTCCAGTTGGCGGGGACGTCGTAGGCGCCGATCACCCGGGCCGTCAGTTCCGCGTCGCCCGTCTCCTCCGCCGCCGCGACCGCGGCCGTACGGTGCTCCCGGGCCGCCTCCAGTCCGCCGCCGCCGGTGACCGCGAGGTTGCGCAGCAGACCGACGGTCGACTCCAGGCGGGCGTGGGCGCCGGCGGCGACCGCGCGGTCGTACGCCTCGGTCGCGCGGTTCCAGAGCCGGGCCGCCGCCTCCGCGGGTTCGGCGGGCGGGTCCAGGTCCGGGTCCTGGGCGAGGATGCTCGTCTCCAGACGGCGCAGCCGGGGCCCCGGGTCGACGCCGAGGTGTCCGGCCAGCAGGGCGCGGGCCCGGCGCAGCACCGCGAGAGCGTCCGCCTGGCGCCCGGTCCGGTAGAGGGCCAGGGCCAGCAGGCGCCAGGCCTCCTCACGCCAGGGGTGCTCGGTGAGGTGCGCGTCCAGGTCGGGGACCGCCTCGGCGGCACGGCCCAGGTCCACGAGGAGCTCCGCCCGGCGTTCGACCGCGCGCAGCCGCAGTTCGGTGAGCCGGGAGCGCTCGCCGCGGGCCCAGTCAGCCTCGCCGAACTCCGCGTAGGCGGGACCCCGCCACTGACCCAGCGCCGCTCGGAGGCGGGCCGGGGCCCGCGCGGCCGGCAGCCGGTCGGCCTCCGCGACGGCCGCCTCGAAGCGCCAGGCGTCCACGGCGTCCGGTGCCGCGCGCAGGACGTAGCCGGGGCCTTCGGTGACCAGCAGCCGGGCCGGTGCGCGCGGCGGGCGGTCGGGTTCCAGGGCGCGGCGCAGATCGCCGACGAAGGTGCGCACCGCGCCCACGGCCCGTGGCGGCGGCGCGTCCCACAGGTCCTCGACCAGTCGGGCGACCGGCACGACCCGCCGCCGGGCCAGGAGCAGCCGGGCCAGCACGGCGCGGTGGCGGGGGCCTCTGAGGGCGAGCACGTCGCCGTCGCGCTCGGCCGTGACCGGCCCGAGCACACCGAACGTGACCGCTTCCATGTTCCGCCCGCTCCGATCCGCACCGCTGCTCGCCGGTCACCACGGTACGCGTGCTGATCGGTTGCTGATTCACGCGCGGGAGGCTCGTAGGCGTCACCAGCACGACATGGAACACGACGTGGACGGAGACGACGTGGACGGAGACGACGTGAACAGACACGGCGTGGAAGGACACGGCGTGCAACGGACACCGCGTGGAGCAGAGAGGCACAGACCTGCCATGACACCGACCATTCCCGACTTCACCCACGACCGGGTCACGGTCGCCGACGGGGTCGCCCTGCACGTGGCCGTCGGCGGCTCCGGCAGCCCCGTCGTACTGCTGCACGGCTTCCCGCAGACCCATCTGATGTGGCGGCACGTCGCCGCCGACCTCGCGGCCGACCACACGGTCATCTGCCCCGACCTGCGCGGCTACGGCGCCAGCGACAAGCCGGCCGACCCGGACGGCACCGCCTACGCCAAGCGGACCATGGCCGCCGACGTCGTCGCCCTCGCCCGGGCCCTCGGGCACGAGCGGTTCGCGCTGGCCGGGCACGACCGGGGCGCGCTCGTCGCGGTGCGGGCCGGGCTCGACCATCCGGACGCGGTGACGCACCTGGCCGCGCTGGACGTGCTGCCCACCCTGGACATGTGGGACGTCCTGCACGGCACCTCGGCGGCCGTGGGCTTCCACCTGTACCTGATGGCGCAGCCGCCCGGGTTGCCGGAGCGGTTGATCGGCGCGGCGCCGGACGCGTTCTTCGGTCACTTCCTCGACATCTGGACGCGGGACCCGAAGGCCCTGCCCGCCGATGTCCGCGCCGCCTATCTGAAGGCGTCCCGCGAGGCGGTGCCGTCCATCGTGGCCGACTACCGGGCCTCGGCCGGCATCGACGTCGCCCACGACCGGGCCGACCTCGACAGCGGCGGCCGGCTGAGGATGCCGGTGTCCGTCCTCCAGCAGGACTGGGGCGCCGCCCTCGGCTACGACGCCGCGGCGCTGTGGCGGGCCTGGGCCCCGGACCTGCGGCACGAGACCGTCGACTGCGGCCACTTCATGGCGGAGGAGGCGCCCGATGAGGTCACCGGGGCTCTGCGGAAGCTGCTGGCGCGGTAGGACGCCCGCCCGCCGTCCGCGTACCTCGCGTACCCGTGTGCCCGTACACCCGCGTACCCGCGTATCGCCGCTCGTGCCCCGGTGTACAACGGCCGGTTGTACGGGGTCCACGGGCGGTTGTTTGATCCGTGGGGCCGCCGCTCGCTTTGATGTCCGGCGTGTTGATGTCCGGGGTGGCGGGTGGCAGGTCGCTGGGGCGGCGGTTCGGGTGGCTGTGGGCCGCGTACGCCGTCAGCACGTTCGGCACGCGGCTCGCGTTCGACGCCTTTCCGCTGATCGCGGTCGTGGTGCTGGACGCCGGCCCGGCGCGGGTGGCGGCGCTCGCGGCGGCCGGTCTCGCGGTGGGCGCGGTGGTGGCGGTGCCGCTGGGTCCGTGGGTGGAGTTCCGGCGCAAGCGGCCGGTGATGGTCGCGACGGACCTGGTCCGGTGCGCGGTGCTGCTGAGTGTGCCCGTCGCGTACGTGTCCGGCCGGCTCGGTTTCGCCCAGCTGCTGGTGGTGTCGGTCGTGGTGGCCGCGGCCGACATCACGTTCAGGGCCGCCGCGGGTTCCTGTCTCAAGACACTGGTAGGGCCCGGTGACCTGCTGACCGCTAACGGCCGGTTCGAGGCGACGGCCTGGACCGCGACCATGCTCGGTCCCCCGGTCGGCGGTGCCGCGATCGGGGTCTTCGGGCCGGTGGTCACGGTGGCGGTCGACGCGGTCAGCCATCTGCTGTCGGCGCTGGGAATCCGCGCGATCGGCGGTGGGGAGCCGCGCCCCCACCGCACCGGCGCCCCCTCCCGGCTTCGCGCCGGTGAACTGCTGGACGGCTGGCGGTATTTCCTCACCAGCCCGGGTCTGCGTCCGCTGTTCCTCAACACGGTCCTGGTCAACGGTCTGATCATGGCGACCACGCCGCTGCTCGCCGTCCTCATGCTGGCCGATCTGGGCTTCGCGCCCTGGCAGTACGGCCTCGCGTTCGCGGTGCCGTGCGCCGGCGGACTGATCGGGTCCAGGATGGCCCAGCCGCTCGTGGCGCGGTTCGGGGAGCACCGCGTGCTGACCACCAGCGGGGTGCTGCGCGTGTGCTGGCCCGTCGGTCTGGCCTTCGTCCGCCCCGGCGGCGCCGGGCTCGCCCTTGTGATGGCCGTCGAATTCGGGCTGATCACCTCCATGGGCGTCTTCAATCCGGTGTTCGCCACGCGCAGGCTCGAGCTGACCCCGCCGGACCGGGTCGTCCGCACCCTGTCCGCCTGGTCGGTCAGCGGGAAACTGACGACCGCGGCGCTGATCGCGGTGTGGGGCCTCCTGGCCGGTCTGACCGGGCCGCGTACGGCGATCGCGCTCGCGGGCGTACTCCTTCTGGCGACCCCGCTGCTGCTGCCCCGGCACGACCACGCGCGGACCGCTGGAGGGCGTCCCTAGGGCCTGTCCGGCGGATCAGGTCGCAGGAAAGGGGCTGCGCCTGATCAGCGCCGGTGAGCGGGGGCTGGTGCGTCCAGATGCAAGGCGGAGGAGGGCGTCGACGCGATGGGGGTCCCCCCGCGCGAGCGCAGTCGAGCGTGGGGGAGTCGGCAACCGACGACAACGCCGCAGGTGGGCGTGCCAGCCCCCGCGTCTGCGGCATGATCCGCCGGACAGGCACTAGGGGGCCTGTCTGTCCGGGCCCAGCGTGGGGAACTGGCGGCGGGCCTGCGCGAACAGGGTGGGGTAGTCGGTGCCGTAGGTGACCGCGGCGGCGAAGAGGGCGTCGAGGGCCGCGCACAACGGGTCGGGTTCGGCCGCGGCGAGCAGCGCGGGCATCGCCATCGCCTGTCGTAGCGGGTTGTCGTGGCATCCGGCCGGCGAGTCCACCAGGGTGTGGGGGATGCGGTCGTCGGCGAAGAACCGGTCCCAGACCCGCTGGGGGTCGTCGAACGGCGCCGGCAGGCTCTCTCCGCGGTCCAGTGCGGCCAGCGCGGGCGTGATCCAGTCGACGTCGTCCAGCCCTGCCACGGTGAGGGCGCGGTGGGCGGCCCACCGGGCGAGACCGCGCTGCGTCGCCGGGCACGCCGCGTCGACGGCGTCGAGCAGATCGCGGTCCAGCGGCACGAGCCCCCGGGCGTTGCAGCCGGCCTCGCGCACGCGTCGGCTGGGCAGCCGTCCGCCCCATGACAGCGCCTCAGTACGCTCCCGTGCGGCCTGCTCCGCCGCCCGCCGTTCCTCCCGCCGGCGGCGTTCGGCCGCGGCCCGCTGCTCGGGGGTGGGAGGCGGCGGCAGCCCGCGGGCGTGCCGGTGCCAGTGCGCGGCGCTGCGCGAGGTCTGCCGGACGACGAGGTCCTCGGCGGGCGGGGCCGGCCAGAACTGCAGCAGGTAGTGGTCGACCGGCGCACCGCCTTCGAGTACGGCGAGCTCCTCCTGACGCCCCCGGTCCATGCCGCGCCCGCAGTAGCGCACCCGGTGGTCGACCGGGAGCAGGTCCAGCGCGCACAGGGGGCCGTCGCCCCACGGCAGGACGACCGTCGAGGCGGAAGCCGGCTGGAAGGACGCCTCCACCACGTCCTCCCAGCCGTCGTCGAGCGGCGGCGGCGCACCGTGCACCTCGACGGTCAGACCGACGCGGCCGGTGTGCAGGCCCGTGACGAGGAAGAGGCGTCCGGGGACGGCCGCGCCGCACAGACCGTTGGCCTGCCCGGCGCAGGCCGGCGACGGGCCCGGGTCGTCCCCGTCCCGTCGGCTTCGGCTGTCCACGTAGAACTGCCCGTAACTGACGTGCAGTTCACCGCTGTACACCGTCCGCACGGCCGCCCCCTCCTCACGTCCGGCTCCCAGAGGCCACCAGTATGCGGAGTGGGTCTGACAGTGAGGATGTTCCTGGCGTCGTTCGGCGGTCCGACTCCGGGTCCGACTGACGTCCGGCTGTCCGTCTGTTGAATCGCCGGCCGCCGAACGACGCCACCGCGTGTACTCGCGGGTGTCCGTGACCTCACAGGAGCTTGACCTCAGGTTCGTCGCCCACGAGGTCTGCAGGCACGTCAGCAGCACAGGCATCCGGAACACGGCGGGCTCGGGCGGAGCCAGCTCATGACGCCGACCGACTGCTGTCCGCGTCATCGAACGACGCGGCAGCAGTCAGGTGCTCGACGAACGTATGGAAGTCCGCGGCCAGTGGGAGCTCCGAGTCGCCCTCCACGTCGAACCACGTCACGGACGGCTCCCCGCGCTCGCCGCAGGTCCGGTAGTCGAGGGCGATCCAGCAGTGGCCATCACCGGAGAGCAGAACGAGAGGTGAAGGAAGACCCCATTCCTCCACCAGGTAGCCCGAGTCCAGCAACGACGGCTGACCGTCGTCACGGCCGATGCCCCTCATGTCGTCGAACGGAACATGGTTCTCGCTCCATGACGTCGGCGCATCGGTCGGGAACGCGTTCCAGGCGTCCGCCACCAGGCCGCCGTTCTGGAGCCGCAGGATCTCCAGCAACGCGGCCGGCAGACGGACACCGAGCCGGCGCTCGGCATCCTGAACGACCGCGTCGGTCAGCGGTGGCTGAACCCCGTACAGGCCCTCGCCCCAGAACGTCGCCTTGACCTCATCAAACCGAGCCACGAACGCATCCTATGGACCTCGCGGCCCGGCTTGACGATCTACAGGAGCTTCGAGGGTGCGCCGACGACCGTCAGCGTGCCCCCGGCACGTCCTCCGTGACGCCGTTCAGCGGCGAGGCCGGGTCGCTGCCGTAGGGGCGGGTGAAGGCCTCCATGCCGTGCCCCGACGGGTCGGCGAAGTACACGCCCCGTCCGCCGTCGCCGCGGTTGATCCGGCGCGGGTGCCGACCGTGCGGGTCGGCGTGGATGGGGATCCCGTCCTCGACCAGCCGGGCGAGGATCGTGTCGAACTCGTCCTCGGAGACGAGGAACGCGTAGTGCTGGGTCGGGATGTCGATGTCGACGGTGGCGAAATCGAGGGTGACGCCGTTGGCGGTCGTCACGGGCAGGAAGACTCCGGCCGGCTCACCGACCTCCAGCCCCAGGATCGAGGCGAGGAAATGAGCGGACTTCTCCCGGTCCCGGGAGAGAACGATGGTGTGGTTGAACTCGACTGACACGGGTGAATGCCTCCACGGGCATCTCCGCGGCGCCTCCATGCCTCACCCGGACGGTGACCGACACGCGATGCCGCGCCGTGGATCCTAGACGAGGTGGATCGAGGTGTCGACACCCCGCGGGATTCCCTGCCGGCGCCTGGGTGAGGGTCCGTTGACCGCGCGGGAGTGATGCCGCGGGTGCTGACGGGATGTCCGGAAGCGGCTCTGACCACCGCCCTTCTCCGGACCCGCACCGTCACGCCCGTGACCCGGAGCAGGCCGCACGGGTTCACTTCGACGGGTGGACCCGGCGGCCTCGAACGCCGGACGGCCGCGCGGACAGGCGCCGGGCCCCGCGGGCCCCGGCGCTCGTTCCTCAGGTGGACGCCTGGTCGCTGTCCTTCATCGCGCCCCAGCCGTGCCAGCGCTCGACCTCGACCCAGGCGCTGACCCGGGCACGGACCCGGTCCGGGTAGGGGTTGCCCGTGTAGTGCCGGGAGAGACGGTCGATGCCGGTGAGGCCCTCGTCGTCGCGGGTCTCGGTGACGCGGCCGATGAGCGTGACGTGCGTGTACCAGTCGTCGCCCGCGAGGACGGTGAGGGTCACGCGGGGGTCCCGGCGCACGTGCTTGAGACGTACCCGGCCCTCGTCGAAGTTGATCAGGACCCGGCCGTCGTCCTCCCACAGGTACCAGGTGGGCGTGGAGACGGGCGCGCCGTCCGAGCGGAGGGTGGCCATGACGCAGGGGTTGGGGCGGCGCAGCAGTTCGACGGCCTCGGGCGGCAGCGGCGGCTTGGACATGCGGACTCCTCTGATCTCGATGTGTGCCGGGACGGCGTCGGCGTCCCGGTCGTTCCGGTCGTTGCGCTCACCCGGTACCCCGGGTGAGCTCAGTCGGACAGCTTCGCGGACGGCTTGTCGGAAGGCTCGTCGGACAGTTTCTCTTCGAAGCTGGCGAAGTACGCCGCCGCCATGTCCTCGTCCCCGTGTCCCCGCGCCGCGGCGCGCGCCAGGCGTTCGGCGCCGGCGGCGGCCACGTCCAGCCGGACGCCGTTCGCCTCGCCCGCCTCGACGATCAGCCGGGCGTCCTTCGCGGCGGTGGTGACGGCGAACTGGGCCGGCGTCAGCGCGCCGTCACGGATCAGGCCGGCCTTGGCGCGCAGGTAGCCCATGTCGAGCGGTCCTCCGGCGATGGCGTCGAAGAATCCGTCGGGGTCCACGCCCAGCGCCTTGGCGAGTGCCAGGACCTCGCCGGCCGCGTTGGTGGCGGCCAGGACCCAGCTGTTGGCCACCAGCTTCAGCCGGGTGGCGCTGCCGGCCGCGCCGTCCTCGCCGGTCCACACCGTGCGGGAGCCGACGGCGTCGAACACGGGCGTCACCGCCTCCCGTGCGTGGGACGGGCCGGCCGCCAGGACCAGGAGCTGACCGGCCTCGGCGGGCGCGCGGGTGCCGAGGACGGGGGCGTCGAAGAAGACGAGGCCGTGTTCGTGGGCGAAGGCGGCCAGGTCGGCGACCGCGTCGACGCCGGCGGTGGTCGACTGCGCCCACGCGGTGCCGGGGCGCAGGCCGAGGGCGGACTGCCGCATGACGTCGAGAGCGGCCGGGCCGTCGTAGAGCATGGTGAGGACGACATCGGCGCCCCGCACCGCCTCCTGGGGACCGGCGGCGACGTGCGCGCCGTCGGCGGCCAGCGACTCGGCCTTGTCCCGGCTGCGGTTCCAGACCCGGACGGTGTGTCCGGCGCGGGCGAGGTTGCGGGCCATCGCGGCACCCATGATGCCGGTGCCCAGGACACTCACGGTGAGTTGGTCGGTCATGACGTCGGCCTTCTGTCCGTACGGTCGGGGCCCGGGGTCGCGGGCCCCGGTGATCAGCCTGCCACCCGGGCGCGCGGCTGTCCCGTACGGTACGGCCGTGAGCGCCTACCCCGATGACACCGACCGCACCGTCCCCGGCCGTTACGGCCCCGCCGCCACCACCGAGGCCGACGCCCGGGACGTGGGCCGGGTGCGTACCGAGTACTCCCCCGCGCACGACGGGGACCCCGATCCCGGCGAGATCGTCTGGACGTGGGTGCCCTACGAGGAGAACGACGGGCGGGGCAAGGACCGGCCGGTGCTCGTCGTCGCCCGGGAGGCGGGCGGCACGGTGCTGGCCGTGCGGTTGTCCAGCCGGCGGCATGACGGGAACCGGGACTGGGTGCCGATCGGGAGCGGGCCCTGGGACCGCTCGGGGCGCGACTCGTGGGTCGACGTGGACCGGGTGCTCAGGCTGCACGACGCCGGTATGCGCCGTGAGGCGTGCGCCCTGGACCGGATGCGGTTCGACCTCGTACGGCAGCGGCTGCGGGAGCGCTACGGCTGGAGCTGACCGGGGCTGTCCGCCCCTTCCGGGAAGGCGCGCGCGAAAGCGTCCCGTACCGTGCCGCCCGGAGTGCGGTCCAGGATGCCGAACGTCACCCGCTCGAAGGTGGCCGCGAACCGTCCGCCGGGCCCGAGCAGCGTCCGGAAGGCGCCCGCGACCTGCGCGGGGTCGTTGCGGAACACCCCGCAGCCCCAGGCGCCGAGCACCAGCCGGCGGTATCCGTGGGCGGCCGCCGTCTCCAGCACCCGCTCGGCGCGTGCGGCCAGGGCGGCGGGCAGCTCGGCGGCGCGTTGTGGTGCCGTACGCAGCACCACGCCCGCGTTGGGTGCGGCGGAGGTGAGGAAGCCCGCGGTGTACGGCTCGTCCAGCAGCCGGCCGCGGTCGTCGCGGAAGACGGGCACGCCGGGCGAGTGGATGACGCGGTCCGTGTAGAACGGGTCGCGATGGGCCCGGTGGTGGTCGTAGAACTCGCGCGCCCGCAGCAGGCAGGTGTACAGGGCGGAGGCCCGGCACACGGCCTCCTCCTGGGCCTGGGCACCGTTCAGATAGCCGCCGCCGGGATTTCGAGCGGAGGCGAAGTTCAGCACGGCGACCTCCCCGCCGAGGCGGCGGGCGGCCTCCAGACTGCTCTCGCCGGTGACCTCCCAGACCGTCCGCACCGGGGCGGACGGAGCCGGCTCCACGGGCCCCGGACCGAACATCCGCGTGCGCTCGCGTGCCTCCTCGACCGCCGCGGCGATCGGCACCTCGCGCCCGTCGGACGCGCGGTAGGACCCCGCCATCACGATCTGCTCGGTCTGCTGTGCGATGCCCCGCAGGCGCGCGCTCATGGCGCCACCCCCGTGGGCGCCATGACCGCGCACCGCGCGGTCTCCCCCGTCGTGCTCATGCGGGAATCCTGAGCGATGCTGGGGAGGCGGTGCAACGGAGTTTCCCGTCCCGGGAACGACGGGGAAAGCCCCCGGAAACGGACGGGTGGCGGAGATTACCGAGCCGATACGTCCCGGTATGCACCCTTGTGCGGAGCCGCATGAGGGTCTTGGGTGGGACGAGTGTGCCGACCCGGCCCACTGCAGAAGGGTCGGCGGCATGGATGGAATCTCAGGAGGATCCCGACATGTCCGATGCGGTAAGTGGCTGCACCCGGCCACGCACCACTGTCACCGAAGCCGAGGTCGAGGCGCTGGTCCACGGCATCTGCTTCAAGACCGGTCCGCCCACGCGCCTCGGCGTCGAAGTGGAATGGCTCGTCCACGACCTGCGCGCGCCCCGGCTCCCCGTGTCACCCGAACGGCTGCGCGCGATGTACGCCACCCTGCGCGCCGTGCCCCTGAGGTCGGCGCTGACCGTCGAGCCCGGTGGCCAGCTGGAGTTGAGCTCGCTCCCCGCCGCCTCCCTGATGGAGTGCGTCGATTCCGTCTCCGCCGACCTCGACGCCGTCCGGGCGGTCCTGCGCCAGGACGGTCTCGCCCTCGTCGGTCTCGGCCACGCCCCCTGGCACACGCCCCGCCGCTACCTGCGGCAACCGCGGTACGACGCCATGGAGGCCTGCCTCGACCGCACCGGCCCCGGCGGCCGCTTCATGATGCGCGCCTCGGCGTCCGTGCAGGTGTGTGTGGACGCCGGGCACGAGGAACCCGGCCCGCTCGGTCACGTACGCCGCTGGTGGCTGGCCCATCAGCTGGGCGCGGTCCTCGTGGCCGCGTTCGCCAACTCCCCGCTGGCCGACGGCCGGCCCACCGGCTGGCGGTCCACCCGGCAGCTGCGGTGGACGCAGATCGGCACCGGCCGGGCGGGCGGCCCCCCGCTGGACTCCGACCCGCGCGGCGCCTGGACCCGGCACGTCCTTCAGGCGCCGGTGATGTGCGTACGCCGGGACGACGGGCCGTGGGACGTACCGGACGGTCTGACCTTCCGGGAGTGGATCAGGAGCGGGGCGCCGGGCGCGCCGACCCGCGAGGACCTCGACTACCACCTCACCACCCTGTTCCCGCCGGTCCGGCCGCGCGGCCACCTGGAGCTGCGCATGATCGACGCGCAGCCCGGGGACGACGGGTGGATGGTGCCGCTCGCCGTGACGGCGGCGCTGTTCGACGACGCGGAGGCCACCGAGACCGCCTACCGGGCCGTGAAGCCGCTCGCCGAGCGCACGCTGGGCCTGCCCGCCCCGCACAACCCGCTGTACCGGGACGCGGCCCGTCTCGCCCTCACCGATCCGGAGCTGCGCGAGGCGGCCGTCGTGTGCTTCACGGCGGCTCTCGCCGCCCTGCCCCGGCTCGGCGCCACCACCGAGGTGAGGGACGCCGTAGCGGCGTACCTGGAGCGCTACGTGGTCAGAGGCCGCTGCCCCGCCGACGACCTGCTGGAGACGCCGGACGGCGCGAGCCGTGGCCCGCACGGGAGGGAGACCCGCCCATGACCGACCCCGCCATCACCACCGCGACCACCTCTGAGTCCGGCACCGCCGCCGTTTCCGGCACCGCCGCCGAAGCGTCCGTCGACGCCGAGGCCCTGCGCGAGCGGGCCCTGGCCACGCTCGTCACGGCCCGCGACCGCACCACGCTGCTGACCAGCTGTGTGGAGGGCCCCGACCTGACCGCCCAGGTGTCACCGCTGATGTCCCCGCTGGTGTGGGACCTGGCGCACATAGGCAACCAGGAGGAGCAGTGGCTGCTGCGCGCCGTCGCCGGGCAGGAGGCGATACGGCCCGAGATCGACAGCCTCTACGACGCCTTCGAGCATCCGCGCGCCGAGCGGCCGAAGCTGCCGCTGCTGTCGCCCGCCGAGGCCCGCCGGTACGCGGCCGACGTGCGCGGACGGGCCCTGGACGTGCTGGAGAGCACCGCGTTCCACGGGACGCGGCTGACTGAGGCGGGTTTCGCCTTCGGGATGATCGCCCAGCACGAGCAGCAGCACGACGAGACGATGTTGATCACCCATCAGCTCCGCAGGGGTCCGCAGGCCCTGACCGCCCCGGACCCGGCCCCCGTGCCGCTGTTCACCGGTCCGGCCGAGGTCCTGGTGCCCGGCGGCCCGTTCACGATGGGCACGTCGACCGAGCCGTGGGCCCTGGACAACGAACGCCCCGCGCACCGGCGCGAGGTGGCGCCGTACTACCTCGACACCACGCCGGTGACCAACGGCGCCTACCAGGCGTTCATCGACGACGGCGGCTACGACGACCCGCGCTGGTGGACCCCTCGGGGCTGGGACCACGTCCGCCGGTACTCCGTCACCGCCCCGCTCTTCTGGCACCGGGACGGCGGGCAGTGGCTGCGGCGCCGCTTCGGGGTCACCGAGGCGGTCCCGGCCGACGAGCCGGTGGTGCACGTGTGCTGGTACGAGGCGGACGCGTACGCCCGCTGGGCCGGACGGCGGCTGCCCACCGAGGCCGAGTGGGAGAAGGCGGCCAGGTACGACCCGGCCGGGGACCGCTCGGCCCGCTATCCGTGGGGCGACGCCGACCCGGGCCCGGAGCACGCCAACCTCGGCCAGCGCCATCTGCGTCCGGCGCCCGCGGGCAGCTATCCGGCGGGCGAGTCACCGCTCGGCGTACGGCAGTTGATCGGCGATGTCTGGGAGTGGACGTCGAGCGACTTCGCCCCGTACCCGGGCTTCAGGGCGTTCCCGTACAAGGAGTACTCGGAGGTGTTCTTCGGGCCCGAGTACAAGGTGCTGCGCGGCGGTTCCTTCGCGGTGGACGCGGTGGCCTGCCGGGGCACGTTCCGCAACTGGGACTATCCGGTCCGGCGGCAGATCTTCTCCGGGTTCCGCACCGCCCGTACGGCGGAGGGGTCCTGATGTGCCGTCACCTCGCCTATGTGGGCTCCGAGGAGGCTCTCGGCCGGCTGCTCGTGGCTCCGCCGCACGCCCTGTACCGCCAGTCCTGGGCGCCCCGGCACCAGCGGTACGGCACGGTCAACGCCGACGGTTTCGGTGTCGGCTGGTACGCCGGGGGTGACCCGGTGCCGGCGCGGTACCGCCGGGCAGGGCCGATCTGGGCCGACCGGTCCTTCGCCGATCTGGCCCGGGTGGTGCGGACCGGCGCGCTGCTCGCCGCCGTACGGGACGCGACGCTCTCGGGCGCCGACGCGGAGGCCGCCGCGGCGCCGTTCGCCGCGGAAACCTGGCTGTTCAGCCACAACGGTGCCGTGTCGGGCTGGCCCGGCTCGCTGGCGCGGACGGCCGGGACACTGCCGCCGGAGGACCTGCTGTCACTGGAGGCCCGCAACGACTCGGCACTCGTGTGGGCGCTGGTACTGGCCCGGCTGCGCGCCGGGGACGACGCGGGCCGGGCGCTCGGCGAGACGGTGCTGGAGGTCGCCGCGGCGGCCCCCGCCTCCCGGCTCAACCTGCTGCTCACCGGCGGTGACACCATCACCGCCACCACCTGGGGCGACACCCTGTGGTACCTGGCCCGCCCCGGGGGCGGCACGGTCGTCGCCTCGGAGCCGTACGACGACGACCCGCACTGGCAGGAGGTCCCCGACCGCACCCTGCTCGCGGCGAACCGCACGGAGGTGCTGCTCACTCCGCTCAAGGACCCGGGCGACACCGCCCTCGCAGACGCTTTCGTCTCTCCGAAGGAGCCCCGTACGTGAGCCCGTTCCGTCTCACCCGCACGCTGCCCGAGGACGCCACGGACGCCGCCCTGCGCGCCGACGTCCTGGCGGGCCTGACGAGCACGCCCAAGTGGCTGCCGCCCAAGTGGTTCTACGACGCGCGGGGCAGCGAGCTGTTCGAGGAGATCACCGCGCTGCCGGAGTACTACCCGACCCGGGCCGAGCGGGAGATCCTCGCCGACCGGGCCGGCGAGATCGCCGCGGCGACCGGCGCCCGCACCCTGGTGGAGCTGGGTTCCGGTTCCTCGGAGAAGACGCGGATCCTGCTCGACGCGCTGACCGGCCTGCGCGGTTACGTACCGGTCGACGTCAGCGAGAGCGCCCTCACCCAGGCCGGTCAGGCGCTCGTCGCCGAGCGGCCGGACCTCCAGGTGCACGCGCTGATCGCCGACTTCACCGGAGGACTGACGCTGCCCGGGACACCGGGCCCCCGGCTGGTGGCGTTCCTCGGCGGCACGCTCGGCAACCTGCTGCCCGGCGAGCGCGCCGCGTTCCTGGCCGCCGTCCGCGCGCTGCTCTCGCCGGGCGACGCCCTGCTGCTGGGCACGGACCTGGTCAAGGACGAGCGGGTGCTGGTCCGGGCGTACGACGACGCGGCCGGAGTGACGGCCGCGTTCAACAAGAACGTGCTGTCCGTCGTCAACCGGGAACTGGACGCCGACTTCGTGCCCGCGGCCTTCGAGCACGTGGCGCTGTGGAACGCCGAACGCGAGTGGATCGAGATGCGGCTGCGCTCGCGCACCGCGCAGACGGTCAAGATCCAGGCGCTCGACCTGGCGGTGGACTTCGCGGACGGGGAGGAGCTGAGTACCGAGGTGTCCGCGAAGTTCCGGCAGGAGGGCGTGCGGGCCGAACTGGCCGCGGCGGGGCTGGAGCTGGCCCATTGGTGGACGGACGGCGAGGACCGTTTCGCGCTGTCGCTGAGCGTGGCGCGCTGACGCGGCGGCGCGTCAGCGCGCGTCGAGGTCCAGTAGTTCGGTGACGCGGTCGGAGGCCTTGCCGGCCTCCGACTCCGCGTCGCCACCGGTGAGCACCTTCGTCATGTACTCCTTGATCGGGTTGTCCGCCTCGACCGCGCCCCACCGGGGCGTACCGGGGGTGGCCCGGCCCTGCGCGGCGCCGGCCGCCATGGCGGCGACCCCTTCCTCGTCCGCGACGGCCTTGGCGAGCGACTTCTTGTTCGGGACGTAGTTCATGGTGCGGGCCAGGTCGGTGTTCCACTTGGTGCCCACGAGCGCCTCGACCACGGCGAGGGCGCCGTCGCGTTCGTCGGTGTTCTTGGGGACGACGAGGTCGGATCCGCCGGTGAAGACGGCACCGGGCTTGTCGGCCTTCTTGCCGGGCACGGGGAAGAAGCCCAGCTTGCCCTTGAGTTCGGGGTTCTCGCGCACGATGGACTGGGCGAGTCCGGGCACCGCGACGATCTGCGCGACCTGCCCCTGGGCGAACACGCCGGCCTGCGGCGGGTGTTCCTCATCGGCGTCGAGCGGGCCGTCGCCCAGGGCCTGCAGCTCGCGGTAGAAGTCCATGCCGCGCAGCGCCGCCTCGGAGTCCAGGGCGCCCGTCCAGGCACCACCCGCCTCCACGGCCAGCTCGCCGCCCTCGTCCCAGATGAAGCCGGAGAGGGTGTACCAGTCCTGTCCGGCCAGGTAGATGCCCTGGTCACCGCCCTTGTCGAGCTTCTCGGTGGCGGTGAGCCATTCCTCGCGGGTGCTGGGCGGCGCGGTGATGCCGGCCTGCTCGAAGAGGTCCTTGCGGTAGATGACCACGCGGTTGGCCGCGTACCAGGGGATGCCGTACTGCTGGGACAGCCACTGTCCGGGTTCGGCGAGGCCCGGCAGCCAGTCGTCGCTGCCCCAGTCCCGCATCGACTCCAGGGTCAGGTCCATCAGCCGGCCGCCCTCCGCGTACTGCGGGACCTGGGTGTTGCCGACCTCGATGACGTCGGGCCCGTCCGTGCCGTCGGCCTTCAGCGCGGTCTGCACCTTGTCGCCGATCCCGGTCCACTTCTGGATCCGGACGTCGAGGTCGAGGCCGGGGTTCTTCCGCTCGAACTCCTCGGTGAACCGCTCCAGGAAGTCCTGCGAGGCGCTGTCCTTCATCAGCCACACGGTGACGGTGCGCCGCTCGCTCCCGCCGTCCTGCGACATCAGGCCGCAGCCGCTGAGCAGGGAGGCGGACACACAGACAAGGGCGAGCAGGCGACGTCTCACAAGGGGTCCTTCTGTCTGACGGACAGCGGCGGAGGCGGACAGGGATGTCCGGCGCACGCAAAGGGAGACCCGACGTGGGGGACGAGCCCGAGGCTCGAACGGGTGTCTGGGATTTTGGTATGGACCAATGCGGAGGTCAAGGGGGACGAGCGGTTGTCCCGTCGGACCCTCCTGACGCCTCGCGCTCCGTCGCCGCTTGGGGCACGGTGGAGTGACGGACGACACACCGCCGCCCGCGGAAGGGAGCACCCGTATGTCGAACCACACCTACCGGGTCACCGAGATCGTCGGCACCTCGCCCGACGGCGTCGACCAGGCCGTCCGCAACGCCATCACCCGGGCCTCGCGGACCCTGCGCAATCTGGACTGGTTCGAGGTGACCCAGGTACGAGGCCAGATCGAGGAAGGGGAGGTCGCGCACTGGCAGGTCGGCCTGAAGCTCGGCTTCCGTCTGGAGGAGACGGACTGACCGCTCCGGGCCCACCCCACCCCCGGGTCCGCCCGGCCCGTCAGGTGCGGCCCTCGCGCTCCTGCGCCACCCGCAGCTCGGCCGACCGGGCCGCCCAGCGCGCCCGGACGACGGTGAATCCGGCCCGCTGGGCGTCGTCGCACACCAGCTCGTCGTCGTCCACGAGAACCTTGATCTCGTGGGTGCGGGCGAGCCGCCGAAGGATCTCCAGCTTGGTGCGCCGGGCGGGCCGGCGGTCGGCGTTGCCCCGCATGTGCACGGGCCCCTCGGGCAGACCGTGCGCGGCGAGCCAGTCGAGCGTGTCGCGCCGGCAGCGCTCGGGCCGCCCGGTCAGATAGACGATCCCGCACTCCTCGGCGCGCTCCCGCACCAGCGCGATGCCCTCCGCGAGCGGCGGGTCGTGCGGAGCGGCGGCGAAGAAGGCGTCCCAGTCGCGGGGCCGGCGCTCCAGGAACCGCTGCCGGTGCGCGGTGTCGGCGAGGGTGTTGTCCAGGTCGAACACGGCCAGCGGGGGCCTGCTGCTGTCGGTCACCCGCCAACCCTAGAGGTCCCCTATAGAGGTCCCCTCCGGGAATCCTGGCGCCGCGCGGACGTTGAACACCGTGTGAGCTCAGTGATCGCGACCACCCGCTTCTCCGTCCTCGACCGCTCCCGCATCCGGGAGGGCCACACCGGCGCACAGGCGCTGCGCGACACCGTGGAACTGGCGCGGGAGGCCGAGCGGCTCGGCTACCACCGGTTCTGGGTGGCCGAGCACCACGGCGTGCCCGGGGTGGCCGGCTCGGCGCCGACCGTGCTGGCCGCGGCCGTCGCCGGTGCCACGCGGAGCATCCGGGTCGGCACCGGCGGCGTGATGCTGCCCAACCATCGGCCGCTGGTCGTCGCCGAGCAGTTCGGCGTACTGGAGTCGCTCTTCCCCGGCCGGATCGACATGGGACTCGGCCGCTCGGTGGGATTCACCGACGGCGTGCGCAGGGCGCTGGGCCGGGAGAAGGACGACGCCGACGACTTCGGCGCCCAACTGGCCGAGCTGCTCGGCTGGTTCCGGGGCACCTCCCCCACGGGCGCGCACGCCCGCCCCGCGGAGGGGCTGACCGTGCCGCCTTTCGTGCTGGCCATGGGCGAGGGCGCGGCGGTCGCCGCCCGGGCGGGCCTGCCGATGGTCATCGGGGACCTGCGCGACCGCGACCGGATGCGCCGCGGCATCGACCGCTACCGCGCCGGATTCCGCCCCTCCGCGTGGAGCCCGGAGCCGTACGTCGTCGTCTCGGGCACGATCGCCGTGGCCGGCACCCCCGAGGCCGCCCGGCGGCTCCTGCTCCCCGAGGCCTGGTCCATGGCCCACGCCCGCACCCGCGGCACCTTCCCTCCCCTGCCTCCGGCCGAGGACGTCGAGGCGAGGACGATGACCGCCAAGGAGCGCGACCTGTACGACGCCGGTCTCACCGGCCACATCGCCGGCACCGAGGAACAGGTCGCCGACGCGCTCGAGTCGCTCCTCGGGGACACGGGCGCGCAGGAGGTCCTGGTGACCACGAGTACGTACGACCGCGAGGCGCTGCTGGACTCCTACCGGCGGCTCGCCCGCGTCACCGGCGCGGGGACGACCGCCTCCCGGGCGTAGAATCGCGTAGTTTGCCCCACCGGCCCCGCCGGCCGTCGTCGAAGACCGTACGGAGTTCCCCGCCATGCACAGCCCCCACGACCCGTACGTCCGGGTGCGCGACGCCCGTGAGCACAATCTCAGGGGTGTGGACGTGGACGTCCCCCGGGACGTGGTGGCCGTGTTCACCGGTGTGTCGGGCTCGGGGAAGTCGTCGCTCGCGTTCGGGACGGTCTACGCGGAGGCGCAGCGGCGCTACTTCGAGTCGGTCGCGCCGTACGCCCGCAGGCTGATCCACCAGGTCGGAGCCCCGAAGGTCGGTGAGATCACCGGGCTGCCGCCCGCCGTGTCGCTGCAGCAGCGCCGCGCGGCGCCGACGTCCCGTTCCTCGGTCGGCACGGTCACCAACCTCTCCAACTCCCTGCGGATGCTGTTCTCCCGCGCCGGCGACTATCCGCCGGGCGCGGCGCGGCTCGACTCCGACGCCTTCTCGCCGAACACGGCGGCCGGGGCCTGCCCGGAGTGCCACGGGCTCGGGCGGGTGCACCATACGACCGAGGAGCTGCTGGTCCCGGACGCGTCGCTGTCCGTCCGGGACGGCGCGATCGCCGCGTGGCCGGGCGCCTGGCAGGGCAAGAACCTGCGGGACGTCCTGGACGCGCTCGGACACGACGTGGACCGGCCGTGGCGCGAGCTGCCCGCCGGGGAGCGGGAGTGGATCCTCTTCACGGACGAGCAGCCGGTGGTCACGGTGCACCCGGTGCGGGACGCGGGCCGCATCCAGCGGCCGTACCAGGGCACGTACATGAGCGCCCGCCGGTATGTGATGAAGACGTTCTCGGACTCGAAGAGCGCCACGCTGCGGGCGAGGGCGGAGCGCTTCCTCACCAGCGCGCCCTGCCCGGTCTGCGGCGGCGGCAGGCTGCGCCCCGAGGCCCTGGCGGTGACGGTCGGCGGCCGTTCCATCGCCGAGCTGGCCGCGCTGCCTCTGACGGAACTCGCGCAGGCGCTGCCGACGGGAGGTGAGACGGCCCGGGTGGTCACCGGGGACCTCGTCTCCCGGATCGCGCCCGTCGTCGAGCTGGGGCTCGGCTATCTGAGCCTCGACCGTGCGACGCCCACCCTGTCGGCGGGCGAGCTGCAGCGGCTGCGGCTGGCGACGCAGCTGCGCTCCGGGCTGTTCGGGGTCGTGTACGTGCTGGACGAGCCGTCCGCGGGACTGCACCCGGCGGACACCGAGGCGCTGCTGACCGTGCTGGAGCGACTGAAGGCGGCCGGCAACTCGGTGTTCGTGGTGGAGCACCATCTCGGCGTGATGCGCGGCGCCGACTGGATCGTGGACGTCGGTCCGCGGGCCGGCGAGCACGGCGGACGGGTGCTGTACAGCGGTCCGGTCGCCGGGCTGGCCGGTGTCGGGGAGTCGGCGACCGCCCGCCACCTCTTCGACCGCTCCCCCGCACCCGTCCGTGAGGCGCGCGTCCCACGGGGGACGGTGACGGTCGGTCCGGTCACCCGGCACAACCTGCGGGGGGTGACCGCGGAGTTCCCGCTCGGCGCGCTCACCGCGGTGACGGGGGTCTCCGGCTCCGGGAAGTCGACGCTCATCGGCGAGATCACTCAGGAGCTGCCGGGGGTGGGCCGGCTGGTCTCCGTCGACCAGCGGCCGATCGGGCGCACCCCGCGCTCCAACCTGGCCACGTACACGGGCCTCTTCGACGTCGTGCGCAAGGTCTTCGCGGCCACCGGCCAGGCGCGGGAGAGGGGTTACGGCGTGGGCCGGTTCTCCTTCAACGTGCCGGGGGGCCGCTGCGAGACCTGTCAGGGCGAGGGATTCGTCAGCGTGGAGCTGCTGTTCCTGCCCAGTACCTACGCGCCGTGTCCGGACTGCGGCGGGGCGCGCTACAACCCCGGGACGCTCGAAGTGGCGTACCGGGGGCGGAACATCGCCGAGGTGCTGGACCTGACCGTGGAGGAGGCGGCGGACTTCTTCGCGGACACGGACACACCGGCGGTGGCGCGCAGCCTGGCCGCGCTGCTCGACGTCGGCCTCGGCTATCTGCGGCTCGGCCAGCCGGCGACCGAGCTGTCCGGCGGGGAGGCGCAGCGCATCAAGCTGGCGAGCGAGCTGCAGCGAGGGCGCCGCGGCCACACCCTGTACCTCCTCGACGAGCCGACGACGGGACTGCACCCGGCCGATGTCGAGGTACTGATGCGTCAGTTGCACGGTCTGGTCGACGCCGGGCACACGGTGGTCGTCGTCGAGCACGACATGGCCGTGGTGGCGGGCGCCGACCGGGTGATCGACCTGGGGCCGGGCGGCGGCGAGGCGGGCGGCCGGATCGTCGCCGCGGGGCCGCCGGCCGAGGTGGCGCGGGCGGACGGGAGCGCCACCGCGCCCTATCTGGCCGAGGCCCTGCACGGGGGCGTGTGCCGGTGAAGTGCCTTCACCGGCACACGCCCCGTGGCGACGGCAGGAAGACCGCTACTTACGGCCCCGCCGGGTGTCGTCGTCGGTGATGGCCTCGGTCTCGGCCTCGATCCGCTCCTTGCGGACCTGGCCGCGTACCGTCTCGTTGTCGGTGCGCTCCTCCGTGGTCATCCGGACGCGCTCCACCGGCACCGTCTCCGTGTCGACGACAGGGCGTTCCTCGTGCAGCGTGACCTCGTGCTCGTCCTCGCTGATCTCCGGTCCGGAGAGCGCCTGGTCACGGTTGGCGTCCGTGATCGGCTCGCGCTCCACCCGCACCTCCTCGTGACTCACCGGAACGGTCTGCTGGACCTCCTCCGTGACCACGTACTTGCGCAGCCTGGCCCGGCCGGACTCACGCCGTTCCACGCCCACGTGCATCTGCTCCTCGGAGCGGGTCATGGCGTCGTCGCGCGTGCCCGTCCGGTCCTGGGCGTCCTGGTAGCCGGTGGTGCCGCCCGCCGTGCCGGCCATGCCGGCGGCTCCCGCGGCTCCCGCGGCTCCCGCCGTACCGGTGCCCGCGGCCCAGCGGCCGTCGTCGGTGCGCTCGGCCTCGGAGAGCACGCTGTCCCAGTTGATGCCGTAGTAGTCGTAGAGCCGGTGCTCCTCGGTCTCCGACAGATGGCCGCCCGCGTCGACGTCGACATTGGGCGCGTCCTTGACCTGGTCCTTGCGGTAGGGGACCTCGAGGCGGTCCTGCACCAGCGAGGCGTCACGGATGGGCACGAAGGACTCGTTGGAGCCGAACATGCCCGTCTTGACGCTCACCCACTCGGGACGCCCGGTCATGTCGTCGAAGAAGACGTGCTTGGCGTCGCCGATCTTGTTGCCGTCCCCGTCGTAGACCGGATGGTCCAGGACGTTGGCGATCTCTTCACGGGTGATCATCTGGCATCACCCTCCTTCCGGAGTGCCTGCCTTCCGGATGTCCTCATCGGCAGGACGGAAACGGCACATACGTCACAAAGCGCACATACTTTTCGAAGGTGCTTTCCCCTGGGCGGCGTGGGCGAGCCCGCGGCGGTCGGGATGGCGGTCCGGCGCGATCACCGGCCGTACCTCCACCTCCGCCATCAGCCCGTGCGCCGACGCCACCCGCCACAGCGAAGCGAGCAGGGTGTCCTCGCCCACGAACGCGGGCACCGTGCTCACCGCCCGCTCTCCGGTCCGGTACCGGATGCGGACCGGCTGGACCGGCACCCCGGCGTCCAGGGCGGCCTGGAAGACGGCCCGGCGGTAGCGGCCCTGGGCGCGCCCGCACCAGGTGCTGCCCTCGGGGAAGACGGCGACCGCGGCGCCCTCGCGCAGGCTCTTCGCGATCGTGGCGACCGTGTCCGGCAGGGCCCGCAGCCGGTCCCGTTCGATGAAGAGCACGCCCCCGCGGGCGGCGATCGGGCCCGCCACCGGCCATCGCCGGATGTCGCTCTTGGCCAGCATCCTGGCCGGGCGCACGGCGGCGAGCAGGGGTACGTCGAGCCAGGAGACGTGGTTGGCGACGAGGAGCAGCCCGCCGCCGGGCGGGGCGGCGCCCGTGACGCGGACCCGGACGCCGGCGGCCCGCACGATCCACCGGCACCAGCACCGCACCACCACGGCGGGGACCGTCCCCCACCGCCGGGGGCGTCCCCGGCCGAGCGGCGTGAGCACGACGGCGGCACCGACGAGCAGCAGTACCGCGACCGCGGTGAGCCGCAGCACGGCGAGCGGCACGGCCGCCGCGGCCCGGGACCGCTCCACGCACTGTCCCGGGGTGCAGGGCGCGGCGGGCAGCCAGGCGCTCATCAGGCCGGGACGAGGGAGAGGAAGTGCCGCAGATAACGCGGGTCGACCCGGCTCATCGGCAGCAGCACGTACAGGTCGGCGACACCGAAGTCCACGTCGTGCGCGGGTTCCCCGCATACCCAGGCGCCGAGGCGCAGGTAGCCGCGCAGCAGGGCCGGCAGTTCGGTGCGGGCCGCCGGCCCCGCCGTGCCCGCGATCCACGGGAGCAGCGGCCGTACCCGGTACTCCTCGGGTGCCAGGTGCTTGGCCCGCACCCGGTCCCAGGTGCCGGCGGCGAGGGCGCCGCCGTCGGTGAGTGGGATCGAGCAGCAGCCCGCCAGCCACTCGTGGCCCCGGTCGGTCATGTAGCGGGCTATACCGGCCCAGATGAGCCCGATGACGGCGCCGTCGCGGTGGCCGGGGTGCACGCAGGAACGGCCGACCTCGACCAGCCCGGGCCGTATCGCGTCCAGCGCCGCGAGGTCGAACTCGCTCTGCGCGTACAGCCGGCCGGCGACCGCCGCGCGCTCCGGCGGCAGCAGCCGGTAGGTGCCGACGACCTGCCCGGTCGTCTCCTCCCGCACCAGCAGGTGGTCGCAGTACGCGTCGAAGGGGTCGATGTCGTACCCGGGCTGCGGGCTCGCCGGCAGCGCGCCCATCTCCCCGGAGAAGACATCGTGCCGCAGCCGCTGCGCGGCCCGCACGTCCTCCTCGTCGCGGGCGAGGGCGACGGTGTAGCGGCGGGGTGCGGCGGGCTTGGGGGGACGGTCTGCGGTCAGTACGCCGGTCATGGCACTCTCCTGGTCACGGGCCGGGGCGGCGACGGCGGACCGACGGTGTACGGTCCGCCGCACCTGTTCTTCCGCTGCCGGTTGGCCGGTGCGTGACCTGGGCCGGGAGAGTGGATGTGCGGCTGCTGAATGCCAGGGGCGGAAAGCGAGACGGGGCCGGGAGGAGCACCTCCCCCGGCCCCGTCCGTCCGCACCTTTCGGCGAACGTCCTTGATGGGCTAGCGCTTCGCCACCTTGCGCGTGGCCCGCAGCCACTCCTTGTTCATGCTGGTGATGGAGAACAGCGGGATGCCCTTCGGGCAGGCTGTCGCGCACTCGCCGGCGAGGGTGCAGCCGCCGAAGCCCTCGTCGTCCATCTGCGCGACCATGTCCAGCACCCGCGTCTCCCGCTCGGGCGCGCCCTGCGGCAGGACGCCGAGGTGGTTGACCTTCGCGGAGGTGAACAGCATCGCCGCCCCGTTCGGGCAGGCCGCCACGCAGGCACCGCAGCCGATGCACTCGGCGTGCTCGAAGGCGAAGTCGGCGTCCGGCTTCGGGACCGGGGCGGCGTGGGCCTCCGGCGCGGCGCCCGTGGGCGCGGTGATGTAGCCGCCGGCCTGGATGATCCGGTCGAAGGCCGAACGGTCGACGACCAGGTCCTTCACGACCGGGAACGCGGAAGCCCGCCACGGCTCGATGTCGATGGTGTCGCCGTCCTGGAAGGACCGCATGTGCAGCTGGCAGGTGGTGGTGCGCTCGGGGCCGTGGGCGTCGCCGTTGATGACCAGCGAGCAGGCGCCGCAGATGCCCTCACGGCAGTCGTGGTCGAAGGCGACGGGGTCATCGCCCTTGAGGATGAGTTCCTCGTTGAGGGTGTCGAGCATCTCCAGGAAGGACATGTCCCGGGAGATGCCGTCCACCTCGTACGTGGACATGGCGCCGTCGGCGTCGGCGTTCTTCTGCCGCCAGACGCGCAGGGTGAGCTTCATGCGTAGCTCCGCTGAGTGGGGTGGACGTACTCGAAGACCAGGTCTTCCTTGTGCAGGGTGGGGGCCTCGCCGGTGCCCGCGAACTCCCAGGCGGCGGCGTACCCGAACTCGTCGTCCCTGCGGGCCGCCTCGCCGTCGGGGGTCTGGGACTCCTCGCGGAAGTGGCCGCCGCAGGACTCGGCCCGGTGCAGCGCGTCGAGGCACATCAGCTCGGCGAGCTCCAGGTAGTCGACGACGCGGTTGGCCTTCTCCAGCGACTGGTTGAACTCCTCGCCGGTGCCCGGGACCTTGATGCGCCGCCAGAACTCCTCGCGGATCTGCGGGATGCGCTCCAGGGCCTTGCGCAGGCCGGTGTCGGTGCGGGCCATGCCGCAGAACTCCCACATCAGCTCGCCGAGTTCGCGGTGGAAGGAGTCCGGGGTGCGGTCACCGTCCACGGAGAGCAGCAGGTTGAGCCGGTCCTCGGTCTCGGCCAGCACCTCCTGCACCGCCGGGTGGCCTTCGTCGACCTCGTCCTTGTGGGGGTTGCGGGCGAGGTAGTCGTTGATGGTGGCCGGCAGGACGAAGTAGCCGTCGGCCAGGCCCTGCATCAGCGCGGAGGCGCCGAGCCTGTTGGCGCCGTGGTCGGAGAAGTTGGCCTCTCCGACGGCGAACAGGCCGGGGACGGTGGTCTGGAGGTCGTAGTCGACCCACAGTCCGCCCATCGTGTAGTGCACGGCCGGGTAGATCCGCATCGGTACCTGGTACGGGTCCTCGTCGGTGATCCGCTGGTACATGTCGAAGAGGTTGCCGTACTTGGCCTCGACGGCCCCCCGGCCCATCCGCTTGATCGCGTCGGCGAAGTCCAGGTACACGCCCTGGCCGCCGGGGCCGACGCCCCGGCCCTCGTCGCAGACGTTCTTCGCGGCGCGGGAGGCGATGTCACGCGGGACGAGGTTGCCGAAGGACGGGTAGACGCGCTCCAGGTAGTAGTCGCGCTCGTCCTCGGGGATCCTGTTCGGCGGGCGGTCGTCGCCCTTGGCCTTGGGCACCCAGATCCGGCCGTCGTTGCGCAGCGACTCGCTCATCAGCGTCAGCTTGGACTGGTGGTCGCCGGTGCGCGGGATGCAGGTCGGGTGGATCTGCGTGAAGCACGGGTTGGCGAAGTACGCACCGCGCCGGTGCGCCCGCCACACGGCGGTGGCGTTGGAGTTCATCGCGTTGGTCGACAGGTAGAAGACGTTGCCGTAGCCGCCGCTGGCGAGGACCACGGCGTCCGCGAAGTAGGTGTCGGTCTTCCCGGTGATCAGATCGCGGGCGACGATGCCGCGCGCCCGGCCGTCGACGACGATCAGGTCGAGCATCTCGGTGCGCGGGTGCATCTCGATGTTCCCGGCCGCGATCTGCCTCGACAGGGCCTGGTAGGCGCCGAGGAGCAGCTGCTGGCCCGTCTGGCCCCGGGCGTAGAACGTACGGGAGACCTGGACTCCGCCGAAGGAACGGGTGTCGAGCAGGCCGCCGTACTCGCGGGCGAAGGGCACGCCCTGCGCCACGCACTGGTCGATGATCTCGACGGAGATCTGCGCGAGCCGGTGCACGTTGGACTCCCGGGAGCGGAAGTCGCCGCCCTTGACGGTGTCGTAGAACAGCCGGTGAACGGAGTCGCCGTCGTTGCGGTAGTTCTTCGCGGCGTTGATGCCGCCCTGCGCGGCGATGGAGTGGGCCCGGCGCGGGGAGTCCTGGTAGCAGAACTGGACGACGCGGTAGCCCTGTTCGGCGAGGGTCGCGCCGGCCGAACCGCCCGCGAGGCCGGTGCCCACGACGATGACGGTCTGCTTGCGCCGGTTGGCGGGGTTGACCAGCTTCGCCTCGAAACGGCGCGTGTCCCAGCGCTCGTTGACGGGTCCGGCCGGGGCCTTGGTGTCGGCGACCGGCTCTCCGGTCGTGTAGTCGGCGTAGGAAGTCATGGTCAGCTCACCACTCCGGTCATGACGCCCACGGGTACGGCGACGAAGCCGATCGTGAGCAGCAGCGCGAGGACGTTCGCGATGGTCTTCAGGGCTCGGTCGCGGGTACGGCTGCCGGCGCCGAGGGTCTGGGCGGCGCTCCAGAAGCCGTGCCGGACGTGCATGCCGACGGCGAGCACCGCGACGATGTAGATGACGTTGCCGTACCAGGTGGAGAAGGTGTCCACGACGTTCTGGTAGGGCTTGCCCGTCTCGAAGCCGCCGGAGTGCACGGTGCCGGTGGTCAGGTCCAGGATGTGCCAGACGATGAACAGGGCGAGGATGATCCCGCCCCACCGCATGGTGCGCGTCGCGTAACTGGAGCGCGGCTTGCGGTGCACGTACTTGCTGGGCCGCGCCTTGATGTCGCGGCGGCTGAGCTGGTAGGCGGAGACGGCGTGGGCGACGACGGCGACGACCAGGACCACACGGACCAGCCACAGCGTCCACTCGTAGTGCATGAACGGTTCACCGACCGTGCGCAGCCAGTGTGCGTAGTGGTTGAACTCGCTCGTCCCGAAGAAGATCTTCAGGTTCCCGATCATGTGGGCGACCAGGTAGAGCAGCATGACGAGACCGCTGACCGCCATCACTGTCTTCTTGCCGACGGTCGAGTCCCACACGGTGCGCGCCAAGGACGGCCGTCGGTCCGTCCGCGTTGCCAGAGCCATGGCACAGGACGCTACGGGGCCGGACCCTCATCGGTCCAAGACATGGAGCGCCTTGTTTCCATAGGCTGCCCCTATCCACGACGTATGCTCACGGTATGCAGTTGCAACAACTCCAGTACTTCGTGGCGGTCGCCGAGACCCGGCACTTCACCCGGGCCGCGGAGACCGTCCACGTGGCGCAGCCGTCGCTGTCCCAGCAGATCAAGGCGCTGGAGCGGGAGCTGGGCGCCGACCTGTTCCTGCGGGCGCGGGGCAACATCACGCTCACCGACGCCGGGGAGGCACTGCTGCCACTGGCCCGGCGCATCCTGGCCGACGCGGACACGGCCCGCCACGAGGTGCTGGAGCTGGCGCAGCTGCGCCGGGGCCGGGTCAGGCTGGGGGCCACCCCGAGCCTGTGCACCGGGCTGCTGCCGGACGTGCTGCGCGCGTTCCACGACCGGTATCCAGGCGTCCAGCTGATGATCGAGGAGGGGGGCTCGCACGACCTGGTGCGGGAGCTGGCGCGCGGCGCGCTCGACCTGGCGCTGGTCGTGCTCCCCCTGCCCACCGCGTCGCCGGCGCTGACCACGGTGGAGCTGCTGCGGGAGGACCTGGTGGTGGTGTCGTCCCCGGAGTCGCCCCGGCCGGGCGGCGGACGGCGCGCGGTCCGCATCGCCGACCTGGAGGGTGAGCGCATGGTGATGTTCCGGCACGGTTACGACCTGCGGGAACTGACCGTGGCCGCGTGCCGTGCCGAGGGGTTCGAACCGGACTTCGCGGTGGAGGGCGGGGAGATGGACGCGGTGCTGGGGTTCGTACGGGCGGGGCTGGGGATGGCCGTGGTGCCGCGGATGGTGGCGGCACGGTCGGGGCGGGGGCTGCGGGTCACCCCGCTGGCCCGGCCGGGGTTGCACCGGACGATCGCGCTCGCCCACCGCAGTGATGTGGCTCCCCCTCGGGCGGCTCGGGAGTTGCAGCGGATGTTGCTCGAGCGGTGACGGTCCGGCCGCGCGGGGGTGCCCGGAGGCGCCGTTGTCGTCAGCGCCGTCCGGGGCCGCGGGCTCGTCGTGGTCGCTCGCGCCCACGCGGCGGAGCCCGCACATGGAAACAGTCCCGCGCCCCTGGAGGGGCGCTCCCCCGACGCCCGTGACAAGGCGCCCGGGGATTCAGGCCGTCGCGTCCACCAGGGCCAGTTCGTGCAGGCGCTCCGGTGGGCCCGGGCGGGCGTAGTACCAGCCCTGGGCCGTGTCGCAGCCGAGTACGCGCAGCTGCTCGGCCTGGGCACCGGTCTCCACGCCCTCCACGGTGACCGCGAGATCCAGGCTGTGGGCCAGCGCGACGATGCCCTCGACGATCTTGAGATCGACGGGATCCGCCGGGAATCGCTGCATGCTCTGGGTGAAGGAGCGGTCCAGCTTGAGGACGCTCACCGGCAGCCTGCGCAGGTTGGCGAGGTTGGAGTAGCCGGTGCCGAAGTCGTCCAGGGCGATGTCGACGCCCATCTCGGCGAGCCGGCGAAGCGGCTTCAGCAGGTCGTCGTCGGCGCCGATGAGTGCCGACTCCGTCACCTCCAGACACAGCGCGTCGGGTGCGACGCCGGTCCGCTCCAGGATGTCGACGGTGTCCTGGACCAGGCCGGGATGGGTGAGCTGGCAGGGCGAGAGGTTGACGTTGATCCGCAGCGGGCCCGCGGCGGTCGTCTCGCCGTACCGCTCCCGCCAGGCGCGGGCCTGCCGCACCGACTGCTCCAGTACCCAGCGGCCCAGCGGCACGATCAGGCCCGTGTGCTCGGCGAGCGGGATGAACCGGTCGGGGCCGAGCACTCCGTGCTGGGGGTGCAGCCAGCGCACCAGGGCCTCGGCGCCGCGCACGCTGCCGTCACCGAGGTGCACCAACGGCTGGTACTCGATGAAGAACTCGCCCCGCTCCAGCGCCGCGGGCAGCGCGGTGGTCAGGCCGTGCCGGGTGATCACCCGGGCGTCGGCCTCCGGGTCGGCCAGCTCGAAGCGGTTGCCGCCCGCCGACTTGGCCCGGTACATGGTGATGTCGGCGCTGCGCAGCACCTCCGCCGGGCTGCGCTCGCCCGCCGGTCCCTCGACGATGCCGATGCTGCCGCGCACGGTCAGTTCGCGGCCGTCGATGCTGATCGGGGCGAGCAGCGCGTTCATGATGCGCCCGGCCAGCTCGTCGGCCTCGTGCCGGGTGTCGGGGCCGGTGGTGAGCGCGACGAACTCGTCGCCGCCGAGGCGGGCGACCATCTCGCCGGGCGCGGTGGCGCAGGCCTGCAGACGGTCGGCGACCTCCACGAGCAGCCGGTCGCCGGCCGCGTGGCCGAGGCTGTCGTTGACGGTCTTGAAACCGTCGAGGTCGAGATAGCACAGACCGAAGCGCCGCCCGGGCCCCGCGTTCAGGGCCTTCTCCAGGCGTTCGAAGAAGAAGCTGCGGTTGGGCAGGCCGGTGAGCGCGTCGTGCGTGGCCTCGTAGCGCAGGCGCAGATTGAGCAGCCGGCGCTCGGTGGTGTCCTCCATCAGCGCGAGCTGGTACTGCGGGACGCCGTCGGCGTCCCGCAGCAGGGAGACGGTGAGGTTGGTCCACAGGACCGTTCCGTCGGGCCGGTAGAAGGCCTTCTCCACGTGGTAGTGCTCGCGCTCGCCGCGCACCAGCTCGTCGTAGAGCCGCCAAATCTGCGGCGCGTCGTCGGGGTGCGTCCACTCCGTCGCCCTGCGGCCGCCCAGCGTCGGGCCGGCGATGCCGAACATCCGCATCAGCGCCTCGTTGACCTGGAGCACGTTGCCCTCCAGATCGGCGATGCCGATGCCTATGGCGGCGCCCTCGAAGACCGCGCGGAAGCGCGCCTCGCTGGCGTGCAGGGCCTCGGCCACCACGCCCTGTGCCTTCAGGGCGGCCTGCGCGATGGCCTCCTGTTCGGCCAGGGTCCGTGCGCGCAGCGCCGCGGCGAACCCGGCCGCCATCGCGTGCTGGAGCCGCGCCGAGCGGGCCCGCAGGTCCTCCGGGTCGCCGCCCTCACCGCAGTAGAGGACGAGGTAGGCGTCGACGCAGTCCAGCGTCCGGGCGAGCGCCTCGGGGTCGGTGCAGTGCGAGTCGACGAGCGCCGCGCCGACGGCCCTGGACTCCCGCGCGTCGAAGCTCCGCGCCCGCAGCACCTCGCTCAGCCGACGGGCCAGCGGCAGCAGTCGCTCCTCGAACTCCGGCCGGGTCGACGACGTGGAGGTCACCGGGAACACCGCCCGGCTCCAGATCGTCGCGAACCGGCGCAGTCTGTCCTCCGGGCCGTCCGGCTCCGCCGTCACGCCGTACGCCCCACGCCGGCGAACCCCGAGAACGCGTACGGGTCCGCTTCCTCCGGCGCCTCTTCGGGCCGCCAGCGCGGCATCGGAACCAGTCCGGGTTCCACCATGTCGTACCCCTCGAAGAACCGCGCGATCTCGTCGCGCGAACGCATGATCAGCGGGTTGCGGATGTCCTTGTACACGTCCACCGCGCCGGTGGCCCGCTCGGCGGGCAGTGGGATTCCCTCGTACGAGGCGTGCGTGAGGACGAGCAGGCTGCCGGGCGCGAGCGCTTCGCTCAGCTCGGCCACCGCCGTGTACGGGTCGTCCGCGTCTTCCACGAAGTGCAGTATGGCAACCAACAGCAGGGCCACCGGCCGATTCAGGTCGATCAGCCGCTCCACCTGGGGGCTGGAGAGGATCTCCCGCGGCTTGAGCAGGTCGGCGGCCACGACGTCCGCGTCGTCGTCGCCCGCCAGGACGGCCTCGCTGTGCGCGACCGCCACCGGGTCGTGGTCGACGTAGACGACGCGGGCACCGGGGCGGCTGCGCCCGGCCACCTCGTGGACGTTGCCGAAGGTGGGGATGCCGGAGCCGATGTCGAGGAACTGGTCGATGCCCTCGGCGGCCGCGAAACGCACGGCGCGGCGCATGAACGCCCGGTTCGCCTGCATGATCTTGGGGAGCCCCGGCATGAACTCCATGGCCTTGCGGGCCGCTTCCCGGTCGACCTCGAAGTTGTGCGAACCGCCCAGGTAGAAGTCGTAGATCCGGGACACGCTGGGCACCGAGATGTCGATGCTGCGAGGGGCCCAGGCGGGACGCTCCATCTAGCTCTCCAAGGGCATAGGCGATCCGGTGTTCGAGCTGAGGCTACTGATCGTCCGCCAAACGGGCGAGCCCAAACGGAAATTGACCGTCCGTTCCCGGTCACTGCCCGAGGCATGTGCCGTGCGCCAAGACACACCAAAGCGCGCGAACAGGGCCGTCCCCTCCGCCTGGGCGGAGGGGACGGACCGCTGGTCGCGCGCTGCGGGTCGGCGGGCGGGAGGCCGCTAGGGCCTGTCCGGCGGATCATGCCGCAGACGCGAGGGCCGGCACGCCCACCTGCGGCGTTGTCGTCGGTTGCCGACTCCCCCACGCTCGACTGCGCTCGCGCGGGGGGACCCCCATCGCGTCGACGCCCTCCTCCGCCTTGCAGCTGGACGCACCAGCCCCCGCTCACCGGCGCCGATCAGGCACCGTGACTTTCCTGCGACCTGATCCGCCGGACAGGCCCTAACTCTTCGGCGCGCCGACCGGCTTTCCGTCGGGCGAGACGGCGTACCAGGTGCCGCCGACGCCCTGACCGTTGGTGTCGCCGGCCTTCTTGTCACCGGCGAAGGTGTAGATCGGCCAGCAGTCGACCGTCTGCTGCTCGGCGCCGTCGGGCCGGGTGAAGGTCATCAGGTCCTTCTTCACGACACCCTCGGTGTCCTCGGGCTCCACGGGCGCCACGACCGGCCACTTCTCCAGGCAGGCGCCGGTGCACGCCGACACCGGCTTCGGCCAGGCCTCGTCCTTCATGAAGCGGTAGACGGTCATGCCGTTCCTGTCGACGACGATCTCGCCGAGCTTCGGATCGTCGCGGGTGGACAGCCCGGCCGCGTCCTTCGCCTCGGCCTTCTTGCCGTCCGCGGCCAGCGCGTACCACTTGCCCCCCACACCCTGGCCGTTGACGTCGCCGGCCGCGGTGTCCTTGGCGTAGCGGTACGCCGGCCAGCCCCCGATGGTCAGCTGCTTGCTGCCGTCGGGCCGGACGACCTCGCCGAGCAGTGCCTCGTCGATGCCCTCGCCGGCGAGGGCGTCGTCGGCGGCCACGGGGGGCCAGGCGGTGGCGCAGTCGTTCTCGCACGTCGTCTTGGGCGGCTTGGCGGTGTCCGCGTCGAAGCGGTAGAGGGTGCGGCCCGCTCCGTCGGTCACCAACTCGCCGATCTCGGCGTCGGTGGAGACGGACAGCTTGCCGGCGGACTCCGGCGGGTTCGCCGACGCCCGCGCGCCGTCCGCGCCGGTCCCGAGTCCGTCGCCGGCGCCGGTACTGATGTCGCCGATGTCCCCGGGCTCGGCCGTGGCGCCCACGTTCTGGCTGCCGGGGGCGCTGCCGCCGTCCTGGCCGCACGCCGTCGTCAGAGCCAGCACCACCGCGGCGCTCGCCACGAGTGAGGCGCTCCGCCAGGAGGTCTTCATCGTCAATCCCCGATCGTCATGAAGGTGTTGGGACGGCCACTGCGCCGCCGCACGACACTGGGTACGCGCGGGGAAGCGGGTTGTGTTCAACGGGGGCGCGGATTTCTTTCCGGGCCCCCGCCCCGCCCGCCGCCACCCGGTGCGTCTGCCCGTACACGGGTGCGAGGCGAGACACGGGCGGGTGCGCGCTGGTCAAACCGCCGGTCGACCCTTGTCCCCCCTTCGGGGTAATCGTCCGGTAATCGGGCGTGAGCAGGTGCGGCAGGCTCGATGATCTGCGTCGTGCATGGACCCGAACCGACCCGATCCGCCTCCGCCGGACGGGTGTTGGCCCTCGTGACGCTGACGTTCACGCTCGTCGGCGCCCCGATCGGCACGGCGCAGGCCGACGCCTGTGCGTATGTGTCGACCGGACCGGGCGGCACCGACGCGGTGGCGGTCGCCGGGAGCGACTCCTGGCCCACCTTCCCGCCGTGCCCAGAGCCCTCACCGACACCGCCTCCCGCCCCGACTCCCACGCCACCACCTCCACCTCCACCTCCACCTCCGAAGCCCACTCCCCCGCCGCCCCCCGCGCCGACGCCTGAGCCGCCGGCGCCGCCCACCCCGGAACCCGAGCCTCCGCCTGCCCCACGGCCGGCACCGGCCCGGCCCACGCCGACACCGACGCCGACACCCAGCCCCACCCCGACCCCGGCGCCGGTCCGTCCCGCGGCTCCCGCGCCCGTCCCGTCGGCCACGCCCACGCCCCGGCCGTCACTCAGCCCGGTGCGCTACCCGCGCTACCGCGCCGCCCGGCAACAGCAGCGGCCCTCGCGCGGGGCCACGTCGCCGCTCGTCTTCGTCCTGCTCATCACGGTGCCCGCGGTGGTCGCCGTCGCCGCGCTCCGTGCGCGCTGATCTTCTGGAGCCCCTCTTGCCGGAATGGCTTGTTCTCACCCTCGCGATGCTGGCCGCCTGCGCCGTGGTCGTCATCATCACCCTCGTACGGCACCGCAGGGCGTCCGACGACGAGGACATCACCGAGACCCCGGACGTCATCGAGTACATGACGATGTGGATCGGCGTGGTGTACGCCATCGTCCTGGGCCTGGCCATCGCCGGGGTCTGGGAGGCACGCAGCGCCGCCCAGGACCACGTACAGGCGGAGGCGGTCGCGCTGCACGAGATCTCGGAACGCGTCCGGGTCTATCCGACCGACGTCCGTGACCGCATCCGGGAGGATGTCAACGCCTATGTCGGACACGTCGTCACCACCGAGTGGAAGGCCATGGCCGACCGCGGCGAGGTGACCGAACGCGGCACCGAGCTCCTCGCCCGCGTCCGCGCGGACGTCACCGACTACGAGCCGAGGTCGGACTTCGAGGCCCAGGCCTACCAGCCGCTCGTCGACCAGGTGACCGCGGCGGACCAGGCACGCATCGCCCGGGCGGAGTCGACCGGGGCGACCATGCCGGGTGTGGTGTGGTTCGGGCTCGTCGCGGGAGGCGTCATCACCGTCGGGATGATCTTCGCCCTGCAGATCCGGCGTACGACACGCGAAATGGTCCTCGCCGGGCTGTTCTCGGCACTGATCGCCTTCCTGCTCTTCCTGATCTGGGACTTCGACGCACCGTTCAGTCGCGGTGTGGCGGCGTCGACGGATCCGTTCCTGAGCCTCTTCCCGGGAGCGGAGGGCTGAGGCACCCGCGCGTGCGTCCCCCGGCGGTCCCCGCACCGACGACCCGCCGGGGGGGCGCGGCACACCGTCACCGTCCCCTGAGCGGCCCACGGACTTGCCCCATTCGCCCTACTGCGATCGCGCCGGCGTGCGCGGTTTCCTAGCGTTTCGGGCATCGAGGTGCGTTTCTGGCGCGAGCGGAACTGGTCCGTCGCCGCTCCTCGGGGACCCGGAGGATTCACCATGCGCGCGATACCCGTCGCCTCGGTCGCACTGCTGGGCGTCGCCGCCCTCTCCGCCTGCGTACCGGCCGGGGCGGCCACCGGCTCCGGCTCGACGTTCGGCTTCCTCGTCCACCCCGCCACCGTCGCGCCGGGCGGCGAGGTCACCCTGGGGGTGGGCCGCGGCTCCGACGGCTGCCAGGGACGCGTCACGGTCTCGTCGGCGGTGTTCGACACGGTCACCATCCCGCGGCACAGGTCGTCGGCGACGGCCCGCGTCCACCGGGATGCCACCCGCGGGTCGGTCCACCGGGTGAGGTTCGCCTGCGACGGGAGGACCGGCAGCGTGAAACTGACCATCGCGGGCGGCGGCTCCCACCGTCCGAGTCCCGAGCCCCACCACCCCGACAAGGGCGTGCACGCGGGCGAGGGCGGCAGCGTCGCCGGGTTCGACGTGAAGGAGACCGGACTCGGCCTCGCGCTCATCGCGGGCTCGGTCGGGGCGGCGTACCACCTCTCGCGCCGCCGATCCGGCGAGGACGCCGCCTGAACTCCCGCCCCGCACCGGCAGGGCTTCGCCCCGGACCCGTCGCGGGTCCGGGG